>CAZFEE010000010.1:0-30834 GCA_964517395.1 uncultured Nocardioides sp. | reverse complement strand
AAACCCCAACTCGCGGGTGGAAAACCCCAACTCGCGGGTGGAAAACCCCAAGTCGACGGGTCAGTCCTTGCGGCGCGGACGGATCAGGCCCTCCTGCGCCACGGTCGCGACCAGCGTCCCGTCCTGGGTGAAGATCCGGCCGAGCGCCAGGCCCCGGGCGCCGCTGGCCGAGGGCGACCACTGGTCGTAGAGCCACCACTCGTCGGCGCGGAACGGCCGGTGGAACCAGATGGTGTGGTCCAGGGACGCCATCTGCACCTTGTCGGGCCCGTCCTCGGGGTGCGCGGCGAGGGTGGCGCCGAGCAGGGAGACGTCGCTGGCGTAGGTGAACGTCGCGAGGTGCTCCATCGGGTCGTCGGTCAGCCGGCCGTCGACGCGGATCCAGACCTGGGTGCGCGAGGGGTGCATCGGGTCGGGGTCCAGGCCGTAGGCGGAGTTGCCGATCCAGCGCACGTCGAGGGCGGCCCACTCCTTGGAGAGGCCGTCGTCGGAGCCGCGCTCGGTCATCAGCTCCATCAGGTCCAGCCCCTCCTCGGGCGGCTTGACCTCGGGCATCACGTCCTGGTGCTCCAGGCCCTCCTCGGGGCGCTGGAAGTTCACCGTCTGGTAGTAGATCGGGCGGCCGTGCTGGCGGGCGAGCACCCGGCGCGTGGTGAACGACTTGCCGTCGCGGATCCGCTCGACGTCGTAGATGATCGGGATGGTGTAGTCGCCGGGCAGCAGGAAGTACGAGTGCAGCGAGTGCACCGCGAAGCCCTCCGGGACGGTGCGCGAGGCGGCGATCAGCGCCTGGGCGGCGACCTGGCCGCCGTACACCCGCTGACGGATGGTCTCGGGCTGCTGGCCACGGAACAGGTCGGTGTCGAGCTGCTCGAGGTCGAGCAGGCGCACCAGCCGCTCGGTCGCCTCGCCCATCACACGCCCGGTCTCAGTCACGTCCGCCTCCGGTCTCGTCCGGGTCGTCCAACCCGGCCAGGAACTGCTCGAACTGCCGGCCGATCTCCTCGCCGGTCGGCAGGGGCTCGTCCTCCGCGAGGAGGCTGCTGCCCTCGGCCTCGGCCCGCGCGAAGGTGTCGTACTGCTGCTCCAGCGCCGTCACGACGTCCTGCACCTCGCTGTTGGCCGAGAGGTAGCGCGCGATCTCCTCCTCGCGCACCTCGGCCAGCTCGCCGAGCTCGCTGAGGTCGACGGTCAGCCGGGCCGCGAGCTCGACCTGCTCCAGCAGCGACTGCGAGGCGCGCGGGTAGTCGAGCTGGGCCAGGTAGTGCGGCACGTGCGCCACGAAGCCCTGCGCGTCGTGGCCCCACTCCCCCAGCCGCACCTCCAGCAGCGCCTGCGCACTGCTCGGCACGCGCAGCTCCCCGCGCCACGGGCTGGTGCCGGTGAGCAGGTCGGCGTTGTTGGCGTGGTGGGTGATCGCGATCGGCCGGGTGTGCGGCACCGCCATCGGCACCGAGCCCATCGACACCACGAGGGTCACCCGGAACCGCTCGACCACCTCGAGGACCGCGCGGCAGAAGGCCTCCCAGCGGATGTCGGGCTCCGGCCCGTGCAGCAGCAGGTACGGCGCGCCGCCGTGGTCGTGCAGGAGGCGCACCACGAGCCGCGGCGCGTCGTAGCCCTCGTAGTGGTCGCGGGCGAAGGTCATCGGGGGCCGCCGCGCCCGGTAGTCGTGCAGCTGGTCGACGTCGAAGGTCGCCACGACCACGCCGCCCCCGTCGGGCGAGGAGGCGCCGGTGCGGACCAGGTGGCGGGCGGCGAGCGCGCCCGCGTTGCCGGCGTCGAGGAAGCCGTCCAGGGCGACCACCATCGGCAGCGTCTCGACGTCGGCCAGCTCGGGCACCTCGTCGACGATGTGGACGAGGCGGGTCGACGAGTTCACGGGGAAAGCCTATTCCGTGCGCCCGCGCCGTCCGCAGCGCGTCGGCTGTGACCTGCACCCTTGCCACCTGTCAGACAGGTGCGATACAACATGTCTGACAGGTGCCATCGAGCAAGGGAGACCCATGACCACGCAGAGCCTCGCCTCCGCCAACCGCGACGTCGTCGTGCACAGCCTGCAGAACTTCGCCTCGCTCGCCGTCGTCGGCGGGGAGCACACCGTCGTCATCGACGAGCCCCGCGAGTTCGACGGCGACGGCGTCGCACCCAACCCCTTCGGCCTGGTGCTCTCCGCCCTCGGCGGATGCATCGCCGGCACGCTGCGCGGGGTCGCACGCCAGCACGACTTCGACTACGACCGGGCGACCGTCCGCCTCTCCCTGCGGATCAACCGCCCCACGAGCGGGCCGCTCGACCCCGGCGAGCGCGCCCTGCGGATCAGCCGCATCATCGTCCGCGTCACCGTGTACGGCGACCTCGGGCCCGAGCAGCGCCGGCTGCTGGTCCACGGCGTGGAGACCTGCCCGGTCGGCAACACCCTGCGCCGCGCGGTCACCCTCGAGGAGACCGTGGAGTTCGCCGCATGAGCACCTTCGACCTCCTCGTGGACGACGCCCGCCTGCTCGACGGCCGGGTGGTCGGGCTCGGCATCCGGGACGGCCGGTACGCCGTGGTCGGCGACACCGCCGGCGCGGAGGCGACCCGCCGCATCGACGCCGCCGGGCGGCTGGTCACCCCGAGCTTCGTCAACGGGCACATGCACCTGGACAAGGTCTACACGCTGCCGCTCGCGGGCGACGGCGCCCTGACGGCGTACACCTCCGGGGACATGGGAGCCGCGCAGCGCTCGATCGTCGAGGACGCCTCGACGGTCAAGAGGCACTACGACCGGGCGTGGATCGTCCCCAACGTCCGCCGGGCGCTCGACGAGGCGGTGCGCAACGGCGTGCTGCACGTCCAGGCGTTCGTCGACGTCGACACCACCGCCGGCCTGGAGGGCATGACGGCGGTGCTGGCCGTGCGCGAGGAGTACCGCGGCCTCGTCGACCTGCAGGTCGTCGCCTTCCCCCAGGACGGTCTCCTGCGCGACGAGGGCGCGGCCGCGCTCTGCGAGGAAGCGCTGCGGCTCGGCGCCGACGTGGTCGGCGGGATCCCGTGGATCGAGGCCTCCGACCGGGACGCCCGGCGGCACGTGGAGTGGGCCTGCGCCCTCGCCGCGCGCACGGGTTCCCGGGTGGCCATGCTGGTCGACGACGCCGGCGACCCGGCGCTGCGCACCACCGCGATGCTCGCCGAGGCGATGCTCGACCACGACCTGCGGGGCCGTGGAGTGGCCTGTCACGGTCGGGCCATCGGGGAGTACCCCCTCCCTTCCGTGCTGCGTCTGGTCGACCTCGCCCGCAGCGCCGGCCTCGGCTTCGTCTCCGACCCGCACACCGGTCCGCTGCACCTGCCCGTGCGCCAGTTCCTCGACGACGGCCTCGCCGTCGCGCTCGGCCAGGACGACATCGAGGACGCCTACTACCCGTTCGGGCGCCACAACCTGCTGGAGGTCGCCTTCCTCGCCGCGCACCTGCTCGGCTTCCTCACCGACGCCGACCAGCGCCGGCTGCTCGACATGGTCACCGGCCGTGCCGCGCGGGTCCTGGGCATCGACGGGCACGCCGTCGCCGTCGGCAACCGGGCCGACCTGTGCGTCCACCACGACGAGCGCCTGGTCGACGTGCTGCGCGAGCACGCCCGCCCGCGCTGGGTGGTCCGGGCCGGGCGTGTCGTCGCCGAGTCCGAGGTGAGCAGCCGGATCCACGCCGCGCACTAGGGTCGCCTCGTGCCCGAATCCCCCGAACCCACCCTCGACGACCGGTTGCACGAGGTCTGGCTCGACGCCGCCCGGCGCGGTACGACGATGCCGAGCGAGCCCAGCCTCGCGGCCAGCCTGTCGACCAGCCGGCCCGCGGTGCGCGAGGCGCTGGTGCGGCTGGAGGAGCGCGGCTACATCCACCGCCGCAAGGGTGCCGGCACGGTCGTGAACGCCTCGCTGCTCGACATCCCGGCCCGCTTCGACCGGCAGGTCGACAAGTCGGCGCTGATCGCGGCGATGGGCCACGTCCCACGGGTGGACGTGCTGTCCGTGGAGCGGACGCGGATCACCCTGGACGAGGCCCAGGACCACGAGCTGGCGCCGGGGACGACCGTCCTGCGCGTGCACAAGCGCTGGTCGGCCGACGACCAGCCGGTGATGCTGGCGCGCGACGTGGTGCCGGTGCTGCGACCGGGCCCCGATCCCGCCGCCGGCACGGACGGCGAGGTCGACCCCGCCGCACCGATGGTCGAGGTCGCCCTGGCGCTCACCGGGGAGCGGGTCGGCTGGGAGGTGGTCTGGCCGGGCGCCGCGGCGCTGTCCGAGGAGGACGCCGCGCTCACCGGGCACGAGGTCGGCGAGCCGGCGCTCACCCTCGGCGTGACCGGCGTCGGCCGCTCCGGGCGGGTCGTGTACTGGACCTCCGAGGTGCACCTGCGCGGCGCGTTCCGCTACGCGATGGTGCGCCGCGCCGACTGGTAGCGGGTCTCAGTCGGCTGGTCGCTCCGCGACGGGCTCGGCGGCCCGCTCCTGCGGGGCCTGGCCCAGCCGGCTGTGCCGGCGGCCGTAGACGGCGTAGACCACCACGCCGAGCGCCATCCAGACCAGGAACCGGATCCAGGTGTCGCCGGTGAGGTTGAGCATCAGGTAGAGGCACATCAGCACCGACACGGTCGCCACGACCGGCGCGATCGGCGTGCGGAAGCCACGGGGCAGGTCCGGGCGGGTGCGGCGCAGCACGACCACGCCGATGCTCACCAGCGTGAACGCGAACAGGGTGCCGATGTTCACCAGGTGCGCGAGCGTGCTGAGGTCGACGAAGCCGGCGAGCGCGGCGACGGCGACGCCCGTGATGATCGTGATCCGGTACGGCGTCCCGTAGGTCGGGTGCACCTTGGCCAGCTGGCGCGGCAGCAGGCCGTCGCGGGCCATCGCGAACGCCACGCGCGACTGGCCGAGCATGAGGATCATCGCGACCACGACCAGGCCGATGCAGGCGCCGATCGAGATCAGGTTCGGCATCCAGCTCACCCCAGCGCCCTCGAAGGCGTCGGCGAGCGGGGCGGCGCTGTCGGGGTCGATGTCCTTGTAGGAGCGCAGCCCGGTGACCACGAGGCTGACGGCGGCGTAGAGGACGGTGACGATGGCGAGCGAGCCGAGGATGCCGATCGGGACGTCGCGCTGGGGGTTCTTGGTCTCCTCGGCGGTGGTCGCGACGATGTCGAAGCCGATGAAGGCGAAGAACACGATCGCCGCACCCGAGATCACCCCGGCGAGGCCGAAGACGGCGGGCTCGAGGCCGAGCAGGCTGGTGATGAGCGGGACGTCGGCGAACCCGCCGCTCGACTCCGGCGCGGGCTGGGCGTCGGGGATGAAGGGCGTCCAGTTGCTGACGTCGATGTGGGCGATGCCGACGACGATCACCGCGGCGACCACGACGAGCTTGAGCGCGACGACGACCTGGTTGAAGCGGCTGGAGAACTTGGTGCCGCGGATCAGCATCCAGGTGACGAGCAGCGCGACCACCACGGCGGGGAGGTCGATCACGCCGGTGGCGGCGGAGCTGATCTGTGCGGGCAGGGTGACGCCGACGATGTCGAGCACCTCCTGCAGGTACGCCGAGAAGCCCGTCGAGAGCGCCGCCGCGCCGACGGTGAACTCCAGCACCAGGTCCCACCCGATGATCCAGGCCACCAGCTCGCCGAGGGTGGCGTAGCTGAAGGTGTAGGCGCTGCCCGCGACCGGGACCGTCGAGGCGAGCTCGGCGTAGCAGAGCGCGGCGAGGCCGCAGGCGACCGCGGCGATGACGAAGCTCAGCGCGAGCGCCGGGCCGGCGTTGCTGGCCGCGACCGTGCCGGTGAGCACGAAGATGCCGGCGCCGATGATGACGCCGACGCCGAAGACGGTGAGGTCGAGCGCGGACAGGTCCTTGCGCAGCCGGTGGTCGGGCTCGTCGGTGTCGGCGATCGACTGCTCGACGGACTTGGTGCGGAAGAGGCTCATCGGTGGTTCCCTTGCTGCTCGACTGCGGGCACCCCGAGCACCCGCCCGCCGGACGATACCCGCAGGGGCCGATTCAACCGCGGTAGGTCGTCGTCATCAGCGCCACGCCCCGCTGGGCGAGCTGGCGGCTGTCCAGCCCGAGCACCTCCGGGAGCACCGCGTCCTGGTCGGCGCCGCCGGCGAGCCGGTCCAGGAGCAGGAGCAGCATGTCCTCGCCGTACGTCGCCGCGACGTACTCGCAGGCCCACCAGGACACGGCGTACCACGCCTCGGCGTCGGCGCCCGCGAACTCCGCGTCCCCCGGCAGGTCCTCGGCGCGGCTGCCGACCTCGAGGGCGCGCGCGGGCAGGCGCCGCTGGCCGGGGGCCATCGGGCGCACCGAGGCGTACTCCGCCAGGCCCTCGCTCAGCCACAGCGGCGCGCCGCGGCCCCGAGCGCCGAGCACCGCGTGGGTGAGCTCGTGGCGCACCAGCCGGCCGACCACCGAGGCGGGCTCGGAGAGCACCCGCGGGTTGACGAAGATCCGGTACGACGCCGCGCCCCGCCCCGGCGCCTGGGCGTCCTTGGGCACCGCGATCGTCAGCCCGTCGGCCCGGTCGGGGTCGCCGACGGTCTGGCCGGCGAGACCGTCGAGGAAGGTCGGGTCCTGCTGGGAGTAGACGACGACGCCGCTCGTGCGGCCGTCCCCGGGACCCACGACGGCGCGCACGTCGGAGCGGCCGGCGCTGGCCGCGTCGAGGACGGTCCCCGCGTCGTCGTCGGTCCAGTCGTCGAAGATGCCGAGCACGCCGGGCGCCTGGCGGGCCCGGATCGGGCCGAGGTCCCACGGCTGGGCGTTGCCCGGGTGGTCGGCCTCCCAGTCGTAGTCCGTCGTCGAGCCGACGACGAGCCGGCCGCCGTCGGCGCTGGGGACGAAGAGGTAGCGGTCCCGGGTGCGCACGACGGCGGCGTCGAAGCCGTCGAGACGCAGGCCGACGACGACCTCGGCCCAGTACTCGGTGGCCCCGTCGGGCTCGGTGCCCTCGACGGGGGTGATCGTGTCGGGGACGACCTTGAGCCCCAGGGCGCCGACGGGCAGCTGGGCGAGGTTGTCGAAGTAGGTCCGCTCGGAGACGAGCAGGCCGGCGTCGGTGCGGTCGAGGGTGGCCCGGAACCGCCGCAGGTCACCGGTGCGCAGCGCGGTGGCACGCTGGCCGAGGGTGCGCTGGATGAGCGTGGCGACGTCGTCGTACGCACCACCGGAGGTCGGCGGGGGCAGGTCGTCCGAGCACGCTGCCAGGGGCAGGACGGCCGCGCAGGTCAGCGCGACCAGGGCGGAGCGCAGCTCAACGACTCCCGTCCACATCGAGCAGCGACCGGCCCTCCGCCGCCGGCTCCGCGGTGATGTCGTGGACGGCCTGGAGGGCGATCGCGGACGCGGAGAGCCCGATCCGGTCCAGGATCGCGGCGCGCTTGGCGTGGTCGAGGAACTCCTGGGGGACGCCGTGCAGGCGCACCGGCGTCCGGACGCCGGCCGCGGCGAGGGTCTGCAGCAGCACCGCGCCGACGCCGCCCACGACCCCGTTGTCCTCGATGCTGACGACGCGGCGGTGGGTGCGCGCGAGCTCGAGGAGGGCGGGGTCGACCGGCTTGACCCAGCGGGGGTCGACGACGGTGACGCCGATGCCCTGCGCGACGAGACGGGCGGCGACGTCGACGGCGACGGGGGCCATGGCGCCCACGGACACCACGAGCACATCGCTGGCACCCTCGCGCGCCAGCACGTCGCAGCCGCCGGCGGTGTCGACGCGCTCGATGTCGTCCGGCGGCGGGCCCTTCGGGAAGCGGACGACGGTCGGGGCGTCGGAGACCTCGACGGCCTCGTCGAGCAGCTCGCGCATCCGGGTCACGTCGCGCGGCGCGGCCAGGCGCAGGCCGGGCACGACCTGGAGGATCGACATGTCCCACATGCCGTTGTGGCTGGCGCCGTCGTCACCGGTGACGCCGGAGCGGTCGAGCACGAAGGTCACGCCGCACCGGTGCAGCGCGACGTCCATCAGCACCTGGTCGAAGGCCCGGTTGAGGAAGGTCGCGTAGACCGCGAAGACGGGGTGGAGGCCGCCGAGCGCGAGCCCCGCCGCGGACGTCGCGGCGTGCTGCTCGGCGATGCCCACGTCGAAGGTGCGCTCGGGGAAGCGGGCCTGGAACTTGTCCAGGCCCACCGGGTGCATCATCGCGGCGGTGATGCCGACGACGTCGGGGCGTCGCTCGCCGATGCGCACGATGTGCTCGGCGAAGTGGTCGGTCCAGATCAGCCCCTTGGGCTTCTCCGCGCCGGTCTGCACGTCGAAGGGCCCGGGCGCGTGGAACTGGTCGGCCTCGTGCCGCTCGGCGGGGTCGTAGCCGAAGCCCTTGCGGGTGATCGCGTGCACGATGACCGGCCCGCCGAAGCGCTTGGCCTGGGCGAGCGCCTGCTCGACGGCGGCGCGGTCGTGGCCGTCCACCGGGCCGACGTACTTCAGGCCGAGGTCCTCGAAGAGGCCCTGCGGGGCGAGCGCGTCCTTGAGCCCCTTCTTCATGGCGTGCAGGGCGTCGTACGCCGCCGCGCCGACGCCGGGGACCGCGTTGAGCCGGCGCTTGACGATGTCGAGCACGTGCTCGTAGCGCGGGTTGGTGCGCAGGCTGGTCAGCGCGGTCGCGAGGCCGCCGATGGTCGGGGTGTAGGACCGGCCGTTGTCGTTGACGACGATGACCAGCTTGCTGTCGTGCTGGATCGCGATGTTGTTGAGCGCCTCCCAGGCCATGCCGCCGGTGAGCGCGCCGTCGCCGATCACGGCGACCGTGTGCCGGTCCTCGCCGCGGATGGCGTAGGCCTTCGCGAGGCCGTCGGCGTAGCTCAGCGCGGTCGAGGCGTGGGAGTTCTCGACGATGTCGTGCTCGGACTCGGCCTGGCTCGGGTAGCCGCTCAGCCCACCCTCGCGGCGCAGCGTGCCGAAGTCGGCGGCACGGCCGGTGACGAGCTTGTGCACGTAGGACTGGTGCCCGGTGTCGAAGACGATCTTGTCGCGCGGGGAGTCGAAGACCCGGTGGATCGCCAGGGTCAGCTCGACGACGCCGAGGTTGGGCCCGAGGTGCCCCGAGTTCGTCGCCACGGTCCGGATCATCAGGTCCCGGATCTCGGCCGCCAGCTGCGTCAGCTCGTCCTCGGACAGGCTGCGCAGGTCGCGCGGGCGGGAGATCTGGTCGAGCACGGACATGGGACCGAGTCTAGGCCGTCACAGGTCGTAGACCGCGATTGCGGGTTCGTGCAGGCTGCCCATCCACAACCGCCCGTCGTGCTCCCGCACACCCGTCACCATGTGGTACGACGCGCCGTGCTCGGCGGGGCGCAGGTCGATGTCGTGCACGAGGCTGCCGGCGGCGTCGTAGGCGACGACGCGCACGGTCTGCTTCGGCTTGGGCTGGAGCGCCTCGGGCAGCTTGGTCGCGAGCCTGCGCAGCGCCAGCGGCCCCTTCTGCAGCCGCTCGACGAGCGGGTCGGTCGGGCTGGCGATGGTGACCCAGATCAGCCCGTCGGAGCCGCGGGCGATGTTGTCGGGGTAGCCCGGCAGGTCCTCGGCGAGCAGGTCGCGGGTGCCGGCGCGGGGTCCGCTCACCCAGTGCCGCACCACGGTCCGCGCACCCGTCTCGGCGACCGCGACGAAGTCGCCCTCGGCCGACAGCGCGACGCCGTTGGCGAAGGCCAGCCCGTCGAGGACGACGCTGACCGTGCCGTCCGGGTCGCGGCGCAGCAGCCGGCCGGTGCGGGTGTTCTGCACGAAGTCGTCCTTCCACCGCTCGATGCCGAAGCGGGTGGAGGAGTCCGACCACCAGATCGTGCCGTCCTCGGCGATCGCGGCGTTGTTGCAGAACACCATCGCCCGGCCCTCGACCTCGGCGGTGATCAGCTCGACGTCACCGGTGGCGGGGTCGACCCAGAGCAGGCCGCGGCGGGCGTCGCAGACGAGGAGCCGGCCGTCGGCGGCGAACTCGATGCCCAGCGGGCGGCCACCGGTCTGGCCGACCAGGTCGACCCGCGCCCCGTCGGCGCTGACCCGGAAGATCGAGCCGTCCTCGGTGCCGGTGAAGACCGCGCCCGCGTCGGGGCCGGAGGTGGCGACGACGACGTCCTCGGCGCCCGGGCCCGGGACGGGGATCACGGTGAAGGTCATGGGAGCAGCTCCTGGTAGCGGTCGGAGGCGAGGAACGCCGGAAGTATCTCGCCGGCGCCGTGGGTCAGCGGCAGGCCGTCCACCGCGCCGGGGTCGACGAACACGATCTGACGGCCCTCGCCGAGCACGATGTCGGCGTCGGTGGCGGTGGTCGCGGCGGCGTACACGTGGACGGTGTCGTCGGTGCCGTAGGCCTCGTGGAAGACGGTGAAGGCCCGCCAGTGCGGCAGCCCGGGCCGCGCGACGCGCAGCCCGGTCTCCTCGGTCAGCTCGCGGTACGCCGCGTCGTCGGGGTGCTCCCCCGGGTCGACGTGCCCGCCGACGAAGCCCCAGCGCTCGGGGTCGATCGCCGGGTGCTCGTCGCGCTCCTGCAGCAGCACGCGGCCGTGCGGGTCGACCAGGATGACCGCGGCGAACTCGTGCACCCGGCCACCGTAGCGCTCAGTCCCGGCAGGCCGCCGCCGCTCCCGGCACGGCCGCCCAGCCCGGCAGCGGGCGCGGGTCGGGGACGGGCAGGTGCGCGGCGTCGTACGTCCAGCGGGGGCCGGTGGCGACCAGCTCCTCCACGGCCAGCACCAGGCGGTCGACGTCGGTGCTGCTCGAGCCGATGCCCAGGCTGGCGCGCACGGCGGTGGCGCCGTCGTTGAGCCGGGCGAGCAGCGGGTGGGCGCAGAACCGGCCGTCGCGCACCCCGATGCCGTGCTCGGCGGAGAGGTACTGCGCCACCAGCTCGGCCGGACGGCCCGCCACGACGAAGGTCGCCAGGCCCAGCGTCTCGGCGTCCTCCCACAGCCGCAGCACCCGCACCCCGGGCAGCGCGGCGAGGCCGCCCAGCAGCCGGTCGCGCAGGTCGGCCTCGTGGCGGGCCTGCGCGGTGCTCGGCAGCGCCGCCAGCGCCTCGCAGGCGGCGGCGAGGGCGACCGCGCCCACGACGTTGGGCGTGCCGGCCTCGTGCCGCGCGGGGACGCCGGCCCAGGTGGTGTGCTCAACGGTGACGGCGCGCACCGCTCCCCCGCCGGCGAGGTACGGCGGCGCCGCCTCCAGCCAGTCCGGGCGCCCGATGAGCACCCCGGCGCCGTACGGCGCGTAGAGCTTGTGCCCGGAGAAGGCGAGGTAGTCGATGTCGAGGGCCGCGACGTCGACGCGCCGGTGCGGCACCAGCTGGGCGCCGTCGACGGCGATCCGGGCGCCGTGGCGGTGGGCGATGGCGGCCAGCTCGGCGAGCGGTAGCAGCTCGCCGGTGACGTTCGACGCGGCGGTGACCGCGAGCAGGGCGGCGGGCCGGCGGGCGAGCTCGATCGCGACGGCCTGCACGGTGGCGGCCACCGTGGCCCGCGCCGCGACCGTGCGCCGCTGCCGCCAGGGCAGCAGGTTGGCGTGGTGCTCGAGGTCGAGCACGACGACCTCGCCGGGCACGGCGCTCGCGAGCAGGTTGAAGGCGTCGGTGGTGTGCCGGACGACCTGGACCACGTCGTCGGGGCGGGCGCCGACGAAGCCGGCGATGGTCCGCCGTGCCGTCTCGTAGGCGGCGGTGCTCACCGCGGAGGCGTAGCCCGCGCCGCGGTGGACGCTGGAGTAGTACGGCAGCAGCTCGGCCACGCGCGCCGCGACGCTGCGCAGCGCCGGGGCGCTGGCCGCGATGTCGAGGTTGGCGTAGGGCACGGTGCCGCCGGTCACGAGCGGCACCCGGAGGTCGTCGCCGACGACGGGCAGCAGGGCGCCGACCGTGCGCGTGCGGTCGGGGAAGGTGGTGGTCACGGTGGTCCTCCGGGTGGTCGTTTCCGAGATGGGCCGGTCCGGGCCCGGCGGCGAGGGGTGCCGCCGGACCCGGCCGGTGCTACGCGGGTGCTACTTGGTGACCCGCAGCGTCAGCGCCGCGGAGTTCGCCGCCTTGTAGTTGGCGTCACCGCTGTACTTCACCCAGACCTTCCAGGTCCCCTTCGCCAGCTTCGGCACGACGAGGCTGGCGCCGGTGCTGCTGAGGGTCTTGACCACGGTCTTGGTCGAGCCGCTCTTCTGCAGCACGAGGGTGACCTTGCCGGTGGCGACCTTCAGCCCGCTGGGCACGGCGACGGTGGCCTTGGCGGCCCCGGTCCGGGTCGAGGTCGGCAGGCTGGTCAGCTTGAGCGCCACCTTGCTGGGGGCGATCTTCGCGACCGTGTAGGTCACCTGCGTCTGGGAGCCGAGCTGGTCGGCGTTGCCGGCGTAGACCAGCTTGGCCGAGTACTTCTTCACCAGCAGGGTGCGCGGGATCGTGAAGCTGGCCTCGCCGGCGACGAGCTGCTTGGTCTGCGCGCTGCCGACGCCGGTCAGCGTGACCGCTCCGGTGACGCCCGCGCCGCCGGGGCTGACGACCTTGACCTTGACCGCACCGGCCTTGCCGTACGTCGTGGAGACCGACGCCGACTGGCTGATCGTCAGGGCCTTGCCCACCGTGAGCGCCACCGCGTCGGAGCTCGAGGAGGCGTAGGTCCCGTCGCCGGCGTACGACGCCGTCAGGCTGTAGCTGCCCGCGGGCACCGTGGCCGGGATGGTGAAGGTGGCCGTCCCGTCGCCCTGGACCGCGCCCGTGAGCGCGCCGCCCGGCAGGCCGGTGAGGGTGACGTCGCCGGTCGCACCCGAGGTCACCGTGGCGGTGATGGTGCCGGTCTTGCCGTAGGTCAGCGTGGGCGCGGCGCCGAGGGTGGTCGTCGAGGTCTTCGCCACCACCTCCAGCGGCTGCTCCAGGGTCGAGCCCTTGACCAGGCCGGCCGCGCCGCCGCCGTAGACGTAGCGGACGGTGTGCGAGCCGGCGGTGACGGTGGGCAGGGCGAGGTCGACGTCGATGACGCGGTCGGCGTCCACGTCCGCCTCACCGAGCTTGGTGTCGTCGAGGAACACCTGCACGGAGCCGCCGAGCGCGCGCTTGCCCGTCAGCGGAGCGGTGGTCGCGCCCGCGGTCCGGTCGGAGTAGAAGCCGCTGAAGCGGCTGCCGACGGTGACCTGGGCGGTCAGGTGACCGGGGTTCTCGACCGACACCGACGCCGGGGCACCGGTGACCGCGACCTCGCTCGGGTAGCCGCCCGCGACGCCCGCGATCACGTCCCGGATGTCGTCGATGGCCTCCTTCGCGAAGTTCCGCTGGTTCTGCAGCGAGTTCTGGCCCGTCTCGAGGGTGACGTTGGTGTTGCCCCGCAGGTGGTCGGGGTCCGCCGCGTCGTACGTCGCGTCCTTGCCCTGGGTGAACCAGACCTCGGTCATGTACTCCACGTTGCCGGCGAAGGTGGCGCCGTCGGGGTTGGTCCAGTCCTTGCGGATCGCCTGGTCGAGGACCGGCGCCGGCTGGCCACCGGAGGTCGCGTCCTTGTTGTAGGACAGCAGGTGGCCGACCTGGATCTTGCGGGCCAGCTTCTCCCCCGTCGCCGGCGTCGCCGGGTCCGGGACCACGCCGTCGGTGTAGTACTTCACCGGGCTGGTGCTCTGCGTCCCCGGCTCGCTGGCGAGGATCTTGTACTGGGTGCTGGCGTTCGACAGCTTCTCCAGGATCCGGCCGTAGAGGAACGAGGGACGGCTCTGCCGCGAGACGCCGCCGATGGTGCGGAAGGCGTTGTCGCGGATGTGCTTGTCGAGGGTGCCGCCGTTGCCGGTCGAGTCCAGAGAGAAGTCGAAGTTGTAGACCTTCCTGATGCCGTAGCGGCGGGCGTACTCCGCGGTCTGCTTGATGATCGCGGCGGTGTTGTGGCACCACGTGCCGCCGAACAGGATGAGGAAGTCGCCGTCGCTGTCGAGGACGTTCAGGAGCTCGGGGTAGGTGATGTTCTCGACCCGGAAGTCGCTCTCGTCCCCGTTCTGCAGGTCCTCGGCGGCGTTGAAGATGTCACCGCCGAACTTCTTCAGGTTCGCCGCCTCCGTCGCCGGGTCGGCGTTCTTGACGTAGCGCTCGTAGTGGCGGCGGTTGTGCTCGGTGCTGAGGAAGTCCCACTGGGTGTCGACGTCGAGGTCCGTGCTGGTCAGGACCCGCTTCACGTCCGCCTTGTACGACGCCAGCGCCTCCGGCGAGGCCAGGTCGGCCGGCGGCGTCACCAGCGCGTCGACGATGCGGTTGGTGTCGCCGCCCGCGGCGTCGTACACGAAGAGGTAGGGGTGCGTCGCGGAGACCCGCAGGTCGGGCTTCTCCGGGTCGTTCGCCAGCGTGAACGGGGTCTCGGCGTCCTTGCCGAGGTAGCTGGTGACCAGCCGCTCGCCGAGGTCGAGGAACTGGTCCTTGCCCGCGTTGTCGCCGCTGTAGAGGTTGTAGCCGGTGAGGTCGAAGATGCTGAGGTCGTCACCGTCGAGGTTCGGGTCGAAGTTGTAGATCTTCTCGATGCCCTCGGCCTCGGCGACGTCCTCGATGGCGCCGATGGTCTGCTGGAGGGAGGCGTCCTCGGGGCCGCCGATGACGAAGGCCCACTTCCCGGTGTTCTTCTTCAGCAGGTACTCGAAGCGCTCGAAGGTCACCGTCTCGAAGACGCTGCCGGTGTCGAGCGCCGGGAACTTGTCGTCGAACCAGTCCACGGTCGCGCCGTGGGTGGGGGCGGGGTAGGTCGCCGGCGCCGGGTCCGGGTCGGCCGCGTGCGCCGGGGACAGCGTCCCCAGCAGCGGCGCCACGGCGAGCGCGAAGACCGTTCCGGCCGCGGCGCTACGCCGCAGGAGGGTGCGGTGGTTCATGGAATTCTCCATTTTCTGCTGCCACCATGGGCAGGACTGATGTGTCGCGAGATCACGTCTGGTCACCGGGCTGCCGCATCACTTGCCAGAGCGGGCGGCAGCCCGGTCTCTTCCTCGGCGGGGCCGTCGGCTCACCACCCTTCCGGGTGACGGGCGGCCCCGAGGCGGCGTCGGTCAGGACACATGGGGCACCACCTTGTGGGCGGCGAGCCCGGCGTTGCGCGGGCGGCGGCGGCCGCGGGCGACGTGCCAGAACAGCGAGAGCGCTCCGCCGGCGGCGAGCACGGCCAGGATCAGCAGCCCGGAGTGGTCGGGGACCGGGGTCGCGGCGTCGTCGGTGCGGGCCACGTCCTCCTCCGCCGCGGCGGCTGCGGGCGTCGTGCCGCCCACGGTCACCGCGCTGCGCGAGACCTCCGTGCCGTCGTACAGGACGACGACGTGGTGCTCGCCCTCCGGGACGGTGGCGGGGATGGTGACGTCGGCGGTGAAGGCGCCCTTGTGGTCGGTCTTCACCGTGCCCAGCGCGACGGGGTCGGAGTGCAGCTCGAGCGCGAAGCCCTCGATGCGCGGGGCGAAGCCGCTTCCGCTCACGGTGACCGAGGCGCCGGGCTTCA
This sequence comes from uncultured Nocardioides sp., assembly GCA_964517395.1. GTDB lineage: Bacteria > Actinomycetota > Actinomycetes > Propionibacteriales > Nocardioidaceae > Nocardioides. The sequence goes on along the minus strand of CAZFEE010000010.1, from coordinate 15,379 downwards.
GCTCGCCCGTGACCGTCAGGGTCCCCTTGACGGTGGCCGGGTCGTCACCGACGACGACCGGCTCCGACGGCGGGGAGCCCGGGGACTCGCCGGCGGCGTTCTTGGCCCACACGGCGGCCCGGTAGCTGCCGGGCTCGACCTTCTTGAACACGTGGCTGAACGTCGTCGCGCCGACCTCGATCGCGGCCTGGCCGGTGAAGCGGATGAGGTAGCCGGTGACCTGCTCGATCTCGGCGTTCGGCGAGGCCACCCAGCTCACGGTCACGGTGTCGCCGTCGACCTTCAGGGTCGGCGCGGCCAGCGCGCTGGGCGCACCGGGGGCGACCTGCTCGCTCGGGGACGCGGACGGGTCGAGGGCGCCGGCGCCACTGCTGCCCGAGCCGCCCGACGTGCTCGATCCGCCGGAGCTGCTCCCCCCGGTGCCGCCACCGGCGCTGCCGCCGCTCGTGCCGCCGCCGGTGGAGCCGCCCGGGGTGGGCGTCGGGGTCGGGGTGGGCGTGGGGGTGGGCGTCGGCTTCGGCTTGTCGCCCTTGTACGAGTACGTGCCCGGGGGGTACGACGTCGTGCCGTTGCGGTTCGGGTAGACCGGGTGCTGGTTCTCGTCCAGCTCGCAGTCCTCGATCCACAGGCAGGTCACGTCGTCGAGGCAGGGGAACTCGTCCCCGCCGTCGACCCAGCCGTCCGCGTGCGCGGCGGGCGCCGGGCCGATCGACACGGCCAGGGCGGCCGCGATCGCGGCGGCCGGCAGCAGGGCAAGGATCCGGTGGGATCGCCGGGCGGTCATACGGTCACTCCTCGGGAGTCGCGGGTGGGGGTGGTGCCGGGAGCCGGGAGGGCGCACGCGCCCACCGGGACCCCCGGGTCGATGAAGGTGAGGTCGTCGGCAGTGCCGCGAGGGGCGGTGCGCGCGTCCTCCTCGACGAGGTCGTCCGGCACGACGAGACCGTCGAACACGGCGTCGTCGAGGCGGCGCTCCTGGCGGGCGACGATGGTCGCGGCCACCGCGGCGGAGGTGACGTTGTCGAGGGTGCGGGCCATGTCGGCGACCATGCTGACCGGCAGCGTGATCGCCACCAGCTCCAGCGGGAGGCCCGCCGCGGTCAGCACCGTGGTGGCGGTGATCGTGGCGGTGCCGGGCACGCCAGCGGTGCCGACGGAGACGATGACGCCGAGCAGGACCAGGACGGCGTAGTCCTGGATCCCCCAGGAGATCCCCAGCGCGTTCACGCCGAACACGGCGATCAGGACCGGCCACACCCCGGCGCAGCCGGGCATGCCGATGGTGGTGCCCAGCGGCGCGGTGAAGCCCGCGATGTCGGAGGGCACGCCGACCCGCTCGCGCAGCAGCCGCGTGGTCACCGGCAGGGTGCCCGCGCTGCTCTGCGTCGTGAACGCGGTGAGCTGGGCCGGCGCGATCTTGCGGAAGAAGCGCACCGGGTCGACGTCGGCGAAGACGCGCAGCAGCACGCCGTTGACGACGAAGGCGTGGAAGAAGCAGGCACCCCAGGCCAGGCCGAGCACGCCGAGCAGGGAGACCATCTGCGACCACTGGCCCGCCGCACGGGCCGTGGCGACCGCGGTGAGCGAGAGCACGGCGTACGGCGTCAGGGCGATGACGAAGCCGACCGCCTTGTAGATGATCTCGCGCAGCGCGTCGATGAAGCCCTTGAAGGGCGCGACGGTGGCGGGTGCCTTGTCCGCGACGAGGGAGTACGACACCGCGATCAGGACGCTGAACAGGATGATCGGGATGACGTTCGTCTCCGCGATGTCGGTGACGATGTTGGTCGGGAAGAAGTCGATGAAGACCTCGCTGAACGGCTTCTTGATGGCCTCCAGCGCCGAGGTGTTCTTCTCCCCCAGGGTCAGGTCCGCGCCCTTGCCGATGCCCAGCTCCAGCGCCAGGCCGAGCGTCAGCAGCACCGCCAGCGCGTTGAGGCCGAGCAACCAGCCCACCGAGCGGGCACCGATGGTGCGCAGCTGTGCGGTCGTGCCGAGCGAGGTGATGCTGGACAGGATCGAGACGATGATGAGCGGCGCGACGATCGCCAGCAGCAGGTTCAGGTAGACCTTGCCGACCGGCTCGACGTAGTCCAGGTGGCCCTCGAAGACCACCCCCACCCCGACACCGAGCCCCAGCGCGCCGATGGTCAGCAGGCTGAAGTTCACCCGCTGACGGCCCAGCACCCAGATCCCGGCGAAGAGGCCGAGCGTCACCAACAGTGCGGCGACGGCGTACCCGCCCATGGACTTCCCTCCTTGTGCGGCGCGCCCGTTCGCCCCGTTTGTCGACTATTTCGATCGAGTTAAACACTAAAGGATTGAGACGGTTCAATGCGGAGGAAATCCCAAAATGCGAACAGCCATCCCACATCATGGGATGGCCGTTCGGTTCCGCCGAGGGGGAGATCGGTCTAGACGACCGGTCCCCCGCCGTCGCCCTCGCCGGTGGCGGGCAGCTGCTCGGGGCGGGCGCCGCCGTTGCAGGAAGCGAAGGGCTCCGGTGCGGTCTCCCCCGCACCGAAGGCGTCGACGAAGAGCGCGATGCGCGGGTCGTCCGGGCCCTCCAGCGCGAGCTGCCGCCCCCACACGGTGATGACCACCGGCGCCTCCTGGTCCGGGTACGGCGACAGCAGCCCGTTCGCCGGCAGCAGCTCCTCGAGCCGGGCGACCCCGTCGGCGTCGACGTCGTCGGGGCGGTAGGTCAGCCAGGTCGTGCCGTGCTCGAGGTCGTGGACCACGTTCGCGTCCGGCAGCTCCTCGTCGTAGGCCCCGCACTCGATCCACACCGGCGCGTGGTCGCCGCCCACCGGCGGGACCTGGGGGTAGTCCACGTCCTGGCCCAGCGGGACGTGGCGGTTGGTGAGGCCGTCGTACTCCTGGACGGCGGCGAGGTCGTTCGCTCCCCCGCCGCCCTCGTCGCCACGGGTGAGCAGCAGCGGCACCAGCACGGCCGCGGTGAGGAGCACCAGCGCCAGACCCACGGCCAGCACGACCGGCAGGACCCGCCGGCGCCGGGGGGCCGGGGGGCCGAAGGGTGGAGGACCGAGGGGCGGAGGGCCGTACGGAGGAGGAGGCGGCGGGAGCGGCGGGAGGCCGGGCGGTGGCCCGGCGGGCGGCTGGGTCACTGCCCGAGCGCCCGCTCGACCCGCTCGACCTTCGCGGTGAGCTCACCGCTGAAGCCCGGTCGGATGTCGGCCTTGAGGACGAGGGAGACCCGCGGCGAGACCGCCGCAACAGCCTCGACGGCGCGCTTCACCACCGCCATCACCTCGTCCCACTCCCCCTCGATGTTCGTGAACATCGCGTTGGTCTCGTTGGGCAGCCCGGACTCGCGGACCACGCGGACCGCCGCGGCGACCGCCTCGGAGACCCCGCCGGTGTCGTCGGCGGTGGAGGGACTGATGCTGAAGGCGACGAGCATGCCCCCACCGTAGTCAGGGCACCGTCGGCAGCCCTCAGGCGATGGCCGCGGTCGCCGCCGAGGTCCGCGCGGTGGTGAGGTAGCCCGCCAGCGAGCGGGTCACGACGACCTTGATCGTCTTGCCCTTGTCGAGCGAGGTGAGCCGGTAGGTCTTGGCGGTGGCGCCCGAGATCAGCACCCCGGAGCGGTACCACTTGTACGTCGTGCCGGTCGGGGTCGGCGACCAGGTGCCGACGACGGCCGTGAGCGTGGAGGCGACCTTGCGGGTGCCCGAGATCGTCGGCACCGGCGCCGTGGTGAAGACCTTGAGGACGGTGCTCGTGGCGGCGGAGGTGACCGCCTTGGTGACGTAGCCGGAGGCGGCCCCGGTCACCCGGACGGTGATCGTCTTGCCGGCGTCGGTCGAGGTGAGCTTGTAGGTCTTGGCGGTGGCGCCGGAGATGGCCGCGCCGGAGCGGTACCACTGGTAGGTGAGCGTCGTCGGGACGGGCGACCAGGTGCCCGGGTTGGCGGTCAGCGTGGAGCCCACGGCCTTCGTGCCGCTGATGGTCGGCACCGGTGCGGTGAAGACGCCCTTGACGGCGGCGGTCGCGACGGAGGTCTTGGTGAGGTCGGCGTAGCCCGCCTTCCTGCCGGTCACGGCGACGGCGACGGCCTTGCCCTGGTCGGCCGCCGTGAGCGCGTACGTCGCGCCGGTGGCCCCGCCGATCGGCGCCCCGGCCCGCAGCCACTGGTAGCTGAGCGTGGTGCCGGTGGTCCAGGTGCCGGGGACGGCGGTGAGCGTGGAGCCGACGGCCGTCGTACCGGTGATGGTGGGGGTGGCACCGCTGAGCCCGCCGGGCACGGTGACCGACACCCGGTTGAAGTACTCGTTGTCGCCGTGGTCCCAGTCGTAGGCCGTCAGCCGCGCCTCGAGCCTCTTGCCCTTCATCTCCTCGGTGATCGTGATGGTCTCGTTCCAGGCCTCCGCGATGCGCCGGCCGTCGAGGAACCACTGCCAGCTGGTGCTGGTGCTGGCCGGCGAGAAGGTGCCCGCCTTCGCGGTCGCCGTGGAGCCGACGCTGAGGTCACCGGTGATGGACAGGCTGCCGGTCATCGTGGGTGCGGTGCCGCCGACGGTGTTGACCCCCCAGGCGGTGGTCGCCGGCGCGTAGCCCGGCGCGGTACCGGTGATGAACGCGACCGGGCGCTTGCCGGCCAGCGCCGCCGTCGGCGTGTACGTCGGCGAGGTGGCTCCGGCGATGGCGACCCACTGGCTGTCGTCCCAGTACTTCCACTGCCAGGCCAGGGTGGTCCCGGCCGGGCTCCACGTGCCGGGGTCGACGGTGATCGGCGTACCGACCGCGGTCACGCCGGTGCCGGTGGTCCACGGGACGCCCGGCTGCAGCGCCTTGCCGGCGACCGGGAGGGCGATGTCCTGCTTCAGCTTGGGCTGGGCGGCGCTCGGCTGCCACGCGGTGGCACCGGCGAGGTCCGGCGATCCGCCGAGGCAGCGGGTGGCGTAGCGGTCGGGGCGGGTGGGGCCGGAGACGTCGTAGTTGTCGTCGTAGAAGCAGGCGGTGTACTCGCGGCCGTCGCGGATGGCGAAGGACATCCGGCCGTCGGCGCCGGTCTCGAGCGGGCCGTATTGCAGGCCCTCGTCCCAGGCGCCGCCCACCGGGCGGGAGAAGACGTTCCAGCGCACCTTGTCCAGCGGGGCGCCGTCCGGGTCGACCGCGCGCAGGTAGAACCCCTTCCAGTCCTCGACGGCGAGGTTGACCGCGGTCGTCCGTCCCGGCGCGACGGCGAAGCTCTGGCCGGCGACCGGGGTCAGGAAGCTCTCCGCGCCCCACGGCTCGCTGCCGGTCAGGGTGACCGTGCCGGGCGCGACCTTGTCGATGGTGAACGTGCCGTCGTCGGCGACGCCGACCGCAGGCCAGCTGCTCCAGTAGTCACGGGCGTCGTTGTGGGCGCTGACCTCCGCGGTCGGCCACGCGGTCGCGACGCCGTTCTTCCTCACCGTGCCGGTGATCCTCGCCCAGCGGTCGAGGGTGGCGTCCAGCGTGGTGGACGCGGTGATGCTCCGGGTCACCGGCGCCTCGGGCGCGTAGACGTCGGCGCAGGCGTAGTCGCCCCAGCACTCGATGCTGATCTCGTAGGTGCCGGTCGCCGGGACGGTGATCGAGTACGTCCCGTCGGCCGCGGTGTAGTCGTAGACCCGCGGGTCGAGCGGGTCGCCGTTCGTCGCGTTGACCTCGACGAAGACGTCCTGCACCGGGACGCTGGCCCCGCCGGCGTCGAGACCGGTGACCCTGCCGCTGAGCACGACGGCGGCCGCGTGCGCGGGCCCCGCCAGCACCGGGACGGTGGTCAGCGCGAGCAGGGCGCCGAGGAGGACGGTGAGCAGGGCAGCCGGGCGAGACCCCGAGACGAGACGCATGAGCGCCATGCTCTCCGGATCGGCCCGGCTCAAACCCGCCGGTCCCGTCAGCCGGCCGGTGACACGAACGGCAGGTCCCGGGGGCCGTCCGACCTGCCGGAGGTGTCGCTCGGAACGCCGAACGGCCCGCCCCTCCTTTCCAGGAGGGACGGGCCGTCGGTACGACGAGCGGCGGGACTCAGCCGCGCAGCAGGTTCCGCAGGACGTACTGCATGATGCCGCCGTTGCGGTAGTAGTTCGCCTCACCGGGGGTGTCGATGCGGACCACCGCGTCGAACTCCACACCGGAGTCGGTGCTCACCTTGACCGTCGAGGGCGTGGTGCCGTCGTTGAGGGCGGTGATGCCGGTGATGGAGAAGGTCTCCTCGCCGGACAGGCCCAGCGACTCGGCGTTCTCGCCCTCGGGGAACTGGAGCGGGATGACGCCCATGCCGATGAGGTTGGAGCGGTGGATCCGCTCGTAGCTCTCGGCGATGACCGCCTTGACGCCCAGCAGCGAGGTGCCCTTGGCCGCCCAGTCGCGCGACGAGCCGGAGCCGTACTCCTTGCCGGCCAGGATGACCAGCGGGGTGCCGGCGGCCTGGTAGTTGACGGAGGCGTCGTACACGAAGCTCACCGGGCCGTCGGGCTGGGTGAAGTCGCGGGTGAAGCCGCCCTCGGTGCCGGGCGCGATCTGGTTGCGCAGGCGGATGTTGGCGAAGGTGCCGCGGATCATGACCTCGTGGTTGCCCCGGCGCGAGCCGTAGGAGTTGAAGTCACGCTGCTCGACGCCGTTCTCGGTGAGGTACTGGCCCGCGGGCGAGTCCTTCTTGATCGCACCGGCCGGCGAGATGTGGTCGGTGGTGACCGAGTCGCCGAGCTTGAGCAGGACCCGGGCGCTGTCGATGTCGGTGACCGGGGCCGGCTCGTCGGGCATGCCGTCGAAGTAGGGGGCCTTGCGGACGTACGTCGAGCTCTCGTCCCACGTGAAGGTGTTGCCCTCCGGCGTGGGGAGCGAGCGCCAGCGCTCGTCGCCCTTGAAGACGTCGGCGTAGGAGGAGGCGAACATGTCGGAGTTGATCGCTCCGGCGATGGTCTCCTCGACCTCGGCCGGCGAGGGCCAGATGTCCTTGAGGTAGACGTCGTTGCCGTCGGTGTCCGTGCCCAGCGGGTCGTTGAACAGGTCGACGTCCATCGAGCCGGCGAGCGCGTACGCGACGACCAGCGGCGGGGAGGCCAGGTAGTTCATCTTGATGTCGGGGCTGATCCGGCCCTCGAAGTTCCGGTTGCCCGACAGCACCGACACGACGGCGAGGTCGTTCTCGTTGACCGCGGCGGAGACCTCGGGGATGAGCGGGCCGGAGTTGCCGATACAGGTGACGCAGCCGTAGCCGACCAGGTTGAAGCCCAGCTTGTCGAGGTACGGCGTGAGGCCGGCCTTGTCGTAGTAGTCGCTCACGACCTGCGAGCCCGGCGCCAGCGTGGTCTTGACCCACGGCTTGCGGACCAGGCCCTTCTCGACGGCCTTCTTGGCCAGCAGCGCCGCGCCGATCATGACCGACGGGTTGGACGTGTTGGTGCAGGAGGTGATCGAGGCGATCGTGACCGCACCGTGGTCCAGCGTGAACGTGGTGCCGTCCTCGAGGGTGACCTCGACCGGCTTGGACACGCGGCCGCCGTCGGCGGGGGCCGCCGAGAGGTGCTGCGCGGCCGGGGCGGCCTCGCCGTTGGACTGGGCGGGGTCGTGGGAGGGCGCGTCGGAGCCCGGGAAGGACTCCTCGACGGCCTCGTCGTACCCGGTGGTCTCCTGGTCGCCGGCGTAGTCGACGAGCGCGCTGCGGAAGGAGCCCTTCGCCTCGGACACGAGCACGCGGTCCTGCGGGCGCTTGGGCCCGGCGATGGACGGCACGACGGTCGCGAGGTCGAGCTCGAGCTTCTCCGAGTAGCGCGGCTCGGCGGCCGGGTCGAGCCAGAGGCCCTGCTCCTTGGCGTACTTCTCGACGAGCGCGATCTGCTCCTCGGAGCGACCGGTCAGGCGCAGGTAGGTCGTGGTCTCCTCGTCGATCGGGAAGACCGCGATGGTCGAGCCGAACTCCGGGGACATGTTGCCGATGGTGGCGCGGTTGGCCAGCGGCAGCGCGGCGACACCGGGACCGTAGAACTCGACGAACTTGCCGACCACGCCGTGCTTGCGGACCATCTCGGTGATGGTGAGCACGAGGTCGGTGGCGGTGGAGCCCTCGGGCAGCTCGCCGGAGAGCTTGAAGCCCACGACGCGCGGGATGAGCATGGAGACCGGCTGGCCGAGCATCGCGGCCTCGGCCTCGATGCCGCCGACGCCCCAGCCGACGACGCCGATGCCGTTGACCATGGTGGTGTGCGAGTCGGTGCCGACGCAGGTGTCGGGGTAGGCCAGCAGCTCGCCGTCGACCTCACGGGTGAACACGGTGCGGGCGAGGTGCTCGATGTTGACCTGGTGGACGATGCCGGTGCCCGGGGGGACGACCTTGAAGTCGTCGAAGGCGCCCTGGCCCCAGCGCAGGAACTGGTAGCGCTCGCGGTTGCGCTCGTACTCGATCTCGACGTTCTTCTGGAACGCCTCGGGCGTGCCGAAGACGTCGGCCATGACGGAGTGGTCGATGACCATCTCGGCCGGCGCGAGCGGGTTGATCTTGGTCGCGTCGCCGCCGAGCTCGGCCATCGCCTCGCGCATGGTGGCGAGGTCGACGACGCAGGGGACGCCGGTGAAGTCCTGCATGATCACGCGCGCGGGCGTGAACTGGATCTCCTTGTCGGGCTGGGCGTTCTCGTCCCACCCGGCGAGGGCCTTGATGTCCTCGGCCGTGATGTCCGCGCCGTCCTCGGTGCGGAGCAGGTTCTCCAGGAGCACCTTCAGCGAGAACGGCAGGCTCTCGACGTCCAGGCCCTCCCCGGTGACCGCGTCGAGGCGGAAGATCTCGTAGGACTTGCCGTCCACGTCCAGGGTGCTCTTGGCGCCGAAGCTGTTCTTGCTGGCCATCGCGTCTCCGTCCTCATCGACTCGTGTTGTCGCTAGGTCTGCTCCGGCCATCCTGCCGCCGCGATGCGGCGTACGGATAGTGAGGCTGACCTAAGTTCGCAGAGTGTTCGGGGTTCCGATATCTCTTGACGTCAAGATACACGATCTGAAGGCAGATCACCAGCGAACTGGGTCGTGTACAGCTCGGCGTAGCGGCCGCCCGCGGCGAGCAGCTCGGCGTGCGTCCCGCGCTCCACGATCCGCCCCGCCTCGACCACCGCGATCAGGTCCGCGGCCCGGATCGTGGAGAGCCGGTGGGCGATGACCAGCGCGGTCCGCCCGGTCAGCGCCTCCGCCAGCACGGCCTGCACCGCGGCCTCCGAGGTCGAGTCCAGCGAAGCGGTCGCCTCGTCGAGGATGACCACCCGCGGCTGCTTGAGCAGCAGGCGCGCGATCGTCAGCCGCTGGCGCTCCCCGCCCGAGAGCCGGTAGCCGCGCTCCCCTACCACCGTGTCCAGCCCGTCGGGCAGCGTGCGCACGAAGTCCGCGAGCCGGGCCCGCGAGAGCGCGTCCCACAGCTCGTCCTCCTCCGCCCCCGGGCGCGCGAGCAGCAGGTTCCCGCGGATGGTGTCGTGGAAGAGGTGGCCGTCCTGGGTCACCATCCCGACCGCGCCCCGGATCGCGGCCGCCGTCAGGTCCCGTACGTCGACGCCGGCCAGGCGCACCGCGCCCGCGTCCACGTCGTACAGGCGGGAGACGAGCTGGGCCACCGTCGACTTCCCCGCCCCCGAGGAGCCCACCAGCGCGACCACCTGACCGGGCTCCGCGCGCAGCGAGACACCGTGCAGCACCTCCTCGCCACCCCGGGCGTCGAGCACCGCGACCGCCTCGAGCGAGGCCAGCGAGACCTTGTCCGCCGCCGGGTAGGAGAAGCGCACGTCGTCGAGCTCGACCGCCACCGGTCCCTCGGGCAGGTCGCCGGCCCCCGGGCGGTCGGAGATCAGCGGCTCGAGGTCGAGTACCTCGAAGACCCGCTCGAAGGAGACCAGAGCGCTCATCACGTCCACCCGGGCGCTCGCCAGCGAAGTGAGCGGTGCGTAGAGCCGGGTCAGCAGCAGGGAGAGCGCGACCACGTCGCCCGCGTCGAGGCTGCCGCGGATCGCGGCGAGCCCGCCCACGCCGTACACGACGGCGACGGCGAGCGCGGAGACCAGGGTGAGCGCGGTGACGAAGGTGGTCTGCACCATCGCCGTCCGTACGCCGATCTGCGCGACCCGCTCCGCCCGGGCGGCGAACTCGGCCGACTCCTGGTCCGGCCGGCCGAACAGCTTGACCAGCGTCGCGCCCGGCGCGGAGAAGCGCTCGGTCATCTGGTTGCCCATGGCGGCGTTGTGGTCGGCGGCCTCGCGCTGGATGCCCGCGAGGCGGCGGCCCATCCGCCGGGCCGGGACCACGAACACCGGCAGCAGCACCAGCGCCAGCAGGGTCACCTGCCAGGAGATCCCCAGCATCACCACCAGCGTCAGGGTCAGCGTGACGAGGTTGCCCACCACCCCGGACAGGGTGGTGCTGAACGCGCGCTGCGCGCCGATCACGTCGTTGTTGAGCCGGCTGACCAGCGCGCCCGTCCGGGTGCGGTTGAAGAAGGCGATCGGCATCCGCTGCACGTGGTCGAAGACGGAGGTCCGCAGGTCGAGGATCAGACCCTCGCCGATCCTCGCCGACAGCCACCGCGAGACCAGTCCGAACGCCGCGTCGGCGACCGCGAGGCCCGCGATGGCGAGTGCCAGCCCGGTGACCACGCCCTCCTGCCCGCCGTCCACGATCGCGTTCACGACCCGGCCCGCCAGCACCGGCGTCGCCACGGCGAGCGCGGAGGTGACGACGCTGAGGACCACGAAGCCGACCAGCTCGCCCCGGTGCGGCCGCGCGAAGGTGAGGATCCGGCGCGCGGTGGCGGCGCGGAAGGATCGCTCCTCGTCGGGTCCGTGCATGCCGCGGTAGACCTGGTTCCACGCGACCTGTTCCATGCTCATGGCGCGACCGTAGAACCTCAAGTCGGGTTGAGGACAAGCCAGTGTGCCCTCACTTCGAGAAATTCCTCGGCGCGTTGTCGTACCGGCGTCGCGCCGTTCGTGGAGAGGATGACAAGCGCCCCCACCCGGACCCAGGAGGTCACCATGCGCACGATCATCAGCAGCCACTTCGTCTCCCTCGACGGTGTCGTCGAGGCACCCGGCGGCGAGCCTGGCCACCGCAGCTCCGGCTGGACCTTCCAGGACATCGAGTTCGTCGAGGAGGCCTACGAGATCAAGGGCGCCGAGCAGGAGGAGGCGACCGCGATGCTGCTCGGCAGGGTCAGCTACCAGGCGTTCGCGCCGGTGTGGCCGACGATGACCGACGTCTTCCCCCGCTTCAACGCGATGCCGAAGTACGTCGTGTCCGGCACGCTCTCCGACGACGACCTCGTCGACAACTGGGGCGAGACCACGATCCTGCGCTCGCTCGACGAGGTCGCCGCGCTGCGCGCGGGCGAGGGTGGGCCGGTGATCGTCGCCGGCAGCGCCAGCCTGACCCGCGCCCTCGAGGACGCCGGGCTGGTCGACCGATACCACCTGCTGGTGTTCCCGGTGATCCTCGGCGCCGGAAAGCGGCTGTTCAGCGAGACCGACAAGGACAAGCGCATGCTGCGCCTGACCGACAGCGCGTCGTACGCCAACGGGGTGCAGAAGCTCGTCTACGACGTGGTCCGCTAGAGCTTCAGCATCGGGAACGGCCGGAGCGGGTGGCGCACGGCGTGGGCGAGCAGCCCGCCGTAGATCTGGCGGTGGAAGCCGGCGTACGGCACGGCGGCGACGACCTCGCGGACCTGCGCCCGCGTCAGGCCTGAGCGGACGAGGCCCCGGCTCGCGTCGACGAGGTCGGCCCGGCGGAAGGTCTCCACGAGCGGGTTCTCCCGCGCGCGCAGGCCGTGGTGCTCGGCCACCATCTCCTCCGCCAGTGCGACGTCGGCGATGCCGAGGTCGCCGGCCAGCTCGCGGACGAGGCCGACCGAGGGCGGGAGGTAGTCGAAGGTCCCGGCGGTGTAGATGCCGATGTCGTGGACGGCCCACGCGAGGGCCGCGCTGTCGGGCACCTGCTCGTCCAGGAGCAGGGCCTGGTAGTTCAGGCCGCGCAGCACGTGGCCGCGGTAGACCGGGGCGCTCTCACCCAGGTCCTCGGCATGACGGGCCAGGACCGCGTCGACCACGGGATGCTCCGTCAAGATCACGGCCGCGCCTCCAGTAACGCCACGCACTCGACGTGGTGGGTCATCGGGAACAGGTCGAACGCGCGCAGGGAGACCAGCGCGTAGCCGTGCTCGGCGAAGACCGCCAGGTCCCGGGCCAGCGCGCCCGGGTCGCAGGCCACATAGGCCACCGCGCGCGGCGCACGGCGCACGACCTGCTCGACCACCGCCCGCTTCGCGCCCACCCGGGGCGGGTCGAGCACGACCAGGTCGGCGCGGTCCCACGCCGCGGGCAGGCCGGTGGCGAGCACCTCCCCCACGTCCCCCGGTACGGCGAGCAGGCCGGGCACGTTGCGGGCCGACAGCGCCGACGCCGCGGCATCGCCCTCGACCGCCGCGACCCGGCCGTGCGGGCCCACCGCGTCGAGCAGGAACCGGCTGAACAGGCCCACGCCCGCGTACAGGTCCAGCACCGACTCCCGCGGTTGCGGGTCGAGCGCCGTGAGCACGGCGTCGACCAGCGCCTCCGGGGCGCCGGGGTGGACCTGCCAGAAGCCGCCGTCGGCGACCTCGAACCGGTGCCCCCGCACGTCGTACGACGGGCCGACGGGCGCCTCGAGCAGGCACTCCTCGACAGGCACCACCTCGTGCGAACGGTGCTTCCGCATCCCCCGGCGGCCGTCCGGCAGGACGACGTAGCGCTGCCGGGTCCGCCAGCGCAGGCCGTCCTGGTCGCCGGGCACCGCCTCGACGACGACGTCGCGCTCGATGCCGGCCAGGCGCCGCAGCTGCTCGCGCACCACGTCCGCCTTGAGCCGGCGCTGGGCGACGAGGTCGACGTGCTGGAAGTCGCAGCCGCCGCAGAGCCCGGGGCCGGCGTACCGACAGGGCGCCTCGACCCGCTCGGGCACCGCACGCAGCACCTCGACCGCGTCGGCGCGCCAGAACCGGTCGCCCTCGGTGCCGTCGGTGATCTCGACGACGACCTCCTCACCGGGGAGTGCGTGGCGCACGAAGATCACCCGTTCCTCGGCGCGCGCGACGAAGTGCCCACCGTGCGCGACCGGGCCGACCTCGACCTCGAGGCGCCGGCCGACGGCGGAGGCGCCGCGGGCCTTGCGGGCCCGGGGGCGCCGGCCGGCCTGGCGGCTCACCGGTTGATCTGCCGGTCGCGACGCTCGTCCTCGACCCGGCCACGACGCAGGTCGCCGGGCCGCACCCGGTGCTCCTCGCGCTCCTCGCGCTCCAGCGCGATCCCGGAGGACCGCAGCTGGTAGGGCACCGAGGTGACCATGACGCCCGGGGTGAAGAGCAGCCGGCCCTTGAGCCGCAGCGCCGTCTGGTTGTGCAGCAGCTGCTCCCACCAGCGTCCGACGACGTACTCGGGGATGTAGACCGCCACGACCGCGCGCGGGTTGGCGCCGCGGATCGCCGTGGCGTACTCCACGATCGGCCGCACCACCTCGCGGTACGGCGAGTGCAGCACCTTCAACGGGACACCGGTGTTGCGCTCGTCCCACTCGGCGAGCAGCCGGGCCGTGTCCTTCTCGTCGACCGAGACGTAGACGCCCTCCAGCGAGTTCGGCCGGGTGGCCTTGGCGAAGGCGAGCGCCCGCAGCGTGGGCTTGTGCAGCTTCGAGACCAGGACGATGGCGTGCACCCGCGTCGGCAGCGCCTTGTCGGTCTCGTCCGCGGCCAGCTCGCGCTCGACGTTGTCGTAGTGCTTCTTGATGCTCTTCATCACCGCGAAGAAGAACGCCATCGCCAGGATGGTGATCCAGGCGCCGGCGAGGAACTTCGTCAGCAGCACGACCACGAGCACGACCGCGGTGAACGACAGGCCCACGGCGTTGATCGCACGCGAGCGGTAGATCCGCCGTCGCTCTCCCGGGTCCCGCTCCACGGTGAGCGCTCGGGTCCAGTGCCGGATCATCCCGAGCTGGCTGAGGTTGAAGGAGACGAAGACGCCGACGATGTAGAGCTGGATCAGCTTGGTGGTCTCGGCGTCGAAGGCGACGATCAGCACGATCGCCATCAGCGCGAGGAAGACGATGCCGTTGCTGTAGGCCAGCCGGTCGCCGCGGGCGCCGAGCGCGCGCGGGGCAAGGCCGTCCTTGGCGAGGATCGAGCCGAGCACCGGGAAGCCGTTGAAGGCGGTGTTGGCGGCGAGCACCAGGATGATCCCGGTGACGGTGACGACGAAGTAGAAGCCGGGGCTGAAGTCGTGGAAGACCGCCTGGGCGATCTGCGCGATCACCGCGTGCTGGTCGTAGCCGTCCGGCAGCGGCTCACCACCCCGCGTCAGCCGGTCCAGCTCGTGCGGGTCGACGTACTTCAGGCCCATCTGCTTGGCCAGGATGATGACGCTCAACATCATCGAGATGGCGATCAGGCCGAGCAGGAGCAGCGTGGTCGCGGCGTTCTTGCTCTTGGGGCGCTTGAACGCCGGCACCCCGTTGGAGATCGCCTCGACGCCGGTCAGCGCCGCACAGCCCGAGGAGAAGGCACGGGCGAGCAGCACGATCAGGCCGAAGGTGGTGAGCGGGTCCTCCCACCCCTCCTTCGGGATGATGTCCAGCTCGGCGCTCTCCGCCAGCGGCAGGTCGCCCAGGGCCATCTCGAAGAACCCGTAGGCGCACATGCCGAGGATCGCGAACATGAAGAGGTAGGTCGGCACCGCGAAGAAGGAGCCCGACTCCCGGATGCCGCGCAGGTTCATCGCCGTCAGCAGCAGCACCATGATGACGGCGACCGTCGCCTCGTGGTCCTGGAAGGCCGGGATCGCCGAGGCGGCGTAGTTGGCGCCGGAGGAGATCGAGACCGCGACGGTCAGCACGTAGTCGACCAGCAGCGCGCTGGCGACCGTGATGCCCGCCGTACGTCCCAGGTTGACGGTGGCGACCTCGTAGTCACCCCCGCCGGAGGGGTAGGCGTGGACGGTCTGGCGGTACGACGCGATGACGGCCGCCATGACCACGGCGACGGCGATCGCGATCTTCCACGACCAGATGTACTGCGACGCGCCGGCGATGGCCAGCATGATGAACACCTCGTCGGGGGCGTAGGCCACCGAGGAGAGGGCGTCGCTGGCGAAAACGGGGAGCGCGATCCGCTTGGGGAGCAGCGTCTCCCCCAGTTGTGCGCTGCGAAGCTTGCGCCCGAGCAGGATCCGCTTCGAGACGTCACCGACACCCACGAGCGACAACGGTAGGGCATGGCTGCCCGTTCGGCGTCGTCCCCAGCCCCGCCGACTTGGGGTTTCCCACCCGCGACTTGGGGTTTCCCACCCGCGACTTGGGGTTTCCCACCCGCGACTTGGGGTTTCCCACC
>CAZFEE010000009.1:0-53636 GCA_964517395.1 uncultured Nocardioides sp. | reverse complement strand
TCGCGGGTGGAAAACCCCAAGTCGCGGGTGGAAAACCCCAAGTCGCGGGTGGAAAACCCCAAGTCGCGGGTGGAAAACCCCAAGTCGCGGGTGGAAAGCCCCAACTCGCGAGTGGAAAACCCCAAGTCAATGGGCGCCGCAGGCGAAGACCCGCTCCCACCACACGATCGTGAACCCCTCGCGCAACTCGCGGCGCACCTCCCGCCAGCGACTGCGGCTGAACTCGGGGTAGTGGGTGTCGCCCTCGGGCGCCATCGGGATCTCGGAGATGACCTGCTCGTCGGCGTACGGCAGGGCGGCGGCGTAGACGTGCGCTCCCCCGCCGATCATCACCTGCCGGTCCTCCGGCTCCTCGGCGAGCAGACGGTCGGCCAGGTCGAGGGCGTCGGGGAGGGAGCGGGCGACGTGGACGCCGTCGGCGGTCCAGTCCGGGTCCCGGGTCAGCACGACGGTGGTGCGGCCCGGCAACGGGCGGCCGATGCCCTCGTGGGTGGTGCGGCCCAGGAGCAGCACGTGGCCGAGGGTGGTGGCCTTGAAGTGGGCGAAGTCCTCGGAGATCTTCCACGGGATGTCGGCGTCGGCGCCGATGACACCGTTCTCGGCGACGGCGGCCACCATGGTGACCCGTCGTCCGGCAGGAGTCGTCATCGAGGAACAACCGCCACGATGCGAACGGGGTCCCCGCGACGTTGTTCGCTGGAGGAGCGAAGCGGGGGAAGCGAAGAACGTCGTGGGGTGTTCATACGGCGATCGGCGCCTTGATCGCCGGGTGCGGGTCGTAGCCCTCGACCGCGATGTCCTCGAGCTCGAAGGCGTCGATCTCGGTGACGGCCGGGTTGAGCACCAGCGTCGGCAGCGGGCGCGGCTCGCGGGTGAGCTGGAGCCGGGCCTGCTCGAGGTGGTTGGAGTAGAGGTGCGCGTCGCCCAGGGTGTGCACGAAGTCGCCGACGCCGAGACCGGCGACCTGGGCGACCATGTGCGTGAGCAGGGCGTACGACGCGATGTTGAACGGGACGCCCAGGAACACGTCCGCCGAGCGCTGGTAGAGCTGGCAGCTGAGCCGGCCGTCGGCGACGTAGAACTGGAAGAGGCTGTGGCACGGCGGCAGCGCCATGTCGTCGACCTGGCCCGGGTTCCACGCGGAGACGATGTGGCGGCGGCTGTCGGGGTTGCTGCGGATCTGCCGGATGACCTGGGCGAGCTGGTCGATGTGCCCGCCGTCGGGGGTGGGCCACGAGCGCCACTGCGCGCCGTAGACGGGACCGAGGTCGCCGTTCTCGTCGGCCCACTCGTCCCAGATGGTGATGCCGCGGTCCTGCAGCCACTTCACGTTGGTGTCGCCGCGCAGGAACCACAGCAGCTCGCCGAACACCGAGCGGGTGTGGATCTTCTTGGTGGTGACCAGCGGGAAGCCCGCGGTCAGGTCGAAGCGCATCTGGTGCCCGAAGACGCTGAGCGTCCCGGTGCCGGTGCGGTCGCCCTTCTCGATGCCCTCGTCGAGGATCCGTTGGACGAGGTCGAGGTACGCGCGCACGGGGTCAGCCTAGTTCGCGGCGCCGCCTCAGAGGGTGACCCGTCCGTGGACCGTCGAGAGCGTGTCCCCGCCGACCCAGATCGTGCCGTCCTCGGCGGTCTCGACGTGGACCCGCCCGCGGCGGCCGAGGACGGTGCCCTGCGCGGCGACGTACGACGCGGGGAGCACGCCGCCCGCCAGCCACTGGGCCAGCGAGGCGTTGAGCGAGCCGGTGACCGGGTCCTCGGTGATGCCCGCGGCGTGCGGCACGAAGGCGCGCACCTCCACGGCGCACTCCGCGCCCTCCGGGTGGGGGCCGACGACGCCGACGTCGACCGGCAGGGCGGCGTACGACGGGGTGAGGGCCAGCACCTGCTCGGCGGAGGCCATCCGCAGCCCCACCCAGCCGGGCCCGTTGTCGGCCCACGCGATGTCGAGCACGTCGGCGCGGGTGATGCCGAGCGCGGTGACGATCTGCTCGACCAGGTCGTCCTCGACCGGCCCGGAGCGGATCAGGGCGGGTGCGGCGAAGGCCAGGCGCCCACCGTCGCGGCGCAGCTCGACGAGGCCGACCCCGCACTCCTGGACGAGGCGCTCCCCGGCGGGGACGCCGCCGGCCTCCAGCCACGCGTGCGCGGAGCCGAGCGTGGGGTGCCCGGCGAACGGCAGCTCCGTCGCGGGGGTGAAGATCCGCAGCCGGTAGTCCGCTGCCGGGTCCTGCGGGGTGAGCAGGAAGGTCGTCTCGCTGAGGTTGGTCCAGCGGGCGAAGGCCTGCATCTGCTCGTCGCTGAGGCCGTCGGCGTCGTGCACGACCGCGACCGGGTTGCCGAGCAGCGGCTCGGCGGTGAAGACGTCGACCTGGCGGAAGGCGCGGGCCTCCCCGACGCCGCTCATGCGCTCAGCGACATCGGGCCGTAGACCTCGCGGTCGGCCTCGAAGAGGGTCACCTGGGCGACCCCGGCGTCGGCGAGCTCCTGCCAGATCTCACCGACCCACGACTCGGCGTCGCCCTGGCTCGGGAAGGTCTGGTCGGCCAGGTCACCGCTCACCTCGACCTCGGCGCCGCTCGTGTCCTCCAGGCGCCAGCGCCACGGCTGCTCGCTGGGCGCGCGGAAGGGGCTGGTGCCGGGCTGCTCGGGGAGGTTCATGGCTCAAGCCTCCCGCACCGACGGCTGGACGAACGGCGGCTTGGTCACCTGGAACACCTCGGGCCGGCCTCGTACGTCGACCGTCACCTCCCCGTCGTCGGCGACCGTCGAGGCGAGCAGCGCCAGCGCGATCCCCTTCTTCAGGGTCGGGGAGAACGTGCCGGAGGTGACCTCGCCGAGCGGGACGTCGCGCAGCAGGCGCACGCTCATGTGCGGGCGCGGGATGGCACGGCCGGTCGCGACGAGGCCGACGAGCTTGCGCCGCGCGCCGGCCTCCTTCTCCGCGAGCAGCTTGTCGCGGCCCCAGAAGGCCGGCTTCTTCCAGCCGACCGCCCAGCCGAGGCGGGCCTCGTTGGGGGTGATGCCGGGGCCGATGTCCTGGCCGTGCAGCGGGTAGCCCATCTCGGTGCGCAGGGTGTCGCGCGCTCCCAGCCCCGCCGGGACCAGGCCGTGCGGCTCGCCGGCGGCCATCAGCGCGTCCCACAGCGCGGGGGCGACCGCGCTCGGCGCGATCAGCTCGTAGCCGCGCTCACCGGTGTAGCCCGTGCGGCACACGATCACCTTGGCGTCGGGGTCCGGGTCGGCGTCCCCGGCCTCCCAGGGGGTCTCGACGAAGGTGAGGTAGTCGTGGCCGACCGGCAGGCCCACGCCCGCCACGACCTCGTCCGACTTCGTGCCCTGGACCGCCAGCACGACGTAGTCGCGGTGGTGGTCGACCACCTCCACGCCCGCGGGCGCGGCGGCGACCAGGCGGCGGCGTACCTCCTCGTTGTTGGAGGCGTTCGGCACGACCAGGACGTGCTCGTCGTCGCGGTAGTAGGTGAAGACGTCGTCGACGATGCCGCCGGTCTCGTCGTCCACGACGAGGCTGTACTGCGCCTTGCCGGGGCCGATCCGGTGCAGGTCGTTGGTCAGCGTGGCGTTGAGGAACTCGACCGCGCCCGGCCCGCGCACGACCAGCTTGCCGAGGTGGCTGACGTCGAAGATGCCGACCCCGCCGCGGACCGCGGTGTGCTCCTTGACGACGCCGGTGGGGTACTCCAGCGGCATCAGCCAGCCGCCGAACTCGGAGAACTTGGCGCCGAGTGCCTCGTGCCGGTCGTGGAGCGGGGACTGCAAGGGGGTCGCATCGGCCATGGGCCGCAATCTATCGCCCGGACGGGCGCCGAGGGGCTGCGGATATCGTCTCTCCGGTGACGACCTTCGCCCTGCGCACCGCCAGCCCCGCCAAGACCAAGGCCGAGGCCGTCGTCGTGGGCGTGCTCCCGGACGGACGGCTCGCCCCGGGCGGGGAGGCCGTGGCCGACGCCTACGGCCGCAAGCTCACCGGGCTGCTCACCACGCTCGGCGCGAAGGGCCGGCCCGGCGAGGTCGCGAAGGTGCCCACCGGCGGCGTGCTGTCCACCCCGCTGCTCGTGCTGGTCGGCCTGGGCGAGGAGCCCACCCCCGACGCCGTACGACGTGCCGCCGGGAACGCCGCCCGCGCCGTCACCAACGCCGCCTCCGTCGCGCTCGCGCTGCCCGCCGACAGCCCCGAGCTGGTGCGGGCGGTCGTGGAGGGCTGGACGCTGGGGAGCTACACGTTCACGACGTACAAGTCGAAGCCCGGGACGCCGACCACGCCCGCCGAGGTCGTCCTGCTCACCCCGGCCGCCCGCCGCGCCGAGATCGTCGCCGCCGTCGAGCCCGCGCAGGTCGTCGCCGACGCCGTGCTCGCCGTCCGCGACTGGGTCAACACCCCGCCCGCCGACCTCACCCCGCCCGCCTTCGCCGACGCCATCGCCGCCGCGGTGAAGGCCGCCAACAAGGGCCTGCCCTCCGGGGGCCGGGTCAAGGCCGAGGTGCTGGACGAGGCCCGCCTCGCTGAGCTGGGCTGCGGCGGCCTGCTCGCCGTCGGCGCCGGCTCGGCCGCCCCGCCGCGGCTGGTCGAGCTGACCTACGCCCCCAAGGACGCCGTCGCGCACGTCGCCCTGGTCGGCAAGGGCATCACCTTCGACTCCGGCGGCCTGTGGATCAAGCCGGCCGGCAGCATGGCGACGATGAAGGAGGACATGGCCGGCGCCGCCGCCGTCGTCCAGGCCACCCTCGCCGCCGCCCGGCTCGGCCTGCCCGTGCGGATCTCCGCCTTCGCCGCGCTCGCCGAGAACATGATCGGCGAGGCGTCGATGCGCCCCGGTGACGTGCTGACGACGTACGACGGCACGACCGTGGAGGTCACCAACACCGACGCCGAGGGCCGCCTGGTCCTTGCCGACGCCCTCGGCCGCGCCGTCGAGCGCACGCCGGACGTGCTCGTCGACATCGCCACCCTCACCGGCCACATGGTGCTCGCGCTCGGCGACCGCATGGCCGGCGTGCTCGGCGACGACGCGGTCGTCGCGGAGGTGCTCGACGCCGCCGCGGCGGCCGGTGAGGACGCCTGGCCGATGCCGATCCCGGAGTTCTTCGACAGCCGGATCCGCAGCAGCACGGTCGCCGACCTCGCGCAGTACGACGGCATCCGCTGGGGCGGCGGGATCTTCGCCGCCGCCTTCCTGCGGGAGTTCACCGGAGGGCTGCCGTGGGCGCACCTCGACATCGCGGGCCCGACCTTCAACAAGGGCGGCGCCTCCGGGCACCTCACCCCCGGCGCCACCGGCTACGGCGTCGCGACCCTCGTCGAGATCATCCGAGGTCGCGCCGCAGCTGCTCCTTCTGAGCCTTCCTGACTCGGGAGTTGTAGTCGCGCATCCGCTGCGGGACGCCGACCACGGCCGCGTCGTACGACGGGACCTGGTTGCGGTTGCAGAAGTCGTGCGCCCACTTCACCGACGGCACCCGACGGCGCGTCCACTCGCCGTCGTGGGCGACGAGCAGGAGGGTGATCTCGCTGACCGCCGTGCGTGGCTCGACGAAGCCCTCGACGCCGCGCCGCTCGTGCACCCAGGTGCGCAGGTGCTCCTCGTCGGCCCGGTCGGAGGCGCGCACGCGGGTCGATCCCGTGCGTGCGGCGTCCTTCGCGGGGTTACTCATCCGTAGCTTCGATCCCCCGCGGAACCGGTCGAACAAACCCATGCGCACAGTTTGCCCGATCTCTGGGTGACCCGTTGCGACTTGGTTCACCCGTGGTGCAAGGATGGCTCCCATGGCGACCGAAGTCACTCTTCCCGCCCTCGGTGAGTCCGTCACCGAAGGCACTGTCACTCGCTGGCTCAAGCAGGTCGGCGACACCATCGCGATCGACGAGCCGTTGCTCGAGGTCAGCACCGACAAGGTGGACACGGAGATCCCGTCTCCCGTTGCCGGGACGCTGATCGAGATCCGCGCGAACGAGGACGACACGGTCGAGATCGGCGCCGTGCTCGCCGTCGTCGGCGAGGCCGGTGAGGCCCCCGCCGGGGACGCGCCCGCCGCCGAGGCCCCTGCAGGGGACGCGCCCGCCGCCGAGGCCCCCGCCGAGGAGGCGCCCGCCGCCGAGGCGCCCGCCACGCCCGCCGCGCCCGAGACCCCGTCGGCGCCGGAGGCCCCTGCCGCTCCGGCTGCCGAGTCGGGCGGTGCCGCGAGCGGCACGGCCGTCACCCTCCCCGCGCTCGGCGAGTCCGTGACCGAGGGCACCGTCACCCGCTGGCTGAAGCAGGTCGGCGACGACGTCGCCGTCGACGAGCCGCTCCTCGAGGTCAGCACCGACAAGGTCGACACCGAGATCCCCTCGCCCGTCGCCGGCACGCTGCTGGAGATCAAGGCCGCCGAGGACGAGACCGTCGAGATCGGTGCCGAGCTCGCCATCATCGGCTCCGGCAGCCCCGCGGCCGCGCCGGCCGCTCCCGAGGCGCCCGCGCAGGAGGCTCCTGCCGCGGAGGCCCCCGCCGAGCAGCCCGCCGCCCAGGAGGCTCCGGCGCCCGCCGCCCCCGAGCCCACGCCTGCCCCGGTCGACAACGCCCCGGCTCCGGCTGCGCCCGCCCCGGCTGCTCCTGCCCCGGCTGCGCCCGCCCCGGCCGCCCCGTCGTCGGCGGTCACCCAGGCCGCCGCCGCGAGCGTGGCCGACGAGGGCCCCGGCTATGTCACGCCCCTCGTCCGCAAGCTCGCCGCCCAGCACGGCGTCGACCTGGCCCAGGTCAAGGGCTCCGGCGTCGGTGGCCGGATCCGCAAGCAGGACGTCCTCGACGCCGCCGCTGCCGCGAAGTCCGCCGCGCCCGCCCCGGCGGCCGCACCGTCCGCCGGTGCCCCGGCCGCGTCCGCCGGTGCCGCAGCGCCCGCCGCCGGTGCGGCGCCGTCCCCGCTGCGCGGCCAGACCGTCAAGGTCACCCGGCTGCGCAAGATCATCGCCGAGCGGATGGTCGAGTCGCTGCACGTCTCGGCCCAGCTCACCCAGGTGGTCGAGGTCGACGTCACGAACATCGCCCGCCTGCGGGAGAGCGTGAAGGACGAGTTCCTGGCGCGTGAGGGCGTCAAGCTGTCGTACCTGCCGTTCTTCACCAAGGCCGCCATCGACACCCTCAAGCACCACCCGGCGCTCAACGCGACCCTCGACCTCGAGGCCGGCGAGGTGACCTACTACGACCGCGAGAACGTCGCCTTCGCCGTCGACACCGAGAAGGGCCTGCTCACCCCGGTCGTCAAGGACGCCGGCGACCTCGCCATCTCGGGTCTCGCCAAGAAGATCGCGGACGTCGCCGAGCGGACCCGGACCAACAAGATCGGTCCCGACGAGCTGTCCGGCGGCACCTTCACCATCACCAACCTGGGCAGCTTCGGCGCCCTGTGGGACACCCCGATCATCAACCAGCCGCAGGTCGCCATCCTCGGCCCGGGTGCCGTGGTGAAGCGGGCCGTGGTGATCGACGACGACGACCTCGGCGAGACCATCGCGGTGCGCCACATGGTCTACCTCGCGCTGACCTACGACCACCGCGTGGTCGACGGCGCCGACGCCGGCCGGTTCCTGCGCGACCTCAAGAAGCGCCTGGAGTCGGGCCAGTTCGAGGTCTGAGCCACAGCTGCACGAAGGCCCCCTGCCGCACGGCAGGGGGCCTTCGTCGTCGCCGGGGACGTCTCAGCGTGTGGTGAGCCGCAGCGTCGTGCCGAACGAGGTGCGCACCCGCTGCCCGCCCACCTCGACCACCGTCGTCCCGTCGAGGGTGGCCCGCGAGGACACCGGCAGCACGAGACCGGTCCGTCCGGTGACGGTCCCGCTGCCCGCCGCCGAGCCCTTGACGATGGTGCCGCCGCCCGGCACCGAGCCCGGGCGGGTGCGCTGCTGCATGCTCACCTCGAGCGTGTAGCCGTCGTCGCTCAGCGCGGAGAGGCGGTACGTCGCGGTCACCGTCGAGGCCGCCCCCGAGAGGTCCAGCGAGGTCACCGAGCGCCACCTCGCCCCGACCCCGACCTCCTCGGCGGGGAAGGGCACTGCGAGACCGAAGGCCTGGTTGGTGAAGGTGTCCATCATCCGGGCCACCACGTCCGGCGCGTCGTCGGGAACGTCGACCTGTGAGGACCTCACCGTCCCGTCCCGGCCGAGCGTCTGGCGCAGCGTGGTGCCCTCCATCAGCGCGAGGGTCTGCTCGATCGTCGGGCCCAGCCCGGCCGGCACCTTCCCGCCGTCGACCGTGGGCCGGCCCAGAACCGAGGCGGTCGCGTACCCGTCGTCGTCCGCCGCGGTCACCGTCGTGCGCAGCGGCACCGAGAACGGCACCTCGACCGTCCCCACGGCCCCCAGGTCCATGCGCATCGTCAACCGCAGCGCGGTCGTCTCCTCGTGCCCCTTCTCGAGGTCCAGGGTGAGCACCCGGCGCGGTCCGGAGCCGGCGGAGAGCAGGTCGACGGCGCCCGCGGGCGCCGTCGACGCCCCCGCCGAGGCCAACCCGCTCGGCGCGCCCGTGGCTGCGGAGGTGCCGGCCGACGGCGTACCCGACGACGACGCGCCGTCCGCCGGGCGCGCGCCCTGCCCCGGGTCCTTGTCGTCGCAGCCGGCCAGGGCGAGGACGGCCACCGCGGCGACGGCGAGGGCGGTGGTACGACGGGCGCGGGGACGTGCGACGGACATGGGACTCCCTCCAGAGACTGCGCCCAGGGTGCCACGCGCCACCGCATCGGTGGCAGGCTTCAGGTGTGCCCTCCTCCTCCCCCGCACCGCTGTCCGTGGTCGTCGCCGGCTCCTCCGGCTTCCTCGGCCGTCACCTCGTCACCGCCCTGCGCGAGCGCGGGCACGCGGTGACCACGCTCGTGCGCCGCGAGGCCGGCTCGGCGGAGTCGCGCTGGGACCCGCAGGCCGGCGAGGTCGACTCCGCCCTCGTCCGCTCCGCCGACGTCGTGGTCAACCTGGCCGGTGCTCCGCTGATCGGCAACCCGCACTCGGACAAGTGGGCCCGCGAGGTCCGCACCAGCCGGGTCACCACCACGCGCCTGCTCGCCGAGACGATCGCCGGGGCCGAGCAGGCGCCGGCCCTGGTGAACGCCTCCGGCATCAGCTGGTACGGCGACCACGGCTCCGCCCCGCTGACCGAGTCCTCCGACACCCGCGGCCACGCCCTCCTCACCCGGGTCTGCCGGGAGTGGGAGGCGGCGACGCAGCCCGCGCAGGAGGCCGGCGCCCGGGTCGTGCTGCTGCGCACCGCCCCCGTCCAGGACCGCTCGAACCCGCCGCTCCAGGCGCAGCGCCTGCAGTTCCTCGCCGGGCTCGGCGGGCGGATCGGCTCGGGCCGGCAGCACACGCCGCTGATCTCGCTGCGCGACTGGGTCGGCGGCGTGGTGTTCCTCGTCGAGCACCCGACCGCCGCGGGGCCCGCGAACCTGTGCGCCCCGCACACCCCCACGAACGCGGAGTTCACCCGCACCCTGGCGGGGCTGGTGCACCGTCCCGCGCTGCTGCCCGTGCCGGCGGCGGCGATCAGGCTCACCGCGGGCGCCCTGGCCGACGAGCTGCTCGGCTCGCTCAACGTCGCGCCACGCACCTTGCTCGACCTGGGGTACGCCTTCGCCGACCCGGACGTCGCCGCGGTCCTCGCCGCCGGGCTCAGCCGGGACTGAGCTCGACCGACGCGGCGAGCAACCAGCGTCCCCCGACGCGGCGCAGGTCCAGTCGGCGGGTCGTCGGCTGGTCCCGCGGCAGGGGCAGCCCACCGGGCACCGCCACCGCGCCCGCCAGCCGGTCCGTGACCACCAGGACCAGCCGGTCGGGAGCGCGCACCCGCACCTCGGCCGCCAGCACCTGCATCGACATCCCCCGCACCCGCAGCCCGCGCGCGTGCCAGCGGCGCAGCATCGCCACGTCCGCGACCCCCGCCCGCGCGCCGGGCACGTAGAGCGCCGCCAGCGCCCGCGGGTCGCCGCGTGCCCACGCCGCCGCACGGGCCTGGTCCCAGACGCGCAGCACCCCGAGCGCCGCGACCGCGCGGCTCGCCCCGGGCGCGGGCGCCCCGGGTGTCGCCGGGGCGGCAGACACCGCCGCGGCAGGCGACGCCGGGGCGGGCGGGCGTGCCGGCGTCGTACGGTCCGAGGGCGCGCGCAGCGCCGCCCAGCCCACGAGCAGGCCGGCCACCAGCACGAGCAGTGCCGTGCCGGCGACGACGATCCGCGACCCCGAGATCCGCATGCGCCGATCATGCATGCCCGGCACCGACAACCGGACGGTTCATCCACAGGGCCCCAGGAGTACCGTGGAGAACGTGACGCTGGACTTCACCGAGGCGGGGCTGGGCGCCGACGCGATCGAGTACGTAGCGGCCTGGGACCTGCAGCGCGAGGTGCACGAGCAGGTGGTCGCGGGCACCCGTGCGGACACCGTGCTGCTGCTGGAGCACCCGCCCGTCTTCACCGCCGGCAAGCGCACCCGTCCCGAGGACCGCCCGCTCGACGCGGGCGGCGCGGCCGTGGTGGACGTGGACCGCGGCGGCCAGATCACCTTCCACGGGCCGGGGCAGCTGGTCGGCTACCCCATCGTCCGGCTGCCCGACCACGTCAAGGTGGTCGACTACGTCCGCCGCGTCGAGGAGGCGCTGATCGGCGTGTGCGCCGAGCTCGGCGTCACCACCGCCCGCGTCCCCGGCCGCAGCGGCGTGTGGCTGAAGGCCGACGCACGCGGCCCCGAGCGCAAGATCGCCGCCCTCGGCATCCGGGTCAGCAAGGGCGTCACGATGCACGGCTTCTCGCTCAACTGCGACGTCGACCTCGGCTGGTACGACCGCTTCGTGCCCTGCGGGATCTCCGATGCCGGGGTCACCTCGCTGAGCGCGGAGCTCGGGCGCGACGTACCGGTGGCCGAGGTGCTCGACCCGGTCCGGCGGCACCTGGCGGACCTCCTGGCGTGGGGCGCGTACGACGCCACACCGGACTACGAGCCGCGGCCCGACCCGGCGAAGTCCGGCGTGGCGGTCCTGGCCTATCCCGCGCGCTGACCCATACTCGGTATCCATCGGTCGACGCCGTCGACCGCGGACACCCAGGGGTGGGGATGAGCGATCTCGTCATCGAGACCAGCGGGCTGCGCAAGGAGTTCCGCACCCGGCGCGGGGGCCTGCGGGTCGCCGTCCAGGGGCTCGACCTGGCGGTGCCCGGGGGCGGCGGCGTGCACGGCTTCCTCGGCCCCAACGGCTCCGGGAAGACCACCACCATCCGGATGCTGCTCGGCCTCGCGCGGCCCACGCGCGGCACGATGCGGCTCTTCGGCGAGCCCGTCCCGGACCGGCTCCCCCAGGTGATCGGCCGCGTCGGCGCGGTCGTCGAGTCGCCGAAGTTCGCCCCGCACTTCAGCGGCGTGCTGAACCTCCGGCTGCTCGCCGACGCCATCGGAGCCCCGCGCTCGCGGGTCGACCAGGCCATCGCGACCGTGCAGCTCGACGGCCGCGAGAAGGACCGCTACAAGTCCTACTCCCTCGGCATGAAACAGCGTCTCGCCATCGCCGCCACCCTGCTCAAGGACCCGGCCCTGCTCATCCTCGACGAGCCGACCAACGGCCTGGACCCCGCCGGCATCCGCGAGATCCGCGAGACCATCCGCGGCCTCGGCGAGGCGGGCGTGACCGTGCTGCTGAGCTCGCACATCCTGGCCGAGGTGCAGCAGGTGTGCACGGCGGCCACGATCATCGGCAACGGCCGGCTGCTCGCCTCGGGACGGGTCGACGACCTGCTCGGCTCCACGACGGCGTACCGCGTGGCGGTGCCAGACCCGGCCGCCGCCGCCGAGGTGCTCGGCCGCGCCGGGTGGGCGACCACCGTCGAGGACGGTTCGGTCCGGGTGGAGACCGAGGACGCCGCACGGATCACCCAGGTGCTCGGCGAGTCCGGCATCTGGCTGACCGAGCTGACGCCGCTGCGCCCGGACCTCGAGACCTTCTTCCTGGACCTCACCGATGCCGAACGGCTCGGCGCGACGACGGAGGTGCGGCCGTGAGCGCCTTCCTCCGCCTCCTCCGGGTCGAGCTCAGCCGGTTGCTGCACCGCCGCGCGGTGCTCGTCCTGGCCGCGGTGTGCGTGGTGCTGCCCGCCGTGATCGGCGTGGTGCGGGTGTTCGAGACCGCACCCTCCTCGGACGCCGAGGTCGCCGAGGCCCAGCGGCAGCTCGACGCGGAGCTGGCCAACGGCGACTACCGCGACTCCGTCGAGCAGTGCGTCGCGGACCCCGAGAACTTCGGCGGCTACCCCGCCGGCCTCAGCGAGGAGCAGCTCGAGCAGCGCTGCACCGAGGACTACAAGCCGCGCCTCGAGTGGTACCTCTACCAGCCCCAGCTGGACCTCGCCGAGGAGCGCGACGAAGGCTCGGGCATCGTGATCACCGTCCTGCTCGGGCTCGCCCTGATGCTCGTCGGCACCACCTTCACCGGCCACGACTGGGCCAGCGGCTCGGTCAGCAACCAGCTGCTGTTCGAGCCCCGACGCTCCCGCGTCTGGGCCGCCAAGGCGGTCGTGGTGACGGCCGCCGGCGCGCTGATCGGGGCGGTGGTGCTGTCGTCGTACTGGCTGGGATTGAACGCCGTCGCCGCCTCCCGCGACCTGCCCGCGGGCGGCGCCCTCCTGCTCGACTGCCTGCAGGCCGGTTGGCGTGGCGCGGGAGTCGTCGGGGGCGCGGCCTTCGCCGGGTTCGCCCTGACCATGCTGTTCCGCAGCACCGTGGCCACGCTGGGCGTGCTGTTCGGCATCGCCCTGCTCGGCGGCACGCTGCTGGGGATCTTCGGGTTCGAGGGCCGGTGGAACCCCGCCATGAACGTGCTCGCGGTCGTGGCCGACGGCACGACGTACTACGTCGAGGTGCCGTGCGAGGGGCACGACGACATGGGCGGCGGCTACTGCAGCGAGGAGCGTCGGCTGAGCTTCGGGCAGGGCGCGGCCTACCTCGGTACGACGGTCGGCGCGGCCGGGCTCGCGTCGCTGCTGTGGTTCCGGCGTCGCGACGTCCCTTGATGCCGGAGGCGCATCGCCCCCGGAGTACGCTGACGGGGTGACTGCAGCACCCGAGGGACGCAAGCTTCTCCGCCTGGAAGTGCGCAACGCGGAGACCCCGATCGAACGCAAGCCCTCGTGGATCAAGACCAAGGCCAAGATGGGCCCGGAGTACACCGCGCTGCAGAAGCTGGTGAAGTCCGAGGGCCTGCACACGGTCTGCCAGGAAGCCGGCTGCCCCAACATCTTCGAGTGCTGGGAGGACCGCGAGGCGACCTTCCTCATCGGCGGCGACCAGTGCACCCGGCGCTGTGACTTCTGCCAGATCGACACCGGCAAGCCGCAGCCGCTGGACCGCGACGAGCCCCGCCGCGTCGCGGAGTCGGTGCAGCAGATGGAGCTGAAGTACGCCACCATCACCGGCGTCGCCCGCGACGACCTGCCCGACGGTGGTGCCTGGCTGTACGCCGAGACGGTGCGCGCCATCCACGACCTCAACCCCGGCACCGGCGTCGAGAACCTCATCCCCGACTTCAACGGCCGCCCCGACCTGCTCACCGAGGTCTTCGAGTCCCGGCCCGAGGTGCTGGCCCACAACGTCGAGACCGTCCCGCGGATCTTCAAGCGGATCCGCCCCGCCTTCCGGTACGACCGCTCGCTCGACGTCCTCACCCAGGCCCGGGCCTTCGGCCTCGTCACCAAGTCGAACCTCATCCTCGGCATGGGCGAGACCCGCGAGGAGGTCTCGCAGGCCCTGCGCGACCTGCACGAGGCGGGCTGCGAGCTCGTCACGATCACCCAGTACCTGCGGCCCTCGCCCCGCCACCACCCCGTCGAGCGGTGGGTCAAGCCGGAGGAGTTCGTCGAGCTCGCCGCGGAGGCCGAGGAGATCGGGTTCGCGGGTGTGCTGTCCGGACCGCTGGTCCGTTCGTCGTACCGGGCCGGTCGTCTGTATCGTCAGGCGATGGCCGCGCGGGAAGCGCGCGCCCAGATCACCGCCTGAGCACCAGGAGAACGCAGCACCTCATGTCGAACACGCCCCTCGACCCGTCCACCATGAGCCGTCGCCGGCAGATCCTCGAGACGTACAAGATGACGCGCGAGGTGGACCCGGCGGTCCGCTGGTGGATGCTCGGCGCCTTCGTCCTGTTCGGTGGCGTCGGCTTCCTGCTCTTCCACTACGTGCTCCCCGGCAGCGGCACCTTCAAGCTCGTCCTCAGCATCATCGGCTCGCTGCTGCTCGGCGTCCTCGGCCTGATGATCGTCTTCGGCCGCCGCGCCCAGAAGGCCGCGTTCACGCGCCTCGACGGCCAGCTCGGCGCCGCCGCCCGCGCGCTCACCATGCTGCGCCGCGGCTGGGTGATCGAGGAGGTCGTCGGCTTCACCAAGCAGCAGGACATGGTCCACCGCGTCGTCGGGCCGCCGGGCATCGTCCTCGTCGCCGAGGGCAACCCCGCGCGGGTCAAGCAGCTGCTGATCAGCGAGCACCGCAAGCACGAGCGGGTGGCCGGCGAGTACCCCGTGCACGAGATCGTCGTCGGCAAGGACGAGGGCCAGGTCCCGCTGAACAAGCTGGTCCGCCACGTCCAGAAGCTCGGCCGGCAGGTCAAGCCCGCCGAGATCACCGAGATCCGCCAGCGGCTGCGCGCCCTCGACGCCCAGCGCCCCAAGGCCCCCATCCCCCGCGGCCCCGTGCCGACCTCGATGAAGGGCATGCGCGGCAACCTCCGCGGTCGCTGATTGCCAGGACTTTCCACAACTGGTTGCCTCCTTGTGGCGACGAGCGCCCGGATCGGGTTAGCGTCTTCGGGCGTCCTGATCCGGGCGTTCGTCGTACTCGGGAGGATCCATGGGGTGGCTGCGGACTCTGGTGGTGCTGGCGTGCTGCCTGGGGGTGGTCGGGTGCTCCGACGACTCCCCCGGACCTGAGCCGGGACCCTCGCCGACGGGCTCGGTGAGTACGCCGTCGCCGTCCTCCTCGTCGTCGGCGCCGGAGCCCGCGCCGACGGAGCCGGCGCTGCCGGGCGCGGCGAAGCAGGCGACCGAGCGTGGGGCGCGGGCGTTCATCGCGTACTACTGGGACCTGATCAACTACGCGCAGGTCACGGGGGACGTGACGGCGTTGAAGAGGGCGTCTGGGCCGAACTGCACGCGCTGCCGTGCCGGGATTGATGCCATCGCGACGGTGTACCGAAAAGGTGGACGCCTCACTGATCCCGCCTACGGAGTAGAAGAGAAATCAACGACCTCGCTCAGCGTTCCGGGTTCTGATGTGATCGCTTTCGAGAGCAAGACCGAGATCAGCAATCAAGCTCACCGATCGATAGCCGCAGATGGGAGCACTGAGACGTTCCAAGCCTCCACTGTGCTCTACGTGGTCGACGTGCTTTGGACC
The DNA here is from genome assembly GCA_964517395.1 of uncultured Nocardioides sp. GTDB lineage: Bacteria > Actinomycetota > Actinomycetes > Propionibacteriales > Nocardioidaceae > Nocardioides. The sequence continues at coordinate 38,227 of CAZFEE010000009.1, read as the reverse complement.
GGGACCGGCTGGCGACTCGACGTCATGGAGCGCTCCTAATGCCTTCCAGCTTGATCGCGGCGCTAGCGGTTGTCTTCGCCATAGGTTCAACAGCGGATCCATCTGCTCCGCCTCCTCCCGCAGTCGAGTCTGGAGCTAGTGAAGGCGGCTTCTGGACTCAGGCCGGCGATAGAGACGCAAGCGCAGCAGCACCCGCAAACGTCCCGGCAACGCCGCCGCCAGGTTCATCGAGCGAGACCCCCGCTCTCGCAGTTGGATCGGGCGCCTGTCAGGCCGCCACTGTGGTCTTGGGCTCAGAACTCGGCGCCACCTTCTGCGAAGGTGAGGACGACGACTCGCCACAACCCACCCTCACCCTCGGCCTCATCCGCTCCGCCTTCGCCGAGCTTCCCCTCCCCGCCGGCACCCTGGTGATCCAGCCTCCCGACGGCCTCACGCTGGTCAACTTCGCCACGAACTTCTACACCACGACCACCCGCCCGACGACCCGCACCGTGACGCTCCTCCACCGGAGGGTCACCCTCCAGGCCACGCCCACGAGCTACCACTGGCACTTCGGGGACGGCAGCGCGACGACGACCGCGGAGCCGGGGGCGCCGTACCCGCGCCTCGGCGTGACCCACGACTACCGGCGCACCGGCACGTACCGGCCACGCCTCGACACGACGTACTCGGGTCGGTACCGGGTCGGCGGTGGGCCGTGGCGGACGATCCCGGGGACGGTCACCATCGACGGCGAGCCGCAGTCGCTGCGGGCGATCGAGGCGGAGCCGAAGCTGGTCCCCTACTGAGCGGACCGGCGCCGGGGCGTCACTTCACGAGCGTCCGCAGCGTCGCGAAGGTGACCGTCGAGGTGCCGGCGAACAGGTCGTGCAGGCCGCGTCCGTCGGGGCGGAACACCAGCGGCGGGATGACCAGGGCGACGAGGAGCTGGCGGCCGAGGGCCTTGACCGGGTTGAGGCGCCGCAGCTTCCCGTCGGCCGGTACGACGCACAGCCCGGTCAGCAGCTTGCCGACCGACCCGCCGGCGAGCCAGGTGAGCAGCGCCGACTCGACGACGAACACCGGCAGCACCAGGAGGGACGCGGTGGAGCCCGTCGTCGTGTACTCGTCCAGCCCGAAGATCACGATCACGACGAGGGTGCAGATCAGCCAGTCGACGAGCAGGGCGAGGATCCGGCGACCCCACGAAGCGTTCTCGATCACCCTCCCACGCTACCGACCTCCGACGAGGCGCAGCCCACACCCCGTGCGGCCAACCTGTTACCTGCCCGAAACAATCGGGCAACCCTGCGAAATGTGCACCGCCTACCGTCTCGGGAGTGTCGCTCGGGCGGCCGGCCTTGCCACGACCACCAGGGAGTTTCACATGACTGCGAACCCGACCCGCCTCGGCGCGATCCGCGACATCGAGGCCAACGAGGCGCCGGCCGCGTTCTTCGACGTCGCCGAGAAGACCGGCGCCATCTTCGGGGAGAACGTCTTCTCCCTCGCGGTCATGCAGAAGCGCCTCCCCAAGTCGGTCTTCAAGTCCGTCGCCGCGACCATCCAGAAGGGCGAGAAGCTCGACCCGGCGGTCGCCGACGTCGTCGCCTCGGCGATGAAGGACTGGGCGATGGAGAAGGGCGTGACGCACTACGCCCACGTCTTCTACCCGCTGACCGGGCTCACCGCCGAGAAGCACGACTCGTTCATGGAGCCCGTCGGCGACGGTACGGCGGTCTGGGAGTTCTCCGGCAAGACGCTGGTCCAGGGCGAGCCGGACGCGAGCTCCTTCCCCAACGGCGGCATCCGGGCGACCTTCGAGGCGCGGGGGTACACCGGCTGGGACGTCCAGTCGCCGGCGTACATCCTGGAGAACCCGAACGGCAACACCCTGTGCATCCCGACGATCTTCGTCTCGATGACCGGTGAGGCCCTGGACCACAAGACCCCGCTGCTGCGCTCGCAGTACGCGATGTCGGAGCAGGCCAAGCGGGTGCTGGCGCTGTTCGGCCACGAGGACATCGACAACGTGGTGTCGTACTGCGGCCCCGAGCAGGAGTACTTCCTGGTCGACACCTCCTTCGTGAACTCCCGTCCCGACCTGCTCAACGCGGGCCGCACCCTGTTCGGCGCGAAGCCGCCGAAGGGCCAGGAGTTCGACGACCACTACTTCGGCGCGATCCCCGAGCGGGTCCTCGGCTTCATGCACGACACCGAGCGTGCGCTCTTCAAGCTGGGCGTCCCGGCGAAGACCCGCCACAACGAGGTCGCCCCCGGCCAGTTCGAGATCGCGCCGGTCTTCGAGCGGGCCAACCTGGCCTCCGACCACCAGCAGCTGATCATGTCGACGTTCAAGTCGATCGCGAAGACGCACGGCTTCGAGTGCCTCTTCCACGAGAAGCCGTTCGCCGGCGTCAACGGGTCAGGCAAGCACGTCAACTTCTCCTTCGGCAACGGCAACCAGGGCAACTTCCTCAACCCCGGAGACAACCCGCACGACAACGCCCAGTTCCTGGTGTTCTGTGCCGCGGTCATCCGTGCGGTGCACCTGTACGGCGGCCTGCTGCGCCTCTCCATCGCCTCGGCCGGCAACGACCACCGGCTCGGCGCCAACGAGGCTCCCCCGGCGATCATCTCGATCTTCCTCGGCGACCAGCTGCAGGACGTGTTCGAGCAGATCGCGGGCGGCGGCGCGACGTCGTCGAAGCAGAAGGGCGTCCTGTCCGTGGGCGTCGACACCCTGCCCGACCTGACCAAGGACGCCGGCGACCGCAACCGCACCTCGCCGATGGCCTTCACCGGCAACCGCTTCGAGTTCCGTGCCGCGGGCTCGAACCAGACGGTGGCCGCGCCGATGGTCGTCATCAACACGATCATGGCCGAGGCCCTCGACTACCTCGCGACCGAGCTCGAGACGGCCGTCAAGGGCGGTGCCGAGTTCAACGACGCCGTCCAGTCGGTGCTCGCGAAGGTCGTCGAGCAGCACGGCGCTGTCGTGTTCAACGGCAACGGCTACTCCGAGGAGTGGCACGCCGAGGCCGAGACCCGCGGCCTGAAGAACCTGCGGACGACGGTCGACGCGCTGCCGGAGTACACCTCCCCCGAGGCGAAGAAGCTGTTCACGGCGTACGGCGTCTTCAGCGAGGCCGAGCTCGAGTCCCGCTTCGAGGTCGGCATCGAGCAGTACGTCATGACGATCAACGTCGAGGCGAACCTCACCGGCGAGATCGCCAAGACCACGATCCTGCCGGCCGCGGTGCGCTACCAGACCGAGCTCGCCTCCAACGTCGCGGCGCTCAAGGCCGCCGGCATCGAGCCCGACAACACCGACCTGCTGAAGGTGACCGAGCTGGTGGCCGCGCTGCGCGCGGGCATCGCCGCCCTCGACGCCGCCAAGGCCGGCGAGCACGACCTGGAGGGCATCGCGGAGGCGGCGTACTACCGCGACGCGATCCTGCCGGCGATGCTGCAGATCCGCGAGGCCGCCGACGAGATCGAGACGTTCATCGCCGACGACCTGTGGCCGCTGCCGACGTACCAGGAGATGCTCTTCATCCGCTGATCCAGGCGCTGCACGACCCAGCCGGGCGCCCGCGATGCGGGCGCTCGGCCTTTGGTCGTTGGGGATCTTGTTACATGGCGGAAACAATCCGGTGACGGCCGAGAAACTGCCTGTTCGGTAGGTTGCAGGGCAGGACGTACGGCGCATCGCCGCGGCGTACCCCCAGACCGCCACGGACTGACCGATGGCTGGCCCCGGTGGACCAGCCAAGGAGGAACGAATGTTCAACAACAGCGAAGAGCTGCTCAAGTTCATCAAGGACGAGGGCGTCGAGATGGTCGACGTCCGCTTCTGCGACCTGCCCGGCGTCATGCAGCACTTCACCGTGCCGGTCTCGTCCTTCGACCAGTCCGTCTTCGACGACGGCCTGGGCTTCGACGGCTCCTCGATCCGGGGCTTCCAGGCCATCAACGAGTCGGACATGCAGCTCTACCCCGACCCGACGACGGCGTACCTCGACCCGTTCCGCAAGGCCAAGACGCTCAACGTCAACTTCTTCATCCACGACCCGATCACGGGTGAGGCGTACTCCCGCGACCCGCGCAACATCGCGAAGAAGGCGCTGGCCTACCTCTCCTCGACCGGCATCGCCGACACCGCGTTCTTCGCGCCCGAGGCCGAGTTCTACATCTTCGACAACGTCCGCTACTCCACCGGCGTGAACGAGGGCTTCTACCACATCGACTCCGTCGAGGGCTGGTGGAACTCCGGCAAGGAGGGCGAGGACAACCTCGGCTACAAGACCCGCCTCAAGGGTGGCTACTTCCCCGTCGAGCCCTACGACCACTACTCCGACCTGCGTGCCGACATGGTCAAGAACCTCGAGGCGTGCGGCCTCCAGGTCGAGCGGGCCCACCACGAGGTCGGCACCGCCGGCCAGGCGGAGATCAACTACCGCTTCGACACGCTGCTCAAGGCCGCGGACGACGTGATGAAGTTCAAGTACCTCATCAAGAACACCGCCTGGGAGCAGGGCAAGTCGGTCACCTTCATGCCGAAGCCGATCTTCGGCGACAACGGCTCAGGCATGCACGTGCACCAGTCGCTGTGGAAGGACGGCTCGCCGCTGTTCTACGACGAGACCGGCTACGGCGGCCTGTCCGACCTCGCCCGCTGGTACATCGGCGGCATCCTCCAGCACGCCCCCGCGCTGCTGGCCTTCACCAACCCGACGGTGAACTCCTACCACCGCCTGGTCCCCGGCTACGAGGCCCCGATCTCGCTGGTCTACTCCTCGCGCAACCGCTCCGCCTCGGTCCGGATCCCGATCACCGGCACCAACCCGAAGGCGAAGCGCATCGAGACCCGCTTCCCCGACCCGTCGGCGAACCCGTACCTCGCGTTCTCGGCCCTGATGCTCGCCGGCCTCGACGGCATCCAGAACAAGATCGAGCCCGCCGCCCCGATCGACAAGGACATCTACGAGCTCCCGCCGGATGAGATGGCCGAGATCGCCCAGGTGCCGACCTCGCTCGGCGCCGTGCTCGACGCGCTCGAGGAGGACCACGACTTCCTCACCGTCGGCAACGTGTTCACCCCTGACCTGATCGAGACCTGGGTGGACTTCAAGCGGGCGAACGAGATCGCGCCGGTGCAGCTGCGGCCGCACCCGCACGAGTTCGAGCTCTACTACGACATCTAACCGGGCCGCCGGCTCCGGTCCTTCAGCGACGCCGAATGACCGCAACCAACAGCCGCTGACCTGCAGAAACGCCGTCGAGCGACCCTTTGGTCACTCGGCGGCGTTTGCTGTTGTTAGCCGCTGGTCGGTTACAAATTCGGTACAAATCTCGGGACCATCGCCTTGCGCGACACTTGATTCCTCGCCGTCGCCCAGCGACGCACCCGGGCGCGTCCGATGCAGCAGCCCAGGCGCCCGAGTCAGCTCCGTCGCTTCGCTCGGCCTAGCGACCTGTCCCCCGCCGGCTCGACCGGGTCGCTGCCAGATCCGTTTCTTCAGTTTGATCGCTCCCGACCCGTCGTCGGACGTAGGTGCCCGTAGACCAAACGTCCGTCAACGCCGCAAGGAGGGGCTTGATGATGGCAACGAACTCGAACGCACCGGCTGCAGAGCCAGGGACCTTCGGCCCCCGACGTCGGGGAGTCCCCCGCGGCCGGTCACCCAGGCTTGTCGACGCTCAGGAGCTGTGGGACATCGACGATGTCGCGTCCTACTTGGGCGTCACCAAACAGACCATCTACTCCTGGCGTACGACGGGATACGGGCCTGCCGGTTTCCGTGTCGGCAAACACCTGCGCTGGCGAGCAGCAACCGTCATCAACTGGACGGTTCAACTCGAAGAGAATCCGTGATCGCGTCAGTTCCTCGGTCTGGCCGAGCATCGGTCACATCGTCCCAGACGGGGAGACGGTCTTCAGCCAACCTTGCGCGTACGTCGGACTGTGCGAAGGACAGCCATGGCCAGCATTAGTGCGGGCAGGCCAGCCGATGACGGCACCCCCCGGTACGTCGTCAACTACCGCGATCCCGAAGGCCGGCAACGCCGCAAGACCTTCAGGCGTAAGGCCGAGGCCGTCGCTTTCCGCAACACTGTCGAGGCGGACAAACTCAGGGGGACTTATCTCGACGTCGACGCTGGCAAGTTGTCGTTTCGGACCTACGCCGAGGAGTGGTTGGAAAGTCGGACCTTCAGTCCGCTGACATACGAAGCGACCGAAATCCGACTCAGGCTCCACGTCTTCCCGACCCTGGGCCACCTCGAACTGCGCCAGATCAAACCATCGACGATCCAGAAGCTCCTGCGATCGATGGAGATGGCCGAGACCTACCGGAGCGTCATCTTCTCCAACGTCTCCGCCATCTTCTCGGCCGCTGTTGACGACGACATGATCGCGAAGAATCCGTGCAAGGCCAGTTCCGTCACGCGGCCCACCACGTCGCGCCGCAAGGTGGTTCCCTGGCCCACCGACTGGGTCTCCTCCATGCACGATGCGCTTCCGTCGCAGTACAGGATTGCAGTCACGTTGGGCTCAGGGCTGGGGCTACGTCAAGGCGAGGTATTCGGACTCGCGGTCGAAGACGTCGACTTCCTCCGCGGAGTCGTGGAGGTCAGGCGGCAGGTGAAGGTATTCGGAGGCAACCGCCTGGCGTTTGGCCTCCCAAAGGGCAACAAGACCCGAACCGTGCCCTTGCCCCAGAGCGTCGCGACGGAACTCAGCAACCATCTCGCGACCTACCCACGCCGCAGCGTCACCCTTCCATGGGGAATGCCCCAGGCGGAGAGGCAAGCGAGCGCAGGACTCATCCTCACCACACGCGAACGCTCAGCCCTCAACCGCAACTACTTCAACACGCGGCTGTGGAAGCCCGCCCAAGCCGCGGTGGGCATCGAGCAATCGCGCGACAACGGCATGCACGCCCTACGTCACTGGTACGCGTCCGTACTCCTGGATGCTGGCGAATCGATTCGCGCGGTGTCGGAGTACCTCGGCCACAGCGACCCGGGCTTCACCTTGCGCACCTACACGCACCTGATGCCCAGCAGTTCTGAGCGAACGCGAGCGGCTGTGGATGCAGCGTTTGACGCCGGGCGCCGCGCGTGCGACCGGCCTAAGACGGAACTCGAACAACCCCTGTGGAAAACCCAGAGCAGTGCTGCCCCCGCTACCAGACTGTTCCTATCCCCTTCGACCGCTGAGGCCACCGATGACGAAGCTCAACAGTGAAGCCCGCCGAATCCTGGCGGACGCGGGCATCACCGTGCGCGACTGGATCGCCTACGGCGGGTGGCTCAAAGAGATGACCGACGAGGCCGACGAACGCCAGTGGGTGCCGGAGACCGAATGGCGCGGAGACGAGTGCGGCTGCAGCGACGACCGCTGCATCGGATTCCACCACGACGAGGGCGAGGAGTGCGGCTGCCTCCCGGTGCTCATCGAGAACCGCGCGAAGGACCGCGAGGCCTACGACATCTGGCAGGCCTACCGCACGGCCGTCGAGGCCAGCGACGGCCGCGGCGACCAGGACGCCTACGACGCCGTCTGGAGCCGGACTGAGACGTGGGTGCGCCGCCACTACCCGCGCGCACTGACCTTCTCCCTAGACGCCGTGGTGAAGGGTGAGCGGGGCATCTCAGCCACCTACCCGCCGTTCCCGAACGGGTCGATCCCGGACTACGTCGGCGCCACCCCAGAGGGCGACGGCTACCGCCAGCAGCTGTGGACCGAGGGCACTGACCCCAACGGACACATCAGCCACGAGCGCGCCCGCACCATGTTCAGCCAGGGCGAGGAGAACGGCAGTGGCAACTGATGCGAACTACGTCGCGGGCCTCGCGCTGAGCTGGGCCCGGACCGACCCGCTTGAGCAGTGGGTCAACGCAGCGCCCCGGGGCGGCAACACCCCGCTTGAGGAGACCGTCAGCGAGTACCTGGGATCTCACAATCCCTTCGCCGACGGCTCGCGCGTCGAGGTCCTCGGCGGCCTCCACCGCGACGCCGCGGCGGTCTGGGTTCCAGCCACGATCGTCGAGCGGACCGCGGTCGACGAATGGACAGTCGAGTTCGACGACGGCGACCAGGCCTGGCGCGATCACCACGAGCTGCGGCCCTACTCTCAGGCCCTGTGATCGACGCCGCGGAACAGAAGCTCACCCTGCACGCCACGGTGCAGGAGATCCCGCCCGACCCCCGCGGCGACTACGCCCTCGGCCGAGACGAGTTGATCGTCGAGGACGTCGACTACGACCACGCGCTCGAGGCAGCGCGCCGGCGCGTTCCTGAGGGCTGGCGGATCATCTCCCTGCGGGTCGAGCGCGAACTGGTCCCTGCGAGCTGATCGCTCCCGCCCCTCCTGTGCACGTAGGTGATCAGGAAAGCGAGGTGGACCATGAGCACTTCCCCAGCCGAGATCCCGGTCCCCGGAGTCGTAACCTTCACCGCCCGCGGCAACGCCGCCCTCGATCAACTGGCTGAGGCCCTGGCAGCCGACTGCGACGGCTCCCCCGCGAGCATCGCCGACATCCTCGAGCAGGTCCTGGAGGCCGACATCGAGGACCTGGCCGAATCACTGAGCGCGACCGCCCAACCAGCTGGCCGCGCATCCTTGGTCGACCTCGACGTCGAGGAGGTCGGGCCGCCGGCCGAGAGCCCCGACGAGGCGGCCCGCCGCCGGCTCTCGCCGAGGACGGCGCCCGCTGGCGACACCCCAGGTAGCTGGGGCCCGGGCATCGCCCGCTGATCTCAGAGCTTGAGCAGGGGCCTGTCTGCGTAGGAGAGCCTCCAGCTCGGCAACGCCCTGCCCGAGCTGAGTCGGCGGGGCGACGTCGGCCAGGTCGTCGAGCAGCTCGTCGACGTCGCCGGCCTCGAGCTGCAATGAGGTGTAGGCGTTCCACTCCCCACCGCCGCGGCGAGCCGGCGGTAGGCCTCGATGTCGGCCGGCTCGTTATACCAGGCCGCCGCGGCGAGCGCGACCCGCCGTGCGATCAAGGCCGCCTGGTCGTCCATGGCCGATCAGTCTCCCGCCCCGCACGCCTGGAAGGCACCCTGCGGTTGTCCACAGCCCCGCCACCGGTCGCGCGCACCGGGCAGCAAGATCCGCGAGACTCAAGCCCTACCTCACGGCAGGAAGGGCACGTCAGTGGACGGCAACGACCAGCTCGGCGCCGGCGGGCACGCGCAGGCGGCCCGCGCGAACGTCAACGGCTTCAACCGCGCCACCATGTGGGAGCAGGACCAGATCCCGTCCGAGACCTCTGACCAGCTCGCGGAGTTCGCCGAACTCGCGGCCGCGCTCCCCCAAGCGTTCTCGCAGCTCTCCAGCGCGCTCGAGCAGGCCCAGGCCCACCAGGTGCTCAGCATGGAAACGATGACCGACGAGTCCGACCCAGCCATGGCCATCGGCGTGGCGCGCCTGTACCTGGAGGAAGCCCGGAGCCTCGCGGTCGACCTCCACAAGCACCTCGAAGCCGCGCGCAACGCCACGGCCCACACCATCAGCCAGGGCGTCGACGACGGGCAGGAGTCGATGCCCTGGGACCAGCCCTGACCCAAGGCCCCGCCGCGCGGCCGCGAGATTTCTTCGCGTCGGGTGATCGCCCCGACGGGTCGACCTTCCTTTGGTGACTGAGAGATGACCCCGGTCCACCAAGGAGCTGCCCGTGAGCACGCCCACCGAATCCCCGTCCGCCGCGGCCGACCGTGACCCGGTTCAGGAGGCCCGCAACCACCTCGAGCAGGCGCTGGCCGCGCTCGATCGGCTCCGCGAGGTCCTGCCCCCAGCGGGCAGCACCTCCCCCGCCCGAGCACGAGGCGGTGACCCGGCATGACCACCGACACCGCCCTCCACGCCGCCGACGCCGTCTTCATGGCCGAGCAGGCGGTGAGCCGGGCCCGCCATGTCGTCGAGGAGCTGCACACCACGATCAACTCCGCGCTACGGGTGCTCGACGACGCCGAGCTCGACTCGGCCAAGGCGCGACTCTCCGACCGCGGCGACTACTACCTCGAGGCCGCCGCCGAGCACCTGAGCCGCCTGCAGCGCCGCTGCAGCGACAACGCCGAGCTGACCGACGAGCTCACCGGGCACCTGGAACGCGCCTCGCAGGCGGTCATCGACGCCCACGACCTCCTCCTGCTGGACGCCGACACCACCGATCCCGCTCGCGCCCGCGACGTCGCGCAGCTGAAGCCGAGGCTTGCGGTTGTCGGCGAGATGATCGACCTGGCCAAGCCGATGGCCCGGCTGGCCGCCCAGCATGTCGAGAGCGCGCACCTGGCCGCTCAGCAAGTGACTCCGCCGTCGCTGCTGGAGCCGGTCACCCTCGAGCGAAGCATCGCAACCGCCGGCAAGGAGCTGGGCCGCGCCGACGAGGACGTGCGCCTGCTCGAGAACGTCGTCGACCACGCCGCAGCCAGCGCCCGCCAGTCGGCCGGCATCGCGACCGAGATCACCGACAACGCCCGCCGGCGCATGGCCGAGCAGGGCCGCGTCCAGATCCCGCATCAGGCAGCACCGAGCGTCGGATCCCCGGCGCGGTAGGCGAGAGGCGCGTCATGGACCTCGACCAGGGCGGCCGCCAGCAGGCGGGCCTCATCCTCGATGCGGCCAGCAACGGCGAGCACGACCAGGTCGCCGAGCTGATCGCACCGCTCGACGCCGAGCAGCTGCGGTCCCTGGTGACGGTGCTGGCCGTCCAGGTCGACCAGAGCCCACCCACTTCCTCCGCGACCGGCCCCGCCGCGGTGTGCGAGCTGGCGATCAACGCTGCCGCCCCGATGTTCGGCACCACTCCGGAGGCGATCCGCAGCGCCGAACGCAGCCGACCGGTCAGCGACGCCCGGGCGGTGGCCATGACCGCCGCACGCGAGGTCGGTCTGTCCCTGCCGGTGATTGCCGAGCACTTCGACAAGGACCACGGCTCGGTGATCCACGCCGTACGCCGCACGGCCGAGCGACCGCGCCTGGCCGACGCCGCGGCGCGCGTCACCGCGCACGTCAACGACCGCTACACCGCCCAACTCCCCCGCCCCGAGGCCACGCTGGTCCCCCTGCACCCGCCGGCGTCGACGTTCGAGCCTGACGGCCCGGTCGAGCATGCGGTTGTGGCGGCCGCGGAGGCCTTCGGGACCACACCGGAGGTCCTGCTGGGTGCCGACCGCAGCCGGGCGGCCGCCGACGGCCGTGCGGTCGCGATGACCGCGGCCCGCACCCAGGGGCACAGCCTCCCGGCGATCGCGCGTCACTTCGACCGCGACCACACCACGGTGCTCCAGGCGACCCGTCGCATCGCGAAGTCCCCCGCACTGAACGGCCTGGCCGAGAAGATCGCCGCCGACCTCCCCGAGGACCCTCCGCCCGTTGCCGCGGAGATCCCCGCCGCGGCGCCGACCTCGACCTTCGAGCCTGACGGGCCGGTCGAGCACGCCGTAGTCGCGGCCGCGGAGGCCTTCGGCACCACCCCGGAGGTACTCCTGGGTGCCGACCACAGCCGGGCGGCCGCCGACGCTCGTGCCGTGGCCATGACCGCGGCCCGCATCCACGGCCACAGCCTGCCGGCGATCGCGCGTCACTTCGACCGCGACCACACCACGGTGCTGTCCGCGACCCGGCGCATCGAGAAGACCCCGCCGCTGCGGGACCTGGCCGCGAAGATCGCTGCGGATCTCCCCGAGCAGCCAGCCAGCAGCATCGGCGCCGGTGACGTCGTCGAGCATGTCCCCGAGCCCGGTCACCGCTCCCCCGGCCTGCGCGAGCAGCAGCGAGCGGTCCCTGTCGCCGCTGAGCGCCCCCAGCTGAGGGTCGCCCGGTGAAGGCCCTGATCGGCCTGGCCGCGGCCGCGATCGTCGCGCTGACCGCCGGCGGGATCGAGGCCGCGCTACCCGGCACTCAGACGGGCCCCGAGCCGACCGAGGGCGCGACCACCCAGGTGCGTGTGACCGCCGTCGTCGACGGCGACACGATCCGGGTCGAGACGCTCGGCGGCCGCCAGCTCGGCCGAGTCCGGCTGCTCGGGATCGACGCCCCCGAAGTCGCGCACCCGCCGGAGCCGGCCGAGTGCTACGCAGAGGACGCCACCAGGCTCCTCGAGCAGCTCGCTCCGGTCGGCAGCACCGCCGAGCTCGTCACCGACACCGGCCAGCCCAACCGTGATCGCTACCACCGGCTGCTGCGCTACGTCGACCGCTCGACAAACGCCGATGACGTCGACGTGGCCGGCGAGCTCCTGGCCAGTGGCGCCGCCCGTCGCTACGAGGCCGGGCCGGCGCTGGCCCGCGAGGAGTCCTACTCCACGGCCGTCGACGATGCCCAGGACGCTGGCCGCGGCCTGTGGGGCAGCTGCTGAGAGCCGGGCGGCCCACATGGACGAGCAGCTGGCCACCGCGGCGAAGACACTGGCCCGATGGTGCTACCGCCGCGGCGTCGATGAACGCGTACTCGGGTGCGGTGAGCAGTTGCGCAAGGCCGCGGTCGACCAAGCGCTCGGCCGACCGGCCCCGGCTCACCTCGAGCAGGCGCTGTGGGAACAGACCGCCACGCTGCTGCGCCAGCGGCGCGACTGGGACCGCGACCACCAGGTGAGCCCTCCGCCGACCGCGGCATGCGTGCCCTGCGCCGTGTCGGTCGAGGAGTGCCCCACTCACACTGACCGGCGCTGTCGTGCCTGCGGTGGCCAGCTGCACCGGATCGTCGTTGAGGAGGGCTTCGACACTCACCCGTCCTGCGACCGGCCCGGTACGAGCGGATCCCGGGCGATCCTCGAGCACACCGCGCAGCGGCTGGGAGCCACGCTGCTGGCGCAGCCGGCCTGACTGGCCCGGCCGAGAACACGGATCGGCCGAGGTGATCGCTCCGGGCCTCGGCTCGCACTTAGGAGACCAAGGAGGACTGGCGCAGCCGGTGCCGGTCCACGGGATCCAGGAGTTCACATGAGTGAAGCCGCGCTCGAGGAAGCCGCGCTCGAGGAAGAGGCCCGCCAGCGCGCCGAGGAGATCAGTGCCACCGAGGCTGCCGCTGCCCAGGCCGCGGCCGCTGACACCGGCCCCTCCCCCGACGCCGAGATCGCGCAGGTGCACCGGTCCGGCCGGCAGCACGACCACACCGACACGGCCGCCTACCAGCGGCCCCAGCCCGGCCGCCGCGGCCCGCGCCGGTGAGGAAGCAGCCATGGCAACCGCGCTCGCGCCGACCGTCAAGTCCTCGAACGTCTCGAACATCCGGTGGGCCGACTGCTCACACAAGCTCGGATCGCTGCCGTGCATGAACCACAAGCCGCACGAGGGCAACGGCCGCGGCTGCGTGCACCACTCCACGTCCGGCTTCCAGGACGACGAGTAGCCCGACGTCGGCCGCCGAAACCGCCCGAGAAACAGCCTCAGCCGTGCACCAGGTGCAGCCGCGGCTGCTGAGGCTGCCCGGCGGCATGGTCAGTGGCGTTCTCCAGGCGCTGCATCCGCTCGAACGTCATCGGGTGGCCGTAGCGCCGCAGCAGCCCCGCCAGCACGGGGCCGAGACCGAGTCCGAGCACGAACTGGTCGGCCTCTGCCTCAGCACGCAGGTCGATCCGCCGACCGGCCACCGGCACCACGTAGGTCAGCGCGATGACCACGCCCCCGAGGAGCCCGGCCCAGGACCGGCCCTCGGCCACGGACTGCACCACGCAGATCACGCCCACGACGCCGCGCAGCGTCCAGGCCAGCCGCATGAACGGCAGCCAGGCGAAGGCCCGGCCGATGCCGCGGAACGCAGCCACGATCAGCCGCCAGGGCGTCGTCGCCGCGAGCACCGCCAGCTCCAGCCGCGGCCGCAGAGCCCGGTGTCGGCCGACCGCATGGGCCAGCGCCGCGGCCGCCTCCGTCCCGGTCACGCCGCCGCGGTACGTCGCGTCGACCAGGCCCGGGCTGACCACCACGGTGCGCCGCCCGATCGCCACCGCCACCGGGGTGCTTGGACGCTGCGCCCGGCGTACGAACAGCGTGGCGATGTCGACGCCGCGGCCGCCCAGCTCTGCCAGCACCGGCGCCATCACCCGGAACTCGGCCTCGGTCGCCGGCCGCGAGCTGGTCAGCGCCGCGATCGCCGGCCGCTGCAGCTGGCCCATGGCCAGCGCGACCAGGACCCCGCCGGCAGCCATGAACGCCAGCAGGCCCAGCGCCGGAGGGAGCAGGGCGCACACCACCACGGTCAGGACGAAGCTCACCAGCAGCGCCGGCACCAGTGTCACCACCCTCAGCACGGTCATCGGGAACCTCATCATCACGACCCCCCTCCAACTATCAGCACTAGTGCGCATCTCTTGACTTTGCTCGCGGTGATCGTTCGGCGACCGCCGACCGACATAGGCGAACGAGACCAGTTTGTGCCCAGCCGCCGACACCACCCCGAGTTATCCACAGCCCGCGCTCAGCGGAGCGAGGACCGACCAGGACGTGGGTTCATGGGCCAGACCGACCTCCAATCGAAAGGAACACCTGTGGACACCCTCAACCCGGACAGCACCTGGGACCGCCTCGGCTCGATCGCGCACCTGCTACACCAGGCCGCCACCCAGGTGTGGAGCGACGCCGACAGGGCCACCGCCGACTCGCCGCTGCACGACCTCGGGCTCGGTGTCTACCTCGCGCACTCCCAGGCCAGCACCCTGCTGCCTGAGGACTACGAGCTGCCCGACGTCGACGCCGAGAGGCTCGAGGAGCGCACGCCGCTGCAACTGCTCACCGACGCCGAGGAGCTGACCCGGCCGCTGCCGCTGCACCAGCCGGACCTGATCCACGGCTCACAGCTGGTCGTCGACCTGTGCGACCTCATCAGGGAAGCGCGCGGCCTTGGCTACTGACCTGCGCCTGGCGTACGCCGACATCGACCAGGAGCTCTTCGACGTCGACCAGATCCCGATGACCACGCGCGACGTGCGCAGCATCGGCGAGATGCTCTTCGACGTCGACTACCTCGCCCGCCAGCTGCTCATCGACGTCGACGGCGACGACGCCGGCACCCTGCTGCGCAGCTGGCCCACGATGGTCGCGGCCGCGGAGGACCTGTGGGCCTCACTGCCCGGCCGGCGGCCGGGCGTCGACGAGCGCGACCGACCGATGACCAGCCTCGCTGCGCAGGCCGCCACCATCGAGGCCAGCCTGACCGGCCGCACGGCCTGGCCGGGCCAAGGACCGACCAACCCGCGGCTCGACCAGATGACCCAGACTCTCGTTAACGCCGCGGCCCTTGTGCGCCTTTACGGCGCGGAGATCCCCCTAGAGCAGTCCGACGCCCACCGCGACCTCGAGGCAGCTCGCACCAGGATCATGCACGGGCTCTATCTGACCGCTCACGCCGTCAACGTCGCGCTGCATCACAACGGCCGCGACCGCGTGAACGACGCCCGCGAGTCCGGCCGCCGCGCCCGCCTCGCCCAGCACCACTCCCCTTACGCCGTCGCGCCCATCGGAGCATGGCTTGACCGCATGACTGCGTGCGAGAACACCGCCCACAGCTACCTGAGCGACCAGTTCACCCAGGCCCTCGCCGGCGAAGCGGTCCGGCCTGTCGAGGACCCCAGTCGACTGTTCCAGGCGCTGGCCAACTGGGACATCCAGACCCACCGAGCTCTGGTCCGTCAGCTCGAGCCCTCCAACATCCTCCTCATCACCCGCACCCAGAGCCTCATCGCCGGCGCGAGCATGGTGCTCGTCGACGCGGCCGCCACTGCCGGCATCCTCGAGCCCTCCGACCGGCTCGTCCCCGCAATCGCCAACGCCGGCTACTCCTGGAGCAACCTGGCCAGCCGCTGGGGCGACCTCGCTCCCCCGGGCGCTCGGATCCGAGAGCCGCTGGCCCGCGCGGCCGCGGAGGTCCGCGCCGCGTACCGCCAGATCACCCACGACACCACCACCCTCGCCAGCCCCGAGGTGATCGCGGAACGCCCGGGGCTCCCCCAAGCCGTGACAGCGACCCTGCGCGCCGTCGAGGCCTCCTCCGAACTCGCGGTCGTAGTCGCGGAGCGAGCGGACAACCCCAACCTCATCGGACCTGCCCGGGCACTGTCCCGTCGAGCGCACAACGACGTCGAGTCCGGACTGGCCACCCCTCCCGCCGAAGGCGACGTCGTCTGGGTCTCGCCGGCCGACATCCTCGCCAAGCGTCTGGTCTTGCTCCCCCCGCCCGTCTCAGAAACCCTGCGAGCGGCCAGCGACGCAGCAATAGACGCGACTAACTCGGCCTCCGCAGCTGCCACACTGCATCAGCGCCACCACAAGCCGGCAAGGACTGACGCGGTCCCTGGCTCGCGCAGCAGGGCCGCACCTGAGGGCAGGCGCCCACCAATCCCTACGCCCGCTGCGGCTCGACGATGACCCGCACGACGCCGGGTTCAGGCGAGTGGGGCAATTCGCCGGCCCGGGAGCACAGGCTCCACGGGCTCTCCTTCGCGACGCCGCGGTACGGGAACGCCGCCGTCCGACGTGGGTTTTTGGATGTGATTTAACCTGTGATTTCCCTTGGTTTGCGCACCCCGCAGTGGCACACTGCAGGTATGAACAACCAGTCGACCATCGCCCGCGGCGACCTTCGCGCCTACGAGGAGTCGGTTCGGCTGCCCACGCCGGAACTCGTCGAACGGCTGCGCGATCTGCTCGGAGCCAAGCTCGTGGCCTACCTGGGCTCGGTCCAGGAGACCCGCGCCGTGCGCCAGTGGGCCGACTCGGCCGACGCACGGACCCCGTCAACCGAGGTGGTCAACCGGCTGCGGATGGCGTACCGGATCGCGGCTCTGCTGCGCGAAAAGGACTCGGCGGCGGTCGTCCAGACGTGGTTCCAGGGCATGAACCCGCGCCTCGACGACGTCGCGCCGGCACGGCTGCTGCGTGAGGGCGACCTGGAGCAGATCGGTCCCAGTGTCCTGGCGGCCGCGCGCGCATTCGCTGCGGCCGGGTGACTCGCGGGTGACCGAGGCACCTCAGCTGGTCGTCGTCAACGCGGCCGAGCAGGTCTGGCGCGTCGGCTTCAAGCCGGAGCCCTGGGCCTGGTCGGGTTGGGAGTGGGCCGGCGCCGATGGCAGGTTCCACGGCCGATGGGACGACCGGCAGGGAAACTTCCGCACCATCTACGCCGGCTCCACCCTCTTGGCTTGCCTGCTCGAGGTCCTCGCCGGCTTCCGACCCGACCCGACCCTCGCGCTCGAGCTCGACGACATCGAGGAGGACGACGAGGACGCCGCGATGCACCCGACGGCCCGCGCCGGGGAGATCTCCTACTCGTGGCTCGAGCCGCGCTCGGCGGCGAGCGCGACGCTGTCGGCTCGGTTCTGCGCGGTGACGGCCGCGGAGTCGATCGCGGCCCTGCGGCCGCAGTTCGTCGCGCTCGCGCACCTGCTGAACCTGCACGACTTCGACGCGGCCGCGCTCAAGGACGGGCGGCCGCGAGCGCTCACCCAGTCGGTGGCCACCTACTTGCACGCGACCACCGACCTCAACGGCGTCACGTTCGCCTCCCGCCACGGCGACGACCTCACGCTATGGGCGGTGTTCGAGCGAGCCGAGGACCCCGCGATCAGCCGGACACTCGACGCGATCGAGCACCACGCCCTCTCCCCCGAGCACCCCGACATCCAAGAGGCCTTCCGGATCCTCGGCCTCAGCTGGTCGACCACCTGAGCCGCGCGTGCCGCCACCGTTCCGCCCCCGCGCAACGGGTCGCCATGCCACGATGCGAGCGTGGGAATCTTCAAGCGCAGCGAGGCCGGCCGGGCCAAGAAGATTGGCGCACACGCCCGATACGTCGATGAGGACGTGCAGCGCGTCGACCTCAAAGTCACCAGCACCGACGGCGAGACGGCGACCATCGACCTCAGCCTCGACCAGACCCGCCAGCTGGTCATCGACCTGACCAACGCCTACGGGGCGTGCCGACCGGCGCTGCTGGACCAGAAGCAGGTCGACCGGATCACCGCGTTCTTCGGGATGCGTTGATGACGCGCTACGAGTACGACGAGGAGGCCAGCGCCGCGTGGCGCATGGACGTCGTGCACGAGGTCGACGACTCCACCGCCCCCGTCTCGCGATGGGTCGACGCCATGCGTCGACTCAACACGATCAACGACCTGCTCGCCCGCAAGCTCTTGACCCTCCACCGCGACTGCAGATCCGGCACCGGCGTCTGCGACTCCCTCGATGATGAACCGGACCCGATGGACCGACGCGCCGGCTGGGGGTGCGAGACCACGCAGATCATCGCCGACCACTTCGACGTCGAGTACCCGCGAGGCCGTGAGCGATCGTCGTGACCTCACAGGACTCCAACGCCCGGCTGGTCGAGCTGATCCGCGACGGCCTGGCGCGAGCTGACGACGCCGGCCTCGCACGCGTCCCGCTCAAGCTCTACCCGGCCGAGGAGCAAGACGAGCTCCTGACCCTCCTGCACGCCTACCTGTGGGACACCGCAGCGCCCTACGACGATGCCTGGCACCGCTCCCCGGGCAACATCATGACCCTGTGGGCGGAGTTGCTCGAGATCGGCACCGAGACGCGCCACCGCCTGATCCCGCTCCGCACCGACCTGGTCAAGCTCCTCACGGAGCGCGGCCTCGGCTACCGGACACACCCACGATCGGTGCCGGTGCTGGTCCGGGAGTACAGCGGTGTCCTCGAGCCCCCCGTTCACCCCGGCGACCCGCGCGAGACCTCGAGCACGATCGCGGTCGGCACGTGGGGAGCCGGCTTCGGGGACCCCACCACGAATCGCCAGGTCGAGCTGGCCGCCGAGGACGCGGTCCAACGCCACTACGAGGCAGCAGGATGGACGATCACTCGCGTCGCGCACCTCAAGTGCGGCTGGGACCTCACCGCGACGCGCCACGACGAGCAACGCCACCTCGAGGTCAAGGGCGTCTCCAGCTCCATGCCCTCGGTGCTCCTGACCCGCAACGAGCTGCGCACCGCTGAGACCGATCCCGACTGGTCCTTGGCCGTGGTGACCGGCGCCCTCACCGACCCCACACTTGTCGAGTACGAACGGCAGACCGTCGTGGCGGCCGCCGACCCGTCCGTCTACCGGGTCAACCTGTCCCCGTGACCGCGAGAAGGAGCGCTGCGCTGATGTCCCCCCGAGTTGTCGCGGTCGACGTCGGATCCGTCCGGAGCAACTTCGCCTGGGCAGCCCTCGACCTGCCCGGCCGTCGACCGGTCGGCGAAGGAGGCAGCCACCCCGAGGGCGCGGCCCTCTCGGTCCTCGAGGCGCTCGACGCCGGCGTGCCCGTGGCGCTCGGGTTCGAGGCACCTCTGATGGTTCCGGTCAGCCCGGTCGGGCCCGGCGACGGGTGGCGGACGCTGGGGCAGGCGCGCCAGGGCGAGACCGTCGACGGCCGCTCGCGGCCTTGGTCGGCCGGCGCCGGCAGCGGCGCGCTGGCCACCGGGCTGGTGCAGATGGCGTGGGTGCTCGAGCGGGTCGGGTCCGGGTTCCCCGGGCTGCGGTGCACCACGCGGCCCGAGCCGTGGCTGGCGGGCGACGCCGAGCTGTTCGTGTGGGAGGCCTTCGTGTCCGGCACCGGCAAGCCTGTGCCTGCGGGGATCACCCAGCACGCAGCTGACGCGGCCGCGGCCGCCGACACGTTCGCCGAGCGTCTCGAGGACGGCTCACTGAGTGCCTCTGACGTCATGTGCACGCCGGCGTCGTCGTTCAACCTCGCCGCGGCGGCCGCAGCGTACGCCGGGTTGGCGATCGCCAGCACCGAGCTGCGCGACCAGGTGCAGGTCTACCGCACCCGCCCGGCCCTGCCGTAGGTCACCGCCGGCGGCCGCGGCTGGGCCGGGACCTCCACCTCGAACAGCACGATCCGCTGGGCGGGCCCGCACGCCCGTGCGAGGGCACGTCGCTCGGCCTCGGTGGCGACGAACAGGGTCAGGCCCCGGAATCGCGCGAGGACCTCGGCCGAGACCCTGCTGACGACCGGGCTGATGACTCCTTGCGGCATGTCCTGGACGAACAACGGCACCCCCATCGCCCACTCGGGCGTCGCGTCGCGCACCCCGACATAGCCGCGAGCCTCTCGTCCGACGAGGTCGACCGCCGGCGGTGTGAGTGCCTGCTGGCGGGCGAGTTTGGCCGCGATCGCAGCCAGGTGGCGCTCGTGCTCCGCGGCCGCCAGCTCGTCGCGTTCACGCCGGCGCGCGCTGGCTTCCAACTGGGCTCGTTCGGTGATGACGTGCTGGCGTGTGGTCCACACGGTCCGCGCAGCTGTCGGCAGTCGCAGGTACTTGCGCACCGCCACCTGGTGAATCCTGATCGTGCCGGCCAGAACGCCGGCGACGAAGGTCTCGAGGTTGACTGCTTCGGGGACCGGTCCCCACCAGCCGTGGCCGGGGCATGGGCCGGGCGCTCCGCCATCGTTCTCGCAGCGCCGGCGCGGGCACCAGGATTCGCGGAAGACGGCGGCTCCGTTGACGATCTGGGCATCGGCGGGCCCTGGTTCGGCGGGCAAGGTGATCTGAATGGCTGGGACGGCTCCGATCCATGGTCGGTCGTGGTCGGTGACCCAGCACACCGGCACCTCGGAGGCCTGCATCCGCGACGTGCGCTGACGTAGCTCGTCGACGGCGATCTGGGCCAGCTGCGCCTCCCAGGCCATCCTCCTGGCGCCGTCGGGGCTGGTGGCCAGCACGTCGGCGCGCCAGCCGTCGCCGGCGACCTCGAGTTCGGCGTACCAGCCGGCCTCGCGGATCGCTGAGGCCAGTTGCTGCTTGAACAGTCGGTGGGCCATGGTCTCGCCGACCAGGGAACAGGTTGGCGCGGCAAGGTCGTGGGCGAAGAACCGCAGTCCTTTGGGTGAGACCTTGGCGTGAAGCCCGTGCCCACACTCGCGGCAGGTCAGAGGCGCGCGGGGTCGCGCTCGGTGGATCGCCTCCCAGGACGTCCCCTCGCCCAGCGGGTCAACGGTTGCGTCGAGCGCGCCCGCCTGGGCGTGCTGCGCCGTCAGTGGCACGAGTCGAACTCTGCCGGAGCGGTCCGACAGATGTGGCCGATTCAGTTGCGGTTGAGCCCGTGACGGCGGGAGTCCAGCGCGTGCTTGAAGTGGCTCTCGGCCGCGTCGATCTCCCTGGTCGGGGTCGCAGGGTCGAACACCCGCAGCACCGACAGCCGGTAACTCGAAGGGTCGAGGTTGCGGAGCTCGACATTGCCTCCGTGGCCGTTGGTGGCGTATGCGGCCCAGCGCTGCCAGATGGTCTCGGCGCCGTCCGCCTTGCCGACGTAGTGGCGTCCGTCGCGGGTGTCAGTGATCAGGTAGATCCCGATGACGGAGGACAGCGCCGTTCGCCACGCGGCGTAGCGATGCTCACGGATGACCGCCTGCAGCTGGGGGTAGTCCAGCGTCAGGGCGTCGAACCCGGGGAACCGCACCGGCTCGGAGTCGGCGATCTCCATCACCGGGTATGCGGCCGCGGTGGTCGCGTTGATCCGCCAGGTGCGCGGGGAGCGCCACTGGATCACCAGCCGGTTCCGCAGGTCGGCCATCAGCTCGGAGTGCTCGAGGTGGAAGGTGCGCCGTAGCCCGTCGTGATCCGTCTCGCCGTGGTTCACCAGGACCGACCACAGCCGTGCACGGTCACCGCCCTCGGGCCGGAACACGATCCAGATCCGGGGAGGCGCGGCCGGGAAGGTGCGGGTGTTGGCGGATTGGACGCTGGTGTAGGCGAGGATCTCGGCGTCGGAGGAGTCGCCGTGGATGCCGACGGTCCCGTCCTCGTGCTCGCGTACGTAGGCGTGCCGGATGACGAGGGCCTCGGCCGGGTCGAGGCCCGCGCTGGCGAGGATTGCGGCGAAGGTCAGTGTCATCGGGGATCGTCCGTTCTGGGAGCGGCGGCTGGGGCCGCGGCGATGCTGAGCAGCACGTCGTGGCCGAGCGAGGCGTCGACGGTGACGTGCAGGCCGAGGTCGGTGATCCGGCCGTCCTGTGGATGCCAGTCACGGTCCTCGCGGGTGCGGCCCAGGAGCGGGTCGAGGGCGTCGATCGTGGGCTTCCAGAGGGTCAGCCAGTTGCGCTGCGGCCCGACGACGAAGGCCAGCTGCAGCTGCACTGGGCCGGTGGGGATCTCCGCGGCGTTGATGACGGCGGATCGGACCTGCTCCTTGTAGGCCGTCGTCGAGGCCGAGGCGGTGGTGCGGACCGTGTAGGTCGTGCCGGGGCCGGTCGTCTCTTGCGCGGGCGCGGCGAGGACTCGTGAGGTCTCGGCGTGCCTCTTCGTGCACCACACCGCCACCAGGTCTTCGTTGCGGAGCCGGGTGGCCAGCGGGAAGGCGTAGTTGTCCAGGTCAGCCATGTCGACCAGGTCGCGAGTAGCCGGCAGCCCGACCTCGAGGAGCAGCGCCCATGGGCCACTGGCCGTCAGTCGGGGCGGGACCAGCTGTGCGGTGTCCTCGAGGTAGTCGCGGAGCCGCACTTGGTCGGGGTCGGTCGACTTGTTCCAGCTGGCCAGGCGCGGCACCTTCCGGAGCGCCGTGCCCTCTCCTTCCGGGCGGCGGTACCACTTCGGGGTAGTCACGGACGGTGGACCGTTCCGGCCTGGTCGACCCACCAGACCTCGATCTGCGCCGCGGCGAGTGACCCGGCGGTCTCGGCATGCAGGTCGCGGTAGCGGGGGAAGTCCGGCAGGGCGATCACGCTGCCCCATGCCGGCTCCTTGCCGCGGAGCCGCATCGCGGCCAGCACGGCCTGGGAGTACCAGTGGCCGGCCTGGGTGCCCGGGCTGGTGCGCTTGGCCTCGCCGGCGCGAGCGGGGTCGGCGTAGTTGCGGCTGGGGAATCCCTTGACCTCCACACCGACGGTGAGGCCGTCCCGGGAGGCGATGACGTCGATGCCGTGCTCCTTGGTGGCGGTGTTGGCCACCGAGAGGATCCGCCAGCCCTCGCCTACCAGGGCGGTGACCAGGGCCGCTTGGACGTTGGCCTCGGTGTGCCACTCCCCTCCCCCGAGCTCCACTGGGGCTGCGGCGGTAGGTCGCGCGGCCGGCGCAGCTGGCACCGGCGCGGCAGCGCCGGCGGCGGGCAACGGCGTCGTGCGTGGTTCGACGTCGCCGGCCACCTCGAACCCCAGCGCGGCCAGATGCCGGCGCGCGGTGTGGGAGATGAACTCCGAGCGCGGGATCCCGGTAGCGACCTCGAAGGCCTGGACGGCCGGGAACCAGGTGTCGTTGACCCTCACCGCATGCTTGCGGATCGCATCCGGGGCTACCTCGACCAGGCGAGCCTCGACGTCCTCGCCCGTCAACTCGTGCCGCTGGCCGTTCAACGTGAACCGAATCGCCGCACGGCCCTGACTGCTCATGGCCAGAAACTACGGCACCCGGCCGACACAAGTAGGCCGGTTCAGTGTTCGAACACTTGTTCTACCCTAGATGTCATGGCGGGCGGCGGTTACGGGCGCGGGGCAGGCATCCCCTTGAAGGATCGCGTGCGCGTCGACCACACCGACCAGAACTCAGCGCGGCCTCCCGCAGCTGCAGCTGGTCCCGAGCATCCCGGGCGTCACTGTTGGGTCAGCGTGCCCGTCGACGCGGCGCAGCCGCGGCCAGGACTACTACTGGAATGGCGGCGAGCTGGGCACCTGTGGGAGGGCAGGGTCGTCTACGTCGCGCAGCTGCGACCAGGCCGCTGGGCAACGGTCGAGGAGTGGATCCCGGCCGAGCTGCTCACCACCGAGTGAGCGCCGACGTGTCTGCCAACCCGCCGAAGAACGACGCGTGGCGGCCGTACGGCGACGTGCGGTTCGTGCTGATCCGGAACACCGGCCGGCTCAAGCCGTCACGGGGCCTCATCCTCGACTGGAAGCGCGAAGGCCGGCGCTGGGAGGCCCTCGTGATCTGGCACGACGACGCCGCGCTCAAGCCGGTCGTCAAGATGGACTGGCTGCGGATCGAGGACCTGATCCCGGTCCCGGTCGACCCGAACTGGACAGGTCCCGACCACTGACCCTTCGTGGCGCTCAGGACCGTGCAGCGAAGGAGTCGCGCAGGTTCTCGCCGCACTTGGGGCAGACGCCCACACGCTTCATCGTCTCCTCGTCGCGCAGCGTGCCCGGCTCCAGGTAGACGATCTCGCGCTGGGCGGCACGGCCGTGGCGGTTGATCCGCTTTCGCGGGTTCGCCTGCTGCGTCCAGCCGACGTAGTGCCGGATCGGCGTGGCCGAGAGGAAGCCGTCCTGGTCCTGCTGAGGCGGGACGGCCGCGTACTCACTGCTCACCGACTTCACCACCTGCGGAGTCTCGTAGTGGAGCACGTAGACGTGTCCCTCGATCTCAGCCAGCGGCCGCCCGTGCTTGGCGACGACATCCTGTTCCCACGACATGGCGCTGAGTCTTGCAGCGGGATCCGACACACGTCCGTAGAACCGCGATGACCCGCTCCGCCGAGCTGAGACGCCGGCCGGAAGGACGGATTCAGGCAACCTCGAGCGCATCGTCGGCTCAATCGGTGCGAGGTGCGTCGGCCCAGGTGAGCAGGTCGGGTGCTGCGTCCAAGACGCGCTCGACGCTGACGGTCCACATCCAGTCGACGCGGACAGCCGGCGGCTGGGTGGTCAGGGTGATCATGGGCGGTTCCTTCCTGTGACGTTCGGGCGGCTTGGGTTGGGTGCTGCTCCCGAGTGCGGTCCTGGTCGACGACGTCGACCGGGACCTAGGAACTCTCAGCAGAGTAGGTGCGGATCCCGACACGAATCGGGTTATCCACAGGGTCCGCGAAGGCGGTCACCGACGCGGAGCGGCGGACGGTGAAGCGCCCGCGGGAACCGCCCGCGGGAGGGACCGCACGGGACCGGGAACGAACGACTCGTCGACCAGGTCGGCACCCTCGCCGGCGGCCCGGGCGGCGTGTGTCATGACGTCGGTGATGACGTCTTGAGCGTTGGCGACCGCGCTGGCAGACCCGAGTCGGATCAGCTGGTTGACGCCGGTCGATGCCACACTGCTGACGGGGCCGGGGACGCCCATGAGGGGCCGATGCAGGTTGGTGGTCCAGTGGGCGGTGTTCATCGCGCCGCTGCGTACGGCTCCCTCGACGACCACGGTGCCCTCGGCGAGGCCGGCGGTGATCCTGTTCCGTGCCAGGAAGCGGGTCCGGGTTGGTCCGGCGCCCGGGGGTGCTTCCGAGACGACCAGGCCGCGCTCGGCGATCGCCTCGAGCAGCTGGGCGTGCGCGGCCGGGTAGGGCCGGTCGACGCCGCCGGGCATGACCGCGATGGTCGGGCCACCCGCGAGGAGGGCGCCGCGGTGTGCGGCCTGGTCGACGCCGAACGCGGCGCCGCTGATGACGCTGTGGCCCATCGTCGCGAGGTCGCGGCCAAGTTCGGTGGCCTGTTCGGTGCCGTAGCTGGTGGCGGCTCGTGAGCCGACGACCGCGACGGCGTTGCCGGCGAGGTGGCGCAGGTCGTGCGATCCGAGGACCCACAGGCCGACCGGTTCACCGCCGCGATCGTGGAGGGCGCCGGTGTTGCGGAGCGCGCCGAGCTGGGTGGGCCATTCTCTGTCGCCGGGGACGATGAAGCGGATGCCCCGATCGGCGGCCTCCTCGAGCACCTGGGCGGGGTCGACGCGGCCGAGCTCCTGGGCGAGCGCGAAGCCCCAGTGGTTCTCCACCTCGCCGGCGGCCTCGAGGTAGCCGAGGACCTTGCCGGCGCCGAGCTCGGCGACTAGGCCAGTGACACGGAGATCTCCGGGCTCGATGGTCCTGCTGAGCGTGACGCGGGCGAGACGGTCGGCGTCGTCGACGTCGCTGCTCATGCCTGGCCTCCCCACAGCAGGTCGAGGTCGGGTTCGTGGATCACGTCGAGGCGCTTGTCCGGTGCGTAGGCCGCGGGCTCGGGCACCACCAGGCGCCGCAGCTGGCGCTCGGTGGCGCTGGGCTGGGTCTGGTCGATCGGGTCGGGGTCGTCGTAGTTCATCGCGGTTTCTCCTCAGCGGCCCGGAGCGGGGCGGTCGGTGGCGGGCTGCGTGCATGGCAGGTCCCGCTGCTGCTCGGGTGGCCTGGGCACGAAGGACTCGTCGAGCTCGCCGGCGAGGTCGCGCATCTGGGTCTGGTATCGCTCCCACTCGCGCGGGTGGATGCCGTTCTGCAGGGCGGAGGCGACGACGGCCGCCATGGAGTAGGGCCGGTCGGCGGGCACCTGGTCGAGGGCGCACCAGGCCCTGGCGCCGTCGCCGTGCAGCCAACTGGCGAAGCCGAGCATGGAGGCCGGCGCGGCGCGGACCTCGTCGGGGGCGCGGCGGGTCAGGTCGGTCCAGAGGGCCATGTGGGAGGTGTGGTTCTCCCGACTCATGTCCTCCCACAGCGCGTCGCGGGTGCCGATCGTCTCCAGTGCGACGAGCATCCGCGCGCCGTCGACGTCGGTGAGCCGGTTGCCGTCGGCGTGGAACTGCTCGAGACGGTCCAGTGCCCAGTCCCGCTCGAGGGCGGGAGTGCTGTCGGCGGCCGCGGCCCGGGCCGTGGGGATCAGCTGGGCGATCGGCTCACGGTCACCGACCATGGATGCGGCCAGGGAAGCCCGGCTGGCCGCCGGCTGGGCGGCCCCGGTGAGCACGGTCGCGGCCGCGATCCGCTCAGCGGTCGCGGAGGTCTGCAACCCGGCCTGGCCGGTGTTGAACTCACGCCACCGCTCGCCGTCGGCCCACAGCCGGATGTGGGTGGTGATGCCCACGGTCTCAAGGCGGTTGGACAGATGCTGGCTGGCCAGCTCGGCACTGCGGCGGTCCTCGGTGAAGCAGAGGATCGCCAGGCGCGCGCCGGGGCGAGCGTGGCGGCCGTAGGGGCCGCTGATGGCGCCCCAGACCTCCTCACGGTCGGCGGCCGTCTTCGGCAGGTCGACGCGGGTGATGGGGAGCCCAGGCCCGAAGGGCACGAGGACGATCGACTCCTCCGGCTTGAAGCCGAGGACGTGCGGCACTGCGGCCAGCAACTCGTCCGGGGACTGTACGACGAGATCCATCGGAGCGAACCTCCTCAGCTGGCCTGGGCGGCGTGGGGGGCGCGCTCGATGCGTGCGGAGACGTACTTGAGCGAGACGCCGACCTCGCCGAAGCGGCTGTCGACGACCACGACGTCCTTGGTGCGCTTCTCGCCGGTCTCCTTGTCCGACCAGCTCTCGGTGCGCTCGAGGCCGTGGACAAAGAGCGGGTCGCCGGATCCGCAGCTGTCGTGCACGTGCGTGGCGGCGGAGCCGTAGATCTTGACGTTGTGGGCGGTGGGCTCGGCGTTGACCCACTCCTCCTGCTCGTTCTGGACCCGGCGGTTGACCAGGACCCGGCAGCTGACGAACGGCTTGTTCTCGCGGGTGTAGAGCAGCTCCGGCGCTTCGGCCAGGTTGCCGGCGAAGGTGACGGTGGTGGACATGGCTTCCTCCTAGGTGAGTGCGAGGACGTGATCGGTCCCGCAGTCACCTAGGTCTCCTTGGGGTCCGGCAGCGATCAGATCTGGCGAACTTGTTGCTCCGAGCTCGCGCAGCTGCTCAGCAGCAGACCAAGTAGTCGAGGCGCACAGGGAAGCGCCCCGACCGGCTCTCGGGTACCGGATCGGGGCGCTGAGAAGACGCTAGGCGTCGGCACCGACACAACCGATGCCGGCGGCCCGCTGGGCTACCGTGCCGGCCGGCGCCTCGGCGGTCGGTTGCTCAGCTTCTGCGGCGGCGGAGGCAGGTCTCGGCCGAGCCGGCGGCGGGCGTCCTCGGCGGCGGCGATGACCGCCTCCTGGGCGAAGACGGAGCGGGCGAGCATCCGGCCAAGCTCCTGGCGGTCGGCCACGAGTGCGTCTTCGACCGCCTCGATGGTCGAGGTTGGTAGGTCGTGCTTCTTGTTGAAGCTCTTGCGGGTCACGCTGACCAGGGCGGGATGGTTCTCGGCGGCGGCCGCGAGCTCGGCCCGCTGCTGTGGTGAGCGCCGGGCGTGCAGCTCGAGCGCCTGGGCGAGCCAGCCGACGAAGGAGCCGGGCGAGTCGACGTCGGTGTCCAGGTCGGCGATGTAGGCCGACCGGGCGAGGTCCCACACGCCGGGCTTCCAGTAGATCCCGACCGGGGTCGTGGTCTGGCTCGTCACCTTGTCACTCCCCTGGTCTCATCCGCCGGCGGCGAGCTGCAGCGGCTAACACCAACGCTGCTGCATTCCCGGGCGGGGCCGTGTGCAGCCGTTCCCACTCTCCCTCGATTCCTTCCGTCCAGACAGCTACGAGGTGCAGCTGCGCCGCGCCGCCGCAGCGGAGCCCGCGCCCGGTGAGAGCAGGGGTTTTCCCCACCCTCGAGACGTGCCCACCTTTCCACAGGTTCGCCCTGCGGCCCGGTAGGTGTCGGCCCCCGTTGGGAGACTAGGTCATGTCAGTTCTTTCTATTCTACTCACGGAGGACAGCAGCATGACCGACACCATCCAGGCCCCCGCCGACACCGCCACCGACGAGGCCACCGAGGCCGTCCAGACGGACGAGTTCGTGTTCCTCGACCCTGCCGCGATCATCATCGGCACCAACGTCCGGACCGACCTGCGGGCCGACCACAAGGAGTTCCGCAAGTCGATCAAGGAGCGCGGCGTGCTGGAGGCCGTCACGGTCTACCACGACGAGGACGGCCAGTACGTCCTGCTGCGCGGCCAGCGCCGCACCGTCACCGCCGCCGAGGTCGGCACCCCGACCGGGCTGATCCCGGCGCGCGTCGTGCCCCAGCCCGCCGACGCCGACCGGATCGGTGACCAGATGGTCGAGAACATCCACCGGGCCGGGATGCGCGAGTCCGAGATCGTCGCGGGCGTGGAGCAGCTGGCCCTGCTCGGCGTGAGCGCCGCACAGATCGCCAAGCGCACCAGCATCGACCGCCCGACCGTGAACGCCGCCCTGGCGGTCACCAAGGCCGACCAGAGCCGCAACCGGCTCGACTCCGGCGACCTGACGCTGGAGGAGGCCGGGATCTTCGCCGAGTTCGAGCACGACCCCGACGCCGTCGAGCGCTTGGAGTACGCGATGCGATACCGGCGCTCGCTCGCGCACGAGGCCCAGCGGCTCCGCGACGAGGCCGCCGAGCGCGAGGCCGACGCCGCCGAGGTCGAGCGGCTGCGGGCCGAGGGCCTGCCGGTGCTGAGCGCCGAGGAGGTCGCGGAGGCCGACGAGGTGCTGCCCATCGAGCGGCTGGTCACCGCCGAGGGCGAGCCGCTGCCCGAGGAGGAGTGGCCCAACGTCCCGGGCGCTCGCGTCCACGTCGTCAAGGAGTGGGTCTACCCCGAGGACGAGTACGACGAGGAGAGCGAGGACGGCAGCGACGAGGCGAGGGGCGCGGACGAGGGCGACTACGAGCCCGCCGAGCCCTACCAGCAGTACGTGCCGGTCTGGGTCGTCACCGACCTCGACGCCTCCGGCCTGCGTCGTCGCGGCGGAGGGTCCGGCAGCGCCACCGCCGAGAGCGGCGACGAGGGCGAGAGCGAGGAGGAGGCCGAGGCGCAGCGCGAGCAGCAGCGCCAGGAGCGCCGTCGCGTGATCGCCAACAACAAGGCCTGGGCGAGCGCGGAGACGGTGCGCCGCGAGTGGCTAGCCACCTTCGTCGCCCGCAAGACCGCCCCGAAGGGAGCCGAGGCCCTGATCTGCGAGGCCGTCGTCACCGGACACCACTCGCTGAGCAAGGCCATGGACCACCGGCACCCGATGCTCTTCACGCTGCTCGGGATCGACGTCCCGACCGGCTACTACGGCGCGGGGTACGAGGAGTGCCACAAGATCGCGACCAAGGCGAGCACGCCGAAGGCCGCGACCATGACCACCCTCGCCGCGATCGTCGCCGCGTGGGAGGCCACGACCGGCAAGTACTCGTGGCGCAACCCGACCGCGTGGGACGCCCGCGTGCTCGGCGCGCTCGTGGAGTGGGGCTACCAGCCCAGCGAGGTCGAGCGGATCCTGCTCGGCGAGGAGCCGCAGCCGAGCACCACCGAGGACGACAGCGACAACGCCGACGCCGACGAGACCAGCGGCGAGGCGAGCGACAGCGCCGCCTGACCCGCTCCCCTCCCCCACCTGAGGGCGGTTCTTCCTGTGGAGAACCGCCCTCGGTGGAATAGAAACCATAGACTGATCTCAGTTCGTTTGATTCCGACACCGGGAGGACCCCGACATGGCACACGAGATCGAGACCCACGGCACGCAGGCCGCAGCCGTCTTCGCCCGCAAGGACGCCTGGCACCGCCTGGGCACCACCGTCCGCGACCGCGCGTTCACCGCCGAAGAGGCCATAAGGCTCGGCCACCTGGGCGGCTGGGACGTCCGCAAGTTGCCGCTCACCACCGCCGAGGTCAGCGAGGGCGGCGTCACCGCGATCGAGGTCCCCGGCTTCGCCACGGTGCGCACCAACCCGTTCACCGGAGCACCCGAAGCGCTCGGCGTCGTCGGCGGCGGCTACACCCCGCTGCAGAACGAGGACCACGCCGAGTTCCTGAACCTGCTGGCCGACGAGTCGGGCGCGATCTTCGACACCGCCGGGTCGCTGCGCGGCGGGCGGCAGGTGTTCATCACCATGCAGCTGCCGGACTCGCTCACGGTCGGCGGCACCGACCGCGTCGACGTCAACATCGCCGCGCTCAACAGCCACGACGGGTCAAGTGCGTTCCGCATCCTCGTCACCCCGGTCCGCGTCGTGTGCGCGAACACCCAGAGCGCGGCCCTGCGCAACCACGAGTCGTCGTTCTCGATCCGGCACACCCGCAACGCCAAGGCCGCCGTGCAGGCCGCCCGTGACGCGCTCGGGCTGACGTTCACCTACGTCGACGCGTTCCAGGTCGAGGCCGAGC
Source organism: uncultured Nocardioides sp. (assembly GCA_964517395.1). GTDB lineage: Bacteria > Actinomycetota > Actinomycetes > Propionibacteriales > Nocardioidaceae > Nocardioides. The sequence continues at coordinate 7,433 of CAZFEE010000009.1, read as the reverse complement.
GGCTGATCCAGCAGACCATGACCGACGCCGCGTTCGATGCCCTGATCGACGCCACGTTCGGCAAGGCCGAGGCCAGCGCGACCAAGCGCGTGCGCGAGACCGAGCGCCGCCGCCGCTCCCGGCTGCACTGGCTGTTCGCCGACGCCGACATGCAGGACGGCATTCGCGACACCGCGTGGGCCGGCTACCAGGCCGTCGCGGAGTACGTCGACCACTACGCCCCGGTCCGCACCAAGGGCGACGAGCACGCCGCCCGCGCCACGCGAGTGCTCACCAGCGACGACCCCGACCGGATCAAGCGCCGCGCCTGGACCGCGCTCGCCCCGGCCTGACCGTCAACGCCAGTTCCTCCGGTGGCGGGCTGAGACCCCGAGTCCGGCCCGCCACCGGCCCAACCGAAGGAGGAGCCATGAGCCACGCAACCCCGTGGTGCCCCACGTGCCGGATCGACCTCCAGGACGACGGCACGCGCGTTTGGTGCTGGCGCTGCGACTGGGAGGTCCGCGACGCCGTCGACTGTCGGACGTACCACGACTACTCGGAGGCGATCGCACAGTGAGGCAACCAACCCCAGCCCCCGCCAACCTCGCGGACAACGGCGAGCCCACCGACCGGGACCGGCACACCCTCAGCGAGACGGCCTGCGACCTCATCGTGATTGAGCACCGGCTGCGCGACGTACGCCGCTGGACCCCCGAGACCGCCCGCGCCCACCTGGACGCGGCCCTGTCCAGCGTCGCCACGGCGCTGGACGCCCTGCACGCCGAGTACGCCACCCGCACCACCGAACAGAAGCAGTGATGACCGAGCAGACCCAGCCGGAGCCGACCAGCACCGTGATCAGCGAGCGCGACCAGCGCCGCATCGTCGCCGCCATGATGAAGATGCCGTATGCCGCCAGCAGCCGCGTCCCGAAGCCGTTGACTGCGATGGGCGAGGCGGTCACCGCCGATGCCGTCGTGGCGTTCCTCGACGGCCTCGCCGAGGTCCTGACCGAGGTCGGCACAGAGAACGACCAGCACCACCGCCGCCTGTTCTCCCTCGAGGCCGACGTGGAGGCGTTCCGCCGCCTCATCGGCACCGCACCCGCCGAGGTGACCCCGTGAGCGCGCACATCGAGTGGCTGGCAGCCCGCGAGACCAGCGTCCAGGTGTTCACCCCCGGCGAGGACTGGGTGGGAGCCGGTGAGCACCGCCAGCCGGTCCTGACGCTGGCCGGTGACGACGTGGTCGCCATCCAAGGCACGCCCGCCGAGTTGCGGGCGCTGGCCGCCCGGATCACCGCCGTGGCGACCGCCGCATCAGGACGGCTCGACCTCGCCGCCGCGACCGCGCGGGCGAACCAGCCCGCATGAGCGACGACGCCAGCCTCCGCGCCCTGGAGGAGCGCGCCACCCCCGGCCCGTGGGCTCCGGCAGGTGACAAGATCCGCGCCACCGCCGCCGACGCCCTGATCCCGGACAACATCCTCGTCGCCTACGCCGGTGCTCACTGGCAGCGGCTCGGGATCAAGACGTACCCGCGCGGGGGCGACGTACCCGAGCACGCGCCCGACGTGGAGTTCATGGCCGCTGCACGCACCGCGCTGCCCGACCGGCTCGACCGGCTCGACCGCATCCGCGCTCTTCACGCCAAGTGGGGCGAGCAGTCGCCCGAGGACGCTGACGGCTACCTCGACCTGTGGGAGACGCTCGGGCGGCTCCTCGACGGCGAGCCAGCCTGACCAACAACCGCAAGGCCGCCCGCACCCTCGACGGTGCGGGCGGCCTTCTGCGTCGGGCTGGTCACCACAGGGTCAGTTGCTCGCCCAGCAACTCCTGGAGCCGCGCGAGGTCGTCGGCTACGAGCTGCGGGTCCTCACGCGCCAGGTCGCGCAGTTCCCGCGCCCGCCGACGTGGCCCGCGCGGGTCGGCCAGCGGGCTGTAGGGCAGTCGCCGCTGGACGGCCCACTCCTGCCGGTTCTTGCGTGCCGTCGAGACCACGACGTGTTCCGGTGCGATCCGCTGGCACAGCGGGTTGTGACAGCGGTGCCCGAGCAGCCGCGCCTCCGCGAGGGCGTCCACGCCGTGCATGACCGCGTACGCGAACCGGTGGGCGATGATCACCCGCCCCGGCGCGTACCAGAACCGGCCATGGCCACCGCCGTCGGTGCGCTCCCGCTCAGACCGGCCCGAGACCGCTCCGGTCCACCACAGGCACTCACTGCCCGGCACCGTGGCGACCTTCGCCCGATACCGCGCGAGCACCGCCGGATCAGCGATCGCGGCCGCGACTGCCGCGAGGCCGGCGTCATCCAGCCGTCGAACCGGCACCCGCTCCCCCACTCTCGGCCAAGGCGGCCGCAGCCGCAGGCCGGAAGTCCGGCGTACCAGCGACCTCGTCCAGCATCGGGACCGCGAGCCGCCGCAGCCGGGTTGCCTCGCGCACCGTCACGGTCTCGCCGCACCACTCGACCGCCTCGCCCAGCGACAGCCCCTCGACCTCGGTCAACTCCCGCAGCGCCTCACCGGCGCGCTTCTCGGTCTCAGCCACCGCCGCGTCGCGCTCACCGATCGCAACCATGACCTGTTCGGCCAGGTCGATCACCCGGCGCTCGCGCTCCTCGCGCTCCTTGCGCCGCTTCTCGGCCATCTCCCGCGCCGTACGCCGCGCCTGCTGCTTGATCGTCTGCTGACTCATCCGGTCCTCACTCCGTGTCGACATGGACTCTGACAGTCACCTACGACAAATCCCGGTCCCTGTGCGATCACCACCGGCCAAGAAGCTTCCGAACCCGACGACCCCGACCCCGAACCAGCCCAGCCCGACCCATCCAACTCAGCCAGTCCGAACCCGACGACCGCGCCGTCACCCCCGTCCCCCAGCGTCCCTGTCGAGATGCACGAAGGATTGAGGGCCCGCCCGCGGGACACCTTGACGAGATCGGCCATTTGCGTGGTTGCCGTCAAGGTCGGCCGGTCCGGACACGAGCTCTCCCCGCAGATCGCCCCGTCACCGGCGAGCTTCGCGGACGGGTCATCCGGGACGCCCGGGCATTGGTCAGTGGGCTGGCCTGCTCAGGTCCCGCACAAGGTTCCCCTTACGGGCATGCGATCTGGGCTGACGCCTGTGACCGAGTGTTCAGTGCGCGCTGTATAGTTCAGTCCATGCTGACTATTGCTTCGCGTCTCGACGTGATGAACCGCCTGGGTCGTGCACTGGCCGACCCCACTCGATCCCGGATCATCTTGACCCTGCTCGACCATCCCGCTTACCCGGCGGAACTGGCCCGAGATCTGGACCTGACACGCCCGAACGTGTCCAACCACCTGGCATGCCTGCGCGATTGCGGGATCGTCGTCTCCGAGCCCGAGGGCCGTCGGACACGATATGAGATCGCCGATTCGCACCTGGCGCAGGCGCTGACGGCACTGGTCGATGCCACCCTGGCAGTGGACGAAGACGCCCCGTGCATCGATCCCGCCTGCTCGCTTCCCGGATGCGACGCAGCTGGGGAGGGCGCATGATCCTCACCTCGGTCTTGCAGGCGATGGGCCTGTTCGCAGCGACCAACATCGACGACATCATCGTGCTCTCCCTCTTCTTCGCGCGAGGGGCAGGCCAGCGCGGCACTACCACCCGCATTCTGGCCGGCCAGTACCTCGGATTCGCCGGCATCCTCGGTGCCGCGGTCCTGGTGACCATCGGTGCCGGAGCATTCCTGCCCTCGGCAGCCATCCCGTACTTCGGTCTCATCCCTCTGGGCCTCGGCCTCTGGGCCGCATGGCAGGCCTGGCGCGGAGACGATGACGACGATGACGACGAGGCCAAGGTTGCCGGCAAGAAGGTCGGCGTGTGGACAGTCGCAGGCGTCACCCTTGCCAACGGCGGCGACAACATCGGCGTCTACACCCCTGTCTTCCTCAGCGTGGAACCTCTCGCAGTAGTCGCCTACTGCATCGTCTTCCTCGCGCTCGTCGCGGTCCTGGTGGCCCTGGCAAAGTTCGTCGCCACCCGCCCCCCGATCGCCGAAGTCCTCGAACGCTGGGAGCACATCCTCTTCCCCATCGTTCTCATCGGCCTCGGCATCGTGATCCTCGTCAGCGGCGGAGCCTCCGGACTCTGACGTAGCGGCAGCGATCCAAACGGCCCCGACCGGGCGCACCCCTCTCGGTTCAGACCGCGACACCTACCTGCAGCCAGTCCTGCGTGATCGCGGCAACAAGACCGCCACGGAGCGCTGCAAAAACCCCGCCACCAAGCGAACGAAGCCACAGCGCAAGGGGCCCGTCAGGCCCAGATGTACTCCTCGCGATCGCGCCGTCGCGCCACTTGGCCACAGTGACCATGCGGTCACCGTTCTCGAACTCGCCAATGACACTTCGGCTTAAGGAGCGACAGGGTCAAGGTATCGGCCAGAGCGCCCCGGATAGGGATCGTCACGCGGAGCGTGACCAGTGCGGGATCGCGTTACGCGAGTGTCGATGAACGACCGAAGAGCCTGCGTCCACGAGTCGAGTGCGTCCAGGTGAGCGTCGTGCGAGGCTTCCGCGAGGTCAACGCGTGCAACGTTCTGTCCAGCCGCAACAACTATTGCCGCGGACCCATGCCCGGCGGAGGGCTCAAAGATAGCGGCAGACATCCTCAGGTTCACACTCCGCGGGGTTGGCATGTGCGGCGTCGTCTCGGAGGTGGGCGACGTTCGCGCGTAGTGCTTGTAGGTCGGCGATCTGCTGATCGAGGGCCGACAAGCGGTCATCGAGAAGTTCGGCGACGTGGCGGCAAGGGGCGGTCCCGGCGTCGCGGATGTCGAGAACTTCGCGGATCTGCGCAAGGGTGAGTCCGGCGGCGCGGCCTCGCCGGATGAAGTCGAGCCTGGCGATGGCCTCGCGCCCGTAGTCACGGTATCCGCCGGCGGTCCGTTTAGCGTGCGGCAGCAGGCCGCTGTCCTCGTAGAACCGCAGCGTCTTGGTGGTGGTGCTGGTGGCCGCGGCGAGTTCTCCGATACGCATGCCGGTCTCCGCTCTGGCTACTTGACCTTCTCCTGCACTGGAAGGTCCATGGTGGATGAACGGACACGCGAACACCAAGCGGAGGAGATCAAGATGAGCCTGGAGTACGACGTTGACTTGGCTGTGATCGGCTCCGGAGGAGCCGCGATGGCCGCTGGGATCACGGCCCGCAAGGCAGGCGCCAACGTGGCGCTCGTTGAACGCGGCGCTCTCGGCGGCACGTGTCTCAACGTCGGCTGTGTCCCGTCCAAGACCCTGCTGGCCGCTGCCGGTATCCGGCACGGTGCCCTGACCAACCCGTTCGACGGCGTCCCCACCTCCGCGAACGGTGTGGACCTGGGCGCGCTGATGGCGCAAAAGAGCGAGCTGATCAACCGCCTCAAGCAGCACAAGTACGCCGAGGTCGCCGACGCATGGGGGTTCCCGATGATCTCCGGTGAAGCGCGCTTCGCCGACAAGGACACCGTGGAGGTCGACGGGAAGCCGTTGCGGGCACGCGCCTACGTGATCGCCACCGGCTCCCAGCCCACGGTGCGCGGTCTCGACGGGATCGAGGACGTGGGCTACCTGACGTCGACCACGGCGATGGAACTGAGTGAGGTGCCCGAGTCGCTGGTGGTCATCGGTGGCGGCTACGTCGGGATGGAGCAGGCACAGCTGTTCGCCCACCTCGGTGCTCGGGTGACCGTGGTCGGGCGGCTGGCGCCGCATGCGGAGCCGGAGTTGCGCGAGGTGATCGCCGGCGTGTTCGCCGAAGACGGCATCACCGTGATCCCGGAACACGCCACCGGCGTGCAGCGCGCCGAGGGCGGCGTCAGGGTGAGGACCATGTCCGGGGAGCAGGTGAGCGCCGAGCAGCTGCTGGTGGCGACTGGCAGGCACTCCGACACCACGGCGTTGGATCTCGAGGCGGCCGGAGTCGACACCGACGAGCGAGGCTTCGTGATGATCGACGAGCGCCAGGCCACGTCCAACCCGCGGGTGTACGCGGCAGGCGACGTCGCGGGCACCCCCCAGTACGTGTACGTCGCCGCCGAATCCGGACGAGTCGCCGCTATCAACGCCCTCGCACACCACGGCACCGAGCCCGCGACCGTGAACTACACCGGCCTCCCCTCGGTGATGTTCACCCGACCACAGCTCGCCTCTGCCGGGCTCACCGAGGAACAAGCCCTGGAGCAGGGGCACGCCTGCGCCTGCCGCACCCTGGCCATGGAGGACGTGCCCAGGGCGCTGGTCAACCACGACACCCGCGGCGCGTTGAAACTGGTCGCCGACGCCAGCACCGGCAGAGTCCTGGGTGTCCACGCGGTCGCGGACGGAGCGGGCGAGATCATGCTCGCCGCGACCTACGCGATCAAGGCGGAGATGACCGTCGACGACCTCGCCGACACCTGGGCCCCGTACCTGACCATGGCCGAAAGCCTGCGGATCACCGCTGGACTGTTCCGCAACGAACTGCCCACCTCCTGCTGTGCCTGACCCGACCCGGCCCCTGGCCGTCGGCGCCATCGCCATGGTGGTGTGCTGCGTCGGTCATGCCGTACTGCTGGTGGCCGGGATCGGTGGCCTCGGTGCGGTCGTCGCCGCGGTCAGCGGCAACACCGCCGTGCTTGTGACGGCCATCGCCCTCGTCGGAGTGGCGGGCGTGCTCGCCGCGCTCCGGCTTCGCCGTCGCACCCGCTGCGACCCACCCCGCCGTCTCGTCTCAGCCTCGACCCAGGCCCGCAACCATCGGGAGGAACAGTGAGGACACGCGAAGCCGTCCGTGACGTCGCCTTGGCCACCGCCGCCAGCTACGTCGGCACCAAGGCGATGGAGCCGGTGAGCATGAAGCTGTACGAGATGGAGTCCGCCGCCGACCGCGAACGCGGAGACGCCGTCCGTCCTGGACCTCCCTACCGCGTCGCCGCAGAGAAGATCACCCGCAGCCTCGGCCTCGACCTGAACGACCAGCAGTTGGACCGTCTCAGCCTCGTCTTGCACTACGGGCTCGCCGCCCAATGGGCACCGCTCTACCCGGTCCTGCGGCGCAGCACCCGCCTATCGACTCCGGTCGCCGGACTGGCCACTGGTGCGGCCATGAGCATCGTCGCGGACGAACTCATGACGCCCGCGTTCGGGTTCTCCGCGCCCAACCTGGAATATCCGCTCAGCACCCACGTCCGGGGGTTCCTCGCCCACCTGGTGTTCGGTCTGGCCGTAGCCGTGAGCGTGGAGACCGGCTGGGCGGTCTTCCGACGCCTGCGCTGACCTCGTCGGTCCATCGGATGGAGTCCCGACAGGGCCGAGGTGCCAGTACGGGTACCGCGCATGGATCCACTCGTCTTGGTTGGTCCGGGCGGCGTCCCCGTGAGCCGATCCCGCACCGGGTCGCTCCGCGAGCCCATCCCGCACCGGGTCGCTCCGCGAGCCCATCCCGCACCGGGTCGCTCCGCGAGCC
>CAZFEE010000008.1:0-83959 GCA_964517395.1 uncultured Nocardioides sp. | reverse complement strand
AACGTCACAAACAATCTATGCATGACACACTGTTGAGTTCTCAAACATCACACGCTCTCGCGCCTCGGGCCTGCTGGCCTTCGGTCGCGGGGCAACCTGTGAAACGTTACTGGTTCGGGTCCTGCTCGTCAACTCCGGTGACCCGGAGCCTCGGACCGGAGTCCGAACCGTGCTGCGGACATGACGAGAACCTCTTGTTTGGGCCCTTGGCCCGGAGGTTTTCGCTGCGTTCCCCGCAACGAGAAGAACATTAACAGCACACGTCCCCCTTGTTGCAAATCGGGGTGCCCCTCAGTTCGCGGGACGGTGCTCCTCGACGCGTTTGCGCAGGTCAGCGAGCTGTTCGGCGACGCGGACGGGTGCCGTGCCCCCGCGTCCGGAGCGCGAGGCGACCGAGCCCTCCGTGGTCAGGACCAGCCGGACCTCCGGGGTCAGGGCGGGTGAGATGCCCGCGAACTCGTCATCGGTGAGGTCGGCGAGCTCCACGCCGCGCGCCTCGGCCACCCGGACGCACGCGCCGGCGAGCTCGTGCGCCTCCCGGAACGGCGTGCCCTCGCGGACCAGCCACTCCGCGATGTCGGTCGCCAACGAGAAGCCCTGCGGAGCGAGCTCGGCCATCCGCTCGGTGTTGTAGACCAGCGTCGCGACCTGGCCGGTGAAGGCGGGCAGCAGGACCCGGAGGGTGTCGATGGAGTCGAACACCGGCTCCTTGTCCTCCTGGAGGTCCCGGTTGTAGGCGAGCGGGAGCGCCTTGAGCGTGGTGAGCAGCCCGGTCAGGTTGCCGACCAGACGGCCCGCCTTGCCGCGCGCCAGCTCGGAGATGTCCGGGTTCTTCTTCTGGGGCATGATCGAGGAGCCGGTCGACCACGAGTCGTGGAGCGTCACGAAGTCGAACTCCTTCGTGGCCCACAGGATGATCTCCTCGGCGATCCGGCTGACGTCGATGCCGATCTGCGCGGCCACGAAGGCGAACTCGGCGACGAAGTCGCGCGAGGCGGTGCCGTCGATGGAGTTGGCCGTCGAGCCGGTGAAGCCCAGCTCGCGGGCGACCAGCTCGGGATCGAGGCCGAGGCTCTGCCCCGCGAGCGCCCCGCTGCCGTACGGCGAGTCGCCGGCCACCCGCGCCCGCCAGTCCCGCAGCCGGTCCACGTCGCGCAGCAGCGCCCACGCGTGGGCGAGCAGGTGGTGCGACAGCAGCACCGGCTGGGCGTGCTGCAGGTGCGTGCGGCCGGGCATGATCGCGCCGAGGTTGGCCTCCGCCTGGTCGGCGAGCGCCTGCACCAGGTCGAGGACGAGGCCGGTCACGACCCGCTCGTTGTCGAGCAGGTAGCAGCGGAACAGCGTGGCGATCTGGTCGTTGCGGGAGCGCCCGGCGCGCAGCTTGCCGCCCACGTCGGGGCCGACCTCCTCGATCAGCAGCCGCTCGAGTGCGCCGTGGACGTCCTCGTCGGACTCGGCCGCCCAGAGCTGGCCGGCGGTGTAGCGCTCGGCGAGCACGTCGAGCCCACGGTGCAGCTCGAGCTCCTCCTCCCCCGTCAGCAGGCCGGCGGCACCGAGCGCCTTGGCGTGCGCGTGGGAGCCGGCGAGGTCGTAGAGCGCCAGCCTCCAGTCGAAGTGGGTGGAGCGGGACAGTGCCTCGAGCTCCGGCGAGGGCCCGCCCTCGAACCGGCCGCCCCAGAGCTTGCCCTCGTTGGTGCCGCTGAGCTCCTTGCTCATCACTGTCCTCCCCGGACGTGCGCGATCGCCGCCCGCATCTGGTCGATCAGCCGCGGGTCCACCGCGCGGCCGTCCTGGTCGAGGTCCTCGGGGGTCCACCAGCGGGCGTCGAAGATCGACTGCGACTCCAGGAGGTCGAGGCCCTCGAAGCTGATCGGCCGCTCGTCCACCGGTACGGCGAACAGGGTCGACTCGTTGACGTAGGCCTGCCCGTTCCAGGAGAACTCCACCTCGAAGGTCCCGAACGGCGCACCGAGGGCGTCGGGATCGACGACGATCCCGGTCTCCTCGCGCAGCTCCCGGGCGCCGGCCTCGGCCAGCGACTCCCCCTCGTCGGCGGCGCCCCCGACAGTGAACCAGTAGCGCACCTCCGGCAGCGCCGGGTCGCACCCGAGGAGCAGCAGCACCGTGCCCTCGGCGCTGACGGGCAGCACCCGGGCGACGGTACGACGGGTGGGCTCTCCTGGCAGACCCGTGGACATCAGTCGGTCCCGGACTCCATGGCGACGTCCTCGAGGATCGCCTCGGCCTCCTCGCCGCCCTCCGGGTTGGCGGTGATCTGGTCGTAGCCGCCGGCGGGCAGCTCGCCGAACAGGGTGCCGTGCTCGACGAGCACCGTGCCCTGGTCGAGCGGTTGGCCGGCGTACTGCTCCAGCTTGTCCCGGCTGTCGGCGATGTCGAGGTTGCGCATGGTGAGCTGGCCGATCCGGTCGGTCGGGCCGAAGGCGGCGTTCTCGACGCGCTCCATCGAGAGCTTCTCGGGGTGGTAGGAGAAGTTCGAGCCCTCGGTGGCGAGGATCGTGTAGTCGTCGCCGCGGCGCAGCCGCAGGGTCACGGTGCCGGTGACGAGCGAGGCGATCCAGCGCTGGATGGACTCGCGCAGCATCAGCGCCTGCGGGTCGAGCCAGCGGCCCTCGTAGAGCAGGCGGCCGAGCTTGCGGCCTTCCAGGTGGTAGTTGGCGAGGGTGTCCTCGTTGTGGATCGCGTTGAGCAGCCGCTCGTACGCCGCGAAGAGCAGCGCCATGCCCGGCGCCTCGTAGATCCCGCGGGACTTGGCCTCGATGATGCGGTTCTCGATCTGGTCGGACATCCCGAGCCCGTGCCGCCCGCCGATGGCGTTGGCCTCCAGGACGAGGGCGACCGGGTCGTCGTACCGCTTGCCGTTGAGGGCGACCGGGCGGCCGGCCTCGAAGGAGACGGTGACGTCCTCGCTCTCGATCACGACGGAGGGGTCCCAGAACTTCACGCCCATGATCGGCTCGACGGTCTCCAGGGAGACGTCGAGGTGCTCCAGGGTCTTCGCCTCGTGGGTGGCACCCCAGATGTTGGCGTCGGTGGAGTAGGCCTTCTCGGTGGAGTCGCGGTAGGGCAGGTCGTGCGCGACGAGCCACTCGCTCATCTCGTGGCGCCCGCCGAGCTCGGTCACGAAGTCCGCGTCCAGCCAGGGCTTGTAGATGCGCAGCTCGGGGTTGGCCAGCAGGCCGTAGCGGTAGAACCGCTCGATGTCGTTGCCCTTGTACGTCGACCCGTCGCCCCAGATGTTGACGTCGTCGGCCTGCATGGCGCGCACCAGCAGGGTGCCGGTGACGGCCCGGCCGAGCGGGGTGGTGTTGAAGTAGGCCTTGGCGCCGGAGCGGATGTGGAAGGCACCGCACGCCAGCGCGGCCAGGCCCTCCTCGACGAGCTGGGGCTTGATGTCGATCGCGCGGGCGATCTCGGCGCCGTAGTCCTTGGCACGGATCGGGACGCCGGCGATGTCCGGCTCGTCGGGCTGGCCGATGTCGGCGGTGTAGGTGCACGGCACCGCCCCCTTGTCGCGCATCCAGGCGACCGCGACGGAGGTGTCGAGGCCGCCGGAGAAGGCGATGCCGACGCGCTCTCCCACGGGGAGGGAGGTCAGGACCTTGCTCAACTTTCGTTCCTTTCGGCAAGGGAGGTGAACCGGTGGGCCAGGGCTTCTCCCCCGGCGGGGTCGCGCCCGATCACGAGCACGGTGTCGTCGCCGGCGATGCAGCCGAGGACGTCGGAGATCTCGACCTTGTCGATCGCGCTCGCGAGGAACTGCGCCGCACCGGGCGGAGTGCGGAGGACGACGAGGTTGGCGCTGGCCTCCGCGCTGACGAGCAGCTCCGAGGCGAGCCGGGACAGGCGGTGCTGGGAGGCGGCGCTCTCCCCGGCGACGGGAGTGCGGTCACCGCCCTCGGCGGGCACGGCGTACACGAGGGTGCCGCTGGGACCGCGGACCTTGACCGCGTCGAGCTCGACGAGGTCGCGGCTCAGCGTGGCCTGGGTGACGTGCACGCCCCGGAGCGCCAGCAGCTCGGCGAGCTCCGGCTGGGAGCGCACCTCGCGGTTCTCCAGCAGCTCGACGACGAGCGCCTGGCGGGCGCTCTTGGTCAGCGGGGTCAGGGCGTGCTCGCTCACGTCAGCGCTCCTGCAGCCAGGTCATGATCGCCTTCTGGGCGTGGCGACGGTTCTCGGCCTCGTCCCACACGACGCTCTGCGGCCCGTCGATCACCTCGGCGGCGATCTCCGAACCCCGGTACGCCGGCAGGCAGTGCAGCACGATCGCGTCGGCGGCGGCGTGGGCGACGAGCGCGGGCGTGACGGCGTACGGGCCGAAGACGGCACGGCGGGCGGCCGCCTCGTCCTCCTTGCCCATCGACACCCAGGTGTCGGTCACCACGACGTCGGCGCCGGCGACCGCCTCGACGGCGTCACCGGTCACGGCGACGCTGCCGCCGAGCCCGGCGGCGCGCTCCAGGACGTCGGCCGGCGGCGCGTAGCCGTCGGGGCAGCCGAAGCGCACGTGCATCCCGGCGAGCGAGCCGGCGAGGGCCCAGGAGTTGCCCATGTTGCAGGCGGCGTCGCCGAGGAAGGCGACGGTGAGGCCGGCGAGCGAGCCCTTGTGCTCCTGGATGGTGAGCAGGTCGGCGAGCAGCTGGCAGGGGTGGAACTCGTCGGTCAGCGCGTTGATGACCGGGACCCCCGCATGCGCGGCCATCTCGTCGAGGTCGGACTGCGCGTAGGTGCGCCACACGATCTGCGCGGCCTGGCGACCGAGCACCCGGGCGACGTCGGCGACCGACTCACGCTTGCCGATCCCCGCCAGCGCGCCGTCGACGAGCATCGGGTGCCCGCCGAGCTCGGCGATGCCGGCGGCGAAGGAGGCCTGCGTGCGCAGGGTCGGCTTGTCGAAGACCATCGCGACGGTGCGCGGGCCGGCGAGCGGGCGGTGGTCGAAGGGCTCGGCCTTCAGCTTGGCGGCCAGGGCGAGCACCTCGACCTGTTCCGCGGCGCTCAGGTCGTCGTCACGCAGGAAGGAGCGGGTCATGCGGGCACCCCCGCCGTGTCGAGGATGGCGGGCCACGCCGCGCCGAAGGCGTCGATGTCGGCGTCGGCGAGCACGAGCGGCGGCGCCATCCGGATCCGCTCCGGGGTGGCGGCGTTGAGGAGGAAGCCGGCGTCCTGGGCGGCGCTGACGACCTCGGTGGCCTTCGGCTCGGCGAGCGTCAGGCCGACGAGCAGCCCCTCCCCGCGGGTCTCGGTGACCCGCGCGTCGGCGGCCGCGGCGGCCCGCAGACGGTCGCCCGCCCGACCCACCCGGGCGAGGAATCCGTCCTCCCCGACCACGTCCAGCACGGTGAGCGCGGCGGCGGCCGCGACGGGGTTGCCGCCGAAGGTCGTGCCGTGGTTGCCGGGATCGAACAACTTGCCGCTGCCCTGGGTGGCGATGCAGGCGCCGATCGGGATGCCGCCGGCGAGGCCCTTGGCCAGGGTCACGATGTCCGGTACGACGGGCGCGTCGACCAGCGCGGGATGCTGGTGCGCGAACCACGCACCGGTGCGGCCCACCCCGGTCTGGATCTCGTCGAGCCACAGCAAGGCGCCGTGCTCGTGCGCGATCCGCTGCGCGGCCGGCAGGTAGTCGCGCGGCGGGACGATGACGCCCGCCTCCCCCTGCACCGGCTCGACGAGGACGGCCGCGGTGTCCGCGTCGACGGCGGCCTCGAGGGCGGCGACGTCGCCGTACGGGACGAAGACGACGTCGCCGGGCAGCGGCTCGAAGGGCGCGCGGTAGGCCTGCTTGGAGGTCAGCGCGAGCGCGCCCATGGTGCGGCCGTGGAAGGAGCCCTCGGTCGCGACGATCCTGGTGCGGCCGGTGCGCCGGGTCAGCTTGAACGCCGCCTCGTTGGCCTCCGCGCCGGAGTTGGTGAAGAACACCCGGCCCTCGGTGCCGAGCAGGCCGACGAGCCGCTCGGCCAGCGAGATCTGCGGGGCGCTGGCGAAGAAGTTCGAGATGTGGCCGAGGGTCTGCAGCTGCTCGGTGACGGCGGCGACCAGGCGGGGGTGGGCGTGGCCGAGCGCGTTGACGGCGATGCCGCCGAGCAGGTCGACGTACTCCCGTCCGTCGGCGTCCCACACGTGGGCACCCTCGCCCCGGGCAAGGACGAGCTTCGGCGGGCCGAAGGTGTTCATGAGCGAGCCGGCGTACCGCTCGGTCCACTCGGCGTTCGTGGTCACTGCTGCGCCTCCCGGGCCTTGCGCGTCTTGGTGGTGACGCCGGGCAGCACCTGGGTGCCGACGCCCTCGTCGGTGAAGAGCTCGAGCAGCACGGCGTGCTCCTGGCGGCCGTCGACGACCGTCGCACGCTCCACTCCCCCGCGCACGGCCTGCAGGCAGGCCTTCATCTTCGGGATCATGCCGCTGGACAGCGTCGGGAGGATCTCCTCCAGCGCCTCCGGGCTGATCTCGCCGATGACCTCCTCGGGGTCGGGCCAGTCGAGGTAGAGGCCCTCGACGTCGGTGAGGACGAGCAGCTTCTCCGCGCCGAGGGCCGCGGCGAGCGCGGCCGCCGCGGAGTCGGCGTTGACGTTGTAGACGACGCCCTCGGTGTCGGGGGCGACGCTGGAGACGACCGGGATGCGGCCGGCCTCGATGAGGTCGCGGACCGCCTCGGGCCGGACCTGGGCGACCTCGCCGACCAGGCCGAGGTCGACCTGCTCGCCGTCGACGACCGTGCCGGTCTGCTCGGCGGTGAAGAGCCCGGCGTCCTCGCCCGACAGCCCCACGGCGAGGGGGCCGTGCTCGTTGATCAGGCCGACCAGCTCGCGCTGCACCTGCCCGACCAGCACCATCCGTACGACGTCCATCGCCTCGGGCGTGGTGACCCGCAGGCCGCCGCGGAACTCCGACTCGATGCCGAGCCGGCCCAGCATCTGCGAGATCTGGGGTCCGCCGCCGTGCACGACGACCGGGCGGAAGCCGGCGAAGCGCAGGAAGGCGATGTCCTCGGCGAAGGCGCGCTTGAGCACGTCGTCGGTCATCGCGTTGCCGCCGTACTTCACCACCACGACCTTGCCGTGGTAGGCCTTCAGCCACGGCAGGGCTCCGGCGAGCGTCCTGGCCTTGTAGGGGTCGGGCTTGCCCGGAGGGGTCATCTTCTCCTCGCTCATGACGAGTACGCGCTGTTCTCGTGGACGTAGGCGTGGGTGAGGTCGTTGGTCCACACCGTCGCCTCGGCGTCGCCTGCCTTGAGGTCGATCGTCACCGTGACGGCCCGCGGCGCGAGGTCGACCAGGGCCGGGTCCTCGGCGGGGGTGCTGTTGCGGCAGACCCACACGTCGTTCATCGCGACGTCGAGGTCGGCGGGGTCGAAGGCGGCGCTCGTCGTACCGACCGAGGCCAGGACCCGACCCCAGTTCGGGTCCTTGCCGAACACGGCCGCCTTGAAGAGGTTGCTGCGCGCGACGCTGCGGCCCACCTCGACCGCGTCGTCCTCGGTGGCGGCGTTGACGGTGGTGATCGCGATCTCGTGGTCGGCGCCCTCGGCGTCGGCCAGGAGCTGCTTGGCCAGCTGGGTGCACAGGTCGGTCAGCGCGGCCGTGAACTCCTCCGGCGACGGGGTGACTCCGGAGGCGCCGCTCGCCAGCACGGTGACCGTGTCGTTGGTCGACTGGCAGCCGTCGGAGTCGAGCCGGTCGAAGCTGACCCGGGTGGCGGCACGCAGGGCCTCGTCCAGGTCCGCTGCGGGTACGACGGCGTCCGTCGTGATGACCACGAGCATCGTCGCCAGCGCGGGCGCCAGCATGCCGGCGCCCTTGGCCATGCCGCCGATCGACCAGCCGGCCCCCTCCACGACGACCTGCTTGGAGACCGTGTCGGTGGTCATGATCGCCTCGGCGGCGTCCTGGCCGCCGTCGGCGGAGAGCTGCGCGTGCACGGTACGCACGCCCTGGAGCAAGGTCGCGCGGTCGTTGACGAGGCCGATCAGGCCGGTGGAGCAGACGACCACGTCGCCGGCGCCGATGCCGAGCGCCGTACCGACCTCCTCGGCGACCTGGTGGGTGGTGAGGAAGCCCTCGGGGCCGGTGTAGCAGTTGGCGCCGCCGGAGTTGAGGACGACGGCGCGCACGACGCCGTCCTTGACGACCTGCTCGCTCCACAGCACCGGGTTGGCCTTGCAGCGGTTGCTCGTGAAGACGGTGGCGGAGTCGAAGGTGGGGCCCTGGTTGACGACGAGGGCGAGGTCCTTGGCACCGCTGGCTTTGAGGCCGACGGCGGCGCCGGCGGCGAGGAAGCCGGCGGGATGGGTGACGCTCATGGGATCTGCTTTCGGGTGAGGAGGCTCAGACGGGCACGGCGGGGGCGACGGTGTGCCCCGATCGTCGCCACGCCTCCTCGGCCCGGTCGGCGTCCTTGGCCGGCACCAGGATCCAGTCGGTGTCGAAGGTGGAGATCACGAAGACGTTGACGTCGTCCTCGGCGAGCGGCGCGAGCAGGGCGACCAGGATGCCCGGCACGGACAGGTCGAGGGTGCCGTCGACGGCGAACGCCGTCAGCGGCTTCTCGTGCCGTGCCTTCTTCGGGACGCTCCGCCCGGCGCAGACCAGGGACGTCTCGGTCGCGGTCGCGGTGATGGAGAAGACCGACGACGACTCGGCCCACGTCGGGATCTCCGCTCCGGCGGGCAGCCGGACGACCGCGAGGGTCTCCGGGTAGCGCGAGAGGGAGAGGGGCTGCTCGGGCGCGGGGGTGCTCATGGTGCCAGTCCTACCGTGGTCAGGCCCGTGGTCTCGTCGAGACCCAGGGCGAGGTTCATGCACTGCACGGCCGCGCCGGCCGTGCCCTTGGCGAGGTTGTCGACCGCGCCGACCGCGACCAGCCGGCCGGCGGTCTCGTCGACGGTGACCTGCAGGTGCACGGCGTTGGAGCCGAGCACCGCCTGGGTCTGCGGCCACTGGCCGGGGGCGAGCAGGTGGACGAAGGGCTCGTCGGCGTACGCCTTCACGTAGGCGTCGTAGGCCTCCTCGGCGGAGAGGGGGCCCGCGAGCGGCGCCGAGCAGGTCGCCAGGATCCCCCGCGCCATGGGCACCAGCAGCGGGGTGAAGCTGACGTTGACGGCGTCCGGGCCGCCCTCGACGAGCCGGCCGAGGTTCTGGGTGATCTCGGGGGTGTGCCGGTGGACCCCGCCGACGCCGTAGGCGCTGGCGTTGCCCATCACCTCGCTGCCGAGCAGGTGGGTCTTGGCGGCCTTGCCGGCGCCGCTGGTGCCGGAGGCCGCGACCACCACGACGTCGGGGACGACGAGCCCGGCCGCCACCGCGGGCGCCAGGGTCAGCGAGGCGATGGTCGGGTAGCACCCCGGCACGGCGACCCGGCGGGTGCCGCGCAGGGCGTCCCGGCCGCCGGGTAGCTCGGGCAGGCCGTAGGGCCAGGTGCCGGCGTGCGCGCTGCCGTAGAACCGCTCCCAGGCGGCGGCGTCCTCGAGCCGGTAGTCCGCGCCGCAGTCGATGACGACCACGTCGGCGTCACGGGCGGTCAGCTCCGCGGCCAGGGCGCCGGACTGCCCGTGCGGCAGGCCCAGGAAGACCACGTCGTGGCCCGCGAGCACGTCGGGGGTGGTCGGCTCCAGGACCCGCTCGGCCAGCGGCACGAGGTGCGGCTGCAGCGCACCGAGGCGCTCACCGGCGTTGCTCGCACCGGTGAGGGCGCCGATCTCGACCCCGGGGTGACCCAGCAGCAGCCGCAGCACCTCGCCGCCGGCGTACCCACTGGCACCGGCGACCGCGACCCGAACCTTGCTCATATGCATGAATATACAGACACCTGCATGTTTTCGTGCAACCGGGGGTGGGTCAGCGCTGGACGGCCCCCACCCGCTCGGCCGCCGCGGCCACCGCGGCGTCACGCGCGGCACCCGTCTCCGCCTCGGTCAGCGTACGGTCCGGCGCCCGGAAGCGCAGCGCGAAGGCCAACGACTTCCTGCCGGTGCCCACCTGCTCGCCGGTGTAGACGTCGAAGAGCCGCAGCGACTCCAGCAGCTCGCCGGCACCCGCGCGCAGCGCGGCCTCGACCTCCGCGACCGTCACCGCCTCGTCCACCACCAGGGCCACGTCCTCCTTGGCCAGCGGCATCGTCGAGAAGACCGGCCCGGCCACCACGTCGTCGGCCGCGGCCATCAGCGCATCGAGGTCCAGCTCGACAGCGGCACTGCGCGGCGGCAGGCCGAAGGCCTTGCAGACGTTCGGGTGCAGCTCGCCCGCGTGGCCGATGACGACCTCGTCGACCGACACCACGGCGCAGCGACCCGGGTGCCAGGGCATCCGGGCGGCACTCGCCACGTCGACCGCCACGCCGAGCTCACCGGCCAGGCGTCGTACGACGGCCAGGGCGTCGCTCCACGCGGCGTCCGCGCCCGGACCCCACCAGCCGGAGCGGGTCCGCTCGCCCGCGAGGACCACGGCCAGGTGCAGCGGCTGCACGGGCAGTGCCTCCAGCAGCTTCTCCAGCTCCGCCTCGCTCGGGCGGGTGTGCACGCCGTAGATCGGCGCGGGACCGTTGTCGGAGGGGAAGGCGACGGTGCCGGTCTCGAACAGCGCCACACCCGGCGCCCCGCGCCCGATGTTGCGCCCGGCCGCCTCCAGCAGGCCCGGCAGCAGCGTCGTGGTGTAGGCCGGCTCCTCGCTGGAGAGCGGGTTCGCCAGCCCGACCGTGCTGCGCAGCGGGTCGTCGGCGGGCAGGCCGAGCCGGTCGAAGGTGGCCTCGCCGACGAACGGGAAGCTGATCACCTCCACGCAGCCCGCGCCCGCGAGGGTGCGCCCGATCCGGCGGCGCAGCCGCTGGTCGCGGGTCAGCCCGCGGCCGGTCGCGCGTCGCGGGAGCACGCTCGGCACCTGGTCGTAGCCGACGATCCGCACGACCTCCTCGACCAGGTCGTAGGGGTCGTTGAGGTCCGGCCGCCACGACGGAGGTACGACGGCGACCGCTCCCGCGTCGTCCTCGGCGACCGACGCGCCGATCGCCCGCAGGCTCTCGACCGTCGTCATCGCGGAGATGTCGATGCCGCTGAGCCGGGCGGGCAGGTCCGGCGCGATGGTGATGGTGGGCCGCTCCGGCGGCGTGCCGACGAGCGTGAAGCCGGGCTCCGCGGTCGCGCCGCCGTGCTCGACCAGAAGCTCGACCACCCGGTCCGCGGCCGCACCGGGCAGCAGCGGGTCGACGCCGCGCTCGTTGCGCTTGCCGGCCTCGGAGGTCAGCTTGTGGCGCTTGCCGGTGCGGAACATCGACACCGCGTCCCAGTGCGCCGCCTCGACGAGGACGCGGGTGGTGCTCGCGGAGATCTCCGTGGTCGCCCCGCCCATCACGCCCGCCAGGCCGATCGGTCCGGAGTCGTCGGTGACGACGAGGTCCTCCGGCGAGAGCTCGCGCACGACGTCGTCGAGGGTGGTGAGCCGCTCGCCGGCCCGGGCGCGGCGCACGCCCAGCGCGCCCGCGACCTTGTCCGCGTCGTAGCCGTGGATGGGCTGGCCGAGCTCGAGCATGACGTAGTTGGTGACGTCGACGGCGAGCGAGATCGAGCGCATGCCGGCCTGCTCCACACGGCGCTTGATGAAGTCCGGCGTCGGCGCGGCCGGGTCGAAGCCGCTCACCAGCCGTGCGGCGAAGACCGGGCACCCGGCCGGGTCGTCGACGACGACCTCCCAGGCGCCTCCGTCGACCTCGGGCAGGGTGCGCTCGGCGGGGTCGACGAAGGGCACGCCGAAGCCGAGCGCCGCCTCCCGCGCGACGCCGCGCAGGGAGAGGGCGTAGGCGCGGTCGGGGTTGATCTCGAACTCGATGACCTCCTCGTCGAGGCCCAGCAGCGCGAACACGTCGTCGCCGGGCTCCCCCGCGTCCGGCGGCAGCACGAGGATGCCGTCGTGGTCGTCCCCGATGCCGAGTTCGCGGACGGAGCAGATCATGCCGGCCGAGACGTGGCCGTAGGTCTTGCGTGCGGAGATCTCGAAGTTCCCGGGCAGCACGCCGCCGGGCAGGATCACGACGACCAGGTCGCCCGGGCCGAAGTTGTGGGCGCCGCACACGATTCCCTGACCTAGTGCAGGGTCGTAACCCTCCACCTGATCACCGGCGGACCCGATATCAACTCTGCACCAGTTGATGGTCTTGCCGTTCTTCTGCGGCTCCGGCTCCTTGGTCAGCACCCGGCCGATCACGAGCGGTCCGCGGATGCCGGCACCGGCGGCGGAGATGCCCTCCAGCTTCAGGCCGAGGGCGGTGAGCCGGTCGGTCAGCACCTCGGTGGTGACGTCCGCCGGCAGGTCGACGAGCTCCCGGATCCAGGAGACAGGGGCCTTCATGACTCAGAGCTCGCTTCCGAAAGCGGTGGTGAAGCGGACATCGCCCTCGAAGAGCGCCCGCAGGTCCTCCAGGCCGTGCCGGAACATCAGCGTCCGGTCGATGCCCATCCCGAAGGCGAAGCCGGAGTAGCGCTCGGCGTCCACGCCGCACGCCCGGAGCACGCGCGGGTTGACGATGCCGCAGCCGCCCCACTCGATCCAGCCCTCGCCGCGACAGGTCCGGCACGACTCGCTGTCGACGCCCCGGCACACGAAGCAGATCAGGTCGACCTCGGCCGAGGGTTCGGTGAAGGGGAAGAAGGAGGGGCGGAAGCGGGTGGTGATGCCCTCGCCGAACATCTGGCTCGCGAAGTGGTCCAGGGTGCCCTTGAGGTGCGCCATCGAGATGCCCTCGTCGATGGCGAGGCCCTCGACCTGGTGGAACATCGGGGAGTGCGTGGCGTCGTACTCGTCGGTGCGGAACACCCGGCCCGGGCACACGACGTAGATCGGCGGGGTGCGGGTCAGCATGGTCCGCGCCTGCACCGGGCTGGTGTGCGTGCGCAGCACCACGTGCTGGTCCGCGGGGTCGGTCCAGAAGGTGTCCTGCATGGTGCGCGCCGGGTGGTCCGGGCCGAGGTTGAGGGCGTCGAAGTTGAGCCACTCCGCCTCGATGACCGGTCCCTCGGCCACCTCCCAGCCCATCGCGACGAAGATGTCGGCGATCAGCTCGGCGCCGGTGGTGAGCGGGTGCCGGGCACCGACGGGGTCGCGGTCGGTCGGCAGCGTGACGTCGACGGCCTCCTCCACCAGGATCCGGGCCTCGTTCTCGACCTCGAGCTCGGCCTGGCGGGCGGCGAGCGCCTTGCTGACGGCGCCGCGGGCCTGACCCACGCGCTGCCCGGCCTCCTTGCGCGCCTGCGGCGGCAGCGCGCCGATCTCGCGGTTCGCCAGCGCCAGCGGCGAACGGTCGCCCGCGTGCTCGGTGCGCACCGCCTTGAGCTGCTCCAGGTCGGTGGCGGCGGCGATCGCGGCCAGTGCGGCGTCGCGCGCGGCCTCCACCTCGGCAGGGCTCACGGCGGCGACCTCCACAGGGTCGTAGTCAGTGTTCGGGCCAGACATCGTGGGCCAAGTCTAGGAAGGCGGGACCTCCCGGGGCGAACCGGTATCAGTCCGGGAAGCCCTCGGCGATGCCCCGCAGCCGTGCGACGTACGCCGGCCAGTCGAAGCCGTCGGGCAGGTTCGTCGACGACGGGCGCAGCCCCGCGGCCCCGTCCAGCTGCTCGCGGAGCACGTCGGCGTGGCCCGCGTGCCGGGCGATGTCGGTCAGCACGTGCACCGCGATCGCGTGCAGGCGCACCTCCGCGCGCTCCTCGGGCCACCACGGCACCCGGCCCACGGCGTCGAGCGGCAGCTCGTCGAAGACCGCGTCGCAGAAGCCCGCGGCGGAGCGGTAGAACCCGATGACCTCGGCGGCCGGGATGTCGGGGGGCACCCACCAGTCGGCCTGCGGGTCGAGGTCGTAGGCGTCGTCGGGGATCAGGCACGGGTGGTCCGGCTCGGGCCAGGTCCGGCCGAAGGTCGGCCCGAAGTAGCCGATCTCGACGTTGGCGCAGTGCAGCACGATGCCCAGCAGGGTGGTGCCGGTCGGCGTGCGCGGCAGCCGCAGGTCCCGCTCGCCGAGACCGTCGAGCTTCCACAGCAGGGACTCGCGGGCCGCGCCGAGGTAGCGGCGCAGCACGTCCGCGGGAGCATCGCTCACGAGGCCACCTCCTGCGCCACCGGCCACGCGGTCAGGACCCGCGCACCGCCGCCGGGCCGGTCGTCCACGGTGACCACGCCACCGTGCGCCTTGACCAGCCCGCTCACGATGTAGAGCCCCAGGCCCGAACCCCCGCCCTTGCTGGCCGTCCAGAACTTCGTGAACACGCGCTTGCGGAGCTCCACGGGGATGCCCTCTCCTTCGTCGGTGACCGCCACGGCGACGTACGCCGGGTCCTCGCTCCAGCGTCCGACATGGATCCGCACGGTGCCGCTGCCGTGCCGCACGGCGTTCTCCACGACGTTCGTCAGCACCTGCATCACCTTGTCGGAGTCGGCCTGCACGCGCGGCAGGTCCGGGTCGACCTCCACCTCAATCGGGGTCGAGGTGGCCAGGCCGATCGAGTCGCGCACCCGCTCCACCCGCAGCTCGAGGTCGATCGCCTGGCGGTGCAGCTGCAGCCGGCCGGTGTCGATGCGGGCCACGTCGAGCAGCTCGGCGATCAGCCGGCTGAGCCGGTCGGCGTCCGCGCCGGCGGTGGTGAGCATCAGCTTCTTCTGCTCGTCGTTGAGCTTGTCCCAGCGGTTCAGCAGCGCGTGCACGAAGCCCTTGACGCCGGTCAACGGCGAGCGCAGCTCGTGGGCGAGGGTGGCGACCAGGTCCGAGCGGTCGCGGTCCAGACGGGCGCGGCCGCGGCCCGAACGCAACGAGATCGCGACCGAGGCGACCGGGCCGACCCGCTCCTCGCGGTGCAGCCGGGCGGTGACGAGCACCTCGGTCCCGTCGGGGAGCAGCCACGCCTGCTCGGGCACCGCCTTGCGGGTCGGCAGGCCGTCGTACGGCGCGTTGGCGTCCGTCCACGCCTGGGCGTCGTGGTCGGTGAGGGCCAGCACCTCGGCCAGCGGGCGGCCCACCACCTGCTCGGCCGGACCGGTGTCGAGCATCCGGGCGGCGACCGTGTTGATCGCCGTCACCCGTCCGTCGGCGTCGGCGACGACGACGCCGTCGGGCAGCAGGTCGAGGGTGGTGCTCACGCCCTCATTCTGGCGCGCGCACTGGCGAAGAGACAGACGGACGCGGCCGTGGCGAGGTTCAAGGACTCCGCACGGCCCAGGATCGGGATCCGGACCCGGTGGTCGGCGAGCGCCGCGAGCTCCGCCGGCAGCCCCCACGCCTCGTTGCCGAGCAGCCAGGCGGTCGGCCCGGCGAGCAGCTCGTCGGCCGCGAAGAGGTCGACCTCTCCCCCGCCGTCGGCGGCGAGGACGGTGAGGCCGGCGGCCCGGGCCGCGCGGACGGCTTCGGCCGGGTCCCGCTCGGTCGTCACCGGCAGGTGGAACAGGCTGCCGACGGTGGCCCGCACGGTCTTGGGGTTGTAGGCGTCGACCGCGTCCCCGGCGAGCACCACGCCGTCGCCGCCCGCGGCGTCGGTGGTGCGGATGACGGTGCCGGCGTTGCCGGGGTCGCGCACGTCGGCGCAGATCGTGAGCAGGCCGGGGCGCTGCGGCAGGGCCGCCTCGAGGAAGCGGCAGACCGCCACGAGACCGGCCGGGTTGACGCTGTCGCTGAGCGAGCCCAGGGCCCGGTCGTCGACGAGTGTCACCGGCGCGGCGGCCAGCAGGGCGTCGTACTCCTCGGCGGCGGCGGGCGTGGCGAAGACCTCGACCACGCACCCGGGCACGCCGAGCGCGCCCTCGACGGCCTTCGGGCCGTCGGCAAGGAAGAGCCGCCGCTCGGTACGGACCGAGCGGCGGCTGAGCTTCCGAGCTTCCTTCACACGGGTGTTGCCCGCGGTCAGGGGGGTCGTCATGCGCGTCAGGCGGAGACCTTGGGCGCGTTGACGTCCTCCGGCAGCGCGGCCTTGGCCTGCGCCACGAGCGCCGAGAAGGCGGCCGGCTCGTTCACGGCGAGCTCGGCGAGGATCTTGCGGTCGACCTCGATGCCCGCCAGGTTCAGGCCCTGGATGAAGCGGTTGTAGGTCAGGCCCTCGGCACGGGCGGCCGCGTTGATCCGCTGGATCCAGAGGCGACGGAAGTCGCCCTTCTTCTTCTTGCGGTCGTTGTAGCTGTAGACCAGGGAGTGGGTGACCTGCTCCTTGGCCTTGCGGTACAGCCGCGAGCGCTGGCCGCGGTAGCCGCTGGCCCGCTCGAGGGTGGTACGACGCTTCTTCGCCGCGTTCACTGCGCGCTTGACGCGTGCCATCTCTTAACTCCTTGTTTCAGTGCTCAGGTGCGAGGGCCGGTCAGAGACCGAGCATCTTCTTCGCGCGCGGGACGTCGTTCTTGGCGACCTCGACCGTGCCGGTCAGGCGACGGGTGACCTTGGAGGCCTTCTTCTCGAGGTTGTGGCGCTTGCCGGCCTTCTCGCGCAGGATCTTGCCGCTGCCCGTGACCTTGAACCGCTTGCTGGCACCGGAGTGCGTCTTGTTCTTCGGCATCTCGTCTCTTCCTTCTTCTTCGAGTCAGTCTCAGGCGTCGATCTCGGGATCGAGGTTCTCCGAGCGACCACGTTCCTTCTTCTGGGCCGCCGGCTTCTGGGCGACCCGCTCCGCCTGGGCGGCGGCGTCGGCGGCGGCCTCGGCCTCCCGCTCGGCGCGGCGCTCCTCCTTGGCGGCCTTCACCTCGGCCTTGGCCTCGGCCTTCTTCTTGTGCGGGCCGATGACCATGGTCATGTTGCGGCCGTCCTGCTTGGGGTTGGACTCGACGAAGCCCAGCTCCGTGACGTCCTCGGCCAGCTTCTGCAGCAGCCGGTAGCCCAGCTCGGGGCGGTGCTGCTCGCGCCCGCGGAACATGATGGTGATCTTGACCTTGTCGCCGGCCTTGAGGAAGCGAACGACGTGACCCTTCTTGGTCTCGTAGTCGTGCGCGTCGATCTTCGGCCGGAGCTTCATCTCCTTGATGATGACGTTGGTCTGGTTCCGTCGTGCCTCACGGGCCTTCTGGGCGTTCTCGTACTTGAACTTCCCGTAGTCCATGAGCTTGCAGACAGGGGGCTTGCCCATCGGGGCGATCTCCACCAGGTCCAGGTCGGCCTCCTGCGCGAGCTTGAGGGCCTGGTCGGTGGGGACGATGCCGACGGTCTCGCCGTTGGGTCCCACGAGCCGGACCTCGGGAACCCGGATCCGCTCGTTGATGCGCAGCTCGGTGCTGATGTGTCCTCCAAACTCGGTCTGTCGGGAGGTCTTCAGCCCTGCAAATGAGAAGAGGCTCCCGCTGGTGCAAGCGGAAGCCAGTCACGAGCCCCGTGGACCCGGTCTCGTCGTACGACGAACCCGGCAAGGCTCTCCATGGACCGGACCCGACGACCTGGCGGCCGATGCGGGTGGGAGACGATGGTGCTGGTCCCCGCTTGTGGGATCTGCCATCCCCGTGCGGGCATGGCGGATCGGTCAACGCCAGATGCTACCCGGATTGTTCCCGCGGGCGCTAATCGCCGCCGCCGGTGCCGAGCCAGCCCCAGCCGCCGTCCTCCAGGCGCACCGGCCGCCAGCCCGCGGCCACCCGCTGCAGGTCCTCCCCGGCGAGCACGAAGCGGTGCGGCCCGGCGACGTCGACGACCAGGGCGTCGGCGCCCTCCTGGACGGCGGTCGCCGCCGCGAGGTGCGCCGCCACCGGCACCGGACGCGCCTCGGGGTTCCACGCCGCGAGGGCGGTCAGGTCGGTGAACGCCAGCAGCGCCAGCCGCCCGTCGGCGCCGGTCAGCAGCACGGCCGCCATGTCGCTCGACTTGTCCCGCGCGAGTCCGTCCTCGCCGGTCTCCACCTCGCCCAGCAGCGCCACCACGGGCACGAGCAGCCGGGCGCCGGCGAGCACCCCGAGCACCTCCGGGTACGACGCGCGGCCGGTGTCGTGCCCGGAGAGGACGGCGGCGAGGGCGGGATCGGCGGAGCCGTCGTCGCCGACGTACTCCGAGCCCTGGAGGCGACGCTGCTCCGGCGGTTCGGTCACCGGAGAAGTCTCGCATCCGTGGAAGCATGACCGACGTGCACCACTCGTTCGTCGCCCGCAACCGCCTCTGGCGGCGCCTGGGTGAGGCCGTCGCGGCCTGGCCCGACCCCGTGTCCACCCCGGCCTTCGTGGTCGACCTCGACGCCTTCGACGCCAACGCCGCGGACCTCGCCCGCCGCGCGGGCGGCACCCCGATCCGGGTCGCGTCGAAGTCGCTGCGGGTGCCCGCGCTGATCAGCCGCGCGCTGGCGGCGCCCGGCTTCGCCGGCGTGCTGGCCTACACCCTCGCCGAGGCGCTGTGGCTGGTCGAGAACGACGTCAGCGACGACGTGGTCGTCGCCTACCCGAGCGTGGACCGGGCGGCGCTCGCCGCGCTGGTCGCCTCCCCCCGCGCCGCCTCGCGGATCACGATCATGGCCGACGACGTCGCGCACCTCGACGCCGTCGACGCGCTGCGGGCCTCCACCGCCGTCCCGGTCCGGGTCGCCCTCGACGTCGACGCCGGGCTGCGCTGGGGCGGCCAGGCGGTCGGCCCCAAGCGCTCCCCGCTGTACGACGTCGGCGCGGTCGTCGAGCTCGCCCGCACCGTCATCGACCGGCCCGGCTTCCAGCTGGTCGGCGTGATGACCTACGAGGGCCAGGTCGCGGGGGTCCCCGACGAGGTGCCGCACCAGAGGGCGAAGTCGGCGGTCGTGCGCAGGATCAAGCAGCTCTCCGTGGCCCAGCTCGAGGTCCGTCGTACCGCCATCGGGGAGGCGCTGGACGCGCTCGCCGGGCACGGCGACTTCACCGGGCCGGCGTTCTGGAACGCCGGCGGCTCGGGCTCGATCGAGTCCTCGGCCGCCGACCCGGTGGTGACCGAGGTGACCGCGGGCTCGGGGCTGCTCGGACCGACCCTGTTCGACCACTACCGCTCCTTCAGCCCGCAGCCGGCGGCGTTCTTCGGCCTGCCGGTGACCCGGCGGCCCAACGCCGAGGTGGCGACCGTGCACGGCGGCGGGCTGGTCGCCTCCGGGCCCGCCGGCGCCGACCGGGCGCCCACGCCGTGGGCACCGGCCGGGCTGAGCCTCACCTCGCTGGAGGGCGCGGGCGAGGTGCAGACGCCGCTCGTGGGCGCCCACGCCGCCACGCTGGCGATCGGGGACCTGGTGTGGTTCCGCCACGCGAAGTCCGGCGAGCCCTTCGAGCACGGACGCACCGTGCTGCTCGCGCAGGGCGACCGGTTCGTCGAGGAGGTCCCGACCTACCGTGGCCACGGTCTCGCCTTCTGAGGTCCTCGCCCGCGCGCTCGCCGCGCCGCCGACCCTCGGCGCCGGCCGGCTGATCTGCATCGACGGGCTCGCCGGCTCAGGCAAGACGACGCTGGCCCGCGCCCTCGCGGAGCTGGCTCCCGAGGCCGTCGTGCTCGGCACCGACGAGATGCTGGAGGGCTGGCGCGGCCTGCCCGGCCTGGGGGCCTCGGTCGAGGCGCTGCTGCGCCCGCTCGCGGAGGGACGCCCGGGCACCTGGCGCCGCTGGGACTGGTACGCCGACGGGTGGGCCGAGACGCGCACCGTCGAGCCCGGCCCGCTGCTGGTGCTCGAGGGCGTCGGCTCCGCCGCGGCGTCGTACGACGACCTGGTGACGCTGCTGGTGTGGATGGAGGCCGAGCGCGACGTCCGCCTGGCCCGCGGCCTGGCGCGCGACGGCGAGGAGTTCCGCGCCCACTGGCTCACCTGGTTCGACGACGAGGCGGCGCTGCACGCACGGGAGGGCACCCGGGCCCGGGCCGACGTCGTGGTCCGCACCTAGGGTGGGGCCGTGACCCCACCGACCGGCCAGCAGCACGCCCTCTCCGCGCACGGCTACGACGCCGTGGTCACCCAGAGCGGGGTGCTGCGCGTCCTCCGGCACGAGGGCCGCGACCTGGTCGACGGCTTCGACGCCGACGCGATGCCCTCCGGCGGGCGCGGTCAGCTGCTCGTGCCGTGGCCGAACCGGATCCGGGACGGCCGCTACGCCTTCGCCGGCACCGACCAGCAGCTCGCCCTCACCGAGCCGAAGCGGGGCAACGCCTCGCACGGGCTGGTGCGCTGGGTGTCGTGGACGCTCCTGCGGCACGAGCCCGCCGAGGTCGAGCTGGGCTACCTGCTGCCGGCGCAGACGGGCTACCCCTGGGCGCTGGACCTGCGCACCACCTACGCCCTGGGGCCTGACGGGCTCCGGGTCACCCAGGCCGCGACCAACCTGGCGGACTCCCCCGCGCCGTACGCCTCGGGGGCACATCCCTACCTGCTCGCGGGGCCGGGCCCCGTCGACGGCTGGTCCCTGGACCTGCCGGCCCACACCGTGCTGACCGTGGACGAGGAGCGGCTGCTGCCCACCGGGCGGGCATCCTTCGACGGTGTCGTCGGCGACACCCTGGCGGGGACGGTGCTCAACCACGCGGTCACCGACCTCGACCGCGACGGCGACGGGATCGCACGGGTGCGGCTGCGCGACGGCGGCACCGGGGTGGAGCTGTGGGTCGACGAGCACCACCGGTGGCTGCAGGTCTACACCGCCGACGACACCCCGACGCCGCGGGTCAGCGTGGCGGTCGAGCCGATGACGGCCCCGCCGGACGCGTTCAACTCCGGAGACGACCTGGTCGTCCTGGAGCCGGGCGCGACCTTCGCCGCGTCCTGGGGCATCCGGGCCGGGTGAGCCTCAGGCGGTGTGCGCGGCGACGACCGCCCGCAGCTCGCGGATCGCGGTCGCGGTCCGCGGGCCGTCGGAGGCGTGGATACCCATGAGGGAGATCCGGTCGTCCTCGCCCTGCTCGAGGTAGGGCCAGGGCGCGCCCTGCGGGAAGCGGACCGTGCCCACCTCCCCCCAGGCCAGCCTGCGGCGGCGGTAGCCGTTGACGACGACCAGGCCGTCCTCGTCCGCCACCACCCGCGAGCGGGCCAGGGCGTTGAGCAGCGCCAGCCCACCGAGCACGATCGCGATCACGGTGCCGCGCTCGTAGACGTTGACCGACGCCTGGGTGTCGGGGTCGAAGCTGACCCACAGCCAGGCGAACGCACCCACGAGCACGATGCCGAAGACGAGCGCCGCCATCCGCGGCCCCAACGGTCGCCAGGTGTGCGGCAGCGTGGGAGGCTGCGCGGGCGGCGGGGTCGGCTGCGCGGTCATCAGAGCCGGGCGGCGTGGATGTCGGTGGTGAGGATGGCTCGCGCGCCGAGGGCGTAGAGCTCGTCCATGGTGCGCTGGGCGCTCGTGCGCCGGACCATCGAGCGGACCGCGACCCAGCCCTCGCGACGCAGCGGGCTGATCGTGGGGCCCTCGATGCCGGGGGTCAGGGCGGTGGCCTGCTCGACCTTCGCGGCCTCGATGTCGTAGTCCATCATCACGTAGGACCGGGCCACCAGCACGCCCTGGAGACGGCGGGTGAAGGTCTCCAGCGCGGCGGCGTCGGCCCCGGTGCGGGTGATCATCACCGCCTCCGACTCCAAGATGACGTCGCCGAAGACCTCCAGGCCCGCGTTGCGCAGGGTGCTGCCGGTCTCCACGACATCGGCGATCACGTCCGCCACGCCGAGCTGGATGCTGGTCTCGACCGCACCGTCGAGCCGGACGACCGCCGCGTCGATGCCCCGGTCGGCCAGGTAGGCCTTCACCACCCCGTCGTACGACGTGGCGATCCGCTTGCCCGCCAGGTCGGCCACCGACGCGGCGGTGCCGGGACGGGCGGCGAAGCGGAACTTGGAGCGGCCGAAGCCGAGCTGGAGCGACTCGTTCGCCGTGGCGTGCGAGTCCAGGAGCAGGTCGCGGCCGGTGATGCCCGCGTCGAGGGTGCCCTCGCCGACGTACAGGGCGATGTCGCGGGGGCGCAGGTAGAAGAACTCGACCTCGTTGTCCGGGTCGATCTTGGTGAGCTGCTTGGAGTCGGTGCGCTGGGCGTAGCCCGCCTCGCGCAGCATGCCCGAGGCGGCCTCGGACAGGGCGCCCTTGTTGGGGACGGCGATCTTCAGCATGGGGTGGTTCCTCAGAGGTGGGTGTAGACGTCCTCGAGCGAGAGTCCGCTCGCGATCATGAGGACCTGGGCGTGGTACAGCAGCTGGCTGATCTCCAGCGCGGTGGCATCCCTGCCCTCGTGCTCGGCGGCCATCCAGGACTCAGCGGCCTCCTCGATCAGCTTCTTGCCGATCGCATGGACGCCGGCGTCGAGCGCCCGGACGGTGCCGGACCCCTCGGGCCGCGTCTGTGCCTTCTCGCTGAGCTCTGCGAACAGCTCGTCGAACGTCTTCACGGGGGTTGAGCCTACGGCGTGGGCGAGGGCCGCCTCACGCCGGTCTCAGTGTCGGTCGATGAAACACCGGCAGCGCGGCGGGAGGTGCGCCGGCCGCAGCTTGCTGCCCTCATGTCGCGCCGGAGACGCGCTCGGTCAATTCAACCCGTGTAGCCGCGCGAGCGGATCTTCTTCAGCGTGGCGGCTGTCTGCAGGGCGGCGGAGGCGGCCTCGTAGCCCTTGTCCTCGTGCGAGCCCTCCAGGCCGGCCCGGTCCAGGGCCTGCTCCTCGTTGTCGCAGGTGAGCACCCCGAACCCGACGGGCGTGTGGTGGTCGAGCGAGACCCGGGTCAGGCCGTCCGTCGCGGCGTTGCAGACGTAGTCGAAGTGCGGCGTGCCACCGCGGATCACCACGCCCAGCGCGATCACGGCGTCGTACGACGGCGCGAGGGCCGCCGCCGTGACGGGCAGCTCGAAGACCCCGGGCACCCGGACCACGACCGGCGCCTCGAGCTTGTGGTCGGCGAACGCCCGCTGCGCGCCGGCGATCAGGCCGTCCATGACGACGCTGTGCCAGCTCGCGGCCACCACCGCGACCCGCAGGTCGTGGCAGTCGACGGGGGCGATGTCGGGGGCGCCGTGTCCGGCCATGTCAGTTCGCTCCTTCGAGGTCGGGCGCCTCCAGGTCGGGGAGGTCGTGGCCCATGCGGTCGCGCTTGGTGAGCAGGTACGACAGGTTGTGGTCGTTCGGGTGCGGCGTCAAGGGGACGCGCTCGGCGACCTTGATCCCGTAGTCCTCCAGCGAGGAGACCTTGTCGGGGTTGTTGGTCAGCAGCCGGACCTCCTCGATGCCGAGGTCCTTGAGGATCTGCGTCGCGGCGCCGTAGTGGCGGGCGTCGGCGGGCAGGCCGAGGTCGAGGTTGGCGTCGACGGTGTCGCGGCCGCCGTCCTGCAGCTGGTAGGCCTGCAGCTTCGCGACCAGGCCGATCCCCCGGCCCTCGTGGCCGCGCAGGTAGACGACGACGCCGCGGCCCTCGGCCACGATCCGCTCCAGCGCCTCCTCCAGCTGGGGGCCGCAGTCGCAGCGGTCGCTGCCGAAGACGTCACCGGTCAGGCACTCCGAGTGCACCCGGGTCAGCACCGGGCCGTCCTCGCCGAGGGTCGCCGGGTCGCCGTGGACCAGCGCCACGTGCTCGCTGCCGTCGACGGTGATCGTGTAGCCGATCGCGGTGAACTCGCCGTGCCGGGTGGGCAGCCGGGTCTCGGCCTCCCGCACCACGTGCCGCTCGACGCGGCGGCGGTAGCGGACGAGGTCCTCGATCGAGATCATCGCCAGGCCGTGCTCGTCGGCGAACTCCCGCAGCTCCGGGGCGCGCTTCATGGTGCCGTCGTCGTTGACGACCTCGACCAGCACACCCGTCGGGGTCAGCCCGGCCAGGCGGCACAGGTCGACCGCGGCCTCGGTGTGGCCGCGGCGGACCAGCACCCCGCCCTCGCGGTAGCGCAGCGGGAACACGTGGCCCGGCCGGGTCAGCTCCCACGGCTCGGTGGCGGAGTCGGCGAGGACCCGCACCGTGTGGGCGCGGTCGGCGGCGGAGATGCCGGTCGTCGTACCGTCCCGGGCGTCGACGGAGATGGTGTACGCCGTGCGGTAGGCGTCCTTGTTGTGCGGGGTCATCAGCGGGATCTCCAGCCGGTCCAGCATGGCGCCCGGCATCGGCGCGCAGATCACGCCGCTGGAGTAGCGGATGGTCCACGCCATCAGCTCCGGCGTCGCCTTGCTGGCGGCGAAGATGATGTCGCCCTCGTTCTCGCGGTCCTCGTCGTCGACGACGACGACGGCCTTGCCGGCGGCGATGTCGGCGATCGCGCGCTCCACGGGGTCCAGTCGCACGGACATGTCAGCTCTCCTTGCTGGTGTAGGCCCGCACGAGCTTCTCCACGTGCTTGGCGATGACGTCGACCTCGAGGTTCACCCGGTCTCCGGGCGCCCGGAACCCGAGGGTGGTCCGGGCGAGCGTCTCGGGGATGAGGCTGACGGTGAAGCTGTCGTCCTTGGCCTCGACGACGGTCAGGGACGTGCCGTCGACGGTGATCGAGCCCTTGTCGACGAGGTAGCGGCCCATCCCGGCGGGCAGCGAGATCTCGACGATCTCCCAGTGCTCGCTGGGGGTGCGGGCGACCACCTCGCCGACGCCGTCGACGTGGCCCTGCACGATGTGACCCCCGAGTCGCTTCTCCGCGGTGACGGCGCGCTCGAGGTTGACCCGGTCGCCGACGGCGAGGTCGCCGAGGCTGGTCTTGGCGAGGCTCTCGGCCATCACGTCGGCCGTCCAGGTGCCCTCGGTGCGCTCCGCGACGGTCAGGCAGCAGCCGTTGACCGCGATCGAGTCGCCCAGGCCCGCGTCGGACAGGGTGATCTCGGAGGCGATGGTGAGGCGGATCGCGTCACCCTGGTCCTCGATGGCCTCGATGGTGCCGAACTCCTCGACGATGCCGGTGAACACGGGTCAGTCCTCCTTGCTGGGCCGCAGGAGGAGGCGGACGTTGGCGTCCGCGCCCTCCCCGACGACGGTGGTGTCGACGATCTCGAGCCGCAACGCGTCCCCGATCGTGGTGATTCCGAGGTCGCCCACCGCCGAGGCGCCGGCGCCCAGGAGCAGCGGCGCGACGTAGGTGACGACCTCGTCGACCACGCCGGCCCGCAGGAAGGCCGCGGCCAGCGTCGGCCCGCCCTCCAGGAAGACGTGGTGACGGTCGTGCTCGCGGTAGAGCGTGCGCAGCGCCTCCACCGGGTCGTGGGTGCGCAGGTGCACGGTGGGGGCCGCGTCGTCCAGGACCCGCCGGCCCGCGGGGATGTCGCGCTCGCCGACGATCGCACGCAGCGGCTGGTGCGGCAGGTTCACGTCGTCCGCGTCGCGCACGGTCAGCTGCGGGTCGTCGATCGCGACCGTGCCGGTGCCGACCATCATGGTGTCGCACAGCCCGCGCAGGACGTGGGTGTCGCGGCGCGCGGCGAGCGAGGATACCCAGCGCGAGGTGCCGTCGGCGGCCGCGCTGCGCCCGTCGAGGGTGGCGGCGAACTTCCAGGTCACGAACGGCCGGCCGTGCACGTGCGCGAAGGTCCACGCCCGGTTGAGCTCGGCGGCCTCGGCGGCGAGCAGGCCGTCCTCGACCTCGATGCCCGCGGCCAGGAGCGTGTCGCGCCCGCCGCTCGCGAGCGAGTTGGGGTCGCGCTGGGCGATCACCACGCGTCGAACGCCCGCGGCGATGAGGGCCTGCGCGCACGGCCCGGTGCGGCCGGTGTGGTTGCACGGCTCCAGGGTCACGACCGCGGTCGCCCCGCGGGCCCGGTCGCCGGCGACCTTCAACGCCTCGACCTCCGCGTGCGGGGTGCCGGCCCCGTGGTGGAAGCCCTCGCCGACGACCGTGTCGTCGTCGGCGAGCAGGACGCAGCCGACCCGCGGGTTCGGGTGGAGGGGGACCCCGGGGCTCGCCGCCAGGGCGAGGGCACGACGCATCGCGTCGTACTCCGAGGTGAAGCTGCTGGTCACTGCTGGCCTCTCGTCGTCCGTGTGCTGCGGACTCCGGGGCTTGCAGGACGTACGGCGGGCGGCGCGGGCCCCCAGGGGCTGCTCGTCCGTCGGACGCTCGTGCGTGCACTTCCCATCCGGACTTTGACCGTCGGTCCAGGATTTCCACCTGGTCAACCGATCACTGGCTGTGATCGGGTCGCGGACTTCTGAGCGAAGCGAGAAGCTTCGGTTCAGTCACCGCCGGCTCGGAGTTTCACCGACCCCAGAGCACGCGAGCTCTTCTCGCCATCGTCCCACACGGCCACCGGTTTCCGCGTGTGGGCCCGGTCACGTGGACCTGCGGGCTACCGTCGAAGGATGAACTGGACGTGGCTCGGCGTCGGCTGCCTCGGCGGCGTGCTGCTGTGGTTCGCCACCGACCAGTTCGTGCTCCTGCTGCTCGGGGTGCTGCTCGGCGTCGCCCTCGGCATCGGGCTGGGCAGCGCGTCGAAGCCCGAGTGACCCGGCCGGACCGCGCGGGCGTCGTACCGTGACGACCATGTCCTATCCCCCGCCCCTGTACGACGGCGACGGCGAGGTCTCGGCCTGGGCACGACCCCGCGACGCCGGGCCCGACCTCGTCTACCCCAACGGGAACCGCGTCCACCACCTGGCCCGTGGCGAGGCCACCGGTGGCCTGTTCGGGCTCTACCGCTGGGAGTTCTCCGAGGCCGTCAGCGGCCCCGACCCGCACTTCCACCGCACCATCGCCGAGTCGTTCTACGTCCTCGACGGGGAGGTGCGCATCCACACCGGCGAGGAGTGGGTGACCGCCCGCCCCGGCGACTTCCTGCACGTACCGCCCGGCGGCATCCACGGCTTCCGCAACGAGTCGGGCGCGCCCGCCTCCATGCTGCTGCACTTCGCGCCGGGAGCACCGCGGGAGCCCTACTTCGAGGGCCTCGACAGGCTCGCCCGGGGTGAGCAGTGGACCCCCGAGGAGCACGACGCCTTCATGCGCGAGCACGACAACATCTGGGTCGAGTAGCCCTCCGGTGCGGCGCTTCGTCACCCAGCTGGTCCGCTTCGGCTGGCTGGAGCTGCAGTCGTGCGCGTTCGCCGTCGGGGTGTTCGCCGGGCTGGCCCTGGTGTTCGTCGTACCGCTGCCGGTGGCGCGGTACGACGCGCTGCTCGCCTGGTGCCTGCTGCTGACCCTCGGGTTCTGGGTGGCCGGCCTGGAGACCTGGCGCGAGGTCCTGGTGATCCTCGCCTTCCACGCCCTGGGCTTCGGCCTCGAGCTGTTCAAGGTCCACGTCGGCTCCTGGGTCTACCCCGGCGACGCCTGGTCGAAGATCGGCGGGGTCCCGCTGTTCTCCGGCTTCATGTACGCCGCCGTCGGGTCCTACATCTGCCAGGCCTGGCGCCGCTTCGACCTCCGCGTCGCCCACTACCCGCCGCTGCCGGTGACGCTGGTGGCCGTCGGGATCTACGCCAACTTCTTCACCCATCACTGGATCGTCGACCTGCGCGTCGCCCTGGCCGTCCTCGGCCTGTGGGTGCTGCGTCGCTGCACCGTGCACTTCACCGTCGGCGACGCCCGCTACCGGATGCCGTTGGCGCTGTCGTTCCTGCTGATCGGCTTCTTCCTCTGGCTCGCCGAGAACCTCGCCACCCTGCTCGACGCGTGGCGCTACCCGGGGCAGGTGGACGTGTGGGAGGTCGTGCACGCCTCCAAGCTGGGCGCGTGGGCGCTGCTCGTCACCATGAGCTTCGTGCTGGTCGCGACGGTGAAGGCGCAGGAGGGGCGGCTCTACCACGTGCCGGGCGAGCCGCACGTGACGCGCTGAGACCGGGGCGCCGCCGGACAGGGCGGGCCGCTACGCGCTGAGGATCAGCCCGCTCGTCGGCACGCCGGTGCCCGCGGTCACCAGGACGTTCGCCACGTCGGGGACCGGGTTGACCGACGTGCCGCGGACCTGGCGGACGGCCTCGGCGATGCCGTTCATGCCGTGGATGTAGGCCTCGCCGAGCTGCCCGCCGTGGGTGTTGATCGGCAGCCGGCCACCGACCTCGATGGCGCCGTCGGCGATGAAGTCCTTGGCCTCGCCCCGGCCGCAGAAGCCGAGCTCCTCGAGCTGCATGAGGACGTAGGGCGTGAAGTGGTCGTAGAGGATCGCCATCGGCATGTCCGCGGGGGTGAGCCCGGACTGGCGCCACAGCTCGCGGCCCACGACGCCCATCTCGGGGATGCCGATGTCGTCGCGGTAGTACGACGTCATGACGAACTGGTCGCGGCCCGAGCCCTGCGCGGCGGCCGTGACGTAGGCCGGCCGCTGGGCCAGGTCGCGCGCCCGCTCGGCGGAGACGACCACGAGGGCGACCGCGCCGTCGGACTCCTGGCAGCAGTCGAGCAGGTGCAGCGGGTCGGCGATCATCCGCGAGGCCTGGTGGTCCGCCAGGGTGATCGGCTTGCCGTAGAAGAACGCGGCCGGGTTCGTGGCGGCGTGGCGCCGGTCGGCGACCGCCACGCGGCCGAAGTCCTCCGAGGTGGCGCCGTACTCGTGCAGGTAGCGGCGCGCCTGCATGGCGACGGTCGCGGCCGGTGTCGAGAGCCCCAGGGGGTAGGTCCAGGCGTTGTCGAGACCGTTGGTGTTGACCTGCGCGGCAGCCCACCGCGACACCTGGCCGAAGCGGTCGCCGGAGCGCTCGTTGAAGCCGCGGTAGGCGACCACCACGTCGGCGACACCCGTGGCGACGGCCATCGCGGCCTGCTGGATGGTGGCGCAGGCGGCGCCGCCGCCGTAGTTGATGCGGCTGAAGAACCGCAGCTCCGGTACGCCGAGCTCGCGGGCCACCGCGATCTCGGAGGAGGTGTCCATGGTGAACGTGACGAGTCCGTCGACGTCCGAGGGGGTGAGACCACAGTCGGCGAGGGCGTGCTGGACCGCCTCGACGGACAGCTGCAGCTCGGAGCGTCCGGACTCCTTGGAGAACTCGGTCGCGCCGATGCCGGCGATCGCCGCCTTGCCGGAGAGGGTGCGCTCGCTCATGCAGCCACCCGCACCGTGCCGACGACGTGGTCGCCGAGGGAGACCGCGCCGACGACCTTGATCGTCGCCTCGCCGTCGGCGACCTCGGTGACCTCGCCGGTGAAGGTGAAGGTGTCGTAGGGGTACGCCGGGGCGCCGAGCCGGATGGCGATGCCCCTCACCTGCACGTCGGGCCCCGCCCACTCGGTGACGTAGCGCTCGCACAGCGCCGTCGAGGTCAGGATGTTGACGAAGATGTCCTTCGACCCCGCCGCCTGCGCGATGTCGCGGTCGTGGTGGACGTCCTGGAAGTCGCGGGTCGCGATCGCCGTCGAGACCACCAGGGTCGGCGTGATCGGCAGGCTCCACTCGGGGAGCCGGTCTCCCACCTTCATCGTGTCTCCACCTTCGTCCAGATCGGGAGGGTCAGCTCGTCGTCGACCACGTTCCAGCCCACCCGCAGGCGGTCGCCGATCTCGACGGGTCCGGTCACCTCGGCGACCATCCGCACACCCTCGTCGAGGTCGACGAGCGCGATGACCAGCGGGAGCTGCTTGCCGGGCACCTGCGGGGCGTGGTGGATGAGGTAGGAGAAGACGGTGCCCTCGCCGCCCGCCACGACGTGGCCGCGGTCGAAGGCACCGCACGCGGGGCACGCCGGGCCGGGCGGGTGGCGCAGCACGCCACAGGCGTTGCACTTCTGGATCCGGAGCTCGCCGGCCGCCGTACCCTCGAAGAAGTAGGCGTTGTCCCGGTTGACGACCGGGCGCACCGGGCCGCTCATGCGTCCTTCGCCTTCGGGACGAACTTGAGGACCCGGAAGAGCATGGTCGCGACCCGCTCGCTGCGCCCGTCCGGATGGGCGACGTACCAGGTGTTGCGGGAGGTCACGAAGTAGCCGACCCCCATGCCGGTGGCCTTCGGCCCGACGACGGAGTCGAGGGCGGTGGTGACCCGGACCCGCTCCCCCACCCGCAGGTAGCGGTCGTAGGACTGCTCGCAGTTGGTGCCGAGGACGGCGGTGAAGCCCGCGTCGGTGAGTGCGCGCATCATCGCGTGCAGGGGGTCGTCCTCGGACGGCCTGCCCCCGAGGCCGTACATCGTCCAGACCTGGGCCATCGACGGGGGCGCCTCGCCTGCCCTGAAGCGCGGGCTGTCGAGGCCGATGGCCTCCAGCCAGTTGTTGATCGTCGGCTGGTTGACCTCGTCGCGGGCGGTCCGCTCGGCCGCCTCGCCCCAGGCCTTGATGCGCTCGGCCTCCGCCATCACCTTCTCGTGGACGGCGGCGTCGACCAGTTCGGCAGCACCCGAGCTCATCGGGGCACCCGCGGGAGACCGAGGCCGAACATGGAGATCAGCTCGCGCTGGACCTCCTGGACGCCCCCGCCGAAGGTGATGACGAGGTTCCGCTTGGCCTGGCCGTCGAGGTAGTCCAGCAGCGCCCGGGTCGCGGGCTCGCCCGCGTCGCCGTGGCGGTGCACCAGGGAGATCAGGTCGGCCAGCAGGTGCTGGACCTGGTCGGAGGCGAAGACCTTCGAGGACGACGCGTCGGCGACCTCGAGCTCGCCGGAGGCCGCGGCCCGGGCGACCTCCCAGTTGAGGAGCTCGTTGATCCGGAAGACCGCCGTGGTCTTGCCGAGCAGCTCGCGCACGTCGGGCTCCTCGCGCACGCCGGCCGCGTCGGCCCAGCGGACCACCCGGTCGCGCAGGCCCTCGATCCGGCCGGCCGGCCCGAGCATGACGCGCTCGTGGTTGAGCTGGGTGGTGATCAGCCTCCAGCCCTGGTTCTCCTCGCCGACCAGCATGTCGACGGGCACGCGCACGTCGTTGAAATACGTCGCGTTCACGTGGTGCGAGCCGTCCGCGGTGATGATCGGCGTCCAGCTGTAGCCCGGGTCGGAGGTGTCGACGATGAGGATCGAGATCCCCTTGTGCTTGGGGGCGTCGGGATCCGTGCGGACGGCGAGCCAGAGGTAGTCGGCGTGGTGGCCGCCGGTGGTCCACATCTTCTGGCCGTTCACGACGTAGTGGTCACCGTCGCGCCGCGCGGTGGTGCGCAGCGACGCGAGGTCGGTGCCGGCGTCGGGCTCGCTGTAGCCGATCGCGAAGTGCACGTCGCCGGCGAGGATCCGGCCGAGGAACATCTCCTTCTGCTTCTCCGTGCCGTACCGGATCAGGGTCGGCCCCACGGTCTGCAGCGTGACGGCGGGCAGGTGCACGTCGGCGTACTGCGCCTCGTTGGCGAAGATCGTCTGCTCGACCTCGCCGAGACCGTGGCCGCCGTACTCCTTCGGCCAGCCGACACCCATCCAGCCGTCGGCGCCCAGGCGCCG
This sequence comes from uncultured Nocardioides sp., assembly GCA_964517395.1. Taxonomy (GTDB): domain Bacteria; phylum Actinomycetota; class Actinomycetes; order Propionibacteriales; family Nocardioidaceae; genus Nocardioides. The sequence goes on along the minus strand of CAZFEE010000008.1, from coordinate 52,790 downwards.
GATCAGCCGGGAGTACGTCGGACCGTGGCGGTCCCAGGCGCCCTCGACCGGGTCCGGGTCGTGCTGGCCCTCGAACTCCGCCGCGACCCCGCCGAAGTAGGCGCGCAGCCGGTCCTTGAGCTCGCGCTGCTCGTCGGTCAGCTCGAGGTTCTTCTCCGCCGGCGACTCGACCGGCACCTGGGCGGCCGTCGTGTCGAGCGCGTGCGCGAGGTCGGTGCCCCACGACGTCAGCGCGACGAGCGGGTAGGTGATGTCGACGCCCATGCCGCCGTGGAGGTGGTGGCAGGTGCGGAAGGCGTAGGGCGCGACCTGGCTGGCCCAGTAGCCCGCGACCGCGAGGTCGTCGCCGGCCGGCAGGCCCTCGGCGACCCGCCACACGGCGTTGTCGGCGGCGAGGTCGAGCGTGCGCGAGTCGACGTAGACGTCGGCCATCTGCAGAGAGACGGCCTGGAACTCGGCGAGGGCGCGGCCGAACTGCCGGCGGCCCTTGACGTAGTCCGCCGTGAGGTCGCGCGCGCCGGCGAGGACGCCGGCGGCGACCACGGCGAGGCCGGCCTTCGCGACATCGCGCAGGAACGCGGCGGCGCCGTCCTCGAGCAGCTCGGCGGGGGCACCGTCGAGGACGACCGTGTGCTGGGGAGAGGCGCTCGACGCGCTCGACGACAGCAGCTCGACGCCCTCGGCGCGCGGGTCGACCAGCGCGACGACCTCGCGGTCGCCGTCGGTGGCGACGACGAGCAGCCGGTCGGCGGTCTCGGCGTGCGTGACCGCGAGCGTGCGCCCGGTGAGCGTGCCGCCGTCGTACCGGACGGAGCCGCGCAGCGCCGGGGACAGCACGACCTCGCCGGTCGCGACGCCGGGGAGCAGGTCCTTGCGCTGGGCGTCGGTGCCGTACGCCGCGAGGGTGAGCGCGCCGCAGCACAGGGTCTCCCACACCGGCACCTGCACGGCCCGGCGTCCGGCCTCGCGCAGGAGAACCGCCACCTCGGCGAGGCCGAGGCCGTCGCCGCCGTGCTCCTCGGGCACGGGCAGCGCGGTCAGCCCGGCAGCGGCCCAGGCCGCCCAGCTCCGGGCGTCCGCGTCACGTTCGAGCACCTCGCCGACAACGGCGCGGACCGCATTGATCGCCTCAGCATCCACACCGCAAACTGTAACGTGTTCTAGTCTGCTCCGCATGGAGGCCGTCTCACTCGTCGCGCTCGCCCGCCGCCGGGTGCACCTCCCGGACACCACGATCCCGGCGGGCCGGCTCGTCGAGCTCCCCGGCCGCGGCGGCGCCACCTGGGTCACCGACACCCCCGGACCCAGCCCCGACTCCCCCACGATCGTCCTGCTGCACGCGCTCGGCACGACCGGTCTGCTGACCTGGTTCCCCGCGATCGAGCCGCTCGCCCGGCGCTTCCGCGTGGTCACCCTCGACCAGCGCTGGCACGGGCGCGGCATCCAGAGCCCGGAGTTCTCCCTCGCCGACTGCGCCGACGACGTCGCCGCCCTCGCCGGGGTCCTCGGGCTCGACGAGATGATCGTCGGCGGCTACTCGATGGGCTCGATCGTCGCCCAGCGCGTGTGGCGCCAGCACCCCGGCCTGGTCTCCGGGCTGGTGCTCGCCGCGACCACGGACCGCTTCCAGCTCACCGCCGCCGAGCGCGGCTTCTTCCTCGGCATGGGCTCCTCCATGCTCGCCCTGCGCGGGGTGTCCCGCTCCCGGACCGCGGTCCGCGCGGCCCGGGTCGCGGTCAGCGGGCTGGAGCCGAGCGACCTGCACGACTGGGCGCTGCGGGAGTTCCGCTCCACCAGCCCGTGGGCGGTCGGCCAGGCCCTCGCGGCCCTCGGCCGGCACCACTCGCGCCCGTGGATCGGCCGGATCGACGTACCGACGGCGGTGGTGGCGATGATGCGCGACCGCGTCGTACCGACGTCGCGGCAGCTCGCGCTCGCCCGCGCCATCCCCGGCGCGACCCTGCACGAGGTGGACGACGGGCACGCCGGCTGCGTGCTCGGCGCCGAGCGGTTCGTGCCCCGCTTCGTCGAGGCCGCCGCGACCGTCAACGCCCGCCGCCGCGACTTCAGCCGGAGACCGCCGCGCTGAGCCGCGCCAGCTCGGCCGGGAAGTGCCGGGTGAGAGCGTCCGCGTCGGGCATCGACTCCCGGCACGCGATGGCGCCGACGTGCATCTGGCCGGCGTTCGACATCACCGTGATGTTCAGGCCGGCGCCGTGGAACACCGGGCCGAGGGGGCACAGCGCCTCGATCCGCGCACCCATGAAGTACAGCGGGATCGGCGGGCCGGGCACGTTCGAGATCACCAGGTTGTGCACGACCGGGTGCCGCTCGGCCAGGCGCAGGTTGGCATAGGTCCGCACCGCCAGCCCGAACGTGCGCGGTGCCGCGAACTCCGCCCAGTCCTGCAGCGCGTCCGCGCTGATCGCGTTGTGGTGCTCCTTGGCGTGCTGGTTGCGCTCGGCGAGCATCCGCAGCCGCGCGACCGGGTCCTCGACGTCGGTGCCGAGCTTGGTGAACAGCGCCGAGACCTTGTTCGCCCCGCCCGAGCGGCGCGAGCTGTCGCGCACGCTCACCGGGACGGTGGCAAGCAGCGAGGACGACGGGAGCTCGTCGCGCTCGGCGAGGTAGGCGCGCAGCGCGCCGCCCGCGACCGCGAGGACCACGTCGTTGACCGTGGTGCCGGTGGCCTTCTTGATCCGCCGGATCTCGTCCAGGTCCAGGTCGGCCATCGCGATCGAGCGGTGCGAGGTGATCGTGCCGTTGAAGGACGTGCGCGGGGCCGAGAAGGGGGCGGCCATCGCCGTCCCCTTCCGGGCCCGGCCGATGCTCTTGGTGACGAGCTGGGCCGAGGGCTTGAGCACCTTGACGAGGGTGACCGGGCGGGTCGCCGTACCGAGCACGGCGCGACCGAGCAGCTCACCCCGGCCCGGGTCGCGGGGGTGGCGCTGCTCGCTGGGCGCGAGCGGCGCGGCGTCGGGCTCGATCGAGCACAGGTGGGAGATCAGGTTGGCACCGGAGACGCCGTCGACCGTCGCGTGGTGCATCTTGGCGAAGACGACGACCTTCTCGGCCTCCCCCTCGGGCTGGTAGCCCTCGATGACCCACATCTCCCACAGCGGCCGGGAGCGGTCCAGCGGGAGCGAGGCGAGGTGCGCACAGAGGTCCATCAGCTCGGCGTACCCGCCGGGGGTCGGCAGGGCCAGGCGATGCACGTGCCGCTCGATGTCGAAGTCCCGGTCGCGCACCCACACCGGATGGTCGAGACCGAGCGGGACGCCGCGGATCTTGCGGGTGAAGCCGGGCACGTCGCCGACGGACTCGCCGATCCGGCGCTGGAGCGCGCCGAAGGAGTACGGCGAGGTCATCGTCGCCGGGTCGAGCACCATCACCGCGCACACGTGCATGAGCTGCGCGGGCGTCTCGAGGTAGAGGAAGCTCGCATCGAGCCCTGACAACCGGTCCATCCGTGACCCCCAGGAAAACTAGAACGCGTACTAGTTTCTCACAACGTCCCGGATATCCTCACGTCATGGGATTCGTACGGCGCCAGGCGATCACCGCCGCGCTGACCGCCAACGCCATCCGGCCCCTGCCCGGCTTCCGCGCCGGCATCCCCGCCTTCTTCGCCGGCTGGCTCACCGGTGAGCTCGCCCCGCACCTGCTCGGCCTCACCGCCGCCGACGCGCTCGCGCACAGCCGCGGGGCACGACGCGACGTCCGCGGGCTCGCCCTCGCCGGACTGTCCTCCGCCGGCCTCGCCTACCTCGTCGCGCAGAGCCGCAAGGCCGTCGGCGACGCCGAGGACGCACTGGTCGAAGGGCTCGGTGTCGACTACGTCGAGCAGCTCGATGCCAAGCCCACCCCGGCCGACCTGGCCACACCGTGGCGGCGGATCGCCAACCCGTTCGCGTTCCGGCGGGCGGCCCGCCGGGCAGGGGTCGAGGTGCACCGCGACATCCCCTACGCGCCGTACGGCCGGCGGGGGCTGCTGGACGTCTACACCTCCGAGGTGACGCCGGCCTCCGGGGCCCCGGTGCTGCTGCAGGTCCACGGCGGCGGGTGGACCATCGGCAACAAGGACCAGCAGGGCCTGCCGCTGATGCAGCACATGGCCGCGAAGGGCTGGGTGTGCGTGGCGATCAACTACCGGCTCGCTCCCCGCGACCCGTGGCCGGCGCAGATCGTGGACGTCAAGGCGGCCATCGCCTGGATCCGCGCGCACATCGCCGACTTCGGCGGCGACCCGTCGTACATCGCGATCACGGGCGGCTCGGCCGGCGGCCACCTCACCGCCCTGGCCGCCGTCACGCCCAACGCACCGGAGTTCCAGCCCGGCTTCGAGGACGCCGACACCGCCGTCCAGGTGGCCGTGCCCTACTACGGCGTCTACGACTGGGCGGGCGCCAGCGGGCTGCGCTCGGCGGAGCTGATGCGCGACACCTTCCTCGCCCCGCGGATCGTGCGGCGCCGCTTCGCCGACGCCCCGGAGGTCTTCGAGCAGGCCTCGCCGCTGCTGCGGGTCACCCCCGACGACCCCGACTTCTTCGTCATCCACGGCTCGCGCGACACCCTCGTCGACCCCGGTCAGGCCCGGGCGTTCGTCCAGGCGCTCCGGGCGAGCTCGAAGCGGACGGTGACCTACGCCGAGCTGCCGGGCGCCCAGCACGCCTTCGACATCTTCCCCTCGATCCGCTCCGCCCACCTGGTCCGCGCGACCGACCGGTTCCTGCACTGGCACTGGAACTCGTGGCGCCGCGAGCGGTTGTCCACAGGCGCCCCGGAGCCGCTGGCACAGGAGACGGAAGCGACGTAGCGTCGCGCCATCACCTGACCCGGAGGGGGACATGACCACACCGCACCCGGAGCTCGGCCGCCGCGTCGAGCGCAACACCAACGACATCGAGGCGATCTACGAGATCCTCACGCAGCACGGCGCGAAGCTCGACGAGCACACCGCCAAGCTCGACGAGCACACCGCCAAGCTCGACGAGATCCTGCGCCGCCTGCCCGAGGCGAGCTAACGGGGCAGGCCCAGGATCCGCTCGGCGGCGACGTTGCGCAGGATCTGCGTGGTGCCACCGGCGATCGACAGGCAGCGCGTGTTGAGCTGCTCCCACACGTCCGCCGCCAGCGGTACGCCGGAGGTCTTGCCGACCTCCCCAAGCAGGGCGAGCGCGTCGCCCTGCAGCCGGACGACGAGCTCGGAGGAGTCCTGGCGGCTGCGGACGCCGAGCAGCTTGGCGACACTGGACTCGGCGCCGGGGCCGTGACCACCGAGGGCGCGCAGGGTGGTGCGGACGCCGAGCAGGGCGCAGACGGTTGCGAGGGCGACCTGGTGGCCGACGGCGGCCCGGGCGACGGGACCGAGGTCGGCGCCGGCGGCGAGGTCGACGGCGCGCTCGACGCTCTTGGTGAGGCGCGCCGACGCCATGGCGACGCGCTCGTTGGCGAGGGTGGTCCGGGCCAGGCGCCAGCCGTCTCCGGGCTCCGCGACGACGCAGTCGTCGGGCACGAAGACCTCGTCGAGGAAGACCTCGTTGAAGAGGGCCTCGCCGGTGATCTCGCGCAGCGGGCGGACCTCGATGCCGGGTGAGCGCATGTCGAGGAGGAAGTAGGTGATCCCCTTGTGCTGCGGGGCGTCGGGGTCGGTGCGGGCCAGGCAGATGCCCCAGTCGGCGCGCTCGGCGACCGAGGTCCACACCTTCTGCCCCGACAGCGACCAGCCGCCGTCGACCCGCACGGCGCGGGTGCGCAGCGAGGCGAGGTCGGAGCCGGAGCCGGGCTCGGAGAACAGCTGGCACCAGGTGAGCTCGCCGAGCAGGGAGGGCCGGACGAACCGTTCCCGCTGCGCGTCGGTGCCGTGGGCGAGGATCGTCGGCACCGCCCAGCCCGCGATCACCAGGTCCGGACGTACGACGCCGGCCCGGCCGAGCTCCTGGTCGATCACGATCTGCAGGGTGGGGTCGGCGCCGAGCCCGTAGGGCGCGGGCCAGTGCGGTGCCAGGTAGCCCGCCTCCACCAGGGCGGCGCGCTGCTCGGCCGCGGGCAGCGCGCCGATCTGTGCGGCCCGGCTCGCGACCTCGGGCCGGATCGCCTCGTCGCGGCCCTCGAGGTCGACGTCGACCCGGCGTCGGGTGCCGGCGACCGCGGCAGCGGTGAGCCGCTCGGCGGCGTCGTCGGAGGAGCCGACGAGGGCGCGCAGGGTGAGCGCGCGGCGCAGGTAGAGGTGGGCGTCGTGCTCGTAGGTGAACCCGATGCCGCCGAGCACCTGGATGCAGGACTTGGCGACCTCGACGGCGCCGTCGAAGCAGGTGGCCTGCGCGACGTCGGCGGCGAACGACCACTGCTCGACGTCGCCGGCGTCGGCGGCGGCCGCGGCGTCCCAGGCGGCGGCGGTGACCGACTCGGCGGTCTCCAGCATCTGGGCGCACAGGTGCTTGACCGCCTGGAAGGCACCGATGCGCTGCCCGAACTGCTCGCGCACCTTGGCGTAGTCGACCGCCGTCTCCAAGCACCAGCGGGCCACCCCGGACGCCTCGGCGGCGGCCAGCGTGACCCCGAGCAGCCGTCGGCGCTGGTCCGCGGCGCCGGTGCCGCCGGTGCCGCCGGTGCCGCCGGTACCGGTGGCCGCTCGCCCGTGCCGGGCGCTGAGGTCCACCCCGGGCTCCGCCGTCACGGTGCCCTCCTCGAGCAACAGCTGCTCCTCGGCCGTGCCGCCGTCCCAGACCACGCCGCCGGGGTGCACCTGCACGCCGTACCGGCCTGGTCGTCCGGTCACCAGGGCGCCGACCGCGGCGCCGAGGAGCCCGCCGGGCACGAGCTCGTGCGCGCAGGCCTCCAGGGCGACCGCCTGGTCCAGGACGGTGCCGCCTCCGCCGCCCGCCGCCTCCGGGACCGCGATGGCGGCGACGCCCATCTCCGCCGCTCCCGCCCACACCGCGTCGAACGTCGCGGTGGTCTCGCCCTCGGCGGCGCGCACCGCCTCGACCGGACCGAGGCTGGCCGCCCACTTGCGCAGGCTGGTGGCGAGCTCGACCTGGTCGTCGCTGATCCCGAGGGACATCGGCACTCCTTGGAACTAGAACGTGTTCTAACACTACTAGAGTGGCCGGGTGACCGACACCATGCCGTCCGACCTGCTGGACCACGCGCGGCGCGCCGACGGGTTCATGCCCGAGGACGAGGGCGCCCTGCTCCACCGGATCGCGCTCGCGCGGCTCCCGCTCGGCCCGGCACTGGAGGTCGGCACCTACTGCGGGAAGTCGGCGATCTACCTCGGCGCCGCCGCCCGCGCGGTCGGGGGCACCGTGTTCACCGTCGACCACCACCGCGGATCGGAGGAGAACCAGGCCGGGTGGGAGCACCACGACCCGAGCGTGGTCGACCCCGAGCTCGGCCTGATGGACACCCTGGGCCGCTTCCGCCGCAACATCGCCCGGGCCGGCCTCGAGGACCAGGTCGTCGCGGTCGTCGGGCAGTCCGCCACCGTCGCCGCGCACTGGCGCACCCCGCTGTCGCTGCTCTTCATCGACGGCGGGCACGGCGAGCAGCCCGCGCGCGACGACTACGCCGGGTGGGCGCACTGGGTGGACGCCGGCGGCTACCTCGCCATCCACGACGTCTTCCCCGACCCCGCCGATGGCGGCCGCCCGCCGTACGAGCTGATCTACCTGCCCGCCCTCGCGAGCGGCGCCTTCACCGAGGTCGAGGCCGTCGGCTCGCTCCGGGTCCTGCGTCGGACCTCAGGAGCGGCCGGGGACCCTCTCCTCTGAGCAGCCGCACTCCAGCGCGATCTCGTCGAAGTGCGGCGCCAACGAGGTGCCCCGCATGATCCCCGACCCCGGCGTGGCGTGCCCGTAGGTCTCCCCCAGCGCGTCGACGGCGAGCACCACCGCGGCGGCGGTGTACGTCGTGTGCTCGTGCGGCCAGTGCACGTCGCGCGGCTCGCCCTCGGGCGCGGGCCGGCTCGGGTCGTCGTACACCCAGCCGGTCCAGTAGCGCCCGTCGTCCTCACGCAGGTGCTGCATGTCGGCGAGCAGGCTCACCGCGCGGCGGGTGTCGCCGATGACGTCGAGGGCCATCGCCAGCTCACAGGTCTCGGCGCCGGTGACCCAGGGGTTGGTGGACACGCAGTGGATCCCCAGCCCCGGTACGACGAACTCCGACCACCGTCGCGCCAGGAGCTCGCGCGCGGCCTCCCCCCGGACCGGCCCGCCGAGGACGGGGTAGTACCAGTCCATCGAGTAGGTCGACTTGTCCGCGAACAGGTCCGGGTGCGAGCGCACCGCGTGGCCGAGCCGGCCGCCGGCGAGCTCCCACTCGGGCTGCGGGTCGTCCATGAGGTCCGCGAGCGCGACGCCGGCCCGCAGCGAGTGGTAGATCGAGGAGCTGCCGGTGAGCAGGCAGAAGTCGTCGACGGGCGTCCAGCGGATCCCGCCGAAGGGATCCTGCAGGGACACCACGAAGTCGAGCCCGGCGCGCACGGAGGGCCAGTACCGCTCGACGAAGCGGATGTCGCGGCGCACCAGCCAGTGGTGCCACAGGCCCACGGCGAAGTACGCCGACATGTTGACCTCGCCGCGCTCGTCCTCGGGCTCGCCGCCGACGATCTTCATCGGCCAGGAGCCGTCGGCGCGCTGCAGGGTGGGCACCCAGGCGTAGGCACGCTCGGCCGCCTCGACCTGGCCGCCGACGAGCATCGCCATCGCGGCCTCGACGTGGTTCCAGATGTCGACGTGCTCGCCCGTCGTCCACGGCACCGCGCCCCACGGCTCCTGCATCGCCGCGATCGCCGCGGCGGTGTCGGCGACCTGCTGCGCGGACAGCACGCCGTCGACGTACGGCAGCCGGGAGAGCGGGACCTCGGGCACCGCGCTCACACGGCCTCCGGCTTGCGGAAGTAGAGAACCATCGACTTGCCGATCACCGGGTCGAGCACCTTGCCGGCGAGCTGGAGCACCTTGGGCTGCTTCATGATCTCCCAGACCAGCAGCTTGTGGTAAGCCTTCGCGAGCGGGTGGTCGTCGTTCTCGACGCCCACCGCGCACTTGATCCACCAGTACGGCGCGTGGAGACCGTGCGCGTAGTCCTTGCCCTCGTAGATCATCGCCTCGCCGGGCGTGCCGTCGTTGAACCGGCCGGCCTTGGTGACCTTGTCGATGAGCTCGTGGTCGGTGTAGATCCGGATGTGCCCGCCCTCGGCGTTGTGGTAGTCGTCGGAGAGCTTCCAGTTGATCACCTCGGGAAGCCAGCGCGGCACGGAGATCGCCAGCGTGCCGCCGGGACGCAGCACCCGGACCAGCTCCTTGATGGCGTCGACGTCGGCGTGGATGTGCTCCAGCACCTCGGCCGCGACGATCCGGTCGAACTCGCCGTCGGCGAAGGGCAGCGCCAGCGCGTCGCCCTGCTTCACGTCGGCCTCGGCGCCGGCGGGCACCTCGCCGGCCTGCTCCATCGCCACGAAGAGGTCCTTGACGCCGGAGAGCTCGTCGGCGTCCATGTCGAAGGCGATCACGTCGGCACCGCGGCGGTACATCTCGAAGCTGTGCCGGCCGGCACCGGCACCCATGTCGAGCACGCGGTCGCCGGGCCGCAGGCCGAGGCGGTCGAAGTCAACGGTCAGCATGTCTGTCTCCTCAGGCCTTGCTCTCGGCCTTGTACTCGGCGATCACGTCTTCCAGCACGGCCGCGGTGCTCACCGCGACGGCGCTCCAGCTGAACAGCTCCTTGACCCGGCGGCGCCCGGCGGCGCCCATCTCGGCCCGGCGGGCCGGGTCGTCGAGGAGGCCGGCGAGGGCACTGGTCAGCGCGCCCACGTCACCGGGCTCGACGACGTCCGCGCACAGGCCGTCGGGGCCGACGACCTCGGGGATGGCGCCCGCGCGGGACACCACGAGCGGCGTCTCGCAGGCCATCAGCTCGGCGGTCGGCAGCGAGAAGCCCTCGTAGAGCGAGGGGACGCAGGCGAGCTCGGCGGACCCCATGAGCGCCACGAGCTCGTCGTCGGTGAGGCCGTTGGCGAAGGAGACCCGGTCGGCGATGCCGAGCTTGTCGATGAGCTTCTCGGTGACCCCGCCCGCCTTGGGCTTGGTGACCAGCACCAGCTCGAGGTCGCGCTCGACGACCAGCTTGGCGAAGGCCTCCAGCAGCACCGAGATGCCCTTCAGGGGCGCGTCGGCACTGGCCATCGCGAGGATCCGGCCGGGCACCCGCGGCTCGGCCGGCGGCACGAAGCGGTCGTCGACACCGAGCAGGATCGTCTCGATCCGCGCCGGGTCGACCCCGAACTCGCGGACCACGTCGCGCTTGGAGGACTCCGAGGGCACGATCACCCGGCGCAGCCGGGGGGCGGTGCGCTTCTGCTGGCCCAGGAAGGAGTACCAGCGCCACACGCCGAGCTTCGGCAGCTCGATGTGGAAGCGCGTACCGGCCTTGCGCCTGGCCCACACGGCGGCGGCGAGCTCGATGCGACGGTCCATCGTGATCGGGTGGTGGATCGTCGCGGCCAGGGGCAGCCCGATGGTGGAACGGTCCTCCACGCCCAGCAGCGGCAGGGCCAGGGTCTGGTTGTCGAAGACGATGTCGAAGTCGTCGCGACGCGCCTTGAGCAGCTTGACGACGCGCTTGCTGAAGGTCAGCGGCTCCGGGAAGGCGCCGCTGCGCATGGTCAGCCACTCCTCGACGTCGACCAGGTCACGGAACTCCCGCGGATGCGGGTTGCGGAACTCGTCACCGGGCGCGTACAGGTCGAGGCTGGGCACCTTGGTGAGGGTCACGCCCTCGTCCAGCTCGGGGTAGGGCTGCCCGGAGAAGACCTCGACCGTGTGACCGAGCGCAGCGAGCTCCCGCGTCAGACGGCGGATGTAGATCCCCTGCCCTCCGACGTGCGGCTTGCTCCGGTAGGACAACATCGCGATCCGCATTCAGGTACCTCTCCCCTGTCTGGCTCCCGGGGAGCAGGGCCGAAACAAATACGTAGTGGAACGTGTTCCAAATTATGCGCTACCTGCCGGTAGCCTATCCACTGGGTCCGAAACAGACCGCCTCGTCACATCACTCCAGGGGGACCATCCGTGAGCATCGCGAACCCGGCCACGTCCGACGACCTCGGATCGTCGGCGCAGCGGGAGCGCCGCAAGCGCATCCTCGACGCGACCTACGAGCTGGCCAAGTCCGGCGGCTTCGACGCGGTCCAGATGCGGGCGGTCGCCGAGCACGCCGACGTGGCGCTGGGCACGCTCTACCGGTACTTCCCCTCGAAGATCCACCTGCTCGTCAGCGCCCTCGGCCGCCAGTTCGACGACGCCGCCCAGCGGCTGCACGAGCGCGAGATCCCCGGCGACAACCAGGCCGACCGCGTGCTCTACGTGCTCAAGCGGATGGCCCGCGGCATGCAGGGCGACCCCAAGCTCACCGAGGCGCTCACCCGCGCCTTCATGTTCGCCGACAGCAGCGTCGCCAACGAGATCCACGTCGTCGGCATGGCGATGACCTCGATCGTCACCCACGCCATGCACGGCGGGGAGCCGGCCGACGACGCGCTCACCGACGACGACGTCGCCATCGCGCGGGTCATCGGCGACGTGTGGCTCTCCGCGTTGGTCGCCTGGGTGACCGGCCGCTCCACCGCGGCGGAGACCGCCGCGCACATGGAGAAGGCCGTCCACCTCATCCTGAGGGACTGACAGGCAAGTCCTGGCGGCGGCCAGTGCCGCCAGGCGGGATGCATCGCAAGGCGGAGGAGGGAGGCGGCCGTCGAGCGAAGCGGGCCGTCGACCGACGACAACGCAGCGAGGCGCCCGCATGGTGGTGCTGGCCGCCGTCAGGCGCCGAAGGCGTGGGTAGAGGTCACGCCGCCGTCCACGGCGATCTCCGCGCCGTTGATGTACGACGACTCGTCGCTGGCGAGGAAGACGTAGACCGGTGCGATGTCGTCGGGGACGCCGACCCGCCGCAGCGGGACCTTGCTGGCGCCGAACTCCATCGCCGCGTCGCCGCCGTGCACCCGGGTCATCGGGGTGTCGATCATGCCGGGGTGCACGGAGTTCACCCGGATGCCCTTGGGCCCCAGCTCCATCGCGGCGCACTTGGTCATCCCACGGATCGCCCACTTGGTCGCGGCGTACGCCGTGCACGACGGCATCCCCGCGAGCCCCTCGACGGAGGAGGCGTTGATGATCGAGCCGCCGCCGTTCTTGCGCATGGTGCGGGCGACGGCCTGCATGCCGAGGAAGACGCCCATCTGGTTGACCCGCCAGAGCAGCTCGACCTCCTCCGGAGGCATCCGCTCGATGTCGCCGAAGCGGAGGATGCCGGCATTGTTGGCGAGGACGTCGACCGGGCCGAAGCGGGTGTTCGCGTCGTCGACGACCGCGGCCCACGAGGCGGCGTCGCTGACGTCGTGGTGGGCGAAGTGGGCGGACGCGCCCAGCTCGTCGGCCAGCGCCTGGCCCTGCTCCTTGGCCACGTCGGCGATCACGACCCGCGCGCCCTCGGCGACGTAGGCGCGCACGATCGCCTCGCCCTGGCCCATCGCGCCGCCGGTGACGATCGCGATCTTGCTCTCCAGACGTCCCATCACACACTCAGCCTCATGATCGAGTCGGCGGCGAAGCCGACGTGCGGGTCGCGGTCGGCGAAGAAGCCGCCGAGCTGCTTGTCGAGGTCCTCGCCGGTCCACAGCTCGCCCGAGGCGTCGAACCGCTGCTCCACCACGGGGGCGGCGACGAGGGCCACCATGCCGCCGTACACCACGAAGACCTGGCCGGTGATCCGCTCCGCGGCCGGCGAGGCGAGGTAGGCGACGAGGGGGGCGACGTGCTCGGCGGAGTACGGGTCGACCGCCCGGCCGGACTCGTCCTCGCCGAAGACGGCGGCGGTCATGGCGGTCCGGGCACGCGGGCAGATGGCGTTGGCACGCACGCCGATCTTCGCCAGGCCGCGCGCGGTCGAGAGCGTCAGCGCGGCGATGCCGGCCTTGGCGGCGGCGTAGTTGGCCTGCCCGGGCGAGCCACCGAGGAAGGCCTCGGAGGCGGTGTTGACGATGCTCCCGTAGACCTGGCCGGACGCGGACTGCTTCGCCTGCTCGCGCCAGTACGACGCGGCGTTGCGCGAGAGCAGGAAGTGCCCGCGCAGGTGGACGGCGATGACCGCGTCCCACTCCTCGTCGGAGAGGTTGAACAGCATCCGGTCGCGGGTCATCCCGGCGTTGTTGACGACGACGTCGAGGCCGCCCAGTTGCTCGACGGCGGCCGCGACCATGGCGTCGGCGGTGGCGCGCTCACTCACGTCCCCCGGTACGACGAGCGCCTCGCCGCCGAACGCACGGATCTCCTCCACGGCCTCCTCGCCCGCGCCCGGCAGGTCGTTGACGACCACCCGCGCACCGGCCCGGGCCAGCGCGACCGCCTCGGCGCGGCCGAGCCCGGCCCCGGCGCCGGTGACGATCGCGACCTTGCCCTCCAGCGACGTGCCCTCCACGCTCACTCCTCGACCAGCGTGATCGCGGCGCGCGGGCAGGCCGCGACGGCACGCTTCACGTCGTCGATGTTCTCGTCCGTGGTCTCCTCGGTGGAGAGCTGGAGGAAGTCGTCGTCGTCCAGCTCGAACACCTCGGGAGCCATCGCCTCGCACAGCCCGTTGGACTCGCAGAGGTCGAAGTCGACCTTGATCTTCATGGGTGTCTCCTCAGGTCATCTTCCGGTGGTCCCAGGACGCGACCCGCTCGGGGTGGATGATCACGCCCACCCGCTTGGTCGCCTGCTTCTCGACGGTCTGCGCCCCGATCTCGCCGAGGGCCTCGAAGGAGTCGACGCCGAACATCCGCACGGACACGGCCTTCCCGATCTCCAGGATCCGCTCGCGGTCGCGCACGATCTCGGCGCGGCCCTCGATGGAGACCCCGCGCAGCTCGAAGTAGTCGGTGCCGTCCTCGACGAGCGCGGTCACCCGGTCGTCGCGCTCGAGGTTGACGATCTTCTGGCTGCGGCCGTAGGTCCAGAACGCGATCCTGCCGTCCTGCACGACGTAGAAGAGCGTGGTGAGGTGCGGGTAGCCCTGGTGGCCGTTGGCCGCCACCTGCACCTTGAGGTTCTCCTCGAGGAGGGCCTGCACCTCCTCCTCGCTCAGCTTGACCTGGTCGCGTCCGCTGCTCATGCTCAGCCGCCTTCGGAGGAGTGGCCCGGGAACACATGGGCGGTGGGGTCGACGACGACGGCGGCGTTGTTGACGGCCGTGGCCGCCTCGCCGAAGCCCACCGCGATGAGGCGGACCTTGCCGTCGTACTCGGTGATGTCGCCGGCGGCGAAGACCCGCGGCAGGTTCGTGCGCATCGCCGGGTCCACCACGAGGTGGCGCCGGTGCGTCTCCAGCCCCCACTGCTGCAGGGGGCCGAGGTCGGCGACGAACCCGAGGGCGGCGACCAGGGCCTGCGCGGGCCGCGGCTTCGCGTCGCCCTCCACGGTGACCTCGACCTCGGCGAGCGGCCCGGTGCTGCCGCCGTCGGCGTCGCGCAGCGCGGTCACCTCCGCCTGGGTGAGGATCTCGACGGTGGACTCGCGCACCTGCTCGACGGTGCGCTGGTGCGCCCGGAAGGCGTCGCGCCGGTGGACGAGGGTGACCGAGCGGGCGATCGGCTCCAGGTGCAGCGCCCAGTCGAAGGCGCTGTCGCCGCCGCCGACGATCACGACGTCCTTTCCGGCGTACGGCGCGAAGCTGGGCACAAAGAACTCCACGCCGCGCCCGATCCAGTCGGCGGCCGCGGGCAGGGGGCGGGGGCTGAACTTCCCGATGCCCGCCGTGATGATGAGCGCCTTGGCCGACACGACGGTGCCGTCGTCGAGGGTCAGCTCGACACCGCTCTCCTCGTCGGCGACCAGCCCGGCGGCCGTGCGGCCGAGCAGCTGCACCGGCTCGGCCGTGAGCGCCTGGGCGACCAGTCCGTCGACGAGCTCGCGGCCCTTGACGGTGGGGAAGCCGGCGACGTCGAGGATCGCCTTCTCCGGGTACATCGCGGTGACCTGGCCGCCGAGCTCGGGCAGCGAGTCCACCAGCGCGACGCTCAGGCCGCGGAAGCCGGCGTAGTAGGTCGCGAACAGCCCGGCCGGTCCCGCGCCCACGATGGCGACGTCACAGCTGACAGGAGTGCTCACGACGCAGAACTGTAACGTGTTCTAGTAGGGCTGGCGCAACTACTCACCGGAGTCGGTCCCCTCTTTCACGTCGGTGGCCAGGCCGTCGACCAGCCACCCCTGGTCGGTCTGCACCATCGTCACGAGCACCCGGTACGGCGTCACGACCGTCTCCGGCTTGCCGTCGCGGGTGCGCTGCACGAACTGGTTGAGGAAGACCAGCGCCTGCAGGCGGGTGCGGCTCGCCTTCGCGACCCCCTGCGCCACGACGGTCGCCTGCACGACCGTCTTGTTGGCGACGAAGTCCTTCTGGACCTCGCCGGCGAGCTTGCGGTAGCTGTCGGCGAAGCGCGCGGTCATCAGGTCGGCGGCCTTGGTGACCTCGTCGTCGTACTTCTGGAAGTCCACCGCCACGATCTCCTGGGCCGCCTTGGCCGCGGCGTCCACGCCCGCCTTGACGTCCAGGTCCGTGGCGACCACCGGGCGGTCCGCGGGCACGCTGACCTCGTTGACGGCGTCGCGACCGTCGACGGCCTGCGCGCTGTCGTCGTCCCTGACCCGGTCCACGACGAGCATCGCGCACTCGATCCCGAGCGCCAGCGCCACCAGGACGAGGACGGCGATGAGCACCCGGGTCGTCTTCTGGCGGGCCAGCACGCCCGGTCGCCCGTCGTCGGTACGACGACCCGCGCGCGCCGGGCTCGGGGCCTCGGGGTGCTGCTCGTCCGGCGCCTCGGCGCCCTCCGGCTCGACCTCGGGCGCGACGTCCGGCTCGACGTCCGGCTCGACCTGCGGCTCGACGTCGGACTCGGTGGCGGGCTCGGCGACGGGCACCGGCGAGGCCTGCCCGGCGATCTTGCGCGGGCGCTGCGTGCCTCCGCGCGAGGTGGCCGGGCGGCGGGGGGTGGGGCGGGTCATCGGTCCTTCCTCAGGTGACGAACTGGAAGTCCTGGGTGAGCCACTTGCCGTCCACGAGGACGAGCTGCACCTGGACCCGGTAGGGGTTGGCCCGCTCCTTGAACTCGGTCGTCTTGTTCGCGACCGTGCCCTTGGTCGCCGCGATCACGGTGGCGGAGTCCTTGTCGCCGGCGACCAGGGCGGTCCAGATGACCTCGCCCTTCATCGTCGACTGCGCCTGGACGGCCAGCTTCTTCACGTCCGCGGCGGCCTTGTCGTACTGCTTGCGGAAGTCGCCGGTGGCCCGCTCCTGGACCGCGGCGATCGCGGCGTCGGCGTCCTTGTAGTCGAGGTTGACCATGGCGTCGACCATCGAGGTCGCGGCCTCGATCTGGGCGGCGACCCGCTCCTGGTCGGCCTCGTCGGCCTCGTCGAGCGCGGTGACGACACCGCTGCCCATGTCCTGGCCGACGCCCGCCGCGAGCGTGGCGGCGTCGTCCTTGGACCAGGGCGGCTCCACGTCGCTCTGCTTGATCACCACGCCCAGGCCGATCGCGGCACAGCCCAGCAGGACGGTCGCGGCGTAGAGCATGACGTTGAGCCGGACCCGGCCGGGATCCTCGGTCGCCTCCGCGCTCACTTGCTCGCCACCGGACCGATCAGCAACCACTTCCACGCATCCCCTCCCAGGACCGAGAGATCCTCCGGCTGGTTGAGCCGCACCGGGTTGCCCTGGTCGTCGACGAGGCCCGGCACCGACCCGTTCGAGGGGTCGTAGGTGCCACTGTAGACGCGGGCGGGCGAGGCGTTCCCCTTGCGCATCCCGGGCGCGTTGCGGCTGCCCCGGGCGACGTACTGGGGCGGTGCGGTGCACTGCACGTCGGCGGGCTCGGTGTCGGTCAGGTCCTGCGTGGAGCGCCACTCCGTGGGCGGCAGGTAGCCCTCCGTGCACGGCGGGACGCTGTAGTCGAACTGCAGGTTCACGTGCCCCCAGCCGTCCGCGGTGCTGCCCGTCGGGCCGCCCGCGATGAGCGCCGGGTAGGTCACCAGGAGCTGCTCCAGGCCGGGCAGCTCGCTGAGCAGGATCTGGTCGACGGTGACCAGGTCGCCGAGCAGCACCGGCAGCGTCGGCTCGAGGTCCTTGAGCAGCCGGTTGACGGCCTGGGCGGCACCGGGGGTGTCGCCGAGGATCTTCTTCAGGTTGCCGTCCTGGTCGCGCAGGGCAGTGGTGACGGTGTCGAGGTCGGCGGCGAACTTGCGGATGTTCTCCTTCTGGCCCTGCTGGGTGCGCAGCACGGTCAGGCTGTTGTCGAGCAGCGCGATCGTCTCGTCGGTGTGGGCGTTGGCCTCCTCGATGAAGGCGGTCCCGCCGTCGAGCAGGCGCTGGAGGTCCTGCCCGGTGTCACCGAACATGAGCCCGAGCTCCTTGACGACCTTCTGCAGGCTCTGCTTGTCGACCGAGCTGACGAACCGGCTGAGGTCGACCAGCAGCTCGCCCTCGTCCACGGGCAGGGACTTCTCGCTGCCCTGGTAGTGGGCCCCGTCCGCGGCGTACGGCCCGTCGTCGTCGGTGGGCTGGAAGTCGAGGTACTGCTCCCCCACCGCCGACAGGTTGTGGACGTACACCTCGGCGTCGAGCGGCAGCTCGGTGTCGTGGCGCAGGTCGACGGTGAGGTCGACGCCGTCCTCGGTGGCCTCCATCTTGGTGACCTTGCCGACCTTGACGCCGCGGTAGGTCACCTCGCTGCCCACGAAGACCCCGCCGGAGCCGGGCAGGCTCGCCGTGACCGTGATGTTGCGGCCGGTGAGCCGGTCGACCACGCCGAGGTAGCTCGCCGTGACATAGGTGATGCCGATGGCGCTGAGGGCGACGAAGGCCATCAGCCGGATGCGTACCCCGCGGCTCATTCCGGGGCCCCCGGTCGATTGTTCGCGGAGGAGCGGAGCGGAGGAGCGGAGAATCGAGTGGGGTGGATCATGCTGTCGCTCCCAGCAGCTCGTCGGTGTCGCCGTACGACGCACCGGGCTGGATCAGCCCCTTGGTCAGCCCGGACAGGGCGCCGTTCGGCCCGACCAGGCCGCCCTGCAGCAGCTTGCCGAGGTCCAGGTCGGGCAGCGAGGCCAGCAACATGCACACCGGGCTCTTCCTGAGGTCGGGCAGCTTGCACTGCGCCTTGAGGTCCTTGAGCAGGTCGAGGTCGCTGAGCACCTTGGCGCAGGCGGTCCCGAACAGCTCCCCGCTGCTCAGGCAGCGCCCGACCTGGTCGAGCACCTCGCCGAGGTCCGGCAGCTGGAGCATCGGGATGCCGAGCGTGCGGAACAGGTTGGCGAAGTCCAGGTCGACCCGCGCGATGGTGTTGGCGAAGTCGCCCTTCACGATCTTGTTGGCCGACTGCGGGAACGGGAAGCTCACCAGCAGGTTGAGGCCGGGCGCCAGCTGCTCGTCGGCCTCGGTCAGCTTGCGCAGGATGGGACTGAGGTCCTCGAGGATCCTCAGCACGTCCTCCTTGCTGGAGTTGATCACCCGGGTGCCGACCTTCCCGAGCCGGTCCAGCGCGCCGAGCATCTCCACCAGCTCGTCGTGCTGAGCGGCGAGCACCTCGATCGCGGGGCCGGTGGCGTCGAGGGCCTCCCCGATCGTGTCCTTCTCCTTGTTCAGGGTGGAGGTCAGGTTGTTGAGGGACTCCAGGGCGTTGATGATCTGGACCTTCTGCTGGTCCAGCGTGCCGACCACGCCGTCGAGGGAGGTCAGCAGCGCCTTGAGCCGGTCCTCGCGGCCCGACATCACCTGGTTGGCCTCGTGGGTGATCGTGCCGAGCTGGGCGACGCCGCCACCGCTGAGGAGGAAGGAGAGCGCGCCGAGCACCTCCTCCACCTCCGGGTTGCGGCCCGTGGCGGCCAGCTCGATGGTGTCGCCCTCGGCGAGCCGTCCGGTGGCGGCCTGCTCGGTGGGCGGCTCCAGGGCGACGTACTTCTCGCCGAGCAGCGAGACCTGGCGGATGT
Source organism: uncultured Nocardioides sp. (assembly GCA_964517395.1). GTDB lineage: Bacteria > Actinomycetota > Actinomycetes > Propionibacteriales > Nocardioidaceae > Nocardioides. Next base: position 33,759 of record CAZFEE010000008.1, on the reverse strand, counting down.
CCGCGATCGCGTTGTCCGGCAGCTTCACGTCCTTGCGGATGAGGAGCGTGACCCGGGCGTTCCACCCCGAGCGCTCGACCTCGGAGACCTCGCCGACCACGACGTCGTCGACCATCACCGGTGAGCGCGGGACGACGTTGAGGACGTCGCGGAAGTACGCCGTGACCTCGAACGCGTCGTCGCCGTCGACCTCGTGGCCCGGCAGGGGCAGGTCGTAGGCACCGTCGAAGCTGCTGCAGCCACCGGTCAGCACGGTGACAGCGACCAGCGCGGCGGCGAGCCTCGTCCGCACGCGGCGGACCGGACGGGTGCTCACGAGCCACCTCCGAGCAGGCCCTCGACCGAGGTGCCGCTGGTGCCGGCGTAGGTCACCGGTGTCGCGTCCGGCAGCCGGATGCCCTCGCCGGTGTCGCTGCCGGCGCTCCGGGCACCGGGTGCGGTGGGCTGGGAGGTCCCGGCGGCGGTCTTGGGGAGGTAGGCGCTGTAGTCCGGCGGCAGCCAGGGCAGCTTGGTGAGCACCGGCTCGAGCACCTTCTTCAGCAGCTCGCAGGTGGTGTCCTTCAGCGCCGCGGGCATCGACGGGTTCTGCTGGATGACCGCGCAGATGAAGCCGTCGGCGTCCCAGATGTAGCCACCGATGCCGATCCGGCTGCTCTGCGAGCCGGTGGCGTGGTCGAAGCCCACCTGGAGGTTCGCCATCGCGGTCGGGGCGATGCGCATCGCGGTCTCCAGGTTGTCCTTCTCCGAGACGATCGTGTTCATCACCTCGGTGAGCTTGCGGACGTCGCTCACGAAGGCGTCGCGGTTGTCGTTGACGAAGCCCTTGACGCTGCCGACCGCCTGGGCGACCGCGGTCACCGCCTGCTCCAGCTCGTCGCTCTCCTGGGCGAGCATCGAGGAGACGCCGGTGAGGTCCTGCATGAAGGCCCGGACCAGGGTGTCGTTCTTGGCGAGGGTCTCGGTGAACTTCGCCAGGTAGGTCACCGTCTCGAACAGCGGCCCGGCGCCGTCGCCGAAGGTCTGGGCGGCCTGGGCGAGGTCGCGGATCATCTGGTTGCCCCGGGCCCCCTGCCCGTCGAAGGCCTTCTCCCCCGCCTCCAGGAGGTGGTCGAGGGTGCCGTCCTTGTTCACGCCGTTGGGACCGAGCGCACGGGTCAGGGACTGCAGGCTGTCGTAGATCCGGTCCAGCTCCACCGGTACGCCGGTCTCGGGCAGGGCGATGTCGGCACCGTCGGCCAGCACCTTCGCCCCCTCCTTCCACACCGGGGTGAGCTGCACGAAGCGGTCCGCGACGAGGGTGGGCGTGACGATGACGGCCTTGGCGTCGGCGGGGATCTTGTACTGCGCGTCGTACTCCATCTCCACGCGCACGGAGTTCCCCTCGGGGATCACCGCGGTCACCTTGCCGACGTTGACGCCGAGCACCCGCACGTCGGTGCCCTCGTACACGCTGACCGCGCGCGGGAAGTGCGCGGTCACGGTGCGCATCTCGGCGGGCGAGCGGAGCAGGTTGAGGCTGACGGCGACGAGGAGGACCACGCCGAGGACGACGAGCAGCCGCCGGTCGAGGCGTCGGAGCACGGTGGACACCATCGTCGTCACTCCACCGTCCCGGGCACGAACTCACCGGTGGGCAGCGCGAGGAGGTTCGACGCGTAGGCGTCGAACCACGGGCCGGTCCCGATGATGTTGCTGAGGATGGACACGTAGGGGCCGAGCGCCGCGAGCGTCTCCTTGATCTTCTTCTTCTTCGACACCAGGAAGCTCACGAGGCCGTCGACCTCCTTCAGCGCCGGGCCGATCTGCTTCTCGTTGTCCTTGACCAGCCCCCGCAGCTCGACCGCGAGGGTGCGCGCGTTCACCAGCAGGGCGTGCACGGCGTCGCGGCGCTTGGTGAGCTCCTTGAAGACCAGGTCGCTGCTCTTCATCAGCGACACGATGTCCTCGCTGCGGTCGCTGAGCACCTTGCTCACCGACTTCGAGCTCTCGAACAGGCTCTGGATCTCGGCGTCGCGCGAGGCGACGCTGCGCGAGAGCCGGGCGATGCCGTCGAAGGACGCCTGGATCTCGGGCGCGGAGATGTCGAGGGTGTCGGCGACCGTGTCGAGGGCCCGCGACAGCTGCTCGGTGTCGATCTTCTCGGTGGTGGTCGTCAGGTCGGAGAACACCCCCACGATGTCGTACGCCGACGTGGTCCGCTCGACGGGGATGGTGCCGTCCGCGGCGAGCTGCCCGTCCCCCTCCGGCTGGAGGTCCAGGAACTTCTCGCCGAGCAGGTTGAGCACCTCGATCGAGGCCTTGCTCTCCTTGCCGAAGTCGACGTCGCCCTTGATCTCGAACTTCACCTTCACCCGGTCGCCGGCGAGCGCGACGTCGGTGACCCGCCCGACCCGGATCCCGCCGACCTGGACGATGTTGCCCTTGTGGATGCCGCTCGCGTCGCTGAACTCGGCGTAGTAGGACGTGCCGCGGAAGCCCGGGAACTTGCCCAGGTTGAAGGTCGCCGCCGACACCAGCGCCATGATCACGAGGGTGATCACGCCGAGGCGGAGGATGCGGGCTTCGGTCGGTCGGGCCATCAGCTCTTGCACCTCGGCGCGGTCGACTTGAAGGAGAAGTTCTCGATGTACTCGGTGAGCTGCTTGAGCAGCGCCTGCTCGCCGATGATCGGCAGCTTGATGTGGGCCGAGACGCCGCAGACGTAGTACTGGTACCAGGACCCGTAGGTGCCGGTCCGGGTCTGGTCGGTCATCGTCTCCGGCATCCGGTCCAGCAGCTCGGCGAGGTTCTTGCGGTTCTCCGGCTTGTTGAGCAGCTTGGACAGCGCCCGCAGCGCGGCGATGTCCTCCTTGAGCAGCGGGCGGCCGCGGCGCAGGAAGTCGGCGACGGTGACGGTGAGCTGGGAGATGTTGTCGAGCGAGGACCCGATGGTGTCGCGGTCCTTGGCCAGGTCGGTCATCCAGTCCTTGAGCTCGATCACCAGGGTGCTGAGCTGCTCGTGGCGCTGGTCGACGGTCTCCAGGGTGGAGCTGAGGTTGGTGACCACCTCGCCGATCAGCGCGTCGCGGTCGGCCAGCGTGCTGGTGAGCGAGGCGGTGTGCGACAGCAGGCTCTTGACCGTGCCGCCCTCCCCCTGGAGCACCTGCACGAGGTTCATGCTGAGCTCGTTGACCTGGTCCGGGGTCAGTGCGGCGAAGAGCGGCTTGAAGCCGTCGAAGAGGACGGTGAGGTCGAGGGCCGGCTTGGTGTTGCGCGTCGGGATGGTGGCGCCGTCGCGCAGCGGCTCGGCGGCGTCGGCGCCCGTGCCCGGCAGGAGTGCCAGGTAGCGGTCCCCCACGAGGTTGAGGAAGCGGATCTCGGCCCGCGAGGCGGTCGTCATGTCCACGCCGGCGTCGACCTTGAAGGTCACCTTGGCCTGCGAGCGCTTGTAGTGCTCGACCTTCTTGACCTCGCCGACGTTGACGCCGGCGACCCGGACGTCGTCGCCCTTCTCCAGGGACGTGGCGTTGGTGAAGATCGCCTGGAACTGGTGGCGGTCGCCGAAGCCGATGTTGCCCATGATCACCGCGAGCACGCCGGTGACCAGCACCGAGACCAAGGTGAAGATGCCGAGCTTGACCGCTGCGGAGATCGTCACCGCGTTGCGCCGGTTGAGCAGCTGGGTGCTGGCGTCGTTCACGAGCCCGCCCTCCCCTCGCGCACGACCGGGCCGTAGAGCAGCGTGCCGAGCGCGCCGTACTCCTCCGGGGAGCGGCCGCTGCGGCCGGCGAGCATCGCGTTGACGAGCTTCTGCTCGGCGTTGCTGCCGGCGGAGCCGTCGAGGCTCGAGGCCGGGTTGGGGTTCGGCACGCCGGGGATCGGGAACGGCAGGTAGCCGCCCTTCTCGTCCTGGTCGGTGCCCTGGTCGAAGGTGTACTTCTTGCCCGGGACGGTGAAGCCGGGCAGGCCTGCGCACCACGGCCCGTGGCCCACCTCGCCGTACGTCGGCAGGTCGCGCTCGTCGTACACGCGGTACTGCGGGGCCCCGATCTCGATGTACTGCTTGACCACGTTGCCCTCGAACGTCTTGGACAGGATCGGCTCGTAGTTGGCGGCGCCCCGGATCAGGCAGGGGAACTCGGGCGAGTACTCCGCGAGCAGGCCGATGACCGGCTGGGTCACCTCGCCCATCCGGATCAGGTTCTGCTCGTTGTCGGCCAGCACCCGGGTGGCGGTGTCGGCCAGGCCGGTGAGGTCGGAGAAGAAGGTGTCGAGGTCCTTGGCCTTCTGGGTGATCGTCTTGCTGGTCACGGTGACGTTGTCGAGCACGTCCAGCAGGTCGGGCGCGGCCAGGTCGTAGGCGTCGGCGACCTCGGCCAGCGAGATCAGGTCCTGGCGCAGCGTCGGCAGGTGGTCGCTGATGGCGCCGACGTAGGTGCCGAGCCGGTCCATCGTCTCGCCGATCTCCTCGCCGCGGCCGTCGAGGGCGGTGGCGAGCGCGTTGAGCGTCAGGTTGAGGTCGGCGGGACGGACGGCGCGCAGCAGCGGGAACAGGTCGGCGAGCACCTTGCTCAGCTCGACGTTGGTCTCCACCCGGTCCGCCGGGATGACGTCGCCGTCGCGCAGCGAGCGGGACGCGGCCTGCTCGGGGCGGACCAGGGCCACGAACTTCTGGCCGAACAGCGTCGTCGGCAGGATCTGCACGCTCACGTTGGCGGGGATCCGCTTCGCGGCGTCCGGCTCGAGGGCGAGGGTGATCTCCGCCTGCTCGCCGTCCTGGTCGATCTTGTCGACCCGCCCGACCAGCACGCCGTTGACCCGCACGTCGCCGAACTTCGGCAGCTGCAGGCCGGCCCGGTCGGCCTTGAGGACGACGGTCGTCGTGCTGTCGAAGGTCTTGTTGTAGAGCGCGATCGAGAGCCACACGAGCAGCGCGATCGTGGTCAGGAAGGCCACCCCGGCGACCAGGAGCCGGTTGTGCTCGCGGGCGTTGTCGTGGTGGATGTTGACGAGCATCAGCAGATCACCCCGTGATCCGCACGGTCGTGGTCGAGCCCCAGATCGCGAAGCTGAGGAAGAAGTCGGCCACCACGATCGTCACGATCGAGGTCCGGATCGCCCGGCCCACCGCGCGACCCACGCCCGCCGGCCCGCCGGAGGCGGTGTAGCCGTAGTAGCAGTGGATCAGGATGACCGCCACCGCCAGGAAGAGCAGCTTGAAGAACGACCACAGGATGTCGATCGGGGGCAGGAACTGCAGGAAGTAGTGGTCGTAGGTGCCCGGCGACTGGCCGTAGATGTAGACCACGATCAGCCGCGGCGAGAGGTACGACGCGCAGAGGGCCACGATGTAGAGCGGGATCACGGCGATGAACGCCGCGACCATCCGGGTGGTGACCAGGAAGGGCAGCGAGGGGATGCCCATGACCTCCAGGGCGTCGATCTCCTCCGAGATCCGCATCGCGCCCAGGCGGGCCGTGTAGCCGCAGCCCACGGTGGCGGCGAGCGCGATCGAGGAGACCAGCGGGGCGACCTCGCGGGTGTTGAAGTAGGCCGAGATGAACGCGCTGAACTTCCCGACGCCGATCTGGCTGACCGAGGCGTAGCCCTGGATGCCGACCTCGGTGCCGGCGAAGAAGGCCATGAAGGCGATCACGCCGACGGAGCCCGCGATGAGGCTGAGCCCGCCCGCGCCGAAGGCGACCTCGGCGAGCGTGTTGGTGATCTCGCGGGGGTAGCGCCGGATGGCACGCGGCGCCCAGCCGATCGCCTTGACGTAGAAGAGCAGTTGGTCGCCGTACCCCTCGAGCCCGGAGCGCCCGGACTTGACGGTGCCGGAGACCACCTCGGTGACAGCGGCCATCACAGACCCACCGGCGGGGCGACCTGGAAGTAGATCGCGGTGATGACGGCGTTGAGGAAGAACAGCGCCATGAAGGCGACGATGACCGACTCGTTGACCGCCCGGCCCACGCCGCTGGGACCGCCGCCGGCGTTGAGGCCCTTGTAGGACCCGATGATCGCCGCGAGCCAGCCGAAGATCGCCGCCTTGATCATGGCGATGTAGAGGTCGGGCAGCGAGGCGAGCGCGGTGAAGGTCGACAGGAAGGCGCCGGCCGAGCCGCCCTTGACGATGACGGTGAAGAAGTAGCCGCCGAAGATGCCGGTGCCGATGACGATGCCGTTGATCATCACCGCGACGAACATCGTCGCGACCACGCGCGGCGCCACGAGCCGCTCGAGCGGGTCGATGCCGAGCACTTCCATGGCATCGATCTCCTCGCGGATCTTGCGCGCGCCGAGGTCGGAGCAGATCGCCGAGCCGGCCGCGCCCGCGATGATCATGGCGGCCGCCATCGGCGCCGCCTCCCGCACGGTCGCGAGCACGGCGGTGGCGCCGGCGAAGGACTCCGCACCGAGCTGGCCGGTGAGGTTCGCGACCTGCAGCGAGATGACCGCGCCGAACGGGATGGAGACCATGATCGTGGGCACCAGCGTAACGCTGGTGACGAACCACGCCTGCTCGAGGAACTCCCGCATCTGGAAGGGCCGGGTGAAGATCCGCTTGGTCACCTCGACGACCATCAGCGCGATCTCGCCGGGACCGCGCACGACCGACAAGGCGTTGAACGCCACGACCCCTCCTTCTCCCGCTCCCGTTGTCCGGAATAGTAGAACACGTTCTCGTTTGTGACCAACGCGACACCCGCGGAGTGGACGCCGTCACATTCCCCGCAGGCTCAACGCCCCCCGCTCACCACGGGTCACGCCCCGGTCCGGCATTCACAGGATCGGAGCCCGCGGTCCCTAGGATCGGGTCGTGCAGCAGCCCGCGTCCCGCCTCCCGGCGCCCGTGCAGGCGATCCTCGCCCACCCCTCGGCCGTCCTGCTCGTCGCCCAGCTCGTGCTGGTCCTCGCCTACCCCGGCCTCCAGGGCACGACCGTGGGCCGGGCCTTCGCCGGCGTCGCCCAGATGGTCGTCGTGCTGAGCGCGGTGTGGGCCGTGCGTCGTACCGAGGTGCTGACCTGGGTCGCGCTCCTGCTCGGCGCCCCCGCCGTCGTCCTCGCCGTCGCCGAGGCGGTCGAGCCCGACGTCGGCTGGATCGTGCTGGCCTCCGCGGCCTTCCACGTGCCGTTCTACTTCTTCGTCTCCTACGCGCTCATCCGCTACCTCTTCCACGACGACAAGGTCACCCGCGACGAGCTGTTCGCCACCGGGGCCGCCTTCACCGTCGTCGCCTGGGGCTTCGCCTACCTGTACGCCGCCGCGCAGGTGCTCTGGCCCGGCTCCTTCGTCGGCTACGGCAGCCCGGACGGGTCGAGCGACCTGCCGTGGTTCGAGCTGCTCTACCTGTCCTTCACCACGCTCACCAGCGTCGGGCTCTCGGACGTCTACCCGGTGCTCGCGCACGCCCGCTCGCTGGTCATGATCGAGCAGGTGGCCGGGGTGTTCTACGTGGCGCTCGTCGTCGCGCGGCTCGTGGGTCTCACGGCGCGGCGGGGCTGAACTCGACCATCGAGGAGCCCGCGGCGACCTGGTCCCGGGTGGTCAGCGAACGGATCCGCCGCCGGTAGCGCAGGATCTGGGCCACGCCGACGCCCCACAGGACGTACTGCACCGCCATGGCCCACCGGTAGTCCTGCGGGCTGGACGTGTCGGTGCCCCCGGACAGGGCGTCCAGCACGATGCCGACGGCCACGATCACGAGCAGCGACGCGGTGAAGCCGCCGACGTTGATGATGCCGCTCGCGCTCGCCGTACGGTGGTCGGGGTTGCTGGTCCGGGCCACGTCGAAGCCCACCATCGACCCCGGTCCCCCGGCGCCGACGACCAGCACCAGCAGCACGAGCAGCGGCAGCGGGGCGTCGCCCGGCCACAGCAGCACCGCGCCCCACACCGTCGCCATCGCGCCGACGATCGTGAGGCCGATCGTGGAGCGGTGCCAGGGGTGCCGGCCCACCAGCCAGCCCATGAGCGGGCCGTAGAAGAGGTTGGTGAGGAAGAGCAGCGAGATCAGCGCGCCCGCCGTCGCCTCCGAGCGGTGCTCGGCGGTCACCAGGAACGGGAAGCCCCACAGCAGGCCCAGCAGCGCCGGGCTGAACGGCGTCGAGAAGTGGATCCACAGGCCGAGCCGGGTGCCCGGCTGCTCCCAGGAGGCGGCGAGGCTGCGGGCCAGGTCGCGGGCCGACATCGGTACGCCGCGCAGGTGGGCCCGGTCCGGCGCGTCGTGCAGGACCAGGCGCAGCACGATCAGCATCACCAGGCCCGCGGTCGCGCCCGCGAGGTAGGCCCGCGTCCAGCCCAGGTTGCCCAGCGCCCAGGTCATCGGGGCCGCGGCCGCCAGCGCGCCGAGCTGGCCCAGGTTGCCGGTGAGCTGGCTGACCAGGGGCACCTGCCCGCGCGGGAACCACGACGTCACCAGGCGCAGCACGCAGATGAAGGTCATCGCGTCCCCCACCCCGACGAGGGCCCGCGCCACGAGCGCGGTCGGGTAGTCGCCCGCGAACGCGAAGGCCGCCTGGCCCAGGCTCACCACCGTCACGGCGACCGTGAGCACGGTCCGCGAGCCGTAGCGGTCGACCATCAGGCCGACCGGGATCTGCATGGCGGCGTACACGAGCAGCTGCAGCATCGTGAACGACGCCAGCTGGCTCGCGGAGATGTCGAAGCGCTCGGTCGCGGCGAGCCCCGCGACGGCCAGGCTGCTGCGGTGGAAGACGGCCAGGGCATAGACGGTGAGGCCGACGCCCCAGACCGCCCAGCGCTTCGACGGGGCGGAGCTGCTGCTCGCCGCGTCGCCTGTCACCCGAGCAGGCTAGACCTGGGCTGGGGCGCGCTCCGAGCCGAGGCGGGGGTGGAGTTGATCACGTACGCGACGGGCTCCTCACTTGGTCGCTGGCGCTCGCTTCGCTCGCGCAGCACCTCGTTCGTCGCGAACACTTCGGCCTCGTTCCTCGGCCGGCGTTCGCTCCTCACTTCGTTGTTGGCGCTCGCTTCGCTCGCGCTGCTCCCGCGCTCGTCGGCCGCACCGCTCGTGCCTCGTTCCTCGGCACGCGGCGCGGCCTCCTCACTTGGTCGCTTCCATCATCTGGCGGAGCTCCTTCTTGAGCTCGCTGATCTCGTCGCGCAGCCGCGCCGCCAGCTCGAACTGCAGCTCGCCGGCGGCGGCCTTCATCTGGTCGGTGAGGTCCTGGATCAGCTGGGCGAGGTCGGCGCTCGGCAGGCCGGCCAGCTCCGCGGCGTGCCCGCCGACGTCGGTGGAGCGCAGGGCCGGGGTCGGCGACTTCTTCGGCTTCACCCCGCCCGCACGGCCCTTGACGCCCGCGTCCGCCCAGGTCTGCAGGAGCTCCTGGGTGGTCTCGTCCTCGCGGGCCAGCATCTCGGTGATGTCGGCGATCTTCTTGCGCAGCGGCTGGGGGTCGATGCCGTGCTCGGTGTTGTAGGCGACCTGTCGCTCCCGCCGGCGGTTGGTCTCCTCGATGGCCGACTCCATCGACGGGGTGATCTTGTCGGCGTACATGTGCACCTCGCCGGACACGTTGCGCGCCGCGCGGCCGATGGTCTGGATCAGCGACTTGTCCGAGCGCAGGAAGCCCTCCTTGTCCGCGTCGAGGATCGCGACGAGGGAGACCTCGGGGAGGTCCAGGCCCTCGCGCAGGAGGTTGATGCCGACCAGGACGTCGTAGAGGCCCAGGCGCAGGTCGCGCAGCAGCTCGATCCGCTTGAGGGTGTCGACCTCGGAGTGCAGGTAGCGGGTGCGGATGCCGGCGTCGAGGAGGTAGTCGGTGAGGTCCTCCGACATCTTCTTCGTCAGCGTCGTGACGAGGACCCGCTCCTCCTTCTCCGCGCGCAGGCGGATCTCGTGGATCAGGTCGTCGATCTGGCCCTTGGTCGGCTTGACGACGACCTCGGGGTCGACCAGGCCGGTCGGGCGGATGATCTGCTCGACCACGTCGCCCTGCACCTTGTCGAGCTCGTAGTCGCCGGGGGTCGCGGAGAGGTAGACCGTCTGCCCGATCCGGTCGAGGAACTCCTCCCAGCGCAGCGGCCGGTTGTCCATCGCGCTCGGCAGCCGGAAGCCGTGCTCGACCAGGTTGCGCTTGCGGGACATGTCGCCTTCGTACATCCCGCCGATCTGCGGCACCGCGACGTGCGACTCGTCGACGACGAGCAGGAAGTCCTCGGGGAAGTAGTCGAGCAGCGTGTTGGGCGCGCTCCCGCGGGACCGGCCGTCCATGTGCATCGAGTAGTTCTCGATGCCCGAGCAGGAGCCGACCTGCCGCATCATCTCGATGTCGTACGTCGTGCGCATCCGCAGCCGCTGCGCCTCGAGCATCTTGCCCTGCTTCTCGAAGGTCTCCAGCTGCTCGGCGAGCTCGGCCTCGATGCCGCGGATCGCCCGCTCCATCCGCTCCGGGCCGGCGATGTAGTGGCTGGCCGGGAAGACGTGCAGCTCCTCGTCCTCGGTGACCACCTCGCCGGTGATCGGGTGCAGGGTCATCAGCCGCTCGATCTCGTCCCCGAAGAACTCGATCCGCACGGCCAGCTCCTCGTAGACCGGGAAGATCTCCAGGGTGTCCCCGCGCACCCGGAAGGTGCCGCGGGTGAAGGCGAGGTCGTTGCGGGTGTACTGGATCTCGACCAGGCGGCGCAGTACCGAGTCCCGGTCGTGCTCCTCGCCGACGCGCAGCCGGATCATGCGGTCGACGTACTCCTGCGGGGTGCCGAGACCGTAGATGCACGAGACCGTGGAGACCACGATGACGTCGCGGCGGGTGAGCAGGCTGTTGGTGGCCGAGTGCCGCAGCCGCTCCACCTCCTCGTTGATCGAGGAGTCCTTCTCGATGTAGGTGTCGGTCTGCGGGACGTAGGCCTCGGGCTGGTAGTAGTCGTAGTAGGAGACGAAGTACTCGACCGCGTTGTCCGGGAAGAGCTGGCGCAGCTCGTTGGCGAACTGCGCGGCCAGGGTCTTGTTCGGCTGCAGCACCAGCAGCGGGCGCTGCACCTGCTCGGCGACCCAGGCGACGGTCGCGGTCTTGCCCGTGCCGGTCGCGCCGAGCAGCACGACGTCCTGCACGCCGTCGTTCAGCCGCTTCGAGATCTCCTTGATGGCGGCCGGCTGGTCGCCGGACGGGGAGTACTCGGACTGGACGTGGAAGGGCGCGACACGACGCTCGAGATCGGTGACCGGACGCATGGCTCCAGCGTACGAGGCAGCACCGACAGCGCTCCCTCAGCGCGGGCGGTCCGGCTGCACCCGCAGCACGTGCAGGGCGGTCGCGAGCATCGCGTAGTGCCCCGCCAGCATCACGATCTCGATCCGCTCCCGGTCGTCGAAGTACTCCCCCAGCTCGGCCCACAGCGGGTCGGAGAGGTCCTGGTCGGCGACCAGCTCGTCGCTCGCGCGCAGCAGCAGCCGCTCCCGAGCACTGAAGCTCCCGTGCGGGTCACCCGCCTCGATCGCCGCGATCTCGGCCGCGCCGAGCCCGGCCCGGCGCCCCAGCCGGCGGTGCTGGGTCAGCTCGTACGACGACCCGCGGCGGCTCGCCACCCGCAGGATCACCAGCTCCGACTCCCTCCGGGTCAACCGCCCACCCGGCATCAGCCGCCCGGCGAAGTGCAGCCAGCCCCAGAACAGCCGGCGATGACGGCCCAGGGTGAGGAACACCGCGGGCGGCTCGGTGCCCTGCACCCGGCCCGCGAGGCGCGCGAAGGCGGTCACGAAGGGCCCGACCTCGCGCCATCCGCCGGGCGTGATCCGCGCGCCGCTCACGGGAGCTCCGGGCGCCGGGCCCGCTCGACCGACGGCAGCACCCGGTTGGCGCCCTCGTTGAGGACGCGCATCGCCAGCGCGTAGCCGGGCGGGAAGAAGCGCTGGAGCCAGTGCACCAGGCGGATGTCGGCGGAGGTGTAGACCCAGTAGCGGTTGCGCAGCGCGCCCCGCCAGATCGCCTCGGCCGCCCTCTCCGGCGAGACCGCGTGCTTCTGGAACCGCCGGCGGGCCCGGACGAACGCCTTGCTCTGCTGGTCGACGCCCGCGATCCGGATGGTCTCCACGAGCCCGGTGTCGACCCCGCCCGGGCAGACCAGGCTGACCCCGATCCGGTGGCGGCGCAGGTCGTAGCGCAGCACCTCCGACACCCCGCGCAGCCCGAACTTCGAGGCGCTGTACGCCGCGTGCCACGGCATCGCGATGATGCCGGCCGCCGAGGAGACGTTGACCAGCTGCCCGCCGCGCCCGCCGTCGACCATCGGCGGGACGAACTCCTCGATCACGTGGATCGGGCCCATCAGGTTGACGTCGACGAGGCGCTGCCAGTGCTGCGGCTCCAGGCTGCGGACCGTGCCCCAGACCGCGATGCCCGCGACGTTGAGGACCACGTCCATCGGGCCGTGCCGCTCGGTGACGAGGCGGGCCAGGCGTCGTACCTGATCGTGGTCGGCGACGTCGGCCGCCTCGGCCGTGGCGACCCGCCCGCCGCGGGCCCGGATGCGCTCGGCCACCTCGGCGAGCAGCGGCCCCTGGAGGTCGGTCAGGTGCAGGACCGCGCCCTGGTCGGCGGCCTGCTCGGCCACGGCGCGGCCGATGCCGCTGGCGGCGCCGGTCACCAGGACCTGCTTGCCGGCCAGGTCGCGGACGGGGGCGCGGAACCACATGGGCATCTCCTTCAGTGCTCCGGGAGGAGCGACGCCGCGAGCGCGACGAGCCGGGGGTGGAGGGCGGCCAGGCCGGCCGGGTCGTCGAGGACGACCTGGGTCGTGGCGAGCTGGACGACCGCCGCCAGCAGCGCCTCGCACGCGAAGCGCTCCTCCTCGCCGCGGACGCCGAGCAGGTCGGCCAGCGCCGCGGCCGCCTCGCGCTGCACCGCGAGGCGCCGGTGCAACACCTCGGTGCCCCCGGCCCAGGACTCGACGAGGAGGAGCCGCGCACGGTCCGGGTCCTCGGCGAGCGCGGCGAGGTAGGTGCGCAGCAGGCTCGCGAAGCGCTCCCGCGGCGTACCGCCCTCGGTCGCGCCGACGGTGAACCCGCGGCGCAGGGCGTCGGTGGCCCCGTCGTAGGCCGCGAGGAAGCAGTCCTGCTTGGAGTCGAACTGCTGGTAGAAGGTCTCCCGCGAGACCCCAGCACGGCGGATGATCTCGGCGACCGGCGTGGCGGCGTACCCGCGCTCCGCCATCGCCGCGGCCAGGCCCCGGAAGATCCGCTCGCGCTGCGCCGACGCCACCTCGGCCCGGCTCAGGCCGTGGCGTCCGCGCGGGAGTGTCGTCACCCCGGCGACGGTTCCACGAACGATCTTGTTCGTCAACCAGGTACGACGCCGGGTGGACTCTCCGGGCCGTGGCTCACAGCAGCGGGCGGAGCGGGGCCAGGACCAGCTCGGTGAACTTGCGGTGCATGTCGCGCGCCTCCCACTCCCCGATCGTCAGCTCCAGGCAGTGCGACTGGTCGACCTCGAAGATCGCCTCCAGCTCGCGGGCGAAGTCCTCGTCGATCACCTCGACGTTGATCTCGAAGTTGCCCGACAGGCTGAGCCGGTCGATGTTGGCCGTGCCGACCGTCGCCCAGTTGCCGTCGACGGTGGCCGTCTTGGCGTGCACCATCGCGTCGCGGTAGCGCAGGATCCGCACCCCGGCGTCGAGCAGCTGGCTGAAGTAGCCCCGCGAGATCCAGTCCGCGACGATGTGGTTGGACTTCAGCGGCAGCAGCAGGCGGACGTCGACCCCCCGCCGCGCCGCGTCCTTGACGGCCGCGATGAAGTCCTCGTCGGGCAGGAAGTAGGCCTGGGTCAGCCACACGTTGCGGCTGGCCCGGTTGATCGCCTCGATGTACATCGCCCGGATCGGGAACATCCACAGCCGCGGCACGTTGCGCTGCACCCGCACCCGGGGCTCCCAGGTCGAGGCCGTCTCCAGCAGCAGCGGCCGGTCGACGCTGCGGAAGCGACGGCGCCGGTTGAGGTTCCAGAAGTCGGCGAACGCGCGCTTGAGGTCCCACACCGCCGGCCCGGTGATCCGGACGTGGGTGTCGCGCCATTCGGTCTCGTACGCCGAGCCGATGTTGTAGCCGCCGACGAAGCCCACGCTGTCGTCGACCACCAGGATCTTGCGGTGGTCGCGGCCGTAACGGCGCAGGTCGAAGAAGCGCCAGCCGGCCGAGTAGACCGGGTAGCGCAGCACCTTCACGTGCGAGGGGAAGCGCTGGAAGGCGGGCGAGACGACGAGGTTCGCGAAGGCGTCGTAGATGCAGTAGACCTCCACGCCCCGGTCGGCCGCCGCGATGAGCGCACGCTTGAACCGCTCTCCCGTGGCGTCGCCCTTCCAGATGTAGGTCTCGAAGAGGATCTGCCGCTCGGCGCCGTCGATCGCGGCCAGCATGTCGTCGTACAGGTCGCGACCGTAGGTGTAGGTCGTCACCTCCCCGTCGCCGACGGCCACCGTCCGCGGCTCGCGGGTCGGGAAGGGCTTGGGCCGCTTGCCGCGCCGCCGGTAGGAGTCGACGAGCGACATCGCGATCGCGACCACGAAGGGCACGCCGACCGCCGCGAGCAGGAAGCGGCGCAGGAACCTCCTCAGCCCGTCCAGCGGGTCGGAATCAGCGCGCGCCACGACGCCAATCTAGTGGCCGCGCGCGACCGGTCAGGACCCGACCTGGTTGAGGAAGGTCAGCGTGTCGACCCGCCACGTGTCGTCGACCAGCTTCATGACCAGCCGGATCGTCGACTCCTCGACCGAGACCTTGCCGTCCGGACCGGTGATCGCCTGGTCCACGAAGGCCAGCACCTCGACCTGGGTCTTGTCGACCACCCGGCCCGCCGCGTCGACGACCTCGCCCTTGGCGGAGGTCTTGCTCTTCTCGATCGCGGCCTTCAGGTCGGCGACCCGCTCCTCGAACTGGGCACGGACCTTGTCGTTCTGCAGGTCCTTGACCCAGTCGAAGTCGTGCTTGCCCTCCTCGTAGGAGTACGTCGTCACCTTGCCCACGAACGCCTTGGCCGCGTTCACCGCGCCCTGGTCCGCCTTCTGCTCGGCGGTCAGCTCCTGCGCCTGCGCGCGGGCCGCGTCGAGGTCGGAGCCCTTGCTCCGGTTGTCGACCAGCAGCCAGGCGCACGCGACGAGGGCCACCAGCAGGACCGCGGCCAGCGCGATCACCAGGGTGCCGGGGCCGGACCGCACCGGGTCCGGGCCCTTGCTGGTCAGGCTCGGGGTGCTGCTCTCCTCGCTCATCGCACCGGTCCCGGGGCCTTGTCGGCGCCGCGCATCACGTCGTTGCTCGAGCAGTGCCGGTTGCGCACCAGCGGCTTGCGCTCGTTGACCTGCGGGTTCAAGGCGATGGTCCACGCCTCCTTCGGTGCGGCGTACGAGCAGTGGGCGTAGTCGTCGGTGATGACCTTGATCCGCAGCTTGCCACCCTGGACCTTGCTGAGGACCGAGCGCAGACCCGGCGCGTAGCTCTGCAGCAGCGCGCGCAGGTGCGGCTCGTACGACAGGAACATGTCGGTGAACGTAACGCCCGTCTCCAAGAACCCCGGCAGCACCTGGTCGGCGTCGTTGACGAGCTTGATCAGCTCGTTGATCTGGCCCGGGCCACGCTTGAGCAGACGGCGCAGCTCGGGGTCGTACTCACGCAGGAACTGGGCGAACTGCTTCGCGGACGTGGCCAGCTGACGCAGGGAGTCGGCGTTGTCGTTCGGGATCGCGAGCACCGTGCCGGCGTTGGCGATCACCCGGTTCGTCTCCGGCCAGACCGAGTCGAGGGTGTCGAGGATGGCGGTGCCTTGGTCGAGTATCTGGCCCAGGTCGTCGCCAGTGCCCTTGAGTCCCGTGCTGAGCTCGCTCAGCACGATCCGCAGCTTCTTGTCGTCGATCTGGCGCAGCACGTTGTTGACCGCGATGACCGTCGAGCTGAGGCTCTTGGGCAGGTCGGTCGACTCGGCGGGGATCGTGTCACCCGTGGCCAGGAAGGGGCCGCCCTCCGTGGCGGGCTGGAAGTCGAGGTACTGCTCACCCACCGGGGAGAGGCTGCGCACCTTGGCCAGGGACTTCTTCGGGATGTCGGTGCCGGACGTGATCGCCACCGTCGCGAGCACGCCGTCCTTCGTCGGCACGATCTCGCGGACCTTGCCGATCTTCACCCCGCGGTAGGTCACCGCGGAGCCCTCGAAGAGGCCACCGGTCTGCGCCAGCTCGACCTTGACCTCGACCGGGCGCGACGTCAGCGGCTGGTCGAGGACCTCCGCGAAGACGTAGGCCACCGCGAAGATCAGCACCATGATGACGCCGATCAGGCTGAGGTAGAGCTTGTTGGCGAGGATGTTCATCTCAGCGTCCCCCTCCGAGCAGGCCGTTCAGGAGGGCGTTGATGCCCAACGGGTCCGAGCCGGTGGCGGCACCCCCGGAGGCACTGCCACCGGACCGGGTGCCACCGCTGGGCGCACCACCGGAGCGTGCGCCGGAGGAGGCGCCGGCCGTGCTGCGACCCCCCAGCAGCGGGCCCAGGATGTCGCCGAGGCCCAGGTCGTCCAGGACGTCGCCGATCACCGAGCCCGGGCCGCTGATGCCGAGCAGCTTCAGCAGGTTCTGGAGGGTGTCGCCGACCAGGTTGCCGACGTCGATCCCGTCGAGGTGGAGGTTCAGGCTGATGTTGAGGTAGTCGGTCGCGACCACCTCGTCGGCCGCCACCGCCGCCTTGATCACCCGGGTCAACGAGGTGTCGAAGACCCCGTTGTTCTTCGCGAACTCCGCGAGGACCGGCTCGACCTCCTTGAGCAGCGTCAGCACCTGGGAGCGGGTCGCGTTGACCGTGTTGTTGGCGGCGTTGCTGAACTTCTCGACCTCGGCCAGCAGGGCCGTGAAGTCGGGCGTCTTCTCACGCAGCACCTTCGCCGCAGGCGCGATCTCCCGCACCGCGCGGTTGATCGTCTCCTTGCGCCCGTTCAGCGTCTTGGAGAGCGCGTTGAGCGAGTTGAGGACCGCGTCGATGTTCTTGCTCGTCGCGTTCGCCTGGGTCAGGAACACCGTCGCCCGGTCCAGCAGCGTGCGGAAGTCGCCCTCGTTGCCGTTCAGCGCGGAGTTGAGCTCCTCGGTCACCGTCTGCAGCTGGGCCAGACCGCCGCCGTTGATCAGCAGGGACGCCTGGGCCAGCGCGTCCTCGACGGTCGGTGCCGTGTCGGTGTCCTGCAGCTCCAGCTTGGCGTTGTCGCCCAGCGTCTTGCCCGTGGCCGGGTTGGTCACGTCGACGAAGAGCTCGCCGAGCGGCGTGGTGTAGCGCAGCCGGGCGCGCGCGCCCTCGTGCAGCTCGGCGTCGGCCTTCAGCGTGAGCGTGGCCTCGGCGGTGAAGTCGTCGACCGTGATCTCCTTGACCCGGCCGGCGTCGACGCCGTTGACCTTGACCGGCGCCCCCTGCGCGAGGTTGAGCGCCTCGGAGAACTCCGCCTTGACCTCGATGGTGTCGCCCGAGACGCCGGTGCCCGGGATCGGCAGGTCGCGCATGGTCGTGCCGCAGGCGGTCATGGCGGCGGTGCTCAGCGCCAGCGCGCCCACGAGGGCCGCGCGCGCCGCGCGGGGAGTGCGTGTCGTCGTACTCATCCGAGGGGCGCCGTTCCGTTCAGGAGCTTGCAGATGCTGTCGAAGACCGTGCTCGACTTGCAGACGTCCCCGAGCACGTTGCCGAGCGGGAGCACGTTCAGGGGGTTGAGCCGCACCGGAAGGGCATTGCCGGGCAGCATCGCGAGGTTCTGCAGCGCGACCGGCATGACCCGCAGGATCTCCGTCAGCTGGTCCTGCTTGGCGAGCACCGTCTTCATCAGCTTCGTCGAACCGTTCACGCCCTCGACGATCTGCTGACGGTTGTCCACCGCGAACTCCGCGACCGCGGTCACCGCGGCGTCGAGCGCCCGCAGGGCCTCCTTGAAGTTCACCCGCTCGTCGGCGAGCAGCTTCGAGGCGCTGGACACCTGCTGGATGAAGGTCCGCGCCGTCGACTGGTTGGTGGCGATGGTGCTCAGCAGGACGTCGAGCGACTTCAGCGTCGCGGCGACGTTCGCGCGCTGGGAGGCAATGCCGTCCACGCCGTCGGCCAAGGAGTGGATCGTCTGGTTGAACAGCGGTCCGCGACCCTGCAGCGCGCGGGTGCCGGCGTCGATGAACCGCTGGACGGCCTTGGTCGTCTCCTTGTTGCCGCCGATGCCGGTGGCGAACTCGTTGAGCGAGGCCAGCACCTGGTCGAAGTCGACCGGCGTCTGCGTCTTGTCGAGGCCGATGGTGGCGCCGTCCGCCATCTTCTTGCCGCCCTCGTGGTAGACCGGCGTCAGCTCGACGTACCGGTCGGTCGCCACGGAGCGGGCCACCACGACCGCGCCGGCATCCGCCGGCACGGGCTGGTCGCCGTCGATCTCCATCGTGACGAGGACCTTGTCGCCCTCGGGCTCGATCGAGGTGATCTCGCCGACGGTGACGCCGAGGATGCCGACGTCGTTGCCGACGAACAGGCCGGCCGAGTCGGCGAGGTAGGCCTTGATCGTCATCGTGTCGGCGGTGCCGATCCGGCTGCAGCCCGAGACCAGCAGGATGCCCAGCACCGCGAGCAGCGCGGCGAGCGAGCGGACCATGCGTCGGGTGGTCATGAGCACTCCCTCTCCAGCTTGCAGCTGACGTCGTCGGCCAGCAGGCCCGGGCCGTTGCGGTCGTAGATGAACAGCGGGATGAACGGGCCGCTGCCGGTGGCGTTCGCGACGTAGCGGACGGCGGGGGCCATCACGTCGAGCAGGCGGGTGAGCTGCTTGCTCTGACCGTTCAGCGTCTTGATCACCAGGTTCAGGTCACGCAGCGCCGGCGTGAGCTTGCCCTTCGTCGAGGTGACCACCGCGGTGACCGCCTTCGAGAGATCGGTGGTCGCGACCAGGAGGCGGTGGATGGCCTCCTTGCGGGCGGTGATCTCGCTGACCACCAGGTTGGCCTGCTTCATCAGCCCGACGATGTCCTGGCTGCTGTCGGAGAGCTGGTCGGTGACGGTGCGGGTCGCCTCCAGCAGGTCGCCGACCTGGTCGGAGCGCTTGGAGATCACCTCGGAGAGGCGTGCCACGCCCTCCAGGGCGGGACCGATCTCCTTCTCACTTCCGCCGAGCGTGTCGGCCGTGGCCGTCAGCGCCTTCGCCAGCAGCTCGGGGTCGAGCTCCTCGAGGGCGTCGGTCCCCTTCTCCAGGACGTCCTGGAGGTTGTAGGGCACCGAGGTGCGCTCCATCGGGATGCGGTCGTCGGCGAGGCTGCCGCCGCCGCGGGGGTCGACCTCGAGGTAGTGCGTGCCCAGCAGGGTGGCGACCTTGACCGTCGCGCTGCTGCGCTCGCCCAGGTCGATGTCGGCGTCGAGCGCGAAGGTGACCAGCACGTGGTCCCCCTTGAGCTCGATGCCGGTGACCTTGCCGGAGTTCACGCCGTGCACCTCGACGGTCTCGCCCTTGCGCAGGCCCGCGGTGTGCTCCAGCTCGGCGGTGTAGGTCTTCGTCCCGAAGTTCATCACGCTGAGGGCCAGCACCCCCGCTCCGATGAGGGCGATGACGGCGATGGTGATGATGCCGATCCGCAGCGGATCGCGCTCGTTCATGGGCTTCATCGGCAGACCTCTCGCCACGGGCCGTTGTTGCCGGCCGGGTTCACGGGCAGCGGGCCCAGCGACAGCGTCAGGGAGCAGACGTAGACGTTGAGCGCGTTCTCGTACGACGTCGCCCGTCCGAGCGACTCGAAGACCGTCGCGAACGCCGGGATGGCCTTGACGAGGTTGCCACGCGAGCGCTCGAACATGTCGGCGACGGTCACCAGCTGGTCGGTGGTCCGCACCAGCGGCGCCTTGACCTCCTTCAGCAGGGAGCTCGTCGCGCCGACCAGGCGGCTGACGCCGTCGATGGAGGCGCCGATGGACTTGCGGTCCTGGGCGAGCCCGGTCATCAGCGCCCGCAGCTCGCGCACGGTGTTGGTCAGCTCCGTGCCCTGGCCGGCGAGGTTGTCCAGCACCGGCTTGAGGTTGGTCATCACGTCGCCGATGACACCGTCGCGGTCGGCCAGGAAGTTCGTCAGCTCGGCGGTCTGCGCGAGGAGCTGGCGCACGTTGCCGCCCTCCCCCTGGAGCACCTTGGCCAGGGAGGTCGCCAGTGTGTTGACGTCGCCCGGCTGCAGCACCTTGAAGAGCGGCTTGAAGCCGTTGAGCAGCTCGGTGAGGTCGAAGCCGGGATCTGTCCGCGCCACCGGGACGTTCGCGCCGTCCGGCAGCTCCTTGCCGCGCTGGGTGGGCTGGACGAGACCGATGTAACGCTGGCCGAGGAGGTTCTGGTAGCGCATGACCAGCTTGGTGTTGTCGAGCAGCGGCTGGTCGTCGACGACGTCGAGCTTGATCCGCGCGCCCTCCTTGGTCGCCTCGATGTCCTTGACCTGGCCGATCCGGACGCCGGCCGCCTTGACGTCGTCGCCCTTGCGCAGGCCGCTGACGTCGGCGAAGTCCGCGGTGTACTCGCGGGTGTCGCCGCCGACGCCGTTCTGCATCGTGTTGACCAGCAGGACCATCAGCAGGCCGCTGACGATGGCGAAGGCGCTGAACTTGATCGCGATCTGGCGCAGCCCGGTCATCGCCCACCCCCCAGCGAGCCGAAGCCGGAAGAGCTGGTGCCCGAGGGCCGGAACCTCGGCGAGCTCGTGTACGACTTCGGCGGCGTCAGCTGCAGGTTGCCCTCCGTCGTCACGAATCCCCCGTCGACGGCCTTCGGCAGGGTCGTGCCGAGAGCGATGTTGATGGCCAGTGCGTCGGTGATGCCCGCACGACGGTTGTCGTGGACCGCGTCGAGCAGCGTCGCCGAGCCGTTGATGAACTTCACCAGGTCCGCCTGGTTCCGGGCCAGGAACGCGCTGCTGTTGCGCGCCAGCTTGGTTCCCCCGGCGATGAGGGCGGTCAGCGCGGCCTCCTGGGTCACGATGGTGTTCATGGTGACCAGGACGTCGTCGGTGGCGTCGAGCAGGTCCGGCGCGATCTCGTTGACCAGGCGGGTGGTGGTCGCGAAGGCCTGGAGGTCGGCGCGCACCTGCGGCATCCGCGGGTTGATCCGGTCCAGGTAGGCGTTGAGCGTGCGGACCGTCTTGCCGATCCGGTTGCCCCGGCCGTCGAGCGCCTCGGCGGCCGAGCCGATCGCGGAGGCGAGCTCGGCCGGGCCGAGTGCCTTGACGAGACGGTCGATGTCGTCGAGCGCCTGCTGGAGCTCCAGCGTCGACTGCGAGGCGTCGGCCTTGACCTCCGCGCCGGCCTCGAGCCGGCCGGTCGGGGCGCCGTGGACGACCAGGTCGACGAAGGTCGTGCCGAACACGGTCGCGGGCAGGATCCGCGCCACGACGTTGCCGGGCACCGCCTCCAGGTCGGAGGAGGACATCGCCATGTCGACGGTGACGCCCTTGCCGTCGTCGGAGCGGCGGATCTCGGCGACCTTGCCGACGATGACGCCGTTCATCTTCACGTCGGACCCGGCGCGCAGGGAGCCGCCGGCGTTGGCGACGTCGGCGCTCACGTGCGGCTGCGAGCCGAAGGTGCCGTTGGAGCGCAGGGTGACGAACGCGCCGATGACCGCGAGGGCCACCAGGGTGATCAGGCCCCTGCGGGCGAGCTGGTTGCGGGAGATCTCTCGTGCCATGTCGTCCCCCTAGCCCGAGATCCGGAAGCCGGGATCGCCGCCCCAGAACAACAGGGTGAGGATCATGTCGAGCACGACGATGGACACGATGCTGGCGCGGATGCCGGTGCCGGTGGCCTCGCCGACGGCCTGCGGGCCGCCGCCGACCTTCATGCCGTACCAGCAGTGGATCAGCGCCACCGTCAGGGCGAACACCAGGATCTTGATGACCGAGAAGAGAATGTCGCGGCCTTGGATGAAGGTGGAGAAGTAGTGGTCGTACTGGCCGGGTGACTGTCCGAAGAGGACGACGACCGAGGCCTGCGAGGCGACGTAGGAGCCGATCAGGCCGATCATGTAGAGCGGCAGGATGGCGACCATGCAGGCGATCACGCGCGTCGTGACGACGTAGCGCATCGCGCTGACCGCCATCACCTCGAGGGCGTCGACCTCCTCGTGGATCTTCATCGAGCCGATCTGCGCGGTGAAGCGGCAGCCGACCTGGGCGCCGAGGGCCAGCGCGGCGATCAGGGGCGCGAGCTCACGGGTGTTGGCGCTGGCCGAGATGAAGCCGGTCAGCGGCGCGAGGCCGACGATCTCCAGGCCGTTGAAGCCCTCGATGCCGATGGACGTGCCGGCGGCGACCGAGAGCAGGATCATCACGCCGACCGTGCCGCCGCCGACCAGGATCGCGCCGCTGCCCCAGGCGATGTCCTTGATCTGGCGCAGGGTCTCCTTGGGGTACATCGTGACCGTCGCCGGCACCTCGCGGAACACCTTGAGGGCGAAGGTCACGAAGTCGCCGAGGACGGCGAGGTTCTTCATCACCGCGTCGGCGAGGCCGACGAGGGTGTCGGAGACGCGCGCCCCGACGCCACGTCCGAGCTGGACCTCTGACATCAGGCACCTCCGGGGAAGAGCATGACGTAGGCCTGGGTCAGGCCGACGTTGATGACGGCGAGCAGGATGACGCTCAGCACGACGGCCTGGTTGACCGCGTCGGCCACGCCCTTGGGCCCGCCGCGCGCGGTCAGGCCCTTGTGGGCCGAGACGATCGTGGCGACGAACCCGAAGATGAAGGCCTTGACCTCCGCCAGCACGAAGTCCGCCGGCTGGGCCAGGCCCACGAACGAGTCGAGGTAGGTGCCCGAGGAGATCTGGCCCTGGCCGACGACGATCATGAAGGCGGTCGTCATCGCGGTCATCGCCACGACCACGGTCAGCAGCACCGAGACGAGCAGGGCGGCCAGGATGCGCGGGGCGACCAGGCGCTGGATGGGCGAGATGCCCATGACCTTGAGAGCGTCGATCTCCTCCCGCACGGTGCGGGCGCCGAGGTCGGAGCAGATCGCCGAGCCCACCGCACCGGCGATCATCAGCGAGGTCACCAGGGGCGCGCCCTGGCGCAGCACGCCGATGCCGTTGACGGCGCCGATGAACGACTGCGCGCCGATCTGGTTGGCGGCGGCGCCGATCTGGACGGAGGTGATGATGCCGAACGGGATCGAGACCAGGATCGTCGGCAACAGCGAGACCCGGGTCATGAACCAGCACTGCAGCAAGAACTCGGTCCAGGAGAAGCGCCGCGCGACGATGTCGGAGAAGCCCCACTGGATCGACTCGACGGCGAGCTTGACCAGCTCGCCGGTGGTGATCACCCCGGCCTTGAAGCGGCCGGTGAGGTTGTCGATGATGCCGCGTCCGGTGGCGGCGACGGCGCTCATCCCGCCACCGCCGTCGGTACGTCGAAGGCCGCACCCAGTCGCAGCGCCGCGATCTTGTCGCCGGTGACCCTCAGCTGTCCGCGGAGCACGCCCGAGACGGGGCTGAGGTGCCCGGTGGCGAGCCGCAGGAAGTCGGCCGCCTCGCAGGTCACGGTCGCCTGACAGTCCTCGGGGGCGACGGCGTCGGCCGCCTCACCCACGAGGACGGTCGCCCGACCGTCTCTGAGTCGGAGCACGAAACGGTCCACCTCTCCGTCGGGGCGCCCGGTGAGCCGGAACCCGGCCGTCACCTGGACACCTGCTGCCTTGCGGCCGTTCAGGAAGGACGGCATGCGTCCGAGGATCTCGTCGAGCACCAGCGGCCGGAAGTCCGAGGCCAGCACCGTGCGGAGGTGCTCGACGGGGACGCCGTGCAGCGCGGCCGCGATCGCGACCGGGTCGACGTCGCGCACGTCGACGGGCGTGCCGGTGACGGGGGCGGTGCCGTCGGCCGCGAACAGCCCGGCCAGGGCGAGCACGAGGGCGCTATCACCGCGGAACCGGATCTGATCACCGAGGTACGCCGCGGCCACGTCCAGCTGCCCCGCGACGAGCCGCAGGAGCTGGGCCGGCGTGCCCTCGACGAGCACGTCGGGGCTCTCGTCGATGAGGGTGGAGCCGCCGTCGCGGAGCGCGACCGTCGCGCCCGCGCCGCGCGGCGTCTGCCAGCGCACCCGGCCCGCGGCCGCGGCCAGCCGGGCGGGGACGGCGAGCGTGTCGAGACGGCCCAGCACCGCGCTGACCAGCGCAGACTCCGCTGCGACGTCCGGGGCGAGACCGGCGAGCTCGGCGTCGGAGGCGGCCCGGACGGTCGCCACGAGGCCGGCAGGGGTCGCCTGCCCGAGGGCAGCCAACGTCACCGTGACCATGCCTCACCTCTGTCGTTCCCGCCGGGAGCCACCCGGGGCAGCGCCCCATCGGCTGCCTGTTCCACGGTGTAACAGATATCACGCGAATAGGTCACGCGTCCGTAGATGTTCACGGGGCGACATCCGCGCGCCGCGCCGCGGCCGGTGCAGCCGCGCGGCGGCGACGAGGAAGGGCACCCGGCCGCGGTGCCCCCGCCACGGCTCGAGGTACGACGCCAGCCGGGCGTCGTCGAAGAGCTCCCCCGTCAGCGCCCAGCCCACGTCCTTGGCGACGTGGTAGTCGCCGAAGGAGACCGCGTCCGGGTCGCCCAGCGCCCGCTGGCGCACCTCGGCGCTGGTCCACACCCCCACCCCCGGCAGGCTGCGCAGCCGTCGGTCGGCCTCCTCCCCCGGCACGCCCACCACGCGCTCCAGGGCCTCGGCGTGGCGGGCGGCGGTGACGACGGCCCGGGAGCGGGCCGGGTCGACGTGCAGGCGCAGCCACTCCCACGACGGGATGGCACGCAGTGTGGCGGCGTCGGGGGGCAGCATCAGCCGCACCCGCGGACCCGGGCCGGGCGCGGGCTCGCCGTGGCGTCGTACCAGGGCGCGGAAGCCGGCGAAGGCCTCCTGGCCGGTGACCTTCTGCTCGATGATCGAGGGCACGATCGCCTCCAGGACCCGCTCGGTGCGGCCCTGGCGCAGGTGCGGGTGGTGCCGCCGGGCCTCGGCGAGGACGGGGTGGCGCGCCTCGAAGCCGGTCCAGTCGTCCTCCTCGCCGAGCAGCGCCGGCACCTGCTCGAGCGCCCAGGCGGCACCCGGTCCCCACGCCTCGGCGAGCACCTCGCCGGCCGCGTCCTGGGCGGCGAGCGCGAGCGTGACCGGGCCCTCCGGGGTCCGGCTCGCCCGCCACAGGCGTCCCTCGACGTCGAAGCGGTGGGTCGGGTCGCCGGCCCCGCGCCGCTGCTGCCGCAGCACGGCGGCGACCGGCACGGGACGGCCGGGCCGCCAGCGTCGTACGGCGTCCGGGCTGCTCACCCGCTCCAGCGTAGTGACGCGCGCCGACGCTCGCTGCGGCCCGATTCGACTAGGCTCTCTCGCGCAGGTACGAATCGCTTTCACCACCTCACGCTCCCGGAGGGCAGTTGACCATCGACTCCACCCGTGGCCGGCGCGGCCGCCTCGACCAGGAGGCCGTGCTGCAGGCCGCCGAGGCGCTCGTCGACCGCGACGGGTACGACGCCCTCACGATGACCTCCCTCGCCGCGGAGCTCGAGGCCCGGGTGTCCTCCCTCTACAACCACGTCGCGAACCTCGAGGACCTGCGCGCGCTCGTCCAGGTGCGCGCCATGCGGATGCTCGGCGAGCACGTCCGCGCCGCCGCGATGGGGCATGCCGGCACCGACGGGCTGCGGGCGCTGAGCCGCGAGCTGCGGGTCTTCGCCCGCACCCACCCGCAGCGCTACGCCGCCCTCACCCGGCCACCGATCGACCGCGAGGGCTTCTTCGCCGCGGCCCTGGAGGCGATCGAGGCGCTGGCCGTGATGGTCCGCTCCGCCGGACTGCCCGAGGAGCGGCTGCTGCAGACCGCGATGGCGCTCTTCGCCTCGCTGCACGGCTTCGTCTCCCTGGAGGTCGCGGGCTACTTCGGCGACCTCGCCGGCACCGGTGCCGCCGCGCTCGACCTCGACGAGGTCTACGAGCAGGTGGTCGACGGCGCCGTCAGCGCAGCGGTGCTCGAAGCGACGCACTGATGCTGCTGCGGGAGCTGGTCGACACCTCGGGCGCCGTCGCCGCCACCCGCGCGCGCAAGGAGAAGGTCCGGCTGATCGCCGACCTCCTGCTCGCCGCCGAGCCCGCTGAGCGCTCGCTCGTCGCGCACTTCCTCAGCGGGCGGCTCCGGCAGCGCCGTACCGGGCTCGGGTACCGCTCGCTCACCACCCTCCCCGAGCCCGCCGCCGTGGCCTCGCTGTCGGTCGCCGAGGTCGACGCCGCCTTCGCCGCGATGGCCGCGCTGGCCGGGCCCGGCTCCGCGACCGCCCGGGCCGCGCTCGTCGCCGAGCTGTTCGGCCGGGCCACCGCCCCCGAGCAGTCGTGGCTGCGCTCCGTCGCCGTCGGCGAGGTCCGCCAAGGGGCGCTGGAGGCGGTCACCACCGAGGCGCTGGCCCTGGCCGCCGAGGTGCCCCTGGCCGTCGTACGACGGGCGGCGATGCTGGCCGGCGGGACGACCTATGTCGTCGACGCGGCCTTCGCCGGCGCTCCCGCGCTCGCCGCGGTCGGCCTCACCGTGGGCCGCCCCGTGCTGCCCATGCTCGCCTCGTCCGCCCCCGACGTCGCCGCCGCCGTCGCCAAGGCCGCCGGACCCGACGGCCTGGTCGGTGTCGACGCCAAGCTCGACGGCATCCGCGTGCAGGTGCACCGCGACGGCGACGACGTCCTCGTCGCCACCCGCAGCCTCGACGACGTCACCGCCCGCCTCCCCGAGGTCGTCGCCGTCGCCCGCGCCCTGCCCGTGCGCTCCGTCGTCCTCGACGGCGAGGCCCTCGCCCTCACCGCCGACGGCCGCCCCCGGCCCTTCCAGGAGACCGCGTCCCGCACCTCCTCCGGCGTCGGCGAGGCCGTCGTCGCGCCGTACTTCTTCGACGTCCTGCACCTCGACGGCGAGGACCTCCTCGACCGGCCCGCCTCCGAGCGCTGGGCCCGGCTGGAGGCGCTCGTCCCGCCCGAGCACCGCGTCCGACGCTGGGTCGGCACCTCGGCCGCCGAGGCGTCCGCCTTCGCCGACGCGGCGCTCGCCGACGGGCACGAGGGCGTGGTCGTGAAGGACGCCGGGGCGTCGTACGACGCGGGGCGGCGGGGCTCCGCGTGGGTCAAGGTCAAGCCGGTCCACACCCTCGACCTCGTCGTGCTCGCGGTCGAGCACGGGTCGGGTCGCCGGCGCGGGTGGCTGTCGAACATCCACCTCGGCGCGCGCGACGACTCCTCCCCGACGGGCTTCGTGATGCTGGGCAAGACCTTCAAGGGCATGACCGACGAGATGCTCGCCTGGCAGACCGAGCGCTTCCGTTCCCTCCAGGTCGAGGACGACGGGTGGGTCGTCACCGTCCGCCCCGAGCAGGTCGTCGAGATCGCGTTCGACGGGCTGCAGCGCTCCACCCGCTACCCGGGCGGGTTGGCCCTGCGGTTCGCGCGGGTGGTGCAGTACCGCGACGACAAGCGGCCGGACGAGGCCGACACGATCGAGACGGTCCGCGGGCTCGCCGGCTGACGAAGCCTTTGACTTCAAGTACTTGAAGTTCCTACGGTCGTTGACGTGACCGCATCGACCGACCGTCGCAGCTACACGATCAAGGAAGTCGCCGCCCTGACCGGGCTCCCGGCGAGCACCCTGAGGTACTACGAGTCCATCGGCGTGATCTCCCCGATCAGCCGCGGCGCCAGCAGCAAGCACCGCATGTACGACGAGGAGGACCTCGACCAGCTCATGGGGGTCGCCTGCTTGGCGGCCACCGGCCTGTCGGTGGCGGACATGCGCACCTACGTCGCCAACAACCACGCCGGCCGCCAGGCGGCGCCCGACCAGATCGCGATGCTCAGCGCCCAGGAGACGCGGCTGCGCGACGAGGCCGCGCACCTCGAGCTCCGGCAGCGCTACGTCCGCCTCAAGATCGACTACTGGCGGGCGGTCGAGGCCGGGGACGACGAGCGGGTCGAGCGGATCGCGGAGCAGGCGGCCGCGATGGCGGGCACCCTCCGCCGGACCCGCACCCACTAGAGACCACCACTCCCGACGGGCGTTCCCCGCCCGTCGTATCGGCGCGCGCCCAGATCCCGGGTCGCGCGCCTCACCACCCCACCGAGGAGGACCCATGAAGGTCAACGCCTACGCCGCACCCGCCGCGGGCGAGCCGCTCGCGCTCACCACCATCGAGCGCCGCGCGGTCGGCGCGAACGACGTACTCATCCGGATCGAGTACGCCGGCATCTGCCACTCCGACATCCACACCGTCAACGGGGACTGGGGCCCGCAGCCCTTCCCGGTCGTGCCGGGCCACGAGATCGTCGGCATCGTCGAGGAGGTCGGCGCCGAGGTCACCCGCCACCGCGTCGGCGACCGGGTCGGCGTCGGGTGCATGGTCAACGCGTGCGGCAAGTGCGCGAGCTGCCGGGCAGGCGACGAGCAGTACTGCCTCGAGGGCATGGTCGGCACGTACGCCGCCACGGACCGCGACGGCACCACCACCCAGGGCGGCTACTCCACCCACGTGGTCGTCGACGCCGGCTTCGTGCTCTCGGTCCCCGAGGGTCTCGACCCGGCGGCCGCCGCGCCGCTGCTGTGTGCGGGCATCACCCTCTACACCCCGCTCAAGCACTGGAACGCCGGACCGGGCACCCGGGTCGCCATCGTGGGGCTCGGCGGGCTGGGCCACATGGGCGTCAAGATCGCGCACGCGCTCGGCGCCGAGGTGACCGTTCTGTCGCAGTCGCTGAAGAAGCAGGAGGACGGGCTCCGGCTCGGCGCGGACCACTTCCACGCCACCTCCGACCCCGACACCTTCGCCAGCCTCGCCGGCAGCTTCGACCTGATCATCAACACGGTCAGCGCCGCCGTCGACGTCAACGCCTACCTCGGGCTGCTCGCCGTCGGCGGCACCCTGGTCAACGTCGGCGCCCCGCCGGAGCCGCTCCCGGTCAACGCGATGGCCCTCATCGGCGCACGCCGCTCCTTCGCGGGCTCCATGATCGGCGGCATCGCGATCACCCAGGAGATGCTCGACTTCTGCGCCGAGCACGGCATCGTCTCCGAGATCGAGGTCATCTCCGCCGACCAGGTCAACGAGGCGTACGAGCGGGTGCTGGCCTCCGACGTGCGCTACCGGTTCGTCATCGACGCCGCGACGCTCGCCTGACGTCGGACCGTCCGGGGCCGGCGCTCACCGCGCCGCGTCCCGGGCGGGGCGGGCGGTGCTGAGCATCCCGGCATCGATTCCGTCACAGATGTTGCAACACCGAGTTGCACGAGCCGTACACTCCTGCCATGGCGACCAACGCACCCGTGGGCAGGGCCCCGGCGACGGACGGCCGGCGCAAGGCGGCGGCGGCGCGGCGGCGGGCCCGGCAGGCCGACATCATCGCCGCGACGCGGGAGATCTTCGACTCCAAGGGCGTGCGCGACGTGCAGATCGAGGAGATCGCCAGCGCTGTCGGCATCAACCGGGCGATCGTCTACCGGCACTTCACCGGCAAGGAGGAGCTCTTCGCCCTCACCCTGGTCGGCTACCTGGAGGAGCTGCACGCGGCGATGTCCGCGGCGGCGGCCGCGACCGACGTACCGGCCGAGCAGCTGGAGGCGATCGTCGGCGCGTTCGTGGACTACGGCGTCGCCCACCCCGCCTTCGTCGACTGCGCCCAGGCGCTGATGGTGCGCCCCGGCGACGAGCTGCTCGACGAGATCGCCGAGGGGCCGCTGTTCCGGCTCGGCCGCGGGATCACGTCCTGCCTCACCGTGCTGTCGGAGACGCTGGCGGGCGGGGTCGAGAAGGGCGCCTTCGTGCTCAGCGACGACCCGGTGCTGCTGGCCAACGCGCTCTACGCCTCCGGTCTCGGCGCCCTCCAGCTGGCCCGTCTCGGCATCCTCGTCAGCGAGCTGGCGCCCGGCATCCCGACCGTCGGGGAGATCTCCGCGGCCCAGGTGCGCGACTACATGGTGACCTCGGCGCTGGCGCTGGTGACCCACCGCCCCTGACGCCCCTGGTACGACGAAGCGGCCCGCCCCCGATGCCGGGGGCGGGCCGCTGCCGTGTGCGTCAGCGCGGAGGCTCAGGCCTCCAGGATGGCGACGACGCCCTGGCCGCCGGCCGCGCAGACCGAGATCAGGGTGCGGCCACCGCCGTTGGCCTTGAGGATCTTCGCGGCGTTGGCGACGATCCGGCCGCCGGTCGCGGCGAACGGGTGGCCCGCGGCGAGCGAGGAGCCCTTGACGTTGAGCTTGCTGCGGTCGATCGAGCCGAGCGGCGCGTCGAGGCCGAGGCGCTCCTTGCAGAACACCGGGCTCTCCCAGGCGGCCAGCGTGGAGAGCACCTGCGAGGCGAAGGCCTCGTGGATCTCGTAGTAGTCGAAGTCCTGCAGGCTCAGGCCGTTGCGCTCGAGCATCCGC
Source organism: uncultured Nocardioides sp. (assembly GCA_964517395.1). Lineage (GTDB taxonomy): Bacteria > Actinomycetota > Actinomycetes > Propionibacteriales > Nocardioidaceae > Nocardioides. The sequence continues at coordinate 3,370 of CAZFEE010000008.1, read as the reverse complement.
GGCACGGCGTACGCCGGCGCCATCAGCAGGCCCTCGGCGCCGTTGACGAAGTCGACGGCCGCGACCTCGGAGTCCACGAAGTAGGCCAGCACCTCGAGGTCGTGCTCGGCGGCCCACTCGTCGGTGCCGAGCAGGACGACGGAGGCGCCGTCGGTGAGCGGGGTGGAGTTCGCGGCGGTCATCGTCGCGGCCTCGCCCTTGCCGAACACCGGCTTGAGCTTGGCGAGCTTCTCCAGCGAGGAGTCGGCGCGCAGGTTGTTGTCGCGCTCCAGGCCGCGGAACGGCGTGATCAGGTCGTCCTGCCAGCCCTCGTCGTACGACGCCGCGAGGTTGTGGTGCGAGGTGACGGCCAGCTCGTCCTGGGCCTCACGGGTGATCTGCCACTCCAGGGCGGTCAGCGCCTGGTGCTCGCCCATGGACAGCTTGGTGCGCGGCTCGCCGTTCGACGGGATCGCGAGGCCGATGTCGCCGGGGCGGATGGTCGCCAGGATCGCGAGGCGGTCCTTGGTGGTGCGGGCGTTGTTGAGCTGGATGAGCTTCTTGCGCAGCTTCTCCGAGATCGCGATCGGGGCGTCGGACGTGGTGTCCACGCCGCCGCCGATGCCGGAGTCGATCTGGCCGAGCTTGATCTTGTTGGCGATGTAGTTGATCGCCTGCAGACCGGTGCCGCAGGCCTGCTGCAGGTCCACCGCGGGGGTCTCCGGGGCGAGCCGGGTGCTGAGCACGGACTCGCGGACCAGGTTGAAGTCGCGGCTGTGCTTGAGCACGGCGCCACCGGCGACCTCGCCCAGGCGCTCGCCCTCCAGCCCGAAGCGGGCCACGAGGCCGTCGAGCGCGGCGGTCAGCATCTCCTGGTTGGAGGCGGTGGCGTAGGCGCCGTTGGAGCGGGCGAACGGAATCCGGTTACCGCCGAGTACGGCGGCGCGGCGAACAGTCTCGGTCATGGAACAATCCTCACTCAGCATCGCCCGCGGGAGAACCCTTTGAGGGCGAGATCACGAAATGTGGACTCAGAGTTACACATCTAGTTACATGGTGCATATGACTGACAAGTACCAGGGCTTCGTGAGCTCCCCGATCGGCAAGCTCCTCGTCAAGAATCTGGGGCTGCCCAACCCGACCAAGCTGGACCGCTACACCGCCGGCGACCCGCTGGTCGACGGCACCGTGCTCGTCGGCGGGCGCGGTCGTCTGATCGAGTCCCTGCCCGGTCTGCTCGACGTGCTGGGCATCGACTCGGCGCGCACGCAGGAGGACGGCCAGAAGTACAAGGGCCTGGTCTTCGACGCCACCGGCATCAGCACCGTCGAGGAGCTCGTCGAGCTCCAGGGCTTCTTCACCCCGGTGCTGCGCAGCCTGAAGAGCTGCGCCCGCGTCGTCGTCATCGGTACGCCGCCGGGCCTGGCCTCCGGCAGCGAGCAGATCGCGCAGCGCGCGCTCGAGGGCTTCACCCGCAGCCTCGGCAAGGAGATCGGCAAGGGCGGCACCGTCCAGCTCGTCTACGTCGCCGAGGGCTACGAGGACTCGGTGCTCTCGACCCTGGGCTTCCTGCTGAGCCCCAAGTCGGCGTACGTCTCCGGTCAGGTCGTCCGCATCGGCGCCCACGACGAGACGCACGGCTCCGCGCTCGCCGACTGGACCACCCCCCTGGCCGGCAAGATCGCCTTCGTCACCGGCGCCAGCCGCGGCATCGGCGAGGAGATCGCCCGGGTGCTGCACCGCGACGGCGCGAAGATCGTCGGTCTCGACGTGCCCCAGGCCGCCGACGACCTGGTGAAGGTCATGAACGAGCTCGACGGCGACTGGCTCACCCTCGACATCACCGCGCCCGACGCGCCGCAGCGCATCGCGCACCACCTCAAGGAGAAGCACGGCGGCGTCGACATCGTCGTGCACAACGCGGGCGTCACGCTCGACAAGAAGCTCGCCAACCAGACCCCGGAGCGCTTCGGCAAGGTGCTGCAGATCAACCTCGAGGCGCCCGAGCGGATCACCGCCGAGCTGCTCGAGCAGGGCGTCATCAACGCCAACGGCCGGATCATCGGCGTCGCCTCGATCGCCGGCATCGCGGGCAACCTGGGCCAGACGTCGTACGCCGCCTCGAAGGCCGGCGTCATCGGCTTCGTCGACTCCCTCACCGAGAAGCTGACCGACGGCATCACCATCAACGCCGTCGCCCCGGGCTTCATCATCACCCAGATGACCGCGGCCGTGCCGTTCGCGACCCGCGAGGTCGGCCAGCGCCTCAACGCGATGGCGCAGGGCGGTCTGCCGGTCGACGTCGCCGAGACCATCGCCTGGTACGCCTCCCCCGCCTCGACCGCCGTCAACGGCAACGTCGTGCGGGTCTGCGGCCAGATGATGCTGGGTGCCTGACATGGCCGTCACCAGGACCTTCGACGGCAGCTCCGGCGTCGGCGACCTGATCCGGGCCGCGCTGCCCGCGATCCCGGTCCTCGGCTCGCTGCCCGGCATCGCCAAGGTCGGCGGCTACGACGGCTTCGTGTTCACCCGTCCCCCGGTCACCATCACCCGGGAGATGGTCGAGCCCTTCGCCGACGTGTGCGGCTTCGAGCTCAAGGGCACCGTGCCGCTTCCGTACCCGCACATGCTGTCGTTCCCGCTCCAGCTCAAGGCGCTGGCCGACCGGAGCTTCCCGGCGCCCGCGATGGGCATGGTGCACCTCGACAACGCCATCACGCAGCACCGGCCGATCGCGTTCGGCGAGACGCTGGGCGTGGAGATGAGCGTCGGCGAGGGCGTCCCGCACCCGGCCGGCACGATCTTCCTGTTCAAGACGGCAGGCACGGTCGGTGACGAGCTGGTGTGGGAGGAGACCTCGGCGTACCTCAGCCGGGGGCGTCGCAACCCCGACGCCGAGTGGCCCGACACCTACGAGCGGGTCCCTGCCGGCCCGGTCACCTGGAAGCTGCCGGCCAACCTCGGCCGCAAGTACGGCGCGGTCTCCGGGGACATCAACCCGATCCACCTGAGCGCGCCGACGGCCAAGGCGCTCGGGTTCAAACGCCAGATCGCCCACGGCTACTGGACGATGGCGCGCAGCGTCGCCGCCCTCGACAACCGGCTGCCCGACGCGGTCAAGGTCGAGGCGTCGTTCCGCAAGCCGACCTTCCTGCCGTCCACGGTCGCGTTCGGCGCCCGGCCCACCGAGAGCGGCTACGCGTTCTCGCTGACCAAGGCCGGCTCGGACACGATCCACCTGCTGGGGCGCACCACCACCCTCTAGCCGAGTTGGGGTTTTCCACCCGTGAGTTGGCGGTTCTGCACCGTCACCGGGTGGAAAACCCCAACTCGCGGGTGGAAAACCCCAACTCGCGGGTGGAAAACCCCAACTCGCGGGTGGAAAACC
>CAZFEE010000007.1:0-162881 GCA_964517395.1 uncultured Nocardioides sp. | reverse complement strand
ATGGTACTGCAACCGAGAGGATGTGGGAGAGTAGGACGCCGCCGGACAAACATTCGCCGAAGGGCCAGCAGCAATGCTGGCCCTTCGGTGTTTTTGCGTCCCTGAACTGTCCCGGAATCCTCCACAGCGGGTGGTGGGAGGGGGATCGTCCACAGGCCGTCCGTGGGATCGAGTGTTCCGTCGGCGCGACAGCGCAGACTGACGGGACATCGAGAGGACGGAGGACATCATGGAAGACAATGCGGTCCGGCTGACGGGCCGGATCTCCGCGGAGCCGCGGCTGCGGACGCTGCCGAGCGGCGACGAGCTGTGCGTGTGCCGGATCGCGGTGCCGCGGGCGCAGGTCCGCACACTGCCGTCGGGACGCAAGGGCCCCTCGGTCGACGTGGTCGACCTGGCGGCCTGGGCGTCCCGTCCGCGGCGGGCGATGGCCGGCTGGCACGAGGGCGACGAGGTCGCGGTGGAGGGTGCCCTGCGACGGCGCTTCTACCGTGCCGGGGAGCGCACCCTGTCCCGGGTGGAGGTCGAGGTCACCGGGGCGCGGGTGGTTCGTCGCGCAGCGACCGGATGAGCACGCCGAGGCTCGGCTTCGGTTGGAAGGAGGTGGCCTTCTCCGGAAGCAGACGATCGGCTTCGGCGATCTCGATGACGAGATCGACCGACGGCGCCGGCATGAGCACGGAGACGGCGTCCTGACGGGCCGCGGACAGCGCGTCGTCGACGGTGTGGTGGTACGACAGGGCGCTGGGGCCGTGCGGCAGCGCCGGGACGATCCGCCGGTGTAGCGTTTCGACCGCTGCCTCGCGGAGATCGGCATCGAGGGTGACGACCGCCCAACGCCGACCGTCCGTCGCGGCGAGACGGGTGGCTGACAGGGCGGCCACGGCGTCGGCCTGCGGGAGCTCCTCATAGGTGAGACCGATGCTCTGCACGGCGTCGCGCAGGTGGTCGAGCGAGGTGCCGGCCAAGGTGCGGTGGATCGGGCCCAGGAAGAGCGGGGTGGCGCCTTGGTCGACGAGCATCGCGAGGCCGTAGTCGGTGGCGGTGGGCGCGTGGTCGGCGGTGGCGCGTCGGCGTTGCAGACGGAGGTACGCCGCGTAGCGGTGGTGGCCGTCGGCGATGAGGGCGCTGCTGCCCGCGAGCTCCTCGGCGATCGCGCTCAGCGCCCCCTCGTCGCGGATGGCCCAGATCCGGTGCTGCTGCTCGCTGCGGTCGGTGAACGTGTGCTGCGGCTCGCTGCGCACCACCTCGGCCAGGAGTGCGCGGAGGCGGTCGGTGCCCCGGTGGACCAGGAGGATGGGCGCGGGGTTCAGCTCCATCTCCGCCATCCGGTCGGCGAGGTCGTCGGCCTGTGCCGGATGGATGCCCTCGTGCGGCAGGATCGCCCGGTCGTCGGGACGGGTGGCCCGACGGGAGACGTCGAGCGCGCCGACGAGGCCGCGGACGGTCATGCCGGCCGAGGTGTACTCGTGGAGGTAGAGCGCGGGGGCGGTGTCGTGCCGGACGTAGCCGCGGGCCTGCCAGCGCAGGAGGCGGGCCGAGACGTCACGGTAGGGCCGGGCGAAGGCGCGTCCCGTGGTGGGGTTCCCGACGCGGGCCGGGGTGAGCATGAGGCCGCGGAAGGGGACCAGACGGAGCGGACCCGCGACGTACGGCGGTGTCACGAGTGCTGCGGGGTCCACCTGGGCAATCGTACGGAGGCCCGGCTGGAGCGTGCTGGCAAGGTGGACCTGTGTTGCTCACATCGACGGCGCCCCTGACCGAGACCTATGACCTGGCCATGCTCGACCTGGACGGCGTGGTCTACATCGGCGCCGACGCGGTGCCGGGCGCGGCCGAGAACATCGGCGCGGCGCGGGAGGCGGGGATGCGGGTCGCGTTCATCACCAACAACGCCTCGCGCACGCCGGCGGCGGTGGCCGAGCACCTCGTCGAGCTCGGGGTCGAGGCCGACGCGGCCGACGTGGTGACGAGCGCGCAGGCGGCCAGCCGGGTCGCGCGGGAGCGGTGGGGCGCGGGGGCCCGGGTGGTGTGCCTGGGCGCGCCGGGCCTGGAGGCGGCGCTGGTGGAGGCGGGTCTCGAACCGGTCGGGGCGGACGCGGAGGCGGAGGCGGTGGTGAGCGGCTACGGCCCCGACGTGCCGTGGCGCGACATCATGCGGGTCGCCGTGCGGATCAGGGACGGGCTGCCGTGGGTCGCGTCCAACACGGACCGGACGATCCCCACCGCGTTCGGCGTCGCGCCCGGGCACGGGGTGCAGGTCGACATGCTCGCGCGGTTCAGCGAGGTGACGCCCGTCGTGGCGGGCAAGCCGGAGCGGCCGCTGCTGGAGGAGACGGTACGCCGCGTGGGCGGCGCCCGGCCGCTCATGGTCGGCGACCGGCTCGACACCGACATCGAGGGCGCGCGCAACGCGGAGGTGGACTCCCTCCTGGTGCTCACCGGGATCACCGGGCTGACGGAGCTGGTGGCGGCGCCCCCGGCCCTCCGCCCGACGTACCTGGCGGCGGACCTGGGCGGCCTGCGCAGGGCACACCCGGCGCCCCGGCAGGACGAGGAGGGCTGGGTGCTGGACGGCTGGCGGGGTCGTGTGGTCGACGGCAGGCTCGAGGTCGACGGCGGCGGCGCGGAGGCCGACGACGCGTGGCGCGTGGCGGCGTCGGCCGCGTGGGCCCACCTGGACGCGACCGGCGCGGTGGCCGACATCTCCGCGGCAGGGCTCCCCACGGCGGGGCGCGCGGCGCGGTAGCCTCGCGCCATGACCGAGGTACCCGTGCCGGCGCCCATGCCGACCGGCATCGACGCCGTCGACCGTGTGCTCGACCTCGTCGCGGGCCTGGACGCCAGGCCCCTGGAGGAGCACGCAGCGGTCTTCGAGGAGGCCCACGCGGGCCTGCGACACACGCTCGACAACCCGCCCGACCCCTCGTAGTGCCTCCGCGCAGGTTGCGCCTGGACGCCGAGCTGGTACGACGCGGCCTGGCGCCGTCGCGCGAGCGTGCCGCCCAGCTCATCGCCGACGGGCGGGTGAAGGTGGCGGGCGCGTTGGCGGCCAAGCCGGCGACCGGGGTGACGACGGACGTCGCGATCGTGGTGCTGGAGGGCGAGAACGGCCCGGACTACGTCTCGCGCGGCGCGCACAAGCTGGCGGGCGCGCTGGCGGCGTTCGGGCCGGAGGCGTTCGGGCCGGACGGCCTGGTGGTCGCGGGCCGGAGGTGCCTGGACGCGGGCGCGTCGACGGGCGGGTTCACCGACGTCCTACTGCGAGCCGGGGCGGCGGAGGTCGTGGCGGTGGACGTGGGCTACGGGCAGCTGCACTGGTCGCTCCAGCAGGACGACCGGGTGGTGGTGCACGACCGGACCAACGTGCGGGCGCTGGAGGCCGAGCAGATCGGCGGCCCCGTGGACCTGGTGGTCGGCGACCTGTCGTTCATCTCGCTGCGCCTGGTGCTCGACGCGCTCCTGCGGGTGACCCGCGAGGACGGCGACCTGGCGCTGATGGTCAAGCCGCAGTTCGAGGTGGGGAAGGACCGGCTGGGCAAGGGCGGCGTGGTCCGCGACCCGGAGCTGTGGGTGGAGACCGTCCTGGACGTGGCGCGGGCGGCGGCCGAGCGCGGCTGGGGGACCCGCGCGGTGACGGTGAGCCCGTTGCCGGGCCCGTCGGGCAACGTGGAGTTCTTCCTGTGGCTGCGGCACGGGCCGGCCACGGTCGAGGAGGAGGCGGTGGCGGCGACCGTCCGCCGCGGCACGTCCACCCTCCTTCCGTCGGACCCGGATGAGAAGGTTGATCCATGACCGAGCCGGCGACCACCGAGCAGGACGCGACCCGTCGCGTGCTGGTGCTCGCCCACACCCGGCGCGACGAGGCGCGCGAGGTGGCGCGGGCGTTCGTCAAGGAGCTGAGCGGGCACGGGATCGTCGTGCGCCTGCTGCGCTCCGAGGCCGAGGACCTGGAGCTGGACCCGGCGGGCTACCAGCCGGCCGTCGAGCTGACCGACTCGGAGAGCGACGCCAGCCAGGGCTGTGAGCTCACGGTCGTGATCGGCGGCGACGGGAGCATCCTGCGTGCCGCGGAGGTCACCCACGAGAGCATGACGCCGGTGCTGGGGGTCAACCTCGGGCACGTCGGCTTCCTGGCGGAGGCCGAGCACGAGGACGTGGCCGCCACGATCGACGCCATCGTGCAGCAGCGGTACACGACCGAGGACCGTCTGACGCTGGCGGTGCGGGCGTTCCTGGACGGCGAGGAGATCTACGCGACGTTCGCGGTCAACGAGGCGAGCGTGGAGAAGGCCGCCCGCGAGCGGATGCTCGAGGTGGTGGTCGAGATCGACAACCGGCCGCTGTCACGGTGGGGCTGCGACGGCGTGGTGTGCGCGACGCCGACGGGCTCGACCGCCTACAACTTCAGCGCGGGCGGCCCGGTCGTGTGGCCCCAGGTCGAGGCACTGTGCATCGTGCCCCTGAGCGCGCACGCCCTCTTCGCCCGGCCGATGGTGGTGGCGCCGTCGTCGGTGATCGCGATCGAGGTGCTCGAGGGCAACCAGGGTCCGGGTGTGCTGTGGTGCGACGGACGACGCAGCGTCGACCTTCCCCCCGGCGCCCGGATCGAGGTCAGCCGCGGGCAGCGCCCGGTCCGGCTGGTGCGCCTGCACGAGGCGCCGTTCACGGACCGGCTGGTGGCGAAGTTCGGCCTGTCGGTGGAGGGCTGGCGCGGCGCGGCCGAGCTGCGCCGTCAGGCGCGGGCGCGGGGCCAGGGGGAGCTGTCGTGATCGAGGAGCTGCGGATCAGCTCGCTGGGCGTCATCGACGCCTCCGTGCTCGAGCTCGGGCCCGGCCTGACCGTGATCACCGGTGAGACCGGTGCGGGCAAGACCATGGTCGTGACCGCCCTCGGCCTGCTGCTGGGCGGGCGCGCGGACAGCGGCGCCGTGCGCGCAGGTGCCAAGCAGGCGCGGGTCGAGGGCCTGATCGCGGCGGGGGCGGTCCCCGGCCTGGCCGCGGCGGTCGAGGACGCGGGCGGCGAGGTCGAGGAGGACGCGATCGTGCTGGCGCGCAACGTGAGCGCCGAGGGGCGCTCGCGTGCCTTCGCCGGTGGCGCGGCGGTGCCGGTGGCGACGCTGGCCGAGATCGCGGAGCCCCTGGTGGCGGTGCACGGCCAGTCCGACCAGCACCGGCTGCTCAAGCCGCAGACCCAGCGCCACGCTCTCGACCGCTTCGGCGCGTTGGAGGACCTGCACGCCCGCTACGCCACGCTGCACGACCGCCTCGTGCGCACCGAGCAGGAGCTGGCGGAGGTCACGGCGACGGCGCGGGAGCGCGCACGCGAGGCCGACGTCCTGCGCTACGGCGTCGACGAGGTCGCCGCCGTCGCCCCGCAGCCCGGCGAGGACGCCGAGCTCGCGGCGGAGGAGGCGCGGCTCGGCCATGCCGACACCCTCCGGGGTGCCGCCGAGCAGGCCCGCGAGGCGCTGTCGAGCGAGCACGGGTCGCCCGACGCGCTCGGCGCGGTCGCGGCGGCCCGCGGCCTGCTGGAGGGCGTGCGCGACCACGACCCGGAGGTGGCGGCGCTGGCGGACCGGGTGGCGGAGGTGAGCTACCTGCTCTCGGACGTGGCGGCCGACGTGGCGTCGTACGCCTCGGGTGTCGACACCGACCCGAGCCGACTGGCGGCGGTCTCCGAGCGGCGCGCGGCGCTGATCGCGCTGACCCGGAAGTACGGCGACACCGTCGACGAGGTGCTGGCGTGGGCCGAGCAGTCCGCGCTGCGCCTGCTCGACCTGGACTCGACCGACGAGCGCATCCAGGAGCTCGCGGCGCAGGCGCGGGAGCTGCGGTCCTCCCTGGCGGCCGCCGGACTCGCCCTGAGCGAGGCGCGCGCGGCGGCGGCGGAGAAGCTGTCGGCGGCGGTGAGCGAGGAGCTGACGCTGCTCGCGATGCCGCACGCGGTGGTGACGATCCGGGTCACGCCCCGGCGGTCCGACGCGCCGGCCGACCCCGAGCACCCGCCGGCGGACCTGCTCCGGGTGGGGGAGCAGTGGGTGCGCTTCGGACGCAGCGGCCTGGACGACGTCGAGTTCCTGCTCGCGGCCAACTCGGGCTCGGAGCCGCGGCCGCTGCACAAGGGCGCCTCGGGCGGTGAGCTCTCGCGGGTGATGCTCGCGGTCGAGGTCTGCCTGGCCGGCACCAGCCCGGTGCCGACGTTCGTGTTCGACGAGGTCGACTCGGGGGTCGGCGGAGCCGCCGCCGTCGAGATCGGCCGACGCCTCGCCACCCTGGCCGACGACGCCCAGGTGCTGGTCGTGACCCACCTCCCACAGGTCGCCGCCTTCGCGGACCGGCACGTGCTGGTGGAGAAGTCCAGCGACGGCACCATCACCAGCTCCGGCCTGGTCACCCTCGACGACGCGGGTCGTGAGCGCGAGCTCTCCCGCATGCTCGCGGGCCTGGCGGAGTCCGACACGGCCCTCGCGCACGCGCGGGAGCTGCTCGACCTGGCGCGGCGGCGTGCGGGCTGAGGCATCACCACGTAGGATGGAATCCCGTGAACATGGCGCCGGGTAGCGGTACGAATCGACAGGCAAAGCACCTCTTCGTGACCGGAGGCGTCGCCTCCTCGCTCGGCAAGGGCCTGACCGCCTCGAGCCTGGGCCGTCTGCTGCGCTCGCGCGGCCTGCGGGTGACGATGCAGAAGCTCGATCCCTACCTCAACGTGGACCCCGGGACGATGAACCCGTTCCAGCACGGTGAGGTGTTCGTCACCAACGACGGCGCGGAGACCGACCTCGACATCGGCCACTACGAGCGCTTCCTCGACACCGATCTCAACCAGATCGCGAACGTCACGACCGGGCAGGTCTACTCCTCGGTCATCGCCAAGGAGCGCAAGGGCGAGTACCTCGGCGACACGGTCCAGGTGATCCCGCACATCACCGACGAGATCAAGGACCGGATCCTGGCGATGGGCCGCGGCACCGGCGCCGACGCGGTCGACATCGTGATCACCGAGATCGGCGGCACGGTGGGCGACATCGAGTCGCTGCCCTTCCTCGAGGCCGCCCGCCAGGTGCGCCACGACATCGGCCGCGACAACTGCTTCTTCCTCCACGTCTCGCTGGTGCCCTACATCGGCCCGTCGGGTGAGCTGAAGACCAAGCCCACCCAGCACTCGGTCGCCGCGCTGCGCCAGGTCGGCATCCAGCCCGACGCGATCGTGTGCCGCGCGGACCGCGAGCTGCCCGAGGGCATCAAGAAGAAGATCGCGCTGATGTGCGACGTCGACCAGGACGCCGTCGTCACCGCGGCCGACGCGCCCTCCATCTACGACATCCCCAAGGTGCTGCACCGCGAGGGTCTCGACGCCTACGTCGTACGCCGGCTCAACCTGCCCTTCCGCGACGTCGACTGGACCATCTGGGACGACCTGCTCCGCCGGGTGCACCACCCGAAGGAGGAGGTCACGGTCGCGCTGGTCGGCAAGTACATCGACCTGCACGACGCCTACCTCTCGGTCGCCGAGGCGCTGCGCGCGGGTGGCTTCGCCCACGAGGCGAAGGTCAACCTGCGCTGGGTCGCCTCCGACGAGTGCGAGGGTCCGGCCGGTGCGGCCAAGCACCTCTCCGACGTGGACGCGATCTGCGTGCCCGGCGGCTTCGGCATCCGCGGGCTGGAGGGCAAGCTCGGCGCGCTGACCTACGCCCGCGGCCACGGCATCCCGACCCTGGGCCTGTGCCTGGGCCTGCAGTCGATGGTGATCGAGTACGCCCGCACCGAGCTGGGTCTCACCAAGGCGGGCTCGACCGAGTTCGACCCCGACACCCCGGAGCCGGTCATCGCCACGATGGAGGAGCAGAAGTCCATCGTCGACGGCGGCGGGGACCTGGGCGGCACGATGCGCCTCGGCCTCTACCCGGCCGCGCTCACGGCAGGCTCGATCGCCGCGGAGGTCTACGGCTCGGAGTCGATCGAGGAGCGGCACCGCCACCGCTACGAGGTCAACAACGCCTACCGCGCGCAGCTGGAGGAGGCTGGCCTGGTCTTCTCCGGGATCAACCCCGACCTCGACCTGGTCGAGTTCGTCGAGCTGCCGCGCGAGGTGCACCCCTACTACATCGGCACGCAGGCACACCCCGAGCTGCGCTCGCGGCCGACCCGCCCGCACCCGCTGTTCGCGGGCCTGGTCGGTGCCGCCATCGCCCGTCAGCGCGAGACCCGGCTGGAGATCGACGAGTCGGGCCTGCACCCCGAGCCCGTCGAGGACTGAGCAGGTGAGCGGCATCCGGGACGTCCCCGAGTCCTGGCCGGTCGAGTCCTCGACCGACCTGCACCGTGACGCCTGGATGCTGGCCCTGCGCTCGGACCGGGTACGACGCCCCGGGGACCACGGCGAGGAGTCCTTCCGCCGCCTCGTGGTCGAGCACCCCGGCGCCGCCGTGGTGCTCGCACTGGACGAGGAGGACCGGGTGCTGTGCATCCGGCAGTACCGCCATCCGGCCCAGCACCGCCTCGTCGAGCTCCCCGCGGGTGTGTGCGACCACCCCGGCGAGGACCCGGAGCAGGTCGCACGGCGCGAGCTGCGCGAGGAGGTCGCCCTCGTCGCCGAGCGCTGGACCCACCTGCTGTCGACGTTCAGCTCGCCGGGCTACTCCGCGGAGAAGATCCACTACTACCTCGCCGAGGGACTCGCGACGACCGACCGCGGCGACTTCGTGCTCCAGCACGAGGAGGCGGACCTGGAGGAGGTCTGGGTGCCGTTGGAGGAGCTGGTCGAGGCGGTGCTGGACGGCGCGATCGCCGACGGACCGGTCGTGCAGGCGGTGCTCGCGCTCCAGGTGCGCCGGATGACCGGGCGATGACCGGGCGATGACCGAGCTGGACGCGATCGACGCCGCGATCGTCCGCGAGCTGCAGGACGACGCCCGGCTGGCCAACAACGTGCTGGCGGCCCGGGTGGGCATCGCGCCGTCGACCTGTCACGGCCGGGTCCGCGCGCTCTTCGAGCGGGGGATCATCCGGGGCGCGCACGCGGAGGTCGACCAGGCGGCCATCGGGCGTCCCCTGCAGGCGATGATCTCGGTCCGGCTGCGTCCGCACGCGCGCGGCGAGCTCGGGGACTTCGCCCAGGCGATGACCCAGCTGCCGGAGGTGCTCAACGTCTACTTCCTGGCCGGCGCCGACGACTTCCTCATCCACGTCGCCACCGCGGGCTCGGAGGAGCTGCGCGAGTTCGTGGTCAACCACCTCAGCGGGACCCGCGACGTCGCGATGACCGAGACCAGCCTCATCTTCGAGCACCTGCGGGGCCGGCCGGCCGAACCTGGTTCGGCGCGGCCCGGGTCACACGCCTGATCGCCGACGATCCGATCCGGGTTCAGGCGCAGGAGCCGAATATTCGCTCCACCCTCTAGCGATTCCGCCGTCTGATCTTCACCATTTCTACTCAACCGGGAATCCACATCGGGAGGCCCGCGAGCGAGAGGGTGACCGCGATGCGGGTCGGCGTGCCGAAGGAAGTCAAGAACCACGAGTACCGGGTCGCGATCACGCCGATCGGCGTGCACGAGCTGGTCGCCCACGGCCACGAGGTCGTCGTCCAGGCCGGCGCCGGGGTGGGCTCCTCGATCGACGACGCGGACTACGTCGCCGCGGGTGCCACGATCGTCGCCTCGCCCGAGGAGGCGTGGGGGACCGACGGCGGGGTGGACCTGGTGCTGAAGGTGAAGGAGCCGGTGGCGGAGGAGTACCCCCGCATGCGCGAGGGCCAGACCCTCTTCACCTACCTCCACCTGGCCGCGGACAAGCCGCTCACCGAGGAGCTGCTGGCGCGCAAGGTGACCGGCATCGCCTACGAGACCGTGCAGCTGCCCTCCGGTGCGCTGCCGCTGCTGTACCCGATGTCGGAGGTCGCGGGCTGCCTGGCGCCCCAGGTCGGCGCGTACTCCCTGATGAAGGCCCAGGGCGGTCGCGGCGTGCTCATGGGCGGCGTCGGCGGCGTCGCCAACGCCAAGGTGGTCATCATCGGTGCCGGCGTCTCCGGCCAGAACGCCGCCAACATCGCGCTCGGTATGGGCGCCGACGTGACCCTGCTCGACACCGACCTCGACAAGCTGCGGATGTCCTTCTGGCGCTACAACAACCGCGTCCACGGGCTCGCCTCGTCCAAGCTCACCCTCGAGCAGCAGGTCCGTGAGGCCGACCTCGTCATCGGCGCCGTGCTGATCCCCGGCGCCGCCGCGCCGAAGCTGGTCAGCAACGAGCTGGTCTCCCAGATGAAGCCCGGCTCGGTCCTCGTCGACATCGCCGTCGACCAGGGCGGCTGCTTCGAGGACACCCGGCCGACGACGCACGCCGACCCGACGTACCAGGTGCACGGCTCGACGTTCTACTGCGTGGCCAACATGCCCGGCGCGGTGCCGAACACCTCGACGTACGCCCTGACCAACGCCACCCTGCCCTACGTCGTCGCGCTGGCCGACAAGGGCTGGCAGGACGCCTGCCGGGCCGATGCCGGCCTCGCCCTGGGCCTGAACACCCACGCCGGCAGGCTGACCAACGCACCGGTGGGCGCGGCCGTCGGCATCGAGGCCGTCGCGCTGGCGGAGGCGTTCGCCTGAGGCCCGCGGCGAGCGGGGCGCTAGCCTGACCCGGTGAGTGGCGCGGGTGCGGTGGACCGGGCGGTCCGGACCTACCTGGACCACCTGACGGTCGAGAAGGGGCTGGCGGCGAACACGCTGAGCTCCTACCGGCGCGACCTGCGCCGCTACCGCGAGCACTTGGCGGCGGCGGGCATCGACCACCTCGACCAGGTGAGCGAGACGACGGTCACCGAGTTCCTCATGCGGCTGCGGGAGGGCGACGCGGAGCACGTGCCGTTGAGCGCGTCGTCCGCGGCGCGGACCGTGGTGGCGGTGCGCGGCTTCCACAAGTTCGCGGTGTCCGACGGGCTCGCCCGGACCGACCCCGCGGCGGGGGTGAAGCCGCCGACGCCGGCGAAGCGGCTGCCGAAGGCGCTGCCCCTCTCGGACGTGGAGGCGATCCTCGAGGCGGCCGGCGCGCCGGGCACGCCGCTGGCGCTGCGGGACCGGGCGCTGCTGGAGGTGCTGTACGGCACGGGGGCGCGGATCTCGGAGGCGGTCGGCCTCGACGTCGACGACGTGTCCGGGCTCGCCGAGGACGACACCCTCCTGCTGCGGGGCAAGGGCGGCAAGGAACGGCTGGTGCCGGTGGGGCGCTTCGCGCGCGAGGCGCTGTCGGCGTACCTCGTGCGGGGCCGGCCGGCGCTGGTCGCCCAGGCCACGCCGGCGCTCTTCCTCAACGCCCGCGGCGGCCGGCTCTCACGGCAGTCGGCGTGGGCGGTGCTGGTGAAGGCGGCCGAGCGTGCCGGGGTCACCCGCGACGTCTCGCCGCACACGCTGCGGCACTCGTTCGCGACCCACCTGCTCGACGGCGGGGCCGACGTGCGCGTCGTCCAGGAGCTGCTGGGACACGCGTCGGTGACCACCACCCAGGTCTACACGCTGGTGACCGTCGACAACCTGCGCGAGGTCTTCGCGACCGCCCACCCGAGAGCCCGCCATGGCTGACGCCTACGACCGCATCCTGGAGTACGCCGAGGGCCGCGGCCTGACGCTCTACCCGCACCAGGAGGACGCGATCCTCGCGCTCCTCTCCGGTGACAACGTCGTGCTGGCCACGCCGACCGGCTCGGGCAAGTCCCTGGTCGCGATGGCGGCTGCGATGGCGGCGCTCGCCGAGGACCGGGTGACCTTCTACACCGCCCCCATCAAGGCGCTGGTGAGCGAGAAGTTCTTCGACCTCGTCGAGGTGTTCGGGGCCGAGGACGTCGGCATGCTCACCGGCGACGTCGCCGTCAACGCCGACGCACCGATCATCTGCTGCACCGCCGAGGTGCTCGCCAACATCGCGCTGCGCGAGGGTGCCGCGGCCGACGTCGGCATGGTGGTGATGGACGAGTTCCACTTCTACGGCGAGCCGGGACGCGGCTGGGCGTGGCAGGTGCCGCTCATCGAGCTGCCCCAGGCACAGTTCCTGCTCATGTCGGCCACGCTGGGTGACACCACCGAGCTGGCCGCCGACCTGACCCGGCGCAACGGCCGCGAGAGCACCGTCGTCGACCAGGCCGAGCGGCCGGTGCCGCTGGACTTCTCCTGGTCGCTGGACCCGCTGGGGGACAAGCTCACCGAGCTGGTGACGACCGGCCAGGGACCGGTCTACGTCGTGCACTTCACCCAGGCCGCGGCCGTGGAGCACGCCGTCTCCCTGCTCGCGGGCCCCGGCCGACTCGACACCGTCCTGCCCAAGGACCGCAAGGAGCAGATCGCCGAGCGGATCGCCGGCGTACGCTTCGCCGCCGGCTTCGGCAAGACTCTCAGCAAGCTGCTGCGCCAGGGCATCGGCGTCCACCACGCCGGGATGCTGCCGCGCTACCGCCGCCTCGTCGAGCAGCTGGCCCAGGCCGGGCTGCTCACGGTCATCTGCGGCACCGACACCCTCGGCGTCGGGATCAACGTGCCGATCCGCACGGTGCTCTTCACCGGGCTGGCGAAGTTCGACGGCAGCCGGCAGCGGGTGCTGCGCACCCGGGAGTTCCTGCAGATCGCCGGGCGCGCGGGGCGGGCCGGCTTCGACACGGCGGGCTACGTCGTCGTCCAGGCGCCCGAGCACGTCATCGAGAACGAGAAGGCCAAGGCCAAGGCGGCGGCCAAGAACGCCGCGATGAGCGCCGAGAAGCAGGCCAAGCGCGGCTCCAAGGCGCAGCTGAAGAAGCCGCCGGCCGGGACGGTCGTGTGGACCGAGCAGACCTTCGACAAGCTGGTCGAGGGCCGGCCCGAGCCGCTGAAGTCGCAGATGAAGGTCGACAACGCGATGCTCGTCAACGTGCTCTCCCGCGAGGAGGACGCGTTCCCGGTCATGCGGCGGCTGATGACCGACAACCACGAGGACCGTCGTACGCAGCTGCGGCTGGCCAAGCGCGCGGTCCGGCTGGCGCGCAGCCTGGTCGCCTCCGAGGTGATCACCCGGCTCGACGAGGTCGACGCCTTCGGTCGCCGCTACGTGCTCACCGAGGCGCTGCCGGCGGACTTCGCGCTCAACCAGGCGCTCTCGCACTTCGCGCTCGCCGTCCTCGACGTGCTCGACCCGGAGAGCCCGACGTTCGTGCTGGACGTGGTCTCCGTCGTCGAGGCGACCCTGGAGGCGCCGCGCCCGCTGCTGCTGGCCCAGCGGCACGCCGCCCGCGGCGAGGCGATCGCCGCGCTCAAGGCCGACGGTGTGGAGTACGACGAGCGGATGGCCCTGATCGAGGACGTCACCTGGCCCGAGCCGCTCGCCGACCTGCTGGAGCCGCTCTTCGAGACCTACCGCGAGCGGCACCCCTGGCTCGCCCCCGACGCGCTGGCCCCCAAGGCGGTCGTGCGGGAGATGTGGGAGCAGGGGATGGGCTTCACCGACCTGGTCGCGCGCTACCAGGTGGCCCGCTCGGAGGGACTGGTGCTGCGCTACCTCACCGACGCCTACCGGGCGCTGCGGCAGACCGTGCCCGCGTCGTACCGGACCGAGGAGCTCGACCTGCTCGTCGAGTGGCTGGGGGAGACGGTGCGTCAGGTCGACTCCTCGCTGCTCGACGAGTGGGAGGCGCTGGCGGACCCGTCGGCGGCCAGCACGCAGGTCAGCCACCACGAGCCGCCGCCCCCGCCACGCCCGCTCAGCCAGCAGGGACGGGTCTTCGACGTGATGGTCCGCAACGCGCTGTGGCGGCGGGTGGAGCTGGTGGCGCGCGACGACGTACCGGGTCTGGCGGCGCTCGACGAGGGCGCCGCGTGGGGTGAGTCCGACTGGGACCAGGCGATCGAGGAGTTCTACGCCGAGCACGACCGGCTGCTCACCGACGCCGACGCACGCGGCCCGGCGCTGCTGGCCGTCGAGAAGGCGCCCGGGCAGTGGGTCGCCACGCAGACCCTGCACGACCCGGACGGCCACCACGACTGGGTGATCCGCGCCGAGGTCGACCTCGCGGCCAGCGACGAGGCCGGCGAGGCCGTCGTCCGTACCCTGGAGATGGTCAGCCTCACCGGTCCCTCCTGAGCGGGCGGTCGGCGCGCCTCCCGAATGTCGCTGTGTCGACATTGTTGGATGGAGGAGTCCCGGGCTCTGGGGAAGGAGCCCGCAACCACTCCACGACAAAGGTGAGGGCGATGGTCGGTACCTACTCAAGCTCCAGTGCACCCGACATGCCGCCGCGGACGCCCGTCCCGGCGCCCGCGCGCGACGCGGGGACCGAGGTGCCGCTCGGCACGGAGGACGCCATGACGCTGCAGTTCCCGACACCCGAGACGCGGACCCCCGCGCCGCAGACCGGCGACCTCGGCCCGACCGGCCGCCCGATGCCGGTGCTGCCGGACCCGCGACCGGTCACCGCCCACGGCCAGGCGCGCGTCATCGCGATGTGCAACCAGAAGGGCGGCGTCGGCAAGACCACGACGACGATCAACCTGGGCGCCGCGCTGGCGGAGTACGGCCGCAAGGTGCTGCTCGTCGACTTCGACCCGCAGGGCTCGCTGTCGGTGGGCCTCGGGCTCAACCCGCACGACATGGACATGACGGTCTACAACCTGCTCATGGACCCGGAGACCACGCTGGACGAGGTGGTCGTGCCCTCCGGCGTGCCCGGCATGGACCTGCTGCCCTCGAACATCGACCTGTCCGCCGCCGAGGTGCAGCTCGTGCACGAGGTGGCGCGCGAGCAGACCCTGCAGCGGGTGCTCGCGCCGGCGATCGCGGAGTACGACGTCATCCTCATCGACTGCCAGCCCTCGCTGGGCCTGCTGACGGTCAACGCCCTGACCGCCTCCCACGGCGTCATCGTGCCGCTGGAGTGCGAGTACTTCGCGCTGCGCGGGGTCGCCCTGCTCAAGGCCACCATCGACAAGGTCAAGCAGCGCCTCAACCCGAACCTCGAGGTCGACGGCGTCCTCGGCACCATGTACGACGGCCGGACCCTCCACGGCCGCGAGGTGCTCGAGCGCCTCGTGCAGGCCTGGGGCGACAAGGTCTTCCACACCGTCATCCGCCGGACCGTGAAGTTCTCCGACTCGACCGTGGCGGGTGAGCCCATCACGTCGTACGCCTCGGGCTCGAGCGGGGCGGAGGCGTACCGCCAGCTCGCGAAGGAGGTGGCCGTCCGGTGCCTCGACGTGTGAGCCTGCCGGCCGCGGACGACCTGTTCCGCGCCACCACCGAGAAGCCCGCCGTCCGTGCCGTCCCGGACCCGCCGCCCCAGCAGGAGGAGCCGCAGAAGGGGCCGAGCGGGCGGATCCGGCACGACGAGAAGATCACGGTCTACATCACCTCCCAGGAGCTGATGGACCTGGAGCGGGCCCGGCTGACCCTGCGCGGCGAGCACGGCCTGGCCGTGGACCGCGGGCGGCTCGTGCGCGAGGCGCTGCACCTGGTCCTGGCCGACCTCGAGTCGGGCGGAGAGGACTCGCCTCTCGTCAGGCGCCTGCGTGAGTGAGGACGCCGTGGAGGCGCCGGGGGCCGAGGCCCCCGGTGGCTTCGCGGTCCACCTCGCCAACTTCGAGGGCCCCTTCGACCTGCTGCTGAGCCTGATCTCCAAGCACAAGCTCGACGTCACCGAGATCGCGCTGTCGAAGGTCACCGACGAGTTCATCGCGCACATCAAGAACCTCCCGGACGCCGACCTGGAGGAGACCACCTCCTTCCTGCTCGTCGCCTCGACGCTGCTCGACCTGAAGGCCGCGCGGCTGCTGCCGCAGGGCGACGTCGAGGACGAGGAGGACCTGGCGCTGCTGGAGGCCCGGGACCTGCTCTTCGCGCGGCTGCTGCAGTACAAGGCCTACAAGCAGGTGGCCGCCGAGCTCGACCGCCGGCTGCAGGCCGAGGCCACGAGGTTCCCGCGGGCGGTGGGGCTCGAGGAGCGCTTCGCCGGTCTGCTGCCCGAGGTGCTGATCGGGATCGGGCTGGACCAGTTCGCGGCGCTCGCGGCGAAGGCGATGCAGCCCAAGCCGGAGCTGGAGCTGACCCTCCACCACATCCATGCCCCCACGGTGAGCGTGCGCGAGCAGGCGAGCATCGTCGTGGACCGGCTCCGGCGCAGTGGCACGATGACCTTCCGGGCCCTGTGCGGGGACGCGCCCGACACCCTGACGACGGTCGCCCGCTTCCTCTCGCTGCTCGAGCTGTTCCGGGAGGGGGCGGTGGCCTTCGACCAGGTGACGCCGCTGGGCGAGCTCACCGTGCGCTGGACCGGTGACGACGCGGTCGACGTGGACGACCTGATCACCGACGAGTTCGACGGGGCGGTCCCGCCCCCGGAGGAGAGCGACACCGATGACTGACCAGACCGAGGAGGCGCTGCCGGTGCCGGTCGCCGCGCTGCGACCGTCGCTGGAGGCGGTGCTCATGGTCGCCGACCAGCCGCTCGACCAGATCGCGCTCGCGACCGCGGTCGGCTACCCCGCGCCGGAGGTGGCCGACGCGCTGGCCGCCCTCGCCGCGGAGTACGACGAGCAGGGCCGCGGCTTCGAGCTGCGCAACGTCGCCGGCGGCTGGCGCTACTACACCCGCGACGCGTACGCCCCTGTCGTCGAGGGCTTCGTCCTCGAGGGCCAGCAGGCCCGGCTCACCCAGGCGGCGCTGGAGACCCTCGCCGTCGTGGCCTACCAGCAGCCGGTCTCGCGCGCGCGGGTCTCCGCGGTGCGCGGCGTCAACGTCGACGGCGTGATGCGGACCCTGCTCAACCGGGGGCTGGTCGAGGAGGCCGGCCAGGACGGGGAGCACGGGGCGACGCTGTACCGCACCACGTCGTACTTCCTGGAGCGGATCGGGATCGTCTCCCTCGACGACCTGCCCGACCTCGCCCCGCACCTGCCCGACCTCGCCGAGGTCGAGGAGGAGCTGGCGCCCGCGGTGGCGCCCGAGCCCGCCAGCGACCAGGAGTCCTCCGATGACGCGTGAGATCGCCGTCGACGAGGACGGCCGGATCCGGCTGCAGAAGCTGCTCGCCCAGTCCGGGGTCGCCTCCCGGCGGCGCTGCGAGGAGCTGATGCTCGACGGCGAGGTGGAGGTCGACGGCGAGGTCGTCACCCGGCTCGGCACCAAGGTGGACCCGCGCACCGCGGTCATCAAGGTGTCCGGCAAGCGCCTGCCGCCGGTCTCCGAGCACGTCTACCTCGTGCTCAACAAGCCGCGCGGGGTGGTCTCCACGATGTCCGACCCGGAGGGCCGGCGCTCGCTCAGCGACCTGGTCGCGGACCGGCCCGAACGCCTCTTCCACGTCGGCCGCCTCGACACCGACACCTCCGGCCTGCTGCTGCTCACCAACGACGGCGACTTCGCGCACCGGATGGCGCACCCGTCGTTCGAGGTCGAGAAGACCTACGTCGCGGAGGTCGAGGGGCGCCTCGCCAAGGGCACCGTGGCGGATCTGCTCGCGGGGGTCACCCTCGAGGACGGCCCGGTGGAGGTACGCCGTGCGCGGGTCCTCGCCACCGCCGCCGACAAGTCCATCATCGAGCTGGTCATCCACGAGGGCCGCAACCGGATCGTGCGGCGCCTGCTCGACCAGGTCGGGCACCCGGTGCGCCAGCTCAGCCGCACCCGCTTCGGCCCGATCGAGCTCGGCACGCTCGGAGGTGGGAGGATCCGGGAGCTGAGTGACGACGAGCTGGGACAGCTCCTGGAGCTGGTGGGGTTGTGATGGAGGAGCTGCTGACCGGGCCGGTCGAGATCGTCGGCACCGGCCTCATCGGCACGTCGATCGCCCTGGCCTGCCGCCGCGCGGGGCTCGAGGTCCTGCTCACCGACAGCGCACCGGACCACGTGCGCACCGCCACCGGGCTCGGCGCCGGCCGGGCCCGCACCCCCGAGGACGTCCCGCAGCTGGTCGTCGTCGCCGTCCCGCCGGACGCCCTCGGCGCCGCGATCCGCGCCGCCCTCGACGCCGCCGGCCCGGAGACCGTGGTCACCGACGTCGGCAGCGTCAAGGCGCTGCCCCTGGACGCCGTCGGGGCGCACCCGGCACGCAGCCGGTACGTCGGCAGCCACCCGATGGCCGGCACCCAGCACTCCGGCCCGCTGTCGGCGAGCGCCACCCTCTTCGACGGTCGGCCGTGGGCCATCACCCCCGGTCCCGACGCGACCACCGGCGCGACCCGGGTGGTGGAGGCGCTCGTCCGGCTCAGCGGCGCCGTCCCGGTGCTGCTGACCCCTGACGAGCACGACCGGGCCGTCGCCCGCACGTCCCACGTCCCGCACCTGATGGCCTCCCTCGTCGCGGGGACGCTGGCCGCCGCCCCGCCCGAGCACCTCGCCCTGTCCGGCACCGGCGTGCGCGACGTCACCCGGGTCGCCGGGGGTGACCCTCGGCTCTACAGCCAGATCATCGGCGGCAACGCCGACGCCGTGGCGGCCCTGCTCGGGGAGGTCCGTGCCCGCCTGGACCTCGTCATCGAGGCCGTCGCCGACCGCGACCGCGCCGGGCTGGAGTCGCTGCTCGGCTACGGCCAGGCCGGGACCCGGGCCATCCCGGGCAAGCACGGCGCGGCGCCCCAGGCGATGGAGGCCGTCCGGGTCGCCGTACCGGACACCCCGGGCGGGCTCGCCCGGCTCTTCGCCGACGCCGGCGACAGCGGCGTCAACATCGAGGACGTCCGCATCGACCACGACCCCGGGCGTCCCGTCGGCCTCGTCGAGCTCGACGTCGTGGCGGCCCGGGCCGAGGAGCTGCGGGTCGCTCTGGAGTCGAAGGGCTGGGTGACTCACCGGTAGTCTGCGGCCGTGAGTGTGCAGGAGAACGTGGTCGTGGCCGTCGACGGGACGTCGGGCTCGGGGAAGTCGAGCACCTGCCGGGCGGTCGCCGACCGGCTCGGCCTGCGCTACCTCGACACGGGCGCGCAGTACCGCGCGATGACCTGGTGGATGCTGCGCAACGGCGTCGACGTGCACGACCCCGCCGCCGTCGCGGCGCGTGCCCAGGAGCCCGCGATCGCCTCCGGCACCGACCCGCACGGCCCCACGATCACCGTCGACGGCGCCGACGTCTCGGTCGAGATCCGCTCCGACGAGGTCAACGGCGCGGTCTCGCCGGTGAGCGCGGTCCCCGAGGTCCGCGCGCGCCTGGTCGACCTGCAGCGCTCCATCGTCGGCGACGGGGGGATCGTCGTCGAGGGCCGCGACATCGGCTCGGTGGTGTGCCCCGACGCCGAGGTCAAGGTCTACCTGACCGCGGACCCCTCCGCCCGCGCCGCCCGCCGCGCGCTCGAGAACGGCGGCGCCGACGTCGCCGCCACCGAGGCCTCCCTGCTCGCCCGTGACCAGATCGACTCCGGCCGGGCCGTGGCCCCGCTGACCGTCGTCGACGGCGCGGTCCGGATCGACTCCACCGACCGCACCCTGGACGAGGTCGTCGAGCTGGTGGTGGGCCTGGTGATGGAGCGCGTGTGAGCGCGCACCTCCTCGCGCCGCGGTCCGACGGCGTCCGCCCGCCCGCCCGCCGGCTGCTCGTCGGCGGGCGCCCGGCGTCGCGCTGGCTCATCCGCCGCCGGTACGACGTCCGGGTGCACCACCCCGAGCGCTTCCCCGCGCACGGGCCGGTCGTGGTGGCCGGCAACCACGTCGGCTTCGTCGACGGCCCGCTGATGGCGATCTTCGCCCCCCGGCCGGTGCACGCCCTGACCAAGGAGGAGATGTTCTCCGGGCCGCTCGGGGCGTTCCTGCGCCGCGCCGGGCAGATCCCGCTCGACCGCTTCCACACCGACACCCGGGCCGTGCGCACCGCGGTGCGGGTGCTGCGCGACGGCCACGCGGTCGGCGTGTTCCCCGAGGGCTCGCGCGGGGCCGGGGACCTGGAGATCTTCCACACCGGGGCGGCGTACCTCGCGCTGGTGACCGGCGCGCCCGTCGTACCGCTGACGTTCCTGGGGACCCGCGAGCCGGGCGGGTCGAGCTCGTCGCTGCCGCCGAGGGGTGCCCGGATCGACATCGTGGTGGGGGAGCCGATGGCCGTCGATGCGGTGTCCTGGCCCCGGACGAGGGATCATGTACGTCTGACGTCGGCCGCCCTGCGCGCGCACATGCGCAGCGGGCTCGCCGACGCGCTCGAGGAGACGGGGCGGAGCCTGCCGGGCCCGCTCCCGCAAGGAGATCGTGATGAGTGAAGCTGCCCCGACCGGGGTGGTCCCGGTGCTGGCCGTCGTCGGCCGGCCCAACGTCGGCAAGTCGACCCTGGTCAACCGCATCATCGGCCGTCGTGAGGCCGTCGTCGAGGACGTCCCCGGCGTGACCCGGGACCGGGTGTCCTACGACGCGGAGTGGAACGGTCGCGCGTTCACCATCGTCGACACCGGCGGCTGGGACCCCGACGCCCGCGGCATGGCCGAGCGGATCAAGGCCCAGGCCGAGATCGCCGTCGGCCTCGCCGACGCCGTGCTCTTCGTCGTCGACGCCGCGGTGGGGATCACCGACGCCGACGAGGCCGTCGTCCGCGTGCTGAGGAAGTCGGGCAAGCCCGTCGTCCTGGCCGCCAACAAGGTCGACGACCAGCGCGCCGAGGCCGAGTCGTACGCCCTGTGGAACCTCGGGCTCGGCGAGCCCTTCACCGTCTCCGCCCTCCACGGCCGCGGCTCCGGCGACCTGCTCGACGCCATCCTCGCGGTGCTGCCCGAGGCGCCGGAGCGGGGGTACGACGAGGTCGGCGGCCCCCGTCGTATCGCCATCGTCGGACGCCCCAACGTCGGCAAGTCCTCCCTGCTCAACCAGCTCGCCGGCGAGGAGCGGGTCGTCGTCGACAACGTCGCCGGCACCACCGTCGACCCCGTCGACGAGCTCGTCGAGCTCGGCGGCGAGACCTGGCGCTTCATCGACACCGCCGGCATCCGCAAGCGCGTCAAGGAAGCCTCGGGCCACGAGTACTACGCCTGGCTGCGCACCTCCACCGCCATCGAGCGTGCCGAGGTCTGCGTCCTGGTCCTCGCCGGCAACGAGTCCGTCGCCGAGCAGGACATCCGGATCCTGCAGGAGGTGCGCGAGGCCGGCAAGGCGCTCGTCATCGCCTTCAACAAGTGGGACCTCGTCGACGCCGAGCGCCGCTACTACCTCGACCGCGAGATCGAGCGCGACCTCGTCCAGGTCCAGTGGGCGCCCCGGATCAACATCACCGCCAGGACCGGCTGGCACATCGACCGCCTCGTCCCGGCGATCAACCGGGCGATCGAGGGCTGGGAGACCCGGATCTCCACCGGCGCCTTCAACGCCTTCCTCGGCCGCATCGTCGCCGAGCACCCCCACCCGGTCCGCGGGGGCAAGCAACCCCGCATCCTCTTCGGCAGCCAGGTCCAGTCGGCCCCGCCGGTGTTCAAGCTGTTCACCACCGGCAAGCTCGACCAGGGCTACGAGCGCTTCATCGAGCGCCGGCTGCGGGAGGAGTTCGGGTTCGTCGGGACGCCGATCGAGATCAAGGTGCAGCCGCGGGAGAAGCGCGGGCGGCGCTGACGCCTGCGGGTCGCGAGCTCCCTTGTAACTCCGTGTTGTGGTCGCGGAAGGCGTGTCACAGCGCCTCGGTAGATACAACAGCGCCCGGGTAGTTGTCGGACCGGCTCGTCGTCCACAACCAGCCCCGCCCCACTTGCTCTCTTCGAACAAATGTTCGAACATGGACAGGTGAGCATCCGTCCCCTCGAAGTCGACGACCCCCGCACGGTCGTCGACCAGCTGCGCGGTCGGATCCACGCGCTCCAGGGCGGACCCACCCGGCTCACCGTCCCGACGCTGCCGATCTTCGACGGCCTGGTCCAGCTGCGCACCGGCGGGGTCTACGGGGTCGACTCGGCCACCCTCGGCATGGCCCTGGCGGCGGGGGCGTCCCGGGCAGGGGAGTGGGTCGGCTTCGCCGGCTGGGACGACTTCGGAGTCGAGGCGGCGCACCAGCAGGGCATCGACCTGTCCCGCACGGTGCTGGTGCCGGCGCCGGGTGAGCACTGGCTGGAGGTGACCGCGGCCCTGGTCGACGTGCTCAAGGTGGTGGTGCTGCGCCCGCCGGGCTCGGTCGACCCGAAGTCGGCGAGCATCCTCGACGCCCGGCTCCGCGCCCGGGCCGGCGTGCTGGTCGTCCAGGGCGACTGGCCGCGGTGCGAGGTGCGGCTGAGTGCCGAGCGGAGCGCCTGGTCCGGTCTCGGGGCCGGGGCCGGACGTCTGCGGGAGCGGCGGATGGAGCTGGTCGCGCGCGGCGGCGGCCGGCTCCCCGCCCGGGCCGAGGTGGTGCTCGACTGATGCGGACGATGGTGGTGTGGTGCCCGGACTGGTCGGTCACCGCGGGGCTGCTGGAGCTGGCCGACGGCCGGGGCGAGGGCGAGCCCGTGCTCGACACCACGGCGCCGGCGGCGGTGCTGGCGAACAACCGGGTGACGGTCTGCAATGCGACGGCGCGCGCCGAGGGCGTACGACGCGGGCAGCGGCGTCGGGACGCGCAGGCCCGCTGCCCCGAGGTGGTGCTGTTGAGCGCCAGCCCGGACCGGGACGCGCGCTGGTTCGAGCCGGTGCTGGGTGTGGTCGAGGAGGTGCGGCCGGGCGTGGCTCCGCTGCGTCCGGGCTTGCTGGCCCTGCCCGCGCCGGGCCGGTACTTCGCCCGCGGCGGCGTCGGCGGCGAGGAGGCCGCCGCAGCCCTCCTGGCCGAGCACCTGGTCGACGCCGGGGTGTGGGACTGCCGGTTCGGGGCGGCCGACGACCTGTACGCCGCGGAGCGCGCCGCCCGGGAGGCGCCGGCGCAGGGCTGCCTGGTGGTTCCGTCCGGGGGGTCGGCGGAGTTCCTCCGGGGGCTGCCGGTCGCCGCGCTGGCCGACGACGGGCCGGAGGGTGTCGAGCTCGCGGACCTGCTGCGCCGGCTCGGGCTGGCGCTGCTGGGTGACTTCGCGGCGCTCTCCGGTGCCTCGGTGAGCAACCGGTTCGGGGCCTACGGCATCGAGGTGTGGCGGCGGGTGCAGGGCGAGGAGGTCACTCGGCTGGCCTCCCGGACGCCGCCGCCGGAGCTGGCGTGCGAGATCTCCTTCGAGCCGCCGCTGGACTCGGCGGAGGCGGTCACGTTCAGCGTCCGCACCACCGCCGAGCGCTTCGTCGCGGGTCTCACCGACCAGCAGCTGGTGGCGACGGGGGTGCGGGTCGAGGCGGAGTTCGAGGAGGGTGTCTCGGCGCGGACGTGGCTGCACCCGCGCTGCTTCACCTCCCGCGACCTCGTCGACCGCGTGCACTGGCAGCTGCAGGCCGGGATGGCGAGCTCGGGCCTGCGCAGTCGCAAGACGACGGGGGAGACCATCACCTCTCCGGTGACCCTCGTCCGCTTCGTCCCCGACACCGTCGAGCCCGCCTCCGCCCACGTCGACGGCCTGTGGGGCGGTGGGGCCGACGACCAGGTGGTGCGGGGAGTGGCCCGGGTCCAGGCCATGGTCGGGTACGACGCCGTGCGGGTCCCCGTCCGCCAGGGTGGTCGCGGTGCCGGCGACCTCCAGGCGCTGGTCCCGTGGGGCGAGCGCCCGGTCGGCCTGCGGCCCGTCGACCGGCCGTGGCCGGGCCGGATCCCGGGGCCCGCGCCGAGCCGGGTCTTCGCCGAGGCGTGGGAGGCGGAGGTGGTGGACGAGGGCGGCGTGGAGGTGGCGGTCACCAGTCGTGGTCAGGTGACCGGTGAGCCCTGGCGGTTCCGGATCGGCCGTCGGTGGTACCCCGTCGCCGGATGGGCCGGGCCGTGGCCGGTCGATGACGCGTGGTGGCTGGGGCCGGCGGCGGGTGGACGTGCCGCCCGGTTCCAGATGGTCGGTGTGGACGGCCGGGCGTGGCTGCTGCGATGGCGGGTTCCGGGTACCTGGGAGGTCGAGGCGTCCTACGACTGAGTGCTCCCCGACGACGAACGACGACCTGGAGGTCCCGCATGGTGCCCAGCAGCCCCGCCGACATGGTTCCCCGCAACCTCCGGGCACTGCACGGTGCCCTGGAGCACACGGTCGCCATCCAGGCGACCAGGCTCCAGGAGCTGCTGGACGACCTCGTGGCCGGGGGCAGCGTGAGCCGCGGTGAGGCGGACCGGCTGACCGCCCAGCTGGTGGCGGCCAGCAAGGCGTACTCCCACGCCCTCCTCCAGGTCCTGGACACCGTCACCGGCTCGGGCGGTGCCCCGGTCGTCCTCACCGCCGCCCGGATCGCCCAGAACGTCCGCCGGGTCGTCGCCCGGAGGGCCGGGCTGGGCGACCCGCCGGTCGAGCCCGCCCCGCCCGTCGCGCCCGTCCCGCTCGACCCGGCACCCCTGACCATCGCCGAGGTCCGTTCGCACCTGCCGGCGCTCGACGCCCCCACCCTGCGGCTGCTGCGCACCCGGGAGGTGCAGGGCAGGAACCGCAAGGGCCTGCTCGCCGACATCGACCGCCGGCTGGACGACCTCGCCGCCCCGCCCGGCTAGTCGTCGGCGGCCACGAAGCCGTCGTCGGTCAGGACGGGGACCACGCCGTCGGCGTCCACCTCCGCCGCCGCCGCGACATCCGCCGCGAAGCCCGCGGCCACCAGCTCCTGGCCGCTCGCACAGGCGTGCAGCGGTTGCCCGACCCGGCCCGCGACCGCGCGGTAGGCCGTCACCGCCAGCTCCGCCTCCGGGCTGACCACCCCAGCCGCTCCCTGGATCTCACCGACCAGCAGGTCGAGCACCGCCCCCGCGCCCCAGAGGTCCTCGACGGCCGGCCGCAGGGTCCCGTCGGGCCAGCGTTCCCCGGAGGGCACCACCGCGACGGTGGCGCCTGCCGCGACCCGTGGCGCCAGCCAGTGCGCCACGGCAGCCCGGTTGCGCAGCGACGCACCCACGACGGTCGGGGTGCTGCCGCGCAGGGCGGCGCAGATCGTGGACCCGTTGGGGGAGGGCAGGACGAGCCGCTCGACGTACCGGCTGGTGAGCAGCTGGGCCGGCGACAGGCTCGGCGGCGGGTCGTCGAGCTGGCGGGCCTCGGCACGTCCGACGGCCAGGACGGCGTCGTGCGCGTCGGCGTAGGCCTGCGCGCGCTCGTCCTTCCAGGGGAACGGGTGCACTCGCATGCCGCGCCGGGTCGCGATCGACAGGGTGGTGGTGAACGACAGCACGTCGACCACGACCGCGACGTCCGCGCCGGCGCAGGTCGCGGCACCCCCGGTCGGTCCCCACTCGAGCCGGATCCGGCTCGTCGGCTGGCGGTGGGCCGGGTCGACGCTCATGCGCCGAGGCTAGGGGAGTGGGTACGCCGGGTGCTGGAACCACCACGGGCGGGGTACCGGAGCACCATGGCTCACCTGTACCTCGCCTGGGCCGCGACGGCCCTGCCCGAGCGGTTGGACGGACCGTGGACGGAGTACCGCCGCGTCGCCGACGACCTCGCCCTCCTGGAGAGCGACGAGCCGCTCTCGCCGGTCTACCACGAGCTGAAGTGGAGCCTCCCCGACGGCACCGCGCTCCTGGTCGCCCCGCTCGACGCCCGTCCGAAGCTCAAGGGCCTGCCGCCCGGCACGACCACCTGGCTGCGTGACCGGCTCCCCTGAGCGAGCTTCCTGCCCGGCCCGGGCGGCAGGGTGGACTAGGGTGCGTCGCGTCCCCGACCCCCTGCCACCCGTTATCGAGCCACCGACGAGGTCCGCCGATGAAGACCGACCCGAAGAAGGAGCTCGACTCCTACCGAGCGCGGCGCGGGGAGTTCCGCGTGCTCGACGTACCGCCGATGACCTACCTCATGGTCGACGGCCACGGCGACCCCAACACCGCGCAGGAGTACGCCGACGCGCTGGCCGCGCTCTACCCGCTCGCGTACACGCTGAAGTTCGCGAGCAAGCGTGCCGGCCGCGACTACGTGGTCCCGCCGCTGGAGGCGCTGTGGTGGGCCGAGGACATGCGGGCGTTCACCTCCGCACGCGACAAGTCGCGCTGGAGCTGGACCGCGATGCTGCTGGTGCCCGCCCACGTCACCCGTGAGCAGTACGACGCGGCGCGGGCCGAGGTCGCCCGCAAGGGCAGCACCCCGGCCGGGGTCGAGGTGCGCCTGGAGAGCCTGCACGAGGAGCGGTGCGTGCAGACGCTGCACGTCGGCTCCTACGACGACGAGGGCCCGGTCCTCGCCGCGCTCCACGACGAGTTCATCCCGGCGGCGGGGCTGCGGATGACGGGCCGGCACCACGAGATCTACCTGAGCGACCCGCGGCGGGTCGCCCCCGAGCGGCTGCGGACGATCCTGCGCCAGCCGGTCGAGCCGGTCGAGCCCGCCTAGGGTCTAGCGGGCCTGGTCCGGCGTCTGGGTGCTCGCCTCGCGGGTGCCCTCGGGGTCCTCGACGCGCTCGTCGGAGTCCTCGAGGATCGCCTCCGCCTGGGCGTCGGGATCGGCGCTGCCGGCCGCACGCTCCTCGGGCAGCAGCGCGGCGCGCTCGGCGATCCGGTCGTCGTCCTGGTTCGGGTGTCCCATGCCGGGCCGGTACCCGGCACGGCTGCCCGCACACCGCGGCGCGGGCGGCGGGGGTGTGGCACGCTGGCGGGCATGGCCCGGTACCAGGTCAACCAGGACGCCGTGGCGAAGGCCCGCGCCCTGATCGCCGCCCGGCAGTACGTGCTCGACAGCGACTGGGGCGAGGTCCAGCCCCACGCCGAGGAGGGCAACGACGTCCTGGACCGGCACGGCTGGGAGGGCTACGCCGCGTGGCACCTCGCCCTGACGGTCGGCGCCAACGACGGGACGAAGGCGCGCTACGCCTTCGTGTACGGCGACTACCGCAGGGTGCACCGCTCCGGGCTGATCGCCTGCGTCTACCGGGCCGCGGAGTGGCGGCACAAGCAGGTGGAGCTCGCCGCCCACGACCTGCTGCAGGAGCTCGACCGGACCGCCGGCATCACCTAGGCGCCGAGGCGGGCGTGCGGGACTACCAGGTCCGGACCCATACGCAGTGCTCGGAGCCGCGCAGGGTCTCCACGGCCTCGGCGGACAGCGGCTCCGCGGTGTCGGTGACGACGTACCCGAGCCGGTCGCGGGTGGACAGGTGCTGGCCCACGACGTTCGCGCCGGCCTCGGCGAAGGCGGCGTTGAGCTCGGCGAGGACGCCGGCCACGTTGTGGTGCAGGAAGCCGAGGCGGTGGCCGGGGACGTGCTCGCCGGGGAGCACGTCGGGCAGGTTCACCGTGAGGGCGGTGCTGCCCTCGAGCGCGAAGCGGGCCAGCTTCTCCGCGACGAACCAGCCGATCTCCTCCTGCGCCTCCTGCGTCGAGCCGCCGATGTGCGGGGTCAGGATGACGTTGTCGAGGCCGCGCAGCACGGAGTCGAACGCGTCGCCCTGGGCCTTCGGCTCGGCGGGGAAGACGTCGACGGCGGCACCGGCGATGTGCCCGGACAGGACGTGGTCGCGCAGGGAGTCGTAGTCGACGACCATGCCGCGCGAGGCGTTGATGAACAGCGCCCGCGGCTTCATCGCCGCGAACTCCGCCGCCCCGAAGAAGCCGGCGTTCCCGGGCCGCCCGTCGACATGGAGGCTGACGACGTCGGCGACGGCGAGCAGCTCGGTCAGGGTGCGCAGGCGGCGGGCGGTGCCGTGGGCGGGCCGGTCCGCGGTGTCGTAGAAGACGACGTCCATCCCGAGCGCCTCGGCGACCGTGGACAGCTGGGTGCCGATGTTGCCGTAGCCCACGATGCCCAGGGTCCGCCCGCGCACCTCGTGGCTGCCGCGCGCCGACTTGTCCCAGATGCCGTCGTGCATCCGCTGGGTCTTCTCCGGCAGGCGCCGGGCCAGGCTGATGATCTCGGCGATGACGAGCTCGACGACGCTGCGGGTGTTGGAGTACGGCGCGTTGAACACCCCGATGCCCCGCTCGGCCGCCGCGGCCAGGTCGACCTGGTTGGTGCCGATGCAGAAGCAGCCCACGGCCAGCAGGTCGGGCGCCTCGGCGAGGACCCGGGCGGTGACATTGGTGTTGGACCGGATGCCGAGCAGCTGGACGCCCGGCAGGGCGAGGACGAGCTCGTCCTCGGAGAGGGAGCCGGGACGCAGCTCGACCTCGTAGCCGCGGCCCTCCAGGATCTCGACGGCGGCGGGGTGGATGTTCTCGAGGAGCAGCGCCTTCACGCGTCCAACCGTAGGGGAGAGGTCGCGTGGCGGCGAAGCCGCCCGTCTCCGCCGAGACCGGGGACCTCCTAGCCTGTGACCATGGCCACCTTCACCCTCACCTGCATCGGCGACGACCGCCCCGGTCTCGTCTCCGATCTCTCCGCGCCGATCCACGCCCACGGGGGGAGCTGGAACCGCGGTCAGATGGCACGGCTGGGCGGGAAGTTCGCCGGGATCCTGCTCGTCGAGGTCGCCGACCCGCAGGCCGACGCCCTGGTCGCCGCGCTGGCGGGGCTGGAGGCCGTCGGGCTCACCGTGCTGGTCGAGCGCACCGACGTACCGCCCCACGACCTGCCCGCGCGACTGGACCTGGCGTTGCTGGGGGCGGATCGTCCCGGCATCGTCGCCGAGGTCTCGGCGGCGCTCGCGAGCCACGGAGTCGGGATCCGCGAGCTGGTCACCGACGTCCGTGAGGCGCCGATGGCCGGGGGTCGTCTCTTCGAGGCCCGGGCACGGCTCGACGCGCCGTCGACGGTCGACGTCGACGCGCTGAGGTCCGTGCTGGAGGCGATCGCCGACGAGCTGCTGGTGGAGATCGACCTGTCCGAGCTCGAGGAGGAGTCCCCGTCCTGAGCGGGTTCAGACGAGCCGGTGCGGAGGCGTGCCCTCCCGCCCCTGGAAGGCGAGGATCGCCGGGTTGACGACGCGGCCCTCGCGGATCTCGATGGCCCGGCTCAGCGTCTCGTCGGCGTCCCACGTGCGGCCGCCTTCGAGCACCCTGCGGAGGAAGGGGACCAGTGCGTTGCTGTTCTCCCAGGTCGCCGAGTTCCACAGGTACGACGGCGAGTGGTCGACGCCGTAGTAGAGGAGGTCGTCGCCGATCACGAACGTGGGGTCCTCGAAGGACGTCGGGCGGGCGAAGCTGAAGCCCATGCCGAGGTCGCACGAGACGTCGACGATGAGGCTGCCCGGCCGGAAGGCGGCCAGGTCCCGCTCGTCGAGGTAGACGAGCGGCGCGGCCGTGTCCTGCAAGGTGCAGTTGACGACGATGTCGTTCTCGGCGAGGTACGCCGGCAACGGCTCCCGACCGCGCTCGGTGATCACGTTGCTCGGCCGGGTGCCGTCGGTGTCGTGCTCGAACTGGCGGATCCGGACCGAGTGGATCGGCGAACCGACCGCGGCGACGCTGCGGTTGGTCAGCACGGCCACCTCGTGCACGCCGTGGGCGTTGAGCGCCGTCACGGCCCCGCGGGCGGTCGCCCCGAAGCCGATCACCACGGCGCTCAGCCGGCGGCCGTAGTCACCGGTCAGGCCTGCGAGCTGGAGGGCGTGCAGGACCGAGCAGTACCCGGCGAGCTCGTTGTTCTTGTGGAACACGTGCAGCCCGATCGACCCGTCGCGCGTCCAGTGGTTCATCGCCTCGAAGGCGATGAGGGTGAGGCCGCGGTCGATCGCGACCTGGGTGAGGGCGCTGTCCTGCACGCAGTGTGGCCAGCCCCACAGCACCTGTCCGGGCCGCATCGCCGTGAGGTCCGAGAGCTGCGGCTTGGGCAGCAGGACGACGTCGGAGTCCGCCAGCAGCTGGGAGCGCGAGGCGAAGCCGGCGACGTGCTCGCCCAGGGCGGTGTCGCTGACGCCGAACCGCGCGCCGTACCCGTGCTCGAGGGTGATCCGGGCCCGGAGGTCGGCGTCGAGGTGCGGGAGGTGGTCGGGATGGAGCGGCAGGCGGTGCTCGTTCTCCTTGGCCGAGGAGCCGATGACCCCCAGCCGTGCCAGCGTCACTTCCTGCGACCCGGAGGAACCTGCTCGGCGGTCGACTCGGCGGCCTTCTGCCGCTTGTCGGCGCGCTTCTCCTTGATGGACTTGCCGGTCTTCTTGGACATGCTCTGGCGCGGCGACTTGTCGCTCATGTGGGTTCTCTCTGAGAGGGAGCCTGGATGGCTCCGGACCCGACCCTACGCCAGGGGTGCGGGGAACGGGCATCGCGACATCGAACACATGTTCGACTACGCTCTCCCCATGGGCTGGAACAACCCACCCGTCCCGTGGCGGGAGCTGGAGCGTCGGCTCTCCGGGCGCGCGCCGGACCTGGAGGCGCCGGTCTCGCGCCGCAAGCGCCCGCGCGCCGAGCCCGAGGAGATCCTGCGCCCGGCGGAGTCGACGCCGTACGCCGAGCTGCACTGCCACAGCCACTTCAGCTTCCTCGACGGGGCGAGCAGCCCGTCCGC
The DNA here is from genome assembly GCA_964517395.1 of uncultured Nocardioides sp. GTDB lineage: Bacteria > Actinomycetota > Actinomycetes > Propionibacteriales > Nocardioidaceae > Nocardioides. The sequence continues at coordinate 132,538 of CAZFEE010000007.1, read as the reverse complement.
CCTGGTCAAGGAGGCGGCGCGGCTGGGCCTGGACGCGCTGGCGCTGACCGACCACGACGGGTTCGCGGGGGCGCCGCTGTTCGCCGAGGCCGGCACGGACTACGCCCTCCCGACGGTCTACGGCGCCGAGCTGTCCCTCGGCCTGACCCGCACCCAGAACGGGGTGCCCGACCCCGAGGGGAGCCACCTGCTGGTGCTGGCGCGCGGGGTGGAGGGCTACCACCGGCTCTCCGGCGCGATCACCGAGGCGGGTCTGCGGGCCCCGGAGAAGGGCAGCCCGGCTCACGACCTCGACGAGCTCGCCGAGCGCGGCGAGGGCCACTGGATGGTCCTCACCGGCTGTCGCAAGGGCACGGTCCGCCAGGCCCTGGCCGCGCACGGTCCGCGGGCGGCGGCCGAGGAGCTGGACCGGCTAGTGGCCCGGTTCGGGCGCGAGCAGGTGGTCGTGGAGCTGACCGCGAGCGCCCAGCCGGGCGCCGACGAGGTCAACGAGCTGCTCGCCCGGATCGCCGAGGACCGCGGCCTGCCGTCGGTGGCGACCGGCAACGTGCACCACGCGACGCCGCAGGAGCGGCGGCTGGCGGCGGCGATGGCGGCGGTGCGGGCGCGCCGCAGCCTCGCCGAGCTGGAGGGCTGGCTCGACCTCTCCGGCGGTGCCCACCTGCGCAGCGGGCAGGAGATGATGCGTCAGTTCGGGCACCGTCCCGACGTCGTACGACGCTCGGTGGTCCTGGCCCGCGAGCTGGCCTTCGACCTGCGCAAGGCCTCCCCGCGCCTGCCCAAGCAGGGCATCCCGGGGGGCCGCACGGCGGCGGAGCACCTGCGCGACCTGCTGGAGCGCGGGTTCGCGGAGCGCTACGCCGGCCGGCCCAACGAGACCGCGGCGCGGGCGCGGGTCGAGCGGGAGATGGCGGTCATCGTGGAGAAGGACTTCGCCGGCTACTTCATCATCGTCCACGACATCGTCGCCTTCGCCCGCAGCCGCCGGATCCTGTGCCAGGGGCGGGGGTCGGCGGCGAGCTCGGCGGTCTGCTACGCCCTCGGGATCACCGCCATCGACTCGGTCTACTTCGACCTGCCCTTCGAGCGGTTCATCTCCCAGCACCGCGAGGAGGAGCCCGACATCGACGTCGACTTCGACTCCGACCGGCGCGAGGAGGTGATCCAGTGGGTCTACGACACCTACGGACGGCGCAACGCCGCGCAGGTGTGCAACGTGGTGAGCTACCGGCCCCGGATGGCGGTGCGCGACGCGGCGAAGGCGCTCGGCTTCTCGCCCGGCCAGCAGGACGCGTGGTCGAAGTCCATCGACGGCTGGGGGAGCACGGTCGAGGACGGCCAGGGCATCCCGCCGCAGGTCGTCGGGCTCGCCGAGGAGCTGATGGGCGCGCCGCGCCACCTGGGCATCCACTCCGGCGGGATGGTGCTCACCGAGCGGCCGATCGGCGAGGTGTGCCCGATCGAGAAGGCGCGGATGCCCGGGCGCACCGTGCTGCAGTGGGACAAGGACGGCTGCGAGTCGATGGGGCTGGTGAAGTTCGACCTGCTGGGCCTGGGGATGCTCGGCGCGCTCGACCACATGATGCAGCTCATCGAGGAGCACACCGGCCGGCGCTGGACGCTCGAGGGCATCCCGAAGGAGGAGCCGGAGGTCTACGACATGCTCTGCCGCGCCGACTCGATCGGGGTCTTCCAGGTCGAGTCCCGTGCGCAGATCGGCACCCTGCCGCGGCTCAAGCCGCGCAGCTTCTACGACCTGGCCATCGAGATCGCGCTGATCCGGCCCGGCCCGATCCAGGGCGGTGCGGTGCACCCCTACATCCGCCGCGCGACGGGCCGCGAGCCGGTGACCTACGACCACCCCGACCTGGAGCCGATCCTGGGCCGCACCCTCGGCGTCCCGCTCTTCCAGGAGCAGCTCATGTCCATGGCGGTGGCGCTCGGCGACTGCACCGCCGACGACGCCGACCTGCTGCGTCGGGCGATGGGCTCCAAGCGCGGCGTCGAGCGGATCGAGAAGGTCAAGGACAAGCTGTACGCCGGCATGCACCGCAAGGGCATCACCGGCGACCGGGCGGACGCGATCTACGTCAAGATCCTCTCCTTCGCCGGCTTCGGCTTCGCCGAGTCGCACGCGCTCAGCTTCGCGCTGCTGGTCTACGCCTCGTCGTGGTTCAAGCTGCGCTACCCGGCGGCCTTCCTCGCCGGGCTGCTGCGCAACCAGCCGATGGGCTTCTACTCCCCGCAGTCCCTGGTCGCCGACGCCCGCCGCCACGGGGTCACCGTGCTGCCGCCCGACATCGCCCGCTCGGGTGCCCGGGCCGGCCTGGAGCCGTGCCCGCCGATCGGCACCGACCGCCACCGCTACGACGACGGGCTGGCCGTGCGGCTCGGCCTCGACGAGGTCAAGGGGATCGGCGCCGAGCTCGCGGCCCGGATCGTGGCCGAGCGCGCCGGCTCGCCGTACGCCGACCTCCGGGACCTCTCCCGCCGGGTCGGACTGACCACCGCCCAGCTGGAGGCGCTCGCCACCGCCGGCGCCTTCGACGGCCTCGGCCTGGACCGGCGCCAGGCGATCTGGATGGCCGGGTACGCCGAGCACGACGGCCAGCTCCCCGGCAGCACCCCGGCCCCGGCCCCGCCCGAGCTGCCCGGGATGAGCCCGATGGAGCTCACCCTCGCCGACCTGTGGTCGACCCGGATCTCCACCGACGTCCACCCCGTGGAGCACTTCCGTGAGCAGCTCACCACGGCCGGCATCCGCTCGGTGGCCGACCTGCGCACCGCCGAGGCCGGCCGCCGGGTCCACGTCGCCGGCCTGGTCACCCACCGCCAGCGGCCCGGCACCGCCAGCGGGATCACCTTCCTCAACGTCGAGGACGAGACGGGCATGCTCAACGTGGTCTGCTCGCCGGGGGTGATGAAGGCGCACCGGCAGGCCGCCCGCAACAAGGTGGCGGTGGTGGTCCGCGGCGTCCTCGAGCGCGAGGACGGTGTCGTCAACCTGGTCGCCGACCGCGTCGTCGCCCTCGACACGGTGCTGCCCGGCACCGGTGCCGCGCTCCAGGCCCGGCAGTCCTCCCGCGACTTCCGGTGAGGCGATTCGGGACCGGCGTGGTGGCTGCGGTAGTGTTCCCCCCGCTCCGAACGGCGATCCCGGACGGAGCGTTCGGGCTGTAGCGCAGCTTGGTAGCGCACCTGACTGGGGGTCAGGGGGTCGCAGGTTCAAATCCTGTCAGCCCGACCGACGAGATGCAGGCCAGAGGCCGCTTCCGCACCCGCGGAGGCGGCCTCTGCCGCGTCCGGCCGCGCCGCCGCGGGCAGGCACGGGTCGGCACGAGAGGCCGGCGGCACCCTCTGGCTCTCTCCCCGAGCGCCTTCCCGCGCGCCTGGACGAGCGTTGGTCTGCCTGCTCTGTACAAGGTGTCTGCCGTTCACCGAAGGGCCATAGACAGAACTAGAGTCGGCGGCTACCTTCTACCGCTAGAAGCCCTTCTAGTACTAGACGGATCACGGTCCGTGGGATCTCGGGGATCGCAAATGGGACATCGACGGAACCTCTGTCCGCTCTTCCACCGCGACCTCGCCGAGCCTGCCGTCCGCACCGGTCGGAGCCGGTGATGGCACCCGGAGCGGAGGCCGGGGCGGTCGTGGTGGAGGCGGCGCTGCCGGACCTCGTCGCGCAGCCCGGCGTCCACTGCGAGACGACCACCCTGCGCAACCTGCTGAGCCGGGCCGGGGTCGAGATCAGCGAGCCGATGCTGTTCGGGCTGGGGGAGGGCATCGACTTCGAGTACCACGAGGTCCCCGGTCGCCCCGGGCCGGTCTTCCTGACCGGTCGCAACGGGCCCAGCGAGCTGATCCGGAACGCCTGCACGGCGCTCGGGGTGGACTGGGAGGAGGAGCAGCCGGCCGACGCCGACGAGGCGACGGCGCGCGTCGCGGAGCTCGTGGGCGCCGGTCACGCCGTCGGGGTCACCGTCGACATCTTCCACCTCGACTACTTCGCCTCGCGGGCCCACTTCTCGGCCCACTGCGTCGCCGTCGTCGCGGTCGCGCCGGACACCGTGACCGTCGTGGACACCACGCAGCAGGGCGGCCTGCAGACGCTGCCGGCCGACTCGCTGCGGCGTGCACGCGGCTCCGACGAGGGCTACATGCCTTCGCCGTACCGGCAGTTCCACGTGCGCCCGGTGCCGTCCGACTGGTCCCCGCGCGACCTCGAGGCCCGGCTGCCCGACCTGGCCTGGCAGGCGCTGAGCCGCACGATGGACCGGGTGCTCGCGGACCGCGGCCCGCTGCTGGGGCCCGCCGGACTGCGCCGGTGCGCGGACGAGGCGCCGCAGTGGGGGACGCTGCTGCCGCGGGCCGAGGAGCAGGTCGCCGAGTTCGGGAGGTTCTGGAGGTACGCCGGCACCGGCGGCACCAACTTCCGGGGACTCTTCCTGGAGTTCCTCGGCGAGCTGGAGGAGCGGGAGCGGACGCCCGACCTGGCGTTGGCCGTGGACGACTTCGAGGAGATCGAGCAGCAGTGGGTCGAGCTCATCGACCTGATGATCGAGCCTCCCGGCGACGCCGGCCTGACCGGGCGGCTGACGGCCGTGGGCGAGCGGATGCACGCCATCGCCGACGCCGAGGAGCGCGCCTTCCAGCGGTTGCAGGACATGGCCGACACCCGCGTCCAGGGGTGGCGGTGACGACCCCCGGGGCCGGCGCCCGTCCGGCGCCGCGCACGCCCACCCCCCTCCCGCCCCAAGGAGCGACCTCATGATCGTCCTCGGCTACAACGGCTTCGGCAGGACCGTCGAGATCTTCGCGCGGCTGTACGGCGCCACGGGCGTCAACCGCCACCTCGTCTTCGGCCACGACTCCTCGGCGGCCCTCCTGGTCGACGGCCGCCTGGTCGCCGCGGTGGAGGAGGAGCGCCTGAACCGCGAGAAGAAGACCGCCCGGTTCCCGGTGAACGCCATCCGGTGGTGCCTGGACGAGGCGGGGATCGGTCTCGACGACGTGGACCTCTTCGCCCACTCCTGGCACTTCTCCGCCGACGCGGTCGACAAGATGATCGCCGAGATCACCGAGGACCACGACGCCACGCCCAGCCAGAAGTTCGACCGCCTGGGCCGCCTGGCCGAGACCCACGACGCGCTGTTCAGCAGGGACGCCGTGCGCCGCGACTTCGCCGAGCACCTCGGGCAGGACCTGCCCGAGGACCGGCTGGTGCAGGTGCCGCACCACGTCGCGCACCTGATGACCGGCTACCACCTGGCGGGCGGGGCGGACACGGCGTTCCTCGTCAGCGACGGCCGCGCCGAGTGGCTCTCGGCGATCATGGGCGAGGTCCGCGACGGGCAGGTGAAGGTCTTCGACGACGCCACCATTCCCTACCGGCACTCGCTGGCCATGCTCTTCTCGGTGGTCACCCGCTACCTCGGCTTCGTCCCGAACAACGACGAGTACAAGGTCATGGGCCTCGCCGGGTACGGGCCCGCTCCCGAGCGGAACCCGTTCCTGGAGCACGTGCTGACACTCGAGCCGGACGGGACCTACACCGTGCCCTACCCGGCGCACGCCGTGCCGTCGTACTTCGCGCTCTTCGACCGCATCTTCGACGGCTCGCCGGAGCACCGCGAGGACTTCGACTTCCGCGTCCGGGTGGCGTGCGCGGCCCAGCAGATGGTGGAGCAGGCGACGCTGCACCAGCTCCGACCCCTGGAGGCGCGCAGCGACCTGCCGCACCTGGTCTTCGAGGGTGGCCTCGCGCTGAACTGCGTCAACAACACCAAGCTGCTGGAGAGCTCCCGCTTCGACGACATCGCCGTCAGCTTCGGCGCCAGCGACGTCGGCGTGGCGATCGGCGCGGCCTTCCACGCCAGCCAGCAGGCGGGCAGGGTGCCGGACGTCACCGGCGATCCCTACCTCGGCCCGGCCTACGACGCCGAGGAGATCCGCGCCGCCCTCGAGGAGTACGCCGACCGGGTCACCTGGCGCGAGCTCGACCCGGCCGAGGTGCCGGCCGAGGCCGCGCGGCTACTGGAGGGCGAGTGCGTGCTCGGCTGGTTCCAGGGACGCATGGAGTACGGTCCCCGCGCACTCGGCAACCGCAGCATCCTGGCCAACCCCCGCTTCCCCGGGATCAAGGACACGATCAACAGCAGGATCAAGCACCGTGAGCAGTTCCGGCCGTTCGCGCCCATCGTGCTGGAGGACGTCGCGCCGCGGGTCTTCGAGCTGGGGAAGAAGACCTCCTCGCCGTACATGACCTTCGTGGTGCCGGTCCGGCCGGAGTACCAGGAGGCGATCCAGGGCGCCTGCCACGTCGACGGGACGTCGCGCTTCCAGACCGTCACGGCCGCCGGCAACCCGATGCTGGCCGAGCTGCTGGCCCGCTTCGAGGAGCGCACCGGCGTCCCGTGCCTGATCAACACCTCGTTCAACGTCGCCGGGGAGCCGATCGTGTGCTCACCCGCCGACGCCATCGCCTGCTACCTCGGCACCGAGATGGACCACCTGGTGCTGGGCAACCACCTCGTCACCCGGCGCGCACCGGCGGAGGCGGCCCGATGACCGGCGCGGTGGTGCTAGCTCGCCGGACGGGCCTCGCTCAGTGCCTCGAGCTGGGCGGCGACCCAGTCCAGCTCGGCCTCGATCAGCCGGCTCCCGTGGTCGAAGAGGCCGCTCACGGTCACCGTCGTCGGCACCCCGGCCGACCGCGCGGCGCTCAGGCCGGCCAGCTGCGCGCGGAGCGTGCTGGCCCGCACCTGCAGGGCGGCGACGACCTGGCGGGGTGGCAGCAGCGCCTGGTTCGCCCAGCCGACGAGCACGGGGGAGTGCAGGGGCGTGACCGTCTCGAGCGCCTCCCGGACGCTGTCCACGCACAGCTTCCGGCCCTCCTTCGTGAGCTGGTAGACCCGGCGGCCCTTGGAGCGCACGTCGCTGTCCGGGGTCTCGACCAGGCCGCGCTCCTGGAGCCGGTGGAGCAGGTAGTACACCGAAGACAGGCCGAGCGAGGTCCAGTTGCGGATGCCTCGCTCCTCGATGACGGCGTGGAGGTCGTACCCGTGCCGCGGCTTCTCAGCGAGTAGCCCCAGCAATGTCAGCTCAGCGGGAGTAGGCATAGCAACCGATTCTAGTACTAGAACCTCCAGTGGCGACCAGGGACCACGCCGCTGGTGAGACCGCCCCGACCCCCCAGAGGTGGACGCACCATGTGACCCGGAAATTCCCCCCACTTTCCGAGACTTCGCGCCGAGCGCATTTCCCGAATTCTCCTTCCTCGAGGTCGGGAATATCGCCGTGCGCGAATATCGGAAAGTGTGCCTGAAGGAGACTTGGGACAACTTCGGGAAATCGTTGGGAAATTCTTCGGCCATTTCTGAGCATCTGTTGAATATCGGCTCCGCATTTGACAGCGTGAATTCATCGCCCCCCGCCAACCCCCCAGGGAGACAATGTCGTGTCGTCGACGCTAGGGATCGACTCCCGCACCGCCGCGCCGCTCGCGCGCACCACGATCGAGCTGCCGACGCACTGGTACAACTTCCTGGGCGACCTCCCCGGAGAGCTCCCCCCGCCGCGTGACACCGGGGAGCGAAGCGCGGCCGAGGTCGCGCAGCGGGTGCGGCCGGCGGCCCTGCGGGCCCAGGACCGCCCCGCCCAGCCGTGGGTGCCGATCCCCGACCCCGTCCGGGACTGGCTGCGCCACGTGGGCCGGCCCACCCCCCTGCACCGGGCACGACGCCTCGAGGACCACCTCGGCACCGGCGCGCGGATCTACCTCAAGCGCGAGGACGTGCTCCCGACCGGGAGCTTCAAGCTGAACTCCGCGATCGCGCAGGGCTACTACGCCGCCGAGGAGGGACGCACCGCGCTCGTCACCGAGACCGGCGCCGGGCAGTGGGGGATGAGCGTGGCTCTCGCGGGCAGCATGTACGGGCTCGGCGTCGACGTCTTCATGGTCAAGTGCTCGCTCGGGCAGAAGCCCTACCGCCGCCACTACATGGAGCTGCACGGCGCTCGCGTCCACGCCTCGCCCTCGCCCGAGACGGACTTCGGCCGCCGCATCCTCGCGCAGTCCCCGGAGCACCCCGGCAGCCTGGGCACCGCGATCAGCGACGCCATCGGCTACGCCCTGGAGCGCGAGGACGCGGCCTACCTGTCGGGCAGCGGCGTCCCGCACGTCTTCCTGCACCAGACCCTGCTCGGCCTGGAGGTGCAGGCCCAGCTCGAGGACGCCGGCGAGGTGCTCGGGGTCGCCGGCCGCGGCGACCACCTGGTGGCCTGCTCCGGCGGGGGCAGCAACCTGTGCGGTCTGGTCGGCCCGTACCTGCGCGGGGTCACCGGCGGGACGCAGGACGTCACGCTGCTCGCCGCCGAGTCGACGGCCGCGCCCCGGCTGACGGCCGGCCGCTACGAGTACGGCCGCTCCGACCTCGACGGGCTCACCCCGGAGGTGCTCGGCTACTCGATGGGTCCGGAGTTCGTGCCGCCGCCGGTGCACGCGGCGGGCCTGCGCAACCACCACAGCTCGGCCGTCGTCAGCCTGCTGCGCCACGAGGGCGTGCTAGGCGCCACCGCGGTCGCCGAGCAGCGGGCGATGGAGGCCGGGCGCCTGCTGCTGCGCACCGAGGGCCTCCTGCTGGCGCCGGAGTCGACGCACGCCGTCGCGGCGGCGATCGAGGTCGCCAGCGCCCCCGACACGGCCGAGCGGGAGCCGGTCATCGTGGTGCTCGCGAGCGGCTCGGGACTGCTCGACCTGCAGAGCTACGGCGAGGTCCTGCTGGGGGCGCGCCGATGAGCGCGGCGCCCCCGGAGGAGGAATTTCGACTTTCGCACGAGATGTCGCACGAGGCGGCGTCCGGGGAAATTCCCCGCGGTGGAGATCACCGCACCGTCACCACCGTGTGTCGCATGTGTCACGGCGGTTGCGGCGCGATCGTCGAGCTTGTCGACGACCGCCCGGTGAATATCTCCGGAGACCCCGGAAATCCGACCAGCGAGGGGTACTTCTGCATCAAGGGGAAGGCCTCGCTGGACCTTCTCGACCACCCCGACCGGCTGCGGACCCCGCTGATCCGCACCGGCCCGCGCGGGCAGGGAGCCTTCCGGGAGGCGACCTGGGACGAGGCCCTCGACCTGGTCGCGGAGCGCCTGCGCGCCCAGGTCGCCGAGCACGGTGCGGAGTCGGTCGTGCTCAGCCAGGGCACGGACCGCAACTACCAGGAGTGGGTCTTCCGGCTGGCCAACGCCCTCGGCACGCCCAACGTCCTCGGACCGGCGCACGTGTGCTTCTACCCCCGGGTGATGGCCTCGATCCTGACCTACGGCGGCTTCACGTTCTGCGACTACGACGGCGACCCCGAGGTGGTCGTGCTGTGGGGCAGCAACAAGCCGAGCACCCACTCCGACGGGGTCATCGGCATCAAGCTGCTCCGGGCGATCGAGCGGGGCAGCAAGGTGGTGGTGATCGACCCGCGCCGGACCCAGACCGCGCAGCGCGCCGACCTGCACCTGCAGCTGCGCCCCGGCAGCGACGCCGCCCTCGCCCTCGGCCTGATCCACCTGCTCGTCGCCCACGGGAACCACGACCGGGACTTCGTGGCGGCGCACACGAACGGGTTCGAGGAGCTGGTCGAGCACGCGGCGGCGTACGACCCGGCGACGGTGGCCGGCCTGACCGGCCTGCCGGTGGAGCAGATCGAGCAGCTCGCCCGGATGTACGGCGGTGCCGAGCGCGCCTGCATCGAGGCCGGCACGGGGATCTCCCAGGGGGACGGCGCCTTCGACACCCACCGCGCCATCGCGCTGCTCTCGGCGATCTCGGGCAACCTGGACGCCCCCGGCGGCGACGTGATGTGGGACCCGATGCCGATCGAGGGCCGCCGGGCCTTCCCCCGCGAGGACCTGCTCCCCGCCGAGCAGGCGCGCAAGCGGCTGGGGGCGGACCGCTTCAAGGTGCTCGGCATGTCCGGGTGGGTCGCGCCGGGCGAGGTGCAGCGCGCGATCCTGACCGGCTCGCCGTACCGGATCGGCTCTCTCGTCGTCTTCGGGAGCAACCCGCTCGTCTCCCACGAGGACGCCGGGGCGACCGAGCAGGCGCTGCGCGCCCTCGACCTCCTGGTGGTCACCGACCTCTTCCTCACCCCGACCGCGCGCTACGCCGACGTCGTGCTCCCCGCGTCGTCGTGGCTCGAGCGCGACCAGGTCGTGGAGTTCAACTCCTACATCGCGGCGCGCCGGAAGGTCGCGACGGTCGAGGGCTGCCGCTCCGACGAGGAGATCATCCTCGCGCTCGCCGAGCGTCTCGGCCTGGGGGAGCACTTCTACCCGGACCTCGAGTCGGCCCTCGACGCCAAGCTCGCGGGGATCGGGCTCACCTGGAGCCAGTTCAAGGACGTCGGCCACCTGCCGAACGAGAAGCGCTACCGCAAGTACGCCGAGCGCGGCTTCCGCACCCGCTCGGGCCGGGTCGAGCTCGCCCACCGCGGCCTTGAGGCGATGGGCTACCCCGCCGTCCCCGCGGTCACCGCGCCGCCCGCGACGAGCGCGGCGCTGCCCTACGTGATGACCAGCGCGAAGAACCGGCAGTTCTACAACAGCGAGTACCGCCAGCTGCCCACGACGAGCCGGACCTACCGCGCGGCGCGGGTGACCCTGCACCCGGACACCGCGACGGCCCTCGGCGTCCGCACCGGGGACCCGGTCGAGGTCTACCGCGACGCCGCCGAGCCGGGCGTGGTCATGGAGGCGCACGTGGCCGACACGGTCGCCCCGCAGGTCGTCGTGGCCGACGCGTGCTGGTGGTACCCCGCCGACGAGGAGGTGGCGACCTCCCTGCGCTCCTCGGTCAACGCGATCACCGACACGAACCGCCGCGACGCCTACATGGGCGCCAGCCAGCTGCGCGCGCTGCCCGTCGGCCTGCGCATCCCCACCGACAGCCACGGCCGAGCCGAACGGAGAACCGCATGAGCCTGCGTAGCCCCGACGTCCGGATCCACGAGACCGAGGTCGGCCTCCAGGGCGACGACCTCGCCCTGAAGTACGACGAGATGCAGCGCCACATCCGCGACCGCGGCTGGCTGCAGGAGAAGGTCGACAACGTCGTCGACGACGCCGGGATCACCAGCGGCCACGCCCTCGAGATCGGCTGCGGCCCTGGCTACCTGGGCCTGGAGTGGCTGACCCAGGTCGGCGCCGGCGCCACCCTCGTCGGCGTGGACATCGCGGCCTCGATGGTCGAGCGGGCCCGCACGAACGCGGAGGCCTACGGCCTCGCCGCGCGGGCGACGTACGAGATCGGCAACGTGCTGGCGCTGCCGGAGGCCGACGCGACCTTCGACCACGTCTTCAGCACCAGCTCCTTCCACGAGTGGCTCGAGCCGGTCACCGGGCTGCGGGAGATCATCCGGGTGCTGCGTCCCGGCGGCCGGTTCTGCGTGACCGACCTGCGCCGCGACCTCGACCGCACCACCTTGCAGTTCATGAAGGCCAACATCGCGGCCGACATGCGACCGGGCTTCCGGACCTCGGTGAAGTCCGCCTACACCACCGACGAGGCCCGTGGCCTGCTCCTCGACGCGGGCCTCCCGGACGCCCGGGTCGTGGAGGTCCCCATGGGCCTGGTCATCACCGGCACGAAGGAGGGGCGATGAACCCTGCGGAGAAGACGCACCCGTCGGTCGAGCACGGGAGCGCCGGACGCTTCCCGGACGAGGCGGAGTTCGCGACCGTGTGGCGCGAGCTGGTCGAGGAGTCCCGGGCCTGGCAGCGCATCGACTGCGCCGCCTTCCTCGAGCGCTGGTGCGGCCACGCCCCCGACGACCTGACCCGGACCTTCACCGGGGTGAACCACATCGGGGTCTACCTCGGCGACTACCTCGACGACGACGAGCTCTTCGCGTGGACCCGCTACCTCGACGGCCGGCGCGCCGCGGGGGAGATCCGCGGCTACGAGACCGGGCCGTCGTACATCGCGCCCCGTCAGTACGGCACGCCCGGCTGGTGGGTCTCCATCACGCTCGAGGACGGCGGTGTGATCGAGACCTTCACCTGCCGACGGTTCGGGCCCTGGCAGGAGCGCGGCGTGGAGGAGCGGCAGCGCCTCATGTCGCACGTCGCGATCGAGGTCGGCAGCCCCGAGGCGGTGCGCGCGGTGCTCGACGGCCTCGACGGCGGCTCCCCGGACCTGGAGTCCATCGCCTACACGGAGGGCGACGAGATCGGCCACACCTACGGCCACGTCCGCAACAACACCACCCAGGCGGTCCTCGAGATCGTCTACGACCAGGCCAAGCCGGCCGCCAGCGTCGCCTAGCGGGAAGGGCACCACGACGATGCACCAGCCGTTCTCGGGCGTCCACTGCGAGTCGACCACGTTCGTCAACATGCTGCGCTCGCGCGACATCGAGCTGAGCGAGCCGATGGTCTTCGGGCTGGGCCAGGGCCTGTCGTTCCTCTACTGGCACTCCCGGCAGATGCCCGGCCCCTTCCTCGGCGGACGGGTCAAGCCCGACCAGCTGATCCGCAACGCCTCGGCGGCGCTGGGCCAGGACCTGGTCGAGCACGAGACCGCGTCGCGGGCCAAGGCCGCGACCGTCCTGCACGAGGCGCTGGACGCCGGCGAGGTGGTCGGCCTCAAGCTGGACCGCTACCACCTCGACTACGCCGACGACAGCTTCCACTTCGCCGCCCACTACCTGGCCTGCGTCGGCTACGACGAGACGGACTACACCGTCGTGGAGACCGACGGGCTCGGCGTCCGTACGACGTCGCGGGCCAGCCTCGCCGAGGCACGCCTGGCGCCCGGCCCGATGAGCTCCAAGAACCGCAGCGTCCGCTTCGGTGCCGTCGTGCCGCTCGACCCCGCGCGGCTCCCGTCGGCGTGCCGGGAGGCGGTCGCCGCCACGGCGGCGGAGTTCCTCGAGCCGCCCATCGCGAACATGGGCTACAAGGGCATCGAGAAGACCAGCACGCTGATCCGGGACTGGTGCGACACCCTCGACGACCCGGGCGCGACCTTCTCCTTCCTCTCCCACAGCATCGAGGACGGCGGCACCGGCGGCGGGTTCTTCCGCCAGCTGTGGTCGCAGTTCCTCGACGAGGCGGCCGAGCTCACCGGCGACGACGACCTGGCCAAGGCCGCCGCGTCCTACCGCGACCTGGGGGAGCGGTGGAGCGAGCTCGCCCGGATCCTGCTCGTGGCCGACGACGACGGCGACCAGCGTCGCGCGGTGCAGGAGGCCGGGGACCTGCTGGTCGGGATCGGCGCCGACGAGCGCGACACCATGGCCCGGCTCGCGGAGGCGACGTCATGACGACGCTGGCGCGGCCCGGCGGCACCGGGACCGACACGGGGGTGCGCAGCAGCCTCGAGCGGCGCGTCGCTGTCGCCCGGCAGGTGGCCCTCGTGAACGCCCTGGGCCGTGAGGCCCTGGACGCCTGGGTGGCGGACGGGCTGCGCGCGACGATCGCCCACGCCACCGCGCACTCGCCGTTCTACGCGCGCACGGTGCCGCCCGGGATCGCCGCCGCGGCCGCGCGGGGCGACGCCGAGGCGTTCCGGCGGATCCCGTTCACCACGCGCGCCGACCTGGCGTCGGCGTACCCGCTGGGGATGCTGGCCGTCGACCGCCGCGAGGTCGTCCGGTACGACGAGAGCTCGGGCACCGGCAACGGGACGTCCATCGCCGCCTTCTTCACCGCCGACGACTGGCTGGAGAACAACCTCACCGTCGCGCACCGGCTCGCGCGGGTCGTGGCCCCGCACGAGGTCGCCGCGATCGCCGTGCCCTACGAGCTGGCCGGGGTCGGCCAGGACCTCGACCGTGCCCTGGAGATCCTGGGCTGCACGATCGTCCCCCTGGGCGCGGCGTCGCCGGCCTGCTCGCCCGAGCGGATGGTGCACGCCATCCGCCAGTCCGGCGCCAGCACCCTGGTGTGCTCGGGCACCCGGGCGCTCTACCTCGGCGAGGTGGCCCGCCGCGCCGGGCTCGACCCGCGCACGGAGCTGGGGATCGACAAGATCCTGATGGCGGGCGAGGGCGCCTCTCCGGCCAAGAAGCGGCGGCTGGCGGACCAGTGGGACGCGACGGCGTACTCCATGTTCGGGATGACCGAGACCAACACCCTCGCGATGTTCTGCGAGGAGCAGGAGCTGCACCTCGTCGAGACCCGGACGTTCTTCGAGATCGTCGACCCCGCGACGGGGGAGCCCCTGCCGGACGGCTCCGTCGGCGAGCTCGCCGTGACCACCCTCGCGAGCCGCGCCATGCCGCTGCTGCGCTACCGCACCGGGGACACCTGCGAGATCGACGCCCGCCCGTGCGCCTGCGGGTCCCCGCAGCGCCGGCTGCGGCACCGGGGCCGGATGGGGGACCGGATCCGGGTCGGCACCGGCTGGGCCAGCCAGCTCCAGGTCGAGGACGTCGTCCTGGGCGCGCTGCGCACGCCGCCGTACTTCTTCGCCTTCCAGGTGGAGGACGACGTGCTCACCATCGCGCTGCCCGCCGCCAGCCACGACGACCCGCACGTGCGGACCGCGATCGCCGACCAGGCGGGCGAGCGCTTCGGTGCCCGCGTGAGGTTCGCGGTTCTGGACGCCGAGCGCTTCGAGCACGCGCTGCGCACCTCGGCCAAGCCGACGATGCAGAACTTCACGGCCGTGGCGGGGGGCACGCGATGACGACCGAGATGCCGCTGCCGACCGGGCTCCCCCTCGCGGGGCGCTTCGACATCGACGAGACCTGCATCGACTGCCACCTGTGCCAGGACCTCGCACCGGACAACTTCGACGGCGACGACGAGCTGGAGATCCATGTGTGCTTCAAGCAGCCCGAGACCGACGACGAGCTGGAGGCGGTGCTCGACGCCTACGAGTCCTGCCCGACCGATTCCATCCGCTACCTCGCGCCCGCCGACAAGGAGTGATACGTCATGTCGACCCCGACCCCCGAACGTCCTCAGACCCGTGCCGAGGCGCTGCGCGCCCCGACCGGGTGTCCCGTGGACGCTCCGGCCGTGAACGAGCTCGGGCCGATCGCGCCGAGCTACGACCGGTTGCACCGCGTCGACCTCATCGGTGATGCGCGAAGCGCGACGAAGGCCCCGCAGGCGTCGTACGAGTCGACGGTGTGCGCCGCGCTCCAGGCGGCCGAGGTCGGCGTGCTCAACCTGACCCGGATCGCGATCCGGACGGCGACGGCCGTCAACGACCGCGACTTCGGGCGGGCCTCCCGCCTGGTCGACTGGAGCGTCGGCTTCCACCGTCTCCTGCGGCGCCTGGGCACCGTGGTCGTCGAGGCGCGCAGCCTCACCGGCAACGGGGTGGGGGAGGCGCCGAGCGTCAGCATCGCGAGCACCGCCGGCTACCAGGCGTACGTCGAGGAGCTGCACGGGCTGCACGACGTCGTGCGCTGCGTGCTGCTGGTCAGCGACTTCAACACGGTGCGGACCACCATCGCGACCAAGAGCATCGACGACCCGCTCTACCGGGTCCTGCACGGGATCCGCCTCGGCAGCCACGACGCGACGAAGTGGGAGGCGGACCTGAGCGGGATCCCGCTCGACCTCCCCGGCGAGCTCGACGACGTGCTCGCCACCGCCACCCTCGCCCGCGCCGTCGCCGTCACCGAGCTGAACCCCGCCACCCTGCACGGCGAGTTCGTCGCGCTGCACCAGATTCCCGAGATCCTGTGCGCCGAGGCGAACGACCACCTGGAGGCGGCGGTCCGTGCGCTGCGGGAGGGTGCGACGAGCCGGGTGGTGCTGCACCTCGCGCTGTGCAACGACCTGCTCTGGCCGATGGTCGAGGCACAGCGGGTGATGGCCGAGCTCCTCGCCACCGGCGAGTACCACGGGTTCCGGGAGAACCTCGGGCCCGCCAGCGGCACGCACTCCCTCGCGGTCAAGCAGCACATGTTCAAGGACCTCTTCAAGCACTTCTGGGCGACGCTCGAGACCTGGCTGGGGACCCAGGGCGGCAGCGTCCCCGACGCGATCGCCCACGTGGACCGGCACGCCCACGACGGCGACGCCGGCGCGTGGCTGCGCCAGCAGGTGCTGCACCAGGCCTTCCGGCTGCAGAACGCGCACCAGGAGTGGCGCCACGAGCACCTGCACATGCCCCGCAACTGCCTGGGGTCCGGCGGCACGAAGTCCATGATCGGCGTCCCCGACGGCCCGCAGGCGGTCTACAAGATGCGCGACGCCGCGAACGCCAACCGGTCGCTGCAGTGCATCTACGCCGGGCGGGGGATGTCCCTGGCGAACGAGGTCGGCGGGTCGCCGCTGTCGGCGCTGACCTCGGACCCCGCGTCGGTCGACGCCGAGCTGATGCGCGCGGTCGGCGAGGCGACCCGCGACTACTTCCCCGAGGTCCAGGAGCAGAGCTACCAACCCTTCCACTCCGGTGAGCCGGAGCGGATCCCGTAGGAGCGGATCATGGTGACAGAATCGCTCGGCGCCACGGTCGAGCAGACGACGAGTGCGGACACCGGCACGGCGCAGACGAACGCCGCCGCCCTGGGCGGCCCGGGTCGCGGTGCGCACGACGGCGCCAGCTACCTCGAGAGCGTCGTCGACGGGCGCCGGCTGTGGTGCGACGGCGAGCGGGTGGACGTCACGACCGACCCCCGGTTCCGGCCGATGCTGGACACCCTGGCCGGGCTCTACGACCGGCAGGCCGACCCGGCGTACCGCTCGGAGATGACCTTCGCCTCGCCGACCACCGGCCACCCGGTCAGCCTGTCGTACCTCGCTCCGACGACGCCGGAGGACCTGACCCGCAAGTGGCGCAACTCGCGGCACTGGGTCGAGGCGTCCCACGGCCAGGTCTCGCGGATCCCCGACTTCATGGCGAACGTCGTGGTGGGCCTGTACGGCTACCGCCACGCGCTCGCCGAGGTGGACCCGGCCTTCGGCGAGAACGCCGAGGCGTACTACCACTACTGCCGCGACAACGACATCTCGCTCACGCACGGGCTCGGTGACCCGCAGGTCGACCGCTCCTCGAGCCCGCTGCAGCGTCCCGAGCTGGGCCTGCGCGTCGTCCGCCGCACCGCGGACGGGATCGTCGTGCGGGGGGCGAAGCAGATCGCCACCCTCGCGCCGTACGCGCACGAGGTGCTGATCTACCTCTCACCGGCGAACTACCTGCGCGAGGACCCGGCCTACGTCTGCTGGTTCGCGACGCCGATGGACACGCCCGGCCTGAAGATCATCTGCCGCCGTCCGTACGCCGCGCAGCCCGGCACCCTCGGCGCCCGGTACGACGAGCAGGACGCCATGCTCGTCTTCGAGGACGTCTTCGTCCCGCACCACCGGGTCTTCCTCCTCGACGACGCGGCGACCGCGGCCCGGGGCTTCCACGAGCTCAACCGCTGGTCGCTCTACACCGGCCAGATCCGCTTCCACCACCGGCTGCGGGTCATGCTCGGCGTCGCCTCGCTGCTGGCGCGCTCCATCGGCGTCGACAAGTTCCGCGAGGTCAGCGCCCTGCTGGGCGAGGTGGCGTCGTACGTGCAGCTCGTGGAGCTGGGCCTGGACGCGATCGACCGGCAGGCCGCGCCCGCGGGCGGAGGTCTCCTGGCGCCCGGGCCGACGGCGGCCCTCGACTCGGTCGCGGGGCAGTTCTCGGCGCGGGCCTCGGCGATCATCCGCCAGATCGGCGCCTCCGGACTGATCATGCAGCCCGGTGAGGGCGACCTCCTGGCCCCGGACCTGCGCCACGCCCTGGACTCCTACATGTGCGGTCGCGAGATCGGGGTGGCCGAGAAGTCCCGGCTGTTCCGGCTGGCGGGCGACCTGGTGATCGACCAGTTCGGGATGCGCCAGGAGCTCTACGAGGCCTGGAACCGGGGCGACCCGGCGCGGGTGCGCTCCGCGCTCTACCTCACCTTCCCCGACCTCGGCGCGTGCGAGGAGCACGCGCGGGACCTCGCCACGTCGATGGAGCTGCCGTGACCAGCGACCGGATCGTCCTCAACGGCGTCACCACCCACAACCTGAGGTCGGTCGACGTCGAGCTGCCGAAGAACCAGCTGATCGTCGCCGCGGGCGTCTCGGGGTCGGGCAAGTCGTCGCTCATCATCGACACGCTCTTCGAGCACTCCAAGTCGCTCTACCTCGGCGCGCTGTCGAGCAAGTCCCTCGACGTCGGGGGCGGCGACTACCACTTCGACCGCATCGCGGGCACCCAGCCGCCCGTGGCGCTGCGCCAGCGCGACGGCGGGTTCACCAACACCCGCTCGACCGTCGGCACCCTGTCCGGCATCGACGGGCTCTACCGGCTGCTCTTCGGCGCCGGCGCGCACCCGGTGTGCCCGGTGTGCTTCGAGGTGACGGCCGCGGACCTGCGCTGCGCGACCTGCGGCGTCTTCGCCGAGCCGCTCACGGCCCAGCACTTCAGCCCCAACCGCCGCGAGGGCAAGTGCCTGCAGTGCGACGGCGTCGGGGAGCTGGTCGGCTTCTCCCTCGACAAGGTCGTCCCCGACCGCGGCGCCACGCTGCGCCAGATCTGGGACGGCGCCGACTCGGGCACCTTCGCGGTGCCGAACTGCCGCAAGGTCTTCGAGGCGATGGCCGCCGACACCGGCATCGACCTCGACGTCCCCTTCGCCGCGCTGAGCCCCGACGAGGTGGAGCGGGTCCTGCACGGGACCGACACGGTCTACTCCATCAAGCTCAGCAAGGTCACCAACGACTTCCGGTTCGAGGGCATCCTCGGCTTCCTGGAGCGGGCCTACAAGAACGCCAGCACCCCGGCGCGGCGCAACGCCTTCGCCAACTACCTGGCCAGCGAGCCGTGCCCCGGCTGCGACGGCGGCCGGCTGCGGCCCGAGTCGCTGCGCGCGACCGTGGCCGGCCACACCTTCCACGACTTCCAGCGCGCCGAGCTCACCGACGCCATCGTGCTGCTGCAGGAGGCGCTCGCGGACGCGACCGTGCCCGCGACCGTCGCGGAGCTGGCCCGCGCGATCATCAAGCAGAGCACCAACATCGAGCAGGTCGGCCTCGGGCACCTCCAGCTGCAGCGGCCCGTCGTGACGCTCTCGGGAGGAGAGCTGCAGCGCCTGCTGCTCGCCCAGCACCTCGCCTCGGAGCTGACCGGGGTGATGTACGTCCTCGACGAGCCGACCGCCGGCCTGCACGACGCGGACACCGACAGCATCCTCACCTCGCTGCGGCGGCTCCGCGACCTCGGCAACACCGTCATCGTGATCGAGCACGACGAGGCGGTGATCCGCTCGGCCGACTGGGTGGTCGAGCTCGGTCCCGGTGCCGGCTCCCGCGGCGGCGAGGTCGTCTTCGCCGGCACCGTGCCGGACCTGCTCGAGGTGGAGGGCTCGCCGACCGCGCACGCGCTGCTGTCGCCGCCCCCGACCCGCGAGCCCGTCGACCTCGGCGCGGCCGGCTGGCTCGAGGCGTCCGGGCTGACGCGCCACAACGTCCACGACCAGGCGGTGCGGCTGCCGCTCCAGGCGCTGACCTGCGTGTCCGGGGTCTCGGGCGCCGGCAAGAGCTCCCTGGTCGCCGCGCTCCACGACCAGGTCCGCAACGGGCTCGGGAGGGGCGCGCTGGAGGACGTCATCCACGTCGCCCAGCGCCCGATCGGCCGCTCGAGCCGGAGCACCCTGGCGACGTACATCGGAATCGGCGACCACCTCCGGGACGCCTTCGCGGCCAGTCCGGACGCGCAGGAGCGTGGCCTGGGACGTGCGGAGTTCAGCACCAACGTGGCCGGCGGACGCTGCGAGGCGTGCAAGGGCCTCGGCCTGGCCGAGGTCGAGATGAGCCTATTCCGCAGCGAGCACGTGGTGTGCCCCGAGTGCGACGGCCGGCGCTTCCAGGACCACGTGCTGGAGGTGCGCCTGCAGGAACGCAGCATCCACGACGTCCTCTCGATGCCCGTCGAGGAGGCGCGGACCTGGTTCGATGCCCAGGGGGCGACCAAGGTGGTGCGTGCGCTGGAGGTGCTCGACGAGTTCGGGCTGGGCTACCTGCAGCTGGGCTCGTCGACCACCACGCTGTCCGGTGGCGAGGCGCAACGCCTCAACCTGGCGAGCGAGCTGCTGAAGCAGCGGCGCAGCGGCACCCTGTTCATCTTCGACGAGCCCACCCGCGGCCTGCACCCCGCGGACATCCGTCACCTGCTCGCCCTCTTCGAGCGGCTCATCGCCTCGGGCAACACGATCGTCGCGATCGAGCACAACCTGCGCGTCATCGGGATCGCGGACTGGGTCGTCGACGTCGGCCCCGGTGCGGGCCGCGAGGGCGGTCGCGTCGTGCACTGCGGTCCGCCGCACGAGCTCGCCCAGCACGGCCAGTCGACGACGGGCGCCTACCTGCGCAAGCTGGCCGAGAACCCGGTGCGGCGCGGCGTGGTCGAGCAGCCGGCCGTACGTCGTACCGGCACCGCGCAGGGCCCGGACCTCCACGAGCTCGGCGAGCTGCTCCCCACGACGGTGGCCGTCGTGGCCGGCAGCGCCACGGACGCCGACGAGCAGCGCCGTCCGCACGGGCTGACCATCGCCTCGCTCACGGTGGTGTCCGAGGAGCTCGGCCTGATCGGCTTCATGGTCCGGTCGGGGAGCTCGAGCTGGTCGGCCATCGCCGGCGGCCGGCCGTTCTGCGTCAACGTGCTCAGCGAGGAGCAGCGCGACCTCGCCCAGTCCTTCGCCAACGACCGACCCGACCTCCGCTTCGACAAGCTCGACTGGGAGCCGTCCGAGGCCGGTTGCCCCCGCATCGCGGGCGCGTTCGCCCTCATCGACTGCGAGCTCGAGGCGACCTACCAGATGGGCGACCACCAGCTCGTGATGGCGAAGGTGGTCGCGCTGAGCGTCGACCGCGACCGCGGACCGCTGCTGCAGGCCGGCTTCGGCAACGGCCGCTACGGCTGGAAGCGCGTCGCGCCGGACGGAGGGACCCGATGAGCCGCACCGCGCTGCGCTTCGACCAGCACTTCGTCGACCTCCTGGAGATGGTCGACGACGAGGCACTGCTGCACGGGTCGGGAGCGGACGGTCCCGACACGCACCCCGCCCGCTACGCCGAATGGGCGGACGGCGCGGGGGTGCTGCGTCGTACCGACCTCAGCCACACGGTGTGGCGGGGCGCGCTGCTCGACATGGCCGAGGTGCTCGGCGAGCTCGTCGGCCCCGAGGACGTGGTCGTCGTCGCGGCGCCGTACGAGCTCTCGTTCGCGGGGGCGACCTTCGAGCGGGCGGTCGAGCTGATCGGTGCCGCCGTCATCGGGGTGGGCACCAGCGATACCATCTGTCCCAAGGAGCGCCTGCTCGACCTGGTGCGCCGCTACGACGCCACGGTGCTCGTCTGCGACCCGCAGCGTGCCTGCGACCTCGCCGCGCTGGAGACCGCGCGCGGCGGCGACCCCGCGACGTCGAGCATCACCAGGATCGTCGCCGTCGGCGCCCCCTGCGCGGGGGAGCGGCTGCGCCGGATCGGGCAGGAGTGGGGCGCCGAGGTCAGCGCGCTGTTCAGCACCCCCACGATGCCGCTGGTGGCGGTCTCCTGCCCCGCCGGGGGCCACCACGTGCGCGGGCACCGGTTCGAGGTGTCGCTCCGCTCGGCGACCCCCGGTCGCCTGCTGCCCGGCGCGCAGCGCGGCGAGCTGATGCTGCGCACCCACGGAGCCCTGGTCCGCCCGGCCCAGCCGACGGGCGAGCTGGTCGAGCTGGTCCCCGGCGCCGCGCGCTGCGCCTGCGGGCGGCCCGGACCCGTCCTGCTCCCGCTCGGCACCCTCGCCGCCGCGGTCGGCCTGCCCGCCGGCCCGGTGAGCGCGGTGGACGTCGAGACGATCCTCCACGCCGGGGACGACCTGCCGCCCGGGCTGACCGTCCGCGCCGAGCCGCCACGCTTCGCCACGCACGCCGCCGGCGCCACGGTCTCGGACCCCACCGTCCTGCGGGAGCTGCTCGACCGCGTCGACCACGAGCTGGACATCGAGGTCCTCATGCCCGCCCTGCCGCACACCGGTCCCGCCAACACCCACGAGGAGACCTCATGAAGGTGGCCGTCGTACAGATCGAATGGGCCGACAGCCCCGAGGAGGGGCGCGCCAACGCCCGTCGGGCCGTCGCCGAGGCGACCCGGGGAGGCGAGGTCGACCTCCTCTGCTTCCCGGAGTTCTTCCTCGGGCCGCCGTGGTACATGCCGGGCCAGGACCACCTGCGCGGCACGACCGACACCCCCATCCCCAGCCCGCTGACCGACGAGTTCTGCGACCTGGCCCGCGAGCACGGCTGCAACATCGTGCTCGGCTCGGTCGTGGAGGCGCTCGACGACGGCAAGTACCGCAACACCTGCCTGTTCATCGACAGGTCCGGGACGATCCTCGGCAGCGCCGTGAAGGCGCACGCCTTCGGCAACGAGATGGTGGTGTGCCGCCAGGCCGAGGGCCTCGGCATCATCGAGACCGACCTCGGCCCGATCGGGATCGCGGTCTGCTCGGACTTCTGGGTGCCCGAGGTGATCCGGCTGATGGCGGCGGCCGGCGCCCACACGGTCTTCGTGCCCGGCGGGACCCTGCGCCAGAACCAGGAGCTCATGGTCAACGCCCTGACCACGACGGCGTACCTGAACAACGTCAACATCGTCTACGCCAGCTCGGTCGGGGTCGTCGAGGGCCGGCGCGGCGACCGTCTCGTGCAGATCCACTTCTCCGGGACGAGCCTGGTCACCACGCCCCAGGGCGTCCTCGCCCAGGCGGCGAACGACCGCCCCGAGACCCTGTACGTCGACCTGCCGGAGCCGGCGGCCGACGGCGACGGGCGGCGATGGCTCGACCTGCGCCGGCCCGAGGCCTACCAGGCCCTCCTCGAGCCGTACGCCGACATGCACCGCGACCTCGCCGAGGAGCTCCGCTCCACGCTGGCACCCACCTCGGCAGCGCCGGCCGTCGGCTCGGGGGCACGCGCATGAGCACCGTCTACGTCGCCCAGCACCGCGCGTGGCCGGACGCCAAGGCCACCGCGGAGGCGATCCTCACCGACCTCGAGCGCTCGGTCACAGACGACGCCTCCTTCGTGGTCCTGCCGGAGAACGCCTTCTCCGGCAGCGAGGACCCGGAGGTCCCGGACGCGCTGCGCGACCACGTCGTCGACCGCCTGGCCGCGCTCGCGCAGCAGCGGGGGACCTACGTGCTGACCGGCTCGTGGCCCGAGCGCGGCGCCGCGGGTCGCGAGCAGGTCGCGCACCTGATCGACGACCGGGGCGAGATCGTCACCACGGTGCGGCGACCGGTCCTGCCGGACGGGACGACGGGGTCGGGGACGGACTTCCCGGTCGTGGAGACGCCGCACGGCAAGGTCGGCGTGCTCCTGGGCTCGGACTTCTGGCTCGTCGAGCCGCCGCGCATCCAGTGCCTGCAGGGCGCGGAGCTGCTGCTCGTGTCCGGCGCGGTCCGCTCGTCGTACCCCGAGCGGCAGCGGGCCGCCGTGTGGGGGATCGCGACGCTGAACACCGTCG
This sequence comes from uncultured Nocardioides sp., assembly GCA_964517395.1. Lineage (GTDB taxonomy): Bacteria > Actinomycetota > Actinomycetes > Propionibacteriales > Nocardioidaceae > Nocardioides. The sequence goes on along the minus strand of CAZFEE010000007.1, from coordinate 109,051 downwards.
CGATCGCCTTCGCCGGCGGCCTGGGCCACGGCGGCGCGGGCGGGTCCTGCTTGGTGATGCCGGAGGACTTCGCGGTGCGGGCCGACCTCGCGGAGGGCGTGGTCGGCGCCCCGTGGGACGTCGAGCTGATCCGGCACCTGCGCCAGCCGGACCTGAAGTTCCAGGAGACCCTGTGGTTCGGCCTGTGGGCCCGCCGGCCCGACCTCTACACCGACCTCACCGTCGCGGGGGCCGGCGATGGCTCCTGAGGCGATGACGGGCGGCTCCTCGTGGGAGCACGTCCTCGGCGCGCTCGGCTCGGAGCCGCACCCGTTCGGCTGGGACCTCGAGCTCGTGCGGCACCTGCGGCGCCCCGGCTTCGCGCTGTGGACGCTGGTCCCGGCGGCCGGCGACACGTCCCCGGAGGTGCGCCGTGCGACCTGAGGGCCTGCCCGCGGAGGCGGTGCGCGAGCGGGTGGGACAGGCGATGGCGCTCGACGTCGGCTGGGACCGGGTGCTCAACTCCATCTGCACCGAGCCGCACCCGCTGGGCGTCGAGCTGGGCGCGCTCGCCGCCCACACCAACCTCGGCGACCCGCGGATCTTCCGCGGCACCGCGCGGATCGAGCGCGCGGTGGTCGACCTCCTCCTCGACCTGGTGGCGGGCGAGGGCGGCTCCGGCAGCCTGGTGTCGGGAGGCACCGAGGCCAACCTGCTGGCGATGCTGGTCGCCCGGCAGCGCGCCCGGGCCGCGGCCGAGGCGGCGGGCCGGACGCTCGAGGCGCCCGAGGTCATCGTCGGCAGCACCGTCCACTTCTCCTTCGACAAGATCGTCGCGGCGCTCGGGCTGGTGCCGGTGCGGGTCCCGGTCGACGAGCTGCTCCGGCTGCCACCCGCCGGCGTCGAGGCGGCCGTCGGGCCGCAGACCGTCGCGATCGTCGCCACCGCCGGCTCCAGCGAGCTCGGTGTCGTCGACCCGGTCGAGGAGATCGCCGCGATCGCCCGGCGCCACGACGTGCACCTCCACGTCGACGCCGCGACCGGTGGCTTCATCATCCCGTTCGCCCGGGAGCTGGGCCGGGCGCTGCCGAACTTCGACTTCAGCCTCGAGGGGGTCTCCTCGATCACGATCGACCCGCACAAGTACGGACTCGTGACCGTGCCCGCGGGCGCGGTCCTCTTCCGGGCCGGCATCGACCACGCGTCGTTCCGGGTGCCGTCCTTCTTCGTCGACACCCCGGTGCACACCAACACCTTCCTCGGCACGCGACCCGGGTCCGCCGCGGTGGCGACGTACGCCGTGCTGGAGCACCTGGGTCGCGACGGCTTCCTCGAGGTCACCCGCCGCAACTACGAGACCACGGACCACCTGGTCGCGCGCCTGCGCGAGGCGGGCTACCGGCTGCTGCTGGAGCCGCAGCTCAACATCGTGGTCTTCGCCGTCCCCGGTGCCGTCGAGGTGTCGCGCCGCCTGGAGGAGGCGGGCTGGATCGTGTCGACGTCCACCCGCTTCACCGACACCATCCGCGTCGTCGTGACCCGGCACGTCACGCCGGCGGTCGTCGACGCCTTCCTGCCCGCCCTGCTCCGGGCCGTGCCCGCACCCCCCGCCCGTCCCGCACCGGAAGCGTCCGGTGCGCCTCGCCCCGTGGAGGAAGCCCGCCGATGAGCCTGTTCCGAGGTCAAGGCACGACCATCGCCGCCGTCCAGCTGCAGATCGAGCCGAGCCGGCCCGAGGAGAACCTGCCGCGTGCCGCCGAGCTCGTCGCGTCCGCGGCGGGCTCGGGTGCGGCGCTGGCGTGCCTCCCGGCGGCCTTCGCCACCGGCCTCAACCTGCCGACGCTGCGCAGCGACGCCACCCCGCTGGACGGACCGGTGGTCGCGTTCCTCGCCGAGCAGGCCCGGCGGCACCAGATCCACCTGGCCGCGGGGGTGCTGCTCAGCGAGGACCGGGAGCTGTACGACGCCGCGGTGCTCGTCGGTCCGTCGGGGGACCTGCTCGGCGTCTACCGCCGGGCCAGCGTGTGGTCGGGGGAGCGGGACTACATCGCCGCCGGGCAGCCGCTCGACGCGATCGAGACCCCGGTCGGCCGGATCGGGCTGCAGGTCAGCCACGACCTCCGCTTCCCCGAGGCCAGCCGTCACCTGCTCGGCCAGGAGGTCGACATCATCGTGTGCGTCGCGAACCTCTTCGTGGACTACTCCCAGGCGGCGCTGTCGGTGTGCCGGGCCCGGGCCGCGGACAACGAGTGCGCCCTGGTCCTGGCCAGCAGCTCCGGGGAGAGCCGGTTCGCGGGCATGGACTACCTGGGGCGCAGCGCCATCGTGGACGGGCTGCTCGTGGGTGCCTCGCACGGCGACGAGGACGACATCCTCGCCCTCGCCCCGCCTCGGGCGCGCGACACCGTGCTCACGGCCCAGCTGTACCTGCGCGCGCGACGCAAGACCCGCGCGACCCTGCCCTTCCACGCCGACGCGGACGCGACGTGGTCGACCCGCTTCGTGGGAGCCGGACGATGAGCCGCACGGGGACCGAGCCCGCACCCGTGGTGGGCCGGAGCGCACCGGCCGGCGGCTGGGTCCGGGACGTGCTGCGCCTGGTCGCGATGGACATGCGCCAGTTCTTCGACAACAAGCTCTTCTGGATCTCGACGTTCCTGACGTCGATCTCGATGGTGCTGGCCTTCGGTGCGGCCACCGACCAGATGGTCAGCCCGTCGCCGGACGCCGGCACCTTCTTCGACTTCGTCTTCCCCGGCATCCTCGCCGCGGGGATCATGTTCAGCTGCACCTACACGATCGGCTACACGGTCATCATCGACCGCAACCGGCGCACGATCGAGGACCTGATCCTCTCCCCGCTGTCGTACTCCGGCTTCCTCGTCGCCCGCTTCATCGGGGTGACCCTCAAGTGCCTGCTGCAGTTCGCCGCGGTCCTGGTGCTGGGCCTCCTGGCCTTCGACGCCGCCATCGAGTCCCCGGGGCTCGGCCTGCTCGCCTTCGTCACCGGCTGCCTGTTCTTCGCCGGCCTGGGAATCGTGGTGGCGACCTTCTCCAACGAGATCTCCTTCCCGGCGGTCGTGAACATCATCGTCATCCCGCTGATGTACTTCGCGGGGATCTTCTTCCCGCTGCAGAACCTGGGCTGGGTGGGCGAGGTCCTCGAGCGGCTGCCGCTGTCGGTGAACGTCGAGCTGTTCCGGGCCACGACCGGCCAGGGGCCGGACCCGTCCGGCTGGACGGTCCTCCTGGCGCTCGCGTACGCCGTGGTGGCGATCGGCGCGGCGGCGTACTTCTTCCGGCAGCGGGTCGGCCGTGGCTAGCCCGCGCCAGGGCGAGGCGCCCGTGCTCGCCGTCACCGGCCTGGGCTACCGGGTGAGCCCGGAGTTCAGCCTCCGCGACATCTCCTTCGACGTCCGTGCCGGGGAGGGCGTCGCCATCATCGGCAGCAACGGCGCCGGCAAGACGACGGTGATCCGCCTGATCGCGGGCCTGCTCAAGCCCCAGTACGGCGAGGTGCTGGTCTGCGGGATCAGCTCCCGGCGCTGGGGCAAGGTCGGCAGCCACCTGGGCTACGTCCAGCAGTCGAAGGAGCTCCCCGACGGCACCACCGTCGAGGCCTACGTCAAGCACCAGCTGCGCCTGCACCGCGCGCCCGCCGAGCGGTACGACGAGCTCATCGAGCTGGCCGAGCTGCAGCCCTACGTCCAGCAGAGCGTGCGGACGCTGTCGGGCGGCAGCCAGCGCAAGCTCCACCTCATCTGCGCCGTCGCCCACCGCCCCGACCTGCTGATCCTGGACGAGCCGACGACCGGGCTGGACCCGTCGGCCCAGGAGGCCCTGCTCAAGCTGCTGGCCGACCTGAAGGCCGGCGGGGTGGGGGTGCTCTTCGCCAGCCACCACCGTCACGAGCTCGAGGCCCTCGCCGACTCGGCCGTCGTGCTGCACCGGGGCCGCCAGGTCGAGGAGGCCTCGCTCGGGGACATCCTGCGCCGGGGAGCGGAGGCCCGGCTGAGCCTCGCGACCTACCCCGGGCTCCACGACGCCGAGGCGGTGCGCCGCTGGTCGGAGGAGGTGCGGCGCACCTACCCCGCCGTCGAGGCGCTGGAGGAGACGCCCACCGGCGTCGAGCTCCGCCTCCGTGCCGGCGAGCACCCCGCGCTGCTGGGGGAGCTCGTGGCGCTCGCACACGCGCAGGGGATCGCCCTGCGCTCGGCCGGGTTCAGCCTCGCCACGCTCGCCGACATCGTCCGCTCAATCGCCGAAACCGCCGAAGGGGAGAAGTTGCCATGAGTATCACCACGACCAGCATGCCGTTCTGGAAGGACTATCCGGAGCGCGACAACGAGTGGGTGCGCCAGTACCCCACGAAGCACGTCGCGGTCACCGAGGAGGAGGTGTTCCCGCGCAAGCCGATGGGGATCTACCTGCACGTTCCCTTCTGCAACCGGCTCTGCTTCAGCTGTCCCTACATCAAGTTCCAGACGGAGCGGGACCTGACGCTGGCCTACCTCGACGCCGTCAAGGCCGAGATCACCAACTACGCCGAGCGGCCCTACATCCAGGACCACGAGATCATCCTCGGCTACATCGGCGGCGGCACCCCGACCGCGCTGTCCGCACCGCAGCTGGACGACCTCTTCAGCCACCTCTTCGGCAGCCTGAACGTCGCGCCGGACGCGGACTTCTCGATCGAGACGACCCCGATCGACATCACCGAGCGCAAGGCCAAGGTGCTGCTCGAGCACGGCATCCGGCGGATCAGCCTGGGCGTGCAGTCGTTCGTGGAGGAGGACCTGAAGAACATCGGCCGGCCCAGCGACCCCGAGATGCTGAAGAACAGCATCCGGCTGCTGCAGGCGAGCGGCTTCGAGAACATCAACGTCGACCTGATGCACGGCATCAACGGCCAGACGATGGAGGCCTGGGAGCACAGCCTGGACGTCGCGATCGAGCTGGGCGTGACCTGCGTGTCGTTCTACACCTACATGGAGTTCGCCCAGGTCTCGACCAAGCGCCGCAAGCTCCCGCCGGTGCCCGAGCGCGACATGGTCGACGCCATGTTCTACCGCGGCGCGGAGAAGCTCACCGAGGCCGGCTACCTCGGCTACTACGGCGACTGCTTCGCCAAGCCGGGCTTCCAGCCGCGGTACGGCGAGACCTCGTGGAGCCTCGACATCCCGATCATCCCGATGGGCCCGACCGCGACCGGTCACCTGCGCGACCACTGGTACTTCAACGAGCCGGACCTCGGCCGCTACATCCAGACGGTCCAGGAGGGCCGCCTGCCGATCTCCATGGGCAAGCACATCACCAAGTCCGAGGCGATCCGGCGGACGATGGTGCTCGGCGTCAAGGCCGGTCGCGTCAACCGCGAGGTCTTCCGCTCGGTGCACGGCGTCGACTTCATGGAGATGTTCGCCCCCGAGATCGCCGACCTCGTCGACAAGGGCCTCGTCACCAGCAACGAGGAGGGCATCGAGGTCACCGGGCCCAAGGGCTGGTACTTCCTCGACAACATCTCCAAGACCTTCTACTCGCCCGAGTTCCGGCGCTACCCCCAGCACCTGGGCGCCGACATCACCGGATTCATCAACCCCGAGCAGCGCTCGCTCCCGCTCCTCGTCAACTCCTCTCCCCAGGGGGCCTGCCATGACCACCACTGAGCTTCCGCTGCTGGACCTGGCCGAGCGGGTGCCGCTCGCCCAGCCCTTCGTCAACATCGAGGACGTGCGGACCTACGACCTCGGCATGCGCCGGTCCGCGCTGATGGCCTTCAAGCGGCCCAGCGAGCGGATCGTGGCGGCCTACCGCGAGGGGATGTCCGACCTCGTCGACGTCGGCTTCAACACCGGGCTGCTCTCCCTGCACGTGGGCGGCCGGCTGCCCGACGTGGCCATCTCGGGCGTCGAGGAGTTCCAGAACCTCGTCGAGGTCGCCGAGGACAACCTGACGCTCGGGATCTGGGCGAACATGGCCGGCGACGTCGAGTTCGAGATGTCGAAGCTGTCGCGGCTGCCGTTCCCCGACGACTCCGCCGACATCGTCTACTCGTTCTCCTCCTTCCACCGCTGGCGCCGGCCGGTCGACACGCTGCGCGAGTGCGCGCGCATCTGCAAGCCGGGCGGCGTCGTGCTCATCGAGGACGTCAACCGGTTGGCCGAGGAGGGGCACATCACCTTCATCCTCCAGTTCGTCAAGGAGGGCGGCGAGCAGTTCATGCGCGCCCTGCAGGCGGCGTACTCACCCGACGAGGTCCGCGGCCTGCTGGCCGAGGCAGGGCTGGACGACTGGCACGTGGTCGAGGAGGACCTCGGCCTGGTCATCTCCTCCCAGCCGGTCGTCCCCGTGGCGATGGGGTGAGCGGGATGAAGATCGCCGTGATCCAGATGGAGTCCAAGCTCGGACGCGAGTCCGGCAACCAGCGCCGGGCCGAGCGCCTGATCGCGCAGGCGGCCGAGCAGGGCGCCGACCTGGTCTGCCTGCCGGAGGCCTACCTGACCTCGGGCAACATCCTCGAGGTCGCCGACGTGGCGGTGCCGATCCCCGGGCCGGCCACGGACCGGCTCGCCGAGGTCGCCCGCGACGCCGGCATCCACCTGGTCGCCGGGCTCCTCGAGCGCGGTGACGACGGGCGCTACTACAGCACGTCGGTGCTCTTCGACCGCACCGGCACGATGCTCGGACGCTACCGCCGGGTGCACACCCACGAGCTCGAGGCGCGCTACCTCGCGAGCGGCACGGAGTACCCCGTCTTCGACCTCGACATCGGCCGGGTCGGCCTGATGCAGGGCTACGACGTGAACTTCCCGGAGGTCTCCCGGGAGTACCTGCGCCGCGAGGTCGACATCATCGTCTGCAACGCCCTGGTGCCCTCCATGTTCGCCTACGTGGCGGACATGCGGCTCCCGGTGCGCGCCGTCGACGCCGAGTGCATCATCGCCTTCGCCTCTGGCATCGGGAACAACCTCTACGCCGGCTTCAGCTACATGGGTCGCAGCCAGGTGCTCGCGGACCCGCTGTTCCTCGAGTCCGAGCACTTCGACTTCGAGGACGGCGACGAGCGGATGCTGGTCATGGAGTCGGAGGAGGGTGTCGGCGTCGTCGACATCGACCTCGACCGGATGCGGCGCTACCGCGACAAGGCCACGCTGCGCCACGACCTCAAGCCCGCGACGTACTGGCACGACGTCGCGCCGACCACCAGCCCGCCCGTCGCCGCGGGCGTTCCCGCCTAGGAGCCGATGCGCCATGAGAGTCCTGCTCATCTCCACCAACAAGATCCGGGTGCCCCGCCCGGCGCTGCCCATCGGCATGGCCTACATCAGCGCCGCGATCAAGAAGGCCGGCCACCAGGTCGACGTGCTCGACCTGCTGTGGGAGTCGCGCGAGCTCAAGGCCGTGCGCGAGAAGCTCACCAGCAACACCTACGACGTGGTCGGCATCGCCGTGCGCAACCTGGACAACCTGACCTTCGTCGACCCGGTCTTCTTCGGCCCGATGACGGAGAAGATCGTCCAGTGCGTGCGCAAGTACACCTCGGCGACGGTGGTGCTCGGCGGCTCCGGCTTCTCGGTCGAGCCGCTGGCCTTCTACGAGTACGCCCGCCCCGACTACGGCATCGCCGGCGAGGGCGAGGTGGGGATCAGCCAGCTCCTGCAGTACCTGGAGGTCGGCGGCTCCCTCGACGCGATCTCGGGCCTGTGCTACCTCGACGACGAGGGCAACTTCTGCCAGAACCCGCCCAACACCGGCTTCGACGTCGGTGCGCTCGAGCCCGACCGGTCGGCGTACGACGCGCGGTACTTCGAGGAGGGGGTCTCGGCCGCGTCCGACCTGACCCGCGACACCCAGCCGGCCATCGAGACGCTGCAGACCAAGCGCGGCTGCAAGCTCTACTGCTCGTACTGCATCATCCGCAAGACCGAGGGCAAGGGGAACCGGTTCAAGGACCCCGTCGCCGTGGTCGAGGAGATCAAGCGGGCCATGGCGGAGAACCCGGAGGTGCGGGAGTTCGAGATCGTCGACGCCACCTTCAACTACCCGCTCGACTACGCCGCCGAGGTCTGCACGGAGATGATCCGGGCCAAGCTGGACGTGCCGTGGTACTGCCAGCTCACGCCCAACGCGATCACGCCGGAGTTCGTCGAGCTGCTGGCCGCGGCGGGCTGCATCCGCGTGGACCTGGGCACCGACGCCCTGACCGACGAGGCCCTGGCGGACCTGATGAAGGGCTTCGACCTGGCCCGCGTCGTGGAGGTCGACAAGATGTTCACCGCCAGCCCGATCGAGCACACGCACTGCGTCTTCCTGGGTGGCCCGGGGGAGACGCCGGCGGCGCTGCGGGAGTCCATCGAGTTCACCGAGCGTCACCTCAACCCGGCGCAGGTCTACGCCAACCTGGGGATCCGGATCCTCAGCGGCACCAAGCTGCTCAAGCAGGCGGTCAAGGCCGGCATCATGGAGGAGGGCCAGGGCACCTTCGTGCCGGCCTACTACGTCGAGCCCGCGATCCTGCGTGACCGCGAGACCCTGGACTTCGTGCGCAACGCCTACCTGAGCCACAAGAACTGGTACCTGTGGTGGGGGCTCGGCGGGCAGGACCTCAGCTCGCGGGCGGCGTACTCGGTGGAGACGGTGGCGGAGATGCAGCGCGAGTACGAGTACGTCATGGCCTCCAAGCCCCGCCTGCAGCCCGCACGGCCCAAGTCCAAGCCGGTGCCGATCGACCTCGGGACGATGCCTGCATGAGTCCCGAAGCGTCCGCCGAGGAGCTCTGGCAGCTCCTCGCGTCCCGCGCCGACCCCGACTTCGCGGCCACCGTCCAGCGCTACTTCCCCACGCCCATCGACGCGCTCGGCGTGAGCAACGCGACGGTGGCCCGGCTGGCCTACGACTACACCGAGGCGCACCCGGAGCTGTCCGCGCACGACCGGCTGGCCATCGCCGACCGGGTGATCGGCCAGGCCGGGCACCACGAGGAGGTGCTGCTCGGGTTCGCGCTGCTGCACCGGGTCGCGAAGCGGGAGCTGGGCCCCGAGCTGCTCGAGCACAGCCGGCGCTGGCTGGAGACCGCGGTCACGAACTGGGCCCAGTGCGACGACCTGTGCCTCAAGCTGCTCTACCCCTACTTCCTGGGCCACCTCGACGACATCCCGCTCACCCGGGCGTGGGTGTCCTCGCCGGGGAGCTGGGCACGGCGGGCGGCGAACGTGGCGGTCGTGAAGTTCGTCGTACGCAAGGTCGGCAAGCAGGTCTACCGGCTGCCCCTGGAGCACGTGCTCGACAACTGCCGTGCCCTGATGCTCGACGAGGACGTCTACGTCCAGAAGGGCTGCGGCTGGCTGCTCAAGGTCACCGCACCGGTCCATCCCCTCGAGGTCGAGGAGTTCCTGCGGACCTGGCACCACCAGATGAAGCGCGACACCTTCAGGTACGCCCTGGAGAAGGTCGACCCCACCACCCGAGCCCAGCTCATGTCCCTGACCGGAGGTGCGTCCCGATGACGCAGGCCACGACCAGCTACGTCCACCGCTCCGGCATCCACAGCGAGACGGCGTGCCAACGCAACCTGCTCGCCTCCGCTGGCCACGACGTCTCCGAGGAGCTCATCTTCGGGCTCGACGGTGGCTTCGGGTTCTCCTACTTCGCCGCACGCGGCGACGCGGCCGACATCGTCGTCGGCAAGCAGGGGGTGATGCCGCTGCGGGCGGTCCGGCTCCTCGGGGTCGAGGTCGCCGCCCACGCGCCCAAGTCGCCGTCCGGCCTCGCCGCCCTCCTGGACACCGCGCCCGCGGTGATGACGCGGGTCGACCTCGGCCTCCTCCCGCACTGGGGCCTGGAGGGTCGCACGTCCTTCGGGGGCTACTTCGTCAACGTCGTGCGCGCCGACGGCGACCGGTTCGAGGTCTCCGACCCGGCCTACCCCGACCCCGTGACGATCGACGCCGAGGACCTCCAGGCCGCGCGGTCGAGCAAGGGGTCGGCGCCGCTGAACCCCGACTGGCGCTGCTACGTCTTCGGTGCCGCCCAGGCCAGCGTCCAGCTCGACCGGGTCGGCCCGGTCGCGGTCCGCACGCTGTGCCGCGAGGTGCGCAAGCCGGGCAGCCGCAACCTCGGGATCCCGGCGATGAAGGCGCTCTCCGCCGCCGCCGAGACCTGGCCGGCCACCAAGCAGGGCGAGGTCGAGGACGTCGACCTGTCCGGCACCGTGATCACGGTCAGCGCCCTGGCGCGGCAGCTGCTCCACGTCGGTCGGCAGATCGAGTCCTTCGGCACCGGCGGCGGGCTGTTCCGGCCCGTGATCTCCCGCTTCCTCACCTCGGTCGGAGAGGCGACCGGCGGCAGCCAGTACGACGCGGCGGCCGAACTGTTCGCCCGCAGCGGGGAGCAGTGGAGCGAGCTCGGGTCCCGTCTCCTCGCCGAGAGCGCGGCCGCCGGCCCCGGCGAGCTGGCGGAGCTGGCCCACGAGGTGGCCGTGGGCGTGCGCGCCGCGGCCGACCTCGAAGGTCGCGCGCTGGCGACCCTGACCACGGTGTAGCGGAGGAGGAGCGATGAACGCCGACCTGATCGTCCTGGCCGACGGGCCCGAGGCCTGGAACGAGCATGCCCGGGAGCGCCGCGCGAACGGGCGCTACCTGCCCGACCTCCGCAACGCCGACCTCGCCGGTGCCGACCTCGCCGGCACCGACCTCGCCGGTGCGGACCTGTCCGGCGCCAACCTGGCCGGTGCCTACCTGATGTCGGCCGACCTCCGCGGCGCCAAGCTCGACGGCGCGGACCTCTGCGACGCCTACCTCATCCAGACCGAGCTCATCGACGCCAGCCTGCTGGGCGCACGCCTGGAGGGGGCCGACCTCAGCGGCGCGGACCTGACCGGCGCGCGCCTGGAGCCGGGCTTCCGTCGTACCGAGGTCATCTCCGACATCCTCACCACCTGGCCCGAGGAGGGCGCATGACGACCGCCGTCGACCTCGACGCCTACCTCGCGCGCGTGGGGGAGACCGAGCTCGCGGGCAGCCTGCGCCCGGACGCCGCGCACCTGTTCCGGCTGCACCGCGCGCACGTCGACACCTTCCCCTACGAGACGGTCACCCGCGTGGTGGGTGAGCGGTCGGGACGCGCGGTGCCGGAGCTGGTCGCCACCATGCTCGGTGCGCGCCGTGGGGGAGAGGCGCCCGAGCGGACCGCGCTGTTCGTCGCGGTGCTGGAGCAGGTCGGCTACACCGTGACGACCTGGCCGGCCCGGGTCCCGGAGGTCCCCGACCCGTGGGTCCCCGAGGACCATGCGGTGCTGCGGGTACGGACGAGCGAGGCCGACCTGCTCGTCGACGTCGGCCACGGTGCCGGCCCGCGTCAGCCGCTGCGCCTGGAGCCGGGCGGGTGGCAGGAGCAGGACGGCTGGACCTTCCGGATCGCCGAGCACGGCGGACGCTGGCAGGTCGTCGAGCGCTGGGCAGGAGACGAGCAGGTGCTCTACGACCTCGACCCGGCCGCGGCCACGACGTCGGCCCGCACCTCCGCGGGCGCGGAGGTGCCCGGCGGGCTGGTCGTGACCCAGCGGACCGCGAAGGAGCTGCGCCGCCTCGTCGGCCGCGACTACGCCCGGGTGCACGCCAACGGCACCTCCACGCAGGTGCACAACATCGACGACGACCTGCTGTGCGAGATCCTTGACGAGGAGTTCGGCATCGGCCTCGGTGCCGAGCAGCTCGACCGGCTGCTGGCGCGGATCGACAGCGCCGAGCCCGCTCAGCCCTCGACGGCCTCGACCGGCTGACGCAGGATCGTCCGCAGCCGCTCGGGGGCGGTACGCCGCGCGTCCGAGAGGTAGATCTCGTGGTGCGAGCCGCGCGGCCGGTAGCCGTTCTCCGGCATGAACTCCTCGTGCATGCGCGCGATGGTGGGCCCCTCGGCGTCGTAGGGCCCGACGTGGAGGACCTGCACGGCCGGGCCCTCGGTGAAGCTGTCGAACTTGATCCGGTCGCCCTCGCGCAGGTCCTTCTTGGCGAGCGCCCGCTCAGTGCCCGCGGCGACGATCTCGTCGGTGACCCAGTCCGGCTGCGCGATCATCATCTGCCAGTGCCAGGCATCCTCGTCGCGGGAGGTGAAGACCCGCAGGTCGTCGGCCCACCACAGCCCCTCCAGCGGTCCGACGGTGTGCTTGCGGCCGAGGTCCTCGATCGCGACCGCGCGCACGCCGTAGGAGACGGTGTAGAGCGCCTCGACCACGTCGGCGTACAGCTTCGAGGTGTTGGGGTCGCCCTCGCCCACGGCCATCAGGAACGAGATCGTGGGGACGTCCACGACCTCGACGCGCTTCTTGGCGGCGTAGAACTGCCGGAGATCCTTCTTGAGGTCGTAGTTGTCCATGGTGCGCGACTCCTTGGTTCCGAGAGGAGCCGGCCGCCCGAGCTGTCGCGCGGCCGGCGGACGGCCACTATTCTAGCGCTAGAACATTGCCCGGCAAGACCTGCCCCGACGTGGCGTCGGGGCAGGTCGCCGAGGTCAGTCCAGGCTGATCCGCAGCACCTGGCGCTCGCGGTCGCCCTCGCGCGAGCCCACCAGGCTGAAGGTGCCGAGCGGCTCGACGTCCTTCTTCGACAGGTCGCCCTCGCTGAGCTGCACCAGCCAGTCGCCGGCGTCGGCGTCGGCGTAGGTGAGGACGACGGCGTCCTGCGCGTCACCGAGCGCGTCGGAGAACCGGTCCACGTCGCCGAGGGTCTTGCCGGGGTCCGCGACGTGCCGCAGGTACGACGGGTTGGGCCCGATCACGACACCGTCGTCGGTGCGCTCGGACAGCACGAAGTCCTTCAGGTCGCCGCTCGCCCGCAGCTTCGCGAGCGCCTTCTCGATCGCGCCGGCGTCGCCGGTGACCCGGACCGCGACCGGGACGTCGGCGGGCTTCTCGGAGTCGATGGCACGGGAGAAGTCCGGACCGCCGGCGAAGGCGAGGCTGTCGCCGCCGAGCGCCTCCAGGTCCGCGGCGGAGAGGCCGGTGGCCTCCTTGAAGGCCTTCGCGGGGTCCGCGTCGGCGCCGAAGAGCGACAGCTGGCTGCGCTCGATCGCCTTCGCCGCCCAGCCGTCGCGGAAGCCGCCGCCGAAGGCGAGGGCGGTGTCGGCGGGCAGGGCCGCCACGGCGTCGTAGGCGTCCTCGCCGTCGTACACGTCGGTGGTGCCGGTGAGGAACGGGTCGCTCACGATCTCGACCTCCAGGCCGCCGTCCTCGAAACGCACGGTGGCGCCGAGGCCGGAGAAGTCCTCCAGGTCCTTGCGGAGGGTCGCCGGGACCTCGATCGAGAAGTCGCCTTCGTCGAACTCGTCCTCGCCCATGTCGTCCCACCCGAAGGCCTTGCTCATCTCCTCGTCGAGCTCGGCCTGCTCGGCGGGCGAGAGGTCGGGGTAGTCCTCCATCTTCTCCATGAGCCGCTTCTGCTCCGGGGTGAAGACCGCGTCGGCGTCCTCCTCGGTGAGGATCCCCTCGCCCTCGTCCTCGCCGGCGTAGGCGTGGGACTCGTCCTCCTCGGTCCAGCTGTCGAGGCTGTGGATCGTGGTGACCCACGAGATGACGGTGCTGACCGGATCGAGCGAGGCGACGGGGAAGAAGCCGAGGACGCCCAGGAACGGGAAGTCGGCGTTCTCGTTGAGGTCGAGCAGCGCCTTGCCGGCGGCGGGGGCGGCGTACACGGTCAGCACGCCGGGGTCGCCGGTGGCGCCGACGAGCTCCTGGAAGTCGTCGGACTCGGCGAGGGTGGCGCCCTCGGCGTCCGAGCTGACCTGCTCGGCGATCTCGGTGCTCTGCGCGATCACCGCCCAGTCGCCCGCCAGGTCGAACCCGAAGTCCTCGCCGCCGCACTCGTCGCTGATCCGCTCCAGGCCGGTGCGCGCCTTGTCGGCGTCGGCGACCTGCAGGACGACGACGAGCTCGGGCCCCTTGACCGGTACGACCGCCACGGCGGCCCGCTGCCCGGCCCACTTCTTCACCGCGTCGACGTCGAGGTCGCAGTCGCTCTCGTCGGCGACGCTCGCGACGAGCGACTCCCGGAGGTCGTCGCGGCTGCCGAGGTGCAGGCCGTCCTCGAGGGCGGGGAACTTGCGCAGCGCGTTCCAGGCGCCGACCTTCTGCCCGCCGGGCGGGTCGAGGTCGAGGCCGACGTAGGCAAGGGTCGAGGCGGGCAGCGCCTCCGAGGCCTGCGGTCCCTGGGCGGTCCAGGCGTGCCACGCCCAGGCGCCGCCACCGGCGATCGCGGCGATGCCGACGACGCCGGCGAGGGCGGCGGCACGGCGGCGGGGCTTCGGGACGGACGGGGGAGGCGGCGGCAGGGCGTCGGCGAGAGTCACCGGCACAAGGTAAAGGCCGGGAAGGCTGCCCGTGGCAGGTTTGGTCAGAACCGGGACCGCGCGTTGCGACATCCGGTCATACCTGTTACCGGTGGTTGCAGCTACTGCCGGGACGCTCTACCGTCGAGACATGGGAAGCATCGGGACCAGCCGGCAGGACTACCACGACCTGCTCCGCACCCTCTCCGAGGCGTCGGTGGAGCACCACTTCGACGCCTTCGTCGACATCGCGTGGGACGACCCCGCGCTGGCGGTCGACCCCCAGGACCCCCGCTGGATCCTGCCGGAGGTCGACGCCCTCGGCCGCACGCAGTGGTACCGCTCGCTCCCTCGGCAGCGCCAGATCGAGGTGGGGTTCTACCGCCAGACCAATGTCGTCAAGGTGGGCCTGCAGTTCGAGCAGGTGCTCATCGCGGGCCTGATGATGTACTGCCTCGACCTCCCCAACGGCCGCCCGGAGTTCCGCTACTCCACGCACGAGGCGACCGAGGAGTGCCACCACACCCAGATGTTCCAGGAGTTCGTCAACCGCACCGGCCTCGACGTCGCCGGCGCGCCGCTGCTGTTCCGCGCGGTGGCCCCCTTCCTGCCGCTGGCGGCCAAGCACCTGCCCTTCACCTTCTTCATCGGGGTGCTCGGTGGGGAGGAGCCGATCGACTACGTGCAGAAGGTGATGCTGCGCTCGGACGCCGAGATGCACCCGCTGCTGCGCCGGATCAGCCAGATCCACGTCGCGGAGGAGGCCCGGCACATCGGCTTCGCGCACCAGTACCTCGAGCACCGCGCGCCCCGGCTCAGCCGCTTCCAGCGCGGCTTCGCCTCGCTGATGATGCCCGTCCTCATGCGCACCCTCGCCGACACCATCGTGGTGCCGGGCGGCAAGGCCCGGCGCGCGATGGGCATCCCGCCCGAGGTGGTGCGCGAGGTGTGGTGGGACAGCCCGGAGGCCAAGGAGTTCCTGCGCGACATGTTCGGCGACGTCCGGATGCTCGCCGAGGAGATCGGCCTGATGAACCCCGTGGCGCGCCGCCTCTGGCGGGTGCTGGGCATCGACGGCCGACCCAACCGGTTCCGCAGCGAGCCGGCCCGCGCGGCCTGAGTCAGGCGTCGGCCGGCTGCAGGTCGGTCCGGTCCCCGGGCCGGGTCAGGGTGAGCACGGCCCGGACGATCTCGGGACGCTCGTGCAGCGCGTCCTCGATCCGTCCCAGCCGCTCCGCGACGTCCGACTCCGGGGCGTCGCCGACCAGGTCGACCGCCGCGACCAGGAAGATCCGGTCCGCGCCGACCCACTCCATGTACAGGTAGCTGATCCGGGCGATCTCCGGGTGTCCGAGCAGGGCGCGCAGCGCCACGTCCCGGGTCAGCGGGGTCACCGTCTCGCCCGTCAGGAAGTCCATGTTGCGACGGATCAGGAAGAGCGCGACCACGCCGAGCAGCACGCCCACCACGATCGAGCCGATCGCGTCCCACACCGCCTGCCCGGTGAGCTGGTGGAGGAGGATGCCGACGAACGCCACGACCAGCCCGACGAGCGCCGCGAGGTCCTCGGCGAAGACCGCCCGCAGCATCGGGTTCGAGGTCAGGCGCAGGTAGCGCAGCGGGGAGATCCGCCGTCGTACGGCGGCCGAGCGGGCCTCGCGCAGCGCCTGCAGGAAGGAGGTGCCCTCCAGCGCGAAGGCCAGGGCGAGCACCACGTAGGCCCAGGTGTACGACGGGACCTCCTCCTCCGCGCCCAGCGACTGCACCCCGTGCCAGACCGAGACCGCCGCGCCGACGGTGAACAGCCCGAAGGCCGCGAACATCGACCACACGTAGCCCACCCGGCCGTAGCCGAGGGTGTGCGCGGCGTCCGGCGGGCGGGCCGCCTTGCGCTCGCCGATCAGCAGGAACACCTCGTTGCCCGCGTCGGCCCAGGAGTGGGCCGCTTCGGCGATCATCGAGGCCGAGCCGGTGACGGCGGCGGCGACGGACTTGGCCACCGCGATGAGCAGGTTCGCGGTGAACGCGACGACCACGGTCAGCACGGGCTCGACGCTACTCCCCGACGGTTCCCGCCACGGGTCAGGCGGGGGAGACCAGGCTCCGGCGCATGTCGTTGATCCACTGCTTGTAGGCCACGTGACCGGCCCGCAGCGCCTCGCCCGGCCAGTCCGCGGGCAGGAGCTCCTCGGGCAGCACCGGGTCGGTGAGCAGGTGGCGCCCGGACGTCGCGCAGGCGGTGAACCTGAGCACCGGGTCCTCGGTCGCCGTCGCGTCCAGCAGGGCGCGCGCGGTGCTGCTCCAGGTCGCGAGGTCCCACAGCCGCGCGGCGAGTCCGGCGGCGTCGGCGACCGGGCTGCCGGTGAACCGCTCGGCCACCTCGCTCACGCTCGGCGGCCAGTCGAGCGCGAGGTTGGCGGGCCGCGTCCACACGCCCTCGCGCAGCTCGGCGAGGCGCAGCCCGGTGAGTGCGGCACGCAGGTCGGCGCGGTCGGCGGCCGTGCGCCCGGCCGCGGTCACCACCACCAGCTCCCACCCGCCGTCCCAGGCGTGGCGCTGGGGCCGGGTCGCCGCCTCCTGGCGCCGCTGGCGCTCGAGCAGCCGGTCGGAGAGCCGGTAGCGCCCGTCCGCGTCGCGCAGCACGTCGCCCGCCGCGCTCATCCGGGACAGCGTGACGCGCACCGCGGGCTCGGCGAACCCGACCACCGACGCGGCCGCGACCAGCTCGCGGGTGGTCAGGCTCGGCAGCTCGGCGCCGAGCAGCAGGGTGAGCAGCGCGGAGCGGGTGGTGACGGGCTTGAGGACGGAGGCGGCCATGGTGGGTGTCATGTTACGACCCGTGGACGGCTGTCGGGAATCTGTTGTGATCTAGGTCTAACACTCTTGGCGCGGCTGTCGGCGCTGTGTAACGGTTCCCCCATGACCACGAGCACGAGCGAGGGCCGCCTGTCCGGCCGCACCCTGATGATGTCCGGCGGCAGCCGCGGGATCGGCCTGGCGATCGGCCTCGCCGCCGCGCGCGAGGGGGCCAACGTCGTCCTGCTCGCCAAGACCGACGTCCCCGACCCGCGCCTCCCCGGCACCGTGCACAGCGCCGCCGCCGAGATCGAGGCCGCCGGCGGGCAGGCGCTCGCCGTCGTCGGCGACGTGCGCGACGAGGCCTCCGTCGAGGACGCGGTCGCCCGCGCCGTCGAGCGCTTCGGGGGCATCGACATCTGCGTCAACAACGCCTCCGCCATCGCACTCGCACCCACCGCCGAGCTGCCGGTCAAGCGGTTCGACCTGATGACCCAGATCCAGCTGCGCGGCACCTACCTGCTCACCCGGGCCTGCCTGCCGCACCTGCGCGCCGGCACCAACCCGCACATCCTCTCGCTCAGCCCGCCGCTCAACCTCTCGCCGCAGTGGCTGGGCGCGCACCCGGCGTACACCCTGGCGAAGTACGGCATGTCCCTGCTCACCCTCGGCTGGGCCGCGGAGTACGCCGAGGACGGCGTCGCCGCCAACTGCCTGTGGCCCGAGACGCTGATCGCCACCGCGGCCGTGCAGAACCTGCTCGGCGGCGACGACGCGATCGCCAAGGCCCGCTCGCCCGAGATCGTCGCCGACGCCGCGGTCGAGATCCTCACCCGGCCCGCGCGCGAGCTGACCGGGCAGACCCTGATCGACGTGGACGTGCTGCGCGGGGCGGGCGTCACCGACCTGTCGGCGTACGGCGGGACCGGCGAGCTGGAGTACGACATCTTCGTGGACGGTCCCCGATGAGCGCCCCGCGGGCCGACGCCTACGCCGCCCTGCTCGGCATCGCGGTCGAGGGCCACGGGGGAGGCCGGGCCGAGGCCCGGGTCCGGGTCGGCGAGGACCACCTCAACCCGCACGGCACCGCGCACGGCTCCTTCCTGTTCTCCCTCGCCGGCATCGCGCTCGCCGCCGCCGCCAACGACGCCGAGCACTCCGGTGTGGTCAGCGCCGTGCACATCGACTACGTGCGCCCGGCCCGGGCCGGCGACGACCTGGTCGCCACGGCCGAGGTCGCCGAGCGGCTAGCCAAGGAGGACCTCTTCGTGGTCCGGGTGACCCACGGCGACGAGCTGGTCGCGCGGGCGAACGGGCGGGCCAACCGGCGCGCCCGCTGAGACAAATCTCGGCAAAGAGTTCGCGGATGTCAGGGCACGTAGAGACAGGTGGGTCTACCTTCGGCGAACCGACCCAGGGACCTGCTCCGGGCCTGACGAAGGGACTCCACGTGTACCGCAAGCTCAAGAAGATCGGCGTCGCCACGGCACTGGTGGCCGGCCTCCTGCTCGTGCCCGCCCAGGCGGCGTACGCCGCCGACGGGTGCGGGTCGGGCTACTTCAAGCAGTCCGACGGCTACCTCGAGAAGAATGTCAACTGGACGGGGGCCGGCTCGCACAACGCCTCGATCTGGCACTCGGGCCGGGTCCGCTTCTGCACCGAGGACGACCCGCTGAACAACGACGAGAACCGCCGCGCCCTGATCGGCTACCCGAGCGACTCGTACCCGTTCGAGAGCTGGGTCTTCAAGAACGGCAGCTACACCAAGTTCTGCGTCAAGCAGGCTGTCGTCGCCCACATGTCCGGCATCGAGAGCTCCACGTCATGGAGCATCGGCGGCAGCGTCTCCAAGGACTCCGCCTCGGTCGACTGGTCCTACAGCGCGACCTACGACACGCTCAACGTCACCGTCGCCAAGGCCGCCACCTGCAGCACCAGCGCCAGCCAGATCATCGCCCGGACCAGCGGGGTGACCGTCACCGCGGATGACGAGACCGGCAGCGTGGACTGGGTGCGGCTGACCACGACGCTGACGATCGAGTACTGGGTCGGCAGCGTGAAGTACGTCGACAGCCACGCTCTCGTCGAGTACGACTACAGCTGAGCGGACGGCAGCGCGGGCTCGGTGCCCAACCGGGCCCGCGCCGCCGCCGCCACGCCGGCGTCGCGGGAGCCGGGGGCGGCCTGGGCCGCCGACGCGGTGCCCTTCCACGTGCCGCGGATGCCGTGGTCGCGCTGCATCCGGGCGAAGTAGTCGACCACCTCGACCTCCTTGGCCCGCAGCGCCAGCTCCGTCGAGGTGGGCTGCTCGGGCGCCGTCGGCTCGGCGGCGATCGCCGCCGCCCGGGCCTCGTCGCGCGAGCGGGCCAGGCGCTCGCCGACATGGTCCGCCCACGCCTCGTAGAACGCGGCCCGCGCGGTCGAGCCGTGCACCGGCCGCTCCTCCCAGCGGCGGCGGCGGGCATCCCAGACCTGCCGGGTGTCGGCCTTGTGGGCGCCGGAGCGCAGGTGGGCGTCGCCGTCGGCGACCATCTGGGTGACCAGGGAGGCGTAGAGCGCCTTGACCACCGCGATGTCGGTCGGGAAGCCGTAGAGGGTGACCCGGGTGTTGCTCGTGTAGATCGCCACCCGCACGTCGTTGGCCCGAGCGATCTCCAGGACCAGCCGCACGTAGCGGGCCAGCGACCGCTTCCCGGACTCGCCGATCAGCACCGTCTCCCAGGTCGGGTCGCGGCGCCCCTCCTCGCCGTGCGCGCTCGCCCGCGCGACCGCCAGCGCGATCTGGTGCCGGGTCGCCAGCGTCTGCGCCTTCGCGAAGAAGGCGTCCCGCTCGGCGCTGTTGCCGGTCCGCTCGGCCTGCCGCAACAGCCGCCCGATCCGCAGCAGCGTGCGGTCCTCGCCGTCGACACCGGTGTCCAGCCCCGAGATCCGGTACGCCGTGTGCAGCAGCTCCGCCAGCACCGGCATCCCCACGTCCTCCAGCAGGCGCAGGAAGGTCGTGCGGAACGCCGGCCCGTGGCCGTCGGCACCGGCCAGGTGGTGGGCGACCTCGTGCAGCACTACGGCCGCGCGCAGCGACCAGGCGCCGCCGACCTCGCGGGGCGGGATGGCGACCACCCCGCGCACCGGGAGCTCGTCGCGCTCGTAGTGCGCCTGGCGGTGGCCGCGCCGGGCCCGCACCACGAGGGGCACGCCCACCAGGTCGAGCCCGCTGCCGTCGTCGTACGCACTCCCGGTGCCGCGCAGGTGGGCGAGCACCCGGTCGACGTACTGCTGGACGTGGGCGGGATCGGTGAACCGCGGCTCCGTCTCCGGCTCGAACTCCTGGACCGTCCCCCCGACCTGCACCCGCAGCGGCGACCCGGGCCGGCGGGCCGCCTCGTCGAGCCAGCCGGCGAGGAGGTCCTCGGCGGCGTAGACGGCGGCGGTGTCGTCGGACATGGGGGCGAGCCTCTCGGGTGGCGCGGACGTGAATCCTGGCATCTTCGTCGGGGTTTGACGTCCTTGCGTCGGGGGGACGAGATAGCCTCCGGCTGCGGCACTCCGCCGCAGATCCTTCGCCACATCATCCCGGGGGCAACCAACCATGCATCTCACCTCACTCCGTCGCGTCGCCCTGCTGGTCGTCGCGATCCTCGCGAGCGGCCTCTCGCTCGTCGCGGTCTCCGCGTCGCCGGCCCACGCGACGGCCTACACCTCGTTCGCCGAGCTCGAGACCAACTACGCCGCCGTCCGCTACGGCAGCAAGGTCACCATCACCGCCCGCGTCGGCTACAACGAGTCCAGCCCGACCTACGTCGACGCCGGCACGGTCACCCTGCAGCGCGCCGTCTACGGCAAGGGCTGGGCCAACGTGTCGTCCAAGACCATCACCGCCTCGACGACCGACCTGAAGTGGGCGCTCGCGCCGAGCAACACCACGTCGTACCGGATCCTCTACTTCGGCGGCAGCGCCAACGGCGACACCTACTCCAAGGCCGTCTCCAACGTCGACAAGGTCGGCGTGCGTCGCAACCTGCACGACAACTTCAGCCAGTCCTCGCGCAACTTCTACGGCACGGTCACGCCGAACTACGGCGGCAAGACCCTCTACATCCAGAAGTCGACCTGCTCGAACCCCGAGAGCAGCTCGTGCACCTGGGGTCTCTACAAGACCCTGCGCACCACCTCGGCGGGCAAGTGGGTCGTGAAGCTCCCGGTGTACTCGCGCAAGACGCACTTCCGGGCGCTCGTCAAGGCGAGCAGCGGCTACCTGGTGAGCTACTCGAACTACTACGTGACGACCTACCGCTACTGAGCGGTCAGGCCGACTCCTCGAAGCCGGCTGCGGGGCTCGCGCCCTGCAGCCGGTTTCGCAATTCCACGAGCTCGGTGACGGCCTCGACGAAGCGCACGGTGCTGTCGCCGACGCCGTTGTCGTCGAAGTAGTGGTGGCGCATCGCCGCGCGGGCGATGCGGTGCTCGTCGTGGTCGAGGCGGGCGTCGAGCAGGGCGGTGAGGCCCGGCAGCACGTCCGTGTCGACCACGTCGGCGCAGCGGCTGACGGGGACCTCACGGCGCAGCCGGTCGGCGTCGTGGTGGCGATCGGTGATGAGGATCGGCTTGTCGGTCTGCAGGTAGAGCCAGTCCAGACCCACCGAGGACACGTCGGTGATCATCGCGTCGCAGCCGGGGAAGACGGCGAGGATGTCGCCCTGCCACACCGCGGCGTGGCCCGCGGCGGGGTCCTGCTCGGCGGCGCGCTCGATGAGGTCGAGCACGGCGCGGTGGCCGTCGCGGATCGCGGGCGTCGGGCTGGTGGTGACCTTCGGGTGCGGCTTGTAGACCAGCCGCACGTCCGGCAGCGCGAGCACGGCGCGGACGATCTCGGCACCGAAGACGTCGACCGAGGTGTAGCAGTTGTAGTCCGCGTCGCCCTCCCAGGTCGGCGCGTAGAGCACGGTACGACGCTCGCTCGGCGGCAGCAGGGGAGCGGGACGCAGGTCGAGCTGCGGCCGGCCGATGCGGACCAGGCGCCACTCGTCGAGCTCCATGAGCGCCGCGCGGTGCCGCTGCACCGCGGCCTCGCCGGCCACGAACACCCGGTCGTAGGCCTTGGCGTTGTTGCTGACCATGCTGTGCTTGTCGGACTCGCCGTGGTTGATGTGCACGTGCAGCATCCGGCCGTCGAGCAGCGAGTTGAAGTTGAGCGCGGAGTTGTTGCAGTAGAGCACGACCCGGGGGTCGAGCGCGTCGTACAGCTCGGCGAGGTCGTTGAAGCCCGGCGCGAACAGCACGGGCAGCGTGGTCCGCTCGACGACGACGTCGCGGGTGCCCGCGTCCCGGGTCACGATGCCGACCGGGTGCGCCGCGTCCAGCCGTTCCAGCACGGGGAGCCACTGGAGGAGCTGGTAGACCCGCGTCGGGTCGTCGGCGAAGTAGGCGATCACCTGGGGGGAACGGGGGCTCTGCACCAGCGAAGGTTAAGGCTCGCCCCGGCACGCCAACGAACTCGGAACCCCCGGCGAATGTTGCGTTTCGGTAACCTCGCCCGGTGCCTGCCGTCCGCCGCCTGCTCAACCGCTCCGTCCTCGCTGCCTGGCAGTGGGTCGAGCGGGTCGGCGACGTCGCTCCCGGCACCGATCTCGCCGACCGCTTCGGCACCTTCTCCCCGGGCGCGTGCCTGGCCTTCCCGATGGCGAGCGTGGTCAACCCGCAGGCGATCCACATCGGTCGCGACACGCTCATCGGGAAGTACTCCACCCTCTCGGTGGGCTACGGCCCCACCCAGGAGGTCCTGCCCGAGCGCGGTCTGGTGATCGGGCAGCGCTGCGTCATCGGCGCCCGGGCGTGCATCACCGCGCACGAGTCGATCACGATCGGCGACGACGTGTGGTTCGGCCAGGACGTGTTCGTCTCGGACGCCAGCCACGGCTACCAGGACCCCGACGTCCCCGTCGGCCTGCAGTTCGGCTCCCACCAGCCGGTCGTCATCGGCGCCGGCTCCTGGATCGGCCACGGCGCCATGGTGCTGCCCGGGACGACGATCGGACGCAACGTCGTGGTGGCCGCGGGCTCCGTGGTGCGCGGCGTCGTCGAGGACCACGCCGTGGTGGGCGGCGTCCCGGCCCGCACCATCCGCCGCCTGGAGCCCGGCCGCGGCTGGGTGTCGGCCAGCGGTGGCGACGACGTGCGCGCCGTGGCCGGCGCCCCCTCCTTCGGAGGGTGAGCCGTCCGCGACCGTGAGCGGCGTCACTAGGCTGGCGCCCATGAGCCGGATCGAGGACCTCGCCCAGCACGCCGCGGCCGTCACAGGCCGCCCCCTCGCCGCCGGCACCCCCGCGCAGTACGACGACCTGCACGCCTGGTCGGTCCAGGAGCTGGGCACCTTCTGGAGCACCGTCGCCGAGCACCTCGGCTTCCCCCTGCCCGGCCCGGCGCTCGCTGAGGAGCGGATGCCGGGCGCGGTCTGGTTCCCCGAGGCGCGGGTCAACTACGCCGCGGCGGTCCTCGACGGGCGGCCCGCGGACGAGGTGGCGGTCGTCGGGGTCACCGAGGACCCGGGCGCCACCCGCGAGCTCACCTGGGGCGAGCTGCGCCGGCAGGTGGCGAGCCTGGCGGCGGCGTACCGGCGGCTGGGGGTGGGGGAGGGCGACCGGGTCGTCGGCTACCTGCCCAACACCCCGGACACCATGGTCGCGCTGCTCGCCGCGGCCAGCATCGGCGCGGTGTGGTCGGTGTGCGGGATGGACTACGCCGCCTCGGCCGCGCTGGCCCGCTTCGAGCAGCTGGACCCGGTCGTGCTGGTGCACGCGCCGTCGTACGTCCACGGGGGCAAGGTGCACGACCGCACCGCGGTGGTGGCCGAGCTGACCGTGGCGCTGCCGACCCTGCGGGGCACGCTCGAGGTCGGCACCGACGCGTGGGCCGAGGCGGTCGGCGCGGACGAGGAGCTCCTCACCACGGACCTGCCCTTCGACCACCCGCTGTGGGTGCTCTTCTCCTCCGGCACGACGGGCAAGCCGAAAGGCATCGTGCACGGCCACGGCGGCGCGCTGCTGGAGCAGGCCAAGGCGGCGGCGTACCACTTCGACCTCGGGCCGGGGGAGCGGCTGCTCTGGTACACCACCCCCTCCTGGATGATGTGGAACTTCGTCGTCGGCGGACTCCTCACCGGCGCCTCCGTGGTGGCGTACGACGGCAGCCCGGCCCAGCCCGGCACCGACGGCCTCTGGGCGCTGGCGGCCGCGCACGACGTGAGCGTGCTCGGGATGAGCCCCGGCTACGTCGCCGCCTGCCAGAAGGCCGGCGTCGGGCCGCGCGGTCACGACCTGGCCCGCCTGCGCCGGGTGGGCATCTCCGGCTCGACCTTCCCGGCGACCAGCCACGAGGCGCTGCAGGCCGAGCTCGGCCCGGACGTGCAGATCTGCTCGATCAGCGGCGGCACCGACGTGGTCAGCGCCTTCGTCGGCCCGGTCCCGCACCTGCCGGTCTGGCCCGGCGAGCTGTCCCGGCCCTGCCTCGGCGTCGCGCTCGACGCCTACGACCCCGCCGGGAGGCCGGTGCGCGGCGAGGTCGGCGAGCTCGTCGTCACCCGGCCGATGCCCTCGATGCCGCTGTTCTTCTGGAACGACGAGGACGGCAGCCGCTACCACGACGCCTACTTCGACACCTACCCCGGCGTGTGGCGCCACGGCGACTGGATCACCCTGACCGACCACGGCTCGGTCGTCATCCACGGCCGCTCCGACGCCACCTTGAACCGCAACGGCATCCGGATGGGCAGCGGCGACATCTACGAGCCGGTCGAGGCGCTGCCCGAGGTACGCGAGGCGCTGGTCATCGGGCTGGAGGAGGACGGCGGCGGCTACTGGATGCCGCTGTTCGTCGTCCTCGCCGACGGGGTGGAGCTCGACGAGGCGCTGGACGCCCGGATCCGCGACGCCGTCCGCACCCACGCCTCGCCCCGCCACGTGCCGGACGTCGTCATCGCCGCGCCCGGCATCCCGCACACCCGCACGGGCAAGAAGCTGGAGGTGCCGGTGAAGAAGGTGCTCGCCGGCCAGGACCTCGGTGCGTCGTACGACCCCGGCAGCGTCGACGCCCCCGAGCTGATCGAGTGGTACGCCGGGATCGGCCGGGCCCGGCAGGGGTGACGCCGGCGGGCGATCGAACATGTAACTCCGTGTTATTGCTCGTTCTCGGGCCGAATCGGCCCCAAATCGAGCCATAACACGGAGTTACATGAGCGGCCGCTAGGGTGGTGGCTCCCGTTCCGCCTCCTGAAGGACCCCGATGACCGCCTGGCTGTTGCTGGGACTCGCCATCCTCCTGATCCTGGCCTGCGGGCTCTTCGTCGCGGCGGAGTTCGCCTTCGTCACCGTCGACCGCGGCCAGGTCGACCGCGCCGCCGCTGCCGGTGACGCCTCGGCGATCGGCCTGCAGAAGGCCCTGCGCACGCTGTCGACCCAGCTCTCCGGGGCCCAGGTCGGGATCACGATCACCAACCTCGCCATCGGCTTCCTGGCCGAGCCGGCGATCGCGGACCTGCTCCGCGGGCCGCTCGGGGACGCCGGGGTGTCGGACGGGGCGGTCGGCCCGGTCGCGGTCGCCACCGGGCTCGTCGTCAGCACCCTGCTCACGATGCTCATCGGCGAGCTGGTGCCGAAGAACGTCGCCATCGCGCTGCCCTACCTCACGGCCCGGGTCACCCAGGTGCCGATGCGGGCGTTCACGGCCGCGGCGGGCGGGCCGATCCGGGTGCTCAACGGCAGCGCCAACGCGATCGTGCGGCGCCTGGGCATCGAGCCCCAGGAGGAGCTGCGCTCGGCGCGCAGCGTCACCGAGCTGGCCTCGCTCATCCAGCGCTCCGCCGACGAAGGCACCCTCGACGCCGACACCGCCGAGCTGATGGAGCGCTCGGTGGAGTTCGGCACCCGCACCGCCGGCGAGATCATGACGCCCCGGGTCCGGACCCGCAGCCTCGACAGCAACGACCGGGCGAGCGCGGTGATCGCCCTGGCCCGCGAGTCGGGCAACTCCCGCTTCCCGGTGCTCGACGACACCGACGCCGTGGTCGGCACGGTGCACGTCAAGAACGCCGTCGCGCTGCCGCTGCACGAGCGGTCCACCACGAAGGTCAAGCACCTGATGGCCAAGCCGATCGTGGTGCCCGACTCGTTGCGCCTGGACCCGCTCCTGGCGCTGCTGCGCGCCGACGGCTTCCAGATGGCGATCGTCCTCGACGAGTACGGCGACCACGCCGGCATCGTCACGCTGGAGGACGTCATCGAGGAGATCGTCGGCGACATCGCCGACGAGCACGACCGGCTCGGCAGCCGCGGCCGCCTGCGCCGCGACGGCACCTGGTCGCTGTCCGGCCTGCTGCGCCCCGACGAGGTCGAGGACCTCACCGGCGTCGCGCTGCCGGAGGGCGAGGACTACGACACGGTGGCGGGGCTGGTGCTGAAGGTGCTGGGCCGGATCCCGGTGACGGGCGACCAGGCCGCCGTACCCCTGCCCCCGGGTGCGGGCGACGACGAGGACGCCCCCGTCCACCGCGCGGTGCTGACGGTCGACCACATGGACGGCCTGCGCATCGACCGGCTGTCCCTGCGCGTGGAGGAGGAGCCGTCCGATGGGTGACTTCGGCGGCGTCCTGCTCGCGGTGTTCCTGCTGGCGGCGAACGCCTTCTTCGTCGGTGCGGAGTTCGCGCTGATCTCCGCGCGGCGCAGCCAGATCGAGCCGCGCGCCCAGGCCGGTTCCCGGATGGCCGGCATCACGCTGCGCGCGATGGAGCAGGTCTCGCGGATGATGGCCGGCGCCCAGCTCGGCATCACCGTCTGCTCGCTGGGCCTCGGTGCCGTCGGCGAGCCCGCGCTGGCGCACCTCGTCGAGCCGGTCTTCCACGAGCTCGGCGTGCCCGACGACTGGCTGCACCCGGTGGCGTTCGTGCTGGCGATGACGATCGTGGTCTACCTGCACGTCGTGCTCGGCGAGATGGTGCCCAAGAACATCGCGCTCGCGGGCCCGGACCGGGCGGCGCTCATCCTGGGGCCGCCGATGTACGGCATCGTGCTGGTCCTGCGCCCGCTGATCGTGGCGATCAACGCGGTCGCCAACGGCATCCTGCGGCTGCTGCGGATCGAGCCGAAGGACGAGCTCGGCTCGACGTACACCCGCGAGGAGGTCGCCGCGCTCGTCGAGGAGTCGCACGGCGAGGGCCTGCTGGCCGAGGACGAGTACGACCGGCTCTCCGGCGCGCTCGGCTTCGCCGACAAGACCGTCGCCGAGGTGATGATGACCCCAGACTCGCTGGCCACCGTGGTGCGCGGGTCGACCGGCGCGGAGGTCGAGGCGCTGTGCGGGTCGACCGGGTTCAGCCGCTTCCCGGTCGTGTCCGACACCGGCGAGCTGATCGGCTACCTGCACATCAAGGACGTGCTCGAGCCGGACGACGAGCGCCGGGAGCGACCGGTCGCGGACCGCTGGATCCGGCCCTTCGCGACCGTCACCGCGGACACCCTGCTGCACGACGCGCTCGAGGTGCTCCAGCGCCGCGGTGCGCACATGGCCCGGGTCGTCGAGGCGGACGGTACGACGCTCGGCGTCGCCGCCCTCGAGGACGTCATCGAGGAGCTCGTCGGGGAGATCCGCGACGCGGCCCACTCCGACGACGTGACGGCGGGCTCGTGACACTAGGGTGTCGTCCGTGGGTGAAGCGGTGACGCGCGAGGAGCGCGCGACCGGACGGGTGCTGACGCTGCCGAACGTCATCAGCGCGTCGCGCCTGCTCGGCGTCCCCCTCTTCCTGTGGCTGGTCCTCGGCCCGGAGGAGGACCTGTGGGCACTGGTCGTGCTCATGGTCTCCGGGGTCAGCGACTTCCTCGACGGCTGGCTGGCCCGCAAGCTGAACCAGACCTCCGAGCTGGGCCGGCTGCTCGACCCGGTGGCCGACCGGCTCTACATCCTCGCCGTCGTGCTCGGCCTCGCCCTGCGCGAGGTGATCCCGTGGTGGATGGCCGTGTCGCTGCCGCTGCGCGACCTGCTGCTGTGGGGCCTGGTGCCGCTGCTGCGCACCCGCGGCTACAGCGCGCTGCCCGTGCACTTCCTCGGCAAGGCGGCGACCTTCAACCTGCTCTACGCCTTCCCGCTGCTGCTGCTCGGCGACGGCGACAGCACCGCCGCGACGCTCGCCCAGGTCTTCGGCTGGTCGCTCGCGCTGTGGGGGATCGGCCTGTACTGGTGGGCCGGGGTGCTCTACGCCTGGCAGGTCCGCAAGCTGCTGGCGACCACGCAGCCGCGCGCCCCGGAGGACGGCCCCGGCACGTGAGCACCGAGCCCGTCGACCGCGCGCGGACGCCGCTCCTGGCCCTCATCACCCAGGAGGCGCTGGACCGCGACTACCAGACCGCCGCCTCGCGCCGCGGTCCGGAGGGACGCACCGACGGGCCCGCCACCCGCACGGCCGTCGTCGCCGTGGTCGGCGTCTTCGCCATGCTCGTCACCATCGCGGCCGTGCAGACCTCGGCGAACGCCGACGTCAACGACGCCAGCCGGGCCAGCCTCATCGGCCGGGTCGAGGCGCGTCGTACCGCCGTCGGGAACCTGCAGGACGACCTCGCCACGCTGCGCGAGCAGAACAACGACGCCGAGGACGCACTGCGGGTGCTGGGCAACCGCTACGCCACGGTCCAGGCGCAGGCCGCCTCCCGGGGCGCGCTCACCGGCTTCGAGGCGGTCCGCGGCGACGGCGTGCGGGTCACCGTCGACAACGCGCCGTACGCCGACGAGGACCAGGCCGTGCGCGACAGCGACCTCGCGCTGCTGGCCAACGGGCTGTGGGAGGCCGGCGCGGAGGCGATCGCCATCAACGGCCAGCGGCTGACGGCGGTGAGCGGCATCCGGGCCTCGGGGGAGGCGATCGAGGTGAACCTGATCGGCATCGCGCCGCCGTACACCGTGCTGGCGATCGGCGACCCCGGGGAGATCTCCTCGCGCTTCGTCGACACGCCGAGCGGCCTGCAGTTCATCGGCCGGGCCGACCAGTTCGGCTTCAGTCGGAACATGGACAATGAGGACGACCTGCGCCTGCCGGCCGCACCCGCGTCGCTGCGGAGGCTCCGTGCGGCGCACGTCGAGATCGACCCGAAGCCCAAGGGAGGTGACCTGCCGTGATCGCGGTGCTCGGACTGCTGGTGGGCGTGGTGCTCGGGCTGGTCTTCCAGCCGGACGTCCCCGCCGGCCTGGAGGTGTACCTCCCGATCGCGGTGGTGGCCGCGCTGGACGCGGTGTTCGGCGCCCTTCGCGCCTACCTCGACGGCATCTTCGACGACAAGGTCTTCGTCGTCTCCTTCCTCAGCAACGTCGTCATCGCGGCCGGCATCGTCTACCTCGGCGACCGGCTCGGGGTCGGCGGCCAGCTCTCCACCGGCGTCATCGTGGTCCTGGGCATCCGGATCTTCACCAACGTCGCCGCGATCCGCAGGCACGTCTTCCATGCCTGAGCCGGAGTCCGTCGAGGAGACGCCGGGCGCGGCCACGGAGCCTGCTC
Organism: uncultured Nocardioides sp.; assembly: GCA_964517395.1. Lineage (GTDB taxonomy): Bacteria > Actinomycetota > Actinomycetes > Propionibacteriales > Nocardioidaceae > Nocardioides. The sequence goes on along the minus strand of CAZFEE010000007.1, from coordinate 79,424 downwards.
CCGCGACACCCACCGAGCGGCTGCGCCGGGCGCTCTTGCGACCCTCGCGGCGCCAGATCGTCGCCGGCCTGCTGATGGCGCTGGTCGGCTTCGCCGCGGTCACCCAGGTCCGCCTCGCCGACACCGACGACAGCCTGTCCGGACTGCGCGAGCAGGACCTCATCGACCTGCTCGACGGCCTCGCCGGCACCCGGCAGCGCACCGAGGCCGAGATCGACCGGCTCGAGGGCGTGGCCAGCGGCCTGCGCGACGACACGACCAAGCGGCAGGCCGCGCTCGACCAGGCCCAGTCCGAGGTCGACACCCTCAACATCCTGGCGGGGCTGGTCCCCGTCACCGGGCCGGGCGTGCGGATCACCGTCACCGAGGACGAGGGCCGGGTCCGGCTGTCCTCCCTTCTCGAGACGGTCCAGGCCCTGCGCACCGTCGGTGCCGAGGCGATCGCCGTCAACGGCACGGTCCGCGTGGTCGCCCAGACCTCCTTCGAGGAGACCGACGGCGGCTTCCTCATCGACGGGGAGCGGGTCGAGGCGCCGTACGTCATCGACGCCATCGGCGAGCCCGCCGTCCTGCGCGGGTCCATCACCTTCCCGCTCGGCCCGAAGAAGCAGATCGAGGAGGACGGCGGCGAGGTGAAGGTCGAGGAGCTGCGCGCCGTCGACATCGAGGCGGTCGCGAAACGCGACGAGCCTCGGTACGCCCTGCCGGACCAGGGGCAGTAGCCTTCTGGCCATGACGAACCCGGCTGACCTGAAGTACACCGTCGAGCACGAGTGGCTGCGCACGCCCGGCGATGCGGCGGGCTCGGTCCGCGTGGGCATCACCGACTACGCCCAGGACGCCCTCGGCGACATCGTCTACGTCTCCCTGCCCGAGGTCGGCGCCACCGTCAACGCCGGCGACGCCTGCGGCGAGCTGGAGTCCACCAAGTCCGTCAGCGACGTCTACGCCCCGGTGACCGGCGAGATCGTCGCGGTCAACGAGACCCTCGACGCCACGCCCGAGCTGGTCAACAACGACCCGTACGGCGCCGGCTGGCTCTTCGAGGTCGTGCCCACCACGCCCGGGGACGTCGACGGACTGCTCGACGCTGCGGCGTACGAGGCCCAGCTCGACGGCTGATCCGGTAGGTTCGTCGTAGCCGTCCCGGACCCAAGGAGTATCCCGATGCCGTTCTGCACCGCCTGTGGCCGGCAGAACCCTGATGACGCCCGCTTCTGCTCGCAGTGCGGCACCCGGCTCGTCGCGCCGGACGCCGACGCGCCCGCGCCGGTCGTCACCGACGCCACCGCCACGATCCAGTTCGGCGGCGGCGACCGGGTCGAGACCTCGGACCGGGCGCTCAGCCCGGTCGACGCCGCGGCCGTCGACGCGCTGCCCGTGGGGCACGCCCTGCTCGTGGTCCAGAAGGGGCCGGGCGCGGGCAGCCGCTTCCTGCTCGACGCCGACGAGGTGAGCGCCGGACGCCACCCCGAGAGCGGCATCTTCCTCGACGACGTCACCGTCTCGCGGCGGCACGCCGTCTTCCGCCGCACGGGCGACAGCTTCACCGTGGAGGACGCGGGCAGCCTCAACGGCACCTACGTCAACCGCGACCGGATCGAGAAGGCGCTCCTGAAGGACAGCGACGAGGTGCAGGTCGGCAAGTACCGCCTGGTCTTCTTCGCCGGTCACGAGAGCCACTGACCCGTGGTCGCTGCCGTCGCCCGCGGCGAGCGGGAGCCGCTGCTCAACATCGGGCAGGTGCTCGACCGGCTGCGCACCGACTTCGAGGACGTCAGCATCCCGAAGATCCGGTTCCTGGAGTCGGAGGGGCTGATCAAGCCCGAGCGCACGCCCTCGGGCTACCGGAAGTTCTCCGAGCACGACATCAGCCGGCTGCGCTACATCCTGCGGATGCAGCGCGACCACTACCTGCCGCTCAAGGTCATCGGCGAGCACCTCGACGCCCTCGACCGCGGCCTCCAGCCGCCCGAGCCGGAGCCGGTCGTGCCGACCGTGCCGAAGGTCGCGGTCGGCTCCGACGGCCTGCCCGCGCCGGAGTCCTTCCGTCGTACCGACAAGCTGCGGCTCTCGCGCAAGGAGCTCATCAAGGTGGCGGAGATCGACGAGGACCTGCTCGTCCAGCTCGAGGAGTTCGCACTGATCACCCCGTCGGCGACCGGGCACTACGACACCGACGCGCTCGTCATCGCCCAGACCGCGAGCGCGCTTGCCGACTTCGGCATCGAGCCGCGCCACCTGCGCGCCTTCCGCACCGCCGCCGACCGCGAGGTCGGGCTCATCCAGCAGGTCGTCGCCCCCCGCCGTGGGCGGGACGCCGGTGCCGCGGCCCGTGCCGAGGAGGCGGTCAGCGAGATCGCCGCGCTGTCCGTGCGGCTGCACGCGACGCTGGTGAAAGCCGGCTTGCGTAGGACCTGACCGGGCCGCCGCGCCCACCACGACGCGAGTAGGGTTGGGGCATGCGCGAGGTGGATGTCCTGGGAGTCCGGGTGGAGATGCCGTCCAACCAGCCCATCGTGCTGCTGCGCGAGACGAGCGGCGAGCGCTACGTGCCGATCTGGATCGGCGCGGTCGAGGCCACGGCCATCGCGTTCGCCCAGCAGGGCGTGGTCCCGCCGCGGCCGCTGACCCACGACCTGATGAAGGAGCTGCTCGCCGCGACGGGCAGCGAGCTCAGCGAGGTCCGGATCACCGACGTCCAGGACGGCGTCTTCTTCGCCACCCTGGTCCTGGACTCGGGCGCCGAGGTGAGCGCCCGACCGTCGGACTCCATCGCGCTGGCCCTGCGCACGGGGACGACGATCTACTGCTCCGAGGAGGTGCTCGCCGAGGCGGGCATCGCCGCGCCGGCCGAGGAGGAGGACGAGGTCGAGGCGTTCCGCGAGTTCCTCGACCACGTCTCGCCGGAGGACTTCGAGTCCGACCGCTGAATTCCCTCAGTCTCATGTTGAGCCTGAGGGTTTTTGCCGACACGCCCGGCGACGTCTTTGACCGGTGCGAGTCCGGCGCCGTACCTTGAAGAGTCGAATGACAGCAGTGCAATGCCGCGCCCCCCGCTGGAGGATCCCGTGAACGAGCAGCAGCCCGAGAAGGTCGGTCAGGACACGGCTGCGGCGACCGCTGTCGCGGAGGAGCAAGGGCTCCTCTTCACCGACGACGTCTCCCCGCTGCCCAGCGACCTGGGCTACCGCGGCCCGACGGCGTGCAACGCCGCGGGCATCACCTACCGCCAGCTCGACTACTGGGCCCGCACCGGCCTGATCGAGCCCAGCGTGCGCGGCGCCAAGGGCTCCGGCTCCCAGCGGCTCTACAGCTTCCGCGACATCCTGATCCTCAAGATCATCAAGCGCCTCCTGGACGCCGGGATCTCCCTCCAGCAGATCCGCACCGCCGTGGGCCACCTGCGGGAGCGGGGCACCGACGACCTGACCCAGGTCACCCTGATGAGCGACGGCGCGTCGGTCTACGAATGCACCAGCAACGACGAGGTCATCGACCTGCTCCAGGGCGGCCAGGGCGTCTTCGGCATCGCCATCGGCGGCGTGTGGCGTGAGATCGAGGGCACGCTCGCCCAGCTGCCGAGCGAGAGCGCCAGCGACACCGAGGACGCCGACGCGGTCGCGGGCGACGAGCTCGCCGCCCGTCGCGCGGCCCGCTCCGCCGGCTGACCCGCCAGCTTCCGCACCGCCCGCCGGCTCGCCCCGGCGGGCGGTGTCGTTTTCGCCGCGCCCCCGCCGCGCCGCGTGCCGGAGTGTGGGACGTGCGGGCGTCCACCCGCTAGGCTGGCACCGCTGTTCATCCCGCACGGGAGAGTCAGGACGTGACCGCGAGGTCGTGAGCCTGCGCCGAAGGGGCAATTCCTCCCCGGAACCTCTCAGGCGCCCGGACCGTGCGGAGCAGGCAACTCTGGAGGCGCGACGCTGCGCCGACAGAGGGGGAGGGCTCGAACCTTTTCGATCCCGAGGAAGCCTGCCTGCTGATGAGCGCCCCCTTCGTGAACCGTCACATCGGTCCCGACGTCCCCCAGGTCGAGGCCATGCTCGACCGCCTCGGCTTCGCGTCCCTCGACGCGCTGATGGACGCCGCCGTGCCGAAGTCGATCCGCTCCACCGACCCGCTCGGCCTGCCCGACGCGGTCGACGAGGAGACCGCCGCCGCCGAGCTGCGGGCCCTCGCGGCGGCCAACGTGCCGGGCGAGCCGATGATCGGGCTGGGCTACCACGCCACCGTGACCCCGGCCGTCATCCGGCGCAACGTGCTGGAGGACCCGAGCTGGTACACCGCCTACACGCCGTACCAGCCGGAGATCTCCCAGGGCCGCCTCGAGGCGCTCATCAACTTCCAGACCCTGGTCGCCGACCTGGCCGGGCTGCACACGGCCGGCTCCTCCCTGCTCGACGAGGGTACGGCGGCCGCGGAGGCCGTCGCGCTCGCGTTCCGCGCGAACCGCAAGGCCTCCGGTCCGTTCGTCGTCGACGCCGACGCGCTGCCGCAGACCATCGACGTCGTGCGCACCCGCGCCGAGGGCATCGGCATCGAGATCGTGGTCGCCGACCTCGCCGACGGTCTCCCCGACGGGGAGGTCTCCGGCGTGCTGGTCCAGTACCCCGGTGCCTCCGGCCGGATCGCCGACATCAAGCCGGTCATCGACGCCGTCCACGAGCGCGGCGGTCTCGCCGTCGTCGCCGCGGACCTGCTGGCCCTCACCCTGCTCGAGGCGCCCGGCACCCTCGGTGCCGACGTGGTCGTCGGCTCGGCGCAGCGCTTCGGCGTCCCGCTCTTCTACGGCGGCCCGCACGCCGGCTTCATCGCCGTGCGCGAGGGCCTGGAGCGCCAGCTCCCCGGTCGCCTGGTCGGCGTCTCGGTCGACGCCGAGGGGCGCCCGGCGTACCGCCTCGCGCTGCAGACCCGCGAGCAGCACATCCGCCGCGACAAGGCGACGTCCAACATCTGCACCGCGCAGGTGCTGCTGGCCGTGACCGCCGGGATGTATGCCGTCTACCACGGCCCGGACGGCCTGCGCGCCATCGCCGGGGGGATCCACGGGCTGGCTCGCCGCGCGGCCGCGTCCTTCACGGCCGCCGGCATCGAGGTCGTCAACGAGAGCTTCTTCGACACCCTCACCGTGCGGGTCCCTGGCCGCGCCGACGAGGTCGTCGCCGCCGCCCGCGCGGCCGAGCTGCACCTGCGCCGGGTCGACGCCGACACCGTCGGCATCGCCTTCGGCGAGACCGCCCGCGAGACCACGCTGACCGCGCTCCTCGCCGCCTTCGGCGTCAGCGACGTCGCGGCCGAGGGCGAGGCCGGGCTGCCCGAGGAGCTCGAGCGCAGCACCGACTTCATGACCCACCCGGTCTTCAACACCCACCACAACGAGACCTCGATGCTGCGCTACCTGGCGCGCCTGTCGAACCGCGACTACGCCCTCGACCGAGGCATGATCCCGCTCGGCTCCTGCACGATGAAGCTCAACGCGACCACCGAGATGGAGCCCATCTCGCTCGCCGGCTTCGCGAACCTGCACCCGTTCGTGGCAGCGGAGGACGCCGACGGCTACCGCGAGCTCATCGAGCAGCTGGAGGCGTGGCTGGCCGAGGTCACCGGCTACGACCGGGTCTCCATCCAGCCGAACGCCGGTGCGCAGGGCGAGTTCGCGGGCATGCTCGCGATCCGCAACTACCACCGCGCCAACGGCCAGGAGCAGCGCGACGTCTGCCTCATCCCGTCCTCGGCGCACGGCACCAACCCCGCCTCGGCCGTGATGGCCGGCATGAAGGTCGTGGTGGTGAAGTCCCACGACGACGGCACCGTCGACCTCGACGACCTGCGCGCCAAGTGCGCGCAGCACAGCGAGACGCTGGCGGCGATCATGGTGACCTACCCGTCGACCCACGGGGTCTACGAGGAGACCATCACCGAGCTCTGCGACATCGTGCACGAGCACGGCGGCCAGGTGTACGTCGACGGCGCGAACTTCAACGCGCTGCTCGGCTACGCCCAGCCCGGAAAGTTCGGCGGCGACGTCTCGCACCTCAACCTGCACAAGACGTTCTGCATCCCGCACGGCGGCGGCGGCCCCGGCGTGGGCCCGGTCGCGGTGCGGGCGCACCTGGCGCCGTACCTGCCGACGCACCCGCTGCACCCCGACGCCGCGCGGCGTGAGGGCACCGGTGCGATCAGCGCGGCCCCCTTCGGCTCGGCGGGGATCCTGCCCATCTCGTGGGCCTACATCCGGATGATGGGTGCCGAGGGCCTGACCCGCGCGACGGCCGTGGCGGTGCTCTCGGCCAACTACGTCGCCGCCCGTCTCGGCGAGCACTTCCCGGTGCTCTACCGCGGCGAGTCCGGTCTGGTCGCCCACGAGTGCATCCTCGACCTGCGCGGGATCACCGCCGCGACGGGCGTCTCCGTCGACGACGTGGCCAAGCGGCTCATCGACTACGGCTTCCACGCCCCGACGATGTCCTTCCCGGTCGCCGGCACGCTGATGGTCGAGCCGACCGAGTCCGAGGACCTCGCCGAGCTGGACCGCTTCTGCGACGCGATGATCGCCATCAAGGGCGAGATCGACCGGGTCGCCGCCGGCGAGTGGGCCGTCGACGCCTCCCCGCTGCACCACGCGCCGCACACCACCCGCGCCCTCGTCGGCGACTGGGACCGGCCCTACTCCCGCGAGGTCGCGGTGTTCCCGGCCGGCCACTCCGTCGACAAGTACTGGCCGCCGGTCGCCCGGATCGACCAGGCCTACGGCGACCGCAACCTGGTCTGCGCGTGCCCGCCGATGGACGCCTACGCGGACTGACCGCGTGAGCACGTCGTACGACGACCGGCTGGCCGCCCTCCAGGGCGCCGGCCGGTTGCCGTCGGTCTGCGCGGCCGTCGCCCGCGGCGGCGAGCCGGTGTGGTCCGGCGGCATCAGCGTGCTGCCGGGGATCACCCCCGCCTCGGCGTACCGGGTCGGGTCGATCACCAAGACGCTCACCGCCGTCCTCGTCCTGCAGCTGCGTGACGAGGGGCGGCTGGGGCTCGACGACGCGCTGGGCCGCTTCGTGCCGGAGAGCGGGTACGCCGACGCCACGCTGGGCGCGCTGCTGTCGCACACCTCGGGGATGCAGAGCGAGCCCGCGGGGCCGTGGTGGGAGCGGGTCGACGGCGGTCCGTTCGACGCGCTCGTCGCGGCCAACGACGGCTCCGGCCGGGTCGCCGCCGCGGGGGAGTGGTTCCACTACTCCAACCTGGGCTACGGCCTGCTCGGCGAGGTGGTCGCCCGGCTGCGCGGACAGACCTGGTGGGAGGCGGTCCAGGAGCGCCTGCTCGGGCCGCTGGGGATGGGCGGGATGTCGTACCACCCGCCGGCGGACCACGCGCCCGGGCGCAGCGTCGCCCACTTCGCGCACACGCTGAGCGCCGAGCCGCACTCCGACACCGGCGCGATGGCGCCGGCCGGGCAGCTGTGGGGGACCGTCGCCGACCTGCTGCGGTGGGCGGACTTCCTCGTCACCGGCCACCCGGACGTGCTTGCGCCCGCCACGCTCGCCGCGATGGCGGAGCCCCGCGACGCGGACGGCTCCTACGGGCTCGGCCTGCAGGTCGTGCCCGCCGGCCCGCGCACCCTGGTCGGGCACAGCGGGTCGATGCCGGGGTTCATGGCCTCGGTCTTCGTCGACCGCGCTACCCGGGACGCCGTCGCGGTCCTGACCAACGCCACCACCGGCCTCGGCGCCACCACGGTGCCGGGCGTGCTGCTCGGCGAGACGGACCCGCCCGAGGCGGAGCGGTGGGAGCCCTCGTCGTACCCCGTGCCGGCGGACGTCGCCGCCGTCCTCGGCGTGTGGTTCTGGGGCAACACCGGCTTCGGCTTCGAGTGGACCGGTGGCCGGCTGGTCGCCCGGGACCTGCGGACCGGCGCCGTGCACGAGCGGTTCGCGCCCGACGGCGACGGCTTCGTGGGCACCGAGGCCTACCACCGCGGCGAGCGGCTGCACCTGCGTCGTACCGGGGACGTGCTGCACCTGGAGTGCGCGACTTTCATCTACACCCGCGTGCCGTACGACCCGCGGGTCACGATCCCCGGCGGCCACCCGGCGCCGGGAACGCCGTAGCGACCGACGCCAGGCCGAGCGCGACGCTCAGGGCGACGACGCCCCACGCCCAGCCGGGCAGCAGGTGGGGGAAGCGGGCCAGCAGCACGACCGGCACCAGCAGGTGGGCGGTCACCGCGAGCACCCACGGCCAGGGGGTGCGCCGCACCAGCGCCGTACCGACACCGAGGGGCAGCGGCGCCAGCACCAGCCATCCGAGCGCGAGCGCGAGCCCGAGGCCGCCGTGGCGGGCCAGCCACGGCCCGAGCTCCCAGGGCTCGATCCCGCTGCCGAAGGTCGCGGCGGCCGAGGTCGCGAGCGCGGTCAGCAGGACGCCCGCACGGAGCAGGGCGGGCGTGGCCACGCTCAGTCGCGCGACTCGAACCCGGCGATGCAGGAGCGGCCGTCCCGCGACTCCACCCGCACGGTGCCGGCGATCTCCTCGCCCTCGAAGGCGTCCTCGTCGCTGGTGATCGTGACGTCGAAGGAGCCCTCCTTGTCGCCCTGGACGTTCGAGATCGCGTAGTCCACCTCGGGGTCGTCGGTGTCGGCCTCGTCCTGGGCGTGCTCGATGAGCGCCTCGAGGTCGGCGCGGTCCTTCTTCGACGGTGCCTCGCAGAGCAGGTCGACACCGTCCTCGACGTCGAGGTCCTGGGCGGCGTCGACCGCCGCGTCCGCCACGTCCTGGACGCTCTCGGGGTCGCCCCCGGAGACGACCAGCGCGGTGACCCCGCCGGCGAGGAGCAGGACGGCGGCGACGGCGCCGGCCACGATGAGGCCGATCTTGTTGGTCATGGCGCCCACCCTTCCCCATCGGGGCGGTGTCCACACCGAGAACGCCGCGCGGCATGATGGCACCGTGAACGAGAACGCGTTCCAGTTTGCCTGGTTCCACCTCGCGCCCGCCGCGGCTGGCGCCGAGGAGGTGCTCACGCCGCTGCCCCTCGCCCAGAGCCTGTGGCGGGCCGACCAGATGCACGGCGTCGCCGTCAGCGGGCTGCTGGCACGGGCCCTGGAGCGGACGGTGGAGGCGGCGGGGCGGGCCGAGCTGGTCCCGGCGCGCTACCACGTCGACCTGTTCCGGCCGGCCCGGATGGTCCCGACCACGAGCCGCGCCAGCATCGTCCGCGAGGGACCACGGCTGCTGCTCGCCGACGCCGTGGTCGAGCAGGACGGCGAGGTCGTCGCCCGCGCCGGGGCGACCTTCCTGCTGCCCTCCGCGGACCCCGCCGGTGCGGTCTGGACCTCGCCGGCCGAGCGCCCGGTGCCGCCGCCGCGCGACGTGGCCCCCGACGACGTCGAGCACCACGTCCCGATCTTCGCCAGCGCGGTGCCCTGGTCCGACGACTTCGGGGACCACCAGAACGCCGGCCGTCACGCGACCTGGCAGATCGCCGTCCCCATCGTCCTCGGCGAGCCCTGCACGCCCTTCCAGGCCGTCGCCTCCATCGCGGACGCCACCAGCATGGTCACGAACTGGGGCGACGCCGGCGTGGAGTACATCAACACCGACATCGACCTCGCCCTGTGCCGGCGCCCCGACAGTGTCTCCCTCGGCCTGCGCGCCACCGACCGGCTCAGCGCGGACGGGGTGGCGGTCGGGACGGCGGAGGTGTTCGACCGGACCGGCCCGCTCGGCACGGCGAGCGTCACCTCGCTGGCCAACACCCGCCGGACAGTCGACCTGTCCGGCGGGGTCAGCCTCGAGGGCAGCGCCTGACGGCTGCGGTCAGTCGCCGGCGATGACGACGTAGAACCGCTTCCGCGCTCCGTCCTGCGTCACGCTCCCGTCGCTGTTGCGCGGGCTCACCACGAAGTGCTGGGCGTTGTTGGTGTCCATCGGCGCGCACGACACCAGCCCCGCGATGCCGCAGCGGGTCGCCGAGATCTCGCCCGAGAACTCCGGGTTGACGTCCGGCCCGGCCGCCCGGCCGTTGGTCACGCCGTCGCCGTTGAGGTCGAGCTGGTTCTGCAGCGCGATGGTGGCCACGATCGCGTTGTCGGAGAGGTCCTCGCCCGCGTTGATGTAGACGTTGCCGGCCGCCCGCAGCGAGTTGTCGCCGGTCGTCGAGGTGTTCGGCAGGGTCGGGTACGCCGCGGCGACGGTGAACCCGCCCGACTGGGCCTCGATCTGGCCGGCGGCGTTGATGAGCACCCACCGGGCCGGTGCGCCGTCGGCGCCCGGCTGACCGGGCTGACCGGGCTGACCGGGCTGACCGGGCTGACCGGGCTTTCCGGCCGGGCCCTGCGGTCCGCGCGGACCGGTCGCACCGCGGGGACCGGAGGTGAGCACGCCCGGGGCCAGGTCGGCGCGGCGCAGGGTCCCGTCGCGCACGTCCTTGGAGCGCACCGTGTTGTCGCGGATGTCGACCGAGCGGATCGAGCCGTTCGTGATCTCCTCCGACCCGATCCGGGCCACGGCGTACGACGTGCCGCCCAGGGAGACGACGAGCGCGCCGACGGCGACGACGAAGGCGGGGGTGGGCTTGCGGATGGACGGACGGCTGGGCAGACGGCTGGGCAGACGAACGGGCATGAGAGCCTCCGGGAGCAGAGTGATGTGTCCCACACTGTTCGGAGCGGCGGCCGGAAAGGATGGGTGGCCGTCCGCCCGACCGCCCGGGCCGGGCTCAACCGGCCTGGGTGTCGTCCTCCACGACCTCGCCGTCGGCGACGTCGAAGTCGAAGGTCAGCTCCTCGCGCTCGAGGTCGGCGATGGCGGCGAACTCGCCGCTGGTCAGTGCCCGCGGCACCTCCTCGACCTCCTTGGGCGTCGGCAGGGAGGCGACCGGGTCGGCGGCGTTGAGCTTGCGGGCGGCGGGCAGCACCGAGCGCTCCAGGGAGCCGGTGAAGGCGTTGTAGTCCTTGACGCTGCGCTGCAGCGAGCGGCCCAGCTTGTCGACGTGCTCGGCGAGCTTGAGGATCCGCCGGTAGAGGACCTGGCCGAGGTCGAAGAGCGCCTGGGCGTCCTCGGTGAGCGCCTCCTGCTTCCAGGTGAAGGCGACCGTCTTGAGCAGGCCCCACAGGTTGGTCGGGGTGGCGAGCACCACGCCCTGCTGGAAGGCGTGCTCGAGGAGCGAGGGGTCGACCTCCAGCGCCACGTTGAGCAGCTGCTCGTTGGGGATGAACGCGACGGTGAACTCCGGGCTGGTGCGCAGACCCGTCCAGTAACCCTTGCGGGCGAGGGTGTCGACATGCCCGCGGACCTTGCGGGCGTGGTCGGCCAGCAGGACCTGGCGCTGCTCGGGCTCGATGCCCTCGCGCTGGGCGTCCATGAAGGAGTTGTAGGGCACCTTCGCGTCGATCGCCATCTGCTTGCCGCCGGGCAGGTTGATGACCATGTCGGGGCGCCGGGCGCCGGAGTCGGCCTCCATGGAGTGCTGCAGCTCGAAGTCGATCCGGTTGAGCAGCCCGGCGGTCTCGACCAGGGTCCGCAGCTGGGTCTCGCCCCAGGCGCCGCGCACGGCGTTGTTCTTCAGCACGTTGGCGAGGGTGTCGGCGGCGCGACGGGAGTCCTCGACGGACTTCTGGGTGTGCCGGATCTGGGAGGCCAGCTCGGTGTGCTGCTGGACCCGCGCCTTCTCCAGGTCGTCGACCTTGCGCTGCATCGAGCGGAGGTGCTCGACGACGGGGGTGAGGGTCTTGAGGACCTGGGTGTGCCCACCCTCGGCCTGCTCCCGGTCGCGCGCCCGCTCGCGCTGGGCCCGCTCCCGCTCCTGCTGCGCCTGCTCCCGCTCCCGCTGGGCCTGGCGCTGCTGCTCGACGAAGGCCTGGTGCTGCTCGCGCGCGTCCTGGAGGGTCTGGCGCAGCTCCTCGACGCTGGTCTGCGCGGCCGCGAGGTCGGCCTCGATCACCGCCCGGGCGGACTCCTCCTGGCGGCGCAGCTCGGCGAGGGCGAGCTCGTGGCGCGCCTCGACGAGGGCCGGGTCCTCCACCGGGACGGCCGGTGCGGGTGGCGTGAAGGTCGCCTGACGCACCAGCCAGCCGAGCCCGACACCGAGGGCGAGACCGAGGAGCAGTGCGAGGAGAACGACCATGGAGACAGTCAAACAGGGGGGTCCGACGGAAGTCCCCGGGCCACGCCGGGCGACCCCGATCAGCGTACGGCGAGGTGCCTCTCGAGGTCGTCGAGGCAGTCCGCGAGCCGCCGTCGTACGGCGCCGGGGAGGTCGCGGGCGAGCGCGCTCCGCGCAGCCTCGACCGTCGCCGGGTCGAGGTGGGTGCGCGGGAAGAAGGCGTCCACGACGACGGCCTGGACCCAGCCCCGGTGCGCGGCCACCAGGTCGTCGAGCCCGGTGAAGTAGGCCTCGGCGTAGGGCTGGGTGAGGGCCAGCTGGTCGGGACGCCACAGGCCGGTGCCCGCGGCCTCGATCTCGTAGTTGGGCACGGCGACCTCGCCGGTGGCGCGGGCCCAGGCGAACTCCTTGGCCTCCGGGGTCGGCAGCGACGCCACGGCCCGTGCGTGCTCGACGGTGGCGGCGCCGCTCGGCTCGGCGGCCAGGGCCGCGTCGAGTGCGGCCCGGTCGGTGGCGCCGAGCTCGGCCAGCCGCCGCAGCGCCCGCCAGCGCAGGTCGGTGTCGGGCCGCACGCCCTCGGGCAGGCCCGCGCCGCCGGCCCAGCGCTCCAGCTCCTCGGCATCGGCGGAGGAGAGCACCAGCGAGCGGAAGGCGGACAGCTGCACCTCCGAGCCGGGGGTGGCGCGGGCGACGCGGTCCCGCACAGCGTCGTGGTAGCGCGCCATCGTGCCCTCGGGGGCGAGCGGGATCGCGACGTCGAACACCCACGGCAGCAGGGACCGGATGCCGGTCGCGGTGTCCTCGACGGGAGGCGCGGCGACGAGCAGGTCCGCGACGGCGGCCGGTGTCACCGCGCCGTCGAAGAGCGCGAGCCGCACGCTGTTCCACATCGTGGCGCGCAGCTGCTCGTCGGCCAGGCCGGGCGCCAGCCGGGGGAGCGCGGCCATCGTCGCGGCGTCGGGCGGCGAGACCGCCCACGTGGTCTCGTGCGCGTCGAGCAGCACCGGGTCATCGCCGGCCGCGAAGGGCGTCGCCGGCCCCGCGACCGTGAGCGGCTCGCGCTGCCACGCGCCGTCGCGGTGCACCGCGACGTCGAGGAGGTGGGTCCGCTCGGCGGGGTACGACGCCGGCGAGCTCCGCAGCACCGCGCCCGCCGTCCGGTCGAGCCGCAGCACGTCCGGCCCCGGCGTGAGCAGCCAGTCCCGCACGAACCCGCTCAGGTCGGCGCCACCGGCGGCCCGCTCCCAGCTCGCGAACAGGTCGTGCATGGTCGCGTTGCCGAAACGGTGCTGTGCGAAGTGCTCGCGCACCCCGCCCAGGAACGCCTCGTCGCCGAGCCGGGCGGCGAGCTGGCGCAGCACGTTCGAGCCGCGGGCGTAGGAGATGCCGTCGAAGTCCTGCAGCGCGGAGAGCGCGTCCGGGGCCGCGTTGCCGGCGACCGGGTGGGTGGTCGGGCGGGAGTCGGCGGTGATGCCCCAGACCCGGCGGGCGTAGGACTGGTGGACCCACGCGTCGTCGTACTGCGTCGCGTCGGCGACCACCCGGTAGCCGACGTACTCGGCGAAGGACTCGTTGAGCCACAGGTCGTCCCACCACCGCGGCGTGACGAGGTTGCCGAACCACTGGTGCGCCATCTCGTGGGCGACCAGGGCCGCCCGGAAGCTGCGGTCGGCGCGGGTCGCCGCGCTCTCGAACAGCAGCTGGTCGCGGATGGTCACGCAGCCGGGGTTCTCCATCGCGCCGGCGTTGAACTCCGGCACGAAGGCCTGGTGGTAGTCCCCGAACGGGTAGCGCACCCCGAACAGCCGGTGCAGCTCGTCGAAGGACTGGCGGGTCAGCGTCAGCAGCTCGTCGGCCTCGCGCTCCAGCGGTCCGGCCAGGCTGCGGCGGGCGCTCAGACCGAGCGGGATGCCGTCGTGCTCGTCGGTGAGCAGGTGGTAGGGCCCGGCGACCAGCGTCACGAAGTAGGTCGCCAGCGGCGGCGTCGGGCCCAGCTCCCAGTGCCGCACCCCGGGCTCGGAGCCGGTCTCCCGGGCGGGCGCGTTGCCGCGCACCAGCCAGTCGGCGGGCGCCGTGACCCGCAGGGTGTACGGCGCCTTGAGGTCCGGCTGGTCGAAGCAGGCGAACACCGACGGTGCGGCGTCCATGAACGACATGCCGTAGACGTAGGCCAGTCCGTCGGCCGGGTCGACCGAGCGGTGCAGCCCCTCGCCGTCGTTGCGGAAGCCCATGGTCGCCTCGACGACCAGCTCGTGCTCCCCGGCGGCCAGGTCGAGGGGCAGCCGGCCGCGCTCCAGCGCGTCGGGGGAGAGCGGCGCGCCGTCCAGGGTGACCGCGTGCAGCACCGTCGGCTTGACCTCGACGAAGGTCCGCGCGGCCGCGCTGGAGAACCGGATCGTGGTGCGGGACGCGAACACGTCCTCGGCGCGGGTGAGGTCCAGCGCGACGTCGTACGACGTCACGGTGAGGACGCCGGCGCGGTGCTCCGCCTCGGTGCGGGTCAGGCTGACGGATCCGGTCCCGGTGATCATCGGATCAGCGTAATAATGCGGCGTGCGACCGTGGACGCAGGTACCTCCCCAGCCGGGCCGGCGCTTCGTCGTCACCGGCGCCAACGGCGGCCTGGGCCTGCAGACCGCCCGGATCCTCGGCTCCCGCGGTGCGGAGGTCGTGCTGGCCTGCCGCAGCGTCGAGAAGGGCGAGGCGGCCGCGCAGACGGTGCCGGGCCACGACAAGGGCCGGGTGGAGGTACGACGCCTCGACGTCAGCGACCTGGCCTCGGTGCGGGCGTTCGTGGCCGGCCTGGTCGAGGACGGCCGTCCGGTCGACGTCCTGGTGAACAACGCCGGGGTGATGGGCGTCCCCTACGGCCTCTCGGCGGAGGGGGTCGAGCTGCACTTCGCGACCAACCACCTCGGGCACTTCGCGCTCACCCTCGGGCTGCTGCCGCTGCTGCGCGACCGGGTCGTCGTGGTCAGCTCCCGCGAGCACCGCTCGGGCCGTCTCGACCTCGACGACCTCGGCTGGCTGCGACGGCCCTACCGGGCGTTCGCGGCCTACGGCGACTCCAAGCTGGCGGGCCTGCTCTTCATGCGCGAGCTGGACCGGCGCCTGCGGGCCACGGGCTCGCCGCTGCGCTCGGTGGGTGCCCACCCCGGCGCCTCGGCGACCGGCATCACCGGGAGCACCGGCAGCGCGGTGCTGACCGCGATCGGCCACTACGGCCAGCGCCTGGTCAGCATGCCCGCCTGGCGCGGCGCCCTGTGCACCGTCTACGCCGCCACGACCGACCTCCCCGGCGGCAGCTACATCGGGCCGCACGGGCGCACCGAGCTGTGGGGCTGGCCCGCGCCGGCCCGCATGTCGCGCAAGGCCGAGGACGACCGGCTGGCCGCCGCGCTGTGGGAGCGGTCGGTGGAGCTGACCGGCCTCGACCTGCCCGCTCAGAACGTCGAGTAGAGCTCCTCGCCGATCTGCTGCACCGGCAGGGCGGGCAGGTGCTCCCCGGGCACCTGCAGCGGGATCCCCGGCGGGTAGGCGATGATCCAGCGCCCGTCGGAGCACGTGCAGCCGCCGCCCGCCTCGTCCGCGCACACGGTCTCCAGGGCCTCGACGAGCAGGTCCAGCTGGGCGGGGGTGACGCCGACGTGGACGGTGAACAGCAGGGTCGGGCCGTCCTGGCGGGAGACGTACACGCCGTACTCGTCGTAGAGCTCGCGACGCACCGCCTGGGCACGCTCGGGGGAGCCGAAGTCGAGGTGCACCTTCATCGGGTCGGCCAGGTAGGCGCTGTGCGCGGCGCCGGCACCCGGGACCGGCTCGTGGACGGCGACACCGGGCACCCGGCGGGCCACCTCGCGCAGCCGGGCGGCCAGCCCGAGCGCGCGCTCGACGAGTGCCTCGCCCTCCGCGACGGCGTGGGCGCGGGCGAGGTCCAGGCTGGCGAGGATCGGCAGCGACGGGCTGGTGGTGTGCACCCGGTAGAGCGCGGCGCCGACGTCGGCGCGCAGCTGCGGCAGGCGGTCGGGCGAGGCGAGCAGGTGGACGTAGGAGCCCTGCCGCAGCGCCAGCATCGACTTGTGGGCCGACTGGGTCACCAGGAAGGCGGCCGACCAGTCCGGATGGTCCTCCAGCGTCTCGCGGACGCAGGCCGCCGCGGCGTTGCGACGCATCGTCGGGTGGAAGGAGTGGATCGCGGTCCACGCCTCGTCGACGAGCACCGCGATCCCGGTGTCGGCGGTGAGCTCGTGGAGGGCGTGCAGGAAGCGTCGCATCTGCACCAGCGACCCGTCGTACGCCGAGACGCCGATGACCACGACGTCGTGGCGGACGCCGTCGGCCCGCGCCGCGCGCAGCGCGGTGATGACCCCGTGCTCGGCGGTTCCGGCCGCGGTCGGCGCGTAGTCGACGGTGGCCGCGAGGCGGTCGAGCGCGAAGTGGATGGACTGGTGCATCGACCGGTCGACCAGCACCCGTGCCGTGCCCGCGTGCAGGGCTTCGAGGGCGACCTGGTTCGCGCCGGTCGTGCCGGTGGTCACGTAGTGCGTGTCCGCGGCGCCGAACGCCTCCGCGCTCAGCCGCCGGGACCGGGCCAGGCTGCGGTGGGCACGGAAGAAGGAGTCCAGCTCGGGGGAGCCGAGCGTCAGCTCCGCCGCGAGCATCCGGGGCCCGAACAGGCGGCGGGCCTGCTCGGCGTGGGGCGAGGTCTCCCCGTCCGGCGCGTGCGCGAGCGACCCGATCGGCAGGGCATGGAAGTTGGCGATGCCCGCCCCGGCCTGGCGGTCGAGGGCGTCGGCGTACGGGGTCTCGGTCAGACGGCGCAGCTGGGCGGTGGTCCACACGGGCGGTGCTCCTCACGGACGACGGATGGTCGCCTCGGGAGGCGGCGGCAGCCGTCGGAGCCCCGAGTGACCCCTGCCCTCGGAGCGTAGGAACCCGCCCGCCCGGCGTGCTGTGGGGTGGACCACATCCGGGCGTCAGGGTCCTGTTAGGGCTGCTGACCGAGCTCGATGCCCTCGAAGGTCACCGGCGTGTTCGGCCGCCCGCCGCTGCTGCCGGTCGAGGCCCAGTAGCCGTCGTTGCCCGAGGCCGTCGCCTTCTTCAGCGTCGCCAGTGAGGCGTCGTCGAGGTGGCCCCACACGGTGTAGTCGGGCGGGAAGGAGGAGTCGCCGAAGACGATGAAGAACTGACCCCCGCCGGTGTTCGGCTGGCCGGTGTTGGCCATCGCCAGCGTGCCCGCCGGGTAGGTCTCCGTGCCGTCGACCTCGTCCGGGATCGTGTAGCCGGGCCCGCCGCCGCCCACCGCGGGGTCGGGGGTCGCGGCCTTCGGGTCGAAGTTCGGGTCGCCGCACTGCAGGAACTCGAAGCCGGGGTCGTTGCCCTGGCGGTGGCACGAGACGCCGTCGTAGTAGCCCTGCTCGGCGAGCGAGGCGAACGAGGTCACCGTGCACGGCGCCTTGTCGGCGTCGAGGCTCAGGGTGAGGTCGCCGATCGAGGTGGACAGCACCGCGGTGACCTCGCCGTCGTACTGCGCACGGTCCGGCGGCGGCTGCGCGTCGCGCGCGGGCGTCCCGGAGGTGGGGAAGTCACAGGCGACGCCGTCGGCCTTCGCGCCCCCGTCGCCGTCCCCGGCGTCGCCGCAGGCGGCGAGGGTGGTGGTGAGCAGGACGGCCGAGACTCCGGCGAGCAGGCGGGAACGCATGGCCCGCATCGTACGCAGACAGCGCGGGGTGCCCGGGCGTAGGTTGAGGCGCATGGACCTCGGCATCCACTACGCGTCCTTCACCCACCCCGACTGGCAGCACCGGCTGACCGACCGCCTCGACGCGACGGTGCGGGTCGCCGACGAGGGCGGCGTCGCGCTGGTCACGGTGATGGACCACTACTTCCAGATGGTCGACTTCGGGGGCCCCTTCGAGCCGATGCTGGAGGGCTACACGACGCTGGGCTACCTCGCGGCACGCACCGAGAACGTGCAGCTCGGCCTGCTCGTGACCGGCGTGACCTACCGCCACCCCGGCCTGCTCGCGAAGATCGTCTCCAGCCTCGACGTGCTGTCGCGGGGCCGCGCGTGGCTGGGGATCGGCGCGGCGTGGTACGACCGGGAGCACGCCGGGCTCGGCGTACCGTTTCCTCCGCTGGCCGAGCGGTTCGAGCGCCTCGAGGAGACGATCCGCATCGCCGAGCAGATGTGGAGCGACGACGACGGGCCCTTCGAGGGCACGCACTACCGGCTCGCCGAGACGATCTGCCTGCCGCGGCCGGTGCGCGGACGGGTGCCGCTGATGATCGGCGGCCAGGGCGAGCGCAAGACGCTGCGGATGGTCGCCCAGTACGCCGATGCCTGCAACCTCTTCACCGGCGAGGGCGTCCCGGGTGTGGCCCGCAAGCTCGAGGTGCTGCGCGGGCACTGCGACGCCCTCGGCCGCGACTACGACGCGATCCGCAAGACGATCCTGTGGTTCGGCGACCCCGTGGGGGACCCGGACGGGTTCGTGCGCGACATGGAGCAGTACGCCGAGCTCGGGGTGAGCCTGGCGACCTTCATGCCCCAGGCCGAGGACCCGGCGGCGTGGACCGCCGAGCTCGTGGAGAAGGTGCTGCCGCGCGTGGCCGGCCTCTGAGCGGCGGGTGCCTCAGATCCGCTCGATCAGCGTCCCGGTCGCCATGGCGCCGCCGGCGCACATGGAGATCAGGGCGGTGGAGGCGTCACGGCGCTCCAGCTCGTGGAGCGCGGTGGTGATGAGGCGGACGCCGGTCGCGCCGACGGGGTGACCGAGGGCGATGGCGCCGCCGTTGACGTTGACCTTGTCGAGGTCGACGCCGTGGACCCCGGCCCACGACAGCACGACGGAGGCGAAGGCCTCGTTGACCTCGAAGATGTCGATGTCGCCGATCGTCCTCCCGGTGCGCTCGAGGATGCGGCGGGTGGCGTCGATGGGGCCGTCGAGGTGGTAGTAGGGGTCGGACCCGACGAGGCACTGGGACACGATCCGGGCGCGGGGCGTCAGGCCGAGCGCCCGGGCCTTCGCCTCGTCCATGATGAGCAGCGCGGCGGCACCGTCGGAGATCTGGGAGGACGTGCCGGCGGTGTGCAGGCCGTCCTCGAGGACCGGCTTCAGGCCGGCGAGGCCGGCGGCCGTGGTCGCGCGCAGGCCCTGGTCGGCGTCGACGACGCGGGTCTCGCCGGTGGGCTCCCCGGACTCCGAGAGCACCGGCGCGGTGATCGGTGCGATCTCGCGCTTGAAGCGGCCCTCCGAGACGGCCACCGCGGCCTTCTCCTGGGAGGCGAGGCCGAGGGCCTCCAGGTCGGCGCGGGACAGGCCGCGGTTGCGCGCGATCCGGTCGGCGGCCTCGAACTGGTTGGGCATGTCGATCGACCAGTCGGCGGGGCGCGGGTCGCCGAGGCCCGGCGGGACGTTGGCGCCGAGCGGGATGCGCGACATCATCTCGACGCCGCACGCGATCCCGACGTCGATGGTGCCGGCCGCGACCATGTCGTTGACGAGGTGGGAGGCCTGCTGGCCGGAGCCGCACTGGGCGTCGAGGGCGGTGCCGCCGGTGGCCTGCGGGAGGCCGGCGTAGAGCCACGCGCGTCGTACGGCGTCGTTGGACTGCTCGCCGGCCTGGCTGACGATGCCGCCGACGACCTGCTCGACGAGGGCCGGGTCGACGCCGGCCCGGCGCAGCACCTCGGCCTGCACGAAGCCGAGCGTCTGGGCGGGGTGGAGGCCCGCGAGCCAGCCCTTGCGCTTGCCCAGGGGAGTGCGGACGGCGTCGACGATCACAGGGGTGCCCATGGCGGCACGATAGCACCGAACTAGAACGTGTTCTCGTTCAGTGCGAAACGTTCAACGAAACCCTTTCGTAATCACGCGATGCTTTGTACGGTGGCTCTAGAACGTGTTCCGCCCCCATGCATCCCAGCAGCGAAAGGTTCGCCTCGTGACCGAGCTCCTCCTTCCCGAGGGATGGGATCCCACCGATCCCGACATCAACGCCGTCGCCCTCCCGCACGACGAGTTCCGTGCGCTGCGCGCGAACGAGCCGATCCACTGGGTCGAGCAGGTCCCGGAGGCCCGCGCCGGCTTCCTCGACACCGGCTACTGGGCGTGCACCCGCCACGAGGAGGTGCGCCAGGTCTCCAAGGACAACGAGAACTGGTCCACCGCCGAGAACGGCGTGATCATCCGCTTCGCCCCCGACATGACGCGGGACCAGGTCGAGGTTCAGCGGGCGATGCTGATCCACCACGACCCGCCGAGCCACACCAAGATGCGCGGGATCGTCTCGCGCGGCTTCACCCCGCGGGTGATCGCCTCCCTCAAGGACGCCCTGCGCGACCGGGCCCGCGAGATCGTCGAGCAGGCCGTCGCCAAGGGCAGCGGCGACTTCGTCGAGGACATCGCGGCCGAGCTGCCGCTGCAGGCGATCGCCGACTTCCTCGGCGTGCCCCAGGAGGACCGCAAGAAGCTCTTCGAGTGGTCCAACCAGATGATGGGCTACGACGACCCCGACATCGGCGCCGACCCGGCCGTGGCGTCGATGGAGATCCTCGTCTACTTCGACCAGCTCGCCAACGAGCGCCGGGCGAACCCCCAGGACGACATCGTCACCAAGCTGATCAGCGTCGGCCAGGACGACGACCACGGCGCGCTCACCAACGACGAGTTCGGGTTCTTCGTCATCCTGCTGACGGTCGCGGGCAACGAGACCACCCGCAACGCGACGACCCACGGCATGCACGCCTTCTTCGAGAACCCGGACCAGTGGGAGCTGTGGAAGAAGGAGCGCCCCGACACCGCGATCGACGAGATCGTGCGCTGGGCCACGCCGGTCACGGTCTTCCAGCGCACCGCCAAGCAGGACACCGAGCTCGCCGGCCAGCCCATCAAGAAGGGCGACCGGGTCGGGCTGTTCTACGCCTCGGCGAACTTCGACGAGACCGTCTTCGAGGACCCCTTCCGCTTCGACATCACCCGCGAGCACAACCCGCACGTCGCCTTCGGCGGGCACGGCGCGCACTACTGCCTCGGGGCCAACCTCGCCCGCCTGCAGATCAACCTGATCTTCAACGCGATCGCCGACCTCGCCCCGAACATCAAGCTCGACGGCGAGCCCCGCCGGCTCCGCTCGGGCTGGCTCAACGCGATCAAGGAGATGCAGGTCAGGTACGCCTGACCGCCGGCTTCAGCGCAGGTTCAGGGCGGCTCCGCGACAATGGGGCCGCCCTGAGCCATTCCCGGAGGTCCCATGCGTGTCCTGGTCGTCGACGACGAGCGCCGGCTCGCGCGCTCCCTGAAGCTCGGGCTGGAGGCGGAGGGCTTCGCCGTCGACGTCGCGCACGACGGCACCGACGGGCTCTGGCTGGCGCGGGAGAACGAGTACGCCGCCATCGTGCTCGACCTCATGCTGCCCGGCATCAACGGCTACAAGGTCTGCGCGACCCTCCGGGCCGAGGAGGACTGGACCCCGATCCTCATGCTCACCGCGAAGGACGGCGAGTGGGACCAGGTCGAGGGCCTCGACACCGGCGCCGACGACTACCTCACCAAGCCCTTCTCCTTCCCGGTCCTCGTCGCCCGGCTGCGCGCGGTCGCGCGTCGCGGTGCCCGCGAGCGGCCGACCGCACTGGAGATCGGCGACCTGGTGATCGACACCGCCGCCCGCCGGGTGCGCCGCGGCGACGACGAGATCGCGCTCACCGCCAGGGAGTTCTCGGTCCTCGCCTTCCTCGCCCGCCACAAGGGCGACGTGGTCTCCAAGCGCCAGATCCTGGACGCGGTCTGGGACGGCGACTTCGAGGGCGACCCGAACATCGTGGAGGTCTACGTGCGGCACCTGCGCAACAAGGTCGACCGGCCTTTCGGGCGCGAGGCGATCCAGACGCTGCGCGGGGCGGGCTACCGGCTCGCAAGCGACGGGGGCTGACGTGCGTCGTACCTCGATCCGGACCAGGACCACCCTCGCCGCCGTCCTCGTCGTCGCCGTCGCCCTCCTCCTCGCCGCCGCGGCCCTGGTGCTGGCCGTCCGATCCTCCCTGTACGACGGTGCCGAGGGCTCCGCCGAGCAGCGGGCCGACGCGCTGCTCGCCCAGGTCGCGGCGGGCCAGGTGCCGGTCGCCGACGACGAGGCGGACGACGAGCCCGAGGACGTCGTGTGGCAGGTGACCGGTCCCGACGGCGCCGTACTCGCCGCGTCGGCGTCCCTGCAGGGCACGCTGCCCGACGAGGACGGCGAGCACGAGCTGACCGGCGCGGAGCACCCGTACGTCGTGGTCACCGAGGACTCCGACGACGGCCACGTCGTCACCGTCGCGGTCTCCCTGGAGGACGTCGACGAGACCACCGCCGCGCTCGCCACCCCTCTGCTGCTGGGACTGCCGGCGCTCCTGCTCGTGGTCGCGGCGACCACCTGGCTCGTCGTCGGCCGCGCGCTGCGCCCGGTCGAGCGGATCCGCCGGGAGGTCGAGGAGATCACCGGGGACCGGCTCGAGCGCCGGGTCTCGGAGCCCGTCGCCCGCGACGAGGTGGGCCGGCTCGCCCGCACCATGAACGCCATGCTCGGCCGGCTCCAGGACTCCCGGGACCGCCAGGAGCAGTTCGTCGCCGACGCCTCCCACGAGCTGCGCTCCCCGCTGGCCAGCATCCGCCAGGCGGCCGAGGTCGCGCAGTCCCATCCCGCCGCCCTGCCCGACGGCGAGCTCGCCGAGACGGTGCTGGAGGAGGCGGTCCGCGTCCAGGCCCTCGTCGAGCAACTCCTCGTCCTCACCCGCGCCGGCGAGGGGAGGGCGCGGGCACCGCGCGTCGAGGTGGACCTCGACGACCTCGTCCTCACGGCCGTCCGCCGCATCTCCCGGCCCGGCCTCGACGTCGACACCACCGCCGTCGGCGCCGCCCGGGTCCACGGCGACCCGGTCGCGCTGGGCCAGGTGGTGCGCAACCTGGTCGACAACGCGGCCCGGCACGCCCGCAGCCGGATCGCGGTCGCGGTGACCGGGCGGTCCGGGGGAGTCGTGCTGAGCGTGGAGGACGACGGTCCCGGCATCGCGGCCGCGGACCGGACCCGGGTGTTCGAACGGTTCGTGCGCCTCGACGAGGCCCGCGCGCGGGACGCGGGCGGCAGCGGTCTGGGCCTCGCGATCGTGCGGGAGGTCGTGACCGGCCACGGTGGCTCCGTGGCCGTCGAGGACGGCGCGCTCGGCGGTGCGCGGTTCGTCGTACGACTGCCTTCCTGAAGCGCCCTTCAGGAACCTTCAGGGAGCCTTCAGCGACCTCTCGGCAGGCTGAGGACATCAGCCCCGATCGAGAGGAAACTCCCATGAACACCAGCATTCTCCGCCGCAAGCGCGTCGTCCTGCCCGCCCTCGCCACCGTCGCCGTGCTGGCCGTCGGCGGCACCGTGTGGGCCGCCTCCGCCGACGAGGTCTCCGGCGACGAGCGGGACCGCGTGGCCGCGGCCGCGACGAAGGCCGCCGGCGGTGGAGAGGCGGTCGAGGTCGAGAAGAGCGACGACCTGGGCGAGGCCTACGAGGTCGAGGTCCGGGTCGAGGGCCGTGAGGTCGACGTGACCCTGGACGAGGACCTGAAGGTGGTCGCCGAGGACCGTGACGACGACCGCGACGATCGCGACGACGACCGGGACGACCGGGACGACCGGGACGACCGCGGCGACCGGCCCGACGCCGACGACCGCGTGCTGACCGACGCCGAGCGCACGGCCGCCGAGCGCGCCGCGCTGGCCGCCGTGGGCAGCGGCACCGTGGTGGACGTGGACCCGAGCGACGACCCGGGCACGGCCTACGAGGTCGAGGTGCGCGACGCCCGCGGCGCGGAGTGGGACGTCGACCTGGACGCCTCCTTCGCGGTGGTCGGCAAGCACGCCGACCGCTGAGCGCAGCGCCCGCGGGCAGTCCCGGTGCAGTAGCGTTCGTGCTGCAAGCAGGCCGACACGGAGGGCGCGATGAGCGACGTCAACGCAGAGCAGTTCCAGGGTTTCTCGGAGAACCACTACCAGCACGGGATGCACACCCTGGCGTGGATCTCGCTGTGGACGATCATCGTGCTCGGCGTCGGCGCGGGCGTCTTCGGCTTCGTCTGGGGCATCAGCCACTGAGGGAGGCGGCGCCACGGGCCTGGAGCCCGTGGCGGACCGTCGTCGCCTTCGGGCTCGTCAGCCTCGCGGCCGACATGGTCTACGAGGGGATGCGGTCCATCTCGGGGCCCTTCCTCGGGTCCCTCGGCGCCTCGGCCCTCGTCGTCGGCCTCGTCACCGGGGCCGGGGAGGCCATGGCGCTGCTGCTCCGGCTCGCCACCGGACCCTGGGCCGACCGCACCGGCCGGCACTGGCGGCTGACCGTCGTCGGCTACGCGCTGACCGCGGTCTGCGTGCCCCTGCTGGCCCTCGCCCCGGCGCTGGGGACGGCGGGTGTGGCCGTCGCCGCGGCGCTGATCCTGCTCGAGCGGGCGGGCAAGGCCGTGCGCAGCCCGGCGAAGTCGGCGCTCCTCGCCCGGGTCGCCGCGGGCGGCAGCCTGGGCCGCGCCTTCGGCGTGCACAAGGCGCTCGACCAGGTCGGCGCCTTCGCCGGCCCGCTCGTCGTCGCCGGCGTCGCCGCCCTGACCGGCACCCTGTGGCCCGGCTTCGCGGTGCTGGCGGTGCCCGGCGCGCTGTCGCTCCTGCTCCTCGCGCAGCTGGCCCGCCGGGCGCCGGCGCTCACCGCCCCGGAGGAGGTCAGTGCCGAGGACCGCGACCGCCGCGGCCTCCGCGCCGTGCTCGGGGCGGACCTGCCGGCGCGGTTCCACGTCTTCTCCACCGCCTCCGCGCTCGCGACGGCGGGCCTGATGACCTTCGGCGTGATCTCCTACCGCTTCGTCGAGGACGGCCTGGTGCCGCTCGCCGCGGCTCCCGTCGTCTACGCCCTGGCGATGGCCGCCGCGGCGCTGGCCGCGGTGGCCACCGGGTGGGCGTTCGACCGGGTCGGGGCGCGGGTGCTGCTCGTCGTACCGGTGCTGGTGGCGGGGCTGCCGGTCCTCGTCTTCGCCGACCGGCTCGCCGTCGTGCTGGTCGGGGTGGCCCTGTGGGGGGTGGCCACCGGGGTGCTGGACTCCACGGTCAAGGCGCAGGTCGCGGCGGTCGTGCCCGCCGCTCGCCGCGCCACCGGCTACGGCGTCTTCGCCGCGGTGCAGGGACTCGGCGCGATCGTCGGCGGCGTCGTCGCCGGCGCGCTCGTCACCGCGCACACCGACGCCCTCGCCGTGGTCGTGGCGCTCGCGCAGGCCGCCGCGCTGGTGCTGTTGGCGCTCACCCTGCGTCGGCGCTGACGCTCGTCCCGGGGTTCGTCCCGGGGTTCGTGCGGGCCACCAGGTCGTCCACGACGTCCTCGAGCCGCCCGCCGCTGCGCTCGTACGCCGCGCGCTGGCGCACCGACCCACCCTCGGCCAGCACCCGGGCGACACCCTCCCGCACCACGTCGAGGTCGTCGTACTCCTCCAGGGGCGCACGCACCGTGTCCAGCAGCAGCTCCAGCACCGCACGGGCGGGGCGCAGCTCACCGCTCCGCGGGTCCAGCAGCCGCCCGCCGAGCCCCTGCCGCGCCGCCCGCCACCGCGCGGCACGGACGACCTCGGCCCGCCACCGGCCCGCCGCGTCCGGCGGCTCGAAGGACGGCTCGGCGCAACGGTGCACCAGCCCGCGCGCCAGCGCCGCGACGAGAACCGCGTCGTCGGGGTCGGTGCACACGTCGGCGATCCGCACCTCGACCGTCGGGAAGCTGCGGGCCAGCCGCGCGTCGTAGTAGAGCATCCCCTCGTCGCGCGCCGCCCCGGAGTCGATCAGCGCCTGCCCGACCTGCCGGTACGCCGCCACGCTGCCGAAGCGCTCGGTCGGCCCCGCGCTCGGCCACTGCCCCCACGCAAGCGCCCGCCACGACGCGTAGCCCGTGTCGCGGCCCTCGTAGAACGGCGAGTTGGCGCTGATCGCCAGCAGCACCGGCAGCCACGGGCGCAACGCGTCGATGACCCGCACGCCCTCCTCGTCGGAGCCGATCGCGACGTGCACGTGCATCCCGCACGTCCCACCCGGACGGGCCAGCTCGCCGTAGGTGTCGACCATCGAGAGGTAGCGGTCGTCCCGGGTCGTCCGCGGCTCCGCACTGCCCCACGGGATCGCGCCGGCCGCCGCCGTCCGCACGCCGACCCCGTCGGCCGCGCGCGCCGCGGCCGCGCGACGGCGCAGCAGGTGGGTGCGCAGGTCGGTCAGGCTGGTGACCGGCGGGGTCCGCGTCTCGAGCTGGTGGCGGTACAGCTCGTGGTCCAGGTCCTCGGCGTCGGGGAGGGCGTGCTCGGCGGCGTACTTGAGCACCTGCGGTGCCCGCGGGCTCGCCTCGCGGGTCTCGGGATCGACGAGGAGCAGCTCCTCCTCCACGCCCAGGGTCCGGTGGTCCATGGGGGTGGGGTACCCGCGCGCGGGCTCCGGAACGATGTGGTTTGGTCCCCAACCGCATCAATTCGGGCTGTCGGCGTGCGGTCTGTGACCAATGGAGGGGGTCGGAGAGGCCGTCAGGCGTCGTCGGCGAGCTGGTCCAGGACCGCCTGGAAGGCGGGGTCGGCGACGAGGACGGCCTCGCCGCCGTCGTCGTACCGGGTCAGCTGGCGGTACGACGAGCCGTCCCACCAGTACACGTGCGGGCTCAGCGGTCCGGGGGAGTCGCCGTAGCCCGCCGCCGCGAACTCGGCCATCGCCGCCACGGTGGGCAGCACGCTCAGGTCGCGGACCAGGTGCCACACGACCTGCTGGCGGTGGGGGACGCTGAGCAGCCAGCCGTGGCGGCCGGCCTCCTCGCCGGAGACCTCGGCGGCCAGCCACGGAAGGAGCAGGGCGCGGCTCGCGGTGTACACGGAGGATCCGAGCAGGACGTCGAACCAGCCGCCGTCGGGCAGCTCGATGCGCTCGCGGCGCTCGACGGGCTCACGGCGCAGGTTGGCGCGGCCCCACTCCCAGAGCTGCTCGGTGCCGCCGTGGGCGGCGGCCCGCTCGTCGTTGTAGACGACGACGGCCTCGGGGAGGTCGAGGGCGAGCAGCTCGACGAGGCCGGGCGCGAACTCGCGGTGCGGGAAGCCGGTGAGGTCGGGGACGCTGTCGCGCTCGTAGAGCCGGGAGAAGGTGCGCGCGCGGGCGTCGTCGGGTGTGAGTGCGGCGAACGGGTCCGGGGCGTCCATGCTGGCCAGCACCCGGCCGACGTGCTGGTCGACGACCTCGGCCCATCCCGCCCGGCCGCGGGCGTCCTGGTGGCAGGCGGCGGCGACGTTCCACAGCCCGAAGCGGCGGCCGGTGTCGTCGACGACGTGGTCGGGGTGGACGGTGATCTCGATCCCGCGGTCGGCGAAGGAGCGGCGCACCAGGGCGCGCACGCGTTGCGCGTCCTCGGTGCCGAGGAAGGTCAGTGCCTCGTCGGGCTCGCTCGGGCGGACCGGCGAGCGGTCCGTGTCGCGCCGGCGGCGGCGCCCGAAGAGCCCCACGGCGCGGACGTCAGTCGCGCGCGGTGAGGACGATCGGGTCGCCGTCGGTGATCGCGACGGTGTGCTCGGCGTGCGCGCCGCGGGAGCCGTCGGCGCTGCGGATGGTCCAGCCGTCGGGGTCGAAGACGATCTCGTCGGTGGTGTGCAGGAACCACGGCTCGATGGCGATGACCAGGCCGGCGCGCAGCTTCAGGCCGCGCCCGGCGCGGCCGTCGTTGGCGACGTGCGGCTCGCCGTGCATGGTCCGCCCGACGCCGTGGCCGCCGAACTGGAGGTTGACCTTGAGGTCGTGGGCGTGGGCGACGTCGCCGATGGCGGCCGAGATGTCGCCGAGGCGGTTGCCGGCGCGGGCGGCGGCGATGCCGGCGGCGAGCGCCTGCTCGGTGATCTCGATGAGGCGCAGGTCCTCCTCGCGGGGCGTGCCGACGACGACGGAGAGCGCCGAGTCGGCGACCCAGCCGTCGACGGAGGCGGCGAAGTCGACCGACAGCAGGTCGCCGTCCTGCAGGACGTAGTCGAACGGCAGGCCGTGCAGCACCGCGTCGTTGACCGAGGTGCACAGCACCTTGCCGAACGGGCTGGCGCCGAAGGAGGGGTGGT
The DNA here is from genome assembly GCA_964517395.1 of uncultured Nocardioides sp. GTDB lineage: Bacteria > Actinomycetota > Actinomycetes > Propionibacteriales > Nocardioidaceae > Nocardioides. Next base: position 51,209 of record CAZFEE010000007.1, on the reverse strand, counting down.
AGTCGATGTAGCAGGACTCCGCGCCGGCGTCCTTGATCATCCGGTGGGCCAGCTCGTCGAGCTCGAGCAGGTTCACCCCGACGGCGGCCTTCTCCGAGAGGGCCTTGATCACCGAGGCGACGAAGCGCCCGGCGGGGCGCATCTGCTCGATCTGGGTCGGGGTACGGAGCTCGATCACGGGACCCAGCCTACTGACCGCTGTCACCGTCCACGACGACGGCGCTGTGGCTGGAGGCGTCGTCGGCGTCGAAGGCGATCCCGTCGAGGTGCCCGCCATAGACGTACGTCGAGCCGGTGACCGTCCCCGACGCACCGGGCTCGAGGTCGGTGTCGCCCTCGAGGACCGGGTCGTCCCACTCCCCGTCGACGATCGCCTTGACCCGGATGCCGTCGAGGTAGATCGTCCGGTCGCTGCGGTTGCGGGCCTCGAAGGTGAACGCGCACCGGTCCCCGCTGTCGGGGGCGCTGCTGCTCTCGGACGGCGCGCAGTCGATCGACCGCACGGTGATCTCGAGGTCGCCGTCGTCGGTCTCGAAGGTGTCGCCGACCTTCTGGCTCGGCTCCGGGGGCTCCACCCAGTCGAGGGCGTCGCCGAGCCAGCGGATGAAGACGAAGGTCATCACGACCGCGATCACGAGCCCGACGCTCGAGAGCCCGAGGCCCCAGCCCGCCATGGCCGTGCCCCGCCGGACCCGGCGGCCGCGCTTGATCCCCCCGAGCCCGAGGCCTATGCCGATCAGCGCGGTCACCAGGGCGAGCAGGCTGATCAACGGCACCACCGCCAGCGGCAGGGTGAGGATGCCGAGCACCAGCGCGGCGACCGCCAGGCCGTTGCCGGGCGGGGGCGCCGAGGGCGGGCCGAAGGTGCCCGGCGGCGGGGGAGGGTACGACGGCGGCTGGCTCACGCCCGAAACCTAACCCGCCGCCGCGCACCCCAAACGGAATCCCCTAGTTGGTGGGCTTGTCGGCCCCGACGACCCACATCGCGAAGAACTGCGACCCGCCGCCGTACGCGTGGCCGAGGGCCTTGCGCGCGCCGTCGACCTGGTGCTCCCCGGCGGCCCCGCGGACCTGGAGCGCCGCTTCGGCGAAGCGGAGCATGCCGGAGGCGCCGATCGGGTTGGAGGAGAGCACGCCGCCCGAGGCGTTGAACGGGATCCGCCCGGTCATCGCGGTCTCCCCGGCCTCGGTCAGCTTCCAGCCCTCGCCCTCGGCGGCGAAGCCGAGGTTCTCCAGCCACATCGGCTCGAACCAGGAGAAGGGGACGTAGACCTCGGCGGCGTCGATCTCGTCGATCGGGCTGGTGATGCCGGCCTGCTTCCACAGCGCGGCGGCGGCGTCGCGGCCGGCCTGCGGGTTGACCTGGTCGCGCTCGGCGGCGGTGGTGGGCTCCGAGCGCATCACGGTGCCGTGGATCCAGGCCGGGTTGGGGGACGACGCGGCGACGTCCTCGGCGGCGATGACGAGCGCGCAGGCACCGTCGGAGGACGGGCAGGTCTCCTCGTAGCGGATCGGGTCCCACAGCATCTGCGAGGCGAGCACGGCCTCGACCGTCTTCTCCTCGCGCAGGTGCGCGTAGGGGTTCTTCAAGGCGTTGGTGCGGTCCTTGGCGGCGACGATCGCCCCGACGTGGGTCGGCGCCCCCGAACGCCGGATGTAGGAGCGCACGTGCGGCGCGAAGTAGCCGCCCGCGCCGGCGTGCACCGGCATCACGAAGGGCACCGGGACCGAGAGCGCCCACATGGCGTTGGACTCCGACTGCTTCTCGAAGGCCACGGTGAGCACCCTCTTGTGCACCCCGGACTGCACGAGCGAGGCGGCGACGATCGCCGTCGAGCCGCCGACCGAGCCGGCGGTGTGCACGCGCAGCAGGGGCTTGCCGGCGGCGCCGAGCGCCTCGGCGAGGTAGAGCTCGGGCATCATCACGCCCTCGAACAGGTCGGGCGCCTTGCCGACGACGATCGCGTCGATCTCGTCGAAGGTCAGTCCGGCGTCCTCGAGCGCGCGGTCCATGGCCTCACGGCACAGCCCGGCCATCGAGACGTCCTCGCGCTTGGCCCGGTGGTGGGTCTGGCCCACCCCGACGACGGCGGCAGGAGTCTTGCCCATCAGTTCGTTCCTTCCATCACGCACACGAGGTTCTGCTGCAGCGCGGGGCCGCTGGTCGCGGTGGCCAGCACCTTGTCGGCGGTGCCGTCCCAGATCCGCCGGGCGGCCTCGCCGATCCGGATCGCGCCGCCGGTGAACATCGGGTTGCCGCCGAGCGGACCCCCCGACGGGTTGAGCCGTACGTCGTCGGCGAGTCCCAGCTCGCGACGCAGGATGAGCTCCTGGTGGCTGAACGGCGCATGCAGCTCCGCGATCTCCACCCCGTCGGTGCCGCCCACCGCCGCCGCGGCGCGCGCCGCCGACTCCGAGCGGGTCAGGTCGCGGGTGTTCAGCTGGAGACCGTCGGTGAAGTGCGCCAGGCCGCTGATCCAGGCCGGCCGCTCCCGCACGTCACGGGCCTTGTCGCCGGCGGCCAGCACGATCGCGGCGGCCCCGTCGGTGACGGGCGCGGCGTCGTGCTTGCGCAGCGGGTCGGCGAAGACCGGGCGGGCGAGCAGGTCCTCGACGGAGGAGCCGCCCGCGCGCACGGCGTACTCGTTCTTCTCGGCGTCGGTCAGCGAGCGGTTGACGACCTCGGCCATGGCCCGCTCGTCCCAGAGCCCGGCGTCGATGCCCAGGCGCGCCTGCAGGGCGGCGATCGACACGGTGTCGGGCCACAGCGGGGTCAGGGTGTAGGGGTCGAGCTGCAGGGCGAGGGTCCGGCGCAGCACGCCGGCGGAGGCCTTGCCGAAGCCGAACACGAGCGCGGTGTCGACCTCGCCGGTCTGGATCTTCAGCCATGCCTCGTAGAGCGCCCAGGCGGCGTCCATCTCGACGTGCGACTCGTTGACGGGCGGCAGCACGCCGATCGCGTCGATGGCGCTCACGAAGGAGAAGGACCGGCCGGCGAGGTAGTCGGAGGAGCCCGAGCACCAGAAGCCGATGTCCTTCTTCGTCCATCCGGTCTGCTCGTAGCACTCCGCGAAGAGGGGCACCAGCAGCTCGGCGCACTGGGGGGATCCGTCGTAGTCCTTCAGCTGTCGCTGTGCGAACCCGACGACGGCAACGTCACGCATCTCGATTCCTTCCGCGCCGCTCAGAGGTGGTGCTTGTAGGTGTCGTAGTCCGCGTCCGGCTCACCGGTCGGCGCGAAGTGGCTGATGTTCTCGATCGTGGTGCCCCACTCCTCGCGCGGCTTCCACGCGGCCTTGACCCGCAGGCCCATCCGCACCTCGTCGGCGGGGATGTCGAGGATCAGGTGCTGCAGCGCGATGTCCGCGCCGTCGAGCAGGATGTACGCCGAGACGTAGGGCGGCTCGATCTTCTGGCCCAGGAAGGGCACGTTGACGATGCAGAAGGTCGTCACGGTGCCGGTGTCGGAGAGCTCGATCTCCTCGACTGTCGGCACGCCGTCGGTCGGGCAGGCGGGCCGCGGCGGGACGTAGACCTTCTGGCATTGCGGGCAGCGCTGGCCGACGATCCGGCCCTCGGCGAGGCCGCGGAAGAAGGCCGACTCCTCTGGGGAGGCGGCGTAGGTGTAGTCGAGGCTGACCGGCGTGATGATCCCGGTGACCTCGCCCTCGCCGGTGCTCGGCGTGGACGCCTCGCCGGTGTCGGGCACGAAGACGAAGTCCGTGATCGCCCCGGTCCGCTCGGCGGCCCAGCGCGCCCGCACCTTCATCCCGGTCGAGATCTCGTCGGGGCTCGCGACGTCGACCGCGTGCAGGAAGGGCGCGGTGGCGCCGTCCAGGGTGACCAGCGCGAAGGCGAACGGCCGGTCGAAGGGCTGGCCCTTGACGGGCTCGCTGACCCAGGTCCAGGAGGTGACCGTGCCGGTCTCCGGGAGGTCGACGAACTCGGCCGTGGCGGCGTAGGACACCGGGTCGAACTCCGGCGGCGGTACGACGACGCGCCCGTCGCTCAGCCGGGCGCCGACGAAGCGGCCGTCGCGCAGCCCGGCGAGGAAGCGGCCCAGCACCGGGCCGACGGATCGGGTGTAGTCGAAGGCGACCGTGACGGGCGCCGACAGGGTGCGGCTCATGGCGAAAGTGAAACACGTTCTAGAAATGGTTCGCAACGACCGGCATGATTCGTCTCATGAAACTGGGACTGCAGCTGGGCTACTGGGGCGCGCAGCCGCCGCAGGGCGTCGGGGAGCTCGTCGCGGCCGCCGAGGAGGCCGGCTTCGACGCGATCTTCACCGCCGAGGCGTGGGGGAGCGACGCGTTCACCCCGCTCGCGTGGTGGGGCCGCGAGACCTCGCGGGTCCGGCTCGGCACCTCCATCGTCCAGATGTCGGGGCGCACGCCGACCTCGATCGCGATGCACGCGCTCACCCTCGACCACCTCACCAACGGCCGGGTGGTCCTGGGCATGGGCGTGAGCGGTCCGCAGGTGGTGGAGGGCTGGTACGGCCAGCCCTTCGAGAAGCCGCTCGCCCGCACCCGCGAGGTCGTCTCGATCATCCGCAAGGTGCTCGCCCGCGAGGCGCCGGTCACCAACGACGGCCCGCACCACCCGCTGCCCTACGCCGGCCCCGGCGCGGTCGGCCTCGGCAAGCCGCTGAAGCCGATCGTGCACCCGCTGCGGGCCGACCTGCCGATCTGGCTCGGTGCCGAGGGCCCGAAGAACGTCGCCCAGACCGCGGAGATCGCCGACGGCTGGATCCCGATCTTCTACACCCCCCGCAGCGCGGGGATGTACCAGCCGTGGCTCGACGAGGGCTTCGCGCGGCCCGGCGCGCGTCGTACCCGTGCCGACTTCGAGATCGCCGCCACCTGCCACCTCCAGGTCGTGGGGAACGCCCAGGAGAAGCAGGCGGTGATCGAGGCGATGAAGCCCTTCGTGTCGCTCTACATGGGCGGGATGGGGGCCAAGGAGCAGAACTTCCACAACCAGGTCTTCACCCGGATGGGGTACGGCGAGCTGGCCGCCGAGGTGCAGGAGCTGTACCTGGCGGGGGAGAAGGACAAGGCCACCGGCCTCATCCCCGACGAGCTGGTCGACGACATGCACATCATCGGCACGCCCGGGGAGGTCCGGGAGCGGGTCGCGCAGTGGGAGGAGACCGGCGTGACCACCCTGCTGCTCTCGTGCCGCAGCGCCGCGGAGGTGCGCCAGGTCGCCGAGCTGCTCGCCTGAGGTTCACCTCGAAGGGCTGGTCGCTGTCGGCGGCGCGGGCTAACGTCTCTGGGCATGAGGCGGGAGCCGCACGAGAACGTCGCCACGGTGCTGGTGGATCCTGCCCTGCTGCGCGACCTCGAGCTGGAGCTGATGGAGCTGGACCTGTGGGTGTGGCCGGTGCGCACCGCCCCGATCTGCGTCGACGGCCCCCGCACGGAGTTCCAGGTGCGCCGGCGGCTGGTCGAGGCCCAGCGGGGAGCGTGGGACTGCGCGGCGGCGTGGGTGCCGGTGTGGATCAGCTTCGGCGAGCGCTGGTGGAACGGCGCGGAGCCGCTGCCCTGGTCGGCGCACCGGGCGCTGTGGGACGTGCTCGACGCGCACGCCGAGCAGGTCCGCTTCCGGCGGCGGCTGGGCGGCGTCCAGCCTCTCCTGGCGCCGATCGAGCGCCAGGCCGGCTGAGGGTCCTTGCCCGCATCTAGAACACGTTCTAGTCTGCGGGATGTGACCGACACGCTCCGCACCCCCGCCCACAACGGCCACCTCATGGTCGCGGCCCTCAAGCGCCACGCGCACCGCCCGATCGTGCACCTCGGCGACGTGACGCTGACCGGGCGCGAGACGGCCGACCGGATCTCGCAGTACATCCAGGCCTTCGAGTCCCTCGGCGCCGGACGCGGTACGCCGGGCGCCCTCCTCGCGCTCAACCGGCCCGAGGTCCTCTTCATCCTGGGCGCGGGCCAGACCCAGGGCTTCCAGCGCACCTCGCTGCACCCCCTGGGCTCCGCGGACGACCATGCCTACGTCATCAACGACGCGGGGATCAGCACGCTCGTCATCGACCCCTACTTCGCCGCCCGCGCGGTCGAGCTGCTCGGCAAGTGCCCCGGCCTCAAGCAGGTGCTCACCATCGGCCCGGTCCCGCCCGAGCTCGCCGACGTCGGCACCGACCTCACCGCCGTGGCCGCGACCTTCGAGCCGCAGCCGGTGCAGGCCGCGCTCCTGGAGCCCGAGCACATCACCTCGATCACCTACACCGGCGGCACGACCGGCAAGCCCAAGGGCGTGATCGGCAACGTGCGCGCCTTCTCCACGATGGCGCAGATCCAGATGGCCGAGTGGGAGTGGCCGGCCGAGCCCCGCTTCCTGATGTGCACCCCGCTGTCGCACGCCGGCGCGGCCTTCTTCGTCCCCGTCGTGCTGCAGGGCGGCACGCTCTTCGTCTCCGCCCGCTTCGACCCGGCCGAGGTGCTGCGAACCATCGAGGAGAAGCGGATCAACTCGCTGATGCTCGTCCCGACCATGCTCTACGCGCTGATGGACCACCCCGACTCGCACACCCGCGACCTGTCGTCGCTGGAGACGGTCTACTACGGCGCGTCCGCGATCAACCCGGTCCGGCTGAAGGAGGCGATCGAGCGCTTCGGCCCGATCTTCGCCCAGTACTACGGGCAGTCCGAGGCGCCGATGGTGATCTCGTACTTCCCCAAGGGCGACCACGTCGACGCCGACGGCACGCCCATCGAGTCCCGCCTCACGTCGTGCGGGCGCCCCTCGGCGTACCTCCGGACGGCCCTGCTGGACGACGACGGCAACCCGGTCCCGCCGGGGGAGCCGGGGGAGATCTGCGTGGCGGGCCCGCTGCTCTCGGCGGGCTACTGGCAGCTGCCCGAGGCCACCGCGGAGACCTTCCGCGACGGCTGGATGCACACCGGGGACGTGGCCCGCGAGGACGAGGACGGCTTCTGGTACATCGTCGACCGCACCAAGGACATGATCGTCACCGGCGGCTTCAACGTCTTCCCGCGCGAGGTCGAGGACGTCATCGCCGAGCACCCGGCGATCGCCCAGGTGGGTGTCATCGGCACGCCGCACGAGAAGTTCGGCGAGGCGGTGACCGCGATCGTCGTGCTGCGCGAGGGCCACGAGCTGACCGACCAGGTGGTCGCCGAGATCCAGGCGGCCGTCAAGGAGCGCAAGGGCTCCGTGCAGGCGCCCAAGGACGTCATCGCGACCGACGCGCTGCCGCTCACCGCGCTCGGCAAGCCCGACAAGAAGGCGCTGCGTGCACGGTTCTGGACCGGCGAGCGCTCGGTCGGCTGAGGGGCCGCTAGGTTCGGGGCGTGCGTCGCGGCCGGATCGTCCTGCTCAACGGCGCCTCGAGCTCGGGCAAGACCAGCCTGGGCCGGGCGTTGCTGCCGCTGCTGCCGGACCCGTGGTTCCTGGTGCCCGCTGACGTGATCGGCGCCCTGCGCTCCCCGAGCTTCACCCGGGAGCTGGACGACGCCGAGGTCGCCGCGGTGCTGCGACGCACCCGGTCGGGCTACCACCGCGCCGTGGTGGGGCTGGCCGAGGCCGGCAACGACGTCGTCATGGACTACCCGCTCAGCGAGCCGTGGCGCCTCGAGGAGCTGCTCGCCCTCACCCTCGGGTACGACGTCACGCTGGTCGACGTCTGGTGCGCACCCGAGGAGCGGGCGCGCCGGGAGGCGGCCCGGGGCGACCGGCCGGCCGGCCTCGCCCTCTCCCAGGAGCACGTCTACGACCTGCCCGACCGGGACCTGCGCGTCGACACGACCCACCGGCTGCCGGAGGCCGCCGCCGCGGAGGTCGCGGCCCTGCTGGTGGAGGGCCGCACGCCGACCGCGTTCGACCGGCTGCGCGCCTCAGCCTGAGCCGAGCCGCTCCCAGACCCGCGCGGGCACCCGGTCCAGCAGCGCGCCCATCGCGGCCAGCAGCCCCTCGACCTCGGCCGGGCCGTGGCTGCCCGGGCGGATGACGAGCAGCGAGTCGCCGGTGATCCGCCACGACAGCGACGGGTGGTGGCGCAGCACGTCGCGCACGTCGGAGAGCAGCAGGTCGCGGGCGAACTCCGGGGAGGACGAGTGCACGGTGAAGAAGGAGTCGAAGGTCGGGTCCCCGATCTCGATGTCCTTGCCGGTCAGGGCGTCGACCCAGCGGCGCAGCGTCCCGGTGGGACCGACCGCGAGGTCGGGCGCCGCGACCCCGAGGTTCAGCGCGACCACGGAGTGCGTGGAGGTGTGCCGGTCCTCGCCGCTGCCCGAGACGTACCGGTAGTCGAAGGCGGTGAACTCCCGGCCCTCGTGGCGGCCCAGCAGCACGTTGGTCGCGCGGCGGCTGTGTCCGCGCTCGAAGGGCGCGCCGCGGAAGCGGCCCACGAGGGCGGGATCCTCGGGACGCAGCTCCCAGTCACGGGCGAGGGCGAAGGCGGCGAGGCCGTCGCGGCGCTCCTGGGCCCGGCGCTGCGCGGTCACGACGAGGACCGGGACGAGCACGACGAGGGCGAGCAGCGTCATGCCCACCGCCCCGAACAGCACCAGCGCGACGACGTCCATGGGCCCATCCTGCCCGGCCGGCCGCGGCCCACGCCCCGGTGGATAGCGTGGGCGCATGCCGGATCTCGTCGTCGGGTTCGACCTCGACCTCACCCTCATCGACACCGCGCCCGGCTTCCAGGAGGTGCTGCGCGCGCTGGGGGCCGAGCTCGACGTGGAGTTCCCGGTCGAGGAGATGACCAGGCGGCTGGGACCGCCGCTGGACATGCTGCTGGAGCCCTACCTCGACGCCGAGCGGATCCCGGCGGCCGGCGACCGCTTCCGCGTGCTCTACCCGGACCATGCGATCACCAGCGTGCCGGTGCTGCCGGGCGCGCACGAGGCCCTGGCCGCCGTACGACGACGGGGCGGGCGGGTCGTGGTCGTCACCGGGAAGTTCCCCGAGAACGCACGCCTGCACCTCGACCACACCGGCCTCGACGTGGATGTCCTCGAGGGCTGGGTGTGGGGCGTCGGCAAGGCGGCGGTGCTGCGCCGGGAGGGGGCCTCGATCTACGTCGGCGACCACGTCCACGACGTCGAGGGCGCGCTGGCGGCCGAGGTCACCAGCGTGTCCGTGCTGACCGGCGGGTGCACCGCCGAGGAGCTGTGGGACGCCGGCACGCACGTGGTGCTGGACAGCCTGCGCGACTTCCCCGCCTGGCTCGAGGGGCACCTGGGCTGAGCGGGCTCAGCGCCCCTTGAACTCCGGCGCCCGCTTCTCCAGGAAGGCGCGCGGGCCCTCCTTGGCGTCCTCGGAGGAGAAGACGGCGGCGCCGACCTTCGCGTCGTCGGCCCAGCAGTCCTCCTCGTGCCTGCCCTCGGAGTCGCGCATCGTCTTGAGGATGGCCTGGACCGCGAGCGGGCCGTTGGCGGCGATCCGGTCGGCGATCTCGTGCGCCTTCGCCAGCGCCTCCCCGTCCGGTACGACGTGCCCGATCAGCCCGAGCTCCTTGGCCTCCGGGGCGAGCAGGGTGCGTCCGGTGAGCAGCAGCTCGGCCGCCACCGTGTAGGGGATCTGGCGGGGGAGGCGGACCGCGGAGCCACCCATCGGGTAGAGCGACCAGCGGGCCTCGGCGACGCCGAACTTCGCCGACTGCCCGGCGACCCGGATGTCGGTGCCCTGCAGGATCTCGGTGCCGCCGGCGATGGCGGGGCCCTCGACGGCGGCGACGAGCGGCTTGGTCAGCCGGAAGCCCTTGAGCAGTCCCTTGATGACGGTCGGGTCGTACTCCCCGGACTCGAAGCTCTCCGACGGCGGCTTCTCGTCGGCCTTCTTCAGGTCCATGCCCGCGCAGAAGTAGCCGCCGGCGCCGGTGAGGATGCAGACCCGGATCTCCGGGTCCTCGTTCACCCGGTCCCAGGCCTCCTCCATGATCCGCAGCATCTCGCTGGAGAGCGCGTTGCGGCGCTCGGGACGGTTCATGGTGACGATCAGCTTGTGACCGTCCTGCTCGACGAGGCAATCACTCATGTGAACCACGCTAGCGAAAAAGTGAAACGTGTTCTAGTGTCGGCGTCGTGGCCCTGAACATCGCCGATCTCTTCGAACACGCCGTCGACGCCGTGCCCGACAAGCCCGCCGTGCAGGTGGGGGACCGGGTGATCACCTTCGCCGAGCTGGAGGCCGAGGCCAACCGCCTGGCGCACTACTTCCAGCAGCAGGGCATCGGTCCCGGCGACCACGTCGGCCTCTACGCCAAGAACAGCATCGAGCACGTCATCGCCCTCATCGCGATCCTGAAGGTGCGTGCGGTCTCGATCAACGTGAACTTCCGCTACGTCGCCGGCGAGCTCGAGTACCTCTTCGACAACGCCGACCTCGTCGGTCTCGTGCACGACCGGGTCTACGCACCCCTGGTGGCCGAGGTGCTGCCCAAGGTCGGCGCGATGAAGGCGGTCGTCGCCGTACCGAACCCGTTGGAGCCGGACGACGCCAGCGACCTGTCGGCCTTCGGCGGGGTGACCCTCGCCGAGGCGGTGGCCGGCCAGTCCGCCGAGCGTGACTTCGGGGAACGCAGCCCCGACGACATCCACATCATCTACACCGGCGGCACCACCGGCTTCCCCAAGGGCGTCATGTGGCGTCACGAGGACTTCTGGCGGGTGCTCGGCGGCGGCATCGACTTCATGACCTCCGAGCCGCTGGAGGAGTACGACCAGTCCAAGAAGGCGCTCCAGGACAGCCTCGTCACGCTGCCGCTCAGCCCGCTGATGCACGGCGGGGCCCAGGCCTCGCTGCTCATGCACCTCTTCGCCGGCCAGGTGACGATCCTGGAGCCGAAGTTCGACCCGGTGCGCACCTGGGAGCTCGTCGACCAGCACGGCGTGCAGATGCTCTTCATGACCGGCGACGCGATGGCGGTGCCGCTGATCGACGCCTACGAGGCCGGCGGCTACGACGGCCAGACGCTCTTCGCGATCGCCTCGTCCGCCGCGATCTTCTCCAAGTCGGTGAAGGAGCGCTGGATGAAGGCGTTCCCCAACGCCGTCTTCACCGACTCCGTCGGCTCGTCCGAGACCGGCTTCCAGGGCACCGGCCTGCAGGACGCCAGCGCCCTGTCGACCGACGGCCCGGTCGTCTCGATCCCGCCCACCACCGTGATCCTCGGCGACGACAACCGCCCGCTCGACCCGGTCAAGGACGTCGGCAAGGTCGGCCGCACCGCCCGCTCGGGCAACGTCCCGGTCGGCTACTACAAGGACCCCGAGAAGTCGGCCCGCACCTTCGTGGAGATCGACGGGGTGCGCTACTCGATCCCCGGCGACAACGCCCGGATCGAGGAGGGCGGCCGGATCACCCTGCTCGGCCGCGGCTCCAACTGCATCAACACCGGCGGCGAGAAGGTCTACCCGGAGGAGGTGGAGCAGGCGATCAAGGCCCACCCCGCGGTGTACGACGTGCTGGTGGTCGGCCTGCCCGACGACAAGTACGGCCAGAGCGTGGCCGCCGTCGTCGAGCCCCGACCGGGCGAGTCCATCGACCTCGACGGCCTGCGCACCTTCCTGCGCGCCCACCTGTCGGGCTACAAGCTGCCCCGCGCGCTGACCATCGTGCCGGAGATCCCGCGCAACGCGACCGGCAAGGCGCAGTACCCCAAGGCCAAGGAGATGGCCCTCGCCGAGCGCACCACCCTCGACCAGACCGACACGGCAGGAGCCCCCGCCTGATGCACACCGCCCTCTGCGACGCCTTCGGCATCCAGTACCCGATCTTCGCCTTCACCCCGTCCGAGCACGTCGCCGCCGCGGTCTCCCGCGCCGGCGGACTGGGGGTGCTCGGCTGCGTCCGCTTCAACGACCCCGACGAGCTGGACCGGGTGCTCACCTGGATGGACGAGAACACCGACGGCAAGCCGTACGGCGTCGACGTGGTCATGCCGATGAAGGTCCCCACCGAGGGCACCTCGACCGACCTGTCGGCGTACATCCCCGAGGACCACCGGAAGTTCGTCGACGAGACCCTGCTCAAGCTCGGCGTCCCGCCGCTGCCGGAGGGCGAGGGCCGCGAGGGCGTGCTCGGCTGGCTGCACTCGATGGCCCGCTCCCACGTGGACGTCGCGCTCCAGCACCGGCCGGTGCTCATCGCCAACGCCCTCGGCACCCCGCCGAACGACGTGATCGCGGAGTGCCAGGCCGCGGGCCTCAAGGTCGCCGCGCTCGCCGGTGCGCCCAAGCACGCGCAGAGCCACGTCGCCAACGGCGTCGACATCATCATCGCCCAGGGCTACGAGGCCGGCGGGCACACGGGCGAGATCGCCTCCATGGTGCTGACCCCGGACATCGTGGACGCGGTGGGCCCGGACGTCCCCGTGCTCGGGGCGGGCGGCATCGGCTCCGGCCGTCAGGTCGCGGCGTCGCTGGCACTCGGCGCCCAGGGCGTGTGGACCGGCTCGATCTGGCTGGGCACGGAGGAGTACCGCAACCTCGCCTCCAACCAGGGCTGGGAGACCGCCTTCCTTCGGGCGACCTCCTCGGACACCGTGCGCACCCGGATCTACACCGGGAAGCCGGCCCGCCTGCTCAAGACCAAGTGGACCGAGGCCTGGGCGGAGGAGGGCGCGCCCGCGCCGCTGCCGATGCCGCTGCAGAACCTGTTGGTGGCCGACGCCCACAACCGGATCAACGCCTCTGGCGACCCCGACGTGATCTCGATGCCGGTCGGGCAGATCGTCGGCCGGATGAACGAGGTGCGCCCGGTCGCCGAGGTCATGGCCGACCTGGTCGCCGAGTTCGAGGACACCGTCAAGAAGCTCGACGGGATCTCCGGCATCTAGGACCGCGTGACACGAACGGCAGGTCTCTGCCCCCCGTTGACCTGCCGTTCGTGTCGCGTGCCGGGGCCTAGGGTGGGCCCATGACCCGCCACGTGCTGATCGCCGGAGCCGGACCCGGGGTGAGCGGCTCCCTCGCCCGCCTGTACGCCGCCGAGGGGGCCACCGTCGGGCTGCTGGGTGCCGACCGGGACGTCCTGCACGCGCTGGTCGCGGACGTGGAGGCGGCCGGCGGGACCAGCGAGTCGGCGCTCGTCGACCTGACCGACGACACCGCGACCCGTCAGGCGGTCACCCGGATCGCCGAGAAGCTCGGCCGCCTCGACGTGCTGCACTTCAACCCGTCGGCGTACCGCGAGAAGGACCCGCTGAGCCTGACCCCGGACGAGCTGTTGGACGACGTGCGCCTCGGCGTCGGGGCGCTGCTGACCTTCCTCCAGGCCGGCCGTCCCTTCCTCGGCCCGGGCGGTCGGGTCAGCGTCACCGGCAGCATGGCCGCCGACCAGCCGTGGCACGGCGCCGCCTCGCTCGGTGTGCAGAAGGCCGGGCTGCGCAACCTGGTGCACAGCATCGACGCCACGCTCAAGGACGACGGCATCCGCGCGGTCTCGGTGACAGTGCGGGGTCTGCTCGCCACGGAGGGACCGTTCGCGCCCGACAACGTCGCCGCCGCGCTGCGGGCAGCGATCGACCAGGACGAGGCGGACTGGCGCACCGAGATCCCGTACGACGGCTGACGGACACCTCCTCGACCCCGGCGCCGTGCCGTGCCAAGGTGGTGCGGATCACAGTCCGACATGGGGGTCGCGATGGTGCACGACAGGACGACGGGTGCGCGGCACGCCGTGCGGAGGCTGCTGCTGGCGGTGACCGCGGCGGGTCTCGTGGTGAGCGGGGCGGTGCTGACCGCCGGCTCCTCGCAGGCCGAGCTCTCGCTGGAGGGCGTCCCGCGGGCGACCTGCGCGGCGGGGGACCTCCCGGAGACGGCCGAGCAGGGCCGGGTGCCGGCCGCGGACTACGCCTCCGGTCGCGCTCAGCAGGGCTACCGCTGCAACACCGTCGAGGTGGGGCACCACGGCAAGCGCTCGTCGTTCGGCTCCGGGGGCTACAAGGTGCAGCGCTACACCGACGTCACCGGTCGCACCTGCGCCTACTACGACTCCGCGCTCATGGTCGGGCTCAACCTCCAGACCCTGCTCACGGGCGGTGCCGGGCTCGGCGTGGTCGTGCTCGACATGACCGATCCGGCGCACCCGGTGCGGACCGCCAACCTGCTCACCCCGGCGATGCTGCAGCCGCACGAGTCGCTGCTCGTCAACGAGAAGCGCGGCCTGCTCGCCGCCGTGCTGGGGACGCTGGGCACCGCACCCGGCATCCTCGACGTCTACGACGTCAGCCAGGACTGCCGCAAGCCACGGCTGATGTCGACGACGCTCTCCGGCGTGATGGGTCACGAGAGCGGCTTCTCCCCGGACGGCCAGACCTTCTGGACCGCCGGCGCGGCCGGGTTCACCCTCACCGCGGTGGACCTCGCCGACCCACGCAGCCCGCGGGTCCTGCGCACGAAGACGGGCGTGGTCTACCACGGCCTGCGCCTGTCCGACGACGGCCGCACGATGTACGTCGCCAACATCGGCAGCCCGAGCATCCTCAACGGCTCGGTGATCGACGAGGCCGGCCTCGACGTCCTCGACGTCTCCGACATCCAGGACCGGCGCCCCAACCCGCAGATCCGGACGCTGTCGCGGCTCACCTGGGAGGAGTCGTCGATCCCGCAGGTGGCCGAGCCGTTCACCCGCGACGGCCGCACCTACGTCTTCGAGGTCGACGAGTTCAGCGACCTCTTCGGCGACGTCTCCCGGATCAACTCGGCCAGGAGCCCGGTCGGCGCGGCCCGGATCATCGACGTCACCGACCCGTCCGCCCCGGTGGTCGTGTCCAACGTCCGGCTCGAGGTGCACGACCCGGCCGTGCGCGACGACGTGATGGGCGACCCCGGCGCGCGGGCGATCGTGCGCAGCTACACCGGTCACTACTGCTCCCTGCCGACGCGCCGCGAGCCGCGCATCGCGGGCTGCTCGATGATCGGCTCCGGCCTGCGCCTGTTCGACATCTCCGACGTCACCCGCCCGCGCGAGGTCGGCTACTTCAACGCGCCCGGCCCGGACGGCGCCTCGGCGCTCTCGCAGCCCGCGTGGGACGTCGCCCGCCGCCAGGTCTGGTACACCGACATGGACGAGGGCTTCTTCACCGTCGGGCTCCGCGGCCCGGCCGCGGCCCTGCTCCCCACGCCCTAGGAGTACGACGTGCCGCGGGCCGCACGCACCCACGCGGTGCCCTGCCCCGGCACGCCCTGCGCCGACAAGGCCCGCTTGAGCACCTTGTTCGTCGCCGTGCGCGGCAGGTCCTCGACGACTCGGACGTAGCGCGGCCAGGCCTTCGGGGACAGGTCCGTCTGGGCGGCGAGGAAGGCCTCCAGGGCGGCGGGCGACAGGGGGCCGCGGAGCACCAGCGCGGCGGCCACCTGGTCGCCGACCCGCTCGTCGGGCACGGCGTACACCGCCGCCTCCGCGACCGCGGGGTGGCGCAGCAGCACCCGCTCGACGGGCGCCGCGGCGAGGTTCTCACCGTCCACCCGCAGCCAGTCGCCGGTGCGCCCGGCGAAGTAGACCCACCCGTCGGCGTCGCGGTAGGCCAGGTCGCCGGACCAGTACATCCCGCCGCGCATCCGGTCGGCCTCGGCCGCGTCGTCGTTGTAGTAGCCGGCGAACGCGCCGCGGCCGGTGGTGTTGACCAGCTCGCCGACCGCCTCGTCGGCGTTCAGCAGGCGCCCGGCGGCGTCGAAGCGTGCGTCCGGGGTCTCCGCGCCGGACGCGTCGAGCACCCTGATCCCGTCGAGCGGGCGGCCCAGGCTGCCCGCCGGCATGTCGGGGCGACGCTGCACGATGACGGCGTTCTCGGTGGAGGAGTAGGAGTCGACGACCTCGCAGCCGAAGCGCCGCGCGAAGGCCGCGATGTCGCCCTCGTTCGCCTCGTTGCCGAACACGATGCGCAGCGGGTTGTCCGCGTCGTCCGGGCGCTCGGGCGTCGCCAGGACGTAGGTGAGCGGCTTGCCGACGTAGTTGGCGTAGGTCGCCCCGAAGTCGCGTACGTCGGGCAGGAACCCGCTCGCCGAGAAGGGCGCCACCGCCCAGCACGCGCCGGTGGTCAGCGCCGGCGCCCAGCCCGCCATCACCGCGTTGGAGTGGAAGAGCGGCATGGCGACGTAGTGCACGTCGTCGGCGCTCAGCCCCAGCCGGCCGACCAGGTGGGTGCCGGGGCCGGTGATCTTCTCGTGGGTGACCCGGACGGCCTTGGGGTCGCCGCTGGTCCCACTGGTGAAGATCAGCATGAACAGGCTGTCCGGGGCCGGCCGCGCCTCCGGAGGGGCGACGTCCGGACCGGACAGCGCGGCCTCGGCGAGGGCGGGCGAGTCGACCACCCGCTGGCAGTCCGCCTTGGCGACGTCGGCCGCGAGGGCCTCGCCCCGGCGGGTGGAGTTGAGGCCCACCAGCACGTGGCCCCCGAGACCGGCCGCGGCCAGGTGCAGCGCGAAGGCCGGCCCGTTGGGCAGGAGCACGCCCACGTGCGGAGGCCGGCCGGGGTCGAGGTCGCGCTCGATCCGCACGGCGAGGCGGGCCGCCGCGGCGACGTACTCCCGCCAGGTGAGGGTGCGGACCGTCCCCGCCTCCCGCCAGCGCAGCGCCGGACGGTCGTCCTCGGCGCGGGCGAGGAGCAGGGCGCGGACGGTCATCCGAAGGTGCGGCCGATCGCCAGCGCCTGCTCGGTCGCGCCGCCGAAGAGGAACTCGAAGCGCTTGCCGGCGGTGAAGTAGCGGTGGGCCTCGCCGTCCAGGTCGATGCCCACGCCCCCGTGCACGTGGACGGTCGTGTGCGCGATCCGGTGGCCGGCGTCTGCCGCCCACAGCTTGGCGGTGGCGACCTCGGTCGCCGCGGGCAGGCCCTCCTGCAGCCGCCAGACCGCCTGCCACAGGGTGAGTCGCTGGCCCAGGACGTCGATGAAGCCGTCGGCCAGGCGCTGGGAGACCGCCTGGAAGGTGCCGATCGGGCGCCCGAACTGCTCGCGGGTCTTGGCGTACTCCGCGGTCAGGTGCAGCGCGCCCTCGGTGACGCCGAGCTGCTCGGCGGCGGAGAGCGCGACGAGGAGCTGGCCGAGCCGCTCCGCGACCTCGGCACCGCCGACCCGGGTCGAGGGCGTGCCGGCGAGGGTGACCAGGGCGGCGCGGTCGCCGTCGCTCGTGCGCTGCGCCTGGCGCTCCACGCCCTGCGCGTCGACGAGGTGGACCGCCACCCCGTCCGGGCCGCTGACGGTGACGAGCAACGCGTCGGCCGCCATCCCGCCCCGGACCAGGGTCTTGGTGCCGGTCAGGGCGCCGGACGCGTCGGCGGTGACGGTCGGCTGCGCGGGGAGGTGGGCACGCTCCTCGGCGACGGCCGCGGCGTACAGCCCCGCGTCCGCCGGGAGGCCGGCCCCGGCGAGCAGGGTCGCGCACGCGGCGTGGGTGGCCAGAGGGACGGGCGCGACGTTCCGGCCGACCTCGACGAGGATCCGGGCCAGCGTGACCAGGTCGAGGTCGGTCCAGTCGAAGGCGTCGTTGAGGGTCGCCCACAGGGCGCGGTCGAACCGGTCCCCGTCGGCCTCGACGGCCTTCAGCCGGTCGTTGGTGGTCTTGTCCGCGAGGATCGAGGCGGCGAGCTCCGCGGCCTCGTCCTGCTCGGGGGTGAAGATGAAGTCCATGGGGTCAGCTCCCTTTCCTGGGCTAGCGCCGCGCTGCCGGCAGGCCGAGCCCGACGTAGCCGATGATGTCGCGCTGGATCTCGTTGGTGCCGCCGCCGAAGGTCATCACCAGCGACGACCGGTGGAAGCGCTCGAGCCGGCCGGCGAGCACCGCACCGGGGGAGTCGGCGGTGATCCCCGCGTGCGGCCCCACGATCTCCATCAGTGCCCGGTAGACCTCGGTCGCGAGCTCCGACCCGTAGATCTTGGTCGCCGACGCCTCGGCAGGGGAGAGGGCCACGCCGTGGTCGGCGTCGGCGGCGAGCTTCCAGTTGATCAGCGACAGGGCCTCGACCCGGGCGTGCGCGCGGCCGAGCGCGATCTGCACCCACTCGGTGTCGATGACCCGGGTGCCGTCGGGGTTCGTCGTCTCCGCCGCCCAGTCCTTGACCAGGCGCAGCGAGTGCTGCAGCGGGGCGGCCGAGGTCAGCGCCACCCGCTCGTGGTTGAGCTGGTTGGTCATCAGCGCCCAGCCGCCGCCGCGCTCGCTGATCAGGTTCGACGCCGGGACCCGTACGTCGGAGTAGTACGTCGCGGACGTGCCCACGCCCGCCACCGTGTGCACCGGTGTGTAGGTCACCCCCGGTGCGTCGGCCGGGACCAGGATCATGGAGAGCCCCTTGTGGCGCGGGGCGTCGGGCTCGGTGCGGCAGGCCAGCCAGATCCAGTCGGCGTACTGGATGAGCGAGGTCCACATCTTCTGGCCGTTGATGACCCACTCGTCGCCCTCGAGCGTGGCCTTGGTCCGCAGCGAGGCGAGGTCGGTGCCCGAGCCCGGCTCGGAGTAGCCGATCGAGAAGTGCAGCTCGCCGGCGAGGATCTTGGGGAGGAAGTACTCCTTCTGCTCCTCGCTGCCGAAGCGCATGATCGTCGGGCCGACGGTGTTCAGCGTCAGGTACGGGATCGGCACGCCCGCGATCGCGGCGGCGTCGGTGAAGATCAGCTGCTCCACCATCGAGCGGGCCTGGCCGCCGTATTCCTTGGGCCAGCCGATGCCCAGCCAGCCGTCCTTGCCGATCTGGCGGATGACGTCCTTGTAGACGCTCGCCTCGCCGAACTCCCCGGTGGCCGACGCGAGCCCGGCCCGGATCTCCGGGGTGACGAGGTCGGCGAAGTAGGCACGGAGCTCCTCGCGCAGGGCTACCTGCTGCGGCTCCAGGTCGATGTGCATCGGCTCTCCTGCGGGTTCCTCGGGCGGCGTGTCGTTGCCAGCCTAGCGGCAAAACTGTAACGTGTTCTACATGACCGACACCTCCACCTCGAATGTGCGGAGCCTCGACCAGGGCACCGTGCCCCTGCGCTTCGCGCGTGGTTGGCACTGCCTGGGGCTGGCCTCGGACTTCGCGGACGGCAAGCCGCACGCCGTCCACGGCTTCGGCACCAAGCTGGTCGTGTGGCAGGACGGCAAGGGCGAGCTCAACGCACTCGACGGCTACTGCCGCCACATGGGCGGCGACCTGACCCAGGGTGAGGTCAAGGGCGACCACATCGCCTGCCCCTTCCACGACTGGCGCTGGGGTGGCGACGGCAAGTGCAAGGAGATCCCGTACGCCCGGCGGGTGCCGCTGCGCGCGCGCACCAAGCGCTACGAGACGGTCGTGCGCAACGGCCAGCTGCTCATCTGGCACGACCCGGAGGGATCGGCCGCCGACCACGCCATCCTGCCGCCCGAGCTGCCGGACGTGCTGACGGACAAGTACACCCCGTGGTCGTGGCACACCAAGCAGATCAACGGCTCGCACTGCCGCGAGCTGATCGACAACGTCGCGGACATGGCGCACTTCTACTACGTGCACTTCGCCTTCCCGACGAGCTTCCGCAACATCTTCGACGGCCACACCGCGACCCAGTTCATGGAGTCGAAGGGCCGGCCCGACACGATGGGCGGCGGCTACGGCGACGAGAACTCCACGCTCAAGTCGGAGGCCACCTACTACGGCCCGGCGTACATGATCAACTGGCTCGAGGTCGACTACAAGGGCTTCATCACCGAGGTCATCCTCATCAACTGCCACATCCCGACCGGCCCGGACTCGTTCACGCTGCAGTACGGCATCAGTGTCCGCAAGCCGGAGGGCCTGGACGAGAAGACGGTCGCCTACATCGCCGAGCGCTACACCGAGTCCTTCGGTGACGGCTTCCTCCAGGACGTCGCGATCTGGGAGAACAAGGTCGCCGTGCAGAACCCGCTGCTGTGCGAGGAGGACGGCCCGGTCTACCAGCTGCGCCGGTGGTACGAGCAGTTCTACGTCGACGTCGCCGACGTCAAGCCGGAGATGGTCGACCGCTTCGAGTTCGAGGTCGACACCACCAAGGCCAACGAGTACTGGCAGGCCGAGGTCGCCGACAACCTCGCCAAGCGCGCCGCCGCGGAGGCCGACGCCGGGGCCGTCGCGCCCGCGGACGCCTGAGGGCCGCGCATGGCTTCCTTCGTGCCCACCAGCGAGGAGACCCTCGCCGACCAGCGCCGCTACACCGAGGAGCGGCTGGTCGAGGTCGCCTGCCTCGACTGCCTGGCCCGGGTGCGGGTGAAGAAGAACAGCGAGCACCACACGTCGGTGCAGTGGAGTGGACAGGCGCAGGCCGATTGTCAAGAGCTGCGGCGACGAGCCGCGTCGCCCGGCAGGCGGGACGTGCACAAGCCCTGCCCGCGCATGATGGCTAGCATCGACGACGCAGTTCGGGCCGGCGAGGTCCCGATCGGTGCGCACGACGGCTACTGAGCCACCGTTTCCCCAAGGAGTTCCGTGGACATCGAGTCCTTCGTCCTCGACGTCGTCGACGTCGTCGAGGAGACCGCCGACGCGAAGTCGATCAGCTTCGCCGTGCCCGCGGGCGCGGAGGAGAGGTTCGCCTACAAGCCGGGCCAGTTCCTCACCGTCGCCGTGCCCAGCGACCAGACCGGGATCGCGGCCCGCTGCTACTCGCTGTCGAGCAGCCCCCACGACGGCGGACCGCTGACGGTGACGGTGAAGCGCACGGCCGAGGGCTACGCCTCGAACTGGATCTGCGACAACCTCGCCGTCGGCGACACCCTGCGCGTGCTCCCGCCCTCCGGCATCTTCACCCCGGCCTCGCTCGACGCCGACCTGCTGCTCTTCGCGGGCGGCTCCGGGGTCACCCCGATCATGTCGATCACCCGCACCGCGCTCGCCCACGGCTCGGGCCGGATCGTCGTGTTCTACGCCAACCGCGACGAGCGCTCGGTCATCTTCGCCGCCGAGCTCACTCGCCTCGCCGCCGAGCACCCCGACCGTCTGCAGGTCGTGCACTGGCTGGAGTCCGTCCAGGGCCTGCCGACCGAGGCCCAGATGAAGGCGTTCTGCGCGTCGTACGGCGGCTGGGACTCCTTCGTGTGTGGCCCCGCGCCGTTCATGAAGATGGTCACCACGGTGCTCAAGGACCTGGAGGTCCCGCGCAGCCTGCGGCACCAGGAGAAGTTCGTCTCCCTCGGCGGCAACCCGTTCGGCGACCTCGCCGAGCTGGAGCAGGCGGAGAGCGAGATGGCCCTCGCCGACGCCGACGAGGACGGCGCCGCCGCCGAGGTCTTCGGCGACGCCCCCGCCGGGCCGGTCAAGGTCGAGGTCGAGCTGGACGGCGAGGAGTTCACCTTCGACGACTGGGACCCGCGCACCAAGCTGCTGGACTTCCTGGAGAGCAAGGGCGTCAAGGCGCCGTACTCCTGCCGTGAGGGGGAGTGCTCGGCCTGCGCGATCCGCCTGCTCGAGGGCGACGTGAAGATGCTCCACAACGACGTCCTCGACAACGACGACCTCGAGGACGGGATCCGGCTCGGCTGCCAGTCGGTGCCGCTCACCGACCACGTCAAGGTGACCTACTCCTAGGAATCGCCCGCGCCGCGGCGGGTACCGGCCGTCCATGCCGACCGTCGAACGCTCCATCACCGTGCCCAAGCCGCTCAGCGTCGTGTGGGACTACCTGTCCGACTTCACCACGACCGAGGAGTGGGACCCGCCCACCGTCTCGACGGTGCGGACCTCGGGTGACGGCGGGGTGGGCACGACGTACAAGAACGTCTCGTCGATGCTCGGCCACGAGACCGAGGTGGAGTACGAGGTCGTCCGCTTCGAGCCGGAACGGGTCTTCGAGCTGACCGGCAGCGCCACCGGTCTGAGCCTGCGCGACACGATCACCTTCGAGGCCGGCCAGGACACCACGACGGTGCACTACCGCAGCGAGTTCTCACCGCACGGCGTCGCCAAGCTCGCCACCCCGGTGATCGCCGGCGGCATCGAGCTGCTCGGCTCCAAGGTGGCTGCCAGCCTCGAGAAGCACCTGCTCGCGCTCTAGGAGAGCCGGGCCGCCAGCCGGGTCGCGGTCATGTGCGCGATCGACTCGATCGAGATCATCGGGTTGACGCCGGAGGCCGTCGGGAAGCAGGACGCGTCGGCGACGTACAGGCCCGGGACGTCCCAGGTCTGGCCGTCCGGGTCGACCGCGGAGGTCGTCGCGGAGCCGCCCATCCGTGCGGTCCCCATGATGTGCAGCGCGGCCAGCGCCATCGTGGCCGGCGCGGCACCGGCCGCGCGGAGGTCGGCCTCGAAGCCCGCGATCGAGCTCCTGCGGCCGGGCTCGTAGCTCACCCCGCGGTGATGGGTCGAGGCGATCCAGTCGGCGCCGGCGGCCTCCGCGATCCGGGCACCGCCGACGAGGCCCTGGATGAGGTGGTCGGTGTCGCGCGGGGAGAGCTGGTACTTCACGACCGGCTCGCCGTCGCGGCCCACCCGCACCGTGCCGCCGGGGTCACGGTCGCGGACGATCACGGCCACGCCGAGGGTGTGCTTGAGCTCGACCATGCGGCGGCGGAAGTCGGCGGAGCCGCGCCAGTTCACGAAGCCGGTGCCGAAGCCCGGCGTCAGGGGAGCGGTCTCGTAGAGCACGCCGTAGCCCGTGCCGTCGAGGTCGGTGAGCGCGTCGACGTACCTGCTCTGCATCGAGCCGACCCAGCCGTCGACGGACTCCTGCATCCGGCCCCACACGGCGGTCGCCGGGTGCAGGCGCAGGTAGCGGCCCACGTTGGGGTTCGTGAGGCCGCTGCGCTGGAGCAGCGCCGGGGTCTGGATGGCGCCGGCCGCGACCACCACGGCGCGGGCGCGCACCCGCACCCGGTGGCCGTCGGCGGAGGAGCCGACGACGCCGGTCGCCCGGCCGAAGCTGGTGCTCACCGTCCGGACGCTCACCCCTGTGAGGATCCGGGCGCCGGCCGCGGCGGCGTCCGCCAGCCAGGTCTTCGCCGTCGACTGCTTCGCACCGACCCGGCAGCCCATGCCGCACCGGCCGCACTCGACGTCCTGGTCGCAGCCCAGCACGTTGCGCGGCATCGCCGCCGACTCCCAGCCGAGGGCGAGCGCACCCCGCTCCAGGATGGCGTCGCGCGGCGCCGCCTTGTCGTGCTCGGTGTTGACGCCGAGGCGTGCGCACACGGCGTCCATGGAGGCGGTGTACTCCTCGGTGGCGAACTGGGTCGCCCCCAGCGCCGCCCACTCCTCGCGGACGTGGTCCGGGGTGCGGAAGGAGGTCGTGTAGTTGACCACCGTCCCGCCGCCCAGGCCGCGGCCGGCGACCAGCTGCACCTGGCCCTCCGCCGTCGCCTGCGGGGCCAGCGCGTAGAGCTCGAGGAAGCCGGTCTCCTCGCCGCCGTCGAAGTGCCGCTCGTCGTGGAACCCGCCGGCCTCCAGCACGACGACGTCGAGCCCCGCGGCGGCCAGGACCCCCGCCGTCGTACCGCCGCCGGCGCCGGAGCCGACGACCACCACGTCGCAGGTCAGGTCGGTGTCGCGGGTGACCTCGAGCGGGGTGATGACCGGAGCGGGTGGGTCGGCGCGCACGCCGAGCGGGCCGGAGTAGCCCAGCCCCTTCCACAGCGCCTCGCCGCCGGTCATGTAGTAGGGGAACAGGGACGCGGTCTTGAGCCCCTGGAAGAGGGCGCGCTTGGCGCCGACGCGGGAGTCCGACAGCGACAGCAGCACCTGCTCGCGCTGGGCCTGGGGGAGCTCCGAGAAGCGTCGGGGCCGCCCGGTCAGCGCCAGCCCGAGGCCGCGGGTGTCCCAGACGTCGAGCAGCGCCTTGAGCTGACGCAGCTCGCCGGCGCGCGGGTTGGCCTCGGCGATGCGCAGCGCGAGCTCGTGCGCGCCCACCTCGGTCGGCGAGGGCACCCCGTCGCCCCCGGTCGCGAAGGTGTCGGCGATGAGACCCATCGCCCGGACCTGCCGAGGAGTGAACGCCATGAACGGACTCTAGGGTGTCGCGATGCCCCCGGGCGAGGATCGTGGTGATAGCGTCGTTCCTGTTGAAGCGGCCCGTTCCGACGGGCCTCCCCCTGCCGGCCGATCCTGCCGGCGTCGGTTCACTGTTGTAGCTCCACCTGGTTGATCCACGAGGCGCGGTTTCAGTTGGTTTCAGCCCGCGCGGTCCACTCGGCCCGAGCGGCTCTCATGGATACACACAAGGAGAAACACATGGCAGTCGGCACCGTGAAGTGGTTCAACGACACCAAGGGCTTCGGCTTCATCGCGCAGGAGGACGGCGGCGCGGACGTCTTCGTCCACCACACCGGCATCGCCGGCAGCGGCTTCAAGTCGCTCGCCGAGGACCAGAAGGTCGAGTTCGACGTCACCCAGGGCCCGAAGGGCCTGCAGGCGGAGAACGTCCGCTCGATCTGAGCCACTGTCGGGGCCGGGTGGCAGGGTTCGTCGCATGACGAGCGCTGTGCCCGGCCCCGATGGCATTTTTCGCTGCCCCTGGGCGGTCTCCGCCCCGGAGTTCCCCGCCTACCACGACACCGAGTGGGGCTTCCCGGTCGTCGACGACCGCCGCCTCTTCGAGAAGGTCAGCCTCGAGGGCTTCCAGTCCGGGCTGAGCTGGCGCACCATCCTGGTCAAGCGCCCCGCCTTCCGCGCCGCCTTCGCCGACTTCTCCCTGGACGTCGTCGCGGGCTACGACGAGTCCGACGTGTTGCGCCTGCTCGGCGACGCGGGCATCGTGCGGCACCGCGGCAAGATCGAGGCCGTCGTCAACAACGCCGGCCGCGCGCTCGACCTCATCGACGAGCGGGGTTCGCTCGCCGCCTACTTCTGGTCGTTCGAGCCGCCGGTCGCCGAGCTGGGCGAGCCGCAGACCCTCACCACCTCGCCCGCCGCCGTGGCGATGTCGAAGGACCTCAAGAAGCGCGGCTGGCGCTTCGTCGGGCCGACCACCGCCTTCGCGTTCATGCAGGCGATGGGGCTCGTCAACGACCACGTCGAGGGGTGCGTGACGCGCGACGAGGTCCGGGCCGCCCGGGCGGCCTTCACCCCACCGGTCTAGCCTCGCGCCATGGCCGAGCTCGCCCGCCGTCGGATCGCCCTGCCCCCACCGCCGCGGGTGCTGTGGGCGGACCTGGCCGCGCCGCGTCGTACCGGGGCCCGGGTGTGGTTGGTCCTCGAGCCCGGCGAGCAGTGGCCGACGGTGCTGGAGTCGGTCGAGAACCGGCGTGTCGTCTGGTCCTCGCTGTGGGAGCGGCGACCGGAGGACCGGATCGAGCTGCTGGTCACGCCGGACAACGGGGACTCCGCGCTCACCTTCGTGTGGCACGCCGCCGATCCGCTGCCCGGCCACGCCAGCCCGTTCCGCTACCGGCTCACCACGCTCTTCGCCGCCGAGCTGCGCTACTCCTACGGCAGCTGAGATCGGCAGGGAACGCGTCAACCTGGTCGATCGGATCCCTGCCGCAGGACGACATCGCCCAGCAGCGCGACCGTGTCCGGCACGAACGCCCGCTCCCGCACCATCGTGCGCAGCCGCGCCACGGTGACCCACGCGCCCCACGCGACCTCCTCGGCCTGCCAGGTGATCGGGCCGTCGTAGACGCAGGTGAAGCAGAACGCGTGGTAGTCCGTGTGCTCGTCGGCGTAGTCGCCCTCCCCGAGGGACGTCAGCGCGACGCCGCTCACCCCGAGCTCCTCCTCGGCCTCGCGGACCGCGGCGTCGTACGGCTCCTCGCCGGCCTGGAGCACCCCACCCGCCGCGAAGTCGTAGCGGCCCGGGAACACGTCCTTGGTGTCGGTACGACGGTGCACGTACACCTCACCGGCGCGGTTGCGCACCACCACCGCGGTCGCCGCGTGGCGCAGGTTGCGGGCGCGGACCTCCCGGCGGGGGACCACCTCGCCGGACGGTCTGCCCGCGGCGTCGTACAGGGGGACGAGCTCGTCGGTCACACGCTCGAACCTAGTCGGGTTCAGTAGCGCTGGTGCTCCGGGCGCCCGTAGCGGCGCCGGGCCCAGCCCCAGAGGGGCAGGAGCACGAGCGTCGCCACGAAGGCGACCCCCGCCGCGAGCAGGGACTGGCGCCACGCCTCGCCGACCGTCATCGGGAACGAGTACGCCGTCACGACCCCGTCCTCGCCCACCACCCGGGCGACGGGCCACACGTCACCGACCTCGTCCTCGTCGACCTGGCACTCGTCCTCCATCACGAACGTCGTGTCGAGCCCCGGCGGAGGGTGCTCCGAGCGCAGCGTCACGTCCTTCGCGGGCCCGCCGTGCCGGCCGCAGGAGGAGAGGAGGCCACCGTGGTC
The DNA here is from genome assembly GCA_964517395.1 of uncultured Nocardioides sp. Classification (GTDB taxonomy): domain Bacteria; phylum Actinomycetota; class Actinomycetes; order Propionibacteriales; family Nocardioidaceae; genus Nocardioides. Next base: position 24,978 of record CAZFEE010000007.1, on the reverse strand, counting down.
CTCGACCGCGACCACCTCGGCCCGCTCGACAGGCCACCCGGTGCTCTCGGAGGCCGAGGAGACCAGGAAGAAGGCCGCCACCGCGGCCGTCGCGAGCCCGACGAGGACGGCGGCGTGGACGGGGCGGTCCGGTCGGGGGACGAGGAGGTCGCGCAGTCGTGCCGCGGTCATGGCAGCGGCGCCCTCAGTCGCCCAGGTAGCTGCTGGGGTCGTCCACCCACGTCGGCGGGAACGCGACGACGGTGCAGGCGACGAGGCCCGCGAGCGCCAGGTGGAGCACGACCAGGAGCCAGCCCGTGGCCTCCGACAGTCGTGGGGCACCCCAGCCCCGAGCCACCGCCAGGGTCGCGCCGGCCAGCACGAGGAGGCCGGGGACGCAGGCCACCGCGACCAGGAAGCCCAGGGCGATCATCGGGTCGCTGTCGTCGATGCGGTCCGCGGCGACGACGTGCCAGTACAGCGCGAAGGCCAGCAGCCCGCCCAGCACCACGGCCGCGGCGGCCAGCGCGAGACCGGGCCGGGCGAGACCGGCCCGGGTCACCACGGGCGCGGCGTCACCAGCCCCGCTCACGCCACTGCGCCAGGTGCGGCCGCTCCACACCGAGCGTCGAGTCCGACCCGTGCCCGGGGTAGAACCAGGTGTCGTCGGGCAGCGCGCCGAAGAGCTTGGTCTCCACGTCCTCGATGAGGGTCGCGAACGCGGCGGCGTCCCCGAAGGTGTTGCCGACGCCGCCGGGGAACAGCGAGTCGCCCGTGAACAGGTGCGGCGAGCCGTCGGGGTCGCGGTAGAGCAGGCAGATCGAGCCGGGCGTGTGGCCGGTGACCCGGATGACCTCCAGGGTGCAGGAGCCGACGGCGACGGTGTCGCCGTCGCCGACCCGCCGGGTCACCGGTACGCCGGTCTGGGAGGTGATCTCGTCCGCGTCCGGCTCACCGGCGACGACCTCGGCGCCGGTGGCCTCCACCACGGCCGCCAGGGCCCGGTGGTGGTCCCAGTGCTGGTGCGTGGTGACGACCGTGGTCAGCCCGGCGTCCCCGACCAGGCCGAGCAGCACGTCGGGGGAGTCGGCGGCGTCGAGGAGCACCTGCTCCCCGGTGTCGTGGCAGCGCAGGAGGTAGGCGTTGTTGGCCATCTTCTCGTCGACCGCGACCTTGGTGATCGTCAGTGCGGGCAGCGCGCGCTCGTCGACGGGACCGCCGACCTTCACGTCTCCGGTGTAGCTCATCGTCCCTCCAGGGTGGGCAGCGATCCGTTCGTGGTGGACAGTAGCGAGCCCGCGTCGCGGCCGGTCGACCACCACGCGAGGGCGCCGACCGGCCCCGTGACGGTCACCGCCCCCGGCCCGGGCGTGCCGAAGGTCCAGCGGTCGGGCCCGTCGGGCCGGTCGGTGGCCGCGAGGTGGAGTCCCGGACCGTCGTACCGGGCGGCGGAGGCCTCGAGCACCTCGACGGCGAACGCGGCCGGCCAGTCGGTCGCGGCGTAGCCGGCGTCGAGGTCGGCGTGGTGGATCTCGACCTCGCTGTGCCGCAGACCCGGTACGGCGCCGGCGGGCATCGTGCGCCCGCCGGGGGTGCGTTCGAAGGTCAGCCCGGGCTCGAGCCCGCCCGCCACGTCCACCACCTCGGCGAAGGACGCGCACGCGGTGCGCAGCCGGGCCCGGAGCTCGCCGGGCGTCGCGCGGGCGAGCTCGTCGATGTCGCCGTCGCGGGCGTGGTCGGAGGCGTACATCGTGGTCGGGGCGCCGTCGCGGAAGCCGCGCAGCACCCCGCCGAGCCCCTCCGCGTTGAGCGCGAGGTGCGCGACGACGTGGGCGCGCGACCACCCGGCGCAGTGGCTGGGAGCGCCGAACGCGTCGTCGGGCAGCAGGTCGACCGTATGAAGGAGCCGCTCGGTGGCAGCGTCGAGGGGGCGGGTCACCCGACCATCATGCCTGCGAAACCTCGTTGTCGGCGGCGGGTGAGAGGGTGGTTCGTGGCGCGGTGGCTTGCCACCGCGACGTACGATGGCGAACACTTGTTCGAACTTCTCCGAGCACAGGCAAGGACCGGTAGTGCAGGACCAGCTGATCATCCGTGGGGCGCGCGAGCACAACCTCAAGGACGTGTCGATCGACCTTCCGCGCGACTCGCTGATCGTCTTCACGGGACTGTCGGGGTCGGGCAAGTCGAGCCTGGCCTTCGACACGATCTTCGCCGAGGGCCAGCGCCGCTACGTCGAGTCGCTGTCGGCGTACGCGCGCCAGTTCCTCGGCCAGATGGACAAGCCCGACGTCGACTTCATCGAGGGCCTGAGCCCCGCGGTCAGCATCGACCAGAAGTCCACGAGCAAGAACCCGCGCTCGACCGTCGGCACGATCACCGAGGTCTACGACTACCTCCGCCTGCTCTACGCGCGTGCCGGCCGCCCCCACTGCCCCACCTGCGGCGCACCCATCGAGCGGCAGACCCCGCAGCAGATCGTCGACCGGATGATGGCGCTGGAGGAGGGCACCCGCTTCCAGGTCCTCGCGCCGGTCGTGCGCGGCCGCAAGGGCGAGTTCGTCGAGCTGTTCCGCCAGCTGCAGTCGCAGGGCTTCTCCCGCGCCCGGGTCGACGGGGAGACCCACAGCCTCGACAGCCCGCCGACGCTGGACAAGAAGTACAAGCACAGCATCGACGTCGTGGTCGACCGCCTCGCGGTCAAGGACACCGCCAAGCGCCGGCTGACGGACTCGGTGGAGACCGCGCTCGGCCTCGCCGGCGGCCTCGTCGTGTTCGAGCTCGTCGACAGCGGCCAGGAGCTGAAGTTCTCCGAGCGGATGGCGTGCCCCAACGAGCACCCCATCGAGACCGACGACCTCGAGCCGCGCTCGTTCTCGTTCAACTCCCCGTTCGGCGCCTGCCCGTCGTGCACGGGCCTCGGCACCCGGATGGAGGTCGACCCCGAGCTGGTCGTGCCCGACCCGACGGCGACCCTGGCCGAGGGCGCGCTCCAGCCGTGGAGCCACGCGCACGTCGCGGACTACTTCGGCCGCCTGCTCGTCGCGCTCGGCGAGGAGCTCGGCTTCGACGTCGACACCCCCTGGGAGCAGCTGACGCCGAAGGCGCAGAAGGCCATCCTCGAGGGCCACTCCACCAAGGTCCACGTCGTCACCCGCAACCGCTACGGCCGCCAGCGGTCCTACTACGCCGACTTCGAGGGCGTCCGGCGATACGTCGAGCGCCGTCACCGCGAGGCGGAGAGCGACACCAGCCGCGAGCGCTTCGAGGGCTTCATGCGCGAGGTGCCGTGCCCGGTGTGCCGGGGGAGCCGGCTCAAGCCGGTGTCGATGGGCGTGACCCTGGGTGCGCGCGAGAACGGCGGCAAGAACATTGCCGAGGTGTGCGCGCTGCCGATCAACGAGGCGGCGGCGTACCTGAAGGAGCTCGACCTGTCCGCCCGCGAGCGCCAGATCGGCGAGCGGGTGCTCAAGGAGATCCAGGAGCGGCTCAACTTCCTGCTCGACGTGGGGCTCGACTACCTCTCGCTCGACCGTCCCTCGGGCTCGCTGTCCGGTGGCGAGGCGCAGCGGATCCGGCTGGCGACCCAGATCGGTGCCGGCCTGGTCGGCGTGCTCTACGTGCTCGACGAGCCCTCGATCGGCCTGCACCAGCGCGACAACCAGAAGCTGATCGAGACCCTGGTCCGGCTCAAGGACCTCGGCAACACGCTGATCGTCGTCGAGCACGACGAGGACACCATCCGGGTCGCCGACTGGATCGTCGACATCGGCCCGGGCGCCGGGGAGCACGGCGGCCAGGTCGTGCACTCCGGGACGGTCAAGGACCTGCTGGAGCACCCGGACTCGATGACCGGGCAGTACCTCTCCGGACGCCGCGAGATCCCGGTCCCCGCCGTGCGCCGCCCGCGCACCGTCGGGCGCGAGCTCAAGGTGGTCGGCGCCCGCGAGCACAACCTCAAGAACATCGACGTCGCGTTCCCCCTCGGGGTGTTCTGCGCGGTCACCGGGGTCTCCGGCTCCGGCAAGTCCACGCTGGTCAACGACATCCTCTACACCTCGCTGGCCAAGCAGATCTACAACGCCCGCGCCATCCCCGGCCGGCACCAGAAGATCACCGGGCTCGACCACGTCGACAAGGTCATCCACGTCGACCAGTCGCCGATCGGCCGCACGCCGCGGTCCAACCCGGCGACGTACACCGGTGTGTTCGACCACGTCCGCAAGCTGTTCGCGCAGACGCCGGAGGCGAAGATGCGCGGCTACCAGCAGGGCCGGTTCTCCTTCAACGTCAAGGGCGGACGCTGCGAGGCGTGCGCCGGCGACGGCACCATCAAGATCGAGATGAACTTCCTGCCGGACGTCTACGTCCCGTGCGAGGTGTGCCACGGCGCGCGCTACAACCGCGAGACGCTCGAGGTCCACTACAAGGGCAAGACCATCGCGGAGATCCTCGACATGCCGATCGAGGAGGCCCTGGAGTTCTTCGCGGCCGTGCCGGCGATCGCGCGGCACATGAAGACGCTCGTGGAGGTGGGTCTCGGCTACGTCCGCCTCGGGCAGCCCGCGACGACGCTGTCGGGTGGCGAGGCGCAGCGGGTCAAGCTGGCCGCGGAGCTGCAGAAGCGCTCCACCGGGCGCACGGTCTACGTCCTCGACGAGCCGACCACCGGCCTGCACTTCGAGGACATCCGCAAGCTGCTGGGCGTGCTGTCGAGCCTGGTCGACAAGGGCAACACGGTGCTGGTGATCGAGCACAACCTCGACGTCGTCAAGACCGCCGACTGGATCATCGACATGGGTCCCGACGGCGGCTCGCGCGGTGGGACCGTGGTGGCCGAGGGCACGCCGGAGGACGTCGTGGGGGTGGCGGCCAGCCACACCGGGCAGTTCCTCAAGCCGCTGCTCGAGGGCCGTGAGGCCCAGCAGCCCGGCCGGCCCAAGCGCGCGCCCGCGTCCCCGGAGCCGACCGGCAAGGGTGCGGCGAAGACCGCCAGGAAGGCCGCCGCCAAGCCGGCCAAGAAGACCGCGACACCACGCAAGAGGACAGCCGCGTCATAGCGAGGTCTCAGGATCCGCCCGTAGCCTGACGCCATGACGGCCCCCTTGAGCAGGCGACGTGCACTGTCCGGAGCGGCGACCCTCGGCGTCGGCGTGCCCCTCCTCGCCGCGTGCGGCGACGACGGCGGCGCGACCGCCGACGACCCGGCGACCAGCAGCAGCCCCAGCAGCGCACCGACCTCCGCGACCACCGAAGGCAGTGCCAGCACCTCCACCGGCGGTACGACGAGCGGCCTGGTCGCCGCGTCCGACGTACCGGTCGGCGGCGGGGTGGTCCTCAAGGACGACGAGCTGGTCGTGACCCAGCCGGAGTCCGGGGAGTTCAAGGCGTTCACGGCGATCTGCACCCACCAGGGCTGCCTGGTCAGCTCGGTCGACGACGGCAAGATCGTCTGCGCCTGCCACGGCAGCACCTTCGACATCTCCGACGGCTCGGCGCAGAGCGGACCGGCCACCACGGCGCTCTCCGAGGTCGCGGTGACCCTCGAGGGCGACCAGGTCGTGAAGTCGTGACCTCACCGGTGGCCCGGCTGGGTGAGGTGCGGGCGAGCCGGCGGATCGTGTTCTCGGGGCTCGGCGCGCTCGGCGTCGCCGCGGCACTGGCGGGTTGCGCCGGGAGCGAGGAGAGCAGCACCTCGGAGCCGGCGGTCGCCGCGGGCGCGGAGCTCGCCACCACGAGCGAGGTCCCCGTCGGCGGCGGGCTGGTGCTCACCGAGCAGAAGCTCGTGCTGACCCAGCCGACCGCGGGGGAGTTCAAGGCGTTCACCGCCGTGTGCACCCACCAGGGCCAGCTGGTGACCTCCGTCGAGGGCGACAAGATCCTGTGCGCCCACCACGGCTCGTCGTACTCCGCCGAGAACGGCGACGTCGAGGGCGGCCCCGCGCCGTCGGCGCTCGCCGAGGTCGCCATCGAGGTTCAGGGCGACAAGATCCTCGCGGCCTGAGGCTGGGCCTGGCGCCGGGTCTGGGCCCGCCAGGCCTCGTCGCGTGCGGCGGGCCGGCGGTCCAGCCGGGCGTCTAGGACGAGCCGCGCCTCGTCGTACCGGCCGGCGCGGAGGAGGGCCGCGATCCGAGCCTCCTCGACGACCTCGCGCTGCGCGTCGGAGCCGCCGAGGCGCCACACCTGGGCGTCGAGGGTGGCGAGCCGGTCGGCGCCCTCGCTCCACCGGCCGGCGGCGAGCAGGCCGAGGGCGCGGGCCAGGGGAGCGACGACCTCGCGGTGGGTCGCGCCGTCGTGGCGCTCGCACCAGCGGGCCAGCTCGTCGAGCCCGGCGGTGTCCTCGACCGCGAGCAGTGCGACCGCGGCGTGCATCCCGAGGAAGGCGGTCGCCGGGTTCTCCAGCACGGAGCGGCCGGTGAGCGCGATGACCTCCGCCATCGACGGCACCTCGGCGTCGCCCGGGGTGAGCCCCCAGCGGAACAGCAGCGAGCCGGTGTCGACCAGCGCCCGGCAGCCGACGGCGTGGCGGGGTTGGAGCTGCTCGTCGTACCGGCGCCGGACGGCGGCGGTGTCGCCGAGCGAGAGCTCGTGGAGGGCCGCGTGCCACGAGAAGTGGGTGAGGCTGTCGGTCTGCGCACCGTCGCCGAGCACCCAGGCGTCCATCCAGGCCAGCCCGGCCGCGTGGTCGCCGGTCTCGTAGTGCGCGTGCGCCCGGGCGTGCGCGGCGTGCCCGCCGCTCGGCTCGGCCGCCAGCGAACGGCAGGACAGCTCCATCGCCTCGTCGAAGCGGCGCTGCTCCTGGCGCACGAACGCCATCAGGCCGTTGATCCACGGGTCGTCGCCGTAGGCCGGCGCCGCCGTCTCCACGATCGACCACGCCTGCTCCGGCAGGTCGGTCACGCCGGCGAAGGCGATGGTCGGCATGGCGACCGAGAGCAGCACCGCGTCCTTCGGGTACGCCGCCAGGTGGGCCAGCAGCGGCCCGTGGTCGCCCTGCAGGTGCCGCTCCACGGCGTACACGTGGCTGCGCTCCCGCTCGGTCGCACGGGCGGCGTGCAGCCGGGCGTCGGCCAGCCGGGCCGGGATGTCGGCCTGGACGCACATCTCGTGGGCCACCAGGGCGAGGGTCGCGTGGCCGAGGGCGAAGGTGGGGTCGAGCGCGACGGAGGCGGCGATCCGGGACGCGGCCCCCGCACGCAGCCGGAGCAGGTCGCGGACGCCGTCGACATAGGCCTCGGCGGCCACCCGGCTGGTCGTCAGGGGGTAACCGTAGGAATCGCGACAACAACCCATAAGTACAGTAAACCACTAAAGATTGCTTGCTAAGAGGTTGTCGGCGCCGATCCGTAGGGTTGGACCCGTGGCGCCCGCAGTGAACTACCGACCCGCTCCGGGGTCGATCCCCACCCAACCGGGCGTCTACCGCTTCCGTGACGCCAAGGGCCGGGTCGTCTACGTCGGCAAGGCCAAGAGCCTGCGGGCCCGGCTGTCGTCGTACTTCCAGGACATCGGCAACCTCCACCCGCGCACCGCGACGATGGTGACGACGGCGACGTCGGTCGAGTGGACGGTCGTGAAGACCGAGGTCGAGGCGCTGCAGCTGGAGTACTCCTGGATCAAGGAGTTCGACCCCCGCTTCAACGTGAAGTACCGCGACGACAAGTCCTACCCCTGGCTCGCGGTCACCGTCTCGGACGAGTTCCCCCGGGTGATGGTGGGGCGGGGCGCCAAGCGGCGCGGCACCCGGTACTTCGGTCCCTACAGCCACGCGTGGGCGATCCGCGAGACCGTCGACATCCTGCTCCGGGTCTTCCCGATGCGCTCGTGCAGCAACGGCGTCTTCAAGCGCTCCAGCCAGATCGGGCGCCCCTGCCTGCTCGGCTACATCGACAAGTGCGCCGCCCCGTGCGTCGGCAACGTGTCGGCCGAGGAGCATCGTGCGATCGTCGACGACTTCTGCGAGTTCATGGCCGGGCGGACCAAGCCGTTCATGAAGCGCATCGAGCAGGAGATGTACGCCGCCTCCGAGGACCTCGACTTCGAGAAGGCCGCGCGCCTGCGCGACGACCTCGGCGCGATGCAGAAGGCGCTGGAGAAGCAGGCGGTCGTCTTCGGCGACGGCTCCGACGCGGACGTCATCGCCGTCGCCGAGGACCCGCTGGAGGTCGCCGTCCAGGTCTTCTACGTGCGTGGCGGCCGGATCCGCGGCCAGCGCGGCTGGGTGGCCGACCGCACGGACGAGGGCGACACCGCCTCCCTGGTCGAGCAGTTCCTCCTCCAGCTCTACGCCGGCGTGGCGCCCGAGGACGCCCGCGACGCCGTGCCACGGGAGATCCTGGTGCCCGAGCTGCCGGCCGAGACCGCCACCTGGGAGCAGCTGCTCACCGACCTGCGCGGCTCGCGGGTGGAGATCCGGGTGCCGCAGCGCGGCGACAAGCGGACCCTGCAGGAGACGGTCGCGCGGAACGCGAAGGAGTCCCTCGCGCTGCACAAGACCAAGCGGGCCAGCGACCTGACGACGCGCAACATCGCGCTGGGGGAGATCGCCGAGGCGCTCGAGCTCGACGAGGCGCCGCTGCGGATCGAGTGCTACGACGTCTCGCACATCCAGGGCACGGAGATCGTCGCCTCGATGGTCGTCTTCGAGGACGGACTGGCCCGCAAGGGGGAGTACCGCCGCTTCGTCATCCGCGACCAGGAGGGCTCCGACGACGTCGCGGCGATGCACGAGGTGATCACCCGGCGCTTCAAGCGGCTGCTGGACGAGCAGGCGCGCTCCGAGCTGCGACCCGGCGACCCCGAGAGCGGGAGCGGCCCGATGCTGGTCGACCCGGACACGGGACGGCCGCGGAAGTTCGCCTACGCGCCCGGGCTCGTCGTCGTCGACGGCGGCGCCCCCCAGGTGGCGGCCGCGAAGCGCGCCCTCGACGAGCTGGGCATCGACGACATCCCGGTCTGCGGGCTGGCCAAGCGGCTGGAGGAGGTGTGGGTGCCCGGCGAGGAGGACCCGGTCATCCTGCCGCGCACCTCCGAGGGCCTCTACCTGCTGCAGCGGGTCCGCGACGAGGCGCACCGCTTCGCCATCACCCACCACCGCAACCGGCGGTCCAAGTCGATGGTGGAGAGCGTCCTGGACGGCGTCCCCGGGCTGGGGGAGGTGCGCCGCAAGACCCTTCTGCGACACTTCGGCTCGCTGCGCAAGCTGCGCGCCGCCACCGTCGAGGAGATCGCCGCCGTGCCCGGCGTCGGCCCGCGCACGGCCGCCGCGATCAAGTCCGCCCTGGAGCAGGACGACACCGATGCCGCGGCACGCAGGAAGCCTGCCCCACAATGACCTCCATGAGTGAGACCACACCCGGCCAGCTCGTCGTCATCACCGGGATGACGGGCGCGGGTCGCAGCACCGCCGCCAAGGAGCTGGAGGACCTCGGCTTCTTCGTGGTCGACAACCTGCCGCCCAGCCTGCTCTCCGACGTCGTCCGGCTGGTCGACCAGAGCCACGGCCCGGCCCAGCCGGTCGCGGTGGTCGTCGACGTCCGCTCCGGGGAGTTCTTCCAGGGCCTGCGCAGCGCCCTCGCCCACAACCTGACCGGCCGCGACACCACCCTGGTCTTCATCGACGCCACCGACGAGGTGCTGGTCCGCCGCCAGGAGGCGGCGCGCCGCCCGCACCCGCTCCAGCAGGGCGGCCGGCTGCTCGACGGGCTGCAGCGCGAGCGGGTCGTGCTCGCCGACCTGCGCTCCGAGGCCGACCTGGTCATCGACACCAGCAACCTCAACGTGCACCAGCTCACCGACCGCGTCACCGAGGCCTTCGGCACCTCCGAGACCACCCGGCTGCGGGTCAGCGTGATCAGCTTCGGCTTCAAGTACGGCATCCCGGTCGACGCCGACTACGTCGCCGACATGCGCTTCCTCCCCAACCCGCACTGGGTCCCCGAGCTGCGGCCGCGCACCGGGCAGGACGGCGAGGTGTCGTCGTACGTCCTCGGGAGGCCGGGTGCGGAGGAGTTCCTCGACGCCTACGTCCCGCTGCTGGAAGGCGTCGCCGAGGGCTACCTGCGCGAGGGCAAGCGCTTCATGCGCGTCGCCATCGGCTGCACGGGCGGCAAGCACCGCAGCGTCGCCATGACCGAGGAGATCACCCGCCGACTCCTGGAGCAGGGGTACGTCGCCCGCGCGATCCACCGTGACCTCGGCCGTGAGTGAGCAGCGGGCCCAGGCGGTGGTGGCGCTCGGTGGCGGCCACGGCCTGCACGCCTCGCTCAGCGCCCTGCGCCACCTGCTCGACGACCTGACCGTCGACACCCTCACGGCCGTCGTCACCGTCGCCGACAACGGCGGCTCGTCGGGCCGCCTGCGGGGGGAGTTCAACGTGCTCCCGCCCGGCGACCTGCGGATGGCGCTGGCCGCGCTGTGCGGGGACGACGAGTGGGGCGACACCTGGGCCCGCGTGCTCCAGCACCGCTTCGCCGGTGACGGCGAGATGCGCGGCCACGTCGTCGGCAACCTGCTCATCGTCGGGCTGTGGGAGCTGCTCGGCGACCACGTCGACGCCCTCGACTGGGTGGGCCGGCTGCTCGGCGCCCGCGGCCGGGTGCTGCCGATGGCCCTCACCCCGATGGACATCACCGCCTCCGTGCGCGGGCTGGTGCCGGACGACCCGGACGCCCTGACCGCCGTGCGCGGCCAGGTCGAGGTGGCCACGACGGACGGCGTGATCGCCTCCATCGCGCTCGACCCGCCCACCCCGGAGGTCAGCCCGGCCGTCGTCGAGGCGATCACCGCCGCCGACTGGGCGGTGCTCGGGCCCGGCTCGTGGTTCACCTCGGTGCTGCCGCACCTGATGGTGCCCGACCTGCGCTCGGCGCTCGTGCGCACCGACGCGCGCCTCGTCGTGGTCCTGAACCTCGAGGAGCAGGAGGGGGAGACCCCCGGCTTCGGGCCCGCCGACCACCTCGCCGTCCTCGCCGAGCACGCGCCCGACCTCCACATCGACACCGTCCTCGCGGACCGCGGCTCGCTCGGCACGGACGCCGCCGACCTGGCGGAGCTCGAGGAGATGGTGGCTGCCCTCGGCGCCCGGCTCGTCGTCGAGGACGTGGCGGCCGACGACGGTACGCCGCGGCACGACCCGGTCAAGCTCGCCTCGGCGTACGCCCGCATCTTCGGCGCCGCGTAGATCACGTCTCCGCCGCCGCCGAGGGTTGTTGACCCGCGTGGGAGGATCGTGCGCATGGCGATGACGGCACAGGTGAAGGCGGAGCTGGCCAGTACCCCGGTCACCAAGGCGTGCTGTCGCAAGGCGGAGGTCGCCTCGACGCTGCGCTTCGCCGGCGGGCTGCACATCGTCGGGGGACGGATCGTCGTGGAGGCCGAGCTCGACACCGGCGCCGCCGCGCGCCGGCTGCGCAAGGACATCTCCGAGATCTACGGCCAGTCCTCCGACGTCGTCATGGTGCAAGGCAACGGGCTGCGCAAGGGCAGCCGCTACATCGTCCGGGTCGCCAAGGACGGCGAGGCCCTGGCCCGCCAGACCGGTCTGCTCGACCAGCGTGGCCGACCCGTGCGCGGCCTCCCGCCCGCCGTCGTGTCCGGCGGCGCCTGCGACGCGGTCGCCGCCTGGCGCGGGGCCTTCCTCGCGCACGGCTCGCTCACCGAGCCCGGTCGTTCCTCGTCGCTGGAGGTCACCTGCCCCGGCTCCGAGGCCGCGCTCGCCCTCGTCGGCGTCGCCCGCCGGCTCGGCATCCAGGCCAAGGCCCGCGAGGTCCGTGGCGTCGACCGGGTCGTCATCCGCGACGGCGACGCCATCGGCCAGCTGCTGACCCGCCTCGGCGCCCACGAGACGCTGATGGCCTGGGAGGAGCGCCGGATGCGCCGCGAGGTGCGCGCCACCGCCAACCGCCTCGCGAACTTCGACGACGCCAACCTGCGCCGCTCCGCCCGCGCCGCCGTCACCGCCGGTGCCCGCGTGGAGCGCGCCATGGAGATCCTCGGAGAAGAGGTCCCCGACCACCTCCGGATGGCCGGCGAGCTCCGGCTCCAGCACAAGCAGGCCTCCCTCGAGGAGCTCGGCCAGCTGCACGACCCCGTGCTCACCAAGGACGCCATCGCCGGCCGGATCCGGCGGCTGCTCGCCATGGCCGACAAGCGTGCCGAGGACCTCGGCATCCCCGACACCGAGGCCTCGCTCACCCCGGAGATGCTCGCCGAGGGCTGAGCCCGCTCCGTCGCGACGCCCGCTCGGGTCGTCGTACCGTCCACTGCTCGTCTTGCTACCGGCCCGTATCCCGGACCGGGGGCGGCGCCCGCTCAGGTGCCGCGACTAGGGTCGAAAGCGACACATGACCTGTGTCACATGGCACGACCCTCAGCTGACGACAAAGGAGCACACAAGGTGACTGTCCGCGTAGGCATCAACGGATTCGGCCGGATCGGCCGCAACTTCTTCCGCGCAGTGCAGGCAAGTGGGGCAGACATCGAGATCGTCGGGGTCAACGACCTGACGGACAACGCGACGCTCGCCCACCTGCTGAAGTACGACTCCATCCTCGGCCCCCTCGCCGCCGACGTCACCTCGACCGACGACGCGATCATCGTCGGCGGCACCGAGATCCGGGCCTTCGCCGAGCGCGACCCCGCCGCCCTCGGCTGGGGCGACCTGGGCGTCGACGTCGTCGTGGAGTCCACCGGCTTCTTCACCGACGCCACCAAGGCCCGCGCCCACGTCGACGGCGGCGGCGCCAAGAAGGTGATCATCTCCGCCCCCGCCTCCAACGAGGACGTCACCATCGTGATGGGCGTCAACCACGACCTCTACGACCCGGCCGCGCACACCGTCATCTCCAACGCCTCCTGCACCACCAACTGCCTCGCCCCGATGGCCAAGGCCCTCAACGACGGGCTCGGCATCGTCAAGGGCCTGATGACCACCGTGCACGCGTACACCGCGGACCAGAACCTCCAGGACAACATCCACAAGGACCTGCGCCGCGCCCGCGCCGCCGCGATCAACATCGTGCCCACCTCGACCGGCGCCGCGAAGGCGATCGGCCTCGTCCTGCCCGAGCTCAAGGGCAAGCTCGACGGGTACGCCCTGCGCGTCCCCACCCCCACCGGCTCCCTCACCGACCTCACCTTCGAGGCCTCCCGCGAGACCTCGGTCGAGGAGGTCAACGAGATCGTGAAGGCCGCCGCCGACGGCCGGTTCCTCGTCTACTCCACCGACCCGATCGTGTCCTCCGACATCGTCACCAACCCGGCGTCCTGCATCTTCGACGCCCCGCTCACCAAGGTGATCGGCAACCAGGTCAAGGTCGCCGGCTGGTACGACAACGAGTGGGGCTACTCCAACCGCCTCGCCGACCTCATCGCTCACGTCGGCGCTACGCTCTGACGCTTGTGACCGACAACCACGGCCTCGCTCCCGAGTTCCTCCAGACCGTCAGCGGCAAGCGCGTCCTCGTCCGCTCGGACCTGAACGTCCCGCTCGACGGCACCACCATCACCGACGACGGCCGGATCCGCGCCAGCGTCCCGACCATCCGGGCCCTCGCCGACGCGGGCGCCCGGGTGGTCGTGACGGCGCACCTGGGCCGGCCGAAGGGGGAGCCCGACCCGGCGTACTCCCTCGCCCCGGTCGCCGCCCGCCTCGCCGAGCTGCTCGACGCCCCGGTCGCCTTCGCCACCGACACCGTCGGCGACTCCGCGCAGGAGACCGTCGCCGCGCTGCAGGACGGCCAGGTCGCCCTGCTCGAGAACGTCCGGTTCAACGCCGGCGAGACCAGCAAGGACGACGCCGAGCGCGGCGCCTTCGCCGACCAGCTCGCCGCCCTCGCCGACGCCTTCGTCTCCGACGGCTTCGGTGTGGTGCACCGCAAGCAGGCCAGCGTGTACGACGTCGCACAGCGGCTCCCGCACGCCATGGGCGGCCTCGTCGCCACCGAGATCGACGTGCTGCGCCGGCTCACCGTCGAGCCCGCCCGGCCCTACGTCGTCGTGCTCGGCGGCTCCAAGGTGTCCGACAAGCTCGGCGTGATCGACAACCTGCTCGACAAGGCCGACAAGCTGCTCATCGGCGGGGGCATGGTCTTCACCTTCCTGCGCGCCGACGGGCTGGAGGTCGGCAAGAGCCTGCTGGAGGAGGACCAGCTCGACACCGTGCGCGCCTACCAGGCGCGCGCCGCCGAGCTCGGCGTCGAGATCCTGCTGCCCACCGACATCGTGGTCGCCGACTCCTTCGGCGACGAGGCCTCCGCGCGCGTCGTACCCGCCTCGGAGATCCCGGCCGACACGCTCGGGCTCGACATCGGACCGGAGTCCGGCGCGGCCTTCGCCGCCGCGCTCGCCGACGCCCGCACCGTCTTCTGGAACGGCCCCATGGGCGTCTTCGAGCAGGCCGCCTTCGCCGAGGGCACCCGTGCCGTCGCCGAGGCACTCACCCACGTCGACGGCCTGTCGGTGGTCGGTGGCGGCGACTCGGCCGCCGCGGTCCGTACCCTCGGCTTCGACGAGGCCGCGTTCGGCCACATCTCGACCGGTGGTGGCGCGAGCCTCGAGTACCTCGAGGGCAAGGAACTCCCCGGCATCACGGTTCTGGAGGACTGATGGCTGCGACCCGCACCCCGCTCATGGCGGGCAACTGGAAGATGAACCTCAACCACGCCGAGGCCGTGGTGCTCGTCCAGAAGCTCGCCTGGACGCTCTCCGACAAGCGGCACGACTACGGCAAGGTCGAGGTCGCGGTCATCCCACCCTTCACCGACATCCGCTCCGTGCAGACGCTCGTCGACGGCGACCGGCTCTCCATCCGGTACGGCGCCCAGGACGTCTCCGCCCACGCCTCCGGCGCCTACACCGGCGAGATCTCCGCCGGGATGCTCGCCAAGCTCGGCTGCTCCTACGTCGTCGTCGGGCACTCCGAGCGACGCCAGTACCACGCGGAGACCGACGAGGTCGTCAACGCCAAGGCCAAGGCCGCGCTGGGGGAGAAGATCACCCCCATCGTCTGTGTCGGCGAAGGCCTCGAGGTCCGCCAGGCCGGCGAGCACGTGCCCTTCACCATGGCCCAGGTCGAGGGCTCCCTCGCCGGGCTGTCGAAGAAGCAGGTCGCCGGCCTCGTCATCGCCTACGAGCCCGTGTGGGCCATCGGCACCGGCGAGGTCGCCACCCCCGACGACGCGCAGGAGGTCTGCGCCGCGATCCGCGGGCAGATCCGCGAGTCCTACGGGGACGAGGCCGCCGACGCCGTCCGCATCCTCTACGGCGGCTCCGTGAAGGCCGCCAACGTCGCCGGGATCATGGCGAAGGCCGACGTCGACGGTGCCCTCGTCGGCGGTGCGAGCCTCGAGGCCGACGAGTTCGGCGGCATCTGCCGGTTCTACGACATGCCGGTGCTGGGCTAGCACCGCCTCTGACGTAGGATCCTCGCGTGCTGTCGACGCTTCTCACCATCCTGCTCGTGATCGCGAGCCTGCTGCTCATCCTCCTGGTGTTGCTGCACAAGGGACGCGGCGGCGGGCTCTCGGACATGTTCGGCGGCGGCGTGTCGAGCTCCCTCGGCGGTTCGTCCGTCGCGGAACGCAACCTCGACCGCTTCACCGTCGGAATCGGCGTCATCTGGTTCGCGTGCGTCATCGCACTCGGCCTGCTGCTCGCCTATCAGAACTGATCGACGACAACTGATCGACTGCAACCGGTCCGCCGCAGCGCGGACCGCTTGATGCTGGAGGAGAGAGTCCGTTGGCTGGTGGTGGCGGAAACGCAATCCGCGGAAGTCGCGTCGGCGCTGGGCCGATGGGTGAGGCCGAGCGTGGCGAGGCGGCGCCGCGACAGGCGGTGACGTACTTCTGTGCGAACAGCCACCGCTCGGTGATCACGTTCTCCGTCGAGGCCACCGTGCCCGACTCCTGGGACTGCCCCAAGTGCGGCCTGCCCGCCGGCCTGGACTCCGAGAACGCGCCCCCGGCGCCCAAGATCGAGCCCTACAAGACCCACCTCGCCTACGTGAAGGAGCGCCGCTCCGACAAGGAGGCCGAGGTCATCCTCGACGAGGCGATCCAGCTGCTGCGCTCCCGGCGCAAGTCGGGCGAGATCATCTTCTGAGCTGGATGGCGCGAGCGCGGCTTCGCCGCCCGGCGGCGGCAAGCTGCTCGGGGGGCGGCTCTCGCCGCGCTGCCGCGCCGCGGTTGGCTTGCGTAGGACGTCGGTTGGTCTGGCGGCAAGACGCGTAGCGCTGAGGGCGCGAGCGCGTCGCAGTTGCGTAGGACCTGGGTCGTTCGGGCGGCGCGCTGGGCCGCGGGCATCCGCGTCCGGGTGACCGGGCGGGGCGCGTGCGGGCACGTCCCAGACGGTCACTGCGGGACGGCCTCGACGATGAGGTTCTTGCGGTAGTGGAACCCGCCGTCGGGACGGGTGACCCGGTCGGTGCAGGTGATCAGCACCAGGCGGCGCGGGACGCCCTGCGCGAAGAGGCTGCGGGACAGTCGGCGCCGGTCGACCGTGCGGACCCGGACGATCCGCCAGTGGCGCGCCGCGCCGGAGGCGTCGGTGGTGGTGATGCGGTCACCCACACGGGAACGGCGCAGGCCGTGGAAGACGCCGGGGTGGTCGTGGTGGTCGGAGACGTGGCCGACGAGCAGCGTCGTACCGACGAGGGACGAGAGCGGGACGCTGCCGTTCCAGACGCCGGCACTCCGGCGACCGCGGGGTGCGGTGAGCGTGGGTCCGTGGAACGCGACGCCCTCGAGGGTGGCCCGCACCCTCGCTCCCGGTACGACGATCCGCGCCCGCCGCACGCCTGCGGCCGGTCGCGTGGGACGGGTCGGGTGGGCGCCTGTGTCGACGGAGGGGTGGCCCGGGACGGCCGGCTGCCGGGGTCCGGTCAGCGACGTCTCCTCGACGAGACCGGCCCGGGTCCAGCCGGTGCCGGTGCTGCGGGATGAGGCCAGCAGCCGCTCACGGTAGGTGTAGCAGCCGCCGCGGCGCAGGCGGGTGCGGCCCACCGAGACGGTGCCGTCGCCCTCGACGCGGAACGAGCCGTGGGCGACGACGGGAGCCCCGGACCACCGGGCGTGGACGCAGGTGTGGCGGCGGTCGGGGGCGACCGGGCCGAGGAGCTGCCACGCGCCGTCGTGCGGCGCTCCGCCGGTCCCGCTGACGGTGACCGCGTCGACCAGCACGTCGCCGACGAGGGAGCGCTGCCGGTTGACCCGGGTCGTGAGGGTGGGCGTGCTCAGCGCGGCGGTGCGGGCACTGGTCGCGATCACCCGGAGCCCGGCGGAGGCGGCGACCCGCTGGTAGCGCGCGCCGAGGCGGTAGCGGAGGTAGCGGTGCTGGGGCACGCGCTCGTAGCGCACCCGGACGACGACCTCGCTGGCTCCGTCGCGGCGCCAGGAGAGGGTGCGGGGCGTGGTGGCGGTGCGGAGGGTGCGGGTCGCAGCACCGTCGGCGAAGGTGGCGCCGGTCAGGGTCACCCGCGCCACGAGGCCGGGGACCCAGTGGCCGCGCGCCGAGGTGAGCCCGAGGCCGGTGAGGGTGCCGGTGGGGCCGTCGGTGGCCAGCACCGGCCGGGACGCCCGGTAGCCCTGCGCCGGAGGTGCGTTGCGGTGGGCGTCGTCGAGCAGGTCACGCACGGTGCGCAGGATCCGCGCATGCACGGCGGGGCTCTCGCGGCGCACCTCGGCGAGGCGGGTCGCCATCCGCTCCGGCTCGGAGTTGAGACCGCGGGCGTGGCCCACCGTCCACCACAGCGCCGCGGCCAGGACGGCGTCGCGACGGGCGGCGTCGAGCCGGGTGGAGAGCAGGTAGCCGACGACCGGGTCGGTCAGCGTGGTGGGCCGGGGTGGGCGGGTCGGCCAGCGACGGGTGCCGGTGTCGAGGCAGATGCCGGGCGGGCCGTGCGGGATCCGGGCGATGCCGAGCTCGTGGCCGGCCCGCGTGGTGTAGCCGGAGAACCCGGCGGAGGACGGGTGGCCGGGGCCGATGCGCTCGGCGCCGGCCGGCGAGGCCGGGAGCCCGAGGAGGGTGAGCAGGACGAGGGCGGCCAGCAGGCCGCGGGTCAGGAGGCGGAGAGGTGTCATGCCGAGAGATCCTCGGCGATCCTGCGACGCGGCGGCAGCCGTGCGGAGGCGACCTGTGGAGAGCCGGCCGGACGAGGCCGGTTGTGGAGAGGAAAGGGACGCTCAGGTGGTCAGAGCGTCTGCTGTCACAGGAGCGACGCGGCCTCGCTGTCGAGGAACCAGACGGTCTCCGCGACGCCGCGGACACCGCGGGCAGGCGTGGCGCGCAGCGCGTCCGCCTCCTCGTCCTCCGTGAGCTCGGCCAGCCCCCGCTGCACCGCCTCGGCCTTTCCGGAGCCGCTGACCAGGAACCAGACGGCCTGTGCCCGGTTCAGCGCCTCGAAGGTCAGGCTGACCCGGTCCGGCGGCGGCTTGGGGGAGTCGTGCACCGCGATCGCGATCTCGTCGACCACGTCCAGGCCCGGGTGGCCGGGGAAGAGCGAGGCGATGTGCCCGTCCGGGCCGACCCCCAGCATGAGGACGTCGAAGTCGCCGCTGCCGGTGGAGCGCAGCGTGGCGGCGTACGACGACGCAGCCTCCTCGGCCGAGCCCACGTCATCGGAGGAGGGCACCGCGTGCACCCGCCGCGCGCCGACCTCGTCGAGGAACGCGGCCTTGGCCTGGTTGACGTTGCGCTCGGGGGAGTCGCCGGGGACGAAGCGCTCGTCGCCGAAGTAGAGCTGCACCGCACCCCAGTCCACCCCGGAGTCGTCGGCGAGCCGGGCCACCTCGCGGTGGATCGCCTCGGCGATGGTGCCCCCGGTGAGCCCGATGTCGGGGACGTGACCGGCGGCCTGGGCGTCCGCGATCCGGTTGAGGAGCTCGCCGGCGACAGCAGTGGCGAGGGTGTCGGCGTCGGGGTGCACCTCGACGAGGGGAGCAGGACGGTCGGAGGTCATCGTGCGCGGTTCTCCCGGTAGTAGCGGATGAGGGCCTGCGTGGAGGAGTCCTGGTCGGCGAGCACGGACTCGTCCCCGGACAGCGCCGGCGCGATCTGCAGCGCCAGCTGCTTGCCGAGCTCGACGCCCCACTGGTCGAAGCTGTCGATGCCCCACACCACGCCCTGGGTGAAGGTGATGTGCTCGTACAACGCGATCAGCTGGCCCAGCACCGAGGGCGTCAGCGCGGGCGCCATGATCGAGGTCGTCGGACGGTTGCCGCTGAACACCCGTGCCGGCACGATCGCCTCGTCCGTCCCCTCCGCGCGGACCTCCTCCGCCGTCTTGCCGAAGGCGAGCGCCTTGGTCTGGGCGAAGAAGTTCGCGAGCAGCAGGTCGTGCACGTCGTTCTCGCCGTCGCGCAGGGGATACGCGGGCGTGGCGAACGCGATGAAGTCCGCCGGGATCAACCGCGTGCCCTGGTGGATCAGCTGGTAGAACGCGTGCTGGCCGTTCGTGCCGGGCTCGCCCCAGAACACCTCGCCGGTGTCGGTCGTGACCGGCGTGCCGTCCCAGCGCACGCTCTTGCCGTTGGACTCCATCGTCAGCTGCTGGAGGTACGCCGGGAAGCGGTGCAACAGCTGCGCGTAGGGCAGCACGGCGTGCGACTGGGAGCCGTGGAAGTTGGTGTACCAGACGTTGAGCAGGCCCATCAGCACCGGCACGTTCTCCGCCAGCGGCGCGCGCTGGAAGTGCTCGTCGACGGCGTGGAAGCCGGCGAGGAACTCCTCGAAGCGCTCCGGGCCGATCGCCACCACCAGGGAGGTTCCGATCGCGGAGTCGACGGAGTAGCGGCCGCCGACCCAGTCCCAGAAGCCGAAGGCGTTCGCCGGGTCGATGCCGAAGTCCGCGACCTTGTCGAGGGCCGTGGACACCGCGACGAAGTGCTTCGCGACGGCATCGTCGCCCGTCGTACCGAGGCCGTCGAGCAGCCAGGACCGGCACAACCGGGCGTTCGTCAGGGTCTCCAGGGTCCCGAAGGTCTTGCTGGAGACGATGAACAGCGTGGTCGCCGGATCGAGGCCGGCCAGCGTCTGCGCGGCGTCGGTGGGGTCGATGTTGCTGATGAACCGGCACTCGAGCCCGTCCTGGACGTACGGCTTCAGCGCTTCGTACGCCATCACCGGGCCGAGGTCGGAGCCGCCGATGCCGATGTTGACGACCGTGCGGATCCGCTCGCCGGTCGCGCCGGTCCACCGTCCGGAGCGGACGTCCTCGGCGAAGGCGTAGACCCGGCGCAGTACGTCGTGCACGTCGTCGACCACGTCGTGGCCGGCCACCTCCAGGTCGACCTCGGCCGGCTGCCGCAGGGCGGTGTGCAGCACCGCCCGGTCCTCGGTGACGTTGATGTGGTCGCCGCGGAACATCGCGTCCCGGCGGGCCTCCAGGCCGACCTCGTCGGCGAGGCTCAGCAGCGCGCTGAGGACGGCGTCGTCGACCAGGTTCTTCGACAGGTCGACACGCAGGTCGCCGGCCGAGTGCGTGAACCGCTCGGCGCGGGCGGCGTCGTCGGCGAACCAACGACGCAGGTCGGGGGAGAAGCCGTCAGCGAGCCGGGTCAGGCTCTCCCAGGCGGAGGTGGAGCGAGGATCGACGGGAGCCGCGCCCACGGGGTCAGCCCTTGGCCTTGTCCATCTGCGTCTGCACGGTCTCGGTGAGCTCGGTCCACGACACCTTGAACTTGTCGACGCCCTCCGACTCCAGGGTCAGGAACACGTCGTCGACGTCGATCCCGGCTGCGACCAGGGCGTCGAACACGCCCTGCGCCTCGGCGCCCTTGCCGCTCACCTGGTCGCCGCGGACCTCACCGTGGTCGGCGAAGGCCTGCAGGGTCTTCTCCGGCATCGTGTTGACCGTGTCGGCGACCACGAGGTCGGTGACGTAGAGGGTGTCGGGGTAGTCCGGGTTCTTCACACCGGTCGAGGCCCACAGCGGGCGCTGGGCGTTCGCGCCCGCGTCGGCGAGCGCCTGCCAGCGGTCGGAGGCGAGCACCTCCTCGAAGGCGGCGTACGCCAGCCGGGCGTTCGCGACGGCGGCCTTGCCGCGCAGCGCGAGCGCCTCGTCCGTGCCGATCTTCTCCAGCCGGGCGTCGATCTCGGTGTCCACCCGCGAGACGAAGAAGGACGCGACGGAGCGGATGGTGGTGAGGTCGACACCGGCCTCCTTGGCCTTCTCCAGGCCCGCGAGGTAGGCGTCGATGACGGCGCGGTAGCGCTCCACCGAGAAGATCAGGGTCACGTTCACGCTGATGCCGGCCGCGATCACCTCGGTGATGGCGGGCAGGCCCTCCAGCGTGGCCGGGATCTTGATGAGCGCGTTCGGCCGGTCCACGGCCTCCCACAGCGCCTTCGCCGAGGCGACGGTGGCGTCGGTGTCGTTGGCGAGGGTGGGCTCCACCTCGATGGAGACGCGGCCGTCGTCGGCGGTGTGCGCGGCCACGGGCGCGAGCACGTCGCAGGCGTTGCGCACGTCGTCGGTGGTGAGGGCGAAGATGACCTCATCCACCGAGGCGCCGCCGGCGACGAGCCCGCGGACCTGCTCGTCGTACCGCTCGCCGTTCGCGATGGCGCTGGCGAAGATCGTCGGGTTGGTGGTGACGCCGACGACCGACGAGCTCTCCACGAGCTCGGCCAGGTTGCCGGTCTCGATGCGCTCGCGGGACAGGTCGTCCAGCCAGATGGACACCCCTGCGTCAGCGAGGGCCTTCAGTCGATCGGACATGCTTCCTCCTCGTGCTCGTGGTGCGTGGGTACGACGCCGGGTCAGTCCAGCGCCGCGGCGGCGATGCTCTCCCGGGCGGCCTGGGCGACCGCCTCGGGCGTGAAGCCGAACTCCCGGAAGAGCGTCGCCGCGTCGGCGCTCGCGCCGTAGTGGTCGATGCTGACGATGCGGCCGGCGTCGCCGACGTACTCCCGCCAGCCCTGCTTGATGCCGGCCTCGACCGACACCCGCGCCTTGACGGTGGGCGGGATGACGATGTCGCGGTAGGCCTGGGTCTGCTCCTCGAACCACTCCAGGCAGGGGAGCGAGACGACCCGCGCGCCGATGCCCTCGGCGGCGAGCTGCTCGCGGGCGGCGACGGCCAGCTGCACCTCGGAGCCGGTGGCGAGCAGGACCACGTCCGGCTGGCCGCCCTCGGCGTCGACGAGGACGTAGCCGCCCTTGGCGACGTCGTCGGTCGTCGCGAAGCCCTCGGTGCCGCGCGGGAACGTCGGGACGTTCTGGCGGCTCAGGATCAGGCCGGCGGGACGGTCGCTGTTGCGCAGCACCTGCAGCCAGGCGGCCGCGGTCTCATTGGCGTCGGCGGGGCGCACGATGTCCAGGCCCGGGATGCCGCGCAGCGCCCAGAGGTGCTCGATCGGCTGGTGCGTGGGGCCGTCCTCGCCGAGACCGATGGAGTCGTGGGTCCACACGTAGGTGACGGGCGCCTTCATCAGCGACGCGACGCGGACCGCGCCCCGCATGTAGTCGGAGAAGGTGAGGAAGGTGCCACCGAACACGCGGGTTCCGCCGTGGACGGCGATGCCGTTCATGATCGCGCCCATGCCGTGCTCACGGATGCCGAAGTGCAGCACGCGGCCCTGGTACGGGTCGGCCTTCCACTCCTCGACCCCGCGGTCGAGCGGGAGGAAGGACGGCGCGTCCTTGATGGTGGTGTTGTTGGAGCCGGCGAGGTCGGCCGAGCCACCCCACAGCTCCGGCAGGACCGGGGCCAGGGCGTTGATGACCTTGCCGGACGCCGCCCGGGTCGCGACGCCCTTGGCGTCGGCCTCGAAGACCGGCAGCGCGTCCTCGATGCCCTCGGGCAGACGGCGGTCCTTGATGCGGTGCAGCAGCGCGGCGCCCTCGGGGTTCGCGGCCGCCCACGCGTCGTACTGCTCGTCCCAGGCGGCGCCCCACGCCTTGCCGCGCTCGACCAGGGAGCGGGTGTGGGCGAGGACGTCGGCGGGGACCTCGAAGGTCTTGGCCGGGTCGAAGCCCAACACCTCCTTGGTGGCCGCGACCTCGTCGGCGCCCAGGGCCGAGCCGTGCGCGGCCTCGGTGTTCTGCGCGCTCGGGGCCGGCCAGGCGATGACCGTCTTGAGGACGATGAGCGAGGGCTTGTCGGTGACCTCGTCGGCGGCCTTGATGGCGTCGTAGAGCGCCGGGACGTCCTCGGTGTAGTTGGCGAGGTCGTTGTGGTCGGTGCCGGTCCAGTCGACCGTCTGCACGTGCCAGCCGTAGGCCTCGTAGCGCTTCGCCACGTCCTCGTTGAAGGCGATGTGGGTGTCGCCCTCGATGGAGATGCGGTTGGCGTCGTAGATGACCGTGAGGTTGCCGAGCTCCTGGGTGCCGGCGATGGAGGACGCCTCGCTGCTGACGCCCTCCTCCAGGTCGCCGTCGGAGGCGATCACGTAGACGTGGTGGTCGAAGAGCGAGGGGCCGTCGCCGGCCTCCGGGTCGAGCAGACCCTTCTCGCGGCGCGCGGCCATCGCCATGCCGACCGCGTTGCCGACACCCTGGCCCAGCGGGCCGGTGGTGACCTCGACGCCGGCGGTGTGGCCGTACTCCGGGTGGCCCGGGGTCTTCGAGCCCCACGTGCGCAGGCTCTCGAGGTCGGCGAGCTCCAGGCCGAAGCCGCCGAGGTAGAGCTGGGTGTAGAGGGTGATGGAGCTGTGTCCCGCGCTCAGCACGAAGCGGTCGCGCGCGATCCAGTCGGGGTCCGCGGGGTCGTGCCGCATCACCTTCTGGAAGAGCAGGTACGCCGCCGGCGCCAGGCTCATCGCCGTGCCGGGGTGGCCGTTGCCCACCTTCTGCACGGCGTCCATGGCCAGCACACGGGCGGTGTCGACGGCCTTGCGGTCGAGGTCGGTCCACTCCAGGTCCGGGATCATGGTTCCGAGCCTACTCAGCCCCGTGGCACACCTGACATCGGCTGGGTGCGGCGGGCGCGGACTGCTCGGGATACACTCGTCACCGCTCCGATCCCAGCCTGCGAGGACACCCGTGACGTACGTCGACCCCACCAGCCCCGAGCTGGTCGCCGACGACGCAGGAGACCCGAAGGCCACCTTCCGCGACGTCGTCATGGCCTACGTCGGCCTGACCAAGCCGCGCGTGATCGAGCTGCTGCTCCTGACGACCGTGCCGGTCATGTTCTTCGCCGCCCGCGGCGTCCCTGCGCTGGGGCTCGTCGTCGCCACCGTCATCGGCGGCACGCTGTCCGCGGGCTCCGCCTCGGTCTTCAACTGCGTCTACGACCGCGACATCGACGAGCAGATGCGTCGTACCCGGCGCCGGGCGCTGCCGCGCCACATCGTCACCCCGCGCGCCGCGCTGGTGTTCGGCACTGTCCTCGGCGTGCTGTCGACGGTGATCCTGGCGCTGTGGGTCAACCCGCTCTCGGCGGTGCTCTCGGTCAGCGCGAACGCGTTCTACGTGTTCGTCTACACGATGCTGCTCAAGCGCCGCACCACCCAGAACATCGTCTGGGGCGGCATCGCCGGCTGCTTCCCGGCCCTCATCGGCTGGACCGCCGTCACCGGCGAGCTGTCCTGGGTGCCGATCGTGCTGTTCGCGGTGGTCTTCTTCTGGACCCCGCCGCACACCTGGGCGCTCGCCCTGCGCTACCGCGAGGACTACGCCCAGGTCGACGTACCGATGCTGCCCGTGGTCAAGCCGGCCCGCTCGGTCGCGCTCCAGATCGTCGTCTACAGCTGGGTCATGGTCGCCACGTCGCTGGTGCTGTGGCCGGTGGCGGACACCGGCCTCGTCTACCCGGTCGTGGCCGCCGTCCTCGGTGCGGTCTTCCTGGTCCAGGCGCACGGCCTGCACCGCCGGGCGAAGACCTCGGACGAACTGAGCGTCCTCCAGCCGATGCGGCTGTTCCACTCCTCGAACCTCTACCTCTCGCTGCTCTTCGTCGCCGTCGCGATCGACCCCCTGCTGCACTGAGTCGAGTTGGGGCTTCCCACCGTCGAGTTGGGGGTTCCCACCGTCGAGTTGGGGGTTCCCACCGTCGA
>CAZFEE010000006.1:153186-236596 GCA_964517395.1 uncultured Nocardioides sp. | reverse complement strand
CGCCGGCCGCCCCCGAAGCCCCGGCCGCCGCGGCGCCTGCCGCCCCGGCTCCGGCCAAGCCGGCCGCCCCGCGTCCGACGCCCAAGGCGCCGGCCCCGGCCCCGCGTCCGGTCGGCAAGCCCGGCGGCACGCCCCGCCCGGGCAACAACCCCTTCGCCCCCAGCCAGGGCATGGGCCGTCGTCCCGCCCCGCCGCCGCGCGAGGGTGAGGCCGGTCCCGCTGGCCCGCGTCCGCCGGCCGGTGCCGGTGGCGGCGCGCGTCCCGGCATGCCGCGTCCCAACCCGGCGATGATGCCCAAGTCCCCGGCCGCCTTCGGCGCCGGTCCCGGCGGTCGTGGTCCGGGTCGTCCCGGCGGCGGCGCGGGCCGTCCCGGTGGCGGTGGCGCCCCCGGTCGTGGCGGTGCCCCGGGTCGTCCCGGCGCCGGCGCGGGTGCGGGTGCGCCCGGTCGCGGTCCCGGTGGCTTCGGCCCCGGTGGCGGTGGCCGTCCCGGTGGCGGTGGCCGTCCCGGCCAACGCGGCCAGACCCAGGGTGCCTTCGGGCGTCCGGGTGGTCCGGCCCGCCGTGGCCGCAAGTCCAAGCGGGCGCGTCGCCAGGAGTTCGAGGCCATGGAGGCCCCGACGATCGGCGGCATGCGGGTCCGCAAGGGCAACGGCGAGACGGTCCGTCTCGCCCGCGGCTCCTCGCTGACGGACTTCGCCGAGAAGATCGGCGTCGACGCCGCGTCGCTGGTGCAGATGCTCTTCCACATCGGCGAGATGGTCACGGCCACCCAGTCGGTGGGCGACGAGACCCTCGAGCTGCTCGGTGAGGAGCTCAACTACGTCGTCGAGATCGTGTCCCCGGAGGACGAGGACCGCGAGCTGCTCGAGGCGTTCGACCTCGAGTTCGGCGCCGACGAGGGTGGCGAGGAGGACCTGGTCATCCGGCCGCCCGTCGTCACCGTCATGGGTCACGTCGACCACGGAAAGACCAAGCTCCTCGACGCGCTGCGCGACGCCAACGTCGTGGCCGGCGAGGCCGGTGGCATCACCCAGCACATCGGTGCCTACCAGGTCCACACCGAGGTCGACGGCAACGACCGCCGGATCACCTTCATCGACACCCCGGGTCATGAGGCGTTCACCTCGATGCGTGCCCGTGGTGCCCAGGCGACCGACATCGCCGTCCTGGTGGTCGCGGCCGACGACGGCGTCATGCCGCAGACGGTCGAGGCGCTCAACCACGCCCGGGCGGCCAACGTCCCGATCGTGGTCGCGGTCAACAAGATCGACAAGGAGACGGCCGACCCGACGAAGGTCCGCGGACAGCTCTCCGAGTACGGCCTGGTGCCCGAGGAGTACGGCGGCGACGCGATGTTCGTCGACGTCTCGGCCAAGGCCGGTCTCCACCTCGACAAGCTGCTCGAGGCGATCGTCCTGACCGCCGACGCCTCGCTCGACCTGCGGGCCAACCCGGTCCAGGACGCGCAGGGCCTGGTCATCGAGGCGCACCTCGACC
The DNA here is from genome assembly GCA_964517395.1 of uncultured Nocardioides sp. Classification (GTDB taxonomy): domain Bacteria; phylum Actinomycetota; class Actinomycetes; order Propionibacteriales; family Nocardioidaceae; genus Nocardioides. Next base: position 235,099 of record CAZFEE010000006.1, on the reverse strand, counting down.
GCGGTCGCGGTCCGGTCGCGACGATCCTGGTCCAGCGCGGAACGCTCCGCGTCGGCGACTCGATCGTCGCCGGTCCGGCCCACGGCCGGGTCCGCGCGATGCTCGACGAGCACGGCAACGAGCTGACCGAGGCCGACCCGGCCCGTCCCGCGATGGTTCTCGGCCTCTCGTCCGTCCCGGGCGCCGGCCAGAACTTCCTCGTCGTCGAGGACGACCGGATGGCGCGCCAGATCGCGGAGAAGCGGGAGGCGCGCGAGCGTGCCGCCCTGCAGGCCAAGCGCCGCGTGCGTCGTACCCTCGAGGACTTCATGGCCTCCATGGAGAAGGGCGAGAGCCAGGAGCTCAACCTCATCCTCAAGGGCGACGTGTCCGGTTCCGTCGAGGCCCTCGAGGACGCCCTCGCCCAGATCGACGTGGGCGAGGAGGTCAGCCTGCGGGTCATCGACCGCGGTGTCGGTGCGATCACCGAGACCAACGTCGACCTGGCCGCCGCGTCCGACGCCATCATCATCGGCTTCAACGTCCGGCCCCAGGGCAAGGCGGGCCAGATGGCGGAGAAGGAAGGCGTCGAGATCCGCTACTACTCGGTCATCTACCAGGCGATCGAGGAGATCGAGGCGGCCCTCAAGGGCATGCTCAAGCCCGAGTACGAGGAGAACACCCTCGGTCAGGCGGAGATCCGCGCGATCTTCCGCTCGTCCAAGATCGGCAACATCGCCGGCTGCATGGTCATCGGGGGCGTCATCCGGCGCAACGCGAAGGTCCGTGTGCTGCGTGACGGCGCCGTCATCGCCGACAACCTCGACCTGGCCTCGCTCAAGCGGGAGAAGGACGACGCGTCGGAGGTCCGGGAGGGCTTCGAGTGCGGTCTCGTGCTCAAGAACTTCCAGGACATCAAGGAGGGCGACATCGTCGAGGCCTTCGAGATGCGGGAGATCCCGCGGGGCTGACACCCTGCACCACGCTGTGCCGCCCGTCCCGGTCCTGCCGGGGCGGGCGGCACGGCAGTTCTACTGATAGGAAATGACTCATGGCCAGCCCGCGCGTGCGCAAGATCGCCGACCGGATCCAGGTGATCGTCGCCGAGCTGTTGGAGCGGCGGGTCAAGGACCCGCGCCTCGGCTTCGTGACCGTGACCGAGGTCCGGCTCACCGGTGACGCCCAGCACGCCACCGTCTACTACACCGTGCTCGGCGAGGACGCCGACCAGCAGGCGAGCGCCCAGGCGCTGGAGTCGGCCCGGGGGATGATCCGCTCCGAGGTCGGCAAGCAGCTGGGCATGCGCACCGTGCCGACCCTGGCGTTCGAGTTCGACGGGGTGCCGGAGTCCGCGCGCCACCTCGACGAGGTGCTCGCCAAGGCCCGCGAGGCCGACGCCGCGGTCGCCGCGGCCCGCGAGGGCGCGAAGCCGGCGGGCGAGGCGGACCCGTACAAGAAGCCGCGCGAGGTCGTCGACGAGGACATCGACGAGGCCGTCGAGGACGACGAGGCCTGATGCCCGGGGCCCCCTCCGGGCTGGTCGTCGTCGACAAGCCCGCCGGGATGACCTCGCACGCCGTCGTGGCGCGCGTGCGTCGTACCCTCGGCACCCGCAAGGTCGGCCACGCCGGCACCCTCGACCCGATGGCGACCGGCGTGCTCGTGCTCGGCGTCGAGCGGGCCACCCGGCTGCTCGGTCACCTGATGCTCACCGAGAAGACCTACTCCGCGACCGTGCGCCTGGGCCAGGCCACCACGACCGACGACGCCGAGGGTGAGGTCACCGCGACCGCGTCGGCGGCTCACGTCACCGAGGAGGCCGTGCGCACCGCGCTCACCGCCTTCGAGGGCGACATCGAGCAGGTGCCCTCGACCGTCTCGGCGATCAAGGTCGACGGCAAGCGGGCCTACGCCCTCGCCCGGGCCGGTGAGGAGGTCGAGCTCAGGGCCCGGCCCGTGACCGTCCACGAGATCGCGGCCGGGAGCTTCCGGCGCGAGGCGGACCTGCTCGACCTGGAGATCCGGGTGCGCTGCTCGAGCGGCACCTACATCCGCGCGATCGCGCGGGACCTCGGCGCGGCGCTCGGCGTCGGCGGGCACCTGACCGCGCTGCGGCGGCACTCGGTCGGCTCCTTCACCCTGGACGGTGCGAACACCGACCTGGACCACCTGTTCGCGATCGGCCTCGACGACGCGGCCCGGCGCAGCTTCCCGACGCTGGACCTCGACGAGGAGCAGGCGCAGTCGGTGCGCTACGGGCGTCCGCTGGCGCTGGGGATCGACGTGCTGACGGCGGTGTTCGCCCCCGACGGGGAGTTCCTGGCGCTCTACCAACCGCACGGGGCCCTCGCCAAGCCCGCCGCGGTGTTCGTGGGCTGAGCGCCGGGTCGCTGGCCCGGTGTGGGAGAGTTGCCGCCGTGCGAGTGTGGCGCGACTTCTCCGAGGTGCCGAGCGATCTCGGCCGCACGGTGGTGACCATCGGGAACTTCGACGGCATGCACCTGGGCCACCAGCACGTCGTACGACGTGCGCGGGAGGTCGCCGCGGAGGTCGGGGTCGACCAGGTGGTCGCCGTGACCTTCGACCCGCACCCGATCGCGGTGCTGCGCCCCGAGCACGCGCCGCCGACGCTGACCACCATCGACGAGCGGCTCGAGCTGCTCCTCGGCACGGGCGAGGCCGGCGTCGACCACGTCGACTCGGTGCTCGTCATCCCGTTCTCCCGCGAGATCGCGTCCTGGACGCCCGCGGAGTTCATCCAGCGGATCCTGCTCGACACCCTGCACGTGAAGGCGGTCGTGGTCGGCGCGAACTTCCGCTTCGGCAACCGCGCCGCGGGCGACTGCAACCTGCTGCGCGCGGCCGGTGCCGAGCACGACTTCGTGCTGGAGGAGGTCAGCCTCGACGGCGGGCCCCAGGTGTGGTCCTCGACCTACGTGCGCACCTGCCTGGCCGCCGGCGACGTCTCGGGCGCCGCCGAGGCGCTGGGCCGGCCGTTCACGACCCGCGGGGTCGTCGTGGAGGGCGACAAGCGCGGCCGCGAGCTGGGCTACCCGACCGCCAACGTGCCGGTGCGCGCGGGTGCGGCGGCTCCCGCCGACGGCGTCTACGCCGGCCGGCTGCGCGTGCTCGACGGGCCGGACGCGGGCGCGACGTACCCCGCGGCGATCAGCGTGGGCACCAACCCGACCTTCGCGGGCGAGCGGGACCGGCGGGTGGAGTCCTACGTGCTCGACCGCACCGACCTGGAGCTCTACGGCCGTGAGGTCGAGGTCGCCTTCGTCGACCGCCTGCGCGGCATGGTGCAGTTCTCCTCCGTCGACGAGCTGCTGGTCGCGATGGCCGGCGACGTCGAGCGGGCCCGGACGATCCTCGCGGGCTGACGTGGGCCTCCCGGACGACGTCCCGGCCGCCGAGCGGTGGTTCGTCGACCACGGCCTGCCCTACTTCGTCGACGACTACCGCGCCGGGGTCGCCCGCGGGCTGCGCCGGGGCCGGCTGGTCGTGGTGTTCGCCGCCGCGGTGCTGCTGGGCGCGGTCGCCGGGGCGCTGGTCGGGGCGGGCTGGGGCGCGGCCGCGGGCCTCGGCGCCGCGCTGACGGCGGCCGGCGTCGTCCTGGCGGCGTACGCCGTAGCGACCCTGCGCGCCTGGATGGTGGTGGGCTGGGCGGTGCGCCGCACGCTCGGCTCGCTGGGCCTGGTCCTGCCGCTCGTGACCCGCGCGCTGCCGCTGCTGCTGCTCTTCATGACCTTCCTGTTCATCAACACCGAGGTGTGGCAGGTCGCCTCCAGCCTCGACGGCGGCGTGCTGTGGGTCTCGGTGCTGCTCTTCGCGGCGATCGCGGTCGGCTTCCTGCTCACCCGGCTGCCGGAGGAGCTGGAGTCCGTCGACCCGGACGTGCGCGGGCTGGAGCGGGCCAACCTGCTGCTGGTCCTGCTCGTCGCGCAGGTCGTCCAGGTGCTGCTGCTGGCGCTGGCGGTCTACGCCTTCTTCCTCGTCTTCGGCATCGTCGCGATGGAGCCCTCGGTCATCACCACCTGGATCGGGCACGCACCCGAGCCGCCGAACGGGCCGCTCGGCGACTGGCTGGGGGAGCGGCTGAGCCTGGAGCTGCTGCGGGTCTCGACCTTCCTGGCGGCGTTCAGCGGGCTCTACTTCACGGTGTACGCCGTGACGGACGAGCTGTACCGCAAGCAGTTCTTCACCTCGGTGATCGCCGAGCTGGAGCAGGCCGTCGAGGCGCGGACGTCGTACCGGACGATGCGCGACGGGGGCTCCCCGCGATGATCCCGGTCGTCCTGGACTGCGACACCGGCACCGACGACGCGGTGGCGATCCTGCTGGCCGCGCTGCACCCCGGCCTCGACCTGCTCGGCGTGACGACGGTGTGGGGCAACCACGACGTGCGCGACACCACCGACAACTCGCTGCGGGTCCTCGACCTGGTCGGCCGCGGCGACGTCGGCGTGCACCCGGGGCGCAACGCCCCGGTCCGCCCCCGGCTCGAGCCGCTGCCGAGCGGCCGCGCCGACCTGCCGCCCACCCTCGACCTGCCGGCGCCGGTGTCGGTGGCGGGGCAGGACGCCGTCGCGTGGCTGGTCGCCACGCTGCGTGAGGCGACCGAGCCGGTGGCCCTGGTCGCGACCGGGCCGCTCACCAACCTCGCCGCCGCGCTCCACGCCGACCGTCGCCTGACCGAGGCCGTCGGCCGGGTCGTGGTGCTGGGCGGCACGCACCGCCGGGCGGGCGTGACGGCGTACGCCGAGCGGAACGTGTGGTGCGACCCGGAGGCCGCCGCCGACGTGTTCGCCGCGCGCTGGCGCGACCTGCTGCTCGTCACCATGGACGCGACCTTCGCGGCGCCGCTGGACCACGCCGACGCCGCCCGCCTGCGTGACCTCGGCACCCCGGCCGCGCTGGCCGCGGCGGCCTTCGTCGAGGCCCGCATCGCGTGGTACGACGGCCCCGCCCCGCTGCACGACCCGCTCGCCGTCGCCGCGCTGGTCGCCCCGGGGCTGCTGGCCACGCTGCGCGCCTCGGTGGAGGTGGAGCGCGCCGACGCGGCCCGGTACGGCGCCACCCGCTTCGCCGCGGAGCCGGACGAGCGCCGCGGCCGGCTCACGGTGGCGGTCGACGCCGACCACGACGCCTACCTCGACCTGCTCTGTGCCGCCCTGGGACCTTAACTGCACTAAGTCGATCGTGTTAGTATGCCGCGCATGACGGAGACCGGACTGCGACGACGTTCCGTGCTCGGCATCCCCGCGGCGGGTCTCGCCGCGGCCGGTGCCGCCCAGATCGGGCTGCTGCCCCTACCGCGGGCCGTGGCCGGCGCGCCGGCGATCCTCAAGCCGCTCCCGCCGGAGTGGTTCATCGACTACGGCACCAACGCCGAGACCCGCTGGGACTCCGTCGACCCGCGCCGCGACGCCACCCCGCAGACGCGGCTGTTCGTGCGCAACCACACCCGGACGCCGCAGATCGACCCGGCGACGTACCAGCTCACCATCGCGGGGGACGGCCTGCGCGACCCCGCCGGCGTGACCCTCTCGCTGGCCGAGCTCAAGCGCCGCTTCCGCCACGTCGAGCTCACCTCCGTCCACGAGTGCACCGGCAACGGGCGCAGCTTCTTCGACACCCAGCAGGGCACCAAGGCCTCCGGCACCGCCTGGAAGCTCGGCGCCGTCGGCTCGGTCACCTGGCAGGGGGTGCGCCTGCGCGAGGTGCTGCGCTGGGCCGGGCTGCGTCCCGACGCCGTGTCGGTGCAGGCCGCCGGCCTCGACGACGAGTACGTCGACAAGGGCGAGAACCTCGGCCGGGTGCGCCGGCCGTTCCCGATCAGCAAGGCGCTCGACGACGCCCTGCTGGCCTGGGGGGCCAACGGGGAGCCGCTGCTGCCCGACCACGGCTTCCCGCTGCGCCTGGTGCTGCCCGGCTGGGTCGGCATCGCGAGCATCAAGTGGCTCGGGTCGCTGGAGGTCTCGACCTCCGAGCTGACCTCGCCGTGGAACACCCGCTGGTACAACATCGGCGGTCCGCTCACCGTCAACCCGGTCCGCTCCGCCTGGGAGCTCCCGTGGAACGCCAGCCTCCCCGCCGGCCGGCCCGTCGTGCTCACCGGCCGCTCGTGGTCCGGCGCGGCCCCCATCGCGCGGGTCGAGGTCAGCACCGACGGAGGGGCGACCTGGCAGCGGGCCCGGCTGCGCCCGCCGACCGGGCGTCGTACCGAGGGGCACGGGTGGACCCGCTGGTCCCACACCTGGCACCGGCCCACCGCTGGCACGCACCAGCTCCTGGCGCGGGCCACGGACCTGCGCGGTCGCACCCAGCCGGACGTGGCGACGTTCAACCCCAACGGCTACTTCTTCGACGCCGTCGTCAAGCACCCGGTCACGGTCGCCTAGGGCGCGCCCGCGCCCTAGTCCTGCACCCGTCCGCGCAGGCGCTTGGTCGCGCCGCGCTGGCGCTTGGACTCCAGGCGTCGCTCCTTCGAGCCGCGGGTCGGCTTGGTGGCGCGGCGCGGGGGAGGCGGCGGGGCGAGCAGCTCGCGGACCCGGGCGGCCAGCCGCTCACGGGCGGCGTTGCGGTTGCGCAGCTGGGAGCGGTGCTCGTGGGCGACCACGCTGATCGGGCCGGGCAGCCTCGCCCGCTGCCGCTCGTCGAGCACGGACGACGTACCCGGGTCCCAGAGCAGCTCGACCCGGGTGTCGGTGGTGTTGACGGACTGCCCGCCGGGGCCGGGGGAGCGGGAGAAGCGCTCGACCAGCTCGCCGTCGGGGATCACGAGGCCCTCGGGCAGCCCGGGGCCGGGTGGGACGGTGAGGTCCACCTAGGCGACCGTCACGGGGACGCCGGAGAGCGCCGCGTTGCCGGACACGTCCAGTCGGTCGGGATCGGTCAGGTCGTTGATCGACACGCCCGCGACCCCGGTGGCCACGCCCAGACGCACCCCCTCGCGCTGGTGGCCGTAGCCGTGGGGGAGCGAGACCACCCCCGGCATCATGTCCTCGGTCGCCCTGACCTCCACCTCGACCTTGCCGACCCGTGAGGTGACCGTGACGAGGGCCCCGTCGGCCAGGCCGCGGGCGTCGAGGTCGGCGGGGTGCATCAGCAGGTGGTGCCGCGGCCTGCCCTTGGTGAGCCGGTCGGTGTTGTGCATCCAGGAGTTGCAGTCGCGCTGGTGACGCCGGCCGATGAGCAGCAGCTCGTCGCCGGTGGGCAGCACCTGGGCGCGCAGCCGGTCCAGGTCGGCCGCGACGAGGGCGGGCAGCGCCTGGATCCGCCGGTCCTTGGTGAACAGCCGCCCCGGGAGCTGGCCCGGGCGCAGCGCGCCGATGTCGACGCCCTCGGGATGCTTGCGCAGCCGGCTGATGGTCACCCCGGAGCGCCCGGTGCGCAGCAGCATCCCGACCATGAACGTCGGGCTCAGCCGCAGCCGCGCCTCGGTCAGCAGACGCCGCTTGAGCGGCACCTTCCGGTCGAGGCGCTTGGCCAGGCGCACGTAGAGGTCGCGGAAGATCTCCCAGTCGTGACGCTGGTCGCGGCCCTTGGGGAAGATCGCCGGCGTGAAGCGGGCCGTGTCGCGCACCGCCAGCACGTGGAACGGCAGGTCGTAGTGGTCGCGCTCGAGCAGGGTGGTCGGCGGGAGGATCACGTCGGCGTGCCGGGTGGTCTCGTTGAGGTAGATGTCGACCGCCGCGCAGAAGTCCAGGCCCGCCAGCGCCTTGTCGAGGCCCGCGCCGTCCGGGGTGGAGAGCACCGGGTTCCCGGCGATCGTGAGCAGCGCGCGGACCTGGCCCTCCCCGGGTGTCTCGATCTCCTCGCGCAGCACCGAGACCGGCAGCTCGCCGCCGAACTCCGGCGCCTGGCGCACCCGCGAGCGGAACCGGTCGTAGTGCCCGCGCCCCAGCAGGCCGCGCCCCACGGCGTCGATCGCCGGGGAGGTGAGCATCGCCCCGCCGACGGCGTCGGTGTTGCCGGTGACCAGGTTGAGCAGCTGCACCGCCCACTGGCACACCAGGCCGAACTCCTGGGTCGAGACCCCCATCCGGCCGTACGCCACGCCGCCGTCCGCGGCCGCCAGCTCGCGGGCCACCCGGACGATCACCTCGGCGGGCACCCCGCTCGCCCGCGCCGCCGCCTCCGGAGTGACGTCGGCGATGGCCGCCTCCACCGCGTCCAGCCCGTCGACGTACGACGGCGGGCGGGTCAGGCCCTCGGCGAACAGCGTGCGCAACATCGCCAGCAGCACCCACGCATCGGTGCCGGGCCGCACGAAGTGGTGCTCGTCGGCCACCCGCGCCGTCTCGGTGCGGCGCGGGTCGAAGACGACCATCCGCCCGCCGCGGGCCTGCAGCTCGCGCAGCCGGCCGGGGAAGTCCGGCACGGTCATCAGCGAGCCGTTGGAGGCCATCGGGTTCGCGCCGAAGACCAGGAAGTAGGACGTGCGGTCGATGTCGGGCACCGGGAGCAGCAGCTGGTGGCCGTAGAGCAGGTGCCCGATGAGCTGGTGCGGGAGCTGGTCGACCGAGGTGGCGCTGAACTTGTTGCGGGTGCGGAAGGTCTGCGCCACCGCGATCCCGTGGGTCAGCGCGCCCAGGCTGTGGGCGTTCGGGTTGCCGAGGTAGAGAGCGACGGCGTCGTCGCCGTGGGTGTTGATGGTGCGGGCGAACCCCTCGGCCACGAGGTCCAGCGCCTCGTCCCAGCCGATCTCCTCCCACCGCGCCTCAGGGCCACGCCCGATGCGTCGTACCGGCGTCCGGAGGCGGTCGGGGTCGGCGTGGATGTCGCCGATCGCGACGCCCTTGGGGCAGATGTGCCCGCGGGAGAGCGGGTCGTCGGGGTTGCCGCGGGCGCCGGTGACCCGGCCGTCCTCGATGGTCAGGAGGAGCCCGCAGGTCGCCTCGCACAGGTTGCACACGCCGATCCGCTGCTCTGCCACCTCCGCATCGTCACACGCGGTGGTGGGGGAGCGCCATCACCCCCGAGGTCGTCGCGGGTCAAGGATTCGGCGGGCCCGGATGCCCGCTGTTAGCCTTGTGCGGTTGCCGTCAGAACGGCCGCGGATCAAGAGAGCTCCAGGATTTCAGGCTGGGGCGCCGCGCAACGAGCGAACAGGGAGTTCCCATGGCAGTCGGTACCGACGCTGAGACCAAGAAGAAGATCATCGCCGAGTACGGCACCTCCGAGGGTGACACCGGTTCGCCGGAGGTCCAGATCGCGCTGCTCTCGCACCGCATCAGCCACCTGACCGAGCACCTCAAGCAGCACAAGCACGACCACCACAGCCGTCGTGGCCTGCTGCTCCTCGTCGGCCAGCGCCGCCGTCTTCTCAACTACCTGAAGAAGACCGAGATCGAGCGCTACCGCTCGATCGTCGAGCGCCTCGGCCTGCGCCGCTGACTCGTCGCGAAGGGATCCACCACCACGGTGGGTCCCTTCGCTACATTCGGCACCAAGCACAACTGAACACGAATCCACTGGAGCGATCCGCGTCACCCACGGGCTCGATCCTCGGTAGTGGTCTTCAGGGCTGTCGGTCCTGCGGATCTCGATCGAAGATCGGCCACCAGACGCGGGCCTCGCGGATCGCACCGCGATGAGAAAGAGTCAAACGTTGACTGAACCCGTCATCTCCGAGGTCGAGACCGTTCTCGACAACGGCAAGTTCGGCACCCGCACCATCAAGTTCGAGACGGGCGTCCTCGCCCGCCAGGCCGCCGGATCGGTGAGCGCCTTCCTCGACGGCGACACCATGCTGCTCTCGGCGACCACCGCCGGCAAGCACCCGAAGGACCACTTCGACTTCTTCCCGCTGACCATCGACGTCGAGGAGCGGATGTACGCCGCGGGCCGCATCCCCGGCTCGTTCTTCCGTTCCGAGGGTCGCCCGGGCGAGGACGCGATCCTCGCCTGCCGCCTCATCGACCGCCCGCTGCGCCCGACCTTCAAGAAGGGTCTGCGCAACGAGGTCCAGGTCGTCATCACCGTCATGGCGCTGAACCCCGACACGCCGTACGACGTGCTCGCGATCAACGCCGCGTCGCTGTCCACCCAGCTCTCCGGCCTGCCGTTCTCCGGCCCGGTCGGTGCCACCCGCGTCGCCCTCATCGAGGGCCAGTGGGTCGCGTTCCCGACGCACAGCCAGCTGGAGAAGGCCGTGTTCGACATGGTCGTCGCCGGCCGGGTCACCGAGACCGGTGACGTCGCGATCATGATGGTCGAGGCCGAGGCCACCGAGGACGTCATCGAGCTGGTCCGCGGCGGCGCGCAGGCGCCGACGGAGGAGGTCGTGGCCGCCGGCCTCGACGCCGCCAAGCCGTTCATCAAGCAGCTGGTCGAGGCCCAGGTCGAGCTCGCCAACGTGGCCGCCAAGCCGGTCCAGGAGTTCCCGATCTTCCTCGACTACGAGGACGACGTCTTCGCCGCCGTCGAGTCCGCCGTCAAGGCCGACCTCGCCGCCGCGATGAAGATCGCCGACAAGACCGAGCGCAACGACCGCACCGACGAGCTCAAGGACCAGGTCCTCGAGCAGCTCGCCGGCCAGTTCGAGGGGCGCGAGAAGGAGATCGGCGCGGCCTTCCGCTCCGTCAACAAGCAGGTCGTGCGCGAGTCGATCCTGCGCGACAAGGTCCGCATCGACGGTCGCGGCCTGGCCGACATCCGTCCGCTGCACGCCGAGGTCGACGTGATCCCGCGGGTCCACGGCTCGGCGCTGTTCGAGCGCGGTGAGACCCAGATCCTGGGCGTCACCACCCTCGACATGCTCAAGATGGAGCAGCAGATCGACACGCTGTCGCCGGAGACCCACCGGCGCTACATGCACAAGTACATCTTCCCGCCGTTCTCCACCGGCGAGACCGGCCGCGTCGGCTCGCCGAAGCGCCGCGAGATCGGCCACGGCGCGCTCGCGCGCCGCGCGATCCTGCCGGTGCTCCCGAACCGCGAGGAGTTCCCCTACGCCATCCGTCAGCTCTCCGAGGCGATGGGCTCCAACGGCTCGACCTCGATGGGCTCGGTCTGCGCCTCGACCCTGTCGCTGCTGCAGGCCGGCGTGCCGCTGAAGGCCGCCGTCGCGGGCATCGCGATGGGTCTGGTCTCCGGTGAGATCGACGGCAAGACGGAGTACGTCGCGCTGACCGACATCCTCGGCGCCGAGGACGCCTTCGGCGACATGGACTTCAAGGTCGCCGGCACCAAGGAGTTCGTCACCGCGCTGCAGCTCGACACCAAGCTCGACGGCATCCCGGCCGAGGTCCTCGCGAAGGCCCTCACCCAGGCCAAGGACGCCCGCCTGGCGATCCTCGAGGTCATGGCCGAGGCCATCGACGCTCCCGAGGAGATGTCGGCCCACGCCCCGCGGATCATCACCGTGAAGGTGCCCGTCGACAAGATCGGCGAGGTCATCGGCCCGAAGGGCAAGGTGATCAACCAGATCCAGGACGACACCGGCGCGAGCGTGTCCATCGAGGACGACGGCACGGTCTACATCGGTGCGACCAACGGCGAGGCGGCCGAGGCGGCCCGGTCGATGATCAACGCGATCGCGAACCCGACGATGCCCGAGGTCGGCGAGCGCTACCTCGGCACGGTCGTGAAGACGACCAACTTCGGTGCCTTCATCGCGCTGCTCCCCGGCAAGGACGGCCTGCTGCACATCAGCAAGCTGCGTGCCATCGCCGGCGGCAAGCGCGTGGAGAACGTCGAGGACGTCGTCTCGGTCGGCCAGAAGATCCAGGTCGAGATCGCCGAGATCGACGACCGCGGCAAGCTCTCGCTGATCCCGGTCGTCGAGGACGCCGAGGGCGGCGACGCCGAGTCCGCGGAGGAGTCTGAGGACGCGTGAGCACAGCTCGCACGACGACGGCCGGTCAGCAGCGCGCTGACCGGCCGTCGGCCGTTTCCCGGACCTCCACCCGGACCCTGGAGCAGGTGCGCGACGACGCGGGGCAGGTCACGTCCGTCGTACGACGCACGCAGCTGCCCTCCGGCCTGCGGATCGTCACCGAGCAGATGGCCGGCGCCCGGTCCTCCTCGATCGGCGTGTGGGTGGGCGTCGGCTCGCGCGACGAGACCGCGACCACCCACGGCGCCTCGCACTTCCTCGAGCACGTGCTCTTCAAGGGCACCGAGGAGCGCTCCGCGCTGGACATCTCGATCGCGCTGGACGCGGTGGGCGGGGAGTTCAACGCCTTCACCGCGAAGGAGTACACCTGCTTCCACGCGCGGGTGCTCTCCGACGACCTGCCGCTCGCGGTCGACGTCCTCGGCGACATGATCACCGGCTCGCTGATCACCGCGCCCGACGTCGACGCCGAGCGCGACGTGATCCTCGACGAGATCGCGATGCACGACGACGACCCCGACGACGTGGTGCAGAACCTGCTCGCCGCGCTCGCCTGGGGGGAGGACAGCCCGCTGGGCCGCCCGATCGCCGGCACCGAGGCCTCGATCGAGGCGATGACCCGCGCCCAGATCCGCCGCTTCCACCAGCGCCACTACGTCCCCGCCAACACGGTGATCTCGGTCGCCGGCGCGGTCGACCACGGCGCCCTGGTCAAGGCCGTGCAGAAGGCCTTCGCCCGCCACGGCTGGCTCGACGGCGCCTCCGCGCCGGTCGCACCGGTCGCCCCGCGGGCGGTGGCCGCGAAGCGCCGCCGGCCGGTCGGCGCGGGCGCCGCCGAGGTGCACCGCCCCTTCGAGCAGGTCAACCTGGTCATCGGCCGCGAGGGCCTGACCCGCGACGACGAGCGCCGCTACGCCCTCGGCGTCCTCAACACCGCCCTCGGCGGCGGCACCTCCAGCCGGCTCTTCCAAGAGGTCCGTGAGCTGCGCGGCCTGGCCTACTCCGTCTACTCCTTCGCCAGCCAGTACGCCGACTCCGGCCTCGTCGGCGTCGCCGTCGGCTGCCTGCCCGCCCGCACCGAGGAGGTGCTGGCCGTGGTCCGCGACCAGCTGACCACGATCGCCGCCGACGGCATCACCGAGGACGAGCTCGCCCGCGGCAAGGGCCAGCTCGTCGGCGGCATGATCCTCGGCCTGGAGGACTCCGGCTCCCGGATGATGCGGCTCGGCAAGAACGAGCTGGTCCACGGCGAGGTGCTCGGCATCGACGAGGTCATCGCCCGCATCGAGGCGGTCACCCTGGACGACGTACGGGAGATCGCGGCGGAGGTCTTCGGCCGGCCGGAGCTGCTGGCGGTCGTCGGGCCGGCGTAGGCGGCGCTGGCGCTGCGGCGCTGCAGGAATCCCCGGTTAACCGGGGATTCCTGCGCTTCTGGGCCTTTGCAAACCCCCGGAAGCACCAGGAATCCCCGGGTCGTGTGACCTGTGGGGCCGGTGTGAACGACGGGCACCGGTGGCGGCAACGCCGCGGCTCCGGGCTGCAGGAATCCCCGGTTAACCGGGGATTCCTGCGCTTCTGGGCCTTTGCAAACCCCCGCAAGCACCAGGAACCCCCGGGTCGTGTGACCCCTGGTGCCCCTGGGACGTCTCCCGGCACCTTCCAGGACCTCCCCGGCGCCGGCCGTCGCTTCGCCTAGGACCGGCCCTCGGCGAGCTCGGTGCCCTCGTCCGCGCCGACGGGGTCGGCGGGCTCGGCCGGCTCGGTGGGCTCGATGGTGAGCGCGAAGTCGTCGCCGTGCTCGGTGACCCCGGCGATGACGGCCTGCTCGATGGCCTCCTCGCCGTACCGCTTGCGCACCATCAGCGGGTCCTCGCGCAGGTCCTTCATCAGGGACACGGCGAGGCCGATCATGATGACCACGAACGGCAGGGCGGCGACGATGGTGATCGTCTGCAGGCCTTCGAGGGCGTCGGTGCCGCCGGCGAGGAGCATGACGGCGGCGACGGCGCCGGTGGCGACACCCCAGAAGATGACCACGGTACGACGTGGCTCGGTCGTGCCGCGCTCGGAGAGGCTGCCCATCACGATGGATGCGGCGTCGGCGCCGGAGACGAAGAAGATCGCCACGAGGGCCATCACCAGGATGCTGGTGACGGTGGCCCAGGGGAACGCCTCGAGGGTGCCGAAGAGCTGGGCCTCGAGCCCGTCGGCGCCGGCGATGTCGGTGCCCTTCTCCTGCAGGTCGATGGCGGTGCCGCCGAGGATGCAGAACCACAGCACGCTGACGACGCTGGGGACGAGGAGGACGCCGGTGACGAACTGGCGGATGGTGCGTCCGCGGGAGATGCGCGCGATGAACATCCCGACGAAGGGCGTCCAGGAGAGCCACCAGGCCCAGTAGAAGACGGTCCAGGAGCCGAGCCAGGCCTCGGTGGCGGAGCCCTCGGCGCCGGTGCGGGCGGCCATCATGGCGAGGTCCTGGACGTAGCTGCCCACCGAGGTGGGCACCAGGTTGAGGATGAAGACCGTCGGGCCGACGACGAACAGGAAGAAGGCCAGGGCCACGGCGAGCACCATGTTGGTGTTGGAGAGCCACTGGATGCCCTTCGCGACGCCGGAGACGGCGGAGAGCACGAAGGCCACGGTGAGGACGGCGATGATGACGACGAGGGTGCCGTTGCCGAGCGGGCCGATGTCGCCGACGATCTCCAGGCCGCTGCTGATCTGCAGGGCGCCGAGGCCGAGCGAGGTGGCGGAGCCGAAGAGGGTCGCGAAGATCGCGAACATGTCGATCAGGCGGCCGGCGCCGCCGGAGGCGCGGGAGCCGAGCAGGGGGACGAAGGCGGCGGAGATGAGCTGCACGCGGCCCTTGCGGTAGACGCCGTACGCGATGGCGAGGCCCACGACGGCGTAGATCGCCCAGGGGTGCAGGGTCCAGTGGAACATCGTGGTCGCCATGGCGGTCTGCACCTTGGCGTCCGGGGCGTCCTCGGTGCCCGGCGGCGGGGTGGCGAAGTGGGAGAGCGGCTCGGAGACGCCGTAGAACATCAGGCCGATGCCCATTCCGGCGCTGAACATCATCGCGATCCAGGAGACGGTCTTGAACTCCGGCTCCTCGTCGTCGCGTCCGAGCGGGATGGTGCCGTACTTGCTGACGGCCAGCCACACCACGAACACCACGAAGCCGCTCGTGACGAGCACGAACAGCCAGCCGGTGTTCGTCATCACCCAGTCGAGCGCGTGGCCGGAGGCGGTGGCGAGGGAGTCGGTGCCCAGCAGCCCCCAGGCCACGAAGGCGACGCTGACGAGGGCCGCCAGGCCGAAGACGACGGGGTCGAGGCCCTGTCGGGGAGGTGCGTCGGGTTCGATCGCCTGGTCCAGGGCCGGGTGCGGTACGACGTCCGCGGCCGGCACCGTGAGGGCCGCCTCGGCGATCGCTGCGGCTCGCTGGCTGTCGGTGGGTCGGTTCAGCTCTTGAGTCACAAAAGGTTCTGGTACCCGTTCACCTGCCGGGCACTCTGTGACGTCCGTCTCAGCGGCGGCCGATGATCCCGATCACGGGCGGCTGCTTGGAGTCGACGATGTAGACCCGGAAGCCGCCGTCGCGCAGCTGCGCGGAGGCCTTGGCGAGGATGTCGGAGACCTGCTCGGGCCGGGTGGTGTCGAAGAACAGGTTGACCGAGCCGCCGGGCATCAGCCGCTCGTGGAGCAGCGCGATCTCCTCGGCCGCGTCGCGCACCCAGAACAGGTTGACGTCGAACGCGAAGACCTTGGTCAGCCGCTTGACCGGCACCCGCAGGGTGGCGAGGTCGATCTGCCGGACGGTGAGCCGGCCGGCCTGGATGTGCTCGGCGCAGCGCTGCTTGGTGCGGTCCACCCCCGCCTCGGAGCGGTCGATGGCGAACATCTTGCCCTTGCCCTCGAGGCGGCGGCAGATGAGGTCCGCGGCGGCGCCGTTGCCGCAGCCGATCTCCAGCACGTGGTCGTTGGGCTGGACGTCCATGAAGTCCACCGCCCACCGGATCCGGCTCGGGATCTTGTTCACCATGGGGGCCAGCCTGCCAGAACGCCTCCCCGCACGACGCACTACCTTGGTCCCGTGAGCACTCGTGTCGCGCAGGAGGCAGGTTCGGGAGACGGCGGACGGCTCCGCGTGGGGGTGCTCGGCGCCCGCGGCAAGGTCGGCGCCGAGGTGGTCGCGGCGGTCGAGGGAGCCGACGACCTGGACTTCACCGTCGGCGTGGACCAGGGCGACCCGGTCGCCTCGTTGAACGAGAGCGGCACCCAGGTCGTCGTCGACTTCACCCACCCCGACGTGGTGATGGACAACCTCCGCTTCTGCATCGAGAACGGCATCCACGCCGTCGTCGGTACGACCGGCTTCACCGACGAGCGGCTCGCCACCCTGCGCGGGTGGCTCGCCGACAGCCCCGGCACGGGCGTGCTGATCGCGCCCAACTTCTCCATCGGCGCGATCCTGATGATGCGCTTCTCCGCGATCGCGGCACCCTTCTTCGAGTCCGTCGAGGTCGTCGAGCTGCACCACCCGACCAAGGCGGACGCCCCCAGCGGAACCGCCGGCCGCACCGCGGAGCTGATCGCCGCCGCACGCCGTGAGGCCGGCAGCCCGCCCGTCCCCGACGCCACCAGCACCGGCCTGGAGGGCGCCCGCGGTGCCGACGTGGACGGTGTGCGGGTGCACAGCCTGCGCATCCGTGGCCTGGTCGCCCACCAGGAGGTCGTCCTCGGCGGCCTCGGCGAGACGCTGACCATCCGTCACGACTCGCTGGACCGGGTCTCCTTCACCCCCGGCGTGCTGACCGGCGTACGACGCATCGGGGAGTTCCCCGGCCTGACGGTCGGCCTGGAGCACTTCCTCGACCTGGACTGACGCGCTACAGGAGCCGCAGCACGGCGGCCGCCGCCGCGGACCCGAAGACCACGACCAGGAACGGCGCCCGGGCGAGCAGCAGCAGCACGGCCACCCCGAGGGCGGCCGCGCGGGCGTCCAGCACCAGCGCCCGGGCCTCCGGCGCGGCGAGCACCTGGACCGCGACGAGCGCGGCGAGCAGCGCGACCGGGATGAGGTCGGCGATCCGGGCGACCAGCGGGTGGGCCAGCACCCGCGGCGGCACCGACAGCCCGGCGAGCTTGAGCAGGTAGCAGCCGACCCCCGCGCCGAGGACGGCCCACCACATCACGGCTCACCTCGGCGACGGGGGCCCAGGGCTCCGACCAGGAGGGCGACCCCCGCCGCCACCAGGACCGGTACGCCGGCCGGGGTCGCCGTCACCGCCCCGGCGGCCACGAGCGCGGCGAGCAGCGCGGTGACCCGGGCGGTCGGCGTGGTGAGACGGGGCCACAGCAGGGCGAGGAAGGCCGCACCGACGGCGGCGTCGAGGCCGAGGTCGCGCGGGTCGCCGAGCTGCTCGCCGGCGACGGCGCCGAGCAGCGTGGTGAGGTTCCACAGCACGAAGATGGTCACGCCGGTGGTCCAGAAGCCGGTGCGGGCCAGGGCGCGGTCCGGCCGGTTGACCGCCATCGCGGTCGACTCGTCGATCAGCACGTGCGCGGCGGCGGCCCGGCGCCAGCCGCGGTAGTCCAGCAGCGGCGCCATCCGCAGTCCGTAGAGGGTGTTGCGGGTGCCGAGGAGGAGGGCGGTGAGGGCCCCGGAGAGGGCCGATCCGCCTGCGCCGAGCACGCCGGCCAGCGCGAACTGGGAGGCGCCGGTGAACATGAGCAGCGACAGCACGCAGGTCTGGGCGACGTCGAGGCCGGACGCGACACCGACGGCGCCGAAGCTGAGGCCGTAGGTCCCGGTCGCGACGGCCACGCCGAGACTGTCGCGGACGACGCCGCGCCGGTCCTGCTCGGGCACGGCTACACCAGGGCGGTGTGCAGCCGGACCTGCTTCACCGTGGCCCCGGTGTCGTCGGCGAGCTCGCGGCTGGCGCCGTCGGGGCCCCAGCCGGCGCTGGTCAGGAACGCGCGCAGCACGTCGTCGTCGGCGTCCAACCACAGCACGCCGCGCCGGAACCCGTCGGCGACGAGGGTGTCCACGCATGCCTGCAGCAGCCGTGAGCCGTGCCCGGCCCGGGTCTGCTCGGGGTCGATGGTCAGCTCGCCGATCTCCCCGTCGGCGGCCGGGTCGGCGTCGCCGTCGGCGTTGGGGCCGGTCAGCGCGAAGCCCACGACCCGGTCGTGGACCAGGGCGACGAGCGCCCGCTGGCGGGCCTGCGGCGGCCGGGCGAGGGTGCCCCGCCAGGCCTCGGCGAGCTGGTCCACCCCGACGCCCTGCTCGGCGAGGAGCGCGGCCAGCCGGCCGTCGTAGCGTCGCTCCCAGGCGCGCAGCTGCACCCCGGCGATGCCGGGGGCGTCGGCCGGCCAGCCGACCCGGACGGAGACATCAGCGGCGACCACCCGGCCAGTCTGTCAGGCGCCCGCGCTGGGGTCGCTCGCTAGGGTCGGGAGCATGGAGAAGCGCAACCTCGGGGCGAGCGGCCTCAGGATCTCGGCCATCGCCTACGGCAACTGGCTCACCCACGGTTCGCAGGTCGAGGAGGACGCCGCGCTGGCCTGCGTGCAGCGGGCCCTCGACGAGGGGATCACCACCTTCGACACCGCGGACGTGTATGCCAACACCGCCGCCGAGACCGTCCTCGGCAAGGCGCTCGCGGGAGAGCGGCGCGAGGGCCTGGAGATCTTCACCAAGGTGTTCTGGCCGACCGGCCCGGGCGCCCACAACGACCACGGGCTGTCCCGCAAGCACATCCTGGAGTCCATCGACGGCTCGCTGCGCCGGCTCGGCACGGACTACGTCGACCTCTACCAGGCGCACCGCTTCGACCACGAGGTGCCGCTGGAGGAGACGATGCTCGCCTTCGCCGACGTCGTGCGCGCCGGGAAGGCGCTCTACATCGGCGTCTCGGAGTGGCGTGCCGAGGAGATCCGCGCCGCCGCCGCGCTGGCCAAGGAGCTGCGGGTGCCGCTGATCTCCAACCAGCCCCAGTACTCCATGCTCTACCGCGTCATCGAGGCCGAGGTGGTCCCGGCGTCCAAGGAGGCGGGGCTGGGCCAGATCGTGTGGTCGCCGATCGCGCAGGGCGTGCTGACGGGCAAGTACCTCCCCGGCCAGCCGCCGCCGGCCGGGTCCCGCGCCACCGACGACAAGGGCGGCGCCGACAACATCGGCCGGTGGCTCAAGGACGACGTGCTCGAGCGGGTCCAGCTGCTGCAGCCGATCGCGGACGCCGCCGGCCTCAGCCTCGCCCAGCTCGCCGTGGCGTGGGTGCTGCAGAACGACAACGTCGCCGCCGCGATCATCGGCGCCAGCCGTCCCGAGCAGGTCACCGAGAACGTCAAGGCCGCCGGCGTGCGCCTCGACGTCGAGACCCTGACCGCCATCGACCGGGTGCTCGACGGCGTCGTCATCACCGACCCCGCGCTCACCCGCTCGCCGCGGCGCTCCGAGGTCCTGGGCTAGACGCGCTCGTAGCCCAGCGCCACCGCGCCGGAGGTCAGCTCGGTGCGCGTGACCAGGCGCAGGTCGACGGCGCGCGGCAGGCCGCTGAAGAGGTACGGCCCGTGGCCCGCGATGCGCGGGTGCACCAGCAGCTCGTAGGTGTCGATCAGGCCCTGCGCGGCGAGCGCCTGCGCCAGCCGGACGCCACCGACGAAGACCCGGTCGCCGGGCTGCTCCCGCAGCCGGGCGACGGTCGCGGCCAGGTCGGCGCCGCGGACCAGGTCGGCGTTCCAGTCGACCGCGTCCAGGGTGTCGGAGACGACGTACTTGCGGGCGGGGTCGATGACCCGGACGAACGGGTCCTCGGGCACCGGCGCGCCGGGCGGCTGCCGCCAGGCGTCCTCCATCAGCCGGTAGGTGACCCGGCCGAAGAGCAGGGCGTCGGCGCGGGCCATGCTGGCGGCGGTGTGGGCGTGCAGCTCGCGGTCGCCGTCGACGGCCCGGTGGTCGTAGCAGCCGTCCAGGGTGAGGTTGAGGGAGAAGTGCACCTGCATCCGGCCACGCTACGCCGCGGCGGGATCCTCAGAGGGCGAAGCCGAACCGGCTGGTCGGCACCAGGTCGAGGCCCTCGGCGGCCCCGAAGCGGGCGCAGCTGTCCATCAGCACCGTGAACCTGCGCTGCAGCTCGGCGTCGTCGCCGCCGCTGCCGTAGAACGCGTGCTGGTCGCTCATCCCGGCCATCGGGAACAGCTCCTCCACGATGCCGGCCACGTCCCGGCCGCCGGGGGTCAACGTCTCGAGGACGGGGTTCTGCACGTAGCCGAAGGTGCCCTGGGTGGCGATCGCCACCGGGGTGTGCCGCTCCAGCCAGTCGCTGCGCCAGGCCTCGGGACTCATCGTCGCGGGCCGGCGCAGGAAGGCGAGGTTGGCCAGCGCGTCCGCCCGCTCCCCGTCCGGTACGACGGGCGGCGGGATCGGCTCCCGCTCCTCGACCAGCCAGGCGTCGAGGCTGTCGTCGACCTCCTGCAGCACGTGGAGGGCGGCCGCGGGGTCGGTGGTCCACACCGACACGACGGCCGTGATCGGCGTACCGGGACCGAAGCGCAGCGCCGGGGCGACGGCCTCGTCGTCGACGTTGACCTGCAGCCGGGTGGCGCCACCGGCCGCGAGCGCGGTGCGCAGCGCCGGTGCCCGCAGCACGGGCCCGGGGTGCGCGCCGTGCAGCGCGGCGACGAACTTCACCGGTCGTAGTCGTCCGGAAGCGCCTGGCCGATCTTCACGCGGGCCTTGGGGATCCGCATGAACTTCATCTGCATCGCCCGGGTCAGGGCGTAGTAGGTGGTGCCCTTCAGCGACTCCCCGGGGAAGCGGCGCTTGAGCTCGCGGCGCACCCGGAAGCGGAGCACGAACATGTCGGTCACCACGAACAGCACCGTCGCCAGCAGCACGAGGCTGCTGGCCTGGGCGAGCGCGGAGTTGCCGGTGTAGCCGAGCAGCAGGCCGATGATCATCAGCGGGATGACCATCTCGACGATGGAGAAGCGGGCGTCGACGTAGTCACGGATGAAGCGGCGCACGGGGCCGCGGTCGCGGGGCAGGAAGTACTTCTCGTCGCCGTTCTTCATGCCCTGGCGGATCTTGCGGCTCTGCTCGGTGCGGTGCTCGCGCTGCAGGCGCGCCATCTCCTTCTTGTCCCGCGGGGCGCGGGCGCGCGCCTTGGCCGCCGCCTCGGCCTCCTTGCGGGTCGGCGTGGGACGGCCCTTGCCGCCGGCCTTGGCGGGAGCGGTGGTCGTCTCCTCGACGACGGGCGACTTGGTGCGCTTGAACACGGGGGAGATCAGTCCTTGTGGGTCTTGCCGGGCAGGTCGAGCATCCGCTGCAGGGCGGTGAGGGCGTCGGCCTCGGTCTGCGGGTCCACCTCGATCTGGTTGACCACGGTGCCCTCGACGAGGTTCTCCAGGGCCCACACGAAGTGCGGCAGGTCGATCCGGTTCATCGTCGAGCAGTAGCAGACGTTGCGGTCCAGGAACATGATGTTCTTGTCCGGGTGGGCGTTCTTGAGGCGCTGCACGAGGTTGAGCTCGGTGCCGATCGCCCAGCTCGAGCCGGCCGGGGCCGCCTCGATGGTCTTGATGATGAACTCCGTGGAGCCGACCAGGTCCGCCTTGAGGACGACGTCGTGCTGGCACTCGGGGTGGACCAGGACGTTGAGGTCGGGCACCTTGGCGCGCAGCTCGTCGATGACGTCGGCGGAGAACCGGCCGTGCACGGAGCAGTGGCCCTTCCACAGGATCACGCGGGCCTTGGCGAGCTCCTCGGGGCTGACGCCGCCGTCGGGCTTGAACGGGTTCCACACCACGCACTCGTCGAGGGAGTAGCCCAGCTTGAGCACCGCGGTGTTGCGGCCCAGGTGCTGGTCGGGCAGGAACAGGATCTTGGTGTCCGCGCCCTTCTGCTGGAACGCCCAGTCAAGGGCGACCTCGGCGTTCGAGGAGGTGCACACCACGCCGCCGTTGCGGCCGCAGAAGGCCTTGATCGCGGCGCTGGAGTTCATGTAGGTGACCGGGACGACGACGTCCTGGACGCCGGCCGCGGCCAGCGCCTCCCAGGCCCGCTCGACCTGGGCGATCCGCGCCATGTCGGCCATCGAGCAGCCGGCGGCGAGGTCGGGCAGGATCACCTTCTGGTCCGGGCCGGTGAGGATGTCGGCGGACTCGGCCATGAAGTGCACGCCGCAGAAGACGATGAACTCCGCGTCCGGCCGGGCGGCGGCGTCACGGGCCAGCTTGAACGAGTCGCCGGTCACGTCGGCGAACTCGATGACCTCGTCGCGCTGGTAGTGGTGGCCCAGCACGAACAGCCGGTCGCCCAGCTTCGCCTTGGCGGCCCGCGCGCGGGCGACCAGGTCCGGGTCGGAGGCCGCCGGCAGGTCGCCGGGGCACTCGACGCCCCGCTCGGAGAGCGGGTCGGAGCCACGGCCGAGCGGCAGCAGCGGGAGGTCCACGGTGGTCATGGGCTCATCCTAGTTTGGCCGCGCGCGCGGGCCCCGATCGGTGCTCACAGCAGCGCCCCGTCGTGGAGGTACGGCGCCGGGGGAGCCATCCCGCGCAGCCCGAGGTAGCCCCGGGTGCCGAGCGTGAGCCGGGCGGCGAGGCCGACGTCCACCGCCCAGGCGTTGGCCATCGTCACGTGGGAGGCCAGGAAGGAGCCCTCGGCACGGGCCAGGCACTCCCACAGCAGCCGCCGGGCGGTCGCCTCGTCCCGCGCGGCGAGCACCGCCAGGCGGTGCGGGCTGGCGTAGGCGTAGCCGGCGCGGTCGGTGCTGACGAGCAGGGTGCCGTCGACGGCGAGGTCCTCGTGGTCCGGCCCGTGCGGCCCGCCGCGGTGCTGCCGGTCGAGGTCGTCCAGCCACACCCGGTCGGCCGCGGTGCCCTCCCGCACGCCGTGGACGACCGGCAGCGCCGACCGGTCGACCTGTCCCTCCAGGCGCAGCTGCGGGTGCAGCGCGAAGCCGGCGGCGTGGTAGCGCCGCGCCGCCAGCGGGTCCGCGGAGGCCGACAGCATCGCCCGTGGGCAGCCGGCGCCGTGCTGCTCCGCGGCGGCGAGCAGCCGGGCACCGGTGCCGGCGCCCTGGAGCCCGGGGCGCACCGCGAAGGTGACCAGGCACCACACCTGCTCGCGCCGGATGCTGGTCGCGATGCCGACCACCCTGCCGTCCTGCTCGGCCACCCAGCAGCCGGGGCCGTCGGTGGCGACCAGCCGCCGGGTGCGCGCGACCCAGGCGGAGCCGTCGGCGCGTCGTACCGGCTCGGGGTCGGCGGCCGTGCGCAGCCGCAGGTCCAGGGCGTGGAACGCGTCGGCGCTGATCTCCTCGGCCACCTCGACGTCGTCGATGGTCATCGGTCGCACGATCACGTCCTCGACCCTAGAGATTCACGTCCCGGATTCCTCCTCCTTTTCCGCGGTTCCGCGGCCACCGATGGGCTGCGGGGCATGGCTGACCTCGATCGTCGTCGTTTCCTCCAGATCACCGGGGCGGGCTCGCTCGCCGGCCTGACCACCGGGCTGCTGAGCAGCGTGGAGCGGGCCGCGGCGGTCGCGCCCGCCCGTCGTACCGGGACGATCCGCGACATCGAGCACGTGGTGATCCTGATGCAGGAGAACCGGTCCTTCGACCACTACCTCGGCGCGCTGCGCGGGGTGCGCGGCTTCGGCGACCCGCACCCGGTCCAGCTGCCCTCGGGCAAGTCGGTGTGGCACCAGCCCAAGGGCGGCGGTGGCGGGGACCTGCTGCCCTTCCACCCCGACGTCGACGACCTGGGCGGCGCCTACCTGCAGGGCCTGCCGCACTCGTGGCCCGACGGCCAGCGGGCGATCAACTCCGGTCACTACGACCAGTGGGTGCCCGCCAAGGGAAGCGCAACGATGGCCTACCTGCGACGCCAGGACGCGCTCTTCCACTACGCCCTGGCGGACGCCTTCACCGTGTGCGACGCCTACCACTGCTCGTTCATCGGCAACACCGACCCGAACCGCTACTACCTGTGGTCGGGCTGGACGGGCAACGACGGCAAGGGCGGCGGCCCGGTGCTCTACAACGACGAGAAGGGCTACGGCTGGACGACCTACCCCGAGCGGCTGGAGCGGGCCGGGGTGTCCTGGAGGGTCTACCAGGACGAGGGCACGGGGCTGGACGCCGCCGGCTCCTGGGGGTGGACCAACGACGCCTTCATCGGCAACTACGGCGACACCTCGCTGCTCTACTTCAACGCCTACCGGGACGCGAAGCCCGGCGACCCGCTGTACCAGAAGGCCCGGGTCGGCACCCGCAACCGCGACGGCCAGGGCTACTTCGACCTGCTCGCCGCCGACGTCGCCGCCGACCGCCTGCCGCAGGTCTCGTGGATCTCGGCGCCGGAGGCGTTCACCGAGCACTCGAACTGGCCGACCGACTTCGGCGCCTGGTACCTCTCGAAGGTCCTCGACACGCTCACCTCGAACCCCGAGGTGTGGGCCAAGACCGCCCTGTTCATCACCTACGACGAGAACGACGGCTTCTTCGACCACCTGGTGCCCCCGCTGGCACCCGGCCCGGCCGTGCCCGGCGCCTCCACGGTCTCGACCGTGAACGAGCACTACGCCGGCGGCGACCCGCGGGCCACGCCCGGTCCCTACGGCATGGGGCCGCGGGTGCCGATGTTCGTCGTCTCGCCGTGGAGCACCGGCGGCTGGGTGTGCTCGGAGACCTTCGACCACACCTCGGTGCTGCGCTTCCTGGAGCAGCGCTTCGGGGTGCGGGAGCCGCAGATCACGCCCTGGCGGCGTGCCGTGGCGGGCGACCTGACCTCGGCCTTCGACTTCTCCCGCACCCAGGCGGCCGTGCCGTCGCTGCCCTCGACGGCGGCGATGGCGCCGATGGACCGCGCGCGGCACGCGACGTACTTCCCGACGACGCCCGCCGCCGGCACGATGCCGGAGCAGGAGCCGGGCGTGCGCCCGGCCCGCCCGCTGGGCTACGACCTGTCCGTGGTGGAGCGTGCCGGCGGTCCGCTGCGGCTGCGGCTGGTCAACGAGGGCAGCCTCGGCGCGCACGTGCAGGCGCGCCTCATCGAGCCGGCGGGGGTGCCGCACAGCTACACCGTCGAGGCCGGCAAGACCCTCGACGTCGACCTGCCCCTCACCGGCGCCTACGAGGTGCACCTGCACGGGCCCGACGGCTTCTTCCGCCGCTACGTCGGCGACGCCTCGGTCCCGCAGCCGCGGGTCGCCCTGGAGCCCCTCGGTCGCGGGTCCGGCAAGGTCCGGGTGCGGGTCGAGGGCCCGGGCCGGGCCGAGGTCCGCGACGCCTACGCCGGCGGCGCCCGGCGACTGCGGGGCGGCAAGGTGGACCTCGACACCCGCGCCACCGGGGGCTGGTACGACGTCACGCTCACCGTGCCGGGCACGCGCTTCGTGCGAACCCTCGCCGGCCACCTGGGCACCGGCCGGCCGAGCACGAGCGACCCGCAGCTCGGCTGACGGCGCGGCGGTCCCCGCGCGGCGACCGCCGCGTCCGCCATGATGACGCCATGCGCGTGCTCGTGGCCCCCGACAAGTTCGCGGGCACCCTCTCGGCGGTCGAGGCCGCCGAGGCGATCGCGGCCGGCTGGCGCCGCCAGGCCCCCGACGACGAGATCGTGCTGGCGCCGATGTCCGACGGCGGGCCGGGCTTCGTCGACGTGCTGCACGCCTCGCTCGGCGGCGAGCTGCTGGCCGTGGTCACCGAGGCGCCGCAGGGGCACGAGGTGCCGGCGACGATCCTGACGGTCGGCGACACGGCGTACGTCGAGAGCGCCCAGGCCTGCGGGATCCACCTCACCGGCGGCAAGCTCGGCGAGTTCGGCACGACCGTCGGAGTGGGCCGCCTGCTGCTGGAGGCCGTCAACGCGGGGGCCACCCGGGTGGTGGTCGGGCTGGGCGGCTCGGGCACCAACGACGGGGGAGCGGGGGTCCTCGCCGCGCTCGGCGCGGACGCCGACGTGGCGCTCGACGTGGGCGGGATCTTCCTCGACGGCGTGACGACGGTGGACCTGAGCATCGCGCGCGGCCTGCTCGACGGCGTGGAGATCGTCGCCGCGACCGACGTCGACAACCCGTTGACCGGGCTGTTCGGCGCGACGAAGACGTTCGGGCCGCAGAAGGGGCTCGACGAGGAGGTCCAGGTGCTCCTGGACGGCTACCTCGACCAGTGGGCCGCCGCGACCGACCGGCGGCTGGCGCTCGAGCCCGGGGCGGGTGCCGCGGGCGGGATCGGCTTCGCGCTGCTGCTCCTGGGCGGGCACCGGGTCTCCGGCATCGAGCTGGTCGCCGACGCCGTCGGCCTGACCCGCCAGGCCGCGACCGCCGACTTGGTGCTCACCGGCGAGGGGGCCTTCGACTTCAGCAGTCGCGCCGGGAAGGTGCCCGCCGGCGTGGCCGCGGTGGCCGCCGCGGCACTGCGGCCCTGCGTGGCACTGGCCGGGCAGGTGCTCGTCGGGCAGCGCGAGATGCGGGCGCTGGGCATGGACGCCGCCTACTCCCTCGTGGACGCGGTCGGCGAGGAGCGCGCCTTCCGGGACCCGGCCGGCGCGCTGAGCGAGCTCGCCGCCCGGGTGGCGCGGACCTGGTCCCACTGAACAGGAACATGTTCTAGATTGGCCGCGTGACCGACACCAGGCAGCGCTTCGACGACCTCCGGCGGGCCGAGCACGCCGACCCCGCCGACCTCGACGCCCTCTGGGCCGACCTCGCGCCGGCGACGGTCGAGGAGGTCCTGGGCGGCTGGCGCGGAGGCGACTTCGCCACCGGGCACGTGGCCAGCACGGTGCTGGAGAAGCTGCGCTGGCACGGCAAGCGCTTCGACGGCCCGCTCGCCGCCGTACCGATGCTGTGCCGGGGCGACGACGGCACCCTCTTCTCGAACCTCGAGGCCGGGGGCGGGGGAGAGGCCTCGCTGTGGCCCGTCGGCTTCCGCGGCGAGGTCACCGCGACGATGGTCTACGACCGGATGCCGGTCCTCGACCACTTCAAGAAGGTCGACGAGGACACCCTGATGGGGATCATGAACGGCAAGCTGGAGGCGACCTTCGGCATCGCCGACCTCTACTACTTCTGGCTGGAGCGCGAGGCATGAGGACCACCGTCGTCCTCGTCGAGGAGCCCGGCGCGGACTTCACCTTCGCCGAGGTCGAGCTCGACGAGCCGCGCCCCGACGAGGTGCTGGTGCGCATCGTCGCCACCGGCCTGTGCCACACCGACCTGACCGTGCCCACCCTGCTGCCCGCCGAGATGATGCCGACCGTCATGGGCCACGAGGGCACCGGCGTCGTCGAGCAGGTCGGCGCGGACGTCGTCGGCATCGAGGTCGGCGACCACGTCGTCGTCAGCTTCCGCTCCTGCCGCACCTGCGGTCCCTGCCAGGCCGGGGACGTCGGCTACTGCGAGCAGTCGCTGCTGCTCAACTACATGGGCATGCGCGGCGACGGCTCCACCACCATGAAGCGGCGCCAGGAGAACGGGGAGAGTCAGACCGTCTTCGGCAGCTTCTTCGGCCAGTCCAGCCTCGCCCGCCACGCCCTCGCGTACGCCGACAACTGCGTGGTCGTCGACAAGAGGCTCGACCTGACCCGGCTCGCCCCCTTCGCCTGCGGCTTCCAGACCGGCGCCGGCACCGTCCTCACCGTGCTCGACCCCGCACCCGGCGAGCCGCTGGTGGTCTTCGGCGCCGGGGCGGTCGGCCTCGCGGCCGTCGCCGCCGCCCGGGGGCTCGGCGTCGAGACCGTCGTGGTCGTCGACCCGGTCGCCGCGCGTCGCGCCGTCGCCGAGGGGTACGGCGCCACGACGCTCGACCCGACCGACGAGACCGACGGCCCGGTCCCCGACCGGGTCAAGGCGCTCACAGGTGGTGGTGCGGCGTACGCCATCGACACCACCGCGATCGCCGCCGTCGTCCTGCAGGCCCAGCACTCCCTGCGCTCACGGGGCCTGCTGGTGGCGCTCGGGCTCGGCGCGGCGGAGTACACGATCGACGCGATCGACCTGCTGCAGTCGGGCAAGATCGTGCGCTCCTCGATCGAGGGCGAGGCCGACCCGCTGCGCACGATCCCCGAGCTGATCGCCCTGCGGGAGGCCGGCCGGCTCGACGTGGACCACCTCGTCACGACGTACCCGTTCGAGAGGATCGCGGACGCCGTCGCCGACGCGAAGGCCGGCTCGGTGGTCAAGCCGGTGCTCGTCTGGGGGGAATAACCGGGTCTGTGCGACCATTGGACTGTCGAACACCGACCTGACGAACCCTGGAGTGAGCATGAGCGACAGCTGCTGCGGAGGCGGCCACAGCCACGAGGCCCCCGGCGCCACGACCGGCGCGACCGCGACCGCGACCACCACGGTCGCTGCCCCGGTGGCCCTGGACCGGCGTGAGGACCAGATCAACCTGAGCCCGGTGGCCGCCACGAAGGTGAAGAACCTGCTCGAGCAGGAGGGGCGTGACGACCTGTCGCTGCGCATCTCGGTGCAGCCCGGTGGCTGCTCCGGCCTGCGCTACCAGCTCTTCTTCGACGAGCGCACCCTCGACGGTGACGTCGTCACCGACTTCGACGGCGTGGCCGTCGTGGTCGACCGGATGAGCGTCCCCTACCTCAACGGCGCGGTCATCGACTTCGTCGACACGATCGAGAAGCAGGGCTTCACGATCGACAACCCCAACGCCACGGGCTCCTGCGCCTGCGGCGACTCGTTCCACTGAGAAGTCGAGTTGGGGTTTTCCTCCCTTCAAATGTCAGAAAGCCACCCCGTGAGGGTGGCTTTCTGACATTTGAAGGGAGGAAAACCCCAACTCGACTCAGTCGAGGTGCAGGTGCAGCGCGTTGGCGAGACGCTGCGCGGCCTCCGAGATCTGGATGTCGCGCTTGCCGGTCTCCCGGGGCTGCTCGTCGAAGTGGATGCTGGGCGCGGGCCGGGTGGCCTTCACGGCGGCCTGCTCCAGTCGGCGGCTCACCGCCTGGCAGTCCTCGTGCAGGTCACGGGGGGTGGCGATCTCCTCGTACGGCGTCATGACCCGACGCTAAGCACTACTCGCAGGTAGAACCATGGGTACTCGCCAGTAGGGCCGTGACGACTCCGTTAATGTTCCGTGTCGTGACTGCACCCACGGGCTCCCTCCTCATCGCCGGCTCGATCGCGACCGACCACCTGATGACCTTCGGCGGCAAGTTCGCCGACTCCCTGGTGGTCGACCAGCTCGACAAGCTCTCGGTCTCCTTCCTGGTCAACGACCTCGAGATCCGCCGAGGCGGTGTCGCCCCGAACATGTGCTTCGGCCTCGCCCGGCTCGGCCTCCGGCCGGTGCTCGTCGGCGCCGCCGGCGAGGACTTCGCCGACTACCGCTCCTGGCTGGAGCGCAACGGCGTCGACTGCGACTCCGTGCACATCTCCGAGTCCAAGCACACCGCGCGCTTCGTGTGCACCACCGACACCACGATGGCCCAGTTCGCCTCCTTCTACCCGGGGGCGATGAGCGAGGCCAGCCAGATCGAGCTGGCCCCGATCGTGGAGCGGGTCGGCGCACCGACGTACGTCCTCGTCGGCGCCGACGACCCCGACGCCATGAAGCGGCACACCGAGGAGTGCCGTCAGCGCGGCTACCCGTTCATCGCCGACTGCTCCCAGCAGCTCGCCTTCGCCGAGGGCGACCTCATCCGCGACCTGATCGACGGCGCGGCGATCCTGTTCTCCAACGAGTACGAGTCGCACGTCATCGAGAAGAAGACCGGCTGGAGCGCCGCGGAGGTCCTCTCCAAGGTCGGCATCCAGGTCACCACGCTCGGCAAGGACGGCGTCCGGGTCACCTCCCAGGACGGCACCTCGTTCGAGGTCGCGGCCGCCAAGGACGTCGCGGCCGTCGAGCCGACCGGTGTCGGCGACGCCTTCCGCGGCGGCTTCCTCGCCGCCCTGTCGTGGGGCACCTCCCTCGAGCGGGCCGCGCAGGTCGGCTGCGTCCTCGCGGCGTACGTCGTGGAGACGGTCGGCACGCAGGAGTACGACTTCACCACCGAGCAGTTCGTCGACCGGGTCCGGGTCTCCTACGGCGGCGAGGCGGCCGACGAGGTCGCCCAGCACCTCGGCTGAGGCCCTGGCGCCACGACCGCTCAGGCGAGGCGCCGGACGACGTAGCGGGGGGCGCCGTCCGCCGCGGACTCCTCGCCGACGTACTCCTGCCCGCGCATCCGGCACCACGCCGGGACGTCGTACCGGGCGGCGGGGTCGTGGGCGACGACCGCGAGGAGGTCGCCCACCGCCACGTCGGGGAGCGCCTTGGCGAGCTCGATGATCGGGCGCGGGCAGGGCAGGTCGCGGCAGTCGAGCTCGATCACAGCCCCGCCCTCGCCCGGATCTCCCCGACCACCGCGCCCAGGGCGGCGCAGAACGCCTCGACCTGCGGGTCGGTCGTGTCGCGGGTCAGCGAGACCCGCACGTTGCCGTGGGTGAGCGCGCCCATGGCCGCCAGCACGTGGCTGGGCTCCAGCGTCGAGGCCGTGCAGGCCGAGCCGCTGGCGACCCCGAAGCCCCGGGCCGCGAGCGCCGCGACGATCTCGTCGCCGCCGACGTAGAGCGCGGAGAAGGTCACCAGGTGGGGCAGCCGCGCGTCCGGGTGGCCCACCACCTCGACGTCGGGCAGGGCCGCCGCGGCGGCCCGGATCCGCGCGACCTGGGCGTGCTGGCGCGCGGCAACGTCGGTCCGCTCGCCGAGCACCGCCTGCAGGGCGGCCGCGGCCGCCAGCGCCGCCGGGACGTCGGGGAAGCCGGGCTGGTCCAACCCGTCGTCGCCCGGGAAGGGCGTGGTCCACCGCGTGCCGCGGCGCACGGCGAGCACGCCGACCCCGGCCGGCCCGCCCCACTTGTGCGCCGACGCGGTCAGCGCGTCCCAGCGCCGGGGGATCGGCACGTGGCCCAGCGCGGCCGCCGCGTCCACCAGCAGGGGTACGCCGCCCGGCAGCTCCGCCTCGTCCACCGGCTGCAGCGTCCCGACCTCCTGGTTGGCCGCCTGCAGCGCGACCGCGCCCACGCCCGGGGCGGCCGCCGCCGCGGCCAGTGCGGCGAGGTCCACCACGCCGTGGGCGTCCACCCCGACCCGGGCGTGGGCGGGGGAGTCGCGCCACTGCACCGCGTGCAGGACCGCGGAGTGCTCGACCGCACTGTGGACGATCCCGTCCCGACCCGTGGCCGCGGCGAGGCCGAGCAGGCCCCGGTGCACCGCCTCGGTGCCCGACGAGGTGAAGCCCACCTCGTCCGGGTGCGCCCCGAGAGCCTCGGCGACCACCGCCCGGGCGTTGTCGAGGAGCAGCCGCGCGTCACGGCCGGGACCGTGGAGGCGGCGCGGGTCGGCGTACCCCCGGTCGAGGGCGGCGAGCAGGGTCTCCCGTGCCGCGGGGTGCAGGCGCGCCGAGGACGCGCTGTCGAGGTAGACCTCGGGGGTGCTGCTCACGTCTGCACGATACGACCACGCCTGAGGGAGACCTCCGAGGTCCGAAACCACCCACCCCACGCGGCGCCCGAGGTCGCTCTCCGCTAGTGTTCGCAGTGGTTCTGACCCTCGAGAGGAAGGCTCGTTCGTGGGCTGGTGGCACCCCGAGCGTTCGCGGGCGAAGCGACGGTTCCGTCGTTCGATCCCGCTCGCCGGATTCGTCGTACTCGCGGCCGCGTTGTCCGGTTGCTCGACCGACACCCAGTGGGAGCGGTTCGGCATGCCGGAGATCACGACCGTGCAGGGCGTGCACATCCTGCACCTGTGGCAGGGCGCGTGGATCGCCGCGCTGGTGACCGGTGTGATCACGTGGGCGCTGATCATCGGCGTCCCGATCTACTTCCGTCGTCGCAGCGACGACGAGGTCCCCGTGCAGACGCGCTACAACCTGCCGATCGAGATCTTCTACACGATCTTCCCGGTCATCATGGTCATCGCGTTCTTCTCCCACACCGTGCGCGTGCAGAACATCGCGCTCGAGCACGTCGACAACCCCGACGTCACCGTGCTCGTCGTGGGCCAGAAGTGGCAGTGGACGTTCAACTACCCCGAGACCGAGGCCGCGGGCGGCAAGAACGTCTTCGTCGCCGGCACCGGTGAGGACATCCCGCAGCTGGTCATCCCGGTCGACAAGACCGTGGAGTTCGACCTCTACAGCCCCGACGTGATCCACAACTTCGGCATCCCGGCCTTCGCGATGCGCATGGACGTGGTCCCGGGCAACGACAACTCCTACCAGGTCACCCCGACGGAGACCGGCACCTACGACGGCAAGTGCTACGAGCTCTGTGGCGCCTACCACTCGCGGATGCTGTTCACCGTCAAGGTCGTGACCGAGGCCGAGTACGACGCCTACCTGGCGAAGCTCGCCGCGGACCCCGACCACGTCTCCGACGAGCCGGTCAAGGGCGGTCTGTACTCCGAGAACCTCATCAACGACGAGGAGGGTGACGAGTGACCACGCTCGCCCGCAACGCCGATCTCACGGAGCGCAAGCCGCTCGGCAAGCAGATCGTCCGCGCGATGACGACGACCGATCACAAGCTGATCGGCAACCTGTACTTCGGCACCGCCATGGCCTGGTTCATCGCCGGCGGCATCATGGCGCTGCTCATCCGGTCCGAGCTGGCCTACCCCGGCAGCCAGATCGTCAACGAGGAGCTCTACAACCAGCTCTTCACCATGCACGGCACGATCATGCTGCTGCTGTTCGCGACGCCGCTGTTCTTCGGGTTCGGCAACGCGATCATGCCGCTGCAGATCGGCGCGCCCGACGTCGCGTTCCCGCGCCTGAACATGTTCAGCTACTGGCTGTACCTCTTCGGCGGTCTCATCGCCGGCGCCGGCTTCCTCACCCCGCAGGGCGCGGCCTCCTTCGGCTGGTTCGCCTACACGCCGCTGTCCGACTCGGTGAACAGCCCCGGCGTCGGCGGCGACCTGTGGATCATGGGCCTGTGGATGGGTGGTCTCGGCACCATCCTGGGCGCGGTCAACTTCATCACCACGATCATCTGCATGCGTGCTCCCGGCATGACCATGTTCCGGATGCCGATCTTCACCTGGACGGTGCTGATCACCGCGATCCTGGTCCTGGTCGCCTTCCCGATCCTGGCCGGCGCGCTGCTGTCCCTCGAGGCCGACCGCCAGCTCGGGGCGCACGTCTTCGACACCTCACACGGCGGCGCCATCCTGTGGCAGCACCTGTTCTGGTTCTTCGGGCACCCCGAGGTCTACATCATCGCCCTGCCGTTCTTCGGGATCATCTCCGAGATCCTGCCGGTCTTCAGCCGCAAGCCGATCTTCGGCTACGTCGGCCTGGTCGGCGCGACCCTCGGCATCGCGATCCTGTCGGTGGCGGTGTGGGCGCACCACATGTTCGTCACCGGAGCCGTGAACCTCGCGTTCTTCTCGGGCATGACCTTCCTGATCGCCGTACCGACAGGCGTGAAGTTCTTCAACTGGATCGGCACGATGTGGGGCGGATCAGTACGCATGGACACACCCATGCTCTGGTCGATCGGCTTCCTCACCACGTTCCTCTTCGGTGGCCTGACCGGCATCATCCTGGCCAGCCCGCCGCTGGACTTCCACGTCTCCGACTCCTACTTCGTGGTGGCGCACTTCCACTACACGGTGTTCGGCACGGTGGTGTTCGCGATGTTCGCCGGCTTCTACTTCTGGTGGCCCAAGCTGACCGGGCGGATGCTCGACGAGCGGCTCGGCAAGATCCACTTCTGGCTGCTGTTCATCGGCTTCCACACCACCTTTCTCATCCAGCACTGGCTGGGCATCGAGGGCATGCCGCGTCGGTACGCCGACTACCTGCCCGGTGACGGCTGGGAGTTCATGAACCAGGTCTCGACGATCGGCGCCTTCGTGCTCGCGTCCTCGCTCCTGCCGTTCTTCTACAACGTCTACGTCTCCCGCAAGGGCCCGCTGGTCAACACCGACGACCCGTGGGGCTGGGGCCGGTCGCTGGAGTGGGCGACGAGCTGCCCGCCGCCGCGCCACAACTTCCACTCGATCCCGCGCATCCGCTCGGAGTCGCCCGCGTTCGACCTCCACCACCCGGAGATCGCCGCCATCGAGATGTACGACGAGCCGGTCGCCGCGGGCGCCGGTGCCAAGGAGGTCGACGCCTGATGAAGATCGAGGCATGGATCTTCGGTGTGACCACGATCTTCCTGGTCCTGGTCAGCCCCGCCTACTGGTTCATCACCGACGCCGGTGACTCCGGCGCCGACTGGACCGGCACCTCCGCGCTGGTCATGACCACGCTGCTGTGCGCCATGGTCACCGCCTACCTCGGTGTCCACGCCCAGAAGATGGACGCCCGGCCCGAGGACCGCAAGGACGGCGAGATCGCGGAGGGCGCCGGCGAGCTCGGCTTCTTCCCGCCGTACTCCTGGTGGCCGCTGTGGTGCGCCCTCACCCTCGGCGTCATCGTGTTCTCGGTCGCGGTGCTCGCCTGGTGGCTGATGATCATCGGGTTCGTGCTCGGCGCGCTGGCCGTCTCCGGCTGGATCTTCGAGTACTACCGCGGCGACTACGCGCACTGATTCACTGGGCCGAGCGCGGCTTCGCCGCGCTGCCGGCTGTCGGCGGTGTCACACGTCACGTGTGACACCGCCGACGCGCATCTGCTCCCGGAATCCGTGGATCCGGCAGGTAGCCTTGTGCGGTGTTCACCCCGCTCTCGCGCTCGCGCCTCGTGCGTGGCTTCGCTGTGCTCTCGGTCCTGGCAGTGGCGGCCACCGGCTGCGACGGATCCGGCTTCTCGCCGGGCGGCGGAGGTGACGACGCCCCCAGCACGACGGCCGCGGCCGTGGTGAAGGCGAAGCTCACCACCAACGTGCAGGCTGGTGCCACCGGCGTACCGGTCAGCACGCTGCTCAAGGTCTCGGCCGCCGACGGCACCCTCACCGCCGTCAGCGTGCAGTCCAAGGCCGGCAAGGTGCCCGGCCGGATCGTCGACGGCGCCCGTTGGGTCGCCAGCGAGCGGCTCGAGCCCGGTGCCCGCTACCGCATCCACGCGGTGGCGAAGAGCGCCGACGGCAGCACCGTGGAGACCTCCACCCCGTTCTCCACGCAGGCCCTCACCCTCGCCCAGCAGACCTACGCCTCCGTGGCGCCCCTGCAGGGCGAGACGGTCGGGGTCGGCATGCCCGTGATCGTGAACTTCGACGTCCCGGTGAAGAACAAGGCCGCCTTCGAGAAGAACATGAAGGTCACCGCCACGCCCGCCCAGGCCGGCTCCTGGCGCTGGGTGAGCGACAAGGAGGCGCACTGGCGTCCCCGCACGTACTGGAAGGCCGGCTCCAAGGTCCGCGTCGCGGTCGACGTCAACGGCGTCCCCGCCGGCGGCGGCATCTACGGCCAGGAGAACCGCGACGTCGACTTCAAGGTCGGCGCCGCCCACATCTACAAGGTCAACGCCAAGACCCACAAGATGAAGGTCTTCGAGAACGGCAAGCTCCTGCGAACCCTCCCGATCACCACCGGCAAGCCCGGCTTCACCACCCGCTCCGGGGTGAAGGTGATCATGGAGAAGTTCGCCACCAAGCGGATGAACTCGGAGACCGTCGGCATCGCCCGCGGCTCGTCGGAGGCCTACGACATCGACGACGTCCGCTGGGCCATGCGCCTGACCAGCTCCGGTGAGTTCATCCACGCCGCCCCGTGGTCCGTCGGCTCCCAGGGCGTCGCCAACGTCTCCCACGGCTGCACCGGCATGAGCACGGAGAACGCCGGCTGGCTGTACTCCATCTCCCGCCGCGGCGACGTCGTCCAGTACGTCGGCACGGACCGCCCCATGGAGCCGGACAACGGGTACGGCGACTGGAACATCTCCTGGGCCGACTACGAGGCGGCCTCGGCCCTCTGAGCCCCACCAGCACGACAGGAAGCCCCGCTCCGGCGGGGCTTCCTGCATGAGGGGTGGGTGGACGCGGAACTCTCTGCCGGGACCGCCTGCCGGGGACGCCGCCGGCACCTCCCGTCCGGCGCCCTCGGCGGCTTCGACGGGGACCCCGCCGTCGGCGTCCACTCAGGCACGTCGACGGGTTCCGATTCCAGACGCCGACGGCACCCCGAGGCGCCGGCGAGGGCGCCGGACGTCCGGTACCGGCGGCGTCCCCGGCGGGTGGGGTGGGAGGGCTCACCCCCGGTGTGTGCTGAGGTCCGGCGGGGCGGCGCAGGCGCCGCACGGCGTGGCCTCTCGCCGGCGCCTCGGGGTGCCGCCGGCGTCAGGTTGCAGGTTTGGGGTCGCCTCGCAGGGTGGACGCCGGTGGCGGGGTCCCCGTCGAAGCCGCCGAGAGGCGACGTCGGGAGGCGGCGGAGGCGCCCTGCCGGACCCCCCACAAGCCCACGACGGCGAGGGCGCGCCGGACGTCCGGTACCGGCGGCGTCCCCGGCGGGTGGGGTGGGAGGGCTCACCCCCGGTGTGTGCTGAGGTCCGGCGGGGCGGCGCAGGCGCCGCACGGCGTGGCCTCTCGCCGGCGCCTCGGGGTGCCGCCGGCGTCAGGTTGCAGGATTCTCGTCGCGCCGCAGGGTGGACGCCGGCGGCGGGGTCCCCGTCGAAGCCGCCGAGAGACCACGCCGGGAGGCGTCGGAGGCGCCCCGCCGGACCACCCCCCGCGAGCCCGCGACGACGAAGGCCCGGACGTCCGGGACCGGTGGCGTCCGGGGCGAAGCCGCCGAGATACCACGCCGAGAGGCGTCGGAGGCGCCCCGCCGGACCACCTCCACGAACCCCACGAACGACGAAGGCGCCGCTCCCGGTGGGGGAGCGGCGCCCTTCGGCTGCCGGGATCAGTGCTCGGTCGGACCGTGGCGGTTCGGGCCGGCGGCGATCTGCGACTCGAGCTCGTGGAGCTCGTGCTCGGCGTGGTGCTGCGCCTCGTGGAGCTCCTCGGCCGTGGGCTTCTGGACGTTGTCCGCGAAGAACACCGTCTGCAGCTTGGCCCGCAGCTTGCGCAGCCGCAGGTGCCGGCCGGCGAGCCCGGAGGCCTCGATCTCCTCGACCGACTCCGGCTCCGGGTCGCGATCGCGGGCCGTGAGCGTGTAGGCCTTGGCCTCGGGGAGGGGGAGGTGCTTCTCGGCGTACCCACCCTCCGGCGAACGGACCAGGACCCCCGACTCGTAGCCGTGGAGCAGCTTCTCCTCGTCGTGACGCTGGAGCGAGATGCACCAGCGACGCGTGATGATGAAGGCGATGACGGGTCCGATGAACACGGCACCGCGCATGAAGTAGGTGATCTGGTTGATGCTCAGGTGCATCTTGATCGCGATGATGTCGTTGCCGCCCGCGGCCCAGGAGAGGCCGTAGAAGGTCATCAGCGCGACCATGATGGCCGTCCGGGTCGGGGCGTTGCGGGGGCGCTGGAGCAGGTGGTGCTCCCGCTTGTCCCCGGTGATCCACGACTCGATGAACGGCAGGGCGATCAGGATCATCAGCATCAGCGGCGGCATCACGAGGATCGGGATCATCACGTTCCACGACAGGGTGATGCCGAAGATGTGCGTCTCCCAGGCCGGGATGATGCGCAGCAGGCCGTCGGGCCAGCCCATGTACCAGTCGGGCTGGGAGCCCGCGGTGACCTTGGACGGGTCGTAGGGGCCGTACTTCCACACCGCGTTGATCGAGAACAGACCGCCCAGCAGGGTGATCACACCGAACACGATGAAGAAGAAGCCACCGGCCTTGGCCATGTAGACCGGGAGCATCGGGTAGCCGACGACGTTCTCCTCGGTGCGGCCGGGACCAGGCCACTGCGTGTGCTTGTGGTAGACGAGCAGCAGCATGTGCGCGGCGACCAGGGCCAGCAGGATGCCGGGGATCAGCAGGATGTGCATGACGTAGAACCGCGGGATGATCGCGTCACCCGGGAACTCGCCCCCGAAGAGGAAGAACGACATGTAGCTGCCGACCACGGGGGAGGCCTTCATGAAGCCGTCCGCGGCGCGTACGCCGGTGCCCGAGAGCAGGTCGTCGGGCAGCGAGTAGCCGGTGAAGCCCTCGATCGTGCCGAGCAGCAGCAGCAGGCAGCCGATGACCCAGTTGAGCTCGCGGGGCTTGCGGAACGCGCCGGTGAAGTAGACGCGCATCATGTGGATCATCATCGAGGCGATGAAGATCATCGCCGCCCAGTGGTGCATCTGCCGCATGAGCAGGCCGCCACGGACGTCGAAGGAGATCGTCAGCGCCGAGTTGAACGCCGAGGACATGTGGACGCCGCGCAGCGGGTCGTAGGCGCCGTCGTACTGGACCTCGGTCATGCTCGGGTCGAACCAGAGCGTCAGGAAGACACCGGTCAGCAGCAGGACGACGAAGCTCCACAGGGCGATCTCGCCGAGCATGAAGGACCAGTGGTCCGGGAAGACCTTGCGCAGGTTCTTCTTCATGGCGGTGCCGAGGCCGAGCCGCTCGTCGGCCCAGTTGGCGATCGCGCCGGCGCGCTGCGCGCCCTTGGTGGGCGCCGGGGTGGAGCCGTTGGTCGTTGCGACCTTGCTCATGTCACCAACGGTCATAGTAGTCACGCTCCCAGAAGCTCGGGCCGACCGGCTCGTCGAAGTCACTCTGCGCGACCAGGTAGCCCTGCTCGTCCACGGCGATCGGCAGCTGCGGCAGCGGACGGCCGGCGGGGCCGAACACCACCTTGCCGGAGTCGGCGAGGTCGAACGTGGACTGGTGGCACGGACAGAGCAGGTGGTGGGTGGTCCGCTCGTTGAGCGAGATCGGGCAACCCACGTGGGTGCAGATCTTGGAGTACGCGACGATCCCGTTGACCGTCCAGTTCTCGCGGCTGTTGCCCTTGGCGTCCTTGCCCGGCTTGATGTCGTCGGGCGACATGCGCAGCAGGATCAGGGAGGCCTTGGACTTGTGGATCTGCAGGTTGACGCCCTCGACCTCGGTGGGGTCGATGTCGTAGCGCTCGGGGTTGTAGAGCGCGTCGGGCTGGCAGTTGACCAGGTCGCCGATCTCCAGGTCCGAGGCGAGGATCGGCGTCCAGATGCCGTCGCGGACGATCCGCATCGGCTTGTCCTTGGTCCCGCTGCCCCAGATCGTGTGGTAGAGCTTGTCGCCCGGCAGCGGGCCGAGGTCGCGCAGGAGGACCACGGCGGGCAGGCCGAGCAGGCCGACCGCGCCGAGCAGGGAGTTGCGGATCAGCGGCCGGCGGCCGATGCCCGACTCGTCGAGGCCCGCGGACAGCGCCTGCAGCGTGCCCTCGCGGTCCTCGTCGGAGGAGCGGGCCGGGTGCCGCAGCTCGCTGATCTCGTGGTCGCCCATGAGCTTGCGGGCCCAGTGGATGATGCCCACGCCGATGAGCAGGAGCGCGAGGCCCAGGGTGAAGCCGAGGGCCATCGTCGAGGCGCCGAAGCCGAAGACGACGTGCCAGTTGTCACCGATGTCGAGGGTGAAGTACGCGACGAGGAACAGGATCACGCAGACGGCCGAGAGGCCGAACAGCGTGGCGACCTGGCGCTCCGCGCGCTTCTCCTTGGCCGGGTCGACGTCGGTGGGCCGCCACTGGTGCTCGGGGAGGCCCGGGTCGCCGATCGGCTCGACGGGCACCAGCTCGTGCCCGTGCGGGTCGGGGGTGTGTGCGTCGCTCACGCTGCCGCCTCGTCCTTCTTCTTGCTCGAGCGGGTCGTGTGGGCGGCGATCCAGATCGCGAAGCCCACCAGGATGCCGATGCCCCCGACCCAGGCGATGATGCCCTCACTGACCGGTCCGAGGCTGCCCAGCGTGAAGCCGCTGTAGCTCGGGGACTTGTCGAGGGTCTCCAGGTAGGCGATGACGGCCTTCTTGTCCTCCGGCGGGATGTTGCCGTCGGAGAAGGTGTCCATCGACTGGGGGCCGGTCAGCATGGCCTCGTAGATGTGCTTCGAGTCGACGCCGCGGATCTTCGGCGCGTAGCCGCCGCGCGGCATGGCGCCGCCGGAGCCCTCGAAGTTGTGGCACGCCGTGCAGTTGGCGAGGAAGATCTGGCCGCCGCGGGTGACGAGCAGCTCGCGGTCCGCGTCGTCCTCCTTGCCGTCGCCGTTGAGGTCGCCGGGGCGGTCGGTGTCGTAGAGCTCACGGTCCGGGATGGCCGGGCCGGTGCCGAGGGAGGCGACGTACGCCGACAGGGCGGCGATCTCCTCCTTGGTGTAGACGACCTCCTTGCGAGGCGCCTGCGAGCCCGGCTGGGCCATCGGCATGCGACCGGTGCCGACCTGGAAGTCGACGGCGGCGGCGCCGACATCGGTCAGGGCCGGGCCGTACTGCGAGCCGCCTTGGGTGAGGACGCCCTCACCGTTCTGGCCGTGGCAGAAGGCGCAGCCGACGAGGAAGAGCTCGCGGCCCTCCTTGACCAGGGCCTCCTGGTCGGCGCTCGAGTCCGCCTGGGCGGGCGCGAACGCGGCGTACAGGCCGCCGGTCAGCAGCAGGCCGAGCACCAGCACCACCAGGCCGGCGAGCGGGCCGCGGCGGTGTCGTGACAGACGTCCGGCGGATCGGTTCAGGAGTCGCACAATCAGTCCTTGAGGTCCAGGCAGGCGTGATTCGGAGCGGCGGGGTGGATCGGATGGGTCATCGCGGTCGCGAACCTCACTTGATCAGGTAGATCGTGGCGAACAGGCCGATCCACACCACGTCGACGAAGTGCCAGTAGTACGAGACGACGATCGCGCTGACCGCCTGCTCGTGGGTGAACCGGCGGGCGACGTAGGTGCGGCCGAGGACGAAGAGGAAGGCGATCAGACCGCCCGTCACGTGGATCCCGTGGAAGCCCGTGGTCAGGTAGAACATCGTGCCGTAGCCGTCGTGGGGGATCGTGACGCCCTCGTGGATCAGCTCGG
Organism: uncultured Nocardioides sp.; assembly: GCA_964517395.1. Taxonomy (GTDB): domain Bacteria; phylum Actinomycetota; class Actinomycetes; order Propionibacteriales; family Nocardioidaceae; genus Nocardioides. Next base: position 194,428 of record CAZFEE010000006.1, on the reverse strand, counting down.
CGTACTCCAGCGCCTGGCCGCCGACGAAGATCGCGCCCATGACGTAGGTCAGGATGAACCACTCGCGCAGGCCCCACTTGCCGACCTGCAGCAGCGAGCCGGTGCGCCCGACCTGGCCGCGCTCGGCGGCGAACACGCCGAACTGGCAGGTGAAGGACGAGAGCACCAGGATCGTGGTGTTGATGCTCGCGAACGGCACGTTCAGCAGGTCGGTGTTCTCCGCCCACATCTCCGGCGAGACCGAGCGGATCGTGAAGTACGACGCGAAGAGCGCCGCGAAGAACATGAGCTCGCTGGACAGCCAGATGATCGTGCCGACGGCGACCATGCTGGGTCGGTCGTGCTGGCCGTGAAGGCGCGAGGCCGGGAGAGATGCCGAAGCTGAGATCGCCACGGGCCTCATTATGGCGGTTCCCGTCGGTGACGGCATCTCGACCCCCCGTTATGAGCCCCTACCAGGCGGGACCTAGGCTCGATCGGGTCCGGATCGGGTCCGTTCCGGTTCGAGGAGGTACCTGTGGGGCTGGTGGTGAGTGCCGCCGTCGAGAACCTGCCCCGCTTCGACGCGGGGGCGTTCTTCACGCAGTGGGGCATCGCGCCGCTGCCGCTGGTGGTGACGGTGTGGGCCAGCGGCCTGTACCTGCTCGGCGTCGTGGTCCTGCGGCGCCGCGGCGACTCCTGGCCGGTCGGCCGGTCGATCGCCTGGGGCGTCGGCATGGCGGCGTTCTACGTCGCGACCTCGTCGGGCCTGGCGGCGTACGACACCGTGCTGCTGAGCGTGCACATGGTCCAGCACATGGTGCTGTCGATGGTGGTGCCGCTCTCGCTCGCCCTCGGCGCGCCGGTCACGCTCGCGCTGCGCACCCTGCCGCGCCGCCCCCGCGGGTGGCTGCTGGCCCTCCTGCACTCCCGGCTGGCGAAGGTGCTCGGCTTCCCGCCGCTGGCGTTCGGGCTCTACGTGCTCTCGCCGTGGGCCCTCTACTTCTCCGGCTGGTACGACGCGTCGCTGCGCTCGACGTACGTCCACGAGATGATGCACGTGCACCTGGTGCTCGTCGGTGCGCTCTTCTTCTGGCCGATCGTCGGCGTCGACCCGCTGCCCGGCCGCGTCGCGCACCCGTTCCGGGTGCTGCTGACCGTGATGACGCTGCCCTTCCACGCCTTCCTCGGCGTCACGATCATGGGCCAGAAGACGCTGCTCGGCGGCGACTGGTACCCCCGCCTGCACGACGGCCCGATGGGTGCCTGGCTGCCCGACCCGTACGACGACCAGAAGCTCGCCGGCGGCATCCTGTGGGGCGCCGGCGACCTCGTCGGGGTCGTCTTCTTCGTCGTGCTGTTCGTGCAGTGGGCGCGCTCCTCGATGAAGGAGGCCGAGCGGGAGGACCGCCGCCTGGACCGGCTCGAGGCACGTGCCCGGGCCGCGCAGGAGCAGACGCAGGAGTAACATCGCGCGACGTGAGCTCTCCGAAGTCTCTGAAGGTGCTCGTCTACAGCGACGACGTGCACACGCGCGAGCAGGTCATCCTGGCGCTGGGCCGTCGCCCGCACCCCGACCTGCCCGAGCTGGAGTACGTCGAGGTGGCCACCGAACCGGTGGTGATCCAGCACATGGACGCCGGCCACCTCGCGCTCGCGATCCTCGACGGCGAGGCCGTGCCCGCCGGCGGCATGGGGATCGCCAAGCAGCTCAAGGACGAGATCTACGACTGCCCGCCGCTGCTGGTGCTGACCGGCCGCCCGCAGGACGCCTGGCTGGCGACCTGGTCGCGCGCGGACGCCGCCGTACCGCACCCGATCGACCCGATCCAGCTCGCCGAGGCCGTCGTCTCGCTGCTGCGCTCCCGCGTCCCGGCCTGATGTCGGCCTGGCCCGACGTCCTCGGCGCGCTCGTCGCCGGGGAGGACCTGACGCCTGCCCAGGCGACCTGGGCGATGGGGGAGATCCTCGCCGGTGAGGCGACGCCCGCCCAGATCGCCGGGTTCGTCGTCGCGCTGCGGGCGAAGGGCGAGACCATCGAGGAGCTGACCGGGCTCGTCGAGGCGATGTACGCCGTGATGACCCCCATCTCCGTCCCGGGGCGCCTGCTCGACGTGGTCGGCACCGGTGGTGACCGGTCGTTCTCCGTCAACATCTCCACGATGTCGGCCATCGTCGCCGCCGGCGCCGGTGCGCGGGTGGTCAAGCACGGCAACCGCTCCGCGTCCTCCCAGGCCGGCACCGCCGACGTCCTGGAGGCCCTGGGCGTCCGCCTCGACCTGCCGGCCGACCGGGTCGCCGAGGTCGCCGTCGAGGCAGGCATCACCTTCTGCTTCGCCGCGGCCTTCCACCCCGCGATGCGGCACGCCGCCGTCCCGCGGCGCGAGCTGGGCATCGGCACCGCCTTCAACGTGCTCGGCCCGCTCGCCAACCCCACCCGGCCCGCCGCCCAGGCCATCGGCTGCGCCGACCCCCGGCTGGCGCCGGTCATGGCCGGCGTCTTCGCCGCCCGCGGTGTCGACGCCTGGGTCTTCCGGGGCGACGACGGCCTCGACGAGCTGACCACGACCACCACCTCCTCGCTCTGGGTCGTCTCCGACGGCGAGGTGCGCACCGCCACCGTCGACCCGGACGCCTTCGGCCTCGCCCCGGCGACCGCCGAGGACCTGCGTGGCGGCGACGCCGCCCACAACGCCGGCGTGGTGCGCACCCTCCTCGAGGGCACCCCCGGTCCGGTCCGCGACGCCGTGGTGCTGAACGCCGGCGCCGCGCTCGCGGTCTACGACGCCCCCGGTGAGCCCGTCGAGGAGGCGCTCGCTGCGGGCATCGCCCGGGCGGCGGACGCCATCGACTCCGGGGCCGCTCAGGCGACGCTGGAGCGGTGGGTGAAGGCCGCCTCGGCCTGATCCGGCCGCGACCAGGTCCACGCGAGCGGGTACGCGGCCAGGCACAGCAGGGCGAACGCGCTGAAGACCAGCGGCGCGCCCAGCAGCAGGATGATCGACAGGTGCAGCACCACGCCCGCGGCGAGCGCGAGGCGTCGTACCGGACGCCACCACAGGCCCAGCCCGATGGCGATCTCGGCGGGGACCGTGGCCCACGCAACGAGCCGCGCCGGCACCCATGCTGGTGACAGTCCGGCGACAAGGTCGCCGGAGAGGAACTCCGGATTGGCCTTGCTGAGCCCGGCGAACACGTAGCAGGCCGAGACGGTCGCCACGACGAGCAGCTGGGGCCACCAGGGGGCGAGAGCGTCACCGGGGGGACCGATCCGGGCGCGCACCGACAGCGCGCGGTCGGAGCCCGCGAACACGAACCAGGTGCAGATCAGGACCAGGCACAGGCGGTGGTTGCTGTAGAGCTGCAGGTCCGCCAGCATCAGCATCAGGTGCCCTGCGACGAGGACGGCCGCCGCGCAGGGCGCGGCGAGCCCGACCAGGAGGAAAAGCGCCGCCACCAGCATCGCGGCGAGCCACGTCCCGGCGGGGATCGACTCCGCCGTGAAGCCGGTGTCGGTCGACGGCGTGAGGATGCGTCTGTCCTGCAGGACCTCCAGGAGATGAACGCCCTCCAGGCTTGTCAGGGCAGCGCCCACAGCGAGGGCGAGGCGACCTAGTGCGACCGGTCGCGAAGCCACCCGTCGCTCCGTCAGCACGAGACTCCCACCGTCGCGTCCTCGCCCGGCCGGGTCCGGGTCACCTCGACGCGGACGGCGCCGGCGATGCGCTCGCACAGAGCTGGAGGCAGGACGGAGGTCCAGTCGATGTCCGCGCGGAGGCTGGCGACAAGGGGGGCGAGATCGACGACGTGGCGTTCTCCCCGCGGGTCCTGCCAGGTCGCGCTGGTCTCCCCGTACCCGGAGTACATCTGGAAGCCGAGGCGTGCGGGCTTGTCCCCGAGCAGCAGGACGAGGGCGGGCACGACGAAGAGGGCCGCGACGACGACCAGGACGACACGGTCGCCGCGGCTGGTGTGCCTGCCGCTGCTGCCCACCCTGTCAGGCTAGGAGCCAGGCGACGGTGCCGCTGGGGAAAGCGTGCGGAAGGGGCCGGACGGCGGCCGTGGGTAGCCCCGACGGGCTAGTCGAGCCCGAGCGCGAAGGTCGCCTCGAGGTCGTGGCGCGAGTAGGCCCGGTAGGCGATGTGCGTCTCGGTGTCGACCACGCCCTCGACCTTGTTGAGCCGGTCGGAGACCACCGTGGCGATGTCGTCGTGGTTCCTGACCCGCACCAGTGCGATGAGGTCGATCTGCCCGGTGACGGAGTAGACCTCGCTCACGCCGTCGAGGGCCGCGATGGCGGCGGCGACCTCGGGGATCCGCGCGGTCTCGGCCTGGACGAACACGATGGCGGTGATCATGGGCTCACCCTAGTGAGCCAGGACGAGCAGCGGCACGTGCCGGGCGGCGCCGCCGACCGGGCAGGTCCACTCGCCCACGACGTCGACGAGTCGGACGCCGGGCGCCTCCAGCCAGCGCAGCACCCGCTCGGTCTCCTCGGCGCTCGCCGCCGGGGTCGGCCCCAGCGTGGGCACGACCGTCTCCGCGGAGCTCCGCAGCGCCTCCACCCAGGTCAGGGCGTCCGCCCCGGGCGGGATGTGCCCGGCGGCGGCGAGCCGCCCGTGCCGGACGACGTGCACCGCCCACCGGCCGTCGTCCTCGCGCCGGGCGGCGACCACCTCGGGGCAGCCGGTGAGCGCGCGCAGCCGCTGGGTGCGGGCCGCCCCGCGGATGAAGTCGGCCAACCGGTCGCGGTGGTGTGCGGCCTCCTCGAAGCGCTCCTGCTCGGCGAGCGCGCTCATCCGGGCCTGGACCAGGTCGACCACGTCGTCGGGCCGGCGCAGCAGGGTGTCCTGGAGCTGGCGCACCACCGCGCCGTAGGACTGCGCGTCCACGCTGCCGTCGCAGGGCGCGAGGCACCGGTCCATCTCCGCCAGCGCGCACCGTGAGCGCGACGGGCGTCGGCCGAAGCGCTCGTTGCACTGCCGGATCGGGAACACCTCGTGCAGCGCCTCCAGCGAGCTCTCCGCGCGCGAGCGCGACGAGAACGGGCCGACGTAGTCCGCGTCGTCGTCGAGCACCCGCTTGACCAGCGACAGGCGGGGCCACGGCTCTCGGGTGAGCTTGAGCCAGGTGACCTTCTCCGGGTGCCGGGAGCGGCGGTTGTAGGGCGGCTTGTGCTCCGCGATCAGCCGGAGCTCGCGCACCTCGGCCTCGAGCGGGGTCGCGCACTCGATGCCCGTCACCGAGGCGGCCAGCTGCACCATCTGGCCGATGCGGGTGCGCTTCTCCGAGGCGGTGAAGTACGACCGGACGCGTCGGCGCAGGTCGCGGGAGGTGCCGACGTAGAGCACCCGGTCGCGGTCGTCGCGGAAGAGGTAGACCCCCGGGGCGTGGGGCAGCCCGTCGGCCAGGTGGCGCTTGCGGCGCGCGGCGGAGGCGACCTTGGAGGAGTAGCCCTGGAGCTCCTCCAGGGTCTGCACGCCGAGGCCGCCCAGGCGCTCCATGAGGCCGTGCAGCACGTCGACGGTCGCGCGAGCGTCCTCCAGGGCGCGGTGGTTGGGCGTGGTGGTGGCGCGGAAGAGGCGCGCCAGGGAGGACAGCTTGTGGTTGGGCGCTTCGTCGCGGCCGACCACGTGGCGTGCGAGCTTGACGGTGTCGAGCACCTCGAAGTCGGGCCAGACGATGTCCATCTCCTGGGAGAAGTGGCGCAGGAAGCCGACGTCGAAGCGGGCGTTGTGGGCGACCAGCACGCTGCCCGCTGCGAACTCCAGGAAGGCCGGCAGGGCGGCCCGGATGGGGGGCGCGTCGGCGACCATGCCGTTGGTGATGCCGGTGAGGACCGCGATGAACGCCGGGATGGACGTGTGTGGGTTGACGAGGGTCTGGAACTCGCCGAGCACCTCGCCACCGCGCACCTTGACCGCCCCGATCTCGGTGATCCGGTCGCCGTCGCCCACCGAGCCGCCGGTCGTCTCCAGGTCGACCACGCAGAAGGTGACGTCGCGCAGCGGGCGGCCCAGCTCCTCGAAGCCGCGCTGCTGCTCCCAGACGGGCGTGGGGGAGACGGCGGCGGAGCTCATGGGAGGACGGTAGGACGCACCCCCGACACAACCCGGCACAACGCCGGCGCGACGCGCTGCAGGACGCCGTGGGGCCGACGCCGGGGAAGCGCCCCGGGGATTTGTGTCGGACCCTGGTGCGACGGTGCTGCCATGACGACGAGGATCGACTGCGACACCTGCGTGGTGCGGGGGCTGGCCTGCCACGACTGCGTGGTGACCGTCCTGCTCGGGCCGCCGCCCGAGCTCATGATCGACGACGAGGAGCTGCGGGCCCTGGACGCCCTGGCCGAGGGGGGCCTGGTGCCCCCGTTGCGGCTGGTGCGCCCGGTGTCGGCTCCGGACGTGGAGTCGGCATGAACCGGTGAGGGACGGATGGGGCGGGTGGGGTGCATGTGATCCGCATCTCCGGGATTCCGTCCCCAACACGCTCGGGAGGGTTTGGCGAGGCCGCGAGCCCGGATTAGGCTGCTCGCTCAGGTGTCCGTGGCAGTGGATCGACCGATCCGCGCGGGCACCGCGCTGAGTCCGGGGTCGCTTGCGGCTCCGGAGCCGGGGACCCAACCACATCTGGGGTGAATCCCGCACAAGGGGCCGAACCGCCCGTCCGGACCGGACGACGGGGACGCAGGGAGTGCGGGTAGGGCCAGTCGTGCCCGAATCCGTCAGCTCACCCGGTAGGCGTACGACTTGCAGAAGGGGACCGCCAGCTCGTGCTGAACGGCCGGAAACGCACCACCGCTTCGCTCGCCGCACTGGCCCTGACGGGGACGATCGCCCTGTCGGTGAGTGCCCCCAGCAGCCCGGCGAGCGCCGAGCCCGACATCCAGACCGTGCGCGACCGCGTCGAGAAGCTGCTGCACCAGGCCGAGCAGGCCTCGGAGCGCTACAACGACGCCCGCCTCGAGCTGACCGAGCTCAACCGCGACCTCGGCTCGCTCGAGGCCGACCAGACGCGCCAGAGCGACGTCCTCGACGGCGTGCGTGCCGACGTGCGCGACGCGATCATCCAGCGCTACCAGAACGGCGGCCTCGGCCCGACCGGTGAGCTGCTCGCCTCCGACTCGCAGGGTTTCCTGGACGAGCTGGCGACCCTCTCCACCGTCGATGGCATCCAGGACTCGCTCCTGTCGGACTACGACACCGAGCTGGAGGCCTACGGCATCCGCCGCGACCAGACCGAGGAGCGGCGCGACGACGTCCGCGCCCTGAAGTCGACCCTGGCCAAGGAGAAGAGGAGCGCCGACGACAAGCTCGCCGAGGCCAAGTCGCTGCTCTCCAAGCTCGAGGAGGAGGAGCGCGCCGCGATCCTCTCCCGCGGCAGCGACCGCGCCCCCGACGCCGCGTCGATCCCGGCCTCCGGGCGCGCGCAGGCCGCGATCAAGTACGCCCTCGCCCAGGTCGGCGACGCCTACGTCTACGGCGCCGCGGGCCCCAACGCCTTCGACTGCTCCGGCCTCACCATGATGGCCTGGGGCCAGGCCGGCGTCGGCCTGCCGCACTCCTCGCGGGCGCAGATGGGCTCCGGCACCCCGGTGTCCAAGAGCGACCTGCAGCCCGGCGACCTCGTCTTCTACTACAGCCCGGTCAGCCACGTCGCGATCTACCTCGGCAACGGCATGATCGTGCACGCCGCCAACCCCGGTGCCGGCGTCAAGGTGTCGAGCGTCGACGAGATGCCCTACGCCGGAGCGGTCCGGCCTGGGTGACCCGTCGGGTCCTCGCCGCGGCGCTCGTCGTCGCGGCCCTGGTGGTCGGCGGCTGTTCGGAGGACCGGTACGTCGCCCCACCTCCCACCGCGCGCACTGAGGTCGCCGACTCCGGCGTCGCCGGCGCGACCGTCACCGCGCTCCAGGCCGCCCTCGGCGACCCCTCGGCCGCCGCGGCCCTCGGCGCGGACGACACCGCGGGCGACCTGCTCGCGGACCTGGCCCGCAACGTGGCCGCGCTGCGCCTGAGCGACGTGACGCTGCGCTACGTCACCGAGACCGGACGCACCTCCGGCGACGACGCCTGGGAGGGCCTCGTCGCGGTGACTTGGCGGGTCGCCGGATTCGACCGCCGCTCCTCGCGTGCCGAGGTCCCGGTCTCCTTCACCGACGGCGGTCGCAGGATCGCCCGGGTGGGTGGGGACAGCGGGCGGCTGCCGTTGTGGCTGAGCGGCCCGGTCGTCGTACGACGCTCGGCGGAGGCGCTCGTCGTCATCGCCGGTGAGGGCGCCGACGCCGACCGGTACGCCCAGCGCGCCCAGCGCGCCGTCACCGCCGCCCGTGACCTCCTCGGCGGGCGGGAGCGCCTCGTGGTCGAGGTGCCGGCCGACGCCGAGCAGCTGCGCCGCGCCCTGGACGTGGAGCGCGGGACCTACGACGCGATCGCGGCCGTGACGGCACCGGTCGACGGCACCCGGGTGGCGGGCAGCCCGGTGCACGTGTTCGTCAACCGCGCGGTCTACGACGCCCTCGACCCGGTGGCCGCCCAGGTCGTGATGACCCATGAGGCCGTGCACGCGGTGACGGGCGCGGTGCTGACCCAGGGTGCGCCGCTGTGGCTCGTGGAGGGCTTCGCGGACTACGTCGCGCTGCGCGAGGTCGACCTCCCGCAGACCCGGACCGCGGCCCAGGTCATCAAGCAGGTCCGCCGCGACGGGCTGCCGAAGCGGCTGCCGGTCGACACCGACTTCGACCCCTCGGCCAGCCACCTCGGCACGGTCTACGAGGCCGCGTGGCTGGTCACGGTGACGCTGGCGGAGCGCAGGGGAGCCGAGACGCTGGTGGCGTTCTACGACCGGGTGCTCGGCGGCACGGCGGTGGCCACCGCGCTGCGCTCGTCCTTCGGCTGGTCCGAGGCGGACCTGCTCGCCGCGTGGCGCTCCCGGCTGGCGGTTCTCGCGGGCGTGTCAGAGTAGGGACGTGGAGACCCGGACGGCGGCGCGGCGGGTGGCGCTGGGCACCATCGCCGTCGGTGCGGTCGTCTTCGTCGTGCTCGCCGTGGTGCGGGTGCCCTGGTCCGGTCTGCCGCAGGCCGTGCCCGCGTCGTCGGTCTTCGCCGCCGCGGACATCGAGCGGGCCGAGCACTACGCCCGCTGGGGCCGGGTGTGGAGCTGGTCGGGGCTGGCGGTCTCGCTCGCTGTGGCCTGCTGGCTCGGCTTCGGTCGCCGCGGCCGCCGGTGGGCAGCCCGGGTGCCCGGCTGGTGGTGGGTCCGGATCGTCGCCGTCGTCGCCGCGCTGACCCTCGTCGGGCGGGTGGTGACCCTGCCCTTCGGCATCGCGCTGCGCCGGCTCGCGCTCGAGGAGGGCGTCGCCGCGGGCACCTGGGGCGCCTGGGCGGTGGACGTCGTCAAGAGCGAGCTGATCACCATCGGGTCGACGTCCCTGGCGGTCGTCGTGCTCCTGGGCTGCGCCCGCCGGTGGCCGCGGGCCTGGCCGGCGATCGCCGGCGTGCTCGGCGCGGGTCTGGTGGCCGCCGGCTCGTTCGTCTACCCGGTCCTCGTGGAGCCGGTCTTCAACCAGTTCGAGTCCCTGCCGGACGGCGCCCTGCGCACCGACGTGCTCGCCCTCGCGGACGCGGAGGGGGTGCGGGTGGACGACGTGCTGGTGGCGGACGCGTCGCGTCGTACGACCGCCCTCAACGCCTACGTCTCCGGCTTCGGCCACACCCGGCGGGTCGTCCTGTACGACACGCTGGTCGACGACACGCCCCGCGACGAGGTCCTCTCCGTCGTGGCCCACGAGCTCGCCCATGCGAAGTACGACGACGTCGGCACCGGCACCGCCCTGGGCGCCGCCGGGGCGCTGGTCGGCATCGGCCTGCTCGGCCTGTTGGTGCCGCTGGGGGAGCGGCGCGAGCGCGGTGGACGGCCCGAGCGCGGCGCGGACCCGGTGACCCTGGTGCCTGCGGTGCTGGCCCTGGCGGCCCTGGCGACGGTGCTCTCCGCGCCCCTGCAGAACGGCATCAGCCGGCAGCTGGAGGCGCGGGCGGACCGGACGGCGCTGGAGCAGACGAAGGACCCTGCGGCCTTCGTCGCCCTCCAGCGCCGTCTCGCCCTGCGTGCCCATGCCGACCCCACACCACCGGCATGGTCACAGTTCTGGTTCGGCTCGCACCCGACGGTGCTGCAGCGGGTCGCGCTGGCCCGTCGCGGCGGGTGATCCGCTCACCAGTCGACGGAGGCGAAGAGTCCTCGGACGTCCTGGCCGAGGAAGCCGACGACGGCGATGAGCACGCCGGCGATCAGCATGACGAGCAGGGCGTACTCGACGGCGGTAGCACCGCGGTCGCCGGCTACGGTGCCGCGAAGAGCCGGGCAGGTCGTCGACATGGGTCATTCCTCCGGACGGTAGAAGCGCCACGGCCGCGCTGTCACCCGACAGCGCGGCCGATGGAAGGTGGTGCCGATCAGTTGGCGGGCGCGCCGCCACCCTGGTCGCCGCCGATGTTGTCCTCGACGCCGTTGAAGGCGTTGCGGATGTCGGCACCGAGGAACCCGATGACGACGATGATGACGCCGGCGATGAGGGCGACGAGCAGGCCGTACTCGACGGCGGTCGCACCGCGCTCCTCCATCTTGGCGAGACGGGCGTTGAGCAGGATGTTGAGGTACTGGATCATCGGGGTGCTCCCTTGAACTGGTTGTTCTGTGTCCCCGGGGAGTTGCTTTCCCCGATGCCTGAACTCTGCCTCGTCGTCGCCCACGTGTGATCGGGAGTTCGTGTGCTCGATGGTAGTCAGTTCGGACTAGCGGGCCGGACCACTGCAGGCATCGGCGGGAGACGCCGAAAACGCACCGAGGTCACGCCGGTCGGGACCGGCGTGACCTCGTGGTGGCGCAATCAGCCCTGGCTGCCGCCGATGCCGTTCTCGACGCCGTCGAAGGCGTTGCGGATGTCGGCACCGAGGAACCCGATGACGACGATGATGACGCCGGCGATGAGGGCGACGAGCAGGCCGTACTCGACGGCGGTCGCACCGCGCTCCTCCATCTTGGCGAAGCGGGCGTTGAGCAGGATGTTGAGGTACTGGATCATCGGGGTGACTCCCTTGAGTACATGTTCTGTGTCCCCGGGGAACTGCTCCCCGATGGCCCCAACTCTGCCCAAGACGACGGCGCGACGAATCGGGAGTTCGTCTGCATGCGCTTAGTCCTTTCGGGCCAGGCAAGGGGGCCTGCCGGGCCCGGACCGGTCAGCGGGCCGAAGGCTGCACCGTCGACAGCAGGCCGATCCGCATGGCCGTCACCAGCGCCTGAGCGCGGTTCGCGGCGCCGAGCTTCTGGTAGATCCGGGCGATGTGCGACTTGGTGGTCGACTCCGAGAGGTAGAGCTTCTGGCCGATGGCAGCGGCGTTGAGTCCTTCGGCGAGCAGCAGCAGCACGTCGTGCTCGCGCTCGCTGAGCGCCGTCGACTCCGCTGACTGGCGCCGCATCATGGCGCCGACCAGGCCGGCGCACACGAAGGCCTTGGGCGAGACCGAGGCGTGGCGGGCGGCCTTGATGACCTCGGTGGACGGAGCGTCCTTGCCGACGAAGCCTGAGGCGCCGGCCTGCATCGCGGCGAAGATCTGCTCGTCGCCGGAGTGCATGGTCAGCACGATCAGGCCGACCTGGTCGTTCTCCTTGCGGAGCGTTCGTACGACGTCGAGGCCGGTGCCGTCCTGCATCTGCAGGTCGGTGATCACGACGTCCGGACTGACCTCCCGGTAGCGCTGGATCCCCTCGGCGACCGAGCCGGCGGTGGCGACGACCTCCAGGTCGGGCTCGAGGTCCAGAACGGCACCCAGGCCGTTGCGGATCAGCTCGTGGTCATCGATCAGCAGCACGGTGATGGTGTCGCTCATGGCATCTCCTCGGGAGTCGTGTCTGCCGTCCTGGAGCCGACGACGTGACGGGGAACCTTGAGCGAGACCGATACGGTCAGGCCCCGGCTGGCGTTGTCACGCACGACGAGCTCCGCTCCGATCAGTCTGGCACGTTCGCGCATGATCTTCAGTCCATGGGAATCGCTACGTGCGCTCTGCAGGCCGACACCGTCGTCCGTCACCGTGATGATGGCGTCCGGTGCGTACACCTGGCACCGGACGTCGATGGACGTCGCCCGCGCGTGCTTGACCGCGTTGTTCATCGCTTCCTGGGCGATGCGGAACAGCTCGGCCTCGACCTCGGGACGCAGACGCGTGGGCTGCTCGTCGAGCCGGATCCGGATCGGGATGCCGGAGGACTCCGAGAGGTGACGGGCGACGTTGCTGATGGCACCGCCGAGGCTCTCCGCCTCGCCGATGCTGGTGCGCAGGTTCATCACCGAGCGTCGCACCTCGGCGACCACGATGGAGACCCGCTCGCGCAGCATCGCGAAGGCCTTCGCCTGCTGGTCGTCGACCGGCCGGGCCGCGAGGGCGTCGATGATGTAGCCGAGCGAGGCGATGTCCTGAGCGACGCCGTCGTGCATCTCCCGGGCGAGACGGTTGCGCTCGTCCGCCGTCGCCGCATCACGAAACTGGGCGAAGAGCAGGGCGGCGTCGAGCTTGACCGCGTTGTCTCCCAGGTCCGCTGCGACCTCGTCGAGCAGCAGGTCCCGTGCTGCGTCGCTGTCCCTGGGACGCAGCCCCGCGACAACAGCCTGGTCACTGACCCGGAAGGCGAAGCCTTGCCCGATCTCGACCGGTCTGGGGGAGCGGTCCTGGTAGCGCGCGTCGTTGGCGAGTGTCTCGCAGGCCGCCATGTCACCCGGGTCGAGGTCCACCGACGACGCGACGGGGGTCAGCGCATCACCGCGCGGCACGAAGAGCACCAGTCCCCGGTTGGGGATGCGGTCGCTGACGTCGCTGAGCAGCTCGCCGCCGAGCGAGCCGACGTCGAGTCCCGAGCTCAGGCTTCCGGCGAGATCCAACAGCTGGCGCAGGTGGGACTGCGCGTCGCGGTACGGCGCCAGCTCGTCGGGCAACCGGTCGGAGGAGAAGGTGACACTCGCGATCAGGCTGAGCCCCAGACCCGTCATGACCCAGGTGAAGATGGAGACGGCCTGCTCGGAGGTGATCTGCTCCCACCACATCAGGGCGAGAGCGACGACCGCGATCGACTCGACCAGAACGGTACGCACCATGGTGCGGATGCCGACGGTGGCGGTGGCGTAGAGCGGCGGCACCACGAGCGCGGCCAAGATGGACGGTGCGTAGGTGAGACCGAGTGCGCACAGGATGCCGACCGCCGCGGCTTCGGTCGTGGGGCTGAGCGACAGCTCGAGCTCACGGCGGGTCGCGGTGATGCCCTGGTAGATCCACACGGCGCTCAGCGCCAGCAGCGCCCACAGGCCTTCGCGCTGATGGAACCACAGGATGGGACCGCCGATGGCGAGCAGCGCGAAGAAGCGTGCGGCACTGACGACGGCGAATGTCTGACTGCTGACCACACTCGACTGTAGAACCACGGCCGGCCTCAGCGGCTGAACGCGTCCATGGCACTGAGTGCCGCCGGGCCGATGATGACGACGAACAGGCAGGGAAGGATGAACAGGACGAGCGGGATCATCATCTTCACGGGCACCTGCTGTGCCTTCTCCTCGGCGTACTGGCGTCGCTTCAGACGGATCTCGGCGGACTGCACGCGCAGCACCTGTCCGATCGGGATGCCGAACGCGTCGGCCTGCACCATGGAGCCGACGAAGGTGTGGACGTCGTCGACGCCCGTACGCTCGCCCATCGCCCTCAGCGCGTCGGAGCGGCCCATGCCGAGCTGCATCTCGCGGAGCACGCGGGAGAACTCCTCCGCGAGCGGGCCGTCGGTGTTGCGTGCGACCTGCTGCAGGGCGGCGTCGAACCCCAGTCCGGCCTCGACGCTGATGGTGAGCAGGTCGACGGCGTCGGCCAGGGTGCGCCTCATCTGGTCGGCCCGCTTGGCGCCGCACTGGTAGAGGTACAGATCGGCGCCGAAGAACCCGACGACCACGCCCACCAGGGCGAGCAGCAGGAGTGTCGGCAGGGAGGCGCTCAACACCGACCCGTAGAGCACCAGCAGGAGGGGGAGCACGAGGGCGCCCATGACCTTGAGGGACACGATCCGGTCGACGGTCAGACCGCGCGGGTTGCCGGCGAGCTCCAACCGCTTGCGGATCCGCTCGGCCTGGTCGGCGCCGGTGATCCGGCGGCCGACGGCGAGGGCGCGCTGCTGCAGCGGCTCCAGCACCCGGTCGGCGAACGGCCGCTCCGCCTCGGCGGCAAGGTCCTGGGCCGCACTGCCGGCACCTTGCTGCTCCAGTGCGCGCAAGGCTCGCGACAGGCCGTCGGGGTGCTCTTCGCGGGCCAGCGCGGCGCCGAGAGCGGCCAGCGCGGTCAGGAGCAGGGTGAAGGCGACGATCAGCAGCATCAGAAGTCCACCTTGACCATCCGGGACATCCAGAACACCCCGATGCCGAGCCAGGTCAAGCCGAAGCCTGAGATGATCCAGCCTCGCGGGTCCGCGTACAACGGCTCGAGGTAGGACCGGTTGGTGGTGAAGAGGTAGAGGAAGAACGCCGGTGGCAGCCCGCAGAGGATGAAGGCCGACATCCGGCCCTCCCCGGACAGTGCGATGACGTGGCGGCGCAGCGATGCGCGCTCACGCATGGTGGCGGCGACGGTGGTCAGCAGCTCGGCGAGATTGCCGCCGACCTGGCGCTGGATGCGGATGGCCATCACGGCCCACGCAAAGTCCTTGCTCTGGAACCGCGCGGCCACGCCCTCGAAGGCGTCCTCGAGCGGGACGCCGATCCGTGCCTCGACGAGCACCCGCTTGAACTCCGAGGCGATCGGCTCGGGACCCTCGCGCACGACCGTGTCGACGGCTTGCGCCAGCGACAGGCCCGCGCTGAGCGCGCCGGAGAGCAGCTGCAGGACGTCGGGAAGGCCGTTCTGGAACTTCTTGAAGCGTCGGCGCGCCTGGAATCGGAGGTACAGCGACGGGATCGCACTGGCGATGAGGACGAAGAGCAGGCCGACGACGATGTCGCCGCGTCCGAGGAGCAGGCCGAGCACACCACCCGCCAGCATGGCGCCGACCTGCACGAGCAGCCATTCTGAGGGCTTGAACTCGCTGCCGGCCGCGGACAAGCGCTGCGTCAACCGGTCGTTGAGACCGCCGGAGCGCTCGAGGATGCCTTCTGCGGCCGCCTTCGCCTGGTCGAGGACCGGCTCGGAGGTCCTGGTCGGCTCGGGCTCAGCCGACCTGCTGACGGTCGTGCTGTAGGCCTCGACCCGCTCGGCGATGCTCATCGGGGCAGGACGGGCGGGGACGAGGAGAACGGCGACGGCGAGGAGACCGACGGCGAGCACCCCGATGCCCGCGTAGAGCACCCACGACGGGGCTTCCCACCCGCCCGGACTCTCCAGGCGTGGGCCGTTCGACCGTTCCGGGGCCGGCGCGGCGGCCTCCTGGATGGGCGCCAGCGCCCGAGCGATCACGGGCTCGGCACCTGTCGGCAGGACCACCTCGACGGTGGCCTGGCGGGCCTCGAACCCGCTCGGCAACGGAGCGGTGACGAGCACCTGGCCCTTCAGGGTGTCGGCCTCGGAGCGGAAGGCCGCCGCGAGCGCGCTGCCGGAGCTCTCGATGACCCGGCCGTTGCCCGCGGCGGTCATGGCGCGCAGCGGGGCGAGGGCGGCTCCGCGCTGCCCGAGGCTGACGACGTCGACGAGGGTCTTGGTGTCGGTGATCCTCGAGGTGAGGCCGGCGAGGTCGACCGCACCGCCGGTGTCGGCGCCGTCGGACAGCACCAGGACGGTGCGCTGCCCGACCTTTCCGGCCGCGTCCACGGCGGCGGCCACCCCGTCGTACAGCAGGGTGTCGCGGGCCAGCGCCAGGCCCCCGACGACCTCCCGCGCCGCCGCGCGGTCGGTGGTGGGCTCGAGGGCGACGTCGACCTTCGCGTCGAAGGTGACGATGCCGACCTCGACGTCGGCGGGGACGGTGTCCAGGAAGGTGGTGGCAGCCGCCTTGGCCGCCGTGAAGCGACCCCCGGAGGCCATCGACTGGCTGGTGTCGATCGCCAGGACCGTTGTGCGCTTCACGGCCGACTCGCCGCTCGCGGGCTCCGCGGCCGGCGTCAGCTTCTCGCCGTCGAGGGTCGCCTCGACACCGTCGAGGTCGACGTCGGCGCCCTCGGGCACGTTGACGAGGACGCTCAGGCTCTCGCCGTCCGACTCGACGTGCGCGATCGTCCCGTCCTCGGCCCATGCGGCTCCGGCCGGCAGCAGGAGTGCTGCCAGGAGGGCGGCGAGCAGAACGAGGGGCCGTCGGGTGATCATCACATCCGCTCCGAGCGGAAGATCGTCGGGTCGACGGCCACGTTGGCGTAGGAGAGCTTCTCCAGCAGCTTCGGCCGCAGACCGGTGGTCCTCAGCCGGCCGAGCACCCGGCCGTTCTCGTCGAAGCCGGCGGTGTTGTCGAAGACGAAGACGTCCTGGAGGGTGATGATGTCGCCCTCCATCCGCTCCACCTCGGTGATGTGGGTGATCCGGCGCGAGCCGTCCTTGAAGCGCGTCTGGTGCACGATCAGGTCGACCGCGGAGGCCACCTGCTCACGGATGGCGCGGATCGGCAGGTCCATGCCCGCCATCAGCACCATCGTCTCCATGCGGGCGAGCGTGTCGCGGGGACCGTTCGAGTGCAGGGTGCAGATCGAGCCGTCGTGACCGGTGTTCATCGCCTGCAGCATGTCGAGCGCGGAGGCGTCGCGGACCTCGCCGACGACGATCCGGTCGGGGCGCATGCGCAGGCTGTTGCGGACCAGGTCGCGGATGGTCACCGCGCCCTTGCCCTCGATGTTGGCCGGCCGCGACTCCAGCCGGACCACGTGGTCCTGCTTGAGCTGCAGCTCCGCGGCGTCCTCGATCGTGACGATCCGCTCGTCGGAGGGGATGAACGACGACAGCACGTTGAGGGTGGTCGTCTTCCCCGCGCCGGTGCCGCCGGAGACGATGACGTTCAGCCGGCCCCGGACGCAGGCGTCCAGGAAGTCCGCCGTCTGCGGGGTGAGCGAGCCGAAGTTGATGAGGTCCTGGACGGTCAGCGGATCGGTCGAGAACTTGCGGATCGTCAGCGCCGAGCCGTCGATGGCCAGCGGAGGGACGATCGCGTTGACGCGGCTGCCGTCCGGGAGACGGGCGTCGACCATGGGGGAGGACTCGTCGACGCGGCGGCCGATGCGAGAGACGATCTTGTCGATGGTGCGCCGCAGGTGCGCCTCGTCCGCGAAGTGCGCCTCCGCCTTGACCAGGCGTCCGTCGCGCTCCAGCCACACGTCGTCGTGGCCGTTGACCATGACCTCGGAGACCTCGGGGTCGCGGAGGTAGGGGTCGATGGGCCCGTAGCCGAGGATGTCGTCGGTGATCTCCTGGGTCACCCGGGCCCGGTCGGCCGCGCTGAGCGGCCGGTCCTGCGCGCCGAGCACCTCGGACAGCACGCTGCGCACGATCTGGTCGAGCTCCTGCTGGTCCATCTCGGCGTCGTACAGGTGCGGG
The DNA here is from genome assembly GCA_964517395.1 of uncultured Nocardioides sp. Classification (GTDB taxonomy): domain Bacteria; phylum Actinomycetota; class Actinomycetes; order Propionibacteriales; family Nocardioidaceae; genus Nocardioides. Next base: position 176,906 of record CAZFEE010000006.1, on the reverse strand, counting down.
CCGAGCTGCTTGAGCAGCTCCGCGTGCACGCTGGACTTGAGGTCCTCGATCCGGTCGGCCTCCTGGCCGGCCAGGGCGCGACGGGACGCCGGGCGCCCGTCGTTGCCGGCCGCCGCCGCACGGGCGGAGAGGGGACCGGTCGTCGCCCCGGTGCTGCCCGCGGGGGTCGGGGCCTCGGCCGGCGGCGCCTGGGTCGCGACCGCGCTGTCCGTGCCGGGCTCGGCCTCCTCGGGCGTGGCGGCGTGCTTGCCCTGGGCGGCTGCCTCGCGGCGGGCGGCGGCGAGGCGCTCGGACAGGCTGCTCATGAGTTCCTCCCACGACGGAACAGGCCACGCGAGCGGGGCGCCTCGGGCTGGCCCGCGGTGAGTGCCGCGGGCGCCGACACCGGCTCGCCGGTGACCGACGAGGCGAGGTGAAAGTACGCCTGGCTGGCGGGGTGCTGGGGCTTGTGGGACACGATCGGCGTCCCGGAGTTGGTCGCCGCCGCGATGTCGACGGCGGTCGCGACCTGCGAGGTCACCGGCATCCCGAGGATGCTCTCCACCTTCTCGACGCTGATGCCGACGGCGTCGTCGGCCCGGTTGAGGAGCAGGTGGCGGTGGCCGCGGGCGATGCTGAGCATGTCCATGGTCTCCAGGGCGACCTTGACGTTCTTCAGCGTGGGTACGTCGAGGGTGGCGATGATGACGCACTCGTCGGTCTCGTCCAGGGCGGTCAGCGTCGCGTCGTCGAAGGACGGCGAGGTGTCGACCACGATGTAGTCGAACCCGTCGCGCAGTGCGCGCAGGATCCGCGAGATCAGCAGCGGGGTGATCCGCTCGCGCACGTCGGGGTGCGCCGGCGCCGCGAGCACCGTCAGCGAGTCCTCGTGCCGGGTGAGCAGGCCCTCCAGCATCGCCAGGTCGATGGAGTCCTCCGAGCCCACCGCCTGCTCGATCGAGTGCGTCGGGAAGAGCTGCATGGTGATCGCCACGTCACCGAAGGCGAGGTCGAGGTCGACCAGGCAGACCTTCCGGGCCCCGCGGTCGGTGAGGGCGAGGGCGAGGTTGACCGACGAGGTGGTCTTGCCGACGCCGCCCTTGGGGGAGAAGACCGTCACCACCCGGCCGAGCTGCCGGGCGCCGCCCGGTCCGCGCAGCGCCTCGTAGAGCTGGTGGGCGCGCTCCACTGCCTTGCTCAGCGCCTTGTCGTCGGTGTGGGCGATCACCACGTCGCGCACGCCGGCGTGCATCGAGCGGGCCAGCACGTCGGTGTCGAACTGCTCACGGACCAGGACGACGCTGACGGTCGGCCGCTTGATCCGCAGCTCCTCGGTGCACTCCAGGGCCGCGTCGAGGCCCATGGTCGGGCCGAGGACCACGACGTACTCGTCGCCGTGCTGGTCGAGCCAGGCGTACATGCGGTCGACCGAGGCGACCGAGTGGGAGCCGGTCGGCATCGCGCCGAGCAGGGAACCGATGGAGGCGGAGTCAGCCTCGACGATGACGGGCATGTCCGCTCAGCTCACTTGAAGAGGTTGTCGGCGGTGACGCCGTCGTCGCTCTTGACCTTGCTGCCGTCGTTGAGCAACCCGATCGAGAGGTCTCCGGCCTTCTCGGCGAAGCGCACCTTCTCTGCCTCCCGCTGGGTCACGGCGACGGTGAGCAGTCGCCGGATCTCGTCGTCTGCGTTCTGGTCGGCCTCGGCACTGCTGGACCCCGTCGTCTTCACGCCGTCAGCGAGGACCGTGACCCGCTCGAGCAGGACCCGGCTGTCGATCGGGTTGTTGCTGCCCTTCGGGCGGGTGATGATGATGGCCACCTGAGCGCCCGCACGGATGAACTCGCCCACCCGGGCGTCGTCCTCGACCTCGATCGAGATGGCGAGCTTGCCCTCCGGGATCGGCAGCACCGAGGCCGCCTTGACGTCCTCGAGCGCCCCGAACTTGATCGGGATCAGCTGCTCGCCGGGGTAGATCGTGGTCAGCGCGACCTTGTCCCGCAGCGGGTCGGAGTCGTCGCTCGCGCCCTCCAGCAGCTGGGCCTTCGCGATGTGGGTGAGCTGCACCTTGCCGTTCTCCAGGGCGTCGGCGAGGCTCTCGCCCGGCGCGATCTCCTGGGACGCGGTGAGCACCTCGACCGAGTCGTACTTGTCGGCGGCCCGGTTCTCCGCGCCGCGTGCGTAGACGAAGACCAGTGCGACGCCGAGCGCGGCGATCACCGCGGCAACGACGAGCAGCAACCTGCGACGGTCCACTTCAGAGCCCTCCCGCTCCCCATGTGCTGTCCGGCCGTACGTCCCTCCGACGTACGACGTCAGCGACTACTCCGATCCAGCGCGCCTCCGGCCTCCCGTCCTTCAGCGCACGTGGGACGCTAGCGAAGAGCGGGGGCCGGAGTGACGTAAATCGCAAAAACGCCTGGGATCGATATCGGGCCGTGACCTGGCGACCTGAGCGGTTTCGTGGGCGGGTCGCTCAGGAGTAGAGCGCGGCGATCTCGTCGCGGCACTCGCGCAGGACGACATTGCGCTTGAGCTTGAGGCTGGGCGTGACCTGCCCGGCCTCCTCGGTCCAGTCGGTCGGGAGGATCGTGAACTTCCGGATCGACTCGGCCTTGGAGACCGCCTTGTTGGCCTCGTCGACCGCGGCCTGCACCTCGGCGCGCAGGTCCTCGTCGTCGACGAGGTCGGCGACCTTGCCGGACTTGCCGTGCTGCTCGGCCCAGGCGGGGAAGGCCTCCTCGTCGATGGTGACGAGGGCGCCGATGAAGGGCTGGCCGTCGCCGACCACGAGGCACTGGCTGACCAGGGCGGAGGCACGGACCCGGTCCTCCAGGACGGCGGGTGCGACGTTCTTGCCGCCGGCCGTCACCAGGATCTCCTTCTTGCGGCCGGTGATCCGCACGAAGCCCTCGTCGTCGACCTCACCGACGTCGCCGGTGTGGAACCAGCCGTCCTGCAGCGCCTCCGCGGTGGCCTCGGGGTTCTCCCAGTAGCCGGTGAAGACCTGGCCGCCCTTGAAGCGCAGCTCCCCGTCGTCCGCGATCCGTACGGCGGTCCCCGGGATCGGCCGCCCGACGGTGCCGACCTTCTGGGCGTCCGGCAGGTTCACCGTGAGCGCGGCGGTCGTCTCGGTCAGCCCGTAGCCCTCCAGCACCGTCACCCCGATCCCGCGGTAGAAGTGCCCGAGCCGGTCCCCGAGCGGGGCGCCGCCGGAGACGGCGAACTCGCAGCGACCACCGAGCGCGGCGCGGAGCTTGCCGTAGACGAGCCGCGAGAAGAGCGCGTGCTGGGCGCGGACCCGGATCGGCACCCGGCCCCCGTCGAGGGCGCGGGAGTAGGCGATGGCGGCCTCGGCGGCGCGGTCGAAGATCTTGCCCTTGCCGTCCGCGGTCGCGCGCTGCGAGGCGGTGTTGAAGACCTTCTCGAACACGCGCGGCACGGCCAGGATGAAGGTGGGCCGGAAGGTCGCGAGCTGGGGGAGCAGGTCCTTGATGTCGGCGCTGTGGCCCAGGCGGGTGCGCGCCTTGATGCAGCCGACCTGGATGATCCGCGCGAAGACGTGCGCCAGCGGCAGGAAGAGCAGCGTCGAGGCGTCCTCGGTGTCGAAGAGCCGCTCCAGCTCGGCGACGGCGACGGTCAGCTCGTTCTGGAAGTTGTCGTGGGTGAGCATGCAGCCCTTGGGGCGCCCGGTGGTGCCGGAGGTGTAGATCAGGGTCGCGAGGTCGCCCGGCCCGGCCGTCGTACGACGGGCCTCCAGGTCTGCGTCGCTGACGGAGCCGCCCAGCCCGGTGAGCTCGGCGACGGCGCCGCTGTCGAAGGACCACACGTGCTCGAGCGCGGGCAGCTCGCCGCGCACCGCACCGACCCGGGCCAGGTGGGTGGCGTCCTCGACCACGACGGCGCGCGCGCCGGAGTCGGAGAGGATCCACTGCACCTGCTCCTCGGACGAGGACTCGTAGATCGGGACGGTGGCGGCGCCCGCGAACCAGATCGCGTAGTCGAGCAGCGTCCACTCGTAGCGGGTGCGTGAGATCAGGGCGACGCGGTCGCCGGGAGCGATGCCCGCGGCGAGCAGGCCCTTGGCGACCGCGGAGACCTCGGCGAGGAAAGCGGCACAGGTGACGTCGGCCCATCCGCCGCTGCCGTCGGGGCGACTGAACTGGACGGTGTCCGGGGCCTCGGCGGCGTTGCGGACGACGTCGTCGGTGAGGTTGCCCGTCGTGGGCACGGTGACCGTCTGCGGGGTGGAGTACTCGCGCACCTTCGCAGGCTACCGCCCGCGGACCCCACGAGTTCTGCGTCACGTCGGCCTCACCACCGGGCACCCGGAGGGTCCGGTAGCCTTCCGGCATGGCCGAACAGACGTCTTCGTCGATCGTTGTCGACGCACCCGCCGCGGACGTGATGGCCGTCATCGCGGACTTCGCGGCCTACCCGGCCTGGGCCAAGGGCGTCACCGTCGCCGACGTCCGCTCGACGTACGACGGCACGGACCCCCGGCAGGCCGGCCGCGCGAAGGAGGTCTTCTTCGCTCTCGACGTCTCGCCGATCAAGGACGAGTACACCCTCGCCTACGACTGGTCCGGCGACGACCAGGTCACCTGGACCCTGGTGGAGGGCAAGATGCTCAAGGCCCTCGAGGGCGCCTACGTGCTGCGCGCCACCGGTCCCTCGACGACCGAGGTGACCTACCGGCTCGCGCTCGACGTCTCGATCCCGCTCATCGGCATGCTCAAGCGCAAGGGCGAGAAGATCCTCATCGACACCGCGCTCAAGGGGCTGAAGAAGCGCGTCGAGTCCGGCGCCTGAGCGAGCCCGTGCGGATCGTTCTCTTCACCGGCAAGGGCGGCGTCGGCAAGTCCACCGTCGCCGCCGGCACGGCCGCGCTCGCAGCGGCACGCGGCCTGCGCACGCTGGTGATCTCCACCGACGCGGCGCACTCCCTCGCCGACGCGTACGGCGCGGTCGCCGACGCCCGCGCCTCCGAGCCGACCGAGGTGGCGCCCCACCTGTTCGTCCAGCAGGTCGACGCGCAGCTGCGCTTCGAGCAGTCCTGGGCCGACATCCAGCGCTACCTGCTCTCCGTCCTCGACGCCGCCGGCATGGACCCGGTCGCGGCGGAGGAGATGACCGTCATCCCCGGGGCGGAGGAGGTGCTGGCGCTCCTCGAGCTGCGCCAGCACGCCCGCTCCGGCCGCTGGGACGTGATCGTCGTCGACTGCGCGCCCACCGCGGAGACGCTGCGGCTGCTGGCGCTGCCCGAGGCGCTCGGCTGGTACATCGAGCGCCTCCTGCCCATCCAGCGTCGCCTGGTGAAGGCGCTGCGGCCGGTGCTGAACCGCGCGGCCGGCGTACCCATGCCGGGGGACGCGGTCTTCGACGCCATCACCCGCCTGCACCACGAACTCGACGAGGTGCACGAGCTGCTCTCCGGACCCGACGCGAGCGTGCGGCTGGTGCTCACGCCCGAGCAGGTCGTGCTCGCGGAGGCGCGGCGGGCCTACACCAGCCTGTGCCTGTTCGGCTACCGCGTGGACGGCGTCGTGGCCAACCGGGTCTTCCCGGCCGCCGACGCCGACCCCTGGCGGGCCGCGTGGGTCGAGGCCCAGGCGGGCGTGCTGGCCGAGGTGGCCCAGTCGTTCACCGGCCTGCCGGTCTTCACCTCGGAGTACCAGGCGGCCGAGCCGGTCGGCGTGGACGCGCTGGCCGCCCTCGCCCGCACCCTGTACGACGACGCCGACCCGCTCGCCCCGCCGCTCGGCGACGGGCCGTTCCGGGTGACCCGTCCGGAGAGCGGGGGAGCCGTGGTGCACCTCGCGCTGCCGTTCGTGACCCGCGCGGAGGTCGACCTCGCGCGCAACGGCGACGAGCTGGTGATGACCGTCGGCTCGTACCGCCGCCTGCTGACGCTGCCCGCCGGCCTGGCCCGGCTCAAGGTGGCCGGAGCCCGGGTGGTCGACGGCGAGCTGCGGGTGCGCTTCGCCGAGCCGGTGCCGGTCGCGGCCGGGAAGGAGACCCGGTGACGGACGAGCACGAGCCGCAGGGACGCCCCGAGCCGGAGGTCGGCAGCGTCGGGGAGGAGGCGATGAAGCTCTTCGGTGCCCTCGCCGACCTCGCCAAGCAGCAGGGCGGCGAGGCCGCGGGCAGCCTCGGCGACCTCGCCGGGCACGCGGCCGCGATGGCCCACGACGTCAAGGAGCACATCGCCACCGGCAGCGCCGAGTGCCGCTACTGCCCGGTGTGCCGGGTCGTGCACGCCGTCCGGGAGACCTCGCCGGAGGTGCGCACCCACCTGCTCAGCGCGGCGTCCTCGCTGCTGCAGGCCGCCGCTGGTTTCATGGAGACGCTTCCGCCGCCGCCCGGGAGCACGGGCGAGCAGACCCCGGGGCACCCGCGCGGGCCCGAGGTGGAGAAGATCGACCTCGACGGCGACGACCCCGACCTCGGAGACACACCGTGAGCACACTGACCTGCGGCATCGACATCGGCGGCACCAAGATCGCCGGTGCCGTCGTGGACGTCGACGGCACCGTCGTCGCCGAGAACCGGGTGGAGTCGCCCGCGACCGACCCGACGGCGATGGAGGAGGCCGCGGCCGCGCTGGTAGCCGGCTTCGCCGCCGAGCACGGCGTCACCGCCGTCGGGGTGGGTGCCGCCGGCTATGTCGCCTCCGACCGCTCCACCGTGCTCTTCGCCCCCAACATCGCCTGGCGCAACGAGCCCCTGGGCGCCGACCTGGCCCGGCTCACCGGCCTGCCGGTCGTCGTGGAGAACGACGCGAACGCCGCCGCCTGGGGCGAGTTCCGCTACGGCGCCGGCCGCGACGTCGACGACCAGCTCATGGTCACCGTCGGCACCGGCGTCGGTGGGGGGATCGTGATCGACGGTGCCCTGCTGCGCGGGGCGCACGGGGTCGGTGCCGAGATCGGCCACCTGTGCGTCGTACCCGACGGACGGGTGTGCGGCTGCGGCAACCACGGCTGCCTGGAGCAGTACGCCAGCGGCACGGCCCTGGTCCGCGCGGCCCGCGAGGCGGTGGCCGCGAGCTCGCTGCTCGCGCGCGACCTCCTGCAGCGCGCCGACGGCGACCCGGCGAAGATCACCGGGCCGATGATCACCGCCGCCGCGCAGGACGGCGACCGCTTCGCCATCGAGCAGTTCGAGCGGCTCGGGCAGTGGCTCGGCCACGGCATCGCCTCGCTCGCCGCCGTCCTGGACCCCGCGGTCGTGGTCATCGGCGGTGGGGTGAGCGAGGCCGGTGCGCTCCTGGTCGACCCGCTGCGCGCGTCCTTCGAGCACGAGCTGAGCGGACGCGGCTACCGCCCGACCGCCGAGATCCGGCTGGCCGAGCTGGGCAACCGAGCCGGCGTCATCGGCGCCGCGGACCTCGCCCGCAGCTAGCGCGATGACGCACCGCTCCTGGGTCGGCGTCGACGTGGGCGGCACCAAGGTGCTCGCCGTCCGGATCGGCGTCTCCGGCGACGTGGAGCAGGTCGCCACTCGCCCGATGCCCGGGCGCACCGCGCCCGAGGAGGCCCTGGAGCAGACCCTCGCCGACGCCGTCGCCGACGTCACCCTCGCCACCCCGCCCGTCGCGGTCGGCCTCTCCGCCGCCGGTCTCGTCGACGCCGCGGGGGAGCGCTACCTCTTCGGCGCCCACCTGCCCTGGCGCGACGCCCCGGTCCGCGCCCGCCTCGAGGAGCGCACCGGGCACCCGGTGGTCCTCGACAACGACGCCAACTGCGCGGCGTACGCCGAGCTGCTCGCCGGCGCCGCCCGCGGCCGCAGTGCGGTCGTCCTGGTCACCATCGGCACCGGGATCGGCGGCGCGCTGGTCCTCGGCGGCCGGCTGGTGCGCGGCGCGCACGGCCTCGCCGGGGAGTTCGGCCACATGCAGGCCGTTCCCGACGGGCTGGCGTGCGAGTGCGGGCTGGCCGGCTGCTGGGAGCAGTACTGCAGCGGGCGCGCCCTCGAGCGCGTCACCCGGGTCGCGCTCGGCCGCCACCTCGACGGCCGCGAGGTCGCCGCGATGGCGCTCGCCGGCGACGAGGTCGCCCGGCAGGCGTTCGCCTCGATCGGCACCTGGCTCGGGGTCGGCACGGCCGCCCTGGTCTCCGCCTTCGACCCGGAGGTCGTGGTCGTGGGCGGCGGGGTCTCCGCCGTCGGCGACCTCCTGCTCGCGCCCGCCCGCGCCGGCCTGCGCGGGGCGCTCCAGGGCACCGACCACCGGCCCGTCCCCGCCATCGTGCCCGCCGCGCTCGGGCCCGAGGCCGGGGCGATCGGGGCGGCACTGCTGGCGCGCGACGGGCGGCCCTGACCGGGCTCCCGCGCCGTCGTACCTGACGAATCTGTCGCGTCAGCGACCCATCGACGACAGGTTTGTCAGGTGCGTTGCGCGGGAGGCGGGGTCAGAGGCGGGTCAGAGGACCGCGCCGTCGTCGTACGGGTCGCGGGGCTCGCCGGGCATCCGCAGCACCAGGTAGCCGAAGCCGATGAGGAAGGCGCCGACGAGGGTCCAGCCGACGAGCCGCGGCACCGAGATCCCGGTGACGACGAAGAACAGCAGCGCGGCGGGGGCTCCGAAGACGCCGATCCACGCGAGCAGCCGGTCCGCGGGCGGGCGCGGCAGCGGCGGCGGGGTCGGCGGGACGAAGCGCTCCTCCTCGTGCTCGACCAGCTCGACGGGCTCGTCCGGATCGGGGTCGCGCAGGTGGGCCGGCAGCGGGGCGACGGGCTCGGGAACGGGCTCGGCCGGGACCTCGTCCTCGTCCTCGAGGACGCGCTCGCCGTAGTTGTCGACGATGGCCCGCCAGGCGGCGTCCTCGTCGGGCTCTCGCTGCACGCAGCCAGCCTACGTCGCGCTCACCCGCGCGACGAACGCCGCCGAGCGCTCGAAGATCGTCGGGGCGTCGTTGTCGAGGGTGGCGACGTGGTAGCTCTCGGGCAGCTCGACGCGGGTGACGTCGGCCGAGGAGACCCGGTCGAGGATGATCGGCTCGGAGCTGCCGTCGACCACGTGGTCCTCCGGCGAGCGGAAGTACAGCAGCGGCGAGGTCACCTTCGGCAGGTCCGCGATGATGCCGGGCCAGCTGCCGATGAAGGAGTGGATCGCCTTGAGCGGGGTGCGGACGTAGCCCGACTCGTCCACGCCGGGCTTCTTGATGTCGTTGGCGATCGCGGGGAACGACGGCACGACGTGCTTGAGCACCGGCAGCAGCTTCACGTCGAGGCGCTTGGTCGCCACCGCCGGGTTGACCACCATGACGCCGGCGAGGTCGTCGCCCCGGTCGGCGGCCAGCTTCAGCACCAGCGCGCCGCCCATCGACAGCCCGCCGGCGACCACCACGTCGTGCTCGGCCCGCAGGGCGTCGTACGTCGCGGCGAGGGCGCCGTACCAGTCGGCGAAGCGACGCTTGTTGAGGTCCTGCCAGGTGGTGCCGTGCCCCGGGAGCAGCGGTACGGCGACGCCGTAGCCCAGCGCGCCGAGGTGCTCGCCCCAGGGCCGCATGGAGGCGGGCGAGCCGGTGAACCCGTGGCTCAGCAGCACGCCGACCCGGACGCCGCCGGTCAGCTCGGGACGGGCGGCGACGGTCAGCGGCTCGGTCTGCGAGGACATGGCGCGATTGTGCCGCACCGGGTGGTGGGCGGGCTGCACCCCGCACCCGGGAAGGCACTACGCTGCGAGGCAGGCGGTGTCCGATCGGGCGGGCGCCGGGTCAAGGGGAAAGGTGCGTCTTCCGGTGTTCTACTGGTTCCTGAAGTTCATCGCGCTCGGGCCGCTCCTGAAGGTGGTCTTCAGGCCGCGTGCCGAAGGCCTCGAGAACGTCCCCAGCTCCGGGCCGGGGATCCTCGCCAGCAACCACCTGTCGTACGCCGACTGGCTCTTCATGCCGCTGGTCATCCCGCGGATGGTGCGCTTCGTCGCGAAGGCGGAGTACTTCACCTCGCCGGGCGTCAAGGGCTGGCTGCAGAAGAACTTCTTCAGCGGCACGGGCAACATCCCGATCGACCGCACGAGCGGTGACGCCGCGTCCGGCGCGCTGGTGTCCGCCAAGCGGGTGCTGGCCGAGGGCGAGCTGTTCGGGATCTACCCCGAGGGCACCCGCTCCCACGACGGCCGCCTGTACCGCGGCAAGACCGGGATCGCCCGGCTCGCCCTGGAGACCGGCGTCCCGGTGATCCCGACCGCCGTCGTCGGCACGGACGTGGTGGCGCCGCCGGGCAAGAAGTTCGGCCGGATCACCCGCCCGACCGTGCGCTTCGGCAAGCCGCTGGACTTCTCCCGCTACGCCGGCATGGAGAACGACCGCTTCATCCTGCGCTCGATCACCGACGAGATCATGTACGAGATCATGCGGCTCTCCCAGCAGGAGTACGTCGACATGTACGCCACCCGCGCCAAGGCCGAGTCGAAGAAGCACGCCGAGGCCGAGCAGCGGAAGCTCGCCTCCTGAGCCTGGTCCGGCCATGAGCAGCGGTACGACGCGGGCCGCGCTCGCCGTCGAGAACCGCATGTTCCGCGCGCTGGCCGCGCTGCGGGTCGTGGTGCTCGTCTACACCGTCGTCATCAGCGCCTACCGCAACAACTACGACCGCCCGGCCCTCGGCTGGACCTGTGTGGCGGTCATGGTGGTCGCGACCGCCGGGTTCGTCGTCGCCTACGCCGCACCCGAGCGACGCAGCCCGACCCTGCTCGGCCTCGACCTCGCGCTGGCGGTGGGGATGCTGCTCGTGACGCCGTTCGCCAAGGGTGAGTGGTTCCACGCGACGCTGCCGGGCTACTGGATCATCGGTGCGCTGCTCGCCTGGGCCGCGCGGTGGGGCCGGCGCGGTGGCACCGTCGCCGCCGCCACCCTCGGCGCGGTCGACCTGCTGATGCGCTCGGAGGTCGCGGAGAAGGACTGGGGCAACGTCTTCCTGCTCCTGCTCGGCGGCTCGATGGTCGGCTTCGTGTGCGAGTCGCTCAAGGCGATGGCCGCCGAGCGTGACGAGGCGCAGCGCGAGGCGGCGGCCGCCGCGGAGCGGGCGCGGCTGGCCCGCGTCGTGCACGACGGCGTGCTCCAGGTGCTGGCGCTGGTGCAGCGCCGCGGCGGCGAGCTCGGCGGCGAGGCGGCGGAGCTGGGCCGGCTGGCCGGGGAGCAGGAGCAGGTGCTGCGCACGCTCATCCGCTCCCAGGACGCCGTCAACGCGCGCACCCCGGACGCGCGGGCCGACCTGGGGGCCGCACTGGGGGTCCTCGGCACGAGGCCGCGGACCGAGGTGGCCCTGCCCGCCGGTGCGGTCGAGCTGCCGGCGGCGGTGGTGGCGGAGCTCGTCGCCGTCGTACGGGCCTGCCTGGACAACGTCGACCGGCACGTGGGCGAGGACGCGCCCGCGTGGGTGCTGGTGGAGGACCTCGGCGACCACGTCGAGGTGTCGGTGCGCGACGACGGCCCGGGCATCCCCGCCGGGCGGCTGGAGAGCGCCGCCGCGCAGGGCCGGCTCGGCGTGGCGGAGTCGATCCGGGGGCGCATCCGCGACCTCGGCGGCACCGCCGGTCTCGACAGCGGCGGCTACGGCACCGAGTGGACGTTCAGCGTGCCCCGGGAGGTCCGGTGACCATCCACACGAGCCACCCGTTCGCCGACCCCGACCCCGATCCGGTACGACGCCTGCGCGGCCGTCTGGGCGGGGCGGTCACGCTCTGGACCGCCGGCGACGAGACCGAGCGCGCGGGCCTGACGGTCACCTCGGTGCTGGTCGCGATGGGCCCGGAGCCGCGCCTGCTCGCCCTGCTCGACCCGGACTCGGACCTGGTCGAGGTGCTGCGCGCGACCGGCCGGGCCGTCGTCCAGCTGCTGGCGTGGCCCGACCGCCAGCTCGCCGAGGCCTTCGCCGGCACGGCGCCGGCGCCCGGTGGGCCGTTCCGGCAGGCGGAGTTCCTCGCCACCGAGCACGGCCCCCGGCTGGCCTCGGCCGGCTCCTGGGCGGACGTGCGCCTGGAGGACGAGCGCGAGGTCGGCTGGTCGGTCGAGGTCTCCGTGGTCGTCGAGCACGCCGTGGTCGGTGAGGACGACGACCCGCTGCTGCACCGGAGGGGCCGCTTCCACCGGTTAGGGTCCTGACCATGACGGACCCGATCCGGGTGATGGTCGTCGACGACCACCCCATGTGGCGCGACGCCGTGGAGCGCGACCTGCAGGCCGCCGGCTTCGACGTCGTGGCGGTGGCGGCGACCGGCACCGAGGCGATCAACCGGTTCCGGGCGACCCGGCCGCAGGTGGTGGTGCTCGACCTGCAGATCCCGGCGCCCAGCGGGGTCGAGGTTACCGCGACCGTGCTCGCCGACGAGCCGTCCTCGCGGGTGCTGATCCTCTCCGCGTCAGGAGAGCAGGACGACGTGCTGGCGGCGGTGAAGGCGGGGGCGACCGGCTACCTGGTGAAGTCCGCCTCGCGCGAGGAGCTGCTGGCCGCCGTACGACGGGTGGCGGCGGGGGACAGCGTCTTCACCCCCGGCCTGGCCGCGCTGGTGCTCGGAGAGTTCCGGAAGATGAACCAGCCGGAGACGCCGCCGGGGGAGAGGCTCACCGAGCGCGAGACCGAGATCCTCAAGATGGTCGCGAAGGGGATGTCCTACAAGCAGATCGCCGAGCGGCTGGTGCTCTCGCACCGCACGGTGCAGAACCACGTGCAGAACACCCTGCGCAAGCTGCAGATGCACAACCGGGTCGAGCTGACCCGCTACGCCATCGAGCAGGGGCTCGACGACGACGACTGAGACGAGTGATCCTCAGTCGCCGCGGGCCGGGTGCGCGCGCCCGCCGGCGGGGGAGGCGTCGACCAGGTCGTGGTGGACGTCCCACTCGCGCCGCAGCCGCTCCTCCTGGGCGACCTCGTAGGCCTTGCCCCGGCGGGTGCGCCGCGGGAGGGTCGCCGGGATCCGGTCGAGACCGGCGTTGACCGCGGTGAGCACCGGCCCGGTGCGGGCGACCACCGCCGTCAGCCGGGTGCGCGGGATCTGCAGCTCGTCGGCGATCTCGTCGCCGAGGAAGAGCCGCTCCAGCGCGTGCACGACCGCCGGCGCGTGGCGGCCCAGCCGCTTCGGCAGCACCCCCTCGATCTCGGGCACCAGGAACTCCCGGTTGATGCTGGCGACCAGCGAGCGGCAGTAGGCGTCGACCTCGGGCCGGGTCAGCAGGTAGATCTCCTCCAGCCGCTCCTGCTCGGCAGCGTCGCGCGGAAGCAGCGTCTCCTCGATGCCGAGCAGGTGGCCCAGGTACCGCCACCGGGCGTAGGCCGCGGCCTCCTCGTGGGGCAGGTACGGCGCGCCGATCCGGCGCATCGCCCGCAGCGGGATGAGCGTGAACTCCACGAGCGTGTAGCCGAGGTAGGCCTGGCAGATCGGCACTCCCCAGGCCGCGTGGTCCCACTCCGGGCGGCGGGCCAGGTCGGCGCGCACGAGGGCGTGGATGACCCGCACCCGCACGGTCAGCTCGAAGCCGTCCGAGAAGCGGCCCAGACCGCCGGGCTGGTTGACGGCGAGCAGCCAGGAGGCGACCTCGATGGTGCGGGCGCCGGCGTTCTCGACGTACCGGCCGGTGAGCTCGAGGGGCCGCGAGGCGGCGGAGTTGGCGTAGCCGCTGACCAGCGACGCCGCGCCGAGCACGATCCCGGAGGCGCGGGAGTAGCGCGAGACGTGCACGCTGGCGCGGTCGATCGCCTCGGCGTCGAGCCAGGCGGGGACGTCGTCGAGGGCCGCGAACAGTGCCCGCAGCGACGCCGGCGCGTCCTCGACCGCCTCGATGCCCTCGCGGCAGGCCCGGCGCAGCATCCGCATCGCCCGGCCGTGGCCGAGGGAGGGGAAGTCGGCGACGAAGGCGTCGGCGAGCGGGTCGCCCCGCCACATCGCTGCGAGGTAGGTGTCGGTGAAGCTCCCGAACCGGCGCCGGGCCTCCGCGACCCGGCGGAGACTGGTCGGGACGGCGGTCGGAAGCTGCTCGGTCACCATGGCACGAGGCTAAAGTGAGGAAGTCTCACCTTCTATTCACTTTTCGGGGGCACCCGTGGCGCAGCGTCAGCGGGCACGGCCGCGCCAGGAGCGCGCCGTGCAGACCCGGCGGCTGCTGCTCGACAGCGCGGTCGGCATCCTGGACCGGCACGGCATCGACCGGCTGACGACCACGGCCGTCATCGAGCGCGCGCACGTCAGCAGCGGCACCTTCTACCGGTACTTCAACGACCGCGCCGAGCTCCTCGCCGTCCTGCGGGACGAGGCGGTCCGCGCGATCAGCGACGACCTCATGGTCTCCGTCGTCGACGCCCTCGAGCTCGACCTCGACGACGCGCTGCGCCGGGTGGTGGTCACCCTCGTCGACGGCTTCGAGCGCCACCGCGGGGTCATCCTCGCCATGGTCAGCCAGCTGCCCGCCGGCAACAACGCCAACGTGCTGCCCGAGGTGGAGGCGCAGCTGCACCACCTGGCCACCCTGCTCCCGCGTCGTCACCTTCCGGGACTCGAGCCCGACCGGCTCGAGGGCGTCGTCTTCATGCTGATGGGGGTGCTCGTCTCCACCTGCCTGCGGATCGCGCTGGGCCGCCCCGACGGCGTCGACCGCGCGCAGCTGATCGACCTCACCGTCGCGATGATCGGCGCCGGGCTGAAAGACTCGGGCGATGCCTGACCTGCTGGAGATCGCCGACGAGCTCTACGCGCTGCCGCTCGCGGAGTTCACCCCCGCCCGCGACGCGCGCGCCAAGGAGCTCAAGGGCACGCCCCTGGCCGCCGAGGTCAAGGCGCTGCGCAAGCCCAGCACGGCCGCCTGGGTCGTCAACCTCCTGGTACGACGCGAGGCCGCCCAGGTCGACCAGGTGCTCAACGTCGGCGCGGCCCTGCGCGAGGCCCAGCAGGCGATGTCCGCCGGCGAGCTGCGCACCCTCACCAAGCAGCGCCGCCAGGTCACCGCCGCCGTCACCACCCAGGCCCGCCGCCTCGCCTCCGAGGAGGGCGCCCGGGTCACCGAGGCGGTCGCCGAGCAGGTGGAGGCCACGCTGACGGCCGCCATGGTCGACGAGGGCTGCGGCCGGGCCGTGCGCAGCGGGCTGCTCGTCACCGTGCTTGCCACCACCGGCGTGACGGCGCTGTCGGAGGAGGACCTCGCCCGCGCCGTCGCCCTGCCGGAGGCGCTCGGCTTCAGCGCCACCCCGCGCGAGGCGCCGGTCCCGGGACCGCCCGACCTGCGCGTCGTACCGGACCCGGACCGGGCGGCCAAGGCCCGGGCCGCCGCCGAGGAGCGGCTCGCCGCGGCGACCGAGGAGCTCGAGGCCGCCCAGGAGACCTACGACGACGCCGCGGGCGAGGTCGACCGGCTCGAGGCCCGCCAGCTCCAGGTGCAGGCCGAGATCGACGAGCTGCGCCGCCGGCTGGCCGACCTGGAGGAGCAGGCGGAGGGGCTGGAGGAGGAGGTCGCCGAGGCGGAGGAGGTCCGCGACGGCGCCGCCGCCGAGCTGCGCACGGTCACCGCCGAGCGGGACGCCGCGCAGGCCGCCCTCGACCGCCTCGCCTGACTCCGGGATCGATGCGGTTTGGTCCCAAACCGCATGAATTCGGGCTGGTGGCATGCGGTTTGGTCCCAAACCGCATGAATTCGGGCCGGTGGCGTGCGGTTCGTGCCCAATCGACGGGGGCCGGAGCCGCCGCGGCCGACCTGCCCGGCCCGCCCTTCCCCGTCGCCGGCCTCAGCGCCCGGTGACCTCGTCGACCTGCTCCCGCAGGATGTCCGCGTGCCCGGCGTGCCGGGCGACCTCGCTCGTCATGTGCGCGACCACCCACCGCACCGTCCATGGTGCGTCCTCGTAGGGGTGCTCCACGGGCGTCGGGTCGTCGAAGCCGACGGCGGCGAGGTTGCGGTCGCTCTCCGCGATCGCCGCGCGGTAGTCCGCGACCACCTGCTCCGCCGGCGTCGCTTCCGGCACGTCCATGGTGAAGTCGACCTCGGCGTACGTCGGGTCGCCGGTGAGCACGTGCCCGAACCAGTAGCGCTCGCCGTCGGTCAGGTGACGCACCAGTCCCAGCAGGGTCGTCCCGGAGACGACGAGACGGCGTCGTACCTGCTCCTCGTCGAGGCCGTCGAGCTTCTTGAGCACGCTGCGGCGCGCGAAGTCGAGGAAGGCCAGGGCGATCTCCCGCTCGCCGCCCGTGGGGTTCGGCACCCGCTCGCGCTGGGTCTCCAGCTCACCCACGACTCAGCCCTCGTCCCGCACGATCGCCAGGATCCGCCGGTCGATCCAGCTCAGGTCCGCGGCGACCCGCATCTCGTGGTTCTCGGTGCCGACCCAGGCGTGGAAGTCGCGGTGCCCCGCGCCGGCCGCGAAGTTCTCCAGCTCGGTGCGCAGCGCCTCGTCGACGGCGACCCTCTCCGCCTCGGTCGACGCCGTGAGGTAGAGCTCGTGCAGGTCCAGCAGCCGCACCAGCTCGTCGATCGGCGCCGGGTGGTCGTCGACGCGCAGGTCGACCGCGACGTCGTCGAGGCCGCCGTAGCCCGCCTCGTCGCGGACCACCAGGATCGCCGCGGACTGGCGGCCGCGGCGGTCGCCGCCGGCAGCGTCCCCCGCGGCGAGGGCGGCGAGCAACCGGTCCTGCAGCGGTACGTCGACCGGGGAGGCCAGCCACGCCTGCTCCATCGCCTCGACGACCTCCTCGCCGGTCAGGCAGTTGCCCTGCACGGCGTACCCCTCGCCGGTGCGTCCGCCCGCCCACGGGATGCACTCGTTGCCGGTGTGCGAGGCGGCGGTGCCGTCGAGGTCGACGATGCCCACCTGGCGGTGGGCGCGGCCCTCGTCCTCCTCGAGCAGCCGCTGGAGGGCGACGGGGGCGGTGGCGCCCTCGTCGAGGTGGGAGAGGGCGAGGCCCTTGTAGGTCACGTTGGCGTCGGCCTGGGTGGCGATGGCGCCGACGCCGGCGACGGCCGCGGGCACGGCCGAGCCGACCGCGAGGAACTTCGACGCCACGGCGACACCCCACGTCTCGCCGTCGTCGGATCGGGCAACGATGGAGAAGGTCATGGGAATCACCCTAGGCACCGGCGTAGGTTGGCCGCATGCGCGTCGGAGTGCTGACCGGTGGAGGGGACTGTCCCGGGCTGAACGCGGTGATCCGTGCCGTGGTCCGCAAGGGCGTCAAGGAGCACGGCTTCGAGTTCGTGGGCTTCCGCGACGGCTGGCGGGGGCCGCTGGAGGGGGTGACCGTCCCGCTCGGCATCGAGCAGTGCCGCGGCATCCTGCCGCGCGGCGGCACGATCCTGGGCTCCTCGCGGACCAACCCGTTCGCGGTGGAGGGTGGTGTCGAGCGGATCCGGGAGAACCTCGCCGCGGCCGGTGTCGACGCCCTGGTCGCCATCGGCGGGGAGGACACCCTCGGGGTGGCGACGAAGCTCTCCGACCTCGGGGTCCACGTGGTCGGCGTCCCCAAGACCATCGACAACGACCTGTCCGGCACGGACTTCACCTTCGGCTTCGACACCGCGGTCAACATCGCGACCGAGGCGATCGACCGGCTGCACACCACCGCCGAGTCGCACCACCGGGTCCTCGTGGTGGAGGTGATGGGCCGCCATGCCGGCTGGATCGCGCTGCACGCCGGCATCGCCGGGGGAGCGAGCGCGGTGCTGATCCCCGAGGTGCCCTTCGACATCGACGCGGTGTGCGCGCACGTCGAGACCCGCTTCCGCAGCGAGTACGCCCCGATCATCGTCGTCTCGGAGGGTGCCGTGCCCGCCGACGGCAGTGGGATGACGCTGGCCAGCGGGGAGAAGGACGCCTTCGGCCACGTCCGCCTCGGCGGGATCGGGGACCGGCTCGCCTCCGAGATCGAGCACCGCACGGGCAAGGAGGCGCGCGCCGTCGTCCTCGGGCACGTGCAGCGCGGCGGCACGCCGACCGCCTTCGACCGCTGGCTGGCGACCCGGTTCGGGCTCCAGGCCATCGACGCCGTCGCCGAGAGCGAGTACGGCGTGATGGTGGCCCTGCGCGGCACCGACATCGTCCGCGTCCCGCTCCTGGAGGGCACCGGGAAGCTGAAGGTCGTCAGCCCGGAGGAGTACGCCGAGGCGCAGGTCTTCTTCGGCTGACCTCGGTCTCCAGGTCCACCACCAGCGCGCGGTGGTCGGACAGCGCCATCTCCCGCGCCTCGGAGCGGGCCGGCAGCGCCGGGTCGGCGAGGACGTGGTCGAGCTGCTCGGTCGGCGCGTCCGCGGGGAAGGTGGGATGGCTCGCCAGCGGGTGCAGGCCGGTGATCCGCGCGGCCCGCTCCTGGTCCATGTTGAGGTCCCCGGTGAGCACCAGCGGGCGCCGGGCGCCCGACAGCGCCCGGGTCAGGTGCGCCAGCTGCCGCCCGTTCCACCAGCGCACGAACGACAGGTGGGTGGTCGCGACCGTGAGGTCGCCCCCCGGCGCCCGCAGCGTCGCGGCGACCGCGACCCGCGGCTCGTCGCGCACCATCGTCGGCCGCCGCTGCCCGCCGAAGCGGACCGGAACGCGGGTGCGCAGCACCGGCAGCCGCACGACCTCCCAGCCGAGCACGTCGTACCGGCTCAGCAGGGCGATGCCGTACGCCGCGTCCTCGGGCTGCTCCCGCCCGGTCGCGGCCGTCCAGGTGGCGCCCGGGCTGCCCGAGAGCGCCGCCACGAAGCGGTGGTACGGCGCTCCCATCGCCTCCGCCGCGACGGCCGTGAGGTCGGCGTGCCCCGAGCGCTGCTGGTTGCGGTCGACCTCCTGCAGTGCGAGCACGTCGGCGTCGAGGTCGGCGACCGCGGCCGCGAGGACCCCCACGTCGACGTCCACGTCGCGCGGGTTCCGGCCGTTGAGGATGTTGAAGGTGGCGATCCGCATCGTGCGTCGAGGTACCCGCGAAATCGATGGGCATAGCCGTCGCGGACCGGGGTACCGGGCGGTCCGAGGTGATGGCGGATGGTGCACGACGACGCCTCGGCCCGCGCAGTGCGTCCTGCCGGCCCGACGGGGCAGGACGCACTGCGCGAGGCGCTCAAGGAGGTCGCGGTCGCGCTGAAGGAGTCCGAGGCGCCGTTCGCGCTCGCGGGCGGCTACGGCCTGTGGGCCCGCGGGGGGCCCGAGCCGCACCACGACGTGGACTTCATGGTGGCCGAGGAGGACGCCGCGCGGGTGCGCGACCTGCTCGCGGCGCGCGACCTGGTCGTCGTCCAGCCCCCGGAGGACTGGCTCTTCAAGGTCTTCATCGACGACGCGATGGTCGACATCATCTTCCGGGTCGATGGCGAGACCATCCACCGCGGCCGGTTCGACGACGCCGAGGTGCTGGAGGTGGACTCGGTGCGGATGCCGGTGCTGCCCGCGACCGTGCTGCTCGCCGACAAGCTCAACGCCCTCGAGGAGCACGCCTGCGACCTCACGCCCCTCCTGCCGGTCGCCCGTGCGGTGCGCGAGCAGGTCGACTGGACCGACGTCGCGGCGCGCACGACCGGCAACCCGTTCGCCGAGGCGTGCCTCCTGCTGCTGCGCCGGCTCGCGGTGGCCGAGCCGCCCGAGCGGAACCCCGCGTGGCGCGCGGGGGAGGCAAATGCTTCCCTTTCGTCCCACACTGCGCGAGGGTGATGCCCCTAGAGGGGCACCTCCGCACTCGGGGAAGGGATGACGTCCATGACCACTGACACCACAGGTTCCGGCGCGACCGGACAGACCAACAGCCAGCCGGAGCTGAAGCGGGTCCTGGGCCCCGGGCTGCTCCTGCTGTTCATCGTCGGCGACATCCTCGGCGCCGGCGTGTACGCCGTCACCGGGCGCCTCGCGGGCCAGGTCGGCGGCATCGCATGGCTGCCCTTCCTGGTCGCCTTCGCGATCGCGACGCTGACCGCCTTCTCCTACCTGGAGCTGGTGACGAAGTACCCCCAGGCCGCCGGTGCCGCGCTCTACGCGCACAAGGCGTTCGGGGTCCACTTCATCACCTTCCTCGTCGCCTTCACCGTGGTGTGCTCCGGCATCACCAGCGCCTCGACCTCCTCGGGACTGCTCGCCTCGAACCTCCTCATCGGGTTCGGCGAGGACGCGCCGAGCAAGGAGCTCGTGCTCGTCGTGGCGCTCGCCTTCATGCTGCTGCTCGCGCTGATCAACCTGCGCGGCGTCGGCGAGAGCGTGAAGTTCAACGTCGTCCTGACGATCATCGAGATGACCGCCCTCGCGATCGTCATCGCGATCGGCTTCTACGTCATCGGCAAGGGCGACGGCGACCTCGACCGGATCACCGTGTTCGAGAGCCCCGACGACAAGGGCCTGTTCATGGCGGTCACGGTCGCCACCGCGATCGCGTTCTTCTCCATGGTCGGCTTCGAGGACTCCGTCAACATGGTCGAGGAGACCAAGGACCCCGAGCGGATCTTCCCGAAGATGATGCTCACCGGGCTCGGCATCGCGGTCATCATCTACATGCTCGTGGCCATCTCCGTCGTCGCGGTCATCCCCGCCGACAAGATCGGCACCCCGACCAACGCCGAGGCCGGCATCCTGATCGACGTCGTCAAGATCGGTGCGCCCGACCTGCCGATCGACGACTTCTTCCCGTTCATGACGGTCTTCGCGGTCGCCAACACCGCCCTGATCAACATGCTCATGGCGAGCCGCCTGATCTACGGCATGGCCCAGCAGCACGTGCTGCCGCCGGTGCTCGGCAAGGTGCTGCCCGGCCGGCGCTCGCCGTACGTCGCCATCGGCTTCACCACCCTGCTGGCCTTCGGCCTCATCACCTACGTCCGTCTGGGCTCGGAGAGCACGATCGTCGGCTCGCTCTCCGGCACCACGGCACTGCTGCTGCTGGCGGTCTTCACGATCGTCAACATCGCCTGCCTGATCCTGCGCCGCGACCCGAGCAACGGCTTCCGGGCACCGACCGTCGTGCCGGTCCTGGGTGCGCTGCTCTGCGCCTACCTGCTCGGCCCGTGGGCCCGGCTCGAGGCCGACATGATCCAGTACAAGATCGCCGCCGGCCTGCTCGGCATCGGCCTCGTGCTGTGGATCCTGACCCGGTTGTTCTACAAGCCCGAGGGCGGCCACTTCGCCGACATCGAGCACATGGACATCGACCCCACGGACGACCCTCGATGAGCTGACCCGCTCCGCTCCTCGTCCACGGGCGGCCGCCGACTCGGCGGCCGCCCGTGCCGCGCCGTAAACTCCAGGGGTGAGCACCCTCCCCACCCTCGAGCAGTTGCACGCCATCGGCGCGAAGCAGCAGCCGTCGTACGACGACCCGGTGGCCCTGGCCGCCGTCGTCGACCGGCTCCGCACGCTTCCCCCGCTGGTCTTTGCGGGGGAGTGCGACGAGCTCAAGGCGAAGATCGCCGCCGCCAGCCGCGGCGAGGCCTTCCTGCTGCAGGGCGGCGACTGCGCGGAGACCTTCGTCGACGCCACCGCCGACAACACCCGCAACAAGCTGCGGGTGCTGCTGCAGATGGCGGTCGTGCTGACCTACGCCGCGTCCGTGCCGGTGATCAAGGTGGGACGCCTGGCCGGGCAGTACGCCAAGCCCCGCTCCTCCGACAGCGAGACGCGCGGCGAGGTCACCCTGCCGGCGTACCGGGGCGACGCGGTCAACGGCTTCGACTTCACCCCCGAGTCGCGGCGCCACGACCCGCAGCGCCTGCTCGACGTCTACCACGCCTCGGCGTCCACGCTGAACCTCGTGCGGGCCTTCACCACCGGCGGCTACGCCGACCTGCGCCAGGTGCACACCTGGAACTCCGAGTTCGTCCGCAACAGCCCCGTCGGCCAGCACTACGAGGCGATGGCGGCCGAGATCGACCGGGCGCTGACGTTCATGCAGGCGATCGGCGCCGACCCCGACGAGTTCCACCGGGTCGACTTCTACTCCTCGCACGAGGCGCTGCTGCTGGAGTACGAGCACGCGATGACGCGCATCGACTCGCGCACCGAGAAGCCCTACAACGTCTCGGGCCACATGGTCTGGATCGGCGAGCGCACGCGGCAGCTCGACGGCGCGCACGTGGAGTACTTCAGCCACATCAGCAACCCGATCGGCTGCAAGCTCGGCCCGTCGGCGACCGCCGACGACGCGCTCGCCCTCGCCGCGAAGCTCAACCCCACCAACGAGCCCGGCCGGCTCACCTTCATCACCCGCTTCGGTGCGGGCAAGATCCGCGACGGCCTGCCGCCGCTGGTCGAGAAGGTCACCGCCGAGGGCGTCGACGTGGCATGGGTCTGCGACGCGATGCACGGCAACACCTTCGAGGCCTCGAACGGCTACAAGACCCGCCGCTTCGAGGACGTCCTCGACGAGGTCCAGGGCTTCTTCGACGTCCACCGCGCCCTGGAGACGGTGCCTGCCGGCATCCTGGTGGAGAACACCGGCGACGACGTCACCGAGATCATCGGCGGCGGCGAGCAGCTCGACGAGCTCGGCCTGGCCCACCGCTACGAGTCGGTGGTCGACCCGCGGCTGAACCGCGTGCAGTCGCTGGAGATGGCCTTCCAGGTCGCCTCGATGCTGCGCACCTCGTGATCGACCTCCGCTCCGACACCGTCACCCGGCCCACGGAGGCGATGCGCGCCGCCATGGCCGCCGCCGAGGTCGGCGACGACGTGTACGGCGAGGACCCCACCGTCCGCGCCCTGGAGGAGCGGGTCGCGGCACTGTTCGGCAAGCCCGCCGCGCTGTTCACGCCCACCGGCTCCCTGGCGAACGTGCTGGCGGTCGCCGCGGTCGTCGCGCCCGGCCAGGAGGTGCTCTGCGAGGCGCGGGCACACATCGCACGCGCCGAGCTCGGCGCCCACGGCGCCGTCAACGGGATCACCATGCGCACCTGGTCGCGCCCGCGCGGGCAGGCCGACCTCGCCCAGGTGGGCGAGCTGTTCGCCCCCGACCTCGGGCCGTACTTCGTGCGCACCGCCGCGCTCTCGGTCGAGAACACCCACAACTTCGCCGGCGGCGCGGTCCTCCCGATCGAAGACCTGCAGGCGCTGCGCGCCTTCGCCGACGCCCAGCAGGTCGCGGTCCACCTCGACGGCGCCCGGATCTGGAACGCCCACGTCGCCACCGGCGTCCCGCTCGCGTCGTACGGCGCCGTCGCCGACGTGCTCGCCGTCTGCCTCTCCAAGGGCCTCGGCGCCCCCGTCGGCTCGCTCATGCTCGGCAGCGCCGACGCCGTCGCCGAGGCGCGGGTACGCCGCAAGCGGCTCGGCGCCGGCCTGCGCCAGGTCGGCATCCTCGCCGCCGCCGGCCTGCACGCCCTCGACCACCACGTCGAGCGGCTCGCCGACGACCACGCCCACGCCCGGCTGCTCGCCGAGGCCGTCGGCGTCGACCCGGCCGGCGTGGACACCAACATCGTGGTCCTCGACCACGCCGACGCCCCCGGGCTGGTCGCCCGGGCACGCGAGGCCGGGGTGCTGATCGGTGCCGTCGGCGCGCGGACGGTCCGGCTGGTCACGCACCTCGACGTGTCCCGGGACGACGCCGAGCGTGCGGCGCGGATCCTGGGTGGGCTGGTCGCGGGGGGCTGACCCGGGTTCGTCGATCCTGTTGGGGGCGGAGGTGGCGGCCCGGGGTCGCCGATTGGGCAGAGACCGCACGTCCGGGGCCCGAAATGTTGCGGTTTGGGACCAAACCGCATGCCGGTGGGTCCGTCGGGTGGCGTGCTGGGGTGCTGATCGGTCCGCCCGGGGTGTGGTGGCGGTTCTGGCCGCCCTGGGTCGTCGATTGGGCAGAGACTGCACGT
>CAZFEE010000006.1:115174-153086 GCA_964517395.1 uncultured Nocardioides sp. | reverse complement strand
GGTGTGGTGGCGGTTCTGGCCGCCCTGGGTCGTCGATTGGGCAGAGACTGCACGTGCGAGGCCCGAATTGATGCGGTTTGGGACCAAACCGCATGCCGGTGGGTCCGTCGGGTGGCGCGCTGGGGTGCTGATCGGCCCGCCCGGGGTGTGGTGGCGGTGCTGGCCGCCCTGGGTCGTCGATTGGGCAGAGACTGCACGTCCGGGGCCCGAAAAGTTGCGGTTTGGGACCAAACCGCATCACGCCGGAGGCCTCAGGCGGGAGCCCCGAGGAACTGGATCTCGCTGATCGCGGTGTAGTCCCGCCGGTTCGGGCCGTCGCCGGGCGGGGTCACGGTGAGCAGGTGGACCTTGACGGTGCGGGTCGCGATCGGCCCGATCTCGGCGCGCTGGAGGGTGCGGCCGTCGGCGAACTCCTGGGTGACCCGGGTGCCGTCGTCGAACTCCCACTGCACGGCCCGGATCCTGCGGTTGGCCTGGTACCAGTTGTCGGCGCCGTCGACCTTCGCGTAGCCGTTGATCATCCCGACCTCGGTGATCACGACATCCTGCCCGAGGTCGAAGGTCAGCGTCTCGCCGGTGCCGTCGCCGGGCATCCGCCACGAGGTGCGGGGCTTGCCGTCCCACATGTTCTTCGCGTCGAAGGTGACCGGCTTGTTGGCGCGGTCGCGGCTCGGCGGGGCGACGGCGGGGACGGTGGCGGTCACGTCGCCGGTGAGGTCGACGACGTCGCCGGGGTCGGGGGCTTCGACCGGTCCGTCGGTGCCGCTGGCGTCGGGCTGCTCCGGCTCGCCCGAGGGCGGTACGTCGTCCGAGGGCTGCGCCGACGCCGAGGAGCCCGGGTCGCCGGCCTTCTCCTCGCCGGGCTCGTCGTCGCCACCGAGCAGCAGGAAGCCGCCGATGCCGGCGATGAGCAGGAGGACGACGACGCCGAGCGCCCAGGGCAGCCACGGCGTACGACGACGCTGCGGCGTCGGCGACGCCGGGGGGACCAGGGGCGGGGGCAGGGTGGTCGTGGGCGGCGGTGCGTCGGGCGCCGGACGGGCGGGCGCGGTGGCGTCGGCGAAGAGCGGGTACCGCGCGGACGGCGGGAGCTGGCCGACCGGGGGCGGCACGACGCCCGAGGGGGGCGGGGGGCTCGCGGGCGCGCTCGCACCGGGCGCGGCCTCGGGGTGGCGGCCGGGCACCGGCTTGCCGCAGTTGGTGCAGAAGCGCCCGGCCCCGAGCTCGTGCCCGCAGCTGGTGCAGTACGTCGGGGTGCTCATCGCGGGCTCACCGTACCGTGCGCGCCCCCCGGAGGGTGTCCACGGACCGAGACGCCGCCGGTCAGGAGGCGGCGGCGCGTCGGCAGGCCTCGGCCTCGATGTCCTCCAGGTCGTGCTCGAGCACCTTGCGGCTGTGGTCGTAGCTGAAGCCGCCGAACAGCGCCCACATCGCCCGCGAGAGCGCCGAGCGGTGGCTCATCTCGACGGTCGTCGTCATCGCCAGCCGGGTGCGGCGTCCCTCGGGGTCGGGGGTGAGCCTGTACGCCGTGCGGATCACGTCGTCGCCGACCTCCGCCTCCACGACGGTGCGCCGCGGCGGGTCCGCCTCGACGACGTGCAGCTGCTCGGTGCCGTGGTGGCCGAAGAGGTTGCGGCGCTCGCGCCAGGCGGTGCCGACGGCGTACTCGCCCTCGGTCAGCAGCTCGCACTCGCTCACGCTGCGCAGCACGCTGTCGGCATGGGCGATGTCGGTGATGACGCCCCAGACGTGCTCGGGCGGCGCCGGGATCGTGCCGTGGACGTGGATGATGTGACCGGCCATGGTGACTCCTCGGAAACGGGCCCCCTTCGCCCATGGTGCGCCTGAGAACCGCGGAACACCAGGGGGAACATCGGGTCACACCGCCAGGTGGGTGACCTCGCCCTCGATCTTGCGGCGCGGCACCAGCTCGACCACCAGCATCGCCGTCAGCACCATCGCACCACCGAGCGCCATCCGGCCGGTCACCGACTCCCCGCCGAGCAGGACGGCGAAGAAGGCCGCGAACACCGGCTCCATGCTCATGATGATCGCGCTGCGCGTCGGCGGCAGGTGCGACTGGGCCCAGGTCTGGGCGAGCAGCGCGGCGGCGCCGGCGACGAGCGCCATGTAGACCAGCGACGCCCAGTCCGCGCCCCGCTCGGGCAGCACGACACCGGGCGCGCCGGTGGTGAGGGCCGCGACCAGGCAGATCGCCGCGATCACCAGCACCTGCAGGATCGACATGCCCAGGGCGTCCCCGGCACTCGACCAGGCGCCGAGGCCCACGATGTGCGCGGCGTACAGCAGCGCCGCCACCAGGGTGATCGCCTCGCCGTAGCCGATCGAGAGGCCGTCGAGGGTCAGGACGCCGAGTCCGGCGGTCGCGAGGACGACCGCGGCCCACGTGACCCCGGTGATCCGGGTGCGCAGCAGCGCCGCGGCGAAGAGGGGGGTCGCGACGACGTACAGGCCGGTGATGAAGCCGGAGACGCTGGCCGGGGTGTGCGCGAGTCCCGCGGTCTGCAGGATCTGCGCGACGCCGTACAGGCAGCCGAGGACGACGGCGCGGCGCCGCACCTCGGGGGAGAGGCGGCCGATCGCGCGCGGGGCCAGCAGCACCATCGCGGCCCCCGCGACCAGGAAGCGCACCGCGAGGAAGTCCACGGTCGGCACCCGGTCGAGCAGGTCCTTGATGAGGTAGAAGGTCGAGCCCCAGCAGGCGGTCATCGCGAGCAGGGCGAGCATCGCCAGCAGGGTGGTCCGCCGCGGCTGCTCAGACGACATAGAGGATGACCGTGCTGCCCTTGCGTACGCGCTTGCCCGGCCCGGGGTCGGTGTTCCAGGCGACCGAGCCGGAGAGGTAGATGCTTGCCCGCTCCTTCTTGACCTTGAAGCCGAGGTCCTCGAGCTTCTTCACCGCGGCCTCGGTGCCCTGGTAGCGCACCGACGGCACGGTCACCAGCTCCGGGCCCTTGGAGACCACGAGCTCGATCTCGTCGCCCTTGTAGACGACGCCGGAGTCGGGGCTGTGGCTGATCACCCGGCCCTCGGGTACGTCGTCGCTGTACTCGGTGTCGGTGACCTTCACCTGCAGCCCCCGCGCCTCCAGCGTCTTCTCGAGCTTCTCGGCGTCCTTGCCGGTCCAGTCGCCGACCTTGATCGGCTGACGGCCCTTGCTGACGACCACGGCGACCGCGGTGTCGACGGGCAGGGACGTCGCGTCGGCACTGCCGAACGCCGGGTCGCTGCGGATGATCCGGCCCTTCGCGACGGTCTCGGAGTATTTCGGCACCTGCCGCCCGAGCACCATCTTCACCTCCGCCAACGCCTCCTCGGCCTGGTCGACGGTGAGCCCGGTCAGGTCCGGGACGTCGTAGACCTCCGGGCCGCGGGAGACGGTCAGGGTGACGTCGTCACCGGGCAGGATCCGCGCGCCCGGGCGCGGGTCGGTGGCCACCACGACACCGGGCTCGACGCTGTCGGAGTAGACCTGCTCGACCTTCGCGCCGAGGTCGGCGCCGTCCAGCTCCTTCTCCGCCGCGGCCCGGGTGAGGCCGACGACGCCGGGGGTCGAGGTGTAGCGACCCCAGCCGAACCAGTACCCGCCGACGCCCAGCGCCGCCACGAGCAGCACCAGCACCAGGACGAACGCGAGCCGGCGGCGGCCGCGCCGCTCCCGCGCGGGCGGGGGAGTGACGTCGACCGGCACCGGTCGCGACGGGGCCGCGCGCGAGGCCCGGGTCTGCGCTGTCCGCGGCCCCGGGGACGCCGGGGATCCCGCGGTTGCCGAGGACGGCTGGGGGGCCTGGGGCGGCGGGGTCGGCAGCAGGTCGGGGATGCCGTTCCACAGCGTGCTGACCGGGTCGGGCGTGGTGTCGGTGCCGACCTCGACCAGCTCGTCCTCGGCGCCCGCGGGCCGCGGTCGCGGCATCAGGTCGGCGTACAGCTCGGGGTCCTCGCGCACGCCGTCGTGCAGCGCCTGGGCCACCCTCCGCACGTGGTGCATCAGGACGGTGGCGTCGGAGGGGCGCAGGCTGGGGTCGCGGGTGGTCGCGCGGGCGACCAGTGCGTCGACGTACGCCGGCAGGCCGGGCACCACGCTCGACGGGGCCGGCACGTCGTGGTGGACGTGGCGGTAGGCCACCGCGATCGGGGACTCGCCGGTGTGCGGCTTGGTGCCGGTGAGCAGCTCGTAGAGGATCACGCCGATGGCGTACACGTCGGCGCGCGCGTCGGCACGCTGCTCGACGACGAGCTCCGGCGCGAGGTAGGACACCGTGCCGATGAGCACCCCGCTCGTCGCAGTGTGCTGGGTCTCGGAGCTGACCGCCTTGGCGAGTCCGAAGTCGGCGACCTTGATCCGGCCGTCGTCGGCGATGAGCACGTTCTCGGGCTTCACGTCGCGGTGGATCAGCCCGGCGCGGTGGGCCGAGGCCAGGGCGGACAGCACCGGGTCGATGATCGCCAGCGCCCGCTCGGGCGACATCGGCGCTTCCTTGCTGATGGTGTCGCGCAGGGTGTGCCCGGGGACGTACTCCATCACCAGGTACGTCGTACCGTCCCCGGTCTCGTCGCGGCCCTGGTCGTAGACCGCGACGACGTTGGGGTGCGAGAGCTTCGCGGCCGCCTTCGCCTCGCGCACGAAGCGGCGCGCGAACGAGTCGTCCTCCGTGGTCGCGTCGCCCAGCCCGGGGTGCATGACCTTGACCGCGACGGTCCGGTCGAGGCGGGTGTCGACGGCTTCGTACACGCTCGCCATCCCGCCGCGCGCGATCCGCGGGCCGATCCGGTAGCGCCCGTCCAGCAGGCGCCCGAACTGGTGGTCCTCCGTCCGTCCTGCGGGGTCGCCAGGTCGCGCGGCGGCGTCGCCGCGGGCACGCTGGTCGTCCTGCACAGCGACCCTCCTGTGCATGTTCCGCTGGACCGGCCGGGGAAGTGACCGGAGAGCACATCGTACGGCGCCGGACCACGGCAGCCCGGCGGCCACGCCGGTGTGATCCCGCCCCCGTTCTTCGTGGAAGATGGGCCCATGAGCGACACCCCACTGGCCGAGCAGGACCTGTCCGCCCTCGTCGAGGAGTGGCTGGACTGGGACCAGGCCGCCGCCCTGATCGGCGTCACGCCCGCCAAGGTCCGCACCATGGTCCGCGAGCACCAGCTCGCCGCCGCCGTGCCCGCCGAGGGCCGCAAGCAGGGCATCCCGGCGCTTTTCGTCGTCGACGGCGAGCCGGTCAAGGGGTTGCCGGGCCTGCTCACCACGCTGCACGACAACGGGTACGACGACCGCGAGTGCATCGCCTGGATCTTCCTCGACGCCGACCTCCCGGGCCGCCCGATCGACGCGCTGCGCGAGAACCGCGGCTCCGAGGTCAAGCGCCGCGCCCAGGCGCTCGGCTTCTAGCGGGAGCGCGCGACCGTCGTGTCCCGACGCACCACGCGGCTGGTCACCAGCCTCGTCACCGTCCTCCTGCTGGTCGCGGTGTGGTGGCTGCAGAACCGTGACACCGGGACGCCCGAGCCGGACGCTGCCCGGGACACGCCGTCGACCTCGGCGCCCCAGACCTCGGCGCCCGCCGACTCCTCCGGCCTGCCGACGGTCGACCTCGCCGACCTGCCCCCGGAGGCAGCGGAGACCGTCGCCCTGATCGACGCGGGCGGACCCTTCCCGTACCCGGGCAAGGACGGCTCCACCTTCGGCAACTTCGAGCGCCTGCTGCCGGCGCGGGCGCGGGGCTACTACGCGGAGTACACCGTGCCCACGCCCGGCGCCGAGACCCGCGGCGCCCGCCGGATCATCGCGGGCGACGGCGGCGAGCTCTACTGGACCGAGGACCACTACGAGTCGTTCGAGAGGATCCGCCGATGAGCGGCCTGGCCGCCGTCCTCGCCGGCCGGCACACGCCCGGCGTGCACCGCTGGGAGTCGGGGCTGGAGGTCGCCGACGTGCGGGAGGCCGTCGAGCACGCCGCCTGGTCCTTCGGGTACGTCGACGGGGCCGCCCTCGACGACACCCGGGCCGTGCTCCGCGCGCTCGGCGACGCCCTCGCCTTCGGCGAGCACTACGGCGCCAACCTGGACGCCCTCAACGACGCGCTGCGCGACCTCGCCGCGCCCACCGTGCTGCTCTGGGACGCCTGGGGCGGGTTCGCCCGCGCGGAGCCGGACCGCTTCGCCGTCGTGGTGGAGATCCTGGGCGAGGCCGCCACGGGGGAGCGCCCGCTCGAGGTGCTGCTGCGCGGGCCGGGGCCCGCGGACGTCGTACCGCTGCTGGACTAGCGGGTCCGCCGCGTCGCCGCGGTCGCGAGCTGCTCCAGCACCTGGCACGCGCCGGCGTCCCAGCCCTCCTCGGCCTGCCCGGCACGCAGCGCGTCGACGGCCTGGCGGGCGAGCGCGTCGATGCGGGTCTCGACCTGCTCCCGGGCACCGGAGCCGTCGATCACCGCGCGGAGGTCGGCGATCCGGTCCTCGTCGAGGGCGGTGCCGAGGCCGGTGTCGAGCCGGGCCCCCTCGTCGGGCGACGCGGCCTCCAGGGCGAGCGCGACCAGGACGGTGCGCTTGCCCTCGACGAGGTCGTCGCCGGCCGGCTTGCCGGTGGTCTCCGGGTCGCCGAAGACGCCGAGCAGGTCGTCGCGCAGCTGGAAGGCCTCGCCCAGCGGCAGGCCGAACGCGGTGAGCCGCTCGATCGTGGCGGGCCCGGCGCCGGCGAGGGCCGCGCCGATGTGGACCGGACGCTCGATGGAGTACTTCGCGGACTTGTAGCGCAGCACCGTCGTGGCCTGCTCGACGCTGGCCCGGCCGCGGGCCTGCACCGACACGTCGAGGAACTGGCCGGCGATCACCTCCGAGCGGCACAGGTCGAACACGTCGAGCGCCGGCCCGACCCGGTCCCAGCCCAGGCCGCAGCGCCGCAGCAGCTCGTCCGACCAGGACAGCAGCAGGTCGCCGAGCAGGATGGCGGCCGCGGCGCCGTACTGGACCGGGTCGCCGCGCCAGCCGTCGGCGCGGTGCTCGGCCTCGAAGCCGCGGTGCGTCGCCGCCCGGCCGCGGCGGGTGTCGGAGGCGTCCATCAGGTCGTCGTGGACCAGCGCGCTGGCGTGCAGGAGCTCCAGCGAGGCGGCCGCCCGGGCCACCGCGCGGGCGTCGTCGCCGGTGGGGACGCCCGCCACCGCGGCGTACCCCCAGTGGCAGAAGGCCGCCCGGAACCGCTTCCCCCCGCTCACCGTCGCGCGGGCCTCGGTCAGCAGGCGGGCCGCGTCGGCGCCCAGGGGGGCCAACCGGTCGGTCTGCTCGGCGAGGAAGGCGTCCAGCGTCGCCTGGACCTCCGCCCGGAAGGAGGTGGGGTCCCAGCGCTGCTCGCTCACCCGGCCAGCCTAGTGATCCTCCACACTTGCGAGATCCCCGGCCCCGGCGGCCTCGGCCCGCCTAGACTTCGCGCATGGTTACCGGTGCCGGACGCTCCCTCGGCGACATCATCCGCGAGGGCGGTCGCTCGTTCTCGTTCGAGTTCTTCCCGCCGAAGGACGAGGCGGGCGAGACCCAGCTGTGGGACGCGATCCGCGCGCTCGAGCCGTACCGGCCCTCCTTCGTCTCCGTCACCTACGGCGCCGGCGGCAGCACCCGCGACAAGACCGTCGCCATCACCGGCCGCATCGCCCGGGAGACCTCGCTCATCCCGATGGCCCACCTGACCTGCGTCGGGCACACGCGCGAGGAGCTGGAGAGCATCCTCGACGCGTACGACGCCGCGGGCGTCGCCCACGTACTCGCCCTGCGCGGCGACCCGCAGGAGGGCCCGCGCGCGGACTGGACCCCCACCGAAGGCGGCCTCAACTACGCGGTCGAGCTGGTCGAGATGGCCCGCGCCCGCGGCAGCTTCCGGGTCGGCGTCGCCGCCTTCCCCGAGGGTCACCCCTCGGCGGAGTCCCTCGACCACGACGCCGACGTGCTCGTCGCGAAGGCCAAGGCCGGCGCGGAGTTCGCGGTCACCCAGATGTTCTTCCGGGCCTCCGACTACTTCGCGCTCGTGGAGCGGGTGCGCGAGCGCGGCGTCGACATGCCGATCCTGCCGGGCATCATGCCGATCCTGAACCTCAGCGCCATCCGCCGCCAGGGCGAGCTGATCGGCACCAGCGTCCCCGACGAGATCGTCGAGCGGATCAGCGCCTACGACGGCGACCCCGCCGCCGTGCGCGCCGAGGGCATCCGGCTCGCCGCCGAGCTCTGCGACGAGCTGCTCGCCGGCGGCGCGCCCGGCCTGCACTTCTACACCCTGAACCGGTCGAAGGCGACGCTCGAGATCTTCGAGGCCCTGCAGATCACCGTCTGACTCCACTTGGGGTCTTCCACCCGCGAGTTGGGGTTTCCCACCCGCGACTTGTGGGTTTCCACCGTCGAGTTGTGGGTTTCCACCTTTGAGTTGGGGGTTTCGCCCCTCTCGGGGCAGTGACGGCCGTCGGCTGACCTCGAGCGTCCGCCTGCCCGTGAGGACTGCGGTCGCAAAGTCCCAAGTCGCGGGTGGAAAGTCCCAAGTCGGGGGTGGGAAACCCCAAGTCGCGGGTGGGAAAACCCCAAGTCGAGGGTCAGGCGGGGCCGACGAGGCCTGCGACCAGGGCGGCCGACTGGGCCACGAAGGGCACCCCCGCGCCGGGGGCGCCGTGCGCGCCGGCGACGTACACGTTGGGCAGCGGGGTCTCGGGCCCCAGCCGCGACCGGACCGTGCCGCGGCCCTGCCACAGCACCCCCATCGGCGAGCCGTTCCACTGCTGGACCAGGTCACGCGGGGTCAGGTCGACGCGGGTGACCACCTGGTCGCGTACGTCGAGCCCGTGCCGGGCGAGCGCGTCGACCATGTCCTCGGCGATCTTGCCGCGCCCGTGCAGGGTCCATGCGGTCCCGCCCTCCGGCGCCGCGACGCCGGGGCGCACCGTGATCATCGGCTCGGCGTTGAACACCACCTCGTGGGTCAGCGGCGGCACGTCCCCGCGCAGTCCGAGGTGGGAGACGACCGGGGGGATGGCGGGCATCGTCCGCTCGACGTACGACGCCAGCGCCGGCAGCCTGCGCGGGTCGACCGCGACCACGACGAGATCGGCGTCCGCGTCGCCCTCGCTGGTGCGCACCGCGACCGCCCGGCCGTCGCGGACCACGAGGTCGCCGACCGTGATGCCGGTGCGGACGGCGACCTTGCGGGTCGCCAGGCGCTGCTCGAGGAGCTCCGCGATCCGGCCCATCCCGCCGGGGACCCGCCAGCCGCCGAAGTTCTGCTCCAGGTAGGACCACACGCCCACCCACGACGGCACGTTGCGCAGGTCGTGGCCCTCGGCGACGGCGTGGTGCCCGGCGACCAGCGCGAGCCGCTCGTCGCGGAAGTCGTGGCGCAGCCGCTTGAAGAGCGTCTCGCGGATCGCGAAGAGCTGGTCCAGCTCCTTCGGCAGCGAACGCCGGTCCGCCGGCCGGGCGGGTGCCTCGACGTAGTGGCGGCGCAGGACGTCCCAGACCGGCTGGTAGATGTCGACGTGGCGCGACCAGGTCTCGCCCAGGCCGCCGCCGAGCTCCTCGAAGGCGGCCATCTGCTCGGCACGCGAGCCGCCCGGGAGCCGGACGGAGGTGCGGTCCGCGAACCGGTGCTCGCGCAGCACCGCCAGCGGCTCCAGCTCAGCGCCCAGCTCGGTCTCCAAAGGCCGCCCGGTCTTGCGGAACAGGTCGCGCAGCGCCGCCGGCACCAGGGTGCTCCCCGGACCGCCGTCCCAGCGGTACCCGTCCTGCTCGACCGGCGCGAGCGCCCCGCCCAGCCGGGCGGAGGTCTCCAGCAGCGCCACGTCATGGCCCTGCTTGGCCAGCCGGGCCGCCGTGGCCGCGCCGCCGAGGCCGCCGCCCACGACCACCACGCGCGCCATCACTCCACCTCGATCGGGGTGGCGCCGGTCAGGGTGAGCAGCTCGTCGTAGCTCGTCGAGAACACCGCCGCGGGATGTCCCGCCGCCGCCCACACCACGTCGTGGCGGGCGAGCCACCGGTCGACGTACGTCGGGACGGGGGCCGGGTGCGCGATCGGCGACACGCCTCCGATGACCTGACCGGTGTGGGCGCGGACGAACTCGGGCGAGGCGCGGCGCAGCCGGCCGCGTCCGACGACCTCGGCCACCAGGCCGGTGTCGACCCGGTGCTCGCCCGAGGTGAGGATCAGCACGGGTGTGCCGTCGGCGTCGAAGAGCAGGCTGTTGGCGATCGCCCCCACCGGGCAGCCGAGCGCCTCGGCGGCCAGTGCGGCGGTGTGGACCGAGTCAGGCAGAATGACGATCTCGCCCTCTCCGCCGCGAGCTGCGTGCTCCGCGCGGAAGCGGGCGATCGAGGGATGCTCGGCCGACATGGGGGAGACCCTATCGAGGCCGCCGATGCAGGAGGAACGGATGACCAAGCGACCACCAGCCGTCGACATCGCGTGCTGGCTGTTGTGGTTCCTGGTGGCCGCCGGCGCGCTCGTGTGCGTCATGGTCGTCGTCCAGCGCGACGACCTCGGTGCGGTCTGGTCGCCGGTCCAGGTCGGTGACAGCACCGTGCAGCCGGTCGAGTTCGTCCCCGTCATCCTGGTCCTGTACGGCGTGACGGCGGTCCTCGCCGCCACCCTCATCGCGCTCTTCCGCACCGGCAACAACTGGGCCCGGCACTCCTCGGCCGCCATCGTGGTGGGGATCTTCCTCGTCACCATCGCGACGGTGCGCACCGACCCGCCGCGCCTCGTCGAGTGGGCCGCCATCGGCGGCGCGGTGGTCTGCGCGGTCACCCTGGTCTTCATCTGGCACCCGCAGTCGCGGGAGTTCGTGCGCGGCGCGCACCGGGGGCGCAGGGACGCCTCCGTCGACGCCTGACCCGAGCACGTCCTCCCGGCCCGTCGCGGCCCGTCCCTGCCCGTCCTGGCCCCGGCCCGCGCCGGGCCGTGTCGCGTCGACCCTTGAGTCGTGTCGGACCCCCGGTGTACCTTCGTCTTGTTCGAACACCTGTTCGAACGATCCCTCGAAGGAGATCGCCCGTGGTCACGCAGCTCGCCCCGTCGTACGGTCCGGACACCCTGCCCGCGACCACCCACAGCTACCTGCTCCGCTCGGCCTCGTCGCTGAGCGAGGCCGTCGCGGCGCCGGACGCGGCGACCCGCTACGCCTGCGCCCACGTGGCGGCCCTGCGTGCCGCGGCGGCGCTGCTCTCCGCCCGGGCCCGTCCGGCCGGTCCACGCAAGCGCCCCCAGAAGAACGCCTGGGTGCTGCTCGCCGAGGTCGCTCCCGAGATGGGGGAGTGGGCCACCTTTTTCGCGGCCGGCGCGGGCAAGCGGGCGGCGGCCGAGGCGGGCTCCACCCGCGCGGTCTCCGAGCGGGACGCCGACGACCTGGTCCGTGACGCCGACCGGTTCCTCGCCCTGGTGGAGTCCTCGCTCGGGCTGGCTCCGCACGCCGCCGTCGCCGGCCCGCCGCGGACGGGCAACCTCCCCGGTCAGCTCACCGGTCACGTCCCGGGTCGTCGCGCCGGCCGCGACGCGGTCCGGGCGGCGGGCTGAGACCGCACGCGCGACGGGCACGGCGAGTCGGGGGAGGGCGGACGGATAGTGTTCGGCACATGGCCTCACGCGAGCAGCGCGGTTCGGTGCGGACCGCCGTCGTCTGGGACGCCCTCGAGGCAGCCCTGGCCGGCGGCCCGCGGGACGTCGTCGACCTCGGCGGCGGCACCGGTGGCTTCGCCGTCCGGCTCGCCGACTCCGGGCACCGGGTGCGTGTCGTCGACCCGAGCCCCGACGCCCTCGCGGCGCTCTCGCGCCGCGCCCAGGAGGTCGGCCTCGACGTCTCCGGCCTGCAGGGCGACGTCACCGACCTGGTGGACGTCGTCGGCGCGGCCAGCGCGGACGTCGTGCTCTGCCACGGCGTACTCGAGGTCGTCGACCCGGCGCTCGCTCTGGCGCGGGTCGGCGAGGTGCTCCGCCCCGGCGGACTCCTCAGCCTCGTCGTCGGCCAGCGCCACGCCGCCGTCCTCGCCCGGGCCATGGCCGGGCACTTCCAGCAGGCGCGGGGCCTGCTCGACGGCCAGGAGCCGCTGGACGCGCGGACCGGTCGACGCTTCACGGCCGCCGAGCTCGCGACCCTGC
The DNA here is from genome assembly GCA_964517395.1 of uncultured Nocardioides sp. Lineage (GTDB taxonomy): Bacteria > Actinomycetota > Actinomycetes > Propionibacteriales > Nocardioidaceae > Nocardioides. The sequence continues at coordinate 140,953 of CAZFEE010000006.1, read as the reverse complement.
TCGCCGAGGCCGGCTTCGTCACCACCACGGTCCACGGCGTCCGGGTCTTCGCGGACCTCGTCCCCGCCGCCCTCGTGGACCTCGAGCCCGGCGCCGCCGCCGCGCTCGTCGAGCTGGAGCGAGCGGTGGCCGGCCGCGAGGAGTACCTCCCGCTCGCGACCCAGGTCCACGTGCTCGCCCACCGGGCCTGATCCCCGCCCGCCCGCCGTCTCGACCGGGCGGGACGCACCCGGCGCGTCGCTGGCGCCGCTCCCGCCCCGGGGCGGTGAGCCATGACGCCCGCCGGCACGCCGGAGCCGGGCCGGCGTCCCGATCCACCGGAGTGCTCCCTGCTCCACGTGGACATGGACGCGTTCTACGCCTCGGTGATGATCCGCGACCGACCCGACCTCCACGACGTACCGGTGGTCGTCGGTGGTGGGCACCGCGGGGTCGTGCTCTCGGCGAACTACCCCGCGCGTCGCTTCGGCATCCGCTCCGGCATGTCCGGCACGCAGGCGCGGAGGCTGTGCCCGGACGCGGTCACGATGCCGCCGGACTTCGCCCTGCTGACCCCGGTGTCGAAGGCGATCATGGAGACCTTCCGTACCGTCACGCCGGTCGTCGAGGTGACCTCGCTGGACGAGGCCTTCCTCGACGTCCGCGGTGCGGGACGCCTCTTCGGCTCGCCGGAGGCGATCGCGGAGCGGCTGCGGGCCCGGATCCGCGCCGAGCACGGGATCACCTGCTCGGTCGGCATCGCGGCCACGGTCTCGGTCGCCAAGCTCGCCAGCCGGCTCGCCAAGCCGGACGGGGTGCGGGTGATCGCGCCGGACCGGTTCGTGGCCGAGGTGCACCCCCTCGACGTCGGCGTCCTCTACGGCGTGGGGGAGGCCACCCGCCAGCGCCTCCACCGACTCGGCCTGCTCACCGTGGGCGACGTGGCCGCGCTGGGCGTCGACGACCTGCGCCGGATGCTCGGGGGCCACCTCGGCGGGCACCTGCACGCCCTGGTGTGGGGCGCCGACCGCTCGGAGCTGCGCCCGGGCGGGGCCGGGGTGTTCGGCTTCGGGGAGGGCGAGCCGGAGGGCAGCATGGGCGCCCAGCACACGCTCTCCGTGGACCTGACCGACCGCGCCCGGCTGCACCGCGAGCTGCTGCGGCTCACCTCGCGGGTCACGGCGCGGGTGCGGGCGGCGGAGCGGGTGGGTCGGACGGTCGCGATCACCGTGCGCTTCAGCGACTTCAGCACCGTCCACCGCTCCCGCACCCTGCCCGAGCCCACGGACGTCACCCAGGAGGTCTACGACACGGCCGTCGCCCTGCTCGACAGCCTGCTCGACGCGATGGCGCCGCGCCGCCCCTCGGTCCGCCTCGTCGGGGTGCGGGTCGAGGGCCTGCGCCGCACCCGCGACGGGGACAGCCGGCAGCTCGCCCTGGGGGAGCGCGACCCGGGGTGGCCGGACGCCGACCGCGCGGTCGACCGGGCGGCGACGCGGTTCGGCTCGGCGGCCGTCCGACGCGCCAGCCTGCTGTCCGCGGCCGACTCCGCGCCGCGCCCGCCCGGCTGGCCCGTTCAGGCCATCCGGTGAGGCCGGATGCACAATTTCGGGGGACGCCCTACCCCGCCGCGAATTGCCTGCCTACACTTGGGGGACAGTCAGCGAACGTGTCGGAGGAACCGGTGCCACTCTCAGAAGAGGAGCTGCGTCTGCTCGAGCAGATGGAGCGAGCCCTCAGTGAAGAGGACCCGAAGTTCGCCTCGACCCTGCGCGGCACCACTCTTCGCCAGGCGGCGCGTCGTCGTGCGATCGCCGCGGGTGCGGTCTTCGCGGTCGGGGTGGCGGTGATGATGGGCGGTGCCGTCAGCGGCTACTGGCCCGTCGGTGTCGCCGGCTTCGTCGTGATGCTCGGCTCGGCCACCGTCCTGCTGACCGCCCTCAAGGGCCAGCGCGGTGGCCCGACCGACGCGCACATCGCCGCCCACCCGTCGGGCTTCGGTGTCGTCGACGGCGGCCGCAGTCGCCGTACCAGCAGCCGGGGCCCGTCCCGCGGCTCCAGCCGAGGCTCGTCTTCCGGCTTCATGGGCACCCTGCAGGCGCGCTGGCGCCGGCGCCGCGACCGCGGCGGCTTCTGAGCCGGTACGCCGGACGGCCGCTCCCGCGACCGGTCGCTTGGTCGGCCGGGGCGACCCAGCCTGACGACAGCCTGACGACAGCCTGACGACAGCCTGACGACGGCGTCCCCACCAGCCGACCCACGCCGCCGATCCCCAGGGCGCGCAGATCTCAGCCGCGTCGCCAGACCGACCGCGGCAGCCAGCGTGCCCGGCGCCGCTGCCCGGCGCTCGCCCCGGCGGTGAGCGCCGCCAGGACCAGCGTGGTGTCGTCGGTGGTGACCGGGCGCACGTCCACAGCGACCGAGCCGGGCCGGGCGTAGCGGGCGCGCTCGACGCCGTGCACGAGCCGTTCGAGGGCGTCCGCGGCATCGGGAGCGGCGCCGGCTCCGGTGCGGGGGCGTTCGACGGCGGGAGCGTCGGGGTCGGCGAGGTGGTCGACGAGGACGGTGCCGATCTCGCGGGGGGAGCGCCCCTCCGGCCACGGTACGCCGAGGTCGAGCGCCGCCGCGCGGAGCTCGGCCCACTGCTCGTCGGGCCCCCCGGCGAGCCGGGTGCGCCGCGCGCCGGCCCGCACGGAGCGGGGCCCGGCGACGAGGAGGGCGACGAGGAGCAGGACGAGCAGCACGCCGCCGCCGATGGCGAGGGTGCGGCCGGTGTGGCTCTCGGCGCCGGAGCCCGCGCCCTCGGCGTCCTCGGGCGCGGCGGTCGGCCGGGTCGGGGCCGGGCGGGGAGCGACGGTGGCCGTCCCGCTGGCCGGAGCCGAGCTGCTGGAGGCGGCGTCGGTGTTCTCCTCGCCGATCCCGCCGACCGGGACGCGGGAGTAGTCGGGGACGGAGTCGACCCGGCCGGAGGGCGTGGGCTCGAAGCGGACCCAGCCGGCGCCGCCGAAGTACAGCTCGGGCCAGGCGTGCAGGTCGTGGCTGCTGTACTGCCAGCTGCCGTCCTCGAGCCGGGTGGGCTCGAGGAATCCGACGGCGACGCGCGCGGGGATGCCGAGGATGCGGGCCATCACCGCCATGGCGGAGGCGAACTGCTCGCAGTACCCGACCCGGCCGCTGGGGGCGAGGAAGGCCTCGAGGGTGTTGCTGCCGGTGCCGGCGGGCGCCTTCTCCAGGTTGTAGGTGAACCCGCCGTCCTGGCGGAAGAAGCGCTGCAGCATCAGGGCGCGCTCGTAGTCGTCGGTGGCGGGCGCGGTGACGCTGCGGGCCAGGTCGCGGACCAGGGTGGGGATGCCGGCGGGCAGCTCGAGCATCTCGTCGGGCACGGCGCCGGTGGCGCCGTCGCGGAAGTAGCGTCCGTCGACGCCGTAGCGCGGCACGATCGAGGTCATCGAGTACGACTGGTCGCGGGTGTCGAGGTCGTCGTCGGCGGCGAGGAAGTCCATGGTGACGGGGTCGAAGCGCCAGTCGCCGTCCGCGCGCACCGCGGCGGCGGGGAACTGCGTGGGCAGCCAGGTGGAGTTCAGGCTGGACAGGATCGCGACGTCGTAGTCGTAGGTCGCGCGCGGGACCGAGGGGGACAGCCCGACGGGGGCGGGCAGTGCGCCGTCGGCGGTGTTCTCCTGGGCGACGTCGCGATCGCCGCTGCTCCACTCCTGGCCGGTGAAGCGGTTGAGCACCGACAGCCGCAGGTACGACGGCGCGGGGTCGTCGGTCGCGAGGTTGACCAGCGGGATGTCCTCGCCGCGTTCGAGGTCGCGGCGCATGTCGGCGATGGGCTTGCGGATCCGGATGTCGCCGCCGCTGCCGTTGCCGCCGAGGTCGAAGAAGTCGGTGCCGAGCACCGGCACGAAGGCGGGGACGACGAGGGCGAGCACGGTGGCGGTGACGCCGATCCGGCCGGCGCCGGCCTTCGCGGCCTCGCGGACCGGGTTGGCGTGGCCCCAGGGCGAGTTGTCCTCGGGCCCGATCGCGCGGCCCCAGCCGAACAGGTGCTCGCGGGCGTCGAGGTGGAGCAGGACGAGGAAGCCGCCGGCGGTGACGACGAAGCTGCCCCAGCCCGGCCCCTGGTCGAGCAGGCCGCTGGGGACGGAGTAGATCGCGAGCAGGGCGAGCCCGGCGCCCGGAACCCGGCGCAGCGTGCACGCGACGGTGTCGACCAGCACCAGGAAGACCGCGCCGCAGACCAGCAGCAGCGGCCACAGCGGCGGCACCCGGGGACCGACGGGTGCGCTGTAGGCGCGTGCGGTGTCGACGGCGGTCCGCAGGGCCTGCCCGATCTCCGCGCTGGGCACGGGCGTGCCGGTGATCTGCCAGGACACGACGGCGGTGGTGACGACGACCTGGGCGAGGACGACGAGCCCGCGCGGCACGGACCGCCAGCGCAGGACGGTGCCGAGCGCGACGACGACGAGGGCGACGACGGCGAGCCGGCCGAGGAAGCTGGAGGGCTGGCTGACGAAGCCCTGCCATGCGGTGAGGGCGACCCAGGTGGTGGCCGCCGCGACGATGCCGAGGAGCAGGGTCACGGAGAACGGCGTGCTGCCGCGGGTGGGCCTCACGGGCGCACCCCCGCGCGGGAGGGCGCGCGGCCGAGGTCGCGCCAGGCGCCGTCGAGGCGGTCGCGGGGACCCACCCCGGCGGCCCGCCACCCGAGCGAGAGCAGGGGTGCTGCCGCGGCGGCCGGACCGTCGCCGAGCCGGGAGGCGGACCACTGGGCGACGTCGAGGACCACCGCCAGGGCGGCGCCCGCGTCGTGCCGGATCCGGCGCAGGGCCGCGGTGTCGCCGCTCTGGTGGGCGCCGAGCACGGCGACCACCACGCCGCCGCGGGCCTGGTCACCGGACCAGCTGGTGTCGAGGGTGGGGCGCGGGACGAGCTCGAGGACGGCGAGCCGGCGCAGCGCGCGGTCGGCCCCCTCGGCGTCGGCCCCGGCGGCGGTGGCGAGCTGGACGGCGTACCCGTGGGCCTCGAGGTGCACGATCACCGAGGCGGCCGCGACGATGGCCGGCTCCAGGCTGGAGGCGGGTCCCTGGCCGCGGTGCGCGGCGGTCCGGTTGTCGAGGACGACGGTGGCGTGCGCCTCCCACGGCTGCTCCTCGCGGCGCACCATGAGGTCGCCGACCCGGGCGGAGCTGCGCCAGTGGACGCGCCGCAGGTCGTCGCCTCGGCGGTACTCCCGCACGCTGACGTCCTCCGCCGAGCCCGCCGCGAACGCCTGCGGCCGGTGCTCACCCGCGCCCTGCCACCCGCCGGACAGTGGGATCGCGGGCAGGGGCAGCACCCGTGGCGTGACCACGAGCTCGGCGGTCCCGCCGATCTCGCGGCGCCGCTCGACGAGGCCGAAGGGGTCGGTGATCCGCACGCTCAGCGGCCCGACGGCGAACCGGCCCCGGATGTCGGAGCGGACCGGGTAGGTGACGGTGCGCTCCCAGTGCTGGCCCAGGCCCTGCAGCACGAAGCGGGGCCGGGTGCCGAGGGCGTAGGGGAGCGTGTCCTCGATGAGCAGCGGTCCGTCGGCGCGCCGGCGGTCGCTGGAGACCGACAGGTCGATCCGGGCGGCCTCGCCGGCGCGGACCAGGCGCGGCCACACCGAGCGGGTCACGACCGGGTCGTGGCGGCGCCGGCTGACGACCAGGGCGGCGATGAGCGGCAGCACCAGCACCAGGACCCCCACCCGGGTCAGGGCGGGCTGGCCGAAGAGCACGGCGCAGACGATCGCGGTCACCCCGGCCGCGATGAACGCACGCCCGCGCAGGGTCAGCGAGGACAGGGCGGAGCGCAGCATGGTCGGGGCGGGGTCAGGAGGCGGACTCGGGGACGGGGACCTGTGCGGCGATGCCCTCGAGGATCGCGGCGGCGTCCCGCCCGCCGACCGCCGCCTCGGCGCTGGGCAGCAGGCGGTGGGCGAGCACCATCGGCAGCAGCGCCCGCACGTCGTCGGGCAGGACGTAGTCGCGGCGGTGGAGTGCGGCGCGGGCCTTGGCGGCGCGGACCAGGTGGAGGGTCGCCCGCGGTGACGCGCCGAGGAGCAGCTCGGGGTGGTGACGGGTGGCGGCGGTGAGCGCGACGGCGTACCGCTGCACCGCGTCGGAGACGTGCACCAGCGCGACGATCGCGCACAGCTTGCGGATCTCGGCGCTGTCGGTGACGGGGTCGAGGTCGTCGAGCGGGTTCAGGACGCCGTGGTTGGCGAGCATCGCGATCTCGGCGGCCGGCACCGGGTAGCCGATCGAGACCCGCGCCATGAAGCGGTCGCGCTGGGCCTCGGGAAGGGGGTAGGTGCCCTCCATCTCGACGGGGTTCTGGGTCGCGACGACCATGAAGGGCGACTCCAGCTGGTAGGTCACGTTGTCGACGGTGACCTGGCGCTCGGCCATGCACTCGAGCAGCGCGGACTGGGTCTTGGGCGAGGCGCGGTTGATCTCGTCGCCGATGACGATGTTGGCGAAGACCCCGCCCGGACGGAACTCGAAGGTCCGGGTCGCCTGGTCGAACACCGAGACGCCGGTGATGTCGGAGGGCAGCAGGTCGGGGGTGAACTGCACCCGGCGCACGGTCGAGTCGATGCTGCGTGCCAGGGCCTTGGCCAGCATCGTCTTGCCGACGCCGGGGACGTCCTCGATGAGCAGGTGCCCTCCGGCGAGCAGGACGACGATCGCGGCGCCCACGACCTCGCCCTTGCCCTCGATGACCTTCTCCACGTTGGCCCGGACCTGTGCGGCGACCCGCGCCACGGTGTCGACGTCCGCGACCGCCGCGGCGGGGCTCGTCAGGGGGGTGGTCGGCGTCTCCACGGCAACTCCTCGTCGTGCTCTCCCTCGGGGGGCCAACCCTACGGCGCGGGTGGCTGCCGTGGCGCGTCCCCACTTCTTGCTCCACTCCGCTCCACCTCGCTCCCCACCGCGCTGACCTGCACTTTCGCGGGGCGCGGGGGAGCGACGCGCCGCGATTCGGGGTGCGTTGGTGGTTGACGGTGGGGGAAAGTGGAGTACTGTGGGGGAAAGTGGAGGAACGGCGGAGTCCGGTGGGACGGCGGGGGGTGGCCCGATGCTCTTCATGGGCACCTACACCCCGAAGCTCGACGACAAGGGCCGCCTCTTCCTCCCGGCGAAGTTCAGGGATCGACTGGCGGAGGGCCTCGTGGTCACACAGGGACAGGACAAGTGCCTGGTCGTGTGGCCGACCGATGTCTTCGCCGAGGAGGCCGAGCGGGCGTCCGCACGGCCGATGACCAACCGCGCCGCCCGGCGCTACGCACGGGTGCTGTTCGCCGGCGGCGACGAGAGCACCCCCGACAAGCAGGGCCGGATCGGCATCCCGGCCCACCTCCGGGACTACGCCGGGCTCGAGCGCGACGTGGTCGTGATCGGTGTCCGGGACCGGCTGGAGATCTGGAACCCCACCGCGTGGCGGGAGTTCCAGCTCGAGGCCCTGGAGGAGTTCGCCGACCTCGACGAGGACGACGACTAGCCGCCGAGCAGCACCACGCACAACACAACAGCGGATCCGCAGGACGAGGTCTCAGCCCGCTCCCGCTCCCGACACCCCGATGTCGCACCCACCTGGGGCACCTTCCCCGGCACCAGGCGGGCACCGGCACGGGGACCCCGCCATCTGGGGCACTTCCCCGGCACCAGAGGGCACCCGAACACACGGGCACGGGAGCGGGCAGGGACCTGGCTCTGCGGATCCGCCGGAGCTCCGGCCGCCGCAGCGGTCGGAGCCGGGACAGCACAGCAACCACCGGGTCGAGGGGTCGAAGCCATGAGCGTGATGCGGACGCACGAGCGTTCTCCGCAGCCGCGCGTGCGGGAGCAGGCACGCGACGTGCTGCTCCTCATGTCCTTCTCCGCCGCGGTCTCGGTGGCCTGCGCCCTGCTGCTGGTGCTCAGCACCTTGCTCGGGCCGACGGGGCGCTGAGGCGACGATGACCAGCCCCCGCCACGTCCCCGTCCTGCTGGACCGGGTCGTCTCCCTCCTCGCGCCCGCACTCGACCACGACGGCGCGGTCCTCCTCGACTGCACGCTCGGCCTCGGCGGCCACAGCGAGGCGGTCCTCGAGCGCTGCCCGCGTGCCCGGGTCGTCGGCATCGACCGCGACCCGCAGGCGCTGGCACTGAGCCGGGAGCGCCTGGCGTCGTACGGCGAGCGCTTCACCGGCGTGCACGCGGTGTACGACGAGATCCCCGCCGTCCTCGACAGGCTCGGTCTCGACGAGGTCGCCGGCGTGCTGTTCGACCTCGGCGTCTCCTCGATGCAGCTGGACCTGCCCGAGCGCGGGTTCGCCTACGCCGTCGACGCGCCGCTCGACATGCGGATGGACGGCAGCACCGGTCCCACCGCCGCGGACGTGCTCAACACCTACTCCGCGCAGGAGCTGACCCGGGTCCTCAAGGAGTACGGCGAGGAGAAGATGGCCCGCCGCATCGCCGACGCCGTCGTCCGCGAGCGCGCCACCGAGCCCTTCACCCGCTCCGCACGCCTGGTGGCGCTGCTGTACGACGCCATCCCGGCTCCGGCACGGCGCACCGGCGGGCATCCCGCCAAGCGCACCTTCCAGGCCCTGCGCATGGAGGTCAACGACGAGCTCGCCGTGCTGCGCCGGGCGATGCCGGCCGCGGTCGACGCGATCGGCGTGGGTGGCCGCGTGGTCGTGGAGTCGTACCACTCGCTCGAGGACCGGCTCGTCAAGCGCGTCTTCGCCGACGCGACCCGGCTCGACGTCCCCGACGACCTGCCCTTCGTGCCCGAGGGCGCCGAGCCGTCGTACCGGCTGGTGACCCGGGGTGCGGAGCAGGCGAACGCGGAGGAGATCGAGGAGAACCCCCGCGCCGCGTCCGTCCGTCTCCGCGCGATCGAGCGCATCCGTCCGTCGAGCAGGTCCAGCAGCACTTCTGGCAAGGGAGCCGCCTGATGTCCAGCACCGCACCGCAGATCCGTCGCCTGCAGACCGTCGCGCCGCGGATCGCCCAGGCGGCTCTCCAGCGTGCCCGGCTCACCGTGGTGCCCCGCACCCGGCGCTCGCGGGCGCCCCGGGTGCCCTTCGTGACGTTCGTCAGCGTGATCCTGCTCGCCGGGGTGGTGGGCCTGCTGCTCTTCAACACCTCCATGCAGCAGGCCTCCTTCAAGGCCACGGCGCTGCAGAACCAGGCGACCGACCTGGGCGCGCAGCAGGAGGCACTCGAGATGGACCTCGCCGCGCTGCGGGAGCCGAACCGGCTGGCCAAGCTCGCCCAGCAGATGGGGATGGTGATCCCGGCCCAGGCGGGCGTGATCGACCTGAGCACCGGCAGGATCAGCGGTTCGCCGGCACCGGCGTCCGGCAACGACCGGATCCCGCTGCACATGCCGGGTCCGAAGCTGCCGGCGGAGCTGAAGCGACCGGTCCCGCCGACCGACGGCGCGTCCGCCCGGAATCGGTGACCGACGCCCTTAGGGTCGAGACGTCCCCCGGACCGGAACCCTGTCAGCGACCAGGACGAGAGCGTTGAGCCGACCGAACTCCCTTCGCACCCGCCGCGGCAACCGCCCCCGCCGGGGGTCGCCGCAGCTGCGCATGCGGGTCGGCTTCGTGGTCATCGCGATCGTGCTCTCCGTCTTCGCGGGCCGGCTGCTGCAGCTGCAGGGCGTGGACCCGAACTCCTACGCCAAGATGGCGGCGGCCGAGGGCTCGGTCGACGTCGTGCTGCCGGCCGACCGCGGCGAGATCCTCGACCGCAACGGCGAGCCGCTCGCCGAGACCGTCGACGGCCGGATGATCGTGGCCGACCCGATGGTCACCGAGCCGGTGGCGCCGAAGCTGGCGACCCTGCTGGCGCAGCGTCTCGGCGTCGACTACTTCGAGACCCTCAAGCGCCTGCGCACCAAGGACAGCCGGTTCCAGTACGTCGCCCGGCAGGTGCCCGCCAGCAAGGCCGAGAAGGTCGTCGCCGACGTCAAGAGGCTCTTCAAGGACGACAAGGGCCGCCCCTTCGCCGGGTTGATGACCGAGCGCGACCCGCTGCGCGTCTACCCGAACGACGACGTCGCGGCGAACCTGCTCGGCTTCCTCGGCACGCCCAAGAACGACGGCACCCCGCAGGCCCTCGCCGGGCTGGAGGACTCCTTCAACACCTACCTGTCCGGCAAGGACGGTGAGGCGCGCTACGAGGTCGGGGCCGGCAACCAGATCCCGCTGGGCGACAACACGATCACCCCCGCGGTGGACGGCAGGAACCTGCAGCTCACCATCGACCGGGACCTGCAGTTCTACGTGCAGCGGGTGCTCCAGGACACCGTGGTCAAGGCGGGCGGCGAGTCCGGCATGGCCTCGGTGATGGACACCCGGACCGGTGAGCTGCTGGCCTTCGCCGACTTCCCGACGTACGACGCCTCGGACCCCTACGAGTACGACAAGTCGCTCTACAAGTCGGCCGCGCTCACCGACGTCTACGAGCCAGGCTCGGTCGAGAAGGTGCTCACGGTGAGCTCGCTGGTCGACGCGGGCCTGGCGTTCAAGGAGCAGAAGTTCAAGGTCCCCGGCAAGCTCCACCGCCAGGACCGCCCGATCGGCGACTACTGGGACCACGGCACGCTGCGGCTGACCCTCGCCGGCATCATCGCCAAGTCCTCCAACGTCGGCACCGTGCTCGCCGCCGACCAGTTCCACCGGGGCCAGCTGCGCCGCTACCTCACCGGCTTCGGCCTGGGCCAGCGCACCGACGTCGGTCTCGGCGGCGAGACGAAGGGCATCCTGCCGCAGGGCGCGGACTGGACCTCGCAGGTGGGCGACCGCATCGCGTTCGGCCAGTCCCTGTCGGTCAACGCGCTGCAGATGCTCACCGCGGTCAACACGATCGCCAACGACGGCGTACGGGTCAGCCCGTCGCTGGTCAAGGGCGAGGCCACCACCGACAAGGGCCAGAAGGTCGGCACCTCCCTGGCCACCAGCCGGCGCGTGGTCAGCGAGAAGGCCGCGCACGAGACGATGCTGATGATGGAGCGGGTGCTCGACCCCGAGGAGGGCGTGGCGCCGGGCGCCGCGGTCCCCGGCTACCGCGTGGCCGGCAAGACCGGCACGGCGCAGCGCGTCGGCAAGGACGGCCGGTACGACGGCAGCACCACCGTCTCCTTCGCCGGCTTCGCGCCGGCGGACGACCCGCGGTTCACGATCTACGTCGTGGTGCACAGCCCGCGGGCGGGCAGCGGTGGCGGTTCGACCGCCGGTCCGGCATTCTCGAGGCTGATGAGCTACACGCTGCGCCGCTACGGCGTCCCGCCCACCGGCGCCAAGCCCAACCAGACCCCGGTCGAGTGGTGAGCCGGGCGTGGTGACGGACACCCCGACGTCCCGCCCCGCCCACCCGCCCCGGACGCCGCTCGCCGACGTCGCCGCGGCCCTGGGCCTGTCCGCCGACCAGCCGGACGTGGCGGTCACCGGGATCACCCTGGACTCGCGCCGCGTGCGCCCCGGCGACCTGTACGCCGCCCTGCCCGGCTCGCGTGCGCACGGCGCGTCCTTCGCGGCGCAGGCCGCCGCGGACGGTGCCGTGGCGGTGCTGACCGACGCGGCGGGGGAGTCCCAGGCCCGGGCCGGCGGGCTGCCCGCCCTGGTCGTGGACTCCCCGCGCGCCGTGCTGGGCGCGGTGGCCGCGCAGGTCTACGGCCACCCGGCCGCGGCGCTGCGCACGATCGGCGTCACCGGGACCCAGGGCAAGACCACCGTGACTCGCCTGCTCGACGGCGGGCTGCTGGCCAGCGGTGTGCGCAGCGCGGTCGTGGGCACCGTCGGCACGCGGATCGCCGGCGAGGAGGTGAAGACCGCGCTGACCACGCCCGAGGCACCGGACCTGCACGGCCTCTTCGCCCGCATGCGCGAGCTCGACGTCACGGCGTGCGCGATGGAGGTCTCCAGCCACGCGCTGGTGATGGGCCGTGTCGACGGGGTGCGCTTCGACGTCGCGGTGTTCACCAACCTGGGCCGCGACCACCTCGACTTCCACGCGGACGTGGAGGACTACTTCCAGGCCAAGGCGCTGCTGTTCACCCCCGAGCACGCCGCCCGCGGTCTGGTCTGCGTCGACGACGAGCACGGCCGCCGGCTGGCGGCCGAGGCGCCGATCCCGGTGCGGACCTACGCCGTCGCCGGGCCGGCCGACTGGTCGGTGTCCGACGCGGCGCTGGGGCCCGACGGCTCCCGCTTCACCGTGCACGGGCCGGACGGGGTGCGGGTCGCGGGCGCCGTACCGCTGCCGGGGGACTTCAACGTCGCCAACGCGCTGGCCGCGATCGCGGCCGCCGCGGAGGCGGGATTCGACCCGCAGGCGGTCGCCGACGGCATCGCCGCCTCCGGCGGGGTGCCGGGCCGGCTCGAGCGGGTGCCGACCGGGCGCGACCTGACCGTGGTGGTCGACTACGCGCACAAGCCGGACGCCGTGGAGGCCGTGCTGCGCACCCTGCGCCCGGTCACCCGGGGTCGTCTGGTCGTGGTGATCGGCGCCGGCGGCGACCGCGACCGGGGCAAGCGCCCGGTCATGGGCGAGATCGCCGCCCGGCTCGCCGACGTCGTGGTCGTCACCGACGACAACCCGCGCAGCGAGGACCCGGCCGCGATCCGCGCCGAGGTCCTGGCGGGCGCCCCCGGGGGGAGCGCGGAGGTCGTGGAGGTCGGCGACCGGCGTACCGCCATCGAGCGGGCGATCGCCACGGCCGGCCCCGGTGACGTGGTCGTGGTGGCGGGCAAGGGTCACGAGACCGGCCAGGAGGTCGGCGGCGTGGTGCACCCGTTCGACGACCGCGAGGTCGTGCGGGCGGTGCTGCGGGCGCTGGACGAGGACGGGCGGTGAGCGCGGTGGGCGTGCGCTGTGAGGTGATCGTCACGGCGGGGCATGAGGGAGCGGTGGCCCGGGTGCGGCAGAATGCCGGACCGGAGGACGTCGTCCTCGACCGGACGTCGTCCGCCGCCGTCCGGTCAGATTCTGTGGAGCACGTGCTGGAGGGGACGACGCGATGAGAGCCATCCTGCTCGGAGGCGGGATCTCGCTGCTGATCTCGCTGCTCGGCACGCGCGTGGTGATCACTCTCTTCACCCGCTGGGGCTACGGCCAGGAGATCCGCGACGACGGACCGACCAGCCACCACACCAAGCGCGGCACGCCCACCATGGGCGGGGTCGTCATCATCCTGGCGGCGGTGGTGGCGTACTTCCTCGCCAAGCTGATCACGATGACGACGCCGAGCGCGTCGGCGCTGCTGCTGCTCTTCCTGTTCGTCGGGATGGGCCTGGTCGGCTTCCTCGACGACTTCATCAAGATCTCCAAGCAGCGCAGCCTCGGCCTGCGCAGCAAGGCCAAGATGGCCGGCCAGACCGTGATCGCGCTGGTCTTCGGCGCGCTCGCGCTCTCGCCGTGGCTGGAGGACGAGAACGGCCGCACGCCCGCGAGCGAGAAGGTCTCCTTCCTGCGCGAGCTGGACTGGCTGGTGCTGCCCACGATCCTCGCGATCCTGCTGATCTGGCTGTTCGTGGCCGGGTTCAGCAACGCGGTCAACCTCACCGACGGCCTCGACGGCCTCGCGGCCGGCGCCTCGGTGATGGTCTTCGGCGCCTACACGCTGGTGAACATCTGGCAGAACAACCAGTTCTGCCAGGACGAGCCCAGTGCCACCTGCTACAACGTGCGTGACCCGCTCGACCTCGCGATCATCGGCGCGGCGATCACCGGGGCCTGCTTCGGCTTCCTGTGGTGGAACGCCTCGCCGGCCAAGATCTTCATGGGCGACACCGGCTCGCTCGCGCTCGGCAGCGCCCTGGCGGGCTTCGCGATCCTCACCCGCACCGAGCTGCTGCTCGTGCTGCTCGGCGGCCTGTTCGTGCTGGAGACCGTCTCGGTGATGCTCCAGGTCGGCTTCTTCAAGCTCTCCAAGGGCAAGCGGATCTTCCGGATGGCCCCCATCCACCACCACTTCGAGATGCTCGGCTGGGAGCAGGTGACCGTGGTGATCCGGTTCTGGATCATCACCGGGCTGTGCGTCGCCACCGGCCTCGGCATCTTCTACGCCGAGTGGGTCTCCCGGCTGTGACCCGTCCCGACCCCACCACGCTCGGCCGCACCGACTCCTGGGCCGGCGTCCGCGCCGTCGTCGCGGGCTTCGGTGCCAGCGGGGCCGCCGCCGTCGACAACCTGCTCCACCTCGGCGCCGACGTGCACGCCGTCGCCGAGTCGGTGAGCCCCAAGATCCTCGAGCGCGCCGAGCTGCTCGAGGTCCTCGGCGCCCGGATCGACGTCCACGAGGGCGCCACGGCACTGCTGCCCGAGGACGCCGACGTCCTGGTGGTCTCGCCCGGCTTCCGCCCGGACGCGCCGATCGTGGTGGCCGCCCGCGAGCGCGGCGTCCCCGTGTGGGGCGAGGTCGAGCTGGCCTGGCGGCTGCGCGACCCCGAGCGTCCCGCGCCCTGGCTGTGCATCACCGGCACCAACGGCAAGACCACCACCGTGCAGATGCTCGACAGCATCCTGCGCGCCGCCGGGCTGCGCAGCGTCGCGGCGGGCAACGTCGGCCTGCCGCTGACCGAGGCCGTCATGGACCCGGAGCCGTACGACGTGATCGCCGTCGAGCTCTCCAGCTTCCAGCTGCACTACACCGACTCGATGGCCGCCGAGAGCGCCGCCGTGCTCAACGTCGCCGAGGACCACCTCGACTGGTACGACGGCCCGGACGCCCGCGACGACTACGCCCGGGACAAGGGCCGGATCTACACCGGCGTGGAGCGCGCCTGCGTCTACAACGCCGCGGACCCCGCGACCGAGCAGCTGGTGCGCGACGCCGAGGTCGTGGAGGGCGCCCGTGCCATCGGGTTCACCCTGGGCGTCCCCGGCCCCGGCATGGTCGGCGTCGTCGACGACATCCTCGTCGACCGGGCCTTCATCGAGGAGCGCTCCACCAGCGCGGCCGAGCTGTGCACCCTCGACGACCTCGCCTCGCACGCCCCGCACTTCGTCGCCAACGCCCTCGCCGCCGCCGCCCTGGCCCGCGCCCACGGCGTCAGCCAGGCCGCGGTCCGTGACGGCCTGCGCGCCTTCCAGCCCGACGGCCACCGGATCGCCGTGGTGGCCGAGCACGACAGCGTCACCTGGGTCGACGACTCCAAGGCGACCAACCCCCACGCCGCCGCCTCCTCGCTGGCGGCCTTCGCCCCCGTCGTGTGGGTCGCGGGCGGGCTCGCCAAGGGGGCGAGCTTCGACGACCTGGTCCGCCAGGTGGGGGACCGGCTGCGGGCGGTGGTGCTGATCGGGCGGGACCGCGACGTCATCCGGCAGGCGCTTTCGCGACACGCTCCGGATGTCCCGGTGATCGACGTCGACAGCACCGAGACTGGTGCCGTTGTCGGAGACGACCGGATGGCGCGTGTCGTCGCGGCAGCGGCCGAGGTCGCCCAGGCGGGTGACACCGTGCTGCTGGCGCCGGGATGCGCGTCGATGGACCAGTTCTCCGACTACGCCGCCCGCGGCGACGCCTTCGCCGCGGCGGTCCGGAAGCACATCGGCCAGGTCTAGCGGACGAACGGGGGGACGTCATCACCACCGCGAACCCCGAGAGATTCCGCCTCGGACTGCGCTCCCGCCTCGCCGTGCGCAAGCCCGGCTGGACCAGCGCCCTCAAGGACGCCCTCGACCGGCCGCTCACCACCTACTACCTGCTGCTCGGGGCCACCGCCCTGCTGCTCACCATCGGGCTGATCATGGTGCTGAGCGCCTCGAGCGTCTACAGCTACCGCCAGACGGGCGACTCCTACACCGTCGTACGACGCCAGGTCATGTGGGTGCTGATCGGCGTGCCCTGCGCCTTCCTCGCCTCGCGGGTGTCGGTGCGCTGGGTGCGCGGGCTGACCTACCCGGCCTTCTCGCTCTCCCTGCTGCTGCTGGCGCTGACCGCGAAGGTCGGCGTCGAGGTCAACGGCAACAAGAACTGGCTGGCGCTGGGCCCGCTGCAGATCCAGCCCTCGGAGATCGCCAAGCTCTCGCTGATCATCTGGGCCAGCCACATCTACGCCAACAAGGAGCGCCGCCTGGGCAACCTGCACCAGATGCTGGTGCCCGTGGTGCCCGGGATGGTGCTCGCGACCGGCCTGGTCGTCGTGGGCCGCGACCTCGGCACGGCCCTGGTGTTCTTCGCGCTGCTGGTCTCGATGCTGTGGGTGGTCGGTGCGCCGGGCAAGCTCTTCGCGCTCGCCTTCTCCGGGGTCAGCGTGCTGGCCCTGGGCCTGGCGGCGACCGACGGCGAGCGCCTGGCCCGCATCTACAACTTCGCCGATCCGTTCAAGGACTACCACGGCACGGGCTGGCAACCGGCGCACGGCCTCTACGCCATGGCCAGCGGTGGCGTCTTCGGGGAGGGCATCGGCGCCAGCCAGCAGAAGTGGGGCCAGCTGCCGGAGGCGCACACCGACTTCATCTTCGCCGTGCTCGGCGAGGAGCTCGGCCTGATCGGCACGCTGCTGGTGATCGCGCTGTTCCTGGTGCTCGCCTACGCCGGGATCCGGGTGGCGCGGGAGACCAAGGAGCCCTTCGTCCGCTACTGCTCCTTCGGCATCGTCGTCTGGCTGCTCGGCCAGATGATCATCAACGTCGGCATGGTGCTCGCCCTGCTGCCCGTCATCGGCATCCCGCTGCCGCTGGTCTCCTACGGCGGATCGAGCCTGCTGCCGACGCTCGCCGCGCTCGGCCTGGTCATCGGCTTCGCCCGTCGCGAGCCCGCGGCGGCGCGTGCGCTCAAGCAGCGCCGCCGGGCCCGTTCGGCCGGGCTGTCCGCGCGCGGGTAGGTTCTTCCTCGTGCGAGTTCTGTTGGCCGGTGGGGGAACGGCGGGGCACACCTCGCCACTGCTCGCGACGGCGGACGCGCTGCGTCGCCTCGACCCGGACGTCGAGGTGACCTGTCTCGGCACCCCGCGCGGCCTGGAGAACAAGGTGGTCCCGGCCGCCGGCTACCCGCTGCGCCTGGTCCCGCCCGTGCCGCTGCCCCGCAAGCCCGGCAAGGACCTCGCCCTGGTGCCGGCCCGCCTGCGCACCGCGGTGAAGGCCGCGCTCGAGGTCGTCGACGACGTCCGCCCGGACGTGATCGTCGGCTACGGCGGCTACGTCTCGATGCCGGCGTACCTCGCCGCGCGCCGGCGCCGCATCCCCCTGGTCGTGCACGAGCAGAACGCCCTGCCCGGCATCGCCAACAAGTTCGGCGCCCGGAAGGCGAACCGGGTGGCGGTCAGCTTCCCGGACACCCCGCTGAAGGGCGCGGAGTACGTCGGACTGCCGATCCGCCGGATGATCTCCACCCTCGACCGGCCGGCCCTGCGGGCCGAGGCGCGCGCGTTCTTCGGACTCGACGCGGACCTGCCGACGCTGGTCGTCACCGGTGGGTCGCAGGGCGCGCGCCGGCTCAACCAGGCGGTCAGCGGTGCCGCGCCCGCGCTCGGGGCCGCCGGCATCCAGGTGCTGCACGTGGCCGGACCCAACGGCGAGAGCGACCCGAGCTGGTCGGCGCCCGCGCCGACTGGCGTCCCGTACGTCGTGCTGCCCTTCGTCGAGCGGATGGACCTCGCCCTCGCGGCGGCGGACCTGATGATCTGCCGCTCCGGCGCGTCCAGCGTCGTGGAGGCCTCCGCCACCGGCGTCCCCGCGGTCTTCGTGCCGCTGCCCATCGGCAACGGCGAGCAGGCGCTCAACGCCAAGCCGGTCGTCGAGGCCGGGGGAGCGCTGCTGGTCGAGGACGCGGCCTTCACCGCGGACCACGTCGCCGCGACCGTCCCCGCGCTGCTCACCGACCCGGACCGCCTGGCGGCGATGGGCGCGGCGGCGGCGCACCTCGTGCCGCGCGACGCCGACGAGCGGCTGGCCCGGATCATCCAGGACGTCGCCCGGTGAAGATCCCGGTCCCCGACCAGATCCTGCCCGCCGACCGGCTCGGTCGCGTCCACCTCGTCGGCATCGGCGGCGCCGGGCTGTCCGGCATCGCGCGCCTGATGCACCAGGCGGGGGTGGTCGTCAGCGGCAGCGACGCCAACGACTCCGCGGTCGTCCGGGCGCTGCGCACCGAGGGGATCACCGTCCACGTCGGCCACGCCGCCGCCCACCTCGACGGCGTCGACACCGTCATCGCCACCACCGCGGCGCGCGAGGACAACCCCGAGATCGTCGCGGCCCGGGCCCGCGGGCTGCGACTGTGGCCGCGCTCGGCCGGCCTGCAGTCGGTCCTGCTCGGGCGCCGGGTCGTCGCGATCGCGGGCACGCACGGCAAGACCACCACCACCGCGATGACCACGGTCGCGCTGCAGGAGGCGGGCCTGGACCCGACCTTCGCGATCGGCGCGGAGGTCGAGACCCTCGGCACGAACGCCCGCCTCGGCTCGGGGCCGGTCGCCGTGGTGGAGGCCGACGAGTCCGACGGGGCGTTCCTCGTCTACACCCCCGAGCTCGCCGTCATCACCAACGTCGACGCCGACCACCTCGACCACTGGGGCACCGAGGAGGCCTACGAGGCGGCCTTCACGCAGTTCGCGGCCGGTGCCGCGGTGACCATCGCCGAGCGCGCCGACCTCGCCGACGTCACCGCGTCGTTCGCCGACGGTGCGACCGTGCGGGGCACGGACCTCCTCGTCGAGGGCGGACGCACCCGCTTCCGCGTCGAGGCCCGCGGCGCCGACCTCGGCGAGGTGGAGCTCGCCGTCCCCGGGCGGCACTACGCCCAGGACGCGCTCTACGCCCTCGCCGTCGGCCTCGAGCTGGGCGCGGACCCCGCCGCACTGGTCCGCGGCCTGGGCCGGCACCGCGGCGCCAAGCGCCGCATGGAGCCGATCGGGGAGGCCGGGGGCGTGCGGGTCTACGACTCCTACGCCCACCACCCGAGCGAGATCCGCGGCGACCTCGAGGCCGCCCGCTCGCTGGTGAGCGGCGAGCAGCGCCTGCTCGTGGCCTTCCAGCCGCACCTGGTCTCGCGCACCCGGATCTTCGGCACCGCCATGGGCCGCGAGCTCGGTGCGGCCGACGAGGTCGTCGTCCTCGACGTGTACGTCGCCCGCGAGGACCCCGACCCGGCGGTCACCGGTGCGCTGGTGGCGGGCGCGGTGCCGCTGCCCGAGGGACGGGTCCGGTTCGTGCCGGACCGCGCCGCCGTCGTACCCACGCTGGTGGAGGTGGCCCGGCCCGGGGACCTCGTCCTCACGCTGGGCGCCGGGGACGTGACCGCGCTGGCGCCCGCGCTCCTCACGGCGCTCGCGGAGGGCGGCGTTGGCTAGGCTCCGGCTCCCGCGGCGGTCCTCCGGCGGGGACCGTGGCCAGGACCGCGCGCGCAAGGCGTTCGCCCGGCGACAGCGCGCCCGTCGGTGGCTGACGTGGCGCTACGTGCTCGCGGTCGTGCTGACCGTGGCCCTGGTGGGGCTCGGGATCTACGCGCTCTACTTCTCCTCCTGGCTGCGCGCGGAGGGCACCGAGGTGGTCGGCAACGACCTGCTGAGCGAGAAGCAGCTGCTCACCGCCGCCGACGTGCCGACGGGCGGCCCGCTGGTGCGCGTCGACCTGGAGCGGATCGAGAAGCGGGTGAAGTCGCTCGCCGCGGTGAAGAAGGTCGACGTCTCGCGGCAGTGGCCCCACGACGTCCGGATCGAGGTCGTCGAGCGCACCCCGATCGCGGTGCTCGACCTCGGTGAACGGGTGGTCGCCCTGGATGCCGACGGCACCTCCTTCCCGGCGCCCGCCCGGGCACGGGAGGGCCTGCCGCGGATCAAGGTCGGCAACGGTGCGGACAAGGACGCCCTGCGCGAGGGCGCCGCGGTGGTCGCGGCCCTCGACCCGGAGGTGGCTCGGCTGGTCGACCACGTCGAGGTGCGCACGATCGACGAGATCCTGCTCGTCCTGCGCGACGACCGCAGGGTGCGGTGGGGGAGCGCGGACCAGTCCGAGGACAAGGCCGCCGTGCTGCTGCAGCTGCTCAAGCGCAAGGCCACGACGTACGACGTCTCGGTCCCGGGCGCGCCCACCACCCGCTGAATCTCAGAAATGCCGGGAGGCGCGGCGTGTCTGCGCCGCACGGGTCCTCGGTCTGCCTACCGTCTTCATCACGACGAGGTTGACATAACTATAACCCTCAGGCTGAGGGTAAGGGTTGTCGACACGCCGGCTGGCCACGGGGAAGCGGGCCGGCCGCCGCCGTCGGTGAACGGACACATCCAGAACTCATCGCACACCGGAGAGGTGGAGCCGAAGTGGCAGCTGCACAGAACTACCTGGCCATCATCAAGGTCGTCGGCATCGGGGGAGGCGGCGTCAACGCCGTCAACCGGATGATCGAGGTCGGCCTCAAGGGCGTCGAGTTCATCGCGATCAACACCGACGCCCAGGCGCTGCTCATGAGCGACGCCGACGTGAAGCTCGACATCGGCCGCGAGCTCACCCGCGGCCTCGGCGCGGGCGCCAACCCCGACGTGGGCGGCAAGGCCGCCGAGGACCACGCGGAGGAGATCGAGGAGGTGCTCAAGGGCGCCGACATGGTCTTCGTGACCGCCGGTGAGGGCGGTGGCACCGGCACCGGTGGCGCCCCCGTCGTCGCCCGCATCGCCCGCTCGCTCGGCGCGCTGACCATCGGTGTGGTGACCCGTCCGTTCACCTTCGAGGGCGCCCGCCGCAAGAAGTCCGCCGACGAGGGCATCGAGAGCCTCCGCGAGGAGGTCGACACCCTCATCGTCATCCCGAACGACCGGCTCCTGCAGATCTCCGACCGCAACGTCTCGATGCTCGACGCGTTCAAGCAGGCCGACCAGGTGCTGCTGCAGGGCGTCTCCGGCATCACCGACCTGATCACCACCCCCGGCCTGATCAACGTCGACTTCGCCGACGTCAAGGCGGTCATGAGCAACGCCGGCTCCGCCCTCATGGGCATCGGGTCCGCGCGCGGCGAGGACCGTGCCCTGCAGGCCGCCGAGATGGCGATCAGCAGCCCGCTGCTGGAGGCCTCCATCGACGGTGCCCACGGCGTGCTGCTCTCCATCGCCGGTGGCTCCGACCTCGGCATCTTCGAGATCAACGAGGCCGCGGCCATGGTGGCCGACGCGGTCCACGAGAACGCCAACATCATCTTCGGCACGATCATCGACGACGCCCTCGGCGACGAGGTCCGGGTGACCGTCATCGCGGCCGGCTTCGACGGCGGCCTGCCGAAGCGCCGCGAGGAGTCCGCCGTCCGCCGCCCGCAGCAGCAGGCACCCGCCACGCGCCAGCAGGCCCCCGCCACGCCCGCCCGGTCCGAGCAGCAGGCGCCCGCCGCCCCGGCCCGGTCCGAGCAGCCCGCCCCCGCCGAGCCGCAGCCGGTCGGCGTCCGGAACAACCCGGCGCCCATCCAGCTCGACGACGGCGACGACCTGGACGTGCCCGACTTCCTGAAGTGAGCCGTGTCCTTCTACTTCCGTGAGAGCCACGACCTCGACCCGGACCCCGCCCGCGGGGACCGGGTCGAGGTCGCGTTCACGGACGCCTCGCTCGACCTGCAGGAGAGCGACAGCCTCCCGGCCGCGCTCGACGCGCTGAGCGCCACGCTCGGTGTCGAGCTCGCCCGGTCCCGGCAGGTGCACGGCGACGAGGTCGCCGTCGTCGACGACCCGGCCGGCGCCGTACCGGTCGCGGACGCCCTGGTGACCACCCGTCGTCGTACCGCCCTCGTGGTGCGGGTCGCCGACTGCGTCCCCGTGCTGCTCGCCGACACCGCCGGCGTGGTCGTCGGCGTCGCCCACGCGGGCCGTCGCGGGGTCGAGCTCGACGTGGTCACCCGCGCCGTCGCGCGGATGCGCGAGCTCGGCGCCGGCGACATCGAGGCCTGGATCGGTCCCCACATCTGCGGCGGCTGCTACGAGGTGCCCGACGCGATGCGCGAGGAGGTCGCCGCCGTCGTCCCCGCGACCTACGCCGAGACGACCTGGGGCACCCCCTCGCTCGACCTCGGCGCCGGTGTCGCCGCCCAGCTGAGCGCGGCCGGCGTCGCCGTCACGGCCGTGCCCGGCTGCACCCGCGAGGACGACCTCCTGCACTCCTACCGCCGCGACGGGGACGCCTCCGGGCGCCTCGGCGGCCTGGTGTGGCTGCCATGAGCCGCGCCGAGGAGCTGCGCAGCCGCCTGACCGCGGTCCGCGACCGGATCGCCCGCGCCGCGGACGCCGCCGACCGGGCCCCCGACGATGTCGCGCTCGTCGTGGTCACCAAGTTCTTCCCCGCCTCCGACGTCCGGCTGCTCGCCGACCTCGGTGTCACCGACGTCGGCGAGAACCGCCACCAGGAGGCCGAGGCCAAGGCCGCCGCCTGCGCCGACCTGCCGCTGCGGTGGCACTTCATCGGCGGCCTGCAGTCCAACAAGGCCGCCGCCGTCGCCCGCTACGCCCACGTCGTCGAGTCCGTCGACCGCGCCGGCCTCGTCGGTCGACTCGACCGCGGCGCCGCCGAGGCCGGGCACACCGTCGACGTCCTGCTCCAGGTCTCCCTCGACCCGCCCGGACGCGAGCACCGCGCCGGCGCCGCGCCCGCCGACCTGGCCGCGCTCGCCGACGCCGTCGCCGCCGCCGAGCACGTCGAGCTGCGCGGCCTGATGGCCGTCGCGCCCCTCGACGAGGACCCGGCCGCCGCCTTCGCGCGGCTCGCCGAGATCCGCGGTCAGTTCCGTACGCACCACCCCGCCGCCACCCGGCTCTCCGCCGGGATGAGCGGCGACCTGGAGGCCGCCATCGCCGCCGGCGCGACACACGTGCGCGTCGGCTCCGCGGTCCTCGGATCGAGGCCCTCGGTCCAGTAATGTCCGATACACCACCCATTGCCGCCGAGCCCCGGCGGCAAGGATCACGGAGGCAACAGTCATGAGCGGTGCGATGCGCAGGATCGGCGAGTACCTCGGCCTGCTGGAGGACACCGGCTATGACGAGTACGACGAGCAGGGCGAGCAGGCCCCCGCGCGCGAGCCGCGCGAGCGTCAGCCCCGCCCCGTGCGCGCCGTACCGTCCGGCTCCGTCGCCGACCTCGACGAGCGTCGGCGCCCCGTCGCCGTCGCCCCCCAGCCCGAGGTGGCCGAGCTGTCCCGGATCACCACCCTGCACCCGACGACGTACAACGACGCCCGCGCCGTCGGCGAGCAGTACCGCGACGGCATCCCGGTGATCATGAACCTCACCGAGATGGACGACACCGACGCCAAGCGGCTCGTCGACTTCGCCGCCGGCCTGATCTTCGCCACCCGCGGCAGCATCGAGCGCGTCACCAACAAGGTGTTCCTGCTCTCGCCGCCCAACGTCACCGTCGCCGCCGAGGACAAGCAGCGGATCGCGGACCGGGACTTCTTCAACCAATCTTGATCTGCGCGAGCGCGTTCTCGCTGCGCTCGCCCGCGCTGCCGCGCCGCGGTTGGCTCGCGTAGGTATCGCCTTGGTACGGCGGCCACGGTGCCGGTGCGCGGAGCGGCGCCTCCCTGCGCCTCCGGGCGCTCGTTCCTCGCTTCCTGCGGCTGCGGGCCGGCTTCGCTCCGCGCGGGGCCGGCTCGTTCGTCCGCGCGAGCGCGTCGCCTTCGATGCCGCGAGCGCGTCGCTCGTTCCTCGCGCCGCGCTGCCGCGCGCGCGGTTGGCTCGCGTAGGTGGTCGCCTCCGCCTGGCGGCCACGGTGCCGGCGCGCGGAGCGGCGCCTCCCTGCGCCTCCGGGCGCTCGTTCCTCGCTTCCTGCGGCTGCGGGCCGGCTTCGCTCCGCGCCGGCCGGCTCGCATGGACCTGCTGCGCGAGCGGGTTCTCGCTGCGCTCGCCCGCGCTGCCGTGCCGCGGTTGGCTCGCGTAGGTATCGCCTTGGTACGGCGGCCACGGTGCCGGTGCGCGGAGCGGCGCCTCCCTGCGCCTCCGGGCGCTCGTTCCTCGCTTCCTGCGGCTGCGGGCCGGCTTCGCTCCGCGCGGGCCGGCTTCGCTCCGCGCGGGCCGGCTTCGCTCCGCGCGGGCCGGCTTCGCTCCGCCCAGCCGGCGGTTCCGTGGTGCCGGCAGTTCTCGGCGCCGGCGTGTGCCGGGGTGCCCCTCGCGCCGGTGGCTGGCGTCTCCCGATAGGTTGAGGGCGTGAGTGTCGCCGGGTGGATCATCGAAGGCATCCTGTTCGCCTTCCTGGCGTTCCTGTGGGTGCGCTTCATCACCGACTGGGTGCAGGTGTTCGCCCGGTCCTGGGAGCCGCGCGGCATCGTGCTGGTCTTCCTCGAGCTCGCCTACACGGTGACCGACCCCCCGATCAACGCGCTGCGCAAGGTGATCAAGCCGATCCGGATCGGGAACTTCGCGCTCGACCTCAGCTTCCTGCTGGTGATGGTGCTCGCGTACGTCCTGCTCGGGGTCAACCGCAGCACGCTGCTGGCCTGACGCCGCCGACCCGGACACCTCTGTTCGACGCCCTTTCACACCCGCGACACGCCCTGTCCCTGCGGCGTCAACGCCGGGTGATGCGGGCTTCTCGACAGCAGGCGCTAAGGTTCGGTGAGACAGTTTGTCCTTAGTACTTCCGAAGATAGGTGAGGTCATGCCGCTGACGCCTGAGGACGTGAGCAACAAGCGCTTTACGCCGGTCCGGCTGCGCGAGGGCTACGACATGGGCGAGGTCGACCAGTTCCTGGACGAGGTGGAGGCGGAGCTCGCCCGTCTCACCCAGGAGAACGACGACCTCCGCGCGAAGCTGGCCGCGGCGCAGGCCGGCGGCTCCTCCGCGGCGTACGACGCTCCGACGCAGCTGGCCCCGGTTCCCGAGGCCGCCCCGGAGCCGCCCGCTCCCGTCGAGCCGCCCGCGCCGATCGAGCCCGTCGTCGCCGCCCCGGCGCCCGCGCCGGTCGCCGCGCCCGCGCCGGCCGCCACCGGAGGCATCGAGACGATCCGCGTCGAGACCGTCCCCGAGGCGTCCAACGCCGCGGCCCGCCTGCTCGAGATCGCGACCCGCAACGCCGACGAGCTCGTCGAGGACGCGAAGAACGAGGCCGACAAGATCGTCGGCGAGGCCCGCACCAAGTCCGAGCGCCTGGAGTCCGAGGCCAAGGTCAAGGCCGACCGCCTCGAGTCCGACGCCCGCACCCGCGCGGAGATGCTCGACAGCGAGACCGCCGAGCGTCGTACGCAGCTCTTCGGTGACCTCGAGAAGGAGCGCGACAAGCTCTCGGCCGAGGTCGAGACGCTGCGCTCCTTCGAGCGCGAGTACCGCTCGCGTCTCAAGAGCTACTTCACCCAGCAGCTCGAGTCGCTGCAGACCCCGGGCGACACCCTCGCCCCGGTCGAGGAGGCCCCGGCCCCCAAGCGACTGCGCTCCATCCTCGGCGAGGAGGAGGGCTGAGGCCCTCCCGCTCCCTGAGCTGAAGCATCCCGACCGGCCGGTCCGCAGCACGCGGGCCGGCCGGTCGCGCGTCTGCGGGACGCCCCCCGGCTGTCCACACGCCGGTGCGCCTCCTTGGACGGCTCCCCGGGAGCCGTTACCCTCCGCAGCAGCCTGTCCGACTTCCCGTCGCAGGCCGCCCCTTCGGAGGAGTCCCTCATGGCCCGCACCACGAAGAAGACGTTGGCCGGTCAGGCCGCATCCGCCGCGCGGAAGATCATCCGGCCGCGCAAGGGCGCCGCCGCCGCGAAGACCGACGCCGCGCCGGCCAAGAAGACCGCTGCTCCGGCCAAGAAGGCGGCTCCGGCGAAGAAGGCGGCTCCGGCGAAGAAGGCGGCTCCGGCGAAGAAGGCGGCTCCGGCGA
>CAZFEE010000006.1:0-115074 GCA_964517395.1 uncultured Nocardioides sp. | reverse complement strand
CCGCGAAGAAGGCCGCTCCCGCGAAGAAGGCCGCTCCCGCGAAGAAGGCCGCTCCCGCGAAGAAGGCCGCTCCGGCCAAGAAGGCCGCTCCGGCCAAGAAGGCGGCTCCCGCGAAGAAGGCCGCTCCCGCGAAGAAGGCCGCTCCGGCCAAGAAGGCCGCTCCCGCCAAGAAGACCCCCGCGAAGAAGACCCCCGCACCGGCTAAGCAGACGCCGGCCCCGGTCGCCCCGACCACCCCTGCCAAGAAGGCACCCGTGAAGAAGACCCCGGCCAAGAAGGTCGCCCCGACCCCGCCCAGCAACCCTGCCGAGAAGGCCGCCCCGGCCGCGAAGGCCGCGCCCGCCAAGAAGGCCGCCCCGGCCAAGAAGGCCGCACCCGCCAAGCTCGTCGTCCTCGAGCACGAGGAGGCCTGGTCGAAGGCCGAGCTCGCCGAGGTGCTCGCCGAGCTGCACGAGCAGCGCCGCCACAGCTCGGAGATCCTGGAGGAGCAGGAGGCCGACCTGACCGGCCTGCTGCGCGACTCCGGCGACGGTGCCGGGCAGGACCAGGCGGACCTCGGCGCGACCAGCTTCGAGCGCGACCACGAGCTGACCGTGCTCAACCACGAGCGGGAGAAGCTGGCGCAGATCGACCGTGCGCTGGCGCGCATCGACGACGGCACGTACGGCGTGTGCGAGTCGTGCGGGAACCCCATCGGCAAGATGCGGCTCATGGCGTTCCCGCGTGCCACACTGTGCATGACATGCAAGCAGCGCGAGGAACGCCGGTAGACGACCGCGGCGACGGTCCCGACGAGACCCGGAGCCCCCTGCTCGCCGCTCCCCGGACCTGGCTCCTCTTCGCCGCCGTCGGCGCGACGATGCTCGTCGTCGACCAGGTGGCGAAGGTGCTCGCCGTGCGCCACCTCGCCGACGGCCCCGACGTCGAGGTCGTGGGGGAGTTGCTGCAGCTGCACCTGACCTACAACCCGGGCGCGGCGTTCAGCCTCGGCACCCGGTTCACGGTCGCGCTCTCCGTGCTGGCCACGGTCGCCACGATCGTGGTGCTGTGGCTGAGCCGCCGGCTGCGCAGCGCGTGGTGGGCCGTCGCGCTCGGCCTGATGTTCGCGGGGATCACGGGCAACCTCGCCGACCGGCTGTTCCGTGAGCCGGGCCCGCTGCGCGGCCACGTCGTGGACTTCCTGATGCTGCCGAACTGGCCGGTCTTCAACGTCGCCGACGTCTGCATCAACGTCGGCGTCGTGATGATCCTGGTCCAGGTGCTGCGCGGCATCGGCCTCGACGGCACCAAGGTCGACCCGAAGCAGGCCGTGGAGCAGGCCCCGACAGCCCCCACGACGGCCCCCACGACGGCCCCCACGACGGCGGAGGACGACGCATGAGCGCCGTGGACCACCGCACCCTGCCGGTGCCCGACAGCCTGGAGGGCGAGCGCGTCGACGTCGTGCTGGCCCAGCTGTTCGGCGTCTCGCGCACCCGCGCGGCCGAGCTGGTCGCCGACGGCCGGGTCCACCTCGACGGCCACCTCGTCGGGGGCAAGAGCGAGCGGGTCCTGGCGGGCGCGGTGCTCGACGTCGCGATCCCGGCGGAGGCCGACCTGCTCGAGGTCGTCCCGGAGATCGTCGAGGGCATCAAGATCATCCACGACGACGACGCCATCGTGGTGATCGACAAGCCGGTCGGCGTCGCCGTGCACCCCTCGCCGGGCTGGCGCGGGCCGACGGTGGTGGGCCACCTGGCCGGTGCGGGCTTCCGGATCTCGACCTCCGGCGCCAAGGAGCGCGAGGGGATCGTCCAGCGTCTCGACGTCGGTACGTCGGGCGTCATGGTCATCGCGAAGTCGGAGCACGCCTACTCGGTGCTCAAGAACGCCTTCCGCCAGCGCACGGTCGACAAGACCTACCACGCGCTGGTGCAGGGCCACCCCGACCCGCTCGAGGGCACCATCGACGCCCCGATCGGCCGGCACCCCAAGCACGACTACAAGTTCGCGGTGATGGAAGACGGCCGGCACAGCGTCACCCACTACGAGACGCTGGAGGCGCACCGCTTCGCCAGCCTCCTCGAGGTCCACCTGGAGACCGGGCGCACCCACCAGATCCGGGTGCACATGAGCGCGCTCAAGCACCCCTGCGTCGGCGACATCACGTACGGCGCCGACCCGGTGCTGGCCCGGCGGGTCGGCCTGGAGCGGCAGTGGCTGCACGCGGTCAAGCTCGGCTTCGAGCACCCCGACGGCGGCTACGTCACCTACGAGTCGTCGTACCCCGACGACCTCGCCCGGGCCCTCGACATCATCCGTGACAGCCACTGACCTGCTCCTGCGGCCGGCCACGCCCGCCGACGCGGACGCGGTCGCCGAGGTCCACCTGCGCGCCCGGAGGGCATCGCCGATGCCCGCGGCGGTTCACGACGACGCGGAGGTCCGCGCCTGGCTCGCCGCCCGGCTCGACGGCAGCGGCGACGAGGTCTGGGTCGCCGTGACCGACCGGGTGGTGGGCTACGCCCGCTTCACCCGCACCTGGCTCGACGACCTGTACGTCGACCCGGACCACGCCCGCCAGGGGATCGGCAGCGCCCTCCTCGACCTGGTCAAGGCCCGCCACCCGGACGGCTTCGGGCTGTGGGTCTTCGTGGTCAACGAGCCCGCCCGGGCGTTCTACGCCGCGCACGGGCTCGTCGAGCGCGAGCGCACCGACGGCGCCGCCAACGAGGAGCGGGCGCCCGACGTCCGGATGACCTGGCCCTGAGTTGTGTCGGACCCTCCTGAGAGGGTCGAGCCTCTTCGAAACGCGCGGCGGCGTCGCGTACGCTGATCACCTTCCCCGCCCGCGTCCACCCACCATGTGATGAGGAGTCACCCCACCTGATGGCAGCCGGTTCCGGGGAAGCGGACTTCGTCCACCTGCACGTCCACACCGAGTACTCCATGCTCGACGGGGCGTCGCTGCTCGACGGCCTGTTCACGCGCGTCAACGACCTCGGCATGACGTCGATCGCGATGACCGACCACGGCAACCTGCACGGTGCCTACGACTTCTACTCCAAGGCCAAGAAGTACGGCGTGAAGCCGATCATCGGCATCGAGGCCTACCTGACCCCGGGGACCCCGCGCGGCGAGCGCCGCCGGGTGCGCTGGGGCCAGAGCAACGGGCCCGACGCCGCCGAGGAGGGCGGCAACGACGTCGCCGGCGGCGGCGCCTACACCCACATGACGATGTGGGCCGAGAGCACCGAGGGCATGCACAACCTGTTCCGGCTCTCCTCGCGCTCCAGCCTCGAGGGCTACTACTTCAAGCCGCGGATGGACAAGGAGATCCTGGCCGAGCACAGCAAGGGCCTCATCGTCTCCACGGGCTGTCCCTCCGGCGCGATCCAGACCCGGCTGCGGCTGGGCCAGTGGGACGAGGCGGTGCGCGAGGCCGCCGAGCTGCAGGACATCTTCGGCAAGGACAACGTCTTCCTCGAGCTGATGGACCACGGCATCAGCATCGAGAAGCGGGTCCGCGACGACCTGCTCCGCCTCGGCCGGGAGATGGGCATCGCGCCGATCGCCACCAACGACTCGCACTACAACAACCCCGAGGACGCCGACGCCCACGACGCCCTCATCTGCGTCGCCTCCGGAAAGCGCCTCTCCGACACCAACCGGCTCAAGTTCGACGGCGGCGGCTACTACATCAAGTCGGCGGCCGAGATGCGCGAGCTGTGGGCCGACCGGTTCGGGATGCCCGAGGCCTGCGACAACACCGTCGCCATCGCCGAGCGCTGCTCGGTCGAGTTCACCGAGTCGACGGGCGGCTACATGGCCCGCGCCGACGTGCCGGCGGGGGAGACCGAGGAGTCCTGGTTCCGCAAGGAGGTGTGGCGCGGCATCGAGGCGCGCTACCCCGGCGACCGGTTGACCCAGGAGGTCAAGGACCGGGTCGAGATGGAGCTCGCGATCATCTCGCAGAAGGGCTACTGCGGCTACTACCTCGTGGTCGCCGACTTCATCCAGTGGTCCAAGCGCAACGGCATCCGGGTCGGTCCGGGCCGTGGCTCGGGTGCCGGCTCGATCGCGGCGTACGCCCTCAGCATCACCGACCTGTGCCCGCTCGAGCACGGCCTGTTCTTCGAGCGCTTCCTGAACCCCGAGCGCCCCTCGATGCCCGACTTCGACATCGACTTCGACGACGCGCGTCGCGGCGAGGTCATCGACTACGTCAGCAAGAAGTACGGCGCGGAGCGGGTCGCCCAGATCGCCACCTTCGGCCGGCTGAAGTCGAAGGCCGCGATCAAGGACGCCGCCCGCGTGCTCGACCACGGCTTCGCCATCGGCGACAAGATCACCAAGGCCATGCCGCCGGACGTGATGGGCAAGGGCGTCCCGCTCAAGGAGATCTTCAACACCGAGCACAAGCGCTACAACGACGGCGGCGAGTTCCGCGCGCTCTACGAGCAGGACCCCGACGTCCGCACGATCTACCAGACGGCGCTCGGGCTCGAGGGCCAGATCCGCAACTGGGGCGTGCACGCGGCCGGCGTCATCATGTCGAGCGAGCCGCTGATCGACATCGTGCCGATCATGGCCCGCCCGCAGGACGGCGCCGTCATCACCCAGTTCGATTACCCGATGTGCGAGTCGCTCGGGCTGGTCAAGATGGACTTCCTGGGCCTGTCGAACCTGCGCATCCTCGAGGACGCGCTGGTCAACATCAAGGCCAACAAGGACGAGGAGGTGGTCCTCGAGGAGCTCCCCTTCGACAACCGGGCCACCTACGAGCTGATGGGCCGCGGCGACACCCTCGGCGTCTTCCAGCTCGATGGCGGCGGCATGCGCGCGCTGCTGCGCTCGATGCAGCCCGACCAGTTCGCCGACATCACGGCCGTCTCCGCGCTCTACCGGCCGGGCCCGATGGGTGCGGACTCGCACAACAAGTACGCCCGCCGCAAGAACGGCCGCGAGCCGATCGAGCCGATCCACCCGGCCCTCGCCGAGGCGCTGGAGCCGGTCCTGGGGGAGACCTACGGTCTCATCGTCTACCAGGAGCAGGTGATGGCGATCGCCCAGGTCCTGGCCGGCTTCACCCTGGGTGCGGCCGACAACCTGCGGCGCGCGATGGGCAAGAAGAAGAAGGAGGAGCTGGACAAGCAGTACGCCGGCTTCCAGGCGGGCATGCTGGAGCGGGGCTACCCGCAGAAGGCGATCGACACCCTCTGGGAGATCCTCCTCCCGTTCTCCGACTACGCCTTCAACAAGTCGCACTCGGCCGCCTACGGCGTCATCACGTACTGGACGGCCTACCTCAAGGCCAACTACCCGACCGAGTACATGGCCGCGCTCCTGACGTCCGTGAAGGACGACAAGGACAAGATGGCGATCTACCTCAACGAGTGCCGCCGGATGAAGATCCAGGTGCTGCCGCCCGACGTCAACGAGTCGGCGCACAACTTCACCGCGGTCGGCCGCGACATCCGCTTCGGCCTCACCGCGGTGCGCAACGTCGGCTCCAACGTCGTCGACGGCATCGTCGCCGCGCGCACCGACGAGGGTCGCTTCGCCGATTTCAACGACTTCCTGTCCAAGGTCCCGGCGCAGGTCTGCAACAAGCGGGTCATCGACTCCCTCATCAAGGCCGGCGCCTTCGACGACATGAAGCACCGCCGGCGGGCGCTGGTGGCGATCCACGAGACCGCCGTCGACCAGTACGTCGACATCAAGCGCAACGAGGCGATCGGCCAGGACTCGCTGTTCGCCGGCCTGGGCGACGAGGACGGGGGCGACGGCGGCTTCGGGGTGAGCGTGGGCATCCCCGACATCGACGAGTGGGACAAGATGACCCTGCTCGGCCACGAGCGGGAGATGCTCGGCCTCTACGTCTCCGACCACCCGCTGCTCGGCCTGGAGCACGTGCTCTCCAACGGCACCGACTGCACCATCGGCCAGCTCGTCACCGACGAGAGCCGCCCGCACAACTCGACGGTCACCGTGGCCGGCCTGGTCACCTCGATCCAGCGCAAGATCACCAAGAACGGCGACCCCTGGGCCACCGTCACCCTCGAGGACCTCGAGGGCTCGATCGACGTGCTGCTGTTCCCGAGCAGCTACCGGCTCGCGGCGCCCTACCTCGTGGAGGACGCGATCATCCGGGTCCGCGGCCAGCTCGACACCGAGCGGGACGCCTCCCAGCTGCGCGGCCAGGAGGTGACCGTCCCGGACCTGGAGAAGAGCAGCGACGGCCCGGTCGTGATCAGCCTGCCCTCCACCCGGTGCACCGGACCGGTGGTGCAGCAGCTGCGCGACGTGCTGATCACCCACCCGGGGCTGACCGAGGTCCGGCTGCAGCTGCTGAACCGCGACTCCACCCGGCTCATGCGCCTGGGGGACAATCTCAGGGTGACTCCCAGCCCCGCTCTCTTCGCCGACCTCAAGCAGCTCCTCGGACCGGGGTGCCTGGCCGGATGAGCCCGGTGACCGTGGTGCGTGGTGCCGTCGTGCCCGTGGTCCTCGGGGCCGTGCTCGGTGCGGTCGGGGGCTGGCTGTGGTGGACCTGGTGGGGCCCGGCCCCGGCCGGGCGGATCTACGACACCCAGGCCGGCCCGACGTGGTATCCCGATCCCTTCGACCCGGGCATCACGAGCGACTTCAGCGGCACGGCGACGTACGTCGTGGTCGGGGTCGGACTGGCGCTGCTCCTCGGTGTCGTGGGTGGCTGGCTGGCGCGCGACAGTGCGCTGGTGGGTCTGGGCGCGGTGCTGCTCGCCAGCGTCCTCGCGGGCCTGGTGATGACCCTGGTCGGCCTGGCCCAGTCCCCGCCGGACCCGCAGGACCGCGCCGAGAAGGCCACCGTCGGGGAGGCGATGCCGGGACACCTGGAGGTCACCGGGGTGACGCCCTACCTCACCTGGCCGGTGGGCAGCCTGCTCGGCTACCTGGTGGTGATGTTGTCGCTGACGAGCGCGACTACCGACGGATCGCGGCGACCCGGGCAGCCGTCAGGCGAACCAGCTCCGCTGGGCTGAGCTCGACCTCCATCCCGCGCCGGCCGGCCGAGACGAACACCGTCGGGTGGGCCAGCGCGGAGTCGTCGACGACGGTCGGGTGCGCCTTGCGCTGTCCGAGCGGGGAGATGCCCCCGACGACGTACCCGGTGGCACGCTCGGCGGCGCGCGGGTCCGCCATCACGGCCTTGCGCCCCTGGACCGCGCGCGCCAGCGCCTTGAGGTCGAGCTGCCCGACGACCGGGACGACGCCGACCACGAGCGCGCCGTCGACGTCGGCGAACAGGGTCTTGAACACCCGCTCCGGGTCGATGCCCATCGCCTCCGCCGCCTCGGTGCCGTAGGACTCCGCCCGCGGGTCGTGGTCGTACTCGTGCACCGTGAACGCGACGCCCGCCGCCGTCAGTGCCTGGTGGCGGGAGTGCCCCCGCCCTGCTTCTTCTTCGCCATCGCTCCTCGTCGGTCCGGGATCAGCCGCACAACGCCTCGACGGCCAGCCGGGCGGCATGGCCGATCGCGAAGTCGGCCTCCATCTGCACGGCCGCCGGCACGCGGGAGCGGGTGAGCACCGCGACCGCGACCTGCCCGCCGCCGCCTCCGAGCTCGACGACGCCGACCTCGTGGCGCAGGTCGAGGAAGGTACCGGTCTTCGAGCGGACCCGCACCTCGTCGCTGACCAGCTCCGCGGCCAGCCGGTGCCGGACCAGCTGGTGGCCGAGCAGTGCGCGCAGGCGCGCGCCGACGCCGGGCGCGCCGAGGGTGCCCGCCCAGGCCCGCCCGAGGAGCCCGACCAGGCTGCGGGCGGTGCCGACGTTGGCCCGGTTGAGGTCGAGCTCCTCGATGACATGACCGCCGCCGGGAGTGCGACCGCCGCCGGTGAGCGCCAGCCCGGCCGCGCTGACGGCGCTGGAGGTGCCGTAGAGCGCCCGCATGGAGTGGCGTACGACGATCTCGGGGAAGCCGAGGGCGACGACCCGGGCGGCCACCTCGGCGCGGCCGAGCCGGTCCACGAGCACGTCGGTGGCGGCGTTGTCGCTCACGGCGAGCGCGAGCTGCAGCAGGTCCTCGGCGGCGACCCGGCTGGGGTGCCGGAAGGCGGACACGCCGGTGGGGCCGCTGGTGGTGCTCCGGGGGTCGAGCTCGAAGGACTCGGCGGGGTCCAGCTCGCCGCGGGCGAAGGCGTCCAGGACGACGGCGGCCACGGGCAGCTTGACCACCGAGGCCAGCGGCCAGACCTCGTCCGCGCCGAAGCCGAGCTCCACGCCGGTGCCGAGGTGCCGGGCGAGCAGCGCGCCGCTGAGGCCCGTGCTCGCCCACTCGCGCTGGATGTCGGCGACGACCGCCGCGTGCTCAGGCCGCACCGCGGACCACCGTCCCGCCGAGGCCGTCGGCGAGGCGTCGCACGAGCGCCGCGTGCTGCTCCGGCGCGAGCCCGTCGCCGTGCAGGCGGTAGCCCCGCGCCAGGCCGGGGCCGGAGAGAGGTGCCCAGGCGACGTCCTCCCGGCGGGCGTCGGCGGCGGTCGTGAGGACCACGTCGTCCCACTCGTGGACCCGGGTCCACGCCTCGTCGGCCGGCGTGCCGAGGCGGACCTGGTCGGCGCGCAGGCCGGCGGCGAAGGCGGCGGCCTGGAGGGGATCGCGGACGGCGGGGACGTCGTCCTCGACGAGCAGGTGCACCGACCGGGGCGGCAGGTCCCGGCGGCGTACCGGCCGCCGGAGCTCACCGAGGCGGAAGGTGGTCGCCGGGTGCTGCTCGACGTGGGCCACCCCGAGCGCGACGACGAGCTCGCTCGCGTCCGGGGCCGCGGGCAGCAGCGCAAGGTGCGCCGAGCCGTCGCGCAGCGCGTCGGCACGCGCGGCCGGCTCCGCGACGGCGAAGGCGACCCGCACGTCGGGGAGGCCGCGGCGGATCGCGGCACGGGCGCGCGCCCCCACCCCCTCCGGTACGGCGACGACGAGCCCGGCCGCGTCGCCGAACAGCCGCTCGATCCGCTCCACGCCGGCCAGCACCTCGTCGGCCACCTCCAGCAGCCGCTCCCCGTCGGGGGTGAGGTCGACCCGGCGCGAGGAGCGGCGCAGCAGGCTCACCCCGAGGTGCCGCTCGAGGGCGGCGACCCGCCGGCTCGCGACGGGCTGCGGCTGGCCGCAGCGCTCGGCGCCGCGGGTGAAGCTGCGTTCGTGGGCGACCGCGCTGAAGGTGCGCAGGGACGCCACGAGGTCCATGCGGGCACCATACCGATCCGGCATGAATCGCCCGGTCGGTGTCTTGGTGCGTGCCGGTGCCGGCGGGTCAGGGTCGCCGCATGACCACCTCCTCTCGGATCACCCGCCGCGCCGCCCTGTCGGGGGCCGCGGTGAGCGCGGGCGCGGCACTCGGCGCCGTCGTCCCGTCCGCCGCGCGTGCGTGCACCGCCGACGAAGCGCTCGCCGCACTGGCCGCCATCGAGGCCCGCCACCACCGGCGGCTCGGCCTGTACGCCCGCAACCTGCGCACCGGCCGCACGCTGAGCCACCGCCCCGACGAGCGGTTCGCGCTCTGCGGGACGTTCGCGCCCTTCGCCGTCGGCGCGCTCGTGGGCGGGCGCCTGGCCACCCCGGACCCGCACGTGCTCACCCGCCGGGTGCACTACCCGCCCTCGCTGGTGGCCGGCGACGTCCGGGCGCCGCGGACGCGCGCCTGGCTGGCCCGGGGCCACGCCCCGAGCGTCGCGGAGGTCTGCGAGGCCGCCGTGCGCGAGGGCGACGACGGCGCCGCCAACCTCGTCGTGCAGCACCTCGGCGGCCCGGAGGTGGTGACCGGGTTGTTCGGCGACCTCGGCGACGGGGTCAGCCGCCTGGACCGGTGGGCGCCCGAGCCGAGTGCGTCCCTGCTGCCGGGCCAGGTGCTCGACACCGCCACCCCCCGGTCGCTGGGCACCTCCTTCGCCGCGCTGCTGCGTGGGCACCTGCTGGGCCGGCGGGAGCGCGCGCTGCTGCTCGGCTGGCTGCGCGGGCACCGGCCCGACGCGCCGTTCCGGACCACGCTGCCCACCGGCTGGTCGCTGGCGGACACGTCCGGCGCGGGCGCCGGCGGGGCGCGCAACGACATCGGGATCGCCTGGTCGCCGGCCGGCGTGCCGCTGCTCGTCAGCTGCCTCACCCGCGCGGACGACGCGGGGGCCGAGGGGATCGACGCCCCGCTCGCGGAGGCGTTCGCGGTGGCCGTGGAGGTGCTGCGATGAGCGCCCCGATCGCGGAGCTGGAGAGCCGGTTCGCGCGCCGGATCGGCCTGTACGCGCGCAACCTGCGGACCGGGCGCACGCTGAGCCACCGCCCGGACGAGCGGTTCGCGATGTGCTCGACGTTCAAGACCCTCGCGGTGGCGGCCGTCCTCGACGGCCGCCTGCTCACCCCGGACCCGCAGGTGCTGCGCCGTCGTGCGTGCTGGCCGCCGTCGCTGGTCGCCGGCGCGGGGTACGCCGTGCGGATGGAGGAGTGGCAGCGCGCGGCGTACCGCCCGGAGGTGGCCGAGGTCTGCGAGGCGGCCCTCGTCGACAGCGACAACGCGGCGGGCAACTGGCTGCTCGGCCTCGTCGGCGGACCCGCGGCGATCACCCGGCTGGCTCGCGACCTCGGCGATCCGGTGACCGACCTGACCCGGTGGGAGCCGGACCTCAACCGGTGGGCGCCGGGCGCGACCCGCGACACCACGACGCCGCGGGCGATGGGGCGCGGCTACGCCGCACTGCTCGCGGGGCGGGCGCTGGTGCCCTCGGACCGGCGCCGCCTGCACGACTGGATGGCCGCCAGCCGGACCGGCGGGAAGGCCCTGCGTGCGGGCCTGCCGGACGGGTGGCGGATAGCCGAGAAGACCGGCTCCGGCGACTTCGGCACCCGCAACGACGTGGGCGTCGCGTGGACGCCGGACGGGACCCCGGTCGTGATCAGCTGCCTGACCCACGGGCTCCGGGACACCGACGGACCGCTCGACGCCGTGCTCGCCGCGGTCGGCCAGGTGTGCGGCGAGACGCTGGGGTGAGCCCGCCCGCTCGGGCAGGATGGCGAGGTGAAGATCGGTGAGCTCGCGGAGCGCTCCGGCGTGAGCGTCCGGTCGCTGCGCTACTACGGCGAGCAGGGACTGCTCGCACCGCGGCGGGACCGCCGCGGCCACCGGGTCTACGACACCGGCGACGTCGACCGCGTGGTGCTCATCCAGGAGCTGTTCGCCGCCGGCTTCTGCAGCAGCGTGATCCAGGGCCTGCTCCCCGAGGTGCTCGACCCGGACCGGAGCGACCCGGCCGGGGTGGTCGCGACGCTGGACGCCGCCCGGGACCGGCTCCGCCGCGAGCTGGCGGACGTCCAGCGCGAGCTCGACGTGCTCGACGGGCTGCGCGCCCGGTGGGCGCTTGACCCTGACATGCATGTCAGGCGCGATGCTGGCGCCCATGACCGAACTCTCGCCGCCCCGCCAGCTCCGGCTGATCATCGAAGCCGACGACTTCGATGAGGCCGTCCGCTACTTCCGCGACGTCCTCGGGATGCCCGAGCAGGCCGCCTTCGCGACCACCGGTGAGGACCGGGTCGCGATCCTGTACGCCGGCCTGGCGACCGTCGAGGTCGCCAGCCCCGCGCATGCCCGGGCCATCGACCAGGTCGAGGGCGCCCCGCCCGCGACGGGTCCCACGCTGCGCATCGCCCTGGAGGTCGACGACACCGAGGCCGCGCTGAGGGCCTCGACCGACGCCGGGCGCCCGCTGCTGGCGCCCGCGGTCGAGACGCCCTTCCGCTCGCTCAACGGGCGGGTGCAGGGCCCGGCCGGGTGGCAGGTGACCTTCTTCCAGGAGCTCGAGACGCTCGAGGAGCGCACGCGTCGTACCGGCTTCACGACGGACGACGAGCGGCCCTAGTTGGGCGACCAGCGGGTGCGCGCGACCTCGGTCGCGGGCAGCGAGGTGATGACGTTCATCGCCCGCAGTTCCGAGCGCAGCAGGTCGGTGACGAGCACCAGCCGCTCGGCGGGGTCGCTCGCCTCCAGCAGCTGCTGGCGCTCGCCGAGGGGGAGCGGGGAGCAGGCGGCCAGCGTCCAGGAGAGGAAGGCCGGGTCCCGCGGCAGGTCTCCGTCGAGGGGGTCGCCGGCGATCTGCCGGACCACCTCGCGGTAGGCCGCGAAGGTGCTCCGGGCCCGCTCCACCAGCTCGACGGGTACGTCGACCGGCGGCTCCGGCAGCTCCTGCACCTCGCCGAGCGGGAAGGTGTCCGACGGCCGCAGCCGGTCGAGCTGGATCCGGTCCCGGCCGACGGCGACGATGTCGAAGGTCCCGTCGGCATGCGCCTCGACCTCGGTGAGCTGCATCCGCACGCCCACCCGGAACAGCGACTGCGCGCCATGGTCGCCGACCTCGTAGCCCTCCCGGATGGCGACCGAGCCGAACAGCCGCTCAGCGGGGTCGTCGATGCGCAGCAGGTGGTGGACCAGGGCGCGGTAGCGGTCCTCGAAGACCCGCAGCGGCAGGCTCACCCCCGGGTAGAGCACCGCGTTGAGCGGGAACATCGGGAGCTGGTCCGTCACGGGACCAACCTAGCCGGGCCGGGGGAGCGGCCGCGCTCCTCAGCCCGGCGTGCCCTCCGCGGACGCCTTGATCCCGGCCAGCGTGGTCGCCATCCCCGTGCGCAGCGTCGCCGTGAACGCCTCCAGGCCGCCGAGGTAGCCCTCGGTCAGCTCCAGCGACAGCGGGGAGATGCCCTCGGGCGTGCGGCGGTGCTGGTGCAGCACGGTGCCGCCGTCCTCGGCGGGCTCCAGCTCGAAGGACCACACGGCCCAGTTCTCCTCGATCCGGAACGCCAGGTGGCGCTCGGGCTCGAGGCGCACCACCTCGCCGTGGGTGATCCAGGCGAGCTCGCCGTGCACGTTGCGGTTGGTGAAGCGGGTGCCCTCGGCCGTCGTACCGGAGATCCGGGTGGAGGCGACCTGCGGGCTCCACTCGGCCATCCGGGTGAGGTCGCCGACCAGGGCTCACACGGTGGCGGGTGGGGCGGCGATGGTGATGCGGTCGTGCAGGTCCATGCGGATCCTCTCTCAACTCAACGACCGATCGGTCGCATTGATCGGACGCTAGCAGACAATGCGACCGGTCGGTCGGGTATATTCGCCGCCATGAGCGACGGACGGCGCGAGCGCGGTGACCGCACCCGGCAGCGCGCCGCCCGCACAGCGGCGCGGCTCGCGACGGTCGGCGGACTCGACGCGATCACGGTGGGTGCCCTCGCCGAGGCGACCGGGGCCAGCAAGAGCGGCCTGCTGACCGTCTTCGGCAACCGCGAGGAGATCCTGCTCGCCGCCGTCGCCGAGGCCCGCACGTTGTACGTCGAGCACGTCGTCGCCCCCGCCTGGCCCGCCGCCCCGGGCACGCCTCGGCTGCTCGCCCTGCTGGAGCACTGGGTCGGCTACCTGCGCGCCGAGGTCTTCCCCGGTGGCTGCTTCGTGGCGGCCA
The DNA here is from genome assembly GCA_964517395.1 of uncultured Nocardioides sp. Taxonomy (GTDB): domain Bacteria; phylum Actinomycetota; class Actinomycetes; order Propionibacteriales; family Nocardioidaceae; genus Nocardioides. Next base: position 101,621 of record CAZFEE010000006.1, on the reverse strand, counting down.
CCTCGGCGGAGTACGGCCACCGCACCGGGCGGGTCGCCGACGCCGTCCGTGCGCTCAAGCGGGAGTGGCTGGACCTGCTCGAGCGCGAGCTGGCGGTCGCGGGCGCGCCGGACCCGGCCGAGGCGGCCTTCCGGATCGACGCCTACCTGGTCGCGGGGAACACCCGGCGCGAGCTGTACGGCGACGACGCGGCCCTGGAGGTGGCGTACCGCCTCGCGTCGGTGGTCGTCCCGGCAGGCGTCGCCGACACCGGCCCGAGTGCGCCGCGCCCGTAGAATCGGAGACATGTCCCTCATCCGCCGCATCGACCTGCGCGGGGCCGGTCCCGAGACCGACTACCGCGCAGCCGTGCCCCGTGCCGACTTCGACATCGAGGCGGCGGTCCCGGCGGTGCATGCGATCTGCGAGGAGGTCCGCACCCGCGGGCTGGACGCGATCGTGGAGTTCGGCGAGAGGTTCGACGGTGTGCGCGTCGAGGACATCCGGGTGGCGCCCGCCGCGCTGCAGGCCGCCCTCGACGAGCTCGACCCCGACATCCGGGCCGGGCTGGAGGAGTCCATCCGCCGGCTGCGCGCGACCTGCGCCAACGAGCTCGAGACCGACGCGGTCACCGACCTCGGTCCCGGCGCCCGGGTGACCCACCGCAAGGTGCCGGTCGGCCGGGTGGGCCTCTACGTCCCCGGCGGCCTGGCGCCGCTGGTCTCCAGCGTGCTGATGAACGTCGTGCCCGCGCAGACCGCGGGGGTCGCGTCGATCGCCCTGGCGAGCCCGCCGCAGAAGGAGTTCGGCGGCTCGGTGCACCCCACCATCCTGGCGGCGTGCGCCCTGCTGGGCGTCGAGGAGGTCTACGCCGTCGGCGGCGCCCAGGCCATCGCGATGTTCGCCTACGGCACCGGGCCCTGCAAGCGGGTCGACCTGGTGACCGGTCCCGGCAACATCTGGGTGGTCACCGCCAAGCGCCTCCTCAAGGGCCAGATCGGCATCGACTCCGAGGCCGGCCCGACCGAGATCGCGATCCTCGCCGACGACACCGGCGAGGCGTCGTACGTCGCGGCGGACCTGATCAGCCAGGCCGAGCACGACCCGCTCGCCGCCTCCGTGCTGGTCACCACCTCCGAGCGGCTCGCCGCCGAGGTCGAGGCCGAGCTGGACGTGCAGGTCGGCGCCACCAAGCACAGCGAGCGGATCATCACCTCGCTCGGCGGACAGCAGTCCGGCATCGTGCTGGTGCGCGACCTCGAGCAGGGCCTGGAGGTCGTCAACGCCTACGCCGCCGAGCACCTGGAGATCCACACCGAGGACGCCGCGGCGTGGGCGGCCCGGGTGCGCAACGCCGGCGCGATCTTCGTCGGACCGCACGCCCCGGTCAGCCTGGGCGACTACTGCGCGGGCTCCAACCACGTGCTGCCCACCGCGGGCTGCGCCTGCCACTCCTCGGGGCTGTCGGTGCGCGCCTTCACCAAGTCGGTGCACGTCGTGGACTACTCCGAGGCCGCGCTGCGCGAGGTCGCGGGCCACGTGGTGACCCTCGCCGAGGCCGAGGACCTGCCCGGGCACGGGGCCGCGGTCACCGTGCGGGTGGGCCGATGACCTGGCCGCCGCTGCGCGAGGAGCTCCAGGGCATCGAGCCGTACGGCGCGCCGCAGCTCCCCGTCGACCAGGTCCCCGTCCAGCTCAACGTCAACGAGAACCCCTACGGCCCCTCGCCGACCTGCGTCGCGGACATCGCGACGGCCGCCGCCGAGGCCGCGACCACGCTGAACCGCTACCCGGACCGGGAGTTCGTGGCGCTGCGCCAGTCCCTGGCGTGGTACCTCTCGCGCGACACCCTCGCCGGGATCGTGCCCGAGCAGGTCTGGGCCGCCAACGGGTCCAACGAGGTCATGCTGCAGCTGCTGCAGGCCTTCGGCGGTCCCGGACGCACGGCGCTCAGCTTCGCGCCGACCTACTCGATGTACCCCGAGTACGCCCGCGACACCAGCACCCGCTGGGTCGCCGGGCACCGCGCCGAGGACTTCTCCCTCGACCTCGACGCCGCGCGCGACCTGGTCAAGACCGAGCAGCCGAGCGTGATCCTGCTGCCCAGCCCCAACAACCCGACCGGCACCGCCCTGCCGCACGAGGCGATCGGCGTGCTCTGCGAGGCCGCGGGGGACGGGCTCGTGGTGGTCGACGAGGCCTACGGCGAGTTCCGCCGCACCGGTGTGCCGAGCGCGCTGGAGCTGCTGCCGACGTACCGGAACCTCGTGGTCACGCGGACCATGAGCAAGGCCTTCGCGGGCGCCGGCCTGCGGCTGGGCTACCTCGCCGCGGCCCCGGAGATCTGTGACGCGATCCGGGTGGTCCGGCTGCCGTACCACCTCTCCGCCGTCACCCAGGCCGTCGCCGTCGCGGCGCTCCGGCACGCCCCCGAGCTGCTCGGGAAGGTCGACGAGCTGCGCGTCGAGCGTGACGGGCTCGTGGACTGGCTGCGCGGCGAGGGGTACGACGTCGCGGACTCGGACGCCAATTTCGTGTTGTTCGGGCGATTCGCCGACCGTCATGCTGTCTGGCAGGGTCTCCTCGACCGGGGAGTCCTGATCCGGGAGACCGGGCCCGAGGGATGGCTGCGGGTCTCGGTCGGCACCCCGGACGAGATGGCGGCCTTCCGGGCCGCCCTGACCGATGTGGATGGAGAGCGCGCATGACTGCCAGGACCGCCCGCGTCGAGCGGCAGACGAGCGAGTCGAAGGTCCTCGTCGAGGTGAACCTCGACGGCACCGGCCGCCACGACATCTCCACCGGCGTCGGCTTCTACGACCACATGCTCACCGCGTTCGCGCGGCACGCGCTGGTCGACCTCACCGTGCAGACCGAGGGCGACGTGCACATCGACGCCCACCACACCACCGAGGACACCGCGATCGCGCTCGGCCAGGCGCTGCGGGAGGCGCTCGGGGACAAGAAGGGGATCCGCCGCTTCGGCGACGCCACCGTCCCGCTCGACGAGGCGCTCGTGCACGCCGTCGTCGACGTCTCCGGCCGCCCCTACTGCGTCCACACCGGTGAGCCCGAGGGCCAGCAGTACGTCCAGCTCGGCGGCTCCGGGGTGTCGTACCTCGGCTCCCTCACCCAGCACGTCTTCGAGTCGATCGCCTTCCACGGCCACTTCGCGCTGCACGTGCGGGTGCTCGCCGGCCGCGAGCCGCACCACATCGTGGAGACCCAGTTCAAGGCCTTCGCCCGAGCCTTCCGCGACGCGGTCGCGCTCGACCCGCGCGAGTCCGGCATCCCGTCGACGAAGGGCGCGCTGTAACCCGATGAGCGACCGCAAGCCGTCCGTCGTCGTCCTCGACTACGGCTCCGGCAACCTGCGCTCCGCCGTCCGCGCCGTCGAGCGCGCCGGCGCCGCGGTCACCCTCACCGGCGACCTCGACGCCGCGATGGAGGCCGACGGCCTGCTCGTGCCCGGCGTCGGCGCCTACGAGGCGTGCATGCGCGGCCTGCGCGAGGTCCGCGGCGAGCGGATCATCGCGCGCCGGCTCTCGGGCGGGCGGCCGGTGCTCGGCATCTGCGTGGGCATGCAGATCCTGTTCGAGAAGGGCATCGAGCACGGGGTCGAGACCGAGGGCTGCGGCGAGTGGCCCGGCGTGGTCGAGCGGCTGCAGGCCCCGATCGTGCCGCACATGGGCTGGAACACCGTCGCGACGCCGCCCGAGACCCGGCTGTTCGCGGGCCTGGAGGACGAGCGCTTCTACTTCGTGCACTCCTACGGCGTGCGCGACTGGACCCTGGTCACCAACGACCGGACGCCGGACAGCCACCAGCCGCTGGTGACCTGGGCCGAGCACGGGGGAGACCGCTTCGTCGCGGCCGTGGAGAACGGACCGCTCTGCGCCACGCAGTTCCACCCGGAGAAGTCGGGGGACGCGGGCGCCCAACTGTTGAGGAACTGGGTGACATCACTGTGACTGCCTATCTGGAGCTGCTCCCCGCCGTCGACATCAAGGGCGGCCAGGCCGTCCAGCTGGTGCAGGGCGTCGACGGTTCGGAGAAGCGCTTCGGCGACCCGATCGAGGCCGCCCTGCGCTGGCAGGAGGCGGGTGCGGAGTGGCTGCACCTCGTCGACCTCGACGCCGCGTTCGGCCACGGCCAGAACCGCGAGCTGCAGGCCGAGATCGTCGGCCGCCTGGACATCCAGGTCGAGATGAGCGGCGGCATCCGCGACGACGAGTCGCTGGAGGCCGCGATGGCGACCGGCTGCCGGCGCGTCAACATCGGCACCGCCGCGCTCGAGCAGCCCGAGTGGTGCGCCAAGGCCATCGCGACGTACGGCGACCGGGTGGCGGTGGGCCTCGACGTCCGCGGCCGCACGCTGGCCGCCCGCGGGTGGACCAAGGACGGCGGCGACCTCTACGAGACGCTCGCCCGTCTCGACGCCGAGGGCTGTGCGCGCTACGTCGTCACGGACGTCAACAAGGACGGCATGCTGCAGGGCCCGAACCTCCAGCTGCTGCAGGACGTCTGTGCCGCCACCGACCGCCCGGTGGTGGCCTCCGGCGGCGTCACGACCCTCGACGACATCCGCGCCCTGATGGACCTGGTCCCGCTCGGCGTCGAGGGCGCCATCGCCGGCACCGCGCTCTACACGGGCCAGTTCACCCTCGAGGACGCGCTCGCCCTCACCCAGGGCGGCTTGGTATGACGCTCGCCGTCCGGGTGATCCCCTGCCTGGACGTCGACGCCGGGCGCGTCGTCAAGGGAGTCAACTTCCAGGACCTGCGCGACGCCGGGGACCCGGTCGAGCTCGCCAAGCTGTACGACGCCGAGGGCGCCGACGAGCTGACCTTCCTCGACATCTCCGCCTCCCACGAGGGCCGGGCGACCACGATGGAGATCGTCTCCGCCACCGCCGAGCAGGTCTTCATCCCGCTCACCGTCGGCGGCGGTGTCTCCTCCGTCGAGGACGTCGACCGTCTCCTGCGCGCCGGCGCCGACAAGGTCGCCGTCAACACCGCCGCGATCCGCCGCCCCGAGCTGATCGCCGAGATCGCGCAGCGCTTCGGCAACCAGGTGCTCGTGCTGTCCGTCGACGCACGCCGGGTCACCGGCGACGTGCGCACCGACTCCGGCTTCGAGGTCACCACCCACGGCGGTCGCCAGTCGGCCGGCATCGACGCGGTCGCGTGGGCCGTGCGGGCCGCCGAGCTGGGCGCCGGCGAGATCCTGCTCAACGCCATGGACGCCGACGGCACCACCGACGGCTTCGACCTCGAGCTGATCCGCGCCGTCCGTGCCGAGGTCACCATCCCGGTCATCGCCTCCGGCGGCGCCGGTGCCGTCGAGCACTTCCCACCCGCGGTCGACGCCGGTGCCGACGCCGTCCTCGCCGCCACGGTCTTCCACTTCGGCACCCTGCGGATCGCCGACGTCAAGGAGTCCCTGGCCGGCGCGGGCGTGCCGGTGCGCTGACGGGGTAGGACCGGACCCATGAGCTACCAGCCCTACGAGCCCGGCGGCGCCGCGGCGGCCCCGGCGCCCGCGCCCGGCGAGGACCCGCTCGGCAGCGACGGCCCCTGGCGGGTCGTCATCGAGTACTCCAACCAGGGCCAGGCCAAGCCGCCCACCCTCGTCCAGATCGGCCGCAACGTCCACGCCGAGCGCCACATCGCCCTCCAGGCCGCCAAGCGCGCCGCCTTCGAGTTCGACCCGCCCGACCCGTGGTCGCCGCGCGGGCGGCAGGTGTTCCGGGACGGCCCCGACGCGTTCCTGGTCGTGATCGAGGGCGCGACGTCGACCTTCCACATGAGCGTGCGGATCGTCGCCGAGGTGACCGACGCCTGACCCCGCTCGCGGGCGCCCGGGGAGGGACAACGGCGCTCCGCGGGGCGCTCAGCCCTCCCAGCCGGCCGGCCGGTGCACCTTCGGCAGCTTGCCGACGACCGCCCGGTACGACTCGTCCACGGCCTCCAGCAGCTCCTCGTCCGGGATCGCGCCGTCGAGGGCGAGGTTGTTCCAGCCGGACCGCCCGATGTAGGGCATCACGCTCGCGTCGTCGGGGTAGCGCTGCAGCCATTCGTCGGCGACCTCGCGGGTGGCACCGGCCTTGACGCCGACGTGCTGGGCGCCGAGGAAGGCGAAGATCTTGGCGCGCTCGCCCTCGCCGACCTTGATCACGGGGTACTCGTGGTCCCACGGGTTGTCCGGCCAGGCGCCGGGCTTGGCGAGGCAGTGCTCCTGCAGGGCGGTGACGTCCACGAGCCGACGATAGTCGTCGGGTCGTGTGCCCGAGACCCCGGATCTCCGCGGTCTCGGGCACACGACCCGGCCCAGGAGCGGCCTCGGCACGGCGCCCCGCGGGGCGCTGTCCCCGCCCCGGAATAGGCTCTCGGAGGTCCGGGTTGGGCCCAGGTCGTGCAAGGTGAGAGCAGGGAAGAGTTCGTGGCAGCGTCTGGCACCACCCGGTCGGGGACCACCCCCTCCGGCAGCACCGGTACGACCTCCGCCGGGTTCGGCGTGCTGTGGTTGGCCATCAAGCGCGAGCCGTGGATCTTCACCCTCTCGACGGTCGGCAGCGTGCTCTTCGGGGCACTGACCGTCGCGGACGCGTGGGTGCTGGGCTGGTCGACGGACCACGTGGTGCTGCCGGCGTTCCGGGACGGCGAGATCGGCGGCGGCCTGCTGTGGGCCGTGCTCGGGCTGTTCCTCGGGGTCGCGATCCTGCGGGCGGTGGGGATCGTGGCCCGCCGGCTGGGGGCGGGCGTGATGCAGTACCGCATGCAGGCGCACAGTCGCCGTGCGGTCACCCGCCAGTACCTCCGCCTGCCGCTGGAGTGGCACCAGCGGCACCCGACGGGGGAGCTGCTGTCGAACGCCAACTCCGACGTCGAGGCCGCGTGGGGGCCGATCGCACCGCTGCCGATGGCGGTCGGGACGGTGGCGATGATGGTGATCGCCGTCGTGCAGATGCTGGTGACCGACCTGGCGCTGGCGACGGTCGGCCTGCTGGTCTTCCCCGTGGTGATCGGGACCAATGTCGTCTACCAGCGCCTCGCGCAGGGGTGGGCGACCAAGGCGCAGCAGCTGCGCGCGGAGCTGTCGGAGATCGCGCACGAGTCCTTCGACGGAGCGCTGGTCGTCAAGACGCTGGGCCGCGAGGCGGAGGAGACGGAGCGCTTCCGGGCCAAGGCGCTGGAGCTGCGCGAGGCCAACATCCGGGTCGGCCGGATCCGGGCGGCCTTCGACCCGACGCTGGCGGCGCTGCCGAACCTCGCGGTCCTCGTCGTGCTCGTGCTCGGCGTGCACCGGGTGCTGGCGGGCACGACCGTCGCGGGCGACGTGGTCACGGTGACCTACCTGCTGACCGTCGTCGCGTTCCCGATCCGCTCCATCGGCTGGCTGCTCGGCGACTTCCCGCGCAGCGTGGTCGGCTACCGCCGGGTGGCGGCCGTGCTGCGCGCCACCGGCGCCCTGGAGTACGGCGACCAGCGGCTCCCGCGCCGCTCGGGCGGCGCGCACCTCGAGGTGGCCGGCGCGGGCTTCGGCTACACCCCGGACCGGCCGCTGCTGCGCGAGGTCACCTTCGACGTCGACCCCGGGCGCACCGTGGCGCTGGTGGGCGCGACCGCGTCGGGCAAGAGCACGCTCACCACCCTGCTGGCCCGGCTGGTCGACGTCGACCGCGGGGCGATCCGCGTCGACGGCACCGACGTCCGGGACCTGGCGCGCGGCGACCTCGCCACCGCGCTGGCCGTGGTGCCGCAGACCGCCTTCCTCTTCGACGACACCGTGCGCGGCAACGTGACCCTCGGCCTCGACGTCCCCGACGCGGACGTGTGGGCCGCGCTGCGCACCGCGCAGGCGGACGGCTTCGTCGCGGCCCTGCCCGAGGGCCTCGACAGCCGCCTCGGCGAGCGCGGCACCACCCTGTCCGGAGGTCAGCGGCAGCGGCTCTCGCTCGCCCGGGCGCTGGTACGACGCCCCCGGCTCCTCGTCCTCGACGACGCCACCTCCGCGGTCGACCCCGAGGTGGAGGCCCGCATCCTCGGCGCCCTGGCCGAGGAGGACACGACCCTGGTCGTGGTGGCCTACCGCAAGGCGACCATCGGGCTGGCCGACGAGGTGCTCTTCCTCGTCGACGGCGCGATCGCCGACCGCGGCCCGCACGCGGAGCTCGTGGCGCGCAACGCCGACTACGCCCGCCTGGTCAACGCCTACGAGACCGACGAGGTGCCCGCATGAGCACGAGCACCGCGCTGAGCACCGGCGAGGAGATCGGCGCCTGGGAGACCATCCGCCGCGGCGTGCGCCACTCCCCGGAGCTGGTCGAGGGGATCGGCTGGACGCTGACCCTGGCCGTGCTCGCCTCGCTCGGGCAGGTGGTCGTGCCGATCGCGGTCCAGCAGACGATCGACCGGGGCCTGCGCGGCCCGGACGGCCCGGACCCGTCGTACACCACGTGGCTCGCCCTGGTCGCGGGGCTGGCGATCGTGGTGACCAGCTGGGCGTCGTACGCCATGACGGCGCGCCTGTTCTCCACCGCCGAGCGCGGCCTGGCGACCCTGCGGGTCAAGGCCTTCCGGCACGTCCACGACCTGCCGCTGCTCACCCAGAACACCGAGCGCCGCGGTGCGCTCGTCTCGCGGGTCACCAGCGACGTCGACCAGGTCAGCCAGTTCCTGGTGTTCGGCGGGCTGCTGTTCGTCGTCAGCATCGGCCAGATGCTCATCGCCACCGTGGTGATGGTGGTCTACAGCTGGCAGCTCGCCCTGGTGGTGTGGCTGTGCTTCGCCCCGCTCTTCCTCAGCCTGCGCTACTTCCAGCGCAAGCTGGCCGCGGCGTACGGCGTCGTACGACGCCAGGTCGGCGTGCTGCTCTCGGCCGTCGCCGAGCCCGTGGTCGGTGCCGCCGTGGTGAAGTCCTACGCCGTCGAGGCCCGCACCCAGGAGCGGATCGACACCGCGATCGACACCCACCGCCGGGCCAGCACGCGGGCGCAGGGGTTCACGGCGTTCTCGTTCAGCCTGGGCGGGATCTCGGCGGGGCTGGCGAACGCGGGCGTGCTGATCGTCGGGATCTGGCTGGGCCAGGGCTTCGCGTGGGGTGCGGGGATCACCGCCGGCGAGGTGCTGGCGTTCGCGTTCCTGGTCACCCTCTTCGTCGGCCCGGTGCAGATGGGCACCCAGATCCTCACCGACGCCCAGAACGCCATCGCCGGCTGGCGCCGGGTGATCGGCATCCTCGACACCCCGGCCGACCTGGTCGACCCCGGCTCGGCCGGGCAGCGGCTGCCGAAGGGTGCGATCGACGTGCGCTTCGACGGGGTCGGGTTCGCCTACCCCGGCGGGGCCGAGGTGCTCAGCGACATCGACCTGGTGATCCCGGCGGGGCAGCGGGTCGCGGTCGTGGGGGAGACCGGCTCGGGCAAGTCCACCGTCGCGAAGCTGCTGACCCGGTTGATGGACCCCGGCCGCGGCCGGGTCCTGCTCGACGGGATCGACCTGCGCGAGATCAGCGAGGCCGCGCTGCGCAGCAGCGTGGTGCTCGTGCCCCAGGAGGGTTTCCTCTTCGACGACACCCTGGCCGCCAACGTCCGCTACGGCCGGCTGGGCGCCACCCCCGCCGAGATCGAGCGGGCCGCCGAGGAGATCGGGCTCGGGGACTGGCTCGCCGGTCTGCCCGACGGGGTGGAGACGCGGGTGGGCCAGCGCGGGGAGTCGCTCTCGGCGGGGGAGCGGCAGCTGGTCGCGCTGCTGCGGGCCCAGCTCGCCGACCCGGACCTGCTCGTGCTCGACGAGGCGACGAGCGCCGTCGACCCCGAGCTGGAGACCCGCATCGCCCGCGCCCTGGAGCGGCTGCTGACCGGGCGGACGTCCGTCACCATCGCCCACCGCCTCTCCACGGCGGAGGCCGCCGACGTCGTCGTGGTCGTCGACCGGGGCCGGATCGTGCAGCACGGCCCGCACGCGGAGCTGGTCCGCGAGGAGGGCACGCCGTACGCCCGGCTGCACGCCTCGTGGGTGGCGCAGCGCGGCACCGCCGGGCAGCCGGGATAATGGGCGCCGTGAGCTCCCTCGACCCCGCGATCGCCGACCGGCTCAAGCGCACCGACGACGGGCTGCTGCCCGCCGTCGTGCAGCAGCACGACACCGGCGAAGTGCTGATGCTGGCGTGGATGGACGACGAGGCGCTGCACCGCACGCTGACGACCGGCCGGGCGACCTACTGGAGCCGCTCGCGCCAGGAGTACTGGGTCAAGGGCGAGACGTCCGGCAACCCCCAGCACGTCCACGAGGTCCGCCTCGACTGCGACGGCGACACCCTGCTGCTCAAGGTCGACCAGGTCGGCGTGGCCTGCCACACGGGCGCGCGGACCTGTTTCGACGCGGGGCTCCTCGGTGGCTGAGCCGGCGAAGGAGACCGGCGCCCGTCGTACCTTCGGTCCGACGGTGCTGCTCGGCCTCGCCGCCAGCGGCTTCGCGGCGGTGGCCGGTCACCGGCCGATGCTCACCGTGCCCGAGTCGACGCTGACCGCGGCCGGGGGACTGGCGCGCACCGTCGAGGACCGCTCGGTGGAGTTCCCGCTCGCCGGCGCGTTGGCGCTGGTCGCGCTGGCCGCCTGGGGCGTGCTGCTGGTCACCCGCGGCGTCGTACGCCGGGTCGTGGCCGCGATCGCCCTGCTCGCCGCCGCCGGCATCGGCGCCGTCGTCGTGGTGGGCGGCTTCGTCCAGGACGACCGGGCCGCCGGCGACCTCGCGATCCGGCTCGGGCTCAACGGCGCGGCGATCGACGTCGAGCGCACCGGGTGGCTGTGGATCGCCCTCGCCTGCGCGGTGCTGGGCCTGGTGGCGGCCGGTCTCGCGGTCCGGCTCGTGCCCGCCTGGCCCGAGATGGGCACCCGGTACGACGCCCCGACGGGGGCCGGCCCGGTGCCGCAGGCGCCCGACGCCGACCCGTCCGAGCGCTCCAACCTGGACCTGTGGAAGTCCCTGGACGAGGGCAGCGACCCCACGGACAGGTGACCCCCCAGACCCCCTAGAATCGTCCCGACCGACCCGCTTGAACGAGGAGTTCCCACTCATGGCCGACAGTCACGGCAACACCCCCGCGGCCTGGACCGCAGTGCTGGTCTCGCTGGTCGGCTTCGTGATCGGCGCCGTCGGCACCTCGCTCTCGCCCATCAACTGGCCGCTGTTCTGGATCGGCGCGGTCATCGCCGTCGCCGCCGGCCCGCTGTTCCTGATCCTGGTCAAGATGGGCCTGCACGAGTCCGGTCACTGACCTCGTGACGCTCACGGCACCTCCCGCCCCGCCCAGCGAGCAGACCCGCTGGCGCCGGATGGTGCCGCCCCTGGCCGTGGCCGGGGGACTCGCCGCCGCGACCCTCGCGCTGCACCTGCGCGACCCGCACGAGAAGGGCAGCTGGGGCCTGTGCCCCACCGCCGCCCTCGGCTTCTCCTGCCCCGGCTGCGGCGGCCTGCGCGCCGTCAACGACCTGTCGAACCTCCAGGTCGGGGCCGCCGCCTCCAGCAACCTGCTGTTCGTGCTGAGCCTGCCGTTCCTGGCCTACGCGTTCGCGCGCTGGGCGCACGGGCGCTGGACCGGACGTCCCTGGCAGCCCTCCCCGGCGGCGGTGCGCACCGTCGGCATCGTGGTGGGCGTGCTGCTCGTGGCCTTCGCCGTGGCCCGCAACACGCCGGCCGGGGCCTGGCTCGCGCCCTGAGACGAACGCCGCGCGACAGCGACAGCCCGAGAACGAACGACGCCCCGGACCGTGCGGTCCGGGGCGTCGTCGTACGTGCTCAGTGGGTCACTGGCCGTAGGGGTTGTTGTAGCCGCCCGCGTGCGGCGAGAGGCCCGGGTTGCCGCGGTCGTAGCGCGCACCCTCGGGCTTCGAGGGCAGCACCAGCAGCACGAGCAGCACGATGCTGCCGCACGGGATGATGCTGATCAGGTAGAGCCACCCGCTGAAGTTCGCGTCGTGCAGGCGGCGCACCGCGACCGCGATGCTGGGCACGATGACGCCGATGAAGTAGACCGCGAGCAGCAGCAGCCCGATCAGGGTGATGGCCGAGCTGTCCGCGGCCGCACCGATGATCAGCGGGATGTAGAGGACGAAGCCGATCAGGCCGGAGCCGAGCGCGAACCACCAGTACTCGCTGCGGCTGGCGCGACCGTCGAACCGGGCGTACTTGGCGAACGCGCGCTGGATGGCCGGGACGAAGCCGATGCCGTAGTAGGGCAGGTCGAGGGTTCCGGGGTCACCGGCGGCAGGGGCACCGGGCGTCTGGCCGTAGGGGTTCTGGCCGTAGGGGTTCTGGCCGTAGGGCGGCTGGCCACCCGGCGGGGGCGGCGGAGTTCCGTAGCTCACGTCGTTCCTTGTCGTCGGGCCCGGTCGAAGTCCGGGCGGTCGCAGGAGCCTATCCGCGCGCACGGCTCCCAAACCACCGTCCGCGCCGAGAGAGTGGTCCAGATCCCCGGCCACCCTGCAGGGCGTTCCCTGCTGCGTGGAACACTGACGGCGATGGGAACTGTGCTTGAGGAGATCGTCGCCGGCGTACGAGAGGACCTCGCGCCGCGCCAGGCGAGCGTGCCCGCGGCCGACCTGCGGGCCGCGCTGGCCGACGTGCCCGCGCCCCGCGACCCGATGCCGCACTTCCGGCGACCGGGCTCGAGCGTGATCGCCGAGGTCAAGCGCCGCAGCCCCAGCAAGGGCGACCTGGCGGGCATCCCCGACCCGGCCGCCCTCGCCCGGCAGTACGCCGACGGGGGAGCGGCCGCGATCAGCGTGCTCACCGAGCAGCGGCGCTTCGGCGGGAGCCTGGACGACCTGCGCGCCGTCCGCGCCGCGGTGGACGTGCCGATCCTGCGCAAGGACTTCATCGTCACCGAGTACCAGCTGCTCGAGGCCCGGGCCGCCGGAGCGGACCTGGCGCTGCTCATCGTGGCCTCGCTGCCCGGCGATGAGCTCGACCGGCTGCACGACTACGCCCGCGAGCTGGGCCTGACCGTGCTGGTGGAGGTCCACGACGAGGCCGAGACCGAGCGCGCGGTGGCCCTCGGCGCCGAGCTGATCGGGGTGAACGCGCGCAACCTCAAGACGCTCGCGGTCGACGACGCCACCTTCGGGCGGCTCGCGCCGCTCATCCCCGAGGACCGGGTGAAGGTCGCGGAGTCCGGGATCTCCGGACCGCAGGACGTGCGGCGCTTCGTCGCCGAGGGTGCCCGTGCGGTGCTCGTCGGTGAGGCGCTGGTGAAGGACGGTGCACCGAGGGACGCGGTGGCCGCGATGACAGGGATCGAGAGATGACGACGTACGACGCCGACCCGCTCGGCTGGTTCGGGGGCGCGGGCGCCTTCGGCGGCCGGTTCATGCCCGAGGCCCTCATGGCCGCGCTGGACGAGCTCGACGTCGCCTGGCAGAAGGCGATGGCGGACCCGGTCTTCATCGGCGAGTTCGAGACGCTGCTGCGCGACTACGCCGGCGTCCCGAGCCTGCTCTACGACGCCACCCGGCTCTCCGAGCACGCCGGCGCCCGGATCCTGCTCAAGCGCGAGGACCTCAACCACACCGGCGCGCACAAGATCCGCAACGTGCTCGGCCAGGCGCTGCTGACCAAGCGGATGGGCAAGACCCGGGTCATCGCCGAGACCGGCGCGGGCCAGCACGGCGTCGCCAGCGCGACCGCGGCGGCCTACCTCGGCCTGGACTGCACGGTCTACATGGGCGAGGTCGACACCGAGCGCCAGGCGCTCAACGTCGCCCGCATGCAGCTGCTCGGTGCCGAGGTCATCCCCGTCACGAGCGGCAGCCGCACCCTCAAGGACGCGATCAACGAGGCGCTGCGCGACTGGGTCGCCAGCGTCGACCACACGGCCTACCTCTTCGGCACGGCCGCCGGGCCGCACCCGTTCCCGAGCCTGGTGCTCAGCTTCGTGCGCGGCATCGGCGACGAGGCGCGCCGGCAGTGCCTCGACCAGTACGGCTCCCTGCCGGACGCGGTCGCGGCCTGTGTCGGCGGCGGGTCCAACGCGATCGGTCTCTTCGCGGGCTTCGTCGACGACCCCGAGGTCGCCATCTACGGCTTCGAGGCGGGCGGTGACGGCGTCGAGACCGGCCGCCACGCCGCGACGATCTTCGCCGGCTCCATCGGCGTGCTGCACGGCGCGCGCACCTTCGTGCTGCAGGACGAGGACGGCCAGACCCAGGAGTCGCACTCGATCTCAGCGGGCCTGGACTACCCCGGGGTCGGGCCGCAGCACGCCGCGCTGTCGGCGGGCGGACGGGCGACGTACCTCCCGGTGACCGACGCCGAGGCGATGGACGCGATGGCCCTGCTCGCCCGCACCGAGGGCATCATCCCGGCGATCGAGAGCGCGCACGCCGTCGCGGGCGCGCTGCGGGTCGCGAAGGAGCGCCCGGGCCAGACGATCCTCGTCAACCTGTCCGGGCGGGGCGACAAGGACATGGGCACCGCGCTGGAGTGGTTCGGCCTCGGCACGGCGGGGGAGCAGAAGTGACCCGCAGCAGCGTCGCCTTCGCCAAGGCCCGAGCCGAGGGCCGCGCCGCCCTCGTCGGCTACCTGCCCGCCGGCTTCCCCGACGTCGCCGGCAGCATCGAGGCGCTCAAGGTGATGGTCGAGGCCGGCTGCGACGTCATCGAGCTCGGCCTGCCCTACAGCGACCCGGTCATGGATGGCCCCGCCATCCAGGCCGCCGCCCAGCAGGCACTCGAGGGCGGCACCCGCACCACCGACGTGCTCCGGGTCGTCGAGGCGGTCGCCGCCACGGGCGTGCCCACCCTGGTGATGACCTACTGGAACCCCATCGAGCGGTACGGCGTGGAGCGGTTCGCCCAGGACCTCGCGAACGCCGGCGGCGCCGGCCTGATCACCCCCGACCTCACCCCCGACTTCGCGCCGGAGTGGATCGAGTCCGCCGACCGGCTGGACCTGGACAAGGTCTTCCTCGTCGCGCCGTCGTCCACCGACGAGCGGATCGCGATGACGACCGCCGCCAGCCGCGGCTTCGTCTACGCCACCGCGGTCATGGGCGTGACCGGTGTCCGCTCCACGACCAGCGAGCTGGCCGGGCCGCTCGTCGCGCGCGCCAAGGCCGCCACCGACCTGCCCATCGGGGTCGGGCTGGGCGTGAGCAACGGCGTGCAGGCGGCCGAGCTGGCGTCGTACGCCGACGGGGTGATCGTGGGCTCGGCGTTCGTCCGCGCGCTGCAGGAGCACGCCGGGGACCGGGCCGCGGGCCTGGCCGCCGTCCGCGCGCTCGCCGAGGACCTGGCCGCCGGCGTGGCGGGAGGCGTGCGTGCGTGACCAGCTGAAGGCGGCCCTCGCCCTGGTGGTCGTCGGGCTGCTCGCCGCGGCCTGCGGCGGCAGCGGGGAGAAGGAGTTCAGCGGCAACCGGCTCGAGACGCCGTACCAGGCGCCGGACGTCGCGCTCACCGACACCTCCGGCAAGCCGTACTCCCTGGCCGCGGACACCGACAAGCCGCTCACCCTGGTGTTCTTCGGCTACACGCACTGCCCGGACTTCTGCCCGATGGTGCTCAACAACATCGCCGCCGGCATCAACCAGCTCGACGACGCCGACGCGAAGCGGGTCGACGTGGTGCTGGTGACCACGGACCCGGCCCGGGACGACGAGAAGACGATGCGGACCTACCTGGACCGCTTCAACAAGTCCTTCATCGGCCTCACCGGCGACCTGGACACCGTCATCGAGGTCGGCGACCCGCTGCACGTCTACGTCAGCGACGGCAAGAAGCTGCCGACGGGCGGCTACGACCTCGGCGGGCACTCCACCTTCACGCTCGCCCTGGACAGCGACGACGAGGCCGTCGCCCTGTGGAACCAGGAGACGTCGGCCAAGGAGTTCGCGACCGACATCCACACCCTGCTCACCGAAGACTGACCGAGACCGCCGAGACCGAGGACGCCGTGCTCACCCAGCTCATCACCGCTTCCATCCCGAGCCCGGCCAACGGCGTGTGGCACCTGGGCCCCTTCCCGGTGCGGGGCTACGCCCTGTGCATCATCCTGGGCATCATCGTCGCCATCTGGATCGGCGAGAAGCGCTGGCAGGCCCGCGGCGGCACGCTCGGCGAGGTCCAGGACGTCGCCCTGTGGGCGGTCCCGTTCGGGCTCGTGGGCGCCCGGCTCTACCACGTCGCCACCGACTGGAAGAAGTACTTCGGCTCCGGCGGTGAGCCGATCGAGGCGCTGTACGTCTGGCACGGCGGCCTCGGCATCTGGGGCGGTGTCGCGCTCGGCGCCGTCGGCGCCTGGATCGGTGCCCGCCGCAAGGGCATCAAGCTGCTGCCGATGCTCGACGCGCTCGCGCCCGGGGTGTTGGTCGCGCAGGCGATCGGGCGCTGGGGCAACTGGTTCAACCAGGAGCTCTACGGCCGGCCCACCGACCTGCCCTGGGGCCTGGAGATCGACGAGAAGCACTGGCAGTGCCTCAACGACGGCGTCCAGGCCAGCGGCGCGCAGTGCGGGCCGTCGTACGCCGGCCCCTACACCGACGGCACCCTCTTCCACCCGACGTTCCTCTACGAGTGCCTGTGGAACCTGGCCGCCTTCGCGCTGATCCTGTGGCTGGAGCGGCGCTTCCGGCTCGGCTACGGCCGGGTGATGGCGGTCTACGTGATGGCCTACACCCTGGGCCGCGGCTGGATCGAGTACATCCGCGTGGACAACGTCCAGCTCGAGGACGTGCTCGGCCTGCGCTTCAACGTGTGGACCTCGATCGTGCTGTTCGTGGTCGCGGCGGCGTACTTCGTGTGGTCCCTGCGGCACCGCCCCGGTCGCGAGGAGGAGGTGTACGTCGAGGGCCGCACCCCGCCCGCCGACGACGCCGCCCCCGCGAAGAAGGCCGAGGAGAAGGCCGAGGGGAAGGCCGAGGAGAAGGCCGACGATGAGGCCGACGAGAGGGCTGAGGACCGGGCCGAGGACGACTCGTCCACGATTTGACCGACTTTCCAAATTAATCAAGCCGAACCACTAGACTTACTGCTCTTGCTGGTTCGGTCATCGGGGGCCGCCGACGGGTAGGGGTGCCCCGGTCATGTCGCGTGCTGTTGTGTCGCTGCCGCCTGCGTCGTCCTCGGACGACGGCTGGGGCGGTGCCGCCGAGGATGTCCCGCGGGTGCTCGCGGTCCGCTACTCCCTGCAGGACCGTGTCTTCCTCCAGGTCGTGCGGGTGCTCGCGTTCACCGTGCTCGTCATCACCTCGGGCATCGGCATCTTCCTGGGGATCCAGTCGGTGCCGACCCTGCAGCACTACGGGCTGTCGTTCTTCACCGAGTACCGCTGGCTGCCCAGCCAGGACATCGTCGGCATCGCCGCGGTGGTGCTGGGCACCCTGCAGGTGGCGTTCATCGCGCTGCTGCTGGCGTTCCCGCTCTCGCTGCTGACGGCGCTGTTCATCACCGACTGGGCGCCCGCCTGGGCCCGGCCGCTGCTGGTGCGCGCCGTCGACCTGATGGCGGCCGTGCCGGGCATCGTGTTCGGCCTGTGGGTGCTCATCGTCGTCCAGCCGCACGCCACGCTCGTGACGCACTGGATCAGCAAGTACTTCGGGTGGATCCCGTTCTTCCACGTCCGCACTGACGTCGACTACCCGATATGGAACCAGGCGCCGGGCTACCCGGCGTACGCCGGCAGCGCCGCCATCGCCGCGCTCGCCGTGGCGATGATGATCTTCCCGATGGCGACGTCGGTGATGCGCGAGGTGTTCGCGGAGGCGCCGGCGGGGGAGAAGGAGGCGGCGCTCGCCCTCGGCGCGACCCGCTGGTCCATGGTGCGCACCGTGGTGCTGCCCTTCGGCCGCGGCGGCGTCATCGGCGGCACCATGCTCGCGCTGGGCCGCGCCCTCGGCGAGACGATCTCGGTGGTGATGGTCATCTCCCAGGCCTTCGAGATCAAGGTCAACGTCCTGGAGTCCGGGACCGCCACGATCTCCGCGCTGATCGCCTCGGGCTTCAAGGAGGCCTCGCCCGCGCAGCTCTCCGCGCTGCTGACCGCCGGCTTCCTGCTCTTCGTGATGACCCTCGTCGTCAACAGCCTGGCCGCCGTCGTGGTGGCCCGCTCGCGCGGGGGCGGGGTGACCGAGCTGTGACGACCCTGTCCGCGCCGCCCGAGGCGCCCCGCCACCTCGCCGAGCCGCCGGCGCCCGCGCCGGCGCCGGCCGAGACCCTGCGCCGGGCCGGCCACCGCACCCGCGAGGACCTGCTGACCCTGCTCGGGGCGCTGGTGGGCTCGACCGCGAGCACCTGGCTGGTCTACACGCAGATCCTGCCGTTCACCGGCACGGTCGGCTTCACGGTGTGCTGGTACGCCGTCTTCGTCGCCTTCTACGCCGGCCTCACCGCGCTCACCCAGCCGCGCCGGATCGTCATCGACCGGGTCGTGGCCGCGGTCGTGATGGCCGCCCCGGCGCTGGTCGGCCTCGCCCTGCTGAGCACCGTGGTCACCACGGTCTGGAAGGGCCTGCCGGCACTGGGCCACCTCAACTTCTTCACCGACGACATGGCCGGGGTGCGCGCCGAGGACCCGTTCACCATGGGCGGCATCGCGCACGCGATCCTCGGCACGGTCATCGAGGTCTGCATCGCCGTCGTCATCGCGATGCCGCTCGGCCTGGCGACCGCGATCTACATCTCCGAGGTCGGCGGGAAGGGCGCGGTCCTGGTCCGCACCGTCGTCGAGGCCATGACCGCCCTGCCCTCGATCGTCGCCGGCCTGTTCATCTACACGATCTGGATCGTCAACCTCGGCATGGAGACCAGCGGCCTGGCCGCCTCCCTGGCGCTCGCGGTGATGGCACTGCCGATCATGGCCCGCGCCAGCGAGGTCGTGCTCCGGGTGGTCCCCAACGGGTTGCGTGAGGCGTCGTACGCCCTGGGGGCGGGGCGCTGGCAGACGGTCTGGAAGGTGGTCCTGCCGACCGCCCGTCCGGGCCTGGCGACCGCGCTCATCCTCGGCGTGGCCCGCGCGGTCGGCGAGACCTCGCCGCTGCTGCTCACCTCCGGCGCCTCGACCTTCTTCAACGCCGACCCCCTCCACGACCCGATGAACTCGCTGCCGCTGTTCGTCTACTCCGCCGTGAGCACCGGCAGTCCGCAGATGGAGGACCGGGCCTACGCCGGTGCCGCCGTCCTGCTGATCGTCGTCCTCTCGCTGTTCCTGCTCGCCCGGTTGGCGGCCAGGGGAAGGAAGAACCGATGACCCCGCTCCTGCGCCGAGGCGTCCGCGCCGTCGCGCTCACGCTCTCCGGCTACCTGGCCCTGGCCGCCGGGCCCGGTGCCGCGGTCGCCGCCGCGCCGACGTACGAGCTGATCAAGGGCTCCGGCTCCTCCTGGGCCGGCAACGCCGTCGCCGAGTGGGTGGCGGAGGTGGACGCCAAGGACATCAAGGTCGTCTACACCGCCAACGGTGCCGCCCAGGGCCGCAAGGACTACGCCAACAAGTCCAGCGACTTCGGGGTCACCGACTCGCCGTACCGCGGCAAGGACCCGTCGACCGGCGCCGTCGACTCCTCGCTGGGCCGCTCCTTCGCCTACCTGCCGATCGTGGCCGGTGGCACGGCGTTCCCCTACAACGTCACCGTCGGCGGCAAGCGGATCAAGAACATCCGGCTCTCCGGCGAGACCCTGGCGAGGATCTTCACCAACAAGATCACCAACTGGAACGACGCCGCGATCACCAAGGACAACAACGGCCGCGCGCTCCCGTCGATCCCGATCATCCCGGTCGTGCGCGCCGACGGCGCCGGCGTCACCAACCAGTTCACGACCTGGATGGTGAGCCAGTACCCCGGGCTGTGGAAGGACTGCAACGGCGGGAAGGTCGCCGCGACGGACTACTTCCCCCTCAACTGCGGCGCCGCGCGCGGCCAGCAGCGGGCCCAGACCGGCTCCGACGGCGTCATGAACTTCCTCAAGTCCAAGGGCTCGGTCGGCGCGATCGCGATGGAGGAGTACTCCTACCCGCTCGCGGCGGGCTACCCGGTGGCGAAGCTGCTCAACAAGGCGGGCTACTTCACCCTGCCGACGCAGTACAACGTCGCGGTCGCCCTCACCGCGGCCGAGATCAACGACAACCCCAAGGACCCGAACTACCTGACGCAGAAGCTCGACAAGGTCTACGTCAACCCCGACAAGCGCACCTACCCGCTCTCGTCCTACGTCTACGCGATCATCCCGACCGCCGCCGACGACTCCAAGATGACCACGCGCAAGCGCCAGGCGCTCACCGACTTCCTCAAGCACTCGGTGTGCGTGGGCCAGTCGGCGATCGGCCCGATCGGCTACTCGCCGCTGCCGATCAACCTGGTCCAGGCCAGCCTCACCCAGGTCAACAAGCTGAAGAAGGCCGACCCGAAGGTGGTCTTCGACGCCTCGATCATCAAGAACGTCAAGAACTGCCACAACCCGACCTTCGTCCCCGGCAAGCCGTCGGAGAACTACCTGGCGAAGATCGCGCCCTACCCGGCCGAGTGCGACCGCCCCGGCCAGGGGCCGTGCGGCGACGAGGTCGGCACGTTCAACGACAACCCCGAGGGCACGGGCGGCAAGCCCGGCGCCGGCACCGGCGGCACCGGTGCCACCCCGGGTGCCTCCGCGGGCGGCGGCTCCGGGCCCGCCCCGGCCACCGTCGACACCGACGGCGACGGGGTGCCGGACGCGCCCGCGGCCGGCGGCGACGTCCCCGTGGGCGGCGGTGGCAGCACCACCGGCACCGCCGACGACACGGTCAACGTGGTCGCGACCACCCTCGACCCCGACGCCCGCTCGGGTCCGCCGAAGATCCTCGGCGCGCTCGTGCTGGGCCTCTTCCTCGGCGTGCTGATCGTGCCGCCGGTCGTCGCCCAGGTCGTCGGCTCCTCCCGCAGGCGGACGCCATGAGCGCCCGGACCGGCACGCAACGGCGCCGCGCCGAACGGGCCCTCTTCGTCCTCGCCCTGCTGCTGGGCGCCCTGGCCGTGGTGGCGCCCTCGGGCACCGGCTCGGCGGGCGCGGCCGGAGGCCTGACGAAGACGGTGACCGCGAAGCGGACCTTCATCGACGCCGACGGCAAGGAGACGGTGGCGAGCACGAACAAGATCACGCTGCGCGTCTCGCAGGCCGACAACCTGCGCGGTCGCCAGGAGATCAAGGTCAGCTGGGAGGGGGCGACCCCCACCGGCGCGGTGGTGGCGGACCCGAACTCCTCGGAGGGCCGCAACCAGGAGTATCCCTTCGTCCTGCTGCAGTGCCGCGGCGTCGACGCGGCGACCGCTCCGAAGGGCCAGGCCCGGCTGAGCCCGGAGACCTGCTGGACGCAGACCTCGCCCGAGCGCTACCTGGCCGCGGCCTCGGTGACCCCGGCGTGGCGCTTCGACGCCTTCGCCCCCGCCAAGGACCGCCGCCCCGTCGTCGGTGAGCCCACCGACCTGCCGGAGGCGTGCACGAAGCTGGCCCAGCCGACGACCGCGCGCTGGGTGAGCTTCCGCGCCGCCGGGGGCAAGACCTACTACGGCGGCCCCGACCCGGAGGCCGGCTGCACCCCGGCCGCGCCGGAGACCGACTCCGCCGAGCGCGGCGGCTTCCCGAGCAACACGACGTACGGCATCACCGGCAAGGACGGCAAGGGCAACGCGGACTTCACCGTGTGGACCCGGGCGGAGAACGGCTCGCTGGGCTGCTCGGCGAAGGTGTCCTGCGCGCTCGTGGCGGTGCCCGTCGTCGGTGTGAGCTGCGACGCCTTCGGCACGAAGCTGCCCGCGGACCAGCCGCAGACCAACAAGGCCGGGGTCCCGCTCACCGACGCGCAGAAGGCCGCGGCCGACGGCACCTGCCGCCGGACCGGGAGCTACGCGCCGGGGGAGCCCGCGACCACGCGCAGCTCCGACCAGGCGGTGCGCGGCAACCTGTGGTGGTCGGAGTCGAACTGGCGCAACCGGATCACCGTCCCGCTGACGTTCGCCCCGACCGCCGAGGTCTGCCCCGCCGAGTCGGAGGAGAAGCCGCTGGAGCTGATGGGCTCGGTCGTGCTCAACGAGCTCACCGCGTCGTGGCGCCCGAAGTTCTGCACCACCGACACGCTCTTCTCCTTCACCCACGTGCAGCAGGCCGAGTCCCTGGCCCGCGGCCTGCTCGAGCGCGGCGAGATCACCGGCGCGTTCAGCTCGGCCCCGCAGCCGGGTGGCTACGAGCGGCCGGTGGTCCAGGCGCCCGTGGCGCTCGGCGGCTTCGGCATCGCCTTCTCCATCGACGACGCGGACCACAAGCGCCGCGAACAGCTCCAGCTCAACGCCCGTCTCGTCGCGAAGCTGCTCAGCGCGTCCTATCCCGCGACGCCGTTCGTGCGCACCGGCCACGCCGGGTTGGAGGAGAACCCCTACAACCTGACCGTCGACCCGGAGTTCAAGGCGCTCAACCCCGGCATCGCCGAGGCCAGCACGATGGAGTCCGCGGCCGCGCTGCAGGTCTTCTCCTCCAACTCCGACCTGGTCTGGGCGCTGAGCCAGTGGATCGACGCCGACCCCGAGGCGCGGGCCTGGCTGGACGGCAAGCCGGACCCGTGGGGGATGAAGGTCAACACGGCGTACCGCGGGCTGGACCTGCCGGTCGACAACTGGCCGCTGCTCGACGAGTTCCTGGCGCCGCAGTGGTACATCGACCAGAACCGCTGCTACCAGAACAGCCCCACGCCGTACCTCCAGCTGGTCGCGAACCCGCTCTCGGGCCTCGGCCCGGTCAGCCTCAACCTGCAGTTCGCGAACTCCGCCGTCGCCACCGTGTGCCGGTACGACGGCAACGACGCCACCACGCTGCCGCTGCGCACCGAGGGACGCCAGGCCGTCGGGCACCGCTTCGTGCTCGGCCTGGTCTCGCTGTCGGCCGCCAAGCGCTACAACCTGCGCACGGCCGCGCTGCAGACGTCCTCGACCGTCCCGGCCGCGACCCGCTTCACCGACGCCTCCGGGCGCACCTTCGTGACCGGCGGCAGCCAGGGCCTGGCCGCGGCCGCGCCGCTGCTGAAGCCGGACGCCGAGGACGGCACGTGGGCGCTGGACTACCCGGCGCTGGCGACGAGCGCGGGGCGCTCGGCGTACCCGGGCACGCTGCCGGTCTCGGCGATCTTCCCGACCAGTGCCCTGGATGCACCCACGGCGGCCAAGCTGGCCCGCTTCCTGTGCTACGCCGGTGGGCCGGGCCAGAAGCCCGGCACGGCCAACGGCGACCTGCCCGCAGGCTACCTGCCGCTGACCGCGGACAACGGCTTCGCCGCCCAGGAGTCCTACCTCACCAACGCGGTGCTGGCGGTGCGCACGCAGAAGGGCGCCGTGCCGGCGATCGACGCCAAGCCGGCGACCACCTTCGAGAAGGCCTGTGACTTCTCCAAGGCCGCGCCGGTGAAGAACCCGCCGACGGCGGGCGAGCAGGGCGGCGGCGGCCCCGCGGCGGGCGGTGCGCCGGTGGTCCCGGCGGGCTCCGTGCCGGAGCCGCCGGCCGACAAGGCGCCGATCGGGGCGCCCGCGGCCGCGCCCGTGAGCGAGGACCAGCTCGCGCTGACCGCGGGGGAGCGCTCCGCACTGGGCCGCGTGGGCCTGCCCACGCTGCTCCTGCTGGCCTTCGCCTGCGCACTGGCCGGTGGCGTGCTGCGCTGGCTGGAGCTCCTCCAGGCCGGGGCGGCCACCGCCTGGGCGCACCGTCCGCGGAGGTCGCGATGACCCTCGCCCCCGAAGGTCCCACCCGCACCGAGGTCCACAGCGGCGAGGTCGACGCCTCGCCGCCCCCGGGCCGCGAGGAGCAGCAGATCCGGGTCGCCGGCGGCCGCGTGCTGCTCGGTGCCTCCCTGTTCCTGGGCTGGGTCCTGCTGTACCTGCTGGTTCTGAGCGACTTCGAGCAGAACCACGCACAGAACGTGCTGTACGGCGAGCTACGCACCCAGCTCGCCGAAGGCACGGCACCGACGGGCGCGCCGGTGGATGCCGGCGCGCCCGTCGCGCTGCTCTCGATCCCGGCCCTCGACCTCGATGACCTCGTGGTCGTCGAGGGCACCCGCTCCCGCCAGCTGCAGGACGGTCCCGGCCACCGGCCGGGCACCGTGCTTCCGGGGCAGCAGGGGGTCAGTGTGGTGGCGGGGCGCTCGACGTCGTACGGGCGGCCGTTCGCGCGGCTGCCCGAGCTCCAGCGCGGCGCGCGGGTGGTGGTGACGACCGCCCAGGGGCAGTTCACCTACCTGGTGAGCGGCCTGCGCCGCGATGGCGACCCCATGCCCGCGGCGCCCGCGGCGGGCGCGAGCCGGCTGACCCTGGTCACCGCGGCCGGCAAGGGCTCGCGGGTCTCGCGCCTGCAGGCCTCGGAGACCGTGTACGTCGACGCGGTGCTCTCCTCCGGTGCGGTGGCCTCCGGCCCCCGCTCGGCGGCCGACCCCCGTCCCGAGCTGCTCGAGTCGCACGTGGACAGCGCCACGCTCGCCGAGCTGGCGCTGGCCCTGCAGCTGTTGCTGCTCACCCTGGCCGGCTTCGTGTGGTCCTGGAGCCGCTGGTCGCGCCGGGCCGCCTGGATCGCGGGCACCCCGGCCGTGCTGGCCGCGCTGTGGCTCGCCTCGTCGATCGGAGCACGCCTTCTGCCCGCCCTCCTCTAGCTCCGGCCCGACGAGGTCTCGCCCTTCGAGACCGGGGACCACGGTGGCGCACCCGCGCCTACCGTCCTCTCCACGCTCGGGAGTATCTCTACTGGATTACTAAAGATAGGTAGTTCGATGCTGAATCGCAGGACGTCCGCTTCCGCCGCGTTCGTGAGCCTGGCCACCGCTGCCGGGCTCGCCCTCTCGCTCACCCCCGCGCAGGCCGACCCGGCCCCGCAGCCCAACGACGTCGTGGCCACCGGCTCCGACATCATCCAGAACTCGTTCAACTTCCTCGCCGACGGCTACCACGAGCTGCCCGGCTACAACACCGCCGGCAACCGCTGGCGCTTCATCAACTTCGACTCCTCGGGCGACGCCCAGGGCCGCAGCGCCTACACCGACCCGCGCCAGCTCACCACGATCACCGGCAACGGCACGATCGGCGAGAACGGCGTGAAGTACATCAAGCAGTCGGACGTGAAGCTGCTCAACCCGACCGTCGGCCTCCGCGCCGGCCAGGACCTCGTCGTCCGCCCCTCCGGCGGTGGCGGCGGCGGTCGCGACGCCATCATCAACGACGACCAGGGCTGGATCGACGTGGGTCGCAGCCCCGACGCGCTGACCGCGGACAACCAGAGCACCATCCAGTCGAAGCAGAACACCAAGCTCTACCGGGTCCAGATCGCCACCGACCGGCAGCTCATCGCCGTCGCCGCGACCACCAACGCGCCGACCACGCTGAGCGCGGACGACATCCTCAAGATCTACACCGGCACCTACACCAAGTGGAGCCAGGTCCCCGGCTACAGCGGCCCGGCGCCCGACGACACGATCATCCCGCTGACGCTGCCCTCCGACGCCGGTATGTGGAACACCTTCCTCGCCAACGTCAAGCGCCAGAACCCGGGCAACGGCACCTTCACCGGCCGCGGCAACCCGAACTCGTTCAACGTCCAGCAGAACGACCCGACGGCCATCGCCAACCTCCCCGAGGCCCAGCGCAAGAACGCCATCGTGCCGTTCCCGCGCGGTCGCTACCGCACCCTGAACAAGGGCTACTACACGATCACCTCGGACGGGCTGAAGACCAACAACTACAACACCGAGGACGGTCACCGCACCGCCGCCGACGCCAGCGCGATCAAGCTGCTCGACGCCGACAGCACGGTCGACGACAACACCCCCACGGCGCCCTACGGCGGCAACTTCGCCTACAACGCGCTCATCCGGGAGTCGGACCTGACCTCCACCACGCCGTGGCAGCCGGGCAGCACCCTGAACTGGGTCCAGGCCCTGTTCTACAACCCCGACGGCCCCGCGCCCTTCGTGCGCACGCCCGCCGGTCAGGCCCTCCTCGAGGCGGCCGGCGTGACGCCGGACTACCACGTGTTCGGGACCGACAACGCCGAGATCGCCGTCGACTGATCGCCCGGAACCAGGAACCGACATGACGACTCCCGTCCTCACCCGGCCCCGCGTCCGCGTGGCCGCCGTGCTGCTCGTGCTCGCCGTCGGCGTCGCCGCCGTGCTGGTGTGGCGGCTCGGCAAGGACCCCGTGGCGCCGTACGACGACGCGCGGTCCACCGGCCGGCTCACCCTGTGCACGTCGGCAGGGAAGGCGGTGACGGGTGGCAGGATCGACGACCGCCCGTTCGCCGACGTGGTGCTGGGGTCGACGGCGCTGCCCGAGGGCACCGACCCGACCGGTGCGGTGGCGACCCTGTTCGCCTACCAGCCCCGCCAGGGAGTGGACGCCGCGGAGTTCAGCGGCTCGCCGATCACCGCCGCCGTCGCCTTCAGCGACCCGGCGCGCCCGGCGACCGCCGTGACGAAGGAGGCGTGGTCCCTCGCGGACTTCGTCAGCGCCTTCCCCGCGGACTACGAGGGCTTCGTCCAGCTGCGGCTGGTCCTCGGCACCCCTGCGGGCGGCACCCTCGCCGACCACTACGACACCGCCGACGTCCACGTCGACGGCGACTCGTGGGAGCTGGTCGGCGGCGGGGACGCATCGTGCGCGGACGCCGCCGAGGCCGTCAGCGGTTCCTGACCCAGCGGTCAGCACAGACCTAGGAGACAGAAATGAAGACCAACAAGTTGAGGTGGAGCGCGGCCCTCGGGCTGGCGCTCGTCGCCTCGGCGCTCGGCGGCATCTCCGTCGCGGCGCCCTCCTTCACCGGTGACCCGAGCAGCCTCGACTGGTACGTCGGGGACAACGCCACGCTCGACGACCCGGCCCGCACCGCCGTCGGCCTCGCGCTGTACGACGCCACCGGCACCGCCGTCACCAGCGGCTCCGTCGGCGCCGCCCTGCCGGCGTTCGCCGCGGCGGGTGGCACGGTCCGCGCCGACGACACCTCCGCCACGCTGTTCGTCCACGCCGCCCAGTCGGGCACCGCGGCGGGCGCGTGGCCAGGTGTCCAGGCCACCGGCACCGACCGGTTCACGGGCGAGGGCGCGGTCACCGCGCCCGCTCCGCTCGCGGGCAAGCCCTACGTCCGCACGGCCGGCGGGTCGACCTTCGCCGACGTGGTCGCGTCCTTCGCCTCCTCCGGCCAGGGCACCTACGGCGGCGTCTACGAGCTGCGCCTGCGCACCAGCTCGGCGACGAAGGGGGTGACCGACCGCTACGCCTCGGCCTACGTCAAGGTCACCGGCGACCAGTGGGCCGTCGTCGACGGTCCGGTCACCACCCCGGAGGCCGTGGCCACGCAGACCGCGGCGACCGCGCCGACCAGCTCCTCCTACGGCAAGGCGTTCGCGGTCACCGCGACGGTCACCGGTGCCGGAGCCAACGGCGGCACGGTCACGGTCAAGAAGGGCAGCACCCTGCTCGCCACCAAGGCGCTGGACGCGGACGGCGTGATCTCGCTGTCGGTCGCCGGCACCAAGCTGGCGCCGGGCACGCACACCCTGACCGTCGCCTACGCCGGGGTCGCGGGCAAGACGCTGCCCAGCCAGACGACGCGCACGATCAAGGTCGTGCCCGCCAAGTCGGTCACGACCGGCAAGCTGGCCGCGACCACGATCCGGACCACGGCGTACCCGAAGATCACCGCGAAGGTGACCGCCTCGGGCGTCCCGGCGGCGACCTTCACCGGCACCTTCACGGTGTACGACGGCAGCCGGGCCGTCAAGAAGGTCACCCTCAAGGCGGCCAACCTCGGCAAGCTCGCCATCACCCTGCCGAAGCTGGCGAAGGGGACCCACAAGATCAAGGTCCTCTACTCCGGCAACAGCAAGGTCGCGAAGAGCACCAGCCCGGCGTACACGCTGGTCGTCAAGTAGCACCCACGCAGCATCCGGCCGGCCGCCGGGGGAGACCCCGGCGGCCGGCCACCCCACGAAGGAGAAGTGCCGTGTCCGATTCCACCCTCGTCATCCCCGCCGTCGGCCCGGAGCTGCCGCCCCCGCCGCCGGTGCCGGCCGCGCCCGGCCCGCTCCCGGGACGTCTGGAGGCCGAGGCGGTGTCCGCCTGGTTCGGCCAACGCAAGGTGCTCGACCGGGTCTCCATCGACGTCCCGGCCGGCCAGGTCACCGCGCTGATCGGGCCCTCGGGCTGCGGCAAGTCGACCTTCCTGCGCATCCTCAACCGGATGCACGAGCTGGTGCCGGGTGCCGCGCTGGCGGGGGAGGTCCGCCTCGACGGGGCGGACATCTACGACCCCGAGCGCCGGCTCACCGACGCCCGCCGGGCGATCGGCATGGTCTTCCAGAAGCCCAACCCGTTCCCCGCGATGTCCATCCAGGACAACGTGCTCGCCGGCCTGAACCTGGTCGGCGCCAAGATCAGGAAGTCCGAGCGCGAGGAGCTCGTCGAGGAGTCGCTGACCCGGGCCGGGCTGTGGGCCGAGGTCCGCGACCGCCTGCGCCAGCCCGGCTCGGCGCTGTCCGGCGGCCAGCAGCAGCGCCTGTGCATCGCCCGCTCGCTCGCCGTACGGCCGCGGGTGCTGCTCATGGACGAGCCGTGCTCGGCCCTCGACCCCACCTCCACCCGGGTGGTGGAGGAGACGATCCGCGAGATCGGCTCCCAGGTGACGATCGTGATCGTCACCCACAACATGCAGCAGGCGGCCCGCGTCTCGGATCGCTGCGCGTTCTTCCTGGCCGCCCACGGCACGCCCGGCGTGATCGTCGAGCAGGGCCCCACGGACGTGATCTTCGACAACCCGCAGGACTCCCGTACGGCGGACTACGTCAACGGACGCTTCGGCTGAGCCCTTCCCGGCGTCCAGCGCTGCGTAACCGCGGCGAGAACTGACGTCACAAGGTGGTAATCTGAGAACTCCGCCGCGTGGGCCAGTGCTGTCCCTTGCGCCCCACCTTCCGTGGACGTCCCGCCGCCTTCCGGTGTCGGGGGAGCCCACGGACGTAGTCGACGGGAGAACCCCTGTGCCCTACACGCACGCGTTCCCGCCGCCGGAGGGTCTCTACGACCCGCGTCACGAGAAGGACGCCTGTGGCGTCGCCTTCGTCGCGACGCTGACCGGTGAGGCCAGCCACGACATCGTGGTGAAGGCCCTGACGGCCCTCCGCAACCTGGACCACCGCGGCGCCGCCGGCGCCGAGGCCAACTCCGGCGACGGTGCCGGCATCCTGCTGCATGTCCCGGACGCCTTCCTGCGCGCCGTCACGGCCGACGAGGGGATCACCCTCCCGGCCGCCGGCTCGTACGCCGTCGGCACGGCCTTCCTGCCCGGCGACGAGGAGCAGGTCGCCAAGACCCGCGGCCGGATCGAGGAGATCGCCGCCGAGGAGGGCCTCACGGTCCTGGGCTGGCGCGAGGTGCCGGTCGAGCCCGGCATCCTCGGGACCATGGCGCTCAGCGTCATGCCGACCTTCACCCAGCTCTTCGTGCAGGCCGCGGGCGGCCCGCTGAACGGCATGGACCTGGAGCGGCTCGCCTTCTGCCTGCGCAAGCGCGCCGAGCGGGAGACCGAGGTCTACTTCCCGTCGCTGTCCTCGCGCACGCTCGCCTACAAGGGCATGCTGACGACCGACCAGCTCGACAACTTCTTCCCGGACCTGCGCGACGAGCGGATGGCCTCGGCGATCGGCGTCGTGCACTCGCGGTTCTCGACGAACACCTTCCCGAGCTGGCCGCTGTCGCACCCGTTCCGGTTCATCGCCCACAACGGCGAGATCAACACCGTCATGGGCAACCGCAACTGGATGCGGGCCCGCGAGGCCCTGCTGCACTCCGACGTCATCCCCGGCGACCTGGAGCGGCTCTTCCCGATCTGCACCCCGGGCGCCTCGGACTCCGCGTCCTTCGACGAGGTCCTCGAGCTCCTCCACATGGGTGGTCGCAGCCTGCCGCACGCGGTGCTGATGATGATCCCGGAGGCGTGGGAGAACCACACCGAGATGGACGCCAAGCGGCGCGAGTTCTACAGCTTCCACTCCACGATGATGGAGCCGTGGGACGGCCCGGCCTGTGTCGTCTTCACCGACGGCACCCAGATCGGCGCGGTCCTGGACCGCAACGGCCTGCGCCCCTCCCGCTTCTGGGTCACCGAGGACGGCCTCGTCGTGCTCGCCTCCGAGGTCGGCGTGCTCGACCTCGACCCGGCCACCGTGGTCCGCAAGGGCCGCCTGCAGCCGGGCCGGATGTTCCTGGTCGACACCGAGGAGCACCGGATCGTCGAGGACGACGAGATCAAGGCGCAGCTCGCCGACGAGCACCCCTACGGGGAGTGGCTGCACGGCGGGATGATCCACCTCGACGACATCCCCGACCGTGAGCACATCGTGCACACCCACGCCTCGGTCACCCGTCGCCAGCAGATCTTCGGCTACACCGAGGAGGAGCTGCGGGTCATCCTCACCCCGATGGCCAACACCGCGGGCGAGCCGCTCGGCTCCATGGGCACCGACACGCCCATCGCCGCGCTCAGCGAGAAGCCGCGGCTGTTGTTCGACTACTTCAGCCAGCTCTTCGCACAGGTCACCAACCCGCCGCTGGACGCCATCCGCGAGGAGCTCGTCACCTCGCTCTACGGCTCCATCGGCCCGGAGGCCAACCTGCTCGAGCCGACCCCGGCGTCGTGCCGGCAGATCGTGCTGCCGTTCCCGGTCATCTCCAACGACGACCTGGCCAAGATCCGCCACATCAACCGTGAGGGCGACCACCCGGGCTTCATCACCCACGTCTCCCGCGGCCTGTACGACGTGCACGGCGGCGGCGCGGCCATGGCGGCCCGGATCGACGAGATCTGCGCGGAGGTGTCCCAGGCGATCGCCGACGGCGCCCGGATCATCGTGCTCTCGGACCGGCACTCCACCGCCGACCTGGCCCCCATCCCGTCGCTGCTGCTGACGGGCGCGGTCCACCACCACCTGGTCCGGGAGAAGACCCGCACCCAGGTGGGCCTCCTCGTCGAGGCCGGTGACGTCCGCGAGGTGCACCACGTGGCGCTGCTGGTCGGCTACGGCGCGGCCGCGGTCAACCCGTACCTCGCCATGGAGACCGTCGAGGACCTGGCCCGCGAGGGCTACTACGTCACGACCGAGCCCGAGCAGGCCGTCAAGAACCTCATCAAGGCGCTCGGCAAGGGTGTCGTGAAGGTGATGTCCAAGATCGGCGTGAGCACCGTGGCGTCGTACACGGGGGCGCAGATCTTCGAGTGCATCGGGCTCTCGCAGAGCGTCGTCGACAAGTACTTCACCGGCACCACCTCCAAGCTGGGCGGCGTCGAGCTCGACGTCATCGCGACGGAGGTGGCCGCGCGCCACGCCAAGGCGTACCCGCCGGCCGGCATCGCGCCCGCGCACCGCGAGCTCGAGATCGGTGGCGAGTACCAGTGGCGCCGCGAGGGCGAGCCGCACCTCTTCAACCCGGAGACGGTGTTCCGCCTGCAGCACTCCACCCGGACCGGTCGCTACGACATCTTCAAGCAGTACACCGCTGCCGTGGACGAGCAGTCCGAGAAGCTGATGACCCTGCGCGGGCTCTTCCGGTTCAAGGACGCCGCCGACCTCGGTCGTGCGCCGATCTCCATCGACGAGGTCGAGCCGGTGTCGGAGATCGTGAAGCGGTTCTCGACCGGCGCGATGTCCTACGGCTCCATCTCGCGCGAGGCGCACGAGACCCTCGCCATCGCCATGAACCGGTTGGGCGCGAAGTCCAACACCGGTGAGGGCGGCGAGGACTCCGAGCGGCTGCACGACCCCGAGCGGCGCAGCGCGATCAAGCAGGTCGCGTCGGGGCGCTTCGGCGTCACCAGCGAGTACCTCACCAACGCCGACGACATCCAGATCAAGATGGCGCAGGGCGCGAAGCCCGGTGAGGGCGGCCAGCTGCCCGGCAACAAGGTGTACCCGTGGGTCGCCAAGACCCGGCACTCCACGCCGGGCGTGGGCCTCATCAGCCCGCCGCCGCACCACGACATCTACTCCATCGAGGATCTCGCCCAGCTGATCCACGACCTGAAGAACGCCAACCCGTCGGCCCGCGTCCACGTGAAGCTGGTCTCCGAGGTCGGCGTCGGCACGGTCGCGGCGGGTGTGTCGAAGGCGCACGCGGACGTCGTCCTGGTCTCCGGCCACGACGGCGGCACGGGCGCCTCGCCGCTGACGTCGCTCAAGCACGCCGGTGGTCCCTGGGAGCTCGGCCTCGCCGAGACCCAGCAGACCCTGCTGCTCAACGGCCTGCGCGACCGGATCGTGGTGCAGACCGACGGCCAGCTCAAGACCGGGCGGGACGTGGTCATCGCCGCGCTGCTCGGCGCCGAGGAGTTCGGCTTCGCGACCGCCCCGCTGGTGGTCTCCGGCTGCATCCTCATGCGGGTCTGCCACCTCGACACGTGCCCGGTGGGCGTGGCGACGCAGAACCCGACGCTGCGCTCGCGCTTCAGCGGCAAGGCGGAGTACGTCGTGAACTTCTTCGAGTTCATCGCCGAGGAGGTCCGCGAGCTGCTCGCGCAGCTGGGCTTCCGCTCGATCGAGGAGGCCATCGGCCAGGTCGAGGCGCTCGACACCGTCGAGGCCGTCCGCCACTGGAAGGCGCAGGGTCTCGACCTCGCGCCGATCCTGCACAAGGTCGACATCGCCGCGACGCACTTCCCCGACCAGGACGTGCGCAACACCGGCAGCCAGGACCACGCCTTGGAGAAGTCCCTCGACGTCACCGAGATCCTGCCGCTGGCGGCTCCGGCGATCGAGAGCGGCGAGCCGGTGCGGGCTCAGCTGAGCATCCGCAACGTCAACCGCACGGTGGGCACGATCCTGGGCCACGAGGTCACCAAGAAGTACGGCGGTGACGGGCTCCCCGAGGGCACCATCGACCTGACCTTCCTGGGCTCGGCCGGCCAGTCCTTCGGTGCCTTCGTGCCGAAGGGGATCACCCTGCGGCTGGAGGGCGACGCCAACGACTACGTCGGCAAGGGCCTCTCCGGCGGCCTGATCGCGATCCGGCCCGACCGGGCGGCGACGTTCCGCGCCGACGAGCACATCATCGCCGGCAACACGATCGCCTACGGCGCGACCTCGGGTGAGATCTTCATCCGCGGCGGCGTGGGGGAGCGGTGCTGCGTGCGCAACTCCGGTGCCACGATCGTGACCGAGGGCGTGGGCGACCACGGCTGCGAGTACATGACCGGCGGCCGGGTGGTCGTGCTGGGCAAGACCGGGCGCAACTTCGCGGCCGGCATGTCCGGCGGCATCGCCTGGGTGCTCGACCTCAAGGACTTCCGGGTCAACGGCGAGCTCGTCGACCTCCGTCCGGTGAGCGAGGAGTACGCCGCCGAGCTGCAGGCCATCGTGCGCAAGCACTTCGAGGAGACCGGCTCCGACGTGGCCGGTGCGCTGCTGGACGACTGGGAGGCCGCACTGCCGCGGTTCACCGAGGTCATGCCGCGCGACTACGCGAAGGTCCTGGCGGTCCAGGCCGAGGCGGAGGCCGAGGGCCTCGACGCCGAGGCGGCCGCCAACCGAGTCATGGAGGTGCTGTATGGCTGACCCGAAGGGTTTCCTCAAGAACACCCGAGAGGTCGCGACCCGTCGTCCCGTCGAGGAGCGGGTCAACGACTGGAACGAGGTCTACCCGGGCGGGGTGGGTCGTGCGCTGCTGCCGATCATCAACGTCCAGGCCAGCCGCTGCATGGACTGCGGCATCCCGTTCTGCCACTCCGGCTGCCCGCTGGGCAACATCATCCCGGAGTGGAACGACCTGGTCTGGCGCGACGACTGGGAGGGCGCGATCGAGCGCCTGCACGCGACGAACAACTTCCCGGAGTTCACCGGTCGCCTCTGCCCGGCGCCCTGTGAGACCGCGTGCGTGCTCGGCATCAACCAGCCGGCCGTGACGATCAAGAACATCGAGGTCTCGATCATCGACAAGGCCTTCGAGTCCGGCTTCGTGCGGCCCCAGCCGCCGGAGTGGCTCTCGGGCCGGACCGTGGCCGTCATCGGCTCCGGCCCGGCGGGCCTGGCCGCCGCCCAGCAGCTCACCCGGGCCGGCCACACCGTGGCCGTCTACGAGCGGGCCGACAAGCCCGGCGGACTGCTGCGCTACGGCATCCCCGAGTTCAAGATGGAGAAGAAGCACCTCGACAAGCGCCTCGAGCAGATGAAGCGCGAGGGCACGGTGTTCCGCTCCGGCGTGGAGGTCGGCCAGGGCGACCTGACCGGCGCCGCCCTCAAGGAGCGCTACGACGCCGTGGTGATCGCCGTCGGCTCGACCGTCCCGCGCGACCTGCCGGTCCCCGGGCGCGAGCTCAAGGGCATCCACCAGGCCATGGAGTTCCTCCCGCAGGCCAACCGGGTGGCCGTGGGCGAGGCTGCGACATCGGACGGCTCGGACCAGATCCGCGCCGACGGCAAGCACGTCGTCATCATCGGCGGCGGTGACACCGGCGCCGACTGCCTCGGCACCTCGATCCGCCAGGGTGCCGCCTCGATCACGCAGCTGGAGATCATGCCCCAGCCGACGGAGGAGCGTCCGGGCACGCAGCCGTGGCCGACGTACCCGATGACCTATCGGATCTCCTCGGCGCACGAGGAGGGCGGCGACCGGGTGTACGCGGTCTCCACCAAGGAGTTCGTCGGCGACGAGGACGGCAACGTCCGGGCGCTGCGCCTGGTCGAGGTCTCCTTCGAGGGCGGCAAGCTCGTCGAGCACGAGGGCACGGAGCGGGAGATTCCGGCCGACCTGGTGCTCTTCGCGATGGGCTTCGTCGGTCCCGAGCAGCCCGGCCTGGTCGAGCAGCTCGGTGTCGAGCTCGACGAGCGCGGCAACATCAAGCGGAGCGACGACTACGCGACCAACGTCCCCGGCGTCTTCGTCGCCGGCGACGCGGGCCGCGGCCAGTCGCTCATCGTGTGGGCGATCGCGGAGGGCCGCGCGGCCGCCGCCGGGGTGGACACCTACCTCACCGGCAGCACCCGCCTGCCCGCGCCGATCCCGCCCACGGCGCGTCCGCTGGTGGTCTGAGGGCATCGCACGGCCGAGACGGCGCAGACTTCATCCGGAGTTTGCGTCGTCTCGACTTTTTCTACCCGCCGGTCACCGATAGGGTTTGGAACGTGCGAAGAGCCAAGATCGTGTGCACCCTCGGCCCGGCCACCAGCTCGGAGCGGAGGATCCGCGAGCTGGTGTACGCCGGCATGGACGTCGCGCGCCTCAACATGAGCCACGGCAGCCACGCCGACCACGCCGAGGTCTACCGCCTGGTCCGCGAGGCCTCCGACGCCAGCGGCCACGGCGTGGGCATCCTCGCCGACCTCCAGGGCCCCAAGATCCGCCTCGAGCGCTTCGCCGACGGCCCCGTGCCGCTCCAGCGAGGCCAGCGCTGGACGATCACCACCCGCGACGTGCTCGGCGACGCGACGATCTGCGGGACGACGTACAAGGGGCTGCCGGGCGACGTGTCCCCGGGCGACCCGCTCCTCATCGACGACGGCAAGATCCGCCTGCGCGTGGTCGAGGTCGTCGACGGCACCGACGTCGTCACCGAGGTCCTCGTCGGGGGCAGGGTCAGCAACAACAAGGGCATCAACCTGCCCGGCGTCGCGGTGTCGGTGCCCGCGCTGTCCGACAAGGACGAGGCCGACCTGCGCTTCGCGCTGCGGCTGGGCGTGGACTTCATCGCGCTGAGCTTCGTGCGCAACGCCAAGGACGCCGAGGACGTGCGCGCGATCATGCGCGAGGAGGGCGTCCACCTGCCGATCATCGCCAAGATCGAGAAGCCGCAGGCCATCGACAACCTCGACGAGATCGTCGCCGCCTTCGACGCCTTCATGGTCGCCCGCGGCGACCTCGGCGTGGAGTGCCCGCTGGAGGAGGTGCCCTTCCTGCAGAAGAAGATCATCGTCGCGGCGCGCAGCAACGCCAAGCCGGTCATCGTCGCCACCCAGATGCTGGAGTCGATGGTCACCAACCCCGCGCCGACCCGGGCCGAGGCCAGCGACGTCGCCAACGCGGTCCTCGACGGCGCCGACGCCGTCATGCTCTCCGGCGAGACCAGCGTGGGGGAGCACCCCATCCACACCGTCGAGACCATGGCCCGCATCGTGTCCGCCACCGAGGAGCACGCCCTCGTCGACGACACCTTCAGCCGCTTCGGCCGCATCGAGTGGGACCCGCACACCCGCTCCGGCGTCATCGCCAAGGCCGCCGAGGAGGTCGCCCAGCGGGTCGGCGCGAAGTACGTCGTCGCGTTCACCCAGTCCGGCGACTCCGCCCGCCGCCTCGCCCGGCTGCGCAGCTCGATCCCCGTCCTCGCCTTCACCCCCGAGGCCCGCTCCCGCTCGCAGCTCGCCGTGACCTGGGGCGTCGAGGCCTTCCAGACCGGCACCGTCGAGCACACGGACGAGATGGTGCGCCAGGTCGACGAGGAGCTGCTCAAGATCGGGCGGGTCCAGGAGGGCGACCTCGTGGTCATCGTCGCGGGCAGCCCGCCCGGCATCCCCGGCTCCACCAACGCACTGCGCATCCACCGGATGGGCGACGCGATCAACGAGGTCGCGCCGGCGTACCGGCGCCGCTGAGGTCAGGCCTTCAGGCCGATCAGTGCATCCAGCCTGGCCACGGCGTCTCGGCGGGACACGCTGATGACGCGGACGTTCGACTGCCGCCAGGGCACCTCGACCAGGTCGAGCGCCCAGCAGCACAGCCCGAGGATGTCGGACGAGGCGTTGGTGAACTGCCACCTCGGGTAGCGGTAGACCTTGGGCTGCCCGCTGACCGTTTGCCGCGCCCAGTTGTCGACCCGGCTCCCGTCGGAGTGGAAGAGGCCCCGCAGGAAGGAGGCAGGGTCGTCCTCGACGACCGCCTCCTGCCAGGGTTCGAGCACGATGGCGCGCTCGTGCTTGCGGCCCGGGCCGTGCTGGGGGAAGAGGCACGCCCAGTGCTGCCACTGCGACTGCACGACGACGCAGCCCTGCCTTCTGGGCAAGGCGATGCGTCCACCGGGGCGCACCGCACCGATGCACGCCGAGACGTCGGTGACGATGCCGGGGTAGGCGGCATCGCAGGTGATCCGCAAGGCGTCGTAGCGTGGGCCTCGCGCGAGGTACCCGTCGCCGAGGTAGTAGCCCAGGAGCGCGCTGTAGCCGCGTGTGTGGAGCGACGCCGTGCCACACCGCGGGCAGGCTGCGCGCCGGCGGGCCAACGCATCGGGGTCCTTCGCCCACCTGATCACGGACGACTGGCTGACGCCGGTGATGGCAGCGACCTGCGCGAGGGAGTGACCGGCGGCGCGGAGCTCAGCGGCCCGGTGACGAGTGGGTCCGTCATGCACTCGGCGAGTCTGCGCGCAGGGTCCGACGCATCAGGTGCCCCGGGTGGGATTCGAACCCACACTGGATGTGGTTTGAGCACATTGTCTCTGCCGTTGGACTACCGGGGCGGATGCACCGGGACACGGTAGTCGAGATGTTCGCCGCGCCCCACACCGCCCGGCCCGATAACCTTCTCCCGTGACCGAGACCGCCCCGACCTCCCAGCCGGCGCCGCGCACCGTGGTGATCGCCGAGGACGAGACCCTCATCCGGATGGACCTCGCCGAGATGCTCGCCGAGGAGGGGTACGACGTCGTGGGCCAGGCCGCGGACGGGCAGAAGGCCATCGAGCTGGCCGAGGAGCTCCGCCCCGACCTGGTCATCCTCGACGTCAAGATGCCCGTCCTCGACGGGATCGCGGCGGCGGAGGCGATCGCCGGGCAGCGGATCGCGCCCGTGGTGATGCTGACCGCCTTCTCCCAGCGGGAGCTGGTCGAGCGGGCGCGCGAGGCCGGCGCGATGTCGTACCTCGTCAAGCCGTTCTCGCAGACCGACCTGGTGCCGGCGATCGAGATGGCGGTGAGCCGCTTCGCCGAGATCCGCCAGCTCGAGAGCGAGGTCGTCGACCTCACCGAGCGGCTGGAGACCCGCAAGGCGGTCGACCGGGCGAAGGGCATCCTGCAGGAGCAGCTCTCGCTCAGCGAGCCGGACGCCTTCCGGTGGATCCAGAAGACCGCGATGGACCTGCGGATGTCCATGCGCGAGGTCGCCGAGGGCGTCGTCACCCACGGCGTCCCGGGCACCGGCGGCGCCTGAGCGCGGACCCGCGCGCACCGGGTCCGGCGGCGCCCGCGACCGCAAATCATCCGACGTTCGCGTCGCTCAGGTAACAGATTCGTCAGGATTTGTGACCTGAGCCACCGAGTTGCTGCCGAACAGGCGGATGCCGGTGTAGGTTCCCGCGGCAGGACACGTCCGTCGGCAGCGTCCGCTGCCCTCGGCTCGAATCAGGAAGCGGGAGATCTCTTGAGGCGAAACAAGGTATTCGGAGCCGGCGTCGCGGTGCTGGCTCTCAGCCTTTCCATGACCGCGTGCGGCTCGGACGACGGTGGTGACGGGGACAGCGACGCCAAGGGCAGCGTCTGCGGCAAGAACATCGCCTTCCTCGGCGCGCTCACCGGCGACGCCGGTGCCCTCGGCCAGAACATGCTCAACGGTGTGAAGCTCGCGCTGGACGAGTACAACAAGGACAACGCCGACTGCAAGATCGGCGTCAAGCAGTTCGACTCGCAGGGCAGCCCCGACAAGGCGCCGGGCCTCGCGACCCAGATCATCAACGACGACTCCATCGTCGGCCTCGTCGGCCCGGGCTTCTCGGGTGAGTCGCTGGCGACCGGCAAGACGTTCTACGAGGCCGGTCTGCCGTCGATCTCCCCGTCGGCGACCAACGTCACGATCACCGACCAGGGCTGGATCACCTGGCACCGCGTCATCGGCAACGACTCGGCGCAGGGCGCGGCCGACGCCAAGTACCTCACCGAGACCGCCGGCGCCAAGAAGGTCTTCGTCGTCGACGACGGCCAGGACTACAGCAAGGGCCTCGCGGGCTACGTGAAGGACGGCCTCGGCGACGCCGCGGCCGGCGACGACCAGATCAGCGTCGGCCAGACCGACATGTCGGCCGTCGTCACCCAGATCAAGGCCGCCGACGCGGACGCCGTCTTCTACGCCGGCTACTACGCCGAGGCGGGCCTGCTCGCCAAGCAGCTGCGCCAGTCGGGCTTCAAGGGCACGTTCATGTCGGGCGACGGCTCGCAGGACCCGGCGTTCGTCAAGGCCGCGGGTGCCCAGGGTGCCGAGGGCGCCGTGCTCTCCGCCCCGGCCGCTCCGGCTCCGCCGGACTTCAACGACCGCGTGAAGGCGGCGACCGGCTCGGACGCCGGTCTCTACTCCACGCAGGCCTACGACGCCACGAACATCTTCCTGGCGGCGTTCGAGGACGGGAAGACCTCGCCGAAGGACATCAACGACTTCATCGGGTCGTACGAGGGCGACGGCGCCAGCGGCCCGATCTCCTTCGACGACAAGGGTGACATCAAGACGTCCACCATCTACGCCTACTTCGTCAAGAACGGCGTGATGGACGTGGAGAACCCCGAGGCCATCAAGTGATCGCAGGCGGGTGAGGGCGCGCCCCTCACCCGCCCACCTGCTGCGGCCGGGGGACTACCGTCCCCCGGCCGCGGTGCGACGCTGACCGCGAACGAGGAGACCCCTTGAACTTCGACGCCCTCTTCACCGACCTTCCCGCCTACACCGTCGGCGGCCTGGTGTTCGGCGCGATCTACGCGCTGATCGCGCTGGGCTACACCATGGTCTACGGCGTGCTCCAGCTCATCAACTTCGCCCACTCCGAGGTGTTCATGTACGGCACCTTCGGTGTCGCCTGGACCTTCGTGTTCCTGCACGGGACGGAGTCGGCCAGCTGGAGCCTCGGCAAGGCCGTGCCCATCCTTCTGGTCGCGCTCGTGGTCGCGATGGCGATGTCAGCCGGCATCGCACTGCTCCTGGAACGGGTCGCCTACCGGCCCCTCATGAAGAAGAACGCCCCCAAGCTGATCGCGCTGATCTCGGCGATCGGTGCGTCCTTCGCCCTCGCCGAGGCGATGGGCCTGCGCGACAAGTTCGCGGGCTGGTTCGGCCTCGACGACAACCTCGACAACTACGTCGCCAAGGCGCGCGACGTGTACTCGAACCCGGTCACGATCCAGCCGAAGGACCTCTTCGGGATCGGCAGCTACCAGGTCACCGACGTCGACCTGGTCATCATCGTGGCCGCCCTCGCCATGATGCTCGCGCTCGACACCTTCGTGCGTCGTACCCGCTTCGGGCGCGGCATCCGCGCCGTCGCGCAGGACCCGGAGACCTCGGCCCTGATGGGGGTGAACTCCACGCGCGTCGTGCAGGTCACCTTCCTCATCGGCGGCCTGATGGCCGGCGCCGCCGCGACGCTCTACATGATGAAGATCGGCTCCACCCGCCAGAACGCCGGCTTCCTGCTCGGCGTCAAGGCGTTCACCGCCGCCGTCCTCGGCGGCATCGGCAACCTGCGCGGTGCGCTGCTCGGCGGCCTGGTCCTCGGCGTCGCCGAGAGCTACGGCTCGGCGGTCTTCGGGTCCAACTGGAAGGACGTGGTGGCCTTCGTGCTCCTCGTGCTGATCCTGCTGGTGCGCCCCTCGGGCCTGTTGGGCGAGTCGCTCGGAAAGGCGCGTGCGTGATGAGTGCTCTGGGCAACGGACTCCGTTCCGTCGGCACGCGCTGGGACGGCGTCGTCGACAGCTACAACAAGAAGCCGGCACCGGTGAAGCTCGGGCTGATCGTGCTGTTCGCGCTGTTCTTCTACGCGCTGCCGCTGCTGCGTCCGCCGCTGCTGACGACCAACAGCATCGACTTCGGCAACGTGATGTTCGGTGTGGTGGCCTTCGCGCTCGTCGCGCTCGGCCTCAACATCGTGATCGGGTACGCCGGCCTGCTGGACCTCGGCTACGTCGGCTTCTACGCCGTGGGCGCCTACACCACCGGTGTGCTCACGGCCTACCACGGCGCCTGGCCGTTCTTCCTGGTGCTGCCGGTCGCGATCGCGGTCACCATGGTCACCGGCGTCATCCTGGGCGCACCGACGCTCCGGGTGCGCGGTGACTACCTGGCGATCGTCACCCTCGGCTTCGGTGAGATCATCCGGATCTGCCTGGTCAACATCGAGTGGCTCGGTGCGGCCGCGGGCATCAAGAACATCCCGCACCCGCCGAGCATCGGCCCCAACCCGGAGGGGCCGTTCATCGACCCCAGCGACAAGGGCCTGTTCTCGATCCCGCGGCTGGAGTGGGACGGCCTGGTCCCGCACATCGACAACGACCACCCCACGTCCTTCCTGATCTTCGGGTCGAACGACTCCATCCCGTACTACTGGCTGCTGCTGACCGTGCTGATCCTGGTCATCATCGGCGACCGCCTGGTCAAGGCCAGCCGCGTCGGCCGGGCCTGGGAGGCGACCCGGGAGGACGAGGACGCCGCCGAGCTGATGG
Organism: uncultured Nocardioides sp.; assembly: GCA_964517395.1. Lineage (GTDB taxonomy): Bacteria > Actinomycetota > Actinomycetes > Propionibacteriales > Nocardioidaceae > Nocardioides. Next base: position 60,205 of record CAZFEE010000006.1, on the reverse strand, counting down.
GCGTGCCGACGTTCCGGTTCAAGCTGATGGCCTTCGCCCTGGGCGCGGCGATCGGCGGCCTGTCGGGCTCGTTCTACGCCAGCAGCCAGAGCGGGTACATCAACCCGCAGAGCTTCCCGCTCCTGCTGTCGATGCTGTTCGTGGCCGCGGTCATCGTCGGTGGCTCCGGCAACCGCTGGGGTGCGGTGGCCGGCGGTGCGCTGGTGGCCTACCTGCCCGAGCGCTTCCGCGACATCAACGACTACCGGCTGCTGCTGTTCGGGCTCGCCCTGACGGTGCTGGCGATCTGGCGGCCCGAGGGCCTGCTGCCACCTCGGCGCACCCGCCGGGCGAAGGCGGCCGAGGCCGAGATCGATGCTCTGGAGGAAGGCGAGCTCGACGAGCTGGAGGAGGAGCCCCGCAATGTCTGAGTCCCCTGACGCACCGGAGACGGTGCACCCGTCGTACCAGCCCGAGGGCAGCCCCAAGGCGCTGCTGGAGGTCGACCACGTCACGCTGAAGTTCGGTGGCCTCACCGCGCTCAACGACGTCAGCTTCAACATCAACGAGGGCGAGATCCTCGGTCTGATCGGGCCGAACGGCGCCGGCAAGACGACCTGCTTCAACGTGATGACCGGTGTCTACCGGCCCACGTCGGGCCAGGTGCGCTTCGACGGCTCCGGGCTGACCAAGATGAAGCGGCACAAGATCACCAAGCTCGGCCTCGCCCGGACGTTCCAGAACATCCGGCTGTTCAAGTCGATGACGGTGCTCGAGAACGTCATGGTCGGCACCGACGCCCACAGCAAGGTGGGCTTCTGGGACGCCCTGCTGCGCACCCCGCGGCACCGGCGCACCGAGTCCGCCTCGCGCGAGCGGGCGCTCGAGCTCCTCGACCTGGTCGGCATCAACGCCCGGCACGACGAGCTGGCCGCCAACCTGTCGTACGGCGACCAGCGGCGCCTGGAGATCGCCCGGGCGATGGGCACCGGGCCCAAGCTGCTGTGCCTCGACGAGCCCGCCGCCGGCTTCAACCCGGCCGAGAAGGTCAAGCTCATGGAGCTGATCCGCAAGGTCCGCGACGAGGGCTACACCGTCCTGCTCATCGAGCACGACATGCGCCTCGTCATGGGCGTGACCGACCGGATCGTGGTGCTCGAGTTCGGCCAGAAGATCGCCGAGGGCACCCCGTCCGAGATCCGCGACAACCCGGCGGTCATCGCCGCCTACCTGGGAGTGGATGAAGATGCTTCTTGAGGTCGACGACCTCCAGGTCAACTACGGTCACATCGAAGCGATCCGAGGCGTCTCGTTCTCGGTCCCGCAGGGCACGGTGACCTCGCTGGTCGGCGCCAACGGCGCCGGCAAGACGACGACGCTGAAGACGATCTCGGGGCTGCGCAAGGTGCGCGGCGGCGCGATCCGCTTCGAGGGCGAGGACATCACCCACCTGCCGCCCTACGAGCGGGTCAAGCGGGGGATCAGCCAGTCGCCGGAGGGCCGGGGCTGCTTCCCCGGCATGACGGTCCGGGAGAACCTCGACATGGGGGCCTTCCTGCGCAAGGACCGCAAGACGGCGGCCTACCGCGACGACATGGACCGGGTCTTCACCCTGTTCCCGCGGCTGCAGGAGCGCGAGAAGCAGGCGGCCGGCAGCATGTCCGGAGGTGAGCAGCAGATGCTCGCCATCGGCCGGGCGCTGATGTCGCGGCCGCGGCTGCTGCTGCTCGACGAGCCGTCGATGGGCCTCGCGCCCAAGCTGATCCAGCAGATCTTCACGATCATCACCGAGATCAACGAGCAGGGCACCACCGTGCTCCTCGTGGAGCAGAACGCCGCCCAGGCGCTCAAGCGCTCCCACGACGCGCACATCCTGGAGACGGGCGAGATCGTCCGCTCCGGCAAGGGCGAGGACCTCGCCGTCGACCCGGCCGTCAAGGCCGCCTACCTCGGCGGGGACGTCTAGTCCCGGACGGCATGCGGAAGGGGCCCCGGCACGTCGCGTGCCCGGGCCCCTTCTCGTCGAACGACGCTCAGAGGATGCCGCGGGCCTGGAAGGCGGCCTTCACGGTGGCGGCGTCGGTCGCGCCGTAGAGCGCGTTCGCGGTCGCGACGGTGGTGTTCGCCGCCGCGGCCCAGGTGGTGTTCGGCGCGAAGGAGAACTGCGCCTCCACGATGATCTTCGTGGCCTTGTCCCGCCCGAACGCCTTGTTGAGGTCCCACAGCGCGCGGCTCCAGATCTCGCCGTCGTCGTGCACCTCGCCGGTGCGATCGGCGACGGTCTTGCTGGTGTCGAGCCGGCGGATGCAGTGCGGCGTCGTGGAGGTGTACGACGTGGAGTCCCAGTCCATGACGCACGCCCACGGCGTGGTCGCGGAGTCGGGGGAGTTGGCCTGGGAGAGGGTGGCGGCGAGGTAGTCGCCGAAGCCCTCGCCGATCGCGCCGGCCTCGGTGGAGGATCCGAAGCCGGGGACCTGGTCGTCCTGGACGGCGTGGCCGTACTCGTGCCACACGACCTCCTGGTCCTCGCCGTCGTCGACGCCGCCCGTGCCGATGGTGATGACGTCGGTGGAGGGGGTGTACCACGAGTTGTCGGCGGTGGTGCCGTTGACGTTGAGGTCCTGGGCCTCGGCGTTGACGTCGGTGAAGCCGAGCCCGCGCAGGTAGGTCTGCAGGCGGTCGACGGCGTAGTAGGCGTTGACCTGCTCGAAGCGGTCGTCGTCGCGGGTGTAGCTGAACGTCCTGGTCGAGGAGTACGCCGCCGGCTGCTTGCCGGAGGTCTTGTTGACCACCCGGGCCCAGGTGCCCCGCAGGTAGCCCGAGGTGTCCAGGTTCGCCAGGGTCACGGTCTTGTAGGCCGCGGTGGGGACCGCGCTGGCCGCGTCGTTGTTGTCCTTGAGCGCCTGGTTCTGCTGGCTGACGACGGGGTTGGGGTCGAAGACCTTGCCGGTGCCGTCGGCGTGGCGCCGCTCGTCCACGACCTTGACGATGCCGCCCTTGTCGGCGTTGACCAGGACCTGCTTGTCCTGGTCGGTGTGGACCTCCCAGACCAGCGTCGCCGGCGCGGTCGCCGTCGCCGGGACGATCGCCAGGCGGCTGGCACGGGCCTTGCCGTGGGTCTTGGTGGCCGTGGTGAGGGCGGAGGCCTTGGTGCGCTTGGCCTTCAGGTCGGGCAGGCCGGCGACGGACCTGCGCCCGTCGTCGATGGGCGCGAGGGAGCCGGTGTGGACGGCGTAGTAGCCGCCGAGCACGGGGATCCCGTGGTAGGTCTGGGCGTAGGTCGTGTGGGTGCCCAGCAGGCTGGTGCGGGTCTGGATCAGGGTGAGGTCGGCCGGGACCGGCGCGGCGGCCGGTGCCGCGGCGGGGGAGGCGTCCGACGAGGCGCCGGCGTGGGCCGGGGCCGCCGTGGTGACGGCCAGGGTGAGGGCTGCCGCTCCGAGAGCTGCGAGTGCGGACCGAGAATTGCTTCGCATGCGGTTGTTCAACCTTTCGGGTCGGGTGGTGTCGCACAGACAACCACCCGACCCGGGGTCAGCGTAAGTACCTGGGCCGAAGATGCTCCCAGGAAATCCCTGTCACACCGTCGTTCTTGTCGTCGGAGCGCTGGTTCAGAGAACCTTCGACAAGAAGGCCTGGGTCCGCTGGTGCTGCGGGCTCGCCAGCACCTCGGTCGGCAGGCCCTCCTCGACGACGACGCCGCCGTCCATGAAGACCAGCTTGTCGCCGACCTCGCGGGCGAAGCCCATCTCGTGGGTCACGACCATCATGGTCATGCCTTCCTGGGCCAGCTCCTGCATGACGCTGAGGACGTCGCCGACGAGCTCGGGGTCGAGCGCGCTGGTGGGCTCGTCGAAGAGCATCATGTCGGGGTTCATCGACAGCGCCCGCGCGATCGCCACCCGCTGCTGCTGACCGCCGGAGAGATGCGCCGGATAGGCCGCCTCCTTCTCCGACAGCCCCACTCGGGCGAGGTTGTGCCGGGCGACCTCGACCGCCTCGTCCTTGCCACGCCCGCGCACAGTGCGCTGGGCGAGGGTGAGGTTCCTCAGGACCGACAGGTGCGGGAACAGGTTGAACTGCTGGAACACCATCCCGATCCGCGAACGGACCTCGTCCAGGTCGGTCTCCGGGTCGCAGATGTCGATGCCCTCGATCAGCACCTCGCCCGACGTCGGCTCCTCGAGCCGGTTGACGCAGCGCAGCAGGGTGGACTTGCCGGACCCGGACGGGCCGATCACGCAGACGACCTGACCGGGGTCGACGAAGAAGTCGACACCCTTGAGGACCTCGTTGCTGCCGAACGACTTGTGCAGGCCGCGGACGGCGATCGCGGGGGTGGTCGCGCTCATCGGGTCGCCTTCCTCTGCCGGCGCTCCTGCCAGGCCACGAGCTGGGTGAGCGGGATGGTGATGATCAGGTAGAGCAGCGCGGCCTGGATCAGGCTGGTCGCGGTGCCGGCCGTCAGGCCCGAGGTCTGGAAGTCACGGGCCACCGTGGTGAGCTCGCGCTGGCCGAACTGCGCCCCGATCACCGAGAGCAGCGCGGTGTCCTTGATGAGCAGCACGAACTCGTTGGTCAGCGGGGGGATGACGATCCGGAACGCCTGGGGCAGAACGACCCGCACCGTCGTCGACGCACCGCCCATGCCGAGCGAGCGGGCGGCCTCGGTCTGGCCCTTCGGCACCGCCTGGATGCCGGCCCGCAGGGTCTCGGCCATGTAGGCGCCGCTGACCATGATGAGCGCGATCAGGCCGGCCCCGACGAGACCGCCCGGTGGTGACCAGCCGATCGCGATCGGCAGGCCGAGCCCCATGAAGATGATGACGATCAGCGCGGGCAGGCCCCGGAAGAACTCGACGTACGCCGTCGCGATCCAGCGCAGCGTCGCGATCGGGGAGAGCCGGGCCAGGGCGACGACGAGCGCCAGCGCCAGTCCGCCCGCGAACGCGATCGCGGTGTACTTCACGGTGTTGACGGCACCGATCGTGATCAGGTCGCCCCAGTTGCCGTCGCTGAACCCGACACCGTCGGCGTTCCAGAAGTTCTGCCGGATGTTCGACCAGTCGGCGAGGAGCAGCACGCCGACGACCGCCGCGAGGACGACCAGGTTGATGCCCCAGATCGTCAGGCGGCGGCGCGTGGTGCGCTTCACTCGACCTCGAAGTACTTGTTGTAGATGTCGTCGTACGTGCCGTCCTTGCGCATCTCGTCGAGGGCGCCGTCGACGTCCTTGACGAGCTGCTCGTTGCCCTTCTTGATGGCCAGGCCGTACTGCTCGTCGGTGTCGTAGGTCTCGACGACCTTGAACTTCCCGTCCTTGGTGTGGTCGAGGTTGACCGGGAGGTCCTGCAGCAGCGCCTCGACCTGGCCGGCCTGGATCGCCTGGTACATCTCGCCGTCGCTCGGGAAGGTGACGATCTTGGCGCCCTTGGCGTTCTCCTCGGCGTACGCCTTGCCGGTGGTGCCCTGCTGGACGCCGACCTTGACCCCGTCGAGGTCGCCGATGCCGGCGATGTCGCTGTCGGCGGGGACCAGGAGCGACTGCTTGGAGTCGTAGTAGCCCTCGGAGAAGTCGAGGTTCTTCTTGCGGTCGTCGGTGATGGTCATCGCCGACGCGGCGAGGTCGCACTGGCCGGCGTTGAGCGCCTGGCCGCTCTGCAGCGCGTCGAAGGAGGAGTCCTGGTAGGACAGCTTGAGGTCGAGGCGCTTGGCGATCTCGTTGACGATGTCGACGTCGAAGCCCTTGAAGCCGAGCTCGCTGCCCTTGTCGAAGTCCTCGAACGGCGGGTAGGGCACGTCCGAGCAGACCGTGAGCTTGCCCTTGTTGATGACGTTGGCGCCGGTCGCGGTCTTGCCGCTGTCGTCGGACCCGCAGCCGCCGAGGGCGAGGGTGGCGACCGCGGCGAGGGCGAGGATGGAGAGTCGAGACTTCTGCATGGCGGCACTGTAGGCCTTTACCGACGCGGGCACGAGGACCTGCCGATCGGGGTGCACGGATGTTCCACGATCGTGACCTGGCCGACTCCGCGATGTTGCGAGGGATCTCGGGGATACCTCTGTCCGCGTCCCGGCGGGAGGCGTAGTGTGGTCGCCCGGACCGCCCGATGTCGCGCGGTTCCCGTCTTGGGTGAGGAAGGCAGGGACCGGATGAGCCGCTACTCGTTGACGACCCGGGTCGCCACGCGCGACGACGCGCCGCGCCTCGCCGAGCTGTGGGCCGACGCCGTACGACGCGCGGACCGCTCCGAGCAGTGCGCGGACCTCGAGCTGGTCATCAAGGGGGCGGCGGCCTCCGCGGAGCAGCGCGTCGTCGTCGTCGAGTACGACGGCCAGCTGGCCGGTGCGGTCTTCCTCCGCATCACGACGCTCTCCCCGCTGAACCTCGAGACCTGCGTGCAGTCGATCCACCCCCGGGTCTTCGACCAGTTCCGCCGCCACGGCGTGGGGCGCGCCCTGATGGAGGCCGCGACGTCGTACGCCGAGGAGAACGGCATCCTCCACGTCGTCACCGCCGTGCCGCACTCCTCGCGCGACGCCAACCGGTTCATGGCCCGCCTCGGCCTGGCGCCGGTGGTGATGTACCGGATCGCCCCGACCACCGTGCTGCGCAGCCGGGTCTCGCCGCAGCGCGTCGCGGTGGGCGCGGACAGCGGACGCACGAAGGTGCTCGCCGCGCGGCGCTCGCTGCGCCGGGCCCGGGCCGAGCGGCTCGGCCTGCCCGAGCAGGCCTGAGCGGAGCCGAACAGGGCGTCAGGCCTGGGGGCCGGGGTCGCGCTCGAGCAGCGCGCAGGTGATCCGCGAGGTGCAGACCCGGCGGCCGTCCTCGTCGCTGATGACGATCTCGAAGCTCGCCATCGTCCGCCCACGGTGCAGCGGCGTGGCGACGCCGGTGACGATCCCCGAGCGGGCGGAGCGGTGGTGGGTGGCGTTGATGTCGGTGCCGACGGCGAAGCGGTCGGGGCCGGCGTGCAGGGCCGCGGCGACCGAGCCGAGGGTCTCGGCGAGCACCACGGAGGCGCCGCCGTGCAGCAGGCCGTAGGGCTGGGTGTTGCCCTCGACGGGCATCGTCGCGACCACGCGGTCGGGGGTCACCTCGACGAGCTCGACCCCCATCCGCTCGTTGAGCGCGCCCATGTGGGCCCGCATGAACTCGGCGATCTCCTCGTGCGACGTCATGGGGGGAGATTAGCGACGGCGCCGGGGCACCGGGCTGTCGGTCCGTCTCGGTAGAGTCGCCGGGTGTCCGAGACCACGCGACCCCGTCTGCTGCTCCTCGACGGCCACTCGTTGGCCTACCGCGCCTTCTTCGCGCTCCCGGTCGAGAACTTCTCGACCGCGACGGGGCAGAACACCAACGCGGTCTACGGGTTCACCTCGATGCTCGTCAACGTGCTGCGCGACGAGCAGCCGACGCACGTGGCGGTCGCCTTCGACGTCTCCCGGCAGACCTTCCGCACGGAGGAGTACGCCGAGTACAAGGCGAAGCGCAACAAGACGCCGGGGGAGTTCAGCAGCCAGCTGCCGCTCATCGAGCGGATGCTCGACAGCTTCTCCATCCCCTACCTCAAGGCGCCGGGCTACGAGGCCGACGACATCATCGCGACGCTGGTCACCGAGGCGCTGGCCGACGAGACCAGCGGCCTGGAGGTCCTCATCCTCACCGGCGACCGTGACTCGCTGCAGCTGGTCACCGAGCGCTCGACGGTGCTCTACCCCATGCGCGGGGTCTCCGACCTGGCCCGGATGACCCCGGCCGCGGTGGAGGAGAAGTACGGCGTGCCCCCGCACCGCTACCCCGAGCTGGCGGCCATCGTCGGCGAGGTCTCCGACAACCTCCCGGGCGTGCCGGGGGTGGGCGCGGGCTTCGCGGCGCGGTGGATCAACACCTACGACGGGCTCGACAACGTCATCACCCACGCCGACAAGATCACCGGCAAGAAGGGTGAGTCGCTGCGCGAGCACCTCGGCGACGTGATCCGCAACCGTCAGCTCAATGCGCTGGTCCGCGACCTGCCGCTCGACCTGCGCATCGACGACCTGGTGCGCCGCGAGTGGGACCGCGCCGCCGCGCTGGAGCTGCTCGACGAGCTGGAGTTCCGCGGCGAGCTGCGCACCCGGATCATGGACGTCGTCGCCCCCGACGAGGAGGTCGTCGTCGAGCCGGGCGTCGAGCTCGACGGCAGCACGCTGGCCCCCGACGCCGTCGCCGGCTGGCTGGACGCGCTCGGCACCGACCCGGTCGGCGTCAGCGTCCGCGGCAGCTGGGGCAGCGGCACGGGCCGGGTGAGCGGGATCGCCCTGGCGCACGCGGACGGCCGGGCGGCGTACGTCGACGCGGAGACGCTCTCGCCGGCCGACGACGCCGCGCTGGCGGCCTGGCTCGCCGACCCGGCCAAGCCGAAGGTGCTGCACGACGCGAAGGGCCCGCTGCTCGCGCTGGCGGCCCACGGCTGGAGCCTCGCGGGCGTGGCGGAGGACTCCGCGCTGGCGGCGTACCTCGTGGCGCCGGACCAGCGCTCCTACGACCTGGCCGACCTCAGCCTGCGCTACCTGCACCGCGAGCTCGCCCAGGCCGAGGACGACGACCAGGGGATGCTCTTCCAGGAGGACGAGGCCACCGCCGGCCTCGCCCGCAGCGCGATGGTCCAGGCCCGGGCGGCGCTCGACCTCTCGGTCGAGCTGTCCGACGAGGTGGAGCGCGCCGGGGGCCACCAGTTGCTCACCGAGGTGGAGCTGCCGCTCGTCGCGGTGCTGGCCGGCATGGAGCAGACCGGCATCGCGGTCGACGTCGCGCACCTGGAGGGGCTCGAGGCGCACTTCGGCGAGGAGGTGCGCAAGGAGGCCGAGGAGGCGTACGCCGTCATCGGCAAGGAGATCAACCTCGGCTCGCCCAAGCAGCTGCAGGTCGTGCTCTTCGACGAGCTCGGCATGCCGAAGACCAAGCGCACCAAGACCGGCTACACGACCGACGCCGACGCGCTGCAGAAGCTGTTCGCGACGACCGACCACCCCTTCCTGGCGCACCTGCTGCGGCACCGCGAGGTCATCCGGCTGCGGCAGACCATCGAGGGCCTGCTCAAGACGGTGCAGCCCGACGGTCGGATCCACACGACCTTCCACCAGACGATCGCCGCCACGGGCCGGCTGTCGTCGACCGAGCCGAACCTGCAGAACATCCCGGTCCGCACCGAGGAGGGACGCCGGATCCGGGAGGCCTTCGTGGTCGGGCCCGGCTACGCCAGCCTGATGACCGCGGACTACAGCCAGATCGAGATGCGGATCATGGCGCACCTGTCCGAGGACGAGCTGCTCATCGAGGCCTTCCGCTCCGGCCGCGACTTCCACGCCGAGACCGCCTCGCGGGTCTTCGACGTGGCGCCCGAGGACGTCACCCCGGAGATGCGGGCCAAGATCAAGGCGATGAACTACGGGCTGGCCTACGGGCTGTCCGCCTTCGGCCTCTCCCAGCAGCTCGGCATCGAGCCGGGCGAGGCCAGCGGGCTGATGGCGGAGTACTTCGAGACCTTCGGCGGCATCCGCGACTACCTCACCGGCATCGTCGGGGAGGCCCGCGGCACCGGCTACACCGAGACCATCATGGGGCGCCGGCGCTACCTGCCCGACCTCACCAGCGACAACCGGATGCGCCGCGAGGCCGCCGAGCGGATGGCCCTCAACGCCCCGATCCAGGGCTCCGCCGCCGACATGATCAAGGTCGCGATGCTGCGCACGCAGAGCGCTCTGGAGGAGTCCGACCTCTCCTCGCGGATGCTGCTCCAGGTCCACGACGAGCTCGTGTTCGAGGTGGCCGAGGGCGAGACCGAGGCGCTCGACGCGCTGGTGCGCGAGCAGATGGCCGGTGCGGCCGACCTCACCGTCCCGCTCGACGTCTCCGTCGGGACGGGCCGGAGCTGGCACGAGGCCGCGCACTAGCCACGTCGTACCGGACAGATCCGTCCGGTACGACGCTCAGCGCGGGTCGTCGGCGAAGCGCAGTCCGGTGCGGCTGCTCAGCGCCGCCTCGACGACGGGGCGGTTGGCGATCGACGACTCCTTCGCCTTGGCGCGCTGACCGCGCTGCCGGCCGCGCACGACCACGTGCGTCCAGCCGTTGTCGGAGTCGTGCTCGGCGGTGACCGTGGCGATCTCGTCCCACCGGATCGGCTCGCCCTCGACGACGAGCGCGGACGGCTGGAGGGTCACCGCGCCCAGGTCGATCGACTCGCCCGCGCGGAGTCGCTCCTCGAACGTGGCGAGCCCGGCCGCGACCGCCCGCTCGCGGACCACGTCCTCCACCTCGCCCCGCACCCCGGCCCGGTCGGGGCTGCCCTCGATGCCGACCTCGCCGGTCTCGAAGTGCTGCACGCGGTGCCAGGGCGCGGTCGTGAGCCGGCCACGGCGCACCATCCGGATCCCCTCGGGATGGACGCCGACGTACTCGTTGCCGCGCCACCGCACGCACAGGCCACCGGTGAGCGCCACGACGCCCATGAGGACCGGGGTGACCCACCCCCAGGCGGCTCCGTCGGCGGCGCGCGGGACGGACACGACGCCGAAGACCACGGCGGCGACCGCGAGCAGCACGCTCGCCAGCGACACGGTGCCCTCGTGGAAGGTCGCGGGCCCGCCGCTCGCGTGCTCGGGGCGGTCGCCGGCGACGAGTGGAGCGGCGCGCAGGTCGCGGCGCCCGGCCCGGATCAGCGCGACCAGGAGGACCAGGGCGAGCAGCAGGAACCCCGAGCCGACGACGAGCCCGACCAGGCGCACCTCGTCGCTCCCGCTGGTGCCGAGGGTGGCGAGGTAGGCCAGCCCGAGGAGTCCCACCAGGACCAGCCACACCGCCGAGACGACGGAGAACCGCGTGAGGGCGCGCAGGGCCGCGGCGTGCGTGTCGGTGGCGAGGTCCATGCGGCACGGTAGCCGTCGGCCGTCGCACGATGTCAAGGGATTCGCGGCGCCGCCCGATAGCGTCGAGCCATGAGCACGAGGGAGTCGCTGCTGCCGGAGCCGGTGCCGGTCCGCGTCGACGGGGTCGAGATCGCGACGTACGTGCTGGCGCCCGAGGGTGCGGCGCTCGGCGACGTGGTGCTGTGCCACGGCACCCCGTGGTCGGCCGAGGTGTGGGCCGCGGCGGCGCGCCACCTGAGCTCGGGCCGTCGCGTGCACCTGTGGGACATGCCCGGCTACGGCCGCTCGCCGATGGATCCCGCGGTGCCGGTCGACCTCGCCTCCCAGATGGCCCGCTTCGCCGGGCTGCTGACGGCCTGGGACCTGCGGCGGCCGCACGTGGTCGCGCACGACATCGGCGGTGCCGTGGCCCTCGGGGCGCACCTGCTCCACGGCAGCGAGTACGACGCCCTGTTCCTGTGGGACGTGGTCACCCTCGACCCGTGGGGCTCGCCCTTCTTCCAGCTCGTCGCCGAGCACGCGGACGTCTTCGCCCGGCTCCCGGCGCCGCTGCACCGCGCCCTGGTGGAGGAGTACGTCGCCGGCGCGGCCCACCACCGGCTGGAGCCGGCGTGGCGGGACACCCTGGTCCGGCCGTGGACGGGGGATGCGGGCCAGCCGGGGTTCTACCGCCAGGTCGCCGCGCTCCGCCCCGAGCACACCCGTCCGGTCGCGGAGCGCCTGGCGCAGGTGCGCTGCCCGGTGCGGGTCGGCTGGGGCGGGCAGGACCCGTGGATCCCCGTCGAGCAGGCGGGCCGGCTGCGCGACCAGCTGCCCGGCGACGTCGCGGTGACCGTGCTCGACGGCGTCGGACACCTCGCCCCGGTCGAGGCGCCGGACCGGGTGTGCCGCGCCCTCGACGCCTGGCTCGCCGGGTAGGGGTCCCTCAGGCGGCCGACGCCCGCTTGTGGCGGAACATCTGCAGCGCGATCAGCAGCAGCACGACGAAGGCGTCGACGGCCGCGACGGTCAGCGCCAGGCCGCGCACGCTGTCCGCGACCGCGCCCGCGCCGACCAGCACCACGACACCGGCACCGATGAGGTACTTCGTCGCGCGCCCGCGCTTGGCGAGCCCGGCGTACACGAGCAGCTGGAGGACGGCCAGCAGGCTGCCGAGCACGGCGAAGAGCCACAGCTGGTCCTGCACCCCGGCGTAGTCCTCACCTCCGATGAACGTCAGCGCCAGTCCCGAGAGGAGGTACGTCGCGCCGGTGCACGCAGCACCGATGCCCCCCAGGAACGCCAGGCCCTTGAGGACCGCCTCGCGGCTCTCGCCGTCGGTGGACATCGACGGGAACAGGATGACCACGGCGAACTGGGGCAGGAAGAGCACCGCCTTGGTGACGATCAGCCCGCCGGCGTACAGGCCGGCGTCGTGCTCGTCGAGGACGCTGCGGGCGACCACGACGTCGAGGTTGGACAGGGCGAGGAAGGCCAGGAGGGCGACCGAGCTGCCGGCGGTCTCGCGGATGACGTCGCGGCGCACGTGGTGGTCGTGCGACTGCGCGGGGCCATCGACGCGCTGGCGCAGCGCCCAGTGGCCGATCAGCACCGGCAGCCAGGAGGCGATGAGCACGCCCAGCATGGCGCTGGTCTCGGTGTCCCACACGAGCAGGAAGGCGCCGCCGATGACGACGCGCGGTACGCCGACCGCGAGGTAGACCAGGCTGAGCTGGAGCCAGCGGCGCTCACCCTGCAGGACGCCGGCCTGGCCGCCCATGATCGTGACGGGGACGACGCACAGCGCGAGCAGGATCGCGGGCAGCGGGCCGTCGAGGCGCAGCAGGTGCCACACCGCGGGGGTGGCGGCGAGGGTGATCGCGCCGAGGATCAGCGCGCCGCCCGCGGTCGTGCGCAGGACGGTCTCCTCGATGGCGGCGACGTCCTCGGGCTCGGCGGAGATCCGGCGGGCCGCGGTGGCCTGCAACCCGAGCTGGACCACCGAGAGCACCATGAGCAGCGCCATGAGGCTGGCGACCTCGCCGTACTGGCTGGGGCCCAGCAGGCGGGCGGCCACCATCTGGAAGGCGTAGGTGCCGACGTTGGTGACGGCCATCGCGATCGCGATCCCGGCGGTGCTGCGCAGCAGGTCCAGGAGCCGGCTCGTGCTGCGAGCAGGGGCACCGGACGGGGGCAGGGTCCGGGAATCGGGGTTCGTGGGCACCACGTGGCCGAGCCTATGCGGGCGGGACGCGATGATGAGACCCGGCACGACGAACGGAGGGGTGGGGTGGAGGCGGTCACACGACGCCGCGAGGGCTGGCTCGCGCTGTGGTGCGTGCTGCTCGGCGTCGCGCTCCTCGGCCCGGCGCTGGGGCGCGGACCCGTGCTGTCGTACGACATGGTCTGGGTCCCCGACCTCGCCCTGCACCGCGACGTGCTGGGCCTCGGCAGCGGGCTGCCGCGCGCGGTGCCCTCCGACGCGGTGGTGGCGGCGCTCGACGAGCTGGTGCCGGGCGTGCTGCTGCAGAAGCTGGTCCTGCTCGGCGCCCTCGTCGGCGCCGGGCTCGGCGCGGCCCGGCTGGTGCCGGGACCGATGGTGGCGCGCCTGGCGGCCGCGGGGATCTACGAGTGGAACGCCTTCGTCGTGGAGCGGCTGCTGATCGGGCACTGGCCCGTGCTCGTCGGCTACGCGCTCCTGCCCTGGCTGCTCCTGCTCGGGCGCCGCTGGCGGGGCGAGGGCCGGCTGCCCTCCGCACTGCTGGTGCTCCTTCCCCTGGCGAGCCTGTCCGCCTCCGCCGGGCTGATGAGCGCGCTCGCCCTGGTCGCCGCCGCATGGGGGAGCGGTCGTCGCCGCGTGCTCGTCGCGCTTCTCGCCGCCGCCAACGCGCCCTGGCTGGTCGCCGGCCTCGTGCACGCCTCGACCGCGACCACCGATCCCGCCGGAGCCCGGGCGTTCGCGCTGCAGGACGAGGGGCCGGTGCCGGGTCCGCTCGCGGCGCTGAGCCTCGGCGGGATCTGGAACGGCGAGGTGGTCCCCGGCTCCCGCACCGGGGCGCTCGGCTGGATCACCCTGGCCGTGGTCCTCGCGCTCGGTGCCGCGGGCGCCCGGCGCTGGCGCCGCGAGGGGGAGCGCCGCGACCGGACCGCGCTGCTGGTGTGCTGGGCGGCCGGCTGGCTGCTCGCCACCGCGACCTGGCTGGCGCCCGGTGCCGTCGGCTGGCTCGGCGAGAGCGTGCCCGGGCTGGGCGTGGTGCGCGACGGGGCGCGGGTGCTGGGGCTGTGCGCGCCGCTGCTCGCCGTCCTCGTCGGGCACGGCGTCGCGGAGCTCGCCGCCCGGGCCCGGGTCGCGACCGCGACGGCCCTGCTCGTCGCCGCCCTGCTGCCCGTCACGCTGCTGCCCGACGCCGCGGGGGGCGCGCGCGGGGCGCTCGACCCGGCGACCTACCCCGAGGACTGGGCCGCGACCCGCACCGCCCTGGGCTCCGCCGACGTCGAGGGCGACCTGCTGGTGCTGCCGCTCACTGCCTTCCGGCAGCCCGCGTGGAACCACGACCGCACCGTGTTCGACCCGCTGGGGCGCTACCTCGGCCACCCGTACGTCGCCAGCGACGTCCTGGTGGTGGCCGGCACGCCGATCGCGGGGGAGGACCCGCGGGTCGCCGACGCGGCGGCGGCCCTGGCGGCCCGCACCCCCCGGGAGCGGGCCGACCGGCTGCGGGCCGCGGGCATCGGCGGGGTGGTCGTGGACCACGACGCGCCCGGTGCGGCCGCGGTGCCCGAGGTCGCCGGCGAGCAGGTCGTCGCCGACGGCTCGCTCACGGTGACCCGCCTCGCGGGGGAGCCGGCCGAGCGGCCGGTGAGCCTGGGTGCCCGTCTCGTCGTGGGAGCCGCCTGGGCGGCGTACGTCTCGCTTCTGGTCATGGCTGTGCTCCAGAACGCCGTGCGGAGACGGAAGCGCTGCTAGGCTGCCCTCAACCTTGAGGGAGGGGAATGATGGGAACCATCGTCAGCATCGTCGTCGGAGGCGTGGTCGCTGCCGCGACCGTCGTCGGAGTCGTCCAGGCGCAGACGTCCACGCCGGAGAAGTCGCCGGTCAACGTCAGCGAGGTCGGCGTCAACTACGGCTCCTGAGCCGCCGCACGACACGCGAAACGTCAGACGCCCGGGAGCATCGGCTCCCGGGCGTCTTCGTGTGCTCTCCTCGCGCTAGCGCACCAGCACCTTCTCGGCGCGCTGCGGCAGCAGCCGGAACCGGCGCCGGCCGCTCGCCTCGCCCACCACGGCGGCGAACGCCGCCTGGGCGCGGTCCCAGGAGTAGGCGTAGCTCATCGACAACGCCTCCTTGCCGAGCTCGCGGCGCCGGCGCTCGTCGCCCAGCAGGGCCAGCAGGGCGGCGGTGAAGCCGACCTTGTCGTCGACGAGGACGCCGGAGACGCCGTCGTCGATCGACTCGCGCGTGCCGCCGGCGGAGCGGTAGGCGATGGCGGGCGTGCTGTGCATGCCGGCCTCGCCGATCACCAGGCCCCAGCCCTCCTTCAGCGAGGGCAGGAGCAGCAGCCAGGCACGCTCGTAGGCCTCGTGCTTGGTCTCCTCGTCGACGTGCCCGAGGAAACGCACCGCGTCCCCGGCACCACGTGCCGCGGCGTAGGCGTGCAGCTCCTCGCGCCACCAGCCGTCGCCGACGACCTCGAGGGTGAGGTCCGGGTGGACCACCCGGGCGGCGAGGACCGCGTCGATGGCGTGCTCGACCTGCTTGTGGGGGACCAGGCGGCCCACCACGGCGACGGTCGGCGCGGCGGCCTTGCCCGGCGCCGTCAGCGGTGCGGGCTCGGTGCCGTTGTGGACGACGGTGACCCGCGCGGGGTCGACACCGATCTCGCCCAGCTCGGCGCGGGTCGCCTCCGAGACCGCGACGTACCGGCTGCGACGGTAGAGCCACGGCGCGAGCCGGCTCTCGATCCACCAGCCGACGCGCCCGGTCAGACCGGGGTAGACCACCGGCCACTGCTCCCGGTGGACGTGGTGCACGAGCACCACGACCGGCTTGCGGGTGACCAGCCGGGTGAAGAACGGCAGGCCGTTCTGCACGTCGATGACCACGTCGGGGTCGCCGAGATCGCCGCGCCGCAGTGCGCGCATGCCCTCGAGGTACACCGTGAGCTTGGTGCCACGGCGCACGTAGCGCACGCCGTCGACCACCTCGTCCGCCGGCGCGCCCTCGTAGGCAGCGGTGAACACCGTGACCCGCGCTCCACGAGCGACCAGTCCTGCTGTGACCTTCTCCAGGTAAAGCTCCGCACCGCCACCCTCAGGATTGCGCGTATCGCGCCAGCTGAGGCAGACGACGTCCCTCCCCTGGAGGTCCTCCCAAACCTCCATAACGCGACATGCTACCTGTAAGGTCGCCGCGTGCTGGGACTTCGGGAGAACACCGCCCGCGAGGGCGAGTGAGCGGCGAGTCCCGAGCCCTGCCGTCGGTCCGGCCCGCACGCCTGGTCGCCTGCTGCGCGCTCCTCGTCGGCCTGGCCCTCGTCCAGGACCCCGGCCTGCTGGTGCCCGACACCAAGTTCGACCTCGTCGCCGCCCCCGCCGACTGGCTGGCCCGCTCCCTGCACGTGTGGGACGCGCAGGGCGGCTTCGGCCAGGTCCAGAACCAGGCCCACGGCTACCTGTGGCCGATGGGTCCGTTCTTCTGGCTGCTCGACGCGGTCGGCCTGCCCGGCTGGGTCGTCCAGCGGCTCTGGCAGGCGCTGGTGCTGTGCGTGGCCCTCGTCGGCACGGCCAAGCTGGCCCGCGCGTTCGGCGTGCGCTCCGACCTGGCCTGCCTGGTCGCGGGCTTCGCGTACGCGCTCTCGCCGCGGCTGCTCACCTCGCTCGGCCCGATCTCGATCGAGGTCTGGCCCAGCGCCCTCGCGCCGTGGGTGCTGCTGCCGCTGGTGATCGGCGCCGAGCGCGGCTCACCGCGCCGCGCCGCCGCCCTGTCCGGGCTGGCGGTGGCCATGGTCGGCGGCGTGAACGCGGCGGCGTCCTTCGCCGTCGTCCCGCTCGCGGTGATCTGGGTGCTGACCCGCACCCCCGGGTCGCGGCGCCGCGCGCTCCTGCTGTGGTGGCCGGTGTTCGCGACGCTCGGCACGTTCTGGTGGGTGGTGCCGCTCTTCGTGATGGGCGCGTTCAGCCCGCCCTTCCTCGACTTCACCGAGACCAGCGCGGTCACCACCTTCCCGACCACGCTCTTCGACACCCTGCGCGGCACCTCCCACTGGGTGCCGTACGTCGACCTCGGCTCACGCGCCGGCAACGAGCTGATCCGCACCTCCTGGCTCGCCGTCAACACCGCCGTCGTGGTGGTGGTCGGGCTGGTCGGGTTGCTCGACCGTCGTACGCCGCACCGGACGTTCCTCGTGCTCGGCCTGCTGGCCGGCGTCGTGCTGGTCACCGCGGGTCACCACGGAGCGGTCGAGGGCTGGTTCTCCGGCGACGTCGCCACCCGGCTCGACGGGGCGCTCGCGCCGCTGCGCAACGTCCACAAGTTCGACCCGGTGCTGCGGGTGCCGCTCGTGCTGGGCCTGGCCCTCGCCCTCGACCGTGCGGTCGCGGCCTGGCGCGGGCGGTCCCGCGAGCGGCTCAACGCCGGCATCCTCGTCGGCGCCGTGGTGCTCGGCGTGGTGGGCTCCGCGACACCCGCGGTCGCCGGGCGCGCGGAGGCCGGGGGAGCGATGCTCGGCGTGCCGGACTACTGGCGCCAGGCGGCCGACGACGTCGCGGCCCGTTCGCAGGGCGGGACCACGCTGGTGGTGCCGGGGTCGGCGTTCGGGGAGTACGTCTGGGGCGACCCCCGGGACGAGCCCCTGCAGTGGCTCGCCGGGTCGCGGTGGGCGGTCCGCAGCGCGGGCATCCTCGCCGAGCCGGGCCAGATCCGGATGCTGGAAGGCCTGGAGCGGCGCTTCGCCGAGGGCCACGGCTCGGCGGGGCTGACGGCCGCCCTGCGCCGGGCCGGCGTCGAGCAGCTCGTCGTGCGCAACGACCTGCGCCCCTCCGACGACGTGCCCGACCCCGCGCTCGTGCACCAGGCGATCGCCGACTCGCCCGGGATCGAGCGGGTCGCGAGCTTCGGCCCGGCCCTCGGGGGCGAGGCCTGGGAGCAGGACGGCGAGCGGCGCACCGTGCTCGACGGCGGCCGGCGCGCGTCGTACCCCGCCGTCGAGGTGTACGCCGTCCCCGGCGCCGCCGACGCGGTCACCGCCGCCGCCCCGAGCGTCGTCGCCGCCGGGCCGGAGGACCTCGCCGACCTGGTCGACGCGGGGGTGCTGGGCGACGCACCGGTCCGGCTCGCCGCGGACGCCGACCCCGCCGACGACGCCGAGCCCCCGCGCCGGGTGGTGCTGACCGACGGGCTGCGGGCCCGTGAGCGGCAGTTCGCCCGGATGCACGACGGCTGGTCGGCGACACTGACCCCCGGCGACGTACGACGCACGGCGGGCCCGGTGCGCGACTTCGTCCTCGGCACCGCCGACGACGACCGGTGGTCCACGACCGCCCGCCTGGAGGGCGCACGCGCGCTGGCGGCGTCCTCCTCGGCCTCCGACTCCGACGCGGTGGGCGGCAGCGACCGCGGCCGGCTGCCGTACGCCGCCGTCGACGACGACCCCACCACCGCCTGGTGGTCGACCGCCACCGACCCGGCGCCCTGGTGGCGCATCGACCTCGACGAGGAGGTACGGGTGAGCACGGTCGGGGTCACGGCGGCGGCGGCTGCCGGACCCCAGCGCCTGCGCGTGGTCACCGAGGGCGGCCGCTCCGCGGTCGTCGAGCTCAGCGCGGGCGGCACCCGCACCGTCCCGGTCCCCGCCGACGGCCCGACGCGCTGGGTCCGCATCGAGGCCGTCGACCCGGCCGCGGGCAGCCGGCTGGCGCTCGCGGACGTGGACCTGCCCGGTGTCGAGGTGCACCGGGTGCTCGCGCTGCCCGAGCTCCCGCGGTCCTGGGGCAGCCCGGACGTGGTCGCGCTGCGGGCCGACCGCGACGGGCGCACCGGCTGTGTCGCCGTCGACGGCGACGCCCGGTGCGCCACCGGCACCGACCGGTCCGGCGAGGACGGGGCGACCCTGCGGCGCTCCTTCGTCGCCGGCGCCGCGCGCGACTACGACGTGCGGGTCACCGCCGTCCCGCGGCCGGGCGCCGCCCTCGACGCCCTGCTGCAACGTGGCCAGCCGGCCGCCGTGCGGGTCTCCTCGACCGCCGTGCCCGACGCGCGCGCCGGCGCGACCGCCGCCGTCGACGGAGACCCCGCCACCGCCTGGCTGGCGGCCGCCGAGGACGAGCGGCCCGAGATCGCCCTGTCCTGGCTGGGCGTGCGGCGGGTCGGCAGCATCGCGGTCGCCGTGGACCCCGCCACCGCGGCCCGCCGCCCGACCGCGCTGGTGCTGACCTTCTGGAACGGTCGCGCCAGCACCCGGCGCACCGTCGAGCTCGACCCGGACGGGAGCGCGCGCTTCGCCCCGGTGCGTGCCGAACGGGTCGAGGCCGGCGTCGTGGGCGTCGAGGACGTGGCCGACGTGCGCAGCGGCGGCACCTTCGCCGACGTACCGGTGGGCATCGGGGAGATCGCCCTGGGCGGGGTGCCCTTCCTGCCGTTGTCGCTGCCGACCGCTGCCGTGACCCTGCCGTGCGGCTCCGGCCCCGACGTGACGATCGGCGACCGGCGGCTGCGCACCGCCGTCACCGCCTCCCCGCAGCGGTTGGCGTCCGGCGGCCCCGTTCCCGCGACGGTGTGCGGCACCGGGCAGGTCGCCGTCGGCGCCGGTGAGGTCGTCGTCACGGCCGCGCCCGCGCCCGCCTTCACCGCGGGGACCGTGGTGCTGCGCGCCACCGACGACCCCGGCGAGGCCGGGGTGGGCACCGCCCCGCTCACGACCGACGGCTCGGTGCGCCGCACCGTCGGCGGAGCCACCGACGGCGGCACCACCGTGCTGCGCGAGAGCGCCAACCGCGGCTGGACCGCCGAGCAGGGCGGGCGCACCCTCGACCCGGTCGTCCTCGACGGGTGGCAGCAGGCCTTCGTCACCACCGGCGAGGAGCCGGTGGAGGTGCGCTTCGCGCCGGACACGGCGTACCGCGTCGGGCTGGGTGTGGGCGTCGTGCTGGTGCTCGTGCTCCTGGCGGCCCTGGTGCTGCTCCGGCGTGCCGGGCCCGGTCCCGGCCCGCTCGCCGACCGCGCCCTGTCACCGTTCGTCGGCGTCCCCCTCGCCCTGGCCGTCGCGGCACTCAGCGCCGGCACCGTCGGGCTGGTGATCGGCGTGCTCGTCGTCGCCGGGGTGCTCGTGCTGCGCGGCAGGCCCGGCCCCGAGGAGGCGCTGCCGTGGCTGCTCGCCGCCCCCGTCCTCCTCGCCGGGCTCGCCTACGCGCTGCGGCCCTGGGGCGGTGACGCCGCGTGGGTCGGGACCATCGGCTGGGTGGGCTACCTGTCGCTGGTGCCGCTCGTCGCGCTGCCCGTCGCCGCCCTCGCGCCGCGCAGCGGGAAGGTCCGCTTCAGCCGCATCGCCGGCCGCTCCACCCACCGGTAGGCCACCTCCGCGGCCGCGAGCGACACCGCCACGGTGATCAGCCACACCGGCCAGAAGTGCCCACCGAACAGCTCGTAGCCCAGGGCCGGCGCGACCAGGTCGAGCAGCAGCAGGTGCAGGCAGAACAGGCTGTACGACGTCAGGCCGAGGTGCCGCGCCGGCGCACTGCCCAACACCCGGCCGTAGCGCGATGCCGGGTCCGCCGCGATGCCGGTGAGCACGACCAGCCCGCCGATGACGGCGTACAGCACGCTCTTGGTCAGCGACTGGCCCGGGGAGGCCGGGGCGAGCATGGTCGGGCCCGCGATCGGGGTCGTCGCGGCGAGCATCAGCCCGGCGACCAGCGTCCAGCACACACCCGGCTCGCGGCCCAGGTCCAGCACCCGCCGGGCCAGCGGCGACTGCTCGCGCACCACGTGCGCGAGCGCCAGCGCGATGCCGACCGCGAACCAGCCCAGGAACGCCGGCAGCCACTGCAGGGCCGGTCCCTCGCTCAGGCCCTCGCTCCGGGCCGCGCCGTCCAGGTGCCACCACACCGACACCGCCGCCATCGCGAGCACCACCAGCAGCACCCGCCGCGGGCGCAGCCCGCCGGCGCGTCCCGAGCGGCCGGTCGCCGCCAGCATCAGCAGCGGCAGCACCAGGTAGAAGGTCGCCTCGACGCCCAGGCTCCACATCTGGCTGAGCCCCGCCGGCGGCAGCGGGTCCACGAAGGTGTTGCCGAGGACGAGGGCGACCAGCCAGTCGCGCGCGCCGAGACCGGCGTTCTCGTCCAGCAGGACGAGGGCGAGGACCACCGCGACGACGTACACGGGGTAGATCCGCAGGAAGCGCTTCCACAGGTAGTGCCCGGTCGCCGGGTGCGGCAGCCCGCGGGCCGCGCGGGCGAGGTAGGGGCGCGAGAGCAGGAAGCCGGAGAGCACGAAGAAGAGTGCGACGCCGACGTCGAGGCGGGCCAGGAAGGAGCCCCAGGTGCCGTGCCCGAGGTAGTCCCCGGCGTAGAACCCCACGTGGGTCGTCAGCACGGCCAGCGCGCCCACCGCGCGCAGCGCGTCGAGCACCGGGAAGCGCGGCGCGACCTCGACCTGGCTCATCGTCCCTCCTCCGGCTCCGGGACGCCGACCACGACCTGGTCGATGCACACCGTCACGCCCTCGTCCGTGCCACCGAGCAGCACCTCGGCGAAGCTCCCGTGGGCCTGGACGAACAGCTCGTTCAGCCCCCGCCGCAGGTTCGCCACCCGGGTCTCGCCTCCCACCGTGATGCTGAGCCCCGAGTCGGCCGAGGCGAGGTAGTCGATCCGCAGCCACCAGTCGCGCGCGATCGTGCGCTGGCGCAGCTCCAGCTCACGGTACGCCGGGGCGCGCACCGGCCACCCGCAGCCGGCCACCGGACCGTCCCCCGTGCCCGTCGTCGGGTCGATCCGGGCCGGCACCACCGAGCCGTCGGCGGCCAGCAGGTGCAGGTCGCCGGTGACCTCGGGGAAGCGGGCGTTCCGCGTCAGCAGCGGCAGCAGCCCGCGACTGCTGCCGTAGACGGGGTCGAGCGCACCGGTCACCCGCTGGGGGAGCAGCTGGTTCACCAGGTCCACCGGCTCGTCGCCGTCGAGATCGCGCAGCGCGGTCGTGAAGAACGCCTTGCCCGGGTTGTCCTCGTCCCACGCCCGGGCGTACGACGCGGTGCTCCAGACGCCGCCCGCGCACACGACCGACAGGACCACCGCGACCGGGACCGCTCCGGCCCGCCGGGTGAGCAGCGGCACCGCGCGCTCGCGGCTGCACTCCTCGGCGCCGCGCAGCTCCATCGTGGCCAGGCCCAGCGCGAGGACGACGGCGCACATCGCGTCGGTGAGGTAGCGGTACTCGCCGCCACTGACCGCGCCGACCACCTGCGCCCGGGTCGTCAGCAGCAGCAGGTAGTCCGCGGCGACGTACCCGGCGAGCAGGAGCCAGGCGCGCAGGGTCCGCTCCCGGCGCAGCGCGAGGTAGGCCACCACCGCGGCGGCCGCCACCCAGCACAGGTGCACCAGGATCGCGGGCGGGTCGGCCTGCGCGGCCGGGGCGATCCGCTCGTCCCAGTGCCACGGGCCGCCGAAGAGCGCGGTGGCGAAGGTGGTGCCGAGCATCCGCTCCGCGAGCTCGCCGGCGGCGTCGGGGGTGCCGCCCCGCGCGATCTGCGGGACGGTGGCGACGTAGTAGGCGAGGTAGCCCGCGCCCAGGGCCACCGCGGCCACCACCACCGCCCACTGCCGGCGCACCAGGCGCACCGTGCGTCGTACCGGACCGCCGGTGGTGAAGTAGCCCAGCGCGACGAACACGAGCACCGGGAGCACCAGCAGGGTCTTGACGTAGCAGCACATCCCGAACGCCAGCACCACCAGCACCACGACCAGCCAGCGCCGGCCCTCCCCGCGCAGGTAGCGCACCCAGGCGGCCACCGCGACGAAGAAGACCGCCTGCAGCGGGAGCTGGTTGAGCCCGGCCGCCCACCAGGCGAAGGCCGGCACCGTCATCGCCGTGGTGAGGTAGAGGGCCAGCACGGCCAGCACCCGCCGGCGCCACCCGAACAGGCTGACCAGGCACCACAGGCACGCCAGGGCCGCCGCGGCCGCCATCACGAGCGACATCGCCGACAGCAGCGGGTGGCTCAGCGTCTCCGGGCGGGCGCCCACCCAGGCGAGCACCCGGCCGAACGGCATCAGCTGGGCGTCGTACGGCTCCAGCAGGCGATCGCCCAAGGGTGCCGTGCGGGCCTCGGCCACGAGCCGGTAGTCGTCGAGGTAGGGCCACCCGCCGAGCACGACCCACGCCCGGAACGCGAGGTGCGCGCCGACCAGCGCGAGGGCCACCCCGAGCAGCCGGCGACGCTCCGGCACGGACGTGGTGGGGGACGGCACGGCAGGACTATCGCACGCCGGTGGCGGGCGGCGAGCACGCGCCGGTTCGCCGATGAGTCGGCGAACGTCTGTGACGCGTGCCATACTGCGCTGAGGTCACGCTGATGGGAGGGGTGACCGCATTTCCTTGGGAGGGGAAAGCCGCTATGCGCAAATTCGTCGCGCCGGCCATGGTGGGAATCGGAGCATTCCTGCTGATCGCCGGCATCCTCGCGTTGGTCTGGGCCCCGGGGGCCGTCAAGAAGACGCCGCTGGACGTCAACACCGTCACCCTGCTCTCGGGTGAGGCCCAGAAGTTCGACCCGGAGCTCGGCAAGATGGCGGCCTCGCGCCCGATCTACGCCCAGAGCATCACCCGCGTCGACTCCGCGGCCTCCACCGACGACACCGCCGTGTGGGCCCAGTGGTCCTGCGTCGCCTTCGGTGCCGGCGGCGAGTGCATGGACCGCGACGAGCCCAACGTGGTCCTCGTGCCGGACGACCAGCTCGTCGGCGCGCCGAGCGGCACGGTCTTCGGCAGCGACCGGGTCACCGCCGAGGGTGTGAAGGTCGAGGACCTGCCCAAGGACGCCCGCGCCGACGAGGCCACCACCACCGTCGGCCTCGTCAACAAGTTCCCCTTCGACAGCCAGAAGAAGGACTACACCTACTGGGACGGGACGATCGGCGAGGGCGTGCCCGCGAAGTTCGACCGCACCGAGAAGGTCAAGGGCCACGAGGCGTACGTCTACACCGTCGAGGTCACCAAGAAGACCATCGAGATCGCCGAGAACACGATGGGCACCTACAGCGACCTCAAGGAGATCTACGTCGACCCGGCCACCGGCTCGATCCTCAACCAGACCGAGCAGCAGCAGCGCTGGCTCGAGGACGGCACCCAGGCCCTCGACCTCAGCATCGGCTTCACCGACCAGCAGGTCGCCTCGAACGTCGAGGACGCCAAGAGCAACGGCCGCAGCCTGACCCTCATCACCACCGTCGTCCCGCTGGTCGGCCTGATCGGCGGCGCCCTGCTCGTCGTCGGCGGCCTGCTGCTGGCCCGGGTCCGCGGCGGGTCCCGCAAGAGCGAGGGCGCCGAGCGCCCGCTGGTGAGCGCCTGAGCACCACCCCGCGTCACGCAGCCCGGCCCCGCGAGATCCTCTCGCGGGGCCGGGCTCGTCGTGGGGGTCGGATCCCGCTCGCGGCCCCTTGTAACTCCGTGTTGTTGCTCGTTCCGAGCGGTCACAGCACCCGGGTAGATGCAACAGCGCCCGGGTAGTGGTCCCGGGCCGGACGTCGCCCGCACCGGGTCCGCCCGGTGACGCGCGCTCAGCGGCCGCGTCCCGGCCGCGTCCCGGCCGCGTCCCGGCCGCGTCCCGGCCCAGCCCGGCCCGCGACCAGGTCGCCTAGGATCGCCGGCGTGCCCGACCTGACGCTGCGCACACGCATCGCCGCCCCGCCGAGCGACTGCTTCGCGCTCGCGCTGACCGTCGAGGCGCACACCGCCTCCCTCGACGGCTCGGGGGAGCGGGCGGTCGCGGGACGGACCTCCGGGCGTCTCCGGCTCGGCGAGACCGTGACCTGGCGGGCCACCCACTTCAGGGTCCCGTTCCGGATGACGGTCGCCATCACGGCGTACGACGCGCCGCACCGCTTCGTCGACGAGCAGGTCCGCGGGCCGTTCGGGCACTGGAACCACGAGCACCTCTTCGAGCCGCTCCAGGCGGGCGGCACCCTGATGAGCGACGTGATCTCGTTCCGCTCGCCGCTGGGTCCGCTGGGTCGTGCCGTCGACGCCGCGGTGCTGGCCCGCTACCTGGAGCGGCTCGTCGCGCAGCGCAACGCTTGGCTGCGAGCCCGCCTGGAGAGCGACGCGAGCGACGCGAGCGGCGCGGGCTGACCTCAGCCCAGGTCGGCGCCGAAGATCGCCGTCCCCGGGGTGAGCACCCCGCGCACCCGCGACCAGCCGCCCCACAGCCGCTCGTGCTCGGCGGGCCACTCCGGCTCCAGCAGCGTGGTGATCCGGAAGCCGTGGCCGGCGAGCAGCGACACCCAGTCGCCGAGGGTGCGGTGGTGCTCGACGTACGCCGTCCTCCCGGTCTCCTCGTCCACCTCGACGTACGGCGTGCGGTCCCAGTACGACTGCGTCGCCGTGAGCCCGTCCTCGGTCGGGTCGTCGGGGAACATCCACCGGGTGGGGTGGGTGATGGAGAAGGCGAAGCGGCCGCCGGGGCGCAGGACCCGCGCGGTCTCGGCGACGGCGCGCTCGATGTCGGCGACGAACTGCAGGGCGCCGAAGGAGGAGAAGACCACGTCGAAGGAGCCGTCGGCGAAGGGCAGGTGGGTGGCGGTGCCGCGCACGCTGGGGACGAGCACGCCGGTCATCTCGTCGATGCGGCGCGAGTGCTGCAGCTGGCGGTGCGAGAGATCGAGGCCGAAGGAGCGCCCGCCCTGGCTGCGGATCCACCGCGAGCACTGCCCGGCGCCGGAGCCGACCTCGAGCACGTCGCGGCCCTGGAGCGGCCCGAGGATGCCCGCCTCGGCCTCGGTCAGGCCCTCGGGACCCCACAGGAAGCCCACGTCGCCGAGGAACTCGCCGTGCGTGGCCTGGTACTCGTCGGCGTACCGGTCCCAGTCGGCGCCGTTGGCGCCGCGGGACTCCGTCTCGTCGGCGTCACGGCGGTGGGCCGTGACCGGGCGCTGCGGCCATTCCTGCACGGTCCCCGAGCCTAGTGCCGCGAGTTGGACCCGCGAGCACCGGGACAGGTACCCTGGCATGTCTGCGTCCTGACAGGACGCTGACCCGTGCCCCCGGTCGGGACCGCACGGCCCATCGACATCTGCCCATCCAAGGACTGTCCTTCTTCATGACAAGCACCCTCTCGACCCCGCTCGCGAGCCACTACGACGACAACGCGCCCCAGGTCGCGATCAACGACATCGGCTCCGAGGCGGACTTCCTGGCCGCCATCGACCAGACCATCAAGTACTTCAACGACGGCGACATCGTCGACGGCACCATCGTCAAGGTGGACCGTGACGAGGTCCTGCTCGACATCGGCTACAAGACCGAGGGCGTCATCCCCTCGCGTGAGCTGTCGATCAAGCACGACGTCGACCCGTCCGAGGTTGTCCAGGTGGGCGACAAGGTCGAGGCCCTGGTCCTCCAGAAGGAGGACAAGGAGGGTCGCCTGATCCTGTCCAAGAAGCGTGCGCAGTACGAGCGCGCCTGGGGCACGATCGAGGAGATCAAGGAGGCCGACGGCGTCGTCGAGGGCACCGTCATCGAGGTCGTCAAGGGCGGCCTCATCATCGACATCGGCCTGCGGGGCTTCCTCCCGGCGTCGCTCGTCGAGATGCGCCGGGTCCGCGACCTGCAGCCGTACGTCGGCCAGACGCTCGAGGCGAAGATCATCGAGCTCGACAAGAACCGCAACAACGTCGTCCTGTCGCGTCGCGCCTGGCTCGAGCAGACCCAGTCCGAGGTGCGCCACGGCTTCCTCACCCAGCTTCAGAAGGGCCAGATCCGCAAGGGTGTCGTGTCCTCGATCGTCAACTTCGGTGCGTTCGTGGACCTCGGCGGCGTCGACGGTCTCGTCCACGTCTCGGAGCTGTCCTGGAAGCACATCGACCACCCGTCCGAGGTCGTCACCGTCGGTGACGAGGTCACCGTCGAGGTCCTCGACGTGGACATGGACCGCGAGCGTGTCTCCCTGTCGCTGAAGGCGACCCAGGAGGACCCGTGGCAGCACTTCGCGCGGACCCACCAGATCGGTCAGATCGTCCCCGGCAAGGTCACCAAGCTCGTTCCCTTCGGCTCGTTCGTGCGGGTCGAGGAGGGCATCGAGGGCCTCGTCCACATCTCCGAGCTGGCCGAGCGCCACGTGGAGATCCCGGAGCAGGTCGTCCAGGTCAACGACGACGTCATGGTCAAGATCATCGACATCGACCTCGAGCGTCGCCGGATCTCGCTGTCCCTCAAGCAGGCCAACGAGACGGCCACCGCGGCCGACGTCGAGGAGTTCGACCCGACGCTCTACGGCATGCCCGCGACGTACGACGAGCAGGGTAACTACGTCTACCCCGAGGGCTTCGACCCGGAGACCGGCGAGTGGCTCGAGGGCTTCGACGAGCAGCGCGCGGTCTGGGAGGACCAGTACGCCAAGGCGCACGCCCGCTGGGAGGCGCACGTCAAGCAGCAGGCCGAGGCCAAGCAGGCCGAGATCGAGGCCGGCGAGGCCAACTCGTACTCGTCCGCCCCGGCCGAGGACACCGACGGCGGCGGCTCGCTCGCTTCCGACGAGGCCCTGCAGGCGCTTCGCGAGAAGCTCACCGGCGGCAACTGACGCTCCGAGCAACGCACGAAGGCCCCGACCGTACGGTCGGGGCCTTCGGGCTTTTCGGGGCGTTCCGGGGTCCGGGGGTCTGCGGTTTGGTCCCAAACCGCAGAGAATCGGGGCTCTGACGTGCGGTCTCTGCCCAATTGACGCGCCTCCCGCCGGGCCGCCCGCGGAGACCGTGGGCGTCCGACCGGAGGCGGTCGAGGGGGAGAGCGGGTCAGTCGAACCAGGCGGCCCGGCGCGGTGCCGAGAGACCGTCGTGACGGGTCCAGCCGATGAGCAGGGCGAGGACCGGGATCAGCAGGAGCAGGAGGAGTGCTGTGGTCATGGCAGAAATCATGCTCTTGTCGGAATCCTGCCACCAGTGGCAGAAAAGCCGCGGTGCGTTGATTTTCTGCCATCGTCCTGCGACAGTGAGCGGGTGAGCCTGACGAACGTCGCCGTGATCGCCTTCGACGGCGTCGCCCCCTTCGAGCTCGGCATCCTGTGCGAGGCGTTCGGCATCGACCGGACCGAGGACGGCGTCCCGCCGATCGACTTCGCCGTGTGTGCCGAGGACGACCGGCCCCTGCAGACCTCGATGGGGTTCAGCATGCAGGCCGCCCACGGCCTGGACCGCGTGGCCGAGGCCGATCTCGTCGGCATCCCCGCCATCAAGGAGGTCGAGGCCTCCCCGGCGGTGATCGCCGCCATCCAGGCGGCCCACGAGCGCGGCGCCCGGCTGATGTCGGTGTGCAGCGGCTCCTTCATCCTCGGCCAGGCAGGTCTGCTCGACGGCCGCGAGTGCACGACGCACTGGATGCACACCGAGCGCCTGCAGGCCGAGTTCCCGCTGGCGAAGGTGATCCCCGAGGTCCTCTACGTCGACGCCGGTCAGATCGTCACCGGTGCCGGCAGCGCCGCCGGCCTCGACGCCGCCCTCCACATCTGGCGCCAGGAGCACGGCGCCGCGGTGGCCAACACCGTCGCGCGCCGGGCCGTGGTGCCGCCGTACCGCGACGGCGGGCAGGCGCAGTACATCGCTCGCGCCGTGCCCGACTGCGACGCCGACACCCTCGGCCCGCTCCTCACCTGGATCTCCCAGAACCTCAACGAGGACCATGGCGTCGAGGCCCTCGCCAAGCGCGCGCTGATGTCGCCGCGCACCTTCGCGCGCCGCTTCCGTGACGAGACCGGGACGACCCCGCACACGTGGATCACCCGTCAGCGGGTCGCGGCGGCCGAGGAGCTGCTCGAGCGCACCGACCACCCCGTGGAGTGGATCGCCGGCGAGGTCGGGTTCGGCAACGCCGCCACCCTGCGGCACCACTTCGTGCGGGTGCGCGGGGTGAGCCCGCAGAACTACCGGCGGCAGTTCGCCTGCTGACTGCCCACGCCGGGCTCAGGGGGCACGGTTGCCGCGCCGCTCCTCCTGCTCGACGAGCGCCTCGAGGTCGCGCAGCCGGTCGAGACCGTGCACGGCGCGGGCCATCCGCTGGTTGCCGGCGAAGCGCTCGCGGTGGCGATCCAGGAACCACCAGTAGCCGGCGGTGAAGGGACACGCCTCCTCCCCGACCCGCACCTTGGGGTCGAACCGGCACCCGCCGCAGTGGTCGCTCATGCGGTCGATGTAGGCCCCGCCGGAGGTGTACGGCTTGGTCGCCATCACCCCGCCGTCGGCGTGCTGGGACATCCCGACGACATTGGGCACCATCACCCAGTCGTAGCCGTCGACGAAGGCCCGGTGGAACCAGTCGGTGACCTGGGTGGGGGACCAGCCGCGCTGCATCGCGTAGGACCCGAGCACCATCAGGCGGGGGATGTGGTGCACCCAGCCGTGCTCGGCCACGCCGTCCAGGGCGTGGGCGAGGCAGCGGGCGTCGGTCGCGCCCGCGTCCAGCTCGGCGAACCACCGCGGCAGCCGCTGGTGCGCGCCGAGCTCGTTGCGGCGGCGGTACGGCTCGCCCTGGTGCCAGTACAGGTGCCACACGTAGTCGCGCCAACCGATGACCTGGCGCACGAAGCCCTCGGCCGAGGCGATCGGCACGGCGCCGGAGCGGTAGGCCTCCTCGGCCCGCTGGACCACCTCCAGCGGGTCGAGCAGCCCGAGGTTCATCGGGGCCGAGACGAGGGAGTGCGCCATCCAGCGGTCGCCCTCGAGGACCGCGTCCTCGTGGGCCCCGAAGTGGGGGAGCCGCTCGGTCACGAACCGCTCCAGCGCCGCCAGCGCCTGGCGCCGCGTGGCGGGGAAGCGGCGCGGCGCGTCCCGGCCGAGGAAGGACACGTGCCCGTCGCGCTCCCAGCGGTCGAGGTCGGCGCGCACCTCCTCGTCGATGTCGTCCTCCTCGGCCCACCACGGCTCCGGTACGCCGAGCGAGGCCGCCCCCGGGGGAGGCGGCTGCCGGTTGTCGTGGTCGAAGTTCCACCGTCCGCCCGCGGGCCCACCGTCGCCGTCGAGCAGCACGCCGTGCGCCTGCCGGGCCCGCCGGTAGAAGTCCTCCATCAGCAGCCGCTTCGGTCCCCGGCCCTCGGCCCAGCGGGTGAAGTCGGCACGGCCGGTGGCGAAGCCGCGCGGGTCGAGCACGGTGACGTCGAGGTCGTCGGCGAGCCGGCGCACCAGCCCCAGCGCGGCGTACGACGTGGGGTGCACGACCTCGACCGCGCCGCCGTGCTCCGCGGCGACCCGGCGGACCACGTCGGCGTACCCATCGTCGGTGCGCACGTAGGTGCACCGCTCGCCCAGCTCCTGGGCGCGGTGGCGCAGCGCGGAGAGCACCAGGTGCGCTTTGGCGCGGTGGAAGCGCCGGCGGGCGAGCACGGCCCGGGACTCGACGAGGAGCAGCGGGCCGCGGTGGTCGTGACTGAAGTGCGGACCGAGCTGGTCCCCGAACAGCCAGCGCAGCGTCATCCGGCTCAGGGTAGCCGCTGCACACTGGACGCATGCTCGTCACCGCCCAGGGTCCGGCGCTCGCGGAGGACGCCTGGCAGCGCTACGCCGTCCCCGCGCTGTGGCCGACCTGGGCGCCGCAGATCCGCGCGGTCCGCCTGGCACCGGCCTCGCCGGGCAGGCTCGACGACGTCCTCGTCGCGGGGGTGCGGGGGAGCGTGCTGGGGCCGCCGCCGCTGCGGGTGCCCTTCCGGGTCGTCGCCGTCGACCCCGCCGCGCACCGCTGGGCCTGGCGGGTGGGGCTCGGTCCGCTCGCGGTCACCATGGAGCACGGTGTCAACGCCGGCCCCGGGGGCGCCGGGTCCACTGCCTGGGTGCGGATCCGGCTGCCGGGGCCGGTGGCCGCGCCGTACGCCCCGGTCGCCCGGCTCGCGCTGCGGCGGCTGGTGGCGGCTGGTGACGGGGAGAGCGCGGCCCGGGGATAGGTTGGGCTGGTGGCTCGCACCTACATCGCTGACCCCCACTCGTACGCCCGGCCCAACGAGGTCGTCGTGCGCCACCTCTCCCTCGACGTCGCCGTCGACTTCGCGCAGCACCGTCTCGTCGGCAGCGCCACCCTCGACCTGGAGCACCGCGATCCCGCCGCGACCACGCTGGTCCTCGACACCTGGCGGCTCGACGTCCGGCGCGTGAGCGACGCGGACGGGACGGACCTGCCGTTCACGCTCGGGGAGGAGGACCCGGCGCTCGGGCAGGCCCTGCGCATCGAGGTCGGTACGACGGACCGCGTCGTCGTGCACTACGCCACCAGCCCCGAGGCCCGTGCGCTCCAGTGGCTGGAGCCGGCGCAGACGGCGTCGGGCAAGGCGTTCCTGTTCACCCAGTCCCAGCCGATCCTCGCGCGCTCCTGGATCCCCTGCCAGGACAGCCCCGCGATCCGGGTCACCTACGACGCCACGGTCCAGGTGCCGCCCGAGCTGCTGGCGGTGATGAGCGCGGAGAACCCCACCACGCGGGCCGCCGACGGGCGCTACCGCTTCGCGATGCCGCAGCGGGTGCCGTCGTACCTCGTGGCGCTGGCGGTGGGCGACCTGGAGTTCCGTGAGCTGGGCCCGCGCAGCGGCGTGTACGCCGAGCCGTCGGTCGTCGACGGCGCGGCGTGGGAGTTCGCCGACACCGAGCAGATGATCGCCGCGGCGGAACGGCTCTACGGCCCGTACGCCTGGGGGCGCTACGACGTCCTCGTGCTCCCGCCGAGCTTCCCCTACGGCGGCATGGAGAACCCGCGGCTCACCTTCGCCACCCCGACGATCCTGGCCGGCGACCGCTCCCTGGTGACCCTGATCGCGCACGAGCTGGCGCACTCGTGGTCGGGCAACCTGGTCACCAACTCCACGTGGAACGACATCTGGCTCAACGAGGGCTTCACGGTCTACTTCGAGACCCGCATCGACGAGGAGCTGTACGGCGCGGCGTACGCCAGCATGCTGTTGCGCCTGGGTCGCCAGGACCTCGAGCGCGCGGTCGCCGACGAGGCACCGCGTGACACCTGGCTGGAGCTCGACCTCGCCGGCCGCGACCCCGACGAGGGGCCGACGAAGATCCCGTACGAGAAGGGCTCGCTGTTCCTGCGGCTGGTCGAGGCACGGGTCGGCCGGGAGCGCTTCGACGCCTTCCTGCGCGAATACTTCGACCGGTTCGCGTTCGAGTCGATGGACACCGCCACCTTCCTCGCCCACCTCACCACGGAGCTGCTCGAGCCCGCCGGCGTCACCGCCGAGGAGCTGCAGGTCGAGGCGTGGGTGCACGGCCCCGGCGTCCCGGACAACGCGCCCGCCTTCACCTCCGACGCCTTCGACCGCGTGGACGCCGAGGTCGCCGCGCTGCTCGGCGGCACGGCGCCGGGCGACCTCGCGACGGAGGGCTGGGTGAGCCAGCAGTGGGTGCACTTCGTGCGTGCCCTGCCGGTCGGCGTCGACCACGCCGTGCTGGCCGCCGTCGACGCCGCCTTCGCGTTCACCACCAGCGGCAACGTCGAGATCGCGACGGCGTGGCTGGAGCTGGTCGCCCGCTCCGGCTACGCCTTCGCCGAGCCGGCCGTGGACCGCGGTCTCGGTGACTTCCTCACCCGGCACGGGCGCGCCCTCTACGTCCGCCGCGTGTACGACGCCCTCGTCTCCACCGAGGCCGGCCGCGCGCGGGCCGCGGAGATCTACGCGGTCGCCCGGCCGACGTACCACCCGGTGACGCAGGGGGTCGTCGACCGCATCGTCGGGCGGCCCTGATGGCCGCGTCGGAGGCGGAGCTGGCGCAGGTCGTGCTCGACCTGCTCGCCCGGCGGCGCGAGGGCGCCACCATCTGCCCCTCCGACGCCGCTCGCGCCGCCGCCGGTGACGAGGAGGACTGGCGCTCCCTGATGGACCCGGTTCGCGCCGCCGCCGCAGGGCTGGTCGCCCAGGGGCTGGTCGAGGTCACCCAGGGCGGGGAGGTCGTCGACCTCGCCACCGCCCGCGGCCCGATCCGGATCCGGATGCGCCGGGTCGTCCCCTAGCCGGGCGTGCGGTAGCCGCGGAACACCACGTCCCGCCGGACCCGGAAGCCGAGCCGTTCGTAGACCGCGATCGCCGTCGTGTTGCTCGCCGCCGCGTGCAGGAACGGCTGCTCGCCCCGCGCCAGGATCGCGCGTGCCGCATCGGCCACCAGGACCGCCGCGAGGCCGCGCCCTCGCGCCTCCGGTGCCGTGCACACCGCGCTGATCTCGGTCCATCCCGGCGGCCGCAGCCGCTCGCCGGCCATCGCGACCAAGCGGTCCCCGTCGCGCACCCCGACGTACCGACCCATCTCGTGGGTGCGCTCCCAGAACGGTCCCGGCTTGGTGCGGGCGGTCAGCTCGCGCATGGCGGGTACGTCGTCCGGACCGAGCCTCTCGACCTCGGGGCCGTCGCTCGCCGGCGGCAGCGGCGCCTCGAGGAGCATCTGCACCCCCTCCAGCCGGAACACCTCCTCCCAGTGCGCGGGCGGGGTGAGCGGGGAGCTGAACAGGTCCGCGAACGCGGCCGGACCCAGCAGCGTCGCCAGGTCGTCCCAGTCGGCCGGACCGGCGTCGGGAGGGAGCGCCGAGAAGGTCGCCACCGCGGCGTCGTAGCTCACCGCGCGGCCCTTGCTCCGGGCCAGTGCCGTGTGGCGCGAGGTCAGCGCCGCGTGCACCGGGTGGTCGAGTGCGGCGAGCGGCTCAGCGATCGTCGCGTCCCATCAGCACGCCGGTCAGCACCCGGCTCACCGCGAACCCGACTCCCAGGAGGGCGACCAGCAGCACCAGCCACAGTGCCCAGGGCAGGCCGAGCGCGCGTCCCACCGGTGCCGCGAGCGCGCCGATGGTCATCGTCACGGGCACCATCATCAGGCCGGCCACGACCGGGCGCTGGCGGAACCAGAGCTGGGTGGGGGTGGGTACGGGGACATTGTGCACGACGAGGCATGCAGGGATTTCACACGCAGGCGCGGACAGAGAGCGACGCGTCATGTCAGGATGTGTCGGCTGACGACGGAGGGAAGGCACGGAGTTGCGATGGCATCTCGGTGGCACCTCTGCGGATTGAAGGGGCGAAGGTTTTGCGAAAGCTGTCGAAATCGTTGGTTGGTCGTCTCAAGCTGGCCGATGCCGTGTCATCGGAGGCAGCGGCGGTGCGGAACCTTCTCCCTGATGAACCAGGTTGGGCGCAGATCGCTGCTGCGAAGCACGAGGTGTCTGACTTTCTGGCGAATCAGTTGCAGAGTGGGTTCAAGACTGCACCTCAGGTTGAGATCGGCGCGCGCAAGCCAGGTCACGGCGTGCGGCCTTTGGCGTACTGGGGTCTGCTCGAACGAGTCACCTACAGAGCGCTGACCAGCCTAGCTTCGGTTCATCGAGCACAGGTCGACCGATCGCCCGAGGCATACCTCACGTTCGTGACTGCCCCAGGTCGGTACGCGGTAGAACGTCAGCCCAAGGGAGGCGACGACGCGTTGGCGCTGCTCTTTTTCGGTGAAACGCCCGTGAGTTACGTCGTGAAGTCGGATGTCACCGCGTTTTACCAGTTCATCGACCACGCGGTGCTTGCCGACGAACTTCTGCTCAGCGGTGCCGAAATTGAGGTTATCGAAGCTCTGGTAGAACTCTTGGCGGAGGTGCAGGGAAAGTCTTACGGCCTTCCGCAGCAGTTGTATGCGTCAGATGTGCTGTCAGAGATCTATGCTGATCGCGTCGAACGCGAACTCCTGCGCCAGGGTTTCGCCGTATGGCGGTTCAACGACGACTTTCGTGTGGCTTGCGATTCCTATGCGCAGGCGCTCGCTGCGATCGAAGCACTCGACCAAGCTGCCAGACGTGTCGGGCTGGTGCTCGCGGAGAACAAGACGGTCACGGTTAGCCTCTTTCGTTACGTCATGGACGCGTTCAACCTTGAGCCGTCGGCCGCAGGACAGGCACTAGAGCTCGATGACGTTGAGGACATGGTGGGCGACTACACCGACGACTTCGGCGAGGAGGACGCAGATAGCGCAATTGCTGTGCTCCAGCGCGCACAGGTCAGGCCGGACGACGTGACACCGAAACTCTCCTCCGGCGATTGGATTGAACTCCGTGGCCTCCGCGCGGAGGATGTGCGCCTATTGAAGCGGGCAATCAACGGGCTAGTCGTTGCTGCAGACTCCAGGGCCATCGGCGACGTCGTTCGCCTCGCGACTTACGCGCCGTCGCTCATGCCGAATCTGATGCGATACCTGCAGAGCGTCGGGACTGCTCTGTCCGACGACGACGAGGCGTGGTCCGCTTTGATTCGAGCTGTTGACGGACTTGCCCACGATGTCTCACTCAACGCGTGGCAGCAGCTATGGCTCGTCGAGGTCATTCACTCCCTCGATCTGCTGGGTAAGGCGGAGTCGGAAGGCGCGGGAATCGAGGATCGTGTTACCTGGGTCAGCGACCTCCGTCGGGATACGGCCAGTGCGCCGCTGCGGGCAGCGGCTACCCAGGCCCTGGCTCAAGCCGGGCGCATCGGAATCAACGAGATCATTGCTAGCGCAGAGCAAGACTCGGAGGCGCTCTTGCACTTCTATACCCAAGCGGGGCTTCAGCGATTCCAGCGCTTGGCTGACGACGGCCGCGGGGACGCCTTGAAAATGCTTCGGGCGTGGGCCCGGACGTCAAGGTTGCACGCGTGTTTGCTTGCCGAGGTGACTGAGTGAGGTCGGCACCTCTCGCTGTCACCGAGGAGGCCCTTCGGATATTGCGGACAACTCGAGCCGACTTTTCCCGAATCAATCTTTCCGCGATTGCGGGGCGGGGTAGCGCGGTCGGATCTCCAGCGCTTGGGCAATACGATTTCGAGCAAGTTCGAAATCAGGGAGAATATTTGCGACTAGTTAGCGTCGTCGAAGCCTATGTTGACGCCTGCAGCAGTCAGCAGTTCGACCTAAGAACAAGCGGGAAGGACCTGTTCGTCCGGACACTGGCTGACGAGGTCCGAAAGGGATCGCTCCGCGATTGGAATCAGCGAGCCGCCGCATTCAAGACCTACCACGGCGTCGCGCTGACGCAATGCGCGCGGTGGAGCGAGGTCGACGCGGCACGCGAAGTTCGAAACTGCGTGGCTCACGGGCTCGGTCGTCTGACGCCGCGCCAGCAAACGGGCGCAATCCGAGGGAAGATCCAGAGGGCGGGAGTGACTCTGCGTGGAGACACCATTCTCATCGATGCGTCAGCCCTTGAACAATGCGTCCGAGTTGGGGTCGCCTTCATCGTAGACATTGATCGCCGCATCAAGCTTCGTCACTAGTCCGTTGCTTGCGTTGAACCGTAGACCTCGCTCCGCAGCACCTTCCCCGTCAACGTCCGCGGCAGCGTCTCGGTGAACACCCACGCCTTTGGCCGCTTCGGCGGCGCCAGGTGCTCCCGCGCGAACCCGGCCAAGGTCTCCTCGGCGACGTCTCCGACCACGGCCGCGCAGACCCGCTGCCCCCACTCGGCGTCCGGTACGCCGTACACCGCGACCTCGACCACCCCGGGGCACTGGCCGAGGACCTGCTCCACCTCGGTGGGGTAGACGTTGACGCCGCCGCTGATGATCAGGTCCTCCCGCCGTCCGTCGAGATGGACGTAGCCGTCGGGGTCGATCCGGCCGTGGTCGCCGACGGTGAAGGCGGAGCCGCGCCAGGCGGCGGCGGTCTTCTCGGGGGCGCCGAAGTAGGTGAAGCGGGCGAAGTCGGGGACGGTGCACCACAGGGTGCCGTCGGGGTCGACCGACATCGACCGCCCGGGGCGGGCGCGGCCGACGGTGCCGGGGCGCTCGAGCCACTCCTCGGATCGGCAGGCGGTGAACTGGCCCTCGGTGGAGCCGTAGAACTCCCAGGTCGAGCCGGGCGGGAAGGCCGCGATGAGGCGGTGCTTGACCTCGACGGGGCAGGGGGCGCCGGCGTGGGCGACGAGGCGGAAGGACGTGAGGTCCGGGGTCCCGTGCTCGTCCCACCACGCGAAGAGCCGCTGGAGGTGGGTGGGGACGCAGAACATCGTGGTGGGACGCTCCCGCTCGATCGCGACGGTGACGGCGGCCGGGTCGAAGGCGCCCGGTACGACGATGCGCCCGCCCGCCAGCAGGGTGCCGAGCGCGAAGCGCAGGGGAGCGGAGTGGTAGAGCGGGCTGAGCACGAGGTTCACGTCGTCGGCCGCGAAGCCCCACAGGTCGCGCTCCTCGTCCCACAGGGCACGCGCGGAGTCGGGGGAGAGCAGGCCCGACCACACGCCCTTGGGTACGCCGGTCGTGCCGCTCGTGCAGTGCATGGGACGCCCCCGCGGCAGGCCCGGCGGGGGCAACGACGCCCGGAGCCGGTCCAGCGCCGCCGCCGAGGTGACGAGCAGCGACGGTGACAGCCCGGCGAGGATCCGCTCCCGCTCGGAGGCGGTGAGCCGGGGGTCGAGCGGGATCGGGAAGACGCCGGCGGTGAGCAGGCGCCAGACGGCGTCGACGTACGCCGGGGAGCCGGGCACCAGCAGCGCCACCCGGTCGCCCGCGGTCAGCGTCGCGACGTCCACGGGGTCACAGTAGGGTCACCGTGTGCGCGTCGGACTGACCGGGGGGATCGCCTCGGGGAAGAGCACCGTGTCGGCCATCCTGCGCGAGCTGGGCGCGGTGGTCATCGACGCCGACCAGCTGGCCCGCGAGGTCGTCGCGAAGGGCACGCCGGGCCTCGCCGCGGTGGTCGAGGCGTTCGGCCCCGACGTCCTCACGCCCGACGGCGAGCTGGACCGTCCCAAGATGGGCGGACTGGTGTTCGGCGACGAGACCCTGCGCCGGCGCCTGGAGGGGATCGTGCACCCCCTGGTCTTCGAGCGGTACGCCGAGCTGGAGGCCTCCGCGCCCGCCGACGGGATCGTCGTCCACGACATCCCGCTGCTGGTGGAGTCGGGCCGGGCGGAGGAGTTCGACGCGG
This sequence comes from uncultured Nocardioides sp., assembly GCA_964517395.1. GTDB lineage: Bacteria > Actinomycetota > Actinomycetes > Propionibacteriales > Nocardioidaceae > Nocardioides. Next base: position 22,225 of record CAZFEE010000006.1, on the reverse strand, counting down.
TGATCGTCGTCGAGACGCCGGAGGAGGTCCAGGTGGAGCGGATGGTGCGCGACCGCGGCTGGACCGAGGAGGAGGGCCGGGCCCGGATCGCCGCGCAGGCGAGCGCCGAGCAGCGGCGGGCCGTGGCGACGTACCTCATCGTCAACACCGGGACACGCGAAGACCTCCGCCAGCGTGTGACGGAGGTCTTCGAGCAGCTGACCGGCCGGGACTAGGCGGCCAGGTCGGGGTCGCCGAGACGGCGCAGCTTCTGCAGCGCCTCGCGCTCCAGCTGGCGCACCCGCTCGGCGGAGATGCCGTGCTTGACGCCGATGTCGGCGAGCTTGTGCTGGCGGCCGTCGGTGAGGCCGTAGCGGGAGCGGATGATGTCCGCGGCCCGCGCGTCGAGCTGGTCGACCAGGCTGTTGAGCCGGTCGCGGGCCTCGGTGTCGAGCACCGTCAGGTCCGGGCCGGGCGCCGTCTCCTGCGCCATCAGGTCACCGAGCGAGGTGTCGCCGTCCTCGTCGACCGGGGTGTCGAGGCTGACGTGCTCGCGGCCCCAGGCCATCAGGTCCAGCACCCGGTCGACCTCGATGCCGAGCTCCGCGGCGATCTCCTCGGGCTCGGGGTCGCGGCCCAGCTGCCGCTCGAGGGTACGACGCGCGCCGCCAACCTGGTTGAGCTCCTCGACCACGTGCACGGGGAGCCGGACCACGCGGGCCTGCTGCGCGATGCCCCGGGTGATCGCCTGACGCACCCACCAGGTGGCGTAGGTGGAGAACTTGTAGCCCTTCGCGTAGTCGAACTTCTCGACCGCGCGGATCAGGCCGGTGTTGCCCTCCTGGATCAGGTCCAGCATCGGCATCTGGGCCCGGCCGTACTTTCGGGCGATCGACACGACCAGGCGCAGGTTGGCGTTGATGAACTCCGTGACGGCCTTGCGGCCCTCCTCGGCGATCCACTCGAGCTCGGCCTGGGTGGCCTGCTTGGGGGCGCCGCCCTTCTTGCGGCCGACGCGGCCCTCGGCGAGGAGGTGCTCGGCCAGCAGGCCGGCCTCGATGGTCTTCGCGAGCTCGACCTCGCGTGCCGCGTCGAGCAGGGGGGTCCGCGCGATCTCGTCGAGGTAGAGGCCGACGCTGTCGCGTCCCTCGATCTCCCGACCCGTGTTGCGCGTCCTGTTCGCAGTTGCCGTGGCCATCGCGTCCCTCCTTCATCGTGCGGACGGGGCTTCCGCACATGGTTCCCAACACCGGGGGTGGGTTCCGGATTCCCGGTCCCTTGGTGGTGCTCTATCCCCAATGACGTGCGGTAGTCCCCGTTAGTTGCCCGAATCAGGGAATCTCAGCCACTTCTCAATTTCGGATATCCGCCTCCGCCAGACCGAGGCGATCGAGGATCCATGCCAGCGTGAAAGCCCGGTCCTCCCACGCGCGGTAGCGTCCCGACACCCCGCCGTGCCCGGCGGCCATCTCGGTGCGCAGCAGCACGTCCGCACCCGGTGCCCGGTCGCGCAGCCGCGCCACCCACTTCGCCGGCTCGACGTAGAGCACCCGGGTGTCGTTGAGGGAGGTCTCGGCGAGGATCGGCGGGTAGGGCCGGTCGGCGACGTTCTCGTACGGCGCGTAGCCCGCGATCCGCTCGTAGGCGACCGGGTCGTCGGTGGGGTTGCCCCACTCGTCGTACTCCGGGACGGTCAGCGGCAGGCTGGCGTCGAGCATCGTCGTGAGCGTGTCGACGAACGGGACGCCGGCGACGAACCCGCCGAACGCCTCCGGGGCCTGGTTCGCGACCGCCCCGATCAGCAGCCCGCCGGCGCTGGCGCCCTCGGCGACGATGCGCTCCGGCGTGGTCCAGCCGGCCTCCACGAGGTGGCGGGCGGCCGCGGCGAAGTCGTCGAAGGTGTGCTGCTTGTGCTCGAGCTTGCCGTCGTCGTACCAGTGGCGGCCCATCTCGCCGCCGCCGCGCACGTGCGCGATCGCGAAGGCCGCGCCGCGGTCGAGGACGGAGAGCCGGGCGACGGAGAAGGACGGGTCGATCGAGGCCTCGTAGGCGCCGTAGCCGTAGAGGTGGACGGGCACCGGGTCGGTGCCGGACTCCCCGCGCACCCCCTTGCGGACCACCAGCGAGACGGGCACCTCGGCGCCGTCGGTGGAGGGCGCCCAGAGGCGGTGCTCCTCGTAGTCGTCGGGGTCGTAGCCGCCGAGGACCGGTGCCTCCTTGCGCAGCACCAGCTCCCCGGTGCGCAGGTCGTGGTCGTAGACCGCGGAGGGGCGGGCCAGGCTGGTCATGCCGACCCGGATGGTCGGCTGCTCCCACGCCGGGTTGCTGCCCGCGCCGACGGTCGCGAGCTCGCCGGGGAACTCGACGAAGCGGTCCGCGGTCACCGGGGCCGCCGGGTCGTCGCCGAGGTCGAGGATCCGCACCTGGCTGGTGCCGCCGCTGCGCTGCTGGACGACGAGGTGGCCGGCGAAGGCGTCGACGTCCTCCAGCCGGACGGCCGGGTCGTGGGGGAGCAGCGGGCGCCAGCCCGACGGCGGGGTCGGCTCGGCCGGCGCGATCGCCAGCTCGAACTCCGGGCCGCTCGCGTTGTGGAGCACCAGGAAGTGGTCGCGGCCGCCGACGACGGCGTGCTCGAGGGAGTACTCCACGCCGTCGGTCCGCTCCGCGAAGAGCACCGGGCGCGCGTCCGGGTCGGTCGCGTCGAGCACGTGGAACTCGGAGGTCGTCTTGGAGCTGGCCGCCACCACGACGTACCGGCGGCTGCGGGTGCGCCCGACCCCCACGAAGTAGCGTCCGTCAGGCTCGTGGAAGACCAGCTCGTCGTCGGCCTGGGCGGTGCCGAGGCGGTGGCGCCAGACCTTGTCGGGACGCCAGGCCTCGTCGACGGTGGTGTAGTAGAAGTGGTCGGCCGAGCCGCCCCAGGTGACCCCGCCGAGGACGTCGGTGAGCTCGTCGTCGAGCAGGGCGCGGGTGCGCAGGTCCAGCACGCGCACCGTGTAGCGCTCGTCGCCGACGACGTCGGTGGCGTAGGCCAGCAGCTGGTCGTCGGGGCTCACCGAGGAGCCGCCGAGGGAGAAGAACTCGTGGCCCTGCGCGAGCTCGTCGAGGTCGAGGAGGATCTCCTCGCCGGGCAGGGCCGGCTCGTCCGGGCGCGCGTCGGAGGCGGGCTGCGGGGGAGTCCAGTCCTCCGGGTCGCCCACGGGGACGCGGCAGGTGGCGCCGTACTGACGACCCTCGAAGGAGCGTCCGTAGTACCAGAAGCCGCGCACCCGGGTCGGCACGGACAGGTCCGTCTCCAGGGTGCGGGCCTTGATCTCGTCGTAGATCCGGCCGCGCAGACCGGCCAGGTGGGCGGTGCGCGTCTGGGTGTAGGCGTTCTCCGCCTCGAGGTGGGCGAGCACGGCGGGGTCGTCCTTCGCGCGCAGCCACTCGTACTCGTCGGTGCGGGTGTGACCGTGCAGCGTGGTGGTGACCGGACGCTTCTCGGCGCGGGGCGGGACGGGCTGTACGTCGGACATGCCGCGAACGCTACTGCTCCTCCGGTTGCTCCGGCTCGGGCGGGCGCCACCGCTGCAGGGCGGGATCCTCGGCGGAGAAGGAGCGGACCGGGCCCGGCGGCGTCTCGGCGGTCTCGAAGCGGACCGTGACCACGCCCCGACCGGCGCCCCACACCCAGCCCCGGCCGTGCTCGTCGTGCACGACGTCCATGCCGGGAGCCCACGTCGTGCCGCGCGGGCGGGCGCCGGCCTCCTCGGGCCGCTCGGCCGGCTCCGGCTCGGGCTCCTCGGCGCTGTCGTCGGCGAACAGGTCCTCCTGGACCCAGTCGGCGAGGCCGGAGACGCCGACCCCGAGGAGGCGCACGCCGCCGGAGGTGTCGAGGTCGGCCAGCAGCTGGCGGGCCAGCCGGGCGATGGTGGCGGCGTTCTCGGTCGGCGCGGGCAGGGTCGCGGAGCGGCTGAGGGTGGTGAAGTCGTACATCCGGACCTTGAGCGAGATGGTGCGTCCCGACAGCCCGCTCGTCCTCATCCGCTTGGCGACCTCCGCGGCCTGACGGGTCACGATCGCCTCCATCTGGCGGCGGTCGGTGAGGTCGTGCTCGTAGGTCCCCTCGACGCTGACCGACTTGGTCTCCCGGTCCGGTACGACGGCGCGGTCGTCCTCGGCGCGGGCGAGCTGGAAGAGCGCGGAGCCCAGCGACCTCCCGACCTGGCGGACCAGCTCGTCCTCGGTGACCCGCTCCAGCTCCTCCACGGTGTGGATCCCGGCGCGCCGCAGACGCTCCACCGTCGCGGGCCCGACCCCGGGGATGACCTTGACGTGCATCGGGCGCAGCAGCTCCCGCTCGGTGCCGGGGGCGACCACGACGAGGCCGTCGGGCTTGTCGAGGTCGCTGGCGATCTTCGCGAGGAACTTCGAGCTCGCCACGCCCACCGACGCGGTCAGCCCGCCGGTCACCTCCCGCACCCGCGAGCGCAGGTCCTCGGCGAAGGCCGTCACGGTGGCGACCTCCAGGTCGGGCAGGCCGGCCTGCTCCAGGTCGACGAAGGCCTCGTCGAGCGAGAGCGGCTCGACCAGCGGGGAGGAGGCCCGCAGCAGGCGCATCACCGCGGCGCTCGTCGAGCGGTAGGCCTCGAAGCGCCCGGAGAGGTACGCCGCGTGCGGGCACCGGGCCCGCGCTTCCCGGGTCGACATCGCCGAGCGCACGCCGAACACCCGCGCCTCGTAGGACGCCGTCGACACCACGCCGCGCCCGCCCGTGCCGCCGACCACGACCGGCTTGCCGCGCAGCGAGGGCTTGTCACGCTGCTCCACCGCCGCGAAGAACGCGTCGAGATCCAGGTGGAGGATCGAGGCACGAGCACGCACCGGCGTCACGTTAGTCCTCACCACCCCCAGCGCAGGCCACCCCGCGTCCACAGCCCCCGTCCGCCGCCGCCCTCTCCACAGGTGCCCGCGCATCCGGCCGGTCCCGTCGGCCCTCTCGCGCAGGCTTCGCCGCATGACCGGACCCGTGACCAGCCCCGCTCCCACCCTCCTCACCGCGCGCTCGCCGGCCGACCTGCTCGCGGTCGCCCCCGTCGTGCTCGGCTTCTGGCCACGGGAGTCGGTCGTGATGCTCACCCTCGGCATCGACCGGGCCTTCCACGCGCGCCTCGACCTGCCCTCCGTCGAGGAGCTCGACGACGCCGGCCGGGCCGGGCTGGAGGACGCCCTGCTGACCCCGGCCCGGCGCCACCGGGTGCCCGCCGTCGTGCTGCTCTACTTCACCGACCGCCCCGACGCCGCCCGTGCCGCGCACGCCGTCCTGGACCGGGCCTGCCGACGGGCGCGGATCGCCGTGCCCGTCGCGGTCGCGGCCGACGGCGAGCACTACGTCGACCTCACCGGCCCGGGGCGCGGCGGCGTGCCCTACGATCCCGCCGCGCACCCGTTCGTGCGCGAAGCCGTCGCAGCGGGCCGCCTGGCGCACGCCAGCCGTGAGGACATGGTCGCCTCGCTCGACCCGGACCCGGCGGCGCAGGCGGCGGTGGCCGCGGCACTCGCCGCCGCGGGCCACGGCCCCGCCGACCTGGTCGGCCCGGCCCGGTGGCTGCCCTCCGGCGCCGCGGCCGTGCGCGCCCAGGGCGACTGGGTGGCGGCGTCGGTCGCCCGGTCTGTGGCGAGCGGCGACCCGCCTCCGCCGGCCGACGTGGCCCGGCTGGTCTGGGTGGTGCAGGTGCCCCGGGTGCGCGACGCCGCGTGGTCGCTGATCGACCAGGACACCGCCGAGGGGCACGTCCGGCTCTGGACCTCCGTGGTCCGGGGCACGCCCCAGCCGCTGCTCCCCGTGCCCGCCACCCTGCTCGGGTGGGCGGCCTGGCAGGCCGGCGCCGGTGCCCTGGCCTGGGCGGCCCTCGACCGGTGCCGGAGCGCCGACCCGTCGTACCCGCTGGCGGGGGACCTCGCCCTCCTCCTCCAGCACGCCGTGCCCCCGGACATCTGGACGGGCGGCTTCGACTGGGCGCGCGGCCTGCCGCCTCCCTCGGGAGGTGCCCACTAGTGTCGGGACATGGGTGATGAGGTCGACGCACAGGAATTCACGCCTGCCGACCGGACGCGCTACCGCGAGAAGGTCCGGCGCTGTCTCGACGTCTTCGAGCGGATGCTGCGCGAGTCCGCCTTCGACACCGACGATCCGTGGACCGGCGTCGAGGTCGAGCTCAACCTCGTCGACGAGGCGGGGGACCCGGCGCTGCGCAACGAGGAGGTGCTGCGCGCGATCGACGACCCCGGCTTCCAGACCGAGCTCGGCCAGTTCAACATCGAGCTCAACCTGCCCCCGGGCCCGCTCGCCGACGGCGGCCTCGTCGCGTGCGAGGAGCGGCTGCGGACCAGCCTGAACGCCGCGGAGGAGCGCGCGGCGGCGCTCGGGGCCCACCAGGTGATGATCGGGATCCTGCCCACGCTCGCCCCCGAGCACCTCACCGACGAGGCGATCAGCGGCAACCCCCGCTACCGGCTGCTCAGCGAGCAGATCCTCGGCGCCCGCGGCGAGGACATCACGATCGACATCCACGGCGTCGAGCGGCTGAGCACCACGGTCGACACGATCATGCCCGAGGCGGCCTGCACCAGCACCCAGTTCCACGTGCAGGTCAGCCCCGAGCGGTTCGCGTCGTACTGGAACGCCTCGCAGGCGATCGCCGGCGTGCAGCTCGCGGTGGGCGCGAACGCGCCGTACCTGCTCGGGAAGCACCTGTGGGCCGAGACCCGCATCCCGCTCTTCGAGCAGGCGACCGACACCCGCGGCGAGGAGCTGAAGGTGCAGGGGGTGCGCCCGCGGGTGTGGTTCGGGGAGCGATGGATCACCTCGGTGTTCGACCTGTTCGAGGAGAACGTCCGCTACTTCCCGCCGCTGCTCCCCGTCATCGACGAGGAGGACCCGCTCACCGTCCTGGAGGCGGGCGGCACGCCCAACCTGTCCGAGCTGCGCCTGCACAACGGCACGATCTACCGCTGGAACCGGCCGGTCTACGACATCGCGGGCGGCCTGCCCCACCTGCGCGTCGAGAACCGCATCCTCGCCGCGGGGCCGACCGTCGTCGACACCGTCGCCAACGCCGCGTTCTACTTCGGCCTGGTCCGTGCCCTCGCCGAGAACGACCGCCCGCTGTGGTCGCAGATGTCCTTCAGCGCGGCCGAGGAGAACTTTCACACCGCGGCCCAGCACGGCATCGACGCCGAGGTCTACTGGCCGGGGCTCGGCCGGGTGCAGGCCGCCGAGCTCGTGGTGCGCCGCCTGCTGCCGCTGGCCCACGAGGGTCTGGCCGCCTGGGGGGTCGGGGACGACGAGGCGAGCCGCTACCTCGACGTCATCGAGCAGCGCTGCCTCACCCACACCAACGGCGCCGACTGGTTCGTGCGGCAGATGCAGCAGCGCCGCGACGAGGACCGGTACGACGCGCTGCGGGCCGTGCTGGGGGAGTACCGCACCCGGATGAACGACAACCAGCCGGTGCACACCTGGTGAGGCCCATCCGCCGGCGGAGCCCGCTCAGCCCGGCGGCGTGGACGCGGTCGAGGGCCTGACCCGGGCCCAGCGCTGTCCGGCGCCCGAGCGCGGGTCGTGCCAGGACCGCCGGGTGATCACGACCAGGTCCAGGCGCAGCCCGAGCTCGCCGCCGGCGTGCCCCACGGCGGCGGCCCAGGCCAGGTCCTCGGTGTCGGGGCCGACGGCCATCCGGGTCAGCCAGACCAGCGGCACCGTGTCCCGCTCCAGGCTGTGCCGGGCCATGGTCTCCACGATCTCGACGCGCAGCGCCAGGTCCAGCCGCTCCTCGGGGTCGATCAGGAAGGTGCGCGCGGGCCCGCCGGGGATCCCGACGTGGAGCACCGCGGGGAACGTGCGCCGGCGCTCGGTGCGGGCGTGCTCCAGCACCGCGCCGCGCAGCACCCGCCGCAGCAGCAGGGGCAGCGGCTCGTGGATGCCGGGTCCGGTCGCCATGGGGTGAGCCTGCCCGATCCCGCGCCGCGCCGGGCCGGTCCTCCACAGGCGCCCGGATAGGTTGCCCGTATGACCTCCCCCCTCATCGCCGTCGAGGAGCTCGCGGAGCGGCTCGCGGACGTGACCGTGCTGGACGTGCGCTACCGGATGGGCGGGCCGGCGGGGCCGGAGGAGTACGCCGCGGGCCACGTCCCCGGGGCGTCGTACGTCGACCTGGACCGCGAGCTCGCCGGCGCACCCGGTCCGCGGGGGCGCCACCCGCTGCCGGAGGAGGGCGACTTCGTGGCGGCGATGCGCGCGGCCGGGGTGGGCGACGAGCGCCCGGTGGTGGTCTACGACGACTGGTCGGCGCACGCGGCGGCGCGGTGCTGGTGGCTGCTGCGCTTCCACGGTCACCGCGACGTGCGGGTGCTCGACGGCGGGTGGGCCGCCTGGCGGGCGGCCGGGCTCCCGGTGGAGCAGGGTGAGGGCGGCCCGCGGGATCCCGGTGACTTCACCGCGGCGCCCCGGCCGTCGATGCCGGCCGTCGACGTCGGCAGCGTGCGTGAGGCCGCGGTGCTGATCGACGCGCGTGCGCCGGAGCGCTACCGCGGGGAGGTCGAGCCGATCGACCCGGTGGCCGGTCACGTCCCGGGTGCCCGGAACGTGCCGACCGCGCGCAACCTCGGCGAGGACGGGCGCTTCCGGGCCCCGGAGGACCTGGCGGCGACGTACGCCGAGGTGGGGGCCGTGCCGGGAGCGGACGTCGCGGTCTACTGCGGGTCCGGCGTCACCGCGGCCCACGACGTGCTGGCGCTGGAGCTCGCGGGCGTGCGCGCGGCGCTGTACCCGGGCAGCTGGAGCGAGTGGGTGGCCGACCCGTCGCGGCCGGTCGAGACGGGCGGACCCGCCTAGTCCCTCACCAGTGCACGCCCCGGAACAGCTGGGCGAGCAGCATCTGCTCGGTCTCCCGGTGGTTCGAGGCGGGCGCCTCCTCGGCGGCGGCGGCCGCCTGCGAGGCAGGCTTCTGGCCCTTGGCGGCGGCCGAGTCGGGGAAGACCTGGTAGGCGAGGTTGAGCACCCGGAAGGCGGTGCGCGGCGCGATGGTGTGGGCCAGCTCGCCGGCGGTGCCGAGGGCGGTGTTGATCTCGTGCGGCTTGTCGACCATCGCCTTGATGACCACGTCCGCGGCCTGGGCGGGGGAGATGGTGGGGAACTTGTCGTAGATCTTCGTCGGCGCGATCATCGGCGTCCGCACCAGGGGCATGTGCACGTTGGTGAAGGTGATGCCGTGCCCGACGACCTCGGAGGAGACCACGTTGCTCCACGCGTCGAGGGCGGCCTTGGAGGCGACGTACGCCGAGAAGCGCGGCGGGTTCGTCTGCACGCCGATGGAGGAGATGTTCACGATGTGCCCGGAGCGCTGGGTGTGCAGCTGCGGCATGAGGCCCATGACGAGACGGATCGCACCGAAGTAGTTGAGCTGCATGGTGCGCTCGAAGTCGTGGAAGCGGTCCTGGGACAGCTTCAGGGAGCGGCGGATCGAGCGGCCGGCGTTGTTGATGACGTAGTCGATGCTCGGCAGGTCGGCGACGAGCTGCTCGCACAGCCGGTCGATGGCGCTGAGGTCGGAGAGGTCGCACGGGAAGACGTAGGCCCGGCCGCCGCGGGCCTCGATGTCGGCCTTGGTCTCCTCGAGCTTCTCCTTGCCGCGCGCGACGAGGACCGGGATGCCGCCGGCCTGGGCGACCTTGAGCGCGACGACCTTGCCGATGCCGGAGGAGGCTCCGGTGATGACGACGGTCTTGTCCTTCAGCGCGGCGCGGGCCTTGGGGTCGCGGCCGACGGTGTCGTCGAGGTTCTCCTCCCAGTACGACCACAGCGAGCGGACGTAGGTCTCCAGCGGCGGCACGCTGAGGCCGGAGCCGGCGAGCGCCTTCTCGGTGATCCGCGCGTCGAAGACCGACGGGAACGAGCTGTGCGCCAGCACCTCCGCCGGGATGCCGAGCCGTCCGACGGTCTGGTCGAGCAGGAGCTGCGCGGGGGTGCTGCGCACCACCGCGGTCATCAGGTTGATCGGCCGCAGTGCCCGCGGGATCAGGCCCAACGGCCCCGCCGTGGTGAGCGACCGGTTGACCGGGGTGGCGAAGCGGGGCGCGCCCGCGGCGGCGCAGAACGCGTTGATCATCTCCACGACCGGCTGCGGCTCGGGGTTGACGAGGTGGAAGGCCTCGCCGTCGCGGTCGGGCAGGTGGGCGAGGTGGTCCATCGCCTTGGCGACGTAGTCGACCGGCACCAGGTTCGTGTCGCCGAGGTCGACACCCACCAGCGGCAGCCACGACGGCAGGCTGTCGCGCAGCCGCTTGATCAGCGGGAAGAAGTAGTAGGGGCCGTCGATCTTGTCCATCGCGCCGGTCTCGGAGTGGCCCACCACGATGGCGGGGCGGTACACCCGCCACGGCACGCCGGCCTCGTCGCGGACGATCTTCTCCGACTCGTACTTCGTGCGGTGGTACGGCGAGGGCAGCGGCTGGCCCTCCTCGAACATCGTCTCGTCGAAGCGGCCCCGGTAGTCACCGGCCGCCGCGACCGAGGAGACCTGGTGGAAGGTCCCGACCTGCAGCGCCTCGGCGAGGGCGAGGGCGTTGCGGGTGCCCTCGATGTTCATCGCGTCGTTCGTCGCGTCGTCCGCGGTGATGTCGTAGATCGCCGCCAGGTGGAAGAAGTGGTCGATCTCCCCGGCGTGCTCGGCGACCCACGCCTCGTCCACGCCCAGCGCGGGCTGGCCGAGGTCTCCGACGACGGCCTGCACGCGGTCCGACCCCCACTGGCGGATCAGCGCCTCCATCCGCCCGAGCGAGGACGCCCGGCACAGGACGAAGATCGGACCCTCGCGGTGGTCGACGAGCTCGGCGATGAGGTGGCGCCCGATGAAGCCTGTGGCGCCGGTCACGAAGTAGGCCATGCGCGAAGGCTACGCCCAAACCAGGGTCAGCGGTCCTGCTTGATCACCCTCGGATCAGCCCGCTCGGACCGCCGCCCAGGGTTGCGGTTCGACGGCAGCTTGCTGCCCCCACGTGCCGCCGGAGACGCGCTCGACCCGTCAAGCTTGGTCGGAGCCGCCGAACATGATCTCGTCCCAGCTCGGGACCGAGGCACGGCCACGCTTCTTCTGCACCGGCCGGCGGTGCCGGGCCCGCTCGGCCTCGGCCTCCGCCTCGGCAGCCGCCGCGGCCTCCTCGGCGGACGGCTCCTCGCCGGTGGCGCGGATCGGCTCGTCGGCGGCGGGTGCCTGCGGGGCGCGGGGCGCGCGCGGCTCGGGGATGTCGACGAGGGTCTCGGCGGCCTCGCCGGCCACCAGGCCCATCGCCTGGTCGAAGGAGTCGCCGAGGGGCAGCTCGTCGGGGGCGTCGCCGCCGAGCGGCAGCTCGTCCGCGGGTACGGCGACGAGGCGCCGCTCGCGCGCCTGCCGGAGGTCGTCGCGGGCGGGCGTGGCCGGCTCCGGCTCGGGGAGCACGTCGCCGACGAGCCAGCGGGCGTCGTCGTTGTCGGACAGGGCGTAGTTGCCCGGGGCGTCGTAGGTGAAGCGGGCGGTCCCGGTGCGTCCGGCGGCGGTGTAGGCGCCGGTGAGGACCCAGCGCCCGGTCTCGCGGCGGTAGGCGTCCCAGGTGACCTCGGCCGGGTCGGCGCCGGTGGCCCGGAGGTGGGCGGCGACGGCGTCGCCGAGCACGCGGCTCTGGGTGTGCGCGGCGGTGCCCTCGCCCGGGGTACGTCGCAGGGAGGCCTTGAGCGCACGCTCGGCGACGTGCTCGCGCTCGGCGAGGACGGGCGCGACGTACGGCATGATCGCGTCCACGGTGGTGCCGGCGGCGGTGGCGACCGCCTCGGCGGTCTCGCCGGCCCGGATGCGGGTCTGGATCTCGCGCGGACGGATGCTGCTGCTCATCTTGATCTCCAACTGCTGGCCGAGTCGGGTGGTCTCCCCGCGCACGGCGGTGCGCAGGTCAGGGGTGATGGCGAGGGTGAACTCGGTGCCCTGGTCGTCCACCAGCAGCAGGTGGCGCCGGTCCGGGGAGGTGCCGGCGAGCGTCAGGCCGACCGCGGCGGCGTCGGCCGCCGTGCCCGCGTCGGTCTCGCTCACTGTGTCGTCCTCGGTGGTGTCATGCCTGCTCCGGTCCACCGAGCCTACGCCCGTGGGCGCCCCGGATCCGGTTGGCCGCGCGGCGTGTGGGTGATCTGTCGACATTTCGCTCATCCGGTCCAGGTCGCCTTCCCGCGCACGTACTGCCAGCCGTCCGCGTCGCGCCGGAACCGACTGACCTCGTGCAGCGCACGCGGTCGCCCGTCCTCGACGAAGGACGCCCGGAACTCCACCACGCCGCGTCGGTCCTCGGGGCCGCCGGCCTCGCGCGCCAGCACCTCCAGGCCGGTCCAGCGCACGCTCGCGTCGAGGTCGAGGGTGGCGGGCCGGGTGGCGGGGTGCCAGGTCGCGAGGAGGTACGCCGCGTCGCCGGCCACGAAGGCGGCGTACCGCGAGCGCATCAGCTCCTCGGCCGTCGCCGCCCGGGCGAGGCCCCGGTGGAGGCGGCCGCAGCAGGCGTCGTACGACGCCCCGGAGCCGCACGGGCACAGTCCGCGGCTCACCTGCCGAGCACGCGGTCCAGGTAGGGGTTGGTGAGGACCCGGTCGGGGTCGAGCCGGTCGCGCAGCGCGACGAAGTCGCCGAAGAGTGGGTAGCGCGGGGCGAGGTCGCCGGCGTCGAGGTGGTGCAGCTTCCCCCAGTGCGGCCGGCCGTCGTGGTCGCGCACGATGGCCTCCATGAGTGCGAAGTAGGCCGTGTGGTCGGCGTCGCGGTGGGTGTGGAAGGCCAGGTAGAAGGAGTCGCGGCCGTAGGAGGTGGACAGCGCCACGTCGTCGGCGGGGGCGACCCGGATCTCCACCGGGAACGAGACCCGCAGGCCCGAGCGCTCGAAGGCGGTCCGGCACTCCCGCAGGACGTCGAGACCGGCCGCGCGCGGGACGGCGTACTCCATCTCGCGGAACACCACCCGCCGCTCGGTGGTGAAGACCCGGTGCGCGACGTCGGTGTAGGTGCGCGGGCCGAGCAGCCGGGAGGCGAACCGGTTGGCGGCGGGGATCGCCCGGGGAACCCGGTTGAGGAGCGCCGTCTGCGCGCCGAAGACCGTGTTGGAGAGCAGGTCGTCGTCGAGCCAGCCGCGCCAGCGGGGGAGCGGCTCCGCGGCCGAGAGGTCGGTGCCGACCCGGGTGTTGCGCTTGGTGAGCATGCGGTCGGCGTGCGGGAACCAGTACATGTCGACGTGGTCGTGCGCCGCGGTCAGGTCGTCGAAGGCGGCCAGGGCGTCGGCCCACGCCATCGGCCGCTCCTCGGCGCGCAGCAGGAAGAGCGGCTCGACGGCGAAGGTGAGCGTGGTCAGCACGCCGAGCGCGCCGAGACCGGCGCGGCCCAGGGCCAGCAGCTCCGGGTTCTCGCCGGGCGAGGCGCGCAGCACCTCACCGGTGCCGGTGACGATCTCGAAGCCGACGACCTGGGCGGCCAACCCGGCGGCGCGTCCGCCGGTGCCGTGGGTGCCGGTGGAGACCGCGCCGGCGAGCGTCTGCTCGGCGATGTCGCCCATGTTGTGCAGGCTCAGTCCCAGCCGCTCCAGCTCGGCGTTGAAGACCTTGAGCTGGGTGCCGGCCCGCGCCGTCACCGTCATGGCGTCGCGGTCGACGGCGAGGATGCCGCGCATCCGCTCGGGCAGCAGGTGGACGTGCTGGGGGGTGGCGATGCCGGTGAAGCTGTGCCCCGTGCCGGCGGCCTTGACCGTCCGGCCCGCGGCACGGGCCTCACGCACGACCTCGGCGACCTCGGCGGCGTCCGCGGGGGTGACGCTCCGCAGTCCGCTCGCGGACTCCAGGCCCGACCAGTTACGCCAGCTGCTCATGCTGCGCGAGGGTAGCGGGCACGCGGGTGGCGAGGGCGCCGAGCAGGGCGAGCAGGCCGCCGGCCGCGCAGACGAGGTACGCCGGCGAGGCGCCGTGCGAGTCGATCACGACCCCGGCGACGGCGGCCCCCGGGGCGAGCCCGGCCGCGAGCCCGGTCTGGATGAAGGCCATCCCCTCGGTGAGCCGGGCGGCGGGCAGCACCTGCTCGGCCAGGGACATCGCGGCGATGAGGGTGGGGGAGATGGCCAGGCCGCCGACGAGCAGCACCGCACCCATCACCGGCAGTGACGGCACCAGCGGCAGGGGGGCCATCGCGACGAGCATGCCCAGGGCGCCGACCCGAAGCCGGAACAGCGGGCCGCGGCGCCAGGCGATCGCACCCGACACGAGGCCGGCGAGCAGGCTGCCGAGGGCCCAGATCGCCAGCAGGAAGCCCGCGGCCCCCTTGTGCCCCTCCTCCTCGGCGAACGCGACGGTGACCACCTCGGCGGCGCCGAACAGGATGCCGAGAGCGGCCGCGACGACGGTCAGCGGCGCGATTGCCGCCCACGGGATCGGCGGCCGGGTCCCCTCGGCTGCGACCGGTGGGTGCGCCGGCGGCTCGGTGCCGCGCTGGGCGGCGAAGACGTAGGTGCCGACCGTGCCGGCGACCAGCGCCGCGGTGAGGCCGGCGACCGGGTGGACGGCGGTGGCGAGCACGGTCACCGCGATCGGCCCCACCAGGAAGACCGCCTCGTCGGCCACCGCCTCGAACGAGAACGCCGTGTGCAGCCGCTCCGGGTGGGCGGCGAGGGTGTGCGACCACCGCGCCCGCACGCAGGTGCCGACCGAGGGCAGCGCGGCGCCCGCGAGCGCCGCCAGCACGTACGTCGACCAGCGCGGCCACTCCCACTCCAGCGAGCCCATCGCGAGCGCCAGCCCGAGGCCCCAGACGGTGATGACGACCGCCAGCACCCGCCCCTGGCCGAGCCGGTCGATCAGCCGCCCCTGCGGGATCGCGAAGATCGCGTTCGCGATCAGGGCGACCGCGGAGACCGAGCCCGCGAAGCCGTAGGAGCCGGTCTCGTGCTCGGCGAGGAGGACGATCCCGAGGCCCACCATCGAGATGGGCAGACGCGCCACCAGACCGGTCAGGCTGAACAGCGCGGTGGCCGGCGTGAAGATCTGGCGATAGGTCTGCAACATGGCGGCGCCATCCTGCTCCCTACGATGGAGGGGTGCCCAATCGTGATCCCTACGACGCCCTGCTCCTCGTCTCCTTCGGTGGACCCGAGAAGCCGGAGGACGTCGTCCCCTTCCTCGAGAACGTCACCCGTGGCCGCGGGATTCCGCGCGAACGGCTGGAGCAGGTCGGCGAGCACTACTTCCTGTTCGGGGGGAAGTCGCCCATCAACGACCAGAACAAGGCCCTCATCGCCGCCCTGGAGACCGAGCTGGCCGAGCACGGCCTCGACCTGCCGGTCTACTGGGGCAACCGCAACTGGGCGCCCTACCTGACCGACACGGTCGCGCAGATGGCCGCGGACGGCGTGCGCCGCGCGATCTGCGTCACCACCTCGGCGTACTCCTCCTGGTCGAGCTGTCGCCAGTACCGCGAGAACCTCGCCGACGCCCTCGCCGCGCTGCCCGCCGACGTGACGCCGCCACGGCTGGACAAGGTCCGCGCCTACTTCAACCACCCGGGCTTCGTCGCCGCGAACGCCGACGGCGTGCTCGCCGCCCTCGCCGAGCTGCCCGAGGAGGTCCGCGACGACGCCCGGCTGGTGTTCGTCACCCACTCCATCCCGACCGCGATGAGCGACGCCAGTGGCCCCGAGGGCGGCGCCTACGTCGCCCAGCACCTCGACGTCGCGGCCGTCGTCGCCGCCGAGGTGCGTGAGGCGACCGGTGTGGACCGGGCGCACGAGCTCGTCTACTGCTCGCGCTCGGGCTCGCCGCGCACGCCGTGGCTGGAGCCGGACGTCAACGACCGGCTCGAGGAGCTGGCCGCGGAGGGGGCCGCGGCGGTCGTGCTGATCCCGGTGGGCTTCGTCTCCGACCACATGGAGGTCGTCTACGACCTCGACACCGAGGCCCTCGCGACCGCGGAGAAGCTCGGCCTGCCTGCCCGCAGGGCGGCCTCCGCCGGCGTGCACCCGGCCTTCGTGACCGCGATCCGCGAGCTCGTCGAGGAGCGTGCCGCCACCGAGCGCGGCGAGCAGGTCGAGCGGGCCGCGCTCGGTGTCCGCGGTCCCTCGCACGACTGTTGCCCGGTGGGCTGCTGCCTGTCGGCGGACCAGGAGGACCGGCTGGCGGCGGGCCGGCCGTGAGCCCGGCGGAGCTGCTCGCCCTCGCGCTCAGCACCGCCGAGGAGGCCGCCGCCCTGGTCCGCGAGCGTGCCGCCGGCACCGTCGAGGTCGCCGCGACCAAGAGCAGCGACGTCGACGTGGTCACCGCCGCCGACCGGGCCTCCGAGGAGCTCATCCGCGCCCGGATCCTCGCCGCCCGGCCCGATGACGCCTTCCTGGGCGAGGAGGGCGACGACGTGGCCGGCACCTCCGGCGTGCGCTGGATCGCCGACCCCATCGACGGCACCGTGAACTTCCTCTACGGCCTGCCCGCCTACGCCGTCTCGATCGCCGCCGAGGTCGACGGCGAGGTCGTCGCCGGCGTGGTGGTCGACGTCGCCCGGCAGGTCGTGTACGCCGGCCACGTCGGCGGCGCCGCGACCCGCGACGGCGTCCCGATCGCCGTGCGTGGGCCCGCGCCCCTGGCCCACCGCCTCGTCGCGACCGGCTTCAGCTACGTCCGCGAGGTGCGCGCCGTCCAGGCCGCGGCGGTGGCCCGCCTCCTGCCCGAGGTCCGCGACATCCGGCGCGGAGGCTCCTGCGCCCTCGACCTGTGCGGGGTGGCCTCCGGCACCCTCGACGGGTACGTCGAGGAGGGCGTCGAGCTGTGGGACCACGCCGCCGCGGGCCTCATCGCCCGGCTCGCCGGGGCCCGACTGGCCACGCTGCCGGGAGCAGGGGGCCGGGGAGCCGTGGTGTGTGGCCCGGATCACGGCTTCGAGGAGCTGCTGTCCGCCGTACGATCTGCGGGATTCGTCGGGGAATAACGGGTACCTCCGCGCCGTTGTGGCGGCTCGCATCAACCCGGGTGTCGCCACCTGGCTTCGATGGTGCACAATCTGCCGCGCCGCCCAGCACGAATCACGTGCCGGACGGACGGCTCACCGAGGGGAGAGGACACGTCATGGCGACTGACTACGACGCACCACGCAAGAACGAGGACGAGCAGTCCGAGGAGAGCATCGAAGAGCTCAAGGCGCGCCGCCACGACAAGAACTCGGGCAAGGTCGACGAGGACGAGGCCGAGGCCGCCGAGGCGTTCGAGCTGCCCGGCGCGGACCTCTCGCACGAGGAGCTCGCCGTCGAGGTGAAGCCGAAGCAGGACGACGAGTTCACCTGCATGAGCTGCTTCCTGGTCCACCACCGCAGCCAGCTGGCGGACGCGAAGAAGATGATCTGCTTCGACTGCGCCTGACGCGCACGTCGCGCGAGCGGCCTCCGGGCCGGCTCGCCCACCGATGTGAAACGCCCGGACCGGCCCCCTGCGGGGGACCGGGTCCGGGCGTCGTCGTTGCCGGGCGCGCCCTCGAGGGCGCGCCGCTCAGGCGTCCTTGCGCAGCGGCGGCGGCAGCTCGCCGGTGGACTTCAGGTAGTAGCCCGCCGCCCGGCGCTGGGCGAACATCTTGGCGAGCGCGACGAGCGTGCCGCTGATCGCGGCCCAGGCGACCGCCTCGCGGAAGTCGACGTCCGGGTCGGCCGGGTTGGCCGGGGGCTGCTTGCCCGTCGCAGCCTTCCAGCCGCCGTCGAGCGCCTTCTTCGCCACGGCGGCGGAGCCGAGCGCGGCGACGAGCGAGAAGACCGACCAGACCTTGGAGCTGTCCTTTGCCATGGACCGAGCCTAGCGGGACGCGCTCCGGGCGGCGTTGAGCGCCCCGGCGAGCGCCTGGGGGTGCCGGGAGCTGACGAGCCAGTACGGCGCCGGGTCGGCCGGGTCGGTGATGGCGACCTTGACCGACTGCTTGAGGTAGGGCCGCAGCACGAGGAAGGCCCGGGCGTCGGCGCCGGGACCCGAGATGTGGCGGGTGGCGTCGGCGTCGAGCGCCTCGGCGGCACCGACGTGCTCGATCTCGATCCGGGCCCGCCCGGCGCGGAACCAGCCGTCGCCCACGACGAGCCGGGCGTCGCCGTACGAGCGCAGGAAGAGGGCCAGCAGCCCGAGCAGGAGGCCGGTGACGACCCACGGCACGACCGGCGCCTTCTCGTCGAGGGCGACCACCATCGCCAGCCAGAAGGTGGCGATGAACATCGTCCCCTGGGCCCACCAGCGCAGCGGGACGCGCAGGCGCTCGTGGTAGGCCGGGCTCGACGATGTCACGCGGAGGATGATCCCATCCCCGCCTGTGCGGCCATCGCCTAGGGTCTCCCCGTGCCCCACGACCTCGAGATCGCCGTGCAGCAGCTCGACCCCGGCCTGCCCCTGCCGTCGTACGCCCACCCGGGTGACGCGGGCGCCGACCTGGTGACGACCGTGGACGTGACCCTGGCGCCGGGGGAGCGGGCGCTGGTGCCGACGGGGATCGCGATCGCCCTGCCGGAGGGGTACGTCGCCCTGGTGCACCCGCGCTCGGGCCTGGCCGCACGGCACGGCCTGTCCATCGTGAACACCCCGGGCACGGTCGACTCGGGCTACCGTGGCGAGATCAAGGTGCTGCTGATCAACCACGACCCGGCGGAGACGATCGCGCTGCGGCGCGGTGACCGGGTCGCGCAGCTGGTCGTGCAGCGCTACGAGCGAGCCGCCTTCGTGCCCGTCGCGACCCTTCCGGAGAGCGTGCGTGGTAGCGGCGGCTACGGTTCAACCGGGGGGTTCTCGAACCCCGACGACCAGGCTCGCTGAGCCCGAGGAGGAGAGCAACGTGAGGTTGCGGCGCAAGGGGGCGCCCGAGGAGACCGACGAGGTCACCACGGGCGAGACCGCTGGGGAGGCGACGACCGGTGCCGAGGCGCCGGCCGCCGGCCCGTACGACGTGGACGAGCTGCCCGAGGACGGCGTGGGCCGCCTCGACCTCGGCTCGCTGCTGGTGGCCCCGCTGCCGGACCGCGAGCTGCGCGTGCAGGTCGACGAGCAGTCCGGCGAGGTGCGCGCGGTGCTGCTGGCGACCGAGGAGGGGGCACTGGAGCTGCGTGCCTTCGCGGCGCCCCGCAACGGCGACCTGTGGAGCGACATCCGGCCCCAGATCGCGGCCGACGCCGCCCGCCGCGGTGGCACGGCCACCGAGCGGGAGGGGAAGTTCGGCACCGAGCTGGTCTGCGAGGTCCGGGTGACCCGGCCCGACGGCCAGACCGGCACCCAGACCTCGCGCGTGATCGGCGTCAACGGCCCGCGGTGGCTGCTGCGCGCGACCTTCCTCGGCGAGCCCGCCCGGGAGCCGGAGGCGGCCGCGGAGTGGGAGGCGGCCATCGAGCACCTCGCCGTGCGCCGCGGCAACCACGCGATGCCGGTGGGCGAGCAGCTCCCGCTGAACCTGCCCGACGGCGCGCAGCCGAAGGCCGTTCCCGCGAGCTGAGCGCTCCGTGGCCACCAAGAGCCGCCTGCGGCGGACCATCAGCAAATGGGCGAACAACGCCGAGGCGGACGCGCGCGACATGCGTCGTACCTTCACCCGTGAGGGCGTCGTCAGCATCGCCGACGCCCCCGACCGGGAGCCCGTGCGCCTGCGCGGCACGCTCCGCACGGTGACCCTGCGCCCGCGCGGCGGCGTGCCCGCGCTGGAGGCCGAGCTGTACGACGGCACCGGCACCGTCACCGTCATCTGGCTCGGTCGCCGGCGGATCGCCGGGATCGGCCCGGGCCGGGCGATCGAGGTCAGCGGCCGGGTCGGCCACCACGAGGACGGCCGGATCCTCTACAACCCGCGATACGAGCTGTTGTGACCGGCACCGAGGAGCACGAGGAGCACACGCTCTCGAGCACGGCCGGGGCGAAGATCGGTGTCGACACCGTCGAGGCCCTGGTCCGGCACCAGCTCTCGGCGGCGCTCGGCGGTCGCCGGGGGATGATCGAGGCCGCCGTCCCTGGCCTGGTGTTCACCGCCGTGTGGCTGCCGACCGACAACCTGCGCTGGGCGCTCATCGCGAGCCTCGGCGTCGCCGGCCTCGCGCTGCTCGCGCGGCTGCTGCAGCGCAGCACCATGCAGTACGTCTTCAACGCCATCTTTGGCATCGGCATCGGCTGGGTGTTCGTGCAGTGGGCCGACAGCGCCGGGGCCACCGAGGACGAGAAGAAGCTGGCCTTCTTCCTGCCCGGCATCCTGATCAGCCTCGCCTACACCGTCGTGCTGGGTGCGTCCTGCCTCAGCGGATGGCCGGCGCTGGGCTTCATGCTCGGCGCGGTCGCCGACGACCCCATCGGCTGGCACGCCAACCGGCAGGTGGTCCAGCTCTGCAGCCGGCTCACCTGGGTGATGCTGCTGCCCGGCGCGATCGGGGTGCTGATCCAGGGGCCGATCTGGTTGATGGGGGACCGCGGGGTGATCGGCACCGACCTCGCGGTGGTGCTCATCTTCGCGCTGCGCACCGGCCTGGGCTGGGTGCTGCGCATCGGCTCGTGGTCGGTGATGATCTGGCTGCTCGCCCGCAACGCGACGCCGCTCGAGCCCGACACGGAGCCCGAGCCGGCCTGAGGCCCTACTTCTCGGGGTGCGAGCTCGGCGCGAGCAGGCGCTCGAGCGCGTCCTCGGCCTCGGCCGGCACGACGAACAGCAGCTCGTCGCCCGACTCCACCGGCTGCTCCGCGGTGGGCACGTAGACCTGGCTGTCGCGCAGGATGCTGACCAGGGCGCAGTTCTCGGGCAGCGGGATCAGGCCGGAGGCCTTGCCGACGTACGGCGAGTCGGCCGGCAGCGTCATCTCGACCAGGTTGGCGTTGCCCTGGCGGAAGCTGAACAGCCGCACCAGGTCGCCGACGGTGACCGCCTCCTCGACCAGCGCGGACATGATCCGCGGGGTGGAGACGTTGACGTCGACGCCCCAGGCCTCGGTGAACAGCCACTCGTTGTTGGGGTGGTTGACCCGGCCGACCGTGCGGGGGACGCCGAACTCGGTCTTGGCGAGCAGCGCGGTGACCAGGTTGGCCTTGTCGTCGCCGGTCGCGGCGATGACCACGTCGCACTTGTCCAGACGGGCCTCCTCCAGCGAGGACAGCTCGCAGGAGTCCGCGAGCAGCCACTCGGCGTCGGGCACCCGCTCCGGGCGGATGGACGCGGGGGACTTGTCGATGAGGAGGACCTCGTGGCCGTTCTCGATCAGCTCGCGGGCGATCGAGCGTCCGACGGCTCCGGCTCCGGCGATGGCGACTCTCACTGGTGTCTCCTCGGTCTCAGTCGCTGTGCTCGGGGCCGCGGCCCAGGACGTCGTACGCCAGGTCGGCGGACTCCTCGCGGGTGACCAGGTGCAGCATGTCGCCCTCCTGGATCACGCTGTCGCGGTCGGGGAGCACGCCCTCGCCGAGGCGGTCGATCCACGCGACCCGGCAGCGGCCCTGCTCCTGCAGCGCGCCGACCCGGGCGCCCACCCAGACCTCGGGGGCCGGGATGTGGTCGACCCGGATGGTGCCGGAGGGGTCGCGGAAGTCCGGCTCGGCGCCGGCGGGCAGGATCCGGCGCAGCACCTGGTCGGCGGTCCACTTGACGGTGGCGACGGTCGTGATGCCCAGGCGCTGGTAGACCTCGGCGCGGCCGGGGTCGTAGATCCGGGCCACGACCTGCTGGATGCCGAAGGTCTCGCGGGCCACCCGGGCGGCGATGATGTTGGAGTTGTCGCCGCTGGAGACCGCCGCGAACGCGTCGGCGCGCCGGATGCCGGCCTTCTCCAGGACCTCCTGGTCGAAGCCGATGCCGGGGATCTTGTCCCCGTTGAAGCCGGGGCCCAGTCGCCGGAAGGCGTCCGGCTCGGAGTCGATGATCGACACCGTGTGGTTGCGGTCCTCGAGGCTCCGGGCCAGGGTCGAGCCGACTCGCCCGCATCCCATGATCACGACGTGCACGACGTGCACGCTATAGCACTGCCGACCGCGGGGCAGCGTCCGCCGCCACCCCACCCGCCGACTTGTTGGTTTCCACCGTCGAGTTGTCGGTTTCCACCGTCGACTTGGGGTTTCCCACCCGCGACTTGTCGGTTTCCTCCGTCGAGTTGTGGGTTTCGCTCGGTCCTGCTGGCGGAAACCCCCAAGTCAACGGTGGGAAACCCCAAGTCGCGGGTGGGAAACCCCAAGTCGCGGGTGGGAAACCCC
>CAZFEE010000005.1:109635-319895 GCA_964517395.1 uncultured Nocardioides sp. | reverse complement strand
GGCCGGCGCCGCGGGGGCGGCCGGTGCGGGCTCGGCAGCAGCGGGCGCGGCCGGGGCCGGCTCCGCGGGGGCGGCGGGCGCCGCGGCGGCCTTCTTGGCCGGGGCGGGCTTGGGCGCCGCCTTGGCCGGCTCCGCGGGGGCGTCGCCGGCAGGCTTCATCTTGGCGAGCAGCTCGGCGCCGTAGGTCGCCTCGAACTTCTTCACGGCGGGGAGCTCGATGCTGGAGGACGCCGTCTTGGCGAACTCACCGATCGCGCTCAGCTTCTCCAGCGCTTCCTTGCTGGGGATGCCGTACTGCTTCGCGAGTTCGGAAACTCGGGTCTTGGCCACGGTTCTCCTTCTGGCCGAGACCCGGGGGTGGATCTCAGACCGTTGGTGGGTGGTGCAGAACGAACTGGCTCATCGCGAGGTACTCATCGAGTGCTCATGAGCTGTTGCTCCAGTTTCTGTCGGTCGGATCGGTCCGAGCTGTCGTGGTGACGTACTCCCCCACCGGCACGCTGGAGAGCCCACCCGCGCCCGGAGTCACCCGGAGCGCACGGGAGAAGGCTTTCCGCCGTACCGCGAGGTCGTAGCAGCCGGTGGTGGGGTGCAGGTGCGCTCCACGTCCCGGCGCGCTGCCGTCAGGATCGGGGTGGACGACCAACCGGCCGTCCGTTCCCGAGCTGGCGGTCAGCCGCAACAACTCGCTTTTGGCCGCTCGCTGCCGACATCCGATGCAGGTCCGGACGGGTCCCTCGATGAGGAGCGCGTCAGGGCGTGCGGGAGATTTCAGTCGGCGAGCCACCGAGACTCAACTCTACCGCCTCCCCGGTCGGGGACCGAACCGGCGTGGCCTACGACTCCTCGTCGGAGTGGATGTCGATGCGCCAGCCGGTGAGGCGGGCGGCGAGGCGGGCGTTCTGGCCCTCCTTGCCGATCGCGAGGGAGAGCTGGAAGTCGGGGACGACGACCCGTGCGGACCGGGCCGCGGCGTCCACGACCGTCACCGACTGCACCTGCGCCGGGGAGAGCGCGTGGGCGACCAGCGTCGCCGGGTCGTCGGACCAGTCGACGATGTCGATCTTCTCGCCGTGCAGCTCGGCCATCACGTTGCGCACCCGCTGGCCCATCGGGCCGATGCAGGCACCCTTGGCGTTGACGCCGGAGACGGTGGAGCGGACCGCGATCTTGGTGCGGTGGCCCGACTCGCGCGCGATCGCGGCGATCTCGACGGTGCCGTCGGCGATCTCGGGCACCTCGAGGGCGAAGAGCTTCTTGACCAGGCTCGGGTGCGAGCGCGACAGGGTGACCTGCGGGCCGCGCATGCCCTTGCGGACCGAGACGACCAGGCACTTGATCCGGGTGCCGTGGCTGTAGTCCTCACCGGGCACCCGCTCGCTGGCGGGCAGCTGCGCCTCAAGCTTGCCGAGGTCGACGAGCACGTCGTCGGGGTTGCGGCCCTGCTGGATGATCCCGGAGACGATGTCGCCCTCCTTGCCGGAGAACTCGCCGAACCTGATCTCGTCCTCCGCGTCGCGCAGGCGCTGCAGCATGATCTGCTTCGCCGTCGTCGCCGCGATCCGGCCGAAGTCGGCGGGCGTGTCGTCGTACTCCCCGACCTTGGTGCCCTCGCTGTCGAGCTCCGCGGCGAGCACGCTGACGTGGCCCGTCTTGCGGTCGAGCTCGACGCGCGCCTGCGCGACCGAGCCCTCGGTCTTGTGGTACGCCGTGAGGAGGGCCTGCTCGATCGCCTCGACGAGGACGTCGAACTTGATCTCCTTCTCCCGCTCCAGCGTCCGCAGGATGTTGAGGTCGATGTCCATCAGTCGGCGTCCTTCTCGTCGTCGCTGGCCTTGCGGTTGAACTCGATCTGGACGAGCGCCTTGCGCACGTCCGCATAGGGCACCCGGCGCTCGGCGCCGGCCACGTCCAGGCTGACCGCCTCCTCGTCGGAGGCGCCGATCCGGCCGGTCACGGTGCTCTCGTCGGCCAGGGTGGCCTTCACCAGGCGCCCGGCGTTGCGCCGCCAGTGCCGCGGCAGCGTCAGCGGGCGGTCCACACCGCGGGAGGTGACCTCCAGGGTGTACGGCAGCTCGCCCAGCACGGCGCCGCCGTCGCCCTCGAGGATCTTGTCGATCACCTTCGTGGCGGCCGCGATGTCGTCGAGCGTCGGCCCGCCGTCGGTGTCGAGCGCGACGCGCAGCACCCGCCGCTTGCCGGCCGGGGTGAGCTCCACCGCCTCGACGTCGAGACCCAGCTCCGCGAGCGGGCCCGTGAGGACGTGCTCGATCCGCTCCGTTGTCGCTCGCTGAGCGCCTTGGCCCGAACCCATGATCGAGTCCTCCCGTGTCCTGTTGTGGCTGTGCCCGCCAACCATAGCGGGTGGAGATAGGGTTCCCCGGTGCCCGCGCGAGCGACCTCCCTCACCCGGCGCGGCCTGCTCGGCGGCGCGCTGGCCGGCGTCGCGCTGGCCGCGACCGGCTGCGACGCCGTCGACGGCCTCCTCGACCGCGACGACGACCCGGGCGTGTCGGGCGCCGTCACCCCGACCGCCCCGGCCGTCGACGCCGACAGCGACCTGGTGACCGAGGTGGTCACCGCCGTCGCCGCGGTCGCCGCCCTCGCCACGGCCACCGGTACGACGCACCCGGGGCTCGCCGCGACCACCGCCCGCCTCGAGGCGCTGCACGCCGCCCACCTCGCCGAGCTCGGCGGCGCCGACCCGGCCCCCGCGCCCACCGTCGCCGGCACCCGACCGGCGGCGCTCACGGCGCTGGAGCAGGCCGAGACCCGGCTCCAGGACCGGCTGGTCCAGGCCGCCGGGGAGGCCCGGAGCGGCGCCCTCGCCCAAGTCCTGGCCTCGATGGCGGCCGGCGTGGCCCAGCAGCGGGTGGCCCTGTGAGCGACCCGTCCCCCTCCCCCTCCGGCACTCCCTCGGCGTCCGCCGGCGCGGAGGCCGTCGAGGCCCTGCAGCTGACGCTCGCGGCCGAGCACGCGGCCGTCTTCGTCTACGCCGCCCTCGGCGCGCAGACCTCCCGCTCGGCGGCCCCGACCCTCTACCGGCGGATCACCGCGGCGTACCGCCTCCACCGCACGCGACGCGACCAGCTCGACGCGATGCTGCGCGACGCCGGCGCCGAGCCGGATCCCGCCGCACCCGGCTACGCCCTGCCCGCCGACCTGAGCACCACCCGGCTCGTCACCGCGCGGGCCCGACGGCTGGAGCAGGACGCCGCGCGGACCTACGCCTACCTGGTCGCCCGCAGCACCGGTCCGGCGCGCACCTGGGCGGTGACCGCGCTGCTCGACGCGGCGACGCGCGGCCTGGGGTTCGGCGGGCGCCCCGAGGACTTCCCCGGACGCTGAGCCCGGTCGTCCCGGCCCGGTCGTCCCGGCGTTATCGACCCGGCGTGGTCGACCTGGCCCAAAAACGCCAGTGGTTCGCGGCTTCCGTTCTCCGGGGAACTCCCGAGACGTCCCCCGAAGACGGGGCCGCGAACCACTGGTGACCGGGGACAACGGTCATCTTGGGTGACGGGAGAGGTGGGGCTCACCGATCACCTGTGCACAATCATGCAACACAGAACCCCCAGGGGTCTGCACCCTGTCATCCTCATAAATGTGCACTGCACAAACCTGCAATTCAGGGCTGGCTCCGCCCGGGCGATCCCCGCCCCCGGCGATCAGCGCCAGGGCGCCAGCAGGTCCGGGATGTCCGAGAGCCGGTGGGCGACGCCGTCCGGCTCCCCCTCGGTGTGCCCGATCTGATCGGCCGGGATCAGGCTGTGCGGGACGTGCACGGCACGCATGCCGGCGTTCTGGGCGCCCCAGACGTCGTCGAAGAGCCGGTCGCCGACGTACACGCACCGGGCGGGGTCGCCGGCCCCGACCGCCTCCATCGCCGCGCCGAACGCCTCGGGCGACGGCTTCGTCCACGGCACCTCGCTGGTGTAGACGTCACCGTCGATGAGGTCGAGCACCCCGTCGCGCTCGAAGAAGCCGCGGTGCCACGCCCGCGGCCAGATCGTGTTGGAGAGGACGCCGACCTTGATCCCCTCCCCGCGCAGCCAGCGGAACAGCGGCGCGACCTCGGGGTCGGTCAGCGTGTGCGGCTCCCAGAACGCGTAGTAGGCCTCCAGCAGCTCGGGGTCGTGCTCCAGGCCGGCCTCGGTGAACAGGTCGCCGATGGTCGCGCTCTGCTGGTGGTCGCGGCTGCGGCCCCAGATCACGCTCCCCGCGCGGTGCAACCGCTCCGCGAAGGCATGGTGGTCGTCGCCGGTGTCGGGCGTGGTCAGCACCGCCTGCGCCAGCGCCAGGGACTCCGCGTGGAAGTCGATGTCGTGCCACGCCGTGAGCGTGCCGCCCCAGTCGAAGATGACTGCCTCGATCGTCATGCGAGCACCCTAGGGTCGGGCACCGACGGCGCGAGGCGGCGGTACCAGAGCCGGTCGCAGAGCGGCTCGACCGCGAGCACGGCCGCCACGGCGAGCACGACGCCGAGGGCCACCAGGCCGTCGCCGGCCCGGACGACGGCCAGCACGCCCCCGCCCACCGCCACCAGCGGGCGCAGGAAGGTCCCCGGCCCGAGGATCACCGCGGTGGCCAGGAAGCGCCGCTCCCAGGTCAGCGTGGCGTAGGCCGCGAGCGCCAGCAGGACGAGCGCCCCGAACGGCAGGTACGACGCCACCATCGCCTGCGCCGCCCGCCGCCAGGCCGCGGGGTCGCCGGCGGCGAGCCCGCGCGCGCCGAGGGCCACCGCCGGCAGGAGCAGCAGCGTCACCACCGCCAGCCCGCGGGCCTGGGCGAGGAGGTCGCGCCGCCGGGTCCGGATCCGGCCGTCGCGCCCGCACGCGGAACGGAAGCCGCTGAGCATGCCGTCCAGCCCGGCGAGCACGACCAGCGCGACGGCGAGTCCCGTCATCGTCGTACCCCCACCAGGGGGCGCAGCACCCGCGCGCTGAGAGCCGAGGCCGGGTCGTCGCAGGTGACCACGTAGTCGGGGTGGGCCGCGGCGGCGCGCAGGAGCGCCGCCGGGTGGGCTCGTCGTACCGACAGCACGCCGTCGTGGCGCGAGAGCGGCTCCCGCATCCGGGCCCGGTGGAAGACGCGGGCACCGAGCACGGCGAGCGGCCCCGGCACCGGGTCCCAGTGCACGAACGCCGCGACGCCGAGCGCGCACTGTGCGCCGAGGAAGGCGCGCAGCCCGTCCGCGGTCAGGTGGTGCAGCACGCCGCTGGAGACGACGACGGTGCGCGCCGGGTCCTCGACCACGCCCGCCGGCGCGAACGCGTCCCCGGCGACGAACCGGCAGGCCAGGCCCTCCTCCCGCGCGAGCACCGCGGCCGCGCCGACGAGGGTCCGGTCGAGGTCCACGCCCACCAGCTCCACGTGCGGCCCGAGCGCGCCGGTGGCGGCCAGCCAGCGCACCAGGTGCCCCAGCCCGCAGCCGACGTCGACCAGGCGCACGGGGCCGGGGCCGAGGCGCTCGACCACCGGACGCAGGTACGCCGCCGCGCGGCGGCCCTGGCTCAGCTCCTCACCGAGGCGCTGCAGCTCGGCGTGCACGCGCAGCATGAGCGCGTCGACGGCCGCCATGTCCAGCAGGTCCGGTGCCCCCGGACCCTCCGCGACGACCGGGAGCCGTCCGGCGATCCGGGCCGCGCGCCGCTGCCCCCGTGCGGTGAGCGCGGCGACGACCTCGGAGCGCCGGATCGGCGTCCGACTGCCGTCGGGCTGCCACCCCCGGACCAGGTCGCTGATCTCGACCGGTCCGGGCACGGCTCAGCCGGCGACGAGGGTGCGGATCGCCTCGGCGGCGTTCTCGAGCGCGAGCTCCTGGCGCTCGCCGGTGCGGCGGTCCTTGACCTCGATGACGCCGTCGGCGACGCCGCGGCCGACGGTGACGATCGTGGGCACGCCGATCAGCTCGGCGTCCTTGAACTTCACCCCGGGGCTGATCTTGCCGGCCCGGTCGTCGTACAGGACGTCGACGCCGGCGTGGACCAGGGCGGCGACGAGCGACTCCGCGGCCTCGAAGACGGCCTCGTCCTTGCCCGCGGCCACGACGTGCACGTCGGCGGGCGCGATCGCCCGCGGCCAGCACAGGCCGATGTCGTCCAGGGTGTCCTCCGCGATCGCGGCCACCGCGCGGGAGACGCCGACGCCGTAGGAGCCCATGGTGACGGTGACGAGCTTGCCGTTCTCGTCGAGCACCTTGAGGTCGAGCGCCTCGGCGTACTTGCGGCCCAGCTGGAACACGTGGCCCATCTCGATGCCGCGGGCGGACTCGAGGACGCCCTCGTCGCAGTTCGGGCACGCGTCTCCGTCGCGCACGTCGGCGGCCTCGATCGTGCCGTCGGCGGTGAAGTCACGCCCCGCGACGAGGTCGAGGACGTGCCGGCCCGACACGTCGGCGCCGGTCACCCAGCGGCTGCCCTCGGAGACCCGGGGGTCCACCAGGTAGCGGATGCCGCTGGCGCTCTCCTCGCCCAGCACGCCGGGACCGATGTAGCCCTTGACGAGCGCCGGGTGCTTCGCCAGCTGGGCCTCGTCCATGGGCTCGACCTCGATCGGCTCCAGCTGGCCCTCGAGGCGCTTCTGGTCGACCTCGCGGTCGCCGGGCAGGCCGATGGCGAGCGGCTCGCGGGTGCCGTCGGGGTGCTTCAGCACGACGAGGACGTTCTTGAGGGTGTCGCCGGCGGCCCAGGGGCGGTCGGCGCGGGGGAACGCCGCGTTCAGGTGCGCGACGAGCGCGTCGATGGTGGGCGTGTCCGGAGTGTCCTCGGCGTGCGCGGCGGGCGCGTCGTCGTACGGCACGGGGGCGGGGGCGCGCACCTCGACGGCCTCGACGTTGGCGGCGTAGTCGCACTTCGTGCACCGCACGTAGGTGTCCTCGCCGACCGCGGAGCGGGCCAGGAACTCCTCCGACTTCGACCCGCCCATCGCGCCGGCGGTCGCCTTCACGATCACGTAGTCGAAGCCGAGGCGGTCGAAGATCCGCACGTAGGCGTCACGGTGCCTGGCGTACGACGCCTCCAGCCCCGCGTCGTCGACGTCGAAGGAGTAGGAGTCCTTCATGATGAACTCGCGCCCGCGCAGCAGACCCGCCCGGGGACGCGCCTCGTCGCGGTACTTGGTCTGCACCTGGTAGAGGCTCAGCGGCAGGTCCTTGTAGGAGCCGTACATGTCCTTCACCAGGAGCGTGAACATCTCCTCGTGGGTGGGGCCGAGCAGGTAGTCGGCACCCTTGCGGTCCTGGAGGCGGAAGATGCCGTCGCCGTACTCCGTCCAGCGGTTGGTCGCCTCGTAGGGCTCGCGGGGCAGCAGCGCGGGGAAGCTGACCTCCTGCGCGCCGATCGCGTCCATCTCCTCGCGGATGATGGCCTCGACCTTGCCCAGCACCTTCAGCCCGAGCGGCAGCCAGCTGTAGATGCCCGGCGCGGCACGGCGGATGTAGCCGGCCCGCACGAGCAGCCGGTGGCTCGGGACCTCCGCGTCCGAGGGGTCCTCGCGCAGGGTCCGAACGAACAGGGTCGACATCCGCATCAGCACGAGCCGAAGCCTACGGGCGGGCGTGGGGGCGCCGCGAACCAGTAAGCCGGCTCAGGCGGAGCGGGCCGCCTTCAGCATCCCCCGGATCATCGGCGCCTGGAGAGGGAGGCGCGCCAGGGTCGCCGCCTTGTACGCCGTGTTGGAGGTCTCCTGCGCGTCCGCCGCCATCTTCGCGTTGCCCGGGAAGACCCCGGCGAGCAGCGCGACGCTGCCGTAGGCCGCGGCCTTGCGGGTGCGCGGGTGCAGCATGCCGGTGGCGCAGGCCAGCTCGGCGACGCCGCTCCAGATGACCCAGCCGCGCGCCCCGCCGGGCAGCTGCTCGGGGATCAGCGGCTCGAAGACCTCGGGCTTGACGAGGTGGATCACGCCGCTGACGAAGAAGGCACCGGTGACGGCCTTGGCCGTGAGAGGGACGGACATGGCCCCCACTCTGCCAGCCTCAACCAGCCTCAGCCCAGGTCGAGAAGGTTGCGTGCCCCCAGCTTGTAGAGCAGCCGGTCGGTCGTCTTGAGCGCCTCGAACTCCGGCGGGTCGTAGAGCCGGAACGTCTTCACGGGGGCGGCACTCGACCCGGCCTCGTCGAGGAGGGCGTTGACGGCGTGGCGGGCGGACTCGTTGGCGCCCTCCATCGTCGCGAGGTCGATGTCGGTCTGCACGAAGTCGCCGGACATCAGCAGGTTCGGGATCCTCGTGCGGGCCGTGGGCCGCCGGCGCCAGGAATCGACGGTGTTGACCAGCAGCGGGGTCTCGTTGGTGTTGCGGCGGGCGGCCGCGTCCCACTGCACCCCGGGGTCGAGGAACCACGAGTGCACGATGCCGTCCGGCATCAGGTCGCCGACGGTGTGGTGGTCCTTGATCTGGGCGAGCACCTCTGCGGCGATCTCCTCGCGGGTGCACTCCTTGGCGGTCCTGCCGTAGAGGATGCCGGGGGCGTCCCAGTTGGAGATGTCGACCGACAGGATGTCGACGACCTCGCCGTCGCCGTAGTCGCGCGGGATCTGCCGGTCCGCCCAGAACTGGCCCTGGGTGAGGGCCGTCAGCGACCACGGCGAGTCGATGAAGGTGATGTGGCCCTGGGTGACGTCGACGTGGTCGCGCAGGAAGAACTGGATGCCCACCATCCAGTCCGTCCGGAGCGCGGTCAGGCCCTTCAGCTCGGGGGCGAGGGCGAGTACGTCGGGCGTCAGCGTCGGTACGACGCGCTCCACCGGCATCGCGCTGACGAACCAGTCCGCCTCGACGCGGCTCGTCGTACCGGCGGCGTCGGCGAGGACGGCCGCCCTGATCCGGCCGCCGGAGGTCTCGTAGCGGAGCAGCCGCTGGCCGCCGACGAAGCGCACGCCCCTCCCCCGCAGGTAGGTCGTCCACGGGTCGATCCATGCCTCGTTGGTCGGCAGGTCGAGCACGCGGTCCAGGGCGCCGTCGTTGCCCCGGCCCATGATGTTGTAGATGAACGCCTCGCCCATGTTGCCGATCGTGCGGGTGCTGGCGATGGTCTCCTTGGCGGCGACCAGGTTGCGGGTCAGGCCCGCGGCGAGGATCTTCTGGTAGGGCTGCGAGCGCGTCGCCGCGCCGACGAAGTCCCACCACGAGACCTTCTCCCACTGCCCGAGCCGGCGCTCGTCGCAGCTGGTCAGGAAGACGAGCAGCCGCTCGGCGAAGTACGTCAGCTCGTGCGGCGGCACCGCGTGACCGCCGAGGTTGTCGAGCAGGAACCGGCGCAGGCCGTCGACGGTGAGCAGCTGCTGCGGGTCCGGGCCGACGCCGAACACGAAGGCGTCGGCGTGGTCGCCACCCCGCAGGAACTTGCCGCCGCTCGCCGCCACCAGGTTGTCGCCGACCGTCCCGGACCCGAACGGGATGCGGCGCATCGTGTCCGGGACGTGGTGGTAGAAGCCCGGGAAGAACCGGAAGCCGTGCTCCCCCGGCAGGTCGGCCCGGCCGCCGGTGCCGGTGCCCGCGACCGGGATGCTGCGCGCCTTGCCACCCCAGGCGGACGGCTCGAACACGGTGACGGCGAAGCCGCGCTCGACCAGCTCGTGGGCCGCGGTCAGGCCGGCCATCCCGCCGCCGAGCACGACGGCGTCGCGCCCCGGTGTCGCTGCGAAGGCGGGGGCGAGCCCGGTGCCGGCCAGGGCCACCCCCGCGCCGACGGCGGCCGAGGAGCTGAGCAGGGTGCGGCGGTCGAGGCGGTGCGTCATCGTGTCTCCCCATGAGATCTACCGACACCAGTGTCGGTAACGGCTGGCACCGAGTATCGTGACCAGCACCACAGCAGGTCAAGGCCCGCGCCGCGGTGACCGACAGCCCTGTGGGTACGACGACGAGGAGGCTCCCGTGGCCACGACGGACACCGTCCGCCGCCGGCTGAGCGCGCCCGCCCGCCGCCAGCGGATCGAGGCCGCCGCCGTCGAGGTCTTCGCCGAGCGCGGCTACGACGCCACCTCCGTCGGCGAGGTCGCGGGCGCCGCCGGGGTGACCCGGACCGTGCTCTACGACCACTTCCGCTCCAAGCGCGAGCTCTACCTCCAGGTGCTCGACAGCCAGAACGCCGCCATGCTCGCCGAGGTGGGCGCCGGCATCACCGGCGCGGGGGCGGGCGCCGAGCGGCTGCGGGCCACCGTGGCGGCGTACCTCTCCTTCGCCCGGCAGCGCCCCGCCGCCCGCCGCCTGCTCGTCGACCCGATCCCGACCGGCGACCCCGACCTCGACAGCGTGCTGGCGGCCTACCGCACCGCCCGCGCCCAGGCCGTCGCCACCATGCTCGCCCCCGACCTCGCCCGCTCCGGGCTCGCCGCCGGGACGTCCGATGCCGCGGTGGTCGTCGAGCTGCTCATCGCGGGCGTCGACGGGGTCGCGCGCTGGTGGCAGGACCATCCCGCGACCGGGTTGGACGAGGTCACCGACGTCGCCGCGCGCCTGCTGTGGAACGGGCTGCCGCGGATCGGTCGCTGACCTCGTGTCGGGGGTCCGGGCTAGCGTGCCGAGCATGACCACCGCACTCCTCGTCATCGACGTCCAGCAGGGCAACACCGCCGAGGCCTACGACCGCGCCGGCGTGATCGGCCGGATCCGCGGCCTGATCGACCGGGCGCGTGCCGACGACGTGCCGGTGATCTGGGTGCAGCACGAGGCGGGTCCCTTCGTGCCCGGCTCCGAGGCGTGGCAGATCGTGGAGGAGGTGCGCCCGGGCGAGGGCGACCCGGTCGTGGCCAAGACCTACCTCGACTCCTTCGCCGGCACCGACCTGCGCGCCCGGCTCGACGCGCTGGGTGTCACCCGCCTGGTGCTGTGCGGGGCGGCCACCGACGCCTGCGTGCGCAGCACCGCGGCCCGCTCGCAGGTCGAGGGCTACGACACCGTCCTCGTCGCCGACGCGCACACCACCGACGAGGGTCCGTGGCCGCTCCCCCTGCCCGACGGCACGACCGTGCCGGTCGGGGCGAGGGAGATGATCGCGTTCACGAACTTCTTCGTCGCCGACAGCGCCTATCCCGGCATCACCACCGAGGTGGTCCCGGCCGAGGAGGTCACCTGGTGAGCCTCTAGAACATCACGGTCGCGAAGCGCGTCGTCTCCACGAAGCCGACCCGCTCGTAGACAGCCCGCGCGGCGACGTTCCAGTCGTTGACGTAGAGCGAGACCGTCGGCGCGATCCGCGCCCGCACCTGGTGGACCACGGCGGCCATCCCGGCCGTGGCGATGCCCTGGCCCCGGCGGTGCGGGGGCACCCAGACCCCCTGGATCTGGGCGGCCTGCGGCGTCGCGCAGGCGACCTCGGCCTTGAAGACGAGCTCGTCGCCGTCGTAGCGGACGAAGGACCAGCCGCGCCCGATCAGCTGGGCGACACGAGCGCGGTAGAGGTCACCGCCTCCCCCGGCCTCGGGAGAGACGCCGACCTCCTCGGTGTACATCGCCACGCAGGCCGGGTAGAGCGTGGGCAGGTCGCCCTGGACGCCGGCGCGCACGCCCTGGTCGGGCGCGAGCAGCGGCGGGCCGTCGAGGGCGAGGTGGCGCTGGTCCCACCGGGTGTCCCGTGGATGTCCCCAGTGGGGGGCGACCTCCTCCCAGAACGGGCGGACGGCGCTCTGCGGCCCGACGAGCGTGGAGGCCGTACGACGCCGCGACAGCGCTCGCTCGGCGAAGACCACCGCGTCCTCGGGGCCGGCCTGCACCGGCACGAGGTTGGCGGCGACGTGACACGCCGCGACGAGGTGGCCGCCGTCGAAGCGACCCCACATCTCGCCGCCGAGCCAACGGGGCTCGAGGTTGGTGGTGTGCGCGCGGTGCAGCGCGAACACGTTGACGACCGGGTCCTGGTTGGCGAGCTCCACGAACGCGCCGACGTCGGCGGTCGCCAGGACTCGCACGCCGTTCCGGGTCGTCAGCACGCTCGGAGCCTATAGCGAATCGCAACCGAGGACGCGACGCGGACCGGCCGGGGGGCCAGACTGGAGGCTACTGGACGAGGGGGTGCCTCATGCCCGCACGGCACGTGACCGACGGTGGTCTCGAGACCGACCTGATCTTCCTCCGCGGGATCGACCTGCCCGCGTTCGCCTCCTTCCCCCTGCTGGACAGCGAGGACGGCCGGGCCGTGCTGCGCGACTACTACCTCGCCTACGCCGACATCGCCGTCCGGGCCGGCGCTCCCCTGCTGCTCGAGACGCCGACGTGGCGGGCGAACGCCGACCACGCCGCCGCCCTCGGGTACGACGCCGCGGACCTCGACCGCGTGAACCGGTGGTCCGTCGAGTTCCTCGCGCAGGTCGCCGCCGAGCGTGCGGAGGACCTGGTGGCGTGGGAGGTCGGCGGCATGCTCGGGCCGCGTGGCGACGGGTACGCGAGCGCGGGTCCGGTCGACCCGGACGCGGCGGCGGACTACCACCGGCCGCAGCTGGCGTCCTTCGCCGCGGCCGGCGTCTCGCGGGCGACGGTGCTGACCCTGACCGAGGTGGGCGAGGCGGTCGGGGTGAGCAGGGCGGCCGCCGAGGTGGGCCTGCGCGCCGGAATCGGCTTCACCGTCGAGACCGACGGGCGGCTGCCCGACGGGACGAGCCTCGCGGACGCGGTGCGGGCGGTCGACGAGGTCGCGTCGCCGGCGTACTTCCTGATCAACTGCGCGCACCCCCGCCACGTCCTGCAGGACTTCGGCGAGGGGGCGTGGCGCGAGCGGATCGGCGGGCTGCGGGTGAACGCCTCGACGATGAGCCATGCCGAGCTCGACGCGTCCGAGACCCTCGACGACGGGGACCCGGTGCAGCTCGCGGACGACCAGGCGCCGATCGTGGAGGCGTTGGCGAACCTGGAGGTGCTCGGGGGGTGCTGCGGCACCGACGCGCGGCACGTGGCGGCGATGTGGGGCGTCGGCCCCGGACGGCTCAGCTGACGGAGACGGAGGGCTCGGCGCCCTCGACCGGCTCCATCGTCTCGGCGATCTTCATCGCCTCCTCGATGAGGGTCTCCACGATCTCGGCCTCGGGAACGGTCTTGATGACCTCGCCCTTGACGAAGATCTGGCCCTTGCCGTTGCCGGAGGCGACGCCGAGGTCGGCCTCGCGGGCCTCGCCGGGACCGTTGACGACGCAGCCCATGACCGCGACCCGCAGCGGGACCTCGAGACCGTCGAGGCCGGCGGTGACCCGCTCGGCGAGGGTGTAGACGTCGACCTGGGCGCGACCGCAGGAGGGGCAGGAGACGATCTCGAGCTTGCGCGGGCGCAGGTTGAGCGACTGCAGGATCTGGATGCCGACCTTGACCTCCTCGACCGGCGGCGCGGACAGCGAGACCCGGATCGTGTCGCCGATGCCGCGCGAGAGCAGGGCGCCGAAGGCGGTGGCGGACTTGATGGTGCCCTGGAAGGCGGGGCCGGCCTCGGTGACGCCGAGGTGCAGCGGCCAGTCGCCGGCCTCGGCGAGCAGCTCATAGGCGCGGACCATGACGACCGGGTCGTTGTGCTTGACCGAGATCTTGAAGTCGCGGAAGCCGTGCTCCTCGAACAGGCTCGCCTCCCACACGGCGGACTCGACGAGCGCCTCGGGGGTGGCCTTGCCGTACTTCTCGAGCAGGCGCTTGTCGAGGGAGCCGGCGTTGACGCCGATCCGGATCGAGGTGCCGTGATCCTTCGCGGCGGCCGCGATCTCCTTGATCTGGTCGTCGAACTTCTTGATGTTGCCCGGGTTGACGCGGACCGCGGCGCAGCCGGCCTCGATGGCGGCGAAGACGTACTTCGGCTGGAAGTGGATGTCGGCGATCACCGGGATCTGGCTGTGCCGGGCGATCTCGGGCAGCGCGTCGGCGTCGTCCTGGCTGGGGCAGGCGACCCGGACGATGTCGCAGCCGGCGGCGGTCAGCTCGGCGATCTGCTGCAGGGTCGTGTTGACGTCGCTGGTCAGCGTGGTGGTCATCGACTGCACCGAGATCGGGTGGTCGCTGCCGACGCCGACCTTGCCCACCTGGATCTGGCGGGTGGTACGGCGGGGGGCGAGCACCGGCGGCGGGGCGGCCGGCATGCCCAGGCTGATCGACGTCATGCCGTCAAGATTAG
The DNA here is from genome assembly GCA_964517395.1 of uncultured Nocardioides sp. Lineage (GTDB taxonomy): Bacteria > Actinomycetota > Actinomycetes > Propionibacteriales > Nocardioidaceae > Nocardioides. The sequence continues at coordinate 305,815 of CAZFEE010000005.1, read as the reverse complement.
TCGCGGGGCGGGCGGGATCAGGATTCGAGGTGGACCGGGACGACGAGGTCGCCGACGATCAGCACGACACCCATCACCAGGATGGCCAGCCCGACGACGTAGGCGATGGGCAGCAGCTTGGCCACGTCGACGTAGCCGGGGTCGGGGCGGCGGCGTACCCGCGCCCACCCGCGCCGCAGCGCCTCCCACAGCGCACCGGCGATGTGCCCGCCGTCCAGGGGCAGCAGCGGCACGAAGTTGAACATGCCGATGAAGAAGTTGAAGCCCGCGACGAGCATGAGCAGCGAGACCATCTTCTCCTTGACGGGGATCTCGTCGTGCGAGGCGGTCTCGCCGGCCAGGCGGCCGCCCCCGACGATGCTGACCGGTCCCTGCGGGTCCCGCTCCTTGACGCCCACGATGGCCTGGGCGACACCCCAGACCTTGGCGGGCAGCGTGCCGAGCGCCTTGACGACGTCGACGGTCATGTGACCCATCTGCCCGAGGGTGTAGAACACCCCGCCGGTGGTGGGATGCATGCGGGGGCTGACCCCGAGGAAGCCGACCTTCTCGTTCGTCTTCCCGCCCGCCTTGTCCGGCGGACGGACCACGGTGGTGGTCTGGAAGGTCAGCCGCTCGCCGTCGCGCTCGACGACGACGGTCGCCTGCGCGGTCCCGTTGTCACGCACCAGCCGCTGCATCTGGTCCCAGCTGGTGATGGCGACGCCGTTGAAGGACACCATCTCGTCACCGGGCTCGATGCCGGCCTGGTACGCCGGCGTGGGCTGCTCCGCGAGCTCCTCGGGCGTGCAGACCTCGCCGGACTCGTCGGCGGGCTTCACGCACGCCGAGACCTCGTCGACCGTGGTCTCGACCGTCGGGTCGCCCGCGTTGCCGTAGGTCGCGAAGACGCCGACGAAGATGCCGAAGGCGATGAGGATGTTCACCGTGGGCCCGCCGGCCATCACGACGACCTTCTTCCACCACGGCATCTTGTAGAAGAGCCGGTCGGAGTCGGCGGGCGTGATGGTCTCCCACTCCGCGGCCCGGGCGTCGGAGATCAGCTGGGTGAACATGCCGGTGTTGGACTTGCGCACCTTGAGCACCTGGTTGCCGGCGGCGTCGACCTCGACGGTCTCGGCGAGCTGGTCGGCACCGGGCGGCAGCATCCCGACGATCTTGACGTAGCCGCCGAGGGGGACGGCCTTGAGGCCGTACTCCGTCTCGCCGACCTGCTTGCTCCACACGGTCGGCCCGAACCCGATGAAGTACTGGGTGACCTTCCCGCCGAACCTCTTCGCGGGGATCATGTGCCCGAGCTCGTGCAGGCCGATGGAGGCGAGGATCGCCACGGCGAAGACGAGGACGCCGAGGGTGTAGAGCAGAACGGTCATCACGGGCGGTCAGCGGTCCTCAGTGCGGTGCCGCGGTCGGCGCGGCGGCGGGTGCGGCGGATGTGTCGATGGTGCGGGCGGCGGTCTCCCGGGCCCACGCGTCGGCAGCGAGCACGTCGTCGAGGGAGATCCGCCCATCCGAGGGTACGTCGTGGGCGGCTACCACGCTGGCGACCAGGTCGACGATCCCGGTGAACGGCAGGCGACCGTCCCGGAAGGCGGCGACGGCGACCTCGTTGGCGGCGTTGTAGACCGCGGGCGCGGTCCCGCCGCGCTCCCCCGCCGCCCGGGCCAGGGCGACCGCGGGGAAGGCGTCGTCGTCGAGCGGGTGGAACTCCCAGGTCTCGGGCCGGGTCCAGTCGACGGAGGGTGCGGCGTCGGGCACCCGCTCGGGCCAGGACAGGCCGAGCGCGATCGGGATCAGCATCGTCGGCGGGCTGGCCTGCAGGATCGTCGAGCCGTCGGTGAACTCCACCATCGAGTGCACCACGCTCGTGGGGTGCACCACGACCTCGATCCGGTCGTACGGGATGCCGAAGAGCAGGTGCGCCTCGATCACCTCCAGGCCCTTGTTGACCAGGGTCGCGGAGTTGATGGTGATCACCGGGCCCATGTCCCAGGTGGGGTGGTTGCCCGCCTCCTCGGGCGTGACGCCGGCGAGCTCGGCGCGGGTGCGGCCCCGGAACGGACCGCCGCTCGCGGTGAGCACCAGACGTCGTACCTCCGCGGCGGCGCCGGCCCGCAGGCACTGGGCCAGCGCGCTGTGCTCGGAGTCGACGGGCACGATCTGGCCCGGCGCCGCCCGCTCCAGGACCAGCGGGCCGCCCATCACGAGCGACTCCTTGTTGGCGAGGGCGAGGGTGTTGCCGGCGTCGAGCGCGGCCAGCGTGGGGCGCAGGCCGACCGCACCGGTGATCCCGTTGAGGACGACGTCGCACTCCTGCCGCGCGGCCTCGGTGCTGGCGTCCTCGCCGAGACCGGAGAAGCGCGGCGCGAACTCCGCGACCTGCTGCTCGAACAGCGCCGGGTTGCCACCCCCGGCGGTCAGGCCGACCACCCGGAAGCGGTCGGGGTTGGCCCGCACCAGGTCCAGCGCCTGGGTGCCGATCGAGCCGGTCGAGCCGAGGATGACGACGTCCTTCACCCGTCCATCCTCTCAGTCGGCCTCTCAGCCGGTCTCCCAGCCGGGTGCCGCGCGCGTCCCCCGGCGGGCTGTGACGCTCCTGTGACGGAGGTGCCGCGGACGTGTGAGGTACGCCGGTGAACCTGCCGCCATGTCCCCGCGTCCTCGTCTCGTGACCACCTTCGTCCTCAGCATCCTCGCCGTCCTCGTGCCGCTCCTGCCCCTGCCGCCGCAGCAGGTGCTGCCGGCCGGGTCGACCGGGCCGGCCGCCGCCGCCCCGGCGCCCGCGGACCCGGCCCCCGCGAGGCGCTGCACCGGACGGGTGGCCCTCACCTTCGACGACGGCCCGGCACCGCGGGTGACGCCCGCGCTGCTGCGCGAGCTGCGCCGGCTGGGGGTCCCGGCGACCTTCTTCATGATCGGCGAGCGGGTCGCGGCCTCCCCCGCGACCGCACGGCTCGTGCAGCGCTCCGGCTTCGGGATCGGCAACCACACCTGGTCGCACCCGGACCTGCGGACCCTGACCCCGCGCCAGGTACGACGCGAGCTGGCCCGCACCCGCCAGGCCCTCCGCGAGGCCGGCGTGACGCCGAGCGACCTCGCGCGCCCGCCGTACGGCGCCCTCGACCCGGCCGCCCGCCGTGCCCTGCGGGCGGAGGGACTGGTGCCGGTGCTGTGGACGATCGACTCTCGCGACTGGGCCGACGGCACCGCGCACCAGATCGCGCGACGGATCCTGAGGGCGCTGCGGCCCGGGGACAACGTGGTCCTCCAGCACGACGGCGTGGCCCGCTCGCCGATCTCCGTGGCGGCGGTGCGGGAGGTGGTCCGGGCGGCCCGGCAGCGGGGCTACTGCTTCACCGGGCTCGACCGATCCGGGCGTCCGGCGCGATGAGGGCGGCGTGCCCCCAGCGAAATACCCCGCCGGACCGGTCCTAGACCCCATGCTTGTCGACGTGCTGCTCCACCGTGTCCGGTCGGCGGTCACGGTACGTCGGCTCACGACCGCCTGCTCCGCTGTCGCCCTCCTGCTCCTCGCCCACGCCCTCACCAGCGGGCCCATACCCTCGGCGACCCCCGCCGCGGACGGGCCGGTGGCCGAGCTGGCGGCCGCGCCCCGCTCCCGGCCCGCGCCCGCCGCGCGCCCGGCCCCCGCGCCGCGGGCGGGTGGGTGCACGGGCACGATCGCCCTGACCTTCGACGACGGCCCGGTGGCCGGCACGACCGCGCACCTGGTCCGGGTGCTGCGGGAGCTGAAGGTGCCGGCGACCTTCTTCATGGTCGGCAGCCGGGTCGCGGCCCATCCCGAGCTGGCCCGCCTCGTGGAGCGATCCGGGTTCCTCATCGGCAACCACAGCTGGGCCCACGAGCAGCTCACCGCCCGCTCCACCCGGCAGGTCCGCGCCTCCGTCACCGGGACGGACCGTGCCCTCGTGCGGGCCGGGGTGCACCCGACCCGGCTGATGCGCCCGCCGTACGGCGCGATCAACGGCCGGGTCCGCGCCGCCGTCGCCGGGCTCGGCTACGTGCCCGTGCTGTGGGACATCGACTCCCTGGACTGGCGCAGCGGCAACCCCGACCAGATCGCGGGGCGGATCCTGCGCTCGCTGCACCACGGGCGCAACGTGGTGCTCCAGCACGACGGCGTGGACCGTTCGCCGCTGTCGGTGGCCGCGGTCGCGAAGGTGGTGCGCGGCGCGCGCCGGCACGGCTACTGCTTCACCGGGCTCGACCGGCGCGGCCGTCCGGGCTACCCCGAGCCGGTCGCCTCGGTCAGCGTCAAGGACGCCCCCGAGGGCCGCAGCGCGGTCGCGGTCGTGCGCCTGGACCGGATGGCCGGGCGTCGTACGTCCGTGCTGCTCGCGGTGCGCTCGCGGACCGCGACCACCGGCGAGGACCTGCCGGCGATCCGGACGCGTGTCTCGATCCCGGCCGGGCGCACCAGCGCCACCGTGCGGATCCCGATCCGCGCCGACGACGTGGCCGAGCGCTCTGAGCGCGCGGTCGTCGCGATCGGCGACGGCGCCGGGGTGCGGATCGGCACCGGCACGGCGGTGCTCACCATCGCGGCCCAGGAGCGGATCGGGCCGACCCGGTGGACGCCGATGAGCGGGCTCAACCGGCCGTGAGCGTGTCCGCCGCGGTGTAGGGGTCGGTCTCGCCGGCCACCACCGCCGCGGCCAGGGTGTCGAGCCGGTCACCGTCGCCCACGCTGCCCCAGCGGCGGCGCAGCGCGGTCAGTGCGAGGGTCTCGATCTCGTTGCGGGCGCGCCGGATGCGGCGACGCTCCAGCTCCCCGCTCGTGCGCAGCCAGTCGCCGTGCTCCTCGAGCGCGTCCACCACGTCGCCCACCCCGTCGCCGGTCGAGGCGACGGTCTTCAGCACCGGCGGACGCCAGGCGCCCTCGCGGCGCTCGGCGAGGCCGAGCATGGAGCGCAGGTCGCGGCGCACCTTGTCGGCGCCGTCGCGGTCGGCCTTGTTGACGACGTACAGGTCGCCGATCTCCAGGATTCCGGCCTTCGCGGCCTGGATGCCGTCGCCCATCCCCGGCGCGAGCAGGACGATCGTCGAGTCGGCCTGGCCGGCCACCTCGACCTCGCTCTGCCCGACGCCCACGGTCTCGACGAGCACGTAGTCGAAGCCCGCCGCGTCGAGCACCCGCAGCGCCTGCGGGGTGGTCCACGCCAGTCCGCCGAGGTGCCCGCGGGCGGCCATCGAGCGGATGAAGACGCCCGGGTCGAGGACGTGGTCGCCCATCCGGATCCGGTCGCCGAGCAGCGCCCCGCCGGAGAACGGCGAGGAGGGGTCGACCGCGAGGACGGCGACCCGGCGCTCGCGGCGGCGCAGCTCCCCGATGAGGGCGTTGGTGGAGGTCGACTTCCCGACCCCGGGCGAACCGGTGAGCCCCACGATCCGGGCGTGCCCGGTGTGCGGCGCCAGGGCCCGCATCAGCTCGGGCAGCAGCGGCGACTCGTCCTCGACCTGGGAGACGAGGCGACCGACCGAGCGGGGGTCGCCCTCGCGCGCCTTGTCGACCAAGGCAGGAACGGCCGCCGCGGTGATCCCGCGACGGCCGCCCTGGATGTCCTGCTCAGGCAACGTGGTCCTGGTCGCCCGGTCAGGCGGAGGGGACCCGGATGACCAGGGCGTCGCCCTGGCCGCCGCCACCGCACAGGGCGGCCGCGCCGACGCCGCCACCGCGGCGCTTGAGCTCCAGCGCGAGGTGCAGCGTGATCCGCGCGCCGGAGGCGCCCAGCGGGTGACCGATGGCGATGGCGCCACCGTTGACGTTGACCTTGTCCTCGTCGAGGCCCAGGGCCCGCGCGGACTCGATGCCGACGGCGGCGAACGCCTCGTTGAACTCGACCAGGTCGAGGTCGGCGACGCTCAGGCCGGCCTTGTCGAGGGCCTTCTGGGTGGCGTTGGCCGGCTGGAGCTGGAGGCTCGAGTCGGGGCCCGCGACCTGGCCGTGGCTGACGATCTCGGCCAGGATCGGCAGGCCGAGCTCCTCGGCCTTCTTCTTCGAGGTCACGACCACGGCGGCCGCACCGTCGGAGATCTGCGAGGCGGAGCCCGCGGTGATCGTGCCGGTCTTGGAGAACGCCGGGCGCAGGCCCGCGAGCGACTCGGCGGTGGTGTCGCCGCGCACGCCCTCGTCGGCGCTGACGACGACCGGGTCGCCCTTGCGCTGCGGGATGCTCACCGGGACGATCTCCTCGTCGAAGACGCCGTTCTTCTGCGCGGCGGCGGCGAGCTGGTGCGAGCGGGCGGCGAACGCGTCCTGCTCCTCGCGGGTGAGGGCGTTGTCGCGGTCGGCGTTGACGGTCTCGGTGAGCGCACCCATCGCCTGCTGCGTGGCCTGGTCGTACAGCGCGTCGTAGGCCATCGAGTCGACGAGCGCGACGTCGCCGTACTTGAAGCCCTCGCGGCTCTTGGGCAGGAAGTGCGGGGCGTTGGTCATCGACTCGGTGCCACCGGCGACGACGATCTCGGCCTCGCCGGCGCGGATCAGGGCGTCGGCCTGGGCGATCGCGTTGATGCCCGACAGGCACACCTTGTTGATGGTGATCGACGGGACGCTCGCGGGCAGGCCCGCGGCGAGACCGGCGGTGCGGGCCGGGTTCTGGCCGGCGCCGGTCTGGAGCACCTGGCCGACGATGAGGTAGTCGACCTGGTCGGGCGCGACGCCCGCCTTCTCCAGCGCGCCCTTGATGGCGACGCCGGCGAGGTCGGCAGCCGACAGGGTCTTGAGGCCGCCGAGCAGGCGACCGATCGGCGTACGAGCGCCGGCGACGATGACGCTGGGGTTGTCGGACATGCTTCCTCCGTTGAGCTCCGTGAGTGGAACGGGTGTGACCTTCTCGACTCTACTCGGGGGTAGCGGAGCCGAGGGAGGGGTCCATCGTCCGGTCGGTGAGTCGCTCGTCACAGCAGCCGCGTGGGCAGAATGGGCGCCATGAGCATCACTGACGGCGTCCCCACGCACCTGTTCACGGCCATCGACCACGTCGGCATCGCGGTGCCGGACCTGGACGAGGCGATCGCGTTCTACCGCGACAACTTCGGCATGCACGTGACGCACGAGGAGACCAACGAGGAGCAGGGCGTGCGCGAGGCGATGGTCGCCGTCGGCGACACCGACTCCAAGATCCAGCTGCTCGCGCCGCTCAACGCCGAGTCCACGATCGCGAAGTTCCTCGACCGCAGCGGCCCCGGCCTGCAGCAGCTCGCCTACCGCGTGACCGACCTCGACCAGGTCTCCGCGATCCTGCGCGAGCGCGGCCTGCGCCTGCTCTACCCCGAGGCCAAGCGCGGCACGGCCGACAGCCGGATCAACTTCGTGCACCCCAAGGACGCCGGCGGCGTCCTCGTCGAGCTCGTCGAGCCGGCCGCCGGCGGCGCGCACTGAGCGCTCCTCGCCGGCTCAGGCCCAGCGGAACCGGAGCTCCTCGCCCGGCCTGAGCTGGGCGAGCCGGTCGGTGTCGGCGTCGGCCACTACGGCGACCACGGGGTAGCCCCCGGTCACCGGGTGGTCGGGGCCGAACACCACCGGACGCCCGTCCGGCGGCAGCTGGACCGCCCCGCGCAGCGCGCCCTCGCTGGGCAGCTCCCCCCGGTCCGGTACGACGGCGAGCGGCTCCCCCGCGAGCCGCAGGCCGACCCGGTCGCTGTCCGCCGCGACCCGCCAGGTGCGCTGGACCAGGGTGTCGAGGTCCGCCGCCCGGTCGTCGCGCGGACCGCGGTGCAGGCGGACGGTCGCCGGGCCGTCGTGGGGTCGCGGCGCGACGGCGTCGACCCGGATCTCCTCGGTGGCCTCGTCCCCGACGGGCAGCCGGTCGCCCGGGCGCACCGGGTCCGGGCCCAGTCCCGCGAGGGTGTCGGTGGCGCGGGAGCCGAGCAGCGGCGGCAGGTCCAGCCCGCCGCGCGCGGCGAGGTAGGACCGCAGGCCGCGCGGCGGAGTCCCCAGCACGAGCCGCTGCCCGGGGCGCAGCGCGAGCACCGCACCCGTCGGCTCGGCCCGGCCGTCCACCCGCAGCGGCGCCGGCGCGCCCGTCACGCACACCCACAGCGTGCCGAGTGCCTCGACCTCCAGGCCGCCGAGCACGACCTCCAGCGTCGCGGCGCCCGGGGCGTTGCCGACCAGCCGGTTGGCGAGGTCGTGGGACGCACGGTCGGCGGCACCCGCCGCACCGACCCCGATCGCGGCGTACCCCGGCCGGCCGCGGTCCTGCACCAGCACCGGTCCGCCGACGGCGCGGACGACGAGCGCGCTCATCGCGCCTCGAAGCGCACGGCGAGGCCCGCGGTGAGCAGGGCCGGCGGGTCGCGCTCGAGGTCCCACAGCACGAGGTCGGTCCGCCCCAGGAGCTGCCAGCCGCCGGGCGAGGCGCGCGGGTAGATCCCGCTGAACTCCCCCGCCAGCCCTACCGACCCCGCCGGCACCGTGGTCCGCGGCTGCGCCCGGCGCGGGACCCGTAGCCGCGGGTCGCCGCCGACGAGGTAGGCGAACCCCGGCGCGAACCCCCCGAACGCCACCCGCCACGGCGTCGCGGTGTGCGCCGCGACCACCTCCTCCGGCGTCAGCCCGGTCCGCTGCGCGACCTCGGCCAGGTCCGGTCCGTCGTAGGACACCGGGACCACCAGCTCGGGCTCCTGCTCGCGTCGCACCTGACGTATCGGTCGTGGATCCGCCTCCGGGACGACAGATGCGTCAGGTACGACGGCGCGGAGCCGGTCCAGCGCGACCCCCGGGCGTGCGACGAGCAGCACCGTGCGCGCCCCCGGTACGACGTCGAGGACCACCTCCGCGACGGCCGGGTCCGCGCGCAGGGACGCCGTGAGGGCCACCACGGCGGGCGTGTCGGGGACCTCCACGAGGAGCCCGCGGTCGCCGTAGGGCAGCAGCCTCATGCGAAGGCGCCGACCGCGACACCGGCCTCGGCCAGAGCGGCGCGGACGGCGGCGGCGAGGGCCGGGGCGCCGGGCGAGTCGCCGTGCACGCACAGCGAGCGGACCTCGCCGGAGGCCGCGAGCCGGACCGCCTGGGCGGCGACGGCGGCAGGGTCGGCGAGCACGGCGCCGGGCTCGGAGCGGGGCACCAGCCCGCCGCCGGGGAGGTAGGCGCGGTCGGCGAAGCCCTCGCCCACCGCCTCCAGCCCGGCGGCGGCGACGGCGGCCAGGAAGGGCGAGCCGGCGAGGCCGAGCACCGGGAGGCCCCCGAAGGCGACCACCGCGCGGACGACGGCCTCCGCCTGCGCGGGATGGGCCGAGACCGCGTGGTAGAGCGCCCCGTGCGGCTTGACGTAGGCCACCCGGGCGCCGGCCGCGCGGGCGATGCCGTCGAGCGCGCCGAGCTGGTAGAGCACGTCCGCCTCCAGCTCGGGGGCGGGCACGTCGACGTACCGGCGCCCGAAGCCGGCGAGGTCCCGGTAGCCCACCTGGGCGCCGATCACGACGCCGTGCGCGACCGCGAGCGCACAGGTGCGCACCAGGGTGAGCGGGTCGCCGGCGTGGAAGCCGCACGCGACGTTGGCGCTGGTGAGGTGCGGGAGCAGGGCGGCGTCGTCGCCGAGCTGCCAGCGGCCGAAGGACTCGCCGACGTCGGCGTTGAGGTCGACGGCACCCTCCTTCGTGGACGGGTGACCCGGTTGCAACGTCACGGGGCCTATGGTGACCCATCGGGACCCCTCCGTGGGGGTCCTGGCGCCGCCGAGCCCAGGACGGTGCACTCGCGACGACACCGCCGCGGATGAGACGCCCGTCACGAAGCCACCACGAGATGGTTACCGATGGGTAATCTACGCCGCGGCCGTATTGCCATCCGCAAGCATTCCTAGGGAGACGACGACCGTGCAGCACATTCTCGACGCCATCCAGGCCGAAGGGACCTCCTCGGAGGACTTCGCCAACCTCGAGCTCCCGGAGTCCTACCGGGCCGTGACGGTCCACAAGGACGAGGTCGACATGTTCGAGGGCATCGCCTCGCGCGACAAGGACCCGCGCAAGTCCCTGCACGTCGACGAGGTACCGCTGCCCGAGCTCGGTCCCGGCGAGGCCATCGTCGCCGTGATGGCCTCCGCCATCAACTACAACACCGTGTGGACCTCGATCTTCGAGCCGGTCTCCACCTTCGGCTTCCTCGAGCGCTACGGCCGCGAGTCCGAGCTCGCCAAGCGCCACGACCTGCCCTACCACATCGTCGGCTCCGACCTGTCCGGCGTCGTGCTGGCCGTCGGCCCGGGCGTGACCCGCTGGAAGGCCGGCGACCGCGTCGTCGCCCACTGCCTCTCCGTCGAGCTCGAGGCCCCCGACGGCCACAACGACACCATGCTCGACACCTCGCAGCGCATCTGGGGCTTCGAGACCAACTTCGGCGGCCTCGCCGACGTCGCGATGGTCAAGGCCAACCAGCTCATGCCCAAGCCCGAGCACCTCACCTGGGAGGAAGCCGCCTCCCCCGGCCTGGTCAACTGCACCGCCTACCGCCAGCTCGTCTCCGCCAACGGCGGCAACATGAAGCAGGGCGACAACGTCCTCATCTGGGGCGCCTCCGGCGGCCTCGGCGGCTTCGCCACCCAGTACGCCCTCAACGGCGGCGCGAACCCGATCTGCGTGGTCTCCAACGAGGAGAAGGCCCAGATCGTGCGCAACATGGGCGCCGAGCACGTCATCAACCGCTCCGAGCTCGCCCCCAAGTTCTGGAACGAGGACGGCACCAAGCAGAACCCGAAGGAGTGGCAGCGCTTCGGCAAGGCCATCCGCGAGCTCACCGGCGGCGAGGACATCGACATCGTCTTCGAGCACCCCGGCCGCGAGACCTTCGGCGCGAGCGTCTACGTCACCCGCAAGGGCGGCACCATCACCACCTGCGCCTCGACCACCGGCTACATGCACGAGTACGACAACCGGTACCTGTGGATGAACCTCAAGCGCATCGTCTCCTCGCACTTCGCCAACTACCGCGAGTCCTGGGAGGCCAACCGCCTCATCGCCCAGGGCAAGATCCACCCCACCCTGTCGCGGACCTACACCCTCGAGGAGACCGGCCAGGCCGCCCTCGACGTGCACCACAACAAGCACCAGGGCAAGGTCGGCGTGCTCTGCCTCTCCCCCGAGGAAGGCCTCGGCGTGCGCGACGAGGAACTCCGCGCCAAGCACCTCGACAAGATCAACCTGTTCCGCGGCATCTGAGCGCTGCGGACGGACCCGGAGGGTCGGCGCCCCGGCGCCGGCCCTCCGGGCATTTTTCGCCCCGGCACTCCTCCTGCCGGCCGCCCCGCGAACGGCTCCGTCGGCATGCGGTTTGGTCCCCAACCGCAGGAATTCGGGCCTCGTGCGTGCGGTCTGTGACCAAAGGCAACACGTTCCACCGCCGCGGCGCGCCCCGACGACGCCCGCCGTACGACGCCCCGGCGGCCGCCCTCGCCAGGCTTTGCCGACTCCTCGTCCATCCCCGGCGGGCCGGGGTGGGAAAGCTCAGGGTCATCGGGGATCATGGGGGCCATCCCCCACCGAACGCACCAGAGCCAGGGAGGCTCCGTCCCCATGAGCGACCAGGGTCTGTCCATCTTCGACGACGACGCCCCCACCCCCGAGGAGTCCGCGCCCGTGACGACCAAGTCCACCGACGAGGAGCCGACGCAGGTCATCCCGGCCGTGAAGACCGCCGAGACCCCCGTGGCCCGGCCGGCGGCGTCGTCCGACCGCCCGACGGCGGCCCAGCCCGATCGGGCCGCCGCGACCTCGCCGCGCCCGAGCGCCGCGCCCGCCCCGTCCGCCCACGCCGGCCCTGCCCCGGCCGCGCCCGGCCGCGCCGCGGCGGGCCCGCGGCCGGTCGGCTTCGGCGCGCCCGGCGGCCTGCCGGTGGTGCGCAAGGGCGGCTACGACCGCGAGGCCGTCGACGCCCAGATCCGCCAGCTGTCCAGCGAGAAGGCCACCCTCGGGGCCAGCCTGACCGAGTCCGAGCAGCGGGTCATCGAGCTCGAGCAGGAGCTCGCCAAGGCCAAGGCCGAGCTGGCCGAGACCGACAACCCGTCGTACGCCGGGCTGGGCGGCCGGGCGAGCGCGATGCTCCGGCTGGCGGAGGAGGAGGCCGGCGAGATCCGCACGACCGCCGAGTCCGACGCCACCGAGATCCGCGACCAGGCCGTCCGTGACGCGAAGGCGATCCGGGCGGAGGCGGCCCGCGAGGCCGACGACATGCGCGCGGTCCAGCTGCGCGAGCTGGAGGAGAACCGCACCCGCCTGCTGACCGACGCCGAGCAGGAGCGGGCGCTGGCTCGGTCCGAGGCCGAGGACACCCTCGCGGCCGCGCGCCGTGAGGCGGACCAGGTCCGGCTGGCCGCGCAGCAGGAGGTCTCCGAGCTGCGCAGCCAGGCCACCCGCGAGGTCGAGCAGGCCCGGGCCGCCGTGGACCGCGAGGTCCAGGAGGCCCGCCGGGCGCTGGCGGTGGAGAAGGAGCGGCTGGCCCGCGAGGCGACCGACCACCACAACAGCGCCGTCGCCGAGACCCGCCGGCTGGTCGAGGAGGCGGAGCAGCGGGCGACGGCCGCCGAGGCGCGTGCCGCCGAGGCGAGCAAGCAGGCCGCTGCCAACCGCGCCGCCGCGCAGTCGGAGTCCGAGGGCCTGCTCACCCGTGCCCGCCGCGAGGCCGAGCAGATCATCGCCTCCGCGCGGGCCCAGGCCGAGGCGGTCGCCGCCAGCGGCGAGTCCGAGCTGCAGCGCGAGATCGCCTCCCGCCGTGCGGAGCTGGACCGGCTCACCAAGCGCCGGGCCGCGATCACCGCCCAGCTGTCCTCCCTGGCCGACCTCGTGGCCGGTTTCGGCGAGGACGAGAGTTGAGCACCGCCGACGGCGCCGGCTCGTCCGGCGCCGTCGAGCGGGCTCCGGACGGCGTCACCGAGCATGGCGGGATCGACCCCGCCGCCCCGGCCCCGCAGGGCGACCCGTTGCCGTACGGCGTGCAGGGCAAGCCCTTCGACCGGCGCTCGCCGTACTACTACGGGTTCGTCGGCGCACTCGGCGCGCTGACGGCCTTCTGGCTGTTCCAGGCCGTCATGGGCATCGGCTCGGTGCTGATGCTCGTGGTGGTCTCCTTCTTCCTCGCCGCCGGCCTCAACCCCGCGGTGGTCTTCCTGGAGCGGCGCGGCCTGCGCCGGTCGCTGGCGGTCACCGTCGTGATCCTGGCCGCGCTCGGGCTGGTCGCACTCTTCCTGGTCGCGATCGTCCCGGTGATCACCGACCAGGTGCAGGCGATCACCAAGAACGCGCCCGGCTGGCTGGACCAGCTGCAGCAGAACAAGCGGATCCAGCGCCTGGACGACGAGTACCAGATCATCGACAAGATCGAGAAGAAGCTCAACGAGGGCGACCTCGTCGCGGCGGTCTTCGGCAACGCGCTGGGCTTCGGGATCAAGGTCGTCTCGGGCCTGTTCAACGTCTTCGTCATCGTGGTGCTGACGCTGTACTTCCTGGCCTCCCTCGACAGCAGCAAGGCCGCGATCTACCGGCTCGCCCCGGCCTCGCGCCGCGACCGCGTCACCCGGCTGGGCGACAAGGTGATCGCCAACATCGGCGGCTACGTCTCCGGCGCCTTCCTGGTGGCGCTGTGCGCCGGGCTCAGCTCGCTGGTCTTCCTGTGGTTCACGCCGGTGAGCAAGTACGCCGTGGCGCTGGCCTTCGTCGTGGCGGTGCTCGACGTCATCCCGATGATCGGCGCCACCCTGGGCGCGGTGATCGTCTCGGCGATCGCCTTCGCCACCGACGTCAAGACCGGCATCGCCTGCGTGATCTTCTACGTGATCTACCAGCAGGTGGAGAACTACGTCATCTACCCGCGGGTGATGAGCAAGTCGGTCGACCTGCCGGGCGCGGTGATCGTCATCGCCGCCCTGGTCGGCACCGCCCTGCTCGGCGTCGTGGGCGCGCTGCTCGCCATCCCGACCGCGGCGGCGATCCTGCTGGTGATCCGCGAGGTCGTGGTCAAGCGTCAGGACCAGCGCTAGCCGGGCTGCCCGAGACGGGGTGGGATCCCGCGATCGACCCGCTCACGTCGAGCAGGTCCGCGACAGTGGCGGCCAGGCCCTCCTCGCCGGTGTCCTCGGGCAGCGGCATGAGGGCCAGCGAGGTGATCAGCCGGGTGGTCCACGTGATCGCCACCCGTACGTCGACGACCGGCAGCCGGCCCTCGCGCATCCCCGCCTCCAGGATCGGCCCGAGACGCGGCTCGGCGATGTCGAGGACGGTGGGCAGGACGCGGGAGACGTGGGAGGCGATGATCCCGGGGTGCTCGGCGAGCACGGCGCGCAGGGCGGGGTGGTTGCGGGCCTGCTGGGTGATGTCGACGATCAGCGCGACGTACTCCTCGCGCGGCGACTCCGCCCGCTCCGCCCGGCTGACCACCTCGTCGACGACCCGCTCGAGCTCGGCGCGCAGCAGCGCGTCGTAGAGGGCGTCGCGGTCGCCGACGTACTTGTAGAGCGTGGGCCGGGAGACGCCGGCACGCTCGGCGACGGCGGTGATCAGCCGCGGCCCGGGGCCGCCCTCGCGCAGCACCTGGGCGGCGGCCTCCAGGATCCGGCCCCGCAGGTTGTTGCCACGCACGGGGCCAGTATCCCGGTTCCGGTGCCGTCCGCGGCCCCCGGCGTTGCCCGGCGCGCCCCGGTCGTTTACATTTCTGATGTTTTGTAAGCGTCGGGGAGGGAGACCCGGATGTGCTTCTCCGCGGAGATGGACCTGGCCGCGGGCCTGGTCGTCACCGGGATCGGCATCGACACGCTGCGCCAGGTGCGCACCCGTGAGCAGCTCGCCCTCGGCCTGCTGCCCCTGGCGTTCGGCGTCCACCAGCTCGTCGAGACCCTCGTCTGGTGGCAGCTGGAGGGCCACGTGCCGACCGCGGTGGGCGACCTCGCGTCGTGGGTGTACGTCGCGATCGCGCTCGTCGTCGTGCCGGCGCTGGTCCCGTGGGCCTTCCTGCGGCTGGGGACCTCGGGCCGCCCGGCCCTCGACGTCGTCTTCCTCGCCCTGGGCCTCGGTGCCGCCGGCGCGGGCCTGCTGGCGATCGGCTTCGAGCCGGTCGGCCGGCACATCGACGGGCACCACATCGCCTACCATCCCGGCGTCGCCTGGTCCCCGCTGGTGCTGCTCGCCTACGTGATCGCCACCTGCGGGCCGAGCCTGGCCGCCCGCCGGCGCGCGCTGCAGTGGTTCGGCGTCGGCAACCTCGTGGTCGTCGCGTTGCTCGCCTGGCTCCAGCAGAACGCCGTCATCTCCCTGTGGTGCGTGTGGGCGGCGTCGACCAGCGTCCTGCTGAACCTCGCCCTGCGCGGCGCCCTCACCCACCGGTCCCCCGCGCCGGCGTCCCCGGAGGTGGCGGCATGAGGCGGCTGCGGGCGCCGTGGGCGCGCCCGGTCGTCGTACCGGCGGCGGAGCTGACGGTCGCCGAGGTGCTGCGCCGCCGGCTGGAGGGCGGCCGCGACGACGCCACCCTCGCCCTGGTCGTGGAGGGCGGCGGCATGCGCGGCGTCATCTCCGCGGCGATGGCGGCCGAGCTGGAGCTCGCCGGCGTCACCGCCTGCCTCGACCTCGTGGTCGGGACCTCGGCGGGCGCGGTCAACGCCGCCGCCGTCGCGGCGGGTGCCGCGGAGGCGATGGCCGCGTCCTACGCCGACGTCTTCTCCGCCCGGGAGTACGCCGACCCGCGTCGCCTGCTGCGCGGGCGGCCCGCGGTCGACACCGCCCGCATCGTCGGCGCCACCGACGCGCTGCTGGGCATCGCACAGGGAGCCCTGGACGCCCCGGTGCGGCTGGCGGCCGTCGCCACGGACGTCGCCACCGCCGAGGCCGTCGCACTGGAGGAGAGCGACCCCGAGAGCCTGCTCGGCGCCCTGCAGGCGTCCGGGACGCTGCCGCTCGTCGGCGGGCCGCCGGTGGACCTGCACGGCCGGCAGTGGCTCGACGGCGGGATCGCCTCCGCGGTCCCGCTGGCCGCGGCCCGCGATCTCGGCGCCACCCATGCGCTGGTGCTGACCACCCGCCCGGCGGGCAGCGCCCCCGCGTGGGGATGGAGCGACGTGCTCGTCGAGCGGTACCTGCGCCGGCTCAACCCGGACCTGGCCACGGCCTACCGCGAGCGCCCGGAACGGTACGCCGCGGAGCGCGCGGAGATGGCCTCCGGCCGCCACCTCGGGATCGCCACCCTGGTCCTCTCCCCCGGTCCGTACGACGCCGTGCCGAGCCGGATGGAGCGCGACGCCGACCTGCTGCGGGTCGCGGCGGCGGGCGCCGCCGGGACGGCACGCCGCGCCCTGGCCACCGAGCTCGGCCTGGACCGCCGCTCGGCCTGAGCCTCACCCCAGGACCGGCTCCTCGGTGACCACGGCCAGCTCGCCGAGCTTCACCCCGACCACGCCGAGCACGATGAGCACGCCGCCGAGCAGCTGCACGAGGCCGGGCAGCTGGCCGAGCAGGGCCCAGGCCCACACCACGGCGGTGACGACCTCGCTCAGCGCCACGAAGGAGGCCAGCCGCGAGCCGAGCCGGCGTCCTGCTGCGATGCCGGTGCCGTAGGCCAGGGCTGCGGTGACCAGGCCCAGGACGAGGATCGCCGTCCAGGGCGCGACCTCGACGCCGCCGTACTCCACCGGCGTCGCGGCGGTCTCCACCGGCATCACCCCGACCAGTCCGAGCAGCCCGAGCAGCACCCCGCCGAGGACGAGACCGCCGGCGGCGAGCGCGATCGGCGGCAGCCCGCTGCGCTCGTCGGCGGAGATCACGAAGTACGCCGCCGCGCCCACCATCGCCGCCAGGGCCCACGCGGCGCCGCGCACGTCGAAGTCGGCGCCGGAGAACAGGTCGAGGACGAGGAGCAGGCCGAGGGCGGCGACGAGCGCCCCGGCGACGGTGATCCGGCCGGGGCGCTGGCCGTGGGCGAGCCACATCCAGACCACGACGGCCGCGGGCGCGGTGTACTCGATCAGCAGCGCCGGGCCGACCTCCATCGTCTGCACCGCGGAGAAGTAGCAGAACTGGGCGCCCGCGACCGCGAGCCCGCCGTAGAGCACCAGCGTCGGCAGCGCCGGGCGCAGCAGGTGCCAGCGCCCGCGCATCGCGAGCACGCCCAGCGGGAGGACCACCAGCGCGCCGACCGCGATCCGCAGCAGCACCACCCCGCCGGCGCTCCAGCCGCTGTCGAGCAGCGGTCGCGCCAGCGCGCCGGAGAGGCCGAAGGCCGTGGCGGAGACGAGCGCGAGGACCAGGCCCGGGCCGGCGCCGGGGCGGACGGCCCGGATCTCGTCACGGGTCAACGTGCTCATGGGACATGACGCTAGGCCGGGGTGCGGTAACCTGTCAACGTGGTTTTCGCTCATGACACCGCGGTGGCGCTCCAGGCCGCCGTCACCTTGGTGAACTCCGCCGAGGAGCCGGTCGGCATGACCACCCCGGACGAGCTGGCCGACTTCTACGCCGACTTCGGCTACACCGGGCGCCACGACGGCGACCTCGCCGAGGTGGAGGAGGTGCGCGCCGTCGTACCCCGCCTCCGCGACCTGCTCACCGCCCGCCGCGACGACGCGGTGACGATCGTCAACGACCTGCTCCGCGACGCCCAGGCCCTCCCCCAGCTGCGGCGGCACGACGGCCTGGACTGGCACCTGCACGCGATCGACCCCGAGCGGCCGCTCGCCGAGCGGATCGTGGTCGAGACCGCGATGGCGATGATCGACGTGATCCGTGCCGACGAGATGTCGCGGCTGGCGATCTGCGCCGACGACACCTGCGCGGGGGTCGTGCTCGACCTCTCCCGCAACCGCTCGAAGCGGTTCTGCTCGGTCACCTGCGGCAACCGCAACGCCGTCGCGGCGTACCGCGCCCGCCAGACGGCCACCTGAGAACGCCTGAGAACGCCTGAAAACGCTCGGTGACGACCGTGTGAACCCGGCGTGGGGGGGCTGGTCGCCGGGCGCACGCTGGGCCAGGATCTCCCCCATGACTCGCATGCTCGGGCTGCGACGGTCGCCGTTGTGCACCCTCGTCCTCACCCTCCTCCTGTCCTCCTTCCTGCTCGTCGCCCCGCGACCCGCACCGGCCGACGCGGCCGCGCCGCTCACCGTCGCCCAGGCGATCGGCACGCAGAACTCCACCAGCGCCACCGTGCGCGGGTACGTCGTGGGCCAGCCCACCGCGACCTCGACCGTCGTCACCAGCAACTTCCCCAACGACTACGCCCTCGCCCTGGCCGACTCCCCCGGCACCACCGCGACCGGCTCGATGCTCTACGTGCAGATCCCCGCGGCCTTCCGCTCCGCCTGGGGCCTGAAGACCAACCCGTCCCTGCTGGGCAAGCAGATCGACGTGACCGGCACGCTGGCGGCGTACTTCTCCCACCCGGGACTCACCAACAGCACCGCCTTCGCCCTGGCGGGCACCACCACGCCCCCGGACCCCGACCCCGGCACGGGCGGCAGCGGCATCCCGGCGGGCTACTACGACGCGGCCGCCGGCAAGTCCGGCGCCGCGCTCGCCACGGCCCTGCACGGGATCATCGACGGGAACCGGACGCTGAGCTACACCCAGGTCTGGGAGGCGCTCAAGGTCACCGACCAGGACCCTGCCAACAGCAACAACGTCATCGAGATCTACTCGGGGCGCTCCATCGCCAAGTCCAACAACGGCGGCGGCACCGGGCAGTGGAACCGTGAGCACACCTGGCCGCAGAGCCACGGCGACTTCGGCACCACCGCCGGCCCCGGCACCGACCTGCACCACCTGCGGCCCGAGGACGTCACGGTCAACTCCACCCGCGGCAACAAGGACTTCGACAACGGCGGCTCCGCGGTCGCGAACTGCTCCGGCTGCTTCACCGACGCCGACTCCTTCGAGCCGCGCGACTCCGTGAAGGGCGACATCGCCCGCGGCCTGATGTACATGTCCGTGCGCTACGAGGGCGGCGACGGCTTCGCCGACCTCGAGCTCAACAACACCGTCAACGGCACCACGCCCTACCTCGGCAAGATCTCGGTGCTGCTCGCCTGGAGCGCCGCCGACCCGGTGTCGGCCGCCGAGCGGGCGCGCAACGACCGGATCTACAACGACTACCAGGGCAACCGGAACCCGTTCATCGACCACCCGGAGTACGCCGAGTCGATCTGGTGATCAGTCCCCCAGGAACCGCTGGAGGATCTCCAGGAACAGCTCCGGGCGCTCGGAGTGCAACCAGTGCCCGGTGTCCTTGAGGGTCACCTTGCGGTTGCGGGGGAACCAGCGGTCCATCGCGGCGTCGTACGCCGGCTGCACGTAGCTCGACCGGCTCCCGGCGAGCCAGAGCACCGGTCCGTCGTACGGCGCCGCGGAGGCCAGCTCCGCCTCCGGCCACGCGCTGATGACCCCCAGGTCCCGGCCGAGGACGTCGAGGTTCATCTGCCAGCTCCAGCCGTGGGCGGCGGCAGGATCGCGGCGCAGGTTCTGCAGCAGGAACGAGCGCACCGTGTCGTCCGGGACCGCGGGCGCCAGCAGCGCGTCGGCGTCGGAGCGGTGCACGACCCGGCTCAGGTCCATGTCCTTCATCGCGGCGACGTAGCCCGGGAACTCGCTGCCCGCGGGGTAGTCCACCGGCGAGATGTCGGCGACGACCAGCCGCTCGACGCGCTCGGGGTGCCGCAGGGCCAGCACCATCGCGACCTTTCCCCCGAGGGAGTGCCCGACCAGGGTCACCGGGTCGTCGCCGTCCGCCGCGATCGCTGCGGCGACCAGGTCCGCGGTCTCGAGGAAGTCGAACCGCTCGCGCCACTCCGAACGGCCGTGGTGCGGCAGGTCCAGCAGCAGCACCCGGTGCCGCTCGCTGAGCTGCTTGGCGATGCCGGTCCAGTTCTTGCCCTGGCCGAAGAGGCCGTGGAGAAAGACCACACGGCTCCCGGTGGAACCGAGAGCCGTGTGGTGAAGCGTCACGGATGCACCCTATCGGGCACCCCGCGGCTCAGTACGTGTGGAAGCCCTTGCCGGTCTTGCGGCCGAGCTCGCCGGCCGCGACCTTCTCCTCGAGCGTCTTCGCCGGGGCGAAGCCGGGCTCGCCGAACTCGCCGTACAGCTCCTTCTGGATGGCCAGCGAGACGTCGTTGCCGACCACGTCGAGCAGCTCGAAGGGGCCCATCGGGAAGCTCGCGGTCTCCTTGATCGCGGCGTCGATGGTGGCCAGCTCCTCGCCGCCCTCGGCGAGCTTGATCGCGTCGTTGAGGTACGGGAAGAGGAGCAGGTTGACGATGAAGCCGGAGCGGTCGCCCGCCGAGACGCCGACCTTGCCGACGTTGGCGGTCAGCGCGCGGACGGTCTCGTCGACGTCGGCGGCGGTGTCGGGCGTGGTGATGATCTCGACGAGCTTCATGACCGGCGCCGGGTTGAAGAAGTGCATGCCGATGACGTCCTGCGGGCGGCTGGTCGCCGCGCCGAGCTGGGTGATCGGCAGCGAGGAGGTCGTGGTCGCCAGGATCGCGCCCGGCTTGACGATCTTGTCGAGGTCGCGGAACAGCTCGAGCTTGATGTCGAGGTCCTCGGCGATCGCCTCGACGACGATGTCCACACCGCCCAGCGCCTCGCGCTCGGTGGAGCCGGTCAGGCGGCCCAGGAGCGCGTCCTTGTCGCCCTCGGTGCCCTTGCCCTTGGCGATGGCGCGGTCGAGGTTCTTGGTGATGTAGCCGACGACCCCGTCGAGCTTGTCCTGGCTGCGGCCGACGTAGATGACCTCGTAGCCCGCCTGCGCGAAGACCTGGACGATGCCCGAGGCCATCGTGCCGGTGCCGACGACGCCGACCTTGGTGATGTCGTGCTTGAACTCCGGCGCGGTGGACTCGCCCGCGGCGGCCGCCTCGTCCGCGAACGTGCGGCCCTCGGCGACCAGCTTCTCCAGCAGGTCGGCCGGCTGGTGCAGGTGGTCGCCGGTCTCGGCGTACCGCGCGGCGAGCAGGTCCCGGACCTGGGCGGCGCCGATCTCGTCGACGACCGTCAGCGGGCCCTTCGGGTAGCCGCAGCCGAAGCGCATCGCGGCGTCGATGTCGGCCACCGAGGCGTAGCCCGACTCGTAGGTGCGCACCGCGTGGTTCAGGTACGGCAGCACCAGCGTGTTGAAGATCTGCTCGCTCGAAGTCATGCGCCGGATTCTGGCAGCCTCGCGGGCCCCTGGCTACCAGTCGGTAACCATGTGGACACTTCGAGACGGAGGTCACACCCGGGCGATGCGGGGCGCGGCGTCGTACGGGATGGCGGGTATGTTCGTCGCTCGTGAGACTCGTCGTTGCGCGCTGCCAGGTCGACTACGCCGGCCGGCTGACCGCCCACCTCCCGATGGCGACCCGGGTGCTCATGCTCAAGGCCGACGGCTCGGTGCTCGTGCACTCCGACGGCGGCTCCTACAAGCCGCTGAACTGGATGTCCCCGCCGTGCTCGGTCCGCGAGGGCAGCACCGAGGACGGCCAGGTCGAGTGGACCGTCACCGCCAAGGCACCCAAGGGCGCCACCCCCGACACCCTGCGGATCCTGATCGAGGAGATCATCCACGACAGCCTGCACGACCTCGGCGTCGACCCCGGGCTGCAGAAGGACGGCGTCGAGAAGCACCTCCAGGAGCTCCTCGCCGAGCACCCCGGCACCCTGGTCCCGGGGCTCACGCTGGTCCGTCGGGAGTTCCCCACGGCCATCGGGCCGGTGGACCTGATGTGCCGGGACGAGGGTGGGCTCAGCGTCGCGGTCGAGATCAAGCGCAAGGCGAACATCGACGCCGTCGAGCAGCTCACCCGCTACCTCGAGCACTTCAACCGCGACCCGCTGCTCACCGCCAAGGGCCCGGTGCGCGGGATCCTCGCCGCCCAGTCGATCGTGCCGCAGGCCCGCACCCTCGCCGAGGACCGCGGCATCGCCTGCGCGGTCGTCGACTACGACGCCCTGCGCGGGCTCGACAACGCCGAGGACCGGCTCTTCTAGGCTCGCGTGATGCGACTCGTCTCGTCGAGCGGCGACTCCGTCACGCTCCGCCTCGACGGGTACCAGTTCCCGGCAAGCGGCGGGGCCGGAGAGCGGGACCTCCACGACGCCAACTGGCTCGTCGTCGTAGGCGAGGTCCTCCACGAAGGGCGCTCGTGGACGTTCCGAGATCCGTGTCTGCTCACTTGGGAAGCACGCGAGGTGGGCGGCTGGCTGCGCAGCGTCGCCGACGGGACGCGGATGCCCGAGCCGGTCCACGCCGGCAGCGAGGACGGGCTGCTGGCGTTCACCGAGCCGACCATCGCCTTCAACCTCCACGACCGGACGGCCGAGTCCGTCACGATCCGGGTCCACCTCTCGCTGGAGGCACTCCCCCGAGACGCCGAGTCCGGGATCTTCGAGTACGACGTCGAGCTGGCGATGACGATCGACGCGATCGCGGCGGCGGCCGCGGAATGGGAAGAACGACGACGGGAGTTCCCGGTCCGCGCGTCGCGGTGAGCATCGCGGCCCCACCGGGCTGGCAGGATCGGCCGCATGTCCACGATCTTCCACCTCGCCCTCGCCTCGGACTGGGCGGCCGCCCAGCGCTCGGGGGCGTACACCACCTCGACGCTGGGCCGCACTCTGGCCGAGGAGGGCTTCATCCACGCCAGCCGGGCCGACCAGTGGACGGGCGTGCGGGAGCGGTTCTACGCCGAGGTCACCGAGCCGCTGGTGCTGTTGCACATCGACACCGACCGCCTCGACGTACCCGTCGTCGAGGAGCCGCCCGCACCGGGCGTCGAGGAGACGTTCCCGCACATCTACGGCCGGCTGCCGGTGACGGCGGTGGTCAAGGCCATCCCCCTGCCCAGCGGTACGACGCCGCCCGCACCCGCCGCGGGCGAGAGCTTCTCCAGCGTCTTCCTCGGCGAGATGTTCTTCAACGTGCTGGTCGCCTGCATCGCGCTGGCCGGCAGCGTGCTCGGGCTGGCCGTGGGCCTGGCGCTCGACCGCGACTGGGCGCCCGGGGCCCTCGGCCTGGTCGGCCTGGCCGCGGGCGTCGTCGTCGCGACGAAGGTGTACCGGCGGCGCCACCCCCGGTTGGCCGCCTGAGGCAGCCTCAGACGCCGGCGGCGGCGGGCGCGGTCGGGTCGGTCGCCTCGCCGCCCTGCTCGCGGGCGATCCAGTCCTCGATGGCGTTGATGTCGTCCTTGCTGCGGGTGACGACGGCGAGCAGGTCGTTCATGGTGGCGACCTCCTCGACCTGCTCCTTGATGAACCACTGCATGAACTGCTCGGAGGCGAAGTCGTTCTCCTCGCGAGCGATCCGCAGCAGGCCGTAGATCTGCTCGGTCACCCGCTTCTCCTGCTCCAGCGCGAGCTGGATGGGCGCGGTGATGTCGGCGAAGGCGGAGGTCGGGGCCTCGACGCCGGGGATCTCGACGGGCGCGTCGGTGTCGAGCAGGTACTGCACCATCATCATGGCGTGCTGGCGCTCCTCGAGAGCCTGGCCGTAGAAGAAGCCCGCCAGCTGCGGCATCGTCAGGGCGTCGTAGTAGACGGCGCACGCGAGGTACTGGTTGTGCGCGGCGAACTCGTTGCCGATCTGGACGTTGAGCTGGTCGGTGAAGCGAGGAGCGGCCATGCGCGGCACCCTATCGTCGTACGGTTCAGGCGGCCTTCTGGAGCGCCTTCTTGGTGACCTTCTTGCCGCTCGTGGTCACCAGGACCCGGCGCTTGACGGTGTAGCCCTCGGGGAGGGTGCCCTCCTTGAGCATGCGCAGAGGACAGCGGCCGCACTTCGACTTCGAGACGCAGCACTTCGTCTTGGGGAGCTTCTGCTTCCCCTTCGACTTCTTCTTCTCCTTGCCCACGGCTCCACGATAGGGCACCGAGGATAGGCACACCTAACCGACGTGACGGGCGTCACGGGTGACGCCCGTCGCTAGGGTGCGGGCGTGATCGAGATCTGGCTCAACCCCGCCTGCTCCAAGTGCCGCACCGCCGAGAGCGAGCTGAAGGCCGCCGGCACGGAGTACGTCGTGCGCCGCTACCTCGACGAGCCGCCGACCGTCGCGGAGCTGGAGGACGTCCTCGCCCGGCTCGGTCTGGAGCCGTGGGAGATCGCGCGTACCGCGGACGCCCGCAAGCTCGGCGTCGACCTGCCCGCGAAGGACGCGGCGCAACGCGCCGCCTGGCTCGCGCTGCTCGCCGAGCACCCGCGGCTGATCCAGCGCCCGATCCTCACCGCGAGCGACGGCACGACGGTCGTCGGGCGCGATCCCGACGCCCTGGCTCGGGTCATCGCCGCGGGCTGAGGCCTCATGTAACTCCGTGTTGTTGTTCGAAAAGGGGCCGAACTCGGCGCTATCCACAGCAATAACACGGAGTTACATGCACGCTTGCCCGCTCAGGCCAGGCCGTTGGCCTTCCGGATCACCTCGACGATGCCGCCCATGATCTCGGTGAGGCCGAAGTCCTTGGGGGTGTAGACGGCGGCGACGCCGAGGTCGACCAGCGCCTTGCCGTCGGAGTCGGGGATGATCCCGCCGACGATGACGGGGACGTCGCCCATGCCGGCGGCCTTCAGCCCGTCGAGGACGGCGGGGACCAGTTCCATGTGCGAGCCGGAGAGGATCGAGAGGCCGACGCAGTGGACGTCCTCGGCGACGGCGGCCGCGACGATCTGCTCGGGGGTGAGCCGGATGCCCTGGTAGATCACCTCGAAGCCGGCGTCCCGGGCGCGGACGGCGACCTGCTCGGCGCCGTTGGAGTGGCCGTCGAGGCCGGGCTTGCCGACGAGCAGGCGCAGGCGGCCGCCGAGCTCCTCGCCGGTCGTGCGGACGGCCTCGCGGACGGCGGTCAGCTCGGCGCCGGCCTCGGCGACGCCGACGGCGCCGGCGACGCCGGTCGGGGCACGGAACTCGCCGAACACCTCGCGCAGCACCCCGGCCCACTCCCCCGTGGTCGCGCCCGCGCGGGCGGCGGCCAGGGTGGCGGCCATCAGGTTGGTGCCGGACTTGGCCTCCTCGGCCAGGCGCGCGAGGGCGGCGTCGACCTCGGCCTGGTCGCGCTGGGCCTTCCACGCCTCGACGGAGGCGAGCGCGGACTTCTCGGCCTCGGGGTCGGCGACCATGATCGCGCCGTCGAGGTCCGCGGTCAGCGGGCTCTGCTCGGTGGTGTCGAACTTGTTGACGCCGACGATGATCTCCTCGCCGGCCTCGATGGCGGCGCGGCGGCGGGCGTGGGAGGAGACCAGCTCCTGCTTCATGTAGCCCGAGTCGACGGCGGCGATCGCGCCGCCCATCGCCTGGACCCGGTCGATCTCCGCCTTCGCGCCCTCGACGAGCTCGCGCACCTTCGCCTCGATCACCGGGGAGCCGTCGAAGATGTCGTCGTACTCCAGCAGGTCGGACTCGAACGCCAGCACCTGCTGCAGGCGCAGCGACCACTGCTGGTCCCACGGGCGCGGCAGGCCGAGCGCCTCGTTCCACGCCGGCAGCTGGACGGCGCGGGCGCGCGCCCCCTTGGAGAGGGTGACGGCGAGCATCTCCAGCACGATGCGCTGGACGTTGTTCTCCGGCTGCGCCTCGGTCAGGCCGAGGCTGTTGACCTGCACGCCGTAGCGGAAGCGGCGCATCTTGGGGTCCTGGACGCCGTAGCGCTCCCGGGTGATCTCGTCCCACAGCTCGACGAAGGCGCGCATCTTGCACATCTCCTCGACGAAGCGCACGCCGGCGTTGACGAAGAACGAGATCCGGCCGACGACCTTCTCGAAGTCGTCGTCGGAGACCTGGCCGGAGTTCTTGACCTGGTCGAGCACCGCGATGGCGGTACACATCGCGTAGGCGATCTCCTGCACCGGCGTCGCGCCGGCCTCCTGCAGGTGGTAGCTGCAGATGTTGATCGGGTTCCACTTCGGGATCTCGTGGACGGTGTAGGAGATCATGTCGGCGATCAGGCGCAGCGAGTGCTCCGGCGGGAAGACGTAGGTCCCGCGCGAGAGGTACTCCTTGATGATGTCGTTCTGCGTCGTGCCGGCCAGCTGGTGGGCGACCTCCGACGGCGACAGGTCGGGGTTCTGCTCCTCCGCGACCACCTGGTACATCGCGAGCAGCCACATGGCGGTCGCGTTGATCGTCATCGAGGTGTTCATCTCGGTGAGCGGGATGTCGTTGAAGAGCTTGCGCATCTCCCCCAGGTGCGGCACGGGTACGCCGACCTTGCCGACCTCGCCGCGCGAGAGCGGGCTGTCGGGGTCGTACCCGGTCTGGGTCGGCAGGTCGAAGGCCACCGACAGGCCGGTCTGCCCCTTGGCGAGGTTCGTGCGGTAGAGCGCGTTGGACGCCTCGGCGGTGGAGTGCCCGGCGTAGGTCCGCATGACCCACGGGCGATCCTTGGGGCGCGAGGCCCGCTCGGGAGTGGCGGCGGCGTCAGACGTGGTGCTCATAGAGCGAAGACTAGGCCGATCGCTACCGGTTGGTAACGCTCGTTCGGTGTGTGGTTGTGCACAACGCCACACCCGGACCGCGAGCGCACCCGCTCAGGCGGGCACCGAGTCGCGCTCGAGCTCGACGAGCCGGATGAGGTGGGTCAGGTGCAGCATGCGTCGTACGGCGGGACAGGCACCGCGCAGGACGACCGCTCCTCCGCGCCGGCGGGCCCGGCGGCTGGCGGCGGCGAGCACCTTCAGGGCGGTCTCGTCGACCGAGGTGACCCGGCTGAGGTCGACCACGACCCGGCCGTCGGCGTACGAGCCGTGCACGCGCAGGTGCTCGTAGAGGGCGGCGCGGATCTCGCCGGTGCTGCGCACGTCGAGGTCGCCCTCGAGCACGAGCACCGCGCCGGTGGTGTCGAGATCGGTGCTGATCGTCGTCACGCTCATCCTTGGCCTCCCGAGTTCCGGACCCTCCCACGGGCCCCTCTACCCACCATGACGCTCGGGTACCCCATTCGGTTGCACCGAGACCCGGAAATTTTGGTGCGTGTCGCCGGTTATGGTCGCCTCATGGTCAACCTCACCCGCATCTACACCCGGACCGGCGACGCCGGCGAGACCCGCCTCGGCGACATGAGCGTGACCACGAAGACCGATCCGCGGCTGCTCGCCTACGCCGACGTCGACGAGGCGAACGCCCATCTCGGCGTCGCGCTCGCGACCGGCGGGCTGGATGCGGACGTGGCGAAGGTCCTCACCCACGTGCAGAACGACCTCTTCGACGTCGGCGCCGACCTGTGCACGCCGGTGGTGCCGGACCCGGAGTACCCGCCGCTGCGCATCGAGCAGGACTACGTCGACCGGCTCGAGGCCTGGTGCGACCACTACAACGAGCCGCTGGAGAAGCTGCGCTCGTTCATCCTCAACGGCGGCACGCCCGCCGCCGCGCAGCTCCACGTCGCCCGGACCGTCGTACGACGCGCGGAGCGGGGCGCCTGGGCGGCGTACGAGGTGCACGGGGAGACGATGAACAAGCTCGCCATCACCTACCTCAACCGGCTCTCCGACCTGGTGTTCATCCTCGCCCGCTACACCAACCGCGCGCAGGGCGACGTGCTGTGGGTGCCCGGCGGCGAGCGCGGATAACCGCTTGCCGCGGCGCCCGGCCGCTGCGGACGATGGCGCGGTGGACGTCACCTTCACCAAGCTCGCCGGGCGCTACGAGATCGCCGTCGCCCGCGGTGCCGGTGCCGCGCTCGCGCCGCGCAACGGGCCCGGTCACCACGACCGGGTGCCGCACGACGTCGCCCACCTGATCGTGGAGGTCGAGGACGGCCTGCGCGGCGGGGTGTACGGGCGTCTTGCCGCCGCCGACGGCGACGACGGGCTGTTCTGGCCGGTCGACCCGGCCGAGCGCCGTGCCTCCCTCAAGCGCCGCCGTCCGCCGACCCCGCAGGAGTCGGCCGACATGGCCCGCTCCGAGCGGCTCGCCTCGGCCAGCGTCGCGCTGTGGGAGGTCGCCCGCGGCTGGCGCGCGCACGACCCGGCCTGGCCGGGGCGCGCGGAGCGCGATGCCATCGACCCCGCGCTGCTCGAGCGCCTCTTCGCCCGCTACGACGACTTCGCGCGGCGCTGGGCGGCCCTCTCCCCCGGCGGCTCGATCACGATGGCGTGGCCCTTCCCCGAAGGCACCGGGAGGAGGCGGCGCACCGGCCGCTGAGGTGTCCGCTGCGATGCGGGAACCGTCGGACCCGCGTGTCACGATGGAGGGATGACCGCTCCCCAGGCCTCGCACGCCGAGCGACGCCCGGCATCCCGCGGAGCGATCATCCGATCGTGAACGTCCTGGCCCAGCTCACCGACGCCTTCCTGGAGAGTCACTTCGACTCCGGGACGCTGGCCCGCGCCCGCGAGGTCGTCGCCCGCGGCGGCGTACGACGCCCGGAGATCGGGATGCTGTCGGCGTCCTCGGTCACCGCGACCGCGGAGGTGCAGGGCTCGCGGGAGCTGCCCTACCAGGTGCAGCTGCACGCCGACGCCCCGGCGGGCGACTACGCGGGCTGGGTCTTCACCGTGTGCACCTGCCCGGTGCGCTCGGTGTGCAAGCACGGCGCGGCGCTGGCGCTGACCCTGCGCCAGTCCTTCGCCCAGCCGACCGCGCCCGCCTCCGCGTGGCGGCGCGCCCTGGAGCGGGTCGTCACCGAGCTCGACCGGCAGCGCGTCGAGCCCCGTGAGGAGGTGCCGCTCGCCCTCGAGATCGGCATCGCGCCCCCGCGGCGCAGCTACCAGACGCCCGGCACCACGCTGCACGTGCGCCCGCTGCGTCAGGGACGGAACAAGCCGTGGGTCAAGACCGGTGCCGACTGGTCGGACGTCGCGGCCGCCGCGCTCACCGGGGGCTTCCCGCACGCCCAGGCCGAGGCCGTCACCGCCCTCCACACGCTGTGGTCCGGGCATCGCGGCTACAGCACCGGCAGTGCCCCCTCGCTCGACGAGTTCGGCAGCCAGGTGGTGCGCGCCCTGCGCACCGCACGCGACGCCGGCGTGACCCTGCTCGGCGGCGGCCTGGTGGCGAGCGTCGACGTGGCCGACGAGGCGGCCGAGGTCGTCGTACGCCTCGCCGACGCGGACTCCGGCGGCACCGAGGTGCAGGGCCTGGTCACCCTGGGCGAGCAGAGCTGGCGGGGCGAGGAGGTGGTGCCGATCGGCAACCCGGCGACCGCGGTCGGTCTCCTCGACGGCCTCGGCCGGCTGCTGCTGGCCGACCTGACCGCGCCGATGCCGCTGGCCGTGCGGCACCTCGTCGACGGCCCCGGGTTCACCGTGCCGCCGGCCGAGGCGGAGGAGTTCCGCGCCGAGCTGCCCGTGCTGATGCGGCACCTGCCGGTGCGGGCGGAGACCGCGGCGATCGAGCTCCCCGAGCCGCTGGTGCCCACCCTGGTGCTGACGGTGACCTGGCACAGCGCCACGAAGGCCGGGCTGGCCTGGACCTGGGCCTACGGCGACGACGGGGCCCGCACCTGTCCGGTGGGCAGCAGCGACCCGCTCGGCGGCGTGCGGGACCGGGTGGCCGAGCGCGCCCTGCTCGCCCTGGTCCCGGACGGGCTGCTGCGCACGAGCACCGCCGCCGACGGTGATGCGCTGACCCTCGCCATCCACGACCTCCCCCACCTGCGCACCCTTCCCGGGGTGCGGGTCGTGGAGGAGGAGCGGCCCGACTTCCGCGAGATCCACGTCGCCCCCGAGATCAGCTTCGACCTCGTCGAGCCCGAGGGCGAGCGCGGCTCGACCGACTGGTTCGACCTGGCCGTCACGGTGCGCGTCAGCGACGAGGGCATCCCGCTGCCCGACGTGCTCGCCGCCCTGACCCTCGGCAACGAGTACCTCGTGCTGCCCAGCGGTCGCTACGTCACCACCGACCGGCCCGAGTTCGACCGCCTCCGCGAGGTCGTCGCGGCCGCCGCCGAGCTGCACGACCGCGACGGCGACCGGATCGGGGTCGGGCGCCAGGACCTCGGCCTGTGGGCGCAGCTCGCCGAGACCGGACTCGTCGACACCCAGGTCGCCGACTGGGTACGCCGCGCCGAGGCGCTGCGCGACCTCACCGACATCCCCCGCCCCGAGCCCACCGGCCTGGTCACGACGCTGCGCAGCTACCAGCGCGAGGGCTTCTGGTGGCTGGCCTTCCTGTGGCAGCACGGGCTCGGCGGGATCCTGGCCGACGACATGGGCCTCGGAAAGACGCTGCAGGTGCTCGCCCTCATCGCGCACGCCCGCGGCAGCCGCCCCGAGGAGCCGCCCTTCCTCGTCGTCGCACCCACCAGCGTCGTCACCGCCTGGGCCGACGAGGCGGCCCGCCACGCACCCGGCCTCCGGGTCGGCGTGGTCCGCCGCGGCACCGACGACGTCGCCGCGATCGCCGCGGGCAGCGACATCGTCGTCACGACGTACACCCTGCTCCGCCTCGCCCAGGAGCAGTACGCCGCGCTCGGCTGGGCCGGTCTCGTGCTCGACGAGGCGCAGCAGGTCAAGAACCACCAGAGCAAGACCTACACGGCGGTGCGCACCATCGAGGCACCGTTCCGGCTCGCCGTCACCGGCACTCCGTTCGAGAACCGGCTGATGGAGCTGTGGTCGCTGCTCTCGGTGACCGTGCCCGGCCTCTACCCGTGGCCGCGCCGCTTCGCCGAGCGGGTCGTGCGCCCCATCGAGCGCGACGGCGACCAGACCGTGCTCGACCGGTTCCGGGCGCGGGTGAAGCCGTTCCTGCTGCGACGCACCAAGGAGCTGGTCGCCGACGACCTGCCGCCCAAGCAGGAGCAGGTGCTCGCCGTCGAGCTCGGCGCCCGCCACCGCAAGATCTACGACACCCACCTCGCCCGTGAGCGTCAGCGGATCCTGGGCCTCGTCGAGGACTTCGACCGCAACCGGGTCGCCATCTTCAGCGCCCTGACCACCCTGCGCCAGCTCGCCCTCGACCCCGCGCTCGTCGACCCCGAGCACGACGACGTCGGCTCCGCGAAGCTCGACGTCCTCGTCGACCACCTCCTCGAGATCACCGCCGAGGGCCACCGTGCACTGGTCTTCAGCCAGTTCACCTCCTTCCTCGCCCGGGTCCGGACGCGGCTGGAGTCGGCGGGGATCGCCACGACGTACCTCGACGGGGGGACGCGGGACCGCGCCGGCGTGATCGAGGAGTTCCGCGCCGGGGCCGCACCGGTCTTCCTGATCTCGCTCAAGGCGGGCGGCGTCGGTCTCACCCTCACCGAGGCGGACTACGTCTTCGTCCTCGACCCGTGGTGGAACCCCGCCGCCGAGGCCCAGGCCGTGGACCGCGCACACCGGATCGGCCAGACCAAGCACGTCCACGTCTACCGCCTCGTCGCCGGCGACACGGTGGAGGAGAAGGTGATGGAGCTCAAGGCCCGCAAGGCCGAGCTCTTCGCCCAGGTGATCGACGGCGACGGCGCGATGAGCACCTCGATCGGCGCCGACGACATCCGCGGGCTCTTCGCCGACTGACGCCGCTGCCCGTCGACCACCTCGACCCCGTCCGGGCGGCTACGGGCCGCTGATCCGGTTCCAGTCGGTGCCGGGCGGCATCGCCTCGAGCCAGGACTGGAAGCCGGTGAGCGAGGACATGCTCATGGCGAGCTCGACCTCACCCGTGGGCGACTGGCACTGGATCACTAGGTGGTCGGGGTAGAGCGAGGCCTGCTCCGCCCCGAGCGGGGCCCGGCGGCCGTCGTACTTGAGCTGGTCGCGGGTCCAGACCTGCTTGGGGCGCGGCGACAGCGAGAACACCCGGAACCACTCCAGCCGCTCGCCGGAGTAGCGGCCCAGGCCGAGCACCCAGCCGCGGCCGGGGCGCTCGGTCCGGTACCGATGGCTCAGCTCGAAGGTGCCGCCGTGGCGGGACAGCAGACGGCGCCGGACGATGAGTCCGGCGCCGTACAGCACGAACAGCAGCAGGAGCGCGCCACAGGCGTCGAGGAGCCACTCCCACCAAGCCATCTGGTGCTAGCTGACCTTCTCCGCCGCGCGGATGCGCGCCTCGGCGTGACGCACCCGCTGCTCGGCCTCGTTGCTCGAGTCGAGCAGCCGCTTGGCCTCCTCGAGGTCCACGCGGGCCTGCTCGACCTCGATGTCCTCCGCGCGCTCGACGCGCTCGGCGAGGATCGAGACCCGGTCGTTGGCCACCGACAGGAAGCCGCCGTCCACGGCCGCGACCACCAGCTGGTTGGAGTCCGCGACCTGGATCTCGATCACCGAGGCCGACAGCAGGGACAGCGTGGGCGCGTGACCGCGCAGCACGCCGATGTCGCCCTCGAGCGTGCGCGCGATGATCATCGCCGCCTCACCGGACCACACGGTCCGGTCGGCAGCGACGAGCTCCACGTGCAGGTGCTCGACCGTCGTGTCCGCCATGATCAGAGGCTCTTCTGGATCTCGGCCCAGTTGCGCTCGACGTCGTCGAGACCACCGCACATGAAGAACGCCTGCTCGGCGACGTGGTCGTACTCACCGTCGGCGATCTTGTTGAACGCCTCGATGGTGTCGGCCACGGGAACCGTCGAGCCCTCGATGCCGGTGAACTGCTTGGCGACGTAGGTGTTCTGCGACAGGAAGCGCTGGATGCGGCGCGCCCGGGAGACGATGATCTTGTCCTCCTCGGAGAGCTCGTCGACACCGAGGATCGCGATGATGTCCTGGAGCTCCTTGTTGCGCTGCAGGATCTGCTTGACGCGGATCGCGCAGTCGTAGTGCGCCTGACCGATGTACTGCGGGTCGAGGATCCGCGAGGTCGAGGTCAGCGGGTCCACCGCCGGGTAGATGCCCTGCGACGCGATGTCGCGGGACAGCTCGGTGGTGGCGTCGAGGTGGGCGAAGGTCGCCGCCGGCGCCGGGTCGGTGTAGTCGTCGGCGGGGACGTAGATCGCCTGCATCGAGGTGATCGAGCGACCACGGGTCGAGGTGATCCGCTCCTGGAGCGTGCCCATCTCGTCGGCCAGGTTGGGCTGGTAGCCCACCGCGGACGGCATGCGGCCGAGGAGGGTGGAGACCTCCGAGCCCGCCTGGGTGAACCGGAAGATGTTGTCGATGAAGAGCAGCACGTCCTGGTTCTGCACGTCGCGGAAGTACTCCGCCATCGTCAGGGCGGACAGGGCGACGCGCAGACGCGTGCCCGGCGGCTCGTCCATCTGGCCGAAGACCAGGGCGACCTTGTCGAACACCCCGGCGTCCTGCATCTCCTCGATGAGGTCGTTGCCCTCACGGGTGCGCTCGCCGACACCGGCGAACACCGACACACCACCGTGGTTCTTGGCGACGCGGGCGATCATCTCCTGGATCAGCACGGTCTTGCCGACGCCGGCACCACCGAACAGGCCGATCTTTCCACCGGTGACGTACGGCGCGAGCAGGTCGATGACCTTGATGCCGGTCTCGAACATCTGGGTCTTCGACTCCAGCTGGTCGAAGGCGGGCGCCTTGCGGTGGATGCCCCAGCGCTCGGTGACCTGGGGCGTCTCGCCCTCCTCGAGGTTGAGGAAGTCGCCGGTGGCGTTGAAGACCTTGCCGAGGGTGACGTCGCCGACGGGGACCTCGATGGGCGCGCCGGTGTCGGTCACGGTCTGGCCGCGGACCAGGCCGTCGGTGGGCTTCAGCGAGATGGCGCGGACGACGCCGTCGCCGATGTGCTGGGCCACCTCGAGCGGCAGCGTCGAGGTCTCGCCGTCGAGGGTGACGTCGGCCTCGAGCTTGTTGTAGATGTCGGGCATGGCGTCGACGGGGAACTCGATGTCGACGACCGGGCCGATGACCCGCGCGATCCGACCCACCGAGGCCGCACCGCTGGCGGTGGTCTCTTCAACCGTTGCAGTCATGTCTTACTCCGTTTGGTGTTTTCTCTGGTGGGGTCAGTCGTTCGCAGCCTGGGCGTCGGCGAGCGCGTTGACGCCACCGACGATCTCGCTGATCTCCTGGGTGATGCCCGCCTGGCGTGCCTGGTTGGCGACCCGGGTGAGCTTCTTGATCAGCTCCGAGGCGTTGTCCGTGGCGGCCTTCATGGCCTTCTGGCGGGCGGCGAGCTCGGAGGCCGCCGCCTGCAGCAGGCTGTAGAAGATCCGGCTCTGGACGTACTGCGGGAGCAGTCCGTCGAGCACCTGCTCGGCCGACGGCTCGAACTCGTAGAGCGGCAGCAGCTCGTCGCCCTCCGGCGTCTCCTCGCCCTCGACGACCTCCAGGGGCAGCAGGCGGATCGCCGTCGGCTCCTGGGTCAGCATCGAGCGGAACCGGGTGTAGACCACGTGGACCTCGTCCACGTCGCCGTCCTCGCCCTGCTCCTTGAGGAAGGCGTCGATCAGCGCGCGGCCGATCTCCGCCGCCTTGTCGTACGTCGGCTGGTCGGAGAACCCGGTCCAGGCCTGGACGTAGTCGCGGCCACGGAACTTGAAGTAGGCCTCCGCCTTGCGCCCGGCGAGGAAGAAGTCGATCTCCTTGCCCTCCTCGCGCAGCCGGCCGGAGAGCCGCTCGGCCTCCTTGATGACGCTCGAGGAGTAGGCACCCGCCAGGCCCCGGTCGCTGGTGATGACCAGCACCGCGGCACGCTTCGGGTTCTCCTCCTCCCGGGTCAGCGGGTGGTCGACGTTCGAGAACGTCGCCACCGCCGACACGGCACGGGTCAGCTCACGGGCGTACGGCGCCGCCGAGGCGGCACGCTGCTGCGCCTTGATGATCCGGGACGCAGCGATGAGCTCCATGGCGCGCGTGATCTTCTTCATCGACTCCGTCGACTTGATCCGCGCGCGGTACTCACGCAGCGATACGGCCATGCGTCAGCCCCGCTTCTGCTTGACGATCTGCTCCTGCTCGAGCTCGTCGTCGCCCAGCGCCTCGGCCTCGGGCTCGTGCCCGACCTTGATGCTGCCGCCCTCGGAGGTCTCGAACTGGTTCAGGAAGGAGTCGTACGCCGCCGCGAGGCCGTCCTCGTCCTCGAACTTCTGCGTCTCGCGGATGCCGGCCAGCAGGCCCTCGTGCGAGCGGCGCAGGTAGTCGAGGAACTCGCCCTCGAAGCGCAGCACGTCGGCGGTGTCGACGACGTCGAGACGGCCGGACGTGCCGAGCCACAGGGAGACGGTCATCTCCTCCAGCGGGTACGGCGAGTAGGCCGGCTGCCGCAGCAGCGCCATCAGCCGCTGGCCACGGGCCAGCTGCTGCTTCGACGCGGCGTCGAGGTCGGAGGCGAACATCGCGAAGGCCTCCATCGCGCGGAACTGCGCGAGGTCGACCTTGAGCGAGCCGGTCACGGCCTTCATCGCCTTGGTCATCGCCGCGCCACCGACGCGGGAGACCGAGATGCCGACGTCGATCGCGGGCCGCTGGTTGGCGGCGAACAGGTCCGACTGCAGGAAGATCTGGCCGTCGGTGATCGAGATGACGTTGGTCGGGATGAACGCCGAGACGTCGTTGGCCTTGGTCTCGATGATCGGCAGGCCGGTCATCGAGCCGGAGCCCAGCGCGTCGGACAGCTTCGCGCAGCGCTCGAGCAGGCGCGAGTGCAGGTAGAAGACGTCACCCGGGTACGCCTCGCGGCCCGGCGGGCGGCGCAGCAGCAGGGACACGGCACGGTAGGCCTCGGCCTGCTTGGTCAGGTCGTCGAACACGATGAGGACGTGCTTGCCGTCGTACATCCAGTGCTGGCCGATGGCCGAGCCGGTGTAGGGCGCGAGGTACTTGAAGCCCGCGCTGTCGGACGCCGGGGCCGCCACGATGGTGGTGTACTCCAGCGCGCCGGCCTCCTCGAGGGCACCGCGCACGGAGGCGATGGTGGAGCCCTTCTGGCCGATGGCGACGTAGATGCAGCGGACCTGCTTGCTCGGGTCGCCCGACTCCCAGTTCTGCTTCTGGTTGATGATCGTGTCGATCGCGACCGTGGTCTTGCCGGTGGCGCGGTCGCCGATGATCAGCTGGCGCTGGCCGCGGCCGATCGGGGTCATCGAGTCGATGGCCTTGATGCCGGTGGCGAGCGGCTCGTGGACCGACTTGCGGGCCATCACGCCGGGCGCCTGGAGCTCGAGGGCGCGGCGGCCGTCGGTGGCGATGTCGCCGAGGCCGTCGATCGGCTTGCCGAGCGGGTCGACGACGCGGCCGAGGTAGCCCTCGCCCACGGGGACCGAGAGGATCTCGCCGGTCCGGCGGACCGTCTGGCCCTCCTCGATCTTGTCGAAGTCACCGAGGATGACGACACCGATCTCGCGGTCCTCGAGGTTCAGCGCGAGGCCGAGCGTGCCGTCCTCGAACTCGAGGAGCTCGTTCGCCATGGCGGAGGGCAGACCCGACACGCGGGCGATGCCGTCACCGGCGGAGGCGACCGTGCCGACCTCCTCCTTGCTCGCCGCGGCGGGCTCGAAGTCGGCGACGTACTTGGCGAGGGCGTCGCGGATCTCGTCCGGACGGATGGAGAGTTCCGTCATCTCTGGTGCCTTCTCTCTTGTCTACAGCGTGAAGTCGTGGGTGGTGCGGTGATCGGCCGGGTCAGCCGGCGATCTTGCGGCGCGCGTCGTCGAGGCGGCTGACGACGGTGCCATCGATGACGTCATCGCCGATCTCCACCCGCAGGCCGCCGAGGACCTCGGGGTCGATGACGATGTTGAGGTGCACCGGGCGGCCGTACTGCCGCGTCAGTGCCGCGGCGAGCCGCTCCTGGTCGCTCGCCGACAGGGCCCGGGCGACGTGGACGGTGGCCACGCCCTCCCCCTGGACCTGTGCGGCGGTGCGCTCGTAGTCCTCCAGCGCGGCGACCACGGTGCGGTAGGAGCCGGACAGCGCCTGCGTGACCAGCTGCACCGTCGCCGGGAGCGCCTTGCCACCGAGGAGCGAGGCGACGAGCCCGCTCTTGTCGGCGGTCGAGCGGACCGGGTCGGACAGCGCGTTGCGCAGGTCGCTGTTGTCGGTCACCAGGCGGCGCACGGCGAACAGCTCGTCGACCAGGGTGTCACCCTGCAGCCCGACGGAGCGTACGGCGGCGACGACGCCCAGCTGCTCCAGCGCGTCCGCGAAGTCGCGGGTGCGCGTCCAGCGCCGGCCGGCCGCGTCCCGGAGCAGGCCGAGCGAGACCGCGTCGACCTTCCCGGTGAACAGCTCGCCGACCAGTCCCGCGCGGGCCTCGGCCGGCACCGACTGGTCGGTGACGACCCGGCGCAGCGACGCCTCGGCCCGGAAGGCCGCGGCGGCGGAGAACAGGTCGCCCGCGACCGTCGCGGCCGACGCCTCGGCCACCCCACCGACCTGGTCGGTGAGGGCGGCCACGGCGTCAGCGGACGCAGTGCGGAAGGACACCATCAGGCGTCCTTGCCCGCGTCGGCAGCGTCGGCCGTCTCCAGCTCGGCGAGGAAGCGCTCGACGACGCGAGCCTGACGCTCGTCGTCCTCCAGCGACTCACCCACGATGCGGCCGGCGAGACCGGTCGCGAGGGTGCCGACCTCGGCACGGAGCGAGGTGACCGCCTGCTGGCGCTCGGCCTCGATCTGCGCCTTGCCGTGGTCGACGATGCGCTGGGACTCGGCCTGGGCCTGCTCCCGCATCTCCGCCACGATCGCGGCACCCTGCTCACGGGCCTCCTCGCGGATGCGCGCAGCCTCGTGCCGGGCGTCGGCCAGCTGCTGCTCGAGCTCGGCCAGCTTGGCGTCCGCCTCGGCCTGCTTGGTCGCGGCCGCGGCGATGCCGCCCTCGATCGCCGCCGAGCGATCGGCGAACGTCTTCTCGAAGTTCGGGACGACGAACTTCTTGATGGCGAAGAAGAGGATGCCGAACACGACGAGGGCGATGACGACCTCGATCCACTCCGGAACGAGCGGGTTGTGCTCCTCCGCCTCAGCGGCGGCGATCAACAGTGACTTCATGGACCTGACCTAGATCTCGTACTGACAGGAGGCCGGTTCGGCTCAGGTGTTGGATGCCTTGAGGACGAACGCCAGGGCGATGCCGATGATCGCCAGCGCCTCGGCGAGCGCGAAGCCGAGGATCGCGATCGACTGGAGGCGGCTCTGCGCCTCGGGCTGGCGGGCGACGCCGTTGATGTACGCGGCGAAGATGAGACCGATGCCGATACCCGGGCCGATGGCGGCCAGGCCGTAACCGATCATGTTGAGAGAGCCACCCATGGCTTCTTTCCTTTCGGGTTGTTTTCTCGTGCGAGAACTGTGGGGTTGGTGGAGCGGGACGGGAAGATCAGTGCTCGTCGGCGAGCGCGCCCTGGATGTACATCGCGTTCAGCAGGACGAAGACGTAGGCCTGCAGGAACTGCACCAGGATCTCGAGGAAGCTGACCAGGATCGCGAGCACCCAGGCGAGCGGCCCGGCGACGTACCCGATGCCACCGACGTGCTCGATCAGGTAGAGGCCACCGGTCGCGAAGAGCGCGAGCAGGATGTGGCCGGCGAACATGTTGCAGAACAGACGCAGGGCCAGCGTGACCGGGCGGACCAGGATGTTGGAGAAGAACTCCAGCGGGACCAGCAGCGGGTACATCACCGGGCTGACGCCGGAGGGGACGCTCTGCAGCTTGAGGTAGCCGATCAGGCCGTGCCGGGCGATGCCGACGCCGTTGTAGACCACCCAGGACAGCCCCGCCAGCGCGTAGGCCATGCCCGCGCGGCTGAAGGTCGGGAACTGGATGAACGGGATGCTGGCGAACAGGTTGTTGACCAGGATGAAGAAGAAGACCGTGACCAGGTAGGGCACGAACTTCTGGAAGTCGTGGCTGCCGATGATGTCGCGGGCGACGCTGTTGCGCACGAAGCCGTAGGCGCCCTCACCGGCGAACTGCAGCTTGCCGGGGACCATCGCCCGCTTGCGCGAGGCGAGGTAGAAGAAGGTGAAGACCACGATGCCCGACAGGACCACCAGGACCATGGGCTTGGTGACGTCGCTGCCGGCGATTCCGGGCAGGTCGAACAGGCTCGGGCCCGGAGCGTGGAACTCCTCCCCACCCTCGGCGGCGATGGTGGCGCTGGCTGCGATGATCACCAGGTCTCCTCTGCGTTCACTGCTCGTCTGTCTTCGGGCTGTCGGGCTGATCTGGTGGTTCCATGCGGAACCGCTGGGCGGTCATGTAGATCCCCAGCGCGGCACCCGCGAGGATGCCGATCGCAACGAGGAACGTGGTACCCAGCCACCGGTCCGCGAGCCACCCCAGCAGGCCGTAGAACGCGACCCCGGCAACGACATAGCCGAACGCATGCCACGGATCGCCCTTCGGCTTCTCCTCGGGCTGACTCATTGCGCCCCGGACAATAGCAGTCTCGAAAGGTCATCGCGCACCGCCCTCGGACGGGGTGGACGCGGGGGTCTCGAAGGCCGGGATGCGGGCCGTGGTGGCCAGCGCGATCTGCACGCCCATCCACACGAAGGCGCCCAGGATGATGGCTCCGCCGACCCATCCGCTGTCGAGCTCGTCGTCGAGGAGGCCGGAGGTGTTGAGCGCCACGAACACCAGCGCCATGGCCGCCACCTGGAAGGTGTAGGTCAGCATCGCGAAGAGCAGCGACACCGACGGCATCAGCCGCGAGACCGCCTCCACGGCGAAGGAGCCGAAGGCGAACACGCCGACCGCGATCACTCCCCCGACGGCGGCGCCGAGCGCGGCGGGCCTGCCGGACACGAGAGCGGCCACCAGGACGAGGCCCGCGGCGGCGACCGCGGCCACGAGGGCCGCGCGGGTCACCACGCGGTGGGTCCGGGTGTCGGTCGTCATCATCGGCGGCCGTTCTGCTCGTTGCGGTCGTCGGTCTCGGAGAGTGCTCTCCGGGAGTTCGTGAAAGTTATCACAAAGTCCCGGGGGACTCCGCATCGGGGGTCCCCGCCGGCTCCGGCAGGGGTGGTTCGGCGGGCTCCAGCATGTCCTCGATGACCTGGTCGACGAGGGGCGTGTGGACGAGCGGGAGCACGAAGGTGAGGGTCACCGTGAGCACGAAGCTCGCCCCCAGGATGCCCCACACGACCGGTCCGGTGAAGAGGCTGGCGATCACGACGCTGAAGGCGATCAGCCCCGCCCACAGCCACATGATGACGACCGCGCGGCGGTGGGAGTGGCCGATCTCCAGCAGGCGGTGGTGGAGGTGCTGCTTGTCGGGGGCGAAGGGCGAGCGCCCGGCCCGCGTTCGTCGTACGACGGCGAGGACCAGGTCGGCCAGGGGCACCAGCAGGATCAGGATCGGCAGCAGCACCGGTAGCAGCACCGGCAGCAGGCTCGCCCGGGTGCCGTCGGCGCCCTGGGTGAGGTCGCCGGGCGCGAACTGGGTGGTGATCGTGATCGCCGTGGCCGAGAGCACCAGCCCGATCAGCATCGAGCCGCTGTCGCCCATGAACAGCCGCGCCGGGTGGAAGTTGTGCACCAGGAAGCCCAGGCACGCCCCCGCCAGCGCCGCGGACAGCAGCGCCCCCGTGGTGGCCCGGGTGACGTCGTTGAGGAAGGCCAGGGAGTAGCAGAACAGGAAGAAGGCCAGCGAGCTGATCCCGATCACGCCCGCCGCCAGGCCGTCGAGCCCGTCGATGAAGTTGACCGCGTTGACCGTGGCGACCACGGCGAAGGCGGTGAGCAGCGCCCCCTGCCCGGCGTCGAGGGAGAAGACCTCGCCCTGGGACTGGTAGAAGTAGCGGAACTGGATCCCGGAGTAGACCAGGATCCCGACGGCGAGCACCTGGCCGCCGAACTTCGTCAGCGCGTCGAGGTCGATGATGTCGTCGACCACTCCCACCGCGCAGACCAGCGTGCCGGCCAGCAGCACCGCGAGCGCGTCGTCGAACACGAAGGGCCGGTCCTGGCCGCCGAGGAAGGGCAGCGCCTTGGCGACGAAGTACGCCGCCCAGAGCCCGCCCAGCATCGCCAGCCCGCCGAGGTAGGGCACCGGCTCGGCGTGCACGTCGCGGTCGCGCACCTTCGCCACCGCGCCGGTGCGCACCGCGATCTCGCGGGCGACGACCGTCAGCAGGTAGGTGACCGCGGCGGCGACCAGGAAGACGACGACGTACTCACGCATCCTCCGGCTCGGCCTCCTCACCGGTGTCCACCGTGATGCCGAGGTCGGCGAGCACGGCGTCCAGGTCCGCGACGTCGATCGCGCCGGCGCGCAGCAGGCGCGGCCGCTCCCCCGTCGCGTCGATGATCGTCGACGCGACGCCGCCGGGGGCGGCACCGCCGTCGATGACCACGTCGACCGCGGCGCCCAGCATCGCGTCCGCCTCGTCGGCGTCCAGCGCGGCCGGGTTCCCGGTGATGTTGGCCGAGCTGACCGCCAGCGGCCCCGTCCGGTCGAGCAGGGCCCGGGCCAGGTCGTGGTCGGGCATCCGGATCGCGACCGTGCCGCGGGTCTCGCCGAGGTCCCACTGCAGCGACGGCTGCTGGTGGCAGACCACGGTCAGCGCGCCCGGCCAGAACTCCTGGACCAGCGGGGCGACGTAC
This sequence comes from uncultured Nocardioides sp., assembly GCA_964517395.1. GTDB lineage: Bacteria > Actinomycetota > Actinomycetes > Propionibacteriales > Nocardioidaceae > Nocardioides. Next base: position 264,464 of record CAZFEE010000005.1, on the reverse strand, counting down.
GACGGCACCCGGGTCGCCAGCGCGTCCAGCGTCCCCTTCGTGCCGACCAGCACCGGCGGCGGCATCTCCCGGCCGCGGCCCTTGGCGGCCAACAGCCGGCTGACCGCCTCGGCGTCGAAGGCGTCCGCGCCGACGCCGTAGACGGTGTCGGTGGGCAGCACGATCAGGCGGCCGCGACGCACCGCCTGGCTGGCTGCGTCGAGCGCCGCCTCGCGCTCCTCCTCGGACTGGGTCGGGAACCGCTCGGCACTCACGGCGTCCATCCTCTCATCGTGGCCGGCGCGCCGTGAGGTAGCGCGCCCGGCCGGCGAGGTCGCGGTGGTCGCGCACCTCCTCCCAGCGGCCGTGGTCGCTGAAGACGGCCGGGGCCGCCTCTCCCTGCACGTCGGCGTGCTCCACGCCGACCACTCCCCCGGGTCGCAACAGCACCAGCCCCCGGCCGGCGATCAACCGGATCGCGTCGAGACCGTCGTCGCCGGAGAACAACGCCAGGTGCGGGTCGTGGTCGCGCGCCTCGACGGCGACCGACTCCCACGCCTCCAGGGGGACGTACGGCGGGTTGCTCACCAGCACGTGCACCTGCCCCGCCAGGTCGTCGAAGGCTGTCGCCAGGTCGCCCAGGCGCAGGTCCACGCCGGTGCCGGCGAGGTTGCGCTCGGCCCAGGCGTGCGCGGCCGGGTCCAGCTCGACGGCGTGCACCCGCGCGGACGGCACCTCGTCGGCGATGCTGCGCGCGATCACCCCCGAGCCGGTGCACAGGTCGACGACCACCGGCGTATCGCCGGCCGCGGCGACCTCCCGGGCCCGGTCCACCGCCCAGCCCGCGAGCAGCTCGGTCTCGGGCCGCGGGACGAAGACGCCCGGCCCGACCTGCACCTCGACGTAGCGGAAGGCGGCCGTGCCGGTGAGGTGCTGCAACGGCTCGCGGGCGGCGCGACGGGCCACCAGGGCGTCGTACCGGGTCCGGGGGGTGGGCTCGACCTCGCCGACGAGCGGCAGCCGGCCCCGCGTCGTACCGAGGACGTGGGCGAGGAGCTCCGCCGCGTCGTGCTCCGGACTCGCGACGCCGGCCTCGGCCAGCCGGGCGGCGGCGGCCTTCACCAGCTGCTGCGCGGTGCTCATTCCTCGAGCGCGGCCAGCCGGGCGGCCATGTCGGCCTCGACACAGGAGTCGAGCACCGGCTGCAGGTCGCCGTCGAGGACCTGGTCGAGGTTGTAGGACTTGTAGCCCGTGCGGTGGTCGGAGATCCGGTTCTCCGGGAAGTTGTAGGTGCGGATCCGCTCCGAGCGGTCGACCGTGCGGACCTGGCTGCGCCGAGCGTCGCTGGCCTCGGCGTCGGCGGCCTCCTGGGCGGCCTGGAGCAGCCGGGCCCGCAGGATCCGCATCGCCTGGTCCTTGTTCTGCAGCTGCGACTTCTCGTTCTGGCAGCTCACCACGATGCCCGTCGGCAGGTGGGTGATCCGCACCGCCGAGTCGGTCGTGTTGACGCTCTGCCCGCCCGGGCCCGAGGACCGGAAGACGTCGATGCGCAGGTCGTTGTCGTTGATCTCGACGTCGACCTGCTCGGCCTCCGGCATCACCAGCACGCCCGCGGCACTGGTGTGGATCCGCCCCTGGGACTCCGTCACCGGCACCCGCTGCACCCGGTGCACGCCACCCTCGAACTTCAGCAGGGCGTACGGCGTCTGGCCCGCCTCGGCACTCCCCGTGCTCTTCACCGCGACCGTGACCGACTTGTAGCCGCCCAGGTCGGACTCGGTGGCGTCGAGGATCTCGGTCTTCCACCCGCGCCGCTCGGCGTAGCGGCTGTACATCCGCAGCAGGTCGCCGGCGAACAGCGCGCTCTCCTCGCCACCCTCGCCGGACTTCACCTCCAGCAGCGCGTCCTTGTCGTCGGCCGGGTCGCGCGGCACCAGCAGCCTCCGCAGCCGCTCAGCGGCGTCCTCCTGCTGGGCGAGCAGGTCGTCGACCTCCTCGGCGAACGCCGGGTCGTCGGCCGCCAGCTCCCGCGCGGCGTCGGCGTCCTCGCCGGCCTGCCGCCACTCGCGCCACGTCGCGATGATGGCGTTCAGCTCGGCGTACCGGCGGTTGAGGGTGCGTGCCAGCCGGGCGTCCGCGTGGGTCTCGGGCAGCGCCAGGCGCGTCTCCAGCTCAGCATGCTCGGCGAGCATGCCCTCGACGGCTTCGAACACGGTGGCTCCTCGGTGGGGGTGCAGGAATCCCCGGTTAACCGGGGATTCCTGCGCTTATCGGCCTTTGCAAACCCCGAGAAGCACCAGGAAACCTCCGACCGTGGTGCCCGTGGGGCAAATGACGAACGCCGGCCCACCCCGTGGGGCGGACCGGCGCTCGGAGGCAGCTACTTCTTGGCAGCCTTGGCGTAGCGGGCCTCGAACCGGGCGACGCGGCCGCCGGTGTCGAGGATCTTCTGCTTGCCGGTGTAGAACGGGTGGCACTGCGAGCAGACGTCGGCGTGGATCGCGCCGGAGGTCGCGGTGCTGCGGGTGGTGAACGTGGCGCCACAGGTGCAGGTCACCTGGGTCACGACGTAGTCGGGGTGGATGTCCTTCTTCATGGGTGTCCTCTCAAAGGTGCCCGGGTCGCCTCGCGGGATGCGGACGTGAACCGGAGCCAACAGGGAATCCTACGGCGAGATCCCTCAGCTCCCCAAAACCGCCGGGGAGCCGAGGTTGTTCCCCCTCAGCGACGCTGCAGCTTGACCAGCAGCTCGTAGTTCGTCTGGCTGTTGCGGACCATGCCCAGCAGCTGCTCGAGCGCCTCGGCCGCCTCCTTGCCGGCGAGCTCGGCGCGCAGCGCGGCGTGCACGCCCTGCTCCTCCGGGCTGAGCAGCTGGTCCTCGCGCCGCGTCCCCGAGGCCCGTACGTCGACGGCCGGGACCAGGCCGCGGTCGGCGAGCTCGCGGCGCAGGTGCAGGCGCAGGTTGTCGGTGCCGGTGAGCTCCTCGAGGACGGCCTCGTCCATCTTGGAGCCGTCGACCAGGGCGGTCGCCAGGATCGTCAGCGAGCCGCCGTTGTCGATGTTGCGCGCGGCACCGAAGAGCTTCTTGGGCGGGTAGAGCGCGGCCGCGTCCACGCCACCGGGCAGGATCCGGCCGCTGGCGGGGGCGGTGAGGTTGTACGCACGGCCCAGGCGGGTCAGCCCGTCCAGGAGGACGACGACGTCGTGGCCCAGCTCGACCAGGCGCTTGGCCCGCTCGATCGCCAGCTCGGCGAGCGTGGTGTGGTCGGCGGCCGGACGGTCGAAGGTGCTGGCGACGACCTCGCCCTTGACGGCGCGCTGGAAGTCGGTGACCTCCTCCGGGCGCTCGTCGACGAGCACGACCATCAGGTGGCACTCGGGGTTGTTGGCGGTGATCGCGTTGGCGATCGCCTGGACGGTGGCGGTCTTGCCGGCGTCGCTGGGCGCGAGCACGAGTCCGCGCTGGCCCTTGCCGATCGGGGTGACGAGGTCGATGACCCGCGCGGTCACCGCGTCCGGGCCGGTCTCCAGGCGCAGCCGGGCGTTCGGCGAGACCGGGGTGAGCTGGTCGAAGTCGGCGCGGTTCTTGGCCTGCTCGGGGTCGACGCCGTTGACGGTCTCGATCCGCACCATCGGGTTGAACTTCTCCCGGCGCTCCCCGTCGCGCGGCTGGCGGACCTGGCCGGCCACGGCGTCACCGCGGCGCAGGCCGTACTTGCGCACCATCGACAGCGACAGGTAGACGTCGTCCGGCCCGGCGAGGTAGCCGCTGGTCCGCACGAACGCGTAGTTGTCCAGGACGTCGAGGATGCCCGCCGCCGGGACGAGTACGTCGTCCTCGCGCACCTCGGTGTCGGGTTCGCGGCCCGTGCGGGCGGTGCGGTCCCGGTCGCGACCGCGGCGACGCCGGTTGCGGCGGCTGCCGCCCTCGCCGCCCTCCTCGCCGTCGTCGTGGGCGTCGTCCTCGGCCTGCGGGCGGGGGTCGTCCTGCTTCGGCGCCTGCTTGTTCTGCTGGTTGCCCTGCTGGTTGCCCTGGCCCTGCTTGTTCTGCTGGTTGCCCTGCTGGTTGCCCTGGCGCTTCTGACCGCCCTGACCGCCCTGGCCGCCCTGGCCGCCCTGCCCGCGCTGGGGCTCGTCGGCCTTCTTCGGCTGCTGGTCCTTCGGCTGCTCCTTGGCCTGCTCCGCCTTGGGCTGCTGCTCCGCCTTCGGCTGCTCAGCCTTCGGCGACTGCTCCGCCTTGGGCTGCTGCTCGGCCTTGGGCTGCTGCTCCGCCTTGGGCTGCTGCTCCGCCTTCGGCGCACCGCCCTGACCGGCCTGGGCCGCCTTGATGGCGTCGACCAGCGCGGCCTTCTTCATGCTCCCGGCACCCGGGATGCCCATGCCGCCGGCCATCGCCTTGAGGTCGGCGAGCAGCATGGAGTTGAGTCCACCGGCGCGCTTCTTCGGCGCCTTCGCGGTGGAGTCGAGAGTCTCGGTCACGTGAGCCCTTCCCACGTTCATGCCCGTCCCGGCCGCGGCGACCCGCTGCCCGGGACGGCAACTGGATGGATCCGGCACGGACGACCGCACGAGCGAGGCTCGCGGGCCCGGCCGAGCCGGAGAAACGGCACGTCCGAGAGGACGTGCGAGCGCCGACGAGTGCGGCGCACCGTCAATGTACCACCGCGCGCGCCGCGGTCAGCGGGGGTCCGCGGGCGTGGCGCCCGCGTCGGTGACGGCGAGAGCGCGGGCGGTCCAGCCGGCGGGGCACCGGGCGAGGAGCGCGTCGGCCGCGGGCGTGCCCGGGCCGTCGGTGAAGGCGAGCACCGTCGGGCCGGCCCCCGAGACCACCGCTGGTACGCCGTCCGCCCGCAACGCCTCGACGAGGGCGAGGCTCTCGGGCATGGCCGGTCGGCGGTACTCCTGGTGCAGCCGGTCCTCGGTCGCCCGGAGCAGCTGCTCCGGGCTGCCCGACAGGGCGGCGACGAGCAGCGCGGCCCGGCCGGCGTTGGCCGCCGCGTCGCCGTGGGGTACGTCGGCCGGGAGCAGCCCACGCGCGGCCTCGGTCTCGACCGGGGTCGGTGGGACGAACACGACGGCGCCGACGCGGGGGTCCACGCTGCCGGGGACCGCCCAGAAGGACCCGTCGGAGTCCTGGCCGGAGATCACGAACCCGCCGAGCAGGGCGGGGGCGACGTTGTCGGGGTGACCCTCCATCCGCGCGGCGAGGTCGAGCAGGGCGGTGTCGTCGAGGAGCAGCCGCCCGCCGGCGACCAGCTCGCGGGCCAGCCACACCCCGCCGACGATCGCGGCGGAGGACGAGCCCAGCCCCCGCGCGTGCGGGATGACGTTGGTGCACGACAGCCGGAGGCCGGCCGGCGCCTGGCCGAGCCGGTCGAAGGTGGCGCGCATCGCCCGCACGACGAGGTGGCGCTCGTCGAGGGGGACCTCGCCGGCGCCGTGGCCCTCGACCTCGACGACGAGGCCGTCGGCGGTGACCTCGGCCTCGAGGGTGTCGCGCAGGTCGAGCGCCAGGCCGAGGGTGTCGAAGCCGGGGCCGAGGTTGGCCGAGGTCGCGGGCACGCGGACCCGGACCGGGCCCTCCACGAAGGTCATCGGCTCACAGGCCCGCGGCGTGCGCGGCGGCGTCGACGTCCGCGTCGACGACGGTGTCCGGCAGGACCAGCCCGTCGAGCGCGGTGGCGATGTCCTTGAGGCCGTGGCCGGTGACGGTGATCGCGACGGTGGTGCCGGCGTACGACTCCCCCGCGGCCAGCTCGGCGAGCAGGCCGGCGATGCCGGCGGCCGAGGCGGGCTCGACGAAGACGCCGTCCTGGGCGGCCAGCTCCTTCTGGGCGGCGAGGATCTGCGCGTCGGAGACCGCGGCGAAGCGGCCGCCGGACTCGTCGCGGGCGGCTTCGGCGAGCTTCCAGGAGGCGGGGTTGCCGATCCGGATCGCGGTGGCCGCGGTCTCCGGGTCGGGGAACGGCTCGCCGGTGACGAGGGGGGCGGCGCCCTCGGCCTGGAAGCCGCGCATGACCGGTCGCTTGGTGGCGCGGCCCAGGCCGGCGTACTGGGTGTAGCCGAGCCAGTAGGCCGAGATGTTGCCGGCGTTGCCGACCGGAAGGAGGTGGAAGTCGGGGGCGTCCCCGAGGAAGTCGACGATCTCGAAGGCGGCGGTCTTCTGGCCCTCGAGGCGGTGCGGGTTGACGGAGTTGACGAGCGCGACGGGGTACTTCCACGCCATCTCGCGCGCCATCCGCAGACAGTCGTCGAAGTTGCCGCGCACCTGGATGACCTGGGAGCCGTGCAGCACCGCCTGGGCCATCTTGCCGGCGGAGATCTTGCCCTCGGGCACCAGCACGATCGGGGTGACGCCGGCCTTCGCGGCGTACGCCGCCATCGAGGCGGAGGTGTTCCCGGTGGAGGCGCACACGACGGCCTTGGCGCCCTCGTGGACGGCGACGGAGAGGGCCGTGGTCATGCCGCGGTCCTTGAAGGAGCCGGTCGGGTTGCTGCCCTCGACCTTGAGCCAGACCTCGGCGCCGGTCAGCCCGGACAGCCATCCGGAGTGCACCAGCGGGGTGCCGCCCTCACGCAGGGTCACGGCAGGGGTGTCCTGCGGGATCTCGAGGAGCTCTCGGTACTCCTCGATCACGCCGCGCCACTGATGGGTCATTCCTCGGCTCCCTCGACGCGCATCACCGAGGTGACCTCGCGCACGATCTCCATGCCCCGCAGGTGCTCGACGGTCGCGGCGAGCGCCGCGTCCGTCGCCTCGTGCGAGACCACGACGAGCTGGGCGTCGTTGCCCCGGCCCTCCTGGCGGACGGTCTGGATCGACACGCCGTGCTCGGCGAACGCCAGCGCGACCGCCGCCAGCACGCCCGCGCGGTCGTCGACGTCGATCGCGACGTGGTAGCGGGTGCGGGTCTCGCCCATCGGCAGCACCGCCCGGTCGGCGTACGCCGACTCCCCCACGCCGCGCGTGCCCTGACGGTGGTTGCGGGCGACCGTGACGAGGTCGCCGAGCACCGCGCTGGCCGTCGGCGAGCCGCCGGCGCCGGGACCGTAGAACATCAGCTGGCCGGCGGCCTCCGACTCGACGAAGACCGCGTTGTAGGCCTCGCGGACGCTGGCCAGCGGGTGCGAGCGGGGGATCATGGCCGGGTGCACCCGCACGCTCACGCCCGGGTCCTCGGCCGGGTCGGCGGCGGGCACCAGCTCGGCGATCGCCAGCAGCTTGACGACGCTGTCCATCTCGCGCGCGGAGCGCACGTCGGCGGCACTGACGTCGGCGATACCCTCGCGGTGCACGTCGGCGGCGGTGACGCGGGAGTGGAACGCCAGGCTCGCCAGGATCGCGGCCTTGGCGGCGGCGTCGAAGCCCTCGACATCGGCGGTGGGGTCCGCCTCGGCGTACCCGAGTGCCTGCGCCTCCTCCAGGGCGTCGGCGAAGCCGGCGCCGGAGGTGTCCATCTTGTCGAGGATGAAGTTCGTGGTGCCGTTGACGATGCCCAGCACCCGGGTGACCCGGTCACCGGCGAGCGACTCGCGCAGCGGGCGCAGGATCGGGATCGCGCCGGCCACGGCCGCCTCGTAGTAGAGGTCGCGGCCGGCCTTCTCGGCGGCCTCGAAGAGCGTCGGGCCGTCCTCCGCGAGCAGCGCCTTGTTGGCGGTGACGACGGAGGCACCGTTCTCCAGCGCGGAGAGGATGAGGCTGCGCGCGGGCTCGATGCCGCCGATCACCTCGATCACGAGGTCGACGTCCTCCCGGGCCACCAGGGCCGCGGCGTCGGTGGTGAGCAGCTCGGCGGGGACGTCGACCTCGCGCGGGGCGTCGAGGCGTCGTACGGCGACACCGGCGAGCTCCACCCGGGCACCCACCCGGGCCGCCAGGTCGTCGGCCTGCTCACCGAGGAGCCGGACCACCTGCGACCCCACGGAGCCACAGCCGAGCACGGCGACCTTGAGGGGACTGTTCACCCGGTGATCGTATCGGCGCCCGGGTCGGGGTCCGTCAGCGACGGCAGAACACGGACAGGCGTCCGGCTCCTCGCGCCCGCGCGCGACGTCACGGGAGCGTGACGACGACCTTGCCGGTGACCCGCCCGGTCTCGAGCCGCTCCTGGACCTTCACCACGTCGTCCAGCGGCAGCTCGGTGTCGACGAGGACGGTGAGCCGGCCCTCGTCGGCGAGTGCGGCGACCTGCGCGAGCGCCGGCCCGTCGGCGGCGACCATGATCCGTTCGACCTTCCGCGCGCCGGCCGCGCGGAGCGTGTCCTCGGCGCCCTCGGGGAACCCGGTGATGGTGATGACGGCGGTGCCCTCGCGGACCGCGTCGAGCGGCGGGACGCCGTCGTCGACGGTGGACAGCACGACGTCGACCGGGCCGATGGCGGCCAGGGCGGCCTCGTCGCGGTAGTCGACGGTCTCGTCGGCACCGAGCCCCGCGAGCACGTCGTGCTTGGCCGGGCTCGCCGTCGCGACGACGTACGCGCCCCGGGCCTTCGCGACCTGGATCGCGAGGTGGCCGACGCCGCCGGCGCCGCCGAGGACGAGCACGCGCCTGCCCGTGGCGTCGCCGGTCAGGCCGGCCGCGTCGAACGCGTGCCAGGCAGTGAGCACCGCCAGCGGGGCCGCTCCGGCCTGGGCGAGCGACCACGCGTCCGGCACGGACGCCAGGTCGGCGGCGGGTACGGCGACCAGCTCGGCCAGGGTGTGCGCGGCCCGCGGGAACCGGGCCAGCCCGAAGACGGTGTCGCCGGCCGCGAAGGAGTCGACGTCCGCACCGACGGCGACGACCTCGCCGGCGACGTCCCACCCCGGGCGCGGGGTGTACTCGATCGGCCCGAAGTCGAAGCCGGCCGCGCGGATCTTCACGTCGACCGGGTTCAGCCCGACGGCGCCGACCCGGACCAGCACCTCGTCCGCGGCGACGGTGGGCTCGTCCACCTCGACCAGCTCGGTGACCTCGGCGGCCGCCCCGACGGCGGTGTAGCGCACTGCGCGCATGGTTCCTGCTCCTTCTGTGTCGCGTGCTCGCCCGGCGCGTCCGGGCAGGGCACCAGCCTGGTCGGCGCCGGCCCCGCCCACCAGTGGCCGGATGGACGACATATGTCATGATCTGGCCATGACCGCAGCCTCGCGCCCCCACCGGATCGGGGTCGTCGCCCTGCCCGGCGTCTACCCCTACGAGCTGGGCATCGCCTCGCGCTTCTTCGGCGCGGCATCGGTCGTCGGCCGCCCGGCGTACGACGTCGTGACGTGCAGCCTCGACGGCGGCCCGGTGCAGACGGCTGCCGACTTCTCGGTCGCCGTCACGGCCGACCGCTCGGTCCTGGCCGAGGTCGACACGGTGGTCGTGCCGCCGTGGGAGACGTCCACCACCACCGGCGACCCGGTCGGGCTCGCCGCCCTCGGCGTGCCGCGGGTGGTGTCCTACTGCACCGGGGCGTTCACGGTCGCCGCGTCCGGCCTGCTCGACGGCCGGGCGGCGACGACGCACTGGTGCGCCGCCGACGAGTTCCGCGCGGCCTTCCCGCAGGTCGACTTCCGGCCCGACGAGCTGTTCGTCGACGCGGGCGACGTGCTGACCGCGGCGGGGGCCTCGGCCGCGATCGACCTGACCCTGCACATCATCGCCCGCGACTTCGGCGCCGCCGTCGCCGCCGACGTCTCGCGGCTCACCCTGGCGCCGCCGCACCGGGGCGGCGGGCAGTCCCAGTTCGTGTCACGTCCGGCCCTGGCCGACGAGGCCGGCGCGATGGCCGAGGTCCGCGGCTGGCTGCTCGGCCGGCTCGACCGACCCGTCAGCCTGGGCGAGGTCGCCGCCGCGTTCGGGCTGAGCGTGCGCACCCTGACCCGCAACTTCCGCGCCGAGACGGGCATGACGCTCGGCGACTGGGTCGCGCAGGCCCGCGTGGAGCGGGCCAAGGAGCTGCTCGAGACCAGCGACGCCGGGATCGACCGGGTGGCCGACCTGGCCGGCTTCGGCACGGCGGCCGCGCTGCGCAAGCACTTCCGCGACCGGGTCGGCGTCTCGCCGCAGCAGTACCGCGCACGGTTCTCGCTGCGGGTCCCCGCCTAGGCCGCCGCTCCCCGGCCCAGGCGCGCCGCGGGCACCAGCGCGAACGCCGCCACCGCGGCCGCCACCAGCACCAGCCCGGTCGCCGCGGCGCCCGGGGCGCTCGCGGCGAAGGCCGCGAACACCACGCCACCGAGCGCGACCCCGGCCGCGTTGGTCAGGTAGTCGTTGAGCTGCAGCGCGGAGGACACCCGCCCCTCCTCCCCCATGGCCGCGGTGGCGAGCGCGAGCACCGACAGCGTGGAGAAGGTCATCCCGATGCCGAGGCCCGCGAGCGCCCAGGCGAGCACCGCCACCGCCAGCGGTACGCCGGGCACGGAGACCGTCGCGAAGCCCGCGATCCCCGTCGCGAGGAGTCCGGCACCGAGCCGCACCCGCCCCGGCTGGTCGGCGAGCAGGCGCCACCGCGCGGGCACGACCGCACCCGCGGACCAGCTCACGGCGGAGGCGGTCACCGCCCAGCCCGCCTGCGCGATGGTGAGGTCGCGCTGGAGGACCAGGAGCAGCGGGACGTAGACCTCCGCGGCCGCCATCGCGGTGCTGATCGCGGCGCGGGAGCCGAGGACGGCCGGGAGTCCGGGCCGCAGGCTCCACGCTCCGGGCGGCAGCACGCGGCGGCCGGCGACCGCCAGCGCCACCAGCCCCGCGGCGACCAGGAGCGGCCACCCGGCGAGCACCTGCTGGCCGCCGAGGCTGACCGCGAGCGCGCCGGCCGCGGCGATCAGCGCCCAGCACAGCCGGCCCGGGACCGGCGCGGCGGACCCGGGGCGCGAGGGCGCGTCGGCGACGAGGAGCCAGGCGGCGAAGGCGAGCACCGGAACGCTGAGGAACACCCAGCGCCAGCCGACGAGCGCGGCGACCTGCGCCGCCAGCACCGGGCCGACCAGGGCGGGCAGCACCCAGGCGGTCGTCAGCACCGCGAACACCCGGGGGCGCATGGCCTCGGGGTAGGCCTGGGCGACCACGACGTAGAGCGCGACGCCGATCAGCCCGCCGCCGTACCCGTGCACGAGGCGGCCGAGCACGAAGACCTCCATGCTCGGCGCGAGTCCCGCGAGCAGGACTCCCGCGCCGAAGACCACCAGCCCGATCCGTAGGGCCGGCCCCGGTCCGAGGCGGTCGACCTGCGGCCCGCCGGCGGCGAGCGCCACGATGCCCGCGGCGAGCGGGGCGGCGAAGGCGACGGCGTACCAGCGCAGGCCGTCGAGGTCGGCCGCCACGGCCGGCATCACGGTGGCGACGGCGAGCGCCTCGAAGGCGAAGAGGAAGGCCAGCGCGAAGACGCCGACGGTCGTCCGGGCGTGCCGGCCCCGCCACGGCGAGACCACCGCGGCGTCGGCGAGCGCGGTCACGCCCCGACCGCCAGCACGACCTTGCCGAGGCTCTGGCGGCTCTCCAGGGCCTCGTGGGCGCGGGCGGCCTCGGCCAGCGGGAACACCGAGCCGACGTAGGGCACCCGGGAGCCGTCGGCCGCCGCCTCCAGGGCAGCCTTCTCCAGCTCGGGGATGCGGCCGGCCAGGGCGGGCCCGAGCACGTCGAGGACCGTGCCGCCGTCGTAGCCCTCCCGGTCACCGGAGAAGCGGACCGTGCGACCGCCGGCGGCGAGCATCGCGTGCACGGTGCGCGGCACCTCTCCCCCGACGCCGTCGAGCAGGACCGTCAGCCGCGGCTCGGCGGCGCGCAGCACGGCGGGCCACTCCGGGTCGCGGTAGTCGATCGTCGTCTCCGCGCCGAACCGGCGGGCCACGTGCAGCTTCGGACCGCTGGCGAGACCGACCGCGCGGGCGCCGGCGTTGCGCGCTCCCTGCAGCAGCAGGGTGCCGAGTCCGCCCGCCGCCGAGGTCACCACCACGACGTCGTCGGCCATGAGGCCGGCGAGGTCGAGGATCCCCGCCGCGGTGCGGCCGGTGCCGATGGCGGCGACGGCGGTGGCGGCGTCGAGGCCGGGTGGTACGTCGTGGAGGCGGCTCGCGTCGGCCAGCACCCGCTCGGCGTACCCTCCCCGTCCGGCCGGCCCGAGATGGGTCACCACGCGGCGACCCAGCCAGCTCTCGTCGACACCGTGCCCCACCCGGTCGACGATGCCGGCGACCTCGCGGCCGGGCACCGCGGGCAGCTCCACCGCCGCGACCGTGGCGGGGCCGTGCCCGGCGCGGAGGTAGGTGTCGAGCAGGTGGACACCGGCGACCTCCACCGCGACCCGGACCTGGCCGGGCGCGGGGACAGGGGCGGGCAGCTCCTCGAGGCGGAGGACGGAGGCGGGGCCGAAGGCGTGGTGCCGGATCGCGTGCATGGACCCATCCGACAACCTCAACTAAGGTTGAGGTCAATGACCGACGTCAACCGGGAGATCCGGACCCACGACCTGTCGCCGGGCGAGGTGGCCCGGCGGGCGGGCGTCGCCGTGTCCGCGCTGCACTTCTACGAGCGCGAGGGACTCATCACGGCGGTCCGCACCGCGGGCAACCAGCGCCGCTACCACCGCGACGTGCTGCGCCGGATCGCCTTCGTCCGGGTCTCCCAGGGCGTCGGCATCTCGCTCGCCGACATCCGCGCCGCACTGGCCACCCTCCCCGAGGGCCGGACACCGACCAAGGCCGACTGGTCCCGCCTCTCGCGCTCCTGGCGCAGCAGCCTCGACGAGCGCATCGCCCGGCTGGAGCGGCTGCGCGACACCCTCGACGACTGCATCGGCTGCGGGTGCCTGTCGATGCGCTCGTGCGCGCTCGCCAACCCCGGCGACGCGCTCCAGGCGTACGGCGACGGGCCGGTCCGGCTGCTCCGGCCCAGCAGCACCTAGCCGAGGTCGGTGGCGAGCAGGTCGTCCTCGGTCTCGCGACGCACGACCACCCGCGCGACCCCGTCCTTCACCGCGACCACCGGCGGCCGCAGGGCGTGGTTGTAGTTCGACGCCATCGAGCGGCCGTAGGCGCCGGTCCCCGGCACCGCGAGCAGGTCGCCGGGCGCCACGTCCCCGGGCAGGAACTCGTCCTTGACGACGATGTCGCCGGACTCGCAGTGCTTGCCGACCACCCGGGCGAGCACCGGAGCCGCGGAGGAGCTGCGGGAGGCGAGCGTGCAGGAGTAGTCGGCGTCGTACAGGGCCGGGCGGAGGTTGTCGCTCATCCCGCCGTCGACGCTGACGTAGGTGCGCATCGCGCCGGCGTCGAGCTCGACCTGCTTGACCGTGCCGACGGTGTAGACCGTGCACATCGCGGGTCCGACGATGGCGCGGCCGGGCTCGATCGACAGGTGCGGGACCTCGATGCCGAGCGCCGCGCACTCCGCGGTCACGATCTTGGTGATCTGGTCGCCGAGCACGGCGGGGTCGGCCGGGTCGTCCTGGGTCGTGTAGGCGATGCCGAAGCCGCCGCCGAGGTCGAGCTCGGGCAGCACGTGGCCGAGCTCGGCACCGATCCGGGCGTGCAGGGCCAGCACCCGGCGCCCGGCGACCTCCCAGCCGGAGGTGTCGAAGATCTGCGAGCCGATGTGGCTGTGCAGGCCGCGCAGCTCCAGGCTCGCATGACCGAGCACCTGGCGCACCGCCTCCAGCGCGGCCCCCGAGGAGATCGAGAAGCCGAACTTCTGGTCCTCGTGGGCGGTCGCGATGAACTCGTGGGTGTGCGCCTCGACGCCCGCCGTCACCCGCACCATCACGCCCTGGGTGACGCCGAGCTGGGCGGCCACGTCGGCCAGTCGCTCGATCTCGTGGAAGGAGTCCACGATGATCCGGCCGACCCCGGCGTGGACCGCACGACGCAGCTCCATCGCCGTCTTGTTGTTGCCGTGGTAGCCGATCCGGGCCGGGTCGACGCCCGCGCGCAGCGCGACGCTCAGCTCCCCGTTGCTGCAGACGTCGAGGCAGAGCCCCTCCTCGGCCACCCATCGGGCGACCGCGGTGCACAGGAACGCCTTGCCCGCGTAGTAGACGTCGTAGCCCGCGAAGCCGTCGCGGAACGCCCGCGCCCGGGCCCGGAAGTCGTCCTCGTCGAGGACGTACGCCGGGGTGTTCACCTCGGCGACCAGGTCCGGCACCGCGAGTCCACCGACCTGCAGCACGCCGTCGTCCTTGCGCGCCGTGCCCGACCACAGGGCGGGCACCAGCGCGTTGACGTCCTGCGGCTCGCGCAGCCACACCGGCGACGTACCGGTGAAGCCGCCGGGTGAGACGTGGCCGCTCACATCCGCTCCGGGGCGGAGACGCCCAGCAGGTCGAGGCCGTTGGCGATCACGGTCCGGGTGGCGACGGTGAGGACCAGGCGGGCCTCGTTGGCGGGGCGCACCGGCTCGTCGCCCTGCGGGAGCATGCGGCACTCCTTGGTGTCGTACCACTTGTTGAACACCGAGGCGGTGTCCTCCAGGTAGCGCGCCACCCGGTGCGGCTCGCGCAGCTCCGCGGCGCTCGCCACGACCCGGGGGTACTCCGCCAGCGCCCGCAGCAGCTCGCCGTCCCGCTCGTGGTCGAGCAGGCTCGGCTCGAAGTCGTCGGGCAGGCTCATGCCCAGGTCGCGGGCGTTCTCGATCATCCGGCAGGTGCGCGCGTGGGCGTACTGCACGTAGAAGACCGGGTTGTCGTTCGACTGCTTGGTGATCTCGGCGACGTCGAGGACCAGGGGCGAGTCGGCCGGGTAGCGCGCCAGGGAGTAGCGCAGCGCGTCCACGCCGATCTCGTCGGCGAGCTCGGTCAGGGTCACGATCGTGCCCGCCCGCTTGGACAGCTTGAGCTCCTCGCCGTCCCTGAGGATCTTCACGAGCTGGCCGATCATGACGTCGAGCGTCTTGTCGGGGTCGTCACCGACGCAGGCCGCCATCGCCCGCAGCCGTCCGACGTACCCGTGGTGGTCGGCGCCGAGCAGGTAGATGCAGTTGTCGAAGCCGCGCTCCCGCTTGTTCAGGTAGTAGGCCGTGTCGGAGGCGAAGTAGGTCAGCTCCCCGTCGGACTTGATGAGGACGCGGTCCTTGTCGTCGCCGAAGTCGGTGGTGCGCATCCACAGCGCGCCCCCGTCCTCGAAGACGTGTCCGAGGTCCTTCAGCCGCTGCAGGGTCTCCGGCACCGACCCGGACTCGTGCAGGGACAGCTCGGAGAACCACACGTCGAAGTGGGTGTTGAAGCCCTCCAGCTGGGCCTGCTGCTCGGCGAGCTGGAGCTCGTAGCCCTTGGCCCGCACGGCCGCGCGCCGTTCGTCGGCGGGCAGCTCGAAGATCCCGGGACTGGCCGCGGCGACGGCCTTGGCGAGGTCGTCGATGTACCCGCCGGCGTACCCGTCCTCGGGCTTGGGCTGCCCCAGCGCGGAGGCGATGATCGAGTCCGCGAAGTGGTTCATCTGCACGCCGCGGTCGTTGATGTAGAACTCGCGGGTCACCTCGGCGCCCGCGGCCGCGAGCACCCGCGCGATCGCGTCGCCCAGCACCGCCCACCGGGTGTGGCCCAGGTGCAGCGGACCGGTCGGGTTCGCGGAGATGAACTCGACGTTGATCTTGTGACCGGCGAGCACCTCGCTCCGGCCGTACGCCGCGCCGGCGGCCACGATCTCGGCCGCGACCTTGCCCTGCGCACCCGCCTCGACGCTGATGTTGAGGAAGCCCGGGCCCGCCAGCTCCACCGCGGCGATCCCCTCGGCCGCGCCGAGCTTGGCGGCGAGCAGCTCACCGAGCGCCCGCGGGTTGGTGCCGGCCTTCTTCGCCAGCTGCAGCGCCACGTTCGTGGCGTAGTCGCCGTGCCCCTTCTGCCGGGGTCGCTCCACGGTGACCTCCGCCGGTACGCCGTCGGGCAGGGTCAGGGCACCCTCGTCGACGAGCGACGTGAGCGCCTCGACGATGGTCGTGGAGAGCTGGGCTGGGGTCACCCCGCAAGCCTATCGGCGCGTGCCGGTTTCCGACGCGGGAGTATCGCCCGGTAGTGTTCGGGATCGCATCGCCGAGCCCGCTCGGCTGCATGCCTCCGTAGCTCAGGGGATAGAGCACTGGTTTCCGGTACCAGGTGTCGCAGGTTCGAATCCTGCCGGAGGCGCCATGAACCCCGCAGACATCGCACTCTCGAAGCGGGTCTCGCTGGCCCTGCGGCACCGCCCGGACGCCTTCGGCATCGAGCTCGACCCCCACGGCTGGGTCGACTTCCCCGGCCTCCTCCACGCGCTGAGCGCCCACGGCCCCCATGTCACCCGCGACGACCTCGACCGGGTGGTGGCCGGCAACGACAAGCAGCGCTTCGAGGTCGATGCCGCCACCGATCGCATCCGCGCCCGCCAGGGCCACTCGGTCGACGTCGACCTCGCCCTCGCCCCGAGCACTCCCCCGTCCGTGCTCTTCCACGGCACCCCGCGGCGCAACCTCGACTCGATCCTCGCGACCGGCATCGACCGGCGCGGGCGCCACCACGTCCACCTCTCCGCCGACGTGGAGACGGCGGAGCGGGTGGGCGCGCGGCGGGGCGCGTTCGTCGTGCTCGAGGTGGACGCCGGCACGATGGCCTCGGCCGGACACCTCTTCTGGCGCACCGACAACGGCGTCTGGCTCACCGACGCCGTGCCGGCCCGGTACGTCCGGGCGCCCGAGGGCACCACGAACCCGTAGCCGGCGCGGCGGGACGTCCGCGACTCCCGTCAGTGCCAGGCGTCGCCCCACACGACGTCGCCATGGGCGAACACCACCAGCGTGCCCTCGCCCTCCCACAGGTCGAGCCATGTCGGCGCGCCCCGTCCCTTCACGAAGGACGGCACCCCTGCCTGGGCCGCCACCGACGCCACCGCGCCGGAGACCCACCGCGGCGCGCAGCCCCCGGCCCGGCCGCCGCAGCCGCAGTCCTCGAAGGCGAGCAGGGCACCGGCCGTGACGAGCGACCTCGCCTCGACGGGCGTCACCTCACCGGTCCGTACGACGGGCACGCCGTCGGGCGTGAAGAGCTCGCCGACGGCGTTGAAGCGACCCGGCCGCACGTCGGGTGCGGGCGGCGGGACCGCCCGCGCCTCGGCCGCGATCTCGGCGAAGGTGCGCGCCTGCGGCCGACGCCCGCTCACGGCGCCTCGGTCTCCGACCGACGCACGACGCAGGCCAGCTCCCGGACCGCCTTCTGCAGGTCGGTGAGCTCCTCGACCCCCTGGGCGTCGTACGGCCAGCCCTCCTCGAACGCCTCGTCGACGACGGCGTGGGCCAGCTCCTCGACCTCCTCCAGGTAGGTCAGCCGGCCGCGGACCGGGGTGTCCCCCACGACGGCGCGGCGCTTGCGGACCTTCTCGATGTCACGGACCCGGACCTCCTCGACCCCGTCGGCGAGACCGGGCTCGCCGAGCAGGGCGAGCTCGACGCGACGCTCGTCGAGGCCGACGACGAAGCCGGTGAGCGGGTCGGCGTCGCGGAGCAGGAGCTCGACGTGGCGCTGGTCGCGGGCGGCGGAGCGCAGCCGTCCGACGACCTTCCGACGGCGGTGGTGCTTCGACTTCCTCGTCACCGTGCCCATCGTGCCCTGCGCGGACCGGGGCCGCCAGCGGTCTACCCTCCTGTCGTGCCGAGCTCCCGCGTGACCATCCACACCGACGGCGCCTGCCTGGGCAACCCGGGGCCGGGCGGCTGGGGCGCCGTCCTCCGGTACGGCGAGCACGAGCTCGAGCTGCACGGCGGCGACCCGGCGACGACGAACAACCGGATGGAGCTGATGGCCGCGATCGCGGCCCTGGAGACGCTGACCCGGCCCTCCGTGGTGGACCTGCACACCGACAGCAGCTACGTCCGCAACGGGATCATGTCGTGGGTGGCGAAGTGGAAGGCCAACGGCTGGCGGACGGCGGCGAAGGCCCCGGTCAAGAACGACGACCTGTGGCGCCGGCTCGACCTCGCGGCCGCCCGGCACGAGGTCGCCTGGCACTGGGTCAAGGGCCATGCCGGGGACCCGGGCAACGAGCGCGCGGACGCGCTCGCCGGCCGGGGTGCCCGGGAGGCGCGGGACGGGACCCTCAGCACCTCGTGATGGTGGCGTCGCGGCGGGCGTCGCGGCCGTAGCGCCGGGCGGCGGCCATGTCGGGCAGCACGACGCTGGCGCCGTTGATGCTCGCGCCGCGGCCCTGCAGGACGCAGCCGGTGATCTTCGCGGGCTGGACCTGGGCGATCGCCTGGGCGATGCGGAACAGCTCGGCGGGCGAGACGCCCCGGGTGTGCAGGTGTTTCATCACGCTGAGCACCTGGCCCTCGATGAAGCCGGGCTCGTCGGCGCGCTCGGCGACCCGGCGCTGGATACCGCGGATCACCCGCTGCTGGTTGGCGGAGCGGTCGAAGTCCCCGCGCGGCAGCGACTTGCGGACCCGGGCGTACTCCACCGCCTTCATCCCGTCGATGCGGATCCGGCCCTTGCGCCACCCCTGCGGGTGGAGGTGGGCGTCGGAGAAGGCGCGCGGGTTGTTCACGGTGATCCCGCCGATGCCGTGGATCAGCTCGGCGAGGCCGCTGAAGGTCGCGACCGCGACGTAGTCGACGTGCACGCCGACGAGCCGGCCGACCGTGCGCCCGAGGAGCTCGGGACCGCCGAAGTACATCGCCGCGTTGATGCGGTTCGACCCGGCGCCGGGGATCCGGACCCAGCTGTCGCGCGGGATGCCGATGACGGTCGCGGCACCGGTGCGGGTGTCGAGGCCGACGAGCTGCAGGGCGTCGCCGCGCGTGCGCAGCGGGTCCTCACGGGGCCGGGCGTCCGAGCCGACGCCGAGCACCCACAGCACGTCGGGCGAGACGTCGACGCCGTCGGAGCGGTCCATCTTCACCAGGGTGACGTGCGTAGGGGCCGGTGCGCTGTCGGGCACGACCAGGGCGACCACGCCCAGGACCAGCGCCAGCAGCGTCGTACGGATCAGTGCGCGCATCTCAGGCTCCCTCTCCCCGTCGGACGTCGAAGCCGAAGACCCGCCAGCCGTTCGCGGTCGGGGTCAGCAGGAGGCGTCCGGTCACCACCTCGCGGCGCGCGGTGGCACCGGTGAGGTCGACGACGATCCGGATCCGCGCGGTCGCCCCCGCCGCCTTGCCCTTCGCGGCGAGGACGTCGACCCGCACGGCCCGCTTGGCCACCCGCGCCGCCGTCAGGTCCGCCCCGACGGCGGCGTTGCTGAGCAGCGAGGTCCTCGCCAGCGCCAGCTTCCGGGCACCGGGGGTGAAGAGGGTGAAGGCGTCGGTGAAGTCGGTGCGCGGGTAGGCCCCCTCGAAGGCCCGCGTCGCCCATGTGTCGAGGACCTCAGTGACATCCGCCACGACGGCTGTGGCCCGCGCCGCACTCAGCGCACCGCGCACACTCCCGAGCGCGGCGTCCGTGACGACCGGCCCGGGCGCCGCCGTCGTGCCCGTCGACGGCTTCACCTCGGGCTCCTCGGCGTCGCCCGTGCAGGCCGAGAAGCCCATCAGTACGGCGATCGCGAGCCCGGTCGCGCCGGCCCGCCTGCCGCGGCGCCGGGCCGCGGAGCTGATCTGAGCTGGTGCAGTTCGCATGGCGTTCGCCCCCGTTCGATCCCCACCACACAAGCGCGGTCGGTGTCGGTTCCGCAACACCCTGCCGCAAACGGTGCCCGAGGGTCGGTATTTGCTTCCGTGGGGGACTAGCCTTGGCGGTCGACAACGCCCGTCACCGGCGGCGGGGGGCAACAGCTCATTTTCGGAAGAGGCGAAGCACGTCGTGACGCAGTCGTCAGACCAGTCCCACGGATCACCCCAGCCTGACGGCTTCGGGGCCAACGAGTGGCTCGTGGAGGAGATGAAGGAGCAGTTCGAGGCCGATCCCTCCAGCGTCGACCCGGCCTGGGCGGCGTACTTCAAGGGGGCGGGCTCGAACGGTACGACGACCGCGACCGCCCCGGCCCCCGCGAAGGCCGCGCCGGCCGCCTCCCCCGCCCCTGCTCCGGCCGCCGCCCCGGCCAAGCCGGCCGCCCCGGCTGCCCCGGCTGCCCCGGCTGCCGCGCCCACCCCGAAGGCCACGCCGGCCCCGCAGGTCAGCCCGGCCTCCACCACCACGCCGACGCCCCCGAAGGCCGACGCCCAGAAGCCCACCCCCAAGGACGCTCCCCGCCCGGCTCCCGTGACCGCGAGCGACGAGCCGACCCTGACGGTGCTGCGCGGCATCCCCGCCGCCACCGCGAAGAACATGGACATCTCGCTGTCCGTGCCGACCGCGACCTCGGTGCGCAACATCCCGGTGAAGCTGCTGTGGGACAACCGCATCGTCATCAACAGCCACCTCAAGCGCGCCCGCGGCGGCAAGGTGTCGTTCACCCACCTCATCGGCTACGCCATCATCAAGGCGATCAAGGCCCAGCCGGCGATGAACAACACCTACGACGAGGTCAACGGCAAGCCGACCATGGTGACGCCGGCCCACATCAACCTGGGCCTCGCCATCGACCAGGTCAAGCCCGACGGCACCCGCCAGCTGGTGGCGCCGAGCATCAAGGCGACGGAGTCGATGGACTTCGCGCAGTTCTGGACGGCGTACGAGGAGATCGTGCGCAAGGCCAAGGACAACAAGCTGACGATGGAGGACTACTCCGGGACGACCGTCAGCCTCACGAACGTCGGCGGTCTCGGCACCAACAACTCGGTCCCCCGCCTCATGCAGGGCCAGGCGGCGATCATCGGCGTCGGGTCGATGGACTACCCGCCGGAGTTCCAGGGCGCGTCGGAGGAGACGATCGCCCGCAACGCGATCTCGCGCATCATGACGATGACCTCGACGTACGACCACCGGGTCATCCAGGGCGCGCAGTCGGGTGAGTTCCTCGGCCAGGTGCACCGCTACCTGCTGGGCGAGGAGGGCTTCTACGACGAGATCTTCCGGGCCCTGCGGATCCCCTACGAGCCGATCCGCTGGAACGCCGACGTCGCGACCTCGCACGACGACGAGATCGACAAGCAGGCCCGGATCCTCGAGCTGATCCACGCCTACCGCGTGCGCGGCCACCTGATGGCCGACACCGACCCGCTGGAGTACAAGCAGCGCAGCCACCCCGACCTGCGCATCGAGTCGCACGGCTTGACGCTGTGGGACCTCGACCGCGAGTTCCCGACCGGCTCCTTCGGCGGCGGCGACCGCCGCTTCATGAAGCTGCGCCACATCCTCGGCATCCTGCGCGACTCCTACTGCCGCACCACCGGCATCGAGTACATGCACATCATGGATCCCGAGCAGCGCCGCTGGATCCAGGAGCGCGTCGAGCAGCCGCACACCAAGCCGCCCCGCGAGGAGCAGCTGCGGATCCTGCTGAAGCTCAACCAGGCCGAGGCCTTCGAGACCTTCCTGCAGACCAAGTTCGTCGGCCAGAAGCGGTTCTCCCTGGAGGGTGGCGAGACCACCGTCCCCGTCGTCGACGAGATCGCCGAGGCCGCCGCGCAGGCGGGCCTGGACGAGGTCGCGATCGGCATGGCCCACCGTGGCCGGCTCAACGTGCTCGCGAACATCGTCGGCAAGTCCTACAACCAGATCTTCCGCGAGTTCGAGGGCAACATCGACCCGCGCACGGTCCAGGGCTCGGGCGACGTGAAGTACCACCTCGGTGCCGAGGGCGCCTTCGTCGCGGGCACCGGCGAGACCATCAACGTCTCCGTCGCCGCGAACCCCTCGCACCTCGAGACCGTCGACCCGGTCCTGGAGGGCATCGCCCGCGCCAAGCAGGACGTGCTCAACCAGGGCGAGAAGTTCCCGGTCCTCCCCGTCCTGCTGCACGGCGACGCCGCGTTCGCCGGGCAGGGCGTGGTCGCCGAGACGCTCAACCTCTCGCAGCTGCGCGGCTACCGCACCGGCGGCACCATCCACGTCGTCATCAACAACCAGGTCGGGTTCACCACCTCCCCCGGCTCCTCGCGCTCGACGCTCTACTGCACCGACGTCGCGCGGATGGTCCAGGCGCCGATCTTCCACGTCAACGGCGACGACCCGGAGGCGTGCATCCGGGTCGCGCGGCTGGCGTTCGAGTACCGCCAGACCTTCCACAGCGACGTGGTCATCGACCTCGTCTGCTACCGCCGCCGCGGGCACAACGAGGGTGACGACCCGTCGTACACCCAGCCGCTGATGTACGACCTCATCGAGCAGAAGCGCTCGGTGCGCAAGCTCTACACCGAGTCCCTCATCGGTCGTGGCGACATCACGATCGAGGAGGCCGAGCAGGTCCTGCGCGACTACCAGCAGCAGCTGGAGCGGGTCTTCACCGAGGTGCGCGAGGCCGACACCAAGCCCGACGAGTGGACCACGGTCCCGGACTACCCGGACAAGCCGGCCGGCGAGACCCAGACGGCGGTGACCCCGGAGGTCCTCAAGCGGATCGCCGACGCCTACGTCACCCCGCCGGAGGGCTTCACGGTGCACCCGAAGGTGATGCCGCAGCTGCAGCGCCGCGCGGCGGCCATCGCCGACGGCCCGATCGACTGGGGCACCGGCGAGATCCTCGCGTTCGGCTCGCTGCTCATGGAGGGCCGCCCGGTCCGCCTGGCCGGCCAGGACTCGCGTCGGGGCACCTTCGTCTCCCGCTTCGCGACGATCATCGACCGCCACAACGCCGACGAGTGGACGCCGCTGGCCAACCTCACCGAGGACCAGGCGAAGTTCTTCGTCTACGACAGCCTGCTCTCGGAGTACGCCGCGCTCGGCTTCGAGTACGGCTACTCGGTGGCCCGGCCCGAGGCGCTCGTGCTGTGGGAGGCGCAGTTCGGCGACTTCGTCAACGGCGCCCAGTCGGTCATCGACGAGTACATCTCCGCCGGCAAGACCAAGTGGGGCCAGGACTCCGGTGTCGTGCTGCTGCTGCCGCACGGCTACGAGGGCCAGGGCGCCGACCACTCCTCCGCCCGCATCGAGCGCTTCCTGACGCTCTGCGCGGACGAGGCGATGGTCGTCGCGCAGCCGTCCACCCCGGCGTCGTACTTCCACCTGCTGCGCCAGCACTCGCTGGGCGGGGAGCACAAGCCGCTCATCGTCTTCACCCCGAAGTCGATGCTGAAGCGCAAGGAGGCCGCCTCGCAGCCCTCCGACTTCACCAGCGGCGAGTTCCGCGCCGTGATCGGCGACGACACCGTCGACCCGGCGAAGGTCACCACGGTCCTGCTGGTCTCCGGCCGGCTCACCTGGGACCTCGCGGTGGAGCGGCAGAAGAGCGGGCGCGAGGACGTCGCGATCCTGCGCGTCGAGCAGCTCTACCCGTGGCCCGTCGAGGCGATCAAGGCCGAGCTCGCGAAGTACCCGAACGCCAAGGTCAAGTGGGTCCAGGACGAGCCCTACAACCAGGGCCCGTGGCCGTCGTACTACCTCAACGTGGTGCCGCAGCTCGGTCGTGAGATCGAGCCCGTCACGCGCCCGGCGTCCTCGACGACCGCGGTCGGCACGGCCAAGCGCCACCTCGAGGAGGCCAAGGTGCTCATCGGCGAAGCCTTCGCCTGATGTACTTCACCGACCGCGGGATCGAGGAGCTCCAGCAGCGCCGGGGTGACGAGGAGGTCACCCTGGCCTGGCTGGGCGAGCGGTTGCAGGAGTTCGTCGACACCCACCCGGAGTTCGAGAACGCCGTCGAGCGGTTCGCGACCTGGCTGGCACGGCTCGACGACCCGGAGGACTGAGCGATGACCGAGGCGCTGGTCGTCGACTGGTCCGGCGAGGACCACGAGGGTGAGATCGCCGCCTTCGTGAGCGCTCGACTCCGTGCCCTGGGCGTGGAGGTCGACCTCGACACAGCCGAGGTGTACGACGAGCCGGGGCTCGGTCGCGGCGACATCGTCCCGCGCGTGCTCGACCACCTGGCACCTCAGGTGGCCGAGCACGGACGCACGCTCGCCGTGCGGGACGTGGGCGACGACGCCTACCACGTCCTGGTGCTCGACTCGGGCGAGGAGGCTCAGGCACCGGTGCGGGCCTGGGGAGCGCAGGACCCGGGCGGCGGATCCCTCGTCAGCCTGGACTGCCCGCGGTGCGACGCGATGCAGGTCTGGGACCTGCCGCCCGGCGAGACGCTGGCGGGCGAGGTCTGCGACTGCGGGGAGCCGCTGTTCGACGCGGACGCGCGGCCGCTTCCGGGCGTGGTGCTCCACTCCTGACCGCTCAGGCGGCCGGTGCCGCCTCCGAGAGCCCGAACCGCCGGTGCGCCGCCCGCAGCGGCCCCGGGGCCCACCAGGCCCGCTCCCCCATCAGCCGGATGCTGGCCGGCACCAGCACGCCCCGGACCAGGGTCGCGTCGATCAGGATCGCCAGTCCCGTGCCGAGCCCGAAGAACTGGATGAAGCTGACCGAGCTGACCAGGAACGCGAAGAAGCTGATCGCGATCAGCGCGGCCGCCGTGCTGACGATCCGCCCGGTGTGCGCGAGGCCGTGGACCAGCGCCTGCTCGTTGTCCATCCCGAGGTCGCGCATCTCCTTGACCCGGCCCATCACGAAGACCTCGTAGTCCATCGACAGGCCGAAGGCGACGCAGAACAGCAGCACCATCATCGAGCTGTCCATCGGCTGCGGGGTGAACCCGAGCAGCCCCGACAGGTGGCCCTCCTGGAAGACCCAGACCATCGCGCCCAGGGTGGCGCCGAGGCCGACCGCGTTGAGCAGCAGCGCCCGGACCGGCTGGACGACGCTGCCGGTGAACAGGAACAGGATCACCATGGTCGTCAGCACCAGCCAGCCGGCGACCCACGGCAGGCGCGAGCCGATGCCGGTCATCTGGTCGTGCAGCTCCGCGCTCGCGCCGCCCACCAGGACCTCCACGCCGTCCGGCGCGGCGACCTCGCGGACGTCCTCGACGAGCGCGCGGGCCTGCGCCGAGCGGGGGTCCAGGTCGGTGACGACGGAGAGCAGCGTGGCGCCCTCGCCCGGGCGGGCGTCGACGCGGACCACGTCGTCGAGCGCGGCCAGCCGGTCGGCGTGCGCCGTGCGGGTGGCGTCGTCGAGCGCGGTCGTCGTGACGACCTCGATCGGGTGGGTGCCGTCACCCGCGAACTCCTCGCGCAGCGCGTCGCCCGCCTCCCGGCTGGACGCGCTGGTCGGGAGCACCCGGTCGTCCGGCGTACCGAGCTCGATGCCGGCCAGCGGGAAGGCCATGACGAGCAGGCCGGCGAGCACCGGGAGCGCGCTGAGCACGGGGCGTCGGGTCACGAAGCCGGCCAGGCGGCGCCAGGCGGGCGCCTCCTCGCCGCGGATGCCGCGGACCCGGGGCACCCGCCAGGCGTCGATCCGGTCGCCGAGGAGGCTGAGGGCGGCGGGCAGCACGACGACGGCGCTGAAGGCGGTGATCAGCATGACCCCGATGCCGGCGTAGGCGAAGGAGCGCAGGAAGTACATCGGGAAGACGAGCAGCGCGGCCAGCGCGACGGCGACGGTGGTGGCGCTGAACGTGATGGTCCGCCCGGCGGTCTCGACGGCGCGTCGTACGGCGGCGTCGTGCTCCCGCCCCGCGGCACGCTCCTCGCGGACGCGCGCCACCATGAGCAGGCCGTAGTCGACGGCCAGGCCGAGCCCGAGACCGGTGGTGAGGTTGACGGCGTAGATCGAGACGTCGGTGGCGGAGCCGAGGATGGAGAGCTCGGCGAAGGTGCCGAGGATCGCGGCGAGGCCGACGCCGAGGGTCACCAGCGCGCCGACGACGTTGCCGAAGGCGAGCACGAGCAGCACCAGGATGAGCGGGATCGCGATCGACTCCGCGAGACCGAGGTCCTGGCCGATCTGGCTGCCGATCTCCTCCCCCACGACCTCGGCTCCACCGACGGCGACGTACAGGGGGCCGTCCGCGGTCCGGTAGTCGTCGAGCACGGCTGCCGGGTCCGCCTCGGTGCCGGGCGCGACCGCGGCGGTGAGGAGGGCGTGGCTGCCGTCGTCGGCGCGCATCGGAGCCGCCCGGGTGTCGAAGTAGGACGTCACCTCGCTCAGGTCCGGGTCGGAGCGCAGCCGCTCGGTGAGGGCCCGCCCGGCCGCGGCGGAGGCGGCGGAGTCGACGTCGCCGTCGGCGGCCTCGACGACGAGCACGTAGTCGGCGGCGCCGGCGAAGCGCTCCTCGAGCACGGCGGCGGCGCGGCTGCTGTCCGAGCCGGGGTCGTCGAAGCCCTCGGTCTGCAGCTTCGAGAACGCGCCCACCCCGACGACCGCGGCGGCAACCACACCGAGCAGGCCCAGGGCGAGGACCTGGCGCGAGTGCCGGGTGACCAGCTCTCCGATCCAGCGGAACATGACGACCTCCATGTGTACGGACGTAAACTTTGTAGGCGTTAACTTGGCAGAGATGTGTACGGGTGTCAACATGTTCCCCGTGACGACCTCGACCCGCGGCAGCTACCACCACGGCGACCTGCGCAACGCGCTCGCCCGCGCCGCCGCCGAGCTCGCCGCGACCGGCGGCCCGGACGCGGTGACCATCCGCGGGGCCGCCCGCGAGGTCGGGGTGACCCCCACCGCGGCGTACCGGCACTTCGCCAACCAGTCCGACCTGCTCGAGGCCGCCCGCGCGCTGGCCATGGACGGCATGGTCGCGGCGATGGGTGAGCGGCTCGCCGAGGTCCCTGCCGGGGGCGACCCGGTCACCCGGGCCCTGGAACGGCTGCGGTCCACCGGGCGGGGCTACATCAGGTTCGCGCTGGAGGAGCCGGGGATCTTCCGCACCTGCTTCACCGGCCAGCTCCGCTTCCCCTCCGAGCCCGCGCCGGAGGACCCCGCGCCGTACGCCCTGCTCGGGGAGATGCTCGACGAGCTCGTCGCCGTCGGCTGGCTCGCCCCCGCCGACCGGCCCGGCGCCGAGGCCGGCCCGTGGGCCGCCGTCCACGGCCTGGCCCTGCTCCTGGTCGACGGACCGCTCAAGGACCTCACCCCCGCCGAGCGCGAGGACGCCATCGAGCGCACCCTCGAGCTCACGACCCGCGGGCTCGCGACCGGCCCCGAGGCGTCCGTCGCCCGCTAGTGTCCTCGGCGTGAGCGAGGAGCTGATCGACTACGCGAGCTGGGGCGAGCGGTTCTTCGCGACCGCTGTCACCGCCGAGCGCGTCCTGGCCGGCGTCAACGTGCTGTCCGGCCGACCGATCGACGTCGGCCCCCTCGGCGTCGGCCCCGGCCGGATCGCCAAGGTCACCGCGAACGGCCGGATCGGCACCGCCACCGGCCAGCGCGTCGGCTCCGACCCCGTCTCCTTCCACGTCGACCTGCCCGTGACGCTGCGCTTCAGCATCGACCTCGGCATGGACAAGCAGCACTTCGACGCCGCGATCACCGTCCCCCTCGTCATCACCGCCCGGGCCCGGGCCGACCTGGCCATCGTGCTCGACGTGACGCCACCGCGCACGGCCCAGGTCGTCGTCCGCCTCAAGGCGCAGGGACTGCGCGCCTCCCTCACCAGCCGGGCCGCCAACGTCGAGGGCGAGCTGCGGCGCTTCGTGGCCAAGTACGTCGCCAAGGAGCTCGACAAGCCCTACGTCCGCGACGCCACCACGATCGACGTCGGCGCCGCCGTCGAGCGCGCCGCCGGCGGCCTCGGCCCGCGCGAGGAGAGCCCGATCGCCGCTGAGCTCACCGACGACCTGCCCGCCGCGCTCGGCACCGAGATCGAGCAGTCCGCCCAGCTCTTCCTCGACCAGGAGGAGGACCGGTGAGCGAGCAGGCCTATCCCCCGGCACCCTGGCACATGCACGGCTCGCTGTGGCTCTCCGCCTTCCGGCTGCGCGAGGACGCCGACGAGCGCCACCCCGCCGGGACGTACGGCGTCGCGCTGGTCTCCTACGAGGACCCCAGCCCGCTGACCTACCACGAGCTCCTCGTCGCCCGGACGGTGAAGAACCGCGCCGGCAAGGGCGCGGTCACCATCACCGACATCTGGGTCGACTCCCCCGCCTCACAGGCCGGCGGGCGCGCCCTGTGGGCCATCCCCAAGCAGCTGTGCGACTTCGACATGGAGAGCAGCTTCCGCGGACCGGTCACCTCCACCGACTGGACCGCCACCGTCGAGCGGCGACCCATCGCCTCGGCGTCCTTCACCGACGTGTCGCGGGCCGGGCTCCGGGTGCCGTTCACCGGCCTGGTCGAGCAGCCCGGCATCCCCGAGCACCCGGACGTGGCCGACGTGACGATGAAGGGCACCGCCAAGGCGCTCCCCTGCCGGTCACGGTGGAGCTTCGCGAGCGACGGTCCGCTGGCGTTCCTGGGTCAGGCGCGACGGCTGGGGTCGTTCCGGATGGCGGGGTTCCGGCTCTCGTTCGACTGACACGCCGTTCCGCGAGCCATGCGGTGGGGGAAACACCCCTCGGACGCACCGGGACGCCGGCCGACCGCCTAGTCCTCGGCGTCCAGGTCCTGCTCGACCAGCGCCGCGATCGCGGCGACGTCCGCCTCGCTCTCGCCCGACACCTCGACCTGGTCGCCGTTGGCGGCGCCGAGGGTCATGATCAGCAGCGCGGAGCTGGCGTCGACGCCCTCGTCGCCGGGGACGCCGATCAGCACCTCGGAGTCGAGCTCGGCGGCGGCCTCGGAGATGATCGCGGCGGGGCGGGCGTGCAGGCCGACGGCGGAGCCGACGGTGACGGTGACGGTGTGCATGGGTGGTTCCTCTCGTTCGGTACGACGACGGGTGGGCTCAGGCGTTGACGAGCTCGGGCGCGGGCTCGGCCTCCGCGGCGGGGGTGCGGCCGAGCGACTTGAGCGCGACCACGGCGGCGGCCGCGACCACCGTGCCGGCGACCAGGGCGATGAAGAAGCCGAGGACGCCGTCGACGGCGAAGAGCACGAAGATGCCGCCGTGCGGGGCGCGGAGGCTGACGTCGAGGGCCTCGGCGAGGCCGCCGGTGACCGCGCTGCCGAGGACGATCGACGGGATGACCCGCAGCGGGTCCGCGGCGGCGAACGGGATCGCGCCCTCGGAGATGAAGGAGGCGCCGAGCAGCCAGGCGGCCTTGCCGTTCTCGCGCTCGGCGGGGGTGAACAGGGCGGGCCGGACGACGGTCGCGAGCGCCATCGCCAGCGGCGGCACCATGCCGGCGAGCATGACGGCGGCCATGATCTTCAGC
Organism: uncultured Nocardioides sp.; assembly: GCA_964517395.1. Lineage (GTDB taxonomy): Bacteria > Actinomycetota > Actinomycetes > Propionibacteriales > Nocardioidaceae > Nocardioides. Next base: position 235,440 of record CAZFEE010000005.1, on the reverse strand, counting down.
TCGGGGGCACCGGTGGCGAGGCCGGCCCCGCCGATGCCGACGACGGCGAGGCTGTAGGCGACCTTGTTGAGCGGACCGCCCATGTCGAAGGCCATCATCATGCCGAGGACGACGCCGAGGATGATCGCGTTGGAGCCGCTCATGTTGTTGAGGCCGTCGGTGAGGCGCTCCATCAGCCAGGTAATGGGGCGGCCGAGCAGGAGCAGCATGACCAGTCCGGCGACGATGCTGGTGACGAGCGGGATGACCAGCACCGGCATCAGGCCGCGCGCCCAGGTGGGCACCCTCCAGCGGGAGACCCACAGCGCGACCAGGCCGGCGAGCGTGCCGCCGACGATCGCGCCGATGAAGCCCGTCTGCGGTGCGGCACTGGCGTCGGCGGCGGCGAAGCCCGCCAGGTTCGTGGCGAGCGCGCCCATGATGAAGCCGGGCGCGAGGCCGGGGCGGTCCGCGATCGCGTAGGCGATGTAGCCCGCGAGCGCCGGGACGAACAGGGCGAACGCCGCCTTGCCGATCACGAACAGCAGCACGCCGAGGTAGAGCATCGTCCCCGAGCCGAACGCCACGTGCTCGAGCCCGTACGCCGCCGGGGACGGCGGGTCGAGGAGGCTGTGCTGGACGAGGATGTCGCCGGCCACGTTGGCGCTGTCGTAGCCGCCGAGGAGGAAGCCGAGCGCGATGAGCAGGCCGCCGGCCGCGACGAAGGGGATCATGTACGACACCCCGGTCATCAGCACCCGCCGGGTGCGCCCGCCCCACGACTCCCCCGCCGACGCCCCGCCGACGCTGTCGCCGGCGCCCGCCGAGCCCTCCACGCGGGCCGCGGCGGGGTCGTCCGCCGCGCGCAGCGCCTCCGCGATCACGGCGTCACCGTCGTCGATGGGCCGCTTCACGCCGGTCGACACCACCGGCTTGCCCGCGAAGCGGTGCTTGTCGCGCACGCCCACGTCGGTCGCGAAGACGACCGCGTCGGCGGCGGCGATGGTGGCCGCGGGCAGCGGGGTCGAGCCCGCCGAGCCCTGGGTCTCGACCGCGATCTCGACGCCGGCCCGGGCGGCGGCGGCCTCGAGCGCCTCGGCGGCCATGTAGGTGTGGGCGATGCCGGTCGGGCAGGAGGTCACGGCCACCAGGCGTCGTACGACGGCCGGGCCGACCGCCGCGGGCGCCGGAGCCGCAGCGGCGGGCGCCGAGGCCGCCTCGGGCGGCGCGACGACGCCCTGCACCAGGGCGACCACCTCCTCCGGCGTCGCAGCGGCGCGCAGGGCCCGGGTGAACTCCGGCTTCACCAGCGACCGGGCCAGCGTGGCCAGGATCTTCAGGTGCGCGTTGCCGCCGCCCTCGGGCGCGGCGATGAGGAAGACCAGGTCGGCCGGGCCGTCCTTGGCGCCGAAGTCGACGCCGGGCGCGAGCCGGGCGAACGCGAGCGTGGGCTCGGTGACGGAGCGGGAACGACAGTGCGGGATCGCGATCCCGTCCTTCATGCCGGTGGCCGACTTCGCCTCGCGGGCGGCCAGGTCGGCGCGCAGCTGCTCGACGTCGGTGGCCCGGCCGGCCTCGGTCACGACCGACGCGAGCGCCGCGATGACGGCGTCCTTGTCGGTGCCGAGGTCGGCGTCCAGGCTGACCAGCGCGGGCGTCATCAGCTCTGCCATGAGGGTTCTCCTTCGGGGGCGGTGGCGCTCGGGTCGAGCGCGCGGACCCGGACCTCGTGGGTCCGGACGTCATCGGGGGTCGGCACGGTCGTGCCGGGGAGGGCGGCGGCGGCGCTGCCGTAGGCGACGGCCGCGACCAGGCGCTCGGGGGCGCCGGCGCCGCGCAGGTCGGCGGCGAGGTAGCCGAAGAGGCTGCTGTCGCCGGCGCCGACGGTGCTGACGACCCGCGTGGGCGGAGGTACGGCGTGCCAGGCGCCCGTCGCGTCGACGAGCACCGCCCCTGCCCCACCGAGGGTGACCAGGACCGCCGCGACGCCCCGGTCGAGGAGCGTGCGGGCCGCGCGGGCGACCCGCTGGGGGTCGCCCTCGAGGTCGGCGGCGTCGGCGCCGACGACGGAGGCGAGCTCCTCGGCGTTGGGCTTGAGCAGGCTGGGCGCGGTTCCCGGCGCGAGCCGGGCGACGACGGCCTCGAGCGCGGCGTCGCTGGTGTCGACGGCGACCCGGCGGCCCGCCTGACGGAGCCGGGCCGTCAGGTCGGCGTACCACTCGTCGGGGGCGCCGGGGGGCAGCGAGCCCGCGAGGACCACCCACCCCTCGCCGGGCTCCGCGAGCACCTGCGTGGCCAGGGCGTCCAGGTCGGCCGGGGAGACCTGCGCCCCGGCGGCGTTGAGCTTGGTGGTGGTGCCGTCGGGCTCGGTGAGCGTGAGGTTGACCCGCATCGGGCCCGCCGGCGGCACCGGCGCGCTGGGCACGCCGAGGCGGTCGAGCTCGCGCACGAAGGAGTCGTCCGCGGCGACGGGGAGCACGGCGCGGGTGGGCACGCCGGCAGCGACGCAGGCGCGGGAGATGTTCACGCCCTTGCCGCCCGGCTGGTCCAGGGACTCCGCGACGCGGAGCACCCCGCCTCGCACGAGCGGGCCGGGGAGCACGACCGTGCGGTCGATGCTCGGGTTGGGGGTGACGGTGACGATCACGCGGTCACCACCTCGACGCCGGCGGCCGCGATCGTCGTCCGGTCCCCCGCGCGGATCGCCCGGTCCGTCACGAGCGCGTCGACCTCGTCGAGCGCCGCGAACCGCACGGCCGTCTCGGCGCCGACCTTGGAGGAGTCCACGAGGGCGACGACGCGCTCGGCGGCCAGCACGAAGGAGCGCTTCGTCGCCGCCTCCTCGCTGTCGGGCGTCGAGAGCCCGTGTGCGGCGGTGACGCCGTTGGCCCCGAGGAAGGCGACGTCGACGCGCAGCGCGCTGACGGCGGCGACGGTCGTGGCCCCCACCGCGGCGTGGGTGTGGGTGCGGACCCGTCCGGGCAGCAGGTGGAGCTCGATGCCCGCGTTGCCGGCGAGCCGGGCCGCGATCGACACGCTGTGCGTGAAGACCACGAGCCGGTGGCTCGCCGGCAGCGCGTCCGCGAAGCGCGCGGTGGTGCTGCCCGCATCGATCAGGACGGACGCCCCCGGCGGCGGCAGCTGGTCGAGCGCCGCCCGGGCGATGTGCACCTTGGCCTCGGTGTTGGCCGCGTCGCGCTCCACGAGTCCGGGCTCCAGGGTGGAGAGCGCGGACGTCGGGACGGCGCCCCCGTGGACCCGCCGGACGACACCGAGTGCCTCCAGTGCGGTCAGGTCGCGTCGTACGGTCTCGGTGGTCACGTCGAAGCGCTCGGCGATCTCGGCGACCGACATGCGGCCCCGGTCCCCGACCTGGCGGGCGATGGCCTGCTGGCGCTCCTCGGCGTACATCGTGTGACCTCCCTCACGGATCTGTGTTTGTGTTGTTTTATGCCCGTTTGTGTTGCTTGTCAAGGGGTGTGCGGTCTAGCGTGTGAGCATGGTCACCACGATCCACGGCACCCCGGTCGTCCCGGGCCTGGCCCACGGGCCGGCCCAGGTCACCGTCTCGGACATCTCCCCCGACGCCCTCGCGCAGTACGGCGACGGCGGGCACCCCGACGCCGACGCCGCCCTCGCCGCCTACGACGCGGCGGTGGAGGCGGTCGCCGAGGGCTTCCGCCGCAAGGCGGCCGCCGCGGACGGCGCCGCGGCCGGCGTGCTCACCGCGAGCGCGGGGCTCGCCACCGACCGCGGGCTGCGCTCCGCCGTCAGCAAGAACCTGCGCGCCGGGGAGCCGTTGCTGACGGCCGTCGACCATGCGGTCGCGAAGTTCGTGACCGTCTTCACCGGCATGGGCGGCCTGATGGCCGAGCGGGTCACCGACCTGCGCGACATCCGCACCCGCGTCGTGGCACGCCTCGTCGGCGTACCCGAGCCGGGCGTCACCCTGCCCGACGGACCCGTCGTCCTGGTGGCGACCGACCTTGCGCCGGCCGACACCGCCGGCCTGGACCCGACCCTCGTGCTCGGCCTGGTGACCGAGCGGGGCGGCCCCACCAGCCACACCGCGATCATCGCGCGCCAGCTGGGCATCCCGTGCGTCGTCGGCGCCACCGGGGTGGTCGCGGCCGTCGCCGGGCACACGCTGCTCCTCGACGGCGCGACCGGGACGATCGAGATCGACCCCGACCCGGGCGAGGCGGCGGCGCGGGTCGCCCGCGACACCGAGGAGCGCGCCGCGCTGGCGCGCTGGCAGGGTCCGGGGCGCACGGCCGACGGGCACCCGGTGAAGCTGCTGGCGAACGTCGCCGACGCCCCCTCCGCGGTCGCGGCGGCCGAGGGTCCGGTCAGTGGCGTCGGCCTGTTCCGCACCGAGCTCAGCTTCCTCGACCGCGAGACCGAGCCGACCGTCGAGGAGCAGACCGAGGTGTACGCCGGCGTGCTGGCCCCGTTCGCCGAGGACGGGCGCACCGTGGTGGTCCGCACCCTCGACGCGGGCTCGGACAAGCCGATCGCCTTCGCGACCCATCCCGACGAGGAGAACCCGGCACTCGGCGTCCGCGGCCTCCGGCTCTCGTTCACCGACCACGGCCTGCTGGACCGCCAGCTCGACGCCGTCGCGGCGGCCGCCCGACGCAGCGGCGCCACGACCTGGGTGATGGCGCCGATGGTGGCGACCGTCGACGAGGCCAGGGACTTCGCCCGCTCGGCGCGCACCCGCGGGCTCGTCCCCGGCGTGATGGTCGAGGTGCCGAGCGCCGCCCTGCTCGCCGACCGGATCCTCGCCGAGGTCGACTTCCTCTCGATCGGCACCAACGACCTGACGCAGTACACGATGGCGGCCGACCGGCTGTGCACGGACCTGGCGCACCTGACCGACCCGTGGCAGCCGGCCGTGCTTCAGCTGATCGCGATGACGGCCGCGGCCGGGGAGCGGGCGGGCAAGCCCGTCGGGGTGTGCGGCGAGGCCGCCGCCGACCCGCTGCTCGCGTGCGTCCTGGTCGGCCTGGGGGTCACGTCGCTGTCGATGGCGGCGGCCGCCGTACGGCCGGTCGGGGCGCGGCTCGCCACGGCGAGCCTCGCGGCGTGCCGGGAGATGGCGAACGCGGCGCTCGCGGCCGCGGATCCCTCCGCGGCACGCGACGCCGCGCGCGCCGTGCTGGCCTGATCGCTCAGGCCGGGTCGATCTCCCCCGCCGCCGGGGCCTCGGGGGCCTCGACGGGGGCGGTGTCGTCCCCGGCCGGGTCGAGCGCGTGCTCGGCGAGTGCCCGCCGCGAGGAGTCGCGGATCTCGAAGATCTCGGTGGCGAAGCCCCCCACCGCGGCGGCGACGTCGCCGACCGCCTTGGTGAGGATGCTGGCCACCTCGCCGACCGTCTGCGCGGCGGCCTCGGCCCCGGCCTGGACGGCGTCCTTCGCGATCTCGCCCTTGCTCAGGTGGTCACGTCCGCTCATGGGCACAGTGTTCCCCGACAGGCCTCAGGCTGCCAACGAGTCGTCGGTCACGGCGTCGGGGCCGAGGACCGGGGCGGCCTTGTCCTCGCCGCCGGGCAACGAGAGACGGACGATCTTCTTGAAGACGCTGAAGAGCTGCTTGCCGAGACCACCGGTGTTGTAGGGCAGGCCGTAGCGCTGGCAGATCTCGCGCACCTCGACGGCCATCTCCGGGTAGCGGCGGGCCGGGAGGTCGGGGAACAGGTGGTGCTCGATCTGATGGGACAGGTTGCCGCTCATCAGGTGGAAGAGCTTGCCGCCGGTGATGTTGGCGGAGCCCAGCATCTGCCGCAGGTACCAGTGCCCGCGGGTCTCGTTCTCGGTCTCCTCCTCGGAGAAGGACGCGACGCCGGCCGGGAAGTGACCGCAGAAGATGATGTTGAAGGCCCAGATGTTGCGGATCAGGTTGGCGGTGGCGTTGCCCGCGAAGGTGAGCGGGAACAGCGGGCCGGTGAGGGCCGGGAACAGGACGTAGTCCTTGAGCGCCTGGCGGCGGATCTTCCTCAGCAGGCCCGGGTAGAGCGGCTTGTTGTCCTCGAGCGTGCGCTTGCCCGACACGATGTTCTCGACCTCGAGGTCGTGCAGGGCCACGCCCCACTCGAAGAAGGTCATGAGCAGGAACGCGTAGAGCGGGTTGCCCAGGTAGTAGGGGTGCCACTTCTGGTCGGGGTCCATGCGCAGGATCCCGTAGCCCACGTCACGGTCCTTGCCGACGATGTTGGTGAAGGTGTGGTGGATGTAGTTGTGGCTGTACTTCCACTGCTCGCCCGGGCACACGGTGTCCCAGTCGAACATGCGGGAGTTGAACGCCGGGTCGCCCAGGAAGTCGTACTGCCCGTGCATGACGTTGTGCCCGATCTCCATGTTGTCGAGGATCTTCGACACGCTGAGGCAGGCGACGGCCGGCACCCAGCCGATGACGGGCAGGTAGAACAGCGCGCGGCCCGCGATCTCCATCTTGCGCTGGGTCGTGACGACCTTGCGGAGGTACTCCGCGTCGGCCTCGCCGAGGTCGGCGATGACCCGCTGGCGCAGGTCGTCGAGCTCGGCACCGAGCTGCTCGATCTGGGCAGCGGTCAGGCCGTGGTACTTCTCGTCGGCCAGGGGCTTGTCGGGGGTCTCGGTCAGGGTGGTCATCAGTTCACTCCTCGGTGGGTGGGAGGGCTGGGATGTCAGAGGTCGATGTGGCAGTCGCCGGCGGCGGCGGTGACGCAGATGCGGATCTCCTCGTCCGGCAGGGAGGACTCCTCGCCGGTGAGGACGTTGCGGACCGTGCCCGCGGTCTTGGTCCTGGTGCAGGAGAAGCAGATGCCCATCCGGCAGCCGAACTCCGGCTTCAGGCCGAGCTCCTCGGCCTGCTCCAGCAGGCTGGTGCCGGTGGCCGCGACGGTCTTGCCGGAGCGGGTGAAGGACACCTCGCCCTCCACGTCCTCACCGGGCTGGGCGGCCCGTGCGACGACGGGCTTGAAGAACTCCATCCGCAGCCGCGGCGACAACGCGCCCTCGGCGTCGGTGTAGGCGTCCTTCACCAGCTCGACGAGGCCCGCCGGGCCGCAGAGCCAGGTGTCGGTGTCGCGGTACGACGGCACGAGCCGGCGCAGCTCGAACTCGCTGAACACCTGCTCGCCGTGGCGCAGGTGCACGGTCACGTCGTTGTCGGCCTCGGCGATCTCGGCGAGCTCGGCGGCGAAGATCTGGTCCTCGGGGCTGCGCGCGAAGTGGAGGAAGGTCACCTTGCGACCGGCCTTGCCGTCGTACCCGTCGCGCAGCAGGGTGCGCACCATCGACATCGCGGGCGTGATGCCCGAGCCGCCAGTGATGAAGAGCAGGTGGTTGTTGGTCGGCGTCGCGGGGCTCTCGACGAGGGTGAACTCGCCCTGCGCCTGCGAGAGGTGCAGGATCTGGCCGGCGCGCGCCTCCCGGACGAGGTACGACGACACCTGGCCCTCGTCGTGGGCGCGGATGGTGAGCGTGATCTGCTCACCGGGCGCCGAGGCGGCCGAGGAGATGGAGAACGCCCGGGTGTGCCGCTTGCCGGAGCCGGGCAGGTCGACGCCCACGAGCACGTGCTGGCCGGCGCGGTGGCCGCGCCAGGTGCTGGTGGGCTGGAGGGTGAGGGTGGCGACCGGCGCGGTGTCGGTGCCCGCGGTCTCGCGGTGCACGGACACGACCTGGGCGCGGACCTCGTGCGCGGCCCACATCGGGTTGAAGCGCTCAAGGTAGCGGTCGACGGAGTGGGGCGTGGCCAAGGCCGCGGCGAGCCGCGAGCGCAGGAGCCGCTCCACCACGCCGTTCGGCGCCGGCGGGGAGATGAGCGCGGACATCGCGCCTCCTTCGTTGGCGGAAGTTTGGGTGTACGTGTGTACACCCAAACTCTGACGTGCCTTCCCCTCGGAGGTCAACGACCTCCCCGCGTGACAGTGCACACATGTTCACCAAAGGTAGGATCGGGTACATGACCGAGACCCGCGTCGAGCGCAAGGAGCGGACCCGCCGCGCCATCCTCGACGCCGCGCTGTCCCTCTCCGAGGAGACGACCCTCGTCGCACTCTCCCTGCGCCAGGTCGCCAAGGAGGTGGGCATCGTGCCGACCGCCTTCTACCGGCACTTCCCCTCCATCGAGGACCTCGGCCTCGCGCTGGTCGAGGAGGCGCTCGACACCCTGCGCGCCCTGCTGCGCGAGCTGCGTCGTACCGCCGGGGCGGACTTCCGCACCATCATCGACGGCTCGGTCAGCGTGCTCGTCGAGCAGGTGCACCTCAACCACCGGCACTTCGGCTTCATCGCCCGCGAGCGCTTCGCGGGCCCGCCGACGGTCCGCGAGGCGATCGCCAACGGCATCGACACGGCCGAGCGCGAGCTCACCATCGACCTCGCTCACCTGCCGGGCACCGACAGCTGGTCCGAGCGCGACCTGCACGTGCTCGCCTCCCTGATCGTCGGCGCGATGGTGACCGCCGCCGAGCGGCTGATCGCCGCCGGCCCCGGCTCACCGGAGGAGCGCCGGATCGCCGACACCGCCCGGGCCCAGCTGCGGATGATGCTCATCGGCGCGATGCAGTGGCGCTCGAAGGACTGAGCCCGGCGTCAGACTCATCACGTTCGGTGGACGCGAAGTTACTCACCGGTCACCATGGCGCGGTGTCCACCGCAGTCCAGAGCCTGACCACGGCCGCCCGCAACGCCTGGGCGATCTCCCCCCTCGGCCCCGGCATCGAGCAGTACGACGGCCTCCCGGCCACCATGCTGAGCGACGCCCCGCACCGCCGGCTCAGCCGGTACGACCGCAGCACCCCGGCCACCGCGCCGCGCCCGGTGCTCCTCGTGCCGCCGCTCGCCGTCACCGCGCGCTGCTTCGACCTGCGCCCCGGGCAGAGCCTGGCCGCGCACCTGGTCGCGAGCGGCCGCGCGACGTACCTGCTCGACTACGGCGCGATCACCTTCGCCGACCGCGCGATGGGCTTCGAGACCTGGGCCGACGACATCCTGCCGACCGCGATCCACGCCGTCCTCGCCGACCACGCCGAGGCGGGTGACGCCGCCGACGGCGTCGACCTCGTCGGCTGGTCGCTCGGCGGCACGATGTCCCTGCTGACGGCCGCCGCCCACCCGGACCTGCCGATCGCCTCGCTCACCGCGTTCGGCACGCCGATCGACTACACGAAGATCCCCGCGGTCCAGCCGATCATCGCCGCGGACCGCCTGCTCGGCACCCGCGCCGTCACCGCCCCCACCGCGGCGCTGGGCGGTGTGCCCAAGCACCTGGTGCGGGCGAGCTACCGCGCGATGGCGCCCAAGCGGGAGCTCACGAAGGCCGTGCACCTCGCCAAGAACATCCTCGACGTGGAGACCCTGGCCCGCACCGCCGCCATCGACGGCTTCATCGCCGAGATGCCGGGCTACCCCGGCCGGGCCTACCACCAGATCCACACCCGGCTGATGGTCCGCAACGAGCTCGCCTCCGGCACCGTGCACCTGGGCCGCGACCGCGCCGTGCACCTCGGCGAAATCCGCTCCCGCGTGCTGTTCATCGGCAGCGAGACCGACAACATCGCCGACGGCCCGGCCGTGCGGGCGGGCGCCGACGTCGTGCCCGGCGCCCGGTACGTCGCCGCGGACGGCCTCAGCCACCTCGGCCTGGTCGCCGGGCCCCGCGCCGCCGAGCTGAGCTGGCCCGCGATGGACGCCTTCCTCGACGCGCACTGACGCTCACGATCGACGGCAGACGACAGGAGACCGCGGCCCGAGGGCCGCGGTCTCCTGTCGTTGTGGCCGTGCGCCAGCGAGGCGTCAGTGGTGCGCCGCCGGCGCGTCCGCCTTCGAGGGCAGCAGCAGCGACATCGCCACCACGACCAGGCCGATGACGGCGCCGGCGAAGAAGGCCCACTGCAAACCCCCGACGAACGCCTCCCCGGGAGCGGTGCCGTTCGTCACGAGGTGCTCGGAGCGGTTCGTCATGATGACGATCAGCAGCGCGGTGCCGATCGCGCCCGCCACCTGCTGCAGCGTGCCCAGCAGCGAGCTGCCGTGGGAGTAGAGCTGCGGCGAGAGGTCGCCCAGGCCGATCGTGAAGACCGGCGTGAAGATGGTCGCCAGGCTGATCATCAGCGCCACGTGCAGGGCCAGGATGACGGCGTACGGCGTCTCGGTGCCGATCCGGCTCATGCCGAACAGCAGCGCGACCATGGCGATCGATCCGGGGATCACGATCGGCCGCGCACCGATGCGGTCGTAGAGCTTGCCGACCTGCGGGCCGAGCAGACCCATCGCCAGGCCGCCCGGCATCACCAGCAGGCCGGTCTGCAGCTCGGTGAGCCCACGGAAGTCCTGCAGGTACAGCGGGAGCAGGATCATCGAGCCGAGGAAGGCCATGAAGCCGGCCGACATGAGCACGAGGGAGACCGCGTAGTTGCGGTGCGTCAGCGTGCGCAGGTCCATCAGCGGACGGTCGAAGCGCTGCAGGCGCAGCTGGTAGAGCGCGAAGGCCGCGATCAGGACGACGCCGGCCGCGATGAGGAGGGTGGGCTCCTGCCAGGCGGCGTTGCCGACCTTGCTCAGGCCGTAGACGAAGAGCGCGAAGCCACCCGCGGCGAGCACGACGCTGAACCAGCTGATCGGGCTGGAGGTGGTCTCCCCGACGTTCTCCAGCGCACGGTGGCCGAAGAAGCCCACGAGCACCGCGATGGGGAGCACCGCGACGAAGATGAGCCGCCAGCTGCCGAGCTCGAGCAGGATCCCGGACACGGCCGGGCCGAGCGCCGGGGCGCACGACATCGCCAGCGTGACCTGGCCCATCACCCGGCCACGGTCCTGGGCGGCCACGACGGTCATCAGCGTGGTCATGAGCAGCGGCATCATGACGGCGGTGCCGCCGGCCTGGACCACGCGACCGACCAGCAGCACGCCGAAGGTCGGCGCGAGGCCGGCGATCACGGTGCCGAGGCTGAAGGTCGTCATCGCCGTGGCGTACGCCGTGCGCGTGCTCACCCGCTGGAGGAACCAGCCGGTCACCGGGATGACCGCGGCCATCGTCAGCATGAACACGGTCAGCGCCCACTGGGCGGTGGTCGAGGTGATCTCGAAGTCGGCCATCAGCCGCGGCACGGCGTTGACCATGATCGTCTCGTTGAGGATCACGACGAACGTCGCCGCGACCAGGAGCTTGATGACGAGCGGAGTCCGGCCCGGGGTCGCCGAGGCGCTGGTGAACTCCTGCTCGAACTCGGCGATCTCGCCGGTCTCGGTGGGCCCGGTGGGCGCAGTCATGACGGGGTCCTAACGGTAGGGAGGCAGGGTCCAGCGGTGGCCGACCTGGTGCTGCCGATCGAGTCGGGCGGCTCTCGCTTCACCTGTTCCACGAACGAGCCGACACCTTTTCGACAGTGTCCGGGCGGAAAATTCATCGGTGCCCCGCCCGGCACTTCTCAGGAGTCAATCGTGGCGCACCGACATCGATTCCCGCCAACCGATTTCCGCCCCGTCGCCGGGCCGCCTCAGCGCGTGAAGACGATCTTCCCGAACACGTCGCCCGACGCCATCGCGGCGAACCCGTCACGGGCCTCGGTCATCGGCAGCACCCGGTCGACGACCGGCCGCAAGCCGGTCGCGTCCAGCATCGTGACCAGGCTCGCGAGCTCGTCGCGGGTGCCCATCGTCGAGCCGATCACCGAGAGCTGCAGGAAGAAGATCCGGGTGAGCTCGGCGTCGTCGAGGTTCGGGCCCGAGGTGGTCCCGGAGATGACGATCTTGCCGCCGGGACGCAGCGCGCGCACCGAGTGCGACCAGGTGGCGCGCCCGACCGTCTCCATGACGGCGTCGACCTTCACGGGCAGGCGGGCACCGGACTCGAACACCTCGTGCGCGCCGAGCTCGAGCGCCTTCGTCCGCTTCGCCTCGTCCCGGCTGGTCGCCAGCACCTTCAGGCCGCCGGCCCGGGCGAGCGCGATGAGCGCGGTGGCGACGCCACCGCCGGCCCCCTGCACCAGCACGGTGTCACCGGCCTTGAGACCGCCCTGGGTGAACAGCATCCGGTACGCCGTCAGCCACGCCGTCGGCAGGCAGGCCGCCTCCTCGAAGGACATCGACGCGGGCTTCGGCACGACGTTGCGGCGCGGCACGGCGACCTTGTCGGCCAGCGTGCCCTGGTAGCGCTCGGACAGCAGCGAGCGACGCGGGTCGAGGGTCTCGTCGCCCGCCCACGCGGGGTCGGAGATGACGGCGTGCACGACGACCTCGTTGCCGTCCTCGTCGTACCCCGCCGCGTCGCAGCCCAGGATCATCGGCAGCGCCTCGGCCTTGAGGCCCACGCCGCGCAGGGACCACAGGTCGTGGTGGTTGAGCGAGGCGGCCTTGACGGTGACCGTCGTCCACCCGTCCGGTACGACGGGATCGGGCCGCTCCCCCAGCACGAGGCCGGTCAGCGGGTCGTCGGCGGAGCTGGCGAAGGAGTCTGCGTAGACGGCGAACACGAGACCCGAGACTAGCGGTCCCGGGCGGCGCTCAGGCCCGCGCGACCCCGTCGCGGCGTGCGGCCTCCGCCACAGCGGCGGCCACCGCCGGCCCCACCCGGGGGTCGAACGGCGAGGGGATCACGAAGTCCTCGGACAGGTCGTCGCCGACGAGGGCGGCCAGCGCGTCGGCGGCCGCGACCTTCATCCCCTCGGTGATCGCGCTGGCGTGCACGTCGAAGGCCCCGCGGAAGATGCCCGGGAAGGCCAGCACGTTGTTGATCTGGTTCGGGAAGTCCGAGCGGCCGGTGGCGACGACCCGCGCGTGGCGGTGGGCCACCTCGGGGTGCACCTCGGGGTTCGGGTTCGCCATCGCGAAGATGATCGCGTCGTCGGCCATCGTGGCGACGATCTCCTCGGGCACGGTGCCGCCGGAGACCCCGACGTACACGTCGGCGCCGTCGAAGGCGTCGGCCAGCGTGCCGCTGCGCCCGGTCCGGTCGGCCGTGAGCTCGGCGAGGGCCTTCTTCGACGGGGTGAGGTCGTGGCGGTCCGAGCTCACGACGCCCTTGCGGTCGGTGACCGCGATGTCCTTGATGCCGGCGGCGAGCAGGATCTTCGCGATCGCCACGCCGGCGGCGCCCGCGCCGGAGATGACCACTCGGGTCGACTCGGGGTTGCGCCCGGTCAGCTTGAGGGCGTTCACCAGCGCGGCGAGGGTGACCACCGCGGTGCCGTGCTGGTCGTCGTGGAAGACCGGGATGTCGAGGGCCTCCTTCAGGCGGTCCTCGATCTCGAAGCAGCGCGGGGCGGAGATGTCCTCGAGGTTGATCCCACCGAAGCTCGGCGCGAGCCGGACGACGGTCTCGATGATCTCCTCGACGTCGGTGGTCGCCAGGCAGATCGGGACGCCGTCGACGCCGCCGAACTGCTTGAACAGCACCGCCTTGCCCTCCATCACCGGCATCGCGGCCGCCGGGCCGATGTCGCCCAGGCCGAGGACGGCCGTGCCGTCGGTGACGATCGCGACGGTGTTCGGGACCCACGTGTAGTGCCGGGTCAGCTCCGGGTCGGCCGCGATCGCCTCGCACACCTCGGCCACACCGGGGGTGTAGGCCAGCGAGAGCTGGTCCTTCGTGCTGACGTCGGCCGTGGGTACGGTCGCCATCTTCCCGCCCAGGTGCAGGTCGAACACCGGCTCACCCGCGCGCGGATGGGGGGAGGAGAGGTCAGCAGCCACGAAGAGGGATCCTCCCACACACGCCGCCGACCCCTGCCGCTAGTCCGGATGAGACAGGTCACAGCCGGCGCGGGCGCGGCCACAACCGCCACCGGGCCACGCCCCACACGTCCGCCGCGGGGATCGCCCCCCGGTGCCGTGAGTCCACCCCGGCCTCGGGGTTGTCGCCCAGCAGCCACCAGCCGCTCCCCCGGGCCTCGGCGGCCCGCTTCACGACGACCGTGCCGTCCGGGAAGCGCGCCACCACGACCCGTCCCGGGCGCACCCGCGCGCCGTAGACCACCAGCAGACGGTCCCCCGGACGCAGCGTCGGGCGCATCGAGTCGCCCCGGACGACGGCCAGACCCACCCGGCGTCGTACGACGCTCGGACCTCCCGTTGCCTCCCGCGCCATGCCGAGTAGTGTCGCAGTCAGCAGCTCGAAACCCCCGTGACATCCGTCGATCCAGAGGAGAGGACCCACATGTTCTCGCGTCTCACCCGCAAGCTCGTCGCCCCGTCGATCGAGGTCTCCGCGCACTGCGACCTGCCCTGCGGCGTCTACGACCCGGCCCAGGCCCGCATCGAGGCCGAGTCGATCAAGGCCGTCATCGCCAAGGTCGCCGACAGCGACGACCCGGACTTCCGCACCCGCGCGGTCCTGATCAAGGAGCAGCGCTCCGAGCTGGTCAAGCACCACCTGTGGGTGCTGTGGACCGACTACTTCAAGCCCCCGCACTTCGAGAAGTACCCCCAGCTCCACACGCTGGTCAACGAGGCCACCAAGCTCGCCGGCGCCACCGGCACCAAGGGCAGCCTCGACGCCGAGGTTGCCGACCAGCTGCTCGCCAAGATCGACGAGATCGCGGAGATCTTCTGGGAGACGAAAAAGTGAGCCTGAGCCCACGAGCTCGCCGTCGCGCCGGATCTCCGTCGCGCGTCGGGGTGCGAGCTCGTGGGCTTGCGGCCAGCGCCTGAGTCGCGCGAGCGCCAGCGAGCGCAGACGAAGAAGGCCTGACGCCGGGACCTTCGTCCTGAATCGGGAGCCGTGCACCCCCCGGGGTGCGCGGTTTCCTGCATTTCGGGCCGGGTCCGCCGATGCTGCCTCCATGATCCGGACGCGCCCGCGCCCGGACCAACGGGAGGGAGACACCCCGCGATGCATCGCGCTCTGTTCAAGCTCGTCCTCGCCCTGGCCGTCGGCCTGGGCCTCACCCTGACGTCGGTCGGCGTCCCGGCCACGGCAGCGCCCGCGCACACCGAGGTCGCCGCCCAGGCGGCCGCCGCGGCCACGCCCGACTGCACCAGCCAGAAGAACGCCTGGGGCAAGGCCCGCTCGGCGTACGCGAAGCGCTACTCGGCGTACAAGCGCGCCAAGGCCGCCACCGCCAAGTCCGCCAAGGCCCTGCAGAAGGCCCAGTCGAAGTCGGCCCACGGCAAGAAGGCGAAGAAGGCCAAGAAGAAGGCCGTCGCCAAGGCCAAGGCCAACTACACCAAGGTCAAGCGCAACGCGGCCAAGGTGAAGGCCGCGACCGTGAAGGCCAAGAAGGCCAACGCCAGCGCCCGCAAGCGCTACGAGGACTGCAAGGCCGTGCCCGCGGGCCCGACCGCCAGCCCCGTGCAGAGCCTGTGCGACGCCGGCATCCCGCAGCCGATCTGTGACACCCTCGCCGGCCTGATCCCCGGCGGCAGCACCGCCAGCCCGCTGGCGCTGCTGTGCAGCTACGCCCCGCAGGCGCAGCCGCTGTGCGACCTGATCTCGACGGGCACGCCGCCGGACCCGGCGACGCTGCTCACCGTGGTCAACCAGATCCTCGCCGCCCTCGGCCTGGACGACCTGCTGGGCCAGCTCCTCGGCGGCCTCGGCCTGGAGACCGTCCTAGACTCCTCCGGCCTCGGCGACCTGCTGGACCTGCTCGGCCTGGGTGGCCTGATCCCCTGACCGACGCCTCCACCGGTACGACGGCCGCGCCCCACTTCCCGGGGCGCGGCCGTTCGGCGTCGCGGTGACGTAGGCTCGCCTCGTCCCGCATCCCCCACCCCGCGACAGGAGCGGCATGTCCGAGACGAGCAGCCCGGTGGCCGACGGCGCGACCACGACCGGCGAGTCGGCGGAGGTCGAGCTGCGGCTGCCCGCCGACGGTGCGTACGCCGCGGTGCTGCGCACCCTGACCGCGAGCCTGGCGGCGCGCCTGGACTTCACCCTCGACGACATCGAGGACCTGCGGATCGCGGTGTCCGAGGCCGCGGCGATGGTCCTCGACGAGGCGGACGCGGGGACGACGCTCGAGTGCCGGTTCCGGCTGCTGCCGGGCGAGCTGGCCGTCACCATCGCGGCCGAGGCGGCGACGCCGACCGCCCCCGACTACGAGAGCTTCGGCTGGCAGGTGCTGGCCACGCTCGCCGCCGAGGCGGCCATCGACACCGCTCCCGGCCGCTACGCGGTGCGCCTGACGGTGCGGTCCTCGCTCGAGTCATGACCGCCGACACGTCTCGGGACGACCGGCGCGCGTCGTCGGTCGAGGAGACCCGACGCCGCAGCGCCGCGCTCTTCGTGGTGCTGCGCGACGAGGACGCGTCCGCCGCCGAGCGGGACGGCGCGCGCGACGCGCTCGTCCACCTCCACCTGCCGCTGGTGGAGCACTGCGCCCGGCGCTTCCGCAACCGCGGCGAGCCCTACGAGGACCTCGTCCAGGTCGGCACCATCGGCCTGATCAAGTCCGTGGACCGCTTCGACACCGAGCGCGGGGTCGAGTTCTCGACGTACGCCACCCCGACGATCATCGGCGAGATCAAGCGCTACTTCCGCGACAAGGGCTGGGCCATCCGGGTGCCGCGCCGGCTCCAGGAGCTGCGCATGCAGATCAGCGCCTCCACCGCCGAGCTCACCCAGTCCCTCGGCCGCTCCCCCACCCCGCGCGAGCTCGCCGAGGCGATCGGCTGCTCCGTCGAGGAGATCGTCGAGGGCCTGGAGTCGAGCAACGCCTACTCCACGCTGTCCCTCGACGCCACCGACGACGACTCCGACGGCGGCGCCGGGCAGAGCATGCTCGACGCGATGGGCGTCGACGACGAGGCGCTCGAGCACGTCGAGATCCGCGAGTCCGTCAAGCCGCTTCTGGAGAACCTGCCGCCGCGGGAGAAGAAGATCCTGCTGCTGCGCTTCTTCAAGAACATGACGCAGTCGCAGATCGCCGAGGAGATCGGCGTCTCCCAGATGCACGTCTCCCGGCTGCTGGCCCGGACGCTCGAGCAGCTGCGTCAGTCGCTCGAGTCCGAGGGTTGACCCGGCTCGTCGTCGCGACGCGTCGGGTCCCGGTCGAGCGCCTCGATCGTGTCCGGGTGCAGCATCCCGGCGAGCACGATCAGGGCACACACCAGCAGGGCGAGCGCCACCAGCACGTGCTCGCGCAGGTTCCACGCCAGCCCCAGCATGATCAGCTGCGTGATCAGCACGGGCCCCCGCGACCAGGACGCCCGCCGGTGCAGCCCCCAGGCGGCGGCGAGCAGCACCACGCCGTACGCCGCGAAGAAGACGGTGGTCGACAGGCCCAGCGAGCGCCGCTCGTCGCTCAGGTTCGCCGTCTCCAGGACCGCCAGGATGAGCAGCACGACCGCCTGGATCGCCACGAGCGAGGCGGCGGCGGTCAGCGGCGGCGGATTGGCCGTCGACGGGCCGGACGGGGTCGGAGTCACGGTCCCCCACCCTAGATCAGGGGTCGGAGAAGCCACTGATCTGCTGTTTGTGACCCATCAGACGACTGAAGTGCTTGATTCGTGACCGAATCCTTGGAACGCTTGCGGAAGCGATCGTGAAGCCGTTCACTTTTGCGGTTTCTCGCGTGCCCTGCACCCGGGGCCCCACGCACGTATGGAAAGAGGGCATTCCCACCCATGGATTGGCGACACCGTTCCGCATGCCTCGACGAGGATCCGGAGCTGTTCTTCCCGATCGGCAACACCGGCCCGGCCATCCTCCAGATCGAGGAGGCCAAGGCGGTCTGCCGACGCTGCGACGTGCGCGAGCAGTGCCTCGCGTGGGCGTTGGAGGCGGGACAGGACCACGGTGTCTGGGGTGGCCTCAGCGAGGACGAGCGTCGGGCGCTGAAGCGCCGCAACGCCCGCGCCCGCGTCCGGCAGCCGGTCTGAATACCCGCGAGCGCGTCTTCGCCGCGGCGGTCGGCAGCAAGCTGCTGATCGCGCGGCTCTCGCCGCGCTGCCGCGCGCGCAGTCGCGTCGCGTAGGTCCTGCCTCCGCCCGGCGGCAAGACGATGGTTCAGCGCGAGCGCGTCTTCGCGCGCATCGCGGCAGCAAGCTGCTGAGCGGCGCGCTCTCGCCGCGCTGCCGCGCGCGCAGTCGCGTCGCGTAGGTCCCGCCTCCGCCTGGCGGCAAGACGATGGTTCAGCGCGAGCGCGTCTTCGCGCGCATCGCGGCAGCAAGCTGCTGAGCGGCGCGCTCTCGCCGCGCTGCCGCGCGCGCAGTCGCGTCGCGTAGGTCCCGCCTCCGCCTGGCGGCAAGACGACGGGTCGGCGCGAGCGCGACTTCGCTGCCGTTCACTCCACCGGCAGGCTGATGGCCGCTCGGGTGCCGCCGTCGGGGGCGTGGCCGAGGGTCAGGTGACCGCCGAGCTCGGACTCGACGAGCGTGCGGACGATCGACAGGCCCAAGCTGGTCGCGCCGTCGAGGTCGAAGTCCTCCGGCAGGCCCCGTCCGTCGTCCTCGACGGCGACCTCGAGGACCGCGCCGTGCCGTCCGGCGCGGAGCACGATCTCGCCCTGGGCACCGGCCTCGTAGCCGTGCTCGGCGGCGTTCTGCATCAGCTCCATGACGACCATGGCGAGCGGGGTGGCGATCTCGGACGGAAGGACGCCGAAGGAGCCGTCGCGGCGCACGCCGACCTGCGCCGTGGTGGAGCCCACGTCGGTGACCAGCCGGGCCAGCCGGTCGGCGATGTCGTCGAAGGCGACGGTCTCCTCGACGGCCTGGCTGAGGATCTCGTGGACGATGGCGATCGACCCGACGCGTCGTACCGCCTCCTCGAGGGCCGAGACCGCCTCCTCGGAGCCGATCCGGCGGGCCTGGAGGCGCAGCAGGGCGGCGACCGTCTGCAGGTTGTTCTTCACCCGGTGGTGGATCTCGCGGATCGTGGCGTCCTTCGTGATCAGCTCACGGTCGCGCCGGCGCAGGTCGGTGACGTCGCGGAGCAGGATCATGGCGCCGATGTGCTCGCCCTGGGGGCGCAGCGGGATCGAGCGGACGATGAGCGCGACGCCGTCGCCGGGACCGCCGGAGGAGCCGAGCTCGGTGTCCCGGTGCGCGCGGCCACCGAGCACGGCGCTGAGCGTCTCCTCGTCGGGCCGCTTCTTCGGCGGCACCAGCTCGCGGGTGAGGTCGGCCAGGCGGTGTCCGGTGAGGTCGCCGGTCAGCCCCAGCTTGCGGTAGACGGACAGCCCGTTGGGGCTCGCGTACACCACCCGCCCGTCCGCGTCGACGCGCACGAAACCGTCGCCGACCCGCGGTGAGTCGGCGTGGTCGCTGCGCTGCCCGGCGTTGGGGAAGGACCCCGCGGCGATCATGTGCGCCAGGTCCGAGGCGGCCTGGAGGTAGTTGATCTCCAGCAGGCTCGGCGTGCGCACGCCGAGGAGGTTGGTGTTGCGGCTCACGACGGCGACCACCTTGCCCTCGTGGCGCACCGGGATCGCCTCGATCCGCACCGGGACGTCGTCGCGCCACTCCGGGTCCCCCTCGCGGGCGATCCGGCCGAGCTCCCAGGCGCCGTCGACGAGGGTACGGCGGCCGGTGGGCAGGAACGTGCCGACGATGTCGTCGACGTACGCCGTCGGGCCGGTCGTGGGACGGATCTGGTCCCCCGCCCAGAATCCTGTGCCGTCCCGGTCGGGCAGCCAGAGCACCAGGTCGGCGAAGGACAGGTCGGCGATCACCTGCCAGTCGGCCTGCAGGAGCTGCAGCCAGGCGATGTCGCCCGGCGTGAGGTCCGTGTGGCGCCGCGCGATGGCGGACAGGGAGGGCACGACCGCAAACGTAACGGACCGGCCGCACGGCCGCTTCACCCCCTTTGGCACAATGCCTTCCGGAGCTTGTTCAAGTGTCCGTGGGGGGATTCGGTCCAGGCTGTTGGGTGAGGGGTTTGTGGTGATGGCGTCGGTGGATTGGTCACGCCTCCAGCAGGGCCTCCGCAAGGGCGACCGCACCCCGCCGCCCGAGCACCGCCTCTCCGACCTCACCGCCGACCTGACCCGGATGCTCGGGGACCCGGATCCCTACGTCCGCGACGGCATCGCCTACCCGTTCCTGGCGACCTGGACCGAGCACGGCGTGTACGACGACCTGCTGGCCGGCCTCGGCGACGGGATGTGCGCGGGGCTCGAGGTCGGCATCGGCGAGCAGGGCACCGACACCGTCTTCCGGCGCAGCTTCTCCGCGCTCGTGCTGGCCGAGTGCATCGACCGCGACACCCGGGTGCGGCGCCAGCCGCCGACCCGGATCATGCAGTGGGGCGACCGCCTGGCGGCGTGGTACGTCCGCGAGCGCGACCTGCGCGGCTTTGTCCCCGGCAAGGGCTGGGCCCATGCCGCCGCGAACGGCGCGGACGCGCTCGGGGCGCTCGCCCGCTCGCCGTACTTCGGGGCGACCGAGCTGACCGTGCTGCTCGACGTGGTCGCCGACCGGGTCCTCGACCCGGAGACGCCGGCGCTGCTGCACGGCGAGCCGGACCGGATCGCGCACGCCGTGATGGAGATCCTGCGTCGCGACCGGGTGCCGCTGTCGGTGGTGGAGCCGTGGGTGCGGCGCCTGGAGAGCGGTGCGCGGGCCCGCGCGGCGGCCGGCAGCGACCCGTACGCCGCCACGGGCAACGCCCAGGCCGTGCTGCGGGCGCTGTACCTCCAGCTCACCATCTCCCCCCGCCACCCGGCCATCCGGCCGGACCTGCTGCTGAGCCTGGTGGCCTCGCTGCGCCGGGTGCACCCGGCCTTCCTCGCCTGAGCGCTCCGGGCCCCTCCCTTCCGTCGGACGGGGTGGGTACGGTGCGCAGGTGACCTCCACCACTCCCCCGGACGGCGCCGCGCTGAGCGGCCACGCCGGCGAGCTCGCCGTCGCCGTCGCCCAGGCCCACGGCGTCGAGACGATGTTCACCCTCTCCGGCGCCCACGTCTTCCCGATGTACGACGGCGCCGTGCGGTCCCAGGCCGAGGGTGCCGGACCGCCGGTGCGCCTGCTCGACGTGCGCCACGAGCAGACCGCGGCCTTCGCGGCCGAGGCGACCGGCAAGCTGACCCGGGTGCCGGGGCTGGCCGTGCTGACCGCCGGGCCCGGTGTCACCAACGGGGTCAGCGCGCTGGCCCAGGCCCGCTTCGCCGGCTCCCCGATGGTCGTCGTCGGCGGCCGGGCGCCCAACAACCGCTGGGGCACCGGGGCCCTGCAGGAGATCGACCACCTGCCGATCGTGGCGCCCGTGACCAAGCACGCCGCCACCGTGATGACCGCCGACGACGTGGCCGCGGGCTTCGACACGGCTTTCACCCAGGCCCGGTCCTCGCACCGGGGGCCGACGTACGTCGACGTGCCGATGGACGAGTTCTTCAACGCCGGCACGGGCGCCCGGCCCGTGGTCGGGGCGCTGCGCGGGGCCACGCCCGACAGCGACGCGATCGCCCGCATCGCCGGGCTGATCGCCCGCGCCGAGCGGCCGGTCCTCGTCCTCGGCACCGACGTGTGGGCCGACCACGCCGAGGCGGCGGCGCTGCGTCTGGTGGAGGAGATGCGCCTGCCCGCGATCACCAACGGCATGGGCCGCGGCGTCGTCCCCGGGGGCCACCCGCTGCTCGTCACCAAGGCCCGCGGTGCCGCGCTGGGCGGGGCGGACCTCGTCGTGGTGGTGGGGACGCCGCTGGACTTCCGGCTGGGCTACGGCGTGTTCGGAGGCAAGGACGGCGCGCCGCCCGCGGCCGTCGTGCACGTCGCCGACTCCGCCGAGCAGCTCTCCGGGCACGCGAGCCTGGCCGACGCGGTCTCCGGCGACCTGAGCGCGATCCTCGACGGCGTGCTCGAGGCGCTCGCCGGCGCCACGCAGCCGAACCGCGCCGGCTGGATCGGCTCACTGCAGGACACGGTGGCGGCGGCCGCCGCGCGCGACGCCACCCTGCTCGGCGCCGAGGCCGACCCGATCCACCCGGCACGGATCTACGGCGAGCTGGTGCCCCGTCTCGCCGACGACGCCGTGGTCATCGGCGACGGCGGCGACTTCGTCTCCTTCGCCGGCAAGTTCGTCGAGCCGAAGCGGCCCGGCTGCTGGCTCGACCCGGGCCCCTACGGCTGCCTCGGCGCCGGACTCGGCGCGGCGATCGCCGCCCGGATCGCGCGACCCTCCGCGCAGGTCGTCCTCCTGCTCGGCGACGGCGCGGCCGGCTTCTCGCTGATGGACGTCGACACCCTCGTCCGCCACCGGCTGCCCGTGGTGATGGTGATGGGCAACAACTCCGCCTGGGGCCTGGAGAAGGGCCCGATGCAGATGCTCTACGGCTACGACGTCGCCGCCGACCTCGCACCGCGGACCTCCTACGACCAGGTGGTCTCCGCGCTGGGCGGCGCCGGCGAGACCGTCACCGATCCCCGTGGGATCGGCGCCGCGCTGGACCGGGCGTTCGCCGCGGACGTGCCCTACCTCGTCAACGTCATCACCGACGTCGAGGCCGCCTACCCCCGCGCCACCTTCGGGATCTGAGGTGGCCGAGACGACCCTGACGTTCACGGTCACCGACGCCGACACCGCACTGGCCGTCGGCTCGGGCAGCCTGCCCGTGCTGGGCACCCCACGCCTGCTCGCCTGGGCGGAGGCCGCCACCTGCGCGGCGGTCGAGGGCGAGCTCGCCGCGGGCGAGACCACCGTCGGCACCCGGATCGAGCTCGAGCACCTCGCCGCCACCCCCGTCGGGGGCACGCTCGTGGTCACCGCCCGCCCGGTGTACGCCGACGGCCGGCTGCGCCGCTTCGCCGTCGCCGCCCGCGAGGCCGGTCCGGAGGGCCGGCCCGGCAAGCTGGTGGGCTCCGGCGAGGTGACCCGGGTCGTCGTGGACGCCGAGCGCTTCCTGTCCCGGCTGGGCTGACCGGGCGCGCGGAGCGGTCCGCGGCGCGGGGCCGATTTCCGCGGCACCGGCCGACCTGAGAGACTGGGTCGATCGATCCTAGGAGGAACCATGGGCAAGACCGGCCGCAAGCGCCGCGCGCGCCGCAAGAAGGGCGCGAACCACGGCAAGCGCCCGAACAGCTGACCGGTCCCCGGCACAGCGTTCGCCCGAACCCCCGACCGCGAGGTCCGGGGGTTCGTCGCTTTTCAGGCGGGACGCGCTCGACGCGCGAGCGTGACCCCAGCGTCCCGCTACTCCGGGCGCGGGAACTGCGCGCGCATGGCCAGGTCCCAACCCCGGTCGCCGAGCACCTTCCGCGCCGCCATCGCCGCGGGAGCGGACACGGTGACGGTGTAGCGCGGCTTGGGACGGTGCGCGGTGAGGGCCTTCTCGATGACCTTGGCGACCGCCTCGGGCGGGCCGCCGAAGCGGGCCATCGGGCCGTCGTACGCCTCGCGGGTGGCGGTCTGGACGGCGGCGTTGAAGTCGGCGTACGGGCCGTCGCCGGTGGGCATCCCGGCGGCGACGGCGGCTTCGAAGTTCGTGGTGATCAGGCCCGGCTCGACCAGCACGACGCGGATGCCGAAACCGCCGACCTCGAACCGGAGGGCGTCGGAGAGGGCTTCGACGGCGTACTTGCTGGCGTGGTAGGCCCCGCCGCCGGGGAAGGTCAGCTTCCCGCCCATGGAGCCGATGTTGACGACCCGGCCGGAGCGCTGGGCGCGCATGACGGGCAGCACGAGCTGGGTGAGGCGCAGGAGCCCGAAGACGTTGGTCTCGAACTGGCGGCGTACGTCGTCGACGTCGAGCGACTCCAGCGCGCCGGACTGGGAGTAGCCCGCGTTGTTGACCAGGGCGTCGATCCGCCCGGAGCCCTCCCGGACGGCCTCGACCGCGGCGAGCATCGAGTCCTCGTCGGTGACGTCGAGGGCGAGGGTGTGGCAACCGGCGGCGGCGAGCTCGCCGAGGGTCTCCGGGCGGCGGGCGGTGGCCCACACGTCCCAGCCGGAGGCGGCCAGCCGTGCGGCGGTGGCCGCGCCGATGCCGGAGGAGCAGCCGGTGATCAGGACGGAGCGCGTCGTCATGCGGGGATCATCCCGCGGCTGTCAACGCAGCTTCAGCTGGATCTGCTGGATCTGGACCCGGACCCGGGCGCGCAGCTCGGCCGGCGCCGTCTCGCCGCAGGAGCGGGCGACGACAGCCTTCACGGTGCGCTGGAGGTCGTAGCGCTCCAGGCACGGGCTGCAGGAGTCGATGTGCGCGCGGACGACCGCGCAGTCACCCGACTCCAGCTCGTTGTCGATGAGCCGCACGATGCGCTCGAGGAAGTC
Source organism: uncultured Nocardioides sp. (assembly GCA_964517395.1). Classification (GTDB taxonomy): domain Bacteria; phylum Actinomycetota; class Actinomycetes; order Propionibacteriales; family Nocardioidaceae; genus Nocardioides. The sequence goes on along the minus strand of CAZFEE010000005.1, from coordinate 211,323 downwards.
GGCGCACTCGGCGTTGCTGGGGTCGTCGTGCACGTGCTCGTGGTCGGTCGCGGACATCACTGGCCTCCCACGGGCGCGTCGCCGCCGGTACGGACGTAGTCCGAGAGCATGTCGCGCAGCTGACGGCGACCGCGGTGCAGGCGGGACATGACGGTCCCGATCGGCGTGTCCATGATCTCGGCGATCTCCTTGTAGGCGAAGCCCTCGACGTCGGCGAGGTAGACCGCGAGCCGGAACTCCTCGGGCAGTCGCTGGAGGGCGTCCTTCACCTGGCTGTCGGGGAGGTGCTCGAGCGCCTCCATCTCCGCCGACTTCAGGCCGGTGGAGGTGTGCGACTCCGCACGGGCGAGCTGCCAGTCCTCGACGTCACCGGTGTCACCGGCCAGCGACTGCTGCGGCTGGCGCTGCTTCTTCCGGTAGTTGTTGATGAAGGTGTTGGTCAGGATCCGGTACAGCCAGGCCTTCAGGTTGGTGCCGGGCTTGAACTGGTGGAACGCCGAGAACGCCTTGGCGAAGGTCTCCTGGACCAGGTCCTCGGCGTCGGCGGGGTTGCGGGTCATCCGCATCGCCGCGCCGTAGAGCTGGTCGAGGAACGGCAGGGCGTCGCGCTCGAAGCGCGCCGCACGGTCCTCGGGGGACTCCGTTGCGACGTCGATCTCCTCGGGGTCGCCGAGGGTCGCGTCCAGGGACGGCAGGTCAGATGTCTCGGTCATCGTGTCCCAGCGTACGTCGCCAGGCCCCGAAGGCCTCTCCAGCGTCGCGATCATGAAACCCAGAACGCGGTCCACCGCGCCGGCATTCCCGCTCAGCCGGCCCCGAGGATCTCCCGCACGACCCACTCCAGGGTCGACTCCACGACGATCGCCATCGCCTCGTCCCCGGTCACCGGCCCCCGCTTCGGGACGGCGAGCCCGTGGTCCGCCCCCGGTACGACGGCCAGGTCGGTCCGTCCCGGCAGCGGGTCCGGGAACTCCTCGGGCCGCCCGAACGGGTCGCGCTCCCCCTGCACGACCAGCGTCGGCACCCCGGCGCCGGCGAGCTCGTCGAGCCGCGACCTCTCCGGCTTGCCCGGCGGGTGCAGCGGGAACGACAGCGCCAGGCAGCCGCGGGCGCCCAGGTCCTCGGCGGTGCGACAGGCCGAGCGAGCCCCGGCGGAGCGTCCGCCGACGACGAGCGGGACCCGCACCCGCAGCGCGGCCGCCGCCGCTCGCAGACCGACGTCGAGGGTCGGCGGCGCCGAGGCGACCTTCTTGCCGGCCCGCCGCCACGGCTGCTCGAAGAGCGCGACGTGGATGCCCTGCCCGGGCAGGGCGGCGGCCAGCGCCGCGAGGTCGCGCGCCTCGATGCCCCCGCCCGCGCCGTGGCTCAGCAGCAGGGTCGCCAGCGGCCTGCGGGCGCGGTGCAGGACGAGCCGGCCCTCGCCGTACGCGGTGGGGACGAGGCGCTCCTCGCTCACAGCAGCGTCCCCTGGGCGTCGTCCGGATCCGGATCGCCGTCGAGCGGCAGCGGCCGCACCAGCTCCGGACCGTTGTTGGCGACGTTCCCGACGGCGGTCGAGACCGGGTAGGCGGTCAGCCCGCTCTGCTGGGCCGGGGTGAGGAGCGTCGACAGGTCGGTGACCGTGTGGCGCGGGTCGAGCCAGGCCGCCCGGCTGTCGCGGTCGACGATGAGCGGCATCCGGTCGTGGATCCGGCCGAGCTGGTCGGTGGCCTCGGTGGTGATGACGGTGCAGGTCCAGCGGAAGGCGCCCGCGGCGTCCTCGGGCACCGAGCGGTCGCGCCAGATCTCGTAGAGCCCGGCCATCGCCAGGATCGAGCCGTCCTCGGGGGTGATGAAGAAGGGCTGCTTGACGGGCTTGCCCTTGGCGTTGGTGCGCTCGGTGTCGTACCACTCGAAGTAGCCGTCCGCCGGCACGATGCAGCGCCGCGACGCGAACGCCTTGCGGAAGGCGGGCTTCTCCGCGACCGTCTCCATCCGCGCGTTGATCATCCGGCCGCCGATCTTCTCGTCCTTCGCCCACGACGGCACGAGGCCCCAGCGCAGCGAGCGCAGCTGGCGCACCGGGTCGCCGGTGCGGTCCGGGTCGTCGTCGGTGCGCGGGACCCGCTCCATCACGGCGTACACCTCGTCGGTGGGCGCGACGTTCCACGACGGCGGGATCGCGCGCTCCAGGCGGGGGTCGAGCACCTCGAACTCCTCGACGATGTCCTCCGGACTCCGGCTCGAGGCGTAGCGACCGCACATGCCCGCCAATCTATCGGTCTGCACGGACGGCGCCGGGGTACCGAGCGGCCATGGCTCTGAGCAGACTTCTCGCCCGGCCCCTGCTGGCGTCGTACTTCCTCGCCAACGGGGTGCAGGACCTCAAGGACGCCCCCGAGCGCGCCAAGGAGGCCGCTCCCGTGACCGACCTGCTGGCCCCGGCAGTCGCGAACGCGACCCCGCCGTCGGTGAAGGTCCCGCAGGACCCGACCACCTGGGTCCGGATCAGCGGCGCGCTGCAGCTGGCGGCCGGCGCGGCCCTGGCGACCGGGAAGGCACCGCGACTGTCGGCGGCGGTGCTGGGCGCGACCCTGCTGCCGTCGACCGCGGCGCACCACCGCTTCTGGGAGGCGAGCGACCCGGCGGAGCGCAAGGCGCAGCTGGTGCACTTCGCGAAGAACCTGTCGCTGGCCGGAGGCCTCCTCATCGCCTCGCTCGACACCGCCGGCAAGCCCGGCGTCGCCTGGCGGGCGAAGCACGCCGCGCACGACGCCAAGCGCGAGGCCGCGCTGCTCGGCACCAAGGCCAAGGCGCGCATCTCCTAGACTGCGGCGGGAGATGAGCACTCCCGACCCCTGGCCCGCGCCCACCGTCACCGGACCCGTCGACGCGACCGTCGCGCTGCCGGGCAGCAAGTCGCTCACGAACCGGGCCCTGGTGCTGGCGGCGATCGCCGACGGCCCCTCCGTCGTACGACGCGCACTGCGCTCACGCGACACGTTGCTGATGGCCCAGGCCCTCACCGCGCTCGGTGCGACCGTCGACACCAGCGGCGACGACTGGGCGGTGACGCCGCTGGACGGCTCGGTGCCCGGCGGCGTGGCCGACGTGGACTGCGGCCTCGCGGGCACCGTGATGCGCTTCGTGCCGCCGGTGGCAGGACTCGTCACCGGCGAGGTGCGCTTCGACGGCGACGCGCACATGCGCAACCGGCCGGTCGGGGAGATCCTCGCCGCGCTGCGCGGCCTCGGGGTGCTGCTCGACGACGCGACGGCGCTCCCCTTCACCGTCACCGGGTCGGGCGAGGTGCCCGGCGGCACGGTCCGCATCGACGCCTCGGCGTCCTCGCAGTTCGTGTCCGCCCTGCTGCTCGCGGGCGCGCGGTTCGAGGGCGGCGTCGACGTACGCCACGACGGGGATTCGATCCCCTCGCTCCCCCACATCGAGATGACGATCGCGATGCTGCGCGAGCGCGGCGTCGTGGTCGACGACTCGGCCCCGGACCGCTGGGTCGTCTCCCCCGGGCCGGTCGCGGGCCGTGACGACACCATCGAGCCCGACCTGTCCAACGCCGCGCCGTTCCTGGCGCTCGCGGCCGTGTCCGGCGGCTCGGTGACGGTGCGCGACTGGCCGGCGACCACCACCCAGGCGGGCGACGCGCTGCGCGACCTGCTGGCCCGGATGGGCTGCACCGTCGAGCGGACCGACGCCGGGCTCCGGGTCACCGGACCCGCCGGCGGGCTGCGGGGCATCGACGCCGACCTCCACGACGTCGGCGAGCTCGCACCCGCGGTCGCCGCGCTCTGCGCGCTCGCCACCACCCCCTCCCGGCTGACCGGCATCGCCCACATCCGCGGCCACGAGACCGACCGGCTCGCGGCACTCGCCACCGAGCTGGGCGCCCTCGGCGCCGACGTCGACGAGCACCCCGACGGCCTGACGATCCGACCCGCGACCCTCACCGGCGGCGTCTTCCAGACCTACGCCGACCACCGCATGGCCCACGCCGGCGTCATCGTCGGCGCCGCCGTCCCCGGCGTCCTCGTCGAGAACGTCGCCACCACGAGCAAGACCTTCCCGGACTTCGCGGGCTTCTGGTCCGGTCTGTTCTGAGGCGCTGATGGGACGGTACGACGAGCACGACGTCGAGCACTACGAGCGGCCCCGCCGTCGTACCCGTCCCCGGACCAAGGACCGCCCGGCCCACGACGACGCCGTCGAGGGCCTCGTCGTCACCGTCGACCGCGGCCGGTTCACCCTGCTCGTCGAGGGCCGCACCGTGCTGGCGATGAAGGCCCGCCCGCTGGGCCGCAAGGGCGTGGTCGTGGGCGACCGCGTGCGGGTCGTCGGCGACGTGTCCGGCGCCGACGGCTCCCTCGCCCGGATCGTGGAGGTCCAGGAGCGCAGCAGCACGCTGCGCCGCACCGCCGACGACGACGACCCCGTCGAGCGCGTCATCGTCGCCAACGTCACCCAGCTCGTCGTCGTCACCGCCCTGGCCGACCCCGAACCGCGGGCCCGGTGGATCGACCGGGCCCTCGTCGCGGCGTACGACGGCGGGATGGCCCCGCTGCTGTGCCTCACCAAGGCCGACCTGGCGGACCCGGAGACCCTGCTGTCGACGTACCGGTCGCTGGGGGTGCCGTGGGAGGTCACCCGCCGTGCGCCCGACCGCACCATCGTCGGCCTCGACGCCCTGCACGACCGGCTGCGCGGGGAGACCAGCGTGCTGATCGGGCACAGCGGCGTCGGCAAGTCGACGCTCGTCAACGCGCTGGTGCCCGACGCCCGCCGCGAGACCGGCCACGTCAACGCGGTGACCGGTCAGGGCCGGCACACCTCCACCTCGGCGCTGATGCTCCCCCTCGCCGACGGCGACGGGTGGATCATCGACACCCCCGGGATCCGCTCCTTCGGGCTCGCGCACGTGCAGCCGGAGCACCTGATCGAGGCGTTCCCCGACCTGGACGAGATGACCGAGGACTGCCCCCGGGGCTGCACCCACGGCGCGGACGAGCCCGAGTGCGGGCTCGACGAGGCCGTCGCCGCGGGCGCGGCCGACCCGGACCGGGTGTCGTCCTTCCGCCGCCTGCTCGCCGCCCGCTCCGTCACCGACTACTAGCCCCGTCGACTTGGGCTTTTCCACCCGCGACTTGGCACTTTCCACCGTCGACTTGGCACTTTCCACCGTCGACTTGGCACTTTCCACCATCGAGTTGGGAGTTTCCACCGTCGAGTTGGGACTTGGTGCCACGCGTCAGGGCGACCAAGTCACAACTCGACGGTGGAAACTCCCAAGACGACGGTGGGAAACCCCAAGTCGACGGTGGAAAACCCCAAGTCGACGGTGGAAAACCCCAAGTCGAGGGTGGGGGGTGGGAGGTAGGGGTCAGATCTTCCAGGTGGCCTGGGCGCCGGCGTCTCCGGTCTTGTAGACGAGGACGAGGGTGGCCAGGCCGGCGAGCACGGTGAGGGCGGTGAGCGCGAGCCGGACGGCACCGGTGCGGGTGTGCAGCCAGGCGGCGACGAAGCCGAGTACGGCGAACACGGTGACGCCGATCCGCAGCTTCTCCGCCCATTCCTCGTGGTCCTCGATCCGCTCGGCGAGGGTGCCGGTGACGGAGCCGAAGCGGTCGGTGCGCAGGTCCTCCCCGGAGAAGTAGGCGACCCAGATGCTCACCAGCGAGATCGCGGCCAGGACGACGAGCGGCCAGCGCACCTTGTCGCGCCAGGAGGGCACGGCGTAGGCGAGCGCGGCGAGGGCGGCGAGCGGGGTGAACACGACCGCGGCGTGGACGACGAGCGGGTGGAGCGGGACGCCGTTGATCTCCATGGTTGAAGAGTGCACTACCCGCGCAAGCCAGCGCCAGCACCCGCGCCGCTAGGGTGCCCCTGTGGCCGCACCCGACTTCACCGACGACCTGCGTCTGGCGCACCTGCTCGCCGACGACGCGGACTCGCTGACCCAGGCCCGGTTCCGCGCGCTCGACCTGCACGTGATGAGCAAGCCGGACCTGACGCCCGTGACCGACGCGGACCAGGCGGTGGAGGAGTCGATCCGCCGCACCTTGTCCAAGGCGCGCAGCCGCGACGCCGTCACCGGCGAGGAGCAGGGCACCTCCGGGCACTCGCAGCGGCGCTGGATCATCGACCCGATCGACGGGACCAAGAACTACGTGCGCGGGGTCCCGGTCTGGGCGACCCTCATCTCCCTGGTCGTCGACGAGGAGGTCGTCGTGGGCGTCGTCTCGGCGCCCGCGCTGCAGCGGCGCTGGTGGGCCTCGAAGGGCCAGGGGGCGTGGACCGGCAAGTCGCTGATGAAGGCGACCCCCTGCCACGTGTCCGACGTACGACGCCTGGAGGACGCCTCGTTCTCCTACTCCTCCATCAGCGGCTGGGAGGACCGGGGCGTCGGGGAGGACCTGCTCGCGCTGATGCGCCGGGTGTGGCGCACCCGCGCCTACGGCGACTTCTGGTCGTACATGCTGCTCGCCGAGGGGGCCGTCGACCTGGCGGCCGAGCCGGAGCTCGAGGTCTACGACATGGCGGCGCTCGACGTGATCGTGCGCGAGGCGGGCGGCCGGTTCACCTCCCTCGACGGAAGCGAGGGCCCGTGGGGCGGCAACGCGCTCGCCAGCAACGGCCACCTGCACGAGGCGGCGCTGTCGTTCATCGGCAGCGCGACGGGCGACGACGACGACCCGGACTGGCCGCGCAGCGGCCCCGGCAGCGTGTCCGACCTGCGCTCGCGGCGGCACCGCCCGAGCACGGACGGTGACGGGGGCCCCGCGTCCGAGTAACCTGCGTCACATGCGCATCAGTGACGTGCTCCAGTCGAAGTCCCTCAAGGACGTGGTGACCATCCGTCCCGATGCCGGGGTGCGCGAGCTGCTCGCCACGCTGGCCGAGCACAACATCGGCGCGGTGGTCGTCAGTGCCGACGGCAGCAGCCTGGACGGCATCGTGTCCGAGCGCGACGTGGTGCGCACGCTGCACAGCGACGGCACCGTCATCAACAACGTGGTCTCGGCGATCATGACGACCGAGGTGCGCACCTGCTCGCCGGAGGACGACCTCGACGACGTGCTGCAGGTGATGACCGAGGGCCGTTTCCGGCACATCCCCGCGGCCGCGGACGGCGAGGTCGTCGGGATCGTCAGCATCGGGGACCTCGTCAAGCACAAGATCGACCAGCTGGAGTTCGAGCGCGACCAGCTCGACTCCTACGTGCACCAGTCGTAGACGCGGCTCGACCCCGGCCCGGGACGGCCGGACCGGGGTCGAGAGATCGCCTCAGCCCGCGTGCTGCAGCGGGGTGAGCGGGTTGCCCGGGGCGATCCCCGCGCAGTTGCTCGGCGCGGTACGGCCGGCGAACCGGTCGCCCAGCCAGACCAGGGTCTCCGCGACCCACGGCACGGCGGCGGCGACGTGGCTGAGCAGCGGGTACTCCCGGTGCGTCACCCGCACCCCGTCCGCGCAGTACTGACGGGCCAGCGAGCGCACGTCGCCGGCGACCATCACGCCGTCGCCCTTGCCCACGCCGGGCGTGGAGCCCGAGGTGCCCTCGAGCTCGCCGCCGGCGCCCTGGGCCAGCAGCACCGGGACGGTGGGGCTCGGCCGCGCGCCGAGGTTGAGCTGGTTCACGGTGTCGACGAAGACCGGGATGCTCGCCGGGTCGGCGTACTCCGGCTTGGTCAGCTTCTTCCACGTCAGCCCGGGGTAGGAGCCGATCACGTTGACGATCGAGGCCTTCTGCAGCTTCTCGTAGACCGACAGGCCGTACTCGCTGAGGTACGGCGTGAGGTCGATCCCGAACGCCCGCGAGACTCCGACGATGGCGGCCGGCATGATGCCCGCCCACAGCGCGCTGCCGTCGACGTAGGCGAGGTTCCGGCTCGGCTGCACCAGGATGCCGCCCTCCGCGGCGCCGACGAGACGCGCGTTCACGTCCGGGGCGTACGACGGCGCGAGCACGGCCGCCCAGTTGGTGGCGATCGCGCCGCCGGAGTAGCCGATCAGGCCCACCTTGGCGTGGGCGGCGATGCCGGTGCCCGGCGTGCGGAAGGTGGCGCGCAGCGAGTCGAGGGTGACCTGGCCGTACTCCGGGCCGGCGGCGAAGTCGGCCGTCGGGCCCTCGGTGTCGGCGACCACGACGGCGTACCCCTGCAGCAGCAGCGGGGCGAGCAGGGTGGTCTCGAAGTTCGCGATCGCGCCGCCGAGGCTGACGTTGCCGGCGATGGAGCGCGACGGGCCGTCCTCGGGGTTCAGCGAGTCGTAGAAGGACTGGTACGACACGACCTTGCTGGTGCTGCCGTAGATCGGCTTGATCACCGAGGTCACGTTGGCGACGGCGCGGCCCTGCTGGTCGGTGGTGCGGTAGAGCACCTGGACCACGCTGAGCGGCAGCGGGACGCCGACCACGTGGTAGGGCAGCGTGCGGGTCTTCAGCACCGTGCCGGGCGCCAGGTCGGCGAGCGGCGTGCTGCCGTCGTAGCGGTAGAACGAGCCGTCGGCGGCGACGGCCGTGGTGGGCGCCGCGGGCGCGGCCTGGGCCGCGGGCGCGGCCGGGGCCAGCAGCGCGACGCCGGCGATGAGTCCTGTCAGCAACCGCCCGCGGCGGATGCGTGCCCGAGTCCTGCTCATGTGCGACCTCCCGGTGCGCTCCCCGGCGTGACGGGCGTCACGCCGCGGCCATCGTTGTTGACGGTCCTGTCACTTGTCAACGGATCCCGTCGGGCCGGCGCCGGATCGGGTACGCCTAGGCTGGAGCCATGACTGACAAGCCCGAGATCGACTTCGTCGACCCCACCCCGCCCACCGACCTGGTCGTCACCGACATCACCGTCGGCGACGGCGACGAGGCCACCGCCGGCAGCACCGTGTCGGTGCACTACGTGGGCGTGTCCCACTCCACCGGCGAGGAGTTCGACGCGTCGTACAACCGGGGCGCTCCGCTGGACTTCCGCCTCGGCGTCGGCCAGGTCATCGCGGGCTGGGACACCGGCGTGCAGGGGATGAAGGTCGGCGGCCGCCGTCAGCTCGTCATCCCGCCGCACCTCGGGTACGGCGACCGCGGCGCCCCGCCCGTCATCAAGGGCGGCGAGACGCTGATCTTCGTCGTGGACCTGCTCGCGGTCCGCTGACTCACCAGGGCAGGTTGTCCGGGACGTCGTCGTCGGCGACCCGGGCAGCCTGTCCGGCCAGCTCGACGACGTCCCCGACGCGCAGCTGGCGCCCCCGGCGGGTCTCGACCTCGCCGTTGACCCGCACCTGACCGTCGGCGATGACCGGCTTGGCCTCGGCCCCGGAGTCGACGAGGTTGGCGAGCTTGAGGAACTGGCCCAGCCGGATCGACTCGTCCCGGATCCCGACGTCCACCGGCACCGGCCCCTCGGACCCGGACCCCTTGCGCGAGCGACCGAACATGGCCATCAGTGAATCACCACCGAGATGGCGTGGATGAGGACCCCCACCAGGCCGCCGACGATGGTGCCGTTGATCCGGATGAACTGCAGGTCGCGGCCCACGTGCAGCTCGATGCGCTGCGCGGCCTCCTTGCCGTCCCAGCGCTCGATGGTGTGGGTGATGACGGCGGTCAGCTCCGCGCCGTAGCGCTCCACCGCGAAGACGGCGCCGTCCGCGGCGAGCCGGTCCAGCCGCGCGCGCAGCCCCGCGTCGGTGCGCAGCCGGGCGGAGGCGCCCTCGATCTCGGTCAGCAGGCGGCGTCGTACGGCGCCCTGCGGGTCGTCGAGCGAGGTCAGCAGTGCCTTGCGCAGCGCCTTCCAGAGCGAGATCGCGGTCGCGATCACGGCCGGGTGGTCGAGCACCCGCTCCTTGAGCCGCTCGGCGCGGGCCTGGGTGGCGGGGTTCTCGAGCAGGTCCTCGGAGAGCTGGGCGAGCATCGAGTCGAGGGCGCGGCGCGCGCGGTGGTCGGGGTTGCTGCGGATCTCGCCGACCCAGCGGACCATCTCCAGGTGCAGCCGGTTGATCACGTAGGTGTTGACCGACTCCGGCGCCCACCACGGCGCCCGCTCGCCGATCACCTCGTGCACGGTGTCGGGGTTGGCGACGAGCCAGTCGTGCATCTCCTCGAGCATCAGGTCGACCAGACCGTGGTGCAGGTCGTCGCGCAGCGCCTCCGAGAGCAGGCCGCCGAGCAGCGGGGCGATCGGCTCCTCGCGGAAGCGCGGCACCAGCGCCTCGGTCACCAGCGCCTCGATGTGGTCGTCGCGGACCTTGCCGAGCGCGAGGGCGGCCAGCTCGGAGCCCTCGTTGACCACCCGGTCGGCGTTCGCGGGCACGGCGAGCCAGTCCCCCACCCGCTGCGCGATCCCCACGCCGAGCACCCGCTCGCGGATGATCTCCTCCTGCAGGAAGTTCTCCCCCACGAACTCCTCCAGGCCCTTGCCCAGGTCGTCCTTGCGCTTGGGGATGAGCGCGGTGTGCGGGATCGGCAGGCCCAGCGGGTGCTTGAACAGCGCGGTCACCGCGAACCAGTCCGCGATCGCGCCCACCATCGACGCCTCGGCTCCCGCGTTGACGAAGCCCCACGCGCCGTCCCTGCCGAGGGTCAGCACGTAGACGGCGGCGGCGAGGAGCAGCAGCGAGACGGCCACCGTGCGCATCCGGCGCAGCGCGGAGCGGCGTACCTCGTCGGCGGTGGGGTCGCTGGGGAGCATCGGGCCGGACACCGCACCATCCTCGCCTACCGGGGCACCGGGACGCAGAACGGCCCCGGTCTGTCGCCGGGGCCGTCCTGTGCGTGTCGCGGAACCCCCCAGTCACCGCAACCTCGCACACCGAACAACGAACCGGTGTGACCGAAGTTCCGGGTATCCGTGAACCGTCGTCGCGGGAAAGACAGATCCGATAACGCTCAGGCGGGGGCGGTACGACGAGCGGGCACCAGCGCCGCCAGCAGCACGCCGAGGAAGGCCGCCGCCGCGCCCACGACGAAGCAGATCCGGAACGCGTTCTCGTCCGGGATCTCGTGCCCGGCGAGGCTGATCGTGGACGAGGTGAGGATCGCGGCCATCACCGCGGACGACACGCTGGTGCCGATCGAGCGCATCAGGCCGTTGATGCCGACGCCGGAGCCGGCCTCGGTGAGCGGCACGGACTCCAGGATCAGGGTCGGCATGGCGGCGTACCCGATCCCGATGCCGGCGGAGGTGATGCAGTTCGACACGAGCAGCTGCCACGGGGCGCTGGTGAGGAAGATCGCGAAGACGTAGCCCAACCCGAGCACGCTCGCCCCGATCATGAGGGTACGACGCGCGCCGAGCAGGCCGATGAGACGACCCGAGACCGGGGAGAACGCCATCATCACCAGGCCGCCCGGGGCCATCCACAGGCCGGTCTCGAGCAGGCTCTGGCCGAGCCCGTAGCCGGTCGCCTCGGGCGACTGCAGCAGCCGCGGCACCACGATCGCCTGGGCCATCATCCCGAAGCCGATCGCCACGGCGGCGACGTTGGTGAGCAGCACGGGCCGGCGAGCGGTGACTCGCAGGTCGCACAGCGGGTCGGCGACGCGCAGCTCGTAGCTGCCCCACGCGACCAGCACCAGGACCCCGGCCGCGAGCAGGCCCAGCGTGCGCCCGTGCGCCCAGCCCCACTCGTTGCCCTTGGAGACCGCGACCAGCAGTGCCACCAGCCCGACGGCGAGGCCGACGGCGCCGACGGCGTCGAAGCGGCCGGGCACGGCGTCGCGCACGTGCGGGACGAGGACGACCACGGCGGCGGCGACCAGGGCGGCGAGCACGGTGGAGACCCAGAACAGGGTGTGCCAGCTGAAGTCCTGCACGATCCAGGCCGACAGGGGCAGGCCGATCGCGCCGCCGACGCCGAGGGTGGCGCTCATCGCGGCCATGCCGGTCGCGGCGAACTGAGGCGGGACGACCTCGCGCATCAGCGCGATGCCGACCGGGATGAAGCCCATCGCGAAGCCCTGCAGCACCCGGCCGGCGAGCATCGGCATCAGCGAGCTGCTGAGCGCGCAGACCAGGGATCCGAGCACGAGGAGGGCGGCGCTGACCATGAGCACCCGCTGCTTGCCGAACAGGTCGCCGAGGCGTCCGGAGATCGGCATCGCGACGGCACCGGCGACCAGGGTCGCGGTGACCACCCAGGAGGCGTTGGCCTCGCTGGTGTGCAGCAGCAGGCCGAGCTCGCCCTGGATCGGGATCACCATCGTCTGGGTGAGCGCCGCGACCAGGCCGCCGAAGCAGAGCACGGCGACGGTCAGCAGCGGCGAGCCGATCCGGCCGGTGGCCGGTGCGGAGGCGGGCGTGGTCGAGGTCACGAGCGCTGAGTCAACGGCGTTGACGACGTGACTGTCAACACCGTTGACCCCGGCCCCGGATGGCCTACGGTGGCGGTGTGACGAAGACCTCCTCGCCCGCCAGCACCGCGCCCGCGGCCGAGAGCCGGCTGCGGCCGGCCGGCCGGGCCACCCGGGCGGCCATCGAGGAGGCCGCCCGACGCCTCTTCGCCGAGCGCGGCTTCGATGCCTCGGTGCGCGCCATCGCCACCGAGGCGGGCGTCGACCCGGCCCTGGTGATCCGGCACTTCGGGTCCAAGGAGGCGCTCTTCCTGCGCTGCGTGGACACCGCGAGCGGGATCGGGGCGGTCCTCGACGGCCCGCTGGAGACCGTGGGCCGGCGCCTGGTGGCCTACTTCCTCGACCCCGAGCGACCGCTCGTGCGGCAGCGCTACCTGGCCCTCGCCCAGGCGGCGCACCTGGACCAGGTGCGCGAGGAGATGGTGCGCCACACCGCACAGACGTACGTCGCGCCGCTCGCCCCCCGGCTGACCGGCGAGCACCGCGAGCTGCGGGTCGCGCTCGCCGTGGCCCAGCTCGGCGGCCTGCTCAACCTGCTGTTCCGCCAGGAGGACCCGATCGTCACCGGCGCCGCCGCCGACGACCTGGTCGCGCTCTACGGCGACGCGATCCAGCGGATGCTCACCCCGTGAGCCCCGCCCGGGCCTGGCACGGCGCCACCGCGGCCGTCGCGATCGCCGCCCTCCTGCTCCAGCTCGGGCTGGTGGTCGAGGGCGGCCGGGTGCTGGCCGAGGAGGACCAGCCGGGGCTCGGCATCAGGCTGGCGCGGCTGGTCGCCTACTTCACCATCCAGAGCAACGTCCTGGTCGCGGTCACGACCGTGCTGCTCACCCGCGACCCCGGCCGCGACGGTCCCGCCTTCCGCGCCCTGCGCCTGGCGAGCACCGTCGGGATCACCGTCACCGGGCTCGTGCACTTCTTCCTGCTCCGCCCGCTGCTCGACCTGCACGGCGCCGACTGGCTCGCCGACAAGCTCCTGCACATGGCCGTGCCACTGCTCGCGGTCCTCGGCTGGCTCCGGTTCGGCCCCCGGCCCCGCGTCGACGGCCCGGCCGTCGCGTGGGCCTTCGCCTGGCCGCTCGCCTGGCTCGCGGTGACCCTCGGCGTCGAGGCCGGCACCCGGTGGGTGCCCTACCCGTTCCTGGACTTCCGGGAGGAGGGCTGGGGCCACGTCGCCGTCGTCAGCGCGGGGATCACGGTGCTCTTCGCCGGCCTGATCACCGGCCTCCGGTACGCCGACCGGCGGCTCAGGCCCGCACCGTCGCCAGCTTCGCCGGCGCCCTGACGATGTCGACCCGGGTCACCCGCCCGGCCGCCACGGTGAGGACCACCAGCGAGGTCAGCACCCCCTCCTGACGGATGGCGATGGCGGGCAGGCCGTTGGCGAGGAGCAGGTCGACCTCGGCCGCCTCGTCGACGTACTTCGCGACGAGGCCGGTCAGGAAGCGCGCCGCCCGGTCCGCCCCGAGCACCGGCCGCCGGGCCGAGCTGACCACCCCGCCGCCGTCGGAGGTCAGCACGACGTCCGGGTCGAGCGTGGCGACCAGCGCGACGAGGTCGCCCCCGGCCGCGGCGGCGAGGAAGCGGCCGAGCACCTCCTCGTGGGCGTCGCGGTCCACCTCGAAGCGCGGCGCGTGCGCGGCCAGGTGCGCCCGGGCGCGGGCGGCGAGCTGGCGCACCGCCGCGGGCGAGCGGCCGACCACCGTGGCGACCTCGGGGAAGGCCATGGCGAAGACGTCGTGCAGCACGAAGGCCGTCCGCTCGGCCGGCGAGAGCGACTCCAGCAGCACGAGCAGGGCGTAGCCGACGGTCTCGTCGAGGGTGACCCGGTCGGCCGGGTCGGCCTCCACGAAGGGCTCCGGGAGCCAGGGGCCGACGTACGCCTCGCGGCGCACCCGTGCCGAGCGCAGCACGTCCGTCGCGGCGCGGGCGACGGCCACGGTCAGCCACCCGGCGAGGTCGCGCACCGGGTCACGGCGGTCGGCCTCGACGAGGCGGATCCAGCAGTCCGCGACCACGTCCTCCGCCTCGGCCCGGGAGCCGAGGATGGCGTAGGCGACGCGGACCATGCGGGGGCGCAGCGCGTCGTACTCCCCCGCGAGCACCGCCTCCCGGTCAGCCACGCGCCCACGCGTCGAAGGTCTGGGTGCCGAGCGTCGCGCCCGGACCGGGGAGCAGGCCGCCGTCGCGCACCTGGCGTCCGGCGGCCCCCGCCATCGGCAGCGGTACGACGAGCCGGTGCGCCCCGCGGCGCCGCAGCTCCCGGCGCACCAGCCGGTCCATCCGCTCGGGCGCGGGACCGCCCAGGTCGGGCGCGAGCCCGCGCGGGGCACCGAGCGCGGTCGCGACCAGGGCGGCGGCCACCTCCGCGGCGGCGACCGGCTGGCAGAGCATCCGCGGCGCCATCGCCAGCGGCGCCGGGCTGCGGTCGACGAGCTGGCCGGCGAACTCGTGGAACTGCGTGGCCCGCAGCACCGTCCACGGCACCGGACCCGCCGCGACCAGCTCCTCCTGGCGGCGCTTGCCGCGGTAGTAGCCCAGGTCGACCCGGTCGCAGCCGACGATCGACAGCGCCACGTGGTGGCGCACCCCGGCCCGCTCCCCCGCCGCGAGGAGGTGCCCCGTGGCGGCCTCGAAGAAGGCGACCGAGCGGCGCGCCCCCAGGGTGGTGACGTTGCTGGCGTCGACGACGGCGTCGACCCCGTCCAGGGCGGCGTCCAGGCCGGCCCCGGTGGTGAGGTCGACGCCGGCCGAGCGGGCGACGACGACGGGCGTGGCGCCCGCGCGTCGTACCTCCTCGACGACCAGGCGCCCGACCAGCCCCGTGCCTCCCGCGACCGCGATCAAGGTGCTCATGGCAGGAGGACGGGACAGGGGGCCGGACTGTGACATCGCTGGGAGCCCCTAGTCCCCGCGGGCCTCCAGGGCCGCGGTCAGCAGCGCGACCAGGGCCTCGGTCTGCAGGTCGATCGCACCGCCCTCGACCTCCTCGCCGGCACCGTCGAGGGCGCGGGCGGCGAGCCCGGCCTTCTTGTCGATGAGCTCGGCGATCCGGGTGTCCAGGGTCTGCGTCGCGATGACCCGCCATGCCGTGACCGGCTCGGCCTGGCCGATGCGGTGCACCCGGTCGATGGCCTGGGTCTGCTCGGCGTCGGTCCACGACAGCTCGGCGAGGACCAGGTTGGAGGCCACCTGCAGGTTGAGGCCGACGCCGGCGGCGGTCAGCGAGCAGACCGCGATCTGCACCTCGGGGTCGTTGACGAAGGCGTCGATCGCCTTCTGCCGGGTGGTCGAGGACTGGTCGCCGCGGATCGAGCTGAACTTGATGCCGCGCTCGGCGAAGACCTTCTCGGCCTGGTCCATCACGTCGATGTGCTTGGCGAAGAAGACGACCTTGCCGACGTTGCGGGCCAGCTGCGCGGTGTAGTCCGCGGCGAGGCCGGCCTTCGCCTGCCCGATCCGGCGCATCATCATGAAGACGTTCTCGCCCGTCTTGGCCGAGTTGTCCTCGCGCTCCCAGCCCGCGACCTGGCGGACCAGGTGGTGGTCGATCCCCTCGACGACGGCACCGGCGCGGCGCGTGGAGAGCGCGGCGTCGTACCGCTCCACCATGCGGCGGGCCAGCTCCTGCTCGGCCTTGCGGATCGAGCGTCCGGCCTCGCCCTCGAGCTCGACGGGCATGTCGGCGACCCGGCGGGCCGGGATGTCGGCGGCGACGTCGATCTTGCGGCGCCGCACGATGCCCTGGTCGATGACCGCGCGCCGCGCGGCCGGGTAGAACGCCGGGTCGGCCGGGGTCAGCCCGGTCTCCTCCAAGGCCTCCATCAGGTCGCCCTGCGGCACGACGTCGTCGATCCAGCCGAGGAACTGCCAGATCGCGCGGAAGTCCTCGATGTCGTTGATCAGCGGCGTGCCGGTGAGGGCCATCATCAGCGGCCGGGCGACCCGCGCGCGGATCCGCTCGGAGAGCTCCAGGACGTTCTGGGAGCGCTGGGAGGTCTTGTTCTTGATGTAGTGCGCCTCGTCCACGATCATCCCGCGGAAGCCGTGGTTGCCCAGCCAGCCCACGTGCCGGTCGAGGATCTCGTAGTTGACGACGAACACGTCGGCGAAGCCGTCCGCGTCGTTGCCGTCACCGTGCAGCACGGTCGCCTTGCGGTGCGGGGTCCAGATCTCGACCTCCCGCGCCCAGTTCGTCTTGACGACGTTCGGGACGACCGCGAGGAGCGGGAACGCGCCCGCCGCCTCCGCCGCGAGCAGCGCCTGGGCCGTCTTGCCGAGACCCGGCTCGTCGGCGAGCAGGTAGGTCCGGTGCCCCGAGCCCGCCGAGGCGATGAGCTGCGACTGGTGGAGCATCAGCTCGCGCCCGGCCGGCGCGTGCCAGCCGGTGATCGAGGTCAGCTGGTCGGCGTCCGGCAGCGGCATGCACGCCGGCGCGTCGGGGGCGGCGCGCTCGAAGGAGCGGAACAGCGGTTCCAGCAGCTCCCACCCGGCCAGGCGGCGCGGCCGGACCCGGGCCCGGGCGTGCTCGAAGTCGGGGGCCAGGAAGGGGTTCGCGAGCTGGCGGGCCTGGACGGAGAGCGGGATGACCCGCTTCTCCAGCAGGGCGACCGCCTCCGGGTCCTCGACCTCGGGCTCGGGCTCGGCCTCCGGAGCGTCGACACCGGCCTTGCGCAGCAGCTCGCGGCGCATCGCCTTGGCCGACTCCGACATCTCGGCGTTCTCGTCGAGCAGCGTGAACAGGGTGCTGTCGCGCGCGGCGGTCTGGGCCAGGATCGTGGCGATGCCGTCGAGGCGCTTGAGCTCCTCGCCGCGGCGGCCGTCGGAGAGGTCGGGGTCCGCCTTGACCCGGGCCCGCTCCTCGCGGGCCAGCAGGGCGACCACCTGGAACTTCGCGCGCACCTCCGGCATCGCGGAGCGGCGGGCGACCGCCGCCTCCACCTCGCGCACGGCCCGCGCGAGCTGCGGGATGATGCCCTCCTCGTTGCGGCGCTGTCGCGCCGCCTGGGGGTTGCGACGCTGCTGCGTCCCGCCCCGCTGGCCTCCTCGAGCCACAGGTGTCCTTCCCATCGCGGACGTGATCCGCACGGTTGGCCGGGCGCTCGCGCTGCTGCGGGAGTCGGCCGGTCTGGTGAACGTCACCGGAGGCGGCGTCGCGACGACGGCGCTCGGTGGTGCCTCCAGGGTAGCGCACGTCACCCGATTCACAGCGTCCTGCCAGTCCCGGCGCAGCGCGCTCTCATCCGGGCGAGCCACGGTCGAGGACGTCCCGCACCGAGGCGGGCCCCGAGAGGAGACATCAGATGACGAAGTACCGCACCCGCGCGGCCGCCCTGCTCGCCGCAGGAGCCGTCGCCGGCGGCGCCACCGCCGCCACCCTCTCCGCGAACGCCGCGGACGACACCGGCTCCGGCACGTCGAGCGCCAGCACCCCCGCGGCCGGGGAGCGCGGACCCGGTGGTCCCGGCGGCCACGGGCGCGGGCCGGGCCTCGACGCCGCCGCGCTGGCCACGGCGCTGGGCGTCAGCGAGGACAAGGTGTCCGACGCCCTCGACAAGGCCCGCGAGGCGACCAAGCCCGACGACGCCGACAAGCCGGCCGCCGGCGAGGAACGCACCCCGCCGACCGACGCCGAGCGCGCCGAGCGGCAGGCGGCCTTCACCGCCGCCCTCGCCGACGCGCTGGGACTGGACGAGGACAAGGTCTCCGACGCACTGGAGACGGTGCGCGCGGCGCGCGACGCCGAGCGTCGTACCGACCTCGAGGAGCGGCTCGACCAGGCCGTCTCCGACGGCGATCTGAGCGCCGCGGACAAGGCCTCGGTCCTCAAGGCGTACGACGCGGGGGTGCTCGGCGGCCCACGCTGAGCCGTCGGCGAGGACTCAGCCGAAGAGGGTCGGCGCCCCCACCGCGTCCGCACCGAGCTGGGCGAGGGTCTGCTCCGGCGTGAGCGGGTGGAACCTCGCGGCGCGGATGTCGCGGTAGCACCGCTCGATCACCGAGCCCCGGAAGAACGCCGACCCACCGGCGACCTCCATCGCGAGGTCGCAGACCTCGCGGCCGGCCCGGGCGACCTCGGCCTTGGCGGCCATCACCGCCAGGACCGTCGCCCGGGACGGCGCGGGGTCGTCCCCGACCAGCGCCAGGGCGCCGTCGAGCGCCCAGCCCGCGACGAGGAGCTGCTGGCGCATCACCCCGACCTGGCGCTGGACCAGGAGGTCGCCGGATCGGTGGGACGCGGCGGCCACCGCGGCGTCGTACGCCGCCTCGGCGACGCCGAGGTAGGCGCCGGTGACGATCGGGAAGGCGATGCTGGAGATCACCTGCAGCGGCGCGTCGATCACGCCCCACGGGCGGTCGGCGAGCACCTTCTCGTCCGGGACGAAGACGTCGACGAGGTCGATGTCGTTGCTCGCGGTGCCGCGCATGCCGAGGGTGTCCCAGTTGTCGGCGACGCTGACGCCCTCGGACGCGACCGGGACGGCCATGTTGAGCACCCGGCGGCCCTGGACGGGGTCGTCGTGGCAGAACATCGTCGACAGGACGGTGCCGTGCGCGGACTGGCTGGCGAAGCGCTTGCGGCCGGTGACCCGGTAGCCGCCGTCGACCCGCACCGCCTCGCCCTGCGGGTGCGTGTAGTCCCCGCCGCCGGTCGAGACGAGCAGCACCTGCTCCTCGGCCACCCGGCGCAGCGTCGCCTCGGCGCCGGGCAGACCCCGGCGGTAGCGCCAGGCGGTGAAGGCGACCACGTGCTGGTGCATCGCGCTGGCGAGGGCGGTGGAGCCGCAGTGGTGACCGAGCTCGCGCTGGAGCGCGACCAGCTCGGCGACGGTGGCGCCGTCGCCGCCGAGCTCGACGGGGACGGCGGCGCGCAGGAGGCCGGCGGCGCGCAGCTCGTCGTACGCCTCGGACACGAAGCTGCCCTCCTGGTCGTGCCGGGCGGCGTGGGCGGCGATCCGCGGGCCGATCTCGGCGGCGCGGGCGAGCGGGCTGGGAAGGGTGGTGGTGGTCATGGATCCACTGTCGGACCGTCCGCTGCCCGCCTCCAGTCCACAAAAGTGACCCTCCTGGTCCTGATTCGGGACCTCGCTTCCGGTGGTTCCGGTGGGCCCGCGCACGGAGGACCATGGGGGGATGCCCGACTACGGCAACTACTGCCCCGTCTCGATGGCCGCCGAGGTGGTCGCCGACCGGTGGACGCCGCTGATCATCCGGGAGCTGGTGCTCGGGAACACCCGCTTCAACGACATCGCCCGGGCGCTGCCCGGCATCTCGCGCTCGCTGCTGGTGCAGCGGCTGCGGCACCTGGAGCGACGCGGGGTGCTGCAGACCTGGCCGGCGCCGACCGGTCGCGGCAGCGAGTACCACCTCACCGCGGCCGGCCGCGACCTGGAGCGGGTCATCGACAGCCTGGGCAGGTGGGCGATCGAGTGGCTCTTCGAGGAGCTGCGGCCCCACGACGTGGCGCCGACGACGCTGATGTGGTGGATGCACCGCCGGGTCGACCACGACCGCCTGCCGCCGGGACGCACGGTGATCGCGTTCCGGCACACCGCACCGGACCCGGTGACGATCTGGCTGGTGATGACGCCCGCCGAGGTGTCGGTGTGCCTGCAGCACCCCGGCTTCGAGGTCGACCTCGAAGTGAGCGGGTCGACCCCCGCGCTGGCCGACGTCTTCCAGGGCTACTGCACCTGGCGCGAGGCCCTCGACGCCGGTCGGCTCGAGGTCGCCGGACCACCGCGCCTCGTGCGGGAGCTGCCGGGCTGGTTCCTGTGGAGCCCGTGGGCGGAGGTGACCCGGGAGCGGGCGCAGCGCGTGCCCGCCGACTAGAACGTGTTCTAGAGTCGCCCGCGTGGGTACCTACGCAGTCACCGGCTCCGCCTCCGGCATGGGCGCCGCCGTCGTCGCCCGGCTCCTCGCCGAGGGGCATCGCGTCCTCGGCGTCGACCTCCGCGACGCCGACGTCGTGGCCGACCTCTCCACGCCGGCCGGTCGTCGTACGGCGGCCGCGCGGGTGCTCGACCTCGCGGACGGCACCCTCGACGGGGCGGTCATGGCCGCCGGCCTCGGCCCGGCCCCCGGTCGCGACCGCGCCCGGCTGATCGCCGAGGTCAACGTCCTCGGGGTCACCGACCTGCTCGAGGCGTGGCGCCCCGCGCTCGCCGCCACCGACCGGGCCAAGGTCGTCGTCTTCGCCAGCAACTCCACCACCACCGTCCCGCTCGTGCCGGGGCGCGTGGTCCGCGCCCTCCTCGACGGCGACGTGGACCGCGCGGTCGGCACCCTGCGCCTGCTCGGCAAGGCCGCGCCGACGTTCGCCTACGCCGCCAGCAAGATCGTCGTCAGCCGGTGGGTACGACGCCACGCCACCACCCGCGCCTGGGCCGGCGCCGGCATCCGCCTCAACGCGCTCGCCCCGGGCGCGATCATGACTCCCCTGTTGGAGCAGCAGCTCGCCACGCCCGCCGAGGCCCGCCGGATCAGGGCCTTCCCGGTGCCGGTCGGGGGCTTCGGCGACGCCGGCCAGCTCGCCGCCTGGGTGGTCTTCATGCTGTCCGACGCCGCCGACTTCCTGTGCGGCAGCGTGGTCTTCGTCGACGGCGGCTCGGACGCCTGGTTCCGCGCCGACGACTGGCCGCGCCCGGTCCCCGCGCGCCGGGTGAGGCGTTACGTCGGCCGGATGAAGGAGTTCCGGGCTCGACGCTGATGGCCGGGCACCTCGTGGTGCCGTCTCCCACGGTTCGTGGTGCCACCGGCCCCGGTTCGCGACGTGACCCAGCCCACCTGAAACCAGTTGCGCAACTAGTTGCACAACCGGTGCCGACGGGGCATGCTGCTGCCATGGCCTTGGAGCACGCGATCCTCGTCTCGCTCAGCGAGCGCGCCGCGTCGGGCTCGGAGCTGACCCGCCGCTTCGACGCCTCGATCGGCTTCTTCTGGACCGCGACGCACCAGCAGATCTACCGGGTGCTGGGCCGGATGGAGAGCGACGGCTGGATCGCGGCCGAGGTGACGCCGCAGGCCGGGCGACCGGCCAAGAACGGTCCCCCGATGAAGGTGTACGCCGTGACCGACGCCGGGCGCGCCGAGCTCACCCGCTGGATCGCCGAGCCCACCGCCGCGGACCCGGTGCGCAGCAGCCTCGGGGTCAAGATGCGCGGCGCCTCCCTCAGCGACCCGGCAGCACGCGCGGCCCTGCTCGACGACCTGGGCCGGCAGCTCGACGAGCACACCAAGCGGCTCTCCCTCTACGAGTTCCTGGAGGCCCGCGACTTCCCGGACCCCGGCGCCCTCGAGGGCGCCGACCTCGACATCTACCTCGTGCTGCGCGGCGGCCTGCTCATGGAGCAGTTCTGGATCCGCTGGCTGACCGAGTACCTCGACGCCCACACCGCCAAGGAGAATCCCCGATGACCGCCTACCCCCTGCTCACCTCGAAGGCCGTCGTCGGCGGCCTGGAGCTCCAGTCCCGTGCGGTGATGGGCTCGATGCACACGGGCCTGGAGGACCGGCCGTGGCACATCGACGAGCTGTCCGCCTACTTCGCCGAGCGCGCGGCCGGCGGGGTCGGCCTCATCGTGACCGGCGGCTACTCCCCCAACATCCGCGGCTGGCTGCTGCCCTTCGGCTCGCAGATGTCCACCCGCCTCAACGCCCACCGCCACCAGCGGGTCACCAACGCGGTGCACGAGAACGGCGGCAGGATCGCGCTGCAGATCCTGCACGCCGGCCGCTACGGCTACACGCCCTTCAGCGTCTCCGCCAGCGCGACCCAGTCGCCGATCACGCCGTTCAAGGCCTCGGCGCTGTCGGGCCGGGCCGTGGAGCGCACCGTCGACGACTTCGTCGCCAGCGCGAAGCTCGCCCGGAAGGCCGGGTACGACGGCGTCGAGATCATGGGCTCCGAGGGCTACCTCATCAACCAGTTCCTCGCGGCGCGCACCAACCGTCGTACCGACAAGTGGGGCGGCTCCGCCGAGAACCGGATGCGCTTCCCGGTCGAGGTCGTGCGCCGGATCCGCCAGGAGCTCCCCGACTTCTTCGTCATGTACCGCATCTCGCTGCTCGACCTGGTCGACGGCGGCCAGACCTGGGAGGAGACGGTCGAGCTCGCCCACCGCCTGGAGGAGGCGGGCGCGAGCGTCCTCAACACCGGCATCGGCTGGCACGAGGCCCGGGTGCCCACCATCGTCACCAGCGTGCCGCGCGCCGCGTGGGCCGACAGCACGCTGCGGCTCAAGCGCGAGGTGGCCATCCCGGTCTGCGCGAGCAACCGGATCAACACCCCGGAGGTCGCCGAGTCGCTGCTCGCGCAGGGCATCGACCTGGTCTCGATGGCCCGCCCGTTCCTGGCCGACCCCGACCTGGTCGCCAAGGCGCGCGACGGTCGCGCCGACGAGATCAACACCTGCATCGGCTGCAACCAGGCCTGCCTGGACCACACCTTCAAGGCCCAGCGGGCCTCCTGCCTGGTCAACCCCCGGGCCTGCCACGAGACGTCGCTGGTGCTCGGCCCGACCCGCAGCGCGAAGCGCGTCGCCGTCGTCGGCGGCGGCCCCGCCGGGCTCGCGACGGCCGTCAGCGCCGCCGAGCGCGGTCACGACGTCACCCTGTTCGAGGCGAACGACGAGATCGGCGGCCAGTTCCGGCTCGCCATGCAGATCCCCGGCAAGGAGGAGTTCGCCGAGACGCTGCGCTACTACCGCCGCCGGATGGAGGTCCTCGGCGTCAACGTGAAGCTGTCCACGCGGGCCACCCCCGAGCTCCTCAGCGGGTACGACGAGGTCGTGGTGGCCACCGGCGTGGAGCCGCGCACGCCGGCCGTGCCCGGCATCGACCACCCGAAGGTCGTGTCCTACCCCGACGCCATCACCGGCAAGGTCGCCATCGGGGGCCGGGTCGCCGTGATGGGCGCCGGCGGCATCGGCTTCGACGTCACCGAGCTGCTGGCCCACACCCCCGAGACCGTGGAGGAGTGGAAGGCGCACTGGGGCGTCGCCGACCCGGCGATCGTCCGCGGGGGCATCACCGACAAGACGCCCCGCACCCCGGCGCGGGAGGTGTGGCTGCTGCAGCGCAAGGAGTCCGCGCAGGGCAAGGGCCTCGGCAAGACGTCCGGCTGGGTGCACCGGGCGGCGGTCAAGGACCTCGGCGTCCACCAGGTCAGCGGCGTGACCTACGACAAGGTCGACGACGCGGGCCTGCACATCACCGTCGAGGGCCGTGCGCAGGTGCTCGACGTCGACCACGTCGTGCTGTGCACCGGCCAGGAGTCGGTTCGCGGCCTGTACGACGACCTGCTCGCCTCCGGCTTCCCCGGCACCGTGCACCTCATCGGCGGCGCCGACGTGGCCGCGGAGCTGGACGCCAAGCGCGCGATCAAGCAGGGCACCGAGCTGGCGGCGGCGCTGTGAGCGGCGCGTCCGGCACCGCCTTCCGCGCGGCCGTCGAGGCCGGCGACGTGGAGGCGATGCGCGCCTGCCTCGCCGAGGACGTGGTGTTCCGCAGCCCCGTCGCACACAAGCCGTATCCCGGCAAGGCCGTCACCGGCGCCATCCTCGGCCAGGTGATCGAGGTGTTCGAGGACTTCCGCTACGTGCGCGAGCTCGGGGACGACACGGGCCACGCGCTGGTCTTCGAGGCGAAGGTCGGGGGCCTGGAGATCACCGGCTGCGACTTCCTCGTCCTCGACGACGACGGCCTGATCACCGACTTCATGGTGATGGTCCGCCCGCTCAAGGCCGCGCAGGCGCTGGCCACGGAGATGGGCGCCCGCTTCGAGCGGATCCTGGAGCAGGCCGCCCAGGGCTGACGCGCGAACGCCGCGGCGCGGGCCCGTCAGGGTCCGCGCCGCGGCGTCTCGACGTCACGAGGATGTCGACGTCACGACATCGTCGGCGGCGCCGGGTCGGCGTGGCCGGGGCTGACCTCGCCCCGCCAGGCACCGGTCTCGGTGCCCCGCGCCTCGATGAAGGACTTGAAGCGCTCGAGGTCGCCGGCCGCGCGCCGGTCCACGACGTGGAGCACGTCGCCGGCCTTCTCCACGATGCCCTCGGGCTCGAACTCCATCCGCAGGGTCACCCGGGTCGACAGCCCACCCTCGTCGGGGGCGAAGGACACGGTGCCCTCGTTGGTGGTGCCGTCGGTGGCCCGCCACGTGATCCGCTCGTCCGGCGTCTGGTGAACGATCTCGGCGTCCCACTCCCGATGCACCCCCGCGATGTCGGCGCGCCAGTGCAGGTGCCGGTCGTCGACCTGGGTCACCTGCTCCACGCCCTCCATGAACTTCGGGAAGGTCTCGAACTGCGTCCACTGGTCGTACGCCGTGCGGACGGGCACGTCCACGACGACGGTCTTCTCGATCGTGCTCATGTCGTACTCCTCTCGTTCGGGTTCTCCCGGGCGGTAACCGGCCCCGGAACGCTGATACGCCCCGGAACGCTGGCACGGGGGCCAGCCCCCTCCCGACGCCGCCTGTCACGGTGCGTGGTCCTGTGTCGCACGAGGTCGCGCGGGTGCGAGATGCCCGCCCCGTGTCCGTGCGGACCCGTAGGGTGATCCGAACCTCCGGGCGACCCTGCCCGGACCGCACCGAGAGGGCGAGCATGGGCATCGAGTTCCGCGGCGTGAGCAAGACCTACCCCGACGGCACGGTCGCGGTCGCGGAGTTCACCTGCACGGTGCCCTCGCACCGCACCCTGGCGCTCGTCGGCACCTCCGGCTCCGGCAAGACCACGCTGATGCGGATGGTCAACCGGATGATCGACCCGACCGTCGGCGAGGTGCTCATCGACGGGCGCGACGTCCGCGAGCTCGACAAGGTCGCCCTGCGTCGCTCGATCGGCTACGTCCCCCAGGCCGGTGGACTGCTCCCCCACCGCCGGGTGCTGGAGAACGTCGCGACCGTTCCCCTGCTCAACGGCACCTCCAAGGCGCAGGCCCGGGCGACCGCGGTCGAGCTGCTGGAGAAGGTCGGGCTCGACCCCGCGCTCGGGAAGCGCTACCCCGGTCAGCTCTCCGGCGGCCAGCAGCAGCGGGTGGCGGTGGCCCGCGCGCTCGCCGCCGAGCCCAACATCCTGCTGATGGACGAGCCCTTCGGCGCGGTGGACCCGATCGTGCGCCGCGACCTGCAGGACCAGCTGCTGCGCCTGCAGTCCGAGCTGGGCAAGACGATCGTGCTGGTGACCCACGACATCGACGAGGCCTTCCGGCTCGGCGACCAGGTGGTCATCCTCAAGACCGGCGGGATCATCGCCCAGGTGGGCACGCCCCAGGAGATCGTGGCCGCGCCGGCGGACGGGTTCGTGCGCGACTTCGTCGGCTCCGACCGCTCCGAGCGCACCCTGCACACGGTCGAGCTCGACGGCCAGCGGATCGTCGTCGACGGCGACGAGCGTCCGGTGGGAGTGCTGCGTTGACCTGGCTCGACCTCAACCGCGACTTCGTCGTGGAGCTGCTGTGGCGGCACATCTGGCTCGCCGTGCCCGCCGTGCTGATCAGCGTCGTCGTGGCCGTCGTGCTGGGCCGGATCGCCTGGCGCTGGCCGCGGGTCGGCGCGGTCGTGCTCGGGTTCGCCAGCCTGCTCTACTCCGTGCCGGCGCTGCCCCTGCTGATCGTCATCCCGGTCGTGCTGACGATCCCGCTGCGCAGTGAGACCAACCTGATCGTCGCGCTCTCCGTCTACGGCACGGCGCTGCTGGCCGGCACCGCCGCCGACGCCTTCCGCTCCGTCGACACCCGGGTGCGCGAGGCGGCCGAGGCGATGGGCTACTCCCCCACCGGGATCTTCTGGCGCGTCGACCTGCCCCTCGCGCTGCCGGTGCTCCTCTCGGGCATCCGGGTGGTGGCCGTCAGCTCGGTCAGCCTGGTCACCATCGGCGCCCTCGTGGGCATCTCCAGCCTCGGCAGCCTGCTCACCGACGGCTTCCAGCGCGGCATCCGCGAGGAGGTGCTGACCGGCGTCGTCCTCACCATGCTCCTCGCCGTCCTGCTCGACCTCGTCGTGGTGCTCGTCGGGCGCCTGCTCACGCCGTGGCAGCACGCCTCGCGCTCCCGCAGCCGCGGCACGGCGGGGGCGAGCGCATGAACCTCTTCGGCGACGCGCTCGCCTGGATCGCCGACGGCAGCCACTGGGGCGGCCCCGGCGGCATCGAGACCCGCGTCCTGCAGCACCTGTGGGTGACCTTCGCCGCCGTCGGCATCGCCGCCGTGCTGGCCGTCCCGCTCGGCATCCTGATCGGGCACACCGGTCGCGGCCGCCTCGTCGTGGTCGCGCTCGCCGGCGCGATCCGGGCGGTCCCCACCCTCGGCCTGCTCACCCTGCTGGGGCTGTGGCTCGGCATCGGCGTCCAGGCGCCGCTGCTCGCCCTCGTCGCGCTCGGCTTCCCCTCGCTGCTCGCCGGGGCCTACGCCGGCGTCGAGGCCGCCGACGAGGGTGTCGTCGACGCGGCCCGCGCGATCGGCCTCAGCGAGTGGCAGATCGTGACCCGCGTGGAGATCCCGCTCGGCGCCGACGTGCTCATCGGCGGCCTCCGCGCCGCGACGCTGCAGGTCGTCGCGACGGCCACCCTGGCGGCGTACATCTCCGACACCGGGCTCGGCCGCTACCTCTTCGCCGGCCTCAAGGGCCGCGACTACCCGCAGATGCTGGCCGGCGCGCTCCTCGTCGCCGCGCTCGCACTCCTCCTCGATCTCGCGCTGGGAGCCCTCCAGCGCGCCAGTCGCGGGCATACTCGTGCCGGCGGCTCCCTGACCCGTGGCCCTGCCGGGGCCGCACCGTCGAAAGGATCACCATGACCTTCCTCCCGAGGCGGACGAGCCGTGTGGGCCTCGTCCTCGTCGCCGGCGCGCTCGCGCTGAGCGCCTGCGGCGGCAGCGACTCCGACCCGCTCTCCTCCGGGGAGGGTGACAGCGACACCGTCGTCATCGGCTCGCAGGACTACTACTCCAACGAGATCATCGCGGAGATCTACGCCCAGGCCCTCGAGGCCGACGACATCAAGGTCGACCGGAAGTTCCGGATCGGCCAGCGCGAGGTCTACCTCCCCGACATCGAGAACGGCTCGATCGACCTCTTCCCGGAGTACACCGGTCCCCTGCTCATCGCGCTCGACAGCAAGGCGAGCGCGACCAAGCCCGACGAGGTGTACGCCGCGCTCGAGGACGCGCTCCCCAAGGGCCTGCGCCTGCTCGACGCCGCCCCCGCCACCGACCAGGACTCCTACGTCGTCACCCGGGAGTTCGCCGACAAGTGGGACCTGACGACGATCGAGGACCTCACCAAGGTCACCGACAAGATCGTCTTCGGCGCCAACTCCGAGGCCGAGAGCCGGCCCAACGGCCCGAAGGGCCTCAAGGACACCTACGGCGTCGACACCACCTTCACGCCCATCGAGGACAGCGGCGGCCCGCTGACCGTCAAGGCGCTCAAGGACGGCGACATCCAGATCGGCATCATCTACACCGCCGACCCGTCGATCAAGAAGAACGACCTGGTGACCCTCGAGGACACCAAGGGCCTCTTCCTCGCCTCGGCCGTCGTGCCGGTCGCGAGCGACGACGTCAGCGAGGACGCCGAGAAGGTCATCGACGAGGTCAGCGCCGCGCTCACCTCCGAGGACCTCATCGCGCTCAACGCCCGCAGCGTCGACGAGAAGCTGCCGGCCGCGACCATCGCGAAGGACTGGCTCGCCGACAAGAACCTGTCCTGATGGGCCGAGCGCGTCTCCCGCGCCGGCGGGGCAGCAAGCTGCCGGCAGGCACGTCCCGCCGCGCTGCCGGCCGACTGATGGAGCACCACGCGTGAGCGTCGGCATCACCGGCTCCACGGGAGCGCTCGGGCGGCTCGTCGCCCGGGCGCTCTCGGAGCAGGGCCACGCCCAGCGCCTGCTCGTGCGCGATCCCGCCCGGGCGCCCGAGCTGGCGGGCACGAGCGTCGTCCGCACGTCGTACGCCGACCCGGAGCTCGCGCGCGCCTCGCTCGAGGGCGTGACGACCCTCTTCATGGTCTCCGGCGCCGAGGCCGAGGACCGGCTGGAGCAGCACCGCACCTTCGTCGACGCGGCCGCGGACGCCGGCGTCGAGCACGTCGTCTACACCTCCTTCCAGGGTGCCGCCGCGGACTGCACCTTCACCCTCGGCCGCGACCACTGGGCGACCGAGGAGCACATCCGGGCGCGCGGGCTCGGCTTCACCTTCCTGCGGGACTCCTTCTACCTCGACTTCCTGCCCGAGCTGGTCGGCGAGGACGGCGTCATCCGCGGCCCCGCCGGGGACGGCCGGGTCGCCGCGGTCACCCGCGCCGACATCGCGCGCAGCGCCGTCGCGGTGCTCACCGACCCGGCGGCGCACCGGGACGCGACCTACGACCTGACCGGCCCCGAGGCGCTCAGCTTCGCCGAGGTGGCCGCGCTGCTCACCGCCCACACCGGGCGCACCGTGACCTACCACGACGAGAGTATCGAGGAGGCCTACGCCTCGCGCCGGAAGTGGCCGGCACCGCCATGGCAGTACGACGCCTGGGTCTCCACCTACACCGCGATCGCCGCGGGCGAGCTGGCCGCGGTGAGCGACCACGTCCGCCGGCTCACCGGACGCGAGCCGACCGGGCTGGCGTCGTACCTCACCGAGGAGGGGCGTTGACCACCGCCGCACTCGTCCTGGCGGCCCTCGCCGCGCTGCTGCACGTCTACATCTGGGTGATGGAGTCGCTGACCTGGACCAGCCCGCGCACCCGCGCGACCTTCGGCACCAGCCAGCAGGAGGCCGAGGCCACCAAGGAGCTGGCCTTCAACCAGGGCTTCTACAACCTCTTCCTCGCCGTCGTGACGGGGGTCGGCGTCGCCGCGCACCTGGCCGACGAGGAGACGGTGGGCACCACGCTGGTCCTCACCGGCACCGGCTCCATGCTCGCGGCCGCTCTGTGCTGCTGCTGTCCTCGCCCGACAAGGCCCGGGCGGCGATCACGCAGGGGACGCTGCCCCTGCTCGCGGTGGCCCTGCTGCTGCTCGGCCGCTAGGCCATCGCGCCGACGGTCTCGGGGGTGAACCCCGGGAACACCGTCGCCGAGGACGCGCCGAGCCGCTTCACCACGACCTCCGACAGGACGCTGCGGTAGTCCGTGGTGACCTTGAGGTCGCCGTCGGCCTCGTTGACCAGACCGGGCCAGGTGCCGTGGTAGCCGCCCTTGACCCCGGCGCCCAGCAGCAGCATCACGTTGCCCCAGCCGTGGTCGAGGCCGTAGTTGGAGTTCTGCTTGGTGCGCCGCCCGAACTCGGAGAACGCCACCACGGTGACCTTGCTGCCGAGCGCGCCGAGGTCGGTGAAGAAGGCGCTGAGCACCTGTGCCAGCTCGGTCGTCATCCGCTCCATGCGGCCCCACTCCAGGGTGCCGAGGTCGACGTGGTGGTCCCACGAGCCGAAGTCGACCGTGATCACCTCGGCCCCCACGTCGCCGCGGATGGTCCGGGCGACGGCGCGCATGGCCCGCCCGAAGTCCCCGTCCGGGTACGACGCGCCGTTGGCCGGCTGCTCCGCGGTGGCCTTGACGGGGGCGAAGTCATCGATGGCCGCCATGGTCGCGCGCGCGGCGGCGCCGAGGGTGCCCGGCGCGCTGCCCCAGATCGTCTTCATCGACCGGGTGCGGCGCCCGCCGACGGCGGCGTCCCACTGGTCGGCGCCGACGAGGCGCATGTCGTCGATGCCCTCGATGGCGATGGTGCGCTCCGGGCCGCTGAGCGCGGTCGGCGGCGAGGCGGTGCCGATCTGGAGGG
Source organism: uncultured Nocardioides sp. (assembly GCA_964517395.1). Taxonomy (GTDB): domain Bacteria; phylum Actinomycetota; class Actinomycetes; order Propionibacteriales; family Nocardioidaceae; genus Nocardioides. Next base: position 181,227 of record CAZFEE010000005.1, on the reverse strand, counting down.
CCTGCAGCGGGCTGGTGTAGGTGTCGCGGCCGATGAGCCGGTTGAGCCAGCCGGTGCGGGTGGTCGAGCCGGGTGCGGCGTCCTCGACCTCCTCCATCGCGGAGAAGTGCGAGCGGTTGGGGGCGGGCAGCCCGGTGGCGTGCACGGCCGCCATCCGGCCGCTGGTCCACATCGGCTGCAGCGGCGCGAGGTGCGGGTGGAGACCGAAGAAGTCGTCCTTGGCGAGCAGCTGGGCCGCGGGGACGGCGATCTGCGGCCGGGCGGCGTAGTAGACCGGGTCGCCGTGCGGGACCACCAGGCTCATCCCGTCGGCGGCGCCGCGCATCGACAGCACGACGAGCACCGCCGGCGCGGAGCGGGTGGCGGCGTACGACGTCTCGACGAAGGCCGTCCCGAAGGCCGCCGTCGCGCTGAGCACGGCCCCGGTGCCGACCGCGCCGCGGAGCAGGCCGCGCCGCGAGAGCCCGGTGTACTCGGGGCATCCGCAGGGTTCCATCGCACTCACCTCGTCATGTGGGTCGGGCAGTCGAGGAAGACGGTCAGCAGCCGCGGCATCTCCCAGCGGGCGAGGTCGTGGGTGGCGGAGATGATCGTCGACGGCGAGCAGCCGGTCGCCTCGCAGGCCGCCTGCAGCAGGAGGGCCGTCGAGCCGCGCCCGTGGATCGTGCGGGCCAAGTGGTCGACGAGCTGGTCGAAGCGGATCTTCGTCGCCGGCAGCCACGACGTGGGCGTCCGGTACTTCACCCCGACGGTCGGCCACCAGCCGCCCGCCATCGTGTAGTGCACGTCGAGGGAGTTCAGGAAGCGCGAGGCGCCGGACCAGGCCGCGCCGGTGTCGGGCCGCCCGTTCGGCGGTGCCCAGGAGAACGGCCGCAGGCCGACCGAGTCGGTCTGCCACAGGATGGCGTTGGCGCCGGAGGGCCCGTCGCTGTTCGTGGGCCGGGCGGAGAACTGGGCGCCCAGGGCGCGCCAGGTCGCGACGACGTCGTCGGTGGGCGTGCGCACCTTCTTGCCGATGGAGTACGCCTCCCGGAACTCCGAGGACGCCACGAGGCTGCGCAGCACCGGCCGGATCTGGGTGTCGTTGGCGAGGTAGACGCCGGCGAGCTTGTTCACCAGCGCCGTCGAGGGGCTGTCGGAGACGAAGCGCTGTGCGATCTTCAGCGCGACCCGCCGCGCGGTGGCCGGGTGGTGGGCGAGGTACTCCAGGTACGCCGCGACCACCGGGCGCCCGTCGGTCGCGCTGTTGGCGTGGCTGAACCCCATCACCTGGACCGGCCCCGTCCAGTGGTGGGCCGGGTCGTAGGAGAACGCCCAGGTCCGCCACGAGTCGCACCGGTAGCCGGTGAGGATCCGCGCCGAGGCCTTCACGTCGTCCTCGTCGTAGTTGCCCCGCCCCACGGTGTGCAGCTCGAGCAGCTCCCGGCCGAGGTTCTCGTTGGGTGCGCGCTTCGAGGAGTTGGCGTTGCTGAGGTAGATCGCCATCGCCGGGTGCAGGACGGCCGCCTTGAGCAGGTCCTCGAAGCGGCCCAGCGCGTGCTTGCGGATCGCCTTGCCGTACGCCGTGCGGAAGGGACCCACCTCGCCGGAGGCCGGCACGTGCAGGTGGTGCTCCCACAGCTCGGCCATGGTCTCCAGGACCTGGCGCTGGGAGCCGAAGCGGCGCACCAGCGCCCAGCGCTCGTAGTTGGCGTCGGCCAGCCAGATCGGCTCGGTGCCGTCCTGGTCGCGCTGCCACAAGGTGTCGGCGCTGGCGTTGATCGAGGGCCACCAGCCGGCGGTCGTGGTGTACCAGCTGTCGCTGTAGTACGACGTGAGCTGGCGCTCGAACCACGGCGTGAAGCCGCCGGCGGCGACCACCTGGCGGTTCAGTGCCGGGGTGTAGCCGGCGGTGAAGCGGCGCAGGAAGTGCAGGGTGAGGGCGGTCGGGATCGCCGTACCCGTCCATGCCCGCGGCGTGTAGGCCATCGCCCCATCCCCCCCACCGACCGACCCGACAACCGCGTCCGAGGACGCCTGCGGCGAGCCTAGGAAGCGGGGCGGACCGCCCACCATGGCCGATCGGACACTTTCGTCGTCCCTGGCGGGCTATATGGCAGGGATAGGGGCCCGGGTAGGGGTTCGCGTGGTGGGTACCGCGCGGCGATGGTGGACATCGAAGAGACCGGAACGCTGCGTGCCCTCGTGCTGTGCTGCACCCTGAAGAAGTCGCCGTCGGAGTCCAGCTCCGAGCTGATCGGCCGGCGGGTGCTGGAGGCGCTGCGGGCCCACGACGTGGAGGGCGAGCAGGTGCGGGTGGTGGACCACCCGGTGGCCTTCGGGGTGAGCACCGACGAGGGGGACGGCGACGCCTGGCCGGCGCTGCGCCGCAAGGTGCTGGACGCCGACATCCTGGTGATCTCCACGCCGATCTGGATGGGGCAGCCGGCCGCGGTGTGCAAGCTGGTCCTCGAGCGGCTCGACGCCGAGCTCGGCGAGACCGACGACGAGGGGCGCATGCTCACCTCCGGCAAGGTCGCGGCCGTCGCGGTCGTCGGCAACGAGGACGGGGCGCACCACGTCAGCGCCGAGGTCTACCAGGCGCTGAGCGACGTCGGCTTCACCGTCCCGGCCAACGCGGTGACCTACTGGGTCGGCGAGGCGATGCAGGGCACGGACTACCAGGAGCTCGACCCCGAGCCCGAGAAGACCGCCGGTACGACGACGACGCTGGCGAGCAACGCCGCCCACCTGGCCCGGCTGCTCAAGGCGGCGCCGTACCCGGTGGCCTGAGCGGCGGCCGGGGCGAGGCTCAGTCGCGCTCGAGCACGAAGAAGTACGGCGGGGCGCCGCGCAGGTCCATGCACCCCAGCAGGGTGCGCTCGTCGACCCGCCGGAACAGGTCGATGATCGGCAGGTGGTCGTAGCTCATCCCCGCGGTCACCACCCCGCGGTACTCCACGTTGCGCAGCCGCGCCCGCGCCTTGCGCGTGCGCAGCGCCGGCAGCGCCGCCCCCATCACGGCTCGCCCGCGCGCGACCACGCCCTCGGGGATCCGGTCGACGATGCCGAACGGGATCCGGCGCGGGTCCACGGAGACGATCTTGCCGGCGGGCGTGCGGAAGAGCAGCGGGTGGACCTCGTCGACGGAGTCGAAGCGCTTGCCGTACCACCCCGAGGCCTCCAGCAGCCCGTCCATCGGGTGCCCGGTCGCGAGCTCGCGGCCGTGCCACTGCCCGGTGACCTCCTCGGCCCGGACCGCGGGCAGGCTGTCGAAGAGGGCCAGCGCGTCGTCGAGGGCGCAGGCGGGCTCGAGCGCGGCGAGCCGCTCACTGGGAATGACAGTCATGCTGTCATTCTCACCCATCCCCGCGCGGCGCGCGCCCCTGCGCCCGCCCCTTGACCTCCGCCCACGGGAACCGCTGCCGCAGCGTCGCCCCGCTCGGCGCCTCCGGCCGCTGCCGCGCCCACGCGCTGTAGTCCGCGAAGCTCCCCGTGCTGCCCGGCGCCGCGAGGTAGTCCGCCACCACCGCGACGACCTCCTCGTCGCTCCAGCGCCGGCTCGTCGAACGGGTCTTGTTGGTCGCCACCCCCGCGCGGGCACAGGCCTGGTTCCACGACCCGAACCTGCGGATCAGCAGCGCCGGGGACGCCGCGTCGTGCGTGCGCTGCCAGGCGTCGTACGACGCGGCGGTGAGGGGCTCGCCCAGCTCGGCGGCGGCCGCGGCGAGGTCCGCCGCGAGGCGGTCGTCGGAGTACTCGGGGACCCGCATGGCCCACACCGTAGTCCCGCACGGGTCGGCCCCGCGCCCTTCCGCCGTCTGCCAGCATGGCCAGGTGACTGCGAGCATCCTCTGGTTCCGCCGCGACCTCCGGCTCGGCGACCACCCGGCGCTCCTGGCCGCCGCGGAGGCGGGGCCGGTGCTTCCGGTGTTCGTCCTCGACGACGCCCTCCTCGCGCCCTCGGGAGCGCCGCGCACGGCCTTCCTGCTGCGCTCGCTGAGGGCGCTCGACGCCGACCTGCGCGAGCACGGCCCCGGCCTGGTCGTCCGGCGCGGGCGCCCCGAGGACGTGCTGCCCGCCCTGGTGGAGGAGACCGGCGCCGGCTCCGTGCACGTCAGCGCGGACTTCGCGCCCTACGGCGCGGCCCGGGACGAGCGGGTCGAGCAGGCCCTCGACGTGCCGCTGGTGCGCACCGGGTCGCCGTACGCCGTCGCGCCGGGACGCCTGCACACCAAGACGGGCGACCCGTACAAGGTGTTCACCCCCTTCTCCAAGGCCTGGGCCGACCACGGCTGGCGCGCGCCGGCGCCGTCCGACCCCGCGCGCGTGGACTGGCTCGGCGCGGACGGCGACGACCTGCCGGCCGAGCCGGACCTGGGCGACGTCGCGCTGCCGGAGGCGGGCGAGGCCGCCGCGCTCGCGGCCTGGGAGCAGTGGCGCGGCACGCCGTACGACGACGTCCGGGACCGGCCCGACCTCGACGAGACCTCGCGGATGTCGACCTACCTGCGCTGGGGCGCGATCCACCCGCGCACGCTGCTGGCCGACCTGGACGCCCGCAACCCGCACCAGGCGACCTACCGCAAGGAGCTGGCGTGGCGGGAGTTCTACGCGCACGTGCTGCACGCCTGGCCGGAGTCGGCGCGGGAGTACTTCCGCCCGGAGCTGCGCGAGCTGCCCTACGTCACCGGCGCGGAGCGGGACCGGCGGCTGGCGGCGTGGGCCGAGGGCCGCACCGGGTTCCCGATCGTGGACGCCGGGATGCGACAGCTGCTCGGCGAGGGCTGGATCCACAACCGGGTCCGGATGATCGTGGCGTCGTTCCTCGTCAAGGACCTCGGCGTCGAGTGGCAGCACGGCGCACGGCACTTCATGACCCACCTCGTCGACGGCGACCTGGCGAGCAACCAGCACAACTGGCAGTGGGTGGCGGGCTGCGGGACCGACGCGGCGCCGTACTTCCGGATCTTCAACCCGACCACCCAGGGCGAGAAGTTCGACCCGGACGGCGCCTACATCCGGCGCTGGGTGCCGGAGCTGGCCGGCCTGGCGCGCCCGGAGGTGCACCATCCGGAGCGGGCGGGGTCTCCGAATGACTACCCGGAACCCCTGGTCGACCACGCCACGCAGCGAGCGGAGGCACTGGCGGCCTACCAGCTGCTGCGGAGGAACACGTGACCGAGCCGGTCCTCACCGACGTCTGGCTGCCCGAGGACCTGCGGGCCATCGCCCTGGTCCTGCACGGCGGCGCGGAGCACGGCACCCGTCCGATCGACGAGCGCAGCCTGTCCTGGCGGCGGGCCCGTGCGGTGGCGCGCCACCTGCACGAGGAGGTCGCGGACGACGGGATCGGCGTGATGGTGCTGCGCTACCGGGTCAAGGGCTGGAACGCCCGCCCCGGCCGGGAGCCGTCCCCCGTCCCCGACGCGCGGTGGGCGCTGGACCGGCTGCGCGAGCACGACGTGCCGGTGGTCCTGCTCGGCCACTCGATGGGCGCCCGGACCGCGGTCGCGGTCGCCGACGACCCCGCCGTGCGGGGCGTGGTCGCCCTCGCGCCGTGGCTGCCGGCCGACGAGCCGGTCGCGCCCCTGACCGGCAAGGTGCTCCGCGCCGCGCACGGCAGCCGCGACAAGATCACCTCGGCCCGCGCGACCCGCCGCTACGTCGAGCGCGCCGCGACCGTCGCGGACGCGGAGTTCACCGACATGGGCCGCCTGGGGCACTACCTGCTGCGCGGGATACCGCGCTGGCACGCCTTCGCCGTGGACGGCGTGCGCGCCCTGGCCGCCGACGACCTCAGGCGGCGGCCGCCAGCTCCTCGTTGACCGACCGGGTCATCAGCAGCAGCCACACGAGCGGGGAGCACGCCGTCGCGTCGTACGACGCCGCGTGCCGCCACGCGCGCAGGTAGCCGATCCGGCACAGGTGCTCGGCCGGCTCGGCCGCCCCCGTGAGCCCCAGCGCGAGCCGGTACGCCGCCACGCAGGTCGCGTCGTAGAACGCCGCGAAGGCCTCGACGTCGCCGCCGGCCGCGCGCTGGAGCAGGTCCGCCAGCGCCCCCTGGCGCTCGTCCGTCCTCGTGTTCATCCCGGGACTCCCTCGTGATCAAAAACTTCAACAGGCTAGTTCAACGTCTTGTTTAGATTTATGATGTGAGCATGGACCATCCCGAGGCCCCGGCGCAAGCCCCCGCCGAGCTGACGATCGGCGACCTCGCCCACCGCACGGGCGTGAGCACCGCCGTGCTGCGGATGTGGGAGACCCGGCACGGCTTCCCGGTGCCGCAGCGGCTCCCGAGCGGGCACCGCCGCTACACCGACGCCGACGTCGACCTGGTCCGGCAGGTGCTGCGCCGCCGCGACAGCGGCATCCGCCTCGAGGTCGCGATCGCCGAGGCCGCGGCCACCCAGCCGCCCACCAACCCCTCGATCTACGCCGAGCTGCGCCGCCGCCACCCCACGCTCGCGACGCACCGCCTGCGCAAGTCCACCCTGATCGCACTGTCCTGGGCGATCGAGGACGAGTGCTGCGCCGTCGCCGACCGGCCCATCCTGTTCGGGGCCTTCCAGCGCGCGGAGTTCTACCGGCCCTCCGGCCCGCGGTGGACCGAGCTCAGCCGGGTCGCCCGCGCGGCCGTCGTCTTCGCCGACCACTGGCCCGACACCGCCGACGAGGCCGCCGGCCCGGTCCGCGCCACTCTCGCCGAGGACGCCCCGATGCGGCGCGAGTGGGCGGTCGTGTGCGACGCCCCCGACAGCACCGCCTGCCTGACCGCGTGGGAGATCCCCGGCCAGAGCGAGGTCCCCGACCGCCAGCGCGTGTTCGAGGCGCTGTGGACCGTCGACCCGGTCGCGGTGCGCGACGCCGCCCGGGTCGCCGCGGGCGTCGCCGAGACCGCCGGGGTGCTCGCCGCCCGGCCACTGCTCTACGAGCTCGCCGAGGCGCCGGTGCCGCGCACGGTCACCCCGACCGGCGTGACCGCCCTGTTCAACCGCGTCGTCGCCTACGTGGACCGGCTGGGCCAGCCCTAGCCGGCCAGCAGCGCCCGGGCCACCCGCCGCCCCGAGGCGAGCGCGCCCTGGATCGAGCTGGTCGCCCGGTGGTCGCCCGCGAGCAGGATGCCGCCCGAGCGCAGCGGCGGGCAGAGGTCGTGCGGTGCCGCCATCGCCGGCAGCGCCTCCGGCACCGAGCGCTCCGCCACGAGCTCCCAGGGGCTCGCGGGCGCCTCGTGCAGGGCTCGCGCCACCTGCTCGACCTCGGCGGCACCCAACGCGTCGTCGAGCACGGAGGTCGCGACGAGCGAGCGGCCGTCGGCGGCGTACTCGGGGGCGGAGGCGGTCAGCACGACCGAGGTCACCACCCCGGACCCGTCCGCGTCGACCGCGAGGGTGCCGGACTGCCCGGCCCAGGGCTCGGCGGCGAAGAAGAACGTGCGCACCCCGCGCATCGCCGGAGGCGCGCCGAGCGCGGGGACCAGCCGGTGCGCGGTGCGCGGGTCGGTCGCGACGACGACCGCGGCGGCGGGCTGCTCGGTGCCGTCGGCGAGCAGCACGTGGTCCGTGGCCACCTCCGCCACCGGCGACTCCAGCCGCAGCACGCCGGGCGCCAGGTCCGCGGCGATGGCCTCCGGGAGCCGCTGCATGCCCCGCGCCGGGACGGCCGAGGCCCCGCGTGCGAAGCAGCGCATCATCAGGTCGGTGAACACCCGCGAGGTGGTCACCTCCCGCTCCAGCACCACCCCGGAGAAGAAGGGCACCAGCACGTCGCGGGCCACGTCCTCCCCCACCGCCTCGCGCCACACCTCGGCCGCCGGCCGGTCCGGCCGACGCTTCACCGCCGCGGCGGAGGAGAGCAGCACCCGCCCGGCGTACGACGCCACGCCCGCCTTGCCGCGCAGGCCGGTCGCCCCGGAGGTCAGCGCCCGCCAGGGCGCGGTCGGCCCGGCGAGCGGGTGCGGGACCTCGTGCAGCGCTCCGCCACGGCGCACCCGCACCCCGCGCGGCAGCGGGCGCAGGTCGAGCGCGTCGAGGTCGACGCCCCGGCGCAGCGCCGGGTAGGCCGTGTTGAGGACCTGGAAGCCCCGGTCGACCACGAAGCCGTCGACGACGTCCGTGCGGACCCGGCCGCCGACCGCGTCCGCGGCCTCGAGGAGCACCACCACGCGCCCGCGGGCGGCCAGGGCGCGCGCACAGGCGAGACCGGCCAGACCGGCTCCGACGACCACGACGGGGTGCTGCGCGCTCATCGGGACTCCTTGTCCACAGGAATTTCAACAGCCTGTTGAACTCTAGCGTGGAGGTCTCCCGGCCGTCAGCCCGCCTCGTGCGCGCGCAGGTACGCCGTGAGCGGCCCCGGCAGCTGCGCCGGCCGGTCGCCCCAGTCGTAGACCACCGCGGTCCGCGCCAGCAGGTCGTGCAGTGCCCGGTGGTCGCGGCGCAGCACGATGAGCGCCAGCCCGAGCGCGAACAGCGACGTGCTCAGCGGCAGCGCCAGCACCCGCACCACGCAGGCCCGCGGCCGCACCGGCCGGCCCTCGCGGGAGACGACCTTGAGGCCGACCACCGCCTTGCCGACGGTCCGCCCGGTCACGGCGGTGCTCCCGGCGACGTACACCGCGCCCCAGGCGAGCAGCGCGACCGTCGCGAGCACGCCCGTGCCCTCCTCCAGCGACACGTCGAGCAGCGCACGGGCGAGGAAGCCGACCGTCCCCACCCCCAGGGAGTACGACGCCAGCACCACCCCGACGTCCACCGCCGCCGCGAGCGCACGGCTCACCGGACCGGCGTACCGACCGGTGACCGAGGCGCGGCTCACGACTCCCCCACCAGGGCCGGCGGCCCGACCGGCCCGGGTCCGCTGCGGCGCAGCAGCCGGTCGACGATCCCGCCGACGACCGCGTCGAGACCCACGACCTGGCGGCGGGCGACGTCGAGAGTGCGGCCGGCGAGGTCACCGGTGGTGTCCGCGACGATGTCGGGGATGCCGGCGCGCTGCACCAGCGTCTCCACGTCGGCGCGCGCCAGCAGCCGGTCGACGTCGACCCGGTCCAGCAGGCGATTGACGTCCACCCGCTCCAGCAGGTGGTCCACGTCGACCCGGTCCAGCAGGGCGTTGACGTCGATCTGGTCGAGGATGTCCTCGATCGGCACCGCGTCGACCACCCGGCCGGTGACCGCGCCGGCGACGCGGCCGAACAGGCCGTGCTCTGGAGGCGTCATCGCGCCAGGATTCCATAGGGTGCACCCATGACCTGGCCCGATCCGACCTCGACCCTGGGCTGGATCGTCCTCGGCCTCGACATCGTGCTCCGCTTCGTGGCGCTCGGGATCATCCCCGGCAACCGCAAGCCCTCGACCGGGATGGCCTGGCTCCTGCTGATCATGGTCGAGCCGATCATCGGGTTCTCGATCTTCCTGCTGTTCGGCCGCACCCGCCTCGGCAACCGCCGGATCAAGCGGCAGCGCCGGGCGATCGCGGCGATCCGCGAGCGCGCCGACGAGCTGCCGCTCTCCTTCGACAGCGCCCGCCTGCCCCCGCCGATCGCCCGGGTCGCGGCGCTCAACCACCACCTCGGCGCGCTGCCGCTGACCGGCGGCAACGAGGTGCAGCTGTGGCCGGACTACCGCGGCGTCATCGAGGAGATGGCCCGCGAGGTCGACCGGGCCCGCAGCCACGTGCACGTGGAGTTCTACATCACCGCCTGGGACGAGGTGACCGACCCGCTCTTCCAGGCGATGGTGCGCGCGACCCGCCGCGGCGTCGACGTACGCCTGCTCTTCGACCACCTCGGCTCCCGCGGCCTGCCGAGCTACCGCACCCTGCTCGAGCGGCTGCGCGCCACCGACATCGACTGGCACCCGATGCTTCCCATCAAGCCGCTGCAGGGCCGGTTCCGCCGCCCCGACCTGCGCAACCACCGCAAGATCCTGGTGGTCGACGGCAGCGTCGGCTTCACCGGCTCGCTCAACCTCACCGAGCCCGGCTACAACAAGCCGAAGAACCACCGGGCCGGCCGGGAGTGGGTCGAGCTGATGGTGCGTCTCGAGGGGCCCGTGGTCGGCGGCCTCAACGCCGTCTTCGCCTCCGACTGGTACGTCGAGACCGGCGAGGTCGTCGAGCTGGTCGCCGTCTTCGGCGAGCCCGACCAGCGCCCCGACGAGGTGCTCGACGTGCCCTGCCAGGTGGTCCCCAGCGGCCCCGGCATCGTCGCGGAGAACAACCTGCGCATGTTCACCACGCTGATCTACGCCGCGACCCGGCGGATCTCCCTGACCTCGCCGTACTTCGTCCCCGACGAGTCGCTGCTCTACGCCGTCACCACCGCCGCCGAGCGCGGCGTCGAGGTCGAGCTGTTCGTCAGCGAGGTGTCCGACCAGTTCATGGTCGGCCACGCGCAGGCGTCGTACTACCGGGCGCTGCTGGAGGCCGGTGTGCGGATCTACCGCTACCCGGCGCCGTACATCCTGCACGCCAAGCACTTCACCATCGACGACGACGTCGCCGTGATCGGCTCCAGCAACATGGACATGCGCTCGTTCGGGCTGAACTACGAGGTCTCGCTCATGCTGCCCGACCCGGCGGTGGTCGTCCGGATGCGCGAGGTGGAGGACGCCTACCGGGCGATCTCGAAGGAGCTGACCCTGCCCGAGTGGGAGCAGCGCCCGCCCCGCACGCGGTACGTCGACAACGTCATGCGCCTCACCGCCGCCCTCCAGTGACGGCCCTGTGACGGCCGTCCCGGTCGCCTAGTCCGTTCGGGTGGTCGGGCCGAATTCGTTCGGGCCGACCTGTCTCCGGGCCATTGCCCCGCGGGCCTCGGCGGAGCCATGCTCGGACCTCATCGCAGGTCTCGGTCGTGAGGGGGAGGAACCATGAACGCCACTGCCACCCGTCTGGTCGAGCCGGAGCGGACCGAGGTCGCCGGGCCGCGGATCGCGCCCGAGCTGGCCGCCGCCATCGTCGAGATCGCCGCGTCCGAGCGGGCCCTCGACGACCTGCTGCACCGCGCCGACCGCCTGCACGCCAGCAACATCCAGCACGACCCGCGCTCCTGCCTGGTCTGCTTCTCCGCCTGAGCTCCGCGGAGCCTCAGATCCCGATCAGGTCCAGGTAGAAGTCGCCCAGACCGCCCGCGCCGAGGATCGCCGCCAGCGCGCCGAGGATCATGAACGGCCCGAAGGGCAGCGCGCTGCGGCGACCGGCCCGTCCGCCCGCGATCAGCAGCACCCCGGCCACGGCGCCCAGCAGGAAGCCGAGGAAGGCGCCGACCAGGAAGCTGCCCCAGCTCAGGTACGCCGTCATCGCACCCACCAGGCCCGCCAGCTTCACGTCGCCGAAGCCCATCCCGCCCGGCACCAGCAGCCACACGGCGAAGAAGAACGCCGCCAGCACCAGTGCGCCCAGCACCGCCCGGAGCAGCGCGTCGGCGTCGCCGCCGACGAGCAGCAGCACCCCCAGCACCGGGTACGACGGCAGCACGATCGCATCCGGCAGCCGCTGCACGTCCAGGTCGATCAGGGACAGCACCACGCCGATGCCCGCGAACGCCAGGTACGCCGGCAGCAGCCGCAGCCCTTGCTCGTCCGCCCCGAGCCGCAGCGCCACCAGGGCGAAGAGCACCCCGGTGCCGGCCTCCACCACCGGGTAGCGGACGCTGATCGGCTCCTTGCAGTCGTAGCAGCGCCCCCGGAGCACCAACCACCCGAGCACCGGCACGTTGTGGCGGTTGCGGATCGTCGTACCGCAGCGGGGGCAGGCGGACGGCGGGTGCACCACCGACTCCCCCGCCGGCAACCGGTGCGCGACGACGTTGAGGAACGACCCGATCGCCAGCCCGAGGAGTCCGGCCAGGACGGGGACGGCGACGTCGAGGAGCTCCTGCTCGGTCAGCGGGTGTGGCTCCAGCTCAGCACCGAGACCTCACGGTTCGGCGGACCGGGCGTGCCGCCCTCGTCGAAGATCCGCACCTTCGACTTCAGCGCCAGCTCGCCTCCGCTGGCGCAGGTCGTCCCGGGACAGACGTAGACCTCCAGGCGCACCAGGGTCGTCTCGAAGCCGAACCCGGGTGAGTTGTCGGGGATCTCGATCACGGGGACATTCTGGCTGCTCGCGCCGTTCCAGAAGGCGAACTCGAGCTGGCGGGCGACCAGGCCGAACTTCATGATCTCGGAGGCGAAGTTGCCCAGCAGGAGCCGCAGGTCGCCGTACGGGACGTAGGTCGTGCCCTGGAAGAACACCTCGACCTTGTTGTTGCCGTTCTTCATGTCCATGAACTTGCAGGCCGTGCCGGTACCGTCGATGCAGGTGCCGCCCTGACCACGGAACACCGGGACGTAGTACGTCAGCTCGAGGCTCACGGCGTCGAGCTGCGAGACCTGGTTCTTGCCGAGGGACGCGTCGAGCTTGAACGACGCACCGTTGAAGCCCTGGTCGTGGACCGCCTTCTGGAACGCCGCCCACCCGGTGCGGGCGGCGAGGTCGACGTTCTCGGTGCCGAGGTTCGCGCGGGCCGGCAGCGTGTAGGAGATGGGCGCGGTGCCGAGGTTCGGCGTCAGCGTCATCGCGTTCTGGGCCCCCGTGGAGCGATGGGTGACCTTCAACCGCGCGCCGGTGAGCACCGTCCCCTTCGGCAGCGCGGTCGCGGGCGCGAAGCCGGACACCGTGAGCGAGCTCGTGAGCGCTCCGTTCGCCCCCGTGTTGTCGCGCGCCCACACCGCCAGGTTGGCGTTGGTGGCCTGGTTGCCGTCGACGTCCTTGAGGTTGGGGACGGTCGCGCCGGTGAAGTTGCCGACCGCACCGATGGTGGTGGCGTTCAGGCCGGTGACGTTGGTGGCGGTGGGCGTGCTGCCGGTCTTGAGGCCGTAGATCTCGATCGGCGGCCGGTCGGCGTGGTACGTCGCGCACAGCTCCATCTTGGAGTTCTGGTCCACGTAGATCCGGCTGCTGCCGCCGAAGACGAACTGCACGCCCTGCGCGTTCACGTCGGTGATCGGGCTGCGGCAGGCCCCGGGCACGCTGACACCCACCGGCGGGCGCGGGAGGACGTTGCCGGCGGCATCGATGGGTGTGCCTCCGATGACCGTCTTGCCGTTGATCGTCCAGGTGTTGCCCGCCGTGCCGTAGAGGCTGCTCGGGCAGACGTTGGCACAGCCGTCGTTGTGGAAGTCGAAGTAGTAGACCCCCGGCTTGAACCACGCCACCGAGCACAGGTCGGTCGCCGCGTTCAGCGTCGCCGCGTCGTCGTAGTAGCCCGGCTCGAACACCGCCACCCCGCTGGTGCAGGACGTCGGCGGGATCTGCAGGACGGGCACGTTCGCGCCCAGCTCTGAGGAGTAGTTCGGGTCGCTGATCGCCGGCCCGGTGCCGCAGGTCTTGGGCGATGCGGTCACCGTCGCGTCGCACGCGCCGGTCGCGCGCACCCCGCCCGCGAGGACGTTGACCTTGCCCCGGACCGCGCCGTTGGCGTAGATCCCGCCCCGGACGAGGAGTCCGGGATCCTTGGTGCCGGTCGCGTCCACCGGACCGTTGAGGGTGACGATCGCGTAGCCGGGCTTGTTCTGGTTGTTGATCGGCACTGCCGATCCCTGCTCACCGGTGTCACTGTCCGGCGTGCAGACGACCCGAGCCGACATGGCCTGCTGGGTCTCGCCGGCGCTCTTCGGGATCAGGTTGTTGAGCACCAAGGTGTTCTGCGCGGTGGTGTTCGGGAACGTTCCCTGGGTGCCGAAGCAGCCACTACCGGGGGCGTTCGTGTAGTACGCCGGCGTGGTGGGGTTGAAGGTGTCGTAGCCCGTGCGCAGGGCGTTGATCGCGGTCTGCGCGGCACCGTCGGCGGCGTACGACGTCCGCGCCACGTCGCGCAGCGCCACCGTGGCGCGCAGGCTGCCGTCTCCGCGTGTCAGCACGAAGCCGGTGACGAGTGCGACAACGGTGATGATCGCCATCGCGATGATGAGCAGCGCTCCGCGGTCGTCGCGGGGCGGGAGCAGGCGCCGCACGATGTTCATGACTGTCTCCGTTCGCCCGAGAGCTTTGCGGTGTAGGCGACGGTTCCGTTGCCCTCCGGGTCGAGCACCGAGAGGTTGAGGTTCACCACCGACGGCACGTCGGCGCCCGAGCCCGTGCACGCCACGTCGCAATCGACCGTGGGGACGGCGTTGAGGCTGTGCGCGACCGCGACCTTCGAGTTGACGGTGGCGCCGGTGCAGCGCACCCGGACGAGCTCGTACGCCGTGCCGTCGGGCTGCGCGAGGTAGCTGACCGTCATCCGGGTCGGCGTCGCCGTGGAGTCGTCGGTTCCGTACTCGCTCCAGGCGAGGGTCACCACCGTGGTGCCGGACGGCAGCGTGCAGGCCGGGGCGACGTTCACCGACTGCTGGAGAGGGAACGACTTCGTCGCCGCGTCGTAGGACCGCACACCGATGCTCGCGACATCGCGCTGCCAGTAGGTCGCGGCGAATTGGACGTCCTGGGACTCCGTGATCCGGGACTGCGTGTCCACGGTCGTCTTGAAGTAGCTGATGAGCACACCGGTGAGGGCCGTGACGATCACGCCCATGATCGCGACGGTCATCACCACCTCGATCAGGGTGAAGCCCTCGTCACGGCGCGAGTTCTCGCGCTCGGTCTCGCTCAACCGCATGACGTCCCCGTGCCACACGCCTTGCGGACCACGATCGTCAGTCGCTCCGTTGCCCGGCTGTCACTGCTGCGGACGACGAGGGTGATGCGCTGCAGGCCGCGATCCCGGCCCGGGCAGGAGCCGGTGGTGATGGCCGCTCCACCGCCGTCCAGCGGCGTCGCCGCCTGCTGCTGGGCGGAGTAGCCGGCGGGGACCGCGAAACCGACCACCGCCGGGCCGTAGGCGTCCGCGCCGGCGCAGCCGACGTAGTGGGCCTCGGTCTTGAGGTAGTTCTCGATCGCCTCCGCATAGCTGCGCACATAGGCGCCGCCGGTCGCCTGCTTGCGGTGGATGTCCGAGGACTTCACCGTGAGCTGCAGCCCGGCCATCACCGCGACTCCGGCGATGCTGAGGATCGAGAGCGCGACGAGCGTCTCGATCAGCGTCACCCCGGCGTCCGAGCGGGACGCCAGGCGGCGACGCAGGTGGGCAAGCATCAGATCTCCACCTGCTGGAAGATCCCGTACATCGCCGACACCAGCGCGACGGCGACGAAGCCGACGATGCCACCCATCACGATGATGACGATCGGCTCGAACAGCGCGGTGAGCTTGTTGATCTTGTAGTCGAGCTCGTCCTCGTAGTACTCCGCGGTGACCTCCAGCTGGGTGTCCATCGACCCGGTCTCCTCGCCCACGCGCAGCATCGCGGTGGCCGTACCCGGGAAGAGCCGGGTGCGTGCCAGCGGGCCGGCCAGACCCTGACCTTCGAGCATCTGCTCGGTCACACCGTTCAGACGCTTCATGAAGACGCGGTTGCGCAAGGAGTCCGTAGCGACGCGGATGGCCTCCGGCAGGTTGACGCCAGCCGCGACCATCGAGGCCATCACCCGACAGAAGCGCTCCACCAGGGCGTACTGGATCGTCTCGCCGAGGACCGGTGTGCGGAGGAGGACGCCGTGCCAGACATACTTCCCGCGCTCGAAGCGCTGCGACAGCGCGAACAGCAGTACGGCCAGCACCACCGCCCCCGCGATCGCCCACCACCAGGTGCCCAAGAATCCGGTGAACGCCAGCAGCATCCGCGTGGGTAGCGGCAGATCCGCGTCGAGCTCGGCGAAGAAGTCCTCGAACTTGGGGAGCACGTAGACCGCGAGCACGAGCACCGTCGCCACCGACATCGACGCGACGGCCATCGGGTACATCATCGCGGACTTGATCTTGCGGCGCGCCTCGAGATCGCGCTCCATGTAGATGGCCAGCCGGCTCAGCACGGTGTCCAGCTCGCCGGTCAGCTCGGCCGAGCGGACGATTCCGCGGTAGAACTCGGGAAAGACCTTGGGATAGCGCTCCAGGGTGTCGGAGAAGCGCTCACCGGTGCGCAGGCCGTCCTCGATGTCGTGCATCATCCGCCGTACCGAGGAGTTCTCGCTCTCGGCGCCGATCGAGTGCACCGCATCGAGGATCGGCAGGCCAGCGCGCAGGAAGGCCGCGATCTGCCGGGAGAGGTGCATGACCTCTTCCTTCTTGATGCGGGGCCCCGAGATCTCGTACTGCAGGACGCTCTTCTTCTCGGTGACCCGCAGGTCCCGGAAGTCCTGCTCGTAGAGCGCGACCTCCGCGTCCCCCCGGCTCGACGCCTTCTGGGTGCCCTTGACCCGCTGCCCCGCGAGGTCCACTCCGACATAGGCGAACTTGGGCATCTCAGACTCCTGCCACGTAGATCGAGCGCATGACCTCGGCGGCCGTGGTGGTGCCGTGGGTGACCAGCTGGGCCGCCTGCTCCTGCAGGGTCCGCATGCCCTGGCTGCGCGCCAGCTTGCGCATCTGGTCGTGCGGGGCGCGGTCGACGATCAGCTCGCGCACCTCGTCGGTGACCACGAGCATCTCGTAGACACCGATCCGCTCCAGGTAGCCCGTGTGCGCGCAGAAGTGGCAGCCCGTCCCGTGCTGGAAGCCGCCGATCGGCTCCTCCCCGCCGAAGGTGTGCAGGAAGGCCAGTTCGTCCGGTGAGGGCTGGTAGGGCTCGAGGCACGACGTGCAGCTGCGTCGTACCAGACGCTGCGCGACGACGGCCGAGACCGAGGAGGCGATGAGGAAGGCCTCGATGCCCATGTCGAGCAGGCGGTAGAGCGCCGAGACCGCCTCCGTGGCGTGCAGCGAGGAGAGCACGAAGTGCCCGGTCAGCGCGGACTGCACGGCGATCCGGGCGGTGTCCACGTCGCGGATCTCGCCGACCAGGATCACGTCGGGGTCCTGGCGCAGGATGGACTTGAGCCCGCCTGCGAAGGTGATCCCGGCCTGCTCGTTGATCTGGATCTGGTTGATCGAGTCGAAGGTGTACTCGACCGGGTCCTCGATCGTCATCAGGTTCTTCTCGGGGCTGTTCAGCTCACCGAGCGAGGCGTAGAGCGTGGTGGTCTTGCCACCGCCGGTCGGCCCGGCGCAGATGACCATGCCGAAGGGCGAGCGGATCAGCGCCGAGTAGCGCTCGGCGGTATCGGCGGGCATGCCGAGCTGCTCCAGCTTGAAGAGCGGCCGGCTCTTGTCGAGCACCCGCATCACGACCTTCTCCCCGCCGACGACCGCCGTGGTGGAGACCCGGATGTCGACCTCGCGCCCCTCGATGTCCAGCGAGATCTGGCCGTCCTGGGGGCGCCGGCGCTCGACGATGTTCATGCCGCCGAGGATCTTGACGCGGCTGACGATCGCGGGCCCGATCGAGGCGGGCAGGTCGAGCACCTCGGTGAGCGCCCCGTCGATGCGGTAGCGCACCCGGACCCGCTCCCCCGTCGGCTCGACGTGGATGTCGGAGGCGCGGTCGCGCAGCGCCTGGGTGATGATCGACTGGACCACCCGGACGACCGGCGCCTCCTCGTTCACGGTGACGTTCTCGAGGCCGGCAGCTTCCCGGCGCAACGCATCGCGCGCCTCGAAGGCCTGGACCTGGCCGCCCACCTCCTGGGTCGCCCGGTACGACGTCGCGAGACCACGCTCGAGGTCGCGCTGGGTCACCACGGCAGCCCGGACCGAACGCTCCAGGACCGCGGCAACGACCGCCATCCGCTCCGGTGCCGGGTCGAGGACCGCGACCGTGACGGCCTCGTCGTCGACCGCGAGCGGCAGCACCTGCAGGGTGGTGGCCTGCTCCCGGGTGAGCAGGGCGAGCGCCTCCGGTGCGGGGGTCAGCGTGCGGAAGTCCGCCAGGGGCACCCCGTGGTACTCGCCCAGCGTCCGGGCGAGCACGTCGTCGGTGATCGCGCCGCTGGCGACGATCCTGGCGACGAGCGGGCCGTCCTGGTCGCGCACCGCGTCCAGCTGGTACGGCTGCACCCGCCCGCTCGCGACGAGGATGCGGCCGAGCCGCTCGTCGTCCTCGTCGCTGGGCGCGGCGACGACCGGCGCCTCGGTCTTGGTGTTCCTGCCCTTGAGCCTCATCGCCCGCGGTCCCGCCTCACCGGCCCACGCCCGCGGAGAACCGCGGCCGGGTCTCGATGTCCTTGGGGTACAGGCTGCGCGCCACGGCCTCCTCGGCCGAGACGACGCCGTTCTGGATGAGGTGGGAGAGCGACTGCTCCAGGGTGATCATCCCGTCCTGGGCGCCGGTCACCAGGGAGTTGCGCAGCTGGTGGGTCTTGCCCTCCTTGATGAGGTTGCGCACCGCCGGCGTCGCCACCAGCACCTCGTACGCCGCCGTCATCCCGCCGCCGATCTTCGGGATCAGTCGCTGGTAGACCACGCAGGACAGGGCCGCCGCGAGCTGCACCCGGATCTGGGCCTGCTGCTCGGCGGGGAAGACGTCGATCATGCGGCCCAGCGACTGCGCGGTGTCGTTGGTGTGCAGCGTCGCGAACACCAGGTGGCCGGTCTCGGCGACGGTGAGCGCGAACTGGATGGACTCCAGGTCGCGCATCTCGCCGACCAGCAGGACGTCGGGGTCCTCGCGGAGCACCGAGCGCAGCGCGTCGCGGAAGGTCGCCGTGTCCGTGCCCACCTCGCGCTGGTTGACGGCCGCCATCTTGTGGTCGTGGACGTACTCGATCGGGTCCTCGACCGTGATGATGTGGCAGCCGCGGTGGGTGTTGATCAGATCGATCAGCGAGGCCAGCGTCGTCGACTTGCCGGAGCCCGTCGGGCCGGTCATCAGGATCAGGCCCTGGTGGCGCATCGACAGGTCCCGCAGGGCGGGCGGCAGGCCCAGGTCGTCCGGCGTCGGCACCGTGCGCGGGATCATCCGCAGTGCCACGGCCGTGAGCCCGCGCTGGGTGAAGGCGTTGCCGCGGATCCGCGCGTGCTCGCGCCACGAGAACGAGAAGTCGTACTCGTGCTGCGACTCCCACGCCGCGTGCTGTTCGGGGCTGAGCACCTCGGCCAGGAGGGTGTCGGTGTTCTCCGCCGTCAGTGCCGGCTGTCCCGGCACCGGGATGAGCGCACCGTCGACGCGCAGCATCGGCGGCAGGCCCACGGTGAGGAGGAGATCGGTGCCCCGGACCTCCCACAGCGCGGCCAACAACTGATCGATGCGGTCACCGATCTGGTGGAGGTGGTGGTACACGAGAGTCCCCTCGGACGCTGGATGCCGGTCGATGCCGAACGGAGGGCCGCCGCTGGCGACGGCCCTCCTTCGGGATGGTCTCGGACCCGATCAGCAGGTCGTGGCGGCGGCCGGCAGGGCGCCGGTGGTGCCGTTGATCGTGGTCGACGCGGTGATGTTCCACTCGGACGGGTCGTCGCGCAGGAAGCCCTCGGTCTTCAGCACACCGACCGTGGCGGGGTAGCTGTTGCGGTCGGCGTAGTACGCCTCGATGGCGGTCTCCACGGTGCGGACCTCGGTCTTGCACGCGGTCTCGTCGCTGTTGTTGGAGATGCCCCGGACCGAGAACACCACGATCGCGGCGAGCACGCCGAGGATGATGATGACGATCAGGAGCTCGATGAGCGTGAAGCCGCTCTGGTCGCGCCGGGCCGCACGCATGCGGTCAAGGGTTCGGGACATGCGAAGTACCTCTTCGAAAGAGAGAGCTGAAAGGGGTCGAGCGGGCCCGAGCCGCGTATCCCCAGGAAACGTCAGGTCGCGACGCCCCGTCACGGCAATGCCGCTTTCTTTACTTTGCGTCCCGGCCGGACGGGGGTATGGTGCGCGCCGCAACCATCGGATCCGATGGTTTGGCCTCCCCGCGGCGTGACCGGCCCCACACTGAGGCCCGTGCCCGCACCGAAGGCTCCCTCCCGCCAGTCCGTCGTCAACCTCTGGGACTTCCTCGTCAAGCGCGGCATCGCCGACCTGACCCGCACGCCGTCGGAGGTGATCGACACCGGCCGCACGCGCGAGCTGCACCGCTACACACGGGCGAAGGGCGTGCGCAGCAAGGGCGTCCCGGTCCTGCTGGTGCCGCCCCTCGGCTCCCAGGCGACCTGCTTCGACCTGCGCCGTGGGCTCTCGCTCGCCGAGGACTTCGTCCAGCGCGGTCGCCCCACCTACCTGGTGGACTACGGACCGCTCACCGGTGCCGACCGCAAGGTCGGCACCGAGCACTTCATCAACGACGTGCTGCCGCCCGCCATCCGCGCGGTCTCCGCGGACGCCGGCGGGCGGGACGTGCACCTGGTCGGCTGGTGCATGGGCGGTCTGCTCTCCCTCGGTACGACGGCCGTGCACGGCGACCTGCCCGTCCGGTCGGTGGCGATGGTGGCCAGCCCGTTCGACCTCTCCCAGCAGCCCCTGCTCCGGCCGGTGCAGGCCGTGGCCAAGGTGACCCGCGGCCGGCTGGTCGGCAGCGCGCTCAAGGCGGCCGGCTCCGTGCCCGCCCCGATCGTGAGCCTGGGCTTCAAGGCGACCGCCCTGCCGACGTACCTCAAGAAGCCGCGGACCCTGTGGAACCGCCGCGAGGACCGGGAGTTCCTCGGTCAGGTGCAGGCCGTCGACCACATCATGAACAACATGCTGGCCTACCCGGGCCGGGCCACCCTGCAGGTCTACCAGCGGCTCGCGCTGCGCAACGAGCTCGCCACCGGCAGGGTTCAGGGCCCGAACCACCTCGTCGACCTCGCGAACGTGACGGTCCCGGTGATGAACGTCGCCGGTCGGGGCGACGTGCTCGTCCCGCCCGCGGCCGCGCACCACGTCGGCACCCTGCTCCCGCACTCCCCCGACGTCGTCCTGCCGCTCGCGCCCGGCGGGCACCTCGGCGTGCTGACGGGGACACAGGCGCCCGAGACGACGTGGGCCTACCTGCACGAGTTCCTGGAGCGCCACGACCGCAGGCGGCGCTAGGTCACGACGGCCCGACGTGCTCCTCGAAGACGAGCACGGTCTGGGTGGCGACCACCTCGGGCAGCGCCTGGATCCGCTCGAGGACCAGCTCGCGCAGGTGGTCGGCGTCGCGCGCGCGGACCAGGATCACGCAGTCGAAGTCGCCCGTGACGAGGGAGACGTGCGCCGCCTCCTCCAGCTCCCACACCTTCTTGCGGAAGGACTTCCAGGAGTTCTGCTTGGTGCGCACGTGGACGTACGCCGCCAGGCCGAGCCCCAGCGCGACGTGGTCCACGTCGACGGTGAACCGGCGGATCACCTTGGTGTCGGTCATCCGCTTGACCCGGGCGTAGGCGCTCGCCCGGCTGATCCCGACCCGGGTGGCGACGTCGCGGATCGAGGTCCGGGCGTCGGTGCGCAGGATGTCCAGGATCGCTCGGTCGACGGTATCCACGCCGGACATTCTGCCACCAGATCGCCGATGCGAGAGCCGAACGTCCGAGCACTCTGGCATTTCCGTGGACGGTCTCCCACACTGCTGCCATGTTCGAGGAAGGCCAGTACTTCGCGCCCGTCACCGCCGGCGAGGACGGCTCGCTCAAGGTCCACCTGGGCGCCGACCACCCCGGCTTCGCCGACCCGGCCTACCGCGCCCGGCGCGACGCCCTCGCCACGCTCGCCAGCGGCTGGGTGCCCGGCACCCCGGCGCCGTACGCCGACTACACCCCCGAGGAGCACGAGGTCTGGCGCGTGGTCAGCGAGGCGCTGGTCACCAAGCACCGCGCCTACGCGTGCCGCGAGTTCCTCGACGGCAAGGAGTCCCTCGGTCTCCCGATCGACCACGTCCCGCAGCTCGCCGAGGTCAGCGCGTGGCTGCAGCCCCTGACCGGCTACCGCTACCAGCCGGCCGCCGGACTGGTGCCGCTGCGCGAGTTCTACGGCTCGCTCGCCGACCGGGCGTTCTGGTCCACCCAGTACGTCCGCCACCACTCGGTGCCGCTCTACACCCCCGAGCCGGACGTGCTGCACGAGGTCGTCGGCCACGGCAACACCCTCGCGAACCCCCGCTTCACCGCGCTCTACGAGCTCGCCGGCCAGGCCTCGCGCCGGGTCGAGAGCGCCGAGGCGCTGGAGTTCGTCAGCAAGGTCTTCTGGTTCACCCTGGAGTTCGGCGTGCTCTGGGAAGACGGCGACCTCAAGGCCTACGGCGCCGGCATCCTGTCCTCCCCCGGCGAGATCGAGGCCTTCCGCGGGATGACCATCCGCCCGCTCGACATCGGCGAGATGGGCAGCCAGGTCTACGACATCACCGACTACCAGGACGTGCTCTACGTCGCGGACTCGTTCAGCCAGCTCGAGGACGTCGTCGGCACCTTCTGGGCGGAGTGCACCGACGACTCGATCGCGCGGATCGCCGCGCGCCACCCCGCGCACAGCTGACCCTCCCCGTCGTACCTGACGAATCTGCTCTCAACTTCTCGATCTGACGACAGGTTCGTCAGGTGCGACGTGGGCCGGGGGCGGTGCCTGTGGATGACGCGCCCGCGCGTGGCCGGATCCGACGAGGCTCCTGGGCATGCCCACGCTCCCGATCACCCGCACCGGCCTGGTCGTGCCCGTCCGGATCGACCCCCGCGGACGCACCGGCCCGACGCCCGGCCAGGCCCGCGGGCCGCGCTGGCGCAGCCCCGGGCCGCGCTTCTTCATCCCCGCCGACGTGCCGCTCACCACCGACCAGCGCATCGTCGAGGCCGTCGCCTGCCTCCCCGCCGGTGCCGCCGCGACCGGCTGGGCGGCGCTGCACTGGCTCGGCGCGCGCTGGTTCACAGGCGTGGCGGCGGACGGCAGCCCGCTGCCGGTGCCGGTCGCGATCGGTGACCGGCGGTGCGCCCGCGCCCGCCCGGGCGTCACGCTTTCTGAGGACTGGCTGTTCCCCGGCGACGTCGTCCGCGTCGACGGCCTCCCGATCACCGTCCCGCTGCGGTCGGTGACCTTCGCCGCACGGACGGCTCCCGACGACATCGCCGCCGTCCGGGTCGTCGACATGGCGGCGTACGACGACCTCGTCGACCTCGCCTCGCTGCGCGCCTACGCCGACCGCCTGATCGGGCGGCAGGGCAGACGCCGGCTCGAGCGATCGCTCGCGGTCGCCGACGAGAACGCCTGGTCCCCGATGGAGGTCGTGATGCGCCGGACCTGGGCGACCCACCGCGCGACCCGCCTGCTCTGCAACGCCCCCGTCTTCGACCTGGCCGGTCACCACCTCTTCACCCCCGACCTGTTCGACCCCGCGCTCGGCCTGGCGGGTGAGTACGACGGCGCCGACCATGCCGACGGCGCGCGGCGGCGTCGCGACCTCATGCGCGAGGAGCTCACCCGGCGTGCGGGCATCGAGATCGTCACGATGATGGCGGGTCGCGGCGAGACGGACCGCTTCCGGTACCGCCTCGACGGCGCGATCGCCCGCGCCGCCCGACGCACCGGCCCGCGGGCGTGGACCCTGACCCAGCCCGCGTGGTGGGTCGACACCTCCACCGTCGCCCGGCGGCGGGCACTCACGGCGAGCGAGCGCGAAACCTGGCTCCGCCACCGTCGTACCTGACGAATCTGCTCTCACATCGGCGATCTGACGACAGGTTCGTCAGGTGCGAGCGCTCCGCGCCGCCCAGGCCACCAGCTCCCGCGCCGGCCCCTCGGGCGGCTGCGGCCCGCCCTTCCACACCGCGTGCAGCCGGCGGGTGAGATCGAGCCCGGTGACCGTGACCCGGACGAGGCGGCCCGTCGCCAGGTCGTCGCGTACGGCGTGCGCGCCGACCGCCGCCGGACCGGCTCCGGCCGCGACGGCCGCCCGGACCGCGGCGGTGCTGGAGAGCTCCAGGGCCGGCGGGGCCATCGGCAGGTCGGCGAGCGCGCGCTCGAGGACGGTGCGGGTCCCCGACCCGGCCTCCCGGACGACCAGCGGCGTGGCGGCGAGCGTCGCGGCGCTGACCCGGCGGCGGGAGCGCTGGGCCCAGGGGTGGGCGGGTCCGACGACGACGAGGAGCTCGTCGGTGCCGACGAGCCGGTGCCGCAGGCCCCGCGGGGCGTCGGGCCCCTCGACGAAGCCGAGGGCCACGTCGCCGGCGAGGACGAGCTCGGTGACCCGCTGGGTGTTGGTGGCGGTCATGGTGATCTCGGTGGGCTGCTGACCGCGCTGCACCTGCTGGGCGCGCAGCCCGACGAGCCAGCCGGGGAGCAGGTGCTCGGCGATGGTGAGGCTGGCGGCGATGTCGAGGTGACCGCGGCGGTCGGCGCGCAGGGCGGTGATCCCGGCGTCCAGCTCCTGCGCGGCGTCGAGCACCCGGCCCGCCCACTGCACGACGAGCTCGCCGGTGGGGGTCAGCTCGGAGCCGCGGGTGCTGCGCGCGACGAGCGGCTCACCGACGAGGGCCTCCATGGTGCGCACCCGTGAGGACGCCGCCTGCTGGGTGATGCCCAGCTCGGTCGCGGCCGCGCCGAGCGAGCCGGTGCGGGCGACCACGACGAGCAGCTCGAGGGCCCGGAGATCCGGGACGTGCGGTCCCACCACGGTCACAACCCTACCTTGGGAGCACCCAACCACAACCTCGTTCTGTGAGGCCCGCGCGACGACCAGACTGGCGAGCATGACTCTTCGCGTCGCCATCGTGGGCGGTGGCCCGGCCGGCATCTACGCCGCCGACATCCTCACCAAGTCCGAGACCCCGGTCTCAGTGGACATCCTCGAGCGCCTGCCCGCGCCCTTCGGCCTGGTCCGCTACGGCGTCGCGCCCGACCACCCGCGGATCAAGGAGATCATCAAGGCGCTCCAGCGGGTGCTCGCGAAGCCGGAGGTGCGCTTCCTCGGCAACGTGGAGTACGGCGTGGACGTGAAGCTGGAGGACCTCCGCGAGTTCTACGACGCCGTCGTGGTCGCCACCGGCGCGATGGCCGACCGCGACCTGGGCATCCCCGGCGAGGAGCACACCCTCGGCGCCGCCGACTTCGTCTCCTGGTACGACGCGCACCCCGACGTCGCGCAGGAGTGGCCGCTGGACGCCACCAGCGTCGCGGTCCTGGGCGTCGGCAACGTCGCCCTGGACGTGGCCCGGGTGCTGGCGAAGACGGGCGAGGAGATGCTCGTGACCGACATCCCGCCGCACGTCCACGCCGGCCTGGTGGCCAAGACGATCACCGACGTGCACGTGTTCGCGCGCCGCGGCCCGGCGTACGCCAAGTTCTCGCCGCTGGAGCTGCGCGAGCTCAACCACTCGCCGAACGTCGAGGTGATCGTGCACCCCGAGGGCTTCGACGTGGACGCCCACGGCATGGCGCACATCGCGCAGCACAAGGCGCAGAAGATGGTGCTGAACACGCTGACCAGCTGGGTCGGCGCGGAGCCGGTCGGCAAGCCGCACCGGATCCACTTGCACTTCGCCGAGGCGCCGGTCGAGGTGCTCACCGACGCCGAGGGCCGGGTCACCACGCTGCGCACCGAGCGCACCCACTCCCCCGCCGAGGACGGCACCGTCGAGGGCACCGGCGAGGTGACCGACTGGGACGTGCAGCAGGTCTACCGCGCCATCGGCTACCGCAGCACGCCGCTGCCGGGCCTGCCCTTCGACCAGCGCGCCGCCGTGATCCCGAACGACGGGGGCCGGGTGCTCGACCTCGACGGCCGGCCCATCCCCGGCACGTTCGTGACCGGCTGGATCAAGCGGGGCCCGGTCGGTCTCATCGGGCACACCAAGAGCGACGCCGCCGAGACCGTCGGCCACGTCCTGGCCACGACGACCCCGACGGCCACCGCGCGTCGCCCCGAGGACGTCGACGCCTACTTCGCCGAGCGCGACGTCGAGGTCGTCACCCACACCGGCTGGGAGCGCCTGGACGCCCACGAGATCGCCCTCGGCGCGGCGCAGGAACGGCAGCGCGTCAAGGTCGCCACCCGCGCGGAGATGATCCGGGCCGCCTCTATGTTGGAGGGGTGAGCCGCCCCACCGTCCTGCGCGTCCCGCCCCTGAGCAAGCAGCTCCACGACGACCTCGGCGAGAGGTACGACGTGCTCGACCTCCCCGACGCGGGAGGCGAGGACCGCGCCGCCTTCCTCGCCGAGCACGGCGCCGACGTGGTCGCGATCGCCTGCACCAACACCGGTCCCGTGGACGCCGACCTGATCAGCGCGCTGCCGCGGCTCGGCGTGATCGTCAACCAGGGCGTGGGCTACGACAACATCGACATCCCGCTCTGCCTGGAGCGCGGCATCCTCGTCAGCCACACCCCGGGCGTGCTCGACGACGCGGTCGCGGAGACCGCGCTGGGCCTGCTCGTCGCGACCCGGCGGCGGATGGTCGAGGCGGACCGCTTCGTGCGCGCGGGTCGCTGGCCCGCGGGCGCCTTCCCGCTGACGGGCCAGGTCGCCGGCAGCACCGTCGGCATCCTCGGCCTGGGCCGGATCGGGCGGCGGCTGGCGCAGATCCTGGACGCGATGGGCTGCACGGTGGTCTACCACTCGCGCCACGAGGTCCCCGGCACGCCGTACCGCTATGCCGCGAGCCCGCAGGACCTGGCCGCGGAGGTCGACAACCTCGTGG
The DNA here is from genome assembly GCA_964517395.1 of uncultured Nocardioides sp. Classification (GTDB taxonomy): domain Bacteria; phylum Actinomycetota; class Actinomycetes; order Propionibacteriales; family Nocardioidaceae; genus Nocardioides. Next base: position 154,782 of record CAZFEE010000005.1, on the reverse strand, counting down.
TCATCGTGCCCGGCGGCCCCGGCACCGCCGCTCTCGTCGACCGCGCGGTGCTCGACGCCCTGGGCCCCGACGGCGTGCTGGTCAACGTCGCCCGCGGCTCCGTCGTCGACGAGGACGCGCTGGTGGCGGCGCTGCGCGAGGGCCGGCTCGGCGCGGCAGGCCTCGACGTCTACGCCACCGAGCCCGTCGTGCCGGAGGCACTCACCTCCCTCGACCAAGTCGTGCTGCTGCCGCACGTGGGCTCGGGCACCGAGGTGACCCGCACCGCGATGCGCGAGCTCACCTTGGAGAACCTCGCGCTGTGGCTGGAGTCCGGCCGCCTGCGCACGCCCGTCCCGGAGATGGCGACCCCCGAGGCAATGGCCTGAACGGATCACTTCTTGCCGTAGGAAGTGATCACTTCTTGTCCGCGCTGCGCGCCCTATCGTTCGAGTAGGCGCGGCGAGAGGGTCGGACATGACGGAGACACCGGACCCGGGCGTGGCCGAGGAGCTCTTCTCCTTCGAGAGCGGGAGCCCGGTCCGTGGGACCCGCAGCGCGCCCCCGCGGGACGCGCCGGCGCTGGCGCTGTCGGGCGGCGGCTACCGGGCGATGCTCTTCCACGTGGGCGTGGTGCTGCGCGTCAACGAGGCCGGCCTACTCGGCCAGCTCGACCGCATCTCCAGCGTGTCGGGCGGGTCGATCACCAGCGGGGTGCTCGCGAAGGCCTGGCCCGACCTGGTCTGGGAGGACGGGGTGGCGACCAACCTGGAGCCCCTCCTCGTCGACCCGCTTCGACGCCTCGCCGACACCAAGATCGACGTCCCGGCGGTGCTCACCGGGCTGGCCTCACCGTTCGCCACCATCGCGGAGCGCGTGGAGAGGAAGCTGGACAAGCTGCTCTTCGACGGGATGACCCTCGCCGACCTGCCCTCCTCGCCGCGGTTCGTCTTCAACGCCACCAACCTCGAGACCGGCGTGCTCTTCCGGTTCCACCGCGACTACCTCGGCGACTACCGCGTCGGGCGGGTGCTCTTCCCCCGCCTCCCGCTCGCGGCCGCCGTGACCGCGTCGGCGGCGTTCCCGCCGTTCCTCTCGCCGTACGAGCTCGACGGCTCGGAGCTCGACTGGGTCACCGACCCCGGCAACGACCTCACCGACGCGGGCTACCGCGACGACATCTTCCTCAGCGACGGCGGCGTGTACGACAACCTCGCGCTGGAGAGCGTGTGGAAGCAGTACCGCACCGTCCTGATCAGCGACGCCGGCGGCCACCTGCAGGCCGACGACGAACCGGACCGCGACTGGCCACGGCTGATGCTCCGGGTGCTGCGGATCATGGACGCGCAGGTGCGCGCGCTGCGCCGGCGGATCGTCGTCGACGCCTTCGCCCGCGGCGACCGCGAGGGCATCTTCGTCTCCACGGTCTCCCGGCTCGACTCCTTCCCGAACGGTCCGCACCTCCCGGCCGACCCCGAGGTGACCGCGCGCCTGGCCGCCATCTCGACCCGCCTCGCGCCCCTGCCCGAGGAGGACCAGATGCGCCTGGTCAACTGGGGGTACGCCGCCACGGACGCCGCCCTGCGCGGCTACCTGCGCCCCGGCCCGCCCGGCACCCTCCCCTACCCGCAGCAGCCGTTGGGGTGACCTCGTGGCCGGCCCGACCACCTCGCGCGCGCCGGTGCCGCCCCCGGAGCGCCGCCGGCTGCGCACCTTCGCCTTCGACCCGATGTCCTCGCGGCTCACCGGCCGCATCCTGACCCTCGACGTCCCCTACGAGCCGCTGTCGCCGGGACCGCAGGGCAGGCACGTGGTGGTCGTCGACTACGACCCGGTCCGGCGGACCTGGTACGAGCCGGTCGACCTCGACGACGGCGCGATCCTGGTGCAGGACGGGCTCGCGCCCTCCGAGGCCGACCCGCGCAGCCACCAGCAGGTCGTGTACGCCGTGTCCGCCAGCGTGCTCGAACGCGTCGAGCGTCACCTCGGGCGCCGCTTCCGCTGGCGGGGGCAGGACAGGCTGCGCCTGGTCCCGCACGCCTTCGAGGGCCGCAACGCCTACTTCGACAAGGACCGCGGGGTGCTCTTCGGCTACTACCGGGCCGACCTCGACGATCCCGGCGCGAACCTCCCAGGGCAGACGATCTACACCTGCCTGAGCAACGACATCGTCGCCCACGAGCTCACCCACGCCATCGTGCACCGGCTGCGCCGGCACTACCTGGAGCCCACGAACCGCGACGTCCTCGCGCTCCACGAGGGTGTCGCCGACCTGGTCGCCCTGTTCCACCACTTCGTCGACCGGGAGGTCGTCCGCGCGGCGATCGCCCAGTCCGCCGGCCGGATCGAGCAGGCGGCGGGCCTGTTCGACCTCGCCCTGGAGTTCGGCCACTCCACCGGGCGCGGCCGGGCGCTGCGGGCGGTGCTGGAGGACGCCGCCGCCGACAGCACCGACCCGCTGCGCGCGGCCCGCGACGCCCGGGAGGCGGCGGGCCGGCTCGACGACGCCGACCCGCACGTGCGCGGCGCAAACTTCGTGATGGGCGTCTTCGACGCCTTCCTGGCGTCCTACCGCTCCGCGATCGCCGACCTGCTGCGGATCGCGACCGGCGGCACCGGCATCCCGCCGCCGGGCCACCTGCACCCCGACCTGGTCTCGCGGCTGACCGACGAGGCGGTGAAGTCGGCCGACCGCTACCTGGGCATGGTGCTGCGTGCCTTCGACTACCTGCCGGTCGTCGACCCCACGCTGGGCGACCTCGTCCGCGCGATCGTCACGGCCGACCACGACCTCTTCCCCAACGACGCCGGCCGGCTGCGCGCGCGCCTCGTCGAGGGCTTCCGCGGCCGCGGCATCCATCCCGACGTCGCGGCCCTCTCCGACGAGGCGCTGGTCTGGCCGCCACCGGAGCAGGACCTGTCGCTGGCCGCGGGCGACGGTCTCGGCCTGCTCGCCGAGGTCGTGATGGCCGACACCACCGGCCTCGACCGCGCCAACGACGCCGACGCCGCCGACGAGGCGCAGGCGACGCAACGGCTCCAGGGCCGGGTCGCCGCCACCTTCGGCGACTGGGCCCAGCAGCACGCCGCGGCGCTCGGCTTCGACCCGCTCAGCCCGGTACGGGTCGACGGCATCCACGTGTCCTACCGCCAGGCCGTCGACCAGCGCCCCCGCCCCGAGCTGGTCCTGCAGCTGTCCCAGCTCCGGCACGACCTCCCGCCGCTCGCGGCCGATCCCGACGTACCCCTGCGCGCCGGCACGACGGTCATCGCCCGGGCCGACGGCGTCGTGCGCTACCTCGTCACCAAGCCCCTCCCCGAGCACGGCGCCACGGACATCGACGCCACCCGCGGCCCGGGCCACGCGCGCTACGCCGCCCTGGACGCCTTCGCCGCGCGCGTGGTGGCGGCCGACCCCGCCGCCCTGTGGGAGGGCGGTTCGTCGATGAAGCGGCTCACCTTCGCCGCCCTGCACGAGGACGACGGATGACACGCCGGCTGAGCATCCGCATGTACGACGTCGGGTTCGGCGACTGCTTCGTCGTGACCGTCGCCGAGGGCCCCGAGCGCTGGCGGATGCTCGTCGACTGCGGCGTCCACAGCCAGGGCCGGGCCCGGCCCATCGAGGAGGTCGTCGCCGCGGTCGTCGACCAGCTCGAGCAGGACCCCGGCACGACCGGCCGCGCCCGCCTCGACGTCGTGGTCGCCACGCACCGCCACGCCGACCACGTGAGCGGCTTCGCCGAGGACGCCTGGCGGGCGGTGGAGGTCGGCGAGGTCTGGCTGCCGTACCTGGAGGACCCCGACGACCCGACCACCCGGGACTTCGCCGGCCGCACCGGCCTCGCCGCGAGCCGGCTGCTCACGGCGCTCGAGCTGCGCCTGGCCGCCGTGTCCAGCAAGCGGGTCGCCGCGGCGCGGGACCTGGCCGCCCTCGCACTCTCCAACGAGCCCGCGATGGACCGTCTGCACGGCCGCAACGGCGCCCAGTTCGCCAACCGCCCGCCGGTCCGCTTCCTGCCCGCCGCCGACCCGGCCGCCAACGTGCTCGACCCCGCCCCCGGCGTCCGTGTGCACGTCCTCGGCCCCTCCCGCGACCCGGCCTTCCTGAGGCGGATGAACCCGCCCAGGAGCGCGGGCTGGCTGCGTCTCGATGACGAGACCGAGCCGGTCGGGCCGCTCGGGGAGATCTTCGCGCCGCGCTTCCGGGTCGACGCCGCCGACGTCCCACCCGGTCTGAAGGACCCCCAGCACCTGGGCCGTCTCGACAACCTCACCGACGAGGACGGCCTGTTGCAGGCGGCCTTCCGCATCGACCGTGTCGTCAACAACACCAGCGTCTTCCTCGTGCTGGAGGTCGACGACGTCCGCGTGATCCTGCCCGGCGACGCGCAGCAGGGGGCCTGGGACGCCGTGCGTGCGGACCCCGCGAACCGGGCGCTCTTCCGCGACGCCCAGGTCTACAAGATCGGCCATCACGGCTCGCACAACGCCACCCCCCGTGCCTTCGTGGAGGAGGACTGGGAGGCGGCCGGCTACGCCCTGCTGCCCTGGGGCGAGGTCGCCCGCTGGCCCACCATCCCGGCCGCGGGCCTGATCGACGCACTCACCGCCGGCCACCGGGTCCTCTCGGCCGCCGAGCCCTTCACCGACGCGCACGTCCCGGCCCGCACGGGGCCGTGGACCGAGGTCGTCTTCGACCTCTGACGACAGGAGCGAGCGCATGGCCAACTGGTTCACCGACACCTTCTCCTCGGAGTCCTCCGAGGACGACATCGTCAAGGCGAGGTCCCTCAACATCACCCGGATCACCGGCGTCGTGGTCCCCGTCCTGGCGGGCATCGCGACCGCGATCGGCGAGGTCGCCGACAAGCCGCCCTTCGACGAGGTCGCCTTCCAGCGCCAGCTGATCCTGGCCCTGGTCGCGCTCGTCGCCGTCGTCACCGTCGCCGACATCCTCGGACGCTCGATCGCGGCGGCCGGCCAGGCCCGGGCCGAGGCGAGCGCACGGGTGCCCGTCGGCACGCCGCTCCCCGCCGCGATCCCCGCCGCGGAGGTGGTCGCGGCGGCGGTCGACGTACCCGGTCACGTCGTCGCCTTCCGGGCCGCCAACGCCGACACGGCGGCCGACGCCGGGGAGTACCTCTTCGTGCCCACCGAGAAGGGCACGCCGCGGTGGCTCCCAGCCGCGGACCTGTCGCTCGGCTGACCGCCGCTGCCCGGACCGCGGTTCGTGGCGAGTCCTTGGCACGCGCACAACGAACCCACAGGCTCGCGACGCACGCTCGATGCCATGAGCAGCCCGTACCCGCCTCCGCCCCCGCTCCTGCCTCCCGCCCCGGTCCGCCGCCCCCGGCGTACCCGCCTGCTCGCCGCGGGCGCCGCGGCCTCCGTCCTGCTCGTCGGCACCGGTGCCGGCGGCGCCGCCGTCGCGCTGCGGCTGCTGGACTCCGGGAGTTCAGCCGCGTCGGCCGGGACCAGCCAGGTCCCGTCCACCGCGGCCCAGGACGGCACGGCGGTGCTGCCGCCCACCTCGCCGTACTCCCGGCGGGGGCAGGGCTACGGCTCGGCCTCGGGCTCGGGCTCGACGTCGTCGGAGACCGCGAGCGACGCGAGCGCCGAGCAGTCCGAGGGGATCGTGCAGATCTCCTCGACGCTCACCAACGGCTCCGGCGCCGGGACCGGGCTCATCCTCAGCTCCGACGGGACGATCGTGACCAACCATCATGTCGTCGAGGGTGCGACGTCGATCGAGGTCACGGTCGTCTCGTCGGGCCGCACCTACCCGGCGCGGTACGTCGGCGGGGACGCCGTCACCGACGTCGCCGTCCTGCAGCTCGAGGACGCCACGGGGCTCACCCCCGCCGTGCTGTCCGACGACGCGGCCCAGGTCGGCGACGCCGTCACCGCGGTCGGCGACGCGGGTGGGGACGGCGGCACGCTGACCGCCTCCCCCGGCACGGTCTCCGCACTCGACCAGGACATCACCGTCCAGTCGAGCGACGGCGGCGGCACCGCCCTCACCGACCTCATCCAGCTCGACGCCTACGTCGTCCCCGGCGACTCCGGCGGCGCGGTGCTCGACAGCGACGGCGAGGTCGTCGGCATGAACGTCGCCGCCTCCAGCGGCAGCCAGCGGGTCACCGGCTACGCGATCCCGATCGCCACCGTCACCGCGGTCGTCGAGCAGGTCGAGGCCGGGGACGAGAGCGGCGACGTCGAGCTGGGCTACCACGGCTACCTCGGCGTCGGCCTCGACCCGTCGGCCGCCACGCCGCTGGTGACCCAGGTGGTCGACGGCGGCGCGGCCGAGCGGGCCGGGATCGCGGTCGGCGACACGATCACGGCGGTCGACGGCACTGCCGTCCGGACCGCCGAGGAGCTCCGGGCCGCCATCGCCGCCCACGACGCCGGCGACCGGGTGGCCCTCACCTGGACCGCGGCGTCCGGCTCCGGCTCGGAGTCGGCCACCGTCACCCTCGGCGAGGCACCGGTCTCCTAGAGACTCCTCAGGCCGGCTCCTCAGGCCGGCTCCTCAGGCCGGGCCCGGGCGTGCCGATCAGGAGCAGATGCGCCGCCTCGTCGTCCTCTGCCTCCTGCTCGGTGCGCTCGGCCTCGCCACGAGCCCGGCCGGCGCCGACACGCTCAACCCCGGCAACCCGCTCGCCGACACCGGTCCCTGGCGGCACTCCACGATCACCACCCGGGCCAACCCCGAGCTGCTGAACTACCTCGCCGCGACCGACCCCGCCCGCCGCGCCGCCCTCGGCCGGGTGGCGCTGGCGCCCCGCGCGCGCTGGTTCGCCAACTGCGGCTCCTGCAATGTCGCCACCGTGCGGCGCTCCGTGGCGGCGTACGTCGCCGACGCCCGCCGCGGCGACCCCGACGCCCTCGTGCAGCTCGCCATCTTCGGCCTGTGGCCCGACGGCGAGGTGGTCGGCGGCAAGCGGCCCCCGATGTCGTGGTCGCTGGCGCGCTACCAGGCCTGGATCAAGGAGATCGCCGCCGGCCTCGGCAACGCCCGCGCCGTCATCGTCCTCGAGCCCGACCTCGCCATCTCCGCCAACCACGGCTCCGACGGACGCACCATGGCCGACCCGACACCCGGCACCCGGATGAAGATGACCGCCTGGGCCGCGCGCTACCTCTCGATCGTCCGGCCCCGCGCCACCGTCTACATCGACGCCGGCTCCGCCGACTGGCTCACCCTCGACGAGGCGGTCCGGCTGCTCAAGGCGAGCGGCATCCAGTACGTCCGCGGCTTCGCCCTCGGCGCCACCCACTACGACTCCGTCGCCTCCAACGTCGCCTACGCCGCCCGCCTCAGCGCCGCCCTCACCAAGGCCGGCGTCCGCGGCCGGCACGCCGTCATCGACACCGCCGACAACGGCACGCCCTTCACCTGGTCGCAGTGGAACGCCCGCTGGGGCGAGCGCTACCGCGCCACCGGCAACGAGTACTACCAGTTCGACAACACCCCCACCTGCGGCTCCCGCACCGAGCAGGTCTGCCAGACCCTCGGCCACAAGCCCACCTGGAACCCGGTCGACGCCGAGGCCGCCAAGCTGGGCCTCGGCACCGATAAGCCCGGCCTGCGCCGCCAGGCCCGGGTGTACGTCGACGGCTACCTCTGGTTCGGTCGCGGCTGGCGCTGGATGCAGCAGGGTGGCAACGACGCGCGGACCGAGGTCCGGACCGTCCGGATGGCGACGTACACCCGCTTCGCCCGGTGACGGCACGCCCCTTGTAACTCCGTGTTCGTGCACCCAAAGCGGTGCCGAGCACCCCATGTAGAGGCAACAGCGCCCGGGTAGATGCGCCCGACACCCAAAACCACTGGGCGCCGGGGCGCCTCACGGCGTACCGTCTCCGAGGGACCACCGCTCAGTGGTCTCCTGCATTTCACGCCCTCGTGGCCGGCCGGAAACACCGGCTGCCCACGCTTCGCACACGATCGGACAGGAGCACGGACCAGGCTCGAGGAAGGAGGTGACGGTGTCATGACCGTCGTCATGCTGCTCAACGCCTCCTACGAGCCGCTCGGGACCGTGACCTTCCAGCACGCCGTGCGCATGCTGTTCCGTGAGGTCGCCACCGTCGAGGAGGCGCACGAGGACCGGATGATCGGGCCGCACCCGTGGCCGCGGGTGATCCGCCTGGTCCGGTACGTCGCGGCGAAGTGGATGTACCGTCCCGCGGCGTACTCCCGCTCGGGCGTCCTCAAGCGGGACCGCCACCGCTGCGCCTACTGCGGCCGGCACGCCTCGACCGTCGACCACCTGCTCCCCCAGAGCCGGGGTGGCGCGTGGACGTGGCTGAACACCGTGGCGGCCTGCAGCCCCTGCAACGGCCGCAAGGCCAACCGCACGCCGGTGGAGGCCGGGATGCGGCTGCTGGTGCAGCCGTACGCCCCGACCCGGGCGCAGCTCGCGGTGACCTGAGGGCGGAGTGACACCGGAAGGTGGCGCGGTCCCGGGTCAGCCGGGGAGCGGCCCACCTCGCTCCCGGTGGTCGTGACGGGCACTGACCTCACGGCCGAGCAGCACACCGAGGCCGATCATGGCGATGCCCAGGAACAGGTGGAGCCAGTTGTCGGCACTGTCGAGCGGGACGACGTTCGCGTCGTCGTGACGGTCGACGAGGAGTCCGTAGACGGTGAGGACGAGGTAGACGATCCCGCCGCCGACGAGGAAGGCGCGCGCGCCGCTCCAGCTGCGCGCGAGCGCCAGGCCGGCGACGCCGAAGGCGAGGTGCACGAGGTTGTGCAGCACCGAGACGTCGAAGACGCCGAGCAGCTCGGCGCCCGAGTGGTGTCCGGCGAAGGTGAGGTCGTCGAAGTCGGTCGTGACCCCGGGGACGAAGCCCAGGATCCCGACGAGGAGGAAGGTGGCGGCCACGAGGGCGGCGGCCTTCTGCAGGGTGGAGATCCGGGAGAGCTGGGTGGTCGTTTCCATCCACCGGCGGTACCCGTCGCGGCCCCGACATACCGCCGACGCAGGCGCCGGTCAGGTGCGCCTCGATGCCCGACGACCGCACGGGCACCGCGCCATCCGTTACGAAGCGCTCACCCAGGGTGACGCCGGCCGAAACAATCGGGCCCTTCACTGGGACACGACCCACCCATCCACGGGTGGGGCGCCCCTAGGGTTCCGCTCCCGCCAGTCGGGAGGCCTGGTCCGAGAGGGGAGGCGGAGCAGCGCACCACGCTCCGTTCCACGGCGGGACAAAAGCCCGGGAGGCCTCAAGGCCCCGGGTCGCCGTGCGCATTCCGGGCCGACAGCTCGGAGGCAAACAGATGAGCACCACCACCGACCAGGTCGCCGCGGGCGACCTGAGCACCTTCGGATACCGCCAACAGCTCTCGAGGCGGGTCGGCACGTACGCCTCGTTCGCCGCGGGGTTCTCCTTCGTCTCGATCCTGACCACCGTCTTCCAGCTCTTCGGGCTGGGCTACAGCTTCGGCGGGACGGCCTTCTTCTGGACCTGGCCGGCGGTGTTCGCCGGCCAGCTGATGGTGGCGCTCTGCTTCGCCGAGCTCGCCGCCCGCTACCCGATCTCCGGCGCCATCTACCAGTGGGCCCGCCGCCTCGGCGGCTCCGTCGTGGGGTGGGCGGCCGGGTGGACCATGATCCTGGCGCAGACGATCACGGTCGCCGCGGCCGCGATCGCCCTGCAGGTCGTGCTGCCGGCGGTGTGGAGCGGCTTCCAGGTCATCGGCAGCGACCCCGCCCTCGGCTCGCGCGACGGGGCGGCCAACGCCGTCCTGCTCGGCTGCCTGCTCCTCGTCGCGACCACGACGCTCAACGCGCTCAGCGTGCAGATCACCTCGATCGTGAACTCCGCGGGCGTGACCTGCGAGCTGCTCGGCGTCGTCCTGCTCGTGGTCCTGCTCTTCGGGCACGCCGAGCGCGGGCCGTCGGTGGTGCTGCACACCACGAACCTCGACGGCACCACCGGGTACGTCGTACCGCTGCTGATCTCGGCGCTGATGGCGGCCTACGTCCTGGTCGGGTTCGACAGCGCCGGCGAGCTCGCCGAGGAGACCCACAACCCCCGGGCGACGACCCCCCGCACGATCGTGCGGGCCGTGGTCGCCTCCGGCCTCGGCGGCGCGTTCCTCATCATCGCCGCACTGATGGCCGCGCCGAGCCTCGGCGCCGACGACCTCGGCCTCGGCGGCCTGCCGTACGTCATCACCAGCCAGCTGGGGACGACGGCCGGCAAGCTGCTCCTGCTCGACGTCGCGTTCGCCGTGTGCGTGTGCACGCTGGCGATCCAGACCGCGGCGGCGCGGATGATCTTCTCGATGGCCCGCGACGACGTGCTGCCGTTCTCCTCGCGGCTGCGGACCGTGTCCCCCAAGACCGGCACCCCGGTGCTCGCGACCGTCGTCCCCGGCGTGGGTGCGGCGCTGTGCCTGCTGGTGAACGTCGGCAACGCCGGACTGTTCCTCGGCCTCGCCAGCGTGTGCATCATGCTGCTCTACATCGCCTACCTCATGGTGACGACGCCGCTGCTGCTGCGCCGCCTGCGGGGCGAGGGACTCCCGGACGGCACCGACGAGAACGGCCGCCCGCTGTTCTCCCTCGGGCGCTGGGGCGTCCTCGTCAACGCGATCGCCGTCGGCTACGGCACCCTGATGGCGATCAACCTCGCCTGGCCGCGTGCCGAGGTCTACGACCCGGCCGGTGAGGGCTGGTACCTGCACTACCTCCCGCTGATCACCCTCGTCGTGACCGCGACCGGCGGCGCGATCGCGTACGCCGTGCAGCGTCGCGCCTACCACGAGGCGATCGGGCGGCCCCTGCCCGCCCGCGTGCGCACCTTCCCCGCCGGTGTCGTGGAGGAGGGCGCATGAGCACGACGTACCGCCACGAGGTGCCCGGCGGTGCCACCTGGTCGGCCACCGTCCCGGCCGGCCGCCTGGTCACGCTGACCGCGCTCGGGCCGGACGCCAACGCCTCGCTGCTGCTGTTCGCGGCCGACCGTCTCGACCGGCTGAACCTGCCCGACACCCTCAAGGCACAGATGTCGGCGTGCGTGCGCCCGCCGATGACCCTGATGTCGGACCGGGGGCTCGCGCTCGCCTCGGTCACCGGCTCCAGCCTGGACTGGCACGACGGCCTGACCGGGTTCGGCCACGACGTCCACCTGGCGGGTCTCCCGCCGACGTCGTACCAGGTCGACCGGAACGACTGGCGGCGCCCGGCCCGCTCCGAGCTGCTGCTGGAGCTCGCGAAGTACGGCCTCGGCGAGGCCGACCTGCACGGATGCGTCAACCTGTTCACGAAGGTCGCGATCGCCGACGACCGCGCCGCCTCGCTGACCTGGCAGGCCGGGCACGCGACCGCCGGCGACACCGTCGCGCTGCGCTCCGAGGTCGACCTGCTCCTCGTGCTGAGCACCGCCCGGCACCCGCTCGCCACCTTCGACCACCCGGTGGCCGGGGTCGAGGTCGCCGTCGCCCCGGCCGCACCGGTCGCGGCCGACGACCCCAGCATCCTGTTCCGCGACGAGACGGCGCGCTCGCTCGAGATGAGCCGGAGGGTCCTGGCATGACCGCGACGATCGATGACACGATCCGGATCGACACGGTCGTCGGCGCGGGCGACGGCGCCCTCGTCGAGCTGCCCGCCGGGGCGACCCTGCGGATCGTCGACCTCCACGGCAACCAGGCCGTCGACACGCTGCTGTACGACGCCCACGACGTCGACAACCGCTACTCCGCCTTCGACACCGTGCGCGAGCAGGGGGCGGTCTACCTCACCACCGGCTCGCGGCTGCTCTCGACGCGGCTCGACGAGCTCGCGGTGATCAGCGACGACACCTGCGGACGCCACGACACCGTCGGCGGCGCGTGTGCCCAGGAGTCCAACGTGATCCGGTACGGCGAGCACACCCGCCACCAGCACGCGTGCCGCCAGACCTTCCTGAAGTACGGCGCTCCCGCCGGCATCGGGCAGCGTCAGCTCGGCCACAACATCAACTTCTTCATGAACGTGCCGGTCCGTCCCGACGGCTCGCTGATGTTCGACGACGGCCTGTCGGCGCCGGGCAAGTACGTCGAGATCCGGGCCTCGCGGGACCTCCTCGTCCTGATCAGCAACTGCCCCCAGCTGAACAACCCCTGCAACGGCTGGAACCCCACGCCCGTCCGGCTGATCGGGCGGTGGACGTGATGGGGAAGGTCACGATCCTGAGCCCCGGCGTGCAGACGACTGTGCAGGACGGCCGCGGACGCACCGGCTACTGGGACGTCGGCGTACCCCCGTCGGGGGCGTTCGACGACCTCAGCTTCGCCCTGGTGGCGGCGGCCGTCGGCAACCCGTCGTACGTCGGCGGGCTGGAGTGCGTCGTCACGGGCCCCGTGCTGACCACCGACGAGGATCGGCTGGTCTGCGTCGGGGGCGCCGCACGGCAGGCGAGCATCGACGGCCGGCCCCTGCGGGCCGGTGACGTCCGCTGGCTGCGCGCCGGCTCCGTCCTCGACGTCGGACCGCTCGACGGCCCCGGCATGCGCGGGTACGTCGCGATCGCCGGCGGGCTCGACGTGCCGCGGGTGCTGGGGAGCCGGTCCACCTTCGTCCTGGGCGGCTTCGGTGGCCTCGACGGCCGCGCCCTGATCGAGGACGACGTGCTCCCGCTCGGCCCGCTGCACAACCAGCTGGCGCCCAGCGTGGTGTCCCTGCCGAGCATGGGCGACACGTGGACCCTGCGGGTGATCCCCGGCCCCCACGGGGCGCCGGACCACCTGACCCCGGAGGGTGTCGAGGAGTTCTTCGCGACCAGGTGGAGGGTCGACCACCGCGCCGACCGGACGGGCATCCGGCTGGTCGGGCCCACGCCGGGCTGGTCGCGCACCGACGGCGGAGAGGCGGGCCTGCACCCGTCGAACCTGCACGACTCGGCGTACCCGGTCGGGGGGATCATGCTCTCCGGCGACACCCCCGTCATCGTGGGCGTCGACGGTCCCTCGCTCGGCGGGTTCGTCGTACCGGCCGTCACGATCGAGGCGGACCGGTGGATCCTCGGCCAGCTGCGCCCCGGCGACGAGGTCCGTCTCGTGGCGGTGACGCCCGAGGAGGCGGCCGCGGCGCTGGCTGCTCGCACCGTCCACCTCGGCTACCCGGCCGAGCCCGAGACGACGTCCGCCGGGGCGGCGGCGGTGGAGCGGGTCCCGGCCCGGCCGCCGACGCTCGTCGACCGCCCGGGAGGCGGCCACCAGCCGGCGTTCACGATCCGCGCGTCCGGCGACCGGCACCTGCTGGTCGAGGCGGGGCCGATGGAGTTCGACCTGACCGTACGGGTCTGGATCCACCTGCTGGCGAACGCGCTGCGCGCGCACCGGCCGGCCGGCGTCGTCGAGATCGTCGAGGGCGTCCGCTCGCTGCTCGTCGCCGTCGACCAGAGCACTCTCCCGCTGGCGCGCCTCGCCGGGCTGCTCGGCGAGCTCGCCACCGGTCTGGACGACCCGGCGACGGCGGTGCTCGACGCGCGCTCGGTGACCCTGCCGATCGCGTTCGACCACCCGGAGGCGCACGAGGCGATGCGGCGGTACTCCACCGTGAACCCCGATGCCCCGTGGAGCCCGGACAACGTGGAGTTCATCCGCCGCGTCAACGACCTCGACGCCCGGGACGAGGTGTTCGACATCGTCGCCGCGGCGACCTACCTGGTCGTCGGGCTCGGCGACGTCTACCTGGGTGCCCCGGTCGCCGTACCGATCGACCCGCGGCACCGGCTGGTCACCACGAAGTACAACCCGGCGCGGACCTGGACCCCGCAGAACGCGGTCGGGATCGGCGGCATCTACCTGTGCGTCTACGGCATGGAGGGGCCGGGCGGCTACCAGCTCGTCGGCCGCACCGTCCCGGTGTGGCGGCTGTCCGAGCGCGATCCCCAGCCGTGGCTGCTCCGACAGTTCGACCGGATCAAGTTCGTGCCCGTCTCGGCCGAGGAGCTCGCCGACGCGCGGGCCGACATCAAGGCCGGCCGGACCGACCTGGTCACCGCGCCCGCGACGTTCTCCGTCAGCGAGGTGCGCGCGTTGGAGCTGGCGCACGCCGACGAGATCGCACCGCTGCGCGCGCGGCGCCGCGACGCCTTCGTGGCCGAGCGGGCGAGGTGGGGCGCATGACCGCCTGGATCTCCCGGGTCGACCCCGCTCCGGCCCTGCCCGGGCCGCTGCACGGGCTGCGCTTCGCCGTCAAGGACAACATCGACGTGGCCGGCGTACCGACCACTGCGGCCGACCCGCGGCGCACCGAGCCCGCGACCGGGCACGCACCCGTCGTGGACCGACTGCTGCGCGCCGGCGCCGTCGTCGTCGGGAAGACCAACCTGGACCAGTACGCCACCGGTCTCGTCGGCACCCGCTCGCCGTACGGCGCCTGCACCTCCGTCTTCTCCGAGGAGCACGTCAGCGGCGGCTCGAGCTCGGGCAGCGCGGTCGCCGTCGCCCGCGGCGAGGTCGACTTCGCCCTCGGCACCGACACCGCCGGCAGCGGGCGTGTCCCGGCGGCGTTCAACGGCATCGTCGGCATCAAGCCCAGCAAGGGCCTGGTCTCCACCCGCGGCGTGGTGCCGGCCTGCCGGACGCTCGACTGCGTCACGGTCTTCGCCCGGGACGTCACGACCGCGCGGGCGGCGTACGAGCAGATGGTCGAGTACGACGCGGAGGACCCCTACTCCCGCCGCCTCGAGCAACGTCCGGTCCCGGCGTCGGCCACCCTCGGCGTCCCCGACCTCCCGCTCGACCTCGATCCCCTGCACGCGGCCGCGTGGGAGGAGGCGATCGCGAGGGCCGAGGCACTCGGCGAGGTGCGACGGATCGACGTACAGCCGTTGCTGGAAGCGGCGCAGCTCCTCTACTCCGGTCCGTGGCTCGCCGAGCGCTGGCTCGCGTTCGGCGAGGCGCTGGACGACGACGCCGCCGTCGATCCGACCGTCCGTGCCATCGTCCGTGGCGGTGCTGCTCTGACCGCCGCCGACGCCTTCGCCGGGCTCACCCGGCCCGCCGAGCTGGCTCGGCAGGCCGAGGCGGCCTGGGCCGAGATCGACGCCCTGCTCCTTCCGGTGACCCCGACCCACCCGAGCCTGGCCGAGGTCGCGGCGGACCCGGTCGGGGTCAACAGCAGGCTGGGCACGTTCACCAACATGACCAACCTGCTGGACCTCTGCGCCATCGCCGTCCCCGGCCCGGCAAGGGCGGACGGCCTGCCGTTCGGTGTGCAGCTCCTCGCACCTGCGGGCGGCGACGACCTGCTCGCCGACCTCGGCGCCCGCTGGTGCGGCGAGGCGGCACCCACGGCCGCCGTGAGCGCCCCGGAGGAGGACGACAGCGTGCTCCTGGCCGTGGCCGGCGCGCACCTGAGCGGACAGCCGCTCAACTCCGCACTCGTCACCCGGGGCGCCTCCCTGGTGCGGACCACCCGGACGGCGGGCGACTACCGGATGTACCTCGTCGACGGCCCGCTCCCCCGCCCCGGCCTGACTCGCCTCCCGCGACCCGCGCGCACCGCGGGCGCAGGCATCGAGGTCGAGGTGTGGCGGCTCCCGGCCCGCGAGCTCGGCGGCTTCGCCACGACCGTCGCGGCGCCGCTCGCCCTCGGCCCGGTGGAGCTCGCCGAGGGCGGCGAGGTGCTCGGCTTCGTCTGCACCGCCGACGCCGCCCGGGGCGAGCGCGACATCACCCACCACGGCGGCTGGCGCAGCTACCTCGCGGCGACGGCGGAGGGTAGTGACGGAAGGCGCGGCCGGGACCGCGTCCGGTACTGGGCCGCTGGCGCGCTCCGGCGGGGGTGGTAGGTCGCGCCCGTTGCCCCGAGCCGGTCAGTCCGATGTCGGCATCCCCACCGCTGCCTCGGCCCGGCGACCCTGCTCGTCGATCACCACGACCGTGTAGCCGAACTCCCGGTAGTCGGCACAGTCGTTGATCGTCCAGTAGTCGTGGATCGCCTCGAGCTCACCGTCGCCGTTGATCGAGACGCCACGAGCCCCGACCCGTTTGCCGTCCGGGCGAAGGTAGCTCACCTCGGCGGTCGCGTCCGGCGTGAACCCGCTGCCCCAGGTCTCCGTGCTCAGCCCGCCCTCGGCGCAGAGGCTCCCGGACGAGCCCACGCCGACATCGGGCTTTCCCGTCGCCTTCGACCGGAGGGAGGACCGAGTCTCCCACTCGGCCGGTTGCGGTGTCTCGTCGTCGCTGGAGACCTGGAGCTGCTCCGTGACGGACTGGCCGGAGGTGTCGGTCAGGATCAGCTTCCACGCGCCGTCGTTGCCCTCGATGCCGAGGTGCCGCAGCGGTAGCCAGAGGAGCTTGGTGGAGACGAGGCCACGGTCGTCGGCCTCGACGCAGGTCGCCAGGTAGGTGCTCCCGTCAGGAGAGAACCACTCGAGCTGCACGCACGCGTTCGTGGTGAACCCCGAGCCGCTCAAGGGGATCACCACCGCCGTACCTCGGTTGACGACGGAGTCGAAGTCGAGACTCGCCGCGGCGTACTCGCCGGCACGCTGGCGCGACGCCGGAGAGTCTGTCAGGTAGGGCAGGTCGCCGTTCGCCTCAGCCTCGGCGAAGACCGTCGACAGGTCCTTCGCGCCGGCGCCGCGTCCGTCCGGGTCCTCCTCGACAGGCTTGCCGTCGACACACGTGTCGATGTGCAAGCCGCAGCGCACCTCGGGGACGAAGATCCCGATCGGGATCGCGACCACCCCGATCACCAGGCCCGCGACGGCCAGAGCCAGTCCGCCGGACGCCGCCGGGCTCTTCGAGGAGGAGTTCACTGGCCTCCTCCATCGGCTCCGGCGCCGGACGACCGCCCTGCGCGACAGGCCGATCGTACTGGCCGTCGGTCTCGCGAAAGTCGCTCTCACGCAGATCTGGACACAGCGCAACGCCGGCGCGGACACGGCGGGACTGCCCGAGCAGGACGGGCGGCTGCGAGTCGAGATCTCGTCCGACGGACCTCACCCGGCGGGAGAACGGCGGTGCCCGGAAATGCATTCAGGCCCGAGATCCGTAGATCTCGAGCCTGAATTCAGTAGCGGGGGCAGGATTTGAACCTGCGACCTCTGGGATGCACCCGTAGTGCCGTATGCGCTTGCTGCCATCTGCCAGTGTTTGACGCTTTCGCGGCCTGACCTGCACAAACACGACACCCTCAACTTCACCGTTTGACGCTGGCTGACTCAAACGAGCACCAATTACGCCCACTTTTCGCCCACCATCAAGTCGCCAGCAGAGCAACCAAGCGTCGCTCACAATTGGTTGAGTCGGGGCATGCGTATACCCCCTTTGGGTATATCGCTCAATGTCGATACTCTAGACAGATGCCGACGCAATTGAACATGCCGCACGTGCTGGGCCCGTCTGATGGTGAGCGCGCGATGCTGTTGGCAGCTCCTCGCGGCTACTGTGCTGGCGTGGACCGGGCGGTCATCACCGCGAGGCCTGGCTCGACGGTGTCGAGACGGTGTCGGTCACCTCTGGAGCCTCGGTACCCGAGAACCTCGTCGAGGGCGTGCTCGCCTTCCTCTCCGAACGCGGCTACCCTGACGCCCGCGCCGTCCACTCGGCCGAGGAGTCGCTGATCTTCGCGCTACCGCACGAACTCCGCCGTGACCTCAAGGCCGCTACGTAGAGCGGCGAGCCTGAGTCACAGGCGAGAGGGCCAGACGCCGAACTGGACAGCTCGAAACACGCAGTCGTTCGCCCGCACCAAGCGACCGGGGCAGAGTCACGCCACGGGTGACGGGGATTCAGCGAAGGCAGACGAGGTCGACCTTGTTGCTGAAGTTGAGGTGTGTCGGTGTTCGATGCTCTGCGTCGACGCCAAGACCCCTCGAGTTCACACCGGCTCCGGCAGGCTAGGACGTGACGATCCTTGCCCACCCCTTCGTCGACCGCGCCGTCGAAGCCAAACTTGGCTGGCTGGACCGAGCGCCGGCATCCTGAACGCGCAGCGGATCGAGACGTCGGTCTCAGAAATGCCTGAGCCCCGCGGTGCCTAACCCGGCTCTTGCGAGCTGTGCCAGAGGACGGTTATCCGCGGGGCGATGTCACTAGAATACGCACGTGTCAGCCGAGGAGCAAGACGACGACGCGCCCGCCGCCGTGGCCGGGTCCCCGCCGACGCTCAGCGCCACCGACCTCGAAGCGTGGCTGAGTACACCACGGCTCGACACCTACCTGTTCCGCTGCGGCGGCGACGCCCCTCTGGCGCTTGAGCTCTACCGCTGGAACAGCCTGCTGGCCGCAGCCGCTCTGACCGA
Source organism: uncultured Nocardioides sp. (assembly GCA_964517395.1). Classification (GTDB taxonomy): domain Bacteria; phylum Actinomycetota; class Actinomycetes; order Propionibacteriales; family Nocardioidaceae; genus Nocardioides. The sequence continues at coordinate 136,536 of CAZFEE010000005.1, read as the reverse complement.
CACCTGCCATCTGGAGGTCGCGCTACGCAACGCCTATGACCGGCAGATGGCCCAGCAGTTCCCGGACTGGTCGGTCGACCCCGCGAGCCGGCTGTTCACGCGCACCCAGGGCCACGGACGCGCGGTGACGAAACAGGTCTCCCTCAACACGGGCAGCCAACGCGCACTCAACGACGCCAAGCGCGGGCTCGGAGCGCACCCCAGCCACGGCAAGGTCGTGGCGGCCACCATGTTCGGCTTCTGGACCAAGCTCACCGACCGAGACCGGACTGCGACCTTCTGGACGCCGATGCTGCGCCACGCCTTCAACGGCTCCCCCACACGTGGCGAGGTCCATGAGCGGGTCGCCCGCGTCAACAAGTTCCGCAACCGGCTCGCGCACAACGAGCCCGTCTTCTCCAGCTCCTCCGGCCTCCACGACCGCATGCGCGACGTCGACGATCTGTTCATGTGGGTCGCCCCGGCCGCGGCCGGCTATGTCCGCGCCACCTCCACGGTCCCTTCATTGCTCGCCCAGTGTCCCGTCCCCGGGCTTCTGTGAAACGGACTGCAATGCTGGACTCAGCACCCGCCGGCAGGGCGCCGGATGGCGCACTCGCCGGCTTCACCCGGATCCGCGAGACCGCCGAGGCCTTCATGGACAAGCGCGACCTCGCAGGCGACGGCTGGCACGAGGAGACGGTCACCGCGGTCGCCGTGATCGAAGGTCGGCCGGAGGTCGACGTCTTGGAGTTCAGCCGCAACCAGGAAGGCCGCGGCCCCAACGCGCTCGGGGCCGACTACCTGTGGTGGTGGATCGACAGCGCCACCGAGGAGTGCTTCGGGATGCTGGTGCAGGCCAAGCGGCTTAAGCGCAGTTCCGGCGGTGACTGGCTCGTTGACGTCACCCACCGCGAGGGGAAGCAGCTCGGCGACCTGATCCGCACATCCGAGGAGCTGGGAGTGCCGGCCGTGTACGCCGTCTACACCGGCGGGCTGGTTTTCCGCGGCCAGCTCCCGTGCCCCCACAGCGGCGAGGGCTGCCCTGATCCAGACTCCGCGACCCACCCCGAGCCGCCCGAGGAGTGCCTGCCCTGCCGAAGGATGACCATCTCGATGGCGACCGCCTACCAGCTGCGCCAGGGGTGGTACGACCCGAAGATGACCGCGGATCTCGTCGTGTCCGAGTCGATCCCCGTCGAGGACCTCGTCGACCCGGCCGTGCCCTCGCCGCCGGTGTGGGACCTCAACCTCGACAAGCTCCAAGATCCCCAACTGCGCGACTTCCTCCTCAAGCCGCAAGGCGGGTCCCGCGAGATCGCCCGGCGCATCTTCCGCCTGGTCTCCGACCACCGCCGCGGGGCGTTCTCGGCCGACGTCGCCGAGGTCCTTCCCTTCCCTGGAGCGCCGCTCTTCACCGAGGTCCCCGAAGACACGGGTCACTTCCCCGGCCCGTACTTCCGTCATGTCCTCCAAGGCCTGCGGGCCAGCCCGCCGGCGTACCTGGAGGCGCTGCGGCGGCCGCCCCGGCTGGACGAGCTGGCGTGGGATCCCGACTCGACAAGCTCCGATGGGACCATCGGACGCATGACGGCCGCCAACAATCCGTTCTCCGCCAAGCGGCGACCCCCGCCGGAGCTGGAAGGGACGAACATCGCCGGCGTCGTCCTGGTCACGCTCTGAAGGTCACGCTCTGAAGGTCACGCTCTGATCGCTTCAGGGCGACACTAGCCACCTGTGTGGCGCACGCTGGTCGCCATGACCACCGAACCCATCCACACCGAACCCATCCACACCGAACCCATTCCCACCGTCCCGCTCGACCGCCCCTTCCGCGCCGTCCTCGAAGGAGGGCCGATCGAGCCCGGCGAAATCGTCACCGTGCTCGACCAGGCGATCGTCGATGGGCGGTGCGTCGTTCGCAGCGCCCACGGCGAGGGCTACTGGCACGTGCCGGCCGCGGCACGGGCCATCGACATGTCGGCCGTAGTACCGGCGATCTTCGAGCCCGAACCAACCATCGCGTTCACCTTCCCGCCCCGGTGAAGACACACGGCCGGGTCGGGTGGGAGGTTCCATCCCGCCACCACGAAGTTGCGTGACACGATTCGCTGCGTGGGCTTCAACAAGGACGACGAGACCGCGCTCCTCGGGTGGTGCCGATGACTCGCTACGAGTACGACGAGGAGGCCAGCACCGCCGAGCTGCACGACGTCGTGCACGAGATCGACGACTCCCCCGCCCCGGTCTCGCGCTGGCTGGACGCCATGGGACGCCTCATCGCGATCAACGACCCTCTCGCCCGCGAGCTGCTGGCCTTGCATGGTGACCGCGGATCCGGATCAGGTGTGTGCGACTCCGTCGTCGATGACCCCGCCTTGGACCCGATGAAAGCCGGAGGGACTGGGGGTGAGACGACCGAGATCATCGCCTCGCACTTCGGCATCGAGTACCCGCAGGGTTCGTGAGCGCCCAACCGTGAGTTCGCATGACTCCAACGCTCGGCTGGCCGAGCTGATCCGCGCCGGTCTGCAGCGCGCCGACCAGCTGGGCCGCACCCGGGTGCCGCTCAAGCTATTCCCGGCGGAGGACCAGGAGGGGCTGCTCACGCTCCTGCACGCCTACCTGTGGGACACCGCCGCACCGTACGACGACGAGTGGCATCACTCTCCGGGCAACATCATGACCCCTGTGGGCCGAGCTGCTGGAGATCGGCAGCAAGACCCGACACCGCCTCATCCCACTGCGCACCGACCTGGTCAAGCTCCTCACCGAGCGGGGCCCGGGATACCGGGCGCACCCGCGATCGGTGCGCGTGCTAGTGCGTGAGTACAGCGGCCCGATCGAGCCACCCGTTCATCCCAGCGACGCCCGCGAGACCTCCAGCACGATCGCCGTCGGCGGGTGGGGAGCAGGTTTCGGAGACGCCGACACCAACCGTCAGGTCGAGCTGGCCGCCGAGAAGGTGGTCCGCAAGCACTACGAGGCCGACGGGTGGGAGTTCACTCGCGTCGCCCACCTCAACTGCGGCTGAGACCTCACCGCTGCTCGCGATGGCAAAGAGGCCCACCTCGAGGTGAAGGGCGTGTCGAGCTCGATGCCGTCGGTCCTCTTGACCCGCAACGAGCTCCGCCGAGCCGAGACTGACCCCGAATGGGCGCGCCGTGGTGGCCAACGCACTGTCCGCCTCCCCTGCCCTGGCGCAGTTCGATCGGCAGACGGCGGCCTCAGCCGACGACACGACCGTCTACCGCGTCACCGCACCGGTGACCGGCCCCCGGTCGGCCGCTGTCGCGGGAGCTAGGCCGAGCCGACGTCGGCCAGTGCGCGGGGGTGCGGCTTCTCAAGCATTCCTCGGCGCTCGACGTACCACTCGAAGAGCAGCGTGAAGAAGGGCGGCACCGCAGCGATGAGGCCAACGGCGGTGAGCCGCAGGGACCAGCCGAAGGTCGTGCGGGCCAGCAGCGTCACCAGCAGGTAGGTGATGAACAGGACTCCGTGGATCGGACCGAAGATCTTCACGCCTAGCTCGGTGGTCTCGGGAACGTACTTGAGGTACATCCCGATCAGCAGGCCGGCCCAGGAGAATGCCTCGGCGATGGCTGCCATGCGGAACCAGGTGCGGACGCGGGCCGGGGTACGCAAGGGCGCCGAGGTCGTCGTCACGCCGACACCGGAGTTGTCGCACCAAGGGCGCGCTCAGAGCGTGTGGCAACGAACTCGGGCTCCTGCTTCATCAACTTCGTCCTCTGGAATGTATGTGATCGCATGTTCGTGGCGTGGGGCGACGGCAAGATGTCAGGTCGATCGTGAGACCGGCTCGGGTGTCGAGGAGCCTGCTGAGCGAAGTCGACAGGTCAGGCTGGTCCGACGGCGCGCCCACAGGGCGTAGGCGAGGAGACCGAGGGAGGCGACTGCGAGGAGCGGCTGGACCGGTGCGAACCAGTTCAGCGCTCCGCTGACCCCGAGCGCGAGCACCACGAGTTTGTTGCAGATCGGGCACCCGACCGCGAACAGGGAGAGCATCGTGCCCACGAACGTCTTTCCTCCTTCGGTCGTCGGCACGGGCACCGAAGGGTCTCGGACGAAGGTGGCCGCTAGCGCGCCGGACAGAAGGGCGGACAGCGCCCAGACGGGGTAGTTCCACCACAGGACCGGGGTCATCCGGGTGTACCAAGGCGTCTGGATGATGCCCGTAGGTATCCCGATCGCGAGACCGACGACCACAGCGGCCGTGATCCCCACAAGAAGGCGTCGAGTCACGTCACTCCTCTCATGCATCAACTATGCGCAATAGTAGATGCCGGGGTCAATCGCTGGTCAATCACTCGGCTCGGCGATCGTCACTCTCTGTGGTCTCGCGCCCTGGTCGTGCTCCTCGGTTGCCGGGCCGTCCAGGTCCTGCTGCTCCCTGGCGCGCAGCACACCATCGGGCACCTGCGGGGTGGTGAACCGCAGCACCACCACGGTAACGAGGAGGAACCCGACGATGGGGATGCCGACGAAGACCAGCAGGATCTGCCACCAGTTCACGGAGCCGACCCCTTCTGACTGGCGAACGAGCTAATTGGGTCGAGTTCCATCAACGGTGTCCTCCAGGGGAATCGGAAGGACCGGCTCTGGTAGCCGGTGCGGCTATGGTGGATGCCTGGGTCAACTTGCGTAGACCAGCGCGGCCATCATTCCGGCCTCGGCGTGGTAGATGTTGTGACAGTGCGCGGCCCAGTTGCCCGGATTGTCGGCCTGGAGCTCGACGTCGAGGCGCTGCATCGGGGTGAGCAGGACGGTGTCCTTTCGCACGCCGTTGGGCAGCGCGAACGTGTGGCCGTGGACATGCATCGGATGAGTCATCATCGTCTGGTTGGTCAGGCGCACCTGCACCCGTTCACCCGGGGTGATCTCGATGGGCTGGTTGTCGGGAAAGGCGGCTCCATTGATGGCCCACGCGTAGGGGCTCATCTGCCCGGTCAGCGTGAGCTCGACGCTCTGGCCCGGCCGACGCGTCGGAAGACGTGCGGACTCGGCCGGCTCGAGGCCGCCGACCCTGGCCATCGCACCGTTGAGCTCGGCCACCTTGACGTCTGGTGCTGGGGCAGCACCGCTCCCGGTCCGGATCAGTGCCAGGGCCTGACCCTCCTTCCCGACGGGTTGGGCGACCAGGGGAAAGACTCCGTCCTCGAGGGTGGCGATGCAGTCGTAGCGCTCCCCCATTCCGATGTAGAAGCCATCGGTGTCCGTGGGCTTGAGGGGGAAGCCGTCGGAGTCGGTGAGTGTGAGTCGGTGGCCGCCCAGCGCGACGGCGAAGATGGTGTCGGCGGCGGCGTTGATGATGCGCAGCCGGATCCGCTGCGCGGGCCGTGCCTTGAGCACATCGGGGTCCTGGGCGGTGCGGCCATTGATGAGGTAGTGCGGGTAGGTGACGTCACCGGCGTCGCCGAACGGTGAGTCCGAGGACCCCATATCCATACCCTCCATACCCTCCATACCGTCCATGTCTCCCATGTCCATGCCGTCCATGGAGTGCTCACCGCCGGAGCTGCCCGCAGTCAGGTCTGCAAGCACGTCGTCGGGGGTCGTGCCGGTGCCGTCGATCCAGTCGTCGAGCACCACGATCCATTCGGTGTCGTAGGCACCGGGCTCGTCGGGGTCGTCGATGACCAGTGGTGCGTACAGACCTCGATCGAGCTGCACCCCAACGTGGGGGTGGTAGAAGTAGGTGCCTGGGTCGGGCGCGACGAACTCGTAAACGAAGCTCTCGTTGGAGGAGATCGGCTCTTGGGTGAGCCCGGGAACACCGTCGGCCTCGTGGCGGAGCGCGATTCCGTGCCAATGGACACTGGTTTCGGCCTCGAGGTTGTTGGCGACCGTGACCCGGAGCAGGTCGCCTGCGGTGGCTCGGATAACGGGCCCGGGGACGGTGTCGCCGTAGGCCCAGGTAGGCACTGTCGTTCCCCCCAGGTCGATGGTGGTTGCCCGGGCGTTCAGCGAGGCGGTGACGACCCGTTGGCCGGGCTTGGGCGCCAACGGCGTCTGCTTCGGGATGACGAACTTCGAGCCGCCGGGCTTGGAGTTTGACTGACCGGTGCAGGCGGTGAGGGCGGTAGATCCGGCGATGGCGAGGCCACTGAGGATGAGGGTGCGCCGGGAGAGCTGGTTCACGGGTGTCCTTCGCTTCGAGCAGTCAGGTAGGTGGAGGCGGGGAGTGATCACCCACCGTCGGCCGGGTCGCGGGCCGGGTCGCGGGCCGGGTCGCGGGCCGGGTCGCGGCCGGTGTCGGGGACGGGCGACCCGAGAGGGCGTCTGCGCGCCGACTGGTGCCACACGAGCAGCGTCGCAGCCGTCTGTTGTGATTTCCTGCGCGGAACCATGAAGGCTTGACGAAGTTGGTCGTCTGGAGGTGTTCGGCAGTCCGCTCGCCCGATCCCTGCACGAGCGCCGCTACCGGGGCCGGTACTGCGCTGGGATGAGTGCGTCGATTCGTGGGATCAGGGCCGGGATGCACGCCTCCAGCTCGTTTCGAACGACGATCAGCAGCGTCAGCGTTGTGGCGGAACCGTCGTCGACGACGAAGCCTGCATTGGGATGGCGTGAGGCGAAATCCTCGATGATGCGGAGCGGTGCCGAGACGCTTTGCGGTGTGCCCGGTGGGCCCTGTGTCATGGGGCGCTTGCACGCACGAGTGAGGTCGTGCAATGCCTGGTGCGGGGCCTCGACCTCGTCGTCGTTGAGGGACTCCTTGGGCGCCGGAAGCGTGTCGGGCGCGACTAGCGCACCGCCGACCGGTGCCGGAGCGGATAGCGTCGAGGACTCAGATCCCCCGAATGACTCCGCGACCGGACCAGCGATCGTTCCCGCGTACGCGACTGCTGCGAGCACTGCGAGCAGCACGATGACGGCACCCAGCGGGTGTCGAACCAGGAATCGAGCGACTCGGGCACGAATCACAAAGGCACCTGCCAGGTGCCGATCAGAGTGCGCAGGCTCGCCAGCCACGCGCTCCAGATCCCGGTCACCTGCAACACGCCGAGGACCACCAGCATGGCACCACCAACACGCATCACCCCTCGCGCGTGCCTTCGCGCGAAGGCGAACGCCCGAAAGGCACGGCTGACACCCAGGGCCGCCAAGAGGAACGGGATGCCGAGCCCCAGGCTGTATGCGAAGGAGAGCATCGCTCCCCGGCCGGCGGTGCCTGTCGTGGTGGCCAGAGATAGGACGGCCGCCAGCGTGGGTCCGATGCAGGGGGTCCAGCCGATACCGAACATGACCCCGAGCACGGGAGCTCCGGCGAGACCGACCTTCGGCTGGTAGCGAAGACGAAACGTTCGCGAGACCCCCGGGACGGCACCGAGAACGCCGGCGAACATCAGGCCCAGGACGATGGTCAGCACTCCAAGGACCCTGACGAGAAGGTCTTGGTGGCGGATCAAGGTGCTGCCCAGGGTGCCGAAGAGGGCGCCATAGCTGGTGAACACTGCGGCGAAGCCCAGCACGAACAGGGCGGTACCGCCCACGGCGGTAGATCGCGTCGGGGCACTCGACTGGCGGATCGCGGTCGCGCCTTTGGAGTCGCCGGGAAGGGCATTGGGCTCCCGCGTCGCGTCCGCGCCGGCTGCGCCGGTGACGTAGGCGAGGTACCCGGGCACGAGGGGTAGGCAGCAGGGGCTGAGGAAGGAGACCGTTCCGGCGACGACCGCGATCAGGACGGCAACGAGAAGGGGGCCGTCGGCGATCGTGGTGCCGATGGACAATGCCGCGGTCATTCGGGACCCTCCGCGTCCTCGATGAGCCCGCGCAGCGTGGTGGCGTCGATCTGCCCGATGTTGCGGGCTCGGATCACACCTGATCGGTCGACCACGACCGTGGAGGGGACCGCACTGACGGGCAGGATGCCGGTGAACGCGGCTAGGACGAGCCCGTTCTGGTCATCCAAGCTGGGATAGGTGATGGAGAACTCGCGCTCGAAGTCTCGTCCGGCGGCAGGGTTGTCGCGTACGTCGATACCCACGAACCGGACACCTCGTCCGGCGGTGTCCGCAGAGATCTGTGCCAGGTCAGGTGCCTCTGCCCGGCAGGGTGCGCACCACGATCCCCACACGTTGAGGACGACCACATACCCCCGTAGGTCGGCTAGGGAGAGCGTGTCTCCGGCGATGGTCCTGCCCTTGATGTCGGGAAGCGGAATGCCTTCGTTCCCGGGGTAGAGGGTCACACCCACTCCCCCGACGTCGGTGGTGCGGGCCTGGGACCGAACCGCCTGCCACTGCCACCAGCCGCCCCCGAGGACCGCGGCGATCACGAGGATCACAACGATCGTTCGCGCCTTTCGCAGCACGCGACGCACCTCCAACCATCTACTATGTTGCCTAGTGGATAGTACGGGGCGCGCCTGAGCGCCGGAAACTCGATCAACACTCGATCAACAACAGACGGGACTTCCATGACCGGCCCCAGCAGCGACCGCATCCTTGGCCTTTCGCCTCGCGCGAGGCGGGTTGTCGTGCCGCTGCTTCTCGTCGCCGTCCTGGTGATTGTGGTGGGTACGCTGCTGACCCAGCGGTCAAGTGGTGGCTCCGGTGATGTCGCCACCACCGACTCGGGCCCTCTGGTCGGCAGCGACCTGCATGCGGTTGCCGGGAGCGCCGGTCGGTTGTTCGTGGCAGGCCACGGGGGTGCCGGCTACCGAGATCCTTCGGGTGGATGGAGGCAGATCGAATCGCTGGCCAACAAGGACGTGATGGGCTGGGCGGCAGCCGACGGCAGGCTGCTTGCCGGTGGGCACGAGGGCCTGTACGCCTCCACAGACGATGGAGCGACGTTCGATCAGGTCGCCGGGCTGCCGGTCTCCGACGCTCATGGACTGGGCGGTGCGGGCGAGGTGATCTACCTGTCCGCACCGGAAGGTGGTGTCTTCGTGTCCGCTGACGGCGGCGAGACGTTCGAGGAACGGGCGCCGCAGCGAGGCGACATCATGGGCACGATCTGGGTGGACCCGTCCGACTCCGACGTTGCGATCGCGTCGTCGATGCGCGACGGCGCCGTCAAGACCACCGACGGTGGGCGCACCTGGACGGCCCTCGGCAGCGGCACCGGCTCGATGTCGGTCGCGGTGGGCGAAGGAGGAGTAGACCTCTTCGTCATTGGGACGGGCGACGCCCAGGTCAGCACCGACGGCGGCACAGACTGGGCCTCGGCGGCAATTCCTGGCGGCACCAGTGCCGCCTTCTACACTGCGGAGGGCAAGCTGGTCGTCGCAGCACTCGATGGCGACCGGGCTGACGTGTACGAGCAAGTGGGGACCCAGTGGGACCCGCTGTCCTAGCCAGGCACTGACTGGGCTGGCTGGGCCGAGGAAGGAAGACTGCGCCAATGCGTCCGTTCGGGGACCTCGAGGCCGTGATCATGGACCACCTCTGGTCCGCAGCCGAGCCGCTGACCGTCCGTGAGGTGCTCGAGCGCATCGACCGCGACCCTCCGCTGGCCTACACCACCGTGATGACGGTGATGGACAACCTGCACCGCAAGGAAGTCCTCAGCAGGGCGAAGGAGGGGCGAGCCTTCCGCTACTGGCCCACCAAGGACCGCGCCAACCACACCGCCGAGCTCATGCACGAGCTTCTCAACGACAGCGGCGACAGCTCAGTGACGCTGCTGCGGTTCCTCGACAACATGAGCGCTGCCCAGGTCAAGAAGCTCAAGCGGGCCCTCGATGATTAGCGCACTGCTTCTGACGACCTACGCGGCCGTCGCCGGAACCCTCGGTGCGGGATGGCTCCGCGAGGCTCGGTGGCCAGGTCTTGCCCCGCGATTGGCCATCGCCGCCTGGCAGTCCCTGGCGGTGTCGGTACTCCTCGCGCTGGCCGCAGCTGGGCTAGCGCTGGCGATCTCCTTCCCGCACGTCAACGCCGACCTCGCCGCGCTGTTCAACCTGTGTGCCGAGACCTTCCAGCACAGCTACGCATCACCGGGAGGGGCACTGACCGCGCTGGTCGGAGTGGCCGTGACCCTGGTGTTGGCGGCCCGGGTCTTGTGGTGCACCACGCGGGCCTCCATCACCGATCACCGGGAGCGGGCCACACGTGTGGCCGCCCTCGACATGGTCGGCCGCCGCAACATCGTGCCGGGCGCCTTGGTCGTCGAGCACGGCGCACCGTATGCCTTCTGCATCGGCGGACGACACCACCGCGTCGTGATCACCAGCGGCTTGCTTGCGACTCTCGGGCCGGCCGAGCTCAAGGCCGTGTTGGCCCACGAGCACGCCCACCTTCGCCAGCGTCACCACACCGCCCTGGTCTCATGTCGCGCACTGTTCGGCACGCTGGCCCCGCTCTTCCCAGCCTTCCGCGCTGCGATGCCTCTGGTGCGCCACTACGCCGAGCTATGCGCCGACGACAGCGCTCGCCGCCGGGTCGGCGCGGGCCCGCTACGTGACGCGCTCGCACGACTTGCCCTCCTTCCCGCGCCGAACGGCACACTGGCCGCGAGCGCCCAAGATGTCGAGCAGCGCTTGACGCGTTTGACCGGCCGGCCGCGCCGCATGCCGCTCGTCGCCTCAGCGCTGACCGGCACTGGCATCGTCGCGGCGGTCGTCGTCCCGTTGGCCTTGGCAGCAGGCCCCGCGCTTGCTATCGCCTGGGAAGGTCTGTGCCGCGTGGCCTAACGGCCCCATGACCGGAGCCGGGGGAACCGCCGCCGGGACAGCCGGGCTTGCCCACCGGGGGACGGATACTTCACGCTCCTTGAATGGGCGCTTGGCCGACGCGAAGGCCACGGCGTCCGGGCCAAGGGCCCGCGTGTGACTACGCCTCCCCCCGCAAGACGACGATGGCAGCGGCGCCGTGGGCCCAGTAAGACAGCCGACCGGGCTCTGCGAAGGGCACTCGTGTTGCGCTCCCCGCCTCGGCGGCGACGGTCTCCGTGAGCACGGTCGGCCACCGTGAGGCACGTACGTCACGGATCGCCCTCACAGCAGGGGGTGGGCCGGCGCGAGGGGGCGGTGCCTGCTCGTCACCTGACGGCCAGGCGCCAGCGCACGTCATCTTCAGGCCGAACTACTATCCTTCTTAGGAGTTGGTTTCTCCGACGAAAGGAGTGCGTGATGGCGAGCATCCGTCGCCGCGCCAAGAGCAGCGACGTCAACAAGCAGCTATCGGGCTGGAGCAAGCGCCGGATCGCGTCGTGGTCGCTCTTCGGGCTGGCAGCGCTGGTAGCGGGCCAGCACCTGGTTGCACACGCCGGCTGGCGCCCCCTCCCCATCTCGATGGGATGGCAGGACCTACTGCTCGGCTACCCGATGGCGATCGCGCTCGCCGTGGTCGGTGGCATCGTCATGGACCCGAACCCCCGCATCTGATGACGGCGTTGGCCATACCGAGCCCGAGCGAGGGTGTTTGGCACCTGGGGCCCCTCCCGGTTCGTGCGTATGCGTTGTGCATCATCGCTGGGATCGTTGCGGCCATCTGGTTGGCCGAGAAGCGGTGCACGCGCCTCGGCGGCAGGCCGGGCGCCATCCAGGACATCGCCTTGTGGGCAGTGCCGTTCGGGATCATCGGTGGTCGGCTGTACCACGTCGTCACCGATCCCGAGCTGTACTTCGGGTCCGGCCGCCGCCCCGTCGAGGCGCTCTTCATCTGGCAGGGCGGCCTGGGGATTTGGGGAGCGGTCGCTCTCGGGGCGTTGGGGGCGTGGATCGGCGCACGACGCGCCGGCATCTCGTTCGCCGCGGTCGCCGGCGTGCTCGCGCCCGCCATTCCACTGGCTCAGGCGATCGGGCGCTGGGGCAACTGGTGGAACCAGGAGCTCTTCGGAGGCCCGACCGATCTTCCATGGGGGCTCCAGATCTCTGCTGACCGGCGACCGTCCGGCTACGAAGAGTTCGCGACCTTCCATCCCACCTTCCTCTACGAGTCGCTGTGGAGTCTGGGGGTCGTCGGTCTCGTGCTCTGGGTCGAGGCGCGCTATCGCATCGCCGGCGGTCGGCTGTTCGCTGTGTACGTGATGGGCTACACCTTGGGGCGCGGATGGATCGAGTACCTCCGTATCGACACCGTGAACCACGTCCTGGGGCTTCGACTCAACGTGTGGACCAGCGTCGTCGTCTTCGTCGCGGCCGCGGCGTACTTCGTGGTCGCGACCCGCCGAGCGAGCGGCGCAGACATCATGTCTGGTGCCTCGGCCGAGGGCGCCGCCGACGGCGCGGCGACCACAGGCCCTCCTGATGATGCCACTGGCCCACGACATGACCAGCAGCATCGACCGATACCCGGGCCACCTCTGGCCCCGAGCGACCGCCGGCTGGGCAGACGTCGCCGACACTCGCCTTGAAGACTTCGCCGCCATTCCGTTCCGCCACATGCAGCCCTACAGGGCCCGGCGGGGCTGCACGCCTACGCGGGCACGTAGAACCGCGCGGACCCCACGGTGGTCATTCAGCTCCGGGAGACGCCGGCCCACGCACAGCGCGACCATGGCTCGCTCGGTGTCAAGGTCGCGGCATCTGTCGGTAGCGTCACGATCGGGTAAGTGGTAACTTACGCGTTCGTGGTGACTTACCAGTCTGATGCGTGGGCGCTACTGGGCGACTCACGCCGGAGGGCGATCATCGAGCGGCTCTCGGCCGGCGCGTGCACGGTCGCCGAGCTGGCCGAGGAGATGCCGATCAGCCGGCCGGCGGTGAGTCAGCACTTGAAGGTGTTGCGTGAGGCCGGGGTGGTCCACGACGAGCCGGTCGGCCGCAACCGGGTTTACAGGATCGACGCGGCACGGCTTGAGAAGTATCGGCGGCAGCTGGACCAGTTCTGGTCCGGCGCCTTGGGGAATCTCGCCTCGAGCCCAGGCGACCGACAGCAGGAGATCGGGTGACGGTGCAGTCCGACGGGGCCGTGCAGCACGAGGTGCTGGTCGACCTCCCACCAGACGAGGCGTTCTGGAAGTTCGCCGACCTGGACAAGATCAAGCCACGCGAGCACAACATGCTCGCCGTGCCCATCGCCGAAACCGTGCTGGAGCAGCATGCCGGAGGCGACGTATACGACCGCGGCGTCGACGGCAGCATCTGCCGCTGGGGACGGGTCCTGACCTTCGACCCACCCCACACCATCGCGTTCAGCTGGGACATCGGACCAGACTGGCAGGTCACCACCGACCTCGACCGGACCAGCGAGGTCGAGGTCACCTTCACCCCCGAAGGGAACGACCGGACCCGCGTGACCTTGACCCACCGACACATCGAACGCCACGGCCCGGGCTGGGAGTCCCTGCGCGAGGGCCTCGACGCACCGGACGGCTGGCCCCTCTACCTCGGCCGATACGACGCGCTGACCCGCGGCGACCTGGAGGCGCTGTGAGCAGACCGGACCTCACGCCGTACGCGGTCCAAGAGCGTGGCGATCTCCTCGCCCTGCTGCGCGAACTGACGCCGGCGCAGTGGGAGAGCCCGACTCTGTGCACCGACTGGTCTGTCCGACAGGTCGCGACCCACGTCGTCAGCTACGACGAGCTCACCAAGCTCCAGACCGCAGCGATCTTTCTGCGCGGCGGTCTGCGCACCGGGACGGTGAACGAGGTTGCCCTGAGCCGGTATCGGGACCTCGATCCTGACGCTGTCCTCGACCTCGTCGCCAGGTGTCAACGCCCTCGCGGGCTGACTGCGGCGATGGCGCGGGGATCGCGCTGACTGACGGGACGATCCACCACCAGGACATCCGCCGCGCGCTGGGCATGCCGCGCACCATCCCCGAGGAGCGGCTCGTGCCGGTGCTCGACTTTTCCCTCGGCGCGCCGACCCTGCCGTCGAAGAGCAACCGCCGTGGCCTCAAACTCGCGGCGACTGACGTCGACTGGTCCACAGGTGACGGGCCCGAGGTCTGCGGGACGGGCGAAGCGCTCCTGATGGCTGTCGCCGGCCGGCCAGCCGCGCTGGGCGAGCTCGAAGGCGAGGGGCTGGCGACGCTACACAGCCGAGTCGAAGGCCGATAGGACGCGCTGCCGGTCAGGTACGAACTTCACGTCACTGGTGGCCGCCCTCTTGTGCAGGTCTATCCCCCACAACGACCCGTTCTGCTTGCTGCTGCACGCATCCCTCCCGAGCTTGAATCCGCAACAGTTGTCGAGTCGGGCGCGCGACGCTACTTCGAGATGAACAACCCCCTCGCGAGCCTCCCTCCGACTGCATCAGTTCCCCGCCCCCTATGCCACGTGAGTGCCGCACGAGCCGTCGCCGGGCAGGGCGGGCAGGGGTAGGCAGGGTGAGCAGCCGCCATTGGAGCGACGAGCTGGACGCCTGGACCGGGACTCGCCTGCCCCGCTGTTGGGGTAGATGAACACGTAGACACTCAGATCGCGCACCGCTCTCCCCCAGGCCCTACGGCGCCGCTTCGTGCTCCGCGAGAGCCACTGCCGGGTCCACTGGATCACCGCCTGCCGGACGCACCTCGAGGTGCAGGTGCGGGCCGGTGACATTTCCGGTACTGCCCACCGCGCCGATCACCTGGCCTCGCGCGACGACGTCACCGACACCGACGGCGATGCTGGACTGGTGGCAGTACCAGAGCTCGGTGCCGTCCTCGAGCTCGACGATCGTTCGGTAGCCGTAGGAGCCAGCCCACCCAGCCTCGATCACCTTGCCGGAGGCCACCGCGTGAATGTCGGTGCCCGTCGGGCCGGCGAAGTCCAAGCCAGTGTGGACTGTGCTCCACAGGTAGCTGGTCTCGCCGAACGTGCCCGTGATCCGATACCTCGTCAAGGGCAGCGCCCAGCGCTCTGAGGCCAGTTCACGGGCGTAGGAGCGCGCTTGGCGGCCCAGTGCCGCCAACGCCCGTGAGCGGCGGGTTGCCTGCTGATCGACTGCCGTGCCCACGCCCGCTCGCGTTGCCTCGGCCGCACCCGCCTGGTCCCCCTCGGACCGCTGGGCGGACCGGCTGACGGTGGCGAAGCGCGAAGGGGTCGGAGCGCTCGGAGGGGCCGGAGCGGCAAGCGCGTCGACTGCCCTGGTGGCGTCCAGCCACGACTCTTCGGGGGCCAAGGTGCTGGCCGAGCTGGTGAGGCTGACGGCACCGACGAGCACGGCGACACCAGCCACGCGACCTCCTGGGAACTCGCGCGGTGGAGCAGCGTGTCGCCCTGTGTGCTCACCGCCGCGTCCCGTCTTCTTGGATCGGCTCTTCCTGTGTTGGCCCGGGAGGGTGCGTGGGGGTGCTTCCGCGATCTTGCGCCGTTTGCCTGCGCCGTTGTAGGCCGCGGCCGCGCCACCGGGCTCACCCGCGCGATGTCGCCCCAACTCCGCACCTTCCGTCGCCGACAACGCACCCTGCTCAGGCGACGAAGTGGTGGGTGCCCGTAACGGGGAAGAGCCGGGCACCCACCGTGGTGGAGGCCACCGCTCTCTACTATTCACCATAGTAGGATTGCCTCGGGCGATCCAGTCCGGCGTGTCGGACCGAGGGAGATCAGGAGGAGCAGCCGCGTGGAACCAGCGAAGGCAACCACCGATGGGCACGCGGCCATCAGGGTCGAGTGGTCTCGAAAAGACCAGTGGCGCACCGTCACCTGGATCGGTGTCCTCGGACTGGCGGCGGCCACCGCCATGGCTCTGTATGGACTGCCCCCGGTCGACCTCCACGGGCCACTGCACCGAATGGGCATCATGGACCCGTTGTGCGGAGGCACCAGAGCCGCGCGCTTTACCGCTCAGGGCAATCTTGCCGAAGCGTGGAAGTACAACCCCCTGGGGATTCTCGCGACGATCGCCGCAGGTGCCGCCGTTGCCAGGCTTGGCCTGGGGATCGTGGGACGCCGATGGCTCAACGTCCAGATTGCGTGGACGCCACGTCGTATCCGGATCGCACTAGCCGTGGCGGCGGTCGCCACCATCGCCCTCGAGATACGCCAGCAAGGGCGCGCGGACCTCCTGCTCAAGCCCTACTGAGACCTCGGCGCCGGAGTCGAGTAGTCACGCGATGAGACACCCGCAGCACCAAGCAGCTCCTGCCCTGGTTGTGCTCTTGTTACCCGTGAGGGCCGTGCACCCAGGGGTCCCCTCTGACGCACTGACCATCCCCATCCGGCGCGCGGAGGGTGTCTAGTTCAACCGCCCGCCGGATGGGGCTCTTGGGCACTCCGGCGGACGGCGGCTATCCCGAGACCGAGGAGGGTGAGACCGATGGCATAGATCGGGACGCCGGCGATGATCTGGCCTGCGTCCTGGCTTGGTTCGGCGCCGACGGGCAGGTACAGCTCCCGCGTCTCGGTGAGCGTCTCGACGTCGCCGGACTCCACGGGCAGCCACGCCTCGGCGCGTCGGCCATCGTAGGCGAGCTCGACGTAGACGAACCAGCGTCCGGGCTCGGTGACAGTGATCGTGCTGGCGTAGTTGCAGGGACCGTCGGGAGACAGCGGGGCGGCCACGGTGGTGCCGGCGCGGCGGGCGAGGAGCCGGAGCGGACGCGCGTGGTCGCAGTCGTCGTCGAGGCGCGCTTGCATCGCGATACGGCCCCGGCCGTCGCTGTGGGCGGAGAGGAGAAGGTCGGTGACCTTGGTGCCCTCGCCGGGGTCGTGGGCCACGGCCCGGTCGGCCGTGGCCGCAAGGACGGTGCTGGACGCGACGAGGAAGAGGGTCGCGGGCAAAGCGACGCGGGTCCAGCGGCGCGTGCCGAGCAGGATGAGTGCGCCCACAACAATGGCGGGTATCGCAGTGAGCGCGACCGCGTCGGGGGCTTGGCTGGCGAGACCCAGGGCGGAGGCGCCCCACGCGGCGGCCGCGGTGGCCGTGCCCGCGGCGGCGAGACGCTGGGCCTGGCCGCGCAGGGGCAGGTCGTAGGCGGCGAGACCGAGGACGGCGAGTGGCAGGTCAGGGGTGCTGCGTCCGAGGAGTGCGAGGATCGAGGCGATCATCAGCCGCAGGGCGGCGTAGGCCAGGACAGTGGTGGTGACGGGCGCGCGTAGAGGCACCACACGGTGGACCAGGCTGGCCACGACCAGGACGGCGACCAGGAGGATCGGCAGGTAGAGGGTCTCGCTGAACTGGGGGACGTCGGTCTCGTACTCGAAGACCACCGTCGAGGCGTTCGCCAGCAGTAGAGTGCCGGCTGCAGCGCGCAGAGCTCGTGCGCCGGGGGCGACACCGACCAGGGCGCCGAGCGCGATTGAGGTGGCGGCGAAGATCACCAGGACGTGCGGCGGGCTCCATGCGACGGAGTCCCGGCCGAAGGCCTGATGCCAGGCAGCGTCGATGGGCGCGGCTGCCAACGCAGCAGCTCCACCAAGGCATGCCGCCAGCACGGGGAGCTGCGCCGCGGCGCGGCGCGGAGAGCGCAAGATCATCAACACGCGGATTCCCCACGCGGCGATGGAGAGGCCCACAACGGCCATGGCACCGTAGAGCAGGAGATGGGCAGGGGTCCAAAAGCTGTCGCGGCCGATGTCGGTGTGCCAGGCCTCGTCCCAATAGGTGGCGAAGATGCCGACGCCGCCGGCGACGCAGACCGCCCACCCGAGCGGCGACGGGAGGTTGAGACTGGATCTGTTCGCATATGAGACGGACACATCTCAACTATGATCGTGGTATGTCTACGCGTCAAGGTGTCGTCGACCAGGCCCTGTTGGATGCGACTGCTGCAGCGATCGCTCGCTGGGGTCTGCACGAGCTGACGCTCGAGCGGGTGGCGTCCGAGGCGGGGATTTCACGCGCGACGATCTACCGACGTGGCGTCACTCGTGAGGATCTGATCGGTGCGGTGACGGCCGAGGCCGCCGACACCTACACCAGGGCGATGCTGCCCGCATTGGCGCAGTCGGGAACCGCTGCTGAGCGCCTTCGGATCGCTCTTGGCGCGCTGTGTGCGACCGCTGACCAGCACCTGCATGTCCTCGCTGGCTTCTTCCTCGCCGGCGGCGAGGTTTTCCATCAGCCCGGGCCCGACGCCATGGTGGTGGAGGTGTTCGCCGAGCCGTTCGAACGACTGCTACGCGATGGCGCCGTGGACGGCAGCCTTCGCCATCTCTCCCCCACGATCACCGCGACGGTGTTGTTCAACCTGGTCGGATGGGGGTACATCCATCTCCGCGCAGCCCACGGCTGGGGCGCTTCCATCACGGCCGAAGCGATCATCGACCTGGTCCTCCACGGAGCCCTCGGCCCTGCCTCCCACCAGCGCGTGACCACCCTCACGGAGTAGCATTCAGTTCCCTTTCAACCTAGCCATGCTGGAAGTCGCCCCCTCCGCCTAAGCGCGCCGCCCCCACGGGCCCTGTCAGGCGTCCACACGCTCGAGCCAGCCTTCTTGACCGCCCCGACCACGAAGCGGCCAGTACACCTGCCCGGGAGAAATGTCGGGTAGCGGTCAGTGGCCCGCGACGGAGCCGGCGAAGGCATCCCACACCGGTCCGGCGAGAACGCCGATCGCAATGCTTGCCGTTGCCCCGATCAGGATCACGGCACTCACCGAGCGAGACGTGGCGCCCGCATGCTGGTGTGCGCCCTCTGGCTGCGTGTCCGTACCGCTGGCCGACGCGCTGATCACTGATCCAGCCGGGTCAGGCCGTTTGCTGTGGGTCGCCGCCGAGTGCTCCAGGTCTGTCGTTGAGGATCCCGCGTCTTGCGCAGCCCTCGCGGTGCCGTGGCCGCCGTGATCGCTCGGGTCGGGCTGGCTGAGGTGTCGGTGGCTGGAGTGTTGCATGTGGTGGGAACTCTGATCTGAGTGCTCGGCGTGATCGGGCTGTGCTGCGGGGGCGAGGGTTTCTGGTTGGCCCGACGCACGAGCTGTCTCGGACCCAGCGACGTCGGACCGAGTGGTGTCGGACGTGGTGAAGGTCGGGATGATCCAGCGCAGGTAGTAGTACAGGCTGGCTACCGAGTTGGCGAGTACGGCGAGGGCTAGCCAGGCGAGTCCGCCGTCCCAGGCTGCTGAAGCGGTGGTCAGCTTGCCCACGAAGATGGCAGTCGGCGGGGTGCCGACCAGGCCGAGCAGCGCGATCAGGAGCGCGATCGCCAGGGCGGGTCTCGTCGAGATCATTCCGCGGTAGTCGTTCAGCGTGCGTCGGTTCGGGCAGGCGGCGATGACGGCGAAGGCGGTGGTGTTGGTGACGGCGTAGGCGGTGAGGAAGAGAAGCATTGAGGGAGCCGCGAGGTCGCTGTGCCCGGCGACGGCGACCGGCACGAGGGCGTAGCCGACCTGGCTGACGGTCGACCATCCCAGCAGTCGACGAGGATCGTCCTGGCCGAAGGCGGCGAGGTTGCCTAGCGTCATGGAGGCGGTGGCGATGAGGGCGATCAGGACGGGCCACTCGAGGGTGTCGGGCAGCAGGGTCACGAGGCGGTAGGTGGCGATCACCGCGCCGATCTTGGGGACGGTGGTCAGGAACGCGGCGGCGGTGGTGGTGCTGCCTTGGGTGGCGTCGGGGACCCAGAAGTGTCCTGGGACGCCGCCGGCCTTGAACATCAGTCCGCCCAGGACCGCGATGGTGCCGAACGCCACGGCGGCAGTGGGGGCGGTCGCGAGGCGGTCGGGGAGGTCGGTGTAGGCGGTGGTGTTGGTCAGCCCGTAGAGCACGACGACGCCGAGCATCAGCCCGATACCCAGCAGGGCTCCGATCAGGTAGGTCTTCATGGCCGCCTCGGCGGACCGGGCGGTGCGGCCGAGGCCGATCAGACCGTAGAGGGGTATCGAGGCAAGCAGGTATCCGGTGATGAGGATCAGGAGGTCGTTGGCGCCGACGAGCACGATGGCGCCCAGAGCGCTGAGCAGGATCAGGCTGTAGGTCTCCGATTCACGGGGATCGCCGGAAAGCTCGTCGGTGCCGAGCAGGATGACGAGGCCGGTTGCGGCGACGATGATCAGTCGCGCTCCCCCGGTGAGCGTGTCGACGGTGAAGGTGCCGTCGAACGCGGACAGGGTTTCGCCGGCGAAGTCGAACGCGGCGGCGACCGCGGCGGCGACCAACGCCGTCAGAGCCGCGATGCGGGCTACCCACTGGCGCTGTCGGGGCAGGAATGATCCGCCGAGCAGGCAGACCACTGCGCCGCCCAGGAGCAGGATCTCGGGGAGCAGCGCACCGGGCTGCATCATCCCCATGTCCATTCCCATGCCGCCATCGGTTTCCGAGCCCGTCCCCGAACCCATCGCGGTCCTCGAGTTGAGGGCGGCGCCGACGAGCAGCGCGACGCCGCCCCCATCTGCTCCAACCATGGCCTACCTCCCGACCAGGTCGACGATCGTCTGCGCGGCCGGTTCGATGACGTCGAGCAGCGGCCGGGGAATGATGCCGAAGACGACTGCGAGGACCATCAGGCCGCCTGCGGACCACAGCTCGGCCGGTCGCAGGTCGGCGAACCCGCTCGTCTTGCCCTGCGCCGGGCCGGTGAAGATCAGCTGGTAGGCGCGGAGGAACAGCCCTGCGGTGAGCAGGATCCCTACGACCGCCACCGCGGTCACCGGGGCGACGGCGATGCTGCCGGTGAAGATCTGGAACTCGGCGATGAACCCGGTGAAACCGGGCAGCCCGAGCGAGGCGAACGCGGCGAGGACGAACAGCATCGACAGCCGTGGCGCCGGGCCCGCCAGGCCGCCGTAGGCATGGAGGTCGTAGGTGCCGGCGCGGTCGCGGAAGACCCCGGCGAGGAGGAACAGAGCCGCGGTGATCAGGCCGTGGGAGACCATCTGGTAGACCGCGCCGGTCACCGCGGTCTCGCGCACCGCGCTCGTGCTACCGCCGATGAGTCCCGCTGTCCCCAGACCGAGCACGACGTAGCCCATGTGGTTGATCGAGGTGTAGGCGATCATCCTCTTCAGATCGGTCTGGGCCAGCGCGACGAGGGCGCCATAGATCACCGAGACGATGCCGACGGTGATGATCACCCAGGCCCAGGCCTGCCAGGCGTCGGGCAGCATCGGCATCGCGACCCGGACGAACCCGTAGGTGCCCAGCTTCAGCATCACCCCGGCCAGGACGGCGGAGCCCGTGGCCGGGGCGTCGGTGTGCGCGGGCGGCAGCCAGGTGTGGAACGGGACCGTGGGGGTCTTGACCGCGAGACCCACCAGAATGGCCGCCAGCACCAGCCCCCCGGTAACTCCCTGGCCTTGAAGCGGAGCCTGCGCGGCGAGGTCGACCATGTCGAAGGTGTGCGGGTCGGCGGCAATGTAGAGGCCGATGAATCCCAGCAGCAACGCCAGGGACCCGAGGAAGGTGTAGAGGAAGAACTTCAATGCCGAGCGACGGTTGTCGCCGTGACCCCACCCGGCGATCACGAAGTACATGCCGACGATCGAGAGGTCGAAGAACACGAAGAACACGATCAGGTCCTGTGCGGCGAACACGCCCATGCAGGTCGTCTGCATGAACAAGAACAGCGCAGAGTTCACCCGAGCCCGACCACCACCGGCGCCGCGCCCGCGAACGTCCCCGCGACCGCCGGTTGCCGCAATACCCGGTGTCGCAGTACCCGGTGTCGCCGTTCCTGTTGTCGCCGTTCCTGTTGCGGCGACGCGCTCCCGAGTCGCGTGTGCGACCTCGGGCTCGGGGGTCCGGCGGGTGGAAGCGGTCGAGTACACGGCGCAGGCCAAGAACACCACGGCCGTCATCGCAAGCAACGGCAGGGAGAGCCCGTCGATGCCGAGGTGGTAGCTGCTGTTGACTCCGGGAATCCACTCGACCTGTTCCTCGAACGCCAGCGTGCCCGCGGCGGGCGTCTCGTAGACCGACCACATGCCGAGGATCAAGGCGAGCTCGACAGTCGTAGCCGCGACGAACACCCACCTCGAGGCAGCACCGGACAACGCCGGGGCGGCCACCAGGACCAGGGCGACCACCAGGGGCCACCAGACGATGAGACTCAGCATGAGGGCACCTTCGACTTCATCCGATCACGACCAAGAGGATCAGGCCGACCAGCAGCAGCGCGGCGGCCTGTGCGTAGTACTCATGGAGTTGCCCGGTCTGCGGGCGGCGCGCCAGCTCCCCCAGCCGGCGCATCGCACGACCGAACGACTCGACCAACCCGTCGACCCGGCGCACGTCGAGGGCGCTCATCCGGTCCGCGAGCCGCAGCGTCGCCTGCGCGCTGGCGTCGATTCCACGGTCCAGGACGCGTGTGTCGAACGCAGCGAGGAGATTCGCTAGCCGCAGCGTGGGGGCCACTAGTGCGCGGCGTGTCCAATGCTCCAGCCGGAACCACTCCCCCACCCAGCTCGACAGCCGAGCAGCTGACGCTCCGTCTAGGGGTCCGGCCTCCGGTCGAGCTTGGGATCCAAACTGGGGTCCGTCCTCGGATCCGGGCTGCCGCTTCTGCAGATGGGCGCGCGGCGCGACTCCAGGGTGCACCGCGCGGCTGGCGGAACGACGCCTGCGCCAACCGGCGAGGACCATGGCACCGAGCACGGCGAGAGCCACCGCACCCGAGACAGCCAGCTCGGCGACGCTGGGACCCGGCACGCCGGGCTCATCCAGCTGCTCACGCAGCCACTGGCCCGGGGGCAGCAGTACCACCAGCCCGAGCACGGCTGCACCCAACGCAAGGGGCGGCACCGCCGTCCACGTCGCTGCGGCAATCCGACCAGACGCCGGCGAAACGACGTCGGGGGCCATCGCTCCAACGCCAGGGACAGCGGGCGGTGCACTCAACTGGGCACTCAACTGTGCAAGGCGCTGCTCAGGGGGCTGTGCGTCGGAGTCTGCGCCCGTGCCGGCTCTCGCGCTCGCGCTCGCGGTCGCCCGGTCGGTCGCGGGGGTGGTCGCGGGGGTGGTCGCGGGAGTGGGGGCGGGAGTGGGGGCGAGGATGACAAGAAGGACCTTGACGGCGTACCCGGCCGAGAGAGCGGCCGCGAGCAGGCCGACGGCGTAGAGCGCGCCGGACTCATGCAAGGCGCCGGCCAGGACGGTGTCCTTGGTCACCCACAACGACAGCGGCGCGATCCCTGCAAGGGAGAGCAGGCCGACCACCGCTACCGCGCCCAGGCCCGGCCAACGTCGACCCACACCGACCAGCCGGTCGAGTTGCTTGGTGCCGAGCGCGGTCAGCCAAGTACCAGCGAGCAGGAACAGCAACGCCTTGGTAGCCGCGTGGGCCACGAAGTGGGAGGCACCGCCACCGATGGCGCCCACGCCGGCAGCGAGGACAACGAACCCGAGCTGCGCTGCGGTCGAGGCGGCCAACAGCTGCTTCAAGTCCGACTGCAGCAGGGCGACCACGCCCATCAACACAGCGGTGAGCGCTCCCGCCCACGCCACCGTTGTTGCGGCCCAGCCGGTGATCTGCAGCAGATCGGAGACGCGCAACAGCAGGTAGCCCCCCATCGCCACCATGGCCGCGGAGTGCAGCAGGGCGCTGACGGCGCTGGGCCCGGCCATCGCGCGGGCCAGCCAGAACGAGAACGGCAGCTGCGCGGCCTTTCCCAGGGCCGCGGCAACGATGCCCGCGGCGATCACGTTGCGCCAGCCGTCCGAGGCCTGCGTCAACTGCCCCAGGCCCAGGCCGGCTCCCCCCGCTAGTGCAGCTCCCGCGGCGACGTACAGACCGATGTCGGCGGCCCGGGTCGTCAAGAACGCGACCATCCCTGCCTCGCCGGTGCTCGGGTCTCGCCAGCGGAAACCGATCAACGCATACGAGGTGGCGCCCATGACCTCCCAGGCGATCAGGAGGGTCAGCAGGTTCTCGGCAGCAGCCGTGATCACCACCGCGCTGAGGAACAGCAACATCAGCCCGTGGAAACGGGCAGTGGAGTCGGTGACATCGCCGGTGGCGAAGATCAGCACCAGCACGGTGACGACGGCGACCGTCACCAGCACGACCGCGGACAGGGTGTCGACGCCGAGAGCGAACCGCGAGACCTGCAGGAAGGGAGCACTCACCGAGGGGCGCTCCACAGAGACGAGCACGGCCAGGACCGCCGCAACGAGCGCGGTGAGCAAGCTGGCGACTTGCGCGACCCGACGGCCCGGCATCACCCCACACAGGGTGGCGCCGACGACGGCCGGGCCGAGCGCCAGCAGCCACAGTGCAGCCTCGGGCAGTCCGCCGGACGGGGCTGTCGTGGCCGCGACGGATGGTAGGGACGCGGAGAAGAAGGGGGCGTTCATCGCGACAGGTCACCCGCCATGTCGGTCATGTCAGTGCCGCCGTGTCGGTTCAAGGTGATCGCGACCGCGAACCCCATCGCCATCTCCACCGTCATGGCGGCGATCACGACCAGCAGGAGCACCTGCCCGGTCGGGTCTGGGGCCAGGAACCACCAGATCGCGCCGGCGGCCAGGATGACGGCGTTGAGCATCAGCTCCAGCCCCATCATCACCATCACCACGACCTGTTGCGACAACGCGCCGTACAGCCCGACACCGAACAGCGCCGATGCCACGATCAAGACCGCCTCGAGACTCACTTCGTCTCTCCCGTCTCGGGTGCCTCGCCCGGGTCGTGCCCCATGCGCCCGAGGTGCCCCATGTGCCCGGCGTGCCCGGCGTGCCCCGTGTGCCCGCTGTCGTGGCCGCTGTCCTCCGTGCCCTCATTGGTCCGAGTGGGGTGCTCGGCAGCTGCGTGACCGGTTGCGTGACCGGCTGGCCGGGCGGTCTCGGCTGACTCGGCTGACTTGGGTGAGGGGCGCGTGCTGCGGCCGACGCCACCGGGTTGCGGGTCGATGGCCGGGCCTGCGAGGTCGTCGCCGAGGCGGTCGTAGCGGGTGCGGTGCGCGGCCAGGGAGACTCCGGCGACGATCGTGGCGAGCATGACCGGACTGATGGTCAGCATGGCGAGCATCTTCGAGCCCATCAGAGCCTCGCCGAGCTCGCGGGTTACGTCGGCACCTGGGGAGCCGGCGCGATCGGGCCACGGGATCAGCAGGGCTCCGCCGGCCAGGACGACGAAGCTGCCGAGCCCGGCGGTGATGGCGGTGCGGTGGCCGTGCACCATGCTCATCGGCATCAGGGCCGGGTTCATGCCCATGAACATGATCATGTAGACGGCCATGACTGCCATCTCCATCACCATCATCAACACCACGATGACGCCGATGTAGTCGAGGTCGAAGAGCAGCAGCGCTAGCCCGACCGCGACGAACGAGATCGCCAGGGCGTAGGTGGCGCGGGCCATGGAGTCCACCCGGAACACCGCGATCCCCGCGACCACCGAGATCACGCCGAGAACCCAGAACAGCACGTCGTCTACCACTGCGGCCTCCCCCTCAGCCTTGGACCACGACGAGAGACACGACCAGGAGCTGGGCCAGTACCAGCGGCACCATCAGCACCCATCCCACCTCGGCCAGCTTGTCGGGGCGGATCGCCGGAAGGCGTCGAGCGATGACCACCAGGGCGGCGACGAGAACGACGGTCTTGACAAGGACCCAGGCCCACGGCGCCAGCAGCGGCCCCGAGCCGCCACCGAGGAACATCGGAACCGCGAAGGCGGATCCGGCCACCAGCAACGCGTAACGCCCAGCCTGCAGAAGCAACCGGTCGACACCGGAGGACTCGGCCAGCACCCCGCCCGCGATGTCCGCGCCGGCCGCGGTCGACAGCGGTCCCCAGACCGAGAAGCCGACTACCGAAGCGCAGTAGACCACGAACGCCACCGGCATCCATGCCACGAACCAGATCTCGTCTTGGGCGTCGGCCACTTGCGTCACGTTCAGACTTCCCGCGGCGACGGCGGGAGCGGTGAGCGCGAACATCAACGGCAGTTCGTAAGCCAGTGCCTGACCCAGGAACCGGAAGCCGCCGATCAGCGCGTAGGTGGAGTTCGGACCCCATCCGGCCAGCCACACCAGCGCCCACACCATGACGTCCATGGCGTTGAACCACACCACCCCGATCGACAGGTCGCTCAGAGTCCAATCACCCAAGGGCACGACGGCCACCATCAGCAGCGCCACGACGACCAGGCCGGCGCCGCCCACGCGCCACAACGGCACGTCAGCTGAGACCAACGTCCGGCGCCGTTGGCGCAGCAACCTCGCCACGTCCACGAATGGGCGGCGCAGACCTTCGCCGACACGGCCCCCGGTCTGGCTGGCCTCCAGCGCGCCGTTCAGGCACGCCGCACCCAGTGCCACGGCTGCCACCAAGAAGGCGGCCACCAACGCCCACGCAGGACTGACAACGACCGCACCGCCCATCTCAGACATCTCAGACATGACCGCTCCCGAGTGAAGACGCTGGCACGGCGAGCACGGGTGATAGGCCGACGACGCTGGCGATGGCCAGCCGAACCGACGCGACCTCAAGGCCGGTCAGCAGCGACGGCAGCACCTGACCCAGGTCCGTCATCGTGCGGGCTGTGTCAGGTTCGGTCGACGGGGCGGCGTGCGCTGCGGTCCCCACGTCCGGGTTTGATTCTGCGGCTGCTAGGTCGGCCTCGGCGAGCTCGACGATCTTGAGCATTCGGGTGTACACGTCTCCGGCCAGCAGGCCGGTCGCGGCCACGGGGGCAAGGTCGATCAGCGACCACCGCAGCAGGCGGGAGCGCTGCAGCACACGTCCAAGCTGCTCGACCGTTCGCTTCGTTAGCGCCTCCTCTGTGGAGACGACGAGGACAGCGTTGCGAGCGCGGCGCGCCAGGGTCGCGTGCCGTGGCGATCCGGCCAACGCCAGCAGGCTCGTGAGCGCGTCGAGCCGAGCAGCCGCGGACAGGCGCGACAGGCTCAGACCGTGTGGGTGATCCCCGCTGGTTGTTCCGGTTTCGATGCTCACGCGATCGGTGACGACGTCGAAGACGGCAGTGACCACGTCGCCCTGCAACGTGAGCCCCACCGTGAGGTTGGAGGGCCAATAGGAGAGCACCGGCCCCAGCCGTAGATGCAAGACATCCATCGCGAGGCCGTCGCGATCCTCACCGCCAGAAGCCAACGCGATGCCTCCGGGACTCATGTCACCGTGGCCGCGATGACCCCGGTGGCCGGCGTGCTCGTCGTGGCCAGCGTGCTCGTCGTGGCCAGCGTG
>CAZFEE010000005.1:0-109535 GCA_964517395.1 uncultured Nocardioides sp. | reverse complement strand
CTCGTCGTGACCGGCGTGCTCGTCGTGGCCAGCGTGCTCGTCGTGACCGGCGTGCTCGTCGTGGCCAGCGTGCTCGTCGTGACCGGCGTGCCCGGCTTCCATATCGGGCGGGGCCGGCGTGCTGGGTGTTTGGTGAGGCCGTGCCCGTGCATCCCTGGCCTGCCCGTCCAGGTCGCGCAAGATCTCCACTGCCCTGTCCAAGGCGGCTTCGGCGGCTTGGTGTCCTAGGTCGGGTACCTGAACTCTCGCGCGGGGCCCTGGCATCTGCTCCCACACTGCATCAATCGTGGCGTCGACCGTCGTCGACAGACCCGACGGGCCGCACACGGCGAGGACGTCGGCGTCGGCCGGCGAGTGGACGCTGGGCCATCCGCGTCGGGTGATTGCCTGCTCGACGGTGACTCGAGTGAGCCAGTCGCCGCCGACTTCGACGACCAGGACGTGCGGCGCGCTGGTGGCGAGGCGCGTCAGGAAGTGTGCTAGACCCATCGCAGTGCGCCTTCACGCCAGACCCAGGCGACACCGACGAGAAGGATTCCCAGGAACAGGAACATCTCGACGACCGCCATTAGGCCCTCTTCGAGGACCACCAGGGCCCAGGGATACATGAACAGCATCTCGATGTCGAAGGCGAGAAATAGCAAGGTCATGGGGTACCAGCGAGCGTGGTACCGCGACAGCGCATGCTCCTGGGGAAGGTGCCCGGACTGGAACGGCAGTGCGACGACGGGCGCCGGATGCACGGCGGTAGCTCGCGCCCCGACGTACACAGCGGCGATCCCCAGGAGCCCCACTGCGAGTACCGCGACGAGGCCCACGTAGTCGTCCATGTCGTGCCCCTTTCATTCCGCTCGTGTCGCCGGACAGTTTGTGTCGCTGGGCGCCAAATGGAGCCCGCGCTCACTCCTCGTACGTGTCTTGGGTGCGTGTTGTCTGATAAACGTGGTCAGGAGCGAACGAGACGAGCGATCGCGTCCGAGGCCTCCTGCAGGCGATAGCGCGCCTCGTCTCCGCCCGCCTGCGCGGCCTGCGTCACGCAGTGGCCCATGTGATCGTCGAGGAGCCCCAAGGCCACCGATTGCAGGGCCTTGGTCATCGCTGAGATCTGGGTGAGGATGTCGATGCAGTACTTGTCGTCCTCCACCATTCGCTGCAGCCCGCGCGCTTGTCCTTCGATGCGCCGAAGCCGTCGCAAGTAGTCCTCTTTGCGACGGATGTAGCCGAGGTCGGGCGAACTGGGGACGTCGGCGATCTCGCCGGTGCCAACGTCGGCGGCGTCATTTGGAGCGCTCACCACACAACTCCTTCCGCATTGACAGAGGTTCGACCCTCAGATGTGACCCCCGGGGATCGGCTCGTCGAACTATACCCCCCTAGTGTATTTAACTGTCGCTGGTTGGGCCAGGCCATCGGCTGCCCCTGTCGCGGTTTGGTGGCCGGTGGAACTGCTTCAGAGCGGGTCGGTGACATCAGCGATGTCGGCGTTGAGGACCCGGATCAGGTCTGCGGCGGCCACGGTTGCGGACACGCCGTGAGCTCCCCCTCCGATGGAGACGGTCTCGTCGACCCTGGCATCGGCGACGACGGGCCAGGGGTTGAGTGAGCCGAACGGCGTGATGGTGCCGCGTTCGTACCCGGTTACCTCCCGTGCGGTCTCGGCGTTGGGCATGGAGAGGCGTTTGACGCCGAGGAGCGCGCGGAGCTTGGGCCAGGCGATCTGCCGGTCGCCGGGTACGAGGACGAACAGGTAGTCGTCGTCGCCGCGCCGTACGACCAGGGTCTTGATCACCCGGTCGGGGGTGACACCTCGCGCTTCGGCGGCCTCGGCAAGCGACGTCACCGGGCCGTGGCGCACGATTGTGTGGTCGATGCCCGCCTCGGCGAGGGCTGCCGCGGTGCGGGCCTCTCCGGGTGTCTTTCCGGGTGTCTTTCCGGGTGTCTTTCCGGGTGTCTTTCCGGGTGTCTTTCCGGGGGTCACCGGTGGCCTCCTTCCGGGTTCCGTGCCGCAATGGCGTCGATCGCACAGCGTGCCAGGCACGCCAGTGCCCACCTGCCCGCCCGGGACACCACCCGAGACGCCACTTGGGGTGCCGTCCGGGATGGGTGCGTGGCTGTTCCCCGCAGCACGGGGTGCTGCGGGGAACAGGTCGAGCAGCTCTGCCTCATTGACTCTGCCTCATTGGCTCTGCCTCATCGGTGCCTCATCGGCGCCCCACTGACTCCGGCTCATCGCGCGCCTCGGGCCGTCTGGTCGGATCGGCTGGTTCACAGCGAGCTGCGGAACCGCTTGAGCCGCAGGCTGTTGCCGACGACCGAGACCGAGGAGAAGGCCATCGCGGCGCCGGCGAGCATTGGGTTCAGCAGGCCGGCGGCGGCGATCGGGATGGCCGCGGTGTTGTAGCCGAAGGCCCAGAACAGGTTGCTCTTGATGATGCTCAGCGTCCTGCGGGAGAGCCGGATGGCGTCGACGGCGACCCGGAGGTCCCCTCGGACCAGGGTCAGGTCGCTGGCCTCGATGGCGACGTCGGTGCCGGTGCCCATCGCCAGACCGAGGTCGGCCTGGGCCAAGGCGGCGGCGTCGTTGACGCCGTCACCGATCATGGCCACGACGCGGCCTTCGGCCTGGAGCTTCTTGACCACGTCGACCTTGTCGCTGGGAAGCACCTCGGCGAAGACGTCGTCCTCGGCGATGCCCACCTGGGCGGCCACGGTGCGGGCCACGCGGGTGTTGTCGCCGGTAAGCAGGATCGGGCGCAGCCCGAGCTCACGCAGCTCCCTGATGGCCTCGGCGGAGGTCTCCTTGACCTCGTCGGCAACCACCAGCACCGCGCGGGCCTGCCCGTCCCAGCCCACGGCCACGGCGGTCAGGCCGCGGTCCGAGGCGCCGTCGAACTCGGCCTGCAGGTCGCTGGGCAGGTGCTGGGACCACTCGGCGAGCAGCTGCGGCCGGCCGACGAGGACCGCGTGGCCATCGACGATGCCCTGCACACCGAGCCCCTCGACGTTGCCGAAGTCCTCGACCTTGCCCAGTTCGCCGGCCTCGCGGGCGGCGTCGGCGATCGCGCGGGCGATCGGGTGCTCGGAGGAGTCCTCCAGTGCCCCCGCCAGACGGAGCACCTCGGCGGAGTCCTGGCCGGATGCGACGTGCACCTCGGCGAGCGTCATCTCGCCGGTGGTGACGGTGCCGGTCTTGTCCAGGACGACGGTGTCGACCTTGCGGGTCTGCTCGAGAACCTCCGGGCCCTTGATCAGGATGCCGAGCTGGGCGCCGCGGC
Source organism: uncultured Nocardioides sp. (assembly GCA_964517395.1). Classification (GTDB taxonomy): domain Bacteria; phylum Actinomycetota; class Actinomycetes; order Propionibacteriales; family Nocardioidaceae; genus Nocardioides. Next base: position 106,260 of record CAZFEE010000005.1, on the reverse strand, counting down.
CGGTGCCGACCATGAGTGCGGTCGGCGTGGCCAGGCCCAGCGCGCAGGGGCAGGCCACGATCAGGACCGCGACCATCGCGGTCAGCGCACCGGCCACGCCGGCGTCACTGCCGAGCCAGAACCCGAAGGTGCCGACCGCGATCGCGATCACAACGGGCACGAAGATCCCCGAGATCCGGTCGGCCAGGCGCTGAACGGCTGCCTTGCCGGTCTGGGCGTCCTCGACGAGCTTGGCCATCTGGGCCAGCTGGGTGTCGGCACCGACGCGGGTGGCCTCGACCACCAGCCGGCCGCCGGCGTTGACGGTGGCGCCGACGACTGAGTCCCCAACACTGACCTCGACGGGCACGGACTCCCCGGTCAGCATGGACGCGTCGACGGCCGAGCGTCCCTCGACGACGACACCGTCAGTGGCGATCTTCTCGCCCGGGCGGACCACGAACCGGTCCCCTGTGGCCAGCTGAGCCACCGGGATCCGCTGCTCGACACCGTCTCGGAGCACGGCGACGTCGCGGGCGCCCATGTCGAGCAGGGCGCGCAGGGCGGCGCCGGCGTTGCGTTTGGAGCGGTGCTCGATGTAGCGGCCGAGCAGGATGAAAGTGATGATGCCAGCGGCGGCCTCGAGGTAGATGTTCATCGTGCCGCTGGTGCGTTCGATGGTCAGCTCGAAGGGGTGGGTCATGCCCGGCATGCCCGCGTCGCCCCAGAACAGGGCGTAGACCGACCAGCCGAACGCGGCCGAGGTGCCCATCGAGACCAGGGTGTCCATGGTCGCGGCACCGTGCTTGAGGTTGGCCCAGGCCGCCTTGTGGAACGGCCACGCACCCCAGATCACCACCGGTGCAGCGAGCGTCAGCGAGAGCCACTGCCAGTTGGTGAACTGCAGCGCCGGGACCATCGCCATCGCGATCACCGGCACCGAGAGCACCGCGGAGACGATCAGCCGGTCTCGCAGGGTGCGCAGCGCACGATCGGCGTCGCTTTCGCCGTCGGCGTCACTGCCAGATCCGCCCTGACCGCCGTCGCCGGATGCGTCCGCGGCGGCCGGGGGCTTGGGCAGCTTGGCACCGTAGCCAGCGGACTCGACCGCTGCGACCAGGTCGTCGGTGGTGACGCTGTTGGCGAAGGTGACCTTGGCCTTCTCGGTGGCGTAGTTGACGGTCGCGGTCACCCCGTCGATCTTGTTGAGCTTGCGCTCGATGCGGTTGGCGCACGAGGCGCAGGTCATGCCGGTCAGCAGCAGCTCGACATCGGTCCCCGCAGGGACCCCGTCGATGTTGTTGACGTCGCCCGTGGTTGCCGCGGTCGCGGCGGGATCGGTGGTCGCACTCATCAGGTCCTCCTTCATGCCCATCGGTTCGTGTAGCGGTTCGTGTAGCGGTTGATGTAGCGGTCGGTGTGGTGGTTGGTTGGCGCCGGGTGTGTGTCGGCGTGACTGGTGCGCGGCCCGTCGTCGGGGCGCGTCCTAGTGGCCATGCTCCTCACCTGTCCCCTCTCCCCCATCACTTGACCCGTCATCAGCACCGCTGTCGGAGTCGCTGTCGGAGTCACCACCGGCGGACTCGTCGGCGGGCTGGTCGGTGGGCGTGGTGGAGCGGGAGGCGTCGAGAGTGAACGCCGCGGTGCGCACGACTCCGTCTGCCTTGAAGTCGAGGAACAGCTGGTAGCGACCTGCGCTGGGCACTTCGGCTACGAACTCGACGATCGGTCCCGGCTCGGTGACGCCGTCGCCGGGCTCTCCGCCTGGGTGGACGTGGAGGTAGGCGAGGTCACCTTCGCGGAGCGCGACCAGGTGGCCGTAGGCGCCGAGGTAGGGCTCGAGGTCAGTGACCGGCTGCCCGTCCTTCGTCACCTCGAAGTCGAGCATGGAGTGCTCGCCGGCGGCGAGGTCACCGGTGACCGTGACGGTGTAGCCGTCGACGGTTGCCGTCTTGACCGGCTGCGGGAGCTTCTGGTCACCGGGGTTCCCGGCCACCAGGACGTCGCTGCCCAAGGTGAGCGCCTCGCCTCCGGCGGGTACGAAGTCGGCGAACAGCCGCCAGGTCCCGGGCGCGAAGTCCAGGTCGACGCTCCACGTGCCGGTGGCCGAGTCGAGCGTGGGGTGGACGTGCTGGAAGTCCGCGAAGTCTCGTCGCACCGCGATCAGGTGCAGCTCCTTCTCGTGGGACTCCTCGTAGTCGGTCACTGCGGTGCCGTCGGGGCCGAGGATGCGGAACGACACCGACTGGGTGCCGGCGCGATAGCCGGTGGCGGGGAGCTCGAAGGTGTAGCCGTCTTCGGCGACCTGCAACCCGCCGGGCACCTCAGCAGAGGTGGCACCCGAGGCTTCCTCCTCATCCATGCCCCCCATTCCGTTCATGTCGCTGTGGTCGGCACCAGTGCCGTCGCCCGGTGCGGATGAGTGGGTCGCAGAGGCGTCCTCCACGGCCCCGAGGTCGGTGCGGTCACCCAGGACGAAGCCACCAGTGAGCAGCACCGCGAGGCCGGCGCCGTAGGCGGCGAGGCGAGTCGGGGCGTTCATGCGAGCTGATAGCCGGCCTCGCGGACCGCAGCGTCAACTGCGTCGCGAGCGACAGGCTCATCGGAGGTGAAGGTCAGCGACCCGCTGGCCAGGTCTACGCGGACGTCAGTGATGCCCTCGATCGCGTCAACCGTGCGCGTCACCGAAGAGACGCAGTGGCCGCACGTCATACCGATCACGGTGTAGCTCGAGTCCGCCTCGCCCACGGAGGTATCCACGGCGCCATCGACGGCCTGGGCGCTCGGCTGGGCGCTCGGCTGGGCACCTGCGTGGGCGGCCGCGGGGCCGCGTTGGATCTGGATGCTCTGCGGGGTGCTGGTGCTGCAGCAGCCGGTCATGATGCTCTGCCTCTCCTGGGGATTTCGATTCGTGTGGACCGTTGTGATGGGTGGCTGGGTTCTACGCTGCGCGGCCAGCTAGGGACCGCATGTGGTCCGGTCAGCTACGGACGAGTCGGGCGATCGCGTCGGCGGCTTCGCGGAGCTTGACGTCTCCCTCGCGGCCGCCGAGACGAGCCGCCTCGACCACACAGTGGTTCATGTGCTCCTCGAGCAGCCCGAGGGCGACAGCCTCCAGCGCCTTGTTGACCGCCGAGACCTGGGTCAAGATGTCGATGCAGTAGGTGTCGCCCTCGACCATCCGGGCGATGCCCTTGACCTGGCCCTCGATGCGCCGCAGCCGCTTGCGGTAGTCGTCCTTGCGGTAGCTGTACCCGTGCGCACCATCGTGAGCGCCCTGGTGAGCACTCTGCGGCGCCGCCACCTCTACGTTCGCCTGCACTGCGGTCATCGCGGACTCCTTGTCGTCTCATCCATACCATCGGGGGGTATGCCGCAGACACTACCCATACCCCCTACGGGTACACAAGCCTTGTGATGCGGTTCACCTCTACCCGGGTACACGGCGCCGGCATCTGACTCGGCATCACATCGGCTCAGCGGGATAGCCACCTACGACGCGTCGTTACTCGACAGGCAGCGACTCACCGCGACGCACGCAGTGCGGCGACCGGATGAGGGGAAGGCGGATGAGAGGAAGGAGGTAGCGACGGCTGTTGGCCAAGGACACGACCGGACGCAACTGGACGAAACTGGACGGCCGGTCTCATCGAAACTCGCCGTTCGGCGATCTCGCACGAAGCGCCAGCGAAGCCGATGACGAGCCCCCACCCGGGCTCCATGCACGGATCGCATCCGGCCGTCCGCCCGATTGACTGGCAGCGTGCAGGTTGCCCACCGCGAACACAAAGCAGCCGGGGATGCCGGCCCGGCCACGATCGCGCTGACGACGGGCGCCGACAACGGGCGCCGACAACGGGCGCCGACAACGGGCGCCGACTGCAGGCGCTGCTACAGGGGTGGTGTCACCAGGCCAGCTCGGCGCAACTGGTGGTCTTGGATGCTTCGACCTGCAAGGTGGCGTGCTCGATCTCGTGGTCGCGCCGCAGAAGGGTGCCGGCGTGGGCGAGGACCTGCTGGGGGTCGGCCCCTTCGACGACCACGAGATGCGCGGTGGCCACGTTCATGCCGGAGGTCAGCACCCACACGTGGAGGTCGTGAACGTCTGCGACACCGGGGACCTGTTGCAGCGCGGTGGCGACATCCTCGATGGCCAGGCCCTCGGGTACGTGCTGACCAAGGACCGCGAGCACCTGACGGCCGAGCATGAGGGCGCGGACAGCGACGAACAGCCCGATCGCAAGCGCCACCACGGTGTCCCACCACGAGGACCCCGTGAGCGAGACCAGGATCGCGGCGGCGATCACGCCGATGCTGCCGACGGTGTCTGCCATCACCTCCAGGTAGGCACCCTTCAGGTTGAGTGACTCCTGAGCTCCGGCGCGGAGCAGGGCGATGGAGATCAGGTTGACGAGCAGGCCGAGCGCGCCCACAACAAGGACGGGGCCTGTCTGGATCTCGACATCGTCGCCGACACGCCCCACGGCCTCGACGACGACGTAGACCGAGACGCCGAGCATGATCAGGACCGCCAGGCCCGAGGCGAAGACCTCGGCGCGGTAGGAGCCGTAGGTGCGGCGTCCGGTGGAATCGGGTCGGGTGGCGATGCGGGTGGCGACCAAGGCGGCACCGAGTGCGACCACGTCGGCGGCCATGTGGCCGGCGTCGGAGACCAGCGCGAGCGAGCCGGTGACGATCCCGGCGAGGAGCTCGACCACGAAGAAGGTGGCCACCATGGCGAAGCTGATCATCAGCCTCGTCCGGTGACGACCGCTCGCGGTCTCCACACCCCCGCGACCGTCGCTGTGTCCGTGTCCGTGTCCTGCGCCCATGTCTGTAGAGCTCCTGATCCCTAGCGGTCGTGCTGGTGGTCTGTGCTGGCAAGCGCACGGGCCCAAAGACCCGAGCCCGTGATTGCGAGCCCGTGATTGCGAGCCCGTGATTGCGAGCCCGCTACTGGCCCTGTGACTCAGGGACGGGTGGTTCGTGACGTGCTGGGGGGTGGCGCCGGCGGCCATGCTGGCCGCCCTGGGAGCTGCGCTGGGAGCCGGGCCTCTCCCCCGAACCCTGCGCCGAGCCCTGCGCCGGACCCGGGCGGTGCGAGGGAGTGACGGCTGTACCACGGTGGTCGGGCGGTCCGGGAATCAATAGCTGCTCAGCATGGAAGAGTCCGTCCACGACCAGGTGGTTGACGTGCTCGTTGGCCAGGCGATAGAAGACCTGATTGCCCTGCCGCCGGGTCTGGACCAGGCGTGCCATCCGCAGTTTGGCCAGATGCTGCGAGACCGCGGCCTGCGGCTTTGCGAGGGACTCAACGAGGTCGCCGACGGCCTGCTCACCGGCCTGCAGCTGCCACAGCAAGGCCAGCCGAGTCGGGTCTGCCAGCATCCGGAAGACCTCAGCGGCAAGGTCCAGCTCATCTGCCGCCGGCGGCGACCCACCGTCATATTCGTGCATGCGCATATGCAATCACACGAATGCCGTGGTCGCAAGCAACGAGCAGCCCTGCGCAGGTGCGGCCTACGTCACTTTGAACAATACCCAAGAGGGGTATACCGTTCAGGACGATCAAAGATACCCGCAAGGGGTATGCGCCCAACCTCAGGAGATGGAGCAACGATGAGCACGCTCGAGTACCAGGTGACCGGAATGACCTGCGGCCACTGCGAGATGTCGGTCCGCGAAGAGGTCAGCGAGGTCGCTGGCGTCGACGACATCCAGGTCAGCGCCCAGACCGGCAAGCTCGTCGTGAGCGGCAGCGACGACATCGACGACGCCCAGGTCCTGGCTGCCGTCGAAGAGGCCGGCTACACCGCGGCCCGCATCTGACCAGCCACCAGCAGAAGCAGCCAACAGTACGTCGCCGCGCGGCGACTCGAGACCAGAGCCAGTGGCGCCCTGGTCGACTCCAGCTACCCATCACATCGAGGAGCAACCACCATGTGCAACGACCACGCCTCCACCGCCGAGGCTCCCACCGCTGACGCCACCACCGACGAGGGCACGTCCGCGCCTGCTGCCAGCAGCTGTTGCGGCGGACACGCCGAGACCCCGACGGCGGCACCCACCTCCCAGGACCAGGTGACCACATGCCCGGTCATGGAGGGAACCCCGGTCGTCAAGGCGACCGCCGAGGCTGCGGGCCTCTTCCGCGACTACGAGGGGACTCGGTACTGGTTCTGCTGCGCGGCCTGCGGCCCGCTCTTCGACGCGGACCCCGCCAAGTACGCAGCGGCGTAACAACCCCGGCCGGCCACGATGTCGCAACCCGGCCGGGGTAACAACCCAGGCGAGTCGGATGGCCCGGTGGTCGGCGCGGGGTTTGGTACAGGTCGGCCGGAGCTGCCGGCCTGACCCGAGGGGTGGGGGCTTCCGCGAAGCCGCCTCGTCGACGAGCTCTCAGACCAGCTCGTCGACCGTGTGACACGGCCTCAACACGGCCTCCACCCATCGTCTGCTTATTGCGTCCCCTCGCCGGCTCGCGGCACCGCCGCACCCGCGAAGTCGGGTCGTGAACGATCGCCCCAGTTTCTCGGCCGAGTTTTCTCGGGCCGAGGTTCTTTGACTCGTGTCGTCCTAGGAGAGTCCATGACCGAACCCACCCAGCGTCGGGTGGTGGTTCTCGGCGCAGGAGCGGCCGGGACAGCCGCCGCCCGCACCCTCGCCACCCAGCCCGGCGTTTCCGTGTCGCTGGTCGCGCGGACCGACGAGACACCGTCGAACAGAATGCTGGTCAACAAGGGCATCGCCATCGACCTGCTGCAACCCGAACAGATCGCTCTCCCGCTCCCGGGCGTCGAGCTCATCACCGACACCGCCCACGCCGTGAGCACGGTGAGTGCAGTGAGTGCGACGACAGCGGGGGCGGAGAGCCGACACTCGGTCGTCTTGGCCTCCGGCGCCACGCTCGACGCGGATGTTGTCCTCATCGCGACGGGCAGCGCGCCGCGTGCGCTCCCGATCGAGGTCCCCGGCGCCACGCAGGCTCAGCAACCCGAGAACATCACGACGCTGCACTCTCTGGCTGACGGGGTACGAGTACGCGACGCGCTGGCTGCAGGACCGTCCCGGATCCTGGTCCTCGGCGGAGGGATCCTCGCCGGCGAGACCGCCTCACTGCTGGCAGCACGCAGCCACGAAGTCACCATGGTGACCCGCTCGGCCGTGCCCGGGGCCGGCGCGTTCGGCGCCGCGGTGGCACAACGCATCCTGGAGCTGCACCGCAGCCGGCTTGACCTACGGGCAGGGCGTTCGCTCAGCGAGGTGAAGGCCAGCACATCGGGCGCCGCCGACGAGGTGCTCGTGACCTTGGACGACGGCTCGAGGATTGCCGCGGACCTGATGGTCGTTGCTCACGGGACTGTGCCCACCGGGCCGGCGCCCTGGGCCTCCGGCCTCGAGGTGGACGCGCGGCTCAGAGTCCCCGGCACCCCACGCGTCTACGCTGCCGGCGGCGTCGCCCGGCATCGACACCCGTTGATCGGCGATTGGCGCATCGACCACTGGGCCGACTCGGCAGCGCAGGGCGAGCACGCCGCCCGATCCGTCCTTCACGACCTGGGCTTGGGCGAAGACCCCGGCGCCTACCTTCCTGCCACGATGCACGCCACGACGATCCACGGCACCTCGCTCACCGCGGCCGGCCTCACCGGCCCTCCGGCTGCGGACCGGGTGGTGAGCCTCGACCCGCTGGTCGTCGTGCACGAGATCGAGGGGATCCCGGTAGGGGTGTCGGGACTGGACGCGGCCGCGCTCGTTCCTGACTGGCTCGGCAGGCTCCACAAGCCAACCTCCTAGCCCGACGTCCTAGCCCGACGTCCTAGCCCGAGTGTCAACGCGGTCCCAGCTGGTTCCCAGATGGGCGCACCCGGCCCGCGCCGCCGGCCCGCCCCGTAAACTTGGCGTGCAACGCTGCCGGTCATACGCAAGGAGTCCCATGTCCGAGGAACAGGCCGACCATCGGCACGGGTATGACGCCGACAAGGTCAAGTACCTCAACCGGCTCAAGCGCATCGAGGGGCAGGCGCGCGGGATCACCCGGATGGTCGAAGAGGACGCCTACTGCATCGACATCTTGACCCAAGTAAGCGCGGTGACCCGAGCGCTGCAGGCCGTCGCCATCGGGCTCCTCGACGACCACATCAAGCACTGCGTCATCGACGCCGCCCAGTCCGGCGATGAGGACGCCGCGGCCGAGAAGCTGAAGGAAGCCACCGACGCCATCAGCCGACTGGTCCGGTCCTAAGCCTCACGCCCCCAACGCCACCCGCCACCCACCCGGGCACCGCCACCCAGGCAACGCGCGACGAGACCAACGCGGCACGAGGACACTTCCAACCGCCACAGGGAGCGCCGCTTGAGGAGGGCCAGCCTCACGTAGGCCACGGGTTGGCGGTGCATCCGTCGAGTCCCTTGGTCTGCTGGACCATGACAGATGCCGGACTCCCCTCCGCGGCACATGACTCGTGGTCGTTGCCGAGCGCATGCCCGAACTCGTGGTTGACCAGGTAGGTCCGGTAGCCAGGCAGGTCGCCGTCGTAGGCGTCCGCTCCGTTGAACCACCGCCAGGCGTTGAGAACGACGTCCTCGCCGTTGCGGCAGGAGAGCCTGCCACCCGTCTCGAGCGGGGCGCAGAGCTGGTCGGTCGTGCTCGGCGTGGCGATGCGGATGTGGAAGTCAGGGTCGGTCGCGACCCGCTGCAACCGCACCGGCTCGACCCCGGTCCAGCCGCGTGGATGCTGCAGGACCCGATCCACCACGCGCGCAGCCGCCGACGGGGCCAAGGGAAGTCCCTGCTCGATCTCGACGCTGTAGATCACCAGCCGCCCCTCCCCCGCGCCCCGCGACTGACCGGTCGCCGTACGGAACACGCCCGACCCGATCTCGGGGACTGGGGGCGGGACCCGCTGCCGTGGCGTCGGGGCCACGACACCCGCCGGCTTCGGCGGGCCACCGCTCGTTGCCGCCGGCAGTGTGACTGACGGGGACGCGGCTGGCATGAGCGGTACCGACGATGTCGGGGGTGCCGTGGCCGGTCCTGGGAGGTGGCTCGGATCGGAGGATCCCGTGCGCCCTGCCCGCGGATCGTCTGCAGACACCCCGGCAGGTCCCCAGCGCCCTGTGGTCACGGCGGCGGCGACCAGCGACCCGACGACCAGGATGGTTGCAGCCCCACCAGCGACCGCCCGCGCTCGAGGGCTCCAGCGGCGATCCGAGCGACTAGTTGCTACCTGTCGTGCTCGACGGTGACGACCGCCGGTGGCGGGTGGCGGGCTTCGTCGGGCTCGGTGCTTGCCGGACACAGCAACAGCGGCTGGTGGCTTCTCAGGCTCTAGCCCAGCAGGTCGTTCATGGTGGTGATCTCGGTGGTCTGCGCTTCCTCGATCTGCTCCGCCAAGGTGATGGCGTCGCTGTTCTGTCCGTCGGCCTGCTCGGTCTTGGCCATCTCGATGGCGCCCTCATGGTGGGCGATCATCATCGTGAGGAACTGCTTGTCGAACGCCGCGCCGGAAAGCGACTCGAGCTCCTCCATGTCCTCCATGCTCATCATGCCCGGCATGTCTTCGGACATGTCCATGCCGCTCATGTCCTCGGGCACCGGCTGGCCCCATTCCTGCAGCCATGAGGTCATCGTCTCGATCTCGGGGCCCTGGGCTCCCTCGATCTCAGCGGCCAGATCCTTGACCTCCTGCGACTGCGCACGCGTTCCCGCCAGCTCGGCCATCTCGACCGCCTGCCGGTGGTGAGGAATCATCTCGGTGGCGAAGGTGACGTCCGCGTCGTTGAAGTCGGCACCGGTCTCGGCGCTCGTGGTCGGCGACTGCGAGGAGTGGTCCATCCCCGCCATGCCCCCATCACCGTCATCGGAGCACCCGGCCAACACGACCGCGGCGACCAGCACGATCACCGCACCCGCGGTCTTCTTGAAGGAGAGACGCCGTCGGTTCTTCGCAAGAGAGGGCAGTGCCACGGTTCAAGATGCCTTTCGTCGACTGTGCAGATCTGCGGTACGCGAGCGCCCCAGCACCCGGTCCACAGCAAGGAAGACCAACAGCCACAACACCCCCAGTCCCAGCCCGAGCAGGATCACCACTTCGAGCCAGACGGCCGGGTCGCCGCTGTCGGTCATGCCGACACGATGCAGGACCAACCTGGTGGTACCACCCGGCGAACCATGAAGGTTTGACGAAGGTTGAGCTCCCGCCAGCCCAGGACGCTCGACCTACTTGCGCTCAGTCGACAAGATGGAAAGCATGAGCAGTCGCGCGCCTGATCATCACTCCCCTGAGCGTCCCGCTGTCGCCACGATCGACCCGGTTTGCGGAATGACGCTGGACCCCAGCTTCCAGGCAGGCACGGCAACGCGCACGGCCGAATTCGACGGTGCGACGTACTACTTCTGCAGCGAGCGTTGCCAGCGGACCTTCCAGGCCTCGCCTCAGGAGTACGCCGAGAAGGCCGCGGCCGCTCACGCCTCGCCTGCCACACACGACCACGCCACCCACGACCACCAGCACGCGCACCAGCACGCGCACCAGCACGACGGGCACGGTACGTACGACGATCGGTCGCACCACCCCGTGACCGGCGGCGTTGCGACTGCTGGCGCTGCGGACGGCGGGTCGGAGGCGACCGAGTGGACCTGTCCGATGCACCCGGAGATCCGGCGTCCCGGGCCCGGCCCGTGCCCGATCTGCGGCATGGCGCTGGAACCGGTCACGATCTCGGTCAACGACGGTCCCAGCGCGGAGCTGGTCGACATGACCCGCCGCTTCTGGATCGGCGCGGTTCTGACGTTGCCGATCGTCGTGCTCGAGATGGGCGGCCACCTGTTCGACTTCATCCATGACCTGTTCGAGCAGTCGACCTCGAACTGGATCCAACTCGTACTGGCCACGCCGGTCGTGCTGTGGGGCGGTTGGCCGTTCTTCGTGCGGGGTTGGAACTCGGTGCGCACCCGGAACCTGAACATGTTCACCCTGATCGCCATGGGCACCGGGGTGGCTTGGCTCTACAGCGTGGTCGCCACGGTGGCGCCGGGGATCTTCCCCGACTCCTTCCGCGAGACCACCGACATGGGCGACGGCATGAGCAGTGTCGGCGCGGTCGACGTCTACTTCGAGGCTGCCGCTGTGATCACCGTCTTGGTGCTGCTCGGTCAGGTTCTGGAGCTGCGGGCACGAGAGCAGACCGGGGGTGCGATCAAGGCGCTCCTCGACCTTGCTCCCAAGACGGCCCGGCGGATCCGCCAGGACGGCACCGACGAGGAGATCGGCCTCGACGAGGTCCAGATCGGCGACCGTCTGCGGGTGCGTCCAGGCGAGAAGGTCCCGGTCGACGGGGAAGTCACCGAAGGGCGCTCGACACTGGACGAGTCCTTGGTGACTGGCGAGTCGATGCCGGTCACCAAGACCACCGGAGACACGGTGATCGGCGGGACCCTCAACACCACCGGTGCCCTGGTCATCCGCGCCGATCGGGTCGGCAAGGACACCATGCTCTCGCGGATCGTGTCCCTGGTCGCCGAGGCACAGCGCTCCCGGGCCCCGATCCAGCGCACCGCCGACAAGGTCGCCGGCATCTTCGTCCCGATCGTCATCGCGATCGCCGTGGTGGCGTTCATCGTCTGGGCGGCCGTTGGCCCCGATCCACGGTTCGCGCACGCCTTGATCGCCGCCGTGGCGGTACTGATCATCGCCTGTCCGTGCGCGCTCGGGCTCGCGACCCCGATCAGCATCAAGGTCGGGGTCGGCCGCGGAGCCGAGAACGGTGTCCTGATCAAGAACGCCGAGGCACTCGAGCGGATGGAGAAGGTCGACACCGTCGTCGTCGACAAGACCGGCACCCTGACCGAGGGCCGCCCTGCAGTCACCGAGATCGTCACCGCCACAGATTCCTGGCCAGACGCCGAGGTGCTGCGGGTCGCGGCCGGGGTCGAGCGAGCGTCCGAGCACCCGCTGGCCCTGGCTATCGTGGAGGCCGCGAAGGACCGCGGCATCACGATCCCTGAGGTCAGCGACTTCGACTCCCCCGTCGGCCGCGGTGTGGCCGGCACGGTCGAGGGTCGGCAGGTCCTGCTCGGCAGCGCCGAGTTCCTCACCACCCAGAACGTCGACCCCTCTGGTCTGACCGCCCAAGCCGACGAGCTGCGCGCCACTGGAGCCACCGCCATCCTCATGGCCGTCGACGGCACCCTCACCGCGGCGCTGGCCATCGCCGATCCGGTCAAGGCCACCACCGCCGAAGCGTTGGCGAGCCTGAAGTCCCAGGGCGTCGAGGTGGTGATGCTCACCGGTGACAACCGGGTCACCGCCCAGGCCGTCGCCGATGCGCTGGGAATCGACCGGATCGAGGCGCAGGTCCTCCCCGACCGGAAGGCCGAGGTCGTCGAGCACCTCAAGGCCGAAGGCAAGATCGTGGCGATGGCCGGCGACGGTGTCAACGACGCGCCCGCGCTCGCCGCCGCCGACGTCGGCATCGCGATGGGCGGCGGGACCGATGTCGCCATCGAGTCCGCCGGCGTCACCCTCCTCGGCGGGGACCTCACAGGCATCGCCCAGGCCCGGCGGCTCTCGACGATGACCATGCGCAACATCCGCCAAAACCTGATGTTCGCGTTCGTCTACAACGCCGCCGGCATCCCGATCGCCGCAGGCGTCCTCTACCCCTTCACCGGGCTCCTGCTCTCCCCCATCATCGCGGCCGCCGCCATGGCTCTCTCATCGGTGAGCGTCATCAGCAACGCCCTACGCCTACGCACCCAAAGCCTTGACTGATCCTGCGCCCGCCACAGCTGGGCCGCCCGTCTTGGTTGTCGAAGACGAACGACCACTCGCCCAACTCGTCGCCGACTATCTGGGCCGAGCCGGGTTCGCGGCGACCCAGGCCCACTCCGGCACCGACGCCGTAGAGCTCACCCGCACGCTCGACCCCGACCTGATCCTGCTCGACCTCGGCCTGCCCGGCCTGGACGGCATCGAAGTCTGCCGCCAGATCCGCGCCATGACCGATGCCTACGTGATCATGCTGACCGCCCGCGACGACGAGGTCGACAAGCTCATCGGGCTCGGGGTCGGCGCCGACGACTACATCACCAAACCGTTCTCGCCCCGCGAGCTCGTCGCCCGGGTACAGGCCGCGCTGCGCCGGCCGCGCGCCAGCACCCTGGTCGCACCCGACGGGGAGCGGCCGGTGGTCTACGACGGTCTGTCGGTGGATCTCCAGGCTCGGGAAGCCAAGGTGTCCGACACCCTTGTGGCCCTGACCCGAACCGAGTTCGACCTGCTTGCCGCCCTCACCAAGGGGCCGCGGCGAGTGTTCAGTCGACGCCAGCTCGTCGACGCAGTGTGGGGCGCGGACTGGGTGGGCGACGAGCACATCGTCGACGTCCACATCGCCCACCTGCGCCGCAAGCTGGGAGACAACCCCACCGAGCCGCGCTGGATCGAGACCGTACGCGGGATCGGCTACCGCCTCACCGCAACCGTCGACCACTGACACACCGCCTACACACAACCCACTGACCCACCTACCCGCTGCCCCTACCGATTGATCGAAATGCAAGGAGAACCCATGAACCGCCGGCCCTCCCCCTGGCGCCCCGCACGAACATGGCTGATCACTGCGGCCTCCTCGGCGGTGTTGCTCGCCGGGGTGCTCGCCGGCTGCGCTCAGCCAGAGGATCAGCCAGCGGACGCAGGCTCACCCGCGGATGCCGCGCCGGCCGACCTGCTGGCCGAGCACGGACTGGACGGCCTCGACGCAAGGCAGCTCATTGATCGGCTCGACCAGCTCCCCCTCCAGGAGCGACCCGCGGCTCTCAACGTCTCGGTGCGGGCCGACGAGGTGGTGCTCAGCGACAGTCACGACCACCAGGCCCAGCTACCTCTTCCCGACGAGTTCGTCTACGTCTCCTTCGCCCCCTACGAGACCCAGACCCACGAGTGCACCTACCACAGCCCCACCGGCTGTAAGGGCGAGCTCCGCAACACCGAGGTGGCCGTCAGCGTCACCGACGATGCATCAGGAGAGACCATCCTCGACGACACCTTCACGACCTTCGACAATGGCTTCGTGGGCCTGTGGCTTCCTCGCGACATCTCGGCCAACGTCGCGGTCGAAGCCAAGGGCAAACGAGCCGCTGCGACGATCTCGACACAGGGCGCTGACGCCCTGACGTGCATCACCACTCTTCGGCTCACCTAGACCGCACGGACAATCCACCCAGGCCCACCCCCAGACCCACGCAGACCCACCCGGCCCACGCAGAGGACCGCGCGCAGAAGGAGGAGTCCGGTGACGAGGGAACGAACTCAAGGGCGCTGGACTGCTCACCACTCGCGGCTCTCCGGCGCACCGCCCGCCGAGGACGCCCACGTCGACACGACGATGCGCAGATTCGCAGGAACGCGTTCAACTGCCCGGCCCAGGCGGCCCAGGCACCCTTTCCATCAGGTCAAGCACTTGAGCCGGGGCCATCTGCGCCGCACCTGGGGTCTGGGCACCAGGCTTGTCCTCGCCCAGAGCATCGTCTTGATCGGCGCCATTCTCACCGCCGGACTCATCGCCGCGGTCGTCGGTCCGCCCCTCTTCCACGAGCACATGCTCAGGGCGGGCCTCAATCCCGGCTCCGCACAGCTGCGGCACGTGGAGGAAGCCCAGCAGATCGCGAACCTAATCTCGCTGGGCATCGCCATCGCCATCGCGGCCATCTTGGCGATAGCGGTCAGCTGGTATCTCACTCGCCGGCTCCAGCGTCCCCTGCACGAGCTCACCCAGGCGGCCGCCGCCGTCTCCTCGGGCGACTACGGGGCGCGGGTGCCACCCAACCGCGCCACACCGGAGTTCGACCGCCTCGCAGATGCCTTCAACTCCATGGCCGACCAGCTCGCCAGCACCGAGGACACCCGTCGACGGCTGCTGTCAGACCTGGCCCACGAACTCCGCACGCCAGTGGCGACGCTGGCCGCCTACCTCGAAGGCATCGAGGACGGAGTCACTCCCTGGAACACGGCCAGCCAGCGCACCCTAAGTGACCAGGTCGACCGTCTGCGCCGACTGGCCGACGACCTCAGCGCCGTTTCGCGTGCTGAGGAGAACCAGCTTGGGCTCCAGCTCGCGCCGGTGTCGGTCACCGAGCTGACCATCGCCGCTACAGTCGCCCAACACGACGCCTTCGCTGCCAAAGGGGTCCACCTCACCAACGTGGGAGAGGGCGACCCGATCGTCGAAGGGGATCGGCAGCGCCTGCTGCAGGTCCTGACCAACCTCCTCGACAACGCCCTACGCCACACCCCGGACGGCGGCAGCACGACAGTGACCTGGCAAGCGAGCCGCGAAGGCGGTGCCCGCATCGAGGTCACCGACACCGGCGACGGCATCGCCGCCGACCAGCTGCCTCACGTCTTCGAACGCTTCTACCGCGGCGACAGCGCCAGGACCCGGGAGCAGCAAGGATCGGGAATCGGCCTGACGATCAGCCAAGCCATCATCCGAGCGCACGGCGGATCCCTCACCGCTGCGAGCCCAGGCTCGGGGCGTGGCAGCACCTTCACTTTCACTCTCCCCGGCGTGCGCTGAACCCCAGCGGTATCAGCCGAAGGGCCCGGCCCCAGCCGGCTGTGGGCTCGATCACGGGACGAGCCAGCGGGACCACAACACTGCTAATATCTGCGCATGCATGCATATGTCGTGGATGAGGGTTTGGTTGCTCGTCGACCCGCGGCCGACGAGCGCCCGACGACGAGGCAGTCCTCACCGACGGCCTCTACCTCGGCGAGGAGCAGCGCGTGATCGACGTCCTCCGGAACGGGACCTACCGAGCCCTGTTCCTCGCCCAGGTCATCGCCCTCATCGGCACGGGCCTGCTGACCGTCGCGCTCGGCCTGCTGGCCTTCGACATCGCCGGCGACGACGCCGGGTCGGTCCTCGGCACCGCCTTGACCATCAAGATGGTCGCCTACGTCGGCGTCGCGCCACTGGTCGCAGCGCTGGTCGACCGGCTGCCCAAGAAGGCGGTCCTGGTCACCGCCGACGCCGTACGCCTGGCTGTCGCCCTGGTCCTGCCGTTCGTGGGCGACATCTGGCAGATCTACGTCTTGGTCTTCGTTCTGCAGTCGGCGTCGGCCACCTTCACCCCGGCGTTCCAGACGCTGATACCCAGCGTGTTGCCCGACCGCGATGACTACACCAAGGCGCTGGCGTTGTCCCGGCTCGCTTACGACCTCGACGCGATCCTAAGCCCGTTGCTGGCCGCCGTCTTGCTGACCCTGATCAACTACAACAACCTCTTCCTCGGCACAGCCGTCGGGTTCGTCATCTCCTCGGCCCTCGTGTTGGTGGCGCGGCTGCCGCGGCGCGTGGCAGAAGAGGACACCTCCACGTTCTGGCAACGCCTCCCCACGGGGCTGCGGGTCTTCGCACAGACGCCGAGCCTGCGGTTCCTGATGACGACCAATGTCGTCGTGGCAGCCTCGACCGCCACCGTCTTGGTCAACTCGGTGGTCTACACCAAGGGCGTCTTTGGTCTCGACGACAACGCACTGGCCCTCACGCTCGGGGCCTACGGGCTGGGCTCGCTGCTGGTCGCCCTCAACATTCCCCGACTGGTCGAGCGCGTCGGCGTCGCACGGACCATGCTGACTGGCGTCTGGCTCCTCGTGGTCGCGCTCACCTTCGCCATGGCGGTGGCGATCTACGCAGTCGCGACCGGCGAGGGCTGGGGAGCCTTGCTGCTCGCCTGGTTCGTCTTGGGTAGCGGGACGTCCCTGGTCAACACGCCATCCTCGAGGCTGCTGGCCGAGGCCTCCACCCCGCAGAATCGGAACTTGGTCTACACCGCCCAGTTCGCCCTGTCGCACGGCTGCTTCCTGGTCACCTACCCCATCGCCGGCTGGCTCGGAGCAGCCGGCCTACCCCTGGCTGCCGCCGCCCTGCTCACGCTCGGCACGGTTGGCGCCATCTTCTCGACCCGCCGATACCGAGGCGCCGGGATCTCTGCCCAGGGGAGACTCGTCTCGACGCCGGCCGGATCCAAGTAGGGCCGACCCTTCCGGTAGCGCGACCGGATCCCGCTCCACCTCTGTAGCTCTTCTCCGCAAGCTCGCCTCCGTAGCTCGCCTCGCGGGTCTGCGAGGGTTGCCCCGGGTTCCTCCTCAGATCAGCGCCTGGATACGCGCAGCGTGCGACGGATCAGCTTGGACCGTTCGAGTCGCGGCGGCGGAAGACGAGGACCTGACTACGTCCGATCGGCAGGACCGACCGGGTCATGCGGCGATCGACCTGCACGTCGAACGCCGTCTGGCTCTCGTAGGTGTTCCAGTCGCCGGCGTTGGCGCGCGAGCTGCTGGTGATCACTATGTAGGTCTGCACCGACGAGGTTTCGAAGACGTACTTCTCGAACGGGTTGGCCGGTGGCGGCCAAGCGCAGATGACGATCCTCGGCTGGTACCGGTGGAGCGCTTGACGGGCGTCGAGCTTCTCGACACCGGACCCGTCGAACCGGATGTACCGGCTCCAGCTGTAGTTGTCGGTCGCGACGACGTCTGTCCCTTCATCGCGCAGGAAGCGGGTCAGTGTTCCGTCACCGGCGCCGATCTCCAGGCATCGGTCGGTGCCGATGAGCTTGCTCAGGCGACGCACCAGGCTAGTGCTGTAGAAGGCGTAGATCCCCTCTCCCCGGACGAGAGGGAGCAGGATCCTCCGCTGCCACATCAGCGGCCAGATAAGGCGGTAGGCAGCCATGGAGACCGGCTTCCGGACCAAGTCGTGGTGGAAGAGGAGCTGCTGGGCGAGGGCACCTTTCAGCCGGTTGAACCGCACCGTGCCGCTGGTCAGACCCGTCTCCGCGGCGAGATCGCGCTGCCGCAACAGCTCCAGCAGCATGTGGCGACGAACCTCGGATCGGATGATCTCGGCCTGTGGGCGGGCGTGGCCTGCTTGATGTGCAGTTGGCCGAAGTGCAGCCCGCACGAACTGGCGCAAGTCGTCGTCGGAGCGGGTGCCGTGGCGCGCTGCGTCCTTGCTCAGCTGCTCCCATTGCTCGGGGAACCGCTCGGCGAGCGCTGCGATCCCCGGTTCAGACGCGAGCCAAGAGAGCACCTCACCGAGGTTCTTGGCACCAGCAGTCGGTCTCCGGCCTCCAGGATGTCGGCCCGAAGATGTCCGTCCCGTGACGGTCACCGGGGTACCTCCGAGCGAAGCGGTCGACGGACCCGGCCCAGGTGACCACACGAGGGGGTGCCCGCCGGATCACGCCGCGAACGATCAGCCCGCCCGGACGTGTCGAGCGGCATGCTGGTCCCTCTCCACGGCGGTGCCGACCGTGTTCACACACGACGGTCTGGATGCATCAATGTGAACATCGGCCGCGGATGAGCAGACCTGAGCGACCGCGCGTCCTCGTCTCGGCCCCCTGTTCGCGTCCAAGGCGCCGCGCACCCAGAATCTCGACACCAGTGGTTGCTCACGTCGCGTACCCGCGAGACGTCCGTGGCCGCCCTGGGTGGGCGGCCACGGAACGGCTCGTCGGACGCGGAGCGGCGGCTCGGCCCGTTCGTCCCCCGCCGTTCGGTCAGGTTCCGAACAGCAGGTACAGGCCCATGAAGGTGTAGAGCACCATGACGCCCAGGAGCGGCAGCTGACCGGTGATCTGGTGCTTGCGCGGCAGGAGCTCCAAGGACCGGTCGTGGGCGGCGATGACGCCCAGCACGTGTCCGATCACGATGGCCAACACCTTGATGGAGGCAAGGAACGACGGGTTCTGGGAGAGCCAGTAATTGATGCTGCCGTCTGCGGTTCCGAAGAGGTTCGCGCCGGTTCCCATGGGATCGCTGATCTGGATCAGGACCAGCTGTCCGGACTCGACGAGGAACGAGATGTAGTGCGCGATCATGTATCCCACGATGATCGGGACGATCGAGTGGGCCAGGCGCGAGGGAAGGTCGCGTCTGCGGAGACCGAGTCCCGGGTTGACTGGTGTGCAGGAGGTGGCGATCGTGAAGACGATGCCCACGATGAGCACCCAGGACAACAGCATGGCGGTGTTCAACAAGGTCCCGTGAATGCTGCTGCTTTGGACGAACCGGATCCAGACCGCCGACTCGCGCCAACTGTCATAGGCGGTACTGCCCAAGAGGACCGCGACCACGGCGACCAGCCCGACTTCAGGTGCGAGCCGGGACAGGTTGCGCAGTGGTGAGGCGATCACCAACGAGCCGTCGTTGCGTCGTCCCCACAGCGACAGGTGGGCGACCAGGGTGGAGTAGACCTCGAAGGGATCTGCGCGTTCAAGCCATCTCTCGCCGTATGCCGCTGTGCCGACGAGCATCGCCGCGAAGTAGATGGCAAACCAGAGCCGAACCTGCCCCAGATAGGTCGCGTCCCGCGAGACGAGTTCCATCCACACGAACGCGAACAACGCCACCCCGGCGGGCCAGTAGCCCCACCGCTTGGGATAGTCGCGAGCTCCCCAGGCGGGCCCGAGCAGCCGAGCCAGGAGGAGGCACATGGTGCGAGCCGGGCTGAGTGCCCGATACCAGCGGCCGAACAGCAGCGAGGCCGGCACCAGCCCCACCCAGAGCCACACATACACGATTCCGAACGTCGGGTTGGTGAGCGTGTCCGGTCCGGCCAGCGCACACCAGACCACGAACGCGAAGAACACCATGCCGATCACGCGCAGGGCGGTGGCCAGTGCGACACCGTCGAGAACGCCCGTCAGCCTGCGTGGGACCGGCAGCCAGTAGCTGTCGGCTGCGAATCGCGGCTTCTGCCAGGCGAGCAGCAACACGACGAAGGAGAGCGTCAAGGCAGCGGTGCCGCCTCCGATTGCCAGCGATGCCGGGATCGGAAGGTCACTCCCGCCGCCCAGGCCGTGGGCTTGGATCTCCATCAGCCGACCGTGATGATCGCGACGACGGCGCTGGTGTCGTGGTCCTCGACTTCAACGGTGCCGGGGGTGTCGATGACCAGGTCCATGCTGGTCTGGCCCTCGTCGAACTCGAGGAACTGCTCGGGCTTGGCGTGCACGTGCAGCTCGCCCGCGCGGTCGGAGGTGACCTGGACGGTGAGCGCCTCGCCGGGCGCCGCGCTCAGCTCGGCTGCATTCGGTGCGACCTCCTCGCCGTCGATGACGACGGCCAGGTCGGCCTCTGACGCCTCCTCGCTGGGCGTCTCGATTGCCGTCGGGGAGCCGCCCTCGGTCGCGTCGGCGGTCGCGGACGGGTCCGGCGCACTCGGCGAGGGCTGTGACGTTTCAGTCGTCGGGTCGGTGCCGTCGGACTCGGTGCCTTCGTCAGCTGCGCAGCCGGCGAGACTGACCGCGACGACCAGGCCGGTGGCTGTGAGTACACACCGCAGCCCTCGGCGTCGGTTCGTGCGACGCGGGGTGGTGCGGGCCGGGATGGTGCGGGGCGGCTTGGGTCGAAGCAGATTCACACGGGACATGACGTGGTTCCTCATTCGCGAAGTCGTGGACGTGCAGAGGTGCCCGCCGCAGCTCTTGGGCAGGCAGGGGTACTCGATCGCCCGACCGTCAACGCAGGGTTGGGTCAGGCACGTTCGGACGAGTGCTGGGTTGTGGACCGCAGCGTGGCGCGCGTCAGGCGATCGCAGGTGATCGCAGAGCGACGCAGCAAGGGTTGGCGGCGGGTGGTCCGCGACGCGACAGCGAGGACGCCAACAGCCAGATCGGGAGGCGCTGCCTCGGCTCGTCGCGCGGTTGGATCCCTGGCGGCCGCCGGTTGTCCACGAGCTCCACCACATGGAGTGCGACGACCCGGCGGACAAGGCGGCCGGCGGCCATGCTGAGCAGAACGATCAGCGTCCACAGCGCGGTCTCCCCGACTGCGAGCCAGCACGCCACTCCTGCGGCCGCGAGGAGGTGCGCCAGGGCCATCAAGGCGTGGGGACCCGTGAGGTCGGTGAGCACGTGGGTGACCCAGTGAGGCATGTCCAGTGCTGGCTCACCTGGACGGCCGATCGCGCCGGGGGCCATGGTGAGGTCGTAGAAGGATCCGCTGCGGTCGGGGCCTGCCACCCCGCTACCGGCGAGATCAGTTCGTGGTGATGGGCCGGTTGGCAGGACGGAGAGCGAGTGCTGTTGGGCGCTTGGGTCGCCCTTGTGGCCCGACAGGGCGGTGAGGACAACGTGCACACAGAACTGGCCGCCGGCCACCAAGGCGACCAGGCGCCACCGGCTGGCTGGTCGCGCCAGTGCCGCGGCGCTGACCAGCGCAAGAAACATCGCGATCAGCAGCAGCCAGCCTAGGCCGGGCAGCAGTCCGCCGGCTGCGGTGTGGCCCCACACCGCGAGAAGCATCGCGACCGCAGCGGTCACCGATCCGCGCAACGCCCGCAAGAAGAGCGGTGCTCGCAGGTCGGCCATGGGCCGGACTCTCTCACGGTGCGCGAGTATCCAGTCCGGTCAGGCTGCGGCCTGAGCGGACGGCCCGAGCCCGCGCTGGCCGATCCCATGCTCACCTTCGGCTCGCTCGTGGTGTCGCCTGTCAGGATCATCGGCGTGAGCACCTTTGGCGATTCGCCCGACGCGGAACCGGGCCCCGAGTCCACCACCCGGGGCCCGGAGCCCGCACCGCATCCCACTCAGGCAGCGGGTGGGGCGCCCGGCGCGGCGCCGGATGCGGCACTGCCCGGCGCGCGGCTGAGCCATCGATGGGCGGTGGTGTTGGTCTTCGGGTCTTCGGCCGCGGTGCTCGTCGTCGAGATCGTCGCCCTACGACTCTTGGCTCCTCACCTAGGTCTCACGCTGGAGACCAGCACCCTGGTGATCGGGATCGCACTGTCCGCGATTGCTCTTGGCTCGTGGGCTGGTGGCCGGGTCGCCGATGCGGTGGATCCTCGACGACTGATCGGTCCAGCGCTCGGGGTCTCGGGAGCGGTGGTCGCGTTCACCCCGGCGTCACTGCGCTTCGTGGCCGACACGGCCCCGGGACTTCTGCTGCCGGCGGCATCGCTGACGATCCTGATCCCGGGATCGCTGCTGTCGGCGGTGACGCCGATGGTGACCAAGCTTCGGCTGCACAGCCTCCAGCAGACCGGAACCGTGGTGGGCCAGCTCTCAGGTGCCAGCACGCTGGGAGCCATTCTCGGAACCGTGTTGACCGGGTTCGTGCTGATCTCCCGGCTGCCCGTCAGCGTGATCTTGGTCAGCCTCGGGGCGCTACTCGTAGCCGCTTCCCTCCCCTTGGCGTGGGCCACCCGATCGGTGCGCGGAACCGCGGCCTTGGCGCTCGCGGTGGGTGGCGGTGGGCTAGCCGTGGTGGCCGCCCCGGGGGGCTGTGACGCCGAGACCAAGTACCACTGCGTGAAGGTTGTTGCTGCCACCGACGGCTCCGGTGGGCGCACGTTGGTCCTTGACAGCCTGCGTCACTCCTACGTCGACCTCGATGACCCCACCTACCTGGAGTTCGAGTACGTGCGCGCGATCGCTGCCGTCATCGACACCAGCTATCCCGAGGACGACGCGATCCGTGCCTACCACCTGGGCGGAGGCGGACTCACCATCCCCCGCTATCTGGCCGCGACGCGCCCGGGCACCGAGAGCCTGGTCTCAGAGATCGACGCGGGTGTGGTGGAGATCGACCGTGATCGCCTCGACCTGGACGCCGCTCCCGGGGTTCACGTTCGGGTCGAGGACGGTCGCCTCGGCCTGCGCAGGCTGGCCGACGACAGCCGTGACCTGATCGTCGGCGACGCCTTCGGCGGCGTCAGCGTCCCCTGGCACCTAACCACCCGTGAAGCGCTCACCGACGTCTCGCGGGTCCTTGCCGATGACGGGGTGTACGTCGCGAACCTCATCGACTACGGCAGCCTCGACTTCGCCCGCGCTGAGGTCGCCACGCTCTCTGAAGTCTTCGACAACGTGCTTCTCGCGGGCGAACCCGCGGACGTCGGTCTCGACCCTGACCGCGATCCCGACGGCGGGAACCTCATCGCCATCGCCTCAGATCGCGCCCTGGACCCCGATGCCATCGCGAAGGCTCTGGAGACACGCGAGACAGGATGGCGTGTGGCAACCACCACGACGGTGGAGTCCTGGGTGGACGGCGCCCAAGTGCTCACCGACGACTTCGCACCCGTCGACCAGCTCCTCCAGTCCTACCGCAGCACCAGCCACTAGCGCACCGCCGCCGGGGGCGCTCGGCCGACCGTCACCGGCCGGTATCACGGGCCGGACCACAACGACCACAGGCGACCAGGGGCAACGAGGGGCAACGGCGACATCACGATCGACATCTCGCGGCAGCACTGGAAGAGCACCGGAAGGTCCGCGTCTACTCGTGGACCGGTGCCCCACTCACCTGATGATCGGCGTGGAAGAGTGCCTCGGTCAGGAGCGTGCGAACGTGTCCGCCGCGCAGCTGGTACAGAACCCGCCGCCCCTGGCGAGTCCCGACAACCAAGCCGGCGAATCTCAGCTTCGACAAATGCTGACTCGCCGCCGCCGGGGTGCAGCCCGCCGCCGCGGCCAGCGTCGCCACGTCCACACCCTCCTCGCGCATGGCCCACAGCATTCGGACGCGGGTGGGTTCAGCCAGCAGGGAGAACGAGGTGACCGCAGCCTGGACCTGGTCATCCGAGAGCGTCACCGGGTGGCCAGCACCCGCACCCCCGACGCCCTTGCGAGCACCACTCGCTTCGGCTGTGTCGCTCTCGGCATCGCCCACGGACCGAGCCTAGCCCACCGTCCGCATCTGCAGATCTATGCAGATGACCCCGCCCGATCCCGCCGGCTGCGGTACACGCTCGATCGCCGTAGAGCAGTCGGAGGGGCCTCAACAGTCGGTCCAGCTCGTTCACTGGGTCACGAACTCGACGAAGTAGCTGTCAAGCACCTCCTCGGGGTACAGCCCCGTGAGCTCACGGGTCAGCTCGGCCTTCAACTGGTCACGTTCCTTTGCCTCATCGACGGCCGAGAGGGGCAGCCCAGAGAACTGCGTGATCATGGCGTCAAGCGCTCGGGATCCGTCGACTTCCTTCACTCCCTCGGCCAATTGAAGGGCGACACCTATCCTGAGGTATCTCCCGGCGGCAAGGTTCAGTTGCACGGGCTCGAGGACCATCACTTCACCGGGCTCTGGCTCCTTGTCCGCCCCCGGCTGGAACTTCACCCAGCCGACTCCGCCGAGGGCGACGAGCGCGCTCATCAGTACTATCCACTTCACCTTCCCTGTGCCGGATCTGTCGCCGGCACGGGGCTCTGATCCGTCGTCGATGGGGGCATTTGAGCTACTCCTCGAGCTGCAGACCTGACTCTTCTGCCCTTGCCCTTCGGCGCGGCGGGCGCTGTTCCTGAGGGTAATCTACTATCCAGGGTAGGAACGACGAGCCGCGCGGCCTCCCCGCACGGCAGCGCGGCTGGACCCTCGTGGGCGTCGCTCACCAGCCTGTGATGTACCGGGGGGCGTGGCGACGACGTCGACGCCTCCAACTCGGGCGGTGGGGTACGCCCAAGCGCAACGCCCAAAGCCACCGCAACGCACATGATGACCAGCTCACCTCCAGCAAGCTCGGCGAATCGACGGCGCGCTTGCGCCGTCCACGTCTGTGTCGTGGCGGCGAGTCGTCGGCGGTGGAGGTAACCGACGGCCCCGAGCGCGAGCAGGACAGTTGCTTTGACCAGGATCAACGCGCCGTACGAGGACCTCAGAGCAGACCACGACCCGAGTCGGAGCATCGCGCTGAGCACACCCGACATCGCCACCACCGTCAGGCAGCAGGTGGCGGTGACCGAGTATCGGCGGAGTACCGCGTCTCGGTATCGGCCCACGTCGTCCTGCAGGAAGCCGAAGGCCGCCAGTCCCCCGATCCAGATGCTCACCCCGACGAGGTGGGAGAACAGCAACAGCACGGATTGCTGGTGGTTGGGGTCGGTGGCCACGTGGCCGGTGGACGCGATCGGCCACAAGGCCGCGAGCGAAAGGAGCAGGAGTGCTACCTCCGCACCTTCGACCTTGCGTACGGCGAGGCAGCCGACAGCGATGGCGAGGACTAGGGAGGTACTGATCATGTTCGCCATGCCCAGGTCGACACTCGTGACGTAGACCGGAATGCCGGCCCAGAGGCTCGATCCGATGACCGGGAAGCCTGCCGTGTCAGAGAAGGTGAGCACCAGGACCGCCGCGCTGGCCAATGCCCACAACCCGGCGCTGATGCTCGCCGTCGCGATCCCTCGGGATCTTGCCTCGGTCAGGCGAGGTCGTGCGCGTGCGTCTCGCGGAAGCAGGACTGCCACGACGAACAGCAGGCCGATCGTGGATGCAGCCCAAAGGTCACGGAGGCCTCTCGCGACGGGGAGTCCCCAACGCGTGATCAACCCTGCGTCGGGCAAGCCCTGAATCAGGGTGGGTTGAGGGTCCGTGACCGTCAAGATGGCCGCGGCCAAGCTCCCGACCAAGACTGAGCCGACCAGCATGGCCACAGCCGCGGTTCGATGCGTCACCACCCGCTCCTTGCCCGACCTGCTCCTGTGAGCCCCGGTGGACCTCCCGCAGGCTTCGGGCAGCGTTTTGGGTCCGCTACCTCCTACTTCCTATAGTAGTTCGACGTAGTGCTGGACGCCGTGTCGACTGCGGTGGTCGATTCAAGGAGTTCACGAGTGGGTCAACGACCGCAGCATCGGGCGTCGACGCGCAGAGAACGGCACCGGCCAGCCGCAGAGGCGCCGGAGCCTGAAGGCTCGAGCAGAGGGCGCCATCGCGCAGTGAAGCCCGGCCCGGCACCCTCCGGTCGCACGCTAGGGACGCTGGCCGCGCTGGCGACCGTCGGGGCGATCGGCGGCGGCATTGCACCAGGCCTCTGGGTGGACGAGCCCCCAGCGGCAGCTCAAGACACCTCCACACGGGCGAACGCGACGGGCGTGGAGGCAGCCAGTCCGCGCGCAGCCACCACAGACAGAGCGACCCGAGAGCAGCCTGTCGACCTCAGCCGGCGGGAGCTGACCCTGAGCCGGAGCGCCACGCGCGCAGAGTCACGGACCACCAATCGGATGCCGCCATGGCTCGCGAGCTGTCGCACCGCCCCACAGGAGTCATCTGCCCCCAACGGGCAGATCCCGGACGCAAGCCTTTGTGAGCTCCCTGACGGGTTCCACCTTCGCGGGGATGCGGCAGCAGCCTGGGCGAGACTGAGCGCAGCGTACGAGTCGCGGTTCGAGGACCAGCCGTGCATGACAGACGGGTATCGCGACCTGACGACCCAAAGCCGGCTCTATGCCGTCAAGCCGGGCCTGGCCGCCCGGCCGGGAACCAGCAATCACGGATGGGGCGTGGCGGTCGACTTGTGCGGCGGCGTGGAGACCTTCGGAACCGATGAGTACGTGTGGATGCTCCAGAACGCCGAGCGGTTTGGCTGGGAAAGCCCCGACTGGGCACGCTCTGGCGGGTCCCGGCCGGAGCCCTGGCACTGGGAGTACGTCGAAGGAAGCCGGTAGCGCCATGGACGAGCAACGCTATGGCCGGACAACACCGCGTTGGCGCGTCCTCGCCCTGGGCCTGCCCCCTGCGCTGTTGCTGCTCGCCCTGGGTGCCTACTGGACGCTGCTGTCATGGGGAGTCTTCGGCGGCGAGACCTCGAGGTCTCTGGGGGCTGTAGGACCCATCGTGGCCGGATTCGGTGTCGCGCTGTTGTGGGTGTGCGTGCGTCCTCGCAGCGACCGCTGACCCGGTAGTGGCGACCTTATGCCGAAGGAGTTGGGATGGCCCCTCTGAGCCCATCGCGAGGGAGAACGGCGCGGGTCCGGCCCGCCTACCGCGAGCGGATGCGTGTGCCCGTGCGCTGGTGGATCCAGTGGGGTCTCATGGTGGCCACCTTCTGGCTCGCGATGACCGCCGCAATCCCCGGGCCGTTGCCCTGGTACATCACCGGCGCACTGGTAGTCCTGCTCATCTGGTTGCTGCGTGGGTATGGGTCGGCGCGGATCGTGGTGACCGACGAATGGCTGCAAGCCGGCCGCGCGCGGATCGAACGGCGCTACCTGGGGAAGGTCGAGGTGCTCGACGTCGCGCAGATGAGGGCCATCGCTGGACCGCAGGCAGATGCCCGGGCCTTCCTAGCACTGAGGCCCTACCTCGCCGTCGGCGTCCGCATCACACTTGACGATCCGCGCGATCCCACGCCGTACTGGTTGGTGAGCTCGCGGCACCCGCTGGCACTCGCCGCAGCGCTGGCCCCGCACGTCGAGCCACCGCAGACCGATGAGGCCACGATCCTGTGACCGATGCCCACGGCGCCGGTGGTCCACCCGGCCCCCCGGAAACCCCTTTGCGGAGGCGACGGCGACCCGGGGTCGTCCCCGCCCGGGCAACGGTCCGGCGGCACAACAGTGGGCGGCACAACAGTGGGCGGCACAACAGCGACAGAGGGCAGGTCGACACCGTCTTCTGCTTGCCCAGGCGTCCCTCGATCGAGACGTGAGAGCACCGGCAGTCCTCCAAGACCACCGTTGGCCTGGCCGACGACGGCGACGGCCACCCGGACGATCGACCTTGACCACTAAGTAGCATAGTAGATATGGGGTCGCTTGCTCGCCGCGGTGACTGCCGAACGAACATCCGTTGACGACAGGACCTTGTGACGTGGACGCCCACCGCCCCATCCGGACCCGCCGCGCCGCAGTCGGCGCAGCCCTCGCCATCTTGAGCCTCGGGGTGCTCACGGCATGCGGCAACGACAGTGATGACCCGCCGGAGGGCGCAGCCGGCGGTGGCAACAGCTCCTCGCCGACGAATGATTCAGACAATCTGGACGATCTGGAGGGGGTGGTCGAGTACGACGACCTCAGCCGCAACCACGTCAACAGCCCGGTGAATTATCCCCAGAACCCGCCGGTGGGGGGCGACCACGCGCAGGTCTGGATGAACTGCGGCGCCTACAGCGAGGCCGTCGACCCGGCGATGGCGGTGCACTCGTTGGAGCACGGCGCTGTCTGGTTGGCCTACGACCCCGGGACTCCCGCCGAGGACGTGGATGTCCTGCGGGCACTCGCCTCCGAGAACGGGTTCGTCCTGGTCTCGCCCGTCGAGGACTTGGACTCGCCCGTGGTCGCCACCGCGTGGGGCCGTCAGCTCGCGCAGGACTCCGTCGACCTCCCTCGGCTGAGCGCGTTCGTAGACACCTTCGCCCAAGGCCCCCAGACTCCCGAGCTCGGCGCCCCCTGCACCGGAGGGATGGGCTGATGCCCGACGCCACCAACCCCTCCCCCACGCCTGCCTCCGAACCGTCAGAGGGTGCCCCCGAGGACGACCTTGCAGACGACGTTGCGGACGACCTTGTGGACGAGAATGGAGCCGACGGTGCGGCTCCGGCCGCCGCGAGCCGGCCCATGGTCGCGGCGGCCCCCTTCCAGCCAGGTCCTGCCCTGTGGGGTATGGCCGTGCTCGCTGGGCTGTTCTTGATCTCGGCAGGCGTGTTCGTCGGCACGCTCCTCGATGGCCCCCGCACCTCGGAAGAGGACCCCCGGGCATCGACTCCTCCGCAGGTCGACGTGGGGTTCCTCCGGGACATGCAGGCCCACCACGCACAGGCGGTTGAGATGGCTGTTCTGATCCGCGATCGCACCGACGACGAAGAGATCCGCCAGGTCGCGTTGGACATCGAGCTCACCCAACAGCAGCAGATCGGGCAGATGTACGGCCTGCTGGCGAGCTGGGGGGAGTCTCAGAGCAACCCCAACCCGATGAGCTGGATGAGCACCACCGACGCCGCCGACCAAGCGGACGACGCGGACGACGCGGACGACCCGCACGCTGCAATGTCGGACATGCCCAGCTCGTCCGAAGAGGCTGGCTCGTCGATGCCGGGGATGGCGTCGGCTACTGACCTTGAGCGCCTCGCGTCGTTGCGGGGCATCGCGGCCGAGCGTGTCTTCCTCGAGCTCATGATCGCCCATCACCAGGGTGGCATCCCGATGGCGACTGCCGCTGCCGCGGACGCCGAGGAGCCGTGGGTTCGCACCCTGGCCCAGAGCATCGTCGATGCCCAGAGCGCCGAGATCACCGCCCTGCAGGCGATGCTCGACGACCGAGGCGGGCCGACCAGATGATCGACTCCCGTGTCGGTTTCGTTCACGGCTCCGTGGTCAGTAGGGGTCCCCGCCCTGGCCGGCCTAGGGCAGCCGTCACAGTCCTCGCCTGTGTGACGCTCGCAGCGGTCGCCCTGACCGGCTGCAGCGCCAACAGCTCCGGCTCGCCGACCGCAACGACCAGCGTGGTCGACCAGATCGCACCCCAGGACCGCGTCGACGTCGAGGCGTTCACCGGCACCCAGCTCGACGGACAACCCTTCGACAGCGACGAACTCGCCGGCCAGGTGGTCGTCTTCAACGTGTGGGGATCCTGGTGCGCGCCCTGCCGCACCGAGGCACCCGCGCTGGCACGGGTCAGTCGCGCCAACGAAGGCACCGGGGTTCGCTTCATCGGGATCAACGTCCGCGACAACGACGCCGCCGCACTGGCGTTCGAGGACAGCTACGACATCGCCTACCCCAGCATCAACACCGACACCTCAAGCGGAGCGCTCCTCGCCTTCGGGCCCGCCCTGCCCCCGAGCGCCGTACCCAGCACGATGATCGTCGACGAGCAGGGGCGGCTCGCCGCACGAGTGATCGGTCCCGTGGACGAGTCCACCCTCGAGGCGGTCATCGCCGACACCCTCAGCGAGGAGCCCGGGGGCAGATCGTGACACGGCCCTCCCGGCCCTCCCGGCCCTCGTGGGGATGGTGGCGCTGGACGTGGCGGACCCTGACCTCCATGCGGACCGCGGTCATCCTGCTCATCCTGCTGGCGCTCGCCGCGATCCCTGGATCACTGTTCCCCCAGCGCAACGTGGCGACCGACCCGGCCGCCGTCGAGCAGTACATTGCCCGACACCCCGACCTCGCGCCGTGGCTGGACCGTCTCGGCCTCTTCGACGTCTACGCCTCGCCCTGGTTCGCCGCGATCTACGTCCTACTTCTGGTCTCGATGACCGGATGCGTCCTGCCCCGCTCGGTCCGCTTGTGGCGCGCGGTCAGGTCGGCGCCGACGGCCGCCCCACGCAACCTGTCCCGCATGGAGGACCATCGACAGCTCGAGGTCGAGCGAGAGCCGGAGGCAGTGCTCGCCGCGGCCGCGAACCATCTGCGTCGGCGACGCTTCCGCGTGGTGACCACTGATACCGAGGTCCGCGCCGAGCGGGGCTACCTCCGCGAGCTGGGCAACCTAGCCTTCCACCTCTCGCTGCTGGTCCTCCTGGTCGGCATCGCCGCCGGCAAGCTCGTCGGCTTCGAAGGCAGAGTCGCCCTGGCCGAAGGCGCCACCTTCGCCAACGACCGGTCCCAGTACGACGTCTTCACCCCCTCGGCTTGGACCGACGTCGACGATCTCGAGCCGCTCTCGTTCCGCCTGGACAAGTTCGACGTCAGCTACCAGACGAGTGGCCCCAACACCGGCCAACCCTCCGACTTCACCGCCCGGCTCAGCTACCAGACCGGCGACGGGAAACAACGCACCACGACGGTCCAGCCCAACAAGCCTCTCGACGTCAACGAGACCAAGTTCTTCCTCACCGGCAACGGCTACGCCCCACGGGTCACCGTGCGCGACGGCCGCGACCAGGTCGTGTTCACCGGCCCGGTCCTGTTCCTTCCGCTGGACGCCAACAACAGCAGCGAGGGCGTCATCAAGGTCCCCGACGCACAGCCGACCCAACTGGCGTTCGAGGGCCTCTTCCTGCCGACTGCCGACGTCGGCCCGCAAGGCCCCTACTCAATGTTCCCCGACACCCTCAACCCCCAGCTGTTCCTCACCGCCTACACCGGCGACCTGGGCATGGGCGACGGTGTGCCGCAGTCGGTCTTCGCGCTCGACCGCGACGGTCTCACCCAAATCCAGGACGACGGAAAGCCCTACGCAAAGGCGTTATCGGTCGGCGAGACGATGGAACTTCCCGACGGTCAAGGGAGCCTGACCTTCGACGGAGTCTCACGCTTCGCGAACTTCCAGATCGCCTACGACCCCGGCAAGGAGATCACCCTCGTTGCAGCGATCATCATCCTCATCGGACTGACCGCCTCCCTGGCCATCCGGCGCCGCCGGATCTGGGTGCGCGTGCACCCGCTGGCCACCGGGCACGGCCCGCCTGCGCACTCCCTGGTCGAGGTCGCCGGCTACTCGCTGACCCGCCGCCCACCACCCCCGGCCGAGATCGACGACCTGTGCACGGCCCTCGACCTGCCCACGGCATCCACCCCAGCCATGTCATCCACGTCGTCATCCACGTCGTCATCCACGTCATCCACGCCGAGCAGCCGGACCAGCAAGGACGCACCCACATGACACCCACCAGCACCACCTTCGCCGAGATCTCCAATGGCCTGGTCTACGGCGCCATCGCCGTCTACGCCCTGGCCATGTTGGCCTACGCGGCCGAGACCGCCCGCCGAACCGCGGCAACTCCCCCCAAGAACAGCGAACGCACCCAGCTGCTGGGAGCGATCGGCACGTCCCTCACCGTGCTCGGGTTCAGCCTGACCGCGCTGGGGGCCCTCGCTCGTGGACTCGCCGCCGGACGTGTGCCCTGGGGCAACATGTACGAGTTCGTCCTGGTGTGCGCGGTCGCGGCCGGCGCCGCGTACCTGGCGTTCCTCACCCGGCAACCGGTACGCGCCTTTGGGGTCTGGATCGTTGCGCTGATCCTGCTCGCCCTCGGCCTGGCCGTGACGGTGCTCTACACCCCGGCCGGCGCCCTCGTGCCCGTGCTCGACTCCTACTGGCTGGTCATCCACGTCACGGCCGCCATCACCGGCGGCGGGGTGTTCACGGTCGGAGCCGTAGCCTCCGGGCTCTTCCTCGTGCGCCATCGACAGGAGCGTCGCGCCGCGGTGCTGGTCGGCGCCTCCACGGCCGCAGAGGTTGACCGCAACGCTGGGAGGGACAGCGAGCAGGCAGGTGAACGGGCAGGTGAACGGGCAGGTGAGCCGGCGGGTGGACGTCGCGGCCGCTATGCAGCCACCCTTCCTCCCTCCGCCACGCTCGAGCAGGTCGCGCACACCGCCCACATCTTCGCCTTCCCGATCTGGACCTTCGCCGTCATCGCGGGAGCGATCTGGGCCGAGAACTCCTGGGGCCGCTACTGGGGCTGGGACCCCAAGGAGACCTGGGCCTTCATCACCTGGGTCCTCTACGCAGCCCACCTCCACGCACAGGCCACCGCTGGCTGGCGCGGGGTCCGGGCGTCCTGGTTCGCCCTCGCCGGCTACGCCGCGTTCCTCTTCAACTTCTTCGGCGTGAACATGTGGATCACCGGGCTCCACTCCTACGCCGGCATCTGAACCTCCTCAGGAGAACCAACATGTCCCGCCCCGCACGCCGCGTCGCGGCCGTCCTGGCACTGATCGTCGCCGCCATCAGCTTGCTTGCGCCCACAGCCGCTGCGCACAGCGCGCTGGAGTCCTCCAACCCGGCCCAAGGAGAGGTCCTCACCGAACTGCCGGGCCAGGTCGAACTGACCTTCAACCAGCAGATCGCGCCCGAGTTCGCTGCCGCCACTCTCAGCCCAGGTACGGGCGGCACGGCCTCGGCGCTCGAGGTGAGCGTGCAGGGGACCAGGCTCATCGCAACGGTCACCGACAAGACCAGCGCCACGGACGCCGCCGGACGTTGGTTGCTCTCCTACCGAGTCACCTCCGCCGACGGGCACCCCATCGAAGGCAGCATCGACTTCGAGGTTCAGCCTCCGAAGACCGAGCCGGCCCAGACACCGACCACCGGCGCGACCGACAGCACGACCCACAGCACGACCGACAGCTCCGCCGAGAACCCCCGCGGATCCTCCCGAGAGTCCTCCGGGGACCCGTGGACGTCCACCCTCGTTCTTGGCACGATCGCGCTGGTAGTCACCGTGGGCACGCTGGTCTTCCTGAAGCGACGAAGCGATACGGAGTGACCGCCGACGCCGCCGTCGAGACCGCCTCGCCAGGAGCCTCCCCGCCCCGGCGGGGAGGCACACTACTTCTCCTGAGCGTAGTGCTGGTGACCTCTCTGTCGGCCGTCGTGCTGCTCGCAGCCACCGGCGGGATCGCCGGCGCACCTGCCCAAGGTCTGCCCGACCCGGGGGCGATCACCCGGTGGGGCCTGCCAACCACCCGGGCTGTGCGCGACTCGACGACGTTCCTGACCCTCGGTGCGCTCGTCGTGGCGACCTGGATGGTCCCGACACGTAAGAACGGGCTGGTGGGAAAGGTACAGCTCCGCCTCGCCGCGATGGCGGTCATCGCCGGCTCGGTGTGGCTGTGGTCGGCGGTCATGGAGTTCGTCCTCGCCTATGCCGACATCTCGGGCCAGGAGCCGCAGCAGGCGACGATCGAGCAGCTCCGGTTCTTCGCCACCGAGATCGCGCAAGGCAGCTATCTGGGCTGGAACATCCTCCTGGCAGGCATCGCAACCTTCATCGCGCTCGCGACGCGCACCGTCACCGGGCTCGGCGTCGCCGCCGTGCTGGCCCTGGCCGCGCTGTGGGCGATCGCTCTGACCGGACACGCCGCCACTGACGGCAATCACGACCTGGCCGTCAACCTCCAGTTCCTGCACCTAGTCGGCATCGGCCTGTGGATCGGCTGCCTGGTGGGCGTCCTCTGGGTCCACCGCCATCCAGACACCCACCTCGCCGTCCTCGTCAGCCGCTACTCCCGGCTGGCGGGCTGGTGCTTTGCAGCCGTCGCGATCTCCGGGGTCGGCGCGGCCCTTGTGCGCGTTCCCCGGCTGGGTGATCTGGCCAGTAGCTATGGGCTGTTGCTGGGCATCAAGGTCCTCGCCTTCGGCCTCCTCGGCGCCCTGGGCTGGTGGCAGCGCACGCGTGTGGTCAAGAGCCTCGCCACGACGGACCACCAGAACGCAGCACGGGCACTGTTCACGCGACTGGCTGTGCTCGAGGTCGCGTTCATGGCACTGGCCGCGGGAGCAGGAGCTGCACTGAGCAGGACCCCTCCCCCGGGCCGCGTCGCTGCGGAGGAGCCGACACCGACCGAAGCGTTGTTGGGGCATGCGATGCCTCCGGAGCTGGGGTTCGCGCAGTGGTTCACCGAGTGGCGCATCGACTCGTTCTGGGCGCCGGTCGCCGTCGCCGCGGCACTCGCCTACCTCGCCGGCGTACGACGCCTGCGCAAGCGCGGCGACCGCTGGTCACGAGGGCGCACAACGGCGTGGTTGGTCGGGTGTGTGGGTCTGCTCTGGGCCACCAGCGGACCGCCGGGCGCCTACGGCGACGTGCTGTTCAGCATGCACATGGTCCAGCACATGACGGTCGCGACCGCGGTGCCGACCTTCTTCGTGCTGGGCGCGCCGGTCACCCTCGCGCTGCGCGCCGTCCCGCGCCGCCGCGACGGCTCACGGGGCACCCGTGAGTGGTTGCTGCTGATCGTGCACTCCTGGCCATTACGGATCCTCGGGCATCCCATCGTCGCGGGAATTCTGTTCGTCGTCGGGATGATCGCCTTCTACTACTCCTCGCTCTTCGAGCAGTCGCTGCGCGGCCACACCATGCACCTGCTGATGACAGCGCACTTCATGCTCACCGGCTACCTGTTCGCCAACGTCGTCTGCGGTGTCGACCCCGGCCCACGGCGGCCGATCTACCCGCTCCGGGTCATGCTGATCATGGTGGTCTTCGGGTTCCACGCGCTGTTCGCCGTCGCCCTGATGGGCGCCACCGAGCTGCTGGCCGGCGACTGGTTCACCGCCCTCGACCGCCCCTGGGGTCCGAGTCCAGCCGACGACCAGTACATCGGCGCCTCGCTGGGGTGGTTGCTGGGCGAGTACCCGCTGGTGATCCTCGCGGTCGCCGTGGTCTGGGCATGGGTGCGCGACGACCACCGCGAGGCCAAGCGGTTGGACCGGCAGGCCGAACGCGACAACGACCACGAGCTGACTCGCTACAACGACTACCTCAAGGGCCTAGGCAGCTCGCCCGTCAACCAGCGCCACGAACGCTGACTCTGCCAACTCCACTGGATAACAGTCAGCAACGCCCCAACACGTCACGCTACGAGGTCAGCCCGTGGGCCTCGCCGATACGGAGCGGCAGCGGGTCGATGATCAGGTCGACCTCGATCGCGCCCGACTGACCGCCACCCCGGTCCACTCCACCCAGTCGCTCGACGCGAGGTCCCACCCATGTCCCAACGATGGTCGAGACGTTCCCTGCCCCAGCAGCCTCCTTTCCAGAAATAGCAGGTCGAAGAGGGGCCATTGACCCTCCGACTGGGGAACAACGTCACTACTACCCGACATAGTTGACCGTCATCCTGTGAGTAGCGGACTGACGGAGTCACTGAGGCCCGGCGCCGCCTAGGAACGGTACGACCGAGGAGGACGACATGATGGTCGGCTACGGAGGCGATCTCAGCGGATGGGGCTGGGTCGGGATGACGCTCGGCATGATTGCGTTCTGGGCGCTGCTGATTGCCGCGATCGCGCTCGTCGTGAGCGGGGGTCGCCGCGAGAGCACCACCCAGGCGAGTGCGCCGATGGAGACACGTGCGACTCCCCAAGAGCTTCTGGCCGAGCGGTTCGCGCGCGGGGAGATCGACGAGCCCGAGTACCGCGCACGGCTCGAGGTGTTGGCGGGATCGGTGACGTGATGGAGCCGGACGACCTCGGGCTCGACGGTCAGAGTCCTCCCAGCCAGATTCCTACCGGTCGGCACCACGACATCAGCCACCAAGCCAAGCATGGCGGCCACGGCTGGCTGATGATCGTCTGCTGCCTACCGATGCTCCTCATCGCGGGCGTGCTCGTCGCAACCGGCCTTGCCAGTTCGAGCCTCCTGCTCGCTGCTCTGCTGTGCGCCGTGGTGATGGCACTGATGATGCGCGGCATGCACCGGTGAGCCCGGGTGTCCGACGTGCGGTGCTGCGGCTTCGCACAGTGGCCACTCCGCGCCGCCTTGGCGGTCGCGACTCGACCACTCGAACCGGGCCTTTCGCTGGGGTTCAGCAAACGGGGTCACAGGGCCTGAGTCATCTGAACTCGTCAGGCTGCCCCACTTTGAAGCGTGCTCGCTCGCCGGTGGCGAGCACGGCGCAGCACCAGTGACCACAAGAGACCAACGACCGCCAGTGTGAGCGCGGACCTCTGGGGCCACGGACCAAGGCGGATCGCTGGGGTGATGGTGTCGAGCAGCGGCACCGCGACCACCATGCTTCCAGTCTCGCGTTCAGGCAGCCGAGCGATGACCGTCCCGTCGGGGCCGATGGCACCGGAGATCCCGTTGATGGACGCGACCACGACCGACCGCCCGGTTTCGAGGGCACGCGCTCTGCTGATCATCCACTGTTGCTCGAGTTGGGCGGTGCCGAGGAACATCGCATTGCTGGTCGAGATCGTCACCAGTTCGGCGCCGTCAGCGACCTGGGGTCCGATGACGTCGTCGTAGGCGACGTCGAAGCAGATTGCTGAGGCGATCCTCACCCCGGCAACCTCGAGCGGGCGTGCCGTCTGGCCGGGCACCATGTCCCGCGAGATCTCGGCTACCCGCGAAGAGATGGCGGCGGCCAGCCCACGAAACGGCACGTACTCCCCGAAGGGCACCAGGTGCTGCTTGGTGTAGCGCTGCCCTGGCCCGGCGTCGGTCCAGACGATCGTCTCGTTACGTGCGGTTCCCTCACTGGGGCCCGCCGTCGGTGAACCGGCCACGATAGGCACCCCGAGGGCGTCGACCGCGTCCAGTACGGCGGCGCGTGCCGTGGGGTCAGTGGTCGGGTCGACGGCCGTGGCGTTCTCGGGCCACAACACGAACGACAGGTCAACACCCTGGTCTGCGACTCGGTCCGCCAGGCGAACACTCTCGGCGAGGTGGTTGCGCGTGACCTGACGATGGTTCTCCACCACCCGCGTGCCGGAACCTGGGACGCCTCCCTGCACCACGCCGACCAGAGCCACCCGCGCCTGGCCCTCCGTGCTTTCTCCCGGCGGACCGTCAACGTCGGGCACGGCGTCGGGCACGGCGTCGGGCACGGGGTCGGGCACGGGGTCGGGATCGGGGTCGGGATCGGGGTTGCTGGCGGTGGTCGCGGCGACTGCGTTCGCGACCGGTGAGGCGACCTGTGCAGTCGCGGCCACCGTGCCCAGGGCGACCAGCAGCGCCCCATGAGCGGCGCCAGAGGGTGCCTGCCGTGACCAGGCAGCCCGGGTCAGGCCCGCGAGGGCACAGCCAGCCAACGCAATCAGGAAGGTGGTGCCGCTGACACCCACCCATGGCAACACCATCGCCCACGGGGCATCCGGCACGGAGAAGCCAAGCCGGCCCCAGGGCATGCCTCCCAGCGGCCAGGTGGCCCGCAGACCCTCGATCCCTGTCCAGACCGCGGCGCACCACACCGGCCAGCCCGGCAGCTCGCGCACGGCGAACCACCCAAGGCCCACGAGCGCGAACCAGAGAGCTTGCACAAAGGTGAGCGCGAGCCACGGACCCATCCCCAGGGAAGCCCACATCCAGCTCAGGGTCAGACCCATGAAGGCGGCACCGAAAAATCCACCCGCCCGCATCGTCGCCCACCGCGTGGGCGTGGCGCGCGCGACGGCGACGAAGACCGCCACCCCGACCGGAGCTAGCAGCGGTGACCCCCAGGGCGCGAACGCCGTCGCGGTGATGGCGCCCCCACAGGCGGCTATGACCACGTAGCCAGGCCTGCGCGGGACCCGCCGCGGCGAGCGCTCTCGCGTGAAGGTCGCCGTGTCCTGCCGGCGTACGGCGGTAGGTACATGTCCGGTAGTCACTCCGGTAGGCAGGTGCGCGGTTGGATCGTCCACGCCTTCGGACGCTCCGAGCTGCACGGGACTCTTTGCCCCACCCTCGGCCTCAGGCGTGCTGGGCATCGCGACGACGACGCCGGGCGGCATCACCCATCCAGCGGGCACCGACCGGGCTGGCGGCCACGCCACCGCGGGTCCAGGCCACGGCCCACCGTCCTGCGCTCAATGGGCCGATCCTCGAAGGAGAAGCCCCGGCAGGAGCACCGCGACCACCGGGCCTGCCACCAGCACGGGAGCAGCCAGCCACGCCAAGGTGAGACCGACCCCGATCCGGGCGACGTGGTCGACGCGGGTACGCATCCGGCGCCCCTGAGAGACCTCATCCTCGGCCGCCACCGCACACAGGAGCCGCTCAACCCGAGCACCCACGGCGTTCTCCCCCAGGCCCAACACAGGTCGCACAGACTGGGCCGACCGCATCCCGGCCTCAGCAGTCGCGAGCAGCGCCCGGGCGAGCGCGCGGGCTCCGGCACGGTCGGTGGCCCGGTCATCGGCCTCCAGCTCGGCGAGGAGGCGCACCTCGCTGCGAAGGGAGGTCATCAACCCGACACGGCCCAGGAAGCGCCCAAGGACGTCGGCGGCCAGGATCCAGCGATGATGGGCCCCCACGAGGTGGCCCACCTCGTGCTCGACCGCCGCTGCCAACTCGTCCTCGGACAGGGCTTGCTCGAGTGCCTCCGAGATCACGATCGCCCCGCGCGCTTGTCGCCATGACCACACCGCGACCACCCCGGGACCACGTCGATCTTGGCGGCTGCGTCCCCCGCTCCGGCCCCCACTACGGCGTCCGGGAACACAGAACGCGTACGGCGTCGTCCCCGCCGTCACCAATACGTGACGGCCGGACACGTAGCGGCTGCGGGCCGCCGCATAGGAGCGGCGCAGCCTCCGGCGAAGGCGGGCCGTCTGGGTGACCTCGACCACGAGCGTGGCAACGGCCAGCCCCAGAAGGCCCGCGGCGAGGACCGCCGCGACGTTCCAGGTCGGATCGGTGGCACCAGGGCCGGCGTAGGCGGCGTGCAGCTCTGGCTTGCCGGCGTGGACGGCCCACATCAAGAAGTGCTCGAGCACGTCGTGGGCGAACAGCATCAGGGTCGCCAGCCCGGCCATCACGCTCGAGGTCGCCAACACGACCCACAGCCGCAGGCCGTGGGCGGGCCAGCGCCTAGCCCATCGGCTGACCCGCAGCACCCTGTCCCCCACGAGCCCGACGACCAGCACGTAGGCGAGCAACCCCAGGGCCAGTTCAATGGTCATGGCCGGTCGCCCCGACTGGTCGTGGTGCCGTCCGCGTGGTCGCGGCTCCCCTGCCCGGACTTATCCTTGTTGCTGGTCACCACCGTCCCGGGATCGTGCGTCGCGCGCGGTTGAGGATCGTCGAGCGCGGTACGCAGCGCAGCGATCTCTGCCGGCGAGAGCTGATCGCTGAACCGGATCAGGGCCGCGGTCCGATCACTGGCCTCGTCCAACGCCTGGCCCATCAGCGATGCGGCGTAGTCGCCCTCGCTGCGAGTGGCCCGGTAGCGGTAGGAACGCCCCTCCCGGTGCCGATCGAGCCATCCCTTGGTGCGCAACCGCTCGATCACCGTGATCGCCGTGGTGTAGGCGACCTCGCGGTCCACCTCGAGCTCCTCGAGGATCTGATGCACCGTCGACGGCGCTCCACGCCGCCACACGACCTGCATGATCCGGGCCTCAAGCTCCCCGAAAGAGCGCATCGCCTTCCACCCGTCCTCTCCTGCACCCGCGGAGCGCCACGCCCACGCGGCGCCCCCACCAGCGTTATTTCTACATTGCATCGTAATGTAGAGAAATGTCACTGAACTCTACCGCCGTCGCGCCGGACCGTGATGAGCGCGTACGACGCATGGGCCTCTCTGACCTGGACTTCGTCGTCGGCCAACACCTGGACCACTTCCCCCAAAACCCCTTCAGCCGCCTCGGCCCAGCCTTCCTCGGCCGCTACTACCGCACCTTCCTCGACGGCCCCCACGCCGCCGCCTCGGTCGCCACCCTGCACGACGAACCGGTCGGGTACCTGGTCGGCATTCTCGACGCCATCGAGCATCGTCGACTGCTGCGCCGCTACCACGGTCGCGCGCTCGTTGCCTCGGCGTTCAGAGGCTCACTCCAGCACCCCCGCGCGGCAGCACCGCTGGTGCGGCACCGTGCCAAGCTGGCGCTGGCCCGCCGCTCCCCCGCCCCGGGCACTGACCGGGACGGCGGAGGAGACCCTGAGACAAGCCAGGATTCGAGTCGGGACTTCAGCCCGGATCCCACCCTGACGACCGGGTCAGCCGCGGGGAGGCTCGAAGCTTCTGCCGCGGCGCCAACGCCCCTCATTTCCCCCATCGCGGTCCTGTCCCATGTCGCCGTCACAGCGCAGGCACAAGGTCTCGGCATCGGGCGCGCCCTCATCACTGACTTCGTCCTCGCCGCCAGGTTCGCAGGAGCACACAGCGCGTGTGTCGCCACCACCGCCGGCGACGACGGCCCCGGCGAGATGTACCAGCGCCTCGGCTGGCAGCTCACCCGAGAACGCGACACCTTCGACCGACGCCGCATCGCCCTCTACGAACTCGACCTCCGCTCGTGAACCACCGAGCTCACCGCGCCCCCTCTCTCCTGCTCGCCCTCGTCCTCCTCGGCGGAGCAGCCCTCAGTGGCTGCACCGGCGAGGATCCCGAAGCCACCACGGGGGAGGTGACGTCAAGCTCCGGCGAGCCTCCCTCCTCCGCTGAGCCCCCCTCCGCCGAATCCCCTGCCGCCTCCATCGGCGCAGTTCCCAATGCACAGTGGAACAAGATGGTGGAGACCGGCATGGTCCGTCCCGGGTGCCCGGTCACCCGCCGGGCACAACTGCGGCGCGTCGACCTGCCCTACGTCGACTTTGCAGGCGAGACCCAACGAGGACACATCATCGTCCACCGCGACACCGCAGAATCGGTCTCGCGGATCTTCATGCTTCTGTACGAGCAGGGCTTCCCGATCGCATCCATGCAAGGGGTCGAGAACTACGGCGGCGACAGCAACGCCAGCCTGAAGGACAACAACACCGCTGCCTACAACTGCCGGCGACTCGACCAGATCAACGCGCCACCCACCGAATCGCCCCACGCCAACGGACGCGCGGTCGACATCAACCCCCTCCAGAACCCCTGGATGGACCTTCGCTGCAAGTGCTGGTCCCCCTCCCCCGAGAACAAGAAGCGGACCCCCGGCCCCGGCAAGATCACCCGCAAGGACGAGGTGTGGCAAGCCTTCAAGGACGAGGGCTGGATCTGGCAGAACATCAAGGTCCCCGACTACATGCACTTCGACACGGGATACCCGTCCGCACCACTCAAAGCCCAGCAAGAACGGTGACCATGAGATGAGCACCGATGACGGATACGCCAACGACGCCCCCTCGAAGTCTGGCGTGGCCCGAGTGCCGGCTGAACCCTCTGCGGAAAGCAAGATCTCCGGCGACCGCGAAACTCGTCAAGCACAGGCAGCCGATCGCGGTCAGCCCGACGCGACGGCGCACAAACGGCAGCAGGTCGCGGTCATCATCCTTGTCTGCGGTGGCGTCCTGATGATCCTCTTCATCGTCCTTGCCCTCACCATCAAAGACGGCCACTGACTCAACGAGGCGTCCACCTCATGATCGAGACTCTCATCGCTCTCGCAGTGCTATTCGTCGGCGCAGCCTTGGCTGCGTGGATAGCATTTCGCGACGGTTGAGCACCCCGGGCGACGACCGAAGACCCGAGGGCCACGCTTTGCCGAAGGGCATCCACACGACGATCTTGAAACCATGAGGGTCCGGCGTCAGTCTGGGGCCACGGGCCTTGCTCAGTGATGCGAGCTTGTCGCTCGAGCATGGCCTTCTCGGGCGGGCCGAAACCACCAATTGCCCGATCCCGTCCGCTCCCCGGCTCAATCGCCGGGCGCTTACTCGAGGGTCAACTCCAGTCTGTGATACCGAGCTTGCGAGCCAACTGGCGATCACCCTTCTCGAGTAGACGGCGCAGGCGATCGTTGTGGATCCAGTCCACCCTCACCGCCAGCCACGGGACGACGTGAGAAGGGCCGCCCACCTCGACATACGCGCGTCGGTCGCCGCCTCCTGACGCCATGTGTCCTCCTCGGCTCGGGTCGCGAGTCATGCCGACTCCACAGTAGGTGGCGCCGTCGGCTCGATCACGGTCATCCACAGGCCTCTCCGCGTCGATGGGTAGCCCGAGCTCACGCGTCTGGGAGACGACGACCGCGCGTCCCGTCGGCGGTCTCGTTGGCGCCAGCGCGCGGCAGGGGGTCGTGCATCCAGTCGATCCGCTGATGCCGCTCGTAGGCCGAGGGCGCTGGAACCACGAGGCGGGCGAGCCGTCGTTCGCCGGCGCTGGCGGGCGCGTCGGAGGGGTCGGGAGACGTCTTGCTTTCCATGTCCGGGTCCTTGTCCGTGTCGTTGTCGAGGTCAG
Organism: uncultured Nocardioides sp.; assembly: GCA_964517395.1. Classification (GTDB taxonomy): domain Bacteria; phylum Actinomycetota; class Actinomycetes; order Propionibacteriales; family Nocardioidaceae; genus Nocardioides. Next base: position 64,010 of record CAZFEE010000005.1, on the reverse strand, counting down.
CGGCCGGGGGCCGCGCGGTTGAGGCCGTCGCCCGGGCGCGGGCTACCGTGCATCCCAGCTTCTCCGCGGTGGCGGTCGGTACGTCCGAGGCGGCGATCGGGCACGTAGGACTCATCGAGCTCGCCAGCGATCTCGCGCATAGCGGCGTTGGCGCGCTCCCACTCACGCGGATGCAGGCCGTTCTGGAGCGCCGAGGCGACGATCGCGGCCAGCGGGTAGGGCTGGTCGGCGGGCACCTGGTCCAGCGCGCACCAGGCGCGCGCACCGTCGCCGTTGAGCCAGCTGGAGAAGCCGAGCAGGGCGGCCGGCGCGGCACGGACCTCGTCCGGTGCGCGGCGGGTCAAGTCGGTCCACAGCGCGACGTGCGAGCTGGTGTTCTCGCGGCTCATGTCCTCCCACAGGGCGTCTCGGGTCGCGGTCGTCTTCACCGCGACGAGCAGTCGGGCGGCTTCGGGGTCGCTGAGACGCCGCCCGTCTGCGTGGAACTGCTCGAGGCGGTCCAGCGCCCAGTCACGCTCGCCGCCGGGGGTGTTGTTCTCGGCGGCGTCGCGTGCGGACGGGAGCACGGCCGCCAGTGGCTCGTGGTCGCCGGCGAGGGAGGCGGCCAGCGAGTCGCGGTTGGCCGCGGGTTGGACGGCGCCGGCGAGCACCGTGGTGGCCGCCATCCGGTCGGCCGCCTGCTGCGATTGGTAGCCGGACGCGCCGGTGTCGAGCTCGACCCAGCGCTGGCCGTTGGCCCACAGCCGCAGCTTGGTCTCGACTCCGACCTCGGCCAGGGCGGCGGCGACGTGCTGGCTGGCCAGCTCTGCCGATCGGCGGTCCTCGGTGACGCACACCAGCGCCACCATGGCGCCCGGCCGTGCATGCTGCCTGTAGGGGCCGCGGAGCGCACGACTAACGCCGTCACGGTCGCTCGCGGTCGTCGGCAGGTCGACGCGCGCGCACGGCAGTCCCTTGGTGATGGGCATCAGCACGATCGATTCCTCGGGCTTGAAGCCCAGCACGTGGGGCACCGCGGCGATCAGCTCGTCGGGTGACTGGACGACCAGCTTCATGTCGGGGTCCATGACTAGCCTCCTCAGCCGGCCGCGGGCTCGACGGCAGCCGGCTGCTCATCCGTCGCCGAGGACGTGGCCGAAGACGTGGCCGGGCGCTGTCGTTCGATGCGGGCCGCGGCGAACTTGAACGATCCGCCCACCTCGCCGAACCGGTTGCTGACCTCGACGACCGGCTTGGTGCGCTTCTGCTGGGTGTCCCGGTCGGTCCAGGTCTCGGTCTTCATCAGGCCGTGCACGATCACCCGGTCGCCCCGGCCGGCGGAGTCGTAGAGGTTGATCGCCGCGGTGCCATAGACCTTGACGTTGTGCGCGGTCGGCTCGCCGTCGACCCACTCCCCCTCGGCGTTGCGGGTCCGGTTGGTCACCATGACCCGGCAGCTGACGAACGGCTTGTCGTCGCGGGTGTGCAGCAGCTCGGGGTCCTCGGCGAGGTTCCCCGCGAACGTGACGGTGGTGGACATCGCTCCTCCTTGAACGGCACTGGGTCTTCGCAACGCGCACGGTGCGCCTGCGGTCCCCTAGGTGCGGACGCGGGGCGGGAGCGATCACCAACCGCGCCAGAACATCGCGTCGACATGCAGAAACCCCGTCGTGGTTCCGGGGGAGTGGCCAGGTGGATCACTAGGGCGGGGCCTGAGATCGACCCTAGCCCGGCCTCACCCGATCGGGCGACGGGATCTCCGTCAAGAAACGGGTCGTGTCGGTCGACGGGGTGGCCGGTTGCTCAACCGCGCTGGCGGCGGGGGAAGGGGGCGTCTGATTCGTTCGCGGGCGGCTTGTGCAGCGGCGACGACCGCCTCGGCAGCGAAGGCCGACCTGGACACCACTCGGCCGAGCTGGCCTCGGTCGGCGATCACCGCTTCTTCGACGAGCTCGATCGTGCGGACCTGGAGAGGGTGGGACCGGTTGACGCCGGCTCCCGTCACGTTCTGCAGCTGCGGGTCCTCAGCGATCGCGACGCGTTGTGCCGGCGTCCGTGCGGCGTGCTGCTCGAGCGCGCGTCCCAGCCACGCTACGAATGTGTCGGGTGAACCCGGGTCGTGGTCGAGGTCCGCGACGTACGCCGAACGGGCCAGAGCCCACAGGGACGGCTTCCAGTAGATGCCGGTCCGCTCAGTCCGCGCGTCGGTGCTCACTCGCCTCGCCGCCTCATCCCCAGCAAGACCAGGCCGCCGAGCTCGTCGACCAGCTGACCGCTAACACCAACGCCGCTGCATTTCCGGTCCTGGTCGTCGTCTTCGTACCTTCCCACCGTTCTCTTCTCCCTACAGCTGATCGGCATCGAGGGGACGCAGCGCGACTGGCCCACCGTGGCGTGCGCCGCGCGTCGACATCACGCGTCTGGTTATCCCCAGCGCGGCGTTCCTGGCCTCCATCCACAGCGGACTCCCGTCACGACGAGGACGACGGCTGAACCTGGAAACGTAGGCGTTGACAGTTCATTCTATTCAACACCGAGGAGTCAACCATGACCAGCACCGCCACCGCCACTGCCGCGACCGACGAGCCGACCACCGACGCCAGCCCCGACGCCACCACAGGCGCGGCCGAGGAGTTCGTCTACCTCGACCCGGGCTCGATCATCATCGGCAGCAACGTCCGCACCGACCTCCCGGACGCGAAGGAGTTCCGTCGCTCGATCAAGGAGCGCGGCGTCCTGGAGGCCGTCACGGTCTACCGCAACGACGAGGGCCAGCACGTGTGCCTGCGCGGTCAGCGCCGCACGGTCGAGGCCGCGTCGGTGGGCACGCCCACCGGTCTGATCCCGGCGCGGGTGGTCGCGAAGCCCGAGGAGGCCGACCGGATCGTGGACCAGATGGTCGAGAACATCCACCGCGCGGGGATGCGCGAGACCGAGATCGTCGCGGGCGTCGAGGAGTTGACCCTCGTCGGCGTCAGCGCGGCCCAGATCGCCAAGCGGCTCTCGGTGCCGCGCCCGACCGTGAACGCCGCCCTGGCCGTCACGAAGGCCGACCAGAGCCGCAACCGGCTCGACTCCGGCGACCTGACCCTGGCCGAGGCCGCGATCTTCGCGGAGTTCGAGCACGACCCCGAGGCCGTCGAGCGCCTGGAGCGTCGCCTGCGCTGGGGCCACGGCTTGGACCACGAGGCACAGCGGCTGCGCGACGAGGCCACCGAGCGTGCGGAGTACGCCGCCGAGGTCGAGCGGCTGCGCGGCGACGGCCTGCCGGTGCTCACGGCAGAGGAGGCCACCGAGGTCCAGGCGACCGCCGTGGCGATCGAGGACCTGCGCACCCCCGAGGGCGAGCCGGTGCCCGTCGAGGACTGGGCGAGCGTCACCGGAGCGGCCGTCATCCTCACCGAGGAGTGGGACTACCCCGAGCCCGCCACCACGGACAGCGCGGACGGCGACTCCGACGAGACCGACGAGCAGACCGACGAGCAGACCGACGAGGATGCCGAGGAGGAGGACCCCGAGCCTGTCAAGGTCTTCACCGCGACCTGGGTGGTCACCGACGTCGAGGCCTCGGGTCTCATCTACGGCAGCCGCTCCCACGGCTCCGCGTCCGACCTTGGGTCGAACGAGGGGGCCGGCGCGGCCTCGGACGGTGCGGACGCCGCTCGGGCCGAGGAGGAGGCCGAGGCGAAGCGCCAGGAGCGGCGCACCGTGATCGCGAACAACAAGGCGTGGGTCAGCGCCGAGACCGTCCGTCGCGACTGGCTCGCCGGGTTCCTAACCCGCAAGAGCGCGCCGAAGGGAGCCGAGGCGCTGATCTGCGAGGCGGTGCTCACCGGCAACTACACGCTGAGCAAGGCGATGGACCACCGCCACCCGATGCTCTTCAAGTTGCTCGGCATCGACGTGCCGAGCGGCTACTACGGCGCGGGCTACGAGGAGTGCCAGAAGATCGCGACCAAGGCCAGCACGCCGAAGGGCGCGACCATGACCGTGCTCGCCGCTGTGCTCGCCGCCTGGGAGGACTCCACCGGCAAGCAGACCTGGCGCAACCCCACCGGCTGGGACGCCCGCGTGCTCGGCGCGCTCGCGGAGTGGGGCTACGAGCCCAGCGACGTCGAGCGGCTGCTCCTGGGCAACCAGAGCGACCCCAGCGCCGACGGAGGCGCCGACAGCGACGCGGCCTGAGGCTCCGCTCCCCCTACGTCGGTGGCGGGCCGTGGCGATCAGCCCGGCCCGCCACTGGCACGTCAGCACGCAGGTCACCACCCGAGTCACCAGTCGAATCACCAGCCCGAGTCACCAGAGCGTCAGTTGCTCACCGAGGAGCTGGCGCAGCCGGTTGAGGTCGGCCGCGACGAGCTCGGGGTCCAGCCTCGCCATGTCGCGCAGCTCGCGCGCCCGGCGACGGGGACCGCGCGGGTCGGCCAGCGGGCTGTCCGGCAGGTTGCGCCGGATCGACCACTCGCGACGGTTCTGCGCCGCGCTCGAGACCACGACGTGCTCCGGCGCGATGCGCTGGCACAGCGGGTTGTCGCAGCGGTGCCCCAGCAGCCTCGCGTCGTCGAGCGCCTCGACGCCGTGCATCACTGCGAACGCGAACCGGTGCGCGATAATCACGCGGCCCTGAGCGAACCAGAACCGCCCGTGCCCGCCCCCGTCGGTGCGGTCCCGGGTGGACCGGCCCGACACCGCTCCGGTCCACCACAGGCACTCGCTGCCGGGCACCGTGGTGATCTTGGCGCGATACCGCGCCAACACCACCGGGTCGCCCAGCGCCGACCCCAGCGCCGCCAGGCCCGCCTTATCCAGCCGTCGAGCCGCCACCCGCTCCCCCGCTCAGGTCACCCTTCGAAGCCGCGCCGGGCTTCTCGCCGGACTCGTCGTCGTCCTGGTCGCCGGCCTGGCCCTTGTCGCCGTCGCCGTTGGCATCGCTGCCGTCAGCGAGCCGCCGCAGCCGGGTCGCCTCACGCGGCGTGAGGAGGCCGTCGCACCACTCGACCATCTCGGCCAGCGTCTGACCCTCGACCTCTGTCCACTCCCGCAGCGCCGCCCCGGCCCGCGTCTCGGCCTCGATCACCGCCTGGTCGCGCTCCCCGAGCGCCACCATCACCTGCTCGGCCAGGTCCGTCATCCGGCGCTCCTTCTCCACGCGCGCCAGACGCCGCCGCTCGGCCACCTCCCGCGCCGTACGCCGTGCCTGCTGCTTGATCGTCTGCTGGCCCATCGGTTGATCCCTCACTCCTTCTCGCCCTACACACTCGGCACTCTGCCGGTCTCCTAGGACAGTCCGGACCGCCGGAGCGATCACCCCGGTCACATCAACCCCCGACACCGGTCCTGAGATTTGCCTCGCGATTCGACCCACGACGCCACCCGACACACCCGTTCCGAGCGACCTCACAGCCCCACCAAGACCACCCACGAACCGTCCGATCGACCGAACCCCGACCCGAGACCCGATGCGCCGATTCCAGCCCGATGCGTCCCCCCAGATCGACGCACAAGACGAAATGCCACACACCTCTTGCATTCTCGGTGTCGTGAATAGATTGAATAGCAAAGAAGTCCGCGCCGCGATGATCGCCCCCGCCGACCACCCGCACCTAGGTGACCGTGACCATGAGCATCCACAAGCTCACCGCGGGCTCGGGGTACGACTACCTGACCCGTCAGGTCGCCGCGATGGACGCCACCGACAAGGGCCACGTCGGGCTGGCGAGCTACTACACCGAGAAGGGCGAGACCCCCGGCGTGTGGGTCGGCTCCGGCATGGCCGTCCTGGAGGGCCTGGACGCCGGGGACCTGGTCACCGCCGATCACATGCAGAACTTGTTCGGCGCCGGGCACCACCCCCTGGCCACCGAGCGCACCAAGGCGCTCGATCTGCAGATCGGTCGCCCCGATCAGCCCTCGCCCACCGCCGCGGACTACAAGGCCGCGGCCCGCCTGGGCACGCCGTACAAGGTCTACGAGAACGACGTCTCGCCGTTCCGGATCGAGGTCGCCAAGCGGATCGCCGCGGTGAACGCGGCCGCCGGCCTGCCCGGCGACTGGCCGGTGCCGGCACCGCAGCGGGCGCAGATCCGCACCGACGTCGCTCGCGAGTTCTTCCGAGCCGAACACGGTCGCGAGCCGAGCCCGGGCAATGACGGGGCCCGCGAGCTCGCGGCCACGATCGCCAAGCACTCCCGGCCGAGGACCAACGCCGTGGCCGGCTACGACCTGACATTCTCCCCGGTCAAGAGCGTCTCGGTGCTCTGGGCGATCTCCGACCCGAAGACCGCCGCGGTGATCGAGCGGGCCCACCAGGCCGCGATCAACGACGCGGTCAGCTTCATCGAGTCCAAAGCACTGTTCACCCGCCGGGGCACCAACGGCGTACGCCAGGTCGACGCCGAAGGCCTGATCGGGACCGCGTTCACCCACCGCGACTCCCGCGCCGGCGATCCCGATCTGCACACGCATCTGGCCATCTCGAACAAGGTCAGGACCCACGACGGAGCCTGGCTGGCCATCGACGGGCGGCCGCTGCACAAGGCGGTCGTCTCAGCCTCGGAGACCTACAACACCGCCCTGGAGCGGCACCTGGTCGACGCCCTCGGAGTGCGATTCGCCGAGCGCCCCAACGAGGACGCCCGCAAGCGACCCGTGCGCGAAATCGTCGGCGTCGACCCCGACCTGAACCGCCGCTTCTCCAAGCGCCGGGTCAGTGTCGAGGACCGCCGCAAGGTCCTCGCGGCCGCGTTCCAGGCGACCCACGGCCGCCCACCCACGCCGGTCGAGACCATTCAGCTCTCCCAGCAGGCGACGCTGGAGACCCGCGAGGCCAAGCACGAGCCCCGATCGCTGGCCGACCAGCGCGAGGCTTGGCACCGCGAGGCCGTCGAGGTTCTCGGCACCCCGCAGCGCGTCAAGCAGATGGTCCACGGCGCCCTCAACCCCACCCCGGACCAGCAGAGCGGGGCACGGTCGCTGGCTGACTCAGCGTGGTTCGCGAAGGCCACCGACCGGATCGTGGCCACGATGGAGGGCAGCCGCAGCACCTGGCAGTACTGGCACGTCTACGCCGAGGCACAACGCCAGGTCCGCGGCGCCGAGGTCCCCACCAACCAGGTCGCCCACGTGGTCGACCTGCTGGTGGGTGAGGTCCTCGACGGACGCTCGATGAGCATGGCCCGACCGTGGGACACCACCACCGAGCCGGTCGAACTGCGCCGGGCCGACGGCGCCTCGGTCTACACCCAGGCCGGCTCGGACATGTTCACCTCGAGCAAGGTCATCGCGGCCGAGCAACGGCTCGTCGACGTCGCCGGCCGACACGACGGGTACGCCGTCGAGGCCTCCTCGGTCGACCTCGCACTGCTGGAATCGACGGCCAACGGCGTCGCCCTCAACGCCGGTCAGGCCACGCTGGTCCGCGAGATGGCGACCTCCGGGGCGCGTCTCCAGCTGGCGATCGCACCCGCCGGGTCCGGCAAGACCACCGCGATGCGCGCTCTCGCCACCGCATGGGCAGACGGCCGCGGCACCATCGTCGGCCTGGCTCCCTCGGCCGCGGCCGCCAACGCGCTCCGCTCGTCGATGGGGTCCCAGATCGACACCCAGACCGACACGCTGGCCAAGCTGACGCACTCGCTCCAGCAGGCACGCGAGACCGGCACCGGCGAATACGTGGGGCTCCCGGACTGGGTCGCCGGCATCGACTCCTCCACCCTCGTCGTCATCGACGAGGCCGGCATGGCCGACACCCTCTCGCTGGACGCTGCGGTCTCCTACATCCTCGAGCGTGGCGGCAGCGTCCGCCTGGTCGGCGACGACCAGCAGCTCTCCGCCATCGGCGCCGGCGGCGTGCTGCGCGACATCCAGGCCACCCACGGCGCGCTGCAGCTCAGCGAGCTGGTGCGGTTCAAGGACCCCGCCGAGGGCGGCGCATCGCTGGCGCTGCGCGAGGGCAAGCCCGAGGCGCTCGGCTTCTACCTCGACCGCGGACGCGTCCACGTCGGCGACCTGGCCACCATGACCGAAGACGTCTTCGGTGCCTGGCAGACCGACCGTGCCGCCGGCCTCGACTCGATCATGCTCGCCCCGACCCGCGACCTGGTCAGCGCGCTGAACCAGCAGGCTCGTGCCCACCGCTTGGCTCAAGAAGACGTCGCCCGCGCCAGCGATCCGGGAAGCGATCCCGGCCGGGTGCGCCGCCTCTCCGACGGCAACGAGGCCTCGCTCGGCGAGCTCATCATCACCCGCGAGAACGACCGCCGGCTGCGCACCTCGTCGACCGACTGGGTCAAGAACGGCGACCGCTGGAACGTCCTGGAGATCCACGACGACGGCGACCTGACCGTCCAGCACACCCGTCACGGCCGCACGGTGAGGCTGCCCAGCGACTACGTCGCGAAGGCCACCGAGCTGGGATACGCGTGCACCGTCCACACCGCCCAGGGCGTCACGGCCGACAGCATGCACGGCCTGGCGACCGGCACCGAGTCCCGCCAGCAGCTCTACACGATGATGACCCGCGGCGCCCTGGCCAACCACGTCTACCTCGAGGTCGTCGGCGACGGCGACCCGCACTCGGTCATCCACCCGACGCTGGTCCGACCGCTCACCTCGACCGACATCCTCGAGTCGATCCTGGCGCGAGACGACGCCCCACGCTCGGCAACCAGCCACATCCGCGAGCAGGCCGATCCCGCCACCCGGCTCGGCGAGGCAGCCCAGCGCTACCTCGACAGCCTCTACGTCGCAGCCGAGAACCTGCTGCGCCACGACACCGCACCGCCTGCGAACGCGACCGTCGACGGCACCGAGACGACCACACCCGTCGACCCAGCCGTCAACATGGTCGACGCCCTGGACCTCGCCGTCGACCAGCTGGCCCCCGGCCTGTCCGACGAGGCAGCCTGGCCCACGCTCCGCGCCCATCTGCTCCTGCTCGGCGCCGCGGGCGAGAACCCCGTCGAAGCGCTCCGGGCCGCAGCAGGTGACCGTGAGCTCGACACCGCGCGCGACCGCGCCGCCGTGCTCGACTGGCGCCTGGACGCCTCCGGTCTGCGCAACGCCGGCGCCGGTCCGCTGCCCTGGATGCCCGGAATCCCGGCCCGGCTGGCCGACGACCCGCACTGGGGTGGCTACCTGACCCAGCGCGCGCAGCTGGTCGAGGAGCTCGCCGGCGAGGTCCGCGGCCACGCCACCGACCACGCAGACCGCGGTGGTCTGCCGGCCTGGGCGCAGAACGGTCTGCGCCCCGACGACACCACGGTGGCCAACGTCGAGGTCTGGCGAGCAGCCACGCAGGTCCCCGCAGACGACCGCCGCCCGACCGGCGCCCCGCAGCTGCAGAAGGCCTCCGCGACCTGGCAGCGACGTCTCAATCGCGCGGTCACCGGGGACCACACGCCCGCGCTCAAGGAGTGGCGCCACCTGCTCCACTCCTTGGCCCCGCAGGTCCGCGACGACGAGTTCACCCCGCTCCTGGCCGAGCGGCTGGCCGCGATGTCACGCGCCGGCGTCACCGCCCACCAGCTGCTGCGCACCGCCGCCGACCCTGACCACCCGGCCGGAGCGCTGCCCGACGAGCACGCCGCGGCCGCGCTGTGGTGGCGCATGGCACGCCAGCTGACGCCGGCGGTCGCCGCTCAGATCGGCGACGGCTCCCACGGCGAGGGCGTCACCACCGAGTGGGCCGACTGGCTCGCCGACCTGTTCGGTCCCGAGCGGGCCGCGAGCATCCAAGCCAGCAGCTGGTGGCCGGCCGTGGTCTCCAACGTCGACCACGGACTGCAGCGTGGCTGGCGGCTCGAGGCGCTGCTGGGGGCCGGGCGCCCGCTGCCCAGCGACGGCTGGGACGGCGTCGACGAGTGCCAGGCGCTGGTCTGGCGCACCTCGATCGCGCTGGAATCAGCGCCCGAGGAGGGCACCGAATACGGCCATGAGTACGACTACGACGAGCCCCCGGCCGACCTGTGGTCCGGCGTCGAGGTCGACCCCGCGACGCTCGTCGACCACCCCACCGAAGCCGGCAGGGCCGACTGGCCCCTGGGCGAGAAGCCCGACCCGATGGACGAGCTTCCGGTCGACCAGGAGCAGGTCGCGCGGGAGGAGGTCGACGGGGTCGACGGGGTCGACGAGGTCGACGAGGTCGACGAGGACCAGGTCGACGTCGACGAGGACCGGTTCATCGAGGGCGACCTCACCATCGCGGCCCACATCCGTGACCTCGGCGGCACCCCGCTGGAGCCGACCGAAGCCGATCTCCGACTCATGCACGCCCGAGCTGAAGAGTGGTACGACTCCCCCGTCTCGCGCAAGCGCATGCTCGAGGTCAACGAGCTCACGCTGTCGTTCTTCGAGAGCCAGTTCACCGACTCGTGGGGGCGCGACTACCTGGCCGGCCGGTTCGGTGACGACCTCGCCGGCGATCAGCGGTTCCGTCCCGGCCAGGCCCCCGCGGGCTGGACGAAGCTGGTCGACCACCTGCGCCGCCACGGGGTCAGCGACGACGAGATGGTGGCAGTGGGCGTCGCGACCGTCGCACGCACTGGCCGGTTAATCGACCGCTTCCGCGACCGAGTCATCTTCCCCGTGATCCACCACAGCCCGAACACCGGACCAAACGCTGGCGCGGACCCCGAGGTGTTGGGGTTCGTCGGGCGCCGGCGTCCGGACCTCACCGACAACGACAAGGCGGGGCCGAAGTACCTGAACACGGCCGACACGGCCCTGTTCCACAAGGGCGCGCAACTATTCGGCGTGGTGCCCGACTCGATCGACGAGGGCGCGACTCCGGTGATCGTCGAGGGCCCGATGGACGCGGTCGCCGTCACGCTGGGCACCGTCGGCCTCTACGTCGGGGTGGCACCGCTCGGCACGTCGCTGACCGACGAGCAGGCCGCCCAGCTCGCCGCCATTCACCGCGCCACCGGACGCGACCCGATCGTGGCCACCGACCCCGACCTGGCCGGGCAGATAGCCGCCGAACGCGATTACTGGCTCCTCGCCCCACACGGCATCGACCCCGGCTACGCGCTGCTCCCCGACGGTCTCGATCCGGCCGAATTTTTGACGCAGCGCGGCGCGGCCGCTCTCACCATCGCGCTAGCCGGTAGTCAGCCGGCTTTCCGATCGCTGGGCGATCAGCTACTGGCTGAGCGGCTCGACAACCTCGACCCCGACCAGGCACGGGTCGCGGCCATGCGGGTCATCTCTGCCCGACCCAGCCGATATTGGCCACCAAGCGCCGAACGAGTCCGCCTCCGACTGCTGCTGTCCCAGGAACAAGCGCGTCGTGACTTGCGAGACGCAGTCAAGACCTGGGATACCGACCCGCGCAAGACAGCCCTGGCCGAGCTCCGCAAGAGCAGTGAGATACGTACCCGCATGATCGCCGCCGCCAACATGACGCCCGCGGAGCGGTGGGCACCGCTGGCCCGCGAGCTCGACCGACGGCTGCTTGAGCAGGGCGACTGGCGCGCTACCGCGGAGATGCTGCAGCGAGCTCACGACCAAGGACTCGACGTTACTGCCGCCGCCCGACGGATGGTCGCCGAAACGCCGCTGGGCGAGAGCCCCACTCGCGACCTTCGCTACCGAATCGCATCCCGCCTCAGGATCCCGATCGACGACGACGGCGACGCCGCTGCTCCCGGCTCAGCGCGGGGCGCCCTACGGGACCGTCGGGACCCGACCCGTCAGCGGCCACCCCACCGCCGAAACTTCAGCCGCTGAGTAAAGCTTCCTCTGGTATCGCAGGCAACCTGGCCATCTCCTGCGGGTTCTCCAGCGGCAGTGCCCGCACGGTGAGGGTCCTGCGACTGGACGATATCTCGCCAGACCCGGCGTTCTGTTCAAACGACGGCGAGCCCCGAGAAGCACGCCGTCGGCAACCGCGACGACGCGGCACCCGCGCAGTCAGGCGCTGTGCCACCGTCTGGCGGCGAGCATGTGACTACAGACACCTAGACGGGCCGCTTTGATCATGTGCGGGCCATCTGACACGCGTCCCGCGTGGCATGGGTCCCGCGGAGCTGAGACCCGGACGAAGATCGTCCGGTCCACCGGTTCTCGATGGACTAGGCATCTGAATGGGCCATCGCTCCCTGTCTACTCTCAAGAGTCATGGGGACCTACCAATTGCGTGCACCCGCCCAAGCGGTGCAATACGCACGCAGCGTCAACGAGGCTGAGGTCGCCGAGCTCATCAAGGGAGCCGGCGCCGGAAGTTACTCCAACGCACGCGGCCCGCTCGAGGTGACCAACCTGAGCGGTCGCACCGACCGCGTTGTGGTCGAGGCCGGTGAGTGGGTGGTGAAGATCGGCCATGGGTTCACCGTCCTGAGTGACGCCGAGTTCCAGGCACAGTTCATCGCCGAGTAGCCCACAAGGGGGGTGCCGGACGGACCGGCGCGCCGGGAGCGCCTCAGATGTCGAACTCCACCCCACCTTCATCCATCACGCTGAGGAGCTCCACGGTCTCGAAGGTGTGGGCCCAGCGGTCCACCGAGGTCAAGACGGCCCGCGCTTGGTCGAACGACAGGTCCCACTCGGTGTAGACCGCGGCCAGGAGATGTCCTGAGAGGTAGGCGATGTTGGGATCGCCAGTGCTGCGGTAGACCTCGCTCAGCTGATCGGCGGCGCCGGCTTGGCGCACGAGGCACTCGTAGAGATGGCGCATTGACGTGCGTGCCGCTTCCTTGGTGCCGACGCGCTTAAGTCCGGGCTCATTGAAGTCGTCGGTGTCCCAGCTCCACAGGCGCGTCAGGAGGATGTCGAGCAGGGCGGCGTCAAAGGGCTCGCGTGCCAGGAGGTCGGGGGCCAGCCTGACCAGATGTTCCAATGCCAGCGAGGTGGCGGCACGGTCCAGCTGGGTCAGGCGCATCCTGAGCAGGCGCGCGACCCGCGGGTCGTCGGGCAACGACCTGGCCGCCACGACTGCGGTGACCTGTCGCGTCGCATCGTCGCAGAGCAGGTCCAGCAGGTCGCGGGTGGCGTGGCGTCGCTGGCAGGCCTCACGCACCGCTGATGGGAAGCTCATGTCGAGGGGCTCGGTCGTGGCGACGCTCGCGCTGCCGCTGGTCCGCGTCGTCTCGTCCAGCGACTCATCAGTGAGGGTCTGGGTGATGTCTGCCCAGTAGCCGCGCTCCCCGTCGTGCACGACCCCGAAAACGGGCAGGGTGTGGTCGCGCCAGTAGACGCGATGGTTCCCGATCACGATCCGCCGATGATGCGACGAACCACCCTTGACCTGCACCGCGGCCATGTAGGGCTCCACGCTGTACTCGTGGGTCAACGCGACGAACAGGTCGAGACCGTCATCGAAGCTTGAAGGGACCTCGACGACCTTGCATCCCGCGGCGAGAAGGACGTCCTCGGCGGCACGCAGTGCCCGTCGCTCAGCCAGATACTGCTCGCCGTGGTGCCCAGGCAGCCCGTTAGTCCCCATGGGACAACTCTGACCGACGCACTCACCGGCGTCGATCGGGCCGCCCCTGTCCAGCCGCCCGGGTGACCATTGCCCGGCTGCGGCTGCCGAAACTCGCGAGTGACTCGTGGAGGGACGGGCACAATCTCCTTGACTTCAATGTCGGAAAATGCGACATTCGATGTCATGACATCGAACGTGGGCGACGGAGCGACGGGACAGGGGTCACCCTTCTTCCCGTCGCCGGCGCCTGCGCCTGCGCCGGCAGCACCTCCCACTTCGACGACAGGCACGACTCCCGGTACGGCCACTGGTACGAGCACTGGTACGACGGGTGGGACGGCGACGACCAAGCCCCCGACCCCGCTGAAGGCCCGCGTGGCCGCGGTTCCCGGACTGGACTCCGCCCACCTGAAGGCCGCGGATCAGCCCGAGGTCCAGCAGATTCTCGAATCGCTTCTCGGAGCGCTCAAGAACCTCTCCGACGCCGACCTTCAGCTCGGCGAGAAGCATGGCGACGGGAGCCTGCGCATCACCAGTCACCTCGCCGTGTGGCTGATCGGGAAGGTGACCGACGCCTACGGCAGCAAACTCGTCCGACTGTCCAAGGTGCCAGATCGAGAGAGCCTGCGCAGCATCGCCGGGCTCGCCGGTCTCCTGACCAATGCCATCGCCAACAAGCAGGGAGTCACCACGCCGTGAGCGACTACATCGACCCGGCCGACTCCATTAGCGAGGCCTGGCTGCGGACCCTCGAGCACGTCCAGGAAGCGGGCGGTTACGCGATCAACGTGATGAGCACGGTGACCGACCCGTTGGCACCTGAAATACCGGGCATCCGCGCGGCGGTCGATGCGGTCCTCGATGGCGGGAACCGTGCGGGCACCCGGGTCCAAGAAGTCGACACCGTCGCCGGCACGATCTTCCCCTCCGACCTCTACGTCGACCCGCACCTGGTCTACTCCTCCGACCTGGATGAGGCAGACACAAAGAGGCTCGACCTCGCGGCCAGCGACCTGTATGAGGCCTACCTCGACATGCTGCCGGTCCTGGTCACGGACCCAGCCAACGCTCGGGGGACCTACTTCGGCCGCATGATCAGCTGGCCCGGAAAGACCGGCGGTGGCCGCAATCAGCTCGCGGATCGCGTCACGACCCTGCGACGAGCCCACGACCTCAACCAACGTAAGCGCAACCTCGAAGACATTGTCATCGGCGGCGAGGGCGAGGGCCTCATCGAGGACTCTCTCGCCGGGGTGCAGGTCTACGCCGCCAGTGACCGCCGCTCGCGCGGGTTCCCGTGCCTGGTGCACATCGACCTGACCGTCTTCGATGGCCGCCTGAGCATGGCGGCGGTCTACCGGCACCAGTACCTGGTGACCAAGGCGTACGGCAACCTGCTCGGCCTGAGCCGGCTCCTGGGCTTCTTGGCTCAACATTCCGGCTATGCGGTGGGCGAGCTCGTGGTCCACGCCACCATGGCCGACACCGAGCAGGGCACCTATACCAAGGCCGGTCTCACCGACCTGATCACCGCAGCACGGACGGCAACCGCATGACCTCCATCCCGAACCCACCCGTCGCCAGTTCCGCGCCTGGGGTCGGGCTCGGTGTCGAACTGGGTGTCGAGCTGGGTGCCGGGATCGGGGACTGGATCCAGACCGAACTCGCGGGCCGGGCCCAGGCCAGCGACGGAGCCAGCGGGGGTGGGGCCGGGGTTGGGTTCGGCGTACTGCTCGGGGTGGGCGTCGACGTGGTGGACACCGGGGAGCTCGCCGAGATGGTCGAGTCGTCGGGACCGTCCTTCCTGGACCTGTGCTGGACCCCGTCCGAGCAGGCCTATTGCGCGGGATCGATCCCCCGGCTGGCGGCCCGATGGGCGGCCAAGGAAGCGACCATGAAGGCACTTGGGCATGGGATCGGCGAGGTCGACCCCATCGACATCGAAGTGGTCTCGCTCGAAGGTGAGCTTCCCCGCCTTCAGCTGCACGGGAGCGCTGAGGCCATCGCCCGAGAGCGGCGAGTGGGGCACGTCGCGGCGTCGCTTACCCACGAGGGCCCCTTCGCGGTTGCGTTCGTCGTGGCCGTGGGCGAAGCCGTCGATCCCGAGGCAGGCACCGCGACGGGCATCGACCTAGGCCCTCCCGTGGGTTCGCGAGGGTGGTGAGGACACGGGGATCAAGTGCGGCTCATCCGAGCCTGGTGACCAAGGACGGGGTCTGAATTGCTGAAGAGAAGGGATGGGCACTGATGGTGGACAACCACGCCGGCGAGAGCAGCGGCAAGACCGAGAAGACAGTCGCGGGCAAGGGTGCGGGCAGGGTTGAGCAGGTCGAAGTCGCCCATCGTCTGCGCTCCGCGCGAGAGACCCTGGGCCTGACCCAAGAAGACGTGGCATCGGCACTCGGGATCCCCCGCACCAGTGTGATCGCCATGGAGGCGGGCAAGCGCAACGTCACCGCCCTGGAGATCCGACGCCTTGCTCGTCTGTATCACCGCGAGGTTGCCTGGCTCCTGGGTGAGGGTCCCGAGACCGTCGATGAGGGCAGCGCCGAGAATCAGGCTCTGTTCCGGGCCACCGCGAACTTGTCGGAGGAAGACAAGGAACAGGTGCTCCGGTTCGCGCAGTTCCTGGCCGCGGGTGAGGCGCCTCCGGGTCTGCGGAACAGAGCCGCCAGCCCGCCCCCGCGACGCAGCCGCGCCCGGGACGCAGCGCCAACCGACTCTGGGCCGGGTGAATAGGTATGGCCTCCTTGGCTCGGCGACGGCACGCCCTGCAGGCGGCTGATGAGCTCTTGAACGACCTGGACATCGACCAGGACGAGCCGGTTGACGTCTTCGACATCATCGACCGGCTCGGCCTGTGGCTGGTTTTCAACCGCCTGGACTCACTGCTGGGGGCGACCCTGCCCAAGGGAACCGGCGGCATCATGCTGACGACTCAGCGCGGCCCTTCGGTCCAGCGCTACACCGCCGCCCACGAGATCGGGCACTGGATCCTGGACTTCAACGAGCCTGCGTTTGACACCGACGACGACATCTTCTACCCCACCGCTGACCGCGAACAGCTGGCGCAGCTGTTCGCCGGACAGCTCCTGATGCCGCCACCCCTGGTCTTTGAGACCAGCGCCCGGCACGGGATCTCCTCCGATGCCAGCGCAAGCGCGCCCGCGGTCTACCTGACCGCACGCGACATGGGAGCAAGCTACGAGGCCGCCGTTCGACAACTCTCCAACCTGGACATCATCAGCCCCTCCACTCGCGATGGGCTCCTCGCACGCACACCCATGCAGATCAAGACCGAGCTGTGCCACGGCCATCGGCCCCGGGGGGCGGTCGACGTGTGGCCCGTCGACCTCGGAGCTAGCGGCAGCGAGGTCGAGCTCACCGAAGGCGACGAGGTCGTGCTCACGCTGCCTGAGAACCGAACCACCGGATACCGCTGGATGACCGCTGATGAGATCACCGAGCGAGCCATGCAGGAGGTGAGTCCGCCGCCTGGACCGTTCGCTCCCGACTTCTCCGCTACCGGACCTGCACGACCCACGCGAGGGGAGGTCGGGCGGTCGCGGTCGACCGCAGCGGTGAACCGCGCGCTGATGCGTGTGCCCGGCAATTCCGCGGCCCGGCGGCTCCTCCGCGATCATGGCCGCCCGGGCGATCCCGCCACGTTCGACGCCCGCGACGGGGACCGGGTCGACGGGGTCGACGAGCGGGACCGTGGCGATGAGGCGGGACCCGATCTCGGTGGAGCACGATCCGCACTCGAGGTGGCGCCGGCGTCCCTGGGTGAGGTCGATGACCGATTCACCGCCGGGTGGGCGCAGGTCGCCCCGTCTCGGGTCCGCGCCCTGCGACGCGCGATCGCCGGCCGGCGAGACCTCGTACTGCCTGAATCCCTACACGGCCACCTGCAATCGAGGCTGGATGAAGCGGCCGGCGCCTCGACTGGCCTGGACCCCTCGACCATCCCGGCCGCAGCCACCGGTGAGCGACTGGTGGCGCTCCGATCGACCGGCGAAGGGTCCCTCGGACTGGATCTGACCTACAGCCTGCCATTCGACCCGCGCGCCCCAGCAGCTGCCACCTTCCACCTAGAGGTTCGAGTGAGCCCGACACCCCAGGAAGAGCACCGTCGCATGTTTCTGCAGTGGGCCCTGGCCCAGCCCGACGACCAGGGAGACGGCGACAACCCGGGCGACGACTGGGGCGGTCGCCGGGGTGATCGACGATGACGCCCCACGGACCGAACGTCTCGATAGCCGGCCAGGCGGCTCGGCAGCCGGTGGATCTGCGACCGCTTGTCTCGAGCATCCTGATGGATCAGGGTGCGCGGCCGGTGTGCGTGCCGTTCGCCTTGAGCCTGGCGCATGAGGCCGTGACTGCGAGTAACTCGGATCCGGCCATGGCTCCCGAAGCGATCTGGTGGCGCGCGTCATCGCTCGCACAGGTCTCGGCCGGCGGCATGCTGCTGGAGGATGCTGGTGACGCGCTCACCGCAACAGGTCAACCTCCCCTGAACGACTGGCCCTGGAACCCCCTCCTGGGCGCGGGAACCGAACCCCCGCCGCCCGCAGCGGGCACCCCACCGTGGCGAACCGCCACGATGGAGGAGCTGGCCCTGGCTCACGACGGAGTCGAGGACGAGCTCGAGGATGCCCTCGCGGCAGGCAGCCCGGTAGTCCTGGTGGTCGAGGTCACCACCGAGTTCGAGAACGCGACCGCCGAAGGGCTGATCGAGATCCCTGACATCCGCAGCCCCGCGGGCGACTATCACGCCGTCCTCGTCGTCGGCGCCACCACTGACCCCGACCACGGTCGCCTGCTCCTGATCCGCAACAGCTGGAGCAAGTACTGGGGCGCCGGAGGCTACGGCTGGCTCCCCACCGACTACCTGATCGCCCATGCCGTCCAAGCCGCCATCGTCGTGATCTGAGCAGGAGAACCACACCATGAACATTGGCGAGTACCAGCGCCTCACCGCCGAAACAGACGTCCTGGACCCCACCGACCTCGGGCTCCCACTCCTGGGGCTGGCCGGCGAGGTGGGCAACCTCTCGGCCGAGTACAAGAAGCGGCAACGAGACCAGGCTGGATACCGCGCGTTCAGCGAGGAGGTCCACGAGGAGCTAGGCGACCTCATCTGGTACGCAGCCGCCTTGGCCAGGCGCTGCAATCTCGACCTGGACGACGTGCTCGCCGACAACCTCCGCAAGACCAAGGAACGGTTCCTTCGCCCCGACACTCCCCCACCGCATCCGCTCTTCGACGAAGGACGCGATCCCTCCGAGCAGATCCCCCGCAACTTCGACATCACCTTCGTGGAGACCGTCGAGCACGACCGTGGACGCGAACCAGTGCCGGTCGTGCGGATCTACCGTGGAACCGACGCCGTGGGCGACCCGCTCGATGACAACAGCGACGACAGTGACGACTACCGCTACCACGACGCCCTGCACCTGGGACACCTCGCCGTGCTCGGCTGGTCACCCACGATGCGCGGCCTGCTCGGCGTCAAGCGCTCCACCGACCGAGACCTCGACCGGGTCCAGGATGGAGGTCGCTCCGCCGTTGTCGAGGAAGGTCTCACCGCCTACGTCTTCTCCGTCGCCGCCTCGCACAGCCTCTTCGCCACCAGCGACCGCGTCCCGGTCGATGTCATCAAGGCGTGCCAGAAGATGACCGCCCACCTCGAGGTCTCGCGCCGCTCCGCCATGGACTGGGAATACGCGATCCTCGCCGGCTACCGCGTCTTCCGAGAGCTGCAACACCACCGCGGCGGAACCGTCCACGTCGACCTCAACGACCGATCGCTGACCTTCACCCCACCCAGCAGCTAGCGATCACGGCCGCAGAGTCCGACCCGACGCCAGTCACCGACCTCGACCACCGCCGTCAGCCGCAGACCCACATCACCGAGTCATTCGAGAGGCAGTCGTCCACCATGAGTCCATCGCAGATCAATCTCGCTCCCGGCTCGGTGATCGTGTTCGAGGGCCTCGACAAGGCGGGCAAGTCGACGCAGCTTGAGCTCCTCCGAGCTCGTGTCTCGACTGAGACGACGCTGTTCACACACATGCCGTCCGGCCTCACCGACTTCTCACGTCAGCTCTACTCGCTGCTGGAAGAGAACCCTCCCGGGTCGGGACTCGCACGCCAGCTCACCCATCTCGCCAGTCACAGCGAGAACATCTCCAAGATCATCGACGCAACGGGGGCCGGCTCATTGGTCCTGGACCGCTGGTGGTGGTCGACCGTGGCCTACGGCTGGTACGGCGGCGACATCCCGGGGACCGGGCTCTCGGAATCCGCGTTTCGCGAACTGATCGACTGCATCTGGGTTCCCGTCACGGCTTCGATGGTGTTCCTCTTCCTCACCGCGCGCGAGGAGGACCCGAACAACGTAGACGGCGTGGCCGAGGGCTATCGCACGCTTGCCGCGCGCCATCCCGGCAACGTCGCACACGTGCCCGAGCTCAGCCCGGACGACACCCACGAGTTCATCATCGAGGCACTGAGCGAAGCCAACCTGGCCACAGTCGACCACCAATAGCAACCGCCTACACCCGGCCTCCGCGCCTGCCGATGACCGCGCCGACGATTCGAGCCAGCTAACCCGCAGTCGGCCCGGCGTCAGGCGATGGCGTGCTGTGGGGCCAGGGCATTGGCGGAACCGCAGCTCGTGTTGAGACCCCACTTGGGTGGGAAGAACGGCGCATCGAGCGCCCCAACGGCGGCGAACTGCTGCTTGATCCGGGTGCGGTTGCCGACTCCGCGTCGCGCCGGGTGAGCCACCCGCGCGTACTTGTCGGTCTCGCAGAACAGGTTTTGGCAGTCGATCAGCTTCAGTGGTCGTCCGAACAGGTCTTGGAAGTCGAGGCCCAGTGCCGCAAGCTGCTCGCTCTGTGTGTCCGCCATCCATCGGATGATGGCTTCGGGAGGAAGGCCGGCCGTGTCCGGGAAGCACTTGGCGATCCCGCTGCGCGCACCGGGGCCGGCCACGACGAAGTCATCCTCGTCGAAGTCGATCAGCGTGGAGTAATTCAGGTCGACGGTCAGCTGGTACGCCAAGAACGGGCCCAGCGATGGATAGGAACTGATGGTCTCGAAGACCTCCTTGAGGGAGCCAGCTCGCGCCAGCTTCCCGGCCAAGCCATCGCGCATCATGTGATCGATGAGAAGCATGTGGTTGCGGTGCTTCCGGGCGGCGCCGAAGGGTGGCGGCGGAACGATGTAAGCGGCCGAGTAGACGCGCTCGCCGCGTGCCAGCATCCTGTCGAGGGCATGCGAGTAGTCATCGACGTCAAACGAGGCCCAGGCGACACCGGCCTTGACAGCCTCGAGCGCGGTCCACGTTGTGGGCTTATTGAAGAATCGATAGAGCAGCGTGCGCAACAGAAGATCTTCCGACTGCTGCGATCCGGCATACAGCACACGGATCAAGTCCTGCGAGACACGATCGGCGGCACGGTAGGCGTTAGTGAACCGATACCGCGAGATGATCTGGTCATCCGTCCACGGGCCAGGCAACCCGGACAATCGAGCGTGGTAGACCCGCTGGCGTTCCGTAGCCACAGTCCAGTAGCTCCGTAACACTTCTGACGTCGTCACGGTGCGCGAACCGATACGGATCCTGCTCATCTCATACCTCTCATTCATCGTGATGTCCACGGTCTCATGTCGTGCGCCCGTCCCCGCTCACGTCGAAGCCGCAGGACGAGGTGTCGCTACGTGCGTTGCGCCACTGCGCCCTGCTCCCTTCAGATGCGCGGTCCTTTCTCGGTACGAGTGCCAGACTGGGTGCCAAGCGGTTCGTCCTTGATCTCGCCAGTGTCCAGGTCAACCTCGACCAGCCGAGGCCGGTCGGCTGGCCCTCGCTGGCCATAGGGCCGTTGATTAAGGTGCAGTGCGTCGATGTCGTGGGCGAATGCGTCCTCGCGGCGCTCGGTGGCGGCCTTGGCCACATGCTCGCTGTGTCGTGGTTTGGCCGGCCAGCCCTTGTGGTCGTCGTCGCAGTGCGCGCGCAGGCGGTTACGCATCCGGTCGGTGAAGGCGGGAAGGCAGTAGCGATGCCACTCCTCAAGCGCGTCGCTGGTCATCGCCAAACCGGCACGTCGACGTTGGTCGGCGAGGACGGCGATCTCGTGGACCAGGTGGGGGTGGTGCGGCCAGCAGCTGGGGATGAGCCCGGCGACGTCCCAGGAGTAGTCGTGGTTGAGCCAGATGACAACGTCCTCGAGCCATTCCCACAGCCCGTGCCGCAGATCGGGGTTCAGGCAGCTCGCAGGGTCCCACGGTCGCGGCAGCAGCGCGTGGTTGCCCAGCGCCTTCTTCTGCTCCTCTGAGCCGTTGACGGCGATGTGGAGCTCGCGGTAGGCCAGCCGGACTTCCTCGCCTGGGGTCGGGAACGCGCCCACCATCGGCACCGGCGACATACGGCGGTTGTGCTGTGGGCTGGTCACCGATCGCTCCTCGCGCGGTCGCTGTGCCCGACACCACTTGAGGTGGCGTCGGTGTCGTCGTCGACGAAGCCGAGGCGCCGTGCCTCGGCAAGGGCGGCGGCCGCCCGGGCGTCGGGGGTTACGACCATGCGCCGGTCCATGGTCAGCTGCTCGCGCAGCACCCGCTGATCGGCGAGCAGCCGGGCACCGGTCTTGCCTTCGACACAGCGGTGGAGCTTGGCGATGATCGGTTTGCCGTTCTCGGCGATCACGAGCGCCTGGCGCTCTGGGAGCTGGCGGACCTCTTCGGGTCGCATGATCGGGATGTCGTCTCCGGAGTAGCTGCGGCCGCCACCGTGGGTCCCACCGGCCTGGTGGGTGACGCGGCCGACACGGACCGTGCCGAGGAGGTCGGAGATCTCCTGGTTGAACTGGACGTCCTTGGACCCACCGAACATGACCAGGGCGTTGGTGAGGCCGAGCAGCGCCCGGGCCTCGTGCTCGCCGAAGATGCTGGTCAGCTGGGGCCGGGTCTGCGCGGCCCAGATGAACGACAGTCCCAGGGCTCGCTCGTTGGCCATTCGGGTGCGCAGGGTGGGCAGCGGCGCCGTCGATGGCAGCTCGTCGAGCACCGAGACCAGCGGCGGGCACAGCCGCCCGCCCCACGGCGAGCTGTTGGCCAGCAGCAGACCGGTGTCCAGCACGTGCTCGGCGACGGCGGTCATCAGCGGGCTGGCGCTCGCGTAGGGGTCCTCGCGGCCGAGGAGATAGATGGTGCCGCGCCGGCGGATCACGTCGGCCAGGTCGGTGGCCGGCCGTCCATGACCGGGGATGCAGCGGCGCCGGGTTTCGGCCTGGAAGAACAGGGAGACCGCCTGCTGCACCGTGGTGATCGTGTTGCCGGCGGTGCGGTCGTCGCCGTTGAGCGCGCCGTGGAGCAGGCCGTGCCAGAAGGGCTCGGCGTGCGGGTGTCGGCGCAGGATCTCCATCGGCTGTGAGGCTGCGGTGGGGTTGGCGACCCACTGGAGCACGTCCTCGAGCGTCTTGCCGGTCAGCGCTGCGGCGTGGAAGTAGCCCTGCAGCACCTTGGCCGACTCGGCGGCGTAGAACCGTGCCGCCTCGTCGCCGGTGCCGCCGTTGATGGCTCCCTTGACGGTGCCGGCGGTGAACGCCTTCGCGCGCCGCTCTGCCACCTTCGGGTCGACGCAGCCCGCGATCGGGTCCCAGATCAGCTCGTCGACGCCGTGACCCCAGATGCCCTCGGCCAGGCCGAAGGGGTCGAGCACGACGCAGGGCCGGTCGTTGCGGGAGCGTTCGGTGACGCTGAGCAGCAGGTCCTCGACCTTGGTGAGCGTCACGAGCGCGGCGCCGGGGGCACCGAGCAGCGCCGGGGTGAGCAGGTCGAGGGTCTTGCCGGAGCCCTGCGGCCCGATCACGCCGGCGGTGCGGTCCCACGGGACCCACAGCTCCCCGCCGCGCGGCTCGTGGGCGTCGCCGATGCGCCAGCCGACGTCCCAGGGGTCGAAGCGCAGCTTCATGACGCCACCTCGGAGGCCTGCGTCGTGGTGACGCGCCGCGGTGCCTGGCGGGGCGTCTGGCGGGGCGTCTGGCGGGGCGCCTGGTTGGGTGTCTGGTCGTTCATCGCTTCGCCTTGGTTCCTCGGCCGGCTACCAGCCACGGGCTCAGCCCGCGGCCGAGCTGCGGACCGGGCTGCTCGGCGGCGTCGAGGGATGGGTCGCCGGGTGTGCGCTGGACGCGGCTGGTCGACGCGTCGACCGAGGTCGTGGGGTTGGCGTGCTTGCCGTGGAGGTCTGGACGGACGATGCCGGCTACCTTGCGGAGCCGGGTGACTCCGAGCATCCGTTCCGCCTCGGCCGAGGTGGCCATGCCTCGCATACGGCCGGGTCCCCAGCGCTGGAGGATGAAGATCGCGAGCCAGCCGAGCGCGACGACCACGAGGAGCTCGGTGGCGATCAGGCAGCCCCACGTGAGGCCAGGTCCGGCGAGGCGGCCGTTGCTGGCCTCCTGCTGGGGCAGGCCGGCGCTGGAGTCGCCGGTGACGACGCCGGGCAGGCTGGTCCAGAAGGCGGTGCCGATCGGTGAGTCGAACTGCCCCGCGTCCGGGTCGGGCCAGGTCCACCCGGCGCCGGCGACGAGGTTGGCCACTGAGCGGCCCAGCTGTAGCCCGATGACGAGGGCGAACCCGCCGGCCAGGGCGACGCCCACCGGAATCTCCCAGGTCCAGGGGTAGGGGTCTCGTCGACGTTCTCGCTGCACGGTGCTCCGCCTTCCGTTGCCAGGTGCTGCTCGGGGCCGGGCACACCCGGCTATCCACTCGGTCTCCTAGGTCCGTGGGAGGTGCGGGAGCGATCACCGCGGCGCTGTGGTGTTGAACCCGGCCGAGGGGTGTTGCTCCAGTCCTCGGCGTTCCGGGTAGGTCTCACGCCGCTTCGCGGGCGGCGGCTGTGTCGCCGCCCGGGGAGGCGTTCTCGGCGAGCCACTGGGAGGGGTCGACGTTGTCGGGGCCGTAGATCGACCCGTTCTCGAGGTGGACCTCGAAGTGCAGGTGGCAGCCACGTGAGTTGCCCTCGTCGCCGACCATGCCGATCTGCTGGCCGGCCTGGACGGTCTCGCCGCGGCTGATGGTGACCTGCTGCATGTGGGCGTACCAGGTGGTCAGGGAGTTGGCTCCGGTGCTGACCTTGACCAGGGTGGGGCCGGCCCAGGACTGGGTGGTGTCGATCTCGACGGTGCCGGAGTGAGCGGCGTAGACCGGGGTGCCGCAGGGTGCTCCGAAGTCGGTGCCGGTGTGCCAGGAGTCCCAGGCGCTTCCCTGGCTGTGCCAGTTGTGGGCGTCGTTGCCGACGTAGGCGGCGGGGACGGGATAGACGATCTCGGAGCAGTTGGCCGTCTCGCCGCCGCTGGAGATGGGGCTGACGGTGGCGCCGGGCTTGACGTTGATGTGGACGTGGTCGCGGTGGTTCTCGGTGGCGCTGCCGCGGTCGTCCATGGGGCGCCAGCCCTCGCCGGCACGGCTGGTCGACCAGATCTGCTGGTACCAGATGATGTAGTCGATCCCGAGCTCGCTGGCGTGCTGCTTGGCGTAGTCGGCGAGCGCCTGTCCCTTGGCGCGGCCGGCAGAGGTCAGCGGGACCATGAAGTCGGCCGCCAGACCGGCCGGGTGGCCGCTGGGGTCGGTGGCGCTGTCGCGGTAGCCACCGACGGTCTTGATGTCGAACATCGGGCCCAGCACGTTGACGAGCTGGGTCAGCTGGGGCTTGACCTGGCCGAGGTTGTAGTTGGTGTTGGTCGCGACGGCGCAGCCGGCGCTGCTGCCGGCGGTGGTGGCCACGACGAGGGGGTGGTCGCTGATCTTCTGCGACTGGGTGCTGTTCTCGACCCGGGCGCTGGCCCAGGTGAGGTTCGCGCCGTAGAGGTGGTCGATCGGGGCGTCCTTCTTCGGTTGGCGACACGGGACGGAGGAGCCGCCGAAGGCGTTGGTCAGGGTTGGGGTGAGCACGCAGTGCGAGGCGTTCTGGCCGTCGCCGCCGTCGTTGAAGTCGCCTCCGATGACCGTGGGTATCCCGGTGGCGGCCAGGTCCTCGAGGGTGTCGAGCTGGCGGCGCAGCGCCTCGGCGCGGTGGCCGGCGGCGTTGCCTTGGGTGTTGGCCGGGTTGTGGATGCTCCAGACCCAGATCGCCTGCCCGGTGGTGGTCGAGGTCAGCTGCACCAGCGGCATGCCGACGTTCTTGCCGCCGAAGTAGGGGATGTCGACGAGCCGCTGATCGGTGGCGGTCCACTCGTTGAGGTCCCAGATGACCTTGTTCTGGGTGGGGCCCAAGGACGGGTACATGCCCCACTGCTGGGAGTAGCGGCTGGCCAGTGCGTCGGCCTGCGGGCCGTGGACCTCCTGGAGCGCGGCGATGGTGACCCCAGCGTCCTCGAGCGCGCTCATCGCGCCGGGCAGGCGGGCCTGCCAGCTGCCGAATCCCCTGCGTGCATCGGGACCGGAGGTGTGGCCGGCGCCGAGGATGTTGAGGGTGCCGATGGTGATCGGGGCGATCGTGTCGCCGTCGGTGCAGCTGGTGGTGGAGGAAGCGTTCTCGACGTCGCCGCCGGGGATGTCAGGAAGGTCTCCGCCGAGGATGTCGGTGATGTCGCCGGCGACGTCCTCCCACTGGGCGTAGGCGTCGGGGAAGCCTGAGCGCTGCACGGCTTGGGCGGCCTCGGTCACCGGCATCTGCTCCCAGCCGGGGATGTCGAGGAGACCGGGGTTGCTGGTGTGCTGGGCGCGGCCGAAGAAGGCCTCGGCGGCCAGGGTGGGGTTGGTGACCTGGGCGCGGCTGCCCCAGCCGGTCGAGGGTCGCTGCTGGAACAGGCCGCCGGAGTCGCGGTCGCCGCCGTCGAGGTTGACCAGCTTGGATTCCTGGATCGCCGTGGCGATCGCGATCTGGAGGCCGTAGCGGGGCACGCGCAGGTCACGGGCGACCTGGGCGATGGTGACCGCGTTGCGGGCCTGCTCAGTCGTGAGCGTGGGGTAGGCGTCGGAGAATCGTAGCTGCATCAGCGCGGGGAGGACGTCGCCGGCAGGCGGGGCGGCGGCCGCGCCGTCGACGCCGGTGTCGCTCGAGGTGTCGCCCGAGGTGTCAGCGACCGTGGCGGTGCCCGCGTTGGTGCCTGCGCCGGTGCCTGCGTCGGTGCTCGAGCTCGACGAGGGGCCGGCGCCGTTCATGTCGATCCGCGCGGTGAGCCACTGGTGGTCGGAGACCAGGGGCCCGGTTGAGCTGTTGGCCAGCCGTGCGCCTTGGCTCTGGGGGAAGAAGACGAAGTCGACTGAGTGGTTGGCCCACCCGTAGCCGGCTGCCTTCATCTTCGAGACCGCCGACCAGGGCAGGTCGGTGTAGGAGGCGTGGGTGTTCATGTCGCCGCCGATGACCACGGGACCGTGGGAGGCCAACGAGTTCGTCAGCTGGATGAGGATGTCCATCCCGGCGCCGTACTGCTGGGGGCGGGTCAGGGCCGGGTTCCCGTGCTGGCGGGGGTCCTTGTGGGGGTTGGTCATGTGGTGCGTGGCGATGACCGAGACTACGGCGCCGTCGCTCTTGCGCTGCAGCATCACCCAGGTGGCGTAGCGGTCCCAGGTGCGCGGGTTGCCTTTGAAGATGAGTTGGTCGTCAGAGACGATCTTGACCCGACCGGCGTTGACCTTGGTCCACGCGTCGCGCTTCCAGAGCACGGCGTTGCCCATCGACTCGTTCGAGTCCGGGCCGCCGGCGGGGGCCTCGCGGAACACCTCGTAGCCGGGGGCTGCGCTCTGGATCTGGCCGAGGCTGCGGCTGCTGATCTCGTTGAGAGTGACGAAGTCCGGGTTGGACCTCAGAGTCGTGTTCATGTCGGAGTTGAAGGCCGACAGCGGGAGGCTGACTTTGATGTTGGCCTGCGAGAGGGTCACCGCGCCCTTGACCGGCCCGCCGACGGGGCCCTCGATGTCCCCGAGGTCGCCCAGGGCGCTGGACACGGTGGTGTCGGACTGGGTGCGGCACTCGGCGGCCGCTTGGGTCGACATCGTGATCATCACCGCGCCGATCAAGGGCAGCGCAGCGAGGATCACCAGCACCGGCAGCCCCGCCAGGAGGACCTTCTTCACGACGTCTCGACCTCAGCTCGGGCGGCTCAGGAGGCCCGTGTCATCGAGCTGTCTCGATGGCCTCGTTGGTCCAGGTGAGCTGCTTCTCCAGCGGGTGCAGCACGGTCTGGACCTTGTAGGACGACTCCCCCACCGACCACAGGGCGCGGCCCTTGTCCTGCCGGGCCCATCCGGTGACGAGGTCCTGGGCGATGGGTCCCAGGCCCAGCATCGAGTCGAGCTCGCGGGCGACCTTGGGGTTCTGGCCGCCGAGGATCTTGATGTCGGCGAGGTCGAGGAGGTCCTTGGCGATGGTGGCGGCCTGGGAGCCGACGTCGCCGGCGGCGAGGAGGTCGGAGGGCTTGTGGGCGATCGCGAACTGGATGTCGCCGCCGCGACCGGCCATGCCGCGGCTCAGCCGCAGGTCGGCGTCGAAGCTCTTGACCGCGTCCGGGCCGAGCCGCAGTTGGCGCCAGGATTCGTCGCGCACGACGATGCGCAGGTCGCCGATGTCGCCATCTGATCGGGCGGTCTCGCGCATGCCGCGGCCCCAGGAGTTGAGCGCGAGCAGCGCGATGCCTACCGCCTCGTCGCCGAGGTCGTCGAGCCGCGACAGCGACAGCGACTGGATCGGGGCCGACCAGTCGACCTCGATGTTGGTGGGGGCGTCGAACAGGCCGGCGAGGGCGCCCTTGACGAGCTGGCCGAGCGCGTCGCGCAGCAGCCGGGTCTCGTCGAGGAACTGCTGGCGGCTGGCGTAGCGGGAGCGCTCGATCAGGTCCTCGGTGGGGTTGTGCAGCAGGTGCCACAGCTCGGGGATGGTGGTCTCGCGCAGGGTGCTGCTGCCCTCGCTGTAGCCGGTGAGGTGCTCCAGCGCGGTGTGGACCACGTCAGCGTCGGTGGGGCCGAAGGGGACGTGGTTGGTGCCGATCCGCATCGAGCCCACCAGGCCGCGGACCAGGGTCAGCCAGCGGCCGAAGATGATCGTGGCGCGACGCTGGGCCTCCTCGGCCGAGAGGTTCTCCCAGCCCTGGCCCAGCGGCCCCATCGCGAGTGGGTTGATCCGAGTCCGCATCCCGGGGCCGATCGCGAACGGCTCGACGCCGAAGGCGCGGCACAGCCGCTCGTACTCGTCCTTGGGGTCACCCAGGATCAGCACCTTGTAGCCGAACGGCATCATCCGCAGGCAGAACGCCTTGGTGGTCGCGGACTTGCCGAGGCCGGGCTTGGCGAAGAAGAAGACGTTGGGGTTGGTCACCGGCACCGCGTCGTCGAGCACCCAGCCGAACGGGTCGAAGTAGAAGCTCCCGCCCGACAGCTGGTCAATGCCCATCTGCGCGCCCGTGGGCGGCAGGGCCGGGGCGGAGATGAAGGGCCAGAACACCGAGGCCTGGTCGCTGGTCATCCGGTAGGACAGCGCCGTGGCCTTCGCGGCCGCCCAGCCTCGCCCGGCACGCGCTGCGCCGCGACGCGGGGTGTGGCGGAACAGCCGGGCCTCCTTGGCCTCCGGTGCCGGGGTGGGGATGGTGGGCAGGTCGTGGCCGAAGTCGGAGAGCAGCGCGGCCATGTTCCGGCCCTTCCGATGACCGGCGCGGCGACGCATCTTGCTGGTGGCCATCACGCGTCTCCCGACCGGGTCAGGCTGATGCCCAGCGGAACCGTGGAGGCGGCGAACCCGACGTCTTGGGCCAGGTCCAGGCGGAGCGGGGCGAATCCGGCGCGGCGGATCGAGGCGTCGAGACGGCGGCCGAACTCGCTGATCCGCGAGGTCTTGGGCACCGTCACGGTGCACACCGCGTAGGGCCGGGTCAGTGCGTTGCCGCGGGCCAGCTTCATGTCCAGGCCCCGGGCCTTGCTCGCGTCGTCGCGCTGCTTGGCGCGGGTTTTGCGGCCCAGTCGCTCGTTCATGCCCTCGGCGATGTCAGCGGCCCACTCGGCGTTGCCGCTCTGCCGGTCGGCCTTGGACTGCGACACGATTGGGTAGGCGACCACGAAGCTGCGGCGCTCGCCGGCCTCGCTGGGGGTCAGGATCGGCGCCAGGGCCCCCATCACCGCGCCGCGGGTGGGGAGCTTGATGGTGGAGCTGATCGAGTTCCACGCGTCGTGGCTGTAGTGACGCACCGTGGCGTCGGCGCCGGAGGGTCCGGCCATCGCCCACGGGACGTCGGCGGCCACGCCGGCGTCCTTCTCGCGCATCGAGAGCGCCTCGACGATGCCGGCACGGTCGCCGGGCGCGAAGCCGGTGCGGCAGGCCAGCGCCAGCTCCGGCGAGGTCAGCCACCGCACTGAGGTCATCCCGAGCGGGCCACGCAGCTGGGCCTCGATCTCACCGAGCAGCAGGTACAGCTCGCGGCACCTGCCCTCGAGTCCTCCGCCGGACTCCTTGGCCGAGCGGGCGATGCGGCCTTCGGGCACGACGAGGGTCACGAACACCTCGGTGCGCACCGACGCCTGGGTCAGTCCACGGGCGAGGTCGGCGTTGACCTGCTCGGCGAGCTCGGGGGCGCCGGGCCGGCGGTGCTTGCTGACCCACAGCTCGCGCTCGGCGCCGTCCTCGGGCACCGTGCGGACCACGAAGAGGATCTCGTCGATCTTCTCGGTGCGGCCCGCGACGTCGATCAGACCGGCGAGCGCCTCGCCGTAGCGGGTGCGCTCGTCGCCGTCCTGCATGCCGATCCCGGGGTGCACCACCGCCGCGGTGACCGACCAGGTGCGGGTGGAGTGGTCCTGGACCACCGCCACCCGCTGCAGCTGCGAGCCGTGGGGCGGGCCGTCGTGGATCTGGATGCCCTGCAGCACTCCGGGCAGGTCGGGCGTCTCGAGGTCCTCGGCTCGTCCCCGGGTGGCCTTGGCCCGGAACGAGGTCCAGCCGAGCAGCCCACCGAAGGCGTACGCGATCGAGGCGATCATCCATCCCGTGGCCGAGCGGCCGCGGACGGGGACCACGGTGACGGCGAGCACCATCAGCCAGATGCCGGCGAAGAGCAGCGCGGAGAACCACGCGCCGCGGCTGATCGCCCAGAAGGCCGGGAGGCTGGCCAGCGACAGCAGCAGTAGCTGGCCACCGGAGAGCCCGAAGAACCAGCCGATGCGGTCGCGCTGGTAGTCGGCGTACGTCGTCATGGTCAGTGGTTTCCTTCCTTGCTGGTCGACCCGAGCGGGCCGGCAGATGACCTGGTGATGCTCGAGTGGAGACGTCGTGCGGTGTGCGCGGAGTGGTGCCAGCCCTGAGCTAGGCCTGGGCTAGGCGACGGGCGGGACGGCTGCGGCGCCACCCGCGGCGCCTCCTGCGCCGCCTGCACCTCCCGCTCCACCGGCGCCGCCTGCACCTCCGGGCGGCTTGGGAGCACCCCCACCGCCGCCGCTGGGCGCGCCCACGGGGAGGTTCGCCGGGGTGACCGAGGGCGTCGGCGGCGTCGGCGAGCCGGAGCCGCCGTCGCCACTGCCGCCAGGCGAGCCGCCGTCCTGGTCGCCTCCGGGGCCTTGGCCCGGGCCGCCGGGCTGCCTCCCGCCCTGGCCGCCCGACTGGCCGCCCGAGTCGTTGCCGGACGGGTCGCTGGATTGGCTGTTTTTCTGGGTGTTGTTGCTGCGGGTGCCGCTGAAGTCGGGGCCGTAGGTGTTCTGTCCGACGCCGGCCTGGTTGGTCTCGTCGGCCATCAGGGAGGTGGCCTTGGCGCCGGCGCTGCTGATCATCCCCATGCCCTTGGCCATCGCCTGGCCGCCGGCTCCGAGGCTGCCGAGGAACCCCTGAGCGGATTGGCTGAACCGGTCGCCGGTGGAGCCCTCGGCGTTCTGCTCGCCGGCCGAGCGGCCGCTTGAGTCGGCCGAGGACGCGGCCGAGGACCCGCCGCCGGCACGGCCGCCGCCGGAGAGCAGCCCCTGGATGCCGCCCTGGACCGCCATGCCCTGGCGGAACGAGGCGCCGCTGGGGGTGCCGGGGTCGACGAAGGCGAGCAGCTTGAACAGCGCCAGCGGGGCGACGACGCTGACCAGGATGAGCATCACCGCGGGCAACGCGGTGCCGATCGCCTTCTGTGTGCCGTCCGAGAGGTGGGCGGCGACGCCGTTCGACATCTGTACGCCGATGCCGAGCACCATGATCATCAGGACCGGGGTGAACGCGGCGGCGTGGAACCAGCGCAGGCTCTTCCAGAACCACGATCGGGTGAAGTCGGAGACCAGGCCGGCCGCTGAGATGGGGCCGGTCGCGGTCAGCACGAGCAGTGAGGCCGCGCGGGCCAGGTAGACCAGGATGTGTCCGATGGCGGCCAGCCACAGGAAGATGCCGAGGAAGGCCAGGACGGTCGCCACGGTGGCGTCGGCGATGTCTTCGCTGCCGAGCCCGCCGAGCGGCTCCCATTCGGGCCACGTGTTCACCTTGAGCAGCGACGTCATCAGCGCCTTGCTGATGGCCCCGCAGGCGGCGACGATCGTCACGCAGTAGCCGAACCAGGTAGCGCACACCACGACGAACTGGCCGGCGCCGATCAGTGCTCGCGCGAGTCCCTTGCCCTCGCGCTTGAAGGCGGCGGCTCCGAGCTGGATGACGGTCAGGAGCACCACCATCGCGAGGGCCAGCCACAGCGCGAAGCTGTAGACGTCCTTGCCGGGGCCGTCGCCGCGCAGGTCAGGGGTCAAGAACAGCTCGGAGTAGGTCAGCACGATCCGCAGTACGAATAGCCCGGAGTTCCAGATGGCCAGCATCGCGGCGGTCCAGGCGTCCGCGGCGGCCTTGGCGATGATGTCGCCGAGCTCGGCCATGGGGTTAGGGATGTCGCCCAGGCCGGGGAACCCGCCGTCGAAGATGTCACCGATGTCGGGCAGTCCCGGGATGTCGGGGAGGCCCGGGAGGCCGCCGCCTGCGACGTCGCAGACCGCGTCGAGGATGCCGCAGCCGCCCTCGGCGAGGTCGCCGACCGCGCCGGCCACCCCCTCCACGCCGTTGACGACACCGTCCTTGACGTCGCCAGCGCCGTCGGCGACGGCTCCTCCGGCGTCCTCCGCGCAGTCGATGGGGCTGCCGGCGCAGTCCAGGACGTCACCGCCGAGGTGGCACAGCGCGTCGGGTCCGGGGCATCCATGCTTGACGCCAAGGGCGGCGGTAGCGAGCCGTGTCTCGAGCGTGGACGTCTGGCCGTTAACCGCGGCGTTGATCGAGGCGTTGATCGAGGCGTTGATCGAAGCGGCCGTGGCCGCGGCTGGGGTGTGCGCCGCCGCGGCGGGCTGGACCGCCGCGGCGGGACCGATGAGTCCGCTCAGCAGGCCCAACAGGACCGCGGTGAGCAGGGCCAGAGCGCCAACCCTGACGCCAACCCTGGCACCGGGCCGGCGGAGGCCGCGCAAATGCAGGAGGAGCTCGCTGGTCACGAGGACTCACCGGCCCCGTCGCCTGCCTCGGCCGAGGTGCCGCCGGTGGGGTCGATCATGAGCCACCCCTCGGCCTCGAACTCCTTGGTCTTGGGCGCGACGGCCTTGGGCTGGCCCTGGGCGACGAGGTTCTCGAGGTCGGTGGTGCTGCCCTCGACGACCTTCCAGTCACCGCCGTTCTCGACGTCGGGGTCGGCGACCCAGCGCACGAGCTGGGTGCCGGCGTAGAGGCCGTCACGGGCCTCGCCGTCGACGCCGGTCAGGGTGACGTAGCTCAGCAGGTTGACCACGTAGTAGTCGGTGTCGACCTCCTGGAGCGTGTAGGCCACCGGCGTGACGGCGTACGAGGCCGGTGCCGGCACCTCGCCTTCGGCTGGGACGCCGGCCTGCTCGCGACGCAGCGCGACCGCGTCGTGGGAGCGCTGCTCGAAGACCGCCTGGTCGGCGGGGTCGGAGTACAGCTGGGCCACCGTGGCGGCTTGGTCGTAGTCGAAGCCGAGCTGGGCCTTGGCGAGCTCCACCTGGAGCGCCACAGCCCCGAGGTCGGTGTAGGGGAATCCGGTCGGGTAGCCGTCGCTCTGGGTCGACCCGGTCGGGAGGGTGACGCCCTCGGCGGGCGCGGCGGCGGCGTTCTCGGGTGCCAGCTGCTCGCTGGCCGAGTCGCCGGAGCTGCTGCCCGAAGACTGACCCGGGGTGGTGGTGTCGGTGCCGCCCTCGCGGTCCGTGGCTCCGTCGTCCCCGCGGGTGCCGAGCCAGACTGCGGTGGCGGCCACGACGGCGATGACCACCAGGACGGCGACGCGGGCGATGTTGCCCGCCGGGGTGGGGTTGGTGGATGTGCTGCGGCTGCTCATGAGTGTGCTCCTCCTTGCTCGTCGCTGTGGCCCTCGCCGTGCTCGCCCGCCTGCTCGCCCGTCTGGTCGGCGCCGGGTGACCCCGTGGACGGGTCCGTGGTCCAGGTGCGCCAGCCGGCCTCGGTGGCCAGCTCGGTGCCGGGCCAGGTGGCTGGTGCGGGTGCCGGGGGTGCGCCGGGCGCGAGCATCCAGCGGCCGCCGACCCACTGCATGCGCTCGCAGTGGCCGAACGCGGCGTGCCCTTCGGAGCGGTAGGTCGCGGTGACCTTCATCAGGACGCAGACCGTGGCCCAGTCGGGTCCGTCTGTGCCCTTCACCAGGGCTGCTGCCGGCTCCACGGCCACCGAGGCCGTGGCGCTCTTGACGCTGCCCATCTCGCTGCTGCCGAGGAAGGCCTCCACGCTCGAGGTGATCCACCAGTCGTCGGCGCCGACGCCACCGGGCAGCGCCCAGCTCGCGTAGACCTCCTGAGCGGTCTGCAGGCTCATCGACTGCAGCACCGCGGTGTCGATCTGGGCGAGCTGCCCGATCGCGCCCTCAGGGGTGTTGGGGAAGCCCGTCATGACCAGGCCGGGGCCGTTGATGCCGGTGCCCGTGGGGATCTTGATGCTGCCCTGGTCGCCGGCGGCGTCCCCGCCGTCGTCGGGGTCGCTGGGGTCGTCGGGGAACGCCGCGCTCGAGGGGACGCTGAGCATGGGTTCGGCGGCGATCTCGTCGCGGTGGCTGGCGCCCCGGGCGACGGTGGAGCGCTCGGTCTCGCCGGTGGCCACGTCGCCGGCGGCGGAGTCGTCGTCGTTGAGTCCGGACACCGCCAGGTAGATGGCGTACCCCAACCCGACGAGCAGGGCGAGGGCGACCACGACCGCTCCGGTCAGGATGGTGATCAGGCGCCCGCGACTCCACTCGCGGACCCCCGAGGTCTCCTGACCGGAGCGACCCGTGCTCCTACCCGTGACCTTGGACTGCATGGCACCCATCGGCTGACTCCGGATCAGATGCAGCCGTTGCCGAGGATGCCGTTGAGCATCCCGGGCAGGACCAGGTAAGCGATCGCGCAGCCGAAGACGACGACCAGCGAGATCACGCCGACCTTCGAGGCGTGGGGCAGGGCGAACATCCGGCCGGCGATCACGGCGCCGATCCCGATGATGATGGCGAGACCGAAGAGGATGATCACCCCCCAGAGCACGTAGCCGGTGATCTCGTTGGTCGGGCCCTCGGCGCCGGGCGGTGCCTTCGGGCACACCTTGGCGGCCATCACGGTAGTGCGGGTCATCAGGTCCATCGGTCGGTTCCTTTCGATGTCGCGAACTGGATTGCGGGTTGGTGCTGCGTAGGTGTCAGCCGGACCGCTCGGCCGGCTGGTCGTCCGACTGGTCTGTCAGGTCGTGATCGGTGAAGAGGTCGAACTCGTCAGCGGCCGTCTCGTCGACGTCGCGGTGGTCGCGGTCGTCGACATCCGATCCGGCGGTGTGCGCGTGGGCTGCTGCGGTGAGCAGGGCCGGCGGCACCGGCCGGGAGTCCAGGCCGTGGATCGACAGGCCGCGGTCTTCAGGGATCTCCACCACGCGCTCGCTGTTGAGTGCTCGCCGGGCGTGCGGTCCGCCGGCACCCTCAACGCCGCGGGGCCACTTCTTGCGACGGGGGCCGACCACGGCCACCCAGGTCCGCTCCGTCACGTCTGCGCCGGCGTGGTTGACGAGGAGCTCGAGGGCACCTTCGAGGCGACGCAGGCTGGGGACGGTCGCGGTGCTGACCAGGAGGACCTGGTCGGCGCGGGCGACGGCGTCGCTGACCCAGGAGTTGGTGGTCGTGAGCTGACCGACCTCCCAGCCGACGTCGAGCACGGTCAGCTGGGTGGTGTGCTCGGCCGGTGTGGGTGAGGGGACCTCGTCGACGCCGGCGAGGACCTCGCAGACGCGTTCGATGACGACCTGCTCGCGCCGGCCTTGCCGCCATCCGGCGGGGTGCAGGCCGAGCTCGGCGGTGGTGGCGGCGGCCAGGCCGGAGGCGCTGGCCGAGCAGCACTCGACGACGCGAGCCGGCTGCTTGGCGCTCAGCGCGACGGCGAGAGCCACAGTGCTGGCTCCGCTCGAGCCGGAGGTGCCGATCACGGCCAGGACTCGCTCCCCAGGCTGGGGTGTCCAGTCGGCTGCCTGGGTCTGCGCCGGGGTCCGGCGCGCAGTGCGCGGCCGTGCCGTGTTTGCGTCCGGGTCCGTCAGTCGCGTGGTGAGGCGGGCGTCTCGGAACTCGCCGGCCTGGAGCGCCCGGACGGCGGCCTGGACCTCTTCGAGGGCGTACGGGCGCGACGTCGGGCCGCTGCCGAGGTTCACGGTGCTGCTGCTCATGACGGCTCCCCCGCGAGCCTGGCGCCGGGCTGGCTCAGCAGCCCGGGCTGCAGGGTGCGCCGGTAGGCCAGGGCGTCGCGGACCTCGGCCGGGCTGAGCCGGGCCAGCGCCTGCTTGGCGGCCTGGACAGCTCGCAGGTCGTCCATCCCGCCCGCGAGGCCGGCGATCACCTCGCCCTCGCGGCCGGCGATGTCGAATAGATGCGAGATCTCCTGCACGGAGCGCCCCTGCTCCGCGTCTATCCCGATGGTGTGCTGGGTGTCGGTCATGTCCTTCACCACCTCCAGTCGCCTAGGTCCGCGGGAGGGGCTGGAGCGATCACTCGCCGGCTTCTTGTTCTGCTCATGCGTCATGGCCGAACCTCCCGGCGGCCTGAGCCAGCGCGCGGACGCTGCGTGAGGCATTGCGCCGCACGGTCGCCTGGGAGACTCCGAGCTGGGGGGCGACGCGCATCGACAGCTCGTTGCCGATCAGCCCGCCGTAGCCGCGGCCGAGGTTGCGGGTCTGGACCCGGTCGGCCTCGT
The DNA here is from genome assembly GCA_964517395.1 of uncultured Nocardioides sp. Taxonomy (GTDB): domain Bacteria; phylum Actinomycetota; class Actinomycetes; order Propionibacteriales; family Nocardioidaceae; genus Nocardioides. The sequence goes on along the minus strand of CAZFEE010000005.1, from coordinate 27,451 downwards.
GCACCAAGCACAGCAACAGGCGTCGGTCGGACTCGCTGATCACGTCCTGCTCGCAAGCCCAGGTGAGCAGCTCGAGCAGTTCCTCAGCCGGCGTGGTGTCCGGGTCGGCCGGGTCGTGGACCGCGAGCGCCAGGGGCTGGTGGCCCAGCACGCTGGCGCCGTGCTCGGCGGGAGGGCGCTCCCCGTCGGCCCACTCGCCGCCGCCGGCCGGTAGGTCGCCGAAGGAGAAGGACTCGACCAGGTCGGTGTGAGCCCAGGTGCGGTCGGTGCGCGTGACGTAGAAGAAGTCGCCGACCTCTCGCAGGACCCCGACCTTCGTGTTCACGATGATGTTGGAGGCGACCTTGGTCAGTCGGCGCCACGGGAACGAACGAACCTCGATCCACAGCTGCGAGGCCACCAGTTCGTCGATGCGCTCGACGGCCCACCAGGCACCCGCCTGGATCGGCTGGCTGTCGCGGAAGACGTCCTTGGTCGGCAGCGAGCTCAGCCAGCCGGCCAACCGGCAGGCGCCGGGAAGCAGGCACTTGGCCAAAGCCGCCGCGGCCGCGATGTCGTCACCGCCATCGGGGGCGCCGAGCATGGCCAGGGCGAGGAGGACCTCATCGGCTTCCTCGCGGGTCACCGTGGGGAGCCATGGCCGCAGGTCGTCGAACTTCTCGACGACTCCCAGACGGCTGTCGGCGGCCACCCAACGGGGCCACATCCGTCGTGCCTCGTCCAGCAGCTCGCTGTTCTCTTCCAGTCCGAGCTGGTCGCCCACACTCATGCCGGGGCCTCCCTTCCGTCGTGTCGCTGCACGGCAGGAAGGTGGCTCTCGGGTGTCCCTCTAGGTGTCCCCCCAACGCCTCAATAGCTGGGGGGACATTGCCGGGGGACACGCGTTTGTGCAGGTCAGAGGGCGTCCCCCGAAAGTTTCAGGAACTTCGGCGCAGGGGGTTGTGTCGTCTCCTCGGCTGTTGAGATGCAGCGGACTTTGTCGAACCGCCCGCACCGACCTTCAGCACTGCCCTGGTGCAGATTCAGCGGTCGGCATCCGTGCACCGGCGGCGGCTCGGACCGGTTGACAGCCTAAGCGCGCATGGCGCTAATATCGTTATATGGCGATGATTGACCAGCATGGCACTGACGGACGTCAGGGCCTTGACGAGGCCGCCGCTGGCCAAGCAGCGGCGTGCCTATTCCGGGGCATGAGCGACCCCTCCCGAGTGGCGATCCTGCAACACCTGCTGCTCGGTGAGCACAACGTGACCCAGCTCACCGGCCACCTCGGGCTGGCCCAATCGACCGTGTCGAAACATCTCGCGTGCCTGCGTGACTGCGGACTGGTCGAGTCGCGTCCTTCGGGTCGCTCGTCAGTGTTCTCCCTGACCCACCCCGACGCGGTGATGAAGGTCTTCGCCGCCGCCGAGGAGCTGCTGGCAGCCACTGGCGACGCGGTCGTGCTGTGCCCCGTGTACGGCGAGGCATCGGGCCAATGAGCACCCACACGCACGCACCCGCATACGTCGCCGACCCGGATCGCCGCCGGCAACTCGGACGCCGAGCCCAATGGCTGGCGGCCGCCTCGGTCACATACAACGTCGTCGAGGCCGGCATCGCGATCACGGCCGGCCTGGTCGCCGGGTCGATCGCCCTTGTCGGATTCGGGCTCGACTCCATCGTGGAGGTCAGCAGCGGCCTCATCATCTTGTGGCAGTTCCGGCACCCGATGCCGGAGTCTCGCGAGCGCCAAGCGCTGAGACTAATGGCGGTCTCGTTCTTCGCGCTCGCCAGCTACGTGACCTTCGAATCGCTACGAGCGCTCGCCACCAGTCACGACCCCGAGTCCTCCCCCATCGGGATCGGGCTCGCGATCGCCTCGCTGGCGATCATGCCCTTCCTGTCCTGGGCCCAGCGCCGGACCGGTCGCGGCCTCGGCTCCAACGCCGTGGTCGCCGACTCCACCCAAACCCTGCTCTGCACCTACCTGTCCGCGGTTCTACTGGCCGGACTGCTCCTCAACGCCGCCCTCGGCTGGGCGTGGGCCGACCCGCTCGCCGGACTTGTGATCGCCGCCGTCGCAATCCGGGAGGGCCTGGAGGCCTGGCGCGGAGACGGCTGCGCGTGCGGCCCCACCAGTACCGCGGCCGGCGGCTTCCCCCTGGCTCAAGCCGACTCCGGGTGCGAGGACAACTGCTGCCATCCCGAAACGAACTTGTGAACCGCGCCCTTGCGACCAACGCCCCATGGCGACCCCCAGCGAGGCTCCCCCGACGGTGTTCCTACCTTCGGCTGAGCAAGGTCCGCCGCTGACGGCTGGCGACCTTCACTGCATCTCCGCATCGGCGGCCGAGACCAGACGTCAGGAGGCGGCCGGCAGTCGCCCAAGGAGACGCCAGCCGAGTTGTCCGAGGCCGCTTTGGCGAGGCGGTCAGCGCCCACGCGGGCAGTTGGCTGGCTCTCGGCCGGTGGCGGGCTCAGGCGTTGGCCGAGCGGACCGCGTTGCTCAGGGCGTGGCTGGTCGCACGACCTCGCCGCGCAGCAGCACCGCACCCGGTATCTGGTGGCCCGGCGTCTTCACGGTGGTGGCCCTCGTCGCGGAGCCGGCACTCCTCGATTGCGGGGAGGAGGAGCCCGTCGAGCACTTCGTCGACAGCCTCGCACGGAGGGCCGTGCGGGCCGGCTCGATCAGCTGGCGATCCACTGGTGGTTGCGGATGATCTCTTGGGTGCGCTCGGGCAGGTCCAGGGGTGCGTCGCCGTCCTCGGAGCGGTTGCAGACATCCTCGAGCAGGATCCGCATCGCTTCGGTGTTGTTGCCTTCGGCCTCCGTCAGCGCCACCTGGCACAGCTGGACGACCTGCTCGTTCGGCACCGCCAGGATCGCGACCTCGGTGGCCGCTCGGGCGCGGACCAAGTCCCCTTCCTGCAGGCAGTGCGTGACGACGGTGAACGCGACGTCGGCGATCGCGTGAGAGGCGTACTCGTCATGCGGGTCGCCCTTGCGCAGCCAGTTCCAGCCTCCTTGGCGCCGCTGGTCAAAGGGTCGGCCGGTGACCAGCTCCAGCGCCTGCAGTAGGTCGCTGTGCGTGCCTCGAGCTCGAAGGCGGCGGAACAGGTCCCAGTCGGTCAGGAGGCCAGCACCAGAAACCACGGTGACCTGGTAGACGTTCACACCGCGGGACTTTGCCGCGGGCGACTTGTTGGCGTGGGGCAGGTAGTGCTCGTGGGTCTCGGGGTCCTCGCCCAACCAGTGACGCACGAGGTCGATGTACTTGCGGACCCGGGCGGGGTCGTCCCAGCCCACGGCCTCGGCCAGCTCGTCGCGGGTTGCGCCGTTCCGGGGCCGGAGTGCGAGGTAGGCGACGATCTCGGTGCACAGCGCCTTGTACTTGGCCAGCGGCCGGCCGTGGGTGCGGACCGCGACAGGGCCCAGCAGGGTGAGCTTGGGGCGCGGGCACTGCGGGTCGAACCAGTCGGCCAGGTCGGCGTCGAGGTCGGGGTCCTCTGCCTTGACCTGAGCCAGCACGCTGTCCGGCACCTCCGGCGCGATCGCGTCGAGGTCCTCGGCGACCACCGGTGCGGCCGCCATGTACTCCTCGTCCGAGCCGGCTAGCAGGCTGGTCGCGGGCTCGCCGAGGTCTTCCTCTGGGGTGCTGCGCGGCAGGGTGAGCCCGCGCCGGACGGCGCCGGTCTGGTCGACTAGCGCCTCCCAGCCCTCGGTGGCGTCTTCGTCGACGGGGATCTCGACGTCGTCGAGGATCGCGCTGTGGGCGTAGAGCAGCGCACAGCCGTACGCCTCTTCGCTGGTCAGCCCGACCGCTGCCAGGTCGAGTCCCTGGTCGCCGAGGATCACGCGTCCGGTGGTGGTTAGCTCGACGACGGTCGTCACCGTCTGCCCGTTGTCGGGCAGCGCGGCAGGGTCGCCGGTCGTGTCCTGCGGGGTCGGCGAGGTCGCGGTGACTACGATCGCGGTTCCTGTTCGGCCGACGTGCGTGGCGACGAGGTGTCGCAGCTCGTGTAGCGCACTGCTCTCGGCGTCGCCTGCTGGGCCGGCCTCGCTGGTGGTGGCCTCAGCAGTGACCACGAGCATCCGGGCTGGCCACACGTCGTCGTCGAGGCCGCCGGCACGTCCGGTGCTGACGTCGGTGCCGTGGCTGTCGGCGCGGTCGACCATCGACACCGCTTCGGCGAGGACGTCGGAGGTGGCGCGGTCACCTTCCCAACCGGCGTCGTAGTAGCGGACCCGGTCGCCCAGACCCTCGGTCTCCTGCGCGATGCCCACGCAGTCGACGCTCACCTGCTGTGACCACGGGTTGACCGCCAGTTGCGCGGCCAGGTGGCGCGCGAAGTCGCCGGCCCGGGTCGGGTCGCCCACGACCTCGAGCGTCCCGAGCTCCTCGCAGTTGAGCAGCCACAAGTCGCCCAGGCGATCGCCGCGGTGGCCGTGGCGATCGGTGCCGGCGACCGGCGGTGCCGTGGTGGTGTCGCGGTCGTCGACGCCGATGGTGACGAGCATCGGATAGGGGGCCTCGGCCCACCCGTGATCCGGCCCGAGGTCCTCGATCGCGGCGGCGGTCGAGCACGACCAGTGCAGCCGGTCCGGGCTCTCGTCCCACGGGGCGGGAAGGTCGGCCGCGCCACTGAGGTGGAGGATCACCAGGTCCTCGTGGAGCTGCACGGCCGCCAGCGGCGGCATCTCGGCCTGGTGGGCGCGGGCGTGCTCGGCGAGACGCCGCAGCGCTTCGTCCATGAATGCGACTGTGGCTGCCACGGGTCCGCCGGTGGCGCTGATCGTCATCTCGGTCGGCGCCAGTTCGGCCGGCGGCGCGGCGATCGCTCGGCCGGGGCGGCGAGACCGGAACTGTGCCCGGCGCCGGCGCTGCAGTCCGAGGTAGAGCGAACCGGCGAGGAGCACTCCCCCGCCAGTCAGTCCGGGCAGCACCCAAGCGGCGTCGAGCACGCCCTCGTCTCCCGCCTCGTCGCCGACCTCGTCGCCGACCTCGTCGACGCTCTGGTCCCCGGGCGTCTCGCCGCTGGGGTTGTGCGCCTCGGTGGCGTCGACCTCGTCGTCCTGCTGTCCCTGATCCCCCTGCTCGCCCTGCTGACCCTGGTCGCCCTGCTCGCCCTGGTCCTCGGGGGTGACGTCGGGGGTCTCGGGCGTCTGCTCGCCGGCCCCGTCGCCCTGGTCTTCGCGGTCGCCCTGGTTGCCGTGGTTGCCGCCGCGGTCTCCGTTGTCGTGTGCGGTGCCCTCACCGGGGATGGAGATCTTCCACCCGACCTCGATGTGGTCGGGGTCGACGAGGTGCTCGCCACCGGGTTGGAGGGTGTCGGTGGAGGCCTCGAAGAGCTTCATGTAGCCGGCAGCGCTGCCGTCGTCGAGCTTGGTCTCGGCAATCTCCGAGAGGGTGTCGTTCGCCTTGACGGTGTAGGTGCTCTCCGACCTGTCCTTCTGGTCCTTCTGGTTGTCCCGTGAGGCCGGGCTGGCCTCGACGTGCGCGCCGGCCGGGAGGCGAAGCGTGGACCCGGCCGGGATGGTCTGGGTGCCCTGGGCGAGGGTCGTGCCGTCGCTGAGGGCCGTGCCGCGGTTGAGGTCGACCAGCTCACGCCACCGAGATCCGTCGTCGAGATGGACCTCGGCGAGCTTCCAGACCGTGGTGTCGCGGTCGACGGTGACGGACGGCCCGGGCGTGACCTGGCTGACGCGCCCGACCGTGTGGCTGGTCGTCGGGGCGCTCTCGGGCTGCGGCGTGGCCGCGGTGGTCGCCGCTAGGGAGGGGCCGACGGCGCTGGCTCCGATGCCTCCACCGATCGACAGCGCGACGACTGAAGTCACCAGGACTCGGGCGAGCTGCTGCTGGCCGCCGGCGGCGAACCGGATCTGCCGGGGCGCTTTCCCGCGGACGGCTCCTGCGAGCTCGATCAGGATGCACGCGGCCATCTGTGCCCAGGCGATCCAGCCGACGACGGCGAGCGCGCCGATGATGGTGCGGTTGGTGAGCAGCTGGATCTCCGACCAGCCGCCGGGCGGCCACGGGTTGCCGACCCACGCGATGAGGGCCAGGGGCGCGCCGACCAGGAGCGCCGCCAACACGATCAGGGCTCCTACCCCGCGTATCAGCCTGTTCAGCATGGTGATCCTCCTCCTCGGGTCGACGCCCCGCGCGCTGTCGCCGTTTCGTTGCTCCGTTGGTGGGGCGAGCGGCGTCTCAGCCGTCGGGTGTCGAGATGGCATCGGCGGAGCCCGTCTCGTTGATCTGCATTGCTCCTACGCCGATGAGGCTGAGGAACTGCGGGCTGCGGGTGTCGTTGACGGTGACGACGACGCGGCTGCCCTCGACCCGGACCGAGCCGGACCATCCCGCCTGGCGCAATACACCGTTGGCTCGGGCGATCGCCTCGCCGGCGTCGACCTGGTCCGTCCCGGAACGCACGGCGGAGGCCGAGAGCTCGTCGGCGCCGGCTCGTGCGGCCTGCTCGGCGGCACGCTTGGCCTCGACGCGCTCGTTGATCAGCTCGCCTCCTCCGCCGACCAGAGCCATGAGCCCTACGAAAGCGGTGGTCACGACGATCATCGTCCATACCGATGCGACGCCCCGCTCGTCGCGGACGCGCCGAGCCGGTCCCTCGCTGGCGGCGGCGATCACCCGGGCGGCTCGCATGGCGAGGCGGCGTGCGACCCGCTCGGCTCCACGCATGGCCCGCTCTCGACGTGACGCCTTCGGGGTCCGGTTCGATGGGCGCCGAGAAGCGCGGGTAGGGGTGCCGTGGGGACCGGTCATGACTCGCTCCGGTAGGTCTCAATCGGCACGACGGCGCGCTCGGTGAACTGAGTGTTGGGGCGCAGGCCCAGCTGGCGACCCAGGGCGCCGGTGTCGAGGAGGGTGACGGTGCAGGTCACTTCGGCGATCACCTGTCCGCCGGAGGTGAAGTCGCTGCCGACGAACGAGACGCTGAGGTTCTGGCAACTCTTGCCGCGCTCGGCGAGCGAGTTCTCAGCGGCCTGGCGGCCGGCGACGGCACCCGGGCCCATGCCGGACTCCAGGGAGGCCGCACGGGCGGCTGCGTACGCGGCGTCGTTGGCCTGTGCGGAGCCGTCGACGTATCGGCTGGAAGCGACCACGACCAGCACGATGCTCAGCGCCGCCGTCGCCATGATGAGCATCTCGACACCGGCCGATCCCCGCTCGTCGCGCACGGGTGCGCGTCGGCGAAGGCGGCAACCTGTAGCTGCGACCAAGCCGGCCAGGCGGCCAGGTAGACGGCGAGGGAGCCGGTGAGGAAGCCGGTGGGGCAGTCCCGTGGCGCGGCTGGTCATTCGACGAATCTCTCGACCGGCGCCGTCGCGGTGGACGTGATCGAGCCGCCCAGCCACGGCGCCAAGGTGACGATCTCGACCGTGACGGTGACGCGGGCCTCGGTAGCCGAGCGACTGACCGAGACGCTCGAGCCGGTGACCGCCGGCTTGCCGTCGTCGTTGATGTACTCCGTGGCGGTGCTGCTGCCGGAGCCCTCGGTGCCGTCGTAGCGGGCCGTAGCGACCGCTGCTTCGCGGGCCGCAGCCTCGGCCACGCGTTGGGCATGGAACCGGATGCCGTACTGGACCAAGGTGCAGAACAAGAAGATCAGCACTGTGGCCACGATCAGGAACTCCACGCCGGCGCCGCCGCGCTCGTCGCGGCGACGGGACCGGGTTCGAAGTCGGAGCCTGCGGAGGACGCTGAGAGGGCGGGGGCCGCGCTGAAACGGTCTTGGACAGTTCGTACAGGTATTCATGCGGTCGCACCTCCTCTTGGGTGACGGAACGGATCTGACGGCGGGCCCGGTGGTCTGGGTAGGGCACGCGGCGGTGGGTGCGAGCTACTTGCCGAGCTGGCCGACGAGGTTCTTAGCGAACGCCATGACCGAGTCGCCGGCGAAGTAGGCGATTGCAATGCCGGCGCCGAGGATGACGAGCCACTCGACAGCGCTCGCGCCGCGCTCGTCGCGCTTACGGGGCTCGCGGATGAACGCGACGGCGGAGCCCTTCATGCGCAGCATCAGGGTCAGCATCAGGACGTTGAGAACACGGGACAACTTGAACATCTGGACTCCTCTTCGAGGATCGGGTGGTGCCTGTGGGGGTCGAACCGCTCCGGGCGGCCTGCGGATGGGGTCATGGGGCCCCCGCAGCGGATCGGAGCGCGAGGATGTAGGGAGCGGCGATGTAGACCGACGCGAGCATCGCGGCGACCAGCGTCAGCTGACGCATGGACTCGGTGGCCTTATTGGCTCGCTCGACTGCGCCGGCCAACCGGGACGAACGCATCGTCTTGGCTCGGGCGATGAGCGAAGCCTTGACCCGGGCGCCGTCGTCCTGGGCCAGCTCGATGCTCGAGCGCAGGCTGATCAGCTCGGCGATGCGGTAGCGCTCTCCCAGCTGGCCGAGCGCTTCCCAGGCGGTGATGCCGCGCGAGGGCGCCAGCTCGATCGACGTACGGATCTCATCGAAGACACGCCTGGTGCCGATCTGTGAGGCGGCCGGAAGCGCCTGAGCGTGGCCCTGGCCGGCTTCCATGCTCATGGCGACGAGGTCGAGGTAGATCGAGAGCGCCTGGGTGTACTCCTCGCGGGCGCTGGCCGCCTGGTTGCGCAGATCCCTGATGGAGAGGACGACGGTCATGACGGCCAGCACAGCTCCGACGATCGGCGCCCACGTCACGGTGACGTCGTCGCCACGCAGCCGGCGTGCCAAGACCAGCACGATCGGGGCTACGCCGAACCCGAGCGCCAGTCCCGTGACGCGGGTCAACCAGGACTGCAGGTCGCGTTGGGTGATTGCCAGGTCGGGCGCGAGGTTGTCGAGAAAGTCGGGCCGGTGGGTTCGCAGGAGTTCGGCGACCCAGCGGGCGATGCGACCGATGGGTGATGGCTGCTGGGGCGAGTCAGCGCGCTCGGTGGCGCGCTCGCGGCCGCGGCGCCAGTGGTCGATCTCGGCAACCAGGTCCGGGGCCGGCGGGAACAGCAGCCACCGCAACTGCAGCAGCCCGAGCGCGAGCAGCGCGCCAAGGACGATGACGCCGGTCGTTGCGTGGTTCATCGGTTCCCCTCCTCGTCGAGTGCCCTCCGGGCGCTGGGCAGTGTCTTGGGCCGGTAGGTGGCTGCCTCGAGCACCTCGGCGGAGGAGGACAAGAACCGCGGCTGGATCTCGGGTTCGGCGAGCTTGCGGACCCGGCTGAACACGAATACGAACGCGACGGCCAGGAGCAGCGGCAGGACCTGGGCTGCGCTATCAGCCTCGTTGGGAAGGCTCGGCGGCGCGAAGAGGTTGGCGCCGATCACCAGCACCGCGGTCAGGGCAGCGACCTGAGCGGCCTCGCGGCGGATCATGTTCCGCTCGCGCATGATCTTGGTGCGCTGCTCGAGCTCGTCGCGTAATGCCTCCGACAGGGTGCCGAGCACGTCAGAGAGCCGGCCGCGGCGTTGGCGGGCCGACAGCGCGAGCGCGGCAACGACGGTGTCGGCGCTGGCGTCGTCGACCTCGTCGGCGAACAGGCTGAGCGCCTCGGGCAGCGGGACCTTCACGCTGAGGCGGCGCGACATCAGCCGCAGCGGGACGATCAGGACGTCGGAGGCGGTGTCGACGGTGCGAGGGATGACCGACTCCAGGCCGGAGCCCTTCTGGGCCAGGTCGCGCAACGCCTCGGTCCACTGGGCCAGCGCCTCCAGCTTGGCCAGGGCGGCGCGCTCGGCGCGGCCGCCACCGACCACCATCGGCCACAGCACCACCGCGGCGCCGGCGATCACGCCGAAGACGAGGTTGCGGCTCACCAGCACGACCACGAGACCCACCGCACCGCCGGCGATGAGGGTGCGCTGCTCGTGGGCGGAGAACCGGCTGGAGGTGGTGCGGACCCGCTCTCCCGTTCGCACGGAGGGAAGCAGCGGCAAGCCTCTGATCAGGCGTGCGATGCCGAGCAGGCCGAGGGCCAGCGCGATCCCGAGAAGCGCGACCATGTCAGACCCACCGTCCCGGGTCGGGGTCGCCGACGTCGCGGTAGCCGACCTCGCGCAGCGCCTCGATGCAGTTGATGGCCACCGGCTCGTCGCGAACCGCTCGGCCGTCGGGCCCGGGCCGGAAGATCTCGTTGGTCTTCAACCCGTGCTCGTCGTAGCCGACGATCTCGCGGACCGAGTGAACGACCCGGCGCTGGTCACCCTCACCACGGAAGCGGCGTGCGAAGACGAGGAAGTGGAGGCCGTTGGCGATCATGCTGACCGTGGCCGCCCGCGGGAGCCGCTCGGGGGCCTGCACTGCATAGGCGATGATGTTCTCCACGATGCCCTCGGAGCTGTTGGCGTGGATCGTGGACAGGCTGCCGTCGTTGCCCTGCATCATCGCGTTGAGCATCACCAGGGCCTCATCGCCGAGGACCTCACCGACGATGACGCGGTCGGGCCGCAGTCGCTTGGAGATAGTGACCAGCTCGCGCATGGACACGGCTCCCTCGCCCTCGGCGTTGGCCAGCCGCTCCTCCATCACCACGGTGTCGGGGTGGGCGTCGACGTCGTCCTCCAGGCCCAGCTCCAGGGCCCGCTCGATGGTGATCAGCCGCTCCTCGGGACCGATCTCGGTGGCCAGCGCACGCAGCAGCACGGTCTTACCGGCGCTGGTCTCGCCGCCGATCATGATGTTCTTCTTCGCGCGGACCGCCGCGGCGAAGAAGTCGGCCATCGGTTGGTCGATCGTGCCGTTGGCCACCAGGTCCTTGAGCGTGTAGCGCATGTGCCGGTGGTGCAGGCGGATCGCGATGACCGGCGCGGTGCTGACCGACATCACGGCCTGGACGCGCGCCGAGCCCAGACGGAAGTTCACGTGCGGGTTGGCCGAGTCGAAGCTTCGGCCCGACAAGCCCTCGTGGGCGGCGAGGGTCTGGATGGTCTCGATGAGCTCTTCGTTGGAGGCGAACACCGGCCCGACCCTCGACCTAACACCGTTGGTGTAATCGACGAAGACGTTCTGCCAACCATTGACGTCGATCTCTTCGATCCGCTCGTCGCGCATCAGCGAATCGAGCGAGCCGTACCCGTAGAGACGGTTCTTGAGACCGTTGACCAGGTCCTGGTTGTCCTCCCACGACATCTCACCGAAACCGCCCTCAGCCTGGGACCGGGCATGCTCGTCGACGACCCGGTGGGCCAGCTCGGCCTTGAACGCGTCAGTGTCCTCATCCGACAGCGGCGTCTGGTGCCGGCGCCGGCGCTCAGCCAAGTCCTCCTCGAGCAGGTCGCCCACACGGACCTGGAGACGGCGCAGCAGCGCGTGGTCCAGGCTCGGTGCCTCAGATCGCTCCATCAGCTGCGCTCCTGCCGTGCTGCGGTCTCCCAGCTACCAAGCGCAGCACCCTGGCCGTCCGTCTGGCCGTCCGTCTGGCCGTTGGTCTGGCCGTTCGCGTGGCGGTTGCGCTCGTCGGCGCCGGTAGGACCGCCATCAGGCGTCTCGGCGCCCTGATCCGGCGTCCACGCCGGCGGCTGCGTGGCCGACTGCGTGGCCGACTGGTGGCCCGCTGCACCGTTCTGTTGACCCTCGACATGGTTTCCGTCGTCGGCACCCGGCGGGCTGTGGGACACGTAGGGCGAAGCCCACGACCACGGCTGCTCCTGCGCCTCCTGATCACCGCGGCGTCGACGGCGCGTACCGAGCTTGTCTCCGCTCTTGGCGGACGGGTCGGCGTGCGAGAGCCCGGTGGCCAGGCCGACCATCCACATCACCTTGCGAGCCGACTTCATCAGCGCCGACCTGCGCAGCGGCTTGCCCCAGGGGTCGGCGCCGCTCTCCAGCTGCGTGACCGCAGCCGGGTCCCAGGCGAGCCAGCTGACGCCACGCAGGGTGGGTCCGACCGCGGTCTCGCCGAGGATCTCCGCGACGCTGTTGGCGATAGCGCTGCCGTGCTGGCGCGGCGCGATCACCACCGGCAGCACGATCGGGGGCCGGCCGTTGCGGTCGGCAATCGCCGGGACGAGAAGCTCGAGGCGATCGACCATGTGCTGGACCGATGCCATGTCGCTGCGGCACACCGGGACCAGCGCGTCGGCTGCAGCGGCGACCGCCAACGACGGCGACCCGGTGTGGATACGGCCGAGGTCGGCGAAAACCGGCACCGACTGCGCTTCGAGGGCGCTGGCCAGCACAGGCCAGGCCATCGAGGTGCCGTGCTCGGCCGCCATGAACCCGGGCACGACCCGCACGTGCACTGACACCTCGTGCGAGCCGTCGCGCCACAGGTCGCGGTGACGTCGCTCCGACGGCCCCCCAGGCCCGTCGAGCAAAGTGCGCGGCCCTGCCGTCCGCCCCTGACCTGACCGGCCGGCGCTGACGCTGAGCACGGTCGGGGTGGTCGGCAGCGGGTTGCCGGCGTGGCGGATTCGCAGCGCGAGGTCCCCGCCGTAGGGGTCAGCCTCGACGACGACGGCAGGCAGGCCTCGGGCGGCCGCCAGCGCTAGAGCGGTCGTGGTCGATCCAGGAGCACCGCGGTCGGCGCAAATGGCGAACAGCATGCTGACCTCACTCCCCCGCCGTGTCTCGGCTGGAGAGGGGCGCCTGGATGATCGTGACTTGGCCTGCGGCGCTGTAGGCGGCGACCTGCTCGGCCTCGCCGGCGTCGACGAGGACTGTCACGACACGAGTGCCCTCGGGGGTGTCTCCCACCGACTGCACCGACGCGGCCTGGGAGAGCACCGCGGGTGCCTCCAGCTGCTCGCTGGACCCCTCGGCTCCCTCGACGGGCACCACGATCACCGACACGACGTCGCCGGCGGACAGGCCGCCAGGAACGCGTCCGTTCGGCAGCGAGATCGCCACGACTCGCTCCTCCTCACCGGGGACTAGCTCGTCGGTCAGCGCGGCGTCGGTGAGGACCTGGCCCTCGACGAGGCCGGACGCGGCGCGCTTGCCCACGACCGAGTCGATGTCGGTGGCCGGGATCGCACCGGTCACGCCGGCGACCTCGACGGACCGGACGTCGCTCTCCTCGATGACCTGGCCGGCTGGCACAGCGTCGGTGACGGCGAGGACCTCAACCCGGTCGCTCTGGGACTGGAACAGGGCCAGCAACCCAAGCACCACGATCACCACGAACAGCACCGCCGCCGCCCACTGGCCCAGGCGGCGCGGAGCGCGCTGTCGCACCTCGCCCAGGGTCGAGCGCAGGTCCAGGCCCGCGTCGCGCGAGCCGCCTCGCTGCGTGTTAGTCCGCCCGGAGGTCATCGTCATTGGGTCACCACTGTCTGGCGCTGGCGCACCTCGATCGTCGTTGCGTCACCGGCGGGTGCGTCGACCTCGCCGAGATCGCCGTTGGGAGTCAGGCAGGCGCCGTCGCAGTCCCAAGTGACGCCGTAGACCAGCTGCGCGGAGACGCTGTGCTTGTCACCGGTCGGGTCCTCGATGGACTCGTAGGCGAAGGAGCAGCTCGTCTTCGCCGCGTCGGTCATGCCCTTAGTCCAGACCCGGCCGGCGTCGTAGCAGCTGGTCACGTCAGTGCCCATGTCCCAGTCCACGCGGATGGGTTCGGCTGTGACCGTCACCGACGTCGGGCCGGCGGTCACCGTCTCGGTCAGGTCGTGCCACTGCGCCTCGGGCAGCCACAGCCAGTTGTCGATGTGGACGTAGGTGTGGAAGCCAGGTCCCGGCGCGATCTGCGCGTTGGCGTTCTCGAGCTTCATCCGGCCGAGTGCCTCCTGGGCGAGCACCGCCGGGTCAACCAGTGGGTCCTCACCGTTCGGGACGAACCACGAGTTCTCCGGGATGGTCACGGTGTAGTCGCAGCTGTACACACTGCCTTCCGATGGATCGTGCCCCTCCCACAGCGGTGACCCCGCCGGAGGGTCGGGTGTGACCTGGAATGCATAGCAGCCGTGTCCGGCGTCCCAGGTGCCGCCGTACTCGTCGTTGCACGGCACCTCTTGGTCGCCGTCGAAGCAGCCGGCCGGCTCAGTGCCGCCGTCGCCGCCGTCGTCGCCCGGGTCCTCGTTGCCCGGGTTACCCGGGTCCACGGCGGGAATGCAGATCCAACCGCCGGGGATCTCCGAAGGCGACTCGCCCGGCGGGCACGCGGGAGGATCTGCGGCGGCCGGCGAACCAGTCGTCGCCGAGACCACTAGGACGCCGACCAGCAGTGCGGCGGCTGCGAGAAGCGACTTCACGGCGTGCATGGCCGGGCTTTCCCAGTAGAGGCGTCGACGACGCCGTAGATCAGCCAGTCGAAGCCCTCAGGCTTCTCGAGAGTGATCGTGCGCAGGTTCGGCTTCTGCTGCCACTTCACCGGCTGCGCCGCTTCACCGCGCTGCGTCACCTTGACCGTCGTGTAGTCCACACACTGGTTGATCACGACGGAGAGACCGCTGTCGCTGATGGACTTCGCCCGCGACCAGTAGACATCGGCCAAGCCCTCGACCTGCACGTCCACCTGCTCGTAGCTGGACAGCATCCGAAGCCGGCCCTGCCACAGCGGCGACGGGAAGTACTGCTTGAAAAGCGCCTCGGCGCGGTCGGTGACCTTGCCAGCAGCCCAGATGGGTTCGCTTCGGGTCTCGTACTCCTGGTAGCGCGAGAGTGCGTCGTCGAAGGCGCTGAGCTGGGCGTCGGTGTACTTGTCCTGCCAGGCCGTCTCCGCGGGGCTTGGCTCAGTCGGAGACGGACTCTGCGAGGTGGGCGTGCTCGACGAGGAGGGCGTGGCCTCCGGCCCGTTGTCTCCCCCGCCGCACGCAGCCGTGAAGGCGACAAGCACGATCGAGACGGCCACAACTGCGAATCGTCGTGGGGACATCATTAGAAGCGACCTCCCGAGTAGTGAATCCGAGGTTCAGTATGGTAATGCGGTTTTCGGACAGTGGCCGGTCTCGCTTGTGGGGCGGTGGGCCGACTGAGCGAGGTCGGCGGCGGGTTCACTCGTAGGTTCCTCACTTCCGTAGCGGGCAGGTCGAGCAGGACGGCAGATCCCGTCGTCCTGGTCTCCTAGGACGGTCTGGCATGCCGGAACGATCATTTTGGGCAGAACTTGGCTGATCGCCACTAGTGGAACCATTACTGCGCGAACTTGGACGTCGACTCCGCGAAGTGGTCATCGGCTACCTCGACACGCGTTCGTCCAAGCCGTTACTTAGTCCTCCTACGTCACCCGAAACGGCGCCCACTACGCGAGGGAGCCCGGCCTGACACCGACTCTAACGCACTAAATGCGAAAGCGACAGAGTCGTCAAGTCGGGCAGAATGCGGGCGTGCCACGACTGTCAATGCCCGGAGACATGCCCGACGACGTGCTCTCCGCCATCGACGTCATCGGCAACAATGTGCGCACGGAGATCCTGCGCCGCCTGGCGCAGAGCCAGTTAACCGCGCACGATTTAGCTGAGCGGATCGGGGTGCACGTGGGCAGCATTCACCGGCACTTGGTGGTCCTCGAGCAGCACAACCTGGTGACGACTGACGTCGCCCTGGGCAGGCGTCGCGGGCAGACCGTGCTGTGGCGCACCGACCGCGCCGAGGTCGCCGAGTGGGCCGAGTTGTGGGCGCGCTATGCCTCGGGTCGGGACTGACGGGACCGCTCGGCGCGCTGGGCAAGGTCGAGCGCTTCACGTACGTCGCCCATCGACACGTTGAGCGTTCGCGCGATCGCGCGGAGGTTGTCCGCGCTGGGCGGTCGCGCCCAGCAGCCTGACTCCCAGCGTGCGTAGCTCCGGGTCGAAATGTGGGTCGCGCGGGCAACCTCGGCCGCAGAGAGCCCGGCGCAGTAGCGTAGGGCTCGCAGGTCGCGGCGTTCCGGGTCGACGTCAAGAAGCTCGACGACGGCAGTCTTGAGTACACCCGCCAGGCGTGCCAGCGAGTCGGGCCTCGGCTCGTCGAGGCCGAGCTCCCAGCGCGAGATGCGTTCGCCGCCGGCGACGCCGACCAGGCGCGCGAGTTGGTGCTGGGTCAGGCCCAGCCTCTCCCGGGCTGCCCGCAGTGCCGTGGGATCGACGCCGGAGCTCATCAGCATCAGACCATAGTGTCCACGCTGCCGGTGCCTGCTCAGCGCGCTGCGTCACCTGGTCGAGCGTGGGGAACTCGCCGCGTTGAGGCGGGCGGTGACTGTCGTGCCCGCCGGTTTCGTCCGCGCGGACATCGGCTGGCGCCATGGCTGCCCACTCGACCAACATGGCCAGGGACGTCCCTGCCGCTGCCTCTACAGATCCGCACGACCAGTTGAGTCAAGCCCCACCACGCCGAGGCCCACGTCCCGACGCTGGCGGAGGCGTCCAGCGGACCTCATCCCCCGTTCGAGTTCGATCATCACACGTGGCCCACCGGCAGGGCCAACGGTTGGTACGGGTAAGGCGGCACGGTGCGAATGCGCCGAGTGTTGGCCGGTTCTACGCTGCCCCAAATTCGCGTCGAGCGCTGAGCCCGAGAGCCGTCACGCGAGAATATCGCGCATCTGGTGGGCACGGCGCGCTCCTGCACACCGGTACCCCACCGCCACTGATCGACGCCGAGGTCGCACCCGTCGAGGGACGCTACGCCGCGCTGCTTGACACCCCCTGAGTGCGCAACGCGCAGCCAAGCGCATCGGCTGCCTGCTCGGTACAGACGCCGGCGGTGACGGCGAGTGGCGCGTCCGTACCGGTGACTACCGCATCGTCTACGAGATTCGCGACCAGGTTCTCTTGGTCTTGGTGCTCGCCGTCGGACACTGCCGCGAGATCTACCAGCGCCGCTAGGGATCTCGGCCGGCTCTGTAGGAAACGCAGCGGGATCCGGTCGCCGCTGGCCGCGCGGACAGACCGCGATCCTCTCGCCGACTTCGATTGCGCTCAGTGATCGCCGGGGACGAGTTCCGGTGCCTAGGTGACTAAGGACCACGGACGAACGAAGAACCGAGGTGGACACCTGATGAGCACTTCCCAAGCAAGCGATCCGACCCCTTACTCCGGGCCTGGCGTGGTCACCTTCACCGCCGAGGGCGAACGAGCCCTGGACGACCTGGCCAGGCGCCTGGTGGACGAGTTCGACGGCACCACCGAGAGCATCGTCTCGCTCCTCGAGCGGGTCCTCACGACCGATGTCGCCGACTTGGCGGCTGCCCTCGACATCGCCGACCCTGGCCCCCGGAGCCAAGAGCGGCGCGAGCTGCTCGATGGGGTCAACGTCGACGAGACCACCCCGAGGCAGAGCCCGGACGAAGCCGCTAGACGCCGGCTAGGGGCTCACGCGGCCGAGTTCCTGCGGCGCACGCCCACGAGGGGTCGCGAGGTGGCAGGCCCCGACCGCTGAGTCCCGCCTGGACTCCGGCTGGTGTCCAGCTCTGCCCACTCGTCCAGATGCCAGCCGTGCCCGGCAGGAGTCGAGAGTCTGCCCGCACCAGGAACCTGCTCACCGGGCGGATGCGGGGCAGGCTGGTCCGAGCTCGTCGACGGAGCGCAGTCTCTCTAGGAGCCAACCCCTCGCCCAACGGGGCCGGGAGCCGCGCGTCGGCCAGCTGGTCCAGCAGCGCCTCGTCATCGCAAGAGGGATGGCAGGCGCCCTCGTCGGAGCGCTGTGGCGATCGACTACCCCAAGGCGGCCTCCGGGCGTCGGTAAGCCTCAACGTCGGCCGGAGCGTAGAACCACGCCGCCATCGCCACCCGCTGGGCGCACGCAGTCCGGACAGAAGTTTGCGGTGCAGTGATCGCTCCCGAACCGATGTGACCCCTTGGTGACCACAACACAGGCAGGACCCGTGATCGGTCGACCGAAGGAGCAACAGCCGTGGACGACGCCCAGGCACAGGGGCAGCCGGAGCCCCAGCCGTCTGCAGCGGCCCCGAAGACTGCAGCGCCATCGACAGAGGAGAGGTCGCTCGGTGACCGTGTGCGCGAGGTCCGAGAGCACCTTGAACAGGCGAGCGCTGCCCTGGCCGCTCTGGACCGGCTGCTGCCCGCCAGCACCCAGCCCGTCGACGAGCCCGAGGACCAGGCCGATAACCGGTGCCAGTTGTGACCACGTCGGTGCCGCGCGAGCTCGAGGCGGTCGACGCGGTGTTCGCGGCCGAGCAAGCGGTTCAGCGGGCCCGCCGCGTCGTTGAGGAGTTCCAGGAGGTCGTCACCTCAGCACTCCGGGTGCTCGACGACGCCGAGCTCGACTCGGCCAAGTCGCGCCTGAGCGATCGCGGAGGCTTCTACTTGGAGGCGGCCGCCGAGCACCTCGGCAGGCTCCAGACCCGCTGCAACGAGCTCCCGAACCTGGCCACCGAGCTCGACACCCATCTCGGCCGTGCCGCGGCTGCGGTCGACGAGGCCCGCGCTCGGCTGGCCGAGGTCGACACCAGCGATCCTGCGTTGGCCGCCGGCGTCGAGCAGCTTCAGCCGCGGGTCGCGATTCTGGGCGAGGTCGTCAACCTGGCCCGGCCGATCGCCCGCCTCGCCAGCGAGCACGTCGAGAGTGCACGCCAGGCGAGCCGTGAGGTCACGGCGCCCGGCCTGCTCGAGCCGCAGACCCTCGAGCGCAGCCTGCGGGCCGCCGGCAGCCAGCTGGACCGAGCCGACGAGGACGTACGCCTGCTGGAGACCGTCGTCGAGCGTGCGGCCAGCCAGGCCCATGAGTCGGTCGGGATTGCCACAGAGATCTCAGACAACGCCCGGGCGCGTATGGACGCCCACCGCGATCACCCCGGTGGCCATCCGGCGAGCCACAGCCCGGCCGCCGGCGGACTCTCCCGCTGATACCCGCTGACACCCGCTGCCCTCGCCGACGAGACAACCCGCGAGACCGAGAACACGGAAGAGAGCACGGCCATGACCCAGCACGAGTTCGGCGCCGCCACGGCCCCGGCCGGCTCCCCCGACCATGGCGGCCGACCCCTGGCGGCCACGGTGCTGGCGGCCGCGGGCTGCGGTGACCGTTCCGCGATCGCGGAGCTGACCGCCGCGCTCGACGTCGAGCAGCTCCGGAGCCTGGTCGCCACGCTGGCGGTGCAGGTCGACCAGGTGATGCCCGCCGCGGCCGCGAGCGGCCCGGCCGCGGTCTGTGAGCTGGCGATCAACGCCTCGGCCCCGCTGTTTGGGGTCACCCCGGAAGACATCCGAAGCCCCCAGCGCAGCCGCCCGATCTCCGATGCACGCGCGGTCGCGATGACCGCCGCCCGCGAGAACGGCCTGTCGCTCCCCGCGATCGCCGAGCAGTTCGGCAAGGACCACGGATCAGTTATCCATGCCGTACGCCGCACCCAGCAACGGCCGCGCCTGGCAGACGCGGCCGCCCGGGTCACCCAGCACGTCAGCGACCGCTACACCGAACGCCTGCCCCGCATCCAAGAGACGGCCGCGCCCGTTCCTCAGTCGACGTTCGAGCCGCACGACCTGGTCGACCACGCCGTGGTCGCAACAGCGCGGGCCTTCGACACGACACCCGAGACGCTGATCGGCGCCGACCGGACTCGCGCGACCGCCGATGCCCGCGGGGTCGCGATGACCGCTGCGCGGATGCGTGGGCAGAGCCTTCCCCAGATCGCCCGCCACTTCGACCGCGATCACACCACCGTCCTGCACGCGACTCGGCGGATCGAGAAGACACCTCCGTTGCGCGACCTCGCCGCGAAGATCGCCGGAGAGCTGCCCGATGAGCCTTCCGAGGCCGGAAACAACACCCGTACGGCGGCCGGGCTGGAGACGGTCGGTGCCGTCTCCAGCGAGCCGGCCGGGCCACGCTCACCTGGTGCGCAGCACGAACGCAGGCAGACGCCCGCAAGCACGGCCGATCGCCACCCGCAGGTGGCCCGGTGAGAGCCCGCCACCCAATCGCGCTCGCAGCGACGCTCGCCGTGGCGGCCGCCGCCAGCGCGGTGCTGGCCGGCACCTCACTCGCCGCGCTCCTCAGCGACCCCGGCTCGAGCGACTACCACCCCGCAGCCGCCGGCACGCCAGCCGCCTCGTCAATGGTCACCGCGCGAGTCACCGACGTCGTCGACGGCGACACCGTGCGCGTCCAGACACGCGGCGGCCGCGACCTCGGCCGAGTCCGCCTGCTCGGGATCGACGCCCCCGAGATCGCCCACGGCAGCAAAGCGGCCGACTGCTACGGCGACACCGCGACCGAACTCCTGGCCCGTCTGACACCGCCAGGCGCCACAGTGACTCTCACCGCCGACCCCCGGCAGTCCGACCGCGACGTCTACGGCCGGCTATTGCGCTACGTCGACCACCAGGGCGAGGACCTCTCCACGACGATGCTCGCCGTCGGCGCCGCCAGGCTCTACGACTCCGAACTACCCCTCGTGCGGGCCTCGGAGCACCAGTTGGCGTCCCAGGCCGCCCAGGACGACGCACGGGGGCTGTGGGACGCCTGCTGAGGCACACACAGGTCCGAGACAAGTGGTCGCACGTGATCGCTCCCACCGCCCTGGGGGACCTAGGAGACCAGTACCGGCTGGCCCGTCCAGGTGCCGGCCACAACTCCAGGCACGGAGGGCGGAACATAATGAGCGACGACTCAGCTCGTCACGAGGCCGAGCTGGAGGAAGCGGCCCGCAGGAGCTCAGCGGAGATCAGCGCCGGCGAGGCAGCCGCGGAGCGAGCCGACGGCATGGACGAGGACCGCTCCCCTGACGCCGAGATCGCCGAGGTGCAGCGCTCGGGCCGGCAGCACGACTACACCGACACCGCCGCCTACCACCAGCAGCAGCCCGCCAGCTTCGACCGGCGTCGCCGCGGCGGCCCGCGCCGCTAGGAGACCGCCATGCTGACCACCGCTCACCTGGCGCCGTCTCAGACCACGGCCACCCGCCCGTGCCTCCCCGCCCGGCTCAGCCGGTCCGGACGGTCCCGCACCAGGTGGGTGGAATGTTCCCACACCCTCTCCGGGCTGCCGTGCATGAACCACCAGCCTCACGCCGGCGACGGCCGCGGCTGCGTCCACTACTCGACCTCAGGCGTGCCCGACCGCCACGACTACGGGGACGACGAGTAGCCGAGCCCACCAGGATTCGAGAGGGGCGGAAGGAAGAGCCCGCCACCGTCGGTGTGCTCGCGCATACCGAACCGCTCCCGATACCAAGCCCGCAATTGGAAGGTGCGGGGCCAAGCGATGATGCAACTCTCGCCGAGCACGCCACTGCGCTCGGCAAGGAGCTGGTCCAACAGCGCCGTCCCGTGTCCGGACCGGTGGGGCCACGCAGCAAGAGCACCGAGCCTCCATACTGGAGCGCCGGGATGCTCGCCACCAAGCGACGACGCCAGCGCGCGCATCCTGCGCGGGGAGCCTGAGGCCCACACCGGGGCCACCACCAGCGCTCCCACCAGCGTAGGAATGCTCATGATCACTACGGCAACAGCGGCGCTGACTTGGGGGCCAATCCCCAAACGTAGAGCCGCCACTGCGCAACCAGTCGCCACGGCTCCCCAAGCAGATACAACGACCGCGATCGCGGCTAGACCTGCAAGCGCCGGCCACCGCAGCTCGGCGAGCCCGCGGCGCCGGTCCACACGTTCTAACGCAACCAGGGCGTGTCCATCGAGCGCAATCAGTTGACGAGCGGCCCGCAGGCTTACCAGCGAAGGCAGCCACACCACGACCGAGCAGACTCCGGCAGCAACTGCGAACCCGACATGCCCTCGACCAGGGGCGTACGCGCGGGCTGCGACCCACACCAGGCGCGGAACTTCATGCCAGCTCGGCTCCAGCGTCGCGCGTAGCCCCGCGGGCAGCGCCGATGTTCGAGCAGACGTCACAGAGCTTCTCCGCTTCAGTTCAACGAGAGCGACGTCAGGGGCAGCTGCGTCGCCAACGGCACTGACGGGCCCGGCACGGGCGGCGGTGGCTGCTGCTCGAGGTGGCGGAGCCGCTCCACGGTGGTCGGGTGCTCGTAGCGGGTCAGGAACCGGGCGAGCACGCCGCCCATGCGCTGGTCGACAACGAACTGGTCCCCGATCGCCTCGGTGCGCGCCTGCAGCGCTCGGCCGGCCGCCGGCACCAGATAGGTCAGGGCGATCACGGCGCCGCCTAGCAACCCGACAGCTGCTCGTCCCTCGACCACCGACTGCAGCACGCAGATCACCGCGACCACACCGCGCAGCGCCCAGGCCATCCCCATGAACGGCAGCCATGCGAACGCCGCACCCACCCCTCGGAAGACCATGACAACCGCGCGCCACGGGCTCGTGGCCACCAGGCCCGCGAGCTCGGCGCGAGGACGCCGCGCACGCCGCGCCGCGACTGCTTGCGCTACCAGCGCCACGACCTCGTCGGCGGACACCCAGCCGCGGTACACGGCCTCGACCAACCCAGGAGTCAGCACCAGCGAGCGTCGGCCGAGAACCGTCACCGCCGGCGTCGAGGCACGTTGGCGACGGCGCACCAGCAACTCGAGGTCGGTCACCCCGACCCGTGCCAGGCCGTCGACGACGACCCCCATCACCTGCCGCTCCCCCGCGGTCGCGGCCCGGGCGACGGTCAGCAGCTCAACCGTGGGCTCCTCAAGTCGACCACTGGCCAGCGCCACCAGCACGGCCGTCACCGCCAGCACCAGCGGCAGCGACAAGGACGGTGGCACGAGCGCCACGACCAACATGAACAGCACGAAGCTGACCAGCGCAGCCGGCCAAAACGTCGTCGCCTTCAAGACCGTCATCGGGATCTTCATCATCATCAGCCTCCTGTCGCCCGTGGCCTGCCGCCACTAGTGCTTATTGGCCGACTTGTCATGTCGGTGATCGTCCGACGACCTCGGCGCGACCTAGGCGACCGTGACCAGTTTGTGCCCAGCCACCGACATCAACCCGGTTATCCACAGGCCCGATTTGCTGGCCGGCGCCGGGGCCTCCCGACGTGGCTTGATGAGGACGGCGGCTCGCCCGGGCCGCCGACCCACACGAGTTCCGGAGGCACGGCCATGAACCCCAGCAAGAACCCCACGAGTCCGGTCCTGGGCCAGGTCCTCGAGCGCGGCTCCGATGAGACTCCTCAGGAGGTCCGGCGCCGCCTGGACTCGATGTCGCAGCTGCTCCACCAGGCCGCCAGAACCGTCTGGGCCCGCGCGGGCGAGGACGGCCCGACCTCGCCCCTGCACTCCCTCGGCCTTGGCATCTACCTCGCCCACGGCCAGACCCAGCTGCTCCTCCCCGAGGACCTCAGTGACGTCGAGTCAGACCATCAGTCAGGCCTCGAGATCGACTTAGACGAGCTCGACGAGCGCACCGCGGTGCAGCTGCTCACCGAGGTCGAGGAGCTGAGCCGGCCGCTGCCCGTGTGGCGCGCCGACCTGGTCCACGGCTCGCAGCTGGTAGTCGACGTGTGCGACCTGCTCCGAGAGGCACAGCACCTTGACTGCTGACCCGCGTCCACCCACCCCAGCTCCCTCCAGGGCCACCGCCGGCGGCGTCACGTTCGCCGCGGTCGAGGCGGAGCTATTCGACGCCGACGCAGTTCCCTTCACGACCGGCGACATCCGCACCGTGGGCGAGATGCTCACCGACGTCGACCACCAGGCGCGGCTCCTGCTACTCGACGTCGACGGAGACCACGCCGGCGGACTGGTGCGGGGCTGGCCGGCCCTCGTGACGGCCGCCAACGAACTCTGGGCAGCCCTGCCCCGCACCGGCTACGCCGACGAGCCGCACAGCCGGCCCATGGAGCGCCTGGTCGCCCACGCCGCCACCATCGACAACAGCCTCAGCGCCGGGTGGCCCGGCCGCGGAGACCCTGACCACCGCGTCGCGCACATGGCCGAGACGCTGCAAGCCGCAGGCAACCTGGTCCGCCGCTACGGGCCCGAGATCACCGGCCACGGCGCCGCGCTGCGCCAGGACCTCCAAGCAGCCCGGTCCAGGACCATGCACTCGCTCTACGTCGCCGCGCACGCCGGCAACGTCGCCCTGCACGCTCACGGCCACGATTTGTACCGCGAGGCCCGTCAGGCCGGCCGCAAGGTATCGCTGTCCACGGTCCACTCCCCGCACGTCGTCGCACCTACCGCGACGTGGGTCGGCCGATTCGCCACCGCGGAGGCGATCGCCGGTCGCTACCTCGCCGGCGGCCTCGTCGCCGGCGTCGCCGGCGAGGCGCGCCGCCCCACAGACGATCACAGCCGAATCCCACGCGCCCTGGCCGCCTGGGACATCCAGGCCCACCGAACCCTGGCCGCCCGATCCTCGGCCTCCGACAACGTCATCGTGAGCCGCACCCAAGCCCTCATCGCCGGCGTCGGACTACTCATGGTCGACGCCGACACGCACAACCGTGCAGCCACGGCCTCCGCCGCCCGCCCAGCGAGAGACCGGCTCACCGCGTCGATCGACGCAGTCGGCCGAGCCTGGAATAACCTGGCCAGCCGATGGGACGACCTTCCCGCCCCCACCGATCGACCCGACCCCAAGCTGCTCCGCGCGTCGGCCGAGCTCCGTGCCGCCTACCGCGAGATCACCCACGACACCACCACGACGATGTCCCCGGACGCGATCGCCCAGCACCCCGGCCTCGAGCGTGCACTAAGCGCAACACTGGCCGCGATCGAGAGCGCCCCAGAGCTAGCCGACGTCCTCGCCGAGAAGGCCAGCCAGCCCCGCCTCGTCGGCCGCTCACGCGCGCTCTCCCACCGCGCCCACAACGACATCGAGGCCGGCCTGGCCACACCAGACCCCTCCGGCGACGTCGTCTGGGTATCCCCCGCCGATATCCGCGCCAAGCGCATGGTCGACCTCCCACGCCCGGTCGAGGAGACTCTGAGAGCTTCCACCGATCAGGCTCGGCGAGCGAGTGCGAAAGCCGCGTCGAGCGCAACCTGCAGCCCTCTTGATTGGCCCGTTGCCGGCGGCCGCGACCTCGAGCTGCGGCAGAGCGTTGGCCGGCTTCTTCCCGTCCAGACGAATCGGGGACCCAATGATCGCTCCGAGCAATCTCGCGCACCTAGGTGACCGTCAGACAACGAGAAACCCTTCTGCAGCGCTTGGGTCCGGACGCAACCGGAGTGAGGGACTGAACACCATGGCACGACCAACTGCAGCTCAAAGGCAGGCACAAGCTCGACTTGATGCACGAGAGACGTCGGTCGCGGCGAGAACAGAGCAGGCTCACTCCGCACAAACCCCGGGACCGACCGGCACGCTCAGCCGGCTCGCGACTTCCCCGACGACTGGTCGCATGTACGACCCGCTCTTGACCGTCGACCAGGTATCGGACTGGCTCGGCGTCCCGAAGGGCACGCTGTACCAATGGCGCAGCCGAAGCAGAGGACCGCGCGCGATTAAGGTCGGCAACGGGATCCGTTACCGGCGCAGCGAGATCGAGACCTACCTCGACCTCCACACCGACGCGCGCCCCGCCTGATCTCGTTAGAATCAGGAACCACCACCGGCTCGGAGGAGTCTCATGTCTCGATACTCATCTGCCCTGGAAATCAACTCGTCGCTTGTGCGTAAGGCCGACCTGTGAGCGGTCGGCCACCGCTGCCCCCTGGGACCTGGGGGAAGATCAGCGTGACGCGGACCACGACCGGGACCTACCAAGCCGAGGCTCGCTATGCCCTCTTCAGTGGGCGCGTAGCCAAACAGCGCGCTCGCGCTCACAGCGAGTCGGCCGCCCGAACCGCGCTCGTCCAAAAGCTGCAGGACCTAAAGGGCTCCGATGTCGGGGACGGCGAACTGACCGGACAGAAGTCGATCACCGAGCTGGCGACCTTCTGGCTGAAGGAGAAGGAGGTCGATAACAACGTCAGCGCCAACTCACTGCGCGCCTACCGGAGCGTGGTGAACAACCAGGTGCTCCCGGCCATCGGACAACGGAGAATCGCCGACTGCCGCACTAGTGTCATCGACCGAGTCATCAAAGACCGAGCCGCGACGGGCGCCGACGTGACAAAGCTGCGCAACGCGCTGCACCAGATGTTCGGCGTGGCAGTCCGGCATGACGCCATCCCAGCGAACCCCGTCAAAGAGGTCGCTCGGATCTCACGGCCGCGGAGGGAGATCACCTACCTCGACTTCGAGCAGGTCAACGAGGTCCGTGCGCTCATCGACACCGAGATGAATCGCAAGCGACCAGGCCCGCGAATGACAGCCGACCTCCGCGACATCGTCGACGTGATGCTCGCCACCGGATGCCGCATCGGAGAAGCCGCCGGCTTCATCTACCCCGAGATCGACCTCTCTTCGCAGACCCCCACCCTGACAGTGTCGGGCACAATCGTCACCGAGACCGGTAAGGGAACATTCCGCCAACCATGGACGAAGTCGGACGCGGGCTACCGGACCCTGTTTCTCCCCCCATTCGCCGTCGACATCTTGATGCGCCGGATGGTCGACAGTCCCGCGAACAAGAACGGCGCCGTCTTTACGACCCGCAACGGGACGTGGCGCCAAGTCTCCAACTGGGAACGGCTTTGGAACCGGGTAGTCGACGACACCGCCTACGACTGGGTCACCTTCCACACCTTCCGCAAGTCGGTCGCAACACTGATCGACCAGACGGTCGACTCGAAGGCGGCACAAGCGCAACTGGGTCACGCCAACGAGGACATCACCCTGGAGCACTACATCCACAAAGCCAAGGTGGCGCCCGACCTCACCGACTACCTCGAGCGGTTCCGGCCGCCCACGACGCCGGCGTCGTGACGCGGCGTCGGAGTCGCCGACGGCAGAGTGCCCTCGCCAACTTCACGGCGAGTGCGGCTGCGTCTTGCTCCCGTGGCGACGCGTCCATGCGACCACGCAGTGAGTCTTGTTAGCGGCAACTGTTCGAGTTCGGCGACCCAGCCTTCGCTGGGCTCCCTCAGCGGAGCGGCAGGTAGTCAGCCCGGCTCTGTCACTCCGGCCGGCTCGCTGGCGCCGGCGATCAGGATGAGCTCGTCGGTGATCACCGACCGCAGAACTCTCTCCGGGATCTCGATAACGCCGGGCATCGTCCGACTGGCGGCAACGCGCTCATAGGCGAGGTCGGCGAAAGTCGACTCGTTGTGCGTGACCACTATGCGGTCCTCCGCGTCAGCCCGCTAAAGGACCTGCAGGTGTCGACGGTCGCGCAGACCGACCTCCTGGAAGGTGACGATGTCGAGATCTAGCTCGCGCCGCTTGATGCCCGGGAGTGTCTTTGTGGTCAAGGTTCTCGTCAGCGAGGAACCTGATCGTCATCCGTTCGGTCGGTCGAGAAGCTTGGCGCGCGCGGCCTCTCCCCGGGGCGCAAACATGTCTCAACTCCGGCTCGCTGTGCACCGCGCTGCTGGGCGCGCAACGCGGTAGGCCTTGACCTCGTCGGGGTGACGCACGCGTCGACGGCGACAGGCGGATGCGTCAGTACTCCCCGTGGTGCAGCGGCCAAGCGCCCACCAAAAGCGCCCAATTTCCGCCCACTTACTGATTCAGGTCAGAAACCTGAAAGGCCCCCTGTCCAGCTTCTTGGCTGGTCAGAGGGCCTTTCCTAGTAGCGGGGGCAGGATTTGAACCTGCGACCTCTGGGTTATGAGCCCAGCGAGCTACCGAGCTGCTCCACCCCG
>CAZFEE010000004.1:355428-372131 GCA_964517395.1 uncultured Nocardioides sp. | reverse complement strand
CCCAAGTCGCGGGTGGGAAACCCCAAGTCGCGGGTGGGAAACCCCAAGTCGCGGGTGGGAAAACCCAAGTCGCCGGTGGGAAACCCGAAGTCGCGGGTGGGAAACCCCAAGTCGCGGGTGGGAAACCCCAAGTCAACGACGGGGGCGGGTGGCGAGCAGGACCCAGGTGATGCCGGCGGAGGTCAGCCCGGCGCCGAGCATGTGGAAGCCGACGAGGATCTCGGGCAGGTCGGTGAGGTACTGCCAGAAGCCGATCGTGCCCTGCAGCAGCTCCACCACCAGGAGCAGACGGGCCGCCCGGAAGAGGGTGAGCAGGCCGAGGCGACGGGCGCGCCAGAGCACGACGAGGGTCAGCGCGACCAGGGCGTACACCGCCCAGGCGTGCACGTGGGAGAGCACCTGCGGGTCGAGGCCGGTGCGCTTGGAGTCCAGGTCGCCGGAGTGCGGGCCGGAGCCGGTGACGACGGTGCCGAGGTAGAGCACCACCCAGCCGACGACGAAGAGAGCCGCCCCGAGGCGTCGTACCTGCAGGGGGGCGGAGGCGCGGGTCGGGCCGCGCAGGTGGTCGAGCAGGAGCACGCACACGCCGACGAGCGCCATCGACAGCAGCAGGTGGATCGAGACGATCCACGGGTTGAGGTCGGTGAGGACGGTGACGCCGCCGACGAGGGCCTGGGCGGGGATGCCGAGGGCCACGATCGTGGTCAGCCGTACGGCGAGCGGGTGCTCCTCGGCCCGCGCGCGGGCCGCGACCCAGCAGGCCACGGCGATGACGACGAGCACGTAGGTCAGCAGGCGGTTGCCGAACTCGATCGCGCCGTGGATCCCCAGCTCCCCGTGCGGGAGGTACGACGCGTCGGTGCACTTGGGCCAGGTCGGGCAGCCCAGCCCCGAGTCGGTCAGCCGGACCGCGCCGCCGGTGACGGCGATGCCGATGTTGGCGACCAGGTTGGCCCAGGCCAGCGGCACGAGGCGCGCGCCGAGCGCCTCCCGGGTGGCCGAGAGTCGCGAGCGGGTCGAGGTGGTCACGGTCACTCCCACTGGAAGGTTCGGGCGGTCAGGGCCGAGCCGATCGCGGCCCAGACGATGAGGACGAGCAGGTCGCGGCCGGCGAGGGCGCCGTCGCAGGCGGTGCGCATCGCCTCGCCCAGCGCGCCCGAGGGGAGCCAGCGCACGACGTCGCCGAGGCCGCCGTACGCGCTGGCGGGCAGGATCACCGCGCCGCCGGCGAGCAGGAGCAGGTAGACGAGGTTGGCGACGGCGAGGGTGGCCTCGGCACGCAGGGCGCCGGCGAGGAGCATGCCGAGCGAGGCGAAGGCGGCGGTGCCGAGCAGCGCGGTCAGCACGACGGCGAGGACGCCGGCGACGCCGGAGGGCCCGGTCCAGCCGAGCGCGAGGCCGACGCCGCCGATGACGACGAACTGGATGACCTCGACCACGAGGAGCGCGGCGACCTTG
Source organism: uncultured Nocardioides sp. (assembly GCA_964517395.1). Classification (GTDB taxonomy): domain Bacteria; phylum Actinomycetota; class Actinomycetes; order Propionibacteriales; family Nocardioidaceae; genus Nocardioides. Next base: position 370,673 of record CAZFEE010000004.1, on the reverse strand, counting down.
CCGCCGAGCAGGGTGGTGCGGGCCAGGGGAGCGGTGCCGAGGCGCTTGAGCACGCCGTAGCGGCGCTCGAAGCCGGTGGCGATCGCGAGCGAGGTGAAGGCCGTCGACATCACGGCGAGGGCCAGCACCCCCGGCGTCAGTACGTCGATGGGCCGCCCGTCGAGCGAGAGCCCCACCCGCTCCGCGCCCCGCACGGCGCCGACGAGCACGACGACGGGGATCACGACGGCGATCAGCAGCTGCTCGCCGTTGCGCAGCATCAGCCGCGCCTCCATGCCGGCCTGGGTGAGCAGCTGGCGCAGGACGGGGGCGCCGCCGGGCGCCGGGGCGAAGGTGCCGCTCACGAGAGGTCCTCCCGGCCGGTGAGCTCGAGGAAGACGTCCTCGAGGTTGCGCTGTCCCAGGGACAGGGACTCGGGCAGGACGTCGTGGTCGGCGCACCAGGCGGCGACGGTCGCGAGCGTGGACCCGTCGGCGGGCCCCGAGACCTGCAGGCTCAGCGGGTCGAGGACGGTCAGCTCGGTGCGCTCGCCCAGCGCCCGGGCCAGCGCCTCGGGGGATCCCGGCGGGAAGGGCTGGGTGACGACGAGGCGGATGGTCGCGACGCTGCCGCCGCGGGTCAGCTCCAGCGGCGACCCGCTGGCGACCAGGCGCCCGTGGTCGAGGATGTGCACCCGGTCGGCGAGCCGCTCGGCCTCCTCCAGGTAGTGCGTGGTCAGCACCACGGTCACCCCGTCGGCGCGCAGCTCCTCCAGCAGCTCCCACACCGCGCGGCGGATCTGCGGGTCCAGGCCCGCGGTCGGCTCGTCGACGAACACCAGCTCCGGGCGCCCGACGAGTGCCAGGGCCAGCCCGAGCCGCTGCTGCTGGCCTCCCGACAGCCGCCGGTACGGCGTCCGCCCGCACTCGTGCAGCGCCAGGCGCTCCATCAGCAGGTCGACCGGCAGCGGCCGGGCGTGCAGCTTGGCGAAGTGCCGCAGCATCTCCTCGGCCCGGGCCCCGCTCCACGCGCCGCCGGACTGCAGCATCACCCCGATCCGGGGCAGCAGTGCCGCGCGCTGGCGCACCGGGTCGAGGCCGAGCACCCGCACCGTGCCGGACTGCGCGCGCCGGTAGCCCTCGCACGTCTCCAGGGTGGTGGTCTTCCCGGCGCCGTTGGGCCCGAGCACGGCGGTGATGGTGTGCGGCTCCACCTCGAAGGAGAGCCCGTCGACGGCGGTGCGCTCGTCGTAGCGCATCACGAGGCTGTCGACGAGAACAGCAGGGCCTTCAACCACCCGGCGAGTGTAGGACCCGGCCGCGCGCTCTACGCTGGCGGCCGTGACTGCTTGGACCTACGGCGTGATCCTCGCCATGGCGGGTGTGGTCGCGCTCGTCCTGCTCGTGGACCTGGTCCGCGACCGGTCGGCCCAGGACTCCCACTACGTCGGCCTCGCCGTGCTGCAGGTCGCCGCGCTCGCCCAGCTCGTCGGGGGGTGCATCGCGCTGGCGCGCACGGAGCGCGACATCGAGGGCGGGGTCTTCGTCAGCTACCTGGTCACGGTCGCGCTGATCCCGGTGGTGGGCGCGTTCTTCTCGCTGGCCGAGCGCTCCCGGGTCGGTACGACGATCCTGCTCCTCGCCGTCGCGACGGTGGCCGGGCTCGAGCTGCGGCTGTGGGACATCTGGGGAGGTACCCGTGGCTGAGGAGCTGTCGACCGGCTGGGGCCGGGCGCTGGTGTTCGTCTACGGCGTCTTCGCGGTCGCCGCGACCGGCCGCTCGGCGGTCCAGCTCGGTGAGGACGCGGGCACGCTGCCGTACTGGCTCTCGCTGGTCGCCGCGGTGCTGTACCTGGTCGCGACCACCTGCCTGCTCGTCGGCGGACGCACGGGGTGGCGGGTCGCGAGCGCCGCGGTCGGCGTCGAGCTGGTCGGCGTGCTCGCGGTGGGGGCGTGGAGCTACCTCGACACCGACCTGTTCCACGACAAGACGGTGTGGTCCCACTTCGGCCAGGGCTACGCCTTCCTGCCCCTCGTGCTGCCCTTCGCCGGACTGGCCTGGCTGCGCTCCCAGCGACCGGCTCCCGCACCTTAGGGTCACCTTGCTTGAAGGACCCCCCGCAATATCGGCACACTGATGTTGTGGAAATCCCGACCGAGCACGACCAGCCGACGCGCCAGCGCGTCGTCCGGTCGATCCTCGTCAACGGGCCGTCCACCGCCGCGGCGCTCGCCGAGCGCCTCGAGCTGACCCCGGCCGCCGTACGACGCCACCTCGACCAGCTGCTGGCCGAGGGCGCCGTGGATGCCCGGGACCCCCGTCCGGTCGGCTCCCGCGGGCGCGGGCGGCCGGCGAAGGTCTTCGCGCTCACCGAGCGTGGCCGCGACACCTTCGACCAGCAGTACGACGACCTCGCCACCGAGGCGCTGCGCTTCCTCGCCGAGACCGCCGGTCCCGACGCGGTGCGGGCGTTCGCGGAGCGGCGCGCGTCGTTCATCGAGAAGCGGTTCCCGGAGGTCCGGGCCGCCCATCCGGAGGCCTCGCCGGCCGAGGTGCTGGCGCAGGTCTTCTCCGACGAGGGCTACGCGGCCGCGGTGCGCGAGCTGCCGGTCGTGGGGGAGCAGCTGTGCCAGCAGCACTGCCCGGTCTCCCACGTCGCCCACGAGTTCCCCCAGCTGTGCGAGGCCGAGACCGAGGCGATCAGCCGCGTTCTCGGCACGCACGTGCAGCGCCTGGCCACCATCGCCCACGGCGACGGCGTGTGCACCACATGCATTCCCGACGCAGGAATCAACAAGAAGGAGCAGGTCTCATGACCTCCATCGAGGAGCTGAACCCCGAGCTCAAGGGCATCGGTCGCTACGAGTTCGGCTGGTCCGACAAGAACGACGTCGGCGCCGACGCCAAGCGCGGTCTCAACGAGGACGTCGTGCGCGACATCTCGAGCAAGAAGAGCGAGCCGGGCTGGATGCTCGACCTGCGGCTCAAGGGGCTCAAGCTCTTCGACCGCAAGCCGATGCCGACCTGGGGCTCGGACCTCGGCGCGATCGACTTCGACAACATCAAGTACTTCGTGCGCTCCACCGAGAAGCAGGCCCAGAGCTGGGAGGACCTGCCCGAGGACATCAAGAACACCTACGACAAGCTCGGCATCCCGGAGGCGGAGAAGCAGCGCCTCGTCGCCGGTGTCGCCGCGCAGTACGAGTCCGAGGTCGTCTACCACCAGATCCGCGAGGACCTGGAGGAGCAGGGCGTCATCTTCCTCGACACCGACACCGCGCTGCGCGAGCACGAGGACCTCTTCAAGGAGTACTTCGGCACCGTCATCCCCGTCGGCGACAACAAGTTCTCCGCGCTCAACACCTCGGTGTGGTCGGGTGGCTCGTTCATCTACGTCCCCAAGGGCGTGCACGTCGACATCCCGCTGCAGGCCTACTTCCGGATCAACACCGAGAACATGGGCCAGTTCGAGCGGACGCTCATCATCGTCGACGAGGACGCCTACGTTCACTACGTCGAGGGCTGTACGGCGCCGATCTACTCCTCCGACTCGCTGCACTCCGCGGTCGTGGAGATCATCGTCAAGAAGGGCGGCCGCTGCCGCTACACGACCATCCAGAACTGGTCGAACAACGTCTACAACCTCGTCACCAAGCGCGCCGTCTGCGAGGCCGGCGCCACGATGGAGTGGGTCGACGGCAACATCGGCTCCAAGGTGACGATGAAGTACCCCGCCGTCTACCTGATGGGCGAGCACGCCAAGGGCGAGACCCTCTCGATCGCGTTCGCGGGCGAGGGCCAGCACCAGGACGCCGGCGCCAAGATGGTGCACGCCGCCCCGAACACCTCGAGCTCGATCCTGAGCAAGTCGGTGGCGCGCGGCGGCGGCCGTACGTCGTACCGCGGGCTGATCCAGGTCAACGAGGGTGCGCACGGGTCGAAGTCCAACGTGCTGTGCGACGCGCTGCTGGTCGACCAGATCAGCCGCTCCGACACCTACCCCTACGTCGACATCCGCGAGGACGACGTGTCGATGGGCCACGAGGCGAGCGTCTCGAAGGTCTCCGACGACCAGCTCTTCTACCTCATGTCGCGCGGCATGGAGCAGGACGAGGCGATGGCGATGATCGTGCGCGGCTTCGTCGAGCCGATCGCCAAGGAGCTGCCCATGGAGTACGCCCTCGAGCTCAACCGGCTCATCGAGCTGCAGATGGAAGGAGCCGTCGGCTGATGTCGGCAGCAGTTGTCAGCGACGCCCTCGAGCAGGGTCACGTCGAGTCCCACCTCCACCCGGAGCCGACCTACGACCTCGCGGCGCACCCCGCGCCGACGGGCCGTGAGGAGATCTGGCGGTTCACCCCGCTGAAGCGGCTGCGCGGGCTGCTGGAGGACGGCGCGTCCACCGGCACGCTGGAGCAGAAGCTCGACCTGCCCGACGGCGTCACCCTCACCGAGATCTCGCTCGACGAGGCGGCCGCCCTGGGCGGCACCGCGCCCTTCGACCGGCTCGGCGCCCTCGCGGCGAAGAACGCCGGCACCGCGCACCTGCTCGACATCGCGGCGGAGACCGACCTCGGCGCCCCGGTGCGGGTCCAGCTCCACGGCACGTCCGTCGAGGACGCCGTCGCCGGCCGGATCGTCGTCCGGGTGGGCAACCACGCCCGGGCGGTCGTGCTCGTGGAGCACTCCGGCAGCACGACGTACAACGGCTTCACCACCGTGCTGCTCGGCGACGGCGCCCAGCTCGACCTGGTCCACGTCAACGACTGGGCCGACGACGCGGTGCACGCCGAGCAGATCAACGCCCGAGTGGGCCGCGACGCGACGCTGCGGCAGTTCGAGTTCACCCTCGGCGGCGACCTGGTGCGCACCAGCACCAACGTCGACTACGCCGGCCCGGGGGGCACCGCCGAGCTGTTCGGGCTCTACTTCGCCGACGCCGGCCAGCACTTCGAGCACCGCCTGTTCGTCGACCACAACGCCCCCAAGACGGTCTCCAACGTCGTCTACAAGGGCGCGCTGCAGGGCGAGAAGGCGCACACCGTGTGGATCGGGAACATCCTGATCCGCAAGGTCGCCGAGGGCATCGAGACCTACGAGGAGAACCGCAACCTCGTGCTCACCGACGGCTGCCAGGCCGACTCGGTGCCGAACCTCGAGATCGAGACCGGCGAGATCGAGGGCGCGGGCCACGCCTCCGCCGTCGGCCGCTTCGACGACCAGCAGCTGTTCTACCTGCGCTCGCGCGGGATCAGCGAGGCCGAGGCCCGCAAGCTCGTCGTCCGCGGCTTCTTCGACGACCTGATCCGCCGGGTCCAGGTCCCCGAGCTGGCCGAGAAGCTCTCGGCGCAGGTCGAGGAGGAGCTGCAGCGCCACGTCCTGGCGGAGATCGGCGGATGACCTTCGAGCGCGCGTGTGCGCTGGACGACGTACCGACCGACGAGGCGCTGGCCGTCACCGTCGACCGGTACGACCTCGCGATCGCCCGCGACGGCGACGAGGTGTTCGCGCTGCAGGACCTCTGCTCGCACGCCGCGGTCTCGCTGAGCGAGGGCGAGGTCAGCAGCACCGACGTGGGCTGCACCATCGAGTGCTGGCTGCACGGCTCGACCTTCGACCTGCGCACCGGCAAGCCCACCAGCTTCCCGGCGACCGAGCCGGTCGCCACCTTCCCGACTGAAATTCGAAGCGACGACGGCACCGACTGGGTGTACGTCGACGTCGAGACCACCCTGAACGGAGTCACCCCCGCATGAGCACCCTGGAGATCAAGGACCTGCACGTCCAGGTCCAGACCGAGGACGGCCCCAAGGAGATCCTCAAGGGCGTCACGCTGACGATCAACGACGGCGAGACCCACGCGATCATGGGCCCCAACGGCTCGGGCAAGTCCACCCTGGCCTACTCCATCGCCGGCCACCCGCGCTACGAGATCACCGGCGGCACGGTGACCCTCGACGGCGAGGACGTGCTGGAGATGTCGGTCGACGAGCGGGCGCGGGCCGGTCTCTTCCTGGCGATGCAGTACCCCGTCGAGGTCCCCGGCGTCTCGGTCGCGAACTTCCTGCGCACGGCCAAGACCGCCATCGACGGCGAGGCGCCGAAGCTGCGCACCTGGGTCAAGGACGTCAACGGCGCCCTGGACCGGATGAACCTCGACGGCTCGTTCTCCCAGCGCTCGGTCAACGAGGGCTTCTCCGGTGGTGAGAAGAAGCGCCACGAGATCGCCCAGCTCGACCTGCTCGACCCGAAGGTCGCGATCCTCGACGAGACCGACTCCGGCCTCGACATCGACGCGCTCAAGGTGGTCTCCGAGGGCGTCAACCGGTTCCGCGAGCGCGACGGCAAGGGCGTCCTGCTGATCACGCACTACACCCGGATCCTGCGCTACATCCAGCCCGACCGCGTGCACGTGTTCGTGGCCGGCAAGGTCGCGGAGTCCGGCGGCCCGGAGCTGGCCGAGGAGCTCGAGGCCAACGGCTACGACCGGTTCCTGAAGGCTGTTCCCACGGGGGCCTGACCATGACTGCACTCAACGGGCTCCTCCCCGAGCTGGAGGTCATCCGGAAGGACTTCCCGATCCTCGAGCGCGAGCTCGCGGGCGGGCTGCCGCTGGTGTACCTCGACAGCGCGAACACCTCGCAGAAGCCGCAGGTGGTGATCGACACGATGGTCGACCACCTGGAGCGGCACAACGCGAACATCGCGCGCGCCATGCATCAGCTCGGCGCGGAGTCCACGGAGGCCTACGAGGGCGCGCGCGACAAGGTCGCCGCCTTCCTCAACGCCCCCTCGCGCAACGAGGTGGTCTTCACCAAGAACGCCACCGAGGCGCTCAACCTGCTGGCCCGCACCATCGAGCTCGGGCCCGGCGACAACGTCGTCATCACGGAGATGGAGCACCACTCCAACATCGTGTCCTGGCAGCTGGCGTGCGAGCGCTCGGGCGCGGAGCTGCGCTGGTTCGGGCTGACCGACGACGGGCAGCTCGACCTGAGCAACGCCGACCAGCTCGTCGACGAGCACACCAAGGTGGTCGCGTTCACCTGGGTCTCGAACATGTTGGGCACCATCAACCCGGTGGCCGACCTGGCCGCGCGGGCGCGGTCGGTCGGCGCGCTCTCGGTCGTCGACGCCTCGCAGGCCGCCCCGCAGCTGCGGGTCGACGTCCAGGCGGTCGGTTGCGACTTCCTGGTCTTCACCGGGCACAAGGTGTGCGGCCCGACCGGCATCGGCGTGCTGTGGGGCCGCGAGGAGCTGCTCAACGAGCTGCCGCCGTTCCACGGCGGCGGCGAGATGATCGAGACCGTCACCATGGCGCGCTCGACCTACGCCAAGGCGCCCCACCGCTTCGAGGCCGGCACCCCGCCGATCGTCGAGGCGGTCGGTCTCGGCGCCGCGGTCGACTACCTCGGGCACGTCGGCCTGGACGCGATCCACCGCCACGAGCAGGCCATCACGGCGTACGCCCTCGAGGGCCTGCGGACCGTGCCCGGCCTGACCGTGCTCGGCCCGCTCGACGCCGCCGCCCGCGGCGGTGCGATCTCCTTCGAGCTCGACGGCGTGCACCCGCACGACATCGCGCAGGTCCTCGACAGCCGCGGCATCGCCGTGCGCGCCGGGCACCACTGCGCCAAGCCGGCGCACGCGCGCTTCGGCGTGCAGAGCTCGACCCGGATGTCGTCGTACCTCTACACGGAGCCACGGGAGATCGACGCGCTCGTCGAGGCGCTGGAATACACCCGCTCGTACTTCAAGTTGGACTGAGGATGACTGCCCAGGATCTCGATGCTCTCTACCAGGAGATCATCCTCGACCACTACAAGCACCCCCACGGCAAGGGCCTGAGAGAAGCCCACGAGGCCGAGGTGCACCACGTCAACCCGACCTGCGGCGACGAGGTGACCCTGCGGGTCCACCTCGAGGGGAACCGCGTCGAGGACGTGTCGTACGACGCCGTGGGCTGCTCGATCTCCCAGGCGTCCGCATCGGTGCTCTACGACCTCGTGGTCGGCAAGAGCGTCGACGAGGCGATGGACATCCACCAGGAGTTCCTCACCCTGATGCAGGGCAAGGGCACGGTGGAGCCGGACGAGGACGTGCTGGAGGACGGCATCGCCTTCGCCGGCGTGGCCAAGTTCCCGGCCCGGGTGAAGTGCGCACTGCTGTCGTGGATGGCATGGAAGGACGCGACGGCCCAGGTCGTCGCCGGCGAAGGAGACAAGTCATGACCGACAACAGCGACCTGCCCGAGGTCCCCGAGGCCGGCGGCCTGGCGACCACCAACGCCTCGTCCAGCGTGGCGCTCGACGACATCGAGGAGGCCATGCGGGACGTCGTCGACCCCGAGCTCGGGATCAACGTCGTCGACCTCGGCCTCGTCTACGGCATGCACGTGGACGAGGGCGCGAACCTCGTCCTCGACATGACGCTGACCTCTGCGGCCTGCCCGCTGACCGACGTCATCACCGACCAGACCGAGTCCGCCCTGGAGGGCCTGGTCAACGACGTCGCGATCAACTGGGTCTGGATGCCGCCGTGGGGCCCCGACAAGATCACGCCCGACGGGCGCGAGCAGCTGCGGGCGCTCGGCTTCAACGTCTGAGCCCTCCCGCGACCCGGTCCGTCGGATGCCCGTCCGACTTCTCGACCGGTTCCTCCTGATCGCGGTCTCCTGACGGGACCGCCGACCTACCGTGCGATGGCCGTCGCGTGGGTGTCGGCGGTCACACATCTCAGGAGGAACGAATGATCCAGTGGCGACCCCGGCTCGGCGCGCTCGGCGCACTGACGCTGGTGATGGGCACAGCGGCCGCGATCGGGACACCGGCCCAGGCGGAGACCGGCGCGGCCCCCGCGACCGGGCACGTGATCGGCTGGGCGGACGGCGCCGTGACGGCGACCTACCCTGCCGAGGGCGGACCCGCCGGCCCGTGGGCCCGGCTCGGTGAGAACGGGCTGGGCGCCAACGCCGTCGGTGCGCTGCGCGCCGACGGAGGCGTCGACGTCGTCGCCTCCGCGCAGGCCAGCGCCCAGGCGGTGCCCGCGCACGTGAGCGACCAGCAGACCGTGTCGCTCAGCGTCGGAGGCCCGCGCTCGATCTGGGCGGCCAGTGCCGACGGCAGCGTCACCAAGTGGGGCGGCTCGCGCGGCTCGTTCCCCGACCAGACCTGGACCGCGGAGCAGCTGGGTGGCAAGGCCCTCGCGGTGAGCGGCAGCGTCTACCGCGCCTACGCGCTCGTGGAGACCCCCGAGGGTGCGCACCACGTCACCGTCATCGCCTACGGCCCGGACGCCGTCGGCGGCACCGAGGGCGTCAGCCCGGTGGTGTCCGGCGAGACCGGCGCTCCGGTCACGGACGTCGTGGCGCTGGGGGCGGTCAACCGCGACCCGGGCTTCTCCTTCGGCATCGACACCCTCGCGCTGCGCGCCGACGGCTCGCTCGTGGTCCTCTCCGACGGCCAGGGCTGGTACGACGTCCGCCCGGCCGGCGACGACCCGGTCGTCGCGTTCGGCAGCCGCAGCGGTGAGTCCGGCACCGGGGTGGCGGCCACCGGTACCTTCGTGACGCAGAGCGGCAAGAGCTACGGCTTCCGCCTGGTCAACCCGAACTCGACGGTGCCGTGGGCCTTCGAGACCTGGCAGGACGACAACTTCCCGGGCGTCCCCGCGGGCCAGAGCGTCAAGGAGGTCAACGCGACCGGTGACGCCAGCACCGGCAGCCCGCAGTTCCTGCTGACCGACCAGGGCGACGTGGTCGCCTGGCGCTCCGAGCCGCAGGCGGGCGGTGACACGCCGGCCGACGTACCGCTGCCGGAGGTCCTGGCCGCCGGCGGAGTTCTCGACATCGCCGACGGCGCCTATGCGCTGCTGGAGGTGGACGCCGCGGCGCTCGCCGCCACCGCCGCCCCCACCGTGAGCGGTACGCCGCGGGTCGGCGAGACGCTGACCGGGACGCCGGCGACGTTCAACGACGCCTCGGCGACGGTCACGAACCAGTGGAAGGCCGACGGGGTCGCGATCGAGGGAGCGACCGGCACCACGCTCAGCCTGACGGCGGCGCAGCTGGGGACCTCGATCACGTTCACGTCCACCGCGACCCGCGGCGACGAGACCGTGTCGTCGACCTCGGCGGTGTCCGGACCGGTCCAGGAGGCGCTCGCCCCCCTGGCGGTCACGACCGTCCCGACGGTGACCGGGACCGCCCAGGTCGGCAAGGTGCTGACCGGCACCCCTGCCGTGTTCAACGACGCCACGGCGACGGTGACGAACCAGTGGAAGGCCAACGGAGTCGCGATCAGCGGCGCCACCGGCACCACGCTCAGCCTCAGCGCCGCCCAGCAGGGCAAGTCGATCACCTTCGTCTCCACCGCCACCCGCGGCAGCGACAGCCTCGCGTCGTCGTCCGCCGCCCGTGGTCCGGTGGCCGCCGCGCCGATCGTCAAGACCTTCTCGAAGGCCCCGACGATCGCGGTCACCCTCAAGCCGACCAGCCGGACCACCGGCCGGGCGACGGTCGTGGTGGCCCGTGCCGTCTCCTCGCGCCCGGTGCCGACCGGCACCGTGCGGGTGACCATCGTCCGCGGGACGACGAAGCGCATCGTGTCGGGCACGCTCAGCTCCGGGCGACGGGTCGTCGTCCTGCCCAAGCTGGCCAAGGGCACCTGGAAGGTGCGCGTGGACTACCTGGGCGACCGCTACTACAAGGCGCGCAGCTCGGCGCTCGTCACCCTGGTCGTCACGCGCTAGCCGTGACCGGGAACGCGGTGGCCCCCGAGCGACGCTCGGGGGCCACCCGGCCCTCAGACCGCGACGTCCCAGCTCGGGAGGACCGCGCGCAGGGCGACGATCAGCTCGAGCCGGGTCGGCGGGTCCTCCAGCTTCGCCCCGAACATCTCCCGGAGCTTGCACAGGCGGCTGTGCAAGGTCTGCGGCGGCACCCCCATGTCCCGGGCGAGCTGGTTCGTCGCGCCCGCCGTCTCCAGCCAGCGCAGCAGGGTCAGCGCGAGGTCGTTGCGGCGGGCGGTGCGCACACCGTCGAAGACCGCGAGGTGCTTGCTGGCCAGCAGGCCGGTGAGCAGCGGATTGCCCGCCACCAGGAGTGGCCCGAGCATCTCGGTGCAGGGGACCAGGAGCCGGTCGTCGACGGCACGGCCGTCGCTGAGCAGCCGGGCCGCCCGCCACAGCAGCTGGAGGCTCTCGCCGAGGTCGGCCCAGCTCGTCAGCGGGCCGACGACGACCTGGCCGGCCAGCGCGGGCGCGAGGGCCTGCGGGGCGATGCCCTCAGGCACCAGCAGCTCGTACGGCGAGGGGCGCGCCACCAGCCGCGGGTCGGCGCGCAGGCCCCGGGGGAGAGGGCTCTCGACGGCCACCAAGGCGCGGATCCGGCCCGGGTGCGCGGCGTCGTACCGGGGGTCGTCGGTGGCGCCCACCTCGGCCCGCCACTGCGCCTGACGGTGCTCCTGACGGGCGCTCTCGCGACGCAGCTCCACCGTCATCGTGGCGCAGACCAGGTGGAGGTAGCGCTGCACCGCGCGGCGCAGCGTCAGCACCGCCTCGCCGCGCACGACGTCCTCGGCGACGTACCCGAGGGTGTTGACGACGACCACCTGCAGGCCGCCGAACAGACGGTCCACGTCCGCGGCGCGCAGGCCGGCGCGGCTGAGGTCGACGGCGAGACCGCGGACGAGCCGGTGCGCCTCCCGCGCGGCGACCTCGGCCCGGCCACCGGACGACACGAAGAGCTCGACCACGTCGGCGACGGCCTCCCGGACCCGCGGGTCCTCGGGGGCGGTGCCCAGGGCCGTGCTGACCGTGCGGACCACGCGCTGGCGGAGCAGGGCGAGGCGCTCGGGGCGCAAGCGCACCGCCGACGGCGCCTCGCTGGACGCCGGCAGGATCGGGTCCCGGGTGATGGTCATGGCGTGTCTCCTCCCTCGCCGACGGCGATCACCGTCGGGTCGTCGGGGGCGACGGGGTCGATTCATCCACACCGGGCGTTCCGGACCAAGGCACGGCGCCGCCACGCTCGGGCGCGGGCCCGGATCTTGTGAGCCGGATGACAAGAACCGGCGCCACGGCGTGCACGCCGTCCGGTCGCCGGCCGCGCTCCGGGCGCTGCGGGCCGCCGCGGTCCCGCCCCTGCTCACCCGGATGACAACTCCGAGGCTCTCCGCGGGCTCGCTCGGCGCAGCGGGGTGCGCCCGGGCCGCCCGGCGTGCAGACTGACGGACGGCACCGGTCGACGTCAGGGGGCGACGGCCGGAGCGCCGAACCGCTCGTCGGTGTACCTGCGCAGGTTCCTCAGGAACCACCGGAAGGTCGCGCCCAGGAGCGGCTTGCTGGGTGCCAGCGTGAAGCGGGCGACACCTCCGACCTCCAGAGCCAGGGTCCAGGTGAGCCGGCAGCCGTCGTCCGTCGCGACAACGTCGTACCGCTCCGCGAAGGCCCTGATCCGTCGCTCGGAGGCCTCGTCGAACCGGAAGGCGAGCAGCCGGTCCGCCTCCCAGGCGATGAACTCCTCGGCCCCGACGAGCCCGCCGCGCATGGTCACCGTGCGGCGCGTGCCGACCCCGCGCGGCTCCGGGGTCGTCCACGTGACGTCGGTGATCGCCTTCGCCCACCGGGGCCAGGCGGCGGCGTCGGCCAGTACCTCGAAGAGCTGGGCGGGCGTGATCGCGAGGTCGACGCTGTTGGCGAAGCGGTGCGGCGCGGTGTCGATCCAGGCGAGGTCGACGGGGGCGCACGGGTGCAGCGAGGGGGACGAGGCCATGACCGCAGAGTAGAACACGTTCTCGTGACTAGGCTCGGCTCGTGCCCGACGTCCTGGTCCCCGCCGCGCGCTGGCCGCGCTGGCTCGCCAACTTCGAGGCCTCCCACGGAGCAGCCGCACTGGTCGTCGACGCCGGCCGGCTGCGGGGGAGCGCGCCGGACGGGTCGAGGTTCGTCGCCGGTCTCCCCTTCTCCCAGGCGTACGACGGTCCGCCCGAACCGGCGGCCTTCGCGGGGCAGGCCGCGGAGCCGCCCGTGTGGGGAGTGCTGCTCGTGCGCAAGGGCGGCTTCGCCGTGGCCCGCGTCGAGGCCGGCGCCGTCGTGGAGTCCAAGACCGGGCAGCGCCACGTCCAGGGCCGGACCAAGGCGGGCGGGCAGTCGCAGCAGCGCTTCGCCCGCCGGCGGGACAACCAGGCCCGCCAGGCGTACGAAGCCGCCGCCGACCACGCCGCGCGGGTCCTCGGGGCGGTGGTGCCGGTCGTGACCGGAGGCGACCGGGCGGCCGTGGCCGAGGTGCTGGCCGACCGGCGGCTGGCGTCCGTGGACGTGGTGGGGCCCTGGTTCGCCGTACCGGATCCACGCAGGGCGGTGCTCGACCGCGTCGTCGGCGACGCGCAGGCGCTCGTCGTCGAGGTGGAGAACGCCGCTACAGCGCGAGGGTGAGGAAGACGCTGTGCGGGTCCGGGACGTAGCTCCCGAACGGACCGGTCTCGGTGAAGCCCCGGGTGAGGTAGAGCGTGCGGGCCGGGGCGAAGTAGTCCTCGGCGCCGGTCTCCAGGCTGACCCGGGCGTGCCCGCGGATGCGGGCCTCGTGCAGCACGTGGTCCAGCAGCCGGCCGGCGACGCCGCGCCGGCGGGCGGCGGTGGCGGTGCGCATCGACTTCAGCTCGGCATGGCCCGGTGCCAGCTCCTTCAGGGCGGCGCAGCCCAGCAGGACGCCGTCCTCCCGGGCGGTCCAGAAGATGATCCCCGGGACCGCGAGAGCGTCCGGGTCGAGGGCGTGCACGCTCTCGGCGGGCGAGGTGGCGTACATGTCGGCGAGGTGCTCCTCGAGCAGGGCGAGCACGTCGGGCCGGCGGGGGTCGTCGATCGCGATCTGCACCACCCCATGCTCCCGCAGAGGACCGGGCCGGGAGCGGGCGGGCCGCGCCACGTGGCGTGGTGGCGGTTCGGGGAGCGCGGGATCGACTAGGTTGCCAGCCATGTGGCAGCCCGAGCCCGCGTGGGTGGCGCTCCCGGGAGGGACCGGGACGTCCACCGTCGGCGTGTGGCGCACCGCCCTCGGCGGCCGGCCCGTCGTCGTCAAGCGCCTCGGCGCACCCCAGCCCGGCGACCCCGGCATCCTGTCCGAGCGCGGGCACGTCGCCTACTGGCGTCGCGAGGCCGACGTCCTCGAGACCGGTCTCACCTCCGCCACCCCCGGTCTGCGCAGCGTCGAGGCGTCCGTGGAGGAGGACGACGACGGCATCACCATCATCCGCGACTGGGTCGAGGACGCCTCCTCCAGCGGCCTCTTCCTCGCCCTCTCGGTCGGCCGCTTCGCCGGCGCCGCCCTCGGCCACCCCGCCTTCCTGGCCACCGGCCTGATGCGCGACCGGCTCGCGCGGGTCGCACGCAAGGGTGGCTGGCCGACCCTGGCCCGCACCACCGTCGCCGACGTCGCCGAGCACCTCTGGACCCGCCGCGAGACGATGCTCAGCCTCCTCGACGGCCTCCCGCAGGTCCCGCAGCACGGCGACCCCACCGCCCCCAACCTCCCCGGCCGGTACGACGACGACGCGCTCGCCATCGACTGGGGCACGCTCGGCCACGGCCCGGTGGGTGGCGACCTCGGCTACCTCTCCCTCTCCTCGCGCGAGGAGTTCGAACCCCTCCTCGACGCCTACCTCCTCGGCCTGCCCGCCGGCATCGCCGACCGCGACGCGGTGGTGCTGGGCGCGCAGGTGGTCGCGGTCTACACCGCCCTCAGCCGCGCCGAGTGGGCACTCGCGCGGGTCGCGACGGGGGAGGGGGCGCTGGCCGCGAAGTACCGGCACCCGGCCGTCGCGCCGCACCTGCGGACGCTGCAGCGGACGTTCCCGCACATGGAGGCGTTGCTGGAGCTCTGAGGCTCCGCGGGGGCTGGGGGCATGCGGTTTGGTCCCAAACCACATCAATTCGGGCTCCGGGCGTGCGGTCTGTGACCAATCGGTGCGCCCGCGGCCCGGCCTCGTCGACGGTCCGGACGGCCCGGTGGTTCTCGGCCGGCATCGACCCGCTCAGCCCGGCCGCGGCATGCGGTTTGGTCCCAAACCACATCAATTCGGGCTCCGGGCGTGCGGTCTGTGACCAATCGGTGCGCCCGCGGCCCGGCCTCGTCGACGGTCCGGACGGCCCGGTGGTTCTCGGCCGGCATCGACCCGCTCAGCCCGGCCGCGGCATGCGGTTTGGTCCCAAACCACATCAATTCGGGCTCCGGGCGTGCGGTCTGTGACCAATCGGTGCGCCCGCGGCCC
>CAZFEE010000004.1:0-355328 GCA_964517395.1 uncultured Nocardioides sp. | reverse complement strand
CCCGCTCAGCCCGGCCGCGGCATGCGGTTTGGTCCCAAACCGCATCAATTCGGGCCTCGGACGTGCAGTCTCTGCCCAATCGGCGGGCCGTGGAGCCCCGTGACGTCGATGCCCGGCGGCCCCTCAACCGGCCACGGACCTCACACCCGGTCGATCGAGAACGTGTCGCAGGAGTCGAGCGTGCCGCCGTCGTACCCGGTCATGAACCACTTCTGCCGCTGGGCCGACGAGCCGTGGGTCCAGCCCTCCTCGTCCACCCGTCCGCCGCTGCGCTTCTGGATGTAGTCGTCGCCGACGGTCTTGGCGGCGTCGAGGGCCTCGTCGACGTCCTGCTGGGTGAGGTCGGTGAGGAGCTTCTCGCCGGCGGCGTCCTCGGTGGAGGTGGCGTGCTGGGCCCAGAGGCCGGCGTAGCAGTCGGCCTGGAGCTCGAGGCGGACGCTGCCGCTCTGCGGGCCGGTCTGGCCGCGGCGGCTGGCCTCGGTCATGAAGCCGAGGAGGTTGGAGATGTGGTGGCCGTACTCGTGGGCGAGGACGTACATCTCGACGAAGGGCGCGTCCTTGCCGCCGAGCTGGTCCTCGTAGACGTCCTTGAAGAAGGTGGTGTCGAGGTAGATGGTCTCGTCGGCGGGGCAGTAGAAGGGGCCGACGTCGCTGGAGGCGTTGCCGCAGCCGGTGTTCACGCCGCCGGAGAAGGTGACGACGCCGTCCTCGCCGCGGAACTTGCCGCCGAGCTCGGACTCCCAGTAGTCGTACAGCGAGTTCTCGACCGCGACCCGGGCGCAGTCGGGGTTGTTGTTGGCGTCCTCGCCGGTCTTGCAGTCGGCGTACCGGTCGCTGCCCTCCTGCGCGTCGCTGAGGCGGGCGGGGGTGTACGCCGAGGAGGCGCCACCGAGTCCGAGGTCCACGCCGAGCAGGCGCGCGATGACGAAGACGACGACGAGCACCACGATGCCGCCGATGCCGCCCTTGCCGGTCGGGATCGGCAGTCGCATGCCGCCGCCGCCCAGGCCCCCGCCACCGCCTCCGCTCCCGGAATCGCGGACGCGGGACGTGTCGAGGCGGGCCTTCGGGTTGAATCGCACCACGAGCAGCACCCTATGCCAGAGAGCGCCGTTTTCAGCCGCACCGATCCGCCGTGGGAGGATCGGGCACGTCATGATCACCGTGCACCAGCTCGAGGTTCGCGTCGGTGCGCGGCTCCTCATGGAGAACGTCAGCTTCCGCGTCGGCCCCGGCGACAAGGTCGGCCTCGTCGGCCGCAACGGCGCCGGCAAGACGACCCTCACGAAGGTCCTCGCCGGCGACGTTCTGCCCGCCGAGGGCACCGTCACCAACGTGGGCGAGCTCGGCTACCTGCCGCAGGACCCGCGGGTGGGCGACCCGGAGGTCGGCGTGCGCGACCGGATCCTGTCCGCGCGCGGCCTCGACGACGCCGTACGACGCCTGCGGGCCGCGGAGGTCGCGATGGGCTCCGACGACCCGGACGAGCGCGACAAGGCGTTCCGCAAGTTCCAGCGGGCGCAGGACGAGCTCGACGCCGGCGGCGGGTACGCCGCGGAGACCGAGGCGCTCCAGATCGCGCAGAGCCTCGGCATCCCGGACCGTCTGATGGACCAGCCGCTGGGCACGCTGTCGGGCGGTCAGCGCCGTCGCGTGGAGCTCGCGCGGATCCTCTTCTCCAGCGCCGAGGTGCTGATCCTCGACGAGCCGACGAACCACCTCGACGCCGACTCGATCCTGTGGCTGCGGGACTGGATGAAGTCCTACAAGGGCGGCTTCATCGTGATCTCCCACGACAACGACCTGCTCGAGGAGACCGTCAACAAGGTCTACCACCTCGACGCCAACCGGGCCGTCATCGACATCTACAACATGGGTTGGAAGAACTACCTTACCCAGCGCGAGACCGACGAGGCCCGCCGCAAGCGCGAGATGATGAACGCGCAGAACAAGGCGAAGACGCTCACCGACCAGGCCAACAAGATGCGCGCGAAGGCCACCAAGGCCAGCGCGGCGCAGCAGATGCTCAAGCGGGCCGAGAAGCTCCTCGACGGGGTCGAGGGGGAGCGGCAGTCCGACAAGGTCGCGGCGATCAAGTTCCCGACGCCCGCCCCGTGCGGCAAGACCCCGCTCAGCGCGCACGACCTCTCCAAGTCGTACGGCGCGCTGGAGATCTTCACCGCGGTCGACCTCGCCATCGACAAGGGCTCCCGGGTGGTGATCCTGGGCCTGAACGGTGCCGGCAAGACCACGATGCTGCGGATCCTCGCGGGTGTCGACAAGCCCGACACGGGCGAGGTGGTGGCGGGCCACGGGCTGAAGGTGGGCTACTACGCCCAGGAGCACGAGACCCTCGACGTGGGCCGCACGGTGCTGGACAACATGCAGTCCGCGGCGCCGCAGCTGACCGACACCGAGGCCCGCTCCGTGCTGGGCTCGTTCCTGTTCTCCGGTGACGACGTGCACAAGCCGGCCGGGGTGCTCTCGGGTGGCGAGAAGACCCGGCTGGCGCTGGCCTCGCTCGTGGTCTCGGCCGCGAACGTGCTGCTCCTCGACGAGCCCACGAACAACCTGGACCCGGCCTCCCGCGAGGAGGTTCTCAACGCGATCCGCCGCTACGAGGGCGCGATCGTGCTGGTGACCCACGACGAGGGTGCCGTGCACGCGCTGGAGCCGGACCGGGTGCTGATCCTGCCGGACGGCGTCGAGGACCTGTGGAGCCCGGACTACGCCGACCTGGTCGCGCTGGCCTGATCCCTCACTCCGCCGCGATCGCGTCGAGGACGTCGAGCCGCGCGGCCCGGATGGCGGGCACCACGGCCGCGAGCACCCCGACGACGACGGCGATCGCGAGGAACACCACCAGCTGCGAGAGCGGCAGGCCCAGGCTGGTCAGGTCGTCGGCGAGCGCACGCTGCAGCAGGACGCCGATGACCACGCCGAGCGCCATGCCGAGCACGGCACCGAGGACGGCGATGGTGACCGACTCGAGCATGATCATCCGGCGCAGCTTCGCCCGGCTCATCCCGACGGCGCGCAGCAGCCCGATCTCGCGGGTCCGCTCGATCACGCTGAGGCCGAGGGTGTTCACGATGCCGATGACGGCGATCACGATGGCGAGCGCCAGCAGGCCGTAGATCATGTAGAGCAGCTGGTTCACCTGCTCCCGGATCTGGTCGGAGAACTCCTCCTTGTCGTAGACCCCGACGATGGGGACGGACTTCGCCGCCGCGTCGATGGCGTCGCGGACCGTCCCGGGGTCCGCGCCCGGGGCGAGCAGGATGCTGATCGAGGTGTCCTGGCGCAGCACGCCGACCTTCGCCAGCTGGTCGAGGGGCACCGTGATCTCGGTGGAGACCTCCGTGCTGTCGACGATGCCGACCACCTCGGGTCGCAGGGTCCGGCTGCCCTGGAAGGCGAGGTCGAGGGTGTCGCCGACCTCGACGCCGTGCTTCTTCGCGAAGTCCTTGCTGACGAACGTCTCGGCGCCCCGGATCCGCTCGGTGCCCGACAGCACGTCCAGGGGGTAGATCGAGGAGAACGACGAGTCCACACCGGTGACGTAGGCCGCCTTCCCGTCGTACTGCGCCGTGGTGAGCTGCTGCCGGCTGATCGTGCCGACGCCGTCGACCTTCTCGATGCGGTCGCCGACCGCGGTCGAGAACGGCAGGAAGGTCGTGCTCTGCACCAGCAGGTCCGCGGTGAACTGCTCGTCGACGACGTCGTCGACCGACTTGTTGAGGGAGGCAGCGAGCACGCCGATCGTGGAGACCAGGGCGAGGCCGATCATCAGGGCGGACGCCGTGGCGCCGGTACGACGCGGGTCGCGCAGGGCGTTCTCGCCCGCCAGCCGCCCGGTGGTGCCGAAGACGCCCGCGAAGAGGGCCCGGCAGGCGACGAGCACCGGCTTGCCGATCACCGAGCTGATCGCGGCGACGGTGAGGATCCACAGCACCGCACCGATCCCGATGAGCAGCGCGTTGGTGTCGGCGAGACCCGCGGCGGCGAAGCCGGCGCCGAGGAGTAGAACCACCGCCCCGATGACGGTTCGCCGCCGCAGGGACGCCTTCTCGGGGGCGACGTCGGAGCGCATCGCGGCCACGGGGGCGACCCGGCCGGCGCGGCGTGCGGGCAGGTAGGCGGCGAGCATGGTGACGCCGATGCCGACGACGTAGCTGGTGACCGCGGCGTTCGCGGTCAGGTCCAGGGCGTCGCCGGAGATGTCGAGGCCCATGGTGCGGAAGAGCGCGGCCAGCGCCCGGGCGAGGAGCAGCCCGAGCCCGATGGCGAGGGTGGAGGAGACGACCGACAGCACGAACGCCTCCACCAGGACCGAGCGGGTGACCTGGCCCCGGGAGGAGCCGAGGGCGCGCAGCAGGGCCAGCTCGCGGGTGCGCTGGGCGATGAGGATCGAGAACGTGTTGACGATGATGAAGCCGCCGACGATCACGGCGATGATCGCGAACACCGTCAGGAAGATGGTGATGACGTCGAGGAAGCTCCCGACCGCGTCCTCGGACTCCTTGGCGACCTTGTCTCCGGTGACGGCCTCGAAGCCGGCGGGCAGCACCTTGTCGGCGGCTGCGGCGAGCTCCTTCTGGGTGACGCCCGGCGCGGCGGTCAGGCTGATCCGGTTGTAGACGTCCCTGCCCTGGAAGAACAGGTCCTGCGCGCCCTCGGTGGAGAAGATCAGCAGCGTGGCGCCGGCCGTGCCGCCGCCGTTGAACTCGGCGGTGCCGACGAGGCGTGCCGTGCGCTCCAGGGTGCCGAAGGGCGCGAGCAGCCGCACCTCGTCGCCGACGCGGTAGTCGCCGGACTCCGCGGCGCGCTCGTCGAGGACGATCTCGTCCTTGCCGGTGGGCCAGCGACCGTCCTTCAGCAGCAGGATCTGGTCGCCCTCCATGTTGGGGCTGTCGTGGTAGTTGAAGGCCAGGGTGGGGGCTCCGGTGCCGCCGACGAGGGTGCCGTCCTTGCCGAGCAGGCTCATCCCGCCGCCGTTGACGTCGCCGTCGGCGCGCGCCACCTCCGGCAGCGCCTCCAGGGCGCGGACCGTGTCCGGTGCCATCGCCTGGTCGGACTGCCCGGCCATCCCGCCGCTGAACTCGTCGGTCGCCTCGGCGCGCACCACGCCGTCGGGCGTGGAGCCGTAGATGATGTTGTCGAAGGTCTTCGACAGGCCGTTGCTGAAGACCAGCACCCCGGACAGGAACGCCACCCCGATCACGATCGCGAGCCCGCTCATGACGAGGCGGACCTTGCGCGCGAGCAGGTTGCGCAGGGTCAGGCGCAGCATCCTCAGGCCTTCCCGTCCAGGGCGGCGGCCTGCAGCGCGGTCATGTGCTCGAGGATCTCCTCGCGCGAGGGGCTGCGGAGCTCGTCGACGACGCGCCCGTCGGCGAGGAACACCACCCGGTCGCAGTACGACGCCGCGACGGCGTCGTGCGTGACCATCACGATGGTCTGGTCGAACTCGTCGACGCTGCGCCGCAGGAAGGACAGCACCTCGGCACCGGACGTGCTGTCCAGGTTGCCGGTGGGCTCGTCGGCGAAGACGATCCTCGGCTTGCTCACCAGGGCGCGGGCGCAGGCGACGCGCTGCTGCTGGCCGCCCGACATCTCGGCGGGCCGGTGGCCGAGGCGGTCGCGCAGACCGACCGTGTCGACGACCGTGTCGAACCAGGACGGGTCGGGCTTGCGGCCGGCGAGGTTGAGCGGGAGGAGGATGTTCTCCCGCGCCGACAGGGTCGGGACCAGGTTGAACGCCTGGAAGACGAAGCCGATGTCGTCGCGCCGCAGCGCGGTCAGCGCCTTGTCCTTGAGCCGGGACAGGTCGGTGTCGCCGACGAGGACCTGCCCCGACGTGGGGGTGTCGAGGGCGGCCAGGCAGTGCATGAGCGTGGACTTGCCGGAGCCGGACGGGCCCATGATCGCGGTGAACTCGCCGGCGGCGAGGTCGATCGAGACCCCGTCGAGGGCGCGCACCTCCGAGTCGCCGCGCCCGTAGATCTTGTACAGCTCCACCGCGCGCGCGGCGGTGCGGGAGGCAGTCGGGGCGGGGGTGGCGTCGGCCGTCATGGCTCCACCCTGCCAGTCGCGCGGAGCGACCCGCATCAGGATTGCCCCCGAGTCGCCCCTGGGACTCCGTAGGGTGGGCGCCATGGCGCAGGCGCGGTTCGTCGGGGCGATCGACCAGGGCACGACCAGCACCCGGTTCATGGTCTTCGACCACCAGGGCAAGGAGATCGTCCGGCACCAGCTGGAGCACCAGCAGGTGCTGCCGCGGGCCGGCTGGGTCGAGCACAACCCGGTGGAGATCTGGGAACGCACCTCCGCGGTCGTCAAGACCGCGCTCGGCAAGGCCCGCCTGGACGCCTCCGACCTCGCCGCGGTCGGCATCACCAACCAGCGCGAGACCACCATCGTGTGGGACCGGCGGACCGGGCGCCCGCTGCACAACGCGATCGTGTGGCAGGACACCCGCACCGACGCCATCGCCGCGGCACTGGACCGCGACGGGCGGGGCGACGTGATCCGCCACCGGGCGGGGCTGCCCCCGGCGACGTACTTCTCCGGCGGGAAGCTCCAGTGGATCCTCGACAACGTCCCCGGCGCCCGGGAGGCGGCCGAGCGTGGCGACGCGCTCTTCGGGACGCCCGACACCTGGGTGCTGTGGAACCTCACCGGTGGTCCCGACGGCGGCGTGCACCTCACCGACGTGACCAACGCGGGCCGCACGATGCTGATGGACCTGGAGACGCTGCAGTGGGACGAGGAGCTGCTCGGCTTCTTCGGCGTCCCGCGGGCGATGCTGCCCGAGATCCGGGAGTCCTCGGCCACCACGCCCTTCGGTACGACGCTGCGCAGCGGCCCGTTCGGTGGCGAGGTCCCCATCACCGGCATCCTCGGCGACCAGCAGGCGGCGACCGTCGGGCAGGTGTGCTTCGCCCCGGGCGAGGCCAAGAACACCTACGGCACAGGCAACTTCATGCTCCTCAACACCGGCACCGAGATCGTGCGGTCGAAGGCGGGCCTGCTCACGACGCCGGCGTACCAGCTCGGCGACCAGCCCTGCGTCTACGCGCTGGAGGGCTCGATCGCCGTCACCGGCTCGGCCGTGCAGTGGCTGCGCGACCAGCTCGGCATCATCAGCGGCGCCGCGGAGTCGGAGTCGCTCGCCCGCCAGGTGGAGGACAACGGCGGGGTCTACTTCGTGCCGGCCTTCTCCGGCCTGTTCGCGCCGTACTGGCGCTCGGACGCGCGCGGCGCCATCGTCGGGCTCTCCCGCTTCAACACCAACGCCCACGTGGCGCGCGCGACCCTGGAGGCGATCTGCTACCAGTCACGCGACGTCGTCGAGGCGATGTGCGCCGACTCCGGCGTCGAGCTCGGCGTGCTCCGCGTGGACGGCGGGGTGACGCTCAACAGCCTGTGCATGCAGATCCAGGCCGACGTGCTCGGCGTACCGGTCAGCCGTCCGGAGGTGCCCGAGACCACGGCCCTCGGTGCGGCGTACGCCGCGGGCCTGTCGGTGGGCTACTGGCGCGACACCGACGAGCTGCGCGAGAACTGGCACGAGGACGCCCGCTGGGAGCCGCAGTGGGATGAAGATCGGCGTACCGCCGGTTACGCGCAGTGGAAGAAGGCAGTCCAACGGACCCTCGACTGGGTGGAGGTCGACCGGTGAACCCCGCAGCACTCTCTCCGCGTGCCCGCAGCGGCGCGCTCAAGAAGCTGGAGAACCAGCACCTCGACGTGCTCGTCATCGGCGGCGGCGTCGTCGGTGCGGGCGCCGCGCTCGACGCCGCGACCCGTGGCCTCACCGTGGGCCTGGTCGAGGCACGCGACTTCGCCTCCGGCACGTCCAGCCGCAGCTCGAAGCTCGTCCACGGCGGCCTGCGCTACCTGGAGATGATGGACTTCCGCCTGGTCGCCGAGGCCCTGAAGGAGCGCGGCCTGCTCATGCAGCGCCTCGCCCCGCACCTGGTCCGCCCGGTGCCCTTCCTCTACCCGCTCAACGGCCGTGGCTGGGAGCGCTGGTACGCCGGCACCGGGGTCGCGCTCTACGACGCGATGTCCAAGGCGAGCGGGTACGGCGACGGCGTGCCCCTGCACCGGCACCTCACCCGCCACGGCGCCCGCAAGGCGTTCCCCTCGCTGCGCAAGGACGCGTTGGTCGGCGCGATCCGCTACTACGACGCGCAGGTCGACGACGCCCGGCACACCATGTTCCTGGCGCGCACGGCCGCGACGTACGGCGCCGCGGTGGCCTCGCGCACCCGCGTCCTGGGCCTGCTCAAGGAGAGCGAGCGGGTGGTCGGCGCGGAGGTGGTCGACCTGGAGACCGGCCGGCGCTTCGAGATCCGGGCCTCGCAGGTCATCAACGCGACCGGCGTGTGGACCGACGAGACGCAGTCGATGGCGCGTGAGCGCGGGCAGTTCAAGGTGCGCGCCAGCAAGGGCATCCACCTCGTCGTGCCGCGCGACCGGATCCGCGGCGAGACCGGGCTGATCCTGCGCACCGAGAAGTCCGTGCTCTTCGTCATCCCCTGGAAGCGGCACTGGATCATCGGCACCACCGACACCGACTGGGAGCTGTCGAAGGACCACCCGGCGGCGAGCAGCAGCGACATCGACTACCTGCTCGAGCACGTCAACGGGGTGCTGGAGGTGCCGCTGACCCGCGACGACGTGGAGGGCGTGTACGCCGGGCTGCGCCCGCTGCTCGCCGGCGAGTCCGAGGCGACCTCGAAGCTCTCCCGCGAGCACGCCGTCGCCCACAGCGTGCCCGGGCTGGTGGTCGTCGCGGGGGGCAAGTACACGACGTACCGGGTGATGGCGGCCGACGCCGTCGACGAGGCGGTGCACGGGCTGGAGTCGGTGCTGGGACGCAAGGTGGGGGAGTGCGTCACCGAGAACATCCCGCTCGTCGGCGCCGACGGCTACCAGGCGCTGTGGAACCAGCGACGCACGCTGGCGGCCCAGTCCGGGCTGGCGATCAACCGGGTGGAGCACCTGCTGGAGCGCTACGGATCGCTCGTGCTCGAGGTGCTGGACCTCATCGCCGCCGAGCCCGACCTCGCCGAGCCGCTGCCCGGCGCGGAGGACTACCTGCAGGCGGAGGCGGTCTACGCCGTCACCCACGAGGGTGCGCGCCACCTCGACGACATCCTCACCCGGCGGCTGCGGGTCTCCTTCGAGACCTTCGACCGGGGTGTCGCCGCCGCGCCGCACGTCGCCGACCTGGTCCGCAGCTACCTGCGCTGGGACGCCGACCAGCACCAGCGCGAGCTGGAGCACTACGTCAAGCGGGTCGAGGCCGAGCGGGAGAGCCAGCGGCAGCCCGACGACCACACGGCCGACGCGGCGCGGAAGGGCGCTCCGGACGTCGTACCGGTGTCCCGGATCGCGGAGGAGCTGGAGATGGAGAAGAGCTGATGGATCTCGGAGTCGGGGGACGCGTCTACGTCCTCACCGGAGCCACGCGCGGCCTGGGCCGGGCCACGGCCGACGCGCTGGTCGCCGACGGGGCCCGGGTGGTGGTCTCCGGCCGGCAGCAGGCGTCCGTCGACGCCGCGGTAGCCGGCCTGGAGGCGGTCGGCGGGCTGGGCAGTGCGGTCGGCGTCGTCGCCGACAACGCCGACCCTGCTGCCGCGGACGCCCTCGTCGCGGCGGCCCAGGGCGCCTGGGGCCGCCTCGACGGCGCCCTCATCAGCGTCGGCGGCCCGCCGGGCGGCAAGGTCACCGACATGACCGACGAGCAGTGGACGGCGGCGTTCTCCTCGGTGTTCCTGGGCGGCGTCCGGATCGCCCGCACGGTCGCCGGCGCGCTCGGCGACGGCGGCTCGCTCGCGTTCGTGCTGTCCACCAGCGTGCGCCAGCCCGTGCCGGGGCTGGCGATCTCCAACGGCCTGCGTCCCGGCCTCGCGATGGTCGCCAAGAGCCTCGCCGACGAGCTCGGCCCGGCCGGCATCCGGGTCAACGGGCTGCTGCCCGGCCGGGTGGCCACCGAGCGGGTGGCGGAGCTCGACGCCGCCACGGGTGACGCGGCGGCCGCCGAGCAGGCCGCGCGGGCGCAGATCCCGCTGCGGCGCTACGGCCGTCCGGAGGAGTTCGGCCGGGTCGCTGCGTTCCTGCTCTCGCCGGCCGCGTCCTTCCTCTCCGGGGTGATGGTGCCGGTCGACGGCGGGATGTCGCGGGGCCTCTGAGGCTCGTCGTCCTCGGCCCGCCCGAAGGGCCAGCCGGAGCGCTTCTTCTGCACGGTGCGCTCGCCGCGCGGACCGTGGCGGCGCTCGTCCCACGCCAGGTAGCCGAAGCCGCCCGCGGCGAGCACGCCGAAGAACCACCACTGCAGGCCGTAGAAGAAGTGCGGGCCCTCGCCGAGGTCGGGCAGCTCGACCGGCGCGAGGGCCGTGTCGGGTGCGGGGTTCTCGGACTTCAGCGCGACGAAGCCGGTGAGCACCTCCTGGTCGATCGCCGCGCCGATCTCGGTGCTGGAGATCGCCCGCGTGGACCGGCCGGTGACCTTCGTGCTGCCACCCGTCCCGTCGGCCCGCACCCAGCCGGTGATGGTCACCTCGCCCTCCGGCGGGGCGGGCAGCTCGTCGGGACCGATCTCGGGGTCCTCGGTGGCGAACCAGCCGCGATCCACCACCAGCGCGGGCCCCGCGTCGGTGACGAGCGGGACGACGACCTCGACGCCCGGCGCGCCCTCGCGGGTGCGGTAGCGGACGACCACGGTGTCCGCGACGTCGTACACGCCGGTGGCGGTGACCAGGCGCCACTCGTCCTTCTCGGCGACGCGGCGTCCGGGCGCCAGCACGTCCGCCACCGGGACGGGGGTGCGGTCCTCGTTGGCCACGACGACGGCGTTGCGCTCCTTGCGGTCCTGCAGGCGGCCGAACTGCCACTCGCCGAGCCACCAGGTGCCGTAGCCCACCACGACGATGGCGAGCAGGAACAGCACCCAGCGGCGGCTGAGCAGGAAGCGCCACGAGGAGAGCCAGGATCGCACGGGACAACGGTAGGCCGCGCCCGGTGGGCGACTACGCTGGGGGGATGCAGCCGCTCCTCGACCAGCACGGCCGGGTCGCCACCGACCTGCGCGTCTCGCTGACCGACAAGTGCAACCTGCGCTGCACCTACTGCATGCCGGCCGAGGGGCTGGACTGGCTGCCGACCGACCAGCAGCTCACCGACGACGAGATCGTGCGCCTGATCGGGATCGGCGCCGAGCACCTCGGCGTCCGCGAGGTGCGCTTCACCGGCGGCGAGCCGCTGGTCCGCCGCGGGCTTGTCGACATCGTGCGCCGGGTGCGCGCCGCCACCGACGTCGAGATGTCGATCACCACCAACGCCCTCGGCCTGGCGAGGACCGCCGGTGCGCTCGCCGAGGCCGGCCTGGACCGGGTCAACGTCAGCCTCGACACCGTGCGTCGCGACACCTTCCACGAGGTCACCCGCCGCGACCGGCTCGACGACGTGATCGAGGGCCTGGCCGCCGCCGAGGCCGCCGGGCTGGGCCCGGTGAAGGTCAACGCGGTGCTGCTGCGCGGCGTCAACGACGACCAGGCGCCCGAGCTGCTGGCCTGGTGCATCGAGCACGGCTACCACCTGCGCTTCATCGAGCAGATGCCGCTCGACGCCCAGCACGGCTGGGACCGCGCCGCCATGGTCACCGCCGACGAGATCCTGGCCTCGCTCTCCGGCGCCTTCGCGCTCTCGGCGGCCGTCGAGCCGCGGGGGAGTGCGCCCGCCGAGCTCTTCACCGTCGACGGCGGCCCCGCCACCGTCGGCATCATCGCCTCGGTCACCCGCCCCTTCTGCGGCGACTGCGACCGGGTCCGGCTCACCGCCGACGGCCAGGTCCGCAACTGCCTCTTCGCCCGCTCGGAGTCCGACCTGCGGCTCGCGCTGCGCTCCGGCGCGACCGACGAGGAGCTCGCCGAGCGCTGGCGGGTGGCCATGTGGGGCAAGGCCGCCGGGCACGGCATCGACGACCCGAGCTTCCTCCAGCCCGACCGCCCCATGTCCGCCATCGGCGGTTGACTTGGGGGTTTCCACCCGCGAGTTGGGGGTTTCCACCCGCGAGTTGGGGGTTTCCACCCGCGAGTTGGCGTTTCGCGCCACCTGAGTGACCAGTTCCTCTCCACAGCCCGTCCTGGGCGGAGCCTCATCCCCAGGGCGCGCCGGTCGGCGGTACGGGTCGGTCTCATCGGCCAAGGCTGGCGGGCATGGACGTCTCCCACCTGCCCACCGGTGCCTTCCGCAGCGCGGACAGCGCCGCCCTCGGCGTCACCCGACGCCAGTTCGAGCGAGCAGCATCCAGCGGCCTGGTCCGCCGGATCACCCGGGGGGTGTACGTGCGCGCCGACGTACCCGACTCCGTCGAGCTGCGCGCCGCGGCGGCCGCCTTGGTCATCAGCCCCCACCACGTCGCGGTGAACCGGACGGCGGCGTGGCTCCACGGCGTGGACATGCTGGTCGAGCCCGAGCACGACCGGCTGCCGCCGATCGAGACCTGCGCGCTGCGCGGACGCAACCCCACCCGGCGCCCCGACCTCGACGGGCGCACCCGCGACCTGAGTGACAGCGACGTGATGAGGCTGGGCGAGGTCCGCGTCACCACGCCGCTGCGGACGGCGCTCGACCTCGGGTGCGAGCTGCGTCGGCGCGAGGCCTTCGCCGCGATGACGATGCTCGCCCGGCTGCACGGGCTGTCCGCGACGGACCTGCTCCGCGAGCTGCCGCGCTACCGCCGACGACGGGGTGTCGTACAGTGCCGAGCGCTCGCTCCGTTGGTCGACCCGAGGCTGGAGTCGCCGCGCGAGGCCTGGACCCTGCTGGCGCTCCTCGACGCGGGTCTCCCGGCGCCGGAGGTGCAGTGGTGGGTCGAGCGCGACGGCATCCCCGTCTACCGCCTCGACCTCGCCTACGTCCGCGCGCGTGTCGCCATCGAGTACGACGGCGAGGAGACCCACGGACGGACCGAGGACCAGCGCTTCCACGACCGTGAGCGGCGGGAGTGGCTGCGGGACCAGGGCTGGTCGGTGATCGTCGTACGACGGGGCGACTTCTCCGGCGCCGCGCTCGACCGATGGTTGCGCCGGGTCCAGGAGGCGCTGGCGCCGTCGTACACGAACCGGCGGTGGTGAAACTGCCAACTCGCGGGTAGAAACCCCCAATTCGCGGGTGGAAAACCCCAACTCGCGGGTGGAAGGCCCCAACTCGCGGGTGGAAAACCCCAAGTCAACGGTGGGGGACGGTCTCCTTGAGGAAGCCGCGGGCACCGAGGAAGTGCTCGAGGGAGTCCTGGTGGTCGGTGCAGGCCAGCCAGACCTTGCGGCGCTCGGGGGTGTGGATCTTCGGGTTGTTCCAGCGCAGCTGCCACACGGCCTCCGCCCGGCAGCCCTTGGCGGAGCAGAGGTCGGGGCCCTCGGGGCCCTCACCCATCGTGCTGCCCGGGGCCGAGCTGGCGCTGCGCGTCGCCGCCGCCGGTGAGGGGGAGCTCGGTGGAGCGGGTGTCGCCGGCGTTGGCGAGCACCACGGCGACGTACGGCAGGAAGAGGGAGGCGCCGATGAGGAAGGGCCAGACCCAGTGCCAGCCGGCCGCACCGGTGATGGCGGCGCCGATGAAGCACAGGGTGCGGATGGTCATCGCGATGGCGTACTTCTTCTGGCGCCGGGCGATGTCGGCCTGCGGGTTGTCGCCCGCGGTGGTGATCCGGATCGCCTCCCCGTCGCGCGAGCGGCCGTGACGAGGAGAGGACATGGGCCCAGCCTACGCGCGCGGTGGGACTAGGCTGGCCGGCATGTCCAACCGCACCTACCGCATCAGCGAGATCGTCGGCACGTCCCCCGACGGCATCGACCAGGCGATCCGCAACGGCGTCCAGCGCGCCGGCCAGACGCTGCGCCACCTCGACTGGTTCGAGGTCAGCCAGGTCCGCGGCCAGATCAAGGACGGCGAGGTCGAGCACTTCCAGGTCACGATGAAGATCGGCTTCCGCCTGGAGGACGACGAGTGAGCCTGCGGTAGCCGCTCGGCCGTGCTCTTGTAGGAGTCCTACAAGAGCAGGGCGCGATCTTGGTGCCTGCCGCGGATGAGCGGCAGGCACCCGCAGGCCTAGCGTCAGGAGCGTGAACGAACCTCGCTCCGTCCTGGTCACCGGCGGCAACCGCGGCATCGGCCGCGCGATCGCCGAGGCCTTCCTCGCGAACGGCGACAAGGTCGCCGTCACCACCCGCAGCGGAGGCGCGCCCGAGGGTGCGCTCGAGCTCAAGGCGGACGTCACCGACGCCGCGCAGGTCGAGGCGGCGTTCGCGGCGGCCGAGGAGGCGCACGGCCCCGTCGAGGTGCTGGTCGCCAACGCCGGCATCACCGCCGACACCCTCCTGCTCCGCATGTCGGAGGAGGACTGGGACTCGGTCATCGACACGAACCTCACCGGCTCCTTCCGCCTGGCCAAGCGCGCCGCGAAGGCCATGCTGCGCCAGCGCAAGGGCCGGATCATCTTCATCTCCAGCGTCGTCGGCCTGCTGGGCTCGCCCGGCCAGGTCAACTACGCCGCCTCGAAGGCCGGTCTGGTGGGCATGGCCCGCTCGCTGGCCCGCGAGCTCGGCCCGCGGTCCATCACCGCGAACGTCGTGGCACCCGGGTACGTCGACACCGACATGACCGCCGTGCTGAGCGACGAGCAGAAGGAAGGCATCCGGAGCCAGGTCCCCCTCGGCCGGTACGCCGACCCGGCGGAGGTCGCGGGAGCAGTGCTCTGGCTGGCGAGCCCGTCGGCGTCGTACGTCACGGGCGCGGTCATCCCTGTCGACGGCGGACTCGGAATGGGGCACTGACATGGGCATTCTCGACGGCAGGAACATCCTGGTCGCCGGCGTCACGCTGGACACCTCGATCGGCTTCGCGGTGGCGAAGTTCGCGCAGGAGCAGGGCGCGAACGTGCTGATCTCCAACTTCGGCCAGGCGCTGCGGATCACCCGCCGCATCGCCAAGCGCCTCCCCGAGCTGCCGCCGGTCCTCGAGCTCGACGTGACCGACCCCGAGCACCTGGCTGGCCTGCCCGACGCGATCCGCGAGCACCTCGGTGACGATGCGGTGCTCCACGGCGTGGTGCACTCCATCGCCTACGGCAACCCGGAGACGCTGCTGGGCGGCAAGTTCCTGGAGGGGCCGTGGAAGGACGTCGCGCAGGCCGTCGAGGTCTCGGCGTACTCCCTGAAGTCCCTCGCCACCGCCTGCCGGCCGCTGATGGAGCCCGGGAGCTCGGTCGTCGGGCTCACCTTCGACGCCACCGTGGCGTGGCCGGTCTACGACTGGATGGGGGTGGCGAAGGCGGCCCTGGAGTCGACCAGCCGCTACCTGGCGCGCGACCTCGGTGGCGACGGCATCCGGGTCAACCTGGTCTCCGCCGGTCCGCTCCGCACGTTGGCGGCCAAGGCCATCCCCGGGTTCGAGGACCTCGAGTCGATGTGGACCACCCGGGCGCCGCTCGGCTGGGACAACGTCGACCAGGAGCCGACCGCGAAGGCCGTGTGCGCGCTGCTCTCAGACCTGTTCCCGGCGACCACCGGCGAGATCGTCCACGTCGACGGCGGCTTCCACGCGATGGGGGCCTGAGCGCCGCCAGCGCTGGGCCGCGACGGTCAGCAGCGCCCACGCGACCAGGACGATCGCGATCTCCTGCACGACGTACCAGGGCCAGGGGCCGAGCAGGTCGAGCACGGACGAGCGGGGCTTGCGCACCAGGTAGCCGTAGTTGGTGTCGGCCAGCACGTTGAAGAGGTACGTCGCGACGGCCCACCCGAGCGTGGTGAGGACGGCGGCGCCGTAATCCCGCCAGCGAGGTGCCTTGCGCAGCCCGACCGCCAGGTAGACCGCCGCCCACACGATGAGCAGGTGCAGCGCCCAGAACGCGAAGTACCGCGGGTGCGGCAGCTCCTCGTTGAGCGACGGCGTCAGCACGCCCTGGATGGTGAGGGTGAGACCCCAGAAGTAGGTCAGGGTGACCGGGAACGGCCGGTGGGTCCACAGCGCCCAGGTCGCCGCGATCCAGGCCAGGTCGCACAGGTGCAGCGGCAGGGTGACGTCGATGTCGAAGTTCGCCACCAGGTCGACCACCTGGAAGGGCACGGTCACCACGGGGATGAGCAGCGCCCAGGCGCGGCTCAGCCGCGACGGACCCGGCAGGGACGCGTCGCGACGCCCGAGCAGGACCGCGACGACCAGCCCGACGGCGAACGCGCCGAGCGGGACGAGGTGGGTCGTGCCGTAGGGCTCCACCCGGACAGCATGGCCCTAGGCTGGGCGGGTGGACAGCACCCGTCGGCTCGTGATCATCCGGCACGCCAAGGCGGAGCCGTACGCCGCGACCGACGTGGAGCGGGTCCTCGCCGACCGTGGCCGCGTCGAGGGCCGGTTGCTGGGGGAGTGGCTCGCCTCGGCCGAGGTCGTGCCGGACCGGGCCTTCGTGTCGTACGCCGCGCGCACCCGGGAGACCTGGGAGGTGGTCGCCGCCGGCGCCGGCTGGACCGTGGAGCCGGTGTACGACGGCAACCTCTACGGCACCGACGAGGACGGGGTGCTCGACATGGTCCGCGACCTGCCGGACGACGTGGCGACGGTGGTGGTCGTCGGCCACAACCCGACGATGGGCGTGCTCGCGCAGCTGCTCGACGACGGCGAGGGTGCGGCGACCGGGTCGGTGGCGCTGGGCAGCTTCCCCACCAGCACGGCGGCGGTGTTCGAGGTCGACGGCTCGTGGCGCGACCTGGCGCCGATGGGCGGGCGGCTGGCCGCCTTCCACGTCGCCCGCGACTAGGCAGTCAGGCCCGGGGCGGCCGGGCTCAGGGCAGCGGGGGAGCCGGGGTCACGATCCCGGCCTCGGCGTCGGCGGCCTCGATCTCCTCGCGGCTGATGCCGAGCAGGTACATGATCGTGTCCAGGTAGGGCACGTTCAGCGAGGTGTCCGCGGCCTCGCGCACCACCGGACGGGCGTTGTAGGCGATGCCGAGACCGGCCGCGTCGAGCATGTCGAGGTCGTTGGCGCCGTCGCCGATCGCGATCGTCGCGGCCTCCGGGATGCCGAGGTCGGCGGCGAACTCACGCAGCGCCCGCGCCTTGCCCGCGCGGTCCACGACCTCCCCGACGACCTCGCCGGTCAGCTTGCCGTCGACCACCTCGAGGGTGTTGGCCCGGGCCCGGTGGATGCCGAGCTCCTCGGCCAGCCGGTCGGTGATCTGGCTGAAGCCGCCGGAGACGATGGCGAAGCGGTAGCCGAGACGGCGCAGCGTGCGCACCATGGTGCGGGCCCCGGGGTTGACCACGATGGCGTCGTACACCTCGTCGAGGACGGAGGCGTCCAGGCCCGCGAGCAGCTTCACCCGGGCGCGCAGGGACTGCTCGAAGTCCAGCTCGCCGCGCATCGCCCGCTCGGTGACCTCGGCGACCTCGGGGCCGTAGCCCGCGTGCTGGGCGAGCATCTCGATGACCTCGCCCTGGATGAGGGTGGAGTCGACGTCCATCACGATGAGGCGGACGCCGTGGCGCAGCATGTTGGCGGCCTGCACGGCGACGTCGATGCCGTGGCGGGCCGCGTCCCCGGCCAGGAGGGTGCGCAAGCGGTCGGGGGCGGCGCCGGAGACGTGCAGCTCGATCGCGGTGACGGGGTAGCGCGCCATCCGCTCGATGCGGTCGATGTTGCCGCCGCAGTCGGCGATCCGGCCCGCGATGGCCGCCATCGCCGAGGCCTTCAGCGGCGCGCCGATGATCGTGACGTGCACCCGCTCCTGGGAGCGGCGGCGGTTGTCGCCGGCGCCGCGCTCGACCACCACGCTCATGCCGAGCGCCTCGACGGTCTCGGTGACGGCCCTGCGCAGCCGCTTCACGTCGCGGGGCGCGGTCACCAGCACGCCCAGCACCAGGCTGCCGCGCATCAGGATCTGCTCGACGTCGACGACCGAGACCCCGGACTGGGCGAGGGACTCCAGGACGGCGGAGGTCACCCCGGGTCGGTCCGTGCCGGTAACGGTGATCAGGAGCGTGTCGGGGGCGTCAGGAAGGCTCATCGCGGGTGCAGGCTATCGGCTCCGGGCGTCCTCAGTCGGCCGGTGGCCAGCCGTCGGGCGAGCAGGCCGCTGTCAGCGCCCACCGGGCGGCCTGCTCCAGCGGCTCCAGCGCGGCCCGCCGGGCCGTGGCCTCGCTCGCACTGACGGCGCCGCCGTCGTCGGCCAGCGCGAGCTCCGCGACCGCTTCCAGGTGGAGGGCCCTGCCGGCGAGGTCGAGGCACCGGGCAGGCGTGCCTGGCGGCCCGGCCAGCGGTACGGCGCGGCGCAGGTCGTGCAGCTCGTCGGCCACCTCCGGCCGCCAGCTCGCCACGTCCAGCTCCGCCAGCGCGTTCGCCGCGGTCAGCAGCCCCGCCCGCAGGGCCCGGTCGGCCTCGCCGAGGTCCGGCGGCGGGCGCCGCTCGGCGGGGAGCAGCGTCCACTCGACCGCGCGTCCGACCTGGGCCGGCACCAGCGCCGTACCGGCACCCAGGAACAGGGCCACCTCGCCCGCCTCGATCGCGGCGGCGTTGAGCTCCCGGGGTCCCCGCAGCCCGGCCGGGTCGCCCGGGGCCGGGAAGTGCGCCGCGACGCCGGTCGCGCCGCGGCGGCGGGCGTCGGCGAGCTCGAGGAGCAGGGGAGAGGCCCCGTCCGGACCGCCGACGACGTGCGTCACGTCGTCGCCGAGGACCGCGTCGAGCAGGTCGTCGGGGCCGATCCGGCCGGCGATCCAGGCCGTACCCCACCAGGCGAGGCGGGCGGATGCGGGGAGTCCACTCACGACTCGACCGTACTCGTTAGGGTGGCCTTCATGTCCGCAGTGCTCGAGCTCGCCGAGGTGACCATCCGGCGTGGCCAGTCCACGCTGCTCGACCGGGTGAGCTGGGTGGTGCGCGAGGGGGAGCGCTGGATCCTGCTCGGCGCCAACGGCGCGGGCAAGACCACGCTGATGCAGGTCGCCGCGGCCCAGCTGCACCCGACCACCGGCGCCGTCGGCGTGCTCGGGGAGCTGATCGGCACCGTCGACGTGTTCGAGCTGCGCCCGCGGATCGGCGTCTCCAGCGCGGCCCTCGCGGAGAAGATCCCGCGGCAGGAGAAGGTCCGCGACGTGGTGCTCTCGGCGTCGTACGCCGTGGTGGGCCGCTGGCGCGAGGAGTACGACCACGTCGACCACTCCCGCGCGGACGCCCTGCTGCGCGAGGTCGGTGTCACCCACCTCGCCGAGCGCACCTTCGGGACGCTCAGCGAGGGCGAGCGCAAGCGGGTCCAGATCGCGCGGGCGCTGATGACCGACCCCGAGCTGCTCCTCCTCGACGAGCCGGCCGCGGGCCTCGACCTCGGCGGGCGCGAGGACCTGGTCTCCACGCTGTCGGTGCTGGCCTACGACCCGATGTCGCCCGCGACCGTGCTGGTCTCCCATCACGTCGAGGAGATCCCGCCGGGCTTCACCCACGTGCTCATGCTGCGCGACGGACGCGTGGTCGCCCAGGGCCCGATGGCGGAGACGCTGAGCGCGGAGACGCTGTCGGCGACCTTCGGCATGCCGCTCGTGCTCGAGGAGCACGACGGCCGGTACGCCGCCCGGCGTCGCCAGCGCCGCGGCTGAACCCTTCCCTCGGGGGTATGGCCTAGGGTTTCGGCCATGGACTGGCTGCGCGACCACCTCTGGGAGACCTGGCTCTCGGTCTCCATCGCGCTCGCGCTCGCGGAGCTGCTGAGCCTGGACCTCTTCCTGCTCATGCTGGCCGGCGGCGCCCTGGCCGGGGTGGGCACCGCGCTGTTCACCGACAGCGTCGTGGTGCAGGTGCTCGTCGCCTCGGCCGCCGCGCTGCTGCTGCTCGTCGGCGTCCGACCACCCCTCGTGCGCCGGCTGCACGGCGGCCCGGACCTGGTGCTGGGGCCCGCCAGCCTGGTCGGCGCGCGCGGCATCCTCACCGAGGCCGTGGCCGAGCACCGCCCGGGCCGGGTGAAGATCGGCGGCGAGAGCTGGCTGGCGGTCTCGGCCGACGCCGAGCCCGGCATCGCGCTGGGCCGCTCGGTCGAGGTGGTCTCGATCGTCGGCGCCACCGCCCACGTCCGGTCCCTGCCGGAGCCGCACTCCCTGCCGCCCGGCCACCCGTCCGCGCCCCCGTCCGACAGCGCCTGAAGGAGATCCCCCATGGTCGTTCTCGTCGTCCTCATCCTGCTGCTGCTCCTCGTGATCACCGTCGTCGCGAAGGCGATCCGGGTGGTCCCGCAGGCCTACACCGGCATCGTGGAGCGCTTCGGCAAGTACAAGGAGACCCTCCCGGCGGGCCTCAACTTCGTGGTGCCCTTCATCGACAAGGTGCGCTACACCATCGACCTGCGCGAGCAGGTGGTCAGCTTCCCGCCGCAGTCGGCGATCACCGAGGACAACCTGACGGTCGACATCGACACCGTCATCTACTTCCAGGTGACGGACCCGATCGCGGCGACCTACGAGATCTCCAACTACATCCAGGCGATCGAGCAGCTGACGATGACGACGCTGCGCAACGTGGTCGGCGGCATGGACCTCGAGCAGACCCTGACCAGCCGCGAGTCGATCAACAGCGGCCTGTCCGCCGTGCTCGACGAGACCACCGGTCGTTGGGGGATCAAGGTCAAGCGGGTCGAGATCAAGGGCATCGAGCCGCCGCCCTCGATCAAGGACGCGATGGAGAAGCAGATGCGCGCCGAGCGGGACAAGCGCGCGCTGGTGCTCACCGCCGAGGGTGCCCGCCAGTCGGCGATCCTCACCGCCGAGGGCAACAAGCAGTCCGCGATCCTCAACGCCGAGGGTCAGCGGGAGGCCCAGATCCTGGCCGCCCAGGCCGACCGGGAGGCGCAGATCCTGCGCGCGCAGGGTGAGGGCCAGGCGATCCAGACGGTCTTCCAGGCGATCCACGACGGCCAGCCGGACCAGTCGCTGCTGGCCTACCAGTACCTCCAGATGCTGCCGCGCATCGCCGAGGGCGACGCCAACAAGGTCTGGGTCATCCCGTCCGAGATCACCAAGGCGCTGGAGGGCCTGGGCTCCTCGATCCACGAGATCGCCGGGATCCCGCAGCAGACCTCCGGTCCGCGGACCCGGGTCGACATGGGTCCCAGCGAGCCCGAGATCCCGGCCCCGAGCAGTGCCGACGAGGCCGTGCGGGAGGCGATCGCCGAGGCCGAGAGCGCCGCACACCCGGGCAAGTCCTCGACCTCGTCGGAGCCGACCGAGCCTCCGGCGCCGCCCGCCCCGCCCGCACCCGGCGCGTGAGCCCGCTCGAGCTCACCGCGATCCTGCTCGCCGGTGTCGGCGCCGGCATGATCAACGCGGTCGTCGGCTCGGGGACCCTGATCACGTTCCCGACGCTGCTGGCGGTCGGCATCCCGCCGGTGACCGCGAACATGTCGAACAGCCTGGGCCTGGTCCCCGGCTCGATCGCGGGCGCGGTCGGCTACCGGCGCGAGCTCGCCGGTCAGCGGGCCCTGATCGGGCGGCTGCTGGTCTTCTCCACCGCCGGTGGCGTGCTGGGGGCGGTGCTGCTGCTGGTGCTCCCGCCGGGGGCGTTCGAGGCCGTCGTACCCGTGCTGATCCTGCTGGGCGTGACGCTCGTCGTGCTCCAGCCGCGCCTGTCGCGGTACGTCGCCGCACGGGCCGAGCGCCGTGCCGCCCTCGCCACGCCGGCCACCTCGACCGCGCTCGAGGGGCCGATCGCCGGAGCTCCGGTCGTGCCCTGGTGGGTGCCCCTGGCGGCCTTCGCCACCGGCGTCTACGGCGGCTACTTCGGCGCGGCCCAGGGCGTCATCCTGATGGGGCTGCTCGGCATCGGGATCGCCGAGTCGCTCCAGCGTCTCAACGGCGTCAAGAACGTGCTCGTCGCGTTCGTCAACGGGGTCGCCGGCCTGATCTTCGTGGTCGTCGCCGAGCTCGGCCTGCTCGGCAGCGAGGCCGAGGTGGACTGGCTGGTCGTCGCGCTGATCGCCGTCGGCTCGGTGGTCGGCGGATTCGTCGGCGCCGCCGTGGGAAGGAAGCTCCCGCCCCTCGTCCTCCGAGGAATCATCGTGGTGGTCGGCCTGGTCGCCGTCACCGTCATCGTCACGACCTGATCGGAAGCAGGCACACATGTCGACACCTCCGTGGGGCGAGCAGCCCGACCAGCCGGACCAGCCCGACCAGCCCGACGCGTCGGGGGCCGGGTCGCCGAACCCGGGCGAGCGTCCCGCCGCCGACCCGACCCAGCCGATCGTCCCGCCGTCGGACCCGACGCAGGCGGCGTACCCGCCCTACGGCCAGCCGGAGCAGCCGGCACCCCCCGAGCAGTCGTACGAGCAGCCGTACGGCCAGCCGTACGGGCAGCAGCCGTACGGTCAACCGCAGAACCAGGGCTACGGCCAGCCCTACGGCCAGCCCCAGGGCCAGCAGTACCCCGCCTACGGCACGCCCTCCTACGGCACGCCCTCCTACGGCACGCCCGGCTACGACGCGACCGCCTGGAGCCCGCCCCAGCCGACGAACGGTCTGGCGATCGGCTCGCTGGTGGTCAGCATCATCAGCATGGTCAGCATCTGCCTGTGCGGCTTCGGAGGACTCTTCGGCGTCGTGGGCGCCATCCTGGGCCACGTCGCCCAGGGCCAGATCCGCAGCCGCGGGCAGGCCGGCGGCGGGCTGGCCCTCGCCGGGGTCATCGTCGGCTGGATCGCGTTCGCGATCGGGATCGCGCTGACGGTGTGGATCGTGGTGCTGTTCAGCTCCGGCGACTGGGACGGCTCCCAGTACTGACCGACCGCGACCGGCTCGGGGCCGTCGTCAGTCCCCGCGGTGGGCGAGCAGGGCGACGACGCCCGCGCCGACCGCTCCCGCGGCGACGCCGATCAGGGCACCGCCCTGGAGCTTGGGGACGCCGCCGCCGGCGACCTCGAGCGCACCGCTGGCGACGTCGGCGCCGTCCACGGCGATGCCCACGACGGTGAGGTTGCGGCGCAGCGCGCCCTTCGAGGCCAGGGTGACCGCGCCGAGGGCGATCTCGCGCGCGCCGAACATGCGGCCGAAGATGCCGAGCTGCGGGTTGGCCGCCGGCGTCACGCCGAACAGGCGGGCGGTGGCGGTCGGGGAGACGAGGGCGGCGATGCCGATCAGGATGCGGCCGAGGGACAGGCCAGTGACGGGATCCATGGCCGGAGACTACTCACCGGTGAGGACGTACGCCTCCAACCACAGTCGGATCTCCTCGTAGGCCCGCGCCCGCGGCCCGGGCCGCGACAGCACGACGTCGTGGACGGCGCCAGGGACGGCCACGTAGGTGACGTGGCGGCCCACGGCGGTCGACCACCGCCGGATCTGGCGCACGTCGAGCACGATGTCGGTGCTGAAGACGTCCTCGCCCATCTCCTTGGGCCAGCTGCTGCGGTCCGACGAGAGCACGAGCACCGGAGCCGCGACCGACAGCCCGGCCTGGAGGCGGGCGTGCCCCCGGCGGATGGCGCGGAGCCAGCCGAAGCGCACGGGGAAGGAACCGAGCGGCTTCCAGGTCAGGTCGAAGTCCCACTCGCCGGCGTGGTCGCGGTGCAGGCTGCGGGCGTAGTGCCCCTCCACCTGGCGGCCGAGCACGCGCATCGGCTGGCGGCGCCCGATCTGTTCGACGGCGAGGCCGACGGCCGGTGTCCGGAGGATCGGGGGACCCTGCAGGTCGAGCCAGGGCGAGTTGAGCAGCAGTCCCGCGAGCTCGGCGGGCTGCCGGGCATCGGCCCACAGGGCCACGATCAACCCGCCGGTCGAGTGTCCGGACAGGACGACGCGGGAGTGCCCGTCGCGGACGGTGATCCGCTCCCAGGCGGCGTCGAGGTCGGCGAAGTACTCCTCGAGGTCCGCGACGTAGGTGGCCGACTGGTGCGGGCGGATCGAGCGGCCGTACTTGCGCAGGTCCAGGCCGTAGACGTCGTGGTCGCGCTCGAGCCACCACTCGCCCCACGCGGTGTGGAAGAAGTAGTCGGAGAAGCCGTGCACGTGCAGCACGGCGTGCTCGGTGGGGGTGTCGCCGCGACGGCTGACGAGGGTCGCGACGACCTCGCCCTCGAAGTCGTCGGGCAGCGGGATCGTCTCCGCCGTCCAGGGCTCGCCCAGGACGTCGACGCTCGTCGAGTCGCTCACGGTTCGAGTCTAGGCAGCGCGCGGGCCACGACGCAGGCAGACCCGGTCCGACCAAGGGGGGTTGGCCGGACCGGGCCCGAACGAAGGCTACCCTGCGTAGGCTGGCGAGGTGGACGACCGCGGGGAATGGGCCAGGCTTCGAGACCGCCTCCTCCAGCGCGGCCGGATGCCGGACCTCCCCGCGGGCTGGGAGCACCAGTCGGCGATGCTCGCCGCCTCCGGGTTCGCGTACGGCGGCGACTTCATCGTCAGCGACCTCGGCGCCGCGTCCGGGCTGCTCCAGCTGGTGCTCGTCGACGTGTGCGGCAGCGGTGAGGCGGCGGTTCCCGCGGCGGTGCAGTTCGCGGGGGCGCTGGAGAGCCTGGTGAGCGTCGTACCGGACACCGCGCTGCTCGGCGCCGCCAACGCCTACCTCCTGCGGCAGCCCTCCGAGGAGAGCATGGCCACCGCGGTCCAGGTGGTCCTCGACCTGAGGTCCGGCGCCTACTGCATCCGCAGTGCCGGGCACCCGCCCGCGCTGCGGTGGGCCGCCGCGGCGGGGGAGTGGGAGATCGACAACGCCCGCGGCACCGCACTCGGCGTGTGCGAGGCACCGGAGGTGGTGGAGAGCCGCGGCACGCTGGCCCCGGGCGAGGCGCTGCTGTTCTACACCGACGGCGTGGTCGAGTCCCGCTCGGCGCACATCGACGACGGCATCGCGTGGCTGCGGGAGGCCGCACGGGTGGCCGTGGGGCACTCCTGGGAGGGCGCGGCCGCGAGCATCATCGACCAGGTCGACCGGGGCGACGACGACCGCGCGGTGCTGATCGTGCGCCGTGACCCCACCTCCGCGCCGGCCTGAGCCCCGCGGCCCGCTGAGCCCGGACGGCCGGGCCGGAATACCGCGGGCGGGTGCCGAGTTGACGATAGGTGACACGGCAACTACCGTGAGCGACGAGGAAAGGGAGCGACACCATGGGCACGCAGATCGGCATCTTCACCGTCGGGGACGTCACCACCGACCCGACCACCGGACGGACCCCGACCGAGAACGAGCGGATCAAGGCCACCGTCGCCATCGCCAAGAAGGCCGAGGAGATCGGCCTGGACGTGTTCGCGACGGGGGAGCACCACAACCCGCCGTTCATCGCGTCCAACCCGACGGCCACGCTGGCCTACATCGGCGCGCAGACCGAGAACATCATCCTGTCGACGGCGACCACGCTGATCACCACGACGGACCCGGTGCTGATCGCGGAGGACTACGCGAAGATCCAGCACCTCACCGACGGCCGCGTCGACCTGATGATGGGCCGCGGCAACACCGGCCCGGTCTACCCGTGGTTCGGTAAGGACATCCGTCAGGGCATCAACCTCGCGATCGAGAACTACGCGCTGCTGCGCCGGCTGTGGCGTGAGGACGTCGTCGACTGGGAGGGCCGGTTCCGTACGCCGCTGCAGGGCTACACCTCGACGCCGCGCCCCCTCGACGGCGTACCGCCGTTCGTGTGGCACGGCTCGATCCGCAGTCCCGAGATCGCCGAGCAGGCGGCGTACTACGGTGATGGGTTCTTCCACAACCACATCTTCTGGCCGGCCTCGCACACCGAGCAGATGGTGCGCCTCTACCGCGAGCGCTTCGAGCACTACGGCCACGGCCGCGCGGACCAGGCGATCGTCGGCCTCGGCGGACAGTTCTTCATGCGGAAGAACAGCCAGGACGCCAAGAACGAGTTCCGTCCCTACTTCGACAACGCCCCCGTCTACGGCCACGGCCCGAGCATGGAGGAGTTCACCGAGCACACGCCGCTGACCGTCGGCTCGCCGCAGGAGGTGCTGGAGCGCACCCTGTCGTTCAAGGAGTACGCCGGGCACTACCAGCGCCAGCTGTTCCTCGTCGACCACGCGGGGCTGCCGCTGAAGACGGTGCTCGAGCAGCTCGACCTGCTGGGCGAGATCCTGCCCGAGCTGCGCAAGGGCTTCGCGGAGGGACGTCCCGCGGACGTTCCGGACGCCCCCACGCACGCCTCGCTCGTCGCGGCCGCCGGCGGCGCGCACGACGCCACCGTGCACGCCGAGGACACCATGACCGGCACGACGGACCGCGAGGAGGTCTCGGCATGACCCGCGTCGTCGTGGTCTCGGCGGGACTGTCCGTCCCGTCGTCGACCCGGCTGCTCGCCGACAAGCTCGGCGACGCCGTCCGGCACGCCGGGACCGCCCGGGGCCAGGAGATCGACGTCCAGCACGTCGAGCTCCGGCCGCTGGCCCACGCGCTGGCCGACCACCTGCTCACCGGCTTCCCGACCGGCGACCTCGCGACGGCCCTGGAGCAGGTGCGGCACGCGGATGCGCTGGTGGTCGTGACGCCGGTGTTCTCGGCGTCGTACTCGGGGCTGTTCAAGACGTTCTTCGACGTCCTCGAGCCGGGCACCCTCGACGGCACGCCGGTCGTCATCGCCGCCACCGCGGGCACCGCGCGGCACAGCCTGGTGCTGGACCACGCGCTGCGACCGTTGTTCGCCTACCTGCGCGCGGTCGTCGTCCCCACCGGGGTGTTCGCGGCCGCGGAGGACTTCGGCGCGACCGACGACGGCAGCCTCGACAAGCGGGTGCAGCGCGCGGCGGCCGAGCTCGCCGCCCTGCTGGGGGCCGGGGGAGCGGACGTGCCTCCGGCGCCGTCGCGGCGCCCGGTGGAGGACCAGCTCGCGGCGCCGACGCCGTTCGAGCAGCTGCTGCGGGAGGCGGGCGGGGACTCCGTCCGCTGATCGTGACAGTAATGGTGTCATGATGGGCTCCTCACTGCCGAGAAGGAGCCCACCATGCGCCGTACCGTCTTCGACGAGGACCACGAGTCGTTCCGCCGGACCATCCGCTCGTTCATCGAGGCGGAGGTCGTGCCGCACTACCAGGAGTGGTACGACGCGGGCCAGGTCTCGCGCGAGCTCTACAAGAAGGTCGGTGATCTCGGCGTCTTCGGCATCGAGGTCCCCGAGGAGTACGGCGGCGCCGGCATCGAGTCCTTCAAGTTCTCCGCGATCCTGACCGAGGAGTGCGCGCGGGCCGGGGTGAACCTCGGCGGCTCCGGTGTGCACGTCGAGCTCTGCCTGCCCTACCTCCTCAAGCTCGCGACCCCCGAGCAGCTCCAGCGCTGGATGCCCGGATTCGTCTCCGGCGAGGAGATGTGGGCGATCGCGATGACCGAGCCGGGCACCGGCTCCGACCTCGCCGGCATGCAGACCACCGCGAAGCGCGACGGCGACCACTACGTGCTCAACGGCGCGAAGACTTTCATCACCGGCGGCGTCCTCGCGGACCGGGTCATCGTCTGCGCGCGCACCTCGCCGCCGCTGGAGAGCAACCGCCGGTTCGGCATCTCGCTGCTCGCCGTCGACACGACGTCCGAGGGCTGGGCCGTGGGCCGCAAGCTCGACAAGCTCGGGCTGCGCACCTCCGACACGGCCGAACTCTCCTTCACCGACGTACGGGTGCCGGTCGAGGACCTGCTCGGCGAGGAGAACGAGGGCTTCTCCTACCTCGGCCAGAACCTCCCGCAGGAGCGCCTGGGCATCGCGGTCGGCGCCTACGCGCAGGCGGCGGCCGCGATCCGCTTCACCAAGGCGTACGTCGAGGAGCGCAAGGTCTTCGGCACCACCGTCGCCTCCTTCCAGAACACCAAGTTCGAGCTGGCGGCCTGCCAGTCCGAGGTGGACGCCGCCCAGGCCGTCGTCGACCGGGCGCTGGAGGCGCACGACCTCGGCGAGCTGACCGCGGTCGACGCGGCCTCGGCCAAGCTCTTCTGCACCGAGGTCGCCGGCCGGGTGATCGACCGGTGCCTGCAGCTGCACGGCGGCTACGGCTACATGAACGAGTACCCCATCGCCCGCCTCTACGCCGACACCCGGGTCACCCGGATCTACGGCGGCACCTCCGAGGTGATGAAGCTGATCATCGCCAAGTCGATGGGGCTCTGAGGGTCACGCGGGGGGTGCAGGAATCCCCTGACATCCGGGGATTCCTGCACCCCGCACCTCAGTGCTGGTACGTCCCGTGCAGGATCGCCCGCCCGAGCGTCTTGAACGCCAGGTTGAACGAGACCACGGCGGGGGAGGCGTCGGAGTCGACGCCGAGCGTCTCCTCCCGGACGGCGTGCACGACGAAGTAGTACCGGTGCACCTGGTCGCCCTCCGGCGGCGCGGCGCCCATGAACGCCTTCGGGCCGCCGTCGTTGCGGCACATGAACGCGTTGCCGGGCAGGCTCGCGCCCTCGGCGCCCGCGCCGGCCTCCAGCGAGGTGACGTCGGCGGGCAGGTCGACCAGGACCCAGTGCCAGAACCCGCTGGGGGTGGGGGCGTCGGGGTCGAAGCAGGTCACGACGTACGACTTCGTGCCCTCGGGGCCGGGCTCCCAGGAGAGCTGGGGCGAGGTGTTGCCGAGGGCGGCGACCTGGTCGTCCTCGAGCGGCTGGCCGTCGGTGACGTCGGCGCTGGTCACGCCGAAGGAGGCGGTGGCGGGCAGGAGCGGGTACGGGTCCGGGCTGACGGGGCGATCGAGACTCATGTCACCGACCGTAGTCCGCTCCGTGAACCCGCGTCGCGGGCCGGGGTGGGCATGTCGGGAGAATGTGCGCCGTGAGTGACTTCCCGCCGTACCCGTCCGGTCTGCGCCTCGCCGGGCGCCGCGTCCTCGTCGTCGGCGGCGGGCACGTCGCGCAGCGCCGGGTGCCGCAGCTGATCGCGGTCGGCGCGGACGTGCACGTGGTGTCGCCGGTCGTCACGCCGGCCATCGAGGGCCTCGTGGGCTCGGGGGAGATCACCTGGCACGAGCGGCCGTTCGAGGACGCCGATCTCGACGGGAGCTGGTACGTCATCGCGGTGACCGACGACCGTGC
This sequence comes from uncultured Nocardioides sp., assembly GCA_964517395.1. Classification (GTDB taxonomy): domain Bacteria; phylum Actinomycetota; class Actinomycetes; order Propionibacteriales; family Nocardioidaceae; genus Nocardioides. The sequence continues at coordinate 326,268 of CAZFEE010000004.1, read as the reverse complement.
CGTCAACGACCACGTCTCGGCCCTGTGCGAGGCCCAGCGGCTGTTCTGCGTGCGCTCCGACGACGCCACCCTCGGTACGGCGTGGACGCCGGCCATCGGGCGCGAGGCGGGGATCACCGTCGCCGTGGTCGGCAACCGGGACCCGCGCCGCTCGGCGTCGGTGCGCGACGAGATCGTCGCCGGGTTGCGCGACGGCACCATCGCCGCGCCGCACCACCGCGAGCGCACGCCGGGCGTGACGCTGGTCGGCGGGGGACCGGGCGACCCGGAGCTGATCTCGATCGCGGGGCGCAAGGCGCTGATGGCGGCCGACGTCGTGGTGGCCGACCGGCTCGCCCCGCGCGAGCTGCTGGGGGACCTGCCGAGCGACGTGGAGCTCGTCGACGTCGCCAAGCTGCCGCGGGGCCGCTCGGCGATGCAGGAGGAGATCAACCGCGTGATCGTCGACCGCGCGCTCGCCGGCAAGCGGGTGGTCCGGTTCAAGGGCGGCGACAACTTCGTCTTCGGCCGGGGGTACGAGGAGATCATCGCCTGCCGCGAGGCCGGCGTACCCGTCACCGTCATCCCGGGCCTCACCTCGCCCGTGTCGGTCCCCGGCATCGCCGGCATCCCCGTCACCCACCGCGGCGTGACCCACGAGTTCACCGTCGTCTCCGGCCACCTGCCGCCGGGGCACCCGGAGGCACTGGTGAACTACGACGCGCTGGCCCGGATGCAGGGCACGGTCGTGGTGATGATGGGCGTCGAGAACGCCCCCGCGATCGCCGCCGCCCTCATCGCCGGCGGGCGGCCGGGCACGACGCCGGTCGGCGTGGTCTGCGACGGCACGATGCCGACCCAGCGCACGGTGCTCGCCACCCTCGCGACGCTGGCCGACCGGCTCGTCGAGGAGGCCGTGAAGCCGCCCGCGATCATCGTGATCGGCGAGGTCGTCGCGGTCGCCCACCCCGACGCCTTCTAGTCTTCGACCGTGGCCCAGCTCGTCGAGATCGACTCCGCCGACGACCCCCGGCTCGCCGACTACCGGGACCTGCGCGACGTCGAGCTGCGCAAGCACCTCGAGGCCGAGCACGGGCTGTTCCTGGCCGAGGGGGAGAAGGTCGTGCGCCGCGCCGTCGAGGCGGGGTACGACGCCCGCTCGTTCCTGATGGCCCCGCGCTGGCTGGACGGCCTCGCCGACGTCCTGGAGCGCTCGGACGCCCCCTGCTACGTGTTGTCCGAGGCGCTCGCCGAGGAGGTCACCGGCTTCCACGTGCACCGCGGTGCGCTGGCCTCGCTGCGGCGCCGGCCGCTGCCGTCGGTGGACGCGGTGCTGGACGGCGCGCGCTCGGTCCTGGTGCTGGAGGACCTCGTCGACCACACCAACGTCGGCGCGATCCTGCGTTCCGGGGCGGCCCTCGGCTTCGACGCGGTCCTCCTGGCGCCCCGGTGCGCCGACCCGTTGTACCGCCGCGCGATCAAGGTCGCGATGGGCGCGGTGCTCTCGCTGCCCTGGACTCGCCTGCCCGACTGGTACGACGCCCTGCCCGACCTCGGTGCCCGCGGCTTCACCACCGTCGCGCTCACGCTGGCCCCGGACGCCGTACCGATCGAGGAGGCGGTGGCCGGGCTCGACCGGGTCGCGCTCGTGCTGGGCTCGGAGGGGCACGGGCTGTCGGCGCGGTGGGAGGAGAGCGCGGACCGCCGGGCGATCATCCCGATGTCCGCCGGCATCGACTCGCTGAACGTCGCCGCCGCGACGGCGGTCGCCTGCTACGTCACCTCCCAGCGGTAGCGCCGGGGGAGAAGGCCCAGGGGAGAGGACCCCAGGGAAGCAGGCGCAGGGAGCACAGGCGGCCGGCGTCCTCGAGATCGTTCCAGGCGCCGCGGGCGATGAGAACCTTGGCCACCTTGTGGTGCCGCCCAGGTGTCGGAGCGAGCGTCTGGGACGGAATCGGCGATGAGTGATCAACGCAGGCTCCGTGCGCTCTGGCACAGTGTCCGAATGGTCGACGATTCCGGGCGGTCGCCTGAGGTCAGCACCGAGGAGCGGGTGGTACGCGGACCGGATCTGGAGGCCGTCCCTCCGTGGGTTCGGGACGCGAACCCGGCTGCGGCGATCACGGACGCTGGGTTGACCGAAGGAGAAGAAGTCTGGGTCGTCCCCGAGATGCTCCGGCTCGAGCACGAAGCGTTCGTCGGCGGAGTCCGAGTCCGCGTGTCTCTTCACAACGCCTATGAGCGCGACGCGAAAACTGATCTTGCTATGCAGGTGGCCGCCGAGATGGATCGTGTGCATACACATGCGTTCCAGGTCGAGAGGCAGGTGGCAGCCATATCGCCCGAGGACGGGTCGGCTCTCGTGGCTCCGTTCCTGTTCCACTTCCGCTACGCGCCGGTCGCCTTCAATGCGGATGCCCCTGGCGCCTTGGCCCACGACGACGCCCTAATGGCGGTGACGTCTCACGCTCACGACTGGTTGAATCAGCTATGGCGATGGGCGATCGTGGTCGGCGCTCGACGACTCGCCCCGTTCGGGTTGAACTTGATCCGCTACTTGGCGACCGTGGCGATTCCTGACGGGCAACAGTTCCAGGTGATGCCGCACCGGCACAGGACCGTCATCGCGGAAAGCTCTCTCCTGCTGGCACGTCGCCAGGAGCCGTTGACCTCGGAGTTGTTCGAGGAGATCGTGGCGCTCACCTCTCGCGGTGTCCCGGCACCGGCCGCCCCGCTCCTGGTGGTCACCTCGGTGGAGACGGCGATGGCGGATGATCTCCGTACAGCACTGATCTTGGCCGGGACTGCACTCGATCTGATCCTCGACCAGATGTGGAGTGAAGAGCGAGTTCGACGACCGAGCTTGCCGGAGTTGTCGGGCACCCTTGGCCGGAAGGCGCAGATGTTCGACCAGCACCAGGTCGCGCTACCTGGTGGATTGTCCCGTCCGGAGTTCCAATCGAAAGTGGTGAACCCGCGCAACGGAGCCGCGCACGGCGATCCGTTGGATCAGGACGAAGCATGGTCGGCGTTGTCTGAGGTCGTCGACATGGCTCGCGACCTATGGCCAGAAGGTTTGCCGTCGCAATGGGTTCAGGCGCGTCAGCTCAACATTCCGCCGCGACCTTGGTAACGGGGGAACGCGTCTCGATGCCGTCGAGGACCCGGTCGGGGAAGTGCACGAGCCTCGATAGCTGCTGCGATCTGACATAATGTCCGTTATCGGCGCTGTGCCCAGACGTCACCCCAGACGAGGCGTCGGCTAGTCGGTTCGTCCCTCGCTCCGCAGCGCGGCGCGACGTCGGGGTGGCGGGCAACACGATCTGCTGCTACTTCGCCGACAAGGACGCGGCGGAGCTGTTGGTCGCCGCACGACTGCCGACCGCCGAGCTCACCCGTCGCCCCGGCTACGTCGAGGTGGCGAGCCGCCGGTTCGCTCGACCATCCGTGCGGTCGACGGCCGCCATTCCTCACCTCCCTTCCAGGTCCGGGACCTCCCCGGGGCTAGGCGCGAGGTCGGAGTCAGGCCGGACCGACGCCCAGGGTCCAGGTGACTCCGAACCGGTCGGTGAGCATCCCGAAGCCAGCACTCCACGCGGACGCTGCGAGGGGCTCGACGACGGCGGCACCCTCGGCGAGGGCGTCCCAGTAGTGCTGCGCCTCGTCCAGGGTGTCGGCGTTGACCGAGACGAACGCCGCCTGGTCGGTGAGGGTGGTGTTGTTCTCCCGACGCGTGGACGTGCCGCCGACGATGGTGCCGCCGGTCTCGCCGGGTACGTCGTAGGCCATGACCCGGAAGCCGTTGTCGGCGGCGACCAGGCCGAACATCACGGTGTCCGCGCCGGGTACGTCACGCGGCATCCCGACATCGGCGTAGGTGGTGATGACGAGGTGCCCGCCGAACACGGACTGGTAGAACTCCAGTGCCGCTCGGGCATCTCCACGGAAGTTGAGGTGGGTGGTGGTGCGCAGGGTCATGGGGTCACTCCTTCGGCGTGTCATCGCCCCGGTCGGGCCGACAGGAGCAACTGTTGCGTCCGTCTAGGTCAGGCTTTGACCTACACCGAAAGGAGTCTGCAGACGTGACCACAACCGCCTCCCGGCTGCTCCGCCTGCTCTCTCTTCTGCAGACCCGACGGGACTGGCCCGGCTCGGTGCTCGCCGACCGCATGCAGGTCAGCGAGCGGACCGTCCGACGCGACATCGATCGGCTCCGCGACCTGGGCTACCGCATCGAAGCGACCATGGGCCCCGATGGCGGGTACCACCTCGGAGCAGGCACCCGGCTGCCGCCGCTGCTGTTCGACGACGACCAGGCGATCGCGGTCGCCCTCGCGTTGCGGACCGCACCCTCGGCCCGGGCCGGGATCGAAGAAGGTGCGATCCGAGCACTGGCCACGATTCGCCAGATCATGCCGGCGCGGCTTCGTCACCAGCTCGATGCGCTGGAGGTCACGACGGTTCCCGGACCCGGGGCTCCCGCCCCCGTCACCTCCGAGGAGCTGGCCTCGCTCGCCGGAACCATCCGCAGGAGGGAGGTCCTACGGTTCGACTACCTCGCCCGCGACACCGACCCGGACGCCGAGCACGCCTCCGTCCTCCGACGGGCGGAACCGCACCACATCGTGACCTCCCACGGACGCTGGTACCTGTTGGGCTGGGACCTCGACCGCGACGACTGGCGCCTCTACCGACTCGACCGCGTCAGGCCGCGCATCCCGACCGGGCCGCGCTTCACGCCACGAGACGTCCCCGGGGGCGTCGTGCACGAGTTCGTCGCAGCACGGTTCAAGGGACGAAGCACCAACGAATGGCCGTGCTGGGGCACGGTCGTCCTGGATCTGCCGTTGCAGGAGGTCCTGCCCTTCGCGGGCGACGGGACGGTCGTCGCGTTGGACGACAGCCGGTGCAGTCTGCGCAGCGGGTCCTGGTCCTGGGGCGCCCTCGCTGCCTCCTACGGTCGCTTCGAGACCACGATGGAGGTCGTGGAGCCGCCCGAGCTCGTCGCAGCCTTCGCGGCACTTGCCGCGCGGTACGGCGGGGTCCCGCCGGCATAGCCGCAACCGACCACGGAGGGGCCGAGGCCCGCAGCTGCCCACCGGTGCACCGCCCCGTCCTGCCGGGCATGGCAGGCTCGACCCATGATCTCGGACCCCGCACCACCGACGCCCGCCGACCTCGACCGGCTCAGCGACGCCTGCCGCGCCGCACCCGAGGAGATCGCCCCGCAGGTCGCGCTCTGGGAGGCGGTCGCCGCGCTCGAGCAGTGGTTCTTCGTCAACCGAGGCCGCGACGACGCCCCGCAGCCGTACGCCGTCGCGGCGCCCGCCGGGCCGATGGTGTGCGTCTTCAGCAGCGCCGACCGTGCGGCCGCGTCGGCGCGCGAGAGCGGGTTGGTGGGTGCGGAGGACGCCGTACCGCTCTTCTCGGTGCCGCTCCCCCAGGCCCTGGACTGGGTCGCCTCGCTGGCGCAGGGCGGGGTCGCGGGCGTGGTGGTAGACCACCCGACGATCGGCGCGTGGACGCCGTTGGCGAACCTCGCGCGGCTGCCGCGGGCGAGCAGCTAGGGACGCGCCGCCCGGCCGGCGACGACGTGCCGCGCAGACGTCACTTGCGCCAGACGGACACGTGGCCCTCGCTCGTCGCGACGAACGGGCTGCCCTGCCAGTCAGCGGAGCGCGCCTCGAGCTCGAGACCGGCGAGCGCCGCCATCAGGTCGCACTCGGCGGGCCAGGCGTAGCGGAAGTGGCCGGTGTCGTGACGCACGGTGCCGTCGGCGTCGCGGTGGTAGTGGTGCGAGGTGCACTCCTGGCTGACCAGGTCGTAGGTGTCGAAGACCAGGTGGTCCTCGTCGAGGCTCATCGGGACGACCCGCTCCCCCGGCGCCAGCCGCTGGATCGGCGGCACCCACAGCTCGACCACGAACCGTCCACCGGGTCGCAGGTGCCGTGCGGCGTTCCTGAAGCACTGCACCTGCTCGGCCTGGGTGCGCAGGTTCGACAGCGTGTTCCAGACCAGGGCGACCAGCGCGAAGGACCCCGCGCCGGGCGCGAGCGTCGTCGCCATGTCGCCGACGACGACGGGGACCCGGTCCGCACCGGGCTTGCGGCGCAGCTCGGCCGCCATCGGCTCGGACAGCTCGATCCCGGTCACCGGTACGCCGCGCCCGGCCAGCGGGATCGCGACCCGTCCGGTGCCGACGGCGAGCTCGAGCACCGGACCTCCTTCGGCGAGGCGCTCCAGCAGGTCCAGCGTCGGTCCGAGCACCTCGGGCGCGAACTGTGGCGCCGCGTCGGCGTCGTACCGCGCGGCGGTCGCGGAGTCCCACACCTCGCTGCTCGTCACCGGGGCAGCCTGGCACGAACCGCGCGCGCGTCGCGACGCATTTCCCGCGTGCGGCGTACGATGTCGCCGCTGCCGGGCGCCCCCGACCCGGTACGACGAGGAGGCCTGGTGCCGGACACCGCGCGGCTCTACTCCGGCAGGTCCGCCGACGAGCGCGACGCCGACCGGCGACGGCGGCTGCTGGCGGCGGGGCGTGAGCTGTTCGCGACAGCGGGCTACGCGGCGACGTCGGTGGAGCGGCTGTGCAGCGAGGCGAGGGTGTCGACGCGGCACTTCTACCAGCTCTACGAAGGCAAGGAGCCGGCCTTCCTCGACGTCTACGGCGAGATCAACCGCGACGCCCTCGACCGCGCGCTCGAGGCGGTCGCCGAGACCGAGGGCCGGCCGTTCCCGGACCGGCTCACCCAGGTGCTCTACGCCTACCTCGGTCCGCTCGTCGACGACCTGCGGGCGACCCGGATCGCGATCGTGGTGGCGGTCGGGCTGAGCCCGCGGGTCGAGGAGTTCCGACTCGCGCAGCGCGAGGTGCTGCTCGGCATCGCCGAGCAGGAGGGGCGGGCCGCGGTGGCGCGGGGTGAGATCGCCGACCGCGACTTCCGGTTCGCGACGCTGGCCCTGGTCGGCGCGGCGAACGCCGTCCTCTACGACTGGTCGGTCCGCGGCGGTGAGGGTGACGTCACCGCACTGGAGGAGCGTCTCGCGGAGATCGCGCTGCAGCTCCTGGCGCGCTGAGAGAGCGCTGAGGGGGCTCAGTCGGCCGCGACGGCCGGCGGCTTGGCGACCGACGGGCTGAGGTCGAGGGCCGCCCGTCGGATCCGCAGGAACATCGCGGCGGACGGGGTCGCCGAGCCGCTGAGGTAGGAGGACAGGCGCGACGGTGACGTCCCGACCCGTCGCGCGAACTCCCGCTGGGTGATCTCCGTGCCCGCCACCAGGCGGCGCATCTCGGCCGCGACGGACTGGCGCTCCTGTGCGTTGGTCTCGTCCCGCAGCGCCCGCAGGAAGCGGTCCAGGCCGTCGATGTAGTACTCGTTGCCGGCCTCGGCGGCGAGCTCCGTCAGCTGGCGCGTGTACGGCGACCACGGCTCGAGCGCGTAGTGCAGGAGGTGGCGCCGCCACCCCGCGAGCGACTCGTTCGCGAAGCAGTCCAGGAACTCCTCGACCGTCTCGATGGGCGGCGCGGGGACGCCCTCGTCCATCCCCTGGAGCATGAACCTCATCGAGACCTCGGCGCACATCACCTCGAGGTCGTCGTCGCTGGCCGGTGAGCCGGCGGCCGCGAACAGCGGGCGGTAGTAGGCCGGCGTCAGGCTGAACGTGAACAGCGTCCCCATCGGCAGCTCGTCGGTCAGCTCCAGGGGCGCGGAGCGGGCGTGCTGGACCTTCGCCACCTGGAAGCCGCCGAGGGTGCTGACCAGGGAGGACAGCACGCCGTAGTCGCTGGTGGTGGGGGCCGCGGCCAGCGCGGCGAGGTTCCCGAGGACGGCCGCGTCGCGCAGGCGGGCCCAGTCGGCGCGCACCGCTGCCGGGGAGGACGGCAGGATCCGCGCCCACGGCCATTCCGGCTGGGCTGCCTCGAGCTCGCTGCGGCGCTCCACCACCTGGTGGACCACGCTGAGCAGGAACTCCGTACGCGAGCGCTGTCCCGCCGCGAATCGTCCATCCATCGTCGTACTCCCCACGAACCCGCCTCGGACGTCCCTGGGGACTCGGGTTCCAGGGGAGATGGTGACACACCGGCGAACAAAGCGAAACGACGACGTTTCGCCCCGGGCCACCTCCCTTCAGCACCGGAGAGGGTGGAGCTGAGAGGGTGGCCGGGTGCACGACGACCTGCTCACCGACCGCAGTCCCCTGCCACCCACGCTCGACGACCGGCTGCGCGCGCAGCTCACCTTCGTCGCCGAGGCCGACCGGCTCAAGACCGTGCTGCGCGCCTCTCCCCTGGCGGCCGCCGACCGCCGCGAGAACGACGCCGAGCACTCCTGGCACCTCGCCCTGATGGTCCTGCTGCTCGCCGAGCACGCCGACGAGCCGATCGACGTCGGACACGCGATGCGCCTGGTCGTGATCCACGACCTCGTCGAGATCTACGCCGGAGACAGCCCGGTCTTCGACCCCGCCGCCGTGGTCGGTCAGCAGGAGCGCGAGGAGGCGGCCGCCGACCGGCTCTTCGCCCTGCTCCCCGGCGACCAGGCCGTCGAGATCCGCGCGCTCTGGGACGAGTTCGAGGCCGGGCGCACGGCCGAGGCCCGCTTCTGCAAGGCGATGGACCGCCTCCAGCCGATGCTCCTCAACTGGCTCAACCGGGGCGGCACCTGGCAGATGCCCGGCGCCACGGAGTCGACCGTGCGTGCCCGCGAGGCCGGCGTCGTCGCGGCGTCGACCGCGCTCGGGGACGCCACCAACGCGCTGGTCGAGCACGGTCTGCGCGCAGGCTGGATCCGGCCCGACCCCGCCTGAGCGCGCATCAGGACGTGCGCGCCGCCCGTCGTACGTCGAGCGCGGTCCCGAAGGACGCGTCCCGCCCCGCCTGGAGCACGCTCACCAGGTCGGCCGCCTCGGCGGCACCGAGCTGGACGGTGCCCGTGCAGAGGTTGTCGCGCCACAGCGAGAGCACGACGACGTCGCGCTCGGCATGCCACGCGACCCGCAGGCGGCGGCCCTCGCCGCGGGCGTCGGCGTAGGTCTCGCCGGCCCGTGGCAACGGCGGGACCCGGCGCGCACCGCCGGAGCTGCCCCTCTCCATCTCCAAGGTATAGCCGACGGGGGGTCTTGCCGCAAGGCCCCCTGGAGGGCCCAGAATCACCGCTCCGGCCCTGCCTCCCCACCTCTCTCGGAGTGACCACGTGACCCCTGCGCCGACGGCGTTCTCCCTCCCCGACCACCTCGCCGCGAAGGCGGACCCGGCCCTCGTCGCCGACGACGAGCAGCACTTCGCCGCCATCGCCGACAGCCTCCGCGACGCGATCGACGACCTGACCGAGCGGCTCGACGCGCAGCGTCGTACCGGGAGCGGGCACGGGCAGGCCGCGATGGACCGCGACCTGGAGGTGCACCGGCTGTCCGCGCGGCTGCGGACCCTGCGGAGGTTCAGCCTGGACCTGTGCCTGGGCCGGATCGTGCCCGCCGACGACCCCACCCCCGTCTACGTCGGCCGGCTGGGCCTCACCGACCGGGACGGCCGGCGGCTGCTGGTCGACTGGCGCTCGCCCGCCGCCGAGCCCTTCTTCGCCGCGACCCATGCCCAGCCGATGGGGCTGGCCAGCCGGCGGCGGTACCGCTGGACGCTGGGCCGGGTCAGCGACTACTGGGACGAGGTGTTCACCGCCGACGGGCTCGAGGGCCATGCCGCGCTCGACGACCAGTCGGCGTTCATCGCCAGCCTCGGCGCCAGCCGCTCCCCGCGGATGCGGGACGTGCTGAGCACGATCCAGGCCGACCAGGACGCCATCATCCGCGCGTCCTCGCGCGGCGCGCTCGTCGTCGACGGCGGCCCCGGCACGGGCAAGACGGTGGTGGCGCTGCACCGCGCGGCGTACCTGCTCTACGAGGACCCACGCCTGGGCACCGGACGGGGCGGCGTGCTGTTCGTCGGACCGCACCAGCCCTACCTCAGCTATGTCGCCGACGTGCTGCCCGGCCTCGGCGAGGACGGGGTGCGGACCTGCACCCTGCGCGACCTGGTCCCCGGGGGCCGGGAGCTCGCCGAGGACGACGATCCCGCCGTCACCGCGCTGAAGGCCGACGCCCGGATGGTCGCGGCGATCGAGCCGGCCGTCCTCCTCTACGAGGAGCCGCCGACGGAGGGGGTCGACGTCGAGACCGACCTCGGCGACCTGTGGGTCGGGAGGACGGCGTGGGCGGAGGCGTTCGGCGCCGTCGATCCGGGGACGCCGCACAACGAGGGTCGCGACCAGGTCCTCGAGGCGCTCGTGGAGATCCTCACCGCCAAGTACGACGACCTCGACGGCCTCTCCCCCGCCATCGTCCGCCGCGCGGTGCTGCGCAGCGGTGCCGTGCGCGAGGTGCTGGGCCGGGCCTGGCCGCTGCTCGAGCCCACGGACCTGGTCGGGGACCTGTGGGAGGTGCCGGCCTACCTGCGCCGGTGCGCACCCTGGCTGACCGAGGAGCAGGTCCGACTGCTGCGGCGGCCCTCGCCGCAGCGGTGGACGCTCGCGGACCTGCCGCTCCTGGACGCGGCGTACCGCCGGCTCGGCGACCCGGAGGCCTCGCGCCGGCGTCGTCGGCAGGAGGCCGCGCAGGCGGCGGAGCGCGAGGAGAGGGACCGGGTCGTCGACCACCTGATCGCCGACGACGACTCCGAGATGATGCTGATGTCCATGCTGCGCGGCGCGGACCTGCAGGGCGCCCTGGCGGGGCCGGCCGAGGTTCCCGTCGCCGACACGGACACCCTCGCCGGGCCGTTCGCCCACGTGGTCGTCGACGAGGCCCAGGAGCTCACCGACGCGGAGTGGCAGATGCTCCTCGCCCGCTGCCCCTCGCGCAGCCTCACCGTCGTCGGCGACCGGGCCCAGGCCCGCCACGGCTTCACGGAGTCCTGGACCGAACGGCTCGCGCGGGCGGGGCTGACCCGTGTCGAGATCGCCTCGCTGACGGTGAACTACCGCACGCCCGAGGAGGTGATGGACGCCGCCGCACCCGTCATCCGCGCGGCGCTGCCCGACGCCAACGTCCCGGCCTCGATCCGTGCGAGCGGCCTCCCGGTGCGCCACCTGCCGCGCGCCGAGCGCGACGCCGTCCTCGCCGACTGGCTCGGCGAGCACCCGGACGGCGTGGCCTGCGTGATCGGCGACGCGTCCTTCGCCGGCACCGACCGCGTCCGATCGCTCACCCCGGCCCTGGCCAAGGGGCTGGAGTTCGACCTGGTGGTCCTCGTCGAGCCCGACGCGTTCGGGGACGGGATCGAGGGCGCCGTCGACCGGTACGTCGCGATGACCCGCGCCACCCAGCAGCTGGTCGTGCTCAGCGGCCGAGCGAGGCCCTTGGCGTGACGTGGATCACCTGGCAGCATCTGCGCATGACGGCCACCGACGCCCAGCCCCTCACCACCGACGCCGACCCGCTCGCGGTCACCAGCCTCTGCGAGGCCTTCCAGAACTCCGTGACCCTCGGCGGCGACCAGGTCGCCCTCCGCACGCCCGGCGGGACGCAGGAGATCACCTGGCAGGAGTACGGCGAACGGGTCCGCCGCATCGCTGAGGGACTCGCCTCCCTCGGCGTCGGCGCCGAGGACACCGTCGGCATCATGCTGGTCAACCGCCCGGAGTTCGCGCTCGTGGACACCGCGGCGCTGCACCTGGGGGCCGTACCCTTCTCGATCTACAACACCTCCTCCCCCGAGCAGATCGCCTACCTGTTCGGCAACGCGGGCAACCGGGTCGTCGTCACCGAGCAGGCGTTCCTGCCCCAGGTGCTGGCCGCCGGGACCGGCGCGGAGACGATCGTGAGCATCGACGGCGGCGAGGGCACGCTCTCGCTCGACGACCTCGAGCAGCGCACGCTCGACGGCTTCGACTTCGACGCGACCTGGCGCGCGGTCACCCCCGACCACGTGCTCACCCTCATCTACACCTCCGGCACGACCGGGCCGCCCAAGGGCGTCGAGCTCACCCACGGCAGCATGCTCGCCCAGCTGCGCGGGGTGCAGGCGGTGATCCCGGCGCGGCGCGGGGAGCGCTCCACGTCGTACCTGCCCTCGGCGCATGTCGCGGACCGCTGGGCCGGGCACTACTCCGCGATGGCGTTCGGCGGCACCACGACCTACGTCGCCGACCCCAAGGCGGTCGTGGCCGCGCTGCCCGAGGTCCGCCCGACCGCCTGGGGCGGGGTGCCGCGGGTGTGGGAGAAGATCAAGGCGGCCCTGGAGGCCAAGGGGGTGACCGACCCCGCCGCGCTGCCGGAGGAGCACCGGGTCGCGGTGCGCCAGCTGCTCGGGCTCGACGACGTCCGCTACACCGTCTCGGGTGCCGCGCCGATCGCACCCGAGGTGCTGGAGTTCTTCGGCGCGCTCGGCGTACCCATCTGCGAGCTGTGGGGCATGTCGGAGATCTCCTGCTGCGGCACGATCAACCCGCCCGACGACATCCGCATCGGCACGGTCGGCAAGCCCATCCCCGGGCTCGAGGTGCGCCTGGCCGACGACGGCGAGCTGCTGGTGCGCGGGCCGCAGCTGATGCGGGGCTACCGCAACCAGCCCGAGAAGACCGCCGAGACCATCGACGCCGACGGGTGGCTGCACACCGGCGACATCGCCACCATCGACGACGACGGCTACGTCACGATCGTGGACCGCAAGAAGGAGCTCATCATCAACGCCGGCGGCAAGAACATGTCGCCCGCCAACATCGAGCAGGTCGTCAAGGCCTCCCACCCGCTGATCGGCCAGGCCGTCGTCGTGGGTGACCGCCGCCCCTACAACGTGGCACTGCTCGTCCTCGACCCCGACGTCTGCACGGCGTACGCCGAGCAGGCCGGTCTCGCCGACGGGTCCACCGCGGCCCTGGCCGAGGACCCCGGCGTCGCGCAACAGATCGCGGACGCGGTGGCCGCCGCGAACGCGCGCCTGTCGCGGATCGAGCAGGTCAAGCGCTACCGCATCCTCGCGAACGACTGGCTGCCCGGCGGCGACGAGCTGACGCCGACGATGAAGCTGAAGCGCCGCCCGATCGCGGAGAAGTACGCCGCGGAGATCGAGGCGCTCTACGCGGAGGGCTCGGACGAGGCCTGAGTCCGCGCACCCGCGCGGCAGCGTGGCGAGAGCCGCGCGCCCAGCAGCTTGCTGCCGCCCCCCGCGGCGAAGACACGCTCGCGCCCAGAGGACACGCCGCGCGGCAGCGTGGCGAGAGCCGCGCGCCCTGCAGCTTGCTGCCGCCCCGCGGCGAAGACACGCTCGCGCCACAATGATCAGTCCAGGCAGAACTCGTTGCCCTCGGGGTCGCGCAGCACGATGTGCCCTGCCGTCATCGGCGGGGCGGGCTCGTGCCGTTCGACCCGAGTGGCGCCGAGGGCGACCAGGCGCGCGCTCTCCGCCTCGAGGGCGGCCATCCGCTCCTCGCCGGTCAGGCCGGGGGCGGCGCGGACGTCGAGGTGGACCCGGTTCTTGCCGGCCTTGTCCTCCGGCACCTGCTGGAAGAAGACCCGCGGGCCGACGCCGTCGGGGTCCTCGACCGCGGACCTGCCGTTGCGCTGCTCGGGCGGCACCCCGATCCGCTCCAGGAAGACGTCCCACGCCTCGAGGGGGTCCTGCCCGTCCGCCAGCGTGACGCCGGGAGGGCCGGGGATGGTGTAGCCGAGGGCGTCGGCCCAGAAGCGGGACTGGGCACGCGGGTCGTGGGCGTCGAAGGTCACCTGGACGTGTCGGCTCATGGTTGCCGTTCTACCCGCCCGGACCGACATCCGGCGCCCGCCCCTCCCCCGCTTCCGTGCATGGCGGGGGTGCACCGGCCGGCGTACCTTGCGAGGGAGGCCGACGACGGGCCGGCCGGATCGGACGGAGGATCACCATGCTTCGGGAAAGCCAGGTCACCGCGAACATCCCGGCCGCCGATCTCGGGCGGGCGCGCCGGTTCTACGAGGACGTGCTGGGCCTCACCCCGGCCGCCGAGCACCCGGGAGGACTGCTCTACCGGGCCGGCGGCACCTCCTTCTCCCTCTACGAGACCGACCAGGCCGGCAAGGCGGGCCACACCATCGCCCAGTTCCACGTCGACGACGTCGCATCGGAGGCCCGGGACCTCGAGGCGCGGGGTGTGCTCTTCGAGCACTACGACCTCCCGGGCGTCACCTGGGACGGGCCGGTCGCCGACCTGGGCGGCAGCGGGCACGCCGCCTGGTTCAAGGACAGCGAGGACAACATCCTCTGCCTGGACGACCTGCCGACGTCGTAGCGCCGTACGGCGGTGAGCCAGGTCTCACGGACGACGCTGGCGCATTCATATGCAGTGCTGCATAGTAATGGCCATGACCGAGACCCCGACGGCCGTCGCCGCCCTCCACCAGCCGTTCACGCTCCCCAACGGCTCCGTGCTGCCCAACCGCCTCGCCAAGGCCGCGCTCAGCGAGAGCCTCGCCGACCGCGACCACCGTCCGGGCGACCGGATCAAGACGCTCTACCGCCGCTGGTCGGGCAACGGCTCGGGCCTGGTCATCACCGGCAACGTGATGGTCGACCGCCGCGCGATCGGCGAGCCGGGCAATGTCGTCGTCGAGGACGACCGCGCGTTCGCCGACCTCGTCGAGTGGGCGCAGATCATCAAGGCGGACGGCGCTCTCGCCTGGGCGCAGATCAACCACCCCGGCCGGCAGGCACCGCGCACGCTCACCCCGCAGCCGGTCGCGCCGTCGGCGGTGGCCCTTCCGGGCAGCGGCGGGATGTTCGCGGAGCCGCGGGCGCTGACGCACGAGGAGATCGAGGACATCATCCGGCGCTTCGCCACGACGGCGAAGATCCTGGTCCAGGCCGGGTTCGACGGGGTGCAGATCCACGGGGCGCACGGCTACCTCGTGAGCCAGTTCCTCTCGCCCCTGGCCAACCAGCGCACCGACGACTGGGGCGGCACGCCCGAGAAGCGCCGCCGCTTCGTGCTCGAGGTCGCCCGCGCCATCCGCGCGGAGATCGGGCCCGACAAGGCGATGGCGATCAAGCTGAACTCGGCGGACTTCCAGCGCGGCGGCTTCACCGAGGACGAGTCGCTCGCGGTCGTCCACGCACTCGCCGCCGAGGGCATCGACCTCCTGGAGGTCTCCGGCGGGACCTACTCGTCGGCCGCGATGCTCGGCGTCGACCCGACGCTGAAGGAGAGCACCCGCAAGCGCGAGGCCTACTTCCTCGACTACGCCCTGCGCGTGCGCCGCGAGCTGCCGGACCTGCCGCTGATGCTCACCGGTGGCTTCCGGTCGGCGGAGGCGATGCAGGACGCGGTCGCCAGCGGCGCGATCGACGTCGTCGGCCTGGGCCGGCCGCTGACCGTGGAGCCGGACGTGCCCGGCCAGCTGCTCGACGGTACGACGAGCGAGAGCCACGTCCGTCCCAAGCGCTCCGGCATCCGGCTGATCGACAGCCTGACCGAGCTGACGGCGTACACCGTGCAGATGTGGCGGATGGCCGACGGCCGCGAGCCGGCGCCGCGCCGGCACCCGGCGATCAACGTGGCGACGTACATGGTCCGCAACGGTCTCGACAGCGTCCGCGTCGGCCGTCGCGGCCTGTGATGGCCCGGCGTCCCGACCCGGCGAAACGGGACCGGATCGTCCACACGACGCGGGAGCTCCTGCGCCGCCGCGGCGTCGCCGGCACGACGATGCTCGACGTCGTCGCCGAGGCCGGTGCGTCGCGCGGCTCGCTCTACCACTACTTCCCCGGCGGGCGCTCGGAGATGGTGGCCGACGCGGTGCGGGGAGCGGTCGCGGAGTACACCGAGGCACTGGCCGCGCTGGTCGACCTCGAACCGTCCGCGGCGATCCCGCTGATCGTCGAGGTGTGGCGCGCGGAGGCGGAGGCCAGCGGCTACACCGCCGGCTGCCCGGTCGTCGCGGCCGCGCTGGGTGGCGAAACCGAGCCGGTGGCCCGCGAGCTGGCAGGACGCGCGTTCGCGGACTGGACCGAGCTCACCGCCGCCTGGCTGGCGCACGTGGGCGTGCCCGAGGACCGTACGACGGGCCTGGCGACCCTCATGCTGTCGGCGGTCGAGGGCGCGGTGGTCGTCGGCCTCGCGCAGCACCGGAGCGAGCCGATGCTGCGCGTGGCCGAGGAGCTGGTCAGGCTGGTGGAGTCGGAGCGACGTACTCCGCCAGGTGCTGACCGGTGAGCGTCCCCTCCCCCTGAGCGCCCTGAGCGACCAGCTCGGCCGGGGTCCCTTCGAAGACGACCCGGCCGCCGTCGTGCCCGGCGCCGGGGCCGAGGTCGATGATCCAGTCGGCGTGCGCCATGACCGCCTGGTGGTGCTCGATGACGATGACCGACTTGCCGGCGTCGACGAGCCGGTCCAACAGGCGCAGCAGGTTGTCGACGTCGGCGAGGTGGAGACCGGTGGTCGGCTCGTCGAGGACGTAGATCCCGCCCTTCTCCTTCAGGTGCAGCGCGAGCTTGACCCGCTGCCGCTCGCCGCCCGACAGGGTGTTCAGCGGCTGGCCGAGGGTGAGGTAGCCGAGCCCGACGTCCTGGAGGCGACCGAGGATGTCGGCGGCGGCCGGCACCTTCGTCTCCGGGGCCGAGAACAGCTCCAGCGCCCGGTCGACCGGCAGGTCGAGCACCTCGGCGATGTTCAGCCCGCCGAGGCGGTAGTCCAGCACGGCGGCCTGGAACCGCTTGCCGCCGCAGTCCTCGCACGGCGTGGAGACGGTGTCCATGAAGCCGAGCTCGGTCACGATGACGCCGGAGCCCTTGCAGGTCGGGCAGGCGCCCTCGGAGTTCGCGCTGAACAGGGCGGGCTTGACGTCGTTGGCCTTGGCGAAGGCCTTGCGGATCGGCTCGAGCAGCCCGGTGTACGTCGCCGGGTTGGACCGTCGTGAGCCCTTGATCGCCGCCTGGTCGATCGCCACCACACCGTCCCGGCCGACCACGGAGCCGTGGATGAGCGAGCTCTTGCCAGAGCCGGCGACGCCGGTGACGACGGTCAGCACGCCGAGCGGGACGTCCACGTCCACCTTCTGCAGGTTGTGCGTGTCGGCGCCGCGGACCTCCAGCACGCCGCTGCGCTCACGGACCGTCTCCTTGAGGGAGGCGCGGTAGGACAGGTGCTCCCCCGTCCGCGTGCCGGAGGCCCGCAGCCCCTCGACACTGCCCTGGAAGACGACCTCGCCGCCGCCGCTGCCCGCGGCCGGGCCCATGTCGACGACGTGGTCGGCGATCGCGATCGTCTCGGGCTTGTGCTCCACGACGAGCACCGTGTTGCCCTTGTCGCGCAGCTCCAGCAGCAGCTTGTTCATCCGTGCGATGTCGTGCGGGTGCAGGCCGATCGTCGGCTCGTCGAAGACGTAGGTGACGTCGGTCAGCGCCGAGCCGAGGTGGCGCACCATCTTGGTGCGCTGGGCCTCGCCGCCGGACAGGGTGCCGGAGGGCCGGTCCAGGGAGAGGTAGCCGAGCCCGATGTCGACGAACGAGTCGAGCAGGTGGAGCAGGGTGCCGATCAGCGGCGCGACCCCGGGGTCGTCGATGGTGCGCAGCCACTGCGCGAGGTCGGTGACCTGCAGGGCGGCGACCTCCCCGATGTTGCGGCCGTCGATGGTGACGGAGCGCGCGGACTCGTTGAGCCGGGTGCCGTCGCAGGCGGGGCAGGTCCCGAAGACCGCGGCCCGCTCGACGAAGGCCTTGATGTGGGGCTGCAGGGAGTCGACGTCCTTGGCGAACATCGACTTGCGGATCTTCGGGATCAACCCCTCGTAGGTGATGTTGATCTTGTCGACCTTGATCTTGCGCGGCTCGGCGTGCAGGAAGTCCTCGCGCTCGGCCTTGGTGTACGCCGCGATCGGCTTCTCCGGTGGCAGCACCGCCTTGTACGCCGCCACCATCCACCCGTCGGCCGTGTAGCCCGGGACGAGGATCGCGCCCTCGACGAGCGACTTGGACTCGTCGACGATCTGGGTCAGGTCCAGGTCGGAGACCGTGCCGCGGCCCTCGCACTGCGGGCACATGCCGCCGAGGTAGACCTGCTGCTTGACGACGTTCTTCTTCCCCGACTCCGTCACCGAGGCGCCGCCGACGGTCGTCGTGGGGATGTTGAACGAGAAGGCGGTGGGGCCGCCGATGGAGGGCGTCCCGATCCGGGAGAACAGCGAGCGCAGCATCGCGTGGGCGTCGGTGACCGTGCCCAGCGTGGACCGCGGGTTGGCGCCCATCCGCTCCTGGTCGACGAGGATGGCCGTGGTCAGCCCCTCCAGGACGTCGACCTCCGGCCGCGGCAGGTTCGGCATGAAGCCCTGCACGAACGTCGAGTAGGTCTCGTCGATCAGCCGCCGCGACTCCGCGGCGATGGTCCCGAACACCAGCGAGCTCTTGCCGGAGCCGGAGACGCCGGTGAAGACCGTCAGCCTCCGCTTGGGGATCTCGACGTCGACGTCCTTGAGGTTGTTCTCACGGGCGCCCTGCACCCGGATCAGGTCGTGGGTGTCCGCGGGACGGGGGGTGGTGCTCATGGGTTCCTCTCGCTCCAGGTGCCGCCGCGCAGGAGCGTACGGCCCGTCATCTCGGCGACCTCGCGCCCTGTCTGCCCTGCGTACGACTCGCCGGGCTCCCCGAACTCATCGGCCGCGCCGGATCTCAGCCCTGGTTGATGCGGACGTGGTTGCCGGCGGGGTCGCGGAACGCGCAGTCGCGCACGCCGTACGGCTGGTCGATGGGCTCCTGGATCACCTCGGCGCCGGTCGCCTGGATCCGGTCGAAGGTCGCGTCGAGGTCGGAGGTACTGAGCACCACCGTGGCGTAGGTGCCCTTGGCCATCATCTCCGCGATGGTGGCCTTCTCCTCCTCGGTGATCCCCGGGTCGGCGGCGGGCGGGGCGAGCACGATCGAGGGGGACTGCTGGCCGGCCGGGGCGACGGTGATCCACCGCAGGTCGCCGTACCCGACGTCGTTGAGGACCTCGAAGCCGAGCACGTCGCGGTAGAACGCGAGCGAGGCCTCGGGGTCGGTCTGCGGAAGGAAGCTGTGCTGGATGCTGATGTCCATGGCCGTCACGCTAGCCGCGTCGGGAACGGGTCCGCTTCTCGATTCCTGATCGGTCGGGTGACCTTCTTGGTGACGCACGAGGGCGGCTCGCCGAGGTCGCCGGCATGGGCCTCGTCGCGGGCCAGCACCTCGGCGCGGTAGGCGCTCGGGGACATCCCCACCAGCTCGGTGAACCGGGTGGTGAAGGTGCCCAGCGAGGAGCAGCCGACCGCGAAGCAGACCTCGGTGACGCTGAGGTCGCCGCGGCGCAGCAGCGCCATCGCCCGCTCGATCCGGCGGGTCATCAGGTAGGCGTAGGGCGGCTCGCCGTAGGCCTTCTTGAACTCCCGGCTGAGGTGCCCCGAGGAGAGGTGCACGTCACGGGCCAGCGCGTCGACGTCGAGCGGCTGCGCGTACTCCCGGTCGATCCGGTCGCGCACCCGCCGCAGCAGGGTCAGCGTGCGCAGCCGTTCGGGGTCCACGGCGTCATCATCGCAGGCCGACCCACTCCTCGCTGCGCGTCCACAGCTCCGCGGCGAGCTCGTCGGTGACGACCTTGGCGGGGGTCTTCTCCCGCCGGTTGTCGTAGTAGCGGCCGCTCTGGCCCGCGACCTCGGGCGAGGTCGCGCAGTACAGCGTGGTCCGCGCCCCCTGGGTGGTGTCCTTCATGAACAGCTTGAGGGCGTGCCGCAGGCCGGGCGGCACCTCCCGCCACACGTCGGAGGCGACCGCGCCGGGGTGCAGGGAGTACGTCGTCACCCCGGTGCCCTCCAGACGCCGGCCCAGCTCACGGGCGTGCAGCACGTTGGCGAGCTTCGACACGGCGTACTCCCGCAGGCCGGTGCGGGTCGCCGTGGGACGGCGCACGGCCTCCCAGTCGATGCCCTTCGCCTGGTAGTGCGCGGTGCTGGCCACCGTGACGATCCGGCCGGGCCCGCTGGCCACGAGGTGCTCGCGGAGCAGCTCGGTGAACAGGAAGGTCCCGACGTGGTTGGTGCCGAAGGCGAGCTCGAAGCCGCTCGGCGTGGTCCCGCGCCCGCCCGCGACGCCGGCGTTGTTGATGAGCACGTGCAGCGGCTCCCCCGACGCCAGGAAGGTCCGCGCCGCGTCCCGCACCGACGTCAGGTCACCGAGGTCGAGGGGCAGGTGGTCGAGGTCGCTGTTGCCGGTCTGCTCGGCGATCTCGCGGATCGCCGCACGGTTGCGCTCCTCCGAGCGCCCGGCGACCACCACCCGGGCGCCGCGTCCGGCCAGGTCGCGGGCGGTCTCCTTGCCGATCCCCGTGTTGGCCCCCGTGACGAGGAAGGTGCGTCCGCTCAGCTCGCTCATGGCGCCGATCCTGGCGGCTGCGCGCCCGCTTGTCGTCCTCCCTGGGGACTACCTTGGGGAGATGGCGCTGAGCGTGTTCGACCTCTACTCGGTGGGCATCGGCCCGTCGTCGTCGCACACGGTCGGCCCGATGCGCGCGGCGCGGCTCTTCGCCGAGGGCCTGGCCGCCGACGGCCTGCTCCCCCGGGTCGCCCGGGTCCGCGCCGAGCTCTTCGGCTCCCTCGGCGCCACCGGCCACGGGCACGGCTCGGAGAAGGCGGTGCTGCTCGGGCTGGAGGGCGAGGAGCCGGCCACCGTCGACATCGCGTCGTACGACGCCCGGGCGGCCGCGATCCGGGAGCGGGGCCGGCTGCGGCTGGCCGGGCGGCACGAGGTCGCGCTCGGTCCCGACGACCTGGTCCTGCACCGGCGCAGGTCGCTGCCGGGCCACCCCAACGGGATGCGCTTCACCGCCTGGGCGGCCGACGGCGGGCTCGTGCGCGAGCGGGTGTCGTACTCCGTCGGCGGCGGCTTCGTGGTCGACGAGTCCGCCGTCGGCTCGGACCGCGTGGTGCTCGACGCGACGCCGGTGGCCCATCCCTTCAGCACGGCCGCCGAGCTGCTGGAGACCTGTGCGCGGACGGGCCTGCGGATCAGCGACGTGATGCTCGCCAACGAGCTGTCGTGGCGCAGCGAGGCCGAGGTCCGCGCGGGCCTGCTGGAGATCTGGTCGGTGATGGCGGAGTGCGTGCGCAACGGCTGCGCCCACGAGGGCGTGCTGCCCGGCGGACTGAGGGTGCCGCGGCGGGCGCCGGGCCTGCACGCCCGGCTCAGCTCCGAGGCCGGTGCCGACGACCCGCTGCGGGCCCTGGACTGGGTCAACCTGTTCGCCCTCGCCGTCAACGAGGAGAACGCCGCCGGCGGCCGGATGGTCACCGCCCCCACCAACGGCGCGGCCGGGATCATCCCGGCGGTGCTGCACTACTACGTCCGCTTCGTCCCGGGCGCCGACGACGACGGCATCGTCCGGTTCCTGCTCACCGCGGGCGCGGTCGGCGTGCTCTTCAAGGAGAACGCCTCGATCTCCGGCGCCGAGGTCGGCTGCCAGGGCGAGGTCGGCTCCGCCTGCTCGATGGCCGCCGGCGGCTTCTGCGAGGTGCTCGGCGGATCCCCCGCACAGGTCGAGAACGCCGCGGAGATCGGCATCGAGCACAACCTCGGGCTCACCTGCGACCCGGTCGGCGGGCTGGTGCAGATCCCGTGCATCGAGCGCAACGCGATCGCGTCGGTCAAGGCGATCAACGCCGCGCGGCTGGCCCTGAACGGCACCGGGCGGCACACGGTCTCGCTCGACCGGGCGATCCGGACCATGCGCGACACCGGACGCGACATGCACACCAAGTACAAGGAGACCTCGCGCGGCGGCCTCGCCGTCAACGTGATCGAGTGCTGAGCCGCCTGCGTGAAAAGTGACGTACGTCATGCAAGGCTGCTCTCCATGAGCTCCGTCGCCCTGGTCGTCCTCGCCGCCGTCGCGTTCTTCCTCGTCCTCATCGGCGCCCTCTTCGGCGTCGTGTGGGTGGCCGGCAAGAGCGGCCGCAAGGCGCAGGACCACGCCTAGGCCGCCTCGTCGCTAGTCGATCGGCTGGCCCAGCACCGCCGCCGCCCGCTGCCACACCGCGGGGTCGCCCTCGATGGTGATGCCGGTGGCGTCGTACCGGTGCCAGAGCCAGCCGTCGAGCCGGTCGGCCGTGCCGGAGACCACGACGTCGGCCGCCCTCCCCGGATCGGGTACGACGTGCTGGTCGGGCTCCCCGGCACGCACCGTCCCGTCCGGCGCCGTGCCGGAGAAGGTGCCCAGCTGGGTCCACACCGAGGTGGCGGTGTCGCTGGTGCGGTACTCCACGAACAGGTCCTCGGGGGCGAAGCTCCCCCAGTCCGGCAGGCCGCCGTACATCACGTCGAGGGCCTCGTCGATCCCGTCGGTCGCCAGGTCCGCGGGCAGCGGTGTCGGCGTCCCCGCGGCCTGCTCGGCGTCGAGACGGTGGATGAGCGCCTCGTGCGCCTGGCGCCGGTAGGTGAAGCCGACCCGCTGCGCGTCCGGCGCGGTCGACCACGACCAGGCGGGCTCCTCCGGTCGGGCGGCGGCCAGGGTGCTGACGAAGCGGTCGTGGGTCCGGGCCCAGGCGGCCCGCAGGTCGTCGTACGACGCCGGGCGCGCGGGCTCGGTGTAGTGCTCGGGCGGGGCGGGGCGCTCGCTGACGACGTGCAGCCAGAAGTCCTGCACGCCGCTCAGGTGGTGGAGCAGGTCGGCGGCGTCCCAGTCCGGGCACGCCGGCACCCGGGCGTCGGGCGCGCAGGCGGCCAGCACCTCGCCGAAGCGGGCGGACTCGCGGCGCAGGTGGTCGAGGTAGGCGGCATCGTCGAGACGGGTCACGGTCCCGAACCTAGGGGTGCCCACCGACCGTGCGCACCCCGATTACGGCTGCAGGAGCACCTTGATGGCGCGACGCTCGTCCATCGCGCGGTAGCCCTCCGGCGACTGCTCGAGGGGCAGGGTCAGGTCGAAGACCTTGCCGGGGTCGATCCGGCCGGAGGTGACCAGCTCGAGCAGCTCGGGCAGGTAGCGGCGCACCGGCGCGATGCCGCCGCGCAGGCCGATGTTCTTCTCGAAGAGCGTGCGCACCGGCAGCTCGACGCCGTGCGGGACGCCCACGAAGCCGACGCCGCCGCCGGGCCGGGTGACCGTGATCGCGGTCGTCATCGCGTCGTTCGTCCCGACGCACTCCAGCGCGGCGTCCACGCCGATGCCGTCGGTGATCTCCTTGACCGCGGCGGCGCCCTCCTTGCCGCGCTCGGCGACGACGTGGGTCGCGCCGAAGGCCTTCGCGATCTCCTGGCGCGGCTCGTGGCGGGACATGGCGATGATCCGCTCGGCGCCCATCGTCGCGGCGGCGAGCACGCCGCACAGCCCGACCGCGCCGTCGCCGACGACGACCACGCTGTCGCCGGCCTTCACGCCCGCCGCGACGGCGGCGTGCCATCCGGTCGGCATGACGTCGCTGAGCGCGAGGAGCGAGGGCACCAGCGCGGCGTCGGGCACGCCGTCGGTCTTGACGAGGCTGCCGTCGGCCTCGACCACGCGGGCGTACTCCCCCTGGCCGCTGGACGTCATGCCCAGGTTGACGCAGGCCGACTGGGCGCCGGCCCGGCAGTTCGCGCAGGTGTTGTCGCAGTGGCAGAAGGGCACGACGACGAAGTCGCCGGCCTTGAAGTCGCGGACCTCGGCGCCGACCTCCTCGACCACGCCGATGCACTCGTGGCCGATGGTGGACCCGCGCCGGATCGGGTTCTCGCCGCGGTAGGGCCACAGGTCGGAACCGCAGATGCAGCCCGCGGTCACCTTGACGATCGCGTCGGTGGGCTTCTTGATGACCGGGTCCGGGACCTCCTCCACACGGATGTCGCCGGCAGCGTGGATCGTCGTAGCGCGCATGCTCCGATCCTGCCGCATCGGCCGCGCGGCCGGCAGACTCGCCGCCCCGTCCGTTGGTGATATCTCATATGTGAGTTACCGTCGACAGCATGACTTCCGACGAGCCGAGCGACGACTACAAGGGCCGGATCGGCAACCTGATCCGCGACGCCCGCAAGCACCGTGGCCTCACCCAGGCCCAGCTCGCCGAACGGCTGGCGACGAGCCAGAGCGCGATCAACCGCATCGAGAAGGGCCACCAGAACCTCTCCCTGGAGATGCTGGCCCGGATCGGTGCCGCCCTCGACTCCGAGATCGTGGCGCTCGGCGCCGGCCCGACCCACCTCCGGGTCAAGGGCCCGACCGTCCTCGCCGGCAGCATCGACGTGAAGACGTCCAAGAACGCCGGCGTCGCGCTGCTGTGCGCCTCCCTGCTCAACCGTGGCCGGACCACGCTGCGCAAGGTCGCCCGGATCGAGGAGGTCAACCGCCTGCTCGAGGTGCTCGACAGCCTCGGCGTGCAGACCCGCTGGATCAACGGCGAGAACGACCTGGAGATCATCCCGCCCAAGGACCTCGACCTGACCCGCATCGACGAGGAGGCCGCGCGTCGTACCCGCTCGGTCATCATGTTCCTCGGCCCGCTGCTGCACCGCATGGACACCTTCGAGCTGCCCTACGCCGGCGGCTGCAACCTCGGCACGCGCACCGTCGAGCCGCACATGTCGGCCCTGCGTCCCTTCGGCCTCGAGGTCAAGGCGACCGACGGCTGGTACCACGCCCAGGCCAACCGGGCGATCGTCCCCGGCCGCCCGATCGTGCTCACCGAGCGCGGCGACACCGTCACCGAGAACGCCCTGATGGCGGCGGCCCTGCACCCGGGCACCACCGTCATCCGCAACGCCTCGTCCAACTACATGGTCCAGGACCTGTGCTTCTACCTGCAGGCCCTCGGGGTCGAGGTCGAGGGCATCGGCACGACCACGCTGACCGTCACCGGCAAGGAGACGATCGACGTCGACGTCGACTACGCCCCGAGCGAGGACCCGATCGAGGCGATGTCGCTGCTCGCCGCGGCGATCGTGACCCGCTCGGAGATCACCATCCGCCGCGCGCCGATCGAGTTCCTCGAGATCGAGCTGGCGGTGCTGGAGGAGATGGGCTTCCGCTACGACCGCTCCGAGGAGTACCTCGCCGCCAACGGCCGGACCCGGCTCGTCGACATCACCACCCACCCCTCGGACCTCGTCGCCCCCCGCGACAAGATCCACCCGATGCCCTTCCCGGGCCTCAACATCGACAACCTGCCGTTCTTCGCGGTGATCGCGGCGGTGGCCGAGGGCACGACGTACCTCAACGACTGGGTCTACGACAACCGCGCGATCTACCTCACCGAGCTCAACAAGCTCGGCGGCCGGGTCACCCTGCTCGACCCGCACCGGGTCCAGATCGACGGCCCGACGTCGTGGACCGGCACCGAGCTGGTCTGCCCGCCCGCGCTGCGTCCGGCGGTCGTCGTCCTGCTCGCGATGCTGGCCAGCAAGGGGACGTCGGTGCTGCGCAGCACCTACGTCATCCACCGCGGCTACGAGGACCTCGCCGAGCGATTGAGCTCTCTCGGCGCCGAGATCGAGACCTTCCGCGACATCTGACATGGGCCGAGCGCGTCTTCGCCGTCGGCAGAGCAGCACGCTGCAGGCGGCCGGCTCTCGCCACGCTGCCGGCCGGGACCTCGGGCGGACCGGATGAGCGCCCCCTACCTCCCCCCGGGCAAGGTCCTGGCCTTCGCCCACCGCGGCGGTGCCTACCACCCCGAGATCGAGGGCCTCGAGAACACCCTGGCCGCGTTCCGGCACGCCGCCGACCTGGGCTACGACTACCTCGAGACCGACGTCCACCTCACCGCCGACGGCGTGCTGCTGGCCTTCCACGACGAGGTCCTCGACCGGGTCAGCGACCAGCGGGGCGCCGTCCGTGAGCTGACCCTGGCCGAGGTACGACGCGCCCGGATCGGCGGGCGCGAGGAGATCCCGACCCTGGTCGACCTCCTCGACGCGTTCCCGGGCGCGCGCTTCAACATCGACATCAAGTCCGACGACGCCGTCGCCCCGCTGGCGGCGCTGGTGCGCGAGCGGGACCTGTGGGACCGGGTGCTGATCGGCTCGTTCTCGCGCCGGCGGATCCGCCGGTTCCGGGCGCTCACCGAGGGCCGGGTGCCGACCGCCGCCGACCCGTTCGAGGTGCTGGCCTACCGGCTCTCCCCCACCGCGGGGATCGCGAAGGCCCTCGTCGGGGCACGGTTCGCGGCCTTCCAGGTGCCGCACCGGCGCGGCCGGCTCACCGTCGTCACCCCGGGCCTGGTCCGGCGCGCCCACGCCGCCGGCCTCCAGGTGCACGTGTGGACCATCGACGACCCGGCCGAGATGACCGAGCTCCTCGACCGCGGGGTCGACGGCCTCTTCACGGATCGCACCGACCTGCTCAAGGATGTGCTCCAGGGGCGCGGCCAATGGTGGTCCGCGCAGGGAGGGACGGCATGACCATCGCGGACCTGGGACCGCTCAACCGAGCGCGCGAGCAGCGCGCCTGGTTCTTCACCGACTGGGCCGCCTCGGCGTTCCAGACCACGGTCGCGGGCGTGCTCTTCGCGCCCTACCTGATCTCGGTCGCCGAGAACGCCGTCGGCGAGCACGGCCGGGTGCACGTGCTCGGGCTCGCCATCGCGCCGGGCTCCCTGCCGTCGTACGTCATCACGGTCTCGACGCTGCTCAGCGCGCTCATCTTCCCGCTGGTCGGCGCCGTCGCCGACCGCACCGAGCGCAAGCCCGACCTGCTCGTGGCGCTGTCGTGGATCGGTGCCACCGCGGCGGGGCTGCTGTTCTTCATGAGCGGCGAGAACTGGCTCTTCGGCAGCATCGCGTTCATGGTCGCCAACCTGGCGGCCGGCGCGGCGATCGTCGTCAGCGACTCCGTGCTGCCGCTGATCTCCACCGAGGCCGAGCGCGACCGCGTCTCCTCGGTGGGGTGGGCCTACGGGTACGCCGGGGGCGGGCTGCTGCTGGCCGTGAACTTCGCCGTCGTCACCTTCCACGGCAGCCTCGGGCTCGACAAGGAGATGGCGGTCCGCCTCTCCCTGCTCTCCGCCGCCGTGTGGTGGGCCGCCTTCATGGTCATCCCGTGGCGCGGCATCAAGAAGCACCCGCCGGTCGCCGTGGAGGCCGTCGAGGGCGGCCTGCTGAGCCGTTCCTTCGGCCAGCTCTGGGCGACGCTGAAGGACCTGCGCAACTACCCCGTCGCGCTCACCTTCCTGCTCGCCTACCTGTTCTTCAACGACGGCATCCAGACGGTGATCGCCTCCGCGTCGACCTTCGGCATCGAGGAGCTCGGCTTCGGCGAGGGCACCGTGCTGGGCACCTACCTCCTGGTCCAGGTGGTGGCGATGTTCGGCGCGATCGGCTTCGGCCGGGCCGCGGCCCGGCACGGCGCCAAGAAGGTGATCCTCGCCGGGATCGCGGGCTGGATGGTCATCGTGACCACCGCGCTCGTCGTACCGGACGAGCAGATCGCACCCTTCCTGCTCCTCGGCGTGGCCATCGGCGTCGTGCTCGGTGGCACCCAGGCGCTGGCGCGGTCGTACTTCTCGCTGTTCATCCCGCGCGGCAAGGAGGCGGAGTACTTCAGCCTGTACCACGCCATGGACCGGGGTACGTCGTGGTTCGGGACGCTGACCTTCGGCATCGTCTACCAGGTCACCGACTCCTACCGCCCGGCGCTCTTCGCGCTGATCGTGTTCTTCGTCCTCGGCGGCCTGCTGCTGCTCCGGGTGGACACCGAGCGGGGCATCCGGCAGGCGGGCAACGCCCGTCCCCCGGTCATCTGAGGCGGTCCGGAGAGGCCTCTCCGATTGGCGGTCCGCCTGCCGATCTGCCACTGTGATCTGATCTGACAATCGCTTACGGTTGGAACTTTTTCGGCCCAGGTAGCGTTGTCAGATCGAGACGAATCACGGGAGGTGGAGTTCTCATGGCTGAGCGGACACTGCGTGGCGCCCGACTGGGGGGCCAGTCGTTCGAGGACGAGCGAGGCATCGAGTTCGCGGCTCGGCAGCAGGTCGGGTATCGCTGCCCCCAGGGGCACGCGTTCGAGATCACCATGTCGATCGAGGCCGAGGTCCCCGCGATCTGGGAGTGCCCGCGCTGCGGCCTGGAGGCCGAGAGCACGGCGGGCATCGAGCGTGAGGTCAAGGTCGAGAAGCCGCAGCGCACCCACTGGGACATGCTGCTCGAGCGGCGCTCGGAGAAGGAGCTCGAGGAGATCCTCACCGAGCGGCTGGAGCTGCTGCGTGGCGGCGAGATCGGCCCCGCGCACCTGCACCGCGCCAACGCGCGCAAGAAGAAGCCGGCGAAGGCCTGACGCCCGTCAGTCCTCCACGACCTCGCCCTGGACCACATCCGGTCCGGGGCGAGTGCCATTTCGGGGGCGGCCGGGGCCGCCGGGGGTGCCCGGGAAGCCGGGGCCCGCGAAGCCCACGCTGACCCGCGACGCGGCGTACGACGTGAGCAGGCGCCGGAAGAGCGGCCGGGTGACCGGCAGGATCAGCAGCACGCCGAAGGCGTCGGTGACGAAGCCCGGGCTGAGCATCAGCGCACCGCCGAGCACGATCAGCGCGCCGTCGGCGAGCTCGCGGTGCGGCATCCGGCCGGTCTCCAGCTGCTCACGCAGGGCGTGCCAGGCGCGCCGGCCCTCCCGCTTGATGAGCCAGGTGCCCAGGACGGAGTCGAGGACGAGCAGCAGGATCGTCCACCAGGGCCCGATGACCTGCCCGACCTGGATGAGCACGTAGATCTCCAGGACGGGCATCACCACGAAGGCGAGGAAGAGCAGGACGGCCGTGCGCCGCCCGCGCCGCCGGCTCATCGGGACCTCATCGACGTCATCGGCTCGACACCAGCTCCCGTCCGGCCGCCGGGCGGCCCTTGAGCTGCTCCCAGCGCTCCCGCAGGCCCCAGGCGGTGATCCGCTTGAGGGACTCCAGGGCGACCTGGCCGCTCATCTTCGACTCCCCGCGCACCCGCTCGACGAACTCGATCGGCACCTCGCGCACCGTCAGCCCGGCCCGCAGCGTGCGGCTGACCAGGTCGGTCTGGAAGACGTAGCCCGTGGAGCGGACCTCGTCGAGGTGGATCTTCTCCAAGGTGGTGCGGCGGAAGACCCGGTAGCCCGCGGTGGCGTCCCGGACGGTGATGCCGAGCAGCGTGCGGACGTAGAGGTTGCCGCCGCGGGAGAGGGCCTCGCGCTGCCAGGGCCAGTTGACGACCGAGCCGCCCGGCACCCAGCGCGAGCCGATGACCAGGTCCGCCGCCAGCAGGCCGGTGAGCAGCCGCTGGAGCTGCTCGGGCTGGTGGGAGCCGTCGGCGTCCATCTCGCCGATGACGTCGTAGCCGCGGTCGAGGGCCCAGGCGAAGCCGGCGAGGTACGCCGCGCCCAGCCCGCCCTTGGTCGTCCGGTGCAGCACGTGCACCTGGCCGTCCGCGGCGGCGAGGCCGTCGGCGATGTCGCCGGTGCCGTCCGGGGAGCCGTCGTCGACGACGAGCACGTCCACGGTGGGCTGCGCGGCGCGCAGCCGGCCGACGATCCAGGCCAGGTTGGCGGCCTCGTTGTAGGTCGGGACGACCATCACGACGCGGCCGAGGTCGTGGGTGTGGTCAAGCATCGATGGGCTCCTTCGCCGGGTCTTCCACAGGTCCGGCAAACTCTCGCCTTCGACGGTACGCGATGGCACCAGCGACGAGAGCACCAAGGGTCGATCCGATGAACAACCGGGTGGGCCAGGCGCCCATCCGCATCGCGGGCGTGAGGTCGGTGCTGAGCCCCACGCGCTCGAGGAGCACCTCGGTCGAGCGGATCGGCGCGGTCGCCGCGACGGACCCGTCGGGGCGGATGACGCCCGTGCGCCCGTTGGTGGAGGCGACCGTCAGCCAGCGGCCCGCCTCGATCGCCCGCAGCCGGGTGATGGCGAACTGCTGCTCGATCTGGTGGGTGAAGATGAAGCTCGCGTTGCTGGTCTGCACCGTCAGCAGCTCGGCCCCGTCGCGCACCTGGGGAGGCATCACGTCGTCGTAGGCCACGTCGAAGCAGATCGCGTCAGCGACCCGGATCCCCGCGACCCGCAGCGGCTCGGTGCGGGTGCCGCTCTTCATGTCGCGGGAGATGAGGGCGAGCTGGCCGAACTTGGGGTCCCACACGTCGCGGAAGGGGATGTACTCGCCGTACGGCACGGGGTGGTGCTTGGTGTAGCGGTCCCCCGGCCCGGTCTCCGGGTCCCACACGATCCCCTGGTTGAGGATGTGCTCGGGTCCGTCGTCGACGATGCCGCCGACGACCACAGGCACGTCGGCGGCCTGGACGGCCCGCTCGATCGCGGCGTTGACGGGCACGTCGGTGAAGGGGTCCACGGCCGTGGAGTTCTCCGGCCACAGCACGAAGTCGGGCTGCGGCGCGGTGCCCGCCGCGACCCGGGCGGCGAGGTCGACGGTCGCGTCGACGTGGTTCTCGGTGACCCCGCGCGGGTCGTAGAGGATGTCGTTGCCCGGCCCCGGTACGTCGCCCTGGACCACCGCCACGGTCGCCGACCCCGTCTCCTCAGCGGTGAACGGCAGCACCGCCGGCACCACGAACACCGCGGCGAGCGCGACCACGGCGCCGAGGTGCGGCCAGGTGCGCTCCTCGACGGCACGGGCCAGCAGGAAGCCGAACAGCGCCAGCAGGAACGACAGCCCGGTCATGCCGGCGTAGGCCACCATCGGTGCGGCCGGGGTGTCGATCGCCGCGAACGCCAGCCGCCCCCACGGCATGCCGCTGAACGGCCACCCGCTGCGCACTGTCTCCATGGTCGCCCACGCCGCGGCCAGCCACACCGGCCACCACGGCAGCTGGCGCAGCAGCGGCACGCCGAGGCCGAGCAGCCCGTAGAACGCCGCCTCGACCGCCGCCAGCGCCGCCCAGGCGTCCGGGCCGATCGAGGTGCGCATCCACGCGATGTGGGTGAAGTAGAACGCGATGCCGAACACCAGCCCGACCAGCCCGGCTCGTCGTACCGTGAGGTCGCGGGTCAGCAGCGCGAACGCCGCCACCCCGAGAGGCAGCAGCCAGGCTAGGGCGAGCGGCTCGTAGGACGCGGAGAGGAGGAGTCCTCCGAGGACCGCGAGGAACGAGCGCTGCAGCACGTCCGAAGCCTAGTCGCCGCTCCCCACCCCACCGCCGACTTGGGGTTTTCCACCCGCGAGTTGGGGTTTTCCACCCGCGAGTTGGGGTTTTCCACCCTTCACTTGTGGGTTTCCACCGGAGACCTGGGGCTCGTGCACCCGCGAGTGCGCGCCTCGTCCGCGGCGACGGGTGGAAAGCCACAACTCGACGGTGGAAACCCACAACTCAACGGTGGAAACCCCCAACTCGACGGGGGGAGTCAGGCGCAGAGAGGCTCGGGGTGCCTTCGGACCATCCCGGCACTCGACTGGCTGCCGATGCACGCGACGTTGTCTAGGGCGACCCCGAGCCCCTCCGGTTCGCTCTCGAGGAGCGAACCGACCTCCGCGAACCGTGTCCGGGTGGAGCTGGTGCGACTCCCCCGACGTGACGGCCACTCGGACGTCGGTCCGCCGGCCACGACCTGCACGAGCGAACGGTTCCGTACTTTGGTCACCGCGACCGGCGCTGTCAACCGGGCGCTGACCTGCGATGTTGCGCGTTCTCGCAGGTCAGGAAGCCGCCGTTGGGAGCGAAAATTCTCAGAAATTCGGCGGTAGAACCGGCGTGTCGCGCCGCGCCACGCCGTGGAAGCGGTAGCGGCGCCTCCGTCAGCTGACGGGGCGGTTCTCGTAGTACGTCGAGAGCACGATCGTCGTGCGGGTGGAGACGTTCGCGGCGGACCGGATCCGGCCGAGCAGGCCCTCCATCTCGGCGGGCGAGGTGGTGCGCACCTTGAGGACGTAGGACTCCTCCCCGGCGACCGACCAGCACGACTCGATCTCCGGCATGCCGACCAGGCGGTCCGGGCAGTCGTCGGGCTGGGAGGGGTCGATCGGGCGGATCGCGATGAAGGCGGTCAGCGGGAGACCGATCTCCGCGTAGTTGACCGTGGCGCCGTAGCCGAGGATGAGGCCGCGCTGCTCGAGTCGCTTGACCCGCTGGTGCACGGCGGAGGTGGAGAGCCCCGTGGCCCGCCCGAGATCGGTGTAGGACATCCGGCCGTCCTTGGCCAGGAGCTCCAGGATCTGGCGGTCGGTCGACTCGACCGCGGGCTGGCTGCTCTGAGTCACGGGGGTCACCCTAGCCGCGTCGGCCCCACCGGACCCGGCGGCGCGCCACCATGCGGGCAGGGCGCGGCATAGGCTGCCTCCCGATGACCTCCACGACGCAGCGCCTTCTCCTCCTGGACACCGCCAGCCTGTACTTCCGGGCGTTCTTCGGCTCCCCGGAGATCCTGTCGCCCGACGGCACGAACGTGAACGCCGTGCGCGGGCTCCTCGACTACATCTCGCGACTGGCCGAGCAGTACGAGCCGACCCACCTGGTCTGCTGCTGGGACGACGACTGGCGTCCGCAGTGGCGGGTGGACCTGCTGCCGTCGTACAAGGCGCACCGGGTGGTCGCCGAGGTCGCCGGCGCCCCCGATGTGGAGGAGGTGCCGGACCCGCTGGAGCTGCAGGTGCCGGTCATCCGCGAGGTGCTGGGCGCCTTCGGCATCCCCGTCGTGGGCGCGCCGGGCTACGAGGCGGACGACGTGATCGGCACCCTCGCCACCGGCGCCGGGATGCCGGTGGACGTGGTGACCGGCGACCGCGACCTGTTCCAGCTCGTCGACGACGCGGCCGGCGTCCGCATCCTGTACGTCGGCCGCGGGGTCGGGCGCCACGAGCGGGTCGACGAGGCCTGGGTCCTGGAGAAGTACGCCGTGCGCGCCGACCAGTACGCCGACTTCGCCACCCTGCGGGGGGACGCCTCCGACGGCCTGCCCGGGGTGAAGGGCGTGGGCGAGAAGACGGCGGCGGCCCTGCTGCAGAAGTACGACGACATGGCGGGCGTGCGCGCGGCGGCCGAGGACCCGGGCAGCGACCTGGGGCCGGGTCCGCGCGGCAAGATCAAGGAGGCGGCGCCGTACCTGGAGGTGGCGCCCCGGGTCGTCGCCGTGGCGCGTGACCTCGACCTGCCGCGCGGCGACGCGCTGGCCCTGCCGGACTCCCCCGCCGATCCCGACGCGCTCGCGGACCTGGCCGAGCGCTGGGGGCTGAGCAGTCCGGTGACCCGGCTGACC
This sequence comes from uncultured Nocardioides sp., assembly GCA_964517395.1. Lineage (GTDB taxonomy): Bacteria > Actinomycetota > Actinomycetes > Propionibacteriales > Nocardioidaceae > Nocardioides. The sequence goes on along the minus strand of CAZFEE010000004.1, from coordinate 293,181 downwards.
GGCGTCCTGTCGGCGCTGGCGGCGGCGCGGAACGTGTAACACCGATTTCATTCCATTTGGTACTAGTTGGAAATCAGCCCTTCCTAGGTTCGTCGTCACCGGGGCCCGCCGCCGTGCCCCATGGCCCAGCGCCCGCCTCCCGAGAGGGCGGGTGCGATGACCGAAGGGTTCTCCCACGTGACGATTTCCCGCGCCCGTCTTGCGACCGGCACCGTCCTCGCGCTCACCGCAGCGCTCAGCCTGAGCGCCTGCGGGGGCTCCAAGTCCGGTGAGTCGAGTGCAGCCGAGAGCTGCGTCGACACCTCCGGCGACACCATCAAGCTCGGGTTCCTCAACTCCACCTCGGGAGCCATGGCGATCAGCGAGCAGACCGTTCGCGACTCGCTGGCGATGGCGGCGGAGGAGATCAACGCCTCGGGCGGCATCCTCGGCAAGAAGATCGAGCCCGTCGTCGAGGACGGCGCCAGCGACCCCGCCATCTTCGCGGAGAAGATCGAGAAGCTGCTGACCGGCGACTGCGTCGCCGCGGTCTTCGGCGGCTGGACCTCCGCCTCCCGCAAGGCGATGCTGCCGGTCGTGGAGGCCGACAACGGCCTGCTGTTCTACCCGGTGCAGTACGAGGGTCTCGAGGCCTCGAAGAACATCTACTACACCGGCGCCACCACCAACCAGCAGATCATCCCGGCGATGGACTTCCTGAAGTCCAAGGGCGTCAAGACGCTCTTCCTCGCCGGCTCCGACTACGTCTTCCCCCGCACGGCGAACAAGATCATCAAGCAGTACGCCAAGGAGCTCGGCATCGAGATCGTCGGCGAGGAGTACGTCCCGCTCGACGACGACGACTGGACCACGCAGGTCTCGAAGATCGTCAAGGCGAAGCCGGACTTCGTCTTCAACACGATCAACGGCTCCTCCAACGTCGGCTTCATCAAGGCCTACTACGAGCAGGGCCTGAGCCCCGACACCTCCCCGATCATCTCGGTCTCGATCGCGGAGGAGGAGGCGCCGGCGATGGGCAAGGACGTCACCGGCCAGTTCGCCGCCTGGAACTACTTCGAGTCGGTCAAGAGCCCGGCCAACGAGAAGTTCATCAAGGCCTTCCAGGACAAGTACGGCAAGGACCGGCCCACCTCGGACCCGATGGAGGCGGCCTACACCTCGCTCTACCTCTACAAGGCGCTGGTCGAGAAGGCCGACTCCTTCGACGTCGACAAGATCAACGACAGCGCCGACGGGGTCAGCTTCGACGCCCCCGAGGGCACGGTGACCATCGACGGCGAGAACCACCACATCGCCAAGACCGGCCTGATCGGGCAGATCAACTCCGACAACCAGTTCGACATCGTCTGGTCCTCGGACGCCCCGATCGAGCCGGACCCCTTCCTCAAGGGCTACGACTGGTGGGACCCGAGCGGCAAGTGACCTGAGCCGGCACCGCCGGACCAGCACGCCCTCCCCGGGGATGCCGCGCTCGCGCAGCGCGGCATCCCCGGACTCCGCCACCCTCCAGGAGACTCCGCCGTGGATGCCTTCACCACCCCGCTGCTCGCCGGTACGGCGACCGGCGCCCTCCTCCTCATCGCCGCCCTCGGGCTCGCCCTCACCTTCGGACAGATGGGCGTCATCAACATGGCGCACGGTGAGTTCCTCATGGCCGGCGCGTACACGACGTACCTCACCCAGCAGGTCGTGACGAACACCGACCTGTCCCTGCTCGTCGCCCTGCCCGTGGCCTTCGTCGTCGCGGGCGCCCTCGGGCTGCTGCTGGAGGTGGCGATCATCCAGTGGATGTACCGCCGCCCGCTCGACACGCTGCTCGTCACCGTCGGGGTGAGCCTGCTCCTGCAGCAGCTCGCCAAGGACGTCTTCGGCGCCCAGGGCGACCCGGTGCACACACCCGGCTGGCTCGACGGCAACGTGGACGTCTTCGGCTACCACTGGCCCTACCGGCAGATGTTCACGATCCTGCTGGCGCTGGCGGCGCTCGGCGCCCTGGGTGCGCTGCTGAAGTACACCGCCTACGGCCGGCAGATCCGCGCCACCGTGCAGAACCGCGACCTCGCCGAGACGATGGGCGTCTCGACCCGCGCGGTCGACCGGGTCACCTTCTTCGTGGGCTCCGGACTGGCGGGCATCGGCGGCGTCGCCGTGTCCCTGATCTCCGGGACGAACCCGAACCTCGGGACGACGTACATCATCTCGGCGTTCCTGGTCGTCGTCGCCGGCGGCCTCGGCCAGCTCAAGGGCACGGTGATCGCGGCCTTCGCGGTCGGCATCACCACGGCCTACTTCACCGACTGGTTCAGCTCCAGCATGGCGCAGGTCGTCACCTTCCTGCTGGTCGTGGTCTTCCTCCAGCTCAGGCCGCAGGGCCTGTTCACCGTCCGCACGAGGGGGCTCGCATGAAGCACCTGCAGGGGTCCGCACGGACCTGGGCACCGCTGCTCGCCATCGCCGTCCTGGCCGTGGTGCTCATCGTGGTGGCGCCCGCCGTGCTCAGCCCGTTCCGGCTCAACAACCTCGGCAAGTACGTCTGCTGGGCCATCGCCGGCGTCGGCATCGGCCTCGCGTGGGGCCGCGGCGGCATGCTGGTGATGGGTCAGGGCGTCTTCTTCGGCCTCGGCGGCTACGCGATGGCGATGCACCTCAAGCTCGAGGCCGCGATGGCCACGGGCGGGCCGGACGCCGTCCCCGACTTCATGGTCCTGTACGGCGACGGGACCATGCCCGGCTGGTGGGAGCCCTTCCGCAGCGGCGCCTTCACCCTGTTCGCCATCGTCGCGGTCCCGGCCGTCGTCGCAGCCGTGCTCGGCTGGGCGATCTTCAAGCGGCGGGTCAAGGGCGCCTACTTCGCGATCCTCACCCAGGCGCTGGCGGTGGCCTTCGCGACCCTGCTGGTCGCCACCATCAAGCAGACCGGCGGGTTCAACGGCCTCAACCAGTTCACCCTGTTCTTCGGCTACAACCTCTACGACCCGGTGAACAAGCGGATGATCTACACCATCGCCGCCGGCGCGCTGATCGTGTGCCTGCTCATCGTGTGGCAGCTCTACCGCAGCCGCTTCGGCGAGCTGCTCGTCGCGACCCGTGACGCCGAGGAGCGGGTCCGCTTCCTGGGCCACGACCCGGCGAACGTCAAGCTGGTCGCCTTCGTCGTCGCCGCGGTGATGGCGAGCATCGGCGGGGCGCTCTTCGCGCCGATCACCGGCATCATCTCGCCCTCCGACGTGGACGCGACGGCCTCGATCTTCCTCATCGCCGGCGTCGCGCTCGGTGGCCGGGCGCTGCTCCTGGGCCCGGCACTCGGCGCGCTGGCCGTCGGCTACGGCCGCACCTCGCTGTCGGAGTCCTTCCCCGACCAGTGGACCTACTTCCTGGGCCTGCTGTTCATCGTGGTCATCCTGTTCTTCCCCGCGGGGCTGGGCAGTGCGTGGTCGCAGGTGACGGCACGGCTGCGCAAGCAGAAGGCGGTGACCTCGTGAACGACGACTACCTGGAGGTGCGCGGGCTGACCGTGTCCTTCGACGGCTTCACCGCCGTGGACGCCGTCGACCTGACCCTGCTGCAGGGCCGGCTGCACTTCCTCATCGGGCCCAACGGCGCGGGCAAGACCACCCTGGTCGACGCGGTCACCGGCCTGGTGCCGGGCACCGGCTACGTCCGCTACCGCAACAAGGACCTGCTGCGCACCAAGTCGCACCGGATCGTGCGGGCCGGCATCGGCCGCACCTTCCAGACCGCGACCGTGTTCGAGGGTCTGACCGTGCTGCAGAACCTCGACATCGCGGGCGGCGTCCACCGCAGGGCCTGGGGGATGCTGCTGGCCCGTCGCGGCACGCCGTCGTACGTCGAGGAGGCGCTGGAGACCATCGGGCTGGCGCACCTGCGCGACAAGCCGGCGGGCGTGCTCGCCCACGGACAGAAGCAGTGGCTGGAGATCGGCATGCTCCTGGTGCAGGACGCCCGGGTGATGCTGCTCGACGAGCCGGTCGCGGGGATGAGCGCGGAGGAGCGCGACGAGACCGGCGCGCTGCTGCGCCGGATCGGGCGGGAGCGGACCATCGTCGTCATCGAGCACGACATGGACTTCGTGCGCAGCTACGCCGACGTGGTGACCGTCCTGCACGCCGGCAAGGTGCTGGCGGAGGGCTCGGTCGCCGAGATCCAGGCCGACCCGCGGGTCCAGGAGGTCTACCTGGGCCGCACCCCCGAGCAGATCCAGGAGGCGGACCATGCTTGAGCTGCGTGGCGTGACGGCGGGCTACGGCCGGACCCGGGTGCTGGAGGACGTCTCGCTGGTGGTGCCCGAGGGCGGCGCCGTGGCGGTGATGGGCCACAACGGCGCGGGCAAGACGACGCTGCTGCGCGTCGCGGTCGGCCTGCTGCCGGTCATGGCCGGCCAGGTGCTGGTCGACGGCGAGGACGTGACCCGGCTGCGCCCCAACAAGCGGGTACGACGCGGGGTCGGCTACGTGCCGCAGGGCCAGCTGTCGTTCCCCCAGATGACCACCCTGGAGAACCTGCAGCTCGTCGACACCGACCGCTCCGCGATCGACGGCGTGCTGGACACCTTCCCGGCGCTGCGCGACCTGCTCGGCCGGCGGGCGGGCCTGCTCTCGGGCGGCCAGCGCCAGCAGCTCTCGATCGCCCGCACGCTGCTCACGAAGCCGCGCCTGCTGATCCTCGACGAGCCGACCGAGGGCATCCAGCCCAACGTCGTCGCCGAGATCGAGGGCGTGATCACCGCGCTGACCGCCCGCGGCGACCTGTCGGTGCTGCTCGTGGAGCAGCACGTCGGCTTCGCGCTGCGCAGCACGGACTCCTACTACGTGCTGGAGTCGGGGAGGGTGACCTCCAGCGGCGAGGGCGGTCCCGGGGCGCTGGCCGCGGTGCGTGCCGCGATGGCGGTCTGAGATGCACCTGACCCCTGCCGACACCGAGAAGCTGCTGCTCAGCGTGGCCGGGATGGTCGCCCGCGACCGCCTCGGCCGCGGCGTCCTGCTGAACTACCCCGAGGCGGTGGCCCTGCTCTCGTGCTGGGTCATCGAGGAGGCCCGCGCCGGAGCCCTGGTCGCCGAGCTCATGGAGCGCGGCCGCGAGGTGCTGGTCCGCGAGCAGGTCATGCCCGGCGTCGCCGAGATGCTCGTCGACGTCCAGGTCGAGGCCACCTTCCGGGACGGGCGCAAGCTCGTCACCCTCCACCACCCGATCGCGTGAGGAGCCCGCTGTGGCCATCGTGACCGACGGCCCCGGTGCCGTCCGCACCGGCGAGGGGACGGTCGTGCTCAACGGCGACCGCTCCCCCGCCGAGCGGGCCGTGCTGGTGGTCACCAACACCGGCGACCGGCCGGTCCAGATCGGCTCGCACATCCACCTGCCGGACGTGAACGACGCGCTGGAGCTGGACCGCGCCGCCGCGCACGGCTTCCGCCTCGACATCCCGGCGGGCACCTCCCGGCGCTTCGAGCCGGGAGCCTCCCAGGAGGTCGCCGTCGTCGCCCTCCGCGGCGCCCGCACCGTCCCGGGCATCCGGGTGCGGGCCGACGGGGGTGCGCTGGATGGTTGAGATCTCCCGTGCGGCGTACGCCGCGCTCTACGGACCCACCGTCGGCGACCAGGTCCGCCTCGGCGACACCGACCTGTGGATCGAGGTCGAGCAGGACCTCACCGTCGGCGGCGAGGAGGCCGTCTTCGGCGGCGGCAAGTCGATCCGGGAGTCGATGGCCCAGTCCACCCGGACGTCGGCCGAGGGCGCCCTCGACACCGTCATCACCAACGCCGTGGTGCTCGACCACGGCGGTGTGGTGCGCGCCGACGTCGGCATCCGGGCCGGCCGGATCGTCGCCCTGGGCCGGGCGGGCAACCCCGACGTCGCCGACGGCGTGCACCCCGACCTGGTGATCGGGCCCGGCACGGACGTGATCTCCGGCGAGGGGAAGATCCTCACCGCGGGCGCTATCGACATCCACGTCCACCTGCTGTCGCGCTCGCAGCTCGTCGAGGCCCTGGCCACCGGCATCACCACGATCGGCGGCGGCGGGACCGGGCCCTCGGAGGGCTCCAAGGCGACCACGGTGACGCCGGGCGCCTGGCACCTGACCACCGTGCACCGCGCGCTCGACACGGTGCCGCTCAACATCCTGCTGATGGGCAAGGGCAACACGGTCAGCGCCGGCGGGCTGGCGGAGCAGGCCCTGGCCGGCGCGGCGGCGTACAAGGTGCACGAGGACTGGGGCTCCACCCCGGCGGCCATCGACGCGGCGCTGCGGGCGGCCGACGAGTTCGGCCTGCAGGTGGCGCTGCACTCCGACAGCCTCAACGAGGTGGGCTACGTCGAGTCGACCATCGGTGCCATCGCCGGGCGCGGCATCCACGCCTTCCACGCCGAGGGCGCCGGCGGCGGGCACGCACCCGACATCCTGACCGTCGCCTCGCTCCCCCACGTGATCCCGGGCTCGACGAACCCGACGCTGCCGCACACGGTGAACACGGTGGCCGAGCACCTCGACATGCTGATGGTCTGCCACCACCTCAACCCGCAGGTGCCGGAGGACCTGGCGTTCGCGGAGTCGCGGATCCGGGCGACGACCATCGCCGCGGAGGACCTGCTGCACGACATCGGCGCGCTCTCGGTGACCTCCTCCGACGCCCAGGCGATGGGCCGGATCGGGGAGGTGATCTGCCGGACCTGGCAGGTCGCGCACGTCATGAAGCAGCGGTACGGCGCGCACGGGGACCTCGCCCAGGGCCCGGCCGACAACGCCCGGGCCCGGCGCTACGTCGCGAAGTACACGATCAACCCGGCCGTCGCGCACGGCATCGACCACGAGGTCGGCTCGGTCGAGCCGGGCAAGCTCGCGGACCTGGTGCTGTGGGACCCCCGCTTCTTCGGGATCCGGCCGCAGGTGGTGATGAAGTCCGGAACGCTCGTGTGGGGGGCGCTCGGGGACCCGAACGCCTCCATCCCGACCCCGCAGCCGGTGCTGATGCGCCCGACGCTCGTCGAGGACGGGAGCGCGCACGGCGTCACCTTCGTCTCGCCGGCGGCGCTGGAGGACGGTCTGGCGGACCGTCTCGGCCTGCGCCGCCGGCTCGCCGCGGTCCGTCCGACCCGGCAGCTCACGAAGGCCGACATGGTCAACAACACCGCGCTGCCGCGCATCGAGATCGACGCGGAGACCTTCGCGATCGACGTCGAGGGCGAGCGGGTGGTCCCGGCTCCGGCGACCGAGCTGCCGCTGGCGCAGCTCTACGCGATGTTCTAGGCCGCGGCGTGTCCGACCCCGACCTGTTCGCGATGCTGCTCGCCGACGCGCGCCTGCCCGTCGCCGGGCACACCCAGTCCGGCACGCTCGAGGGCGCGGTGATGGCCGGGCTCGGCGCGGCCGACGTGCCGTCGTACCTGCGGGCGAGGCTGGTCGGCGTCACCCGCGTCGAGGCCGGCACCGCAGTGGCGGCGCGCGCCGCCGTCCTGCACGGCGGCTGCCTGGCGACGGTCGACCGGGCGTGGGCGGCGCGGACCGTCGCCCCTGCCCTGCGCGAGGCGTCCCGGCTCCAGGCGCGGGCACTGCTGCGGCTCGCCGAGGGCCTGTGGCCGCTCGCGGTTGCCCCCGTGCACGCGGTCGAGCGGCCCAGCCGGGCGCTGGTCCTCGGCGTCCTCGCGGCAGGCCTCGGCCTGGAGGCTGCGGCACTCGCCCGCGTCGTGGCGTACGACGACGTGCAGACCGTCTGCGCCGCGGCCCTCAAGCTGCTCCCGCTCGACCCGGCCCTGGCCACCCGCTGGGTGGTCGAGGCCCTGCCCGGGATCGCCGAGGTCGTCGCCGCGACCGCGGGCGTCACCGAGCCCGGCGAGATCCCGGCTCTCGCCGTCCCCCAGATCGAGGCGTGGGCACAGGCCCACGCCCGCACCACCAGGAGGCTGTTCCGTGCCTGAGCACCACGACCACCCGCACGACCACTCCCACGACCACCTCCCCGGTGAAGGCGCCCGCCCGCTCCGCCTGGGCGTCTGCGGCCCGGTCGGCACCGGCAAGAGCTCGCTCATCGCGCTGCTGTGCCGCGAGCTCTCCTCCCGGCTGAGCCTGGCCGTGGTGACCAACGACATCTACACCGACGAGGACGCGCGCTTCCTGCGCTCGGCGGGCGTGCTCGACGCCGACCGGATCCGGGCCGTCGAGACCGGCGCCTGCCCGCACACCGCGATCCGCGACGACATCAGCGCCAACCTGCTGGAGGTGGAGACCCTGGAGCAGGAGTACCCCGGGCTCGACCTGGTCCTGCTGGAGTCCGGCGGCGACAACCTGACGGCGACCTTCTCGCCGGCCCTCGTCGACGCCCAGGTGTTCGTGCTCGACGTGGCCGGCGGGGGCGACGTGGCACGCAAGGGCGGGCCCGGCATCGAGCGGGCCGACCTGCTCGTGGTCAACAAGACCGACCTGGCGCCGTACGTCGGGGTGGACGTGGTGCGCATGCATGCCGACGCCACCGCCGCCCGCGACGGCCGCCCGGTGGTCGCGCTGTCCCGGCTGGACCGGGCGAGCATCGACGCCCTGCTGGACTGGGTGCTGGGCGTGCTCGCGGCCCACCGCCACGGCCACCACGTCCCGGTCGACCCGGGGCCGATGGCACCGCACTTCCACGCCGACGAGCAGCATGCTCACCAGCACTGAGCGCCTGGGTCGGACCCGCCTGCGGGTCTCCCCGGGCACCGGCGGCGGGCGCTGCCGGGTGCGCACGGCGACGACGGCGTCGGACCCCACGGTCTCGGTGGTCCGGCCGGTCGTGGTGGCGCACGGCGCGGACACCGCCCGGGTCGCGCTCGTGCCGGAGGGCGCGCTCCTGCTCGCCGGGGACGCCGTCGAGATCGACGTGAGCGTCGATGCCGGCGCCCACCTGGACCTGGTCGAGCCCGGCGGCACGGTCGCCTTCGACATGCGCGGCGCCCGGGCCCGCTGGGACGTGCGCGTCGACGTCCGGGCCGGGGGCTCGCTGACCTGGGCCGGGCTCCCCTTCGTGGTCGCCGCCGGGGCGGACGTCGACCGCACCCTCCGGATCCGGTACGACGCCGGGGCGCGCCTCGCCCTGCGCGAGACACTCGTCCTGGGCCGGTTCGGCGAGCAGCCGGGCCGGCTCCACCAGCGCACCGAGGTCCTCACCGGCGCCGGGGAGCCCGTGCTCGTCGAGGACCTGCCGCTCGACCCCGCCTCCGCGGGCCTGCTGCTCGGCGGGCACCGGGTGCTCACGTCGGTCCTCCTCCTCGGCGACAGCGCCGACGTCGCTGACACCGGGACGGACGACCGCTACGACCTCGACCAGCCGGGAGCCACGCTGTGGCGCCGCCTGGGCCACCAGGCGCACGAGACCGAGCTGGCCGCCGTGTGGCGGCAGGTCCGGGGGTGAGCTCAGTGCACCCGCGCGATCTGCTGCTCCACCCGGAACTCGAGCCCGTCGGCGCGAGCGACGTACACGTCCTGGTCGAGCAGGTTGCCGTCGAGGCGCATCAGCCCGCGGGGACTGGAGTAGAAGTGGCCGCTGGGAAGCGCGGCCGCGGCGTCGACGGTGAGCGAGCCGCAGACCTCGCCCACCCGGGCGAGGAACATGATCGCCTCGTAGCAGGACTCCCCGACCGCGTTGAGCGCCGGCGCCCACCGGCCCCAGCGCGCGTAGTAGTCGCGGGACAGGGCCGAGCTCTCGGCGGTGCCGAGCCCGTCGAAGTACGCCGCGGCGGCGTACAGGCCCTCGTTGGCCGCGGCCCCCGCGGCGAGCAGGGTGTTCTCCTCGACCGCCGGGCTCAGCCGCGGCAGCGCCGCCGTCAGTCCGGCCCGCGCGAACTGGCGGTTGAAGTGCACCGCGTCCTGGCCCATCAGGAGCATGATCACGCCGTCGACGGGCTGGCGGCCGAGGTCCTCGATCACCCGGGCGAAGTCGCTCGTGCCCAGCGGCACGTAGGTCTCGCTGACGATCTCCGAGGCGGTGTCCTGCAGGGCCAGCCGGGCGGTGGTGCCGGTGACCCGCGGGAAGACGTAGTCGTTGCCGAGGATCGCCCAGCGGCCGACGCCGAGCTCCTCGCGCATCCAGTGCGCCGCGGGCAGCAGCTGGTTGATCGGGCGCTCGCCGATCATGAAGACGCCCGGCGTCGGGTCGCTGCCCTCGTGCATCGCGGCGAACGCGTAGACGACCCGCCCGCCCACGCGGCGGGTGATGGCCTGGCGCACCGCGGAGATGTGCCAGCCCGCGACCGCCTCGACCCGGCCCGCGTCGACGAGGGCACCCACCTCCTGCGCCACCACGTCCGGGTCCCGGCCGGCGTCGACCACGACGAGCTCGACGCGACGGCCCGCGATGCCGGTGCCGGCGTTGAGCTGCTCGACCGCGAGCTCACCACAGGCCAGGCAGGACGGGCCGTACAGGCCGGTCGGCCCCTGGAGCGGGACCACCAGCGCGACGGAGAGGACCTCGTCGTGGCGCATGCGGGGCACGGGACCTCCGTGCGGGCCGGGGCTGCTGCTGCCGGCGACGTTGCGGGCGAGGCGATCAACCGGGATCTGTTGTCGGTGGTGCCTAGGATAGTGCCGACGCCGCGGCGTGGCAGCGTCGATCCCACGATCGTGACGCAACCGACGAGGAGAGCGCCGTGACCCAGCACGCACCGGCCGCACTCGCGCCGTCCAGCCTGGCCGTCCACGTCCGCCAGGTGGAGGCCCGCCTCCGTGCCGTGCTCCAGCCGCTCCTCGACGAGCACGAGCTGAGCATGGACCACTGGCGGATCCTCGCCGTGGTCGGCGCCACGCCGGGTCTCGGCATGGCCGAGGTCGCAACGCAGGCCGTGGTGGCGGCCGCCAGCCTGACCCGTCACATGGACCGGCTCGTCGAGCGCGGGCTCGTCGTACGACGTGTCGACGCCGGCGACAAGCGGCGCGCGGTGGTCGCGCTCTCCCCGCGGGGCGAGGAGTTCGCCGCCCGGCTGCGCGCCGCCGAGCGCTCGGTCGACGCCTAGCCGATCTCGGTCGCCACGATCCCGCGCCGCAGCAGCTTCACCAGCTGACGCGCCGTGTCGCGCACGGGGGTGCCGGCCGCGGCGTCGGCGACCTGGCCGGCGAAGTCGATGAGCTGCTTCATCTGGCGCACGAAGTCCCCGGCCGTCTGGTCGTTGCGGGTGATGACCTCGTCCAGGTCCTGCCCCTCCGCCCAGCGGTAGGCCGTCCAGGCGAAGCCCGCGTCGGGCCGGCGCAGGAAGTCGAGCCGGTGGGTGCGCTCGAGGCGCTCCAGCTCCCCCCACAGCCGGGTCATCTCCTCGATGGTGGTCCCGATCGCGCCGCCGGGCACGTTGGGCGGCCCGTCCTCGGGCCGGCGGGCCTCGTAGACCAGCGCGGAGAGCACCGCGCCGAGCTGGGCGGGGGTCAGGTCGTCCCACAGGCCCTGACGCAGCGACTCCGCCGCGACCAGGTCGAGGTCGGAGTAGATCCGCATCAGGCCGCGACCGCGCTCGGTGACCTCGTCGCCGGTGAGGTACTCCAGCGCCTCCAGCACCTCGCAGACCCGGTCGAAGGTGCGCGCGACGGTGTTGGTGCGCCGCTCGATGCGCTGGGCGAGGACCTGGGTGTCCTTGTCCAGCTTGGCGTAGCGCTCGGCCCACCGGGCGTGGTCCTCGCGCTCGGCGCAGCCGTGGCAGGGGTGCTCGCGGACCTGCGCGCGCAGCGCGGCGATCTGGCCGGCCGTCTCGGGGTCGACCGGCCCGCGCTCGGCCTTGGGACGGGTCACCGACAGCGGCAGGCCGCGCACCGCCTCGCGCACCGCCTGGGCGACGTCCTTGCGCTGGTGCGGGTTGCGGGGGTCGAGCTTGCGCGGAAGCCGCATCCTGGCGACCGGCTCGACGGGCGTCGGGAAGTCCATCATCGCCAGCCGCCGCCCCTGGCGCTCGGCGGTGATGACCAGCGGGCGGTGTCCGTGCTCGGACAGGCCCGGGTCCACGACCACCGCCGGACCGGCGAACTTGCCGACCGGCACCACGATCACGTCACCGGGCTGGAGGCGCTCCAGGGAGGCCTCCGCCTCGCTGCGGCGGTCGTGTCGTCGTACCTTGCTGGCCTCCTTCTCCAGCTCCGAGATCCGCCGGCGCAGCGCGGCGTACTCCATGAAGTCGCCGAGGTGGCACTGCGCCGCCTCGGCGTAGCCGGCCAGGGCGTCCTCGGCCTTGCGCTGCTGGCGGGCGAGGCCGACGACGGCGCGGTCGGCCTGGAACTGGGCGAAGGACTGCTCCAGGAGCTCACGGGCCCGGTGGCGGCCGTAGGAGTGCACCAGGTTGACCGCCATGTTGTACGACGGCCGGAAGCTCGAGCGCAGCGGATAGGTCCGCGTCGAGGCGAGGCCGGCGAGGTCGCGCGGGTTCATCCCGGGCTGCCACAGCACCACCGCGTGGCCCTCGATGTCGAGACCGCGCCGCCCGGCGCGGCCGGTGAGCTGGGTGTACTCCCCCGGCGTGATGTCGGCGTGCGTCTCGCCGTTCCACTTGCTGAGCTTCTCCAGCACCACCGTGCGGGCGGGCATGTTGATGCCCAGCGCCAGCGTCTCGGTGGCGAAGACGATCTTGACCAGACCGCGCAGGTACAGCTCCTCGACGCACTCCTTGAACGCCGGCAGCATCCCCGCGTGGTGGGCGGCGATGCCGCGCGAGGCCGCATCGAGGAAGTCGTGGTAGCCGAGCACGTGCAGGTCGTCGGCGGGCAGGCCGCCGAGGGTGCGCTCGACGTAGGCGATCGCGGCGTCGCGCTCCTCGGGGTCGGTGAGCCGCAGGTTCGCCTCCAGGCACTGCTTGACGGCGGCGTCGCAGCCGGCGCGGCTGAAGATGAAGTCGATGGCCGGGAGCAGGTTCTTGCGCTCCAGCTGGTCGATCACGTCGATCCGGCTCGGGATCCAGATCCGGCGGCCGTTGCCGACACTGCGGCTGCCCGGGCCACCCTGGCGACCCCGGGCGCCCTTGGGGGTGCGCCGGTCCTTGAGCCGGCTCGACGCCCAGTCGTCGCGGGCGAGCTTCATCAGCTCGTCGTTGACCGGCGCGCCCTCACGCACGAAGCCGGCGGCGGCGTCCACGTCGGAGGAGGCGAACAGGTCGAGCAGGCGGCGCCCGACCATGACGTGCTGGAAGAGCGGCACCGGCCGGCGCTCGGCCACGATGGTGCGGGTCGAGCCGCGCACCGTCTCCAGCCACTCGCCGAACTCCTCGGCGTTGGACACCGTGGCGGACAGCGACACCACCGACACCGACTCCGGCAGGTGGATGATCACCTCCTCCCACACCGCGCCGCGGGCCCGGTCGGCGAGGTAGTGCACCTCGTCCATGACCACGAACCCGAGCCCGACCAGCGTCCGGGAGCGCGCGTAGAGCATGTTGCGCAGCACCTCGGTCGTCATCACCACGACCGGCGCCTCGCCGTTGATGGTGGTGTCGCCGGTGAGCAGGCCGACCTTGTCGGCGCCGTAGCGGTCGACGAGGTCGCTGTACTTCTGGTTCGACAGCGCCTTGATGGGCGTGGTGTAGAAGCACTTGCGCCCGGTCTCCAGGGCGAGGTGGACCGCGAACTCCCCCACCACGGTCTTGCCGGCCCCGGTCGGGGCGGCGACGAGCACCCCGTCCCCGTCCTCGACGGCCTTGCAGCCCTCGACCTGGAAGGCGTCGAGCGGGAACGGGTAGCCGGCGGCGAAGTCGCGGAAGACCGGATGCCCCTTGTCGCGGCGGTACGCCGCGTAGCGCTCCGCGGCGCTCTGCTCCTCACTCATGCGCGCACCCGCACCGCGCCGGGGACGGCTTCGACGGTGAGCGGCAGGGGGCCGAAGCGCTCCCCGTCGGCGTACCCCACGATGCCGGCGCTGGCGACGGTCACCCGCCGGACCCGGTGACGCTCGTACTGCGGATGGCTCACGTGGCTCCCGTCGAACAGCTTGGGGAAGGTCCGGAGCAGCTCGACACGGCTGACCGGCTTGATCAGGACGACGTCCAGGAGGCCGTCGTCGAGCTCGGCGCCGTGCGTGATCCGCAGGCCGCCGCCGAAGGACGGGCCGTTGCCGACGGCGACCAGCATCGCCTCGACCTGACGCTCGGTGCCGTCGAGCTCGAGGGTGTAGCGCAACGGGGTGAAGGTGCGCAGCTCCGCGACGGTCGCCAGGTTGTAGCGCATCTGGCCCTTGGGCCAGCGCATCCGGTTGGCCCGTTCGTTGACGACGGCGTCGAAGCCCGCCGCGAGCACGCCGCCGAAGTAGCGGGCACCGATCCGGGCGAGGTCGACGGTGCGGGTGCTGCCCTGCACGACCCGGGTCGCGGCGGCCGCCCCGTCACCGAGGGGGACGTCGACGGAGCGGGCGAAGTCGTTGCCCGTGCCCGCCGGCAGGATGCCGAGCGGCACCTCGGTGCCGGCGAGCGCCTGGAGGGCGATGTTCACCATGCCGTCCCCGCCGCAGACGACGAGCGCGTCCGGGCGCTCCGCGACGGCCACCCGGGCGAGGTCGAGGGCGTCCTCGGCGCTGCGGCTGGTCAGCGACGTGGTCTGCCAGCCGGCGCCGTGGAAGCGCGGCAGCGCCTCGTCGAGCATCCGCGCGGCACGGCCCTTGCCCGAGGTGGGGTTGGTCAGGACGACGGCGCGGGGCACGGAGGCAAGGCTATCTCCGTGACCCCGAGCCGCGGCTCACAGGTCGAGCGGGCTCGCCTCGTCGGGCGAGAGACCGGCGTTGATGCCCGCCTGGGCTCGGCGCCGGTCGTTGAACCGGGCGATCACCTCGGAGACCAGGAAGAGCACGACCATCGGCACGGCCATGAAGGTCATCGTGAACGGGTCGCCCGAGGGGGTCATCACGGCGGCGAACACGAAGGTGCCAACGATCATCCACGGCCGGTGCGCGCCCAGGGTCTTGCCCTTGAGCAGGCCGGCGAGGTTGAGCAGCACGACGAAGACGGGGATCTCGAAGGCGATCCCGAAGCCGAGCAGGGTGCGGGTGAAGAACGACAGGTAGTCGTTGAACTCCACCAGGTTGGTGAGGTCGGCCTGGGTGAACCCGATGAGGATCTCCAGGCCCTTCGGCAGCGTGAGGTAGCCCAGCGCGATGCCGGCGATGAAGAGAGGGCCCGCGATCACCGCGAACACCATCGTCCACCGCTTCTCCTCACGGTGCAGGCCGGGCAGGATGAACGCCCAGATCTGGTAGAGCCAGATCGGGCTGGTCGCGACGATCGCCGTCAGCCCGCACAGCTTGAGGTAGAGCAGGAACGGGCCGCCGATGCCGTTCGCGGTCGCCATCGTGCGGTCGGCGCCGAGGGACTCCCGCGCCTGCTGGTAGGGCTCGTTGATGACCGCGAAGATCGGGTCGAAGAAGAACAGCGCGACGATGAACGCCACGATCACGGCGAACGCCGCCTTGAGGATCCGGGCGCGCAGCTCACGCAGGTGGTCGGAGAGGGCCATCCGCCCGTCCGCACCGACGGGATGGAGGGGCTTGCCGACGAACAGCCGGGCGACCCCGGTCAGCGACATGGAGTGGACCTGCTGAACAGGTCAGGCGTTCTTCTCGCGGTGCTCGTCGACGATCTCGCCCTCGGCGACCTCGTCGGCGGCACCGAGCTGGCCGGGCGCGGCCGGACCCGCCGGGGTGGTCGGGCCGGTCTTGTCGTCGTCGTCGCGCAGGCCCTTGGTCTCGGCCTTGAAGATCCGCAGGGCCTGGCCGGTGCCGCGGGCGAGGTCGGGCAGCTTGGCGGCGCCGAACACCAGGATCACGATCGCGAGGATGATGAGCCACTCGGCGCCCTGGGGCATTCCGATCAGGGAAGACATCGTGCGGGACCAACTCTCGGTTCACAGGTTCGACGGACGCCCTCCATGCTACGCCCCCCTCATCCGTAGAGGCTGAGGGTCTCCTGTGCACGAGCAGTGAAAGAGTCGGTGAATTCGGCCGGCCGGACCACCTGGGCGTACGGCGCGAGCCGCAGCAGCAACCGGGTCAGCCACCGCCGGTCCACGATCACGAGATCGACCTCCGCCGAGCCGTCGGCATCGGTGCGGACCTCGCGCACCGGGTAGTACTCGGTGGCCCACCGTGCCTCCGGGGCCAGCCGCAGGGTGACCACGACCCGGTCCTCGCCGGCGTCCTCGCCGAACAGCCCGTCGCTGAGGTCGCGCGGCGGACGGGGGTCGGTCGCGGCCGGGGTGTCCAGAACCTCGAGCCGGGTGATCCGGTCCAGCCGGAACAGTCGCTCGCCGCCGGCGCTGTGGCAGTAGGCGTCCAGGTAGGTGAACACACCGTGGCTCACCACCCCGCGCGGGTCCACGACCCGCTCGGACTCCTCGTCGCGCGAGGGCACCCAGTAGGTCAGCCGCACCTGACGGCCCTGCGCGACCGCCTCGTCGAGACGCCGGGTCCGCTCCGCGATCGCGACCTGCTCGGCATCGCGCGGGGAGGGCGTGACGTCGACGTGCGCCGCACCGGTCGTCGCGGCGGCTCCCTCCAGCTTGTCCAGGACCCGGGCGACCAGGGCGCGGTTCTCCCCCGCCGAGGTGTCACGCAGCATCCGCAGGGCGACGATGATCGCCGAGGCCTCGGTGGCGCTCAGCCGCAGCGGACGGGCGAGGTAGTCGGCGTTCTCCACCCGGATCACCCCCTCGGTGATCACCCCGCCCTGCTCGGTCTGGATGGCGTCCATGTCGACGTCGATCAGGTCGTCGGGCAGCCCGCCCGGCAGCCCGCACATGAAGAGGACCTTGAGGTCGCGCAGCACCTGCTCCGAGGTGGTGCCGAGCAGCTGCGCCGCCTCGTCGAGGCGGACGCCGTCGCGGTGGTGCAGGAAGGGCACCAGGGTCAGCAGCCGGGCGACCTGGTCGCGAGCGCCCGACGGCGGAGCGGCCGGCCGGCTCACGCGACCACCTGCCGCAGCCGGTCCACGACCTGCTCGCGCACGGCGACGGGCTCCAGCAGCACGACGTCCGGGCCGTGCGCCAGGACCTCGTCGGCGAGCCCGATCGCACGGCGGTCCAGCTCGACACGGTCCCAGCGGCTGCGCTCGTCCGGGCCGGGTACGCCGGTCTCGACCCGCGTCGCGGAGCGGCGGAAGCCGTGCCCGGCACCCTCCCGCACCAGCAGCACCGCGTGCTCGGTCGCGCTCGGCGGCGCCAGCCGGCGGGCGATCTCGCGCACGTCGGTGTCCGGCGGGACGTCGTACGCGTGCGGGGGGCCGACGGTGCGCACCTCCCCCTGCACCCGGGACAGGCGGAAGACCCGCTCGGCGGCACGGTCGCGGTCGTAGCCCACGACGTACCAGCGCCCGGTGGAGCGGACCACGCCCCACGGCTGGACGTGGCGGGTGCTGGGTGCCTCCGCGCCGGGGCGCTGGTAGTCGAACTCGATCTCCATCCGCTCGCACACCGCCAGCCAGCACGTCTCGAAGCCCGGCTCCTCCGCGGTGAGCAGCGGCTGGGCGATGTCGAGGGCGTCGAGGTCGACGTCGATGCCCGCCGCCGACAGCTTGCGGACCGCGTCCGAGGTCGCCTGGGCCATGGTGGCGTGCTGCCACACCCGGGAGGCGAGCCCGACGACGGCGGCTTCCTCGGCGGTCAGCTCGACCTCGGGCAGCGCGAACGCCTCCGGCGGGATGCGGTAGCCCACCTCGTCCTCGAAGAGCGGGTCGATCGTCGCGACGTCGACCGGGACGCCGAGGCTGCGCAGCTCCTCCTTGTCGCGCTCGAACATCTTCTCGAAGGCGTCCGGGCGCGAGTCCGGGTACAGCAGCTCGCGGATCCGCTCCTTGGAGATCGGGCGGCGCTGGACGAGCAGCATGATGAGCAGGTTGAGCAGCCGCTCGCTCTTCGGTGCGGGCATGGGTCGATTCTGCCCTGCGGGTGCTACTGCGAGGGCGTCGCCGACGGCGAGGCGGGCGCACTCGAGGACGCCGAGGGCGACGCCGACGGCGAGGCCGTGTCGGTCGGCTTCGGGGCGGGCTCCACGTCGGAGGCGTCGAGGATGTCGACGACGAAGTAGAGGGTCGAGTTGGCGGGGATGTCCTCGCCCTGCGCCTTGTTGCCGTAGCCCAGGCTCGGCGGGATCTCGAGGAGCACGCGGCTGCCGACCGGCAGGCCGACCAGCCCCTGCGACCAGCCCTTCACGACCGAGGCCTGCGCGCCGCCGACGACGGCCTCCAGGCCGCGGCCGGTGCTGTAGCTCTCGTCGAAGGGCTTCTTGCCCTTCGGGATCTGGCCCAGGTAGCTGGCGAGGATCTTCTGGCCGCTCTTGACGACCGGCCCGGTGCCCTTCACCAGGCTGGCCACCTGCAGCTTGCCGCTCGGCGCCGGCGTGCCGGTGAAGTCGAAGCTCGCGGGGAGGCCGTCCTTCTCGACGATCTTCGGCGCCCAGGCCGGGGCCTTCGCCTCCGTGCCCTCGACACCGGCCTTGCCGGTGATGTCGGCGACGAAGAGCAGGCCGTCCTCGTTGCCGATGTCCATGTTGACCATCGCCTGCTGGACGGTCTGGTTGCCCAGGAAGTCGCCGAGCAGGTCGTCGCTGCCGATGGTGACCGCGATCCGGGAGCCGATCTTCTGCCCCGGCTTGATCTCCTTCGCGACCGCCTGGGTCAGCAGGTCCGCCACGCTCTGCGGGTCGCCCTTGGCGCCGACCTTGACCAGCGAGCCGACGTTGTAGTCCTTGTCGTCGGCGTTCGGGTACGTCGTGTAGGCCACCTTGTGGGTGTAGCCGTTGGCGAGGGTGTAGTTCAGCAGCAGGACGTCGTCCTTGGCGATCGCGGCGCCGTCGCCCTCGGTCACCACCTTCGTGGTGGCCTTGCCCGCCGCCAGCGTGCCCTTCCAGTCCAGCTTCGGGGCCTCGCCGACCTTGCCGCTGATCGAGACGGCGTCGAAGCCCTTGAGCTCGGAGTCGTCACCGCCACAGGCCGCCAGCGCCAGGGAGGCGGGCAGCAGGGCGGTCAGGAGCAGGGTCGTGGGACGTCGCAGGCGCAGCAGCACGCGCAAACCTTACCCATGCGCACCAGGAATCGTCCGCACCGGGCGCGCGGTGGCTCACATGCCGTCGATGAGGCGCTGCACGCGCTCGTCGTACGCCCGGAAGGGGTCCTTGCACAGCACCGTGCGCTGCGCCTGGTCGTTGAGCTTGAGGTGCACCCAGTCGACGGTGAAGTCGCGGCGGCGCTCCTGGGCCTTGCGGATGAACTCCCCGCGCAGGCGTGCCCGGGTGTTCTGCGGCGGGACCGACTTCGCCTCGAAGATCTTCAGGTCGTTGGTGACCCGCGTGACCGCACCCCGCTTCTCCAGCAGGTAGTAGAGCCCGCGGTTGCGGTGGATGTCGTGGTAGGCGAGGTCGAGCTGCGCGATCCGCGGGTGGCTCATCGGCAGGCCGTTCTTGGCGCGGTAGCGGTCGATCAGCTTCCACTTGATGACCCAGTCGATCTCCCGGTCGACCAGGCCCAGGTCGTCGGACTCGACCGCCTTGAGGGTGCGCTCCCACAGGTCCAGGGCACGCTCGATGACCGGCGTGGCGATCCCCCGGCGGTCCACGAAGTCGCGGGCCTTGGTGAGGTACTCCGCCTGGATGTCGAGCGCGCTCGCCTCGCGGCCGTTCGCGAGGCGGACCTTGCGCCGCCCCGTCACGTCGTGGGAGATCTCCCGGATCGCGCGGATGGGGTTCTCCATCGTGAGATCGCGCATCACCACGCCCTCCTCGATCATCCGCAGCACGAGGTCGCAGGAGGCGACCTTGAGCATCGTGGTCGTCTCGCTCATGTTCGAGTCGCCGACGATGACGTGGAGACGGCGGTACTTCTCCGCGTCCGCATGCGGCTCGTCGCGGGTGTTGATGATCGGGCGGCTGCGGGTGGTGGCGCTGGAGACGCCCTCCCAGATGTGCTCCGCACGCTGGCTCACCGCGTAGCTCGTGCCCCGAGGGGTCTGGGTGACCTTGCCGGCGCCGACGATGATCTGCCGGGTCACCAGGAACGGGATCAGCACGTCGGCGAGACGGCTGAACTCCCCCGCCCGGCTCACCAGGTAGTTCTCGTGGCACCCGTAGGAGTTGCCCGCCGAGTCCGTGTTGTTCTTGAACAGGTAGATCTCGCCCGCGATGCCCTCGTCGTGCAGCCGCTGCTCGGCGTCCAGCAGCAGGCCCTCCAGCACCCGCTCCCCCGCCTTGTCGTGGGTGACCAGCTCGGTCACGTCGTCGCACTCGGGCGTGGCGTACTCCGGGTGGCTGCCCACGTCGAGATAGAGCCGCGCGCCGTTGCGCAGGAAGACGTTGCTGGAGCGACCCCAGCTGACGACCTTGCGGAAGAGGTAGCGGGCGACCTCGTCCGGGCTGAGCCGGCGCTGTCCGCGGAACGTGCACGTGACGCCGTACTCGTTCTCGATGCCGAAGATGCGGCGGTCCATGTACGCACACTACTGTCCCGCCGGGCATCGGGTAGCGAACATGCATGGACACTCCGAGCCCCGCCTCCAGCACGCCTGTCTGGTTCGACCGGCCGCGGCCCGAACCCCGGCCGCCGGCGACCGGCCGCGCGTCGTACGACGTCGTGGTCGTGGGCGCCGGACTCGCCGGCCTCCTCACCGGCCTCCAGCTCGCCCGCGGCGGACGCTCCGTCGCGATCCTGGAGGCGCGCCGGATCGGCGACGGCACCTCCGGGCACACCACCGGCAAGGTGAGCCTCCTGCAGGGCACCAAGCTCAGCAGGGTGCTGCGCACCAACCCCGTCGGCGTGGCGCGGCGCTACGTCGAGGCCAGCCGCGAGGGCCAGGCCTGGCTGCGCCGCTACTGCGCGGACCACGACGTCGAGCACCGGGGCGGGCACGCCACGACGTACGCCACCACCCGGCTCGGCCAGCTCCGCGCCCGTGCCGAGCTCGCCGCCGCCCGCACCTGCGGCCTCGACGTGACGTGGACCGGGGAGACCGAGCTGCGGTACGACGTGCTCGGCGCGGTTCGCCTCGAGGACCAGTTCCAGGTCCACGCGATGGACCTGCTCACCTCGCTGGCGGACACCTTCGAGGCCGCCGGCGGGACGCTCCACGAGTTCTCGCGGGTCCTCGGCGCCGACCGGTCCGGCGACACCGTCACCGTGCGGACCGCGACCGCCGACCTCACCGCGTCGGTGGTGGTGCTCGCCAGCGGCCAGCCGATCCTCGACCGCGGCGCCTACTTCGCCCGCCTCAAGCCGCAGCGCTCCTACGCCGCCGCCCTCTCCTCGTCCTGGGTGCCCGAAGGGATGCACCTCTCCTCGGACCAGCAGGTCCGCTCCCTGCGCTCGGTCACCGTCGCCGACGGTGAGGAGCTGCTGATGATCGGCGGCTCCGGCCACGTCACCGGCCGCAACCACCCCGCGCGGCGCCTCTCGTCACTGCTGTCGTGGGCGTCGGAGACCTTCCCCGGCAGCGCCGTACGCCACGTCTGGTCCGCCCAGGACCACGCCCCCGTCAGCGGCCTCCCCTACGTCGGCCCCCTCCTCCCCGGCGACCACCGCATCCAGGTCGCCACCGGCTTCGACAAGTGGGGCTTCACCGCCGCCCCCGCCGCCGCCCTCGTGCTCGCCGCCGACATCCTCGGCGGCCAGGTCCCCTCGTGGGCCCGGTCCCTGCGCAGCTGGACCCCCCGCGAAGCCCTCGCCGCCGGCCGCGCCGCCCTCTTCAACGGCGAGGTCGGCGTCCAGATGGCCTGCGGCCACGCCGCCCGACCCTTCCGGGGCGACGACGCACCCCTGTGCACCCACCTCGGCGGCGTACTCTCCTGGAATCCCACCGAGGAGTCCTGGGACTGCCCGCTCCACGGCTCCCGGTTCGACGCCGACGGCTCCGTCCTCGACGGCCCCGCCACCCGCCCCCTCCCCTGACCCGCCTGGGCTCCTCGTCGATGCGGTTTGGTCCCAAACCGCATCGATTTCGACCTCAGTCATGCAGTTAGTGCCCAATCGACGGGTGTGGTCGAGCGGTACCAGCGGTTCATCACCCGACTCCTGCCCACTGTCGAGTAGAGAGAGTCGTCGATCAACGCTCGCCAGGCCCGCAGCCTCTCCGCTTGGTGCGGACGGCCCAGGAGGCGGTCGAGCTCGTGCATCACGATCGCGGGATGGTTGAGGAGGTCGTCGAGCGTGTAGCCGCGCCGCACGTACTGGGTGCCCGCCAGCGCTCGTTCACGTCGCAGGTCGCGTCGCTGGACTGACTTGTCGCGGTGCACCGCACCGTCGTACTCGTGGACGCTGTTGGTCCCGACGACGAGCAGGTCGGCACGAGCGACGAAGCTGCCGTGGTCGTCGAACAGCGCGACCTGAGAGCGCGTATCCACGTCCATCTCCCGGTGGAAGCGGTGAAGGAGGGTCTCGCCCGCCGACTCCGACTGAGGCTCGCGGCCCTTCCACACCTTACGCAGGAGTCGCGTGCCCGGACGTCTTGACGCCAGGACGGCCTCCATCGCCCCAGCGTCGAGGTGGCCGAGCCTGGCGGCGGAGTCGACCATGATCGCCAGGTCCAGCTCCCCGAGATCGCGTGACGCTCTCAGCAGGACCTCCGCCGGCTCGTCCACACGGAGCCCGTGGACGAGCGCGACATCTGAGTCATGGCTGAGGCGCGAACAGATCAGCCCGGGACGCCGGGGCCGGTTGCCGGAGCGCACTGCGACGAAGTGCGGCACCTTGTCGGGCAGGGCCGGCAGCTGCCATCCGAGGAGCCGCGCCGCCGTCACGTGCGTGAAGACGGCGTCGTCGGGGAGGACCATGCGAAGGGCCATCAGGTCCCTCAGGAAGTTCTCCCACGGTGTCAGGTCCTCGGTCGCGACGCGGTAGAGGCCGTGCGACACGCGCTGGTGCCCGGCCACGCGCACCTCGCCGCGAATGGCACCATCTGGCCCGATCTTCATGAGGGAAGACTCGGCAAGCGGAGTCCGCGAATCAACCCCTCACCCGCCGGGCTGTGGAGAACCTCCGACCCGACCAGCGGCGGGACTCATCGATTGGTCAGAGACCGCACGCCAAGGGCTCGAAATGATGCGGTTTGGGACCAAACCGCATCGACAACCGAGCCTCGGCGCTTCGGGAGTCAGAGCGGAGGGGCGACAGGCGGCTCCCCGCCGGACCCGTTGGCCGGGGTCTCCGACGCATGCACCTGCGGCGCGGCCTCGGCCGGCCCCCGATCACCGAGGAGCTCGGCGAGCCGGGCGGGCAGGATCCGCCGGAACTTCCGCGGCTGCACCCGGGTGCGGTCGAGCACGGCGACCTCGAGGTCCTCGACCGGGATGACCCGGTCCTGGACCTGGCCGCCGTCGGAGCTGTGCCCGAGCGCCGCGACGGCGACGCGGAGCGCGGAGGCGAGGTCGGCGCCGTCGACGTGGTTCGCCTGGAGGTACGACGTGACGGTGTCGGCGTCGCCGCCCATCACCGCGAACCCGTGCTCGTCGGCGACGCGCCCCTCGTAGGTGAGCCGGTAGATCTGGTCCTCGGCGGCCGTGGCGCCGATCTCGGCGACGAAGATCTCGACCTCGTACGGCTTCTCGCCGCCGGAGGAGAAGATGGTGCCGAGGGTCTGGGCGTAGGCGTTGGCGAGGCCGCGGCCGGTGACGTCGCGGCGGTCGTAGGCGTAGCCGCGCATGTCGGCGAGCCGGACGCCGGCGATGCGGAGGTTCTCGAACTCGTTGTAGCGCCCGACGGCTGCGAAGGCGAGCCGGTCGTAGAGCTCGGAGACCTTGTGCAGGGCCTGCGACGGGTTCTCGGTGACGAGGAGGACGCCGTCGGCGTACTGCACCGCGGCGAGCGAGCGACCGCGGGCGATGCCCTTGCGCGCGAAGTCGGCACGGTCCTTCATCAGCTGCTCGGGCGAGACGTAGAACGGGGTGCTCATGCCTGGGCCTCCTCTCCGCCGCCGGGCAGCGGGGCCACGGGGCCGTCGGGGCGTACCATCCGCGCGCCCACCACCTCGCCGGCCAGGGCCGCGAGCTCCTCCTCCGACTGGCGTACGGCGCCGTCGGCGGTCACCACCCACACGACCGGGAAGATCCGGCGGGTCAGGTCGGGGCCACCGGTCGCGGAGTCGTCGTCGGCGGCGTCGTACAGCGCCTGCAGGCACACCCGCACCGCGTCGTCGGCGCTGAGGTCGTCGCGGTAGAGCTTCTTCAGCGCACCGCGGGCGAACAGCGAGCCGGACCCGACGGAGAAGAAGGAGGCCTCCTCGTGGCGGCCACCGGTGACGTCGTACCCGAAGATCCGTCCGGTACGGCGGTCGAGGTCGTAGCCCGCGAACATCGGGACCACGGCCAGGCCCTGCATGGCCATGCCGAGGTTGGCGCGGATCAGCGCGGAGAGCCGGTTGGCCTTGCCGTCGAGGGAGAGGATCGTGCCCTCGATCTTCTCGTAGTGCTCGAGCTCGACCTGGAAGAGGCGGACCATCTCGACGGCGAGCCCGGCGGTGCCGGCGATGCCGACCACGGAGAACTCGTCGGCCGGGAAGACCTTCTCGATGTCACGCTGGGCGATGACGTTGCCCATCGTGGCGCGCCGGTCACCGGCCATCACCAGGCCACCGGGGAAGGTGGCGGCGACGATGGTGGTGCCGTGCGGCGCGAGCTCGGCGGCGCTGCCGGCGGGCAGCGAGCGGCGGGCGGGGAGCAGGTCGGGAGCGTTCTCGGCGACGAAGTCGCTGAACGAGGAGGTGCCCGGACGCAGGAAGGCGGCCGGGATGCGCGCGTCGCTCATCCGGGCCTACTCGCCGCCCTTCTGGATGAAGGACTTCACGAAGTCCTCGGCGTTGGACTCGAGCACGTCGTCGATCTCGTCGAGGATCGCGTCCACGTCCTCGTCGAGCGTCTCCTTGCGCTCGGCGACGTCGGACTCGGTGGCGACGTCCGTCGTCTCCTCGGTCTCCTCCGCCTTGCGCGGCTGCTTCTGCTCCTGGGCCATGCCCCAACCCTAGCCACTCGCTGGCTGCCTGCGCGGGAGTTATCGGCTCAGCGCGCGGACCAGCTCCTCCGCGGTGGCGCAGGCGTCGATCAGCCCGCCCACGTGGGCCTTCGTCCCGCGCAACGGGTCGATCGTCGGGACCCGCTGCAACGACTCGCGCCCCGGGAGGTCGAAGATGACCGAGTCCCACGACGCGGCGGCGATGTCGTCGGCGTACTTCTCCAGGCACCGGCCACGGAAGTAGGCCCGGGTCTCCGCCGGCGGGTTCGTCATCGCGTCGTCCACCTCGGCGTCGGTGAGCAGCCGCTGGATCCGCCCGGCCTTGACCAGCCGGTGGTAGAGCCCCTTCTCGGGACGGATGTCGGAGTACTGGTAGTCGATGAGCTGCAGCTTCGCGTCGTCCCAGGCGAGCCCGTCGCGCTGGCGGTACTGCTCCAGCAGCCTCAGCTTCGCGACCCAGTCGAGCTGGTCGGCCAGCGACATCGGGTCGGACTCCAACCGGTTCAGCACGTCCTCCCAGCGGGCCAGGACGTCGCGGGTCTGCGGGTCCGCGTCGGCCCCGTAGCGGTCCTCGACGTACTTCTTGGCCAGGTCGAGGTACTCCAGCTGCAGCTGCACCCCGGTCAGGTGCCGCCCGTCGGCCAGCGTCACCTCGTGGCGCAGGGTGGGGTCGTGGGAGACGGCCCGCAGCGACGCGACCGGCAGGTCGAGCGCGAGCTCGCGGTCGATGAAGCGGTCCTCGATCATGGCCAGCACCAGCGAGGTCGTGCCGACCTTGAGGTACGTCGCGATCTCGCTCAGGTTGGCGTCGCCGATGATCACGTGCAGCCGGCGGTACTTCTCGGGGTCGGCGTGCGGCTCGTCGCGGGTGTTGATGATGGGCCGCTTCAGTGTCGTCTCCAGGCCGACCTCGACCTCGAAGAAGTCCGCCCGCTGGCTGATCTGGAAGCCCTGCCCGCGCCCGTCCTGGCCCTTCCCGACCCGGCCCGCGCCGCAGATCACCTGCCGGCTGACGAAGAAGGGGGTCAGGTGCCGCACGATCTCGGCGAACGGCGTGGAGCGCCGCATGAGGTAGTTCTCGTGGGCGCCGTACGACGCGCCCTTGTTGTCGGTGTTGTTCTTGTAGAGCACGATCTGCGGGTTGCCCGGCAGGTTCTGCGCGAGTCGGGCGGCGTCGAGCATCACCTGCTCCCCTGCCTTGTCCCACCGCACGATGTCGAGCGGGGTGACGACCTCGGGCGTGGAGTACTCCGGGTGCGCGTGGTCGACGTACAGCCGTGCGCCGTTGGTGAGGATCACGTTCGCCAGACCCAGGTCCTCGTCGGTCAGCTGGGTCGGGTCCGCGATCTGGCGGGACATGTCGAAGCCCCGGGCGTCGCGCAGCGGCGACTCCTCCTCGAAGTCCCAGCGTGCCCGTCGGGCCCGCACGGTGGCGGTGGCGTAGGCGTTGACGACCTGCGAGGACGCCACCATCGGGTTGGCGGTGGGCTGGCCCTGCACCGAGATGCCGTACTCCACCTCGGTGCCCATCACTCGCCGCACGCTCATGACGCCAGCCTACGCGGGCCGCCCCGCGGAATCGGGTCGGTTGGAAGGGACGCCCCGGGGTAATGCTCCCCGCAGGAGGAACCATGAGCGCCCCGGGGGAAGCCGCCGAGCGGGCGGCGCGCGAGGCTCGTGACCACCCGGTCCTGGACCGGCTGGCGCGGGCCGGTCTGGTCGCCTACGGCGTCGTCTACCTGCTCATCGGGTGGTTGGCCGCCCAGCTCGCACTCGGGCACTCGGCCGGCTCCGCCTCCGGTCAGGGCGCCCTGGCGGAGATCGCCCAGAAGCCGATGGGCGGCATCGCCCTCTGGCTCGCCGCGGGCGGGCTCGCCGCGCTGGTGGTCTGGCAGGCCTGCCAGGCGGTCGGCGGCCACCGCGACCAGGACGGGGTACGACGCGCGCTGGGCCGGCTGGGCTCAGCCAGCCGTGCGGTGGTGTTCACCGTGCTGGCCGTGCTGGCGGTGCGCACCGCCCTCGGGAACGGGGTGGTTCTGCGGGTGGTTCTTCAGGTGGCTCGGGAGGTGGCTCGGGAGGCGGCTCCGGAGGCAGCGCCGGCGTCACCGGGGCGGTGCTCGGCATGCCGGGGGGCCCGCTGCTCGTCGTACTCGCCGGGCTGGTCGTGCTCGCCGTCGCCGCGGCCAGCGCCCACAAGGGACTCGGCGACGGGTGGCGGCGCGACATCGAGGCGGACGGACGCACCGGCGACATCGGTACGGCGGTGCAGGTCCTCGCGCGGGCGGGCTACCTCAGCCGGGCGGTGGCGTTCGCGGTCATCGCGGTGCTGGTCGTGCGCGCGGCGCTGGAGCACGACCCGTCGGAGTCCGGAGGCCTGGACCAGGCGATCATGCGCTTCCGGGACGAGCCGATGGGACCGTGGCTCATCGTGGTGGTCGCGGTCGGGCTCGGCTGCTACGGCGCGTACCACCTGGTGCGCGCGTGGTTCCTGCGCGCGGAGTGAGCCGAGCCCCGCACCCGAAGGGGTACGGGGCTCGTCACGAGAGGTCTTTCAGCGACCCTTGGCGACCTTGACGGCAGCGGTCACGCCGAGCGCGACGAGGGCGACGACGACGAGCTTCTTGATCATGGGGGCTCCTCAAAGCAGTGGTGAGTACGTTGCGGCTCCACCTAAGCAGGTCGGGCCAAGGAAGTGTCAGAGGTACTGGCCCGTGTCACTGATCGTGTCGATGGACCGGCCCGGCTCGGTGCCCTGCTTGCCGGTGATGAGCGTGCGGATGAACACGATCCGCTCACCCTTCTTGCCCGAGATCCGCGCCCAGTCGTCGGGGTTGGTCGTGTTGGGCAGGTCCTCGTTCTCCTTGAACTCGTCGACGCACGCCTGCAGCAGGTGCGAGACCCGCAGACCCTTCTGGTCGTGGTCGAGGAAGTCCTTGATCGCCATCTTCTTCGCCCGGTCGACGATGTTCTGGATCATCGCGCCGGAGTTGAAGTCCTTGAAGTACAGGACCTCCTTGTCGCCGTTGGCGTAGGTCACCTCGAGGAAGCGGTTCTCCTCGGTCTCGGTGTACATCCGCTCCACGGTCGCCTGGATCATCCCGGCGACCGCGGCCGTGCGGTCCCCGCCGAACTCGGCGACGTCCTCCGCGTGCAGGGGCAGGTTCGAGGTGAGGTACTTGCTGAAGATGTCGCGCGCGGACTCCGCATCCGGCCGCTCGATCTTGATCTTCACGTCCAACCGGCCCGGGCGCAGGATGGCCGGGTCGATCATGTCCTCGCGGTTCGAGGCACCGATCACCAGGACGTTCTCCAGGGTCTCCACGCCGTCGATCTCGCTGAGGAGCTGCGGGACGATGGTGTTCTCCACGTCCGAGGAAACCCCCGAGCCGCGCGTGCGGAAGAGCGAGTCCATCTCGTCGAAGAACACGATGACCGGCGTACCCTGCGAGGCCTTCTCACGGGCCCGCTGGAACACCAGGCGGATGTGGCGCTCGGTCTCACCGACGTACTTGTTCAGCAGCTCGGGACCCTTGATGTTGAGGAAGTACGACTTCCCCTCCTGGCCGGTCTTCGCCGCCACCTTCTTCGCCAGCGAGTTCGCGACCGCCTTCGCGATGAGCGTCTTGCCGCAGCCGGGCGGGCCGTACAGCAGGATCCCCTTCGGCGGCTTCAGCTCGTGCTCGGCGAACAGGTCCGGGTAGAGGTAGGGCAGCTCCACCGCGTCCTGGATCATCTCGATCTGGTTGCCCAGACCGCCGATGGTCTCGTACGTGATGTCCGGGACCTCCTCGAGGACGAGCTCCTCGACCTCGGACTTCGGCACCTTCTCGTAGACGTAGCCCGCCCGGGAGTCGAGCAGCAGGGAGTCGCCGGCACGGAGCGTCTCGGCGAGCAGCGGCTCGGCCAGCCGGACCACCCGCTCCTCGTCCGCGTTCGCGATGACCAGGACCCGCTCGCCGTCGGCGAGCACCTCCTTCAACATCACGACCTCGCCGACCGTCTCGTAGTCGAACGCCGCCACCACGTTGAGCGCCTCATTGAGCATGACCTCCTGGCCACGGCGCAGCGTGTCGAGCTCGACCGCGGGGCTGACCGACACCCGCAGCTTGCGCCCGCCGGTGAACACGTCGACCGTGTCGTCGTCGTTGCGGGCCAGGAACGTGCCGAAGCCGGCCGGCGGCTGAGCGAGCCGGTCGACCTCCTCCTTCAGCTTCATGATCTGGTCGCGCGCGTCGCGCAGCGTCGTCGCCAGCCGCTCGTTCTGAGCCGTCACCGCCGCCAGCGACCGCTGCGCGTCCGCCAGGCGCATCTCGAGCGACCGGGCGCCGCTTCCCGGCGTCTCGGCCGTCCGACGGCGCAGGTCGTGGACCTCGTCCTCGAGGTAGCGGACCTGCTCCTCGAGCTCCTCGCGACTCGGAGACCGGTGGCTACCCGTGCCTTCTCCCATACTGGTCATGGCGACACCTCCTGGTCCCGACCCTACTCGCGAGGGTGTTACACGGAAGTGGTTCGCCACGCTTTGGTTGCAACGATTCGGTTGCAGGGCGCGAGGGGGTGGGTGCGGCGTCGGACGGAGGTCCGGGGCCGGCCGGGCGGGCGGCGTACGGGGTCGTGCAGTGGTACCGATTGGGCAGAGATCGCACGTCCGGGCTCCGAAATGTTGCGGTTTGGGACCAAACCGCAACACATCACGCGCTCATTGGGCCCCCCGCGAGTCCTCGAGCGTCGCTCGACCCGACGGAGCGCCACGAGCCGGTACGACCGCACCGATTGGGCAGAGACCGCACGTCCGAGCCCCGAATTGTTGCGGTTTGGGACCAAACCGCATGCCCGAGGAGCCCCTCAGTCCTCGCTCGGGACCTCCGGGACCCCCGGCGGCCGAGGACCGTCGTAGTCGGGCCCGTACGCCCCGGGCGCCGGCCGGCGCTTCTTCAGTGGCGCCCGCTCACCCGGCGCCATCCGCCGCGCGGTGACCAGGAAGGCGGTGTGGCCGATCATCTTGTGCCCGGGGCGCACGGCCAGACCTTCGACGTGCCAGTCGCGCACGAGCGACTCCCACGGGGCGGGCTCGGTGAAGCCGCCGTGGACCCGGACGGCCTCGACGAACTTCGAGAGCTGGGTGGTGGTGGCGACGTACGCGCACACGATGCCGCCGGGCAGCAGCGCGTCGGCGGCGGCGTCGAGGCAGTCCCAGGGGGCGAGCATGTCGAGGATGATCCGGTCGCAGCGCTCCCCCGATGCCGGCAGCGCCTCGGCGAGGTCGCCGAGGGTGAGCTCCCAGGCGGGGTGGTCGCCGCCGAAGAACTGGGTGACGTTGCGCCGGGCGACGTCGGCGAACTCCTCGCGCCGTTCGTACGACGACACGCGCCCGTGCGGCCCGACGGCCCGCAGCAGGGAGCAGGTCAGCGCGCCGGAGCCGACGCCGGCCTCGACGACGTGGGCGCCGGGGAAGATGTCGGCCATCGCGATGATCTGCGCGGAGTCCTTGGGGTAGACCACGGCCGCGCCGCGGGGCATGGAGACGACGTACTCCGACAGCAGCGGCCGGAAGACGAGGTACTCCCCGCCGACCGACGAGGTCACGGTGAAGCCCTCGTCGCGCCCGATCAGGTCGTCGTGGTCGAGGTGGCCCTTGTTCGAGAAGAAGCGCTTGCCGGGCTCCAGCGCGAAGTTGTGCCGGCGGCCCTTGCCGTCGAGCAGGCGCACCCACTCCCCTGCGCGCAGCGGGCCGCGGTGCACGCCGGACCAGGCGTCCTGGGGTACGTCGGAGGTCGCGTCACTCACCGGCGCAATCTATCGGTTCCGCATCGCCCGCATGATGTCGGCCGTCGCCAGCACGCCGTGGACGCTGCCGTCCGCGGCGAGGAGGACGTACTCCGAGGCGGGGGTACGACGCAGCGCGGCGAGCAGGTCGTCGCCGGCGATGTCGACGGGGAGGGCTCGGCCGTCGAGGCTGCGGGCGACCGAGGAGACCGGGATCCACGGCATCCGCTCCTGCGGCACCGACAGCACGGCCTGCCCTTCGACGACCCCGACGGGGCGGCCGGCGGTGGTCGCGGTGACCAGGGCCCGGGCGCCGGCCTCCTCGGCGCGGCGCAGCGCCTCGGCGAGCGGCAGGTCCTCGGGGACGGTGAGGGTGGGCCGGGCGAGGTCGCGGGCGACCACCCGCCCGAGCTTGCTGACGACGGTGGAGGCGGCGAGGGCCTGCCCGGCGCCACTCCAGAGGAAGATCGCGACCACGGTGAGGACGACGGCGTTGACGGCCTCCCCCGCGTTGGCGCTGACCACCGCCCAGACCAGGACGAGGGCGGCGGCGACGCGGCCGCCCCAGGCGGCGACGACGGTGCCGGTGTGCATCCGTCCGGTGAGCGCCCACACGCCGGCCCGGAGCACCCGGCCGCCGTCGAGCGGCAGGCCGGGGACGAGGTTGAGGACGCCGATCACGATGTTCGCGCCGGCGAGGCCCTCGATGACCAGGCGCAGCAGGCCCGGCGGGTCGGTGAACCACAGCCCGAGCGCGACGATGCCGACGACCAGGGACGTGATCGGTCCGACGACCGCGATCCAGAACTCCTGCCCGGGCCGCCTGGCCTCGCCGTCGATCGTGGTCGCGCCTCCCAGGAAGTGCAGGGTGATCGCCTCCACGCGGAACCCGAAGCGCCGTGCCACCAGGGCGTGCGACGCCTCGTGCAGCAGGATCGCGAGGTAGAGCGCCATCGCGAAGGCCAGCCCCACGACGTACTTCCAGCCGCCCAGGCCCGGCTGGACCGCGTCAACCCGCGGGCCCATCATCCACGCGATGAGCGCGGCGATGACGAACCAGGACGTCGAGACGAGCACGTCGCTCCCCGCGATCCGGCCGATGCGGAACATGCCCTTCGGCACAGGAGGCCGCTGGGGCGCGGAGGGCGACGGACCGGACACACCCCGAGGCTATCCGGACGGGACCACCGCGTCGGTGTCGGAGGGCTCGCCTAGGGTCGGTGCCATGACCACCTCCCCCGCACCCACCGGCATCGAGCCGGTCGACCCGTCGGAGCGCGGTGGCACCCGCGTCGACGGTGTCGAGGTGCTGGGCGCCCTGTCCCCGTCGCGGGTCGGCGACTTCCTGAGCTGTCCGCTGCTCTACCGCTTCCGCAGCATCGACCGGCTTCCCGAGCCGCCCTCGCCGGCGGCCGTGCGCGGCACCGTCGTGCACCGCGTGCTCGAGCAGCTCTTCGACCTGCCCGCCGCCGAGCGCACCCCCGAGGTCGCCGACACGATGGTCGCGCCCGCCTGGGCGGAGCTGCAGGAGGTGGAGCCCGCGGTGAGCGCGATGTTTCCCGTCGACGGCCCGGAGATCGCCTCCTGGCTGCTGTCGTGCCGCGCCACCCTGGCCCGCTACTTCGACCTGGAGGACCCGCGCCGGCTCGAGCCCGCCGACCGGGAGCTGTACGTCGAGACGCTCACCGACACCCGCCTGCTGCTGCGCGGCGTGATCGACCGGGTCGACATCGCCCCCGACGGTGCGATCCGGATCGTCGACTACAAGACCGGCAACGCGGTCAGCGAGATGTTCGAGGGCAAGGTCCTCTTCCAGCTCAAGTTCTACGCCCTGGTCCTGTGGCGCACCCGCGGCGTCGTGCCGCGGATGCTGCAGCTGATCTACCTCGGCGACGGGCAGGTGCTGCGCTACGAGCCGGACGAGCGCGAGCTCCTGGCCACCGAGCGCAAGGTGCAGGCGGTCTGGGACGCCATCCGGGCGGCCACCGAGCGGCGCGAGTTCGAGCCGCGGCCCGGCTCGGGGTGCAAGTGGTGCGCCTACACCGCGATCTGCCCGGCGTGGGGCGGCACCCCGCCGCCGTACCCCGCCCGCGCGCCCGGGCAGGTCACAGCGACGCCAGCGCCTCCGGCGTGAGCCCGTCGAGGGAGTCGCGGAAGACCCGGTTCGGGCCGTCGGGCACCGGCACGTGGTTCGGTACGACGAGCACGCGGCAGCCCGCGGCCTCGGCCGACCGTGCCCCGGTGGGCGAGTCCTCGATGGCCACGCAGTCCGCCGGGTCGACGCCGAGGGCCGCCGCCGCGGTGAGGTAGGCCTCCGGGTGCGGCTTGCCCTGGGTGACCTGGTCGCCGGTGACGATGACCCGGAAGGTCTCCGGCGGCAGGTGCTCCAGGATCGGTGCCACGAACCGCTCGTACGACATCGTCACCAGACCGCACGGCACCCCGGCCGCGCGCAGGGCGAGCAGCAGCTCGCGCGATCCCTCGCACCACGGCACCGCGTGGCGGACCTGCGCCACGACGCCGTCGAGGAGCATCTCGACGACCTCCTCGGCGCTCTGCGAGAGCCCGAGCTTCGTGCGCAGGTACTCCCCCGACACCAGCAGGTCGTTGCCCACCAGGCTCATCGCGTCCTCGTGGGTCCAGGTCCCGCCGTGCTCCTCGGCGATGGCCGTCTCGGTGGCCATCCAGTACGGCTCGGTGTCGACGAGGGTGCCGTCCATGTCCCACAGGACGGCGGCGGGCAGCGGCGAGGCAGGGCTGGACAGGGTGGACTCCTGAGAACGGGGCGAGCCGGGCCCGTCCAGCCTAGGTGCGCTCCGCCCGTGCGGACCAAACCCGGTCGTCGGCTCAGTCGTCGGGGTCGTAGCCCAGGTTCGGGGACAGCCACTTCTCGGCCTCGGCGACCGACCAGCCCTTGCGGGCGGCGTAGTCCTCGATCTGGTCGCGCCCGAGCCGGCCGACGACGAAGTACTGCGCCTCTGGGTGGCTGTAGTAGAGCCCCGAGACCGAGGCGCCCGGCCACATCGCCATCGACTCGGTGAGCTCGATGCCGGTGGTGGCCTTGACGTCGAGGAGGTCCCAGATCGTCAGCTTCTCGGTGTGGTCGGGGCAGGCGGGGTAGCCGGGCGCGGGCCGGATGCCGGTGTACTTCTCGGCGATCAGGTCCTCGTTGCTCAGCTGCTCCTCCGGCACGTGCGCCCAGAACTCGGTGCGCACCCGCTGGTGCAGCCGCTCCGCGAACGCCTCGGCGAGCCGGTCGGCCAGCGCCTCGAGCAGGATCGCCGAGTAGTCGTCGAGCTCCTCCTTGAACGCGGCGATCCGCTCGCCCACGCCGATGCCGGCGGTCACGGCGAACGCACCCACCCAGTCGCCCGAGCCCGGCGCCAGGTTCGCACCGATCGGGGCGACGTAGTCGGCGAGGGAGCGGTTCGGGACGCCCTCGCGGTGCTGGCCCTGCTGGCGCAGCTGGTGGAGGGTGGTCCGCACGGTGCCGCGGGACTCGTCGTCGTACACCACGACGTCCTCGCCGGTGCTCGCCGCCGGGAACAGCCCGTAGACGCCGTTGGCGGTGAGCCAGCCCTCCGCGACGAGCGTGTCGAGCATGGCCTGCGCGTCGTCGTACAGCTTGCGCGCGGCCTCGCCCTGGGTCGGGCTGTTGAGGATGTCGGGGAACCTGCCCTTCATCTCCCAGGCGTTGAAGAAGGGCTGCCAGTCGATGTAGTCCCGCAGCTCGGTCAGGTCGTAGTCGGCGAGCACGTGGACGCCCGTCGTGCGCGGCTGCGGCGGGGCGTAGCCGTCCCACGAGATCGGCGACTTGTTGTCCTGTGCCGCCGCAAACGACAGCTGGGGACGCTCGGACTTCTGCGAGTGGCGGGCGCGCAGCGAGTCGTAGTCGGCCTTCGTCGCCTCCAGCAGCCCCGGGCGCTGGCGGTCGTCGAGCAGGGCGGCAGCGGTCGGCACCGAACGCGAGGCGTCCTTCACCCACACGACCGGGCCGTTGTACTTCGGGTCGACCTTGACCGCCGTGTGCGCGCGGGACGTCGTCGCGCCGCCGATGAGCAGCGGGATCTCCAGCCCGAGACGCTGCATCTCGGTGGCGAAGCCGACCATCTCGTCGAGGCTCGGCGTGATCAGCCCCGAGAGCCCGATGATGTCGGCGCCGACCTCCTTGGCGGTGTCGAGGATCTTCTGCGCCGGCACCATCACGCCGAGGTCGATGACCTCGTAGTTGTTGCAGGACAGCACGACGCCGACGATGTTCTTGCCGATGTCGTGGACGTCGCCCTTGACGGTGGCGAGCACGATCGTGCCGTTGGTGTCCTTCGCCGAGGCCAGCGCCGGGTTGGCGGCCTTCTCCTCCTCGATGAACGGGATGAGGTACGCGACGGCCTTCTTCATCACGCGCGCGGACTTCACGACCTGCGGCAGGAACATCTTGCCGGCGCCGAACAGGTCGCCGACGACGTTCATGCCGTCCATGAGCGGGCCCTCGATGACCTCGATCGGCCGGCCGCCGCGGGCCGCGATCTCCTGGCGCAGCTCCTCGGTGTCGGCCTCGACGAAGCCGTCGATGCCCTTGACGAGGGCGTGCGTGATCCGCTCGCCGACGGGCAGCGAGCGCCACTCCTCCGCGGCCGCCTCGACCTTCTCGCCGGTGCCGCGGTGGGCCTCGGCGAGCTCCAGCAGCCGCTCGGTCGCGGCCAGCGAGTCGTCCGTGCGGTTGAGGACGACGTCCTCGATCGCGTCGCGCAGCGCCGGGTCGATGGTGTCGTAGGGCACCAGGGCGCCCGCGTTCACGATCCCCATGTCGAGCCCGGCCTCGATCGCGTGGAACAGGAAGACCGCGTGGATCGCCTCACGGACCGGGTTGTTGCCCCGGAAGCTGAAGCTCACGTTGGAGATGCCGCCCGACACCTTGGCGCCGGGCAGGTTCTGCTTGATCCAGCGGGTGGCCTCGATGAAGTCGACGCCGTACGTCGCGTGCTCCTCGATGCCGGTCGCGACCGCGAACACGTTCGGGTCGAAGATGATGTCCTCGGCGGGGAAGCCGACCTGGTCGACCAGCACCCGGTAGGCGCGCTCGCAGATCGCCTTGCGGCGCTCGAGGTTGTCGGCCTGGCCGTCCTCGTCGAAGGCCATCACGACCGCGGCGGCGCCGTACTTCTTGCACAGGTTCGCCTGGGCGATGAACTTCACCTCGCCCTCCTTGAGCGAGATGGAGTTCACGATCGGCTTGCCCTGCACGCAGCGCAGGCCGGCCTCGATGACCTCCCACTTGGAGGAGTCGATCATCAGCGGGACGCGGCTGATGTCGGGCTCGCTGGCGATGAGCTTGACGAAGCGGTCCATCGCCGCGACGCCGTCGATCATGCCCTCGTCCATGTTGATGTCGATGACCTGCGCGCCGGCCTCGACCTGCTGGGCGGCCACCGACAGCGCGGTGTCGTAGTCGCCGTCCTTGATCAGGTTGCGGAAGCGCGCGGAGCCGGTGATGTTCGTGCGCTCGCCGACGTTCACGAACAGGCTCTCGTCGGTGATCGTGAACGGCTCCAGGCCCGAGAGCCGCATAGCGGGCTCGTTCGTGACGGCCTGGCGGACCGCCCGGCCCTCCATCTGCTTGGCGATCTCGGCGATGTGAGCGGGGGTCGTGCCGCAGCAGCCGCCGACGATGTTGAGGAAGCCCGCCTCGGCGAACTCCACGAGCACCGCCGCGGTGTCGGCGGGCGCCTCGTCGTACTCCCCGAAGGCGTTGGGCAGGCCGGCGTTCGGGTACGCCGAGACGAACGAGTCCGCGAGCCGGGACAGCTCCGCGACGTACGGACGCATCTCCTTGGCCCCGAGGGCGCAGTTGAGACCCACGGCCAGCGGCTGTGCGTGGCGCACCGAGTCCCAGAACGCCTCGGTGACCTGGCCGGACAGCGTGCGGCCCGAGGCGTCGGTGATGGTGCCGGAGATGACGACCGGCCAGCGGCGGCCGGCCTCCTCGAAGAGCGTCTCGACCGCGAAGATCGCCGCCTTGGCGTTGAGCGTGTCGAAGATCGTCTCGATGAACAGCAGGTCCGAGCCGCCGTCGACCAGGCCGCGAGCGGCGTCGAGGTAGGCGTCGACGAGCTGCTCGTACGACACGTTGCGCGCGCCCGGGTCGTTGACGTCGGGGCTGATGGAGGCGGTGCGGGTCGTGGGGCCGAGCGCGCCCGCGACGTACCGCGGGCGGCCGGTCTCAGCCGCGACCTCGTCGGCGATGCGGCGAGCCAGGCGCGCCGACTCCAGGTTCAGCTCGTAGGACAGCTCCTGCATGCCGTAGTCGGCGAGCGAGACGGCGTTCGAGTTGAACGTGTTGGTCTCGATGATGTCGGCACCGGCCTGGAGGTACTCCCGGTGGATGCCACCGATGATCTCCGGCTGCGTCACCGACAGCAGGTCGTTGTTGCCGATGAGGTCGGAAGGCCACTCCTCACGGCTCGCGAAGCGCTCACCGCGGTAGCCGGCCTCGTCGGGCCGGTCACGCTGGATGGCGGTGCCCATCGCGCCGTCGAGGATGACGATCCGCTCGCGCAGCAGCGCGGAGAGCTCGTCGGTGGCATCGGGACGCCAAGCGGCGTCCGGCGACCTGTCCTGAGCCATCAACCCATCCTTCCAGTACATGGAAGGCGCCCTTGGTGGTCCCGCCGAGCGTGGCGGAGCACCCTCTTGGCGGACGCCCCGTTGCAACGCCTCTCGGCTGGTGCCCATGTTACTCGTGATCCCGCGACTAGGCTGGAGAAGTGATGGAGATCGAGACGGTGACCGGACTGGTCCGACCGGTGGTCATCGCTGCGTTCGAGGGATGGAACGACGCCGCGGAGTCGGCGACCGCCGTCGTCGACCACCTGATGAAGGTGTGGAACGCCCGCGTGGTCGCCGCGATCGACCCGGAGGAGTTCTACGACTTCCAGGTCAACCGGCCCACCGTCGGCATCGACGACAACGGCTTCCGCAAGCTGACCTGGCCCAGCACCCACGTCGCCGTGGCCTCCCCGCCGGCGCTGGACCGCGACATCATCCTGATCCGCGGCATCGAGCCCAACATGCGCTGGCGGCAGTTCACCACCGAGCTGCTGGAGGTCGTCGAGGACCTCGGCGGCGAGCTCCTCGTCACCCTCGGCGCCCTGCTGTCCGACAGCCCCCACACCAGGCCCATCCCCGTCTCCGGCTCCTCCACCGAGCCCGACCTGATGGAACGCCTCGACCTCGAGCAGTCGACCTACGAAGGCCCCACCGGCATCGTCGGAGTGCTCTCCGACGCCTGCACCACCGTCGACCTGCCCAACGTGTCGTACTGGGCGGCCGTCCCGCACTACGTCGCCCAGCCGCCCTGCCCCAAGGCCACCCTGGCCCTGCTCAGCCGCCTCGAGGACCTGCTGGAGACCCCGATCCCGCTCGGCGACCTGCCCGAGGAGGCCCGCGCCTGGGAGCGCGGCGTCGACGAGCTGGCCGAGGAGGACGAGGACATCGCCGACTACGTCCGCTCGCTGGAGGAGTCCCGCGACACCGCCGACCTCCCCGAGGCGTCCGGTGAGGCGATCGCGCGGGAGTTCGAGCGGTACCTGAAGCGGCGGGGCGAGGACGACTGAGGCCGGGCGGCTAGACCGGTCGGTGCATGCGGTTTGGTCCCAAACCGCAACAGTTCGGGCTCCCGGCGTGCGGTTTCCGCCCAATGGGCGCTCCCGCTCGCCGTACACCGCGCGCGAGACGCGCGACCCGGCCGGCCGTGGAGCCCCCGGGCCGTCAGCCGATTAGACCGGTCGGTGCATGCGGTTTGGTCCCAAACCGCAACAATTGGGGCTCCGGGCATGCGGTTTCCGCCCAATTGACGACCCAGACGGCCGTACGACGAACCCGACCCCACCGCGGCCGAGTCACCACCTCAGACGCTGAGCCCCAACGCCGCGTCCAGCACCGGCAGCAGCGTGGCCGCGGCGTCCGGGTCGCTGGTGTCCGCGAGCCCGTCGGTGCCGAGCGTCGCCCGGACCCACGCGTCGATCGCACCGGTCGCGCGGGGAGCGTCGAGGTCGTCGGCGAGCGCGGCGAGGATCTCCTCCACCACCGGCGCGGCGGGGGCACCAGCGCCGAGGGCCAGCGCGCGGCGCCAGTCGCCGAGGTCGTCGAGGGCGGTCCAGAGCTGATCGTCGGTCCACTCCCAGTCGGTGCGGTAGTGGTGCCGCAGGAGGGTGAGCCGGATCGCCATCGGGTCGATGTCGCTGTTACGCAGCGCGGAGACGAAGACGAGGTTGCCGAGGGACTTCGACATCTTCTCGCCGTCGTAGGCGACCATGCCGGCGTGGGAGTAGATCTTCGCGAACGGCTCCCCTGTCGCCACCTGCACGTGGCCGGCACACATCTCGTGGTGCGGGAAGACGAGGTCGCTGCCGCCGCCCTGGACGTCGAAGGAGCCGCCGAGCTCCTGCAGCGCGATCGCCGCGCACTCGATGTGCCAGCCGGGTCGCCCGGGGCCCCAGGGGCTCTCCCAGGACGGCTCGCCGTCGCGCTCCCCGCGCCACACGACGCAGTCGAGCGGGTCCTTCTTGCCGGCACGGTCGGGGTCGCCGCCGCGTTCGCCGAAGAGGCGGAGCATGGTGTCGCGGTCGTAGCCGGACTCCTCGCCGAAGGCGGGGTCGGCGCTGACCGAGAAGTACAGGTCGTCCTCGACGCGGTAGATCGCGCCGGCCGCCTCGAGCCGCTGGACGAGCTCGATGACGAGCGGGATCGACTCGACGGCGCCGACGTACGCCGCCGGGGGCAGCACCCGCAGCGCCTCCATGTCCTTGCGGAACAGCTCGGTCTCACGCTCGGCGAGCTCGACCCAGTCGACGCCGACCTTGGTGGCGCGCTCGAGCAGCGGGTCGTCGACGTCGGTGACGTTCTGCACGAACCGGACCTCGTGCCCGGCGTTGCGCCAGGCCCGGTTGAGGAGGTCGAAGGCCAGGTAGGTGTTGGCGTGGCCGATGTGGGTGGCGTCGTACGGCGTGATGCCACAGACGTAGAGGCGCGCGGGTCCCTCGGGGGTGCTCGCGACGGTACCCCCGGTCGCGGTGTCGTGGAGGACGACGGGAGGGCCGGTCACCGGGAGCACCGGGATGCCCGGGGCGTTCCATGCGCGCATGGGGGCGATGCTAGTTGGTGCCCGTCAGAAGGGCGGCCACGGGATCGGCGGCCAGCCGCCGTGGGGCCCGGGCAGCTCACCGCTCGCGAGCAGTCGCTCGGCGCGTCGTTCCAGGGCCGCGAGCTCGTGCTGTGCCAGGTGGAAGCCCAGCTGCTCCCCCAGGCTGCCGCGTACGGCGGCGAGCAGGTCGGTCACCGTCGTGGTCTCCTCGTCGGTGAGCGGCTGGCCCGCCCAGCCCCAGAGCACCGTGCGGAGCTTCGGTTCATGGTGGAAGGCGATGCCGTGGTCCACGCCGTGGCGGTGGCCGCCCGGCATGGCGAGCACGTGTCCACCCTTGCGGTCGGCGTTGTTGACGACCACGTCGAACACCGCCATCCGGCGCAGGGCGGCGGTGTCCTCGTGGACCAGGGTCACCGGCCGGTCCCGGTCGTCGAGGCCGTCGAAGACCTCCAGCCAGCCCGGGGGCGTCGTACCGGAGCGGACCAGGTCGACCGCGTCCTGCTCGGGGTCGACCTCGCGCCACTCCTGGACCATCCCGGGGCCGTGCGGCCCCTCGTCCCACCAGGTGCGCGGGACGACGTCCCAGCCGGTCGCCTCCGAGACGAGGTACGCCGCCACCTCCCGGTCGGCCAGCGTGCCGTCGGGGAAGTCCCAGAGGGGACGTTCGCCGGACACCGGCTTGTAGACGACCTCGGTGCCGTCGAGGTCGGCGAGGAAGGTCGCGTTCGAGGCCGGCATGATCCGGCCCTTGAGGGTCAGCGCGGACATGCGGTCAGGGGTCGCGGCGCTTGAACCCGTTGGCACGCACGCACAGGTGCCCATCGGGGTCGATCGGCTGGCCGCAGAACGGGCACGCCGGGCGGCCGGCGCCGAT
Organism: uncultured Nocardioides sp.; assembly: GCA_964517395.1. Lineage (GTDB taxonomy): Bacteria > Actinomycetota > Actinomycetes > Propionibacteriales > Nocardioidaceae > Nocardioides. The sequence goes on along the minus strand of CAZFEE010000004.1, from coordinate 252,486 downwards.
GACCGCCTCGGAGCGCTTCACGAACGCGCGCGCCTGACCGGGGTCCAACCGGACCAGCAGCATCTCGGCGGGCTCCGCACCCTCGGCGAGCTCGGCGGGCTCCTCGCCCACGGGGAACACCTCGATCACGACCCGCTCGTCGTTCGGGTCCCACGACAGCGTCATCGTGCCGGCCCGGAACTCCTCCTCGATGGGCTGCGCCAGCGGCGCGTCGTCGGACAGCCCGAACGGCGCGATGGCCGGGATCACGCCGCGGGCGGTGCCGTCGGCGATCACCTCGTCGAGCAGCTCGTCGACCCGCTCGGCGAGCGCGGCGACCTGCTGCTTCTCCAGGGAGATCGACACGACCCGCGCGCCGGCGCTGGCCTGCAGGAAGAACGTGCGGCTCCCGGGCTCGCCGACGGTTCCGGCGACGAAGCGCTCGGGCGGGTCGAATCCGTGGACGATCGGCATGCGGTCAGCCTAGCCAGCCGGTTCAGCGCGGTCCGGCGCCGCCACCGACCACGGCGCCTTCGCCGGCCTCGCCCTTCGGGGGCGCCTGCCGCAGCCAGGACAGGTCGCCGTCGTGGGTGTTGGAGGCCAGGACGTAGGGCCGGTCCGGCGCGTACCGGATCATCGAGATCGACGCCGGGTCCACGTTGATCCGCTGGAACAGGTCGAGGTGCAGCCCCAGCGCGTCCGCCAGCACCGACTTGATGATGTCGCCGTGGCTCACCGCCACCCAGACCGCGTGCTGGCCGTGCTCGGCGGTGACGGCGGCGTCGATGCGTCGTACGGCGGCCACGGCCCGGTGCTGCATCGCGACCATCGACTCCCCGCCGGGAAAGGTCACCGCGGAGGGCTGCTGCTGGACCGTGCGCCACAGCGGCTCCTTGAGGAGCTTCTTGATCGGCTGGCCCTGCCACTCGCCGTAGTCGCACTCGGCGAGCGCCTTCTCCGTCGTGGCCCGGGTGACGGGGTGACCGGCGCCGCGCTGGCCGTCGGCGACCGCCTTCGCGGTCTGCTTGCAGCGCTCCTGCGGGCTGGTGACGAGCCGGGCGAGCGGCACGTCGGCGATCCGCGCGCCCGCCCGCGCGGCCTGGTCCGTCCCGAGCTCGTCGAGCAGGACGCCCGGGGTGCGGCCGGCGAGCACTCCGGACGCGTTCGCGGTGGTCCGCCCGTGGCGGACCAGCAGCAGCGTGGCCATGGCGGCGAGCCTAGAGCAGCGCCGGTCGCGGGCTGACTAGCGTTGGCCCGTGATCGTCGACAGCGCCGTCTACCGCCATGGGGTCCGGCTCCCGGTGGAGTGCTACCCGCACGACTACGCCGCCCTGCGCGAGGCCGCGAGCCGCGACCACGACTTCGTCTGGGTCGGCCTCTACGAGCCCAGCCACATCGAGCTCGCCGAGATCGCCGAGGCCTTCGAGCTCCACCCGCTCGCCGTCGAGGACGCCGTCGCCGCCCACCAGCGGCCCAAGCTGGAGAAGTACGACAACAGCCTGTTCCTCGTCCTCAAGACCCTCTGGTACGTCGACGAGGACGACGCCGTCGAGACCGGCGAGATCAACGTGTTCATCGGCAGCGACTTCGTCATCACCGTCCGCCACGGCCGCGGCTCGGCCCTCAGCGACGCCCGCCACGAGCTCGAGCAGAAGCAGGCCGTCCTCGACCACGGCCCCTCCGCCGTGGTGTACGCCGTGTGCGACGCCGTCGTCGACGGCTACACCGCCGTCGTCGGCGAGCTCCAGGTCGACGTGGACGAGGTGGAGACCTCGGTGTTCTCCGAGGAGCGCACCAACGACGGCAACCGGATCTACGTGCTCAAGCGCGAGCTGTCGGAGGTACGCCGCGCCGTCCTCCCCCTGCGCGAGCCCATGCGCCGCTTCGCCACCGGTGCCGTCGACCTCATCGAGGCCGAGGCCGGCCCCTTCTTCCGCGACGTCAGCGACCACCTCTCCCAGGCCGCCGACGAGATCGACACCCTCGACGGCCTGCTGTCGACCGCCTTCGACGCGCACCTCGCCCGGATCGCCGTCCAGCAGAACGACGACATGCGCAAGATCTCCGCGGGCGCGGCGCTGGTCGTCGTACCGACGCTGATCGCGGGCGTCTACGGCATGAACTTCACGCACATGCCCGAGCTGGACTGGACGTTCGGCTACCCGTTCGCGTTGCTGCTGATGCTCGCCACCGCGGGCGGGTTGTGGGTGCTGTTCAAGCGGTCCGGCTGGTTCTGAATGCTCCAGACGGACGAGCAGCGAATGATCTCTACGCCTGGTGAAGCAACACAAGGGTGAGCGCGGCGACACAGAGCAGCCCCGCGACCTGGGCGCCAACCGCCAGCTGCAGAAGGTTCGCGAGGTGATGGTTTACGTCGCGGAGGCTCCGCAGGTGTTTCAAGTTGTTGAGAGCAACCGTCTCGTCCATCCGAGGATTTTCCCAATGAGCATCGAGCGACTCTCGTAACCCGTCGACAGTAGGCGCCTGCACAGGGAGTGGCCTGAACATCACAGCCACCGCAACTGAGGCCGTGAAGAACAGAGTCAGCGCCGAGGCCGCGCACGCCTTCGCGCTTCCGTTGAGAACAACGGAGTCGTCTCCAGCGGCGAAAGTCAAGATCCCTGCCATCACGGCCACCAGACCACCGGCGACGGTCAATACCGCTTGTCCGCGCGACCGAAAAGTCTGCATGTCAGCCTCAGCGCGCTCGACCTCGACGGCGATCTGCGCTCCGAGAGCGTTAGCCACCAGCGTCTCGCTATCGACGCTTTCCCCGACCGCGTCGGTCATCCGGCTTGTCGCTGTGAGTGAACTCCCCGGACTTCCGATCATCGCTGCGACGAATCGGCTCAGTCTTGAACTCCGGTGGACGGTCCGGCTTATCCGAACCTTTGTCCTTGTCACCCACGTTCAGCCCCTCACAGCCCGGTCCCTTGGAGGGGTTCAGTCTGCCGTTGCACCTGACCAACAACCGCCGACACGCCGTGGAATCACGAAAGTTCACGATGAGTGCCTGATTTTGTCAGCCAAGCCCACGCGGGAACGTCGGTCTTGCTCACCTCTGCGGCTCAGGCGTTGAGGTAGCCCAGGCCCAGGAGCGCGAAGACCCCGAGCCCGAGCAGCACCCGGTAGACGACGAACGGCGTGTAGGACCGGGTCGAGACGTAGCGCAGGAGCCAGGCGATGGCGGCGTACCCGACGAGGAAGGACACCACGGTCGCCGTGATCGTCGGGCCCCAGCCGTAGTTCGCCTCACCGGCGTGCGCCTCGCCGACGTTCGCGATCTCCTTGAGCTCGAACACGCCCGCGCCGACCACGGCCGGGATGGCGAGCAGGAAGGCGAAGCGGGTGGCGGCCTCGCGGTCGTAGCCGAGGAGCCGACCCATCGACAGCGTCGCACCCGAGCGGGAGACGCCGGGGACCAGGGCGAGGGCCTGGGCACCACCCATGAGGGCGGCGTCGCGGAGGTTCATCTGCTTCATGGCCCGGTCGGTACGGCCGACCCGGTCGGCGACGCCGAGCACGATGCCCATCACGATGAGCGTCGTACCGATCAGCCACAGGTTGCGGAAGTCGCGCTCGATGACGTCCTTGAAGAGGACGCCGAGGATGACGATCGGCAGCGAGCCCACGATGACGTACCAGCCCATGCGGGCGTCGATCGAGCCGCGGTACTCCGGCTTGAAGAGCGAGAGCACCCAGGACCGGGCGATCCGCCAGATGTCCTTGCGGAAGTACAGCAGCACGGCGAGCTCGGTGCCGATCTGGATGACCGCGGTGAACGCGGCGCCCGGGTCGCCCCAGCCGAACCACTCCGGGAAGATGCGCAGGTGCGCGCTGCTGGAGATCGGCAGGAACTCCGTCAGCCCCTGGAGAACACCGAGGAACACTGCTTGCAGGAAGTCCGCCACAGGAGAGCATCCTAGGGACAGGGCGGTTGTCGGCGTCGTACCGGCGTGCCCGGACGGCCTCGCTCCCGCGGGGCGGCTACCTTTTCCTCCATGCAGCAGCGGTACGTCGGCGCGAGCGGCCTCCAGGTGTCGCGGCTCGCCCTGGGGACGATGACCTGGGGCAAGGACACCGACGAGCACGAGGCGCGCGACCAGCTGACCGCCTTCGTCGAGGCGGGCGGTACGACGATCGACACCGCCGCGGGCTACACCGACGGCCGCTCCGAGGAGCTCATCGGCGCGCTGCTCGGCGACGTCGTGCGCCGCGACGAGATCGTGCTGGCGACCAAGGCCGGCATCTGGCGTCGCGGCGGCGAACGGGTCACCGACACCTCCCGCGGGGCACTGCTGCGCGGGCTCGACACCTCGCTGCGACGGCTCGGCACCGACCACGTCGACCTGTGGCAGGTGCATATCTGGACCGACGACGTCCCGCTCGAGGAGACGCTGGGCGCGCTCGACTTCGCCGTCAGCAGCGGCCGGGCGTCGTACGTCGGGATCTCGAACTACAGCGGCTGGCAGACCGCGCGGGCCGCCACGCTGCAGCAGGCGGCTCCCGGGCGGGCGCGGATCGCGTCGACCCAGGTGGAGTACTCCCTGGTCAACCGGCGCATCGAGCGCGAGGTGCTGCCCGCCGCCGACGCGCTGGGGCTCGGCGTCTTTCCGTGGTCGCCGCTGGGGCGGGGGGTGCTCACCGGGAAGTACCGCACCGGCACGCCGTCCGACTCCCGCGCCGCCTCCCCCGTCTTCGCCAACTTCGTCGAGACCTACCTCGACGACCGCAGCCGCGGCATCGTCGAAGCCGTCTGCCGCGCCGCCGACGGCCTCGGCTGGACGCCGCTGGAGGTCGCCCTGGTGTGGGTGCGGGACTCCCCCGCGGTCACCGCGCCCATCGTCGGCGCCCGAACGGCCGCCCAGCTCAAGGTCGCGCTGGGCAGCGAAGCCAAGACCCTGCCTGCGGAGATCCGCAGTGCACTGGACGACGTCTCAGGAGGTGCGGCATGAACGTCTCGATGCTGCGGCCCGGCGTGATGCGCGGGCTCGGGCGAGGGGTGGAGTGGGAGTTCGACCGGGTGACCTTCGACCGCGCGCTGTCGCGCAACGTCGTCGCCAAGCTGCTCACCGAGCGTGCCGAGCACGGTGGGTGGGAGCTGGACCGGCTGCAGATCGGGCCGGACGGGCGGCGGCGGGTTGTTCTACGGAGGAAGATCATCCGGGCGGTGCGGACGGCCTGAGCCGCTCCCGGGCATGCGGTTTGGTCCCAAACCGCAACAATTCAGGGTCCCGGCGTGCGGTCTCTGACCAAACGCGGCTGGCACATTCAGGTCACACCTCGTCGAGGAACCGGTCCATCACCCGCGCACCGAACTCCAGCGACTCCACCGGCACCCGCTCGTCCACCCCGTGGAACAGCGCGGTGAAGTCGAGGTCCTCGGGCAGCCGCAGCGGCGCGAAGCCGTAGGAGCGCATCCCGAGCTTGGTGAAGTGCTTGGCGTCGGTCCCGCCGCTCATCAGGTACGGCGCGACGAGGGCCTCGGGGTCCTCGGCGATCAGGCTGCGCGTCATGGCGTCGACGAGCGCGCCGTCGTACGGCATCTCCCAGGGCGGCTGCTTGGAGATGTACTCGATCTCGACGCCCTCCCCCGTCAGCTCGGCCAGCGTCGCGAAGAACTCGTCCTCGAAGCCGGGCAGGAAGCGGCCGTCGACGTGGGCGCTGGCGTCGGTCGGGATGACGTTCACCTTGTAGCCGGCGTCGAGCATGGTCGGGTTTGTGGAGTTGCGCAGGACGGCGCCGAGCATCCGCGCCGCGCCGCCGAACTCCTCGACCAGCGCTGGGGCGTTCTCCGGGGTGGCCTCGGTGCCGGCGAGCTCGCCGACGGCGGCCAGCAGGGTGCGCATCGTCGGGGTGAGCCGGACGGGCCACTCGTGGGCGCCGATCCGCGCGACGGCGGAGGCGAGGCGGGTGACGGCGTTGTCGTCGTTGATCATCGAGCCGTGGCCGGCGCGGCCGCGGGCGGTGAGCCGCATCCAGGCCATGCCCTTCTCGGCGGCCTCGATGAGGTACAGCCGGCGTCCGCGGATCGTCGTGCTGAAGCCGCCGACCTCGCCGACGGCCTCGGTGCAGCCCTCGAACCACTCCGCGTGCTTCTCGACGAGCACCTGCGCGCCCTGGTGGCCCCCGGCCTCCTCGTCGGCGGTGAAGCAGAGCACCACGGGCCGTTCCGGCACCCGGCCGCTGCGCTGGCGCTCGCGGACCACGGACAGCAGCATCGCGTCGAAGTCCTTCATGTCGACCGCGCCGCGCCCCCAGACGTACCCGTCCTGGACCTCCCCGCTGAACGGGTCGACCTGCCAGTCCTCCGCCGCCGCCGGTACGACGTCGAGGTGGCCGTGCAGCAGCAGCGCGTCGCTGCGTGCCCCGGACTCCCCACCCCAGCGGGCGAGCACGTTGGCCCGGCCCGGGGCGGTCTCCACGACCTCGGCGGCGATGCCGACCTCGTCGAGCAGCCCGGCGACGTACTCCGCCGCCTCGCGCTCCCCAGGCCCCTCGTCGCTCCCGTAGTTCGACGTGTCGATCCGGATCAGGTCCCGGCACAGGTCGACGACCTCCGTGGATTCCGTCATGGCGTCATCGTTGCACGGGCGCCGAAGACGCTAGCGTTCTGGCCGTGGCACCCCCCGACTGGAAGCAGTACCGCCCCGACCCGACCCCGGAGGACGAGTCCGGCCGCGAGGTGCGGCCCTACGTCCCTCCCACGGAACCGCCGCGGGTGCGAACGCTCGAGGAACGGACCGTCCGTCGTACGGGCGGCAGTCCGGCGCTCGTCAGCACGGCCGTGATGGTCGCGGTCGGCGGGATCGCCGCGGGGATCTTCGCGTTGTCCGGCGGCGACGACGCCCCGTCGGGTGGCGGCCCGGGCAGCGGCGCCGAGGCAGGCAAGCCCGATGTCCAGTCCGTCGACGGCTTCGCGGACCTCGTCTCCGCGCTGAAGGAGAAGACCGGCTCCAGCACGGTCTTCGAGGCGGTGCTCTACCCGGAGTACGCCTCCATCGAGGCGCCCTTCAAGCCCGGCGACGTCCGCGAGGTGCGCTACTACTGGAACGGCGAGCTCGACGAGACCAGTCGCAGCAACACCGACGACGTGCCGTTCGACCTCGCCACCCTGGACGCCTCCCGGTTCGCCGCGATGTGCGCCAGGGCGAAGGCGCTCGTCGAGGACCCGGAGACCTGCTACCTCATCATCAAGCGGCCCGAGGCCGACGACCCCACACCGGCCTGGGTCTCGGCGTACTCCAGCAACGAGTTCCAGCAGGGTGGCTACATCGAGTTCGCGCTCAACGGTGCGGAGGTCAGTCGCCACGCATGGTGAGGATGATGGCGCTTGGCACGCCGGGACTCAGTGGCGCCTCCTGTCAGAAGCTGTGCAGGTCGACGGAACGGCCTCCATCTCGGGCGCCGACGGGGAACGAAGCAATGCAACGCTATTGGATGACGACCTCAGAGTCGCCCGACGACAGGCCACTACCGGACAGCGCTTCAGCGAATGCACCCCGCCTGCGGCCTGGGGCGAGCTTTGGTCCAGCTGAGGGACTTGGGTTACGGCCGAGAGAAGTCGTTCTTCGACGGCGCGCTTCCCAGGCTGCAGGACGGACACTCTCGCGGGCAGACGACTGGCCTACAGCTGCCCCAGGTAGTGAACGCGTGGCGATTCCCATCAGCAAGTCTCTGCAAGCGCGGAGCCAGCGACGGCCGCCCCCACAGCGACCAAAGTTCGCTGCTGTCCCACCGCTCCGCTCCACTCGTCACGCCTCGGAAGGTCCGGTCAGAACCGTGTGCCCTGGGATCGAGGAGACCTCCCGTGTCGAGACAGCTCCAGGTGCGGTCTCGACGTTTCGCATCCAGGAACAGTTCAGCGTCAGATCCCCAGGACCGCGGCGACGCCCTCATGGCTGCTCAGCAACTCCGAGTAGTACTCCAGCATCTCATCCACCGACGATTCGGTCTCTTCATCCCAGAGTGTGCAGAGCAGAGCCCGAACGGCGACATCCACGTGGTCGTGGATCGAGGTGCTGTCTCCGTTCTTCCGATCAAGAAACTGCCAAGCCTGCACACGAAAGTTCGCTAGCCGGATATGTTCGCCCTCCAGCGTGAGCCACCGCGTACCAGCGGCGAAGGCAGCTGGCCTCAGTTCAATGGGAAGTTGCGCCATCAACGCAAGAACGCCAAAGGTCATCGTCTGCATCACCGCGTGAGAATCCGACAGGTTCGCGCGGGCTGCTCGTTCGTCACTGATCCGGCGGAGCTGCCAGTAGCTCATGGTCATTGCTCGTACCCGAACACATCACGCAGGGCAACGCAACTAGGGCACGGGGGTCGCGCCTCTCCGTGGGGAACCTTTCCCCTGTTGCCGATCTGAACCGCAATCATAGTTCCTCCCCGAGGATTGATGCCCGCCGTCAGTGCTTGGCTGATGCATCGCGGCTCAGCGCAGCCCCCGTGCCACGGCTTTCGACTTTCTAGCGGGACACCTTCCAAAGCCTCAGAGACGGATGGGTGCAACGGGGTGTCTGAGCCCGACACGTCGACAAACGAGTAGCCGTCAACATCGAGTTGGGCCGCCGCACCGTTCTCGCGGCCTTCGTCGCGTGCCTTGTCGGCCTCGCTCCTTGCGGTCTTCTTGTCGGTCGTGAACTTCCTCGCCGCCTGCCGGATGGTGTTCACGACCGTGGAGCCGCCGAGCAGCATGCCGGCGAGCTGACCTCCGACGTCGACCACCAGCTTGCCCGTGATGCGCCCCAAACGCTCCCAGTCCTCGTCCTGGTAGGCGTCCCAGGCGTCCTTGAGCTCGTTGATGTGGGCGATTGAGGTGACGACGGCCTTGACGAAGCCGAAGATCGCTTTGACCGGGTTCTTGATGAACTCCCCCGCCGCGTCCTTGAGGTTCTTGAAGATCTCAGCCGGGTTCAGCGACTCGACGATCTCCTTGACGCCCTCGCCCGCGCCGTCGACGAACCCCTTCTTGAACCCGTCGTCCTTGCTGGTGTTCTCCGTCTTGATGACTCCGCCGCCGCCCGTGCCGCCGCCGAGCAGCATGAGGCCGGTGGGGTCGGTGAAGGAGACCGGGTTGTTGTCGGAGTAGGAGTAGCCGTTGGCCTGTTGGGGATCATCGGGCGCGAGAGCCGGGTCAACGCTGGCGAACCGCCCGGCGGCAAGCTCATAGGGCCGAGAGTCCGGTTACGGTGTCGCTCGCCGCACGTCTTCGGCTCTGCGTAACGCGCCAACGCTCCGACTGAAGTAGGCTCACCGCCCGGCGCGCCTGCGCGGCAGACTCGGCCTGTAGGCGTGACTCTCCGACGCCACGACTAGTCGTCCCTAAGCGATTGGCACCAGAGAGGCCCGACGAAGCGGGAGAACGTGAGATGGCTCGGGAGAAGCAGTATCCAACTGCCCAGCGGCTCCAGCCTCGGAATATTCGCTACTGCAACATCCGGGCGGTCTACGATCGCGACACGATCCTCGTCTACCAGGCATTTTCAAGGGAGATCGCCGAACCCGCAGCAGCCAGCGGTTCCTTCCAAGGAACGGACTTCAAGGTAGACCGGATGACTTGGATCAAGCCGTCCTACTTCTGGACGATGTATCGGTCGGCCTGGGCCACGAAATCGATGCAGGAGCACGTCCTCGCAATCAAGATGAAGCGTACCGGCTTTGAAGCTGCGCTGAGAAACTCGTGCCTGGCTCACTTCGAAGGTTCGACGTACTCGACCAAGGAGGAGTGGCGCGCGCCTGAAGACCAGCACCGTCCGCATCCAGTGGGACCCAGAACGAGACCATCTGCTCCGTGCTCTACCGAGAAAATCGATCCAGATCGGCCTCGGGCCGGACGCAGCGTACACATACGTGACGGACTGGATCATCGACATCGTCGATGTAACCGACGAGGCGCACTCCATTGCCGCCCAGGTATCGGCTGGTCGTTTCGGTGAGGCGCGAGCTAAAGCAGATCGTGAGCTGCCCTACCCCGCGCCTCTGCACATTCAGAAGCTGATTGGCCTGCGGCCGAGCAACGAGGATTCATTGATATGAGACGCTCGTTGCGCCGGCAGCCTTGAGCAGCCACTCCAGCGCCCCCGTGGCCGTCGGCCAACCTGAGACTTCGATCGAGACTCTCGCGAAATTGGGACCCTCAGTCCGCGCGTCCCACCAGTGCCATTGCCTCTCGTCGGGAGCCACCCAGTGCAGCCAGTTGTCGACCGTCCATGCGGCGTCGGACTCGGCGGCGGAACGAGCCGCTGGAGATAGTGTTCGCCACCACGCAAGCCATGCTCTTTCCTCCTCTGCAGTTGGCTCGGGAGCACACCTATCAATGAACCAGCGCGGTAGTTAGCTTCGCGCGACATCCGGGCTCCAACGAGGAAAGGCCGAAGTCACGACGGCAAGCAAGACTTCTCTGGCCCGCGCCACCAGCACTCCCGATTGGCCATCGGACTGCGCAAGCACCTCCTGCAAACCAACACCCGCGGGCCGTTCGTGCGCCCGGGGGCCTTCGCGCAGATGCCGGACTTCATCTTCAGGAGTCAACAGCCACTCCCGGGTACGATTCCGCATGTCAATTCGGGGAACTCGGTGGCACGCAGGCCGTAGGAGTGGTCGATTTTAGAGCGATCTGCCTCGAATACCGGGTTGCCCTTGGCGAGCCGTTCGGGAACCTATCGCGAGACGAGGTCGTCGTAGTACGAACCGTAGACGCGAAATGATTTGATGGTCGCACCCTCGTATCCCTGACCCAAGCGCAGCGCTAGAAACTCCTCCGCACGAGCGCGATCACCGAAGTTCAAGAACAGCGTATTGTCGCCTTTGATGTCGACCTCGCCGTTCGGTCCAATGATAACCCTCTCATTGCCCGGCCCCTCAACGCGGCAAACTGAGACAGTGTCGCTTCCCCCGCCGGGACCATTCGACAGGATTGGCGCGGCGGCGAAGTCCTTGGCCGCCCGCCGGATGGTGCTCACACCGTGGGGCCCCCGAGCAGCATGCCAGAGAGCTGACCTCCGACGTCGACCACCAGGTCGACCCTGATGCGCCGCACGCGCCACCAGTTTTCGTCCTGGTGGGCGTCCTGGGGGTCCTTGATCTGGTTGAGGCAGGCGAACGAGCGCGCGACGGCCGGCACCGCGGTCGAGGGACGTCGCTGGATCCTGGGCAGATTGCCGGCATACGACGTCCACCCCTTGAGTGGTAGCCAGCTAGAGCAGGAATGGTCGAACCTCCACAGCTGCCGTCTGCTCACAGCCCGAACTATCGAGTGCCGAGCGGCACGTGAGCTTCCGTAGGACCGAACGGGCAACTCAGCTCGCTGAGATGTTCACCGAGCGATACAACACCGCGCTAAGGGTCGTCAGACCTGAACACGCTGGCATAGGCGGTGGACAGTGCGCCCGGCTGCAGCCTGGACCACGTGATGCCGTCGCTCGCTCGCCATATTGCCGCGAAGGGCTCGCCACCTCCTGACGACGGTGGACGAATCACGCCGACCAATCGTCTGTCCCCTGGTCGGCCTGTTCGGCATCGCCAACCTTCGCTGCCGCAGTACTGACGGTGGACACCCACCAGAGGTAGACGCTCGTCGGCAGGGAATCCTGGTAGACCGTCCTGACCGCCGACGAGGTGACGACGACCTCAGCGATCGTCTCTCCCTCTACCGACATCTCGGTCAGTTCCAGCGCCACTCCGTCCTCGTGGGCAAGCGACAGTTCCGCAATCTCGTAGGTCACGCCTCTATGACGCAGATGCTTCATCACAGAAACCCCACAAATCGGCCAGTCGCGGCGTCGAAACGCGCACCGTAGGAGGGTCCATGATATTCGATGACTGGACCGTAGGAGCGGTGGACGTACCTGCGAGTCGCAGTATTAGGCGCCGTCAACAGCTCATCGAGCATGTTCTGTCCGAACTCATTGTATGAAGACGCCTTCTTCGACTCCGGCAGCGAGAAGTCGCCGGGGCGATTCCCATGCTTCTGAGCGGCTCGACCCGCGGCGGTCAGCCCGTTGCGGTCTGGCACTCTCCCGGCGTCGGAGAGACTCTGAAGATCGAAGCAGTCATTGTGAACGAGAACGCTTTCGCGTCCCACGTGGTAAGTGTGAACGCCTTCGATTTCAAGGTTGTAGGCCATGCGGAGCTGCCGACCGTCTCCGACGACGCGGAAGACCTCCACCTTGCGATCGTGATCCCCCAGAACACGCTCGCCCCGAGACAGTTGATCCGTACGTTCGAAACGCTGATCAGTTTCAGACCAGAAGAGGTGATCCTCGGTGGTGCGAAGGACCTCCCCGCCGACCACGAGCTTGATCAGCTTGTCTGGGTGTACCCACACGCGCGTGACACGGCGAAGTACGCGAGCGCCGGTCTCCGGATCGGTAGCGACGACGCGGTCCCCGATCTTGATGTCACGGATCGGCTTGCGTCGACCATCAGCCAACAGGACCAGCGTGGAACCGCTGAACGATCGCAAGCATGACTCCGCGGCAGTGTCGCCGGAGGTGGCGTCGTCTCCGGAGTCGCTCTTGTTGTGTTTCGGACCGGCGGCGAAGTCCTTGGCCGCCTGCCGGATGGTGTTCACGACCGCGGAGCCGCCGAGCAGCATGCCAGCAAGCTGACCACCGACCTCGACCACCAGCTTGCCCGTGATGCGACCCAGGCGCTCCCAGTCCTCGTCCTGGTAGGCGTCCCAAGCGTCCTTGAGCTCGTTGATGTGGGCGAACGAGGTGACGACGGCCTTGACGAAGCCGAAGATCGCCTTGACCGGGTTCTTGATGAACTCCCCCGCCGCGTCCTTGAGGTTCTTGAAGATCTCAGCCGGGTTCAGCGACTCGACGATCTCCTTGACGCCCTCGCCCGCGCCGTCGACGAACCCCTTCTTGAACCCGTCGTCCTTGCTGGTGTTCTCCGTCTTGATGACTCCGCCGCCGCCCGTGCCGCCGCCGAGCAGCATGAGGCCGGTGGGGTCGGTGAAGGAGACCGGGTTGTTGTCGGAGTAGGAGTAGCCGTTGGCCTGCTGGGGATCATCGGGCGCGAGGATCGGGTCGACGCTGGTGAACCGCCCGATGGCGGGGTCGTAGAGCCGCGCACCGATGTCGACGAGCTTGGTCAGCGCGACGTACGGCTTGTTGATGAAGGTGTGGGTCCCCGGGAACGACGTCCCCGACGGCGTGGTGGCACCGAGCTGGTTGCCGTAGGGGTCGAAGGTCCGTCGGACCACGGACCAGTCGAGGGGGTTGACCGCGACCTGGTTGGTGCCGTGGTGGTCGGCGAGCAGGTAGCGGACGTTGCCCTTGTTGACCCGCATCGCGACGTTGACGCCGTTGAAGCTGTAGTACTTCGTCACGGTGGTGGCACCGACCGTGGTTCCGGTGGTGGCGACTGCAACCTCCTGCCCAGGCAGGAAGAGCGTGGTGGTCCTGGTCGAGCCGTTCGTGTCCGCCCGAGCGAGAATGACGCCATCGGCGTCGCGGACGTACTTGCTGTTGCCCGTGGTCGAGCCGCTTGCGACTCCCACGGTGTCGACCGTGCCGTCCGGGCCATAGGAGAGCGTCGTCGTGTCCGTGACGTTGCCGGTGAGGATGGTCCTCTTGGTGAGGTTGCCCGCGGCGTCGTAGGTGAAGGACCGCGACGAGGTCACGGTGGTGGAGGTGCCGAGCTTCAGCTCGGTCTTGGCGACCTGGTGTTGGGTGTAGCCCGTCCCACCGATGGTGTACGTCGTGGTCTCGTCGGCCGTCATCGTGCCCGTCTTGCGGGCGACCTGCTTGGTGCGGTTGCCGGCGGCGTCGAAGGTCCACGCCAAGGCATAGGGCTGGGGCCCGCCGACCTTGGTGGTGTTGTTCAGGACCGAGGGCCGCGTCGCACAGGCATCGGTGGAGGACCACGCCTCGGTCAGCTGCCGCAGCTTGTCGTAGGCGAAGCAGTGCGTCTCGACCGGACTCGTCGACGTCCCACCCTGGGTGTCGACCAGCTTGGTGATGTTGCCGCCGGCGTCGTAGGTGTACGCCATCTTCTCGATCTGCGGGTTCGCTGACTGTCCCGACAGCACTGTCTGCGTGATGTTGCGGGTCTCGACGTCACGGGTGTAGCTCAGCGAACCGGTCTGGTCGTTGGCGCCGAGCACGAACTGGGACGACTCCCCGTAAGGCGTGTAGGTGGACGAGGCGACGTACGCGTTGATGCCCGCCATCGTGCGCGGGTTGCCGACCTCGTCGTAGGCGTAGGTCAACGTCTCCGCCGTCACGCCGGCATTGGATGGCGTCTGGCTGGAGGCGTACGTCGACGTCGCCATCAGCCCCGTCGTGGTCCACGTCTGCGAGCTCGTGTAGTCGGCGTTGAAGCCCAGTTGGCTCAGCGAGACCCTCTCTCCGAGCGGGCGGCCCGCGCCGTCGTAGCCGGTCGCCGCACGGGTGTAGGTCGAGCCGTCCACCGTCACCGACGACGAGGTCGGGTGTCCCTCGAGCAGGGTGTCGTAGGTCCAGCTCGCGAGCTGCGTGCCGTCCAGGCTGCCGGCGTACTTGCCCGTCTTGCGCCCCAGCACGTCGTAGGCGTAGGCGATCGCCTTGGCGTTGGCGTCCTTGCTCGTCGCCAGCTCGCCGGTGTCGAAGTAGGTGTTGGTCGTCGTTCCCGCGTCAGGGCTGGTGGCCTGGGTGACCCGCCCCAGTAGGTCGTAGGTGTTCGACCAGGTGGTCGCCTGCGCCGTCCCGGATGCCGTGACCTGCGTCTTCTGCCGCCCGGCACCGTCGTAGGTGTACTTGACGACCTGTGGCGCCCCACCCGTGATGACGTCTCCGGAGCGGGTCGGCGCCGCGGTGTACTGGTCGAACTCCGTCTTCTGCCCGAGGGCGTTGACGACGGATGTGTGGCTGACCGCGCCGGTCGGGGCGAGGACCGTGACCCGGTCGCCCCCGTAGACCGTGGTCACGGTACCGGTGACCGTCGCGTTCTTGCGGGCGGTCGCAGAGGTCGGGCGGCCCGCGCCGTCGTAGGCCGTGACCTTCCAGCCGTCGATCGACGTTTCGTCGACACCGCCGAGCACGTCCGTGGTCGGTGCGCCGAGGGTGTACCAGTGGTCGTAGGTCTTGACCGGCCACCCGTGGGAGTCAGTGAAGGAGTCGGTCACCGCCACCGTGTTGCCCGCTCCTTGGAGCTGAGCCTGACGGACCGCACCGAAGGCGTCGTAGATCACGACCCGCTTCCGGTACGACGGCGCCGTGCCGTTGCCCGGATCGACCAGCGTCGACGTCGTCACCGCCAGGGGCTTGTCAGGGCCGATGAGGTAGCTGTACTTCTCGGAGGCCTGGTCGCTTCCCTTGGTCTGGCCGGGGCGCCACACCGCAGTGAGGCGACCGAGCGCATCGAACGATCCTTCGGTAGCCAGGCCATCGACTCCGACCGCCTTGACGGCATCGCCCCGCGCGGGGTCCAGCCATCGCGTCTCGACGTGGTCGGGGTCGGGGAGGGTGGTGGTGACCTTGGTGAGAGCGCCGGTGCCCGACGGCGTGTAGGCGGTCCGCACGACGCGGTCGCCGCCCGGCGCGCCCGGGTTGAAGGCCGTGACGGCGGTGACCCGACCGTAGGCGTCGTAGGCGGTCTCCTTGGCGACCCACGCCGACGATCCCTTGGCCTCCTCCTGACGGGTCGGCTCTCCGATCCCGATCGTGCCCAGGTCGCTCGAGCCGTCGTAGTAGGTCCGCGCGTACTTCAGGAGTGTCGGGCTCGGCGTCGCCGACGTCGGGCAGGTCGTCTCGTAGACCTTGACCTCGCTGGCCTTGTCGCGGACCCAGTGCGTGTCATTGTCGACGTAGGTCGTCTTGATGCAGCTGCCCACGCTGTTGGTCCCACCGGAGGTGACCTCGACCGGTCGGCCACGACCGTCGAACTGCGTCGTCGTGGACGCGACCAATCGTCCACCGGCGGCGATGGTCGTGTACGTGTCGGCGCTGGCGGTCCGCACGATGGAGGCGGTGAGCGCGGGAAGGCCTGTGCGCACACGGCGGGCGGTCGTCGCCGTGGTCGTCGGCCGGCTCACCGTCTTGGAGATCAGAGCCCCTCCAGCACCGTTGAGCTGCTGCGTCTCGTAGACGACACCGGAGTACTGGTTGGAATCCTGGATCGTCGCGCCCTCTGAGGGGGTCACGCTCACGTCGCGCGTTCCGCTGGCGGTCTTGTCGCCGTCCATCCCACGCAGGTAGAAGGTCTTGCTCAACGTCTGCTTGTCGGCGGTGCCCCCGTAGGTCGGACTGACGATCGTCGCCGCCGGATCGCCCGTGAGAACCTGCACCTCGCCGTAGCCGCGGAACTGCCCCCAGGTTCGGTCCTTCGGCTTGACGACCTCGTTGTCGTCGTAGTGCCAGGCGGGGTCGCCGACGTACTTGTAGACCGTCGGCCGGGCAGGAGCGGTGCCGTTCTTGTCGTGCACGTCGACCTGGGTCACGACGTACTTGTGGAAGTAGTCGAGGATCGGGTCGGTGTAGCCCAGTGGCGTCCACTTGACCGGGAGGCAGGCCGTCGTGTTCGTCGCGGGCGAGGCCGGCAAGGTATCCGCGGTGCAGACCGGCTTCGCGCGGCCGGACTGGCCGGGGTCGCCGGAGTAGCGGACGGTGATGACCTGGCCGGTCTCGGTGTTGATGGTGACCAGCCGCTGGTGGAGCGAGCTGGGCATGCCGTGGACCCCGGCGACGTGGTTGTCGCGCTGGTCGTAGGTGAAGGTCACCGGGGGCGCAGCGATCGACGGGCTCGCCGTCAGACCTGTCCGCGTGATGCCGTCGAGGACGAGCTGGTTGTCGCCGAGCTTGTGGAAGGACTGCGACAGTGCGACCTCGTCGACGTCCTGGTAGGCGGCCCCGTCCCAGTACGACGTCGTCACCTTCGCGAGCCGTTTGCGGGTCCAGTACGACGGCGCCGTGTTGTCGCACGCGCCGGTGGCCTTGCAGCTCTGGTCAGCAGGAGTGTCCATCCAGGCAGCCGGGTCGTCCTCGAAGTCGGCCTCGCTGCAGCCGTGCACCTCGCCGGTGTCGACGTCGGTGTAGGGCCAGCAGCGCTCAGCGACCTGGAACGTGATCTTCTGCGGAGCTGTCGCGAACAGTCCTGCGCCGTTGGCCGACAGGCCGTAGCGGATGGACGTCAGGTAGCCACCGCGCACGTACGAGAGGAGGCTGTCGTTCGCACCCTCGGACTTGTAGTGGTTCGTCTCGTGGGCATAGGTGTAGACCGTGGCGTTGTCGTGCACGTCCTGGGCGAGGTCCAGGTTCCACCGGTACGCCATCACACAGCGCTTGCCTGCCGCGTCGTTGCAGGGGTCACCGCTCTTCGGGCTGAACACAGGAACCGTCCATGCGGAGTTCGTCCGGTCGCCGGCCGCAGACCCGGGAAGCATCTCCCGGCCGAAGGTGTACTGGGCGCCGTCGGTCGTGGTGACGACCCAGTACTCGCCCTGGTGGGCACCGTTGTCGGCGCCGGTCTTGCGCTCGATCCGGTAGCCGTCGTCACTCTGCGGGCGCCACGCGCCGGTGTCGTCGTCCTGGACGATGGCGGTCGTCGCTCCGCCCGGCATGTGCAGGGTCAGGATCTGGCCGGCCCAGCAGGAATCGGGCGTCTTGTCCGAGCTGGCCAGGGAGGAGTCGTCAGAACAGCTGCGGTAGGTGCGCTCGATGTACCCCGCACTGGAGTCCCAACCCTCGCCCACCCAGGAGGGCTGGGTGTTGCTCGCGGAGTTCTGGCCGTCGACGCTCTGGGAGTCGTAGGCGAGCGTCATCGAAGGTGCGGTGCCCGTGCCAGGGGCGGGCATCGGGATCGGGTAGTTCCACGAGAACCCGCCGGTCGAGCCGCCCGACGACCACGACCCCGACGCCTGCAGAGACGTGGCGGTGAAGTCGCCGCTGGCTCCGCTCGGGCTCGCGGACAGCGCGAGCACGGTGGGAGGCGGGGACTGGGCCGAGCGGGACGTCGAGCCGGACCGAGCGGTGGAGCCGGTCGCGACGAGAGCCACGTCGGCGACGAGCGTCGAGTCCGACACAGCCTCCTGCTCGGGCAGCTCCGCCGCCGTGCGGCACCGCGCCACCTGCGGTGTGGAGAGCGCACAGGCCGGGAGCTGGATCACGCGCAGGCGCGAGCGCCACCCGCCGCCGTACGCGTGGTCGAAAGCACCGTGGTCGAGGCTGATCCGGGAGATGCCGCCGGCAGTGCTGTCGACAGCGAACACCGGGCCGTCGAGGCCCAAGGCGCGCGACACGGATCGGGGCTGCGGACGGATCGCCACCTTCGCACCCGCTTGCGGCGCCTTGAGGACGCTGGCAACGGTGTCCAGGTTCTTGGCCGTCGGCCAGGAGAGGGCACGGTCGCCGGGCTTCCCCCGGGGGATTGCCCGGTGCTGGCCGGCGCCCGACACCACCTCGCGCGGCTCAGGCTTCTCCTGCTGCGGTGTCGGAATGTGGATCGGGCGAGCCGCCTCGGCGGGTCCCCCCGCCACGACGGCCAGCAGCCCGATGAGGAGGGTGCCCACGAGGGTGGCGATCCATCCATTGCGCAGCTTGCTCACGGCGTTCTCCCGAGGCGCGGACGACGGCGGCGTGCGCCCCCGCACCTCGGACGCGGAGGAATCGTCGCCGCACTAACATGTTGAGTCAAGTCGAGTTGACATCTTTCGACATGCTCGTGCACGCTTCCGGCGTTGCCGGCCACCCTGTCGGCCGAACAGGAGTGAGTCGCATGCGCCGGTCGTCCGCCTGCCTTCGGGCTGTCTTCCTGCCCCTGGCCGTGGTGGCCGCAGGGCTCTCCGCCGTCCCGTTGAGCGCACCTGCATCTGCCGACGACGACGCGCCGATCGCGGTGCCCGTGGAGCTGCCCGCCTACACCACCGAGACCACCCAGGTCTTCGCGCTGCCGGACGGTCGCTACCAGCTCGTGTCCCACCAACAGCCAGTGCGCGTCAAGCAGCAAGGATCCTGGACATCCCTCGACGCCACCCTGGTCCAGGCTGCGGACGGGACGTGGTCACCGAGGGCGACGTCCGTTCCGCTGACCCTCTCCGGGGGCGGCACCGCTCCCTTGCTGACCATGGGGCAAGACGGAGCGCAGGTCTCGATGTCGTGGGACTCCCCGCTCCCCACCCCCAGTGCGGACGGTGCATCGCTGACCTATCGAGATGTCCGTCCGGGCGTCGACCTCGTCATGACGGCCCAGCCTCGTGGCTACTCCCAGGTCCTGGTGGTCCACGACGAGCAGGCTGCGCAGGCATTGGCTGCCGACCCCGTCCCCCTGACGCTCGACGGCGACGGACTGGACCTCACCCGCTCGGCCGACGGCTCGGTGAGCGCGGAGAACGCCGACGTGACGTTCACCGGCGCGCCGCCGATGCAGTGGGACTCATCAGGCCTTCCTGGAGACGAGGGAGACGTGGACGACTCGGGGACATCGGAAATTCGAGAAGTCGCCGCCACCTACCAGCGAGTGGATGCCGACACTCTCCAGGTCGCCATCGCACCCGACTCCGCCACGCTCAACGATCCGTCGACCACGTACCCGATCTTCGTCGACCCGAAGATGAGCGAGGCCGGTCAACCGCACACGCTCACGGTCCACGAGGGCGGCTGGGACTACTACGACGACACCTCCGAGCCCCTGCGGGTCGGGTACTGCGGATGGAGCTTCTGCACCAGCGTTCAGGGCAACTCTCGCTCGTTCTTCTCCTTCGACGTCTCCGCGCTCACGGGCACGACGGCCGACCCGCACATCGACAACGCGGTCGTGAGGGCCTACCAGATGTGGAACGCCTCGTCGGGCGCGACCGCGGTCAACCTGACCAAGGCGACCGCCTTCAGCTCCGGCACCAACTACCCCGGACCGGTTGGCTCCACCCTGCAGCAGATCTCCTCGGCCGCAGGTGCAGGCGGCGAGAACGAAGGCTGGATCAGCTTTCAGAACGCGAATGTCGACCAGTACGTGGCCGACGCGGTGAAGAACGAGTCTGGGGCGATCCGCTTCTCCCTCTCCGCGCCGTCCCCGAACGACAAGTACCTGTGGAAGAAGTTCGGCAACAACTCGGCGTACAACCCGACGATCGAGATCACGTTCGCCTTCGCTCCGACCACACCGACCGGGCTGACCTTCGAGGACGCGATCGACTGCAACGGCGAGACCACGCGCATGACCGACCGCTACCTCGGCCTGATGGCGCGGTCCACGGACCAGAATCCGACCCCGGTGAACACCCAGCACCACTTCGAGGTCTGGCGCGACGCCGACGGAGGCGGGATCCAGACCGACACCGACGTGCGGTCCCGCTACAACTCCTCACAGTCGAGCGAGACCAACGTGCCCAGTGGCGCTTGGGCGAAGTTCCACAGCAGCGGGGTCAACAGCGCCAACACGAACCCACTGAGCGACGGCGTGTTCTACTTCCGCGACCGCGCGCACAGCGAGCCGACCTACGGCACGCCGCAGTACTCGGGATGGTCCAGCTGGAAGGTGTTCGTCCTCGATACGACGCCGCCGGCGACACCTACGGTCGTGAGTCACGACTACCCGAGTGAGCAATGGGGAGCCTCACTGGACTCCCCCGGCACCTTCGCTGTGTCGAGCAACAGCGACGCGGCGGGCTTCAGCTACTCCTTCGACGGCGGAAGCGCCCCCGCCATCACCAGCTGTGACTACACCGTCGACAACGGCAAGACGGGATTCGTGCCGGCCAGCGGTGGAAAGGGCGTCATCACGGCGCCCTCCGTCCTGGAGAAGGGTGTCCGGCACACCGTGACGGTGCGTGCGTTCGACAAAGCGCACCTGATGAGCGGCTCGAGCACGACGTACTCGTTCTACGTCCCGCTCACCGTGCCGGGCGTGCTCGCCTCACCGACCTTCACCAGCTTCCCGAAGTTCCGCTACGAGCCTGAAGCGAGCGGGGTCGCCTCGACGGTGACCGAAGGATCGGACCTCCTGAGCACCGTCGCCGATGCATCGGACTCCGGCGGCAAGGAGGTCGTCATCACGCCCTCGACGACGCCCAGCCTGCCCACCCCCGCCGATCCTGCCGTTGTCACCTACAACCTGCCCGTACCGGTCGCGGGCTACTACGCCGTCGGGCTGGACTTCAATCAGCGGCCGGATGGTGGGCAGGTCGCCTTCCGGGTCGACGGTGCAACGGTGACCGACGCCGAGTCGGCCCCGCTCACGGCGGACACCTTCGCGGCAACCCGCGCCGAGCAGTTCGTCTCCCTCGGGGGCATATCCGCGGCACCCGTGGGACCGGGTCAGGTACCCAGCATCAAGCTGTCCGTCGTCGTGACCGGCAAGAGCGACGTGTCGAGCGGGTACGCAGTCAGCATCGACAAGCTGCACCTCGTTCCGCTCCGAGCCGCCAAGTTCTCCTCGCTGACCGCTGCGTTCGACAACAACGGCGTAGGCGTGGACGGCTCGACCTCGGCCCGACTCACCGCCGACCAGGACCGCTCGCTGTCCAAGGCGTCATTGACAGCGGCCGGGCTCACCCCAGGCTCCTCCAACGGCAACGGCGGCACGGCCGTCGTCGGCGGCGTCACGTTCACGATGCCTCCGACCAAGGCGGGCACGGGAGGCAAGGTCCTCGACAACGTCGTGTCGGCCGGCCAGGAGATCGCCCTCCCGGCAGGCACGGCCGTGCCCTTCCACCTGGACGCCGAGGGCAACAAGGTTCCGGGTCACGTCAACCTGTTGGTCGCGGCGACGTGCGGGCAGGTCGCGCCCGTCCCGACCGACCAGACGCACCGTCTGAGCATCAGGTACGGCGACGGCACCGCCGAGGGCGGAATCGGAGCAGACGACGAGATGGTTCGTATCCCGGACTGGCTGACGCCCCGCGACACCTCACTTCGCGGAGTCGGGCTCGATCGCTACCTCCAGGGCACGGCAGCCGTCACCAGCCCGGCGCCCTCCCTGTACGTCGCGCGCTTCCCCCTGCACACCGACTACGTCGACAGCGGCTACACCGTCGAGTCGATCACGCTGCCGCGGCTCGGCACGGACCTGCGCAACACCTGCTCGACCCCGGCCCTGCACGTCTTCGCCATGACGCTCACCGCGGACTGATCGGCAACCGGTACGCCGCCGGCGCGCTCGGCGGCACCACCGGACGCCGGGGCGCCGTCGGCACCACCCGTCGGTACGCCGACCCGAGCCCCGGCCGCGCGTCGGTCTCCCCCTTGTTCGGCCACATCGCGACGGCCCGCTCGGCCATGGCGGTGATGGTGAGCGAGGGGTTGACGCCGAGGTTGGCGGCGACGGCGGAGCCGTCGATGACGTGGAGGCCGTCGTACCCGTGCAGTCGGTGGTAGGGGTCGATGACGCCGTCCGCGGCGGTCTCCCCGATCGGGCAGCCGCCGATGAGGTGGCCGGTGGCGGGGATGTTGACGAGGTCGGCCCAGGTGCCGCCGGGGATGCCGTCGATCTCGTCTCCGACCTGGCGGGCCACGTCGTGGCCCTGCGGGATCCAGACCGGGTTGGCCTCGCCGGTGCCTTGGCGGGTGGTGAGGGTGCGCCCCCACGGCCGCCGGCGCAGGTACGTCGTCAGGGAGTTGTCGAGGCTCTGCATGACCAGCAGCACGATGGTCTGCTCGGACCAGTGCCGCGGGTCGTGCAGGCGCGGGAGGTCGCGCCGGTGCCGCCACATCTCGCGCAGCCCCGCGACGAGGCGGGAGCGGCCGTCGGCGGGCGCGTCGGTGAGGGTCGCGCCGAGGAGGCCGAGGAGGTTGCTGCCGCGTCCGTAGCGGACGGGCTCGACGTGGGTGTGGTCGTCGACGTGGATGGAGGAGGTGATGGCGACCCCGCGGGAGTAGTCGACGTCGTCGCCGCGGGCGCGCACGGCCAGGATCGCCTCGGAGTTGGTGCGGGTGAGCTCACCGAGGCGGGGCGAGATGCGCGGCAGGCTGCCGGAGTCGCGGAGGCGGTGGAGCAGGCGCTGGGTGCCGAGGGAGGCCGCGGAGAAGACGACCTGGTCGGCGGTGAAGGTGCGCCGGCCGCGTCGTACCTTGCCCTCGGTGCGCCGGGTGGCGACCTCGTAGCCCCCACCGGCGCGCGGGCGGACATCCGTCACGGTGGTCAGCGGGTGCACGACGGCGCCGGCCTGCTCGGCGAGGTACAGGTAGTTCTTGACGGTGGTGTTCTTGGCGCCGACCCGGCAGCCGGTCATGCAGGCGCCGCAGTCGGTGCAGGTGGTCCGCTCCGGCCCGACACCACCGAAGAACGGGTCGCCGACCCGCTCCCCCGGCCGCTCCCCGAAGAGGACGCCGACGTCGGTGGGCCCGAACGTCTCGCCGACGCCGAGGCTGTCGGCGACGGACTTCATCACCCGGTCCGACGGCGACGTCCACGGGTACGACGTGACGCCCAGCATCCGCCGCGCCTGGTCGTAGTAGGGGGCGAGCTCGTCGGCCCAGTCGGTGATACCGGACCAGTGCGGGTCGTCGAAGAACGCCCGCGGCGGCTCGTAGAGGGTGTTGGCGTAGACGAGCGATCCGCCGCCGACACCGGCCCCGGTGAGCACCAGGACGTCCTTGAGGAGGGTCATCCGCAGCAGGCCGTAGCAGCCGAGGGCGGGGTTGAAGACGTAGTCGCGGACCTTCCACGACGACGTCGGCAGCTCGTCGTCAGCGAAGCGGCGCCCGGCCTCCAGGACGCCGACGCGGTAGCCCTTCTCGGAGAGCCGCAGCGCGGTGACGCTGCCGCCGAAGCCGGAGCCGACCACCAGCACGTCGTAGTGGGTCATCGCGTGGCTCCCTCGGCGACCTCGAAGTCGGCAGGCTCGAAGCGGGCGGTGCGCTCCTGGTACTCCGTCACCGTGCCGGGCCAGTTCGTGGTGATCCGGCCGCCGGGCTCGCGGTACCAGCTGGCGCACGACGCCCAGACGCTGCTCGAGAGGCGGCGCTGCATCTCGTCGTCGTACGACGCCGCGCGCTCCGGGCGCACGACCAGCGGGGCGCCGCGGCGGCCCCCTTCGAGGACCGCCTCCACGACGTAGCGGGCCTGCGCCTCGAGCATGCCGATGATCGAGCTGCCGCCGAGGTTGGTGTTGGGGCCGTAGAGGATGAAGAACCCGGGGAAGTCGGGGACGGTGATGCCCAGGTGCGCCCGGGCCCCGCCCTCCCAGACGTCGTGCAGCCGGCGGCCGCCGCGACCGGTGATGTCGAGCGAGGCGAGGAAGTCGGTGGCGGCGAAGCCGGTGCCGAGGACGACGACGTCGGCCTCGTGGAGCACGCCGTCGGCGGTACGCACGCCGTCGGCCTCGACCCGGGTGATCCGGTCGGTGACGACGTCGACGTCGTCGCGGACGAGGGTGGGGTACCAGTCGTTGGAGAAGAGCAGCCGCTTGCAGCCCAGCGGGTAGTCCGGCACCAGCCGGGCGCGCAGCGCCGGGTCCTTGACCTGGTGCCGCAGGTGCAGGTGCCAGGCCCGGTTCAGGACCGTCGTGACCGCGCCACCGTCGGAGTCGAGGGCCTTGTTGAGCTGCTCGGAGAGGTGGAAGACGCCGCGACGGGCGATGTCGTGGAGCCGGGGGCGGCGGACGAACAGGCGCTTCTCCCAGGCGGCGTAGGTGCGGTCCGGCTTGGGCACGACGTACGGCGCCGAGCGCTGGAAGACGGTTGTGTGCGCGGCGACCGGGGCGACCTGCGGCACGAACTGGATCGCGCTGGCACCGGTCCCGATCACGGCGACCCGCTTGCCGGCGAGGTCGACGTCGTGGTCCCAGGTCGCGGAGTGGAAGACCGGCCCGGCGAAATCGTCGAGGCCGGCGATCGCGGGCACGGCCGGCTCGGAGAGCTGGCCGACCGCGGACACGAGCACGTCGGCGGTGAGCTCCTCCCCGCCCGCCAGCCGGACGGTCCAGCGGCCCTCGGACCATTCCGCGGAGGTGACCTCGGCGCCGGTGCGGACCAGGTCGAGCAGCCCGCTGGCCGCGGCGTGCTCGCGGATGTAGGCGTGGATCTCGGGCTGCCGGGCGTAGCGGTGGCTCCAGTCGTGCTTGGGGGCGAAGGACCACGAGTAGAGGGAGGACGGTACGTCGCAGGCCGCTCCCGGGTAGGTGTTGTCGCGCCACACCCCGCCGATGTCGTCGGCGCGCTCGAGGACGGTGATGTCGCGGATCCCGGCCGCGCGCAGGTGGTGCGCGGTGGCCAGGCCACCGAAGCCGGCGCCGATGACGACGACCGACGGCGTACGCGTGCTCATGGCAGCACGCTAGGCACCGGCCGGAGAGCCTGCCAGCGCGGAACGGCCAGAGGATCCATAATTCCGGCCATGTTCGATCCGCCGGCCACCCGCACCTGGGACTTCCCGCGCCGGGTGGGGAGCATCGCCCTCCTCGTGGCCGCCGGCGCGGACGAGGGCGTCGCGGTTGCGACGCTGCTGCGCGGCAGCGGCCTCGAGGTGCGCGACCTCGAGGACCACCAGCGCGAGGTCACCGCGCAGCAGGAGCTGCGGGTGGTGCGGAACCTGGTCACCGCGGCGCCCCACCTCTCCGGCGCCCGGGTCGGGGTGCGCTACCACGTGTCCACCTTCGGCCCGCTCGGCTTCGCCCTGCTCAGCAGCCCCACGATGGGGGCGGCCGCGAACCTCGCCTTCCGCTTCCTCGACCTCAGCTTCGCCTTCTGCGTCTTCAGCGCGCGGATCGAGGGCGATGTCGCCGTGGTCGCCCTCGACGACCGCGACCTGCCGGCGGACGTCGGGCGGTTCCTCGTCGAGCGCGACCTGAGCGCGATCTGGACGGTGCTGCGCGAGATCGCCGGCGGGTCGCCGCGGCTCTCCTCGGTCGACCTGCCCTATCCCGCCGCCGACGTCGAGGGGCACCGCGCGGCCTTCGGCGTCCGTCCGCGCTGGGACGCCCCCGGCGGGCGGGCCGAGATGCGCATCGACGCGGCGTGGATGGGCCACCCGCTGCCGCAGGCCAACCCGCACGCGCTGGCGCTGGCCGAGGCGCTGTGCCGCGACCTGGTCGCCACCCGCCGCAGCCGCACCGGCGTCGTGGAGCAGGTCCGGATCCTGGTCGCCCAACGCCTGGGCGACGGCGCGCCCATGGGCGAGGTCGCGACCGCGCTCGGGCTGAGCGAGCGCTCGCTGCGGCGCCGCCTGGCGGAGGCGGGGACGAGCTACCGCGCCGTCCTGGACGAGGTACGACGCGGCGTCGCCGAGGACCTGCTCGGGGACCGCGGGCTGAAGGTCGACGACATCGCCCGGCGGCTGGGCTACGCCGAGGCGACGAGCTTCGGTGCGGCGTACCGCCGCTGGACGGGCCGCTCCCCACGGGATCGGTGAAGGTTCGCCAACCCTGACCTCTTCGTCCAATTCCCGACGGGACGGGGCGTGGTCGACCTACGCTCGTGCGAACCCCACGGTGCTCGGAGAAGGCAGGGACAGGGCAGTGTCGGTGATCGAGGACCGCGTGCCATCGGCGTCCGAGGAGGAGGCCCGGCGGCTTCGGCTCATCCTGGAGGCCACGCCGAACGCGATGGTCATGGTCGGCAGCGACGGCCGGATCGTGCTCGTCAACGCCCAGGCGGAGGCGCTCTTCGGCCTGGACCGCTCGGCCCTGCTCACGATGCGGGTGGAGCAGCTCATCCCGCAGCGCTCGCGCAAGGCGCACCTGCGCTACCGCGACAGCTACTTCGCCGACTCCGCCGCGCGGCCGATGGGTGCCGGCCGCGACCTCTACGGTCTGCGCAGCGACGGCACCGAGGTGCCGATCGAGATCGGCCTCAACCCGATCGTCATCGGCGAGGAGCAGTTCGTCCTGGCGTCGGTCATCGACATCAGCGAGCGCCTCGCCATGCAGGAAGCGCTCGAGGTCGCCGGCAAGGACTCGCTGCGGCGCAGCATCCTGGCGAGCATGCCCTGCAGCGTCATCGCGACCGACTCCCGCGGCGCCATCATCGCCGCGAACCCGGCGACCGAGCGCCTGCTCGGGTACGCCGAGTCCGAGCTCCTCGGGCGCCCGCTGACCTCGGTCTACGCCCGCCCCGAGGCGATCGGCGAGGAGTGGACCCGCGGTGCCGACGGCGAGGAGTTCGAGCTGGGCTACCGCCGCCGCGACGGCTCGGAGGTCACGGTCGGCGAGGCGATCACGCCGGTGGTGGGCGAGGACGGGACGGCGAGCGGCTACCTCGCGGTCGCCTTCGACATCACCAAGCGGCTGGAGGTGCGCGCCCGGGTGGCGTACCTCGCCGACCACGACGTCCTGACGGGCCTGCCGAACCGTTCGATGCTGACCAAGCACCTCGTCGACTCGATCACCACCGCCGAGCGGACGGGGACGAAGGTCGCGCTGCTGCTGCTCGACGTGGACCACTTCAAGCGCGTCAACGACTCCCTGGGGCACCACGCCGGCGACCGGCTCCTGCTCCGCGTCGCCGAGCGGCTGTCCGAGCTCGCCGGGGAGCACGACCTCGTCGCCCGGCTCGGCGGCGACGAGTTCGTCATGGTCTTCGCCGGGCTGGCGGACACCGAGGAGATCCGGGCACGCATGAAGGCCGTCGCCTCGGTGCTGCCGACCTCGGTCATGGTCAACAACCACGAGGTGCTCGCCACGGTGAGCGTCGGCTGCGCGGTCTACCCCGACCACGGCGAGACCCCGTCGAACCTGCTGAAGAACGCCGACATCGCGATGTACCGCGCCAAGGCCGCCGGCCGGAACAACGTGCGTTGGTTCCAGCCGGAGATGCTGATCGACAGCAACGAGAAGCTGGTCCTCTCCGCCTCGCTGCGGCACGCGCTGGAGCGCGACGACGAGCTGTCGGTGGCCTACCAGCCGCAGGTGGACCTGGCCACGGGCGACATCGTCGCGTTCGAGGCCCTGGCCCGCTGGAACTCCGCCACCGTCGGCCAGGTCCCGCCCGACCGGTTCATCCCGGTCGCCGAGGACAGCGGGCTGATCGCCGAGCTCGGAGGGTGGGTGCTGCGCCGCGCCTGTCTGGACGCCGCCGCGATCCGCGAGGCCTCCGGCCGTCCGCTGCGGGTCGCCGTCAACGTGTCACCCCGCCAGTTCGCCCGCAAGACCTGGCTGAGCGAGGTGCAGGCCGCCCTCGACGCCGCCTCGCTCCCGGCCTCCGCCCTGGAGCTGGAGATCACCGAGGGCATCTTGATGAGCGACGGCCACGACGCCCTCGCCGTGCTCCACGCGCTCAAGGAGATCGGCACCCGCATCGTGGTGGACGACTTCGGGCAGGGCTACTCCAGCCTGGCCTACCTCACCCGCTTCCCCGTCGACAAGCTCAAGATCGATCGGGAGTTCGTCCGCCGCCTCACCACCACCGACGCCGACGCCGCCGTCATCGACGCCATCCTCGCCATGGCCCACGCGCTCGGCATGTCGGTCGCGGCGGAGGGCGTCGAGACGTGGGAGCAGGTGCGCTACCTGCGCGGCAAGGGCTGCGACAAGGGGCAGGGCTTCTTCTACGGCGAGGGCGTGCCGATCGAGCAGGTGCTGGCCCGGTACGACGTGTCCGCAGGGTCAGCCGGCGGGATCCGTGACGTCCGCGATCGTCGCGTCGAGGGCCGCCAGGAGCGCTGAGGCGTCCACGGTCAGCGCGACGCCGTGCGCGCCGCCGCCGATCGAGATCCGCCCCACGACTCGATCGTCCGCCACCACCGGGAGGGCGGTGCGGGCTCCGAGCGGGGTGATCGTGCCGCGCACGTAGCCGGTCACCTCCCGGGCCGCCTCCGCCGACGGCATCGAGAGCCGGTTCACGCCCAGCAGGGCCCGCAGCCGCGGCCAGGCGATCTCGCGGTCGCCCGGCACCAGCACGAGACGGTGGTCGCCCTCGGCCACCCGGACCACCATGGTCTTGACGATCCGGTCCGGCGCGACGCCGCGCACCGCGGCCGCCTCCGCGAGCGAGCGCACCGGCCCGTGCCGGGTCACCTCGAAGGAGAGGCCGAGCGCCTCCGCGGCGGCGATCGCGCGCGCGGACTGGTCGGTCGGGTCGGGCTCGCTCACGCCCCGATTGTGGCGGGGTCGCGCAAGCAGGTGCTCAGGCGCCGCTGGCGAGCGTGTCGTCAGGGCCGAGGAAGGCACGTGCGACGCGCAGCCGCACGGCGTAGGCGAACCGGAGCAGGGCCGGGACGGAGGGCTCGTTCATCGCAGCGTGTCGTCGCGGCGCTCCACGACCTCGCGACGGCGCCACGGCGGCGCGTAGAGCAGGGAGAGCGCGATGGCCAGGACGCCCGCGACGAGCAGGATCGTGCCGAGGGCGCTGTCGTCGACGAAGTCCAGGTCCACGGTGATCACGTCGAGGACGAGGATCAGGCCGAGGACCAGCAGGAGGATGCCGAGTCCGATGTACATGGCGGCGAGGTACCCCGGACCCGGCATCCCCATACCGCTCAGTTCAGCGGTCGTACGTCGGGCCGCACCCCGCCGCCCGCGTGCACGTCCTCGACCAGCTCGGCCAGCGCGGTCAGCGCCACCCGCTGCGACAGCGGACCGTACGAGACCCGGGCCACGCCGAGCTCCTCCAGCCGGGACAGGGGCGGGATGCCCGGCAGCCCGATCAGGGTCAGCCGCTGCGGCCCGAACGCCTCGACCAGGGTCGCCACCTGCTCCTCGTCGAGCTTGCCCGGCACGAACACGACCGGCGCGCCGGCGTCGAGGTAGGCGCGCCCGCGGCGCAGCGCCTCCTGGAGCGGGTCCTCGGCACCCTTGACGAAGGCGTCGGTGCGGGCATTGAGGACGAAGTCGGGCACGCCCTCGGCCTCCGCGGCGCGCACGATGGCCTCGACCTGGGCGACGGCCTCCTCGAGGGGCTTGAGCTGGTCCTCGATGTTGGCGCCGACCACGCCGACGCCGATCGCCTTGCGGACGGTCTCGGCCGCGTCGCCGTACCCACCCTCGAGGTCGGCGGAGACGGGCAGCCCGGTGGCGGCGACGATGCGACGGACCTCCTCGATCATCTCCTCGACGGGGATGTTCTCGCCGTCCTCGTAGCCGCGGGAGGCGGCGATCGAGTGGCTGGCGGTGGCCAGCGCGGTGGTGCCGGGAAGGTCGCTGACGACTTGGGCGGAGATGCTGTCCCAGACGTTGACGACGGTGAGGAGTGCGGGGTCGCGGTGCAGCTCGAGCAGGCGCGTGGCCTGGGCGGGAGAGGTCATGACCTCAGCATGGCGCGCCGGGCCAACCGGCGCGGCGCCGTCACGCCTGTGGCGGGCCGCCCGACCCGCGGCCGTGGAGGTTGGGGCAGCCGTGGATGAGTTCCAGCCGCGGTTCTCATGCTCCCCGACGGCCGTCGCACCTGCGCCGGCGTCGAGACCCCAACCCAGGACCGGCTTCCCAACGTGCCGACCAGCTGTGGGCGGCAAACGCCAGGCTCTGCCAGAAGAGTGGTGTTCCGGAGCGTGGGGGTTCGGTCCGCTAAGTCAGCGTGCCGGTCGCAACTAGAGCCAGTCCTATGACTGCGAGGATCATGTCGACAACTCGTCCTCGAGGAGTCAGCCGGTAGTTGAGGCGTCTTCGCCGAGTCAGGACGGAGAGCGCGGGCAGGAGCACGTGCCCAAGTGGAAGGCTGAGAACCAGCAGGCCGATGGTCACCATGCCGCACATCCTCTCTCAAGGGCTCGGCGTGATACTGCCCGTACGGACGCCCGATTTCGCGCAGTAGGCGGAGCGTCGAACGGCCGCCGAGCCACCCCTTCCTGAGCGCGTAGGCCGTTGCGCGAGAGCACACCGGCAGAGACCGCACCGCCGCCCCGCTTGCGCCTCGCGTTCGAAGCCATCCCAGGACCCGCCGAGGGTCACCGGTCCCTCTAGGGGCTTCCACGGTACGACTTGAAATGAAGAAACCCCGGGCCAGACCCGGGGTTTCCATCTGTGTCCGAGGGGGGACTTGAACCCCCACGCCCTAATACGGGCACTAGCACCTCAAGCTAGCGCGTCTGCCAATTCCGCCACCCGGACGAGTGCGGAGAAACCGTAGCAAAGCATCGCCCCGGACACCTCATCGGGACCCCGTTTCGGACCGCTGCGACACGCCGGGCGCTTGAACGGCGTCGACGTCCCTGCAACGGTGGGGAAGGTCTCTGACCACGAAACCGAGAAGGCACATCATGCTCACCCTGACTGAGAACGCCGCCACGATCGTCAAGCAGATGACCGACACCCCGGATGCGGCCGAGGCGGCCGGACTGCGGATCTCCGAGGCCGAGGCCGGCTTCGCGGTGACCGCGACCAACCAGGCCCTCGCGGGCGACCAGGTCGTCGAGCAGGACGGCGCGACCGTCTACCTCGACGCGAACGCGGCCGAGAAGCTCGACGCCATGGTGCTCGACGCCGGCGTGGACGACACCGGGGCCGTCCAGTTCGGACTGATGGCGCAGGCCTAGCTGCCGCCATCCGCAGAGGACGGGCCCGGACGCTACGGCGTCCGGGCTTCGTCGTCTCCGGGCCGCTCTGGGAGGCTGGACCCATGGATCAGCTGCGCGTGGCGTTCGTCCCTGGCGCGACCCCGGACAAGTGGGCGCGGGTGTGGCGCGAGCGGCACCCCCGGATCCCGATCGACCTGCGGCTGGTCGAGGAGGACGACCAGCGTGCCGTGCTCGACGACGGCAGCGCCGACCTCGTGCTGGCCCGGCTGCCCGTCGACCTCGACCGGCCCTCGCCCCTCCACTGCGTCCGTCTGTACGACGAGCTGCCGGTCGTCGTCGCCGGCCGTGAGCACGTCCTGGCGGCCCTCGACGAGCAGGACGTCGTCGACCCGGCCGACCTCGTCGACGAGCAGCTCGTGCTGCCGCACCCCTCGGGCTGGACGCCGGACGCCGCCCAGCTGGACTTCCCCGCGATGAGCGTGAAGGACGCCATCGAGGTCGCCGCCTCCGGCACCGGCATCGTCATCGTGCCGATGTCCCTGGCCCGCCTCCACCACCGCAAGGACGTGGTGACCCGGGTGGTGGACCTGCCGGCGACGACGGTGGCCCTCATCTGGCTGCGGGACGCGGACAGCCCGGTCCACCAGGACTTCGTCGGCGTGGTGCGCGGCCGGAAGGCCGGCAGCAGCCGCTAGCCGAGCTCGGCGGCTGCCCACTCCCCCAGCGCCCGCGCGCTGCGGTCCACCAGCGAGACCCACTCCACAGCACCCTCGTCGGCGTTGTCGGAGACGTGCTTGACCAGGCGCACGGGCACCCCGAACTCCGCGGCCACGTAGGCCACCGCGTAGCCCTCCATGTCCACCAGCTGCGCCTGCTCGGCGAGCCGGGCCCGCACGAGCGGGTCGGTCACGAAGACGTCGCCGGTGGCCAGGACGGTCTCGCCGGACCCGACCGAGATCCGCTCCCGCGGGTCGTAGCCGAGCGCCCGGATCGCGTCGGCGTTGATGTCGTGGTTGAGGACCGTGCCGACCTCGAACAGTCCCTCCACGTGGTCGTGCAGCGCGCCCGCCGTACCGATGTTGACGACCACCACGTCGCTCAGGTCGTCGTACGACGCCAGGTGGCGGGCCAGCGCGGTCGCCGCCGCCGTCTTCCCGATCCCGGTGACCAGCACGTCCAGGCCGGCGGGCAGGTGGGCCGCCTCGGCGGCGGTGGCGGAGACGAGGAGAGGGCGCACGGCGTCAACCTATCCGGATCGGACAGGATGGACCGATGAGCAGCGCGCGCGCCGTCGCCCCCGGCCGGGTCAACCTGATCGGCGAGCACACCGACTACAACCGCGGCCTGTGCCTGCCGTTCGCGATCCCGCTGGCGACCACCGCCGTCGTCACCGCCCGCCGCGACCGGCGGGTCAGCGTCGTCAGCGACGCCGGGGAGCCGTGGGCGGGCGAGGTCGGCGAGCGGCCGGCCGGCTGGGCGTCGTACGTCACCGGGGTGCTGTGGGCGCTCACCGAGCTCGGCTGGGACCTGCCCGGGCTCGACATCGAGCTGACCTCGACGATCCCGCTCGGCGGAGGGCTGTCCAGCAGCGCGGCCCTGGAGTGCTCGGTCGCCGTCGCGGTGGCCGGCCTGCTCGGCGTGGAGCCGGACCGGGCGGCACTGGCGGAGGCGTGCCGCCGCGCCGAGACGGAGTACGTCGGCGCGCCCACCGGCGGCGTCGACCAGCTCGCCAGCATGCTCGCCACCGAGGGTCACGGCGTGCTGATCGACTTCGCCGACCCCGCCGCACCGGTGGCGACCAGTGTGCCCCTGGACCTGAGCGCGGCGGGGCTGACGATCCTGGTCACCGACACCGGGGTGCGGCACGCCCTGGCCGACGGGGACGGCGGCTACGCGCAGCGCCGGGCGGAGGCGGAGACGGGGATGCCCCGCCGGCTGCGGCACGTGCGCACCGAGAACGAGCGGGTGCGCGCCACCGTCGCGGCCGTCGAGGCCGGCGACTGGGCGGGCGTCGGTGCACTCCTCACCGCCTCGCACGTCTCCTTGCGTGACGACTACGAGGTGTCCGTGCGCGAGCTCGACCTGACCGTGGACGCCGCACTGGCGGCCGGCGCCCTGGGCGCCCGGATGACCGGCGGCGGGTTCGGCGGCTGCGCGATCTCGTTGACGCACGAAGGCCGCGTCGAGGCCGTACGGGACGGCATCGACGCGGCCTACGCGTCCGCGGGCCTCCCTCAGCCGGTGCACCACCGCGTGGTGCCGGCCGAGGGAGCCCGGTTGCTCACTTGAGCTCGGCGCTCGACAGCCCCAGGAGCCGGCGAGCCACGATGAGCTGCTGGATCTGCTGGGTGCCCTCGAAGATGTCGAGGATCTTCGAGTCGCGGGCCCACTTCTCGAGCAGCTCCTCCTCGGCGTAGCCCACCGACGCGCACAGCTCGACGCACGAGAGGGTCACGTCGGAGCCGACCCGCCCGGCCTTCGCCTTGGCCATCGAGGCCTCCAGCGAGTTCGGCTTGCGGTTGTCGGCCATCCACGCCGCCTGGAGGGTGAGCAGGCGCCCGGCCTCCCAGTCCGCCTCCAGCTGGAGGAACTTCGCGGCCGCGGCGGACTGCAGGATCGCCGGCTTGTCGTAGTCCACCTCGACGCCGGCCTCCCTGAGGAGGTCGCGGGTCAGGTCGAGCGAGGCGCGGGCACAGCCCACGGCCATCGCGGCGACCAGCGGACGGGTGTTGTCGAAGGTCGCCATCGCACCGGCGAAGCCCTGCTCGACGTTGATCTCCGGCGAGCCGAGGAGGTTCTCCTTCGGCACCCGGCAGTCGGTGAACGTGATGACG
The DNA here is from genome assembly GCA_964517395.1 of uncultured Nocardioides sp. Taxonomy (GTDB): domain Bacteria; phylum Actinomycetota; class Actinomycetes; order Propionibacteriales; family Nocardioidaceae; genus Nocardioides. The sequence continues at coordinate 218,365 of CAZFEE010000004.1, read as the reverse complement.
GCCGTGTCGGAGGCCCGGATGCCGAGCTTCTCCTCGAGGCGCTCGACCTTGAGCCCAGGCGTCCCCTTCTCCACCACGAACGACTTGATCGCCGCGCGGCCCAGGGACTTGTCGAGGGTCGCCCACACGACGACGCAGTCGGAGCGCTCGCCCGAGGTGACGTAGATCTTCTCGCCGTTGATGACGTACTCGTCGCCGTCGAGGACCGCGGTGGTGGACACGGCGGCCGAGTCCGAGCCGAAGGACGGCTCGGTGATGGCCATCGAGGCCCACTTGCCCTTGAACCGCTCGAGCTGCTCGTCGTTGGCGACCGAGGCGATCGCGGAGTTGCCGAGGCCCTGGCGGGGCATCGACAGCAGCAGGCCGGTGTCGCCCCAGCACATCTCGGCGACCGAGGTCACCGAGGCCATGTTGGAGCCGTTCTTGACCGTCTTGTCGTCGTCCTTGGTGTCGCGGCGGACACCGGTCGCACCGGCACCCTCGCTGGCGCCGGACTCGGAGAGCCCGTCGATCATCGCCGCGAGCATGTCGAGCTCCTTGGGGTACTCGTGCTCGGCGATGTCGTACTTGCGGGAGATCGGTCGCAGCATGTTCATCGCGACCTGGTGGGCCTGGTCGATCAGCGCCCGGTGCTTCTTCGGCACCTCCAGATTGATGGCCATCAGACCAGCACCGTCCCTTCCATGATCCCGATCGCACGCAGGTCGCGGTACCACCGCTCCACCGGGTGCTCCTTGACGAATCCGTGGCCACCGAGCAGCTGGACGCCGTCGAGGCCGATCTGCATGCCCTTGTCGGTGCACGCCTTGCGGGCCAGCGCGACCTCGCGGGAGAATTCCTTGCCGGCGGCCGCGCGCGCGGCGGCGCGGTAGGTCAGCAGGCGCATGCCCTGCAGCTCGATCGCGATGTTGGCGACCATGAAGGCGACGGACTGGCGGTGGGCGATCGGCTCGCCGAAGGCCTGACGCTCCTTGACGTACGGCGTGACGTAGTCGAGCACGGCCTGGCCGGTGCCGACCGCGAGCGCACACCAGGCCAGGCGGGACAGGCGCACGCACTCGGCGTACGTCGACCCGTCGGTCTCGCCGAGCACGGCGTCCGCGGGGACCTTGACGTCCTCGAGGACGAGCTTGGTCAGCGAGGCGGCGCGCACGCCCATGGCGGGGTCGCCCTCGATGCCGAGGCCCTCGGTCGAGGACTCGACGAGGAACAGGACCGGCTTGCCGTCGAGCTGGGCGCCGACGATGAACAGCTCGGCGCTGTCGCCGCGGGCGACAAGGCTCTTGGTGCCGTTGAGCACGTAGCCGTCGCCGGACTTCGTCGCGGTGGTCGACGGGTTCAGCACGTCGAACAGGACGGTGGGCTCGTTGAGGGCGAGCGCGGCGGCGGGGACCTCGTCGCCGGTGAACGCGGGCAGGTAGGTCTGCTGCTGCGCGTCGGTGCCCCACAGGCCGATCGCGGTCGCGACCGAGCCGGGCGCCAGGGTGGCGACGGCCAGGCCCAGGTCGCCCTTGGCGAGGGCCTCGGCGACCAGGGTGCCGGCCATCGCGGAGCGCTCCTCGGAGATGCCGCCGAGCGACTCCGGCACGCCGAGGATCGGCAGGCCGATCTCGAGGCTGGCCTTGAGCAGCGCCTCGGGCGCGGCGCAGGCCTTGTCCGCCTCGGTCGCGGCGGGACGCACGACCTCCTCGGCGAACTCGGCGACCACGTCGACGAGCATCTGCTCGTCCTCGCTCGGCGTCAGGTCGAAGACGCCGCTGGCGGCCGTGGGGGCGGGGCGGGTGCCCGGCTGGCCCTTCTTGCCGGCCTTGGCGAAGGTCCGGCTCGCGTTGGTGATCGTCTTGAACCCGGTCCGGGTGACCGAGAAGACGGCCTGCTCGGTGGGCTTGCGGAGGCGGACCTTGTCGAGGAGGTCGGTCTGGGCGAGCCGGTTGAGGCCGGCGACGAGGTAGCCGATGGGATCACGGCTCTCGGTGCTCGGGACCCCGTTCTTGCCGCCCGGCTTGAGGTTGCTGATCAAGGACATGCCCCAAATGTAACTGTGAGTTACACATTGCGCTACACCCTGGGTGACATCGGCGTGTGATCTGCGCTTCTCTAGGATTCGGGCCATGACCGACGAGACCCCGCTCGCGCCGTACGGCCCGCTCCCCCGCGGCGGCGAGGTCCGCCCGATGACCCGTTGGGGCACGCCGGTCATGCACCGTCCGCAGGCGAAGGTGACCGTGTTCGACGAGGCGCTGCGCGCGCTCGCGGCCGACATGGTCGCCACGATGTACGCCGCCGACGGCGTCGGTCTCGCCGCCTGCCAGATCGGCGAGGACGTCGCGATGTTCGTCTTCGACTGCCCCGACGCCTCCGGGCAGCGCGTGGTCGGGGTCGTGTGCAACCCCGAGGTGCACCTGCCCGAGGGCAAGGACCGGGTGCTCGACGACAGCGCGGAGGGCTGCCTGTCGTTCCCCGGCGCCTTCGTCGACTGCGCGCGCCCCGACTTCGCCACCGTCACCGGGGTCGGCCTCGACGGGGAGCCGGTCCGCTTCGAGGGCGACGGCCTGCTCGCCAAGTGCCTGCAGCACGAGACCGACCACACCCTCGGCACCGTCTTCGGCGACCGGGTCTCGGCGCGGGCGATGAAGAAGCTGCGCAAGCAGCACGACGCGGCCGCGGACGAGTACCCGCCGGAGTGGCCGACCTGAGCCGCCACGCGCTCCGGCGCGTGGGCTAGGTTGCGGACATGTCCGTCGACGCCGAGCTCGTCCCGCTCCTCCAGCTGATCGAGGCCGGGACCCCGCTGCACTCCCTGACCCCCGCCGAGGCGCGCGAGTCCTTCCGCAAGCTGACCGTGGACTTCCGCCCGCCGGGCACCCTCGCCGAGGTCGCCTCGGTCGAGGACGCGACGGTCGCGGGCGCCGAGGGCCCCCTCCCGGCGCGGGTCTACCGCCCCCTCGGCGACGGGCCGTTCCCGACCGTGGTGCTGCTGCACGGCGGCGGCTTCGTGATCGGCGACCTCGACACCCATGCGGCCATGGCCCGCTCGATCGCCGCCGGCGCACAGGCCGTGGTCGTCGCGGTCGACTACCGGCTCGCCCCGGAGGCGAAGTTCCCCGCCGCCGCGGAGGACGCGATCGCCGCGGTGCGCGACGTGCGGTCCCGCCTGGCGGAGTACGGCGGCAACGACGTCCTCGCCGTCGCCGGCGACTCCGCCGGCGGCAACCTGTCGGCCGTCGCCGCGCAGCACGTGCCCGGCATCGCCGCCCAGCTGCTCGTCTACCCGGCGACCGACGTGCTCGGGGAGTACGCCTCCCGCGAGGCGAACGCGACGGGATACTTCCTCGACCAGCCCACGCTGATCTGGTTCATCGGCCACTACGCCGACACCGCCTCCGACCTCGCCGACCCCAGGATCTCGCCGCTGCACGGGGACCTCGCCGGGCAGCCGCCCGCGGTGGTGGTCACCGCCGAGTTCGACCCGCTGCGCGACGAGGGCATCGCGTACGCCGACGCGCTCGCGGCCGCCGGCGTGCAGGTGCACCAGCAGACCTACCCGGGGCTGATCCACGGCTTCTTCGACATGGGCCCCTGGTCGCCGGCCTGCCAGCGCGCGATCGACGAGACGATCGCCCGCTTCGGCGAGCTCCTGCGCTGAGCGCCTACCCGACGTGGCTGGGCAGGACGCAGGCCGCGTCCAGGCCCAGCACCCGGTTGAGCCGGCCGAAGGCCAACCAGGAGCCCAGGCACATCGACAGCTCGACGATCTCGCGGTCGGTGTAGTGCGTGCGCATCCGCTGCCAGAAGCCGTCGTCGATCCCGTGGTGGTCCAGCGCGTAGCGCTCGGCGTACTCCGCGGCCAGCCGGGTGCGCTCGTCGAACGTGCGGGTGGTGCGCCACTGCGCCACCGCCTCGTCGAAGCCGTCCTCGACCCGCTGCCCGTCCCGCTCGGTGCGCCAGTCCTGGCAGAACAGGCAGCCGTTGACCTGGGCGATCCGCAGCCGGGCCGCCTCGAAGGCGCGCAGGTCCAGCGTGCTGTGCTCGTAGACGCTCAGGGCGAGCGCCGATGCCGCGGGGCCGATGCCGGGCACCAGCTCGCCCCACACGTGCAGGATCGGGTCCTTGCCCTCGGGGATCTCGAGGAACATCAGGCCTCCTTCAGGTAGGCGCTCGGGAGGAGCGGGACGTCCAGCCCGTCGTATAGGCCGGGGGGCGCCGTGCTCAGCCAGGGGATCGCGTTGACGAGGCGGTTGGCGGCGGTCGCGTTGCCGCCGGCCGCCCGGTTGCCGCCCTCGTCGGTCGCCTCGACGTTGACCTCGATCCGGGGCCTGCCCTCGACGATCACCCGGTGCGCGCCGTCGCCGCCGTCGGGCGGCATCGGCCAGTCGTAGGCGCAGGACGGGCTGATCCGGGTGACGTGCTCCACGACGATCCGCGGCTCGCCCCGGACGATGCCCTGGACCTCGAAGCGCAACGCGCCCTGCGTGCCGGCCGCGAACTCCCCCAGCGCCGTGGTCACCGTGCTGTCGAGCGGGCGCCGCTCGACGCTCTCGCGCAGCTCCTCGACCTCCACTCCGAGCGCCCGGGCGATCATCCGCACCTGCCCGCCCCACACCATCGAGGGGATGCCCGGGGCGACCATCGGCGGCTCGTAGGACATCGGCTGGCCCATCCCGACGATGAGGCGCACCGCGTCCTCCGCGTCGTACGTCGAGTAGTCGAAGATCTCCTGGCAGCGCACCTGCTCGACCTCCGAGGCCAGCCCGCTCACCAGCACGGGCAGGAGGTCGTTGCCCCAACCGGGGTCGATCCCGCTCACGAACAGCGCGGCGGCGCCCTCCTTGCACGCCCGCTCCAGCGGCTCCCGGAGCTCGGCGGGCGCGCTGCGGTGGTCGTAGAGGGCGTACACCGACGGCGTCACCACGCTCGCCCCCGCGGCGAGGGCGCGGGCGATGTCGGCCGCGGCCTCGTCGGGCCGCAGCTCCCCGGAGGCGGCGTAGGCGACGGCGCCGCCCCCGTCGAGCCCGGCGAGCGCGGCGTCGACGTCGGTCGTCGCGAGGACGCCGACCGCACGGCCCAGCTCCGCCAGGTCACCGGCGTCCCGGCCGGCCTTGGCCTCGTCGTGCGCCACGACCGCGGCCAGGCGCAGGCCCGGGTGCGCCACGACGGCCCGGATCGAGGCCCGGCCCATGTTGCCCGTGCCCCACACGGCGACCGGGATCGGTGCCGTCGTCGGCACGGAGGAGTAGAACGTGTTCTCGTTCACCATGGAGGGAGCGTAGGGCCCGCGCGTGACGTGCGCCACCCACGGCCGTTGACCATCACGACGGGTACCACCCGTCGGACCAGCTGGGGGGCAGCGATGACGAGGACGCGCGCACGGACGACCGAGGCCGTCGCGGCGGCACTCGTGGCAGCGCTGCTGACCGCCACGCACTGGCGCAGGCGGCCGCGCGCCGCCCGGCGCCGCGAGGAGCTGCTCCCCCGCGCGTGGTTCTGAGGCGTCTCCGCCCGCGCTCAGGCGCCGTAGACCGGCTCCGGCGCCGGCGCCTGGGCGAGCAGCTCCCGCAGCGCGGGACCGACCGCGGCCGCCTCCCACCGGGCACCGGCGTCGCGCGCAGGTCCGTGCGCCCAGCCGGTCTCGACGGTGACGACGGACCCGTCGACCTCGAGCACGCGACCGGTCACGTCACCGGCCTCCTCGGAGGCGAGCCAGGCGACGATCGGTGAGTTGTCCTCGGGCAGCGCCATCGCGGAGGTGTCGAAGGCGCCCTCGGTCATCCTGGTCTTCGCCACCGGCGCGATCGCGTTGACCGTGACCCCTACCCGGCCGAGCTCGGCGGCCGCGACCAGGGTCATCGTGGCGATGCCTCCCTTCGCGGCGGAGTAGACGACCTGGCCGATCGAGCCCTGGAGACCGGCTCCCGAGGTCGTGTTGACCACCCGCGCGGCACGCTGACGACCCGCCTTCGACTCCGCCCGCCAGTACGCCGCGGCGTGCCGCAGCGGCGCGAAGTGCCCCTTGAGGTGCACCCGCACGACCGCGTCGAACTCCTCCTCGGTGGCGTTGACGAGCATCCGGTCGCGCACGAACCCGGCGTTGTTGACGAGGATGTCCAGGCCGCCGAAGGTCTCGATCGCCTGCTGCACCATCGCGGCCGCCTGGTCGAAGTCGGCGACGTCGGCGCCGTTGACGACGGCCTCACCGCCGAGCGCCTCGATCTCGGCGACCACCTCGTGGGCCGGGCTCGGCTCGTCGGCGTGGCCGCTCCTCTCCCCGTTGTTGGAGACGCCGTAGTCGTTGACGACCACCTTCGCCCCGTGCCGGGCGAGCTCGAGCGCGTGCGCGCGGCCGATCCCGCGGCCGGCTCCGGTGACGATCGCGATGCGACCCTCCAACAACCTGCTCACTGCTGCTCCTTCGGTGCGTCCTGCTGGGCGATGTAGAGGAAGACGGGCTGCTCGCCGCCGCCGTGGCAGGCGACCTGTGCCCCCGAGACGTACGACGCGAGGTCGCTGGCCAGGAACGCGACGACCTGGCCGATCTCGGCGACGTCGGCCATCCGGCCGGCCGGGATGGTGGCCTCGATCGCGGCGACGGTCGCGTCGCCGCCGTAGTGGTCGGCGGTGTCGGCGGTGCGCACGAGCCCGACGTCGACGGCGTTGACACGCACGCGGGGCCCCCACTCCTGGGCCAGCGAGGCGGTGAGGGAGTCGACCCCCGCCTTCGCGGCGCCGTAGGCCGCCGTCCCGGGCGAGGCCCGCAGGGCCGAGACCGAGGAGATGTTGACGATGGCACCGCCGCCGTCCTGGGTCTGCATGACCCGGTTCGCGGCCTGCGCGACCAGGAGGGTGGCCATCAGGTTGAGGCCGACGACCTTGTCGTGGAAGCGCGGCGACGCCTCGGCGGCGGGCGCGTAGGGCGCTCCCCCCGCGTTGTTGACCACCACGTCGAGCCGACCGTGCGCCGCGACGATCCCGTCCACGAGCGCGGCCACCTCCGCCTGGTCGCGCACGTCGCAGGTCCGGTGCTCGGCACCGGCCGGCGGGTCGGCCTCGGAGCGCCCGCAGGTCACGACCGTCGCACCGGCGGCGAGCAGCACCTCGGTGATGCCGCGCCCGATGCCGCGGGCGCCGCCGGTGACCAGCGCGACGCGCCCGGCGAGGTCCAGTGCGAGTGCCATGACGAGCACCCTACCAAGCATTTGCTTGGTAGGGTGCAGCCATGACAGTCACCAGCGAGCGGCGCGACGACGGGATCCGGCTCGTCACCATGAGCGCTCCCCCGGTCAACGCCCTCACCGTCCAGGGGTGGTACGACGTGGCGGCCGCCCTCGACGAGGCGAGCGCCGACCCGCGGACGAAGGTCGTCGTGCTGCGGGCCGAGGGCAAGGGCTTCAACGCCGGCGTCGACATCAAGGAGATGCAGCACACCACCGGGTTCGACGCCCTGCTCGGGGCGAACAAGGGCTGCTACGCCGCGTTCAAGGCGGTCTACGAGTGCAGCGTCCCGGTGATCGCGGCCGTCAACGGCTTCTGCGTCGGCGGCGGGGTCGGGCTGGTCGGCAACGCGGACTGCGTGGTGGCGAGCGAGGACGCCTACTTCGGCGTACCCGAGGTCAACCAGGGCGCCCTCGGCGCCGCGACCCACATGGCGCGGCTGGTGCCGCAGCACATGATGCGCACCCTCTACTTCACCGCGCGCACCATCCCCGCGCGGGACCTCGTGCAGTTCGGCTCGGTGCTGGAGGTGGTCCCCCGCGACGAGCTCGACGAGGCCGCCCTCCGCGTCGCCCGCGACATCGCCGCCAAGGACACCCGGGTCATCCGCGCGGCCAAGGAGGCGCTCAACGGGATCGACCCCGTCAACGTCAACAAGTCCTACCGCTGGGAGCAGGGGTTCACCTTCGAGCTCAACCTGATGGGCGTGTCCGACGAGCTGCGCGACGAGTTCGCCGGCACCGACAAGGGAGCGAAGAAGTGAGCCGCAGGCCCCGCGACAAGCGGATGACGATCGAGGAGGTCGTCGCCTCGCTAGAGGACGGCATGACGATCGGCATCGGCGGCTGGGGGCCGCGACGCAAGCCGATGGCGCTGGTCCGCGCGATCCTCCGCTCGGAGCTGAAGGACCTCACCATCGTCAGCTGGGGCGGCGCCGACGTCGGCCTGCTCGCCCGGGCCGGCAAGATCCGCCGGCTCGTCTACGCCTTCGTCAGCCTCGACTCCATCCCGCTCGAGCCGAACTTCCAGCGCGCCCGACAGGACGGCACGATCCCGGAGGTCGTCGAGCTCGACGAGGGCATGTTCCAGACCGGCCTCAAGGCCGCCGCCGAACGTCTGCCGTTCCTGCCGATGCGCGCCGGCCTCGGCTCCGACGTCCTCGTGAACAACCCGTGGATCACGACCGTCACCAGCCCGTACGACGACGGCGCGGGTCACGAGGAGCTGGTCGCCGTCCCCGCGCTGAGGCTCGACGTGGCGCTGGTCCACCTCAACCGGGCGGACGTGCACGGCAACGCGACGTACCTCGGGCCCGACCCGTACTTCGACGACCTCTTCGCGATGGCCGCCGACCGGACGTACCTGTCGGTCGAGGAGATCGTCGACACCGCCGGTCTCACCGTCGACACGCCCGTCCAGCGGGTGCTGCTGAACCGGATGATGGTCAGCGGGGTGGTCGAGACGCCGCACGGCGCGCACTTCACCACCTGCACACCGGACTACGAGCGCGACGAGCGCTTCCAGAAGGCGTACGCCGCGGCGGCCGCCGGCAGCGACGAGGAGTGGGCGGCGTTCGAGGAGCGCTTCCTGTCCGGCGACGAGGCCGCCTACCAGGCCGCGGTCGCGGCCTTCACCGAGGAGGGGGCCCGATGAGCACCGAGACCGTCACCCGCGCCGACGTCTGCGCCGCGGCCATCGCCGACGCGTTCAAGGACGACGGCGAGATCTTCGGCAGCCCGATGGGCCTGCTGCCGATGCTCGGGGTCCGCCTCGCCAAGCTGACCAGCAACCCGGACCTCGTCATCTCCGACGGCGAGTCGCTCCTCCTCTCCGGCGTGCCGCCGCTGTTCGCCAAGGGCGACGTCGTCGAGGGCTGGATCCCGTTCCGCCGGGTGTTCGACGTCGTCGCCTACGGCAAGCGGCACGTGATGATGGGGGCCACCCAGGTGGACCGCCACGGCAACCAGAACATCTCCGCCATCGGACCCTTCGACCGGCCCAAGCGCCAGCTGCTCGGCTCGCGCGGGGCGCCGGGCAACACGGTGAACAACCGCACGTCGTACTGGGTGCCGAAGCACTCCCCCCGCGTCTTCGTCGAGCAGGTGGACGTCGTCTCGGGCGTCGGACCGGCCCGCGCGAAGGCCGCCGGCCCGGGCGCGGCGCGCTACAACGACATCCACCGGATCGTCAGCAACCTCGGGGTGTTCGACGTCAAGGGAGCCGGCGACACGGTCCGGCTGCTCTCGGTGCACCCGGGCGTCACGGTCGACGACGTGGTCGCCGCCACCGGGTTCGCGCTCGACGTCCGGGGCGAGGTGACGACGACCCGCGAGCCGACGTCGGAGGAGCTCGTCGTCATCCGCGAGGTGCTCGACCCGAAGGGCCTGCGGTTCAAGGAGGTGCCCCATGAGTGAGCAGCTGATCCGTACGCCGTTCACCGACCTCGTCGGCGTCCCGCACCCGGTCGTCCAGACCGGCATGGGCTGGGTCTCCGGTCCGCGCCTGGTGTCCGGCACCGCGAACGCCGGAGGCCTCGGCATCCTCGCCTCCGCCACGATGACCTTCGCCGAGCTGGAGCAGGCGATCATCGAGGTCAAGGGCCGCACCGACCAGCCGTTCGGCGTCAACCTGCGCGCCGACGCGGGTGACGCCGCCGATCGCTGCCAGCTGCTCATCGACCACGGCGTGAAGGTCGCGTCCTTCGCGCTGGCGCCGAAGCCCGAGCTGATCGCCAAGCTCAAGGAGCACGGCATCGTGGTCATGCCGTCCATCGGCGCCGCCAAGCACGCGGTCAAGGTCGCGTCCTGGGGCGCCGACGCGGTGATGATCCAGGGCGGCGAGGGCGGCGGCCACACCGGCGCCGTTCCGACGACCCTGCTGCTGCCGACCGTGCTCGACAGCCTGAGAAGTGTGGACAGCGACATCCCGGTGATCGCCGCCGGCGGCTTCTTCGACGGCCGCGGCCTCGCCGCGGCCCTGTCGTACGGCGCCGCCGGGGTCGGCATGGGCACCCGCTTCCTGCTCACCCAGGACTCGGCCGTGCCCGACGCCGTCAAGCAGCTCTACCTCTCGAAGGGGCTCACCGACACCGTCGTCACCGCGAAGGTCGACGGCATGCCGCACCGCATGCTGCGCACCGACCTCGTCGCGTCGCTGGAGGAGACCTCCGCCGTGCGGCGGCTCGGGCCGACCGCCCGCCGCACCCTGGAGTTCAAGCGGTCGTCCGGGATGTCGTGGACCGAGCTGCTCAAGGACGGCCGGGCCATGAGGAAGGCACAGGGCCGCACGCTCGGGCAGATGGCGCTCGCCGCCAACACCCCCACCATGCTGCGCGCCGGGCTCGTCGAGGGCGACACGACCGCCGGGGTGCTCGCCAGCGGGCAGGTGGTCGGGGTGATCGACGACCTGCCGAGCTGTGCGGAGCTGGTCGAGCGGATCGTCGTCCAGGCCGCCGGGGAGCTGCGGCGCGCCGCGGGCACGCTCGTCTGAGACCGGCGTCGGGCCCGCCCGGGCGCGTCGCGGGGCACTTGTGTCGGACCCCTCTCGTAGGGTCCCTCAGGTGATCAGCCGATGAGCAAGACCGACGCGGTCCGCGCCCTGCGCGAGGCCCGCTACGCCCAGGACCGGGCCGCCGCCCGCCCGGCCGCCCGCACGACGCGCGCCACCAGCAGCACCCGCGCGGCCCAGCCCGCCACCGCGGAGCCCGCCACCGCGGAGCCCGCCACCGACGAGCTCTGCGGCCACCGCAACATCAGCGGCCGGACCTGCACCCGCGAGAGGGGGCATGCAGCCAAGACCCATCGCTACTCCTGAGCCGCGATGCTCCGCTGGTAGGCCCATTCCCGCCCCTGCACCCGGTAGGCGAGCACCTCGTTGACGCCGATCATGTGGTCGTTCGACTCGGCGTTCCAGGTGCTGATGGTGAGCAGCTGGGGCTCGGCCTCCCGCAGCCAGCGCAGCATGTCCGTCTTCAGCAGCAGGCCGAGGCGGTGCCCACGGTGCGCGCGGGTGACCGAGGTGTCGTGCTGGTCGCCCCAGGTGGGGTCGTCCCCCTCGACGGAGACTACGGTCTGGCCGGCGAGCTCGCCGGTCGGCAGGTGGCGGGCGACCACGCGGTAGAGCCGCTGCCTCCGGCCGACCCGCGCGTCCTCGTAGGCCCGCATCCGCTCGGCGGTGAAGACCTCGTCCTCGTAGTCGAGGTCGTCCAGCGGGGCGTCGTTGATCGAGGAGGCCATCTCGGCGAGGTCGTCCAGGCGCTCGTCCGGCGTCGGGACGGCCCAGCGCTCGAGGGCGTAGTCCGCGGCGTGGGCCAGCGCGTCGTCGTAGCGCTGGTCGAGGGTGGGCCAGTCGACGTCCGCGAGCTCCTGGCGCCGGTTGATCGAGGCGAGCTTGCGCTCGAAGCCGTGGTGGGTGGCGAAGGCGTGCAGCGCGACGGTGTCCCAGCCGTCGCCGATGACGCTGGTCCGGCCGCGCCGGCGCGCCTCGTCGAGCAGGTGGGCGAGGAGGGCGGAGCCATGCCCCCGGCGGCGGTACGCCGGGTGGACGGCCACGTGCACGAAGGCGAGGTCGAGGTTGTCGTACTCGCTGGTGCTGATCGCGCCCCACGCGACCGGGCGACCGTCGACGAGGCCGAGGCAGGGTTCGTCGACCTCGCCGTCCCAGCCGTGGCGGAAGTAGCCCTCGGCCTGGCGGGCGGTGCGGACCCGCTCCCAGGGGGCGTCGGCGGCGGCGACGGCGCCGGCGAGGGCGGCCCAGGCGACGAGGTCGGCCGCGTCATCGGGACCGAACGGATGGATCTCCATCGGGCCAGCATGCGGTGCGGGGCCGCCCGGTGCCACTGGATATCCTGGCGGGGTGAGCCAGCAGCCGACCCCCCGCCGGCGCCACCTGATGGACCCGAACGCCCCCCGCAAGGCTCCGGACCCGCAGGACATCGAGCGGCTGCAGCGGACCCAGCGCCGGGTCGTGGCGGCGCTCATCGTGACGACCGTGCTGCACCTGGCCGTCGGCTTCGTGATCGCGGCCGACCACGTCGACGAGGATCGTCTCGATGCCAGGATCGGGCTGAGCCTGATCGCGAGCGCGTTCATGGTGGGCGGGATCGTCGCCACCCTGCTCGTCCTGCGCCGCTCGTGGCGCTCGCCGTGGCTGCTGCTGGGCCTGCTGCCCGCGGCGGTCGGCATCGCGTGGACGGTGCTCTGACCGTCCCGGCTCGGCCCGGACGGTCCCGGGCCGCCTGACTCCATCGGACCAGACCGCTCAGGTCCTCGTCCCGGCCGCCGACGAGGAGGTCATGACGGTCTCGCGCGCGCTCCCGACCCCTGCCGAGGTGCATCCCGCCCTCCTGCAGACGGTCGCGCTGACCCTGCGCCCGACCGTCGGCGAGCCGGTGGCGGTGGAGACCCGGGTGCTGGACGTCGAGCCGTACGGCACCGAGGGCGGCACCGCGCTGGTGGTGGCATGCCCCGAGGGCCTCGACCCCGACGAGCACCACTTCGACGCGAGCGTGACGTGGACCTACCCGCTGGGGCGGATGGAGTGCGCGGTGAGCACGCGGCCGGCGATCCGGCACTACGGCCGGGTGTGGCTGCTGCGTCCCTCGTCCGCGCCGACCCGTCTGCAGCAGCGGGCGTTCTTCCGCGCCCAGGTCGCCGTGCCGATCTCGCTGTCGTGGCCGGCGACCCCGGACGACGACGGCATCCTGCCGGAGACCCTGATCGGGGTGGCCGTCGACATCAGCGAGGGCGGCGTGATGATCGCGACCCAGGGTCAGGTGCCGCCGGCCGGCTGCGAGGTCGAGGCGACCGTGCGCATCGACGGCGACAACCTCGCCCAGGCGGCCCGCGTGGTGCGCCATGTCCGGTTCGCCGGCGGCGGGGTCGGCGTGGCGATCGCGTTCCTCGACCCGACCGTGCACGGCGACCGGATCAGGCGGCTCGTGTTCGAGACCGAGCGTCGTCGGCGTCGGCCGCGGTGAGCATGCCGCCCGCGAGCCGTCGTACGCCGTGCAGCTCGGCGGGGCCGCGCGACCAGAGGGTGGCGATGGAGCGACCGGCGAGGTAGCCGAGCGCGTACGTGCCGAGGACGACCAGGGGCAGCTGCTCGGCGTGACGGGTGTTCATGGTGGTTCCCCCTCTCGTGGACCGACGATCCCGAGATGCCCGAGGGTCCTTCCCATCGGCCGCATGACGTCTGTCATGAAGGACTGGTGACAGCACGGCCTGCCGCGTCCGCTCCCCCGACGGCAGGCTGGGGACATGACGACACCAGCGATCGAGGTCCGCGGCCTGCGCCGCACCTACGGCTCCGGTGCCGAGGCGTTCGAGGCCGTGCGCGGCGTCGACCTGACCGTCGAGGCCGGGACCGTCACCGCACTGCTCGGCACCAACGGCGCCGGCAAGACGTCCACCCTGGAGGTGGTCGAGGGCCTGGCCCGACCGACCGCGGGGACGGTGCGCCTGCTCGGGCTCGACCCGTGGGCCGACCGGGACGCGGTACGACGACGCACCGCCGTGCTGCTGCAGGAGAGCGGCTTCTCCGGGGACCTGACCGTCCGGGAGACGCTCGCGCAGTGGGCGGGCACGCTCACCGAGCCGCGTCCGGTGGACGACGTGCTCGGGCTGCTCGGCCTGGAGCGGCGCGCGGGGGTGCGGGTCCGCGCCCTGTCGGGCGGCGAGGAGCGACGCCTCGACCTGGCCTGCGCGCTGCTCGGCCGACCTGACCTGCTGCTGCTCGACGAGCCGACGACGGGCCTGGACCCGGAGAGCCGGCGCGACGTGTGGGAGCTGGTGCGGGGGCTGCGGCGTACGGGCACCACGGTGCTGCTGACCACCCACTACCTGGAGGAGGCGGAGGCGCTGGCCGACCGGTTGGCGATCATGCACGCCGGCCGGATCGTGCGGGAGGGCACTCCTGCGGAGGTGGCGGCCGGGCACCCGTCGCGGATCCACCTCGACAGCGCGAGCGCGCCGTCGTGGCTGGACGAGCTGGCGGTCCGCCTCGTGGTGCGCGGCGAGAGCACCACGACCATCGAGACCGACGACCTGCAGGCCACCCTCACCGCCCTGCTCGTCCGCGCCGAGCGCGAGGGGCTGCGCCTCGACGGTCTGGAGGCACGCACCGCCTCGCTGGAGTCGGTGTTCCTCGCGATCGCGGACGACACCCCCGAAGGAGCCGTCGCATGAGCACGCCCGTCCTGTCCGTCCCGCGCACCGCCCGCCTGGCCCGCTGGAACGCGGTGCTGATGACCCGCAACCGGCTGGCGCTGACGTACGGCGTCGTGGTTCCCCTGCTGCCGCTGCTGCTCCTGCTCTCCGGCGACCGCGGCGACGCGGGCGGCGGGGCGGCGGCGATCACCACGACCGTGCTGATGGCGGTGCTCTTCCCGGTGTTCTACAACGTGCTGTCGCAGTTCGTGACCCGCCGCGACGAGCTGGTGCTCAAGCGGATGCGCACCGGCGAGGCGCGCGACCTGGAGCTGCTGGTGGCGCTCGCCCTGCCGGGCGCCGCGATCACGGTGGCGGTCTCGCTGCTCGCCGTACCGCTCGCGGTGGCGTTGGGCCAGGACGCGCCGCTCAACCCGCTGCTGTACGTCGTGGGCGTGCTCGTCAGCGTCGTGATGTTCGCGGCCCTCGCCTTCTGGACCGCCGCGTGGACCCGCAACGCCGAGGCGGCGCAGATGACCAGCCTGCCGGTGATCCTGCTGGCGCTGGGTGGCCAGCTCAGCATCGCGCTGCCGGAGTCCGCGCAGCGCTGGGCGGACCTGACCCCCGGCGCGGCGCTGACCGACCTGGTGCGCTCCACCTGGTTCGGCCTGCCGGGCAGCGGGACCACGCCGACCCTCGACCTCGGCGCGACGTGGGCCGAGGCGGCCGGCCCGATCGCCGTCCTGCTCGCCTGGACGGTCGTGGCGGTCGTGGTCGCCGCGCGCTCCCTCCAGTGGGAACCCCGCGTCTGAGCGGTGTCTAGGCTCACCCCCATGCGCCGCTGGTCCGAGCTCAGCCAGGTCGAGCGGGTCGAGGTCTACACCCGCCAGTCGTTGTACGGCGCGCTCTGGCTCTCCGTCGGCTTCCTGATCATCTCCGCGGCCAACCAGCAGGAGGGCGAGGGCACGGCGTTCGCGGTCGCGGCGCTCGGCGCCGCGGTGCTGGCCGGGCTGGCGACGCTGGTCGTGCACGACCTGCTGGACCTCTACCCCGCCACCCGCCCCCTGCCCTGGCGGAGCATCGTCCCCCTCCTGCTCGGGTCGTCCGCCGCGGTCGCGCTGGCGCTCCCGCAGCCCGACGGCGTGCGCGGGACCGTCGTGATGTCCGTCCTGTTCGCGCTCGGCTGGGGGCTCGGCGGGGTGAGCGACGACCGGGTCGCGGCGGCGCTCGTCCTCGGGCTCGGCGCCCTGATGGCACTCACCTCGGGCGAGCCACTGGCCTTCCTCGGTGGCGCGGCCGCGGCGGCCTTCTTCGTGTTCACGCTGCGGGTCTCGCTGTGGCTGGTGGGTGTCGTGACCGAGCTGGACACCGGTCGGACCGCCCAGGCCGCGCTGGCGGTCGCCGAGGAGCGGCTGCGCTTCTCCCGCGACGTGCACGACGTGTTGGGCCGGCGGCTGTCGGCGATCGCGATGCAGGCCGAGCTCGCGGCGAGCCTGGCCCGGCGCGGCGACCCGGACGCCGCCGACCGG
Source organism: uncultured Nocardioides sp. (assembly GCA_964517395.1). Lineage (GTDB taxonomy): Bacteria > Actinomycetota > Actinomycetes > Propionibacteriales > Nocardioidaceae > Nocardioides. The sequence goes on along the minus strand of CAZFEE010000004.1, from coordinate 202,482 downwards.
ATGCTCGCCGTGCGCGGGGTGGCGCACGAGGCGCTGCGCGAGGCCCGCGAGCTCGCCCGCGGCTACCGGGCCACCGACCTGACCCAGGAGCTGGAGGGCGCCCGCTCCCTGCTGCGCTCCGCGGGGATCGAGGTCCGTCTCGACGTCGCCGGCGTGCCCGACGCCTGGCAGGAGCCGGCGGCATGGGTGGTGCGCGAGGCCGTCACCAACGTGCTGCGGCACTCGGCCGCGCGCCGGGTCGACATCGTCTTCGTCTCCCCCGAGCTGGTGGTGGCCGACGACGGCCCGGTCGGCGCCGAGCCCGGCCCGGGCTCCGGGATCGACGGTCTGCGCGAGCGCCTCGCCCCGCACGGCGCGACGGTGACGACCAGCTCCGGTCCGGACGGCTTCCGGCTCACGGCCCGCTTCGACGTACCTCAGGAGGGGGCGTGAGCATCCGCATCCTGCTCGCCGACGACGAGCACCTCATCCGCACCGCCCTCGCGCAGCTCCTCGACCTGGAGCCCGACCTCGAGGTCGTCGCGCAGGCGGCGTCCGGCGACGAGGCGCTGGCGATGGCCGTGCGCCACGCGGTCGACGTCGCCGTCCTCGACCTGCAGATGCCCGGCCCGGACGGGATCGCGGTTGCCGAGCGCCTCGCCTCCGACCTGCCCGGCTGCGGGGTGGTCATCGTGACCAGCCACGGTCGGCCGGGCCACCTCAAGCGGGCGCTGCGGTCCGGGGTGCGCGGCTTCCTCCCCAAGACGACCTCGGCCGCCACCCTCGGCGAGGTCGTCCGCAAGGTCCACACCGGCGGCCGGTACGTCGACCCCGACCTCGCCGCCGAGGCGATCGCCGCCGGGGACAGCCCGCTGACCCCGCGGGAGGCGGACGTGCTGGAGCTCGCCGCGGACGGCACGACGGTCGAGGAGATCGCCGCCCGGGCCGCGCTCTCCCCGGGGACGGTGCGCAACTACCTGTCGAGCGCGATCACCAAGCTCGGCGCGGCGAACCGTCACGACGCCTGCGCGACGGCCCGCCGGATGGGCTGGATCTAGCCCAGCCGCTCGATGATGGTCACGTTGGCCTGGCCGCCGCCCTCGCACATCGTCTGCAGCCCGTAGCGTCCGCCGGTGCGCTCCAGCTCGTTGAGCAGGGTCGTCATCAGCCGGGTGCCGGTGGCGCCGATCGGGTGGCCGAGCGCGATGCCGCCGCCGTTGACGTTGACCTTGTCGTGCGGCGCACCGGTCTCCTTCATCCAGGCCAGCGCCACGGAGGCGAACGCCTCGTTGCACTCGAAGAGGTCGATGTCGTCGATGGCGATGCCCGACTTCTCGACGGCGTGGCGGGTGGCGCCGATCGGGCCGGTGAGCATCCAGACCGGGTCGTCGCCGCGCACGGACAGGTGCACGATCCGGGCCCGGGGCGTCAGCCCGTGGTCCTTGACGGCCTGCTCGGAGGCGACCAGCACGGCCGAGGAGCCGTCGCAGATCTGCGAGGCGACGGCGGCGGTGATCCGGCCGCCGGGCGCCAGCGGCTCCAGCCCGGCCATCTTCTCCAGCGAGGTCTCCCGGGGGCACTGGTCGACCTCGACGACGGTCCCGTCCTCGAGGGTCAGCGGCACGATCTCCCGGGCGAAGCGGCCCTCGGCGATCGCGGTGCGCGCCCGCTCGTGGGAGGCCAGCGCGAAGGCCTCCATCTCCTCCCGGGTGATGTCCCACCGCTCCGCGATCATCTCGGCGGAGCGGAACTGGGACACCTCCTGGTCGCCGTACCTCTTCTGCCAGCCGGGCGACTCCGCGAAGGGCGTGCTGAAGCCGTACTGCTGGCCGACGAGCATGGCGGCGGAGATCGGGATGGCGCTCATGTTCTGCACGCCGCCGGCGACGACGAGGTCCTGGGTGCCGGAGAGCACGCCCTGCGCGGCGAAGTGGACGGCCTGCTGCGAGGAGCCGCACTGCCGGTCGATGGTGACCCCGGGCACGTGGTCGGGCAGGCCCGCGACGAGCCAGGCCGTCCGGGCGACGTCGCCGGCCTGGGAGCCGATCGTGTCGCAGCAGCCGAGGATCACGTCGTCGACCGCGCCCGGGTCGGCCCCGGTGCGCTCGAACAGCGCGGCGATGGAGTGCGCCGCGAGGTCGGCGGAGTGCACGCCCGCGAGCGCGCCTCCGCGCTTCCCCACGGCGGTGCGGACGGCGTCAACGAGGTATGCCTCAGGCATTGCTTATCCCATCGAGGAGGATCCGGACGTACTGGTCGGCGACGTCGGTGTGGCTCAGGCCGCGGCCGGGGCGGTACCAGCGCACGGCGACCCACACGGTGTCGCGGATGAAGCGGTAGGTCAGGGTCACGTCGAGGTCGGCGCGCAGCACGCCGGTGCGCACGCCCTCCTCGATCAGCGTCACCCAGACCGCACGGGACTGGGCGTTGCGGTCGGCGAGGTAGGCGAAGCGCTCGAAGCTGCCGAGGTGGTCGGCGTCGTTCTGGAAGATCGCGACCTCGTGCGGGTGCTGGTCGATCGCCTCGAAGGAGACCCGCACCGCCCGCTCCAGCTTGGTGCGGGCGTCGTCCCCGCTGGCGAGGATCTCGTCGTACTTGCCGAAGAGCTCCTCCTGGAAGGGCACGAGCAGCTCGTCGACCATCGACTCCTTGGAGTCGAAGTGGTGGTAGAGACTGCCCGACAGGATGCCCGCCGCGTCGGCGATGTCGCGCACCGTCGTGTTGCGGAAGCCCTTCTCGGCGAACAGCGTGGCCGCGATCGCGAGCAGCTGCTCACGACGGCTGGGCCCGGAGCCGTTCGGCTCAGGCGTGCTGGCTGCTGACACTGATCACCTCACCGGTCAGGTACGACGCGTAGTCGCTCGCGAGGAACACCATCACGTTGGCAACCTCCCACGGCGCGGCGGCGCGGCCAAATGCCTCGCGCTGCTTGAGCTCGAGGAGCAGCTCGGCGGACGTCACCTTCTCCAGGAAGGGATGCATCGCCAGGCTCGGCGACACGGCGTTGACGCGGATGCCGTGCGGGGCGAGGTCGAGCGCCGCGCAGCGGGTGAGCGCCATGACACCGGCCTTCGCGGCGGCGTAGTGGGCCTGCCCCTCCTGCGCCCGCCAGCCGATCACGGAGGCGTTGTTGACGATCACGCCCTTCTTCCCGGCGGCGACGAAGCGCCGGCCGGCGGCGCGGGTGGCGCGCATCGTGCCGGTGAGGGTGATGTCGATGACCCGGTTCCAGGCCTCGTCGGTGACCTCGAGGATCGAGTCGGTGCCGCCGAGCCCGGCGTTGTTGACCAGCACGTCGACCCCGCCGAGCTCGTCGGCCGCGTCGAGCAGCGCCTGGACGTCGGCCTCCCGGGTCACGTCGCAGACGAGCTGACGCACCCGGTCGGCACCGAACTCCCCCGCCAGCGCCTCCTCGGCCTCGGCCAGGCGCCGGGCGTGGGTGTCGCTGAAGACGACCGCCCGGGCGCCCTCCTCCAGCGCGCGTCGGACGACGGCGGCGCCGATCCCCGCACCGGCCGCCGCGGTCACCACGACGACCTTCCCCGCGAGCAGGTCGTGACCGGGGACGTAGTCGGGGATGGGCTGCTCGGGACGCAGTGCGGTCATCCGCGGGGCTCCTTGGGTAGGCCGAGCACCCGCTCGGCGAGGATGTTCTTCTGGACCTCGTCGCTGCCGCCGTAGATCGTGTCGGCGCGCGAGAAGAGGAAGAGCCGCTGGTGCTCGTCGAGGTCGTAGCCCGGGCCGGCGAGCAGGCCCTCGGCACCGGCGACCTCCATCGCCACCTCGCCGAGCGTGCGGTGCCAGTTCGCCCACGCCAGCTTGAAGACCGAGCCGGCACCGTTGCCCGCGGCGGAGTCCTGGCCGCCCTCCACGAGGGCGAGCGAGCGCAGCGCGTAGGAGCGGATGACCGCCAGCTCGGTCCGCATCCGGGCCAACCGGTCGCGGATCACGGGGTCGTCGATGCTGCCGTTGGCCTTGGCCCGGTCGACGACGCTCTGCAGCTCGCGGGCGAAGCCGACGGTCTGGCCGAGGGTGGAGACGCCGCGCTCGAAGCCCAGCAGGCCCATCGCCACGCCCCAGCCCCGGCCGGGCTCGCCCACCACCAGGTCGCCGGCCGTGCGGGCGCCGGTGAAGAAGACCTCGTTGAACTCCGAGCCGCTGGTCAGCTGCTCGATCGGACGCACCTCGACGCCGTCCTGGTCGAGCGGCACGAGCAGGAACGACAGTCCGGCGTGGCGCTGCGAGCCCGGCTCGGTGCGGGCGACCACGAAGCACCAGTCGGAGAGGTGGGCGAGCGAGGTCCACACCTTCTGCCCGTCGATCACCCACTCACCGGTGCTCTCGTCGCGGCGCGCGCGGGTCTGCACTGCCGCGAGGTCGGAGCCGGCGTCCGGCTCGGAGTAGCCCTGCGACCACAGCTCGCGCACCGCGACGATCTCGGGCAGGAAGCGCGTGCGCTGCGCCTCGGTGCCGAAGGCGATGAGGGTGGGGCCGAGCAGCTGCTCACCGAGATGGTTGACCCCGGCGGGCGCGTCGGCCCGGGCGTACTCCTCGTGGAAGGCCACCTGCTGCCACAGGCTGAGCCCGCGGCCGCCGTGCTCGACCGGCCAGCCGAGCGCCGTCCAGCCGTGCGCGGCGAGGTGCCGGTTCCAGGCCAGCCGCTCGTCGTGCGCCTCGTGCTCGCGGCCGGGACCGCCCAGCCCCCGCAGCGCGGCCCACTCACCGGTGAGGTGGTCGGCGAGCCAGGTGCGCACCTCCTCGCGGAAGGCGCGGTCCTCGGCGCTCTCGGTCAGGTCCACCCGGGAAGCGTACCAAGCAAATGCTTGGTAGGTCAGCCTCGCCGGCCGGTGACCACCATCTCGTCCGGCGGTACGTCGTGCCCGGCGTCGCACCGCAGCACCGCGCGCACCGGTGCGCCGCAGTCCTCGTGCGACAGCGCGACCCGGCTGCGCTCGTCGGCCAGGTGGTCGCGGCCCCACGCCAGCAGGCCGACCAGGATCGGGGCCAGCTCGAGGCCCGCCTGGGTCAGCACGTACTCGTGGCGGGTGCGCTGGCCGGGCTCGCGATAGGGCTCCTTGGCGAGCACGCCGGCCGCGACCAGCTCGCGCAGCCGCTGGGAGGCGACGGCGTCGGTGACCCCGACGCGCCGGACCAGCTGCTCGAAGCGGCGGGCGCCGTAGAACGCCTCGCGCAGCAGCAGCATCGCGGTCCGGTTCCCCACCAGCCCCATCGTTCGGTCGATCGGGCAGGCGGGCCCGAGGGGCACGTCTCCCCGCTGCGCGAGCTGACCGGCCATCCGCATGCTCATGTCCGCACTCTACCCACCTGGGTTGCGCAAGCCATAGCCAGACCTCTAGGTTCCTGGCTATGTCAACCCAAAGCCAGACGCGGCACCCGGTCCTGGTGACCGCCCTGCTGACCGGGGCCACCTTCCTGGCCGGCCTCGACCTCTTCATCGTCAACGTCGCGTTCGACGACATCGGACGCGACTTCGCGGCATCGGGGTCCGCGCCGACCCTGAGCCAGCTCAGCTGGGTCCTCAACGGCTACGCGGTCGTCTTCGCCGCACTGCTCATCCCGATGGGCCGGCTCACCGACCGCTACGGCCGCAAGGCCGGCTTCGTGGGCGGGGTCGCGCTCTTCGCCGCCGCCAGCCTGGCCTGCGGGCTCGCCGACGACGCCTGGACCCTCGTCGCCTTCCGGGTGCTGCAGGCCGTCGGGGCCGCCGCCATGACACCGGCCAGCCTCGGCCTCCTGCTCGGCGCCCTCCCGCCCGAGCGCCGCGCCGCGGGCGCCCGGATCTGGGCCCTCGCGAGCGCGGTCGCCGCCGCGCTCGGCCCGGCGGCCGGCGGCGTCCTGGTGCAGGCCTCCTGGCACTGGGCGTTCTGGATCAACGTGCCGATCGGCGCACTGCTGGTCGTCCTGGCACTGCGCCACGTCCCCGACGTCCGGCACAACGCCGGCGCCCCCCGCCCGGACCTCGTCGGCGCCGTCCTCGTCACCGGCAGCATCGGCACCCTCATCCTCGGCCTCGTCCAGGGCAACGACTGGGGCTGGACCTCCGCCGGCGTGCTGGGCTCCTTCGCCGCGGCGGTCCTGCTCGCCGCGGGATTCGCCGTGGTCAGCGCCCGGCACAGCGCCCCCGTCATCGACCCGGCCCTGCTCCGGGTGCGCACCGTGCGGTGGGCCAACCTGGCCGCACTGGTCTACAACACCGCCTTCGGCTCCTCGCTGCTGCTCGGCATCCTGTGGATGCAGAACGCCTGGGACTACTCCGCACTGCGCACCGGCTTCGCCGTCGCCGTCGGCCCGCTCCTGGTCACCCCGACCTCGATCCTGGCCGCCCGCCTGCTCCCCCACGTCCCACCCGGCCGCCTGATCGCTGCCGGCAGCGTGGTCTTCGGGCTCGCCGCCTCCTGGCAGGCGGTCGTGCTGTCCGCCGAGCCGGCCTACCTGACCACCTTCCTGCCGGGCTGGCTGCTCGGCGGCGTCGGTGTCGGCCTGGCCATGCCCAACCTGGTCGCCGCGGCCACCGCCGGCCTGCCGCCGGAGCAGGCCTCGACCGGCAGCGGGCTGGCGAGCATGGCCCGCCAGGTCGGGATGGCGCTCGGCGTGAGCATCCTGGTGGGCATCCTCGGCTCCGGCGTGGCGAGCCTCGCCGACGTACGGTCGGCGTGGGTGTTCATCGCGGTCGCCTCCGCCCTGGCCGCGGCCGCCGCGCTCGCGATCGACGGCGTGCGCGTGCCCGCTCCCGAGACGAACCAAGCAAATGCTTGGTAGGGTGTCGGCGTGGACACGATCCCCGCCGTCCTGCGCGCCGCCGCCGAGCGGTACGACGACCGCCCCGCCTACGTCGAGGACGGCCGGGTCCTGACCTTCGCCGGCCTGCTCGACCGGGTCGAGCGCACCGCGTCGGCCTATCGCGCGGCCGGCGTGGGCGCCGGCGACCGGGTGGTGCTCTGGGCACCCAACAGCACCGCCTGCGCGATCGCCCTGCTCGCCGTGTCGTGGGCCGGGGCGACGCTGGTCCCGGCGAACACCCGCTACCTCGGGGCCGAGGTGGCCGAGATCGCGGAGCGGGTCGACGCCGCCCTCGTCGTGGTCGAGGACGGCTTCCTCGGCCGCGCCCAGGTCGCGGAGCTGCGCGCCGAGGGACTCACCCGGACGGTCGCCCTGCTGGCCGACGTCACCGACCCGGACCTGCCGGCCGGCGCGCCCTTCCCCGACCAGCCCGGTCCCGACGACGTCGCCGACATCCTCTTCACCTCCGGGACCACCGGACGGCCCAAGGGTGCGATGAGCGCGCACCGCCAGACCGTCGGTGTGGCCCGTGCCTGGGGCGAGCTCGGCGGGGTCTCCGCGGAGGACCGCTACCTCGTGGTCAACCCGTTCTTCCACTCCTTCGGCTACAAGGTCGGCATCGTCACCGGCCTCACCACCGGGGCCACGCTCTACCCGCTGGCCACCTTCGACCTCGAGCGCACGATGGCGCTCATCGAGGACGAGCGGATCAGCGTCCTGCCCGGCGCCCCGGCGATCTACCAGTCCCTGCTCACCGCACCCGGCCGCGCGCAGCGCGACCTCAGCAGCCTGCGGCTCGCCGTGACCGGCGCGGCCGTCGTACCCGTCGTGCTGATCGAGCGGATGCGCGAGGAGCTCGGCATCGACCAGGTCGTCACCGCCTTCGGGATGACCGAGGCGGTGGTCGTCACGATGGCCCGCGAGGGCGACGACGCCGAGCTGGTGGCCACCACCTGCGGGCGCGCGATCCCCGGGATGGAGACCCGCATCGGCGAGGACGGCGAGCTGCTGGTGCGCGGGGAGTTCGTGATGCTCGGCTACCTCGACGACGCCGAGGCCACCGCCGCCGCGATCGACGCCGACGGGTGGCTGCACACCGGCGACGTGGGCGAGCTCGACGAGGCCGGCAACCTGCGGATCACCGACCGGCTCAAGGACATGTACATCTGCGGCGGCTTCAACGTCTACCCCGCCGAGGTCGAGCAGGCGCTGCTGCGCCTCGACGGCGTCGACGACGTGGCCGTCGTGGGCGTCCCCGACGAGCGGATGGGCGAGGTCGGCAAGGCGTACGTCGTCGGGTCGGCCTCCGCCGAGGACGTGCTCGCGTTCGCGCGCACCCGCCTGGCGAACTTCAAGGTGCCGCGCTTCGTCGAGCACCTCGACGCACTCCCCCGGAACCTGTCCGGCAAGGTGCTCAAGACCGAGCTGAGGAAGTAGATGGATCTGGACCTCTCCCCCTCCGAGCTGGCCTTCCAGGCGGAGGCCCGCGCCTGGCTCGCCGAGAACGTCCCGGCCGAACCGCTGCCCTCCCTCGACACCGCCGAGGGCTTCGCGCTGCACCGGGAGTGGGAGGCGCGGCTCGCGGAGTCCCGCTGGTCGGTGGTGTCGTGGCCCACGGCGTACTCCGGCCGGGAGGCGTCGCTGGTCGAGTGGGTGGTCTTCGAGGAGGAGTACTACCGCGCCGGCGCCCCGCTGCGGGTCAGCCAGAACGGGATCTTCCTGCTCGCACCGATCATCTTCGAGCACGGCACCCAGGAGCAGCAGGACCGCTTCCTGCCCACGATGGCGACGGGCGAGACGATCTGGGCCCAGTGCTGGAGCGAGCCCGAGGCCGGCTCCGACCTGGCGTCGCTGAAGTCGACCGCGCGGCGCGACGATGAGCGCGGCGGCTGGGTGCTCGACGGGCAGAAGATCTGGTGCTCGCGCGCCGCGCTCGCGCACTGGGGCTTCGGGCTGTTCCGCAGCGACCCGCAGGCGCAGAAGCACGCTGGGCTCACCTACTTCCTGTTCCCGCTCGACGCCCCGGGCATCACCGTGCGCCCGATCGCCCAGCTGGACGGCGAGGCGGGCTTCGCCGAGGTCTTCTTCGACGACGTCTTCGTCCCCGACGCCGACGTGCTCGGCGCGCCCGGCGACGGGTGGCGGGTCGCGATGAGCACCGCCGGCAACGAACGCGGCCTGTCGCTGCGCTCCCCCGGCCGGTTCACCGCCGCCGCCGACCGCCTCCTCGCGCTGTACGACGAGCGCCCCGACCCGCGCGTCGCCGACCGCGTCGTCGACGCCTGGCTGCGCGCCGAGGCCTACCGCCTCTACACCTGGGGCACGGTGACCCGGCTGAAGGACGGCGGCGACGTCGGTGCCGCCGGGTCGGTCAACAAGGTCTGGTGGAGCGAGCTCGACGTGGCGCTGCACGAGACCGCGCTCGACCTGCTCGGCCCCGAGGCCGAGCTCGACTCGACCTGGCTGGACGGGTACACCTTCTCGCTCTCCGGCCCGATCTACGCCGGCACGAACGAGATCCAGCGCAACATCGTCGCCGAGCGCATCCTCGGCCTGCCGCGCGAGCCGAAGGGAGCCCAGCGATGAGGTTCGAGCTCACCACGGACCAGCGCGACTTCGCGGCCTCGCTGGAGTCCCTGCTCGGCGCCGCCGACCCCGTCGGCGCCGCCCGCGCCTGGGCCGACGGCGACCACGCCCCCGGGCTGAAGCTGTGGCAGCGCCTCGCCGAGCAGGGCGTCACCCAGCTCGCCACCGAGGCCTCGCCCGTGGAGGTCGTCGTCGCCCTCGAGGCGCTCGGCCGGCACGCGGTCCCGGGACCCTGGGTGGAGTCGGCGGCGTACCTGCCCGTCGCGCTCGGCCGCGAGGTCGAGGGCCTCGCCACCGTGGCGGTCCCCCCGCACGTGCCGCACGCGCTGGACGCCGACGTCGCCGACGAGGTGTACGTCGGCAGCACGCCCGCAACTTCCGTCGGCGCGCGGCTCACCTCGGTCGACCGGGCCCGGCGCCTCTTCGAGGTGACCGGCGAGGGCACGGCCGACCCCGCGGCCTTCGACCTCGCCGTGCTGGCCTGCGCCGCCCAGCTGCTCGGCGCCGGCGAGCGGGTGCTCGCCGACACCGTCGCCTACGCGAAGCAGCGCCGCCAGTTCGGCCGCGAGATCGGCTCCTACCAAGCCGTCAAGCACCGGCTCGCCGACGTCCGGATCGCGCTCGACTTCGCGCGGCCGCTGGTCCTCGGCGCCGCGCTCGACCCCAGCCCCCGCGCCGTGTCGGCGGCGAAGGTCGCGGCCGGGGACGCGGCGTACCTCGCGGCGCGCACCGGGCTGCAGACGCACGGTGCGATCGGCTACACCCAGGAGTTCGACCTGAGCGTGTGGATCACCAAGATCCGCGCACTGGTCACCGCCTGGGGCACCCCGGGCTTCCACCGGGCCCGGATCCTGGACTCGCTGCGCGGGAGCGCCTGATGGAGTTCGCGCTCAGCGAGGAGCAGGCCGAGCTCGCCGCCACCGTGCGCGGGCTGCTGGACAAGCGGGCCGACCCGGCCGCCGTCCGGGCCGCGTCGACCTCGGCCACCGGCCACGACGAGGCGCTGTGGTCCACCCTGTGCGAGCAGATCGGGGTGGCCGCGCTCGCGGTCCCCGAGGAGTACGACGGCGTCGGCGCCTCCTTCTTCGAGACCGCGGTCGTGCTCGAGGAGCTCGGCCGCTCGCTCGCCCCCTCTCCCCTGCTCGCCACCACCGTCGCGACCCAGGCGCTGCTGGCCGGCGGCACCGAGGAGGCCCGGGCCCGCCTGCTGCCACGGATCGCGGCGGGCGAGATCGCGACGCTCGCCCGCGGCGATGGGCCGGTGCTCGACGGCGACCGGGCCGCGATCGTGCTGGCCGTGCGGGGCGAGGACCTCGTCGAGGTCACCGGTGCCAGTGCCACGTGGGTGCCCTCGATGGACCAGAGCATCCGGCTCGCGCGGCTCGACCTCGCCGACGCCGGGGTCGCGGTGGTGGGCGACGGCGCCGCCGCCGCGGCGCGCGCCGAGCTCGTCACGGCCGCCTCCGCGGCGGCCCTGGCCGTCGGCCTGGCCGACCGGGCGCTGCGGATGACGGTCGCCTACACCCAGGAGCGGGTGCAGTTCGGCCGGCCGATCGGGTCCTTCCAGGCCCTCAAGCACCGGATGGCCGAGGTGTTCGCCCGCACCGAGCTGGCACGGGCGGCGAGCTGGGCGGCGTCGTACACGCTGGCGGAGGGGGGCGAGGACGCCGACTTCCTCACGCGTGCGGCCGTGGCCGCCGCGCTGGAGGCCGCTCAGCTGGCGGCGGCCGAGTGCGTGCAGATGCACGGCGGCATCGCGATCACCTGGGAGCACGACGCCCACCTGGTCCTCAAGCGCGCGCACGCCCTGGCAGGCCTGGCCGGCGCAGCACACGTGCACCGGGCAGCCGTGGCACTCTGACCAGACGCCTGCGCCGGGGCTCCGGCGCGGGCTCCTCGTCCGGGCGGACGACCGCGCTGAAGGCCTCCTCGCCCTGCAGCGCCGCCGCGACCGAGGGCGCCGCCATCCGGACGACGTCGTCGACCGACGCCGACGCCAGCGGCTCGATCCTCAGCACGTAGCGGGTCATCGCGAGCCCGATCAGCTGCGCGGCCACCAGCTCGGCCTTCATCGCCGACATCGCCCGCCGCTCCACGACCGGTTGGAAACGCGGGTTCAGCACCGCCTTGTTGATCCATCCGTAGAGCCGGGGAGCGTCGGGCCCGGGCTGCGTCGACTGCCGCACCAGGCGCAGCATCCGCTGGCGCGTCCGCGGGTGCTCGCACAGCAGCAGGAAGCGCCGCAGCAGGCGGATCGCGAAGTCTTCGGTCGGGTCGAGGCTGTGCATGGTCCTCCGATGGTCCCGCACCGGCCCGCCGGCGCGCTCAGAGGGTGGGCAGGGCCGCGTCCAGCGCGGCGTTGACCAGCGCGGACCGGCTGGGCGCGCGGGTCGAGACCACCAGCTCGTCGATGATCGCCAGCTGGCTAGGCAGGAAGCCGCCGATCGTGAGCTGGACGCGCTGCTCGCCGGGAGGCCGGCGCACCGGCGGACGCCGCTCGAACAGCCTGCCGCGCACCGCGACCTCGCTGCTCACCGAGGCCGCCACCAGGGCGGGCAGGGCGTCCACGGTCTCCTCGATCGCGTCGAGCACCTGGTCGCGGTAGAGCGTGCCGTGCCGCGCCTGCACCGCCTGCATCCGGGCCCGCACCGCCACCGGCGTCCACAGCACGAGGCGCCCGGAGGCCGCGGTGTCGAGGTGCTGGTGGGGGCTCATCGGCTGCTCCGTCCCGAGAGGTTCGAACCCGGGGCGCGACGCGGGGAGAACGACACGACGTCGGGTGTTCGTCGCGGAGATTAGCCCGTGCGGACCGAAAATCGGAACAGTCCTCGCCGTGTCGCGAGCACGCCGTCACCACTTCTGATGGCGGACGGGCACGCGGGCCGCCGGCTCAGCCGTCGGTCGTGCGGTAGCGGCCCTTGAAGTAGAGCAGCGGCTCGGTCGCGCTCGCGTCGGGGGCGTGCTGCTCGAGGTGCTCGACCCGGCCGACGACGACGAAGTGGTCGCCGCCCTCGTAGACCGCGGCGATCGTGCAGTCCAGGTGGGCCAGGGTCCCCGCGATCACCGGCGAGCCCGTCGCCGCGGCCGGGAACCACTCGAGCCCCGCGAACTTGTCGACGCCCTTGGTCGCCATCTGCGCGGAGACGTGCTCCTGGTCGGCGGCCAGGATGTTGATGCAGAACCGACCGGCACGCTGGATCAGCGGCCACGCCCGGGAGGTGCGCGCCGGGATGAAGGTGATCAGCGGCGGGTCGAGCGAGACGCTGGAGAAGGACTGGCAGGTCATCCCCACCGGCTCCTCGCCGCTCATCGTGGTGACCACGGTGATGCCGGAGGCGAAGCAGCCGAGCACGTCGCGGAAGCGCCGGGCCGCGGCCTGCGCCTCCGGGTCGTCGTGGACCGCGACCTCCTCGCCGGGGCGCAGCTCGAAGTCGACGTCGGCGTCGCCGAGCCAGGACTGGATGAGCTCGGGATGCGGCCAGGTCTCCCGCGCGTCGGCGCTGATGCCCTCCGGGATGGCGTCCTGGTTCACGCTGCCCACGCTAGCCCTCACTCACTGGCCACCGAAGACGTGACCCCAGTACGAGACCGCGGTCGACTCCCGCGCCACCCACCGGCTGTCGTCGACGGTCATCCCGTCGGTGCCGAACTCCACGTCGAAGCCGCCCGGGGAGCGCACGTAGAACGACACCATCTCGTCGTTCATGTGCCGGCCCAGCGTGGCCGACAGCGGCGCGCCGTGCTTGCGGACCCGCTCCAGCGCACGGCCGACGTGGTCGAGGGTGTCGACCTCGAACATCACGTGCACGCACTTGCTGGGGTTCGGCATCGGCAGGAACGCCAGCGAGTGGTGGCGCGGGTTCACGCCCAGGAAGCGCAACCAGACCTTGCTGCCCGGCTCCTTGCCGACGAACTCCCCCGGCATGCTCATCGAGTCGCGCAGCCGGAAGCCGAGCACCTCGGTGTAGAACCGCAGCGCCTCGACGTCGTCGAGCACCGGGACCACGATGTGGCCCAGCCCCTGGTCGCCGGTGACGAACCGGGCGGCGTACGGCGTGACGACGGGCCGCGCCTCGTAGGTGATGCCGTGGTAGAGCTCGAAGACGTTGTCCCACGGGTCGCGGAAGCGGACCAGCTCCTGCACCCGGCGCTCGTCGAGCTCCTCGCGGGTGCCCTCCTCGAACTCGACCCCCGCCTTCTGCAGGTGCTCGCGGGCCTCCTGGAGCGCCTGGTGGTCGGCGACCTCCCACCCGGTGGCGTCGAGCTGGTCGATGTCGGAGGGGAAGACCACGACGCGGGCGGAGACCTCGTCGAGGCGCCAGTACTGGTGCTCCGGGTTCGGCCCGCGGCCCTCGGCGAGGCCGAGCACCTTGCCGGCGAAGGTCCGCCAGGCGTCCAGGTCGGTGCTCGCCACCCGGATGTAGCCCATGGAGCGGATGTCGATCGTCATGCCCTCGTCCTCTCGACGTGGCGGGCGAGGAAGGCGGTGCAGATCTCGGCGAACTCCTCGGCCGCCTCGATCTGCGCCCAGTGCCCGCAGTTCGGGAAGACGTGCAGCTGGGCCTTGGGGATCTGCTTGAGCGCGACGAGCGCGCCGTCGAGCGGGTTGACCCGGTCCTCGCGGCCCCAGGTGAGCAGGGTGTGCTTGCGCAGGCGGTGCGCCTCGCGCCACAGCATCCCGTCCTCGGCCCACTCCGGGTTCCAGAAGGACGCACCCATCGACCGCATCGCCTCCAGGGATCCCGGCGCGGTCGCGTCCGCGAAGCGCTCCTCCACCAGCTCGTCGGTGACCAGCGCCTGGTTGACGACCATCGTGGAGATGAACGCGCGCAGCGCCTCGCGACTGGGGTTCATGGAGAAGTCCATGAGCCGCTGCACGCCCTCGGTCGGGTCGGCGTGGAAGAGGTTCACCGACAGACCGCCCGGGCCCATCAGGACCAGCCGGCCGACCCGGTCGGGGTGCTCGAGGGCGAACCTCATCGCCGTACCGCCGCCGAGGGAGTTGCCCAGCAGGTGGATCCGGTCGATCTGCAGCTCGTCGAGCAGCTGCACGAGGTACGACGCGGAGTGGCGGAAGTAGTTCGCGCCCACCTCCGGCTTGTCCGACTGCCCGAAGCCGGGTTGGTCGACCAGCAGGGTGCGGAAGCTCGCGGCGAACCTCGGGAGCGCCGAGCCGAAGTTGCTCCACGCCGAGGCGCCCGGACCACCGCCGTGCAGCAGCACGAACGGCAGCCCGCCCCCCACCTGCGAGCCGCCCTCGGGGCCCGCCTCGTAGTAGTTGAGGGTGATGTCGCCGGCCTTCGCCGACCGACGGACGCTCTCCTTGTCGAGAGGGGCGAAGGACATCAGTACATCCCCGGGTCGACCTTGTGGCCGAACTGCTGGGCGCCGTACATCTGCAGCGCGCGCTCGGGGTCGTTCGCCGCGTGCACCCGGCCGGCGTGGGCGTCACGCCAGGCCCGCTGGAGGTAGGTCCCCTCGGCGAGCGCACGACCGCCGGAGGCCTCGAAGAGGGCGTCGATCGCCTCGATGGCGCGGGCGGTGCCGAGCACCTGGTCGCGGCGGACCCGCAGACGGGCCTCCAGCGGGATCTGCTCACCCTTCGCGACGTAGGCCTGCTCCTCGCGGATGTTGCTGACGAGCAGTGCCCAGGCGGCGTCGATCTCCGAGGACGAGCGGGCGATGCGGACCGCGGCGAACGGGTCGAGGGAGGCCTTCTCCCCCAGGTACGCCGCCCGGACCCGCTTCTGCTGCATCTCCACGTGCTCGGCGTACGCCCCCTTGGCCATGCCGATGATCGGGGTGGCGATGGTGGAGGTGAAGATCGAGTGGAAGGGCAGCTTGTAGAGGTCGCTGGTGTTGACCGCCTGGCCGGGACCGCGGCACTGGCCGGTCTCGCCCATCGACAGGGTGAACGCCTCGGGGATGAAGGTCTCCTCGACCACGATGTCGTTCGAGCCCGTGCCGCGCAGGCCGACGACGTTCCACACGTCGACGACCTGGTACTTGTCCCGCGGCACCAGGAACGTGCGGAAGTCGACGACCTGGCCCTCGGTGTTGAACACCAGGCCGCCCAGCAGCACCCACGAGCAGTGGTCGCTGCCGGAGGAGAAGCTCCACTTGCCCGACAGCAGGAAGCCGCCCTCGGTGAGGACCGCCTTGCCGGTCGGGGCGTACGACGAGCTCAGCCGCGTCTTGGTGTCCTCGCCCCACACGGCCTGCTGCGCCTCGTCGTCGAACAGCGCGACCTGCCAGGGGTGGACGCCCACGACGCTGGAGACCCAGCCGGTCGACCCGTCCGCCGAGGCGATGTCGCGCACCGCGGTGTAGAACGCCACGGGGTCGGCCTCGAGCCCGTCGTACCGCTTCGGCTGGAGCAGGCGGAAGAACCCGGTCTCCTCGAGCTCCTTGATCGAAGCGTCGGGGAGCACCCGGAGCCGGTCACCCTCCTCGGCCCGCTCACGGAAGGTGGGGAGCAGGTCGCGGACGCCGTCGAGAACGGCGGTGACCTCGGGAGAGAAGTCCTGGTGCATGTGCGCTCCTAGTGGATGGATCGAATGACCCCAATACTAGAACACGTTCTTGTTTTGGTCTACGCGACCCTCCGTCAGCTGCTCAGGGTGAGCGCGGCGAACCCGAAGAGCAGGAGCAGCATGCCGATCGCCCCGAGCAGGCCACCCTCGACGATCACCACCGTGAGCCCGCGCCGGCCCGCCGCCCTGAGCGCCAGGGCGACCAGGATCGGGGCGGCGAACGGCACCGCGATGAGCCACGCCCTCGGGTCGCCCTCGGCCGGGAGGCCGATCACCAGGAGAAGAGCCAGGAGCGACCCGGCGCAGAGGACGAAGCTCGCCAGGAACGCCGCCCGCTCGGCATCTCTCGTCATGTGTCGCACCCCACCGCCCGCCTTCCCTCGCCGCCACGCTGGTCGGACGATCCTAGGACTAGGGTCGCCCGCATGCGCGTGAAGCCAGACACCGGGTACGCCGCGGCCGCGTTCGTCTTCGTGGGGCTGCGCTTCCTCGTGGTCGACGCCGTCCTCGCCGTCGCCATGGCCGCGAGCGGAGAGTTCGGGGTCGGCGAGGCGCTGCTCTTCTGGGTGAGCGCCACGCTCTTCTTCACCCTCGTCGCCGGACCGCCGGTGACGCTCTGGTGGTGGCTGCGACCCGGACGGGTGAGCTACGTGGTCGACGACGGCGAGCTCCGCGTGCTCCGGGGCCGGAAGGTCGTCCGCCGCCACCCCTGCGCGGACATCACCGAGCTCCACCTCACCGGCGGCCTGACCTGGCATGAGCTGACGCTCCGCAACTGGTTCACCGCGAGCATCGGCGGATGGCCCCGGCTCTCGCTCGACCGCCGGAACTGGCCACGACCGCGGGCGCTGGTCGGCCCGCGCCGGCAGCCCGCGACGCTGCTGTGGGGCGAGGAGAGGTGCGCTCACCTCGAGGAGGAGCTGCGCCGAGCGGTCCGCGCGGAGGCAGCGCTGCTGGACGAGGAGCGGTGACGGACCGGCGCACGCGAGGTCGTTCCTCCACAGCCCGCCTCCTCACGAGCGCATTGTGTCGGGGGTCTGTGATCTCATCCTCGTATGGTCATCTCGGCAACGGTCACGACTCACGAGGAACCCGCTGCGTCCTCCGCAGGTGACGTGCTGGCGTTCGTCGAGACCCGCCACGCCGCCCGGCTGGAGGCCGAGCGCGACATCCTGCGCGCGGCGTACCGGTGGGCCCAGCTGCACCCCACCGGCTCCTACGCCGCGGCCGCCTTCGGCGCCCGGATCCAGACCTCCCCGTTCGGCGCGAAGCGGCTGATCGCCGACGCGGTGGACCTGGCCGAGCGCCTGCCCCGCCTCCAGGCCGGCATCGACGCCGGCACGGTCCGGGTCGGCCACGCCCGGCACGTCGCCCAGGCCACCCGGGAGCTCTCCGCCGCGGAGGCGGCCTGGGTCGACGCGGAGGTGGCGGAGATCGCCGACGGCCGGCTCGCCTGGGCCCGCTTCGAGGCGGTCGTCGAGGGCAAGGTCGCTGCCGCCTCCCCGGAGCTGGCGCGGGTCCGGGAGCAGCAGGCCGCCCTGGAGCGCGGCGTGCGGGTCTCGCGGGTCAACCGGCACGGCATGGCCACCCTCACCGTCCGGGCCGACGCGGCGACCGTGCTCGGCATCGAGGCCGCGGTGTCGGCGGTCGCCCGTTCCCTGGAGGACTCCCTCCCCGCGTCCGCTCCGGCGGACCGGCGCGTCGCCGCCCTCGCGCTGCTCGCGAACCCCGCCGCGCATCCCGATCCGGTGCTGGGCCCGGTCCGGCCGAAGGTGCGCATCTACCTCCACCTCACCCCCGACTCCCCCGTCGCCCGCCTCGAGGGCCACGGGCCGGTCACCACCGCCTGGGTCCGGCACGTCACCGCGCACGTCGCGGGCAAGGTCCAGGTGACCCCCGTGATCGACCTCGCCGGCCAGGCGCCCGTCGACGCCTACGAGATCCCCGCCCGCCTGCGCGAGGCCGTCCACCTGGTCCACCCCGGCGACGCGTTCCCGTTCGCCGCCGGGACGACCCGCCGCGTCGACCTCGACCACAACCACCCGTACGCCGACGGCGGGCCCACCGCGCTGGCCAACCTCGCCCCGCTCAACCGCACCCACCACCGGATCAAGACGCACGGGGGCTGGGAGGCGCGGCAGCCGTTCCCAGGAATCGTCGTGTGGCGAGATCCGCACGGCGCGTTCTACCTGGTCGACGCGACCGGCACGCGACGCGTGGGCGCGCGTGCCAGATCCGATCACGCCTTCCAGCCCTCCTGACGCACACCGCGCCGCGCTGCCACACTGTGCCGGTGCCCAAGCTCGTCCTGTCGCTTCTGCTCGCCCTGGTCGGCGCGTTGACGCCCGCCGGCTCCCCCGCTCATGCCGCGGACGGCATCACCCTCGAGGCGCCCTTCCTCTCCTTCCGTCCCTCCAGCGGCGACCTGGGGATGTACACCCTTCAGCGCGCCACCTCGCTGAGGATCAGCGCCGGCGCCGCCTCCGAGCCGGTCCCCGACAGCGAGGCGAACTTCTCCTGGGACGTCCAGGTGCTTCGCTCCGACATGCGTGCCGCGACTCCACCCGCGTGGCGCACGGTCCTGCCGAGGACCACCGGTCGGCTGCACCGGTTCACCGTGGGCGCCGGCCAGGTGATCTGCGTCCGCGCTCGCCAGTACCTGCGAGGAGCCATCAGCCCCTGGTCCAGGCACACGTGCGTCGTGCGGGCCCGCGAGGACCAGAACATCCCGCACGTGGGACCGGTGAGGCTGGTCAAGGACGGTCGCTACCCCGACGGGCTCGCCTCCGTGCTCCCGGCCGGCACCCGGATGGTCCTGAGCGGGGTACCCGCCCGTGCGATGTACGGTCCGGTCTTCACCAAGCCCCCCGTGGGTTCGGACGGCACGGTGTGCGCGGCCCCGTCGTGGAGGATCCGCGGTCAGCGCGAGGCCGACTCCTCGATCGGCATCACCTCGAACTCGCTCCACATCTCGTTCCGTCGCACCAGCGTCGCGGGCACGGCGCTGGTCTGGACGACCTACCCCCGCAGGTGCGCGGTGGGCGGGTTCGTCGTCGTACCCACCTGGGTGCCGCGCTGAGGAGGTCGCTCAGACCAGGTCCGGGTTGACCTGCACCTCGCACAGCACGACCCCGTCGACGGTGAACCTCTTCACC
Source organism: uncultured Nocardioides sp. (assembly GCA_964517395.1). GTDB lineage: Bacteria > Actinomycetota > Actinomycetes > Propionibacteriales > Nocardioidaceae > Nocardioides. Next base: position 183,428 of record CAZFEE010000004.1, on the reverse strand, counting down.
GCCGGGAACCTCGGCCAGGGGTCCTTGCGCCAGTTCATCAGCGTGTAGATCCCGAAGTCCGGGCGCCCCTTCCGCAGGATCGTCAGGTCGCGGTCGACGTACTGCTCGAGCTGGCCATCGGCGCCCCACCGGTTCTGCACGGTGGCGCGCTGCTGCGAGGTGTAGTCGGTCCAGTGGTCGTTGAGCCAGAGGGTGGCCTCGCGCGTGCAGGCCGCCCAGTAGTCGGTCTCGAACTCGGTGTGCTGCTTCGCGAAGCCACCGGTGGCGGCGTTGAAGTACATGTACTCGTACGGGTAGATCCGGGCGACGCCGACGAGCACCTGCACCTGCGCGGCGACGACGACCGCGACCACCACGCCGAGCGCCCACCGCCGCGAGGCCAGGGCACGGACCCCCACCACGAGGGCGTACGACGCGACGAGCAGCATCGCCGGGATGACGAAGAGGAAGTGCCGCAGCGCGTTGTAGAGGGTCGGGTCGAGCGCGACGAGGGCCAGCACGGGGAAGACCCACGCGCCGAGCAGCAGGATGTCGGCGGCGCTCCCGCGGCGGCGAACGAGGTCCACCACGATCAGCACGGTGCCGGCGACGGCGAGCAGCACCGTGAGCCACGGCGAGCCCTGCCAGATCCACGTCGGCACGTAGTCGCGCGGCAGCTCCATCGCCTGGATCATCTGGCCGCGGAAGAGGATCGGGTCGTCCCAGGGGTACTTCGACATCGAGGAGATCGCCGTCGGCAGCCCGGTGACGGGGTTGAGGAAGACGTAGGGCCAGACCGCCAGGATCGTCAGGTACGACGACAGCCCGATCACGCCCGCACCGAGCGCCACCCGCCGCAACCCCACGACCGAGCGGGCCCGCAGCAGCAGCCAGACGAGGGCGAGCACCCCGACGACCGGCACCCAGAGCAGGGCGATGACCCGGATCGACACCGCGATGCCGAAGACCACGCCGAGCGCGACGAGCGGGCGCCAGGGCAGTCGGTCGGCCTGCTCCTCCCAGCGCCGGGCGAGGCGGATGGTGAGCCACAGGACGGCGAGCATGGCGACCGCGAGCGGCATGTCCTTGGAGTTGGTGAAGATCGCACCGGTCCAGCGCGGGTAGAGCGCGAGCGACAGCGCGGCCACCAGCGCGAACCACCAGGCGCCCTGCTCGCCGATGCGGCGCGAGGACCGGGCGATCTCCAGGGCGCACACGGCCATCAGGGCGATGCCGAGGACGCCGGTGAGCCCGGTGACCAGGGAGCGCACGACCCAGGGGTCGGCACCGAAGAGCCGGTCGGCGCCGGACTGGACGAAGGCGACGAAGGTCTCGAAGACGGGACCGTGCTGCGGCAGCTGCATCTTCTCCGGGTAGTCCAGGAAGCCGCGGTCGCTGCCGAGGCTGAGGTACCAGTCGAGGACGCGGTGGCCGTAGTCGTTCTGCAGCGGCTCGTCGTAGGTGCGTCCGTGCACCCCCGCCTGGGTCAGCACGAAGCCGAGCAGGAGGAGGAAGAGGAGGCCCAGGAGCACCTGGGGAGCACGTCGGAGCACGACGTGAGGATAGGTCACACGGAGGCGGGTTCCTCCGCCGCCGCACGCAGCTGCAGCGCGATGTCGACGAGCTGGTCCTCCTGGCCGCCGATCAGCTTGCGCTTGCCGGCCTCCAGCAGGATCTGCGCGCCGGAGACGCCGTAGCGCTCCGCGGCGTTGCCGGCGTGCTTGAGGAAGGAGGAGTAGACCCCGGCGTACCCCATCATCAGCGTCATCCGGTCCAGGCGGCACTCCTCCGGCATGGCCGGGCGGATGACGTCCTCGGAGGCGTCCACGATCTGCAGGAAGTCCACCCCGGTGGTCCAGCCGAGCTTGTCGCAGACGCCGATGAACGCCTCCAGCGGCGTGTTGCCGGCGCCGGCACCGAACCGGCGGACCGAGCCGTCGATCTGGGTGGCGCCCGCGCGGGCCGCGATGACGGTGTTGGCGACGCCGAGGCCGAGGTTCTCGTGGCCGTGGAAGCCGACGTCGGCCTGGCTGCCGATCTCGGCGACGACGGCGGCGACCCGGTCGGCGGTCTGCTCCATGATGAGCGCGCCGGCGGAGTCGACGACGTAGACGCACTGGCACCCGGCGTCGACCATGATCCGGGCCTGCTTCGCCAGCACCTCGGGGGGCTGGGTGTGCGACATCATCAGGAAGCCGACGGTCTCCAGCCCGAGCTCGCGGGCCAGGCCGAAGTGCTGGATGGAGACGTCGGCCTCGGTGCAGTGGGTGGCGATCCGGCAGATCTGGCCGCCGTTGTCCTGCGCGGCGCGGATGTCGTCCTTGGTGCCGACGCCGGGGAGCATGAGGAAGGCGATCTTGGCGCGCTTCGCGGTCTCCGCGGCGATCCGGATCAGCTCCTGCTCGGGCGTGCGGGAGAAGCCGTAGTTGAACGACGACCCGCCCAGCCCGTCGCCGTGGGTGACCTCGATGACCGGGATGCCGGACTCGTCCAGCGCCCGGACGATGTCCTCGACCTCCTGGCCGGTGAACTGGTGCCGCTTGTGGTGCGAGCCGTCACGCAGGCAGGTGTCGGTGAGCCGGAGGTCGAGCGCGCCGAACGGCTCGTCGCCGTGGGTCCCCGACCAGGTCCGCTGCAGGGCGTTGATGTCGGTCATGTCAGTTGCTCCCGATGATCGAGCGGGCGATGTTCTCACCGACCTGCGCGGCGGCGGCGGTCATGATGTCGAGGTTGCCGGAGTACGGCGGCAGGTAGTCCCCCGCGCCCTCGACCTCCACGAAGATCGACACCCGGCGGCGGCCGCCGGTGAGCTCGGAGGGCCCGTCGAACTGCGGCTCCTGCAGCAGCCGGTAGCCGGGGACGTACTCCTGCACGGCCCGCTCCATCGCGTGCACCGACTCCGCGATCGCGTCGGTGTCGGCGTCGGGGTCGACGGCGCAGAAGATCGTGTCGCGCATGATCATCGGCGGCTCGGCGGGGTTGAGGATGATGATCGCCTTGCCCTGCGCGGCACCGCCGATCGTCTCCACGCCGGCCGCCGTGGTCCGGGTGAATTCGTCGATGTTGGCGCGGGTGCCGGGGCCGGCGGAGACCGAGGAGACGGAGGCGACGATCTCGGCGTACGACACCCCACCCGTGTCCTGGGTGGCCCGCGAGACGGCGTTGACCATCGGGATGGTGGCCTGGCCGCCGCAGGTGATCATGTTGACGTTGAGGGCCCCGACGTGGGCGAGCCCGTTGACGGGCGGGATGACGGCGGGGCCGACCGCGGCGGGCGTCAGGTCGATGGCGCGGATCCCGGCCTCGGCGTAGCGGGGGGCGTACTCCCGGTGGACGTACGCCGAGGTGGCCTCGAAGAGCAGGTCGGGCAGCTCGTCCTGCTTGAGCAGCCAGTCGACGCCCTCGTGCGAGACCTCCAGGCCCTTGTCCGCGGCGAGGCGCAGGCCCTCCGAGGACGCGTCCACCCCGATCATCCAGCGCGGCTCGACGACGTCGGAGCGCAGCAGCTTGTAGAGCAGGTCGGTGCCGATGTTGCCGGGGCCGACGATGGCCGCCGTCAGCTTCTCGCTCATGCGGGTCACTCCTCGAACTGGACGGTCAGGGGCGCGAACCCGCTGATGGACGCCGTGACCCGGTCCCCCGGGGCGAACGGCACGAAGGGGCCGAGGGCCCCGGAGAGGATCAGGTGGCCGGCCCGCAGCGGGTCGCCGAAGCGGGCGGCCTGGACGGCGAGCCAGCGCAGCGCCTCCAGCGGGTCGCCGAGGCAGGCGGCGCCGGTGCCGGCGGAGCGCTCCTCGTCGTTGATGGTGAGCGACATGACCACCTCGCGCGGCTTGACGTCGTCGAGGCCGCGGCCGTCGGCGCCGACCACGAACAGGCCGCTGGAGGCGTTGTCGGCGACGGTGTCGGTGAACGCGATGTCCCAGGCGGCGATCCGGGAGTCCACGATCTCCAGCGCCGGCAGCGCGACCTCGACGGCGTCGCGGACGAGGTCGAGGGTGATCTCCTCCTCCGGCACGTCGATGTCGCGGGCCAGCACGAAGGCGACCTCCGCCTCGACGCGCGGCTGGACGAGGGTCCGCATCGAGATCGGCGCACCGCCGGCGCCGCTGCTGACGTCCATGTCGGAGAGCAGGTAGCCGAAGTCCGGCTGGTCCACCCCGAGCTGGCGCTGCACGGCCTCGGAGGTCGCGCCGATCTTGCGGCCCACGACGGTGGCTCCCCCGGCGATCCGGGCCTGCACGAGCCCCTGCTGGACGGCGTACGCCGCCGGGAGGTCGTCGGTCCCGATCAGGTCGCGCACGGCGGCGCACGGGACCCGGGTCGACTGGGCCGTGGCCAGCCGCTCGACGGCGGCGGCGATCGCTTCCGGTGAGGTCACCGGCTCATAGTAGAACGTGTTCCACTTTCCCGCACTCGGGGTCCCACCGGCGCAGCCCGGCGAGCACGAGGGGCCGCCCCGGCCCACCGCGCTCCGCCAGCGCGGCGAGCGCCGTCGGCAGGTCGGACCGGGGCACCCGCTGGGCCAGCGTCACGTGCGGCAGCCATCCCTGCGGGTGCCGGTCCGGCGCCTGGGCCCGTACCGCGAGCACCCGGCGCAGGACGTCGTCTCCCACGTCCACGGACCAGGCCAGGGTGACGCGCTCCTCCCCGAGCAGCAGCAGCCCGGAGATCCGTGCCGACACCGGCAGCAGCGCCCCCAGGCGCACCCGCGCGACGTCCACCGCCTCCTGGGGCAGCAGCGGCGCGGCGACCACGGTGAGGTGTGGCGCGTTCGTCGTCCCGCGGTGGTCGAGCCGGGAGGGCAGGCCCGCGTCGCGCAGCGCCTGCCAGTCCGCGACCACCTCCGCGGAGCCCGCCTCGTCGGGGACCAGCTCGAGCGCGTGCATCCTCGCCATCCGTCCAGTCTGCCTGCCCCCTCCAGAGCGGTAGAACCTGTTACAGTTTTGCCCATGAAGGAGTCCTACGACGTCGTCGTGGTCGGCGCCGGCGGTGCCGGCATGTCCGCCGCGCTCGCCGCCTCCCGCCAGGGCCTCGACACGGTGCTGGTCGAGAAGAGCCCGTACTTCGGCGGGTCCACCGCCCGCTCCGGCGGCGGCGTGTGGATCCCGGGCAACTACGCGCTGCGGGCCGCGGGCCAGGTCGACGACGGGGACGAGCAGGCCGCGAAGGACTACCTCGACGCCATCGTCGGCGACACCGTCCCCAAGGCGCGCCGCGACACCTACCTCGACCGCGGCACCGAGGTGCTGGACTTCATCCGGGCCCAGACGCCGCTGGAGTTCACCTGGGTGCCGGAGTACGCCGACTACCTCCCCGAGCGACCCGGCGGCCGTCCGCGCGGGCGCAGCGTCGAGCCGGTGCCGATGGACGCCCGCTTCCTCGGCGCCGAGCTGGAGCGGCTGCACCCGGCGTACACCAAGGCGCCGGCCAACCTGATCGTCACCCAGGCCGACTTCCGCAAGCTCAGCCTCGGCCTGCGCACCGTCAAGGGCCCCCTGACGATGCTCAAGGTGATGCTCAAGCGACTCCTGGCGATCGTCACCGGCAAGAAGATGTACGCGATGGGCAACGCGATCGCGATCGGTCTGCGCAAGGGGCTGGCGGACGCGGGCGTGCCGGTGGAGTACGACACCGCGCTGCTCGACCTGCTCGTCGAGGACGGTCGCGTCGTGGGCGTGGTCGTCGAGCGGGACGGGCAGCGGCGCGAGGTGCGCGCCACCCGCGGGGTCATCCTCGGCTCCGGCGGCTTCGAGCACAGCCAGGAGCTGCGCGAGAAGTTCCTCCCCCAGCCGACCTCGACCGCGTGGTCGACCGGCTCGACGTCCAACACCGGCGGCGGCCTGCTCGCCGGCACGGCCGCCGGCGCGGCGACCGACCTGCTCGACGACGCCTGGTGGGGCCCGACGATCCCGCTGCCGGGGCGCGCGTGGTTCTGCCTGGCCGAGCGCAACCTGCCCGGCTCGATCATCGTGAACTCCGTGGGACGGCGGTTCATGAACGAGGCACTGCCGTACGTCGAGGCCACCCACGCGATCTACGACGGCGAGGCCACCGGGGTCAGCCACGTGCCGGCGCACATGGTCTTCGACCAGACCTACCGCAACCGCTACCTCTTCGCCGGGGTCGCGGGTCGCCAGCCCTTCCCGGGGCGCTGGTACAAGGAGGGGGTCGTGGTGCGCGCCGACAGCCTGACCGAGCTGGCGGCGAAGCTGGGGCTCCCCGAGGGGTCCCTGGAGTCGACCGTCGAGCGCTTCAACGGCTTCGCGCGGACCGGCGTCGACGAGGACTTCCACCGCGGCGAGAGCGCCTACGACAAGTACTACTCCGACCCGACCGTGAAGCCGAACTGCTCTCTCGCGCCGATCGAGAAGGGCCCGTTCTACGCGGTCAAGATCGTCCCCGGCGACCTCGGCACGAAGGGTGGCCTCGTCACCGACGAGCGTGCCCGGGTGCTGCGCGAGGACGGCACCGTCATCGAAGGCCTGTACGCCGCGGGGAACGTCTCCTCCGCCGTCATGGGCAACACCTACCCCGGGCCGGGCGGGACCATCGGTCCCGCGCTCGTGTTCGGCTACCTGGCAGCGGAGGACATCGCCCGTGCCCATTGATCCCACCGTCGCCATCGGCGCCGACCTCGGCGCCCGCACCTTCTCCTGGACCGAGTCCGACGTCCTGCTCTACCACCTCGGGGTCGGCGCCGGCTCCCACGACGGCGACAACCTGTCCGCGCAGGCACTGCGCTGGACCCTCGACGACGCGGCGCTGCAGGTGCTGCCGTCCTTCGGCGTGGTCGCCCCGACCTTCCACGAGACGGACCCGCCGCCGCTGGACCTGCCCGGCTGCGACATCAACCTCGCCCAGGTCGTGCACGGCTCCCAGTCGATCACCGTCTCCGGCGCCCTCCCGACCTCCGGCACCGCGACCCTGCGCACCACGCTCACCGACGTGTGGGACAAGGGCAGGGCCGCGGTCATCTGGCAGGAGGGCGTCGCCACCTCGGAGGCAACCGGCGAGGAGCTGTGGCGGGTGCGCTCGTCGATCTTCGTCAAGGGCGAGGGCGGCTGGGGCGGGGAGCGCGGCACGGCGTCGCCCGTGGTGGTGCCCGAGCGGGCACCGGACCACGTGTCGTCGTACCGGGTGACGCCGCAGCAGGCCCTGCTCTACCGCCTGTGCGGCGACCGGAACCCGCTGCACGCCGACCCCGACTTCGCCAAGGCGGCGGGGTTCCCGGCGCCGATCCTGCACGGGCTGTGCTCCTACGGCATCGTGCTGCGCGAGCTCACCGACGGCCTGCTCGGCGGGGACGCCGCCGCGGTCGGGGGCTTCACCTCCCGCTTCGCCGGCGTCGTCTTCCCCGGAGAGACCATCCGGGTCGCCGGCTGGCGCACCGAGGACGGCGTGGTCGCGACCGCGACGATCGAGGGCGGCGAGCGGGACGGCTCGCCCGTGCTCGCGGACTGCCTGCTGTCCCTCAGCTGACCGAGGCCGTCAGCGCCCGCAGGGTCGTGCGCAGCTGGGCCGCCTGCTCCTCGGTGATGCCGAGCACCTCGGCGATCCGGCAGTGCACCGCGCCGAAGCGCTCGTGCACGGCCCGGCCGGCGGGGGTGAGCGCGACGAGGACCGCCCGCTCGTCGTACGGGCTGCGGTGCCGGGTGACGAGACCGTCGCGCTCCAGACGGCGCAGCAGCGGCGAGAGGGTCGCGTGGTCGAGGCGCAGCTCGCGGCCGACGTCCTTGATCGGGATCTCGTCGTGGGTGCCTAGGACGACCAGGACGAGGTACTGCGGGTAGGTCAGGCCGAGCTCGCCGAGGATCGGTCGGTACGCCGCGGTCACCTGGCGCGAGGCGGCGTACAGGTCGAAGCAGATGAGGTCGTCCAGGTGCGGAGCGACGTTCGGGTCCATGCTTGGAATATACCTCGTCGGCGATTATCTTGTGCCCTACGCAACCGATCTTCCCCCCATCGAGAGGAACCCACCATGCCCACTCGCACCGGACGCACCGCCTGGAACGGCGGCCTGCAGGACGGCTCCGGCCAGGTCGAGCTGACCTCGTCGGGCGCCGGCACCTTCGACGTGTCGTTCCCCAAGCGCGCGGCGGACGACGCCGACGGCACCACCAGCCCCGAGGAGCTCATCGGCGCCGCGCACTCCGCCTGCTACGCGATGTCGCTGTCCAACGAGATCGCCGCGGCCGGCGGCACCCCCGTCGCCCTCGACGTCTCCGCCGACGTCACCCTCGGGCCGGACCCCGCCGGCGGCTTCCAGCTGAGCGCCATCACGCTCGTCGTGCGCGCCGAGGTCGAGGGCCTCGACGAGGAGGCCTTCCAGGCCGCCGCGGGCGCCGCGAAGGTCGGCTGCCCCGTCAGCAAGGCGCTGGCCGCCGTCCCGATCACGCTGGACGCGACGCTGGAGAGCTGATCTCCACCGGGTCGCCGACCCGGACCGTCCCGCCCTCCAGGACCCGGAAGACGGTCCCCGCCCGGCGCCGGAGCGCCTCCTGCGCTCCGGCGCCGATCGTGTCGTCGAGCAGCTTGCACGGCGCCGCCACCCGCACCGCCTCGAGCAGCACGTCCCCGATCCGCAGCAGCGCCCCCGGCTCGCGCGGCACCACGCCGTGGCTGAGCGTGAGGTTGCGCCGGGTCAGCCCGCTCGGCACCGCGCGCCCGTACACCTGCGCCGCCTCGTCCAGGCTGGCCCGGCTCTGCACGGTCACGTGGCGGTGCCGGGTCCCGTGGTAGCGGTCCCCCACGATCCCCTTGCCCGCCTCGACCTCGACGGCCTCCTTCGCCTGCATCGGCAGGCGCCGCCCCTTGGCCACGTGGATCGCCTCCACCACCGGTTCCGCCACGTGCCGAGGCTAGCCGCCTAGGGTGCAGGCCATGGACCTCCGCCTGGCTCCCGCCGCCGCGGCCGGCCGCCCGCGCAGCGCCGTCGTCGCGGTCGTCGTCGGCGTGGTCCTCCTCGTCGCTCCCCTCGCCGCCGTCGCCACCCAGGGACTGGACCCTCTCGACCGGCTGGACGCCCTCCTCCTCGCGGCCACCGGGCTGCTCATCGCCTGCTGGGCCGGCTGGCGGCTCGGCCGGCCCGGCCCCCGGCTGCGCCACCCCACCGACCTGAGCCTCGACGGTGTCGGCGTCACCGTCCCCGGTGCCGCGCTGACCTGGCCGGACGTGGCCCTGGTCGAGGTGCGCTGGTGGGAGATCGTGCCGCCGTACGTCGACGAGCCCCAGCACCTGCCCGTCCTGCGGTTCGTCGCCCGCGACGACCGCGCCATCGTCACCGGCCCCGCCCTGCGCCCCGACGACGGGCTGGCGCACGCCTTCGGCATCTCACCGGCCGCCGCCGCGCTCACCGTCGTCGTCGGCCCCGACGGGCTGGAGGCGCTGCAGCAGGTGCTCGGCTGGGTCGCGGAGCATCGCTCCGACGTACCGGTGGAGGTCGGCGCGCCGCCCGCGCTCTAACGCCCGCGTGGGACTAGGAGAGCGCGGCCGCGGCCTTGTCGCGCAGGGCGGCGACCATGGCGTCGGGGTCCTCGGCGGAGTACACCGCGGAGCCGGCGACGAACACGTCCGCGCCCGCCTCCGCGCAGCGCTCGATGGTCTCCAGGGACACCCCGCCGTCGACCTGCAGCCAGGTCTCCACACCGTGCTTGTCCATCAGCGCCCGCGCCCGGCGGATCTTGGGCAGGCACAGGTCGAGGAACTTCTGGCCGCCGAAGCCCGGTTCGACCGTCATGATCAGCACCATGTCCAGCTCGGGAAGCAGGTCCTCGTAGGGCTCGATCGGGGTCGCCGGCTTCAGCGCCATCGACGCCCGTGCGCCCGCGGCGCGGATCTCTCGCGCCAGCCGGACCGGCGCCTTGGCCGCCTCGACGTGGAAGGTGACCGAGCCGCACCCCGCCTCGACGTACGCGGGGGCGTTGCGGTCGGCGTCCTCGATCATCAGGTGCGCGTCCAGCGGCACCGGGCTGACCCGGGCGAGCGCCTCGACCATGGCCGGGCCGAAGGTGAGGTTCGGGACGAAGTGGTTGTCCATCACGTCCACGTGCACCCAGTCGGCGCCGGGGATCCGGGCGACCTCCTCGCCGAGCCGGGCGAAGTCGGAGTTCAGGATCGAGGGAGTGATCTGGAGGTGGCCCACGGGCGACCATCCTAGAGAGACACCGCGCGATGTCCGATTCCCCTCCGGTCCGGCGATCCCCGGCCGATCATGGGGGGACCGGGACCACGGCGGTCCTGGCGAGGGGAGGTCCTGCGATGTCGATGATGAACAGCGAGGCGCGCAAGCGCGCCGCGGCCGCCCTGGCGCAGCCCGACCCGACGGCGACCGCCGCCCTGCTGGCCGACGCGTGGGACCGTGAGGCGGACCACGAAGAGGCCTGCGGCAACGGGTTCGCGGCGGTCATCCTGCACGCGCACGCCCGCGAGCTGCGGGCCGCGCTGCAGCCGCCGCTCAGCGCCTGAGCGCCTCCGCGACCGCCGCCACGCCGCGCTCGACCTCCGCGAACGACGTCGACAGCGGGGACAGCCCGATCCGCAGGCCGTCGGGATTGCGGAAGTCCGGGATCACGTCGCGCTCCCACAGCGCCGCGGTCACCTCGCGCATGCGCGGATGGGACAGCGTGACGTGGCCGCCGCGCAGCGCCGGGTCGCGCGGGGAGACCAGCGCGACCTCCGGCAGGTCGCGGTCGACCAGCGCCACGGCGTACGACGTCAGGGCGACCGACTTCGCGCGCACCGCCGCGATCCCCACCTCCCCCAACAGGTCCACCATGTCCTCGAGGCCGAGCATCCCCACCACCGGAGGCGTGCCGCTGATGAGCCGCCGGATCCCCGCGGCCGGCTGGTAGCCCTGGCCCATCGCGAACGGGTCCGCCGCACCCATCCAGCCCTGCACCGGCTGGCGGAAGGCGTCGGACTCCAGGTGCCGGCGCGCGACGTAGCCGAAGGCGGGGGCGCCGGGCCCGCCGTTGAGGTACTTGTACGTGCAGCCCACCGCCAGGTCCACCTCCCACGCGTCGAGCTCGACGGCGAGAGCGCCCGTGGAGTGGCACAGGTCGAGCAGCATCCACGCGCCGGCGTCGTGCGCGACCTGCGTGAGCGCGGGGGCGTCGGCGAGCCACCCGGACTTGTAGGCGACGTGGCTGACCACGACGAGCGCGGTCCGCTCCCCCACGACCTCCGCGAGCCCCTCGGGCGTCACACCCCCGGCCGGGTCGACGTCCAGCCAGCGCACCGTGAGTCCGCACTCGCGGGCCACGCCCTCCACGACGTACCGGTCGGTGGGGAAGTTGTCGCGGTCGATCACGATCTCGCTGCGCCCCGGCCGCGCGGCCACCGCGCCCCGGATCAGCTTGTAGAGCAGCACCGTCGTCGAGTCGCCGATCGCCGTCTGCCCCGGCGCGGCGCCCAGGGTGACCGAGGCGAGCCGGTCGCCGAGCACCAGCGGCAGCTCGAACCAGCGCTCGTCCCAGCCCCGGATCAGCCGCCCACCCCACTCGTCGGTGACGAACTCCCGGACCCGGTCGGCGGTCGCGCGCAGCGGCCGGCCCAGGGAGTTGCCGTCGAGGTAGACCAGCGAGGTCTCGGCACCGACGAAGCGGTCACGGTGGGCGGCGAGCGGGTCCTGCGCGTCCAGCGCGGCGGCGTCGAGAGTCACCCGCAGAACCTACTCCTCGTCGTCGTGGTCCTCGGGCAGCTCGTCGCGGTCCGCCCACTCCAGCAGCGGCGCCAGGTCGAAGACGTGGTCGTCGATGTCGTGGTGCAGGTCGCCGAGCTCGGCGAAGCGCTGCGGGACCGTGCGGATGGTGAAGTCGCGAGGGTCGGCGTCGTCGATCTCGTCCCAGCGGATCGGCGTGGAGACCCGCGCGTCGGGCAGCCCGCGCACGGAGTACGCCGCGGCGATGGTGTGGTCGCGGGCGTTCTGGTTGTAGTCCACGAAGACCGCCGCCGGGTCGCGGTCCTTCTTCCACCAGGTGGTGGTGACCAGGTCCGGGGCGCGTCGCTCGACCTCGCGGGCGAAGGCGAGCGCCGCGCGTCGTACGCCCTTGTGGTCGTGCTCCGGCTTCACCCGCACGTAGACGTGCAGCCCCTTGCTGCCGCTCGTCTTCGGGTAGCCCACCGCACCCAGCTCGTCGAGCACCTCGTGGGCGACGTGGGCGACCTTGCGCACGTCGTCGTACGTCGACGCGGGGCCGGGGTCGAGGTCGATGCGCCACTCGTCGGGCATCTCGGTGGCGCCGCGGCGACTGTTCCACGGGTGGAACTCCACCGTCGACATCTGCACCGCCCAGATCACCGACGCCAGCTCGGTGACACACAGCTCGTCGGCGGTCCGCTTCCAGCGCGGGAAGAACAGCTGGACCGTCTCGACCCAGTCCGGCGCACCGGACGGGAGGCGCTTCTGGTGCACCTTGTCGCCGTCGAGCCCCTTCGGGAACCGGTGCAGCATGCAGGGGCGCTCCCACAGCGCGTTGACGATGCCCTCGCCGACGGCCAGGTAGTACTCGACCAGGTCGAGCTTGGTCGCGCCGATCTCGGGGAAGTACACGCGGTCGGGGTTGCTCACCCGCACCACGCGGTTCTCGACCTCGATCTCGATCGCCGGGGACGCCATGGGGCGAGGCTAGCGGTGATCCACCGGCACCGCGGGTACGTCGGCGCCGGGCTGCACCTCCGGGATCTCCTCGATCGCGCCGGCCCGCGACGGCTTGCGGCTGATCCGGCGGTACCAGGCGGGGGCGACCACCAGGGCCTCGGCCCGCAGCACGGCGCTGGCGACCCGCGGGAGGTCGGCGACGTCGCCGTACACGAGGTAGCGCGGGACCCACTCGGGGCGGTACTTCACGTTGGAGCGGTAGAGCGCCTCGATCTGCGCGAAACGTGAGGCCCACAGCAGGACCGCACGCCACATCCGCAGCACCGGGCCGGCGCCGATCCGCTCGCCCCGGGCAAAGACGCTGCGGAAGGCCGCGAAGTTCAGCGAGACCCGGGTGACGCCCACCTGACCCGCGTCGGCGAGCAGGGTGGTGACCATCAGCTCGACGATGCCGTTGACGGCCTCCGGGCTGCGCCGCATCAGGTCGAGGGAGATCCCGTCCTCGCCCCACGGCACGAACGACAGGAAGCCGGCGACCCGGCCGTCGTCGTGGCGGGCGATGACGACCACGCCGGCGTCGTCCCGCTCCTGGCCGAACCGGCCCAGCGCCATCGCGAAGCCGCGCTCGATCGCGCCGTCGCGCCAGGTGATCGCGGCCGACCGCAGCTCCTCACGCAGGGCGTGCGGGAGGTCGGCGACCCGGTGCACGGTCGCGGAGAGCCCGGAGCGCTCGGCCCGCGACACCGCCTGACGTACGCCGCGCATCGCCCGGCCCTCGAGGGTGAACTCCGCGACGTGCAGCACCGCCTCGTCGCCCACCTCCAGCACGTCGAGGCCGGCGCCGTGGAAGACCTCCGCGCCGCGCTCGCTGCACCCCAGGTTCGCCGGCGCCCAGCCGTAGGACCGAGCCTCCTCCAGCCACGCCGCCACCGCCTGCGGCCAGTCGTCGGGATGGCCGAGCGGGTCGCCGGCGGCGACGGAGACGCCGCCGATCACGCGGTAGGACACCGCGGACCGGCCGGTCCGGCTGAACACCACCGCCCGGTCGTCACGGGTCGCGAAGTAGCTCAGCGAGTCCACCCAGCCCCATTGCTCCAGCAGCCCGCGCAGCCGGGTGTGCTCGGCGGGCGTCATCGGGTGCGGGCCGTCCGGCGGTGCCAGCGCGGCCACGAACGCCAGCAGCAGCACCGCGATGCCGAGCACGGCCAGCCCGACGGCGGCCACCGTCTCGCCGTGGCCGTGGGTGAACTCGACCGGGCCGGAGACGCCCACCAGGCCGAGGGCGGCGTGCGCGAGGCGGTCCCCGGTCGTCGTACCGGGGGCCTGGCCGTCGCGGCTCAGGCTCAGCCACAGCCAGCCCAGCGCGGTCGCCAGCACCGGGCCGACCGTCAGCACGGTCACGACCCGGCGCAGGGACAGCGGGTCCGGCCGCGCGGTGAAGCTGCGGCGAGCGGCGACGAGCTGCACCACGAAGAGCCCGCACAGCGCCGCCTGCTCGACCTGCAGCCCGCGCAGCAGGTGGATACAGCCCGCCACGCAGGTGAGCAGCAGGGCGACCGTCCAGGCGCGGGCCTTGCCGCGCCGCAGGCCGCGGGAGAGCACCACGAGCATGACGCCGGTCGCCGCGCCACCCGTGGTCGCGGCGGCCGGGAAGGACGCGGGCACGACCTCGTGGACCAGGCGCATCCGGGCACCGATGCCCGGCAGGTAGGCGCTGAGCACGCCCACCGCGCCCACGAGCAGCACCACGCGACTCACCCACAGCGGGGAGCGCAGGGCGGAGATCCAGTTCCTCACGTGCGCGAACGCTACGCCCGTACGACGCCCCAGCGGCCGTGCCGCGGGCGAGAGACGCGCCACATCGTGATCGGCGGTTCCGTCGGGGGGTACGTCACCTGCGTCACGTGCTGGACGGAGACCCTGGCGTGCCGCCGACCTCGACCCGGTCCAGCCAGTCCCGCACGAGGGCGCCGACGACCTCCGGCCGCTCCAGGTGGAGGTTGTGGCCGGCCCCGTCGAGGATCGCGACGGTCCCACGGACGTAGTGGCGGCGCAGCGCGGTGCCGTCCTCGAAGCCGACGACGTCGTCCTGGCGTCCCAGGACGTGCAGCGCAGGGGCGTCGAAGGGCGCCTCCGCGTCGGTCTCGGGGTGGTATGCCTCGGCGTACCGCTGGCCGAGGCGCTCCAGGACCGCCTGGTCGGCCCCGCGGATGCCGGGGGCGACATGACGGGCGAGCGCCCGGAAGGCGGCCGGGACGGCGTGCCCGGCCAGCTCCTCGGGCAGCGTACGACGCGCGCGGTCCATCTCGAACACCCCGGCCAGCGTGGCGAGGCCGACGCACTGCTCGCGCAGGACGTGGGCAACCTGGCGGGCCACCATCGCGCCGAAGGAGCTGCCCAGCACGGCGAAGGGACCACCCGCCGCGATCTCCACGACCTCGTCGAGGACCGCGTCGGCGAGCTCGCGCGGGGTCGCCACCCCGGTGTCCACGGCACCCTCGGCCCACGGGAGGTCGAGGTAGACCCGTCGCCAGGGCCGCTCGCCGATCATGTCCTCCAGCGGCAGCAGGATCCGGTGGTCCACGGCGAAGCCGTGGATGAGCACGAGCGGAGTGCCCCGGCCGGCGGTCTGCGCGATCACCGGGCCGAGGGTAGCCCCGCACTCATCGCCAGCCGAGCTCCGGCGCGACGTGCGTGAGGACCGACTCGATCACGTGCGCGTTGTAGTCCACGCCGAGCTGGTTGGGCACGGTGAGCAGGAGCGTGTCGGCCTCGGCGATGGCCTCGTCGGCGCGCAGCTGCTCGACGAGACGGTCGGGCTCGTCGGCGTACGTGCGGCCGAAGATCGCCCGCATGTCGTCGATCTGGCCGACCTGGTCCGACTCCTCGCCGCCGGTTCCGAAGTACGCGCGGTCGGCAGCGGAGACGATCGGGAAGATCGAGCGGCTGACCGAAACCCGGGGGGCGTGGTCGTGGCCGGCCTCGGCCCAGGCGTCGCGGAAGACCCGGATCTGCTCGGCCTGCTGGACGTGGAAGGGCTGGCCGCCCTCGTCCTCCTTGAGCGTGGAGCTCATCAGGTTCATGCCGAGCCCGGCGGCCCAGCGGGCGGTGCCGTTGGAGGCAGCGCCCCACCACAGGCGGTCACGCAGGCCCTCGGAGTGCGGCTCGATGCGCAGCAGGCCCGGCGGGTTGGCGAACATCGGGCGCGGGTTGGGCTGGGCGAAGCCTTCGCCCTTGAGCACCTCGAGCAGCACCTCGGTGTGGCGCCGGGCCATGTCGGCCTCGGTCTCGCCGTCCGCCGGCGCGTAGCCGAAGTAGCGCCAGCCGTCGATCACCTGCTCCGGTGACCCGCGCGAGATGCCGAGCTGCAGCCGCCCGCCGGCGATGAGGTCGGCGGAGCCGGCGTCCTCGGCGAAGTACATCGGGTTCTCGTAGCGCATGTCGATCACGCCGGTGCCGATCTCGATCCGGCTGGTCCGCGCGCCGACGGCGGCGAGGAGCGGGAACGGGCTGGCGAGCTGGCGAGCGAAGTGGTGCACCCGGAAGTACGCGCCGTCCGCACCCAGCTCCTCCGCCGCGACCGCGAGGTCGATCGACTGCAGCAGGGTGTCGGAGGCCGAGCGGACCGCGGACTGCGGACTGGGCGTCCAGTGCCCGAACGAGAGGAACCCGATCTTCTTCATGATTGGTTGAACCGTCAACCTTCTGCGTTCATTCCTTGCGCAGCAGCGCCAGGAACATGGCGTCGGTGCCGTGGCGGTGCGGCCAGAGCTGGACCGTGCCGGGCAAGGGCCCCGCGGCATCCGGTACGGCGGGCAGGGCCGCCGCCGCGTCGTCGAGCCGCAGCGACGGGTCGGCCTCCAGCGCGGCCCGGACCACCCCCGCGGTCTCGTCGAGCACCGGCGAGCAGGTCGCGTAGAGCAGCGCTCCCCCGGGCCGCAGGACCCGCACGGCCTCGGCGAGCAGCGCCTGCTGGAGCGCCACCAGCGCGACGAGGTCCTGCGGCGTACGCCGCCACCGCGCCTCCGGCCGCCGCCGCAGCGCACCGAGGCCGGTGCACGGCGCGTCGAGCAGCACCCGGTCGGCCGAACCGTCCGCGAAGGGTGCCCGCGTGCCGTCGGCCTGGACGACGCCGGCGAGCCCGGGACCTCCGGCAGCCCGGGCGACCAGGCGGGCCCGGTGGTGGTGCAGCTCGACGCCGGTCAGCGCGGCCCTGCGTCCGGCGGCCAGCGCCGCGAGCAAGGAGGCCTTGCCGCCGGGTCCGGCGCAGAGATCCACCCAGCGCTCGTCACGCCCCGCGACGGGTGCCGAGGCGAGCGCGAGCGCGACCAGCTGGGAGCCCTCGTCCTGCACGCCGGCCCGGCCCTCGGCGACCGCCGGGACGGCCGCGGGGTCGCCGGCGTCGAGGGTGGCGCCGTACGGCGAGTACGGGGTGGGCGTGCCGGGGAGCTCGGAACGCTCGGCGCGGCCCGGGCGGGCCACCAGGGTGACCCGGGGCGGGTCGTTGTCGGCGGCGAGCAGCGCCGGCAGCTCCTCGGCGGCGCCGCCCAGGGCGGTGCGCAGCGCGTCGACGACCCAGGCGGGGTGGCTGTGGGCGACCCCCAGGTCGTCGGGGGCCACCTGCGCCAGCCAGGTGGCGAGGTCGTGCGCGGCGACCTTGCGCAGCACCGCGTTGCTGAAGCCCGCCGCGCCCTGGTTGACCTGCTGGCGCACCAGCGTCACGGTCGTGTCGATCGCCGCGTGGGTCGGGACCCGCATCGCGAGCAGCTGGTGGGCACCGAGGCGCAGCGCGTCGAGCACCTTCGCCTCGACCTTGCGCAGGGGCCGGTCGATGCACGCGGTGAGGACCGCGTCGTAGGTCCCCCGGCGCCGGATCGTGCCCGAGGCCAGCTCCGTGGCGAAGGCGGCGTCGCGGCCGGACAGGCCGTGCCGGGCGAGGGCGGCGGGGAGCAGGAGGTTGGTGTAGCCGTCCTCGACCCGCACCGCCTTGAGCACCTCGAACGCGGCCAGCCGAGCCGGGTCGACCGCTCGCCGCGGGCGGCTCACTCGAAGCTCGCGCGCTCGGGCAAGCGGACGCCGCGCGCCCAGTCGGCCGCGGCCATCTGCTTCTTGCCGAAGGCCTTGAGGTCGGTGAGCCGGACGGGGTCGGTGGCCGTGCCGACGAGCACCTCGTTCTTGCCGACCTGCAGGACGCCAGGCGCCAGGTCCGGGCCGTCGGCGACGATCTCCACCCGGCCGAGCTTGACCCGCTCCCCCTCCAGAGTGGTCCAGGCGCCGGGGCCGGGCGTGCAGGCCCGGATCCGGCGGTCCACCGCGACCGCCGGCTCACGCCAGTCGACGCGGGCGTCCTCGACGGAGATCTTCGGCGCCAGGCTGACGCCCTCCTCCGGCTGCTCGCGCGCCTCGAGGGCGCCCTCGGCGATCCCGTCGAGGGTGGCGACGAGGAGGCTCGACCCGCCCTCGGCCAGCCGGGTCAGCAGGTCGCCCGCGGTGTCGGTCGGCCGGATCCGCTCGGTCATCACCCCGAACATCGGACCGGCGTCGAGCGCCTCGACGATCCGGAAGGTGGTCGCGCCCGTGAACTCGTCGCCGGCCCAGATCGAGTGCTGCACCGGCGCCGCGCCGCGCCAGGCGGGCAGCACGGAGAAGTGCAGGTTGACCCAGCCGTGGCGCGGGATGTCGAGCGCGCTGCGCGGGATGAGGGCGCCGTAGGCCACCACCGGGCAGCAGTCGGGCTCCAGCGCCCGCAGCGCCTCCTGGAACTCCGGGTCGCGCGGGTGCGCGGGCTTGAGCACGGGTACGCCGAGCGCCTCGGCCCGCTGCGCCACCGGGCTCGGCGTCAGCTTCCGCCCCCGCCCCGCCGGCGCGTCCGGCCGGGTCACCACGCCGACGAGCTCGTGCGGCGAGGCGGCGACGGCCTCCAGCGCGGGGACGGCGACCTCGGGCGTGCCCGCGAAGACCACCCTCATCGGCCGAAGCCCCCGGTCGCGTGGGGCGAGATGCGGACGGTGGGCTTCTCCAGCCCGAACCACTCCGACTCCCGGATCTCGCGCATCGCGGCCTTGCGGCCGGTGTCGTCGAGCCGGTCGATGAACAGGATGCCGTCGAGGTGGTCCGTCTCGTGCTGGATCGCGCGCGCCAGCAGCTCCGAGCCCTGGATCGTGACCGGCTCGCCGTGCATGTCGAAGCCGGTCGCGACCACGGACAGCGCACGCAGGCAGTCGTAGGTCAGCTCCGGAAGGGACAGGCAGCCCTCCGGACCGTCCTGGGTCTCCTCGGACAGCTGCAGCACCGGGTTGACGAGGTGGCCGACCTCGCCGTCGACGTTCCAGGTGAACACCCGCAGCCCGACGCCGATCTGCGGCGCTGCGAGGCCGGCCCCCGGCGCGTCGAGCATGGTGTCAGTGAGGTCGGTGACGAGCTGGCGCAGCTCGGCGTCGAACTCGACGACCTCGATCGCGGGCTTGCGCAGGATCGGGTCGCCGAACAGGCGGATGGGTCGGATGGCCACCGCGCCATCCTAGTGAGCGCTCAGATCTCCGGCGGATCCACCTGCACCCGCACCGCCTCCAGCTTGCGCGCCGAGCGCAGCCGCTGCGCCTCGGCGAGGGCGTGGGCCAGGGCCGCCCCCTGGGCACGGGGCACCCGGAGCACCAGCCGCTCCTCGTCCGGCTCCCCCGTGTCGCTCCCTGGCACCGGCACCGGGCCGAGCACGTCGGTCGCGTCGGGCAGCGTCAGCAGCGCGCGCAGGTCGTCCAGCGCGCCCGGGGCTCCGGTCAGCGTCGCGACCCGGGCGGCCGGGGGCAGTCGTGCCGTGCGCCGCTCCTCCGCCTCGCGGGTGGCGAAGCCGGCCGGGTCCCAGCGCACCAGCGCCTGCAGCACGGGCAGCGCCGGGTCGCCCACCGCCAGGGCCCTGCCCCCTGGTCGCAGCAGCCCGACCGCGTTGCACCACCGGCGCAGCGCCTCCTCGCCCGCGCGCATGCTGTCGCGCCCCAGCGCCCACCAGGTGTCGAGGAGCACGACCACGGCGTACCCGCCCTCGGCGACCGGCTCCGCCCCGGGCGTCGCCACCACGATCCGCGCGCCGCCGTCGACCGACGAGCGGATCCGCTCGCCCGAGGACGTCAGCACCGTGATCGACGGGAACGCCCGCCCCAGCTCGTCGGCCGTCCGCGCGTCGCCCAGCACCGGCGCCCGCAGGCCGGCCGCGCCGCACGCCGCACAGGTCCAGTCCGGCGCCTCCGTCGCGCACCAACGGCACCGGGGCGGCGAGGTCGGGCCGGTCAGCTCCAGCGGACCCGCGCAGGCGCCGCACCGCGCCGGGGTGCGACAGCGCTCGCAGGCCAGCTTCACGGCGTACCCCGCTCGCGGGGTCTGCACCAGCACCGGCCCCCGCTCCAGGCCCCAGCGCACCGCCTCGTAGGCCTCCCGGGGGATCCGCGCCGTCGCAGCGAACGGGTCGCGGGCCAATGCGTGCTCGCTGGCGCCGGTGATCCCGACCAGCGCCCGGCGACGCACGGCCTCGCGCGGCAGCGCGATCTCGTGCGCCCACCCCGAGCGGAGCAGCTGCTCGGCCTCCACCGTGCGGGCGAAGCCGCCCACGAGCGCGGCCGTGCCCTCGAGCTCGGCACGGAGCAGGAGCACCTCCCGGGTGTGCGGGTACGGCGCCCGGGGCTCCGCGTGCAGGTCGTCACCGTCGTCCCACACCACGACCAGGCCCAGGTCGCGCACCGGCGCGAAGGCCGCGGAGCGGGTGCCCACCACGATCCGCCGGGTGCCGCGGCTGACCGCCAGGAAGTCCCGGTAGCGCGCCGCCGGCCCCGGCTCGGCCTGCAGCGTCACGTGGTGGCCCTCCCCGAGCAGCGCCGTCAGCGCGGCGTCCACCCGGGCGACGTCGCGGTGGTCGGGCAGGCACAGGATGCTCCCCCGGCCCGCCGCCAGCGCGGTCGCCGCGAGATGGGCCAGCAGCCGCGGCCAGTCCTCACCCGGCCCGGCACCCCACACCGCCCGCGGCGCGTGCCCGGAGCGCAGGTGCGCGACGAACGCCTCCGCCGCGGGGTACGGCGCCCACGCCTCCTCGCACCCGGCCGGCTCCGGCCGGGGTGGCTCCGCCGGGGACGCCTCCTTCTCCACCGTGGCGTGCCGGGGCGGGACGGCCAGCCGCCGCACGTCCGCGCTCACCCCGGCGTACCGCTCCGCCACCTGCGTGCACAACGCCGCCACCGCGGGGCTGAGCACCGGCTCCGGGCTGACCAGCCGCCGCAGCGGCGCCAGCCGTCCCTCGTGCTCGGACGCCGCGGACCGCCCGACCACGAAGCCGTCCACGTCCTGGCCGGCGAAGCGCACCTTGACCCGTGCGCCCGGCACCGCGCCCTCGGCCATCGCCACCGGCACCGCGTAGTCGAACGTCCGGTCCAGGTGCGCGAGCGGCAGGTCCAGCACCACCTGCGCCACCGGGTCCACCGCGGCGATCTCGGCCTCCGCCGCCTTGCGGGCCCGGGTCGCGGCCGCCTTGACCCGCCCCTCGGCCGCCCGGTCCCGCACGAGACCGGGCAGGTCGAGTGCCGGCTCGTCGGGGGTGGGCGTCATGGGCGCAGTTCTACCAGCGGGGTCCGATCCATCCCCCAGCGGTCAGCGCCGGGTCAGCGCCGGGTCAGCGCCGGATCGCGACGGAGGCCGCCGTGCGGGAGACCGTCGTGTAGCCCGCCTTCGCGCCCGTGATCCGCACCGTCACCCGGTGGCCCTTGTCGGCCTTGCGCAGCACGTAGGACGACGCGGTCGCACCGGAGATCGTCTTGCCGTCGCGCAGCCAACGGTAGGTGAAGGCGATCCCCGAGGGCGACCAGGTGCCGCGCACGGCCGAGAGCCGCCGGCCGACGTACGGCGTGCCGGAGACCTTGACGGTCGAGGGGGCCGCGATCACGCCCTTCGCGACGGTGCCGGCCGCGGTCGCGGTGGCCGGGTCGACGACCTGCGTCCCGAGCCGGCCGCCGACCTGTACCGAGAGCGTCCTGCCGAGGTCGGCCGCGACGGGCGTGTAGGTGCTCGCGGTGGCGCCGGTGATCTTCACGCCGTTGCGGAACCACTGGTGGGTCCGCACGGTGTCGGGGTGGCTCCACGTCGAGAGCGCGGTGAGCTTCGAGCCGACCCGGCGGGTGCCGCTGATGCTCGGCCCGCTCTGCCGCACCAGCGGCGGGTCGCAGGTGATCACCTCGACGTCGTCGAGGTACCAGCCCGGGGCGCCCCACGACTCGTCGTAGTGCATCGTGAACTGCGGCTTGACCCGCTGCCCGGCGAACGACGTCAGGTCGACCTGGCTCTCCGTCCAGCCCTGGCTGGTGCCGGCGAAGACCGTGCGGCCCGACGCGGCGTACATGAGGGTCCGGTTCGGTCCGTTGACCCAGGTCTCGGCCTCCAGCGGCGAGGCGACGTTGACACCCTCGCGGAGGAGCTCCACGGAGCCGCCGTCCCAGTAGCGCACGACCGGGTCGAGCGGCGCGTAGTCGACGTCGTAGTCGAAGACGTGCCAGTGCTTGAAGGCGAGGTACGTCGGCTGGCCGGCCGGCACGGTGAGGTACGACGTCGCGCGCAGCGGGACCGCGGCGTGCACCCCGGTCTCGCCGGTCTCGTCGTCGACGCCGAACCAGCCGGTGCCGCCGGAGTAGGTGTTGACGTAGGCCGCGGGCACGGCGGGGGACGGCAGGCGGAACCAGCCGCCCTTGGCCGCGGTGAACGTGGTCTCCGGCGCGGTGCCCGTCTCGGAGCCGAGCAGCACGCGGGCGAAGGTTCCGTCCGGGCAGGTGCGCGCGGGCTGGGTCGGGTCGGGCTCGTTGGCCGGCCGGGTGGTCAGCTCGGTCGCCAGGGTCGCCTCGTGCACGGCCGTGCAGTCGGCGGCGGTGAAGGTGCCGGCGGTGACGAGCGTGGCGCAGGCCGCGTCGAGGACCGAGGCCAGGTCGTCGTACTCCGCGAAGGAGGGGATGGACTCGATCACCTGGGGCCACAGCCGCGCGGACTTCGCCAGGCTCGGGTCACCGGCGTCGATCCCGGTCAGGGTGTGTCCGTTGAAGGTGCCGCCCTGCGAGATCAGGTAGGCGGTCTTGTTGCCCACCCCGGAGTTGAGGTGCACGCCCGCGTTGTCCTCCTCGCCGGAGTACCACTTCGGGCTGGTCACCTTGTCGGGGTCGCCGTAGATGGTCGGGTCGGCGGCGCTGCGGAAGGGGTCGCCTGGGACGTCCTCCCCGAGCAGCCAGGCGCTGTCGTCGTCCGAGCCGTCGCGGTGGTCGATGAGCTCGCCGATGATGTCGGCGAGCGACTCGTTGATGGCACCCGACTGCCCCCAGTAGAGCAGGCCCGAGCGGCGCTCGATCACGCCGTGGGTCATCTCGTGGCCGACGATGTCGTCGGCCCGGGGGTAGTTCGCGCCGTAGAACATCGCCTCGCCGTTCCAGTAGGCGTTGTCGTAGGGGCAGTCGTTCACGAGACAGACCCGCACGGTGGACGCGAGCCTCTTGCCGTCCTGGGTCTCGGCGCCGATGAGGGCGGTGAGGTCCTGCATCGCGGGGGTGCCGAACTGCGCGTAGAACTGCGACACCAGGCCCGCGTGCACGAAGGCCTCGTTGACGTCGGTGACCGACGACGGCGAGGAGCCCTCGATTCTCGCGAAGCCCGCGGTGCACGGCGGCGGGTCGGCCAGCTGGACGCTCTTCTGGTCGCACACCACCCGGTCGTGCTGGATCAGGTCCACGTCGAGGAGTACGTCGCCGGTGCGGTCGTCCACGGCCACCAGACGTCGTACGTCGGGACCGGAGCGGACCTCGAAGCGCCAGGCCGTGCGTGGACCGGCCAGGGTGGGCAGCGGCACCGCCGCGGGATCCAGCAGCCACCGGCCCTGATCCTCGGCCACGGGGGTACCGGCGCGCGAGCGCGCCACCTTGCCGATCGCGGTGGCCCGGGCCGTCGCCTCGCTGACGGCGGCGGCAGCGACGGACTCCTGGGTGGAGAGGTTCGACTGCAGCGACGTCAGGTCGCGGTCGGCACCCACGGTCACGACGACCTCGCCGCCGAGCACGGGAACGCCGCCCACCCGCTGCTGGTAGCGGACCACGCCGGATCCGCCGGCCGTGCGGGCCTGGCGCTCCTCGACGAGCCGGGTGCCGGGGCGGTCGGCACCGAGGGCGGCGCCGTAGCGACGCAGGTGGGCCCGGCCGGCGTCGGCGAGAGCCGTGCCCCGGCCGACCGCGGGGTTGTCGATGTCGGTGCCCACCGGAGCGCTGACGGAGGTCGCCACCCCGCCCTCCTTGCGGATGCGCAGCGGCCCGTCGGCGTCGGCGCGCAGCGACGCCTCACCGTCGCCGGGATCCGCCTCCGCTCCGGGCACGGCGACACCGGCGAGCGCCGTCACCGAGACGGCGGCGGCACAGGCCAGGGCGAGGGTACGACGCATGAAGGGGTCCTCCCGGGAAGTACGAGCCCGCGCATCCTCGCATCCGCGGGCCCCCGGGGGCAGCGAGTTGTCACAAACGGAACCGCCCGTGCGCCCACGAGGGGCGCACGGGCGGTCCGGAGGGTGCGGGTCAGAGACCGGCGGCGGCCTTCAGGGCGTCCGCACGGTCGGCCTTCTCCCAGGTGAACTCGGGCAGCTCGCGGCCGAAGTGGCCGTAGGCGGCCGTCTTGGCGTAGATCGGGCGGCGCAGGTCGAGGTCGCGCAGGATCGCGGCCGGGCGCAGGTCGAAGACCTCGAGCACGGCCTCCTGGATCTTCTCGTCCGGGACGACGCCGGTGCCGAAGGTCTCCACGAAGACGCCGACGGGCTTGGCGACGCCGATGGCGTAGGCGACCTGGACCTCGGCGCGACGGGCCAGGCCCGCGGCGACGATGTTCTTCGCGACCCAGCGCATGGCGTAGGCGGCGGAGCGGTCGACCTTCGACGGGTCCTTGCCGGAGAACGCGCCGCCACCGTGGCGGGCCATGCCGCCGTAGGTGTCGACGATGATCTTGCGGCCGGTCAGGCCGGCGTCACCCATCGGGCCGCCGACGACGAACTTGCCGGTCGGGTTGATGTGCAGCTTGTAGCCGTCGAACGGGACGCTGGTCTTGAACTGCTCCAGCACCGGCTCGATGACCTTCGCCGTGATGTCGGCGGCGATCTGCTCCTGGGTGACGTCCTCGGCGTGCTGGGTGGACAGCACGACGGTGTCGACGCGGACGGCGCGGTCGTCCTCGTCGTACTCGATGGTGACCTGGGTCTTCCCGTCGGGACGCAGGTAGGGCAGCGTGCCGTCCTTGCGGACCTCGGTGAGCTTCTCCGCGAGGGTCTGCGCGATCTTGATCGGCAGCGGGAAGAGCTCGGGGGTGTCGTCGCAGGCGTAGCCGAACATCAGGCCCTGGTCGCCGGCACCCTGCTGGTCGAGCTCGTCGGAGGAGCCGCCGAGGCGGACGTCCTCAGCGGTGTCGACGCCCTGGGCGATGTCGGGCGACTGGGCGCCGATGGCGACCTGGACGCCGCAGGAGTTGCCGTCGAAGCCCTTCTCGGAGGAGTCGTAGCCGATCTCGAGGACCTTCTGGCGCACCAGCTGGGCGACCGGGGCGTAGGCCTCGGTGGTGACCTCGCCGGCCACGACGACCAGGCCGGTGGTCAGCAGGGTCTCCACGGCGACCCGGCTCTTCGGGTCGTGCTCGAGGAGGTAGTCCAGCACGGTGTCGCTGATCTGGTCGGCGATCTTGTCGGGGTGACCCTCGGTCACCGACTCCGACGTGAACAGACGTCCGGTCATAGTGGTGGGAACTCCTGATAGGGGGGCTGATGGGCGGTGGTCCAACGATACGGACCGGCAGAGGTGATGCCGGCAAGTCTCAGGAAAGTCGTGGGACGACCTGGTCCCAGATGAGGTGCGCGAGGGCGGACTTCGTCCCGCGTGGTACGTCGACCGCGGTACCGTCCGCGGCCAGGATGACGGCCTCGTTGTCGGTGCTCCCGAAGACCGCTCCCCCGCTCACGTCGTTGACGACCAGCAGGTCACAGCCCTTGCGGGCCAGCTTGGCGCGGGCCAGGTCGAGCACGCTGCCGGTGGCGTCGCCGGTCTCCGCGGCGAACCCGACGATCACCGCACCGGGGCGGACCCGGTGGTGGGAGATCTCCTTGAGGATGTCGGGATTCTGTTGCAGCGTGATCGAAGGAGCCGATCCGTCCTCGGCCTTCTTGATCTTCGTCTCCGAGCGCGTCGTCGGCCGGAAGTCGGCGGGCGCGGCCGCCATGACGACCGCGTCGGCGGTCGCGGCGGCGCTCAGGACGCCGTCGCGCAGCTCGGCGGTCGACTCCACGCGCACGACCTTGACGCCGGCCGGGTCGGGCAGCGTCACGTTGGCGGCGACGAGGGTGACCTCCGCGCCGCGGGCGGCGGCGGCCCGGGCGAGGGCGTAGCCCTGGCGGCCCGAGGAGCGGTTGCCGAGGAAGCGGACCGGGTCGAGCCGCTCGCGGGTGCCGCCCGCCGAGACGACGACGTGGCGACCGGCCAGGTCGGCGCCGGTGCCGCCCGCGCGGCCGAGCACGTCGCGGGCGACCTCGAAGATCTCCTCGGGGTCGGGCAGGCGGCCCTTGCCGGTGTCGGCACCGGTGAGCCGGCCCTCGGCCGGCTCGATCACCAGCACCCCCCGCGAGCGGAGGGTGGCGACGTTGGCGGCGGTGGCCGGGTGCTCCCACATCTCGGTGTGCATGGCCGGAGCCACCACGACCGGGCAGCGCGCGGTGAGCAGCGTGTTGGTCAGCAGGTCGTCGGCCAGGCCGTGCGCGGCCTTGGCCAGCAGGTCGGCGGTCGCCGGGGCGACCACCACCAAGTCGGCGCTCTGGCCGAGCCGGACGTGGGGCACCTCGTGCACGCCCGTCCAGACCTCGGCCGAGACCGGCTTGCCGGACAGCGCCGCCCACGTCGGGGCGCCGACGAACTCCAGCGCCGCCGCCGTGGGCACGACCGTCACGTCGTGGCCGGACTCGGTGAACCGCCGCAGCAGCTCGCAGGCCTTGTAGGCGGCGATGCCGCCGGAGACGCCGAGCAACACCCGGGGCCGGGACATGTGCGGCGTCAGATCACTCGGCGTCGGCGGCGGGGGCCGGCGCGGCAGCCGCGGCGGCCTCGGCGGCGGCGAGCTCGGCCGGGTCGATGTCCTCGCAGGTCAGCAGGTCCTCGTTGATCTCGCGCAGGGCGATCGAGAGCGGCTTCTCCTGCACGTGGGTCTCCACGAGCGGACCGACGTACTCCAGCAGGCCCTCGCCGAGCTGGGAGTAGTAGGCGTTGATCTGGCGCGCCCGCTTGGCGCTGTAGAGGACCAGCTTGTACTTGCTGTCGGTCTTGGACAGCAGGTCGTCGATCGGGGGGTTGGTGACACCCTCGGCGGCGATGTTCGGGGCAGACACGGAGGTCCTCACT
This sequence comes from uncultured Nocardioides sp., assembly GCA_964517395.1. Taxonomy (GTDB): domain Bacteria; phylum Actinomycetota; class Actinomycetes; order Propionibacteriales; family Nocardioidaceae; genus Nocardioides. The sequence goes on along the minus strand of CAZFEE010000004.1, from coordinate 156,425 downwards.
GGTCGGTGGATGAATCAACCATCAAGGCTACCAACTCCTCGACAGCAGCGGAAACTTCGCGGTTGACGATGGTGACGTCGAACTCCGCCTCGGCCGCCAGCTCCTGGCGCGCGGTCGTCAGCCGGCGCTCGCGCTCCTCCTCGTCCTCGGTGCCACGGCCCACCAGGCGGCGGACCAGCTCCTCCCAGGAGGGCGGCTTGAGGAAGACGAAGACGGCGTCGGGGGCGGTGTCGCGCACCTGGCGCGCGCCCTGCAGGTCGATCTCCAGCAGGGCCGGCCGGCCGGTCGCCAGCGCCTCCTCGACCGGGCCGCGCGGGGTGCCGTAGCGGTTGACGCCGTGCACGACGGCCCACTCCAGCATCTGCCCCTCGGCGACCAGCCGGTCGAACTCCTCGGCGCTGACGAAGTGGTAGTGCACGCCGTCGACCTCGCCGGGACGCGGCCTGCGGGTCGTCGCCGAGACGGACAGGTAGATCTCGGGGTGGCGCTCGCGCATGGCGGCCGCCACCGTGCCCTTGCCGACCGCGGTGGGTCCGGCGAGCACGAACAGCTTCGCGGTCATGCCTCGGGCGAGAACTCGCGCTCCAGCGCCGCGACCTGCTTGGCGCCGAGGCCGCGCACCCGGCGCGACTCGGCGATGCCCAGGCGCTCCATCACCTGGCGGGCGCGGACCTTGCCCAGGCCCGGCACGGACTGGATGAGGTCGAGGACCTTCATCTTGCCGATGACCTCGTTCGTCTGGCCCTGCTTCAGCACGTCGCTGATGGTGGCCCCGGAGTTCTTCAGCCGGTTCTTCACCTCGGCCCGCTCGCGCCGGGCGGCGGCTGCCTTCTCCAGGGCGGCCTGGCGCTGTTCGGGAGTCAGAGGAGGCAGGGCCACGAGGTCGGAGTCCTTCGGTGTTCGAGACGTGAGGACGGCCAGGAGCGCGCCGCCGTCGGTCAATCTAGTCATTCCCCTTCGGCGGGGGCAATCGCGGGGCGTCCCGCTACAGGCTGAGGGGGGTCTTGCACACGTCGCGCGCCTGCTGCTGGACCCGCCCGATCGCGGTCCCGGTGTCGCTCGCGGTGAGCCGCGTCGCGGCCGACGCGATCGCCTTCACCTGCGCGTCGGTGAGGCCCGCGGGCGGCTTCGCGGCGTCGTACGTCGAGGCGTCGACACCCGCGTCCGCGAGGGCGTCGCGCAGCCCCGTCACCCGGTCGACCACGATCCGCCAGTCGGCCCGGATGTCGTCGGGCGCCTCGGCGGCGAGGTCCTCGAAGGCGGGCAGCGCGCGCAGCAGACCGGTCTGGTCGCCGGCCTGGAGTGCGGCGCCGAGCTCGGAGCGGTGCTCGACGACGGCGTTGCAGTAGTCCTCGTAGGGGTCCTCGGCGCCGGCGTCGCGGAACAGGACGACACCCACCAGCACCACCGCCGCCAGCACGAGGAAGAGCAGCGGCAGGTCGCGGCGGGTGGGACGCCTCACCCCAGCAGCCCGCGCAGCTCGTCGTTGGCGCGCAGCACGGCGTCGCGCATCGCGACCGGGTCCGGGCCCTGGCGCAGCACGCCGCGCGAGGAGCTCGGCAGGACGTGGCGGGCGCTGGAGCCGAAGATCCGCAGGATGTCGCTGCTGGTGCCGCCCTGCTCGCCGTAACCGGGCGCCAGGATCGGGCCGTTCAGCGCGAAGTCCAGCCCGCTGCCGTCGATGGTCGCGCCGACCACCGCGCCGAACGAGCCCAACGGGCTGGCGCCGGCGTTGAGCTCGCGGAGGTGGTCGAGCATGGCGGCGGCGACGGTGCGCCCGCCGTGCTCCGCGGAGGTGAGTGCCTCCTGGACCTCCGGGCCCTCCTTGTTGGAGGTCGCGGCGAGCACGAACAGCCCGGCGTCGTAGCGGCGGGCGGTGTCGACGAAGGGCAGCAGCGAGCCGAACCCGAGGTACGGGCTGATCGTGATCGCGTCGCTCGCCAGCGGCGAGGAGGGGTCGAGGTAGGCGTCGGCGTAGGCCTGGGACGTCGAGCCGATGTCACCCCGCTTGACGTCGAGGAGCACCAGCGCGCCCGCCTCGCGGGACGCCGCGATCACCCGCTCCAGGACGGCGATCCCGCGGCTGCCGAAGCGCTCGTAGAACGCCGACTGCGGCTTCACCACACTGGCGTGCGGCGCCACCGCCTCGACCGCACCGAGGGCGAACCTCTCCAGGCCGGCCACGTCGTCGTCGTACCCCCACTCGTGGAGCAGGGCGCTGTGCGGGTCGATGCCGACGCAGAACGGTCCGCGCTCGGCGACGGCGGCGGTGATCCGGGCACCGAAGGTCACGACAGCCTCCTCAGGGCGTCCGGGGTGAGCTCGTCGAGCGAGGCGTACCCGTCGACGGCCATGATCAGGTCGGCCTCGGCCTGCAGGGCACGGACCTGGTGCACCGCACCGGGCACGCCGCCGAGGGCGAGGGCGTAGACGTAGGGCCGCCCGATCGCGACCGCGTCCGCTCCAAGCGCGAGCGCCTTGACGACGTCGGCGCCGGTGCGCACGCCGGAGTCGAAGACCACCGGCGCCCGGCCGTCGACGGCAGCGACCACGTCGGGCAGCCAGTCGAGCGCGGCTCCCCCGCCGTTGGCCTGCCGGCCACCGTGGTTGGAGCAGTAGATCCCGTCCACGCCCTCGTCGAGCGCCCGCCGCGCGTCGTCGGGGTGGCACACGCCCTTGACCAGGATCGGCAGCGTCGTCAGCGAGCGCAGCCACGGCAGGTCGTCCCAGGTGACCGGGTGGCCGAAGGTGCCGACCCAGGTCATCACGACCGTGCCGGGGTCCGGGTCCGGCCCGGTCATCTCCTGGAACACCGGGTCGGAGGTGTAGTTGGCCAGCGCCTTGCCGCGCAGCTGCGGGAAGTTCCCGCTCGCCAGGTCCCGCGGCCGCCAACCCGGCACCCACGTGTCCAACGTGATCACGATCGCCTCGTAGCCCGCCGCCTCCGCCCGGGCGACCAGGCTGGCCGCGAGCTCGCGGTTCTTCGGCGTGTAGAGCTGGAACCACTTCCCGGCGTCGCCGGTCGCCGCCGCCACCTCCTCCAGCGGGTCGCTCATCAGCGTCGACCCGATGAGGGGTACGCCGGTCGCGGCCGCCACCTCGGCCGCGTGGACGTCGCCGTGCTGGTCGGGCGTGCACAGACCGACCACGCCGACCGGGGCCAGCAGGAGCGGGCTGCTCAGGGTGCGGCCGAACAGCTCGACGGAGAGGTCGCGCTCGACCGGCGCGCGGAACATCCGCGGCACGACGGCGTACCGGGCGAAGGCCTCGACGTTCGCCCGCTGCGTGCTCTCGTCGCCCGCTCCCCCGGCGACGTAGGTGCGCAGCTCGGGCGGCAGCGCCGCCAGCGCGTTGCGCTCCAGCTCGGCGTAGTCGAACGGGTGGGCGGGCAGGGTGCCGCCGAGAGCGCCCAGGTAGAGCTCGATCTGGTAGTCACCGAACGCCATGTCTACGCGAGTCCCTTCAGCAGCTTCCTCGGCCAGCTCGGCCCACCGTAGATCAGCCCGCTGTAGACCTGCACGAGGTCCGCACCCGCGGCCACCCGCTCGGCGGCGTGCTCGGGCGCGGAGATCCCACCGACGCCGATCAGGGTGAGCCGGTCGCCGACCCGTCCGCGCAGCAGCCGGGCCACCGCGGTGGAGCGCTCGCGCAGCGGCGCTCCGGAGAGGCCGCCGGCCCCGCAGGCCTCGACCGTCGCGGCCGACGAGCGCAGGCCCGCGCGGGAGATCGTCGTGTTGGTGGCGATGATCCCGGCGAGGCCGAGGTCGAGGGCCATGTCGGCGACGGCGAGGACGTCCTCGTCGGAGAGATCGGGGGCGATCTTCACCAGGAGCGGGACCTGGCGATCACCGGTCACCCCGTCGGCCGTACGACGCACGTGGGCCAGCAGCGGGGCGAGCTTCTCGACGGCCTGGAGGTTGCGCAGCCCGGGGGTGTTCGGGGAGCTGACGTTGACGACCAGGTAGTCGGCGTACGGCGCGAGCAGCCGGGTCGAGGTCTCGTAATCCGCCTCGACCTGGGCCTGGTCGTCGTCGGGGACGACCTTCGACTTGCCGATGTTGACGCCCAGCACCAGCCCGCCGCGGCGGGGCTTGCGCTTCGCGAGGCGGGCGGCGACGGCGTGGGCACCGTCGTTGTTGAAGCCCATCCGGTTGACGACCGCACCGTCCTCGGGCAGCCGGAACAGCCGCGGCTTCGGGTTGCCGGGCTGGGCGAGAGCGGTGACGGTGCCGATCTCGACGTGGCCGAAGCCGAAGGCGCCCATCTGGTCGAAGACCCGGGCGTTCTTGTCGAAGCCCGGCGCGAGGCCGAGGCGGTTGGGGAAGGTGAGCCCCATCGCCTCGACCGGGCGGGTGCCGGGGATCGGGGCCCGGCTGAGCACCGGTGCCCCGGCCCGGAGCGCGTCGTACGTCAGGTGGTGCGCCTTCTCGGCGTCCATCCGGACCAGCACGTTCTCGAAGACCCGGTCGTAGACGCGCGGTCCCCTCACGCGTGCCACTCCTGCAGCGAGCGCACGCCGATCGAACCGGCGCGGATCGCCGCGATCCCCTGCACCGCCGCCGCCAAGCCCTGCACCGTGGTGATGCAGGGCGTCCCGGTGAGCACCGCCGCCGAGCGGATCTCGTAGCCGTCGACGCGGGAGTCGCCGCCGCCGGTGGCGCCGTGCGGGGTGTTGACGATGAGGTCGATCTCGCCGTCGAGGATCATCTGGACGGTGGTCTTCTCCCCCTCCGGACCGGTGCCCTCGAAGTGCTTGCGCACGATGGTCGAGGGGATCCCGTTGCGGCGCAGCACCTCGGCGGTGCCCTGGGTGGCGAGGATCTCGAAGCCGTAGTCGGCCAGCACCCGCGCCGGGAAGATCATCGTCCGCTTGTCGCGGTTGGCGATCGAGATGAAGACCTTGCCCTCGGTCGGCAGCGAGCCGTACGCCGCGGCCTGCGACTTGCTGAACGCGGTGCCGAAGTCGGCGTCGAAGCCCATCACCTCGCCGGTGGACTTCATCTCCGGGCCGAGGACGGTGTCGACGAAGCTGCCCTCCTTGGTGCGGAACCGGTTGAACGGCAGCACCGCCTCCTTGACCGCGATCGGCGCGTCGGCGGGCAGCGTGCCCCCGTCGCCCTCGGCGGGCAGCGCACCGGAGGCCCGCAGCTCGGCGATCGACTCGCCCAGCATCACCCGGGCCGCGGCCTTGGCGAGCTGGGTGCCGGTCGCCTTGGAGACGAACGGGACGGTGCGCGAGGCCCGCGGGTTCGCCTCGATGACGTAGAGCACGTCGGCGCCCAGCGCGAACTGGATGTTGATCAGCCCGCGCACCCCGACGCCCCGGGCGATGCCGAGGGTGGCCTCGCGGATCCGGGTGATCTCGGCGTCGCCGAGGGTGATCGGCGGCAGCGCGCAGGAGGAGTCGCCGGAGTGGATGCCGGCCTCCTCGATGTGCTCCATCACGCCGCCGAGGAAGAGCTCCTCGCCGTCGTAGAGCGCGTCGACGTCGATCTCCACCGCGTCGTCGATGAACCGGTCGACCAGGACCGGGCGGTCCGGGCTGATCTCGGTCGCGGCCTCGATGTAGGCCTTGAGCGCGTCGTCGCTGTAGACGATCTGCATGCCGCGCCCGCCCAGGACGTACGACGGACGCACCAGCACCGGGTAGCCGATGGTGTGCGCGATCGCCTTCGCGTCCTCGAAGGACACCGCGGTGCCGTGCTTGGGCGCGACCAGGCCGGCCTCGGCCAGCACCCGGCCGAAGGCGCCGCGCTCCTCGGCGAGGTCGATCGCCTCCGGGCTGGTGCCGACGATCGGCACGCCGGCGTCCTGCAGGCCCTGGGCGAGGCCCAGCGGCGTCTGGCCGCCGAGGGTGGCGATGACGCCGGCGATCGGGCCGGCGGCCTTCTCGGCCTCGTAGATCTCCAGCACGTCCTCGAGGGTCAGCGGCTCGAAGTAGAGTCGGTCGGAGGTGTCGTAGTCGGTCGAGACCGTCTCCGGGTTGCAGTTGACCATGATCGTCTCGTAGCCCGCCTCGGCCAGCGCGAGGCTGGCGTGCACGCAGGAGTAGTCGAACTCGATGCCCTGGCCGATCCGGTTCGGGCCGGAGCCGAGGATGATCACGGCCTGCTTGCCCTCGGCGCGCGGGAGCACCTCGGTCTCCTCGTCGTACGACGAGTAGTAGTACGGCGTCTGCGCCGCGAACTCCGCCGCGCAGGTGTCGACGGTCTTGAACACCGGCCGCACGCCGGCGGTCTGCCGCGCGACCCGGACCTCGGACTCCTGCAGGCCGCGGATGCCCGCGATCTGGGCGTCGGAGAAGCCGTGCCGCTTCGCCAGCCGCAGCGCGCCCGCGTCGAGCAGCTCCGTGGCGGCGACCTTCTGCGCGATCTCGTCGATGAGGAACAGCTGGTCGACGAACCACGGGTCGATCTTGGTCGCGTCGTGCACCTGCTCCTGGGTGGCGCCGGCGCGGATCGCCTGCATCACCTTCTGGATCCGGCCGTCGTGCGGGACCTTGACCGCCTCCAGGAGCGCGTCCCGGTCGCCCGGGTCGCCGGTCCAGTGGAAGGGCGCCGCCTTGTTCTCCAGCGAGCGCAGCGCCTTGTTGAGCGCCTCGGTGAAGTTGCGGCCGATGGCCATCGCCTCGCCGACCGACTTCATGTGGGTGGTGAGGACCGGGTCGGCGGTCGGGAACTTCTCGAACGCGAAGCGCGGCACCTTCACCACGACGTAGTCCAGCGTCGGCTCGAAGGAGGCCGGCGTCTCGGCGGTGATGTCGTTGGGGATCTCGTCGAGCGTGTAGCCCACCGCGACCTTGGCCGCGATCTTGGCGATCGGGAAGCCGGTCGCCTTCGAGGCCAGCGCCGAGGAGCGGGAGACGCGGGGGTTCATCTCGATGACGATGACCCGGCCGTCGGCGGGGTTGACGGCGTACTGGATGTTGCAGCCGCCGGTGTCGACGCCGACCTCACGGATGATGCCGATCGCGAGGTCGCGCAGGTGCTGGTACTCCCGGTCGGTCAGCGTCATCGCCGGCGCGACGGTGATCGAGTCGCCGGTGTGCACGCCCATCGGGTCGAAGTTCTCGATCGAGCAGATGATGACGACGTTGTCGGCCTTGTCGCGCATCACCTCCAGCTCGTACTCCTTCCAGCCGATGATCGACTCCTCGATCAGCACCTCCGTGGTGGGCGAGGCGGACAGGCCGGCACCGGCGATCCGGTGCATGTCGGCCTCGTCGTAGGCGATGCCGGAGCCGAGGCCGCCCATCGTGAAGGAGGGACGGACCACGATCGGGAAGCCGAGCTCGGCCGCGGCCTTCTCGACGTCCTCCATCGAGTGGCACACGAACGAGCGGGCCACCTCGCCGCCGACCTTGTGCACGATCGCGTTGAACAGCTCGCGGTTCTCGCCGCGGTGGATGGCCTCGAAGGAGGCGCCGATCATCTCGACGTCGTACTTCTCCAGCACGCCGCTCTCGTGCGCCGCGATCGCGGCGTTGAGCGCGGTCTGGCCGCCGAGGGTCGGCAGGATCGCGTCCGGGCGCTCCTTGGCGATGACCTTCTCCACGAACTCCGGGGTGATCGGCTCGACGTACGTCGCGTCGGCGAACTCCGGGTCCGTCATGATCGTGGCCGGGTTGGAGTTGATGAGGATGACCCGCAGGCCCTCCTCCTTGAGCACCCGGCAGGCCTGGGTGCCGGAGTAGTCGAACTCGCAGGCCTGGCCGATGACGATCGGGCCGGAGCCGATCACCAGGACCGACTTGATGTCGTCGCGCTTGGGCATCAGGCGGTCTCCTCGAGCAGGGTGACGAAGCGGTCGAACAGGTAGGCCGCGTCGTGCGGGCCGGCGGCGGCCTCGGGGTGGTACTGGACGGAGAAGCTCTTGAGCCTGCCCTCCGCGGAGCGCAGCTCCAGGCCCTCGACGACGTCGTCGTTGAGGCACACGTGGCTGACGCTCGCGACGCCGTACGGCGTCTCGGTGTCGGTGTCGCGCGGGGCGTCCACCGCGAACCCGTGGTTGTGCGCGGTGACCTCGACCTTGCGGGTGGTCAGGTCCATGACCGGCTGGTTGATGCCGCGGTGGCCGTACTTCAGCTTGTAGGTGCCGAAGCCGAGCGCGCGGCCGAAGAGCTGGTTGCCGAAGCAGATCCCGAAGTACGGCAGGTCGCGACCCAGCGCCTCCTGCAGCAGCTCCACCTGGCCGGTGGTCGCGGCCGGGTCGCCCGGGCCGTTGGAGAAGAACAGGCCGTCCGGCTCGACGGCGAGGACGTCGTCGATGCTCGCGGTGGCGGGCAGGACGTGCACCTCGATGCCCCGCTCGCTCATCCGCTGCGGCGTCATGTCCTTGATGCCGAGGTCGAGGGCGGCGACGGTGAACCGCTTCTCCCCCTGCGCCGGCACGACGTAGGTCTCGCTGGTGGAGACCGCCTCGGAGAGGTTGGCGCCGGTCATCTCGGCGGACGCCTTGACCTTCTCCAGCAGCTTCGCCGGGTCGGTCTCGACCGTGGAGATGCCGACGCGCATCGCGCCGGCCTCACGCAGGTGGCGGGTCAGCGCGCGGGTGTCGATGCCGGAGATGCCGACCACGCCTTGCGCCTTCAGCTCGTCGTCGAGGCTGCGCCGCGAGCGCCAGTTGCTCGGGACGCGGGCGGGGTCGCGCACGACGTACCCGGCGACCCAGATCCGCTTGGACTCGGTGTCCTCGTCGTTCATGCCGGTGTTGCCGACGTGCGGGGCGGTCATCACCACCACCTGGCGGTGGTACGACGGGTCGGTCAACGTCTCCTGGTAGCCGGTCATGCCGGTGTTGAAGACGGCCTCGCCGAAGGTCTCCCCCTCGGCGCCGTAGGCCTCGCCGTGGAACGTGCGGCCGTCCTCGAGGACGAGCAGGGCCGGCCGGGAGTGAGTGGATTGCGTCATGCGAGCGCTCCTTCCAGAACGGTCGGCGTGCCGCGCAGCAGCGTGGCGATCACCTTGCCGGTCAGCTTGCGGTCGTGCCAGGGGTTGTTGCGGCTCAGCGAGACGCTGTCCGCGCGGTCGACCACCACCTGGGCGGTGGGGTCGAGGAGGGTCAGGTGGGCGGGCTCGCCGACCGCGATCGGGCGACCGTGGTCCTCCAGCCCGGCGATCCGGGCCGGGTTCGCGCTCATCACGCGGGCCACGCCGGCCCAGTCGAGCAGGCCGTTCTCGACCATCACCGTGGTGACGACCGGCAGCGCGGTCTCCAGCCCGAGCATGCCGAAGGCGGCGTCGACGAAGGCGTGCTCCTTGTCGTGCCGGGCGTGCGGCGCGTGGTCGGTGGCGACCGCGTCGATGGTGCCGTCGGCCAGCGCCGCGCGCAGCGCCTCGACGTCCTCGGCGGGGCGCAGCGGCGGGTTCACCTTGAACGTCGGGTCGTAGCCGCCGAGCAGGTCGGTGGTCAGCAGCAGGTGGTGCGGCGTCACCTCGGCGGTCACGTCCCAGTGCCCGTCTTTTCTGGCCTGGGCCTTGGCCCAGCGGACCACCTCGACGCTGCCGGCGGTCGACACGTGCGCGACGTGGACCCGGCTGCCGGTGTGGCGGGCCAGCATGACGTCGCGGGCGACGATGACCTCCTCGGCGATGCCGGGCCAGCCCGGCAGGCCCAGGCGGCCGGACAGCTCGCCCTCGTGGCAGCAGGCGGTCGGTCCCGCCAGCGACGGGTCCTGGCTGTGCTGGCTGACGACGCCGCCGAAGGCCTTGACGTACTCCAGCGCGCGCCGCATCACCCGCGCGTCGTGGACGCACTTGCCGTCGTCGGAGAACACCCGGACCTTCGCGCGGCTGCGCGCCATCAGGCCGAGCTCGGCGAGCTCCTCGCCCGCGAGGCCCTTGGTGACCGCGCCGACCGGCTGGACGTCGACGAGGCCCGCCTGGCGGCCCAGGTCGTAGACCCGCTCGGCCGCCTCGGCGGTGTCGGTGACCGGGTTCGTGTTCGCCATCGCCAGCACCGCGGTGAACCCTCCGACCGCGGCGGCCCGGGACCCGGTCAGGACGGTCTCGGCGTCCTCGCGGCCCGGCTCGCGCAGGTGGGTGTGCAGGTCGACCAGGCCCGGCAGGAGCTGGAGGCCGGCGGCGTCGATGGTGCGCTCGGCCTTCGCGGTGACCTTCCCCAGCCGGGCGATGGTGCCGTCCTGGACGAGCACGTCGCTCGTCGTACCGTCGGGCAGGGTGGCGCCCTTGATCACGATGGTCACGCGGTCTCCTCACCGGCGAGCAGGTGGTACAGCACGGACATCCGGACCGCCACGCCCGCGGAGACCTGGTCGAGGACCAGGCTGTCGGCGGCGTCGGCGGCGTCCGGGGAGATCTCCAGGCCGCGGTTCATCGGGCCGGGGTGCAGGATCGGCGTGCCCGGCTTCAGCAGGGCGAGCCGGTCGCGGGTGAGGCCGTAGCCGATGGTGTACTCCCGCGCGGTCGGGAAGAACCCGCCGCTCATCCGCTCGCGCTGGACGCGCAGCATCATCACCGCGTCCACCTCGGGCAGCACGCTGTCCAGGTCCCACGAGGTGGCGAAGCCGGCCTCCTTCGACCAGTCCCCCACGCCCGCGGGCATCAGCGTCGGTGGCGCGACCACGGTCACGCTCGCGCCGAGCTTGACGAGGCTCTTGACGTTGCTGCGGAACACCCGGCTGTGGGTGACGTCGCCGACGATCGCGACGTGCTTGCCCTCCAGGGTGCCGAGTCGCCGGGTCAGCGTGTAGCCGTCGAGCAGCGCCTGCGTGGGGTGCTCGTGGGTGCCGTCGCCGGCGTTGATGACGGGTACGTCGATCCAGCGGCTGATCTGCTCGGCCGCGCCGCTCGCGGCGTGCCGCACCACGAGGCCGTCGATGCCCATCGCGGTGACCGTCAGCACGGTGTCGCGCAGGGACTCGCCCTTGCTGGCGCTGCTGCCCTTGGCCGAGAGGTTGATGACGTCGGCCGAGAGCCACTTGCCGGCGATCTCGAAGCTCGACCGGGTCCGGGTGGAGTCCTCGAAGAAGAGGTTGATCACCGTGCGCCCGCGCAGGGCGGGCAGCTTCTTCACCTCGCGCCGCTGCACGTCGTGCATCTCCGCCGCGGTGGTGAAGATGCGGTGGATGTCGGCGACCTCCAGGTCGTCGATGCTGAGCAGGTGCCGGGTCATCGGATCGTCACCTCGTCCTCACCGTCGGTCTCGCGCAGGCGCAGGCTGACCCGCTCGCTGCGCGCCGTGGGCAGGTTCTTGCCGACGTGGTCGGCGCGGATCGGGAGCTCGCGGTGGCCGCGGTCCACCAGCACCGCCAGCCGTACGACGGCCGGGCGGCCCAGGTCCGAGAGCGCGTCCAGCGCGGCCCGGATGGTGCGGCCGGAGTAGAGCACGTCGTCGACCAGCACCACCGTCTTGCCGTCGATCCCACCGGAGGGGACCTCGGTGCGGTGCGGGGCGCGGGTGGGGTGCGAGCGCAGGTCGTCGCGGTACATCGTCACGTCGAGGGAGCCGGTCGCGACCGACGTGCCCTCCACCTCGGCGATGTGACCGGCGATCCGGTGCGCGAGCGGGACGCCGCGGGTGTGCAGCCCCAGCAGCAGGAGGTCCTCGGCGCCCTTGTTGCGCTCGAGGATCTCGTGGGAGATGCGGATGAGCGCCCGGCTGATGTCGCCGGCGTCGAGGACGACGCGCCCGTCGGGGCTCTGGCCCTCAGGACTCGGGGCGTGGGTAGGCATCAGTGCGCCTGACCTCCTTCTCCGCCTCACGGGACGGCTCGTTAAAGGATGTCTGATCGGGCTCCACCCTACCGGCTCGAGCGCCCGAGGGCCGCACCGGGGTCAGGCGTTGCGCAGCCTCTCCAGCAGCGGTCCGGCGGCCTCGTCGAGGAAGCGCTGCTGGTTGCGGTCGCCGACCTGCACGACCGCCACGTCGGTGAAGCCCGCCTCCGGGAACGCCAGCACCGCCTCGGCGATGGCGTCCAGGTCCGGCCCGCACGGGATCGACCCGGAGACGTCCTCGGGCCGCACGAACTGGCTCGCCGCCGCGAAGCCCGCGGGCGTGGGCAGGTCGGCGTTGACGCCCCACCCGCCGCCGAACCAGCGGAACTGCTCGTGCGCGAGCGCCTCACCCTCCTCGCGGGTCGGCGCCCAGCAGATCGGCACCTGCCCGACGGCCCGTGCCGTCGTACCGATCTCGGGGGCGCCGTCCGTGGCGTTCCACGACTCCACGAACGCGCTCTTCGGCTCGACCGCGACGAGGTGGTCGGCCTTGGCCGCGAACGCCTCGATGGCCCGGTCCCCGCCGACCGCCACCCCGATCCCGACCGGCTCGTCGGGCAGGTCCCAGATCCGGGCAGAGTCGACCTGGAAGAACTCCCCACTGTGGTCGACCAGCTCCCCGGTGTGCAGCGCCCGGATCACGTCGATCGCCTCGGCCAGCATCTGCTGGCGGGTCTCCACCCCGGGCCAGCCCTCGCCGACCACGTGCTCGTTGAGGCTCTCGCCCGTGCCGAGGCCTAGGGTGAACCGGTTGTCCGAGAGCACCGCCAGGGTCGCCGCCTTCTGCGCCACGACGGCCGGGTGGTAGCGCAGCGTCGGGCAGGTCACGTACGTCATCAGGTCCAGCTCGCTGGTCGCCTGCGCGACCGCCCCGAGCACGGTCCAGGCGTACGGCGCGTGCCCCTGCTCCACCAGCCACGGCGAGAAGTGGTCGCTGCAGACCGCGAAGTCGAAGCCGCGCCGCTCCGCGTCCTGCGCGTAGCCCACCAGCTGCTTCGGGCCGCTCTGCTCGGTCATCAGGGTGTAGCCGAATCGCGTCATGGGCTACGCCGTACCCGCTGCGCGCCGGGACATGACGCGGCGTCCGGACATGACGAAGGGGCCCCCGCCGAGGGGCCCCTTCGCGTCATCGGTGGCTCAGCGCGTCACTTGAAGACGTCCTTGACCTTCTCGCCCGCCTGCTTCAGCGCGCCCTTGGTCTGGTCGGCCTTGCCCTCCGACTCGAGGTCCTTGTCGTCGGTCGCCTTGCCGGTCGCCTCCTTGACCTCACCGATCTTCTCCTCGGCGGTGTTCTTCAGCTTGTCGTCGAGACCCATGCTCAGCCACTCCCTTCGGTGTCGGTACGCCGGTAGGCCCGGCGCGGTCGTACCCGTGCACTACCCGGGCGGGCCGGGGTGATCCCCTCGCCTCCCGGGACACCGGATGTGAGAACGCGCACGGTGTCCGTGCGGGGAGGACCGACCGCTACAGCGCCGCCGCCATCCCCGCACACGCCCGCAGCCACGAGCGCCGCGTCTGCGCGGACAGCCGGCCGTAGGGCACCACCGAGCCGGACACCAGCGCGGGGTCGTAGGGCACCCGGTGCACGCCGCGGGTGCGCTGCTCGTAGACCTGCACGAGGTCGCGGGCCAGCGCCTCGTCGACCTTCGGGCTGGGGTCGGACAGGACGGTGACGGTCTTGTGCTTGAGGTTCGCGTACCCCGCGTCCTGGAGCGCGTCGAGCATCCACAGGCCGCTGTAGCCGGTGTCCTCGCGCACCGTGCTCGTCACGACGAGGAGATCGGCGGCCTCGGCGGCGGCGAGCCAGTTCTCGGCGCGCAGGTTGTTGCCGGTGTCCACCAGGACGATCCGGTAGAACCGCGAGAGCAGGGCGTGCACGTCGCGGAAGTCCTGGGCGTGGATGACGCCGGTGACGTCGGGCCGCTCGTCGGAGGCGAGGACGTCGAAGTGGGCGTCGCCCTGGGAGCGGACGAAGGCGCCGAGGTCGCCGATCCGGGAGCCGTGGGCGTCGTCGAAGCGGCCCAGGTCGGCCAGCAGCTCGCGGGTCGTGGCGCGGTGCGCGCCGCGCGCACCGCGGATGCCGAGGGTGCCGCGGGTCTCGTTGTTGTCCCACGCCACCACGCCGCCGCCGCGCACGGTGCCGAAGGTGTAGCCGGCGGCGAGCACGCCGGTGGTCTTCGCCGCGCCGCCCTTGGGGTTGACGAAGGCGATGGTGCGGGGGCCGTCGAAGTCGCGCTGCACCTGGGTGCGGTCGGCCTCGTAGGCGCGCTCCGGCGCACCCATGGCAGGGCGGACGAGCCCGCCGGACCAGCGTCGTACCCTGCCCCGCCAGCCCCAGGTCGCCGGGCCGAGCGCGTGCTCGCCGTCGCGGCGGTCGAGGAAGTCGGTGGCGGTCATGAAGCGCCGCGGCGCAGTGGGCGCGTACGACGGGGGTGGGCTGCTCGGGGGTGGGCTGCTCGGGGGTGGGCTGGCCGGCGGGGGCGGCGGGAGCTGCTGGCGGGCGTACTCCTCCAGCTCACCGGGCGTGTAGAGCCGGTCCGAGGTGTGGTCGGGCTCGTCGGGCTGGGTCACGGGTACCTCCGAGATAGGCGGTCGGACCGACTCCCCCTACCCCGCCGCCGCGGGACGAACCCGCGGGCGTGACCTCATCCGATCTCGCCGAGCGCCGTCTCGATCGCGCGGTGGAAGGTCGGGTAGGCGAAGTGCATGCCGCGCAGCACCGCGAGCGGCACCTCGCCGTGGACGGCGGTGACGAGCATCCCGATGATCTCCCCGCCGGCGGGGCCGACGGCGGTGGCGCCCACGAGGACGCCGCGGTCGAGGTCGGCGACCACCTTGATGATGCCGTCGTTGCCGGCCTTGTGGAGCCAGCCGCGGCTGGACTCGGGCAGCTTCGCGGTGCCGACGCCGACCCGCAGCCCGGCGTCGCGGGCCTGCCTCTCGGTCATCCCGACGGAGCCGACCTCGGGGTCGGTGAAGGTGGCCCGGGAGACGGCGCGGTAGTCCGCCCAGGGGCCGTCCTCGCCGGTGAGGTCGCGGATCGCGACGTTCGCCTGGTACATCGACATGTGGGTGAAGGCGCCCTTGCCGGTGATGTCGCCGATCGCCCACACGCCCTCGGCGCCCGCGACCCGCATCCGCTCGTCCACGTCGATCGTGCGGACCGAGGGGTCCAGACCGACGGTGTCGAGCCCGATCCCCGCGAGGTTGGTACGCCGCCCGGCGGCCACCAGCAGCGCTTGGGCGCCGATCGAGGACCCGTCGGCGAGCCCGATGCTGAACGCGCCGTCGTGCGCGACCGCGCTCACCCCGACACCGGCCTTCACGGTGATGCCCTCGGCCTCCAGGGCCGCCGCGACGACCGCGCTGGCCTCCGGCTCCTCGGGTCCGAGGATCCGCTCGCCGGCCTCCACGACCGTGACCTCCACCCCGAACCGCGAGAACGCCTGGGCGAGCTCGCAGCCGATCGCGCCGCCGCCGAGCACGACGAGGCTGCTGGGCAGCTCGCGCAGGCGCACGGCGTCGCGGTTGGTCCAGTACGGCGTGTCGGCGAGCCCGTCGATCGGTGGGACCGCGGGCTCGGTGCCGGTGTTGAGGACCACGCCGCGTCGTACGGTCAGCGCGACCTCGCCGTCGTCGGTGCTCACCACGACCCGGCCGGGACCGTCGAGACGGGCCTCGCCGCGCAGGAAGCGGGCACCGGCGTCCTCGAGCCGCTTGACGGCGACGGCGTCGTCCCAGTCGTCGGTCGCCTCGTCGCGGATCCGGTCCGCGACGACGGTCCAGTCGGGGGTCACCTCCGCGTGGCCGGCGAGGACGCCGACCCGGCGGGCCTCGGCGAGCGCGTCGGCGGCGCGGATCATCATCTTCGACGGGATGCACCCGAAGTACGGGCACTCGCCGCCGACGAGGCGGCGGTCGACGCCGACCACCGACAGTCCGGCCCGGGCCAGGGAGGCGGCGACGTGCTCACCACCCGGCCCCAGTCCGATGACGACGACATCGACCTCTGCGGGATCAGGCATGAGAGAAGCCTGTCACATCGCCGTTCAGACGAGCGTCGACTTGCTCCGCTGGATCGCGCCGAGCACGCCGTTGACGAAGGACGGCGACTCGTCGGTCGACAGCTCGCGCACCAGCGCCATCGCCTCGGTGACGGCGACCGTGTCGGGCACGTCCTCGGCCCACAGCATCTCCCACACGCCGATCCGCAGGACGTTGCGGTCCACGGCGGGCATCCGGGTCAGCGACCAGCCGGTCGAGAACTCGGCGAGCACCTCGTCGATGCGGGTACGACGCTCGGTGACGCCCTCCACGAGGGTCGTCGTGTAGGGGTTGCTGGGCGGCTCGCCCTCGGCGACCACCCGGGCGAGGGCCTCGACGCCCGTCTCGCCGCGCAGGTCGGCGGCGTAGAGGACGTCGAGGGCGCGCTTGCGGGCCTTGGTCCGGGCTCCCATCAGCCCTTCACACGGCTCAGGTAGGAACCGCCGTCGCGGGTGTCGACCTTGATCTTCTCGCCCTGCTCGATGAAGAGCGGGACCTGGATCTCGGCGCCCGTCTCGAGCGTGGCGGGCTTGGTGCGGCCGGTGGCGGAGTCACCGACGACGCCGGGCTCGGTGTAGGACACGAGCAGCTCGACGGAGGCGGGCATCTCGATGAAGAGCACGCGGCCCTCGTTGGTCGCGATGACGACGTCCTGGTTCTCCAGCAGGAAGCCGGCGGCGGTGCCGACGATGGCCGGGTCGACCTCGATCTGGTCGTAGGTCTGGACGTCCATGAAGACGAAGTTGGAGCCGTCGTTGTAGAGGTACTGGAACGAGCGGCGGTCGACCGTGGCGGTCTCGACCTTGGTGCCGGCGTTGAACGTCTTGTCGACGTTCTTGCCCGACTCGACGTGCTTGAGCTTGGTGCGGACGAACGCCGGGCCCTTGCCGGGCTTCACGTGCTGGAACTCGACCACCTGCCAGAGCTGGCCCTCCAGGTTGAGAACCATGCCGTTCTTGAGGTCGTTCGTGGTTGCCATGCGTCAGCCTTCGTTTGCAGATGTCCAAGATCGGTGCGGCCGCGAGGGCCGACGGGGAAGTCTAGTCGCCGAGGTGGGCAGCGATGAATTCGAGCGCCTGCCGGTAGCCGTCGACGCCCTCGCCCTCGATCACCTTCGCGGCGTGCGGGGTGACCACCGAGGTGTGCCGGAACTCCTCCGGGCGCTTCGACGGCGCGCTGATGTGCACCTCCACGAGCGGCGCGGTGAGCTGCGCGCAGGCGTCGTAGAGGGCGTAGGAGTAGTGCGTCCAGGCGCCCGCGTTGAGCACCACCGGCCAGGCCTTGTCCGCGGCGTGGTTGAGCCAGTCGAGCAGCTCGCCCTCGTGGTTGGTCTGGGAGAAGTGGATCTTCAGTCCCAGCTCCTTGCCCCACTGCGGCATCAGCCGGTCCTGGAGGTCGAAGTGGGTGGTGCTGCCGTAGATCTCCGGCTGCCGCCTGCCCAGCCGGCCCAGGTTGGGGCCGTTGAGGACGTAGACGTCGGGCTTGCTCATGCCCCGGATCCTAGGGCGGCGTACGCCGCGCGGAGGTCGTCCTCGGACGGCCCGGCCAGCACGACCGGTCGCCCGACGTCCTCCAGCACGACGAACCGCAGCTGGTTGCCGCGCGACTTCTTGTCGACCCGCATGGTCGCGAGCAGGGTGTCGAAGTCGGCGCCGTCCCAGGACGTCGGCAGCCCGACCCGGCCGAAGGCGGCGCGGTGCCGGGCGACGAGCTCGGGCGACAGGGTGCCGGCGCGGGCGGCCAGCTCGGCGACGTAGACGCAGCCGATGGCCACCGCCTCGCCGTGCCGGATGGAGTAGTCCGTGGCCCGCTCGATGGCATGGGCGAGGGTGTGGCCGTAGTTGAGCGCCTCCCGGCCGGGGTGGCCGCCGACGCCGCCCGTCTCCTTCAGGTCACCGGCCACCACCTCGGCCTTGACCCGCACCGAGCGCTCGACCAGCTCGCGCAGCACGGGCGAGTCCGCCGTGAGCGTGGCCGGGTCGGTCGTCTCGACGAGCTCGAGGATGCGCGGGTCGGCGATGAACCCGCACTTGACGACCTCCCCGAGGCCGGCGACCAGCTCCGCGCGCGGCAGCGTCGCCAGCAGCGCCAGGTCGCACAGCACGCCCGCCGGCTCGTGGAAGGAGCCGACCAGGTTCTTGCCCGCCGGGGTGTTGATGCCGGTCTTGCCGCCGACGGCCGCATCCACCATCGCCAGCAGCGTGGTCGGGACGTGCACGACGGCGACGCCGCGCAGCCAGGTGGCGGCCACGAAGCCGCCGAGGTCCGTGGTCGCGCCGCCGCCGAGGGTGACGACCGCGTCGGAGCGGGTGAAGCCGTCCTCGCCCAGCGCCTCCCAGCACGCGGCGGCGACCTCCCAGCTCTTCGCCTCCTCGCCGTCCGGCACCTGCAGCACCACGACCTCCAGGCCGTCGAGCAGGTCCGCGAACGGGTCGAGGAGGTCCTCCAGCGACTCCGGGCACACGATGGCGACGCGCTGGACGCCGGCCGGGAGCAGCCCGCGGAGGCGGTCGAGGACGCCGTGGCCCACCACCACGTCGTACGGCGAGGCGGTGGCCACGTGCAGGACGGTCGGCTCGGTCACGGCCGGTCTCCTCCGGTCAGGGCGGCGAGCACCTCGGCCGCGACGTCCGCGGCCGGACGGCCGTCGGTCTCGACGATCACGCGGGCGAGGCCCTCGTAGACGGGCGTGCGCTCGTCGAGGAGCTGCTTGACGCGCGAGCGCACGTTGCCGAGCAGCAGCGGGCGGCCCACGCCGAGGCCGACCCGCTTCACGGCGTCGGCGAGCCCGACCCGCAGGAAGACCACCTGGTGCCCGGCGAGCAGGGCCTGGGTGGCGGGGTCGAGCACCGCCCCGCCGCCGAGGGAGAGCACGCCGTCGTGGTGCGCGAGCGCCTCCGCGACGACCGCGCGCTCCAGGGCGCGGAAGGCCGCCTCGCCGTCGTCGACGAACATCTCCTGCACGCTCTTGCCGGCGCGCTCCTCGATGACGGCGTCGGAGTCGGCGAAGCCCACGCCGAGGGCATCGGCGACGAGCCGGCCCACGGTCGACTTGCCGGCACCCATGGTGCCGATGAGGACGGCGCGGGGGGCGCTCACCGGACGCCGCTCACTTGTAGCGGAGCGTGTCGCGGTAGGTCTCCACGTTGCGGCGGGTCTCCCCGACCGAGTCGCCCCCGAACTTCTCCAGCACGGCGTCGGCGAGCACCAGCGCCACCATCGCCTCGGCGACGATGCCGGCCGCGGGGACCGCGCAGACGTCGGAGCGCTGGTGGTGGGCGACGGCCTCCTCGCCGGTGGCGACGTCGACGGTCCGCAGCGCGCGCGGGACCGTGGCGATGGGCTTCATCGCCGCCCGGACCCGCAGCACCTCGCCCGTGGTCATCCCGCCCTCGGTGCCGCCGGAACGGCCGGAGACCCGGCGCAGGCCCTCGTCGGTGGACACGATCTCGTCGTGGGCCAGCGAGCCGGGCGTGGCGGCCAGCTCGAAGCCGTCGCCGACCTCGACACCCTTGATCGCCTGGATGCCCATGAGCGCACCGGCCAGGCGGGCGTCGAGACGGCGGTCCCAGTGCACGTGCGAGCCCAGGCCCGGCGGGAGGCCGTGGACGACGACCTCGACGACGCCGCCGAGGGTGTCGCCGTCCTTGTGGGCCTGGTCGATCCGCTCGACCATCAGCTTCGAGCCGTCCGGGTCCAGGCAGCGCACCGGGTCCTCATCGAGGCGCGCCACGTCGTCGGCCGACGGGACCTCGCGCGAGGGCGTGCGGACGCCGCCGATCTCCAGCACGTGGCTGACGATCCGGGCGCCGGTGGCCTGCTCGAGGAAGTTGCTGGCGACCCGGCCGAGCGCGACGCGGGCCGCGGTCTCGCGCGCCGAGGCCCGCTCCAGGATCGGACGGGCGTCCTCGAAGTCGTACTTCTGCATGCCCGCGAGGTCGGCGTGCCCCGGCCGGGGCCGGGTCAGCGGGGCGTTGCGAGCCTGCTTCTCCAGCACCTCGGGGTCCACCGGGTCGGCGGACATCACCGTCTCCCACTTGGGCCACTCGGTGTTGCCGACCGTGATCGCGACCGGTCCGCCCTGGGTGCGCCCGTGCCGGACGCCGCCGGTCAGGGTGACCGCGTCGGCCTCGAACTTCATCCGCGCGCCCCGGCCGTAGCCGAGCCGGCGACGGGCCAGCGAGTCGGAGATGTCGTCGGTCGTGACCTCGACGTGGGCGGGCAGGCCCTCCAGGATCGCGACCAACGAGGGGCCGTGGGACTCCCCCGCGGTCAGCCAGCGCAACATGGGCGCAAGTCTCGCACGAGCGGCTCAGCCGGCCAGGACCTGTCCCACCACCACGGCGACCAGGGCGCCCAGGACCAGGAAGGGGCCGTACGGCACCCGGTGCTTGAGCGGCCCGCGGGCCTCCTCGCTGCGGATCGCCCGGCCGCGCACCAGCAGGGGGACGTACGCCAGCACCGACAGCAGCGAGGCCGCCAGCACCGACAGGAAGAGCGTGCCGACACCGAAGGGCCCCAGGGCGAGCCCCAGCAGCGCCCCGAGCCGGACGTCGCCGCCGGCCATCCCGCGCGGCATCAGCAGCCGCATCAGCCCGTAGTAGGCACCCAGGGCCAGGAAGCCGAGCACCGCCCACCCGATGATCGCCCCGTCGCCGACGGCAGCGGCGGCGGCGACGACCAGCACCGCGACGAGCGCCCAGGAGGGGCGGATCAGCCGCGAGGGGAGGTACCAGGTGACGTAGTCGATCACCGTCAGCGCGCAGCAGACCGGCACCAGGGGCAGCAGCCACAACAGGCCCCAGGACCAGCCGAGGGCCAGGCCGATCGCCCCGCCGGCGAGCGCGCAGGCCAGCGCGCTGCGCCAGGCCAGGCCCGGCCGGGCCGCCACCTCGGCGAAGGGGACGTGGTCGGGGAAGTCGGCCGGGTTCTCCTCCGGGTCGACCTCCGGCTCCGGGCACCAGGCGATCAGCCGCGGCACCGCGAGCCCGCCCAGCAGGCCCACGAGCACGCCGACGAGGGCAGGGAGCACGTCCATGACGGCGAACCTAGCGGCTGGCGAGCGCCTGCTCGCCCGCCGAACGCATCGCGTCCAGTGGCCCGTCGTGACCAGTGAACATCGCGAACTGGAGCACCGCCTGATGGACGAGCAGGTCGAGCCCGGACACCAATGCCTGCCCCCGATCGGCCGCGGCCGCCGCCATCGGCGAGGGCCACGGGTCGTAGACCACCTCGAAGACCACCGCCGCGCCGCAGGTCGCCGCGACCAGGCCGTCGGTCTGGGCGGCGACCGGGATCGTGGACACCACGACCTCGCCCACGACGGCGGCGCCCTCCAGGGGCAGCACGTCGACCTCGAGCCGCGGGTCGCGGGCCAGGGCCCGGGCGGTCTCCTCGGCGCGCGACGGGTCGCGGGCGAGCAGGCGGACCGTGCGCACCCCCAGCTCGGCCAGGGCCAGGCCGACCGAGGCCGCCGTCGCGCCGGCGCCGATGATCGTCGCGACACCGGCCGGTCCGTCGTACCGCTCCCGGACGGCGGCGACGGCACCCGGCAGGTCGGTGTTGTCGGCCGCCCAGCCGTCGGCGGTGCGGACCAGGGTGTTGGCCCCGCCGGCGAGCGTGGCGCGCTCGGTCACCGAGGTGGCCAGGGCCAGCGCCTCCCGCTTCAGCGGCGCGGTGACCGACAGTCCGCCCCAGGACGGCCCGAGACCGGCCACGTGCGCGGCGAGCGTGCCCGCGGGGACCGGTACGGCGTCGTACCGAGCGTCGACGCCGAGGGCGGCGTAGCCGGCGCGGTGCAGCGCCGGCGACAGCGAGTGGGCGACGGGGTCGCCCACCACGGCGTACCGCGGGATCTCAGCACTCGTCATGGGTGCGGCAGTACTCCCGGAGCCGGTCGACCGCCACGTTGTGCTCGGCGAGCGTGGTGGAGAAGACGGTGGTCTCGTTCTCGTAGTCGGGGACGAAGTAGAGCCACGGACCGTCGGCCGGGTTCAGCGCCGCCTCGATCGTCTCCTTGCCGGGCGAGCCGATCGGGCCCGGCGGCAGGCCGGTGTGCTTGTAGGTGTTGTAGAGCGACTCGCTGTCGCGCTCCTCGGCCGTCGTCCACACGTCGCCCTTGCGCTTGCTGACGTAGGACACCGTCGAGTCCAGCTGCAGCGCCATGCCGTCGTCGAGGCGGTTGTAGATCACCCGCGCGACCTTGGGGTAGTCCTCGCCGCGGTTCGCTTCGTACTCCAGGATGCTCGCCACCGTGATGACCTCGTGCGGGGTCAGGCCGAGCTTCTTGGCCGCCGCCGTGATGCCGAGGTCCTCCTCGGCCGCCTCGGTCTGCGCGACCATCTGGCTGAGCAGGCTCTTGGGCGTGGTGCTGTCGGTGATCTCGTACGTCGCGGGGTACAGGTAGCCCTCGGGGTTGCCCGCCGCCTCCGCCGGCAGCCCGATGCTGGCGGGCTTGTCCAGCAGCGCGGTCAGCTGCTTGGCCGTGAAGTCGGTCTTCTTCACGATGGCGTCGATGATCTGGCCGACCCGGGCGCCCTCGGGCACGGTGACGGTGTTGCCGGCGCCGGCGTTGGCGGGGTCGGCGAGGAAGCTGACGGCGTCGGCGGCCTTCATCTGCTTCTTCATCCGGTACGTCGCCGCCTGGATCCCCTGCGAGTCGGGGTTCTCCCCCGCCGCGTCCACGAAGGCGTCGGAGGAGGCGACGACGTCGAGGTCCTCGAGCCGGTCACCCATCGCCCGGATGCTCTGGCCCGGGTCGATCACCACGGTGACCGCGCCCGTGCCCGGCCCGGCATAGTCCTCGGGGCCGGCGAACATGTCCTTGACGTCGGAGATCGCGCCGCGCGCGAACCACGCCACGATCGCGCCGAACAGCAGCACGACCAGCAGCATCGGCAGGCAGCCCGAGCGCTTCTTGCGGGAGCGCCGGCGACCCGGCTCCGGCAGGACCGACTCAGTCATTCGTCTCCTCGACCTTGGGCGGGACCAGCTCGCCCGGAGGGCGGCCGGACGCTCGCTCGGTGTCCAGCGCGTTCTGCAGGATCACGACGGCCGCGACCTGGTCGACGACGGCTCGTTGCTTCGCACCCTTGCGCTGGTCGCGCAGCATAGCCGTCGCGGTCACGGTGGTGAGCCGTTCGTCGACCAGACGCACCGGGACCGGGGCAACCCGACGAGCCAGGAGGCGCGCGAAGTCCCGCGTCTTCGCCGCCGCCGGGCCCTCGCTCCCGGACAGGGAGCGGGGCAGCCCGACGACGATCTCGACGGCCTCCTCGGCTGTCGCGATCTGGTGGATGCGGCGCAGGTCGCCCTTGCCGCGTCGTACCGTCTCCACGGGGGTCGCCAGCATCCCGGACGGGTCGCTGCGGGCGACCCCGATCCGGGCGTCGCCGGGGTCCACGCCGAGGCGGACGCCGTGCCTCACGAGTGCTGCGCCACCGCGGCGGTCACGGCGGCCAGCGCCTCGTCGATCCGGCTCACGTCGGTGCCCCCGCCCTGAGCGAGGTCGGCCTTGCCGCCGCCCTTGCCGCCCAGGAAGGGCGCCGCCGCACGGACCAGGTCGCCGGCCGCGAGGCCGCGCGCCTGGGCCGCGTCGTTGAGCGCCGCCACGATCGCGGCCTTGCCGTCGGCCGCACCCACGAGCACGACCACCGCCGGTGCGTCGCCGGCCAGCCGGGCCCGGACGTCGGTGGCGAGGGTGCGGACGTCGCCGCCCCCCGCGCCGTCGAGGCGCTGGGCCACGAGGCGGACGCCGCCCACGTCGCTGGCGCCCGCGGCGAGCGCCGCACCGCCGGAGAGCAGCTGGGCGAGGCGGACCTTCTCGATCTCCTTCTCGGACTGCTTCAGCCGCTCCACCAGGTCGCCCACCCGGCCCACGATGTCGTCGGGCTGGGTCTTGAGCAGGGTGGAGAGCTGGCTGACGACGTCACGCTCCCGGGCGAGGTAGGAGAAGCCCTCGACACCCGTGAGCGCCTCGATCCGGCGGTTGCCGGAGCCCACGCTGGACTCGCCCGTGACGACGATCGTGCCGATCTGGCTGGAGTGGTCGACGTGGGTGCCACCGCAGAGCTCCCGCGACCAGGGGCCGCCGATCTCGACGACACGGACCTTCTGGTCGTCGTAGGTCTCGCCGAACAGGGCGAGCGCGCCCCACTCCTTGGCCTGCGCGAGCGTCATGTACTCCCAGCCGACCGGCAGGTCCGCGCGGAGCGCGTTGTTGGCGACCTGCTCGATCTGCCGGACCTGGTCGGGGTCGAGCGCGTTGAGCCACCCGAAGTCGAGGCGCAGGTAGCCCGGCCGGTTGTAGGAGCCGGACTGCAGCGCCGTCGGGCCGAGCACGTCGCGCAGCGCCGCGTGGATGACGTGGGTGCCGGAGTGCGCCTGGCGGGCGCCCGTGCGCCAGTCGGGGTCGACCCGGGCGTGCAGCAGCGAGGCATCCGCCGGCAGCTCGCCGTCGACGACGCGCACCTGGTGCACGACGAGCCCGCGCACGGGGCGCTGCACGTCGAGCACCTCGAGCCTGCCGCCCTCGAACTCGATGACGCCCGCGTCGGCGACCTGGCCGCCGGACTCGGCGTAGAACGGCGTGCGGTCGAGCACCAGCTCGCCGATCTCGCCGTCGCCGAGCGAGCCGACCGCGGCGCCCTCGCGCAGCAGCGCCAGCGGCCGCGACTCGGTCTCCAGCGTCTCGTAGGCGAGCCACTCGGTCGGGCCGTGGGCGTCGAGGATCGCGCGGTAGACGCCGGTGTCGGCGTGCTGGCCCTTCTTCGCCCGGGCGTCGGCCTTGGCGCGCTCGCGCTGCTCGCCCATGAGCTGGCGGAAGCCGGACTCGTCGACGGCGAGACCGGCCTCGGCCGCCATCTCCAGGGTCAGGTCGATCGGGAAGCCGTAGGTGTCGTGCAGGGAGAAGGCCTTCTCGCCGGGGATCGTGGTGGCACCGGCCTTCTTCACCTCGCCCGCGGCGAGGTCGAAGATCTGGGTGCCCGCCTGCAGGGTCTTGCGGAAGGCCTCCTCCTCGGCGTACGCGACCTGGGCGATCCGGTCCCAGCCGCTGACCAGCTCGGGGTAGCTCTCCCCCATCCGGTCGCGCGAGACCGGCAGCAGCTCGGGCAGCGCCGGGTCCTGGTAGCCCAGCAGGCGCATGTTGCGGACCGCGCGGCGCAGCAGCCGGCGCAGCACGTAGCCCCGGCCCTCGTTGCCCGGCGTCACGCCGTCGCCGATGAGCATCAGCGAGCTGCGGACGTGGTCCGCGACGACCCGGAACCGTACGTCGTCGACGTGCCCCTCGCTCGTGCCGGAGCCGTACTTCTTGCCGCTCAGCTCCTGCGCCTTCTCGATGACCGGGAAGACGGAGTCGATCTCGTAGAGGTTCTGCTTGCCCTGGAGCAGGTAGGCCACCCGCTCCAGGCCCATGCCGGTGTCGATGTTCTTGCTCGGCAGCGGGCCGGCGACGTCGAAGTCGTCCTTGGCCCGGACGGCGCTGAGCTCCTCCTGCATGAAGACGAGGTTCCAGATCTCCAGGAACCGGTCCTCGTCGGCGTCGGGGCCGCCGTCGGGGCCGTACTCCGGCCCGCGGTCGACGTAGATCTCGCTGCAGGGGCCACCGGGACCGGGGACGCCCATGTTCCAGTAGTTGTCCTTGAGCCCGCGCGGCTGGATCCGCTCCTCGGGCAGGCCCGCGACGCTCTTCCACAGCTGGCGCGCCTCGTCGTCCTCGGGGAGCACCGTCACCCAGATCTTGTCCGGGTCGAAGCCGAGACCGCCGTCGGCCTGGGCGCCGGTGACCAGCTCCCAGGCGTACTGGATGGCGCCCTCCTTGAAGTAGTCGCCGAAGGAGAAGTTCCCATTCATCTGGAAGAACGTGCCGTGCCGGGTGGTCTTGCCGACCTCCTCGATGTCGAGGGTCCGCACGCACTTCTGCACGCTGGTCGCGCGCGGGAAGGGCGGGGTCTCCTGGCCGAGGAAGTACGGCTTGAAGGGCACCATGCCGGCGTTGACGAAGAGCAGGTTCGGGTCGTCCAGCAACAGCGAGGCGGAGGGCACGACCGTGTGTCCCCGCCCCTCGAAGTGGGCGAGGAACCGGTTGCGGATCTCCGCGCTGCTCAGGTACCGGTCACTCATCGTGGGCCTTCCTCGTCTCGGTTCGTCAGGGCGGCCACCGGGGCCGTCATGGTGGTGCGTGCTCCAGCCTCCAGAGCGCGGTAGCGCTCCCGCAATCGGGTTTCGGCGTCCGCCTGGCCCTGGGCGACCTCGTCGGCGAACATCCGCGCCCCCAGCACCGCGGCGTTGACGCGGTCGCGCATCCCGTCGGGCGTGAAGGCCTCGGCCAGGCGTCGTACCTTGACCAGGCCGTAGACCCCGGCCGCGGCTCCGGCCGCGAAGACCACGCCGGTGCGGATCACGACGACACCTCGACGCCGGCGCGCTGGCGCGCCTCCCAGTCGCGGCGGGCCGCCTTGAGCATGAGCTTGCGCTCCTTGCGCGAGCGCTTGACCTCGCGCCGCATCTCGAAGCGGATCCGGTTGCGCACCTCGGGCGAGAGCGCCCGGCGCAGCCCGGCCGCGAGCGCGGCGGTCTTGATGACGGACTCGCGGAGCACGATGTCGGCGAACAGCGGGGCCGGTACGACGCGCGCGGGCGTGCGCGGCCCCCGGTCCTGGCCGAGGTCGGTGATGAGGTACTCCCGCTCGTCCACCACCGCGACCGGCACCCGGTCGCGGGTCTCGACGGCACTGGACTGCGTGCGCAACCGGACCTCGAGACCGGCGAGCTGCTCGCGCAGCGCGTCGGCGTCGCTCGCGGCCGCGGCCAGCAGCTCCTCGGTGTGGCGCCGGGAGCGGCGCAGCGACCGGGCGAGCACGACGACGGCGGCCAGCAGCGCGACCACGACGAGCAGGGTCACCACGGCCAGCCAGCTCGGGACGGCGAGGGCGGTGGTCACGACAGACAAGCCTACTTGCCGCGGATGAGGCGGCGAACCCGCTCCCACCGTTGTTTCACGGCCGCCTCGGCGCCGTACTCGCTCGGGCGGTAGTACGCACGGTCCAGCACCACGTCCGGCGCGTACTGCTGCTCGGCCACGCCGAACGGCGCGTCGTGGCTGTAGACGTAGCCCACACCGTGGCCCAGCGACTTCGCCCCGGAGTAGTGCGCGTCGCGCAGGTGCGGGGGCACGTTGCCGATCCTGCCGCCGCGCACGTCGGCGATCGCCTCGGAGATCGCGGTCGTCACGGCGTTGGACTTCGGCGCCACCGCGAGCGCGATCGTGGCGTGGGCGAGGGTGAGCTGGGCCTCCGGCATCCCGATCAGCTGCACCGTCTGCGCAGCCGCCACCGCGGTCGTCAGCGCCGTCGGGTCGGCCAGGCCGATGTCCTCGCTGGCCAGGATCATCAGTCGCCGGGTGATGAAGCGCGGGTCCTCCCCCGCCTCCAGCATCCGGGCCAGGTAGTGCAGGGCCGCGTCGGCGTCGGAGCCGCGGATCGACTTGATGAACGCGCTCACCACGTCGTAGTGCTGGTCGCCGTCGCGGTCGTAGCGCACCGCGGCCTGGTCGGCCGCCGTCTCCGCGGTCTCCACGTCGATCGTGGTGCTGCCCTTCGCGCGGGCCGCTCCCGCGGCCGCCTCCAGGTAGGTCAGCGAGCGCCGGGCGTCGCCGCCGGCCAGTCGCACGATGTGCTCGCGCGCCGCCGGATCCAGCTCCAGCTCACCGGCCAGGCCGCGCTCGTCGGCCACCGCGTGGTCGAGCACCGCGGCGACGTCGTCGTCGGTCAGCGACTGCAGACGAAGCAGCAGGCTGCGCGAGAGCAGCGGCGAGATCACGCTGAACGACGGGTTCTCGGTCGTCGCGGCGACCAGCGTCACCCAGCGGTTCTCCACGCCGGGCAGCAGCGCGTCCTGCTGCGCCTTGCTGAAGCGGTGGACCTCGTCGACGAAGAGGACCGTCTCCTCGCCCGTCGCCACCAGCTCGCGCCGGGCGCTGTCGATCGCCGCGCGGACCTCCTTGACGCCCGCCGACACCGCGGAGATCTCCACGAAGCGCCGGCCGGTCTGCTGGCTGATGATCGAGGCGATCGTCGTCTTGCCCGTCCCCGGCGGGCCCCACAGGAGCAGGGAGAGGGACTGGTCGCCCTCCACGAGCTGGCGCAGCGGCGAGCCGGGCGCCCGCAGGTGCGCCTGGCCGACCAGCTCGTCGAGGTCGCGCGGGCGCATCCGCACGGCGAGCGGCGCCGCCGCGTGGGCGGCGTCGCTCAGCGACCCCCCGGTCGTCGTACCGCGCGAGGACGGGGTGTCGAACAGCTGGGGCTCGTCATCCACGGCGTCGAGCCTAGCCAGGCCCGGGACGCCGGCTACGCGCGGCCGATCGACTTGTTGTCGAGGTCGAACCAGGTGTCGGCGTAGCCGGGCTGCTCGACCAGGTCCGTGCTCGGGCTGGCGCCCGGGTCGGGCCGTCCCTCGGCGTCCACCCCGAGCAGGCCGGAGGTCAGCGGCTCGCGCGGCGCCTCGCCGAGGCGGCCCGGGAAGTGGCAGGCGACCTTGTGCCGGCGCCCGATCTGCAGCAGCGGCGGCTCGTGCCGGGCGCAGATCTCCTGCGCGATCGGGCAGCGGGTGCGGAAGCGGCAGCCCGAGGGCGGGTCGATCGGGCTGGGCACGTCGCCCTGGAGCCGGATCCGCTCGATCCGGCCACCCGTCGCGGCCTGCTTCACGTCGGGCACCGCCGACAGCAGCGCCTGCGTGTAGGGGTGGTGGGCGTTGCCGTAGATCGAGTCGCGGTCGCCGATCTCGACGATCTTGCCGAGGTACATCACCGCGATCTCGGGGCAGAAGTGCCGCACGATCGCCAGGTCGTGGGCGATGAAGAGGAAGGCCACGCCGAACTCGCGCTGGATGTCCTGGAGCAGGTTGATGACCTGGGCCTGGATCGAGACGTCGAGCGCGGAGACCGGCTCGTCCGCCACCAGGACCTTCGGCTGCAGCGTGAGCGCGCGGGCGATGCCGATGCGCTGGCGCTGGCCGCCGGAAAACTCGTGCGGGTAGCGGTTGTAGTGCTCGGGGTTGAGGCCCACGATCTCCAGGAGCTCCTGGACCCGCGGCAGGACCTTGTCCTTCGGCACGACCTTGTGGATCTCCAGGGGCGCACCGATGATCGAGCCCACCGTCTGGCGCGGGTTCAGCGAGGTGTAGGGGTCCTGGAAGATCATCTGGATCTCGCGCCGCAACGGCTTGAGCTCACGCGGCTTGGCCTGCGCGATGTCGCGGCCCTCGAACCGGATCGACCCGCCGGTCGGCTCGTAGAGCCGGGTGATCAGCCGGCCGGTCGTCGACTTGCCGCAGCCCGACTCACCGACCAGGCCGAGCGAGCCGGCCTCGGGCAGCTGGAAGGACACCCCGTCGACGGCCTGGACGTGCGCGACGGTACGACGGACCAGGCCCGAGGACTTCACGGGGAAGTACATCCGCAGGCCCTCGACCTCGAGGATCGGCTTCGCGTCGGGGTTCGCCTGCGTGGCTCCGTGTCCCTCGGGGACCTCGGGCAGCGGCGCGGACTCGTCGTTGATCTGCTCGGCCTTCGTCTCGTTGGTCATCGCTGGGTCTCCCCCTCGTCGGCCAGGTCGGGTGCGATCTCGGGGAGCACCTCGGTCTGGTAGATGGCGTCGGGGTTCGCCAGGTGGCAGCGCTTGGTGTGGTGGGCTCCGCGCTGTCCCGGCTCGAGCTCCGGCATCGTGGTGCGGCACAGGTCGCCGGGCACCTTGTCGCGGTGGATGCACCGCGGGTGGAAGGCACAGCCCGTGGGCGGGTTGAGCAGGCTCGGCGGGTTGCCCGGGATCGGGATCAGACGGGCGTCGGTGTCACCCGTGACGTCCGGCACGCTGGAGAGCAGGCCCCAGGTGTAGGGCATCTCCGGGTGCGTGAGGATCTCCTTGCAGGGACCGTTCTCGACCGCGCGCCCGGCGTACATCACCAGCACGTCGTCGGCCATCTCCGCCACCACGCCGAGGTCGTGGGTGATGATGATGATCGCGGAGTTGAACTCCCGCTGCAGG
This sequence comes from uncultured Nocardioides sp., assembly GCA_964517395.1. Classification (GTDB taxonomy): domain Bacteria; phylum Actinomycetota; class Actinomycetes; order Propionibacteriales; family Nocardioidaceae; genus Nocardioides. The sequence goes on along the minus strand of CAZFEE010000004.1, from coordinate 126,604 downwards.
TCCTGGAGCAGGTCGAGGATCTGCGCCTGCACCGTGACGTCGAGCGCCGTCGTCGGCTCGTCGGCGATGAGCAGGCCCGGGTCGTTGATCAGACCCATCGCGATCATCGCGCGCTGGCGCATGCCGCCGGAGAACTGGTGCGGGTAGTCGTTGATCCGCCGGTCCGGGTTCGGGATGCCGACCCGGTCGAGCATCTCGATGGCGCGCTTCTTCGCCTCGGCCTTCGACACGTCGTTGTGGACGCGGTAGGCCTCGGTGATCTGGTTGCCCACCGAGTAGTACGGGTGCATCGCCGAGAGCGGGTCCTGGAAGATCATCGCCACGTCCTGGCCGCGCTTGCGGCGCATCTGGTCGGGCGTGAGCTGGAGCAGGTCGGTGCCCTCGAGCACGATCTCGCCGGAGATCTTGGCGCCGGTGCCGTAGTGCAGGCCCATGATGGCCATGCTCGACACGGACTTGCCGGAGCCGGACTCGCCGACGATGCCGAGGGTCTTCCCGGCCTGGAGGTCGAAGGACAGGCCGTCGACGGACTTCACGATGCCGTCGCTGGTCGGGAAGTGGACGTGCAGGTCGCGCACCGACAAGAAGCTGTCGGTGCCGGCGCCGGCCGCGGCCGTCTCCGGGGTGGCGGAGGTCGTCATGGGTGCGAGGTCCTCTCTCAGCTCAGCCGCACGCGCGGGTCGATGACGGCGTAGAGCACGTCGACGATGATGTTCATGACGATCACGAACGTGGCGGCGAGCACGACGAGCCCGATGATGGTGGGCAGGTCGTAGTTCTGGTTGGCGTCGACGGCGAGCTTGCCGAGGCCGTTGAAGTTGAAGACGTACTCGGTGATGATCGCGCCGCCGAGCAGGCCGGCGAAGTCCAGGCCGGCCATCGTCACCAGCGGGGTGAGCGCGGCACGCAGGGTGTGCTTGCGCAGCACCCGGCCCCGGGAGAGGCCCTTGGAGTGGGCGGTGCGGATGTAGTCCTCGCTCATCGCCTCGAGGACGAAGGCGCGCGTCATCCGGACGTAGGCCGCCATGAACACCACGGCGAGGGTGATGCCGGGCAGGATCAGGTTGTAGAGCCACTGCCCCACGCCGCCGTCGGCGATGGAGACGTAGTCGGGTATGTCCCACCACCCCCACTTGATCGCGACGAACTTCAGCAGCAGCAGGCCGATGAAGAAGGTGGGGAAGGCGTAGAAGACGAGCGAGATGCCGACCAGGCCTCGGTCCAGGAAGCTGCCCTTGGTCAGCGCGGCGATCGAGCCGAGCGCGATGCCGCCCGTCAGCCACAGGACGAGAGCGACGACGGCCAGCGAGACGGTGACCGGGAAGGCCTTGGCGATCTCCTCGTTGACGGTCTTGGAGTTGACCTGGGAGTAGCCGAAGCAGGGGGCGTCGCAGCTGGAGACGAGCTGCGGCGCGGACTTGCGGAGCTCGGGGTCGTTCGGGAACTCACGGCCCTTGGCGATGCCGACCATGAAGTCCTTCCACTGCACCAGCGTCGGGTCGTCGTAGCCGAGCGCCTTGCGGGTCTGCTCCTTGATCGCCGGGGAGCAGTTCTTGCCGCAGGCGAACTGCGCCGGGTCGACCGGCGAGGCGAAGAACAGCGCGAAGACGACCAGGCTCATCGCGATGAGCATGATCACGCCGGCGAACATGCGGCGGACGAGGAAGGCGAACACCCTGCTTCACTCCGATCGGGCGGAAGATGTGTTGCCGGCGCTCGGGGTGGTGGCGCGGGCAGGAACGTGCGGGCCGGGATCAGGTCCCGGCCGGAGCCGGCCGGGCCGTCATGCGACGACCCGGCCAGCCCTGGTGGTGCGGGTGCTGCTGGATCAGCAGCCACCGTCCCGGAGGCCGATGAGGCCCAGGTCCGGGAAGGAGTTGGAACCCGGGGTCGTGTGGAAGTCCACCTTCGAACCCGTGACCCAGTTGAACTTCGCGATCTCCAGCGGCATGTAGACCGCGTCGTCAGCGAGGATCTGGTCCGCCTCCTGGAGGACGGCGATCTGGCTGTCGAGGTCGGTGGCCTCCTGCGCCTCGGAGATCTTCTTGTTGAACTCCGTGCCGACGTACTTGCCGTAGTCCTGGCCCAGCGAGCCGGACGTGATGTTGGCACGCGAGTCGAACAGCGGCGGCAGGACGGTCATCGGCGACGGCCAGTCAGCGCCCCAGCCGGCCCAGCCCACGTCGTAGTTGTGGTCGGGCTTCTGGATGTTGCTGTAGTAGACGTCACCCTCGGGCGAGAGCTTCACGTCGAAGCCGGCCTGGTCCCAGGTGTCCTTCAGGGCAGCGGCCTGCTTGTCGGCGGTCTCCGACTGCGGGTAGCGGATCTCGATCTTGTACGGCGTCTTGATGCCGGCGTCGTCGAGGATCTTCTTGGCCGCAGCCGGGTCACCCGCGAGCGGGATGTCCTTGTACGTCTGGACCTCCTTGTAGCCGGCCACGGCCGGGTTCACGATGGAGTTGGCCGCGACGTACGCGCGCTCGCCACCACCCGCGGCGATCCAACCCTCACGGTTGGTCGACACGGAGAGGGCCTTGCGGACCTCGAGCGGGAGCTTCTTGGTGTTGAACCACAGGTAGTCGACGTAGGGCGACTCGGGGTTCTGGTAGCGGTCCTTGACGTTCGGGATCTCGCTGAACTTCGAGGGAGGCAGCCGGTTGTCGCTCACCGTGCACGCGGCGTCGCCCTTGTCGGCGAGGATCGCGTCGTAGGTGGTCTCCAGCTTGGTGCCCATCTTGAAGACGATCTTGTCCGGCAGCGCGCCGCGGCTGTCGGTCTCGTCCGTGGACTTGTCGTACTGGTCGTTGCGGACGAACGTGCCGCCCGACTCCTTCTCCCAGGTGCCGTCCAGCTTGTACGGGCCGTTGGAGAAGATCGAGTAGTTCGACTTGTCACCCTGGTCCTGGTCCTCGCGGTACGGCGAGGCGAAGTGCAGGGCGGCGATGGCCAGGTTGAAGTCCGGCCACGGCTTGTTGAAGTTGTACGTGATCGTCTTGCCGTCACAGGTGACGGCCTTGTCGAACAGGTCCTGGCCCTTCTTCGTGAACGGACCCTTGTACTGCGGGGTGCCGTCGGCGTCGGCCGGGATGTCCAGGTAGGACAGGATGTAGAAGGACGGCCCGCCGACGATGACGTCGGTGGCGAAGTTCCGGGAGAGGCCGTACTTGAGGTCCTCGCAGGTGATGTCCTTGCCGTCCTGCCACTTCACGCCGTCACGCAGCGTGAACTGCCAGACCTTGCCGCCCTCGGTCGAGGTGCCCGTGTCGGTGGCGAGGTCCGGGAGCGGCTTCGACGACTCGGTCGCGTCGTCGCTCGTGCCGAAGGTCACCAGCTCGCGGTAGACCAGGCGGCTCTGCTTGGAGATGTCGGTGCCGACGTACGTCCGCTGGGGGTCCCAGTGGTCGATCGGCTTCTCGACGTTGAAGTAGAGGGTGCCGCCCTTGCCGCCGGCGCCCCCGCTCGTGCTGTCGTCGTCGCCACCGCCACATGCGGCGAGTGCCGTCGACGCCAGCAGCGCGCCCGCGGTGACCGCGAGCATCCGCTTCTTCTTACTGGCCATTGCCTCTCCTTCGGTTGCGGGCTGGTGCCCGTCTTCTGGTCGCGCCCAGATGGGCGGACGCGTCCATGTCGGTGGGTGATGCGCCTCAGCGGCTCATCGGTGACCCTTCGGGTCGAGCGCGTCGCGCAGGCCGTCGCCGAGCAGGTTGAAGCTCACGACGATGATCATGATCAGGAACGCCGGGGTGAAGAAGAAGATGAAGTCCGACGTGGAGTAGTCGATCGAGCCGCTCAGCACGTTGCCGAGGGTCGGCGTCGGCGGCTTGATGCCGACACCGAGGTAGTTGAGCGCCGCCTCCGCCGAGATGTAGGTCGGCATGGTGATCGTGAACGACACGAGCAGCGGCGCCCAGAGGTTGGGCAGGATCTCCTTGAAGTACAGGCGGGCGCGCGAGGCACCCATCAGCTTGGCCGCCTCGACGAACTCGCGCTCGCGGATCGACAGCACCTGGCCGCGGACCAGGCGGGCGACGTAGGGCCAGCCGAAGAAGCCGAGGATCAGCACGACGTACAGGCCGTTGGCCATGTCGCCCTCGGGGACGTGCAGGTCCTTGACCAGGATGTCGATGAACAGCGACGACAGCGCCAGCAGCATCAGCGTGCTCGGGAACGACAGGATCAGGTCGATCAGGCGGCCGATCGCGGAGTCGGTGAAGCCGCCGGAGACGCCGGCGATGATGCCGAAGATCGCGCCGAGGCCGACCGAGATGATCGTCGCCGCGATCGCCATCACCAGCGAGAAGGTGATGCCGTACCAGACCCGGGACAGCACGTCGCGGCCCGTGCCCGGCTCGACGCCGAGCAGGTGGTCGCCGGAGATGCCGCCCCACGAGCCCTTCGGCAGCGTGAACTCGTCGAGCAGGCTGCCCGGACCCGTGTTGTGGAAGGTGTAGGGGTCCAGGACCCCGAACTTCACCAGGAACGGCGCCGCCAGCGCGGCCAGGAAGTAGAACACGACCACGAAGAAGGCCGCCATCGACAGCTTGTCCTTGCGGAAGCGGCGGATGGCCAGCTGCATGGGCGAGCGGCCGACGATCTTCGCGCTCTCCGGCTCCCCCTCACCACTCGGGGGTGCGACATGGGTGTCCAGGTCGGTCGCCGGGAGAGTCATCATCACCTCGTTGCCGAGAAGCGGTCATGGACGTGACGCGGGCAACACCTGCTGCCTGCGCCGTCCGTGACCTTAGGCGCACTGAGTGCGCCAAAGCGAGAGCGACGCGGTAACGGTTTGGTCTCGACGAACCGCAATTCCTTCCGGCGTGACCGGTCAGGCCTTGGTTTCGTCCTCCGGGCGTGCATCGACACCGGCTTCCTTCCGCTGCTCCGCCGTGATCGGCGCAGGAGCGGCGGTGAGCGGGTCGTAGCCGCCACCGGTCTTGGGGAAGGCGATGACGTCGCGGATGGAGTCCGTGCCGGCCAGCAGCGCCACCACCCGGTCCCAGCCGAACGCGATGCCGCCGTGCGGCGGGGCGCCGTACTTGAACGCCTCGAGCAGGAAGCCGAACTTCTCCTCGGCCTCGTCCTGGCTGATGCCCATCACCTCGAAGACGCGCTTCTGGATGTCCTCGCGGTGGATACGGATCGAGCCGCCGCCGATCTCGTTGCCGTTGCAGACGATGTCGTAGGCCCACGCCAGCGAGCTGCCCGGGTCGGTGTCGAAGGTGTCGAGGTCCTGCGGGCTGGTGAAGGCGTGGTGGACGGCCGTCCATGCTCCCCCGCCGACCGCGACGTCGCCGGCGGCGGTCGCCTCGTCGGCCGGCTCGAAGAGCGGCGCGTCGACGACCCACAGGAAGCTCCAGGCGTCCTCGTCCAGCAAGCCGGTACGACGCCCGATCTCCAGGCGCGCGGCGCCCAGCAGCGCCCGGCTCGACTTCACCGCACCGGCACCGAAGAAGATGCAGTCGCCGGGCTTCGCACCGACGTGCGCGGCCAGGCCGGCCTTCTCCTCGTCGGTGATGTTCTTCGCGACCGGGCCGGTCAGCTCGCCGTCCTCCTGGACCAGCACGTACGCCAGACCGCGCGCACCGCGCTGCTTGGCCCACTCCTGCCAGGCGTCGAGCTGCTTGCGCGGCTGGCTGGCACCGCCCGGCATGACGACGGCCCCGACGTACGGCGCCTGGAAGACGCGGAACGGGGTGTCCTTGAAGTAGTCCGTGCACTCGACGAGCTCCAGGCCCATCCGCAGGTCCGGCTTGTCGGAGCCGTAGCGGGCCATCGCGTCGGCGTACGTCATCCGGGGCAGCGGGAGCGGGATGTCGACGCCGATCAGCTTCCACAGCGCGGCGGCGATCTCCTCGCCCAGGGCGATGACGTCGTCCTGGGTCACGAAGCTCATCTCGATGTCGAGCTGGGTGAACTCCGGCTGCCGGTCGGCGCGGAAGTCCTCGTCGCGGTAGCAGCGCGCGATCTGGTAGTAGCGCTCCATGCCGGCGACCATGAGCAGCTGCTTGAACAGCTGCGGGCTCTGCGGCAGGGCGTACCAGCTGCCCGGCTTCAGCCGCGCCGGCACGACGAAGTCGCGCGCGCCCTCGGGCGTGCTGCGGGTCAGCGTCGGCGTCTCGATCTCGACGAAGCCGTGGGCGTCGAGCACGCCGCGCGCGGCCTTGTTGACGTCGCTGCGCAGGCGGATCGCGTTGCCGGGCGCGGTGCGGCGCAGGTCGAGGTAGCGGTGCTTGAGCCGCACCTCCTCCCCCACGTCGACGTGGTCGCTGATCGGGAACGGCAGCGGCGCCGCGGCGCTCAGCACCTCGACCTCGCTGGCGACGACCTCGTAGCGGCCCGTCGGGAGGTTGGGGTTGATGTTGCCCTCGGTCCGCTCGGTGACCTCGCCGGTGACCTTGAGGCAGTACTCCGAGCGGAGGCTGTGGGCCACCTCCTCGTCACGGATCACGACCTGCACCACGCCGCTGGCGTCGCGCAGGTCGATGAAGGCGACTCCGCCGTGATCGCGCCGGTTGGCCACCCACCCGGCGAGGGTGACGGTCTGGCCGACGTGCGCAGGCTGCGTCAGTGCGCCGGCGTCCTGGGTGCGGATCACGAGGATTCCCCTTCGGTGGTGCTGTCAGTGGTGGTGGTGACGACCTGCGGTCGCAGGTCCTGGTGCGGAGGCTGCCAGGTCGCCGGATCGGCCGCGACCTGGTTTCCCGAGCGGATGTCCTTGACCTCGCTGCCGAACCAGACGTACGGGATGCCGCGCCGCTCGGCGTGACGGATCTGCTTGCCGAACTTCGCGGCGTTCGGCGCGACCTCGCACGGGATGCCGTTGGCGCGCAGCGCGGTCGCCACGGCGTCCGCCTCCGTCCGCGACTCCTCGTCCGTGACGGCGACCAGCACCACGCTGGGCACCGAGCGGTCGCTGGTGAGCTCACCGCGCTGGATGAGCGTGACGAGGAGACGGCTCAGGCCCAGGGAGATGCCCACGCCGGGGTACGTCGTGCGGCCGTCCGAGGCGAGCGCGTCGTACCGGCCGCCGGAGCAGATGGAGCCCAGCGACTCGTAGCCGTCGAGGCGGGTCTCGAAGACCGTGCCGGTGTAGTAGTCGAGGCCGCGGGCGATGGAGAGGTCCGCCTCCACCCGGGTCGTCGCGGTGGCCAGGGGCGCGCAGGCGCGCACCAGCGTCGCGAGCTCGTCCAGGCCCTCGTCGAGCAGCTCGTGCTCGACGCCGAGGGCACGGACCTGCTCCACGAAGGAGTCGTCCGTGGCCCGGATCGTCGCCAGCGCGAGCGCCTTGTCGGCCTGGTCCTCGCTGACCCCGGCCTCGGTCAGCAGCAGCTCGCGGACCTTCGCGGGGTCGAGCTTGTCGAGCTTGTCGACCAGCCGCATGACCTCGTCGATGCCGTCGCCGTCGATGCCCAGGCCGGCGTAGAAGCCCTGGATCAGCTTGCGGTTGTTGACCTGCAGGCGGAAGCCCGGAAGGAAGGTCAGCCGGCTCAACGCCTCGAGCATCACCCGGGCGACCTCGACGTCGTGGTGGAAGGGCAGCGTGTCGCGCCCGACGATGTCGATGTCGGCCTGGGTGAACTCGCGGAACCGGCCCTCCTGCGGGCGCTCGCCGCGCCACACCTTCTGCACCTGGTAGCGGCGGAACGGGAACTCCAGCTTGCCGGCGTTCTCCAGGACGTAGCGCGCGAAGGGCACGGTCAGGTCGAAGTGCAGGCCGATGCCCTTGTCCTTGGCGGCGTCGTCCTCCTGCAGCCGACGCAGGACGTAGACCTCCTTGGAGGTGTCGCCCTTGCGCAGCAGCTGGTCCAGGGGCTCGACGGCGCGGGTCTCGATGTTGGCGAAGCCGTGCAGCTCGAAGGTGCGCGCCAAGGTCGCGACCACCTCCTGCTCGACGAAGCGCTGGGCAGGCAGGAGCTCGGGGAACCCGCTGAGCGGGGTGGGCTTGGCCATCACAGCCCCCGCGTCACGCGGCCGGCGTCGCCGGAGTCGAGCAGGTCCAGCAGGAACGGGTTGGTCGCGCGCTCCCGGCCGATCGACGTCTGCTCCCCGTGACCGGGCAGCACGACGATGTCGTCGGCGAGCGGCAGCACCTTGCTGGCGAGCGAGCGCAGCATCTTCTGGTGGTCCCCGCCCGGCAGGTCGGTGCGTCCGATCGAGCCCTGGAACAGCAGGTCGCCCGAGAACATCACCTCGGAGATGTCCGGACCGTCGGGGGCCTCCCACGGCGTACGGAAGGTGACCGAGCCCTCGGTGTGGCCCGGGGTGTGGTCGACCACGAAGCGCAGGCCGGCGAGCTCCAGCTCGGCGCCGTCGGCCAGCTCCGCCACGTCGTCGGGCTCGGTGAACTCGTAGTCGCCGCCCAGCAGCATGCCCGCGCTCTCCTTGGAGATCCCGGCCATCGGGTCGGCCAGCAGGTGCCGGTCCCCCGGGTGGATCCACGCCGTCGCGTCGTACGTTCCGGCGACCGGCGTCACCGACCACATGTGGTCGATGTGGCCGTGCGTCAGCAGCACCGCGACCGGCTTGAGCCGGTGCTCGCGGACGACGTCCGCGACGCCCGGCGCCGCGTCCTTGCCGGGGTCGATGACGACGCACTCGGCGCCCGGTCCGGTGGCCGCGACGTAGCAGTTGGTGCCCCACGGTCCGGCGGGGAAGGCGGCGATCAGCACCGACCCAGCCTATCGGCCGGGGAACCTTTGATTAGCATGGGCCACTGTGACTACCTCTGACTGGGGCCGCGTCGGCGACGACGGCACCGTCTACCTCAAGACAGCCGACGGCGAGCGAGCGGTCGGGCAGATGCCCGACGCCCCAGCCGAGGAGGCGCTGGCGTTCTACACCAAGCGCTACGACAACCTCGCGCTGGAGGTCGACCTGCTGCACAAGCGGGTCCTGACCGGGGTGCTCTCCCCCGAGGAGGCGGTCGCCTCCGTCAAGCTGGTGCGCGACCAGCTCGACGACGTGCACGCGGTCGGCGACCTCGCCGCCCTGAGCCGCAAGCTCGACGAGCTGGGCCCCGTCATCGCCACCCAGCGTGACGCTCGCCGCGCCGCCAAGGCCCAGCGGGTCGCCGACGCGCGCGGCGCCAAGGAGAAGCTCGCCGAGGAGGCCGAGAAGATCGCCGGTGGCCGCGACTGGCGCAACGGCGCCAACCGGCTGCGCGAGCTGCTCGAGCAGTGGAAGCAGCTCCCCCGCATCGACAAGGCCGCCGACGACGAGCTGTGGAAGCGGTTCTCCTCCGCGCGCTCGGCGTACACCAAGGCGCGCAAGGCGCACTTCGCCGAGCAGGACGAGCGCCGCGAGGGCGCCCGCGTCATCAAGGAGCGGCTGGTCAAGGAGGCCGAGGCGCTCTCCTCGTCCACCGAGTGGGGCCCCACCTCGGGGCGCTACCGCGACCTGATGCGCGACTGGAAGGCCGCCGGCCCGGCCCCCAAGGCCGTCGACGACGCGCTGTGGCAGCGCTTCCGTGGCGCCCAGGACACCTTCTTCGGCGCCCGCGACGCCGCCAACGCCGCCCTCGACACCGAGTTCGCCGCGAACGCCGAGGTCAAGGAGGGCCTGCTCGTCGAGGCCGAGGCCATCGTCCCCGAGCTGGAGTCCACCGGCGACGTCGCCGCCGCCAAGGCCGCCTTCCGGGTCGTCGCCGAGAAGTGGGACGAGGCCGGCAAGGTCCCCCGCGACCGGATCAAGGACCTCGAGGGCCGCATGCGCGCCGTCGAGCAGGTCATCCGCAAGGCCGAGGACGAGCACTGGCGCAAGTCCGACCCCGAGAAGTCCGCCCGCGCCGACGACATGGTCTCCAAGCTCGAGGCCGCCATCGCCGAGGCCGAGGCCAAGCTCGACGCCGCCCGCGCCCGCGGGGACGAGAAGAAGGCCCGCGAGCTGGAGGAGAACCTCGAGGGGCGGCGGTCGTTCCTGGAGATGGCACGCCGCGCCTCCGCCGAGTTCAGCTGACCGTCCGCCCGGGTCCCGCTCGGGTGCGGTCGCTGGGTTCGGCGCCGCGGTTGCAGGAATCCCCGGTTAACCGGGGATTCCTGCGCTTCTCGGGCATTGCAATGCCCGAGAAGCGCCAGTTTCCCCTGGGTCGTGTTGCCTGAGGGTCTCCCGTGACCGACACTCACGCAGAGCGGCGGGTCGCCGCCACGCTTGCGATGAGGCGGCGGAGGCGTGCCGCCAGCTCATCGGGAGCAGCCAGGTCCGACCACGTCACGCGCAGGCACCGCCATCCGGTGAGCTCAGCGACCAATTCCTCCCGTCGCTTCTCGCGAAGCACGGCGTCCACCGCGGTCTCGCCGGGGCGGAGGTGACGGTGGTACTTGATCCGGCCGTCGAACTCGATCCACACGCCGAGATCGGGAAGTGCGAAGTCGAGGATCGCCACCAGCCTCGACCGATCGTGGACCTCGTACTGAGGGACCGGTCGGGGGAACTTCCGGGCGAAGAGGAAGCTGAAGGTGCGTGACTCCCCGACACTCGCTATCCGAGGGTCGGCGAGCCGCAGAACCAGATCGGTGACGAGAGAGTTGGGCCAGCCACCCATGCGGTCGTACCGCGCGCGAAGCGCGTCCAGCGTCACCACCCGCTCGTGCAGGAGGTGGTTGACCACGATCAGCGCCGACTCCGCCGTACCGACGAGCGTTGCCTCGAGAGCGGCGCGGACCGGGGAGGTGACGTCGATGCCGTGGCTCGACATCACGTCCTCCGCCTGGAGGACGCCGCAGTGCTGACGGATGCCCGCTTCCCGACGCCCGGTGTTCCCGTCGCGCCGGGTCAGATGCACCTCAGCGAGGTCGAAGCCCCAGGTCGGCGCATCGAGGAAGGGGAGGGCCGAGGTGTGGGAAAGGACGACTTCGGTGCGCGCTTGGAGGTACGCCGCACGGCACCGCACGGCGTAGCGCTGCTCCACGTCCAGGAGCTCCCAGGCAGGTCCGTCGACGTACGCGCCTCGTCGTGGTCGTGCCAGGGAGCCGGCGCGCACGGCCTGAGCGAGCGTGCGATCGGTGTGTCCCCTACGGAGAAGATGTCGTCGCAGGTCGATCGCGAGGAGCTTGGGATCGTCCGCACGGATAGCCATGCACGGGGTGATTCCCGCGCCGGCAGGCGTTCATGGCACCGATTTCAGATCTGTGGACAACGTGTCCCAGGCGTCACTCATCCGGAGGTTTCCTGGCGCTTCTCGGGCGTTGCAAAGGCCGGGAAGCAACAGGATCCCCGGTGAACCGGGGATTCATGCAACAGCCGAAGGCAACCCAGAGCGCGCGACGTCAGTGCGTGACGCGGTACGCGTCGAACACACCCGGAACGGAGCGCACGGCGGTGAGGACCGTGTCGAGGTGCTTGGCGTCGGCCATCTCGAAGGTGAAGCGGGACTTGGCGACGCGGTCGCGCGAGGTGGTGAGGTTGGCCGACAGGATGTTCACGTGGGCGTCCGAGAGCACCATGGTGATGTCGGACAGCAGCCGGGAGCGGTCGAGGGCCTCGACCTGGATGTTGACGAGGAAGGTCGACTGGCCGGTCGGGGCCCACTCGACGTCGACGAGCTTCTCGGGCTGCGAGAGCAGGCTCGCGGCGTTGGTGCAGTCCTTGCGGTGGACCGAGACGCCGCCGCCCTTGGTGACGAAGCCGAGGATGGCGTCGGGCGGGACCGGGGTGCAGCACTTGGCGAGCTTGACCCACACGTCGGGCGAGCCGGTGACGATGACGCCGGCGTCGCCGCTGGTGGGGCGGCGCGGGCGGCGGCTGCGGCCGGTGATGGTGACGGCCTCGGCGAGGTCCTCCTGGGCGCCCTCGTCGCCGCCGTGCAGCTCGATGACCTTGCGTACGACGGTCTGCGCACCCAGGTTGCCCTCCCCCACCGCGGCGTACAGCGCGGAGACATCGGCCAGCCGGAAGGCGCTCGCCACAAGGCTGAGGGAGTCGTGGGTGAGCAGCCGCTTGAGGGGCAGACCCTCCTTGCGCATCAGCTTGGCGATCTCGTCCTTGCCGCGCTCGATCGCCTCCTCGCGCCGCTCCTTGGTGAACCACTGGCGGATCTTGGAGCGGGCGCGCGGGGACTGGACGAAGTTGAGCCAGTCGCGGGAGGGACCGGCGCCCTCGGCCTTGGAGGTGAACACCTCGACGACGTCGCTGTTCTCCAGCGTCGACTCCAGCGGCACGAGGCGACCGTTGACGCGGGCGCCGATGGTGCGGTTGCCGACCTCGGTGTGCACGGCGTAGGCGAAGTCGACGGGCGTCGACCCGGACGGCAGCGCGATCACGTCGCCGCGGGGGGTGAAGACGTAGGTCTCGGTCTGGTTGATCTCGAAGCGCAGCGACTCCAGGAACTCACCCGGGTCCTCGACCTCGCTCTGCCAGTCGAGGAGCTGGCGCACCCAGGACATGTCGTCGAGGTCGCCGGGACGGTCGGTGTCGTTGCCGGCGCGCCCGTCCTCCTTGTACTTCCAGTGCGCCGCGACGCCGTACTCCGCGCGGCGGTGCATCGCGAACGTCCGGATCTGCATCTCCACCGGCTTGCCCTGGGGGCCGATGACCGTGGTGTGCAGCGACTGGTACATGTTGAACTTCGGCATCGCGACGTAGTCCTTGAACCGCCCCAGCACCGGGTTCCACCGCGAGTGCAGGACGCCCAGGACGCCGTAGCAGTCGCGGTCCTCCTCGACGAGGATGCGGATGCCGACCAGGTCGTAGATGTCGGAGAAGTCGCGGCCCCCGACGATCATCTTCTGGTAGATCGAGTAGTAGTGCTTGGGCCGGCCGGTGACGGTCGCCTTGATCTTGGCCTCGCGCAGGTCCTTCTCGACCTGGCTGATCACCTCGGCGAGGAAGGAGTCGCGCGAGGGTGCGCGCTCGGCGACCATCCGCACGATCTCGTCGTAGATCTTGGGGTGCAGGGTCGCGAAGGCGAGGTCCTCCAGCTCCCACTTGATGGTGTTCATGCCGAGCCGGTGGGCCAGCGGCGCGTAGATGTCGAGGGTCTCGCGGGCCTTGCGCTCCTGCGTCGACGGCTTCACGAACCGCAGCGTGCGCATGTTGTGCAGCCGGTCGGCGAGCTTGATGACCAGCACCCGGATGTCGCGCGACATCGCCACGATCATCTTGCGGATCGTCTCGGCGTTCGCGGAGTCGCCGTAGACGACCTTGTCGAGCTTGGTGACCCCGTCGACAAGCAGCGCCACCTCGTCACCGAAGTCGCGGCGACACTCGTCCAAGGTGTACGGCGTGTCCTCGACGGTGTCGTGCAGCAGCGCGGCCACCAGGGTCGGCTCGGTCATGCCGATGCCTGCGAGGATCGTGGTGACCGCGAGCGGGTGGGTGATGTAGGGGTCGCCGCTCTTGCGCTTCTGCTCCGCGTGCAGCCGCTCGGCGGTGAGGTAGGCCCGCTCGAGCAGCGCCAGGTCGGCCTTCGGGTGGTTGGCCCGCACCACGCGGAAGAGCGGCTCGAGGACCGGGTTCGAGGCCTGGGCGCGGCTGCCCATCCGGGCCAGCCGGGCACGCATGCTGCGACCGGGTGACGGCTCCGCAGCGACCGCCGTCGGCGCAGGCTCCACCCGCGGTGCCACGCGGGGTGGGGTGCGCTCCTCGGTCATTGCCCCAGTCTAGTGATGCCCCCGACGGATCAGATGGTCAGGAGCACCGAGGTGGGTACGTCGCCCAGCACACGCCGCCCGTCGAGGAAGCCCAGCTCCATGAGGAAGGCGAAGGCCGCGGTCGTCGCGCCGCAGGCGGTGACGAGCTCGTCGGTGGCTCGGGCGGTGCCGCCGGTGGCCAGGACGTCGTCGATGACCAGCACCCGCTCGCCGGGCGCGACGGCGTCCTGGTGCAGCTCGAGGACCGCCTCGCCGTACTCCAGCGCGTAGGCGACGCTGTGCGTGTCGTGGGGCAGCTTGCCCGCCTTGCGCACCGGCACGAAGCCGACGCCGAGCGCCAGGGCGACGGGGGCGGCGAGGATGAACCCACGGGCCTCCATGCCGAGCACCTTGTCGACGACCGGCGTCCCGTCGGCGTCGCGACCCGCCGCGGCGAGTCCCTCGACCACCGCGGCGAAACCGTCGGGGTCCGCCAGGAGCGGGGTGATGTCCTTGAACACCACCCCCGGCTCCGGGAAGTTCGGGATGTTGCGGACCAGGCGGGTCAGCGCCTCGACGGCCCGCTCGGTCGCCGGCGCACCCGCCACGACTACTTCTTCCCCCGCTTGGCGCGCGCCTGCCGCTGCGGCTGCTTGCGGCCCGCGCTGCCGCTCTCGTTGACCGGGCGCGAGGGCGCGGGCACGTTGCGGCCCTTGCCGACCGCCCCCTGGGTGGGCGTACGACGGGCGGGCGCCTCGGTGTCCGGGGAGCCCTCGATCTCGGCCAGCTCGTCCGGGACGGCCAGGTCGTCGCCGGCACCGACGCCCACGACGGGCTCGTCGTCCTTGAAGGCCGGCACGGTGGCGTACCGGTCGGCGAGGGCGCGCTGCTTGGCGCGCGCACGGCGGGCCTGGGCCTGCACCTCGGTCTCCTGCATCTTCAGGTGCACGAGCACGCGCGGGGCGAGCATGACCGAGGAGTAGACGCCCACGCCCATGCCGACGAACTGCGCGAGCGCGAGGTCCTGCAGGGAGCTGGCGCCGAGCTGGACGGCGCTGACGTAGAGGATCGCGCCGATCGGGATGAGCGCGACGATGGAGGTGTTGATCGAGCGGACCAGGGTCTGGTTGACGGCGAGGTTGGCCGCGTCGGCGTAGGTCTGCGTGTTCTTGCGCAGCTGGCCCGTGTTCTCCTTGATCTTGTCGAACACCACGACGGTGTCGTAGAGGGAGAAGCCGAGGATCGCCAGCAGGCCGGTGACGGCGGCAGGGGTCACCTGGAAGCCGGACAGGGCGTAGACGCCGACGGTGAGGACCACGTCGTGGATCAGCGCGATGAGGGCGGCGACCGACATCCGCCACTCGCGGAAGTAGGCCCAGATGAAGAGCACCACCAGCACGAGGAAGATCGCGACGCCGGTGAGCGCCTTCTTGGCGACCTCCTGGCCCCAGCTGGGGCCGATCTGCTGGATCGAGATCTCGTTGTCGGTCACCTCGGGAAAGGTGTCCTCGATGACCTGGTTGATGTCGGCACGCTGCTTCTCGTTGAGGCTCTCGACCTGCACGGTCAGCGAGGAGCTGCCCTCGGTCGTGACGACCGGGTTGGTGGCGTTCTCGATGGCGGCGTCGGCGATCGCGTCGTGCAGCTTGTCGGCGTTGTCCTGGCTGGCGTTGCCGTCACCGACCTCCACCGAGAGCGAGGAGCCGCCGGTGAACTCGACGCCCATGTTGAGCGGCTTGAGGAAGAGCACGGCGACAGCGAGGCCGACGACGACGGCGGAGATGCCGTAGAACAGCCAGGGCCGGCCGACGAAGTCGATCGACTTGCGCCCCTGGTAGAGGTCGTTGCCGAGGCGGGACATCTTTCCCATCAGCGGCCACCTCCCGTGGCGGCGGTGCGCGGCTTGGCGACGTCCATGCCGAGTGTCTCCTTGCTGAGGCCGGACAGCTTGTGCCCGGAGTTGAAGGCGTGGAACTGGGCCAGCCACGAGACCATCGGCTTGGTGAACCAGAACAGCACCGCGAGGTCGATCAGCGTGGTGAGGCCCAGCGCGAAGCCGAAGCCCTTCACCGCGCCGGTCGCGAAGATGTAGAGCACCAGGGCCGAGAGGATCTGGACCGTGTTGGCCGCGACCCGGGTGACCCGGGCCCGGGCCCAGCCCGTCTCCACCGCGACCCGCATCGACTTGCCCTCGCGCATCTCGTCGCGGATCCGCTCGAAGAAGATGACGAACGAGTCCGCGGTGATGCCGACGGCGATGATGAGGCCGGCGATGCCCGGCAGGGTCAGCGTGAAGCCCGCGGTCTCGCTCAGCAGCAGCACCATCGCGTAGGTGATCGCCGCTGCGACGAAGAGCGAGCTGACCACGACGAGGCCGAGGCCGCGGTAGTAGAAGAGGCAGTAGAGCATCACCAGCGCGAGGCCGATCGCGCCCGCGGTGAGGCCGGCGCTGAGCTGGTTGCCCGCCAGGGACGGCCCGATCTCCTCGACCGAGGTCTGCTTGTCGTCGAACTTGATCGGCAGGGCGCCGAACTTGAGGCTGTTGGCGAGGTCGAGCGCCTCCTGCTCGGTGAAGTCACCGGTGATGCTGGAGCGGCCGTCGGTGATGACCGCGGTCATCCGCGGGTCGGAGATGACCACGCCGTCGAGCACGATCGCGAACTGCTCCTCGGTGCCCTGGAAGGCCCGGGAGACCGTCTCGAAGTCGGTCGCCGCGCCGGCGGAGCCCTTCGGGTTGGCCTTCTTCTTGTCGTTGCCCATCTCGATGTTGACCTGCCAGCCGACACCGTTCTGGGGCGTGCCGGCGGAGGCGTCGTCGAGCTCGGTGCCCTCGATGACCGAACGGCTCAGCAGGTACTTGCCCGAGGGACGGTCCTTCTCCGGCTGCGAGCAGGCGACGAGCGGCTTGTTCGGGTCGTCCTCCACCTCGGCGGGCTTGCCGTCCTCGGCGTTGAGCAGCTGGCCCTTGGCGTCGCAGGTGTACTTCGCGAACTCCGCGATCGAGGCCTGGTCGGGCTGCCGGGACCAGTTGATGGCGTCCTCGGCGGTGAAGGCCTTCTTCTCCGCGCCCTCCTCGGTGCCGGGGGTGGCGCTGCCCGACGGGGTGGCACCGCCCGAGGGGGTGGCGCTGCCGGACGGGGTGGGGTCCGCGGTGGGGGTGGTCGACGGGTCGTCGTCGACCGCTCCGGACAGGTCGAGCGGCGCGCGGCCGAGGCCGCCCATCGCGCCGTCGGAGCCCGGGAGGCCGGTGCCCTGGGCGCACGCGGCGGGCTTGCCGTCGGAGCAGGCCACGAGGCGGAAGCGCAGCTGCGCCTGGCGCTTGACGGTGTCCTCGAGCTGGCCGCGGTCCTTGGTCTTGCCGGGGACCTCGACGACGATGTTCTTGTTGCCCTGGGTGGTGACCGCGGCCTCGGCGACACCGGAGCCGTTGACGCGCTGGTCGATGATCCGCCGCGCCTCGTCGAGGTTCTCCTTGGTCTGGTCCTTCTCCGCACTCAGGGTGATGCGCGTGCCGCCCTGGAGGTCGAGGCCCAGCGCGGGCTTCCACGGCGTCTTCTCCGGGTCGTCACCGCTCTGCGAGAGCGCGGTGAGGCCGTAGAGCACGGCCAGCGCGAGGAAGAAGATGATCAGGTTGCGCCCTGGGCGCGGACGGCGCGACGCCATGGTCAGCGCTCCTCTTCGTCATCGGGGGTGGAGTCGACGGGGGCGTCGTCCGCGACCGCGTCGCGGCGTACCGACGCCACCGCACCACGGACGACGCGGACGACCACGCCGGGTGCGATCTCGATCTCGAGGTGGTCGTCGGCCGTGCCGACGATCGTGCCGAAGAGACCCGACGTCAGCATGACGTCGTCGCCGAGGGTGAGCGCGGACTGCAGCTGGGCCGCCTCCTTCCGCTGGCGCGATGCGGGGCGGATGATCAGCAACCAGAAGATGGCAGCGATCGCCACGATCGGCAGCAGCTGTGCAGCGTCTTTCACCGACAAACCTCTCCAGCGGGGCACGGGCCAGCTCCGCACCTGCAAGGGGCAGGGCGGGCCGACGGGAAGTGTAGCCACGCACACTAGTACGGGCGGGATCCGCACCCGCCCCCGCGCGTCAGTCCTCGAAGAGGGTCGGTCCCGCATCCGTCGGGTACGCCGGTGGGGCGAGCCCCAGGTGCGTCCATGCCGCCGGGGTGGCGATCCGCCCGCGAGGGGTGCGGGCGAGGAAGCCGTTGCGCACCAGGAACGGCTCGGCGACCTCCTCGACGGTCTCCCGCTCCTCCCCCACGGCGACCGCGAGGGTGGAGACACCGACCGGTCCCCCGCCGAACCGGCGGCACAGCACGTCCAGCACCGCGCGGTCCAGCCGGTCGAGGCCGAGCTCGTCGACCTCGTACAGGTCGAGCGCGGACTGGGCGACCCCGCGGGTGACGGTGCCGTCGGCACGCACCTGTGCGTAGTCACGCACACGTCGCAGCAGGCGGTTGGCGATGCGGGGGGTGCCGCGGGAGCGACCGGCGATCTCCGCGGAGCCCTCCTCGGTCAGCTCGACGCCGAGCAGTCCGGCCGAGCGGCGCACGATGAGGTCGAGCTCGGCGGGCTCGTAGAACTCCAGGTGGGCGGTGAACCCGAACCGGTCGCGCAGCGGGCCGGGCAGCAGCCCGGCCCGGGTGGTGGCGCCGACGAGGGTGAACGGCGGGATCTCCAGCGGGATCGCGGTGGCACCGGGCCCCTTGCCGATGACGACGTCGACCCGGAAGTCCTCCATCGCGAGGTAGAGCATCTCCTCCGCCGGGCGCGACATCCGGTGGATCTCGTCGACGAAGAGCACCTCGCCCTCGTTGAGCCCCGACAGGATCGCGGCCAGGTCGCCGGCGTGGGTGATCGCGGGGCCGCTGGTGATGCGCAGGGGCGCGTTCATCTCGTGGGAGATGATCATCGCCAGCGTGGTCTTGCCCAGCCCGGGTGGCCCGGAGAGCAGCACGTGGTCCGGCGCCCTCCCCCGTTGGCGGGCGGCCTCGAGGACCAGGCCCAGCTGGTCGCGCACCCGCGACTGGCCGACGACCTCGTCCAGGCTGCGCGGGCGCAGCGCGGCCTCGACCGCACGCTCGTCGCCCTCGACCTCGGCGGCCGTCAGGGAGCGCAGGTGGCCCGCCTCAGCGGCGGCGAGCTCGTCCTCGTGGAAGGGCACGGATCATCACGCCTTGGACAGCGTCCGCAGCGCGGCCCGGAGCAGGGCGCCGACGTCCGGTGAGCCGTCGGCCTGGTCGGCGACCGCGTCGACTGCCTTCTCGGCGTCCTTGGTGTTGTAGCCCAGGCCCACGAGGCCCTGGTGGACCTGCTCGCGCCACGCGGCGCCACCGGAGGCCGTGCCGGCCACGACCGCACCGGTCGGGGCGCCGATGCGGTCCTTGAGCTCCAGGATGATGCGCTGCGCGCCCTTCTGGCCGATGCCCGGAACCTTGGTGAGGGTCTTGACGTCGTCGGAGGCGATCGCCGTCCGTACGCCGTCGGGGCTCAGCACCGCGATGATCGACTGGGCCAGCTTCGGGCCCACCCCGGAGGCGGTCTGCACGAGCTCGAAGATCGTCTTCTCCTCCTCGTCGGCGAAGCCGTAGAGGGTGAGGGAGTCCTCGCGCACGATCATGCTCGTCGGCAGGGTGGTTTGGCGGCCGGTGCGCAGCTGGGCGAGGGTGCCCGGCGTGCACATGAGCTCCAGGCCCACCCCGCCGACCTCGACGACGGCGCTGGACAGCGTGACGGCAGCGACGGTGCCGCGGACGAAGGCGATCATCGGGCTCCTCCGGGGATGCGGGAACGGGTCGGGCGGGCGGCGGCGAGCGCGGCGTCGATCCGCGCCTGCGAGCCTCCCCGCCAGATGTGGGTGATGGCGAGCGCCAGCGCGTCGGCCGCGTCGGCCGGCTTCGGCGGTGCGTCCAGGCGCAGGATCCGGGTGACCATCGCGCCGACCTGGGCCTTGTCGGCCCGGCCGTTGCCGGACACCGCCGCCTTGACCTCGCTCGGCGTGTGCAGGGCGACCGGCAGCCCGCGCCGGGCCGCGCACACCATCGCGATGCCCGCCGCCTGCGCGGTGCCCATGATCGTGCTGACGTCGGAGCGCGCGAAGATCCGCTCGATCGCGACCGCCTCGGGCCGGTGCTCGTCGAGCCAGGCGTCGATGCCGCGCTCGATGGTGACGAGCCGCTCGGGCACCGCCACCTGCGAGGAGGTGCGCACCACGCCCACGTCGACCAGGCCCAGCGGCCGGCCGAGCGAGCCGTCGACCACGCCCAGGCCGCAGCGGGTCAGCCCCGGGTCGATCCCGAGCACGCGCACGTCGTCACCTCTCGTCCGAACAGATGTTCGGACGCAACGTTAGACGACGTCCGGCGTACGCCGGGGGCGACACGCCCGGCCCGCGTCACTCCTCGATCTGCTCGAGGACCTCGTCGGGGATGTCGGCGTTGGAGAAGACGTTCTGCACGTCGTCGAGGTCGTCGACGGCGTCCACGAGCTTGAACACCTTGCCCGCGGCGGTCGGGTCGGCGACGGGGATGTCCATCGAGGCCACGAACAGCACGTCGGCGGACTCGTAGTCGATGCCGGCCTCCTGCAGGGCGGTGCGGACCGCGACGACGTCGGTGGCCTCGGACTGCACCTCGAAGGCCTCGCCGTGGTCGTTGACCTCCTCGGCGCCCGCGTCGAGGGTGGCCTCGAGGATGTCGTCCTCAGAGATCTCCTTGTCCTCCTGGGACTTGGCGACCACGACCACGCCCTTGCGGGTGAACAGCCGGGAGACCGACCCCGGGTCGGCCATGGTGCCGCCGTTGCGGGTGACCGCGGTGCGGACCTCCATCGCGGCGCGGTTGCGGTTGTCGGTGAGGCACTCGACGAGGAGCGCGACGCCCTGGGGCCCGTAGACCTCGTACATGATCGTCTCGTAGTCGACGCCGCCGCCCTCGAGGCCGCCGCCGCGCTTGACCGCGGAGTCGATGTTCTTGTTCGGGACCGACTGCTTCTTGGCCTTCTGGATGGCGTCGAACAGCGTGGGGTTGCCGGAGGGGTCGGGGCCGCCCATCTTCGCGGCGATCTCGATGTTCTTGATCAGCTTCGCGAAGAGCTTGCCGCGCTTGGCATCGATCGCGGCCTTCTTGTGCTTGGTGGTCGCCCACTTGGAGTGGCCAGACATTTCCGTCCCTCTATCTACCTCGACGACATACGGCTGCCGCAACAGCCCCGCAACTCTATCCGGCGACCAGATCCAGGAAGACCCGGTGCACCCGACCGTCGCCGTCGACCTCCGGGTGGAAGGAGGTCGCCATCAGGTGCCCCTGGCGTACGGCGACCGGGTGGCCCTGCGCCTCGGCGAGCACCTCGACGCCGGCACCGGTGGCCTCCACCCAGGGCGCGCGGATGAAGACGGCGTGCACGGGGTCGGCGAGACCCGCGAAGGACAGGTCGGCCTCGAAGGAGTCGACCTGGCGGCCGAAGGCGTTGCGCCGGACCGTGACGTCGAGCCCGCCGATGGTCTCCTGGTCGGCCGTGCCGCCCTCGATCCGGTCGGCGAGCAGGATCATCCCGGCGCAGGTGCCGAAGGTGGGCATCCCCCCGGCGATCCGCTCCCGCAGCGGGTCCAGCAGGTCGAAGGTGCGCGCCAGCTTGGCCATCGTCGTCGACTCCCCACCCGGCAGCACCAGGCCGTCGCAGCGCGCGAGCTCGCTGGGGCGGCGCACGGCGAAGGCGTCGGCGCCGAGGGCGGTCAGGGTCTGCAGGTGTTCCCGGACGTCGCCCTGGAGGGCGAAGACTCCGATGGCTGGCACGGGGCTGAAGGCTACGGGATGGTGCAGGTCTTGTTGCCGTTGCCCGAGTAGCTCGCGGTGTTCGACAGCGCGGACTCGACGCCGCCGATGACCGCGACCAGGCGGAAGGTGCCGGCCTCGTTGTTGATCGACTGGGTCTGCCCGTTGCGCACGTTGCCCGCGAAGGTGGTCGGCGTCCGGAAGCTGCCGCCCCCGCCGTAGTAGAGCTTGAACGAGTCGGGGTTGCCCGTGCCCGCCCAGGTCCAGGTCAGGTTGTAGGGGTTGCTGCCGTTGATCGTGCCGCACACCGTGATGACCGGCGCGGGGAGCACCGCGAAGGTGGTCGTCAGCGTCGCGACGTTGCCCGCGACGTCGGTCGCGGTGAATGTCGCGGTGTAGCCGCCCTGGGTCATCAGCGCCGCGGTCAGGCCGCTGGTGCGGTACTGGCTCCCGGACAGCACGGTCATGGCCTGCGCCGAGCAGGCCGTGCCCGGTGTGAAGATGGTGCCGTTCCAGCAGGTCTGGACACCGTTGTTGGTGCGGACCAGCTTGACCGTCACCGTGCTCACGCCCGAGCCGCCGGTGTCGGTAGCGGTGACGCAGACCTGGCTGAGTCCGGCACCGCTGTCGGCACAGTCGATCGCCGGCCAGGTCGCACCGCTGGCGTTGTCGGCCGGGATCGGGTTGGTCAGCACGGGAGGCGTGGTGTCGCCGCCGGTCGCGGTGATCGTCGCGTTCGCGGTGGCGGAGTCGTTCCACAGCGCGCCGGTCGGCGAGAAGGGGGTCGGGCCGCCCGCGCCGAGCGCACCGCCGAGGGTGAGCGCGGAGACCGCGCCGACGGCGACGGCCGCCTGACGGCGTCCGCTCGGGGCGGAGGGACGCGGACCCTGGGGCCGGAAGCCCAGCCAGATCGCGCCGACGACCAGCAGCCCGCCGGCCACCAGCCCGGCCGGGGTGGCGGCGGCGCTGAGCACGTAGCCCGCCTTCGGTACGCCGAACGCGACCCGGTCCGCGCTGCGCACGACGTACGCCTCGGTGTCGGGGGCCGGGTTGGTGTCGCCCTGCAGGGTGAGCACGGCGTGACCGTTCTCGGCGGGCGAGACGGCGACGACGCGGTGGGTGACCCGGCCGCCCTGGGCGCTCTCGACGCTGACGACGTCGCCGACGCGCAGCGCGTCGGCGGGGACCTGGCGGGCGATGCCGAGCGCCCCGGCGTCGTACGACGGGCTCATCGAGCCGGACACGAACACCAGCGGCGTCACGTTGAACAGCCAGCCGGCCAGGAACGAGAGCAGGCACAGCGCACCGAGGGCGCCGCCGGTCCACAGGACCAGCTCGCGGGCGAGGCGCTGGGCGCGGTTCATGAGACCACCTGCGTCGCGGAGAAGGTGAGGACGACCGTGGAGGTAGCGCCGTTGGCGACGCCGCTGCCGCTGGGCAGGCGGACCTGCACGCACAGGTCGTGGTACGGCGTGGCGGCGCTCGAGGACAGCTGTCCGGGGGCGCCGCTGTAGCCGTTGAGGGCGGTGTCGGCGGTGCCGACGAGGGTCCCGCCCGTGCAGCTGGTGCCGCTGACGGTGCCGCCGTTGCGCACGGTGACCTTGAGCGCGGCACCGAGGGTGCCGCTGGCGGTGGCACTGACCGTGTAGCCGAACGTGAGCCCGCCGATGCTGTTGTTGCGCACGCGCAGGATCTTCGCCTGGGACTCACCGGCGATCGCCAGGCTGCCGGTCAGCGCGGTCCAGCTGTAGGTCTCCGGCTTGACCCGGTTGTTGGTCGCGAGGTCGATGTGGATGGCACCGGACTGCACGGTGGTGCCGGTGGCCTGGGTGCCGGCGCTCCAGTACGCCGAGGTGCCGACGGCTCCGGCGCCGACGAGCAGGCCGGCCGAGAGCAGGGCGCGGGTGCGGCCGCGACCGAACCAGCTACGCACGGCCGCTCACCTCCTCGCGCTCGCGCCGGCGGACCAGCGCGACACCGCCGCCGATCAGGCCCGCAGCCAGCCAGAACAGGCCGGGGGCGATCGCCGAGCCGGTCGCGGGCAGGCCGTCGGACTCGCCGCCGACGTCTCCCCCGCCGTTCCCGTCGCCATCGCCGTTGCCGTTGCCCTCGTCCACGCCGCCGACGTCGCCGTCCTCCTCGAGGGTGAGCACGACCCGGAAGGGCACGGAGCGCACCTGCACGGTCGACTCCCAGTCGAAGCTCGCGCGCACCGCGACCTGGGTCTGCGCACCCTGGGCGACCTGCAGCTCGGTCCGCACGGGTGTCGTACCGGCCTCGACGTCGACCCAGGCACCGCCGGCGACCCGGGCCTCGATGGTGAAGTCGTCGGCGAGCAGGAGGGCGGAGGGGTCGGTGGCGACGACCTGCACGGTGAGCAGGCCCGCGGAGGGCCCGTCGTTGCGCACCTGGAACGAGCGCGTCTCGACGTCGCCGGGGACGAACCGGAAGCCCGGGTCGAACAGCGGCGCGTCGAGCTCCTGGCTCCAGGTCACCCCGTCACGACTGAGGCCGATCTCCTCGTCGGCGTGCGCCGGCGCGGCGACGAGCGTGACCACCGCTGCTGCGGCGGCCCCGATCGAGGCGAGTCGGCGGATCACGAGGATCGTCTCCTTGAGGTGCGGATCGTGACGAGGACCAGGACGAGCAGGAGGACTCCTGCTCCCCCGGCGACGAGGGTGGTGCGGGTGCTGCTGGTGGCGCTGGTGGTGCGGTGCTGCTGCGGCCGGTCAGGGATGCTGCTCGGCTGCGGGTGGTCCTCCGGTGCATCGGCCACCGGGGTGCTGCTCCTGAGGTCCTCGGCAGGGGTACGACGGGCCCGGCGCCGGTCGCGCAACGCGCTCACGAACATGTACGCCGCGTAGCCCACCAGTCCGGCGGACACCGCCCACACCGCCCACTGCCGCTGACGGCCGCTGAGTGCGTTGTTGACGTAGCCGAGGTACGGAACCGAGTACCACAGCCTCCCCCTGACCTGGACCTCCTGCACGGGGTTCCGGTCGGCGACCTGGTTGGCGTCGCCCCGCGTCGTGAGGACCCGCTTGCCGTCGAACCGGTTGCCCGACCCCACGACCCGGTGGGTCACCACGTCGTCCTTGCCGGACTCCCGCTGGTAGGTGATCACGTCGCCGATCGCGATCTCGTCGAACGGGACCGGCTTGACGACCACCAACGTCCCCGGTGGGTACGTCGGCTCCATGGAGCCGGTGAGCACGGTGTACGGCGTCGCGCCGGCGAGCCGCGGTACGAGGACCGCGGCCGCCAGCACGACGACCACACCGAGGATCACCAACCACGCGAGGACCTGACCTATCCAGCCGGTGGTCGCCCGGACCGAGAGAGCCACCGACCGGAGGGGATCAGCTGTGGATCTGGTCGATCTGGATGGCGAACTGCGAGAGCGCGCCGGCCAGGGTCTGGGTGCCGTTGAGCGAGCCCGAGTTGAACGTCACGCCGATGACCACGTTGACGACGTTGCCGTCGTTGGCCTCGGTGATGTCGCTCTCGGTCAGGTCCACGCCGCCGACCTTGAAGGAGGAGTCCAGCGTCAGCGACGAGGCGAGCGGACCGGACAGCGCCGGGTTCGTCAGGTCGACGGTGGCCCGCAGGTGCTCACCGGTGGCCTGGATCTCGAAGGAGCAGGTCTTGGTCAGCTTGTCGCCCGGGACGATGAGGTCGGTCGCCGGGACGTAGGTCTTGTTGGCGACGGTCTCGCCGCTGTCGAACACCCAGTTGGCGGTCGTGCAGGTGTCGTTGATGATCTTCAGCTCACCGGCGGTCACGGCGACCCCGGCGACGCTGGTGTTGGCGCTCCAGTACGCGAGGGTGCCCGCACCACCCATGAGGAGCACTGCCGCGGAGCCGGCCGCGAGCGCACCCTTCGTCGTCTTCTTCATGATTCTCCAGTCCCCATGCCCTGTGTTGTCCCCAGGTCTGGCTCGTGTGTTCGGTATCGATGTGATCGCGAGGCGGGGCCTCGCGAACCACAACGAAGGGAAGCACGGCCAGGCACGGTCGCACCGGAGAATCGGGACTTTGGTCCCGGAGGTCTCAGCGGCTCCCGCGCGGGCGGGCTGTCAACACCACTTTTCCGATGGTCCCTCGATTCCGATGGACCCCCTTGACCCGCCTCCCGCGCACCGCGGCCGCCGCGGCCGGCGTGAGGCAGCCGAGCACCACGGCGAGCCACCACCAGCGCGGCAGGTCGGGCGCGAGAGCGACCCGGAAGTCCCCGCGGACGCCGGCCGAGCGCACCTCCACCGACCCGACCTCGCCGGCGTGGAGGACCACGCTCGCTCCTCCGGGCTCCGCCGCGCGCAGCCGCACCGGCAGCAGCCCCGTCCCGACGTACGTCGCGCGGGCGCCGGTGCCGTCGGGCACGAAGGCCACCCGCTCCGCCCCGAGCAGCGGCCGGTAGGTCGCGAGCACCAGGCTCACGACGGCGGCGCCGAGCACCATCGTCATCGGCAGCCGGTGCTCGCGGCGGACCAGGGCACGGGCGAGCAGGACCAGCCCGGCGCCGGGCAGCAGCAGCGGCGCGGCGACCACGAGCCAGCCCAGCCCGGGCCAGGTCGCGCGCACCTCCCCGAGCACGTCCTCGGGCGCGGTGCGCCACGGGTCCGGTCCGGGCAGGTCGCCCTTCGTGGCGAGGGTCCCGTCGTCGTACCGGGCCAGGACGCGGTGGCTGTAGGTGCCGCCGTTCGGCGCTCGGAAGGTGATGAAGTCCCCGGGCCGCAGCCGGTCGGGGTCGGTGCGGGCGACCCACAGCAGCGAGCCGACGGGGGCCGTCGTCCCCATCGACGGGGAGTCGACGTGCACCCACGTGCCGCCGTGCGCGCGCCATCCGAGGCAGCCGCCGAGGGCGACCACGGCGACGGCGGCCGCCAGGACGCGCAGCCACCTCATCCCAGCAGCACCGCCCCGGCCCAGTCGAAGCGCAGCGTCCACGCGCTGCCCGTGAGCAGCACCCGGTGCGCCAGCGGTACGACGAGCTCGAGCCCGGCGACGTCGGCGTCGTAGCCCGCCGCCACGCGGGCGTACGCCGTGGTGAGCGTCTGCGACGCCCCCGGCCCGGGCGCCGCGGCAGGGCTCGCGGGCAGCCACCCGGCGCCGGCGAGCTGGTCCAGGGGCGTGAGCGCGAAGGCCGGCGTGCCGCCGAGCGTCCAGCCGAGCCGGACGTGCGCGCAGGGCGCACCGCCGCTGACGTAGGCGATGGCGGCGGTGTGCGTGGAGGTGCCGGCGTCGCCGAGCATCCACAGGTGCTGCGCGCCGCCGAGGGCCCCGGCGTACGCCGTGCTGGTGGCGCTGGCCGCCAGCGCCGCGACGGCGGCGGCGGAGAGCACGGAGGTGGTGCGGAAGACGCCGGCCAGGCGGCCGGTGAAGAAGGCGGGCGGGTCACCGAGGCCGACCAGCGCCGTGGTGTCGGTCCAGGCCAGGTGCCACCACGAGTCGCTCAGCGTGCCCACCAGCAGCACCGCGTCGTTGACCGCGTCGACCTGCGCCCCGTCGACGTACAGCTTGAGGTCGGTGGTGAGCACCTTGCGGTTGACGGTGAGCACGAGGTGGTGCCATCGGGCGTCGCGGTAGTCCGTGCCGGAGGGCGAGGCCAGGGTGAGGATGATCGGCAGCACCAGGGCGGGGGTGCCGTCGAGCTTGGCGCGGACCCGGCCGTTGCCGTCGAGGTAGAGCGTCGGGTTGGCGCCGGCGCTGGTCGTGGCGACCGGGCTGGCGTTGAGCGAGAGCAGGCCGCCGCCGCCGGACCCGGTGGGCGCGCGGAACCACAGCCCGATCGAGGACGACGAGCCCGCGACGAGGGAGGTGGTCGTCGGGACCACGTCCGCGGCGTACTGGGTGCTGCCGTCGAAGCCCGCCGCCACGCTCGTCCCCCACGGGTCGGCGACGCCCCGGGTGACGCCGTAGCGCGGCAGCATCGGGTCGGCCGGCGACGCGCCGTCGGCAAAGCGGGACGGTGCGCAGGAGAGCACCTGCACCTGCTGGGTGGACGCGCCGCCCGGCGTGCTGTTGCTCAGGGTGTCGTTCACGCTCTGGGTGGATGCCGTCGACGCGCCCGTGGGCAACGGGCTGCCGGTGCACGCCGTGTCCGCGGGACCGGTGCCCGTACAGCTGCCGGTCCCCCAGGTGTGGGTGAGGCCGAGGCGTCCGGTCCGCGCGCTGTCGGTGCTGTTGGCGACCTGCGCCGCCGTCCATCCCGCCTGGGCCGCCGGCACCCCGGCGGCCGCGACGAGCGCGGCGAGCAGGAGGCCGGTGACGGCCCGGCTCATGACCCGAGCGTCCAGGTCAGCGGCTGGCTGACGGTGATGTTCTGGCTGGCCACCGCCGCGGCCGCGTTGAGGGCGACGGTGAACCGGCAGGTCCACTGGGCGCCGGCGTTGAGCTCGGCCCCCGTCGCGGTGTGCGTCTTCGTCGCCGTCGGCGCGACGGAGGCGGCGTAGGCGAGGTCGGACCACGCCGAGCCGGCGGCGTACGACGCCCCGGGCGAGCAGCCCAGGGCGACCGTCAGCTCGCTCGCACTCGTGCAGAGGTTGGTCGCGGCCGGGGTCCCCGAGCCCGCCGCCGGACTCTGGGAGCAGGTGCCCGGCGCCAGCGCGAAGGTCGTGCCGTTCGCCGCGCCCAGGTTGGTGAAGGTGACGTCCACCGTGCGCGAGCCGCCGGGCATCAGCGGAGTGGCCGTGCCGCCGTACTTGTTGATGGTGGAGCAGGTCGCCACGTTGCTGACCTGGTCGCTCGAGCGGCAGGTGCTGCTGCCGTCGGTCTCGGCGAGGATCACCGCCTTGCCGGTGGCGACCGTGTCGGTGTCGTTGCCGAGGACCGCGCTCGTCCACGAGGCGAGCGTGCCCGACGTGCCGAGCACCAGGACGACGGCCGCGACCGCTCCCGCTACGGCGAGGACGGTCCCGCTCCCCCGCCGTGCGCGTCCCCCTCGGTGCTGTCCGGCCATCGCGGGCTCACACGCTGATCTGCCAGGTCAGGTCCTGCGCGGCCGTCTGGCCGGCGAACCGGGCGGCACTCCCGGGAGCCAGGGCGACCGTGAACGTGCAGTCCACCGCGTCCCCGCTCGCCAGTCCGCCGGTGATCGTCCGCGCCCCGGTGAAGGACGCCAGCGCCACGGGCGCCACCGACAGGACGCTCGTCGCGCCCGCGACGCACTCCGCCCCCACCGTGAGCTGGGCGCACAGGTCGTCGGCGGGCAGCGGGCTCTGCCCCTGCCGGAAGCCGGAGTGGTACGTCGCCGCGCACGTGCCGGGCGTCAGCGTGAAGGTCGCCGCGTCGGAGGGCCCGGTGTTGGTGAGCGTGACCGTGGTCGACACGCTGTCGCCGGGCTCGAGCGCGGTGGCACCGGTCGCGGTCGCGCCGTCGTCGCCGTACTTGTTGATGGTGGAGCAGGTCGCGGTGTTGGTCGCGCTCGAGGCGGTGGTGCAGGTGGCCCCGCCCGGGCCCGCCTCCTCCAGCACGACGGCACCGGCACTGTCCGCCTCGTTGTCGTCGTTGCCGAGGATCGCCGACGTCCAGGACGACAGGGTCCCGGTGACGCCGAGGGTCAGCAGCCCCGCGGCCAGAGCGCCGCTGAGCGCCAGCGCACCGGCGCGGCGCCGGGTCGCGGGGCGTTCCTCAGGAGTGCTCATGCACGTCCTGTCGGCCCCGGTCGGCCCGACCTGAGACCTCGGTCACACCGTGACGGTGCTCCCCGCCGGTGCTACCAGCCGCGCTCGGCGAGGCGGTGCGGCTGCGGCAGCTCGTCGACGTTGATGCCGACCATCGCCTCGCCCAGTCCGCGGGAGACCTTCGCGACCACGTCGGGGTCGTCGAAGAAGGTGGTCGCCTTGACGATCGCCTCGGCGCGCTGGGCCGGGTTGCCGGACTTGAAGATGCCGGAGCCGACGAACACGCCCTCGGCGCCGAGCTGCATCATCATCGCCGCGTCCGCCGGGGTCGCGATGCCGCCGGCGGTGAACAGCACGACCGGCAGCTTGCCGGTGCGGGCGACCTCGGCCACCAGCTCGTACGGCGCCTGCAGCTCCTTGGCCGCGACGTAGACCTCGTCGTCGGAGAGCACGGTGAGCCGGCGCAGCTCGGCACGGATGGTGCGCATGTGGGTGACCGCGTTGGACACGTCGCCGGTGCCGGCCTCGCCCTTGGAGCGGATCATGGCCGCGCCCTCGGTGATCCGGCGCAGGGCCTCGCCGAGGTTGGTCGCACCGCACACGAAGGGCACCGTGTAGGCCCACTTGTCGATGTGGTTGGCGTAGTCGGCCGGGGTGAGGACCTCGGACTCGTCGATGTAGTCGACGCCCAGCGACTGCAGGACCTGGGCCTCGGCGAAGTGGCCGATCCGGGCCTTGGCCATCACCGGGATCGAGACGGCGGAGATGATCCCGTCGATCATGTCCGGGTCGCTCATCCGGGACACGCCACCCTGGGCGCGGATGTCGGCGGGGACCCGCTCGAGCGCCATCACGGCCACCGCGCCGGCGTCCTCGGCGATCTTGGCCTGCTCGGCGTTGACCACGTCCATGATGACGCCACCCTTGAGCATCTCGGCCATGCCGCGCTTGACCCGGGTGGTGCCGTGCTCCTGCTGCTCGCTCATGAGGCAGATCCTACGACCTCCCGAACAGTGTTCAGGAAGGGGTGTCCGTGCTGGTCTCCCCCGCGGCGGCCGCGTCGAGCGCGAGGGCCTGGCGGCGTACCTTGAGGACCCGGAAGATCACCGTGTAGGTGCTCGCGAAGGCCAGCGCCCACAGCGTCACCTCCATCAGGATCGGCAGGTCCAGGAGCGCACCCAGGCCGGTCATCACCAGGATCGAGACGAGCCGGTCGGCCCGCTCGGCGATGCCGCCCTTGGCGTCCATGCCGAGCGACTCCGCGCGGGCCCGGGCGTACGACGTCACCGAGCCCATCACCAGGCACCACAGGGTGACGCAGAGGTAGAGGTAGCTGTCGCCCTGGTCCTCGCCGGTGCCGGCGAAGTAGAGCGCCAGCCCGCCGAAGATCGCGCCGTCGCCGATCCGGTCGAGCGTGGAGTCCCAGAAGGCACCGAACCTCGAGCTGCGCCCCAGCTCGCGCGCCATGCGGCCGTCGATCAGGTCGCTGAAGACGAACGCGGTGATGAACAGCACGCCGATGAGCAGCTCCCCCTGGGGGAAGAAGATCAGCGCCCCGGCGGCGACGCCGAGCGTGCCGACGAGGGTCACCGCGTCGGGGCTGATGCCCAGTCGGATGAACAGCCGCACGAACGGGTGCAGCACGGTCCCGGCCCAGAACTCCTTGAAGCGATCCAACACGGGGCGGAACCTACTACTGCCAGGCGTCCGCGAGCAGATCCCGGGTGTCGCCGAGCAGCTGCGGGAGGGTCTTGGTGCCCGCGATCACCGTCATGAAGTTGGCGTCGCCGGACCAGCGCGGCACCACGTGCTGGTGCAGGTGGCCCGACAGCGAGCCGCCGGCCGCTCCCCCGAGGTTGAGCCCGACGTTGAACGCGTGCGGCTGCGACACCGCGCGGATCGTGCGCAGGGCCGCCTTCGTCAGCGCGGTGACCTCGTCGGTCTCCCCGTCGTCGAGGTCGGTGTAGTCCGCGACGTGCCGGTAGGGCAGCACCATCAGGTGCCCCGGGTTGTAGGGGTAGAGGTTGAGCACGACGTAGGCCCGCTCCCCTCGTACGACGACCAGGTCGTCGTCACGGGAGGTGCCCGGGTCGGCGGTGATCCGGCAGAACGGGCAGGCCGGGCGCGGCTCGGCGTGGGCCGCCTCCTCGGTGCCCTCCTCGCCGCGGACGTAGGACATGCGGTGCGGCGTCCACAGCCGCTCCAGCCCGTCGGGGTCGGACACGGGGCTCCTCACTCGTCGTCGGCCGCTGCCGGGCCGAGGGCCTGCAGCAGGTCGGAGATCGGCAGGTCGGGCAGGTTGAGCCCGCGGGAGAGCGCCATCCCGTTGATCTGCAGCCAGATCGACTCCGACAGGATGGCGGTGAAGGCCGTCGTCGACGGCTCGCGCTCGGGGCGCTCGAGCCAGCGGCGGACGGCCGCGAAGACGGCGCCGATCATGCCGAAGACCCAGGGGTCGAGCGCCGCGCGGTCGTCGTCGGTCAGCTCCACGCCCAGGGCGGCGACGACGATGGACATGATCCCCTCGATGCCCTCGGCGACCTGCTGCACGGCCGTGCCGAGCGGGCTGGGCCCCCAGCCGGCGAGGTCGCGCTCGGCGAACCAGTACAGGGTGGGGTGCTCGGTCGACCAGGTCACGAAGCTGCTGACGATGCCGTGGATGATCTGGTCCGGCGTGCCGTCCAGGGACAGGGCGGGCAGGAGCTGGTTGCCGACGTTCTCGCAGATCTGCGTCTGCACCGCCCGGTCGAGGTCGGAGCGGTCCACGAAGTGCCGGTAGATCACCGTGCGGCTCATGCCCGCCTCGTCGGCGACGGCCTGGACCTGGAACTCCTCACCGGGGGCCTGGCGCTCCAGCACCGCGATGGTGGCGTCGATGATGACCTGGCGGCGCACCTGGTTGTGCTCCTGCCACCGTCGCCGGCGTCCGTCGAGCAGCTCACCGCTCTCGTCCGTGGTCATTGCCGAACCCTCTCACGTGAAGCGGTGGAACCACTGCCCCAGGTCCACCGCGATCCCGGGGCAGGTGATGTTGAGGTCGCGGCGCTGCTCGACCCACTGGCCGAGCACCGCGGTGCCGCCCTGGATGGACCAGTCCGCGCCGCAGCGGCGGAGGGCCTCGGCGCGCGAGGTCTGGCCGGCGGCACGCCACTCCGGCACCCCGCCGAGGTCGAGGTCGCCCACGACCCGGGCGTAGAGGCTGGGCGTGGAGTAGACGCCGATGCGGAAGCCCGCGTCGACGTACCCGCGGGCGACGCCCTCGATCACCGCCGCGTTGGCCTTGAGGTTGCTGCTCCACTCGAAGACGGGCACCGGCTCGACGTCGATCCAGATGATCGGGCTGAGCAGGCCGACCTCGGCCATCGTGCCGATGTTGAAGCGGGCCTGGGCGTAGCCGACGTTCTTGAGCTGGCCGGTCTTCGTGGAGGCGTCGTAGGGGCCGTCGGCGCCGTAGTCCTCGAGCGTCGCCGCGTCGGGGTAGCTGGAGACGGCGTAGACCGCGACCAGCACGTCGTTGTCCTTGGCCCACTGGACCTGGCTGGCCAGGCACGGGTTCGGGGTGAACCCGGGGCCGTTGGTGAGCCCGATGACGACGTACTCCGCGCTGGGCAGGGGCATCGGCATGCCCTGGCCCTGCTTCTCCGGGATGCCCATCCCCTTGGGGCACTGCGGCCAGCTGATGTCGCCGCCCAGCACGGCACCGTCGCGCGGCGCGATGTCGCCGGTGGGCTTCTCGCTGGCGCGGGCCAGGTCCTCGGCCGCCTTGGCGAGGTCGCTGGCGTCGGCGCCCGGGTCGCCGGCGTCGCCGCCCGGCTTCCCGCTGTCGGTGGGGCTCGCCGTCGGCGCGCTCGAGGACGGCGGGCGGGCCGGCGCGCCCTCCGGCCCGTCGGACCCGCCGCACGCCACGAGGGCAGGCAGCAGCGCCGCGAGTACGACGACCGCTGTCCGCCTGCGCCCCATGGTCAGACTTGCTCCCGGCTCTCCACGGCCGCGACCACGCGCTCGATCGCCTCCGCGATCGGGACGCCGTTGTCCTGGCGACCGTCGCGGTAGCGGAAGCTGACCGCGCCCTTCTCCACGTCCTCGCCGCCGGCGATGAGCATGAACGGGATCTTCTGCAGTTGGGCGTTGCGGATCTTCTTCTGGAACCGGTCGTCGGACTCGTCGACCTCGACCCGGATCCCCCGCGCCTTGAGCTGGTTCGTCACGTCGTACAGGTAGTCGGTGAAGGTCTCGGCGACCGGGATCCCGACGACCTGGACCGGGGCGAGCCACGGAGGGAAGGCGCCGGCGTAGTGCTCGACGAGGACGCCGAGGAAGCGCTCGATCGAGCCGAACTTCGCCGAGTGGATCATCACCGGCTGCTGCTTGGTGCCGTCCGAGGAGGTGTACTCCAGGCCGAAGCGGGCCGGCTGGTTGAAGTCGTACTGCACGGTCCCCATCTGCCAGGTGCGGCCGATGGCGTCCTTGGCCTGGACGGAGATCTTCGGGCCGTAGAAGGCCGCGCCGCCCGGGTCCGGCACGAGCTCGAGCCCGGTCTCGGCGGCGACGTCCTCCAGCACCTTCGTGGCGGTCGCCCAGTCCTCGTCGGAGCCGACGAACTTGTCGGGCTTGGAGTCGTCGCGGGTCGAGAGCTCGAGGTAGAAGTCGTCGAGGCCGAAGTCCTTGAGCACGCCCAGCATGAAGCCCAGCAGGTGCTTGACCTCGGCGGGCGCCTGCTCGGGGGTGCAGTAGGAGTGCGAGTCGTCCTGGGCGAAGCCACGGACCCGGGTGAGGCCGTGGATGACGCCGGACTTCTCGTAGCGGTAGACGCTGCCGAACTCGAACAGCCGCAGCGGCAGCTCGCGGTAGGAGCGCCCGCGGCTGCTGAAGATCAGGTTGTGCATCGGGCAATTCATCGCCTTCAGCTGGTAGTTCGTGCCCTCGAACTCCATCGGCGGGAACATCGTGTCGGCGTAGTAGGGCAGGTGGCCCGAGGTGTGGAACAGCCCGTCCTTGGTGATGTGCGGGGTGCCGACGTAGGAGAAGCCCTCCTCGATGTGGCGCTGGCGGACGTAGTCCTCCATCTCCCGCTTGATCACGCCGCCCTTGGGGTGGAACACCGGCAGGCCGGAGCCGATCTCGTCGGGGAAGGAGAACAGGTCGAGCTCGCGCCCGAGCTTGCGGTGGTCGCGCCGCTCGGCCTCCTCGAGCCGGTGGAGGTGCTCGTCGAGCTCCTCCTTGCTCGGCCAGGCGGTGCCGTAGATGCGCTGGAGCTGCTTGTTCTTCTCGTCCCCGCGCCAGTACGCGGCCGCGCTGCGCATCAGCTTGAACGCCGGGATCCGCTTGGTGGTGGGCAGGTGCGGCCCGCGGCACAGGTCCTTCCAGGCGACCTCGCCCTTGCGGTTGAGGTTGTCGTAGATGGTCAGCTCACCGGCGCCGACCTCAGCGGAGGCGCCCTCGGCGGCGTCCGCGGCCGAGCCCTTGAGGCCGATCAGCTCGACCTTGTAGGGCTCCTCGGCCAGCTCGACCAGCGCGTCCTCGTCGGTGGTGACGCGGCGCTCGAAGCGCTGGTTCTCCTTGACGATCTTGCGCATCGCGGACTCGATCTTGACCAGGTCCTCGGGAACGAACGGGGTCTCGACGTCGAAGTCGTAGTAGAAGCCGTCCTGGATCGGCGGGCCGATGCCCAGCTTGGCCTCCGGGAACAGCTGCTGCACGGCCTGCGCCAGCACGTGCGCCGTCGAGTGCCGCAGGATGTCGAGCCCGTCGGGGCTGCCGATGGCCACGCCCTCGACCTCGTCTCCGTCCACCAGCGCGTACGACAGGTCCTTCAGGTCCCCACCGACCCGCGCGGCGATGACCTCGGCGTCCTCGCGGAACAGCTCCCAGGCCTTCGTGCCGTCCGTGACCGTCGACTCCTGACGCCCGTCGGGGGTGAGTACGACGACCTTGATGTCGGACACGGAGATGCTCCTCGCTGGTGGCTGGCCGGGCAGGCCGCGGATCCCGGCCGGTCGGCCGGGACTCGATCGTACCGAGCATGACCGGCCGGGTGCGCGGCAGTAAGAGGCCGCCCGGCGCGGTCGGCTACGGCTTGTCGGCGTACACGCGGCCGATGGCGCCCAGCGGCGAGCCGCACGCCTCGCCGATCGTCGGCACGAGCTGGGCGTCGCACGCCCGGTAGCCGTTCTCGTAGCCGACCGAAGCGCCCAGCACCTGGAGGTTGAAGTCCTCCCCGCGCACGGGGTAGAGCTTGAAGCTGCCGTTGGACGCCGTGGTGGTCGTGACCAGCAGGAGGTTGTCCGAGGCGCGGCGCAGGTTGACCTTCGCCCCGCCGACCCGCTCCAGGGTCGCGGCGTCGAGCACCGTGCCCCGGACGTACGACGGCAGCGCGTTGATCGTGCCCAGCGCGGTCCCGTCGGCGTACCGCCGTCCGAGGGCGTAGCTCGGCTGCACCCACTTCGGCGAGCCGCCCACGATGCCCGACTGCACGCGGGCGTCGCCGGTGACGCGCACGTAGGACCCGGTGCCGGTGAGCGGCCCGGTGCGGACCACGGAGAACTTGCCGAGGCTGTCGGTGGTGGACGAGCCGATCACGCTGCCGCCGGGCCCGGAGGTCAGCAGCACCTCGGTGCCCACCACGGGCAGCCCGGTGGTCGAGTCGACGAGCCGCCCGGTGATGGCGGCCGGCGCGGCGGCGGTGGAGGTGGACGGCGCCGCGGCGAGCGCGGTGGCGGCGATGAGCAGGCCGAGGAGGACCACGAGAGGACGCTTCATGGTTCCGTTGTAGGTCACCGGCGGCACGGGCGCAGGAAAACGCCGAGAGCCGCGCCTCGGGGCGCGGCTCCTGTCGGTCCGGGGTGGGCGATACTGGGTTCGAACCAGTGACCTCTTCGGTGTGAACGAAGCGCGCTACCACTGCGCCAATCGCCCGGACGCGGAACCCAAGGAACCGCGGTCGGAGACTCTAACGCATCTCCGGACCGCGGTTCACATCGGGGAGCGGTCAGCCCCGGTGGTGCACCTCCTGCAGCCGGTGCACCGGCGTGGGGATGCCGGCGTGGCGGGCCTTGAGCTGCAGCGCGAGGTAGAGCGAGTAGTGCCGCGACTGGTGCAGGTTGCCGCCGTGGAACCAGAGGTTCTCCTGCTGCGTGGGCTTCCACATGTTGCGCTGCTCGCCCTCCCACGGGCCGGGGTCCTTCGTGGTGGCCGAGCCCAGGCCCCACACCTTGCCGACCTTGTCGGCGACCTCCTGGCTGATCAGGTCCGCCGCCCAGCCGTTCATCGAGCCGTAGCCGGTGGCGTAGACGACGAGGTCGGCGGGCAGCTCGGTGCCGTCGGCGAGGACCACGGAGGTCTCGGTGAGGTGGTCGACCTGCCCCTTCGCGAGCTTCACGTCGCCGTTCGCGACCAGCTCGGCGGCGCCCACGTCGATGTAGTAGCCGGAGCCGCGGCGCAGGTACTTCAGGAACAGTCCCGAGCCGTCGTCGCCCCAGTCGAGGTCGAAGCCGGCGGCCTCCATCCGGTCGTAGAAGTCCTTGTCGCGCTCGCGCATCCGGTCGTAGAGCGGGATCTGGAACTCGTGCATGATCCGGTAGGGCAGCGAGGCGAAGATCAGGTCGGCCTTCTCCGTGGTGACGCCGTTCTCGAGCGCCCGCTCCGAGTAGAGGTCGCCGAGCCCGATGTCCATCAGGGTGTCGCTCTTGACGATGTGCGTGGAGGAGCGCTGCACCATCGTCACGTCGGCGCCGGTCTCCCACAGCGCTCCGCAGATGTCGAAGGCGGAGTTGTTGCTGCCGATGACGACGACCTTCTTGCCGACGTACGCGTCCGGGCCGGGGTGCTGGGAGGAGTGGTGCTGCTCGCCCTGGAAGACGTCCGCACCCGGGATCACCGGGAGGTTGGGCTTGCCCGACATCCCGGTCGCCATCACCAGGTGGGTCGGCTTGAGCACCAGCGGCTTGCCCTCGCGCTCGAGGTGGACCGTCCACTCCCCCGCGTCCTCGTCGTAGGACGCGTTCGTGGCGATCGTGCTCGACCAGTACGGCACCTCCATGACCCGGGTGTAGAACTCGAGCCAGTCGCCGACCTTGTCCTTGGGCGCGAAGACCGGCCAGTTGTCGGGGAACTTCAGGTACGGCAGGTGGTCGTACCAGACCGGGTCGTGCAGGCACAGCGACTTGTAGCGGTTGCGCCACTGGTCGCCGGGGCGCGGGTGCTTGTCGATCACCAGCGCCGGTACGCCGAGCTGGCGCAGCCGCGCGCCGAGCGCGATCCCGCCCTGCCCGCCGCCGACGACCAGCACGTAGGGCTGGGTGTCGACGCCCAGCGCCGCGTCCTCGGCTTCGCGCCGCTCCTGCCAGGTGACCCGGTCCTTGGTCGCACCGTGCTCGGCGCCCATCGGGCGTCGTACGCCGCGCGGCTCCTCGTGACCCTTGAGCTCGTGCAGCGTGGTGAGGAAGGTCCACGCCTTCGGGCCGTCCTCCTCGACGATGCGGACCAGGCCGCGCCCGCGGCCGACCGCGGTCTCGAACGCGAACCACGCCGTGGTGACGCCGTCCTCGGTGCTCGCCGGCTCGGTGAGCCGGAAGCCGGACGGGTCCACCCGCTCGAGCGTGCTCGCGAGCAGGTCGGCGACGCCCGCGGGGTTCTCGACGGTCGTCAGGTTCCAGGAGAACGCGACCAGGTCGCGCCAGAAGCTGGTCGCGGCGAAGAGACCGGCGGCGCGGTCGACGTCGCGGGCGGCCAGGGCGTCCTCGAAGGCGGCGAACCACGCGGTCGCGGGGTCGGGGGTGGGATCGGTCGTGGTGGCCGTCAGCGGCCGTTCGTCGAGCTGGGTCATGGCGAGCAGTCGACCCCCGAGCGGTACGACGCGGGAACCGTTGCACCGTGTTGCATGTGGCCCCGGTCACATCCACGCGCCTATCGTGGTGGCATGGCCTCGCACGACCTCGCGCTGCGGGCCCGCGACCTGGTCCGGATCCACGACGCGGTGCTCTCCGGCTCCGCGCCGCCCGCGCGACCGCGGGCCGTGGTGGCCCGGTCCTGGTCGCGGGTGCTCGGCATGGGCGTCGACCCCGACGGCCGCAACGGCCGGGACCCGCTGTCCCCCGCCGAGGTGGACCAGCGGCGTCGTACCTCGCGGCTGGCGCTGGTCGTCGACGAGATCCGCGAGCTGCTGCTGTCGGCGGCGGACGCGTCGAGCTACCTGGTGGTGATCTCCGACGCCGACGGCGTGGTGCTGTGGCGCAGCGGCTCCCCGCGGGTCAAGCGGCAGGCCGACGGGCTGGGGTTCGCCGAGGGCGCGCTGTGGACCGAGGGCGCGGTCGGCACCAACGCGATCGGCACGGCACTGGAGGAGGGCGCACCGGTGCAGCTGTTCTCGGCGGAGCACTTCGAGAACGCCCAGGTGCCCTGGTACTGCACGGCCTCCCCGATCCACGACCCCATCGACGGCTCGCTGCTCGGCATCGTCGACGTCAGCGGCCCCGCACTCACCCTGCACCCGGCGATCGAGGCCCTCGTCACGGCCTCCGTCCGCCTCGCCGAGGCGCGGCTGTGGCGCCACCACGAGGAGCGCCTCGAGCAGCTGCGCCGCTCGGCCGAGCCGCTGCTGTCGGGCGCCAACGGTCCCCTGCTCGTCGTCGACGACCACGGCTGGGTCGCCGCCCACCAGGGGGTCGCCGTCCGCGACCGGGTGGAGGCGCCGCGCGCGGACCGTGCGGTCGCCGTACCCGGGCTCGGGCTGTGCCTGCCCGAGCGCCTGCGCGGCGGCTGGCTGATCCGGCCGCGGGCCGGCGACGCGGTCCTCCGCGCCACCCTCGACCTCCGCTCCACGCCCGCGATGCTGGAGGTCCGCGGCCCCGACGCACCCTGGCGGGTCGCCCTCTCACCCCGCCATGCCGACGTGCTCGCCCTGCTCGGGGACGCCGGGCGCGCCGGGCTCACCGCGAACGTGCTCAGCCACCGGCTCTACGGCGACGGCGAGCACCAGGTCACCGTGCGCGCCGAGATCTCCCGGATGCGCCGCGCCCTCGGCGCCCTGCTCGCCACCAACCCCTACCGGCTCGGCGACGGCGTCGAGCTCACCGTCCTCAGCGGCTGAACCCCAGCAGCTCCGGCTCCCGCTGCCGCCACGCCTGCGCCGCCGCGCGGGTCACCGGGCCCGGCGCCTCGAGCGTCCGCTCGTCCCAACGGTGCACGCCCTGCACGTCCCGGGTCGTCGAGACCAGGAAGATCTCCTCCGCACCCGCCGCCACCTCGATCGGCTCGTCGACCTCCTTCGCCCCGAACCAGTCGATGACCAGCGCACGGGTCACCCCCGCCAGGCACCCGCTGTCCAGGGTCGGCGTCCGCAGCTCCCCGCCCACGACGTAGAAGACGTTGCTGCCCGTGCCCTCGCACAGGTCGCCCGCCAGGTTGGCGAAGATCGCCTCACTCGCCCCCGCCTGCTGGGCCCGCGCGAGCGCGACCACGTTCTCGCCGTACGACGTGGTCTTCAGCCCCGCCAGCGCGCCCCGCTCGTTGCGCGGCCACGGCACCGTGACCACCGCCGTCGTCTCCGCCGCCGGCTCCATCGGGCTCGCCACCACGATCACCGTGACCGGGTCCGTCCCCCGGCCGCTGCCCAGCGGGGCGTTGCCGCCCGTCACCGTGATCCGCAGCCGGCCCAGCCCCAGGTGCTCGGCCTCCAGCACGGCCTGCACGCCGCGTCGTACGTCGTCGGGGTCGAGGCCCACCAGCCCCAGCCCCGCCGCCGAGCGCTCCAGCCGGTCCAGGTGGCGCTGCAGGGCGAACGGCTGACCGTCCACGACCTTGATCGCCTCGAACACCGCATCGCCCACGGTCAGCCCGTGGTCGGTCACCGGCACCGCCGGCGCCGTCGGGTCGGACAGGAGCTGACCGTTGATCCACGCACGCATGAGGCCAGCCTAGGAGCCTCCTGGAAGCGCCCGACGGAGCCCCGACATGCCGAAGGTGACCCCCCGTTTTGGCGCCGTTCACGGGATCGGCTAATGTTCTCAACCGCACCGCAGAGCGGTCCGAAAGGGCCTCGAAGCAGTGCGATGCGGACGTAGCTCAGTTGGTAGAGCGCAACCTTGCCAAGGTTGAGGTCGCGAGTTCGAGCCTCGTCGTCCGCTCGGAGTGGTCAGACCCACTGGCTGACCAGGTCAGTTGGCCCGGCCTTCGCGGTGGGTTGGCCGAGAGGCGAGGCAACGGACTGCAAATCCGTCTACACGGGTTCAAATCCCGTACCCACCTCCACACAACTCCACAAGGGCGATTGGCGCAGCGGTAGCGCGCTTCCTTGACACGGAAGAGGTCACTGGTTCAAACCCAGTATCGCCCACCAGCACCACGACAGGCCCCCACTGTGTCCGACGCAGCGGGGGTCTTCTCGTCTCCCACCCGCGCCGGGTCACACGTCGGTCGCCTGGCTCCAGGTGATGGCGATGCGCAGCACCTCCGAGCCGACGAGTCCCAGCAGGATCAGCCGGCGGCCGTCCCGGGCGGGGAGGTAACCGGCCTTGACCCGGCCGTGCCGGCTGAAGACCTGGTCCGTGACCACCTGCCAGTCCCCCGGCGCGTAGGCGATGCGGTCGACCCGGCCGCGCGCCTCCGGGAACTCGTCGATGATGTGCGCCGCCTCCCGGGTGAGGTCGAAGCTGTACGGCGCCCACAGCCCTCCGACGTACAGCGTGCTCGGCCGCTCCAGGAGCTGGAGCCGCAGGCGACCGAGGGCGGCCGGTGCACGGCGACGCGGGTAGTGGTTCTCGAACCCGTTCAGGTGAGGGACGTCCACGCGTCAGTGCCCGTCCCCGAGAGCCATGGCCCTCGCGGCGGTCTCGGGATCGGCGGTGCTGGGGACGACGAGGACGCGCAGGCGCGCACCGGTCGCCATCAGCAGCACCATCAGGTGGGTGTCGTCCTCGGGGAAGGAGCCGACCTTGACGACGCCTCGGCGGGCCCTGACCTTCCGCGCCCAGGCGCCGGAGGGGTCCAGCTCCCAGTCGGGACGCGAGTAGAGCAGGCGTCGCACGTGCCCGACCTCTGCGGGGAAGTGGTCCAGGAGGTCGGCCACCTCGACCTGCAGGTCCCGCGACTGCGGCCACCAGGCCCCGTCGAGCCCGGCGTCGGACGCGCGACGGTCCCGGGCGACGAACCGGAGAGGCACACGGTCGGGGGCGGGGGGTGCGGGCGTCGTCATGACGCTCACCTTCCGTGCTGCCCTGGAAGCTCGACGAGCTGGGCGTGACAGCGTGGTCGTCCTCCACCCTACGCCCGTGCTCCCGATGCTCGACGCAGATCCCCGGCGACGGGCTCGTGGTCCCCTGAGCGCAACCGACGGCGCGCTCGCGGGATACCCCGATCCCGAATCATCACGTAACGTGGGTCCCAGCTGAGGATCCACAGGTTTCGTCTAGACCAATGGCGCCGCCGTTCTTGGCCGAACGATCTCCACCAGTTCGGAAGCCGGTGCCAGTCATGGCGTCTCCTGCCCATCCCACACCCCTCTCCCTGCCCGCGAAGCGCTGCCCGGGCACCACCGTCACCCAGCAGACCCGCGAGCTGGAGTGCCTGCCCTGCGGCACGCGTACCCCCCACGTCCGCGGGCGCGCGACGTACAGCGTCACCGGCGAGCTGCTCGTCCAGTGGTGGAAGTGCACCGAGTGCCCCGAGGGCGAGGCCCTCTAGGCTCGTCGGCGGCGCAGGAGGCGGGTCAGCAGACCCACCCGGTCCGGGTCGCGCGGCTCCGGCGTCGGCAGGCGGTCATCACCGACCTGGATGCCGTCGGTGCCGTTGGCGCGTACCGGAGCCTCGATCTTGCCGTGGGTCACCCGGACCTTCGCGAGCTGGTTCCACAGCGAGCTCCCGGGGCCGGAAGGGGTGGTCATGGCTCCTCCTGAGGTGGCGGATCGGGCGTCCCTCCGAGGTCGGACACCGCGTCGTTTGGTCACAGACTGCACGTCCGGAGCCCGAATTCATGCGGTTGGGGACCAAACCGCATGCCGTCAGCGCTCGCAGGCGGTCCCGTCCCGGTCCCGGTCCATGCTCCGGTAGTTGGCCCAGTAGACCCGCTTCGCCCGGGTCGTGGTCGACGGGCGGCCGTAACCGGCGCGGACCTGCTTGGCGGCGGCGGTGGCGCTCTTGGCGACGCCGTGGGGGAAGACGCGGGTCAGGGCGGTGCAGTTCCGGTACGTGTCGCCGGCGGCGTCCGCGTCGGTGGCGCTGAGGGCCACGACGGGGAGGGCGAGCAGGGTGGTGGTCAGGACGGAGGCGATGCGCCGAGAGTTCATGGCCGGACCGTACGACGACCTGCCACGACTTGTCCGGCTTTCGACACAAGACCGTCCGTCCGTCCGGATCCGCGCCTCGTGTGCACCGGCGATGTCACGCCCGTGAACTCTGGGCACCTCGGGCCGCGGACCTCTGGACGCGGGCGCCGCGAGCGCCTAGACATGGAGGCCGACGCCGGTGCGCTCGGCCCGGCCCACCCGCAGGAGCCCCCATGCTGCGTTCTCGGACAGTCCTGGCCCGCCTGACCCTCGCCCTCGGCACCGTGCTGGCGGTGCTGCTCGTCGTACCGGCGGCGCCGGCGCACGCGGCGACCTTCTCCGGCACGCTCGCGCAGGGCGTGGCCCAGATCCCGACGGCGGCGGAGTCGAACAGCGGCTACGACCGCGCGCTCTTCCCGCACTGGGTCGACAGCAACGGCGACTGCCAGAACACCCGGGCGGAGGTGCTGATCGCCGAGGCGGACGCCGCGGTGACCTTCACCAGCGCGAGCAACTGCACGGTCGCGACCGGCCGGTGGTTCTCCTACTACGACCGCGCCACGTGGACCAACGCCTCCGACGTCGACATCGACCACATGGTGCCGCTGGCGGAGGCCTGGGGCTCGGGGGCGCGGAGCTGGACGACGGCGCGCCGCCAGGCCTACGCGAACGACCTCGGCGACTACCGGACGCTGGTGGGCGTCACCGACAGCGTCAACCAGTCCAAGAGCGACCAGGACCCCGCGACGTGGCTGCCGACCTACGACAAGTGCCGGTACGTCGCGGAGTGGGTGGCGGTGAAGATCCGCTGGGGCCTGAGCGCGGACAGCGCGGAGAAGAGCGTGCTCAACAGCTACGCCTCGAGCTGCTCGAACACGATCACGGTGACGACCGCCTGAGGACTCCCCCGGCCCGGCGCCCCGG
The DNA here is from genome assembly GCA_964517395.1 of uncultured Nocardioides sp. GTDB lineage: Bacteria > Actinomycetota > Actinomycetes > Propionibacteriales > Nocardioidaceae > Nocardioides. Next base: position 83,451 of record CAZFEE010000004.1, on the reverse strand, counting down.
AACACGGAACGCCCCGTCCTGCTGGGCAGGACGGGGCGCCCTCATGTCCGGCGCATGTGGGGTGCGCCGGACATCTGTGGTTGGGGAACCGACGCTGACGCTAGTGGTCCGCCCGGCGGCGCGGAACGGAATCGGGGACATACCCGCGAAATAGATAGGGATCCGATAACGGCGCTTCTCAGCCGTACGCCGAGCCCGTCTGCGGCGCGCTCTTGACCGGGCGCAGGTTGGCCGCGGGGAGCCATTCGGTGACGATGCGGCCGTCGCGGTCGGCGTACGACACCAGGCCCTCCCAGCCCTTCTCCCCCGACCTCCAGTCGAGCACGAGGCCGGGCAGCTCGGACGGCACGAAAGCCGGCCGCACCCACACATGCCGAACCCCCGCCATAGCGACCACAATAGAACATGTGTTCGAACAGCGGGGGCTCGATCCCTCAACTGCGGGAGGTCAGTCCAGGCGACCACCCAGCGGCGGCTCGGCCGGGTCGGGCACCGGGTCGGTCAGCGCCTCGGGCTCCTCCACCGGCCGCGGGTACGACGGCGTGGGGGCCGCGCCCCCTGCGGAGTGCGCCGGGGTGCTGCTCGACCGGGAGCCGCGCAGCTTGGAGAAGACGACCGCTCCGATGGCGAGCAGTGCGCCGAGGAGCAGCAGCTTGCGGCCGCGGTGGCTCTTCTCGACGGGCAGCTTGTCGGTGACACGGTCGGGGAGCCGGTCGATGACCGAGTCCGGGACCCGGTCGGTCGCGGCCTGGATGGCGCCGGGCACCCGCTCGGCGGCGGCGTGGACGGCCGTGGTGCCACGCTCGGCGGCGGTGCGGGCGGCCGTGGAGCCGCGCTCCGCGGCCGTGCGGGCGGCCGAGGTCACCCGGGGCGCCACGACGGTCTCCACGATCTCCTTGAGGTCGTCGGCGACGTCGCGAAGGTCGTGGGCGAGGTCGGAAGTGGCGTTCTTGGGCATCATCGTCCTCCTGTGTGGGGTCAGGTTCTCCGTCGCAGTACCCCCGAACCCCACCGCTCAACCCGGTGCCAGGCTCAGCCGGCGACCTTGCTCACCTCCGTCGAGCACTCGTTGCAGCGGACCCGGCGCTCGTCGCGCTCCGGTGGCTGCCCGAGCAGACGCCGGTACCAGCTGGTCTGCTCGGTGCGGCGGTAGCAGCGCGGGCACCAGTCGTGGCGGACCCATGGTCCGTAGTCCTTCCCCATGGGGCCCAGCATGGCGGCTGCGGACCCCCGCTGTCGCCACCCGGCGCGCACCGTCACGGCGTGGCGGACCAGGTCTGCACGATCGTGCGCGGGCCGCGTAGTCCCGCCGGGCCATCGGCTCCGGCCGCCGTCCCGGGTGTCCCGGGCGCGGGTCCCTCAGGCGTCCTGGGCGGCCCGCCGCCACGGCAGCCGGACCCAGCCGAACACCCGGCGGAGGAACCGGCCGAACGCCCGCCCGAGGCGAGCCCGCAGCGTCCGCAGACCCTCCCGCCAGGGCACCGAGGCGGGCGAGAACGCGGAGAGCCAGCGCCGCCACCAGGGAGTGGCCTTGCGCATCCGCCTGACCGCGGTGCCGACGTCCTCCCAGTACGCCGCCACCTCGGCGTCGCTCGGCAGGCCCGGACCGAACACGTGGCGATCGGCCTCGACGGCGAGCACGGTGGCGTCCTCCGTCGCAAACCGGTCGTCGAGGACGAGACCGTTCTCGTGGCGGGTGTGGCCGACCGGCAGCCGGACGCCGAGGTCCCGGGCGCGGTCGGTGAGCTCGCGCCAGCCCCCGCTGAGCCGGTCCACCGGGTCGGCCGCCCGGCGGCGGCGCCGGCGGCGGACCCGCTTGACCAGCAGGATCAGCCACAGCGGCGAGAGCAGCAGCACGATCCGCAGGATCAGCCACAGGATGCCGAGGATCTTCCACAGCAGGTCCCAGATCTCGCCGGAGGAGTCGCGCCCCGAGCCCTCGGGCGGGACGCCCTGGACGTCGGCGGGCTCCTGCGGGAGGACGGGGGGCTGGACGACGTAGGGCTGCGGGACCTCGTCGGGCGAGTCGTCGAGCGGGGGCGGGGTGCGGTCCTCGGGCGGGGTGGGGTCGAAGCGCATCCACCCGAAGCCCTCGAAGGGCACCTCCACCCACGCGGCGACGTCGTCGCCGGTGACCGTGCCGTCGCCGCGGACCTTCTCGAAGCCGAGCACGACCCGGGCCGGGATGCCCTGCTTCTGCACCGCGTAGGCGAGCGCGGAGGCGTACTGCTCGTCGTTGCCGACCATCCGGGTCGGGTCCTGGGCGAGGTCGGCGAGCCGCTTGGCGCCGTGCCCGGAGGCGGAGTAGCCGAACTGCTTGGGGTCGAGGCCGTCGTTGAAGTAGCCCTCCTGGAAGCCGCGCTCCAAGGTGACCACGCGCTCGTAGTCGGTCGCCGTGCGCCCCCGGCCGAGCAGCTGCGCCACCAGCTCGTCGAGCGGCTCGATGGCGAACGAGATGGGTGCGGGCGGCACCGAGCGGTCCGCGTCGCTCGCCCGGGCGTCGTTGGTGCAGCTGACGCCGCCGTCCCAGTCGACGCGGTAGGAGTCGTCCTCCCGCACGCCGCCGTAGTCCGCGATCGCGCCCGACGCCGGGTTGACCAGCAGCTCGCGGTCGGCGCCCGGCGCGGCGTCGTGCTCGCGCGAGACGCCCTCGGCGGCGCCGACGGTGGGCACCCAGGTGCCGCGGTAGTCGTGCACCGTCACCGTCACCGCGTCGCCCCGCTCGGAGGCCGGCGCCGGACCGAAGGCGCTGGACCCGTTGCGGCGGTCGGTGGTCGAGACGTTCCAGACCACCCCGTCGAAGGTGTCCATCGACGCCAGCCGCACGCAGGTGTCGCCGGCGGGCAGGCCCTCGAAGGTGAAGAGGACGTCGGTCTTGTGGTCCTTGTAGTACGACCGGTACGCCGCGAGGGGGCTCTTGAAGTCCAGGCGGGCCAGCGGAGGCTCGACGTGGTCGCGCAGCACCTCCCGGGTCCCCGTGTCCGGGACGACGGCGGTGGCCGCCCAGCCGATGCCGCCCGCGACGCCGAGCAGGACCGCGCCCAGCACCCCGCGCCGCAGCCAGGACGTGCTCAGGTGCCGCAGCGCGCGCCAGCGGGTCCAGACGAGGAGCACGACCAGCAGCAGGGCACCCCGGGCGAGCGGGAGGTCGGCCTCGCGGGTGCCGAAGGCGGCGGCGACGGCGTACATCGCGACCACGACCAACGCGGACGCGGACGGCCACCGGCTGCGCCAGAGGAAGGCCGCGGCCAGCGCCGCACCGACGAGGGCGGTGAGGAAGGGCACGACGAGCTCACCGCGCTCGGTGCCGAGCGGCCCGGGCAGGGTGAGCACGGTGCGCCACGACTCGATCACGCCCGTGACCAGGGTGCGCTCGGCGTCGACGGAGGGCAGGACGCCCGCGAGCGCCTGGTCGGGAGCGGCGGCGAGCGGACCGAGGAGCAGGTAGCCGAGCGCGAGCAGCAGCGCGGTCAGCAGCAGGCCCCAACGCAGCCGCGCGGCGAGGACGACCAGGCCGGCGCCGGCGAGCACGCCGAGGGCGGCCGCGAGCGCCCAGCGCGACCCGCTCCAGGCGTCACCGAAGGGCAGCAGGGCCACCGCGCTCGCCAGGGCCAGCAGGGTCGCGTCGACCGCGACCACGCGGGCACCGGGACGTTCGGCCGTCATGTCGCCAGCCTCCGCACGGCGGGCGGCAGGTCGTCGATCCGGCCGACCTCGGCGAGGTCGAGGTCGCCCATGGAGCGCAGCGCGAGGTCGATGCCCTCGCGCACCCGCACCGCGATGACGCGCACGTCGGGGCCGAGCTGGCGACGGGCGGCGCGCAGGTCGGCGGACTCGGTGACGGAGCCGCAGACCACCATCGCCACGCTCGCGCCCTGCACGTCGCGGCCCAGCCGGCGCAGGGTCTCCGACAGGCGGGGTGCGCCCGGGTCGTAGCCGACACCGGAGAGCTGGTCGAGCAGCAGCGTCGCGTGGTCGGAGCGCAGGTGGGCGCTGGAGGTCATCGCGGACAGCGTGTGCCCGTCGCGGATCGTCTGCGCACCGAGGGAGCCGACCACCGACACGGCGAGCTCGAACTCCTCGTCGTCGGCGTAGTCCTCCAGGCGCGTGCTCAGCGCCACGAGCAGGTGCGCCCGGCGGGTCTCCTCGAACTGGCGGACCATGAGGGTGCCGGTGCGCGCGGTGGACTTCCAGTGCACGAAGCGACGGTCGTCGCCGGGGACGTACTCCCGCAGGGCGTGGAAGGCCACGTCGTTGTCGGAGAGCTTGCGGACCGTCAGCCCCTCCAGGTCCCGCACGAACCCGGCCGCCGAGCCCTCGACGAGGACCGTGCGCGGGTGCACGTGGAGCAGCTGCGGCTCGGTCAGCTCGTGGTCCCGGCGCAGCAGCACGAACGGGTCCGCCCGCACGGCGCGGACGGGGCCCAGGTCGAGGATCGCGCGGCGGCTGGTCGGGACGGCGAACAGCTCGTCGTGGGTGGCGCCCGGCGCGAGCGAGGGCACGTCGAAGGCCGCGACCGCGCGGCCCACGGGCAGCTCGACCATCGTCGGCAGCGCCCGCCGACCGGTCGGGTTCGTCAGCACGAGGCGGCCGTTGGCCCGCTCCCCCACGACCACCCGCTGGCGGCTCAGGTCGAGCTCGGCGTGCACGCGGTGCCGGCCGATCACGAAGAGCGCGCTGATCAGCAGCAGGGCGAGCAGCGCGACACCCACGAAGCGCAGCTCGGTCCAGTCCAGGACCCAGCCGCCGACCAGGGCGAGGACGAGCAGCACCACGAGCACGCGGGCCGCCGGCGAGACGACGTCGGTGACCGGCGCGACCGCGGCCCGCGGCCGGGCGGTCCGCTGGCGGAGCTGTTCACGCAGCGCGAAGGCCGCGCCCGTCGTACGACGGCGCAGGCCCACGGCCCGCCGTCGCCACGAGCGCGTGGTGGCCTCCGGGACGCTCGTCATGCAGTCGCTCGCTCCTGGGGCGCCGGCACGCTGGCGAGGATCCGCTCGACGACCTTCTCCGCGGTGAGCCCGCGGAACTCCTCCTCCGGGTCGAGCACCATGCGGTGCGCGAGGACCGGCACGGCGAGCATCTTGATGTCGTCCGGTACGACGTAGTGCCGCCCCGACGCCGCCGCCCACACCCGCGCCGCCCGGACCAGGCCGAGCCCGGCGCGCACCGAGCAGCCCAGGCGCACGTCGACGGCGTTGCGGGTCTCCTCGCACAGGCGCGCGACGTACTCGAGCAGGGACGCCTCCGCGTGCACCTGCTCACCGAGCTCGATCATCGACACGACGTTCTCGGTCGTGATGATCGGACCCAGGCCGGAGCCGTGCCGACCGGCCGAGGGGTTGGCCAGGATCGAGATGGTGCTGGCGAGGTCGGGGTAGCCGATCGAGGTCTTCATCAGGAAGCGGTCGAGCTGCGCCTCGGGCAGGCGGTAGGTCCCGGCCTGCTCGATGGGGTTCTGGGTGGCGATGACCATGAACGGCCGGCCGACCTTGTGGGTGACGCCGTCGACGGTGACCTGGTTCTCCTCCATCACCTCCAGCAGGGCCGACTGGGTCTTCGGCGAGGCCCGGTTGATCTCGTCGGCGAGCACGATGTTGGCGAACACCGGGCCGCGACGGAACTCGAAGCGCTGCGCCGCCTGGTCGTAGATCGTCACGCCGGTCACGTCGCTCGGCAGCAGGTCCGGGGTGAACTGGATGCGGTGCTGCTCCCCGCGCAGGGTCTGCGCCATCGCCCGGGCGAGCGAGGTCTTGCCGGTGCCCGGGAAGTCCTCGAGCAGCAGGTGGCCCTCCGCGACCAGGCAGGTGAACGCCAGCCGCACGACCTGGGTCTTGCCGACCAGCGCCCGCTCGACGTTGCCGACGAGCTGGCCGAAGGTGGTGGCGAACCACTGGGTCTGTTCGGGAGTGAGGCTCACGTGCTGCTCCTAGGGGACGTGCGGAGGGGATGCGGGGGCGGCCGACGGATCAGGGGAGGCCGGATCCCTCGACGCCGTCGACGGTGACGTAGACGCGCTGGGGGAAGCCGGTGTACCACGTCGTCGTGGCGGTGGCCCGGCCGTCGCTGCTGGTGGTGACGCACTTGGTGGTCGCCCACGCGTCGCCGTTCTGGGTGGCCCGGCCGCAGTAGTTGGTGCCGGACTTGAAGCCCACCAGCCGGAAGTTCACGTAGCGGCAGCGGCCCGTGCTGGTGTTGGGGGTGGTGCAGTCGCCGTGGGTCGCACCGGCGTCGGTGAAGTAGACCTCCACCTGGCGCGCGTCGGCACGGCCGCAGACCTGGTTGCCCCACGCCGACCAGCCGCCGGCGTTGGTGTGGATCCGGAACCGGGCGCAGACCTGGTCGCCGCCCTGCGCCGTCTCGATCTTGACCGTGCCACCGCTGGGCGAGAGCAGCACGCTGCCGCCGCTGCCGCCGCTGATGTCCGCGTCGACGTTGTCGGCGTTGCGCCCGTTGCCGTCACCGCCGTTGTAGGAGATCGACACCGAGCGGTAGCCGCCGTTGGCCGAGGTCACCGACGGCGCGATCGGCTTCGCGAACGGGTCGAAGTCGCCTCCCTGGCCCGCCGCGCCGGCCACCTCGCCCTGGCCGGTCGGCGAGGTGATCGGGGTGAGCTTGACCCACTGGTTGGCGGCGTTGGAGCGGAACGGGACGTCGATCGTGGTCCGCGCGCCCTCGGCCTGGGTCGGCGCCGGCACCCGGCCCGACCAGCCGTCGGCGGTCGCCACGTCGTACGCCGTGACGGGGAAGCCGCCGTCGTCGGACGGGGTGTCGAACGCGACCCGGCCCTTGTAGGCGGTCGTGGAGCTGGTGCAGTTGACGCAGTCGGAGTCCTTCGCGATGTTGGCGGGCGCCTTCGCCTTGTCCCAGGCGACCTTCGACTCCGACTGCGGGGACCACTCGTCCGCGGTGCCCGAGCGGTTCGAGGCGCGCACCTGGGCGGTGTAGCTGTGCCCGTTCTCGACGTCGAAGGAGCGCGAGGTCGTGCCTCCCGGGACCGAGACCGTGGTCAGCTCCGCGCCGTCGACGAGCACCTTCACGTCGTAGGTGAGGATCGCGTCGTAGCCGTTCTGCGGCTCGCCCAGGCCGGCCCACGACACCGTGAGGTAGCCCTTGCCGTCGTCGTTGGGCGGCTCGGCGACCATCGTCGGCGCCGGCATCGTGGACGGCTTCGTGAACGGCACCGCCTGCGCCGACGGCGGCGACATCGGGCCCTCGCCGGCCTCGTTGACCGCCTGGATCTGGAAGGTGTACGACGTGCCGTTCGACAACCCGTCCCACACCAGCGAGCGGTCGTTGGGCCCGGCCTCGCGTGCGGACGTCGCGGGGTTGGACACCAGCTTGTAGCCGGTGATGTCGGAGCCCTCGTTGGGCGGCGGGCTCCACTTGAGGTGGATCTTGCCGTCGCGGTCGGTGAACGAGTCGACGACCACCGGCGCGGACATCTGGCCGGGCACCTCGTCCGGGGTCACCGGGCTGGAGGCCGGGCTCGGGTCGCTGGGACCGATCTCGTTGACCGCCTCGACGGTGAACCGGTAGGTCTCCCCCGGGTCGAGCCCGGTGATCGTGCACTGGGTGGCGCGGCACTCCTGGTCGCCGCCGTTCCAGCGCACGGTGTAGTGGGTGATCGGGCTGCCGTTGTCGGCGGGCGCCAGCCAGCTCAGCTGGACCGAGTCCGGCCCGCCCTGCACCGCCCGCGGCGCGGCGGGCGCGTCGGGGGCGCCGGCGACGGTGATGACCACGCGGCTGGTGACCCGGCGCTCGGTGAGCCCCGAGCCGTCGTCCATCGTGTAGCTCACCACGACCTCGCCGGCCTCCTGCGGCGTCACCCGCAGGGTGGTGCCCGAGACGCTCGGCTGCGAGGAGGCCGCGCCGGAGCGGGTGGCGTCGACCACCTTGTTGGCGTCGTCGATCGGGTCCTCCAGGACCGCGGCCGACAGGTCGACCTCCACCGGCTCGTCGGGCCGGGCGTCGTCGACGGTGAGCTCGCGCAGGCGCATCAGCGGCTCGGCGGTGGCCTTGTCGTCGCCGCCGACCACGGTGACCCGGACCCGGCCGTCCACCGGCTTCGCCTCACCGTCGTCCGCCGAGACCGTCAGCTCCCGCTCGTCGCTCTTGGCGTCGTCGGGGGCGCTGATGCTGAGCACGTCGTCGTCGATGGAGGTCTCGAGGGCGGTGTCCTCGCTGACGGCGTACTCCAGCTCGTCGCCCTCGTTGATGTCGCTCGCGAGCCGCTTCAGGTCCACCGTCACCGGGTCGCCCCCGGCGAAGACGACGACGCTCGTCGAGCGCACCGTCGGGGCGACGTTGTCGGCGGGCAGCACGGTGATCGGGATGGTGATCTGCGACTGCAGGCCCTCGGGGTCGTTCTGGCCCTCGCCGTCGAGGACGCCGAGGGTGATCGACGCGGCGCCGTAGTAGGACCGCGGCGCCAGGAACTCCAGCTCCGTCGCGCTGAGCGCCGTCGCGTCACCGTGCGCGGCGGTGATCTGGTCGGTGCGGGCGACCTTGGGGGCGCGCCCGGACCGGACGACGACCACGTCGTCGAGCTTGATCGAGGCCTTCTCCCCCGCCGTGACCTTGACCGGCACCGCCTCGATGTCGAGCACCGGCGGCATGCTGTCGGTGCCCGCGACGTAGACGAAGCCGAAGGAGGACTGCTCGGTCGCGTCGGTCACCCGGTAGGGCACGACCTGCGACTCCTTGGCCAGGGTGATCCGCAGCTTGCGGTCCACGACGCGGGCGACCTTGCCGTCCACGGCCTCCAGGACCAGGTCGGCCTTGGCCCCGTCGAGGTCGCCGTCGTTCTTCAGCACGTCGACGTCGACGGTGTCGCCCGCGACCTTGCCCTCGAGCATCGTGCCGTCGGCCACGTCGTCCTGGGTGATCGGCGCGTGGTCGGGGGCGTCCTCGCGGGCGGTCACGGTGAAGAACGCCGAGGACGAGCCGCCGAGGCCGTCGGTGACGGAGTACTCCGCGACCTTGCTGACCTCGCTCGCCTTGCCCAGCGCAGGGACGTCGACGCGGACCGCCGACCCGTCGAGGCTCATCCCGCCGCCGACCTTGCCGGTGGCGTCGGCGAGCTCGTGGAAGCCGGCCTCGTCGACGATGAGCGGGTCGCCGTCGGGGTCGGAGTCGTTCTGCAGGACCGGGTAGTTGAGCGTCAGCCCCGGCTTGACCAGCACCTGGTCGTCGAGCGCGGCGGGCGCCTGGTTCTCCACGCTGCGCGGGGCGACCCCGATCCGCACGTCCGCCGTCGAGGACAGCCCGTAGGGGTCGGTCACCTGGATCTTGAACGCGTCGGTGCCGGTGGCACCCTCGCCCTCGAAGGGCTCGTACTCGAACCAGTCCGCGCCCGAGCGCAGGATCCGGCCGAGCGACGGCGGCTCGACGAGTGCGGTGTAGACGACCGGGTCGCCGTCGGGGTCGGCGCCGAAGGCGGCGACCGGCACCCGGATGGAGTGGCCGGTGACGGTGCGGTCCTCGATGGGGCGCGGCTGCGGGGCCTGGCTGTCGTCAGGGTCGTCGGGCTTGATGTTGAGGACCAGCCGGGTGTCGGCCCGCGCGCCCTCGGGGTCGCGCACGCCGTACCCGACCTGGAGCTGGCTGGTCCCGTCGTCGGGCACGAGGACCCGGATCGAGTCGCCGGTCGCGACGATGGGGACGGCACCCTCCTCGATGACCTTGCGGTGGGCGTCGACGTCGAAGAGGTCCTGCTGGTTGACGGTGAGCTTGTCGCCGTCGGGGTCGACGTCGTTCTCGAGGACGGGGATGTCGATGACCGTGCCGGCACGCACGGTGACGACGTCCTCCAGAGCGGTGGGCCGCCGGTTGCGGCCGCGGTCGGCGAGCGTCACGGCCACCGCGCCACGGACCTGGTCGCTGCGCCCGTCGGAGAGCAGGTAGGTCAGCTCGGGGCGACGACCGGCGAGGTCGCCGGTCACCTCGACCCGCACGAAGCGCTTGTTGATCAAGGAGGCCTTGACGACGTCGGCGTCCTCGGGCGCGACCTCGACACCCTGCACGATCAGCACGTCGCCGTCGGGGTCGGCGTCGTTGGCGAGCACGTCGACGAGCACGGAGCCGTCGGGGCGCACCGCCGCGATGTCGCGGGTCGCCACGGGCGGCCGGTTGGCGCCGGCCGCGGGCTGGACGTCGACGCGGACCATGGTCGGGGTGGAGGTGCGCCCGTTGGAGGAGCTGGCGGTGTACTCCAGGTAGTAGGTGCCGTGCTGGTCGGCGCGGAAGGTGGCCGTGCCGCGGGCGGCGTCGCGCGAGAGCGTGGCTGGACCGCCGGACACCTTGGTGAGCGTGGGCAGCCCGAGCTGGCCGCCGAGCGGGTCGATGTCGTTCTTGACCGGCTCCAGCAGGATCGTCGAGCCGACGACGCCGGTGAAGTGGTCGGCGACGGCGCGGGGGGCGGCGTCGGCGGGGTCCTCGACGGAGACCGCGACGCTGCCCTCGGCGATCCCGTCACCGCCGCGCACCTTGAACTCGATGGTCTCCTGGCCCGGGCCCTCGTCGGTGTCGGCGAAGTCGATGGTGCCGTCGGGACGGAAGCCCACCTCGCCGCCGTCGCTGGTCGCGCCGACCAGCGCCAGGGAGTCGCCCTCGGGGTCGATCCAGGCGGGCAGCACGTTGAGGCTGGCCTCGTGGCCGGCGGCGACCTCGAGGACGTTCTCCTGGTCCTTGAGCAGCTCGGGGGCCTCGTCGGTGCCGTCGTCGAAGAGCTTGAGGGTGACGGTCGCCTTGGACGAGGGGTTCTCCGGGTGGCCGTCGGTGATCTCGTAGTCGAACGTGATCGTGCCCGAGGCGTTCGGGCCCACCTTGACCTGGACCTGGGTGCCCTCGCCGACGACGCTGAAGGTCGCCGCGTCGGTGCTCGCGGGCGGCTGCTTGAGGGTGAGGATGTCGCCGTCGGGGTCGACGTCGTTGAGCGTCACCGGCAGGATCACGGTCGCCCCGGCGCGGGCGCCGAAGTCGTCGTCCTCGGCCTTCGGAGGCTGGTTGCGCTTGCGGTCGCGCGCCTCCTCCTGGACCTTCGCCTCCTGCGGGTCCTTGGCGTTGGGGTCGATCGAGTCCCAGTTGTCGACCCGGGTCAGGCCGTCCTCCTGGACCATCCACGCCGTGCCGTTGGCGATGTCGTTGAGCACGACGACGTCGCGGTTGCTGCGGAACTCCAGCAGCGAGGAGCTCGTCAGCGGCGAGATCTCGCCGCTGAACGGGTCGTCGTCCCCGCACAGGCGCTGGTAGTTGTCCTGGCCGGGCGCGTTCCACGCCGCGTGCACGCAGCCCGCGACGACCGCGGGGGCGGCCGGGGCACCGTCGACGTCGATCGTCGACTCCTCGCGCGCCTCGCCGCCGCCGAGCGGCACGGCCCACAGGCCGGTGGTGGTCGCGACATGGACCTCCTCGGCCGCCGGCCCGACCTGCTGCAGCACCGGGTCCTCGCCCTCGACGGTGACCGGGTCCTCCCCCGGACGCAGCACGTCGTTGCCGCGGAGCACGACCGGCTTCTCGCCGACCGCGGTGAGCACCGGGTCGTCCTGGAAGTCGTCGTCGAACTCGTACGTCGCGCCGGGGACCGGCGTCCCCGCGGCGTCCAGGCCGTAGGCGGTCACCTCATGCTTGGTCCGGTCCAGGACCAGCGCGGTGCCCGAGGCGGTCACGGTCACCGAGGAGCGGGCGGACACCTCGAGGTCGGGCGGCGCGGTCTGGAAGCCCTCGAGCCGGTCGGCGCGACGCAGCCAGACCCGGCCGGAGGCGTCGTCGAGCACGGCAACGGTCGTGCGGCCCGCGGCGGCCTCGAACGTCCCCGGCATCGGCACGGGCTGCGCGACCCCGCCGAGCACGTCGACGACCGAGACGCTGCGCGCGTCACCGCCACCGCCGTTGTCGTAGACCTGGACGCTGCTGGCCTCCTGGAACACGTCGGTGCTCGTGGAGGTGGTGACGACGCCCAGTTCGAGCTCGCCCACCTGGGAGTTGAGTCGGGCCATCATGCCGCGGCCCGCGTTGGTCACCCACACGCCGCCGTCGTTGAGGTCGACGTCGTGGATCGGCGAGCCGTCGTACTGGACCGCGAGGACGGCGAGGGTCCCGACGGCAAGGGACAGCGCGGCACCCTGGGCGACGCGCCTGCGGCGCGCGCCACGGCCCCGAGCCCGCAGCGTCGACACGCCGTGCTCCCCTCATCCGTCAAACCGGTCCCCACCGTGAAGCAAGGACAGTAAACCTCACGGGGCCGACGGATTCGTCATTCGGCCGGAACGCACTCCGTCAGCGGTGACGAGATCTGAGAACCGCGCACGGTCGAGACCGAGATGCAGACCTGCGTCCCCGAGCGGGCCGGCACCTCGACGAAGGCGTCCGGACCGCGCTCGGTCTCGGCGAGCGCCGCCAGGCTGGGCCCGGTCTCGACGAGGAAGCTGTCGCCGTCCTGCGGGGCCGGGTTGCGCCACGCGAAGCGGATCCTGCCCTGGGCCTGGGTCACCTCCAGCTCCGTCGGCTGGACCGGTCCTCCGGTGATCAGGGTGGGCTCGTCCGGTCCGCTCGACGGACCGTCCTCGGGGTCCGGCGCCTCCTCGCCCCGGGTCAGCGCGACCACCACGACGGCGGCGATGACGGCGAGCAGGAGCACGCCGGCCAGCACCGCCCACGGCGTACGACGCCCGCGGGCCGCGGCCCCCGGCGGCGCGCCGGGCGGCGGGCCGATCGGCGGCATGCCCGGCAGCGGCGGCAGCCCCGGCAGGTCGGCGGGCAGCTTGCGGACGGTGTCCGGCTCGGGGATGCCGGGCCGGGCCTGCACGCCGGTGTTCTCGTCGGCGCCGGTGATCTCGCGCGGGCGCAGCAGCGTGCCGCGCTCGGCGATCACGTCCGGCAGGATGATGGAGATCGGCTTGACCAGGGTGCGGTCGTCGTCCGCGACGGGGACGGCGGCCGCCGGCGAGGCGTCGAGCACCTCCAGCCGCGTCGCCGGCAGGCCCATCTGGACCTGCACCTCCTGCACCAGCTTCGCGAAGGCCATCGCCGACGGCGGCCGGTCGTCGAGCCGCTTGGACATCGAGCGCAGCAGCAGCGCGTTGAGGGCGTCCGGCACGTCCTCCCGCAGCAGCCGGGCCGGCTCCTGGCGCTCGATCCGGTCGATCAGGTCGGCCGTCTCGTTGGCGCCGCCGGGGATCTCGTGCGGCGAGCGGCCGGCGAGCAGGGAGTAGACCGTGGCGCCGAGCGAGTACACGTCGCTGCGCACGTCGAGCAGGTCCGGCGTCGAGAACGCCTCCGGCGGCGACCACGGCACCGAGACCGCCTCGCTGCCCACGCCGGCGTCCCCGGCGACCGAGGCGATGCCGAAGTCGGTGAGCAGCGGTGCGCCGTACGCACTGGTGAGGATGTTGTGCGGCTTGATGTCGCGGTGCAGGATCCCGACCCGGTGGGCGGTCTCGACCGCGCTGGCCACCTTGACCGCGATGTCGAGGACGCCGGGCACGGGCAGTCGCTCGGAGCGGAAGCGCTGCCCGACGTGCGGCGGCGGGCAGAACTCCATCACCAGGTAGGCGTGGCCGTCCGCACTCACGTCGGCCTGGAAGATCGGCACGATCGAGGGATGGCCCGAGAGCTGGGCCATCACGTTCGCCTCGGCGCGGAACTGCGCCACGCCGGCGGCGTCGGAGGACTCGCGGAGCACCTTGACGGCGACCTGGCGAGCCGGGAACTCCTGGCGGTACAGGTAGACGTCGGCGAAGCCGCCGGTGCCGATCGGCCCGACGTACGTCAACCCCGCCAGCAGCGGCGGCCGGCCCGGTCCAGCCATCGGCGCCTCAGTCCTCGTCCGCCGCGAAGTCCTCGTTGTGCGTGCCCGGGCGCGGCGCCCACGGCAGCTCCTTGGCAGGTCGTACGACGACCAGCCGGTCGCCGCGCGCGAGCAGCGTCACGACCGGGTCGAAGTAGCGGTAGACCCGCTCGTCGCGGACCACCGCGATCACCTGGTCCGGCAGCGACTGCGGCGGCATGCCGACCTCGTTGACGAGCAGCTCGCGCTCGGCGACCTCGAGGCCCTCGCCGTAGGTGAGCAGGTCCTCCATCACCGACCCGAGGGTCGGCGAGAGGGTCGACAGGCCGAGCAGGCGGCCCACCGCGTCGGAGGACGTGATGACCGAGTCGGCGCCGGACTGGCGCATGAGCGGGGCGTTCTCCTGCTCGCTGACCGCGGCGACGATCCAGGCGTCGGGGTTGAGCTGGCGCACGGTCAGGGCGGCGAGCACGTTGGAGTCGTCGCGACCGGTGGTGATGATGACCTGGTCGGCGTCGGCCACGCCGGCGCGCTGCAGCACCCCGCGGCGGGTGGCGTCCCCGGTGATGACGGCGAGCTGGTCGGCGTGCGCGTCGGCGAGCGCGACCGGGCTCGGGTCGACGACGACCACGTGGTCGCGGTCGAGACCGTTGTTGACCAGGGTCTCGACGGCGCTGCGGCCCTTGGTGCCGTAGCCGACGACCACGACGTGGTGTCCCATGTTCTTCCTCCATCGGGCGATGCGGAAAAGTTCGCGGCCGCGCTGGGCGAGCACCTCGAGGGTCGTGCCGATCAACAGGACGAGGAAGCCGATGCGGGCCGGGGTGATGATGAACGCGTTGACCAGGCGCGCGGGGTCGCTCACCGGCGCGATGTCGCCGTAGCCGGTCGTGCTGAGCGTGACGGTCGTGTAGTAGATCGCGTCGACCAGCGAGATGTTGCCGTAGGGGTCGGCCGCGGTCGCGTCGCCGGCGTCGCGGTAGCCCTCGCGGTCCAGGTACACCAGCAGCACCGTGCCCGCCATGATCGCCAGCGCGAGCAGGAGCCGGCGCCCCAGCTCCCACCACGGCGAGCGGGTGCGCTCGGGCAGGGCGATCCGGCCCACCGAGGGGCTGTTCGCCGTCGTTCCCACCTGGTCGCCCACGGCCCGGAACCTACTCCACCGGCTCGGGGTTGCGGCGCAGGAGGCGTGCCATGAGCTCCCGGCGCGCCCGCTGCGTGGTCTCCTGCGGGAAGACCTCGTCGAACGCCGCGTTGACCCCGGCGCCGATCAGCACGGCCAACGCGGCGATGTAGAGCCAGATCAGGATGGCGATCGGCGCGGCCAGCGGCCCGTAGATCGAGTGGGAGTCCTGGGCGGTCACGGTCAGCACCCAGCGCAGCAGGTACGACCCGGCGATCCAGCTCACCAACGAGAAGGTCGCGCCGGGCAGGTTGAAGCTCCAGCGGGTCCGCACCGGCACCGACACGTGGTAGAGCGTGGCCAGGAAGCAGATGCAGATGAGCACGACCAGCGGCCAGTAGAAGCCCATGAGGAAGTCGGCCCGGTTCGGCAGCCAGGAACGCACGAGGCGCGGGCCCGCCACCACCAGCGGCAGCGTGATCGCGCCGGTGAGGACGGCCAGGATGTAGAGCACGAAGGCCAGCGCCCGGGTCTTCACGATCCCCCGGTGACCGCCCAGCCCGTGCATGATCGTGATGGTGTCGACGAAGACGTTGAGCGCCCGCGAGCCCGACCACAGCGCGAGCACGAAGCCCAGCGAGATCACGTCGAAGCGGCCGCCCTCCAAGACGTCGTCGAGCGTCGGCACGATCACGCGGTTGACCGCCGTGTCGGTGAGGAACGCCGAGAACAGGTCGACGACGGCACGGCGTACCTCCTCCACCTGGGCGGCGGTGAAGTGCTCCGTCACGTAGCCCACGCCCCCGGCGAGGGCGAAGATCAGCGGCGGCACGGACAGCACGGCGAAGAACGCACCCTCGGCGGCCAGACCCGTCACGCGGTAGCGCAGGCAGGAGCTGACCGTGGTGACCACCAGGCGCCACACGAGGTGGGCGAGGCGTCGTACCGGGGCCGGGAGGCGGTGCAGCACACCCCCGACGTCCACCATGGCCCTCACGCTATCTGTCCGGACCTGCAGACTCGGGCATCCCGAGCGCCCTAGCATCGAGTGACCTGCATCGCCTCGACGTCAGGAGGTCGCCGTGCCCGACCGCTCCGCCCTGGGTCCCGCCGACGTCCCGGACGCCGTGCTGGAGGCGATGGTCGCCCGGCTGCTCGGCGTCGAGCAGGCGACCCTGCTGTCGTCGTACGCCGAGACGGTGGACTACGCCCTGCCCGCCATCACCACCGGCGGACGGTGGTGGGTGCGGGGGCGCGTCGCCGTCGAGGGCCACGAGCACGACTTCACCCTGTTCGTGAAGCACGTGCACGAGTGGTCCCGCTCCCCCTTCTTCGCCGAGCTGCCCGCCGAGGTCCGGCCGTGGGCGGCCCAGCAGGTGCCCTGGCGCACCGAGGGCGAGGTCTATCGCTCCGACCTCGGCGACCGGCTCCCCGAGGGGCTGACCCTGGCCCGCGCGGTCGGGGTGCACCCGATCGACGACCTCGCGTACGCCGTGTGGCTCGAGGTGGTCCCCGTCGCGGACGTCGCCTGGGACCTCGCCCGCTACGAGCGGGCGGCCTTCCTGCTCGGCCGGATGGCCGCCAGCCCGGCGGTCCGGGCCCTCGCCGGTATCGGCGGCCACGAGTGGGACCTCACCCGGTACGTCGAGGGGCGGCTCCGCTTCCAGGTGCTGCCCGCGCTCGCCGACGACGGCCTGTGGCGGCACCCGCTCGTGGCCGAGGCGTTCGGGGACCTCCGGCCCCGGCTGAGCGCCGCCGCCGGCGCCGTGGACGCCGTGGCGGCCGAGCTGATGGCCCTGCCGGTGCTGGTCGGCCACGGCGACGCCTGCCCGAACAACCTGCTCGTGCGCCCCGACCGCGACGGGTTCACCCTCATCGACTTCAACTTCTTCACCGCCCTGCCCGTCGGCTTCGACCTCGGGCAGCTGCTCGTCGGCGACGTGCAGATCGGCCGGCGCGGCGCCGACGACCTCGGCGAGCGGGACGAGGCGTGCGTGGCGTCGTACCACCGGGGGCTGGCGGCGGAGGGCGTGGACGTCGACGTGGCTGCCCTGTGGCGGGCGCACGCCCTGCAGCTGCTGCTCTTCACCGGGCTCTCGGCGATCCCGTTCGAGCTGCTCGACGCTCCCGCGGACGACGCACTGCGGGCGACGGCGGCCACCAGGGCCGCCCTCGCCCGCCATGCGCTCGACCTGGTCGACCAGACCGGCTGACCGCTCGCACCCCGGTGTGCCGGCTTCCGGGTGCGGGGACGTCTACCCGGGTGCTGTGGCCTCTACCTGGGTGCTGTGACACCGGTTCCGGTGCCTCAACACGGTGTTACAAGTGCGCTGCGCTCAGACCGGCTGCGGCTCCCGCGCCGCCCGGTCGACCGGGTTCTCCGGCTCCGTCGCGGCGTGGTCGTCGACCATCGTGGTCTCGTCGAAGGGGTCGTCACCGGCGAGGACCCGGTCGAGCTTGGCGCGGTCGAGGCTTCCGGTCCAGTGGCCGACGAGCACCGTGCCGACGGCGTTGCCGGCGAAGTTGGTCAGCGCGCGGGCCTCGGACATGAACCGGTCGATGCCGACGATGAGGCCGACGCCGTCGACCAGCTCGGGTCGGTGCGACTGGAGACCGCCGGCGAGGACGGCCATGCCGGAGCCGGTGACGCCCGCGGCACCCTTGGCGGCGATCATCATGAACAGCAGGAGGGAGACCTGCTCGCCGATGGACAGGGGGCTGCCGATGGCCTCGGCAATGAAGATCGACGCCATGGTCAGGTAGATCGCCGTGCCGTCGAGGTTGAAGGAGTAGCCCGTCGGGACGACCACCCCGACGGTGGTCTTGTCCACGCCGGCGTGCTCCAGCTTGGCGATCGCCCGCGGCAGCGCGGACTCCGAGGAGGAGGTCGCCAGGATCAGCAGGAACTCCCGGCCGAGGTAGCGCAGCAGCGCGAAGATGTTGATCCCGGTGGTGACCTTGAGCAGCAGGCCGAGCACGACGAACACGAACACCAGGCAGGTGACGTAGAAGCCGATCATCAGCACGCCGAGGCTCTTCAGTGCGTCCACGCCACCCTGGCCGGTGACGGCCGCCATCGCGCCGAAGGCGCCGACGGGCGCGGCCCACATGATCATGCCGAGCAGGCGGAACACCAGGCGCTGCACGTGGCCGACGACGGTCAGCACCGGCGCACCGCCGGGACCCATCTTCTGCAGGGCGAAGCCGACGAGGAGCGCGACGAGCAAGGTCTGCAGCACGCTGCCGCTGGTGAGTGCGCTGAACAGCGAGGTCGGGATGATGCCGAGCAGGAAGGCCGTGGTGTCGGCATGTCCCTCGGCGGCCTTCTCCTGCGCGGTGGCGGCGGCGTCGGCGGTGATGTGGAGGCCGTCGCCGGGGTGCAGCAGGTTGCCGACGACCATGCCGATCGTCAGCGCGACCGTCGACATCACGAGGAAGTAGACGAGCGCGAGTCCGCCCACCCGGCCGACCTTCGCGGCGCTCGCCACCGAGCCGACACCGAGGACGATCGTGCAGAAGATGATCGGCTGGATCATCATCTTGATCAGGTTGACGAAGCCCTCGCCGAGCGGCTTGAGCTCGACGGCGAAGCCCGGGAAGAGCAGTCCCGTGGCGATGCCGAGCAGGACCGCCACGATCACCGCGAGGTAGAGGTAGTGCGTCGCGCGGGAGCGCGTGCTGGTGGTGCTCATCGTTCCTCCAGTCAGGGAGTGCGGGCCCCGGCCGGGGTCCTCGGCAACTGTCCTGCCGGAAGTGACCGTCGTCACCGTTGTGTTCGTTGTGTTCGTGACGCACGCCACAGGTGCGTCGGACCCGTGCGCGAGAATGACCGCATGCCGATCAGCCGCCTGCTCCGCGACCGCTCCGTCGCGCGCCGGGTGCTGCTCCTGCAGGTCGCGACCGTGCTGCTGCTCGTCGTGGTCGGCATCCTCATGGCGTCGTACGACGCCCGCCGGGACTCGCGCAGCCGGGCCACCCAGCGGGCGGAGGCCGTCGCCCTCACCGTCGCCGACTCCCCCACGGTCCGCTCGGCGCTGCGCACCGCCGACCCGAGCGCGGACCTGCAGCCGTGGGCCGAGGAGGTCCGGCGCGACACCGACACCGACTTCGTGGTGGTGATGGCGCTGGACCGCACCCGCTACACCCACCCCGACCCCGCCCAGATCGGCCGGAGGTTCGTCGGCGACCTCGGCGGGGCGCCGGACGGCGAGGTGTTCACCCAGCAGTACACCGGCACCCTGGGCCCGTCCGTGCGCTCGGTGGTCCCGGTCCTCGACGACGGCCGCGTCGTCGCGCTGGTCTCGGTCGGCATCACGGTCAGCGACATCAACCGCGGCCTGCGCCGCGACGTGACCGTCGTGGTGCTGTGCGGGGGCCTGGTGCTGCTCGTCGGCCTGCTCGGCGCCGGGCTGCTCGCGCGACGGCTGCACCGGGTGACCCACGGCATGGGCGAGCAGGAGCTCGCCCGGATGTACGAGTTCTACTCCGCCGTCCTGCACTCGGTGCGCGAGGGGCTGCTGCTGCTCGACGGCGCCGGCCGGGTGCAGCTCGTCAACGACGAGGCCAGACGCCTGCTCGCGCTGCCCGACGACGCCGTCGGCCGCCCGATCGAGGAGCTGGGCCTCGCTCCGGGGCTCGTCGCGGCCGCCCGCGGGCGCACCGCGGAGTCCGACGACCTCTACCTCGCCGGGGAGCGGATCCTGGTGGTCTCCTCGGCGCCGGCGCGGTGGGACGGGCGCGACGTCGGGTCGGTGGTCACCCTGCGCGACCACACCGAGCTGCGCTCGGTGACGGGCGAGCTCGAGGTCGTGCGCCGCCTGACCGAGTCCCTGCGCTCGCAGAACCACGAGTCCGCCAACCGCCTGCACACGGTGGTCTCCCTCATCGAGATGGGCCGGCCGCAGGACGCCGTCGACTTCGCCACCGAGGAGCTGCAGGTCGCCCAGCTGCTCACCGACCAGGTCGTCGGCGCCGTCGACGACCCGGTCGTCGCCGCGCTGCTGCTCGGCAAGTCCGCGGAGGCCGCGGAACAGGCGGTGGACCTGCGCATCACCGGCGCTCTCCCCGCCGGCTCGGGGCTCCCGCCGCGCGACCTGGTCACCGTGCTCGGCAACCTCGTCGACAACGCCTTCGACGCGGTGTCCGGCGCCGCGACGCGCCGGGTGGAGGTGCGCCTCTCCGGCGACCCGGGGCGCGTGCGCATCGAGGTCGACGACAGCGGGCCCGGACTCGACGAGGCGGCGGCCGGCCGGGTCCTGGAGCGCGGCTGGACCACCAAGGCCGAGCCGGGCACCGGCCGCGGGCTCGGGTTGGCCCTGGTCGTCCAGGTCGCCCGCCGCCACGACGGGGACGTCGAGGTCGGCCGCTCGGCGCTCGGCGGAGCCCGCTTCGCGGTCACCCTGGGGACGGCGTCGTGAGCGTCCGGGTGCTCGTCGTGGAGGACGAGGCGCTCGCGGCCGAGGCCCACGCGTCGTACGTCGAGCGGGTGCCGGGGTTCGCCCTGGCCGGCATCGCCCGCTCCGCCCGCGACGCGGTCCGGGCCCTCGACGCCGCCCGCGCCGCCGGGGAGCCGGTGGACCTGGTGCTGCTCGACATGAACCTCCCCGACGGGCACGGGCTCGGCCTGCTCACCGCCCTGCGCAGCGCCGGCCACCTGTGCGACGTGATCGCGGTGACGGCCGCCCGCGACACGAAGGTCGTGCGCCAGGCGGTCGTGCAGGGCGTGGTGCTCTACCTGCTCAAGCCGTTCACCTTCGCGACCTTCCGGGCCAAGCTGGAGCAGTACGCCGACTACCACGCCCGCCTCGACGCCGCCCCCGACGAGGTGGTGCAGGACGAGGTCGACCAGCTGCTCGGATCGCTGCGCCCGACGGGCAGCGCCCCGCTGCCCAAGGGGATGAGCGCGGAGACGCTGCGCACCGTCACCGCCGCCGTGCGCGACGCCGCGGGCGAGCTCTCGGCGAGCGAGGTCGCGGCGGTGGTCGGCGCCTCCCGGGTGACCGCCCGCCGCTACCTCGAGCACCTGGCGGACCAGGGTCTGGTCACCCGGGGCGTGCGCTACGGACCCGGGGGCGGGCGTCCGGAGGTCAGCTACGGGTGGAGGTGAGGGCTGGCCCGGCTCAGCGGGTCAGCTCAGGTCGAGACCCGGGTACAGCGGGTGCTTGTCGAGCAGCTCGGCGGAGGCGGCGCGGACCTTGTCGGCCACGCCCTCGCCCAGCACGTAGGACGCCTTGGACACCGCACCCGCCGAGGTCGTCCCGGCCTCGGTGTTCTGCAGGACGTGCACGATCAGGTCCGCGACCTGGTCGAACTCGTCGGCGCCGAAGCCGCGGCTCGTCAGGGCGGGCGTGCCGATCCGGATGCCCGAGGTGTACCAGGCGCCGTTGGGGTCGGCCGGCACGGAGTTGCGGTTGGTGACGACGCCGGCGTCGAGCAGGGCCGACTCCGCCTGCCGGCCGGTGAGGCCGAACGACGACACGTCGAGCAGGACGATGTGGTTGTCGGTGCCGTCGGTGACCAGCTTCGTGCCGCGCCGCTGCAGGCCCTCGGCGAGCGACTTCGCGTTGTCGGCCACCGCCTGGGCGTAGGTGCGGAACTCCGGGGTGCGCGCCTCCGCGAAGGCGACGGCCTTGGCGGCCATCACGTGCGAGAGCGGACCGCCGAGCACCATCGGGCAGCCGCGGTCGACGCTCGGGGCGTACTCCTCGGTCGCCAGGATGAAGCCACCGCGCGGGCCGCGCAGCGACTTGTGGGAGGTGCTGGTGACCACGTGGGCGTAGGGGACCGGGTCCTCCTCGCCCGTGAAGACCTTGCCCGCGACCAGACCGGCGAAGTGCGCCATGTCGACCATGAGGGTGGCGCCCACCTCGTCGGCGATCTCGCGCATCTTCGCGAAGTTCACCCGGCGGGGGTACGCCGAGTAGCCCGCGACCAGGATGAGCGGCTTGAACTCCTTGGCCTTGGCCCGCAGCGCGTCGTAGTCGATGAGCCCGGTCTCCGGGTCGGTGCCGTACTGCTGCTGGTGGAACATCTTGCCGCTGATGTTCGGACGGAAGCCGTGGGTGAGGTGGCCGCCGGTGTCGAGGCTCATGCCGAGCAGACGCTGGTTGCCGAGCTCGTGGCGCAGCTTCTCCCAGTCGGCGTCGGAGAGGTCGTTCATGTTCTTCACGCCGGCGTCCTGCAGCCAGGGGCCCTCGACCCGGTGGGCGAGGATCGCCCAGTAGGCGGTCAGGTTGGCGTCGATGCCGGAGTGCGGCTGGACGTAGGCGTACTGCGCGCCGAACAGCTCGCGGGCGTGCTCGGCGGCGAGCGACTCGACGGTGTCGACGTTCTGGCAGCCGGCGTAGAAGCGGTGACCGACCGTGCCCTCGGCGTACTTGTCGCTGAACCAGGTGCCCATGGTGAGCAGCACGGCCGGCGAGGCGTAGTTCTCGCTGGCGATCAGCTTGAGCGAGGCCCGCTGGTCGGCGAGCTCCTGGCGGGTGGCGTCCGCGATGCGCGGCTCGACGGAGGAGATGACCTCGAGCGCCTGGCGGTAGGCGCTGCTGACGAGTTCGCCGTTGAGGGAGTTGTCGCTCATGGACGCAATCGTAGTGGTGCCCTCCGGCCCGCCCGGCGCGACTCCGGCACCGAGGGGTGCACCGGTCCGGCTGGTGGGGTGACAGGCCCCGCCTCGTGTGACCTGCGTCGCAGGACGGGCCTGTTCACGCTGGGATCACCGATCGCCGTACCGGATCATGAGACGAGCGTCCACATCATGAGATTGGGATTTGGTGGCGGCACGTCCGAAGGATGAGACTCGTTGACATGGTCACTGCTGCCACCCATGCGCACCTCGTGGTACGACGCCACGTGGACTTCGGGCGCACCCGCAGCATGATGTGTTGGCCCCGCTGATCACGCCGACCGCCACCTCCGAGCCGCGCGCCTGACCTCTCGGCGCGCCCATCAGCGAAGGACCTCATCTCCAGCATGCCCGACTTGCGCTTCAAGCCCGAACGAGCCCAGCACACCGAGATCCCGCGACCCCGCCGTGCCGAGGGTCAGTGGGCGCTGGGCTACACCGAGCCGCTGAACAAGAACGAGCAGTCCAAGAAGGACGACGACCCGCTCAACGTCCGCGACCGGATCCTGTACGTCTACTCCAAGCGCGGCTTCGACTCCATCGACCCCGCCGACCTGCGCGGCCGGTTCCGGTGGATGGGCCTCTACACCCAGCGCAAGCCCGGCATCGACGGCGGCAAGACGGCGACGCTGGAGGAGGAGGAGCTGGACGACCGCTACTTCATGCTGCGGGTCCGCTCCGACGGCAAGCTGCTCTCCTCGGCCGCGGTGCGCACGCTCGGCCAGATCGGCGTCGACTTCGCGCGCGACACCGCCGACGTCACCGACCGCGAGAACATCCAGTACCACTGGATCGAGATCGAGAACGTGCCGGAGATCTGGGAGCGTCTCGAGACCGTCGGCCTGCACTCGCTCGAGGCGTGCGGCGACTCCCCGCGCCCCTTCCTCGGCTCGCCGGTCGCCGGCGTCGCCAAGGACGAGATCATCGACGGCACCTCGGCGCTGGAGGAGATCGAGCGGCGCTACCTGAACAACAAGGACTTCTCGAACTTCCCGCGGAAGTTCAAGACCGCGCTGACCGGCCACCCCAGCCACGACGTGTCGCCGGAGACCAACGACGTGGCCTTCGTCGGCACCGTCCACCCCGAGCACGGCCCCGGCTTCGACGTGTGGGTCGGCGGCGGACTCTCCACCAACCCGATGCTCGCCCAGAAGCTCGGCGTGTGGATCCCGCTCGACGAGGTCCCCGACGTGTGGGCCGGCGTCGCCGGCATCTTCCGCGACTACGGCTACCGGCGGCTCCGCTCCCGGGCCCGGCTCAAGTTCCTGGTGGCCGACTGGGGGGTGGAGAAGTTCCGCGAGGTGCTGGAGAACGAGTACCTCGGCAAGAAGCTCGAGACCCTCGCCTCCCCCGAGTCGCCCGTCGGTCACCGCGACCACGTCGGCGTGCACGAGCAGAAGGACGGCAAGCTGTACGTCGGCCTCGCCCCCTCCGCCGGCCGGATCTCCGGCACCGCGCTGGTGCAGCTGGCCGCGCTGATGGACGAGCACGGCGTCGCGGGAGCCCGCCTCACGCCGTACCAGAAGATCGTGCTGATCGGTGTGGAGCCGGCCGTCCTCGACGCGCTCCTCGACGGCCTCGACGCCATCGGCCTCACCGCCCGCCCCTCGGGCTGGCGGCGCAACACCATGGCCTGCACCGGCATCGAGTTCTGCAAGCTGGCGATCGTCGACACCAAGGAGCGTGCGCGCGACCTGGTGACCGAGCTGGAGAGGCGCTTCCCCGAACTGGACACGCCGATCACGGTCAACGTCAACGGCTGCCCCAACGCCTGCGCCCGCACCCAGGTCGCCGACTTCGGCCTCAAGGGCCAGCTGGTCGTCGACGAGAACGGCGAGCAGGTCGAGGGCTTCCAGGTGCACCTCGGCGGCGCGACCGGCCTGCGCTCGAACTTCGGCCGCAAGCTGCGCGCGCACAAGGTGACCAGCAAGGGGCTGGACGACTACATCACCGTGGTGGTCACGAACTACCTCGCCGACCGCACCGAGGGCGAGGCCTTCGACGCGTGGGTGCACCGCGCGGACGAGTCCCTGCTGCGGGGCGAGAAGGCGCTGGAGTCGGTCTGATGTCGGAGACGTCGGTGTCGTCGCGGGCAGTGCCGTACCACTGCCCCTACTGCGGCGAGACCGACCTGTGGCCGCACGAGCCCACCGGCTGGGAATGCCGAGGGTGTCGACGGGCCTTCAAGGTCGAGCTGCTCGGCCTCACGCCCGTCCCCCGAACCGAACGAGAAGGAGGTGCCCGATGACTGCCCCCACCACCGCGCGTGCCCGGAGCTTCCGCGGCACCGAGACCGCCGGCCGCTCCCCCGAGGAGCTGCGCGAGCTGGTCTCCCACTGGGGTGCCGAGCTCGAGCTCGCCCCCGCCGAGGTCATCATCGAGTGGGCCGCCGCCACCTTCGGCGACCGCTTCTGCATCACCTCCTCCATGGGCGACGCGGTGCTCGCGCACCTGGCCCAGAAGGTCGTGCCCGGCCTGGACGTCGTCTTCCTCGACACCGGCTACCACTTCGTGGAGACCATCGGCACCCGCGATGCCGTCGAGGCGACGATGAACGTCAACCTGATCTCGATCACCCCCGTGCAGACGGTGGCCGAGCAGGACGCGGCGTACGGCCCCGAGCTCTACAAGCGCGACCCTGACCTGTGCTGCGCGCTGCGCAAGGTCAAGCCGCTGGCCGACTCGCTCGCGAACTACGACGCCTGGGCGACCGGCCTGCGTCGTGCCGAGACCCACAACCGGGTGATCGCGCCCGTCATCGGCTGGGACGCCAAGAAGCAGAAGGTCAAGGTCTCCCCCATCGCCCGGTGGAGCGACGAGCAGGTCGAGCGCTACATCGCCGAGAACGGCGTTCTCGTCAACCCGCTCGTCTACGACGGCTACCCGTCCATCGGCTGCGCGCCGTGCACCCGCCGGGTCGCCCCCGGCGAGGACCCGCGCAGCGGCCGGTGGGCCGGCACCAACAAGACCGAATGCGGCATCCACTCATGACAGCGACGTCATCGGATGACCGCATCAGGGATGGAAGGGGTATCTCCTGATGGCTGCTCCCGCACTCATCGCCCTGGCCCACGGCAGCCGCGACCCGCGCTCGGCCGCCACGGTGTCCGCACTGGTCGACGCCACCAAGGCGCTGCGCCCGGACCTGCGGATCGAGAAGGCGTTCCTCGACCTCGCCAAGCCCGGCTTCCACACGGTCGTGGACCGGCTGGTCAAGGCGGGCTTCGACGAGATCGTCGTCGTGCCGCTGCTGCTCGTCGAGGCCTTCCACGCGAAGGTCGACGTCCCGGAGATGATCGCCGAGGCGACCACCCGGCACCCCGGCCTGCAGATCCGCGCCACCGAGGTGCTCGGTCTCGAGGCGCGCTTCCTGGAGGTGCTCGACGAGCGCCTGCGTGAGGCCCTGCGCTCGGCCCGGATCCGTGAGCTCGACGCGCTCGTGCTGGCCGCGGCCGGCACGACCGACCCGCTCGCCAACCAGGCCGTCGCCCGCCTCGCCCGGCTCTGGGGTGCCCACCACAAGCTGCCCGTGACCGCGGCGTACGCCACCGCGGCACCGCCCGCCACCGGCGAGGCCGTGCGCGCGTTCCGCGCCGAGGGCCGCCGGCACATCGCCGTCGCCTCGCTCTTCCTCGCCCCCGGCAGCCTGGTCGACCGGGCCGCCGAGCTCGCCCTCGAGGCCGGCGCCGTCGCCGTCTCCGAACCGCTCGGCGCGCACCCGGAGATCGCCCGGACCATCCTGGCCCGGTACGCCGTCGGCGCGGTCGAGCTCGTCCCGGTCTGAGCCTCTAGAGCACCAGCGTCTCGAGCAGCCGCTCGAGCGTGCGGGCCGGGTCCGCGGTGACGCCACCGTGGACCGGGCCCGGCTGGAGGACGGTGCTGCGCGGCGCCTTGAGGAACCCGAACCGGGTGCTGGCGTCGTCGCGCGCCTCACGGCTGCCGTACGCCGTCGCGCGCACCCCCACGCCGAAGTCGGTGTGCGCCTCGCCGCGGCACACCCGCTCCACCCCGGCCAGGGCGGCCTCGACGGCCGCGACGTCCACGTCCGCGTGCAACGCCCGCAGCCGGGCCGCGTCCACCGACGAGCGCACCGCGAGGAAATCTGCGTCCGGGCAGTAGAGCACCACGCCGACGTTGACGAACTCCTCGCGCTCCACCCGGGGGACGCAGCGCAGGGCGACGTACTGGTACGGGCTCACGCGTCCGCCTCCGCGCGCGCCGCCGGCAGCCACGGGCGTCCCCCGTCGCGGCGCGCTGCCAGGAAGGTGACATAGCGCTCGCGCAGCGCATCCGGCGTCTCCGCACCCGGCACCGGGTCCAGCCAGTCGTCGGACACCTGCGCCAGCACCGCGGTCAGGGCGGCGTCGTCGAGGCGCGCCGCCAGGTCGGCGTCCTGGGCCCGGGCCTGGTCGGCGTAGGCCCGCAGCACGTGCTCGCTCACGTCGTACGGCTGGCGGGAGAAGCGCTCCGGGTCGCCCGGACCGCCCGGCCAGGAATGGTGGAAGTACAGGGACGCGCCGTGGTCGATGGCCTGCAGGGTGCCGCGCCACACCAGGAGGTTCGGGTTGCGCCAGCTGCGGTCGACGTTCGCGGTGAACGCGTCGAGCCACAGCACCCGGCCCGCCAGCTCGGCGTCGGGCGCGCTCGTCGGGTCGTAGCCGAAGGAGCCGGGCAGGAAGTCGATGCCGAGGTTGAGACCGGCGCTGGCGTTGAGCAGGTCCTGGACCTCCTCGTCCGCCTCGTAACGGGCGATCGCCGGATCGACGTCGAGCACGACCTGGTCGGGCGTCGGGATGTCGAGCAGGCGGGCGAGCCCGGCCACGATCACCTCCGCCACGAGCACCCGGGGGCCTTGGCCCGCGCCGCGGAACTTGCACACGTAGGTGCCGAGGTCGTCGGCCTCCACGATGCCCGGCAGGCTGCCGCCCTCGCGCAGCGGCGTGACGTACCGGGTGACCCGGACCTGCGGCAGCCCGCCCGAACCCGCGGTCACAGGGGCTTCTCGTCGAGCAGGCGCTGCTTCTCGTGCTCCACGTCGAAGTCCGCCGCCGGCCAGTCCAGGTCGAAGGACCGCAGCGCGTCCAGCAGCAGCGTCCCGATCGCCAGGTTGCGGAACCACTTCTTGTCGGCCGGGATCACGTGCCACGGCGCGACGTCGGTGCCGGTCCGCTCGATCGCGATCCGGTACGCCTCCTGGTACGCCGGCCACAGCTCGCGCTCGTCCACGTCACCCGGGTTGTACTTCCAGTGCTTGGTCGGGTCGTCCAGACGCGCCAGCAGGCGCTCCTTCTGCTCCGCGGCCGAGATGTGCAGCATGCACTTGATGATCGTGGTGCCCTGCGCCGCGAGCTCGGCCTCCCAGGCGTTGATCGCGTCGTACCGGCGCTCGATCTCCTCGGGCGGCGCCAGCTCCCGCACCCGCCCGATCAGCACGTCCTCGTAGTGCGAGCGGTCGAACACCCCGATCAGCCCCACCGGCGGCAGCGCCTTGGCGATACGCCACAGGAAGTCGTGCTCACGCTCCTCCGCCGTCGGCGCCTTGAACGAGGTGATCCGCACGCCCTGCGGGTCCACCAGACCGACCGTCGAGCGCAGCGTGCCGCCCTTGCCGGAGGTGTCCATCCCCTGCAGGACCAGCAGGATCGAGCGCCGCCCGCCCGCCTTGCCGTCCGCGAACAGCCGCTCCTGCAGGTCCTCCAGCTCCGGAGCCAGACCCAGCAGCGCCTTCTCACCGTCCGCCTTGTTGCCGTCGAAGCCCGGGGCTGCGTCGGTGTCGATGGCCGCGAGGTCCACCGGGCTGCCCGGCTCGATCCGCAGGCCGGCCGTCAGGTCCGAGAGGGGAAAGGCACTCATGTCGCGAGACTAGTGGGCCAGCCCGCCCCGGCGGTCGACCAGTGGCGGCTGCGAGGACCAGGGGAAGTCGATCCACGCCTCGGTTCGACGCCAGACGTACTCCGGCCGGATCACGGTCCACGGCTTCTCGTAGATCACCGCCGTCCGCGCCTCCGCCACGTGGCCCGCGAAGAAGTCCCGCACGACCTCCAGCGTCTTGCCGGTGTCGGCCACGTCGTCGGCGATGAGCACCTTCATCCCCGTCAGGTCGATCGCCGCCGGCGTCGGCGGCAGCATCATCGGCACGTCCAGCCGCTGGTCCACGCCGGTGTAGAACTCCACGTTCACCGCCGACAGGTTCTTCACGTCCAGCGCGTAGCCCAGCCCCATCGCCAGCCCCAGGCCGCCGCGGGCGATCGCCAGCACGATGTCCGGCTCGAAGCCGTCGTCCACGACCTGCTGGGCCAGGTCGCGCACCGCCGTCCCGAAGAGGTCGTAGGTGAGGACTTCGCGGGCGGGGGCCGGGTGGTCGTCGGTGGTCACCGGCACATTGTGCGTCATGACCGTGGGGCGCGGCATGCCGCCGGTCGGTCAGTCGACCTCGTCCTCCTGGAGCGCGAGCTCTTGTCGGACCACGGCGTACGCCAGGCCCGCGGCGTACCCCTTGCGGGCCAGCATGCCCACCAACCGCCGTGCCGCGACCTGCTCGTCGAGTCCGCGCATCGAACGCAGCTTCTTCTGCACCAGGAGACGGGCGGCAGCCTCCTCGTCCTCCGGGTCGACCTCGGCGAGCACCGTGCGGGCCGTCTCGTCCGCGATCCCCTTGCGCCGCAGCTCCACCGCGAGCGCCGTGCGGGCCAGGCCGCGGGTGCGCTGCCGGCTGTCGACCCACGAGCGCGCGAACGCCTCGTCGTCGATCAGGCCGACCTCCTCGAACCGGTCGAGCAGACGCGTCGCGACCTCCTCCGGCACGTCACGACGCGCCAGCCGCTCCTCCAGCTCGTGCCGGCTGCGGGCGGTCATGCTCAGCTGGTCGAGCAGGATCTTGCGGGCGACCGACTCCGGGTCGGCGTCGTCACCGGGGGTGTCGGTGGGGGGCTCGGTGGGGCGCATCGCGGGCCTCCGATGGTGGTGGGTGGTCGGGGGTTGCGGGGGTGATGTCGTCGTGGGGTCGGTCGGTGGGTGTCCGTCCGGTCGCCGCCGGCGCCTCCCGGGATGCTCCGCGACGGCTTCGACGGGGACCCCGCCGTCGGCCTGGATCTCGTGCGTCACGGTTCACCTGCCTTCGAAGCCGACGGCACCCCGAGGCGCCGTCGCCGAGCACCCCGTCCGACGCCGGCGTCGGCCGGCCGGACCGTCGGACGGTCGGTCGACGGCGGGACACGTGTCGCGGCTGGAACCGGATCGGGCCGGGCTGCGTTGCGGAGCAGGGACTGCGGGGGCGATGTCGTCGTGGGGTCGGTCGGTGGGTGTCCGTCCGGTCGGCGCCAGCGCCTCCCGGGATGCTCCGCGACGGCTTCGACGGGGACCCCGCCGTCGGCCTGGATCTCGTGCGTCACGGTTCACCTGCCTTCGAAGCCGACGGCACCCCGAGGCGCCGTCGCCGAGCACCCCGTCCGACACCGGCGTCGGCCGGCCGGACGGTCGGGGTCGACGGCGGGACACGTGTCGCGGCTGGAGCCGGATCGGGCTGCGCTGTGTTGCGGGGCTGGGGTTGCGGAGGCGATGTCGTCGTGGGGTCGGTCGGTGGGGGTCCGTCCGGTCGGCGCCGGCGCCTCCCGGGATGCTCCGCGACGGCTTCGACGGGGACCCCGCCGTCGGCCTGGATCTCGTGCGTCACGGTTCACCTGCCTTCGAAGCCGACGGCACCCCGAGGCGCCGTCGCCGAGCACCCCGTCCGACACCGGCGTCGGCCGGCCGGACGGTCGGGGTCGACGGCGGGACACGTGTCGCGGCTGGAGCCGGATCGGGCTGCGCTGTGTTGCGGGGCTGGGGTTGCGGAGGCGATGTCGTCGTGGAGTGGGTCGGTAGGTGTCCGTCCGGTCGGCGCCGGCGCCTCCCGGGATGCTCCGCCCCTCCTCCCGTCGCCCCCGCGTGGCGGCCGGCTTGCCGCCACGCGAACGCAACTCCTACGCCAGCCAACCGCGCGGCCGGCGGCGCGGCGCGAGGAACGAGCGACACGCTCGGCCCATCCCACTCAGAAGGAGTCGACGCCGATCGGCTCGTCGGAGAGGTCGTTGAAGTCGCCCTCGACGGTGGGGGTGACGCCGAGCTTCTCGAGGATCTTCTTCTCCAGCTCGTTGGCCAGGTCGGGGTTGTCCTTGAGGAAGCCGCGGGCGTTCTCCTTGCCCTGGCCGAGCTGGTCGCCCTCGTAGGTGTACCAGGCGCCGGCCTTGCGGACGAGGCCCGCCTCGACGCCCACGTCGATGAGCCCACCCTCGCGGGAGATGCCCTTGCCGTACATGATGTCGAACTCGGCCTGCTTGAACGGCGGGGCGACCTTGTTCTTCACGACCTTGACCCGGGTCCGGTTGCCGACCATGTCGGTGCCGTCCTTGAGGGTCTCGATGCGGCGCACGTCGAGGCGCACGGAGGAGTAGAACTTCAGCGCGCGACCACCGGTGGTGGTCTCGGGCGAGCCGAACATGACGCCGATCTTCTCGCGGAGCTGGTTGATGAAGATCGCGGTCGTCTTGGACTGGTTGAGGGCACCGGTCATCTTGCGCAGCGCCTGGCTCATGAGACGGGCCTGGAGACCGACGTGGCTGTCGCCCATCTCGCCCTCGATCTCGGCGCGGGGCACGAGCGCGGCGACGGAGTCGATGACGATGAGGTCGAGGGCGCCGGAGCGGATCAGCATGTCCGCGATCTCCAGCGCCTGCTCGCCGGAGTCGGGCTGGGAGACCAGCAGCGCGTCGGTGTCGACACCCAGGGCCTTCGCGTACTCCGGGTCGAGCGCGTGCTCGGCGTCGATGAACGCCACGATGCCGCCCGCGGCCTGGGCGGAGGCCACCGCGTGGAGGGCGACCGTGGTCTTACCGCTCGACTCGGGACCGTAGATCTCCACGACCCGCCCGCGCGGGAGCCCGCCGATGCCGAGGGCCACGTCGAGCGCGATGGCCCCGGTGGGGATCACGTCGAGGGGGGCACGCGAGTCGTCGCCGAGGCGCATGACCGAGCCCTTGCCGTACTGCTTCTCGATGGTGAGCAGCGCCGTCTCCAGCGCCTTGTGCCGGTCGTCTCCAGCCATGTGCCTCGTCCTTGGGTGTGTGGGTGAGCCAGGTACGTCGGCGACGCTATGACGGGGGTCCGACACAAAGCCTGATCAGCCGTGCCTGTTGTGGAGAGACCGTGCGAGCGTCGTACCTGTGGACGGTGGGTGGACCGTCGTGGGGAACACGTTAACGAACAGGTGTTCGAAAGCCCGTCAGGCGGTACGGCGTGTCGGCTCCCCCGTCGCGCCGACCGCGATCCCCGCCCGGACGGCGGCGCCGAGCACGCCCGCGACCAGGACCAGGCTGGCGAGCGCGAGGGCCGGGTAGTCGGCGGCGCCGACGATGACGCCGGCGAGCGCACCGGCCGCCGCGGCGGTCACGCCCATCACCAGGTCCGAGGCTCCCTGGACGTCGGTGCGCGCTTCCAGCGGCGCGTGCTCGGCGACCATCGTGGAGGCCGCGACCATGGCGAGCGACCAGCCGAGGCCGAGCAGGAAGAGCCCGGCGGTGACCTGCCACGACATCCCCGTGGGCGCGGAGGCGCACAGCACCAGGGCGACCAGCAGCACCGCTCCCCCGGCCCCGAGCACCGGCGGCCGGCCGAACCGGTCGGCGAGCAGGCCGACGAGGGGCGAGAAGGCGAACATGCCGAGGACGTGCACGCTGATGACGATGCCGATGACCTCCAGGCCCGAGCCACCGTGCTCCATGTGCAGCGGCGTCATCACCATCACGCCGATCATCGTGGCGTGGGTGAGCGCGAGACCGCCGATGGCGTGGCCGAGCACCGGTCGCTCGCGGATCGCCGCGAGGGCGCGCGACCACGACGAGTCGCCCGCCACCGGTACGACGGGCCGCAGCCCGGCCGCGGCGTCGGCGGCGGCGCGCTCCTGGGCCAGCAGGAGCGGGTCGGGCCGCAGCAGGACGCCGACCACGACCGCGGCCAGCAGCATCCCGAGGGCACCGAGGGCGAACGGCCCGGTCAGCTCGGGGATCCCGGCGAGGTCGGCGAAGGAGCCGGCGGGGCCGGTGAGGTTGGGGCCGGCGACCGCGCCGATCGTGGTCGCCCAGACCACGAGCGAGAGCGAGCGGGCGCGGGTCTCGTCGGTGGCGAGGTCGGTGGCGGCGTACCGGGCGGCGCTGTTGGCGGCCGTGCCGGCCCCGAGCAGCACGGCGCCGGCGAGCAGCAGGGCCATCGAGCCGAGCACGCCGGCCAGGACGGCGAGCAGCCCGCCGGAGGCGCCGACCACGTAGCCCGTCATCAGGCCCGCACGGCGACCGCGGCGCGCCATGAGCGGCGCCAGCAGGAACGAGATCACCGCGGCGCCGAGGACCTGCGCGGTCTGCGCGAGACCCGACAGCGTCTCCGAGCCGGACAGGTCGCGCGCGAGCAGCGAGGCCGTCGCGATGCCGATGGTGATGCCGACGGCACCGACCGCCTGGGTGAGGACGAGGACGCGGACGGTACGACGCTGGGCGTTCACCGCTCGCTGTCCGGGAGGTCGAGCATCGCCCACACCGCGCGCCACACCCGCTTCGGCGACTCGCCGCCGTCCAGCGCCTCTTGGGCGGTGCGGCCCTCGAGCTCGGCCATGACGACCTGCGAGGCCCACACGCGCGCGTAGGACGCGCCGAGGTGCTGCTCCATCCGCGCCCAGAACTCCGTGTGCCTCACCCGGCCATGATCCACCGCACGTCCCAGCGGTGGTGCACCAGGTCGTGGAGGTGGTAGCGCCCGAGCGTCTCGACGGTGAAGACGCTGCCGTTGCTGCGGCGTCCGGGACGAGCCCACTGGTCGTCCTCGACGCGGTCGTACCACGCGGCGGCGACCTCGGCGGCGGCCCGCAGCGCGGGGAGGACGTCGGAGGCGTCCTGCAGGTCGTAGCGCTCGGCGGCCGCGGTGGCGTCCTGGTCCCAGTTCGCGAAGAGCGGGTCGTCCTCGGTGAGCATCTGCTCCAGGCGTCCGGCGAAGACCCGGTGGACGTCGCGCACGTGGCAGCCGTACTCCGTCGGCGACCACACCGCGGGCTCGGGCCGCTCGCCGGCGCGCGGGTAGCCCAGTGCACAGACCCAGAAGTCCGCGTTGTCACGGATCGCCGCGCCCAGGCCGGTGCGCTCGACCGCCGTGCTGTCGAAGCCGCAGTCGGGGCAGGTCGTCTCGAGGACCCAGGTCCAGTCCTTGGTGTCGGGCTGGATCGGGGCGGCGCTGTCGGTGCTCACGGCGCCAGTGTGGTGATCGCGAGGGCTGACCGCGAGCGGGGATCCGGTCAATCGCCGTCGAGGGACTGCCACCTCAGGTACGCCGCAGCCGGGCCACCAGGCGCGCGCGGCGCTCCGAGGCCCGTTGCCAGACCGCGTGCTGGAAGGCCAGCGTGAGCCAGCCGGCGACCGCCATCCCGCTGATGTTGAGCAGCAGCTGGAGCGCGCTGCCACGGATCTCGTCGGGAACGCCGAAGGCCAGGCCCAGGGCGACGTTGCCGGCCGCGGGGATGGTGGTGACGGAGATGAAGACGCCCGACAGTCCGCCCACCTTGGCCGAGGTCAGCGACAGCGCTCCGGCGGCCGCGGCGATGACCGCCACGATGAACGACCACTTGTCGGGCGAGTAGATGAACGCGGTCCCCGGCCGGTGGGCGGTCACCTGGTCCTCGGTGACCCAGCCGAGGCCGCGGGCGGCCAGCGCCGCCAGGGTCACCACGGCGATCGCCACCGCGAAGCCGACCACCAGCGCGCGGACGGCGTGCCTCAGCAGGGCGGGTCGGCGACGTACCAGGGCGAGGCCGAGCGCGGCGACGGGCAGGAACTCCGGGCCCAGCACCATGGCCCCGATCACCAGGATCTGCGAGTCGAGCACGATGGCGATGCTCGCGATGAGGGTCGCCAGGGTCATGAACGTCAGGTAGGTCCAGTTCAGCTCGGACTCGTCGAACGCCCGCTGGGTCACCTCCGCCCAGACGACGGCGTCCGCCGAGGAGCCGGGCGTGCGGCGCTCGGCATCGAGGGCGGGCTGGGAGACCCACGTGGCGACGGGTACGACGTGCACGGAGCCCTCGCGGTGCACGCCGATCGCGCGCAGCGCGTCCACCACCTCGTTGACCGCCTCGCGGGGCAGGTCGGCCTCGACCAGGTCGCCCTCCGGGACCAGCACGGCGCCGTGGACGCAGCTCAGGCTGGTGACGGCCGGGTCCTGGCGGAGCAGGTCGACGACGGCGGGCGTGAGCTCACGGGGCGAGGTGATCCGCAGGTGTTGCACGGGTCCAGTCTTGCCCAGGAGGGCGGTGGATCAGGTGAGGTCGGCCGACCCGAACGCCACGTCGAACCGGTCGCACCAGATCACCACGGAGGTGAGCCCGGCGAGGTCGGCGTCGTCGGGGATGGGGTAGCTCTGGTCCCCCTGGTTGCCCTTGAGCGGCCCGAGCCGGACGACGTCGCCGTCGTCGTAGATGCCCCACGAGCGACGGCAGCCGCGGCAGTCCCCGCCGCTGGGCCGGTCCGTCAGCCAGACGTGCAGGTCGGGTCCGTTGGAGGTGTCGAGGTCCTCGAGGCGCAGGTAGCGCGTGCCGTCGCTGCGCCGGTAGATCGTGGCCGTGCCGGAGGTCCCGTGCTCGGCGTCGATGAAGTCCGCGGACGCGAGCACCACCCGGGTCGGCGCACTGCCGGTGGGCGACGGCACGGCCGTGTCGGTGAGCCCGCCTTCCGCGGTGCCGACGACGGTGGTGGTCTCGTCGGCCTCGTCGACGGTCTCGTCGACGACCAGCAGCCAGGGCTCGAACACGAGCGCGCCGGCGACGACGACGGCGAGCAGCAGCCCTGCTGCGACCAGCCAGGTCCGGCGACTCATGTAGGGAGCCTAGGCCGACCACGCCCGTGCGACGAGGGGGACGCCAGGCCGGTAGGCCAGGTGCACGTGCGACGGCGCGTCCAGGAGCACCAGGTCGGCCCGGGCCCCGGGGCGGAGGTGGCCGATGTCGGTGCGCCCCAGCGCGGCCGCTCCCCCGGCGGTCGCCGCGGTCAGCGCCTCGAGCGGGGTCATCCCCATCTCCCGCACGGCGAGCGCGATGCAGAAGGGCAGCGAGCTGGTGTAGCAGGAGCCCGGGTTGCAGTCGCTGGCGAGCGCCACGGTGACGCCAGCGTCGAGCAGCCGCCGGCCGGAGGGGTAGGGCTGGCGGGTGCTGAACTCCACACCGGGCAGCAGGGTCGCGACGGTGCCGGCCTCGCGCAGCGCGTGCACGTCGTCGTCGGTGAGGTAGGTGCAGTGGTCGACGGCGGTCAGCCCCAGCTCCGCCGCCAGCGCGACGCCGGGGCCGAAGCCGAGCTGGTTGGCGTGCAGCCGGCCGGGCA
The DNA here is from genome assembly GCA_964517395.1 of uncultured Nocardioides sp. Classification (GTDB taxonomy): domain Bacteria; phylum Actinomycetota; class Actinomycetes; order Propionibacteriales; family Nocardioidaceae; genus Nocardioides. The sequence goes on along the minus strand of CAZFEE010000004.1, from coordinate 47,527 downwards.
GGCCAGCGGCCTGTCCGGCGCGCAGGATCGCGCGAGCCTGGTCGGCGTCGAAGGCGCCGGTCTCGCAGAACACGTCGATCCACCGGGCGTACGGCGCCGCGGCGGCCAGCATCGGACCGGTGACGAGGTCGACGTAGGCACCGGGGTCGTCGGCGAACTCCGGCGGCACCACGTGGGCGCCGAGGAAGGTCGTCTCCTCGGTGAACGCGCGGGCGAGCCGCAGCGAGCGCGCCTCGTCGTCGACGGAGAGCCCGTAGCCGGACTTGATCTCCACCGTCGTGGTGCCCTGCCGGCGCATCTCCTCGACGTGCCGGGCGATGCCGGCGGTGAGCTCCGCGTCGGTGGCGGCGCGGGTGGCGGCGACCGTGGTGCGGATCCCGCCGGCGGCGTAGGGCTCCCCGGCCATGCGGGCCCGGAACTCCTGGGCCCGGTCGCCGGCGAAGACCAGGTGGCTGTGGCTGTCGACGAAGCCGGGGATCACCGTCCGCCCTTCCGCGTCGACGACCTCGTCGGCGGCGGGCGCGTCGGACGCGTCGCCCACCCAGGCGACCCAGCCGTCGTCGACGACGAGGGCGGCGTCGGTGCGGACCGGCCGGGCCGGGTCGTGGGTGACCAGCTCGCCGATGCCGGTGACGAGGGTGCTCATGCCCACAGCCTCGCGATCGCCGTGCCCAGCGCCTGACCGACGCGCCCGTGGTCGCCGTCGAAGACGATCCGGCCGCCCGCGACCACCTGGGTCACGTCGGCGGCGGTCGCGGCGAAGACGGCCGTGTGCTCGTCGGCACCGGTGCCGGCGGTGCGCGGGGAGAAGAGGCCGATCGTGACCAGGTCTCCCGGCTCCCCCACGGCGATCCGGCCCGCCGCACGCCTCAGCAGGTCGCCGGCGCCGAAGCGGCCGCGCGCGACCGATGCGAGTCGCTCGTCCAGCTCCACCGCGCGCATCTCCTCGAACGGGTCGACCACCGCCTGGCTGTCGCTGCCGATGCTCAGCCGGACGCCGGCGTCGGCCAGAGCCCGGGCCGGGCCGATGCCGTCGCCCAGGTCGCGCTCGGTCGTCGGGCACAGGCTGACCTCGCAGTCGCTTCCGGCGAGCAGGGCGATGTCCGCGTCGGTCAGGTGCGTCGCGTGCACGGCCGTGGTCAGCGGGCCGAGCGCGCCGGCATCGGCGAGCAGGCCCACCGGGGTCAGCCCGTACGCCGCCGCGCAGGCGTCGTTCTCCGCCGGCTGCTCGGAGACGTGCACGTGCAGCGGCCGGTCCTTCGTCGCGGCGACGACGACCGGCATCTGGTCGCGCGGGACCGCCCGCACGGAGTGGATCGCGCCGCCCACCCGGTCGTGGCGGATCGCGGCGACCCGCTCGGCCCAGCGGTCGGCGTCCCCGTCGCCGAAGCGGCGCTGCGCGTCGTTCAGCGGCTCGCCGATCCCGCCGGCGAGGTAGCAGGTGTCGATCAGCGTGAGCCGGATCCCCGTGGTCTCCGCGGCAGCGACGAGCGCGTGTCCCAGCGCGTTCGGGTCGTCGTACGGCGTGCCGTCGGGCTGGTGGTGCACGTAGTGGAACTCGCTGACCGAGGTGTAGCCCGCCGCGAGCATCTCGGCGTAGGTGGCCCGGGCCAGGTCGAAGTAGACGTCCGGGTCGAGCCTCTCGGCGACGGCGTACATCTGCTCGCGCCACGTCCAGAAGGTGCCGCTCCCCCGCTGGGTGCGCCCGCGCAGCGCACGGTGGAACGCGTGGCTGTGGGTGTTGGCGAAGCCGGGCAGGGTGAGCCCGCGCACCGGCGTCGCGGTGCGGGTGGCGTCCGGCTCGACCGCGGTGAAGACGCCGTCCTCGATCTCGACCCGCACCGTGTCGCGCACGGCGCCGTCGACCCAGGCCTTCTCCAGCAGGTACGCCTGCCGAGCGGGGTCCCCGCGGCGTTGTTCGGGGGAGCGCAGCGGAGGAGAAGAACGTCGTGGGGTGCTCATGAGACCAGCTCCGTCAGGGCGTCGGCGAGCGCGTCCACACCGGCGAGGCAGTCGGGCACCGACGCGGTCTCGAACGGCGAGTGGGACACCCCGGTCGGGTTGCGGACGAAGAGCATGGCGCTCGGGATGCCGGCGGCCTGCAGGATCCCCGCGTCGTGACCGGCCTGGGTGGGCAGCACGGGCGCATCCCCGGCGAGCCGGTGCAGCAGCGGGCCGTCGAAGGCGACCTCGCCGCTGACCGACTCCGCGGTCACGTCGACGGTCGTGCCGTCACGGCCGGCCCGCTCGCCCGCCTGCTTCTCGATCGCCGCGACCAGGGCGGCGAGCGCGGCATCGGACTCGGCGCGGGCGTCCAGCCAGGCGGTGACCCGGGAGGGCACCGCGTTCGTCCCGTTGGGACGCACCTCGACCCGGCCGAAGGTGGCGCGCTGCCCGGCGAGCCGGGCCTGCTTGTTGGCGGCGAGCGCCGTCATCGCATAGGTGAGCATCGGGTCCGCGCGATCCTCCATGCGCGTGGTCCCGGCGTGGTCGGCGCGTCCGGCGAGGTCGTAGCGCCAGCGCCCGTGCGGCCAGATCGCGCTGCCCCAGCCGACCGCCGCCTCGTGCTCGACGAGCCCTCGGCCCTGCTCGACGTGGAGCTCCACGTAGGCGCCGACGCCGTCGAGCAGGCCCGACCGGGCACCGCCCTCGACGATGTCGCCGAGCCGCACGCCGTCGCGGTCCGTGAGCTCGCGGGCATCGGCCCACGCGGTGGTCCCGGCGGCCAGCCGGGAGCCGAGGCAGGCCAGCCCGAACCGCGAGCCCTCCTCCTCGACGAACGCCGCGATCCCCAGCCGCCGAGCGGGGGTGACGCCCGCGGCGACGAGCCGGTCCAGTGCGGCGAAGGAGGACACGACGCCCAGCGGCCCGTCGTACGCGCCGCCGTCGAGGACCGAGTCGAGGTGGGAGCCGGTCAGCACCGTGGGTCCGCTCGCGGGGCCCCACCAGGCGACGAGGTTGCCGAAGGCGTCCTCCTCCAGCGCCAGGTCCCGCGCGGTCGCCTGCTCCCGGAACCACGCGCGCAGCTCCAGCTCGGCGGAGTGCCAGGGCTGGCGGAAGTAGCCGCCCGAGGAGGCGGAGCGGCCGATGGGCGCCAGCGCGCGCCACATCTCCTCGAACGACATCAGCCCTCCTGCATCGGGATCCGCACGCCCCGCTCGGCGGCCACCTCGGCGGCACGGTCGTAGCCCGCGTCGACGTGGCGGATGACGCCCATGCCCGGGTCGTTGGTCAGCACACGCTCGATCTTCGCAGCGGCGAGGTCCGTGCCGTCGGCGACACACACCTGACCGGCGTGGATCGAGCGCCCCATGCCGACGCCGCCGCCGTGGTGGATCGAGACCCAGGTGGCGCCGGAGGCGGTGTTGACCAGGGCGTTGAGCAGGGCCCAGTCGGCGATCGCGTCGGACCCGTCGAGCATCGCCTCGGTCTCGCGGTACGGCGAGGCGACCGACCCGCAGTCGAGGTGGTCGCGGCCGATCACGACCGGCGCCTTCAGCTCGCCCGAGGCGACCATCTCGTTGAACTTGAGCCCGGCGAGGTGGCGCTCGCCGTAGCCGAGCCAGCAGATGCGGGCCGGCAGCCCCTGGTAGTGCACCCGCTCCTGAGCCATGGTGATCCACCTGCGCAGCCGCTCGTTCTCGGGGAACAGCTCCAGGATCGCCCGGTCGGTGGCGGCGATGTCGGCGGGGTCGCCGGACAGGGCGGCCCACCGGAACGGGCCCTTGCCCTCGCAGAACAGCGGCCGGATGTACGCCGGCACGAAGCCCGGGAACGCGAAGGCCCGGTCGTAGCCGCCCTTGCGCGCCTCGTCGCGGATCGAGTTGCCGTAGTCGAAGACCTCGGCGCCGGCGTCCTGGAACTCCACCATCGCCCGCACGTGCGCGGCCATCGAGGCCTGCGCGTCCTTGGTGAAGCCGGCCGGGTCCGCCTCCGCCCGCTGGTGCCACTCCTCGAAGGGGACGCCCACCGGCAGGTAGGACAGCGGGTCGTGGGCCGAGGTCTGGTCGGTGACGACGTCGATCGGCGCCTTCATCTCCAGCAGCCGCGGGAAGACCTCGGCGGCGTTGCCCAGCAGGCCGATGGACAGCGCGCGTCGCTCGTCGCGGGCGGCGACGGCCAGCTCCAGCGCGTGCTCCAGCGAGTCGGCCTCGACGTCGAGGTAGCGGTGCTCGATGCGGCGGGCGATGCGGGAGGCGTCGACGTCGACGCAGATCGCGACGCCGTCGTTCATGGTGACGGCGAGCGGCTGGGCGCCGCCCATGCCGCCGAGGCCGGCGGTGAGGGTGATCGTGCCGGCCAGCGTCCCGCCGAAGCGCTTGTCGGCCACGGCGGCGAAGGTCTCGAAGGTGCCCTGCAGGATGCCCTGAGTGCCGATGTAGATCCACGAACCGGCCGTCATCTGGCCGTACATCGTCAGGCCGAGCTCCTCCAGGCGCCGGAACTCCTCCCAGTTCGCCCAGTCGCCGACCAGGTTGGAGTTGGCGATGAGCACCCGCGGCGCCCAGGGGTTCGTGCGCATCACACCGACGGGCTTGCCGCTCTGCACGAGCATCGTCTCGTCGTCCTCGAGGTCGCGCAGGGTGCGGACCAGGGCGTCGTACGCCTCCCAGCTGCGGGCGGCCTTGCCGGTGCCGCCGTAGACGACGAGGTCCTCGGGGCGCTCGGCGTTCTCCGGGTCGAGGTTGTTCATCAGCATCCGCAGGGGCGCCTCGGTCTGCCAGCTCTTGGCGGTCAGCTCGGTGCCGGTCGCGGCGTGGATGGGGAGGCGGTCGTTCATGCGAGTTCTCCGATCGCGTTCGCGACCGCGGCGGTGACCGCGCGGCCGGTGACGAGCTGGTGGGCGGTGTCGATCTCGGGGGCCAGGAAGCGGTCCGTGCCGGGGCCGCCGACGCCGGCGTCGCGCAGCAGGTCCACGACGGCGCCCGTGCCCGGGCCGGGGGTGAGCGGGGCGCGGAGGTTGAGGCCGCGGGCCGCGGTCATCAGCTCGATGGCGAGCACCCGGGACAGCCCGTCGACCGAGCGGCGCAGCTTGCGCGCGGCCGACCAGCCCATCGAGACGTGGTCCTCCTGCATCGCGCTGCTGGGGATCGAGTCGACGGACGCCGGGTTCGCGAGCCGCTTGAGCTCGGAGACGATCGCGGCCTGGGTGTACTGCGCGATCATCAGGCCGGAGTCGACGCCGGGGTCGTCGGCGAGGAACGGCGGCAGGCCGTGGTTGCGGGACTTGTCCAGGAACCGGTCGGTACGACGCTCGGCGATCGAGGCCACGTCGGCGGCGACGATCGCCAGGAAGTCCAGCACGTAGGCCACCGGCGCCCCGTGGAAGTTGCCGTTGGACTCCACCCGGCCCTCCTCCGCCAGGACCACCGGGTTGTCGACGGCCGAGGCGAGCTCACGGGCCGCGACGGTCGCGGCGTGGGCGACCGTGTCGCGGGCCGCGCCGTGCACCTGCGGCGAGCAGCGCAGCGAGTAGGCGTCCTGGACGCGGTTGCAGTCGGGACCGCGGTGGGAGGCGACCACGCCGGAGTCGCGCAGCAGCGCGGTCAGGTTCGCCGCCGAGAGCGCCTGACCGGGGTGCGGGCGGATCGCCTGCAGCTCGGGCGCGAAGACGCGGTCGGTGCCGAGCTGGCCCTCCACCGACATCGCCGCGGCGACGTCGGCGACCCGGAGCAGGTCGGTGAGGTCGTGGATCGCGAGCACGAGCATGCCGAGCATGCCGTCGGTGCCGTTGATCAGCGCCAGGCCCTCCTTCTCCTGCAGCTGCACCGGCGCCAGGCCGACCGCGGCGAGCGCCGTCGCCGCGTCGGTGAGCTCGCCGTCGGCGGTGCGGACCGGGCCCTCGCCCATCAGTGCCAGCGCGCAGTGCGCGAGCGGAGCGAGGTCGCCGGAGCAGCCGAGCGAGCCGTACTCGTGCACCACCGGGGTGATGCCGTGGGTGAGGAGCCCGGCGAGCAGCTCGGCCGTCTCGCGTCGTACGCCGGTGTGGCCGGTCGCCAGCGTCGAGAGCCGCAGCAGCATGAGGGCCCGCACCACCTCGCGCTCGACCTCGGGTCCGCTGCCGGCGGCGTGCGAGCGCACCAGCGAGCGCTGCAGCTGGGCCCGCAGCTCGGGGGCGATGTGCCGGGTCGCCAGCGCTCCGAAGCCGGTCGAGACGCCGTAGTGCGGCGTCGGCGAGGCCGCGAGGTCCTCGATCACCGCCCGGGCCCTGTCGATCGCCGCCAGGGCGTCCTCGCCCAGCACCACCCCGGCGCCGCCCCGGGCGACCGCCACCACGTCCTCTGACGAGACCGCACCGGTCCCGACCGTCACCATCTCCATGCCTCGATTTCATCCGCCCGTGGTGGCGTGCGCCAGGCCCGGCAGCGATCATGAGTCTCGTATCCGAGACAGAGGGGGACCTCGCATGGCCCAGGTGCCGGCAGCGACGCGCGCACTGCGCGTGCTGCGCTTCCTCGCGACCCAGCCCGAGCCGGTCGCGGTGGAGCGGATCGCCCGCGAGCTGGCGATCCCCCGCTCCACGACGTACCACCTCCTGCAGGCGATGGCCGAGGAGGGATTCGTGGTGCACCTGAGCGACGACCGCCGCTACGGACTGGGCGTCGCGGCCTTCGAGGTCGGCAGCGGCTACGCCCGCCAGGCGCCCCTGCAGCGGATCGCCCGCCGGCCGCTCGCCGCGCTCGCCGACGGCACCGGGCACAGCGCCCACCTGGCCGTCCCGCACGGGCGCGACGTGCTCTACGTCGTCGAGGAGCGCGCTCCCGGCCGCCCGCCGCTGGTCACCGACGTCGGCGTCCGGCTGCCCTCCCACCTGACCGCGAGCGGCCGCGCGATCCTCGCGCACCTGCCGGCCAACCAGGTCCGTGCGCTCTACCCGGACCGCACCGCGTTCGTCGACCGCACCGGCGTGGGCCCCGGCTCCCCCACCGCCCTGCGCGCCGTGCTCGCCGAGACCCGTCGTCGCGGCCACGCGGTCGAGGACGGGGAGGTCACCGCCGGCCTGGCGAGCGTCGCGGCCGCCGTGCTCGACCACAACGGCCTGCCCGTCGCGGGCGTCGCGGTGACCTACCCGGTCGCCGAGCGCCCACCCGCCGGCCGTCTCGCCCGGGCGGTCGTCGACACCGCCGCCGCCCTGAGCCGCCGCCTGCACGGACGCTGACTGCATCCACGGGTACGCCGTGGCGCGCGGACTACCCGCGCGGCAGGCGGGCGGACCACCACGCGAGCGCGGCCCCCGAGCCGGAGTACGCCGCGTCCATCACCCGCCCGGTCTCCACCAGCAGCGCGGCCTTCGCGGGGCCCCGAGCCTCCTGGGCGCGGCGGGCCAGCTCGGCCCCGGCACCCCACGCGTCCTCGTCCGTCGGGAGCGGCAGCCCGGCGAGCTGGCGGGCGCTGACCTTCACCGACCCCGGGGTGAGCCCCGTCCCGAGGTAGCGCGCCGCCGCGTGCGCGACCACCGGGGGCGCCAGCGTCACCGCCAGGAGCCGCCACAGGTCGGCCGGGTCGCGCGGCACCACGGTCAGCACCGGCACCGACGGCAGCCAGTCCCCCGTCGCGTCCACGACCGCCTCCACCACGCGGCCCTGCGCGGCGACGAGCAGCTTGGGCACCAGCCGGGCCCCCGCCCACGCAGCGAGTGCGCCGTCGGCCCGCAGCGCGGCGAGGTCGACCGAGGGGGCGTCGTACGGGCGGCGGGCGAAGCGGGTCGGCACCGTGCCCCAGCGGCACTCGGCGGGGTCGATCAGCCCGCTGGTGACCAGCGGCGTGCCGGCGGGGTCGTCGCGGACGAAGGGCACCAGGCCGTAGTACTGGTCGCGGAAGTCCGCGGTGCAGGTGGCGAGGTCGCCGATCGTGCGACCCGCGGGGAGGGTGACCGCCGGGATGCCGAACAGCGGGGCGGCGAGCTCGCCCCAGGCGTCGGGGTCGGTCGCCGGGGCGGCGCCGACGCGCACCACCGGCACGCAGGTGAGGACCGGGGTGCCCTCGAACACCGGGCGCGAGGAGCACCACAGGTCGGTCACGGCGCCGCGCTCGGCGACGGCGCGTCGTACCGGTCCGGCGTCGCGGGCCCCCAGCACCGACAGCGGCTGCACCAGGGCCACCACGCCGCCGTCCTCGACGAGGTCGAGGGCGCGGTGCAGGAAGACCGCGCTGGTGTCGGTGTAGGCGCCGAGGCCGCGGCGGGCGTCCTCGGACCGTCCGGCGGTACGACGCCGCAGCTGCCCCAGGAAGGGCGGGTTGCCCACCACGGCGGCGAAGCGACGGCCCGCCCAGGCGGTGAGCCCGTCGGCGACGACGACCTGGGCGGCGATCTGCTCGGCCGGCACGCTCGGGTCGAGCTCGGCCAGCCGCGCGCGGGCGATGCGGACCGCGTCGGCGTCGAGGTCGGAGCCGTGCACGGCGCCCACCCCGACACGACGCGCGGCGGCGACGAGGAAGTGGCCGGTGCCGCAGGCGGGATCGAGCACGGGCGCGCCGGGCGGCACGTCGGTCAGGGCTCGGTCGAGCACCCAGGCGACGAGGTCCGGCGGCGTGTAGAACGCCCCGCGACGGCGGCGCTCGTCGCGGCGCGCGGCGAGCCCCCGCTCGTGGGCCTCGGCAGCCTGGTCCGCGCCCGACATGATGGAAACCGTAGGCCACCGCTGTTATAGTCACTATGACTACAACCAAGGAGACGTGATGGAGCGCACCGGACTGCTCACCGACCGCTACGAGCTGACGATGCTCGACTCGTTCGTGCGCGACGGCAGCGTCGACCGGCCGGCGGTCTTCGAGGCGTTCGCCCGGCGGCTCCCCGAGGGCCGGCGCTACGGGATGCTCGGCGGCCTCGGCCGCCTCCTGGCCGCGATCGAGGCGTTCACCTTCGACGCCGACGAGGTCGCCTGGCTCCAGGAGCAGGGCGTCGTCGGCGAGCGGACCGCCGCCTGGCTGCGGGACTTCCGCTTCTCCGGTGACGTCGACGGCTACCGCGAGGGCGACCTCTACTTCCCCGGCAGCCCCGTCCTGACCGTCACCGGCACCCTCGGCGAGTGCTTGCTGCTCGAGACCATCGTGCTGAGCATCCTCAACCACGACACCGCCATCGCCAGCGCGGCCGCGCGGATGGTCGATGCCGCGGGCGGGCGGCCGATCATCGAGATGGGCGGGCGTCGTACCCACGAGCAGGCGGCGGTCGCGACCGCACGCGCGGCGTACCTCGCCGGCTTCGGCTCGACGAGCAACCTCGCCGCGGGACGGCTCTTCGGCGTCCCGACAGCCGGGACCGCCGCACACGCCTTCACCCTCGCGCACGCCTCCGAGGCCGACGCCTTCCGCAGCCAGGTGGAGGCCCTGGGCGTGGGTACCACCCTGCTCGTGGACACCTACGACATCGCCCAGGGCATCCGCACCGCCGTCGAGGTGGCCGGCCCCGGGCTGGGAGCCATCCGGCTCGACTCCGGCGACCTGGCCGAGGAGTCGCACAAGGCGCGAGCGCTGCTCGACTCCCTCGGCGCGACCGGCACCCGGATCGTGGCGACCAGCGACCTCGACGAGTTCGTCATCGCGGCCCTGGCCGACGCCCCGATCGACGGCTACGGCGTCGGCACCCGCGTCGCCACCGGCTCCGGCCACCCCACCGCCAGCATGGTCTACAAGCTGGTCGCGATCGCCGACGGCGACGGCGCTCCCCTGCGGCCCGTCGCGAAGAAGTCCAAGGACAAGGCGTCGGTCGGCGGGCGCAAGCGTCCGTACCGCACCTACGACGACGGCGGACTGCTGACCGGCGAGTTCTTCACCGCCCAGGACGCCTCTCCCCCCGGCCCGGACGCGCGGCCCGTGCAGGTGCCGCTCGTGCGGGCCGGCGCGACCGTCCACACACCCACCCTGACGGAGGTCCGCGACTTCGCCGCCGCCACCCTCGCCAGCCTCCCCGCCGACGCCCGCAGCGTGGCCGCCGGCGCGCCGTACCTGACCACCAGCCTCCGAGAGGACAGCACCCATGACCAGTGAAGCCACCCGCGCCCTGATCGTCGTCGACGTGCAGAACGACTTCGTCGAGGGCGGATCGCTCGGTGTCACCGGCGGCCGCGAGGTCGCCGGCCGGATCAGCGCGCACCTCGCCGACCACGCCGCGGAGTACGCCGTGGTCGCCGCCTCCCGAGACTGGCACCACGGCGGCGACAGCAACGGCGGGCACTTCCACGCCCCGGGCGAGGAGCCCGACTACGTGACCACCTGGCCGGTGCACTGTGTGCAGGGCCAGCCCGGCTCCGACTACGCCCCCGAGCTCGACACCAGCGCCGTGACCCACCACGTCACCAAGGGCATGGGCGTCCCGGCGTACTCCGCCTTCGAGGGGATCACCGACGGCGGCGAGCGGCTGCTGGACGTGCTCCGCGAGGCCGGTGTCACCGAGGTCGACGTCACCGGCATCGCGACCGACTACTGCGTGCGGGCCACCGCGCTCGACGCCCGCGAGGCCGGGTTCGCCGTCCGCCTGCTCGGCGGCCTGCACGCCGGGGTGGCGCCGGAGTCGTCGCAGGCGGCGCTCGCCGAGCTGGCCACGGCCGGTGTGGAGGTGACGGCATGAGCGAGCACCGTCCGTTCGCCGTAGCGGTCGACCTGGCGATCTTCACCATCCGCGACGGCGCGCTCTCCGTGCTGCTCGTGGAGCGCGGCGAGGAGCCCTTCGCCGGCTCCTGGGCCCTGCCCGGCGGCTTCGTCGGCCCCGACGAGGACGCCGAGCAGGCCGCCTGGCGCGAGCTGCAGGAGGAGACGGGCGTCGAGCGCTTCCCCGGCCACCTCGAGCAGCTTCGCACCTACTCCGCCCCCGACCGCGACCCCCGCATGCGCGTGGTCTCCGTCGCCCACGTCGCCCTCGCCCCCGACCTCCCCGAGCCCCAGCCCGGCACCGACGCCGCCGACGCCCGCTGGTGGGTCGTCGACGACCTGCTCGAGGAGGCCGACGGACCCACCCTCGCCTTCGACCACCACCAGATCCTGGTCGACGCCCGCGAGCGGGTCCGCGCCAAGCTCGAGTACACGACGCTCGCCACCGAGTTCGTCGCCGAGCCCTTCACCCTCCCCGAGCTCCGGCGCGTGTACGCCGCCGTCTGGGGCACCCCGCCCGACCTCGGCAACTTCCGCCGCAAGGTGCTCGGCACCGAGGGCTTCGTCGTCCCGACCGACGACCGGGGCGAGGCCTCGGGCAGCGGCGGGCGGCCGGCGCTGCTGTACCGCCGGGGGCCCGCGCGCGTCGTACAGCCGCCGATGGCGCGGGGCTGAGGCGGGCGGCGCGGGGGCGGGCCGAGCGCTCGACGGCACTTGTAACTCCGTGTTGAGGCCTCGGAGAGGCCGTCACAGCGCCCGGGTAGAGGCAACAGCACCCGGGTAGATGTCCTCCACGGTTCTTCAACCAGATGGTTGACAACCGCCCTCCACCGGGTGTTTGCTCAACCACATGGTTGACCACGACGACCGTCTCTCCCGGGTCTTCGGCGCGCTCGCCGATCCCACCCGGCGCGACATGGTGGCCCGCCTCGCGGCGGGCGATGCGACCGTGAGCGAGCTCGCGGCGCCGTACGACGTGTCGCTCCAGGCCGTCTCGAAGCATCTCAAGGTGCTGGAGGAGGCCGGCCTGGTCCACCGCAGCCGGGACGCCCAGCGACGCCCGGTGCACCTGGACGCGGAGGTGTTCGACCTGATGACGAAGTGGATCGAGCGGTACCGGCAGCAGGCCGAGGAGCGCTACCGGCGCCTCGACCAGGTCCTCGCCCGGATGCAGGGCGAGCAGTCCCCCACGGCGCAGCGACGAGCAGAAGGAGCAGCAGGATGAGCACGAGCACCACCCCCGAGACCCTGATCGAGGCCGACCCCGACGTCCCGACCGTGCGGATGGTCCGCGAGTTCGACGCCCCACGCGAGCTGGTGTTCCGCGCCCACGTCGAGCCCGACCTGGTCCGGCAGTGGCTGGGACCGGACTCGATCGGCATGGACATCGACGTGTGGGACATCCGTACCGGCGGGGAGTACCGCTACACCGCCACCCGTGACGGCGAGGCGGTCGCGCACTTCTACGGCGCCGTCCACCGCGTCAACGAGAACGAGAAGATCGTGCAGACCTTCGGCTTCGAGGAGATGCCCGACGCCGTCAGCCTCGACACGGTGGTCTTCGTCGCGCTGCCCGGCGGGCGCACCCGCCTCGAGGCGCTGTCGGTCGTCTACGACTTCGAGTCCCGCGCCGGCATGCTGGCGAGCGGCATGGAGGTCGGCGTCAACGAGGGGTACGCCGCGCTGGACCGCCTCCTCGCGACGCTGGTCGAGGAGCAGTCGTGAACCCCGCCGAGGAGCACCGCGCGATCGCCGGGACGTTCACCGAGCGCGTCCGTGGGGTGAGGGACTGGGACGCGCCGACGCCTGTCGCCGACTGGCGGGCCCGCGACGTCGTCCGGCACCTGGTGGAGTGGTTCCCGGCGTTCCTGGCCGACGGGTCCGACCTGCGGCTGCCCGCCGGTCCCTCCGTCGACGACGACCCGGTCGCGGCGTGGGAGCAGCACGCCGCGGCGGTCCAGGCGGTGCTCGACGACCCGGCGAACGGCGAGGTGACCTTCGCCCACCCCCGCCTGCCGCAGCTGCCGCTCCCCCAGGCGATCACGCAGTTCTACACCGGCGACGTCTTCCTGCACACCTGGGACCTCGCGCGGGCCACGGGCCAGGACGACCGGCTCGATGCGGAGCGCTGCGCGGTGATGTTCGAGGGCATGCAGCCGCTGGACGAGATGCTGCGCCAGAGCGGCCAGTACGGCCCGCGGGTGCCCGTCCCCGACGACGCCGACGGGCAGGACCGGCTGATCGGCTTCATCGGCCGCGACCCCGCCTGGCGCCCGTAGAAACCTGCTGGTCCGCTGTCGGTGGACCGGCCTAGCCTGCATCCATGGCGTACGACGAAGGGCTGGCCCAGCGGCTGCGTGACCTCCTCGCGGACGAGCCGGGCGTGGCCGGCCACGAGGTCGTGGAGAAGAAGATGTTCGGCGGGCTGGCCTTCCTCGTCGGCGGCCACATGGCCGTCGCCGCGAGCGGGCAGGGCGGGCTGATGGTCCGCGTCGACCCGGCCCAGAGCGCCGAGCTGGTCGCGAGCACCGCCGCGTACCCGATGGAGATGCAGGGCCGCTCGATGGGCGGCTGGCTGCGCGTCGACCTCGCCGACCTCGCCGACGACACGGCCCTTGCGCCGTGGGTGGCCCGCGGGGCGTCGTACGCCGCGAGCCTGCCGGCGAAGTGAGGACGTTCTGGGCGGCGCTGCCGACCGAGGGCCGGTGGCTGCTGTCGACCGTCGCGATCCAGACCCTCGGGCGCGGCCTGACGCTGCCGTTCACGCTGATCTACCTGCACGAGGTGCGCGGCTTCGACCTCGGCCTGTCCGGCACGCTGATGGCGCTGATCGCCATCACCGGCCTCGTGGTGACCGGACCGGGCGGCGCCCTGACGGACCGGTACGGCGCCCGCGCGATCCTGCTGACCGGCATCACCGCGATGATCGCCGGCAACATCCTGCTCGCCTTCGCGACCACTCCCCTGGTGGCCGCGGTGGCCCTGGTGCTGATCGGCTTCAACTTCGGCGTCTCGTGGCCGGCGTTCAACGCGCTGATCGCGGCGGTGGTGTCGGGCGACCTGCGGCAGCAGTACTTCGGCATCAACTTCGCCCTGGTCAACCTCGGCATCGGCGTCGGCGGGATCGTCGGCGGCCTGCTGGCCGATGTCGACCGGCCGGGCACGTTCACCGGGATCTTCCTCGGCGACGCGGCCTCCGGGCTGATCCCGCTGGCCCTGCTGCTCGGCCCGTTGCGGCACGTGCACGGCCGCGCGCCCGCGCCCGAGGAGGGCAGCGACAGCGCGGTGGGCTACCTCGCGATCCTGCGGCAGCCGGCGGTGCGGTGGCTGACGGCGCTGACCTTCGTCGCCATGTTCCTCGGCTACGGCCAGCTGGAGGCGGGCTTCCCCGGCTACTCCCGCCAGGCCGCCGAGGTCTCGACCCGCACGATCGGGCTCGCCTTCGCCGTCAACACGGCCGTCATCGTGGTGCTGCAGTTCTCCGTGCTGTCGCGGATCAAGGGCCGCCTGCGCACCCGGGTGATGGTGGTGATGGCGGCCATCTGGGCGCTCGCCTGGGGCCTGCTCGGCCTCGCGGGCGCCGCGCCCGGCAGCAGCCTCGCCATCGGGTCGGTGCTGGCGTTCATGGCGGTCTTCGCCCTCGGCGAGACCCTGCTGCAGCCCACGGTCCCGGCGATGAGCAACGACCTCGCCGCCGACCACACCCGCGGGCGCTACAACGCGATCAACGCCGCGGCCTTCCAGGGCGGCGCGATCGCGGGGCCGGTCGCGGCGGGCTTCCTGCTCGACCACGACCTCGCCTCGGCGTACGTCGTGCTGATGGTGCTCGGCTGCGCCGCCATCGCCGTGATGGCGCTGGTGCTGGAGCGGCACGTCCCAGAGACCGCCAACGGCCGGGTCCTAGAGGGCGCCGGTGCCGCCGAGGCCGGGGAATGACGCCGTCTCGCCACCCCCGCTGAGCACCTCCTCGGTGGCGCCGCTCGTCGGTCCCACGGCGAGCACCCGCCCGTCCGGGACCAGCACGACCACCCGGTCCCCGCTCCAGCCCAGCAGCCGTGAGCCGGCCTCGACCGGCAGCCGGCTCGGCTGGTCGCCGAGCGCGGGACGCGCCACGAGGACGGCGCCGTCGGAGAGCGAGACGTACGCCAGGGTGCGGCCCGGGCCCCAGGCCGCGGCGTTGCTGACCGGCACCGTCATCGGCCGGCGGACGCTTCCGTCGTCGAGGACCTGCACGAGCTCGGCGTCCGGGCTGTCGCCGTCGCGCAGCACCACACCGGTCGGCGCCACCCCGACGAGGAGCTCGCCGCCGGTGCGCACGACCGTCTCCGGCGTGCTCGCGCCCCGCATCCGGAAGCTCGTGCCGTCCTGCCAGAACAACCGGTTGTCGCCGTCGAGGCCCAGCAGCCACGGCTCTTCGGCGAAGGAGTCCGACGACGCGTCCCGGCGCACGGTGAGGACCGTGGCACCGCTTGCCACCTCCCAGGCCTCCGCGGTGTCGGGGCCGGTCGTCCCGGCGACCGTCGTGCCGTCGGGTGAGAGCAGGACGTTCGCGACGCCGTCGAGGAAGGGCACCGCGACCAACGCGTCGCCGGCGAGCCGCGACCAGCGTCCGTCCCCGCCGACGAACACGGTCCCGCCGCCGGCCACCACCTCGCTCGCCCGGGTCGGCACGGTGACCGTGCCGGCGTGCAGCGCACCGCGGTGGAGGTAGGGCAGGTCGATCGCGGCACCCGCGGGGACCTGTGTGGTGGGCGCCGGCGCGGGCTGGACCCGGCCGTCGTTCCCAGCCACCACCACCGGTACGACGACCGCGGCCACCGCCGCGGCCACGAGTCCCGCCACCGCGACCCGGCGGCGCCATGCCGGCGGCGGCGCGGGCGCCAGCAGCGTGGCCGGCACCCGCGGGACCTCGACCCGCTCAGCGCGGCTCGCGAACAGCGCGGTGAGCTCCTGCTCCAGCTGGTCGCTCATCACGACACCTCCTCGGAGTGCTGCGGGAGGGCCCGCAGGTTGCGCAGCGCCAGCGAGGCCTGCGACTTCACGGTCCCGGCCGAGACGCCGAGGACGTCGGCGATCTCGGCCTCGGAGAGGTCCTCGTAGTACCGCAGCACCAGTACGGCCCGCTGCCGCGGCGGCAGCGCCTGGACGCGCTGCCACAGGTCGATGCGGGTGACCGCGTCGAGCGCCGGGTCGGGCACGGGAGGGGCGACCGGGAGCAGGTGCGCCCTGCCGGCGCGCCGACCCGCCGTGCGACGCTCGCCGAGCAGCTCGTTGAGCAGCATCTTGCGGACGTAGGCGTCCGGCGCGTCCGCGCGTCGTACCCGCGCCCACTGCGCCATCGCCTTCACCAGGGTGCTCTGCAGCAGGTCCTCGGCGGCCACCGGGTCGCCGGTGAGCAGGTGGGCGGTCCGGTAGAGCGCCGCCCAGCGGGCGGTGACGTACTCCTCGAAGGTCATCGTGGCCTCCTCTCACCCCTGGGACGTCACGAGGTGGGCGCCGGGTTGGGCTCGACCTCCACCGGATCCGCGAACCACAGGGTGCGGTGCGTCCACCGCCCCGGACCGAGCCGCTGCCCCGAGCAGACGACGATCACCAGCTGGGGCGCTCCGTCGGCTGCGCTCCACCCCGGGTAGCCGTCGGCGGCACGCACCTCCACCCGCTTGCTCACCCGGTAGCACGCGACCCGGGCGCCGCGTGCCAGCCGCAGGTCGTCACCGACCTCCAGCCGGTCCAGCAGGGTGTTGCCCATCGCGGAGCCGTCGGGCCACGTGTGGGTGTTGAGCAGGACGTGTCCCTCCCGCGAGCCGGGCTCGACGCCGCCGAGGTCCCAGGCGAAGACCTGCTTGTCCCCCACCGGAGGTACGCCGACCACGCCGGCGGCGTCGCGCGGCAGGCCCACGACCTCCGCACGTCGTACGACGCCGGGGATGGTCAGGCTCGTCGGCACGAACCCCTGCCGGGCCGGTCGGGCGCACGGGTCGGGCGCGGGGGTCGGCGTCGGGGTCGGGATGAGGACCGGTGTCGGCTCCGGCGCGGCGACCGGCGGCTCCGGCGCCGGGTCGCGGGCGAGCCACCAGGCGAGCAGGGCGAGGAGGACCAGCGCGGCCACGGCCGCGACCGCCGCCCTGCGCCTGCTCGCTCGACTGCCCACCGACCCATTGTGGGGGTTGTGTCGGTGGTCTGCGCGAGGATGTTCGGGTGACCGACGACCCGCTTGCCGCGTTCAGCGAGCCGACCCGGACCTGGTTCCGGGCCGCCTTCGCCGAGCCGACCGCTGCCCAGGCCGGCGCCTGGGACGCGATCGGCCGTGGTCGGCACACGCTCGTGGTCGCGCCGACGGGCTCCGGGAAGACCCTCAGCGCCTTCCTCGCCGGCATCGACCGGCTGCTGACCACCCCCGCCCCCGACGAGCGGCTGCACCGCACCCGGGTGCTCTACGTCTCTCCGCTCAAGGCGCTCGCCGTGGACGTCGAGCGCAACCTGCGCGCCCCGCTGACGGGCATCCGCCAGACGGCCGAGCGGCTGGGCGTCCCGGGCCTGCCCGAGGTCACCGTCGGCATCCGGTCCGGCGACACCGCGGCCGGCGACCGACGCAAGCTCGCCACGAAGCCTCCCGACGTGCTGATCACGACCCCGGAGTCGCTCTTCCTGATCCTGACCAGCCAGGCGCGGGAGACCCTGCGCGGCATCGAGACGGTGATCCTCGACGAGGTGCACGCGGTGGCGGGCACCAAGCGCGGCGCCCATCTCGCGGTGAGCCTGGAGCGGCTCGACGCGCTGCTCGCCCGCCCCGCCCAGCGCATCGGCCTGTCCGCGACCGTGCGCCCGACCGAGGAGGTGGCGCGCTTCCTCGGCGGGGCCGCACCGGTCGAGATCGTGGCGCCGCCGACCCACAAGGAGTGGGACCTGCGGGTCGAGGTGCCGGTCGAGGACATGACGGAGCTCGGCCAGGTGATCGAGGACGACGACCCCGCCGCGCCTCCGTCGCGGGCGAGCATCTGGCCGCACGTCGAGAAGCGGGTCGCCGAGCTCATCGAGGAGCACCGCTCGACGATCGTGTTCACCAACGGCCGTCGTACGGCCGAGCGGCTCACGGCCCGCCTCAACGAGATCGCCGCGGAGGTCTCCGCCGACGACCTGACCCCACCCGCCCAGGTGATGGCGCAGTCCGGTGCCGCCGCCGGCGCGCCGCCCGTGCTGGCCCGCACCCACCACGGCTCGGTGTCGAAGGAGCAGCGGGCGATCGTCGAGGACGACCTCAAGGCGGGCCGGCTGCCCGCGGTCGTCGCGACGAGCAGCCTCGAGCTCGGCATCGACATGGGCGCGGTGGACCTCGTCCTCCAGATCGCGTCACCGCCCAGCGTCGCCTCGGCCCTGCAACGCGTGGGCCGTGCCGGGCACCAGGTCGGCGAGACCTCGCGCGGGGTGTTCTTCCCGCAGCACCGCGGCGACCTCGCGCCTGCCGCCGTCGCCGTCGCCCGGATGCGCAGCGGCGGCATCGAGGCGCTGCGGGTCCCGGCGAACCCGCTCGACGTGCTCGCCCAGCAGGTCGTCGCCGCCACCTCGGTCGAGGAGTGGGACGTCGACGAGCTCTACGACGTGGTCCGCCGGGCGGCGCCGTACTCCCACCTCCCCCGCTCGGCGTACGACGCCGTGCTCGACCTGCTCGCGGGCCGCTACCCCAGCGACGAGTTCGCCGAGCTCCGCCCCCGGGTGACCTGGGACCGGGTGACCGGGCGGGTCTCCGGCCGGCCGGGAGCGCAGCGGCTCGCCGTCACCAGCGGCGGCACCATCCCCGACCGCGGGCTCTACGGCGTCTTCCTCGCCGGCTCCGGCGACGGGCGCCGGGTCGGCGAGCTGGACGAGGAGATGGTCTACGAGAGCCGGGTCGGCGACGTGTTCGCCCTCGGCGCGACCAGCTGGCGGATCGAGGACATCACCCGCGACCAGGTGATCGTCACGCCGGCCCCCGGCGTCCCCGGCCGCCTGCCGTTCTGGAAGGGCGACACCGCCGGGCGCCCCACCGAGCTCGGGCAGGCCATCGGCTCCTTCACCCGGGAGCTCGCGGCGCTGCCGGACGGGAAGGCCGAGGCCCGGGCCCGCGAGATCGGCCTGGACGCCAACGCGGCGAGCAACCTGGTGACCTACCTGCGCGAGCAGGTCGAGTCCACCCGGGTCCTGCCCAGCGACAGCACGGTCCTCGTCGAGCGCTTCCGCGACGAGCTCGGCGACTGGCGCATCGCCGTGCACTCCCCCTACGGCACTGCCGTGCACGCGCCCTGGGCGCTCGCGATCAACGCCCGCCTGCGCGAGCGGTTCGGCATCGACGGGCAGGCGATGGCGTCCGACGACGGCATCGTCATCCGCATCCCCGACACCGACGCCGAGCCGCCCGGGGCCGACCTCATCGCCTTCGAGCCCGACGAGATCGAGGAGATCGTCACCCGCGAGGTCGGCGGCTCCGCACTCTTCGCCGCCCGCTTCCGCGAGTGCGCGGCCCGGGCCCTGCTGCTCCCCCGCCGCGACCCGGGCCGCCGCTCGCCGCTGTGGCAGCAGCGCCAGCGGGCGGCGGCGCTGCTGGAGGTGGCGAGCCGCTACCCGTCGTTCCCGATCGTGCTGGAGACCGTCCGCGAGGTCCTCAACGACGTCTACGACCTGCCGGGCCTGACCACCCTGCTGCGCCGCGTGGACCAGCGCGACGTCACGGTCACCGAGGTCGAGACGACCCAGCCCTCGCCGTACGCCCGGACGTTGATGTTCGGCTACGTCGCCCAGTTCGTCTACGAGGGCGACTCGCCCCTCGCCGAGCGGCGGGCCGCGGCGCTCACCCTCGACCAGGGCCTGCTCGCCGAGCTGCTCGGTCGTGCCGAGCTGCGCGAGCTGCTCGATCCCGACGTGCTCGCCGAGGTCGAGGCCGAGCTGCAGCGGGTGCTGCCCGACCGCCGCGCCCGCGACGCCGAGGGGGTGGCCGACCTGGTCCGGCTGCTCGGCCCGCTCACCGAGGCCGAGGTGGCCGCCCGCTCCCGCGAGGACGCACCGGTCGCCGACTGGCTGGCCGACCTGACCGCCGCCCGCCGGGTGGTGCCGGTCCGGATGCCCTACGGCGACGCGTGGGCCGCCGTCGAGGACGTCGCTCGGCTGCGCGACGGGCTGGGCGTCCCGGTCCCGCCCGGCACGCCCGCCGCCTTCGCCGAGCCGGTCGAGGACCCGCTCTCGGACCTGGTGAGCCGCTTCGCCCGGACGCACGGGCCGTTCACCCCGGACCAGGTCGCGACCCGTCTCGGTCTCGGCGTGGCGGTGGTGCGGCACACCCTGCAGCGTCTCGAGGCCCAGGGCCGGGTGCTGTCCGGCGAGTTCCGGCCGGTCGGCTCCGGCGAGGAGTGGTGCGACGTCGAGGTGCTGCGCCGCCTGCGCCGCCGCTCGCTCGCCAAGCTGCGCCACGAGATCGAGCCGGTGGAGCCGGCCACCCTCGCCCGGTTCACCGCCGCCTGGCACGAGATCACCACCGCCCGCGGACCCCGCGGCGCCGACGGCCTGCTGCGCACCGTCGAGCAGCTCGCCGGTGCACCCGTCCCCGCCAGCGGCCTCGAGTCGCTGGTGCTGCCCGCACGGGTCCGGGACTACGAGCCGGCACTCCTCGACGAGCTCACCGCCACCGGTGAGGTGCTCTGGGCCGGGCACGGTGCGCTGCCCGGGAGCGACGGCTGGATCTCCCTGCACCTCGCCGACCAGGCCCACCTGACCCTGCCCGAGCCCGGCCCGGTCGAGGACCCGCTCCAGCAGCGGGTGCTCGACGTCCTGGCTCCCGGTGGCGCCTGGTTCTTCCGCCAGGTCGCCGACCAGGTCGCGCGCGCCTGTCGCGACGCCGGCGACCCGGCCCCGCTCGACGACGCCGTGAGCGCGGCGCTGTGGGGGTTGGTCTGGAGCGGCCACCTCACCAACGACACCCTGGTCCCGGTCCGGGCACTGACCCGCGGGAGCCGCGGGGCCCACCGCACCCGTCGCGCGCCCGCACGACCCGGACGGGTGGCGCGCACCGGTCCCCCCGAGACCGCCGGCCGCTGGGCGCTGCTGCCGGCCGTCGACCGCGACCCCACCCGCCGCGCCCACGCCTTCGCCGAGCAGCTGCTCGAGCGGCACGGGGTCGTGACGCGTGGTGCGGTCGTCAACGAGCGCGTCCCCGGCGGGTTCGCAGCCGTCTACAAGGTGCTCAGCGCCTTCGAGGAGTCCGGCCGGTGCCGCCGCGGGTACTTCGTCGAGGGTCTCGGCGCCGCCCAGTTCGGCACCGCCGGCGCCGTCGACCGCCTGCGCACCTTCGTCCCCACCGGCACCGACGACAAGCCCGTCGCGGTCGCACTCGCCGCCACCGACCCGGCCAACCCCTACGGCGCCGCCCTCCCCTGGCCCCAGGCCGCGCGGGGCGAGGACGAGAGCGCCGGTCACCGGCCGGGCCGCAAGGCCGGCGCCCTGGTCGTCCTCGTCGACGGCGCCCTCGTCCTGTACGTCGAGCGCGGCGGCCGCACCCTGCTCACCTGGTCCGACGAGCCCGGCCTCCTCGAGCCGGCCGCCGAGGCGCTCTCCGCCGCCGTGCGCCGCGGCACCCTCGGCCAGCTCACCGTCGAGAAGGCCGACGGCGCCGCCCTGCTCGGCAGCGGCAGCCCGCTGCGCGAGGCGCTCGCCGCCGCCGGCTTCGTCGCGACACCGCGGGGGCTGCGGATCCGTGCCTGAGGGAGACGCCGTCCGTCGTACCGGCGACCGGCTGGACCGCGCTCTCGCGGGCCACGTCCTGACCGGCTCCGACTTCCGGGTGCCGCAGCTCGCGACCACCGACCTCACCGGGGCGCGCGTCGAGCACACCGCCACGCACGGCAAGCACCTGCTCACCCGGATGGTGGCCGCCGACGGCACTCCCGTGACCCTGCACACCCACCTGAAGATGGAGGGCAGCTGGCGGGTCGTCGCGGCCGGTGAGCGGTGGCCCGGACCGGCCGCCGACGCCCGGGTCGTCCTCACCACCGACCGGGTCGTCGCGGTCGGGCTGCGCCTGGGCCTGGTCGAGCTGTTCCCCACCGCGGAGGAGTCGTCGGTGATCGGTCACCTCGGGCCCGACCTGCTCGGCCCGTGGACACCCGAGGACCGCGACGAAGCCGTCGCCCGGCTCACCGCCGCGCCCGACCGCGTGCTCGGCGAGGCCCTCCTCGACCAGACCGTCGTGGCCGGCATCGGGACGATCTGGCTCGCGGAGAGCTGCTTCGTCCACGGCGTGTGCCCGGTCGGGCCGGTCTCCGCGGTCCGCGACCCGGAGCGCTTCCTCGCCCGTGCCCGGCAGATGCTGCAGGCGGCCATGCGGACCGGGAGACCGCTCACGACGGGCGACCGGCGCAACCCGGTGTGGGTCTACCGCCGGCACCGCCGGCCCTGCCTACGCTGCGGCACGACCATCCTCGCCGGCGAGGTCGGCGAGCCGCCCCGGCAGCGGACGACCTACTGGTGCCCCCGCTGCCAGCCCGGGCCCGCCGACCGCTGACGCACCACCGGCCGGCGCCCCTCGAGGACGCCGGCCGGTGTTCAGCCGTCGGTGCGCAGCTCGACCGTGGTGCCGTGCGGCAGCGCCTGCACCAGGCGCAGCCGCGCCAGCGCCGGGTTGTCCGCCAGGAGCTTCGCGCCGTTGGCCAGGGAGCGCAGGGCGGCCGTCTCGGCGCGCGCCTCCTCCAGCTTGACCTGCGCACGGTGCCGGCCGACGACGAGCTCGGCTCGCGCCTGGCGCAGCTCGAAGGGCAGCAGCACGTCCTTGACGTCGACGCCGAGCACCTCGATGCCGACCCGGGCCGCGGCGGCACGGGCCGCGGCCACCAGCCGGTCGGTGCCCTCAGTCCGCACGGCTGCCGGCACGTCCTCGGCGTCGAGCACGGCGACGAGCTCGCGCAGGCCGACCTGGACAGCGAGGTACACCACGGCGAAGGCGTCCACCGTCACCTCGGCGTACGCCACCGGGTCCGCCACCCGCCAACCCACGGAGGCGGAGACCTTCACGGTGAGGCCGTCGGCCGTGGGGACCTCCTGCGGAGCGAGCGCGGTGAGCCGCTCGCGCAGGTCGACGACGTCGTACGTCGCCCGGCGCCGCTGCACGTGCCGGCCCGCGGCCAGCACCTCGGTGGGACGGCCGTCGAGGCGCTGGAGCAGGACGGTCCAGGGCTGGACGGTCAGGGTGGTGCGGAACAGGGACATCGGCGGCCTCCTCTCGCTCGTGGTGCCGATGGGCGGTGGGTGGTGCGGGGTGGGTGGGACGGGGGGTGACGACGGGCCACGACCCTCCGCTCCGCACGGGGTCGGCTCCGTCGTGCTGACCGGGACCACCGCAGGGTGCGGGGCGGGTGGTGGGCCGTGGCCCGCCGTCAGGAGGACGGGAGTCGAACCCGAGTGCTCGCGCACGTGCCAGACGGGCGGGACAACGCGCGGGACCGCCGCCGGTACACCGGGGTGGCCGCTGACCTCGCCCGCAACGGTAGGCCGTCGCGGCTCGGCCGTGCACCCGATTTTCCCGCGGCGGCACCGCCCGGACCGTGATCCGGGTCTCTTCGCGCGCCCGGAACGCGGCGGGCCGTCCCGTTCGTTGACGCGGTATGCACCGCCATCACAACGGCCTCAAGACCGCCGGCCTCTTCGGGGCCATCTTCGCCCTGCTGCTCGCCGTCGGCGGGCTGATCGCGGCCTCGACCGGCAGCTCCGCCTTCATCTGGATCTTCGCGCTGATCGGCCTCGGGACGACGGCGTACGGCTACTGGAACTCCGACAAGCTCGCCATCAAGGCGATGCACGCCTACCCGGTGAGCGAGGCCCAGCAGCCCGCGATGTACCGGATCGTGCGCGAGCTCTCCACCGCCGCCGGCCAGCCGATGCCGGCGCTGTACGTCTCCCCCACCCAGGCGCCGAACGCCTTCGCCACCGGCCGCAACCCGCAGAACGCCGCCGTGTGCTGCACCGAGGGCATCCTCGGCCTGCTCGACGAGCGCGAGCTGCGCGGCGTGCTCGGCCACGAGCTCATGCACGTCTACAACCGCGACATCCTCACCGGCTCGATCGCCGCGGCGGTCGCCGGCGTGATCAGCTCGGTGGCGCAGTTCCTCGCGTTCACCTCGATCTTCGGCGGCAACGACGAGAACCGGCCCAACCCGCTGGCGATGATCGCGACGGCGCTCCTCGCGCCCTTCGCGGCGGCGGTGATCCAGATGGCCATCAGCCGCACCCGGGAGTACGACGCCGACGAGGACGGCGCCCGCCTCACCAACGACCCGCTGGCACTCGCCTCGGCGCTGCGCAAGCTGGAGCACGGCACCGCCCGGGCGCCGCTGGCCCCGACCCCGCAGCTGCAGAACGCCAGCCACATGATGATCGCGAACCCGTTCCGGGCCGCCGACGTGCAGCGGATGTTCTCCACCCACCCGCCGATGGCCGACCGGATCGCCCGCCTGGAGGCGATGGCCGGGCGCCGCTGATCCTGCTGGCTCCTCGTACCGGAGCCGAGGGGTCCCGCGCGGGCGGTCAGGCCGCGGAGGCGACGACCTCGCCGCTGCGGCGGGTCGTGATCGGCGTGGCGCCGACCAGGGCGGCCTCCTCGAGGGCGACCGCGTCGGCGACCTCGCGCAGGACGTCGGAGAGCGGCATCTCGAGGGCGTCGCACAGCGAGGACAGCAGCTCGGAGGAGGCTTCCTTCTGGCCGCGCTCGATCTCGGAGATGTACCCGAGGCTGACGCGGGCGGCGCCGGAGACCTCGCGCAGGGTCAGACCGAGCTCGGCACGACGGTTGCGCAGGATGTCACCGAGTGAACGGCGGAACAGCACCATCTCGATCTCCTCTCCCTGGACGTCCCGAGCCCCGGATGACCGGGTCTTGTGCCCAACGCTACCGGAGGGTGGAATCTTCCGGGGGCTGACTGTCCGAGCCGATCATGTCAGCCAGCGCCGACAGTGCCTCGTCGACGCTCGCTTCCTGGACGGTCGGGCGGTCCCCGTCGAGGGCCAGCTCGACCGCGTGGACGCCGTGCGGGCCGGCCACGCCGACGAAGACGGTGCCGACCGGCTTGTCCTCCTGGCGCTGCGGCCCGGCGACGCCGGTGGTGCTCACGCCGTACGTCGTGCCGAGCAGCCGCCGCGCCCCGGCGGCCATCTCACGGGCGCAGGCGGCGGAGACGACGCCGTGCTCGTCGACGGTCTCCTGGGAGACGCCGAGGACGTCGACCTTCACCCGGGTGTGGTAGCTGACCACGCCGCCGGCGAAGACCGCCGAGGAGCCGGGCACACCCGTCAGGCGGGCCGCCAGCTTGCCGCCGGTCAGTGACTCCGCGGTGGCGACGGTGCTCTCCAGCTCACGGAGCTGCTCGACGAGGTCGGCCGGCGATCCCATGCACCGATCGTGCCACGGGACCGCCGGCCGGCGTACCTCAGGTGGGGCGGGTCAGCGCACCACGGTCAGTGTCGAGGCGAGCTTCGTCGCCGCCAGGGCGCTGCTTCCGTTGTAGACGATCGACAGGTCCTTGGTCCCCACCGTCGAGAAGACGGGGAGCCGGACGGTGACCTTGCCGTCGACCAGCGTGCCCTTGACCGAGCCGACCCCGGTGGCCGCCACCGTCACCGTGCCGGTGACGGTGACGCCGTCGGCGTTGGTGACCTTGACGGTGACCGCGGTGCGGGTGACCTTCACCTTGATCGGCGAGGTGACCGCCTTGGTGATGGTGACCGCGCCCTTCTTGACCGTCACCGTCGCCGTGTCGGAGCCCGTGAGCACGCCCGCGTTGCCGCTGTAGGTCGCCTTGACCGTGATCGGCGAGTCGGCCGGCTTCAGGACCCGGGCCGCCACCACGACCGTGGCCTTGCCGGTCGAGCCGACGGTGGCCGTGCCGAGCACCGTGCTGCCGGCGGTCAGGGTGACCGTGCCGCCCGCCGTCGAGACCCCGCCCGCGGAGACCGTGACCGGCACGTTGAGCGGCTTGCCGTACGTCGAGGTCAGGTTGCCCACCGTGACCACCGGGGTCGCCTTGGCCACCGCCGCCGTGGCCGCGGAGGTCGCGTCCTTGTCGTCGAACCCGGCCGCGTGGGCCGTCGCCGTGACGGTGATCGCCTTGCCGGCCTCGGCCGCCGTCAGCGTGTACGTCGCCCCGGTGGCCCCGCTGATCGCGGTGCCGTCGGCCAGCCACTGGTAGGTCACCGACGTCGGCGTCGGGTCCCAGGTGCCGGTGGTCGACGACAGCTGCCGGCCGACCGTCGGGGTGCCGCTGATCACGGGCGCCGCCACGGAGGCGAAGGTGCCCTTGGCCACCGCCGCCGTGGCCGCGGAGGTCGCGTCGAGGTCGTCGAACCCGGCCGCGTGGGCGGTCACCGTGACAGTGATGGCCTTGCCGACCTCCGCCGTCGTCAGCGTGTACCGCTCACCGGTGGCGCCGCTGATCGCGGTGCCGTCGGCCCGCCACTGGTAGGTCACCGACGAGGGCGCCGGGTCCCAGGTGCCGGACGTCGCCGTCAGCTCCTGGCCCACCTCGGGCGTGCCGCCGATGGTCGGCAGCGCGGTGTTGGTGAAGCTGCCCTTGACGACCGGGGCGGTCGCGGCCGAGGTGGCCGTGCCGTCGTTCCAGCCGGAGGCGGTGGCGGTCACCCGCAGGGTGATCACCGCGCCGAGCTGCGCCGCGCCCGGGGTGAACGTCGAGGACGTCGCCCCCGCGATCTCCGCGCCGTCGGCCAGCCACTGGTAGGTCACCGAGGTCGGCGTCGGGCTCCAGGTCCCGGCCGTGCCGGTGAGCAGCTCGCCCACCTTGGCCGTGCCCGTGATGGTCGGCAGGGCGGTGTTGGCGACCGTGCCCTTGACCGTCAGCGGGACGACGACCCGGGTGCCCGTGGTGGGACCGACGAGGGTCAGCTCGATGTCCCCCGTGGGGAGGCCGGCCGGCAGGGTCACGTCGACCGAGGCGGTGCCGTTCTGGTCGTAGACGGCCGTGCCGATCGTGTTGTCGACCGGGAAGGTCCCGAGCACGTCGTCACCGAGCTTGACCTGCAGCGAGGCGTCCTTCGCGTCGGTCCCGGTCATCGCCCACGAGCCGACGGCGAAGGTGACGTGGTCACCCGCGGAGTAGGTCGCGGGCGCGTCGGCCGGGAACTCCACCTCGACCGCGCGCTGGCCGTAGTCGACGGCCAGCGGCTCGCTCGAGGCGAAGGCGTCGAGGTAGTCGACCATCGCCTGCAGGTCCACCTTGCCGGTGTCGGCGATGCCGGCCCCGTTGGCGAACTCCCGGAAGTTGTCCCCGCCGGTGGCCAGGAACGAGTTCACCGTCACCGAGTAGGTCTGTGCCGGGTCGATCGGCTCGCCGTCGAGCCACATCCCGGTCACCTCGCCCTCGAAGGTGGCGGCGCCCTTCACGGTCACCGGCTTCTCGACGTAGGTGTAGGTGAAGCCCTCGGACACGCCGAGCCGCAGGAACGGGCGGGTCGGCACGGAGCCGGAGGCGTCGCGCTGCCACTGCTGCTCGAGCACGGTCTCGATCTGGGCACCGGTGAGGTCCATGTTCTTCAGCGTGTTCGCGAAGGGCTGGACCACCGCGGCCTGCTTGTAGGTCAGGTCGCGGACCGAGCCGTTGAGCGTGCCGACCATGTCGGCACGCAGGCCGCCGGGGTTCATGAACGCGATCTGCGCGCTTCCCGACTCCGGCTTCTCCGTGGCCCAGCGCTGGACCTCGGCCACCTGGTTGCCGAGCGTCGACTCGCCACCGCGGTTCTCGGTCGTGCCGTTCGAGAGCTTGGCCCGGTTGAACGGCGCCGCGAGCTCGCCGATCTTGACCGCCCCGAGGGTCTCGGCCTGCGCCTTGGCCTGGTTGACGATGTTCGCCACGACCGGGTCGCTCGGCGAGCTGGCGTTGAGCGGGACGATCGACTGGCTCTTGGCGACGACGTCGCCGGTCGCCTCGTCCACAGTGAACACCAGCTTGTTGAGGTTGGTGCCGTACTGACCGGCCGAGACGACGGGGCGCTCGGTGACCGCGCGGCCCTCGGAGGCCCACTGGGCGACCGGGAACGAGCAGTCGTAGGCCAGGTGCGTGTGACCGGACACGATCGCGTCCACGTCGGCCGAGACGTTCTGGGTGATGTTGCCCCAGGTCGTCGAGGCGTCGGTGAACTGCGGCGAGGTGCAGCTGGTCGAGGCCGAGCCCTCGTGCACCAGCAGGATCACCAGGTCCGCACCGCCCGCCTTCAGCTGCGCTGCGGCCGCGTTGGTCGCGTCCACGATGTCGGTGACGGTGATGCCCTGGATGCCCCCGGGGCTGACCAGCGACGGCAGCTCCTCGGTCACGGCACCGACGAAGCCGACCGTGACTCCGTCGAAGTCCTTCGTCCAGGTCTCGGCGAGGTCGTCACGACCGGCCGGCTCCTCGACGTTGGCGGCGATGTACTCCCAGTCGGCCCGGTCCTGGACCCGGCCAACGAGGTCCTCGTAGCCCTGGTCGAACTCGTGGTTGCCCGCGGCCGACACCTCCAGGCCCGCCTCGTTGAGCGCATCGATCGTCGGCTCGTCCTTCTGGATGAAGGACTCGAAGGTCGAGGCGCCGATCAGGTCACCCGCCGCGACGAAGACGGTGTTCGGGTTCTGCTGGCGCATCTGCTTGACCGTCCCGGACAGCACCGCCGCCGGGCAGAGCACGTCGTCGCAGTCCTGCGTCGAGGTCGCCCCGTCCACCAGCAGACGACCGTGGAAGTCGTTGGTGCCGAGGATCTGGATGTCCTTGAGCCCGTCCTGGGTGGCGATGACGAGCGGGACGGACGTCTTGGTGGACGGGCCGTAGACGGTGAGCTCGGTGGTGCCGTCGGAGAGACCGTCCGGCAGCGTGACCGACACCGCGGCCGTGCCGTAGTTGTCGTAGGGCTGGTCGCCGACGGTGTTGTCGACCGGGAAGGACCCGAGCACCTGGTCGCCGAGCTTGACCTGCAGCTCGGTGTCCTTGGTGTCACCGGCGCCCGACATGGCCCAGGAGGCGATGTCGAACTTCACCGTGTCCCCCGCCTGGTACGACGCCGGGGCGTCGGCGGGGAGGGTGAGCTCCACACCGCGCTGGCTGTAGTCGACCGCGAGCGGGTTGTCGGCGTCGTACTGCGCCATGTAGTCGACCATCGCCTGCAGGTCGATCTGGCCGGTGTCGACCTTGTCCGTGCCGTGGGCGAGCTCCCAGAAGTTGTCGCCCCCGCCCCCGAGGAAGGAGTTCACGGTGACCGAGTAGGTCTGGGCGGCGTCGATCGGGACGCCGTCGAGCCACATCCCGGTGACCTCGCCGCGGAAGGTCTGCACCGGCGCGGAGTTCGGGGCCGAGACGGTCTCCGGCTCCTCGACGTAGGTGTAGGTGAAGCCCTTCGACACGCCGAGCCGCAGGAACGGCCGCGACGGCACGCCGCCCTGGGCGTTGCGCTGCCACTGCTGCTCGAGCACGGTCTCGATCTGCGCACCGGTCAGCTTCATGTTGACCAGCGTGTTGGCGAACGGCTGCACGTTCGCGGCCTGCCGGTAGGTCAGGTCGCGCAGGCTGCCGTTGGCGGTGCCCGGCATGTCGGCGCGCAGGCCGCCGGGGTTCATGAACGCGATGTCGGTGTCGACGCCCGCGCGGTCGGTGGCCCAGCGCTGGACCTCCGCGACCTCGTTGCCGAGGGTCGACTCGCCGCCCCGGTTCTCGGTGGCGTTGCCGCTCGGGTTGTACGACGCCCGCTGGAACGGGCCGGTCATCTTGCCGAGCACCTCGGCGCCGGCCGTGTTGGCGTAGGCGACGGCGTCGTCCACGATGCCCTGCACGGTCGGGTCGGAGGAGTAGCCGACGCCCGCGACGCCGATGACGTCCTGGGTGACGACGGCGAGGTCACCGGTGGTCTGGTCGAACTTGAAGACCAGCTTGTTGAGGTTGGTGCCGTACTGGCCCGCGGAGACGACGGGGCGCTGGGTGACCGCACGGTCCTGGCTGGCCCACGCGTCCACGGTGTACTTGCAGTTGTAGGCCAGGTGGGTGTGGCCGGAGATGATCGCGTCCACGTCGGCGGAGGTGTTCTGGACGATGTTGCCCCAGGTGGTCGCCTCGTCGGTGAACTGCGGCGAGGCACAGCTCGTCGTCGGCGAGCCCTCGTGCACGAGCAGGATCACCAGGTCCGCGCCGTCCGCCTTGAGCGCGGCCGCGGCGGCGTTGGTCGCGTCGACCACGTCGGTGACGCTCACGCCCTCGATGCCGGCCGGGTTGACCAGGTTGGGAAGGTCCTCGGTGACGGCACCCACGAAGCCGATCTTCTTGCCGTCGATGACCTTGGTCCAGGTCTCGGCGAGGTCGTCGCGCCCCGCGGGCTCCTCGACGTTGGCGGCGATGTACTCCCAGTCGGCACGGTCCTGGATCCGGCCGACGAAGTCCTCGTAGCCCTTGTCGAACTCGTGGTTGCCCGCGGCCGACACCTCCAGGTGCATGGCGTTGAGGGCGTCGATGGTCGGGTTGTCGTTCTGGATGAAGGACTCGAACGTCGAGGCACCGACGAGGTCGCCGGCCGCGACGAAGACCGTGTTGGGGTTCTCCTGGCGCAGCTCGTCGACCGCGGTGGCGAACGGACCGGCGCCCGCGGCGTTGCCGCCGTCGGGCAGAAGGCGGCCGTGGAAGTCGTTGGTGCCGAGCACCTGGACCTCGTCGTAGGCCGGCGCGGTGTTGTCCGGCAGGTCCAGACCGACGATCTCCGGGTTGTGGTCGGAGGTCGCGAACGGCTTGGTCGGCTCCCACAGGTCGGTGATGTTGTAGTTGTAGCGGCTGTACTCGTAGGAGATCGGCTCGTTGGCGTTGATCTCCCACACGTCGGCGCCGGTCACCAGGGCCACCGCCGCGGCGTTGCCGAACACGTGGTCCAGGGAGCCGGACAGCCCGGAGTGGGAGTAGCTGTAGTCGCCCGGGGTGTCGGACTCGATCAGCTCGAAGCCACCGGCCTCGAGCGCGTGGACCGGGTCCTCCTCCGAGTAGGCGTTGAAGTCGCCGGCCAGGAAGACGGCGGAGATGCCCCGCTCGGCGGCGAAGTCGTCGGCGAACTCCACGAGGCGGTTGGCCTGGCGCGTGCGGTCGCCGTTGAACGCGCCCGTGTCGTCGCTGTTGGCGTTGTCACCGGTCGCGGGCGGGTTCGGCGAGCTGTTGTCGCCCTTGGACTTGAAGTGGTTGACGATGACCGCGAACGCGTCGCTGTCGGGCGCACCGGCCTTCTTGAACGCCTGGGCGAGCGGCTCGCGGGCGTTGGCGAACTGGTCGGTGCCGAAGAGGATGTCGGACTGGCCGACCGGGGTGACCGCGGCGGGCTTGTAGATGAAGGCCGGCCGGATGGTGTCCTGCTCGGCGATCGCGGCGGCCGTGGTGGCCTCGCCGGGGCTGCGGACGTACTTCCAGGTGCCGGGACCCTCGAGGTCGTTGAGCAGCTCGACGATGCGCGCCAGCGCGTCGTCGCGGTTCGTCTCGCCCGGGAGCTTGATCGAGTTCTCGACCTCCTCCAGGCCGATCACGTCGGCGCCCATGTTGACGATCGTGCGGGCCAGCTTCGTCTCCTGACGGGCGAGGCTGGCGGCCGTCGCCGCGCCGCGCGGGCCGCGACCGTCGTTCGGCGAGGCGATGCCGGGGCCGCGTGTGCCACAGGAGTTGTTGCTGATCCGGTTGCCCTGGCGGTCGGTGTAGTAGGTGCAGTGCGTGTCGACCGGCGGGTCCTGCAGCGGACCGGCGGCGGCGTACGCCTCACCGGTGGTGTTGAAGTAGTTGAGGACGTTGAAGGTGGCGATCTTGACGTCGCCGCCTACCGGACGGGGCTGCAGGTTCTGGGCGCGGGTGTCCTCGAAGGACGCGACGCTGGCGCCGTTGGTGGTCACCTGGCCCTGCGGCTGCAGCTTCCAGGCGTCGTTGCGCCAGTCGAGCACCACGGGGGCGTTGAAGGTCACCTTCGCGTTGACGCGCGGCGGCGAGGCGACCGCGTTGCCGTTGGCCGCGGTCAGCCACGGCACCGGCTGCGCCTTGGTGGTCTGGTTCTGCAGGTAGTTCGTGGTGGAGCCGTCGTCCAGGACCACCGCGCGCTGGGCGTTCTCCGCCTTGATGGCGGCCAGGGCGGCAGCGTCGTCGTCCGAGGCGAACTCCGTGGGCTGCTTGAGCGGGCCGTCGCCGGCGGCGAGACCGATCTCGCCGTACTGGTTGGTCTGGTAGACGTTGCTGATCGTGTAGGAACCGGCGGGCGCGATCAGCTCGCCCTCGAGCAGCTCGCGCTGCGCGTCGGTCGTCGGGAAGGCGACCGCGCGCGGCGTGATGGTGCCGAGCGAGGAGCCGAGCTTCACCACGCCACCGGCACCGGGCACGATCTGGGTGAGGTTGAAGAACTCCGCGATCTTGCCGGTGACGCGCACCGAGTCGCCGACCTGGATGCCGGCCGGGATGTTGGCGTTGGTCGACCCGCCGTAGACGAAGATGCCGTCGGAGGCGTCCGGGGTGTCCGCGCCGGGGGTCTGGATGTAGAGGCCGTTGAAGCCGCCCACCGGGTAGGCCGCGGTCACGACGCCCTCGGTCGTCTTGGTGTCGGTGCCGTTGGCGTTGCCGGTCTCGGGAGCGAAGGGCGAGCGCGCGCCGGTGCCCTGCAGCGTCGCGATCGGGGTGATGGTCGGTGCGTCCTCGACGCTGATGGTGAACGTCGCCGCGGCGGTCGCCGCGGTCGGCGTGGCGGAGTCCGTGGCGGTCACCGTGATCTCGACCGGCGAGGCGGTGAGCGCGGTCGGCGTGCCGGTGATCTTGCCGTCGGCCAGGCTCAGCCCGGCGGGCAGCGTGCCGCCCGTCACCGCCCAGGTGTACGGCGAGACGCCGCCGCTCGCCTGCAGGGTGATCGGGGCGATCGCCTGGTCCTTGATGAACGTCTTGTCACCGGGGTCCGTGGCGTTGAGCGGCTGGACGACTGCGCCCATGCCCTGCGGGCTGGGGGTGGCGGGAGCGTTGAAGTCGGTCTGGTTGTTGTCGGCGTCGGTGGTGTTCTTGCGCTGCACCGAGGTGGCGTTGGTGGCCGCCGTGCCGGTCGGCGCGGTCTCCGAGGAGGTCGCGGTGCCGTAGCCGACGAAGTCGATGACGTTGGCGACGGTGTGCATGGAGGTGCCGGTCAGCGTGATCCCGGCCGTCCCCTGCGCGAGGGTCACCTGGCCGCTGCCCGCCGCCATGTTGAGCGTGGTGCCCGAGAAGTCCGGGGAGGGGACGTCGGCACCGCCGCAGGGGTTGCCGCTGCACAGGTTGGAGCTGACCTGGACGAGGTACTTGCTGCCGGCCGGCACGCTCACGTTCGGCAGGGCCAGCACGGCGGGGGTGCCGGTGGCGTACGTGCCGCTGCGGTACTGGAGCGAGAGGCCGTTGAGGGACTGGGGCACCGCCGTCGGGTTGAGCAGCTCGACGAAGTCGGCCTTGTAGGCGGCCGAGGCGGAGGTCGACCCGCCGCCCCCGTAGACCTCGTTGATGATGATCCCGGAGCTGGCCGCCTGGGCCGGGGTGGCGGTCAGCGCGGTCAGGCCCGAGAGGGCGAGAGCTGCACCGAGGGAACCGAACAGGAACTGCTTCGCAGAGCGCATGGACTTCTTCCGGGGTCGTCAAAGCGGCGTGCAGCAGCACACGGGCCCGAGTCGAGCGCTGCGTCGGGGGAACGGCGGGGAAGAGACCCGACCCTAGTTCGGATCACCCGGCCCGTGGCAAGACCTTCGGAAAAACCGGTGCAACGTTTTGATGAAGAAACGGTGCCCGTTGTCAGATCTGGCCGAAAGCCAGGCGGTCGGTCCCCTCAGGCCGCGGACGACTTGCGGATGCTGTGCCGCTGCTTCCACACGTCGCGGAAGAACTCGTAGCCCGACCAGATCGTCAGCACGAAGGCGACCAGGAGCAGCACGATCGCGAAGGCGTAGGTCACCTCGCCCGGGACGTCGAGCCAGCCGTCGACCTCGAGCAGGGGCAGGGTGAGGAAGCCGAGCGCCAGCCCTTGGGCCGCGGTCTTCCACTTGCCGCTCTGCGCGGCGGCGATCACCACGGACTTCAGCACCGACAGGCGCAGCAGCGTCACCGCCCACTCGCGGACCAGCACCACGATGGTGATCGTCCACATCCACCAGGTGTCCATGATGATCGACAGGCCGATGAACGCCATCCCGGTGATCGCCTTGTCGGCGATCGGGTCGGCGATCTTGCCGAAGTCGGTGACCAGGTTGCGCGCCCGCGCGATGTCGCCGTCGACCTTGTCGGTGACCATGGCGACGAAGAAGATGCCCCAGGCCACGGTGCGCCAGGTGATCGAGTCGCCGCCGTCGTACAGCAGCGCCCAGCCGTAGAACGGCACCAGGACGATGCGCAGCGTGGTGAGCGCGTTGGGGAGGTTCCAGTTGCTCGGCTTGGCCGGGGCGGTGCTGGTCTCGCTCATGAGGCTCCTCCTGCGGGCTCGGCGATCAGGTCGACGCCGTCCGAGGCGACGACGACGGCGGCGACGAGGTCGCCGACACGGGCGTGCGGGACACCGAGCACCCGGGTGGTGCCGTCGACCTCGGGCCCCTGCTGGGCGGCGCGTCCCTCGACGGTCCCGTCACCGGTGCCGTCGGGGTCGACCTCCTCGACGAGCACCTCGACCGTGCTGCCGATCCGCTCCTCGGCCCGCTCGGCGGTCAGCTCGGAGACCAGGTCGTTGAGGTGCTGGACGCGGGCGTGGATCTCGTCCTCGTCGAGCTTGCCGTCGAAGGACTCGGCCTCGGTGCCGTCCTCGTCGGAGTAGCCGAACACGCCGGTGACGTCCATCCGCGCGGCGACGAGGAAGTCGCACAGCGTCTGGAACTCCTCCTCGGTCTCCCCGGGAAAGCCGACGATGACGTTGGAGCGCACGCCCGCCTCCGGGGCGAGCGACCGGACCTGGTCGAGCAGGCCCAGGAAGCTCTCGGGGTCGCCGAAGCGGCGCATCCGCCGGAGCACGGTGGCCGAGGCGTGCTGGAAGGACAGGTCGAAGTACGGCGCGACGCCGGGCGTGCTCGCGATCGCGCGCACCAGGCCCGGCCGGGTCTCCGCGGGCTGCAGGTAGGAGACCCGCACCCGCTCGACACCCTCGACGGCCGCGAGCTCGGGCAGCAGGGTCTCCAGCAGACCGAGGTCGCCGAGGTCCTTGCCGTAGGACGTGGAGTTCTCCGAGACGAGGAAGAGCTCCTTGACGCCCTGCTCGGCCAGCCAGTGCGCCTCCTGCAGCACGTCGGAGGGACGGCGGCTGACGAAGGAGCCGCGGAACATCGGGATCGCGCAGAACGTGCAGCGCCGGTCGCAGCCGCTGGCCAGCTTCAGCGGCGCCATCGGGCCGCCGTCGAGCCGGCGCCGGATGGCGGAGCGGCCGGGGATGGCGACGTCGACGTCGTCGCCGGTGAACCCGGGGGCCTCGACGGCCGCCTGGCGCTCCGCGGGGCTGATCGGCAGCAGCAGGCGCCGGTCGCGTGGCGTGTGCGGGTGCGGCTTCTCACCCGCGAGGATCGAGCGCAGCCGCCCGGAGATGTCCTGGTAGTCGTCGAAGCCCAGCACGGCGTCGGCCTCGGGCAGCGAGGAGGCGAGCTCCTCGCCGTACCGCTCGGCCAGGCAGCCCACCGCCACCACGGCCTGCGGGCGCCCCGACTCCTTGAGGTCCGCGGCCGCCAGCAGCGTGTCGATCGAGTCCTTCTTGGCCGCGTCGACGAAGCCGCAGGTGTTGACCACCA
Organism: uncultured Nocardioides sp.; assembly: GCA_964517395.1. Classification (GTDB taxonomy): domain Bacteria; phylum Actinomycetota; class Actinomycetes; order Propionibacteriales; family Nocardioidaceae; genus Nocardioides. The sequence continues at coordinate 12,180 of CAZFEE010000004.1, read as the reverse complement.
CGGTGTCGGCGTCCTCCGGGTCCTCGACGAGGTGGAAGCCGTCGGCGGCGAGGCGGCCGGCGAGCTCCTCGGAGTCGACGTCGTTGCGGGCGCACCCGAGGGTGAGCAGGGCAACCGAGACGGGCGTGGGAGTGCTGGTCATGACCGGTCGAGCCTACCGTTCGGGCAGGCCCGGCCGGGATTCCTCAGGAGCCCGCCCGGGGCGCCACGACGGTCTTGTTGGCCTCCGCACCGGTGTCACCGAGGGCTTGCGGCCTGGCCCCGCCGACGGCGTAGAGCACCGAGCCGTCGGTGCTGTAGATCCGGATCGGCGGCACCACCTTGAGCACGGAGGTCTGGCCGAAGGCCAGGTTGCCGTCGAAGACGATCTTGCCGGCGCCGTCGCGAATGTTGAGGGTCGCTCCCCCGCCCGCCGCGGTCAGGGTGAGCTTGAGCGGGTCGCCCTGGGTCGGCGCGGTGTCCGACACCCCGCCGCTCAGGTTCAGCGGCTCGTCCTCGACCGGCGCGCCCCCGCCCATGACCAGCCGGGCCACCGACCAGATCAGGACCGCGCCCATCACGGCGGCGATCATGACCGACCAGTTGCGCCCGCCACGGGTGCTGCGGATCGCACCCCCGGTGCCGGTCGCGAGCTCGGACTGGAAGACCCGGCGCGGGTCGACCGGCTCGTGGGCGTAGCGCTCGTCGTACGACGCGACGAGCGGCCCCGCGTCGATGCCCAGCACCCGCGCGATGGTCCGCAGGTGACCGCGGGCGTAGAAGTCGCCGCCGCAGGGGCTGAAGTCGTCGACCTCGATCGCCTCGATGACGTGCGGGCGGATCCGGGTCCGGTCCGAGACCTGGTCGATGGTCAGGCGCAGCCGGTCGCGCGCGGCCTGGACCTCCGGGCCGATGACCGGCTCGACGGCGGGCCGCACGGCGAGGTCGTCGAGGACGACCGTGACCGACTCCTCGGCCGGGACCGGGGGCTCGACCGGAAGGCTGACGGCGGGACGCACGCTCGCCGGGACCTCCACGCGGGCGGACAGCACGGTGGCGCGGCCCGGCGCGGGCGGCTCCTCGTCGGTGACGGCCGCGATCTCGTCCGTGGACGCCTCCTCGAAGCGGTCCAGGTCGGCGAGCACGATCTCGTCGGTCGACTCGGTGTCGTCGGGGTGCGCGGACTCGCGGATGTGGGCCAGGCGCGAGCGCAGGCGGTCGACGTCCTCGGCGGCGGGGGCGGCCTCGAAGCGCTCCTCGGCGTCGTCGGTGTCGTCGGCCTCGTCGACCTCGTCGAGCTCCGCCTCGATCTCGGTCTCGTCGTCGCGGCCGGTGAGGCCCGCGGCCACCCGGGCCGCGATGCCGCGCCGGGTGCCGGCGGCGGGCGGCTCGTCGTCGGTGTACAGGTCGCTCAGGCTCGGCACGGAGGTGCGGGTCGCCGGCTCGTCGTCGAGACCCGGCACCACCTCGACCACGTCGGCACGGCCGTCCGCGAGGTCGGCCAGGACGTCGCTGAGCGAGACCGGCGAGGCGCCGACCAGGCGGGTGGCGAGGGTCAGGGGGACGACGAGCTGCTGGTCGTCGTACCCGTCGACGAGGAGGTGGCCGTCACGCAGCAGGCCGCGGCGCGGCAGGTGCTCCAGGCAGTCGATGTCGTCCCACGCGATGCCGCGCCACTGCGCACCCTGGCGCAGCCGGACACCGTGCTCGTCGGCGACGAGCAGCGGGGCACGGCCGTCGACCAGGGAGGCGAGGTGGGCCACGGTCACCACGGCCAGGACGCCGAAGGTGAGCCAGTCGAGCCCGGTGCCACCGGTGAAGGCGCGGGCGGCGAAGGCGGCCGTGAGCAGTGCGGCGAAGCCACCGATGCCGGCGGAGAGGGCGACGTGGCGTCGTACCTCCACCTTCGCGCCGGTCGCGGCGGGCTGCCCGTCGGGCTCGGAGTACGTCGGGTTCTCGGTCATCTGGCTCACGCCTCCCCCTGGATGGTCATGATCACGGAGTCGAGCTCGTCGGGCTTGACCAGGACGTCACGCGCCTTGGAGCCCTCGCTGGGTCCCACGACGCCCCGGCTCTCGAGGATGTCCATGAGGCGGCCGGCCTTGGCGAAGCCGACCCGGAGCTTGCGCTGCAGCATCGAGGTCGACCCGAACTGGGTGGAGACGATCAGCTCGATCGCCTGCACCACCAGGTCCATGTCGTCGCCGATGTCGTCGTCGAGCACCTTGCTGGAGGCCGCCGGGGCGGTCACGTCCTCGCGGTAGCTCGGCTCCAGCTGCGTCTTGCAGTGCTTGACGACCTGGTGGATCTCCTGCTCGGTGACCCACGAGCCCTGGACCCGTATCGGCTTCGAGGCCCCCATGGGCAGGAACAGGCCGTCACCCTGGCCGACGAGCTTCTCCGCGCCCGGGGTGTCGAGGATGACCCGGCTGTCGGCGAGGCTGGACGTCGCGAACGCCAGCCGGGACGGGACGTTGGCCTTGATCAGGCCGGTCACGACGTCGACGGAGGGACGCTGGGTGGCCAGCACCAGGTGGATGCCGGCGGCCCGGGCGAGCTGGGTGATCCGCACGATCGAGCTCTCGACGTCGCGCGGGGCGACCATCATCAGGTCGGCGAGCTCGTCGACGATCACCAGCAGGTACGGGTACGGCGTCAGGGTCCGCTCGCTGCCCGGAGGCACCTCGACCTTGCCCTCGCGGACGGCCTTGTTGAAGTCGTTGATGTGACGGAAGCCGAAGTTCGCCAGGTCGTCGTACCGCATGTCCATCTCGCGGCACACCCATTCGAGCGCCTCGGCGGCCTTCTTGGGGTTGGTGATGATCGGCGTGATCAGGTGCGGCACACCCTCGTAGGCGTTCAGCTCGACCCGCTTGGGGTCGACCATGATCATCCGCACCTCGTCCGGCGTCGAGCGCATGAGCACCGAGGTGATCATCGAGTTGATGAAGCTCGACTTGCCGGAGCCGGTGGCGCCCGCGACCAGCAGGTGCGGCATCTTCGCGAGGTTCGCGACCACGAAGCCGCCCTCGACGTCCTTGCCGAGGCCGGACACCAGCGGGTGGTGGTCGTTGCGCGCTACGTTGGAGCGGAGCACGTCGCCGAGGGAGACGATCTCCTTGTCGCGGTTGGGGATCTCCACGCCCACCGCGGACTTGCCGGGGATCGGGCTGAGGATGCGCACGTCCTCGGAGCCGACGGCGTAGGAGATGTTGCGCTGGACGCCGAGGATCTTCTCGACCTTCACGCCCGTGCCGAGCTCGATCTCGTAGCGGGTGACCGTCGGACCCCGCGTGTAGCCGGTGACCTGCGCATCGACGTTGAACTCGTCGAGCACCGTCTGGAGCCGCTCGACGACCTCGTCGCTGGCCTTCGAGCGGGCCCGGTGCGGGTCGCCCGGCTTGAGCGCGGAGGCGTCGGGGAGCGTGTAGACGATGTCGCCGGAGAGCGCGAGCTGCTCGACGCGCTGCGGCAGGTCCGCGTGCGGCGGCGGCTCCAGCTCCCCCGTCTCGTCGGCGGTGGCGGCCGCCGCGGACGCCTTGAGCCGGCGGCCGATGAGGGCGTTCGAGCCCGCCTCGGGGTCGATCGGCTCGTCCGTCTCGTCGGCGAGCGGTACGTCGATCGGCTCCAGGAGCTCCATCGACTCCTCGACCGCCGGGGTCGGCTCGTCCTTCTTGCGGCGCTTCTTCTTCGGCTCAGCGAGGACCGGGCTGTCGTACGCCGGGTCGCCCATCCGCTCGAAGGTGTCGTCGAAGCGGTAGCTCTGGGTCTCGTCGCCGTCCTCGGCGGGGTGGCGCCCGAGGAGCAGGTCTCCCAGCTCGCGCATCCGGTCCGGCACGCGGTACAGCGGCGTCGCCGTGATCACCAGGACGCCGAAGAACGCCAGCAGCGCGAGCAGCAGGACCACGACCGCCTCGGAGCGGAGCAGGTCGAGCAGGAGGGCCGAGACGACGTACCCGACCGCGCCGCCGCCGTCGCGCAGGGCGGTGGTGTCACCCTGGACCGGCTCCGGGGAGCCGTTGGCGATGTGCACGATGCCGAGGAGGCCGAAGGCGAACGCCGACCAGCCGATCACCTGGCGTCCCGCCGGACCGTTGCCGACCGGGTCGCGCATGACGCGGAAGCCCGCCAGCAGGACGAGCAGCGGCACCAGCCAGCCGACGATGCCGACCGTGCCGGACACCGCGGCGCGCGCGAAGTCCATGACGCCGCCGGGCACCTCGAACCAGACCGCGGCGGCGATGATGAGCGCGACCCCGCACAGGAGCAGGCCGAAGCCGTCGCGGCGCTGCTCGGGCTCGATCTCGCGGGCACCGTGGCCGATGCCGCGGGTGACGGCGCCGATGCCGTGGGCGAAGGCCAGCCAGAGCGCGGCGACCCCCCGCCCCAGCGCCGTGAAGGCGCGCAGCACCGGTCCGGGACCGCTGCGGACGGCACGCGGTGCCGGCCGCCGGGCGGTGCTGGACTTCTTGGCCGGTGGCTTCTTCTTGGTGGTCGTACTACGGGATCGCGAGCTGGTCGTCTTCTTCGCGCCGGAGCGCGAGGAAGGGGTGGTCCTGCTGCGCGACGCCGCCGGGGAAGACGTACGGGTCGCCATGCTCACAACCTACCCACAAGTCTCATCCGTCACAGGGACAACACGCGGTGGGGTTCGGCGCCGGTCAAGCCGCCCGATCCGGCCCCCGCGACCCGGAGATCTTCATCGCGACACAGCGTCGTAACGGAGTTCTTCCCGCGAAGCCCTGGACCAGCCGCATTCGTGAGCCCTAGTGTGCCGAGAACGTGTCCGGAGCGGGCGACATCGGCACCCACCGACGACACGTTCCATCTCGAGGAGAACATTCGTGAGACTCAGCAAGTCCGGGCTTGTGAGGAAGGCCATCGGCCTGTCCCTCGTGGGCGCAGCAGTGTCCGTGGTGCCGACGGCCCCCGTGGTCGCGGCGCCGAAGGATCCTTCGGCCATCCAGCAGATGCGCGACGAGGCTGACGGCAACGTCTCGGTGACGACCTCACCGGCGACGTCCAAGGTCAGCTTCATCCGCGCCTCCCACGACCTCTTCCCGTCCGAGCGCACCGGCAAGTCGGCCCCCGACGCCGGCGCCAAGGCCGGGGGCTACGTCGAGAAGTACGCCGCCGCGTTCGGCACGACCGCCGCCCAGCTGGGCAAGGGCAAGGTCACCAAGACGCCGGTCGGCTACACCGTCGACTTCACCCAGTCCTACCGGGGCGTGCCGGTCTTCGGCTCCAAGCTCCGCGCGCAGGTGGACGCCCAGGGCGACCTCACCTCCGTCTCGGGGTACGTCGCGCCGAAGCTGGACCTCAGCGTGACCCCGCGCATCGACAAGGCCGCCGCCAGCGCCAAGGCGGTCAAGCTCGCCGCGCAGGCTCCCGCCGGGGCCGGCGAGGACGCCGCGGACAAGCCCGCCGCGAGCAGCCTCTCGGTCACCAAGGCCGAGCTGGTCGTCTACCGGATGGGTGCGATCCAGGGCGTGCAGGGCCGCAACCTGCTGGCCTGGGCCGTCGAGGTCACCGACGGCAAGCAGACCCGTGAGACCAGCATCCTGGACGCGCAGACCGGCAAGCCGGTCAACCGCTACTCGATGATCGCGCACGACCTGAGCCGTGAGCTGCACGAGGAGTCCATCGGCGACACCCCCGTGTGGTCCGAGGGCGACGCCTTCCCGGGCACCCTGGACGAGGACCAGAAGAGCGAGGTGCAGGGCACCGGCGAGGCGTACTGGTTCTTCAAGAACTCCTTCGGCCGTGACTCCTACGACGGCGCCGGGGCCAAGATGATCACGGTCAACAACGACCCGACCATCTCCTGCCCGAACGCCAACTGGAACGGCACCTCCACCAACTACTGCTCCGGCGTCTCCTCCGACGACACCGTGGCGCACGAGTGGGGCCACGCCTACACCGAGTACACCTCCGGCCTGCTCTACCAGTGGCAGCCGGGCGCGATGAACGAGGCGTACTCCGACATCTGGGGCGAGACGGTCGACATGCTCAACGACCGCTTCAACACCCCCGACGAGGAGACCCACCGCACCGACGGGCAGTGCTCGAAGGGCACCCGCGGCGACATCTCCGTCGTCGTGAGCGACCCAGTCGGCACCTGCACCGGCGCGCCCGCGGCGTTCGGCCCGATCATCGAGCACGTCACCGGCGACCTGGTCGTCGGCAAGGACGCGGTCGAGGAGGACGAGGGCGAGGTCGTCGGCACCGACACCGACGGCTGCTCCCCCTTCGACAACGCCGCCGACCTGTCCGGCAAGTTCGTCTACGTCGACCGCGGCCTGTGCGCCTTCGCGCTGAAGATGGCCCACGCCGAGGACGCCGGGGCCACCGGCATCATCTTCGGCAACAACCGGGCCGGCGTCTCCTCGGTCGCCGGTGACTCCGACCTCTACGGGGCGATGGTGAGCCAGGCCGACGGCGCCGAGATCAAGGCGGCCACGGTGCCGCTCACGATCACCCTCGACGACGCCGCGACCGACCCGCGCGACACCAGCTACCGCTGGCTCTCCGGCGAGGACGACAGCGCCTTCGGCGGTGCCATCCGCGACATGTGGAACCCGAACTGCTACGGCGACCCGGGCAAGGTGTCGGACGAGGAGTACTTCTGCGACACCGACGACAGCGGCGGCGTCCACACGAACTCCGGCGTCGTCAACCACACCTACGCGCTGCTCGTCGACGGCGGCACCTTCAACGGCGTCACCGTCCCGGGCATCGGGCTGGACAAGGCCGCGAACATCTTCTGGCACACCCAGACGTCGTACCTCACCTCGACGTCCGGCTTCGCCGAGCTGGCCGACGGTCTCGCCGCCTCGTGCGCCGACCTGACCGGCAAGACCACGCTGAAGAAGCTCACCGTGGGCGCCAGCGCGACCGGCGGCAGCGCGGCCGACGCCGGCGCGCTCGACCCGATCACGGCGGCCGACTGCGACGCCGTCGCGAAGGCGTCGACGGCCACCGAGCTGCGGGTCGAGCCGACCCAGTGCAACTTCCGGCCGATGTTCAAGAAGGGCACCGTCAGCTGCGGCACCGGCACGGTCACCAAGAGCGTGTGGTCGCAGGGCTTCGAGTCGGGCCTGCCGACCAACTGGACCAAGGACGTCGACGCGGCCAACGCGCACTTCGACCCCACGGTCACCACCACGCTGCCGAAGGTCACCGACGGTGGCACCGCGCACAGCGGCGGGTCGTCGGTGCTCTACTTCAACGACAAGGGCGACGACGGCAACTTCGGCGTCTGCGACGGCGGCCCGCAGGACTACTCCTCGCGGGTCGGCATGACGACGCCGAGCCTGACCGTCCCGACCACCGGCACGCTGCCGCGATTCTCGTTCGACCACTACGTGGCGTCCGAGGTCGGCTTCGACGGCGGCAACGTGAAGTACAGCGTCAACGGGGGCGCCTTCCAGCTCGTCCCGGAGACGGCCTGGCTCTACAACGGGCCCGGCGGCCAGCTGAAGTCGGCTGCGGAGGACAACACCAACCCGATGGCCGGCGAGGCCGCCTTCACCGGCACCGACGGCGGAGAGCCGACCGGCGCCTGGGGCTCCTCGGTCATCGACCTCACCGACATCGCCGCGCGCGGTGACCAGGTGAAGTTCCGCTTCGACTTCGGCATGGACGGCTGCAACGGCATCGACGGCTGGTACATCGACAACGTCGCGCTGAGCATCTGCGTCAAGCCCGTCACCCCGCCGGCCCCGAGCCCGGTGGTCGTCGCGCCCACGGGCGTGGCGAAGCTGGGGATCATCCAGATCAAGGTGAAGGTCAGGAGCGGCGCCACCCCGACCCGGTACGTCATCGTCCGGGTCAAGGACCGCACCTACACCGGCAAGGTGGTCAACGGCATCCTGACGGTCAAGGCCAAGGAGCAGCTGTCCCGCCTGTACCGCAGCGGGGTGCGCTCGGTCGTCGCCAGCGTGAGCTACGTCGGCGACGCGAAGGTCGCACCGTTCAGCAGGAAGGTCACCGTCAAGCTGGCCGGGCGCCAGTAGGCAGCACCGAGCAGCGCAAGGAGCGGCGCCGGCCCGACGACGTACCGTCGGGACCGGCGCCGTTCCGCTTGTAACTCCGTGTTCGTGCACCTAAAGGTGTGTCACAGCGCCCGGGTAGATGCAACAGCGCCCGGGTAGTCGATCTCGAGGCGCACACCGGTGCCCTACGGCTGTCGCGGGTGCCCTACGGCTGTCGCGGGTGCCCGGCGGCTGTCGCGGGTGCCCGGCGGCTCTCGCTGCCGCGCGCTGCAACGCGCAGTCGTCCGCGGCGACGCGGAGAGATCTATCCGGGCGCTGTTGCATCTACCCGGGTGCTGCGACACCGGTTTCGGTGCACGAACACGGAGTTACAAGCACGCTCGTCCCGACAGTCCCGCCGGGCCACCCCGGCGCCGGCTCAGGCTTCGACGACCACCGGGATGATCATCGGACGGCGCTTGTGGGTGTTGCTCACCCAGCGGCCGATCGTACGACGCACGACCTGCTGCAGCTGGTAGGTGTCGGTGCTGCCCTCGCTCAGCGCCCGGTTGACCGCGTCGACGATGGGCTGCTTGATCGCGTGGAAGTCCGAGTCCGCCCAGGCATGGCCGCGGGCGTGGATCTCGGGGCCGGCGGAGACCTTGCCGGAGACGGAGTCGACGACCACGATGACCGAGACGAAGCCCTCCTCGCCGAGGATGCGGCGGTCCTTGAGCTCGGACTCGGTGACGTCGCCGACGGACTGGCCGTCGACGAAGACGTAGCCGCACTCGACCTTGCCGACCACCTCGGCGACGCCGTCGACCAGGTCGACGACGACCCCGTCCTCGGCGTACACGACGTTCTCGACGCCGGTCTGCCGGGCCAGGTCGCCGTTGGCGAGCATGTGGCGGACCTCGCCGTGGACCGGCAGCACGTTGCGCGGCTTGACGATGTTGTAGCAGTAGAGGAGCTCGCCGGCGCTGGCGTGACCGGAGACGTGGACCAGGGCGTTGCCCTTGTGGACGACGCGCGCACCGAGGCGGGCCAGACCGTTGATCACGCGGTAGACGGCGTTCTCGTTGCCCGGGATGAGGCTGGAGGCGAGGACGACGGTGTCGCCCTCCTCCAGGTGCACGAAGTTGTGGGTGCGGTGCGCGATCCGGGCAAGCGCGCTCAGCGGCTCGCCCTGCGAGCCGGTGGAGATCAGCACCTGGCGCTCGGGCGGCAGGTCGGCGAGCTCCTTGGCCTCGACCATCACCCCCGGCGGGACCTTGAGGTAGCCCAGGTCGCGGGCGATCGCCATGTTGCGGACCATCGAGCGGCCGACGTAGGCGACCTTCCGGTCGTGCAGCACGGCGGCGTCGAGGACCTGCTGGACCCGGTGCACGTGGGAGGCGAAGCAGGCGACGATGATCCGCTGCTTGGACTCGGAGAACGCCTGGTTGAGGACCGGTGTGATCCGCTTCTCCGCGGTCGTGAAGCCGGGCACCTCGGCGTTGGTGGAGTCGGTGAGGAAGAGGTCGACGCCCTCCTCCCCCAGCCGCGCGAAGGCGCGCAGGTCGGTGATTCGGCCGTCCAGCGGCAGCTGGTCCATCTTGAAGTCCCCGGTGTGCAGGACGAGGCCTGCGCCGGTGCGGATCGCCACCGCGAGGGCGTCGGGGATGGAGTGGTTGACCGCGACGAACTCCAGCTCGAACGGCCCGAAGGAGATCTTGTCCCCCTCCTTGACCGTGTAGAACGGCGTCTGCCGCAGCCGGTGCTCGCGCAGCTTGGAGTTGACCAGGGCCAGCGTCAGCTCGGACCCGACCAGCGGGATGTCCTGCCGCTCCCGCAGGAGGTACGGCGTCGCGCCGATGTGGTCCTCGTGCCCGTGGGTCAGCACGAGCGCCTCGACCTTGTCGAGCCGGTCCCGGATGGCCGCGAAGTCCGGCAGGATCAGGTCGACGCCGGGCTGGTGGTCGTCGGGGAACAGCACGCCGCAGTCGACGATCAGCAGCCGGCCGTCGTACTCGAAGACGGTCATGTTGCGGCCGACCTCGCCGAGGCCGCCCAGCGGGATGACCCGCAAGCCGCGCTTGGGCAGCTTCGGCGGGGCGGAGAGCTCGGGGTGCGGGTGCGACATCAGAGGAGCCCCGCAGCCGTCAGACCGGCCCGGAGGTCGGCGACCTCCGCATCGTCGAGCGCCAGCAGCGGCGGTCGCACGACCCGGTTGTCGAGCACGCCGAGCAGCTCGAGGGCGGCCTTGGCGGTGGTCGCACCGTAGTTGGGAACGCCCATGACGGCCTCGAACGCCGGCACCAGCGAGGTGTGGATGCGCACCGCCTCCGCGTGGTCGCCGGCGTGGAACGCCTCGACCATCGCGCGGAGCTGGTTGCCGGCGACGTGCCCGACGACGGAGACGACGCCCACGGCGCCGTAGGCGAGGTAGCCCAGGGTGTTCACGTCGTCGCCGGAGTAGACGGCGAACCCGAGGTCGACCAGCTGTGCGGTGCGGGCCAGGTCGCCGGTGGCGTCCTTGACGCTGGTGACGTTGCCCCAGGTCGCCATCTCGCGGTAGGTCTCCAGGGCGATCTTGGTGCCGGTGCGCCCCGGGACGTCGTACGCCATGATCGGCACGGCGGTGGCGTCGGCGACCAGGCGGAAGTGGTTGAGGACGCCGGGCTGGCTGGGCTTGTTGTAGTACGGCGTCACGAGCAGCAGCGCGTCGACGCCGACCTTCTCCGCCTGCTTGGCGAGCTCCACCGAGTGACGGGTGTCGTTGGTGCCGACGCCCGCGACGATGGTGGCCCGGTCGCCGACCGCGTCCTTGACGGCGGCCAGCGTCTCGCCGTCCTCGGCGCCGGTGGTCGTCGGGGACTCACCGGTGGTGCCGGACACGACGATGCCGTCGTGGCCGTTGTCGACGAGGTGCTTGGCCACCTTCTGCACCCCGTCCAGGTCGACGGTGCCGTCCTCGTGGAGCGGCGTGACCATCGCGGTCAACACGGTGCCGAAGGGTGCAGAAGTCATGACGACAAGCCTATCGTCACAGGTGCGGCACGACCTCCGCCGCCACCAGGCGCAGGTGGTCGAGGTCGCCCAGGTCGAGCGTCTGGAGGTAGACCCGCTCGGTCCCCAGGGCCGCGAAGCGCTGGATCTTCTCGACCACCTCCGCGGGCGTCCCCGCCAGCCCGTTGACCCGCAGCTCGTCCACCTCACGCCCGATCGCGGCGGCCCGCCGGGCGATCTCGGCCTCGTTCTCGCCCACGCACAGCACCAGCGCGTTCGACCAGGTGATCTCGTCGGGGTCGCGGCCGATCTGCTCCGCGGCCTGCCGCACCCGGCCGAACTGGGCGGCCGTCGTCTCCTCGTCGACGAAGGGCAGGTTGAACTCGTCGGCGTACGCCGCCGCCAGCGCCGGCGTCTTCTTCTTGCCGACCCCTCCGACGAGCACCGGTACGCCGCCGCGGTGGCCCTGCGTCTGCACCGGCTTCGGCAGCGCCGGGCTGTCGGTGAGCTGGTACTGGCTACCCGCGAAGGTGTAGCGCTCCCCCACCGGCGTGGCCCACAGCCCGGTGATCAGCTCGAGCTGCTCGGCGTACCGCTCGAAGCGCTCCTTGGTGTCCGGGAACGGGATGCCGTAGGCCTCGTGCTCCTGGGTGAACCAGCCCGCGCCGATCCCCAGCTCGACCCGGCCGCCGCTCATCTGGTCGACCTGCGCGACCTGGATCGCGAGCACCCCGGGATGGCGGAAGGTCGCGCTCGTCATCATCGTGCCGAGCCGGATCGTGCTGGTGTCACGGGCCAGGCCCGCGAGGGTGGTCCAGGCGTCGGTCGAGCCGGGCAGGCCGTCGCCGCTCATGTGCAGGTAGTGGTCGCTGCGGAAGAAGGCGCCGAACCCGAGCCTCTCGGCCTCGAGGGCGACGGCCAGCAGGTCGTCGTACGTCGCGCCCTGCTGCGGTTCGGTGAAGACACGGAGCTCCATGACTCCACCCTGTCAGGTCACCCCCAACGCCACCGCCGCCCCACCGTCGACTTGGGGTTTCCCTCCCTCGACTTGGGGTTTTCCACCACTGACTTGGCATTTTCAGCCGGCAGCGGCCCCGGCCCGGACAGGCGGGCGCCGAGGCGCGCGGCGAAACCGACAACTCGCGGGTGGAAAACCCCAAGTCGCGGGTGGAAAACCCCAAGTCGCGGGTGGAAAACCCCAAGTCGCGGGTGGAAAACCCCAAGTCGCGGGTGGAAA
>CAZFEE010000003.1:373823-374469 GCA_964517395.1 uncultured Nocardioides sp. | reverse complement strand
CTCCGGCGCCCGGTCGTCGGGTGACGTTGAACGTCCACGTCACCGACACGACCCTTGCGGGTGCGAACCCGGTGGCGCGGTGGGAGGAGGGTCGGTGCCCGGTGAGTGCGGAGCAGGTCCGTGAGTGGCTCGCCGTTCCGGGCACGTCGGTCGTGGTCCGCCCGGTCATCGACCTGACCGACTGTGTCCCGGTCACGGCGTACGAGGTTCCGGACCGGCACCGGGTCCGGGTGGGGTTGCGGGACCACACGTGTCGGTTCCCGTACTGCACCCGTCCCGCGTCAGCGTGCGACCTGGACCATGCGGTCCCTCATGCGCGGGGTGGTCCGACGTGTCCGTGCAACCTGATCCCGTTGTGCCGGCGGCATCACCGGGCGAAGACCCACTCCCGCTGGTCCTACGAGATCACCCGCCCTGGCCACTATCGGTGGGCCAGTCCGCATGGGCATGTGTTCGACGTCGGTCCGACCGGCACCCATCCGGTCGGCACCCACCCGGTCGGGGCGAGCCCACCGATCGCCACCGTGCCTGACCGTTAGCGACCTCGCCCCGCACCCCGCCTGACGGCGGGGCCAGCGGCACGCCCGGCGTCTGATTCCGCTGAGCGGGAGCTGGTGTGAAGCTCGCCGCTGCGCTCAACCGGCCC
>CAZFEE010000003.1:0-373723 GCA_964517395.1 uncultured Nocardioides sp. | reverse complement strand
GCGCTCCACCGGCCCGCGCTCCACCGGCCCGCGCTCCACCGGCCCGCGCTCCACCGGCCCGCGCTCCACCCGTCCGCGCTCAACCGGCCCGCGCTCCACCCGTCCGCGCCCAACCGGCCCGCGCCCAACCCGTCCGCGCCCAACCCGTCCGCGCCCAACCCGTCCGCCCCCAACCCGTCCGCGCCCGGTGCGCAGCAGGCTGTCGGCACCGGGTCGTACGCTGGGAGCACACCCCCGGTCCTGCCCGACCGGGGGCGCTCGTGCTGTCCCACCCCCGGAAGTGAGCTCCCCGTGCACCTCGCCGGCATCGCCGACGCCGTCCTCGCCGATCCCGTCCTCGCCACCGCGCTGGCCGAGGCGACCCAGGCCCACCGGCCGACGGGGGAGCTGACCGGGCCGGAGGCCCTGCGGCCCTTCCTCGTCGCGGGGCTGGCCCGCGCGGAGCGGCCGGTGCTGGTGGTGACGGCGACGACCCGGGAGGCCGAGCAGCTGGTGGCGGAGCTGGGGGACCTGGTGGACCCGGGCGGCGTGGCCTACTACCCGAGCTGGGAGACGCTGCCGCACGAGCGGCTGAGCCCGCGCAGCGACACGGTGGGCCGGCGCCTGGCCGTGCTGCGGCGGCTGTGCCACCCCGGCGCGGAGGGGACCACGGCGGCGCCGATCAAGGTGCTGGTGGCGCCGGTGCGCTCGGTGCTGCAGCCGCAGGTCAAGGGCCTGGGCGACCTGACGCCGGTGGAGCTGAGTGCGGGGGACACCGCGGAGCTGGACGACGTGGTGGCGGGGCTCGCGGGCGCGGCGTACTCCCGGGTGGACCTGGTCGAGAAGCGTGGCGAGTTCGCGGTGCGGGGCGGCATCGTGGACGTGTTCCCGCCGACGGAGGAGCACCCGCTGCGGGTGGAGTTCTTCGGCGACGAAGTCGACGAGATCCGCTCGTTCGCGGTGGCCGACCAGCGCACCATCGAGAAGGTCGACCGGCTGTGGGCGCCGCCGTGCCGCGAGCTGCTGCTGACCGACGAGGTCCGGGCGCGGGCGGCCGAGCTGGGGCGCACGCACCCGCAGCTGCTGGAGATCACCGACAAGCTGAGCAACGGCATCGCCGTGGAGGGCATGGAGGCGCTCATCCCCGCCCTCGTCGACGAGCTCGAGCTGCTCGTCGACCTGCTCCCGACCGACACCCAGGTGCTGGTGCTCGACCCCGAGCGGGCCCGGGCCCGGGCGCACGACCTGGTGGCGACGAGCGAGGAGTTCCTGGCGGCGTCGTGGGCGACCGCGGCGAGCGGGGGACAGGCGCCGATCGACCTGCAGGCGGCGTCCTACCACGCGCTGGGCGACGTGCGGGAGCACGCGCGCGGGCGCGGCCAGAGCTGGTGGACGTTCAGCCCGTTCGGCCTCGACGAGGAGGTGCCCTCCGCGGCGCAGCCCGCGCCGTCGTACCGCGGCGACGTGGCGAAGGCCTTCGAGGACATCGCCGGCTGGCACGGCACGGGTCACCAGGTGGTGGTCGTGCACGCCGGGCACGGCCCGGCGCACCGGATGGTCGAGGCGCTGGGGGAGCAGGACGTCCCGGCCCGGTTGGTCGAGGAGGTCCCGGCGGGCGCCACCCTCGACCCGGCCGTCGTCACCGTCACCTGCGGCGCGCTCGCCCACGGGCTGATCGACGAGTCACGCAAGCTCGTCGTCCTCACCGGTGAGGACGTCGTCGGCGCCAAGGCCAGCATGCGCGACAAGGGCGCGATGCCGGTGCGCCGCAAGCGGCAGATCGACCCGCTGGAGCTCAAGGCCGGCGACTACGTCGTGCACGAGCAGCACGGCGTCGGCCGGTTCGTGGAGATGAAGCAGCGCGAGGTGCAGGGGGCGGTGCGGGAGTACCTCGTCCTGGAGTACGGCCCGTCCAAGCGCGGCGGCCCGCCGGACCGGCTCTACGTGCCGGCCGACACCCTCGACCAGGTCACGCGGTACGTCGGCGGTGAGCAGCCGAGCCTCGACCGGCTCGGCGGCGGCGACTGGACCAAGCGCAAGAACAAGGCGCGCAAGGCGGTGCGCGAGATCGCCTCGGAGCTGATCAAGCTGTACGCCGCGCGCCAGGCCACCCAGGGCCACGCCTTCGGCCCCGACAGTCCCTGGCAGCGCGAGCTCGAGGACGCCTTCCCGTTCCACGAGACCCCCGACCAGCTCACCACCGTCGACGAGGTCAAGCGCGACATGGAGCGGACCGTGCCGATGGACCGCCTCGTGTGCGGCGACGTCGGCTACGGCAAGACCGAGATCGCGGTGCGGGCGGCGTTCAAGGCGGTCCAGGACGGCAAGCAGGTGGCGGTGCTGGTGCCGACGACGCTGCTGGTCAACCAGCACCTCGCGACGTTCAGCGAGCGGATGAGCGGCTTCCCGGTGATCCTCAAGCCGCTGAGCCGCTTCCAGACCGACAAGGAGGCCGCCGAGACGGTGGCCGGCCTCGCCGACGGCACGGTCGACGTCGTCGTGGGCACCCACCGGCTCTTCAACGCCGACACGAAGTTCAAGGACCTCGGCCTCATCATCGTCGACGAGGAGCAGCGCTTCGGCGTGGAGCACAAGGAGGCGATGAAGCGCCTGCGCACCTCCGTCGACGTGCTCTCGATGTCCGCGACGCCGATCCCGCGGACCCTGGAGATGGCGATCACCGGCATCCGCGAGATGTCGACGATCACCACGCCCCCCGAGGAGCGGCACCCGGTGCTGACGTACGTCGGTGGCTACGAGGACCGCCAGGTCGTCGCCGCCGTACGACGCGAGCTGCTCCGCGACGGCCAGGTGTTCTACATCCACAACCGGGTCAGCTCGATCGAGAAGGCCGCGGCGAAGATCCGGGAGCTGGTCCCCGAGGCGCGGGTGGCGACGGCGCACGGCCAGATGGGCGAGCATCAGCTCGAGCAGGTGATGCTCGACTTCTGGGAGAAGCGCTTCGACGTGCTGGTGTGCACCACGATCGTGGAGTCCGGCATCGACGTGTCGAACGCGAACACGATGATCATCGAACGCTCCGACACCCTCGGCCTCAGCCAGCTCCACCAGCTGCGCGGACGGGTCGGCCGCTCGCGGGAGCGGGCCTACGCCTACTTCCTTTACCCGACCGAGAAGCCGCTCACCGAGACCGCGCACGAGCGGCTCGCGACCCTGGCGCAGCACTCCGACCTGGGCGGCGGCATGGCGATCGCGATGAAGGACCTGGAGATCCGCGGCGCCGGCAACCTGCTCGGCGGCGAGCAGTCCGGGCACATCGCCGACGTCGGCTTCGACCTCTACGTCCGCCTCGTCGGCGAGGCGGTGCGCGACTTCCGTGACCCGAGTGACGGCGGGGCGCCCGAGCAGCTGGAGGAGGTCCGCATCGAGCTGCCCGTCGAGGCGCACCTGCCGCACGACTACATCCCGAGCGAGCGGCTGCGCCTGGAGATCTACAAGCGCCTCGCCGAGGTGCGCACCGATGCCGACGTGGACGAGGTGGTCGCCGAGCTCGAGGACCGGTACGGCGAGCCGCCGGCCCCGGTCACCGCGCTGCTCCTGGTCGCCCGCTTCCGCGCCCGGGTGCGCGCCGCGGGGGTCAAGGAGGTGACCACGGTCGGCAAGAACGTCCGCTTCCACCCGGTCGTGCTGCCCGAGTCGCGCCAGATCCGGCTCAACCGGCTCTACCCGAAGTCGATCGTCAAGCACCAGCTCGAGTCGGTGCTGGTCCCGCGTCCCGGCACTCCGGGGAGGACGGGAACGCCCCTGGAGGGGGTGGCCCTGCTTGAATGGGCGCGACTCGTCCTGGACTCCGTCATCGACCCCAAGGAGTAGGCACCGTGCGCCGTCGTACCTCCCTCGTCTCCGCCGTCGCCGCGGCGGCCCTGCTGGCCGGCTGCGGACTGACCGACGACGCCCCGAAGCCGGGGGTCGCGGCGTCCGTGGGCGAGGAGTCGGTGCCGCTGTCCCGGGTGGACGACGTGCTCCAGGCCTACTGCTCGCTGCTCGCCTCGACCGACGGCGCGCCCGCCTACGCGAAGGCGACGATCCGCTCGCAGCTGGCCTGGAACTGGGCGCAGGCCGTGGCGGTGGAGAAGGTCGCCGACGAGTACGGCGCCACGATTCCGCCGGACACGATCGACCCCGACGAGGTACGCCGCATGTGGGGCATCGACGACGAGAAGGGCACCGACCGCTACGACTCCTTCGCGTGGCTGACCTGGATCAGCCAGCGGCTCAACGAGCCGGTGCTCGCCATCGGCAGCCAGGCGGTCATCGACCGGACCGGCCAGCCGGGCGACCAGGACGCCGCCGCCGAGGCGGGCTTCGCGGTCCTCGACGACTGGCTCGAGGAGAACGGCGCGGAGCTCAACCCGGCGCTGGGCACCTACGACCCGGCGAAGCGGACGTTCTCGCCCGACGAGCTGTCCGTCGCCGTCAGCGGTGCCGCCCGCCAGGGCGACGACCTCGCGGCGCTCACCCCCGAGCAGGCCGCCGGCCTGCCGGACGGGCAGCGCTGCGGTGCGGCCGTGCGGCCGCAGGCGCAGCCGGGCGCCTGAGGATGCCCGACGCCGGCGCGGTCGACGAGTTCGTCGCCGTGATGCGGCGGCTGCGCGCGGAGTGCCCGTGGAAGCGGGAGCAGACGCACCGCTCGCTGGTGCGCTACCTGCTCGAGGAGACCTACGAGACGGTCGACGCGATCGACGCCGGTGAGCGCTCGGGCGACTTCGCCCACCTCGCCGAGGAGCTCGGCGACCTGCTGCTGCAGGTGGTCTTCCACGCGGTCGTGGCTGAGGAGCGCGGCGACTTCGACCTCGACGACGTCGCCCGCGGGATCACGGCGAAGATGCGCCGCCGCAACCCGCACGTGTTCGGCGACGTCGCCGCCGAGGGCCTGGACGCCGAGGCCGTCAACGACCTCTGGCAGCAGGTCAAGGCCGCGGAGAAGGCTGACCGGCCCGTCGACGACGGCATCCCGTCCGCCCTCCCCGCCCTGCTGTACGCCGACAAGGTGCTCGACCGCCTCGAGCGGGCCGGGCGTCCCGCGGAGCCGGCGGCGGACTCCGCCGACCTGGGCGAGCGCCTGCTCGGACTGGTCGCCGAGGCCCGGGCCGTGGGGGTGGACCCGGAGCAGGCGCTGCGGGACGCGGTCCGCGCCCGCCTGTGAGCGTCGGGGTTTCGCCCGCGGGAGCCCGCGGGTAGGGGACGGCCGGTGGCCGCGGCCGCGGCCCGTGATGACTCGGCATCAGGAGACTCCCATGCGTCGTACCCGTCCGTCGTGGCCGGTCACCCTCGTGACCGCCCTCCTCCTCACCTTCCTCCCCGCGGGCCTCGTGGTCACCGCGTCGGCGCCCGCCCACGCCGACGAGTGCTACACGTGGAGCCGGACGCTGCGGGAGGGGACGTCGGGCAGCGACGTCACCCAGCTGCAGATCCGGGTGGCGGGCTGGGTCGGCTACGACCAGGGCTTCACGGTCGACGGGCAGTACGGGCCGGCGACGGCGGCCGCGGTGCGCGGGTTCCAGGCGGCGTACGGCCTGACGGCGGACGGGATCGCGGGCGCGCAGACGTTCAGCAAGATCTACGCCCTCCAGGACGCCGACTGCACACCGGCGCACTTCGACTGGAGCGAGGTCGACGACGTGTGCTTCGGCGGCTTCCCGACGCCGGTGTCCGGCACGAGCGTGGCCCAGGTGAAGGCCAACCTGCTGCAGGTCATGTGGCGGGCCGAGGCGCTGCGGCACCGTCTCGGCGACCAGCCGCTGCGGGTGACCTCGGCCTACCGCAGCGCCGAGTGCAACCGTCGGGTGGGCGGGGCGTCGAACAGCAACCACCTCTACGGGCGGGCGATCGACCTGGTGCCGGGCAGCGGCGCCACCACGATCTGCGGGATCGCGAAGGCGGCGCGCTCCACGGCCTTCCGGCAGATCCTCGGCCCCGGCTACCCGGACCACGACGACCACGCGCACCTGGCGATCCAGTCGACGCGGTCGTGGTCCGCACCGTCCTGCGGGATCTGAGGCGCCGCGTCTCAGAGCAGCCGGAGCAGTGCCGCCCAGGCGGCCCGTCCGAGCCTGCGGTCGGCCGCCTCGGTGCCGCCGCGCCGCATCCGCTGACCGCCGGTCACGACGGGCTCGCCGGGCAGCACCGTGCGGTGCCCCGCGTCGGGGTCGGTGACGAGGACGGTCGCGAGCCCGTGGGCGGTACGACGCGCGCCGATCGCTCGCGCATGGTCCGTCGCGGGCCACACCTGGTCGTCGTCGCCGGCGACGACGAGCAGCTCCGGGATCCGCTCGACCGGGATCCGCGCGGCGGGCACCCGGTCGGCGTGGCGCTCCCGGGACGAGGCGTAGAGGCCCACGTAGGCGGGCGGGTCGGCGTCCGGGTGCCAGTCGGTGTCGAAGGGGACGTGGGGGAGCGGGGTGCCGCCGAGCGTCCGGTGCGAGGTCACCCGGCCCTCGCCGGTCACGCCCGCCCACACGACGTCGCTCGGCGCGAAGGCCGCGACCGCCGCCACGTCCTCGCTGTGCGCTCCGGTCAGCAGCGCGGCCTCGGCGCCGAAGGAGACGCCGGTGACCAGCACCCGGTCGTGGTCGGCGCGCAGCGCGGCGACCCGGTCCAGGAAGGTCTCCAGCGGGATCTCCCACGGCCCGTCGTGCTGGCCGGGACCGCCGAACCACCGCACCGACTCCGCGGTCACCCCCTGCTCGGCGAGCAGCCGTGCCCGCGCGGCGTCGATCCGTCCGCTCGAGCCGCCCAGCACCAGCGCGGCGGTGCCGGTGCCCACCGGCAGGTGGTAGCGCACGCCCTCGATGCCCGCCGTCGGCTCCTCGCGCATGACGCCAGCGTAGGCAGGCGGTTGAGAGCCCGCGCTGCGGGCACCCTCCCGGTGTGACCTCCCACGCGAGCCCCCACCCGTCCCGTGTCCCCACCTGGCTGGGCCTGGTCCCCTTCGCCGCCGCGGTCGTGGTGGTGGCCGTGGTCGGCGGCCTCGCGGCGAGCAGCTCCGCGGCGACGTACCGGGACCTCGACCTGCCGCCCTTCGCCCCGCCCTCGTGGCTGTTCGGCCCGGTCTGGACGGTGCTCTACGTGATGATCGCGGTCGCCGGCTGGCTCGCCTGGCGGGCCGGTGCCGGCCCCGCCGCCCTCGCCGCGTGGGTGGTCCAGCTGCTGCTGAACCTGGCGTGGACGCCGCTGTTCTTCGCCGCCGACCGCTACGGCTGGGCGCTCGTGGACATCCTCGCCCTGCTGGTGGCCATCGGCGTCACGATCGCGCTCGTCGCCCGGCGCTCGCCGGTGGCCGCGTGGCTGCTGGTGCCGTACGCCGCGTGGGTGGCCTTCGCCACCGCCCTGAACTTCGCCATCGTCGTCCTGAACTAGGAGGAGCCCCTCTCTTCCGGGGGTCGACGCCGCGGCGTCCGGGCGCGATCCTGGCTGAGGAGGAGGGCGTCATGGGTGACGGCGACGGGCTGAGCTGGATCGAGGGCGTGGGTGCCTTCCTCGCCGGGCCGATCGCCGGGGGTGCCTGCGCCTGGCTGTTCCGCACCGAGTCCTGCACCGGCCCGATCTCCACGGACCTCGGCTCCTCTCCCGGTCTCTGCACGACCTCGCTCAACGCGACCGCCGGCGTCGTCGCTGCCGTGATCGGGTGGGCGATCATGCTGGGCCTGGTGGTCTACCGCGAGCTGCAGCCGCGGGCCTGAGGCTCAGCTGCCCCCGCGGCAGGCCCGGCACAGGCCGACGTGCACCGTCTCGGCGTACCCCACCTCGAAGCCGGTGCGCTCCACCAGCTCCGGTGGCGCGGCACCCGAGACCGCGGGCAGGTTGGCGATCCGCCCGCACGCGCGGCACACCAGGTGGTCGTGCGCCGCACCGGTCGCGGCCTCGAAGCGCACCGGTCCCTCGGGGAGCGCCACCCGGCGGACCAGGCCGGCGGCGGTGAGGGCGTCCAGGCAGTCGTAGACGGTCTGCGTGGACACCCGGCCGAGGATCTCCCGACTGCGCCCGGCGACCTCCGTGGCGTCCAGGTGCGCCCCTTCCTCGCGGGCACGGTCGAGGACCGCCATGACGGCCAACCGCTGCGAGGTGACCCGCAGGTGAGCGGCCCGCAGCCGGGACTCCCCATCTCCCATGCGGGGCCGGTACCCCTCGGATCTGGAGTGATTCGGGAACACGCCGGGCCCGGACGATACGTCCGGATCGGACCCGGGGGCCGGGGTACTCCGCGGACCTACCGCACGGGAAGGACGATCAATGACGACACAGCAACTTCGGGAGACCACCGAGAACGCGGCGCAGACCGCGAGCGAGGAGGGGCGCCACCTCGCCGGTGTCGCCGCGGACGAGGCCAAGAGCGTCGCGGCCGACGCGCAGGCGCAGGCCCGGCACCTCCTCGACGACGCGCGGAGCACCGTCGAGGAGCAGAGCAGGACCCAGCTGGAGAGCCTGGTCTCGACCCTGCAGGGCTTCGCCGACGACCTGGAGAAGATGGCGCGCGGCGAGGGTCCGGGTAGCGGATTGGCCCGCGACGTCGTCCAGGAGGTCGGCGACCGGGCGAAGGCGCTGAGCGACCAGGTCCGGGGCCGGGAGCCGAGCGAGCTGCTCGACCAGGCGCGCACCTTCGCGCGCCGCCGGCCCGGCACGTTCCTGCTCGGCGCGCTGGCCGCCGGCGTCGTCGCCGGCCGGGTCGCCCGCGGGGCCAAGGACGCCCAGGGCTCGGGCTCCCCGACGACGGGGACGACGGGTACGACGGGTACGACGACCGCGCCCGCCGCCGTACCTCCGCCCCCGGTCGCGCCGACGCCCGAGGCGACCACCCCGCCGGGCGGTCCCGCGGGGACGGCGGTGGGCGACCCGCTCTCCGGGCTGGGGACGCCGTGAGCGCCGCACCGACCGGCCCCGCCGGCACCGGGACCGAGGCCGACGGCCGCTCCCTCGGGGAGCTGGTCGGCGACGTCGCCCACGACCTGACCACCCTGGTGCGCCAGGAGGTCGACCTCGCCAAGACCGAGCTGAAGAGCGAGGCCGCGAAGGCCGGCAAGGGTGCCGGGCTGCTCGGCGGCGCCGGCGTGGCCGGCCACCTCGCGCTGCTGTTCCTCTCCTTCGCCCTGCTGTTCCTGCTCGACAGCTGGATGCACACGGCGTGGGCGGCGCTGATCGTCGGCGCGCTGTGGACCGTGGCCGCCGGCGTGATGGCGGCGACCGGGCGCAAGGAGCTGAAGTCGATGAACCCGAAGCTGGAGACCACCCAGCAGACCCTGAAGGAGGATGCCGCATGGGCCAGGCAGCTGAAGAACGGATGACGACCGAGATCGACCGGACCCGGCAGAGCCTGTCGCGCGACGTCGACGCGCTCTACGACAAGGTCAGCCCGAGCCGGGTGGTGCAGCGCCGCAAGTCGGCGATGCAGAGCCGGATGTCGTCGGTGAAGGACTCCGTGATGGGCAACGCCCACGGCGCCGCCCACGGCACGGCCGACTCGGTGCAGGGCGCGGCGCAATCGGTGCAGGACACCGCCGGGTCCGCCTTGCACGCGGTCGAGCGTCGCGCCGAGGGTGCCCCGCTCGCCGCGGGCCTGGTGGCCTTCGGTGCGGGCATGATCGCCGCAGCCCTCGTGCCGGCCAGCGCCAAGGAGGCCGAGGTCGCCGGCCGGCTGACCGACGCCGTCAAGGACTCGCCGGTGCTCGACGAGGCCAAGGCCGCCGGACGCGAGATCGGGGAGAGCCTCAAGGACTCCGCCGCCGAGGCCGCCCAGGAGGTCAAGCAGAGCGCCCAGGGTGCGGCCGAGCACGTCCAGGAGGAGGGCCGTTCCTCGGCCGAGGAGGTGAAACAGGCCGCACCGGGTACCTGACCCGGCGAACAGCGCGGTCGGTCCACGTGGGGTGGACCGGCCGCGTTGTGTCGTGTGCAGGGACGCTCGCCCCGGTCGTCCACAGGTTGCCCACGGATGCTACCAATTCTTGCCAGGCCGGGTTAGCGTGCTCGCCAACCACAGCCGTCCTGTCTCGGGGAGCCCGCCATGGTCGTGCCCACGCACGTGCCCGACGAGGTGGTCGCGCGTCTCGACGCGGACCTCCGCGCCGCCGTACGACGCGACGGGCTCGATCCCCAGCACGAGGTCGCCTCGGTGCGGCGCCTCGCGACCGACCTCGTCCGGGCCCACGACGAGCGCAGCCTGACCGGGGTGGTCGCGCCGGTCGGGGACGCGGGGGCGGTGGTCGCCGAGCTCGTCGCGCGGGTCGCCGGCTTCGGCCCGCTGCAGCCCCTCCTCGACGACCCGACCGTCGAGGAGGTGTGGATCAACAGCCCGGGAATCGTCCGCTAGGCGTGTCCCGGTCAACCGAGGAGCAACCCGTGACCGCACGCAAGACCACGACCACCAAGGCTGCGACCGCGAAGGCCGCCCCGTCGAAGCGGACGAAGGCCGCGACGCCCAAGGCCGCGACCCCGACGGCTGCCCGGACCGTACTCGGGTCGTTCGACGCCAGCAAGGCGGACATGCACAAGTGCGAGGGGGCGTGCGGCCAGCGGCTGCCGGTGAAGAAGTTCCCGACGGTCACCGGCACCACGCGCCGCGTGGCAGAGTGCCGGTCGTGCCGCGACGCGCGCACGAAGGCCGCGAAGGAGGCGAAGGCGTGAGCGCCATGTGGGAGGCCGGTCCGCAGGGGACCGCGACGGGACCGAGCGTCATCGTCGGCGGGACCGAGGTCATCGCCTACTGGTCCGACGACGACGGCGTGCGGTTCGACATTGCGGGCAAGGTCGAGGACCTGACGGCCGACGAGCTGCGGGTCATTGCGGACGCCATGCGGCAGATGGCGGACACCCCCGCACCGGAGTAGCGCGCACAACGCGCCCAGCAGCCCCGCTCGCCGATCAGGTGGGCGGGGCTGTTGTCGTCCGGCGGGCGCAATGCGGCGGGGCCTGGGGGCCGTTCCTGCCGTGCATTAGCGTGTGAGTACCCGTTTGTCCCCAGAGTCCAGAGAATGTGACACAAATCACATCGACGCCGATTTCCTGTGGATCTGAGCGTGGAGCCCTGTGGAAAACCGCTGGATAACCCAAGATGTAGTGGGGATAGAGCCCCTCGGCCGCTAGATGGCGGCGAAGAACTACATCGATGGAACTACCCATCAAGTAGGATGTTGCTCACAACAGAACGGACGAAGGCTCCACCCGGAGCTGTTTGTCCAGGGGGAGCCCTCTACGCGTTTCGTTTGGCGACGGTCGCGTGTAGTCGACTCTACATCGCTAGGTCTAGAGCCTCGCAAAAGACCCGCGATGTGAACTCTTGGAGAGTAGCCGTTCTGCAGAAGCCGCGCTAGCGGTTTCGGGAAGGGCCAAGAGTGAGCAGTCGGACGACCACGCAGTGGGTCACCGTCGGCGGTCGCAGGGTTCGTGTCACCACGACCGTGCGCACCTCCGGCGGCCGCATCACGGTCACCCGCAAGATCGGTTGATCTGCGGGTGACCGTGCGCCGGTGATCGTGGCGAGGCGAGATCACCGCTGACATGTTCGGCCCCGGCTGGTACGCCCAGCCGGGGCCGATCTATGTCCCGGCCGAGTCGCCTGGGCCGCGCAGGATTTCCAGAAACGCCCCGAGGGCCGGTGCTGGCCCTCGGGGCGGTCCCTTCGCCCGGCGTGATGGTGTCCGGCCGTCAGCCGGTCGAAGGCGGCAACTGGGTCACAGTGGCGGACCGCATCGACTTCGGTGCCGTGTCCCGTGGCGATGCCTGCCCACCGACGAGCACGTTGAGCGGGGTGACCAGCGTGGCGGCGTCGCCACCGAGCGCGGGCATGTTCTGCCGCGCCCGTCCCTCGTCGGCCGTCATCCACGGGCGGCCGATGGCGGTGGACATCACGGCCGCCTGTTCCTCGAACGAGCCCTGCAACTTCTCGGCGATGTTGAACTCCACGTACGACACGGCCGCGTCCATCCCGAGCATGGTGACCAGAAACGTGTTGATCCGCGCCTCGATCTGCGCGAGCAGCGGCCCCAACGTCTCGCCGTAGAGCATCCGCCGGAACTCGCGGACGTTGGAGTAGTTCGCGTTGTCGAGCAGGCCGATCATCGTGGGGTTGACGTGGAACGCTGCGGCTACGGTGGCAAGCGCCAACTTGGACGCCTCGACGTACTGCTGATCCATCGCCGAGAAGTCGATGCGCGTCAGCCGCATGCCGTCCTCGAGGATCGGCGTGCCGCCCGCCAGCGGACCGTTCCCGGTGTACTTGCCGTACCAGTCCGCGCGGAAGGCCTCGCGCGCGGAGTCCGACCACGCGGGTGCGTCGATGGGCCGCTCCAGCACGGCCGACGCACGGCCGCCCTTCGCCCACATCTGCGCGCGGTAGTTGGTTGCCTCGATCTGCTCCGCGATGGTTTCCCGCAGCGACTCGACCGCCGATGAACCGCGTTGGTGCCCGTCAGGCGAGTAGCCGGTGAAGTCCAGCACCTGTTCCGCGTCGAGCTCGATGAGGTCGCCGTCGATGACGACCTCGTAGCCCGTGATGGCGTACGAGCGGTCGTCGTCGCGCTGCGGGGTGACCCACGCCGGGGGAAGGCGTCGCAGGCGCGGCCTGTCGCCGTCGCGCCACAGGAACCAGTACGCCCGGTCGTACAGCGCGAGGTCTGCGACGAGGGCGTAGATGAGGTCGTACGACGTGAGGCCATCGCCGGGGTCGGCGAGGGCGCGCGCCAGGTCCGAGGTCCGGTCGCGCGCCCTGCCGTCCTCGTCGTCCCGCAGAAACGCGTGCAGTCCGAGCTGCGCCACGTTGCGCGCGAGGAACGACACGACGGTGCGCAGGTGCGGCTGGGTGCGCCACATCCCCTCGACCGTCATGGTGCCGATCACGTCGTGGGGTGCCCGGACCGTCACCGGCCGGAACACCCCGCGACGCTTGCGGCGGCTGAACATGCCCACGTCGATCAGGCCCCGACGATGGTCGCCTCGACCACCTGCGCGGGCTTCTCGACCGCGAGGCCGAACCGGCCCTCGCAACGGGCGAGGATCTGGTTCTTCGCGAACCCGGTGGCGCTGTCCCACTCCACGACCACCTGCCCGTCGGTGTAGAGCACGGCCGCGTCGCGGTCCATCACGTAGGAGGTACCGGCGGCGGTCGAGGTGGACAGCACGACCTCGACGCCCCACGACAGCAGCGGGTTGGAGCCGGTGGGCGATGCGTCGCCGGTCGTGCGTGCGCCGCCGACGAGGAACTCGTTGCTGCCGGTGACGCGGGTGAGGTCCATCGCCTCCCAGTCGAGCGGGTTCAGGACGATGAGCGGGTCCGTGGCTCCGACGTTCTGGAGCTTCGTGAGCGACTTGCGCAGCGTCTCGAAACGGTCCGTGGAGAACGCCTGCGACTGGATGCCCGACACGTTGGCGAGCCCCAGCAGGTTCTCGCCGGTGCCGTCGCCGTTGAGGACCTGCGCCTCCACGGCGAGCTCGATGCCGTAGCCGAGCTCGTCGGCCATGAACCGCTCCAGCGATGCGAGGTCCTGGAGCCAGTACTTGTCGATGGGCTCGCTCAGGTGCGCGATGACCTTGAGCCGGTCCTCGATGCGCTGCAGGCCGTAGACCGAGGTCGGCTTGGTGCCGCCGCTGGCAACCGGGGCCGCGTTGTTCGTCCGCGTGACCTGCCGCAGGTAGGCGAACGTGGGCGGGTTCTGGAGCGTCTCGGTTCGGATGGCGTTGAGCAGGCCGTTGGTCGGACGGCCGAGCCGCACCGGCTCGGGGCTCACGAGTCCCGCCGGGGCCACGGCGTTGCCCGACGGCGCGAGCGCCTTGAAGCCCAGCCCGTCGGGGTTGCCGATGGCCTTGGCCGCGCCACGCAGGGCACCCCGGCCCGAGAACCGCTTGCGGCCTCCGGTCTTGGTGCGGGCGAAGCCGTCGAACGGGTCACCGCCCGACTTCTGACCGCCGGTCGCGCGGCCGTCGTGCTCCATCTCGGCGAGTCGCTGCGCCGCGAACTCGGGCGACGCCTTGGTTTCGGCGTCGAAGGCATCCACGGCCACGACCGTGGCCTCGATCTCCGTGCGCTCGTCGTCGGTGAGCGCCGTGCGTCCGGCGGCCTTGGCTGCGGCCACGATGGCCGCGCACTTGGCGAGGGCTCCGCGGCGCTCGGCGAAGGACTTGATCTGCATGTTGGTCTCGCAATCTCCACCCGTGGGGTGGAACTAGGAACGAAGGGAGACCCGCGCGGGCGACAGACGCACTCAAGGCAGCAGCACGACGAGAAGCAAAGAACGCCGCCGCCCGCGCGGGGCATCCGGTCGCGCCAGGGACGGGCTGACCCGTGTCCCTCGACGGAGGTTCGCGGCTGCACCCGTCGGTGCTCCGCGACCTTCTCCGCCTTGAACATCGGTATGACCGCTGCCAACGCCTGCCCGAGGGGAATCGGGTGATCGGATGTCGCGAGCTTGGGAAGCCGTTGCCGATGAGGTCAAGGACGAGAACGATTGCGGCGTGTTGCGGGCCTCGCGCGCGCCTGCGCGACCACCGCGCGCGACCCCCGGTCGCAGGCCGAGGGGGGAAACGGCCGACTACCGGCGGAGTTGGCCGCTCCCTCGGCTCACCGTGGCGCGGACGCCCTACCCCTCGGGGGCCGGGTGGCCCTGCGCCCCGCTGGCGCGCGTCCGTTGCGGGGTGGTCCGGATGCCCGGTGGCAGGCTGCTCGGCCCGCTCGTTCAATCCTGCGGGTGCTCACGGGCTGTACGTCCGCTCCACCGTCGGTTCGGTCGGTGCCGTCGGCCATCCCGGCATGTCCGCGTGGTTCTCCCAGTCGCGGGATGTCATCGCGCCACCGGGTAGGTGGACCGTCCCCCCACAGCCACACACGCACGTCCGACGCTGCGTCACCGGGTGCGCGTCGCCGTTGCCCCGCGACGCGTTGCACCCGTGGCAGGACGCGCGCAGGTTCGACGGGTCCTCCGCGCCCTCCGGGTACACGCTGAGCGGGCGGATGTGGTCCACGGTGAACGCGCGGGGGTGACCGGCGGGCGCGTCGTAGTCGATCCCCTCGCAGTTCGGGTAGTTCCAGCACTGCTGCCGGGCCGCGCGCAGGTTCCGGGCGAGCATCTTGAATCGCCGCGTGCTGCGGCCGTGCGTGCTCATCCGTTCCCCTCCGGGGAGTGGGCGGCGAGGTCGAGCAGGTCGGCGCGGATCGCGGCGAGCACGTCGTCCTGGCTGAGCCCGGTTGCGGCGAACATCCGCACGATGTGGTCGGTCATGGCGAACAGCAGCAGCGGGACGCCAGCCGGCTCGGCGTCGGCCTCGACGAGCACAGCGTCGAGCGCGGCCTTGTCGCCGGTCATCCAAGCGATGACGGTGCGGTAGACCCGGCCGTGGTCGATGGGGCGGAGGTCGGTGGTCAGGTGGGTCATTGATGGTTCTCCTGTCGTGCGTGGTGGATTGCTTCGCGGCAACGTCGGATCGCGTCGCGTCGGCGCTCGGGCGCGAGGTCGGGGTGGTCGGCGTCGGGAACGAGCTCGCCGGTGATGTCGCGGCGCAGTGGGGTGCCGTCCTCGTCGCGGAGGTCGGTCATGCCCCCTCCCTCTGCTTCGTGATGGCGGATGCGGCGATGCGCGCGATCACCGCCTCCGGCTTCGTGGGGTAGTGCGTCTCGAACACGCCGAAGAAGGCGGACTCCTCGGCGTCGCTGCAGAGGCCGATGTCGGCCTCGACGGCAGCGAGTACTCGGTCGTACGCCGCGTCGGCTTCGGCGTCGGGCTCCACGTCGTAGCGCACCGGGCCCGCCGGTGCCGCTCCGTAGGAGCGGTGTTCCTGTTCGGGTTCCTGTTCTGTTCGGGCACGCCCCGACACTTCGCCCGACACTTCGCCCGACACTTCGCCCCACGGTTCGCGGACGGAAGCGTCGGGGAGGTCCCGACCCTTCGGTGGTGCCGAAGCATCGGGGAGGCCCCGACCCTTGATGAGCCGGTACCGGACGGCGCGGCCGACCTTCCCGGCCTTCTCGATCACCCCGGCGGCGATGAGGTACGCGAGACCATCGGTGACCGTCCGGCGGCCCAGGCCCGTCAAGTCCTCGATCCGGGCGATGGACGGCCACGCGTACCCGTCGGCGTCGGCGTGGGCGGCGAGGACGATCAACACCCGTCGCGCCTTGTCCGGTCCGATGGCGCGGCGGATGCGCGCGTTCTCGGGCCGGTCGGTCAGCGCGAGGTCGAACCCGGCCGCCCAGAGGAACCAGTCGGCGTAGTGGTCCATCACGACACCGCCAAGCGGCTGGCGGCGGACGCAAGCTCGTCGGCACCGACCCAGAAACGGTCACCCACCCGCTTGCCGTCGCGGACCATCGCCCGCCGCGCAAGGTGGGCCAGAGCCAAGAGCAGGCGGCGTGTGTCGTTGTCGAGAGCGGGCGATGCGCGCAGGTCGCGCTCCCATTGCGCGAGGTTGTCGGGGACGACGATCCACTGGCCGTCATCGGGTGCGCTGCTCACGCCTCACTCCTGAGAAGGCAGGCGATGCGGTCCCGCTGGTCATCGGTCAGCGGCGGGATACCGGCAAGGGTCATCCGCACGTGGTCGGCGAGTCGCTCGGCTCGGAGGTCGCGCCTCGCGTCGGCGAGTTCCGCGTCGTCTGCCGGTCGGGTCTGGCTGAGTGCCGCAACGCGGCTACGTGCGTGCCGGGACTCCCGGCTCATGGTTGTGGGCTTCGCCACGGGTACACCTCGAAGGCGTGCGCGACGGCAGCAATGGCCGTCTGGAATGCACGCCCGACTGAGGCGTTCGGTGATGGCCCCGGTGACGGGCGACCATCTGCCCGAGTACGTGCGGCAAGCCCGTACTAGCCACTGATGCTAGCCGAGGGTGGCGATATCCACCGACGACACCCCGGCCGCCACGGCAGCAGCAGCGAGTTCCTGGACCGACTGCGCCGAACGGCGAACGTTTCGGCGGCACTTCGGGCACACCAACTCGGCGTTGTCCCACGTGCCGATTCGCTCGGTGGCGGCGAAGTCGGCTGCGCTGGCGCGGTGGGGTCCGCTGACGCCGAGAAGCACGAAGCCGTCGCCCAGCACGGTCGCGGACAGCAGACGGCGCTTCGGGTGCTGCCCGCCGCCGGTGCACACGAACGTCACGACAGCGGCGCTCATGCCTGCTCCTGCTTCGGTCGGATGGTCACCATGTCTGCGATGTCGGCGTGTCCGTTGCCCGGACCTACGGGCTCGATCCTGACCATGACGTTGATCGCCTCCAGTACCTTGCGCTTCTTGTCGAGGCTCGCGCGAGTCCACGCGTCAGCCGGTCGGACAGTGAAGTCGGCAAGCGCGTCGTTCGGCATCGCTAGCCGCAGGCGATTCCGCTCGGCGTCGAGGTCGGCGCGAATCTTCGCAGTAATGCGTTGGAGCTGGTCGGCCGTGATGATGTCGTCGGCGAACTGGTCAGCCACGAGGGCGAGCTTCGCTTCGAGCGACTCCACGCGTCCGCGTGCCGCATCAGCGATGGTCGGATCGCCGCCAAGGATCCGCACCCCGTCGCGTTCCAGCAGTCCCACGACGACAGCCTCAACGTACTCGTCCACGTCGGCCATCCGCCTCTGCACCTTCATGCACCCGTGGTGTGGGCACTTGTAGGCGTGGGGGTAGCGGCGCTCCCTCGGTGGGCCGTAGGTGCCGTCCTTCCGCTTGTAGCCCTTCACGGTGTACGTGAACTCGGCCGTGCCGACCACGGGCCGCTCGCACGCACCGCACAGGGCGATGTTGGTGAGCAGGTACCGGAGGTCGGTGCCACGGTTGTTCTTGCGCCGGGACGGGTCCGTGAGCGTCGCCACGACGCGTTCGTGCGTCGCGCGGTCGATGATCGGCTCCCACTGGCCGGGACCGGCCTCCTTGCCCCGGTGCGTGCGGATGCCGCAGTTGCGCCAGCGGAGCAGCATCCGCCGAAGTGTCTGGGTCGCCCAGGTGGTGCCGGTCGAGGTCGTGATGCCGCGCGCGTTGAGGTCGTTGACGATCCGCCAGAGTCCTTCGCCCTTGAGGACGCGAGCCACGCACTCGCGCACCACGTCGGCCTCCTCGCGGTTGATCGTCAGGGCGGCCGGTCCGGTGCCGTCCCGCACCATGTCCCAGCCGAACGGGCGAGGACCGATGTGGCGACCGTCTGCCGCGAGTTCCTCGTGCTTCCGCCGGAGTCGCCTACGCGACTGCTCGACCTCGTACCGGGCGACCGTGCCCTTCATCCGCGCGAGCATGCGGCCCTGCTCGGTGCCGAGGTCGATGTCACCGCCGACGCTCGCCAACTTGAGTCCCATCTTGTCGGCGTAATCGATGACGTCCTCCAGCTCGCGTGGCGTGCGGGTGAGCCGGTCAACGTCCCACACCACGACAGCGCGCACACGACCCACCTCGATGTCCTTGGTCATGCGCTCGTACGCCGGTCGGGGCTTCCCGTTCGACGCGCTCACGTCGTTGTCCTCGTAGATGTCCACGATGCGCCAGCCGAGGCGCGCGGCGACGGCCTCGCAGTCCACGCGTTGCCGCCCGACGCCGAGGCCCGTGCCCTCGCTGTCGGACGAGATGCGCACATAGATGGCGGCGGGGGTCTTGGCAGAGCGTGTGGTCACGTGTCTAGGATACGTCTAAACAACCAATCACCCCGACCGGGTGTTCGTGGCCCGGCAGGGGCGTCATGAGCTGACCAACGTCGTGCTGACCGAGGCCGAGGTCGGCGACCTGGTCGAGCGGATGCTCAAGTCGACCGGGCGGCGGGTCGACCTGAGCCGGCCGTTCGTGGACGCGATGCTGCCCGCGGGGCACCGGCTGCACGTCGTGCTGGCAGGCATAGCCCGCGGCTTCTCGGCGGTCAACATCCGCAAGTTCGTGGTGCGCGCGGAGCGGCTGGGCGCGCTGGTGGAGCTCGGCACCCTGCCCCCGGGGGCGGCGTGGTTTCTGGAGGCGGCCGTCCGGGCCGGGCTGAACATCCTGGTCACCGGGGGCACCCAGGCCGGCAAGACGACGATGCTCAACTGCCTCGCCGCCGCGATCCCCGGCGGGGAGCGGGTGATCTCCGCCGAGGAGGTCTTCGAGATCCGGTTCCCGCACCCGGACTGGGTGGCCCTGCAGACCCGTCAGGCCGGGCTCGAGGGCACCGGCGAGGTCCGCCTGCGCGACCTCGTGAAGGAGTCGCTGCGGATGCGCCCGAGCCGGATCATCGTCGGCGAGGTCCGCGCCGAGGAGTGCCTGGACCTGCTGCTCGCCCTCAACTCCGGGCTGCCGGGCATGTGCACGCTGCACGCCAACAGCGCCCGCGAGGCCCTGACGAAGGCCTGCACCCTGCCGCTGCTGGCCGGGGAGAACATCTCGGCCCGCTTCGTGGTGCCGACCGTGGCCGCCTCGATCGACCTCGTCGTGCACCTCGGGCTGGACCCGGACGGAACCCGCCGCGTCGTCGAGATCGTGGCCGTCCCGGGCCGGGTCGAGGGCGAGGTCATCGAGACCGAGCCGGTGTTCGAGTGGCGCGAGGGGCACCTGCAGCGAGGGATCGGGATGCCGCCGCGGCTCGACCGGTTCCGGCGGATCGGGGTCGACGTGGTCGCCCTGCTGGCGCAGGCGGCGTGAGGTGGGCGCGCTGGTCGGGCTGGGCTTCGGGCTGGGACTGCTGCTGGTGTGGTCCGCCTTCCTGGCCCCGGCGCCCCGCCCGGCCTCCCGCGGTCCGGGCCGGCTGGGGGTGCTGCTCGCCGAGGCGGGCCTGCGCGAGGTGTCGGTCCGCGCCCTGCTCCTGGTGTGCGCCGGGTGCGGGCTGCTCGCGGGTGTGCTGGCCCTCGGCGTCACCCGGACCGCCACCCTCGCCGCCGTGCTGGGGGTCCTCGCGGCCTGCCTGCCGCTCGCCGTGGTGCACGGCCGCGCCCGGCGCCGCCGGCGGGAGCTGGCCGAGGTGTGGCCCGAGGCTGTGGACGACCTCGCCTCCGCCGTACGGGCCGGGATGTCGCTGCCCGACGCCGTGGCCGCCCTCGCGGTCCGCGGTCCCGACGCGCTGCGTCCCGCCTTCGCGGCGTTCGCCCTCGACTACCAGGTCTCCGGCCGCTTCGGCGACTGCCTCGACCGGCTCAAGGAGCGCCTCGCCGATCCCGTCGGCGACCGGGTCGTGGAGGGGTTGCGGGTCGCGCGGGAGGTCGGTGGCGGGCAGCTCGGCCGACTGCTGAGGAACCTGTCGGCTTACCTCCGCGACGACCTGCGGATCCGCTCCGAGCTGGAGGCCCGCCAGTCCTGGGCGGTCAACGGCGCTCGGGTCGCGGTCGGTGCGCCGTGGGTCGTGCTGCTCCTCATGTCCACCCAGCGGGCGGTGATCGAGCGCTACCAGTCGCCCGCGGGTGCCCTCGTGCTCGCTTCCGGGGCGGGCGTGTGCGTGCTGGCCTACCGGCTGATGCTCCGGCTGGGGCGGCTGCCCGTCGACCGGCGGGTGCTGCGATGAGGCCGGCGGTGTGGGGTGCCCTGGCCGGCCTCGGCGCGGCCTCCGGCCTCCTCCTCGCGCTCACCCGCCTGCTCGTGCTGCGCCGCCCCCGGCTGGAGCTGCGCGTCCTTCCCTACGTCCGCGACCTGCTGCCCGTCCACGGTGCCCCGCCGTCGCGCTCCCGCTCGGTGCTGGGTGCGGTGTTCGGGCCCTCGCTGCGCCGGGCGGCCGACGGCGTCGATCGCCTGGTCGGTGGTGCGCCCTCCGTGCGCCGCCGGCTCGTCCGGGCGGGCCTGGACCTCACCGTGCACGACCTGCGGGTCCAGCAGGTGCTGTGGGGCCTGGCCGGCTTCGCCCTCGCGGCCGCCTGGGCCGTGCTGCGCACGTGGTCGCGACCAGCGAACCCGCTGCCGTTCGCCATCGTCTGCGCGGGGGCGTTCGTCGGCGGGGTGCTGCTGCGCGACCAGCGGCTCACCGCGCAGGTGAAGCGGCGGGAGGCCGCGATCGTCGCGGAGTTCCCGGCGCTCGCCGAGCTGCTGGCACTCAGCGTCGCGGCCGGCGAGGCGCCCGTCGCCGCTCTCCAGCGTGTCGTACGACGCAGCGGCGGCGAGCTCTCCCGCGACCTCACCGACCTGCTCGCGCGGGTCCGCACCGGTGAGCCCGTCGCGGAGGCGTTCGACCGGATGGCCGCCATCACCGGCGTCCCCGTGGTCGCCCGGTTCGCCCACGCGGTCGCCGTCGCGGTCGAACGCGGCACGCCCTTGGCCGACGTCCTCCACGCCCAGGCCGCCGACGTCCGTGAGGCCGGGCGTCGCGCGCTCATCGAGCAGGCCTCGCGCAAGGAGATCGTGATGATGGTCCCGGTCAAATTCGTTCTAGCACCTTCTGTCGGACCCTCGGCGTAGCGTGCCCAGCATGCACCAGGAGCTGACGGTCAGGGACCACATGACGATCCGGCTCGCTGCTGCCCACTACGCCTACGCCGCCGCGCGGGAGACCGACGCCCGCGACCTGCTCGGCCTGACGCCCACGCTGTTCCACCGGCACGTCCTGGCGCTGCTCGACCGGCCCGAGGCGCTGGCGGCGTACCCCCGCGAGGTCCGTCGGCTCCAGCGTCTGCGCGACGGCCGCCGCGCGGAGCGCTCGGCCAGGCGCCTGCCGAGCGCGTCATGAGCGCGCTCTTCCGGCCGCGGCATCCGCACGTGTTCGTCCGGCCGCCGCACCTGCCCACGGAGTACCCGGGGCTCCTGGTCGCGTGGCGCAAGCTCGACGACGGCTCCTGGGCGGCACGTGTGATCTACCTCCACCCGCAGACGGGCGCCGAGGTCCGCGTGGAGGTTCCGCCGGACCGGGTGCGCCCGCTCGACTCGCGACCGTTCACCGGCTCGGCGTACGGGTGATCGCGAGACGCGCGGCGGCGACGACCGTAGGGTGCTGGCCATGAGCGCCTATCGGGACAGCGTCTTCAAAGGGATCGCGGCGACCGTGGGCGTGCTCGCTGTCGTCTTCGCCGTGGTCGTAGTGCTCATCCTCAACTCCGGCGGCGAGGATCGCCCGGCCGGTTCACCCGACGGGGACGCGACCACCTACGACCCCGCTGACGACCTCGACTCGATGGGGATCCTTGGCGACGACCCGACACACGAGGACCCGGCCGATGACACGCCGATCAACGAGGGGGAGTCGGTCGACGACGTTCCGGCCGGCCCTGCGAGCAGCTTCGGCGACGGCACCTACGAGGTAGGCGTCGACGTCCGGCCCGGGCGGTACCGCAACGGCGGCGACACGTACGACGGCCAGGCACCCTGCGTCGCCTACACCTCGCGCAAGCCGAACGACCTCACGACCTACGTCACCGGGTCGACGTCGAAGGGTCCAGGGATCCTGGACGTGGCCCGTGGGCTCTTCCTCACGGTGCAGGGATGTCAGGAGTGGACTCGATCTCCAGGTCACTGACGACCACGTCTCCGGCGGGCTGGATCACGACGGGAGCCTCGCTGTCGGCCGCGGCGACGTTGAGCCCGGCGAGCGTCATGGCCGCGGTGACCTCGGCGCCCCACAGGGTGAGCTCGAGCTGGCCGATCCACCCCTTGGCGAGGGCGTAGACGACCACCGGGGTACCGCAGACGTTGAGCAGGTAGAGCGCGAGGCGCAGGCGGCGGGGCAGGTTGACGGTCATCGGGTCCTCTTCTTGCTGATGGAGTAGGTGACGTCGATGCGGTTGTGGTCGCTGTAGCCGCGGGGGAGAGCGCGGCCGGACTTCACCCGGACGTTGGTGTCGGCGTCGTTGTGCGCCCAGATGTCGATGGTGCGGTTCTTGCCGTGGGTGGTGGGCCAGACGCCGAGCTTGTCCCAGGCGGTCGTCCAGCCGGTGCCGGGCAGGACGTCGTAGTGCTGGTCGTCGCGGTTGGTGTCGCCGGCCAGCAGCGGCACACCCTTCGGGCCGGCCACCTCCTCGAGGAAGCTGGTGATCTCTCGCGACATGGCGTCGTTGAGCCGGGCGCGCGCCGGCTCGTAGTCCCGGTTCAGCCAGTGCGTGACGCCGACCGCGAGGTCCGGGTAGAGGCTGTGGCGCAGGAGCACCCAGCTCAGTCCGATGTGGGGGTGGTCGCCCGCCTTGCCGGGGATGATCGGGCCGAGGTAGCCATGGTCCAAGACCGCCCCAAAACGGGTCGCGATGCCTCCCTCGTAGCCGTCGAAGAAGGCGTCGTAGCCGAGGCGCTCGGCCTGCGCCCCGATGCGCTGCTGGCCCTCAGGGTTCTGGCCCTTGCCCGCCTCGGTGAAGGCGATCACGTGCGGGCGCAGGCGGTGGACGGCGGCGAAGGCGAGGCTGGCGTCGTAGCGGTTCTGCGCGGCTGGGTCGCTGTACTGCTGGGCGGCGAGCCGGACCCGCAGGTCCCGGAACAGCGGGCGCGTCACGAGCTCGCCTTGGCGAACAGCGAGCGGACCTTCGACACGATCTCGTTGATCTTGCCGTTGATGTTCGCGTAGCGCTTGGCCTCGACGGCGGCCAGGTCGTCGAGGCTGGCGGCGTCCAGCTCGGCGCGTACCGCGGCGCGCATGAGGTCGGTGAGCTGCTTCTCGGTGTAGGGCATGTCGTCCTCCGGGGGTGTGGTGACCAGCGGCGAGGGCCGCCAGTGGTAGTCCGGGCCGCTGGAGGCGAGCCCGTTTCGGCCGGCGAGGTACTGGCTCCACTGCCAGGCGGCGCCGTCGTCGAGGTCGTGGTCGGTGCCGAGCACGAGGTGGATGTGGGCGTCGGTGAAGCCGCCGTGAACCTTGTCGCGGAGCCATGCTGCGATCCCGAACATCCGCAGGGCGCGGATCAGGGTGCGGACCTCATTGTCGGTGAGGTTCCAGACGCGGAGGTCGAAGCACCCGCCGCCGTCGTGGTATCCCGCTGAGCCCTTCGCGCCGCCGCCGGCGACGGTCATCCAGGCGCCCTGGGTGATGACGATCTTGTGGGCGAACGGCTGGATCAGAGGGTGTGCGAGGACGGCGAGCCAGACCTCCCACATGTAGTCGGAGGCGTAGATACCGCGGCCGGACGAGTCGGTGCCGCGGCGTCGTACGGTCCACGCGCTCATGGGGTGCCTCCGGTCTCTCGGTCCTTGCGCCGCGCGCGCAGGAGCACGACGAGCCGCTGGCCCATCGCGACGGTGATGAGCAGGCGTCCGGTCAGGACGGCGTACTCGCGGCCGGGGTAGTCCGGGCCGAAGATGTAGACGGCGAGCCCGAGGCAGGACAGCAGCAGCACGCCGATGCTGAGCACCATCACGGACTGGCCGAAGGGGTGCTTGGTCCAGGGCTCGCGGGCGAAGACGAGCAAGAACAACGTGGTGACGATCGCCAGCAGGCCGGCGGACGCGGCGTAGAGCCAGACCTCGTTCATCGACCCCTCCCGGTGTGCAGGTTCAGGAACAGCTCGGTGAGGTGGTTGACCTCGCGAATCTCGCGGGTCTGCCGACCGAGCTCGGCGTACTGCGGCGTTTCGGCGCGGGCACGGGCGAGCTGCAGCTCGGCGCGCTGCCGCGCCTGCTCGCCTTCGCTCGGGACCCGGTCGCGCCGGCGGCGCCAGAAGAGGAGCTTCATGTCGTCTCCCGCTCGTTCGCTGCGGCCCCGAGCGACCGCATGATCGTGTTGACGGTGATGCCGACCTCGGCCATGTGGTCGAGCTGGTCGTCCTTCACGGCGATCTGCTGGTCCTTGATCCGCGACTCCGCGCGCCACTCGTTGCGGTCGTGGATGACGTCCTCCAGCGTCGACCGGGGCACGAGGCGGCCGGTGATGATCGCCAGGACGGCCAGGCCGGCGAGCGCCCAGCCGCCGCTCGCGGCGGTGATGGCTGGCCAGGGCAGGTTCTCGAGCATGTGCAGGGCCTCCTCAGGCTGCGATCAGACCGGCGACGACGAGGCCCCATTCGGCGAACAGGGCAGGGTTTGCGTGCGCGAGGCCGTCGCCCTGGAGGCCGTTGGTGCCCCACTCGGTGAAGGGACCGAAGCGGGAGCGCATGTCGAAGAGCGGGGCGTCGAGGGTGTCGGCGAGGTCGTAGAGGGAAGACACCCAGGCGTCATAGGTCGCGTTCGCCACCAGGCTGTTCGCCGGCTGCGGGTTGGCGTACAGCACCACGTCGGTGTTGGGCAGGAAGCCGCGGACCGTGGTGATCCCCGCGGCGATGTTCGCGACGGAAACGCCGTTGGCGAGGTCGTTGGCGCCGAGGCTGATGTGCAGGGCGTCCGGGGTGCGGCCGATGTCGATGGTGACGCCGGTGGCGGACATCAGCGCGGCCTGGGAGAGCGTGACGGAGGTGGCCGAGTTGATCGCGGTGATGTACACGTTGCCGGACGCGGGGAGCCGGAGGCCGTTGGTGCCGGCCGG
Source organism: uncultured Nocardioides sp. (assembly GCA_964517395.1). Lineage (GTDB taxonomy): Bacteria > Actinomycetota > Actinomycetes > Propionibacteriales > Nocardioidaceae > Nocardioides. Next base: position 348,467 of record CAZFEE010000003.1, on the reverse strand, counting down.
GGTGGAGATGGTCTTGCCGAGGTCGTCCTCGGTGAAGGCTGCGGTCGCGCTGGTCATCGTCGTGGTGCCGTTAAGCACGGCGTCGGTGACGGTGCGCTTGGAGAAGGCGGTGGTGCCGTTCGGCAGGGTGCTGTTGATGAGGGTGCCGAGGCCGTTGGAGCCGAGGGAGGCCCACTGGGTGGACTGGCCGGTGCCGGTGGCGTAGACGCGGCTGCCGGACTGGGCGAGGTTGTGCACGGAGATCCCGCCGGTCGCGGGCTTCCAGCACCGGCCCGCGGCCATGTAGTGCCCGTTCGCGCCGGCGGTCATCACGATGGTGTCGCCGGCGGCCAGTGGGGTCGAGAGCAAGAGCGTGGTGACTCGCCACCGGGCCTGTCCGGCCACCGAGGTGGTACTGCGGAAGCCCGCTCCGGAGCTGGCGCCGTTGACGGCGAGGGTGAAGGGGTACGCGCCGCCGCCGGTGCCGGGGTCGAACCACAGGTGGGAGTACGACGTGGCGCCGGCCATCGACGAGGGCACCGTGAACGTCGCGGTACCGCCGCCGAGGTTGAAGGAGTAGAAGTTGGCGCTGTGGTTCCAGGTGCCGCCGAAAGTCCACCCGATCGGGGAGCCGAGGGTGGCGTCGTTGCAGCGCACCCACCCGGATCCGGCGGAGGGGATGCCGAGGGAGACGAGCCGGTCGCGCATGAGCATCGGCCAGGCGCCCGGGCGGTCGAAGACGAGCGGGTTGGCGCCGGTGATGCCGTAGACCGCGCCGGCCGACATGGAGTCGCCGGCCACGATGTGCTCGCTGATGCCGCCGCGGCCGGCGCGCCCGAGCCCGGCGCGGATGCGACGGGTGTTGGTCGGCTTGAAGTTGTACACGCAGCGGATCGGGTCGAAGGCGTTCAGGCGGGCCCGGCTGGTGACGTGGGCGGGCAGGGCGGAGTGCTCGGCGATCTGGGTGCGGGTGGGCGTGACCAGGGCGTTCGTGACCGGGGTGACGATGGCGGCGTCGCCGGCGGTGACGCGGGCGCCGACAGCAGAGGCGAGCTGGGTGCTGGTGACTGCGCCGGTGTTGCCGGCGACCGTCTGGACGTAGGGGTCGGGGGTGATCACCGGCGGGGTGAGGCCTGCGCCGAGGAGCACGTCGAGGGCGACCGGGGATGTGTCGGCCGTGAGCACCTGGAAGACCTTGCTGACGGTGCGCATGGAACCCGACCAGGTGCCGGTCATGGTGACCTTGAGCGACCAGCCGGTGATCGGGGACCCGTCGGCGTCGAGCATGCCGGCCTGGTCGGTCACGGGGGCCTGGAAGGTCACGAGGCCGCCGGAGGGGGCCGGGAGCTCGGCGGGGATCGGCCAGATCGGTTCGCCGGTGGCCGCCCAGATGAGCGGTCGGTCAACGCGGACGGTGCCGGAGAACGCCTTGGCGCCGTCCCCGAGCACGTCGAGCGGCACGGCGATGGTGACGGTGCGGGTGATCACGCCTGCGGGAAGGGTCATGGTGGTCTCCTCACGCGGCCCGGATGATGTACCAGAGCGCGAGCCAGGGGTTGAGCACGTCGAGGGGGTCGTTGGCGAAGCCGCCGGTCGTGGTGGGCACGGTGCCGCCGGTGGTGTTGCCCTGGACGGCACGCTGTGCGGTCCCGGCGGCGTTCCCGACGTTGACGTTGTGGCTGTGCGGGGGGAGGTTGTTCGCGCCGATGACGACGCTGGGTGAGCCGCCGGTGGTGCCGAGCCCCTTGGTGCCGGCGCCGATCGGGAAGCGGTCGGTGGCGTTGGGCAGCGTCGTACCGCCAAGCAGCGCTGCGAGCTCGGGGTACTGACTGCCGTCGAACGCCGAGCCGTCGAGCACGAGCCACCCGGCCGGGCAGTCGGCCTTGTCGCCGAACCACTGCGTGACTTCGCCGACGGGTCGGAGCAGCTGGGCGAGCGTCTTGCCGGTCGCGCCCGGAGGCGGGGTGACCTGCGGAACAGCGACCGTCCCCTCGGTCGCGAAGCCGAGGGTCATCAACCACTTCCCGCCGTTGTTGTTCGCGACGATCGAGTGCTTCACCGTCGTCACGCGCGACAGCTGGTTGGCGATGCCGGCCCGGTCGTTGGAGAGGTCGATGAGGTCGTAGAGGTCGCGCAGGGCGTGTGCCTCGACATCGGAGACCGTCCGCAGCGGGACGGTGACCTCGTTGATCCGCTTGGCAGGAGTGGCGTTCGTGGCGAACACGGCGGCGGCGAAGTCCGGGATCGTCGCCTCGTTGACGCCCTGCACACGGAACTCCGCGCGGCGTCGGCGCCACTCGCGGATGCTGTCGGGCGCCTGGTAGGGGCCGAAGGCGATCTCCTCGGTCTCGCCGGTTCCGGGGTTGATCCGGGAGAGGTTGACGACGATCTCGTTGATGAGCCGGGTCACCTCGAAGTCGGGCTCGACGTCGGAGTAGGACGTCTCGTTGATGGTGTCTGCAACATCCGTGCCCAGCTGAGCGGCGTCCCAGGCCTGGAGGGTGCCGGTGCGGTCGACCCAGGCGTAGCCGAGCACGCTGTCACGGGTGATCGCGACCTGGTCGATCGCGGAGGCGGAGTCGTTGACGGCGACCACGGTCACGGAGTTGGGGTCGATAGCTGCGGTGGAGCCGTTGACGTTCCACGGGACTCCGCAGCCGAGGAGCACGGCGGGCAGCTCGGCGATGGTCCCGACGCCGTTCGGCCGGGGATTGGCGGCGAGGTTGGCGGCGGGGTCGTTGGCGACCAGCTGGATCCGGGCACGCTTCACCTCGGGCAGCCGCGGGTCCTTGACGACATAGGCGGTGGAGGGGTTGTCGAGCAGGCCCGTGAAGAGGGGTTCCCAGACGCCGTCGACGAGCACCTGCAGGCGGCACCGCTTGCCGGGCCGGATCAGGCCGGTCGACGCGGGGTCGAGCGCAGAGTCGAAGATCGTCGCGTTCAGGAAGCCGGCATCGAGCTCGTCCCGCTCGGTGTCGATCTTGTTGGTCGACCCGATGATGTTGACCCAGTCCGGCTCGGTCAGCGGGTCGGACGCGGCGATTTCGGCGGGGCTGCCGACCATGAGCACGAGGTCGCGGAAGTCGAGGAAGTTGCCGTTGCCGTACGACGTGACGAACGACCACAGGCTGAGGGCGTCGTCCGGGATGTTGGTGATGGGGATCGCCTTGACCCCGGTCGTGGTGAGGGGCACGGTCGCGAGGAGCGTCGGCGTGCCGGTGCCGTCGAGGTCGGGGTAGGAGAAGACCTGCAGCTGAGCCGAGGATAGGTAGCCGCCGAGCACCTCGATGCTGCCCCGGAGCTGTCGGCCGGACCCTGCGGGCGGCGCCACGATCGTGCGTGCGGTTCCCTGGTAGGTGAGTCCGCCGCTCTTGGCGGGGGTGGTGAGGCGGAGTCGGGTTGGGCTGCTGGCGGCCGCGAGCGACCCCTTGGTCGTGACCGTGTTGCCGCCGGTGAAGTACGCCTGCCAGCCCCAGGCGCCACCCGAGCCGCTGGGGTTCTCGATGATGTTCGGGAGGTCGGGCCAGTCCTCCTGCACCTCGAGCCGGACCATGTCCTTGGTCACGAACTCCTGCCGCGTCATGAGCCGACCACCGCGGACGTGCGGGCTGCTTGGCCGCGGGCGGCCTCGATGTCCAGCATGATCGCCTTCCCGCGCTGCGCGGCCGAGATCATCTCGGCGGTGAGCTGTACCTGGACCCGGATCACCGGCGGCTCGGCAGCCGTTCGGCTGGTGGTGAACGCGTCGAGGGCCGGGGTACCGAAGCCCTTCTGCAAGGACGCCGCGGCCAGGGCGCCGGTACGGCGGACGTAGGTCTGGTCCACGCCGATGTCGAGACCCCGGATGACGTTGTCGCCGATGCCGGTGAAGACGCGGCTCGGGGAGCGGATGCCGAGCGCCTTCTTGACCGCCGCCACCAGCACGTTCGCCATGCGGACGCCGGCAGCGTCGAGCTTCTTGGCCTCCGCCTCCAGCCCCTTCACCAGGCCCTTGGCGGCGGCCACGCCGGCGCCGTAGTACCGCTTGGCCATCGCGTCGCCCAGCGTGGTGCCCGTGGCTGCGAGAGAGGCCTGCAGCGCATTGATCTCCTTGATGGCCTCGGCGCCGCCGGTCGCGATGGCCTCGGCGGTCGCCAGCGCGGACTCGGGCCCGGCGTCGAGCATCTGCTGGATCGCGGTCTTCGACAGGCCCTTGGTCGCGAGCTGCTGCAGCAGGACGGCGAACCGCTTCGAGTTGTTCACCTTGGTGCGGAGCTCGTCGAGCAGGCTCTTGAGGGAGACCGTGCCGTCCTCCTGACGGCCCAGCTGGGTGACGTCACCGGTGGCGATCAGGCTGTCTCGGATGCTGCGGGCGTAGTCCCGGTACTGATCCTGCAGCTCCTTGAGCCGGTCACGTGCCTTCTCGAGCTTGGCGTTGACCGCGTCCTGGGCCTTGCCGTTCTTCCGCAGCGCGGCGTACTGCGCGGCGTAGCGCCGCAACAGGGCACGCTCGATCTGTGCCTGCTTCTTGCCGGTGACCGACTTCTCGATCTGGGCCGTGATCTTCGCCAGCGCCTTGTCCACACCCGCCGAGCCGCCGGTGACGCCTGCGAGCACCGCCAGCACGAGCGCCTTCCCAGAGGCCTTGGCCTTCGGGGCCGACCGGCGGAGACCCAGCGAGAGACCCGCGCCGAGCATGTCGCCGGTGTAGGCCGTCTTGCGGCTGGGGGAGCGGATCGCCGCTGCGGCGTTGGCCGCGGCCACCGCACCCGCCACCATCGACCGGGCGCGCTCGGCGATCGGCGAGATCCACGGACCCATGCCGCCGTACATCCCCTTGCCGAGGTTGTCGCCGACGCCGTTGCCCTTGTTGCGCGTGATCGCGATGAGCGCCGACAGATCGCCCGACACCCCTCGCCCGAAGGGGCCCTGGGCGATGTTCGGCTTCGCGTTGTTGCCGATCTTCGAGAGCGTTCCGTCCAGCAGGCCGAGTCCTGTCCGAGCGCGGTCCTGCGTCTTCCGGAGGTCTTCGCCAAACGCCTTCGACCAGGCGTCGCCGGGCTTCACATTGCCGGAGGCCACGATCTGCTTGGCCAGCCCGATGATCTCGGCCTTGCTCGCCTTGATGCCGTTCATCCGGATGACGGTCTGGATCTGCTTGGGGGTGAGCTTGTAGGTGGCCGCGAGCTCGGCCAGCTCGCGCTTGGAGTCGACAGCACCGGGAGTCTGAATCTTCGTGATGGCGACGTCGGGGAAGTTCTGCAGCAACAGCAGCCGCTCGCGGTCGCTCTTGGTGGCCTTCTTCACCTCGCCCACCTCGGCCTTGATGGCGTCGAGGTTGGCGAAGCGGGCCTTGATGGACTCGAAGACCGCCTTCGCCTCGTCGGTCTGGCGCTTGGCCGTGGTGTCGTACTTCTCCATGTAGGCCTTGCCGGCGGCGCGGATCGATGCCTCTTCGTCCTTGATCGCCTTGGAGAGCTGTCCGCTGGCCTTCGCCTGGCCGAGCACGCCGTTGACCAGGGTGGCCTGGGAGATCCCAAGGTCCCGGGCCTTCGTGAGGAGGCCGTTCTGCTGGAGCTCCTGGATCACCATCGACTTCGTGGCTGCCGTGGTCGCGCCGGTGACGTCGTCCAGCGTGGAGGCGTAGGTGCCCCAGGTGGTGGTCGACTTGCGGGCGGCGATTTCCGCTCGGTTGGTGCCGTCGGACAGGCCGATCATCAGGCCGGCCAGGCCGCCAACCGCGGCACCGACAGGGCCCGCCAGGGAGAATCCGACGGCGGCACCGCCTGCGGTCATAGCGAGAGCCTTCACAGCCTCGTTCGACTGCTGGGCGCCGACGGTGAGCAAGGCGAAGCCACCGATTCCGGCGGCCGACTTCGCCATCGCTCCCATCCGGGACATGGCCGCGCCGGTGAGCTGCGCCCGGGTGGCGGTGTAGGTCATCTCGGCGCGGAGTTGCTGGAGCTTCGCGATGTTCAGGGTGATGGCGCCGGTGGCGGTCGTGACGCCGGCGGCGAGGCGCGGGAAGACGAGGGCTGCGATGCCGACCTGGAGTCCGACGTCCTTCACGGGGCCGGGCAGGTCATCGATGAAGTCGACGAGGCCGCCGATGACCTCGGAGGCGGTGCGTACGGCGGGGATCAGCACGTCGTCGAACATCCGGCCGACGCCGTCTCCCTCGCCGGAGAGGTGGCCGAGGGCTTCTGCGATCTCGGAGGCTGCGGGGCCGAGGGCCTTGCCGAGATCCTTGCCGGCGCGGATGCCGGTCTCCATCGCAGGGACGAGCTTGTCGCCGAGGGCGTCAGCGCTCTTGACGACCAGCGGGGCGAGCTCCTGGCCGAGGCGGAGGCGTGCGGTCTCCATGGCGCCGGAGAAGCGCTCCAGGGCGCCCTCGGTGCCGTCGAGCCGGGCCGCGGCGAGCTTCTGGGCGGCGTTCTGGTCCTTGGTGGCCTTGAGGTAGCCGCGGAGGCCGTCGGCGCCCTTGCTGACCAGTGCGTTGACGGCGGCGATGGTCGAGGCGTCGTTGCCGAAGATCGCGCTGATCTTCGCCTTACGGTTGGCCTCTCCGCGGACCTTCTTGAGGGCGGTCTGCAGACGGCCCGCGATCTGGACGATGTCTACGAAGTCGCCGTTGCTCTTCACGAAGTTCAGACCGAGGTCGTACATCGCGGTGCCGGCCTTCTCCGTCTGCGGGATGAGGCGGTTGAAGACCGCGGCGAGCGACGTGCCTGCGATCGACCCGTCGAGTCCCGCGTCGCTGAGCGCGGCGAGCGCCGCCGCGGTCTCGTTGACGGAGAGGCCGATGCCGGACCCGGCGGAGCCGACGAGCTTGAGCGATTCGCCGAGGGATGCGACGGACGAGCGGGAGGCGTTGCTGGCGCCGGCCAGGGCGTTGACGACGGTGGAGGACTTGCTGGCCTCGAGCTGGAACTGCGACAGGCTGGAGGTGACGATGCCTGCGGCCTGGGCCAGGTCGATGCCCTCGGTGGCGGCGAGGTTCATGACCTGCGGCACGGCGGCGATGATCTTGCTGGTGCTCAGTCCGGATCGACCGAGCTCGAGCATGGCGTCGGCGGCCTCGTTGGCCGAGAAGGAGGTGTCCGCGCCGAGCTTGATGGCCAGGGCGTTGAGCTGCTTCATCTCCTCGGCGGGCGCGTTGGTGGCGGCCTGGAGCGTGCGCATCGACGTCGAGAAGGTCTTCTCGGTGCCCACCACGCTCTTGCCGAGCGCGACCGCGCCGGCGGTCAGGAGACCGAAGCCGCCGAGGGCGACCTTCTTGCTCACGCTGCCGAGGCCGCCGAGCGAGCCGGTGGTCAGCTCGACCTCACGGCGGGCCTGCCGGCCGTTCGCGAGGATCGCGATGCGGATGGGTCCCGCCATGTTGCTTCACCTCCTAGGTGTGGTTGCCAGGTCGAGGAACGCTTCTCGTTCGAGCCGGGTCAGGGATCGGTAGGTCTCCACCGACTGGCCGGTGTGCAGGCACCAGGCGGCCTGCTCGTAGGCCTTCAGTCGGAGGAACCGTCGGCTTTTCCCAGCTCCGTGACCGGGTCCTCCGACATCGAGTCGGCGTCGATCGCCTCGTCCTCGTCGGAGCCGTTGAAGTTGAAGAAGATCGCGTTGACGTCGGAGAGCCGCTTGGACATCGCGGCCTTGTAGGCGTCGCCGCCCTTGATGCCCTGGCGGCGCTGGAGGATGAAGAGCAGGGCGCGGCTGGCCTTGGACAGCGAGACATCCATGAGCCCGCCGACGGCGTCGCCGAAGCGCTCGTAGATCTCGTCCTCCTCGAAGCCGTCGAGGCTGGCGAGGGTGTCGGAGAACGAGTAGCGCTCCTCCTCAGGGACGGCCTGGTCCTCGGCGGTGGCGGTCTTGCTGTCGGTGGTGCTCATGTTCCGTTCCGTTCTGTCGGTGGTGCTCAGGCGAGTCCGCGGCGGCGGATCGCGGCGTTGATGTCTTGCTCGAGGACGCGGAGCGAGTAGGGCTGCAGCTCGGTGTCGGCCTTCTGCATGAAGCCCGACGGCTTGATCCCGCGGGCGGCCCAGCCGAAGTTGATGGGGCCGGCGTAGGGGAGCGACGATCGTCCGGCGGTGATGACCGCCTTGTTGCGTGCCCGGTTCCCCCGGATGTCTCCTGCGAGTGCTCCGCTGCGTCGCGGGGCGTGTCGTGCAGCCACGATCGCCCCGAAGCGGGCGATCTCGGAGAACGCGCCCTTGAGGTCTTCGACCTCCAGACCCATGCCGAGCAGGTCGCGGACGACAGCGTTGAGACCGTCGATCCGGACGCTGACGTACTCGCTGCGCGGCATGGGTCTGGGGTCCTGGGTCAGCCGGTCAGGAGGTGACGAGGGTCGGCTTGGCGAGCATCGGCCAGGTGACCTCGATCGTGGCCCGGGCCGTGCTGGACTTGTTCGCCTCCGTGCCGAGCAGGTCACCGTCGGGCTCGGTGATGGTGGCCGTGCCCTCGAAGTGCGGCTCGGTGGCGGTGGCCACGGCGTTGCCGTACGGCATGACGGTGATCGGGATGTCGTCGCCGGCGTTGTCCCAGACCTCGCGCCACAGGCTGCCGGTCGCGGCGTCCTGGGTCATGGTGATGACCACGGCGTAGTCCCGGCCGCCACCGCTGGCGGCCTCCTCGAACGTGATGAAGTCGGAGTCCGACTCGGCCGAGGTGATCCGGACGTTGGACACCTCCGCGGTTCGCGGCGTGCCGTCGACTTCGATCTTGAGCTTGCGGGTACCAATGGCGGCCATCAGCTGGGCTCCTTCTGTGAGGTGGCGGCCTTCTTGGCAGCCGTCTTCTTCGCCGTCCGCTTGCGGCGAGGCTTGGGGTCGGCCTCGGTGGGCTCGGCGGCACGCCGGCGGCTCCAAGGCCGCTCGAGGTCGCGGACGCCGTCGCCCAAGACGCCGATGCGCTCGACGTGTTTGGTCGTCGAGGTCGTGAGGTTGTGCACCACGCGCTGCAGGAGGGCCTCGTCGGCCTTGTCCGGGCGCGGGGAGGGCAGGTCGAGCACGGACCGCTGCGCGGCGTGTTCGACGGCCAGGACCGTGCTGATGCGCTCGTCGGTCCAGTCGCCGGTGATGTCGTTGTCGGCGAGGTGCTTGCGGACGTCGTCGGCGGTGATCATGCGCTCTCCTGCAGGTTGATCGGGATGGAGAGGTGGACCACGGCGGCGAGGTGCGTCTGACCGTTGATCCGCACCTGGCCGGGCTCGTCGACCGCCTCGATGACGTGCGGGCTGAAGTCGATCGCCAGCACCTTGAGCACGAACTCGTCGAGCGCGTCGGCCTCGACCTCGTTGACGCCGGCCGCAACCACGAGACCGACGCGGTGACGTACCAGCGCCTCGCCGAAGCTGAGGTCGGCGCCGCTGATGTACTCGACGTAGGGCTCGTCGGGCGCCACGTAGGCGAAGGGCGGGGTGACCTTCTCGGGGACGATCGAGAAGGCGAAAACCTCGGCGTCCGTGAGACGGTCGCGGAGGTCGTAGCGCAGCTGAGCGAGCGGGTTCGGGGTGCTCATCCGATCGCCGGTCCTACGTAGAGCTCCAGCGCCGCCCGGGCGCCGCGCATGGGGTCGCGGCTGACCCGGATGGGGGTGGAGGAGACCTCACCGTTGCCCAGGTCGAACTCCTGGTTGGCGATGCCGTTGGGTGCCTTGGTCTGGTGGAAGGCGTCGGCTGCCGCGATGCGCACGGCACGGTCGATGACGCTGACCGGGAGGTCGCCCACCTCGACGTCGTTGTCCTCGAGGTAGGTCGTGACGTCGACCAGGGCCTCGGCGAGGCAGCGCTCCAGGAGGGAGTCGTCGGCGGCGTTGGTGCCGACCTCGTTGCGGAGTTGCTCGACGGTGACGGCCATGGGTGCCTCCTCTCGGCGTCGTCGACCTGCTGCTGGTGGTGGTGGTGGTGGGGGGGCCGCCCGCCCCGCGGAACGGAAGCGCAGGGCGGGCGGCGCTGGGGTCAGCCCTCGAAGAGGCTGTTGACGGTCGCCTCGGCGGCCTTCTCGGCCTCGGCGGCGACCTTGTCGTGCTCGGCCTTGGCGGACTCGATGGACGGGTCCTGCGGCGCGTCCTCGACGGTGCTGCCGCCGCCGGCGGGGGCGTTCGCGACGTCGGCGGCGGACACGGCCTGCTGGGCGAACTGCTCCTTGGCCGCCTTCACGGCGGTCTCCTTGTCGCCGATGATCTCCGGGTTGTGCTGGTCCGGCGTGCCGTCGGCGCGCAGGGAGAGCATCTGGACGCGGTCGTGGTCGCCCTGGTGCGGCACCGCGGTGTTGCCGGCGCCGTCGGTCTGGGTCGCGGCCTTCTCGTCGGCCTTGGGCTTCTGGCTGGTGGCCATCGCTGGTTCCCTTCGTGGTGTCTGCGGGTGGTGCTGGTGACTCCGGCGGGCTCGGGGTAGTGGCCGTGCCCGCCGGAGCCGTGGATCAGCTGGCGGCCTGCTGGAGCGTCCGCACTGCGGCGCCGTTCTGGAGGGTGCCGTCGGAGCGCTGGAAACCGATGAAGCCGACCTGGAGGTAGTCGGCGTACCGCTCGGCGAGGCGCATCAGGGTGAAGTCCTGCACGTCGCGGATGAGGTACGCCTCGCGCACGTTGCCGAACACGATCGACTTCGCGCCGGCGGCGGGGGCCGGCACGTAGTTGTTGATCCGGGTCGGGTAGCCGAGCAGCGTGCCGGGGGTGCCGGCCTGCAGGGAGGGCTCCCAGATCGGGCGCTGGTTCCCGTCCTTGAGCTTGCGGAAGAGCTTGCGGGTCTGCTGGTTGAACATCCAGCCGACGTTCTCCCCGTCGAGGTAGGTCTGGTCCAGGGACTCGCTGAGGTCGACGAGCTCGTCGTAGGTCACCGCGGCGACCGCGGCGGCGGTGACGCCGACGGCGGCGGAGGTGACGACACCGTCGGGCTGGCTGGTGCCGGTGCCGACGGTGAAGTGCCGGTTCTGGACGCGGCCGATGCGGCGACCCAGGGCGCCGGCCAGCCAGCGCTCGAAGTCGAAGGCGTTGTCGTTGAGCAGCTGGAGCGAGGCGCGGACGATCTTCGAGGTGTACATGTACGCCCCGATGTTGTTCGTGCCGAACGCGACGTCCTGCTCGGTCGCCTGGGTGTTCTCCGCGAGGATCGCGCCCTCGTTGGCGGTGTCGTCGACGGTGGGCCAGGGCAGGTCCGCGCCGGTCTCGGTGGAGATCACCTCGGCGAGCTGGCGCATGGCCGCGACGTAGTTGATCTGCTCGATGATCTTGGCACGGAACGCCGGCGGGACGGTGTAGCCGCCGGCCGCGCCGGTGCCGACGCCCTGGGCGTTCTTGATGGCGTCGTCCTTGACGAAGCCGGCCGCGAGCACCTTCTGGTCGTCGTGGTCGAGGCCGGCCATGCCGTTGCGCATCCACCGAGCGAAGGCGCCGGTGTAACCCTTCTCGGGCTCCTCGCCGAGGTCGGCGGCGTCGGCGGGCGGCACGACACCAGAACGGTCGACCTTGGAGTTGGCCTCGTTGGCGGCCTCGAAGCGCTCGGCGCGCTCGATGTCGGTGTCGAGCTTGTCGTACGCCTTCTCGAGGCGGTCGTAGGTCTGCTCCTGGTCGCCCGACAGGTTGCCGTTGTCGCCGGCGGGGGCCGTCATGATGGCCTTCATCTGCTCCCAGATGTTGGCCCGCTGCTCCCGCAGCTCCTTGCTGGTCGTCGCCATGGCTGGCTTCCTCTCTTCCGCGTTGCGGAGGTGCCCCGCACGCGGACGCGGCGGGCGTTGTCCCGGTCAGCTCGGTGCTGGCCTGGGGGTCATCGGTTGGGTGGTCGGGTTCACAGGGGTCAGCTCGCTCGCTGCTCGTGTCGACGGGCGCGCAGCGCCTGGAAGCGCGCGCGCCGGTCGATCTCGTCGGGGGCGGGGGCCTTGGTGTCGTCCGCGGAGGTCGCGGGCGCGGGCGCGGGCGCTTCGGCGCGGCCGGCGTACTTGAGACCGAGGCCCTTGAGGTCGAAGGCGTCGGCGGGGTCGGTGTCGTCGTCGTCGCTGTCCGCGCCGGCGACCTTGTCGGCCAGGCCAGCCGCGACCGCCTCGTCGGCGGAGTACCAGCCCTCGTCGAGCATGATCGCCCGCCAGTGCTCGGTGTCATCACCGGACTTGTCGGCGTAGATCGAAGCGATGTTGTCGCTGACCTGGTCGAGCAGGTCGGCGGTGCCCCGCATGTCGCCGGCGTTGCCGACGCACAGGCCCCAGGCGTCGTGGATCATGAGCTGGGTGTTGGGCGCCATGATGGTCTCGTCCGCGGCGCAGGCGATGAAGGAGGCGCAGGAGGCGGCGATGCCGTCGACCTGGGCCACGAGCTTGGCGTCGAAGTCGCGCAGGTTGTTGAGGATGGCCAGCGCCTCCCACACCTCGCCGCCCGGCGAGTTGATGTGGAGGCGGATCTCCTCGACGGAGTCGTCGAGCTGGTCCAGCACCTCGGCGAACTCGAGCGCGGAGACCCCCCAGTAGCCGCCCCAGCTGTCGATCGGCTCGTAGAGGCGCAGCTTCGCGACGCCGTCCTTGACGCTTGAGGTCGGCGCGGCGCCCAGGATCGGGGTGCGCCGATGCGCGCGCGGGGACTTGCGCCCGTGGAAGCGGTACTGCGGGCCCTGCTCGGCCCGGGCCGCGGCGCGGTCGAGCAGCGGGTTGAGTCCAGGGATGTTGCGCATCACACGCTCCTCAGCGACGGGATCGGGGCGTCGTACGCTCCGGGGAATCGGTCGTTCAGCTCGTCGGTCGGGTCGTCCTGGTCGGTTTGCTCGTGGCCGGTGCCTCGCCGCTGTCAGTGGTCCCGAGCTCGCCGAAGTTGAGCGGGCGGTAGCGGACGTCGCCGCCCTCGACCGGGGGCTGCTCCTCGTAGGCGCGGATCTCGTTGGTCGACAGCGCGCCGAGCTCCCACATGGAGTGGTAGAAGGCGGCCCGGGCCTTGGAGTCGCCGCGGAGCAGGCCTTCGATGGCGTACTTCGCGTAGACCGGGGTCGGGCGCAGGATGTGCTTGGTGAGCCGCTGCTCGATGGCGGTCAGCTCCGGGCCGAGGTCGAACTTCACCCAGCCGAGGGCCTGCTGCTCCAGGCCGGTGCCCCAGCTGGTGGACTTCTCGGTCTCGAACATCAGGAACGGCGGGATGCCGAACCAGCGGCAGACCTCGACCACCTGGAAGCGCCGCGACTCCAGGAACTGTGCGTCGTCGGGGTTGATCGAGAGCTGGGAGAAGTTGGCGCCCTTGTCGAGCACGATCGTGCTGTGGGCGCTCTCCAGGCCGCTGCGCTTGTCCTTCCAGCGCTTCGCGAGCTGGTCGGCCTGGCGCTGGGTGAGGCGCTGCTCGGTCTGCAGTACGCCGGTGGCGAGGGCGCCGGAGCCGAAGAGCCGGGCGCCGTACTCCTGGGCGGCCAGGGCCATGCCGATGGACTCGCGGGCGGCTCGGATGGGGGAGACACCGGTGACGCCGTCGTAGCCGAGCCCGGGCAGGTGCAGGATCTCGTTGTCGGAGAGCACCTCGCGCCCGCCGTCGATCGCGTAGACCTTGCGCCCGCCTTCGGACTCGCGGCCGACCTTGACCCGGTTGGGGTAGATCGGCCAGAGCTCGACGATCTGGCCCAGCGGGTTGCGGAGCTTGCGCAGGTAGGCGTTGCCCCAGCCGCGGCGGTGGAACATGGCGGTCTGCCACAGTTCGAACGGGGTCATGTCGGGGTGTGGGTCGTCGAGCAGCCGGGCGCCGTGCCCGACGGCGCGGACTCGGTCGTTCTCGACTTCGCGGTAGGCGTGCAGCGGCAGTGCGGCGGGGACGTTGCAGCTGACCTGCATGGCTCGCCAGACCGCTGGGACGCCAAGCGCGGTGATCTCGGTGACGTTCACGCCCGAGAGCGACTTCTGGATGCCGAGCGCGTCGAGCAGCCGCGTGTCGGTGAGCGGCAGCTCGGGGTTCTCCGCCTCGACCGCGTTCCGGGGTCCGCGTGCGTCTCGCACGCTGCTGAAGAGGGTCACGGCGTGGCCTTCGGGGCCGGCTGGCTGGTCTGAGCGGGCTTGGCGTCGAGCACCGCGGCGGCGTACACCGCGACGATGCCGCCGACGATCAGGAACACGCCGGCGGCCAGGCAGGCGAGCGCGACCGAGACGAGCGCGGCGGCGGCCACGATGAACCCGGCGCCCAGCACCAGCACGAGCACGCCGAGGAGCTCGACGAGCGAGGTGAGCTTCGGCGCGACCTTGGGGGTGGTGGTCGTGGTGGTCGTGGTGCTCATGGGGGCCTCCTCAGCCGAGAGTGGTCATGCCGCCGGCGGCGGCCTGGTCTGCTGCGATCACGGCGGCCTCGAGCAGCGTCGTGTCGACGGCTTCCTGGCCGTCTCGGCGTCCGATGACGCGGTGGTCGCCGACCCAGCGCCAGCCGGCGGCGCCGACCTGGGTGTCGAGGACGGCGTTGGTGAGGTAGACGATCCGGCGCGGCGGCTTCGTGACCCCGTCGTAGAAGTCGCCCGAGGCCTTGGCGTACTGCTTGAGCGTGAGGGTCTCGACCGCGACGTCCTCGTCCTCGAGGTCTTCGAGCATCGTGGCGGCCGGGCCGCCCTCGTCCAGGGCCACGATGCAGTCGTGCTCGTCCTGGATGCGCTTGGCCTCGGTGATGACCGCGGCGGGGTCGGTGGAGTGCAGGATCGGTGCGACCACGAGCAGCTCTACCGGCTCGGCCTCGGGGTCGTCGTCCTCGTCCAGCTCGACGAGCGCAGCGCCGGTCAGCCCGATCCACTGGCGATCCGCTGACATCGCGATCCCGAGAGCGCCGACCTCCTGCGGCATGAAGTCGGGCCCGCGGCGTCCGTCGGTCCAGGCGGTAGCCGGCCCGAAGATCGTGGTGGTCGTGCCGTCGGTGTCCTCCACGCCGATCGAGAGCCGTTCCTTGAGCCACTCCGCGAGCGCGTCCGCGGGCGCCTCAGGGTTGGCCAGCGACCGGCGCTCGCCCGCGATGAAGTCGAAGGTGATCGACGGGGCGGCGCTGCGTCCCGCGGAGGGGTTCGCAAGCTTGATGACCTCGCGGTTGTCCGCGATGCAGCCTTCGGAGCCGAGCTCGTGGGTGCAGTCGGCGCGCAGGCAGGGGATCGGGGCGTAGCGCGGCTTGCCGGACAGCGTCGTTCCGTCGCGGCGCATCACCGACCACTCGGCGTACAGCAGCCGCGGTTCGTGCGCCAGCCCCAACGCGGCAGCGCGCCCGCGGGCCATCACCGCGCGCTGCATGGCGCTGCCGGCGTGCGGTGCGGAGCTGAACTTCCCGATCTGCGCGTTGGGCCGTGTCGAGAGCGTCGGCACCAGAGAGCCTTCGTGCTTGGCCTCGGTGGCGAAGTACTCGTCCAGGTCGACGTCGTCGGCGGACATCGACTGGCCGGCCTTGCCGGTGCGGGGCCGGAAGACGATCGTGGAGCCGTTGGTGAACTCGACCGCCTTCGAGCCCTTGCCCTCCGGCATGGCCTTGATCCGCTTGGAGAATGCCGCCGACTGCTCGGCGAGCTGGGCGAAGATCGCGTGTGCCTGGTCGGTCGCGGATTCCTTGTGCGCGGTCCAAATCTGCAT
Source organism: uncultured Nocardioides sp. (assembly GCA_964517395.1). Lineage (GTDB taxonomy): Bacteria > Actinomycetota > Actinomycetes > Propionibacteriales > Nocardioidaceae > Nocardioides. The sequence goes on along the minus strand of CAZFEE010000003.1, from coordinate 332,964 downwards.
CGGGCGGCGGAGCAGGAGGGCCTTGCCGATCGCCCGCTGGATCATCGCGCCGGTCTTGAGGTTCTGCCGGGCAGCGACCACCAGGATCTCGAACGCTGCGAGCCGGCCGCTGCGCTCCATGCCGAAGCCCGCTTCGTGCAGGAGGCGCTGCTCGGCGTTCGGGGCGTAGCCGATCTCGGCGCACAGGTCGCAGACCTCGTCCCCGATGGTCACGACGTAGTCGGGTGCGTGCCAGAAGGCCGGCGGAACGAGCGCGTCGAGGTCGTCGAGCACCCCCGCCCCCCAGCCGGGGTGCTCGACGAGCTGCGGTACCGCGAGAGTGGCGGTCACTGGACGAGCTTCAGGATCTTGGCGTTGACCAGCGCGGCGAGGTCATCGACGGCGTCCTTGTTCTGCGGGGCGGCCTCGACCTTGGCCTCGTCGACCAGGCGCGAGAGCTCCTTGCTCAGCGAGACGACGGCCGAGCCGGAGTCGCCGCCGCGGTCGATCTGCTGGGCGATCCGGATGGCCGCGATGCCGGCGATGGTGTCGAGCGCGTTGACCGCGCTCAGCTTGGCGCGCACCTGGTCCTCGAGGGTGTCGTACGTCGGGGCGGGCGGAGCCGGGGGAGTGGCGGGCGTCTCGGTGCCCTTGGTCGCGGAGGTCTTGCTCTTCGCGGGTTTGATCACCGTGCCGCCGACGACGGTCAGCTGGGTCGGGGTCTTCCCGCGGTGCTTGCGGCTGCGGCAGTTGTCGCTGCAGAACCGCGCGTGGCGGCGGCTGGCCGAGAATCCCTCGCCGCACTGCTCGCAGGTGCGCTCGTACGTTGCCACGGCGCCCCCTCGAAAACGTTGCAACGGATTGGGCCGAGGTGGGCGAGCAAGACGGCGGCGGTCAGGAAGGTCTCGATCTGAACTTTCCGAGGGCCCCGGGGCACGCTCAGGGTCGCCACCAGTGCGTCGGCTCGGGATCGGTGCGCCGCGGCTTCGCCCGTCGGCGGCGCATCCTGTTGCCCCGGCGCGCTGCCTCGGAGAGGTTGCAGCGGCGGTGGCCCACGCCGATCACGAGCTGGCCGCTCGGGTCATGGCACACGTGCCACAGCTGGGTCGGCGCCCAGGCAGGCGGGATGAGTCTGGTCTTCATCAAGCACACCGGCTCGGCGCAGTAGGCCTGACCCGCGGCCACGATCGGGCGCCATGCCTCGCGCTCTTGCTGATGGGCCCAGCCGTACTTGGATCCGCCCATCAGCGCGCCCCGAAATGCAGAACGTCCAAGTCTGGGGCATGGCTGTCGCCCCAACTTGGACGGGACAACCGTAGCACCACACACGCCACGGTTGTCACGCACTCGTCCGATCCGGCGTGTTGGATGACGGGTTGGCCAGCAGGTCGAGCACGTCACCTACCCGGTACACCTTGCGTGGTCGGCCGTCGATGGTCCGCACGTCGGCCACCTCGACCTTCCCACGCTGCGCCCACTTCTTGATCCGCTCTTCCATCCGGCCGACGTTGACCTCGCCGGTGAAGACGGAGGCGAGGCGGGCGATGCCGGCCACGGGGAGCAGCTCGTCCTCAGCCTCGCGAACCAGGGCACGCCGCTTGATCTGGGTGTCCCACGTCGTGCCGCAGTGCTGGCAGGTGACGGTGTCCCGCTCGCTGGGTGCGTACAGCACTGCGGTGCATGACACTGCGGGGACCACGAGCTCCTCAGGGTGGCATCCGCCGGGGACGTCGCAACGCCCGGGCGCCGCTCCGCCGTACGTCGTGACGTCGTGACAGCTACAGCCGCAAGAGCGCGCGTCGTGCACGGCCTCAGGCTGGAGCACCTGACCGCAGACGCCGAGGTACTTGCCGGCGTGGATCTGCTCGGCTACCCGCTTGAGCTGACGCTCGATGCCGAGCAGGTCGCGGCTCATCTCGGCCGCCCAACCGAGGGTCACGATCGAGCGCAGGTGATCGCTGAGCCACGTCGCGAGCTCGGGCACCGTGCGAGGCGGCAGCCCGGCCTGCGGACGGTCATCGGCCAGCACGCGCCCCCACGTCGTCAGAGCGTTGGTCGCAGCTGCATCGGCGGCGCTGACCGGGTCGATCCGCACAGCGGACACCCGCGTCCAGGTCGGGTCGGAGACCGTCGAACCTCGGCGGCGTACGGCGCTGGAACCAGCCCGGTCGAGGTCGGCGTAGTTGGCCGAGATGTTGGTGAGCGCGTGGTGCAGCGTCTTGACGCACCGCGCGCACAGCGCCAGCCCTGACGGGGTCCGGGCCCCGCACATCTGGCATTGGTGGTCAGCCGTGGTGCTCACGCTGCCTCCTTGGCGTAGAGGTCGCCCCAGGTGCGGCCGAAGCGCACGGCGCCGTCTCGGGTCTTCTGCGGTTCGGCGATGATCGGGACCCCGCGCCACTCGAAGCTCATGGCCTGGGTGACCACGGCGGCCACGTCGCCGGCGATCTGGGCCGGGACACTGAGCACGACCTCGTCGTGCACGATCGCGCGGAGCATCGGGTAGACCTCGCGCGGCAGGCGCAGCAGGCCCTCCATCATCAGGTCCCGGGCCGCACCCTGACCCATGAAGGCCGGGCCCTGGGTGTGGGCACGCTCGGGGTCGGGGTTCATCTTGCGCCCGAAGCCGTTGTCGAGGAGCAGGCCGGCCGCGGCGGTCGCGCGGACCTCGTCGCGCCACTGGACCAGGCGGGGGAACTGGTAGCGCATCGCGGCGTCGAACTGCTGGGCCACCGCGATGTCGGCGTCGGCCTGGAAGGCCAGCTTGGCCAGGCCCATGCCGTAGTTCCAGCCGTGCCCGATCGCCTTGGCGTGCTCGCGCCGGCTCGGATCGTTCCAGACTCGGGTGGCGATCTCGGCGTGCAGGTCGCGGCCGGGCGCGAACATGTCCCGGTAGGCCGGGTCGCCGGACAGCGCGGCCACCGCGCGGGCGTCGACCTGGGCGAGGTCCACCGAGAGCAGTACCTCGCCGGGGTCGGCCACGAAGACGTCGCGCTCGTGGTAGCGCTCCCCGCGCTTGCCGACCACGGTCAGCCCGGGCTTGGTGGTCGAGGCGCGGCCGGTGGACTGCTCCATCGAGATCGTGGGGTGCACGCGCCAGCCCTGCTCGGTCAGGTGCGTGTAGGTGTCGATGGTGCCGTAGATCGTGCGGGCGCCGGTCACGGTGCTGACGAGCTCGCACAGCCGGGCGGCCTGGGGGTAGCGGCGTGCGAGTGCGGCCATCTCGTCGCCGCTGGTGGTCAGGGCGCCGGTCTTGGCGGTGCGGGGGAGCTCGGTGGCGCCGAGGCGGGTGAAGGCCTGCTCGAGCGCCTTCTTGCCGGCCGTGGTCGCCAGCGGGCTCTTGTAGGCAGTGCCCTTCTCGCTGGTCATCGGGATGCCGTAGGCCTGCTCGAGCTCGGTCAGCGCGGCGGCCTTGGTCTCGGCCACCTCGGCGAGCCGGACGTCGAGCAGGTCGCGGTCCACGGCGAAGCCGTTGAGGGTGATCTGGCCGGCCAGGGCCGCCACCCGGTGCTCGCGGGCGATGTAAGGATCCTGGGAGGCGGTCTTGGCGAAGACGCCGAGCGAGACCAGGACGTCGCGGTGCAGGTACTCGCGGTATCGCGGGTCGTCGAGCGGGATGCGATCGTAGCCGCCGAACTCCTTGGCCAGCTTCTTGAGGTCGTGGGCCTTGCCGGGGAATCCCATGCGCTCGGCGAGCCGGTCGAGGTCGTAGCGCTGGTTGTTGCGGGCCCGGGGCGGGTCGAGCTGGCGCGCGGCGATCAGGGTGTCGAAGACGGCGCCGCGCTCGACCATGGCGTGCATGTCCAGGCCGTGGTAACGCTGCAGGGCCAGCAGGTCGAATCCCAGGATGTTGTGCCCGACCACGAGGTCGGCGCGCTCGAGGTAGCGCGCGAGCCGGTCGGCCTCCGCGGTGAGTTGGATGGTGCCGTCGTGGGTGTAGCCGCCGAGCCGGATGAAGCCGCCGTCCCGGCCGGCGGGCCCGTAGGTACACAGTTCGTCCACCGAGCCGGTCTCCAGGTCGAAGATCGTCGCCCCAGCGCTCGGAGCGTCCGGAATCGGCGGCAGGCCGGTGACGGGGTCGTCACCCAAACCCGTCACCGGGGTGTCTTCGCAGGTCAGGCCAGGAATCGAGGGTTGAGCGGTGACGGGTTCGGCGTCGCCAGGAGTCGCAGCCTCGTGCGCCTGTGCGGGCGCGTGTACGTGCGTAAGACCCCCCGAAAACCCGTCACACCCGTCACTCGACGGCAGAAAACCGGGGTTGACCTGCGAAAACTCCGGTGACGGGTTGTTCTGCGAACCCGTCACGAACCCGTCACTTTTCAAGGTGAACCCGTCACCGGCGTTGGACGACCACGGGCCACCCTGGCGCAGGCGCATCTGGCGCTTGCGAGCGCTGTTGGTGCGCACGGGCGGGTAGCCGAGCCGGGTAAGTCCGCGGCCCCACGTGGTCTCGCTGGGGATGGAGTCCCGACGCATGTTGGCCTGCAAGCAGCTGGTGACGAAGGCGCTGTACAGCTCGCGTGACGGCGTGCCGGGCTCCCACGGCTCGGTCTCGTCCTCGACCCAGGAGCGCACCGGGTCCTGCTCGGCGGCCTCGGTCTCGGCCAGGTAGCGGATGGACTCCGGAGCGGCCTCCGTGGTGCCGCTGGCGGGGTCTGCGAGCCACGCCCCGGCCTCGATCATCATGGCGGCCAGCACGCCGGGCGCTTCGGCTCTCCAGGCCGCCGAGGTGGTGTGACCGATCGCCGATCGAGTGGCCCGGACGAGCTCGGGGTCACCTTCGCAGGGGATCAGCCGCGCCCGGGTCCGGATGGCCGGGTCGGTCAGCACGGGCAGCTCGTTGGTGGTCAGCACGAGGGTGTGGGTCGGCGAGAAGGTGATGGGGTTCTGGTTCATCTGGTTGGCGGTGAGCTCGCCGCCGCCGGTGAGCTGCTTGAGCCGTTCGGTGGCGAACTTCCCCTCGCGCGGGCCCTCGTCGATGAAGGACAGCCGGCGGCCCTTGAGCGCGAAGACGATGGACTGGTGGGCCTTCGCGCCCTCGGAGCCGAGCAGGCGGGGGTCGGCGGCGTGGGCGTAGGAGCCGAGCACGCTCATCAGCAGGCTGACGATCTGCGTCTTGCCGCGGTCCTTCTCGCCGAGCATGATCGGCAGTGCCTTGTCGGCGTACCCCGTCAGCGCGATCGAGAGCACGCGCAGCGCCCAGGCCCGGATCTCGGGATCGGGCCACACCGCGGCGACGAAGGCGTCCCACAGCGGCGTGGGACGCAGCTCGGGCAGCACGGCGGCGGTCTGCAGGTGCGGGGTGGCCGGGTCGATGCGGGCCAGCCAGGTCTCCATCGGCGCGTCCAGGCGGCACGCGCGCAGGTTCCACGGCAGCCCGCCGGCCCACAGCACCTCGGGCGCGGCGTCGAGGTCGGAGAGCCGCACGGCGCACGGGTGCACGCCACCCTTGACCAGCGCGGTCATGCGCCCGGCGATGGCCTTGGCGCCGCCGTGGGTGTTGAAGCGCCCGCGCCGGGCTGAGCGCTCGGCCTCGTCGCTGCCCTTCTCCGCGGTCGGGTCGCCGATCGGCAGGAGGCCGGCGACCAGCGTCACGGCTCGGTCGGTGAGGTCGTCGTGGAGCTCCCAGCGGTCCGGGACCCGCATGAGCCAGCCGCGGGTGTCGTAGGCGTATCGCATCAGCGGGTAGGTGCGCTCCAGCACGGCCTGGGCCAGCGGCTGGTCGAGGTTGGCCTTCGGGTCGAAGCTGTGCGTGCCGATGATCTCGCGGGGGAAGAACCAGCGCGCTGGCGCGATCGGATCGAGGGTGCCGGCGCTGGCCGGGGCCTCCTCCTCACCGGTGCCACCTGTGTCGGCCTCCAGCACGCCGGGCGCGGCGCCGAGCACCTCGAAGCCGTCGACGAACACGCACGGATCACGCGGCACCTGGTGGTCGCCGACGAGCGTGACGGCCTTGCGGGCCGCGGTGGTGAGCATGTCGGTGAACTCGCGCTCGCGGGCCTCGCCGGCGGTCGCGGTGGTCCAGGCCTGGCGCAGCTCGTCGATGGCGTACGACGCGCCGGTGTGGCCGTGCGCGGCGATCTGGACCAGCTGGTAGATCCGCTTCGACAGGGTGTCGTGCCGCGAGCCGGCGTCGGCCGCGGTGAGCTCGTCGAGCGCGGTCAGGCGCACGCTGGTGACCTCGGCGCACTCGATGCGAGTGTCGGCGAGCAGTTGGGAGAGCAGGTGGTTCCCCGCAGCCGGATCCGCAGCGGCCGGACCCTGCTCGGTGGCACCCTCGGACAGGCCCTGCACCCAGGCGGGCGGCAGCTCGGCGAGGTCGGCCGGTCCCGGGAACTCACCGGGCGCCGCGGGCGAGCCGTCCGGGCGGTACCAGCGGTACGGCATGCCGCCGGCGTGCGGGTTCGGCGACGGCGCGACCACGACGTAGCGGTGGTGGCGCTGGATCACCTCGACGTCGGCGCCGAGCTGGGCGGCGTAGCGGCGGGCCGGGACCCGGAAGAAGTGGATGCGGGAGTCGCCCGGGCCCTGATCGGTGCCGCGCGCGGTGCTCGTCCAGGTGGCCGGCAGCGGCCCCCAGCGCTCGGCGGCGGCGCACAAGGTGGTGTAACCGCGCTTGTGCACCACCTTCTCGTTGCCCTCGGCGTCGACGACGACCTTGTCGTACTGGTCGACGTCGATGCCGATCACGCCGTCGGGCATCCGCAGCGCGATCGAGTGCGAGGCGCAGTTGGTGGCGAACTCGACCAGGGTCAGCGGGTCGGTGTCGCGCCCGTCGGCGCCGGTGAACCCGGCCGGCGGCGGGAACTTCGCGGCCGCCGGCACGGGCAGGATGCAACCCCAGCCGGCCTGGGCGTACGCGACGACGTTGTCGGCGAACGTCTGGGGTGTGCTGTGGGTGAGGGGGATGCTCACGGTGCTCCGTCCAAGGGGAAGGTGGTCGGGGTGGTGATGGGGAGGTGGCTCAACGCCGCGCCGGGCAGGCCTTGCGGTGCTCCTGCACGGCGAGCAGCGCCAGGACCCACAGGCGGTTGCCCATGCCGCGGCTGTTGACCACGACGGCGCCGACGGCGGGGTGCAGGTGGACGCGCTCGTCCCGGCAGTCCGGACACCGGACCTCCCACGGGCGCGACGGCGTGCCGGTCTTCCGGATCCGCATCGGGAGGCGCGTGCTCATGACCACCACTCGATCCGGTGAGGGCCGCGGTGCGTGCCCCGCTCCCGCCCGCGATGGCGCCAGCGCACGAGCCTTGAGCAATGGCCGACCACGGTCTCGCCGAAGTACATCGGCTCGCCGCAGGGGATCTTGCTGCCCTCCTTCGGCGCGGTCGGGACCCCCGGCGGCCGATCCGGGGTGTGCTGTCCCTGCGCGCTCATCGCGCAACTCCCGCTGAGGCCCGGGCCAGGATCCCCAGGCTGCGCAGCCCCTGCTTGACGCTGTTCGCGCCGGTGATCCCGTAGCTGATGCCGGCCTTGCCCAGCGCCTCGGCGATCGCCCGGCCCTGGGCCCGGGGGTACAACCCGCCCGGCCCGCCGCGGGCGTGCGAGGCGCCGTGCATGACGAAGCCAGTGCTGTCGTGGCGGCCCTGCACGAGCCCGGTCACCTTGGCGAAGGTCTCGGCGTCGGTCTGGGCCACGAGGAAGTAGCTCTGCGCGCCCATCACGCACGCCCCTGCCGCAGCCCCCGAGCCCGATCGCGGAGCCAGGCGATCAGCGCCTCCTCGGACCGCTCGTATGGGATGCCGTGCTCATTGCCGTTGCCGCCCACCCACAGGGCGTCGACGTCTCCGGCTGCCTCCTCCAGCGCCTTCGCCCCGACCTCGGCGTCTCGCTGCGCCAGGACCGACGCGGGATCAGCGAGAACGGCACGAAGACTCGCCTGCGAGATCGGGAACTTGAAGCGATTGCCGTCGAAGTCGTAGTTCGGTCGCTCGCTCGTGAGCTTCTCGGCTTCGGCCAGCAGCGCCGCGACCGCCGCCACCTGCTCCCGGAGTGCGGCGGCCTCCTGCTCGATCTCGTCCCGCTCCTGCGCGACGTCCCGGCGTGCCTGCTCAGCGTCGTGGTGGCGCTGGTGGTTCCCGACAGCCTCCCGCTTCCACCCGTCCCGCTGCTGCTCGACCGCCGCGAGCCGGTCGATCAGGCGTGCACACCTCTGTGCCCACACCGCCCGGTTGCCGCGGGGCTGGTAGCCCTCGGTCGCCAGCCGACGCCACTCCGCAAGCACGTCCGGGGTGAGGCCGTCCTCGCTCAGCCCGGCCCGCTCGCCCGCGTCCTCCGGGCTGCTCCCAGGGATGAACCGGTCGTCGGGCACATCGAAGCCCACGGCCTTCGTCCCCGGGATCGGGAGCAGGGCCGGGCACGGGTTCGCCGGGGCGGACGTGGCTGCGGGGTGGTAGGTGCGCTCGCCCGGGACCTGTACGAGCACCCCGCCGCAGGTCGCACACGTACCCTCACGCGCCCCGTCGTCCTCCGGGCTGCTCCCAGCGGCGGAGGTGACGTGCGGTGTGCTGCTCGGCTCCTCGACGTGATCCCGTCCGCAGGTGAAGCAGGTCCAGTTCGGCTCGCCGCCACTGGGACGTGCCCGAAACGCCGCGCAGTCGGGGCAGTCCTCCGTCCCCGCGTCGCCGGCCGCCACGGGCAGGTCGGCGGTCGGCCAGTAGTCGCCGTAGGACGGGCCGTCGAGCACGGGAGAGCCGGCGGGCGGGTGCTCGCTGTTCTGCGCGCGCTTTCGCGCCTCGCTGTTCGTCATCACGCACCCACCGGCTGCTCGATGCCCAGCATCGTGCGGACCTGCGAGCGATTCATGGTGTCGACGTCGGATCCCGTGTAGCCGAGACCCCGGGCGTACGCGCGCCACTCCTCGACGCTGGCATCGGCGGCCGGCATCGCCTGAGACATCGGGCAGTTGTGCAGGGCCAGCCGCTCGGCGTCCGTGAAGAAGCGGTTGCAGGAATCGCACTGCACCGGAGCGCCGACACCCTCCTGCTCGGTCGGATCCCGGTAGTCGAAGTTCGCGCCGTGCTTCCGCGTCCCGTGGGCCTGCAGCGCGACCACGTTGGGGAAGGTCTCGCCGCACTGGACGCAGATCGTCGATTCGCCACCCTCCGGCTCGGTCTCGGGCTCCCCCGGCTCGCCCGCCGGCACCTGCGGGTCGGCCCAGGTCTCGATGGCCTTTTTCACGGCCAGCGACACCTTGCTCGTGGAAGGCTTCACGATCCCGCGGATCTCCTCGATCAGCGCGAGCACGGTGCCGTGCTTCGCCTCCAGGTCGGCGTACTGCTCCGAGACGAACCGCAGCTCCTCGTAGTAGTCGACCCCGGCGGGCTCCTCGGTCTCACTGGCAGCCTCGATCGCGGCGAAGGCGGGCTCCTCGACGGGCAGGGTGAGCTCGATGAACCCGCCGTTGATGAGGCCCGCCAGCGCGGTGACGCGACGTTCGAGGTCGGTCAGCCGCTCGAGCGGCGTGCGGGTGTCCGGGGTCGGCTCCTGCTCCATGTAGTCCAGGTCGTCCTCGTCGTACGACGGGCCGGCCAGGAACTCGGCGGGGCTCGGGGTGCCGGGCATGGTCGTCATCGCGCGACCCCCAGACGGTCCGCGGCGTCCGCGATGAGGGCCGAGAGCCACTCGGGCTGCTCGGCCGAGGTGTCGACGATGCAGCTGCGGTTGTGCTGCCCGCACCCGCCGTCGCGCTTGCGCATCGGGCCCTCCACGTAGAACCGAAGGGCACCGAAGTGGGAGATGGAGGCTGTCGCCCGGAAGGCGGCGAAGAGCGGCGGCCCGTCGCAACGAACGATGCGGCTCGGGTCGTCGGCGCCGCTGAGCCTGTACTTCAGGGTCGGGGTGGGCACCGCGGGCGCGGCGGTCTTGGTGGTCATCGGTTCTGCTCCTTGAATCGGTTGCTGAGTGGGTCGGGGAGACCGCCGTCCTTCACGGCGGCGAAGAGTGCGTGCCGGGCGGTCTTGCGCCGAGCTCGGCGCTTCCGCTCGCGGTCGGCGTGGCAGGCACGGCACTCGCGGCCGTTTTTGCCGTGCCGCGTGTTGGCCTCGGTGAAGGCGTGGCCGTTCTTGCAGTGGGCGATGCGAGCTGCGCGACGGCGCTGGTTCTCCTTGTGCGTCACGGGCTCGAGGTGCTCGGGGTTGCAGCACCGGATGACGCCACACAGGTGATCGAGCTGGAGGCCGTCCGGGATGGGGCCGTTCTGGTGCTCCCAGACCGTGCGGTGCACAGAGACCATGCCCCCGCGCCGACCGCCGGCAGCGACGTGGCCGTAGCCGGAGCTGCCGACGGCACCGGTCCAGACCCAGCAGTCACCCTCCATGACGACCTTGGCCATGATCCGATCGATGACCGGTGTCCGCGTGTAGACCCTCACCGCCGCCACCCCCGACTCAGCGGGTCCGGCAGGTCGCCGTCCTTGACCGCCGCGAAGAGGGCGTGACGAGCAGCGTCTCGCGAGTGGCGCATGCCCTTGGTGACGGCCAGGAGCCCGGCGGCTTCGAGGCGGACGTCGGTGGCCCAGGGCTTCACCTGCGAGGCGCTGCGCTCGAGAAGCGACACGGGGCCGTAGCCGGTTGTGCGGGCCGCGGCGTTGTGCTCGGTGACCAGGCGCTGGAAGTTGCCGATCAGGTTGCGCGTGACCTCGCCCGGGCCGGCCGAGCGCATGGAGCTGCGGCCGACGACGAAGCGCTCGACCTGGACGATCATCGGACCGTGGTCCTTCAGCAGGCCGTTGAAGACCATGGCCGCGACCTCGTGCGTGCACTGAATGACATCGATCGACGACACCCGGCCCTCGCCGGTCCACAGCACGACGAAACCGGGCACAGGGCCGGGGTCGATGCCGATCACGCGCGTCATGCCGCACCACCGAGAGCCGGGGGATTGAGTCGGACGCCTGTGGCATCCTGCGACGACCAACACCGACGAGACCTGGAGGCCCCGTGCCCTACACCGTCACGCAGCTCGACAACCTGTTCAGCCAGTCGCCGACAGACCAGTCGGTGGAACAGACCTTGACCAAGCACCTCAACGAGATGGAGAAGCAGGGCTGGCGACTGCACAGCGTGCTTCCCGATACGCAGCGCTGGGATGAGGAAGGCGAGAGGGACGGCATCACGCCGAGCCAGCTGATCTTCTACCGCGACCCCGAGAAGAAGCCGGGCCAGGCCTCGGCGACCTTCATCTAGGCGGCTCATCGGGCGCCTGCCCGGTTCGGCATCATCTGGTGGGCACGGGCGAACGCCTCGACCACGCGGCGGGGGACCGGGCCGCGGGGCGGGCAGTCGACGCCCTGGACGAACGCCCATTCGCGGATCTGCCAGGGCTGAACGGGGCGGCCGGCGAGCGAATGCTGTTGAGGCTGCTCGGGCGTCTCGTCCCCGCAGGTCGGGCACTGGTGAGCGGCGTCGTGGTGGGTGTGGCACGACGGGCACCGAGCGACGTCGACCCGGTCCACAGCGCCGGACTCGGTGCGCCGTTTCGGCCCGGGCTTGATCCGCGCCACGCCGGAGTCGGGGTTGCCCTTCGCCCGCGCCTTGGCCGCCAGCTGCTCGTGCTCGGCCTGCGCGACGACGGTCTGCTCCTCGAGCAGCTCGGCGAACTCCTCGGGGTGAAGCTCGGCGAGCTTGGCGTACGCCCGGCTGCGAGCTCGGTTGCGCACAAGTCGGCTGGCCGTCGGCGGGCGCTTGTTGGCGCACGTCGTGCAGCGGTTCGCGTAGCCGCCGCGCCCCAGCTTCGAGGTGTAGAAGCCCGTCTCCAGCGGCTTGGTCTCGCCGCAGATGGTGCAGGTTCGCACGTCAGTCATCGAGCACCGCCTCGACCTGCTCTGCGACGTGAATCGCCGCCGTCCGCGGCCCGTGACCGACCCATCCGCACACGCACTCGCCCTCATCGCTGAAGGTGTGCTCGAGCAACGTCTGAGCGATTGCCTCCGTGCGCGTCATGCCGCACCCGCCCGTCCCGCGCAGAAATCGAGGTGCTCGCGTACGAACAACTCGTCTGCGTAGGTGCTGCCGTTCTCCATCACCAGCCCGCAGCCCTCGCAGGTAGTGGTCTGGCCGACGAAGGCCTTGGTGGCGACATACGGCGTGCCGTCGGGCTTAGCCTTCGGTGTGCGCCAGCGGCCGGTTGCGCGGGCGACCAGCGCGGCGTTCTCCCCGCGCATTTGGCTCTTGCCGTGCACGTCGCGCATGTGAGCTTCGAAGGCCTCCTTATCGGTGGTCTCGAACCCGTCGCAGAGCGGCTCGAGAAAGCACTCCACTCGGCGCAGGTCACGCCTAACGCGGACCGTGCGAACGCCCTTCCGCCATCCCTTCTCTTCGTACTCGCGCCGTAGGTAATGCGGCAGCTCACTGACGGCGTGCGGCTTAGCCAGGTTGCAGCGCCCGCGGAACTCGCCGGGCTTGAGGTCGCTCATGAGATCGCCTTTCGAGGTCGGGTTGTAGGCGCGGCAATCAGGCCGCGGAGGTTGAGGTGGGGGCGGCCCCGCCGAGGAGCTGGGCGACGATGCGGGGGTCTTGGACGAGGTCCGCCAGCTGGCCGGCGCGCTCGCGGAGCACGGTGCGCACGCGGGTGTCGATGGTGTTGCGCGCGACGATGTCGATGATCTCGGTCCCGCGGGTGGCCTCCATGTCGCCCTCGCCGCGGTCCTCGGCCTGCAGCGACTCGACGAGCGACCAGGGCCGGGCCAGGAAGACGATCGTGCCCGCCCGGCTCAGGGTGATGCCGGTCCCGCCGGCGCCTGTGGTGGCGCAGATCAGGTCCAGCTCGCCGGCCTGGAAGGCGGTGCGGGCGGCGGTGCGCTCGGCCTGGGTCTGCCCGCCGACGATGTAGCCGACGCGGTATCCGGCCTTGCTCGCGGCCTCCCCGGCGAGCCGGACGAGCTGGCTCGACGGGGCGAACGCCACCACTCCCTCGCGGTTCGCGGGCGGTACGTCGGCGCCGCAGCGCTCGCCGAGGATCCCCAGCAGCGCGTCGACCTTCCACGACGGGGCCTTGAGGTTGAGGTGCACGTGGCGCTTCGGCTGACCGGCGTTCGGGTGGTTGTCGGGGTAGAGGTCGGGACCCTCTGTGATCTCGACCTCCGCGGCGGCACTGGCGAGCCGGGAGAGGTGGCCGAACATGCTCATGGCGTCCATGACGCTGAGCTCGGTCCCGTCGGGGAGCTCGGCGAGCATCTGGCTCTCGAAGTCGTCGTAGACCTTGCGCCAGGTCTTCGGCAGGTCGACCGTGCGCACGCTGTAGACCTTCGGCGGCAGCTCGGCCATGACGTCGGCGCGCGCGACCCGGCGGTGCTGGCCGAGGATCGTGAGCCTGAACTCAGGCTCGGTGAAGGGGTTGAGGCCGAGGATGCCCTCGTCGTACGCGTCGAGGTCGACCGTGCAGTAGCGGTTGACCCAGCGCTCGCGCGACGGGTAGGCGCCGGGCTCCAGACAGGCCAGGGTCGGGAATAGGTCGGCGGGGTGGTGCGTGATCGGCGTCCCGGACAGCGCGACGAAGGCCTCGGCGTTCTTCGCCAGCCGCTTGACCGCCTTGGTGCGGGCCGCCTGCGGGTTCTTCACGTAGTGGCACTCGTCGACGACCAGCGCCCAGGCGCCGAGCTTGGTGAGCTCGGAGGCGTCGCGCGCGGTCTCGTAGGACGTGACGAACACGTCGTGCTGGCGCTCAGGCCCGACGAGCGCCTTGCGCTTTGGGCCGCGGTACGCCGTCGTGCGCACGTGTGGCGCCCAGGCCTGCCACGCCTCGACCCACGGGTCGACGACGGAGGCCGGGCAGATGACGAGCACAGGACCCTGGGCGTGCGTCATGGAGGCGCGCTCGACCAGGCCGAGGATCGTCGTGATGGTCTTGCCGGTGCGCGGCTCGTCGAAGATCAGGGTCTTGCCGGTTCGCGCGATCTCCAGCGCGCCGGCGACCTGGTAGGGGCGCGGCACGAGCCCGGCCGGCGGCTCGTACGACAGGCTCGCCGGGAGCGCCGCGGCGCGTGCCACCTGCTGCTCCCGGATCCACGCCTGCAGGCGGGGGCCGGGCGCCCAGGCGGGCCCGAAGGCGGAAGCCAGCTGCACGATGGCGCTCCAGGTCAAGGGCCCGACGAGGCCGCCGGGCGGGGTGGACTTCTTGAAGTGCGGGGTGATGAGCTCGAGGCGCTTCGCGGCGTCAGCGACCTCGTGGTCCGGACCGGCGGCGATCAGGAAGATCTCCCGATCGCCGCCAGCCAGGAGCTCGGCGTGGATGCCGATCAAGGTGGATCAGCCCTGCGCCTGCTGGGTGCCGGCGAGCTGGGCGAACAGCGCCTGCTGGCCCGGGTTCAGCGTGTCCGGCAAGGCGATCTGCCCCGGGGCCTGCTGCTGGGGCTGCTGTGCCGGCGGGAAGGTCGGCTGCTGGGGCTGCTGGCCCTGCACCGGCTGCTGGACGACCTGGCCACCCTGGGGCTGCTGCGGGAACTGCTGGCCCGGCGCCTGCTGGACGACCTGGCCGCCCTGGGCGTACGGGTTGACCTGCGGCTGCCCCGGCTGGATCTGGGGCTGCTGGACCTGCGGCTGGGCGACGGCGACCGGGGAAGGTGCCTCCGTCGGGACCGGCTGCTGGACCTGCTGGGCCGGCTGGCCCTGGGCGGACTGGCCGCCGTCGGGGCGGTGGTAGTCGATCTGCACGACGTTGGTCGGCTGCATCCCGGGGTTGGGACGCCGCTGGACCAGCGTGACGCGGATGACGTCGCCACCCTTCGGGGAGCCATCCAGCCCGAGGGCCGTCATGGCCCGGGTGAGCTCGTCCTTGGCCTGGCCCTTCACGTAGAAGGTGGCCTCACCGTCGGGGAACTCGGGGTGCTGCAGCTTGAGCGGAACCTTCATCTGGAACTTCGGACGACCGTCGCGGTAGAACTGCGGCACGCCCTGCGGGTTCGTGATCTGCTGCACGTCACCGTGCGTCACGTCCCGGGCGACCGTGCCCGTGTACGAGGTGCCGATGGGCTTCTGCGATCCGTCGGGGTTGGTCCACTTGATGCCCGGCCCGCTGCTGCTCGACGGCTGCGCGTAGAAGTCGTCGAGCGACCCGTTGGCGAGCGGCTGGGCCGGCGCCTGGGGAGCGACCTGCGGCGCGTACCCCTGCTGGGGGAACGCGGGCGGGTAGCCCTGCTGCGGGGGGTAGCCCGGCTGGGCGTAGCCCTGCTGCGGGGGATACCCCTGCGGGCCGGAGTCGACGGGGTAGGGCTGCTGCGGGAACTGCTGGGGGTAGAACGGCTGCTGGGTCATGAGCGTGCTTTCTGCTGGTGATGGAAGGGACCGACCCGCGTTAGGCGGTTGGGCCGGCAGACCCCGCGCTCAGGGATTGGGCGCGGGGAGACTGGTGGAGCGCTACGGGCCGTTCTTCGGGCCCGGGCAGCCGGTGCCGCCGTCGGCCGCGGCCTGGGGCCGGTAGAACGGGCAGAAGTAGCAGTCGCTGGTGTCCTTGGGCACCGCGTTAAACGGCAGGCGCCCGGCGATCAGCTCGTCGGCCATGGCACGCCGGCGGGCGGTCTCGGCGAAGGTGTCCTCGAGCTCGGCGAGCACGTCGGGGAGCAGGGTGAAGCCGTCGCTGGTCAGCTCGTGGTCCCACACGTAGAGCCCGTCCAGGCTCGGCGCGGTCCGCGGGTAGGCCGCCAACGCGACGCGGCGCACGGGCAGGCCGAGCTTGATGTAGCCCAGGCCGTAGAGCATGAGCTGGCGCCGGTACTTGCGCGGCGGGTCCTTGCGCACCTTCGCCATCGACGACTCGCCGAGGAACTTGTGGTCGACGACCGCGACCTCGACGGCGTCGTACAGGTCGGCGGTGCCGGGGTGGTCGGGGTGCGGGTTGACCTTGGTCTCGGTCAGCCACCGCAGCACGCCGCGGCGCACGTTGTCGGCCTGGAAGGCGCCCTCGGCCCAGGCGTGCAGCGCGGTGCCGACGAGGCTCGGCCACGGGTCGCTGACGTGGTTCGTGGCGGGCAGGGCGGCCATCTTCCCAACGACCTGCCGGTCGCACTCCACACCGATCTCGGACGGGCCGAGGTGCTGCTGCAGCGTGCGCGGCGCGCGGGCGGCGTGGTCGAGGAAGACGCGCTTGAGCTCGCCGGCGTACAGGCTGGCCCAGGTGCTCGACCCGCTCGGCGAGGACTTCGCCGCGGTCGCCATGAACTCGTCCGGAGACATGGTCGGGGCGGTCACGCCGCATGCCCCCGTCCGCCCTTGGACAGCCCGCCGCCCGTCTCCGAGTTGCAGTCCTCGCACGCCGGCCGGATGTTGCTGCGCCGGTACGTACCGCCCTTGCACCCAGGGATGATCCGGTCGACCGTGACGGTGTCTACGGTCAGTAGGAAGCCGCAGCGGTAGCACCTGCAGGCCTCAGCAGACGTGACCGCAATGCCGATGCTGCGCTGCACCTGGGTGAATCGCTCGAGGTCACCGCGCGCGACTGCTCGGGTGGTGGTCGCCCCGTCAAAGCTGAGGGTGCAGAGCAGAGCGTCTGCGCGGAAGGTCTCGACCAAGTACTCCCGACGGCGCCGACGGTCCTCGGTGTTGCCGCGCACGTTCTGGTTCGTGGTGCCCCTGCGGGTCGGGCCCTTCTCGGTCGCGGTCGCGCTCACAGCACTTCGCCCTGGATCTCGACGAGGAAGCCGACCGCAGCCAGCCAGTTGGGCACGACCTCGACCAGGCAGCCGTAGCCGCCGACGCGGTGGAAGATGTTCTCCGCCTCGCCGACGACCACCACCCACTTGTCCTTGGCCAGCGCGTAGCCGGTCTCGACGTGGCGCCCACCGCTTCCGCACTCGTCCGGGGTGAGGCCCAGGGCCGCGCCGGTGAGCAGCACCAGGACGTCGGCGCGGCTGATCCAGTCCTCGGGAGCGTCGTCGGCCACGGTGATGACGACCTCGGCGGACAACGTGACGATCTGCTGCTTCATCGGCTCGCCCCTGCCGTGAGGTGCCGGCGGTAGTCCGACAGCTTCGGGTCGGTCCAGTTCTCCGGGCGGCTGCGGCCCTGGTGGATCCGCAGGCCGTGGAGGCTGCCGAAGGACCGCCCGCAGGAGCACGCGAACTCGATCGGGTTCTTGATCGCCGTCACGTCGTAGTCGGGGTGCTGGCTCGACATGTGCCGCCGCACGTTCTCGAAGGAGCGGTTGCAGCACGGGCACACGCCGTTGACGAAGCGCTGACGGTCGCGGAGCAACGCCTGCCGCACCTGTTCGGCATCACGCACCGAGGCGTCGAGCTGGTCCCGCAGCGCGGTCTCTCGCGCCTGGGCCTTCCTCAGACGGTCGGCGTCGGTCTCACCGACGTAGTGCTGGTCGTGCCCGTTCGGGCAGTAGAAGTTCTTCCGGTCCCGCAACCGCTGCTTCCTGAAGTCCTCAGTCAGGGCAAAGAGGACCCCGCACGAGAAGCAGGTCTCGGTGATGAGCTCGGATTTGGCCGTCAACGTCAGGACGTACCCGCGGAGGCCGCTCATCAGGACTCACCGCCCTCGGCGTCCACACGCTCGGCGAGCCCGTCAACACGGGGGAACTGGGCGCGCACCGAGCGCTCCGCCGAGCGCAACGCGCCCAGGACGATCGACCCGAGCACGTCGGGAATCTCGGAGAGGCCGTCGCAGTCCTCGACCTCGATGGCGTGCGTCGGTTCCATCGTCTCGAGGCCGAGCTCGGTGGTGATGGTCGTGACGATCTTGGCGCGCATCACTCGGCGTCCGATCCGCTGACCGCGCGCAGCTGCCAGGACCCGGTCTGGGTCGCGTAGGTCGCGTAGAGCAGCGCGAGGGACTGGTCCCCGCGCTGGGCGGCGGCCACGGCGTCGGCCTTGAGGCGCTTGGACTCGAAGCGCATCGACTCGACGTAGGTCAGGCGCAGCGGCGGCCCGACGGGGGATCGGAGCTCGACCTTGCCCTGGCCGGGCTCGGCGGTGGAGAGCTCGGCCTTGATGCCGTCGGTGACCGACTTGAACCGCTTCTCGGCCTCGTCCTTGGCGGCCTTGGCCTCCTCGTACTGGGCGTGCAGCTGCTCCAGGCGGGTGCCCTCGGGGGCCACCACGACGCGCGGCGCTGGGGTGACCTCGGGGGCCGGGACGCTGCCGACGTCCGGCTGGGGGATGGGTGCGGTGGTCATGGATCAGGAGTCCTTCCGGGTGATCTCGCGGTAGAGGAGGAAGAGGGTCAGGCCGATGGCCAGCAGGTAGGCGAGGGCGCCGAGCCCGGCCCAGCGGTCGGGGGTCACGCGTCCTCGACCCCCATCCAGCCGAGGAGGTCGACCACAGAGGTCGCTAGGTGGTCGACCATCCGGTACACCAGCTCGGGCTCGACGGGGTCCTCGAGGAGGATCGCGGTCCGCTTGCCGGCGCCGACGGCCCAGCCGAGCTCGAGGTGCGCAGACTTGCCGCAGGGCAGGACCATCACGAAGGTGTCGGCCTTCTGCATGGCCGCGAAGTCGGCTTCGAAGCCCTCGATCGCGCGGGGGTGGTCGATCATGCGGAGGTACTCGGCCTTGGTCTCCCAGTCGCTGCCCTTCTTCGGGATCGCGAAACGGTCGGTTCCCTGGAGGCAGGAGCCGTAGCCGGTGCTGGTGTGCCGCCAGATCTCCGGGTCCTTGGCGGGGTCGTAGTCGGGCTCCCACCGGCCCAAGGCGGCGAACGTGGACCGGATGATCGGGAGCCCGCAGTGCTCGCAGTGCGGGGAGCTCGGCTCGGGGCCCGGGCCCTTGACCTCGGCCCAGGAGAAGCCGGTGCCGCCGCCGGGGTTGCGGAAGTCGTAGCAGTCGATGCCGGCGGCCCGGAGGACCTCGATCACGGCGGGCTGCATCGGGTTGCGCCAGGAGCTCGCGACGTAGACGTACTCGGGCCGGGCGCTCATGCCGGCACCGGGCTCGTCTGGTGGCAGCCCTCGCTGCTGTGCCGGATGAACGGCGCCGGCGCCACGCCGCGGGTGTCGTCCGGGCGGACCTGCAGCACGACCGCATCGCCGTCCGGCGGGAGCACGGCCTGGCCACACCCGCAGGTCTGCTCACCGGGGTGGGTGTGCAGGCAGCCCAGACTCGGGTCCTGCGCGCCGGCGCAGTGCCGCGGCTGGAAGGCGTTCGGGTACGGAGTCTTGCGTGCGGCCACGGGGAGCCCGACGAGGGGGCCGCTCGTGATGGTGCGGCGGTGCCGCGCGGCGCGCAGCCGGGTGATCGCGTGCATGGGATGCTCCGTTCGTAGGTGGGGTCCGGTCGCTGCCGAGCGATGTGCCGGGCCCCGCTTGCCGTGTGGGTGGTGATGCAGGGGGCTCAGGTGGAGGCGCGCGTCGCGACGAACACCACGAACGCGAGACCGAGCAGGGGGGCCGCGCCGAGGAGCACGAGCGGCCAGCACTCCGCGAGGGAGGCCGGTCGGCGCCAGTCGTCCCAGCCGCTGTCGGTGCTTTCGTACGCCGCAGCGTCGAGGCTTGTCTGAACGCCACGCCCGGTCGACAGCTGGGCGAGGTGTGTCCGAGTCAGACGGATCCTCTGGGGGCTCACGCGACGGCCCTGACATTGATCGGTGCCAAGATCTCGGCGAGCTGAGCGGCCTGTTCGGGCGTCAGCGGCGGGGCGGACTTGACCAAGGCGGCGAAGTATTCGTCGCTGAGGCCGGTGGCCGGGCGCCGGTCTTCGCCGGTCATGCCACGTCCTCAAGTCGCTCGCCGATGACCTCGAGGACCATGTGCACCCACTTCGCCGACGGAGTCGCGTTGCCGTTCTCGACGTTGGAGAGGTACGGAGCGCTGATCCCGGCCGCCTGGGCGACGTCATCGAGCGTCATCTCGGCGGCCTTCCGGACCGACCGAAGAGCGGAACCTACGCCGCTCCTACTGCGAGTTACTGCCATGCGTAAGAACGTAGGCGTAACTACTGATGTGTGCAAGGTCTCTTGCGTTGATTTACTGGACTCTTGCGTAAAAGCAGTAAGATCGGGCAGGCTGCCTCTCATGACAGACTTGGAGATGGAGTGGCGCGAGCTCGTCGCTGAGCGACGGGAGCGGCTCGGCATGAGCCAGCGACAGCTCGCCGAGGCTGCTGCCGTGTCCGAGAAGACGATCTACAACCTCGAGACCGGGGGGCTAAACCCACGGCCTTCGACTTGGCGCCGAGTCCGCGAAGCGCTCGGCCTTCCTGCTGACCTCGCAGCGGCGCAGGCGGTGGTGCGCACGAAGCTCAGTGCCGTCCCCACTCCGAGCGGCGAGGTGGAGATCACCATCGAAGACGTGGGCCGCCTGGAGATCCGGCGGTTCTCGACCGAGATGCGCGCCTTGCTGCCGCTGCTGCCGGTCGTCACGCAAATGAGCGTCATGAATGAAACCCGCGACCGGGTCTATCGCGAGCTGGAAGCGCTAGAAGCATTGAGCGTGGCCGCGCACGACGAGGAGCACGACATTGAGGACGAGCAGGGCCACGACGACACCCCATAGCGTCGGACCCCTGTGGCAGCCTCGTGCACCTGGCGACGACGGTAAGAGGAAGCCCGTCGGCCAGCGGAGAACAGGGGAAGTGCTCGAGGCCATGAAGCCGCGTTGACCCGCGACCGCTACGACCTGGTCATGCAGCACTGCGCGGACTTGGGCATCGAGGTTTCCTACGACGACCTCGGCTCTAAGCGCCGCGGCGAATACCGCTGGTGGACCGACGGCGTCGCCTTGAACCCTCGGCTCGACCGTCGTCAGTCGACCTCGACTCTGGCTCACGAACTTGGCCACCGCAGATTCGGTGACCGCTGCTCCAATCCGGCTGCGGAGAAGAGGGCTTGGGAGTACGGAGCCGCGCTGCTAATCACGCCGCAGGACTACAGGAAGGCCGAGCAGTTGGTCGGGCACCACGTCTCCGCACTGGCCATCGAGCTCGGAGTCACTCCGAAGCTGATCGAGGCGTGGCGGCGGTGGTGGGAGACGCGCGGGCGCCACCTCCCCGAGTACGCCGAGTTGACGTTGACGGACGGCGACGTCACCGCGGGGTGATCGCCCCGACCTGCCACTCGATGCGCAACATGTCCGCCCACTCGATGCCGGCCCCGCTGTCTACTACGGCGTCAGGGTCGAAGCGCTTGCCGGGGCCGGCGGGGAGCACCGTCACGCGCATCAGCAGACTCAAGGCCACCCGCTTCATGTCGAGCGGAGCATCGTCCCAGCGCGAGCGCGCGTCCTCGCCGATCAGGTCGAGCAGGCCGTCATGGGGTGCGCACCCCGCGCGCTCGGTTCGCCAGGTCTCGATCTGCGGAAGAAGCCGGGCGTTGAGACGGTCCACTTGCGCTTCGGTCCATACGCCATCGGCCAGCTTGTCGACGGCTCGGTCCAACTGGGCCGCTGCGTCTGCGATGAGTTTGGTGAGTTCGGCTGCACGCTCGGGCTGGCCGCTGGCCAGGGCTCGGAGAGTGTCAGGCTCCTGGAGGCGGAGAACCGCGGCACCTTCGACCAGCTCGTCGACGAGATCCTGCTTGCGGGCGACCTTCATGCACCCCTTGCATTGGTAGCGCGGCGCGATCGTCTTGCCCCGATGCACCGTGCCGGGGGTGGCCCGCATCGGGCCGCCGCATCGGCCGCACAGCGCGAGCCCGGAAAGGAGATGCTTTCGGGTCGCACCCTTATCGCTCTGTCCAACCAGCCGAGTCGGATCGGTGAGCGTCGCCACTACTCGGTCATGTGTGCCTTGGTCGTAGATCGGGTCCCATGCAGCCTTCCCGACCACGACGCCTCGGTGTGTGCGAAGACCGGCGTTCCGGTCGCGAAGCATCACCTGGCGCAACTGGGTGCTGCTCCACTCCTTGCCTTTCGGTGACGGTCGCCCCTGCTCATTGAAGGATTTGACGATCGAGCGCATCGACTCTCCGCGGAGGAGTCGCCGCGCCGCATCTCGAATCAGAGCGGCCTCCTCCTCGACGAGTTCGTCCCGGCTGTCGACCATTCGGCCTCGGTCGTCGAACTGACGCACTCGCTTGTAACCGTACGCCACCATGCCGTGCGGGCGTCCGGACTTGGCCAGCGCCGCAGTGTTGCGCCTAGACCGAAGCGACGTCTTCTCGCTCTCGTAGGCCGAGTCGGTGCCATCCTCCGCCAGGGCCTTCCAGTCGCGTGCGTTGTTCAGGTCGTACAGCCGCTCGTGGGTGACGACGTAGATGCGTACGTCACGGTCACGGGCGAGTTCCAACATCGCCGCCCAGGTGGAGAGCCTGCGATCCCCGCGGGAGGACTCCCAGAGCACGAGGACGCCGAACCTCCGCGCGTCCAGGTCGGTCAGTAGTTGCTCCCAGCCGGCTCGGCTCTTGGTGCTGAACCGCGAGGCTGAGGAGCCGTCCTGAAACACAGTGACTACCGGCCACCCCTCTTCCTCGGCCGCAGCTCTACTCTCGTCGATCTGCTGGGTGATCGACGCCGTCTTGCCGTGGGACTGGCGGGCGTAGATCGCCGCGATGAGGGGGCTGTCCGTCATGGCGGGGAGGGTACCAACTAAATGATGGTCCCGGTGGTGTTCCTCGTGCTCCCCGTGACCGTCGTGTTCGCCTTCTGGCCCGGCTTCGTCGGGCTCACGCTCACCGGTTGACCCTCTCGGAAGGAACCCCTATGCCCCGCCCGTTCGACAGCCTTGCCCACGTGTCCCGTCGACGCCGTCGCCGCCGACGGCCCGACGAGCGCGGCGACGTGCCCGGCTGGGTGCTCATCACGATCATGACGATCTCGATCGGGATGGCGATCTGGACCATGGCCCGCCCGCAGCTGGTCGGCATGCTCGAGTCCGCGCTGAGCTCGGTGAAGTGACCCGACGGCCCGGTCGGCGCGGGCCTGACGAGCGCGGCTCAGCCCTGGTCGACTTCGCCCTGGTCACCCTGGTCCTGCTGCCGGCCGTGCTCGGCATCGTCCAGGTCGCCCTCGTCCTCCACGTCCGTACGACGCTCGCCGCGGCCGCCTCGGAGGGCGCCCGCCTGGCCGCGACGGCGGGAGCGGGCCCGGCCGACGGGGTCGCGCGGACGCGGGAGCAGGTGGCCGAGGGGATCGGCGCCCGCTACGCCACCGACGTCGCCGTCCGCCGGGTCACCCTGGCCGGTGCGCCGGCGGTCGAGATCACCGTTCATGCCGCGGTGCCGGCGCTCGGTCTCGGTGGCCCGGCCGTCGAGCTCACCGTCACCGGGCGCGCGGTCGAGGAGGATCCACCGTGAGCCGCGCGCGCCGCGACGAGCGCGGCAGCGGTCTCGTCGAGATCGTGTGGCTCGGCGTCCTCCTGCTGCTGCCCCTGCTGTGGGTGGTGCTGTCGGTCTTCGAGGTCCAGCGCGGGTCCTTCGGGGTCAGTGGTGCGGCGCGGGCGGCGGCGCGTGCCTACGCCTTGGCGCCCGACGACGCCGCGGGCGAGCGGCGGGCCGTGGCCGTCGCTCGCCAGGCGCTCGCCGACCAGGGCCTGGACGAGGTGCCGGTCCGGGTGGAGGTGACCTGCACGCCGTACCCCCGTGCGTGCCACCGCGGCACCTCCGTCATCACGGTGCGGGTCGAGTCCGCGGTCGCCCTGCCGTTGCTGCCGGACGTGCTCGGGGCGGGGGCCCCGACCTTCCGGCTCACGGCGGAGCAGACGGTGCCGATCGGCCGCTACCGCGAGGCCGGCCCGTGACCGCGACGGACCTCCGCGGCAGTGCTGCGCCGATGCTCATCGCGTTCGTGGCGGTGGTGCTGCTGCTCGTCGCGGTGGTGGTGGACGCGAGCGCGGCGTACCTCACCCGGCAGCGGCTCGACGAGCTCGCCGACGGTGCCGCCCTCCAGGGCGCGGATCTCGGGGCGCAGGGTGAGGACGTGTACGGCGACGGACTCGCCCGCGGCCCGTTGACGGTCTCGCGCGGCGCGGCCGAGCGGGCGGTGCTGGCGTACCTGCGCGACACCGGTGCACTGCGGGACCATCCGGGGCTGCGGGCGGGCGTCACGGTCGAGGACGACCGGGTGGTGGTCGAGCTCAGCGCCCCGCTGGACCTGCCGCTGGGACTGCCCGGTGCGGCGACGACGTCGACGGTGCGGGCGAGGGGAGCGGCCGTGGTCGATCCTCGGCGCTAGTCCCCGTCCGCGAAGCACTCCGCCAGCACGGTGGCCAGCTCGGCCAGGACCTCGACGTCGCGATCGTTGCGCGGTGTGGGCGGCTTGCCGGCCCGCACGTCGTCGAGCGCTCCGTCCGACAGGTCCGACTCGAGATAGGCCTCGGCCCGACACCGCGCCTGGGTGTCCGTTATCGGTACTGACAACGGATTGGCGGACCCCGTGTACTTGTCAGCCACGGCGGAGACCTCGGCCGGGTCGGCCCCCGTGCACCCGCCCAGGGCCATGCCGGCCGCGACCACCAGGGCGAGGGGTCCGGTCAGAGCGGAGACGTCGTTCCCGCTCCAGAGCGGCATTCTCCGTGGTTGTCGGCGTGATCGCGGCGTCATGGCAGCTCCTCGCGTGGTCGCCTTCGCCGCACCGTCCCGCGCGTCGCGGCTGTCAAACACGGGCAAGCATGAGGACGCGTCGGGGTGACAGCAATAGTCAATTGTGGCCATGGTGCGGAGCGCTCGGTCCGCGTTAGATGCCGACCACGGTCGATCGGTGACCTTCGGGAGGCGAGCATGTTCTCTGGCGGTGCGGCGCAGCAGCGTGGGGCGGGCAAGGGCAGGTCGGGCGAGGGCGGGAACCGCCGGCGCCCACGGCCCCGACGGGTGGGCGGTCTCGCGATCGCCGCCGGCATCAGCCTGGCACTCGTCACCTCGGTCGTCGCGGTCATCGCCGTCACGAGC
This sequence comes from uncultured Nocardioides sp., assembly GCA_964517395.1. GTDB lineage: Bacteria > Actinomycetota > Actinomycetes > Propionibacteriales > Nocardioidaceae > Nocardioides. The sequence continues at coordinate 308,234 of CAZFEE010000003.1, read as the reverse complement.
GAGCGCGAGGAGCCCTACGTGCCCCTGGCCGCCACCGGCAAGGCGATCGACACCGAGGTCGATCCCATCGACGCGATGGACCGTCCCCGCGGTGGGAAGGGCGTCGCGCTCGACGGACCCGACGCCCCCACCACGGAGCCGGAGGGCCCGCTGGGGACCAAGCCCGGGAAGTCCTGCGACGAGCCCGAGGGCGAGGCGCCGGCTCGCGGCGAGCTGGCCGGCGTGGGGGACCGGGTCGACGCGGACGAGATCTGTGTCGCCGACCCCACGGGGCAGTCCGCCGACCTCCTCGACGCGCCGCTCTTCAGCACCGCCGACGGGTTCCGCCCGGCACCCGACCCGAAGCCCGCTCCCCAGCCGGACGACGAGACGACGACCCCGTCGGAGGACGCGTCGGACGGGCCGACCGACGAGCCCTCGGGCGACCCGAGCAGCGACCCGTCCAGCGCGCCGTCCGACGCCGCCACCGGCTCCTCCGACGACCCTGCCGACGACGGTACGGGTGGCGCTCCCGGTGATGGATCCGCCGCCGCGCCCTCGGCGCAGCCCTCGAGCGCCGCGCACCGCAGCGACGTGGCCGCCTCCTCGGGCAGCGTCCGCGCGAGGACCGTGAGCGCTCGCGGCTCGCCGCGCGGCGACCGGGTCCTCACCGATGTCGCGCCGCCGGCGTCGACCGTGTCGCGTGCACGGACGGCGCCGGTTCTGCATGCGCCCCCCGCGGCCCCGCCCGCAGGCGAGTACCTCGCCCCGAACTGGGTGCAGGCGACCCCCGCGTCGAAGCCGTCCAACCGTGACGGTGCGGCGATGGCCTACGACCCCGTCCGGCAACAGACCGTGCTCTTCGGCGGCCGTGGCGCGGGCGGCGTCCTCAACGCGGAGACCTGGGTGTGGAACGGGTCCAGCTGGACGCGCGTGTACCCCACCGTGAGCCCGTCAGCCCGGCGCCGGGCGGCGATCGCCTGGGACCCGGTGCGCGGAGTGCTCGTCATGTTCGGCGGACAGTCCTCGGGGACGACCGCGCTCAACGACGTGTGGACCTGGAACGGGACGACCTGGGCCCAGGACGCGCCGACCGGCACCCTCCCCACCGCCCGCACCGGGGCTGCCATGGCCTACGACCCGAACCGCGCGGCGATGATCCTCTTCGGCGGGCAGACCGCCTCCGGCGGCCGCAACGACACGTGGCAGCTGAAGAGCAACGCCTGGACGCAGGTCCAGGCCACCGGCGTCAGCGGTGCGCCCACGGCGCGCTACGACCACCGGTTGGCCTACTCGCAGTCGACGAGCCAGATGGTGCTGTTCGGCGGCTCCGGCGGGACCTGTCCCAACTGCGGGACCCTGAGCGACACCTGGATCCTGCCGGCGACGGCGACGTCGTGGTCCTCCCAGTCCCCGGCCCACGTGCCGCCCAAGCGGGGCGAGCACATGATGACGTACGACCCGGGCCTCGGCGCCGTCGTCGTCACGGGCGGACTCGACACGGACGGCACCAACATCACCCTCCGCAACGACACGTGGGCCTGGACGGGCAACGACTGGTCCCGGGCCGTCGGCAACGCGAGCCCGTCCGGCCGCGCGTCCGGCGCCATGGCGCCCGCCCCCAACGGGCAGGTCGTCCTCTTCGGGGGCACGACCGATGCGGTCGCCTTCCTCGGCGACACCTGGACCTACAGCACTGCCGTGCCCGTCATCGGGATCGGCATCGACAACGCCAGCGACGACGAGTGGAGCCAGGGCGACCCCGTCTGGGTCGGTGAGTCCATCAAGGTGACGCTGACCGCGGTCAACGCCGGCGTCAACGACATCGCCTCGGCCGACCACGTCTCGATCGTCTCCGCGCTGCAGGACACCCTGCTCGCCGCCGGGACCGGGTTCGCGTGGGGTGCCAGCGGGAGCCTCTCCGGTCTCGACCTCTGTCAGACCGGCGGAAGCCTCGTGTGCGGCATCGTGCAGGACCTGACGGCGACCATCGGGAACGTCGCCATCCCCGCCGGACAGACCCGGGTCGGTGAGTTCCTCGCCACCGTCGCCGGCACCCAGAAGGGCTGCGAGCTGGTCGACGTCCCCGCCGTCGCCTCCTCGCTGCTCGGCAGCTCGGGACCCGTCTCCTCCCGCATCACCGTCTGCGGGGGCGGCCTCGGCCTCGAGGACTGGTGGACCTTCGACTCGACCGACCTCGGGGGCGGGGGCAGCGCCAGCGTCAACGTCGCCAACGGCAACCTCGTCGTGAAGCAGTACGACACGGATCCGGTCCAGATGCCGGGTCGCCTGGCGATGGGTCTGGGCCGCATCTACAACTCCCAGGACCACATGACCGCTGGCGGCCCGATCGGCGCCGGCTGGCAGTTCGACATCGGGGACACCGGCGAGTTCGCAGGGGGATTCGGGCTGTTCGGGCTGAGCCTGCCGAACCTCCAGACGGTGCTCCAGCCGCTCTCGATGCCGTACGTCGACCGCGACGGCACCCGGCACGTCTTCAAGCTGCGCTCCGTCGCGGCGACCGTCGGCGGGACGAGCCTGCCGGTCGACCTCAACAGCCCGGACGCCGGGCCGATCCTGGACCTGCTCAACCCGGCGACGCTGCCGTTCACGCTGACGTCGACGGTGGAGGGTCTCGTCTACGGAAAGCTCTGCATCGACCAGGCGTACGCCGGTCCGCCCGGATCGAACATGTTCCTCTTCCGCTACATCGGCACGGGCGCCAGCGGCTGCGCGAGCGCCACCGAGGAGAACAAGCTCCTCTCGATCGGCTGGTCGCTCGTCCGGCCCGACCGGGTCCGGTACGACTTCGACCTCCTCGGCAACCTGCTCCGGGTCACGGACCCGGCGGGGGAGCAGCTCATCTACACCCCGGGCGTCCAGTACGGCCCGACCCAGATCCGGTCCTCGTCCTGCACCTCGGGTGCGGCGTGCCCGAAGACCACCATCGACTACGACGCCGGCGGCGCCGGCGACAACCGCCACGTCAAGGTGACCGACACGGCGGGCCGCGTCACGTCGTACGTCGTGTCGCGCGACCTCACGCTTCCGCTGCTCCTGCAGGTCTGGGAGCCCGGCAACCCGCTCTCCGCCACCGCGGGGGCGAGCCCGACCGCGTCCTACACCTACGCGACCGCGGGCAACCCCTGTCCCGGCTCGGTCAACGGCACGATCACGTCGGGCCAGCTCTGCTCGGTGACCGACGCGAACGGGGAGAGGACCACGTTCTCCTACGTCGAGGCACCGCTCGGCCCCGACCGGATCGACCTGGTGAAGGACCGTCGGACGAACGCCCCGGGCGGCAGCGCGAACGGCCTCGCGACGAAGTACACGTGGTCCGACCCCGCGACCAGCCCCAACGGCGGCATCTTCTCCACGACGGCGGACATGGCCGCGCTCGACACCCTCGCCTCGTGCGGCGCCGACTGTCACCGGGTGCGCTACAGCGCCATCGACACCTGGGGGCGCGTCGGGCAGATCGCGCAGGGAACCACCGCCGGGTCCCACGCGAACGACCCGGGTTCGGGCACCTACTACGCGCAGGCCGGCTACTTCTGGGACGGCATGGGCGCCAGCGGCGGCATCGCGTCGTGCTCGCAGCCGACGCTGACGATGAACCACAACCTGTGCCAGGTGATCCGTCGCGCGGTGCCCTCGAACCTCGCGTTCACGCCCGGATCCGTGAGCACCGCGACCGTCTCGGGTACGACGGCCCACGACCAGGCCGTCGACTACCTCTACGGCGACTTCGGGCAGCGCCTGCGCCAGCGGGTCCTCCTCGACGCGACCCAGCAGTGGACCGACGCCAACTCGTCGGTCACGACGTGGGGCAGCCACGAGCAGTACTTCGACGCGAACAAGAACCAGCGCTTCTTCAACAACCACGTCCGCGGCAACGGCGTCGTCAAGGCCACCGCGGCCGGCGGCACCTACCGGCAGTCCGTGCTGCAGGACGCTCCGCTGTCGTACTGGCGTCTCGACGAGACGGCGGGCACCACCATGAGCAGCGTCACCGGCACGAACAACGGCGGCTACGGCGCGGGCGTGACGCTCGGCGAGCCGGGCATCGTGTCCGGCAACCCGGCGCTCGGTGAGTCGACGACCGGGTGGGGCAGTGCGGTGAGCCCGCTCACCGGATTCGCGCAAGGGACGAGTGCTGCCGACTCCGACTTCACCGTCGAGACCTGGATGAAGGCCGCGGGCACGGGCGCCGAGTACTCCTTCCAGTGGGGCGGCGCCGCGGCCTACGCGTCGACGGGACGCCTCAACGGTGGCCTCCCGTTCGTCGCGCTCTACTCCAACGCCGCCAGCGCCCAGGGCGCGGTCGTCTACTCGACGACCTCGGTCGCGGACAACGAGTGGCACCACGTCGTCTTCCGCTACACCGGCGTCGGCGACGCCTCCGGGATCCAGATCTGGATCGACGGCCAGCAGGCGCCGACCGCGGTCTACTCGAACACCCTCTCCGGTCCGTTCGCCTCGACCAGCGCGCTCGCCCTGTCCGCGCTCTCGGCGGGAGCGTCGAGCCTCGACGAGCTCGCCATCTACACCTCCGCCCTGCCCCCGGCCCGGATCCAGGCCCACTACACCGCTGCTCGCGGTGCGACCCGCATCAAGCCGGAGACGCTCTACGCCGTCGTCGACGAGATCCAGGAGCTCTCCCCGCGGGGCAATGCGCCCGGCAACACCGGCACCTGGGGGGAGTACCTGACGTCCTTCCGTCGCGACATCCCGGCCGACGGTGAGCTGGCCTCCACCAACAAGACCGCGGGAGCCACGGTCTGCGGTACCGCTCCGCGCGGCAACACCGGCCTGTTGTGCGAGGTCGACACTCCCGCGGCCAAGAACGTCTCCCTCGGCAGCTGTCGGCGTCCCACCGGCAACCTGCCCGCGGGCAGCACCGTCGCGCCGACCCCCTCGGCCTCCTACGCGTCGTCGTGCACCACGTACGAGTACAACGGCAGGGGCCAGCGCACGCTCATGCGCACGCCCAAGGCGAACGCCGCGTCGAGCACCTCCGCCTACGAGTACCGCTACTACCCGATCGTCCAGAGCTGCACGGGCGAGAACCGGTCGTCCTGCGACCTGTCGGGCTCGGTGTCGGCCGGCGGTTGGCTCAAGGCCGTCGTCGACCCGGCGGGGGAGAAGGTCGTCTACGCCTACGACGCGGCCGGGAACGTCGCACGGACCTGGGACCGCAACGCCAGCCACGGCAAGGACCTGGCGGCGGCCTGGGCGGACGCGAACGCGCCGCCCTCCGTCCGGTACACCGACACGGTCTCCTCGACCCCCGTCACCTCCGACTCGCTGAGCGTGTCGAACACCGCCCTCATCGCGGTCGGCCCGGACGGCACGGTGACCGGCGCCGGCGGCAACGCCTCCGGCGAGCTGGGCGACGGCAGCACCACCGCGCGAGCGAACCCGGTCCGCGCCGACCCGATCGCGAACGCCGTCCAGGTCGCCCAGTCCGCCACCGGTGCGTTCTCGGGCTGCGCCTTCACCGTCTTCCTGACCGGAAGCGGTCAGGTGTGGGCCACGGGGGCGGGGGTCTCGACGCCGTACAAGGTCAGCGGACTGCCGACCAACATCATCTCCGTCGTGGCCGGCGGCTGCCACGCCCTCGCCCTCGACGCCGAGGGCGGCCTGTGGGGCTGGGGCGCCAACAACGTCGGACAGGTCGGCAACGGCACCACGGCAGCGGTGCCGGCACCCGTCAAGGTCCTCGACAACGTCTCCACCATGGCGGCGGGCTACGTCCACTCGATGGCGGTCACCACCGACGGCAAGACGTGGGCGTGGGGATCCAACAACACCGGTCAGCTCGGGCTGGGGACGACCACCAACCGCTCCACCCCGGGAGAGGTCACCGCGCTGAAGGACGCCGGCATCCGCCAGCTCTCCGGCGGGTTCGCCTCGTCGTACGCCGTGGGCCGCGACGGCACCGTGTGGTCGTGGGGGTACAACGCCTACGGCGAGCTCGCCGACGGCACCACGACCCAGCGCACCACCCCCGTCAAGGTCACCACGCTCGGCCCGGGGACGACCGCCGGTCCGGTCCGTCAGGTCGTCGGAAGCGCCTACGGCGCCGCCTCGCTCATGGCCGACGGCACGGTCCGGGTCTGGGGGCTCAACAACACCGGCCAGTCCGGAGGCGGGTCGAGTGCCGGGGCGATGCCCGCACCGACCACGGTGCCCGACCTGACGGGTCAGGTCGCCATCGCTGGCGGCTGGGCCACCTACGCCACGGCCGACCAGGGCGGCCGGATCCGGGTGTGGGGCGCGACCTCGAACAACCAGCTGGCCAACGGGAGCAACCCCACCACCACGGGCACGCCCACCCTCGCCGGCATCGACATCTCGCCCTACCGGACGGCCTTGTGGGGCACGCAGGGGACGCGCGACGCCACGGGCAACCTGACGACCGTCACGCGTGACCGCCTCGGCCAGGCGCGTCGTACCCGCACCGGACGCGGCCACGACATCACCTCCTCCGCCTACGACCGCATGGTCGGCTACGACGCGGCCGGCCGGCCGCTGTGGTCGGCGGGAGCCCAGCACCGTTCGCCCGGCAGCACGGCCCGCACCACCTACGATCCCTTCGGCAACCCCGTCAAGACGGTCGATGCCCGGGGCGTCGCGTCACGGGCCACCTACGACGCCCTCAACCGGCAGGTCACCTCGCAGGTGACCCGCGGCGTCGCCGCCGACGCGCCGGCGAGCTGCTCGGGGACGGCGACCGCGGCGCAGTGGACCGCCGGTCAGGACGGGCACAGGATCTGCACCTCGCAGGCGACGTACGACGGCGTCGGCCGGCAGATCACGCTCACCGACGCGGACGGCCAGGTCACCACCGCGCACTTCGACGCCGCCGACCGCAAGGTGCGCCTCGACTCTCCGCGCAACCACGACGGCGTCACGACCCTGTCCGCCCGGTGGAACTACGACCGGGAGGGACGGGTGCTCGACGCCTGCTCGCCGCGCCAGTTCGCCGCCAACGAGCCGGGCCACACGGCCGACAGCGCGGCCGGCTGCACCAGCAGCGGCGTGTACTCCCGTCACCTCGACTACGACGCGGCCGGCAACGTGCGGTCCGAGACGCGGTATCGGGCGGGCTCCGGACAGCCGGAACCGCTCGTCACCGCCTACGGCTACGACGCGGACCGCAACACGGTCTCGGTCACCGACGCCAACGGCCACGAGACCACGGCGACGTACGACCTCCTCGACCGTCGCGAGAAGCAGACCGTCCCCCGTACGGCGAGCCGGTCGTTCACGACCCGCTGGGACTACGACCCGAGCGGCAACATCACGGCGGTGCGCGCACCGGGGTCGATCAACACGGGATCCGGCGCCGACGGGCACCTCGTCGTCGACGGTTCGGTCGCCGCGAACTCCTCCGACGGGATCGCCCACGGGGCCGGCAACCCGTTCCAGGTCCCCGACGGCGCGCAGTACCGCAACGTCACGCTCCAGAACGGCGCGCACATCACCTCGGCGGTTCCCAACGGGCTCGTGCTGCACGCGACCGGCACGGTCACCGTCTGCTCGACCTGCGTCGTCACCATGACCGGCAAGGGCTCGCTCGGCGGACCTGCGGGCACGGGCGCCAACAACGGCAACGGCTCCGACGCCGCCAACCCGAACCCCGGCAACGGCGGCAAGGGTGGCTCCGGCGGCCTGCTCGGCCTCGACCCGTCCGGAGGTGGCGGCGGCGGCCACAAGACCGACGGAGGCAACGCCGGAACCGCCGGCAGCGGGCCCGGCCTGCCCGGCAAGGCATCCGGCACGTCCGACTTCGCCACCGTCGGCACCGACTACCTGCGCGGTTCCGGCGGCGGCGGCGGTGGAGGCGGCAAGAACCTCCTCGGCGTCGCGGGTGCCGGCGGCAACGGTGGCGGGTTCGTCCGGATCACCGCCAACAGGATCGTCGTCAACGGCTCCGTCGACGCCTCCGGCGCCGACGGCGGCGTGGGCAGCGGAAGCTCGGGTGGCGGTGGCGGTGGCGCCGGGGGCGGCATCTGGCTCGCCGCGCCCGACGTCGACCTGGCGGCGGCCACGAGCCTCGACGTCACCGGTGGCACCGGCGGTGCCGGCGCCGGCAACCGCGAGGGCGGCAACGGTGCAGCGGGCTACATCCGGATCGACGCCGACGCGGTCACCAACGAGCCCGCGGGAGCGGACCGGACCCGCGCCGCGATGATCACCTCGGTCTCGTACGACGCGGCCAACCGGCCTCTCGACACGATCGAGGGGGCGCAGACCCTGCAGGCCGACCCGACGGTCGACGCGGGCGAGTTCGCCGTGCCGGACCCGAACGGGATGGCCAACACCCGCACCCGCGCGGTCTACGACGCCGACGGGCGCGTGGTGGCGACGCTGCCTCCGCAGGCGTTCAGCAACGCGGCGTCGCTGACCGCGCCGAACAACAGCACGGTGCGCCGCGTCGACTACGACCTCGACGGGCTCGCGTCGGCCTCCTACGCGCCCCGCTACGACAACAGCTCCGGCAGCACCACCACGTCGGTGGGGTCCGGCAACGACGGCGGTGGCACGGTCGACCAGCAGGCCGCCCAGTGCACGACGGGCCGCGTCGTCGACCAGGCCGCCGGCGCGACCAACAAGGCCGCGACGAACCAGAACGGCTACCCGTCCAACTACTCGGTCCTGCCGCTCACCTACGGCAGCCAGGTCGGGGTGTGCGTCACCCGCACGTCCTACGACGCGGTCGGCAACGTCAAGCGGTCCTGGCTGCCCACCTCGGACGGGGGAGCGAGCGGCACCGACAACGGCTACCTCGAGTACAGCTACACCGGCGACCGGCTCACCGCGACGATCACCGCACCCGACCCGAACTCGGGTGGGCGCGTCACGGCCGCCCGGATGCGCTACGACGGCGTCGGTCGCGAGATCTGGAACCAGGACGCCAACGACAACCTGACGCAGACGGCGTACACCGGGGACGGCCTCGTCCGCCGGACCGTCCAGCAGGCATACGACCCGGACGACAACACCGCCACCGGCGGCACGAACGGTCCGTTGCCGACCGTCAACGAGGTCGTCGACTTCAGCTACGACGCCAACGGCAACCAGACCAAGCGCGACAACGCCGACAGCTCGCAGCCGCTCGACGTGACCTCGCAGACCTGGACCAGCGACGACCTCGTCGCGCAGATCACCGCCCCCGGCCCGGACACGACGGCGGGCAGGACGACCGCGGTGACCAGGTACGGCTACGACGCCGTCGGGAACGTGACGCAGACGTGGATGCCGGAGGCGGTGGAGAACGGCAAGCGGCCGGTGCGCAACGAGTTCACCTTCGACAACCTGCTCTCGGCCACGCACACGCCGATCACCGACAGCAGCTACCGCTCGGTCCGCTACGCCTACTCGCCGGCCGGCATGAAGGTCGCCACGGAGACGGCTCGCTGCACGTCGGCCTCCTACGCCGACTGCACACCCGGCAACACCGCGTTCCTGACGGCGGGCGTCGTGAAGCTCACCTACGGCGCGAACGGGCGCACGGCGTCCCAGGTCGGGCGCGATCGCGACCCGCTCGAGGGTCCGACGACGTCGATCACCACGACGTACGCCCAGAACGGCGGGCCGGCGAAGGTCATCGACCCGACGAGTGGGATCACGACGGACGTCGGCTACTACCTCGACGGCATGACGCGCCGGGTCAGCGAGTCCGGGGCCGGCCTGTCGGGCACGGGGAGCACGAACACCTACGCCTACGACGCAGCCGGCGCGGTCACGGTCCGCACCGACAAGACCGGTGCGAGCGGTGCGACGGCTGACGCGACCATCACGTCGTCGTACCGGTACAACCACGCAGGGCTGGCGACCTCGATGTACTCCGACGTCCTCGACGTCGCCACGAGCTACACGTGGGACGACGCGGGCCGGATCCTGACCGCGCAGACGGGTGCGCACCTCGCTGAGTGGACGTGGTACCCGAACGACGGGGTCGCCCGGTCGAAGACGGTCGCCAGCGGCACCACGATCGCGGAGTTCCGCTACGAGTACGACACCAACCGCAACATCACGAAGCAGACCGTCACGGGCACCGACGGCAACTACACCAACGAGTACTCGTACACCCCTGGCCAGCAGGTCAAGGGGTGGACCTACACCCCCGCGGGCGGGACCCAGCAGACCACGACGTACGGGTGGGACAAGAACAGCAACCGCACCCGGGTCGACGTCAACGTCGGTGGCACGTCGAACGTCGTGACGACCGGCTACAACCAGGACAACTCGATCACGTCGGTCGACGCACCCGGCACCGCCAACGACCGGACCTACACCTACAACCGGGCGGGCCTGCTCACCGACGACGGCTGCAGCACCTACACCTACGACGCCTTCGACCGGACCGAGAAGCAGGTCACCTCCGGGTCGGCCTCGTGCGGCAACGACAGTCGTACGACGAGGTACACCTACGACGGTCTCGACCGTCAGCGCAGCATGCAGGTGACCGGGTCGAGCAAGGCGGGTGCGAACCGGACCACGCGCAGCATCTACGACGGCCTGGGCACGGAGATGGTGGGCCAGACCGAGGCCGTCAACGGCGACCGTTCGGGCCCGACGGTGCTCTACCAGCTCGACTCCGGCGGGACCGCCGTCGGGTACGAGCAGACGGGAGCCGGAGCCGGGAAGGCGTTCCTCGACCACGACGGCAACGGGAACGTCACGTCGGTCGTCTCGACCGGCCACAGCCTGGTGTGCGGCGCGAGGTACGACCCGTTCGGGACGCCGGTCGAGGCGGCCACGGGCACCGAGACGAACGGCGTGTGCCACAACAGCGGTGCGGCGTCGAGGGCGACCGGCAACGCCGCGTGGTACCGCGGGCAGGTCCGGGACGGGTCGACGGGGAACTACCAGCTCGGCACCCGCACCTACAACCCGGGAACGGGGACGTTCACGACGCCGGACTCGTACCGGGTGTCGAACTCGGCGACCGACCTGGGCGTGGGGACGGACCCGTTGACGATGAACACGTACTCGTACGTGAACGGCAACCCGGTCAACCTCCTCGACTCCGACGGCCACGCACCGATGTGTGTGCGGGAGGGGACGTGCAAGTACGACGTCACCAGTGCTGGTGCGGTCCCGCGTGCGTCGACCGCGCAGGAGAAGTACGCCGACGCGGTCTCGAAGCGCGACGCGACGAAGAAGGCGATCAAGGACGCCGAGGCGATGCAGGCCAAGGAGTTCGACGTCAAGGCGGTGCTGATCGACGTCGCGAAGGAGCTCTCGGGGATCGCGGACATCGAGCGGTGCATCTTCGACAAGGACATCGGGGCGTGTGCGATGACGATCCTCAGTGTCGTCGGGTTCGGGTTCGGGATGGCGGCGAAGATCAAGAAGCTCACCAAGGGTGTGGGCAAGGCGATCGATGCGTACAAGTCGTTCCGCAAGGCGCAGGATCTGGCGAAGGCGTCGTTGTCGAAGCTGCGTGGTGGCCTGGACGAGCTGAACAGCAGCCTGAAGGGTCTGAAGAAGGCCGCGGATGCGGAGAAGAAGGCCGCGCGGGCCAAGCCGGCGAAGGTCGGTGGGGGCGGGTCCAAGACGACCCGCAAGGGTCGTGACAACGGTACGTGTTCGCTGGCCCGTTCGTTCGGTGCAAGCACCTTGGTGTTGATGGCGGACGGGACGCGCAAGCCGATCAAGGACGTTCAGATCGGTGACTTGGTGTTGGCGACCGATCCGGTGACGGGCGAGCAGGTCGCGAAGCGGGTCACGCACCTGTGGGTGCACCACGACGACCTGACCGAGCTGGTCCTGAACGTCGACGCTGATGGTGATGGTGTGCCGGACCGGTTGGTGACCACCGAGGACCACCCGTTCTGGAACGCCACTGACCAGGCGTGGGAGGGCCCGGAGGAGTTCACTGCTGGTGACGAGGTGATCGATGAGCAGTGGAACCGGATCGAGGTCGCGGGTCTGGACCCGGGCACGACGCGTCGGGACCTGGCTTACAACCTCACGGTCGAGGGGATCCACACCTACCACGTCGGCGCAGCAGACGTCCTGGTTCACAACACGGGACATGATTGCGGCAGGACGCTCTATCACGGCACTGATGTCGAGTCCGCGCTCGACATTCTCAACAACGGCCTAGACTCTGCGCGATCGGGGGCCCGCCACATCGACGGCCCAGGGGGATTCCACGCGGCGACGAAGTACACAGACGCCGAATTCTTCGCCCTTCGTCGTGAACCAGGCGCCGTTCTCAAGATCGAATTTACAGATGACGCCTTCGAGGCTCTCCAAGCCGCGGGCGCTAGGCTGGGGCCAATTCCGTTGGGTCCCAAGTCGCCAAGATTTTCGGGAGACGAGATGCACATTCCTGACTCGGCCTTTGAACTCTTCAACGATCTGCGCCGACAGGGAGGTATCCGTGTATCGCCCTGAAGATCTCACGCCCGCGGACATTGAGGCATGGCTTCGCGCGAACATCGGTCGTCTCCTTCCTGGAGGATACGAACCGGTCTCGTTGATGCTGTCGATCGCGGAAGAGTGCCTCAGGCTCACCAACGGCACAGTATCGGTCGGGTGGATGGGCAGCTGGCTGTGCCTGCAATCTGAAGTCGATTGGCTCGCGGTCCGCAATCACCCGTTCGAGACACTCGCACCGCTCCCACAACTTGGGCCGAATACGGCCAGCTTGGTGGCAGCCACCATCGTGTTCGAGCGACGCGTTGCTACTTGGGAGTCGGAATCCGGGCGGTGGCAGTTGCTCAAAGGACAAGATCTTCCTGAAGGTCCCCTAAGGGCGTCCACCCGTCGCGCAATCGCCCTGGGTATCGCGTAGTCCTTGGCCTAGGCGGGTTTGCTTGGCGGAGAGGTGAGATCTGATCTGCGTCGATTTGTGTCGGCGCTGGAAGGATGTGAATCATGCCGAAGGCGTTCCCCAGGAGATCACACGCATCGTCGTTATTCGTCTATCGGCAAGGGCAAGATCGGAACCCGGCACTATGCCGAACGAGTTGATACACCAAGGCAGCATTCGCCCTGAGATCCTCTATGCTGGGGAAAGTCCCTTCTGAGTGGAATCGACGTGGACCTTTCGACCTTACGGCCAGCCGAGTTGACCGCGATCCAGCGCGCACTATTGGAGGCACGCTTTCCGGAAGTTGAAAATGATCAGGACGTATGGCTGTCTCCGTTCGTGATTGAACTGCACGTTGCTGTCGTAGATGAGCAACGGCGACGCTCATCGAAGCGGGCGATGAGAAGGGGCTGACCTCGTTGGAAGGTTGGCTGAATTGGGATGAGCGCTCAATTACAAATCGGATTCTCGAACGCAGGATATTGGCCAACGCGGTGTTGCGGAGTATGGTGTCGGAGAGGCCCGATGTGATTCGAGACTTTATTCGCCCTTTTGTGATCAGCGACGCGAGACTGCGCGAAATTTCCCGAAAGGTTTCCTCGACCGACTCGGCTGAGTGACTCTCGGCATTCACGGGCTAGTTCGAACAAGATCGTTGCCGAGGGCGTGCAGCTCTCCGTGGTTCCCGCCCGCCGTGCTTGAGCGGCAGAATCCGCGGATCCTCGCCCGGTCATAGCGCCTGCCTGCGAGAGCCTGCAGAAGCTTGCACCTTGCGAATGCTTGGAGGCGATCCATCGGAGGTAGTGCTCGGCAATGCCCTTCGACCTCGCGGTTCGGGGCGCGCCCCGGACCCAGTCAGGGTGTGTCCGATCTGCGAAGGCGCACATGGCCGAGAGGCATTCGTTGACCCGACGGTCGAGTTCAAACCGATTTCCTTCTCGGCGACTAGGGGAGCACCCGATGTGGGATCTTGACTACCTGGTCCAGACAGGAGTGCTGGGGCGGAACATGGGCGAGACGCTGAATCGTTTGCTGACAACGCTCGATCGCACCGACGCGACCAGTTGCGCAGCGACCGTAGAAGAGCTGGTGGCACCCACATCACAAGGAATGACCGGCTCAGCGACGGTCGTGCTGGACGTTCTGCGGAGCCATCTCTATTCGATGGACTGAAGTGTTCGTGTCCATGCACTAGATCTCATGCTGGTCATAGTCGGGGCCGCTCATCACTCGGACGAACCGGTTAGGACGAGGGTTGCGAAGTCAATGACGGCTGACATCGGGATGCTCGGAAACCTGCTTGAGTCAGGAACGCTGGGTGAAGCTTCGACGCTGATAGATCTTCTGTCGCTCACGGTGGCGATCGCTCCTGATGTAAAGCCGCGAGTGATCTACTTCCTTGAGCAGTGTGCGAGCAAACGCGGAGGCCCTCTCGCTGAGGGCGCACGTCGAGAGCTGGACTACCTAGGGTATGCGGAAGCTCAGGGTCCGCCTTCGCTCTCAAGCGGGTCACGCACCTGTGGGTGCACCACGACGACCTGACCGAGCTGGTGCTGAACGTCGATGCGGATCGTGATGGTGTGCCGGATCGGTTGGTGACGACGGAGGATCACCCGTTCTGGAACGCTACCGAGGGGGCGTGGGAGGGCCCGGAGGAGTTCACTGCTGGTGATGAGGTTGTTGATGAGCAGTGGAACCGGATCGAGGTCACGGGTCTGGACCCGGGCACGACGCGTCGGGACCTGGCTTACAACCTCACGGTCGAGGGGATCCACACCTACCACCTCGGTGCAGCCGACGTCCTGGTTCACAACACGGGTGACAGCTGCGGAACCGTGTACCGAGTCATCCGGTCTGATGAGGATGTCACGGCCGGCCTGAGCGCGAAGAACCCCGACGCGAGCTACTCAGTGGCGGCACACGTTCGCAGCGGCTCGCGCTTAGACACCCAGTTCATCTGGACAACTCGTGACCTTGCCGTTGCCGAGAAGTGGGCAGCGAAGACTGGCAACAGGATTGTCGAGATCGACCTTTTGCTAGTCGAGAGTCCTATTGTTGATCTCAGCACGGCAGTGGGTCGGGAGAGCCATCTGCCCGGCCACGTGATCGCTCAGAACTTTGCTAATGCTTCCCGCGAGGTTCTGGTCGCTGGTCCGATTCCCGCATCGGCGGTAAGGTTGCGCTGATATGAGCCCAGCAGATCGTGAAGTCTTCGAGGTCGCCGTTGACCTCGCGACCGCAATCCGATTCGGGGACGGGACCAATGAATCCTTGACGGACAGATTCAAGGCTGCCGTTGAGACAGCCAAGCCTGATTGGAGCCAATCTAAATCGGTGCCGACGGAACTGGCGGCCGTGTTGATCGAAATCTATCCGGCGGTGGTTGGATCCCTTGGGCTGTACTCCGCCGACGAGCGCGAAAAGATCGAAAATTTGGCAGCGGAAGTCTTGGAGTGGATTCTCCTGGCTCTCTCATCGTGAACGCTCTTTATGAACCGGAATTCTGGGTCTGGGCGCTGACGAGGCGTGGAAATTCACAACAACGAACGAGGGACGGACCGTGCAATATGCCCTGTTCGGCCTGAAGCAAGGAAGAGGCTAAACCGAGTGCCATCTGACGAACTCCTGTCGCCGGATGCGGCGATCCCCGATCGTCGCGCATTCGCCGCGTTCCTCCGCGCACTCGCCAACGATGCTCGAACTCGGCCAGAAACATGGCAGCGGACCGACGTGGCGACATTCCTTGAGGTGATTTCGCACTATGCCGTCGATGACGTGGACGCCTTTCACCGAAACTGGCGAGGGACGCCTGCCCCGGAGCCGCCGTCATGGAGGCTACTGGCAGACCTCTTGTCCGCAGGGCGGTCGGTTTACGAAGACTGGGATGTCGAACCATAGAACCGCGGCGCATCGTAGGAAGGCTTGGCCAGTGACGGCCCGTGTGGCGCACGTCCTGTCGGTGGACGATGGGTAGGAGGTGCTGGTAATGCTCGATGAGCAGAGTGGTGACTCTCTCGAGCGACGACCTGACCAAGCTGGTGCTGAACGTCGACGCTGATGGCGATGGTGTGCCGGACCGGTTGGTGACGACGGACGACCACCCTTCTGGAACGCCGCTGATCAGGCGTGGGAGGGCCCGGAGGAGTTCACTGCTGGTGATGAGGTTGTTGATGGGCAGTGGAACCGGATCGAGGCCACGGGTCTGGACCCCGGCACGACTCGTCGGGATCTGGCTTAACAACCTCACGGTCGAGGGGATCCACACGTACCACGTCGGCGCAGCCGACATCCTGGTCCACAACACGGGACGTGATTGCGGAACCGGCGCCGCAAAGAGCGGCGATGAGTTCGTCAACCTTGCAAGCGAGGCGCGGACCACGCATATTCTTGACGGGTGAGGTGCGACCAAACGGCTCCTTCGGCGGCGGACATCGTCCTGGCACTGGCGTCCCGAACAAGTCGGAGTTCCCAGTGGGCTGGTCGGACGAACGGATCATGCACGAGATCTCGGATGTGGCGACCGACCCATCGCTGATCTGGCGGGCGGGCGACAAGACGGGCGACTTCTTCGTCAACGGCACGAGGGGCGGGATCGACATCGAAGTCCTGACCCGGAACAACCAGATATGGACCGGGTACCCGACCAACGTCATCCGGAATGCGCCGTGACTCCCGAGGAGTACCTCGGCGCAGTTCGTGCGGTCGCGTGGCGAGCAGCGGACCATCTTCCGGCTGAACGGCTGGCGAACGTCGACAGGCTCATCGAGCATGGTGAGCCGGCTGAGGGCTTGTGCTCGCTCGCTTGGGTCATCGTCAGCGATCGGGTTCAGGTCCCTATGAGCCTGATCATCGCAATCCGGGAGTACACGGCTGAGCTCATCGACGACGAGTCAATGCCGTCCAACCTCGACGACTACGCAGTCCCAGACCCACCGGGATGACAACACGCGTTGTGCGGTGTTTGTTGCTCGTCGGGCTGACGCTCTCGTTCCTTATCAGCCACACGATGGCGACGAATGACGTGGCGAGCGATGTGATCGATGTCGCGAAGGAGCTCTCGGGGATCGCGGACATCGAGCGGTGCATCTTCGACAAGGACATCGGGGCGTGTGCGATGACGATCCTCAGTGTCGTCGGGTTCGGGTTCGGGATGGCGGCGAAGATCAAGAAGCTCACCAAGGGTGTGGGCAAGGCGATCGATGCGTACAAGTCGTTCCGCAAGGCGCAGGATCTGGCGAAGGCGTCGTTGTCGAAGCTGCGTGGTGGCCTGGACGAGCTGAACAGCAGCCTGAAGGGTCTGAAGAAGGCCGCGGATGCGGAGAAGAAGGCCGCGCGGGCCAAGCCGGCGAAGGTCGGTGGGGGCGGGTCCAAGACGACCCGCAAGGGTCGTGACAAGGGTGGCGCGGATGGTTTGTGTTCGCTGGCTCGGTCGTTCGGCGCAAGTACCTTGGTGTTGATGTCGGTGAACGATTCGCCGGTCGGCATGCCGGAGTTCCGCCGTCCGCCAGAGTTCGGTGGCTCGGGTGAGGATTCGGACATGTACTGCATCGACTCCTGTGATCTCGGACCCGACCTACAGTTCGTCCCAGACGCCAACGGCCACGGATTCATAGAGCCCGCCCGCGAGATGTCATTCGACGACTACCAGCAGGTACTGCACGACACGCCTCGTTCGTGGGCGGTGGTTTCACGATGAGCGCGGAGACGAGGAGTGCGGTGACGGCACTGGTGGTATCGGGTGCGGATCTCACGCAACTCCGTGAGTTGCTTCAAGGGCTTCTCGACTCAGGCGTAAAGCCGCAGGAGTTGCTCGCCGACATGGGTGCCATCCGCGACAGCCTCACGGACGACGAGGAGGAGGTCGTCCTGGACGCCATGGACCTACTTGTGGGGTGGTGCGCTCCGAGCGCTCGATTAGGACGTCAAGACGGAGATGATCAATGACTGCTCGCTGGCTCTATGAAACCGAGCCGCGCAGATGACGCTGCGGACCACCTCGTGGTCAAGCGTCCAACGCAAGAATCCGCGGATCCTCGCCTGGTAAGAGGGTCTGCTCGAATCTGTGCGCAGGGGGGCGCATGATCGATCTTTTCTCAACCAGTTTGGGACGTCGAAGTTGCGGTCACGTTCTACGACCCAGCCCGTCTCTCACAGGATGTGACCGACGAGTTGGCCAGCCGTGCCACCTGGGAGCTCCGGAGGGTCCTCGTCGTCCCGTCGGCGACCGAGGAACAGATGCGCGTCGCCGTCGATCGTGCGCCGACGGACTTCTTCCTCTGAGGGCTGTGAAGCAGGCGTTCCGGCGGCTCACCCCGGGTCGCCGGGCAGGCTGTCCGCCTTCACCGCGCCCCGCTGCCCGAGCGGCTCCTCCGGCCCGACGGTGGTGTCCTCGGCGGTCTGCTGCTCGGCCTCGGCGTTGATCTCGGCGCCGAGGAGCACGACGTACATGGTGAGCCAGAGCCACAGCAGCAGGACGACGACGCCGGCGAGGGCGCCGTAGGTCTTGTTGTAGGAGCCGAAGTTGTCGACGTAGAGGGAGAAGCCGAGGCTGGCGAGCAGCCAGATGACGGTGGCGACGACGGAGCCGATGGAGACCCACCGGAAGCGCGGGGCGTCGCGGTCGGGGGCGACCTTGTAGAGCACGGCGAGGGCGACGGCCATGGCGACGAGCAGGCCGAGCCAGCGGGCGGCCTCCAGGCCCCAGCGGGCGGGGCCGTCACCGATGACGTTGTCGAGGACGGCGGGGGCGACGGCGACCAGGGAGACGGCGACGACGACGAAGACGATGGCGGCCAGCGTCAGGCCGAGGGCGAGGGCGCGGCGCTTGACGAAGCCACGGGTCTCCTCCTCGTCGTAGGCGAGGTTGACGGCCGTCATCACGTTGCCGACGCCGCCCGACGCGCTCCACAGCGCGAGCACGAGGCTGATCACCAGGCCGAGCCCGAGGCCGCCGCTGGAGGTGGTGGTGATCGCCTCGAGCTGCCCGGTGAGCAGGCTGGCGGCGTCCGAGGGCAGGGTGTCGGACAGCGACGCGACCTGGCGTCGTACGTCGTCGGGGTCGCGCAGCAGCCCGTAGAGCATGACCGCCGCGATCATCGCCGGGAACAGGGCGAGGAACGAGTAGAACGCGACGCCGGCGGCCAGCAGTGGCACCTGGTCGGACTTCGCCTCCTTCCACGCCCGGCGGACCACTTGGAACCACCCGCGCCGCGGGATCTCGGTCGGCTTCTCGGCGTGGGAGCCCGGGACGCGGTCGCGGACGGTCTGCGTGGTCATGGGGGAGGGGTACCCGGCGCTTCGGCGATCAGAAGCGACCAAGGCTCGCCTGGCGGTCGTACGCCGTTGCCCGCGGGTTCACCACCCGTTGGCCCACGCTCGTGAGGGTGCAGGCGAACTGCTCGCCTCGCCGGCGCTCGGGCCCGGCCGCACCCCTGAGGATCGCCCCCGTGCGCACCCCGCCCCGCGGCCTGTCCGCCGCCCTGGCCGCTGTCGTCGGCCTCGTCCCGCTCTCGCTCGCCGTCGCGGCGCCCGCCCAGGCCGCCGCTGCCGCGCCGACGGACGTCCGGATCAACGAGATCATCACGAACAGCCCGACCAAGGCCGACGCGATCGAGCTGACCAACATCGGCGCCGAGCCGGTCGACGTGTCCGGCTGGGTCGTCAAGGACAACAACGACGCGCGGACCCTCACCCTCGCCCCCGGTACGACGATCGCGCCGGGCGCCTTCGTCACGGTCACCGTCGACGACGGCTCGCCGGCGGGCTTCGGTCTCGGCAACGGCGACGCGGCCCGGATCTTCCTGCCGGACGGCACGACGCTGGTCGACGGCCACACCTTCGCCAGCCACAGCGCCCCGTCGTGGTCGCGCTGCCCGGACGGCACGGGCGCGTTCGTCCAGGCCAACGCCGAGACCCTCGGCGCGGCCAACGACTGCCCGAGCGTGGACAACCTGGTCGTCAACGAGGTGGAGTCCAGCGGGGATGCGACCAACGGCGACTGGATCGAGATCGGCAACCCGACGACGCTGCCGCTCGACGCGTCGGGGCTGGTGCTCAAGGACAACGACGACACCCACGCGGTGACGGTCCCGGCGGGCACCACCATCGCAGCGGGCGGCCGGGCCGCGGTCGTCGTCGAGAACCCGGCCGGCACCGCGCCGGCCGGCCACTTCGGGCTGGGCGGCGCGGACTCGGCGCGGATCTTCCGGGCGGACGGCACGACACTCATCGCGTCCTACTCCTGGACGGCGCACGCCACCACGACCTACGGACGCTGCCCCGACCTCAAGGGGGCGCTGACCACGACGGGCGCGCCGAGCTTCGGCACCGCGAACACCTGCCCGCTACCGGCGGCGGTCGACGCGGTGAACGTCAACGAGGTCGAGTCCAACGGCGACACCACCGACTGGATCGAGGTCGTCAACACCGGCGCCGCGCCGATCGACGTGTCCGGCTGGATCCTGCGCGACAACGACGACACCAGCAGCACCGCGATCCCGGCGGGCACGACGCTCGCCGCCGGCGGCCACCTGGCGGTCGACACCTCCTTCGGCCTCGGCGGCGCCGACAAGGCGCGGCTGTTCCTGGCCGACGGCGTGACGCTGGTCGACTCCTACGAGTGGGCCGCGCACGCGAGCACGACGTACGGCCGCTGCCCCGACGGCACCGGCGCGTTCACCACGACCAGCGCCTCGACGCGCGCGGCCGCGAACGCCTGCGCCGACCCGGCCGCGCCCGGGGACGTGCGGCTCAACGAGGTCGAGTCCAACGGCGACACCGTCGGTGACTGGGTGGAGCTGACCAACGCGGGCGGTACGACGGTCGACATCTCCGGCTGGAAGGTGCGCGACGCCGACGCCGGGCACCCGTTCGCGGTCGTCCCGGCCGGTACGACGCTCGCCCCGGGCGCCTTCTTCGCGCTCTACACCGAGTTCCCGCCGCCCGGCTTCGGGCTCGGCGTGGACGACAGCGTCACCCTCTTCACGGCCGACGGCACGAGCGTCGTCGACACCTACGCGTGGTCCGGCGGCCATGCCGCGACGACCTACGGCCGCTGCCCCGACGGCACCGGCCCCTGGCAGGTCACCACGGTCGCGACCCGCGGCGCGGCCAACGCCTGCAGCCCGGTCCGGGTCAACGAGGTCGAGTCCAGCGACGCGGCCGCCGGCCCGGACTGGGTCGAGCTGGTCAACCTCTCCGGCAGCGCCGTCGACGTCGCGGGCTGGGTCGTCAAGGACAGCACCGACACGGACCCGACGACGCTGCCGGCGCCGAGCGTCGTACCGGCCGGCGGGCACCTCGTCGTGAACACCGCCGCCGGGCTCGGCGGCACCGACGCGGTGCGGCTGTTCGACCCGAGCGGCAAGCTGGTCGACTCCTACGCCTGGACGGCCCACGCGAGCCAGACCTACGGGCGCTGCAAGGACGGCGTCGGTGCCTTCGTCGACAACGTCGCGCCGACGCCCGGCGCGGTCAACAGCTGCCCGGGGCTGGACACCCGGGCCTGGCCGGGCTCGCAGACGGTGCGGACGGCGGACCTCGCGGAGACGTTCAACCAGGACGCCAGCGGCCTGGTCCTCGACCCGGCCGACCCCGACACCCTGTGGGTGGCGCAGAACAAGGCGGGCACGCTGAACAAGCTCGTCCGCGACGGCGACGGGTACGTGCGGGCGGCGGACTGGCCGACCGGCCGCAACCCGAAGTACGCCGACGGCACCGGGTCCCCCGACACCGAGGGCATCACCTTCGGGCCGGACGGCGCGATCTACCTCGCCGCCGAGCGCAACAACGAGGCCAGCGGCGTCAGCCGGAACACCGTGCTGCGCTACGAGCCCGGGACGTCGATGAACGCCACCGACGAGTGGGCGCTGAACGGCCTCCTGCCCAGCCTGGGCGCGAACCTCGGCCTCGAGGGCGTCACCTGGATCCCCGACGCCGCCCTCGTGAACGGCGGGCTCGTCGACCGGTCCACCACCGAGGCCTACGACCCGGCGGACTACCCCGCGCATGGCACCGGCCTCTACGTCGTCGCCGTCGAGGGCACCGGCCTGCTCTACGTCCTCGCGCTCGACCAGACCGCCGCCGTGCAGGAGAGCGCCCACCTGATCGCCACGATCGACCCGCAGCTGCGCACGAACGCCGGCCCGCCCGGCGTGATGGACGTGGTGTGGGACCCGGAGACCACGCAGCTGTGGGCCGTGTGCGACGACTCCTGCGACGGCACCACCGTCACCCTGGCGCTGGCCTCCGGCAGCTGGGACATCACCGCGGCCTACGGCCGCCCCGCCGGCATGCCGAACCTCAACAACGAGGGCTTCGCGCTCGCCCCGCAGTCGACCTGCGCCGACGGCGCCAAGGCCGTGCTGTGGAGCGACGACGGCGACACCGGCGGCTACTCCCTGCGCGTCGGCACCTTCCCGTGCACCGTGCTCCCGGACCCGGCCGTGGTCAACGACGCCCTGCCCGTCGTGAGCGGTACGGCGAAGGTGGGCCAGGAGCTCATCGGCACGAGCGGCTCCTGGACGCCGGCACCGAGCGCGACGTCGTACCAGTGGCTGGCGGACGGGGCGGAGATCAGCGGCGCCACCGCGGCGTCGTACACACTGACGGCGGCGGAGCTCGGCAAGGCGATCAGCCTGCGGGTGACCGCGACCGCCGACGGCCACACCGACGGGGTCGCGATCTCGACGGCCACCGCGCCGGTCGCCGCCGGCACGATCACCAGCACCACGGCGCCCAAGGTCACCGGCACCGCGAAGGTCGGCCGGACGCTCGCCGGCACGGCGGGGGCGTGGACGCCGGTGCCGGCGACGACGTCGTACCAGTGGCTGGCCGACGGCAAGCCGGTCGCCGGCGCGACGAGCACGACGCTGAAGGTCGGCCCGAGCCTGGTCGGCAAGCGGATCAGCCTGCGCGTCGCCGTCACCGCACCCGGGTACGCCGCCGCGACGCGCACCTCCGCCGCCACCGCCGCGGTGGTCCGCGCCGCGCTCGCGGTCACCAGGGGCCCGCGGATCACCGGCACCCCGAAGGTCGGCCGGACGCTGTCCGTCCAGCCGGGCGTGGTGAGCCCGTCGGCGAAGGTGACCTACGCCTGGTACGTCGCGGGGAAGCGGGTCTCGACGGCGCCCACGCTGCGGCTCGCCGCGCGCTGGGCGGGCGCGCGGGTGGCGGTCAAGGTGACCTACACCCGCACGGGCTACGTCACCGCCGTCCGCAACACCGCGGTGGTGACGGTGCGCCGCTGACGCCTCCGAGGGTCATCAGTTCGCCTCGTCCCCGGCGGGCCCGTAACCTTGCTCCTTGTGGCCGGACCCGATTACGACGCCGAGATCAAGCAGCTGACTGCGACGATGCACACCATCGAGCAGGTCCTCGACCTGCCCAAGATGGAGGCGGAGATCGCGGACCTCGGTGAGCAGGTGGCCGCCCCCGACCTGTGGGACGACCAGGCCAACGCCACCCGGGTGACCGGCCGGCTGTCGGGCCTGCAGGGCCAGGTCGACCGGTTCCGCGCCCTGCAGGCGCGGATCGACGACCTCGCGGTGCTCGCCGAGCTCGCCCAGGAGGAGGGCGACGCCGACTCCCTGGCCGAGGCCGAGGGCGAGCTGGAGCGCATCAAGAAGGCCGTCGAGGGCCTCGAGGTGCGCACCCTGCTGTCGGGCGACTACGACGAGCGCGAGGCCATCGTCACCATCCGCTCCGGCGCCGGTGGCGTCGACGCCGCGGACTTCGCCGAGATGCTCATGCGGATGTACACCCGCTGGGCCGAGCGCAACAAGTACCCCGTCGAGGTCTTCGACGTCTCCTACGCCGAGGAGGCGGGCATCAAGTCCGCCGAGTTCGCGATCCACGCCCCCTACGCCTACGGCACCCTCTCCGTCGAGGTCGGCACCCACCGCCTGGTGCGGATCAGCCCGTTCGACAACCAGGGCCGGCGCCAGACCTCCTTCGCCGCTGTCGAGGTCGTGCCGCAGCTGGAGGAGACCGACGAGATCGAGGTCGACGAGAACGACGTGAAGGTCGACGTCTACCGCTCCGGAGGTCCCGGCGGCCAGTCGGTCAACACCACCGACTCCGCGGTCCGGCTCACCCACATCCCCACCGGCATCGTGGTGACCTGCCAGAACGAGAAGTCGCAGCTGCAGAACAAGGCCGCCGCGATGATCGTCCTCAAGGCCAAGCTCCTCGCGAAGAAGAAGGCCGAGGAGGCCGCGCTCAAGAAGGACCTCAAGGGCGACGTCGCCGCGAGCTGGGGCGACCAGATGCGCAACTACGTCCTCAACCCGTACCAGATCGTCAAGGACCTGCGCACCGGCTACGAGACCGGCAACCCCCAGCCGGTCTTCGACGGGGAGATCGACGGCTTCCTGGAGGCCGGCATCCGCTGGCGCCGGGGCGCCGAGCAGTCCGCCGACGCCTGATCCGGCCCCTGCCGCCTAGCGGGACACCACCCGCACCGAGGCGGAGCTGTACGCACCCCAGCCGACCTTGTTGCGGGCGCGCACCCTGACCACCCACGTCCCGCGGGGCAGGCTCAGCGAGACCCGGTGGACGCTGGCGCCGTACTGCCGGGCGTAGGTGCGGGGGAGGGTCCGCGCCGACGTCCCCACCCGGTACGCCGAGACGAGGTACCGCGTCACCGGCGTCCCCCCGGTCGCCCGCGGGGCGCGCCAGGCCGCGAGCACGGTCCGCCGCCCGCCGCGCGGGCCCGAGGCCGCGGCCGGTCGCGCGGGACGGCCCGGCCGGCTCAGCGGCGGGGGAGAGCCGACCACCGGCGGTACGACGACCGGCGGCTCGTCCACGGACGGGGTGCCGCTGCCGGAGCAGCCGGCGACGGTGACCCGGTAGCTCCCGAGGCTGCCGTAGTCGTCGTACCCGCCTCCGGACCAGGTGCGTCCCGAGCCGGTGCCCGAGACGACCACGTAGTACGGGCCGCCGCTCAGCGGCACCGAGAGGCTCGCGGCCTGGCCGGTGACCCCGCTGGAGGTGCGGGAGGTGTCGGGGGCGGCGGAGGCGAGCACGGTGCCGGAGGCGTCGCGGACCTGCAGGCCGACGTCGAGGTTCGCACCGACGGCGGTGGGCTGGGCCTGGACGGCGACGCTGCCGCTGCACGCCGTGACGGCCAGCCAGTCGGCGTCGGAGCGGCTGCTGATGACCCCGCGGCCGCCGGGCAGGTCGGCGAGCGGGGTGGCGGAGCCGGCGCTCGCGCCGGCCTCGTCGGGACGCAGCGCGACGCCGTTGGTCTGCATCTTCGCGAGGTCGTCCTCGCGGTTGTTGGCGCCGGGGTAGTCCCCGCGCGACCACTGGGTCACTCCCGCCGAGTAGGGCGCACCCATGAGCGGACCCCACAGCGACGTGCCGCCGTAGTAGCCGCTCGACCCGGTCCCGTCGTGGTTGAGACCGAGGGTGTGCCCGGCCTCGTGGCTGCCGGCCTCGGCGAGGTTCTTGGCGCGGTTGCCGAGCGAGCTGGGGAAGACCCACGCCGGGCTGCGGGTCTCGCCGCTGGTGATCGAGTCGAAGGTCCCGATCCACGCGATCCCGCCGCAGCCACCGCCGCAGAGGGCGTTCTGCACGGCGCTGCCCGAGGTGAACGCCACCCGTGCGCCGAAGGTCGTGTCGCCGGACGAGCTCCGGAAGAGCCCGCCGGAGGCGGGCTCCTGGGTGGTGACGTCGATGTCGAAGGGCGCGAAGTCCTCGGCCATCCGCTCCCAGACCTCGATGACGACGGCCCGCTCGGTGGCGGAGAAGGCGCTCGAGCCGTCCAGCGACCAGCCGGGGAAGACGAGCTGGCTCAGGCCGTTGTCGAGCCAGGAGTTGGTGGACAGCAGCGAGCCGCCGTCGAAGTCGAGGTAGATCGTGCGGCTCGCCCCTCGGCGGCTGTGCAGGGTGAAGGCGTCCGCGGCGTCGTACGACGCCTGGGCCGCGCCGCGCACCGTCGCCGTCCGGGCGGTGAGCACCGGCCCGTCCGGGGGCGCGGGCCATTCGTCGACGGCGAACGTGGTGCCGTCGTCGGAGACCACGAGGGCGGGGTCGTCGGAGGAACGGGGCTCGGGGGCCTGCTCGTCAGCCGTCGCCGGCATTGCGAGACCGGCCGCCGAGACGGCCAGGACCGTCAGAGCAAGGAGACCAGGACGCAGCATGTCCCTTCCATCGGCGCCGCACGGTCCCGGTTGACGCGGGACCTGGGTCCTGACTTCAGGAGGAGGAGGTCACCGAGGCGGCCTGCGCCACCGCCACGCACCAGCGCCCTGCCCGGGCGAGGAGGTCGGACGCGGTCACCCCGGCAGGCTGGGTGAGGGAGCAGCTCAGCCAGGCGTCCCCGAACAGCCCGCGGTACGACGCCGTGCGGGTCGCGCCCGCGACGCACACCACGGCCGCGGTCGGGCTGCCGAAGGGCGGTGCTCCGGCGCTCGCCCTGCAGCCGTCGGTCACGGCGGCCTTCGCCAGCGCCGCCGCCCGCGCGGCGGTGACCGGGGGAGCGAACACCCAGGCGCGCGCCTCGCCGCCGTCGGCAGCGGTGAAGACACAGCCGTACTCGTGCGCCACGTCGCCGTCCGGCAGCGACTCGGCCTGCTCGCCGTTGCCGTAGGCCGTCAGCTCGCCCTTCGCGCCGAGCGCCTCCCGGACGCCGTCCGCGGGCACCAGCTCGCAGAACGGCGCGCGTTGGACCACCGCGGCCGTGCTGTCGAAGTCGGCGAGGTCGGTGCCGACATAGGTCGCGGCCTCCGGGGCCGGCGTACGGTCCTCGGACACGCCCACCCCGATGCCGACCGGCACCAGCGTGAGGAGCGCTGAGAGACCCAGCGCGCGCAGGACGGTCGACACGTCGATGCAGCCTAGGTCATCGCTCCCAGGCCGACGCACCGGAGGCCGGGCGGTCCCCGGGACGCCCAGGTCCGTCGCGTACCGTCATGCCAGTGATTCGCTTCGAAAAGGTCACCAAACGCTATGCCGGTCCCGGCAGGCCTGCGCTCGACCAGGTCACCCTGGACATCGACAAGGGGGAGTTCGTCTACCTCGTCGGACAGTCCGGCTCCGGGAAGTCGACCGCCCTGCGGCTGGTCCTGCGCGAGCTGCGTCCGACGACGGGCCGGGTCTACGTCGCCGGCAAGGAGATCAACCGGATGGCCGGGTGGAAGGTGCCCCGGCTGCGCCGCCAGATCGGCACCGTGTTCCAGGACTTCCGCCTGCTCCCCAACAAGACCGTCGCCGAGAACGTCGCCTTCGCCCAGCAGGTGATCGGCAAGTCCCAGCGCGACATCAACAAGGTCGTCCCGGCGACCCTCGAGCTGGTCGGCCTCAAGGACAAGGCCGACCGCATGCCCGACGAGCTCTCCGGCGGCGAGCAGCAGCGCGTCGCCGTGGCCCGGGCCTACGTCAACCGGCCGATGATCCTCATCGCCGACGAGCCCACCGGCAACCTCGACCCGCAGACCTCGGTCGGGATCATGAACCTGCTCGGCGACATCAACGAGGCCGGTACGACGGTGGTCATGGCCACCCACGACCACGGGATCGTCGACCAGTTCACCAAGCGCGTGATCGAGCTGACCAACGGCAAGGTCGTGCGTGACGAGGCCGCCGGGAGCTACGGCTTCCAGCACCTCGACAACCAGCAGGAGGGCTGAGCGGATGCAGCTGCGCCATGTCTCCACCGAGCTCCGCACCGGCCTGCGCCGGAACCTGTCCATGCACCTGGCCGTCATCGTCACGCTCTTCGTGTCGCTGACCCTGGCCGGCATCGGCATCCTGGTCCAGCGCGAGGCCGAGATCACCGTCGACGACCTCGGCAGCGAGCTCCAGATCCGGGTCAACCTGTGCACCCAGGACGACCCGGCCGAGCGCCGGGGCATCGAGAACTGCTCCAGCGGCGAGGTCACCGACGCCCAGAAGGAGCGGATCGAGGAGGAGCTGAAGGCCAGCTCCGAGGTCGACTCCTTCGACTTCCAGACCAAGGAGGAGGGCTTCCGGCTCGCCTACGAGCAGGCCAAGCGCAAGCACTCCGAGGCTGCCTTCGAGGGCGACGACCCGGTCGTGACGCCGGAGAAGTGGCCCGCGGCGTACTGGGTGACGCTGAAGACGCCCGACCAGGCCGACGGCGTGATCAGCGCGCTGGAGGGTCTGGACGGCGTGTCCAGCATCCTCGACCAGCGCCAGGCGCTGAAGCAGATCTTCGGGATCATGACCGTGCTGAAGTACGGCTCCTGGATCGGCTCGGGCTTCCTGCTCTTCGCCGCGCTCCTCCAGGTCGCGAACACCATCCGGCTGGCCGCGCTGGCCCGCCGACGCGAGATCGGCATCATGCGCCTGGTGGGCGCCTCGACGCTCTACATCGCGCTGCCCTTCCTCCTGGAGGCGCTCGTCACCGCGATCATCGGCGTGGGCCTGGCGGCCGGTGCGCTGGCCGCGTTCCAGTACTGGGGCGTGGAGCAGGGCATCGCCGAACGGGTCACCTTCCTGCCCTGGATCGACTGGTCCGACTACGGCGAGGCGCTGATCGGCGTGTTCCCGCCGGGCATCGTGATCCTCGGGCCGGCGCTGACGCTGATCCCGACACTCCTGCTGACCCGCAAATACGTCAAAGTCTGATCAGCGGCAGTTACCGTCGATCCGTTCACTTCCCCGAACACTGATTGGTCGTACCGTGCGCTCCTTCCCCAGCGCCCCCTGGCTCCGCCGTACCCTCGACCGGATGCCGGCATGGGCTCATCCCCAGTGGCTCGTCACGATCCTCGCCGCCCTGGTCGCGGTCCTCGGCCTGGCCGTCCCGCTCGCCAACGCCGACGACCGCGACGACCTGAAGGACAAGCAGAACCAGGTCAAGGGCCAGATCAAGGACGTCAAGGGCGAGATCAACGAGGCCAGCGCCAAGGTGGCCTCGTTCACCGGGAAGCTGCGCACCGCGGAGGCGAAGCTCACCGCGGCCCGCACCACGCTGACGTCGGTGCGTGCCGAGCTCACCACCGCGCGGGCGCGTGCCACGGCGCTGAGGACGAAGCTGGCCGAGGCGGAGACGAAGCTGGCCACCGCCAAGGCCGAGCTGAAGCAGGCCAAGGCCGAGGTCGCCGGGCAGCGCCAGGAGGGCCGCGACACCGTCATCGCGATGGCGACGGAGTCCAACCCGGACCTGGCCCTGCTCTCGGCGTACGCCGACGGGGAGTCGATGGACGAGGTGCTGATCAGCCTCACGGCCAACGGCGTCATCACGGGGCGCCAGCAGCAGACCCTCGACCAGCTCGTCGTCGTCCAGGACCAGCTGACCACCCACGAGGCCGCGGTGCGCGACGCGCGCAACAACGTCGCCACGGCCAAGAAGGCCGCCGACGACAACGTGGCCGAGGTGACCGCCCTGGTCACCCGCGCCACGTCCGCGGAGGCCAAGGTCGCCAGCCTGGTCCGCAGCACCGCCAGCGCCCGCTCCGCGGTCGTCGCCGCACGGGCCGCCGACCGGGCCGCGCTGCGCCGGCTGGAGGCCCGCGAGGCCAAGATCCGCCGCACGATCCTGGCGCTGTCGCGCAAGCAGGGCGGCAGCTACAACGGCGACACCGGCGGCCTGCTCGCAAAGCCGGGCCCCGGTCCGGTCACCTCGCCGTACGGCTACCGGATCCACCCGATCTACGGCTACTACGGCCTGCACAACGGCATCGACTTCGGCACCGGCTGCGGGGCGCGCCTGGTCGCGGGCGAGTCCGGCACGGTCATCAACCGCTACTACGACGAGGTCTACGGCAACCGTCTGTACCTCGCCATCGGCCGCGTCAACGGCGCCTCGATCGTGCTGGTCTACAACCACATGAGCGGGTACGCCGTCGGCCAGGGCCAGCGCGTCAAGCGCGGCCAGACCGTCGGGTACTCCGGTGCCACCGGCTGGTCCACCGGCTGCCACCTGCACTTCATCGTGATGCGCAACGGCACCCCGGTCGACCCGGCGCCGTACCTCTGACCCGCCGCCGGACCACCCCGGGCAAACCCGTTGCCCCCTCCTGAGAGAATGGGGACATGGCCAAGGGGAAGTCCGGAGCGTCCGCCGGCAAGGGCGACGACGGGGCGCGCAAGCTCGTCGCGTCCAACAAGAAGGCGCGCCACGACTACCACATCGAGGACACCTTCGAGGCCGGCCTGGTGCTCCAGGGCACCGAGGTGAAGTCCCTGCGGCTGGGCCGCGCGAGCCTCGTCGACGGCTTCGTCGACATCGACCGCGGCGAGGCCTGGCTGCACGCCGTGCACATCCCGGAGTACGCCCAGGGCACCTGGACCAACCACGCCGCGCGGCGCAAGCGCAAGCTGCTGCTGCACCGCGAGGAGATCGACAAGATCGAGCGCAAGGTCAGCGAGAAGGGACACACCGTGGTCCCGCTGGCGCTCTACTTCGTCAAGGGCCGCGCCAAGATCGAGATCGGCCTCGCCAAGGGCAAGAAGTCGTGGGACAAGCGCCAGGCCATCGCCGAGCGCACCGCCGACCGGGAGAAGGAAGAGGCGATCGGGCGCCGGCTCAAGGGCATGCGTGACTGACGTCGCCGCCGACGCGCCCGCCGTCCGGGCGTTCTGGGAGCCGCTCGGCCTGCCCGGGCTGGTCGACCTGCACACCCACTTCCTGCCGCCGAACATCCAGCGCGCGGTGTGGGCGGTGTTCGACGAGGCGGGCCCGAAGATCGGCCGGCCCTGGCCGATCCGCTACCGGCAGTCGCTGGAGGAGCGGGTCGCGCTGCTGCGGGACTTCGGCGTCCGTGCCTTCCCGACACATCCCTATGCGCACAAGCCGGGCGTGGCGTCGTACCTCAACGGGTGGTCGGGGGAGTTCGCCGCGACCGCGCCGGAGATCCTGCGCTCGGCCACGTTCTACCCCGAGCCCGAGGCGGGACGGTACGTCGCGGAGCTGGTCGAGGACGGCGTACGGATGTTCAAGATCCACCTCCAGGTCGGCGAGTTCGTCGCCGACGACCCGGTGCTCGACCCGGTGTGGGGCGTGCTGGAGGACAGTGGGACGCCTGTCACCGTGCACGCCGGCTCCGGGCCCGTCGGCAACGCCTTCACCGGCCCGGACTCGGTGGCCCGGCTGTTGCGGCGGTTCCCGCGGCTGCGGCTGGTGATCGCGCACATGGGTGCCCCGGAGTACGACGACTTCCTCGTCCTCGCCGAGCGCTACGAGAACGTCCACCTCGACACCACGATGGTCTTCACCGAGTTCTTCGACGCCGACGGCGCCTATCCCGCCGCCCTGCTGCCGCGGTTGAAGGACCTGCAGCCCAAGGTGCTGCTGGGCACGGACTTCCCGACCATCCCGTACCCCTACCACCACCAGCTCGAAGGCCTCGCCCGGCTCGATCTCGGCGACGACTGGCTGCGTGACGTGTGCTGGCACAACGCCTTGCGGCTGATCGGGCCTCTCACCGCAAGATCTTGAAAGCGATGGTTCCCAACGCGGGACGGGCGTGCTGGACTGGACAGCCCTGCCCCCTCTCTCGGAGGAGATCCATGCGTGCTCGTCTGATGGTCCTCGCCGGCGTCGTCCTCGCCGCCGTCGGCCTCGTCGCCCCTGCGTCCGCCAGCACCGGCGGGACGCCCGACGGCGACCTGCACCCCAACGTCGGCCTCATCGCGTTCTACGACGCCACCGGCCGGTTCCGCTGCTCGGCCACCCTGGTCAGCCCCACCGTCGTCCTCACCGCCGCGCACTGCACGTCCGGCACCCTCGGCAAGACCCTGGTGACCTTCGACAGCGTCATCGCCGAGGCGCCGCCCTCGCCGCTGCCCGTCGCCGCGAACCCCGCCGCCGGCTACACGTCCGCCGAGCTCGCCGCCGCCGGCTACCTCTCCGGCACGGCGTACACGCACCCGCAGTACAGCGACTTCACCGACCTGGACAACTGGAACGACGTGGGCGTCATCGTCCTCGACACCCCCGTCACCGACATCGCCCCGGCGCCGCTGGCCCCGCTCGACGCCGCCGACGCGGTCAAGCAGCCGCGCAAGACGCTCTTCACCGCCGTGGGCTACGGCACCGAGGTCCGCCAGCCCGACTCCGGCCCGCAGAAGCCCGTCCCGATGAGCTACCCGCTGCTGCGCCGCTACGTGCAGATGCCCGGCCAGAAGATCACCCCGCAGATCATCCAGACCAACGGCAACGAGAAGGACCCGTTCGGCACCGGAGGCACCTGCTTCGGCGACTCCGGCGGCTCGCTGTGGCTCAACGGTGGGGTGGTCGGCGTGACGTCGTACGGCTACACCGACAACTGCCGCTACCTCGACGGCTACCAGCGCGTCGACATCCCCGTCGTCCGCACCTGGCTCGCGGGCTTCGGCCTCTGAGGCTCCCTCAGCCGCAGGCCCACCGGGACTATCCGGTGGGCCTGCGGTGTTGGTGCCCGGTAGAGTGGTCACTTCACAACTCAAGAGGGGCTGATCGGTTTCGACTTGGGACGTTTGTCCCAGGGGAAGCGGGTCGAGAAGCCAGCGTCATCTCGTAAACGATCGCTGGAAACCAATAACTGCCAACGCTAAGCGCAGTTCCTTCGCTCTCGCTGCCTGAGCAGTGATCGAAGCGTCTGACCGGGCATCCGTCTCCGTCCCGGACCCAGGCGTCATCTAGGAGACTTGCCGCGTCACTCTCGCCGGGAGGGTGGCGCGGGACTCAAACCCGGCTGGGCCTGTCGGCGACGTGTCAGTGCGAGCGCCGGGGCCGAGAAAACGCCAGCACTGACTGCACCCGGAGAAGACCTGGCTCGACGCTCGAGGACCGGGGTTCGATTCCCCGCAGCTCCACTCTTCGCAGAGGCTCCCGGCCGTGCCGGGAGCCTCTGTGTGTTTCTCGTCGCGGGCGCCGCGCGGCCGGGCTCCAGGTCCGAGCCGGCCGGGTGTCGGCCCCGTCGACCGCGAGGGCGTACGGTCGGCTCGAGAGAGGAGTTCGGGTGAGTGATCTGAGTACGACCGTTTCTGTAGTCTCCGCAGTTGCGGCGGCCGGCGGTCTGGGCTTCTCCGGGTGGCAGATGCGGTTGTTGCTCGCCGACCGGCAGGAGGAGCGTCGGCTTGGGGTCGACGGGGTCAGCGCGTCGTGGCACCCGAAGGTGCGACCGAACGAGTCCGACCGTGACCCCGGCGGCCAGGCTGTGTGGCAGTTCGTCTTCCGCGTCGACAACCCCGGGCGGTTCCCGATCTCCGACGTGAACGTGCACGTCCATTTCGACCTCGACGTCGAGCGGATCGAGCACGGTGGGATTCCGACCGGGATCACGCGATCCATCGACCTCCATCACCCGGTCCTACCGGGCGGGGGGTCGCGGGAGTGGTCAAGGCGGCTCCAGATGAACTACGCCGAGCGCGCGAAGCTCCACACGATGCGGGCGTCGGTCGAGTTCCTCGACGTCGACGGAGCACGTCATTCCACGACGTGGCCGCGCGCCTCTCGACGAATGGGCTGAGACGGGCCGCTTCCGGTTCCAGGCGGACGACCGCCCGAGCGTGCCAGGATCGCTCTATGGAGCCCTCCCTCGACCTGACCCCGCGTCTGCGTGGCGCCCTCGCGCTGGGCGCCTCGGCTTACGGCGCCGTCGCCCTCGGTGCGTTCGCGATCGGCGCGCTCGCCGTGGGTGCTGTGGCCGTCGGCCGCCTGGCGGTGGGGGAGGGCACGATCAAGAAGCTGGTGATCGAGGAGCTCGAGGTCACGGTGCTGCGGGTCGGGTCCGTGGAGCCGCTCGCGGGGGATTGACAGGGGCAAGTCCTGTTAAGCGATAGTGGCTGCCACGGGTGGGAGCGCTTCGGGGCGCTCCGTCGAAGGGGGACGGGTCGTGCTTCATCTGCTGCGCAGGTTCGGCTTCTCGCGAAGGTCCACGGCGTCTCGGGCGACGGTGGTGGCCGCGGTGACGGCGCCGTTGCTGGCGCTCTCGGTCCTCGGCGGTGCGCCGCCCGCCGAGGCGCGTTGCGTCAGCACCGGACATGCCGTCGTCAGCGAGTTCATCCTGGGGACCTTCGTCGTGAAGGAGGTTCCGCAGGCGGGGACCTGCAACGGGAACGGCCTCTACCGTGGGCATCTGGAGCTGACGGGGACCGACGGCTCCACCGACAACTGCTTCTCGCTGTGGGTGCAGAACAACGGGAGCTGGGCCAGGGTCGCCTACGGCTGCGGGACCGAGCGGCCGACCTACGTCTACACGGACGACAACAGCCGCTCCCTGCTCGTCTTGTGCCTCGACTCCGAGGGCGTCCGCCGCTGCGGTTGGGGCATCAAGTGGGCCTTCGACGTCCAGGGCGCCGCTCCCGTGGCGGGTGTCAACGAGGGCTACTGAACCGACCTCCGACGCCGCGACCGTGCGGTGCCCGACGTCTGATCCGGCTGGTGGCGGGTACCACCCGGTCCCCACACGAGGTGGGTCAGTGAAGGGAGATTGTCATGGGCACGCTTTTGTGGATCGCCGCGGTGGTGCTGGTCATCGCAGGCATCGTGACCCTCGTCCAGGGGAGCATCCTGCTGGGCATCGTGCTGATCGTGGTCGGCCTGCTGGTCGGTCCGGGAGGCGTCTCGATCTTCAACGGTCGCGGCGGTCGGCGCGCCGTCTGACCCGCTGAGCGGGGGGACGGACTAGGGCCGGGCGGCAGCCGCCGCCCGGTCCACCGCCTCGTCGAGCGGTACGTCGCCGCCGACGAGGTTCCACTGCTGGCCGACCGTGTCCGGGCGGTCCAGCACCGCGGCCAGCACGGCCGCGACGTCGGCACGGGTCACGTCGCCGCGGGCGACGTCCGGGCCGAGGGCGACGTGACCGGTGGCGGGGTCGTCGGTGAGCCGCCCGGGGCGCAGGATCGTCCAGGCCAGCTGGCTCTCGCGCAGGGCGAGGTCGGCGTCGCGCTTCGCGGCGACGTACGCCGCCCACACCTCGCTCGCCTCGGGGTCGACGGGCTCGTCGACGTTGATGGCGGAGACCTGGACGAACCGGCGGATGCCGGCCCGGGTGGCGGCCTCGATCGACTTCACCGAACCGCCGAGGTCGACGGTGCGCTTGCGCTCGATGTTGCCGTCGGGTCCGCCGCCGGCGGCGAACACGACCGCGGAGCAGTCCGCGAAGGCGGTCTCGAACTCCTCGACCCCGGCGCTCTCGATGTCGAGCAGGCGCACCTCCGCGCCGAGCTCCTCGAGGGCGGCGCGCTGGTCCTCCCGCCGGACGAGGGCGACGGGCGTGTGCCCCTGGGCGACGACGAGAGGGTGCAGCAGCCGGGCGATCTGGCCGTTGCCTCCGACGATGGCGACGAGCATGTCCTCCAATCTACGGAGGGGGCGGTGAGCGCGGTGGAAACCTTGCCTCACACCCTGCTCCCAGGAAATTCTCAGGTTTCTCCAAGGTTTTACGTTCATTCGAGTGACGAACCCTGGTACGTCGTGGCATCGTTCGCTGGTCAAGTGGGGTCGCGGACGGCCGGACATCGGGTCCCGGCGCGCGCCCTGGGGGGTCTCGGGCATGTCTTCTCGGTCGGTGCGTTCGTCGCGCGCGCTCTTCGTCGTCGTCCTCGCGGTGCTGGTCGCGCTGGTCCTCCAGCAGGCTCCCGCGCTGAGTGAGCCGGTCGTCGGCTCCGGCGTCGCGGCAGCCAAGCCGAAGCCGGCGCCGAAGCAGTCCGACCGGGGTACGGCGGCGGGCAAGTCCCATCGTGTGGGCGGCAAGCAGAACACGCACGTCCCGCGGTCGCTGCGGTCCTACTTCCCGGTCGCGAAGAACGCCAAGGCGAGCAACGTCGGCAAGGTCGAGAAGGCGCCGGCGACCTCAACCCCGGGGTCCGGGCGGTTCGACGCGAAGACGAGCAAGGAGATCGCGTCGCGTCGTACCGAGACGACGAAGACGTTCGCGAACGCCGACGGCTCCGAGACCACGGCGATCGCGCCGGGTCCGGTGAACTACCTCGACGACAAGGGTGACTGGAAGCCGATCGACCCGGAGTTCGAGAAGGACGCCGCGGGGTCGTGGCAGTCCACCGGGGGCGGCTTGGAGGTCGAGGTCGGCGGGGACCGGCTGGCCGAGGTCGCGCTGGACGAGGACCGGTCGATCTCCTGGACGCTGGCGGGTGCGGCGCGCGTCCAGCCGCAGGTCGAGGGCGACCTGGCGACCTACCGCGAGGTGCTCCGCGACACCGACATCGAGATCCAGGCGCAGCCGGCGGCGGCGAAGGAGACGGTGGTGCTGCGCTCGGCGAAGGCGCCGACCCGCTTCGACTTCGACCTGCGCCTCGACGGGCTGACCGCCCGCCTGGTCGACGGCCAGGTCCGTCTCGAGGACGCCGACGGCGAGCTGCACGCGACGATCCCGAGCGGCTACGCGACCGACGCGACGGGGGAGAGCACCACGGGGGTGAGCTACCGGCTCGTCGGTGGTGACCGGCTCCAGGTCGAGGTCGACGCCGCCTGGCTGCGTGACCCCGCGCGGACCTTCCCGGTCCGGGTGGACCCGAGCGTGCTGACGCCGAAGCAGCTCAAGGCGTCCAGCGCGATGACCGTGCAGAGCGGCGGGGCCTACAACGCCTCGGCCGACTTCGAGGTCGGCGGCTCGAAGAACGCGCGGACCTACCTGCGCTGGGATCTCTCGGCGTTGGCGAACCACACGATCTACGGCGCGAACCTCAGCCTGGTCAACTACAAGTCGAACAGCTGCGTCGCGCGTGAGGTGGCGGTCAACGAGGTCACCGAGAACTGGTCGCTGAACCCCGACGCCTACAGCCTCGGCAACGCCCCGAACCTGGGCAAGCGCCTGGACGCGACCTCCTTCGCCTACGGCTACGTGCCCTTCGGCTCCTCCTCCTCGCCCTGCCCGGTGCAGGGTTCGCTCTTCGAGCTCGGCGTCAAGGGCCGCGACATCGTCCAGGGCTGGGCCAACGGCGGCACCAACCGGGGCCTGGCGGTCACCGGCACCGGCTGGAAGCAGTTCGTCGGCCCCGGCGCCAGCGCCAACCGGCCGACGCTCTACGTCACGCACAGCCCGTACAACGCGGCGTACAAGATCTCGAACCCCACGCCGAACCCGATCGTGATGCAGAACGCGAACGGCGCGATCAAGGTCACCGTGACCAACAAGAGCGCGTTCGCGTGGGCCTCCGGGGACTACTCGCTGCGCTACCGCGTCTTCGACAGCAAGGGGAAGGCCTACTCGGCGCTGCCGAGCTTCAACGCCGCCTCGATGCCGGCGCTGGCCCGGGGTGCGACCACCACGGTCAGCGCGACGCTGAAGGCGATGCCGGCGGGGATGTACTTCCTCGACTTCTCGGTCGTGCGCAACAGTCCGCTGATCTGGTTCACCGACCAGCAGGTCGCTCCCGTGCGGCTGGCGCTGCAGGTCTTCGACGTGCCGCCGGTGGTCACCCAGATGTACCCGCAGAACGGGTACTCCGCGCCGACGCTGCAGCCCGAGCTGTTCGCGAAGGCGATCGACGTCGACGCGACGCCGGGGACCACGACGTACAGCTTCAAGGTCTGCACCAACAGTGCGATGAGCACCGGCTGTTTCACCTCGGGTACGGCGACCACGGCCTCGGGCTGGGTGGTGCCGGCGGCGAAGCTCAGCTGGAGCACGCAGTACTACTGGAACTTCACCTCCGGGCCGACGACGTCGCCGACGCTGACGTTCTTCACCGACGCTCCGCAGCCGACGCTGACCTCGCACCTGGCCGGTTCGGCCTACGGCGCGCAGGAGCGCGAGTTCGACCCGTCGCTGGGCAACTACTCGACCGCGGCCATCGACGCCGCGGTCGCGACCACCGGCCCGGACCTGACGGTCGCGCGGACCTACAACAGCATCGACCCGCGCGCCGACGGCATCTTCGGTGCCGGCTGGTCCACGAAGTTCGACGTCCGCGCCGAGAACGCCACCGGCAGCGCGCTGGTCACCATGCCCGACGGTCAGCAGGTCCGCTTCGGCAAGAACTCCAACGCGACCTATGCCGCGCCGCGCGGGCGCAACGTCTCGTTCGTCGCCAACGGCACCACCACGTGGACGATGACCGACCAGAGCGGCTCGGTCTACGTCTTCGACCAGGCCACCGGCCGCCTGCAGTCCGTCAAGGCCGTCACCGGGCGGGCGGAGACCTTCTCCTACGACGCCGCGGGCAAGCTCGACAAGGTCGTCAGCGGCAACAGCGGCCGCGGCCTGAAGTTCACCTGGAACGCCGCCGGCAAGGTCGACACCGTCGCCACCCTCGACGCCACCGGTGCCGTGGTCACGACGTGGACCTACACCTACTCCGGCAACCTGCTGACCAAGGTCTGCTCGCCGACCAACAGCTGCACGGCCTACGACTACGCCGACGGCTCGCACTACCGCACGGCCGTGCTCGACACGAAGCCCGACTCCTACTGGCGCCTCGGCGAGTCCACCGGCGACACCAAGGCCGTCAGCGAGGTCGCGGTCAACCTCGGCAAGGACGAGGCGACGTACGACGCCGGGGTCACCCTCGGCGCGGGCGGCGTCGTGACCAACTCGACCGACACCGCCGCCACCCTGGCCGGTGCGCAGGCGGTCCGGCTGCCGGGCGGCACGTCGAAGAAGAGCCGCGACATGTCCGTCGAGCTGTGGTTCAAGGCGGCGCCGTCGACGACGGCGATGCCGCTGGTGGGCTACCAGAACAAGGTGTTCGACGGTGCGACCGCGCCCACCACAGGTGTCCCGCTCCTCTACATCGGCGCGGACGGCAAGCTGCGCGGGCAGTTCGCCGACGGCACCTTCGCGCCGGTCACCTCGCTCGCCACGGTCACCAACGACTCCTGGCACCACGCCGTGCTGACCTCGGTCGGCACGACGACCACGCTCTACGTCGACGGCGTCAAGCAGAACCAGAAGACCTCGACGATCAACCACGTCGCGCTGACGTTCAACCAGCTGGGCGCGGCGTACGCGACCACGCCGGGCTCCTGGCCGTCGTACGGCACGGTGTCCAAGCGCTACTTCAAGGGCTCGATCGACGAGGTCGCGGTCTACTCCCACGGCATCAGCGCGGGCGAGGTGACCGACCACTTCAAGGCGGCCGCCGGCACCAAGCAGCTCACCAAGGTGACCCTGCCGAGCGGCAAGGTCGTCTCCGAGATCGGCTACGACGTCGAGACCGACCGGGTCAAGGAGTACACCGACCAGCACGGTGGCACCTGGACCCTCGGCGAGCCGCTCGTGTCCGGCACGACGACCGACATGCGTCGTACCGTCGTCGTGAAGGACCCGGCCGACCGCATCTACCTCTACGAGTACGACGCCCTCGCGGGTTACCTGCTGCGCTCCGCGATGCCCAACGGCAACGGTGTGCGCCCGCAGGACGCCGAACGCTGCGCGGCGCCGTCCGCGGAGGATCCGCGCTTCTGCGCCCCCGCACCCGAGGACCCGGACAACATCCAGCTCTGGGACATCTCCGGCTCCGACATCCGCTCGATGGACTACGACGCGCAAGGCCGGATGACGGCGGTCTACAACGAGATCGGCGACGTCGTCACCATGAAATACGACGCGCGCGGCAACGTGACCGAGCGGACCACCTGCCGCACGGCGCCCGGCGCCAGCCCCTCGGACTGCGCCACGTCGTACACCACCTACCCGACGTCGACCTCCGGCTACACCGCGCTCGACCCGCGCTGGGACAAGCCGCTGACGAAGGTCGACCCGCGGGCGGGCCTGTACTGGGCGCCGAGCTACATCACGGAGTACACCTACAACGAGGCCGGCCAGCTGCTCACGCAGACGGCTCCGGCGCCCGAGCTGGGCAAGGTGACCAACACCTACTCCGGTGACTCCGAGCCCGGTGTGGACGGTGGGACCATCCCGTCGGGGCTGCCGCTGTCGACGAAGGACGCGGCGTCGAAGACGACGAGCTTCGCCTACTTCAAGTCCGGGGACCTGGCGCGGGTGACCGAGCCGAGCGGCCTGGTGACGAAGTTCGGCTACGACCGGCTGGGCCGGACCGTGACGAAGACCGAGGTGTGGGGTGGTCGGGAGACCACGACGACCTACACCTACGACGAGCAGTCGCGGGTGATCAAGACGCTGATGCCGGGGCACCGAGACGCGGTGTCGGGGGTCGACCACCAGCAGCAGGTCGTGCAGACCTACGACGTGGACGGCAATGTCGCCACGACCGAGGTCGCCGACGCGCTCGGCAACGACGCGGCGCGGTTGACGAGCTACGAGTACGACGACCACAACCGGATGACCCGGGTCACCGACCCGTCGGGCAACGAGGTGGCCTACGAGTACGACCAGTTCGGCAACCAGACCTCGATGGTCGATGCGGGCGGGACGCGCACCGAGTTCGCCTACACCGCGCGCAACAAGATCGCCGAGGTGCGGTTGCGGGACCCGGACAGCACGGAGTCCTCGGGCTTCCTGGTGACGATGGCCTATGCGTACGACGCGGCGGGTCGCCTGGTCGCGACGTACGACGCGATGGGCCGCAAGGTCACCATCGACTACTTCCACGACGACCTCGTGGCGAAGAAGACGCTGACGACGTTCAAGCGGCCGGGGGAGACCCAGGAGACGCCGTACGTCCTGGAGGCCTACACCTACGACAAGGCCGGCAGCGTCATCACCGAGAAGACCGGCAACGGCTCGCGGCAGGTGACCTACACCCGTGACGAGCTCGGCCGGGTCAAGACCCAGACGGTCGGTGTCGCGCCGCTGACCCGCAAGACGACCTACACCTACGACCTCGCGGGCAACGTCAGCCAGGTCGACACGACGGGTGACAAGTCGAACGTGTCGTGGGCGACCACGGACACCTCGAGCGTGGCCTACGGCTACGACGCCGCCGGGCGGCAGACGAGCGAGACGGTGACGCTGCCGTCGGGCACGGCGACCACCACGACGGCGTACGACGCGCTGGGGCATATCACGAAGGTCGTCTCCCCGCGCGGCAACGTCGCGGGTGCGAACCCGGACGACTACGCCACGACGTTCTCCTACGACGACGCGGGCAACCGGACGAAGGTGACCGCGCCGCCGACGCTGCGCGAGGAGTACGGCACGGCCGCGGCGACGGTGAGCGCGACGGAGGAGATCGGCTACGACACCTTCGGCTCGCCGGTGGCCTCGCGGGACGCGCTGGGCCGGGTCAGCTCGGTGGAGTACGACAAGCGTGGCCTGCCGGTGAAGCAGGTCGCGCCGTCGTACACCGCGCCGGGGACCTCGACCCCGGTCGTGCCGGTGACCACGATCGACTACGACGCCAACGGCAACCAGACGAAGGTCACCGACCCGCGTGGTTCCGAGACGCGCTTCGACTACGACCGGCTGGGTCGGGTGGTGCGCGTCGACGCGCCCGCGCACGACAACGACGACCGGGCGGTCACGACCTACGACTACACCCGCACCGGTCAGGTGCGGCGGGTCGAGGGTCCGCTGGGCACCAAGGTGGAGAGCACCTACGACGACCTCGACCGGCCGGTCACCTCGACGGTGTTCGAGACGACGCCGGTGGCCGACACCTTCACCACCGCCTACACCTACGACGACGCGAGCAACGTCACCGAGATCACCTCGCCGCAGCTGAACAAGACCACCTCGACGTACGACGCCCTGGGTCAGCTGCTCACGGTGAAGGACCCGGCGGGCGTGCAGTCGGCGTTCGGCTACGACGGTGCGGGGCGGCAGGTCTCGGTCAAGGACGCCCTGGGCCGGGTCTCGCGCACCGACTACGACGTCGCGGGCCGGATGACGGCCAGCACGCAGCTCAGCGCCTCCGGCACGGAGGGGCCGAAGCAGACCTACGGCTACGACGTCGAGGGCAACCTGACGACCTCGACGCCGGCGGGCTCGCCTGCCTCGACGTACGAGTGGGACGCGGCGAGCCGGCTGAAGAAGCAGGTCGAGCCGGCCGGTGCGGGTTCGACGATCACCACCAGCTTCGGCTACGACGCCGCCGGCAACCGGACCCGGTTCACCGACGGTCGCGGCAACGAGACCTGGTACCAGTACGGCACCTTCGGCCTGGAGTCCGTCATCGAGCCGGCGACGCTGGCGCACCCCGCGCTGGCGGACCGGCGGTGGCAGACCCGTTACGACCCGACCGGTCTGCCGGTGCAGCTGACCGCACCGGGCGGGGTGACCCGGCAGCGGGCGTTCGACGCCGCGGGCCGTCTGGTCAGCGAGACCGGGTCGGGTGCGGAGGCGGCGACCGCGTCGCGGACGCTGACCTACGACCTGCTCGGCCGGCTGACCTCGGCCTCGACGCCGGCAGGCACGAACACCTACGCCTACGACCAGCGCGGCCAGCTGCTGGAGGCGGCGGGTCCCTCGGGGGCGGCGACGTTCTCCTACGACCGTGACGGCCAGCTCGCCAAGCGCACCGACTCCTCGGGCACGTCGATCTTCGGCTACACCCAGGGCCAGCTGACCTCGGTCACCGACGGCAGCTCGGGTGCCCAGGTCGCGCTGACCTACGACACCACGGGTGCCCCGGCCACGATCAACTACGGCGCGGGCCGGGTACGGACCTTCGGCTACGACGCGTTCGGCCGCCAGGCCAGCGACGTGCTGAGGAACAACGGCGGGCAGACGGTCGCCTCCACCGCCTACGAGTACAACGCCAAGGGCAACGTCAGCCGCAAGACCACGACCGGGGTCTCCGGCGCGGCCGACAACACCTACACCTACGACGACGCGGCCCGGCTGACGTCGTGGTCGGTGGCCGGTGGCGCGACCACGACGTACGCCTGGGACGCCTCGGGCAACCGGACGAAGGTCAACGGCGCGACCGCGACGTACGACCAGCGCAACCGGCTGGTCTCCGACAACGGCACCGACTACAGCTACAGCCCGCGGGGCTCGCTGAAGTCGCGGACCAACGGCTCCACCACCGAGGCGTTCACCTTCGACGCCTTCGACCGGATGATCAGCCAGGGCGCGAAGAACTACTCCTACGACGCCTTCGACCGGGTCGCGCAAGCGGGCGGAAAGACCTTCGCCTACGCGGGTCTCGACGACGACGTCGTCGGCGACGGCACCTCGACCTTCGGTCGTGGTCCCGGTGGAGGTGTCATCTCGGAGAAGTCCGGCACCCGCAACCGGATGCTGCTCTCCGACCAGCACGGTGACGTCACGGGCGGCTTCGACCCGGCCGACACCACGCTGAGCGCACTGCCGGACTCGCGGACCTTCGACCCCTGGGGCAAGAAGACCGCCACCCAGGGTGTGGACTCCGCGGCCGGTTTCCAGGGCTCGTGGACCGACCCCACCACCGGCGAGATCAACATGAAGGCCCGTTGGTACAGCGCGACGAGCGGGACGTTCGACTCCCGCGACACCGCGTCGTACAGCTCGGGACCCTCGATCCTGGCCAACAAGTACACCTACGCCGCCGGCGACCCGGTCACCCTCAACGACCCCGACGGCAACTGGCCCAGCTGCGGCATCTGCAACAAGGTCAAGGACAAGGTCTCCAGCACGGTGTCCTCGGCCGCGTCGTCGGTCAAGCACTACGCCAGCAGCGCCTACAAGTACGCCTCCTCGGCCGCCTCGAAGGTCTACGGCTACGGCAAGGCCGCGGTCAACGCGATCGCCGACGCCGGCCGCTGGATCTACGACAAGGCCAAGGCAGGCCTGAACGCCGTCAAGAACGCCTTCAACGCAACCGTCAACTGGGCCAAGGACAAGATCTCCGACGGCATCGAGTGGGCCAAGAAGAAGGCCGCGGAGGCAGCCGCGGCGGCACACCGCGCCGCCGTCGCCCTGACGGAGAAGACCAAGGCGGTCATCGAGCACGCCGCGAAGTACAACCCGCTGCCGGCCATCAAGGCCGCGGTCGCCCCGGTCTACGCCGGCCTGAAGACCGTGGTCTCCGCGGTCGCCAACGCCCCCGCGCGGATCGTGCAGGCCACCGTGGACGTGGTCAAGACGACCGCCAAGCAGGTCCAGGCGATCTACGAGACCACCGTCAAGGCCGTCGGCAAGGTCGTCGAGTCCGTCTCCACCGCGGTCTCCGCGGCCGGCGACTGGGTCAAGGACAACTGGAAGACCATCGCGTCGGTGGCCGCCGGCATCGCCGTCGGCGCCGCCTGCACCGCCCTCACCGCGGGCGCCGGCAGCGTCGCCTGCGCCATGCTCGGCACCGCCGTCACCGGCGCCGTCGGTGGCGCGCTCGACTGCTCGGGCGGCAAGTCGATGGCCGCGTGCATGGCCAAGGGTGCGGTCGACGCCGTCGTCGCGCCCGTCAAGGACGCCGTCGGCTGCGTCACCGACCCGACGATCTCCGGCTGCGTCTCGACCGCCCTGTCCGTGCTGCCCGCCGCGGGCAGCAAGGTCGGCGGGAAGTTCGCCGAGAAGTACCTGAAGAAGCTCGACGGGGGTTGCAGCTGCTTCGCCGCCGGCACGAAGGTCACCACGGCCAAGGGCGACAAGCCGATCGAGAAGGTCAAGGTCGGCGACAAGGTCGTGGCTCGGGACATGGTCACGGGCAAGAAGCGCCTGCGGACCGTCAAGGCCGTCTCCAGCCACGTCGACACCCGGATGATGACCCTGGTCGTCGCCGGCG
Source organism: uncultured Nocardioides sp. (assembly GCA_964517395.1). GTDB lineage: Bacteria > Actinomycetota > Actinomycetes > Propionibacteriales > Nocardioidaceae > Nocardioides. The sequence continues at coordinate 263,941 of CAZFEE010000003.1, read as the reverse complement.
AGAAGATCCGGGTCACCACCGAGCACCCCTTCCACACCGACCAGGGCTGGGTCAGCTCCGGTGACCTGGAGGTCGGCGACAAGGTCACCCTGATCGACGGCGGCACCGCCGCGATCACCTCGATCACCTACGACTCCAAGCCCACCCGGGTCTACAACTTCGAGGTCGAGGGCGACCACAACTACGCGGTCACCGCCGCGGGAGTGCTCGTCCACAACTCGGCGTGCGACCTGCCGGGCCCGGGGTCGCAGGCGAAGGCAGCCGACCCGGGTGGCGTCTCGATCAGCTTGAAGTACAAGGAGGGCTGGACCGATGCGCAGAAGGCTGCGGCCGACGACAAGGTCCAGGCTCTGAACGATGCTGCCGAGGCCGGTCTCCTCCGGGTGACACCGGTCAAGCGCTCCGGCACCTCCGCGTCGAGTGTGTTCAAGAAGGAGGGCGGGACGGTCCCGGCCGATGCCGACATCGACCACGTGATCGACCTCCAGCTCGGCGGGATCGATGACATCAGCAACATGTTGCCGCTGAACTTCTCGGTCAACCGAAGTCTCGGCTCCCAGATCGGGCATCAGATCCGTGGTCTGCAACCTGGTACATGTGTGATCTCCGTACGGATCTGTTGAGAGGACCCCTCTGATGTTCGAAAGCTTCCGCGCCGCCTTCGGCCCGATCGGCGACGGTCGGGTCGGGGCGCCCTGGCAGGACGGCCGGCTGAGCGATGTGCAGGGCTACGCCGAACTTGCGGGTGAGTACGCCGGCGTCACCTTCGGCCGCGGTCTCTACCGGATCCACGACGCGCAGTCGGGTCCGCGGGCGCTGGCCTTCGTGCTGGAGGCGTTCCCGGAGTTCGCGAAGCGAGTCGTGCCCTTCGGCTACGACTGGCTGGGACGTCAGCTCGCCGTCGACTACGGCCGCCTCCAGGGCGACCAGCCGGAGGTCCTCCTCCTCGAGCCCGGGACGGGAGAGGCGCTACAGATCCCGGCGACGTTCGCAGCCTTCCACGACGAGGTGCTGATCGAGCAGACCGATGCCGCGCTTGCCTCCGGCTTCTACGAGGCATGGACGGCTGAGCCGGGAGCGAGCCTCCCGCTGGGGCGGGACGAGTGCGTGGGCTATCGCGTCCCGCTCTTCCTCGGCGGTGACGACGAGCTGGAGAACCTCGAGGTCAGCGATGTCGAGGTCTACTGGTCGATCTGCGGGCAGCTGCGGAGCGGGACCCGGCAGCTCCCGCCTGGAGCCTCGATCAACGAAATCCGACGCGACTGACCGTCGGCAACACCCCTGACTCACCGCAACCTCAGCTCGGAGCACCCCATGACCGCCCTCCGCCGTACACCCCTGATCGCCCTCGCCCTGGCCCTCCTGGCCGGGTTCCTGGTCGCCCTCGCCCAGCCGGCCCCGCCGGCGAGCGCGGGAGAGACGGCGACGACCAAGGGCAACTACGTCGCCCTGGCCACGCCGACCCGGGTCCTCAACAAGGCGCTCGGTACGAACGTCTCCGCGGCCTTCACCGCGGTCGGGGTCACCAACGTCCCGCGCGCCGGTACGACGGCCGTAGTGCTCAACGTGACGTTGACGAACTCCGGTGCCAACTGGGGCGAGGTCTACATCGAGAGCAATTGCGGCACGGGCTGCAACGGCAACACGGTGAAGGCCGGTTCGATGGAGGGCGGCAAGGGCCCGATGTCGAACACGGTCGTGGCCGAGATCGACCCCGCGAAGGCGACCGGCCACCTCACGGCACGGGCGTTCACCTACACCTCGACGACGATGTCGGTGCAGGTCGACGTGGTCGGCTACTACACGACGACCAGCACCGGCGGCGGGTTCGTCGCGACCCGGCCGGTGACGCTGTTCGACACCCGGGCCAACGGCGGTGCCGCCATCCCCGCCGGTGGTTCGACGACCCGCACCCTGACCGGGTCGTCGATCCCGGCGGGCGCCACCACGGCGTACATCGACCTCATCGCGACCGGGATCACCGCGGCCGGCACGGTGGTGGCGGTGCCGACCGGCACGGCGACGACCGGCTACCCGGCGCTGACCTTCTGGGCCGCCGCGTCGAGCAGGTCGGGCCTGGTGGCCGTGAAGCTGAGCGCCGCCGGACAGGTGACGTTCAAGAACACCAGCAGCAAGCCGGTGCACCTCGTGGCGCGGTCGGAGGGCTACACGACCAGCTCGCCCGCGACGGGCGCGGACCTGCGGCCCGTGACGAGCGAGCTGTGGCAGAAGAGCATGACGGCGACCAAGAAGATCGAGATCCAGATCGCGGGGTACGCCGGCAGCAGCATCCCGGCGAACGCGGCCGGTGTCTTCGTGAACCTGGAGATCTTCGCGCCCAAGGGCGGCGGCAGCATCCGCATCTACCCGAGCGGGCAGGCGGCGTCGACGGCGTCGTACATCAACTTCACCTCCGACGGCACCTACGACCGCAGCAGCGGAGCCATCGTGGTGCCCGGCGAGGGGGGCAGGATCACGGTCGAAGGCGCTGCCAACGGCGACTTCTGGATGAGCCTGCAGACGCAGGCCTACTTCGCGGCGCCGCCCGCCTATGCGACCGCGGGCGGCACGCCGGCGTTCTCGGTCGTCCACACCAGCCTGGGCGACTGCTACGGCTACCTCGACCCGTCGGCCTCGAACGTCCGGGTCGGCTGCGACCCGCAGGACGGCACCGAGCCGATCTACGCGCTCATCTCCCCGCCGGGCCACACCTTCCGCGGCCCGTTCTCGATGGTGGCGCGCCCCGGCGGACGGTACGTCGTGACGGCGCTCCACGCGCCCGACGGTGAGATCTGGACCTGGGACCTGCCGTACTCGCCCGGTGCGCCGCCGGTGACCACTGCCGTCCGCACCTACCGCTACTCGCGCACGCCGGTCGCGACCGCCACCCTTCCGTCGACGGGTGCGCCGGTGGGCTTCACCAGCGACGCCCAGGGCCGGTTCTGGGCGATCGACCTGAGCATCGCCGCGCCTGAGCAGCCGCGCTGGAAGGCGCTCGACATCCCGGCCGTCGGCCCGGCGGCGGGCAGCGAGCTGACCGCGCTGAGCACGCCCGCGGGCATCCGCCTGTTCGGGGTGACCAGCACCGGTGACGTGGTGACCGGCCTCTACGCGTCGGCGACGTCGACGACCCTGGGCTGGCAGAGCCTCGGCACGTCCGGGGTGGTCAACCGGGTCGCGGTGGCGCTGTCGCAGTCCGGCGAGCCGCGGCTCGCCGTGCGCCACGACGACGGTACGACGTGGAGCGCGAACCTGACCGCCGACGGCCAGACGGCCGACGGTTGGCACCAGGTCGGCACGACGTACAACGGCACCCCGATCGAGCCGTCGGGCTCGCCGACGGTGATCTACGACCCGCAGACCCAGCTCAACGGGATCCTGGTGTGGTCGGGCTCGGTGGGCACCGGTGCGCTGTACCGGGTGTGGGAGACCTCGCCGAACTCGGGCGACTTCGCCGGCCCGGCGGGCGGGATCTCGCTGGAGACCGGCGGCATCGCCTCCGACGTCACCGCCTGGGACTACCGCACCGAGGAGCCGTTGTACCGCCGGTACAGCTTCCTCTACCTCGACGCGAACTACTCCCGGAAGCTCGCGACCAGCTATGCGTCGTGAGCTGAGGCGTCGCCCTGCGGTCCTGCTGGTCGTCCTGCTGCTCGCGGGACTGCTGGCCGTGGCCGCTCCGACGACCGCGCCGCCCGCCGAGGCGGGAGAGAGTGGCGCGGCGGTGCAGGGGAACTACGTGCCGCTGACGAAGCCGGCGCGGGTGCTGAGCAAGACGTTCACCGCGACGACCGCGGCCGAGAACAGCGTCAGCTTCACCGCGCTCGGTGTCCAGGGCATCCCGCGGACGGGGACGACCGCGCTGGTGCTGATCGCCAGCCTCAAGACGACCGACCCCAACTCCTACCTGTGGATCTGCTCGGTCTTCCTCTCCGACGGCTCGTGCCGGCAGAACTACGTCTCGCAGACCGACGGGGCCGTCGGGAACGTCAGCGGCGTGCTCACGATGCCGGTCGACGCCTCGAAGACCACCAACCAGGTGCGGCTGCGGACCACGAACAAGGCCGCGACGGTCACCGTCGACGTGGCGGGGTACTACACCTCCACGGCCACGGGCGGCGGATTCGTGCCCACCCGCCAGACGACGGTGCTCGACACCCGTACGGCGCCGGAGGTCATCGTGCCGGCCGGAGGGGTGATCACCCGCAAGCTGACCGGCGGGATCATCCCGGAGGGCTCCACCGCGGCGTACCTCAACGTGGCGGCGAGCTCGATCACCGCTGCCGGGACGCTCGTCGCCGTGCCGGCGCCGGTGGACCCGGCGACGGCGTACCCCGTCATGACGTTCTGGGGCACGGCCGGCACCCGGACCGAGTTGGCGGTCGTCAAGCTGCCGGCAGACGGACGGGTGACGTTCAAGAACACCAGCACGAAGCCGGTGCACCTGATGGTGCGAGCCCAGGGCTACACGACGAACTCGCCGGCGACGGGTGCCGACTACCAGCCGATCACCAACCACAACAGCCTCGGGACCAACGAGACGGTGCCGCCCGGCGGCAAGGTGGACCTGCCGGTCGCCGGGCTGGCCCTCTGGATGATCCCGTTGCACGGCACCGTGGCCGTGCCGCTCAAGCTCAGCGTCTGGCCCGTGCCCTACAACGCCACCCCGGTCTCGGGCTACGTCCGGGTCACTCCGAAGGACCAGGCCATGCCGAGCACGCCCGCCCTCACGTTCAACGCGTCGATGGGCGGGTTGCGTGAGGCCAGCGCCGTGCTCGTGCCCGGCCACAAGGTCAGCCAGTCGACGCGCTGGGTGACGGTCGAGAACGTCTCCACCATCTCCGTCAGCGTCGCCGTCGACATCCACGGCTACTTCTCGGGCCCGCAGAACTACGCAACCGCCGGCGGTGAGCCGATGGTCGGTGTCGCACGCACCAGCCTGGGTCCCTGCTACGGCTACCTCGACCCGGCCAACCAGGGGATCACCGCCGGATGTGCGGACGACTACGACCAGGCCGGGCTGGAGACCGTGTGGTCCCCGATCGGCGCGCTGGGCGAGAAGTTCCGCGGTCCGGTGGCGGTGGCCTCGCGGCCGGGCGGTCGGTTCGCGATCGCGGCCGTGCACGCGACCGACGGCGAGCTGTGGACCTGGGAGTTCGCGCATGGTGCCGGTGCGCTGCCGGACACCCCGCCGATCCGTTCTTTCCGGCGGGTCAAGAGCAACGTCGTCGCCGCGAACCTGCCCGACGGCAGGCCCGTGGGGTTCGTCGCGGACGTGCAGGGCCGGTGGTGGGCGATCGACCTCGACGTGAAGGCGCCGGAGCAGCCGCACTGGAAGCAGCTCGACATCCCGGCTGCCGCCGTGGCGCCGGTCGGCGAGCTGACCGCGGTCACCACCCCGGCCGGAATCCAGCTGGCCGGGCGGACCGCGTCGGGGGACGTGGTCACCGGCACGTACGCCGCGGGGACGACCAGCCTGGGCTGGCACAGCCTCGGTGCGGTCGACACGGTGAGCAAGGTCGGGCTGGGTGTCGCGCAGTCCGGCGACCTGCGGCTCGCGGTGCGGCACTCGGACAGCTCGGTGTGGAGCGCCTCGCTCGACCCGGCGACCGGGCTGACGGTGGACGGGTGGCACCCGGTCGGCGTACCGGACCCGGCGGTCGCGCCGGTCGGGACGCCGTCGGTGGTGTACGACCCGCAGACGCAGCGCAACGGGATCCTGGTGCGCTCGGGCGCGACGTCGGGTGGTGCGTTGTACCGGGTGTGGGAGGCCACGCCGGGCTCGGGCGACTTCTCCGGTGCGTTCACCGGCGTCAGCCTGGAGTCGAGCGGGATCTCCTCGGACCTGACCACGTGGGACTACCGGACCGAGGAGCCGCTCTACCGCCGGTGGAGCTTCCTGTACCTCGACGGCAGTCTCTCCCGACGACTGGGGACCAGCTATGCGTCCTGACCGCTGCCACCGGTTCGCCGGTCTGCTCGCCCTCGCGCTGCTGGCTTCCGTGCTGGTGGGCTTCGCACCGAGTGCCGCGCCGCCCGCGCAGGCGGGGGAGAGCAGCGCGTCGACCCAGGGCAACTACGTCGCGCTGAGCAAGCCGGCGCGGGTGCTGAGCAAGACCTTCGGGGAGGCCACCTACTGGAACAGCGCGACCTTCACCGCACTCGGGGTCCAGGGCATCCCGCGTGCCGGCACCCGGGCGCTCGTGGTGGTCGTGACCCTGAAGAGCAACGACGCCGGAGCCGACATCTCGTTGTCGTCGATGTGGGAGGACGGGGACAGGGTCTACTGGTACGACACCCTGGCGGCCACCCACGGCGTCACGACCACCGTGAGCGGTGTGGAGACGGTGCCCGTCGATGCGAGGGTGGCGACCAACCAGCTCGTCCTCGACACGACCAAGGAGCCCGCCACCGTCACGGTGGACGTGGTGGGCTACTACACCGCGAACGCGGTGGGCGGCGGGTTCGTGGCGACTCGCCCGGCGACGCTGTTCGACACCCGCAAGGCGCCGGAGGTCATCGTGCCGGCCGGGGGAGTGATCACCCGCAAGCTGACCGGCGGGGTCATCCCCGAGGGCGCCACCGCGGCGTACCTCAACCTCGCGGTCGGCTCGATGACGGCGGCAGGCACCGTGGTCGCCGTGCCGGCGACGGTGGACCCGGCGACGGCGAACCCGGTCATGGCGTTCTGGAACGGCGCCACCACCCACGTCGACATGGCGGTGGTCAAGTTGCCCGCCGACGGGCGGGTGACCTTCAAGAACACCAGCAGCAAGCCGGTGCACCTGATGGTGCGGGTCCAGGGCTACACGACCAGCTCGCCGGCCACGGGCGCCGACTTCCAGCCCTACACCTGGATCAGCGGCTACCCGTCGCGGGGCGCCTACATCGAGCCGGGCGCCAGCGAGGAGGTCCCCGTCAGCGGAGCCGACGTGACCGGGATCTCCAAGGACGCCGTCGCGGTGCCGGTGCAGGTCAGCGTGGACACCCCCCAGGGCACGACGCCGGCGTACGGGTCGCTGCGGATCCACCCCAAGGGGGAGGCGGGTGGCTCACCGATCTCCGCGCTCTCCTTCAACGCGTCGATGGGTGGCAGTCGCGAGGCCGGAGGCATCCTTGTGCCCGGGCGTGAGGGCTTCCTGTACAACGGTCGGTCGCTCCAGCGACGGGTCGTGGTGGAGAACGTCTCCTCGGTCCCCATGTGGGTCTGGATCCAGGTCCGGGGCGCCTTCACCGTGTCCACCGACGCGGTCGCGGCCGGAGGCGAGCCCCTCGTCGGCCTCGCGCGTACCAGCGCTGGACCCTGCTACGGCTACGTCGACCCCGCCAGCCAGGGTGTTTCGGCGACCTGCACGGACGACTACGAGCAGACCGGCCTGCAGGCGGTGTGGACGCCCCTCAGCAGGGCGGACGAGAAGTTCCGCGCACCCGTGGCGATCGCGTCCCGGACCGGCGGACGCTTCGTGGTCGCCGCGGTGCATGCCCCTGACGGCGAGGTCTGGACCTGGCAGCGTGCACACGGCACGGGTGCCCTGCCGGACACCCCACCGGTGCGCACCTACCGGCGGGTCCGGACCGCCGTCACCACCGCCAACCTGCCCGACGGCAGGCCGGTCGGCTTCGCCGCGGACGCCGAGGGCCGGTGGTGGGCGATCGACCTCGACGTCCCCGCACCCGAGCAGCCCGTCTGGAAGCCGCTCGAGGTCCCCCTGGCGGCGGTGGCGCCCGTCGGCGACATCACCGCCGTCGCGACCACCACGGGCATCAGGCTCGCGGGGCGGACCGCAGCCGGCGACGTGGTCACCGCGTCGTACGCCGCAGGCACGACCAGCCTCGGCTGGCGGCGGCTGGGCGCTGTCGACGTGGTCGGCAAGGTCGGTCTCGGGGTCGCCCAGTCGGGTGACATCCGGCTCGCGGTGCGGCACGCCGACAGCACGGTGTGGAGCGCCCGGCTGGACCCGGTCACCGGCGTCACGGTGGACGGGTGGCACCCGGTCGGCGTACCGGACCCGGCGGTCGCGCCGGTCGGGACGCCGTCGGTGGTCTACGACCCGCAGACGCAGCGCAACGGGATCCTGGTGCGCTCGGGCGCGACGTCGACCGGTGCGTTGTACCGGGTGTGGGAGAGCACGCCGGGCTCCGGCGACTTCTCGGGTGCCTTCACCGGCGTCAGCCTGGAGTCGGGCGGGGTCGGCTCCGACCTGACCACGTGGGACTACCGCACGGAGGAGCCGCTCTACCGCCGGTGGAGCTTCCTGTACGTCGACGCCAACCTCTCCCGACGACTGGGGACCAGCTATGCGTCCTGACCGTTCCCGCCGGTTCGCCGGTCTGCTCGCCCTCGCGCTGCTGGTTTCCGTGCTGGCGGGGTTCGCTCCGAGCGCGGCGCCGCCGGCTCACGCGGGGGAGGGCACCGGCCTGCCCGGCAACTTCGTGGCCCTCGACAAGCCGGCGCGGGTGCTGAGCAAGACCTTCGCCGCGACCACGGCGAGCTCCAACACGGTCAACGTGACGGCCGCGGGAGTCCAAGGCATCCCGCTGAACAGCACCCGCGCGCTGTCCCTCATCGTCACGCTGAAGACCAACGACGCGAAGGGTTCGGTCGGGCTCTGCTCGAACTGGCCGGACGGCTCCTGCATCCAGTACCACTCGCTTGCGTCCACCTACGGCGTCACCACCGCCGTGAGTGCGGTGGACACCGCCGTGCGTGTCGACACCGCGCGCACCACGAACCACCTCAAGCTCACCACCACCAAGCAGGCGGCCACCGTCACCGTCGACGTCGTCGGCTACTACACCTCCGCCAGCGTGGGCGGCGGGCTGGTGCCGACCCGACCCACAGCGGTGCTCGACACCCGGTACGCCCCGGAGGTGATCGTCCCGGCGGGTGGGACCCTCACCCGCAAGCTCACCGGCGGGATCATTCCCGAGGGCGCCTCGGCGGCCTACCTCAACGTCGCCGCCGGAGCGATCAAGGCAGCCGGCACGTTGGTGGCGGTGCCGGCGACGGTCGACCCCGCCACGGCGTACCCGGTGATGACGTTCTGGAACGGTGCGGTCACCCGGACCGAGCTGGCGATGGTCAAGCTCCCCGCCGACGGGCGGGTGACGTTCAAGAACACCAGTACGCAGCCGGTCCACATCATGGTCTGGGCCCACGGCTACGCCACCGGCTCACCCGCCACCGGCGCGGACTGGCAGCCCTACCCCTATGCCGACGGCTTCGCGTCGAAGACCGTCCTCGTGCAGCCCGGCGGGACGCGGGAGATGGCGGTCGCCGGCTTCGAGGCGTCGGCCGTCCCGGACGCCGCCGTCGCCCTCCCCGTCAACGTGACGGTGTCGCCCGACAGCGGGTTCACGCCGGTGGCAGGCACCATCCGCTTCCACCCGAAGGGCCAGGCGGCCTCCCCGTCGGTGGTTACCTTCAGCCCCACGATGGGTGGGTACCGGGAGACCGGCGCACTGGTGGTTCCGGGCCACCTGGGGAGCACGACCTTCGTCCACCAGGTCACCCACTTCATCGTGATCGAGAACCTCTCGACGATCCCGGTCTGGGTCAGGATGGACTTCCAGGGTCACTTCACCGGCCCGTCGAACGCCGCGAGCGCCGGCGGTGATCCGCTCATCGGTGTCGCGCGCACCAGCGCCGGTCCCTGCTACGGGTACTCCGACCCCGCGAACCAGGGCGTCAGCGCGGCGTGCGCGGACGACTACGACCAGGCCAGCGTCGAGGCGGTGTGGACACCCCTCGGGGGGAGCGAGAGGTTCCGCGGGCCGGCGGCCGTGGCGTCGCGGCCGGGCGGGCGTTTCGTCGTCGCGGCCGTGCACGCACCGACCGGAGAGCTGTGGACCTGGGAGTTCGCCCACACGACGGGTGCGCTGCCGAGCACGACCCCGATCCGGACCTTCCGCCGGGTGCGGTCCGCCGTCGTGGCGGCCAACCTGCCCGACGGTAGACCTGTCGGTTTCGTGAAGGACGTGCAGGGCCGGTGGTGGGCGATCGACCTCGACGTGAAGGCGCCGGAGCAGCCGCACTGGAAGCAGCTCGACATCCCGGCTGCCGCCGTGGCGCCGGTCGGCGAGCTGACCGCGGTCACCACCCCGGCCGGAATCCAGCTGGCCGGGCGGACCGCGTCGGGGGACGTGGTCACCGGCACGTACGCCGCGGGGACGACCAGCCTGGGCTGGCACAGCCTCGGTGCGGTCGACACGGTGAGCAAGGTCGGGCTGGGTGTCGCGCAGTCCGGCGACCTGCGGCTCGCGGTGCGGCACTCGGACAGCTCGGTGTGGAGCGCCTCGCTCGACCCGGCGACCGGGCTGACGGTGGACGGGTGGCACCCGGTCGGCGTACCGGACCCGGCGGTCGCGCCGGTCGGGACGCCGTCGGTGGTGTACGACCCGCAGACGCAGCGCAACGGGATCCTGGTGCGCTCGGGCGCGACGTCGGGTGGTGCGTTGTACCGGGTGTGGGAGGCCACGCCGGGCTCGGGCGACTTCTCCGGTGCGTTCACCGGCGTCAGCCTGGAGTCGAGCGGGATCTCCTCGGACCTGACCACCTGGGACCACCGCACCGAGGAGCCGCTCTACCGCCGGTGGAGCTTCCTCTACGTCGACGGTTCCGGCGCGAAGCGGATCGGCGGAAGTTTCGTCTCCTAGCTCTCGGGGCGGACGGTGAGGGTCTGCGCGGACGTGCCGAGCGGACCCTCCTCGTCGTGCAGCACCGAGCTGGTCACCCCGATCCCGCCCGGCCCGAAGGAGACGGTCGTGTCCAGCCCGAGCCAGCCCTCGGCCGGCGCGCGGAACAGGTGGGCGGTGAGGTCGAGGTTGGGGAAGGCGACCTTGGTGGGGTCGGCGCGCACGGCGATGCCGTTGGTGATGTCGAGCAGACCTGCGACGGCGGCGAGGCGGCTGACCGGCTCGTCCGCGACGAGGTCGTGCCCGGTGCGCACCCAGCAGGTGGAGCGGCCCGGGCCCATCTCCTTGCGGCGCACCTCGACGGAGGCGATGAAGCCACCGGGCCACAGCCCGCTCATGTCCCACGGCTGCAGCTCGTCGGGTCCCGGTACGGCGGGCAGGTCGCTGCCGGCGAGGGCCGCCGTGGCGTACGGCTCGGCGAGCCACGCCCGCAGGATCACCACCGCCCGCCCGGCGTACGACGCCCGGGCCTCCACCAGCTCGATGGTCCGCCCCGGCCGGAGCACCTCCACGGTGACCTCGACCGGCTCGACCGGCACCGTGCCGAGGATGTCGTAGGAGAGCCGGCTGACGACGAGGTCGCCGCCGCGGCGCGCCGCGAGGTCGCGCTCCACCTCGTGCGCGAGCAGGCCGAGGGCGGGGGCGATGTGCTGGGTGGCGCGGTCCCAGGCGCCGCCGACGTGCTCGGTGGGGGAGAAGGTGTGCGGGGCGGTGCGCTGCCAGTAGACCACCCGGCCATTGTCGCGGGCGGGTCGCGGGACGCCGTACCCCCGAAGGAGGGGCAGGGTTCACCTGCGTCTTCCTGGCGGGCTACCTGCGACTGGTCGGGTGGAGGTCATGACCTCGAAGACCTCCCTCCTCACCAGGACGCTGATGACCGTGACCGCCTCCTCCGCGCTCGCCCTCGGCGCCGCCGCGGTGCCGGCCCACGCCGCGCCCGGCCACAGCGACCCGAAGGGCCCCGGCGCCGGCCACCACCGCACCGTCGAGCCGCTGGTGATCGCGCACCGGGGTGCGTCCGGCTACCGCCCCGAGCACACCCTGGCGGCCTACCGCCTGGCCATCGCGATGGGCGCCGACTACATCGAGCCCGACCTGGTCTCGACCAAGGACGGCGTGCTCGTCGCCCGCCACGAGAACGAGATCGGCGGCACCACCGACGTCGCCACGCACCCGGAGTTCGCGGCCCGCAAGACGACCAAGGTCATCGACGGCACCTCCATCACCGGCTGGTTCACCGAAGACTTCACCCTGCGCGAGCTGAAGACCCTGCGCGCCAAGGAGCGCCTCCCGCAGGTGCGCCCCGGCAACACCGTCTACGACGGCAAATTCGAGATCCCCACGCTGGAGGAGGTCATCGCGCTCGCCAAGCAGGAGTCGAAGCGCACCCACCGCACGATCGGGATCGCGCCGGAGACCAAGCACCCGACGTACTTCGACTCCATCGGCCTCTCCCTCGAGGAGCCGCTCGTGCGCACCCTGCGCCGCAGCGGTCTCGACCGTCGCGACGCCAAGGTGGTCATCCAGTCCTTCGAGACCGGCAACCTGCGCCAGCTCGCGCGGCAGACCCGGGTGCCGCTCGCCCAGCTCGTCGACGCCTCCGGCGCGCCGTTCGACCTCAAGGCGGCGGGCAAGGCGACGACCTACGCCGACCTGGTGAAGCCGGCGGGCCTGGCCGACATCGCGTCGTACGCCGACTGGGTGGCCCCGGCCAAGAACCTCATCCTGCCCCGCGACACCGCCGGAGCGATCGGTACGCCGAGTGCGGTGGTCCGTGACGCCCACCGGGTCGGCCTGAAGGTGGTCACCTGGACGCTGCGGGCGGAGAACCAGTTCCTGCCCTCGAACCACCGGATCGGCACCGACCCGAACGCCCACGGCGACCTCGTCGGGGAGACCCGAGCCTTCCTCGACGCCGGCGTGGACGCGGTCTTCTCCGACCAGCCCGACATCGCGGTGGCGGCGCGCGACGCGTGGCGCGCCGGGAAGTCCGCCGCCTGACCGTCTCGAAGGGCCGGCAGGGGGCATAGTCGTGCCATGCGCCTGGGCCCCCTGCTGGCATCGCTGTCCCTGCTCCTCCTCGGCGCGCTGCTCCCGGCGGCGCCCGTGCAGGCGGCCGCCGGCCCGCCGGTGCTGGTCGCCGCCGCGTCGTACGCCGACCGGGACACCACGCTGCGGATCACCGCCGCGCCGCAGACGGAGGTCCTCCTCGAGCGGTGGGACGGCAGCGCCTGGCAGACCGAGGGGACCGTGGTCACCGAGCCCGACGGCAGCGCGATCGTCGGTGTCGCGGTGAGCCGGGTGCCGGAGCGCAACCTGCTGCGGGCCACGGCCGACGAGCTGAGCACGCAGTACCGCCTCCCGCTGCGCCGGATCGCCACCACCACCCGGCTCAGCGCCCCGGCCACCGTCGTCGACGAGAAGACGGTGACGCTGACGGTCGTGCGGCGTACCAGCGAGGGCGTGGCGGTCCCCGGACCGGTGCTCGTGCAGCGCGTGGTCGACGGCGCGTGGCGCACCGTGGCGACGCTGACGGTCGGCAGCACCGGCCAGGTCAGCACCCGTTCGCAGCCGCGCACCGACAGCCGGTGGCGCGCGCTCGGGACCACGCTGCCGTGGGCCACCTCCTCGGTCAGCGCCCAGGTGCGCATCGACAACGTCCCCGCCGGCAAGCCGGTCGTGCTGCCCCGCAGCGCACCGCGGCCACGGGTCGCACTGCCCGCGCAGGCCCGTGCCACCGGCACCGGCGCCCGCCCGGTCGTCTCCCGGATCCCCGACGCCACGTGGCGCTCCATGGTGGGCCGGACCTGGCACAAGGGCTGCCCGGTCGGCCGCTCCGGCCTGCGCCTGCTGCGGGTCAACTACTGGGACTACGCCGGCTACCGCCGCCGCGGCGAGCTCGTCGCCGCCGCCTCCGTGGTGCAGCAGATGGCCGGCGCCCTGTCCGACATGTACGACGCGCGGCTGCCGATCCGCTCGATGTACCGCGTCGACCGGTTCGGCTGGTCCACGCGGCTCCAGGGCGGCGACGACTACACCTCGATGGCCGCCGGCAACACCTCGGCGTTCAACTGCCGCTGGGTCGTCGGCAAGCCCGGCGTGCGTAGCCCGCACAGCTACGGCCGCTCCCTCGACATCAACACCTGGGAGAACCCCTACCGCTCCCGTCAGGGCTGGGTCCCCAACGCCTGGTGGGCCAGCCGCTCCGACGCCCGCGTCGCCTGGCGCTCGCGGTCCCACCAGGTCGTGCAGATCATGGCCCGCCACGGACTGCGCTGGACCTACCGGACCTCCGACAGCCAGCACTTCGACGCCGTCCCGCGCGGCGGGCGCCTGATCGTCGTACCCGGGTGCGGGGACGCGGTCTGCCACTAGTCTCGCTGACGTGGCCGACTGCATCTTCTGCGCGATCGTGGCCGGGGACGCGCCGGCGGACGTCGTGCTCGACGAGCCCGATCTGCTGGCCTTCCTCGACCGGCGCCCGGTGTTCAAGGGGCACGTGCTGCTCGTGCCCCGGGTGCACGTGGTCACGCTCCCCGAGCTGCCCGCGGAGCTGCGCGACCCCTTCCTCCACGCCGCCCAGCGGCTGGCGACCGCGGTCGTCGACGGCCTCGGCGCGCAGGGCAGCTTCGTGGCGATGAACAACATCGTCAGCCAGTCCGTCCCGCACCTGCACCTGCACGTCGTCCCCCGCACCAAGGGCGACGGGCTGCGCGGCTTCTTCTGGCCCCGGCGGAAGTACGCCGACGGGGAGTCCGCGGAGCATGCTGCCCGCCTGCGTGCGGCGCTGGCGTCATAGGCTGCGCCTGATCGTCACCACCGACTTGAAGAGGGAGAGGCACATGGGCCGTTTCGACGGACGGGTCGCCGTCATCACCGGAGCAGCGCGCGGGATCGGGTTCGGCACCGCCACCCGGTTCGCGGAGGAGGGCGCGTCGGTCGCGATCGTCGACCTCGACGAGACCGCCGCCGCCGAGGCGGCCGCCAAGCTGCCGCTGGTCGAGGGCGCCAAGGCCGTCGGTGTCGGCGCCAACGTCTCCGACGGCGCGTCGGTCGACGCCGCCATCGAGCGGGTCGTCGCCGAGCTCGGCGGCATCCACGTGCTCGTCAACAACGCCGGCATCACCCGCGACAACCTGCTGTTCAAGATGACCGAGGAGGACTGGGACCTGGTCATGGGCGTCCACCTCAAGGGCGCCTTCCTGATGACGAAGGCCGCGCAGAAGCACTTCGTGGAGCAGAAGTACGGCAAGGTCGTGAACATCTCCTCCATCTCCGCGCTCGGCAACCGCGGCCAGGCGAACTACTCGGCCGCCAAGATGGGCGTGCAGGGCTTCACCCGGACCCTGGGCATCGAGCTGGGCCCGTTCGGGATCAACGTCAACGCCGTCGCCCCGGGCTTCATCGCGACCGAGATGACCGACGCCACCGCGGCCCGGCTCAAGCTGGACGTCGACGAGTTCCGCCGGCTCAACGCCGAGGCCAACCCGGTGCGCCGGGTCGGCTTCCCCGAGGACATCGCGGCCGCGGTGACCTTCCTCGCGGCCGACGAGTCGTCGTACATCACCGGGCAGACGATCTACGTCGACGGCGGCATCTCGCTCGGCACCTGAGCGAGCCCACTCGGCAAAGCCTCGGAGCCGCTCCCGCGACACGCGGGGGCGGCTCCGTCGTACCCGGGGGTGCTGCGCCAGACTGGTCAGGTGCGTCTGAACCCCCTCCGCTCCGCCCTGCCCGCCTCGCTCGTCGTGCTCAGCCTCGTCCTCGCCGGCTGCGGCGACGACAAGCCCGCCGACAAGCCGGACAGCAAGGAGTCGTCCGCCTCGTCGAGCCCCACGCCCGAGGAGCCGCAGACCTGGCCGCTGACCGGCGTCGAGGCCAAGGCGGGGGAGTCCGTCGCCAAGGACCACCCGGTGCTGGTGACCAAGATCGACAACTCCCCGGCCAGCTCCCCGCAGATCGGGCTGGGCAAGGCCGACCTGGTCGTCGAGGAGCTGGTCGAGGGCGGGATCACCCGCCTCGCGGCGTTCTACTACTCCCAGCTGCCCGGCGACATCGGCCCCGTCCGCTCGATGCGGGCCAGCGACATCGGGATCGTCAAGCCGGTGAACGGCGTCATCACGACCAGCGGCGCGGCCGGGGTCACCATCGACCGGATCAACAAGGCCGGCATCAAGTTCTTCGCCGAGGGCGGTCCCGGCTTCTACCGCAACAACAGCCGCCGCGCGCCGTACAACCTGTTCACCAGCCTCAAGAAGGTCGCCAAGGCGACCGAGGACGGCAAGGACGAGCGCCCCGCCGACTACCTGCCGTGGGGTGCCGAGGCCGACCTGCCGGCCGGCAAGCCCGCCGCCAAGCTGTCGGCGCACTTCGGCAGCCACACCACGAACTGGTCGTTCAAGGGCGGCAGGTACGTCAACTCCAACTCCAACGCCGCCCAGGGCGACCGCTTCCAGCCCGACAGCGTGCTCGTGCTGCGGGTCGAGGTCGTCGACGCCGGCTACCGCGACCCCGCCGGCAACTTCGTGCCCGAGAGCAAGTTCAAGGGCGGCGGCACCGCGCAGCTCTTCCACGACGGCAAGGTCGTCGAGGGGGAGTGGAGCAAGGCCAAGTCCGGCTCCGCGCTGACCCTCAAGACCGCCGAGGGCCCGCTCGCCGTCCCCGCCGGCAAGGTCTGGATCGAGCTGGTCCCCGTCGACGGCGCCGGCGGCTCGGTCACCTTCGGCAAGTAGCCGTTACTCGGGGTCGGTGGCGCCGGGAGCGGCTCCGGCGCCGCCGAGCGACCTTGTAACTCCGTGTTGAGGTCGTAAAGGGTGTGCACAGCGCCCGGGTAGATACAACAGCACCCGGGTAGTGGGGATGCCGGTGCTGAATCGCCCGACGGCCGGACTCTCCCGAGCCCCGTGGGTGCCGACAGGCCTGCGACGCATCTACCCGGGTGCTGTTGCATCTACCCGGGCGCTGTGACA
The DNA here is from genome assembly GCA_964517395.1 of uncultured Nocardioides sp. Classification (GTDB taxonomy): domain Bacteria; phylum Actinomycetota; class Actinomycetes; order Propionibacteriales; family Nocardioidaceae; genus Nocardioides. The sequence continues at coordinate 247,277 of CAZFEE010000003.1, read as the reverse complement.
CGGGTTTCCGTGCACGAACACGGAGTTACATGAGCGATCGCCCGGAGCAGGGACCCCGGGGCCGGGATCAGCCGTTCTCGTCCGAGGGGAGCTCGAGCTCGATCGCCTCGGGGTCGGCGAAGGCGTTCGGGTTGCCCAGCCCCTGCTCGACCAGGCTCTGCACGCCGGCGAGCAGGAAGCCGATGGCTCCTTCGACCCGCTGGGCGGCGGCCTCCGGGTCGTCGGAGGTCGCGACCGACTCACCGGCCGAGGACATCGCGCCGAAGAAGATCCGCGAGAACGTCTGCAGCATGGGCTCGTCGAGCTCCCAGGCGCCGGCGGCGAGGGTGGCGCGGACGATCTCGACGATGTTGGCGTACGTCGAGCGCTCCTCCTGCTCGCGGAAGCGCTCGTAGCCGAGCACGGCCGGCCCGTCCTGGATGACGATGCGGCGGTAGCGCGACTCCTGGACGACCTCGAGGAACGAGCGGAGGCCCTGCAGCGCCTTGCGCCACGGGTCCTTCTCGTTGCGCAGCGCCTTCTGGATCCGCTTGGAGGACTCCTGCTCGACCCGCTCGAAGACGGCTTCGAACAGCGCCTGCTTGCCGGAATAGTGGTGGTAGAGGGCGCCCTTGGTCACCCGGGCGCCGGCGACGACGGCGTCGAGGGAGGTGGCGGCGTACCCCTTCTCGGCGAAGAGCGCTTCGGCGACGTCGACCAGGGCGCGCTTGGTCGAGGCAGAGTACGCGGCGCGGCGGGATGCTCCGGGGACCCCGGGGACCTTGGGGACCAGCTTGGACACGGACGCCTTTGCCACCGGCTCAGCATAGGCACTCGCGTGCCCGGACCGTGACTCCGGTCACCCCCGGGGGTGTGCGGGATCACGGTGTCGTGCCGTTTGGCATACCTCGGGTCTGCGCCATACTCGTAGTACGTACTAGCGGTATGTCAGGTACCCACAGTCTTGCTCCCGAGAGCCTGACAGCCGCCGAGAACCACAGGAGCTGACCATGACCTGGAAGGCCTACCACAACCGGGGCGAGACCCTGCGGGCCGTCATCGCGACCGCATCCGTCCGCCGCGACGGCCGCCTGCCGATGGATGTCGCAGGCGTCTCCGAGACCTTCCGCGACGAGCTCGACCTGCTGGCCGCGCTCACGCTGAAGTGGCACACCCGACTCTCCGGCAACATCGAGCAGATGCTCGCCCACCAGCCCACCGACCTCGACGAGGCCGTCACCGTCGCGTGGAGCAACGCCGCCCACGAGCTGGCCGGCGTCCGGATGATCATCGACCACTACCGTGCCCACCCCGTCGACGAGGCCATGGACCGGGCCATGACCACCGCCGCCGAGAAGGAGCACTACCTGCTGGCCGTGATGGCCGGGCGTTCGAGCCTGCTCAGCGAGGAGGCCGCGCGCCGCATCGGTGCCGAGCTGGAGGAGCGGGCCCGCCTGCTCCACCGCGGCATCCCGGTCATCACGCCGGACGCGGCCTACGAGGAGCCCGTCGTGCGCGGCACCCTCCTCGAGCGGCTGCGCGCGGTGCTGGCCGCCTGACCCGTACCTCCCTCCCGGGCCCCGGGCCCGACGCGTCCTCCCTCCCTTTTCGCGTCGGGTCCGGGGTCCTCCCTTTTCCCTGAGCGATGATGGGGTCATGGCGAGCGCAACCGGACCCGCTGAGATCGCTCCCGGCAGCCTGCTGCTGGCGACGGCCGGGCTGCTGGACCCGAACTTCGTCGACACCGTCGTGCTGCTGCTCGACGTCAACGACGACGGCGCCCTCGGTGTCGTGCTGAACCGTCCCTCGGTGCTGCCCGTGGCGGAGGTGCTGGGCGAGTGGGGCGATGTCGTCGACGAGCCCGAGGTGCTCTTCCAGGGCGGCCCGGTCGCGACCGACGGCGCGCTCGCCGTCGCGCTCGCCGCGCCGGGTGGCGAGGACGGGGCCGGGTTCCGGCCGGTCCACGGGCGGCTCGGCCTGCTCGACCTCGACACCCCGCGCGAGCTGGTGGAGGGCACGGTCGACCGGCTGCGGATCTTCGCCGGGTACGCCGGGTGGGGCGCCGGGCAGCTGGAGGCCGAGGTCGCCGAGGGCAGCTGGTACGTCGTACCGGGCGAGGTGGAGGACGTGTTCGGCGACGAGGCGCCCGAGCTCCGCCGCCAGGTGCTGCGTCGCCAGCCGGGCGACCTGGCGCTGCACGCCACCCGACCGGCAGATCCGGAGCTCAACTGATTTGAGACTTCGGTGTCTCATGTGAGACATTGGTGTCTCAATGAAGGAGGCCCCATGTCCACCCGGGACACCGTGCTCACGGCCGCGCAGCGGCTGCTCACCACCGACCCCACCGCGTCGATGGCCCAGATCGCCGCCGCCGCGGGCGTGGGCCGGGCGACCGTGCACCGTCACTTCGCCAGTCGCGAGGACCTGCTGCACGAGATCGGCCGCCGCTCGCTCGACACCTGGGCCGCCAGCCTCGCCTCGGTGGCCGACGCCGCGGGCTCCGGTGACGCCGCGCGGATCCGCGCGGCGATCGAGGACCTGCTCGGCCAGTTCGTCGCCGACGCCGAGGAGGCCGGCATCGCGCTGACCGACCCGACGGTGCTCAATGAGCCGAGCCTGCGCGAGCGCGCCGAGGTGCTCTTCGAGGAGGAGGTCGCGCTCTATGCCGCGGCCCAGGAGGCGGGCGTGCTGCGCGCCGACGTACCGGCGCGGTGGCTGGGGCACACCGTCTACGGCCTGCTGATCTCGGTGCGCGACGCGCTCGTGCGCGGCGACGTGGCCCGCCGCGACGCCGCCGACCTGGTCCGGACCACCTTCCTGGACGGAGGTACGGCGCGATGACCGCCCTCCTCCCCGCTGCACCGGCGCCCGTCGCCGAGCGGCGCCGCTGGGCCGGCCTGGCCGTCCTCGCGGCCAGCCTGCTCGTCGTGGTCATGGACATGACCGTGCTCAACGTGGCGCTGCCCGAGCTCACCGCCGACCTCCGTGCCGGGGCGCTGGCACAGCTGTGGGTCGTCGACGTCTACTCGCTGGTCCTCGCCGGCCTGCTCGTCCCCGTGGCAGCCCTGGCCGACCGCTGGGGCCGACGCCGGATGCTGCTCACCGGCTTCGCGATCTTCGCCGTGGCCTCGCTCGCGGTGCTGGTCGCGGACTCCGCCGGCGAGGTCATCGCGATCCGGGCGCTGCTCGGCATCGGCGGCGCGATGATCATGCCGGCCACCCTGTCGCTGATCCGCGCGCTCTTCCCCGACGCCCGCGAGCGGGCCTTCGCGCTCGGCCTGTGGGCCGCGACCGCCGCCGTCGGCGGTGCGGTCGGCCCGATCGTCGGAGGGGCCCTGCTCGCTGCGTTCAGCTGGCACGCGGCCTTCCTGGTCAACGTGCCCCTGATGGTCGTCGCCTTCGTGGCCGGCCGCGCGCTGCTGCCCGAGAGCCGCTCGGAGAGGCCCGGACGTGTCGACGCTCCCGGCGTACTGCTCTCCGTCGGCGGGATGCTCGCGGTCGTGTACGCCGTCAAGCACCTCGGCAAGGAGGGCGTGGACCCCACGACCCTGCTGGTGCTCGTGACCGGTGCCGCGCTGCTGACCGCGTTCGTCCGCCGCTGCCTGCGCCAGGAGCAGCCGATGCTGGCCGTCGGGCTGTTCGCGAGCCCGGTCTTCCGCTCGGGTGTGCTGACCGCCCTCGTCAGCAGCACGGTGATGATCGCGCTGCTCTTCGTCGGCTCGCAGTGGCTGCAGCTCGTCCAGGGCTGGAGCCCGCTCGTCGCCGGCGTCGCGCTGCTGCCCATGGCCCTCGGCGGCCTCGTCGGCCCCCCGCTCGCGCCGGCCGTCGCCGCGCGTCTCGGCGCCCGGAACGTGATCGTGGCGAGCCTGCTCGTGCTCGCCGCCGGTCTCCTGGTGCTGGGGCTGCTCCCGCGTCCGCTGCCGTACGCCGGGGTCGCGCTGGCGCTCCTGCTCGTCGGCTTCGGTTCCGCGGCCCTCGGTCTGGCGTCCGCGCTGATCATGGGCGCCGCGCCGGCCCACCAGGCCGGGTCGGCGGCCGCGGTGGAGGAGATGTCCTACGAGATCGGCGGCGTGCTCGGCGTCGCGGTGCTCGGCAGCCTGGCCGGCGCGGTCTACCGCGGTGGACTGCCCGCCGACGCCGCACCGGACGTGGTCGAGTCGGTCTCGGGGGCGCTCGGGTCGCCGGTCGAGGCGGCGGCGCTGGCGTCGTACACCGACGCGTTCGGGGCCGTCGGCCTCGCCGGCGGCGTGATCGCGCTGGTCGTCGCGGCGATCGTGTGGCGCGGCCTGCCGGGGGACGTGGACGTCTCCGGCGGCCATTAGACTGCTCCCCGTGACCACGATCGGCTTCTCGACAGACACGGACGTCCGCGAGGACCGCCGTACCGTCCCGACCGACGAGGGCGACCACGAGCGGTTCTCGCACTACGTGGACAAGGACAAGCTCACCGAGGCGATGGTGATGGGCACGCCGGTGGTGGCGCTGTGCGGCAAGGTCTGGGTGCCGAGCCGCGCGCCGGAGAAGTTCCCTGTCTGCCCGGACTGCAAGGAAGTCTGGGAGTCGATGTCCGACGACAGCGACGGGTCCGGTTCCGACGCATGACCTCGCTCGGTCCGGCCTGGCCGGAGCGGGCAGCCTGGGGCACGGCGCCGTCGCTGCGTGCCTGGCAGTCCGCCGCGCTCCAGGACTACCTCACCCGCAACCCGCGCGACTTCCTCGCGGTCGCGACCCCCGGCGCCGGCAAGACCACCTTCGCGCTGACCGTGGCCGCCGAGCTGATCGGCCGGCGGGTCGTCGACCGGATCGTGATCGTCGCGCCCACCGAGCACCTGAAGCTGCAGTGGGCCGAGGCGGCCGCCCGCGCGGGGATCCCGGTCGACCCGACGTACTCCGCGGGCGCCGGCAAGATCTCCAGCGACTACGTCGGCGTCGCGGTGACGTACGCCGGGGTGGGGGTCAACCCGCTCGCGATGCGGATCCGCACCGAGCGCTTCCGGACCCTGGTCATCCTCGACGAGGTGCACCACGCCGGCGACTCGCTGAGCTGGGGCGAGGGGGTGCGCGAGGCGTTCGAGCCGGCCGCCCGCCGCCTGGCGCTCACCGGTACGCCGTTCCGGTCGGACGTCAACCCGATCCCGTTCGTCACCTACGCCCCCGGCGAGGACGGCGTACCGACCTCGGTCGCCGACTACACCTACGGCTACGCCGAGGCGCTGGCCGACCACGTGGTCCGCCCGGTGCTCTTCCTCGCCTACTCGGGCCAGATGAGCTGGCGGACCCGCGCGGGCGACGAGGTGGCCGCCTCCCTCGGCGAGCCGCTCACCAAGGACACGACCTCGCAGGCGCTGCGGACCGCGCTCGACCCGAGCGGCTCGTGGATCCCCTCCGTGCTCGCCGCTGCCGACAAGCGGCTCTCCGAGGTGCGCCGCCACGTCCCCGACGCCGGCGGGCTGGTCATCGCCACCGACCAGGACTCCGCCCGGGCCTACGCCAAGCTGCTCAAGCAGATCACCGGCGAGTCCGCGACCGTGGTGCTGTCCGACGAGAAGGCCGCCTCGAAGAAGATCTCCGCCTTCAGCGCCGACGAGAGTCGGTGGATGGTCGCGGTGCGGATGGTGTCCGAGGGCGTCGACGTCCCGCGCCTGGCCGTCGGGGTCTGGGCCACCACCACCTCGACGCCGCTGTTCTTCGCCCAGGCCGTCGGCCGCTTCGTCCGCGCCCGGACTCGTGGCGAGATCGCCTCGGTCTTCCTCCCGTCCGTGCCCGGCCTGCTGACGTACGCCGCCGAGCTGGAGGTGCAGCGCGACCACGTCCTGGGTCGCAAGGTCACCGACGACGGCGACATCTTCGCCGCCGAGGACGACCTGATGAACCAGGCGAACGCCGGTGAGGCCGCCTCCGACGAGCTCGACGCCCTGCCCTTCGAGGCGCTCGGCTCCGAGGCCCGCTTCGACCACGCGCTGTACGACGGTGCGCAGTTCGGCCACGAGGGTGAGGTGCACGTCGGCTCGGAGGAGGAGATGGACTTCCTCGGCATCCCCGGCCTGCTCGAGCCGGACCAGATGCGCTCGCTGCTGCGTCAGCGGCAGGAGGACCGTCGTCGTACCAAGCCGCGCGCGGAGGTCGACGAACGCCCCGCCGACACCCTCGCCGACGTCACCACCCACGAGCACCTCGCGCTGCTGCGGCGCGAGCTCAACGGGCTGGTCGCGTCGTGGAACCACCGCACGGGCCAGGCGCACGGGATCACCCACGCCGCGCTGCGCAAGGAGTGCGGCGGCCCGGCCGCGGCGGTCGCGAACGCCGAGCAACTGCGCAAGCGGATCGACCGGATCCGCGAGTGGTCGGTCCGCAAGTCCTCCTGACCCGCGACGAGCCGTGGCACCACGAACCGTGGCACCACGAACCGTGGCTCGTGGTGCCATCGCCCGGAGTTCGTGGTGCCATCACCCACGGTTCGTGGGTGGGTCAGCCCTCGAACGGGCGCACGCCCGGGCCGGGGCGGGTGGCCACCTGCCGCGGGTCGGTGACCCGGTGGCCGGCGGCGCAGTGCACCTCGACGTGCACCGGCTCCTCGCACCCGTCGCGGTGCACGAAGGTCGTGGGTGGCCCACCGGGGTCGGCGAGGTGGCGGTCGCCCCACTGGCCGATGGCGAGCAGGACGGGCTGCAGCTCGAGCCCCTTCTCGGTGAGCCGGTACTCGTGCCGGGTCCGGGCGCCCGCGTCCTGGTAGGGGACGCGGGCGAGGATGCCGTGGTCGACCAGGGTGGCGAGGCGGGCGGAGAGGACCTGGCGAGGGATGCCGGCGTGGCGGCGGATGTCGTCGAAGCGTCGTACGCCGAGGAAGACCTCGCGCAGCACGACGACGGTCCAGCGCTCGCCGAGGATGGCCATGGTGCGGCCGAGGGTGCAGTTCTCGACCGACCAGGCGAGGGCCGGCGGCGTCGACATGGAGCCACTATAGGCGACCTAGGTCTCATTGACAGACCCAGCGCGGGACGGCCACGATGGCGCCATGACTGAGTCCGCGATCCAGACCCAGGTCGACCCGACCACGATGGACGGCTTCGAGCAGCTGCAGGCCATGCGCGACGGCAGGCTGCCCGCCGCGCCCATCGCCGAGACGCTCGGCTTCGTGGGCTTCGACGTGCCCGAGCGGGGCACGGCGATCTTCGAGCTGGACCCCCAGCTGCGCCACTACAACCCGATCGGCAGCATGCACGGCGGCGTCTTCGCGACCCTGCTCGACTCGGCGTGCGGCTGCGCGGTGCACTCGACGCTCGCCGTGGGGGAGGGATACACCTCGCTCGACCTGACGGTGAAGTTCCTCAAGGCGGTCACCGTGGACTCCGGGCGCCTGCGGGCGGTCGGCACGGTGATGCAGCGCGGCCGTCGCACCGCGCTCGCCGAGGCGAAGCTGTACGACGGCCGCGACCGGCTGGTGGCCTACGCCTCCAGCAGCTGCCTCATCCTCAGCTGAGGTCGCCGAGCGCCTCGGCCTCCGCCTCCGCGGGGGAGTGCGGAGCCGGCGCGCCGTGCAGGGCGGTGTCCACGGTCCGCGACCCGGCGAGCATCACGACGACCCCGACGGCCACGGCGATCCCCCCGAACCAGAAGGGCGCCGCGGAGCCCTGGTGCTCGGCGAGCTTGAGGGCGACGTACGGACCGACGGCGCCGCCGGTGAAGCGGACGAAGGAGTACGCCGCCGACGCGACCGGCCGCTCGACCGGGGCCGCGCCCATGACGGCCTCGGTGACCAGGGTGTTGATCACGCCGAGGAAGGCGCCGGCCACGATGATGCCGACGACCACGACCGCCGAGGTGGAGGCGCCGAGGGCCATCAGCAGCAGGTCGAGGGCGAAGAGCGCGAGCGCACCGGTCAGGGCCGGCACCGTGCCGAGGTGGCGCTGCACGAAGGGTGCGGCGACGACCGAGGTGAAGGCCAGCAGCACGCCCCAGCCGAAGAAGATCCAGCCGATCTGCATGATGCTCGCCTCCGGCAGCGCGAACGGGCCGGCGGCGAGGAGCGAGAAGAACCCGAGGTTGTAGCAGACGGCGACCGCGGCGATGACGGCCAGCGCCGGGTGGCGCAGGGCGCGGAACGGGTCCGCGAGCGTCGTACGACGAGCGGCGGGCGGGGTCGCGGGCAGGAAGATCGCGGTGGCGACGAGCGCGATCGTCATCAGCACCGAGACGCCGAAGAACGGCCCGCGCCAGGACTGCTCGCCGAGCAGCCCGCCGACGAGCGGGCCGGAGGCGATGCCCAGGCCGAGGGCGGCCTCGAACAGGATGATCGCCTGCGCGAGCGAGCCCTTGGAGGCGCTGACGATCGTCGAGAGCGCGGTGGCGATGAACAGCGCGTTGCCCAGGCCCCAGCCGGCGCGGAAGCCGATGACGGCCCCGACCGAGCCGGACAGGCCGGCGAGACCGGCGAAGACGATGATGAGGAACAGCCCGAGCAGGAGCGTCCTCTTGGCGCCGATCCGGCTCGACACGACGCCGGTGACGAGCATGGCGACGCCCATCACGGCCATGTAGCTGGTGAACAGCAGGGAGACCTGGCTGGGCGTGGCCTCGAGCTTGGCCGCGATCTCCTTGAGGATCGGGTCGACGAGGCCGATGCCCATGAAGGCGATGACGCAGGCGAAGGCGACGGCCCACACCGCTCGCGGCTGGCGCAGGAACGAGCCGGTCTCGGTGGGGGTCTCGGTGGACAGGGTGGCGGTCACGCAGTTCCTTCCGTGGTGGGTTCGAGGACGGCCTGGAGCACGGCCACGGCGGTCGCGAGGTCGTCGGCGGTGAGGTCGGTACGACGAGCGAGGCGCTCGGACACGAGGGCGGCGCTGAGCCGGCGGATCCGGCGCAGCTCGTCGCGTCCGGCGTCGGTGAGGGCGACCAGGCTGCCGCGGGCGTCGGCGGGGTTGGCCTGCTTGGTGACCCAGCCCTGGGTGACCAGCTGGTTGACCTGCCCGGTCATCGTCGGCTGCGAGCAGCGGTCGGCCTGGGCCAGTGCGGAGACCCCGAGCGGGCCGAGCTCGTCGAGGATCGACAGGACGCGGGTGCCGGCGGACGGTGCGTGCTCGCGGCGGACCAGCCGGACCAGGCGTGCGGCCTGGACGGTGAGGTCGCCGCTGAGGTGCTCGACGTCGGGGGTGCTCACGTGTCCCCAACTTACATTGGAAACCTATGCATGTCACGTGTCCGTGGTGCACGCCACAATGACCCCATGCCGAGCTACGTCGCCTTCCTGCGCGCCATCAACCTGGGCCCGACCCGCAAGTTCCCCAAGGCCGACATCGTGGCCGCGACCGAGGCGGCCGGCGGCACCGACGTGCTCACCCACATCAACACCGGCAACGTCCGGCTGACGACCTCCCTGCGGTCGCGGGCGAAGGTGGAGGCGGTCCTGGAGGCGGCCTACGAGGAGCGGACCGGCTTCGCGGTCCCGACGATCGTCTACACCCCGGCCGAGCTGGCCGCGATCGCCGCGCACGCCCGGGAGCTGAGCGCCGCGCGCCCGCACCTGGAGCGGCACTACGTCTACCTGCTCAAGACCGACCCGGACCCGGCCGCGGCCGCCGCGGTGGAGGCGCGCAGCGACGAGGTGAACGAGGTCGTCGTACGGGACCGGGCGGCCCACGTGCTGCTGGGGCCGGGCTACCAGGCCGGTGGCGTCGACCCCTACAGGGTGGAGAAGTCGCTCGGCGTCGTCGCCACCAACCGCAACCTCAACGTCGTCACCACGCTCGCCGAGAAGTGGTGCTCGTGAGTGCGCGCGGCCGCTGTGCCACCATGGAGCCGTGACGACCGCGAGTCCCGAGAAGGTTGATCCGGGAGTCCAGCAGGACCTCACCCCGGACGAGATCATCCTCGCCGACACCCCCTGGGTGACGGTGGTGTGGAACGACCCGGTGAACCTGATGTCCTATGTCACCTTCGTGTTCCAGAAGCACTTCGGCTACGGCAAGAAGAAGGCCGAGAAGCTGATGATGGAGGTCCACGAGGACGGCCGCTCGGTCGTCAGCACCGGGACCCGCGAGGAGATGGAGCGCGACGTGCAGGCGATGCACGAGTACGGGCTCTGGGCCACCCTGACGAAGGCCGAGTGAGCGATGGTCTCCGCCACGTCCGGCTTCGTCCGGCACCGCCGCAGCAAGCGTGCCATCGCGACCTTCTCCGTCTTCGAGGCCGACCTGCTGCGCTCGCTGGCCGCCCAGCTCGTCGAGCTGCTCCACAACGAGTCCGCGGTGCTGGCCACCGAGCGCGACCCGCTGGAGGCCATGCTCGACTTCTCCGGGCCCACCACCGAGCCCGAGGACCCGGTCCTGCGCCGGCTCTTCCCGACGGCCTACCGCGGCGACGACGAGGCCGCCGCGGAGTTCCGCCGCTTCACCGAGGGCGGCCTGCGCGACGGCAAGTCCCGCTCCGCGGCCGCCGTGATCGACACCCTCGAGGAGGCCGGTCTCCCGGTCGAGCCGACCGACGAGGACCTCAGCATCGACGTCGAGCTCGACCAGGCGGACGCGCTGGTCTGGCTGCGGGCGCTCAACGACCTCCGGCTCGCGCTGGGCACGCGCCTGGAGGTCGAGGAGGGCGACGAGGAGCGCTGGTGGGCGCTGCCCGACGAGGACCCGCGAGCCCAGGCGCACCACATCTACGAGTGGCTGGGCTTCGTCCAGGAGACCCTGGTCAGGGCGCTGGCTTGACCGCCAGCACCGGGCAGTGTGCCTCCAGGATGATCCGCTGAGCGACGCTGCCCAGCAGCAGCTTGCCCACCGGGGTCCGGTGCCGGATCCCCACCACGACCAGCGACGCCTGCTCCTGGTCGGCCACCGCGACGACGGCGTCGGCGACGTCGTCGACCACCTCGTGGCGTACGTCGACCTCGAGCCCGTCCGCGACCAGCCGGTCCCGCACGGCCGCGATGTCCGCGTCGTGGGCGAACCTGCTGTCGACCAGGCTGCCGCCCTGGGTGGCGTTGACCACCACCAGCCGGGCACCCTCCTTGCGCGCCTGCGCGGCGGCGTGCTCGAGCGCGGCCTCGCCGAAGCGGTCGGCGCTGTAGGCGACCACGATGCTCATCGGTTCACCAGCTCCTCGTTCTCGTCGTCGTCCGCCGCGACCGGTGCCGGGGCGGGGGACTGCTTGCCGCGGACCGCGCCGACGGCCATCGCGAGGAGCATCAGCCCGATCACGACGTACACGGCGACGGCGACCGGCTCGCTCCACAGGGTGCTCAGGTCGCCCTGGGAGATCTGCAGCGCCTGCGTCAGCTGGAGCTCCATCGCCGGGCCGAGGATGACGCCGACGATGAGCGGCAGCACCGGCAGCCCGAAGCGGCGCATGGCCAGGCCCAGCAGGCCGAGCACGACCAGCAGGCCGAGGTCGAACGGCGAGAAGTTGGCGGTGTAGGCGCCGAGCGTGGCGAAGAAGAGGATGCCGGCGTACAGCTGCGGCCGGGGGATCTGCAGCAGCTTGGCCCACAGCGGCGCCATCGGCAGGTTGATGACCAGCAGCAGCGCGTTCGCGATGACCAGGCTGGCGAGCAGGCCCCAGACCAGGCCCGGCTCGTTGTCGAGCAGCTGCGGTCCGGGCTGGATGCCGTAGGACTGCAGGGCCACCAGCATGATCGTCGCGGTCGCCGTGGTGGGCAGGCCGAGGGTGAGCAGCGGCAGCAGCGTGCCGGCGGCCGAGGCGTTGTTGGCGGCCTCCGGCCCGGCGACGCCCTCGATGGCGCCCTTGCCGAACTCCTCGGGGTGCTTGGAGAGCTTCTGCTCCGCGGCGTACGACAGGAAGGTCGGGACCTCCGCGCCCCCGGCGGGCACGGCGCCGAACGGGAAGCCCAGCGCCGTGCCGCGCAGCCACGGCTTCCACGAGCGCCCCCAGTCGCTGCGGCTCATCCAGGGCTGGCCCACGGGGATGATCTCGAGAGGCTTGCGACGCAGGTGGGCGGCGACCCACAGCGCCTCGCCGATGGCGAAGATCCCGACCGCCACGACCACGACGTCGATGCCGTCGGCGAGCTGGGCGTTGCCGAAGGTGAGCCGCGCCTGACCGGTGGCGGTGCCGACGAGCGCGATCGCCAGGCCGAGGAACAGCGAGATGAAGCCGCGCAGCCGCGAGGAGCCGAGCACCATCGTGACGGCGAAGAACGCCAGCACCATCACCGCGAAGTACGACGGCGCGCCCAGCTTGACCACGATGTCGGCGACCCGGGGCACGAGCACCCACAGCAGCACCGTGCCGATCGTGCCGGCGACGAAGGAGCCGATGGCCGCGGTGGCGAGGGCCTGGGCGGCCCGTCCGGACTTGGCCATCTTGTTGCCCTCGATGGCGGTGATGACCGAGGAGGACTCGCCGGGTGTGTTCAGCAGGATCGAGGTCGTCGACCCGCCGTACATGCCGCCGTAGTAGATGCCGGCGAACATGATGATCGCGCTGTCCACGCCGACGCTGTAGGTCACGGGCAGGAGCAGGGCCAGCGCCATGGCCGGCCCGATGCCGGGCAGCACGCCGACGGCGGTGCCGAGCAGCACACCGATCAGCGCGAACAGCAGGTTCTCGGGGGTGAGGGCGGTCTGGAAGCCGTCGAGCAGCAGGTCCATCAGAGCACTCCGTCCAGGATGCCGGCGGGGATGGGCAGGCCCAGCCCGACGTAGAAGCCGTACCAGGTGCCGACCGACAGGGCGGCGCCGATCGCGAGGTTGCGGACCCAGGTCCGGCTGCCGAGGACGTACGTCGCGCCGGCGAACAGCAGCGCGCCCGTGATCGCCCAGCCGAGCCAGTCGATCAGCAGCATGTTGAGCACGAGCACTCCGGCGAGCAGGCCGATCGTGCGCAGGTCGGTGCCCTGGCTGAGGTCGACGTCCTCGCCCTCCTCGGCCTCGGGCCGGTCGCCGCGGGCGGTCGCGATCGCCAGCAGCACGCCGAGCAGCAGCAGGGCGCCGCCGACGACGAACGGCAGCGCCCAGGGCTGGACGTGCTGGTCGTTGAAGCCGTTGTCGATCGTGGTGGCGTCGTAGGTGACGTACCCGCCGACGAGGACGAGGAAGGCGGCCAGGCCGTACTGCGCCGTGTCGACCACCCTGGCCTCGGTGGTGGGGGTGGTGGTGCTCATGCGAATCCCAGCTCCTTCAGGGTGTCGGCCACGCGGGCGTCCTGCTCGACGAGGAAGTCCTCGAACTCCTGGCCGGTCGCGAAGTTGTCGGTCCAGCCGTTGTCGGCGAGCGCTTCCTGCCACTCCTTCGTGGCGTGCATCTCGGTGAGCACGTCGGTGAGGTAGTCGCGCTGCTCGTCGCTGATGTCGGGCGGGGCGAGCACGCCGCGCCAGTTGGTGAAGACCAGGTCGACGCCCGCCTCGGTGAGGGTGGGCGCCTCGATGCCGTCCAGCCGCTCGTCGCCGGAGACGGCGAGGACGCGCAGCTTGCCCTCGGCGATCTGCGCCTCGAACTCGCCCAGGCCGGACATGCCGACGTCGATCTTCGAGCCGAGCAGCGCGGTCGTGAGGGGCCCGCCGCCGTCGTAGGAGATGTAGTTGACGTCCTTGGGCTCGATGCCGATCGTGGCGGCGAGCTGCATCGGGAAGAGGTGGTCCGGGCCGCCGGGGCTGGAGCCGCCGCCGACGACGACGGCGCCGGGGTCCTTCTTCCAGGCCGCGGCCAGGTCGTCGACGGTCTTGAAGGGCGAGTCGGCGGGCACCAGGATGCCCTCCTGCTCCTCCACGAGGCGGGCGATCGGCGTCATCTTCAGCGGCGTCGCGTGCGACTTGTTCGTGTAGACCGCGCCGACGACACCGAGGCCCATGACCATCATCAGGTCGTCGTTGCCCTTCTCGTTGAGCAGCCGCTGCATCGCGACGGTGCCGCTCGCGCCGAGCACGTTGCGGATCTCGAAGCGCCCGGTCAGGTGGTTCTCCTGCATCGCACGGGCCGCGGCCCGGCCGGTCAGGTCGTAGCCGCCGCCGGGGCTGTTCGGGATGAACATCCGCAGCCGCCGCTTGTCGGGGTCGTCCGAGCCGCGGGTGACCCCGCAGCCGGAGGCGAGCACGGTCAGTGCCAGCACGGTGAGAAGCGCCAGTAGGCGTTGCATGGAGGGACCTCCGGATCAGGTCGTGACCGTCGTCACGTGCGAACCGTGTCAGCATTGCGCCAGGCTGTGGCGCCCGTCACGCTTGCGGACGCAAAGGAGGTTGTGGTCGTTGTGGTCGCCGTTCCGCCGCGGTGAGCTGACGCTCGCGGCCAAGGTGCTGCTCCTGCAGCTCGCCGTCATCGCGACCCTCCTCGTCGCCGTCGGCGTGCTGAGCATCCGCCAGTCCAATGCGGACTTCGCGGACGAGAGCGGCGCCCAGATGCGCTCCGTCGCGGAGTACGTCGCCGCGCTGCCGCAGGTCCGCGGCCAGCTCGCGGCCGTGCGCCAGGGCACCACGGACCCCTCCGGCACGGCCCGCACGCTCGCGCCGTACGCCGCGCAAGGGGTCAACCTCTCCGACGCCTCCGAGGTGGTCATCGTCTCGCTCGAGGGGGAGGCGCTCGCCGCGACCGAGCCGAGCCTCGTCGGCGGCCCCGTCGACCTCGGTGACAGCGACGCGCTGCGGGGCCGTGGCTGGACCGGCGACGTCGACCTCGACGGCGAGCGCGCGGTCGCCGCCCACGCACCGATCATCGCCGACGACGGGCGGCTGCTGGGGATCGTCGCGGCCGAGGTGCTCTACCCCTCCCTGGCCGACCAGGTCACGTCCGCGGCCCCCGACCTGGCCCTCTTCCTGGGGCTCGGTGCGCTGCTCGGCCTCGCCGGCACGTGGGTCGTGGCCCGCGTCGTACGACGCTCGACGCGGGGGCTCGGCACGACCGAGCTCGCCAGCCTCGCCGATCACCGTGAGGCGCTCCTGCACGCGATCCGCGAGGGGGTCGTCGGGGTCGGCACCGACGGCCGGGTCACCGCGATGAACGACGCCGCCCGCACCACCCTCGGCCTCGACGGCGGGCCCGACCCGGTCGGCCGGCCGCTGGACGCGCTCGGCCTGGACCCGCACGTCGTCGCGCTGCTGACCGACGAAGCGACCGACGCCCGGGACGCGATCGCCCTCGTCGGGGACCGGGTCGTCGTCTTCAACCGCGGTCGCGCCTCGGCGGGCGGGCGGGGCATCGGCACGGTGACCACGCTGCGCGACCGCACCGAGCTGGTCTCCCTGCAGAGCCAGCTCAGCTCGAACCTCTCCATCACCGACACCCTGCGTGCGCAGACCCACGAGTTCGACAACCGGCTGCACACGATCTCGGGCCTGGTCCAGCTGGGGGAGTACGACGAGGTCGCCGCCCTCGTCGGCACCCTCACCCGGCGCCGCGCCGAGGTGGAGGAGTTCGTCTCCAAGCGGGTCGCCGACCCTGCGGTCGCCGCGCTCGTCATCGCCAAGCACGCCGTCGCCGAGGAGCGCGGGGTCACCCTGGAGGTCGACCCCGGCTCCCGCCTCCCCGCGCTGCCGGACGACCTGGGTGCGGACCTCACCACCGTCCTCGGCAACCTCGTCGACAACGCCGTCGACGCGTGCGCCGGCCGTCCGGGCGCGACCGTCGAGCTGTGGCTGCACGCCGAGGAGCGCAGCGTGCACCTCCGGGTCCGCGACAACGGGCCCGGCATCGCGCCCGAGCTGCGGGAGGCGGTGTTCGTCCGCGGCTTCTCCACCAAGGCCGACGTCCTCGGCGGGCGCGGGATCGGGCTGCCGCTGGTGCGGCTGATCTGCACGCAGCGCGGCGGCGAGGTCGTCGTCGACGACGCCGAGGCGGGCGGCGGCGGGGGAGCGGAGTTCCGGGTGGTGCTCCCCATCGACGCCGGACTCGGGAAGGATGGGGGACCGTGACCGTGCGGGTGCTCGTCGTCGACGACGACTTCATGGTGGCCCGGATCCATGCCCGCTTCGTCGAGCGCACCGACGGCTTCGAGGTCGTCGGCACCGCCCACAGCGGCGCCGAGGCGCTCGACCTCGCGGCGTCCCTGCGCCCCGACCTGCTCCTCCTCGACGTGCACCTGCCCGACTTCACCGGCCTGGAGGTGCTGGAGCGCCTGCGCGGCACCGGCCAGGACGTCGCCGTCGTCATGGTCACCGCCGAGCGCGGCGCCGCCGCCGTCCGCAGCGCCCTGCACGGCGGTGCGCTGCAGTACCTCGTCAAGCCCTTCGAGTACGACGACCTCGCCGACCGGCTGCGCCGGGTGGCCGCCACCCTGGCCAGCCTCGCCCCCGGGTCCGGCACGGCGCCGGTCGACCAGGTCGACCAGGCCACGATCGACCAGCTGTTCGGGACCGGGCGGCCGGTCGACGTACCCAGCTCGTTGCCGAAGGGGCTCAGCCCCGAGACCGCCGACCTGGTGCTGGACGCGGCCCGGCGCGCCGGCGAGATCTCCGCCTCCGAGGCCGCCGAGCGGGTCGGGCTCTCGCGGGTGACGGCGCGGCGCTACCTCGAGCACTTCGTCGACACCGGCGCCGCCGAGGTCCGGTTGCAGTACGGGGGGACTGGGCGTCCCGAACGGCGGTACCGGGTGGTCAGCTGATCACCGTGCGGGCTTAGGCTTGCCTCAGCCCGTCCGACGAACGCCGCCGCCTGGGAGCACCGCATGACCGCGATCGACGACCGCCCCGAGCCCACGACCCCGCGCGCGACCATGGGCGGCGACGAGCAGTCCTGGATCGAGCGCCTCGCCCTGGCGCTCTTCATCGCCGTTCCCTTCATCGCCTTCCTGGCCGCGATCCCCGTCGCCTGGGGCGGCTGGCTGGGCTGGAGCGACATCGTCATCACCTTCGTGATGTACGGCCTGACCCTGCACGGCATCACCGTCGGCTACCACCGGCTCTTCACCCACAAGTCCTTCAAGCCCAACCGCGCGGTCAAGATCACCCTCGCGATCCTCGGCTCGATGGCCATCGAGGGCCCGGTGATCCGCTGGGTCGCCGACCACCGCAAGCACCACAAGTTCTCCGACAAGGACGGCGACCCGCACTCGCCGTGGCGCTACGGCAACAGCCTGCGCGGACTGACCAAGGGCTTCGTGTGGGCGCACGTCGGCTGGCTGTTCGACCCCGAGCAGACGCCGATCGACAAGTACGCCCCCGACCTCGCCAAGGACCGCGACCTGCTCCGCATCTCGCGACTGTTCTGGCTGTGGGTGCTGACCTCGATCTTCCTGCCGCCGCTGCTCGGCCTCCTGCTGACCTGGTCCTGGCAGGGCGCGCTCACCGCGTTCTTCTGGGGCACCGTGGTCCGGATCGGCCTCATCCACCACGTCACCTGGTCCATCAACTCCATCTGCCACACCCTCGGCGACCGGCCGTTCACCTCCCGCGACTTCTCCGGCAACGTGTGGTGGCTGGCGATCCCGTCCGGCGGCGAGTCGTGGCACAACCTGCACCACGCCGACCCGACCTCGGCCCGCCACGGCGTCAAGCGCTTCCAGCTCGACACCTCCGCCCGGGTGATCTGGGTGCTGGAGAAGCTCGGCTGGGTCCGTGACGTGCGGTGGCCGACGCCCGAGCGGATCCGGGCGAAGTCGGTCAGTCCCGCCGCCTGACACCTGCGGCAGGCCCTGGCGCGCGACGAGCTGCGATAGGTGTCACCCGCCCTCGGCGAGCCGGACCATCGCGTCGCGGTGGTCGAGCCGGTCGTCCAGGGGCGCCGGCGCGGGACCCCGCCTCCACCGTCGCGGCTGCCGTCCGGCCCGCGCGGCCGCGGCCTCCATCCGCTCGACGACGAGGGACGGGTCGCGAAGGTCGTCGGCGACGACCTCGACGTACTCCAACCCGGCGCGTCGGAAGAGGTCCTCGCGCCGCACGTCGCGACGGTGGCGACTCGCGTCACGGTGCATCGCCCCGGCGTACTCGCCGACGATCCCACGGTCGGCGTCCAGCAGGTCGGGGCGACCGAGGAGGCGGCCATCGAGGTCGAGCACGTCACGGTTCACCAGAGGCCGGGCCCAGCCGGCGTCGAGCTGCCACACCAACCGGAACCTGGTATCCTGGGGTGAGACGCTGCGCTCGTCCGCCAGGTCCAGGGCGCCCGCCCACCGCCGGGCCAGCGTTGCGCGGAGTCGACGCGGCGAGGTGACCTCCGCCGCGAACGCCATGTCGATGGAGACCACCGCCTCCCTCAGGCCGGCCGTCACGGCGAGATGGTCGCGCAGGGCCCGCTCCGGACGGGTGCACCGGACACCGTTCCTGATCACCACCTGGCCCTCGTCGAGCAGCGCTCGGAGCACCGTCACCTGGGCGGTCGGACGTAGCCGTCGTCCGCCCTCGAGCAGCAGGACCGGAAGCCCGACCCCGTCGAAGTACGCCGCGCCGTGGAGCCGGAGCGCGGCCCATCCGGTGACGGCTCCGGTCCCGTCCGTGCGGGCGTAGGCCTCGACGATCCGCTGCTCGGGGCGGGAGCTGTCGACCGCGCGGGGCACGTAGCGTCCCTGGCTGGTCCGTCGCCAGTGCGGGCCGGCGGCGGCGCCGCGGGTCGGGCCGGCGAGGCCTGCAGGGTCGACGGCGCGCGGCCAGGTCGCGGGCGCGGGTCGCTCCAGTCGGGGCCGCCACTCGCCGGTCATGTCTGCGGGATGCCCGGCTCCGGGGCCGCTTCAAACGCTCCACACGCCGGCCTGTGGACAACGGCGAGCGACACCTGCGGCAGGTTCGAGGACTCCCGAACCTGCCGTGGGTGTCACGTCCCGCGCTCCGGGCCGATTCCGGTGGGAGCCGCCCGACGCAATAGTCTGGAGCGCGTGCTGAGGATCGACCAGGCGACGTACGACGCCCTCGTGGAGCACGCCAAGCGGGACCACCCCGTGGAGGCGTGCGGCATGGTGGCGGGACCGGTCGGCAGCGACCGCCCCGCGCGGCACATCGAGATGGTGAACGCGGCGGGCAGCCCGACGTTCTACGAGTACGACTCGACGGACCTCCTCCAGCTCTACCGGGAGCTGGACGACAACGACGAGGAGCCCGTGGTGATCTACCACTCGCACTCGGCGACGGAGGCCTACCCGAGCGTCACCGACATCAACCTGGCGAGCGAACCGGGCGCGCACTACGTGCTCGTCAGCACGCGGGAGCACGGGAATAACCCGGGTCCCGTGGAGTTCAGGTCCTACAGAATCATCGACGGTGTCGTGACCGAGGAAGAGGTCACGATCACCCCCGCAGAGGAGAGCAGCTGACATGGCCATCGAGGTCCGGATCCCGACCATCCTGCGCACCTACACCGGTGGCGAGAAGGCCGTCGACGCCGAGGGCGCGAGCCTGAGCGCGCTCATCGACTCCCTCGAGGCCAACCACCCCGGCATCAAGGACCGTCTCGTCGAGGACAAGGGCAACGGCGTCGAGCTGCGCCGCTTCGTCAACGTCTACATCAACGACGAGGACGTCCGCTTCATCGGCAGCCTGGAGGCGGCCCTCTCCGACGGCGACCAGGTCGTCATCCTGCCGGCCGTCGCCGGCGGCGCCCGCTGAGCAGCCCTCCATGGTGCGCTACGACAGTCTGCTGACCTCGGTCGGCAACACCCCGCTCGTCGGGCTGCCGCGGCTGTCGGCTCCGTTCAACGCACCCGGGGGACCGGAGGTGCGGATCTGGGCGAAGCTGGAGGACCGCAACCCGACCGGCTCGATCAAGGACCGCCCGGCCCTGAAGATGATCGAGGAGGCGGAGAAGGACGGCACCCTCCGCCCGGGCTGCACGATCCTGGAGCCGACGTCGGGCAACACCGGCATCTCGATCGCGATGGCGGCCAAGCTCAAGGGCTACCGCACCGTCTTCGTGATGCCGGAGAACACCTCCGAGGAGCGCCGCCAGCTGCTGCGCATGTGGGGCGCGGAGATCGTGTCCTCGCCGGCCGCCGGCGGCTCCAACGAGGCCGTCCGGGTCGCGAAGCAGATCGCGGCCGAGCACCCCGACTGGGTGATGCTCTACCAGTACGGCAACGCCGCCAACGCCCTCGCGCACGAGGAGGGCACCGGCCCCGAGCTGCTGGTCGACCTGCCCTCCATCACCCACTTCGTGGCGGGCCTGGGCACCACCGGGACGCTGATGGGCGTCTCCCGCTTCTTCCGCCGCGCGAAGCCGGAGGTGCGCATCGTCGCCGCCGAGCCCCGCTACGGCGAGCTCGTCTACGGCCTGCGCAACCTCGACGAGGGCTTCGTCCCCGAGCTGTACGACGCCGAGCTGATCGACAGCCGCTTCTCGGTGGGCCCCCGCGACGCCGTACGACGCGTCCGGGAGCTGCTGGAGCTGGAGGGCATCTTCGCCGGCATCTCCACCGGCGCGATCCTGCACGCCGCGCTGGGCCAGGCGGCCAAGGCCGCCAAGGCGGGGGAGGCCGCGGACATCGCGTTCGTGGTCTGCGACGGCGGCTGGAAGTACCTCTCGACCGGCGCCTACGAGGGCACCATCGACCAGGCGGAGGACCGCCTGGAGGGCCAGCTCTGGGCCTGAGCCGCGTAGGGTCGGACGACATGACCCGACTCCTCGGACTCGCCCTCGCGCTGTGCTGCCTCGTCGCGGCCGGCCCGACGCCTCCGGTCGCCGCCGCGGACGACCTGCCGCCGCACGTCGTCGTCACGGCACCGTCGGTCTCCGGCACCGCCCGGTTCGGCCGGATCGTCGTCGCGGACCCCGGCACCTGGAAGCCCGCGCCGACCGGCATCCGCTACCAGTGGCGCCGTGACGGCCGGGCGATCCGCGACGCCAACGGCCGCGGCTACGAGATCCGGGTCGGCGACGTCGGCCACCGGCTGTCGGTCACCATCGACGTCCGTGCGCCCGGCTACGCGCTCACCACGCGCACGGTCAGCGTCGGGCTGGTCAAGCACCGCGTCGACGTACGACGCGTCGTGCGCTACTCGGTGCGCACCAAGGGCACCGTCCGCGCGAGCGTGGCGACCTTCAAGGCCCTCGCCCAGGAGACCTACGACGACCCGCGCGGCTGGCGCGGTCGCGGCGTGCAGTTCGTCCGGGTCTCCTCCGGTGGCGCGTTCACGCTGTGGCTCTCCGAGGCCGGCCGGGTGCCGGGCTTCTCCTCGGTCTGCAGCGCCCAGTGGTCGTGCCGGGTGGGCCGCAACGTGATCATCAACGTGCAGCGCTGGCAGCACGCCTCGACGGCCTGGAACCGCGCGGGCCGTTCCCTGCGGGACTACCGGCACATGGTGGTCAACCACGAGACCGGGCACTGGCTCGGCAAGGGCCACGCCTCCTGCCCCCGCCGCGGCGCGCTCGCGCCGGTGATGATGCAGCAGTCGAAGGGCACCGGCGGGTGCCGCTTCAACCCCTGGCCGACGCTGTCGGAGCTGCGCCGCTGAGAGCGCGCCTCACCGGTGCCAGGTGAGCCGCTGGGCCTTGTTCCACAGGCTGCCCGGCACCGGAGCGAGGCCGAGGACGTCGGTGGCGAGGTTGGCCATGTCGCCGTTGCGGACCGGCTGCACGCCGGTGTAGCCCGGGCGCGTCGTACCGGGGTCCTTGATGAAGCGCGGGTCCTGCAGCGCGTAGAGGTTGGCGTGGTCGACGCCGAGGCCCCACACCACGAACGGGATCCGGTAGTTGTCGTAGCGCGAGGCGACGTCGTGCGAGGTGGTGCCCGGCGTGCCGCCGTGGTCGGCGGTGAGGATCACGAAGGTCGAGCGCCGCAGGCGGGTGGTGCCGCGGATGGTCGCGAGGACCTGGCCGACGAGCCTGTCGAGCTTGACCACCGCGTTCAGGTACGCCGTGCTCATCCACCCCTTCGCGTGGCCGGTCTGGTCGGCGAGCCCGAGGTGCAGGAACGCGAACGAGCGGGTGGTGCCGAGCAGGTCCTGGCGGAAGAGCGTCGTCAGCGTGGTGTCGTCCTCCTTGCGGATGACGGTCTTGTCGACGCCCGCCGGCCAGGAGCGCTCGAACAGCGAGAACTTGGTCTTGGTGGAGTAGACCGAGGTCTTCCCGCCGGCCGCGTGGACGACCTCGAAGACGGAGGAGACGTCGTGCCCGGCGGCCTTCTGCACGGTGGAGCCGGCGATGTCGGTGTTCCAGGTGACGCCGTGCCCGCCCTTGGTCCGGTCGATGCGCCGCCCCGTGACCATGCTGGTGTGGTTGGGCAGGGTCACGGTCATCTCGACCTGGGCGCGGGCGTTCAACGTCCCGGCGCCCTCGGCGAGCATGCGGTAGAGGTGCGGCACCTTGGCCCGGCCGAGCTTCGTGATCGCGCGGGGGTTGAGGCCGTCGAGGGAGATCGCGACGACCCGCAGCCGGTTGAGCGCGGCGACCTGCTGCAGCTCCTCGACGGGACGCTCGTCGGTGCGTGCCGAGGAGCACGCGGCGAGCAGGCTGAGCAGCAGGGCGAGGACGAGGGTGCTGGCGACGGCGCTGGCGCGCCCGAGCCGGCTCGCTGAAGTCACACGTCGAGCATAGGCCCCGCCGACGTGATCTCGGTCCCGGAATGCCGACTGCGGGGGTGCCGACGCCGTAGTCTGGCCCGGTGCGGCACCAGGACCATCCCGACGTCGACGTGGACGTCGACGCCCCGATCGGGATCTTCGACTCCGGGTTCGGCGGGCTGACCGTCGCCCGCTCCGTGATCGACCAGCTGCCGCACGAGTCGATCACCTACGTCGGCGACACGGCCCGCCAGCCCTACGGCCCCAAGCCGATCGGCGAGGTCCGCGAGTACGCCCTCGAGTGCCTCGACCACCTCGTCGCCCAGGGCGTCAAGGCGCTCGTCATCGCCTGCAACTCGGCGTCGGCGGCGATGCTCCGCGACGCCCGCGAGCGGTACGACGTACCCGTGGTCGAGGTGATCTACCCCGCCACCCGCCGCGCCGTCGCCGCCTCGCGCAACAACCGCATCGGCGTCATCTGCACCCGCGCCACGGCGGAGTCGATGGCCTACGAGGACGCCTTCGCGGCGGCCCCCCAGATCGACCTCACCACCCGCGCCTGCCCGCGCTTCGTCGACTTCGTGGAGGCGGGGGTGACCGGCGGCGAGGAGCTGATCGCCGTCGCCCACGAGTACCTCGACCCGCTGACCGAGCTGGACATCGACACCCTGATCCTGGGCTGCACCCACTACCCGCTGCTGACCGGCGTCATCTCCTACGTCATGGGTGACGAGGTGACCCTGGTGAGCAGTGCGGAGGAGTGCGCCAAGGACGTCTACCGGATGCTCGCCGACGGTGGCCTGATGCGGGCGGGCGGCGCGCCGTCGTACCGCTTCGCGACGACCGGCTCCCCGGCGGAGTTCGAGACGATCGGACGCCGCTTCCTCGGCCCCGAGCTGGTCGCGGCCGGACAGTTCGCAGGGGGACTGGCATGAGTGACGACGTGGCGCCCGAGACGACCCTGATGAGGACGGCGGCCCAGGCGGCCGAGGCCGCGGAGCGCACGGTGAAGGTGACCGTGGTCGGCTGCTCGGGCTCCTACCCGGGGCCGGACTCGCCCGCGAGCTGCTACCTCGTCCAGGCCACGGACGCGCTGCGCACCTGGAGCCTGGTGCTCGACATGGGCAACGGCGCGCTCGGCGTGCTGCAGCGCTACGTCGACCCGCTCAAGGTCGACGCGGTCTTCATCAGCCACCTGCACGCCGACCACTGCGTCGACATGACCAGCTACTACGTGCTGCGCAAGTACCACCCCTCCGGCACCCAGCCGCGGATCCCCGTGTGGGGACCCAAGGGCACCGCGAAGCGGCTCGCCAAGGCCTACGACCTGCCGCGCAAGCCGGGCATGCGCGAGGAGTTCTCCTTCCGCGTCTACGCCAAGCCGGTCACCCTGGGGCCGTTCACCGTGGAGTCCTTCGAGGTCGACCACCCGGTGCCGGCGTACGGGCTGCGGGTGAGCGCGTTCGGCAAGGTGCTCGCCTACAGCGGCGACACCGGGCCGACGGAGTCGTTGCAGGAGATCGCCGCGGATGCCGACCTGTTCCTGTGCGAGGCGTCCTTCCGTGCGTGCGACGACAACCCGCCCAGCCTGCACCTGACCGGGCAGGAGGCCGGCGAGGTCGCCACCCGGGCTCGGGCGAAGCGGCTCGTCGTCACCCACGTGCCGCCGTGGCACGACGCCCAGGAGATCCTCGCCGAGGCCAAGGACGCCTACGACGGGCCGCTGGAGCTCGCCGCCCAGGGCGCGGTCTACGAGCTCTGAGCCCTGGGCAGACGCGCCCTAGTCCACCGGGTGCCCGGCGTCGCGGATGCACAGCGCGATCTGCACCCGGTTGGTCGTCTCCAACTTCTCGAACAGTCGCGAGACGTGTCCCTTCACCGTCGGCACGGACAGGTGCAGCGCGCGGGCGATCTCGGCGTTCGACAGCCCCCGGCCCACCGCGGCCGCGACCTCCAGCTCGCGCTCGGTGAGCCGCTCCAGCCGGCGCTGCGCCTCCGCGGCCCGGCCGTCGCCGGAGTCGGTGCGCACCCGCTCGATGAGGGTGCGGGTGACCGACGGGGAGAGCATCGGGTCGCCGTCGGCGACCTTGCGGATCGCGGCCACGATCTCGCCCGGCGGGGTGTCCTTGAGCAGGAAGCCGTCGGCGCCGGCGGCCAGCGCGCCCACGACGTAGTCGTCGGCGTCGAAGGTGGTCAGCACGATCACCCGCGGCGGGTCCGGCTCGCCGTGCAGGATGCGGGTCGCGGCGAGGCCGTCGAGCACCGGCATCCGGATGTCCATCAGCACCACGTCGGGCCGCAGCTCCCGGGCCAGCCGTACGCCGGCCCGCCCGTCCGGCGCCTCGCCGACCACCGCGATGTCGGGCTGCCCGCCCAGCATCAGTGCCAGCGCCGAGCGCACCAACGGGTCGTCGTCGACGATCAGGACCCCTGTCACCTCACCCCTCCGTCCGTCCGGTCTCCTCCGACCAGGGCAGCCAGGCCCGCAGCACGAACGACGGCGGCTGCACTCCGTCCGGGGAGGTCTTGATGCCGTGCACCAGGGTGCCACCGCGCAGCTCCGCACGCTCGGTCAGCCCGACCAGCCCGAGCCCCGCGCCCGGGGTGCGGGTCGGGCCGAAGCCGATCGCGTTGCGCAGCACGACGTCGACCCCGTCGGCGGGGGAGCCCGCCACGAGCACGTGCAACGGTGCCGCCGGCGCGTGCTTGGTCGCGTTGGTGATGCCCTCCTGGACGATCCGGTAGACGGTGCGGCCGACAGCGGCGGGAGGCGCCTCGTCGCCGGCCAGCCGGGCGTCGTACTCGATGCTGGCGCCGGCCAGCCGCGCGTCCTCGACCAGCGCCGCCAGGTCGTCGTACGTCGGCTGGGGTCCGGTCAGCGGCCCGCCGCCGGTCTCGTCGCGGAGCACCCCGAGCACCTCGCGCAGGTCGGTGAGGGCTTCGTGCGCCTTGGCCTGGATCACCGCGACACTGCTGCGCATCTCCTCGGCGCTGAGGTCCTCGCGGAAGGTGAGGGCGCCGGCGTGCAGGGAGATCTGGGAGATCCGGTGCGCGAGCACATCGTGCATCTCGCGGGCGATCCGGGCGCGCTCGTTGGAGCGGGCCTGGCTGGCGCGCAGGTCGCGCTCGGCCTCGGCGGTCTCGGCACGCTGCCGCAGCGTCCACAGCAGCTCGCGGCGCGAGCCGACGTACATGCCCCACGCCATGGTCGCCACGACGGCGGCGACGGTGAGGATGGTCAGCAGCCACCACGGGTCGGACTCGTGCACCGGCTGGACCTGGTAGTAGCACCAGGTCATCAGCAGGTTCAGCGCCGCCGCGGCGAGGATCTGCCACCAGCGGCGATGGGTGGCGAGCGAGACCACGGCGAGGGTCGAGGCACCGGCGGAGAGGGAGCTGAGCGGCGTTGCGAGCAGCGAGACGACCGCGACCGTCATCGGCCACCGCCGCCGCCACGCCACGAGCACGAAGCAGGCCACGCCGACGACCAGGTCGACCCAGAACATCGCCGGGTGCTCGTCGAGCTGGGCGTCCATCACCGGCGCCCACACGACGAGACCGATGGCCAGTGCCAGCGTGTAGCGCCACAGGTGGCTCCACCACCGCAGGGGCGGCGGCGTGAGCTCGGCCGCACTGTCCATGGCCCGAGACTAGGGCTCCCGGCGGCGGGGGCGGCAGCATCCCCGGGACGGAGCACCCCCTACTTAGGTCGGTGCCGGTTCGAGACGCCGGTCCGATGTGTGCGGGGGTCCTGCTCGGGCAAGGTGGAGCCATGATCACAGTGGATCGACTCACGGTCTCGTACGGCGGCTTCACCGCCGTCGACGACGTCAGCTTCGTCGCCCAGCCGGGTCGCGTCACCGGCTTCCTCGGGCCCAACGGCGCCGGGAAGTCCACCACCATGCGGGTGATGGTCGGCCTGACCCCGCCGACGTCCGGCCAGGTCACCATCGGCGGGCTGCGCTACCACGACATCCCGAACCCCGGCCGCCACGTCGGCGTCCTGCTCGACGCCTCCGCCCAGCACGCCGGCCGGACCGGCCGCGAGATCCTCAGCATCGGCGCGGAGACGATGGGCCTGCCGAAGTCGCGGGTCGACGAGATGCTGGCCCTGGTGGGCCTCACCGACTCGGAGGCCAAGCGCCGGCTGCGCAACTACTCGCTCGGCATGAAGCAGCGCCTGGGCCTGGCGCACGCGCTGCTCGGCGACCCGTCGGTGCTCATCCTCGACGAGCCGGCCAATGGCCTCGACCCGGCCGGCATCCGCTGGATGCGCGGCCTGCTCAAGGGGTACGCCGACCGCGGCGGCACCGTCCTGCTCTCCAGCCACCTGCTGCACGAGGTGGAGATGATCGCCGACGAGATGATCCTCATCGGCCACGGCCGGATCCTCGCGCAGGGCGACCGGGCCACGCTGCTCGCCAGCCACGGCAACGCGACGGCCACCGCCCTGGTGACCTCGCTCGACAACGCCGCCCTCGGTGCCGCCCTGACGGCCGCCGGCCACACCGTCACGCCGGCCGGTGCCGGCCTGAAGGTCTCGGCCAGCACCGAGCAGGTCGGCCGCGCCGCCCTCCAGGCACAGGTCGTGCTCACCGACCTGCGCGACGGCGGCCAGAACCTCGAGGACCTCTTCCTCGAGCTCACCTCCTCCACCCAGCGTGACGCCCTCCCGACAGGAGCCCCCGCATGAGCGCCGCCACCCTGCCCCCGCCCCCGGCCGCCCCGCAGCGGACCCTCGACGTCAGCGGCACCGTCCCGATCTCGTTCGCGCGGCTGTGCCGGGTCGAGCTCCGCAAGTCCCGCGACACCCGGGCCGGCTTCTGGTACCTCTTCGCGATCGGCTCGCTGATCGCGGTCGTCGAGTCGATCGTCCTCATCGTCAGCCTGGTCCAGGACGACCTGGTCAGGTTCGAGGACAACGCCTTCATCGCGGGCGCGATCACGTCCCTGCTGCTGCCCGTGCTGGCGATCATGCTGGTCACCAGCGAGTGGACGCAGCGCGGCGCGATGGTCTCCTTCACCCTCGAGCCCCGCCGCGCCCGGGTGATCCTGGCCAAGCTGGTGGTGAGCCTGGGCTTCGTCCTCGCGACCGTGGCGGTCATGCTGTCGGTCGCCGCGGTGACCACGGTGATCTCCCAGATCGTGCAGCCCGACCTCACGGACTGGGACTTCGACGTCACCCTGCTCCTCGGCTTCGTGATCTTCCAGGCGATCACGATGACGATCGGCTTCGCGTTCGCCGCCCTGCTGCTCAACACCCCCGCCGCGATCGTGCTGTTCTTCCTCTACTGGTAC
The DNA here is from genome assembly GCA_964517395.1 of uncultured Nocardioides sp. Lineage (GTDB taxonomy): Bacteria > Actinomycetota > Actinomycetes > Propionibacteriales > Nocardioidaceae > Nocardioides. The sequence goes on along the minus strand of CAZFEE010000003.1, from coordinate 219,634 downwards.
CTGCTGCCGATCCTCATCGCGTGGGCCGGCTCCATCAGCGACGGCCTCGGCAACGCCCTCGAGTGGGTGAACTTCCAGGTCGCGGTCGGACCGCTGACCGAGTGGGAGATGAACACCGGCGAGGAGTGGGGCAAGCTCCTGGTCTCGGGCCTGATCTGGATCGGCCTGCCGCTCGGCTTCGGCATCGCGCGGATCCTGCGCGCCGAGGTGAAGTAGCCCGGACCCGCTCCCTGCGGATCCCGGGCCCGCAGGGAACGACCTGAAACGGTCACCGGTCGTTGTCGGACACGACACCGACCGGTGACCGTCTGCTTTCCCGGCACCGCGACCTTTGCCGCCGTGGGCAACGGATACCTGCGCTTCGCCGCCCTCGGCGACAGCACCACCGTCGGCCTCGGGGACCCGGTCCCCGGCGGCCGGTGGCGGGGCTGGGCCCGGCTGCTGAGCGAGTCCCTCCAGGCGTCGTACGACGTGTCGTTCTGCAATGTCGCGATCTCCGGCGCCACCGCCGCGGTCGTGCGGGAGCAGCAGCTCGCCGAGGCGGTGGCGCACCGCCCCGACCTGGCCTCGCTGCTCGTGGGTGTCAACGACACCCTGCGCTCCACGTGGTGCCCCGAACGGCTGCGCTCGGACCTGCTGCACGTCGCCGGCGAGCTCGACGCGGTCGGCGCGACCCTGATGACCGTGCGCTGGCACGACCACGCCACGATCCTCGGCCTGCCGCGGGTGCTGGTGCGTCCGATCAGCGAGCGGATCGCCGTCGTCAACGAGGTGTACGACGAGGTGCACGCGACCTACGGCGGCCTGCGTCTCGACCTCGCGCTGATGCCGGAGGTGCTGGAGCGGGCGAACTGGTCGATCGACCGCTTCCACCCCTCCGAGGTGGGCCACCGGGCGCTCGCCCGGGCCTGGGCCGAGCGGCTGCGGGTCGCGGGCTTCGACGTACCGCTGCCGGGGCTCGACCCGGAGGGCGGCTGCCCGCCGAGCTGGCGGCGCGACGTCGCCTGGATGGTGACCGAGGGCGCGCCGTGGGTGGGCCGCCGGGCCCGTGACCTGGGGCCCTGGGCCGTCCGGCGTGCCTGGGCGGTCGCTCGGTAGGTTGGCCTCCATGAGCACCCGCGAGGACGGCCGCGCCGACGACGAGCTGCGCCCGATCAGGATCACCCGCCACTGGCTCGACCACCCTGCCGGCTCGGTGCTGGTCGAGTTCGGCAAGACCCGCGTGCTGTGCGCGGCGTCCGCCTCCGAGGGCGTGCCGCGCTGGCGCAAGGGCTCGGGCCTGGGCTGGGTGACGGCGGAGTACGCCATGCTCCCGGCGTCGACGAACACCCGCTCCGACCGTGAGTCCGTCAAGGGCCGCATCGGCGGGCGCACCCACGAGATCAGCCGGCTCATCGGCCGTTCGCTGCGCGCGGTCATCGACGACAAGGCGCTCGGCGAGAACACCATCCAGATCGACTGCGACGTGCTCCAGGCCGACGGCGGCACCCGCACCGCCGCCATCACCGGCGCGTACGTCGCCCTCGCCGACGCCTGCGCGAAGCTCGGCGTCCCCGGCGCCCTCACCGGCTCGGTCGCCGCCGTGAGCGTGGGCATCATCGACGGCACCCCCCGCCTGGACCTGCCCTACGTCGAGGACGTGCGCGCCGAGACCGACATGAACGTCGTGATGACCGGCGACGGCAAGTTCGTCGAGGTCCAGGGCACCGCCGAGGGCGCCGCCTTCGACCGCGCCGAGCTCGACGCGCTGCTGGCCCTGGCCGAGAAGGGCTGCGCCGACCTGACCCGCCTGCAGCGCGAGGCGCTGTCGGCGTGAGGCTCTTCGTCGCCTCCCGCAACGCCAAGAAGATCGCGGAGATGCAGCGGATCCTCGCCGCGCACCTCCCCGACGTCGAGGTGGTCGGGCTCGACGACGTCGCCCCCTACGACGAGCCCGTCGAGGACCAGCCCACCTTCGAGGGCAACGCCCTGCTGAAGGCCCGGGCCGGTGTCGCCGCCACCGGTCTGCCCTCGATCGCCGACGACTCCGGGCTCTGCGTCGACGCGCTCAACGGCATGCCCGGCGTGCTCTCCGCGCGCTGGTCCGGTCCGCCGAAGTCCGACGAGCGGAACAACCGACTGCTGCTGGACCAGCTCGCCGACGTACCGGACGGGCGGCGGGGGGCGCACTTCACCTGCGCCATCGCCCTGGTCCACCCCGACGGCCGCGAGATCGTGGTCGAGGGGCGGATGGACGGCACGGTGGTCCGCGAGGTGCGGGGCACCGGCGGCTTCGGGTACGACGTGCTGTTCGTCGCCGACGCCCGCCCCGGCGTCACCGCGGCCGAGCTGAGCCGCGAGGACAAGGACGCGATCTCGCACCGCGGTGCGGCGCTGCGGGAGATCGCGCCGTTGGTCGCCGACCTGCTCGGCTAGCGTCCGCTACGTGCGGCGGCGGAACGCGAGGACCCCGAGCACCGCGGCCAGGTGGACGACCAGGCTGCCGGCGTAGACCACGACGACGTCGAGCAGCGCCACCGTCGACACCGGACCGTCGTCGCCCGGGAACCTCAGCACGACGAAGAAGCCCGCGAGGCCGCCCTGGAGCAGCACGCTGGCCGTCGCCGTGAGCAGGGCGACGATCCGCCACGGGGCGGTGCGCCCGATGGTCGCGCCCACGACGAGTCCCGGAGGGATCGCGGCCAGGGCGACGTCGGCCACCGCGGGGTCGAAGACGGACTCCGGGCTGTCGACGAGACCGTAGGTGCCGATCTCGTGCAGGCTCAACGCCGTCAGGGCGCCGGCCCCCGCCAGCCAGAGCGCGAGGAGGGCGGCCGCATCGAGGCGGGTCCGCTGGGGGGAGGAGCGCGAGGTGTCGTCGGGCACGGGCCCACCCTCCGCGCGGCGACGTACCGGCACATCCGCCGGGGTACTCAGGGCGGGTCCGTCGCTCGGTGCCGGAGGCGGGACTCGAACCCGCACACCCGAAGGCACAGGTACCTAAAACCTGCGTGTCTGCCAGTTCCACCACTCCGGCCGAGGCGGCACGAGTCTAGGCGGGAGTGGTCCGCGCCCGGTTGCCAGATCCGGCTCCACCCCCTCGAAAGCCCGCCCGCCCGGGTGCAGGATCGAGCCATGACCACCGACCTGGACGCGCTGACCGCGCTCTACGAGGACCTGCACCGGCACCCGGAGCTCGGCCGGCAGGAGCACCGCACGGCGGGGATCGTGGCGGACCACCTCACCGCCCTCGGGTACGACGTGACGCCGGCCGTCGGCGGGACGGGCGTCGTCGGCGTGCTGGACCGCGGTGCAGGGCCCAGCGTGATGCTGCGGGCCGACATGGACGGGCTGCCGGTGCGGGAGGAGACCGGGTTGGCGTACGCGAGCACGGCCACCGGCACCGCCCCGGACGGGACGGAGGTGCCCGTCATGCACGCGTGCGGGCACGACGTGCACGTGGCCTGCCTGCTGGGCGCGGCGGCGCAGCTGGCGCAGGAGCAGGACTGGCGGGGCCGGGTGGTGCTGGTCTTCCAGCCGGACGAGGAGGGTGGGACGGGTGCCCGCTCGCTGGTCGCGGACGGGCTGTTCGAGCGCTTCGGCACGCCGGACGTGGTGCTCGGCCAGCACGTCGCGCCGCTGCCGGTCGGCCTGCTGGGGGTGACGCCGGGACCGGCGTTCGCGGCGACCGACACGATCCGGGTGGTGCTGCACGGGACGGGCGGGCACGGGTCGCGTCCGGAGGCGGCGGTGGACCCGGTGGTGATGGGGGCGTCGCTGGTGACCCGGCTGCAGACGGTGGTGTCGCGGGAGGTGCCGGGAAGCGCCACGGTGGTGCTGACGGTGGGCTCGTTCCACGCCGGCACCCGGGCCAACATCATCCCGGACCGCGCGGTGCTGGAGATCAGCCTGCGCACGACCGACGTCGAGGTGCGGGACAAGGTCGTGGCCGTGGTGGAGCGGATGGCGCGGGCCGAGGCGGCGGCCGCGGGGGCACCGCGCGAGCCGGAGGTGGAGGTGCTGTTCTCGCTGCCCGCGGTGGTCAACGACGCCGGGGCCAGTGAGCAGGTCGCGGCGGCGTTCGCGGACTCGGGCCGCTTCCTGGTGGTCGACCCGGGGCCGGTGACGGGGAGCGAGGACGTCGGGATCCTGTCGGACACGGCAGGCGTGCCCGGCGCCTTCTGGCTGCTGGGCGGCGCCGACCCGGCGCTCTTCGCCGGTGCCGCCACCGTCGAGGACATGCGCCGCGTGCTCGACGGGGTGCCGTCGAACCACTCGCCGCACTACGCCCCGCTGGGCCGCCCGACGTTGGAGGCGGGGGTCGCGGCGCTGGTGTGCGCGGCGCGGTCGTACCTCACCCGCTTGGACCGCTCCACCGCACTGCCGTAGGCGTAGCCCGACAGCACCGCCACGAACGGCCACACCAGGCCGAGCACGACCGACGGCACCGTGTTGAGGACGACGAACGGCAGCGGCACCACGACGAAGAGCAGCGCCGCGACCACCGCGCCCACGGTCGTGAGCAGCAGCAGGCCGAGCGCCAGCACGGGCACCAGCGTGCCGACCGAGTGTCGGACCAGCCGCACGCTGCGCGCCAGTCCCGCGAAGCCGCCCCGCCGCTCCAGCACGAGCACCGGCACCAGGAGGACCGCCGCCAGCAGCACCACGAAGGTCAGCGGCGCCAGCACGACCGACCCGGCGAAGACGAGCAGCAGCGCCGCGGCGACGAGGAGGGCGGGTGCGCCGCGCAGGAGGCGCCGCCCGCTCTCGGCGTACGCAGCCCGGAGGTCGACGCGCGCCGTGAGGCCGTCGCGGTCCAGGGCCGCCAGCACCAGCGTGAGCGCCCCGGCCGAGACGGGCAGCGCGAGACCGCCGAGCACGACCGCGACGCCGCCGGCCCAGCCCGGCACGGGGCTCGCGACCGCGACGCCCTGCAGGACGGCGGCGGCGATGTTGAGCGCGGCGGAGGGCAGCACGGCGAGCAGGAAGAGCGCCGGTCGCGCGCGCAGCACCTGCCACGCCGCGGAGACCACCTGCCCGGCCGAGCGGACCCGGTGCAGGGGCAGCGCCGCCGTCGCCCAGTCGGTACGACGCAGCAGCCACGCCACCACGGCCAGCACCCCGAGGAGCACGGCCAGGCCGCGGCCCGGGCTGTCGACGTACTCCCGGAACAGGTCGCTGCCCCCGCCCACGAGGTCGCAGTAGGTCTGCGCCACGGCACCGCCGTGCTCACCGCCGGGCACCTCGATGGAGGAGGTGCGGGCCTTCGCCGAGAACGAGAACGGCCGGTTCCAGGCGGCCTTGCGGTTGGGGCCGGTCGGCCCCGCGTAGAAGCGCTTCGGGCCGACCTCGCCGTAGTGACCGGCGTAGGTGATCCACGGGTACGCCGCCGCCGCGGCCTCCGGGTCGGAGGGGATCGTCTCCACGGTGGCCCGGACCGCGTCGTGGTCGCCGGCCGTGGTGTCGCAGCCGAAGCCGGTGGCGGCGGTGTTGCCCATGAAGACGCCGGCGGAGTACTGGTTGGCGTGGGACCCGGCCGAGACGTAGACGACCGGGTGGGTGTCGTCCTCGATCTCCAGCTTGTCCTCGCCCCAGGTGGCCTTCTCGGCGCCGTAGTGCTGGGAGTAGACGGTCAGGTCGGGGGCGATGCCCTCGGCGAGCGCGGTCGCCGGGTCGGGGGCGGGGAACTCGAGCTGGATCCGCTCCCAGTCCGTCTCGTGCTTGTTGTTGTAGTCGTTGAACGCGTAGAAGAAGAAGTACTGCAGCGCGAAGCGGTCCTCCACGCCCTTCTGGAAGGCGACGTGGGCGTAGATGGTCGGCTCGGTGCCGCGCCACTGCTCGCGCGCCCACCGCTCGTAGGAGCAGCCCGGCTGCAGCGGGTTGCCCGGCAGGTCCAGCTCGTAGCCGGGCAGCCCCGGGGCCACGTCCTCGGCGCTCGGCCCGACCTGGACCAGGTCGCGCGGCGTCCACGGTCCGCGCAGGGCGATCGTGGGGTTGTCGAACAGGACGCCCACGTCGGAGGGCAGGTACGGCTCGCCCGGACCGCACGGCTCGTCCTGGCGGACGAGCATGAGGACCGGGGCGTACTGCTCGGCGAGGGCCGCCTCCGGGTCGGGCGCGACGGGCTCCTCGGCGCGTGCGGGAGCGGTCGGCCCGGTGAGGGCGACCCCGGTGAGGAGGACCCCGGCGAGCACGGGCGCGGCGAGGAGCCCCCGCAGGAGGCGTCTGCGCCGCACGTGCCCGTCCTCGCCGGTCAGCGGGGGACTAGGAGGCCCAGCGCCAGGTGCTCAGCAGCTCCTCGAACTTCTCCAGCACGTCGTCGTCGCCGTCCTTGAGGGAGACCGTGATGGAGTAGCCCTTGTCGCCGCTGATGACCAGGTGCGAGCGCTGCTGGACGTCCACGTCGTTGTCGTTGGTGCGCGCGATGTTCACCGTCAGCGCGGTCTGGCCGTCGATGGAGACGTTGGCGCCGTCGCTGATGTCGGCGCTCGGGTCGGAGGAGACCAGGGCCTTCTTCCAGTTCTCCTTGAGGTCGTTCGGGTCGGTGTAGCCGTACGACGACTGGGTCTCCACGATCACGTTGCCGCGGGCGGTGCCGAAGGAGTCGCCCCACAGGAAGACCCGGTCGAGGGTCGAGAGGTTCGGGTTCTCCTTGGTGAACTCCTCGGTGCCGTCGGTCCAGCCCTTCGGCAGCTGCGCGGTGTAGCCCGCGCCCTCGACCTTCGGGCCGCCGATGTCGGGGACCTCGGTGGTCTCCTTGTCGGTGGGCTCCGAGGTCGAGCCGCTGGTCGGGTCGTCGGCCTTCTTCGGGTCGTCGTCGCCGCCGCTGAGCGCGACGGCCGCGATGACGCCGCCGACGATGAGCACCAGGGCGGCCACGATGCCCGCGATGATCAGGCCGGTCTTGCTCTTCTTGGGCGGCGGCTGCTGGGACCAGCCTCCGCCGGCGTACGCCGGGGCGGGCGGCGCGTAGCCGCCGGGCGCCGGCTGGTGGACGGGGGAGACGACGGGCGGCAGCGGCGGCTGGACGGGCGAGGCCACCGGCGGCTGGTACGACGGCGCGGGCGGCGCCGGCGGCGGGGTGGCCGTGCCGGCGTCGGGGTCCAGGCCGGTCACCAGCGACTCGGGGACCTTGCCCAGGGCGTACCCCAGCACGGCGACCGCCCACTGGCACCCGCGCACGTCGGCGCTGCCGCGGTCGCGGGCGAGCCGCTGGCCGGCGGACTCGACGGCGTCGCCGGGATTGGCGCCGCTGTCGAGCATGGTGACGAGGCCGTCCAGCGCGCCGAGCCGCACCGCGTCGGTCAGCAGGTTGATCGTGCCGCTGGAGGCCTGGCCCTCGTCGAGGTAGTCGTCGAGGGAGCCACGGAACGCACCGGCGTCACGGAACAGGTCGTGGCCGTGGTCGCGCGCGAGGTCGGCGAGCGTCTGGTGGAGGGTCGTCATCTGGTGTCCTTCGAGTGGTCGGGAGCCCTAGGCCGCGAGGCCGAGGTCCCTCCGGAGCTTGGCGACGTGGCCGGTCGCCTTGACGTTGTACTGCGCGATCTCGATCCCACCGTCGGCCCCGACGACGAAGGTGGAGCGGATGACGCCCTCGACAATCTTGCCGTAGAGCTTCTTCTCGCCGTAAGCGCCGTAGGCGCGGTGCACGGCCAGATCGGTGTCGGACAGCAGGGTGATGCTCAGCCCGTCGCGCTCGCGGAACTTCGCCAGCTTGGCCGGGGCGTCCTTGGAGATGCCGACGACGGTGTAGCCCGCGGCCTGGAGCGCGTCGAGGGAGTCGGTGAAGTCGCAGGCCTGCTTGGTGCAGCCGGGCGTCATCGCCGCCGGGTAGAAGTAGACGATCACCTTGCGGTCGCCGCCGAGCAGCGAGGCGAGCGAGACCTCCTCGCCGGTGTCGGAGGTGAGGGTGAACGCGGGCGCGGTGTCGCCGGGGGAGAGGCGGGCCTGGTCGCTCATGGGATGGCTGCTCCTGACGGGCTGGTGCTGTTGCAATCGACATGCAATAAGGTGGGCTGTGCTCGGAACCATCTAACTACCCCGCCCGCGCCCGGCCGAACACCGGACGAGCACCGCACGGGCACAGGAGCGCTGCCATGCACGTCCCCGACGGATTCCTCGACGCGCCGACCTCGGTCGCGACCGGGGTGATCGCGGCCGCCGGCGTGGGCGTGGCGCTGCGCAAGGCTCGCGCCGAGCTCGACGACCGCACCGCCCCGATGGCGGGCCTGGTCGCCGCCTTCGTCTTCGCCGGGCAGATGATCAACTTCCCGGTCGGCGCCGGCACCAGCGGCCACCTGCTCGGCGGCGCGCTCGCCGCGGTCCTGGTCGGTCCGTGGACGGCGACGCTGTGCATCAGCGTCGTGCTGCTCGTCCAGGGCCTCTTCATGGCCGACGGCGGGCTCACCGCGCTCGGCACGAACATCACCCTGATGGGCATCGTCGGCGTCGCGGTCGGGTACGCCGTCTTCCGCCTCGTCCTCGCGGTCCTCCCGCGCCGGGTCGGCTCGGTGCCCCTCGCCGCGGGTCTCGGCGCACTGGTCTCGGTGCCGGCCGCGGCCACCGTGTTCACCGTGCTCTTCGCGATCGGCGGCACCGCCGACGTCGCGACCGGCAAGGTGCTCGCCGCGATGGTCGGCTGGCACCTCGTCATCGGGGTCGGCGAGGCGATCGTGACGGCGCTCGTCGTCAGCGCCGTGCTGGCCTCGCGCCCCGACCTCGTGCACGGCGCCCGCGGCCTCGCCGCCCGCAAGCCCCTCGTCACCTCGGAGGCCGCCGCATGAGCGCGCACCGGAAGTTCCTGCTCGCCGGCCTGCTGGTCGCCCTGCTCGTCGCCGGCGTGGGCAGCTACTACGCCAGCAGCCACCCCGACGGCCTGGAGTACGTCGCCGGCAAGACCGGCTTCCTCGACTCCGCCGACGAGGACCCGATCAGCACCGGGAGCCCGTTCGCCGACTACGGCACCAAGGGCGTCGACAACGACCGACTCAGCGGGGGTGTCGCCGGCGTCGCCGGCGTGCTGCTCACCCTCCTGATCGGGGGAGGCCTGTTCTACGGCCTCCGGCGTCGCGGCGGCTCCGCGGAGGATGTGGCCTCCCCGGAGCCGGCCGTGACAGCCGACGCCGACTGAGCGGACCGGACATGGGCGCGGGCCACGGGCATCGGCTGCACTTCCACGGGCACTCCGTGGTCCATCGCGCGCCGGCGCACCTGAAGATCCTCGCGCTGCTGGCGTTCGTGCTGCTCGTCGTCGCGACCCCCCGGGAGTGGTACGCCGCGTTCGCCGTCCACCTCGTGGTGCTCCTGGCCGTCGTCGCCGCGGCCCGGGTGCCGCTCACCTACCTGCTGCCGCGGATGGTGATCGAGGTGCCCTTCCTGCTGTTCGCGGCGCTGATCCCGTTCGTCGCCGAGGGCCCGCGGGTCGTCGTACCGCTGCCGTGGGGGTGGGACCTCTCGGTCTCCGAGTCCGGCCTGGTCTCCGCGTGGGGCCTGGCCGTCAAGGGCACGCTCGGCGTGCTCGCCTCGCTGACGCTGGCCGCGACCACCGAGCCGACCGACGTGCTGCGCGGGCTGCAGCGGCTGCGCTTCCCGGACCTGCTGGTGCAGATCATGTCGTTCATGGTGCGCTACCTCGACGTGGTCACCGCCGACCTGGGCCGGATGACCACCGCGATGCGCTCGCGCGGCGTGGACCCCCGGTCGCCGCGGCACTGGCCGGCCCTGGCCCGTACGCTCGGTGCCCTGTTCGTGCGGTCCTACGAGAGGGGGGAGCGGGTGCACCTCGCCATGCTGTCGCGCGGCTACGACGGCCGCCTCCCCGAGCCCGAGCGGGCCGGCCGGTGACCCCGGTCCTCGACCTGCGCGGGGTCGCCTTCGCCTACCCCGACGGCCACCAGGCCCTGTTCGGTGTCGACCTGCACGTCCACCACGGCGAGCGGGTCGCGCTGCTCGGCCCCAACGGCGCCGGCAAGACCACCCTGGTGCTGCACCTCAACGGCATCCTGTCGGCGGAGTCCGGCCACGGCGAGGGCAGCGTCGCCGTCAGCGGGCTGCCGGTCACGAAGAAGAACCTGCTCGAGATCCGGCGCCGCGTCGGCATCGTCTTCCAGGACCCCGACGACCAGCTCTTCATGGGCTCGGTGCGCGCCGACGTCGCCTTCGGCCCGGCCAACCTCGGCCTCAAGGGCGCGGCCCTGGACCGCCGGGTGATGGACGCGCTGGAGCAGGTCGGCATGGCCGACTTCGCCGACCGTCCGCCGCACCACCTCTCCTTCGGCCAGCGCCGGCGGGTCGCGGTCGCGACGGTGCTGGCGATGGAGCCGGAGATCCTGGTCCTCGACGAGCCCAGCTCGAACCTCGACCCGGCCTCGCGCCGCGAGCTCGCGGACATCCTGCGCGGGCTGGACGTGACCCTGCTGATGGTCACCCACGACCTGCCCTACGCCCTGGAGCTGTGCCCGCGCGCCGTGGTGCTCAGCGACGGGCGGGTCGTGGCCGACGACCGCACCTACGACGTGCTCACCGACGAGGCCCTCATGCGTGCCCACCGGCTGGAACTCCCCTGGGGCTTCGACCCGCGCACCGTGCCGGTTGATAGCCTGCCAGGGTGAGTGACACTCCCTCTGACATCGAGCGCGAGATCGAGGAGGCCCGTGAGCGTCTGGCGGGCACGATCGACCAGCTGCTCTACCGGTCGCACCCCAAGACGATCGTGAGCCGCGAGGTGGCGCAGGTGAAGGCGCACTACGTCGACGCCGCGACCGGCGAGCCGCGCACGGACAACATCCTGAAGACCGTGGGCGCCGTCGTCGGCGTCATCGCGGTCTTCGTGGTGGTCCGCAAGATCACCCGCTGACGTCAGGGTCGTGTCCGACAAGACCCCCATCAAGATGCTGCACGACCGCGTCTTGTGCGAGACCGACACAGAGGCGGGTGAGCGCCGGTCCTCGGGCGGCATCGTCATCCCCGCCACCGCCGCCATGGGTGCGCGCCGGCTGGCCTGGTCCCGCGTCGTCGCCGTCGGCCCGCACTGCCGCGCGGTCGCGCTCGGCGACCGGGTCCTCTACGACCCCGAGGACAAGGCGGAGGTCGAGGTCTCCGGCGAGGTGTACGTCGTGATGCGCGAGCGCGACGTCCACGCCGTGGCCGCCGACCGGCTCGGCGACGAGGCGGCCGGGCTCTACCTGTAGGGGCCCGTGCCCGGGGCGCGGCCCTTGTAACACCGTGTTCGTGCGCCGAAAGGCGTGTCACAGCACCCAGGTAGAGGCCACAGCGCCCGGGTAGACGACGTCCCACCCCGGGAGCAGCACCCCGGGACCGGCGGCCGGTACGGCGGCGGCCCGGTGCCGGCACGTCTGCCGAGCCACTAGCCTCGCCCCATGGTGGTCGAGGTGGAGAAGCACGGTCCGGTCACGCTGGTGACGCTGTCGCGTCCCGAGGTGCGCAACGCGGTCGACGCCGAGCACGCCCGCCTGCTGACCGAGGCGTTCACCGCCTTCGACGCCGACGACTCCGCGTCGGTCGCGGTGCTGCACGGTGCGGGCGGGGTGTTCTGCGCGGGAGCCGACCTCAAGGCGGTGTCGGAGGGCCGGGTGGAGGTGGGTGGCCCGGGGGAGGGCCCGGCCGGCATGGGGCCGACCCGGATGCTGCTCTCCAAGCCGGTCATCGCCGCCGTCGAGGGGTACGCCGTCGCGGGCGGCCTCGAGCTCGCGGTGTGGTGCGACCTGCGGGTCGCCGACCCGGCTGCCGCCTTCGGCGTCTTCTGCCGCCGGTGGGGGGTCCCGCTCATCGACGGCGGCACCGTGCGCCTGCCCCGGCTGATCGGGCATTCCCACGCGCTCGACCTGATCCTCACCGGCCGCGAGGTCGGGGCCGAGGAGGCCCACCGGATGGGCCTGGCCAACCGGGTGTCGGCCCCGGGCGCGGCCCGCGAGGAGGCGCTCGCGCTGGCCGCGCAGCTGGCGGCCTTCCCGCAGACCTGCCTGCGCCAGGACCGCCTGTCGTCGTACGAGCAGCACGGGCTGGACCTCGACGCGGCGATCGCCGCGGAGTGGCGGCACGGACTGGTCTCGCTGTCCGCCGATACGCTCGAGGGTGCGACCCGCTTCGCCGGCGGGGCCGGACGCCACGGGGCGTTCGAGTAGCCGAGCAGCACCGGGAGGGGCACGACGTGGCCAAGGGCACGGGCCGGGACCAGCGCGCGCCCATGGAGCGCCTGGTCCGGATCGCCGCCATGCTCCAGGCGCACGCCGACGCCGGCGTCAGCGGCGAGGTGCTGAGCCGGGTCGCGGGCTTCGAGGGCGGTGCCGACGCGGGCACGCAGATCAAGCGCGAGATCCGGCACCTGGAGAACCAGGGCTGGCACATCGAGAACATCGCCCGCCCCGGTGAGCCTGCCCACTTCCGGATGACCACCGTCGACAACCGGCTGCGGATCCGGCTCACCCCCGGCCAGCAGGCGGCGCTGCGCCGGGCCGTCCAGCTCGCCGACCGTGGCGACCTGGCCCGTCGCCTCGGCCTCCCGGAGCCGGCCGCGGCCGCCACGCCCGCCGGCGCGGCGCTCGACGCCGTCCCGCCCCCGGCGCTCAGCCTGGTCGTGGACGCCGTGCGCGACCACCAGGTGCTCCGCTTCGGCTACAAGGGCACGCCGCGCACGGTGCACCCCGAGTCGGTGCGCAACCAGGCGGGCACCTGGTACCTCCACGGCGTCGAGGATGGCGACCCGGAGACCGTGAAGACCTTCGTGGTCTCCCGGATGGTCGACGCCGACGCGGACGAGCCGGGGTCGGCCCGCCGGGTCCCGCCGGCCCGGCACCTCGGCCTGCACCCGATGTCGTGGGAGGTCGACCCGCCCGTCGAGGTCACCCTCGGCACGCCGGCGCACTACGAGCCCGACGTACGACGCTGGCTCGGCGAGCCGCTCTCCGTCGCTCCCGGCCCCGACGACACCGTCCTGCTGCGCTACCGGATCACCCACCGCGACGCCCTGCGCACCCGTCTGGTGGAGCTCGGTGAGCGGGTGCGCATCGTCGACCCGCCGGAGGTCCGTGCCGAGCTGGTGGCCGCCCTGGAGTCGGTGCTCGCCGCGGCCCGGGGAGAGTCGCGATGAGCACGTCGCCGCGCTACGTCGCCCGGATCGCCCGGCTGCCGCTGGTCTTCGAACGGCTCGCCCGCCACCCCGAGGGGGTCGCGCTGGCCGACCTGGCCGAGGAGCTCGGCACCACGGCGGCCGAGCTGCGCGAGGACCTGCTGGCCTTCTACACCGCCGACCTGGCGGGGGAGTGGCTCTCGGCCCGCCCGGAGGCGCTGGAGTTCCTCGGCCCCGAGGGCGCCGCGGAGGACCCGGGCACGGCCGGCATCGTGCGGATCGGCGCGGACGGACCGGTCGACCTCGGCGTGGAGTACGTCGACGCCGGCGAGCTCGCCCACGTCTACACGGCCGCCCTGGCCCTGCTCGACATCGAGCCCGGCAACACCGACCTGGCCGACGCGATCGACGTGCTCGCCGAGACGATGGTCGGCGCCGGTGCCGCGGTCGACGCCACCGACGACCGCCCGGACCGCAACCGCCTGCTGCCCGACCTCCAGCGGGCCCGTGAGGAGCGTCGGGTGGTGCGCATCGTCTACTCCCGGGCCTGGGCGCCGGGCGTCTCCGAGCGGGAGGTCGAGCCGTACCACCTGGTGCAGACCCGCCGGGGCTGGGAGGTGGACGCGGGACCGGTCCGGGCCGACGGCAGCCTGCGCACCTACCTGCTCTCCAACATCCGCTCGGTGGAGGTCCTGGAGCGCACCTTCGAGCTCCCCCCGGACCTGGAGGAGCTGCTGGCGGCGCAGCGCGCCACGACCCGGGTGAAGGTGGTGCTGCCGCAGAGCGCACGCTGGGTCGCCGACTCCTACGCCGAGCGGGTCACCTTCGTCCGCGACGACCACGAGTACGCCGAGGTCGACCTCGAGCTGCTCCCGCCGGTCGGGCGCCGGGTGGGCCGGCTGCTGCTCGCCGCGGGGCGCGACGCCTTCGTCGTGGACCCGCCGGCGCTGCAGGACGAGGCGGCGGTGGCCGCCGAGGAGCTGATCCGGCACCATCGTGCGGACTCCTGAGCGGGACTGTCGGAGCGTCCTTGTAGTGTTTTCCTGAGCGGTTCAGGAAGCGGGCTGCCCGGCGGGTCGCAGCGACCCACGAGGTCGGGGGAGCCTTGAAGCCCAACAGTCCTGTCCTGGTCGAGTTCGAGGGCACGTCCGTGCCCGGACTCCTCCTGAAGTCCAACGAGGACGGCACGTCCTTGCTCGTCACCTTCGAGCGCGAGGGCCGGGTGTCGACGTCCTGGCTGCCGGCCGAGACGGTCCGCCCGGCCGAGCCCTAGGCCTGGTCGCCGGACTCGATCCGGGCGTTGGCGGTGTCGACGACCTCCTGGGCGACGTCGCGCAGCTTCACGTTGCTGGTCGAGGAGGCGCGCACCAGGAACTGGAAGGCCCGGGACTCGCTGATCTGGTAGCGCTCCATGATGATCCCGACCGCGGTGCCGATCGCCTGGCGCGAGGACACCGACTCCTTGAGCTGGTGCTGGTGCCGGGCGTGGCCCAGCGCGATCGCGGCGTGCGCGGCGAACAGCTCGCCGAGCTGGATGGCGTCCGGGTCGACACCGGGTTCGAGGGCGTAGAAGTTCAGCCCGCCGAGGGTCTCGTCGGCGGTGTAGAGCTGCAGGCCCATCTGGGCGCGCAGGCCGAGCTTGGCCACCTCGGTGACGTAGGTCGGCCAGCGCTGCTCGAGCGCGACGTCCTCCATCACCGTGACGCCGCCGTTGGTGATGGCGTCGTAGCAGGGACCCTCGTGCAGCTTGTACTGCAGCTCGTCGACCTCCCACACCAGCGACCCGGTGCCCGCCCGGGTCTCGATCCGGCCGCTGGTCCCGTTCTTGCCGTGGACGATCGAGATGCCGACGTGGTCGAAGCCGGGCACCGTCTGCTGGGCGGCCCGGACGATGGCGTCGAGGGTCTGGTCGAGAGAGCGATGCTGGTTGATCGACTGCGCCGCCTCGGTGAGGGCGGACGCGATCTCGGTCGCGGGGTTCACGGCTGGACTTTACCTGGTGCGCGGCCCCTCGGAACGCGGGTTGGCCGAGTCCGGGCTGTCGGAAAAGCGAAGAGGCCCGGTCGGGAGACCGGGCCTCTTCGTGGGTGGTACGCCATCAGGGACTCGAACCCCGAACCCGCTGATTCAGAGCATTCCGGTGCTGACCTCGGTGGCGTCGTCGTCGAGCTGGCCGCGTGGCGGGTCTCATGACCGGACGGCGGCGCGAGCGCGAGGCCGACGAAATGAGGAAGTTCCTCGGCCGCATGATGCGCGCGATGGTGGTGCGCGCAGCCGCCGGCGACCTCGATGCGCTCGTCGCGCTGCGACAGATCCGCGGCGACGTCGACGAGGCAGTCGTCGACGCTGCGCGGGCGTTGCACGAGTTCCGGCAGCCGTACAGCTGGACCGAGATTGGTGACGCCCTCGGCATCAGTCGGCAGGCCGCGCGGCAGCAGTTCGCCGACAACCGCGCGTTGTCGGGAAACTGCGATCGCAGGGCACGCGGTTGAACGCCACCGCCGCGCCGGCGAACGGCTCTGAGCGGCCGTTAAATCGGGAGCACCCCCGACCGGGGCACGTGTAGTTGTGGGCGGTGTGTCATGGGATGTGCTCTTGGGGGACTGGTCGGACTACATGCGAGCGCGGGCGCTCAGCCGCGAGACAATTCAGCTGCGCGTGTACCACGTGCGTAGAGCCTCGGTGGGCGTCGGCGTAGGGCCGGCGGATGTCACCGCCGAGCAGCTGGTCGCGTGGCTCGCGCGGCACGATTGGAAGCCGAACACTCGCGCCTCCTACCGTGCCTCGCTGCGGGCGTTCTACAAGTGGGCTGTCTTCGCACGCGGGACCGGCATCACGCACTCGCCGGCGCACGAGCTGCCAGAGGTGCAGGTGCCACGCGGGAAGCCGCGGCCGACGCCTGAGGCGGCGTACAAGCTGGCCCTGCGGATCAGCGACCGGCGCGCACGCATGGCGGTGCTGCTCGGCGGCGTCTGCGGGATGCGGCGCGGCGAGATCGCGCGGGCGCGGCGCGACTGGCTAGAGCCGGCGATCGGCGGGCACGTCCTGCGCGTCGTCGGGAAGGGTGGGCACGAGCGAGTGTTCCCCGTCGCCGAGACCATCGCACGGCTCATCCTGAGCTGCCCCGACGGGTACCTGTTCCCGTCATCGCACGGCGGGCACCTCACGCCCGCGCACCTGGGCAAGATCGTCAAGGCGGCGCTGAACGGCCCGACGACGCACACGCTGCGCCACCGGGCCGGCACCAAGTCGTACAACGAGGGCGGGCGCGACCTGCGGGCGACTCAGGAATTCCTCGGGCACGCGAAGCCGGAGACGACGGCGATCTACGTGGGCGCCGACCTCTCCGGCATCCGGGCGTGGATGGAACAGGATGTAGGTTGACAGCGACGGGACAATCGCAGGCATGACGCGCCTCGGGAGCAAGCGCCGGAACGCCGAACAGGTCGAGCAGTCTGCACTGCCCGACCTGTTGCGGCGGCTGGTCGTACGGATCGTGACGTGGCGCCCGATGCGTGCTCGGAGCGCGAAGGATGCGCTCTTGGTGGGCCTCGGCCGCTTCCTGTTCTGGTACGCCCTCCTGATCTTCTACGTCGTGTATTGGGACGCGCACCCGTGGCTGTTCACCGGGTTCTGGCGCCTCGATGTGATCTACGGCGGGGGCGGATTCGAACTCGTGCCGGTCAGATGACGTCGTCCTGTGCCAGCTCGGGCGGGCCGGCGGCGCGTCGTACGCGGTCCTGCTCGATCTGCGGCTTGGCCTCGGGGTCGATGAGGTGGTCGGGCAGCACGTCGGCGACGCCGGCCCGGACCTTGGCGTCCATGCCGCCGTTCGACAGGTAGTTGACGCCGGCGAGCGCCTCGTCGACCTTGCGCTCGGTGTCGGCCTGCTTGCGGCCGAGCTGGGCCAGGCCGGCGATCAGCGCGACCGTGGTACCGAGGGCGGTGAACAGCGGGGTGACGAAGTCGCCGGCGGCGTCGCGGTCGATCGCGTAGACGGCGGTCGAGGCCGCGACGACGGCCACGAAGCAGACCGTCACGGCGAGCGCCACGGCGTTGATGGTCTTCATTCTGGGGTTCCCTCTCATGCGTGGTTGTAGGCCACGACCGGGTGGTCGCTGCCCATGCGGGCGCCCTTGCGGCCGGAGACGGTCGCGGGACGGGTGGTGGTTCCGGCCGGGCGGATGCCGGGGCGGAAGATGGCGTAGTCGACGAGGGCGCCGGTGCCGACGATGCGGCCACCGATCTTGTTGGCGGTGCCTCGGATCGAGTACGGGCTGCGGACGCTGGCGCGCTGGTTGAGGTCGCCGGCGATGAGCATGTCGGTGCCGGGGTTGTCGATCGCGAACTTGCGGATGGCGCGCGAGCAGGCGACCCACGCGCGGGCGTTGCGGACCGGGTTCCAGGGCATGTGCACGAGCAGCACGACGAGCACGCGGCCGTCGACGATGACCTTGGCCCACGGGAACACCCGGCCGGCGATGCGCTTGCCCTTGGGGCCGCGCCACGGCGTGGTGACGGTGATCGTGCCGGTTGCCAGCACCTCGACGTCGTCGCGCACGAGCAGCAGCGAGTCGAGCGCCGGCCGGCGCACGTCGTAGCTGTGCTTGTCGGCCCACAGCATGACGTCGGCCTTGTGGCCGGGCGCCTCCAACAGCCCGATGACGGCGGGCCGGCCGAGCGCGTTGAGCTCGTTGAGGAAGCCGGGGCGGTCGCCCACCTTGGCGTTCCACACGACGACGTCGCCGGCTAGCGGCTTGTCGGGCGTCGCGGCGGGCTCGGGGCGCACCAGCTGAGGCAGGTCAAGGGCCGAGCCGTTGAGCCAGGTCGCGGCGAACACGAACCCGTCTCCCCAATGGCGCGGGAAGTAGTCCGCCTTGACCTTGACCACCTGGCCGGCCTTGACGCTGTTGCTCCACACGGTGATGTCCGCCAGCGAGCGGATCGTCGAGGCGACCGCGGCCACGGTGACGATGTGCCCGAACCGGTTGCTGTCGCGGGGATCGTCGAAGTACATGACCATGCCGGGCCGGATGTTGGCGATGTTGTGCACCCGATGCGCCGCCGGCGTTGCGGCCTGCGCGGCCACGGCTGAGGGCCAGCCGCCGGGCAGGTTGCGGGCGGTGCGGCAGATCTTCAGGCACTGCCCGTCCGGGTTGAACCCGAGGGTGCGGGTGGTGGTGTGGGCGCCGTACCACGCGAGGGTGGCCGCGGTGTCTCGCTGGGCGCTCACTGGAGCTTCGCCTGCCAGTGAACCGTCACGTTGACGGTGGCCGCGGTGTTGTCGAAGCGACGGACGTTGATGGTGGCGCCGGTGGTGGTCGGTGTGCTGATCGTCGCGAAGTAGAGCGTCGTGCCGGCCACCGTTGCGTTGAGGATGGGCGCCGAGCTGAACCGGCCGGCCGGGAAGGTGATCGGCGCCGAGCCGATCGCCGACGCGCTGACGGCGACGATCACGGTGCCGGCGGCTGTGACGCCGAGCGCGGAGTCGACCTTCTGCGCCAGGTCGCGGGTGGCCTTGGCGCCGTCCGCGACGGGGTCGCTGTCGAGCGGGTACGGGAACCCGCGTGTGGTGGTGCTGGGCATAGCTGGTTGCCTTTCTAGGGGTCGTAGAGGGTGGTCCGGGCGAGTCGGTAGTCGACCCACGTAAAGCGGTCTGACAGGGCGTTGGCGCCCGCAGCCGCGGCGCGCCAGATCACGGTCGGGTGGTCGGTCCTGAGGTCGTTCCACGTCAGGCCGATGCCGGCGTCGGTGATGGGGCGGGGCACGCGCGGGTAGAGGTCGAAGCTGATCGCGAACCTGCCGCGGTTGAAGGTCCATGACGCCGAGCGGGGCACGCCGGCGTACCAGTCGCGGCCGTCCGGCCGCTGGGTGGGCGGGATGCCGGTGATGACGACGGGAGCGCCGTACTCGCCGAACAGCGGGGTGTCGGGGAACAGCGAGCGCACGACGGGCCAGTGCGGGTCCTCGGAGGCGCGCCACGTCAGCCCGCCGGCGGACCAGATCACCTCAGCGTTCGCGGAGTCGTCGACGTACATGTCGGCGACGTGCTGGGCGTCGGTGACGAGGCTGATCCGCGAGTCGGTGACCTGGCCGGCGACGACAGCCTCGCCGGCGATGCGCGACGAGGCCGTCGCGGATTCCCAAGCGTCCTGAGGGGCGCCGGCGAACTCGGGATATCGGGCGGTGTCGAGCGTGACCGTGACGGTGTTGGGGTCGTCGAACTTGGACCGTGACCACTTGGCCGGCTGCCGCTCGAGGTAGCCGGCGTCGACGACGATCGACACGTCCTCGATCGGCACGGGGATGCCGCCAATGTCGACGACCGCCGGCGGCGCTTCCAGTCGGGGTCCGTAGACACCGCCGCCGAGGTTGACGAACCGGGCCGGCCCGGACGGCCCGATCAGCGGGCGCGCACCGTAGCGGCGCGAGACCCACTCGATGCGCCAGGGCTGGGCCGGGAACGGGGCGCCGGTGGTGTCGTCGAGGTTGGGCCGCACGATCCCGCGGCGCCAGCCCTGGGCGTAGTAGAGCGCGTGGTTTGCCGGCACGGCTGCGTCGCCGGTGATCGTGCCGCCGTCTGCGTAGCCCGACAGCAGCGCCTCGACGTGCTCGGCGAGTGTCGCGGGCTCGACGAGACCCTGCGTCTCGGAGTCGATGAGCAGCTGCGTGCCGCCGCCACCGTCGCCCCAGTTGGGCACGGTGAGGTTCGCGAGACCGAACGTCTTCTCGACGTGGCCGCGCAGGTTGAAGCCCTGGAAGGGGATGCGGCCGGCGACGGTGCGCTCGCCGAGGTCGGCGGTCAGGTCGGAGCACGACAGGCTCAGCAGCCACCCGTCGACGAGGTTGCCGGTGGCCGGGTCCTGCACCCGAATGGCGCGGCCTTCGGCGTCGGCGACGCGGCCGACGAAGCGCAGGGAGTCGTGCTGGGCGCCGTCGATGACCACGCCGGCCCACACCCGGATCAGGACCGGGGTGCCGCGGTCGATGCCGACGAGGTCGGCGGCGTCGCCGGCGACGAGCGCGAAGGTGGCGACCGTGGGCTCGGGCTGGACCGGCCACAGTGTGGCGTCGGGGAACTGCCACGCGACGGTGAGGCCGTCGACGACGTCGGGCAGGGTCGCCTCGTCGCCCTTGTTGATCGACCACGTGTAGGTGGTGCCGGCGACGGTCGGGCCGATGGTGAGGTCGACGCGGTAGTCGGTGCTCATCCGCCGACCCCGGAGAGCCGGCGGTCGCGGGCGGTGAGCATCCCCGCGAGCTGACGGGTGACGCTCTCGGGGTCGAGGGCGCCCTGCACCGTGATGTAGGTCCGGTTGTCGTTGTGCACGATGGGCCGGCCGATCGCGGACGGGGTTGCCCGGCCGAGGATGTCGCCGAAGTCGGGCAGGCCGAGCGCAGCCGTGACGGTCTGGCGCCGGTCGAGCGACCCGACGCCGCCGGCCAGCTGCGGCATGCCGGTGGCCAGGTCGGCGCCGTGCAGGCCGACGAGGCCACCGAGGGCACCGCCGATCTTGCTCAGCGCGTCGGGGACCTTGATCTTGCCGAGCCAGTGCACGAAGTCCTCGACGGCGTCCTTGGCCTCGACGAACGGCCGCACGGGCGCGGCCACCATCGCGGTGAACTTGTCGCGCAGCCAGGTCCCGACGCCGCCGGCGCGCTCGCGCAGGTTGGAGAGCTTGCCGCCGACGCTGTCGCCGACGCTGCCGATCGAGCGCACCTTGTCGACGACGAACCCGGCCGCGGCACGGGCGAGGCGCAGCTGCACCGTGAGCGGGTTCCACCTCAGCGCGAACTTGCCGACCTTGGCGCCGGTGTCGAGCACCCACCGGCCGGCTGTGGCGAGGCCGGAGCCGACCTTGTGCACCATGTCGCGCACGGTGTCGCTGCGCTTGTAGAGCACGACGAACGCCGCGACGAGGGCAGCCACGGCGAGCACCACCAGCGTGATCGGATTGGCGCTCATGGCCGCGTTGAGCAGCCACTGCCCGGCCGTCATCGCCTTGGTGGCGACGAGCGCCGCCTTCTCACTGACGGTCTTCGCGACCGTCGCAGCCTTGGCTCTCGCGGTCGCCAGAGCGTTGCTGTTCATCGCCAGCGAGGCCAGGTCGGCCGCGCCGGTGACACCCATGATGAGTGGGGCCGCGGACTCCATGCCAGCGCCGAGCGAGCCGAGCGGGCCGGGCATCCCGGACAGCGCACCGCCGAGGTCGCCGAGACCGCCGGCGAGCTGGGCGCTCGACGACGCGAGGTTGTCGGCCGACTCGGCCAGGTCGCGGGTGCCGCGCTCGGCCTGCTCGGTGGACCGCTCGACGTCGCGGGCCATGTCGCGCGCGGCGTTGCCGAGGTCGGCGAACCCGTCGACGCCGCGGCGGGGGTCGACCTCGACGTCGATGCCGAGCTTGCGGCGGATGTCACCCATCGTGTTGCTCCTCGTCTGGTTCGTCGGGCAGGAGGTCGACCGCGGTCGCGATCAGCCGTTCGTCGAGGTCGGGGTCGAGCCAGTAGGCCGGACCGCCTCCGAAGTAGTGCGCCAGCGTCAGAGCAAGTCGCTCGGCGCCGTCGTAGGGTCCACCGGCACCAGCACGGGTTCCTCGGTGGCCTTGTCGACGATCGGCTGCGCGACGAGCACGCTGTCGATCCACTCGCTGTAGGGCAGCTCGGTGAGCTGCAGTCGCCTCATGGCGCACCACACGTAGAGCGAGCCGCGGTCGATCGCGGCGTCGGGCGGGAGCTGGCGGGCACGTGCCTGCTGCTCCCCGCGGATCATGTCGCCGTGGATCACGGTCACGACGTGCGCGACGCCCTCGTCGGTGCCGTCGTCGATCAGGACGTCGTACTGCGTCCGCTTCAGCTGTGCCATGGGTCAGGTTCCTTTCAGGGTGTCGAGCGCGTGGTCGACGTGGTCGAGGTACAGGTCGACGACGTCGGGTTCGGTGGCCCTCAGTGCGTCGGTGAGGAAGGGGTGAGCGGTGATCCCGCGGCCGGGAACGCCTTGGTGGATCGGCCAGACGTACGCGACGCCCGGCCCGCCGGCAGTGACGCTGACGCCCTGCTCGCCGACCTCGCTCGCGACGCTCCCGACGAGGCGGTGCGTGGTGCCTTTCGGCACCCGCGGCTCGGCGTTGCGCTCGATCAGCTGGCCGGCAGCGCGGTGCGCCGCGCTCAGGTCGGCCAGCTGCTCGGCAGCGCGGTCGAGGTCGCGCGCGAGGTCGGCGGCGGGGTCGCTCACGGGCCGGGGTACTCGGTGTCGTAGTCGCCGATCACGGGCCAGCTCGTGTCCGAGCTGTTGCGGGTCGCGACCGGGCCACCGATCTTCACCGCGCGGACGCGCACCATCCCGGAGTAGGTCGGCGCGCCGACCTGGTTGGGCAGCCACGCGAAGCTGACGATCTGCCCGGCGTTGGCACGCGAGAACTCGACGAAGCCCTGCGGGTCGTTGAAGTCCTGAATCGACGACAGGTCGAGGGTCCAGCTGGTGACCTCGTCGGGCTCGATGACGGCGCCGGACAGCACCTCGACGCGCTCGCCTTCCTCGGCCACGGACGGCGTCAGCGCGACGTCGGTCTGCTGCTTGGCGAAGGGCACAGCGTCGAGCACGAGGGTGCCGCCCTTCAGCCGGCTGTCCTCGATCGTTCCTACGGTCATGGTGGTGTCTCCTGTCGGGTGGTGCGGGCGGGTGGTCAGGCGTGGGTGATCGTGACGATGTAGGCGGGCCGGGGCTTGCCGTTGGCGGTCAGCACGTAGCTCGACGGCTCGGCGGTCTCGGGGTAGACGTGCTCATGGGCGTAGAGCGCCTGCACGAGCCCGTCGAGGTCACGCAGCGCGTCGAGGGAGCCGGCGGGCTTGTCGGAGAGGCAGGCGAGCCGGTAGACGTTCGCGCCGGTGCTGTAGTCGATCGAGGGCGGCGGCACGAGGACGCACCGTCCGAGGGTGTTGGCGCGGGCCGGGTCGTGCGTGGCGGGGATGCCGCCGGCGGCGATCAGCTCGGCCAGCGCCTTGGCGTGGGCGACGATGCTGCCCATCAGCCGATGGCCGGTCGTGCGTGTACGCCGGTGCCGAGCATCCGGGCGACGTCAGGGTCGAGGGCGAGCACGCCGGCGGGTCCCAGCTCGGCGTACGACGCGAGGCCGGCGGTGCTGCCCTTGCGGGCGTAGAGCCGCGCCGTCGCGATGAGGCCGGCCATCACGATCCGCTCGGTGGCAGCGAACGTCACGGCCGGCAGGTCGCCGGCGGGCGCGGGCTGCCACAGGTCGGGGCGCTGGTCCTGGCACCAGTCGGCGGCAGCACGGCGGCAGTCCTCGGCGCTGGCGAGCAGCTGCGGATCGTCGCCGGGGGTGAGGCCGACCCATGCGCGGGTGCGCGTGGCGGGCAGCCAGGGGTACGGGTCGGGGTCCGGAGGCGTCTCGGTCATGACGGGTCCTGTCCTCAGGGGCGCGGCGGGGTGGGTGAGGGTGGACCGCTGCCGGGCCGGCGCGACGAGGTACGCCGGCCCGGCAGCGGAGTCGGTCAGGGCGTCGGGTCGGCGCCGGAGTTGATGATCTGGACGTCGTCGGTGTCGAGGATCGCGGCGCCGGAGTAGGCCCACAGCGCCAGCTTGATGACACCGGGACCGAGCACCTCGTCGAAGCGGAACTGCTGCACGCTCGACTCGGCCCACAGGATGCCCTCGGCGCGGGCGAGGACGCCGACCGAGCCGGCGACGTTCGCGTCGGCGATGCCGGCGTCGAGACGCGCCGAGCGCACCAGCTCGTGACCGTCGATGGTGAGGCCGGTGTAGCCGGCGCTCACGCTGCCGAGCGCGTTGCTGTGCCCGACGAACGGGAGCTGCGCGCGGTCCATCGCGTCGATGTCCTCGGCGATGATGCCGAGCAGGCCCTTGGACAGCACGAACAGGTCGCCGGGCTCGTCGTCGTCGTTGACGAAGTTGAGCATCGCCGAGCGCAGCGCCAGGGCACGGTTCACGCCGTAGCGGTGCGCGGTCGGGTCGGCGGCGAGCACGTCGAACAGGCTGATGACCTTGCCCTCGGTCTGGCGCTGGTAGTCGCGCAGCATGGCCCGGACCGCGATCCGGTCGAGCGCCGGCGTCGCGGCGTCCAGCAGCTCGCGGGAGACCTCCCACGCGCCCGACGTCGCGGTCGGGGTGACCGTGTCGCCGGAGAGCGAGAGCGTGCCGGCCGGGCGGTGCGGGGTGCCCTCGGCGTGCGGGCCGACACCAGAGAACTCGCCCACCTTGGGGATGCTGAACGGCTGGGCGTTGGTGATCGGCACGCGCGAGAGCCGGCTGACGATCGGCCGCTTGACGTCGACCAGCGCCCGCATGAGGTCGGGCCGGTTGCCGTTGGGCTGCCACACGTTCGGCAGGTCGGTGCCGACGCCGTCGACGTCACCACGGGTCGCGGCGGCGGTGGCGAGAGCGGCGACGCTGGCCTCGTTGCCCTCGCGCAGCTCGGCGTTGAACCGCTCGACGCGCTCCTGCGCCTCGGCGTTGCGGCGCTGTGCGCCGTCGAACAGGTCACGCACGAGGCTGTGACCGCCGCTGAAGTCGTACGTCGACGGCTCGGAGGTGACCACCGCGGCGCCGGCGACGGCCGGCACGACGGCCGGCCCGGCGGCGTTGACGATGATCGTGTGCGCGCCGGCCTGCGCGGTGCCGCCGGCGGCGGCGTCGGCCTCGTCGGTCTCGGCCGCGGCGTCGCCGGCGTCGGTCTCCAGGTCGCCGGTGATGGTGGCACCGGTGATGGTGACGCCGGCCGCGGTGGCGAGGCCGGTCAGCTGACCCAGCTCGGTGTTCTCGGCGTCCGTGCGGCTGGCCTGCGCCAGCAGCTGGGCGAGGCGCCGGCGCTGCTTCTCGTTCATGGGGATGGTTCCTTCCTGGTGGGTGGTGCCAGCGCCGGCGGCGCTGGTGTCGGGGGTCGTCGCGGTCCAGGCGGACACGACGAGGTCGGCGCCGGCCGCGGCTGCGACTCGGGCGTCGTCGAAGGCAGGCACGGACACCTGCGAGGTCTCACGGAGCGCGCCGGCGGCGTCGACGGTCGCGCCGACCTGGGCGCGGCGCAGGCGCTGCAACGTGGCGTCGTCGAGCTGGACGCCGACGCTGAACGCATCGCGCAAGCCGTTCTGCGCCTCGGCGAGCGCGCGGTCGCCGTTGTCGCCCTCGGGGACGTGGAACGTCGCGTAGACGCCCGGTCCCTGCGGTCCGTCCGTGCGCTCGGTCAGCTCGGTGGCGTAGCCGAGCACGTCGCGCTGGTCGTGCTCGCGCAGCAGCTTGACGCGCCGGACGTCGCTCCACGTCAGGGAGCCGGCCTTGAACCGGAGCCGGCCACCGGAGGTCTGGCCGGCCTTGCCGAAGGGGACGATCAGTCCGCTGATCGTGCGTGCCTCGGTGTCGACCGCGGGCTGACCGGGTGCGGCCAGCACCAGCGACGGGCCGGTGCTGGCGGTCACCAGCTTGGGGATGCTCATGCTTCCTCGCTCGTGTTGTCGGGGGTGTCGGTGATCTCGGGCGCCGGCGGGAGTCCCAGCCAGCGAGTGCGGACCTCGGCGCGGGACACGAGCCGGCCGGCCACGGCCTCGTTGCCGGCGCTCACCAGCTCGGTGGTGGTGCCGCGCAGGTAGGCGGTCAGGTCGAACGCCGCGGCGGTGCCGGCCGGCGTGACGTCGGGCATCGAGAGCCGCTGAGCGACCACGGTCAGGAACGGGCTCAGCGAGGTGTCGACGAGGTCGCGGCGGTCCGACTCGGTGTTCGTGTAGGTCATGCCGCTGCCCTGCGGGGCACCGATGCGCGAGGCCGGCAGGTTCAGCAGTCGGGCCAGCTCGGAGGCGACGAA
This sequence comes from uncultured Nocardioides sp., assembly GCA_964517395.1. Taxonomy (GTDB): domain Bacteria; phylum Actinomycetota; class Actinomycetes; order Propionibacteriales; family Nocardioidaceae; genus Nocardioides. The sequence goes on along the minus strand of CAZFEE010000003.1, from coordinate 193,738 downwards.
CTGCGACAGCTCCGAGAGCTGGCGCTCGCCGGCGCCGACGCTGATCTTCTCGGGGTCCACCGCCCGGTTGAGGAACGCCGTGCTGCGCTCGCGGCGCGCGTTCTCCCACTCGTCGAGCACCTCGATGATCTGGTCCTTGGTCAGCTCGGGAGCGCCCTCGGCGAGACGGAGGATCAGACCCGACCAGTCGTCATCGGCCTGCCGCTGCGCGGCACGGGTCAGCGCGAGCGCCAGCCGCACGATCGTGCCGGCACCGTCCTGCACGAGCAGCCCGTCGAGCAGCCCGTCGAACCGGCACATGTCGCGGTCGGCCTGCTTGACGTTGTCGACGTACAGGTCGGTGCCGTCGATCCGTACGCGCTCCTTGGCGATGCGCTCGCACGCGATCGGGTAGTCGCTGCTGCTGTCGCGCTCGGTCCAGCGCCACCAGCTGATCTGGTTGAACAGCAGGTCGTCGAACGTCCACGCGAGGGTGTAGGCCGGGATGGTGCGCGGGTCGAGGGTGCGCAGCAGCCGGGCCGTCGAGCTGGTCGAGGGGACCTCGCTGCCATCGCTGCGGACGCCGACGAGGGGCAGCCCGGACGCGGTGCCACAGATCAGGTTGCGACCGCGCCGGATGCCGGGCACGGTCATGGCCTGCTTGCGGGTGACCGCCCCGCCCTCGGCGCTGATGCCGAACGCCCGCGCGGCGGCGGGGTCCAGCTCGCGCAGCGCGCCCTCGGAGGTGGCGACCGTGCCGACCGGCGCGTCGATGACCGCGGCAGCGGATGCCAGCTGGTGCGCTTTCCTGATCCCGAACACGGTCGAAACTGTGGGGTCGGGAATGTCAACAACCGGGGACGCGGCGCGTCGCCTGCGTGGCTAGTCGACAAGTGTCGTACTGCGTCGTGTTGCGTCGCCAGACGGTCAGAGGGTCAGCGACCGCCGGCCCGACGATGCGGCGCGGCGCGAGACGACCACGGGCGCCGCGGCCGGCGCGGGCCGGTGGTGCAGTAGCCACCGGGCGATGGTGCCGGCGGTGAGCGCGGCGATGGTGCCGGCGCTGTGTCGGCGCGACCAGAGGAACCCGCCGTCGCCGACGTCGCGGGTGGCGGCGTTGCCGACCGCGTCGTCGAGCGCCGGCGTGCCTCGGTGGATCAGCGCGCCGGAGTTGATCGCGGCCAGGATGCCGGCGCACGCGGCGCGGTGGTCGGCGCTGTTGATGCCGACCGCCTCGACCTTGCCGCGGCGGGTCAGCTCGTCGGCCAGGTCGAGGCCGGGGCCGGCCTTGTCGTAGCCGGCCTGTCGTACTCCGTACTTGCCGGCCAGCTCCTCGATCCGCGCCACGGCCTCGGCGCGGGGCACGACGTCGAGCACGTCGACGGCGTCGAGCGGGCCGAAGCGCCAGCTACCGGTGATCGCGACGCGATCCTCGGCGTCGACGTCGAAGGCCAGCCCGTCGAGCTTGTCGGGCTTGGGCACCGCGGCGCCGTCGAGCTGCTTGACGTCACGGCAGCCGGCCCATGCGTGCGCGGGGATCGCGCCGTCCGAGGTGGTGGTCCAGTGGTTGCCGTAGGCGCGCAGGAACTCCAACGGCGGCATCTTGATCGCGGAGTCGGCGACCGCGTCGCGCAGGGCGTACTCGCCGGGGTGCGCGGCCAGCGTCAGGTCGAGCGCGCGGTCGAGCTTCGCCAGGAACTCGGGGTCTTCCAACGCCGCCACGCCGCCGGCCTTGCGGACCTCGGTCAGCAGCTGCTCGATCTCGGCCGCGGCGACCTCGTCGACGGACCATTCGAAGTACGCGATCCGCTCGGTGCTGCCGGCCTCGACGGCGGCGCGGCCCATCTTGACGTAGTCGAGGAACCACTGCGATTTGGCGGTGCCGGCGGTCGAGGTGAGCCACAGCTGACCGCCGGTGGTGGTGAACGTCGGGAGGATCGCCTGCTCTAGCGAGACGCCCTCCAACCCGTCGAAGGCCCACACCTCGTCAACGGTCACCAGCTCGTTGGCCTTGCCGTGCAGGCCGTCCTCGGTCGGCGCGAACACCCGGAACGTCGACCCGAGAGGCGAGGTCAGCGCCTCGCTGCCGTTGCTCTTGCGGTCGGTCACGATCGCGGACAACGGCGAGTGCGTGACCAGCTCGGCCACGTCGAGCCAGGTGTCGCGGGCGTCCTGACGGGACTGCGCCGTCAGCCAGCACTTGCACCGCCGGGTCAGGGTCCGGTGCAGGTTCACCGGCCCGATCAGCGTCGTCTTCCCGGCCTGCCGCTGCACGTGGATCACCACGGTGCGGTAGGCCCAACTGCCGTCCGGCATCACCTCCGTGGCGACGTCGACGACGTGACGCTGCCACGCCTGCAACGGCTTACCGAGCGCCGCGGCCACCTTGGCGATGGCAGCGCCGTACGACGGCCGCTCAGGCGAGCGGGCCGTCGCATAGCGAGGCGCGGCGGTGGTCAGCACGTCGGGTCACTCAGCGCCCAACCCGGACAGGAAGTCCTCGACCGCGCTCGCGTCGTTGCCCATCCGAGCAGCCGGGTCGAGCCGGAGGCGCTGCAACACCGCCGACAGCTCGCGGCCGGCAGCGGCCACGGCGTACGGGTCGCGACGCACGCGGCTCGCGACGTCGACGGACCGGGCCAACTGCGCGGCCAGCTCGGCGGCACCCTCGTCGCGGGTGTCCAGCGACGCGGCCCGCAACGCCTTGCGCACCGCGCGCTCGGTCGGGCCAATCAGCTGGTCCTTGACCTCGTCGGCACCGAACAGCGCGTCGTCACCGGCGGCGCTCACGGCGACACCGCCCGCGCGCCGGCGGTGCGCGTGAGTGCCTTGTGGACGGCGGCGGCGAGGTCGTCGCGATCGTCCGCGGTGCCGATGATCTCGATGACGCGGAGGAAGCGGCGGTAGTCGCTCGTCGGGGCGTGGGTGGGCGCGGCCGGGCTGACCTTGGCGCGGGCGTCGGCCAGCAGCTCGCGCGCCAGCACCAGCGCCTCGGCGACCTCGCGGCGGTCGGTCCACTCGGTCTCCGGCGCCATCGACGTCAGCGCGAGCGCCGCGGTCAGCTCGTTTTCCAGCGTGCGCAGGATGCCGTACAGGCTGCGCTCATCGTGCAGGTTCGTCATGCTCACCACTCCCATCGGGTTCGGCGAGGCCAGCGCCGCTTGTCGGTGCCGTCACCTCGCTGGCTGTTGTGCCGCGTGCACGCGGCTCGGAGGTTGCTCGGGTCGTGCGGGCCGGTCAGCGTGAGGACCAGCGCGGACCAGTCGCCGTCCGCGGCCCGGTCGTAGTCGCCGGCGGCATCGACCGGGAGCTGGCAGCGGTGGCCGTCGCGGATCAGCACGGCGAGGCGGACGCGGCGCCAGGCCGACGTCGAGCCGTTGACCCAACCGCCCCACCGGGACAGCGGCACGATGTGGTCGACGGTGGTCGCGCGGGCGAGGCAGAGCGCGCTCATGACGGCGCCCCGTCGTCGGTCGCGGGCTCGACTCCGGCCGACCCCCCACCCCCCGACCGAGGGAGGGAGACGCCAGGTACCTGGCTCGGCTCGGCGGGGGTCGATCCAAAAACCGACGAGCACTCGACGACGATCGAGTGCCACAGTCCGCACGGGCACGCGACGAGCGGCGCGGTCACGACGCGACCGCCGGGGCGAAGCCGTGACCCGAGGTCGCGGCGCGGCGCTGGCACTCGTGCTCAGGCAGTGAGCACACCGAGCACGTCGTCGCGCGCGCGGTCTGTGGCTTACCTACGAGAGACGACGGGTGTTCAAGGTTGGTTTCAGTGGACGGTTCGGGTGTCGAATCCGACACCCCGCCCCGCGTCGGAGACGACGCCCCCCCGGTGTCGCTGTCGACACCGGGTGTCGAATCCGACACCGGGTCTATCCACAGCTCAGCCTGAGCGCGCGGCAGGTCGCGCAGTCGATGCGACGAGGTGCGGTCGCAGTGCTGCGGGCACACGACCAGCACGTCGTACCGGTTCGGCCGCTCGTGATCCTTGGTGCGGTGCGTGCCGCCACCCTGCACATGCACGTGCAGCTCACCGAGCTGCACCAGCTGGTCGACCGCCTTCTGCACGTTGCGCGTCGTGACGTTGGCGTACTTCGCCAGCGTGCCGACCGAGGGCCACGCGCCGCCGTCGCCGGCGTGATTGGCGATGCCGAGCAGCACCAGCTTGGCTGTGCCCTTCGCGCGGCTGTGGTGCAACACCAGCGCCATAGCCTCGACGCTCACAGGAGCACCGCCTGCTCGATGGCGCGGGACACCGCACCGGAGCCTGGGAACAGGTCGACGACCTCGTCGTCGGGCTCGTGGCCGAGCGCGTCGAGCACCCACCGAGTCCAAGCCTCGGGCTTGGCGCCAGCGAAGCCCGCACCAGGTGGCGAGCACGTGAGCACGTCGGGAACCTGGGCGAGCCTTACGCCGCGGTCCGCGGCGCGAGCGCGGCGCTCTCGGGGCGGGTACACGATGACCGGCTCCCACATCGACGCGATCCGGTGGCCGGTCGGCATTGCGCGGCGCTTGACCCACACGAGCAGCCGGCACGGCACGGGCAAGGGCTCGTAGCAGCGCAGGCCGTCCGGAGTGGTCGCGATCGCCCACCCGTCGAACTCGTCGAGCAGCTGGTCGAGCAGCAGCCTGTGCCGGCGCGGATCGTCCCACTCGCCCGCGTCAGCGTGGAAGTCGGCCGGGCGCTCGCCGCGGGCCCGCGTGCCGTCGCCGTACCAGCGTCGAGCGCGCGAGCGCGTCACGATGCGAGGCTCCCCGGAAGCCGTGTCGTACCGCTCCGAGGCCTGCGGCGGATAGGGCGGGTCGGCGATGGCGAGTCTCACGACAGGCCGGCCTTCCACGCGGGCCGCGAGCACGGGCACGGCGCCGCGGTGTCGACCTTGCTACGCCGGATCGTCTTCGGGCACTCAGCCTCATGCGGCGGATGCCCGCACCACGTGCAGGAGCCCGGTGGGATGTAGCGCGCGTCCTTGACGTCCTTGCTCACCGTACGACCACCACGGCGTAGCCCGTGCCCCGCTCGACGCCCTCGACGTAGGCGGACCACTCGCAGTCTTCACCAAGGACCTCGATGCACACGTCGTAGTAGTCGGGCAGCTCGGACAGGCGATCGATCAGCTCACGAACGGTCATCACGGCGTCCACCAGCACCACACCAGCCAGCCGCCCCACACGCCGAGCAGCAGGGCGACCGCGACCTCGGCGCGCGTCATGAGTCGACCGCCACCGGGGCGACGAGCGGGGACGTGGTCCGGAGGCGGGCGACGAAAGCGTCGAAGTCGGACCGGGTGATGCGATACCCGCTCCCGACTGGCAGGGCAGGCAGCTCCCCGGCGCGCACCCATCGGCGGACGGTCTCCGGGTTGACCCTCAGCTCTGACGCCACCTCGGCGGTGGTCAGGTACTCCGTGGGTTCGGTCGTTGTCATGCACGGCAGGTTGTACCAATTTGGTCACATCGGGGGCGCGACACGCCGCGACGTCGTACCAATTTGGTTCATGGTGCGTGCGTTGGCACTACTCTGCTCGACATGACACAACATGCAGTCGACGGTGACGAGGTCGCGGCCGAGGTCGAGCGGGTGCGCGAGTACATTCACCTGGTCATGTGGCGGCGGAAGGTGAGCGGAGCCGCGCTGGCCCGTCAGCTGGGCGTCGAGCCGGCGACGATTTCGCGGAAGCTCCGTGGCGAGCGCGGCATCGGCTTGGATGACCTAATTGCGATCGGCCGAGCCCTCGGTGAGGACCCGGCCGATTTGCTGCGGTACGCCATCAGGGACTCGAACCCCGAACCCGCTGATTAAGAGTCAGCTGCTCTGCCAATTGAGCTAATGGCGCGTGCGGTGAAGCGAGGTGAAACATTACCAGCGCACCACGGACGGGCGAAATCGGGACCCCCTCAGCGCAGCTCGAGCACCGCCTGCGCCGCGTTGTGCCCGCCCAGTGCGCTCACCGCGCCGCCGCGGCGGGCGCCGGAGCCGCACACCAGCACGGCGTCGTACGACGTCTGCACGCCCCACCGCTCGGCCGGCGACTCCAGGCGGGCGCGGGCCGGCGCCCACGGCCAGTCGAGGTGGCCGTGGAAGATGTGGCCGCCGGGCATGGCGAGGTCCGCCTCGACGTCCTGGGGGATCTTCGCCTCGACGCACGGCGTGCCGTCCGGGCCGCGCAGGACCACGGAGTCGATCGGCTCCTCGAGGACCGCGTCGAGGGAGGCGAGCGCCCGGCGGACCGCCTCGGCCTTGGTGGCGGCCGGGTCGTCGGAGAAGAGCCGCGCGGGCGTGTGCAGCCCGAAGTAGGTCAGCGTGTGGGTGCCCGGCGGGACGTCGCCCAGGATCGAGGGGTCGGTGAGGGAGTGGCAGTAGACCTCGCCGGGCAGCGGGTCGGGGAGCTCGCCGCGCTCGGCGGCGGCCCAGGCGGCCTCCAGCTCGGAGGCGGACTCGGCCAGGTGCAGGGTGCCGGCGAAGGCCAGTGCCGGGTCGACGCCGGAGCGCAGCCGCGGCAGCCGGGAGAGCAGCAGGTTGATCTTGAGCTGGGCGCCCTCCGGCTTGGTCGCCGGGTCCTCGCCCTCGCCGAGCAGGATGCGCAGCACCCAGGGTGCGACGTTCGCGAGCACGAAGCGGGCCGAGGCGGCGTGCTCGCGGGCGCCGTCGTGCCAGCGGACCTCGGCGCCCTCGCCGGGCGCACCGGGGACGATCGCGCTCACCCCGGCGCCGGTCACGATCGTTGCGCCGGCCTCGGCGGCGGCCCGCCAGAGCGCCTCGGTGACCGCGCCCATCCCGCCGACGGGGACCCGCCACTCGCCGGTGCCGTTGCCGATGAGGTGGTAGAGGAAGCACCGGTTCTGCACCAGGCTCGGGTCGTGCAGGGAGGCGAAGGTGCCGATCAGCGCGTCGGTGGCAACCACGCCGCGCACCAGGTCGTCGCGGAACCGCCGCTCGACCGCCTCGCCCAGCGGGCGCTCCACGACGTCGCGCCACACCTGCGGGTCCACGGCGGTGCGGATCTCGGCGTCGGTGGCGAGCGGGCGGGTCAGCGTCGGCGCCACGACCGCGGCCAGCTCCGCCACGCCGGCGTAGAAGGCGCGCCAGGCGTCGTACTCCTCCTCGGAGCCGGTGACCTCGCGGAAGGACGCGCGGGTCGCGGGGCCCTCGTCGCGCTCGACGTACAGGCCGGTGGGGCGTCCGTCGCGCACCGTCGGGGAGTACGACGCGGTGGCCCGGCTGACCAGGCGCAGGTCCAGCCCGAGGTCGGCGACCACCTGCTCGGGCAGCAGCGAGACGAGGTAGGAGTAGCGGGAGAGCCGGGTCGGGAAGTCGGGGAAGGCCTGCGTGGAGATCGCGGCGCCGCCGACGTGGGGGAGTCGTTCGAGGACGAGCACGGAGAGCCCCGCGCGGGCGAGGTAGGCGGCGGCGGTCAGCCCGTTGTGGCCGGCGCCGACGACGACGACGTCGTAGCGAGTCATGGTCCCGACCCTATGCGGAATGCATCCGCACCCGATATGGTTGACACGGCAACCAACCACGGTTCCGAACCCAGGAGGTGGGCCCGATGCCCGCGATCACCGTTGACGACCTGACCGTCCTGCCGCGCCTGAGCGCGCCCGGCCTCGGCGACCAGCCGCGCCCGGTCCGGCAGGTCACCACCGCCCCGCAGGGCTACGAGGGCGAGGGCTTCCCGGTCCGCCGGGCCTTCGCCGGGATCGACATGGCACTGCTCGACCCGTTCATCATGATGGACCAGATGGGCGAGGTGGAGTACGCGCCCGGTGAGCCCAAGGGCACCCCGTGGCACCCGCACCGCGGCTTCGAGACCGTGACCTACATGATCGACGGCGTCATGGACCACCAGGACAACCACGGGGGCGGCGGCACGATCACCGACGGCGACACCCAGTGGATGACCGCCGGTCGCGGCGTCATGCACATCGAGGCTCCGCCGGAGTGGCTGGTGCAGGCCGGCGGCCTCTTCCACGGGATCCAGCTGTGGGTCAACCTGCCCCGCGACTCCAAGATGAAGGACCCGCGCTACCAGGACATCCGCTCCGGCGAGGTCGCACTGCTCACTAGTGCCGACGCGGGCAGCCTGGTCCGGGTCATCGCGGGCAGCGTCGACGGGCACCAGGGCCCCGGGTCGACGTACAGCCCGATGACGCTGGTGCACGCCACCCTCGAGCCCGGCGCGCGCCTCGACCTGCCGTGGCAGGTCGACCACAACGCGCTGGTCTATGTCCTCAACGGCTCAGGCACGGTCGGCACGACCGACGCGCGGCCGCTGCGCGCCGGCCAGACGGCGGTCCTCGGCGCCGGCGACTTCCTGACCCTCGGCGCCGACGCGCGCCAGGAGTCCCGCTCGCCCAAGCTCGACGTGGTCGTCGTGGGCGGCCAGCCGATCCGCGAGCCCATCGCGTGGGCCGGCCCGTTCGTGATGAACACCAAGGCCGAGGTGCTCGCGGCCTACGAGGACTTCCAGAAGGGACGCTTCGGCCTCCCCATCGGTGGCTAGCCTCGGGCCATGGCCCGCCTCTTCCGCGACGCGTACGGCGTCCCGCACCTGCGTGCCGCGACGGTCTCCGACCTCGCGCACGCCCAAGGGCGGGTCACCGTCGCGGACCGGGCCTGGCAGCTGGAGTGGTTGCGACTGCGCGCGACCGGCGCCACGGCCGGCGTCGTCGGCGGCGACCTGGCGGCCGCGTGGGACGACTTCGCCCGCCGGATGCGGATCGAGGAGACCGCCCGGCGGGCGCTCGCGGCGTGCACCCCGTCGACCCGGGACCTCGTCGCGTCGTACGTCGACGGGGTGAACGCCGGGCTCGCCCGGCTCGACCCCGCGAGCGTCCCCGAGCTGGTCCACCTGCGGCACGCGCCGGGGGAGTGGGAGCCGTGGACGCCGTTGGCGGCGCACCTGGCGCAGCAGGTGCTGTTCGGCAGCATCGGCACCGCGCTGTGGGAGCGGCTGGCCCACGACGTCCTCGGCCCGGACGCCCGGCTGCTCACCCACGAGGGCCTGCTCAGCGCGGGCAGCAACGCGTGGGTGGCGGGCGGCGGGCGGACCGCGTCCGGCTTCCCGCTGATCGGTGGGGACCCGCACCGCACGATCGAGCAGCCGGGGATCTACCAGCAGGTGAGGTTGGTGTGCGAGGACCCCGAGGACCGTTTCGACGTGCTCGGCTACACCTTCGTCGGGATGCCCGGGGTCCAGCACTTCGCGCACGCCGGCTCGGTGGCGTGGGCGATCACCAACGCGTGCGCCGACTACCAGGACCTCGTCGACGACGGCCTGCCGCTCTCGGAGAGCATCGCGGTGCGGACGTCCTCGTGGGTGCTCGGCGAGCTCGGCTTCGACGCCCTGCTGCCGTTGCTGCGCGCCCGCACCGTCGACGATGTCGACCGCGCCTTCGACCACTGGGTCGAGCCGGTCAACAACCTGGTCGTCGCCGACCGCTCCGGGGCGGTGCGCTACCGGGTCGCGGGCAGGGTCCCGGTCCGCGACGCCGACGGCGCCTGGACCGGCTGGCTGCGCTCACCGAACCGGGCCGACGCGGGTCCCACGGACGTGGTCGTCACCGCCAACGAGCGGCGCGGCCCGGAGAGCGACGCGATCGGGTCGTCCTTCGCGCCGCCGTACCGTGCCCGCAGGATCGCGGCGCTGCTGGCCGGCCGCGACGGGCTGACCACCGCGGACTTCGCGGCCGTCCACGACGACGCCCTGCTGCCCACGGTGCCGGTCCTGACCGCCCTCGTGCCCGGCGCCTTCGACGACTTCGACGGCGTCATGGACGCGGAGTCGGCCCCCGCCGCCCGCTTCGCGGCCTGGCGCTCGGCGCTGGTACGACGTCTCGCCGACCATCCCGCGCTCGCCCCCCTCGCCGCCCCCGGCCCGGCGCACGACCACGGCCCGCTCTTCGCGGTCGGCCTCGACCCGCTCGCACACATCGGGCTGGCGCTGCCCACCCTCGCCGCGGAGGCGCTCGCCGGCCGCCCGCCGCTGGGCATCGACCTGCTCGCGCTGGCCCGGGACGCGCTCGGCGACCTCGCCGACGTCCCCGCGACCTGGGGGGAGACCCACCGGGCGACCCCGCTGCACGCGCTGGCCGCGCACGGCTTCGACGCGCGGATCCCGTTCCGGCCGGTCTCCGGTGACCAGGACGCCGTGCGCACGATGGGCTCGTGGCCCGCGATCAGCGACGCGGCGACCCGCGGCGCGGTGGCCCGCTACGTGTGGGACCTCGCCGACCGCGACGCCGGTGGCTGGGTCGTCCCCACGGGTGCCTCCGGAGTGCCGGGCGCGCACTACGCCGACCAGCTCGACGCGTGGGTCGAGGGCCGCCTGCTGCCCATCGTGACCGCGTGGGATCAGCTCGCCGAGGACAGCTCCTTCGCGAAGAACGCCTCCGCGTAGGGGTTGTCGTTGTAGCGCTCGATGCGCACGTAGCCCGCCCGGTCGTACATCGCGATCGCCTCCGCCAGCGTCCCGTTCGTGTCCAGCACCACCCGCCCGAAGCCGCGCTCGCGGGCCAGGTCCTCCAGGTGCCGCAGCATCCGCGAGCCCAGCCCGGCGCCGCGCCAGGCGCCGTCGACCCACATCCGCTTGATCTCCGCGGTGCGCTCGTCCAGCACGGGCCGGATCCCGCCGTAGGCCACCGGCTCCCCCGCCGAGGTCGCCACGACGTACGTCGCCCCGGGCTCCGGCAGGTCCGGGCCGCCCGGGTCGAAGCCGCCCGGGAAGCGGCGGTCCAGCTCGGCGACGTAGCGCCGGGTCGCCTCGCGCGCCACCGGGTCGTCGGAGGCGACCTGGCGCAGGTGCACGGTCGCCGCGCGCACCAGCAGGTCGGCGGTGGCCAGCGCGGCGGCGAGGCGCTCCTGCTGGCGCGGGGTCAGCGGGGCCACCAGTGCGGCGGCCCGCTCCTCGGAGCGCAGCTCCAGGTCGTCGTACGCCTGGCGGCCGGCGGGGGTCAGCTCCACCACGCGGCGGCGGCGGTCGCCCGGGTCGACGACGGTCGCGACCAGCCCGTCGTCCTCGAGCCGGCGCAGCAGCCGGGAGAGGTGGCCCGAGTCGAGGTCGAGCCGGGCCCGCAGCTCGCGCACGCCGGCCGGGGCACCGCTGCCCACCTCGAAGAGCAGGCGGGAGGCCGCCAGCGGGCGGCCGGTGCCGAGGAAGGAGTCGTCGAGGACGCCGATGCGCTGGGTGTAGGTGCGGTTGAAGCGGCGCAGGACCTCGGTCGGGTGCATTCTCTGACTATAGTCAGAGATCGGGGGCGGCCGTCAGTTGTCGTCGTTGGCGCCGCCGGTGTCCTGCTCGCCCCCGTTGTCGCCCTCCTCGGGCGGCGTCGTCGAGCTGTGGTCGACCGGGTCGTTGGTGACGTCGTCGGTGTTGTCGCTGCAGGCACTCACGCCGAGGGCGAGCAGCGCACAGCCCAGCACGGCGGCCTTGCGGAGGACGGGGGTCATGGTCGGGCGTTACCCGCCTCGTCCGGGGTTACCCTGGACGCCACTCTCTCGGAAGGTGGTGGTCCCCATGGACGCCTGGGTCTACGTCCTCATCGTCCTCGGCCTCGTGCTCGTCGGGGCCTTCCTCTACGACCTGCGGCGCAAGGCCGCGGTCCGTGGCGGCGACTCCGCCACCCGCGACGCCGCGCACGGCGACGGCCTCTACCGCGGCGGGATGGGCGCCGGAGGCGTCTCCGGCGGGGGCGACGGCGACCTCGGGCCGTTCTGAGCGGCGCGAAAAGACGAACCGGCCGGACTCCGTGGAGTCCGGCCGGTTCTGCTGGGGTGAGTAACGGGACTTGAACCCGCGACATCCGCGACCACAACGCGGCGCTCTACCAGCTGAGCTATACCCACCATCGACCTCACGGCCGGGGACGAGTGTAGACGTACACCCGCGCGAACTAGGAATCGGTATCCGTGCCGGACCCGCCGAGCCCCGTGATCGAGCCACCGTGCCGGGCGGCGGCGGCCTTGGTGGCGTCCCCGTCGGGGCCGGGCAGCGGGACGAAGACGGTGTCGCGGTAGTAGCGCAGCTCCTCGATGCTCTCCTGGATGTCGGCGAGCGCCCGGTGGTTGCCGCGCTTGGTGGGCGCATTGAAGTACGCGCGGGGGAACCACCGCTTCGACAGCTCCTTGATCGAGGAGACGTCGACGATCCGGTAGTGGAGGAAGGCGTCGAGCTCGGCCATGTCGCGGGCGACGAAGCCCCGGTCGGTCGCGACCGAGTTGCCGGCCAGCGGCGGCCGGGAGTCGGGGGTGCAGTGCTCGCGCAGGTAGGCCATCACCTGCTCCTCGGCCTCGCGCAGCGTCACGCCGTTCTCGAGCTCGGCGAGCAGTCCCGAGGTCTCGTGCATGTTCCGCACGAAGTCGATCATCTGGTCCAGGGCCTCGGCGGGCGGCTTGACGATGACGTCGACGCCCTCGCCCAGCACGTTGAGGTCGAAGTCGGTCACCAGGGCCGCGATCTCGATGAGGGCGTCGTTGCCGAGGTCGAGCCCGGTCATCTCGCAGTCGATCCAGACCAGTCGTTCGTTCACGAGGGAGCACCCTACGCCTGCCCGGCGACGGTGGCGCCGGACGCTTCTCAGGAGCCGCTCAGTGGCGGCCACTAGTCTCGCCGCGTGAACGGATCACTGGCCTGGGTGGGCCTGCTCGCCCGGCTGGTGACGGGAGGCGTGTGGATCGTCGCCGGCGCCCTGAAGATCACCGAGCCGGACGCGAGCATCGCGGCCGTGCGGGCCTACCAGCTGCTGCCGTCCTCGCTGGCCGAGAACGTCGGCCTGGTGCTGCCCGGCCTCGAGCTGGTCATCGGCCTGGCCCTCGTCGTCGGGGTGTTCACCCGCGGTGCCGCCCTGCTGTCGTCGCTGCTGTTCGTCGCCTTCATCATCGGGATCGCCTCGGTGTGGGTGCGCGGCATCGAGATCGACTGCGGCTGCTTCGGGGGTGGGGGAGCTGACCCGGGCGCCGCGTCGGCGTACCCCTGGGAGATCGCACGGGACGCGACCCTGCTGGCCGCCTCGCTCCTCGTCGTGTACGTCGGCCGGACCCGGCTGGCCCTCGACTCCGTTCTGTTCCGACCGCGCGCCGCCGGCGCCACCGAAGGAGAGGGAGACTGATGTCGAAGGCCAACGAGCGGGCGCAGAAGGCCGCGGAGGCGCGGGCCGCGCAGGCCAAGCGGGAGGCCCGCCGCCGCCTCGTCACGATCGGGAGCGTGGTGCTCGCGATGGTGCTGATCGTGGGCGGCGCGATCCTCGTCAGCGTCCTGAACAAGAAGGACGTCAAGGCCGCCGCGGCCGGCTCGAGCGACTACGGCGTCACCATCGGGGACAAGGACGCCCCGCACACGGTGATCATCTACGAGGACTTCCTCTGCCCCTACTGCGGTGAGCTGGAGTCGCGCACCCGCGACGACCTCACCCGGCTCGCCGCCGACGGCAAGGCGTTGGTCGAGTACCGCCCCTTCGACCTGCTCAGCCGCCTCGGCGACTACCCGATCCGCGCGGCCAGCGCCTTCTCGCTCGTGCTCGAGAAGTCCGGCCCCGAGGTCGCGAAGAAGTTCCACGACCTGCTCTACGAGAACCAGCCCTCCGAGCAGGACCCCGACTCGGTCACCAACGACGACCTCGTGAGCCTCGCCGTCAAGGCCGGTGCGACCGAGTCGGAGGTCGCCGACGGCATCAGGAGCGTCAGCAACAAGGACTGGGTGACCGAGGCGACCGACGAGGCGCAGAAGGCCGGTGTCACCGGCACGCCGACGATCCTGCTCGACGGCAAGGTGTTCGACGACGGGCGCACCGTCGACGATCTTGCGAAGAACCTGATCGACGCGCTTGAGTGAGGCCGTGCTGAGCAACTTCATCGCGGGACTGCCCAAGGCCGAGCTGCACGTCCACCACGTCGGCTCGGCGTCGCCGCGGATCGTCTCCGAGCTGGCCGAGCGCCACCCGGGGACCGTCCCGTCCGACCCGGAGAAGCTGCGCGACTTCTTCGCCTTCCGCGACTTCGCCCACTTCATCGAGGTCTACCTCGCCGTGGTCGACCTCGTCCGCACCCCGGAGGACGTGCGCTACCTGACCTACGAGATCGGCCGCGAGCTCGCCGAGGGCCAGTCCGTGCGCTACGCCGAGCTGACCTGCAGGCCGTACACCTCGGTGCTGCCGGACGACCCGGACCGCGGGATGCCGATCGAGGCGTACACCGAGGCGATCGAGGATGCGCGGCTCGCCGCGGAGCGGGACTTCGGGCTGGTGCTGCGCTGGATCTACGACGTCCCGGGGGAGTCCGGCGTGCCGGCGGCGGATGCGACGCTCGGCTACGCCCTCGACCACCGCCCCGACGGGCTGGTCGCGTTCGGGCTGGGCGGGCCGGAGATCGGGGTGCCCCGCGAGTGGTTCGTGCCGCACTTCGCCGCGGCGAAGGCCGCCGGCCTGCACTCCGTGCCGCACGCGGGGGAGACCACCGGGCCGGAGACGATCTGGACCTCGCTGCGGGACCTGGGGGCCGAGCGGATCGGGCACGGTACGTCGGCCGCGCAGGACCCCGCCCTGCTGGCGTACCTCGCCGAGCACGCCGTCCCGCTGGAGGTCTGCCCGTCGTCGAACGTCGCCACCCGCGCGGTCGCCTCGCTCGCCGAGCACCCGCTGTCGCGCTTCGTGGAGGCCGGCGTCGTGGTGACGATCAACTCCGACGACCCGCCGATGTTCGGCACGACGCTCAACCGCGAGTACGAGATCGCGGCCGACCTGCTCGGCATCGGGGAGTCCGGGCTGGCCGACCTGTCGCGCGCCGCGGTCCGCGCGTCCTTCGCGCCCGACGACGTGAAGGCACGGCTGCTGGGGGAGATCGACGGGTACGCCCCGTGACCCGCACCCCCTTCGAGCTGTTCGCCGTCGACGGGCTGCTCTCGGAGGAGGAGCGGGCGATGCGCGACACCGTGCGCGCCTTCGTCCAGGCGCGGGTCCGCCCGCACCTCGCCGACTGGTACGAGTCCGCGACGATCCCGGCGCGGGAGCTGGCCCGCGACCTCGGTGGGCTCGGGGTGCTGGGGATGCACCTGGAGGGCTACGGCTGCGCGGGGACCAGTGCGACGGCGTACGGCCTGGCCTGCCTGGAGCTGGAGGCCGCCGACTCGGGGCTGCGCTCCCTGGTGTCCGTGCAGGGCTCGCTGGCGATGTTCGCGATCTGGAAGTGGGGCTCGGAGGAGCACAAGGAGACGTGGCTGCCGCGGATGGCGGCCGGGGAGGCGCTCGGCTGCTTCGGCCTCACCGAGCCGGACTTCGGCTCCAACCCGGCGGGCATGCGCACCCGGGCCGTCCGGGACGGCGACACGTGGGTGCTGACCGGCACGAAGATGTGGATCACCAACGGCTCGGTCGCCGACGTCGCGGTCGTGTGGGCGCAGACCGACGAGGGGATCCGCGGGTTCGTCGTGCCCACCGACAGCGAGGGCTTCTCCGCCCCCGAGATCAAGCGCAAGCTCTCGCTGCGCGCCTCGGTGACCTCCGAGCTGGTGCTCGACGGCGTCCGCCTGCCCGGCTCCGCGGCGTTCCCCGACGTGCGCGGGCTGCGCGGGCCGCTGTCCTGCCTGGACGAGGCCCGCTTCGGCATCGTGTTCGGCGCGCTCGGGGCGGCGCGCGACTGCCTGGAGACCGCGATCTCCTACGCCGGGGAGCGGGAGATCTTCGACAGGCCCCTGGCGGCGTACCAGCTGACCCAGGCGAAGCTCGCCGACATGAGCCTCGAGCTCGGCAAGGGGATGCTGCTCGCGCTGCACCTCGGCCGGCTCAAGGACGCCGGGCGGCTGGAGAGCGAGCAGGTCAGTCTCGGCAAGCTCAACAACGTGCGGGAGGCGATCGCCATCGCGCGGGAGTGCCGCACGCTCCTCGGCGCGGCCGGCATCACCCTGGAGCACCCGGTCCTGCGGCACGCCAACAACCTGGAGTCGGTGCTGACCTACGAGGGGACCTCCGAGGTGCACCAGCTCGTCATCGGCCGGGCGCTGACCGGGGAGTCCGCCTTCCGCTGAGAAGGCCTCGGCCCCACGAGGCTCATACCTCCCGCGGGGCCGTGTCTCCTTTGTACGACGCCCGCGGACCCCGCGGCGGGAGGCGCGCCGGCCAGGTCGATTCGTCAGGCCGCCTCGTCGGGCCGCAGCGCCCGGGCGGCCCACCGCCCGTGGGCGCGGGACACCTCGATGGGGTGCTCGAAGGCCCGGCTGATGGTGGCGGTGGTGACCGCCTCGGCGACGTCGCCGAACGCGACCGTCCGGCCGTGGCTGATCAGCAGCGCATGGCTGGTGGAGACCGGCAGCTCCTCGAGGTGGTGGGTGACCAGCACGGAGGCGACCTCCGGGGAGGTGCGCGCGAGTCGGTCCAGCACCTCGAGCAGCTGCTCGCGGGCGGCGACGTCGAGGCCGGTGGTCGGCTCGTCGAGGAGCAGCAGCCGGGGCTCGGCCACCAGGGCGCGGGCGATCAGTGCCCGGCCCCGCTCGCCCTGGGACAACCCGGGCCAGGCCGCGTCGCGGCGGTGGGTGAGCCCGACCTCGTCGATGAGCGCGTCCGCACGTCGCGCGTCCGCGGCCGAGGGCTCCCAGCGCAGCTGGGTCTCGATGGTGCCGGTGAGCCCGGTGAGCACGACCTCGCGGACGGTGAGGCGCGACGCGAGCGGGTGACGCGGGTTGACGTGACCGATCGCGCGGCGCAGCTCCTGCAGCTCGACGCGGCCCAGCCGCCGCCCGAGCACGTCGACGGTGCCGCTCGTCGGGTGCACCTGCGCGCCGCAGAAGCCGAGCAGCGTGCTCTTGCCGGCGCCGTTGGGGCCGAGCAGCGCCCAGTGCTCGCCGGCGCGGACCCGTAAGTCGATGCCGTGCAGGATCTCGGTGCCGCCGCGGCGGAAGGTGACCTCGGCGAGGTCCAGGACGACGGGGCTCACGCGATGCTCTCCTTCAACGAGGTCAGGTGGTGGCGGCTGAAGTCCGCTGCCGCCGTGGCGTCGCGGGCCGCGATCGCCTCGTGGAGCAGCCGGTGCAGCTCGTGGTCGGCGGCCTCGTCGAAGTCGGTGCGCAGGCGCAGCATCTCGACCATCGCCTCCCGCACCCGTGGCACGAAGGCGTCGAAAAGGTCCACCAGCAGCGGGTTGTGCGCGCCGACGACGACGGCGCGGTGGAACGCCATGTCGGCGTCCACGTGCTCCTCGACGTCCTCCCGGTGCTCGGCCCGGCCGGCGAGGGTGCGGCGGATCGCCCGCAGCTCGGTGGGCGTACGACGCTGCGCCGCCAGCGACGCCGCCTCCGCCTCGATCGCGATCCGCGCCTCCAGGACCGCGACGATGTCGGAGCGGCGCAGGACGAGGTCCCAGTCCTCGCGGACGTCCAGCGCGGTCACGAACACCCCGGCACCCTGTCGGCTCGCCAGCACCCCGCGGCCCGCCAGCTGCCGGATCGCCTCGCGGACGGTCGACCGGCCCACGCCCAGCTGGGGCGCCAGGGTGGTCTCGCCCGGCAGGCGTTGGCCGAGCTGCCACTCGCCCGCGCGGATCCGGTCGAGGAGCAGGCTCGCGGCCTGCTCGGCGAGCGGCTCGCGGCGGACCTGGGGCATCGGGCAGACCTGTCTACTTGTCTGAGGAGTCCGCCCAGTGTACGACGCCCTCAGTCACCCCGCAGCCGGCGGGCGGTCGCGTACGACCGCTCCCGCAGGCTGCTCACCCAGGCGTACTGCTCCATCCCCGGCAGCGGGTTCAGCACCGGGTCGAAGGACGCCTCCGCGGCGTCCGGCAGCGGCAGGTCGGTGGTCAGCACGCCCAGGTGCCGCCAGGACCGGCCCGCCGGCGCCCACGCCAGCTCGTAGCCCCGCACGTCCACCGGCCGTGCGCCGATGACGACGGGGCCCACCGGGGTGCGGTACGGCAGCAGGGTCGTCAACGCCTGGCCCTGCCGGAAGGCCGGCGCCAGCAGGTGCCGGGTGACCGGGTTCCAGCCGGTCGAGGCGAGCAGCAGGTCGCCGTACCGGTCCCGGGGCAGGCGCACCCGCACGGCCAGCCCGGCGACATCGGGCAGCGGACCCGGCAGCCCGATCGCCCGCGAGGTGCGCACCAGCACCTCGTCCTCGCCCGGTTCGTCGAGCCAGGACACCCCCGTGCGCTCCTCGCTGCCGGCGCGCGTCAGCCGTCCCGCCCACGTCTGGCCCTCCGGATGCAGGGGCTTGTCGGCCGGGCGCAGCGCGGAGATGCCGGACGTGGCGGCCGCGAGGGCGCGGCCGGCCAGGTCGGCGGCGGTGGAGAGGGGGGAGGCCATGTCGGGTTGGTACCCAGGGCCTCGGGGCGGATAACGGTGGTGCCCCCGGCAGGAGTCGAACCCGCAGCCTGAGAGGTAGAAGCTCCCTGCTCTATCCAGTTGAGCTACGGAGGCGCACCGCTGAGCCTATCTCCCCGGCGCCGCGGCCAGCGAACGGAATAAACCCCCAGGGGGTATGTTGGGTCGACATGAACCCGCGCAACGCCCTGGCCGCCAGTGCCACCCTCCACTGCCTGACCGGCTGTGCCATCGGTGAGATCGCCGGCCTCATGATCGGTACGGCGATCGGGCTCACCGCCGGGCAGACGATCCTGCTCGCGGTGGGCCTGGCGTTCGCGTTCGGCTACGCGCTCTCGTCCCTGCCGCTGCTCGGCGCGGGGATGGGCCTGGGCCGGGCGCTGCGCCTGGTGCTCGCCGCGGACACCGTCTCCATCCTGGTGATGGAGCTCGTCGACAACGCGGTGATGGCGGTGATCCCGGGCGCGATGGACGCCGGACTGGTCGACCCGGTCTTCTGGATCGGGATGATCGTCGCGCTGGCCGCGGCGTTCGTGGCGGCCTTCCCGGTGAACCGCTTCCTCATCGACCGGGGCAAGGGGCACGCCCTGCACCACGCGCACCACGGCGCCCACCACGACACCCACCACGACACCCACCACCACGAGGAGCACGACGCATGAGCACCAGCACCCTCGCCGCCGGCGTGGCCGGCTTCCTGCTCGGCGGCCTGGTCGTCTCGACCGCCGCCACCCTCGAGGACGACGAGCCGGCCCACGGGGCGGGCCGGCCGGCGGTCGTCAGCGTCCGCTGAGCGGACGCCTCACTCGGGCTGGTGGGCGATCGCGGTCGCGACCGCCTGGTGCACCTCGGGGTGGAAGACCGAGGGCATGATGAAGCTCGCGTTGAGCTCCTCGTCGCCGACGACGTGCGCGATGGCGTCGGCCGCGCGCAGGCACATGTCCACGGTGACCTCGTGGGCGCGGGCGTCGAGCAGGCCGCGGAACACGCCGGGGAAGGCCAGCACGTTGTTGATCTGGTTGGGGAAGTCGGAGCGGCCGGAGGCGACGACGGCGGCGTACTTGGCGGCCCGTGCCGGGTCGACCTCGGGGTCGGGGTTGGCGAGGGCGAAGACGACCGGGTCGGGGGCCATGGTGGCGATCCACTCGGGCGCCAGGATGCCGGGCGCGCTGACGCCGATGAACACGTCGGCGCCGACGAGCACCTCCTGCAGGCCACCGGTGCGGCCGTCGCGGTTGGTGAGCGAGGCGAGCTCCTGGTGGGACAGGGAGAGCGAGGCGTCCCCGGCGACGAGCGCACCCGCCCGGTCCACGACGACGACGTCCTTGACCCCGGCGGCGAGCAGCAGCTTGACGATGGCGGTGCCCGCGGCGCCGGCGCCGGACACCACGACCCGGGCCACGCCGATCTCCTTCTTGACCACGCGCAGCGCGTTGGTGAGCGCGGCGAGGACGACGATCGCGGTGCCGTGCTGGTCGTCGTGGAAGACGGGGATGTCGAGTCGCTCGCGCAGCCGGGCCTCGATCTCGAAGCAGCGCGGCGCGGCGATGTCCTCCAGGTTGATCCCGCCGAAGCCGGGCGCGATCAGCTCGACGGCCCGCACGATCTCGTCGGTGTCCTGGGTGTCCAGGCAGATCGGCCAGGCGTCGATCTCGCCGAACCTCTTGAACAGCGCGGCCTTGCCCTCCATCACCGGCAGCGCGGCGCCGGGGCCGATGTTGCCGAGGCCGAGCACGGCCGAGCCGTCGGTGACGACGGCGACCGTGTTGCCCTTGATCGTGAGGCGTCGTACGTCGTCGGGGTTCTCCGCGATCGCCATCGACACCCGCCCGACGCCGGGGGTGTAGGCCAGGGACATGTCGTCGCGGGTCTTGAGGGGGACCTTCGAGGAGACCTCGATCTTCCCGCCGAGGTGGATGAGGAAGGTCCGGTCGGAGACCTTGTGGACCTCGACGCCCTCCACCGCGGCGACAGCGGCCTGCAGCTCCGCGGCGTGCTCGGCGTCGGCGGCCGAGCAGGTGACGTCGACGGTGAGCCGGGTCGGGCTGGACTCCGCGACGTCGATCGCGGTCACCATCCCGCCGGCGCCGGCGATGGCCGTGGCGACCTCGCCGACCACCCCGTGGTCGATCGAGGTGTGCAGGCGCATGGTGATGGAGTACGACGAGGCGGTGGCGGTCTTGGCGGGCACGGTCTCCAGTCAACTCCCGCTCGGGGGTTACTCGGAAGTCGGCACCTGCTGAACTCAACGACCACAACTGCTGGACAGGTGTCCAGTCAGGTGCCATGCTGCGCCGGTGATGCCTGAGATCGGCTGCTACGGACTGGCCGGCCACTCCTCCTCGCCGCGCGACCTGCTCGCCGAGGCACGCCGCGCGGAGGAGCTCGGGATCGGCGCCCTGTTCCTCTCCGAGCGCTTCAACGTCAAGGACGCCGGCGTGCTCGCCGGCGCTGCCGCCGCGGCCACCGAGCGGATCGGGATCGCGACCGCGGCCACCAACCACAACACCCGCCACCCGCTCGTCACCGCGACGATGGCGACCACGCTGCACCGGCTCAGCCAGGGCCGCTACGCCTTCGGCCTGGGCCGCGGCTTCGACCTGCTCTTCGACGTGATGGGCCTGCCGCGGGTCACCGGGGCGCAGATGGCCGACGCGGTGGGGATCTACCGGCGGCTGTGGCGCGGCGAGGGGTTCGGGCACAGCGGCCCCGCCGGGGAGTACCCCTACCTCTCCCAGGACCCCACCTTCGACGAGGACGTCCCGGTCCTGATGATGGCGATCGGGGAGAACTCCCTGCGTCTGGCCGGCCGGGTGGCCGACGGCGTCGTGCTGCACACCTTCCTCACCGACGAGACCCTCGCCCGGGCGGTGGCGACGATCCGCGCGGCCGCCGAGCAGGCCGGCCGCGACCCCGCGTCCGTGCGGGTCTGGTCGGTGCTCGCCACCGTCGACGACGCCATCGCGGAGGAGGACCGGCTCCGCAAGCTGGTCGGCCGGCTCGCCACCTACCTCCAGGGGTACGGCGAGGTGCTGGTCCGCGCCAACGGGTGGTCGCTCGAGGACCTCGCCCGCTTCCGCGCACACCCCCTCGTCCAGGGCTACCCGGGCGCCTTCGACGCCATCGGCACCGTCGAGGAGCTCACCCGGCTGCGCGAGGAGGCGCTGCCCGCGCACTGGCTCGCCGCGTCCGCGACCGGGACCCCCGAGCAGTGCGCCCGCAGGATCCGGGACCAGCTCGACGCCGGCGCCGACTCGGTCGTGCTGCACGGCGCGACCCCGGCGGAGCTCGCGGGCGTCGTACGCGCGTGGGGGGAGGTGCGCGACCCGGCTCGGGACGCGCTGCCCGCCAACCCCGGGTGGGTACGACGATGAGCGTCGTCGCCTCCGTCGAGGAGCTCACCCCCGCCTGGCTCTCGGCCGCCCTCGGCGCGCGGGTCGACGCGGTGGTCGCGAGCCCCGTCGGCACCGGCCAGATCGGCACCTGCTTCCGGCTCGGCCTCACCGGCGACCCGGCGCTCCCCGCGACCGTCCTGGCGAAGCTGCCGGCGGCCGACCCGGCGGCGCGCGCGCTGCTGGCGAACCCGTACCGCACCGAGGTCCGGTTCTACCGGGAGATCCTGCCGACCGTCGCCGTCCGGGCACCGCGGCTGCACCACGCCGAGATCGCCGACGAGGGCGGCGACTTCGTGCTGCTCCTGGAGGACCTCGCGCCCGCCGTCCAGGGGGACCAGGTCGCCGGCTGCCGTCCGGAGCAGGTCGAGGACGCGGTCGTGAACCTCGCCGGCCTGCACGGCCCGCGCTGGTGCGACCCGAGCCTGCTCGACGTGGACGGCCTGGCCCTCAACGGGCCCGAGGACGCCGCCCTGCTGGCCGAGCTCTTCGGCCCGGCCGTGGAGCTGTTCGTCGCCCACCTCGCCGGTCTCCTCACCGACGCGGACGTCGCGACCGTGCGTGCCCTCCCCGAGGTGATCGAGGCGTGGGCGCTCGGCCGGAGCGAGCGGTTCGGCCTCGTGCACGGCGACTACCGGCTCGACAACCTGCTCTTCCCGCCCGAGGGCCGCGGCGTCGTGGCCGTCGACTGGCAGACGCTCAGCCTCGCGCTGCCCGCACGGGACCTCGCCTACGTCGTCGCCACCAGCCTCGACCCCGACGACCGGCGCCGCCACGAGGACGCGCTGGTCGCGGCCTACCACCGGGCGCTGGCGGGACACGGCGTGACGTCGTACTCCCCGGACCAGTGCTGGGACGACTACCGCTTCGCCCAGCTCCAGGTCCCGCTCGTGGCGGTCTTCGGGCAGGCGTACGGCGCGCGCACCGAGCGCGGCGACCGCATGTTCGCGGCGATGACCGCCCGCTCCTGCGCGGCGATCCGCGACCTCGGGACGCTGGACCTGGTCTGAGCCCCGTCAGCCGCGCAGCCGGCCCATCCACTCCTCGATAGCCTCGGGGGTCCGGGGCAGGGCCGAGGAGAGGTTCCGCACGCCGTCGGCGGTGACCAGGACGTCGTCCTCGATGCGGATCCCGGTCCCGCGCAGCTCCTCGGGCACCAGCAGGTCGTCGGCCTGGAAGTACAGGCCCGGCTCGACGGTGAGCACCATGCCCTCGACCAGGTCGGCGTCGCGGTAGGCCTCCGGCGCGGCGTGCCCGCAGTCGTGCACGTCCATGCCGAGCATGTGGCTCACGCCGTGCAGGGTCCAGCGCGCGTAGACCTTCGAGTCGGGGGACAGGGCCTCCTCGACCGGCACCGGCAGCAGACCGAGGTCGGCGAGACCGTGGGCGAGCACGACCATCGCCGCGTCGTGCCCGGCGAGGAACTTCGCGCCCGGGCGCAGCGCCGCCAGTGCGGCGTCCTGGGCCTGCAGCACCAGGGTGTAGAGGTCGCGCTGGAGGTTCGTGAACGTGCCGTCGACGGGCAGCGTGCGGGTGATGTCGGCGGTGTAGAGGTTGGCGTTCTCCACGCCCATGTCGAGCAGGATCAGGTCGCCCGGGACGACGGCGCCGGAGTTCTCGATCCAGTGCAGGGTCGTCGCGTGGGAGCCGTTGGCGACGATCGAGTCGTAGCCGAGGTCGTTGCCCATCGTCCGCGCTCGGCGGAAGAAGGTGCCCTCCAGCCACCGCTCGCCGTGCTCCAGCACGCCGTCCCACTCGCGCACGCAGTCCTCGAAGCCGAGCGTGGTGGCGTCCACCGCGGACTGCAGCTGGGCGACCTCCCAGTCGTCCTTGACCAGGCGCAGCTCCGAGAGCACCCGGGCCAGCTCGGTGTCGCGGGCCTCGTCGGGGGCGACCAGGCCGTCGACGGCGGGGGAGACCTGCCGGTGCACCCGGGTCTTGGTGCCGCCGCCCAGCGCGTCCGCTAGGTCGTCGACGTGGCGGACCTCGACGCCCAGGGCGGTCGCCAGCTCCTCGGCCGAGGGACGCTTGCCGGCCCACAGCGCGCCGTACTGGCGGTCGCGGAAGAACTCGTCGCTGTCGCGGCCCGAGCGCGGCCGGGCGTAGAGCACCGCGGAGCCGTCGGGCTCGACGACCAGGGTGGCGTCCGAGGTGTGGTTGCCGGAGAAGTAGGCGTGCGCGGTGTCGGGGCGGAAGCGGTAGTCGGTGTCGTAGGCGCGCACCTTGTAGCCGCCGCCCGGCAGCACCAGCCGCTCACCCGGGAACGCCTCCGCCAGCCGCTGCCGCCGCGCCGCCGCGCGGTCGGCGACCGGATGCCGCTCGACCTGGCTGGGGCGGTCGTCCCAGCCGGTCCGCATGAACGCCGCGTAGGCTTCCGGGACGCTGGGGTCGTGCTGCTCGGTCTTCGGCGCCTGGGGGGTGTCCTGAGTCACCTTTCCCACTGTACGCCGCGGTCCGGAGTTGGCGATCAGGGCGTGAGGGAAGCCTGCCGATAGGCTTCCGTCCATGTCAGGAAGCCCACGCAACAGCGTCGCCTTCACGGTCGTGGTGACCGTGGCGGTGAGCGTCGGCGCGCTCCTGACCCTCGTGCTGCTCGCCCTGTCCGGCGCGCCCGGGACCACGGTGCTCGCCACTGGGCTGGCCGCGCTGCCGGTGGGGCCGGTGCTGGCGGCGTACCTCTGGCTGGACCGCTACGAGCCCGAGCCGCGCCTCCTGCTGGTCTCCGGCCTCGCCTGGGGTGCCTTCGTCGCCACCATGGCCGCGCTGGTGATCCAGGGCCTCGGCGGGCTCGTCGTCGGCGTCACCGACACCGCCTCGCTCGCGGTCGTCGCGCCCGTCGTCGAGGAGGCCAGCAAGGGCCTCTTCCTCGTGCTGCTGCTGTGGTGGCGCCGCGCCGAGGTCGACGGCATCCTCGACGGCATCGTCTACGCCGGCATGGTCGGCGTCGGCTTCGCCTTCACCGAGAACGTCCTCTACCTCATCGCCGCCTACAACGGCACCGACGGCGTCGGGCCCGGCGGCCTGGAGGCCGTGACCGGCACCTTCGTGATGCGCTGCCTGTTCAGCCCGTTCGCCCACCCGCTCTTCACCGCGTTCACCGGCATCGGCATCGGCCTGGCCGTCGCGTCGCGCAGCAGGACGGTGCGTTGGACCGCGCCCCTCGGTGGGTACCTCCTGGCCGTGCTCGCCCACGGGATCTGGAACGGATCGACGGTCTTCGGCTTCGGCAGCTTCGTCGTCGTGTACGTCGTCATCATGGCGCCCGCGCTCGTCGGCATGATCGCGCTGGCCTGGTGGGCCCGTGAGACCGAGGCGCACGTGCTGCGGATGGCGCTCACCGACGCGGCCGACCGCGGCCTGCTGCCCGCCACCGACATCGGCTGGGTGGTGGACCTGCGGGCCCGCCGGGACGCCCGCCGGCACGCCCGCCGCCACGGTGGCCCCGACGCGGAGCGCGCCATGCGCGACTACCAGCAGGCGGCCATCGAGCTCGGCTTCCTGCACCACCGCCTGCTGCGTGGCACCGCACCACGTGACTGGCAGGCGCGCGGACAGGACTTCCTCGCTCGCATCCAGGCGGCCCGGCCTCGGATCGCGTTCCCCGGACAGGTGGTACCCCAGCGATGACCCCCGGACACCCAGCGCCTCTCGGCACCGACCTCAGCAGCGGAGCCCTCGGCAGCCGCATGCTGACGGAGGTCGTGCGCCTGCACGGCTCGCTCAAGGCGGCCCCGCTGCCGCTCGACCTGCCCGGCGTCGCCGCGCTGCGGGCCGGGCGCGACCACGTCATCGACCAGCTCGAGGACTACGTCATCCCGCGGCTGACCGAGATCGAGGCGCCGATGCTCGTCGTGGTCGGCGGCTCGACCGGCGCCGGCAAGTCGACCCTCGTCAACACCCTCGTCGGGCACAAGGTCACCACGCCCGGCATCCTGCGTCCCACCACGAAGTCGCCGGTGCTCGTGCACCACCCCGACGACGCGCGCTGGTTCGGCCCCGACCGGCTGCTGCCCGAGCTCGCCCGCGTCCAGCAGGCCACCGACGACCAGTTCGCCATCCAGCTCGTCGCGCACCCGCACGTCCCGCGTGGCCTCGCGATCCTCGACGCGCCCGACGTCGACTCCGTCGACGAGCGCAACCGCGAGCTCGCCGCGCAGCTGCTCGCCGCCGCGGACCTGTGGCTCTTCGTCACCTCCGCCGCGCGCTACTCCGACCAGGTCCCGTGGGAGCACCTCAAGGTCGCCGTCGACCGCAACACCGCCGTCGCGCTGGTCCTCAGCCGCACGCCCGCCGAGGACGTCTCGACCGTCTCGGTCCACCTGGCCCGGATGATGGCGGCCCGCGGGCTGAAGGACAGCCCCCTGTTCGCCGTACCCCAGGGGACGGTCAGCGACGAGGGGCTGCTCCCCGCGTCGTACGCCGCCGAGATCCGGGGCTGGCTCGACGCGCTCGCCGCCGACGCCGCCGCCCGCCGGGAGGTCGTCAACCAGACCGTCGCCGGTGCCGTGCGCACGGTGACGCGCAAGGCGTTCCCGATCGCCGACGCCGCCGCACTGCAGGTGGCCGCCGTCTCCGGCCTGCTCGCCGCCGCCGACAAGGTGTACGACGACGCGCAGGCCTCGCTCGTCACCGCCAGCGGCGACGGCACGCTCCTGCGCGGCGACCTGCTGGCGCGCTGGCAGGAGTTCGTCGGCAGCGGTGAGCTGGTGCGCTCGCTGGAGGCCAAGGTCGGCTTCGTGCGCGAGCGTCTCGTCAACGCGATCAAGGGCAAGCCCCAGCAGGCCGAGCGGGTCGCGGTCGCGATCGAGCTCGCGCTGGAGTCGCTCGTCGCCGACCACGCCGAGCGGGCCGCCGAGAGCGCCTCCGGCGCCTGGCGCGCCGAGGGCTACGGCGAGGCGCTGCTCGCCGCCACCGCCGACGACCTGTCCCGTGCCGGGCGCGGGCTGCGCTCGCGCAGCGAGCAGGAGGTCCGCTCCTGGCTGGAGGAGCTCCAGGAGCTGGTGCGCCACGAGGCCGGCGACGCCCGGCACAGCGCCCGCTTCCTCGCGCTCGGCGTGCGCGGGCTGTCGGTGGCGCTCGCCGTCGTCGCCCTCGCCGGCGACCAGCCGCAGGGACAGCCCGCCGCATCCGTGCGGCTGGGCCGCTCGCTGCTGGAGACCGTGCTCAGCGAGGCCGCCGCCACCCGGGTCGTGGAGCAGGCGCGTGGCACGCTGACCCGTCGGCTCACCGCGCTGATGGAGGCCGAGCGGGCCCGCTACCTCGCGCCGGCGGCGCAGTGGGAGCTCAAGCCGGACGCAGCCGACCAGCTGCGCCAGGCGGCACGACGTGTGGACGACCTGCGGTTCGCCGCAGCGAAGAAGGGAACGGGTGGACACCTGTGACGCTCGGCAGCGACACCTCGACGACCGGTCTCGGCGACCTCGCGACCCGCGGGACCCCCGTCGGCGACCGGGTCTCCGGACTCACCGACGCCGTCTCCGCGGCGCGCGGGCGGGTGCCGGACCCGCTGCTCGACGAGGTGACGACGGCCGCTGAGCGGGCCACGGGCCGGCTGCGCCTCTCCGCGCGGCACACGGTCGTGGCGATCGCCGGCGCCACGGGCTCGGGCAAGTCCTCGACCTACAACGCCCTCACCGGGCTGGAGCTCTCCTCCGTCGGCATCCGCCGCCCCACCACGTCGTGGGCGACCGCGGTCGTGTGGGGCAGCGAGGGCGCGGGCGAGCTGCTCGACTGGATCGGCATCCCGCCGCGCCACCAGACCATGCGCGACTCCATGCTCGACACCCGGCGCGAGGACGGCGCCTTCGACGGCGTGGTCCTGCTCGACCTGCCCGACCACGACTCGACCGAGGTGTCCCACCACCTCGAGGTCGACCGTCTGGTCGCCGTGGCCGACCTGATGGTGTGGGTCCTGGACCCGCAGAAGTACGCCGACGCCGCCGTCCACGACCGCTACTTCAAGCCGATGGCGACCCACCAGGACGTCATCCTGGTCGCGCTCAACCACATCGACACCGTGCCCGCCGAGCGCCGCCAGGCGATGGTCGACGACGTGCGCCGCCTGCTCGCCGAGGACGGCCTGCCGGACGTGCAGGTGCTCGCCATCTCCGCGAAGGAGGGGATCGGCATGGCCGAGCTCCGCGCGGAGATCCAGCGTCGGGTGCAGGACAAGCGCAGCACCACCGCGCGCGTCGAGGCCGACCTGGCCGCCGCGGCCGCGCGCCTGGAGTCCGCCGGCGGCGACGTACCCGCCCGCGAGCTGCCCGCCCAGCGCTACCGCGACCTCGAGGACGCCGTCGCGGACGCCGCCGGCGTCTCCGCCGTCGTCGACGGCATCGAGCGCAGCGTCGGGTCCCGCGCCCGCAGCGCCGTCGCCTGGCCGCCGCTGCTGCTCGCCGGCCGCGGCGACGCCGAGGTCGAGGCCCTCGACAGCGAGCCCCGCGTCGCGCCGCTCGACCGTGCCACCGTCGACACCGCCGTGCGCGGTCTCGCCGACGAGGCCGGCGACGGCGTGGGCAAGGGCTTCGCCCCGCACGTGCGCGCCGCCGCCACCGGCCGCCTCGCCGAGGTCGGCGACCAGCTCGACCGCGAGCTCGGCAAGGTCGAGCTCGGCGGCCGCCTGCCGTTCTGGCTGCCGCTGGTCCGGGTGCTGCACTGGCTGCTGCTGCTCGCCCTCGTCGGCGGCCTCGCCTGGTGGGGGTACGCCGCCGTCCGCGGCACCACCGACGACCTGACCCAGGTCGCCGGCCAGCCCCTCCCGCTCGTCCTCGCCGTCGCGGGCCTGGTCCTCGGACTGCTGCTGCACGTCGTGGGCCGCGCGCTCGTGGGCGGCCTGGCCCGGACCCGCGCGGAGGTGGCCGACGAGCGGCTGCGTGCCGTCGTCCACCGGGTCGTCGACGCCGAGGTCGCCCAGCCGGTCAGCCGCGAGCTGTCGGCCTACGCGGCGTTCCGCCGGGGGATCACGGCCGCCAAGCCGTAGTCCGTCCCTCCCGTCCCACCCGTCTCCCGGCACGCCGCTCGCTCTCCACAACCGGCTGCCGGGCCGGTGTCGTCCCCAGGCCGTGCCGGCGCACGGGCCCGGCGTCGGCGTGGGGGAGTGGACTCTCCTCCGACCGGTCGCACGGGCGGCCGGCGGACGAGAGGAGCAGATGATGGCGAACGAGACGTTCGTGACGGTGCAGGGCTGGATCGCGGGCGTGCCGATGGTGCGGGAGGTCGGTGGCGTCCCCGTCCTCAACTTCCGGGTCGGCTGCACGCCCCGGCACTTCAACCGGGCCAACGGGCAGTGGGTCGACAGCGAGACGCAGTGGTACGGCGTGAGCGCCTGGCGCCGGCTCGCCACCCACGCGGGCGTCTCGCTGCAGCAGGGCGACGCCGTGATCGTCCACGGCCGGCTCAACCACCGGCCCTACGTCAACAAGAGCGGCGTGGAGGTGGTGGCGATGGAGATCGAGGCGTTCAGCATCGGTCACGACCTCAACCGCGGCACCGCCAGCTTCGTCAAGGCGCCCCCGGCGTCCGGGAGCGGTGCGGCAGGCGACCCCGACCACGGTGAGGCGGTGAGTGCTGCGTAGCCTTGGGGGCATGGCGGAATACGTCCTCTCCCTGCGCAACGTCCGCAAGGCCCACGGCGACAAGGTCGTCCTCGACAACGTGACGCTGTCGTTCCTGCACGGCGCCAAGATCGGTGTCGTCGGGCCGAACGGCATGGGCAAGTCGTCCCTGCTCAAGCTGATGGCCGGGCTCGACCAGCCCAACAACGGCGACATCGTGCGCGACCCCGACGCCACGGTCGGCATGCTCCAGCAGGAGCCGCCGCTGACCGAGGGCAAGACGGTGCTGGAGAACGTCGAGGAGGCGGTCGCCGACGTCAAGGCGAAGATGAAGCGCCTCGAGGACGCCTACATGGAGATGGGCGACCCCGACGCCGACCAGGACGCCCTCATGGCCGAGACCGGCGAGCTGCAGACCGAGCTCGACAACATCAACGCTTGGGACCTCGACAGCCGCCTCGAGCAGGCGATGGACGCCCTGCGCTGCCCGCCCTCCGACGCCCTCGTCGACAACCTCTCCGGCGGTGAGCGCCGCCGCGTCGCGCTGTGCAAGCTGCTCCTGCAGCAGCCCGACCTGCTGCTCCTCGACGAGCCCACCAACCACCTGGACGCCGAGTCGGTCCAGTGGCTCGAGGGCCACCTGAAGTCCTACCCCGGTGCCGTCCTCGCCGTCACCCACGACCGGTACTTCCTCGACAACGTCGCCCAGTGGATCGCCGAGGTCGACCGCGGGTCCATCCACGGCTACGAGGGCAACTACTCGACGTACCTGGAGACGAAGAAGGAGCGCCTCAAGGTCGAGGGCGCCAAGGACGCCAAGCGCGCCAAGATGCTGGAGAAGGAGCTGGAGTGGGTCCGCTCCAACGCCAAGGCCCGCCAGACCAAGTCCAAGTCGCGCCTCGCCCGCTACGAGGAGATGGCCGCCGAGGCCGACAAGGCCCGCAAGATCGACGCCGCCGACATCAACATCCCGCCGGGCCCGCGCCTCGGTGACGTCGTCCTCGAGGCCGAGCACCTCACCAAGGGCTTCGAGGGCCGGGTGCTGTGGAACGACATCTCCTTCACCCTCCCGCGCGCCGGCATCGTCGGCGTCGTCGGCCCCAACGGCGTCGGCAAGACCACCCTGTTCCGGATGATCACCGGCGGCGAGGAGCCCGACTCCGGCAAGCTCACCGTCGGCCAGACCGTGAAGATCTCCTACGTCGACCAGAGCCGTGGCGGCATCGACCCCAACAAGAACGTCTGGGAGGTCGTCTCCGACGGCCTGGACTTCATCAAGGTCGCGAACTTCGAGATGAACAGCCGCGCCTACGTCGCCTCGTTCGGCTTCAAGGGGCCGGACCAGCAGAAGAAGGCCGGCGTGCTCTCCGGCGGTGAGCGCAACCGCCTCAACCTCGCGCTCACCCTCAAGCAGGGCGGCAACATGCTCCTGCTCGACGAGCCCACCAACGACCTCGACGTCGAGACCCTGTCGTCCCTCGAGGACGCCCTGCTCGACTTCCCGGGCTGTGCCGTGGTGACGTCCCACGACCGCTGGTTCCTGGACCGCATCGCCACCCACATCCTCGCCTGGGAGGGCACCGAGGACAACGAGGGCGAGTGGTTCTGGTTCGAGGGGAACTTCGCCTCCTACGAGGAGAACAAGATCGAGCGCCTCGGCCTCGAGGCCGCCCGACCGCACCGCGTCACGCACCGCCGCCTGACCCGGGACTGACCTCCTTCCTGGTTCTCCACAGGCGGGGTCACCTTGTTTGGTGATCCCGCTGTTCGGGCGGAGAATTGGGGCATGGATCTCGGGCCCGCCTCCTCGTCGACCGCAGCGCTGCTGTCGTCGCTGAGTGACGTCGTGCGGGGTCGTCAGGACCTCCTGATCGAGGAGTGGCGCGGCATCGTTGCGTGGGCCGGCCAGAACCTCGTCAGTTGCCCGGAGGGTGCTGCGACGTTGGGGGAGGGGTTCCTCGACACGGGTGTCCCGGTCGCGGGCGATGGTGGCCCGTTGGTGTCGGAGTTCGCCTTGATGGAGCTCGTCGCGGTGTTGGGCCGTTCCCCGGATGGTGGGCGGGTCTACGTCGGTCGGGTGTTGTCGTGCGCGTGGCGGCTCCCGCGGTTGTTCGCCGCGGTCGTGTCCGGGTCGGTGGCGTCGTGGCGGGCCGAGCGGGTCGCGGAGGTGACGATGTCGCTGCGGTTGGATGCGGCGGGGTTCGTGGACCGGCACCTGGCGGCTGCGGTCGGTGGTGTGGGTGGGGTGTCGTGGGCGCAGGTCGAGCGGCTGGTCGCTGAGGCGGTGGTGCGGTTCGACCCCGTGCGTGCTGAGGCGGAGCGGCTGGTGGCGGCGGATCGTCGCCGGTTCGACATCGGCGACCCGACGGAGCACGGGCTGGTGTACGTCGACGGCGTCCTCGACGCCGCGGATGCCCGGGACCTGGACATGGCGGTGGCCCGT
This sequence comes from uncultured Nocardioides sp., assembly GCA_964517395.1. GTDB lineage: Bacteria > Actinomycetota > Actinomycetes > Propionibacteriales > Nocardioidaceae > Nocardioides. The sequence continues at coordinate 162,064 of CAZFEE010000003.1, read as the reverse complement.
GAGGCGGAGCTGTTGGCTCGCCTGGGTGACGCGTCGTCGGTCGACGTCCGCCGCTCGAAGGCTGCCGGTGCGCTGGCCCGCCGCGACCTCGCCCTGGATCTGTTGGTCGCGGACGAGGAGACGGGGGAGGTGCTGGCTCCGGCGCCCGGTCGTCGGGTGACGTTGAACGTCCACGTCACCGACACGACCCTCACCGACACCACCCCGGCTGGCATCAATCCGGTGGCGCGGTGGGAGGAGGGCCGGTGCCCGGTGAGTGCGGAGCAGGTCCGTGAGTGGCTCGCCGTTACGGGCACGACTGTGACGGTCCGCCCGGTCATCGATCTGGCCGACTGTGTCCCGGTCACGGCGTACGAGGTCCCGGACCGGCACCGGGTCCGGGTGGGGTTGCGGGACCACACGTGCCGGTTCCCGCACTGCACCCGCCCCGCGTCAGCCTGCGACCTGGACCATGCGGTGCCTCATGCGCGGGGTGGTCCGACGTGTCCGTGCAACCTGGTCCCGTTGTGCCGGCGTCATCATCGGGCGAAGACCCACTCGCGCTGGCGGTACGAGACCGTCAGTCCGGGCCGTTATCGGTGGACCACTCCGCACGGGCATGTGTTCGACGTCGGACCGACCGGCACCCATCCGGTCGGGGCGCATCCGGTCGGGGCGAGCCCACCGCTCGTCGCGGCCGTTCCTGACCGCTAGACACCTCGCCCCGCACCCCGCCTGATGGCGGGGCCAGCGGCATGCACGGCGGCTGTCGGTGTCGCCCCGAAACCCGTCAGCGCAGCTCGCGCTCCGGGTGCGCCGCGATCAGCTGGTCGCACACGGCGTCCATGACCCGCCCCAGCGCCAGCAGGTCGTCGTGCGGCACCAGGTCGATCAGCGCACCCCGCACGGTCTCCACGTGGCTGGGCGCGGCGGTCTCCAGCATCGTCCGGCCGGCGTCGGTCAGTCGGCAGATCACCCCGCGCCCGTCCTCGGTGGAGCCGGCGCGCTGGACCAGGCCGCTGGCCTCCATCCGCTTCACGGTGTGGGTGACGCGGCTGCGGCTGTGGGCGAGCGAGGCGGCGAGCCGGGCCATCCGGAGCTGGCCGTCGGCCTCGGAGAGGCGGACGAGGATCTCGTACTCCACCGCGGACAGCCCGTGGTCGCGCCGCAGGTCCTCGTCGAGCCGGTCGAGCAGGAGCGTGGTGCCGAGCAGGAAGGCTCGCCAGGTGCGCTGCTGCTCCTCGTCGAGCCAGCGGGGGTCTGTCACCGGGGCAGTCTAGGAGATGGGCGAGTCGCTCAGGCCAGGTCGTGCCGCAGGACGACGCGGGGGTGTCCGGCCAGGACCGAGGTGGTGTCGGCGGCGTACCGGAAGCCGGCGGCCTCGAAGGTCGCGCGGATCCCGGCGTAGGCCATCGTCAGGTCCACCCGCGCGCCCTTGTTGTCGAGCGGGTAGGCCTCGAGTGCCGGCGCCCCCTGCGCCCGGGCCCAGTCGACGGCACCGGTCACGAGGGCGTGGGAGATGCCCCGGCCGCGGTGCCCGGGCCGCACCCGGATGCACCACAGCGACCACACGGGCAGGTCGTCGACGTGGGGGATCTTGCGGTTGCGGGCGAAGGTGGTGGCGGCGCGCGGCGCGACGGCGGCCCAGCCGACCGGCTCGTCGCCGGCGTAGGCCATCACCCCGAGCGGACTCTCGGCGAGCAGCTCCTCGACACGCGCGCCACGGGCGGGACCGCGCAGGGCGTTGTTCTCCTTCGACGGGATCCGGTAGCTCAGGCACCAGCAGACGTTGGCGTCGGGCCGCTTCGGCCCGACGAGGGCGCGGACGTCGGCGAAAACGGTGGCGGGCCGCACCTCGATGCCCATGGCCGGGGAGGTCATGGCACCGACGGTACGGCCCGTCGCCGACAGCCGGTCAGCTCAGGAGAGCCGCTCCAGGATGAGCGCCATGCCCTGGCCGCCACCGACGCACATGGTGATGAGGCCGGTGGTCTTGTCGTGCCAGTCGAGCGAGTTGAGCAGGGTGTTCTGCAGGCGGGCGCCGGTCATGCCGAACGGGTGGCCGACGGCGATCGCGCCACCGTTGACGTTGAGCTTCTCGATCGGGATGCCGAGGTCCTCGGCCGACGGCAGCACCTGGGCGGCGAAGGCCTCGTTGATCTCGGCGAGGTCGATGTCGTCGATGGTCATCCCGGCGTGCTTGAGCGCGTTGCGAGTCGCCTCGACGGGACCGAGGCCCATGATCTCCGGCGACAGGCCGGAGACGCCGGTGGAGACGATCCGGGCGAGCGGGGTGAGACCGAGCTCGGCGGCCTTCGTGTCGGACATGATGACGACCGCGGCGGCACCGTCGTTCAGCGGGCAGCAGTTGCCGGCGGTCACCACGCCGTCGGGGCGGAAGACCGGCTGCAGCTGGGAGATGGCGTCGTAGGTGACGCCGGCGCGCGGGCCGTCGTCGGCGGACACGACGGTGCCGTCGGCGAGGGTGACCGGGGTGATCTCGCGGGCCCAGAAGCCGTCGGCGATGGCCTTCTCGGCGAGGTTCTGCGAGCGGACCGCGAAGTGGTCGAGGTCCTCGCGCTTGAGGCCGCGGATCGAGGCGACGTTCTCGGCGGTCTGGCCCATCGCGATGTAGACGTCGGGGAGCAGGCCGTCCTCGCGCGGGTCGTGCCACACCTTGCCGCCCTGGGCGTAGTCCTCGGTGCGCACCTGCGCGTCGGCGAAGAGCGGGTTCTTGGTGTTCGGGATGTGGTCCGACGTACCGAACTGGAAGCGGGAGACGGTCTCGACGCCGGCGGAGATGAAGACGTCGCCCTCGCCGGCCTTGATGGCGTGGAAGGCCATCCGGGTGGTCTGCACCGAGGAGGAGCAGTAGCGGGTGATGGTGGCGCCGGGGATCTCGTAGCCCATCAGCGAGGTGACGATGCGGGCCATGTTGTTGCCGGCCTCGCCGCCGGGCAGGCCGCAGCCGAGGTAGAAGTCGTCGACGTCGTTCGGGTCGAGCCCGGGGACCTTGTCGAGCGCGGCCTTCGCGATGAACGCGGTGAGGTCGTCGGGGCGGAAGTCCTTGAGCGAGCCCTTGTTCGCACGGCCGATCGGGGTTCGAGCGGCGGAAACGATGACGGCCTCGGGCATGGGCACTCCTCGGGAGACGGTGAGCCGGTGAACGGCAGAACCCGCCCAGCGTAGTAGGCCCGGACTGGAACAGGTTGCAGTGGTGGCGGACGCCACATCCGGCGGCCCACCCCTCGATCCCGGAGCCGGTACGACGCGCGCGCGTGACAGCATGCCCGTCGTGCGGCACCGCTACGACTGCCCCCTGCGCTGGGCGGACCTCGACCTCCTCGGCCACGTCAACAACGTCCGGTACGTCGACTACCTCCAGGAGGCGCGCGGCGCCCTGCTCCGGGCCTGTCTGGAGGCGGCGGGGGTCGAGCGGCACGAGGGCGACGGGTACGTCGTGGTGCGCCACGAGGTCACCTTCCTGGCGCCCCTGCTGTTCCGCTCCACCTCGGTCGCGATCGACTCCTGGGTCACCGAGATCCGCGGGGCGAGCTTCACCCTCGGTCACGAGATCTACCACGAGACCGAGGACGGCGAACGGGTCGTGTACCTGCGAGCCCGCACCGTCCTCGCCCCCTTCGTGCACGCCACCGGTGAGCCGCGCCGGATGACCGAGGCGGAGCGCACGGCGCTCGCGCCGTACGCCGAGCCGACGGGGGAGCGCTCCCGCCCGGTGCTCGTCGACGTGCCGCGGGCGGAGGCCGCGCACTACCCGGTCACGGTGCGCTTCTCCGACCTCGACATCTACCGGCACGTCAACAACGTGACCTACGTCGAGTACTTCCAGGAGGCGCGGATCGCGCTCTTCGGCAAGCTCCGGCAGGCGCTGAAGGAGTTCCCGCGGATCAACGTGGTGGTCGCGCAGACCGACCTGGAGTACGTCGCGCCGATCACCCTGCGTGCCGAGCCCTACGACTGCTGGTCGGTGGTGACCCGGATGGGCACCAAGTCGATGACCATCGAGTCGGAGATCGTCGACACCTCGGGTGCCGCGCCGCGCGACGGCGTGCTGGCCCGCTGCCGGGTGGTGCTGGTGTTCTTCGACGCGACGACGCAGACGTCGGTGACGCCGCCGCCGGGCTACCGCGAGGCGATCATGGACGCCCTCACAGCCCGCTGAAGTCGGGAGCCCGCCCCTCCGCGAAGGCGGTCAATGCCTCGAGGTTGGCCGGGCCGCCCATCAGCTCGGCGAAGGCGGCGTTCTCCCGGTCCCGCGCGGCGCGGATCGCGGCGCGGTGCGGCTCGGTCATCGTCCGCTTGACCGCGACGAGCGAGGAGATCGGGCGTCGGGCGAGCAGGGTGGCGTGCTCGCGGGCGGTGGGGAGCAGGTCCTCGGCGGTGCAGACCCGCCACACCAGGCCCATCTCCAGCGCCTCCTGGGCGGAGATCCACTCGGCGGACAGCAGCGCCCAGGCGGCGTTCTGGCGGCCCACGAGCGCCGGCAGGAGGTACGACGACGCGGCCTCCGGCGCGACGCCGAGCGAGGTGAACGGGCACTTGAGCCGCGCCTGGTCCGCCATGAACGCCAGGTCCGCGAAGCCGAGGATGGTCGCGCCGATCCCGAGCCCGAGCCCGTTGACGGCCACCACGAGCGGCTTGGGGAAGTCGACGAGGGCGTCGACGAGCCCGAGGAAGCCGTGCGTCCCGCGCTCGAAGGAGGGGTCGGTCGCCATCCGGTGCATCTCGAGGAGGTCGGTGCCGGCGCTGAACGCCCGCCCCGCGCCGGTCAGCAGGACGACGGCGACGTCGGGGTCGGCGGCCGCGTCGAGCAACGCCTGGGCGGTGGCGTCGTACAGGGCCTCGTTGAAGGCGTTGAGGGCGTCGGGACGGTCCAGGACCAGGGTGCGCACCCGGTCCGCGTCGGACACGTGGAGGGTCATGCGCCCAGAATAGAACGTGTTCTAGATATCCGTCTCGCGGAGTCGCCGCAGCGCCCGGTGCCGTGCGACCCGGACCGCGACCGCGGTCATGCCGAGCGTGGTGGCCGTGGTCGCGACGTCCATGTCGAGCACCTCCATGCAGGCGATGACGTCGCGCTCACGCGGGGGCAGCGCCGCGAGCGCCTGCCGGACCCACTCGTCGGCGATGAGACTGCCCTCGGGCCCGGGGACGACCGGCGGGGCGTCCGCCTCCAGCAGCTCCTGGCCGCGGGCGCGGCTGCCCGAGCGGCGCCAGGCGTTCGCGCCGTGGTTGCGGGCGATGCCGAAGAGCCAGCCGCCGAAGTCGGAGGAGCTGCCGTTGAAGTCGGCGATCCGCTCGGCGGCCACCATCCACGCGGCGGCCGCGAGGTCCTCGGGGGACTCGGTGCCCGGCGCGGTGCGCGCCTCCAGCCACAGCTGCAGCCGGCCGGCGTGCGCGCGGTAGAGGTCGCCCCAGGCCAGCGCCTCTCCGCGCTTGGCCGCGGCGACACACTCGTCGTCGGCACGCACTGCTCGTCCCCACCCCTATTGCCAACGGCAGCCCGGGAACCTCCCGCGGGCTTCGCCCCATTGTCTCCCGAACTGCCCCCCAGCCGGGCCGGAATCAACGGGTTTTCTTTACCTTTCCCGGCCCGTGGCCGCCCTTCGGTCCCTTCTTCGGCGCCTCGTCGCCGGAGGAGGTGAGATCAGAGGCCGACAGGTCGCCCGACCGGCGCTCGTCGGAGGAGTCGCGGCGGTCCTCGCTCCCGTCGCCACGGCGGTCGCCGCCGTCGTCATCGCGGTCGTCGCGCCGGTCGCCGCCGTCGTCGTCGCGGTCGTCGCGGTCCTGGCCGTGGTCGTCGCCGTTCTTGCCGTTCTTCTCGCCCTGCGGCGAGCGGGGGGTGTCGCCGGACCTGCCGGGCCCGTCGCCGGAGCTCTCGGAGCCGCGGTCGGAGGCGTGCTCGGAGCCGGGAGTCGACGCGCCCGGCAGCCCCGGGGACAGGGGGCTGCCGGGCGAGTGGGTGGACACGTCGGGTTGTGGGGTTCCGACGTTTCCGTGACTCGGCTGGCGGGAGGGCTCCTGGGAGGTGGGCGCATCGGCGGGGGACAGTGGGGTGTCCCTGCCGTGCGGCGCGCCCGCCGCCCAGGTCGCCGCCGCGATGACGGCCACGGAGGCCGTCGCGACGACGAACCGGAGTCCAGCCGTCCGAGCCGTTCGGGGGGCGGCCGGCTGCGAGCTCGCACCGAGCTCGGCCAGCACACCGAGGAACACCGGGTCGGGCTCGAGCGTCGGCGCGGCGACGCGGAGCCGTTCGGTCCGGTGGTTGGTCATGACTTCGTCCCTCGGGTGGTTCAGGCACGTCCCCGACGGGACGGCCTCTCACCGGGTACATGTAGGCACCGCACCGCGGCGTTACATCCGCTCCGGATCTTTCTCACTCGGCGCGGGACATCTCCTGGCGCAGGCGGCGCAGCGCCCGGTGGTGCGCGACCCGTACGGCGACCGCGCTGATCTCCAGCGCCGCGGCGGTCGTCGACACGTCCATGTCCAACACCTCGCGGCAGGTGACCACGTCCCGCTCCCGCTCGGGCAGGGTCGCGAGCAGGCGTCGGGCCCAGTCGCCGGAGCTGGCACCGGGCTCGGGCCCGGGATCGGTGCGCTCGGCGTCGTCGCCGCCGAGCGGGATCCGCTCCCGTCGTACCGCTCTCCGGTGGGCGTTGAGGGAGAGCTTGCGGGCGATGCCGAACAGCCAGCCGGCGAAGTCCTCCGAGCCGCCGGAGAACCCGGCGATCTTCTCCGCGGCGACCAGCCAGGCGCTGGACGCGATGTCCTCGGCGCTCTCGTCCCCGCTGGGCCGACCGCGCAGCCAGACGACAAGCCGAGAGGCGTGGGCCCGGTAGAGCTCACGCCATGCATCGGGGTCGCCCCGCTTCGCCGCGGCGACGACGTCGTCGTCCGTCGTCACCGCGCCTGGGCCACCAGCGCTTCCTGCGGCTGGGGGGAGCGGCGTGAGGCGCCGCTGTCGCGGTCGGGTCCGAGCGAGGGGACCGGAAGGTCCGGAACGCGATCGAGTCCCGGCGATGAGGGAACCGCCGGGACATCGGGAATCGTGGGGAGCGTCGGGAGGTCGGGGACCTCCACGTCGCCGGGTGGGTCGCCGCTCGGTGGCGGTGTGCCCGTGCTGTCGGACGGCAGGCCCGACGGCGGTACGGCGTCGGGCGTGGCCGGCGGTCCGCTCGACGGGTCGCCCGCGGGGGCCGACGGCTCTCGGCCCCCGGCGGGCGACGTCGGGGTGTCGGAGGATGGGGCCTCGACACCACCGGGTGTCGGGTCGGTCGGCTGCTGCGTCACACGTTCCTCGGGGCCGAACGGAGAATCCGTTCCGGGCAGGGCACCCGCCGCCCACGAGGTCGCACCGACCGCGATCGCACCCCCCAGCACCATCGCGATCCGTGCACCAGCCGACCGACCCGGTCGCGCGGCCGACGTCGTCGAGCCGGAGCTCAGCTGCGTCAGCTGCGCGAGCAGCACCGGATCCGGATCGGCGGGGCGCACCTCGGCCCGCAGCGTCTCGATCCAGTCCGGACGGGTCATCGTTCTCTCTCTCGAGATGTCCGACGTGACAGGAGCCGCGCACGTCGGGAGGGAGTCCCCTCGTGCTGTACCTGTCACGGGGTCGGCGGTCCGTTACATCCTGGCCGGAATCTTTCGGCCGCGCACCGGGAACGAGCCGTTCGGGGGTCAGCCGGCGGTGTTGACCATGAAGTTGGCCGCGTGGGTGACGTACTCCCAGAAGCGCGCGTCCTGCTCCGGGGTCAGCTCGACGCTGTCGAGACCCGCCCGGAAGTGCCGCAGCCAGCGGTCGCGGGCGTCGTGGTCGACGGCGAACGGCGCGTGCCGCATCCGCAGCCGCGGGTGCCCGCGGTGCTGGGAGTACGTCGTCGGGCCACCCCAGTACTGCACCAGGAAGAGCAGGAAGCGCTCCTCCGCGGGGCCGAGGTCCTCCTCGGGGTACATCGGGCGCAGCACCTCGTCGGCGGCCACGCCCTCGTAGAAGCGGGCCACGATGCGGCGGAAGGTCTCCAGCCCGCCGATCTCGTCGTAGAAGGTCTGCTCGTGCTCCTGCTCCACGTCGCCCATCATCCCTCGTCGGTGGTGGCGGTCTTCGGGGCAGGGGCGTCGGGCTCGCGGCGGTCCTCGCGGTGCCACACCACGCGCTGGGCGAAGGGGATCTCGATGCCCTCGTGGTCGAAGCGGGCCTTGATCCGCTGGCGCAGCGCCCGGGCGACCGCCCACTGCTCGAGCGGGGCGGTCTTGACCATCACCCGGATGGTGATCGAGTCGGCGGCGAGCATCTCGACGCCGGTGACCTCCGGCTCCTCGATGATCAGGCCGTTGAAGTCCTCGTCCTCCCACAGGTCGTGGGCGACCTCGCGCAGCACCCGCTGCACCCGGGCCAGGTCCTCGCCGTAGCCGACGCCGACGTCGACGACCGCGCGCGACCAGTTCTGGCTCTTGTTCCCGACCCGCTGGATGGCGCCGTTGGGGACGTACCAGACGGTGCCGTTGATGTCGCGCAGCCGCGTCATCCGCAGCGTCACGGCCTCCACGGTGCCGTTGGCCTCGCCCACGTCGACGACGTCCCCCACGCCGTACTGGTCCTCGATGAACACGAAGATGCCGGCCAGGAAGTCCTTGACCAGCGACTGGGCGCCGAAGCCGAGCGCGATGCCGAGGATGCCGGCGCTGGCGATGATCGGGGCGATGTCGACACCGAGCTCGCTGAGCACCATGGTGCCGACGACGGCGACCACGATGAAGGTGATGATGCTCTTCAGCAGCCCGCCCATGGTGGCCGCGCGCTGCTTGCGGCGGGCCGCGACCGCCGACTCCACCCGCTCGGGCAGGACGCCGTGCTCGGCGCGGTGGGCGAGGCGGTCGACGAGGCGGTGCAGGAGCCAGCGGGCCACCAGGCCCAGCAGGACCAGGCCGATGATCGCCAGCGGCTTGCCGATGAGGACGTCGGACCACTCGGCGAGGCGCCGGTTGCCCGTCACGTCCCAGGTCAGGTCGCACACCTGCTCGCCGTCGGCGCAGGGGCTCACCGCGTCGGTTGCTGTCAGGAGGAGTCCGAACATCCCGCCAGTGTCCCAAACCGGCGGTGAGACAGGATGCGGCCACCACCTGCCCTCGCGGGCGCGGGTGCCGATATCCTCCTCCCGTGACCACTGCTGTACGACGTCTCCTCGCCCTGTGCTCCCTCCTCGGGCTGAGCGCACTGCTCGTCGTGGCCGCCGCGGGCTCGGCGTCCGCGGACACCCCGGAGCCGCGTCCCGGCGGGTGGGAGCCGAAGCCGGACATCGACGTGCTGCACGCCTGGCTGGTGCTCGGCGGGATCCCGCTGCTGGTCTTCGTGGTGATCACGCTGCTCTTCGTCGCCCCCGCCCTGGCCCGTGGCGAGGACCTCGGCATCAACGCGCTCGAGCCGGAGAGCCAGTGGCTCGGCGGCCCGCGCAAGGCGGCCGGCGAGCTCGCCGCGCCGGACTCCGAGGACTCCAAGGCCGGCGGCGCCGGCGGCAGCTGGTAGTCCCGCCATGAGCAGCACGGCACTGAACGCCACCGAGCGCGCCGCCCTCGACGTCACGATCCGCAACGCCGAGCAGGCCTGCCGCGCCGAGATCTCGGTGTTCGTCGGTGCCGTCGCCGGCAACCCCCGCGACTTCGCGACCAGCCTGCACAACACCCTCGTGCTGCCGTCGCGCAGCATCCTGATCATGGTCGACCCCGACCGGCGCCTCGTGGAGATCGTCACCGGCGGTCACACCCGCGAGCGGCTCACCGACGACGAGTCCGCCCAGGCCGTCGCCGCCATGTCCGAGCGCTTCGCCGCGGGCGACCTCGCCGGCGGGCTCACCCAGGGCATCGAGCTGCTCGGCGAGCTCGCCAAGGACTGAGCGCGCTTGTAACTCGGTGTTCGGTCATCCACCACGGTGTCGTGACCGGTCACGACACCGTGGTAGTGGCACGAACACCGAGTTACAAGCTCGGTGGCGAGCTCGGCCGCCCCGCCGCCCGCCTCAGGCGTCGGCGGCCTGGGCCGCCAGCGCCCGGGCGACGTCGGCCCGGCCCTCGCGGACGTAGCGCAGCGCGCCCGGGTTGACCCCGTCGGCCTCGGTGGCGAGCCAGGTGTCGACGGCCTCCAGGGTCGCCGGGGTGGCGAGCAGGCGCGGGAAGATGTGCTCCAGCGCCACGGACGCCTTGTGGGCACCCAGCCGCTCCCAGGCGCCGGCGACGTCGTCGAGGTAGCGGGCGACGTACGGCGCGAGGACGTCGTCCTGGCCGCTCTGCCAGAAGGCGTAGACGATGCTGCGCTGGGTCTCGTTGGGGACGGCGGGGTCGCGCAGGGCCTGGGTCCAGGCGCGCTCCTTGGCGGCCGGGGTGCCCATCGCGGCGCGGGCGGCGGCGGACTTCTCCTGGCCGGAGATGGTGTTGTCGTCGGCCAGCTCGGCGTCGATGCGCGCGTCGTCGGCGCGACCGGTCCGGGCCAGCGCCGTCAGCAGCGCCCAGCGCAGGTCCTGGTCGACGACGAGGCCCTCGAGGACGAGGCTGCCGTCGAGCAGTGCCTCCAGCTCGGCGACGGCCTCGTCGCTGCGGGCCGCGGCGGCGTAGGCGCGGGCGAAGGTGAGCTGGTGGTCGGTGCCGGGCGCCGCGGCCTCGAGCAGGGCGCGCAGGCCGCGCTCCCAGCGGGCCGCGAGCTCGGGACGGGTGCTCGGGTCGCTGTAGACGGCGACCGCCTGCGCGGCGAAGGCCGGGATCCGGCTGACGCCCCAGGCGTCGGTCTCGCTGCCGAGGTTGCCGAGCACCAGGTCGACGAACGTCCGGGCGGGGAGCTCGGCGTCGCGGGTCATGTCCCACGCTGCGCTCCACACCAGCGCACGGGCGAGGGAGTCGTCGAGGTCGCTGAGCCGGGCGATCGCGGTGGCCTGCGAGCGCTCGTCGAGGCGGATCTTGGCGAAGGCCAGGTCCTGGTCGTTGAGCAGCAGCAGCTCGGGCTGGGCCTTGCCGACCAGCGCGGGCAGCTCGGTGCGCTCGCCCTCGACGTCGACCTCGACGTAGTCGGTGCGGACCAGGCGCCCGTCCACGGTGTTGTAGAAGCCGATCCCGAGCCGGTGCCGGCGCAGGGTCGGGTGCTCGGCGGGGACGGCCTGGAGGACGGCGAACGAGGCGTAGGTGCCCTGCTCGGTCAGCTCGAAGGCGGGGGAGAGGGTGTTGGTGCCCGCGGTCTGCAGCCACTCCTGGGCCCAGCCGGTGAGCTCGCGACCCGAGGCCTTCTCCAGGGCGGTCAGCAGGTCGGAGAACTCGGTGTTGCCGAACTCGTGGTCGTGGAAGTACTGCTTCAGCCCGGCCAGGAAGGGCTCCAGGCCGACCCACGCGACGAGCTGCTTGAGCACCGAGGCGCCCTTGGCGTAGGTGATCATGTCGAAGTTGACCTCGACCGCGTGCAGGTCGACGTTGTCGGCGGCGATCGGGTGCGTCGAGGGCAGCGAGTCGGCGCGGTAGCCGGTCTGCTTGCGGGCGTTGGTGAAGCCCGTCCACGCGTCGTCGTACGACGTCGCGAGCGCCTCCGCGTGGTAGCAGGCCCACTCGGCGAACGACTCGTTGAGCCACAGGTCGTCCCACCACTTCATGGTGACCAGGTCGCCGAACCACATGTGCGCCATCTCGTGCAGGATCACCGAGGCGCGGAACTCGTAGAACGAGCGCGGCTGGCGGGAGCGGGGGAGGTACTCGTCGCGCAGGGTCACGCAGCCGGCGTTCTCCATCGCGCCCATGTTGTACTCCGGCACGTAGAGCTGGTCGTACTTGCCGAACGGGTAGGGGTAGCCGAAGGCCTCCTCGAAGAAGGCGAAGCCCTGCTGGGTGAGGGTGACGATCTCGTCGCGGTCGCGCTCGAGGTACTCCTTGAGGGACTGGCGGGAGTAGTGGCCGAGCGGGATCGTGCCGTGCGCGCCCTCGTAGACGTCCTGGACCTCGTAGTAGTCGCCGGCGACGACGGCGGTGATGTAGGTCGACAGGGGCTGGGTGGCGGGGAAGCTCCACACCGCCAGGTCCTCGTCCTGCGCGTTGCTCGTGCCGGTGGGCACCGGCGCGGGCGTGGGGGCGTTGGAGACGACCTTCCAGTGCGCGGGGGCGGTCACCGTGAAGGTGAACGGCGCCTTGAGGTCGGGCTGCTCGAAGGTGGTGAAGACGCGGCGGGCGTCGGGGACCTCGAACTGCGAGTAGAGGTAGACCTTGTCGTCGGCCGGGTCGACGAAGTGGTGCAGCCCCTCGCCGGTGTGGGAGTAGGTGCAGTCGGCCCGGACGACCAGCACGTTCTCGGCCTGCAGGTCGGGCAGCGCGATCCGGCTGTCGGCGTACGCCGTCGCGGGGTCCAGCGCCACGCCGTTGAGCGTGATCTCGTGGACGGTCGCGCCGACCAGGTCGGCGAAGGTGCTGCTGCCGGGCTGGCGGCAGGTGAAGGCGAGGGTCGTGGTGGACCCGAAGGTCTCGACACCGGGGCGGGTCGCGTCGCCGAGGTCGAGGTCGATGGCGTAGGAGGTCACGTCGACGAGGGCGGCGCGGGTGGCCGCCTCGTCGCGGGTGAGGTTGGTGCCGGGCATGGTTCTCATCCTCGCACCCGGCTCGCATTGTCAGACAACGGGGACGGGCGAGGGCGAATCACAACGGTGTAGTTTCCAAAAGTCAACGCGACACGCCAGTGAATCGTGAGTTTTTCGGGGTTTTTGTTGCGTTATGAGGCGTCTGTGGCCGATGGTGTTCGGCATGCGCAACCGGGCTGTGGTGATGCGCTGGGGGACGTCCGTCGTCGCCAGCGCCCTGTTCGCGACCCTCCTGGTCCTCGCGGGGATCGCGGGACGGGTCGATGCTCCTGTGACCCGATCGGCAGGGGTGACCGATCTCTGCAGTGGTTGGAGCGGGTGCAACAGCGCGGGCTACTCCGACGCGGGCTACGGCGCCGTGAGCGGGCGGATGTACTGGAACATGTACGCCGGTCACAACTGCACCAACTACGTCGCCTACCGGATGATCAAGGCCGGCATGCCGGCCACCCGCCCGTGGGTCGGCGGGGGCAATGCGAGCGAATGGGGCTTGCACATGTCCGAGATCACCGACCAGGTGCCCGAGGTCGGCTCGGTGGCCTGGTGGGGCCGCTACAGCAACGGCAGCGGCTCGGCCGGCCACGTCGGCTACGTCGAGAAGGTCGTCTCCGCCAACGAGATCATCATCTCGATGGACAGCTGGGGCGGCACCTTCCACTGGCGCCGGATCACCAAGGACAGCGGCCGGTGGCCCACCGGCTTCATCCACTTCATCGACAAGAAGCTGACCACCAAGGTCGCCCCGGCGGTCACCGGGACCGCCCAGGTCGGCCAGGCGCTGCGGGTCGACCCGGGCACCTTCAGCCCCGCCGCCTCGCGCACCGTGCAGTGGCTCGCCAACGGCGCCGTCATCCCCGGCCAGACCGGCGGCGGCCTCAAGGTCACCCCGGAGCTGCTCAAGAAGACGATCTCGGTCAAGGTCACCGCCAAGCGCGCCGGCTACGACCCCGTCACCGTCACCACGAAGGCCACCAAGGCCGTCGTGCCCGGCGTGATCACGCCCGGCGACCCGCCCGTCGTCTCCGGCGAGGCGTACGTCGACAACGTGCTCACCGCGACCGCCGGCGGCTGGAGCCCGTCGGGCGCCGCCATCGAGTGGCGCTGGTACGCCGACAACGTCCGCATCCCCGCCGCCGCCGGCGCCAAGCTGCCCCTCACCGACGCCTACGACGGCAAGGTCATCAAGGTCGTCGCCGTGGCCCGCAAGGCCGGCTACACCACCGCCACCGCGCCCGGCGCGGCGAAGGTCGGCCCGGTGCTCGCCGGCAAGATCACCGTCTCCGCCCCGGTCACCGTCACCGGCACCCGCCGGGTCGGCAACCAGCTCAACGCGGTGCCCGGCACCTACCAGCCCGACGCCGTCACCGCGTCGTACCAGTGGCTGCGCAACGGCGAGCCGATCCGCGGCGCCACCCAGAAGCGCTACGTGCAGACCGCCCGCGACGTCGGCAAGACCCTCACCGTGAAGGTCACGCTCACCAAGGACCGCTACATCTCCGCCTCCACCACCGCCGACAGCACCCAGCTGACCCAGTCGGTGCCGCGCCTGGTCGTGGTCACCGCCGGCCAGCCGCACCGCGCCGTGGTCGCCGTGCGGGTGGTGGCGCCGGGCGTCGCCCCGGTCAACGGCTGGGTGGACGTCTCCGTCGGGGGCAAGATGCGCTCGGTCAAGCTCACCGACAGCGTCGGCCGGGTCGCCTTCGAGGACCTCGCCCCCGGCACCAAGGCGGTCAAGGTCTCGTTCCGGCCGACCACGCTGGTCATCGGCAAGCGCTGGTCGGGCAAGCTCGTGGTGAAGTGAGCGGCTCGGGAACAACGCGCCCGCGCCCGGGAGTTGTCGGGTCATGACCAAGAACCGCGCGGACCTCTGGTTCGACCCGCTCTGCCCGTTCGCCTGGATCACGTCCCGCTGGATCCTCGAGGTCGAGCAGGTGCGCGACATCGAGGTGCACTGGCACGTGATGAGCCTGGCCTACCTCAACAAGGACAAGGACATCCCCGAGGGCTACCGCGAGATGCTCGCGCCCGCCTGGGGCCCGGTGCGGGTGCTCCTCGCCGCGCAGCAGAAGCACGGCGAGGAGGTGCTGCGCCCGCTCTACGACGCCTTCGGCCAGCGGATCCACCTCGACGGCCGACGCCTGCACGAGCAGCCCGACGGCGGCCTCGCGCTGATCGCGGAGGTGCTGGAGGAGGTCGGTCTCGAGGCCGACCTCATCGACGCGGCCACCGACACGTCGTACGACGAGGCGGTGGCGCGCTCCCACCACGAGGGCATGGACGCGGTCGGCGACGACGTCGGCACGCCCACCATCCACGTCAACGGCTCGGCGTTCTTCGGCCCCGTGCTGTCGAAGATCCCGCGCGGCGAGGACGCCGGCCGGCTCTGGGACGGGACGGTCGCGGTCGCCGCGTTCCCCTACTTCTACGAGCTCAAGCGCACCCGTACCGGAGACCTCGACTTCTCCTGATGGGCCGAGCGCGTCGCTCGTCCCTCGCGCCGCGCTGCCGGCCGCGCGGTCGAGACGCGTAGCGCTCACGTCGCCTG
Organism: uncultured Nocardioides sp.; assembly: GCA_964517395.1. GTDB lineage: Bacteria > Actinomycetota > Actinomycetes > Propionibacteriales > Nocardioidaceae > Nocardioides. The sequence goes on along the minus strand of CAZFEE010000003.1, from coordinate 146,917 downwards.
GCGGCCAGCCCGGGCGGCGCGTGGAAAGTCCCGCTCGCCCTCGCTCCGGTCGCTCGTCCCTCGCTCCCTGCGCTCCGGCGACCGGGATTCCCACGCTGGCCGCCTGGCCGGCGACGGTGCCTCCCGGCCCGCCGGAGCGCGGCGGTCAATAGGATCCTCCCCATGACGCATGTCCTCTCCGCCGTCGCCTGGCCGTACGCCAACGGCCCGCGCCACATCGGCCACGTGGCCGGGTTCGGCGTGCCCTCCGACGTGTTCAGTCGGTACCAGCGGATGGCGGGCAACGACGTCCTCATGGTGTCCGGCTCCGACGAGCACGGCACGCCGATCCTCATCGCCGCCGACGAGGCCGGGCTGAGCCCGCAGGAGCTCGCCGACCGGAACCACCGGCTGATCGTGGAGGACCTGGTCGGCCTGGGCATCACCTACGACCTCTACACCCGCACCACGACCCGCAACCACCACGCGGTCGTGCAGGAGCTCTTCCTCGGGGTCTACGAGAACGGCTACTTCGTCGAGCAGACGACGTACGGCGCGATCTCGCCCTCGACCGGCCGGACCCTGCCGGACCGCTACATCGAGGGCACCTGCCCGATCTGCGGGTACGACGGCGCGCGCGGCGACCAGTGCGACAACTGCGGCAACCAGCTCGACCCGCACGACCTGATCGACCCGCGCTCGAAGATCAACGGCGAGACGCCGGAGTTCATCGAGACCCAGCACTTCTTCCTCGACCTGCCGGCGCTCGCCGACGCGCTGCAGGCCTGGCTCGACGAGCGCGAGGCGACGGGTCTGTGGCGGCCGAACGTCATCCGGTTCTCCAAGAACATCCTGGAGGAGATCCGGCCGCGCGCGATGACCCGCGACATCGACTGGGGCATCGCCGTCCCGCTGGAGGGGTGGCGGGAGAACCCCACCAAGAAGCTCTACGTCTGGTTCGACGCCGTCATCGGCTACCTCTCGGCCTCCATCGAGTGGGCCCGGCGCTCGGGCGACCCGGACGCGTGGCGCCAGTGGTGGAACGACCCCGAGGCGCTGTCCTACTACTTCATGGGCAAGGACAACATCACCTTCCACTCCCAGATCTGGCCGGCCGAGCTGCTGGCCTACGCCGGCAAGGGCGCCAAGGGTGGCGAGCCGCGGGAGTACGGCGAGCTGAACCTGCCCACCGAGGTCGTCTCCTCGGAGTTCCTCACGATGGAGGGCAAGAAGTTCTCCTCGTCGAAGAAGATCGTCATCTACGTCCACGACCTGCTGGCGCGCTACCAGCCGGACGCCTTCCGCTACTTCGTCGCCGCCGCGGGCCCGGAGAACCAGGACTCCGACTTCACGTGGGCGGAGTTCGTGCGTCGTACCAACGACGAGCTGGTCGCCGGCTGGGGCAACCTGGTCAACCGCACCGCCAACCTGATCGCCAAGAACTTCGGCGAGATCCCGGCCGCGGGCGCACTGACGCCCGAGGACGAGGCGGTCCTCGCCGCCACCGAGGCGGCCTTCGGCGTGGTCGGCGACCTGATCGGCCGGCACCGCCAGAAGCAGGCGATCGGCGAGGCCATGCGGGCGGTGGCGGAGGTCAACAAGTACGTCTCCGACACCGAGCCGTGGAAGATCAAGGAGGACCCGGAGCGCCTCGGCACGGTCCTGCACGTGATGGCCCAGTGCGTCGCCGACCTGAACGTGCTGCTCAGCCCGTTCCTGCCGTTCTCCGCCAACGAGGTCGACAAGGCCTTCGGCGGGGCGGGCACGGTCGCGCCGATGCCGCGCATCGAGGAGGCCACCGACCTCGACGACGCCGCGCGGGCCTACCCGATCATCACCGGCGACTACACCGGCTTCCCGTCCTGGGGCCGCCATCCGATCACGGTCGGCACCCCGGTCGCCAAGCCGACCCCCGTCTTCACCAAGCTCGACCCCTCGATCGTGGACGAGGAGCTGGCGAGGCTCGGGGGATGAGCACCGCCTTCCTCCTCACCACGCTGGTGATCGTCGCGACGCCGGGCACCGGCGCGCTGTACGCGATCGCGGCCGGGCTCACCCGGGGCACCCGGGCCGCGGTCCTGGCGGCCCTCGCGGGCACGCTCGGCACCCTCCCGCACATGGTCGCCGCGATCACCGGGCTCGCCGCGCTGCTGCACGCGAGCGGGGTGGCCTTCGCGGTCCTGAAGTACGCCGGCGTCGCGTACCTGCTCTTCATGGCCTGGTCCACCTGGCGCGACCGCGGGGTGCTCGCCGTCGACGAGGCGAGCGCGCCGGCCTCGACCCGGGCCGTCCTCGCCTCCGGGATCACCCTGAACCTGCTCAACCCGAAGCTGACGATCTTCTTCTTCGCCTTCCTGCCCCAATTCGTGCCCGCCGGCAGCGGCGCGGTGCCGGCGATGCTCGGCCTGAGCGCGGTGTTCATGGCGGTCACCTTCGTCGTCTTCGCCGCGTACGGCGCCTGCGCGGCGGCCCTGCGCGACCGGGTCCTGTCGCGGCCGAAGGTCGTGGACCGGCTCCGCCAGGCGTTCGCCGCGAGCTTCGCGCTGCTCGCGGGACGGCTCGCGTTCGAGGCGCGCTGAGATGACCGGGCCGCTCGGCGTCTGGTTCACCGACGACGCCGAGGCCTTCCTCGCGCGCGCCGGTGACGCCCTGGCCGCCGACCCGGTGACCGGGACGGTGATCGCGACCAACGCACGACGGGTGGCCGCCCACGGGTTCCCGCCCGGGCTGCCCGACCGGTGGTTCGCGCTGGTCAGCGGGCCGGACGGCGAGCTGCGCGGAATCGCCATGCGGATGATGCCGTTCGCGCCGTGGGCGCCGTACCTGATGGCGATGGACGAGGCGGCCGCCGTCGCGCTCGCAGAGGCGACGCTGGCCCGCGGCGCCGAGGTCGGCGGCGTCAACGGGCTGCGCCCGGCGGCGGACGTCTTCGCGGCGACGGTGGCGGCCCGCACCGGCACCCGGGTCGAGGTGCACCTGCACCACCGGCTCTTCGAGCTGCGCACGCTCGTCGAGCCGCGCTCCGTGCCGGGCGGGCTGCGCGAGGTCCGCGAGGACGAGGAGGACCTGGCCCTGGCCTGGATCCACCGGTTCTTCGCCGACGCCGACGAGCAGGCCGGTCGCCCCGCGGGCCACCTCGGCGAGGCCGAGGCGTTCGGCATGCACGACGTGCGGCGCAAGCGCGCCGAGGGGACGCTGTGGGTGTGGGCGGACCCCACGGACCGGCCGGTGCACCTCGTCGCGGCCAACCCGCCGTCGTACGACGTGGTGCGGATCGGCCCCGTCTTCACCCCCGCCGAGGAGCGCGGACGCGGTTGGGCCGGTGCCGCGGTGGCGGAGCTGTCGCGCCGGGTGCTCGCGCGCGGGGAGCGGCCGGTGCTCTTCACCGACCAGGCCAACCCGACCTCGAACCGGCTCTACCAGGCGCTCGGCTACGAGCCGGTCGTCGACACCGTGCAGCTGGCGCTGCGCTGACCTCCTAGCCTGCAGGCATGGCCCTGCACCCCCAGGCCCGTCGTGCGGTCGAGAACGCCGCCGGCGCGCAGCCCGTCACCGACCCCGCCTTCGACGTCGCCGCGACCCGGGAGGCCGACCGTGCGGCGGCCGCCGCGCAGGCGAAGGTCCCCGTCGCGGAGGTGCGCGACGTCGACGCCGGCGGCGTGCCGGCCCGGCTCTACCTCCCGGAGGGCTTCGACGCCGTCGTCGTGCACGCCCACGGCGGCGGCTTCGTCCTCAACGACGTCGAGGTCCACGACGCCGCGGTGCGCCGCTTCGCGGCGATCGCGCGCACGGCGGTGCTCAGCGTGGACTACCGCCGCCCGCCGGAGCACCCGTTCCCCGCGGCGCCCGACGACCTCGGCACCGCGGTGCGGTGGCTGGGGAGCCGGCCGGAGCTCGCGGACCTGCCCACCTTCGCGCACGGCGACAGCGCCGGCGGCAACCTCGCCCTGGTCACCGCGCTGCGCCACCCCGGCCGCTTCACCGGGGTCGCGCTGATCTACCCCTTCCTCGACCCCACAGCGTCCTTCGCGTCGTACACCTCCGGCGTCGCGGCGGGCTTCGAGCCCAGCGAGGCCGCGTGGTACTGGCAGCAGTACGCCGCCTCGGCCGCCGACCTCACCGACCCCGACCTCGCCCCGCTGCTCTCCGACCGGCTCGGCACCCTGCCGCCGACCCTGGTCACCACCGCCGAGCACGACCCGCTGCGCGACGAGGGGGAGCACCTCGCGCTGCTGCTCGCCGAGGCGGGCGTCGAGGTCGTCGGCACCCGCTACCTCGGACAGGTGCACGGCTACTGGCGGCACGCGGAGGTGTTCGACGCCGCCGAGCCGACCATGCGACAGGTCGCCGGCTGGATCCGGATGCTCGTCGAGCGCGCGAGCTAGCCGGGGTCCACGACCTCGAGGGTGCCGTCGGGGCGCTGCCACAGACCGGCGACGTGCAGCCGGCGCAGCCCGCCGACCCGGTCCCACGCGTGGTAGATCAGCCGCAGCGAGTGCCCCGCCACGAACGCGCTCGCCCCGCCCGGGCCGATGTTGCCGGTGGAGGCGGTCGAGAGCAGCGGGGCACCGTGGTTCTGCCGCACGCACGGGCCCTCCGGCCCGGCGCAGATGGCGTAGCCGGTGGCGTAGCGCCCGTCCTCGTAGGAGTTGCCCGAGTAGAACAGGTAGGTCACCCCGCGGAACTGCACCATGCTGGGGTTCTCGATGGTGATGCCCTCCCAGCCGCGCACCAGGGTCAGCAGCTCGACGGTGCGCGAGCCCTCCTGGAAGCCGGTGCCCTGGCGGTTGAGCTGGCGGATGAACAACCCGGCCGGACGCCGGTTGACCACCCCGGAGAACTTCCACAGCAGCCACGGCACCCCGGTGCTGTCGACGAAGACGTCGGGGTCGATGACGCCGAGCTGGGCCTGGCCGTAGCACAGCGGCTCGCCCACCGGCGTGAACGGACCGGCGGGGGAGGGCCCGCGGGACAGGCCGATGCAGTTGTGCCGCTCGCCGCCGGTCTTCCCGGCCGGTGCGGCGTACGCCGCCGTCCAGGCGTCGCCGACCTTGTCGACGCCCGGTGCCCACAGGCTCTGCCCACCGTTGCGCGCGCTCACCCACGGCGCCGGCCGCAGCGGGTCCACCCGGCCGCCGCCGCGGGTCAGCGGGGTCCAGGTGCGCAGGTCCGTCGAGACCAGCGTGGGCAGGCGCAGGTGCGAGGTGTTGGTGGCGTAGGCGAACCAGCGGCCGTCGTACCGGACGATGTCGGGGTCGGCGAAGTAGCCCCGGTACGCCGCTCCGGGTCGCCAGTCGGTGGTGCCCGGCGCCATCACGACCGGCGCCGGCCGCTTCTGGGCGGGCAGCTTCTGGGCCATCCGCTCGGCGAGCTTGGCGAGGTCCTGCATCTCGCCGGCGGCCAGGTCGCTGGGCAGGGTGGTGGGCACGGCCGTCGGCTCGGGGATGAGCGGCGCCTCGGTCGAGGGCGCGGCGGCATCCGCCCGCGGCGCGGTGTCACCGCCGCCCTCGCCGCACGACGACAACGTCAGCGCGACCGCGACGAGCGCGAGCGCGATCCCCCGAGCTCCCATGCTTTCACTCCCTCCCCGGCGTACAGCCTAGACTCAGCGGCGCCATGAGTGAGCCTGTTGCGCGACCTGCCCAGACCTTCGCCGAGGCGGAGGACGCCCTGCTGTCCCGCTGGCCCGAGACCCGGCTGGAGCCCTCGCTCGACCGGATCCGCGCGTTCACCGAGCTGCTCGGCGACCCGCAGCGCTCCTACCGGTCGATCCACCTGACCGGCACCAACGGCAAGACCTCCACCTCGCGGATGATCGACGCGCTGCTGCGCGCCCTCGACCTGCGCACCGGCCGCTTCACCAGCCCGCACGTCGAGCGGATGAGCGAGCGGATCAGCATCGACGGTGAGCCGCTGGACGACGAGGCGTTCGTGCGGGCGTTCAACGACGTGGCGCCGTACACCCACCTCGTGGACCAGGCCGAGGCCCACCCGCTGAGCTTCTTCGAGACCGTCGTCGGGATGGCGTACGCCGCCTTCGCCGACGCCCCCGTCGACGTCGCCGTCGTCGAGGTCGGGATGGGCGGCTCGTGGGACGCCACCAACGTCATCGACGCCGACGTCGCGGTCGTCACCCCGATCGCCGTCGACCACGCCAACTACCTCGGCGGCACGCCCGTCGAGATCGCCCGCGAGAAGTCCGGGATCATCAAGGCCGGCTCGGTCGCGGTGCTCGCCCAGCAGAGCGCCGACGTCGCCGCGGTCCTCCTGGAACGCGCGGCCGAGGTCGGCGCGACCGTGGCCCGTGAGGGCCTGGAGTTCGGCGTGGTGTCCAGGGTGCCCGCCGTCGGCGGCCAGGCGGTGACCCTCCAGGGCCTCCGCGGCCGGTACGACGAGGTGTTCCTCCCGCTCTACGGCGCCCACCAGGCGCAGAACGCCGCCACCGCCCTCGCCGCCGTCGAGGCCTTCGTCGGCGGGGACGAGCCGCTCGGCGACGACGTGGTCCGCGGTGCCTTCGCCGAGACGACCTCGCCGGGCCGGCTGGAGATCGTGCGGCGCAGCCCCACGATCGTGCTCGACGCCGCGCACAACCCGCACGGCGCGGAGGCGGTCGCCGCCGCGCTGGAGGACTCCTTCCAGTTCGACCCGCTCATCGGTGTCATCGGCGTGATGGGGGACAAGGACGCCGAGGGGCTGCTGGCCGCCTTCGAGCCGCACCTGGCCCACGTGGTCGTCACCCAGAACTCCACCGCCCGCGCCCTGCCCGCCGACCAGCTCGCCGTCGTCGCGCGGGAGGTCTTCGGGGACGACCGGGTGTCCGTCGTACCCTCCCTGGCCGACGCGATCGACGAGGCCGCCGGCCGCGCCGAGTCCGCCGGCAGCGACGCGCTCAGCGCGGGCGCCGTGCTGGTCACCGGCTCGGTGGTCACCGTCGGCGAGGCCCGGCTGCTCCTCGGCGGGCGCAAGTGAGCGCCCTGGACCCGGTGGACCCCGCCGTCCCGGTGGACCCCGAGCGGGAGAAGTCCCCCCGCCGGGGCATGTGCGCCGCGGTGCTGACGCTGGAGGCGATCGCGATCGCCCTGTCCACCCCGGTCATGATCACCATCTCCGAGGTGAGCGCGCCGCTCGCGCTCTCCCTCGGCCTCGGGCTGGCGCTGGTCAGCCTGCTGGCCGCGGGGATGCTGCGCCGCGAGTCGGGCTACTACGTCGGTCACGCGGTCCAGGTCGGGGCCGTCGCGCTCGGCTTCCTGGCGCCCATGATGTTCGTCGTCGGGGGCCTGTTCGCGCTGCTGTGGGGCTCGGCGTACGGCCTCGGGCGCAAGATCGAGCGGGAGCGGGCGGAGGCGTTCGCGGAGTACGACCGGCGCCACGGCTCGGATGACTAGATACTGCTGGGTAGAGTGACCGCGTGCCTGTGATCATCGACAAGCTCCTCCGCATCGGCGAGGGCAAGATCCTTCGCCAGCTCGAGGGCATCGCGAAGGCCGTCAACGCCATCGAGGACGACTTCAAGGCGATGTCGGACGACGAGCTGCGGGGGATGACGGACGAGTTCCGCAAGCGTCTCGCCGACGGCGAGGACCTCGACGACATCATGCCCGAGGCGTTCGCGACGGTCCGCGAGGCCGCGCGCCGCGTGCTCGGCCAGCGCCACTTCGACGTCCAGGTCATGGGTGGCGCCGCGCTGCACCTCGGCAACATCGCCGAGATGAAGACCGGTGAGGGCAAGACCCTGGTCTCGACGCTGCCGGCGTACCTCAACGCCCTCGAGGGCAAGGGCGTCCACGTCGTCACCGTCAACGACTACCTGGCCAAGTTCCAGTCCGAGATGATGGGCCGCGTCCACCACTTCCTCGGCCTGAGCGTCGGCGTGATCCTGCCGTCGATGCGCCCCGCCGAGCGCCGCGAGGCCTACGCCTGCGACATCACCTACGGCACCAACAACGAGCTCGGCTTCGACTACCTGCGCGACAACATGGCCTCCTCGCTGGAGGAGTGCGTGCAGCGCGGCCACAACTTCGCCGTCGTCGACGAGGTCGACTCGATCCTCATCGACGAGGCCCGGACCCCGCTGATCATCAGCGGTCCGACCCAGGACGAGGTGAAGTGGTACGCCGAGTTCGCCAAGATCGCGCAGAAGCTCACCAAGGACGTCGACTACGAGGTCGACGAGAAGAAGCGCACGATCTCCGTCCTCGAGGCCGGCATCACCCGGGTCGAGGACCACCTCGGCATCGAGAACCTCTACGAGTCGGCCAACACCCCGCTGATCTCGTTCCTGCACAACTCCATTAAGGCCAAGGAGCTGTTCCGCAACGACAAGGAGTACGTCGTCATGGAGGGCGAGGTGCTCATCGTCGACGAGCACACCGGCCGCATGCTCGCGGGACGCCGCTACAACGACGGCCTCCACCAGGCCATCGAGGCCAAGGAGGGCGTGAAGGTCCGCGAGGAGTACCAGACGCTCGCGACCGTCACCCTGCAGAACTACTTCCGCCTCTACGACAAGCTCTCCGGGATGACCGGCACGGCGCTGACCGAGGCCTCGGAGTTCGACAAGATCTACAGCCTCGGCGTGGTCCCGATCCCGACCAACAAGCCGATGCTGCGCAAGGACCAGCCCGACCTCGTCTACCGCACCGAGGAGGCGAAGTACGACGCGGTCGTCGACGACATCGTCGAGCGGCACGAGAAGGGCCAGCCGGTCCTCGTCGGCACCGTGTCGGTGGAGAAGTCGGAGTACCTCCACCAGCAGCTGACCAAGCGCGGCGTACCGCACTCGGTCCTCAACGCGAAGGTGCACGCCGAGGAGGCCAAGATCGTGGCCCTCGCCGGCCACAAGGGCGCGGTCACGGTCGCGACCAACATGGCCGGTCGAGGCACCGACATCATGCTCGGTGGCTCGGTGGAGTTCCTCGCCGACCAGGAGCTGCGCAAGAAGGGCCTCGAGCCGACCGGCGAGACCGCCGACGAGTACGAAGCCGCCTGGCCCGCGACCGTCGAGAAGTACAAGGCCGAGGTCGCCAAGGAGCACGACGAGGTCAAGGAGCTCGGCGGCCTCTACGTCATCGGCACCGAGCGCCACGAGTCGCGCCGCATCGACAACCAGCTGCGCGGTCGCTCCGGCCGTCAGGGCGACCCGGGCGAGAGCCGGTTCTACCTGTCGCTGCAGGACGAGCTGATGCGCCTGTTCAAGTCGGACTGGGTGGACCGGGTCCTGCTGCTGCTGAAGATCCCGGACGACGTCCCGATCGAGAACAAGCGGGTCACCAACGCCATCGCCAACGCGCAGGGCCAGGTCGAGTCGCAGAACTTCGAGTCCCGCAAGAACGTCCTCAAGTACGACGACGTGATGGACCGCCAGCGCAAGGTGATCTACGGCGAGCGCCGCGAGGTGCTCGAGGGCGTCGACCTCGAGGAGCAGATCCGCTCCTTCATCGACGACGTCGTCTCCGGCTACGTCAACGGCGCGCTCGACGAGTTCTCCGAGGAGTGGGACCTCGAGCAGCTGTGGACCGACCTCAAGCAGTTCTGGCCCGTCTCGATCTCCTGGAAGGACCTCGTCGAGGAGGCCGGATCGCAGGCCGCGCTGGAGAAGCAGGACCTGATCGAGCGGCTGAAGGAGGACGCCAACGCGGCGTACGACCGCCGTGAGGAGGAGGTCGGCGAGGAGGTCGCCCGCGAGCTCGAGCGCCGCGTGCTGCTGTCCGTGCTCGACCGCAAGTGGCGCGAGCACCTCTACGAGATGGACTACCTGCGCGAGGGCATCTACCTGCGGGCCTACTCCCAGCGCGACCCGCTCGTGGAGTACCAGCGCGAGGGCTTCGACATGTTCGCCGCCATGATGGACGGCATCAAGGAGGAGACCGTCGGCTTCCTGTTCAACCTGGAGGTCCAGGTCGAGGAGGACGAGCCCGAGGTCCACTACCACGCCGACGGCAGCGCCCACGCGGGCCCGATGCACGAGGGCGCCTTCGCGGAGCCGCCGGTCGGTGTCGGCGCGGGCGGCGGGATCGACCTGGAGTCGATCTCCTCCGAGCTCAAGGCCACGCCGAAGGTCCGGGCCAAGGGCCTCGACACCCCGAAGCAGCCGCAGAACCTCGCCTACTCCGCCCCGGACGAGACCGGGCACGAGGAGGTGCGCGCGGCGGGTGCCGTCAGCGGCTCCGACGACGAGTTCGGCGACGTGGGCCGCAACGCGCTGTGCCCGTGCGGCTCCGGCAAGAAGTACAAGCGCTGCCACGGCGCCCCGGGCGGCCCGACCGGCGTCGCCCTCCGCGGCTGACCCGTCGACTTGGGGTTTTCCACCCGCGAGTTGGGGTTTTCCACCCGTGAGTTGGGAGTTTTCCACCCGTGAGTTGTGACTTTCGCTCCTGACGAGCGGGGGTGAAACCCCAAGTCGACGGTGGGAACCCACAACTCGACGGTGGGAAACCCCAAGTCACGGGTGGAAAACCCCAAGTCGACCTATTGGAGGGTCATGCGGGGCTCGCCGTTGAGGAGGCCGGTGCCGGTGCGCACGCAGGAGCCGCCCTTCGGCGTACCGCCGTTGTAGGCCTGGCGCACGCAGGAGCGGACGGCGAGCTGGCCCCAGTAGTTCGGGTGCAGCGACTCCTGGATGTAGTACGGGCTGTCGCCGGCGGTGCTCACCGTGCGGATCTGGTTGACCCACTCGGTGCGGTCCACGGCACCGGCGGAGGTCCAGTTGGCGATGCCGACCTCCTCGTAGAGACCGACGCCGCTCTCGCACAGCCGCCGGCCCGTGAAGGTGCTGGCCAGGTTGAGGGTCTTGGCGTTGGTGATCCCGGCCTGGGCGATCGCGCCGGTGACGGTGCTGTTGATCGTCGGCAGCGCGGAGTTGTTGGCCCAGGCGGCGTCGCTGTCCCAGAAGCCGCAGCCGCCGGTGCTCTGCCGGGTGTAGCCGCTCTGGCTGTAGCGCAGCGTGTTCGGCAGGGGCGAGGGGTAGGTCTGCACGAGCAGGGTCCACTGGGAGTCGGCGTACCCGGCGTTGCGCAGGGCGGTACGCACGTTCGTCAGGGCGCCCGCGATGCGGGACTTCACGGCGGCGACGTTCGCGCTGGTGAAGTTGGCGGTGACCGAGCTGTCGTCGGAGCAGTAGTCCTTCCACCACGACGGGGAGAGCAGGAAGTCCTGCACGCACTGCTGCACGATGCTGGCGAAGTTGAAGTCGTTGCCGCCGATGGAGACCACGACCATCTTCACGTTATGGGTGCCGGCGAAGGTCTGCAGGGCGCGGGCCTGGCCGACGCCCTCGGCGCCGCTGTAGAAGTCCAGGCCGGGCTTGAAGGTGTCGCCGGTGGCGGTCGCGGCCTTGGCGCCCGAGCAGGCGAGGTTGAGGCTGTTCACGCCGCCGCCGATGTGGATCTCGGCGCTCTTCGAGCGGTGGCAGCGGTCGATGGACTCGCCGGTGCCCGAGGCGTTGTCGAAGTACGCCGTCGGCCCGAGCGCGTCCGCACGGGCGCTGCTGCTGTTGGAGGAGCCGGCCCAGCGGCCGGCCTCACCGGAGATGTAGGAGTCGCCGACGGACACGACCCAGGGGGAGCCGACCCCGGGGCCGTCGGCCGCGGCGGGGGAGGCGGTGAGGGGAGCGACCAGGGTCGCGCTGACGACGGCGAGGGTGGCCGCGAGCGAACGGATCATGGACGCAAGGTAGTGACCTGCGTCACAGATGAACAAGTGTCAGATTGTTCAGGAGAAGTCGAGGGCGGTGCAGATCCAGCGCTGCTGGGCCCGCTCGAAGCGCACCGCCAGCGCCCGCGAGCGCTCGCCGTGGCGCACGTGGACCCCGCACTCGACGACCTCGTCGCTGAGGAAGCAGGCATGCACGCTGTGCACCTTCGGGCGCACCGGTTGGACCCGCGACAGGCCCGGCTGGTGCCCGCCGGCACGAGCCACCAGGTGGGCGCGCAGGCGCAGGTCGGCGTACACGTCGGCGGAGGTCCAGCGCACCAGCTGCGACACCGGGCGGTCCCCGCCGACGATCTCGACCGCCGCCTGGGCGAAGCGGTGCGTCCACTCCTCGATGCTGCGCCGCAGCCGCCGGTCGACGGGTACGACGGCCGCGCCCGGTCGCGCCGAACCGGTCGGCCGGTGGCGGGCGCCGGGTGGGCCCTGGCGGGGGAGCAGGGCGAGGGCGAGCGAGCCCTGGGCTTCGGCGACCGGGACGGCGAGCCGGACGCCGACGAGGTCGGGCGCGAGGTCGGGGGCGAGGGACATGGTGGCTCCTGGGGTCGGGCGGTTCAGGCGGGCGGGGCGGGTGGGAGGCGGAGGCGCTGGCCGGGGAGGACGAGGTCCGCGTCGGGGCCGATGACGGCGCGGTTGAGCGCATGCACCCGGCGCCCGTACGACGCCACGTCCGCCGGCCGCGCGCCCGCACCCAGGGCCCGGGCGGAGATCGCCCAGAGGCTGTCGCCGGGCCGGACGACGACGGTGCGGGCGGGGGTCGGGGAGGCCGGCGCCGCGGCGCTCGGGCGGTCCGGCAGCGGCAGCCCGGCGATGCTCGGGGCGGCCGGGGAGGCCGGGGAGGCCGGGGAGGCCGGGGTGGCCGGGGCCGGCGGCTCCGCGGCGGTCGCGGGGCCGGCGAGGACGGCGACCCCGCAGGCCGCGAGCAGGACCGAGCGGACGGGGCCGACCGGCCGGGCGGGCAGGCCGGGGCCGCGCAGCTGGCCGATGACGACCCCGGCGGTGGTGGTCCACAGCAGGGCGGTGGCGACGAGGACGGCGAGGGCGCAGGCCTGGACGAGCAGCCCGGCGGGGTCGGAGGCGGGGTCGTGGACGAGGGCGCTCGCGGGGCCGGCGGCGAGGTGGAGCAGGCCGGCGGCGCCGAGGGTGACGGTGGTGCCGAGCAGGGTGGCGCGGCGTCGTACAGCAGCGGGGGTCATCCGAGAACCTTTGTGTTTGCTTCTGTTTGCCTCAGGATGCGTCCCATTGACACGGATAGTCAACCGGTTGTCCCCAGCCCCGCGCCGCGACCGTGACCGCGGCCGTGCGAGGGTGTGGTCCATGGGCTGGGAGGACGAGCTGTTCGCGCTCTTCGACGACCTCGAGGGCCAGGCGAGCACGCTCTACGCGACGGAGCGGACGGCGGAGGTCGCCGACCGGAGCCGCGCGGAGTACCAGCAGGTCACCCTCGCCAGCCGGCTGATGGCGAGCCTCGGCACGAGCGTGACCCTCGGTGTGCGTGGCCCCGGCGCGGTGGCCGGCACGGTCGAGCGGGTCGCCGAGGGCTGGGTGCTGGTGTCCACGGGTGAGCACGACTGGGTGGTCAGCATCGCGGCGGTCGCCACCGTCGAGGGCGCCTCGGTGCGCTCGGTCCCCGAGGTCGCCTGGTCACCCCTGACCCGGCTCGGCCTGCCCTCCGCCCTCCGGCGGATCGCCGAGGCCGGCGAGGAGTGCGTCCTGCACCTGGTCGACGGCAGCCGCCACGACGGCGTGCTGCGCCGGGTCGGTGCGGACTTCTGCGAGCTCGTCGAGGGTCAGGACCGGCGCACAGTGCTCGTCGCCTTCACCGCGCTGGCCGCCGCGCAGTCGCGGGCTCGCGACTGAGACCCGGACTGCGACGTCTCCCGTCCCTCGATGAGACTGTGCCTATGCCGAAGAAGCCGGTAACGGCGGAGCAGCTGAACGCGGAACTGGAAGAGCGCTATCGCACCGACTCCGTCTTCCGCGCAGAGGTTCTGGCCAACGACGCAGCGCGGGAGCGCATCATCGCGGAGCGCGAGCGGGCTGAGCGTCCCGTGTTGGCTGACCTCCGGGCCGTCGGGGTCCGACTCGAGTCGCTCTGGGAGGACATCCCAGCCTCGCACTACTCGAAGGCCCTGCCGGTCCTCATGGATCACCTCGAGCGACCGGGACAGCATCCTGACATATCGAACGCCCTCGGCAACCTGATGGCGGTCAAGGCGTCCGGCATCTACTGGGATCGTCTGAAGGCGCTCTTCCTGGGCTCTGACGATGAGGGCCAGCAGGACGGCGCTGCGATCGCTTTGGCCGGGTGTGCGACGAGGGAGCGCTACGACGAGCTCCTCGCCCTCGCGCGGGACGAGACCCGAACCGGAGCGCGCCTCTTCTTCCTGGCCCCGATCCGAACCTTCGGCCGCGAGCGCGGCTGGGCGTTCATCGAGTCGGTGCGGGACCACCCGTTGCTGGGCGAGGAGGCGACAGCGATGCTGAAGAGGCGCCGCCGCAGGTCGTGAAGACCGGCTCAGGTCGCGTCGACGTCGTACGGCGGGCGCTCGCCCGCCGCGAGCGGCTCCTGCCGCACCGCGGGCTCGCTGTCGCGCACCGCGTCCTCGAGCTCGTCGAGCTCGGCCATCGCCTCGGCGATGTGCTTGCGCACGATCGCGCGCGGGTCGAGGTCGGAGAGCTCGAGGTCGGCGTACTCGGGGCCGAGCTCGGCGCGCAGCTCGTCGCGGGCGTTGGTGGCGAACTTGCGCAGCTCGCGCACGAACTTGCCGGCCTGCTGGGCGAGCTCGGGGAGGCGGTCGGGGCCGAAGACGAGGATCGCCAGGAAGGCGATGACGACGAGCTCGCCGAAGCCGATTCCGAACACGTCGTCCCCCGGCCGGCGACTAGAACTTGTTGGTCGGCGTGAGGCCGAGCTGGAGACCGGCGAGGCCGCGGCCACGTCCGTCGAGGCGCTCGGCGACCGCGCTGAGCGCGGCGGCGGCGGGCGCCGTCGGGTCGGACTCGACGATCGGCTTGCCCACGTCGCCGCCCTCGCGCAGCGAGGTGTCGAGGGGGATCCGGCCGAGCAGCGGTACGTCGTAGCCGAAGCGCTCCGAGAGCGTCCCGGCGACCCGCTCGCCGCCACCGGTGCCGAAGATCTCCAGGCGGTGCTCCTTGCCCTCCTCGGCGCAGTGCGGGCAGGGCAGCCAGCTCATGTTCTCCACGACGCCGACGACGCGCTGGTGCATCATCGAGGCCATCGTGCCGGCCCGCTCGGCGACCTCGGCGGCCGCCTCCTGCGGGGTGGTGACGACGACGACCTCGGCACCGGGGAGGTGCTGGCCGAGCGAGATCGCGACGTCGCCGGTGCCCGGGGGGAGGTCGAGCAGGAGGACGTCGAGGTCGCCCCAGTAGACGTCGGCGAGCATCTGCACGAGCGCCCGGTCGAGCATCGGTCCGCGCCAGGCGACGACCTGGTCGCGGCGCGGCTTGAGCATGCCGATCGAGATCACCGAGACGCCGGAGGCGGTGGGGACCGGCATGATCAGGTCCTCGACCTGGGTGGGCCGGGAGTCGGCGACGCCGAGCATGGCGGGGACCGAGTGGCCGTAGATGTCGGCGTCGACCACGCCGACCTTGCGCCCGGCCTTGGCGAGCGCGAGGGCGAGGTTGACGGTGACCGAGGACTTGCCGACGCCGCCCTTGCCGGAGGCGATCGCGTAGACCTTGGTGAGCGAGCCGGGCTGGGCGAACGGGATCTCGCGCTGGGCCTGGCCGCCGCGCAGGGTCTCGTGCAGGCCGGAGCGCTGCTCGGCGCTCATCACGCCGAGCTCGACCTCGACGCCGGTGACGCCGGGGAGCGCGACGACCGCGGCGGTCACGTCGCGGGTGATGGTGTCCTTGAGGGGGCAGCCGGCGACGGTCAGCAGCGCCTTGACGGTGACCACCGACCCGCCGTCGCCCGGGGCGATGTCGACCGCGTCCACCATGCCGAGCTCGGTGATGGGCCGCTTGATCTCCGGGTCGTTGACCCGGCTGAGGGCCGTCATGACCTGCTCGACGGAGGGCGACTGCTGCGTGCTGCTCACAACGCCCGAGTCTAGTTCGTGGGCGGCTGCGACCGGTGGTCGGCGTCGTCGTGAGACGCCGCACGATCCTCGTCGCGCTCCTCGGCCCGCTCGTCGAGCTCGGAGAGCAGGGTGCGCAGCTCGGAGCGGAGGTAGTCGCGGGTTGCCACCTCGCCGACCGCCATCCGCAGCGACGCCATCTCCCGGGCGAGGAACTCCATGTCGGCGTGCGCCCGTGCATCGGCCTGCCGGTCCTGCTCGGCGACGACGCGGTCGCGCGCCTCCTGACGGTTCTGGGCGAGCAGGATCAACGGGGCGGCGTACGACGCCTGGAGGCTCAGCATCAGCGTCAGGAAGATGAACGGGTAGTCGTCCCAGCGCATGTCCTCCGGCGCGACCAGGTTCCAGCCGACCCAGATCACCACGAACAGGGTCATGTAGATCAGGAACGTGGCGGTGCCCATGAACCGGGCGAACTCCTCGGCGAAGACGCCGAAGGTGTCCTTGTTGAAGGTGGGGCGCTTGACGAGCTGGCGGCGCTCCTCGCGGGGGGTGTCCAGGCGCTCGGTACGACGCGGGGTGCTCATCGCGGCCCGCCGTTCCGGTCGCGGGCGCGGTCGCGCCAGTTGGCGGGCAGCATGTGGTCGAGCAGGTCGTCGACGGTGACCGCGCCGATCAGCCGCTTGTCCTCGTCGACGACGGGGGCGGCGACCAGGTTGTAGGTCGCCAGGTGGGCGGCGACCTCGTCGAGCGAGGTCTCCGCGCGCAGCGGCTCGAGCGAGTCGTCGAGCGCGCCCGCGACGAGGGTGGAGGGCGGCTCGCGCAGCAGCCGCTGGATGTGGGCGACGCCGATCAGCTTGCCGGTGGGGGTCTCCAGCGGCGGGCGGCAGACGTACACGAGCGCCGCGAGGGCCGGGGTCAGCTCCGGGTTGCGCACGTGCGCCAGGGCGTCGGCGATGGTGGCGTCGGGGCCGAGGATGACCGGCTCGGAGGTCATCATGCCGCCGGCGGTGTCCTCGACGTAGGACATCAGCCGGCGCACGTCCTCGGCCTCCTCGGGCTCCATCAGCTCGAGCAGGATCTCGGCGGTCTCCGGCGGCAGGTCGCGGACGAGGTCGGCGGCGTCGTCGGGGGACATCTCCTCGAGGATGTCGGCGGCGCGCTCGGAGTCCAGGCCGTTGAGGATCTCGACCTGGTCGTCCTCGGGCAGCTCCTCCAGGACGTCGGCGAGGCGCTCGTCGTCGAGGGCCAGCGCGACCGCCGTACGACGATCGGTGGGCAGGTCGTGCAGGATGCTCGCCGCGTCGGCGGGGCGCATCTCGTTGAGCGCGGCGATGAGGTGGGTGGCGCCCTGGTCGCCGGCCTGGCGGTGCAGGCCGACCACGTCGCGCCACTCCACCACGTGGGTCTGCCCGCGGCGGCGGAAGCCCTTGGACGCCTCGCGCACCGCGACCCGGCTGAGCACCCAGTCCCGGTTGCGGGCGGGCTCCATCGCGACGTCGTACACGGCGCCGGTGACGTCGGAGCCCTTGATCGTCACGGTCCGGTCGAGCATCTGGCCGATGACGAGGGTCTCGGTGGAGCGCTGCTCGAAGCGCCGCATGTTGAGCAGGCCGGTGGTGTAGACGTGCCCGCTGTCGATGTTGGTGACCCGGGTCATCGGCACGAAGATCCGGCGCCGGCCGAACACCTCGGCCACCATCCCGAGCACGCGCGGCTGGGTGCCCTCGGTGCGCATGGCCACGACGAGGTCGCGGACCTTCCCGACCTGGTCGCCCTGGGGGTCGAAGATCGGGAGTCCGACCAGCCTGGCCGCGAACACGCGGGACGGGGTGGTGCTCACGTAGGTCAACGCTAGGGCATCGGTGCCCGGATGACCCGCCGGACCGGCCCCGCGGGTCTACCCTGGCCGCATGGGTGCACGGTGGACGACAGGGGCGGGAGTGGCGCTCGCGGCGGCCCTCCTGCTCGCGGGCTGCGGTTCGGACGACGGGTCCGCGAAGGACGGGACCTCACCCTCGGCGCGTCCCTCCTCGAGCGCGCCCTCCTCGAGCGCGCCCGCCTCGTCGCCGACGGCCGCGGCGAAGCCGACGACGACGCCGGCGCCGGCCGGGACGCCGGACTGCGCCCGGGTGTGGCAGGTGGGCAGCACGCTGCCGAAGGGCTACGACGGCTGCGCGGAGGCGGGTCTGCTCGTGGCTCCGGACGGCCTCGGCTGCTCCTCGGGCCAGGTGCTCGTGCGCTACGACGAGCGGCTGTGGGCGGTGCGGGGCGGCGCGATCGCCGGAGGCGACACGCCCCTGCAGGACTCCAAGGAGTACCGGAAGATCGTCTCCACCTGTCGCGGATGACGGTTTCGCCTCTCACCCTGGGTTAAGGTGACGGCACGCGAGAAGGGACCGGTCCGGCCCTTCGGGGCAGCAACGGTGTTGCCGATCGACCCAGACCCGACCGGACCCCTCGGAGGTTGCTCAATCGTGCGTCGTCTGCTCCTGGTGCTGGTCACCCTCGCCCTCTTCCTGCCGCTCGGCCAGGCGCTGCCCGCCGCCGAGGCGGCGCCCGCCGCGCCCACCACCGCGACGGCGAAGGTCGCGACGGCGGCCGGAGACCCCTACGCCTGCTGGCGCTCGGCCACCGCGACCTGCCGGCTGCACAACGGCGCGACCTTCAGCTCCGCCAACGGCACCGACGCCCAGAAGTGGGCGATCATCAACCGGATCGTCTCCAGCATCCGGCGCACCCCGTCCAGCGGCACCATCCACATCATGAGCTGGAACATCATGTCCCGCGGCGCGGTGTCCGCGCTGATCGACGCGGCCCGCCGCGGCGTGCGGGTCCGGGTGCTCATGGATGCCAACAACCAGAGCCGCGACGTCCCCAACCCGGGCTTCACCCGCCTGGTCAAGGGCCTGCGCTCGGCCAACGCCGCCAAGAGCTCGAAGTTCCCGGCGAGCCGGCTGAGCTACGCGAAGAAGTGCCAGGGCGCCTGCCGCCGCGGCGCCTCGGCCTCCGCGCACGCGAAGTACTACCTCTTCTCCAAGGTCGGCGCCTCGCGCGACGTGGTCATGCAGGGCTCGGCGAACCTCACCGCCGCCGCGGCCTCCAACCAGTGGAACGACCTCTACACCTACGTCGACAAGCCGGGCCTGTACCGCTTTGCCAACCGGGTCTTCGCCGAGATGTGGCGCGACCGGTACGTCGCCCCGACCTGGACCTCCTACAAGGCCCCGACCTACGAGCTCTACTTCTCCCCGCGCCAGCCCAGCCAGCTGGACCCGCTGACCTACCAGCTCCAGCACGTGGTGTGCACGGGCGCGGTCAACGCCGGCAACAGCAGGGGGCGCACCATCATCCGGGCCGCTCCGGACGTCTTCCGCGGCACCTGGGGCATGAAGGTCGCCAAGCAGCTGCGCCGGCTGTGGAACGAGGGCTGCGACGTCAAGGTCGGCTACACGGTCATCGGCATCGACGTCATGAAGTACCTGCGCAGCAAGGCCGGCCGCGGTCCCGTCCCGCTGCGCCAGCTCGCCCAGGACGTCGACGGCGACCGGGTGTTCGACAAGTACTTCCACCTCAAGGCGTGGACGATCAACGGCCGGTCCGACGCCGAGGGGGTCGACGACAAGACCTACCATTGGATGATCAACGGTTCGTCCAACGTGTCGGACCTGTCGGAGGCCTCGGACGAGAACCTCGGTGTCTTCAAGTTCGCCTCGGTGACCTTGCAGTACCAGCGCTTCATCGACCGGTGGTTCACCAACCCGCCGCGCAGCCGGCCGGTGGTCCCCTCGCTGGTCCCCGACAACCTCGACCCCTACGCGAAGATGGACAAGGACTGAGCCGTGACCGACCTGACCGGGCGAGCCGTCGCGACGGCTCGCCGGGTGGTCGCGACGGTCGGCCGCACCCGGGTCACCGGGGTGGACGACGCGGGGATCGACCTGGTGGTCCACGGCGCCGACCGGGCGGTCGACGTGCTGTTCGACGGCCGCAGGATCTGGTCGTTCTGGCTGTGGCGCGACACCGAGCGCACACCGCGGAGCCTGAACCGTCGTACCGTCGCCTGGCCGGACCGGATGCGCCCCTACCTCAAGGGGGAGACCGAGCTGGTCTTCCGCGACCACGTGCTGGGTGCCGACATCGGCCGCTTCGAGCGGCGCTTCGGCGAGGGTGAGGGGCGCGTCGCCTTCGTCAACCCGCAGGGGCTGGAGATCAGCCTCGACAAGTCCGGCCGGTTCAGCCCGACGTTCGGCGGTCGCACGCCCGAACAGCTCGCGCCCCTGCTCGACGCGATGGACGCGGTCATCGCCATGCTGGCCGAGCTCGACGTGCAGGCGTTCCCGGCGTACGGCACCCTGCTCGGCGCCGTGCGCGAGGGCGACTTCCTGGGCCACGACTCCGACGCGGACCTCGGCTACGTCTCGCGGCACGCGACGCCTGTCGACGTGATCACCGAGTCCTACCGGCTCCAGCGCGCGGTCAACGCCCGCGGCTTCGCGACCTACCGCTACAGCGGCGCCGCCTTCCGCATCGACGTGGCCGAGTCCGACGGGTCGGTGCGCGGCCTGGACCTGTTCGGCGGCTTCCACGACGGGGGTCGCCTCTACCTGATGGGCGAGGTCGGCGTCGACTACGACGAGAGCTGGCTGTACCCGTTCACGACCTGCACGCTGGCCGGTCGCGAGTACCCCGCCCCGGCGCGACCCGAGAAGCTCCTCGAGGCGATGTACGGCCCCTCCTGGCGGGTCCCCGACCCGGCGTTCAAGTTCGAGACGCCGCGCTCGACGACGCACCGTCTCAACGGCTGGTTCCGCGGGATGACCGCCTTCCGCCGCGAGTGGGAGCGCGCCCTGCTCGGCATCGGCGGCAAGACCCCGCCCGCCGAGCCCTCCGACCTCGCCCGGTACGTCGCCGCGCAGGCCCCGGCCGGTGCCCGGGTCCTCGACGTGGGTGCCGGCCTCGGCAAGGACGCGCTGTGGCTGGCCGGACAGGGGCGCAGCGTGCGCGCCTACGACTACGTCCCGCGGGCCAGCCGTGGCGCCCTGCACGGGGCGACCAAGCGCGGCCACGACCTCACCGTCCGCCCGCTCAACCTCACCGACTTCCGCTCGGTGCTGAGCGAGGGCGCCAAGGTCGTGCGCGAGCCGGGGGAGCGGGTCATCCTGGCCCGGCACGTCCTGGACGCCACCACGAACATCGGCCGCGACGGTCTGCTGCGCTTCGCCTCCCTGGCGCTGCGCGGCGGCGGCACGCTCTATGCTGAGGTGCTGACCGGCGGGAGCGAGCGTCCGCCCGGGCTGCGCCCGGTCGACATCGACCAGCTGGTCGAGCTCACCGCTCGGCACGGGGGCACGGTCCTCTCCGTCGACCCCGTCGAGGCAGGGGACGCGGACAGGCAGATCACACGATGGGTGGCGCAGTGGGCATGAGGGGCAGACGCGACGAGCTCGCGGAGCTGCGGACGCGGGTCGAGACGATCGAGGACTCGATCGCGGAGCTGCGGCGGCATCACCTGCGGCTCGCGGAGCTGACCGATCTGGTGCAGGAGCTCCTGGTGCCGCTGGCCAGCCGCGACGAGGAGCGGGTCGCGGCCGCGATCGACGAGTTCCAGCAGGGACTCTGACCTCGTGGCACGCCGGGTCTTCCTCCACATCGGCCTGCCCAAGACGGCGACGAGCTACCTCCAGAGCATCCTGTGGTCCTCGCGGGACCAGCTGCGTGGCGAGGGCCTGCTGCTGCCCGGTGGCGAGCGTCGCGACCACCTCTGGGCCAGCCGGGTCATCCGCGGTGAGGGCACGGCCAGCCGCCGCCCGGAGGAGGAGCGCAGCTCCTGGGACCGGCTGTGCGCCGAGCTCGCCGGCTGGGACGGCGACGGCCTCGTCAGCCACGAGTTCTTCGCCGCCGCCAGCGCCGAGCAGGCGGTCGCGATGGTCGAGGCGCTCGCACCGGCCCGCGTCGAGCTGGTGCTGACCGCCCGCGAGCCGCTGGGCCTGTTCACCGCCAGCTGGCAGGAGAGCCTGAAGAACAAGGCGACCACGCCGATGGCGGACTACTCCCGCACCGTCTCCCCGTCCCCGGCGGCGATCTGGAACTGGCGCACCCTGGACCTGCGCCTGGTCCTGGAGCGCTGGTCCCAGGCCGTCCCGCACGAGCGGATCCACGTGCTGCCTCTGGACCGCACCGCCCCGCGCGAGGAGATCTGGCACCGCTTCGGCGGCCTGCTCGGCCTGGACACCGCGGCCTACGACCTCTCCGAGTCCTTCCCGAACGAGTCCATGGGCGTGGTCGAGGCCGAGCTGCTGCGCCGCGTCAACGGCCACCTCGAGGGTTTCGAGAAGGCCTTCGACCGCGGCGTCTACATCCGCACCTTCCTCGCCGACGAGCGGCTCGTCCCGCGCCGCGGCGAGCCCTTCTGGCCCTACCCGGACCAGGTCGAGGACTGTCGCGCCCGGGCGGACGCCGCGATCGCGTACCTGCGCGAGCACGGCGTCGACGTGGTCGGCGACGCCGAGCACCTGCGGGTGCCCGCCGAGCTCCCCGCGCGTCGTACGCCGGACTCGGTCACCGACGCCGAGGTGGCCGCGGCCGCCACCGAGCTGGTCGCGGTGCTGCTCGGCGACGTGCGCGCCCTGCGCAACGCCCGCAAGCCGGAGCCGGCCAGGCTCAGCCTGCGCTCCGGATGGTCGCGGTTGCGTAGACGAAGTGGTGGTCGCTGACCTGTCGCTTGACGGGGGAGCGGTCCTCGACGTACCCGCTGAAGGTGACGTCGGAGGTCGCGGTCACCCAGTCGACGGCCAGGGCCCGGGCGGGCCGGCAGCCGCCGGCGGTCGAGCCGCCGATGGCGGCCACCATGCCGGTCGGCGGCATCACCCGGCAGAAGAACTCCTCGCGGTCGTTCATGTCGCCGGTGAGGAAGACCGGGATCTTGTCGCCCTTGAGGCGGTTGACCACGTCGACGGCGGCGCGGTGCCCGGCGGCCCGGCTGCCGGCGTACTTCCCGCCGCCCGCCGAGGCGTGCATGTTGACGAAGTAGAACTCCAGCTTCGTCTTCTTGTGGCGCAGCCGGATGATCGGCTGCTGCCGCACCGCGTGCATGAAGGTGATGTGGAAGGTGTCGGTCGAGACCAGGTCGAAGACCTTCGGGTCCCAGATGATCGAGTTGTCCGGGTCCGCGCCCGCGGGCCAGGCCTGGAAGCCGGTGCCCGCGGTGATCGCGTTGAGCTGGCTGGTCTTGACCTCCTGCAGGCCGACCACCGCGACCCCGGCGTTGCGCAGGTAGGCGATCGTCTGCGGGGTGCGCCAGCTGGCGCTGGGCCATGAGGCGTGCTGGCCGCCGGGGTCGGTGTGCTGGGTGGCGAGCACGTTGAAGGTGCCCACCCGGAAGGAGACGTCGCGGATGGTGACCTTCTTGGTCTCCGCCGCGACCCGCAGCTTCTCCAGCTTCGGGTCCCCGGCCTTGCTCGGCGTCGCCGTCGCGGTGAGCGGCTCGATCAGCTCCCCGTCGACCTCGCGCTCCTCGGCGTCGTGGCGCGCCCGGGTCGGGTCCGCGGCCTGGACGACGTCCGCACGGGCGGCCACCGGGTCCGTCGCGGCGTCCGGGGCACCGCCGTCCCACAGCGTCGCGACACCCAGCAGGATCGCCCCGAGCAGGATCACCGCGACCACCGGGAGGAGCTCCGAACGCGCGGCCGAGCGGCGTGGTCCGGAGTGGTCGGGCATGGCGGGTATCGTACCCGAGGCCTCGCGCTCCCGCGGGGTCGTCGACGCAGGCCGGGAGGAGGGTCGTCGTGGCCGACACGCGGTCCTTCCGCTCCGACATCCAGGGCTTGCGCGCCCTCGCCGTGGGGCTCGTGATCCTCGCCCACGCCGGCTTCCGGACCGCCTCCGGAGGCTTCGTCGGCGTCGACGTCTTCTTCGTGATCTCCGGCTTCCTCATCATCGGCCTGCTGCTGCGCGAGGCGGGGGAGTCGGGGCGGATCTCGATCCTCGACTTCTACGCCCGCCGCGCCCGCCGGGTGATCCCGGCCGCGACGGTGGTGCTGGTCGTGACGGCGGCCGCGTCGGCGTACCTCCTGCCGTTGGTGCGCGGCCAGGAGGTCATCAAGGACTCCGTGTGGGCGGCCTTCTTCGCCGCCAACATCCGGTTCCGCCTCGTCGAGACCGACTACTTCTCGCAGGGCGAGCCGCCCTCTCCGGTGCAGCACTACTGGTCGCTGGCGGTGGAGGAGCAGTTCTACATCGTCATCCCGGTGCTGCTGCTCCTCGTCGCCCTGCTGGTACGACGTCGGCTGGTGCGCCCGGCGACCTTCGCCGTCCTCGGCGTGGTCACCCTCGCCTCCCTGGCGTGGTCGGTGCACGTCACCGCGACCAGCCCCGCCGGGGCCTACTTCTCGACCGCCGCCCGCGCCTGGGAGCTCGGGATCGGCGGCCTGGCCGCCGTGCTGGTCTGGGGCCGTTCGCCGCGGCTGGGGCGGTGGGCCACCGAGGCGCTCTTCGCGCTCGGCCTGGCGTTGGTCGCCTACGCCACGCTGACCTTCGACGCGCGCACCG
Source organism: uncultured Nocardioides sp. (assembly GCA_964517395.1). Classification (GTDB taxonomy): domain Bacteria; phylum Actinomycetota; class Actinomycetes; order Propionibacteriales; family Nocardioidaceae; genus Nocardioides. The sequence goes on along the minus strand of CAZFEE010000003.1, from coordinate 122,633 downwards.
CCATGCCGGGCAGCGCCGCGCTGGTGCCGGTCCTGGGGGCGGCGCTGATGCTCGCGGCCGGGAGCACGACGAGCGCCCCGTCGACGTACCTCTTCCGGCTGTTCTCGATCGCCCCGGCCCGGGTCATCGGGGACTGGTCCTACTCCCTGTACCTGTGGCACTTCCCGGTGCTGCGGCTGTGCGAGGAGGTCTGGGACGAGCAGCGCCTCTCCAAGCCGCACCTGCTGGTGGCGCTGGTGCTGATGCTGGCGCTCAGCGCGGCCAGCTACCACTTCGTCGAGCAGCCGTTCCGCAAGGGCGTGCGCTGGCGGCCGCGGCTGCGGGCGATCGCGCTCTACCCGGCCAGCCTGGCGCTGGTGGTGCTCACCGCCTTCGGCGCCCACACCTGGGTCGACGGGCAGCTCGCCGCGCTCGACGACAACCCCGGCATCGCGGTCTCCGACTACGCCGAGGACGACCTGAGCAAGGACCCCGCCGTCGCGCTGGTGCAGGCCTCGGTGCTCGCCGCACGCGACGACCGACCCGTGCCCGGGGGGCTGGAGCCCGCGCTCGGCGCGGTGCGCGAGTCGGTGGCACCGCTCGGCGACTGCGACTACCGCGAGGACATGCGCCGGCTGTGCGTCTTCGGCGACCCCGACGCGGAGCGGAGCATCGTCGTCACCGGCGACTCCCACGCCCGGCACTGGGGCCCGGCGCTCACCGCGATCGGTGAGGAGTACGGCTACCGGGTCTACCAGCTGGTCTACAGCGGCTGCCCGGCGATCACCTGGACGCGTCGTACCGACTCCGGGCGGCCGTGGACGGCCTGCGCCAACTTCAAGTCCTGGGCCGTCGACCAGATCCGGGAGCTGCACCCCGAGCTCGTCGTCATCGCCAACAACGCCTACGACGCGCCGGGGATGATGACCCACCAGGTGCCCGGCCTGCGCGCGGAGCTGGAGCTGCTGCGCCCGCTGGCGGACCGGGTCGCGATGATCGGCAACACCCCCAAGGTCGACCAGGCGCCCGGCACCTGCCTGTCGGTGCGCGACGTCGACCTCGGCGACTGCCTGCTGTCCCCGGATGCCGAGAGCACCCGGATCCAGGGCCAGTTCGAGAAGACCGTCACCGGCCTCGGGATGACCTACGTCGACGCCCGGCGCTGGTTCTGCGTCGAGGACCGCTGCCCGTCGGTGATCGGACGGGTGCTGCCGCTGCGCGACCGCGAGCACGTCACGGTGGAGTACTCCACCCAGCTCGCCGAGCCCGTCGCGCGGGTCCTCGGCCTCTCCCGCTGACCCGGCCCTCCCCGCGCCGCTCAGGTGCGCCGGCCTCCTGCCGATCGGCCGGAGGCCGAAAGTCGCGCGATTATCGACTGCTTGTGAATTACACGGTTGTCATTCGCCGAATTACATCTCTGTAGTTATCGGGAAGCACTTGCAGGGTGAATGCGTGACTGGTGAGATTCATGTGACTTTTGATGTTCAGCGTGATTATCGCTGTCGAGGGGAATTGTTGAGAATGAGCCGGTTCACCGGGATACGACGACTGCTCGCCGCTGCTGCCGTGGGCACCCTGGCCCTCACCCTGGCGCCCGGCGCGGGCGCGGGAGCGGGTGGCGACGCCGTGCGCGCCGCGGCCGCGAGCTGCACCGCGAACCGGTCGGTCCAGATGGTCGAGGCCAACATCAAGTCCGGGATGACCGCCGCCCAGACCCGCGCCGACCTGGCCAAGGCCTACGCCGACAAGCCCGACTTCGTCGCGCTCAACGAGGTCGCCGGCCGCTCCGACGGCGTGCTCGCCCCCGCGGGCTACGCCCTCTTCCGCACGCCCGGGCGCTACACCGGCTCCAACGTCGTCACCTGGCGCACCGACCGCTGGATCGCCACCGCCCAGGGCACGATCTACGTCACCAACGTGCCGGGCAAGACCGCCCGCCAGACCACCGAGCTCGGGCTGCGCTACGCCAGCTGGGCGACCCTGCGCTCCAAGGACGGCTGCCAGACGCTCTCGGTCGTCAGCTACCACGTCGCCCCCAACACCGAGCCGATCGGCGACCTCATCGCGGCCTCGGTGAAGAAGCTCGGCGGCCTCGCCACCCAGCTCGCGGCCGACGGCCCGGTGCTCATGGCCGGCGACCTCAACCGCCACATCGGTGCGCGGACCTACCCCAGGGCGGCCCTCACGTCGTACGGGCTGAAGCCGACGTGGGACCTCACGGGCAAGGTGCTGGCGACCCACGACTCCGGCGGCGCCACCATCGACTACATCTTCGTGCGCAACGCCGCGCAGTTCACCGTCACCCGGCAGGTCACCCGCGAGCTGTACTCCGACCACGACGCCGTCGTCGCGAACCTCACGATCAACCCGCGCATCGCCGTCGCGCGCACCCCGCAGACCTTCGTCCGGGGGCACGTGGTGAACCTGCCGACCTCCAGCGCCAGCGCGGGGCGCCGGGCGGTCGTCGACCGGCTGACCCGCGCGGTCAACCTGGCGCCGAAGGGCGCGATCGTGCAGATCGCCACCGACCGGTTCAACGACGGGACGTTCCTCACCGCCCTGCGCAACGCGCACCGTCGCGGCGTGATCATCCAGCTCGTCACCACCAGCCCCGAGCTGACGGTGTCCGAGCAGCGCCTGCAGTCCCTGCTCGGCAGCCGCCGCGGCGGCGGCTCCTGGGCGATCCAGCGGCCCAAGCGGGCCACCGGCCTCCCGCCGACCGCGGTGATGATCAACCGCACCGCGGACGTCGAGCTGTTCGGGCTCCAGGTCGACCGGACCCTGGACTCGCGGATGTCGCTGCACTTGGCGCGCGGGCAGTTCACCCTGGAGAAGGCGGACTTCACCCGCCTGCGCAACGGCTTCGTCGCGCAGATCCAGTAGCGCGCCGGCTCAGCGTGGTCAGGCGCGCTGGGTCAGGCCCTTGCCGGCCGCGACCCCGCGCTTGACCGCGGCGCTGGCGACCATGCCGGCGACCCCGGCCACCTGACCGGCGGCCTGGCTGGCGGCCTTGAGCTGGTCCCCGACCTGCTGGGTGGCGGCCAGCGGTGCGAGCAGGGCCTGCAGGCCGGTGACGGTCTGGTTCAGCTCGCGCACGGCGGCGGTCAGGTCGACCAGCAGGGCGTCGAGGGTGGGCGCGGCGTCGTACTCGGAGGTCATGACGCGATCGTGGCACACCGTGCCCGTCGCCCCGGACCCCGGCGGGCGGCGGAGTGACGTCCCTCACGTCGCGGTCTCGCCCCTCCTTCGAGGGCGGCTGGGGAGGCTACTCGCGGGTAGAGTTCGGCCGGTACACCACCTGAAAGGGAACCGATGTCGCGCCTTTGCCAGACCGAAGGACTCAACGAGGACCAGGTCGAGATCCTCAAGGCCGTGCGCCAGTTCGTGGACGAGCAGATCATCCCCGTCGCCCAGGACCTCGAGCACGCCGACGAGTACCCGCAGGAGATCGTCGACGGGCTCAAGGAGCTCGGTGTCTTCGGCCTCACGATCCCCGAGGAGTTCGGTGGCCTCGGTGAGTCGCTGCTGACCTACGCGCTGGTCGTCGAGGAGATCGCCCGCGGCTGGATGAGTGTGTCGGGCGTCATCAACACCCACTTCATCGTGGCCTACCTGCTCATGCAGCACGGCACCGATGAGCAGAAGCAGAAGTACCTGCCGAGGATGGCCACCGGCGAGGTCCGCGGCGCGTTCTCCATGTCCGAGCCCGGCCTGGGCTCCGACGTGTCCGCGGTGTCGACCAAGGCGACGAAGAAGGACGACGGGTCGTACTCCATCACCGGCCAGAAGATGTGGCTGACCAACGGTGCGTCCTCGACCCTGGTCGCGCTGCTCACCAAGACCGACGAGGGTGCCGAGTCGGTCTACAAGAACATGACCACCTTCCTCGTCGAGAAGGAGGCCGGCTTCGGGGAGACCGCCCAGGGCGTCACCGTGCCCGGCAAGATCGACAAGATGGGCTACAAGGGCGTCGAGACCACCGAGCTGATCCTCGACGGCCACGAGATCTCCGCCGAGCAGATCCTCGGCGGCGAGCCGGGCAAGGGCTTCTTCCAGATGATGGACGGCGTCGAGGTCGGCCGGGTCAACGTCGCCGCCCGCGCCTGCGGCCTGGCCTGGCGCGGCTTCGAGCTCGGCGTCGCCTACGCCCAGCAGCGCAAGACCTTCGGCAAGGTCATCGCCGACCACCAGGCCGTGCTCTTCCGGCTCGCGGAGATGGCGACCAAGGTCGAGACCGCGCACAACATGATGGTCCGCTCCGCGCGCCTCAAGGACACCGGCAAGCGGATGGACGTCGAGGCCGGCATGGCCAAGATGATCGCCTCGGAGTACGCCAACGAGGTCGTCGAGGACTCGTTCCGGATCCACGGCGGCTACGGCTACTCCAAGGAGTACGAGATCGAGCGCCTCATGCGCGAGGTCAAGTTCATGCTGATCGGCGAGGGCACCTCCGACATCCAGAAGATGATCATCGGCCGCGCGCTGCTCAAGGACTACAAGCTCAAGTGAGCTGAGCGCGACGGGCCGCCCTCCGGGGCGGCCCGTCGTCGTTTTCCGGCCCGGTCGTGGGGGCGCGGGCATGCGGTTTGGTCCCAGACCGCATGTTTTGGGACCCGATTCCGTGCGGTCTCTGCCCGATCGACGCGTCGGTTCCCGACTCGGGCGACGGCGCCGGCCCCGCGAGGGCCGGCGGTGGTCCGGGCTGCGCCGGCCGCCGCGTTCGGGCAGAAACCGCACGTCGGGGCCCCGCATCGTTGCGGTTGGGGACCAAACCGCATGCTCCGTTGCGGTCTGTGCCCAATCGACGAGCCCCGGCGGTCCTCTAGGGTCGTCGACGTGATCGCGACCGTCAGCACCGTCAAGGACACCCTCGCCAACGTCCAGCGCTTCGTGCGGGGCAACCTGGCCGGCGGAGTGGACCACATGGTGGTCTTCCTCGACGCCCCGGACGCGGAGGTGGAGGCGTGGCTGGCCGGCCAGGAGCACGTCACCCACCTGGTCGCCGACGACACGTGGTGGGGCGGCAAGCGGCCGGCGGACCTGAACAACCGTCAGCGGATGCACGCCAACATCACCAAGGCGGTGCTCACGGTCGTGCCGGGGGTGGACTGGCTGTTCCACGTGGACGCCGACGAGATCTGCCAGATCGACCGGGCGGCGATCGCCGCCGTCCCCGCGTCGTACGACGCCGTCCGGCTCGCGCCGCTGGAGGCGGTCAGCCGCAAGCACTGGGACGCCGACCCGACCTGGTTCAAGCAGCTGCTCGACGAGCCGGACCTCAGGCTGCTGGAGGTGCTGGGCGTGATCGAGAAGCCCGCCAACGGGCACCTGTTCCACGGTCACGTGGAGGGCAAGACGGCGACCCGGCCGCGGTTGGACCGGTGGCTGACGATCCACCGCACGGTGGACGAGCAGCGCGAGGAGGTGCCGCACTTCACGGCGCCGGGGCTGCGGGTGCTGCACTACGAGTCGTACTCCGGCGAGGACTTCGTGCGGAAGTGGAGCTCGATGCTGGCGGCGGGCCCGCAGGTCAGCCTGCGCCCGGTGCGCGAGCGGACGAAGGCCGCCGTGCAGGCGCTGGTCGGCAAGCCGCTGAGCCCGGAGCTGCGCGAGGAGTACCTGTTCCGGATCTTCGAGGCGACCACCGAGGACGACTTCGACACCTTGCGCGAGCTCGGGCTGCTGGTCGAGGTGGACCCGACCCGGGGCGCGCACACGCCGGAGCCGTTCGCGGGCAAGGACGAGCTGGCCGCCGCGCTGGCGGCGCTGGCCGCGCACCCCAAGGGCGCGTTCGGGGTGTGCAAGCCGGCCGGGCCGGTGACCGAGGTGCTCTCACACCTTGGAGCCGGTGACGGGAAGAGGTCGTGGTGGCGGAAGAATGGCCGCTCGTGAGCAAGACGAACCCGGGCAACTTCTTCGAGGACTTCACCATCGGCCAGCGCATCGTCCACGCGACGCCGCGCACGGTGACCGAGGGCGACCGCGCTGTCTACGGCTCGCTCTACCCGACCCGCTTCGCGGTGCCCTCGTCGGCGTCCTTCGCCGCGGCCGTCGGTCTCGACCCGCACCCGGTGGAGGAGCTGATCGCCTTCCACATCGCCTTCGGCAAGACCGTCCCGGACATCTCGCTCAACGCCGTCGCCAACCTCGGGTACGCCGAGTGCCGCTTCCACCAGCCGGTGGTGCCCGGTGACACGCTCGCCACGACGTCCGAGGTGATCGGCCTCAAGCAGAACTCCAACGGGAAGAGCGGTGTCGTCTACGTCCGCTCCACCGCGACCAACCAGCGCGGCGAGGTCGCGCTGGAGTGGGCCCGCTGGGTGATGGTGCACAAGCGCGACGCCGAGGCGCCCGCCCCGGAGACGGTGGTCCCCGAGCTGGCCTCCGCGGTGGCGGCGAGCGACCTGGTGCTGCCGGCGGGACTGGACTTCTCGGCCTACGACTTCGCCGCCGCCGGCGAGCCGCACCGCTTCGACGACTACGCCGTGGGCGAGCGGATCGACCACGTCGACGGGGTCACCCTGACCGAGTCCGAGCACCAGCAGGCCACCCGGCTGTGGCAGAACACCGCGAAGGTGCACTTCAACGTCGAGGCCCGCCCCGACGGCCGCAACCTGGTGTACGGCGGCCACGTGATCTCGCTGGCCCGGGCGCTGTCGTTCAACGGCCTCGCCAACGCCCAGCTGGTCGCCGCGATCAACGCGGGTGCGCACACCGCGCCGGCGTTCGCGGGCGACACGGTCTACGCGTGGTCCGAGGTGCTGGACAAGGCGGAGACCTCGGCGCCGGGCGTCGGTGCGCTGCGGCTGCGGCTGGTGGCGACGAAGGGCCGCGACGAGACGATGACCCTGCGCGGCGAGGACGGGAAGTACGCCCCGGGCGTGCTGCTGGACCTGGACTACTGGGCGCTCATCCCGCGCTGACCTCCACGTCCTTGATGAGGTAGGTCACCTCGTCGTCGGTGGCCTTCTCGATCTGGTCGATGCGCACCCGGGTGGGGTGGTCCTGGCCGGCGGGCCAGGTCACCTCGGCCTTGGCGTTCTTGGGGTCGTTGGCCTTGGCGATGATGTCGTTGATGGTGAGCCGGGCGAACGCGGCGGCCTTGGTGCGCGGCTCGGCCACCTGGACGGCGTCGGCGACCTTGCCGTCGACGACGCGCACCTCGAGCGGCCCGGTCATCGGGCAGAAGCAGATCACCTCGAGCCGGTAGGTGTAGTCGGCGGGCTCGAACGTGGGGTAGGCCTCCCGGGTCGGGGTCGCGGTCGCCGTCGGGGTCGGGGTCGCGGACTCCGTGGTCGCCGGGTCGGCCGCCTTCTCGTCGTTCTCGCGCCCGCAGGCGCTCAGGCCGAGCGCGAGCACGGCGGCGAGGACGGGCAGGGCGATACGGCGGGGGTGCATGAGCCTCATGATGCCTGGGACGGCCGCAGGGGAGCGCCGGTTCCCCGGCCACGGCGCGGCGTTGTGGAACGTGTTCCATTTTTCTGGGATCAGGACGTGACCCGGGTCACATCTCGTCGTTAGTCTGATAGAGGTCTCATCGAGACTTCGGATCCCGGCGCTGCTCCCGGAAGGGTTTCGGTCTTGTCTCTGGTACGTCTCGCACGCCTCGTCGGCGCGTCGCTGCTCGTCCTGCTCCTCGCCGCCTGCGGCTCCCGCCTCGACCCCGACACGGTGGCCGACGCCAGCGGCGGCGGCAACGGCGGGGGCACGGTCGACGGCTCCCTCTCCGGTGGCGGCACGGGGGAGGCCGGCGGCACGGGTGACACCGGCGCCGTCGACGGCGCCGCCGCGGGCGGCGACACCGGCTCCTCCGGTACGACGGGCGCCGGCTCCTCCGGCGGGACCGGCGGCACCTCCGGTGGGACCGGCGGCACCTCCAGCGGCGGTGGCGGCGGCAAGGGCTCGGCGACGGGCGGGGTCAAGGCCGGCTCCTGCACCGGCTTCAAGAACCAGAAGGGGATCACCGACAAGACGATCACCCTGGCGAACATCTCCGACATCTCCGGCCCGGTGCCGGGCATCTTCGAGTCGGCGCAGCAGGCGACCCGCGCCTACATCGAGTACTTCAACTCGACCGGCGGCGTCTGCGGGCGCAAGCTCGAGCTGGTCAACCTCGACAGCCGCGCGGACGCGGGCGCCGACCAGCAGGCCTACGTGAAGGCGTGCGACAACGCGTTCGCGGCGGTCGGCTCGATGTCCGCCTTCGACAGCGGCGGTGCCGGCACGGCCGACTCCTGCGGGCTGCCCGACATCCGCTCGGTGACGGTCAACCCGGAGCGCCAGGCGTGCAAGTCGTGCTTCGCGGCGTACGCCATCCGGACGAACCTGATCCCGGACTCGGCGGCCAAGTGGCTCGCGCAGAAGTACCCGAGCGCGGTGAAGAACGCGGCCTACCTCTACATCAACGCCGGTGCCGCGCCGGTCAACGCCAAGAGCGCGGCCGCGGGCTACGAGAAGGGCGCGGGCTGGAAGTTCTCCTACGTCCAGGGCATCGACGTCGCGGAGTTCAACTTCGCGCCCTACGTGCAGCAGATGAAGGCCAAGGGCGTGAAGGCGGTCGCCTACCAGGGGCCGTACCAGAACAGCGTGAAGCTCCAGCAGGCCATGCAGCAGCAGGGCTTCAAGGCGGACTTCTTCCTCCAGGACCCCACCATCTACGACCAGCGCTACGTGAAGCAGGCCGGCAGCCTCGCCGAGGGCTCCTACATCTACTCCGCCAACGACCTGTTCGAGAACAAGTCGAACGCCGAGATCCAGCTCTACCTGTCCTGGCTGCAGCAGGTGAAGCCCGGCGCGATCCCCAACTACTACGGGCTCTACGCGTGGTCGGCCACCCGGCTGTTCGTCGAGAAGGCGGTCGCGCTGGGCGGCAAGCTGACCCGTGCCTCGCTCGTCGACGCGCTCAACAAGACGACCTCGTGGACCGGCAACGGTGCGCACACCGCGATGAACATCGGTACGTCGAACACCCCGCCGTGCCTCAAGGTCGCCCAGTACAAGGGCGGTCGCTGGCAGCAGGTCTCGCCCGGCACCTACCTGTGCGGCCGGGTCGTGAACTCCGGCATCGGCGGCTGAGGAGGTCGGCGTGGGCTCCTTGTTCGCCTTCACCCTGCTGGGCCTGTTCACCGGCGCGGCGTACGCGATCATGGCCTCGGGGCTGGTGCTGACCTACACGACCACGCGGGTCTTCAACATCGCCCACGGCGCCTTCGGCATGGTGCTGGCCTTCACCTTCTGGGACTTCACCCAGCGCCAGGGGCTGCCGACGCTGCTCTCCCTGTTCCTCGTGCTCGGAGTCGTCGCGCCCGCGATCGGCTGGTTCATCCAGCGCTTCGTGACCCGCGGGCTGGGGGAGGGGCCGGTCTCGGTGGCGCTGGTCGTCACCGTCGGCCTGCTCGTCGGCCTGATCGGGCTGGCGCAGCAGATCTGGAAGCCCGAGCCGCGGGTCCTGCTGCCGTTCTACCCCGAGACCGGCTGGCAGCTCGGCGACACCTACATCACCGCGCACCAGGTGCTGACGATCGCGTGCTCCCTGGCCGTGGCGGTCGGTCTCTACCTCCTGCTCAACCGCACCCGCATCGGCACGGCCATGCGGGCCTCGGTCGACAACCCCGACCTGCTGCGGCTTTTCGGCGGCAAGCCGGACACCGTCGCCGCGCTGGCCTGGGCGATCGGGATGTCGCTCGCGGCGCTCGGCGGGATCCTGCTGACCCCGGTGGTCGGCCTCGACTACTACGCGCTGACCCTGCTCGTGATCAACGCCTACGCCGCCGCGATGCTCGGACGCCTCAAGAGCCTGCCGCTCACCTTCGCCGGCGCGATGGGTCTCGGCATCCTCGAGTCCTGGGCGGTGGCCTACCTGCCCACCGACGGCTTCTGGTCGACCATCCGCCCGGTCATCCCCGCGCTCTTCCTGTTCGCGATCGTGGTGATGATGCCGCAGGCCCAGCTGCGCATCGGCCAGGTCAAGGGCATCATCGCCGCGCCGGTCCCGGACGTGCGCAAGGCGGTCGGCTCCGGCGGCGCGCTGCTCGCCGTGGCCTTCGTGCTGGTGGGGCTGGTCTCGCGGGCCGACGTGCTGCTGATCGGCGTCGCGGCGACGTACGCCATGGTGATGCTGTCCCTCGTCCTGCTGACCGGGTACGGCGGGCACGTCTCCCTCGCGCAGTTCACCTTCGCCGGGGTGGGCGCCCTGGCCTACGCGAAGCTCGACGAGCCCAACCTGCTCGGCCTGCTGATGGCGGCGCTCATCGCCGCCGGGGTCGGTGCGCTGGTGGCGCTGCCGGTGCTGCGGCTGACCGGTCTCTACCTCGCGCTGTCGACGCTGGCGTTCGCGGTGCTGATGGACAAGATGACCTTCCAGGCGGAGTTCGCCTTCAAGTTCAACGGGACGCTCGCCACCGAGCGGGTCTCGGTGCTCGGCGTGCGGATCGGCAGCGACACCTCCTACGTGTGGTTCATGGTCCTGTGCTTCGTGCTGATGGGGCTGTTCCTGCTCTGGCTGCGCCGCGGCGCGCTGGGCCGGATCCTCATCGCGATGCGCGACAGCCCGTCCGGCTGCGGCACCCTCGGGCTGGACCTGCGCTGGTTCCGGGTCGGGCTGTTCTCGCTGTCGGCGGGCATGGCCGGCCTCGCGGGCGGCCTGTTCGCCGGGCTGCGCGGGACGGTCGGGGCAGCGGACTTCCTGTACTTCCAGTCGCTGCTGGTGCTCCTGCTCGCCGTCGTCTTCGGCGTCACCTCGGTGACCGGGGCGCTGCTCGGCGGCACGGCCCTGATGCTGCTGCCGGTGTGGCAGTCCTCGGCGCCGGAGCTGGCGGGCCTGCTGTTCGCCGTGCTGGGCTTCGGCGCGGTGCTGCTGGCCCGCGACCCCAACGGCATCGCGAACCACCTGTTCCGGGTGGGCCGGTGGACGAGCGGACGTGTCGTGCCGCAGCTGCAGGAGCGCTTCCGCGAGCGCATGGACGGCCTCCTGGAGGCCCGCAAGCCGGAGCCGGCGCGCTCCGTGGACGAGGCCGAGCCGGCCGAGCCGGCCATCAAGGGGGTCTGAGATGGGTGCACTGCTGGAGGTCGACGAGGTCGTGGTGCGCTTCGGTGGCGTGACCGCGGTCAACCGGGCCAGCTTCGCGGCCGAGCGTGGCGGCATCACGGGGCTCATCGGCCCCAACGGGGCCGGCAAGACGACCTGCTTCAACGTGATCACCGGGCTGCAGCGACCGACCTCGGGACGGGTGCGCTACCGCGACCGCGACGTCACCCGCTGGCCGGTGCACCGCCGGGCCAAGCACGGCGTGGGACGCACGTTCCAGCGGCTGGAGGCCTTCGGCTCCCTGTCGGTGCGCGACAACGTCCGGGTCGCCCGCGACATCCACGGCGGCCCGCTCGCGTGGGTGCGCTCCACCCGCGGCGCCATCGAGATCGACGCGCTGCTGGACCGGGTCGGCATCGCGTCGTACGCCGACGAGCGGGCCGACGCCGTGCCGACGGGCACCGCGCGGCTGCTGGAGCTGGCCCGGGCCCTGGCCTGCGACCCGCAGCTGCTGCTGCTCGACGAGCCCTCCTCGGGTCTCGACGAGTCGGAGACCGACGCCTTCGGCGCGCTGCTGAAGGAGCTCGCCGCCGACGGCACCGCGATCCTCATGGTCGAGCACGACATGGACCTGGTGATGGCGGTCTGCGACGACATCCACGTCCTCGACTTCGGCGAGGTGATCGCCTCGGGCACCCCGGCCGCGATCCGGGTCGACCCGGCGGTGCAGCGGGCCTACCTGGGCTACGCCGAGACCGACCACACCACCGAGCTGCAGGCCGTCGCGCAGGAGGTCGTCTCGTGAGCGTCCCGATCCTCGACGTCGTCGACCTGCACGCCGCCTACGGGCGGATCGAGGTGTTGCGCGGGGTCGACCTCGCCGTCCCGAAGGGCGCGGTGATGGCCCTGCTCGGCCCCAACGGTGCCGGCAAGTCCACCCTGGTGAAGGTCATCAGCGGCCAGAAGGCGGCGACCTCCGGGGACATCCACCTCGCCGGCGTGCACGTGCAGGGCGCGCGCTCGGAGGACCTGGCCCGGGTCGGGCTGTGCACCGTCCCCGAGGGCCGGTCGGTCTTCCCGAACCTCACGGTGGAGGAGAACCTGCGGCTGATGTCGTACGCCGGCGTCCCCGCCCCCGCGGTGCTGGAGACCGCCTACGGCTACTTCCCGCGGCTGCACGAGCGCCGCCACCAGCTCGCCGGCACGATGTCCGGCGGCGAGCAGCAGATGCTGGCCATGTCGCGGGCGCTCGCCTCCGACCCGGCCCTGCTGCTGCTCGACGAGCTCTCGATGGGCCTGGCGCCGCTGATCGTCGAGGAGCTCTACGACACGGTCGCCCGGATCGCCGAGTCCGGCGTCTCGATCCTGTGCATCGAGCAGTTCGCCCGCACCGCGCTGCGGGTCTCCGACTACGCCGCCGTGATGTCCGGCGGCCGCATCGTGGCCACCGGCGAGCCCGGCGAGATCCTCGCGACCATGGCCGACGTCATCCTGGGAGGGGCAGCATGACCCGCGCACCACACCGCACCCGACTCCTCGTCCTCGGCGGGGTCCTCGCCTCGGCGATGCCCGTGGCCGGTCCGCCGGTCCAGTCCGCCCGGGCGGCGCACGGCGACCCGGCGTACGGCGGCTTCACCGCCTCCGCCTCCTCGACCCCGATCCGGATCGAGGTGTTCGAGCCGAGCATCCCGATCCCGGTGGACGCCGGGAAGGCGCAGCTGGAGTTCGACCTCGGCTACAGCCGGGTCAAGGCCGACTCCGGGCAGTCGAGCGGCCGGGCCAGCTTCTTCTGGCCCGGTGACCCGGTCGGCGAGGGGCTGAAGACCTTCGCCGAGCAGCTGGGGCTGCCCGCGACGCCGCTCACGGAGAACGGCTACCCGGTCCAGGTGAACTCCCAGTTCCCGGGGGACACGCCCACCCAGAAGGACGAGAAGCTGCCCGGCAGCATCCAGCGCACCACCTCCGGCGACCGGACCGCGATCGCCGAGACCGGCTTCTCACCGGACGGCGCCGTCACCGGTCCCGACGACGCCGACGGGGGCAGCGGGGGCGCCGCCAACCCGCTGGAGGACCTGACCAAGCAGCTCTCCGGCCTGCTGGGAGGCGGCCCGGACGTCAAGGCGGGCGCGCCGGCCAACCCGCTCGGCCTCCTCGTGGACGTCGACGGCTACGTGTCGGTCTCGAAGATGGACGCCACCGAGGGCCCGGTCACCGCGGTCTCCCGCTCCCTGCTCGGCGAGGTCCGCCTGCTCGGCGGCCTGGTCACCCTGGGCGGCGTCGAGACGGTCGCCCGCACGACCACCGACGGTGCCACCGCCAAGGCCAGCGGCAAGGCGACGTACGGCACGATGAAGGTCGCCGGCCAGGAGTTCGGCTTCGGTCCCGGCGGCGCGATCGTCAGCGGCAAGACGATGCCGATCCCCGGCCTCGACGACCTGCCCGCCGACGCGCTCGAGCAGCTGGGCATCACCATCACCGTCCCCAAGCCGGTGCGCACGGTCGAGGGGGACCTCGCGACCAGCGAGTCCGCGGGCCTGCGGATCACCATCGAGACCAAGCTGCTCGCCCCCGCCCTCAAGGCGCTCCCGCTGAACGTGCTCGCCGACCTCGTCCCGGCCGAGGCCGGTCCGCTCAAGGGCGTGGTGTCCGGGCTGTCCTCGCTCGCGCCGACCATCGTGCTCACCGTGGGGGCCGCCCAGGCCGCCGTCGACACGGTGCCGCCGATCTCAGCCGCGCCCGTCACCCCCGGCACGTCCGCCGGGGGCACCCCGCCCGCGGCCGCACCGGGCACGCCGAAGCCGGCCGCCGGCTCGGTCGGCGTACCCCCGGCGGCCGGCGCACCGGCGCCGGCCGGCGCCGCGCCCGCCCCGGCGGCCGACGCCGCGGTCGGCGACCTCGTCGACGCGGCCCCGGCCAGTGCCGGCCTGCCCGAGCTGTTCTCGATCCCCGGGATGCTCCTGATCGGCGCCTTCGCGCTCGCCGCGGTCGCCGGCAGCTGGTTCCGGCGCCTCGGCGTCGCCGCCCTCGGCGGTGGCGCCCCCTGCTCGCACGGCCTCGAAAGCGGCCTCCCCGACCTCCGAAAGGCGTGAGCCATGACCGCTGTGCCGTCCTCGTCCCGCACCACCGGCCTCCCGAGGGCCGGGGAGTCCCGCTCCGGCATCGCGCCGCTCAAGGGCGACAACGCCGCCCTGCTGCAGGTCGTGCTCTTCTGGGTGGGCGCGATCCTGCTGCCGCTCGGCCTGGTCGTCATCGTCCTGGGCTGGTACGGCGCCGCCAACACGCCGTACCAGTACGACCAGCTCTCCTACCTGGTCTCCGGCGGCCTGCTCGGCCTCGGGCTGACGTTCTGCGGCGGCTTCCTCTACTTCGGGGCGTGGCTGGCCCGGATCGCCGCCGACGGCCGCGACTCCTCCAAGCGGCTGGCCGACACCCTGCTGCTGCTCGCCGAGGCCAGCGGCAGCACGGGCGCCGCGACCGCCGACCTCGGCGCGATCCCCGTCGTCGCGGGCGACGGCACCACGATGCACCGCCGCGACTGCTCCCTGATCGCGCACCGCGAGGACCTGCGTGCGGTGGGCGAGGCCAACGCCCACCTCACGGCGTGTCGGGTCTGCCGTCCCGGCGACCGGGGATGACACGATGCCCGGTGTGGACCTCTCGGCGGAGTCCGTTCCCGGGACCGTACTGAGCGCGAAGGGCACCCGGCTCAACCGGCGTGGCCGCGAGACGCGACGCCTGCTGCTGCGTGCGGCCGTGCACTGCCTGGCCGAGGGCGGCCCGGACGCGGTGAGCGCCAACGCGGTCGCCCGGCGCGCCGGCGCGACGTGGGGGACCATCCAGCACCAGTTCGGCGACGCGGACGGCCTGTGGGCGGCGGTGCTCGACCACATCGGCTCCCAGGCCGGCTTCTCCGCGCTGCCGGCACCGACCCAGCCCGAGGTCGCCGACCGCGTCCGGGCCGTCATCGACCTGATGTGGCACGCTGTGCAGCTGCCCAGCGCCGTCGCGTTCTACCAGCTGCGTGCCGGCCTCCCGCACCGTCGCGACCAGCTGGAGCAGGCCTTCCCGGCCACCGCGCAGGCCATCGCCCGCTGGGACGAGGAGTGGGCGGCGCTGTGCGAGCGCTCCTTCGCCGGGCTCGGCATCGAGGCGAGCAAGCTCATGCGGGTGCGGCACCTGCTGCCCGGCGCCCTGCGCGGGCTCTTCGCCGAGGGCGACCTCGGCGGCTACGTCGACGTCGAGGAGGCCCGGCACGGCCTCACGGACGCGCTGACGGCGTACCTGCGGTAGCGAACCACCGCGCCAGCGGCAGCAGCGCGAGCACCAGCACCGCCGGGATGACGAAGCCGAGGCGCAGCTCGTCCTGCCCGACCACCCCGGTCAGCACCGCGCCGAGCAGGCCGCCCACGTAGTTGAACTGGTTGAAGCGCGCGATCACCGCGTCCACCCGCTCGACCGAGCCGCCGGCGATCCGCGCCGCCGCGGAGAAGCTCAGCGGGGCGACCACCGAGATCCCGGTGCCCACGATGGTGAAGCCCAGCACCGCGACCGGCCAGGTCGGCGCCGTGGTGACCACGACGAGACCCGCCGCGGCGACGACCGCACCGATCCGCAGGACCGGCACGGCGCCGTACCGCTGGACGAGGGAGTCGCCGGCCAGCCGCAGCACCAGGCTGGCGGCGAGGTAGGGGAGGGTCGCGAGCGCGACCCAGCGCGAGGGCGCGTCGAGGACCTCGTCGAGGTAGACCGCGCCCCAGGTCTGCGCGGCCGTGTCGACCATGTAGAAGACGACCATCCCCAGGCCCACCATGAGGATCGGGCGCCACGGCACGCCCGGCAGCTCACCGCCCACGGCGTGGTCGAAGGCGTGGCTCTCACCGCGCGGCAGGAACGCCGCCGTCGCCATCGCCACCGGCACCACGGCCAGCAGCGCGCTCCACGCCAGGTCCAGGTCCGCGGTCGCGAGCGTCAGGCCCGCGCCGAGCAGCCCGCCGAGGGTCCAGCCGCCGTGGAAGCTCGGCAGGATCGGCCGGCCGTACTGCCGCTCGATCGCCACCGCCTGCATGTTCGTCGCGGCATCGACGATCCCGAGCGCGACGCCGTACACCCCCACCCCGAGGAGGTACGCCGCCCAGGCCGGTGCCGCGAGCATGAGCGCCGCGCCCGCACCGATCCCCACCAGGCCGGCGCGCAGGAGGTGGGCGCTGGAGGTCCGTGCCGCGAACCGCTCGGCGAGCACCGAGCCGAGGCCGGCGAGCAGCACGATCCCCAGCAGCACCAGCGAGACGCCGAGCTCGCCGAGGTCCCAGCGGTCCTTGATGTCCGGCAGCCGTGTCGTCAGGCCGATGAACACGAAGCCCTGGGTGGCGAAGGCCGCGGCGACCGCCAGGCGGCGGCGGGCGAGCGGCACCAGCGGATCCATGGCCGGATCCTGCCACCGTCGGCGGCCCCGCACCGGCAGGCTGGCAGGATTGCCCCCATGGCCGACACCGTGACCCTGGTCCGCCACGGCGCCACCGCGTGGAGCCTCTCGGGACAGCACACTTCCACGACCGACCTGCCGCTGCTGCCCGAGGGCGAGGCGGCGGCCCGCGAGGCCGCGGCGAGGCTCGCCGGCACGCCCTTCGCCGAGGTGCTCACCAGCCCGTTGCAGCGCGCGCGGCACACCGCCGAGCTCGCGGGCTACCCCGACGCCGAGGTCTGCCCGGACCTCGTGGAGTGGGGCTACGGCGACTACGAGGGCCGCACCACCGCGCAGATCCGTGAGCAGGTGCCCGGCTGGACCATCTGGACCCACTCCTCGCCCGGCGGCGAGAGCGCCGCGCAGGTCGCGGCCCGGTGCGACCGGGTGGTCGAGCGGGTCCGCGCCGCCTCCGGGCCGGTGCTGGTCTTCGCGCACGGCCACGTGCTGCGGGTGCTCACCGCGCGCTGGCTGGGGCTCGCGCCCACCGAGGGTCGGCTGTTCCGGCTCGACACCGCGACCGTCTCGGTGCTCGGCCACGAGCGCGAGACCCCGGTGCTGCTGCGCTGGAACTCTTGACGACGCGGGGCCGGGAGCAGCACGGTGTCGGACATGCCGAGCGAGGAGCAGGGGCCGGGATCCCCGGCCGTGCGGGTCGAGTGCCCGCGCTGTCCCATGCCCGTGGCGGAGACCGGTGACGGCCGCTGGTCGTGCCCGGACCACGGGGTCGTCGTACCGCTGTGGCGGACGGGGGAGTCGTCGTACGACGCCTTCGCCCGGCACCTGGGCCGGGTCGACTCCTTCCCGACCTACCTGCCCTGGCCGCTCGGCCCCGGCTGGAGCGTCAGCGACTTCGCCGCGGTGGCACCGACCGAGGGCGCCGCGCACGCCACGATGACCTGCGTCTCGGGCACCAGCCAGCTCGACGGACCCGTGGACGTGATGGTCGTCAGCGAGGAGCCCGGCACCGGCTTCGGCGCCCGGATCGCCGGGCTCGCCGCAGCGGGCGGCGCCGAGCTGCTCGACCCCGGCCACGAGATCGACGGCCCCGCGCCGGTGCGGGTGCGGGTCGACCAGTACCCCGTCGGCCTCTGGCCCGTCTCGATCAGCAGCTCGCCGGGGGAGTGGGACCGTTCGGTGCTCGCCGGCGAGGCGGGCGGCCGCTGGCTGTGGCTGGTGCTGCGGCCGGCCTCGGCGATCCTGCTGCTGCGCGACGACTGGATCCTGCGCGACGTCTCGGCCACCGGGCCGCAGCTGGTCGCCCTGCCGTTCGGCGGTGCCGCGCCCTCCTGGTGAGGCCTCCGGCACGAGTTTGCCGGGAAATTGCGGCGTTCCGCCGCGCGCCCCCGCCCCGATGGGCCAGCCTTCGGGGGACACCAGGAGGCAAGCGATGGGACGCACAGGGCAGACCCTGCGCCGCAAGACCGCCCAGACGATCGGGCAGCGCACGTCCGGCACCGGCCAGGCGCACGGGACCGGCACCGGCTGGGGCGCCCGCCTGCGCTACGGCTTCGACAACACCATGGCGCGGGGAACGCCCGCCCTGGTGGGCTGGCTCTTCGTCGTCACCGTGGCGCTGGTGCTCCTCTTCGCCGTCATCGACGTGGTGTTCCGGCTGCGCGAGGGCGGCATCGGCTTCGCCGACGCCTCCTTCCAGGCGCTCATGCACGCCCTCGACCCCGGCACGGTCGCCGGCGACACCGGCTCCTGGCGGTTCAAGATCACCATGCTGGTGCTCACCATCGCCGGCCTGTTCATCGTCAGCGCCCTGATCGGTGTCATCGCCGCCGGCATCGACGCCCGGATCGCGGACCTGCGCCGCGGCCGCTCCGTGGTCCTGGAGAAGGAGCACACCGTCATCCTCGGCTGGTCCGACTCGGTGTTCACCGTCATCAGCGAGCTCACCATCGCCAACGAGAGCCGCCGCAAGCCGGTCATCGCCGTCCTCGCGCCGCTCGACAAGGTCGACATGGAGGACGAGATCCGGGCCAAGGTGCCCGACCTCAAGGGGACCCGCGTCGTCGTACGCTCCGGCTCGCCCACCGACATCGACGACCTCGCCCTCGTCAGCCCCGCGACCGCCCGCTCGGTCGTGGTGCTCTCGCCCGCCGGCGTCAGCGACGAGGAGTTCGTGCCCGACCGCGAGGTCATCAAGACCCTGCTCGCGCTGCGGACCTCCGACGGAGACGGCGCGGGACCCCGCGTCGTCGCCCAGCTCCGCGACCCCGCCAACCTCGAGGTCGCCCGGCTGATCGGGCGCGACCGGCCCGGCCGGACCGCGCTGCTCGACATCCGCGAGACCGTCGCGAAGCTGGTCGTGCAGACCTCGCGCCAGTCCGGCGCCGCCGCCGTCTACCGCGAGCTCTTCGACTACGACGGCGACGAGATCTACTTCCTCGCCGAGCACGGCCTCGCCGGGGCGACCTACGCCGACGCCCTGCTGCACTACGAGAACGTCTCCGTCATCGGCCTCTCCGAGGGCAGCGGTGCCGTCCTCAACCCGCCCGCCGACACCGTGATCGGCGACCGGGCGCTCGTCGTCGTCGCCGAGGACGACTCCGTGCTCGCCACCGCGCCCCGCACCACCGCCACGGTCGACGCCGGCGCCTTCGCCGAGGCCCACGTCGAGGAGCCCCGACCCTCGCACGCCGTGCTCATCGGCTGGAACGAGCGTGCCTCCGTCGTCATCAGCGAGCTCGACCGCTACGCGGCCCCCGGCTCGACGCTGACCGTGCTGTCGTCGTACGACGACCCGGAGGCGCCGCCCACCGCCAACCTCGCCGTGACCGTGGTCCGGGCCAACACCACCCAGCGCGCCGTGCTCGACGAGCACGTGCCCGCGCACGCCGACCAGGTGCTGGTGCTGTGCTACTCCGACCACCTCGACGCCGAGGCCGCCGACGCGACGACGCTCATCACCCTGCTGCACGTGCGCGACATCCTGGCCCGCTCCGCCAGCAGCACGCCGGTGGTCAGCGAGATGATCGACGACCGCAACCGGGCACTCGCGCAGGTCGCCGACATCGACGACGTCGTCGTCAGCGGCGAGATCGTCAGCCTCATCGTCGCCCAGCTCTCCGAGGACGCCCGGATCGAGCCGGTCCTCGCCGACCTGCTGGACTCCGACGGCAGCGAGATCTACCTGCGCCCCGCCGAGTGGTACGTCGCGCCCGGGGTGGAGACCACCTGGGCCACCGTCGTGGCCTCCGCCGCCCGACGCGGCGAGACCGCGATCGGCTTCTCCTCGCCGGGGCTGGCCGAGGCGGGCTCGCGGATCGGGGTCGTGGTGAACCCCGCGAAGAGCGAGCCGCTGAGCGTCGAGGCCGGGGACCGGGTGGTCGTGCTCGCCGAGCTGTGAGCCGACTGGCGCTGCGGGGCGGGGTGACCGGGATGACACCGTCGTCGGCTCGTTGTCTGACAATCCGCGGCACTAACCTTCTTCGGTGACGATCGACCTCCACACCCACTCGCGCGTCAGCGACGGCACCGCGGCCCCGCGGGACCTCGTGCACGCCGCCGCGGCCGCCGGGCTGGACGTCGTCGCCCTCACCGACCACGACACCACCCTCGGCTGGGCCGAGGCCGCGACCGCCGCCGGCGAGGCCGGCATCGCCCTGGTGCGCGGCATCGAGATCAGCACCCGCTTCCGCGGCGCCGGCGTGCACCTGCTCGCCTACCTCCCCGACGCCGCCGACGGCCCGCTCCAGGAGGAGCTGGCCCGGATCGTCGCCGGCCGCGAGGACCGTGTGCCGACCATGCTGGCCCGCCTGCGCGAGCTGGGCATCCCGGCGACGCCGGAGGGCCTGGCCGCGGCGACCGGTGGCAGCGAGGTCACCGGCCGCCCGCACATCGCCGACCTGCTCGTCCACCTCGGTGTCGTGAAGGACCGGGACCAGGCGTTCGCGCAGTACCTCTCCGACGGCGGACCCGCCTTCGTCGACCGCTACGCCGCCGACCTGGTCACGATGATCGGCCTGGTGCGGGGTGCCGGCGGCGTGCCCGTCATCGCCCACCCGTGGGGACGCGGCTCGGCCCACGTCCTGGACGAGCCCGCCATCGTCGTACTCAAGGAGGCGGGGCTCGCCGGCCTCGAGGTCGACCACCTCGACCATGCCCCGCACACCCGCGACCGCCTGCGGGCGATCGCGGGCCGGCTGGACCTGGTGGTCACCGGCTCCAGCGACCACCATGGGACCGGGAAGACCGGTCACGACCTCGGCTGCGAGACCACCGCCCCGGACCAGCTGGACCGGATCCTCGAGCTCGCCGCCGGCTCACCCACCACGATCGTCGGAAAGGCGGGCTGACATGGTCGAGCACGTGCTGTTCGTCGAGGTCTTCGTGACCCTCTTCGTCATCATGGACCCGGTCGGCACCGTGCCGATCTTCCTGTCGCTGACCGCCGGCCGCGCCCCGGCCACCGCCCGCCGTGCGGCGTGGCAGGCGGTCGCGGTGTCCTTCCTGGTGATCACGCTGTTCGCCTTCTTCGGCCAGCAGATCTTCAACTACCTGCACATCTCGCTGCCCGCGCTGCAGTGCGCCGGCGGCCTGCTGCTGCTCCTCGTCGCCCTCGAGCTGCTCACCGGCAACGAGCAGGAGCACGTCGCCAACGGCGACGCCAACATCGCCCTCGTCCCGCTCGGCACCCCGCTGCTCGCCGGCCCCGGCGCGATCGTCGCCACCATGCTCTTCGTCCAGGACATCGACAGCTGGTCCAGCGGCATCTCGGTCGCGCTCGGCATCGTCGCGGTGCACCTCGCCCTGTGGGCGGCGATGCGCTACTCCCTGCCGATCCTGCGCGTCATCCGCGAGAGCGGGGTCCTGCTCGTCACCCGGATCGCCGGCCTGCTGCTCTCCGCGATCGCCGTCCAACTCGTCGCCGACGCCGTCCGCGCCTTCATCGCCGGCGAAGGCTGACCCCCACCGTCGACTTGGGGTTTCCCACCGCCGACTTGGGGTTTCCCGCCGCCGACTTGGGGTTTCCCACCCGCGACTTGGGGTTTCCCACCGTTGAGTTGGGGTTTTCCACCTTTGAGTTCTGGCTTTCCCGCGTCCAGTTGGGGTTTCTCACCGTCGCGGGCGTGCAGAAGTGCCAACTCGCGGGTGGAAAACCCCAACTCGCGGGTGGAAAGCCCCAACTCGGCGGCTACTTGCGGCCGAGGCCCTGCAGGCGCTGGAGGGCCGGGCGGGGGACGAGCCGGCTCACGGTGACGATGGTCTTGTACCGCTTCGACGGGATCGAGACGGCCTTGCCCTTGTCGAAGTCCGCGAGAGCGTCGCGCACCAGCCGGTCCGCGTCCAGCCACAGCGGCTTCGGGGCGGAGGAGTCGCGGTCGATGCCGAGGCGCTCGTGGAACTCGGTCCGCACGAACCCGGGGCACAGGGCCATCACGCTCACGCCCTGCGCGGCGTACTCGTCGTGGGCCCAGCGGCTGAACGAGTTCACCCACGCCTTGGCGGCGCTGTACGTCCCGCGCGGGAAGAACGCCGCCACGCTCGACACGTTGATCACCCCGCCGTGGCCGCGCTCGACCATGCCGCCGAGCGCCGCGTGGGTCAGCCGCAGCACCGCCCGGACGAGCACGTCCTGCTGGGCCTGCTCGACCTCCAGCGGGTTGTCGAGGAAGCGCTCCTTGAGCCCGAAGCCCGCGTTGTTGACGAGCAGGTCGACGGCGTTCTCACGGTCGGCGAGCCGGGCCTCGACCCGGGCCAGCTGGTCGGTGTCGGTGAGGTCGGCGGGCAGCACCTCCACCCGGACGTCGTACGACGCCCGGAGGTCGGCCGCGACGGCGTCGAGCCGCGCGGTGTCGCGGGCGACGAGGACCAGGTCGTCGCCGCGGGCCGCGAGCTGGCGGGCGAATTCGAGGCCGATGCCGGCGGTGGCGCCGGTGACGAGGGCGGTGCGGTGTGCGGTCGGCATGGCGCCAGTCAAGCACCCTGATCGACGCCACGTGCGCCCACTGCCCCCGAGGCGTGCCCGGTTCCGGCATGATGGACCCCGATGAACAGCGCGAAGGCTCCCGGCACCACGATCCTGGCTGTCGCCAACCAGAAGGGCGGCGTGGCCAAGACGACGTCCGTGGCGTCGATCGGGGCTGCCCTCGCCGAGCGCGGCCAGTCGGTGCTGCTCGTCGACCTGGACCCCCAGGCCTGCTTGACCTTCTCCCTCGGCATCGACCCCGAGGACCTCGAGCTGTCGGTCCACCACGTGCTCACCAAGGGCACCGCGGTCGACGAGGTGATCATCGCCACCGAGGACGGCGTGGACCTGCTGCCCGCCACCATCGAGCTCGCCCGCGCCGAGGCGGACCTGCTCACCCGCACTGGCCGTGAGCACGTGCTGCGCGGCGTCATGGAGGACCTCGCCGCCTCCGGCACGCACTACGACTGGGTGCTGCTCGACTGCCCGCCCTCGCTCGGCGTGCTCACCGTCGCGGCGCTCACTGCCGCCAGCGGGGTCCTGATCCCGCTGCAGTGCGAGACCCTGTCCCACCGCGGCGTCGGGCAGCTGCTCGACACCGTGCACGACGTACGCCGCTTCACCAACCGCGACCTCGCCGTCTGGGGCGTCCTGCCCACGCTGTACGACGGTCGGACCAACCACGCGCGCGCGGTGCTCGACACCATCTCCGAGACCTACGACCTCGAGGTCGTCGAGCCGCCGATCCCCAAGACGATCAAGTTCGCCGAGGCGCCCGCCGCCGGGCGCTCGATCCTCGCCACCAGCAGGACCAGCAAGGGCGCGCAGGCCTACCGCGAGGTGGCCGGGTCGCTCCTCACCCGGGCGGCGCGCTGAGTCGTGGGCGCACACCGAGCAACCCCCCAGGGCCGGCACCGCGCGCCGGTCGCAGGCAAGCGCCGCGCCGCCGTCCGCCCTCGCTACGGCCGGATCGCCGCCCTCGGCGCCTCCGTCGCCGTGACCGCGATCGCCGTCGCGGGCGGCTTCGGGTTCCTGCCCAACGGCGCCGACCGTCCCGACGCCGCCAGCGCCCTGACCGTCCAGAAGGCCGACCCCACGCCGGTCCCGCGCCCCGACGCGCGCGCCTCGGCCACCACGCCGGCCCTGGACGCCGACACCACCCGCGTCGCCGCCGTCAGCGAGTCGACGAGCCTCCCGCCGGCCTCGGGCAAGGGCCGCCGCATCGTCTTCAGCCAGGGCCGCCAGCGGGTCTGGCTGGTCGACGGCTCCGGTGCCGTCGAGCGCACGTACCTCGTCTCCGGCAGCCTCACAGACAACCTCGCCCGCGGCACCTTCGCGGTCTACTCCCGCAGTCGCCACGCCATCGGCATCGACGACTCCGGCACGATGGAGTACTTCGTCCGCTTCACCCACGGCACCGGCGGTGCCGCCATCGGCTTCCACACGATCCCCGTCGACGACGGCAAGCCGGTCCAGAGCCTGCGCCAGCTCGGCACCCCGCGCTCGCACGGCTGCATCCGCCAGGAGCGCAGCAACGCGATCGCGCTGTGGGACTTCGCGCCGGTCGGGACGAAGGTCGTCGTCACCGCCTGACCGAAGGCGAGGCGCCGGAAATGCAGATCGGCAGGGATCCGATCAACCAGGTTGATCCGATCCCTGCCGATCTGAGCTGAGGCTCAGGCGGTGGGCTGCGTCTCCGCGCCGCCCTGCGCCTGACCGCCCTGGCCGCCCGCGCCACCCGAGCTACGACGACGACGGCGCCGGTTGCGGCTGGCGCCCGTGGGCCGCTCGCCACCCTCGGCGGCCGGAGCCGTGCCCTCGGCTGCCGGGGCCGCGGAGGCGTCGCCCTCGACGGGCTGGCCGCTGCGGGTGCGGGTGCGCGTCCGGGTGCGGTTGCGCTCGCCGCCGGAGCGACGCTCGCGGTCACCGTCGCGGCCGCCACGTCCACCGCGGTCGCCACGGTCCGCACGCGGCGCCGGCGGGGCCGGGGGAGCGATGCGGCCCTTCGTGCCCGGGGCGATGCCCTGGTCGTGGAAGAGGTGCTCGGAGGTGGAGTAGGTCTCGATCGGCTCGTCGAAGGGCAGGTCGAGCGCCTTGTTGATCATCTTCCAGCGGTGCACGTCGGTCGCGTCGACCAGCGTGATCGCGATGCCCGAGGCGCCGGCGCGACCCGTCCGACCGATCCGGTGGACGTAGGTCTTGTCGTCCTCGGGGCAGGTGTAGTTGATGACGTGGCTGACGCCGGCGACGTCGATGCCGCGGGCCGCGACGTCGGTGGCGACCAGGGCCTGGATCTTGTCCTCGCGGAACTTCGTCAGCGCCTTCTCGCGCGCCACCTGCGCCATGTCGCCGTGCAGCGGGCTGGCCTTGAAGCCGCGCTCGACGAGGTCGTCGGCGACGCGCTGGGCCTGGCGCTTGGTGCGGGTGAAGATGACGATCTTGCCGGCGTCCTCGGCCTGCAGCACGCGACCGATGATCTCCGGCTTGTCGAGGTCGTGGGCGAGGTAGATGAACTGCGCGGTGGCGGGCACCGTCGCGTTCTCGTACGACGACTCGGCGCGGATGTTCATCGGGTGGCGCATGTGGATGCGGGCCAGCGACACGATCGCCGAGGGCATGGTGGCGGAGAAGAGCATGGTCTGGCGCGTCTCGGGGGTGAGCCGCAGCAGCTTCTCGACGTCGGGCAGGAAGCCCAGGTCGAGCATCTCGTCGGCCTCGTCGAGGACGAGGGCGTGCACGTGGGAGAGGTCGAGGACCTTGCGGTTGGCGAGGTCGATCAGCCGCCCGGGCGTGCCGACGACGACGTCGACGCCGGTCTCGAGGGCCTCGATCTGCGGCTCGTAGCCCACGCCGCCGTAGACGGTGAGCACGCGCAGGCCGCGGTCCTTGCCGGCCAGCTCGAGGTCGCCGGAGACCTGGATCGCGAGCTCGCGGGTCGGCGCGACGATGAGCGCCTGCGGCTTGCCCTGCGGGATCTCGGCGTAGTCGGGGTCGCTCGGCGCGACGCTGCGCTGCAGCACCGGGATGCCGAAGGCGAGGGTCTTGCCGGTGCCCGTGCGGGCCTGGCCGATGAGGTCGGTGCCCATCAGCGCCACCGAGAGGGTCATCTCCTGGATGGCGAACGGGTGGACGATGCCGGCGCGCTCGAGGGCGTCGCAGATCTGCGGCATGACGCCCAGGTCGCGGAACGTGGGCGCAGTGGTGGTGTCGTTCGAAGTCAGTGTTCTGTTCGCTTTCGTGAGTGTCGTCGGCCGTTCGGCAGGCGATGAGAATCCAAAGCGGCCGATTCACACTCAGCCGCGCACATACGTGGGCAGGTTGCCCGGGCTGGCCGTCACGGTCCGTGGGGGACCGGACAGGCTCTCGCTACGGCCCATGGTACTTGTACGCTGCCGACATGGCTGAATCCGCCGACGCGACCACCCTCGCCGCCGACTCCGACCCGGCGTACCGCGAGGCCGTGGTCGACCTCCTCGCCGCGATCGCGTACGGCGAGATCTCCGCCTTCGAGCGGCTGGCCGAGGACGCCAAGCTGGCCCCCAGCCTGGCCGACAAGGTCGACCTCGCGACGATGGCGAGCGGCGAGCTGACCAAGGTGCACGCGCTGTCCGAGCGGATCCGTGCGTTCGGCGCCGACCCGTTCGCGGCGATGGCCCCGTTCCGGGAGCCGCTCGACGAGTTCCACCGCCACACCGCGCCCGCCGACTGGTACGAAGGCCTCGTCAAGGCGTACGTCGGCGACGGGCTCGCCAACGACTTCTACCGCGAGATCGCGGCCTACCTCGACCCGGAGACCCGCGACCTCGTGGTCACGTCGATGGAGGAGGGCACGCACGCCGCCTTCGTCGTGGACCGGGTGCGGGCGGCGATCGCCGCCGACCCGCGGCTGGGCGGCCGGCTCGCCCTGTGGGGCCGCCGGCTGATGGGGGAGGCGCTGACCCAGGCGCAGCGGGTCGCGGCCGACCGCGACGCGCTCACCGCCCTGCTCGCCGGCGGCGTGGACCGCCCGGGGCTGGACCTCGCCGCGCTCGGCCGGATGTTCACCCGGCTGACCGAGCGGCACATGGCCCGGATGGGCGAGCTCGGGCTCGACGCCTGAGCCCAGCCCCTGACTCTCGGGTCACTTCCGCCCGGCCGGCTCCCACCCGGGCGGCCTGAACAGGTAGCCCAGCCGGTCCCGCCAGGTCACGGCGGAGCGGACGTTGCGGACGATCTGCGCGTAGTCGCCGTACTGGAGCTTGAGCAGGTGGTAGGTCTCCACCTTCTTCGTCAGCCCGTACGTCGGCCGGTGCAGCTCGGCCTGGAAGGTGCCGAACATCCGGTCCCAGAAGATCAGCATCCCGGCGTAGTTCTTGTCGAGGTACTCCGGGTCGGAGCCGTGGTGCACCCGGTGGTGCGACGGGGTGTTGAAGACCAGCTCGATCGGCCGGGGCAGCCGTCCGATGGTCTCGGTGTGCACGAAGAACTGGAAGATCAGGTTGAAGCCGAAGGCGACGTAGATCGTCCAGGGGGAGAAGCCGAGGAACGGCAGCGGCAGCCAGAAGAAGAACTCGAACCACGGGTTCCACTTCTGGCGCAGGGCGGTGCCGAAGTTCATGTACTCCGAGGAGTGGTGTGCCTGGTGCGCGGCCCACCCCACGTTGACGCGGTGCACGAAGCGGTGCGAGCCGTAGAACCCGAGGTCGACGGCGACCAGGACGAGCGGCCAGTACCACCACGCGTCGGTCGGCAGGTGGAGGGGCGCGAGGTGGACGAAGACCAGCGAGTAGACCAGGAACGAGCCGACCTTGAACGCCAGGGTGAAGACCAGCGAGACCAGGCCCATGCTGAGGCTGGTGCGGGTGTCGCGGCCGAGGTAGCCGGTCGGCGGCCGGCCGGTGGTCGGGTCGTCGTCGTGGTCGAGCCACTTCAGGGCGGCGAGCTCGACGAGGATCGTGAGGACGAAGAACGGGATCGCGTAGGTGACCGGGTTCTTCATCGGGTCGAGCAGGTCGTGCACGGTGTCTCCTTGAATTGACTCGGGAGTAAGTTACCACGAAGTCAATTCGCCCGCTAGAGTTCTCCCCATGACCTCGGTACGACGCTCGGGCACCAAGGGCGTCGCGCGCGCCGACCGGGAGCAGCAGATCCTCGATGTGGCGGGCCCCGTCTTCGGTGCACACGGCTTCTCGGCCACCTCCGTCGCGGACATCGCCCGGGAGGCGGGCATCTCCAAGCCGCTGATCTACAACTACTTCGGCTCCAAGGACGGGCTCTTCGAGCGCTGCCTCGCCCACGCCTCAGACCTCCTCATCGGCGAGATCGAGCGCTCCGCCCAGCTCGGCGCGGTCGGCCTGCAGCGCGCCCTGGTGACCCTCGACGGGGTGTTCCGGGTGCTCGAGGGGCGGCCGTGGGTGTGGGCGGTGGCCAACGACGTCACCGCGCCGGAGGGCGCGGGGGAGCTGCTCGGGTCGTACCAGCGTCGGCTCGAGGAGCTGGCCCGGGAGGGCGTCGGCGAGCTGCTCTCCCTGGCCGGTGACGACGACACCCTCGACCTGGACGCGATGACGGCGGTGTGGAGCAGCGTCTTCGCCTCGCTCGTCACCTGGTGGTGCGCCCACCCCGGCATCACCCCCGACGAGATGAGCGACCGTTGCGAGCGACTGTTCGACGCGGCCTTCGGCGTGGTGCTCGACGGCTGAGCCCCGTCCCACGAGGTCCGGTGCGGGGTCCGGTGCGGGATCAGTGCGGGATCAGCGCGGACGCGAGCGCGCCGGCCATCAGCAGTCCCACCGCGGCGAGCACCACCATCCCGCCGGTGAAGCCGGGCAGGCTGGAGTTCGTGCGCAGGGCCAGCTCGGTCCGGGTCCAGCGGTGCCAGCCGACGCCGAGCGCGACACTGGCGACGAGCACCAGGCCGAGGGAGAGCACCAGTCGCGCGGTGGTCGAGAACTCCAGGGCGGGGGAGCTGACCGCGACCGCGCCGGCCACCAGCGCCAGCGAGGTCCGCACCCAGGCCAGGAAGGTGCGCTCGTTGGCGAGGGAGTCGCGGGCCTCGGGCTCGCGCCCGACGGCGTACACCCGGTGCGGACGGCGACGCGGCGGCGTGTCGGGAGCGGTCACAAGGGACCAGCATGCCGGAACCGGTGAACGCGCGGTGGGCGCTGCCCGGATCCGCGGTCCGCGCGCACTAGGCTGGCCGCGACGTCCCCGTACCGGAAGGCAGCTCTACACGTGGCAGCGATCGAAGCCGTCGGAGCCCGCGAGATCCTCGACTCGCGCGGCAACCCCACTGTCGAGGTGGAGGTCCTCCTCGAGGACGGGTCCTTCGCCCGTGCGGCCGTGCCCAGTGGCGCGTCCACCGGAGCGTTCGAGGCGGTGGAGCTGCGCGACGGCGGCGACCGGTACGTCGGCAAGGGCGTCCAGCAGGCCGTCACGGCCGTCATCCAGGTGCTCGGCCCCGCGATCGAGGGTCTTGATGCAGCCGACCAGCGGCTGATCGACCAGACCCTGCTCGAGGCCGACGGCACGCCCAACAAGGCGAAGGTCGGCGCGAACGCCATCCTGGGCGTCTCGCTCGCCGTGGCCCGCGCGGCGGCCGACTCCGCCGACCTCCCGCTCTACCGGTACGTCGGCGGTCCGAACGCCCACCTGCTGCCGGTGCCGATGATGAACATCCTCAACGGCGGCTCGCACGCGGACTCCAACGTCGACATCCAGGAGTTCATGATCGCGCCGATCGGCGCGCCGACCTTCCGCGAGGCGCTGCGCGTCGGCGCGGAGGTCTACCACGCGCTGAAGTCCGTGCTCAAGGACAAGGGCCTGGCGACCGGCCTCGGCGACGAGGGCGGCTTCGCGCCGAACCTCGAGTCCAACCGTGCCGCGCTCGACCTGATCGGCGAGGCGATCAGCAAAGCCGGCTACGAGCTCGGCAAGGACGTCGTGCTCGCCCTCGACGTCGCGGCGAGCGAGTTCTTCGACGACGGGGCCTACACCTTCGAGGGTGCGCAGAAGTCCGCCGACGAGATGATCGCCTACTACGCCGACCTCGTCGCGAACTACCCGATCGTCAGCATCGAGGACCCGCTCAACGAGGACGACTGGGACGGCTGGAAGGCCATCACCGACGCCCTCGGCGACAAGACCCAGCTCGTCGGCGACGACCTCTTCGTCACCAACGTCGAGCGCCTGCAGCGCGGCATCGCCGGCGGCCAGGCCAACGCGCTGCTGGTGAAGGTCAACCAGATCGGCTCGCTGACCGAGACCCTCGACTCGGTCGAGCTCGCGCACCGCAACGGCTACCGCTGCATGATGAGCCACCGTTCGGGCGAGACCGAGGACACCACGATCGCCGACCTCGCGGTCGCGACCAACTGCGGCCAGATCAAGACCGGCGCCCCGGCGCGGTCCGAGCGGGTCGCGAAGTACAACCAGCTGCTGCGCATCGAGGACGAGCTCGGCGACGCCGCGCGCTACGCCGGTGCCGCCGCCTTCCCGCGCTACCAGGGCTGACCCGGAAGGTTCGCATGGCTGACGAGCGCCGCAGCAGGTCCCGCACGCCGGGCCGCCCCGCGACAGGGCGGTCCGGCCCGCGGTACGCCGAGCGCCTCAAGGCCGAGCGCAAGAAGGCCGCCCGCGACCGCGAGGCGGCGCTGGTCCGCGCCCGGGCCGAGCACCAGCGCAAGTCCCGGCTGACCGGCCGGGCCGCGATCCTGGTGCTGGTGCTCGCGGTGCTGGCGGTGTCGTACGCCTCGTCGCTGCGCGCCTACCTCCAGCAGCGGGAGCAGATCGACGCCCTGCAGGCGCAGATCGACCAGCGCGAGGCGAACATCAAGGACCTGCGGCGCGAGAAGGCCCGGTGGAACGACCCGGCGTACGTCGGCCAGCAGGCCCGTGTGCGCTTCGGCTACGTCGAGCGCGGCGAGACCCCGTTCGTCACCGTCGAGGACGGCAAGCCGCTGGACGCCTCGGGAGAGCTGGCGGACCCCTCGAAGGTCGCGGACCCCGACGAGCGCGCGTGGTACGCCGACGCGTGGGACTCGATGAAGATCGCCGGCAACCCGCCGACCAAGGTCCCGGCGCCGAAGGACGAGATCGAGGCACCGAAGAAGGACCTGGCCGAGTGAGCGACCGCACGAGGGACGAGGCGGTGATGGCCGCCCAGCTCGGGCGGCCCACTCGCGGGGTGCACGCGATCGGGCATCGCTGCCCGTGCGGCAACCCCGACGTGGTGACGACCGAGCCCCGGCTGCCCAACGGGACGCCGTTCCCCACCACGTACTACCTCACCTGCCCGCGCGCTGCCTCGCGGATCGGGACGCTCGAGGGCACGGGCGTGATGAAGGAGATGCAGGAGCGGTTGGGCAGCGACCCGGAGCTCGCCGCGAAGTACCGCGCCGCGCACGAGGCCTACCTCGCCGACCGCGCCGCGGTGGCCGAGGCGGGCGGCTTCGACGTCCCCGAGATCGAGGGCATCTCCGCGGGCGGCATGCCCGACCGCGTGAAGTGCCTGCACGTCCTGGCCGGGCACGCCCTGGCCGCGGGACCGGGTGTGAACCCGCTCGGCGACGAGGTGCTGGAGATGCTGGGCGCGTGGTGGGCGAAGGGTCCGTGCGTGTCGGTCACCGATGAGTGACGGCACCATCGCCGCCATCGACTGCGGCACCAACACCATCAAGCTGCTGGTCGGCGACCCGGCGAACGATCCCGACGGAGCACGCCGCGAGAGCCGGATGATCCGACTGGGCCAGGGGGTCGACGCGACCGGCGTGCTGGCGCCCGAGGCCCTGGAACGCGCGTTCGCAGCGATCGAGGAGTTCGCGGCGATCATCGCGGACGCCGGTGCCGAGCGGGTGCGCTTCTGCGCGACCTCGGCGACCAGGGACGCGGGCAACGCGGCGGAGTTCACCGCGGGGGTGGTGGCCCGGCTGGGCATCGCGCCCGAGGTCCTGTCGGGCGAGGAGGAGGCGCGCCTCGCGTTCGACGGCGCGGTGCGCGGCCTGACCGCGGCGGGCGTGCAGATCGCCGGACCGGCGCTCGTCGTCGACATCGGCGGCGGGTCCACCGAGCTGATCCTCGGCGACCCCGCGACCGGCCCGGACGCCGCGCACTCCATGGACATCGGCTCGGTCCGCCTGCACGAGCGGCACGTCCGGCACGACCCGGTCGACGCGGTCGAGATCGCCGCCGTCGTCACCGACATCGACGCCGCGCTCGACGCCTGCCCGGTCGACCCCGCCGCCGCGGCCACGGTCATCGGCGTCGCCGGCACGAACACCACCATCGCCGCCGGCACGCTCGGACTCGAGGCCTACGACCGCGCGCTGATCCACGGCCGTGCGCTGGCCGTCGCCGACGTGCAGCGGCTCGTCGGGCGGCTGCTCGGGATGAGCGTCGCCGAGCGTCGTGCGCTGGGCTGGATGCACCCCGGGCGGGCCGACGTGATCGACGCCGGGGCGCTGATCGTCTCGCGGGTGCTGGGCCGCGTCGCCGTACCCTCCCTCGTGGTCGCGGAGACCGACATCCTCGACGGGATCGCCTGGTCCCTGCTGCGATGAGCGACCCGGCGGAGGCGATGGCGCGGCTGGACGCCCGCGTCGTCGCGTGCCGGGCCTGCCCGCGGCTGGTGGCGTGGCGCGAGCTGGCGGGGCAGGAGCGGCGGGCGTCGTACGCCGGCGAGGAGTACTGGTCGCGCCCGGTGCCCGGCTTCGGGCCCGCCGACGCCCGGATCCTCGTGCTGGGGCTGGCCCCGGCGGCGCACGGCTCCAACCGGACGGGCCGGATGTTCACCGGTGACCGCTCGGGCGACTGGCTGTTCGCGGCCCTGCACCGGGTCGGGCTGGCCAGTCAGGCGACCAGCACGCACCGCGGCGACGGGATGGCGCTGCACGACCTGCGGATGGCGGCGCCGGTGCGGTGCGCGCCGCCCGCGAACAAGCCCACCCCCGCCGAGCGGGCGGCGTGCGCGCCCTGGCTGGACGCCGAGCTCGCGATCCTGGCGCCGACGCTGCGGGTCGTGGTCACCCTCGGCGCGATCGGCTGGGCAGCCGCCCTCGTGGCGCTCGGCCGGGCCGGCTGGGAGGTCCCGCGGCCCCGGCCCCGCTTCGGCCACGGCGCCGAGGTGCGGCTGACACGGTCGGATGGGCGCGACGTCGTCCTCCTCGGCTGCTTCCACCCCAGCCCCCACAACACCTTCACCGGGCGGCTCACCGCGCCGATGACCGACGAGGTGCTCGGCCGGGCGCGGACCCTGGCTGGGATGATGGGCCCGTGAGCAACGACCTGTACGCCGTCACCGTCCTCGGCCACGACCGGCCCGGCATCATCGCCGAGACCACCGCGGGCCTGGCCGGCCTGGGCCTCAACATCGAGGACTCGACGATGACCCTGCTGCGCGGGCACTTCGCGATGATGCTGCTGTGCCGCGGCACCGTCGAGGCGTCCGCGGTCGAGACCGCGCTCGCACCGCTCGCCGCCGGGGGAGACCTCGACGTCTCCGTGCGCCCGGTCGCCGACGAGGTGACGCCGGGTGCCGGCGGCACGTCCTGGGTGCTCACCGTCCACGGCGGCGACCGCCCCGGCATCGTCTCCGAGGTCGTCGGCCAGGTCGCCACCGCCGGCGGCAACATCACCGACCTCACCACCCGCCTCGCCGGCGACCTGTACCTGCTGGTCGCCGAGCTCGACCTCCCCGTCGGTGCCGACGTCGCCGCGATCGGCGCCGCCATCCGCGGCGCGGCCGAGCGGGTCGGCGTCACCGCCACCCTGCGCGTCGCCGAGACCGACGACCTGTGAGCCCCGAGCAGGGCAGCGCCCGGGTCGCGGCCTGGACCGAGGCGGAGCTCGGCGTCGAGGGGCGGGTCCGCGACGTCGTACGAGCGCCGGACGGGGTGCTGTCGGCCCGCGGCGCCGACGTGGACCCCACCGACCCCACGATCGTCCAGCTCGCCGCCGACCTCGTCGCCACCATGCGGGTCAGCCCGGGCTGCGTCGGCCTGGCCGCGAACCAGGTCGGCGTCGGCGTGCGGGTCTTCTGCGTGGACGTCACCGAGCACCCCAAGACCCGCACCCGCCACGGCACGTTCGTGCTCTGCAACGCCGTCGTCGTGGAGGCCAGCCGCAACGAGAAGGCCCGCGAGGGCTGCATGAGCGTCCCCGACTTCACCGGCGACGTGAAGCGCGCCTCGCGCCTGGTGGTCCGCGGCCAGCTGCCCGGCACCGGCGAGGAGGTCGAGCTCGCCACGGACGCGTTCGAGGCGCGGGCGCTGCAGCACGAGATCGACCACACCGACGGGCTGCTGTTCCTCGACCGGGTCGCCGGCGCGCACGCCATCTATCCTCGCCAGACCTACCTGTAGGTCACCGCCCCCGTATCCCAACCGGCAGAGGAAGCCGCCTTAAAAGCGGCGCAGTCTGGGTTCGAGTCCCAGCGGGGGCACCCGGTCCGCCGTCCGGACCGCGCTCTCTGGGTGGGGGCGTCAGCCGGCCGCGAGCGGCCCCAGGACCGAGAGCAGCCGGAGCCGCTCCTGGCTCTGGCTGCCGGGCGCGGCGGTGTAGACGAGCAGCGCGTGGGACTGGTCCGGGTCGAGGAGCGTCTGGCAGGTGAGCTCCAGCGCACCCACCTCGGGGTGGACGAAGTTCTTGACGCCGCGTGGGCGCAGGCCGACCTCGTGGTCGTTCCAGACCCGGGTGAACTCCTCGTTGCGGTCCAGCAGCAGGGAGACCAGGTGGGCGGCGTGGGAGCCGGGGCCGCGCCGGGTCGCGATCTCGCGCAGGCCGGAGACCCACAGCCGGCTGAGGAAGGCGTGGTCCTCGGGCGCGTAGCGCTGCCGGGAGGAGGGATCGGTGAACCACCGGTAGCCGATGCTGCGGGCCGGGCCCTGGTAGGCGGTCAGGTCGCCACAGAGCGCCACCCCGGGCGGGGTCTGCCGCAGCGTCTCGCCGAGCTCGGTGACGATCTCGGCGGGGGTGTCCTGCAGGCGGTCGAAGATGCGGAGCATGCCGGGGCTGATGTGGTCCGAGGACGTGTGCCGGGACGGTGGCTCGTGGCCGGCGAGCCGGAACAGGTGGTCGCGCTCCTCCAGCGAGAGGTGCAGGCCCTGCGCGATGGCCGCCACCATCTGCTCGGAGGGCTGCGGACCCCGCTCCTGCTCCAGGCGTGCGTAGTAGTCGGTGGACATGTGGCACAGCACCGCCACCTCCTCGCGGCGCAGGCCCGACGTACGCCGGCGCCGTCCCCGCGGCATGCCGACGTCCTCGGGCTGGAGCGCCTCGCGCCGATGGCGCAGGAACTGCGCGAGAGCACTGCGGTCGATGCTCATCGGCCCGGGCACCTCCTGCCGTCGTACGGAGCTCCAGCGTGGCACGACCTGGCCTCGCTATCGGAGGATCGACGATCCGTGGATCCGGTCGCGACGAGCAGGCATCGTCGAGGTACCGACCACGTCAGGAGCAGCCATGGCACGCACCCCCACCACCCTCGAGCTCCCCGACCTCTCCGGTCGCCGCGCGATCGTGACCGGCGCCAGTGACGGGATCGGGCTCGGCATCGCCACCGGACTGGCGCGGGCGGGCGCCGAGCTCGTGCTCCCCGTGCGCAACCGGGCCAAGGGCGAGCGCGCCCTGGAGCGGGTCGCGCAGGAGGTCCCCGGTGCCCGGGCGTCGCTGCGCGACCTCGACCTGTCCTCCCTCGCCTCCGTCGAGGCGCTGGCCGCGACCCTGCTCGACGAGGGGGAGCCGGTGCACCTGTTCATCGGCAACGCCGGGGTGATGACCCCACCGGAGCGGCAGACGACGAGCGACGGCCTCGAGCTGCAGTTCGGGTCGAACCACATCGGCCACGTCGCCCTGGTGGCGCGGATCCTGCCGCTGCTGCGGGTCGGGCGGGCGCGGGTGACCTCGCAGATCAGCATCGCGGCCAACCGCGGCGCCATCAACTGGGACGACCTCTCCTGGGAGCGGTCCTACGACGGGATGGGCGCCTACAGCCAGTCGAAGATCGCCTACGGGCTCTTCGGGCTCGAGCTCGACCGGCGCAGCCGGGCCGGTGGCTGGGGGATCACCAGCAACCTCGCCCACCCGGGCGTCGCGCCGACGAGCCTGCTCGCCGCACGTCCCGAGCTCGGGCGGGAGCGGGCGGCCCGGGGGCGCGGGCTGATCACCGTGCTGTCGCGGGTCGGCGTGATGGGCACCCCCGCGAGTGCCGCGCTGCCGGCCCTGCTCGCCGTCACCGCGCCGGACGCCGGGGGCCGGCTCTTCGGCCCGCGCGGGCTCGGGCACCTGGGCGGACCACCCGCGCCGCAGCGGCTCTACTCCCGGCTGCGCAGCGAGGAGGACGCACGGCGGATCTGGGAGGTGTCCCAGGAGATCGCGGGGGTCGCCTTCCCGACGGAGTGACCTGCGGACCAGGGCTCAGCCGCGAACGGCGAGCACGCCGTGGACCACCAGCTCGACGCCGATGGTCAGGATGAGGAACCCCATGACCCTGGTCAGGGCGCCGATGCCGGTGGGACCGAGGCGGTCGACGACCGGAGTGCCGAACCTGAGCGCGAGTCCCACGAGCAGGCCGATCCCGGCTGCGGCGACCGCGATGGCGAGCCGGTCCTCCACGCCCGGGTTGCGTGCGCCCAGAGCGATCACGACACCGATCGCGCCGGGACCGGCGATCAGAGGCAGCGCCATCGGTGAGAACGAGATGTCGGTCTTGCCCGCCGCGTGGGACTGCTCAGGAGCGCTCAGGGTCTCCCGCGGGACGATCATCCCGAAGCCCGAGTGCGCCACCACGAGGCCGCCGGCGATCTGGAGGGCCGGGATGGTGATGCCGAACGCCTCGAGCACGATCGTGCCGAGCAGGCCGAAGACCGCGAGGATCGCGAACACATAGACCCCGGTGAGGATCGCCTGGCGTCGTACCTGTGCGACGGGCTGGGATCCGGTCATGCCGGCAAAGGCCGCCACCGCGCCGATCGGGTTGGTGATCGGCAGCAGGGCGACGAAGGCCGAGGCGACGACGTGCACCGTGCTCACACCGGACCTCGCTCTCGCACGTGGGGGGCGGGCCGAAGTCTGCCACCCCGCCCCCGAGCCGTCCGCGCGGGACGCCGGTCAGGGGTTGCTGATCGTGACGCCCACGGACCCGGGTGATGGGGAGCGGACGAAGACGCCGCCGACGGTGATCTGGTCACCCGCCTGGATATCGAGGATCACGCACATCGAGCCGCTCGGCGCCGGGCTGGAGGAGACGATGAACCCCGCGCCACCGCTCTGCGGGGTGAACCGCTGCGTTGCGGTGTCGAACGTGCCTACGATCCGACCGGTCATCTTGAAGGCGCACCCGCCGCAGGTGAGCTGCACGGTGACGTTGTCGATCCGGGCCGGCCAGCTGGTGCCGGTCTTGTCCCCGGTGATCGCGAAGGTCCAGGTGGACACGGGGGTCAGCGCGGCCGCGCCGCAGATCGGGTTGCTGCAGCCGCTGGAGCTGAGCGTGCTCAGTGTGATCGCGACGTTGCCGTAGGCCCGGGAGACTCCCGAGCTGACCAGGGATCCCGCCATGATGACGGACGAGCAGGTGAAGGTCTGGCCCGCCTCGACGTCGGTGAAGGGGATGTTCGTCCCGACGAAGCTCACCGACGGACCGCCCGAAGGTGTGTAGGTCGTCGCGGCCTGCGCAGGCACCGCGGTGGTCAGGGCCAGGGCGACGCCGACGAGCACGGCGAGCAGGGCGCCCCGCACGCCCGCGGGCCCCTTCGGGGATGGGAGGTTCGGCATGGGGGTGCTCCTCGTCGAGGGGGATGACCAGCAATGTCCGCCTGCTGGCGGACCGCGTCAACGTCCTCGCGGCGGGATCCGGACGGGCGTCCGGATCTGCTCTGAGCAGAACTCGCCGTCGAGCACCCCGGCCGGTCGAGGAGCCGACCTACGATGAGGCATGGCCGAGGACCTGGACGAGACCGAGCCGCTGTGGCGGGACCTGCTGGGGCGCGAGCTGCGGCGGACCCGGCGGGAGCGGGGCGAGACGCTGACGGAGACGGCACGGCGGGCGGGGATCTCGCCGCAGTACCTCTCCGAGATCGAGCGGGGGGTCAAGGAGCCCAGCAGCGAGATGATCGCGGCGGTGGCGGGCGCCCTCGGGCTGACGCTGCTCGACCTGACCTCCGCCGTCACCCGTGAGCTGTACGTCGACGCGCCGGTCCGCGGCCTGCGACCGGTCTCGACGGCGCTGGCCCTCGTCGCCTAGCCCGTCGCGCCCCGCTCGGCGATCACCTGGTCGATCAGCCCGTACGCCCGGGCGGCCTCCGCCGTGAACACCCGGTCGTGGTCGGTGTCCGCGCGCAGGGCGGCGACGTCCTGGCCGGTGTGCCGGGCGAGGATCCGCTCGATGTCGGCGCGGACCCGGACCACCTCGTCGGCCTGGAGGATCAGGTCCGGGATGGGCCCGCGTCCCGAGGCGGCGGGCTGGTGCAGGACCACGCGGGCGTGGGGGAGCGCGGCCCGCTTGCCGGGGGCGCCGGCGGCGAGCAGCACGGCGCCGACGGCGACGGCCTGGCCGACGCAGGTGGTCGCGACCTGCGGGCGGATGTACTGCAGGGTGTCGTGGACGGCCAGCATCGCGCTGGGGTCGCCGCCCTCGCAGTTGATGTAGAGCTGGATGTCGCGCTCGGGGTTGTCGGCCTCGAGGAAGAGCAGCTGCGCGACCAGGGCGTTGGCGACGCCCGCGTCGATGGCGGTGCCGAGGTAGACGACGCGTTCGGTCAGCAGGTGCGAGTAGACGTCCATGACCCGCTCCCCGCGCGGGTGCTGGGCGATCACGTTCGGGATGGTGTAGCTGCTCATCGCGCGGCTCCCGTCGTGAACGTGCCGAGCCCGGCGGTACGACGCAGCGGCGGCGCCACCTCGTCGTACGACGTGACGATCGCGTCGACGAAGCCGTAGTCGAGCGCCTCCTGGGCGGTGTACCACCGGTCGCGCAGGGAGTCCTCGAAGATCCGCTCGACGGGCTGGCCGGTGTCCTCGGCGATGAGTCCGAGCACGGTGTCGCGCATGTGCCGCAGGTCCTCGGCCTGGAGCTCGACGTCGGCCGCGGTGCCGCCGATGCCGGCGGAGCCCTGGTGCATGAGGATCCGGGCGTGGGGGAGTGCGCGGCGGCGGCCGGGCTCACCTGAGGAGAGCAGGAACTGCCCGGCGCTGCAGGCGATCCCGAGGGCGAGGGTGGAGACCGGGCAGGGCACGAGGCGCATCACGTCGCGGATGGCGAGCATCGCGGGCACCGAACCGCCGGGGGAGTGGATCCACAGCGCCACCTCGGCGCGGGGGTCCTCGCCGGCGAGGCCGAGGAGCTGGGTGGCGAGCACGGTGCCGTTGTCGTCGTCGAGCGCTCCGTCGAGGACGAGGACGCGCTGCTGGTACAGCTCGCGCCGCCGTCGGTCGTCGAAGAGCCGGGGGCTGTCGTCGTGGGTCATGGCCTCAGCCTGTGCCGAGCCGCGGGCGCGGACCAGGGCGCGCTGCCGACGGCGGAGAGGCTCCGCCCACAGCAGCAGTTGACTTCAGGTCCACCTGAACCGGCACAGTGGTCCCCATGCACCGTCACCATCGCGATCCCGCGCACGACAGCTCCCTCGAAGCGCTGCGGGAGGCGCTCAGCGCCGCCTTCTGGGACGAGCGGTACGCCGGCAGCGACCGCGTCTGGAGCGGACGCCCCAACCAGCGGCTGGTCGAGCAGAGCGCCGACCTGGTGCCGGGCAAGGCCCTCGACGTGGCCTGCGGGGAGGGCGGTGACGCGATCTGGCTCGCCAAGCAGGGCTGGCGGGTGACCGCGGTCGACGTCTCGGAGGTGGCGCTGGCGAAGGTCGCCGAGCACGCCGAGCAGGAGGGTGTGGCGGACCGGCTCAAGCTCGGCCTGTACGACGCCCTCGACGACCCGCGTCCGGCCGGGCGCCACCGCTTCGACCTCGTCACCGTGAGCTTCCTGCACGTGCCGGTCGAGGACTTCGCGCCGATCTACCGGGGGATCGCGGACGCGGTCGCGCCCGGCGGACGGCTGCTCGTCACCGCCCACCACCCGCACGACGTCGCCAGCGGCGCGCGCCACGACCACGGCCCGGGACTGCTCTTCGAGCCGGACCGGGTGCTCACGGCGCTCGGTGCCGCGGAGCCCGGCTCGCCCTGGACCGTCGAGGTCGCGGACACCCCGGAGCGCGTGCAGGAGACGGCGGACGGTCCGCTGGCGGTGCGCGACACGGTGGTCCGGCTGCGCCGTCGCGGCTGATCCTCCGACCCGGTGACGGCGGTCACCGGGAAGGAGTACGTTGCCGGACGTGCTCCCTGTAACAGGTTCTCGTTCTGCGCGTGCGGTGGTGCTGGTCGCCGTCCTGCTGCTCGCGGCGCTCGGGGTGGCCACGCCCCCCGGCCCCGCCGTGGCCGACGACGGTGCCGCCCCCGCACCCCAGCTGCGCACCCAGGGGCGCTGGCTCGTCGACGAGCAGGGCCGGGTGGTGATCGTGCACGGATTCAACCTGGTCTGGAAGCGCGACCCCTACGTCCCGCCCGCCACCGCCGAGGGCTTCACCGCCGCCGACGCCGACTGGCTCGCCCGCTACGGCTTCAACGGCGTGCGCCTCGGCACGCTGTGGGCGGGGATCACCCCGACCGCACCGGGGGTGGGCGACCCGTCGTACCGGACCGGGTGGCAGCGGGTCATGGACCTCCTCGCCGACCGGGGCATCTGGATGCAGCTCGACATGCACCAGGACCAGTGGCACGAGACGTACGGCGGCGAGGGCGTGCCCGACCGGGCGCTGCACCGACCGCTGCTGCTCGGCCTGCTGCCGCCGCTGAACCTGCCGTTCCCCATCGGCTACTGGACGCCCGAGAACTCCCTCGTCTTCGACGAGTTCTGGGCCAACCGGCACCGCGGCCTCGACGACTGGGCGGCCGCCTGGCAGGTCGCGGCGCGCTGGTGGAAGGACCAGCCGTACCTCATGGGCTACGACCTCATCAACGAGCCGTGGATGGGCCTGGAGTGGCTGTCCTGCCTGACCACCGGGTGCCAGGGCAGCTACGCGAAGGAGCTGCAGCCGGCGTACGAGAAGGTCACCCGGGCCATCCGCCGGGTCGACGCCGACAACGTGGTGTGGTGGGAGCCGCAGCAGCTCGCCGCCGGGCAGAAGGTGCCGACCTACCTCGAGCCGATGGCGGGCGCCCGTCAGCTCGGCTACTCGTGGCACAACTACTGCCAGGACGTCTTCCTCGAGTCCCAGGGCCTGCCCTTCGGCAACGTCGAGAACTGCTGGGACTTCAGCCAGGAGCGGACCACCACCGCGCTCGCGCAGGCCGCGCGCATCGACGCCGCGCCGATGATGAGCGAGTGGGGTGCCACCGACAACCTGCGCGCCGTCGAGATCGACGCCGCCGTCGCCGACCGCAACCTCATGGGCTGGACGCACTGGGCCTACAAGCAGTGGCAGGACCCCACCACCGCCGACGACGCCCAGGGAATGTTCGGTGACGACGCGGACCTCTCCACCGTCAAGGCCGGCAAGCTGCGCATGCTCGTGCGCACCTACGCCCAAGCCACCGCCGGCACGCCCCTCGCGATGAGCTTCGACGCCACCACCGGCGCCTTCTCCTACCGCTACCGGTCCAACGCGATCACCGCGCCCACCGAGATCTTCGTCAGCCCGCTGCACTACCCGCGGGGCTACGACGTGACGGTGACCGGTGGGCAGTGGCGGCAGGGGAGCGGCGGACGGATCGAGGTGCGCGCCGACGTACCGGGGACGGAGGTGGGGGGTGCGGGTCACCGGGCGCTGAGCCGGGTGGAAGGAAGGGGAACCTTTCGCGCGCGTGAGGCGTTGCAAGGTCATCAGGCCCCTAGACTGGGGGCCTCGACCGAACGCAGACATGCGGAGGAGACCATGCAGAGCAACAACCCGGTGTTCCGGCGCTCCGATGAGTTCAACCGGAGCGCCGCCGGC
This sequence comes from uncultured Nocardioides sp., assembly GCA_964517395.1. GTDB lineage: Bacteria > Actinomycetota > Actinomycetes > Propionibacteriales > Nocardioidaceae > Nocardioides. The sequence goes on along the minus strand of CAZFEE010000003.1, from coordinate 81,297 downwards.
GCGTACCAGAGCTTCGGGCAGCCGCAGCAGTACGGCGGCTACTCCCAGGAGCCCGGCTACGCCGCACCCCAGGCCCCCGTCCGCCAGGACCGGATGACGATCGACTCCGTCGTCCAGTCCACCGCGATCACCCTCGGCGTCACCATCATCGCCGCCGCCGTGACGTGGTTCCTCACCCCCGACGTCGACAGCACCGAGGCGGTGAGCACCCTCTCGGCCTTCCTCATCGTCGGCTCCGGTGCCGCCTTCGTCCTCTCGCTCGTCAACTCGTTCAAGCGGGTCATCAGCCCGGCGCTCGTCATCGCCTTCGCCCTCGCCGAGGGTGTCGCGCTGGGCGCGCTGAGCAAGTTCTACGACGCCGCCTTCGGCGCCGACGCCGACATGGGCGGCATCGTCGTCCAGGCCGTCGTGGGCACCTTCGCCGCCTTCGGTGGCACGCTCGCGGCGTACAAGTTCTTCGACATCAAGGTCGGCAACAAGTTCCGCACCTTCGTCATCGCCGCGATGTTCGGCATGGTGGCCCTCGGCCTCATGGAGATGGTGCTGAGCCTGTTCAGCAACGAGCTCGGCCTCTTCGGCTTCGGCGGCCTCGGCCTCGTGTTCGCCATCGCCGGCCTGGTGCTCGGTGTGTTCATGCTGATCCTCGACTTCGACTTCGTCGAGCAGGGCATCGCCAACGGCCTGCCCGAGCGCGAGTCGTGGCGGGCGTCCTTCGGTCTGCTCGTCAGCCTGGTCTGGATCTACACCAACCTGCTCCGGATCCTGGCGATCCTCCAGCAGGACTGACCACGTCGTACGACGGCCCCGGCTCACCTCGGTGGGTCGGGGCCGTGGTGCGTCCGGGGGCCGAGTCGTCGCGGTGGGGGACCACACCGCACGCACCCATCAGTCCGCGACCGCGGCGCCCTCGTGCTCGGCGGGTGCCTCGCCCGGGACGTGCTGGCGACTGCGGCGGTGGCGCAGCTCCACCCACAGACCGCGGACGCCGGCGCGGCGGCCACCGATCTCGGTGCCGTCGAGCTCGGTGCCGGGCTCGTTGACGGCCTGGACGGCCGCGCGGGTGATGGGCAGGACGCCCTCGCCGCGGAACGCCTCCAGCGCGACCTCCTCGTCGGGGACCTGCTCCAGCGCGGCGAGCACCGAGGGGATGAGCACCCCGGCGAGCGCGCGGTAGCCGGCCACCGACGGGTGGAACTGGTCGGGCCCGAACAGCAGGGCGGGGGCGGCGGCGAACTCGGGGCCGAGGACGTCGCCGAGGGACACGGTCCGCCCGCCCTCCTCGATGACGGCGATGGTCTGGGCGGCGGCGAGCCGGCGGGACCAGGCGCGGGCGACCTGGCGCAGCGGCGGAGCGATGGGCTGGACGGTGCCGAGGTCGGGGCAGGTGCCGACGACGACCTTGGCGCCCGAGGCCATCAGGCGTCGTACGCCCTCGGACAGGTAGCGCACCGACTGCGAGGGCCGCATGGTGTGGGTGACGTCGTTGCCGCCGATGAGGATGATGACGGCCTCGGGCTCGATCGGCAGCGCCCGGTCGACCTGGGCGGCCAGGTCGGAGGACTTGGCGCCGACGACGCAGAACTCGCGCAGGTAGACCCGCCGGTCCGCGTGCTCGGCGAGGGCGGAGGCGATGAGGGCGCCGGGGGTCTCCTCGACCCGGTCGACGCCGTAGCCGGCGGCACTGGAGTCGCCGAGGAGCGCGATCCGCAGGGCCGGACCGGGGCGGCCGCGGCCGTACCATCCGGTGGCGTCCGGCGGCGGCTCCTCCCGGGCGGGTCCGATCGTCTTGCGCGCCAGCCGGGCCTCGGCGGTCAGTACGCCGTAGAGGCCGGCGCCGAGCGCGGACAGACCGCCGCCGCCGTACAAGGCCGCGGCGGCCAGCTTGCGGGCTGCGGACGCCTTGCTCACGGCGGCAACTCTACGGATGCACCGATACGGTGAGCACATGGAGTACGTCGAGTCCCTTCTGGAGCTGATCGGCAACACCCCGCTGGTCCGGCTCAACCGTTCGCTCGATCTGCCCGCCGACGGACCGTTGGTGTTGGCGAAGGTCGAGTACCTCAACCCCGGCGGTTCGGTGAAGGACCGGATCGCCACCCGCATGATCGAGGCCGCCGAGGAGTCCGGCGCCCTCAAGCCCGGCGGCACGATCGTCGAGCCGACGTCCGGCAACACCGGCGTCGGGCTGGCGATGGTGGCCCAGCAGAAGGGCTACCAGTGCATCTTCGTGTGCCCGGACAAGGTGAGCGAGGACAAGCGCAACGTCCTGCGGGCCTACGGCGCGGAGGTGGTCGTCTGCCCGACGGCCGTCGCTCCCGAGCACCCCGACTCCTACTACAACGTCAGCGACCGGCTCGCCAGCCAGCCGGGCGCGTGGAAGCCCGACCAGTACTCCAACCCGCACAACCCCCGCTCCCACTACGAGGAGACCGGCCCCGAGATCTGGCGCCAGACCGAGGGCCGGATCACCCACTTCGTCGCGGGCGTCGGCACCGGCGGCACCATCAGCGGCATCGGGCGCTACCTCAAGGAGCAGAGCGGCGACGTCCAGGTCGTCGGCGCCGACCCGGCGGGGTCGGTGTACTCCGGCGGCAGCGGTCGCCCGTACCTCGTCGAGGGCGTCGGTGAGGACTTCTGGCCCGAGACCTACGACCGCGAGATCGCGGACCGGATCATCGAGGTCTCCGACGCCGACTCGTTCTCCTTCACCCGCCGCCTGGCCCGTGAGGAGCAGATGCTCGTCGGCGGCTCGTCCGGCATGGCGGCGTACGCCGCCCGCCAGCTCGCCCAGGAGCTCGCGGCCGAGGGCCGCAACGACGCGGTCATCGTGGTCCTGCTGCCCGACTCGGGTCGCGGCTACCTGAGCAAGGTCTTCAACGACGACTGGCTGGCGCAGTACGGCTTCAGCAACGGCCAGCCGCAGCCGGCCCGCACGGTCGGGGAGATCCTGCGCGGGAAGACCGGGACGCTGCCGGCCCTGGTGCACACCCACCCGAACGAGACCATCGCCGAGGCGATCGGGATCCTGCAGGAGTACGGCGTCTCGCAGATGCCGGTCGTGCGGGCCGAGCCGCCGGTGGTCGCGGCGGAGGTGGCGGGCTCGGTGTCCGAGCGGGCGCTGCTGGACGCGCTGTTCACCGGCAAGGCGCGGCTCAACGACTCCGTCGAGCAGCACATGTCGCCGACCCTGCCGACCATCGGCTCGACCGAGGACGCGCAGGCCGCCGTCCCGCTGCTCGAGGGAGCGGACGGCGTGCTCGTGCACGAGGACGGCAAGCCGGTCGGCGTGCTCACGCGTCACGACCTGCTGCTCTTCCTCGCGCGTGGCTGAGACCGTCCGGGTCGCGACGCCGCAGGACGTCCCCGACGTCCTGCGGCTGATCCGTGCGCTGGCGAGCTACGAGCGCGAGCCGGACGCGGTCGCCACCACCGAGGCGGACCTGCACCGCTGGCTGTTCGGGGAGGACCCGGTGGCGAGCGTGCTCGTCGCCGAGGTCGACGGCCGGGTCGCGGGCATGGCGCTGTGGTTCCGCAGCTACTCCACCTGGACGGGCCAGCCGGGGATCTACCTGGAGGACCTGTTCGTCGAGCCCGAGCAGCGGGGGAGCGGCCTGGGCCGCGCCCTGCTGGCGGCCCTGGCGCGGATCGCGGTCGAGCGTGGCTACGCCCGCGTGGAGTGGGCGGTCCTGGACTGGAACACCCCGTCGATCGAGTTCTACGAGGCCCTCGGCGCCCGGCCGATGCGGGAGTGGCAGACCTACCGGCTCACCGGTGCGGCGCTCGCGGAGCTCGGCGGCGCGTAGTAGCGGCAGGTGTGGTGGGCGGTGAGGCCCAGTGCGTCCCAGAACGCCAGCCCCTCGGGGTTCGCGGTCTCCACGTGCAGCCACACCGTCGTGGCGCCCTGCTCGGCACCCCACTCCAGCAGCGCGGCGAGCACGTCCCCGCCGAGACCGCGCCGGCGGTGCCCGGGATCCACGGTGAGCCCGTAGACGCCGAGCCAGTCGCCGTCCAGCGTGGCCTGGGCCTCGGCGAGCGGGTCGCAGCCGGACCCGATCGTGGCATGGGCGCGGGGGCCGGTGACGGCGAGCTCGGCCTCCTGGCGGCGCCGGCCCAGCGCGCGTCGTACGACGGACAGGCCGGCCAGGCGCAGCTCGGACTCGCCGTGGTCCAGGGGCTCCCACCCGGCCGTCCGGACCTCGTCCTCGGTGCCCGACCCGGCCTCGAGCTGGACGAGCGGGTCGCGGGAGCGGGCGGCGTAGAAGGCGACGACCTCGGCCAGCGCGTCGGTGACCGGGCGGCCGGGGTCGCCGACGGCCAGGCAGGAGTTGGCGCGCTTGCGCAGCCGGCCCACGGGGGCGGGCTCGCGCCGCAGCTCCCACTCGCCCAGCGCGACCCGCTCGAGGTCGGGCCAGAGCACGCCGGTGCGCCCCTCGGCGGCACGCACGCTCACCCGCTGGCGCACCGAGGGCCGCGGCGGGACCGGCTTGCCGGAGACGATGTCGGCGAGCGCGATCGTGACGGCCGGGCCGGTCTCGGGCTGGACCACGCAGGACCGCTCGTCCCAGGACAGGCAGACCCCCAGCAGGTCGGTGAACGCGGGCCCGCCGGTGGGGCCGGTCTCGCCCCGCACCAGGCGGCGGACCACGATCCGCCGGCCGACGACGTGCGGGCCGAGCAGATGGCGTCCAGATTCGGGGGGTCTGCGCGCATCCGGCACGGCCGGGATACTAGGCTGAGCCCCGGTACGAAACCTATTCGTATCCATCTTTCGCAGAGCACCGCCAGGGCCAGGAGGAACCGATGACCTACGTCATCTCGCAGCCGTGCGTCGACGTCAAGGACCGCGCGTGCGTGGACGAGTGTCCGGTCGACTGCATCTACGAGGGCAAGCGGATGCTCTACATCCACCCCGACGAGTGCGTCGACTGCGGTGCGTGCGAGCCGGTCTGCCCGGTGGAGGCCATCTTCTACGAGGACGACGTCCCGGAGGAGTGGAAGGAGTACTACGACGCGAACGTGAAGTTCTTCGACGACCTCGGTTCGCCCGGCGGTGCCGCCAAGATGGGTGAGATCGACAAGGACGCCGCGTTCATCGCCGCCCTCGAGCCGCAGAACCAGGACCACTGAGCCCCCAGTGATCACGCTGGGTGCCGTCTCGGGCCGGCTGCCCGACTTCCCCTGGGACCGCCTCACGGCGTACGCCGCGACCGCGCGGGCGCACCCCGACGGCATCGTCGACCTCTCGATCGGCACGCCCGTCGACCCGACCCCCGACGTCGCCAAGGCGGCGCTGGCCGAGGCCGCCGACGCGCCCGGCTACCCGCTGACCGTCGGCACCACCGAGGTCCGCCAGGCCGTCGTGGACTGGCTGGCCCGCCAGCACGGCACGATCGACCTGGACCTGGACCAGGTGCTGCCGCTGATCGGCTCCAAGGAGCTGATCGCGGCCCTGCCGTCGTACCTCGGGCTGGGGGCGGGGGACGTCATCGGCTACCCCGCGCTCGCGTACCCGACCTACGAGGTGGGTGCGGCGCTCGTCGGCGCAAAGGCCGTCGCCTCCGACGCGCTGACCGCGTTCGGCCCGGAGACGCCCGCCATGCTGTGGGTGAACTCCCCGTCGAACCCGTCCGGGCGCATCCTGCCCAAGGAGCACCTGAAGAAGGTCGTCGACTGGTGCCGGGAGCGCGGCGTGCTGCTCGTCTCCGACGAGTGCTACCTCGACTGCGTGTGGGAGGGCGAGGCCCTCTCCGTGCTCCACCCCGACATCTGCGGCGGCTCCGCCGACGGCATCCTCGTCGTGCACTCGCTCTCGAAGCGCTCCAACCTCGCCGGCTACCGCTGCGGCTTCGTCGCCGGTGACCGCGCCGTCCTCGCCGAGCTGCTCGCGGTGCGCAAGAACCTCGGCCTGCTCATGCCGGCGCCGACCCAGCACGTGATGGCGGCCGCGCTCGGCGACGAGGCCCACGTGAAGGAGCAGCACGAGGTGTACCGCGCGCGTCGTACCCGGCTCCGGGCGGCGCTGGAGGCGGCGGGCTACACCATCGAGCACTCCGAGGCCTCGCTCTACCTGTGGACCACCAAGGGCCCCGACGGCCCGGACTCCTGGCAGCTCGTCGCCGAGCTCGCCGAGCAGGGGATCCTGGTGGCGCCCGGTGCGTTCTACGGCGCCGCGGGAGCGAAGCACGTGCGGATCGCCCTGACCGCCACCGACGAGCGGATCGACGCGGCGGTCGCCCGCCTCACCACCCCCTGACGCCGACTTGGGGGTTTCCACCGTCGACTTGGGTTTTTCCACCCGCGAGTTGGGGGTTTCCACCGTCGACTTGGGAGTTTTCCCACCGCACTGTCGGGCCCGTCCCGCATGTGGTGGGGGCACAACCCCCACGTCGCGGGTGGAAAACCCCAAGTCACGGGAGGAAAACCCCAACTCGCGGGTGGAAAACCCCAAGTCGAGTCAGCGGAAGACGTCGATGTGGACGTGGTCGCGGTGCTCGAGGATCGCCCGGTCGCCCGAGGACGACGACGGCGGGTCGTAGTCGCGCCAGCCGTCGCGCCCGGCGGTCCAGATCCGGTCGTCGAAGATGACGGTGCGGATGTCGAGGCGCGCGGCGTTGGCGACCGCCCAGTGCGCCAGCGCCCAGCCCTTGGTGGTGTTGCGCTGGGTGATGGGGCGCACGAACACGTCGATGGCGCGGCCGTCGTAGTGCGCCGAGCCCTCCATGTGCCCGGTGTTCACCCCGTCGGGGTCGAAGCCGCCGAGGCTGAGCCGGCCGAAGCGCTCCAGCAGCTCCTTGCGTGCCGCGTCCGCGCGCGGCGTCAGCCCGGTGCCGGAGAGCTCGGTCTCGGCGCTCGGTGCACCGCCGTCGAGGTCGCAGCTGAAGGTCGCGGGGGAGAAGCCGGTCAGCGCGGAGGCCAGCGCCCGGCCGTCGGCCTCGTGGTCGGCGTACGCGTCCGGGTACGCCGAGCGCTGGACCCGCTGCGCCGCGACCGTGATCTCCAGCGACTCGTAGCCCCGCACCTTCTGCAGGGCGTCGAAGAAGGCGTTCGTCGCGTAGACCGGGTCGAGGATCTGCTCGCGGGTGCCCCAGCCCTGGGAGGGCCGCTGCTGGAACAGGCCCAGGGAGTCGCGGTCGCCGTAGTCGATGTTGCGCAGCTTCGACTCCTGGTACGCCGTCGCCAGGGCGATCGAGGTCGCCCGGGCGGGCAGTCCACGGCGGACCGCGACGGAGGCGATCAGCGAGGCGTTCTCGGCCTGCTCACCGCTGATGTCGACGGTGTGCCCGTCGACCGTGACGGTGCAGTCGCCGCTGGGGCCGCCGACGATGGTGTCGGTGGCCTTGAGCACGGCGACCCCGACAGCCGTCACGGTCACCACGACCGCGAGACCGCCGACGACCGCCGTGGCACCCCGTTTCACGGCTCCCAGTGTGCGGTGGGGGCCAAAGCGCGGACCCGGACCCGGCTCAGTTGGCGTGCAGGGCCGCGTTGAGCGCGATGCCCTCGCCCTGCCACGGCACGGCCTCGATGGCGCCCGAGACGGAGTTGCGGCGGAAGAGCACGTTGCTGGCCCCGGAGAGCTCCGCGGCCTTGACGACGCGGGGCTCCTTGCCGGGCTCCAGCACGGTGACCTTGGTGCCGGCGGTGACGTAGCAGCCGGCCTCGACGACGCAGTCGTCGCCGAGGGAGATGCCGATGCCGGCGTTCGCTCCGAGCAGGCAGCGCCGGCCGACCGAGATGACCTGCTTGCCGCCACCGGACAGCGTGCCCATGATCGAGGCGCCGCCGCCGACGTCGGAGCCGTCGCCCACGACGACCCCGGCGGAGATGCGGCCCTCGACCATCGAGGTGCCGAGGGTGCCGGCGTTGAAGTTCACGAAGCCCTCGTGCATGACGGTGGTGCCCTCGGCGAGGTGGGCGCCGAGGCGCACCCGGTCGGCGTCGGCGATCCGGACACCGGCGGGGATGACGTAGTCGACGAGGCGCGGGAACTTGTCGACGCCGTACACGGTGACGTGCTGGCCGGACGCCTGGAGGCGGGCGCGGGTCAGCTCGAAGCCCTCGACGGCGCACGGGCCGGCGGAGGTCCACACCACGTTGGTCAGCAGACCGAAGATGCCCTCGAGGCTCTGGCCGTGCGGGGCGACCAGACGGTGCGAGAGCAGGTGCAGCCGCAGCCACACCTCGACGGTCCCGGCGGGCGCGGCGTCGAGGTCGGCGATCTCGACGAGGTCGACCTTGCGGGTGACCCCGCGGGCCTCGTCGGCGCCCTCGAGCGCGGTCAGCTCGGCGGGGGCCTGCGCGTCGGCGGGCTTGTCGCCCAGCGCGGGCGCGGGGAACCAGCTGTCGAGGACGGTCGAGCCGTCGGCGGCGTACGTGGTCAGGCCGAAGCCCCAGGCAGCAGTCACGTGAGCAGAGTCTAGGCGCTCGGGAACCGGCGGGCGGCCGCCGCCGTCCCAGCGGGCATGACTGCCCGTGTGACCTTCCCCGCAGCCCTGCTGGCCGTGCTCGCCCTCGCGGTGCCCGCCGGGGTGTCGGTGGCCGCCGCCCTCGGCGCCGACGACGGACCCGTCGAGCTCGAGGTCACCGTGCAGGACTGGACCGGATGGTCGCGCGAGCAGCCCGCGCCGTCCACCCGCACGGTGCGGGTGGTGGAGGACGACGACGTCACCGTGGACGCGGTGGGCGGCGAGGTCACCATCACCGTCGTGGCGGTCAGCGGCGGCGAGGTGCGGGTGGAGACCGACACCGACCTGGCGACCGACGGCGACTACGACGACCTCGACCGCACCTTCACGCTCCCGCGGCCGGGCTCGGTGGAGCTGCGGACCCCCACCCTCGACGGCGGTACGACGATCACGCTCGCCGCACGCTGAGCGGACCCGCCGGGCCTCAGCCGTTGGCGAGGATCGCGATCTGCCGGCCCTGGGCGACGAGCCGGCCCCGGTCGTCCCACAGCTCGACGTCCTCGTCGTGGTAGCCGGAGATCACGTGCCGCGAGGTGACGTGGCCCAGCGCCCACACCGTGTCCGGGCGTCGGCGGTAGTGCACGGTCAGCTGGATCGTCGCCGACGCCAGGTGCCCGATCTCGGCCGTCACCGGCGGGAACGCGTCGACCATCGCACCGGCGAGCAGCGCGTCCACCGGGCGCTCGTCGGCGGCGCGGATCCAGCACAGCGACTCGGTGATGCCGGTCGGCGCACCCGTCAGCCAGCCCGGGGCGCTCGGGGCGCGGTAGGCGTAGCGGTCCAGGATCGGCACCATGCCCTCGGGCACCAGCGCGCTGACGTCGACGCAGTCCTCCGGCGCCGGCACCTGCGGCGCCGCGTGCGGGGTGTGGGTGAAGGTGCCGGTGGCGTCCCAGTCGTGGGTGCTGACCACGGCGTGCGCGATCTCCCGGCCCTCCTGGACCAGCACGGCGTCGTACGTCGAGACCCGGCGGCCCTTGCGCACCTCGCGGACCCGGATCTCGCCGGGCCCGGGCAGGCCGGGGCGGAAGTAGGTGATCGAGATGCTCAGCGCGTCCGGGTGCGCCGACTCCTGCAGGACGGCGTGCTGGAGGAGGGCGAGCACGTAGCCGCCGTTGGGCGTCTGGTTGGCGGTGTTCCAGTCGGTGGTGAGCCGGACCAGGTGCACGCCGTCGCCGGTGCGCTCCGAGGCGACCGCGTCGTCGAGGAGGTAGCCCACGTCGCTCACTCGCCCGTCACGCCGTCGATGCACTCGCGGAGCAGGTCCGCGTGCCCGCAGTGCCGGGCGTACTCCTCGATCATGTGGACCAGGATGTCGCGCACGCTGGCGGTGTCGGTGCCCTGGCGGAAGGTGACCACCCGGCCCAGGTCGTCGTCGGTGACCCCGTCCAGCCAGGCGTCGGCGATCGCGACCTGCTCGCGCCAGGAGGCCCACGCGGCCGCGACCGCCTCCTCGGTGGGCTCCACCTGCGCGAAGCCGGCGTCCCCGTCGTCGTTGATCCGGTCCTGGTCGACCTCCACCAGCGCGCACTGGAACCAGAAGTGCTCGACCCGCGCCAGGTGCCGGACCATCCCGAGCAGGCTCAGCGAGCTCGGCGGGACCGAGCGGGACGCCAGCTGCGCGGGCGAGAGGTCCGCGCACTTGCGCTCCAGCGTCGCGCGGTAGTGGGTCAGGTAGTCGCGGTAGTTCGCCAGCTCGCCGGTCATGGCGCTCAGCCAACGCCAGGACGGCATGGTCCGGCAAGTTAGCCTGGGGGCGGCCACCGTGGCTCGGGACGGGGGAGACGATGGACGTGGCACCCGGAAGGATGCTGGGGCGCTACCGCGTCGAGTCCCTGCTGGGGCGCGGCGGGATGGGCAGCGTGTACGTCGCGACGGACACCGAGCTCGGCCGGGCGGTCGCGCTCAAGGTGATCAGCGCGGAGTACGCCCACGACCCCGAGCTCAACGCCCGCTTCCGCCGGGAGGCGGAGGTGCTGGCCAGCCTCGACTCGCCGCACGTGATCGCGATCTTCGACCACGGGGTGGCCGACGGGACGCCGTACCTGGTGACGCAGCTGGTGCGCGGCGGCGACCTCGAGGCTCTCGTGCGCTCCCGGGGGCCGCTGCCCTCCGACCTCGCGGTCGGCACCGTCGCCCAGCTGGCCGGCGCCCTCGACGACGCCCACCGCGCCGGCCTGCTGCACCGCGACATCAAGCCGGGCAACGTGCTGCTGCGCGACCCCGACGACCGCCCGCTGCACGCCTACCTGTGCGACTTCGGCATCGCCCAGCCCGAGACCGGCTCCCGGCACACCCGGCCCGGCGACCTCGTCGGCACCGTGGCCTACCTCGCCCCGGAGCTGTCCGCGGGAGAGCCGGCCAGCCCGGCCAGCGACGTGTACGCCCTCGGCTGCCTGCTCTGGTACGCCGTCACGGGCTGGCCGCCCTACGAGGGCGCCATCGCCGCGCTGCTCCAGGCCCACCAGAGCGCGCCCGTGCCGCAGCTCGGCGCGGACGTCGCCGACGCGGCCCGGATCAACGCGGTGCTGCGCGTCGCGATGGCGAAGGACCCGCGGGAACGGTTCGCCAGCGCCGCCGACCTGGCGGCCGCGCTCACCGCGCCCGGCCCGGCCCCGGCGCCGGTCCCAGCGCCCGTCCCCGCGCCCCTCTCCGCGCCCGTCGTGCCGCCCGGGCGGCCGGGCCGCCGCCGGAAGGCCCTGGCCGTCGGGGTCCCGGTGGTCGCCGGGGTCACCGCGCTGGCGCTCACCCTCGGCCTGCGCCCGTGGGCCGACGACGCCGACCCGCAGGCGACCGGCGGGCGCGACACCCCCGCTGCGCAGGAGCCCGCCCCGGCGCCGTACGACGGGCCGGTGGCGTTCGACCTCGACGGCAACGGCTTCGGGGACCTCGTCGCCTTCGACGGCGACGAGGCGCCCAGCTACGGCGTCGCCTACTACTCCGACGGCACCTCCCTCACCCGCCGTCCGCGCGCGGACCCCGAGCGGGCGCTCGCCTCGGCGTGGGGCGACATCGCGCCGGGCACGCCCGGGCTCGAGCAGGTCTCGCTCGTCTACCGCGGCAGCTCGCAGCGGATCCAGGTGCTGGTGACCGCCAACACCGGGCGCACGCTCAGCACCCGGCCGACGACGATCGAGCTGGACACGGCCAGTGGCGTGGACCTGGTGACGGGCGACTTCGACGGTGACGAGGACGCCGACGTGGCGCTGCTCTACCAGGACGTGCGGAAGCGGACCCGCCTTGTCGTGCTGCGCGCCACCGGCAACGGCGTGCTCGCGGCGCCCGCCGACTGGGGCAACCCCGCCGACGCCGTCCCCGACGCAAGCGGCCTGTGGGCCGGCGACCCCGACCGCGACGGGCGCGACGACCTGCTCCTCGCCGCCCCCACCGAGCCGATCCCGGACGGGATCGACGCCGCCCGCTACGAGGGGCCGACCGGCTTCCAGGTGCTCCGCTCGACCGGCACCGCGTTCGACGTCACCGGCGAGCGCGTGCCCGAGCCCCTCATCGACGTGGGGGTGAGCGTGCTCGACGACTTCCTCGCCACCGGCGGGGTCTCGGACGCCACCGTGGTGATCCGGGACGGCAAGGTGCAGGTCCGTCTCTTCGAGTACGACGGCCAGCGCTTCACCGCCCGCGGCAACCCCCAGGCCTTCCCCTGGGAGGGCGGTGACGTCAGTGACCACGAGACCGAGCCCGGGGTCGCCGCGCCGCGGGTCACCCGCGCCGACTTCGACGGCGACGGCTACGTCGACCTCGCGTTCGCCTTCACCGCGACCAAGGCCGGCGACGAGCCGATCTGGGTCATGCTGAACCGCTCCGGGACCTTCGAGGCGCCGCAGCGCTGGGGCGTGCTCGACGCCTGCGAGACCAGCGGCTTCTGCATCAACGCGATCGACGACCAGCGGGCCTGAGGGAATCCGATTCGCGGGCCCGGCCCGGGCGCCGTACGCTTTCCCCACCAGCGTTCGAGCCGTCATCAGCGGCGAGCTCCGGGAAGAACGCCCTCCGTGCCCGCGGAGGGTCACTAGAACCCGGCGGTCAGGCCCGTCACAGCCGTAACGAGTGGCCCGCAAGGGCAAGCAGGGTGGTACCGCGGTCCCGAGGATCGTCCCTGCGGCACAGCCGCAGCTGCAGACGAACCCAGGAGAGCGAAGCCCGATGACCTACCCGAAGGTCAGCACCGACCCGACCACCGACCAGGGCGCCGTGCCCGGCTCCCCGCGCTTTCCCGCGATCGAGGAGCGGGTGCTGGCCTACTGGGCCGAGGACGACACCTTCCGCGCCTCGGTCGAGCAGCGCGACCCGGGTGCGAACGGCGAGAACGAGTTCGTCTTCTACGACGGCCCGCCGTTCGCCAACGGCCTGCCGCACTACGGCCATCTGCTGACCGGCTACGTCAAGGACATCGTGCCGCGCTACCAGACGATGCGCGGCAAGCGCGTCGAGCGCCGGTTCGGCTGGGACACCCACGGCCTGCCGGCCGAGCTCGAGGCGATGCGCCTCAACGGCATCAAGACCACCGACGAGATCGTCGAGATGGGCATCGACAAGTTCAACGACGCCTGCCGTGCCTCGGTGCTGAAGTACACCGGCGAGTGGCGCGACTACGTCACCCGCCAGGCGCGCTGGGTGGACTTCGACAACGACTACAAGACCATGAACCCCGAGTTCATGGAGTCGGTGCTGTGGGCGTTCAAGAGCCTCTTCGACAAGGGCCTGGTCTACGAGGGCTTCCGGGTCCTGCCGTACTGCTGGAACGACGAGACCCCGCTGTCCAACCACGAGCTGCGCATGGACGACGACGTCTACAAGATGCGCCAGGACCCGGCCGTGACCGTGGGCTTCTCCATCACCACGCAGGGCGAGCTCGAGGGCGCCAAGCTGCTGGTCTGGACGACCACGCCGTGGACCCTGCCGAGCAACCTCGCGGTGATGGTCGGCTCCGCGATCGACTACGTCGCCGTCGAGCACGAGGGCGAGCGGTTCGTGCTCGCCGAGGCCCGGCTGGCGTCGTACGCCCGCGAGCTGGGCGAGGAGCCCGTCGTCACCTGGCGGGGCACGGGCGCCGACCTGCTGGGCCTGACCTACGCACCGCCGTTCGCCTACTTCGCCGACCACGCGAACGCGTTCCGCGTGGTCGCCGCCGACGAGGCGGTGACCACCACCGACGGCACCGGGCTGGTGCACAGCGCCGGCGCGTTCGGCGAGGTCGACAAGGAGGTCACCGACCGCGAGGGCATCGAGCCCGTCATGCCCGTGGGCAAGGACGGCCGGTTCACCCACCCCGTCGACGAGTACGCCGGGATGCTGGTCTTCGACGCCAACCCGCACATCATCGACGACCTCAAGACGGTCACCCAGGGCGGCGCGGCCGGCTCGGTCACGCCCGGTACGGTGCTGCTGCGGCGCGAGACCTACGACCACTCCTACCCGCACTGCTGGCGCTGCCGCGAGCCCCTGATCTACAAGGGCGTGAGCAGCTGGTTCGTCGAGGTGACGGCCTTCAAGCAGCGGATGGCGGAGCTCAACCAGGAGATCCGCTGGACGCCGGACCACATCCAGGACGGCCAGTTCGGCAAGTGGGTCGAGAACGCCCGCGACTGGTCGATCACCCGCAACCGGTTCTGGGGCTCGCCCGTGCCGGTGTGGAAGTCCGACGACCCGGCGTACCCCCGCATCGACGTCTACGGCTCCTTCGAGGAGATCGAGCGCGACTTCGGCCGCCTGCCGCTCAACGCCCAGGGGCTGCCGGACCTGCACCGACCGTGGGTCGACGACCTGACCCGCCCGAACCCGGACGACCCGACCGGGCGCTCGACCATGCGCCGCGTCAGCGACGTGCTCGACGTGTGGTTCGACTCCGGCTCGATGTCGTTCGGACAGGTGCACTACCCGTTCGAGAACAAGGACTGGTTCGAGAACCACTTCCCGGCCGACTTCATCGTCGAGTACATCGGCCAGACCCGCGGCTGGTTCTACACGCTGCACGTCCTCGCCACCGCGCTCTTCGACAAGCCGGCCTTCTCCTCCTGCATCAGCCACGGCATCGTGCTCGGCTCCGACGGCAACAAGATGTCGAAGTCGTTGCGCAACTACCCCGACGTCGCAGAGGTCTTCGACCGTGACGGCGCCGACGCGATGCGCTGGTTCCTGATGGCCTCCCCGATCCTGCGCGGCGGCAACCTGGTGGTGACCGAGCAGGGCATCCGCGACGCCGTGCGCCAGGTGATGATCCCGCTCTGGAACACCTGGTACTTCTTCTCGCTCTACGCCAACGCCGAGCAGTACGACGCCGCCGGCCGGACCGACTCCACGGACCCGCTCGACCGCTACCTGCTCGCCAAGACGCGCCAGTACGTCGAGAAGCTCACCGCCGAGCTCGACGAGTACGCCATCGCCGACGCCTGCGAGACCACCCGGACCTTCCTCGACGTGGTGACCAACTGGTACGTCCGCCGCTCCCGCGAGCGCTTCTGGGAGGGCAGGCCCGAGGCGTTCGAGACCCTGGCCGCCGTGCTCGACGTGGTCTGCCGCGTCGTCGCGCCGCTGCTGCCGCTGACGACCGAGGAGATCTGGCGCGGGCTGACCGGCGGCCGCTCGGTCCACCTGACCGACTGGCCCGACGTCTCCACCCTGCCCGCCGACGACGCGCTCGTCGCGGCGATGGACCAGGTGCGCGAGGTGTGCTCCTCGACGTCCGCGCTGCGCAAGGCCGCCAAGCTGCGCAACCGGCTCCCGCTCGCCGGCCTCACCGTGGTCGTCGCCGACCCCGCCGCGCTGGAACCGTTCAGCGCCATCGTCGCCGACGAGCTCAACGTGAAGTCGGTGCGCCTGGTCGCCGCCGACTCCGACGAGGCCGCCGGGTACGGCGTCGAGCAGAAGCTCACCGTCAACGCCCGGGCCGCCGGCCCGCGCCTCGGCAAGGACGTCCAGGTCGCCATCAAGGGGTCCAAGTCCGGCGACTGGTCGGTGGCCGCCGACGGCACGGTGACGGCCGGTGGCCTGGCGCTCGTCGAAGGGGAGTACGCCCTGGAGACGGTCGTCGGCGCCGCCGCGGAGGGAGTCGCGACCGGCATGCTGCCGGGCGGCGGCTTCGTCGTGCTCGCCACCGACGTCACGCCCGAGCTCGCCGAGGAGGGGCTGGCCCGCGATCTGGTCCGCGCCGTCCAGCAGCTGCGCCGCGACGCCGGGCTCGACGTCACCGACCGGATCGAGCTGGTGATCGGCGGAACGCCCGCCGTCCAGGCCGCGGCCCGCGCCCACGAGGCGCTGATCGCGGGGGAGACCCTCGCCACGTCGTACACGGTCACCGAGGCGGCGCCCACGGGCGCCACCGAGGTGAGCGTCGGTGACGGCGAGCCGGCGACCGTGTCCCTCGCCCGCGCCTGAGGGACGGCTGGTTGACTGTGGCCGTGACCGCACTCGACCTGACCGCCGACGTCGTCACCCTCACCCGTGCGCTGGTCGACATCGAGTCGGTCAGCCGCGACGAGCAGGAGATCGCCGACGCGGTCGAGGCCGCGCTCCGGGCGCTGCCGCACCTGAGCGTCGTACGACGGGGACACACCCTCGTCGCGCGCACGGACCTCGGCCGCCCCTCCCGGGTCGTCGTCGCCGGGCACCTCGACACGGTGCCCGTCAACGCGAACCTGCCGAGCCGGCTCGACGAGGCGGCGGGCATCCTGCACGGCCTGGGCACCTGCGACATGAAGGGTGGCGACGCGGTCATCCTCAAGCTCGCGGCGACGGTGACCGAGCCGGTGCACGACGTGACCTACGTGCTCTACGAGGCCGAGGAGATCGAGTCGGCGTACAACGGGCTGCGGCTGCTCAGCGAGTCCGACCCCGACCTGCTCGCCGCCGACTTCGCGATCCTCATGGAGCCCTCCAACGCCGTCGTCGAGGCGGGCTGCCAAGGCACCCTGCGGGTCGAGGTGCGCACCCGCGGCGAGCGGGCGCACTCCGCGCGCAGCTGGCGCGGCGTCAACGCGATCCACGGCGCGGGAGAGGTGCTGGCCCGGCTCAACGGCTACCAGGCACGCCGCCCGGTGATCGACGGGCTGGAGTACCACGAGGGCCTCAACGCGGTCGGCATCAGCGGCGGCGTCGCGGGCAACGTGATCCCCGACGAGTGCGTGGTGACGGTGAACTTCCGGTTCGCCCCCGACCGCTCCGAGACCGAGGCGCTGGCCTACGTCGAGCAGTTCTTCGAGGGCTTCGAGATCACCCTCACCGACAGCGCGCCGGGAGCGCAGCCCGGGCTGGAGCAGCCTGCCGCGCAGGCCTTCGTCGACGCCGTCGGCGGTGAGGTGAACCCCAAGTTCGGCTGGACCGACGTCGCCCGCTTCACCACCCTCGGCGTGCCCGCGGTGAACTACGGGCCCGGCGACCCGATGCTGGCGCACAAGCAGGACGAGCACGTCGAGACCGCGCAGATCGAGCGGTGCGAGCAGCAGCTCCGGGCATGGCTGCTCGGCCGTTCAACCGACACCGAGGAGCGAGCATGACCAGGCGCAACGGCCCCGGCCCCCGCCCCAGCGCGGGGCGTCCCGAGGGATCGACCACCGACCAGCGACTGCTCGACAGCCGCGGCGACGGCGGCTGGGTGCACACCGACACCTGGCGGGTGCTGAAGATCCAGGCCGAGTTCGTCGAGGGCTTCAACGACCTCGCCGAGGTGGGCCCGGCGATCTCCGTGTTCGGGTCCGCGCGGATCCCGGCCACGCACCCGGCGTACGACATCGGGGTGCGGGTGGGCGCCAAGCTCGCCGAGGCCGGCTTCGCGGTCATCACCGGCGGCGGCCCGGGGGCGATGGAGGCGGCCAACAAGGGCGCCATGCAGGCCGGCGGCGAGAGCATCGGCCTGGGCATCGAGCTCCCGTGGGAGGCCAAGCTCAACGACTACGTCGGGTTCGGGCTGAACTTCCGGTACTTCTTCGTCCGCAAGATGATGTTCGTGAAGTACTCCCAGGGCTACGTCGTGCTCCCCGGCGGCCTCGGCACCCTCGACGAGCTGTTCGAGGCGATGACGCTCGCGCAGACGCTGAAGATCACCCAGTTCCCGATCGTGCTGATGGGCGTCGAGCACTGGCAGGGCCTGATCGACTGGATGCAGGGCTCGATGCTCGAGGACGCCCGGATCAAGCAGTCCGACCTCGACATGCTCACCCTCACCGACGACGTCGACGAGGCGGTCGCCCTGATGGTGGCCGCCCGCGACCAGCACGGGTGAGCCGATGTCGCACCCGATGATGTGGGTCTTCGCCGTCCTCATCGTGCTCGCCATGGGCGGTGTCGCGATGCTCGCGGCCGGCCACGGGGAGCCGATGGCGCCGGCGTACGACGATCGGCCCGACTCCACCGTCCCCGCCCACCGTCCCATCGGCGCGGGCGACCTGCGCCGGGTCCGCTTCTCGCTGGCCGTGCGCGGCTACCGGATGGCGGAGGTCGACGCGCTGCTGGCGCGGCTGGCCGCCGAGATGGAGGGCGACGCGCCAGCCGGGCCCGCCACCGTCTCCGAGGCCGTCCCGGAGAGCGTGCCGGAGGTGGCCCCGGAGCTGCGCGCCCAGGCGGAGGCCTGGGCGGCCGCGCACCCCGTCGGCACCGACATCCTCGACTTCTCCGTCGAGAGCGTCGACCAGGTCGAGTCCTTCCTCGACCAGTGGGGCCGGCGTCCCGACCGGGTGGCGGCGGAGGAGAACGCCGACGTGCGCTCCGCCGGCGCCTACGTCGGCGAGGTGCTCATCCGCGCGGTGCCCGGCGCGGCCTGGGCGCGGCACCCGGCGTTCGAGCCGACCCCGGTGGTCGCGATGCCCTCGGGGCGTCTGGAGAACCCGCTCGGCCGGGCACTGAGCCGCTACGAGGGCGACGAGAGCGACAGCATCGCGTTCTGGCTCCAGGGCGCCCTCGCCGCCGAGCCGCGCGACGCCGAGCACGGATGATCCCCGGGCCGTTCCCCGAGGGTCGCTGCACGGTTTGCAGGGCATGGGCGATAATGGTCCGGCGCACAGCCGGGAGCACAGGGCGCCCGACAGCACGCTGAGGTAGTGGAAGAGGGGTGTGCCGCATGGCGGCGATGAAGCCTCGGACCGGCGACGGTCCGCTCGAGGTCACCAAGGAGGGTCGCGGCATCGTCATGCGCGTCCCGCTCGAGGGCGGTGGCCGACTCGTGGTCGAGCTCAACGCCGAGGAGGCTTCCGCGCTCGGCGACGCGCTCAAGAACGTCGTCGGGTGACCTCAGCCGCTGCACCATCCTCCGCCCCGGTCCTGCCGGGGCAGGTCAACCCACCCGAGTTCGCGCTCAGCGAGCTGCTGCCGGGTGCGATCACGGGTGTCGACGTGGTCGCGCTTCCCGTGCTGCCCGGCGCCGAGGGCGAGCCCGTCCTGCTCGGGCCCGGTGCCGCCGAGCTGGCCGACGAGCTGGGCGTCGACCTGGTCGGTGCCGCCGAGGTCCACGGCCTGACCGGTGCCACGGCCGAGGTCGGCGTCGTCCCCGTGCCCGGGGGCACCGACGCCAACCCGGACCTGCGCCTGGTGCTGCTCGTCGGCGTCGGTGAGGCCCGCACGACCGACCTGCGCCGCGCCGGTGCCGCACTGGCGCGGGCCACCCGCGACCGCAGCGCCGTCGCGACCTCCATCCCGACGGTCCACCAGGACGCCGACGCGGCCGTCGAGGCGTTCGTCGTCGGCACCATGCTCGGCGGCTTCGTCTTCCACTGGCGCTCGGGCGGCCCCGAGCACGCACCGGTACGACGCGTGGTGCTCGCCGGCCCGACGATCAGCGCCGACCGCGCGGTCCTCGAGCGTGCCGTCGCCCTCGGCGGCGCCGGCTGGCGCTCCCGCCTGCTCGCGACCGTGCCCTCGAACCTCAAGAACCCCGCCTGGCTCGCCGGGCAGGCGAGCGAGCTGGCCGCCGTGGCCGGGCTCGACGTCGAGGTCTGGGACGAGCAGCGCCTCGCCAAGGAGGGCTTCGGCGGCATCCTCGCCGTCGGCGCCGCCTCGGCCACCCCGCCGCGCCTGATCCGCCTCGACTACACCCCCGCCGGCATCTCCGCGCGCGTCGCCAAGAAGCTCCCGCTCGTGGTGCTCGTCGGCAAGGGGATCACCTTCGACTCCGGCGGCCTGTCCATCAAGCCGGCCGCCTCGATGACCTCGATGAAGCGCGACATGACCGGCGGCGCCGTGGTGCTCGCGACCATGGCCGCGCTCGCCGACGTCGACTGCCCGGTCCGGGTCGTGGGGCTCGTCGCCGCCGCGGAGAACGCCATCTCCGGCAGCGCGCTGCGACCCGGCGACGTCATCACCCACTGGGGAGGGCGCACCACCGAGGTCGGCAACACCGATGCCGAGGGCCGGCTGGTCCTCGCCGACGCCCTCGCCTACGCCGTCGAGGAGCTCGACCCCGCCGTCGTCGTCGACGTCGCCACCCTCACCGGTGCCGTCAAGGTCGCCCTCGGCCAGCAGGTCGGCGGGCTCTTCGCCACCGACGACGCCCTCGCCTCCGCACTCTCCGGTGCCGGCGAGCGGGCGGGGGAGCCGGTCTGGCGCTTCCCGCTGTACGCCGGCTACGAGGACAAGCTCGCCTCCAAGGTCGCCGACGCCGCCAACGACCCCGGCGGGGCCGGCGCGATCACCGCCGCGCTGTTCCTGCAGCGCTTCGTCGGCGACGTGCCGTGGGCGCACCTCGACATCGCCTCCGTCGGCGACGTCGAGAAGGAATGGCACGAGTGGACCGTCGGTCCCTCGGGCTTCGGTCCCCGGCTGCTGCTGACCTGGCTCGGCTCACCCGAGCCGGTCGAGGGGATCGGCTCCTAGCCGCTCGGCGTCAGTCCCCGGACTCGGGGACCCACTCCTTCTTGGCGACCAGCAGGCCGTCGCCGACGGGCAGCAGCGCCGGGACCAGGCCCTCGGTCGCGGCGACCTGCTGGACGAGGTCGCGGATCGCGACCGTCTCCTCGTCGCGCTGGGCGGGGTCGGCGACCCGGCCGTGCCACAGGGCGTTGTCGAACACCACGACGCCGCCGGGGCGCAGCAGCCGCAGGGCCTCGCCCAGGTACGCGCCGTACTCCCGCTTGTCGCCGTCGGCGAACACGATGTCGTAGTGGCCGTCGGTCAGCCGCGGCAGCACGTCGAGCGCGGAGCCGGCGATCGTGCGCACCCGCTGCGGGGTGATGCCGGCCTCCTTGAAGGACTCCCGGGCCAGCCGCTGGTGCTCGGCCTCCACGTCGACCGTGGTGAGCACGCCGTCGGGGCGCATGCCGCGCAGCAGCCACACCCCGGAGACACCAGTGCCGGTGCCGATCTCGACGACCGCCCGAGCCTCGAGCACCGCCGCGAGGAAGCGCAGCGTCGACCCCGCGCCGGCGCCGATCGGCGTCACGCCGACCTCCTCGGCGCGCGCCCGGGCCGCCGCCAGGACGTCGTCCTCGACGACGTAGGCGTCGGCGAAGGTCCAGCTGGTCGCGTTGATCGGTGTCGGAGCCACGGTCACACCCTAGGCCGTCGGCGGCCCGGGACGTCGGAGGCCGGGAACACGGCATCGGTGCCATTCGTTGGGGTTCTTCACAGGGAACGTTCAGGACCGACCCCTACCGTGAGAGGAGCCAGGAGACCTTGGCACTGATCCAGCGGAAGAAGGCCACGATGAAGGAGCCCGTCGATCCCCCGACCCAGGACCTCTCCTGGGAGAGCATCGTCGAGGAGCACTCCGACCGTGTCTACCGTCTCGCCCTGCGCCTGACCGGCAACCGCCACGACGCCGAGGACCTCACCCAGGAGGTCTTCGTCCGCGTCTTCCGCTCGCTGCACACCTACACCCCCGGCACCTTCGAGGGCTGGCTGCACCGGATCACCACCAACCTCTTCCTCGACCAGGCCCGCCGCAAGCAGCGGATCCGCTTCGACGCGCTCTCCGACGAGCGGGCCGCCCGGATCGCCAGCGCCTCGCCCGCGCCCGAGCTCGCCTACACCGACCAGACCTTCGACGACGACGTCGAGGCCGCGCTCGCCGCGCTGCCGCCGGACTTCCGCGCCGCCGTCGTCCTGTGCGACATCGAGGGGCTGAGCTACGAGGAGATCGCCGAGATCCTCGGCGCCAAGCTCGGCACCGTCCGCTCCCGCATCCACCGCGGCCGTGCCCTGCTGCGCACCGCCCTGGCGCACCGTGCGCCGGCCGCCGGACGCACCCAGTACGCCGGCCCCGCACCCGTCCCCGCTGGGGGCGCCGCGTGATCGGGCACCTCGGCAACCGGGTCAGCGCGCTGCTCGACGGACAGCTCTCCGCCAAGGAGACCGAGGAGGCGTGGGCCCACGTCTACGTCTGCCACGCCTGCCGGGATCTCGTCGAGCGAGAGGGCTGGGTCAAGACCCGGCTCGCCAGCATGTGCGGGGGCGAGCGGCAGGCGCCGTCCGGGCTCAAGGGCTCGCTCATGAGCATGCCCCCGGGTGACGCGCTGCTCGCCGCCCCGGCGGGGGGAACCCCCGGGCGTCGTACCGGTGCGGTCATGATCGGCGGCAGCGCCGTCGGTGCGGCGATCCTCGGGGTCGTCGCGCTCGGCTTCGCCGGCAGCACCCCGCCCGCCGACCGCCGCCCGCCGGTCACCCAGATCAACTCCACGGTGCCGTCCGCGCCCGCGACGCCCCCCTCGTCGACCGGCCCGCGCGCCCCGCGCCGCGGTCAGCCGATCATGATCGCCGACGTCCTGCCCTGAGCCGCGACGCGGCCCGTGTGGGTGGATCGGCAATGATGTCCAGGTGAACGACGAGTACGACGGCGACCCCACCGAGCCGATCGCCCCGGCGAGCGGCCCGGAACCGGCCTCGCAGTGGGCCCCGCCCGCGCCCGGCACCGAGCGGCTGCCCGAGGCGCCCTCGGAGCCGCGCCCCGCTCCGGACGCCGGTCCTGAGCCGACCGCCGTCCTGCCCGCGGAGCCGCTGATGGCGCCCTCGCTCCTCCCGCCGCCGCCCGCGAGCCCGCCCAGCGCCGCCGACCTGTCGGTGCACCGTCCCGCCGGACCCCGCTCCGGCGCCGGCGCGTGGCGCTGGCCCCTGGTCGCACTGCTCGCGCTCGTTGTCGGACTCGGCGGCGGCTTCCTCGGCGCGCTCGGCTACGACAAGCTCGCCGACGACGACCCCCAGCGCGCCGGGTACGCCGACGGTGGGCTCACCGACATGGACCTGGAGGACGCCGCGCCGCTCGCCGCCCCCGGCTCGGTCGCCGCCGTCGCCAAGGCGATGCTGCCGAGCACGGTCCAGATCCTCGCCGAGTACGACGGCCAGGAGGCCGGTGCCACGGGCTCCGGCTGGGTGATGGACGGCAACGGTCACATCGTCACTAACAACCACGTCGTCGCCGACGCCGCCAAGGACGACGGCCCGATCGTCGTGGTGGACCACGACCGCAACCGGTACGACGCGAAGGTGGTCGGCCGCAGCCCGGTCTACGACCTCGCGATCCTGTACGTCGAGAAGCACGACGACCTGACCCCGGCGAAGCTCGGCCGTTCCGCGAACCTCCAGGTCGGTGAGCCGGTCGTCGCCATCGGCTCCCCGCTGAGCCTTCCCGACACGGTCACCTCGGGCATCGTGAGCTACCTGCACCGGCCCGTCACGACGGGCTCCTCGGCCGACGAGTCGTCGTACATCGACGCCGTGCAGACCGACGCCGCCATCAACCCCGGCAACTCCGGCGGACCCCTCGTCAACCAGCGCGGCGAGGTGATCGGCGTGAACTCCGCCATCGCGACCGCCGGCGGCGGATCGACCGACCAGGAGGCCGGCAACATCGGGGTCGGCTTCGCGATCCCGGTCGAGCAGGTGCGGGTCACGGCCGACCAGATCCTCAAGACCGGCAAGGCGCAGTACCCCGTCATCGGCGCAAAGGTGAAGACCGGTGGCATCCCGACCGGCGAGGGTGCCGAGCTCGACGAGATCATCGCCAAGAGCCCGGCCCAGGACGCGGGCCTGAAGAAGGGCGACCTGATCACCCACGTCAACGACCAGCGGGTCACCGACGGGATCGCGCTGATCGTCGCCATCCGGACCTACCAGCCGGGGCAGACCATCGAGTTCACCGTCGAGCGCGGCTCGGGGGAGAAGAAGGTCAAGGTCACCCTCGACGGCGAGGACGGCTAACGGTCCTCGGACTCCACGAAGGGGTGCTCGGCGACGTACTGCTCGGCCGCCTTGTACTGCTCCGCGATGTAGTCCTCCAGCCGGGCGCGCTCGACCCGCCACTGGCCGCGGCCGCCGATCTTGATGGCCGGCAGCTCGCCGCGGCGGACGAGGGCGTAGACCTGCGCGCTCGAGGTGTTGAGCACCTCGGCGACGTCGGCGAGGGTGAGGAACCTCGAGGTCTCGGCCATGGCCCCATCGTCGCACCCGCGGAGCCCGATGCCCGCCGCGGCACGCGCGGCTGTGGAGAGACGGGTGGCGCGGGCGGCGGACGGACTGCATGATGAGGCGATGTCCAGGGATCTCGGGAACCCGGGCACGCCCCTCCCACCGCCCGCGCTCCGCGCCGGACGGCCCGGGTGGCGTGACCCGCGGTTGTGGCTCGGCGTGCTGCTGCTCGCCGGTTCGGTCGTGCTCGGTGCCCGCCTCCTCGCGGCCGCCGACGACACGGTGACGGTGTGGGCGATGGCCGCGGACCGGGGGAGCGGGACACCCGTCGCGGCCGACGACCTCGTCGTGCAACGCGTGCGCTTCGCCGACGGCGCAGCACTCGCCCGCTACTTCCCGGCCGACCGACCGGTGCCCGCCGACCTGGTCCTGCGCCGTGCCGTCGGCTCCGGCGAGCTGCTCGCCCGCTCCGCGGTCGGCGCGGCCGACGACGAGCCCGTCCTGCAGGTGCCCCTCGCGGTCGACCCGCAGCG
This sequence comes from uncultured Nocardioides sp., assembly GCA_964517395.1. Taxonomy (GTDB): domain Bacteria; phylum Actinomycetota; class Actinomycetes; order Propionibacteriales; family Nocardioidaceae; genus Nocardioides. Next base: position 56,957 of record CAZFEE010000003.1, on the reverse strand, counting down.
GGTGCCGCCCGACGTCGGCAGCGGATCCGTGGTCGACGTGTGGGTCGCCGGCGCCGACGCACCGGCGCTCAGCGCTGTGACCGTGGTCGCCGCGCCGTCGTACGACGACACGTTCGCGGTCTCCGGCACCCGGCAGGTCGTGGTCGCCGTCGAGGACGAGCGGGCCGCCGCCTTCGAACGCCAGCTCGGCAAGCTCGACGACCCCGTCATCCGGATCCTGCGGCGCTCATGACCCCCACCGTCGTCGTCCTCGTCTCGACCGGAGCGGACTGGGAGGCCCGCGCGCTCGCCGCGCTCCAGCGCGACCCCCGCACCGTCCTGCTCAAGCGCTGCGTGGACGTCGACGACCTGCTCGCCACCGCCGGGCGCGGCCAGGCCGAGGTGGCCGTGCTCGGCGCAGACCTCGCCGGCCTGGACCGGACCGTGGTCGACGACCTCGCCCGCTCCGGCATGCGGGCCGTCGCGGTGAGCGCCGAGCCGGAGCGGGCGCAGCCGCGAGCCGCGCAGATCGGGATCGCCACGGTGCTCGACGTGGCGCACGTCGACGAGGTGGCCACGGTGGTGACCACCCTGCCGGCGGGCGTGGCGGTCCCGGCGGTCGCGGCGGTCGGCGTACCGGATCCGGTAGCAACGTTCCCAGGTCCTTCCGCGGGCTCCGCGGGCCCCCGCAACAGCGGTCAGCCGGGCCGCGTCGTCGCCGTCTGGGGTGCGGCCGGGGCGCCCGGACGGACCACCCTCGCGACGGGTCTCGCCGGCGAGCTGGCACGGCGGGGGCTCAGCACGCTGCTCGTCGACGCCGACCCCAACGGGGGCAGTGTCGCCCAGCAGCTCGGCATCCTCGACGAGGTCTCCGGGCTGCTGGCCGCGGCACGGATGGCAGCCTCCGGGACCCTCGAGGAGCGGTTCGTCAGCACGCAGCGACGGCTGTCCGAACGCCTCCGCGTGCTCACCGGACTGCCGCGACCCGACCGCTGGACCGAGGTGCGCGCCGGTGCGCTCACCGACCTGGTCGACCTGGCCCGGCGGGACGGACAAGTGGTCCTCGACACCGGGTTCAGCATCGAGCCCGACCCGTTCGCCGACCTCGGGCGGCCCGCCCGCAACGACCTCACCCGCGAAGCGGTCGAGCTGGCCGACGAGATCCTCCTCGTCGGCGCCGCCGACCCGGTCGGGCTGGCCCGGCTCGCCCGCGCGATCACCGACCTGCACGAGCTGCGACCCGACCCGCCCCTGCGGGTCGTCGTCAACCGGATGCGACCCAGCCTCGGCTGGCGAGAGGCCGACGTGGTGTCCATGCTCGACACCTTCGGCCCCAGCCGCGGCGTCCACTTCCTGCCCGACGACCAGCCCGCCGTCGACCGCGCACTCGTCGCCGGCCGGTTGCTCGTCGAGTCCGGGGACGGGCCCCTGACCCGCGCCGTCGGCGCGTTGCTCGACGCGATGGTCAGGCGCTGAACAGCAGCATCAGACCGCCGGCCGTGAACGCCACCATCACCACCAGCAACGGGAGCTGACCGGTCACCTGGTCCTTCTTCGGCAGGAGGGTCAGCGCCCGGTCGTGGGCCGCGACGGCCGCCACGACGTGGCCGATCACCACCGCGAGGACCTTGATGGTGGCGAGCACCTGCGGGTGGTAGGAGAACCAGTACGACGGCTCCACGCCCGCCGTACCCAGGATGTCCCAGCCCTTGCCCAGCGGATCGCTCGCCCGCGCCAACGTCTGCGTCCCGACATCGATGAACAGCGTCAGGTAATGCGCCACGATGTAGCCGAGGATGATCGGCACGATCGAATGCGCGTACTGGCGTGGCAGGTCCCGGCGCGACAGGCCCGCGGCCGCCGGCGTGAGCGCGCTGCCCGCCGCGAACAGCAGGCTCGCCGTGAGCACGAACACGAGCAGCGCCGCGTTGTCGAGGTAGACCTTGCTGATGCTCGCGTCCTGGAAGGTCTTCACCCAGAAGGTCGACTCCCGGAAGGAGTCGAAGGCGGTGCTGCCGAAGAGGACACCGACGACCCCGACCAAGCCCGGGGTCGGCTCGATCGTCGACAGGTTCGCCAGCGGGCTGCGGACCACCAGATGGCCCTCGTGGCGCGCCCAAGGGGAGAGTTTCGCGATGAGCGAGGAGTACACCTCGAACGGGTCGGCCCGCTCGTAGAAGCGGTTGCCGAACACCGCCCCTCCGACCAGCATCACGCCGACGTACGCCGCGCACCAGAACCGCACCGAGCCGAGCTCCGTGGGGTACTTGTAGGCCAGCTCCAGCCACACGAAGGCATACAGTCCGAGTGCCGCCGGCCAGTAGCCCAGCCGCTCGGGATAGGCCACCAGCCCACGGTCCGGATCGCTGCCCGCCAGCTTGGCGATGGCCGCGTTGAGGGTGCGGACGGGACTGATCGCCTTCCACACCGGGCCCAGCAGCGCGGAGGCGAAGACCAGGCCCACCCACCACCAGACGTAGAAGATCCCGAAGAACGGGTTCGTCAGGACGTTCTGGCCCGCGACGGCGCAGAACACCGTGAACAGGGCGAGGACCAGCCCGACCCCGCGCAGCACCACATGGAAGGCGGGCGATCCGGTGGCCCTGTCGAGGAACGACCAGGCCCGGCGACCGGGGTGCTGGCCCCCGTCGTACCGGGGGCGGCTCCAGGCGACCACGAGCACCGTGAACGACACCACCAGCGCGGCGACCGCGCCGGAGACCGCCAGCGCCAACGAGATCGGGAGGTCCGCCTGACCTCCGATGCCGTGCGCCTCGACGACGCCGTTCACCTGACTTCGAGCTGGACGATGATCTGGTCCAGGTCGTGCGACTCGACCGCGACGACGCCGGGACGGTCGATCGCGATCTTCAGCGTCGTCTCGCCCTTGCCGTACTCCAGCTGCTGTTCCGGCTCGGAGTGCACGTGCAGCTCGCCAGGCTCGTCCGCCGTCACCTTCAGGTCGATCGGCTGGCCGGCGCCGACGTCCACCCGGTCCCCACTCGGGTCGACCTTGCCGTCCTTGAACGTGATGTTCACGACGACTGGGTCGTCAGAGCTCGCCTTCTCCTCACCACCGCACGCGGTGACGGAGGCGAGTACCGCGACGCCGGTGAGCACGGCGCCGACAGCGCGCAGCCGCAGCATGGATCCTCCTCGTCGGGGAGCCGACACTCGGTGGACCACTACGGTCCGGCTCCCGGTTCTCTGCCAGAATCTCACGGTGACCCCAAGGCGTCCGGAATGGGGCCGGACGTCGTCATCGCCGGGGGTCCGTGCACAGGGGTGGAGTACGACGTGGTGGATCGGGTGCGACCGCGCGACCTGACGTTCCTCGCTGAGGAGACGGCGCAGACGCCCCTGCACAACGCCACCATCGAGATCTTCGAGCCCGGCGAGGGCGACGACGCCTTCGACCACGCCCGGCTGATCGGGCTGATCCGCGACCGGATCGCGTTCGTCCCCCGCTACCGGCAGAGGCTCCAGACGGTGCCCGGTCACCTCGCGAACCCGGTCTGGGTGGACGACGAGAACTTCGACCTCGGCTTCCACGTACGACGCTCCGCGCTCCCGCGGCCCGGTACGTCGGCACAGCTGCTCGAGCTGGTCTCCCGCATCGTGTCCCGGCCTCTCGACCGCACCCGCCCGCTGTGGGAGATCTACTTCGTCGAGGGGCTCGAGGGTGGTCGGGTCGCGCTGCTGTCCAAGACCCACCAGGCGCTGGTCGACGGCGTGCACACCGTCGACCTCGGCCAGCTCCTGCTCGACCTCCAGGCCGAGGCGCGCGAGCTCGATCCCGACGACTGGGTGCCGCGGCGCTCTCCGAACCCCGCACGCCTCCTGGGTGGAGCGGTCCGGGAGAACCTCACCGACCCCGGCGCGCTGCTCGACACCGTGCGGACCGGTTCGCGGGCCGTGGCACGCACCGCGGACCGACGCAGTGAGCGGGCGAGGTCGTTCGTGGCCGCTGCGACCGGACGCCGACCCAAGCACCGTCGCGGCGCGATCACCGGTCCGCTCTCCCAGCAGCGCCGGGTCGTGACCGTCGAGACCCGGCTCTCCGACTACCGGACCGTGCGTCAGGCCCACGGCGGCACGGTCAACGACGTGATCCTCGCGACCGTGACGGGCGCGCTGCGCGCCTGGTTGATGACGCGTGCCGAGTCGCTCGGGGGGATGCGGCAGGTCCGCGCGGTCGTGCCGGTCTCGGTCATCGACGAGGAGCTCGAGGCGACCTCGCTGGGCAGCCAGATCGCGGCTCACTTCGTGGACCTGCCGATCGGCGAGCCCAGCCCAGTCGTGCGCCTGCACCAGGTGTCGTACTCCTTCCAGGCGCACAAGGACACCGGCCGCAGCGTCGCCGCCAACCGCCTCGCCGGCATCGCGGGGTTCGCGCCCACGACCTTCCACGCGATCGGCTCGCGCGTGGCGGCGGCCGAGCTGCGCCGCGGGTACCAGCTCTCGGTCACCAACGTCCCGGGGCCGCAGGCGCCGCTGTACGCCGCCGGCGCTCGCATGATCGCCAGCTACCCGGTGCCGCCGCTGACGCCCGGGCACCCGCTGGCGATCGGCGTCACGTCGTACGACGGCGGCGTGTTCTACGGCATCACCGCGGACCGTGACTGGATCCCAGACGCCGAGCTCCTCGGCGTCTGTGTGCGCGAGGCCTTGGACGAGCTTCTCGATCTTTCCTCGGCGACCCGCGAGCGGGCGCCGCGTGGTCGGCGCACGCCGAAGTCCAAGCCGGGCGGCGGCAAGTCCAAGTAGCCGCGCCCGCCCGACCGGCACTCAGGCGACGAGTGGCGGTGAGCTGCCGCGGGCGGCGGGTGAGCGCGCAGGTCGGTAGGCGTACCGGCCGGTGGTGCTGTCGCGGGTGAGCACTGGTGGCGGCGTCCACACCGGTCGCTCCGAGGAGCTGTCGATGCGCACCTGCCAGGGCGAGTTGTGCGTGAGCGTGTGGTGGTGCCGGCAGAGCAGGACCAGGTTGTCGAGGCTCGTCGTCCCGCCGTCGGCCCAGTGCACGACGTGGTGGGCGTCGCAGGCCAGTGGGAGGCGGGTGCAGCCGGGGAACGCGCAGTGGCCGTCGCGGACGAGGAGCGCGGTCCAGATCGCCGGGGTGACGAGGCGTTGGGCGCGTCCGACGTCGAGGAGCTGGCTCTCGCCGCCGAGGACGGCCGGGATGATCTCGGCGTCGCAGGCGAGGCGTCGCACCGTCTGGGCGGAGAGGCGCGCGTCGCCGGGCGTGTGTCCCTCCGAGGCGCGGCCGCTCTCGATGACCTCGTGGGTGAGGCTCGGGTGGTCGATGGTGACGACGACCCGGGGCAGGGAGCCGTGGTCGCGGGGGAGGGTGTCGGTGGCGCGGAGCTGGTCGCAGGCGTCGACGAGTGCGTCCCACATCCGGGCGGCCGGTTCGCGGGGGTCGCGACCGTCGTGGGAGCACCCGACGGTCGGGCAGGGGCGCTCTGTCGGTCGCCCGTCCCGGTCGAGCAGGGGCTGGTCGCCGCGCGGTGATCCGCCGCACGCGCCGGGCGCGGTGACCTGCGGCGCGGCCAGGGGGAGGAGCACGCTCTTGATGCGTTCGGCGTCCTCGATGGTGCCGTAGCCGCGGAGGCGGACCCCGCCGAGGTGGTCTTCGGCGAAGGTGAGGTGACGGGCGTGGTGGGCGCCGCGCTCGGCCTTGGTGCGCAGGAGGTCGGCGGTGACGGCGAGGCCGTCGGGGTCGACCTCGCGGACCACGTCGGTGAAGGCGGTCTGCAGGGCGGTCGCGTCGTGCCCGTGGTCGTCGACGAGGCGGAGCATCCGATCGGCCACGGCGGCGCGCAGCTCGGGGTGGTGGGGGAGGGTCTGGATCTTGCTCGCGATGACGCGCGCCTGGGGCAGGGTGACGCGGCCGGACTCGAGGGCTTCGCGGACGGCGGGCAGCTCGCGCAGCTGTTCGAGCGCGCGGACGAGCCCGCCCCCGGTCCCTTGGTGCCCTCCGGTGATGTGGGTGAGGAAGTCCCTGACCGAGGCCCAGCCGAGCTCACGGACCGCGTCGGTGGCCTCGAGCCGCTCGGCGGCCGCGAGCAGCGCGGCGTCGAGGAAGCCCCGGGCCCGGGCGATCGCTGCGGCGGCCTCGACGGTCGAGGGACCGTCCACGTCCTCCCACGACGAACCCGCCAGGCGTGCCGCGGACTCGGCCACCGAGGTGGCCGAGGCGAGCAGGTCGGGTGCGTTCATGCCCGGAACCGTAACGAACGCCTGTTCGATCGCCAAGCAGCCTTCGCGAGCCTGGGGATAACGCGGCTTCGGCCTCGGCGACACGGCGGCGTACTGTCCGACCCATGGACGCCATCACGTTCCCCCCGGCTCCCATCAACGAGCCCAACCTCACCTATGCGCCCGGCAATCCCGAGCGCGACGCCCTGGCCGCCGAGATCACCTCGCTCGCCGCGACCACCCACCAGCTCGACGCCCACATCGGTGGCGAGCGGGTCGTCGGTGGTGGCGAGGAGATCGCCGTCGTGCAGCCGCACGCGCACCAGAAGGTGCTCGGCGTGCTGCGCAACAGCACGGCCGACGACGCGAAGGCCGCGATCGCCGCCGCGCGTGAGGCGGCTCCCGCCTGGCGCGCGCTGCCGTTCGACGAGCGGGCCGCGGTGCTGCTGCGTGCGGCCGAGCTGCTCGCCGGTCCCTGGCGGCAGCGGCTGAACGCCGCGACCGTGCTGGGGCAGTCGAAGACCGCCTTCCAGGCCGAGATCGACGCCGCCTGCGAGCTCATCGACTTCTGGCGCTTCAACGTCCACTTCGCCCGGCAGATCCTCGCCGAGCAGCCCATCGCCAACAGCCCCGGCATCTGGAACCGCACCGACCACCGCCCGCTCGAGGGCTTCGTGTACGCCGTCACGCCCTTCAACTTCACCGCCATCGCCGGCAACCTCCCCACCGCCCCCGCCCTGATGGGCAACACCGTCCTCTGGAAGCCCAGCCCGACCCAGCAGCTCGCCGCGTCCCTGACGATGCAGCTCCTGGAGGAGGCGGGGATGCCGCCGGGTGTCATCAACATGCTGCCGGGCGACGGGCTCGCGGTCTCGGAGGTCGCGCTCACCCACCCCGATCTCGCCGGCATCCACTTCACCGGCTCCACGGCGACCTTCCAGCACCTGTGGCGGACGGTGGGGTCGAACCTGACGTCGTACCGCACCTATCCGCGGCTGGTCGGCGAGACCGGTGGCAAGGACTTCGTCCTCGCCCACCCCTCGGCCGACCCGGACGTGCTGCGGACGGCGCTGATCCGCGGTGCGTTCGAGTACAGCGGCCAGAAGTGCTCGGCGGCCTCGCGCGCCTACGTCCCGCGCTCGCTGTGGGAGCGGATGGGTGCCGACCTGGCGGCGCAGACCGATGCGCTCGCGGTCGGTGACCCGACGGACTTCGCGAACTTCACCGGCGCCGTCATCGACGCGCGCGCCTTCGCCAAGCACAAGGCCGCGCTGGAGCGGGCGGCCGCGACCCCTGGCCTCGAGGTCATCGCCGGCGGCACGGTCGACGACAGCGTCGGGTACTTCGTGCGGCCGACGGTGGTCGTCGCCGAGGACCCGGCGGACGAGATGTTCTCGACGGAGTACTTCGGTCCCATCCTCGTCGTCCACGTGTACGACGACAGCCGGCCCGGCGCGTTCGAGGCGGTCGTGCGGCAGGCGGAGTCCGCGGCGCCGTACGCCCTGACGGGGTCGATCCTGGCTGCGGATCGCCACGCGATCGACTGGGCGAGCGACGAGCTCCGCTTCGCGGCGGGGAACTTCTACGTCAACGACAAGCCGACCGGCGCGGTGGTGGGTCAGCAGCCGTTCGGCGGCGCGCGGGCGTCGGGCACGAACGACAAGGCGGGCTCGGCGCTGAACCTGCTGCGCTGGACCTCGCCGCGCTCGATCAAGGAGACGCTGGTGCCGCCGACCGACCATCGGTACCCGCACATGGGCTGAGTCCCGCGGGTGGGACGATGGTGGCGTGATCCCGCTCCACATGGGCGCCCTGCATCCGGCTGAGCAGGTCGCCACCATCGTCCTGGCCTTCGGGCCGTTCGTCGTCCTCGGGATCGTGATCGCCGTGCGCCGCAAGGCCGAGTTGGCCGAGGAGCGTGCAGAGGAAGAGGCCCGGCTCCACAGGGAACCGGGCCTCGACGAGGACTGACGCCTAGCGGGCCAGCCAGGCCTTCCCGGTGCGCTCCTCGGCGCGCAGCGCACTGCCGAGCAGCTTGGCGATCAGCTGCTCGATCTTGCCCGCGACGAGCGGGATCTTGACGGTGATGTCGAGGGTGACGGTCTCGGTGGTGACGCCGTCCTTCTCGACCAGCACCGCGGTGCCGACCATCTCGCCGGGCTTGCCGGGGATGGTGACCCGGACCTCGGCGTGCGACGGGCTCGACCATGTCTCGGTCTGCACGATGGTGGTGGAGTCGCCGACGATCTTCTTCGCGAACGACGGCACCTTGTCCGTCGGCTGTGTCATCTCGATCCGCACGGCCTTGGCGTCGACGTTGCCCTCGATCTCGGCGGTGTACGACGTGGCCCGCTGGTTGCGGCAGACCTCCTGCCGGAACTCCGGGTCGGACAGCATGCCGGCGACCTCGATCAACGAGGCGTCGTACGTCATCTCCTGCACCAGACGTGTTGCCATTCTCAGCGATCTCCCCTCAGCCAGGCGCTGCCCACGGAGTGCTCCACGGTCAGCCCTGCATCGATGTTGTCGGCCATGAGCGCCTCCAGCTTCCCGCCGATGAGCGGGACCTTGACGTTCACGTCGAGCTCCTGGACGTAGGTGGTTCCGCCGCCGGTGGCGAGGAGTCGGATCGTGCCGGTGGCCTTGGTGGGCTTGCCGGGCGCGGTGATCTCGATCGTCCCCGTGGTGGCGTCGCTCCACTGCTCGCGGACGACGGCCTGGGTGGTGTCGCCGGCGATCTTCTTGGCGATCGCCGGCAGTCCCGCGGTGTTCTGGACCTGGTCGCTGACGAGGGTGAAGCCCGCCCCGGTGGGGGTGATGCTCACCTCGATCGAGACCACGCCCTGTGCCGCGGCGACCCGTTCCCGGAACGCGGGGTCCGCGAGCATCGCGAACACCTCGTCGGGACCCGCCTCGTAGGCGAGCTCACGTCGGAACCTCATGGGCGCCATCATGGCGTACCGACGGCCCGTGTCGAGGTGACCGGCCGGTAACTGCGTCATGTTGTCCGCGTCACCCGGACGTCCTACGTTGAGAGCGTGTCAACGACGACGCTGCTGCCCGTGGCCCCTGGGGCCGACCGAGACCGGATCTTCGAGCAGGCCGCCGCGGCGGCCGGACCGCCGAAGGGGAGCGGTGGGCCGCCGCGTGAGGCGCTGCCGGTGCTGCTGCCGGCCTACTACCGGCACGTCGCGACGGAGGAGCTGGCCGCGCGCGGCGAGGTCGACGTCTACGGCGCGTTCGCGTCGCACTTCCACCTGGCGCAGGACCGCGCGGCGGACCAGCCGAAGGTGCGGGTCTACACCCCGACGGTCGCCGAGCACGGCTGGTCGGCGGCGGGCCACTCGGTGGTGGAGATCGTCGTCGACGACATGCCGTTCCTGGTGAACTCGGTGACGATGCTGCTGGCCCGGCTGGTGCACGACGTGCGCACCGTGGTGCACCCGACGTTCGACGTTCGACGCGACGACAAGGGCCGCCTGCTGTCGGTGGAGCCGGTGGCGTCCGGTTCGGCGACGCCGCCGGAGGGTGCGTTGCGCGAGTCGTGGATGCACATCGAGGTGGGCCGCCTGGGGGACGGCGACGACCATCCGGAGCAGGTGGCGGCGGCGTGCCGGCGGGTGCTCGCCGACGTCCGGGCCGCGGTCGAGGACTGGTCCGGCATGCACGCCCAGGTCACCGGCATCGTGGAGGGCCTGACGGCTGACCCGCCGCCCCTCGACCCCGAGGAGGTACGCCGTGCGCGCGAGCTGCTCGAGTGGCTGGGTGATGAGCACTTCACCTTCCTCGGCTACCGCGAGTACGTCCTCGACAAGGTGGCGCTGCCCGGCTCGGAGGAGGCGGAGGACGTGCTGCGTCCGGTCGCCGGCACCGGCCTGGGCATCCTCCGCGAGGCGCCGGGGGAGGGCGACACCTCGGTGGCGTTCAGCCGGTTGCCGGACGCGGTGAAGGCGAAGGCCCGGGAGAAGACGCTGCTGGTGCTGGCGAAGGCCAACTCCCGTTCGACGGTGCACCGCCCGGCGTACCTCGACTACGTGAGCGTGAAGACCTTCGACGACGCCGGCGAGGTGGTCGGCGAGCGCCGGTTCCTCGGCCTGCTGTCCAGCGCGGCGTACACCGAGTCGCTGCTGCACATCCCGCTGCTGCGCGAGAAGGTCGCGGAGGTGCTGCGCCGCAGTGGGTACGACGCGCGCAGCCACGACGGCGCCGCGCTCCTCGACACCTTGGAGACCTACCCGCGCGACGAGCTGTTCCACACGCCGGTCGACGAGCTGGCTCCGATCGTGGAGGCGGCGATGCAGGCGCGCGAGCGGCGGGCGGTCCGGCTGTTCATCCGCCGCGACACCTATGCGCGCTACCTGTCGGTGCTGGTCTACCTGCCACGCGACCGCTACAACACGGGCGTCCGGCAGCGCTTCGTGCAGATCCTCGTCGACCAGATCGGCCGCGGCCGGATCGGTCCGGAGGACGTGGAGTTCAACGTCAGCATCAACGAGTCGACCACCGCACGGGTGCACTTCGTGGTGCACCTGCCCAAGGGTGAGCTGATCCCCGAGGACATCGACACCGTGGACCTCGAGCGGCGTCTGGTGGAGGCCTCCCGGTCGTGGCAGGAGGACTTCCTCCAGGCCGTCATCGCGGAGTACGGCGAGGAGGCCGGCGCCCTGCTCGGTCGGCGGTACGTCGACGCCTTCCCCGAGGCCTACAAGGAGGACTTCTCCGCCCGCACCGCCGCGGTCGACCTCGGCCGGGTGGAGGCGATCGCGGGTGACGTCGGCATCGACCAGTCGCTGTACGCCGACCTGGACGCGGCCGACGGGGAGGCCCGGCTGAAGGTGTTCCGGGTGGGCGAGCCGCTGTCACTGAGCGGGGTGCTGCCGATGCTGTCCTCGATGGGCGTGGAGGTCGTGGACGAGCGGCCGTACGCCTTGGCGGGCCTGGAGCGGCGCACGCACATCTACGACTTCGGCCTGCGCTACGGCACCGCCCTGCCCGACCACGCGCGCGACCTCTTCGCGGACGCGCTGCGGGCGATGTGGGACGGCTACACCGAGACCGACGGCTTCAACCGGCTGGTGCTGCGCGCCCAGCTCACCTGGCGCCAGGCGATGGTGCTGCGGGCCTACGCGAAGTACATGCGCCAGGGCAACAGCCCGTTCGCGCTGGACTCGATCGAGCAGGCGCTGCTCGACAACGCCGAGCTCGCGCGGCTCATCGTGCTGCTCTTCGAGACTCGCTTCGACCCGGGCGCCGACGCGGGCCGTGAGGACCGCGAGGAGGGGCTGGTCACCAGGATCCGCACCGCGCTCGACGACGTGGTCAGTCTCGACCACGACCGGATCCTGCGGTCCTACCTCACCCATGTCCGGGCCACCCTGCGCACGAACTACTTCCAGGGCGAGGACGGCGCCCCCAAGCCGTACCTGTCGCTGAAGCTGGAGCCGTCGGCGATCCCGGACCTGCCGGAGCCGCGGCCGAAGTTCGAGATCTTCGTCTACTCCCCGCGGGTGGAGGGTGTGCACCTCCGCTTCGGCGCGGTGGCGCGGGGCGGCCTGCGCTGGTCGGACCGGCGCGACGACTTCCGCACCGAGATCCTGGGCCTGGTGAAGGCGCAGATGGTGAAGAACACCGTCATCGTCCCGGTCGGTGCGAAGGGCGGCTTCTACGCCAAGCAGCTGCCCGACAGCAGTGACCGCGAGGCGTGGCTGGCCGAGGGCGTGGCCTGCTACAAGACCTTCATCCGTGGTCTCCTCGACGTCACCGACAACCTGGTCGGCGGCGAGACCGTCCCGCCGCCGTACGTCGTGCGCCACGACGCCGACGACTCCTACCTCGTGGTGGCGGCCGACAAGGGCACCGCGACCTTCTCCGACATCGCGAACGGCGTGGCGGCGGACTACGGCTTCTGGCTGGGGGACGCTTTCGCCAGCGGCGGCTCGGTCGGCTACGACCACAAGGCGATGGGGATCACCGCCAAGGGTGCCTGGGTGTCGGTTCGCCGCCACTTCCGCGAGATGGGTGTCGACTGCCAGAACGAGGACTTCACCGTCGTCGGCATCGGCGACATGTCCGGCGACGTCTTCGGCAACGGGATGCTCTGCTCCGAGCACATCCGGCTGGTGGCGGCCTTCGACCACCGCGACATCTTCCTCGACCCCGATCCCGACGCCGCGACGTCGTACGCCGAGCGGAAGCGGCTCTTCGAGCTGCCCCGCTCGAGCTGGCAGGACTACGACCGGAGCCTCCTCTCCGAGGGCGGGGGGATCTTCTCCCGCAGTGCGAAGTCGATCCCGCTGAACGCACGGATCCGCGAGGTGCTGGGCATCGCGGGCGACGTGGAGCGGATGACGCCGGCGGAGCTGATGCGCGCGATCCTGCTGGCGCCGGTGGACCTGTTGTGGAACGGCGGCATCGGCACGTACGTGAAGGCGGCGACGGAGACGCACGCGGAGGCGGGCGACAAGTCGAACGACGCGATCCGTGTCGACGGCGGCGACCTGCGCGTGCGCTGCGTGGGCGAGGGCGGCAACCTGGGCTTCACCCAGCGCGGCCGGATCGAGTACGCCGTCGAGGGGGGTCGCATCAACACCGACTTCATCGACAACTCCGCCGGGGTGGACACCTCCGACCACGAGGTGAACCTCAAGATCCTGCTCGACCGGGTCGTCGCCGACGGGGACCTCACCGGCAAGCAGCGCAACGAGCTGCTGGCGTCGATGACCGACGAGGTCGCGGAGCTGGTGCTGCGCGACAACTACGAGCAGAACCTCGCCCTCGCGAACGCCGCGAAGAACGCGCCCTCCCTGCTGCACGTGCACGAGCAGTGGATGGCGCACCTGGAGAGCGAGGGCCTGCTCGACCGTGAGCTGGAGGCGCTGCCCTCGACGCGCGAGGTCAAGCGCCGGATCGAGGCCGGCGGCGTGCTCAGCCAGCCGGAGCTCGCGGTGTTGATGGCCTACACCAAGATCGTGCTCGCCGAGGAGCTGCTGGCCTCCGACCTGCCCGAGGACCCGTACCTCTCGATCGACCTGCAGTCCTACTTCCCGGCGCCGGTCCAGGCCGGGTTCATGGACCGGATCGGCGACCACCCGCTGCGCCGGGAGATCATCGTGACGCAGGTGGTGAACGACCTGGTCAACGGCGCGGGGATGACCTACTGGCCGCGACTGTGGGGCGAGACGGGCGCGAGCGCCGCCGAGCTCACGCGGGCGAACTTCGTGGCCCGCGAGATCTTCGGGTCCCTGGAGCTGCGCCGGGAGCTGGAGGAGTACGACAACGTGCTCGACGCCGCGCTGCAGACCCGGATGCGGGTCGAGATGCGCACCCTGGTCGAGCGGGCCTCGCGCTGGCTGGTCACCAACCGGCGTCCTCCGCTGGACAGCCAGGGCAACGTGGAGTTCTTCGCGGGCCCGGTCCAGGGCACCATGCTGCAGCTGCCGGAGCTGCTGACCGGCACCGAGCTGGCGTCGTACGAAGCCCGCAAGAGGATGCTCGTCGGCCAGGACGTGCCGGAGGACCTGGCCGCGCGGGTGGCCTCGTTCGACGTGGCCTACACGCTGCTCAACGTGGTCGAGATCGCCGACGCCGCGGGCCTGGAGCCGGCCGAGGTCGCTCGGGTGCACTTCGCGCTGGGCGAGCGGCTGGGCGTCACGGCGTTGCAGCAGCGGATCGTCGACCTGCCGCGTGCGGACCAGTGGCAGACGATGGCCCGGGCCGCGCTGCGCGACGACCTGCACGCCGTGCACGCGCAGCTGACGGGCGAGGTGCTGGCGGCGACCGCGGACCTCGCGGTGGCCGACGGAGAGGACCCGCAGGAGGTCGCCGCGCGCCGGGTGGCCGCGTGGGAGGACAGCGTCGGCGGGGTGGAGAAGGCCGTCAAGGCGCTCACCGCGGTGTGCACCGACGAGCCGACCGACATCGCCAAGGTCTCGGTCGGACTGCGGGTGGTGCGCGGGCTGCTCGCCTGAGCCGTGCGATGCTGGGGCCTGCCCCGACCCTGAGCACGGAGGATGCCCGATGGAGCTCCACGATGCCCTCCGCGACGTCGTCGCGCGCCACGGTGAGGCCATGCTGGCCGACAGCATGGGCTTCCGCGGCGTCCTCGACGACGTCCTCGCGGAGGACCAGGCGAGCACCGGCGACATCAACCTGCTGACCGACGCGGTCCGCTTCGAGGTGCTGGGTCCGCTGGTCGCGATGATCGACAGCGGTGCCGACGCCGGGCGCGCGGTCGAGGAGGCGGGGGCCCGGCTCGCCCGCGACCGCGGCGGCGACCAGCTGTCGTCGAGCTGGGCGGTCGCCGTGCTCGGGTACGCCGTCGGGCGGGTCCCCGAGGCCGTGGTGCTCCGCTACCGCTCGCAGCGCCCGCCCACGCACCTGCCGCCACCGGGCAGCCAGCCGGGCAGCCCGCCGCGGACCACCGCCCCGCCGCCCCCGCCGGTCGTGTCGCCGGTGCCGGGGTACAGCCCTCCGCAGTACTGGTCGGCCCCCGCGGCCCCGGCCCGCCCGCGCCGCAGCCCGCTGCTCTGGGTGGCCGCCGCGGTCGCCGGCGTCGTGGTCGTCGGTGGCGGGGTCACCGCGGTGGTGCTGGCCGGGGACGGTGACGATCCGGACCCGAAGGACCCGCAGAGCTCCGGCACGGCCGCGGTCGACGTGAGCGCCGAGGCCCTCGACGAGCGGTACGACGCGCTGGCCTCCTCGATCAGCAAGGGAGCCGACGACTGCGCGGCCGCCACGCCGACCGACGGCCAGGCGGAGGTCGTCCAGTGCACGGTCAACGCGGGCACGCTGCGGCTGGTCACCTACACCGACGAGGGCGCGCTCGAGGCCGCCCGCAAGGCCCGGCTGGACTACCGCTCCGGCACGCTGACCGCGGACAACGGGGTCTCCGCGCTGTACCAGTACGACCCCGAGCGCGGCGGCACCTCCGACCCGGCCCTCGTCTACTGGGACAGCGCGAGCGCGAAGCAGTCGGCCACGCTCACCGGGCAGGGCACCGCGGAGATCGACAGCCTGACCACCCTCTACGAGGCGACCTCGCCGCGGGTGGCGGTGCCGACGGCGCCGGCGGACCCGGTGTTGCGGGAGTTCATCGGCATCAACATGGAGGTGTCGGGCTGCACCCGGCAGCGCACGTTCTTCACCGGCGAGACCGAGGAGAGCTCGTGTGAGTCGGGGGAGTCGGGCATCGTCGTCAACGTCGGGCGCTACCAGGACCGCGCCGGGATGACGGACGACCGGAAGTACTACAAGAGCCAGTTCGACAAGGCCAGCAAGAAGGGCAACGGCGGCAGCTGGCGGATCGGCGACGGCGACGCGGAGGGCGTCTACTACGCCTACCTCGACAGCAGCGGCAAGACGGCCACGCTCTACTGGGACTGGAACGAGGCCGGCTGCAACTGCTACGGCGTCGCGTGGAGCTTCCAGGGTGACCTGGAGAAGCTCGAGAAGTGGTGGCCCTCCGACGAGGAGTGAGCCTCAGTCGGGCCCCGGCACCGTGTCGGCGAGGTCGGGCCGGCTGATCCCGGTCACGTCGGAGCGCACGAGCAGCGCCAGGGTGGTGTCGTCGCCGCCGACCTTCGCGGGCTCGGCGAGCCAGGCGGGCAGCTGCTCGTGGATCCAGGCCAGGCCGTGGCTGCGGCAGAAGGCCAGCAGCTGCTCACCGGTCTCGCGCCACCAGCCCGACGCGTCGACCCGCGGCTTGCCGAAGCCGTCGGTGGTCAGGAAGACCAGCGCCACGTCCCGTTCCCGTACGTCGAGCACGGCGATCCGCAGCGCGTCGAGCGGCCGCGGCTGGCACAGCGAGCTGGTGTGCACCCCGTCGAGGTCGCCGTCCTCCGGCAGCGGCCGGGCCGCCTCGCCCGTGGAGGTGACGATCACGGTGTCGCCGTCGCCGATCTGCAGCAGGAGCATCAGCCCCGGCACCGCCGCGGCGGCCAGGACCGTCGTGCCGTAGGGGCGCAGCGGGTCGGCGGCCGCGCTCACCTCCAGCTCGTGCTCGGTGAAGGGCTGCGCCTCGGCATGGTGGCGGACCTTGGCGGTCCAGGTGTCGACCAGGCCGGCGGCGGCGCCGCGCAGCAGCCCCCAGGCGGCGTCTCGGTCGCTGCCGGCCTCCGCCACCGCGGGCAGGATGCGGCGCAGCTCCTCGACCGCGCTGACCACGGCCATCGCGGCCCCCGTGTCGCTGCGGAAGTGCGCGTGGTGCCCGTGGCCGTCGGCGACCGCCACCACGGCGTACCCCTGCTCGGGATCGCTCCAGGTGTGCACCGCGTCCTGCAGCGGCAGCTGGTCGCGCACGTGCACGGAGCCGATCGCGGTGCCGGACAGCGTCGTCCAGCGCAGGGTCATCCGAGGGTGCTCCAGATCGGGTCGCCGACCGCGCCCGGGGGAGCGGCGGTCGCCCCGCCCACGCCGTTGCCGGGGCCGACGACCGGGCGGGAGGCGACCTTGCTGGCCGCCTTGGAGGCCCAGACGATGTACTCGACGAGCTGTTCGGGGTTGTCGGCGCGCAGCAGCGGCACGTCCTCGTCCCCGATGAAGCGGCGCATCGAGTGCATGTCGGCGTCGCGCCCGACCCCCAGCGCGAGCCGGACCGCGGTCGCGCCCCAGCGGTTGTTGAGCAAGGCCTGCAGGCCCTCGGCGAAGGTGATCCCGCTGCTCTGGGTGGGCCGGCCGTCGGAGACCAGGATGATCGCCGGCGGGAAGGCGCTGTGCGACTCGTCGAGGCCGTCGAGCGCGGTCGCGAGCGTCTGCAGCGCGCTCCCGAGCTCGGTGAACCCGCGCGGCACGGCCTCCAGCCGCTTCCAGTGCACCTGGTCGACCGGGGTCGGCTCCTCGATGACCCACTGTGGCTCGTTGGCGAAGGCCAGGACCCGGACCAGCAGCTCGGCGTGCGGGTTGGCCCGCGCCTCGTCCTTGAGGTGGGGCAGCACCTCGGTGATCGCGTTGTTGAGGGCCTGGATGCGGCCACCACGCAGCATCGAGCCGGAGACGTCGAGCACGAAGATGAAGTGCAGGGGCTTGCGCGCCAGCGCACCACCGAGCCGGTCGCTCATCGCCTCGCTCCTTCCGCTGGGTCGGGGTCACACGGGTTTCAACTTCCCGTGAAGTGTCGAGGCTATACATTGTCACGCAGTCCGGAGCAGCGGATTCACCAGCAGATTCACTACGGAGGTCGGTCCACCCATGGTGCTGGCAGAGGGCGTCGAGGTGGACCTCGGCCCGTTGGGCCGCGCCCGGGTGACCTCGCTGCTCGGTCAGGGCGGGCAGGGCTACGTCTTCGAGGTGCGCCGCGACTCCGGCGAGCCGCTCGCGCTGAAGTGGTACAAGCCGGAGAGCGCCACCGCCCAGCAGTACGACGAGATGCAGCAGCTCGTCGAGATCGGCTCCCCGCACGGCCGGTTCCTGTGGCCGCTCAGCATGGCGCGGGTCGCCACCGAGCCGAGCTTCGGCTACGTCATGCACCTGCGCCACCAGCGCTTCCTCGAGCTGAGCTTCCTGCTGCTCAACGCCGACCGCGACGGCAAGCCGCTCGACGTCTCCTTCGCCTCGATCATCGAGCTGTGCCGCCAGCTCAGCTACAGCTTCCTGCGCCTGCACGCGCGCGGGCTGTGCTACCGCGACATCTCCTTCGGCAACGTCTTCTTCGACCCCGGCAACGGCGACGTGCTGATCTGCGACAACGACAACGTCGGCATCGACAACGGCACGGGTCGGGTGCTCGGCACGCCGTACTTCATGGCGCCCGAGGTGGTGCGCGACACGACGTACCGCACGCTGCCCAACACCGACACCGACCGCCATTCGCTGGCCGTGCTGCTGTTCTACGCCCTCTTCCTCGGCCACCCGCTCGAGGGCGCCCGCACGGACTCGGGGATGCGCGACGCGCAGTGGCTGATGACCCACTTCGGCACCGACGCGCTGTTCTGCATGCACCCCACCCGCACGGAGAACCGCCCGGCGCAGATCGTCCAGCAGTACTGGGGGATCTACCCCCAGTTCGTGCGGGACCTCTTCGTCCAGGCCTTCGTCGACGGCCTCGACCAGCCGGGCGCGCGGGTCACCGAGGGGCAGTGGATCAAGGCCCTGGACCGGCTGCGCGACGGCATGCTCGCCTGCCCGACCTGCGGTACGACGAACTTCTGGGACCCCGCGCTGCCCACGGTGACCTGCTGGCAGGACCGCACGGAGTTCCGTCCGCCGTACCTGCTCGACCTGGGGCGGCGCACCGTCGCCGTCGGTCCGCAGAGCACGATCCGCTCGGACCACCTGACCTCGGGCGTCGACCAGCCGACCGTCCTCGCCCGGGTGCGCCAGCACCCCGACGCCCCGGACCGGTGGGGCCTGCACAACGCCTCGGACTTCTCGTGGCCGGTCGCCTACCCCGGCGGCCAGAGCTTCCTGCTGGAGCCCGACCGCACCATCGAGCTGGTCGAGGGTGCGAAGATCCAGATCCGCAATTCCACCGTGCAGGTGCGACGCCCGGCGTCCGCCCCCGCACCCGGTCCGCAAGGATGACGCCCATGTCCCTGGTGGTCGAGGTCGACGGGCGCGTGCTCCGTCTCGACGGCAAGTCGTCGTACCGGATCGGTCGCGCGATCGAGGCCGACGTCGTGCTCACGGCCGGCTCGGTGTCGCGCCAGCACGCGGAGATCCGCCTGGTGGGCGGCGGGTGGGTGCTGGTCGACGCGGGCAGCCAGTTCGGCACCTTCGTCGACGGCGAGCGGATCACGGAGTACGGCATCGAGCAGCGGATCTCGGTGCGCTGCGGTCCGCCCGCGGCCGGCGCGGAGCTGGTCATCGTCCCCGCGGAGCAGTACGACGCCACCCGCACCCCCAGCGCCCCCGTTCCACCCGCGCCCGCTCCACCCGCGCCCGCCCCGGCGCCGGTCCCCGCCGCGCAGGCCCCGCCGGCCGCCCCGCCGGCGACCTCGCCGTTCGCCCCGCCGGGGACGCCCGGACGTGTCGCCCCGCCGGCGCCCGTCCCGCCCGCGCAGCTCCCGCCCCCGGCGCCCGGCGCCCGACCCGCGGGCGCGCCCGGCCTGCCGCAGCCGGTCGCCGGCAACGACGCCACCCAGATCCTCGCGGCGACCCCGCACGCCGGGCCGCCGGGCTTCGCCGGGCCGCCGCCGGTGCGGACCGGGCCGGACCTGCTGCTGGTCGCGGAGGGCCGGGAGCACCGGTTCCGTCACCCGGCGCAGATCACCGTGGGGCGTCGTACCGACTGCACGGTGGTCATCGCCGATCCCGCCTGCTCGCGCGTCCACGGCCGGGTGGATGCCCACCCGGGCGGCTGGACCTGGACGAACCTCTCCAACGAGGGCACCTACCTGGACGGCCGCAAGGTCGGCACGCAGCACTTCGACGAGCGGATCTCGCTGCGCCTGGGGCACCCGGTCGCGGGTCCGGAGCTGACCCTGGTGCCGATCCTGTCCGCGGCGGAGGAGGAGCGCCGGATCGCGCGTCGCCGGCTGCGCAAGCGGCTCGTCGTGGTCGGCGCGGTCGCGGCGGGTCTGCTGCTCGTCGTCGGCGTGCTCGGCGCCGCCTGGCTGATCGGCCGCGACGACGACGGCGACCGGCGCGCCGGCGATGGGGGCTCGGAGACGCCGACGGGCGACTCCTCGCTGGACACCCTCTCCGACGCCGAGCTGGAGTCGGCGAAGGCGGCGACGGTGAAGATCACCGCCGACAGCGTCTCGGAGAGCGAGGGTCCGATCAGCTACGGCGGCTCGGGCTCGATCATCCGCGAGGACGGCCTGATCCTGACCAACGCCCACGTCGCCGCGCCCGCCTCGCCGGGCCTCGACGAGCTCTACCCGGGTCTCGACATCGAGAACCCGGAGTACCTGCTGATCCACCTCACCGACGGCACGACCGACACCAACTCGCCGGCGGAGTACCGCGCCCGCGTCGTCGAGGCCGACGGCAACCTGGACGTCGCGGTGATCCAGATCTACGCCCGTGCCGACGGCAGCGACCTCGACGGCGACGTCGAGCTGCCCTCGGTGCCGGTCGGTGACTCCGGCGACCTGCGCGCGGGCGACGACGTGACGGTGCTGGGGTTCCCGGCGCTGGCCCGCTCGGAGGACTCGATCACGGTCACCACGGGCGTGATCTCGACGATCATCAACGACCCCGACCTGGGTCCGCGCTCGGAGCTCGACACCGACGCCCGGATCGCGCCCGGCAACTCGGGCGGGATGGCGATCAACAACGACGCCGAGCTGATCGGCATCCCGACCGCGCTCCTGTCGGACCTCAGCTCGCCGGTGCTGAGCGGGCGGATCCGCTCGATCGACGTGGTGAAGGACCTGATCGGGCGCGCCGAGGACGCGACCGACTAGTCCGGGCTCAGCTGGCCTTCTTGGCGGCGGTCTTCTTGGTGGTCGTCTTCTTGGCGGCGGTCTTCTTCGCGGCCGTCTTCTTGGTGGCGGAGGCCTTCTTGGTGGCGGCCTTCTTCGCGGGCGCCTTCTTGGTCGCCGTCTTCTTGGCCGGGGCCTCCTCGCCACGGCTGGTCTTGGCGGCCTCGACCGAGCGCTGCAGCGCGGCGAGCAGGTCGACGACCTCGCCGCCGGTCTTGGCGGAGGTCTCGGTGCGCTGGACCTCGCCTCCCTCGATCTTCGCCTTCACCACGGCGTTGACCGCGTCGGCGTAGTCGTCCTCGAACTCCTCCGGCTCGAAGTCGCCGGACAGCGTCTCGATGAGCATCTGCGCCATCTTGACCTCGGCGTCCTTGACCTCGCCGGCCTCGACCTTGAAGTCGGGCTGGCGGATCTCGTCGGGCCACATCATCGTCTGCAGCACGATCACGTCGCCGGCCTCGGTCTCCCGCACCCGCAGCACCGCGGTGGTGGTGCGCTGGCGCAGCGCCACGGTCACCACGGCCATCCGCTTCGAGTCCAGCAGCGCCTGGCGCAGCAGGGCGTAGGGCTTCGCGCCGGTGCCCTCGGGCTCGAGGTAGTAGGACTTCTCGAACAGCAGCGGGTCGATCTGGTCGGCGGGCACGAACTTCTCCACCGCGATCTCGCGCGAGGAGGTGGTCGGCAGGTTGGCCATGTCCTCGTCGGTGAGGATGACCATCTCGCCGTCCTCGGTCTCGAAGCCCTTGGCGATGTCGGAGTAGGGCACCTCCTCGCCGTCGATCGAGCAGACCCGCTGGTACTTGATCCGGCCGCCGTCCTTGGCGTGCACCTGCCGGAAGGACACGTCATGGCTCTCCGTGGCGCTGTAGAGCTTCACCGGGACGCTGACGAGGCCGAAGGAGACGGCACCCTTCCAGATCGCACGCATGTGCCGAGGGTACCCCTGGAGGCGCCTGCCAGCCGCCTGCGAGCATGGGCCGGTGGACCAGAGCTTCGGCATCGTCGGCGGCGGCATCGTGGGCCTCGCCGTGGCGCGCGAGATCACCCGTCGACGCCCGGGAGCGCCGGTGCTCGTGCTGGAGAAGGAGGCCCGCCTCGGCACGCACCAGACCGGTCACAACTCCGGGGTCGTGCACGCCGGGATCTACTACCGCCCCGGCAGCCTGAAGGCGCGGCTGTGCACCCGTGGTCGCCTGCTCCTGCGCGACTATTGCGCCGAGCACCGCCTCCCGTACGACGAGTGCGGCAAGGTCGTCGTCGCCGTCGACCCCGCCGAGACGGCCCGTTTCGACGCCCTGGAGCGCACCGCCCGGGAGAACGGCGTGCCCGGCCTGCGCCGCCTCGACCCCGTCGGGCTCGCCGACGTGGAGCCGCACGCCGCCGGGCTGGCGGCGCTGCACTCGCCGCACACCGCGATCACCGACTACGCCGCGATCACCCGCAGCCTCGCTGCGGAGGTGGGCGTCGCCGGGGGCGAGGTGCGCACCTCGACGGAGGTCACCGGGATCGAGCGGGTCGGGGGCCGGGTCCGGGTGCGCACCCCCGTCACGTCGTACGACGTGGACCGACTGGTGCTGTGCGGCGGACTCCAGTCCGACCGGCTCGGCCGGCTCGCCGGAGGCGGGACGGACCCGCGGATCGTGCCCTTCCGCGGGGAGTACCTCGCGGTCCGGGCGGAGAAGCAGGAGCTCGTGCGCGGCATGGTCTACCCGGTGCCGGACCCGCGCTACCCGTTCCTCGGCGTGCACTTCACCCGGCGGGTCGGCGGTGGTCTCGAGGTGGGGCCGAACGCCGTCCTGGCGCCGCACCGCGACGCCTACCGCCGACGGTCGGTGAGCGCCGCGGACCTCGCGAGCACGCTGGCCTGGCCGGGCTTCTGGCGGATGGCGGCGCGGCACTGGCGCACCGGCGTCGAGGAGGTCCGCGGCTCGCTGTCGGTGCGCGCCTACCTGCGGGCCGCGCAGCGCTACGTGCCCGACATCGGACCAGAGGACGTCGTGCGAGCCGGTTTCGGGATCCGGGCGCAGGCCGTCGAGCGCGACGGCACCCTGGTCGACGACTTCCGGATCGAGCACGCCGACGGCGTCACCAGCGTGCGCAACGCGCCGTCGCCGGCCGCCACGTCGAGCCTCGCGATCGCCGAGCACGTCGTCGACGCGCTGTTCTCGGCATGATGGGCACCATGCTCCTCCCGATGCTCGCCACCCCGGGCAGCCACGTGCCGCCCGGGGAGGAGTGGCGGCACGAGGTGAAGTGGGACGGTGTCCGCGCCCTGGCGAGCATCGACCCGGAGGTGACCCTCACCAGCCGCAACGGCAACCGGATCACCCCCGCGTGGCCCGAGCTGACCGTGCCACCGAAGGTGCGGGGCGAGACCGTCGTCGACGGCGAGATCATCGCCCTCAACGAGCGCGGCGTCCCGGACTTCCGGGTCCTCGCCGACCGCATGCACGTGCGCAAGGCGACGACGGTGGCCCGCCTGGCGGAGCAGGTGCCCGCGACGTACATGGTGTTCGACCTGCTCCGCCTGGACGGCGAGGACCTCTGTGCGCTCCCGCTCGCCGAGCGCCGCCGCCGGCTGGCCGACCTCGACCTGGGCGGCTCGGGCTGGCAGGTCCCGCCGTCGTACGACGACGGCCCGATGCTCCTCGACGCGACCCGCACGCAGGGCCTGGAGGGCATCGTCAGCAAGCGTCTCGACGCGCCCTACCGCCCGGGCCAGCGCAGCCCGCACTGGCAGAAGTTCGCCCACCGCCACCGAGGCTCCTTCGTCGTCGGCGGCTGGCGGCCGCAGACCGGCACCACCGACCGGCTGGCGGCGCTGCTCGTGGGGGAGCCGACTCCCGAGGGGCTGATGTACCGCGGCCGGGTCGGCAGCGGGATCGGCGCCAGGCAGTCGCGGATGCTCACCGAGCTGCTCGCGCCGCTGTCCGGTGCCGCCAACCCCTTCGCCGACGAGGTGCCGCGCGTCGACGCGCAGGGCACGACGTGGGTCGAGCCGGTCGTCGTGGTCGACGTCGACACCCACGGTGTGGGCTACGCCCGGCTGCGGCAGCCGTCGTACCAAGGGGTGCGCGCGGACCTGACCCCGGAGGACCTCTGATGCCGAAGCGACCCGAGCACCCGCAGACCGAGGTGCACGTCGACGTCGAGGGGCGGACCCTGCGGCTGACGAACCTGGAGAAGGTGCTCTACCCGCAGACGGGCACCACCAAGGGGGAGGTGCTCGACTACTACGCCCGGATCGCGCCGGTGCTGCTGCCGCACCTCACCGGTCGTCCCGTCACCCGGATCCGCTGGCCGCACGGGGTCGGCGACACCAGCTTCTTCGAGAAGAACGCCCCTGCCGGCACGCCCTCCTGGGTGCGCACCGCCGAGGTGCCCACGACCGGCAGCCGCGGTCCCAGCCGGCACGGCGACACCCTCAGGTTCCCGATCATCGACCAGCTGGCGACGTTGGTGTGGGCGGTCAACCTCGCCGCGCTGGAGCTGCACGTGCACCAGTGGACGGTCGACGAGGACGGCGAGCCGGTCGGCGCGGACCGGGTCGTCATCGACCTCGACCCGGGGGAGCCGGCCGGCCTGCACGAGTGCTGCCAGGTCGCGCTGCTGGTCCGCGACGCGCTCACCGAGCGCGGGCTCGACGCGCTGCCCGTCACCAGCGGCAGCAAGGGCCTGCACCTCTACGCACCCCTGGCCGAGCCGCTGCCGTCGGAGGAGACCAGCGAGCTCGCCAAGGAGATCGCCGAGGAGCTGCAGGCCGCGCACGGCACGCTCGTGACGGCGACGATGACCAAGGCCCGCCGACGCGGCAAGGTGTTCCTCGACTGGTCGCAGAACGCCGGGTCGAAGACCACAGTCGCGCCGTACTCCCTGCGGGGGACGCCGCGCCCCCAGGTCGCCACCCCGCTGGGCTGGGACGAGGTCGAGGCGGGCGCGGAGGACCCGCTCGGCCTCGAGCAGTTCTCGATGGCGCAGGTGCTCGACCGGGTCGAGCAGTACGGCGACCTGTTCGGCTGAGCCGCCGGGTCAGCGCAGCCGGCGCCGCATCGCGTAGACGTCGAACTCCGTGACCGCCCCGGCCGGGTCCCCGCCCGTGCCGACCGCGTGCGCGAGCTCGTCGGGGGAGGTGGCGTGGTCGGCCTCGTCGAGGGTGGCGTCGATGAGCAGCTGGATCTCGGGGGAGGCGTGCGCCACCCGCAGCGCGGTCTGCTCGATCCGCCAGCCCGCGCGGCCCAGCTCGTTGAAGAGGCCCATCAGCGTGGTGTTCTTCTCCGCGGCGATCCCCTCGAAGCCGTCGGCGGCCTCGATCAGGTAGACCGGACGGGTCACGGCGAGCGTGGCGGCGTCGTACAACGGCACCCAGAGGCGCGCGTACTCGTGGACCCGCTTCGTGCTCACCCTGCCAGTGTAGGCCGCTCAGGCCGAGCGCAGCGGTCGTACGGCGACCGGGTCGACCACGTTGCCGAGGTCGACCCCCGCGCCCAGCATCATGCCGGTGCCCACGACGGCCGGCGCGTCGACCACGTCGGCGACGACCACGGTGACGTTGTCGCGGGTCCCGCCGTCGAGCGCGGCGCGCACCAGACGAGCGGCCGCCGTGCTCAGCGAGTCCCCGCCCAGCAGGTGCTCCACCGCCGCCGGCGCGAGCACGTCGCTCATCCCGTCGCTGCAGAGCAGGAGGCGGTCGCCGGCGCGCAGGTCGAGCGGGACCACGACCGGCGCCGGCTCGTGCTCGGCGTCGACGGCCTGCAGCACCACGTTCTTGTACGGCGACGCGGCGACGTCCTCGGGCGCGAGCTGCCCGGCGTCCACCCAGGTCTGCACGAGGGTCTGGTCGTGGGAGAGCTGGCTCAGCGTGCCCGCGCGCAGCAGGTAGGCGCGCGAGTCGCCGACCTGGGCGAGCGCGGTGTGCACGCCGTCGGTGAGCACCGCCGTCAGCGTGGTCGCCATCCCGCTGCGGGCGGGCTCGGAGGCGACGCCCGCGACGAGCTGGCCGTGCGCCTCGGCCACGGCGGCGTGCAGCAGCCGGTCGGGGGCGAACCCGGGATGGGCGAGCGCCCGGGCGCTGACGACGTAGGCCGTGGTCGCGGCGGCGATCTCCCCGGCGGCGGCCCCGCCGACGCCGTCGGCGACGCAGAGCAGGTAGGGACCGGCGAAGCCGGCGTCCTCGTTGTGCTCACGCACCGGGCCGGTCTCGCTCAGCGCGGCGAAGCGGAACTGCAGCATGCGCGCACCTCCAGGGTCCGGCGACCCGTCAGGCGCTGCGCCGGGCGCGTCGCGTCAGGACCGGAAGCCTACCTGGCCGCTGGTGCTGCGGCCGATCTCGACGTAGGCGAGCTTGGCGACGGGGACGACGGTGACCTTGCCCTTGGTGTCGGTCAGCGTGAGCACGCCGTCGTTGGCCAGCGCCTCCTTGACGAGCGTGGTGATGCCGTCGTTGGTCTCGTCGGTCTCGATGATCAGCTCGCGGGCGGTGTTCTGCACACCGATCTTGACCTCGACGGTCATGGTTCTCTCCTCGGTCCGGGGGACGGCCCGCGCCTGCGGGCCGTTCACGTCGCCAGCCTAGTCAGCGGGCGGTCGTACGACGGCTCAGGCCTCGTGCTCGTCGGTGAGCGGGTAGCCACCGATGCCGCGCCAGGCCAGTCCGGACACCAGCGTGGTGGCCTGGTCGCGGGTCAGGCCCGTGAGGCCGCCGTCGGTGTCGGTCATCCAGAACCGGGCGCTGACCTGGGCCATTCCCACCAGCGAGACCGCGAGCAGGCGCGAGGCCGCGGGCGGCAGGGCGGTGTCGTCCTGGATCACCGTCGCGATCATGTCGGCGCACTCGGTCGTGACCCGCTCGACGTGCCCGCGCACGGCCGGCTCGTTGGTGAGGTCGGACTCGAAGACCAGCCGGAAGGCGCCGGTGTCGTGGCCGACGTAGGCGTAGAAGGCGTCGATCGCCGCGGCCACGCGCTGCTTGTTGTCCTGCGTCGACCCCAGCGCCTTGCGGCAGTTGGCGATGATCGCGTCGCACGCCGCGTCGAGGATGGCGAGGTAGAGCTCGAGCTTGCCGGGGAAGTGCTGGTAGAGCACCGGCTTGGAGACGCCGGCGCGCTCGGCGATGTCGTCCATCGCGGCGGCGTGGTAGCCCTGGGCGACGAAGACCTCGAGCGCCGCGGCCAGCAGCTGGGCACGGCGCTCCCGCCGTGGCAGCCGTACGCCGCGCGGTCGGTTCTCGTCAAGGTCGAACTGCTCCATCACCACGGCCTGAGCCTACTCGCTGGTAGCGGCGCTCCCCGCGCGCAGCCCCGTCCAGACGGTGGGACGTGGCGCGGCGGGCTTGGCCGGGCCGGGGACCATGGACGGGTGGGGGAACACCCCGCACCGCCCCGGCGTTGCGCCGAGACACCCCTACGCCGCACCGAACGACTGAGGAGTCACCCCGTGAGCTTTCCCGCGCTGGTGGAGCCGGCCGACGAGCTGACCATCGACGAGGTACGCCGCTACAGCCGGCACCTGATCATCCCGGACGTCGCGATGGACGGCCAGAAGCGGCTCAAGAACGCCAAGGTCCTGGTCATCGGCGCCGGCGGCCTCGGCAGCCCGGCCCTGCTGTACCTCGCCGCGGCCGGCGTCGGCACCCTCGGCATCGCCGAGTTCGACGAGGTCGACGAGTCGAACCTGCAGCGCCAGGTCATCCACGGCCAGTCCGACGTGGGCAAGCCGAAGGCGATCTCGGCCAAGGAGTCGATCCACGAGATCAACCCGCTGGTGGAGGTGATCCTCCACAACGAGCGCCTCGACAACGACAACGTGCTCGAGATCTTCAAGGGCTACGACCTGATCGTCGACGGCACCGACAACTTCGCGACGCGCTACATGGTCAACGACGCGGCCTACTTCCTCGGGATCCCGTACGTCTGGGGCTCGATCTACCGCTTCGACGGCCAGGCGTCGGTCTTCGCGCCCACGATGGCCGACGACGCGCCGTGCTACCGCTGCCTCTACCCCGAGCCGCCGCCGCCGGGCATGGTCCCCTCGTGCGCCGAGGGCGGCGTGCTGGGCGTGCTGTGCGCCTCGATCGGCTCGATCCAGGTCAACGAGGCCATCAAGCTGCTCATCGGGGCCGGCGAGCCCGCGATCGGCAAGCTGGTCATCTACGACGCCCTGGAGCTGGAGTGGCGCAAGCTGAAGGTCCGCAAGGACCCGAACTGCGCGCTGTGCGGTGAGAACCCCACCGTCACCGGCCTCATCGACTACGACGCGTTCTGCGGTGCGATCTCCGAGGAGGCCGCCGACGCCGCGGTCGACGCGACGATCTCGGTCACCCAGCTCGCCTCGCTGCTCAAGGAGCGTGAGGAGGGCAGCCGTGACTTCGTGCTGGTCGACGTGCGCGAGCCCGCCGAGGCGGAGATCAACCACATCCCGGGCGCGGTCCTCATCCCGAAGGGCGAGTTCCTCAACGGCAACGCGCTCGGCCTGCTCCCGCCGGTCGACTCCGGCAAGCAGGTCGTCCTGCACTGCAAGAGCGGCGTGCGCTCCGCGGAGGTCCTGGCAATCGTCAAGGGCGCCGGGTACGACGACGCCGTGCACGTCGGTGGCGGCGTGGTGGCCTGGGTCAACCAGATCGACCCGAGCCAGCCGTCGTACTGACGCAGCACGCCCGCACCCAGGCCCCGCGACCCGACAGGATCGCGGGGCCTGCTGCGTCCGGCGGCCACCCGGCGGGCTCGTCCCACCAGCACCGCGCGTAACCGTGCCGTCCGCGAGTCGTTGGTCCAGACATCTCCACAGGCGTTGGTGACACCGAGGGAGCACCTGAGAGCCCCGTCCCCGCGGACGGGGCTCTCGGCGTCCCCGGCCCCGTGTTGAATGGCCCCGTGGACGAGGGGTACGTCGAGTCGGTGCTCGACCTGGTCGAACGGGTCCCGCCCGGGCGGGTCACGACCTACGGCGCCGTCGCGGCGGTGGTCGGAGGCGGCCCGCGGCAGGTCGGCTCGGTGATGGCCCGGTACGGCGCCCCGGTGCCGTGGTGGCGGGTCGTGCGTGCCGACGGCACGCTCCCGCCCAGCCACGACGACCGGGCGCGCGAGAACTACCTGTCCGAGGACACCCCGCTCCGGGCGAGCGGGGGCCTCGACATGCCGCGGGCGTTCTGGGACCCCGCGACGGGGGACTGAAGGCTCAGCCCAGCGCGGCGATGGCCGCGTCGTAGTCCGGCTCGGAGCCGATCTGCGGGACGAGCTGGGTGTAGAGGACCGAGCCGTCGGTGTCGACGACGACGACCGCGCGGGCCAGCAGACCCTCGAACTTGCCGTCGACCAGCGTGACGCCGTAGTCGTCGCCGAACGTGGCGCGGAAGCCCGACGCGGTGGTGACGTTCTCGATGCCCTCGGCGCCGCAGAAGCGGGCCTGGGCGAACGGCAGGTCCTGCGAGACGTTGATGACGGTGGTGTTCTCCAGGCCGCCGGCGAGCTCGTTGAACTTGCGGACGCTGGCGGCGCAGACGCCGGTGTCGACGCTGGGGAAGATGTTCAGCACGGCCCGCGAGCCCTGCGGCAGCGTGACGGTGGCGAAGTCGGAGCCGACCAGCTCGAAGGCCGGGGCGGGGGTGCCGACGGCGGGCAGGTCGCCGACGGTGTTGACGGGGTTCTCCCCGAGTGCAGTGGTAGCCATGTCCTGATGTCTAGCAGGTCGGCCCTCGCCCCGGCCGTGTGGTCCGCTCAGCGGAGCCGGCCGAGGAGGCCGACGGCGCGTCGTACCTCCAGCAGGCGGCGCTCCCAGGTGATCCCGACGACCGTCAGGAGTGCACCCGCCAGGCCGATCCAGACCCACTGCGGGGCGTCGCCCGCGTAGGGGCCGAGCTCCCGCAGGACCACGACCCCGCCGACGCCGGCGCCGACGAGCAGCGGCGCGCTCCAGCGGGCCGCGGCGCCCGCGAGGGTGAGCACCAGGCAGGCCGCGCCGAGGAGCAGGGCGCGCAGCGACACCGGGTCGTCGAGGACCCACAGCAGCGACGGGACGGTTCCCAGGAGCAGGCCCGGCAGCAGCGCCTCCGTGGTGCCGACGTCCGCGGAGCGGCGCATCCGCCAGCCGCCGAGGGCCAGCAGGGCGGCGGCGAGGGGAAGGGTGTAGGGCTCGGGCTGCTGGACGTGGAGGTCGGCCAGGCGCACCCAGGTCGCCAGCAGGAGCAGGCCGGCGCCGACCCAGCGGAGCCGGCTGCGTGAGGTGTGCAGGAACGCCGTCGCGGTGACCAGGCAGCCGGAGACGGTCAGCCACACCGCCGCCAAGGCACCGGGCTCGGGCGACGCGACCAGCGAGGGGACGAGCGCGAGCACGGCGGTCAGCACGGCCGGCACCTCGACCTCCTCCTCGGGCAGCGCGAGGGCGAGCGCGCCCACGGCGAGCAGGACCGGCACGGCGACCCACGGCGCGTCACCGCCCAGCACGTGCACCAGTGCGGCGACCGCGGTGCCCAGCAGCGGCGCGGCGGCGATGCGCCCGGCGACCCGGCTGCCGGGAGTGCGGCCGACCAGGGCCAACCCGAGGGCGAGCACGGTCCCGGCGGCGGCGACCAGCGTGGTCAGGGCGGCGCTCGGCAGCGCGGCGAAGGCGGCGCCGGTGGCGAGGAGCACCGCCACCACGGCGAGGACCGTCGTGCGGGCCGCGGCACAGCCGAGCGCGGTGAGCACGACGACCGTCACGGGCGCGGCCAGCGGCACGTCGTACGACGCGAGGGTGGCGGCCGCACCGAGGCCGGCCGTGATCCCGGCGACGGCGGCCCAGGGCCGGAGGGCGGCACGGGTGCGGTCGGTCGCGAGCAGGGCGAGGAGCGCGACCGCGACGAGCAGCGAGGGCACCAGCAGCAGCGGCTCGGTGACCGGCTCGGGACCGCTGAGGCGGGTCGTCAGGTCCGCGGCGAAGGCGCGGTTGTCGGTGCCCCACCGGGTCAGCGCGACGGTCGCGGTGACGAGGGAGAGGCCGAGGAGGATCAGGCTGCCGAGCGCGGACGGGGCGATCGCCACGATCCGCACGGCTCGGGGGAGGGCCGCCAGTGCCGCGACCCAGGCGCCGGTGACGAGGAGCGCCACCAGGTTCACGGTGGTGGTGTCGGTGTCGACGCAGGGCAGGGTGAGGACGACGGTGAGGACCATCGCGGCGCAGCCGGCCCCGGCCAGGGCGAGCACCCGGCGGCGCAGGATCGCGCCCGGGGCGAGCAGCACGGCGGCGCTGAGCAGCAGCGACCAGCCGGAGCCCTCGGACCACAGCTGGTGCAGGTCGGGGGAGAGCAGCGCGTCGCTCGCCGCGCGGCCCGCGCCGACGAGCCAGGCGACGCTGCCGGCGAGGGCGGCGGACCAGGGGAGCGGGACCAACCCGGTGGAGCGGCCGAGGACGACCAGGGCCACCGCCGCGAGGGTGAAGAGGTGGGCGACGGGCAGCGGGTGGCCGCCGCTGAGGTCGGTGGCGCCGGCGTAGGCCACCAGCAGGGCGAGCCCCGCGACCACCTGCGGCGCCACCAGGCGCGGCTGCCCGCCGACGCGGACCAGGGCGGTGAGCACGGCGGCGACGCCGACCGTGAGGCCGGTCGCGAGGGTGACCGCGGCGTCCGGTCCGTCGCCGAACCAGCCCGCCGCGCCCGCGCCCACCACGTCGAGGGCGAGCATCCCGAGCGCCACCACGATCAGCGACTCGCCCGCGATGCGCAGGCCGGTGCGGTGCAGCAGCAGGGCGGCGGCGCCGGCGCCCGCGGTCAGGGCGCCGAGGACCGCCGTCCGCCCGCCGACGCCGAGCGCCGACCACGACACGGCGAGGAAGATGACCGCCGCGACCAACAGGCAGAAGGCGCCGAGGCCGAGCAGGATCTTGGGCACCGAGGAGGACGTCACGCCGGTGCGCACGGACGGCGTCGCCGGGGCCGACGGCCGCACCGGGTACGACGGCGCCGGGGCCTGCTTGCGCACCGGCTCCGTCGAGGGCGGGACGAGCGGGCCGCCGACCGTCGCGGCGACCGGGTCGGTCACGCCGGCAGCGGTCGTCGTGGCGGTCGTCGCGGCGGCGTGCCGGTCGTGGAAGGCGTCGCTGGCCCGCCGCAGGGTGCCGACCAGCTCGTCGGCGTGTCGCAGCGTGCGGAACAGGTCCACGGCCAGCGGGTGACGCACGAGGAGGTCGCAGGCCGGGCAGACCGGGGCTCCCGTCGGGAGCGCGGAGCGGCAGTCGGGGCAGAGCAGCGGGTCGGCGTAGCGCATAGGACCATTCCGTCAGCCACGGCCGGTCAGCGGGATCGTGCGCGGGCTCAGGCGCCGGTGAGTGCGGGTACTCAGTGCGGGTACCGAAAAGGGTGAAGGGCCCTCGTGAGTATGAGTCACAAGGGCCCTTCGGGGTGACCGGTACTGGTGACGCTCCCGGTCCACCCGCCTGCTGCTCGGATCCCGCGAGCCTCGTCACCCGGCTCGCGCGGCCGGCGTCCCCATGAGGGGCCGCCCCGACCTCGCCCCGAAGGGCTCCGTCGTGGCCGTGCGGATCCTCGCCTTCCGGCGGATCCCGCTCTCCCGGAGGAGTGCGTGGGAGAAGTTCTACGCCCCTCCGTTCGGCGTTGGCAAGGGGTTTTCCCGCGGTTTCCCGGGGGTTTTTCGTCCTCCACCGATCGTCGGCGTGTCGTCCACAGACACGCCGTGATCCCTCCACAGAAAGGGGCGGTTCGTCCCCAGGTCGGCCCCCTGCCTGTGGAGGAGGTGCCGGCAGACTGGTCCCATGGACCGACCGCCGCTCGCCGAGCGCCACGACCTCCAGCCGCACCCCGAGGGCGGCTGGTACCGCCAGACCTGGGCCGCGCCCACCACCGTCACGCTCCCCGACGGGCGGGTGCGGCCGACCGCGACGCTGATCTACTTCCTGCTGCCCGCCGGGGACTCCTCGGCCTGGCACCGGGTCCGCTCCGACGAGCTGTGGCTGGCCCACACCGGGACGGTCGCGCTGGAGCTCGGGGGCGAGGGCGACCGGCCGGGCGACGTACGACGGGTGGAGGTGGGGCCCGCCGCGCCCCAGGCCCTCGTGCCGGCCGGGGTCTGGCAGCGCACCGTGCCCTCGGAGGCCGACGCGCTGGTGAGCTGCCTGGTCTCCCCGGGCTTCGACTTCGCGGACTTCGAGCTGATCTGAGCGTGCCTGCCCGCCCGCACGGGTTTGTGTCGGGCCCTGGTGGTTGAGTGGCGCCCGTGGAGAAGGGGAGCAGCACGCAGGCGCGGTACGTCCTCCGGGCGGGACCGCCGCCGGGGCCTGCCCCCGCGCTCGACGAGCAGCAGCGTCGGGTCGTCGACCACCCCGGCGGGCCCCTGCTCGTGCTGGCCGGCCCCGGCACCGGCAAGACCACGACCCTCGTCGAGGCCGTCGTCGACCGGATCGAGCGGCGCGGCGCCCGGCCCGACGAGGTGCTCGCGCTGACCTTCTCCCGCAAGGCCGCCGACCAGCTGCGCGACCGGGTCAGCGCCCGGCTGGGCCGCACGACCGGCCACCAGCTCAGCTCGACCTTCCACTCCTTCGCCTACGCCCTGGTCCGCCGCTACGCCCCCGCCGAGCTCTACGAGGCCCCGCTGCGCCTGCTCTCCGCGCCCGAGCAGGACGTGGTGCTGCGCGAGCTGCTCGCCGACCACCCCGAGTCCGTCCGGTGGCCCGACCGGTTCCGGCAGGCCACCGCCACCCGCGGGTTCGCCCGCGAGGTGCACGCGGTCCTCGGCCGGGCCCGGGAGAAGGGGCTGGACGGCGACGAGCTGCGCCGGCTGGGCGAGGCCGAGGGCATCGAGGAGTACGTCGCGGCCGGGCTCTTCCTGGAGCAGTACCTCGACTCCCTCGACTCCCTCGGGGCCACCGACTACGCCGACCTGATCCGCCGCGCGGTGATCGAGGCGGAGGTCCACCGCGCCGAGCTGCGCGAGCAGTTCCGGCACGTGTTCGTCGACGAGTACCAGGACACCGACCCCGGTCAGGTGGCGCTGCTGCGGGCGCTGGCCGGCGACGGGCGCGACCTGGTCGCGGTGGGCGACCCGCACCAGTCCATCTACGGCTTCCGGGGCGCCGAGGTGCGCGGCATCCTGGAGTTCCCGACACAGTTCCCGCAGGCCGACGGGCGGCCCGCCGACGTGGTCGCGCTGCGCACCATCCGCCGCTTCGGTCCGGGCATCCTCGCCCCGGCCCAGCGGGTCGCCGGGCGGATCGGCCTGCCGGGCACCCTCCCGGAGGAGGCGCGCGCGCTGTTCCTCGCGCCCGAGGCGGCGCCGGGTCCCCACGGGCGGGGCCAGGTGCAGGTGCGCACCTTCGACACTGAGCGGGCCGAGTCCGAGCACCTCGCCGACCTGCTGCGCCGCGCCCACCTGGAGGACGGCATCGACTGGGACGAGATGGCCGTCCTGGTGCGCTCGGGTCGGGCGAGCATCGGGCCGCTGCGCCGAGCCCTCGGCGCGGCCGGGGTGCCGGTCGAGGTGGCCCGCGACGAGGTCCCGCTGGTGCGCGACCCCGCGGTGCTGCCGTTGCTGGACGCACTGCGCGCGGTGGTCAACGCCGACAACGACGACCCCGAGGACGTCGAGCACGTCGACGCCGCCCGGGCGGAGGCGCTGCTCACCGGACCCCTCGGCGGGCTCGACGCGGGCGACGTGCGGCGCCTGGCGCGGGTGCTGCGGCACCGGGAGAAGGACCTCGCCCAGGCCTCCGGCGGGACGCCGCGCAGCTCGCGGGCGCTGGTGCGCCTCGCCGTCCTCGACGGCGGCTTCCTCGACGGCCTGGCCGGCCCCGACGTGGAGCGGGCCCGGGCCCTGGCCCAGCTCCTCGCCCGGGTGCGGGCCGGGCTGGAGGCCGGGGCGGGCGCCGAGGAGCTGCTCTGGGAGCTGTGGTCGGGAACGAGCTGGCCCCAGCGGCTGCGTCGCGCCGTCGAGACCGGTGGCGGCGCGGCCCGCCGTGCCCACCGCGACCTCGACTCCGTCTGCGCGCTCTTCGACGTCGCCGCCCGAGCGGGGGAGCGGCGCGAGCACCTCGGCGTGCAGCCCTTCCTCGAGGAGCTGGTGCAGCAGGAGATCCCCGCCGACACCCTGGCCGAGAGCGGCGCGCGCGGTGCGGCCGTGCGCCTGCTCACCGCCCACCGCAGCAAGGGCCTGGAGTGGCGGCTCGCCGTCGTCGCGCACGTGCAGGCCGAGGGCTGGCCCGACCTGCGCCGCCGCTCGACCCTCCTGCAGGCCGACCGCATCGGCGCCGACGGGGTGCTGCCGCCGGTCTCCACCCGGGAGCTGCTGATGGAGGAGCGCCGGCTCTTCTACGTCGCGTGCACGCGTGCCCGCGAGCGGCTCGTGGTCACCGCGGTGCGCTCCAGCGAGGACGAGGGCGAGCAGCCCTCCCGGTTCCTGGAGGAGCTCGGCAGCACGGTCGAGCACGTCGTCGGCCGGCCCCCGCGGCCGCTCTCGCTCGACGGCCTCGTCGCGGAGCTGCGTCGTACCGTCACCGACCCGGGGTCCGACCCCGGGCTCCGCGACGCTGCGGCGCGCCGCCTGGCCCGGCTCGCCGGGGAGCGGTCCGGACGCCGGGCCCTGGTGCCCGCCGCGGACCCGGCGACCTGGTGGGGGACCCGTGCCGTGAGCCGCTCCGCGGAGCCGGTGCGCGAGGCCGACCGGCCGGTGCCGATCTCGGCCAGCATGCTCGACGCGCTCGCCGTCTGCCCGACCCAGTGGTTCCTCACCCGGGAGGCCGGCGGCGCCGGGCGTGCGCACCAGTCGGCCAACCTGGGCGAGCTGGTGCACGCGCTCGCCGAGCGGGTCGCCGCGGGCGACGCACCGCCCGACCCCGACGCCCTCATGGCCCACGTCGACGAGGTCTGGGACCGTCTCGACTTCCGCACCCCCTGGTCCAAGCAGCGCGAGCACGACCGGGTCCGCGCCGCGCTGGAGCGCTTCGTCGACTGGCACGAGAGCAACCCGCGCACGCTCCTCGGGCGCGAGGAGCGGTTCTCCACCGTGGTCGAGGTGGACGGCGAGCGGGTCCAGCTGACCGGGTACGCCGACCGCATCGAGCTCGACGCCGAGGGACGCGTCGTCGTGGTCGACCTCAAGACCGGCCGCGGCAAGCCCAGCGACACCTCGGTGCGCACCCACGTGCAGCTGGCGCTCTACCAGTACGCCGTCGACCACGGCGCCCTCGACGTCGACCCCGCCCTCCCGCCGCACCGCGCCGGGGGCGCCGAGCTCGTGCAGCTCGGGCTGACCGACGGCGGCCCCGACGCGACCGTCCAGCCGCAGCCGGTGCAGGCCGAGGACGGTCCCGAGCGCGACGAGCTGCGCGCCCGGCTCGCCCACGCGGCGTCGCTGATCCGGGAGGAGCGGTTCCCCGCGGTGGCGGGCCAGCAGTGCCGCACCTGCACCTTCGTCTCCCTCTGCCCCGCGAAGAGCGCCGGATCGGTGGTGGCCGGATGATCCGCCTGGAGACCCCCGCCGACCTGCAGCGGGCGATGCAGGCGTCGTTCCCGCCGAGCGAGGAGCAGTGGGCCGCGATCAGCGCGCCCCTGGAGCCGGCGGTCGTCATCGCCGGGGCGGGCTCGGGCAAGACCACCCTGATGGCGGCCCGGGTGGTCTACCTCGTGCTCACCGGCCAGGTGCGGCCCGAGGAGGTGCTCGGCCTGACCTTCACCACCAAGGCCGCCGCCGAGCTGCGCCAGCGGATCCGCACCGCGCTGCGCGACGCCGGTGCGCTGGACCTCACCGCCGGCGGTGAGGACGGCGAGGAGGTGCTCGAGCCGACCGTGGCGACCTACAACGCCTACGCCGCCGGACTGCTCACCGACCACGGCCTGCGGATCGGGCACGAGCCGGACACCCGGGTGATCACCGACGCGGCCCGCTACCAGCTCGGCGCCCGTGCGGTCGACCGGTTCACCGGCGACATCGAGCTGCTCACCGACCACCCCGAGACCGCGATCCAGAACCTGCTCGCCCTCGACTCCGCGATGAGCGAGCACCTCGTCGCGCCCGACGGGGTGCTCGCCCACGACGGCGAGGCCCGGCGCGGCTTCGAGCGGGCGCGCGTCGAGGAGCTCGCCGGCAAGGCCCGCAAGACCTACGTCGAGGCCGTCGACAAGGCGATCTCCGCGATCGACCGGCGCGCCGAGCTGCTCCAGCTCGTCGCGGCCTACCGCCGGCTCAAGAGCGACCTGGGCCTGATGGACTTCTCCGACCAGATCGAGCTCGGCGCCCGGCTCGCGGCGGAGCGGCCCGAGGTCGGCGAGGTGGAGCGCGGGCGGTTCAAGGTGGTGCTGCTCGACGAGTACCAGGACACCTCCGTCGCCCAGGCGATCATGCTCTCCCGGCTGTTCTCCGGGCCCGACCCGGCGCACGGCCGGGGCCACGCGGTCACCGCGGTCGGCGACCCCAACCAGGCGATCTACGGCTGGCGCGGCGCGTCGGTCGCCAACATCCTGAACTTCGCGGAGACCTTCCCGACGGTGACGGGCACGCCCGCGACGTACCCGTTGACGGTCAACCGGCGCTCGGACCGCCGCATCCTGGAGGTGGCCAGCCACCTCGCCGAGCCGTTGTACGACGCGCTGGAGTCGCGCGGCGCCGGCGTCGCCCGGTTGCGGGCGCCGGAAGGGGCTGCCGACGGCGTGGTCGAGGCGCAGGTGTTCGAGACCCAGCGCGACGAGCTGGCCTGGCTCGCCTCGGCGGTGCGCGCCGCCCACGGGGGCGATCCCGGGGACTGGGCCCACATCGGGGTGCTGACCCGGGACAACGCGCACGCCGAGCTGGTCTTCGACGCCCTGACCCAGGCCGGCATCCCGGTCGAGATCGTCGGTCTCTCCGGCCTCTTGCGCCTGCCCGAGATCGCCGAGGTCGTCGCGGTCCTGCGCCTGCTGCACGACGTCACCGACAACGCGGCACTGCTCACCCTGCTGGCCGGGCCGCGGTGGGGGATCGGCGCCCGCGACCTGCGCCTGCTGGGCCAGCGGGCCGGTGAGCTCACCGGCCGTCGCGGGCGCTCGGACGAGGAGGTCTCGGTGAGTGAGCAGCTCGTCGCGATCGCCGACGGCATCGACCCGGCCGAGATCCCGTGCCTCGACGACGCGCTGGCCGACCCCGGCGAGGGTCCCTACTCCGCCGAGGCGCTCGAGCGGTTCGCGCTGCTGCGCGCGGAGCTGCGTCACCTGCGTGCCGCGGTCGGCGAGCCGCTGCTCGACCTGGTGCGGCGCATCGTCGACGTCACCGGGGTCGACGTGGAGCTCGCCTCCGCGGTCAGCCCCGCGGCCGCCGCGCGTCGCGACAACCTCGACCTGTTCGTCAAGGCGGTCGCCGACTTCCAGGCCGTCGACGGCGACGTGACCCTGCCCGCGCTGCTCGCCTACCTCACCGCCGAGGACGACCAGGGCAACGGCCTCGACGTCGCGACCCCGACGGAGGCCGACTCGGTCAAGCTGCTCACCGTGCACCGCTCCAAGGGCCTGGAGTGGGCCACCGTCTTCTGCGTGGGGGTGTGCGAGTCGCGCTTCCCCTCCGCCCAGGGCCGCACGCTGTGGGTGTCCTCGCCGGCCGTGCTGCCCGCCGCGCTGCGCGGCGACGCCGCCGACCTGCCGCAGCTGGCGGGCTTCGACAAGGCCGCGCTCGACGACTACCGCGCCCGCGCCAAGGCGCACGAGGCCGACGAGGAGCTCCGGCTCGGCTACGTCGCCTTCACCCGGGCCGCGCACCGGCTCGCGGTGACCTCGTTCCAGTGGGGGCCGCGCAAGACGCCGTACGGCCCCTCGTCGTACCAGGAGGTGGTCCGCGAGCGCCTGACCGCCTGGGGCTCGCCACCGGAGCCGTGGCTGCTGCGCCCCGGCAAGGGCGCCACCAACCCCTACTCCGAGGAGGACCCGTCCCGGCCGTGGCCCGTCGAGGGGTACGGCGAGGAGGCCCGCCTGCGCCGTGAGGCCGCAGCCCTCGTCGCCGCCGCCGACCCCACCGCCCACGACCCCGACCTCGACATCGTCACCGCCGCCCGGGTCGCCGAGTGGGACGCCGAGATCGAGCAGCTCCTCAGCGAGGCCCGCCTCGCCGGCGCCCAGGGCACCGCCGAGGTCGCCGTGGCGCTCCCGTCCTCGCTCTCGGCGACCGCGCTCGGCCGGCTGCGCGAGGACCCCGAGGCCTTCGCGCGCGAGCTCGCTCGCCCGATGCCGCGCCCGCCCGCGCCCGCGGCCCGCTTCGGCACCCGCTTCCACGCCTGGGTGGAGACCCGCTTCGGCCAGCAGGGCCTCTTCGAGCCGGACGACCTCGCGGGTCGTGCCGACGCCGGCATCGAGGACGACGGCGACCTCAAGGAGCTGATCGCCCGCTTCGAGGAAGGCCCCTTCGGCTCCCGGGTCCCTCTCGCCGTCGAGGCGCCCTTCGCCCTCGTCCTGTCCACCGCGGCCGGCGGTCGCCAGGTCGTCCGGGGGCGCATCGACGCGGTCTACACGGAGCCGGACGGCTCGTTCCTGGTCGTCGACTGGAAGACGAGCGCGCGTCAGGAGGCCGACCCGCTCCAGCTCGCGGTCTACCGGCTCGCCTGGTCCGAGCTGCGGGGCGTCCCGCTCGACCGGGTCCGCGCGGGCTTCCACTACGTGCGCACCGGCCGGCTCGTCCTTCCCGACGACCTGCCCGACCGGTCGGGGATCGAGGCGCTCCTGGACTGACCACTCCCCACGGCCGCCGTCGAGCGGCCGCCCGCCCGCTTCACCCGCCCGGGCCCTAGGCTCGAAGCGTGACGTACCCGCACCTGTCCCTCGTCGCCGATCCCCACGACCGCCACGGTCTGCAGCGCACCGACGAGGAGTGGTTGCGCGAGCGCTGGGAGGACCCGACCAGCCGGGTCCTGGTCATCGCCGGCACCCGGGTCCGGCCGGGCGAGGACGGCCTGGTCTGGCTCCCGAGCGCGGAGGCGCCCGAGGGCCTCCGGATCCTGCTGGGTGACCGTGACGGGACGACCTGGTGGGCCGTCATCGTCCCCGGCGACGTCGTCGAGGCGGAGCCCGACCGGTGGCTGCCGCTGCGGGGGCTGCTGCCGCACCTCGGCGGGGAGGCCGTGCGCCAGGCGCCGCTGGTCTTCCATGCGATGGGGCTGGCGGAGTGGCACTGGGCGCATCGGCACTGCCCGCGCTGCGGGGGCACCCTCGTCGCCCGGGCCGCGGGCCACGAGCTGGTGTGCACGGACTGCGGCAAGACCCAGTTCCCGCGCTCGGACCCGGCCGTGATCATGCTGATCACGGCGGGCGAGCCCGGGAGCGAGGAGGAGCGCTGCCTGCTCGGCCGGGGCGCGGTGTGGCCCCAGGGCCGGTTCAGCACGCTCGCCGGCTTCTGCGAGCCGGGGGAGACGCTGGAGGACGCGGTGCGCCGCGAGGTCCTCGAGGAGACCGGCGTCGTGGTGGGCGAGGTGACCTACTTCGGCAACCAGCCGTGGCCGCTGCCGTCCAGCCTGATGATCGGCTTCCACGGCCGTGCCGTCAGCGAGGAGATCAGCCTCGACGACGCGGACGTCGAGGAGGCGGAGTGGTTCACGCGGGCGGAGATGCGCCGTCGTACCGAGGAGGGCTCGCTGGTCCTCCCCGGCGGGGTCTCGATCAGCCGCTCGCTGATCGAGCACTGGTACGGCGGGACGCTGCCCGGCAGCTGGTGACGGGCCGGACGCCGTGCGGCGTCAGGCGCCGAGCTGCTCCAGCTCCTCGAGCTTGGCCTTGACCTGCGCCACGCTCGGGTTCGTCTGGGCGGTGCCGTCGGTGTAGACCAGCGTCGGGACGGTCTGGTTGCCGTTGTTGGCCGACTCCACGATCGCCGCGGTCTCGGGCTGCTGCTCGATGTCGACGATGTCGTAGGTGATGCCCTCGCGGTCCAGCTGGCTCTTGAGCCGCTTGCAGTAGCCGCACCACGGGGTGGTGTACATGACGAACGGGGCGTCGGACATCGATCGACCTCTCTGCGGGGAACCTTCTCTGGCGCCAACGTAGCGGGCCGCCCCGCCATTCCCCGGCCACTCCCCGGCCACCGGGCGCGGGACGGCGCCCTGGGGACGGACCCGGAGTTGTGTCGCCCCCTCGGTCTAGGGTCGTTCTCGCCGATCACCACCGGTCCCTACCCCCCGCTCCGACCCGTTCAAGGAG
The DNA here is from genome assembly GCA_964517395.1 of uncultured Nocardioides sp. Classification (GTDB taxonomy): domain Bacteria; phylum Actinomycetota; class Actinomycetes; order Propionibacteriales; family Nocardioidaceae; genus Nocardioides. The sequence goes on along the minus strand of CAZFEE010000003.1, from coordinate 16,295 downwards.
GCGTCCTCCCGGATGGCCGCGACCACCGACCCCATCGAGCGCCTGCTCTCCGCTCTCGACCCCGAGCAGCGGCAGGTGGCCGAGACGCTGCGTGGACCGGTCCGCGTCCTCGCGGGCGCGGGCACGGGCAAGACCCGGGCGATCACGCACCGGATCGCCCACGGGGTGATGGCGGGGGTCTACGCCCCGACTGAGGTGCTGGCGGTGACGTTCACGACGCGGGCGGCGGGCGAGCTGCGGCAGCGGCTGCGGACGCTGGGCGCGCCCGGGGTGCAGGCGCGGACCTTCCACAGCGCCGCGCTGCGGCAGCTGCGGTACTTCTGGCCGCACGTCCACGGCACCGAGCTCCCGGAGCTGACGGAGTCCAAGATCGGCATGCTGGCGGCGGCCTGCCGCACGATCGGGGTGCGCACCGACCAGGCCCTGCTGCGCGACCTGGCCTCGGAGATCGAGTGGTCCAAGGTCAGCAACATCGGCGCGGACGACTACGCCCGGATCGCGCCGGCCAAGGGCCGCGCGGTGGCGGACCAGACCCCGGAGACGATCGGCCGGGTGTTCGCGGCCTACGAGGACGTCAAGCGCGACCAGGGCCGGATGGACATGGAGGACGTGCTGCTCCTGACCGCGGGCGTGCTGGCCTCCGACGAGCGGGTCGCGGCGCAGGTGCGCCGGCAGTACAAGTGGTTCGTCGTCGACGAGTTCCAGGACGTCTCGCCGCTGCAGTCGGCGCTGCTCGACCTGTGGCTCGGCGGGCGCGACGAGCTGTGCGTGGTGGGCGACCCGGCGCAGACGATCTACTCCTTCGCGGGTGCCGACGCGGGCTACCTGCGTGACTTCCCGAAGCGCTACGCCGGGACGACGTCGATCGAGCTCGTCCGCAACTACCGCTCCACCCCGCAGGTGGTCGCCGCGGCCAACAAGCTCCTCGCGGGCACGCCCAGCGCCGGGGTCGAGCTGCGGGCGCAGCAGGCCCCGGGCGCGGCGGTGCGCTACGTCGGGGAGCCGGACGAGGTGGCGGAGGCGCGCACGGTGGCGGACCGGGTCGCGCGGCTGCACCGCGCGGGCACGGCGTACGGCGAGATGGCGGTGCTGTTCCGCATCAACGCGCAGTCGGAGACCTTCGAGGACGCGCTGACCGACCGCGGCATCCCCTACGTCGTGCGCGGGGCGGCCCGCTTCTTCGAGCGCCGCGAGGTGCGCGAGGCGGTGACCCGGCTGCGGGGTGCGGCCCGCTCGGGGGAGGCCGAGGGCCTGCCGTGGGTGGCGGTGGTGCGTGACGTGCTGGGCGGGATGGGCTGGGCGGCCGAGCCGCCGGCCAACCGGGGGCAGGTGCGGGACCGGTGGGAGTCCCTGCAGGCCCTGGTGGACCAGGCGGAGGAGTTCAGCCGGGAGCGGGGGGTCGAGGCGTCGCTGACGACCTTCGTCGAGGACCTCGACCGGCGCGCGGCCGAGCAGCACGCGCCGACGGCCGACGGCGTCACGCTGGCGACCTTCCACGCAGCCAAGGGCCTGGAGTGGGACGCGGTCTTCTGCTGCGGGGTCCAGGACGGCACGGTGCCGATCAGCTACGCCGAGCAGGGCGGGGCGCGACCGGACGCCGTGGAGGAGGAGCGGCGCCTGCTCTACGTCGGCATGACCCGCGCCCGCCAGGACCTGATGGTGTCGTGGGCGGCGGCCCGCAACCCCGGGCAGGCGCCGCGGCGCCAGCCCTCGCGCTTCCTCGTGCCGCTGCTGCCGGAGTCCCAGCAGCCGCAGGTGACCCGGGGGCGCTCCAAGGTCGCGCGCTGCCGCGACTGCCTGCAACCGCTGGGCACCGCAGCGGAGAAGAAGCGGGGGCGGTGCGCCCACCACCCGGTGCGCTACGACGAGGCCCTGTTCGACCGGCTGAAGGCGTGGCGCCTGGAGACGGCACGGGAGGCGGGCGAGGACGGCAAGCCGCTGCCGGCGTACGTCGTGTTCACCGACGCCACCTTGGAGCTCATCGCGGAGCACAAGCCGGCCTCGATGGGGGCGCTCGCGAAGGTCAACGGGGTGGGTCCGAGCAAGATCGAGAAGTACGGCGAGGCGGTCCTCGCCCTGGTTTCAGAAAATCCTTGAAAAACTCCGATAAATGATTTGCACGGCCTGATACGCGCCCGTTACGGTCATCAGGCAATCAACCGCTGCGCACCACAGCCCTGGCACGGCTGGCGCCCACACGCACCGAAGGAGGTGGCCCCCATGGAGAACATCACGATGATCCCGATGACCGACGTCAACGTCTGGCAGCTCTCGCTGTCCGCGCTCGGCTGCGCCACCTCCGCCCTTGCCTCCCTCGAGGTGCAGGGCACGGTGCTGCGTCCGGCCACCGCGAACGTTGTCGCCTTTGCGCCGTTCGCCGCTGCCGATGCGACGCCGGCCGACGGTCCGTCCGTCAAGCGGGAGCGCGCCACGACCGGCATGGGACACCGCGGCATCGCCGCCTACGTCCCGGGTCCGCCCGCCTGGAGCCATCCGATCTGATCCAGCATCAGCTCGGCAGCCTCCAGGCCGCGGAACCCGACAGACCGGGATCCGCGGCCTTTGTGTTTCTCAGGACCTGAGAACGCGAACGTCGCAGATCCCTCGAGGAAACCCGACCAACGCGATCAGGTCATTGAAGAGGAGGTGAAAGCAGATGACGACCAGTGTTCTCGAGCCGACGCTGGACGAGCTGCTGCCGTGCCGGCTGAACGACGCGGAGCTGTGGTTCGCCGAGTCCCCGTCGGACGTCGAGTCCGCGAAGGCACTGTGCCAGGCGTGCCCCGTGCAGCAGCTGTGCCTGTCCGGCGCCCTGGAGCGGCGTGAGCCGTGGGGCGTGTGGGGTGGCGAGCTGTTCCTGGCCGGCGTCGTGATCCCGCGCAAGCGGCCGCGGGGCCGCCCGCGGAAGGACGCGACCGTGACGGCCGCGTAGGCACCCTGCTCCTCCGAGCGACCAACCAGACAACCCGACCGACAGGTCAGACCCAGAAGAAGGACCTCACCATGTACAACATGATCAACGAAGACCTGGCGCGCGCGCAGATGTCCGCGCGCCTGGGAGAGGCGCAGCAGCTGCGCGAGGCCACCCGGGTGGCCCGCGCCCGCCGCTTGAGCCGCAAGGCCGAGCGTGCAGCGCAGCAGGCTCGTCTCGCCCTCGCTCGCGCTCTCTGATCCAGACCGGGTCCTCGGACCCGCCTGACAGCGAGACAGAACGTCCTCGGAGACCTCCTCCGGGACCCACCTGATCGCGGGTGATGAAGAAGGGCCGGAACCGACCACCGTCGGTTCCGGCCCTTCGTCGTCCACGGATGAGAGCCGACGGGCCGCAGCGAACGTCGGCATCAGTTCGGTCACGACGCCCCGATCGCCGCCGCCCGCCTCCTACGCTGGCCCCATGCCCGTCTCCTGCGACTTCTGCGGTCGGCGAGCCGAGGGCGACACGCCTCCGCTCACCTGGACCTCTGCGGTCGAGCGCGGCCGGGTGCGTCGCTACTGCGACGAGTGCTCCCGGGCGAACGTGCGCTCGATGGAGGCCAAGCTCGACAGCGAGTGGTGGTGAGCGCCGCCCTCCGTCCGGCCCACCACGCTCAGGCGAGCAGGGACGGCGCGTCCCAGGCACACCCGCAGTCGGGATGGCGGCCCCACGTGACGCCGCGCGGCGCGGTGACGGGGCCGAGGTCGTAGGTCGTCGACCAGGTGCTCGGCTCGTCGCCCTCCAGGTAGCGGGCGAGGTCGCGCACGGCCCACGCCAGCGCCAGCTGCTCCAGCACCGGGTCGAGCGGCGGCGGGCGGGTCCGGGCGGCCTGCGCCGCCTGGGCGAGCAGGAACGGCCGTCGTACGTCGGCCAGGGACTCGTGCGCATCCACGCACCGCGCGCAGGCGGTCCGCCCGGGCTCGACGAACGGCCCGAGCCGGCGCCCCGCGGCACCTCCGGTCAGGACCAGGTGGGGGACCGCGTCGCGCACCAGCGGGTCGAGCCGGGCCCGGTCGAGCGCGCCGGTGGCGACGACGAGGTGGACGCCGCCCGTGGCGGCCCGCCGCACGCCGGCGTGGCGCAGGAGCGGGTCGAGCAGCCGCTCGGTGGCGGGTGGGGCGTCCACGACGACCACGGCCTGGCTGCGGGCGGTCCGTCGGCGTACGGCGTCGGGACCGAACTGCGCCTGGAGCACGACGTCGGCACCCCCGCCCACCGCCGGTACGACGAGCAGCAGCCCCGCCGCGCGCAGCCGATCCAGCGCGGCCTCGATCGCGGCCCGGTCGGCCCCGTCCGCCCCGTCGTCGGTCCCGGCGGCGGGCAGGCCGGCGGGGCGGTCGAGCGCGGCCAGCAGCCGCCGGGTGGTGGGGGAGTCGGGGAGGCGCACGGTCGGTGGGTCGATGCCGACCTGGAGGACGCCGGCGGAGCGGGTCAGGACGGGCGTGCCGGGACGCAGGAGGACCCGGGGCGGGCCCGCACCGCTCGCGCGAGGGCTCCCGGACGTCATGGCGTCAGCGTGGCACGGCGCGGCCGGGTCGCGTGGCCCGTTGTCCACAGGCTCCCGGCGGTCCCGGAAAACTGGCCGCGGGCGGCACCACCGATGGTGGAGCCGCCCGCGACGGTCGGTCTGTGGGCCGGAAGATCAGGCCTTGCCGAGGATGCGGTTGAGGTTGGTGCCGCACTCGGGGCAGACGGCCTTGGCCATCCGGGTGCCCTTGTCGTTCACCTTGACCTCGCCCTCAGCCTCACGCTTGGCCTTGCACTTCACGCAGTAGAACTCGCCGCTCCAGGTCTCCGCCATGACGGCCTCCTTGCCATGTTTCATTCTGTTGGTCGTCGCGGCGGGGGTCTTTGGGGGAAGCCCGCCGGGGCCCGGAGTCGGACTCCGAGCCTCCACGACCCTACGGCACGGTGCCACGGAGGCGCAGTAGCGTGCCCCGCATGTCTGAAACGGCTCCGATTTCGCCCACCCCGCCGCCGCTGACCCACCTGCGCCTCGAACGGCCCTCGGCAGGGGTCGCGCTCCTGGTCCTGGACCAGCCGGACCTGCGCAACGCGATGAGCGACGAGATGACCGCGTCGTGGGTCGCGGCGGTCGACCACCTGGCCGGGGATCCGACGGTGCGGGTGGTCGTGGTGACTGGGGAGGGCCGCGCGTTCTGCTCGGGCGGGAACCTGGCGTGGCTGGCGGGGGAGCCGGACGCGTCGGTCGACGAGCTGCGCTCGAAGATGCTGCCGTTCTACCGCGCCTGGCTCTCGATCCGGCGCCTGGAGGTGCCGACCATCGCGGCGGTCAACGGCGCCGCGATCGGGGCCGGGCTGTGCCTGGCCCTGGCCTGCGACATCCGGTACGCCGCCCGGGGCGCCAAGCTCGGCGTGCCGTTCACGAAGCTGGGGATCCACCCCGGCATGGCGGGCACCTACCTGCTGCCCGACGTGGTGGGCTCCGCCGCGGCCCGAGACCTGTTCCTCACCGGCCGCGTCGTGGAGGCCGACGAGGCACTGGGCCTGGGCCTGGTCTCGCGGGTGCTGGCGCCGGAGGACTTCCGGGCGGAGGTGCTCGCCACGGCGGCGGAGGTCGCCGCGACCGCGCCGATCGCGGCCCGGCTCACCAAGCGGGCGCTGCAGCGCGGTCATGCCGACCTCGCGTCGGCCCTGGAGTGGGAGGCGCTGGCCCAGCCGGTGACCCTCGCGACCGCGGATCTGCAGGAGGGCATCCGGGCGGCGCAGGAGAAGCGCGCTCCGGTGTTCCGCGGCCGGTGACGCAACGAAGCCCCCGTGTCGCGGGACCATCGCTTGCCTTCCCCTTGCGAGCGATGACCGCGGCCCGGGGGCCTCGTCGGGGACGACGCTAGGCAGCCGGGGCGCCGGGGTCAATCCGACGGAAGGGTGCCCTGTGGAGGATGCTGTGGACACAGCTGTGGATGAGCGGCAGCTTCGGTGGACGACGGGGGAGGATCGGTGAGTTCGGTGTGGACGGGCAGGGGAAAATGGTGGGGGATCGGGCGTCGTACCGGGCTGTGACCTGCAGGAACAATGCCCACAGGTTCTTCCACTGGTTGTGGACAACAAATACTTCAGTCCCGAAGGGAGCGTGACCCGGGTCACATGGCGGACCAGGTATACGACGGCGGTCCGGTGGCAGCCCTGCGCCGGATCGCGTTCCTGCTCGAGCGCGGGCGCGCGGACAGCTACAAGGTCAAGGCCTACCGCGGCGCGGCCGGCGCGATCCTGGCGCTGCCGCCCGAGGAGGTCGCCGAGCGGGCCGCGGCGGGCACCCTCACCGACCTGGCCGGCGTCGGGGCCAGCACGGCCCGGGTCATCGCCGAGGCGGTCGAGGGACGGGTGCCGGACAAGCTGGCCGAGACCGAGCAGCAGTACGGCGCACCGCTGACCCGCGACGGCGCCGGCACCACCCTGCGCGCGGCCCTGCGCGGCGACCTGCACTCCCACTCGGACTGGTCCGACGGCGGCTCGCCCATCGAGGAGATGGCGATGACGGCGATCGAGCTGGGCCACGACTACCTCGTGCTGACCGACCACTCGCCACGGCTGAAGGTCGCCCGGGGGCTGTCGGCGGAGCGGCTGGCTCGCCAGCTCGACGTGGTGGCCGCGGTCAACGAGCACCTGGCCGGCGCCGGCTTCCGGCTGCTGCGCGGGATCGAGGTCGACATCCTCGACGACGGTGGCCTCGACCAGACCGACGAGATGCTGGCGCGGCTCGACGTCCGGGTCGCCAGCGTCCACTCCAAGCTGCAGATGGAGCCCGAGCAGATGACGAGGCGGATGGTGGCGGCGGTGCGCAACCCGTTCACCAACGTCCTGGGGCACTGCACCGGGCGACTGGTGACCGGCAGCCGCGGCACCCGCGGCCAGTCGCGGTTCGACGCCCGGGCCGTCTTCGAGGCCTGCGCGGAGGAGGACGTCGCTGTGGAGATCAACTCCCGGCCCGAGCGCCGCGACCCGCCGACGAAGCTGCTGGAGCTGGCCCGCGACATCGGCTGCGTCTTCTCCATCGACAGCGACGCGCACGCGCCCGGGCAGCTGGACTACCCCCTGCTGGGCTGCGAGCGCGCCGAGGAGGCCGGCATCGACGCCGACCGGATCGTCAACACCTGGCCTGTCGAGCGCCTGCTGACCTGGGCAAACCCCTAAGGTCACCTCATGGGTGCGCGGAGCAAGCCGCGAGTCGAGGTACGACGGTCGGGTCGCCGGCGTCGTACCGTCTCGGCGTACCGCGACGGCGCGAAGATCATCGTGCTCGTGCCCGACAACCTCTCCGGCGAGGAGGAGCGGGCCTGGGTGACCAAGATGGTCGCCCGGGTGGAGCGCAAGGAGCTGCGCGCCGCCGCACCGCGCCGGTGGGACGACGCCGACCTGATGGAGCGCGCCCGGCGGCTCAGCGACGCCTACCTCGGCGGGCTCGCCGTCCCGGACTCGGTGCGCTGGGTGGGCAACCAGCGGGCGCGGTGGGGGTCGTGCACGCCGCGCGACCGGTCGATCCGGCTGTCCGAGCGGTTGCAGCGGATGCCGGAGTGGGTCCTCGACTACGTGATCGTGCACGAGCTCGCCCACCTGATCGAGCCCCAGCACGACGAGAAGTTCTGGGGCTGGGTGGCGCACTACCCGGCCGCGGAGAAGGCGAAGGGCTACCTCGCCGGATGGTCGGACGCGGCCCGGATGCCGCGCCCGCCGTCGGAGGAGGTCTACCCGGCCGGCGACGCGGTCGACTGAGTCACGCCACGATCGCCCGGGCGCGCTCGATCAGCGTGAGCATCTCCGGCTCGAGCTCGGGCAGGGCCGTGACCGGCCACCAGCGCACCGCGAGCGACTCGTCGCTGACGACGGCCTCGGCACCGGGTGCCGCGGTGGCGACGTACCGGACATCGAGGTGGTGCACGTCCCCGCGCTCGCCGCAGAACGGCACGGTGTGCAGGTCCAGCTGGACCGGCTCGGGGTGGAAGGCGAGGTCGGCGAGCCCGCTCTCCTCGTGCGCCTCGCGCAGCGCGACGGCCGCCAGCGTCGGGTCGCCCTGCTCGGCGTGCCCGCCGAAGTGGAACCAGCGCTGGGCCTTGCGGTGCAGGTTGAGCAGCACGTGCTCACCCGTCGCGTCGAGCACCAGGGTGCCCGCCGTCAGGTGGTCCGGGTACGACGAGCGCCACATCCCGTCCGGAAGCGCCTCCAGGTGCGCGACGTAGCGCCGGCGCAGCTCCTCCTCGACCGGGTCCGGGGCAGGCCAGGACCGCAGGACGCGCAGGGCGTCCGCGTGGAGGCTCACTCCTCGGTGGTGTCGGACGGCCCGTCGAGCAGCTTGCGCAGCTCGGCGTCGAACTCGTCCTCGCTCAGCTCCTCCGGCGGCGTCGCCTCGGCGCGGAAGGACAGCGGGTCGTCGAGGTCGGTGGCGGTGGGGAGCAGGTCGGGGTGCATCCACACGCCGTCGCGGGCCTCGGCGCCGGAGCGGGCCCGCAGCCCGCCCCACAGGGTGGAGGCGTCGCGCAGGCGGCGCGGGCGCAGCTCGAGGCCGACGAGGGCCGCGAAGGTCTGCTCGGCGGGACCACCGGCCGCCCGGCGGCGGCGCACGGCCTCCCGGAGCTTGGCGGCGGCGGGCATCCGCTCCTCGGTGGCCTGGCCGACGACCTCGTCGACCCAGCCCTCGACGAGGGCCAGCGCGATCTCCAGCCGGGAGAGCGCGGCGGTCTGCGCGGGCGTCTGCGGCGCCTCGAACAGCCCGCCCTCGAGCAGGCCCTGGATGGCCTCGGGGTTCGTCGGGTCGATGCCGCGCAGCTGCTCCTGGACCCGGTCCTGGATCTGCTGGGCGTTGATCTCCAGCCCGCGGGCGTAGTCGGTGACCGCGCCGATCAGGTGCTCGCGCAGCCACGGCACGTGGGCGAAGAGGCGCTGGTGGGCGGCCTCGCGCAGGGCGAGGTAGAGCACCACGTCGTCCTCGGTGACGTCGAGGCCGTCGGCGAAGGCGCGGACGTTGGCCAGCACCAGGGCGGCCTTGCCGTGCGCGCCCAGCGGGAGGCCGATGTCGGATGCGGTGAGCACGTCGCCGGCGAGCGCGCCGAGGCCCTGGCCGACCTGCATCGCGAGCATGCCGCCCACGGCCTGGCCGATGATGCCGACGAAAGGCCCGGCCGCGGCCTTCATCTCCTCGGGCAGGCCGCTGGACAGGCTGGTCACCGAGCGCGCGGCGACCGGCTCGACGAGCACCTTCCACACCGGCTGCGTCTCCACCAGCCACTCGGCGCGCGACCACGCGGCGGTCGTGCTGACTCCGGACGGGAAGCCGGTGGTCGCGTCCAGCCAGTGGTCGGCGAGGCGGACCGCGTCGGCGACCCGGTCCTGGTCGCGCTGGCTGGGGGAGGGGTCGGGCTCCTGCGCGGCCTGCTGGCGCGCGATGTCGCCGGCGGCGTTCCAGTTGAGCGGGCCGTCGTAGGGCTGCATCAGCGACTGGATCTGCTGGAGGAAGGCCGCACCGCCGCCGGGACCGAACGGGTTGGCGCCGCCGGGAAAGCCGCCCCCGCCGAGCATCCCGAAGATCTGCTCGAAGGGCGTGCCCTTGAACGGGTTGGGCTGGTCGTCGCCCGGGTTGCCCGGCTCGTTGCTCATGCCCCGAATTTACGCCCGATCGCCAACCCGCGCTGTCCGGGAGAGCCCTGAGTCCGACCCCTAGACTCGGCGCATGCCCCACCCCGCCGTACGCCTGGTCGCGATCTCCGAGGAGCCGCTGTCCGTCGCGGACGTCCTGGACAGCCTCGAGGACCCCACCGCGGGGGGCCTGGTCCTCTTCGTCGGCCGGGTCCGCGACCACGACCACGGCCAGGGCGTGACCGGCCTGTCGTACTCCGCCCACCCCACCGCCCTCGACCGGCTGGAGGAGGTGTGCCGGCGCGTCGCCGAGGAGTACGACGTCACCGGGGTCGCCGCCGTCCACCGGGTCGGCGACCTCGCCATCGGCGACCTCGCCGTGGTGGTGGCCACGACCGCCGGGCACCGCGGCTCCTCCTTCGAGGCCAGCCGGGCCCTGATCGACACGCTGAAGGCGGAGGTGCCGATCTGGAAGCACCAGCGCTTCGCGGACGGCTCGGACGAGTGGGTCGGATCGCCCTGAGCCCGGGCGTGTCCTGACCGATCCGCTCCCACGACCGACCTAGTCTCGTGGGGTGGAGATCCTGCTCTGGCTCGTGCCTGCCGGCGTCGCGACCGTCGTCGCGATGGCGTGGGTCGGCTGGTGGGGGCGTGAGGGCCGGGGCCAGGTCGACCGCGAGACCGCGGCCCGCCGCCTCGGCGAGGCCCTCTCGCGCGAGCGCGGCGCCCGCCCCGGGTACGCCGTCCCGCCGCGCGAGGAGGAGCGCTCCACCGGGGTCGCCCTGCGCGCCTCGCGGCGCCGGCCCGTGGTGCTGCCGACGAGCGTGGAGCCGGACGAGCCGGAGGTGCGTGTGATCGAGGAGCCGGCCGCCGAGGAGCGCACCGCGCGGGACCGCCGCGCCTCGTGACCACCCTCAGGCGCGGCCACGTTGGCGCGGTCTGAGAAGGTAGGCGCCATGAGCCAGCGCCTGATCGCCGTGTGCATCGCGGGTCCGCTGGCGCTGATCCTCGGCGGGATCGCGCTCGCGGTGCCGCTGCCGTACGCCTCCTACAGCCCCGGCCCGACCTTCGACATCCTCGGCAAGGACGACAACCAGGCCGAGGTGATCCAGATCGACGGGCACAAGGCCTACTACGACAAGGGCCAGCTGCGGTTCACGACCGTGGTCGCGTCGTCGTACGGGCAGAAGCTCACCCTCGGCGACGCGCTGGCGCGCTGGGTCGACCCCGACAAGGCGGTCGTGCCCTACGACGTGGTCCACCCCGAGGACCAGACCGCGGAGCAGGAGGAGGCCGAGGGCGCGGTCCAGATGACCACCTCCCAGGACGTCGCCAAGGCGGTCGCGCTGAAGGAGACGGGCGTCGAGGTGCCGACCGCGGTCCAGGTGGCCTACGTCGACCCGAAGGGTGCCGCCAAGGACAAGCTGTCGGTCCGCGACGTCATCCGTGAGATCGACGGCGAGCCGGTCACCAGCGCCGACCAGGTGGTCGCCGCGGTGAAGAAGCACAAGGACCGCAGCAACGTCGAGCTCCGCATCCTGCGCGGCAAGGACGAGCTGACGGTGCGCGTCAAGCCCGTGCTCGACGACGGCACGCCCAAGGTGGGTGTCTCGCTCGGGCTCGGCTACGAGTTCCCGTTCGACATCCAGCTGCACGTCGACCCCAGCGTGGGTGGCCCGAGCGCCGGGCTGATGTTCTCCCTCGCCATCTACGACACCCTCACCCCGGGCTCGCTGACCGGCGGTGGCGTCGTCGCGGGGACCGGCGAGCTCGCCGCCGACGGCAAGGTCGGCGCGATCGGCGGCATCGCGCAGAAGATCGCGGGTGCCCAGGAGGCCGGTGCGGAGCTCTTCTTCGTGCCCAAGGACAACTGCGCCGACGTCCAGGGCCTCGACCCCGACCTCCGCCTGGTCAAGGCGACCACCATGCACGAGGCGCGGCAGGCCCTGGAGAAGTGGGCCGGCGACCACGACGCCAAGCTGCCGACCTGCTGACCCACCCGAGCTGTACCGAGCACCGAAGCGAGCCCCATGGACTACGAGCTGGACGTCGACCCGGCCCTGGCGGCCGCCGTGCTGGAGCTGGAGGGGCACCACGCCCGCGCCGGCTGGGACCAGCCCGCCCGTCTCTACGCGCTGGTCGACACCGCGCAGCTCGTCGAGCAGGAGCCGGCCCTGGCCGCCCAGCTCGGCCTCGACCAGCCGACCGAGCGCGGCTCGCTGACGCCGATCGAGCAGGAGGAGCTCCCGCCCGACCGGCAGCTGGAGGAGGTGCTGCCCGGCATCGTGTGGCCGGCGGTGGTCACCGGGTGCGCCGCGGTGGTGGAGCGGCTGGTGCTGCCGCCCGCCGCGGACGGGCAGGTGCCGGACGACCCGGCGGAGGCACGGGAGTTCGCCCGGGAGCACCCGGACGCCGAAGAGGTACGCATCGTGGCCGGCGTGACGCGGCACGGTGCGGCGTACTGCGCGCTGCGCATGCGCAGCCAGGACGAGGACATGGCGGTGATGGGCGGACCGGACCTGGTGCCGGGCCTGCTCGCGCTGCTGCAGGGGACGCTGGACGAGGCGGAGGACGACGATGAGTGACCTGTTCGACGAGGACCCGGAGCGCCCGGCACCCGAGCGGCCCGGGCGGCGCGCCCGCGCGCTGGTGATCACCGGTGTCGTGCTGGTGCTCGGCTTCTTCCTGCTGACGGCGTTCGCGTCGGTCTACACCGACCGCCTCTGGTACAAGGAGGTCGGCTACGGACAGGTCTTCAGCACCATGCTGTGGACCAAGGTCGGGCTGTTCGTCGCCTTCGCCGCCCTGATGGCGGCGATGGTCACGGTCAACATGCACCTGGCCTACCGCTTCCGCCCGCTGTTCCGGATGACGCCCAGCGACGCCAGCGTCGACCGCTACCGCGACGCCGTCACCCCGATCCGCGGCTGGCTGCTCGCCGGCGTCGGCATCGTCGTCGGCATCTTCGCCGGCACGTCCGCGGTGGGGCAGTGGCGCACCTTCCAGCTGTGGCGCAACGCCGAGGACTTCGGCCGGCAGGACCCGTACTTCAAGAAGGACATCAGCTTCTACGTCTTCCACCTGCCCTGGTGGAACTTCGTCGTCGACTTCGTGATGGCCGCGACCGTCGTGGCGCTCATCGGCACCGCCGTCGTCCACTACCTGTACGGCGGCATCCGCCTCCAGCAGGCGCACGACCGTCTCTCCGGGGCCGCCCAGGTGCAGCTCTCGGTGCTGCTCGGCGTCTTCGTGCTCGCCAAGTCGGTCGACTACTGGCTGGACCGCTACGACCTCGTCACCGACGACCACCGCCTGTTCACCGGCATGAACTACACCGCCGAGAACGCCCTGCTCCCGGCGCGCAACATCCTCGTCGGCGTCGCGCTGATCTGCGCGGTCCTGTTCTTCCTCAACATCTGGCGCAGGACCTGGCAGCTGCCCTCGGTCGGGCTCGCGCTGCTCGCCCTGTCCGCCGTGCTGCTCGGCATGATCTGGCCCGCCATCGTGCAGAACTTCCAGGTCAAGCCGTCCGAGGCGGACAAGGAGAAGTCCTACATCCAGGCAAACATCGACGCCACCCGTCAGGCCTACGGGCTCAGCGACATCGAGGTCGTCAAGAACTACGACGGGATCGCCACCACCACCGCCGCCACGAGCAAGGAGCAGGGCGACAACGTCCTCGCCCAGCTGACCACCACGCCCGTCGTCGACCCGCTGCAGGTGCGCGAGACCTTCCAGCAGCGCCAGCGGATCAAGGCCTACTACTCCGTGCCGCAGGTGCTCGACGTCGACCGCTACAAGATCAAGGGCCAGGAGGGCGAGGTCCCGCTCGTCCTCGGCGTGCGCGAGCTCGACCAGAGCGGCATCCAGTCCGCCGACCAGAACTGGTCCAACCTGCACACCGTCTACACCCACGGCGAGGGCCTGATCGCGGCGTACGCCAACCAGATCGCCATCAACGACGAGGCCAACGGCCGGATCGTGTGGGCCGAGGGCATCCGGCGCGAGGGCGACGAGGGCGGCTCGGACCTCACCGACACCGAGAAGTTCGAGACCCGCGTCTACTTCGGCGAGCAGAGCCCGTCGTACTCCATCGTCGGCAAGGCCTCGGGGGGCAGCAACGTCGAGCTGGGCCTGAGCCAGAGCGGCGAGGACGAGGACGAGAACACCCGCACGACCTACGACGGCAAGGGGGGCGTCTCGGTCGGCAACACCTTCAACCAGCTGATGTACGCCATCAAGTTCGGCGAGCCGAACTTCCTGCTCTCCGGCCGGGTCAACGCCAACTCGAAGGTGCTCTACAACCGCACGCCCACCGAGCGGGTCGAGAAGGTCGCGCCCTGGCTGACGATCGACGGCGACCCGTACCCGTCCGTGGTCGACGGCAAGATCGTGTGGATCATGGACGGCTACACGACCACCGACAAGTACCCCAACGCGCAGCGCGAGTCCTTCGACGCCATGATCGACGACTCGCTGCAGCAGACGACCGGGCTGCAGACGATCCCGACCGACGAGATCAACTACATGCGCTCCGCGGTGAAGGCGACCGTCGACGCCTACGACGGCACCGTCACGCTCTACCAGTGGGACGAGGACGACCCGATCCTCAAGACCTGGATGAAGGTGTTCCCGGGCGCGGTGAAGCCGAAGGCGGACATCGACGCCGCGCTCGAGGAGCACCTGCGCTACCCCGAGGACCTGTTCAAGGTGCAGCGCTACCAGCTCGCGAAGTACCACGTCACCGCCGCCGACGAGTTCTACTCCGGCAACGACCGGTGGGAGGTCCCGGAGGACCCGAACGCCACGCGCCAGGTGTTCCAGCCGCCGTACCGGCTGTTCTCGACCGGCGTCGACGGCACCAACGACTGGTCGCTGACCTCGGTGTTCAAGCCGCGCGGTGCGCAGAACACCCTGACGTCGTACCTCCAGGTGAACTCCGACGCCACGACCGACGACTTCGGCCGGCTGCGGCTGCTGGAGATGGCCGACCAGGACACCCCTGGTCCCGGCCAGGTCGCCAACGAGATGCAGGGCAACGACATCGTCGCCCAGCGGCTGCAGCAGTACCGCGTCTCCGGGGCCACCCCGCCACGCTTCGGCAACCTGCTGACCCTGCCCGTCGACGGTGGGCTGATCTACATCCAGCCCGTGTACGCCGCGCGCAGCGCCACCTCGGCGTTCCCGATCCTGCAGTACGTCATCGTGAAGTACGCCGACAAGGTCGGCATCGACCGCAACCTGCCCCTCGCGCTCGCCGCCGCCCTCGGCGTGGACCTCGAGGCGGGCACCCCGCCCGACGACGGGACCCCGACGACGCCCACGCCCGGGACCGACGACCCCGAGCCGGATCCCGGTGCCACCCTCGACGAGCGGATCGCCGCCGCGCTGCGCGACGCCGACACCGCCTTCAAGGCGGCCGAGGCGGCGCAGAAGGAGAACGACACCACGGAGTGGGCCCGGCAGCTCGAGGTCGCCCAGGAGGCGGTCCAGAAGGCCGTGCAGCTCGCCAACCAGCGCGACAAGGAGTAGGCCGGGCATGACCGAGATCGAGGTCGTGCAGCTCTTCCTCGGCCGGCTCCAAGAGCTCGACGTCGCCGGCGCCGCCGCCCTGTGCGCCGACGACGTCGTCTACCAGAACGTCCCGCTCCCGCCCGCCCGCGGGCGGCGCGCCGTGGTCCGCCAGCTGCGTGCGATGACCAAGGTCGGCACCGGCTTCGAGGTGCGGATGGTCAACATCGCCGCCAACGGGCCCGTCGTGCTGACCGAGCGCGTCGACGTGCTGCGACGCGGCACGTTCGCCATGGAGTTCTGGGTGTGTGGCACGTTCGAGGTGCGGGACGAGAAGATCGTCCTGTGGCGCGACTACTTCGACTGGCCGACCTTCCTGGCCTCCGGCGTGCGCGGCGCCGGCCGGGCGCTGGCGGGCGCCGTCGCGCGGCGGCGACGCTGACGCGTCCTGGCGCCGGGGTGACCGGGGTCGCCGGGGGAGGGGCGTCGTGCTCCTGACCCTCGACCTCGTCGGCATCTTCGTCTTCGCCATCTCCGGCGGGCTGATCGCGGTCCGCAACCAGCTCGACATCGTCGGCGTCGTGGTCCTCGCCATGGCCACGGGCCTCGGCGGCGGCGTCATCCGTGACGTCGTGATCGGCGCCGTCCCGCCACCCGCCGTGGCGGACTGGCGCTACCTCGTCGTACCGGTGGTGGGGGGACTGGTCACCTTCTGGCTGCACCCCGCCGTCGGCCGCCTCGAACGCGTCATCAACGTCTTCGACGCCTTCGGCCTCGGCCTGTTCTGCGTCGCCGGCGCCCTCAAGGCCCACGAGCTCGGACTCGGCCCCGTCCCCGGCGCCGCCCTCGGCCTCGTCACCGGCGTCGGCGGCGGCATCATCCGCGACCTGCTCGCCGGCCGGGTGCCGGTCATCTTCCGCAAGGGCGAGCTGTACGCCATCCCCGCCCTCGCCGGAGCCGCCGTCGCCGCGACCGGGGTCGAGCTCGGCGTACCGGCGGCGGTGATCGTGGGCCCCGCCGCGGCCGTCACGATCGGGTGGCGGCTGCTCGCGCTGTCGCGCGGCTGGACCGCGCCGGTGCCGCGGACCTAGCCGGCTGTTGCTGCCGAGGTGACCCCGATTTGGTGGGCTTTGGGGGGATGTCGTAACGTTGGGTTCACCGACGCGGGGTGGAGCAGCTCGGTAGCTCGCTGGGCTCATAACCCAGAGGTCGCAGGTTC
>CAZFEE010000002.1:0-430412 GCA_964517395.1 uncultured Nocardioides sp. | reverse complement strand
ATCCCGCACCGGGTCGCTCCGCGAGCCCATCCCGCACCGGGTCGCTCCGCGAGCCCATCCCGCACCGGGTCGCTCCGCGAGCCCATCCCGCTGTGGCACCCCCGCGGGCCGATCCCTTCGGCGACAGTCCGTGCGCTGAACATGCCGTTAGCGTTCGTCTCGTGCTCATACGGGAGAAGACGGAGGAGGACACGTCGGCCTGCCTCGACTTGTTGATGCAGGTTCATGAGCTCGACGGCTACCCGCCATACCTCCCAGCGGATGTCCCGAGGTTCATCACGCCCGACTACGAGGTCGCGGCATGGGTTGCGGAGCGTGACGGTCGCGTCATTGGCCACGTCGCGCTTCATCAGGCTTCCGTCGACCCGACGCTTGACGCTGCACAACGGGTTACCGGGTTGCCGGCCGAGCGGCTGGTAGTCATTTCCCGGCTGTTCACCGCGCCTGCTCTGCGTCGGGCCGGCATCGGCCGAGCCCTCCTACGCCATGCGACCAAGCAGGCACAGTCTCGGGGGCAACGCGCTGTGCTCGACGTCGGGCAGGCACTAACGGCACCGATTGCGCTATACGAGTCCGAGGGGTGGGAGCGGGTCCGAATCTATCGGGCTGGACCGACAAGCCTGCGCTCCGTCGCGGTGTGCCACCAGATGCCGGAACCTCCCAGTCACAGTCAGTCGACTCCTCTGCGTCGCCCGATCAGGGGCCTCCCACGCGGATCGCGCCTGACATAACTCGAGTTGTTAAACAATACGTAGGCAAAGTCAAAGTTCGCTGCATCTCGACAGTCCCCCCAGATTTCTGCGACCTCCCAAGTGCCACACACCTCTTGCATTCTCGGTCCGCTGAATAGAAAGAACACATCAGAAATCCGGCCGGAAGTGATCGCACCGCACGCCCGCGCGCACGTAGGTGACTGTGACGATGAGCCTCCACAAGCTGACGGCTGGGTCGGGGTACGACTACCTGACCCGCCAGGTCGCAGCCATGGACGCCACGGACAAGGGCCACACCGGGCTGGCGAGCTACTACACCGAGAAGGGCGAGACCCCCGGCGTGTGGGTCGGCTCCGGCATGGAGGGACTCGAAGGACTCGACGCCGGCGACATCGTCACCGCCGACCACATGCAGAGCCTGTTCGGTTCCGGCCACCACCCGCTGGCCACCCAGCGGACCAAGGACCTGGACTTGCGCATCGGCCGCCCCGCCAGCGATGGCGGCATTGACCGGCCGACCGAGGCTGACTACAAGACGGCCCGCCAGCTCGGCACCCCGTACAAGGTCTACGAGAACGACATCAGCCCGTTCCGGATCGAGGTCGCCAAGCGCATCGCGGCCATCAACGAGGCCGCCGGCCTGCCGGGTGACTGGCCGGTCCCCGCAGCCGACCGGGCCAAGGTCCGCACCGAGGTCGGCACCGACTTCTTCCGTGCCGAGCACGGCCGCGAGCCCACCGACGCACGCGAGCTGGCCGCCGCGATCGCCAAGCACTCCCGCCCGAAGACCAACGCCGTGGCCGGGTACGACTTGACGTTCTCCCCGGTCAAGAGCGTCTCGGTGCTGTGGGCGATCTCCGACCCGAAGACCGCCGCGGTGATCGAGCGGGCCCACCAGGCAGCGATCAAGGACGCGTTGGGCTTCATCGAGTCCAGGGCACTGTTCACCCGCCGCGGCACCAACGGCGTCCGCCAGGTCGACGTCCGCGGCCTGGTGGCCACGGCGTTCACCCACCGCGACTCCCGTGCCGGCGACCCCGATCTGCACACCCACGTCGCGGTGGCGAACAAGGTCCAAACGCTCGACGGCAAGTGGCTGGCCATCGACGGCCGGCCGCTGCACAAGGCGGTCGTCTCGGCCTCGGAGACCTACAACACCGCGCTCGAGCGGCACTTGGTCGACGCCCTCGGGGTGCGGTTCGAGGAGCGGCCGAACGAAGATGCCCGCAAGCGGCCGGTGCGCGAGATCGTCGGCGTCGACCCCGAGCTCAACCGGCGCTTCTCCAAGCGCCGCGCCAACGTCGAGGTCCGCCGCAAGGTCCTCGCGGCCGCGTTCCAGGCCACCCACGGGCGGCCGCCCACGCCGGTGGAGACCATCCAGCTGTCCCAGCAGGCGACGCTGGAGACCCGCGAGGCCAAGCACGAGCCGCGCTCGCTGGCCGAGCAGCGCGAGACCTGGAGCCGCGAGGCCATCGAGGTGCTGGGCACCCCGCAGCGGGTCGAGCAGATGGTCCACGGGGCACTGAACCCGAAAGGCGCAGCGCGGTCGCTGGCCGACCCGATGATCAACTCGGCCTGGTTCGCCAAGACCAGCGACCGGATCGTGTCGACGATGGAGGGCGGTCGCAGCACCTGGCAGTACTGGCACGTCTACGCCGAGGCCCAGCGGCAGGTCCGGGGCGCCAACGTGCCCACCAACCAGGTCTCCCAGGTCGTCGACCTGCTCGTCAGCGAAGTCCTCGACGGCCGCTCGGTGAGCATGGCCCGACCCGCTCATGACACGGACGCCATCAGCGAGCCGGTCGAGCTGCGGCGCGCGGACGGGACCTCTGTGTACACCCAGAGCGGCGCCGAGCTGTTCACCTCGGGCAAGGTGCTGGCCGCCGAGCAGCGCCTGGTCGAGGCCGCCGGCCGCCACGACGGGTACGCCGTCGAGGCGTCCTCGGTCGACCTGGCACTGCTGGAGTCGACCGCCAACGGCATCACCCTCAACGCCGGCCAGTCCACCCTGGTCCGCGAGATGGCCACCTCCGGTGCCCGGCTGCAGCTGGCGATCGCGCCCGCCGGATCCGGCAAGACCACCGCGATGCGAGCCCTGGCCAGCGCCTGGGCAGACGGCGGCGGCACCATCATCGGCCTGGCTCCCTCAGCGGCGGCAGCGGACGCCCTGCGCTCCCAGATCGACACCCAGACCGACACCCTGGCCAAGCTGACCCACTCCCTCGAGCAGGCCCGCGAGTCCGGCGCCGCGATGCCCGCGTGGGTCGCTGGCATCGACTCCTCCACCCTCGTGGTCATCGACGAGGCCGGGATGGCCGACACCCTCTCCCTGGACGCGGCGGTCTCCTACATCCTCGAGCGCGGCGGCAGCGTCCGGCTGATCGGTGACGACCAGCAGCTGTCCGCGATCGGCGCCGGCGGCGTGCTGCGCGACATCCGCGCCACCCACGGAGCGCTGCAGCTGACCGAGCTCGTCCGGTTCACGGACCCCGCCGAGGGCGCCGCCTCGCTCGCGCTGCGCGAGGGCAAGACCGAGTCGCTCGGCTTCTACCTCGACCGCGACCGCGTTCATGTCGGCGACCTGGCCACCATGACCGAGGACGTCTTCGCGGCCTGGCAGGCCGACCGCGGCGCCGGGCTGGACTCGATCATGCTCGCCCCCACCCGCGACCTGGTCAGCGAGCTGAACCAGCAGGCCCGCGCCCACCGGCTCGAGGGGATCGACCCGGCCGACCCCAACCAGTCGGGCGCGAGCGGCCCCGTTCGCCGTCTCGCGGACGGCAACGAGGCCTCGATCGGCGAGCTGATCATCACCCGCGAGAACGACCGCCGCCTGCGTACCTCGGCCACCGACTGGGTGAAGAACGGCGACCGGTGGAACGTGCTGGAGATCCATGACGGCGGCGAGCTCACGGTCCAGCACACCCAGCACGGCCGCACCGTGCGGCTGCCCGCTGACTACGTCGCCCGGTCCACCGAGCTCGGCTACGCGTGCACCGTGCACACCGCCCAGGGCGTCACCGCCGACACGATGCACGGCCTGGCCACCGGCAGCGAGTCGCGCCAGCAGCTCTACACGATGATGACCCGCGGCGCGCACGCCAACCACGTCTACCTCGAGGTCGTCGGCGACGGCGACCCGCACTCGGTGATCCACCCGACCCTGGTCCGGCCGCTCACGCCGACCGACATCCTCGAGTCGATGCTGGCGCGCGACGACACCCAGCGGTCCGCAACCAGCCTGATCCGCGAGCAGGCCGACCCCGCCACCCGGCTCGGCGAGGCATCCCAGCGCTACCTCGACAGCCTCTACGTCGCCGCCGAGGACCTCCTGCGCCACGAGCACGTCGGCCAGGACGCCAACGGTGCCCCGGTCAACCCCGCAGTCAATGTGGTCGACGCCCTGGACAGCGCCGTCGAGACGCTCGTTCCCGGGCTCGCCGACGAGGCTGCCTGGCCGACCCTGCGGGCCCACCTGCTGCTGCTCGGCGCAGCCGGCGAGAACCCCGTCGACGCACTCCGGGTGGCCGCCGGCGACCGAGAGCTGGAGAGCGCGCACGACCGCGCCGCGGTCCTCGACTGGCGTCTGGACGCCTCGGGCCTGCGCAACGCCGGCGCCGGCCCGCTGCCGTGGATGCCCGCGGTGCCGGCCCGCCTGGCCGAAGACCCGCACTGGGGTGCCTACCTCTCCCAGCGCGCGCACCTGGTCGAGCAGCTTGCCGAGCAGGTCCACACGCGCGCGACCGACGGGGGCGCCCTGCCGGTGTGGGCGCAGAACGGTCTGCGGCCCGAGGCCGCCACGGTCGCCGACGTCGAGGTCTGGCGGGCCGCCATGCAGGTCCCGGTCGACGACCGGCGACCGACCGGTGCACCGCAGCTGCAGAAGGCATCCGCGACCTGGCAGCGACGCCTCAACCGCGCCGTCACCGGCGACCACACGCCGGCCCTCAAGGAATGGCGCCAGCTGCTCCACTCGCTCGCCCCGCAGATCCGCAACGACGAGTTCACCCCGCTGCTCGCCGAGCGCCTGGCCGCGATGTCCCGCGCCGGCGTCACCGCCCACCAGTTGCTGCGCACCGCCACCGCACCCGACCACCCCGCCGGACCGCTGCCCGACGAGCACGCCGCGGCGGCCGTGTGGTGGCGCATGGCCCGTCAGCTCACCCCGGCCGTGGCCTCCCAGATCGGCGACGGCTCCCACGGCGAGAGCGTCACCACCGAGTGGACGCCGCGGCTCGCCGACCTGTTCGGTGCCGAGCGCGCCGCGAGCATCCAGGCGAGCACCTGGTGGCCCGCGCTGGTGGCGAACGTGGACCACGGCATGCAGCGCGGCTGGCAGGTCGAGGCCCTGCTGGGTGCAGGGCGGGCGATGCCGAGCGACGGCTGGGAGGGCGTCGACGAGTGCCAGGCGCTGGTCTGGCGGACCTCAATCGCGCTGGAGACCGCACCGGACGACCACGCGCACGCCTACGACTTCGACGAGCCACCGGCGGACCTGTGGGACGGCGTCGAGCCGGACCCGGCCACGCTCGTCGACCACCCGATCGACGCAGCCACCGACCC
The DNA here is from genome assembly GCA_964517395.1 of uncultured Nocardioides sp. GTDB lineage: Bacteria > Actinomycetota > Actinomycetes > Propionibacteriales > Nocardioidaceae > Nocardioides. The sequence goes on along the minus strand of CAZFEE010000002.1, from coordinate 425,136 downwards.
CGAGTGGACCGACTGGCCGCCCGCCGAAGACCCCGGCCCGTACGACGAGCACCTGGTCGACATCGACGCGCACACGGCCGACAAGCACACTGTCGACGCCGCCGCTGGAGACCTGGTCGACGTCGACGAAGACCAGTACGTCGAACCCGACCTCACCCTGGCCGCCTACATCCGCGACCTCGGCGGCACCCAACTGGAGCCCACCGACGCCGACCTTCGGCTCATGTACCAGCGCGCCGACGATTGGCACGCTTCCCCCGTCTCGCGTGAACGCATGCTCGAGATCAACGACATGGCACAGGCGTTCTTCGAGACCCGGTTCGCCGACTCGTGGGGCCGCGACTACCTCACCGGACGGTTCGGCGTCGACCTCGCCAGCGACGAGCGGTTCCGCCCCGGGCAGGCGCCGGCCGGGTGGACCAACCTGGTCGACCACCTGCGCGGCCGCGGCGTCAGCGACACCGAGATGATCGCCACCGGTGTGGCCACCGAGGCCAGCACCGGCCGTCTCATCGACCGGTTCCGCGACCGGGTCATGTTCCCGGTCATCCACCAGGGCGAGGTGCTCGGCTTCGTCGGCCGCCGCCCCGACCTCACCGACGCCGACCAAGCAAATGGCAAGGGCGGCCCGAAGTACCTCAACACCTCCGACACCCCGCTGTTCCACAAGAGCGCCCAGCTGTTCGGCGTCGTCGACGAGCTGCTCACCGAAGGCGCTGTCCCCGTGATCGTCGAGGGCCCGATGGACGCCGTCGCCGTCACCATCGCCAGCCACGGCCTCTACCTCGGAGTCGCACCGCTCGGCACGTCGCTGACCGACGAGCAGGCCGCCCAGCTGGCGGCAGTGGGCCGCGACCCGATCGTGGCCACCGATGCTGACCTGGCTGGCCAGGTCGCGGCCGAGCGCGACTTCTGGATGCTCACTCCGCACGGCCTGGACCCCGGCTACGCCCGGTTCCCCGACGGCCTGGACCCTGCCGACCTGCTCGCGCAGGGCGGGCCTGCAGCGCTCACGGCGGCGGTGGCCAGCGGCCAGCCGGCCTTCCGTTCGCTTGGCGACCAGCTGCTCACCGAGCGGCTCGACAACCTCGCCCCCGAGCAGGCGCGCGTGGCGGCCATGAGGATCCTCTCGGCACGTCCCGGCCGCGCTTGGGAGCCGGGTGTCGCCCAGGTCCGGGCCCGCCTGCAGCTCTCGCAGATGCAGGCGCGACGCGACCTGCGCGACGCCGTCAAGAGCTGGGATGCCGACCCGCGCAAGGCGGCGCTGGCCGAGCTCCTCAAGAGCAGCGAGGTTCGCTCCCGCCTCGTTGCCGCGGCCGAGAAGACACCCGTGGAGCGGTGGGCTCCGCTGGCTCGCGAGCTCGACCCTCGTCTGCTCGAGCAGGGCGACTGGCCGGCCACCGCGGCGATGCTGCAGGAGGCTCACGAGCAGGGTCACGACGTCGACGCCGCCACGCGCGGCCTGGTCGCTGAGAAGCCGCTGGGCGACAGCCCGGCGCGCGACCTGCGCTACCGGATCGTGTCTCGCCTCGAGGTACCGGTCGACACCAGCGAGGACACCCCGGCCCCGCCCCAGTCGCCGGGAGCCATTCGCGAACGGCGCGACTCCAACCGCCCGCGACGGCCGCAACCTGGCGCTCCGCGGCGCTGAGTCAGGTGCGAAACCAGAGCAATCTGTCCGGTGGGATCCCCCCGTGGGCAAAATCGCGTGCTCGATGCCGCAGCCTTGCTGTGCGTCGGCCTGCTCCTGCCTACAGCCGCCATGCGGTCACCGATGGGCCAGCACGCATCCTGTCTGGGGCGCCAGCGAGGCTCCTGAAGGTGGCCCGCTGCGACGTCTAGTCAGTTCGCCAGAAATGTCTCTCCTTCGCCGATATCCTGCGTGCGTGCCGCCCCGTCCGCGGGTGGACGTGGTGCGCGATCAAGGGTGCGTGATGGTTGATGAAGAGGCCGCTGTCGAACAGTTCCTCGAGCTGGCTCGGGGCACCAGCAGCTCTCTGATCGACTTCTTGCCGGCCTTTGAAGAGGCCGTCACAGTTCCGGGAACGTCGACTCTCGTGAGGACGCACTTTCTTGCGCACGACGCCAACGGAACTCCTGCTGTGGAGCAGCTCGCAGGGGCAATGGCGTGGGCGACCATGGACTTCTGCATACCTCGTTCGAAGATCGACCGAGCGTTCGCAGAGTACGAGGCAACTCGAGCGACCACGGCCATCGTGAGCTTGGAGCAGCAGGCACGAGACTTGTTCGTGAAGTCGGAAAGCTCGGGAGAAGGCGGCGAGCTCCTCCTGTTCCTGCTCATGGAACGTGTTCTCCAGCGCCCGCAGCTGATCTCGAAGATGGCACTGAAGACGAACACCGAGGTGCACGTACACGGCTCGGACGGCATCCACGCGAGTTTGGCGGATGACGGGGTTCTGGACATCTACTGGGGCGAGTCGAAGCTCTACAAGTCGAGCTCGGACGCGTTCCGAGACTGCTTCGAAAGCATTGCCCCGTACCTGCGGTCCGACGGAGACGAGCGCCGGAAGCAAGACCTGCTACTGGTGCGCGATCACCTCAACGTCCCTCAGACTGAGCTGGCAGCTCATCTGCTCGAGTACTTCGACGAGACGAACCCGAAGACGTTGAAGGTGCGATGGAACGGGGTCTGCCTGGTCGGCTTCGACCACGGCAACTACCCGAACATCGTCGCTCTCGACGAGGCCCAGCAGAAGGGGGTGGCAAAGGCGGTCGGCCGGTGGCACAAGACGGTCGGGAGCCGCGTCGAGGAGTTCGAGATCGTCGGCGTGAACATCGACCTCTTCTGCATTCCGATGCCTGATGTCGCCGATCTGCGTGCTCGGGTCCTGAAGCGGATGGGGGCAAAGTGACAGCCAGCACGGCGCTCGAGGAGGTCGTCTTCGTCTCGCACAAGTTCAGAGACGTGCTCGACGCCGCTCGCAGGCTGACGGTCCGTTCGGAGTTCGCGGCGGTGGAGTGGGATGAGCAAGCCCCCTCGGTCGATTGGGGGTTCGCCCTTCTCTACGCCAGCGCGATCACGTCGGCTCAATCAGAGCGCGCGCAATCCGCGGTGCTCAGAATCGCCACGGCGTGCATGCTGTCCACGGACGCGGAGGACGCTCACAAGGCGGCCGCCGCCGCGCTGCTCGAACGCAGCGGCAACCACATGGTCGTGGAACTGGCGGAGTCCCGGGATCGGCTACCGGCCGACGCCTGGCGACGTCTGCCGGGCGCGCTCCGGATGGAGGTCGTCCGGAGCCGTATCGACTACTCGGTCCGCCTCTCCGACGGCCGCGTGCTGCCGGTCAATCCGTTTCAGGGGAAGTTCTGGGAAGCAGTAGAGACGAACGACTGGCTGAGCGTCTCGGCTCCGACCTCCGCTGGGAAGTCCAGGATCATCAGAGAGCACTTCTTGGAGGTCGCGCGCCAGGCAGGCCCTTTGACACTCGTCTATCTCGTGCCGACGCGCGCCCTGATCGAGGAAGTCTCGCGTGATCTCCGGCGCGAGGCGCCATCGGACGTCGATGTCTTCACCATGCCGTGGGACCCCGACCTCGCGGAGTCGTCACGGACGGTCCTGGTCGTCACGCAGGAGCGGCTCCACCTGGTGCTGGAGCTCCTTCCGTCTCTCAGCGTGGACCTACTCTTCGTCGATGAAGCGCAATCGCTTGCCGGTGAGGCACGGGGAGTTCTTCTCCAGCACGCGATCGAGCGCACCATCCGGCGCAGCCCGGAGGCGCAAGTGCTGTTCGCCAGCCCCTTGAGCTCCAACCCGGAACTGCTGGTCGAGAACGCGCCCGCCGACCGGCGTTCCGACTCGTTCGTCTCCGAGACGGTCACCGTCAATCAGAACCTCCTATGGGTCGAGCACATCAACCGGAAGCCTCAGCGCAGAGCCGTATCCCTGGTGTCGGATGGGAACAGCCACCGAGTCGGCGAACTCGTGCTCGCGCAACGCGCGACGACTGTGCCCATGCGCATGGCGCTGGTGGCGCATGCGCTGGCCGGAAACACCCCAGGGAACGTCATCTACGTCAACGGCCCGAGCGAAGCCGAGAAGGTCGCGAAGGCGGTCTACGAGCAGCTCCCGGCCTTGGCGGAGGCTGACACGGAGATCGACGATCTGCGGGATCTGATCAAGACCGCGGTGCACAGCAAGTACTTGCTCGCCGACGTACTGGCACGGCGCGTGGCCTTCCACTACGGGAACATGCCGCTGGTGGTGCGAACGGAGATCGAGCACCTCTTCGGAGAAGGCAAGATCCACTACCTGATCTGCACGTCAACGCTGCTGGAGGGCGTGAATCTCCCGTGCCGGACGATCTTCATGCGCAACCCTCAGAAGGGCCCTGGCAATCCGCTCCGCGAAGGCGACTTCTGGAACCTGGCGGGACGCGCGGGACGCTGGGGCAAGGAGTTTGAAGGCAACATCGTGTGCATCGACACCGACGATGAAAGCCTGTGGCCCAACCTGCCCCGGGTGCGAAAGCGGTCACAGATCACCCGAGCAGTCAGCACCGGGCTCGACGACGCGTCGGGGCTGCTCGCCTTCGTTCGCTCCGTCGATGAGGTGCACGACGACAGCGCCGCTGAAAGCCTCTTCGCCTACCTCTGCTCGCAGCACCTTGCAGGCGAATCCATTCAGTCCCTTCTCGATCGTATTCCTCTGGAGTCGGAACGAAGCGAGGTCGAGGCCGCCGTCGTACGCGCGGCGACCGATCTGACGATCCCCGTCGAGATCGTGAGCCGACACACGGGGATCGCGCCCATCTCGATGGAGCGGCTCTTGGAGAGCTTCCGGCGATCTGGGAAGACGCCGACGGAGCTCGAATTGCCACTCCCCGAGGAGCCCGATGCTCGAGCCCGATTCCAAGAGGCGCTCGTGCGGATTGGCGCAACGATGACGAGCGTCTTCGGCGCGCCACGCTCCGGGGAGGATCGCCGCAAGTGGCAACTCGCCAACCTCATCGTCAACTGGATGAAGGGCATGCCCCTCGCTCGGCTGATCGATCAAAGGCTCTCGGTCAACGCCTCGCTCACCTCCGCGACGGCGATCCGAGACGTCATGCGAGACATCGAATCGATCGCACGGTTCCATGCGCCGAAGTACCTCGCCTGCTACGCCGATCTGCTCGAGGTGTACTCGACTGAGCTCGGGTTGGAAACTGTCGCTCGACCTGACTACGCGATGATGCTCGAGCTCGGCGTCTCCCGCACGAGCGAGGTCGTACTTATGTCGCTGGGCCTGTCCCGAACAGCCACCGTTGCCCTGTCTGGCTTCATCGGAGTCGACGAGTGGTCCCGCGCGGAGGCCCTGGCATGGCTCGCAGCGCAGAACCTTGATGGGCTGGGCGTGCCGGTGCTCCTCCAGCGCGAGATACGTGACGTGCTCGAGATTGCGGAGCGGCGCGCCGAGACCGAGACCGACTAGTTGTTCGTATCAAGGGCCCAGTCGTCATCACCGGTCTGGCGACGTCGAGAGGCCTCGGACGCAGTCGCGAGGCCCAAATTCGCGTGGCGCGCGTAAAATACCAGCCAGCGGCCTGCCTGGCTCCGATCGGCAAGCCGTGACCCCACAGCTGCGAGCCCTCTCGACGCCGGTTCCACGCCCAGCGCGCCCCAACCGCCCTCGCTCTCTGCGAATCGATAGGTGAGTTGTCCCCATGTCGGGCTCATGTAGATGACTTGCGCGTCGCGAAGGTTGTCGATCCGATCTCCAGACAGATCGCTCCGCACCTCCTCGCGCGAAGCGAAGCGCGCCTCGCGGTACTGCTGCCGCCGGTCGTCCACTTCTGTCCGCAGCGCCTCTTTGGCGTCGGACTTCGCCGAGTGCTGGCGAATCGCGGTGAGGTAACTAAAATCCACCTCCCCGCCATCGACTCGGCGGATCCAGATTCCGATCGCGTTGGCCCCTACGAACACGCCGCTCGCATCGCGAGTTCGGCCGATGAAGAACTCCTTGACGCCCGGGCCAATCTTTCGCGCGTGTTCCGGGTGGCGCTCGAGGAGTTCGAAGAGCATCCGGTGATGGACCGGGTCCGAGACTGCGTCGCCGACCGAGTAGCCGGAGTCCCGCAGGATCCCGCGGAATGCTGCCTCGGCCGCCGAGCGCGTCGGCCAACTGAACGTCTCGAGCACGACCGGGATGCTTGCCATAACTAGCACCCTAGAGCTTCACCATCCGGTCCCTCACGAACGATCAGAACGAGCTCGGCGCAGACCCCTCCCCTGCGAGCCCACGCCGAGGAACGTCCGGCCTTAGCCTCGCTTCATGAGTCTGTCCTACGACGACGTTCGGAGTCTTCCCTTGCCCGATCTGAGCCTGAACCTGCTCCGGTCGTTGGCCCCCGAGCCGAACTTCAACAACCTGATCCAGGGATTCAAGCAGCGCGGCGGATATGACCAGTCTCCGCCCGACCTCGAGGCCATGCTCGCTCGTCTGTCCGACGCTTGGGCCTGGCTCGAGTCGCACGCCCTAATTGGCCACTCCTCCAAGAACCCCCAAGGCAGCAACTGGAGTCGAGTCACGAGCACCGGACTGGCTCTGCTCGAGGATCCCAATGCGCTCTCGAAAGTCTGGGCGGACGACCGCCTCTCGGGCGGACTTAGTCCGGCGCTGTCGTCTGCCCGATCGAACTTTGCTCTAGGCGACTACGAGACGGCATCATTCGCGGCGATGAAGGCCGTCGAGGTGGAAGTGCGCCGCGTCGCCGGCTTGCCGAACGAACTCCTCGGAGTGGCCCTGATGAGGAAGGCGTTCAGCCCAAAGGATGGCATTCTTCGCGATCCTGGCGCGGAGGGCGGCGAACAGCAGGCGATCGCCGATCTGTTCGCCGGCGCGATCGGTGCCTACAAGAATCCGGCCAGCCATCGCACCGTTCAGTTCGACGACGCCGTCGAGGCTGCCGAGGTGATCCAACTCGCCGACCTGCTCCTCCGCATCGTGCAACGGGCTGACTCGCGTCTGTATCCGTAGGCGCCCACGGGCCCGCCGACGATACGAAAATCGACGAACCGCCTCGCCCCACTCAACTGCTGGCGAAGAAGGTTCCGATTCTCCCGAGATCCAACGGCTCGACGGTCACGGGGTGGTGACGCCCAGCATGCTCCGCTGCGGATCAAGGCGCCGGCGACGGTCGAGATTGTCGGCGAGGCTTAGCCGCAACCAGGGTCCTCCGGCCCGATTGCAGGTTACGCACGGGGGCCCTTCTCGGTGCGGGTCTGCGGTTGCGCGCCCAGCTCGTCGTCGTGGACTTCGCCCGTCTCGAGGTCGACGAGGCCGAGTCGCGGCGAACTGGGCAGTCGCGGCGGCCGTTCGTGTGCCTGCCGGTTGACGGGCAGTGCGTCGATGTCGTGGGCAAACGCGTTCTCGCGCCGCTGGCGGCTAGAGCCGGCCAGGTGGTCGTTGTGTCGCGGCTTCGCCGGCCAGTTCTTGTGCTCGTCGTCGCAGTGGGCCCGCAGCCGGATACGCACCCGGTCGGTGAACGCCGTCAGGCAGTAGCGGTGCCACTCCTCGAGCGCGTCGCTGGTCAGCGCCAGGCCGGCTCGTCGGCGCTGGTCGGCCAGGACGGCGATCTCGTGGACCAGGTGGGGGTGCAGGGGCCAGCAGCTGGGGATGAGGCCGGAGACGTCCCAGGTGTACTCGCGGTTGAGCCAGATCACAACGTCGTCGAGCCACTCCCACAGGTCGTGACGCAGCTCGGAGTGCAGGCAGGTTGCGGGCTCCCAGGGCCGAGGTAGCAGTGCATGGTTGCCGAGGGCCTTCTTCTGTTCCTCGGTGCCGTTGATGGCGATGTGGAGCTCGCGGTAGGCGAGCCGGACGTGGTCGCCGGGGACGGGGAACGGGTAGACCATCAGTGTGGGCGCCGCCCGGCGGGTCTGCTGCTCGGTGGTCACAGGTCACTCCTTGTGTGGTCGTTCTCGTCGTCGACGAAGCCGAGGCGGCGTGCCTCGACGAGCGCGGCGGTGGCGCGGGCCTCGGGGGTGATGACCATGCGCCGGTCGTTGGTCAGGCGCTCGCGCAGCGCCCGTTGGTCGGCGAGAAGGCATTCGCCGGCTTTGCCTTCGACGCAGCGGTGCAGCTTGGCGACGATCGGCTTGCCGTTCTCGGCGATCACCAGGGCTTGGCGTTCGGGCAGCTGGCGGACTTCCTCGGGCCGCATGATCGCGATGTCGTCGCCCTCGTACCCGCCGCCGCTGCCGCGGTGGGTGCGTCGACCGATCCGGACCTGGCCGAGGAGGTCGGAGATCTCCTGGTTGAAGGCGACGTCCTTGGAGCCGCCGAACATCACCAGGGTGTTGGTGAGGCCGAGCAGTGCTCTAGCCTCGTGCTCGCCGAAGATGCTGGTCAGCTGGGGACGGGTCTGGGCGGCCCAGATGAACGAGAGCCCCAGGGCGCGCTCGTTGGCCATCCGGGTGCGCAGCGTGGGAAGCGGTGCGGTCGAGGGCAGCTCGTCGAGCACCGAGACCAGGGGCGGGCACAGCCGTCCTCCCCACGGTGAGCTGTTGGCCAGCAGCAGCCCGGTGTCCAAGACGTGCTCTGCTACGGCGGTCATCAGCGGGCTGGCCGAGGCGTAGGGGTCCTCGCGGCCGAGCAGGTAGATGGTGCCGCGGCGGCGGATCACGTCGGCCAGGTCGGTGGCGGGATGGCCGGGGCTGGGGATGCAGCGGCGACGGATGTCGGCCTGGAAGAACAGCGACACCGCCTGCTGCACCGTGGTGACGGTGTTGCCGGCGGTGCGGTCGTCGCCGTTCAGTGCCCCGTGCAGGAGGCCGTGCCAGAACGGCTCGGCGTGCGGGTGTCGGCGCAGGATCTCCATCGGCTGGGTGGCTGCGGCGGGGTTCGCGACCCACTGCAGCACGTCCTCGAGTGTCTTGCCGGTCAGCGCCGCGGCGTGGAAGTAGCCCTGCATCACCTTGGCGGACTCGGCGGCGTAGAACCGTGCAGCGTCATCGCCGGTCCCGCCGGTGATCGCTCCCTTGACGGTGCCGGCGGTGAACGCCTTGGCGCGCCGCTCGGCCACCTTGGGGTCGACGCAGCCGGCGATGGGGTCCCAGATCAGCTCGTCGACGACGCCCTCGGCCAGGCCGAAGGGGTCGAGCACCACGCAGGGCCGGTTGTCGCGGGAGCGTTCGGTGAGGCTGAGCAGCAGGTCCTCGACCTTCGTCAGCGTCACCAGGGCGGCACCCGGGGCGCCGAGGAGCGCCGGGGTGAGCAGGTCGAGGGTCTTGCCTGATCCCTGCGGGCCGATCACGCCGGCGGTGCGGTCCCAGGGCACCCACAACTCGCCGCCTCGCGGCTCGTGGGCATTGCCGATGCGCCAGCCCACGTCCCAGGGGTCGAACCGAAGCTTCATCGCGTCACCTCCGGGATCGTGTCCCCGCACGGAGTCAGGCACCGGCGGCAGATCACCTCGCGGCCCTGCCGCTCCTCCGCTCGTCGGCCGAGGACCGGGAAGGTGAGGTCGGACAGGAGGTCGCGCCCCTCCCCCACGAGCTCTACGGGTCCGGTGGACACGTAGTAGTGGCGCTCGGCGAGGACGGGTCGGTGTCCGCGGCGGCGACAGATGATGCGGCCCGGACGGCGGTGGCCGCGGCTTCGGATGGTCGGGCGACCTCGCAGTGGGGTCTGGTTGCTCATCGGTGTTCCTTCGTTCGGCGGCCGTCCAGGAGCCACGGGCTGAGGCCGTGGCCCAGCTGTGGGCCGGGTTGTTCGGTGAGGTCGCCGGCTGTGCGCTGGCCCGGTGCCGGTGCTCCGGGGGCGTGCTTGCCGTAGAGGTCCGGGCGGACGATGCCGGCGACCTTGCGGAGCCGGGTGACGCCGAGCAGCTTCTCTGCCTCGGCTGCGGTCGCCATGCCGCGCATGCGGCCCGGGCCCCAGCGCTGGTAGGCCCAGACGCCGAGCCAGATCGTCGCCGCCAGCAGCGCGAGCTCGGTCAGGGCGAGGCTGCCCCAGACCAGGCCTCGGCCGGCCAGGTCGTCGGGAGCGGGGGTGGGCAGACCGGCTTCGGCGTTGCCGCCCAGGACGCCGGGCAGGCTGGTCCAGAAGGCGGTGCCGATGGGCGAGGGAAACGTGCCGGCGTTGGCGTCGGGCCAGGTCCATCCGGCGCCGGCGACCAGGTTGGCGACTGACCGGCCGAGCTGGATGCCGGCGACGATGACGAACAGGGTCGCCAGTGTCACCGCCAGGGGGACCTCCCAGGTCCACGGGTAGGGGTCTCGTCGTCGCTCGCGCTGCATCGGTCTTGGCCACCTCCAGGGGGTCGTGGGTCTAGGTCGCGGGTTTGGGCCTCGCTGGTCACCTATGTGCCGTCAGGGCTCCGGTGCGATCACCAGGCGATCAGCCATCAGACTGGGCGGCTGGAGTGCGATGCGTTCTCTGAGAGCCAGGTCGAGGGGTCGACGTTGTCGGGGCCGTAGATGGAGCCGTTCTTGAGGTGGACCTCGAAGTGGAGGTGACACCCGGAGACGTTGCCCTCCTTGCCCACTCGGCCGATCGGCTCGCCGGCGGCGACGGTCTGGCCGCGGCTAACGTCGACGGTCTGCATGTGGGCGTACCAGGTGGTCAGGGACCCGGCACCGGTGGTGACCTTGACCAGCTGAGGCCCAGCCCAGGAACGCTGAGTGGTGTCGATCTCGATGGTGCCGGCGTGGGCGGCGTAGACCGTGGTTCCGCACGGGGCGGAGAAGTCGGTGCCGGTGTGCCACTTGGACCAGTAGGGGCCGGTCTCATGCCAGTTGTGCCGGTCGGTGCCGACATATCTGGCCGGCACCGGATAGACCACATCGTCACAGCTCGCGCCCTCAAGGCCGATCGGGGAGACCTTGGCGTTGGGCAGCACGTTGATATGCGGGTGATCCATGTGGTTCTGGGTGGCCGAGCCTCGGTCCTCCATCCGCCGCCAGCCCTCACCGGCGCGGGCGACCGACCAGATGCGCTGGTACCAGATGATGTAGTCGATGCCCAGCTCGCGGGCGTGGGCTTGGGCGTACGCCACGAGCGCGTCCCCTTGCGTCTTTCCCGCAGGCGTCAGCGGGACCATGAAGTCGGCCGCCAGGCCGGCGGGGTGTCCGTTGGGGTCGGTGGCGCTCGCGCGGTAGCCGCCGACGGTCTTGATGTCGAACATGGGGCCGAGGATGTTGACCAGCTGGGTCAGCTGCGGTTTGACCGGACCGAGGTTGTACCTGGCCTGCGCGGTGCCCGAGTCGATTGCGCAGCCGGCGCTGCTGCCGGCGGTGGTGGCGGTCACGAGCGGGTGGTCGGCGATCTTGCTGGCCTGAGTGCTGTTGTCGACCTCGGCGCTGGCCCAGGTGAGGTTGGTGCCGTAGATGTGGTCGATTGGTGCGTCCTTCTTGGGTTTCTTGCAGGGCTCGGCAGAGCCGCCGAAGGCATTGCTGAGCTCGGGGGTGAGCGCACAGTGCGAGGAGTTGTGGCCGTCCTTGCCGTCGTTGAAGTCGCCCAAGATGACTGCGGGGACGCCGCTGCTGGCGACCTCGGTCATAGTGGCGAGCTGGCGGCGCAGTGCTTCCTTGCGATGGGCTGCCGCGTTTCCCTTCACGTTGGCGGGGTTGTGGATGCTCCACACCCAGATCACCTGACCGGCGCTGGGGCCGGCCTCAGTGCCAGTCAGCTGCACCAGCGGCATGCCGACGTCCTTGCCGCCAAAGTACGGGATCTGCACGAGCCGGGCATCCGTCTGCTCCCACTCGTTGCGGTCCCAGATCACCCGGTTCTGTTCCTTCCCGCTGGCCGGGTACATGCCCCACTTCGCGGCATACTGGTTGGCCAAGGCCTTGGCCTGGGGCGGGTGGACTTCCTGGAGGCCGGCGATGCTGACGCCGGCGTTCTCGATCGTTCTCATGGCGCCGGGTAGCCGCTTGTCCCAGGTGCCGTAGCCGTTGCGTTCGGTGCCGGAGCCGGACTGGCCGTCGGTGTGACCCGCACCGAGGATGTTGAGGGTCCCGAGGGTGACCGGGTTGACGGTGTCGGTGGCGCAGTTGGCGACGTCGGTGGTGGCGGAGCCGTCCGCGTCAGGGCCGGGTAGGTCGGGGAGATCTCCGCCGAGGACGTCGGTGATGTCGCCGGCGACGTCCTCCCACTGGGCGTAGGCGTCGGGGTAGCCGGAGCGCTGGACGGCCTGCGCAGCCTGGGTGAGCGGCATGCCCTGCCAACCCGGAATGTCCAGTAAGCCGGGGTTGCCGGTGTGCTGGGCCCGGCCGAAGAACGCTCGGGCCGCAAGCACCGGGTTCGTGATCTCGGCCCGGGTTCCCCAGCCCTGCGAGGGCCGCTGCTGGAAAAGGCCGCCGGAGTCGCGATCGCCGCCGGTGAGGTTGACCAGCTTGGACTCCTGGATCGCGGTCGCGATCGCGATCTGCAGCCCGTAGCGGGGAATCTCGAGGTCACGGGCCGCCTGGGCGATGGTGATCGCGTTGCGGGCCTGCTCGGCGGTCAGGGTCGGGAAGTTGGACGCGAACCGCAGACGCATCAGCTGGGTAACCGCGTCGCCGGCCGACGTGTCGGCGGCTGTCTTGACGGTGTGCGCCGCGGGCACGGCCCCGTCGGTCGTGGTGGTAGCGGTGTCGTGCGCGTTCTCGGGGCCGGCTCCGTTCATCGCGATGCGCGCCGAGACCCAGTGGTGGTCCGAGACCATCGTCCCGTCCCAGCCCTGCTCGAGGCGGGCGCCCTGGTTGTGCGGGAAGAAGATGAAGTCGACTCCGTGGTTGTGCCATCCGTAACCGGCGGACTTCATCTTCGCGGCCGCTGTCCAACCGATGTCGGTGTAGGAGGCTTGGGTGTTCATGTCGCCGCCGATCAGCACCGGACCGTGGGCCGCGAGCGAGTTGCGCAGCTGCAGCAGGATGTCCATTCCGGCGCCGTACTGCTGGGGCCGGGTCAGCGGCGGATTGCCGTGCTGCTTCGGCCAACGGTGCGGGTTGGTCATGTGGTGGGTCGAGATCATCGACACCACATCGCGCCCACCGTTGCCGTCAGCGCGCTCGAGCATCACCCAGGTCGCGAAACGATCCCAAGTGACCGGACGGCCCTCGTAGAAGGTCTTGTCGTCGACGACGAGGGTGACCCGACCGCCGTTGACCTTGGTCCAGGTGTCGCCCTTCCAGAGCACGACGTTGCCCATCGAGTTGGCGTCTCCGGTGCCCCCCTTGACCCGGAACGCGTCGTAGCCCGGCGCGGCAGCCTCGATCTGGGCGATGCTCCACCCGCTGGCCTCGTTGAGGCTGACGAAGTCGGGGTTCTTCGACAGGACCTTGGGCATCGAGGCCCGGAACCCATCGAGCCCCGAACGCCGCGGAATGTTGGCCTGGGAGACGGTGATCTTCCCGTTGACCGCCCCTCCCACCGGGCCGTCGATGGCACCGAGGTCGCCGAGATCGGTCGGTGCTGAGCCCTGGGTGCTCTGGGTGCGGCACTCGGCGGCCGCCGTCGTGCTCATCACGACCATCAGGGTCACGAGGAACGGCAGACCCATGAGGATGATCAGGACGGGCAGTCCGGCAAGCAGGAGCTTCTTCATGACAGGTCAGTCCCGAGGTCGCGCGCTCAGGCGGCAATCTCTAGGAACTCAGGTTCGATCGGACGTCCATGCGCCCCGATCTGCGTTTGCGCAGGTGGCGTCGGTTCAGCTCTCTGGAGGGCGCGCATTGACGAAGCGTCACTCTGAACGACGGTTTGGCTGTAGTATCGACGCATGATCGCCTCCACTGAAGTCGGTGACTGATGGGTCTGGTGGCGTTGCCGGGCGGCAGCGCTGTTGATCCGGCACTTATAGGTGCGCAGGCGGTCCAGGACTTCGAGCAGGAGCTGGTGGACCAGTACGCGCTGGCGATGTCGGCGGCCGGTCTGACTGACCGCCATATCGGCGCGACTCGGGCGATCGTCATCGAGTTCGCTCGCTCGCTGTCGACTCCGCTGTGGGAGGCCACCTGTGCGGACGCGGACGCGTTCTTGGCCCAGCAACGGCGGATGGGGCTCAGCGTGTCGACCCGGGCGGGGAAGGCCGGCGCGGTGGCGGGCTTCTACGAGTTCGTGATCACCCGCTACGGGGGCACGATCCGCCGCGCGACTGGTGCCTTGGTCGAGCAGCCGATCGATGAGTTCAATCGCCAGTCGGGGGCATCGCTGGGCAAGGTCCGGGTGCCGCCGTCGGATGAGGAGATCGACTCGCTGTTCACTGCCTGGCGCGGGTCGGTCACACAGGCGCGCAAGTACCTTCCCGCGGCCCGCGACTACTTCGCTGCCTCGTTGTGGCGCCGACTCGGGCTGCGGATCAACGAGACCGTCATGCTCGACATCCGCGATTGGCGCCCCGATCTGGGCGAGTTCGGCAAACTCCACGTCCGCCACGGCAAGGGCTCGGGCGACCGCGGACCCAAGCCACGGTTGGTGCCTGCGATCAACGGCGCGAACCAGTTGCTCGACTGGTGGCTGGCCGAGGTCCGTCCGCAGTACGGCGAGGACTGGGCCGACCCGGACGCGCCGCTGCTGCCATCCGAGCGGTTCGATCGTGATCTGGATCGGTGCGGACGTGTCGGCGCGAACGCGCTGCGCCGCGCCCTGGGAATCCAGGTCGAGGAGTGGTTGCCGGCGTGGTCGGGTCGGATGACGCCACACGTGCTGCGGCACTACTGCGCCTCGTCGCTGTACGCGGCCGGGATGGATATCAAGGCGCTCCAAGAACTGCTCGGCCACCAGTGGCTGGCGACGACCTCGGGGTATCTGCATGTCCGCAGTGACCACATCGAACGCGCGTGGAACAGCGCGAGCGACCGCATCGAAGTCCGCCTGGGCCTCCGTACCGACTAACGAGACCGAAGAACCGAAGGAGCTGATCCAGATGCAGTGGAGCCTGCGGCTGCGGGCCGCCGAACGAGGGATCTGGAAGTCCGCGCAGTTGCGCAGGATGCTGTCCGATGCCGGGCTCGAGATCTCCGCCGGAAAGATGTCGTCGTGGTGGGCCGGGACCCCGCCGACGATGCGCCTCGAAGAGCTCGACGTGCTCTGCTTCGTGCTCGAATGCACCCCGAACGACCTGATGACACCCGAGCCGGACAAGGTCGCCGCGCGCCGTCCCCGCAACACCGACGCCGCCAACAACAACGGCGGAAATGGCGGCGACGATTCGAACGGCAGCGGCGGCGCGCCACCGGCGGTCACACCGCGGCTCGGCAAGCCCCGCTCGACCCCACCGCTGTAGCCCGCACCCCGATCGCCCACCGAAACGACGAGCACCGCATGCCTGCGCCCGGCCCCAACGCGGCGTTGCGGTTGCCGCCCAAGTGCAACGCGTGCCAGAGCAACCGCGTCGCGTGGACCCGCCCCCGGGTCGACTTCTGCTATCAGTGCCTGCCCGGCGGCCCATTCGCGGCTCCACCGTGCAACCGCTGCCGCTCCCGCACGGACTACTTCAGTCAGGGGCTGTGCAGTCGGTGCCATCCCCGCAGCTCCGAACACGTCGGATCGTGCAAGGGCTGTCTGGCCTGGGGTGTCTACCCCCGCTACAACTGGACCTGCTGGTCCTGTCGCTGGTGGCAGAGCCACCACCCGAAGGGCACCTGCGCCTCCTGCGGCCGCACCAGCCACGTCAGCGACCGGCAAGCCTGTCGGCTGTGCCTTGAGAACGCCCGCCTCGACCAAGAACCCGGCCGAGCACCCGATGTCGCCGCGGCGAACCAGCACAGCCAGCAGCTGTTCTTCGCCAACATGGTCTTTAAGCGGCGCGCGACACCGGTGCCTGACTACGTCCGCAGAGATCGCCGATGGTCGACGAAGACCAAGAACCAGCTGCCCTACGAACCCGGCACCAGCTTCGACGACCAAGCGCTCGAACAGCTGACCCTGTTCGACATGGACCCCGACCCCGCGGTGCTGCGCCAACGCCTCCTGGTCGAGGACAGCGAACTGACCCGTTACTGCGCGGCCATCGTCGCCGACCACGCCCGCCGCTACGGCTGGAGCGTCAGACAGCGCAATGCCGTGATCCAGTCCCTGCGGCTGCTGCAGATCCTGCGGCCTACTTCCACCGCGAAGGTCCGCGCCAGTGACGTCGTGGCGTTGCGCCGATACGACGGCACCATCACCTCCACCCTCGACGTCCTCGCAGAAGCCGGGCTCCTGATCGAGGACGTACCAACCCGGGTCGAGCGGTACTTCAACGCCAAGTTCATCGAATCCGGAGCCCTCCCGGACACGATGCGGGGGCACCTCCAGTTGTGGCTTCAGATCATGCTCGGCGGATCCCGACAAGCACCACGCCAGGTGCCCCGCGAACCCGAGACCGTCGAGATCCACATCCAGGGCCTCGCGCCCGTCGTGCAGGCATGGGTCGAAGCCGGGCGCCAGTCGTTCGCCGAGATCAGCACAGACGACATCCTGGCCGCCCTCACGGCCCTGCCCGCCGGCACCAGCCACCGCCACTTCGCCGAGATCGGACTGAAGTCGCTGTTCAAGATCCTCAAGGGTCGCCGACTCGTCTTCACCAACCCGATCAAGGATCTCGACCTCACCCGCATGGCCACGAACCTTCCGCTGCCGCTCGACCCCGCTTTGATCCGCGCCGAGCTCGACTCGCCCAATTCGGCCCTCGCTCTCGCCGTCGCGCTGGTGGCCTTCCACGGCCTGACCGGCAAGCAGGTCCGTGAGCTGCAGTTGTCCGACATCGTGGACGGCCGGCTGCACCTCGACGGCCGCGACATCCCGCTCGCCGCACCCGTGAGGACACGGCTGAGCGCCTGGCTCGATCACCGCAACCGCACTTGGCCGGCCACCGCGAACCCGCACCTGCTCATCAACCGACGCACCGCGCCGCGTCTCGTCCCCGGCGGTCCGTCCTTTCCCTGGAGGGACAGCCGCGTTCGCCCGCGCGCCCTGCGAGAGGACCGCATCCTGCACGAGATCCACGCCACCGGCGGCGACGTACGCCGCATCTACGACCTCTTCGGACTCAGCGTCGAAGGCGCCACCCGCTACCTCAAGACGATCGAGCACCCCGACCTGAGGAACAAGGACCACCCCGGCAACCGGACATGACCATGTCGTTGCGTCCCGCGCGGCGTGGGCCGAGAGTCGTCGCAACATCCTCACGCCACGGATAAGCAACCGTGACGCGCACAAATCGGACACTCTGACGCCACTGACTTTGGTCACGGCCGCAGCGTGGCGGCTCAGCGTCCCCCTATCCGTCCCCCCGGGCCGTCCAACCTCGGGGGGACGCAGCAGCCCGCGCCACGTTTGCGCAGGTCAGACAGCGTCCCCCCGAATTTCAAGAAAGTTCTGAGACCCGGTCACTCGGACGGTGGGTGGGAGTCCCGCAAGCGGATCCGCTGGCGGTCATCGGCCGGCGCCGTTGCGTCCGGGACCGCGGTCACGAGTTGTACGCCGTTCGGCCCCTCGTGCGATTCGAGCGCTAGCGGTGGCCGATAGGCAGAACCCAGCGGAATGCGCTCAGCAGGGGTTTGCGGCACCAGCACGTCGCCGAGCAGTGGCACCGTTGAAAGCCCGCTGCTTCGGCGGCCCGACTCCCCAGGGCCGCAGTGAGGTAGAGCGTGACCGGGATGATGATGCGGCGACTCATGCGGCGACGCTACTCCTGGACGGTGGCACCCGCGCGTGATGGTGAGCGCGGATGGGCGATGATGTGGCAGATCGCCTCGTCAAAGCAGTCGGCCGGGTCCAGCCGACGGCTGAGCCTGATCAAGTGGCCGAGCTCCGCCTCGAGCGTGACCAGCTCGCGTTGCCGCTGCTGCACGTCGAGCAACTTCGCAGCGAGGAGGTCCTGCACGTGTCCGCACGGAGTGGCGCCTTCGCGGCGCAGGTCGAGGATCGTCGCGATCTCGACCAGGGTGAGACCGGCGGCTTGAGCGTTGCGGATGAAAGCGAGCGTGGCGAGTGTCGAGTTGTCGTACTCGCGGTAGCCGTTGGGGCCTCGATGCGGCTGCGGCAGCAGTCCCTTGCGCTCGTAAAAGCGGATGGTGGCGGTCGGGACCCCGACGGCCTCGGCGACTTCTCCGATGCGCATGATCTCACTGTACCGCTTGACCTTGTACCGCGGTTCAAGGTTTAGCGTCGGGGCATGGACATCACGCTGCTCTACTTCGAGGACTGCCCGAACTGGAAAGTCGCGGACGAGCGCCTGGCCCTGATCGCAGCCGAGCGCGGCGACGTGACGGTGACCCACCGGCTGGTTGAGACCCCGGAGGACGCCGAGCGCGTCGGATTCCTGGGCTCACCCAGCATCCAAATCGACGGCGTCGACCTGTTCGCCGAGCCCGGCGCACCCATCGGGCTGGCTTGCCGGAGATACCCGGTCCCCGGTGGCCACGAAGGCGCACCGACACTCGACCAGCTCCGCGGGGCGCTCGCCGATGCGTGACCGGATGGGCACTGTCGGACCAGTGGTCGCCGTCGTCGGCGCAGTCGGCATCTGTTGCGGACTGCCGGTGCTGCTGTCGCTGGGGCTGCTAGGTGCGGTGGCCGGCATGTCCCTCCAGAGCTGGGCCCTGATCGGTGTCGGCCTCGTGCTCGTCGTCCTCGGATGGGTGACGCGGGTGCGGCGCCGGAGATGTCCCGCGTCAGACGTCAACGAGACCACCAACAACCCGCTGAAGGAGAACCACCGATGAGCGAAAGTTATGACCTGATCGTCCTTGGCGCCGGGATGGCCGGTGTGGCCTCTGCGAACAAGTCCGCCAGCCAGGGGTGGCGCGTCGCGATCGTCGACCCGCTGCCCTACGGCGGCACGTGCGCGCTGCGGGGGTGCGACCCGAAGAAGATCCTTCGCCGCGGCGCGGAGATCATCGACAGCGCACGTTTGATGGAGGGCAAGGGCATCGACGCGGGCGGCCTGTCGATCAACTGGGGCGACCTGATGAAGCACAAGCACGGCTTCACCGACCCGGTGCCGGAGAACATGGAGGCCGGCCTGAGCCGCCACGGCGTCGAGACCCTCCACGGCCCGGCGCGCTTCACCTCCGAGCGACAGATCGACGTCGACGGCACCCGCTACGACGCCGACCGCTTCCTGATCGCCACCGGCGCCAGGCCCCGCCCCTTGGACTTCCCGGGGCACGAACACCTGATCGACAGCACCGGCTTCCTCGACTTCGACGACCTGCCGCCACGGATCCTGTTCGTCGGAGGCGGCTTCATCTCTTTCGAGTTCGCCCACATCGCCGCCCGTGCCGGCGCGTCACCGGTCATCGTGGACCGCGGCGAACGACCTTTGAAGGGATTCGACCCCGACCTCGTCGAGCTGCTGGTCGCCCGTGGCGCCGAGGTCGGTGTCGACCTGCGACGCTTCACCGAAGTAGTGGCTGTCGAGCCGAACGGCCGCGGCTACATCGTCACTCTGGACCGGGCCGGAGTCCGCGAGAGCATCGAGACCGACCTCGTCGTCCACGGCGCGGGTCGTGTCGCGGACCTCGCCGGTCTTGCCCTCGACGCCGCCGGGGTGGAATGGGGCGAGCGTGGCGTGAGCGTCTCGGATCATCTCCAGAGCACCACGAACGCAGCCGTGTGGGCTGCCGGGGACTCCGCGGACACCGCGGGGATGCCGCTGACACCGGTGGCGGTCATCGAGGCCAAGGTCGCCGCCTCCAACATGATCAAGGGCACCACGGCCGCTCCCAACTACAGCGGCATCCCTGCGGCGGTGTTCACCATCCCCGAGCTCGCCCGCGTCGGCATGCTCGAAACGGAGGCTCTCGAGCAAGGCATCGACCTGAGCGTCCGTCATAACGACACCAGCGGCTGGTACTCCAACTACCGCGTCGGCGAGACCACCGCGGCCGCGAAGGTACTCATCGACCGGTCCACGGACCGGGTCGTGGGCGCCCATCTGCTGGGACCCGAGTACGGGGAGCTCATCAACATTTTCGGCCTAGCCATCAAGCTCGGGCTCACCACCCGTCAACTCAAGTCGACCACCGCTGCGTACCCGACCGTGGGGTCCGATCTCGGATCCATGGTTTGAGTGCGTCGTTCCGGCCCGGGGCACCGAAGTAGGGCCTTGTGGTGGCACGCTCCGAGCGACGGTCCGGCTGTGGTCACGTCCGCTTGACGGCAAGCAGATGTGGTGCACCGTGGCCGCAAGCGAATCGACTCGCGGAGCGTGCCCAGCAGGATCCCCTGCCGGGACGACCTCGCCACAGAAGATCCGAGCGGACCAGATCGCCACTGGCGGTTCTGCTCTCGGAACGTCCAGGCCGGAGAGCGTACGTGCGGTGCCACTGGGGACAACCACCCTCAACGGTCCCTCCAGCGAGGTCGCGGACCACTTCGGCGTGGGCGCGGGTCATGGAAGGGTCAGCTCGATCTCCTGCTCGGGTTCGAGCTCGAGGTCGCCGGGGTCGCCGGTCACGGGGGCACCGTTGCTGGTCACCCTCACCTCCTCACCGGCGTTCGCCTTGACGCCACCGATCTGGGTCGGCGTCAGGGCGACGCCCCACTGGGTGAACAGCTGGCCGAGGGTGAACTTCTCCCCGACGGTGTGGGCTTCGATGTGAATGGTGCCGTCACCTTCGTGGGTGTGGACCGCGGACATGGCGCCGGTATCGGGGTCGACGCCGATGTTGGGCGGGACGGGGACCGGCTGATCGTTGATGGTGATGGCCAGCGTGGGGTGGTAGTGCTCGGCGGTGCCCATCGGGCCGAGGTCGAGGCCGGCGGCGGCGACCCGCGCAGGAACGTCGCCGGGTGCTGGCCATGGCGGGAGCGAGATGTCATCGGGCTCAACGCCGGCGGAGCTCGACGAACTCGATCTGGTCTCGCTAGTGGCATCGGTGGCCGCCGGGTCCGTGCCGCATCCGGCGGCGATGAGGGTGAGGATTGCTGCGACGGCGGCGGCCGCCAGCTGAGCGGGGGTGGGTGTCTTCATGGAGGTGTTCCCTTTGCTGTGGTGGCGTGCCTCGGTTGGGTCGCCGGCGGCGTGCGGGACGTGGGGCACACGAACAGGGCGGACGCCACCGCCACGGTGGCGTCCACCTGCGCTGCGGGTTCAGGAGTCGAGGAGGCCCCGCATGATGTCGATCTCCTGCTGCTGGGCGTCGATGATCTGTCCGGCGAGGTCGACGGCGTCCTTGAATTGGCCGTCTTCCTGCTCAGTCTCGGCCATCTCAATGGCGCCTTCGTGGTGCTCGATCATCATCTCGAGCCACATGTCCTGGAACTCGGCGTCGGAGGCGTTCTCGAGGGCGTCCATGTCCTCGGAGGTCATCATTCCGGGCATGTCGTCGTGGTCCATGTCGTCCATGTTGTCGGACATGTCGCCCATGTCGTGGCCGGAGTTGACGTGGTCGCGCATGGTCTCGGGGACGTCTTCGCCCCACTGGGTGAGCCAGTCGGCCATGGTCTCAATCTCCGGGCCCTGGGCGTCGCGGATGTCCTCGGCGAGGGCCTGGACCTCGGGGTCGAGGTCGCGCTTAATGGTCAGGTCAACCATCGACAGCGCCTGGGCGTGGTGGGCGATCATGTCGCTCGCGAACGCGACGTCGGCGTCGTTGTGCTCGGTGGCGCTGACCTCGGACTGGCCGCCCGCGTCGGAGGTGTCGTCGCCGCAGGCGGTGACGCCGGCGCCGAGGACAAGGGTGAGCGCGACGGCGCCGAGGGCGCGCGTACGGGTCTTGGTCTTGATTTGCATGCGAGTTCTCCTGGAAGTCAGGTAGTCAGGTGGGGTGTTGCGGGCAGGCGGAAGCGGCACCCGGCCGGGACGCTGGTGTCGAACTCTGACGGTCGAGGTCAGCGGTGGCGGGCGGTCGCAGGGCCTGTCAGCACCTGATGACGGAGAACTGCCACTCATGGGGTGGCCCGGTGCAACGCACCCACCGCAGCGCCCGTACGCGGACGGCTGCGGGCATGAACGCCTCCGACTGCAGCGGCCGGAGGAAGCCCTTGGCGAGGAGCGCCAGCAGCGTGAGCGCTGCAGCGGCGAGCATGACGACGCACAGCATCACCATGCTCGCCATGCCGTGACCCGAGCCGGAACCAGCGTCAGCACTGACCTCAACGCTGGCCTCGGGGGCTGCCATCGAGGACTGCGTCGCGGCGGAGTGCGCGTGTCCGTCGTGCGAGTCCCCCGAGGCCATCGCCGCCTCATGGGCAGAAGTCATGGCCGCCGTACTCGTCATGCTCATCGTGCTTGAGGGCGTTGGGACCGTGGCGGCTGGCGAAGCGCCGTGGCTGGCCAGGGCATGCATGCCGAGGATGCCGACGACCAGGGCCGCTACGAGGGCGGCCACTGCGCTGCGGCCGGTCAGCCGCGCAGCCGTCCGCGCCCACAGGGAGTTGCGGGTGCGGCGGCTGGTCGCGGGCACGGGGCTCATCGGCTTCGATGGTACGGAAACACAGGAATCAGGGCAGCCGCTGGGTTCGCAACCTCAGGGCGTTGATGATGACGCTGACCGACGAGAGAGCCATCGCGGCCGCGGCGATGACCGGGGACAGCAGCCACCCGAACACCGGGTACAGCACTCCGGCGGCGATGGGGATGCCGGCGGTGTTGTACCCGAACGCCAGGACCAGACCGCGTCGGACGTTGGACATGACGGCATGTGAGAGCTGTCGGGCGTGGGCTATGCCGTTGAGGTCGCCGCGGAGCAGGGTGACTCCGGCAGATTCGATGGCGACGTCGGTGCCGGTGCCCATCGCCAGTCCGACGTCGGCTGCGGCGAGCGCAGGGGCGTCGTTGACGCCGTCTCCGGCGAACGCGACGACGCGGCCCTCGGCACGGAGTCGGTTGACGACGTCGGCCTTGTGGTCGGGCAGCACCTCGGCTTCGACCCGGTCGATACCGAGGTCGGCGGCGACCGCGGCGGCGGTGACCTGGTTGTCACCGGTGAGCATGATGACCTCGATGCCCTCCTTGCGCAGCGCCGTGAGCGCGGCCGGGGTGGTGTCCTTGACCTGGTCGGCGATGCCGATGACGCCGGCTGGGGTGCCGTCGATGGCGACGAGGACGGCGGTCGCGCCGGTGCGGCGCAGCTTGTCGGCCTTGTCGGCCAGGGGCGCGGGGTCGATGTCCTGGCTCGTGAGGAACCCGGCGGTCCCGATAAGCACCTCGCGGCCCTCGACGATGCCGAGGACACCCTTGCCGGCGGGTGCGTCGAAGTCAGCGACCTCGGGCAGCCTGCCTGCGCTGGACTCGGTCCCGGCTGCCAGGGAGGATTGGGCCTTGTCGACGATGGCGCGAGCCAGCGGGTGCTCCGAGGCGTTCTCGACCGCGGCCGCGAGCCACAGCAGTTCGTCGGCGGTGTGCGTGTGGAAGCCCTCGGCGAGCTCGACGGCGACGACGGCGGGTTTGCCCTCGGTCAGGGTGCCGGTCTTGTCGACGACCACGGTGTCGACCTTCTCCATCAGCTCGAGCGCTTCGGCGTTCTTGATGAGGACGCCCATCTGGGCGCCGCGTCCGACGCCGACCATGAGGGACATGGGTGTGGCCAGGCCCAGGACACACGGGCAGGCGATGATCAGGACGCTGACCGCGACGACGAGCGCGTGAGCCAGCTTCGGATCGGGGCCTAGGAGCGCCCAGATGATGAATGCGAGCACGGCGACGCCGATGACGGCGGGTACGAAGACTGCTGAGACTCGGTCGACGGTGCGCTGGATGGGTGCGCGGGAGCGTTGGGCTTCGGCCACCATGTTCACGATGCGGGCAAGCATGGTGTCGCGGCCGACCGCGTTGGCGCGCACCAGCAAGGCGCCGGTCTGGTTGAGGGTGCCGCCGATGGCGTTGTCGCCGACGTTCTTGGTGATGGGCATGGACTCGCCAGTGACGAGGGACTCGTCGACAGCGGACTTGCCGTCCTCAACGAGCCCGTCGACCGGGACCTTCTCGCCGGGGCGGACGCGCAGCATGTCCCCGATCTCAACCTGGTCGAGAGTGACTTCCTCCTCGGTGCCGTCCTCACCGACGCGGCGCGCGGTCTTGGGGGACAGGTCCAGGAGGGCCTTGATGGCGCCGGAGGTCGCTTCGCGCGCGCGAAGCTCGAGGACCTGCCCGAGCAGGACGAGGGTGGTGATGACGGCTGCGGCCTCGAAGTACACCTCGACGGCCCGGTCCTCACGGAAAGCGGCAGGGAAGATGCCCGGCGCGACGGTGGCGACGACGGAGAACAGCCACGCAACGCCCGTGCCCATCGCGATGAGCGTGAACATGTTGAGGTTCCGGGTCCGCACCGACGCCCAGCCGCGGACGAAGAACGGCCACCCGGCCCACAGCACCACCGGGGTCGCGAGCACGAGCTGGGTCCACGCCGACGCGGTAGCGGAGATGTTGTCGTGCAGCCACGGGACGAGATCGCGGCCCATGCCAAGGATCACGACCGGGATAGACAGGACGACTCCAACCCAGAAGCGGCGGGTCATGTCGCGCAGTTCCTCGGACGGGCCGGTGTCCGCGGTGACGATCACGGGCTCGAGGGCCATCCCGCAGATGGGGCAGGTGCCAGGGCCGTCCTGGCGGATCTCGGGGTGCATCGGGCAGGTGTACTCGACCGACTCGCCCTCACTCGGGGTCGGCTGCCCATGTCCTGGCTCGGTTGCATGCCCGGCGCGGCCGCCTGCGGCACGGTCCGGGAAGCCATGGCCGGTGTACTGGCCGGGGTCGGCGAGGAACTTGCCCTTGCAGCCGGCTGAGCAGAAGT
This sequence comes from uncultured Nocardioides sp., assembly GCA_964517395.1. Lineage (GTDB taxonomy): Bacteria > Actinomycetota > Actinomycetes > Propionibacteriales > Nocardioidaceae > Nocardioides. The sequence continues at coordinate 400,479 of CAZFEE010000002.1, read as the reverse complement.
AGAACTGCTCACCGCGGTGGTCGACCGCGTGCTCGGCCACGGACGGATCGACCTTCATGCCGCACACCGGGTCGGTGACCTGGTCCATCGTGGCGGCGTCGGGACGATGGGTGTGCGCATTCATGACTTCACTATACCCCCCTAGGGTATACGGTCAAGGCAGTTCGACGCCGAACAGGGCCAACATGGCAAGGGCATCACTGACATCATCGAGGCTGCTGGCGGCGGTTCCCTCGAAGCTCGGGACGGGACGCTGATCGGCTTCCTCCTGAGTGGTGGCCGGGCCGTTCTTCTCGATATCCTCGATCAGCCAGTCCATCTCCTTAATCTCCTTGCGCTGGGCCTTGATGATCTCGTCGGCGAGTTCTCGAACGCGAACGTCATCGATGTCGGCCCGCTCGCTGGTCAAGATGGCGATCGAGTGGTGCGGGATCATGCCCTTCATGTACGCCTGGTCGTCGACCAACGCCTGGGAACGCGAGAGGTACAGCCCACCTGCACCGAGCAGCAGCGCCACCGCCACGAGCACGAGATTGTAGGCGCGGTTCTTGTACATCATGCTGCGCATGAACGCGAACATCACCAGCGCCATGGCGCCGCCCATCAACAGCGCCATGTAGAAGCGCTCCTCGCTCCACCGCACGTGGTCAAAGGCGAAGACGTTGGAGTACATCAAGACGAACATCACCACCGTGGAGGTGGCGATCATCAGTCCGAAACGTACGTACATCCGCCGCTCATGGGCCTTGTCCCCCTTCTGCTGCTCGGGCTTCTCCCGGTCACTGGGCTCGCTGGCACCGGACGGCTTCTGCGTATGAGGCGATGACATGGGGATTGCCCTTTCCGATGGGGGTCAGTTGCGGTGGTTGATGTCGCTCAGCTCGGCGTCAGACGTCGTCGTCCTCGATTGGAGCGCGAGACATCTCGATGAGCTGACGTAGACAGTGCTGACGAAGCGGCTCGGGAAAGCCCTCTGCGAGCCGGTAGTACACGATCCGGCCCTCCTTGCGTCGTCTCACCAGCCCGGCGGTACGCAGCACCCGAAGTCCGTAGGAGACTGCGTCCTCGCTCACCGACAACGCAATGGCGAGGTCGCCCACACAAAGCTCCTCGACCACGTCAAGCGCGTACAACAGTCGTGCCCGGGTGGGATCGGCCATCAACGAGAGCACGCTGGTGAGCCGGTCTCCCTCCTCTGCCGACGGCAGGCGCTCGCGGGCCAAGGCAACCCGTCTCGGATCGACCGGGTGCTGGTGCCGGTCGCCGCCACCGGTGTTCTGGTCGGGCGCGTCTACGCGAGCGCGGACCGGATGGTCGTCAGTCACCCCGCGGAAGTACCCGATATCCGTGCGGCTATGCGGATGATGCTCGTCCGGTTGGGTACAGACGTCAGGAGAGCGGCGGATCAAGAGCACCATGCCGGGATGACCTCGCCGCCGTAACTAGAGGAGGAACCGTGGCTCACACCAAGATGCTGGAGGCTTACCCGAAGGACTTGGGCAACATCGACAAGGAAAAGCTGGCCGAGTGCATCGCGGCCTGTTTCGAGTGCGCACAGATTTGTACCGCGTGTGCCGACGCGTGTCTGTCGGAGGACATGGTCGCCGAATTGACCAAGTGCATTCGTACTGATCTCGACTGCGCCGACATCTGCGTCGCCACCGGGAACGCGTTGTCACGCCACACCGGGTACGACGCGAATGTGACCCGAGCGTTCCTGGAAGCCTGCGCGACCGCCTGCAAGGCATGCGGCGACGAGTGCGAAAGCCATGCCGACATGCACGAGCACTGCCGTATCTGCGCCGAAGCCTGCCGACGCTGCGAACAAGCCTGCCGCGACCTCCTCGCCAATCTGGCGTAGAGGTCGGTCCGGTGACCCTCGTGGCCATAGCTCCACGGCCGGGTGCGTTCGTTCCAAGCTGGCACAAGGGGTCCACCCGTAGGTCAGCGTGGGTCAGGCAGTCCAAACTACGACATACAGCACTGTCTCACCGAGAACCGGAATCATGATCGACGACGCGGGCCCCGGCTGACCGGGCCCGCGTCGCGGCCTCCGCCGCACACTTGGCCGGTCACTGTGCAGTGCAAGCGCGCCCAACATGCTCGCGGTCGCGGCGCGGCATCTGGGTTCCGCTCTACGACGTACTCGCGGGGACGCCTGCCCTCGGAGGTGAGGGCCCCATCACCGCATAGGGAACCGCCAACGGTGAACCCGCGGGGCCGACCCGATCGCCGCTACTCCTTCTCGGTGACGGCTCCAGATCTGGCACACGACATGCCACGTCCCCGGCTTCTCCGAACCTGAGTGTCCGCACACACTCGAGGACGTTGCGTATGCTCAGGTTCGTCGCAGAACCGTCAAAATTCGCGCGAACTTCTAAAGAGCGGACTCGATGGCCTCGTTGGTGTAGTAGAGCTTCTTCTCCAGCGGGTGAAGCACGGTCTGGACCTTGTAGGTGGCATCCCCGATGCACCACAGGGCGCGGCCCTTGTCCTGCATCGCCCACCCGGAGACCAGGTCCTGGGCGATCGGGCCGAGCCCGAGCATGGAGTCGAGCTCGCGGGCGACGCGGGGCTTCTGGGCGCCGAGGATCTTGATGTCGGCCAGCTCGAGGAGGTCCTTGGCGATCATCGCGGCCTGGGAGTCGGCGTCGCCGACCGAAAGCAGGTCGGAGGGCTTGTGGAGGTTGCAGAACTGCACGTCTCCGCCCTTGCCCGCCATGCCGCGTGAGAGCCGAAGGTCGGCGTCGAAGCTGGCCACCGCGGCGGTCCCGAGACGCATCTGCTTCCAGACCTCGTCACGGACGACGATGCGCAGGTCGCCGGGCTCGGCGATCTCCCGCAGCCCGCGGCCCCACGAGTTCATGCACAACAGCGCGATCCCCACGGCCTCATCGCCCAGGCCGTCGAGCCGGGAGAGGCTGAACGACTGGATCGGGGCCCGCCAGTCGACCTCGATGTTGGTGAAGTCGTCGAACAAGCCGGCCAGCGTGCCGGTGACCAACTCGCCGAGCGCGTTGCGCAGCAGCCGGGTCTCGTCGAGGAACACGCGGGTGTTGGCGTACTCGCAGGCCCGGACGAGGTCCTCGGTGGGGTTGCGCAGCAGGTCCCACAGCCGCGGGATGGTGGTCTCGGCCAGGACGCTGTTGCCGGCAGCGTAGCCGGTGAGGATCGCCAGCGCGTTGCGCACGACGTCGGACTCGTCGGGGCCGAAAGGCACCCGGCGCTCGTCGTCGATCTTCATGCTGCCGACCAGGCCGCGGACCAGGACCAGCCACCGCTTGAAGATGATCGTGGCGCGGCGCTGCGCCTCCTCGGCCGAGAGGTTCTCCCACCCGTCGCCGAGCGGCCCCATGGACAGCGGGTTGACCCGGGCCGTGAAGCCGGGGGCGATAACGAACGGCTCGACCCCGAGCGCACGGCACAGCGACTCGTACTCGTCCTTGACGTCGCCAGTGACCAGGGTGCGGTAGCCGAACGGCATCATCCGCAGGCAGAACGCCTTGGTGGTCCCGGACTTGCCACTTCCCGGCTTGGCGAACTGGAAGATGTTCGGGTTGGTCGCCGGCACGTCGTCCCGCAGCACCCACCCGAAAGGGTCGCAGTAGAAGCTGCCGCCGGAGAGCTGGTCGACGCCCATCTGGGCACCCGTCGGGGGCAGAGCGGTAGCCGACACGAAAGGCCAGAACACCGGGGCCTGGTCACTGGTCATCCGCCAGGCCATCGCCGGGGCGGTGGCGGCGGCCCAGCCGCGGCCGCGGCGGGTGGCACCGCGGCGCGGCGCGTAGCGGAAGAGCCGGGGCTCCTTGGCCTGCGGGGCGAGCGTGGGGATCGTGGGCAGGTCGTGTCCGAAGTCGGAGAGCAGTGCCGCCATGTCGCGGCCTCGATCGGCGCCGCGGCGGTTGCGGCGGGGGTTGGTGGTCATCAGGCGTCTCCGCTCCGGGTAAGGCTCGTGCCGAGGGGGATGGTGGACGCGGCGAAACCGACGTCCTGGGCGAGATCGAGGCGCAGTGGTGCGAACCCGGCACGGCGGACCGAGGCGTCCAGGCGGCGCCCGAACTCGGTGATCCGCATCGACTTGGGGACGGTGACCGTGCACACGCCGTAGGGCCGGGTCAACGAGTTGCCGCGGGCCAGCTTGGCGTTCAGGCCGCGGGCCTTGTGCGCTTCGTCGCGCTGCTTGGCGCGGGTCTTGCGGCCGAGCTTCTCGTTCATCCCCTCGGCCAGGTCAGCCGCCCACTCAGCGTTGCCGGACTGCCGGTCGGCCTTGGACTGGGAAACGATCGGGTACGCGACGACGAACGACCGCCGCTCGCCGAACTCGCTGGGAGTGAGCATCGGGGCGAGAGCACCCATGGCGACGCCGCGGGTCGGCAGCTTGATGGTGGCGCTGACCGAGTTCCAGGCGTCGTGGCTGTAGTGCCGCACAGTGGCGTCGGCACCCGAGGGGCCGGCCATCGCCCACGGGACGTCGGCGTTGACGCTCGGGTCCTTCTCCCGCAGCGACAGCGCCTCGACGATGCCGGCGCGGTCACCGGGGGCGAATCCGGTCCGGCAGGCCAGCGCGAGCTCGGTGCTGGTGAGCCAGCGCACCGTCGTCATCCCCATCGGCCCGCGCAGCTGGGCCTCGATCTCGCCCATGAGCAGGTAGAGCTCGCGGCAGCGGCCCTCGAAGCCGCCCCCGGACTCTTTGGCCGACCGGGCGATCCTGGTTTCCGGGACCACGATCGTCACGAACTGCTCGGTGCGCACCGATGCCTGGGTGAGGCCGTGGGCCAGGTCGCTGTTGACGACCTCTGACAGCTCCGGGGCGTTGGGGCGGCGGTGGCGGTTGACCCACAGGTCGCGCTCGGCACCGTCCTCGGGGACGGTGCGGACCATGAAGAGGATCTCGTCGACCTTCTCGGTGCGACCGGCGACATCGAGCAGCCCGGCGAGCGCCTCGCCGTAGCGGGCGCGTTCCTCGGTGTCCTTCATGCCGATTCCGGGGTGCACGATCGAGGCCGTGACCGCCCAGGTCTTCATGGCGTGGTCCTCGATGATCGCGACGCGCTGCAGCTGCGATCCGTGCGGAGGGCCGTCGTGGATCTGGACGCCCTGGAGCACTCCGGGCAGGTCCGGGGTGTCCGCATCGTCTGGGCCGTCGCCTCGGCCCTGGGTGGCCTTGGCGCGGAACGAGGTCCAGCCGAACAGGCCACCGACGGCGTACATCGTCGAGGCGAACACCCAGCCGGTGGCCGAGCGGCCGCGGACCGGGATCACGGTGATGGCCAGCAGGAACACCCAGACCAGGGCGAACAGGAAGGCGGAGAACCAGGCTCCGCGGCTGATCGCCCAGAACGCCGGCAGGCTGGCCAGCGCCAGGAACATCAGCTGGCCTCCGGAGAGGCCGAAGAACCAGCCGATGCGGTCGCGCTGGTAGTCGGCGTAGGTGGTCATCGTCGGCTCCCCTTCTGGTCCGAGAGGTCAGTGAGATCGAGGGGTGTCGGTCGGTTCTCGAGGTGGGGCGGTCGTCGCATCGGCTACACCGCCACCGGTGGGATGCCGCCAGCTGCCGCGCCGGCTCCGCCAGCACCGCCGGCCGCTCCCCCGCCGCCGGAGGCAGGGGTCTTGGGAGCTGCTCCCGCTCCCCCGCCGCCTTCGCCGCCAGGACCGCCACCGGAGCCACCGCCGGGTCCGCCGCCGGTGGGAAGCGTCGGTGGGGTGGGCGGCACTGGAGGCGTGGGCGGGGTCGGCATCGGCGTGTCCCCGTCGCTCTGGTCGCCGTTCTGTGACCCGGGGTGGGTCCCGCCCTGGCCGCCCGACTGGCCGCCGGACTGACGTCCACCCATGCCGCTGAAGTCGGGGCCGTAGGTGCTCTGGCCGACACCGGCCTGGTTGGTCTCGTCCGACATCAGAGAGGTCGCCTTCGCGCCGGCGGAGTTGATCCAACCCATGCCGGTCGACAGCGCCTGCCCGACCGGCCCGAAGCTGCCTAGGGCGCTCTGGGTCGACTTGTTGAACCGGTCGCCGGTCGAGGCCTCGGCACTCTGCTCGCCCGAGGAGCGGCCGTTGGCGTCAGTGCTCGACGCTGCCTCCGAGCCGCCGGCGCCCCCGCCGAGCAGGCCCTGGAGGCCGCCCTGGATCGCCATGCCCTGGCGGAACGACGCGCCGCTGGGGGTGCCGGGGTCGACGAAGGCCAGGAGCTTGAACAGGGACAGCGGTGCGACGACGCTGATCAGGATCGTCATCACGGCCGGTAGCGCGGTGCCGAACGCCTTGGCGGTGTCTTCTGCCAGGTGGGCGGCGACTCCGTTGGCGAACTGCACGCCGATGCCCAGCACCATCACCATGAGCACCGGGGTGAACGCCGCGGCGTGGAACCAGCGCAGCGACTTCCAGAACCAGGAGCGGGTGAAGTCTGCGACCAGGCCGGCAGCCGCGAGCGGTCCGGTGGCGGTGAGCACCAGCAGGGATGCCGCGCGGGCCAGGTAGACCAGGACGTGTCCGATGGCGGCCAGCCACAGGAAGATCCCGAGGAACGCCAGGGCGGTGGCCACGCCGGCGTCGGTGATGTCGTCGATGCCGAGCCCACCGAGCGGGTCCCAGTCGGGCCAGGTCTGCACCTTGAGCAGCGACTTCATCAGCGCCTTGGTCAGCGCCCCGCAGGCCGCGATGATCATGACGCAATACCCGAACCAGCAGGCGCACACCAAGACGAACTGGCCGGACCCGATGAAGGCCCGGGCGAGACCCTTGCCCTCGCGCTTGAAGGCCGCGGCGCCGAGCTGGATCATCGCCAAGATGACCACCATGGCCAGGGCCAGCCACAGGGTGAAGGCGTAGACGTCCTTGCCCGGTCCGTCGGCGCTCAGGTCCGGGGTCAAGAACAGCTCGCTGAACGTGAGCACGATGCGCAGCACGAACAGGCCGGAGTTCCAGATCGCGAGCATGGCCGCGGTCCAGGCGTCCGCCGCGGCCTTGGCGATGATGTCGCCGATGGCCTCGAACGGGTTGGGAATGTCGCCCAGTCCGGGGATGCCGCCGCCGAACAGGTCACCGATGTTCGGCAGACCGGGGATCCCGGGCAGACCCGGGACACCCGGGAGCCCGGGTACGCCGTCGAGGTTGTCGCAGATCGCGTCGAGGATCCCGCAGTCGTCGGGGAACAGGTCGCCGGCACCGTCCTTCACATCGCTGACGACGTCTTTGCCGCAGTCGATGGGGTCGCTTGCGCAGTCGAGGACCTCGCCGCCGAGGTCACACAGGGCATCGGGCCCCACGCAGCCCCGCTTGACGTTGAGGGTCGACAGGCCGTCGGTGCTTGCGGCCGAGGCGTCCACCGCTGTCGTGGGTGCCGTGCTGATGACCGTGCTGGTGACCGGGGCCGCCGCCGCGGCCCCGGGAGGCTGGAGGGTCGAGGCAGCTCCGAGGAGCGTGGTGAGGACCCCGAGCGCCAAGACGGCCCGGACCCCGACGCCGAGTCGGCTGGCCCGACGCACGGCGGTGACGATGATGCTCATTGGGGTGCTCCGTTGATTCGGATCCAGCCGGCCTTCTCGAACTCGGGAGTGCCCGGTGCCACCGCCCGGGGCTGGCCCTCGGAGACCAGGTGCTCGATGTCGGCTTCGCTGCCCTGGACCAGGCGCCAGTCCCCTACTCCGTCGACCTCGGTCCAGCGCATCAGCTGGGTGCCGGCATAGAGGCCATCGCTGACCTTGCCGTTGGCGGTGGTGAGGGTGACGTAGCTGAGCAGGTTCACCGCGTAGTAGGCCCCGTCATCAGCGTCGAGCTGCTCAAGGGTGTAGGCGATCGGTGTCACGGCGTACGAGGCCGGCGGCGGGACGTCGCCCTCCTTCGGGACGCCGGCCTGCTGGCGGCGCAGCGCGACGGCGTCGCGGGCCCGCTGCTCGAAGACCGCCTTGTCCTCGGGGGCGGAGTACAGGCCGGCGACGGCGGCGGCCTGGTCGTAGTCGAACCCGAGCTGTGCCTTGGCGACCTCGACCTGCAGCGCGACCGCACCGAGGTCCGTGGCCGGGAAGCGGGTCGGGTGGCCGTCGACCACCTCGGCGCCGGTCGGGATCACCACGCCGTCCGCGGGGGCGGTGTCCGGGGCCACCTGCTCGACCGAGACGTTCTGCCCCTCGGTCTGGCTCGAGCCGCCGGAGGCGTTGTCGGTGCCGGCGTTGTCGTCGGCGCGTCCTCGGGCTCCCAGCCACACGACGGTGGCCACCAGGGCGGCGATCACCACCAGGACGCCCACACGCAGCAAGGTGGTGCGGGACTCCCCCATAGGGCCGTTGATCCGGTTGCTCATCTTGTTGCGCATGTCAGTGCTCCCCTTCGTGGTCGCCGGGGTTGGTGGGTTCGGTGGTGTGGTCGGTGGACCAGGTCCGCCAGCCGGCCTCGTGGGCCAACTGGGTGCCGGGCCAGGTGGCGGGCGCGGGTGCCGGCGGAGTGCCGGGGGCGACCATCCAGCGGCCGCCGACCCACTGCATGCGCTCGCAGTGCGCGAAGGCGATCTGGCCCTCGGACTTGTAGGTCGCGCTGACCTTCATCAGCACGCAGACCGTGGCCCAGTCGGGGCCGTCGGTTCCCTTGATCAGCGCGCCGGCCGGTTCGAGGGAGACAGAGGCGCTGGGGTCCTTGACCTCGCCCATGCCGGTGCTGGAGAGGAAGGCTCGGACGCTGGCGGTGATCCACCAGTCCTCCGCGCGGACGCCGCCGGGCAGGGCCCAGGCGTTGTAGACCTCCTCGGCGGTGGTCAGGCTCATCGACTGCAGCACCGCGAGGTCGATCTGGGCGAGCTGGCCGATCGCGCCCTCGGGGGTCTGCGGGAACCCGGTCATCACGAACGCGGGTCCGTTGACGCCGGCGCCGGCCGGGATCTTGATCTCCGGGGCCTTGGTGCTGGTGGTCTCGGCCGGGAAGGCCGCGCTCTCGGGGACGCTCAGCATCGGCTCGGCCGCGATGTCGTCGCGGTGCGCGGCACCGCGGGCCACCGTCGAGTGGTCGGTCTCGCCGGTGGCCACGCCGGTGTTCGCGTTCGCCTCGTCCCCGATACCGGCGATCGCCAGGTACACCGCGTAGACGAGGCCGACCAGCAGGAGCACAGCCACGACGACGGCGGCGACCAGGATTCCGAGCAGCCGGCGCCGGCCCCACTCCGCGGCGCCCCCTGATTCCTGGGCGGCCTTCTTCGTGGCTGCGCGCCGCATCAGATGCAGCCCTTGCCGAGGATCCCGTTGAGCATGCCGGGCAGGACCAGGTAGGCGATCGCGCAGGCGAACACGACCACCACCGAGATCACGCCGACCTTGGAGGCGTGCGGCAGGGAGAACACCCGGCCAGCGATGATCGCGCCGATGGCGATGATGATGCCGAGGCCGAACAGGACGATGACGCCCCACAGCACGTAGCTGGTGATCTCGTTGGTGGGTCCGACGGCACCCGGCGGCGCCTTCGGGCAGACCGGTGCGGCCATCGGGAGGAGAGCGGTCATGACGTCCATGGGTGGACTTCCTTTCTGGGTTTGCCGACCCGGTGCGGGTCAGGCGCCTTCGCTGGTGTCGGTGGGCAGGTGGGCGGCCTCGAGCAGCTGACGTGCGGCCCAGATCAGGGGGGCCGGGACGGGTCGGGAGTCCAGGCCGTTGACCGCGAGCTCGCGGTCCTCGGGGATCTCCACGCACCGGTCCGCGACCAGGGCGCGACGCACGGCGGGGCCGCCGGCGTGCTCAAGGCCCCGGGGCCACTTCTTGCGGCGCGGCCCACGCACGGCGAGGGCGATCTGCTCGGGCTGCCAGTGGTTGGCCAGCAGCTCGAGCGCGACCGAGGCGCGGCGCATCCCGGGGACGGTGGCTGTGGTGACCAGGACGACCTGGTCGGCCGTGCGGACGGCCTCGGCGAGCCAGCAGTCGGTGGCCAGCAGCTGGCCGGCCTCCCAGCCGACGTCGAGGATCGTCAGCTGGGTTTGGTTCTCGGCGTCGATCGGCAGCGGGACCTCGTCGACGCCGGCGAGGACCTCGCTGGCCCGCTCGAGCACGACGTGGTCGCGCTTGCCCTGACGCCAGTCGGTCGGGTGGAGGCCGAGCTCGGCGGTGCTCGCCGCGGCGAGACCAGAGGCGGTGACCGAGCAGCATTCGATCACCCGGACCGGGCCGGCGGCGGCCAGACCTGTCGCCAGAGCGACGGTGCTGGCTCCCACGGAACCGGCGCATCCGATCACGGCGATGGTGTGCTCGCCGTCGGCTGGTGACCAGTCGTCTGCGGCAGCGGTGCCGCGACCGCGGGGTCCGTTGCCGGCGCCAGCGCCGGCGCGGAACTCGCCGGCGTTCACGGCGTCCCAGGCCCGCTTGAGCTCGTCGACGCCGACCGGGCGGCTTGAGGCCGGTGCCGTGGCTTGGGTGCTCACTGGGCCTCCCCGATGCCGCCGCGACGGAACTCGAGCGCGGCGCGGACCTCGGCCGGGGTCAGGCTGGCCAGCTGGACCTTGGCGGCCTGGACCTCGTGCAGCTGGGCCACGCAGCCGGTGAGCTGCTCGATCGCCTCGACCTCGCGGCCGGCGATCACGAACAGCTCGGCGATCTTCTCCGGCGTCCGGCTCTCGCCGTCGTCCGGGGCCTTTGTCACGGGCTTCACCACCTCCAGTCGCCTATGTGTCGCGGGGCGGTAGGAGCGATCACGGTTGCGCTCATTCGTCATGGCCGAGCCTCTTGGGGGCGGCCGCGGCGAGGGCGCGCATGCTGCGCGAGCCGTGGCGACGGACGGTTGCCTCGGACACCCCGACGCGGGGCGCGACCCGGCTGGACACCTCGTTGCTGAGCAGGCCGCCGTAGCCACGGGCGAGGTTGCGGGTCTCGAGGTGGTCGGCCTCGTCGACCAGGCACAGCAGCAGGTAACGGTCGGCCGGGCTGATCACCTGGTTCTCACACGCCCACGCCAGCAGCTCCAGCAGCTCCTCGGTGGCGGACGGCTCCTCCTGCTCCGGGCCGGCGTCGGCGAGGATCTCGGGACGGCGGAACAGGGCGCCACCGACCCGCTCGGTCGGCATCGCCGCGGCGCTCCACGCTCCCGCGTCACCGTCCGCCAGGTCGCCGGACGAGAATGACTCCACGAGGGTGGTGTTCGCCCACGTGCGGTCGGCCCGGGAGACGTAGAAGAAGTCACCGACCTCGCGGAGGACACCGACGCGGGTGCTGATGAGGATGTTCGCGGCGACCTTGCGCAGCCGGCGCCACTTGAACGTCCGGACCTCGATCCACAGCTGGGAGGCCACGAGTTCGTCGATCCGCTCGACGGCCGACCAGGAACCGGCCGCGACCGGCTGGCTGTCGCGGAAGACCTCGCGGGGAGGCAGGGTGCTCAACCAGCCTGCAAGCCGACACGCGCCGGGCAGCAGGCACTTGGCGAGCGCGGCCGCAGCGGCGATGTCGTCACCGCCATCGGGGGCCGCCAACATGGCCAGCGCCAGGAGGACCTCGTCAGAGGCGGCGCTGTCCACCGAGCGCAGCCAAGCCCGCAGATCGTCGAACTCCTCGACAACCCCCAGCCGTGGATCCGCGGCCACCCAGGCCGGCCACTTCTCGCGGGCCCGGTCGAGCAGTTCGCTGTTGTCGTCGAGGCCGAGCTGGTCGCCCACACTCATCGCACTCGCTCCTTTCGTCCGTGGCTGTACACGGCAGAAAGGTCGCGAGCGGGCGTCCCCGCATCCGTCCCCCCAAACCCCCGATTCGGAGGGGGACGCAGGATCAGCGGTGCGGGCGATCCTGCGTTTGCACAGGTCAGAGCGGGGGGACGCCCCTGTCCCTCCGAAAGTTGAAGAGACTTCCGTCAGCCCCTTGCGAACGAGTGCCTTGCCTGTCGCCGCCGCAGCAGTTGTCGTCGGGAGGCAGACAACCATTCCAAGCGGGCGCCGCATCCTTGCAGGCACTGGATGAGTAGACATCGGCCGTAGCGATCAGTGCTGCAGGCCTCTTCGTGCTGGTTCCCGGGCCGTGGGAAGCTCAGGGGGCTGCGTCCGGATACCGTAGACACCGCCCGGTTGCAGACTCTCATCGAGCGACCAGAGGCCAGCCAGTCCAACCTCGACGCCGCGGCTGCGCGCATGGACCTGGTCCGTGACGATCTCCAACTATCTGGCACCGGGGCGGTCAGAAGATTCCCGACTGTGATCTGAGGATCGCCGACACGACAGCAGCAGCTCCTCGTCACTCCCTCGCTTCACCGCGCTTGCCGGTCTGACCGGGTGCGCAACGGATGATCCGCGCCGTTACTACTCGGCTTAGTAGATGCGGTTCAAACGAGCCGGCTGGCCTACCCTTGCGGGGTGAAGGAGTTCTGGATCTACACCGCCCTGCGTGGCGGCCTGTTCGCCGTCACGTTCGGCGTTGTGTTCGCGACGTGGTCCCTCATCAACGATTCGGCCAACGTCCTGATGGTCCTCATCATCGCGTTCCTAGTGAGCGGGGTCGCGTCGTACATCGTCCTCGGCCCGCAGCGCAACGCGCTCGCCTTGAAGGTCGAGCATCGCGCAGGCCGCATGACCGAGAACAGCGAGGCGCGGTCCAAGGAAGACAGCGACCAGGGCTGACTTCGTTTCATCCAAGTCGATGACGAGGCGGCGAGTGTCCTGCGACCTGGCTGACTGCTGACGCCGGCGTTGTCACTTGTCCAGCTTGACCGCGGCGAACACCACGAGGCCAAGATTGGCCGCTGCCGTGCCGATGAGGAGGGTATAGGCGCGACGACAGGTGCTGCCGTGTTCGCCCCCAAGTCGCTCGACGGCGGTCCTGCTCGTTACTGGGTTACGAACTCGACGAAGTAGCTGTCAAGTACCTCGTCGGGGTAGAGCTGCGTGAGCTTGTCGGTCAGCTCGGCCTTCAGCTGGTCGCGTTCCTTTGTCTCGTCGAGGGCCGAGAGAGGCAGACCGGAGAACCGGGTGATCGTGGCGTCGAGCGCCCGTGATCCATCGACCTCCTTGACTCCCTCAGCGAGTTGGAGGGCGAGGCCGACCCTCAGGTACCTGCCCGCCGCCAAGTTCAACTGCACGGGCTCGAGGACCATCACTTCGCCAGGTTTCGGCTCCTTGTTCGCTCCCGGCTGGAACTTCAGCCAGCCGACTCCGCCGACCGCGGCGAGCACACAGACGAGGGCTATCCACTTCGCCTTCCCTCCGCCGGGACCCTGCGCTTGGGGAACCTTCGACGGCGGGGGACTCTTCTCGGCGGTTGGTGGGGGCATCAGTTACTCCTCGACTTGGTATCCGATCTTCTGCCCCATGTATTCGGCGCGGCGCGTGCTGTTCTTGAGGTTATCTACTATGAAGAATAGGAGGCGGGCCGCTCGGTCTCCCCAGCGCCAGAGCGGCTCGCCCTCCTCGGACGTCAATCATTGAGCACCGCTCTGTCGGCTGGGGGACTCGACGACAGGCCTGCGTCGGGGGGCGGCGTAGCCCCGAGCGCGACACCCAGCGCGACCGCGACGCACATGACGAGCAACTCACCTCCGGCGAGTTCGGCAAACCGACGGCGAGCGAGAACCGTCCAGGTCGGCGTCTTGTCGGCGAGTCGTCGACGGTGGAGGTAGCCGATGACTCCCAGCGCGAGGAGGAGCACGGCCTTGACCAGGATCAAGGCTCCGTACGAGGAGCTCAGCGCAGTCCACGAGCCAAGCCGGAGGATCGCGCTGAGCACTCCTGACATCGCTACGGCCGCCAAGCAGCAGGCTGCGGTGACCGAGTATCGGCGGAGCACCGTGTCTCTGAAGCGGCCGAGCTGTACCTGGAGGAGGCCGAAGGCCGCCAGCCCCCCGAACCAGATGCTCACACCCACGAGGTGCGAGAAGAGCAGCAGCACAGACTGCTGATGGTTGGCGTCGGTGGATGCGTGACCCGTGGACGCGATCGGCCACAACGCCGCGAGGGCGCAAAGCAGAACAGCTACCTCCGCGTCCACAACCTTGTGTGCAGCGACGCAGCCGAACGCGACGACGACGACCAGGGACGTGCTGATCAGATTCGCTTGCCCCAGGTCGGCGCTCATGACATAGACGGGCATCCCGGCCCAGAGGTTCGACTCGAGCACCGGAACGCCCGCCGTGTCGGAGTAGGCGAGCAAGAGAACCGCAGCGCTGGCCAGCGCCCACAGCCCGGCGCCGATGCTCGCCGCCTTAATGCCTCGACGCCGTGCCTCTGCCAGCCGTGGACGAGCACGCGGGTCTCTTGGGAACAAGACGGTCACGACGAACAGCAGGCCGATCGTGGACGCGGCCGTGAGGTCACGGAGCCCCCGGGCGACCGGAAGGCCCCAGCGTGTGACGACGCCAGCATCGGGCAAGCCTTGAAGAGGAGTCGACTGGGGATCCGTCATAGTCAAGACAGCCAAGGCCACACTGCCGATCAGGAACGAGCCGACCACCATCGCTAGCAACGCAGAGCGATTCGTCATCGTCTGCTCCTCTGCCCGGCCGACTCTCACGACCCGCGAGCGATTCCCTGGGGCCTAGGGCAGCGTTTTGGCCCGCTACCTACTACTTCCTATAGTAGTTCGAAGTAGGAGCTGAACGCCGTGTCAACCGCGGTGGTCGATTCAAGGAGTTCACGCGTGGGTCAACGACCGCAGCACCGGGCGTCGACGCGCAAAGACCGTCAGCGAACAGGCGCACCGAAGGCTGAGATCTCGGGCGAGGGCCGTCATCGGGCCGCGAAACCCGGCAAGATGCCCTCGGGTCGAACGCTCGGTGCGCTGACCGCCCTGGCGACAGTCGGAGCCATCGGCGCAGGGATTGCACCCGGGCTGTGGTTGGACGAGCCCAGTGCCACAGCTCAGGAGGACTCAACCCAGTCGAGCGGCTCGACCGCGGAAGAAGGGGGCTCGAGTAGAACAGTTAGGGACCGGTCCACCCCTGATACGGCCGCTGACCTTGGCCGGCGAGAGCCGACGCTGAGCCGGAGCGCAACGCGGGCAGAGTCGCGGACCACCAATCGGATGCCACCATGGCTCTCGACGTGCCGCACGACTGCGCAGGAGTCGACAACTCCGAACGGCCAGATCCCCGACGCAAGCCTTTGCGAACTACCCGACGGATTTCACCTTCGCGGGGATGCAGCCGCAGCTTGGGCGAGGGTCAGTGCTGCCTACAAGTCCCGGTTCGACGACCAACCCTGCCTGACCGACGGGTATCGCGACCTGGCGAGCCAACAGCGGCTCTATTCCGTCAAGCCGGGCTTGGCCGCCCAGCCGGGAACCAGCAATCACGGGTGGGGCGTGGCCGTCGACCTCTGTGGCGGCGTCGAGACCTTCGGGACAGATCAGTACGTCTGGATGCTGGAGAACGCAGGACGTTTCGGCTGGGAGAACCCCGCCTGGGCACGATCTGGCGGCTCGCGACCGGAGCCTTGGCACTGGGAGTACACCGAGGGAACGAGGTAGCTGCCATGGACGAGGACCGCTACGGTCGGACACCGCGTTCGCGCATCCTTGCAGTCGGACTGCCCCCCGCGCTGTTGCTGACTGCTCTGGGGGGCTACTGGACCCTGCTCTCCTGGGGGGTCTTCGGCGGAGCGACCTCTCGGTCGCTGGGCGCAGTTGGGCCCATCGTGGCCGGCCTTGGTGTCGCGCTTCTGTGGGTGTGCGTACGTCCGCGCCGTGACCAGTGACTGGTGAACGGTGATTGGTCACCCGTGTCTGGTGTCGTAGGAGTTGGGATGAGTGCACTGCGTTCGCCGCGCGGCGGAACTGCGCGGGCCGGGCTCGTCTACCGTGAGCGGCTTCGCGTGCCAGTTCGGTGGTGGATCCAGTGGGGTCTGATGGTGGCCAGTTTCTGGGTAGCGATGATTGCCGCTATCCCTGGTCCACTGCCGTGGTACATCACCGGCGTACTCGTTGTCGTGCTGATATGGCTTCTCCGATGGTATGGCTCGGCGCGCATCGTGGTGACTGACGAGTGGTTCCAGGCAGGGCGCGCGCGCATCGAGCGGCGCTACTTGGGCGAGATCGAGGTGCTCGACGTCGCGAGGATGCGGGCCGTGTCCGGCCCCGAAGCGGACGTTCGCGCGTTCTTGGTGCTGAGACCGTACGTCGCCGCCGGAGTCCGCATCACGCTCGACGACCCACGAGATCCGGCGCCGTACTGGCTGGTGAGCTCACGGCGGCCGCGGTCACTCGCCAAAGCATTGGCGCCCATCGACCCGCCCACGACAGAAGAGGCGGCTATCCGGTGATCGAGGCCCACGGCGTCGGTGGTCAGGCGGACCTGCCGATCCCACTGTCACTCGCGGTGGGCGGCGCCAGCGCAGCGCTCGTGGTCTCCTTCATCGTCTTGGCCACGGCGTGGCGATCTTCCCGCTACCAAGGAGCGGAAGCACCCGCTGGGCACCCCCTCCCGTCGCTGGCTTCCGGGCTGATCCTCTCCGCTGGTCTCCGGATCGTCCTGAGGGTTGCCGGTATGGCCCTGTTCTTGCTGGCAGCGGCGTCCGCGTTGTTCGGCCAGAGCAGCTTGACCAACCCGTTCTTCGGCATGGTCTACGTGTGGTGGTGGGTGGGGCTGCCATTCGCGTCCGTACTCTTCGGACCGGTGTGGAAGGCGATCAGTCCCGTGCGGACCCTCCACGCTGGCCTGGTGCGAGCAACAGGCGGGGACCCGGCGCGGGGAGTGTACGAGTACCCCGCGAGACTGGGGCTGTGGCCCGCTGCGCTCGGCTTGTTTGCATTCGTGTGGCTGGAGCTGGTCTACGACAACAGCAGCCAACTCGGCGACGTCCGACTGTGGTGCGTGACCTACTTCGCGATCATGCTGGTCGGTGGCGCCGTCTTCGGCTCGGTGTTCTACGACAAGGCGGATCCGTTCGAGGTGTTCTCCACACTCGCGGCTCGCCTCTCGCCGTGGAAGGTCGAGCAGAACGAGCCAGCGGAGCATTCAGTGCAGCCTGAACAGGCCATGCAGACCAAGCAGAGTGGACCGCCCGGCGCTCGGGTCGTCCTTTGCAGTCCCTTGGCGAACCTGGCCGCCACCCCGGCCACCGCCGGCCTTACTGCTGTCGTCGCGGTCCTGTTCGGAAGCACAGCCTTCGATTCCTTCGGCAAGTCGGAGTGGTGGCTTCGCTCGATCTACGACAGCTCGTTGTCTGCCAACGTGCTCAACAACATCGCTCTGATCGGCTTCTGCGCGGGCGCGGGCATCGTCTTCGCCGCCGGTTGCATGCTGACCCGCACCACGAATGACCTACGCCGCCGCGCCCTCCCGGACCTGTTCGCGCACTCACTGATCCCGATCATCGTGGCGTACTTCATCGCGCACTACCTGACACTCTTCGTCGACTACGGACTGCAGACTCTGGCCCTAACCAGCGACCCCTTCGGTGAGGGCTGGAATCTGTTCGGCACCGCCGGGATCGCCCCCACCTTCTGGTTCTCCTACCACCCGACGTTCCTGGCGACCCTGAAGGTTCTCGCCGTCGTAGTCGGACACGTCGCCGCCGCAATCGCAGCCCACGACCGCGCCCTCCAGGTGCTGCCGGCCGGACACCGCATCACCGGTCAGCTCCCACTATTGATCACCATGGTCGGCTTCACGGCCGGGGGGCTCATGCTCCTGTTCTCAGCATGAACGCGTTCCTGTGGGCCCGCGCATGCATGGTCTCGGGGGTCGCAACCGCACTGGGTACGGCTGCTCACACCACCGCCGGTGGGCTCCTGCCCAGTCCGATCATCGTGGCCGCCGTGTTCGTCACACTGCTCGTCATTGGAGCCGCGGCCTTGACCGCCCCGGCGAGCTACGTGCGAATCCTGGCGCTGGTCGGCGGTGGCCAAGCCGCCGTGCATCTGGTTCTCACCATGACCGCAGGTCACGTGGCGCCTCATGCACCAACTGCAACCCGGCCGTCCCCCGGAGCCCTCAGAACTCGCTCCGGCGGGGTTCGTGATCAGCTCGCCGTCGTTCCCGATCCGGACAGAGCGACAACGACGGCCGCTCCTGGACTCCAGCACCTTCTGGATCACCTCGGTGGCACCGACGCGCCGATGATGGCGGCACACCTCGCAGCAGCAGCCGGCGTCGCCTGGTGGCTGTGGCGCGGGGAGCAATCTGCGTGGGCGTTGCTCGCACTGCTCTGGGGTTGGGTCATCGTCCACACGGCCTCGCCGGTGCATTGCACTGCGCGGGCAACAGTTCTGGTACGACGGTCGGCCGACCGCGCTCGAGGTCGACGTGAGTCGATCAGCTCGATCAGTCGCCGCGGGCCACCAACCGCGCCGACGCTCTCGACCTGAACACCCCGGGAGGAGACGGGCCCCGCACGCCGATCGCGCATGCGGCCCCCCAATTCCCACCCCTACCAACTCTTTCTCACGCTTGGAGAACCACATGAAGAAGAACCGCACTCTGTTCGCCGCGGCGGCCATCACGGCCGCTATTGCCCTCAGCGCCTGCTCAGGGCCTGCCGAGGAGGACGCCAGCCCCGAAGCGGGGACGTCCTCGACCCCGACCGACGCGACCGAGCCCACTGAAGCGACGTCGGCCACACCGTCCTCGGAGCCCACGACCGCCACGCCCGAACCGGTCGGCCCGTCTTTCGCGGTGACCATCAAGGGCACGAAGGTGGGACCGAACGCCCAGGAACTCAGCGCGGCGCCAGGCGAGTCGATCACCATCGACTTCGACACCGACCGCGCAGGGCAGCTGCACGTGCACTCCAAGCCCGAGCAGTACGTCGACTTCCCGGCCGGCACCTCCTCAAAGAAGCTGGTGATCGAGACCCCAGGCACGGTCGAGATCGAGGAGCATGACTCCGAGGCAGTCGTCGCCGTTGTGACGGTGAAGTAGCGATGATCTCCGCCCACGGGGTGGGCGGGGGCGCCGATCTGCCGATCTCCGCGTCCAGCGCGGTGGTCGGTGGGTCGGCTGCGCTCACCATCTCCTTCGCCGTGCTCCTCCTGGCCTGGCACCAGCCTCGCTTCGAGAGCACCGACCGGAGGCGGCTTCTCGCCCCCGGACTCACGGGTTTCGTCGATGCGACGGCGACGCGCGTGGGGCTTCGTGCGTTCGGCCTGGCCTTCTTGGGTTTCGCCGTCTGGGCGACTGTCGCCGGCCAGGACGATCTCGGCAGCAACCCGGTCTTCGGGATGTTCTACGTGTTGCTGTGGGTCGGTCTCGTACCGGCTTCGCTGCTGTTGGGACCGATCATCAAGGCGGTCAGCCCGGCACGGACCATCTCCTTCGCCGTGGCCAGAGTGCTGCGGATCGATCCGGAATCTGGCTTGCGCCGTCTTCCGGCACGAGTCGGCCTATGGCCTGCCGCTCTCGGTCTGTTCGCGTTCGTGTGGACCGAGCTGGTCTCGCCCGACGGTACGGCGCTCGCCACGGTGGGGCTGTGGATCTTGTTCTACGTGGTCCTCGTGGCGGGTGGCGGGGTGCTGTTCGGCCAGGCATGGTTCGAGCAGGCCGATCCGTTCGAGGCCTACTCGACGCTCGTGGCACACCTGTCGCCGTGGCGACGGAATGCGAACGGGGCCATCGAGATGGTGTCGCCGCTGCGTAACCTCGCCGGCGTCCCGACCCGCCCAGGTCTGTTGGCCGTCACGGCGGTCCTTCTCGGATCGACCGCGTTCGACAGCTTCGCTGGGTCGACGACGTGGCTGCAGTACACCCAGTCCACCTCCCTCGACGTGACGTTGGTCGAGACGCTGCTGCTGCTCGGCGTGTGCCTGCTTGTCGGAGGCATGTTCTGGGTGGCTACTGCTGGACCGTCACGCTCGGCAAAAGTGCCAGCGCGCCAAGTGCCGGGCCTGCTGGCGCACTCAATGGTGCCGATCATCGTCGGCTACATGGTCGCTCATTACCTGACGCTGTTGGTGGAGACTGGCCAGCTGACGCTCATCTTGGCCAGTGATCCGCTGGGCAACGGGATGAACTTGTTCGGGACCGCCGATCGGCAGGTGAACATCTGGTTGTCGCTGCATCCGACGGTCTTGGCGAGCGTCAAGGTCCTCGCGATCGTGACCGGGCACGTCCTGGGTGTCGTCTCGGCGCACGATCGCGCAATCAAGTTGCTGCCATCCAGGAGCCACTCGACCGCGCAACTGCCGCTCCTGTTCGTGATGGTGGCCTACACCTTCACCGGCCTCTACCTCCTGTTCGGGCTGTAGCCGGTTCGGCTGGGGTTACCCGTGGCCGTTCCCTCACGGGAACGGCCACGGGTTCGCCCGACACCCTTGAAGCCCCTTGGTCTGCTGCACCATGACCGAGGCCAGCCCCCCTGGTTCGTCACAGTCCCGATGGCTGTTGCCCAAGGCGTGGCCGAACTCGTGGTTGACGAGGTACCGGCGGTACTGCGCCACGCTCCGGTAGGCGTCGGCTCCATTCGCCCAGCGCCAGGCGTTCAGGACGACCAGGTTGCCGTTGCGGCAGGAGAGCCGGCCGCCAGTGTCCAGGGGTGCGCACAGGGCGTCGGTGGTCGCCGGGGTGGCCACGACGATCCGGAAGTCGGCCCGACCGGTCACCCGACGCACCGCCTCACCTCCGTTCGCGGTCCATCCACGCGGGTCGGCCAAGGTGCGGTCGACGGAGCGCGCGACGGCTGCTTGGTCGAAGGGAACACCGTGTTCGATCTCAACGGTGTAGGTGACCGACTCCCCCGCCCCTACCGTCTCCCTCTCGCTTACGGTCTGGGCGGCGATCCTGAATGTTCCGGGTCCGCGCTCTGGGATCGCAGGTGTTGCCCGCAGCCTGACGGGGTTTCTTGTCGGTGGCGCTACCGATGGGCTTGGCGAAGCTTCCTGCACCTGCGCCTCGCCCGATGCCGGCGTTGTCTGGCCCGCGCGTCGGTCCGCTTCGGCCGGAGCCGTCGGTCCCGCGGCCGGACCGACGGCTTGACGGGATCCGTTCATCGCCTCGATGACGAACGGTCCGACCCCAACGACACTGGCAGCAACGATGACGGCGATTCCTCCCAGCATGGCCACGGCGCCGACCCCGCGTCTGGCTCTGAGGGTGCGCGGGCTGTGCGCCCGGTGACGGCCGCGCCCGACTGACGCGCCCCGGGGCGACGCCCGGTGGCGGCCGGTCACGTGCTCTCTCCGCGGCGGAGACGTAGTCCAGCTGCGACCACGGCACCGATGCCGATGAGACCGATCAGGTTATTGACCAGAGCCCCGAAGCGGACAGCACTGGTCTGTCGGTCGAGGAGCGGGACCGTGACCTCGAGTACGGCCGTGGTGCGGGGTTCCAGCCTGGCCAGGACCTCTCCGTCGGGACCGATCGCGCCGCTGATCCCGTTGGTGGATGCGACGACGACTGTTCGACCCGTCTCCAGGGCCCGGAGTCGGGTAATCGCGAACTGCTGCTCGAGCTGGGCAGTGCCGGTGAAGGACGCGTTGCTGGTCTGCACTGTCACGAGCTCGGCTCCCCTTCGCACCTGCGCTGTCACGGAGTCGTCGAAAGCCACATCGAAGCAGATCAGGTCCGCAACCTTGGCGCCGGCGATGTCGAGCGGCTTGGTGCGGGAGCCCGGTGTCATGTCCCGGGGGATCATGTCGAGACGGCCAATCTGGAGTCCGGCGAGCTGCTTGCGGAACGGGATGTACTCGCCGAATGGAACCGGGTGCCTCTTGGTGTAGCGCTCGGTGACAACCCCGGTCTCGTTCCAGACCAGGCCCTGGTTCAGGACCTCGTCCGGCCTGTCGCCGTCCACGATCGCACCGACCACCACCGGAACACCGATCGCGGCCGCAGCTTTGTCGATGCCCTGGCGGGTCTGCTGGTCGGCGAAGGGGTCGACGGCGGTGGAGTTCTCAGGCCACAGCACGAAGTCGGGCTGTGGCGCCTGTCCGTCACGGACCTGTTGCGCGAGGTCAGTGGTGGCGTTGACGTGGTTGACCGTCACCTGCCGGTGCACGGCCACGACGTCGTTGCCCGCCCCCGGAACGTCGCCCTGCACGGCTGCTACCCGGACCGACTCCTCGCCCTGCTGCCAGTCCGGACCCGTTGAGGGAGCCGGTAGCAGCAACGGGGCTCCCACAACCAGACCGATGAGCCCGACGCAGGCCGACGCGCGGGCCGCGTCCGCCCGAATACACATGTGAGCACGTCGGGCTCGGGCAGCGCGAGCAACACGGACGACTCGGTGAATGCCAAGCACCGCCGCCGCCCCAAGGCCGCCGCACAAGGCGACGATGAAGCTCGTGCCTGCCGCGCCGACCCAGGGCACCCACCCCGCGAGCGGAGTGTCGATCACCGTCCAGGCCAACCGAGTCCAGGGGAACCCGCCCAGTGGCCATGTCGACATGACGGACTCGACAGCCACCCACCACGCCGCCATCCACACCGGCCAAGCCCGAACTGTCCATCGGCGACCGCGCCGAGGGACGCGGGCACGCGCATGGGCATGGGCACGGGCACGGGCGCGGGCGCGGGCACGGGCGCGGGCATCGTGGAGGACGCTCAAGCCGAGGGCGAGGAGGGCGTAGTAGACGGCCGCGGCCGCACTGACCAGGAGCCAGGCGTCGGTGCCGATGACTCGCATCCAGGACACCAGGAGTACGACGAATACGAGCCCGAACACCAGACCCAGCAGCGCCGCGGTGCGCCGCCGAGTTCCACTCACGGAGATGACGAGGGCTGTCACTGCCAACGGCGCCAACCACCGCAACTCCCACGGCGCCGACGCCATCGCCCCGGCCGCACCGCCTGTAGAAGCCAGGGCCAGCCTTCCCAACCATCGCCGGCAGTCGTCGATTCTTCGAGGGACATCCGACGCCCCAGCAGCAGTTCCCGACGCTGGGCTCGGCGCTGGGCTGGCTGGTGGACTCATTGATGCGGTCGGCGCGGGAGGATGCGTGTCGAGTCCGTCCGGCGCGTCGACGGTGCCCCCGGGGATCATCCGGCATCAGTGAGCTGGCTCAACAGCCGGCCCAACTCATCGGCCGAGACCTCCCCGATGACTCGGTCGACGATGCGGCCCTCGGCATCCACTGCGAGGGTGACCGGCAAACCACGGACACGCGTCGTGTCCAGCAGCTCACCATCGACGTCCACGACCTGGGGGTAGGTGACACCAACCTCGGGCAGGAAAGCCGCAGCCATGCTCGGGTCGTCCCGAGTGTTGACGCCGAGGAAGCTCACGCCCTTGCTCCTGCTCGCGGCTTCGGCCAAAAGTGGCATCTCCTTGCGACACGGACCGCACCAAGAGGCCCAGAGGTTGATCAGAACCGGCTGGCCGCGCAGCTCGCCGAGAGCGACCGCGGCGTCCTGGTTCAAGCAAGGCAGTGACAACGACGGCAGGTCGCCACCGTCCAACCCCGCACCTTCTGCTCGTTCTTCGGCCCGGCCTCCATCTGCGGGACCCTGTGGCAGTCCCCCGCAGTCCTCCAAGCCCTCGACCGCGATCGGCAGCGCTTCCGTGCTGTATCCGTGAACGTCCAAGGATCCCCCCTGACCACCCGTGGGGACGGCGCAACCGGTGAGCCCGAGCATGACCAGAATGCCCGTCACACCGAAGCGGGTTGCGACGCCGACTGGACGACGGGGCTCTCGTGTCAACTCGGTCGCGTGACGGATCGCCTTGTCCATGCCGCCGCCCTCCGGACCATCTCGCTTGACTACTAAGTAGAATAGTAGGCATGGGGTCACGCGCTCGCCGCGACGGCTGCCGAACGAAAGCATCCCTTGACGACAGGAACCTTGTGACGTGGACGCCCACCGCCCCCTCCGGATCAGACGCGCCGCGGCAGCCGCGGCGCTCGCCACGCTGAGCCTGGGCGTGCTCACTGCTTGCGGCAACGACAGCGACGGCTCGCCAGAGGGCACGGCTGTCGACGGCGGAACCGCCTCCTCGCCGGGAGTCGATCTGGGAGATGTGGTCGAGTACGACGACCTCAGCCGCAACCACGTCAACGGGACGGTGGACTATCCCCAGAACCCTCCTGTTGGTGGCGACCACGCACCGGTCTGGATGAACTGCGCTGCCTACGACGTACCCGTCGATCCAGGGATGGCGGTGCACTCGATGGAGCACGGCGCCGTTTGGCTGGCCTACGATCCCGGCCTTCCCTCGGAGGACGTCGACGCGTTGCGCGCCCTCACCTCCAGCAACGGGTTCGTGCTGGTCTCGCCCGTGGAGGACATGGACTCGCCCGTGGCCGCCACTGCTTGGGGCCGCCAGCTCACCCAGGACAGTGTCGACCTCAGCCGACTGTCCGCATTCGTCAACACCTTCGCCCAAGGTCCCCAGACCCCCGAACTCGGCGCCCCCTGCACCGGAGGCATGGGGTGATGCCCGAGCCTGAGAAGCCCACCCTCGACCTCTCGTCCGACCCCTCTCCTGAACCTTCCCAGGGCCCCGACCCCAAGACCTCGACGCCTCACCCCGACCCCGACGCTCAAGCCGAGGGTGCTGATGGTGCTGAGAGGTCCGGCGGCGACTCGGCGGGACCGACCGCGGACTCGCAGTCTGCGGCTCTTGGTCAGTCCAGCGAACGGACTGACTCCGGCCCCGCTGCTGCAGCTACAGCCCGCGACTCGACGTTCTCGACCGCGCCGTTCCAGCCGGGTCCTGCCCTGTGGGGCATTGCCGTCCTCGCGGCGCTGTTCCTGATTTCAGCTGGCGTGTTCGTCGGCACGCTCCTCGACGGCCCACGCTCTGAGAAGCAGGACCCCCCGACATCGGCGCCTGCTGAGGTCGACGTCGGGTTTCTCCGGGACATGCAGACCCATCACGCTCAGGCAGTCCAGATGGCTGTGCTGATCCGCGATCGCACCGATGGCGAGGAGATCCGCAAGGTCGCGTTGGACATTGAGCTCACACAACAGCAGCAGATCGGACAGATGTACGCACTCCTGGCGAGTTGGGGCGAGCCGCAGAGCAATCCGAACCCGATGGCATGGATGACTTCCGACACAGGCGCCGGCGACACCGACGATCCCCACGCTGGCATGGCTGAAATGCCAGGGGCGGACGGCTCGGCGATGCCGGGGATGGCGTCAGCTGCGGACCTGGAGCGGCTGGCGTCATTGCGGGGCACGGCGGCAGAGCGTCTCTTCCTCGAACTCATGATCGCCCACCACCAGGGTGGCATCCCGATGGCCACCGCCGCTGCCAAGGACGCCGACGAGTCGTGGGTCCGCACACTCGCCCAGAGCATCGTCGATGCCCAGAGCGCCGAGATCACCGCCCTGCAGGCGATGCTCGACGACCGGGGTGGACCACTCGGGTGATCGGCACCGGATTCCTGCCGCGTCCGCTCAGGACGGCTGTGGCGGCCCTTGTACCCGTGATCCTCCTGGCGATCGTCCTGACCGGCTGCAGCGCCAGCAACGCCGGTTCACCGACGGCAACCTCCAGCGTCGTCGAGCAGATCGCGCCCGAGGACCGGGTCGAGGTCGAGCCGTTCACTGGCACCCAGCTCGACGGTAAGCCCTTCGACAGCCGGGACCTCGCCGGCCAGGTCGTCGTCTACAACGTCTGGGGCTCCTGGTGCGCACCCTGCCGCACCGAGGCGCCCGCACTCGCACGCGTCAGTCGCGCCAACGAAGACACCGGCGTCCAGTTCATCGGGATCAACGTGCGTGACAACGACGCCGCCGCAGTGGCGTTCGAGGACCGCTACGACATCGCCTACCCCAGCATCAGCACCGACACATCGAGCGCAGCTCTCCTGGCCTTCGGACCCGCACTACCCCCGAGCGCGGTGCCCAGCACGATGATCGTCGACCACCAGGGGCGACTCGCTGCGCGCGTGATCGGTCCTGTCGACGAGTCCACCCTGGAGGCGCTCATTGCCGACGTCATAGCCGACGCCAGCGAAGCGACCCCGGAGGGCGGATCGTGACCCAGCCAACCCGACCACCTCGGCCATCGTGGGGCTGGTTTCGCTGGACGTGGCGGACCCTGACCTCCATGCGGACCGCGGTGATCCTGCTCATCCTGTTGGCGCTGGCAGCCATCCCTGGATCGGTGTTCCCGCAGCGGAACGTGGCGACCGACCCGGCCGCTGTCGAGCAGTACGTCGCCAAGTACCCCGACCTCGCGCCGTGGCTGGACCGCGCCGGTCTCTTCGACGTCTATGCCTCGCCCTGGTTCGCCGCAATCTACGTCCTGCTGCTGGTCTCGATGACGGGCTGCGTCCTGCCACGCTCGCTTCGCTTGTGGCGCGCGTTCAGGTCGGCACCGCCGGTCGCCCCGCGGAACCTGGCCCGCATGGAGGATCACCGACGACTCGAGGTCGAGCACGAGCCGGAGGCCGTGCTCGCCGCAGCCGCGGACCATCTACGCCGTCGGCGGTTTCGCGTGGTGGTCACCGACTCCGAGGTCCGTGCCGAGCGGGGCTACCTCCGCGAGGTCGGCAATCTGGCATTCCATCTCTCGTTGCTGGTCCTCCTGGTCGGCATCGCCGTCGGCAAGCTCATCGGCTTCGAAGGACGAGTCGCCATCGCCGAGGGCGCCACCTTCGCCAACGACCGTTCTCAGTACGACGTCTTCACGCCTTCGGCGTGGACCGACGTCGACGACCTCGAGCCTCTCTCGTTCCGCCTGGACGAGTTCGACGTCAGCTACCAGACGCGCGGTCCGAGCACAGGCCAACCATCCGACTTCACCGCCCAACTCAGCTACCAGGCCGGTGACGGGGAACAACGCACCACGACGGTTCAGCCCAACAAGCCCCTCGACGTCAACGAGACCAAGTTCTTCCTCACCGGCAACGGCTACGCCCCGCGCGTGACCGTGCGCGACGGTCGCGGCCAGGTCGTGTTCACCGGCCCAGTCCTGTTCCTTCCACTGGACGCCAACAACACCAGCGAGGGCGTCATCAAGGTGCCCGACGCCCAGCCGACCCAACTGGCCTTCGAGGGCCTCTTCCTGCCCACGGCCGCTGTCGGCGAGCAAGGCCCCTACTCGATGTTCCCCGACACCCTCGATCCCCAACTGTTCCTCACCGCCTACACCGGCGACCTGGGCTTGGGCGACGGCGTACCGCAATCTGTCTTCGCGCTCGACCGCGACGGGCTCACCCAGGTCCAGGAGGACGGAAAGCCCTTCGCGAAGGCAATCTCGGTCGGCCAGACGGTCGAGCTTCCCGATGGCCAGGGCAGCCTGACCTTCGACGGGGTCTCACGCTTCGCGAACTTCCAGATCGCCTACGACCCCGGCAAGGAGATCACCCTCGCCGCGGCGATCGTCATCCTCATCGGGCTGACCTCCTCGCTGGCCATCCGCCGCCGAAGGCTCTGGGTGCGAGTGCACCCGCTGGCCACCGGCCACGGTCCGCCCGCGCACTCGCTGGTCGAGGTCGCGGGCTACTCGTTGACTCGGCGGCCGCCACCCCCCGCCGAGATCGCAGAACTGTGCACCGCACTCGACCTTCCCCGATCTCCCACACCGCCCACAACACCGCCCGCACCGCCCATCCAACGGAGCCGGACCAGCAAGGACGCACCCACATGACACTCGACAGCACAACCCTCGCCGAGGTCTCCAACGCCCTGGTCTACGGCGCCATCGCCGTCTACGCCCTGGCCATGCTGGCCTACGCAGCCGAGACCGCGCGTCGAACCGCAGGCACCGAGGGCAGTACCGAGGGCAGCGAACGCACCAGGCTCCTTGGGGCGATCGGCACCTCCCTCACGGTGTTGGGGTTCAGCCTGACGGCGCTTGGCACCCTGGCTCGAGGCTTCGCAGCCGGACGGGTTCCCTGGGGCAACATGTACGAGTTCGTCCTGGTCTGCGCGGTCGCCGCCGGTGCCGCCTACCTGGTGTTTCTCACCCGGCAGCCGGTTCGCGCCTTCGGTGTGTGGATCGTGGCACTCATCCTGCTCGCGCTCGGCCTGGCCGTCACCGTGCTCTACACCCCGGCCGGTGCCCTCGTCCCCGTGCTCAACTCCTACTGGCTGGTGATCCATGTCGCGGCCGCCATCACCGCCGGCGGCGTGTTCACCGTCGGAGCCGTGGCCTCCGGGCTCTTCCTCGTCCGCCAACGACAGGAGCGTCGCGCGACCGTCGTCGTCGGCGCCCCCGAAATTGGACAAGCTGGGAGCGCGAAGGGGCCGGACAGCCAACAGGAAGGCGGGCGACGCGGAGGCTATGCAGCCAGCCTTCCCCCGGCCAGCACGCTGGAGCAGGTCGCGCACACCGCTCACATCTTCGCTTTCCCGGTCTGGACCTTTGCCGTCATCGCGGGAGCGATCTGGGCTGAGAACTCGTGGGGTCGCTACTGGGGCTGGGATCCCAAGGAGACCTGGGCCTTCATCACCTGGGTCTTCTATGCAGCCCATCTCCACGCACAAGCCACCGCGGGCTGGCGCGGGGTCCGGGCCGCGTGGTTCGCCCTCGCCGGCTACGCCGCGTTCCTGTTCAACTTCTTCGGCGTCAACCTGTGGATCACCGGACTCCACTCCTACGCCGGCGTCTGAACCTTCATCAGGAGAAGCACATGTCCCGTCCTGCCCGCCAGATCCTCGCCCTCCTCGGACTGACTGTCGCCGCCGTCGCCGCGGTCGCCTTGCTGGCACCATCCGCATCTGCCCACAGCGAGCTCAAGTCCTCCAACCCGGCCCAGGGACAGGTGGTGCCCGAGGTTCCGGACCAGGTTGAGCTGAACTTCAACCAGCAGATCGCCCCCGAGTTTGCTGCCGTGGCACTCGGCCCGCGCAAGGGCGGCGCATCCTCACCGCTAGAGGTGAGTGTGCAGGGAGCGACGGTCACCGCGACGGTCACCGACGAGACAGCCAAAGAGGACCAGTCTGGCCGGTGGCAGCTCTCCTACCGGGTAACGTCCGCTGACGGGCACCCCATCGAAGGCAGCATCGACTTCGTCGTCCGTCCTGCGAAGACCCAGCCGACCGAGAGCCCCACCGACACCGCGACGGACAGCTCGACGGACAGCTCGCTGCCGCCGGTCACGACCGAGGCGGGGCCGCCCTCAAGCACCGGCTCTGGGTCGTCCAGCGCTGAGAACCCACGGACCTCCTCCAGCGACTCCTCCTGGACCTCCACCCTCGTCCTCGGTTCGATCGCGCTCGTGGTCACCGTCGCCGCGCTCGTGTTCCTGAAGCGACGAAGCGACGCGGAGTGACCACCCAGCCCGACTCCGAGACCAGCTCACCGGGAGCTGCCTCGTCACGGCGGGGAGGCAGTCTCTTCCTCCTGATCGTCGTCCTGGCAACCGCCGTGTCGGCCGTCGCTCTGCTCGCCGTCACCGGCGGGATTGCAGGCGCACCCGCCCCGGGTCTGCCCGACCCGGGAGCGCTCACCCGCTGGGGTCTTCCCGCAACCCGGGCCGTGCGCGACTCGGCAACCTTCCTGACGCTCGGTGCGCTCGTCGTGGCGACCTGCATGGTCGCGACGCGCAAGAGCGGTCTGGTGAGCAAGGTCCAACTTCGGCTCGCCGCCATGGCGGTCATCTCCGGCTCGGTGTGGCTGTGGTCGGCGGTCATGGAGTTCGTCCTCTCCTACGCCGACATCTCGGGCCAGGAGCCGCAGACCGCAACCACCGAGCAGCTCCGCTTCTTCGCAACCGAGATCGAGCAAGGCAGCTACCTCGGCTGGAACATCGTGCTGGCCGGTGTCGCGACCTTCATCGCGCTCGCGGCGCGCACCGTCACCGGACTCGCCCTCGCCGCGGTGCTGACTCTTGCCGCCCTGTGGGCGGTCGCTCTGACCGGGCACGCAGCCGCCGACGCGAACCACGACCTGGCCGTCAACATCCAGTTCCTGCACCTGGTGGGCATCGGCCTCTGGATCGGCTGCCTCGTGGCCGCCCTCTGGATCCGACGACACCCGGACACCGACCTGCCTGTCCTCGTCACCCGCTACTCCCGTCTGGCCGGCTGGTGCTTCGTCGCAGTCGCGATCTCCGGGGTCCTCGCTGCCTTGCTGCGCGTTCCTCGCGTCAGCGACCTGGCCGGTAGCTACGGGCTGCTGCTGGGCGTCAAGGTCACCGCCTTCGGCCTTCTCGGCGCCTTGGGCTGGTGGCAGCGCACACGCGTGGTCGAGAGGCTCGCCGAGGAGGCCGACCAGAGCTCAGCCCGGACACTGTTCACCCGGTTGGCGGCGCTCGAGGTCGCGTTCATGGCGCTGGCAGCTGGAGCAGGCACAGCTCTGAGTAGGACCCCTCCCCCGGGCATCGAGGCTGCGGATGAGCCGACGCCGACCGAGGCGTTGTTGGGGCATTCGATGCCCCCCGAACTCGGGTTTGCCCAGTGGTTCACCGAGTGGCGCATCGACTCGTTCTGGGCGCCGATTGCCGTCGCCGCCGCGCTCGTCTACGTCGCGGGCGTACGGCGTCTGAGCAGACGTGGCGACCGGTGGTCACGGGGGCGCATGATTGCGTGGCTCGTCGGGTGTCTCGGGCTGCTCTGGGCCACAAGCGGACCACCTGGCGCCTACGGCGACGTCCTGTTCAGCATGCACATGATCCAGCACATGACGGTCGCTACCGCCGTACCGACTTTCTTCGTGCTGGGCGCGCCCGTCACACTCGCGTTGCGCGCGGTGGTGCGACGCGTTGACGGCTCACGCGGTCCTCGTGAGTGGCTCCTGCTGATTGTGCATTCCTGGCCGTTGCGGATCCTCGGGCATCCCATCGTTGCCGGGATCCTGTTCGTCGTCGGAATGATCGCCTTCTACTACTCCTCGCTCTTCGAACAATCGCTGCGCGGCCACACCATGCACCTGCTCATGACGGCTCACTTCCTCCTCACCGGCTACCTGTTCGCGAACGTGGTCTGCGGTGTCGATCCCGGACCCCGGCGGCCGATCTACCCGCTGCGGGTCCTGTTGATCATGGTCGTGTTCGGCTTCCATGCGCTGTTCGCCGTTGCCTTGATGGGCGCCACCGAACTGCTGGCCGGCGCCTGGTTCACCGCTCTAGACCGGCCCTGGGGGCCGAGCCCTGCCGACGATCAGTACGTGGGCGCCTCACTCGGATGGGTGCTCGGCGAGTACCCCTTGGTGATCCTCGCCGTCGCCGTCGTATGGGCTTGGGTACGTGACGACCACCGCGAGGCAAAGCGTCTGGACAGGCAGGCGGATCGCGACAACGGACAGGAGCTGGCCCGATACAACGAGTTCCTCCAAGGGCTCGGCAGGTCGTCAACGAACGAGGGGCACGACAGGTGACACGGTGACGGGGCATTCTGCGTTGGACGCCACCGCGGCTCGTCGGCAGTCGGTTGACATCCTCCCCGGACTGAATTCCGGGGATCCTCGGCTGCTACGCAGCCGGTTGGCTGGCGCTGCCAGCACTACCCACTGAGGGGACCGCTGGTCTGATCCGCCCTGACGCCGGCTTGAAAGCAGTCGCCATCACGGAGCGAGGCGGCGGCCGAGAAAACTGGCCATCTGACGTTTCGGTCATGCGTGGAACCTCAACCCGCAGTAGTCCAGGAGGGCGGTCTCGATCGCAGGGGCGACGGCGATCACCATCGGAGCCAGGACGACGCCTGCGGCGATGAGGCTGATGGAGCATCGCTGAGTGATCGGCAGGGCTTGTCGCGTGCCGAGTAGGCGGCTCACGCGCTGAACAGCACATGCCCCGTTGACGGCCAGAGACCCTGCGGGGCGGTGGCCTTGGGCGAGGGCAACGAGCGCGGCCGCGAGCTCGCGACGATCGCCCCTGATCGTGGCGCGATCGTCGGCGTGCATCTCGACCAAGGTGGCGATCTCGGTCTCGGCGAGCACGAAGAACTGGATCCGCGGCATCGCTCTGCGCAACACAGTCGCCATGATCAGGGCGAGGTCGTGCCGGCCAGCGAGGTGGGCGCGCTCGTGCGCCAGGGCGACCTCGCGCTGACGGTCAGAGAGCAAGGCGACGGCAGCCGTGGTCATCACGATGTCGGGACGACGGCCAGGAATGCAGAAGACAGCTGGACGGTGGTCCTCGACGACGCGGACATCCGCATCGCAGCCCTCTCGGCCCACCAGCGCGATGCGTTGGCGTTGGCGTTGGCGGTCACGGCGGATGGAGACCAATTGAGTTACCAGTACATGACTGATCCGGATTGCGAGCGCCGCTGCGCCAGCGATGCCGAAGAGGTGCACCAGAGCACCGCCCGGCGTCTCGTAGTGCTGTCGCAGCATGAACTCGCAGGCGCCCAGCAAACCGGCCAGGTCACCACTGGCGGTGGAGAAGTACGGCAAGGCGAGCGCCACGCCGGCGAGCAGCACCGAGACCGGCACCGCAAGGGTTGCGGTCTGCCAAGCGACCACACCCAGGCGGGGTGAGCGTCGGGTCCACGAAGCGCCGGGCAGGGTCCGGCCAGCAACGAGGATCAGCAGGCCGGCGAAGGCCACGAGGCAGATCGCGGCGATCATCCCAGCCACTCCCCAGACCAGCCGCTTGCTGGAACAGCAAGTGTCACCATGACAGCTCGCTACAGGCAGTGGCGTCGGACTCCACCTGCAAGGTGGCGTGTTCGACGCCGTAGGACTGCCGTAGCGCTGCCCGTGCCTCTCCCAGGACCACGTCCGGGCTCGCACCCGGTGCCGCGACGAGGTGGGCAGTGGCCACGTTCATCCCCGAGGTCAGCGTCCACAAGTGGAGGTCGTGGACCTCGGCCACACCGGGGACGGCGGTGAGCACCGATTCGACCTCGGCCGGGTCCATGCCGGCAGGGGCGTGCTGTCCCAGGACGGTCAGGACCTCGCGGCCCAGCATGACAGCCCTTACCACCACGAAGAGGGCGATCGCCATCGCGATGGCGGTGTCCCACCAACCATCATTGGTGAGCGCGACCATCACTCCGGCCGCGATGACTCCGACTGATCCGAGCGTGTCGGCGACGACTTCCAGGTAGGCGCCCTTGACGTTGAGGCTCTCGCCGGCGCCACCTCGCAGCAGCATCAGCGCGATGACGTTGATGAGCAGGCCGATCGCGCCGACGAGCATGACGGCACCGGTCTGGAGCTCGACCGGTTCACCGATCCGGCCGATGCCCTCGATGGCGACGTAGGCGCCCGCGCCGAGCATGAGCAGGACGGTCAGCCCGGAGGCGAACACCTCGGCACGGTAGGAACCGAATGTCTTGCGGCCGGTGCGATCCTTCATGGTCGCGATCCGTGTCGCTGCCAGGGCCGCGCCCAGGGCTACGACGTCGGCCGCCATGTGTCCGGCATCGGAGAGCAATGCCAACGACCCCGACCACAACCCGACGACGAGCTCGACGCCGAAGAACGATGCGACGAGTCCGAACGCGACTGCTAGCCGCCACCGGTGTCGACCAGAGGCGCTGCCGTGCCCGTGTCCGTGACCGGCGCCCATCAGATCTCCGCCTCTCCGAGCAGCACATCCAGGTCCGCGCTCATCCGGTGACGAGTCATCGCACAGCTCATCACGACGCCTCAGTTCCTGTGCGGGTACAGAGCACGACGGCGTCGCCCGTGGCAGCGAGGAGCTCCTCCGTGGCGGCGAACACCTTCACCACTGCTGCCGGGTGGGTCAGCGTGAAGACCGAGGAGCGCCTGACGGGGCGTGACTGGACCAGGCCACAGTCGCGCAAGCAGGCGAGGTGCTTGGAGACGGTGGACTGTGCGAGTCCGAGGTGGGAGGTGAGCTCGGCAACGTTGTGCTCGCCCAGCAACAGATGCCTGAGAATCGCGACGCGAGAGGGGTCACCCATGGCCCGGTACAGACAGGCAGCTGCAAGCGCGGCCCCTGCCTCGTCGATTCCCGCGACCGCGGGGGCGAGCAACTCGGCGCCGGGTGTTTCCATCGTCATGCGGCGATGATAGCGATAGGCGGTCACGGCAAGTCAAGGTGGCGGTCGCAGAGGCCCGGTCACTCGGGCGAGCGGTCGAGCATCGCTCGTAGTGCCGCTGACTCATCGGGAGGTAGCTGCTCGAAGAAGTGGAGGAGGGCTGCTGTCCTGTCGTTGCCCGTGCCCAACGCGTCGTCAAGCAGGCCGGCCACGTGCGCTTCTCGAGATTGCGCCGGCCTGTAGTGCCAGGCTCGACCGACTCGCTCGCGAGCCACGAAGTCCTTGCGGTGCAGGTTGTCCAGCACCGTCATCACCGTGGTGTAGGCGCGGTGCCTCTCCTTCGGCAGGCGGTCGAGCACCTGACGCACGGAGATCGGCACATCGGTGCTCCACAGGACATCCATGACCTGAGCCTCGAGGTCCCCGAGACCTTTCATCAGCCTTGCTCCTCTCGACGAGACAGCATCATCACCCTTGTATCCTATGGTCGATAGTAGTTCTGGCGCTGCAAGCGCGGCCACCTCGACCGAACGAGCTTCCGACCCTCATGAACATCACCGACATTGTCATGGACGGCCCGTTCGTACTGGCCACCGTCTTGGCCGTCGGCGCCGGCCTGGTCTCATTCCTCTCTCCCTGCTGCCTCCCCCTCGTACCCGGCTATCTCTCCTATGTCGCCGGCCTGTCCGGCGCCGAGCACACACACGCCTCGCAGCAGCTCGATGCCGACCGGGACGGCACGGCCGGCGCAGACGCCGTCGTCACCAAGACCCGTTCGATCAGGTCGGGCTCCCGGGGCGATCGTCGCGTGGTGCTGGGTGCGGTTCTCTTCGTCCTGGGGTTCGCTGCAGTGTTCACCAGCTACGGACTGCTGTTCGGCGCGCTGGGCAGCCTCCTGATCACCCATCAGGAGACACTGGTGCGCATCCTCGGTGTCGCCACGATCATCTTCGGTCTCGTGTTCAGCGGCCTGCTGTGGCGCATCCCCTTCGCCAGCCGGTCCTTTCGCCCGGCTCACAAGCCTCGTCTGGGCCTTGCTGGTGCACCGATGCTGGGAGTCATGTTCGGCCTCGGTTGGACCCCTTGTATCGGCCCGACCCTCGCTGCAGTCCTCACCCTTGCGACGACTTCTGCTGGCGCCGAACGGGGCGCGATGCTGTCGTTCGCCTACAGCATCGGCCTCGGCATCCCGTTCATCGTCGCGGCGTTCTCCGTCACCAAGGTGATGGGCCGCCTGCAGTGGGCACGCCGCCACGCCCCGACCATCATGGTGCTCGGAGGACTGGCCATGGTCATCCTCGGAGTTCTTCAGGTCAGTGGCCTGTGGCTGGACCTGATGACCCGCCTTCAAGGGGTCGTCGCCAACTGGCAGACGCCCATCTGAGCAGCTTCCGCTCTGCACCCGGCTGCTGCGCATCTGCCCTCGCAGCAGGCGTCAGACCAGCGTCTGCCAGTAGTACCAGAACTGCTCGGCGATGAGCGTCACGACCACCAGCACGAGGAGGGTGAGGCCCAGCAGATGCCACTCGCGCAGGACTCGGACCACGGGTGAGGCTGCAACCGCGGAACCGAAGAGGCCGCGTTCGGCGTTGCGCAGCGTGACGTACCAGAACACCGGGATCACGACGGCCCACACGATCATGCAGTAGGGGCACAGGGCACCGATGCGGTACAGGCTTTGGAAGATGAGCCACCCGACGAAGGCCGCGCCGAGGGTGACGCCGGACTGGAGCCCCCACCAGTACCAGCGAGGCGGGCGCAGGCCAGCCACGAGCGCAACCCCGGCACCCGTCAGGACCGGGAAGGCCGCGACGCCGATCAGCGGGTTGGGGAAGCCGAACAGCTCGGCCTGGTCGGTCTTCATGATCGAGCCGCAGTTCAGGACCGGGTTGAGGCTGCACGTCGGCGTGTAGGCGGCGTCCGTGAGGAGCGCCAGCTTCTCCAGCGTCAGCACGAAGGCGGCCACGAAACCGATCAGCCCGCTGACGACCAGCAGCCCCGCCAGCGCCCGATCCGATCCCGATCGGGTCGACGTCGTCACCTGGTCACTCCGCCAGGGCCTCGATGATCGCGTCCTCGAAGTCCTGGACGGAGGTGGGTTCAAGGCGCTCGCCGTCGAGGAAGAACGTCGGCGTTCCCTGCACCCCCAGCGCAGTGCCGTCGTCGACATCGCGCTGGACCCGCTGCGCGACCTCGTCGGAGGAGTAGTCGGCGTCGTACTGGACCATGTCGAGCCCGAGCTCGTCGGCGAACTGGCGGAACAGGTCGTCGAGCGGCACCCGCTGCTCTCCCCACGAGGCCTGGGTCTCGTACATCTTCACGTACATCTCCACGAACTTGCCCTGCCGGGCAGCGGACTCGACCGCCCGTGCGGCGCGCTCGGCATTGAAGTGGCCCGGGAGCGGGAAGTAGCGCGCGACGAAGGTCACCTGGTCGCCGTACTTCTCACGCAGGTCCTCCACGATCGGGAACGCCGCCCGGCATCCCTCGCACTCGAAGTCCAGGAACTCCACCAGCACGACGTCGCTGCTGCCCCTTTCCCCGACGATCCGGCTGTCGTCACGGACCAGGCGACTGTCGCTCGCCCCGCCCGGTGCATCGGCGCCTGCCTCGCCTCCGTCACGGCCGCTGAGGACGAGCAGGACGCCCAGTACTACGGCGAACGCGCCGGCGACGAGCAGAGAGACCTTGAGCTGTGGTTTCACGGGGGGCTTCCTCTTCCTCGAATCTACTAGGCATCATCGTAGATAGGTGGTGGGAACGCGGGCCGCCATGACGGACAGGTCTGGTGCTTCTCAAGCCCGCGGGAGCTAGGCGGGCACCACTTCGACCTCCGAGGCAGCGCTTGTCCTCGACGTCGGAGGCATGGCGGGTGTTCCTTGCCGCGCGGAGGCCGTTGCCGATGACCACGACCTCGGCGACCTCATGGACCAGTACGACCGCGGCGAGTCCGAGCACACCGAAGAGCGCGAGCGGGAACAGGACCACGATGATGGCCAGCGCCAGGGCAATGTTGCTGGTCATGATCTTCCGCCCGCGGCGGGCATGAGCCAAGGCGTCGGGGATCAGCCGGAGGTCGGTGCCGGTGAAGGCGACGTCCGCGGACTCCACCGCAGCTGCCGACCCGGTGACGCCCATCGCGATTCCGACCGTGGCCGAGGCCAGGGCGGGGGCGTCGTTGATGCCGTCACCGATCATCGCGGTGGGCGCCTGATCCGCCGAGCTGCGGATGTGGTCGGCCTTGTCGGCCGGCAGCTGCTCGGCGTGCACCGACTTGATTCCGGCCTGGGTCGCGATCGCCTGAGCGGTCAGGACGTTGTCGCCGGTGAGCATGAGCGTGTCGATGCCCTGGTTATGCAGGGCGGCGATGGCCTCGGCTGCTTCAGGCCGCAGCTCGTCACGGATGCCGATCACGCCCGCGATCTGGCCGTCGTACTCGACCACGATGATGCTCATGCCCTCACCCGCCATCGCCGTTGCCCGCTCCCCCAGGCCCTTCGGGTCGACCCAGCGCGGGCTACCCACCCGCACCTGACGGCCGTCGACGATGCCGGTCAAGCCGTGGCCAGGCAACTCCTGCACCTCAGACGCCTCGGGGCCGCTCGTCGCGGCTGCAGTGATGGCCTCTGCCAGCGGATGGGTGCTGGTCGCCTCGAGCGCCGCCGCCACGGCGAGCACGCTGTCGTGGGTGTGGCCGGCGGCAGGCTCCACGGCGACGACCTGCGGCTGGTTACGGGTCAGGGTGCCTGTCTTGTCGAAGGCGACGGTGCGGATGGTGCCCAGCTGCTCGAAGGCAGCTCCGGACTTGATCACCACCCCGAGCTTGCTGGCCGAGCCGATCGCGGAGATCACCGTGACCGGGACCGCGATCGCCAACGCACAGGGCGAGGCAGCAACCAGAACGACCAAGGCGCGCTCGACCCAGGTGCCCGGGTCCCCGATCAGGAACCCGAAGCCGGCGGTCAGCGCGGCCGCGATCAGCACCAGCGGCACCAGCGGACGGGCGATCCGGTCGGCCAGCCGGGCACGATCGCCCTTGGTGGCGTGAGCCTGCTCGACCAGGTGCACGATCTTGGTCAGCGAGTTGTCCCGCCCATCGGAGGTGGCCTCGAACCGCAGGGTGCCCGACCCGTTGACCGACCCTGCCAGCACCGCGTCACCGGGGCCGACCTCGACCGGGATCGACTCCCCGGTGATCGCCGAGGTGTCCAGCCAAGAGCGGCCGGTGACGACCACACCGTCGGTGGCGACCCGCTCCCCCGCGCCCACGACGAGGACGTCGAGCTCGCGCACGTCCGCTGCCGGGATCACTTCCTCACCGCTCAGGCGCGAGACTCGTGCGGTCTCGGGGATCAACGACAGCAGTGCCCGCAGGCCACGTTGGGCACGATCCATCGCCCGGTCCTCGAGCGTCTCGGCGATCGAGAACAAGAACGCCAACGCCGCAGCCTCGCCCACATGGCCCAGCAGCACCGCTCCTGTCGCGGCGATCGTCATCAACAGCCCCACACCCAGCCGCGCACGACCACGCCCAACGACCAGGCGGCGCAGCGCGCTCGGAGCAAACGTCCAGGCGCCGGCGGCCAGCCCCAGTGCATGTGCGATCAGCGCAGCGGCCTCCTGGTCCGCCCACTCCAAGAGCAGGCCAGTGACCCACAGCAGACCCGAAGCGACGGGCAGGGCCAACGCGCGGTCCCGCCACCACGGCACCAGCTCCCCATGCTCCTCGTGCTCGCTCCCGGCACCATGTGCGTGACTGCCGGCGCCGGCAGGGGAAGGTCCGCAGCAGGCATCGTCCAGGGGCAGCGGTGCACGGACAGGAACACCAACGGGAGCCTTCACCATCGGCTCGTCGGGGCCGCAGCACTCCCTGCTCACGCCTCCACCTCCTGGTCAGACACGTGCACAGGAGAGGACGCGGACCCGGGGCCGCAGCACAACGGCACGTCGCAATCCTCGTCCGTGCACGGGGCACCGTCATCGACAGCCAGCACCACATCCACCAACGCGCCTAGCGCACGGGTCAGGTGCGGATCGGCGATCTCGTAGCGGGTCTGCCTGCCCTCCGGGTTCGCCACGACGATCCCGCAACCCCGCAGGCAGGAGAGATGGTTCGACACGTTCGTGCGCGACAGCCCCAACTCTCGCGCCAGTTGGGCCGGATAGCCCGGAGAGTGCAGCAGAGACAACAAGATCTTCGAGCGGGTCGGATCAGCCATCGCCC
Source organism: uncultured Nocardioides sp. (assembly GCA_964517395.1). Taxonomy (GTDB): domain Bacteria; phylum Actinomycetota; class Actinomycetes; order Propionibacteriales; family Nocardioidaceae; genus Nocardioides. Next base: position 361,595 of record CAZFEE010000002.1, on the reverse strand, counting down.
GACCCAGACGATTCATCGCATCCACCCGCGGCGCTATAGTCAGCATGCGATGACTATACATCGTAGGCTGACCAATAGCGGCCCGTGGGACGAGCCGCGCGACACATAGCCGTCACCCAAGGAGGACACGGTGGAGGAAGGACGCACATCTGAACCCGCGGCCGGCGGGCATGCTCCACACCACGACGAGGACCTCGACCACGATCATCATGTCCTCGGCAGCAACGCGCTCATGCGCGAGGTGTGGGACGGCGAGGTTGGGCGCTTCTGGGTCGAGGAGACCGATCGGTACGAGCAGATGAACGCGGGCTTCGGTGTTCGACTTCTCGGAGCTGCCTCTGCCCAATCCGGGGAGCGTTTCCTGGACATCGGGTGCGGCCACGGCGCGCGCACACTCGATATCGCCTCTGCGGTAGGACCCGAGGGCCGCGTCGTGGGCGTCGACATCTCCGGGCCGATGCTGGAGGTGGCCAGGAGTCGAGCTGCCCACCGCGGTCTGACTCAGGCCATGTTCCGCCAGGCCGACGCTCAGGCCGACAGCCTCGGCGCCGCACAGTTCGACGGCATCGTGAGCCAGTTCGGCGTCATGTTCTTCGCGGATCCAAGGGCCGCGTTCGCCAATCTCCGAGCGGCGCTGCGCGATGGCGGCCGCCTCGTTTTCACCTGCTGGCAGGACCTGGGGCGCCAGCAGCGGATCATGGTCCCGGTCACGGCCGCGCTCGAGCACATCCCGCTCCCCGATTTCGACGAGACCTCGTGGAGCCACGCCGCGTTCTCCCTCGCCGACCCCGACCGAATCCAGAGCCTGCTCACGACAGCCGGCTTCGCCAACATCGTGATCGAACCGCTCCAGCTGCCCGAGTACCAGGGCCGAGACGTCGACGACGTCGTAGCCTTCAGCCAGCGCACCGAGCTCGCCGAAGTCCTCTTCTCCCAGGCCAACCCCGAGCAGACAGCCCGGGGCTGGGACGCGATCGCAAAGGCCCTCGAGCCGCACGCAACAACAGAGGGCGTCTTCCTCGACGGTGCGGCCTGGCTGGTCCGAGCGGAGGCTGGACACTGATGAAGAACCCACCACCGCTCGCCCTGATGCTGACTGCCGCGGGATTGCAGCGGATCCTCGCCAAGGACAAACCGACGAACCGAACCTCGCGGTTGATTGCCACAGTCCTCGGGGCAGGCGCCTTGGCTGTGCTGGCCGCACCCGTCCTCGAGTTTCGCCGACACCAAACAACTGTCGATCCCCGCGACCAGGCTGACCCGACCAGCCTCGTCACCTCGGGCATCAACGCCTACTCCCGCAACCCGATGTACCTCGGGATGGCCGGACTCCTCCTCGCCAACGCCGTCCGCCGACCAACCCCTCGGGCACTCCTTCCCCTCGTTGCGTTCACCGCCTGGATCAACTACCGCCAGATCCCTGTCGAGGAGAGCGCGCTCCAGGAGCGATTCGGCGCCGACTATCGCCTGTATCGCGCACAAGCGCCCAGGTGGATCGCGATGCGACGGGGGATCTAGAATTCCTGCACTTTGCCGACCCGGCCGCAGCGGTCTATCTTCGTCAGCTTGCTGGGCTTAGCGGTTGTCAGTCTTGGTTGCATCTCGACACCTTTAGTGGGGGCCCTGTAGTTCTCGTTGCTGCGCGCCCCCGTCCCTTCTGTGGCTGTTCGCCAGCGCCAACCACCCCGGCGAACCTACGGTGGTCGGCGTGCTCCAGGTCCAAGACATACGTCTCGATCCCATCTCTCGACGGGCCTGGCGGCGCGACAGAGAGATCGCGCTCTCACCCAAGGAGTTCGACCTGGTTCACTACCTCATCGCTCGAGCGGGCACGACGGTCCCCCGTGACGAACTGATGCTCGAGGTGTGGCACTCCACCTTCTGGTCGACCTCCAAGACGATCGACGTGCACCTGGGCTGGGTGCGCCGGAAGCTCGGCGACGACACACGCCACCCGACGCTGATCCGCACCATCCGCGGCAAGGGCCTGCGCTTCGAGCTCGACTCACCGATTCCGACCATGCACGCCCCGCTCGTCGAGTCGACCCCGGTCGGGGTAAAGCAAAACTCTGCGACCGAGACGTAACCCGAGGACACCATCCGCCGATAGACACCTGACAGGTCACCCTTGACCGCTCCGAGGTCCGGGGCTCGCCCTCTCCAGTTCCTTCCGGGGGGCTACGGGCCCAGGTTGCTCTACGAGCGCCTGGGGCCTCTTCGTGCCATGTGGCGGGGCCCGACGAGCAGATTCCCGGGTTCTCCTGCCGAACGGGACCGCACCATGCTCTACTACCGCCAAGCCCCAGGGGACCCGAGACCCCTGGGGCTTCCTAGTGCCCCGGCACCGACGTGACCCTCCGACAGATTCTTGACGCCAGGAGTAGCGGGGCCTGCTGATGCCCGGGCGAACACACCAAGCCCGGTCCCGACCTACTTCGAGGACGGGACCGGCCCGGTGGAACCTTGTGCAGCTCGCTCTACTGCGTCAGCACCTGGGCTTCGCCGATGCGGATCGGGAGCGGCTCGGTGGTCAGGTCGAACTCGATGGTTCCGGACTGACCGCCACCGGTCCACTCCACCACCCAGTGGCTGGTCGCAGTGACCTGGTACGCACCGTCGGGCTGGTCGCTCGACATCTTCGCGTAGCGATGCCCGCACGTGGGCGAGGCCTGCTTGCCAAAGTGATCGGCGTACGGCGTGCCCCTACCAGTGCACGTCACCCGGTTGCCGTCGCCCATGTCCCACACAATGCTCGAGACGCTGGCGGTCGCGCTGACCGAAACCGACCCCTCACTAGCGGAAGCGGTGATCGGGCCGAAGGTGACGTCAGTCGGCTGGTCGACCCACATCCACACCGGCAGGCCGACCAAGCCGGCGCGGTTGGCCCCCGACTCCGGAACGATGCCGATGCTGATCGGATCAAGATCCATCGAGGCGATCGCGCGCTGGGCGAGAACCACCGGGTCGATCGTTACCTCCCCATTCTGGATCCAGACCGGATCCCACGAGGATCCGGGCGGCGGCCAGTAACAGATATGCCAGGCACCGTCCTCCTCGGTCTGCCCGGGAGGCGGCTGTCCGCCCTCCCCGCCCGGTTCCCAGACATCGCCCACCCAACACTGGTGAGCGCTGCTCCAGACCGACCCCCCTGGGCCCGTGCATGGGATCTCAGTACCGGATGACGTAGAGCACGTCGATGAGCCACCGGTACTGCCGTCGTCTCCACCGTCATCCCCACCGTCCTCGTCCTCGCAATGAACTTCTCCGGTGACAGGGTCCGCGGTGCAGTCAGCGCTCGCCGAGGGAGCAGTGACCATGACGATGACTAGCGCGCCAGCCAACGCGACGAGGAGGGCAACCAGTTTCCTCAGCATGACTGATCCCAAAGCAGGTCCGAATCAGAGACCTTCCAGGCGCCCTTGTCCTTGACGAGGGTGTACTCGACCGGAGCCGGGTTCCGCAGCGGGTCACCGTTGGGATCTGTGAAGTCGGGTTGCCGGACTGCCCCATCGTTCTTCCACGTTGCGGCGGACCTGTCCTCGCAGTCGACGATCAGGATCTCGTTCCCGCGATTCCGTGGCTCAGCAAGCTTGTGCACGTACCTGCCGGTGACCGTGACATTCTCGTTCGTCATGGTGGCGACGACGTGCTGCAGCTGTACAAACTCATCGCCCGTAGCAACGGAGTTGAGGGCCTTGAAGTCGATGTCACGTTTCCGGTACGCCAGATGGCGGACCTCGAGGTAGGTCGCCAGTTGGGCTGCGGCCTTCTCCTCCGGTGTCGTCGGCGTAGGTGAGGCGCTGGTAGGCGTCTCGCTCGGGGTCGCGGTGGGCGTGTCGGTGGCGTCGGGATCGGTGCCGTCGTCCGAGCAGCCCGTGAGGGCCAGGGCCAGGGCGAGGGCCACTCCCCCGAGTACGGAGTGGTGCTTCCTCATGCGGTGTCTCCTCTGGGGTTGGGCGGGGCCATGACTGAGCGTTGGCTGACGTCGGTTGCGATGTGCTTGAGGTGTTCTTCGGCGGCGTCGACGAGCTCGGCCAGCGAGCCGTTGTCGGCTGGGTCGATGCCGAACTTCTTGTCGGCGTTGTAGAGCGCGCGGACGGTGTCTCGCACGAACACGGCCCGGGCGACGCGTCGTGCGTCGAGGTCGGGGCGATCGCCGCCGGCCGCGACGTAGCGGCCGGTGAGCTCCTGGTCGAAAGTGGTCATGTGCTGGGTGCTCCCTTCCCGAGTCAGCTCGCGAGCCAGCCGTGGGTACTGATGATGGTCTTCGTACGCTCCGACAGTTCCAACGGGGCGTCGCCGTCGTCGGACCGGTTGCAGATCTCCTCGCGGAGGATCCGGTCGGCCTCGAGTTGGTCGCCCTCGGCCTTCATGACGTGTGCCAGGCACAGGCGGGTGCTCTCGCCGTCGGGGTCGGCCCGGTTGGCGACGTAGGCGGCGGAGCGGGCCTTGACCAGGTCGCCGGCGGCGAGGGCCTGGGTGACGACGATGAGGGCGACGTCGGCGATCCAGCCGGACGCCATGAGGTCGACGCGGTCGGGCTCGTTGACGAGCCAAGACCATCCCTCTTCACGCAGCTGGCTGAACGGCTTGGCTTCGCCGACAAGCTCGAGCGCGGTGCACAGGTCGGTGACGCCTTCGGCGCCGCCCCGGGCCTGCCCGCGCTTGCGCAGCCGGAGGAAGAGGTGGAGGTCGACCAGGAGGCCGTCGTCGACCTGGTAGACGTTGACGCCGCGGAGCTTGGTGGCGGGGGCCTTGTCGGCGTGGGGCAGGTGGGGCTCGGCGGTGCTGGGGTTGGTGCCCAGCCACTCGCGGACGGTGTTGGTGTAGTCGCGCACCTTGCCGGGGGTGATGTCGAAGGCCTCGCCGATCTCCTCGCGGGTGGCGCCGTGCTTGCGGTGCAGGGCGAGGTAGGCGAGGAGCTCGGTGAAGTAGGGCTTGCGCTTGGCCAGGGCCTTGCCGTGGGTTCGAGCGGTGACCGGGCCGAGCAGGCTGAGCCGGGGACGTGCGCAGTCGGTGGAGAACCAGTCGGCGATGTCTTGGTCGAGGGTGGGGTCGCTCTGCTCGACCTCGGCGCGGACGTGCTCGGGGACCTTCGGTGCGAGCGTCTCGAGGTCCTCCTGGACGATCGCGCTCTGCCTGATGTAGTCCTCGTCGTCGCCTTCGAGGAGGGAGGACAGGGGTTCGTCGACGGCGTCGGCGGGGGTGTTGCGCGGCAGGGTGTACTCGCGGCGCAGTGCCCCGGACTGGTCGGTGTAGGCCTCCCAGCCGTCGGTGGCGGTCTCGTCGACCGGCACGGGGACGTCCTCGGCGACCTCGCTCTGTGCGTAGACGAGGGCGCAGCCGCGGGCTTCGTCGCTGGTGAGACCGACGGCGATGAGGTTGAGGCCGGCGTGCTCGAGGACGACGCGGCCGGTGTTCGTCATGTGCAGGACAGCGCCGGGTGTGTTGGGGCGTTCGCCGGCGACGACGATGGAGGTCGCGGACTGCCCGACGTGGTCGTTGACCAGCTGCAGCAGCTGCTCGAGGTCCTCGGGGTCTCCGGTGGCCGCGTCGAGCAGCAGCATCCGGGCCGGCCAGGTGTCGTCGTCGACGCTGCCGGTGCGGGCGGTGGACACGTCGGTGTCATGTCGCTTGGCCCGGTCGACGGTGGTGACGGCGGCCGCGAGGACCTCCGCGGCCGCGGGCGATCCGGCTGCTCCGGTCTGGTAGTAGCTGATCCGCTCGTCCATGGCGACGGCTTCCTCAGCCACACCGATGCAGTCGACCTGCACGCGCCGCGACCACGGGTTGACAGCCAGCTGTGCGGCGAGGTGGCGGGCGAAGTCCCGGCCGTAGGTGGGGTCGCCGCTGATGGTGAGGGTGGACAGCTCCTCGCAGTTGAGCAGCCACGTCTCGCCGGTGTCGCTCATCCCGATGGTGGCCAGGAGCGGGTAGGGCGGCTCGACGTTGCCGGTGTCGGGGCCGAGCTCGTCGGCGGCGGTGTCGGTGGTGACGTGCCAGTGGGTCTGGTCGGGGCTGCCCACCCAGGGCGCCGGGACGGCGGCCGGGGCGCTCAGGTGCAGGGTCAGCTTGCCGTTCGCGAGCTCGACGGCTGCGAGCGGCGGCATCGTGGTGCCCTGCGCGCCGACGGCGGCCGCGAGACGGCGCAGCGCCTCGTCGGCGAACTCCACGGTGGCAGCGGCCGTAGCGCCGGTGGCGTTGAGGGTCATCTCGACCGGCGCGAGCTCCGGAGGCGGCGCGGCGATCGCGCGGCCGGGCTGCCGGTTCCGGTAGCCGGCACGGCGACGGGACCGCAGGGCCATGAGCAGTGCCCCGGACAGCAGGACTCCCCCGCCGGTCAGACCGGCGAGGACCCACGGCGCGTCGAGGATCGAGTCGTCGGCGTCGTCGACCTGGTCGACGTCGGCAGCCGGCGCCGCCGGCTCCTCGGCCTGGGGCGGTGCGTCGTCCGGCACGGCCGTCTCGGGCACCTCGGACTCCGGGACGACCGGGGGCTCTTCCTGGGCCGGTGGGTCGACCGACGGGTTCTCCTCGGCCGGTGGGTCGACCGGCTGCTGGTCTTCGTGGCTGGCTGGTGTCTCGGCTCCGGGGATGTTGAGCTTCCAGCCGATGTCGATGACGTCGGGGTCGGTCAGCTGGGCTCCGCCGGGCTGGGTGATGCCGGTGGAGGCCTGGTAGATCTCGGGCCAGCGGTCGGCGTCGCCGAGCTGCTCCTGGGCGATCTCGCTGAGGGTGTCGCCGGGCTGTACGCCGTACTGATGCGCGGGGGCGTCCTTCGCCTGGGGCGCGGGCAGCTTGAGGACCCAGCCGGGCTCGAGGAAGCTCGGCTGCGCGCCGAGGAGATCGCGGTTGAGCTCGACGAGCTCCTTGTACCGGGCGCCGTCGCCGAAGTGGTCCTCGGCGATCGACCACAGGCTCTCCCCCGGCTTCACAGCGTGGTCGACGGTCTTGTGCTGGCGCTCCTGCTTCGTCTCGACCTTGACGTCCTGATGGGCGGGCGCCTGGTCGACGACGCCGGCGCCGGCGGTGACGTGTCCCACGGCCGCCGGGGCCGCGGCGGCCGGGGCTGCTGTGGTTGCCTGCGCGGCGATGGGGGCGGCGATGAACAGCAGCGCGGCCAGGCCGATCAGGCTGCGGGCGCCGCTCTGAGGGAGCCGAAGGCCGGGCAGGTGGGGTGGCTGGACCTTGCGGAGCCGGGCGATGGTCTCCACGACCAGGCTCAGCGCCATGAAGGCCCACGCGACCCAGCCGATCACCTTGAACAGGCCGAGGACGAGCGTGCCGTCGTCGGGTGCCAGGAGCGCGTTCCTGATGCCGTCCAGGGTCGGCGCCTGGTCCGGGATCGGGCTGGCGCCGATCGCGAGGAACAGTGCGGGCAGCCCGAGGACGATGCCGAGCACGACGACCGAGGCGGCGAGGCCGGTGAGCCGCTGGCCCAGGGTGGGATGGGTGGGCGTAGTCATCTCTCGATGCCTCCTTCGGCGCGGATGAGCCGCGCGGACGCCTCCCCGGTGACCTGCATGGAGTCCAGGCCGATGATCCCGAGGAACTTGCTGGTGTAGGTGTCGGTGGTGGTGACGATCAGGGTGTCGCCGTCGACGACGCGTGCCGTCCCTTCCACGCCGGCGGCGTGGAGGTAGTCCAAGGCGGCTGCCTTGGCGGCGTTGATGTCGACGCGGAGGTTCTCGCCGCGCACCGCTGTCGAGCCCTGGACCTCCTGGGCGCCGGTGCGGGCGGCCTGGGATGCCGCGCTGCGGGCCTGCTGCTGGGTGTGGACTTTGCCGCCGAGGTCGACGGCCATCCCGACGAGGATGATCATCGCGAAGGACGCGGTGGCGAACCAGACGCTGATGGAGCCGCGCTCATCGCACGAGCGCCCCGGCGTGAGGCTTCGGGTGCGGTGGTTCATCATCGGCGCTCCCGGTAGGCGTCCACGGGGCTGCTCGCGGTGGCGGTGATGGTGCGGGTGCCGGGTAGGCCGGGGATGCTCAGGTCTGCGACGTCGACCTTGCAGGTCACGGTGGCGGTGACCTGGCCGGTGGTTCCCAGCGGGGCGTTGAACGCCGCGGCGTTGACCGTGATGTTGGTGGTCGTGCACTGCAGGCCCTGGTCGCTCAGGCTGCTGGTGGCCGCGGACTTCCCGGAGCTGATCGCCTCGCTCTGGGTGCGCTCGATCGAGGCCGCGCGGGCTGCCTCGTAGGCGGCTGCGTCCACTGCCTGGTTGGCGATCTCCACGCGGCCGCCGAGGATGATCATCGCCACGAAGAGGCCGAAGGCCGGGACGCCGATCGCGGCTTCGATGGCCACCGATCCGCGCTCGTCCCGGCGCCGTGCACTCCGCTTCGTCTGCCTGGTCATTCGGTCAGCCTTTCGACCGGGACGCTGGCGCTCTGGGTGACGGTGACGTGCCAGCCGGGGATCACGCTCATGGACTTGCCGGTGACGGTGATCGTGGCGGTGGTCGTGGTCCGTGATCCGGAGACGCTGGTGGAGGTCATCACGTCGGCGCCGCCGGCGTCCTGGAGGAACGTGTTCGCCGTGGCCACACCGGCCTCGCGGGTGCCGGTCTCGCTGCCTGCCTCGCGGGCGCCCTCTTGCGCGGCCGCGAGCGCTACCTGCTTCGCGTGGTAGTACAGGGCGCCCTGGAGGCCGAGGAACATCAGCAGGAAGAGCGCGGGCATCAGGAAGACCATCTGGATGGTCACTGACCCGCGCTCGTCCCGGCTGCGGCGGCGGTGGAGGCTGGCGAACATGGCGAGATCGGTCCCGGCTACTTGATCTTGGCGGACTCGCTGGTCACGAAGAACTTGATGGCCGCGACGACGATGCCGACGATGACGATCACGGCGCCGGCCCAGATGACCTGCTCGATCGTGACGGAGCCGCGCTCGTCTCGCTGCCTGGTGACGCGGTCCTCGAGGGAGGCGAGCGTGGTCAGCGCCGCCAGCTGGAGGGCGATGAAGAGCTTCAACATCGGGGTTCTTCCTTCCTGTTCGGGTGTTGCGGTCTGGGTGACCGGGGTTCTTGGGGTTGGTGTTAGGTCGGTCAGGTGGTGAAGCGGAGCATCGAGGGGGCGACGAGGATCGCCATGAAGACGACGCCGAGCAGGCTGGCGGGGATGTACATGCGTTCGGAGGTGGCGTTGGCCTTGCCGATCTCGGCGCTGAGCATCGCCGAGCGGAGTGCGGCTGCGCGGGCCCGGAGGTTGTTGTAGATCTGGGCTCCGTCCTGGCCGGACTGCTGCATGATGTCGGCGAGGTCGTCCAGCTCGGGGACGCCGAGCTGGTCAGCCAGACCGTGCAGCGAGTCCCAGGGGGCGCGGGTCATGTAGCGGGCGCGGCGCAGCTCGCTCTCGATCCGCTTGAAGACCCAGGTGTCGCCGACCTCGGCCGCCTGGCGCAGCGCCTGCTGGCCGCTGGAGCCGTCGCGTACTCCGGTGGCGACCATGTCGATGTAGGCGCCCAGGGCTCGGCTGAACTCGATGCGGGCCTTCTTGGCGTCGTCGGCGGCGTTGTAGTTGGGCATGAACCAGAACAGGGCGGCCAGGGCCAGCGACCCGAGGGTTGGGATCGCGAACGGGAGCGGGAGCCCGATCAGGCTGAAGAAGCCGGCCAGCAGCGGCGGCATGATCAGCCCGAGCATCGCCCAGACGACCTTCTCGCCGTAGAACCGGGTCTCGCTGATCTGCAGGAGCGCCAGGTCCTTGCGGGGTGTGTGTGCCCAAGCACCGCCGGGCAGGGTCTTCATCGCCCACAGACCAATCCGGTCGACGGCCGAGCTGGTGTCGGTTGCGGCGTCGTCGAGGCTGTGGGCGCCGCGGCGGGGCACGACGTGGTCGGGCGAGAGACGGTCCAGGGCGTCGACCAGATCAGGGTCGGACGGCGCGAGACGCCACACGAGCAGGGCGAGGGCCAGGCCGAGGAGGGCGCCGCTGGCGAGAGCGATCTGCAGGCCGGTCATGCGAGTGCTCCTTGGTTCTCGACCGGTGCCGTGCCCTGCGTAGTGACCTGGGCGGCGCGGTGCGCGTTGCGGGCCGGGAGGTCGAGGAACCGCGGGAGCGGCTTGGCGACCGCCATCCGGCGCATCCACAGCAAGGTGGCCACGTAGGCCGAGAGCAGGACGGCGAGGATGACCTGGCCCAGCGGGGAGCCGTAGGGCTCGATGTAGTCGCCGGTGAAGGCGAGCATGCCGAGCACGCCGAGGGTGATCACGGTGACGGTGCGGGCGGTGGTGCGGGGCTTGGCCTGGTCGGCGGCGATCTGGCGTCGGGCGCGCACATCGGAGGCGACGGTCTCGGCGAGGGCGTCCAGGGCCTTCGAGAGACCGGCCTGGCCACGGCCGCTGGCGGCCAGGATCAGCTGGCTGGCCACGACGTCGCCGGTGGAGTCGTTGAGGTCCTCGGCGAAGGCGCGCAGCACGTCCTCGGTGGTGGCGGTGTTGTTCCACAGCCGGGAGACCATCAGTCCGACCTCGCGCTCGATCGGCGCCGGGGCGGACTGCAGGGACTTGATGAGCGCCGAGCGCAGGGATTGGCCGGCTGTCAGCTTGCCTGAGAGGGACCGCGTCCACTCCTCGAGCGCCTCGAGCTTCTCGATGCTGGCGGCCGCCGGCGGAGGGGTGAGCAGCAGCGGGATACCGATGATCCCGGCCGGGACGAGCACGATCGCGATCACCCAGCCGGTCACCAGCGCGACCAGGAGGCCGGCCACGGCACCGCCGACCATCAGGACCCGGGTGCGCCGGTCGAGCCGGACGAACCACTTCCCGAGCCGACCGAACGGGGTGACGGCCCGGGCGGGCCGCGGCGGCTTGGGCGGTGCCGGGATCAGCGCGTAGACCATCCCGATCAGGCCGATGACGATGAGGGCGCCGAAGACGGCAGGCAGGAACGCTGATGATGTTGGGCTCATGAGGTGGCCACCCCCGGGTTGGCCAGCGACTCGGCCTTGTACGCCTCGAGGTCGAACCCGTGCCGCGCCAGCTCCTGGGCGAGGAAGTTGTCGAGCTTGCCGGTCGCGACGGCCTGGCCGAGCTGGTTGGGCGCGAAGATCGGGGTGGTGGCGTATCCCCTGGCGGCGTCGATGCTGGGCTGGACGACCAGGACCTCCTCGACCCAGCGCTGCTTGCGGAAGGTGCCGTCGGGGTTGGGGATGACCTCCGAGCGCAGGTAGATCACGATGTCGATCGCGGCAGCGAGTTTGCTGATGGCCAGCTCGCGGGTGACCTGGGGGCCCTTCTCCATGGCGCAGGAGACGAGCTTCTCGATGGTGTGCTCGGCGCTGCGGGCGTGGGTGGTGCTGATCGAGCCCGGGCCGGACTCCATGGCCTTGAGCATGTTCCAGACCTCGGGGCCGCGGACCTCGCCGACGATCTGGCGGGCGAGGTTGAACCGGAAGGAGTGGTGGATGGCCTCCTCGAGGCTGAACTCACCGGCCTGGCGGCCGTCGATGCCGACCTCGCCGGATCCGGGGCGGTGCTCCCAGGCGTGGACGATCTTGTGCCGGTCGACGAGCTCGTGCAGGTGCAGCTCGAACTCGGTCTCGAAGGTGCCGATCATCTCCCAGGGAGGGATGCAGGAAGCCAGGGCGCGGACCCAGGTGGTCTTGCCGCTGCCTTGGACGCCGGAGACGACGACGCTCTTGCCGGCGCGCACGCAGGCGGCGGCGAAGTCGGCCAGGACCGGGCTGCAGGCCTTGCGGTCGTAGACCATCTCGTCCATCGACACCTCGCGCATGCCGTGGCGCCGGATCACGACCGAGGTGTAGGCCATCACCCAGGAGCCGGCCGCGAGCCGCGCTCCCCCGGGCAGCCGGAGGTCCAGGTGCGGGCGGGCCTCGGTGAAAGGCCGGTTCTGCCGTGCGCCGAGGTCGGAGAGGAACTCGCGCAGCTCGTCCTCGGAGTCGGCGATCGGGGCGGCCTCGACCAGGGTTCCGTCGATCAGCTCCAGCCACACCGAGCAGACGGGGCCGCGGGCGATGACGATGATGTTCTCGACGTCCTCGCGCTCGACCAGGGGCTGCAGGCGGCCGAGTCCGAACAGGGCGGCGTGGAGGGCGGACTTGAGTGCCTTCTCCTGGCCGGTCGTCCATGGCGGCCGGCCGGTGGAGACCAGCGTCTCGGCCTCGGACTTGATGAGCTCCTCGATGACGTCGAGGCCCATCTGCTCGCGGTCCTCCTCGGTGACCCGGCCACCTTCCTTGTCGAGCCGGGCGGTCAGTCGCGACGAGATCTCCGCGCGGTACTGCGCGATCAGTTCCCAGTCCAGCTCGACCTCGCCATCCGCGCCGTGGATGTGGTCCTCCGCGGGCGTGACGAGTGGGCGCAGGCTGAACTCCGAGCGGGCGCGGCCGGGCGGCTGACCCTCGCCTTCGCTGGTCCAGGCAGGACCGAGCGTGGAGGCGAAGATCGGCAGAGAGGTCGGGTCGTGATCCTCGACGACCGGCGCCGGGGGCGGTGGAGGCGGCGGCGTGCCGTTGGTGCCGCCGCCGCGGGCGAACGGTGAGGTCTGCTCGCGGGTCGCGGCGTGGCGGGCCTCAAGCCACTCGTCGGCGCGCAGCGGGTCACGGCCGTTGGGCCCCGAGCTGTCTGGGCGGTGTCCGTTGGTGCTCATGCGTGGCCTCCGTTCGTGGGAGCGAGGGCGGCCTGGTTGGCGCCGATGACGGAACCGATCGCCGCCGCGCTGGCTCGGTAGCCGCGCAGCAGCGCGGAGGACTCGAACTTGCGGGCCTTGCGGGCGCCGTGGGAGTAGACCTCGGCCGCCTCGGGCTCGAAGTCCACGGAGGAGACCACGGGGATCTGCAGGGCCTTGGCGATGTGGCGGGCGGTGTAGGGCCGGACGCGGGCTCCAGTGGGAACCGTGGGCCAGCGGCGCTCCTCGTCGACGAGGAGGACCCCGAGACGAGACAGGCCACCGACCGCGGCGAACTGTCCTCGCAGGGTCTTGGCCCAGCTGGTGGCGCCGGCCAGTGCGGGCAGTGAGCTGCGGGTGACGAGCAGTGTCAGGTCGGAGGCGGCGATGAGCGGCTGCGGCCAGCCGGCGAGGCCGAGCCGGCCGGCATCGACGATGACGTCCTGGCCGTTGCGCTCCAGCGCGCGCAACTGCTCGGCGAGTGGATCCCACAGGGGCAGCAGGCTGGGTGCCTGCTCGTGGGCCCGGATGCCGGGCAGGAACCAGGCCGAGCGCTCGGCCGGCGCTTCGGGGTCCAGCAGCAGTGTCTCTCGGGGCAGTGCGTCGGCCAGTCCCCCTTCGCGCAGGGACAGGGCGAGGTTGATCAGGCCGCCGGTCGGCTCCTGGGTGCCGTGGAAGTAGCCGGCGAAGACCGAGGAGGATCCGGTCGGGTCGGCGTCGACCAGGAGCACGGGTCGGTGCCAGTTGAGGGTGAGCCCGAGCGCCGTGGTGGACACACCGGGCGAACCGCTCGCGGAGGTCAGAACGATCAGCGCCATACCTCAGCGCTCCCGGGCGTCCAGAACGAGGGCGACCCGTCCGGTGGCGGCGCGGGCCGCCAGGTCGGCGGCCTCGGCTTCGGGCACCGAGACGTCGACGACGGTCTTCCCCGTCTCCTCGACCCGGCTAACACCAACGACGGTGGCCTCGATGGTGACCGGCTCCTCCTCGGTGATCTCGCCCTGGTCACCGGGCGTGGCGACGATCCGGACGACGTCGCCGCCGTAGAGCGGCTCCGAGGGCATCTGGGCGGGAGTCAGGCTGATGCCCACCAGGGACTCCCCCTCCCCCGGCACCAGGTTGTCGGCCACAGCCTGCTCGGTGAGGAGGGTGCCGGCCCACAGGTCGACGGCGGCGCGGCTGCCCTCGAGCTCGGCCTTCCGGCTGCCGGGGACCGGGGTGAGCGCCGGGTCGACGCTGACCCTCACGACCGACAGGTCACCGGCCTCGATCGTTTCGCCTCGCTTGATGTCGCTGCTGACGACGAGGACCTCTTGGGTGTCATTGACCGAGGTGAACACGAACGCGCTCCCCAGGCCGCCAGCGGCGACAAGAGCCGCGCAGAGTGCCAGGACCCAACGCCTGCGGCGGCGCCTTAGGCGTGGAAGGTGATTGTGGCCGGGACGTGCCTCGATACTGGGGCCGGTCTCGTCCCGCGGTTGTTGAGCAGTGTTCATTGACATGGATTCCCGAGTCCTCTCCTGTCTCGATCACCTACGTGCCAAGACGGGCTCGGAGCGGTCACTGCGAACCCAACTCGATATAAACACACTAGTGCCTTCTTATCGCGAATGAAGTTGTCCACAGGTTCGCAGTACCGAGATGTTGAATCGCCCCGGGTCTGATGGAGGCTCTCAATCCATGGAGGATGAGAGTCATGGCAGCACCCAGGAAGTACCCCGACGAACTGCGTGAGCGGGCCACCCGGATGGCCGTCGAGCTCCGGCAGGACCCCGCTACAAAGCAGGGCGCGATCGCTCGCGTGGCCGATCAGCTCGGTATGCATCACGAGACCCTGCGCAACTGGGTCCGCCAAGCCGAGATCGACGGCGGCGTCCGGCCGGGCACCACGTCCGCGGAGGCCGAGCGGATCGCGAAGCTCGAGCAGGAGGTCCGCGAGCTGCGGCGCGCGAACCACATCTTGAAGACCTCGGCGGCTTTCTTCGCGGCGGAGCTCGACCGCCCCACCAACAGGTAGTGGCCTACATCGACGCCCATCGCCACGACGTGGTCGATGGTCGTCGGGTCGGGGTCGAGCCGATCTGCGCCGTCCTGAAGGACGCTGGCGTGCAGATCGCCCCGAGCAGCTACTACGCCGCCAAGATCAGGCCACCGTCGGCACGCGCGATCCGTGACGCTGAACTGGTCACCGACATCAAGGTCGTCCACAAGGACAACCTGGGTGTCTACGGCGCACGGAAGATCCACGCGACGCTGAACCGCGAAGGCGTCCGCGTCGCCCGCTGCACCGTCGAGCGGCTCATGCGCACCGAGGGGCTCCGCGGGATCCCGCGGGAGAAGACCCGCAAGACCACCATCGGCGACGGCGCAGAGACCGAGCGCCCGGAGGATCTGGTGAAGCGGAAGTTCGTCGCCACGGGCCCGAACCAGCTGTGGGTGGCGGACCTGACCTACGTCAGAACGCATGCCGGGTGGACCTACGTCGCGTTCGTCCTCGACGTCTTCAGCCGAATGATCGTGGGCTGGCAGGTGTCCACGTCGCTGCGCACCGACCTGGCACTCGATGCCCTCGACATGGGCCTGTGGAACCGTCAACGCGCCGGGCAGGACGTCACCGGCCTGGTCCATCACAGCGACCGCGGAGTTCAGTATCGAGCGATTCGCTACACCGAGCGGCTCGCTGAAGCCGAGGCCGTCGCGTCCGTCGGATCGCGTGGCGATTCGTATGACAACGCGATGGCCGAGGCGCTGAACTCACTGTTCAAGGCCGAGTGCATCCGCAACCCGGTCATGCGGCCGAAGGGCGGTTGGAAGAACGTCACCGACGTCGAGATCGCCGTGGCCGAGTACGTCGACTGGTTCAACCACAGGCGCCTTCACGGCGAGATCGGACTCGTCCCACCCGCCGAGTTCGAGGCCAACCACTGGGCCAACCGCGTCGTCACCGACTACGTTGAAACACCCGTCCCAACCGGGGCTGGTTCCAAGTAACCGAGCCTCCATCAGACCCGGGGCGATTCAAAGGCCGTGGCGACGACGTCAACAGTGTCCGCTAACCCACGCGCGAGGCTCTCAAGCTGCGTGGCTGCTGGGAGTCGGGTCCAACGGCCTTGCTCCCAGGCGTAGTAGGTCGGCACAGCCACGTTGACGGCCGCAGCCAGCTCGGGCACCGTCAGCCCGGCGTTCAAACGCAGTGCCCTGAGATCAGGAACCTCACCGTCTAGGTGAATGAGACGAAGGGTCGGGATGTCGAGGGCTCGAGCAAGCTTCACCAAGAAATCCGGCCTAGGGACCGACGCGCCCAGCTCCCATCGAGATATGCGCTCCCCACCGGCGGCACCAACGAGACGCGCCAACTCATGCTGGGTCAAGCCTGCCTTCTCGCGGGCGGCGCGCAGCACTGAGGGGTCGAGTCCGGAAACCATCGCTGACAGACACTAGTCGCAGCATGCGGGGAGCCGCCGCCGCGAATCTCCTCATCGTTGAACGACCCCCGAGTCCGCCCGTCTCCGCAAGCCGTGTCGTCATCCGAATCATCGGGGTCGGCTGCAGGACGTGCGTCCCTGAAGGCGCGCAGAAGCACCGGGGCCAACGCCGGGACCGCCTGGCTCGCCCTCCAGGACTTCTCAACAGAACACATGCTCCCCCGCTCTACACCCAACTTCTGACGGGCCCGCGAAGTCGATGGGCAAGGCGAAAGGCTTCGGTCCTCATGGGACGGTGAGCAAACTGTCGTTGTCGATCGCGAGCCCGACACTCTGGGCGAGGTCGCGCATGACCAACCAAACTTGGTGGGCGATACGGGTGACGACCTCATCCTGGGACTCGTCGTGGTGGTCGAGCCACCAAATGATGCCCGCATCGACCATGCCCATCAGCCCCGCCATGACGCCGTCGGGCGGTTCAACCTGGACGTCAGGGGTGCGCAAGTACGCCGAAGCTGCGGCCACCACCTCTCCCAGGAATCGCGTGCGCCCCAGCCGAGCCCGATGAGTTGCCTTGGTCTGCTGGCGAGCGGCCATGAATCGATACAGGTTCGGATTCTCTGCAGCCCACCTCACAGCGGCCGCGATCACACCTTCAATGATCGCTGGCGCGGTGCCGCTGTGCCGCATCGCGGGACGCACGGTCTCGATTAGCTGGGTAGCGGCAAATCGCAGCACCTCGCTCTCGAGGTCGTCCTTGCTGTCGAAGTGGCGATAAACGTGAGGTCTCGCCACCCCGGCTCGCTCGGCAATCTGGGCGGTGCCTACCCCTGCGCCATATTGCTCGATCGCACCAGCCGCAGCGACCACGATCTGCTCGCGTCGTGGGGCGCGGTGGGAGTCGTGCGCAGTCGATCGACGCACGACCGCCGTGTCCACCCACTTCGCGACATCCACGGCCGCAATCTAACCCATCGCACTAGCGCCGGTACAACCTGTACCCGTAGGGTGGTACAGGTTGTACCCGCACCCACGACCCCCTTGGAGGACCCATGCCCGGCCGCCGCTCGCCCTGGATGACCCAGGACCTCGACGACTTCCGCGATCTCGCCCGAACCTTCTGCGAGAAGGAGATCAAGCCCAACATCGACCGCTTCATCAAGAACAAGCGCGTCGACCGCGAGCTCTGGACACAAGCGGGCAAGCTCGGTCTGCTGTGCACGTCCATTCCGGAGGAGTACGGCGGCGGCGGCGGCAACTTCTATCACGAGGCGATTCTGATCGAGGAGCAGGCGCGCGTCGGCGACAGCAGTTGGGGCGCGTCGCTGCACAGTGGCATCGTCGCGCACTACCTGCTGCACTACGGCACCGAGGAGCAGCAGCAGGAGTGGCTTCCCAAGATGGCATCCGGCGAGGTCGTCACCGCTATCGCGATGACCGAGCCCGGCACTGGGTCGGATCTGCAGGGAATCAAGACCCGTGCCATTCGCGATGGCGATGACTACGTCATCAATGGCGCCAAGACGTTCATTACCAATGGCTACCACGCGGATATGGTTCTGCTGGCCTGCAAGACCAATCCTGACGAGGCCGCGGCCGGCGTCTCGCTGGTCATCGTGCCGACCAGCTCCGAGGGCTTTCGGCGCGGCCGGGTGCTGGACAAGATTGGCCTCAAGGGACAAGACACCTGCGAGCTGTTCTTCGACGACGTGCGCGTCCCGGCCAGCAACCTGCTGGGCGCCGAGGAGGGTCAGGGCTTCATTCAGCTCATGATGCAGCTCCCTCAGGAGCGCCTCCTCGTCGCCGTCAGTTGCGCCGCATCGATGGATCTGATGCTCGATCTCACGCATGAGTACACGTTGTCGCGCGAGGCGTTCGGCAAGCCGATCTTCGGGTTTCAAAACACGAAGTTCAAGCTTGCCGAGGTTGCCACCGAGGCCCGCGTGACACGCGCCTTCGTCGACGAATGCATCTCCCTTCATGTGCAGGGTGGGCTCGACATCCCGACCGCTGCAATGGCGAAGTATTGGGCTTCGGAGCGTGCTCAACAGGTGGCCGACACGTGCCTGCAACTCCACGGCGGCTACGGCTACATGGAGGAGTACCCGATTGCGCGAGCGTGGACCGACCTGCGGATCAGTCAGATCTACGCCGGTACCACCGAGATCATGAAGGAGATCATCGCCCGGTCTCTGCCCAAGCCCAGCTGACTTGGGTCTCGACTCGCGCGTTCGCAACGCCTCACCTGGGATCGGACGGTGTTTGCCGCGTCGGTGGCGCAAGAGAATGGTGAGTGGACGTGCGGGGGGTGTTTGCCAGCCTTGGTCGGCCAGCGAAAGCCCGAGTTTTCGGGCCTCAAGCGCAGCGCACCCACCACAGTTGATGGACCCCGGACAGGCCCTTGAGGTCGGTCCGGGGTCCCGGCTTGAGGTCGAACTCCAAGTCGGAATCCGCGACCTCGCCCAGGCAGCGCCGCAAGTCGTCCGACACGACGACTTGGCCGCCTGCGGCGTGTCCCGCCACCCGGGCAGCCATCGCCACGTTGCGGCCAAAGTAGTCGCCGCCCCTGGCCACTACCGCGCCGACGTGGAGACCGATTCGGTCCTTGACCTGCGTATGCCGCAGTTCGCTCGCCGTCAACGAGTCGAGCCTGCGCTGGATGTCGATCGCTGCTCGCACACCGTCGACCGGTTCGCGGAAGACGACCATGAAGCCGTCGCCCTGCGTCTTGACAACGTGGCCACGGTGACGACGTATCTGCTCGCGAACGATGCGGTCGTGATCCCCGAGCAGCCGCACCCACTCATCGTCACCAAGCCGCTCGTTGTGAAGGGTCGAGTCCTCGATGTCGGAGAAGAAGATCGTGACGGTGCCGTCGGGTGCCGCGTTACGCAGGATCGTCGCACGGTCCTCGGTCACCCACCGGGTGATGTCCTCGATTGAGGAGACGAGAAGACCGCTGATTCCGCCTTCGCGGACACGGGTCGCAGTCTCAACCACCGCCTTCACCGCCATCCCGGTGACCCGGCGGCTGCGTGACCCGGTGCTCCCTACGAGTTCGCTCTCAAGCTCGGCAACCCGGCCTCGGGCCCTTCGCAGTTGTAGCCGCGATACAACTAGGGAGAGGAGTGTCAGCGTCAGCAGCCCGGTTAGACCGACGATGGCGGCAAGCTCGACGGGCACGGTACTCACCGATCCCCACGGGGGCGGCTGTGCCGGGCCAGGATCGTGACCCGAAGTCCGGCCGCGGCCGGCGTTCGCACTGACCGACTGCCGGTCGGCTCGACGAAGAGGCGGCCAACCACGCCCGCGTCGCATCCTGATATCGCAACTGCTGCCCGTGGCGAGTTATCCCGCGCTCGTCGGTACCCCATGACCCATCGCGCCGAAACCGACGCCTGGCGATCAGTCCGCACGCTGCCCGCCTTCCAGCTCCTCAACCATCTGCCCCAGAGTGTCGGCGAGTCGTCGTGTACCATCTCGGACCGCCTCCGGCTCAAGTCCGCGCTGCCTTAGGTCGGTCAGGTTTAGGGGGCGACCGACGTTGATGGTGACAGTGGGCCGCTTGAGCAGCCGCGGGCGCCGGCTATAGGCGGGCAGGATGTCCTGGGCACCTCGCTGCGCCACCGGAATGAGTGGTGCCCCGGACTCGAGCGCCAGCCGCACAGCTCCTGTCTTCAGATTCAGCAGGCGGCCGTCACGGTCTTTCGTGATCGATCCTTCGGGATAGACCACGAGAAGTGCACCGCCGCGAAGCGCAGTCAAGGCGGCGCCGAATCCGTCGCCGCCATGCGAGCGATCCACCTCCACGTGCCCGGCGGCTCGGAACCACCGCCCGACAATGCCCTCTCCGAACAGACTGCTCTTGGCCAGAAATGCCGGCGTCCTGCCTTGCGCGAGCACCATCTCGGCGATGAGCAATGGGTCCACATGAGACACGTGGTTCGCGGCAAGCACCACCCCGCCGCTTGGTGGGATCTGGTCAAGTCCACGCCAGTCCCGACGTCGCACCAGAATCAGCACGGGCTTGCAGACCAAGAAGGCCACCCACCACGCCACGCCCCAGTCAGGTCGCGTTCCCGGCGACATCACCGAATTCCCGCCATGGGCTGGGTCCAGAGGTAGTCGGTGCTCACGTCGGTGCCGGTCATGTGATCATCTCCGATGTCGCCGTCATGCGGCGCACCGCAAATCCTGCACAAGAGCCTGCCCTCGGGAATGAGTGCAGACCTGAGTCGGTCAGCCCCCGCTCCTCGATGCCAATCCCGGCCGCAGTAGCCGTACCGCACGGGCGGCGCTCTCCCAGTCGCATCCGCCAGCCGTCCTCCGCGAACTCGCGGTGGCGTTCGCGATCGGTCCTCAGCGCAGATGACCAGCCGGCATAGCCCCGCGAACCTCGGGATGTCGCCTCAACGATCCTCAATCGCTCCGACCCATCCCTTGTTCGGCGCCCGCGGCAAAATGTCCAGGACCGACCACCACGAAGGTGGCCGCGGCCGACCCCGCCTTCTGGCCGGCGTCGTCCCAGGCGTCAGCATGGAGTAGCAGTCGACGTCCTTCGCGCTGGGCGACCTGTGCGGAGAATGTGTAGGGACGGTGTAGCCGGAACGGGGCGTGGTACTCGATGGTGAGGCTGCGCGTGACGGCGAGCGAACCGACCGTGTAGAGGGCGAATCCGAAGAGGTCGTCAAAAGCGAGGGCGACCGCTCCGCCGTGCGCAATGCCAGGGGCACCCACTTGAGCATCGGAGAAGCGGTGGACCGCCTCGACGCCCGTCGCGGTGCGCACGACCTGCAGATCCAGGCCGGCGGGATTGCGGGGCCCGCACCCGGCGCAGTCCGGGGAATGGGGTGGCAGCCTCTGGCCGATCTCCACCGTGTCCTGACCTGCGAGGTGCTCCGTCCACCGCGAGATCACTCCCACGTCACCGGGCAGATTCCCTTCGCCGCCGCCGGCGGGCACCTGCCGGTCGCCATTGTCGAACACTGCCGCCACGCATATCACTCCTCTTCTGCCGTCCAGTCTCGCGCTCTCCGAATGGGCCAAGGTTTCTCAGATCTCGATGACGGCCAGCTCGCCGTCGGCATGCAGGGAGCGCAGGCGCTTCTTGTCGAACTTGCCGACCGAGGTCTTGGGCACCTCGGCGACGAAGCACCAGCGTTCGGGCAGCCACCACTTGGCCACCTTGTCCTCGAGGAACTCGCGGAGCTGACTCGGCGTGGGCTCTCTGCCCTCGCGGACGACGACCACAGCCAGGGGCCGTTCTTGCCACTTCACGTCCGGGACCCCGATCACGGAAGCCTCCAGAACGTCAGGATGGCCGGCAAGCAGCAACTCGAGCTCAACAGAGGAGATCCACTCTCCACCGGACTTGATCACATCCTTAGTCCGGTCGGTCAGCGTGACGAAGCTCCGTGAATCGATGCGACCGACATCACCGGTGCGGAGCCAGCCGTCGTGGAACTTCTCCCCGTCGTCCTCCTCACCAAAATAGGCACCGGTGATCCACGGCCCGCGCACCTGCAGCTCCCCCACCGCCTCGCCGTCGTGAGGAAGCTCATGGCCGGCGTCGTCGACAATCCTCAACTCCACCCCAGCCACCGGACGGCCCTGGGTGGCACGCAGACGCCACCGCTCCTGCTCGTCGAGGGACGCAGAAGGTCGCGCAACGGCGGCCAACGGCGAGGTCTCGGTCATCCCCCACGCCTGGAGGATCTGGACCCCGTACTTTTCCTCGAAGCTCTGCATCAGGTGCAGAGGCACCGCTGAGCCACCGCAGGCAACCAGGTCGAGCGAAGAAACGTCGTGGCCCGGGTTCGATTCCAGGTAGTTCAAGACGTCGTTCCAGATCGTCGGGACCGCACCGGCGATCGTCGGCCGCTCTGCATCGATCAGTCGCACCAGCGGTTCGGCCTGCAAGAACCGCTCAGGCATCAGCAGGTCGGCACCTGCCATGAATGCCGCGTAAACCAGGCCCCAGGCGTTGGCGTGGAACATTGGCACGATCGCGAGGATCCGGTCACCACAGCCGATTCCGAGGCCGTCGGCGGCGCAGGCCGCCATAGAGTGCAGGTAGGTCGACCGGTGGCTGTAGGCCACGCCCTTGGGGTTGCCGGTGGTGCCGGAGGTGTAGCACATGGCCGCTGCCGAATGCTCATCGAGGTCTGGCCAGTCAAAGGTCTCGGGCTGAGCAGCGATGAACTCCTCGTAGCCCACGACGGTGACCCCCTCGCGGCGCAGAGGGGCGAGATCGGCGCCACCGGTCACCACTACGGTGTGCACGCTGCTGATCTGTGGCAACACGGGAGCCAGCAGGGGCACCAGACTGCCATCGACGATCACGACCTGATCCTGGGCGTGGTTGCCGATATAGACGAGTTGCTCCGAGGTGAGGCGAAGGTTCAAGGTGTGCAGCACCGCTCCCATGGAGGGCACCGCCAAGTAGGCCTCCGCGTGCTCCTGGTTGTTCCACATGAAGGTCGCGATGCGCTCATCGCCCGTGATCCCACAGCCTCGCAACGCGTTGGCCAACTGTGCAGCCCTGCGGCCGACCTCAGCGAACGTGCCCACCCTCACGGACCCGTCGGGCTGCAGGGTCCGCACGGTCGCTGAGCCATGGACGCTCGAGCCGTGGCGCAGAATCGCCGTGGTCGTCAACGGGACATTCATCATCGTGCTCTGCATGACATTCCTTCATCGTGAGTACATTCGAACGGACAGCGATTCGGAGCGTTCGCTACGCGTCCGGAAACAGCGCCGATCAGCGATCTGTGGTGTTCAACGAACGTGCGGCACGTTCCAGGGACTCGACCAGACGCAATTCGACCTCCGGCAGCTGACTCGCCATCGAGGCCACCGTGTCGACCCGAGCTCGAATAGGGGCTTCGCGTTGGATCGCGGCGCGTGCGGTGGCGGTCCAGGTCTGCGCACAACGGGCGGCGGCGACCGCAAGCTCTGCGGTCGCGGGGTCGCCGGTCAGCCGTGCGACCTCCGCGCACCCATCGGCGAGCAGGCGTCGGAAGAGCCCGCCACCAGTGCCTGCCTTCTCGATGAAGGCGCCGAGGCTGAACAGGAGGATCTCAAGTTCGTCGTCGGGAAGATCGGCCCAGGTCTCGACGTCGTCGGCCAACTCAGCGACCGCTGCCAAACCCTCGGCGCCGACCGCCGCCGTTGTGGGATCGGCGATGCCGTGCTGCGACGGATCGCGCATGTTGACCGCAGACTGACTGAAGGCGCCTGCAGCCACATCCTCAATCGCGGGGAGCGAGCGGGGCCAGGTGATGCGGTACGTGCAATGGCGCGTCGGCTGCGGGAAGGCCGTTGAGGCCCGTGCCCGAGCCAACGCTTCGAGTGGGACCTCCTGCACCTCGGCGCGGTCGTTGTCCACGACGAAGGCGATCTGCTTGGCGTCGTCGTAGCCGATCACCACAATGTCGTGGCGGCTCATTTGGAGCTGGACCCGCAGGTACGGCAGTTCGGCGATGTCACCCCACACGAGGCTGGGTCGGCCGGCGTCGACGTCGTCGCGAACCCACGACCATCCCTCATCGGGATCGTCGGTGGTGAGAACCTGCACCAGACCGCCGAGGCGTACAGGCAAGTCGACTTCGAAGTCGGCGCCTCGTCCCACCAGATACAGCGGGGGAACGAGTTCGCTCGTTCGGAGGTAGGACAGCCCCAATGCGCCGCCGAGCGCGAACACCAGGCCCTCATCGGGCGGTCCGTCCCACCCCAGACCGTGCCAGTGCAGAAGATCCCGCATCGCACCCGAACCGCAGTGCCCCCCCATCCGATGGGGGTAGTCCTGGATCAGGGTCCTTTGGTGCATGTGATGTCCTTCTCCTGTGGCCGGATGGTTCGGAGATGGGGGTTAGTTGTTCCGGATTCGATCCAGGTAGGCCTGGCGGGCACCCATGTCGACGTCGTCGAGGAACACCGAGTCCGTGCCCAGGGCCGAGCCAAGCCCGGCTGCCACCCGTCCGGGCACGAACTTCATCGCCGCGACCATGCCGCCGGCGAGGCGGGTGACGCGTACGAACGGACGGGGGCGCTCGATCAGGTCGGCCGTCGCCCGAGCGATCTCCTGGGGTTCGGCGTTGCGCAGTCCCTTGGCTCCGGCCGTTCCGGCGACGAGCTCGGTGTTGGTAAAGGTCGGTCGAACGGTGGACAGTTGGACCCCGGACTTGCGATATTCCTGTCGGGCTGCCTCGGTGAACCCGATGACGGCGAATTTGGTGCCACAGTAGGTTGCAAGGCCCGGCACCGCGAGCTCGCCGGCCAGCGACGCGGTGTTGATGATGTGTCCGGTACGGCGCGGCAGCATGCGCTGCAAGGCGAGCTTGGTCCCGAAGATCACTCCGAGGACGTTGATCTCAACCTGCCGGCGAGTCACGGCGTCGTCCTCCTCGTGTGCGTGTCCGGTGGGCATGATGCCCGCGTTGTTGATCAGCACGTCGAGAGGACCGAGCTGCTTTTCGACCATGTCGAGGAAGGCCCGAAAGGAGTCCGGGTCGGTGACGTCGAGACGAGTGACGACAGTCACCCCAAGCTCGTCTGCGGCCTCCTTGGCACGTGTCTCGTCGACGTCACCGATCGCGACACGGTGGCCTCGTCGGATCAGCTCCTTAGCGGTCTGGTACCCAATGCCGCGGGCTCCGCCGGTGATCGCGATCGTCTTGGCTGCCATAGGTGTGGTGGGCGTCGTCACTTGCTGTGCTCCTTGTTCATGCCGAGGCGCTGACGCAAGCCGCGCCCGGCGGCCGCGCGCAACACCTTTCCGGCGATGGCCGTACGCCGGGAGGAGTACGGGTACCACGTGAGTTCTCGTGCCAGCACGGGGAGCCGCGGCTCGGTCACCGCTCGGACCCGGCAATACTTGTGCAGCCCGTAGGCTCCTCCGAGCCGGGCGCCGATCCCCGAGGCCTTCCAGCCACTGTGGGGCAGCGTCATGGCGAAGAGGTTGCTGAAGACGTCGTTGATGTTGACCGCACCCGCATCCAAGCGTCGTGCGACGCGCCGCCCGCGGGCGTGGTCGCGCGTCCACACCGTCGCCGACAATCCGTAGGGCGAGTCGTTGGCCAGTCGGATGGCTTCGTCTTCGTCGGCGACGCACATCACCGGGATCGTGGGGCCGAAGGTCTCCTCGGTCATGCAGTCCATCGTGTGATCCACGTCGACCAGGACGGTCGGCGCGTAGTAGTTCCCGGCCGCGCCCCGGATGCCGCCGGCCAGGACCTTGGCACCGGCCGCGACTGCCTCGCTGACGTGGCGATCCGCGATGTCGACCTGCCTCGCGGTGACCATCGCGCCGACGTCGTCTCCTGGCGTCGCACCTTGGGTCAGGGCTTGCACCCGCTGGGCCAGGCGAGACACGAACTCGTCGTAGATCTCTGCCACCACGTAGACCCGCTCGACGGAGATGCAGACCTGCCCTGCGTTGAACAGGCCGCCCCACGCGACACCCTCCACCGCACGAGCAAGATCGGCGTCCTCGAGCACGATCGCCGGGTCCTTGCCGCCCAGCTCCAGACTTAGCGGCTTCAACTGCTCAGCACAGCGGACGGCGACCGCACGACCAGTGACAGTGGAACCGGTGAACTGCACAAAGTCAGCGGCGTCGACCACCGCTGCACCGGTATCGCCGGCGCCCACGACATGTGCCAGAACCGGTGGGGCGCCGATCTCTTGCCAACCCTCGATGACCCGCGCGCAGGTCAGCGGAGTCTCTTCCGAGGACTTAGCCAGGACTGCACAGCCGGCAGCCAAGGCGGGTGCTGCGTCCATGAGGAAGAGGGTGATCGGAAAGTTCCACGGGGTGACAAGGCCGACGAGGGGGTAGGGCTGGTAGGTCTTGGACAGCCGCTTCGGCAGGCTCAGCAGACCCGAGGACCGGACCTTCTCATCGGCGAGAAAGTCCGCGGCATGGTCGGCGTAGTAGGTGATGAATTCGCACGACGCAGTGGTCTCCACGAGTGCGTCAGGGCGCACCTTGCCCGTCTCGGCCTGCAACAAATCGGTGAGCTCATCGGTGTGAGCCAGGATCCAGTCGCGCCACCGACGCATCCACCGCGCACGCTGCCGCGGCCCAGCCTCGGCCCATGCGCGTTGGGCGAGGCGGAGCTCGGCCGCGATACGGTTCACGGCCTCCCGATCGTCCACAGGGACGGTTCTGACCAGCCGGCCGTCGGAGGGGTTCCGCACCTCCAGGGTGGCTGCTGTGGTCGTCGTGCTCATCGGGCCTCCTGGGGGCAGTGGGACCCGCGGGAAGCTCCATCGGGCCCGGTCTGGCTTATGGGTTGCGTGGCGAAGGCGTCATCGACCGGATGCGCGGAGGTATCCACCATCGGTCCATACGTGTCCCGAAGTTCGGCCAGGATGGCGGCCAAGGGCAGGTCGTCGAAGACACCACGCTCGCGGATGTACTCCATGTGTTGGGTGCCGTCCGCAGTGAAGGCGTGCATCAGTGCGTCGTGTTCGCCGTCGAATTCCACTGGAGGAACACCGAAACGCGCACACAACTCGGTGTTGAACGCCGGGGTCGCCTTGAGCCACCTACCGTCGACGTAGAGGCTGCTGTATCCGTGATAGACGAACAGGTCGGTGCCGCCCATGCGCGCTCGCAATGCGTCGGTCTGCAAATGATTGCGGACATCGGCGAAGCCCAGCCGCGCCGGAATCCCTGCCGAACGGCAAACCGCGGTCAATAGCACCGCCTTCGGAACGCAGTAGGCGCGGCCGGCCTGGAGGACGAAGCTCGCCCGGTAATGGGCCGGATCGTCCGAAACGGAGTACGGGTCGTACCAGACTCGGTCGCGTACGGCGGTGAAGAGCCGTATCGCCTTCTCCTTGTCGGTACTCGCATCACCGATCGCGGCCGCGGCGAACGTGCGGACGGCATCATGCTCGATGTCGAGGAACTCGGTCGCCTCCAGGAACGACACCGGCGCCTGACTCACCTGCGCTCCAGTGTGATCGGCAGCCCATCGACGGGAATCGGTAGCGAGGTGTTGTCCCACCTAGCTTCATAGTTGTCCGGGACCGTCCAGGTGTAGTTGCGCAGCATCTGGTGCAGGATTGCCTTGACCTCAAGGGTCCCGAACTGAAGACCGATGCACTTGTGCACCCCACCGCCAAACGGGATCCACCCGAAGCGGTGCTGCTGGTCCTCACGCCGCGGCTCGCTGAAGCGGGCAGGGTCAAAGGTGTCGGGGTCGGTCCAGTACGACTCGTCGAAGTGATTGACCGCCGGAGCCACGGCCACCAGGGTGTCCGCCGGAATGTGGTGTCCTGCGATCTCGACGTCCGCGGCCGTCTTGCGCATCACGATCGGCACTGGCGCGACCAGGCGCAGGGTCTCCTTGATCACCAGGTCGAGAGTCGCCAGCGACTCCAGGTCGTCGATGTCCGGGGTCCGTTCACCGAGTTGGTCGGACTCGGCCCGAGCCCGTTCCTGCCACGCCGGGTGCTTGGCGAGGAAGTAGGCGGCGGCCGCAGTGGTGATGGTCGAGGTGTCGTGGGCCGCCATCATCAAGAAGATCATGTGGTTGATGACGTCCTCGTCGGTGAAGGCGTCGCCTTCAGCCGTCCGCGCATGACACAGGCCGGCAAACAGGTCGCCGCCTTGGCCGTTGCGGGCCGCGGGCAGGTGCCGCGCAAAGTAGGCCTCCAGCAAGGCCCGCCCACGGACCCCGGCTCGCCAGCGGGTCCCCGGCAGCGGTACGCGGACGATCGAGCTCGCTGCGCGGACGGTGGCCACGAAGGCGTCGTTGATGGCGTCGGTGTCCTCGCTCCCGCCCCGCCCTGCCATGAAGACCTCCGTGGCGATGTCGAGAGTCAGACTCTTCAGCAGCGGGTAGATGCGCGTGGACTTGCCTGTGGTCCACGCGGGGATGTTGGCCTCCAACGTCGGTCCGAGCTGGTTGACGTATCCGGCGAGCCGATCACGGGTGAACGCCTCCTGCATGATGCGTCGGTGCATCTTGTGTTCGTCGAAGCTCATCAGCATCAGGCCTCGGTGGAAGAAGGCGTCGATGAGATAGGTCCACCCGTCCTGGGAAAAGGACTTCGCCTTGGTGGTCAGCGCCTCCTGTGTGGCATCCGGGCCGGCTACGACCACCATCTTGGTGCCGAAGGCGCCCATCCAGGAGACCGGGCCAAGTCGCTCGTACCTGGCACGCGTGAAGTCCGACCCGAACCGGATGTAGTCCAAGGTGTGGCCGAGAAGTGGAAGGCCGGAGGTCCCTTGAACCGGCTTGAGGCAAGAACCTGCCGGAGCCGGGGCGAGATCATGGACCGGCCACTGGTCACTTGCCCCACGCAGGGCCGCGTCCACCCGAGCCGGTAGCGGCGCCAGGAGCACCGACGAGAGTCGATCGCGCCGCTTCGGCAACGCCGACGAGAGGAGGTTCGTCATTGAATTCCCTTTCCATGAGCGGCCAGCTCGACGTTCCCTTGCCGCGGAGCAGGACTCGTGCGTTCAGGGACCGGGAGTTTGGTCAGGCCTTTGGCTCCGTGTGCCGTTTTGCCTCAGCTCGGCCTGCCTTGGCAGTCACGGCGACATCCACAAGAATGAGACATTCTCGTCGCTTTTGTCAATGCATAGACAGTTCCGTTTCTTTGTAGGCCTCGAGAGTCCCAGTGTCTGCACCGAGTCGCCGAGCAGCGTTCGCACGACCATGCGGAGGTCCCGCTGTCGTCCGGCCTGCCAGTGTCGCCAAGCAGGTTCGGGCGCGGGATAGGAACGTCGGGCGCCGCACCGATCTGGACGTGCTCAAGTCAGGCGAGGTGGCTGCGGTCCGAACCCCAGCCGCAGGCGATGACCGCCCAGGGTGTGGGCCGTGGGCTCATACTGGCTTGAGGCTGGCGATCTTCCAGTCGTCGTCGACCGGCGTCATGGTCACCTCAACCCGGCTGCCGGCGACGGTCGTGCCTCCCTTGCCGGAGGTCGTGGTCTGGGTGAGGAAGAGTAGGACGACGACCTCGTGGGTGTCACCGCGGACCACGCCGGCGGCGCTGACCGTGGCGGCGGTGCTGATCTTGCGTGCCTTCGCCTGCGGCTTTACGACCGCGTCAAGGATCTCGCCGTAGTCAGCAGTGAAGTCGCCCGTCGTCTGCGCCCGTGCGTTCGCGAGATCCTTGTCGAGCGTGGCGATGTCGTAGCTGAGCAGTTCCGGCACCCGCTCCTGCGCGGCAGCCAGTGCGTCGCTCCGGGCGTCGGCGTCGGCCGCCGCACGGTGCGCCTGGAACCCGAATAACACCGCGGCCACCGCCGCCGACAAGACCAGCCCAACGGCGACCAGGCGAGTCCCCCCTCCCGCGCTGGTCGCCGTCCCCCGAGCAGTGCCCTCGCCCCTCTCATCGGCCATGTCCCTGACCTCCTGCTCGACATCGGCACTCATGCCACGAACTCCAATCCCGAGACGAGCCACTTGCCATCGCTCCTGAGGAGATCGACCTTGAGCCGGTAGCTGCGCGGCTCGGCCTCCTTCGTGCTGCTGTTCTGCACCGTCCCTGTGGCGGCAACAATCACTGTTGCCTTGTCATCCGCGAACTTCACGACGCCGGTCGAGACCACCTCGCCGGTGGCCCTGACCTTGTTGTCGGCCAGCGCCTTCTGTAGCCGATCGGCCTGGCCCTCGAGCTCGGAGCGGAAGTCGGCGGTTGCGCCGTCAAGCAACCGAGCCATGTCCTTCTCAGACGATGAGCCGCTGATGTCGATCAGCCCCTCGACCTCGGCGCTCGCCGCGGCGGCCGCCGACTTCTCATCGGCGAGCTGGTTCCGCGCGTCTCGCCAAGCCAGCGCCCGTTCGCCCGCGAAGCCGAGCAGGCCCAGCACTGTCACGGCCACCACCGCAACCCGCAGCGTGATCCGCAAATCGAGGCCCTTCATACCGCCCCCAAGGGACAGTCTCGGTCGCCCGCCCATGTCAGCTCCTCTCCAGGGGTACCAGCACGAGGACCTTCCAGAGATCCTCATCCTCGGCCTGCTGGTCCGGTGTCACGTCACTGGCCGCCGCGTCGTCGCCGCGTCCGACGGCTATGTCGTAGGCGACGGTGCCGCTCGAGTCGGGCCAGATCCCGCCGCGGAAGGTGATGCCGCACGCCGCTGGCAGAGGACCGCGGGTGCTCGAGTGCGGGCAGGGCAGGTTGCGGCCACCGCGTACAGCGGTCGGGTTGTCGGGTGCAATCTCGCAGTGTGCGAGCCGATTCACGTCGCGTGTGGTCGTGATCCCCGGGCTACGGCGCTCATTGGCCGGCAGGTAGCCGGTCTGGCAGGTCGGGGGGTTGTTGACCCCTGCCCGCAAATCCAGTTGAACGTCACCCAGACCCGCGCGGGGATTCACTGCCGTTTGGAGCCGGGCTACGAGGGATGGGTAGAGAACGAGGATCTGCTTGACGTTGGGCAGGTAGGTGTTGAGCACCTCGGCATTCGTGGTCAGGTTGGCCAGCATCATCGGCAGCACCTGCTGGAGGTCAGCCACGGTGGCGGTGGCGGCATCGAGGCCCTCGGGGGCGTTGTTCAGCAGCGTCTTGAGGTCCGCGCTGTCATTCCTTGCCAACGCGCTGGTGACGTCGTTGAGCGCGTCGGCGTACGACTGCGTCTCCCGCGCCAGCTCAGCCTGGGTACCCAGCACCGGCCGCAGCGCGGCGATCAGCGACGTCGTCGCATCGATCTGCGATTGGGCCTCGGTCAGCAGCTTGCCGGAGGAGTCGACGAGTTCGTTGAGCTCCGTCCCCGAGCCGCCGAGGCCCTCGTCGAGCTGGGACAGGACGGCCTTGGTCCTCTCCTTCGGGATCGACTTCAGCAGTCGGTTGACCGAGTCGAGGACTGGACTGATCTGCGGCATTTCCACGGCCCGCTCCTGCGGGATCGCGGCGCCCTCGGCCAGGTAGCTTTCCTTGCCGCTGGTGTCGCTGCCGACCGGGTCGACGAGGTCGATGTATTGCTCGCCGATGGCTGAGGTGCTGTGAAGTTCGGCTGAGACTCCGGCGGGGATGTCCGTGCCGCTGTCAATGCGCAGGGTGGCGACCGCGCTGTCGCCGGTGACGTCGAGCCCGGAGACCACACCGACGTTGACGCCACGGTAGGTGACGGCGGCCCTGGGGTAGAGCCCGCTGGCGTCCTCGAAGTCGACGGTAATGTTGTAGACGCCGACGCCCAGCATCGCGGGAACCCGTGCGTAGTGGATGAATGCGTAGCCGAGCGCGACGGTCGCGAGGACTGCGAAGACTTGCAACTGGCGCTTGATCAGTGGTGTGAGCAGCATCCGCGTTCCTAACAGAGTCCCAAGATGGAGAGCAGGCAGCCGGACGTCGGTTCCTCTGTCGGCGTCGGTGTGGGGGGCGCGCCGTCGTCGTCGGACGTGTCCGAGTCCGCAGACCCGACGTCGTCGCCGGCCCCTGGGTTGGGTGCCGGCGCAAGGGGGTTCTCGATCGGGTCACCGGCCTGTAGGGCTGGGGGGAGGCCACCGAGCCAGCTCTCGGCGAGTGCGGTCGTACCGAGGTCGATCGTGGCGAACAGGTTGGCGTAGTCGCCTGCGAGGATGTTCGTCGTCGTCATCGCCGGGAATGGGATGGTGACGGCGATCTTGAGCGCCTCGGGGAGGGACTCGCTGGCGCGTCCGAGATTGGTCAGGATCGGGCCGAGCGAGTCGAGGTTCGCCAGTAACGCGGTCTCGCTGACGCGGATCACCCGGACCGCGCGGTCGCCGGCCCGCCCGGCGTGGGTCAGTGCGCTGACTAGGCGGGTCCGTTCGGTCTCGAGCACCTGGAGCCCGGGTGTGATCCGGTCGATGGCCGTGGCGATCGACCTCTGGTCTTCACGCAGCCCGTTGGACAGGTTGTTGAGTGACTCCAACGCGGCGACGATCTCGCCCCGGTTGGAGTCGAGCACCGCGAGCAGCTCGTTGGCGTGCCGGATCAGGCCACGGGTGTCGGGGACCTTGTTCCGGAGCGCGGTGGAGAGCTCGCCGGTGATCGTGCTGATCTGCGAGAGGCCGCCGTTGTTGAGCAGCAGGGCGACAGCGCCAAGGATCTGCTCGGTCGCCGGGTAGGTGCCGGTCTGGTCGACGCCGATGACGTCTCCTTCCTCCAGCATGGCGCCCGGCGGGCGAGCCGAGACGCGGGTGACCTGCTCGGTCCCACTGGTTTCGGCGGAGTCGCCGCTATCGGGGACCGAGACTTCGACGTACTGGGCGCCGAGGAGGGTCTTCTGGCCGATTGAGAAGATGACGTCGGTGGGCAGCGGCACGCTCTTGAGGAGGTGCATGTCGACGACGGCTTCCCAGCCCTCGACGTCGATCTGACCGACGGTGCCGATCACGACGTTGTCCTTCTGGACGGTCGAGTTCGGGACCAGGTTCTCGATCTGGTTGAAGTGCACCTTGATCGTATAGCCGTCGTCGCCGACGGCGACCTGGCCGGGCAGGGTGTTGTCGTTCGGCTGGACGGCGCAGCCGGAGCTGAGCAGCGCGGCAGCCAAGAGCGTGATGGCGAACCAGCGCGATGGCGTCTCGAAGGGGCGTGTGGTCACTGGGTGCCTCCGATCGTGCTGAGGCCGAGCAACCCGAGCAGCGGTTGGAGTGCGGTCGTGCACTGCTCGCTGGTGCCGCCGGCTCCGAGGATGGCGCCGCAAACGAGTTGGGCGACGTTGTCGAGGCCGCTGAGTGTGGCCCGTCCGGTAATGGCTTCGTTCTGGACCGTGTTGCTGAGGCCGACGATGGGGAAGGGCGCGACGTGGAGAATGCCGGCGAGTTCGTTGGAGCGGTCGGCAAGGGTGGCAGCGAGGACGTTGAGGTCGGCCACTGACGCCTTGATCCGGCCGCGGTGCTTCGTGAAGTATCTGTCCACCGAGTTCAAGACGGTGGCGAGGTCGCGGATGGCCCCGGTGAGGTTGCTGCGGTTCTCCGCCAGGACGCCGCTGACATCGTCGAGCTCGGTGGTGAAGCCACGTAGCGCCGCGTCGTTGAGGGCTAGATTCTTCGTGAATGTGTTGAGGTTCTCGATCGTGCTGAACAAGTCGGAACGGCCATCGGACAGAGCGGTCGCAGCGCTCTGCAGTTCGGTGATCGCCTCGCGCAGGTCGGTCGAGTTGCCGTTGCGCAATCCCTTCTCGATCGCGGTGATCGCCTCGGACAAGGCGCCGTTCTGGTTGCCATTGTTCGGGCCGAGGGTGGTGGCGAGGTCGGTCAGCTGCTGCTTGACGTCGTCGAAGGTGACCGGGACGGCGGTGTCCTCAAGCGAGATGGTGGCGCCGTCCTCGAGTCTTTTGCCACCGGTGTAGACGGGCTCGAATTGCACGAACCGGCCGCTCACGAGGCTGGGCGACACGATCGCGGCGCTCGCGTCGGCTGGAATCGGCTGGTCGGAGTCGACCGTCATGGAGACGTAGACGCCATCGGGCGTGTTCTCGATGTCCGTGATCTCGCCGACCCGCACACCGAGCACCTTGACGTCATCACCGATGTTGAGGCCCTCCGCACTGGAGAAGTAGGCGTGCAGGCTGGTGCTGCTGGAGTCGCGGTTCCACAGGAAGACGCTGAGCACCAACGCTGCGACGATCAGCAGGGTGAGGACCCTGCGCCCAGAAGCGAGACTTCTCATGGGGTCACTCCGGAGAGGATCGGGGCCAACGTGGACGGTGAGGTGAGGTTCTGGATGTAGGCGTCGAACCAAGGTCCGGTGGCGACGGCCTCGTTGAAGCCGGTCGCGTAGCCGAGGAGCCCAGTGATGCTGGCCTGAAGGTTCCTCCGGTTCCTGTTGAGGAGGTCGACCACCTTGTCGAGTTCATCAAGGGCCGGACCGAGCACGTCGTCGGTGTCCCTCAACAACAACCGCAACTGCACGGAGAGCTCACGCGCGCTCGCGAGGAGGCTGGTAACGACCCGCTGACGGGCATCGAGCTCGGCGAGCAGCGAGCGGCCCGACCCGAGCAGTGACGCGATCTGCTCGTCGCGGCTGGCGAGCACGTCGGTCACCCCGTTGGCCCGGGCGAGGAGGGAGCGCAGTTCGCCGTCGTTGGAGGAGATTGCCCGTGACAGCGCCGTGAGGCCCTCGAGCGCCGGGCCGAGGTCCGCGCTTGAGGCGTTGAGGGTTGTGGCTGCCTGGTCGAGGGCGGCGGCCAGTTGCGTCTTGTCGATGGCGGCGGTGGTGTCGGTCAGCTCGTTGAGCGTCGCGGTCAGGTTGTATGGCGAGGATGTTCGCTCCTTTGGAATGGTGTCGCCCGCGTTGAGCTCACCTGTGCCGCGTGGCTCGAGCTCCACCGCAGCTCGCCCGAGCAGCGTGATGGTGATGATCCGCGCTTCGGTGAGCTCGCCCAATGTGACTGACTCATCGGTGAGGACAATGTTCGCGACGACGTGGTCGCCATCAATTCCGACCTCGCGGACGCTGCCGACCTTCGCGCCCGAGATCATTACGGCGTCACCGCCCTTGAGACCGCCGGCCTCGGCGAACTCGACCTTGATGACGTCGTTGTTGCCGACGAGCGGCAGCGTGTTGAGGTTCATCGCCGCCATGACCACCGCTACGAGCATCAGCGTGCCCGTGAGGCCGCGGATCGCGAGGCGGTCCGGACTGATTGCTCTGCTCATTGCTTGCACCTCGGCGCGTCGGAGTAGACCCACGGCGTCTGGATCGGTTGCTCGCTACTCAGACCGGTTTGCACCCTGACGCCGCACAGGAAGAAGTTGAAGAAGTTGCCGTAGGACGCAGTGTTTTGGAGCTTGTCGTAGTGGATGGGGAGCTTGTCGAGGACTGCATCGAGGGTGTCTGCGTTGTTGTTCACTCCGCGGGCCGTGACCGCGAGCCCCTGAAGATCAGCGCGGAGGTCACCACGGGCGCGGGTTGCCAGGATTGAGGTCCGGTCAGCGAATGCGCCGATTTGCGCGGCGGCGTCGAGGATCTGTGTGTCTTGCTTGTCGAGACCGGTCAGCAAGGCGTCGAGCCTGTCGATCATCAACCCGACGGTCTCCTTGCGGTCGTTAAACGTGCCGAGCACGCTGTTGAGGTTGCGGATGACCTCTCCGATCAACTCCTCACGGCTGCCGATGGTCGTGGTGAACGAGGCGACGTGGTTGACCAGCGTCGCTACCGAGGACTGCTGGCCCTGAAGTACCTGGATCAGCTGCCCGGATAGTTCGTTGACCTGCGTCGGGTTGAGGCCCGCGAAGAGAGGCTTGAAACCGTTGAGTAGCGTGTCAAGGTCGAGGGCAGATGCGGTCTGGGTCGCTGGGATCGTGCCGCCGAAAGCCATCGTTTCGCCAGGCGTCTTCTCGTCACGGGTGAGCTGGATGACCCGGTCGCCGATCAGGTTGCGGTATTGGATCGTGGCGTAGGTCCCTGTGGTCAGTTGTTGCCCCTTGTCGACGGTGAAGGTGACCAGGACCGTGTTGTCGGCTTGGACGTCGATTTCTGTGACCTTGCCGACGTCGACGCCGGCGATCCGGACCTCGTCGCCGACGGTGAGGCCGGAGACGTCGTCGAAGACCGCCTTGTATGGCTCACGGTCACCGGGCCGGATCTCGCCGGTCACGGCGGCGACCCAGACGGTGAACACCGCCGCGATCGTCAAGAAGGCGCTGAACTTGATCAGGTCGGCGCGTTCCGTGCGCTTTTGAGGACTGAGGCTCATCGGAGCTGCGTCCCTCCCTTGATG
Source organism: uncultured Nocardioides sp. (assembly GCA_964517395.1). Taxonomy (GTDB): domain Bacteria; phylum Actinomycetota; class Actinomycetes; order Propionibacteriales; family Nocardioidaceae; genus Nocardioides. The sequence goes on along the minus strand of CAZFEE010000002.1, from coordinate 325,885 downwards.
AGGCCGAGAAGGGTGTCCAAGACAACCTGGTCCGGCGTGGGCTGGGGCCCGGTGTAGGGGTTGGCACCTGACTGGAAGTCCGGAACCTGCTGCTCAGCCTCTTGTGCGTCGACGTAGGGCAGCCCGTAGCAGCGTGGACCCCGGTCGTCTCCGACGATCGGGAGGTTCTCCCCATAGGTGTAGGGATCACGGGGCGGGATGACGCGGGTAATGGTGGTGATACCCGGGTGGGTGCCGCCGACTGCGTCCTCGGCGAGCTTGTTGGCCGAAGCCAGGCCGAGAAGGACACAGGGCAGTTCGGGTGAGTACCGCTCGAGCACCTTGGTGACCGGGCTCAGCAGGTCGAGGCTGGTAAAGAGTCCCTGCTCGGAATTGCGCAGCAGGGTGTCCGCCTCGACGCTGAAGCCGGTGAGACTCTCCTCGAACGCGCGCAGCGACGCTTGCTGGCGTACCAGGGTCTGGGAGACGGTCCCGGTCTGGACGAGGGAGGCGACCAGGTCGGGGCGGGCGATTTCGTAGACGTCGGCGACGTCGTCGGCGACGCGAAGGTCGGCACTCAGCGTTCGTAGCGAGGGGTTGAAGGACCGCAAGTAGACATCGGTCTGCGAGATCAGGTCGCCGATGAGCTGGCCGCGCTCGTCGACTGCGCCCGCGACTGCGGTGAGGGCGGCGTTGACCTCGGCTGGGCGGGCCGCGTCGAGCACCTGGGTGAGATTCTCGAACGCCTCGTCGACCTCGACGGTGACCTTGTCGGCCGGGATCACCGCCCCGGCCTGGATACGTTTGCCGCTGCCGTCTCCCACCGGCGTGAGCTGAACGTACTTCGCGCCGAACGCCGTCGGAGGCACGATCTGGGCAGTGACGTCGGCCGGGACCCGCTCGACCTTGTCGCTGTCGATCTCCAAGGTGATGGTCACCTGCTTGCCATCTGTGGCGAGGTCGCCGACGGTCCCGATCTCGACGCCGCGAAGCTTGATCGGTGCGCCCGACGCGAGGGTGAGACCGGCCCGGTCGGCCTCGACGGTGACCTCGACGGTGTCGTCGAAGGCACCGCGGTACTTCGCGATCGTGCCCGCGACCAGCGTCGCCATCAGCGCGAGGAAGACGAAGCCGTATACGACCTGACGGTCGATCCGGTGCGAGTGGGTAGTCGTCATCGGCCGGTCACCCCGCGATGTGGACTGAGGGCCCACCCCAGACAGCGATGGCGAAGATCAGGTCGATGAACATCGTCGAGATCAGTGCGGACCTCACCGCCTTGCCGACTGCATTGCCCACGCCCGCGGGGCCTCCCGAGGCACGGAACCCGTGGTAGCAGCAGATGGACACGATGACGAGCGCCATCAGCACCACCTTGACCATCGCCAGGAACAGGTCACTGGGGATCAGGAATGTGTCGAAGTAGTGCTGGTAGGTGCCGGGCGCCTGGTCATAGCCGACGGTAACGACGAGGTAAGTGGCCAGCCAGCACATCATCAGCGCGATGGCGAACAGCGGTACGACGGCAATCAGTCCAGCGATGATCCGCGTAGTGACCAGGTAGGGAACCGGGTGGACCGCCATCACCTCGAGAGCGTCGATCTCTTCGCTGACCCGCATGGCGCCGATCTGGGCGGTGAAACCAGCCCCGACCGTGGCGGTGAGGGCGATGCCGGCGATGATCGGGGCGACCTCGCGGGTGTTGAAGTAGGCGGAGAAGAACCCCGAGAGCGTTGACACGCCGATGTTGTCGAACGAGGTGTAGGCCTGCAGTCCCACCTCGATACCGGATGCTGCGGTAAGGAAGCCGATGACCAGGACCGTCCCACCGATAAGCGCTAGGGCGCCCGTGCCCAGGGACACCTCCGCTAGCAGACGGACGACCTCCTTCGGGTACTGCCTGAGCACCCGCGGCATGTGCGAGTACGCGTTGCCGTGGAAACTGAGCTGGTCACCCAAGCTACGCAGCGATGCTGCGGGCTTGGCGACTTGCTTGGCAATCTGGGGCATCTCAGGCTCCCAACTTGATCTGCAGGAAGAGGGCGCTGATGACGCTGTTAGCCGCGAAGAGCAGCATGAAGGCGAACACCACCGTCTGGTTCACGGCCTCGCCCACGCCCTTCGGTCCGCCCTTGGCGTTGAGACCGAGGTAGCAGGCGGTAAGGCCGGCGAGCAGGCCGAAGATCGCAGCCTTGGCTTCCGAAGCAAGGAAGTCCGGCAACCCCACCAGAAGGGTCAGGTCGGAAAGATAGAGCCCTGGAGTCGCGCCCTGGAGCACGACGGAGAAGAAGTAGCCACCGACAAGACCGACCACCGTCACCATCCCGTTGAGTGCCAGGCCGACCAGCATCGAGGCAACCACCCGTGGGACGACGAGCCGCTCGATCGGGTCGATTCCCAGTGTCACCATCGCGTCGATCTCCTCCCTGATCTTCCGCGATCCAAGGTCGGCGCAGATCGCGGTCGCCCCGGCACCGGCGACGACGAGCACCGACACGATCGGACCGATCTCGCGCACCACCGCAACCGCAGCGCCCGCACCGGCGAGATCGACCGCACCGATCTGGATCAGCAGCTGGTTGACCTGGAAGATGATCACAACGCAAAACGGGATCGCCACGAGCAGTGCCGGCCCGAATGACACGGTGGTGATGAACCACGCCTGCGAGACGAACTCGCGAAACCGGAACCGCGTGGTGAACATGGTCCGGAACACCTTCCCGACGAAAGTGTAGAAGTCGCCGAAGGTCGACAAGGCCTTGAAGGCCACCGAGCCGCGAAGCGCTTCGTTCGCGATCTTCCGCGACCCCGCCGACATGCCTGCCGGGCCGGGCCTGCGTAACGGCGCTGCTGGGGTGAGCTCGGGAGCAGTACTCATACTTTGACCTCTGTCATCCGCTGGATATCCGGCCATTTCTCGTCCGGGCGAGCACCACGAGTCCGCCGCTGTGGTCGGCATCGCCCGGTCGCGATTCGTCTTACCTGCCGTAAGGGCGGCCGTAGGGTGTGCGGCGCCGCGAGCCGGCTGTCCTCACGCACGAGGCCCCATCTGGCCTCGTCGATGGACCTCCACTGCGTCCACTGGGGAGGCGGCGGCACCATCCTTGGGTGACAGAAGGTGACGCCTTGCACAGGGTGCGACATTTCGGAGCCGAATGTCAATGGAAGAACAGAATCTGCGCTCGTGATCAGGCCGGGAGGCGGTCATTGTCGACCGTGGGACGCGGGCGTGCGGCTCCTCTCCTCCGGCCGCATCACGCCCATTTAGGCCGACGACCGCCCTCGAACGCCCTGAGCGCTGTCCGGCATCCGCCCGGCGCAGTGGATGGGTCGACTGCCGCCCATCCACGGATACGCATATCTACCAAGACGCGTTGGGTCATCGAGCGGGCCTTCCACGACGACAACGGCACACTCGCTGGAACGCTCCCCGCTGCCTCGCTACAAACCCGCCGTGTGGTCTACGGGCGGAGGGGGACGTCGCCCGATCCGCGACGAACGAGACACGGACCCACTGGTGGGCCGTCCTGAACCAATCCCGCGCCTAGCGTCGGCGGGCGAGGCGTGCAGCAGGTTCGGTGTCGAGGCACTCGACCCCGCGAAGTCCCAGGTACCTCAGAGCCATCTCGGAGATCCGCCTGCCGGTGGTGTCGGCGTCGGCCCCGGGGAGCGCGAGATGGCTGACAGCGAGGCGGACAAGGGCGTCTGTGGCGTCCTGGACATCCGCGCCATCGAGTTCGGGGAACTGTTCGTGCAGCCATGCCGCCAAGGTCTCACTTGCGACGTCAAGGAGCCGTCTGGAGGTGGTGATCAGGGGCAGCATGCCAGTGGGTGTGGCGAGCGCCGCTGTGTCGAGCGCCGGGTCCCGGTGCGACACCAGCACCGCCCGCAGCAACGGGCTCTTTTCGGCTTCGGCCAGGGTATAGCGAACCGACGCCTCGATCCCGCCTGCGGCATCCGCGGGAAAGTGGGTGAGGACGTTCTGGATTCCTGCCAGGAATCGTTCGGCCTCGTGAAGGACCAACGCCTCACCCAAGCCCTGCTTGTCTCCAAACTCTTTGTAGAGCATGGCGCGCGGGGCCCCAATCGAGGTGGCGATGTGTCCTACCCTGACCTTGTCCCACCCCTTCTCAACGGTCTCGGCGTATGCGGCCTCCAATGCCCGCTGACGCAGGTGAGCTCGATAGGACTCCCTCAACGCCGTGGCCATGGACAAACTCTACCCGATTGTCGCGACTGCGACAGTGTCACCGTCAGGTGCTGTCAGGCCCGTGCAGACCTAGCCGAGTCCCCCCGGGGTCGCCGAGACTCGATCTGCTCACGGTCGCGAGGGTCGCCGAGGATCTGGACCTTCCGACCAACAAGTGCAAGGGACCGTGGCGAATCTGGTCGCCGAACCGCCCATTGAGGAACGCCACCGCATTGGCACCAGCCACCGCAACCCCGCTTCGGCCGCGGCAGCCCAGTGGTCCACCCGACGTGCTGAAGAGCCGGAGTTTTCCGGACATCCTGCGCCGGTTTAATCAAACCGGGGGTTTGATGCGGCCGCCACTGCGCCTTCAGGTCAACTCGTAGTGGTGAGAGTGAGCTCAGCCCGCACGACCGGGGTTCGTTGGATTAAGGACCCGCTTGCTGAACGTGAAGTCGCGGGGGCGGTTGACACAGTCCGCGGCGATCAACCTGCCTTGGCGGAGGTAGAAGCAGGTGAAGTCGCGGTCCCGGCTCGGATCGCCGCTGAGGACCACTTCGTCATGCCCCGTGTTGAGTCCGGCGATCTGGAGCTTGAGGTCGTGCTCCTGGTTGTTCCACATCAGCGTCGCGACCCGCTCGTCGCTGTTGATCCCGCACGCGCGCAGCGCGTGTGCCAACCGAACCGTCTGGCTGCAGAGTGCGCACACCGGCCGTCGGGTGCGCCCGCTCACCGTGCCTGAGGATCGCTGCGGTCGTGAAGGGGACGGTCATCATGGTGCTGCGCATAGAGCTGCCTTCGACTGGGTGGTCGGGCAACGGTGAGGAGGGAGGATTCGCTCACACGACGCGTGTGGTGCGAGACGGATCAGGACGCAACGAGATCTTCAAGCTGCTCTCGGTCGACCTCGAGCCCCTTGCTGAGCGCTTGCTTGGCCCACACGAAGTCTCGAGGGCGGTTCACGCAGTCCGCGGCGATCAACCGGCCCCGCTGGAGGTAGTAGCAGGAGAAGTCGCGGTCACCGGCTGGGTCGCCGTTGATCACGACCTCGTCGTACCCGGTGTTCAAGCCGGCGATCTGCAGCTTGAGATCGTACTGGTCGGACCAGAACCAGGGCAGGGCCGCGATGGGTCGTTCTCGGCCACACAGCGTGGCCGCCGCAGTTTTCGCCTGCTCGGCGGCGCTCGGCACGGATTCCAGCCTGACGAGTCGGTCGTAGCGAGCCATCCGATGGCTGGCACAGTCCCCCGCGGCCACGATCCGGCCGTCGCTGGTGCGAGCGTGGTCGTCGATGACGATCCCGTCCTCCACCTCCAGTCCCGCGTCGACAGCGAGCTCGGTGCTGGGGACCAGTCCGACGCCCACGATCACGAGATCGGTCGGGATCCGCTCACCCCCGGCCAGGATCGCCTCTCTGACGCGCAGGTCGCCGACCAGACTCTCCACGAGAGCACGCGTCCGGATGTCTACACCTGCCTCTCTGTGCACCCGCTCGTAGAAGGTCGACACCTCGGGTGCAGTGACCCTCTCGAGCACGCGTTCGGCAGCCTCCAGGACGGTCACTTCCAGGCCCAGCGCCCGCAGGGACGCGGCTGTCTCCAAACCGATGTAGCCGCCGCCGATGATGACGGCGTGGCGACCGGGCAAGGCCGATTCGCGGATCGTCTCGACGTCGGCAAAGGTCCGGAGGTAGTGAATCCCCGGAAGGTCGCTGCCGGGCAGGAACAGCCTGCGTGCGCGGCCGCCCGTGCACAGCGCCAGACCGTCGTACGCCAGTGTCTCGCCCTCGCTCGTCACGACGCATCCGGCGGCACGATCGATGCTGGTGACGGTTGCTCGCACCAGTCGGATCTCCTGCTTGGCGTAGAACTCCGTCTTGCGAATCGCGAGCTCCTCCCGGCTGCTCCTGCCTACGAGGTACGCCTTGGAGAGCGGAGGGCGCTGGTAGGGCAGCGCCGCTTCGTCCCCGACCAGGACGACCTCTCCGTCCCAGCCCTCCTGCCGCAGGCTGGCCGCCACCTGGGCGCCCGCGTGACTGGCTCCCACGACGAGAGCCCTGCCCCGGGTCACCCGACGGTCTTGGGCGTCAGCTCGACCATCAACTTGCTGATCCCGCGCACGAAGTTGGACTGGACGTACTCAGGCTCGCCAACGACCTCGATCTTCTCGAAGCGAGGGAGCAGCTCCTCCCAGAGGATGCGCAGCTGCATCTCTGCGAGCCGATTGCCCATGCACCGGTGGACACCGAATCCGAAGGAGATGTGGTTGCGTGCGTTGCTGCGGTCGATGATGAGGTCATCGGGTCGGTCGAAGACGCGCTCGTCCCGGTTGCCCGAGGCGTACCACATGATGACCTTGTCACCTTTGCGGATGAACTGGCCGTTGAGGATCGTGTCCTTCTTGGCCACTCGGCGCATGTAGGCGAGCGGGGTCTGCCACCGGATGATCTCCGAGACCGCGTTCGGGATGAGTTCGGGGTTCGCCTTGAGCTTCTCGAACTGGTCCGGGAACTGGTTCAGCGCGAGCACCCCGCCGCTCATGGAGTTCCTCGTGGTGTCATTGCCTCCCACGATCAGCAGGACGAGGTTGCCGAGGAACTCCATCGGGCGGTCGATCAGGTCCTTGGTGTCCTCGTTGCTCTGCAGCATCGTGATCAGGTCGAAGCCTGGCTCTTCGCCGGCAGCGAGGCGCGCCTCCTTGTCGCGCCACAGGGCGCTGAGGCCGCGCGCCGCGTCGACGAAGCCTCGGAAGATCGTGTCGTTGTCGGAGGGTCCACCGTTGGCCTGCTCCATGGAGCTGGCCAGGTCCGACCACTCCACCAGCTTGCGACGCTGGTCGTAGGGGAAGTCCAGCAGCGTCGCCAGCATGCGCGCCGTCAGCTCGATGGAGACGAGATCGACCCAGTTGAAGGGCTCACCGACCGGGAGGCCGTCGAGCACCTCTTGGACGCGCGAGCGGATCAGCGCCTCCATCTCCCGCAGGTTCTTGGGCGCCACGACGCCTTGGACGGCCGCGCGCTGCCGGTCGTGCTTCGGCGGATCCATGGCGATGAACATGGCAACATCCATGAACCGCGGAGGCTCGCCGATGATGATGAACGGCTCGGCCGAGAAGGTCTCGTGGTCCTTGTCGACCGCGATGATGTCGGCGTGTCGGGTCACTGACCAGAACGGACCGAATGGGCTGTTGGCCTGAAAGTGGACGGGCGCCTCGTTCCGCACCCGCTCGAAGTACGACTGCCACTTGCCCTGCCGGTATAGGAACGGGTTGCTCAGGTCGATGTCGGCTAGAGCGACCTCCTCCACGGGCGGGATGGGCCGCTCGACGAAGATCTTCTGCCCGTTGGTCCGCGTCACGAAGCGGCGGGCCCTGTCGTACAGGTGGGCGCCGCGGATCTGCAGCTCCATCGGGACCAATGATTGCGCTCGCTCGGTCAGGGCGTCGGTCACGACCGTCAGTGTCGCCATGGTGTCGATGTCCTTTCGCTGATCACATCTGGAATTCTGGGAGCCGGACCACCAAGCCGTCACAGTTCTCGCTCATCGTCATCTGGCAGGACAGCCGCGAGGTCGGCTCGCGCTCAGGGTTCATCGCCAGCATCTCCTCCTCGACGGAGGTCGCCCGTCCGACCGCGTCGGCCCACGAGTCGTCAACGATAACGTGGCAGGTGCCGCATGCCGCCTCCCCGCCGCAGTCGCCGTCGATGCCGGGGACCATGTTGCTCACGGCGATCTGCATGAGGGACTCGCCATCCTCCAGCGGGGCCTCGTGCTTCTCTCCGTCGTGAGAGATGAAGGTGACTACTGACATCGCGTAACTCCTCACTCGAAACTGGGTCCCAAGTGTTGTCGTCGATTCGGCCCAGTGGCTATGGTCACCCGCGTCAGCTTTTTGTGAATTCGGCTCAGGAGACGTAGTTGAGGCAAGAGGAAGCCGGTGTCCCTCCCCTCGCGTTTGTCCAACTGCTGAACAGCGATGCCCTCCAACCCGATGCGGTCGCGCAGTTCCGACGTCTCGTGCGCCGCGAGGGCTGGTCGGAACTCGAACTGGTCAGGCGCGACCGGCAGGTGCCGATCCGATGGTTTCGCGAGGTGTTCGCCGACCTCGATCCCGACAGCGCGACCCGCTTCGGGCTCGCCTTCGCCGAACAGGCGCAGCTGACGTCCTTTGGCCCCCTGAGCCTGCCCCTGATCAGTGCCGCTTCCGTGGCTGAAGTCTTCGACCTCCTCGGCTATCTACCGGTCATCTCGGGAAGCCTTCGGCCTCACTTCCACCAGAGTCCGACAAGCTTGACAGTGGGTCTCACCGGGCAGACCGACGACCCCGCTCTCAACTGCCTCGTCATCGCATACGGTGGAGCAGCACTGCTACGGCTGCTCGACATGCTGGCCGGAGAACTACCCGCCGTGACGCTGCATCTCGCCTGGGAGGCCCCCAGGACTCCGGCGCTGGGGCCCGACGCCGTGGCCGGACGCTTGGTCTTCGGCGCACACACGTCGTTCATCGATGTGCCCCTCGAGTCCCTCTCAGCACCTTGCCGATTCCCGGACCCGGTCGCCTATCGCCTCGCCATCACTGAGCTGCGCCGCACGCTCGAGCGGGATAGGGAACCCACCAGCATCTCCGAGACCATCAGGCGGGCGATCGAGGAGAACCCTGCTCACAGTGGCCGCGACGAGGTCGCGGCCATGCTGGGCATGTCGGTCAGCACAGTGAAGCGGCGCCTTGACGCCGAGGGCACGACTTTTCGTGAGTTGCGAGAGGCGGTTCTCCGCGAACGTGCCATCGTGCGCCTCCTTGACCCGTCGCTTCCCATCAGCCAGATCGCCATCGACCTCGGTTACAGCGACTTGGCCAACTTCTCTCATGCCTTCAAACGCTGGACAGGGCAGTCACCGGTCGCCTTCCGCCGAGCGGGTAGCCGCATCCAGACGGATGCGGAGGCGAGTGGTCACCCACCTCTGACGCACGCCAGTGGCAACCGCAACCTTTAAGACCGTGGACAGCGTCGACCTCATCGCAACGCAGCACAGCGTCGCGCTGGACACCCGTGGCAACTGAAGCCATGGACGGCCGACAATCGCTGAGCGTCGGGATCCGCAGCTGCACATCGCCGGCCTGGGTGGTCACCAGCCGCGGCCGGTGCCCGTTTTCGGTCGTGCGGGTCTCGGTGCGCACGTAGGGATCGGCGCCGATCCGCTCGGCGGCATCGGCTTCGATCAGCTCCTGCATTACCACCCGGACCGGCTCACGGACCAGATCCACGCCATCACCGGCACGAACGCATCGAGCAGCCCGGAGAGGGCAGACTGGGACAAGGCCATCGGCCGGGTCTCCTTCAGTGTGTCTCTTCGCCGTTTCACACCGAAGATCCCGCCGATGGCCGCCTACGTCACGCAGCCCCGCCGTCGACCCTCAAACCCACCACCCCAGCGGACGCTCCTTCGCGGATCCCGCCCGCCTACCAGCCACGAACACCCAAATGAAGAACACCCGGACCCACGTTTCCGTGGGTCCGGGTGTCCGCGATGTCCTGAGACATCACATTTGTAGCGAGGGCAGGATTTGCACCTGCGACCTCTGGACGAGATCGGGGCACCTGCGACAACTACGGAGTACCGAAAGCTACCGATTCGATCGGTGTAGTGAGGGATTCGCCCTCGCTTCCGGTGTCTCAGGATACCCGTCCAGTGACGAGTGGGACGGCCGCAATCTGGCCACTAGATGGACCCCGATCGAATCTGGCTTGGACCGGGCAGCCGCATCACTCGCGGTGGATCCTTCAGTGCGGCCTCCCGCTGACGGGTGCCGCCATGCGGTACGCGGGCTGGCTCCTAGAGGGACGCACGCGACGCGTGAGCGGCACAGATGAGGGCGGTCCGGTGGGCGGAATCGCGGCCAGCCTCGATCAGGTGTGTGGGAGCGTGCGAGGCTCCTGCAGCATTCGCGGCCAACGCCGTTCCTTGACCGCTCGTATCTTCAGTCGGGGTCGACCGGGGCCGGCGGCGCGCCGCGGTCGAAGTGGGCTATGTCCACTTTGAGGAACAGCGCTGACGCAGTGGCGACCACGGTGCCGCCGGCCTCTGCCATCTCGGCTTCGACGAACAGCTTGCGGCCGTCGTCGCGTACGACGCGCGCTGCAAGCTCGTAGGCGGTGCCGAGGATGACGGGGGCGTCGTAGCGCACTTCAAGCTGCCGGGTTACCGCCGGCGTCCCGGTCAGGTAGAGCAGGAAGCCGAACAGGTCGTCGAGGACGGTGGCCACTGCGCCGCCGTGTGCGATGCCCGGAGCGCCCATGTGGCGTTCGCTGAACCGGTATACGGCGTGCACCTCCTCGCCGCGGCGTTGGACCACGAGGTGGTGCCCGTGGGGGTTGTCGGGTCCGCAGCCGAGGCAGTGGCCGTGGTGTGGTGGAAGCTTGGTGCCGTCCGGGTGCGGCCGGAACTTGTCCGCCCAGCTCCCAAGGATGCTGTTCATCGGTCCCCTTCCAGGCCTGTGTTCGCAGGAGTCGTGGCGAGGCCGTTGAGCATGAGGTCGCAGATGGAAGCAGCGATGCGCGCAGCGTCCGTGGCCGAGTCGTTCGACGATCCTTCGACCGCGACGCTGAGGCCGGTCACGGTGATCGCACCGAAGATGCTCAGCGCGACTGCACCCGGGTCCTCCACCGGCCGCAGGGTGCCGTCGCTGACGCCTTCGGCAAGCAGGCTCGCGATGGGCCGGTGGAATGCCTCCTGTAACGCTGCGGCGAGCTCCGGAAGGCGCGTCGCGCGACCCAGGTCGCCGACGAGGGCTCGGCAGACGGCCGGATGATCGAGCATCACTGCGAGCTGTGCCTCGACCGCCGACTCAAGGCGATCCCGAGCGCTGCCGGGGGCCGACGCCGCAGTTCCGCCTTCGCCGGCGATCAGCTCGAGCATGTCGGCCAGCAGGAACGCCAGGACCTCGTCCTTGCCGCTGAAGTAGTAGTACAGCGTGGCCTTCGGGATGCCGGCTGCGTCGGCGATCTCGTCGACCTTGGCGTCAGCCAGGCCGCGCTCGGCGATGAGCTCCGCCGCCCCGTAGAGCTTGCTGGCCAGCTTGGCAGGTACCTGTCGCACTTCGCTTCCCCTTCCCTCGGCCTCTGAGACCCACGGTTGACGTCATTCCTTTGCTGGATCAGAATCCTATCTTGAACTCTCAGTACAAACTCTGAGTCCGGCCATTGAGCGCACGACCCACGGACGTCTGGAGCTACTCGATGAACGCGTTGCTCACCCCCTTGCGAGGCCCCCTGCGGCGCCGTACTTCCTCGGTCGTGCTGACGCGACTGCCCGGTCGGGTGGATCAGGGGCTGCGCACGCTGAGTCGGTCCTGGCCGGTCCGGCCGCTGGCCGAGGCGCCGGCCGGCAGCGGTCTGGCAGCGGTGCGGGGCGACCAGGGTCTGCCGTTGTTGGGCCACACGCTTGACTACATCCGGTTCGGGTCCGATCTGGGTCGCCGTCCTCGTCCTCATCGTGGTCCTTGCCGCAGTCCTCCTCATCCTCCTCCTCACCCTGCGCGCACTCGCGGCCCCGCTGTACCTGCTCGCCTCGGTCGTTGTCTCCTGTGCGGCCGCGCTCGGCCTGACCACACTGGTCTTCCAGCACCTCCTCGGGCAGGACATCCACTTCACCGTGCCGGTCATCACGTTCGTGCTGCTGGTCGCGGTGGGAGCCGACTACAACATCCTGCTGATGAGCCGGATGCGCGAAAGCGGGCTCGCCCTGACCCGTAGCGAGGTCGCCCGCGCAGTCACCGCCACCGGCACCGTCATCACCGCCGCCGGCGTCATCTTCGCCTCCACCTTCGTGGCGCTGCTGTTCTCACCGGTCGAGGCACTCACCCAGACCGGGTTCGCCGTCGCATCAGGACTGCTACTGGACACCTTCATCGTCCGCACCCTGGTCGTCCCCGCCTGCGCCGCCCTGTTCGAGGAACGCAGCTGGTGGCCACACCGGAACCCGACAACAACAGGCACGAGACCGCAACCAGCCGACACGGCCGACGCACCGGCATCGAGCTCAACAACCGAGGGGACCCCCCGATGAACCAGCAACAGCTGACCTACAGCCCCTTTGACCCGGCGGTGATCGAAGACCCCTACCCTGTCTACCGCGAGTTGCGCGAGAACGCTCCCCTCTTCTGGTCGCCAGCGGCGAGCACCTGGGTGCTGAGCCGCTACGACGACGTCTCCGCGGCCCTGCTCGACCCGGAGACATACTCCTCGGCGTCCGGGATCTTCCCCACCCCACCCGGGGTCGACATGACCGAGCTGTTCCTGCCCATGCTCATCATGAGCGACCCACCCCGGCACACCCAGCTTCGCCACCTCATCAGCAAGGCCTTCACCCCGCGCCGCATCGCCGGACTCGAGACGCGCATCCAAGCCCTCGTCGACGACCTCCTCGACCAGGCTCCCGACACCGGGACCTGGGACTTCGTCTCCGGGTTCGCCGGACCGCTCCCGGCCATCGTCATCGCCGACATGCTCGGTGTGCCGCGCAACGATCGCGACCGGTTCCGAACCTGGTCCACCACCCTCATCCAGTCCAGCCCCATCCGCGGAGAGTTCGGCCCCGGGCTGGACGCCGCCTCAGCGCTCTACGAGTACTTCGCGGCGTTCCTCGCCGAGCGACGTGCCCACCCCCAAGACGACCTCATGACAGCACTCGTCCACGCCGAGGTGGACGGTGCCTACCTCAGCGAGGAGGAGCTCCTCGGCTTCTGCCTTCTGCTACTCGTCGCCGGGCACGAAACCACCACCAACCTCCTCTCCAACAGCGCCGTCATACTCGCCCAGCATCCCGAGAGCCGTCGACAGCTGGCGGATCATCCCGATCTCGTTCCCGCCGCGGTCGAGGAGCTGCTCCGCTACGACTCCCCGGTCCAGGGCCTCGCGCGCACCCTGACCCGACAGGTGGACCTACACGGCCAACGCATGAAGACCGGCGACACCGTGCTGCTGTTGTTCGGATCCGCGAACCGCGACGACCACGCCTTCCCCGCCCCCGACAACTTCGACATCAACCGCCGCCCCGAACGACAGATCGCCTTCGGCCGGGGCATCCACTTCTGCCTCGGCGCAGCCCTGGCACGCCTCGAAGCACAGATCGCTCTCCAGGCACTCCTAGCCCGACGTCGTGACTGGGATGTCGACCTCAACTCAGCGGTCCGACTTCGCTCCGGTCCGATCCGCGGCTACGTCTCGCTGCCCGTGCAGTGGGCGAGCGCCGCGCCGCCCTCATCAAAGTAAGGGAGCGCCTCGTGAAGAACCACCCGAAGCCGACCCGCGCCAGCGTCCTCCACGCCGTGACCGAGGAGATCCTGGCCCGCAAAGACGGGCAGATCCCCACCGACATCGACGCCATCGACACCTTCTTCCACGACCCCGAAGACCTCGCGGACGCCCTGCTGCTTCGCTGGCACACGCTCCTGACTGCTTCACTAGAACGCGGACTCGTCGGCGACCCCGAAGACCGCAAGGAAATGGTCATCGAGGCATGGCGGCACGCCAGCGAGACCTACCGGGGCGTGCGGATGGTCATCGACGAGCTGGCTGAGAACCCGACAACCGACGGCATCGCGCACGCTGTCCGCACGACCGCGCGCAACGACTGGGCAGCCATGGCTATCGCAGCGGGACTGGCCAGTGGCTTCGACGAACCAGCGATTCGAGTGGGGCATCGCCTCGAGCTCGAAGCGCGACGGCGCAACAACCTCGCAGAAGACACCGCGGTACGCGAGCCGCGACCGCGAAAGCTGTTCAGCAAGTTCAAGACGATCCTCATCGGTCGATCCGTCACCGCAGGAGTCGAGCGCCCTCGACCCTGACGTCGGTGAACCCCGCATCACGATCACGAACGAAGGCCAGCAGCAGGACGAAAAGGGCTTCGATCGGGTGCAAGCCGCCCAGGTGTCACGCGGTGACCGCAGCCGAGACCACTGGTGCAGTCCCTCCTGCTGCGGGTGGTGGTCGACGACCTTGGGCGCCTGGTGGAGGAGGCCCCGCCCGAGGCGTTGGCCGCGTACCTGACCGAGCGGGCCGAGGCCGGACACACCGTCGACCCCCCCATAGCCCAGAACTAGTGCGAGGGCAGCTCTCCGGCGAGCCGACCGTGCCGTTCGGCGCTGGCGTCATTGAGACCGACGATCTCGACGGTCTTGCCCTTGCGTTCGTACGTGGGTGATGGCGTCGAGCGAGGCGACGGTCAAGGCGTCCCAGATGTGTGACTGGGACAGGTCGATGACGACGCGGTTGGGGTCGTCGGCGTACTCGTACTGCGTGTATAGGTCGTTGCTGGAGGCGAAGAACAGCTCGCCGGTGACCGTGTAGACCGCCGCGACGGTCCCGTCTGCGCTCTCGACGAGCTCGCGGTGGGTGTCGGTGAGGTGGGCGACCTTGCGGGCGTAAAGCGTCATGGCAACCAGGACGCCGCCCCGTGATCATCTCCGCAGGCATCATCTTCGCCAGCACCTTCGTCGCCCTCCTCTCTTCACCAGTGGTCACCCTCGCGGAGACCGGCTTCACCGTGGCAGCAGGACTGCTGCTCGACACCTTCGTGGTCCGCAGCCTCATCGTGCCCGCGTGTGCCGCCCTGCTCGAGGATCACAATTGGTGGCCGACTCGGATGCGGCGCCACGGGTTGGGTGATTGACGGGCCGCTGTGCCAGTCCCCTAGACGGGTCCACTCCTTGGTCGACTGCGGCTGGTGGATCAGGGCGCCACCGTGTCCTTGTTCGGCGCCCTGATGCTCGGGCCGCCGAGGGGAGGATCGGTCGGCACGCGCCACTAACCCGATGCGCCGGTGCTCCGGTGCCGGGGTGGAGCCTCCGCGCGAGGCTTCCGGCTTCCTATGGCTGGGGGCGGCCGGGCTTCTGGATCGATGGGGTGGGGCCGTCATCTGACAACGCGTTCACGTCGTCGTTGACTCTGTCTTGTGGGCTCGACCGCTGGCTGAGCAGGGTGGCGAGCCGGTCGCCTTCGACGTCGAGGTTCGGGATCAAGCGATCGAGCCAGCGCGGCAGCCACCACGCCCTGTCGTCGACGATCGCCATTACTGCTGGCATGAGTGTCACGCGGACGAAGAAGGCGTCGATGAGGATGCCAACGGCGAGCGCGAGACCGACCTGTTTGACCACGATGTCGTGGCTGAAGATGAAGCCGGAGAAGACGGCGATCATGATCAGGGCCGCTGCTACGACGACGCGGCTTGCTTGGTCGAAGCCGTGCACGACGCTGCGCATGCCGTGGTGGCCGTGGACGTAGGCGTCTCGCATCGAGGAGACGAGGAAGACCTGGTAGTCCATGGCGAGTCCGTAGAGGATGCCTGTGGCGATGATCGGTATGAAGCTCATGATCGGGCCACCTCCCTCCACTGCAAACAGGCTGCCGAACCATCCCCAGGTGAAGACGGCTGTAGTGACGCCGAAGGTGGCCAGGATGCTGAGCAGGAACCCGGCAGTCGCGACGAGTGGAACGATGACGGACCGGAAGACCAGCATCAGGATCAGTAGGGATAGCAGCACGATGACCCCGAGGTACTGCGGGATCACGCCGGCGAGCTTGTCGGACATGTCGATGCTGATCGCGGTGTAACCGGTCACGCCCAGCGTCACTTGGTTGTCCTTGGCAAGGTCGAGATCGGGTTGGCGCAGTGCCCTGACCAGATCCGTGGTGGCTTGGTCGGAGGGACCGGACTTCGGGATCACGCTGAGGACGACCAGTTGACCTGACCTGCCTGCCCCGAGAGGCACAACCGCAGCGACATTGTGCTGTTGCTGGAGAGCCTGGGTGAGCTTGGCGGTGACCGCGGGGGTGATCGGAGGGCCGGGGTGTGTCGGCTCGGCGGTGACGAGCAGGGGGCCGTTGAATCCTTCTCCGAATCCACGCGAAATCGCGTCGTACCCTTGCCGGGCGCTGGAGTCGCTGCTGGCGGTAGCGGCGGTAGGGATGCCGAGCTCCATGCTGGCCGCGGGGATGGCTGCAACTCCCAGCAGCGTCGCGACGATCGCGATGACCGGCCATCGATACTTGATGACACGCTTCACCCAGTGGTCTGCGACGCTGTGCGCTTCATCGGCAAGGCGCTCGCGGCGGGTGTGGCGAGCTTTGACGGAGCAGATTCGCTCGCCGACGAGACCCAGCAGCGCGGGCAGCATAGTGAGCGCGATGAGGACGGCCAGCGCCACAGTCGATGCCGCGACCAGCGCCATGACGGTCAGCATGGTGATGCCGATGATGGTCAGGGCTGTGAGCGCGACGATCACAGTGAGACCGGCGAAGAACACGGCGCTTCCAGCGGTGCCGACGGCACGGCTGGCCGCCTCGTGCGCGGCCAGGCCCTGATCCAGGATCAAGCGCCGCTGCCGGTTCACGATGAACAGCGAGTAGTCGATCCCGACCGCGAGGCCAACCATGAGTCCGAGAACCGGGGTTGCTGAACTCATCGATAGAACCGTCGAGAGAGCATAGGCGCCGCCCACACCGATACCGACCCCGACAAGCGCGTTGACCAAAGGCAGCCCAGCAGCGACCACCGAGCCCAGTGTCAGCACGAGCACGATCCCGGCCACCGTGAGACCGATGACTTCCCCTGCGCCGACGGGTACCTCGAGCGCTTTGAGCGAGTCGCTGGGCAAGGCCGTGATCCCGGTACCGGTCTCGCTGCGTTCCACCGCGTCCAGGACCGC
Organism: uncultured Nocardioides sp.; assembly: GCA_964517395.1. Classification (GTDB taxonomy): domain Bacteria; phylum Actinomycetota; class Actinomycetes; order Propionibacteriales; family Nocardioidaceae; genus Nocardioides. Next base: position 309,009 of record CAZFEE010000002.1, on the reverse strand, counting down.
GGTCACGTCACTGTTCGCCAGTGACGTGGTGGGGACCTTGAACTGGAACTGGAACAAGACCGTGTCACCGCGGGCGGAGAGGAGCGCCCCGGGCACCGGGGCCCCGTCGTACATCAGTGGCCGGAAGGGCTGGGCGTTCTCCGGTACGCGGCTCGGATCGCCGGCGGCGGGTTCCAGTTTCGGGGGAGCGGCGACCTGATCCAACCCAAAGACGGCATCAATGGCCCGGGCCATCGCCTCGACCCGATCTGGGGTATCAATACGCTGTCCCTCGGGCACGACAAACACCACACTGGCTTGACCACCCGACACCTCGGGCAGCTCAGCCGTGACGCGGTCGAGCACCGTCTGCGCCTCGGTCCCGTCCACCTTGAAGCCCGAACTCACGCTGACACCGTTGAGGGCGATACCCGCGATGACGATGCCGATCGCGACGAGCCAGCCCGCCAAGACGAACCAAGGTCGGTCGAACGCTCGGTGACCCATCCGGTAGAGAAGCGTGGACATGGTGCCCTTTCCGTGAGCAGCGCGTCGACGGCGCTGTTAGAAGCCCGACCGCAGGTAGTCGAAGGCGAGTTCGAGGAACCCCTCGTAGTCGATCGACCCCGGTTGGGCGGTTGAGGCACCGTCGGGGACATGCACGTCAAGCGCTCCCTCCAGGGCCGCTGTAATCGCCCCGTAGACGGCGCCAAACAGCAACGGCGCGTAGATGCCGGGATGGCGATCCCGGGCCGCTGTGCGCAAGGTTTCCTGGGCCGAGTGACGCATCCGGTGTTGGAGGGCAAACACGTACGGTTCCAGCGACGGGTACCGGCCCGAGAGCGCGACCAGTTCGCGCATCTGCACGAACGCCTCCGTCGTGAGCTGCGCCTTCAAGACCTCGTGCAAGGCGTCCAGGAGGGGCAGATCCGCCGCCAGGTCGCCGAGCGCGATTGTCGCCTCACTGACGCCGCGGAACGCGACCATCGCGATGGCCTCTTCCTTGCAGCTGAAGTGGTTGGCGAAGGTCCTGCGCGAGTATCCAGCGCGGCGGGCGACATCATCGATAACGAAGCCGTCGACGCCGTGCTCTCGCGCGAGCTCGAACGCCGCCTGCGCGAGAGCCTGGGCAGTCGCCTCTCGCTTGCGATCTCGAAGCCCGGGTTCGGTCATGGATTGAGTTTCTCAGCGCGAGTGCCCACTGAGCAAGATTTCCCATTGGGCAATCCTTCAGGGCGTCCGCGGAATCGGCACCCCCGCTGGGACTGCGGAATCGCGGCTATCAGACAGCGCTTGCCGGCTACGAAGGCCGCCGACAGGGGCCACAGGAATCGGCTGGCTGGAGCGGCGCTCAGGGTGGGACCGGGGAATACCCGCGTCCGAGCCCTACTCCCCCGCTCGGCAGGGTCGCGCGTGAGAGCGTTGCTCTCCTACGGGAGATCCTTGTGAGGGGCTCGTCGGCGATGGATCTTGCTTCCCCTGGTTGCCTTCGGCAGCGACGATTCCTCCACCGTTGATCGCGTCTGACCTCGCAAGAACTCCTCCAGCTGGACCAGGCCGCGTGCTGTTTCCTTCTCGATGCGCCGTTCGTGGCGCCGCCGAAGTGACTCGTGCTCTAACTCCCGCCACGCCCGGTAGCCCTCGTAGCCGCCGTACCAGCAGGCGCCTATCGCTACCGCACCGCTGGCCAGGAACCAGAACGCGTACAGCAGAAGGTCGCCCAGCGCGTCAGCAAGGGGTTGCCACCCGTAGCCCAGGCTCATCTCGGTCACCTCCGTCGGACCGAACCTCAAGGATCGTCCTCGGCACTCCCAGACTACATGCAGTCATGTATGTATGTAACCTGTACGGGTGGACAAGACGACGCGCCAGGAAGTTCGTTCGGCCGCCACCCGCCGCGTCCTGTTGGACGCGACCATCTCCTGTCTGGTTGAGCACGGCTACGGCGGCACCACCGGTCCGGCGGTAGCAGCCAAGGCAGGTTTGTCCCGGGGCGCGCAGCTGCACCACTTCGGCACCCGCGATCAGATGGTGGTGGCGGCCGTGGAGCATCTGGCGCAGAAGAGACTCGAATCGGTGCGCTCTCAGTTGGAGGCGATGACCCCAGAGCGGGCCACATCACTGTCTCGGCGCGCGATACGACTGTTGGCCGACGCGCTCTCGGGGCCGTTGTACGCCGCCTCGCTGGAGTTGTGGGTGGCCGCCCGGGCGAATGCCGAGCTGCGCGAACAACTGGTACCCGCCGAGACGAGGGTGCACGAGGAGTTGTATGAGATCTGTCGGCGCTACGTCACTGAAGACCCGGTGGCGATCCAGCTGACGCTGGACCTGCTGCTCGGGCAGGGCGTGAGCGGCATGTTCGACCATGAGCGCGCACAGCGGTCGCGTCGCACGCTGGACCAGTGGGAGCAACTCTTGACGGAGATGGCGACCTCGTGATCGACATCCAAGGCCTGCTCGCGACGTGGGACACCAAGTTTCGAGATCACCCCGACGGAGCAGAGCTGCCGCCGCACCATCCCCACTGCCTGGGATGCGGCCCGGACAACCCCCATGGCCACCACCTCCTGGTCCGGCGCCGCGGAGACGGAGTGGTCGCCACACATGTCTTCGATGACCGCCACGTCGGGGCGCCGGGAATCGCGCACGGTGGCGCCGTGGCAACAGTCCTCGATGACTTGCTCGGCTTCCTGCTCTACCTGACGGGACAGCCTGCCGTGACCCGCTCCCTGACGATCGAGTACCTGACGCCGGTCTTGCTCGGTGTGCAGTACGAACTTGCCGGCAAGGCCCTGGAGACGAAGGGACGCAAACGCTTTGTCGAAGCAGAGGTAGCCGACCCCCAGCAGCGGATCGTCGCCCGAGCCACAGCACTCTTCGTGGCCGTCGACGTGGCTCACTTCGACCAGGCGCACTCGGCCGAGTAGGGGCGCGCCCACAGCTTCAAGGCCGGGTCGCGGGCCGGGCTCCAACCACTCGGCGACGCGCTATGTTGTTACAAGCCCGGTACAAACGGCCGGGACATCTCGACGTTTGCGCAGGTCAACATGGGTCAGTCAGTCACTACTACGACATCTGATCCGCCTGCGCCGACGCGCGGCGAGGTGCCTGAGACGGCGCCTGACCTGGGACGACCCGTCCCGGCGTCAGGCGCCGTTCGGCTTTCCGAGGTGCCTCTCCCCTGCACCGCGCCCCTGTTGATCTGGGGCGAGACTGTTGGCCGGATCAATCGTCTTGGTAGATTCGAATCATGAGTCAGCAACCCCGCCTCGACCTCGCCTTCCTGCTCAACCAGTCCGCGTTCGCCTTCACCGTCCAGCTCGAGACGGCCCTGCGGGGAGCGGGGGTCGACCTGCGGGAGTACTGCGTGCTCATGAAGGCGGCCGAGGAGGAGCGCACGCAGAACGCGCTGGCCGAGCTGGCGATGCTCGACAAGAGCACCATGGTGACCACGCTGGACGGCCTCGAGAAGGCCGGTCTCGCGCGGCGCCGGGTCTCCGAGACGGACCGACGAGCGCGGATCGTCACCATCACCGACGACGGCAGGCGTGTGCTCGCCCACGCCACCGAGCTCTACGACGCCGCCGTCGACGCCACGCTCGGCGACCTCGACGCGGACGTCCGGGCGGCGTTCGTCGATGCATTGACCCGCCTCACGGAGGGGCGCTGGGCCACTCCGTCCCACACTCGAGGCCCGGCACGCGCTCTGTCTTATCGAAAATAGTCTCTTCATAGATCGTTTTTGTCTAGACGATCTGCTAGCGTCGTATTCATGAACGGAATTCGACGCCTCCTCACCTACCTGACCATCACGACGACCTCGCTCGTCGTGATCCTCGACGGCACGGTCGTGACCGTTGCCCTGCCCTCGATCCGATCGGACCTCGGCTTCACCGAGTCCGGCCTCTCGTGGGTCGCCAACAGCTTCTTCGTCGCCTTCGCACTGGTGCTGCTGCCCGCCGGAAGGCTCGGCGACCGGTACGGCGCCCGGCGGGTGTTCCTGCCCGGCCTGGCGCTGTTCACGCTGGCCTCGCTGTGGTGCGGCCTCGCGGGCGATCCCGCCTCGCTGCTCCTCGCCCGGGCGGTCCAAGGCATCGGCGGCGGTGCGAGCACCGCCGTCACCTTGAGCATGGTGGCGCGGCTCTACCCGGAGGAGGAGCTGCGCTCGCGCGCCTTCGCCGGTCTGGCCTTCGTCGGCTCCGCAGGCGCATCGGTGGGACTGGTCGCCGGCGGCGCGCTCGTCGAGGCGCTCTCGTGGCGCTGGGCCTTCCTGGTCAACGTGCCGATCGGCGTGGTCGCCGCGGTCGCGGCCGCACGCTTGCTCGAGCACACCCCGGGCGTCGCCCTCCGCGGCGGCCTGGTCCCCCGCGCCCTCTTCGCCGACCGACGCTTCGGCCTGGCCAACGGCATCCTCTTCACGATGGTCATGGCCGGCATGTCCTTCCAGTTCCTCACCTCGCTCTACCTGCAGGACACGCTGGGGTTGAGCGCACTGGCCACCGGCACCGGGTTCCTGGCGACGAGCGGGGCGATCGCCGTCGCGTCCCTCGGCGTCAGCGGACGCCTCGCCCAGCGGACCGGAACCGTGCGAACCCTGCAGGTCGGGCTGCTGCTCTTCGTCGTGGGGATGCTGCTGATGGTGCGGCTGCCGGACAACGGGAGCTACGTCGCCGACGTGATGGTGCCGCTGGTCGTCATGGGTGCCGGATTCGGCCTGGCCATGCCGCAGGTGACCCAGCTGGCGATGTCGACCGCCCCGGCGGCGTACGCCAGTGCCGCGTCGGGCTTCGTCAACACGGTGCAGCAGGCCGGCGGCGCCATCGGGCTGTTCGCCGTGGCCGGCGCGGCGGCGGCGACCGAGCGGGGCGTGGGCTATCTCCTCGCCGCGATCGGACTGGTGGCCGGCATCGTCCTGACGACCCTGCTGCAGCGGGGGCGCAGTGCCGCACCCGCTCCGAGCGCCGCCGCCGCGTCGTGAACGCGACGCTGGTCCGTCGGTCAGTACGACGACGTCGCGCCGCGCGTGGGTCGCGTGAGCAGCATTCGCTTCCAGCCCTCGAACGAGGTGCTTCACCGGTCCGGAAGCGGCTCCAGGACTTGCTTCTGAGCACTCTGGTAGACGATCTGGCTGCGGAAGCTGACCACCTCCCGCCGCTGGCTGAGCCGATCGATGAGGAACGCGTGGAGGTGGTCGAGGTCGCGCACGGCGACGTGGATGAGGAAGTCCTCGTCGCCGGCCACGACGAACACGGCCACCACCTCCGGGAGCTTGATGAGAGCGGCCTTGAAGGTGTCGATGACGGAGCGGCTCAGCGGCCGTAGCCGGGTCGAGATGAACGCCTCGACCTCGCGGTTGAGCGCGACAGGGGCGATCTCGGCGTGGTAGCCGCGGATGACCCCGCGGGCACGCAGCAGGCGAACGCGCTCCAGGCAGGTGGAGGGCGCGACGCCCAGGAGACGTGCGAGCTCGCGGTTGGACTGCCGCGCATCGCGCTGGAGTTCGCGCACGATCGCCGAATCAAGTTCGTCCACGACCTGATTCTAGAGCGCTTCTCCGAACAAGGTTCGGCGCCGGTCCTACGACGGCAACCGTTTGCCTATCGTCCCAGGCGATCACCCGTCACATGCTCGCCGAAGGAAGTGCCTTGGAATCGAAGCTCGTCATCGTCGTACGCGACGACCTCCCGGCCGCCCAGGCCGCCAACGCCGCGGCCGTCCTCGGCCTGGCGCTGGGAGGACGGCTGACCGGGTCCGTGGCCCCGGACAGCCCCGACGCGTCCGGCGCCCTCCACGCCGGCCTGAACCCCCATCCCGTCCCGACTCTCGTCGCGACGAGCGAGGAGCTGCAGGACCTGCACGACCGGGCCCTGCTCCTCGAGGATGCGGTCGTGGTGGGCTTCAACGAGGTCGCCCGGCGCTCCCGCACCTACGCTGAGTACGTCGAAGCACTGGCGGCGGCCCACCCCGACGACATCGACTTCGTCGGGCTGGCGATCCTGGGTCCCCGCAACCAGGTGACCAAGCTGACCAAGCGGCTCTCCCTCCTGTCATGACCGGCGTCGCGACCTCGACGGGGACGTCGGCCCCGACGGCGTCGTTGCCGGGCTCCTCCCACGGCCGGCTGGGCGTCGTCACCGGGACCGTGATGCTGCTGGGCGCCGTCCTCGGTCCCGGCGCACTGGCGCTGCCGGCACTGGCCGCCGAAGCCGCCGGCCCGGCGTCCTTGCTGGCCTGGGGGCTGCTGCTGTGCGCGAGTGTTCCCGTCGCGGCGACGTTCGCCTCCCTCGGCGGCAGCCATCCCGACGGCGGCGGGGTGGCCCACTTCGCGCGTCTCGCCTTCGGCGAGCGGGTCGCCGTACCGGTCGGGTGGTGGTTCCTGGCCGCCGTGCCGATCGGCGTGATGGCGGCCGCCCTGATGGGCGGGCACTACATGGCGGCCGCCCTGGGGGCCGGCCAGGGCGCCTCCGTCTGGATCGGCCTCGCCCTCCTGGCGGCTGCCTTCGCGCTCAACTCCGCCGGGCTCGCTGCCACCGGGCGGGTCCAGGTGCTCACCGCCGGCGTGCTGGTCGTGCTGCTCGCCGTCACTGTCGTCGCCTCGTCGGGCAACGTGCGCGCCTCCGCGTTCAGCCCGTTCGCGCCGCAGGGCTGGGGAGGCGTCGCCACGGCCGCGAACGTGCTGTTCTTCGCATTCGCCGGCTGGGAGGCGGCCACCCATCTCTCCGGCGACTTCGCCGACGCCGGGAGGGGGCTGCGTCGAGCGACCGCGCTCACCCTCGGCATCGTCGTCGTGCTCTACGTCGGGCTTGCGGTGGTCACCGTCGGCGTCCTGGGTGACGCCGCCGGCAGCGCCCCCGTTCCGCTCCTGACGCTGCTGCGACAGGCTTTCGGGCCCATGGGCACCGCTCTCGCCACCGCGGCCGCCCTCCTGCTCACCTTCGGCGCCATCAACGCCTACCTGGCCAGCGGCGCGCGGCTCGGCGCCGCACTGGGCCGCGACGGCGTCCTCCCCCGGTGGCTCGTCGGCTCCACGCGTGAGGGGCGCGAACCCCGTCACGCACTGGCCTTCCTCGCCGTCTGCTGCCTCCTGCTGGCCGGGCCGGCCCTCCGAGGCCTCCTGGGACTCGACGTCCTGGTCCGTGCCACCTCGGCGCTGTTGGCCGCCGTCACCCTGGTGGGCACCCTGGTCGGCGTCCGTCTGCTCCGAGGAGGTCGGCGCATCACCGCGGCGGCGGCCTCGGCCTTCCTCGTCGTGGTGGTCCTGTGCTCCGGCCGGCTCCTCCTCGTCCCCCTGCTGGTGGGAGCGGCGGCATCAGCCAAGAGCCGACGATCATCAGCCCGAGCCCGCCGAGTCGTCGACCGGCCAGCGGCCGCCGCGGGATCCGGACGAGGCCGGTGCTGTCGATGACGGCTGAGAAGCGGCCACGGAGCAGCCGGCTGAGGAGGGAGACGTGCCGCGGACCGTGCCATCTCGGCCCTCCGCCGTTCGAACGCGCCCTCGGGGGTACCGCACGGGGATGTCCTCCCTTCACGTCGGCCTCGTCGCCGACCCCGCGAAGCCCACCGAGGTCGCCGAGGGGATGACGGACGACGGCCAGCCCTGGGAGCTCGAGGTCGTCAGCGAGCCATTCACCCTCGCATGCGAGGACGTGGGCACCGTGCTGGCCCGGCTGGGCGAGCACGCCGAGGACCACGACTGGGACCTGGTGGTGGGACTGACCGAGCTGCCGCTGCGCGATGCGGACGGGCGCTACCTGCTGGTGGAGACGGACGCGGCGCAGAAGGCGGCCGTGGTCTCCCTGCCCGCCCTGGGCGGCCTCCGTCCGCACCGCCGCGCACGACGGACGGTGCAGAGGCTCATCCGGGGCATGGCCGACACGGACGGGGGTGGCAGCCACCGGGTTCCGCTGCCCCACCGCGGCGGCCGGCTGCGGCTGCTGCTCGGCATGGTGCTGGCGAACCGGCCCTGGATGCTCGTGCCCGGCCTGAAGTCGGCCCTCGTCGCGGCGATCACGACCGGGGCGATCGCGACCATCAACTCCACCGTCTGGCTGCTGGCGGACTCGCTGTCGTGGTGGCGGCTGGCCGTCGCGGCCATCGTGTCGCTCGGCCTGGTCGTCGGGTGGATCGTGATCGACGGGGAGCTGTGGGACCGGCCCGAGGACGACGCGCCCGAGACGCGCGAGCGCTCGCGCCTCTACAACGCCTCGACCCTGCTCACGCTGACGACCGGGGCGCTCATCTGCTACGCCGCGCTCTACCTGCTGAACCTGGCGTGGGCGTTCTTCATCCTCGACCCGGGGCTGATGGGGGGCTACCTCCAGCAGCACGTCGACCACAGCGACCTGTTCGTCCTCGCGTGGTTCGTCGCCTCGGCCGCCACCGTCGGAGGCGCGCTCGGCAGCGGCCTGGAGTCCGACGAGGCGATCCGCGCGGCGGCGTACTCCAAGCGCGAGGAGGAACGCCGAAGCCGGCTCGCCGAGGAACGGGGCTGAACCTCGGCGAGGCGGCGTCGACGGGCGGGCTACTCGGGGATCTTCTCGGCGAGGAGGTCGATCTTCTCCACCTGCGGCTCGGAGAAGAGGACGCCGGTGTTCGGGCCCAACGCCTGGCCGACGCCGCCCGCGAGGTGGGCGTCGCGGGCCTCGTCGTCGGGGAACACGTCGAAGACGCCGAACGTCGAGGGGCCGAGCTGGAGGGCGAACCAGGCGACGGTGCCCGGCTCCTCCAGGACGATCGCTCGGGCACCGGTCAGGAAGTCGGCGAGCTCCGCCTCCTTGCCGGGCAGGGCTTCCAGTCGGACGAGCAGGGCTTTCGTCAGCATGGTTCTTGCTCCTTCGTTCACGCACCGGCGGGCGCCGGCGCGGGTCGTGGTGAGCCGCAGCGGCCCGCCGAGGAAGGGGGGTGAGCCTCCTCGGCGAGCCTGCTGGGGCCGCGGCCGTCAGGTCCGCAGGCGGCGGAGCAGTCCGCGGGCGAGCAGGAACCCGCCGACCCACGGAGCGCCGACGACGAGGGGATCCATCCAGTGGTGCTTGACGTCGGCGCGGTTGTGCCCGAGACGCGAGCTGAGGCCGTGGTGCCGCACCTCCGCCAGGACGCCGGTCTCGGTGATCGGGTTGTCCGGGCGGGTCGTCAGCAGCGAGCGCAGCGTGCTGCCGACGGTGTCGACCCGGTCGGCCGCGATCAGCAGCAGCCAGTGCGCCGACTGGCCCTCGCTGTAGCGGGCGTAGGCGAGCTTGCGGAGGGCGCCCGAGAACCCGTGCGGTGGGCACGACGTACCGAACACCGGCGGGAGCTGGGTGTGCTCCACGGAGCGCTCCCGGGGCCACTTCTCCGGCTGCTGGTCGGGGTACTCCCAGTGCGCGCCCGAGAGCGACGGGTCGAAGCGCAGCCGCGGGACCGACGGCCGGTCGGCCGGGTCGAGGTCGGCCCCCCAGCCGGGGATCCGGGCGCGCAGCTCGTCGCTGCTCGGGACGAGGTCGGGCTTGTGCGGTGTGTAGGTCATGCCGGCTCCTCCGCCACTACGCCGCGCTGGGTACGACGATCGGCTTGATGCAGTTGTCGAGCTTGGCCGAGAACATGTGGTAGCCCTCGGCGATGTGCTCGAGCGGGACCTGGTGGGTGATGACGTCGCTGGGCTTGAAGTGGCCGTTGCGCAGGTGCTCGAACAGCCGCGGCCACTGCCGCTTGACCGGGCACTGGTTCATCCGCAGCGTCAGCCCCTTGTTCATCGCGTCGCCGAACTTCACCGCGCTGAACAGCGGCCCGTAGGCACCGACGACCGAGACGGTGCCGCCCTTGCGGACGGTGTCGATCGCCCAGTTCAGCGCGACCGGCGACCCGCCCTGGAGCTTCAGCTTCGCCGCGGTGACGTGCTGCAGCAGGTTGCCGTCGGCCTCCGCGCCGACCGCGTCGATCACCACGTCGGCCCCCAGCCCTTCGGTCAGGTGCTTGAGGTGACGCACCACGTCGCCGTGCTCGGTGAAGCTGATCGGCTCGGCGTGGGCGAACTCGCGGGCCTTCTCCAGCCGGTAGTCCAGGTGGTCCACGACGATCACCCGGCCCGCGCCCATCAGCCACGCCGAGCGGGCGGCGAAGAGACCGACCGGCCCGGCGCCGTACACCACGACGACGTCGCCCTCGACGATGTCGCCGAGCTGGGCGCCGAAGTAGCCGGTCGGGAGGGCGTCGGTGCAGAGCACGGCGTCGTCGTCGTCCATCCAGTCCGGGATCAGCCCCGGGCCGACGTCGGCGAACGGCACCCGGACGAACTCGGCCTGGCCGCCGTCGTACCCGCCGCAGGTGTGGGAGTAGCCGTAGATGCCACCGACCGCCGTGGCATTCGGGTTGACGTTGTGGCAGTTGGAGTAGAGACCGCGGGCGCAGAAGTAGCAGGTCCCGCAGAACACGTTGAAGGGCACCATGACCCGGTCGCCCACCGACAGGTTCTGCACCGACGGGCCCACCTGGTGGACCTCGCCGATGAACTCGTGCCCGAACGTGTGGCCGACCCGGGTGTCCGGCATCATCCCGTGGTACAGGTGGAGGTCCGAGCCGCAGATCGCGGCCCGGGTCACCCGGACGATGGCGTCGTTGGGGTGCTCGATCGCCGGGACGTCCTTCTCCTCCACCCGCACCCGGTACGGGCCGCGGTAGACCATGGCCCGCATGCTGTCGGCCATGTCAGCCGCTCGCCGTCGCGGGATGCAGGACGACCTTCGTCCAGCCGTCGTCGCGGTTGTCGAAGTGCTCGTACGCCTCGGGCGCCTCGTCGAGCGACAGCTCGTGGCTGACGATGAACGACGGCTCCGCCTTGCCTCCGGCGATGAGGTCGCGCAGCTGGCGGTTGTACCTCTTCACGGGCGCCTGGCCGGTGCCGAGGTGCTGGCCCTTGAACCAGAACATCCCGAAGTCGAAGGCGAGCTTGCCCTGCTTGGCCAGCTCGTCGCTGGCGCCCGGGTCCTGGGGCACGAACACGCCGACGGTGCCGATCGTCCCGGTGAAGCGCACCGAGGAGACGAGGCGGTTCATGGTGAGGTTCGCCTGCTCCTGGCCGTCCGGGTCGTGCGCCTGGTAGCCCACGCACTCGCAGCCGTTGTCCGCCCCCAGCCCCATCGTCTGCTCCAGGACAGCCTCGACCGGGTCGACCTTCGAGTCGTCGATCGCGATCGCGCCGATGGACTCGGCCAGCCGCAGCCGGTCCGGGTGCCGGTCGACCACCATCACCTTGCTCGCACCGCGGATGGTCGCGGACAGCGCCGCCATCAGCCCGACCGGACCGGCGCCGTAGATCACGGTCTGGTCGCCGGGCTTCACCTTGGCCATCTCGGTGGCGTGGTAGCCGGTCGGGAAGATGTCGGCGAGCATCACGTAGTCGGTCTGGCGCTCCGCCGCGTCCTCGCCCAGCCGCAGGCAGTTGAAGTCGCCCCAGGGCACCCGCAGCAGCTCGGCCTGGCCGCCGGCGTACGGTCCCATGTCAGCGAAGCCGTACGCCGCACCGGCCATCTTCGGGTCGGGCTGGGCCGTCAGGCAGTAGTTCGTCAGCCCCCGCTCGCAGTTCTTGCAGTGGCCGCAGGCGATGTTGAACGGGAGGACGACGTACTCCCCCTCCTGCACCTTGTCGACGCCGTCGCCGACCGCGACGACGCGGCCGAGGTTCTCGTGGCCGAACCACCGTCCGGGCTCGAAGTCCGTGCGTCCTTCGTACATGTGGAGGTCCGAGCCGCAGATGTTCGTCGACGTGATCTCCACGAGCACGTCGGTCGGTCGCTCGATCCTTGCGTCGGGAACGTCCTTGACGCTGACCTCTCGCGGGCCGTCGTACACCACTGCCTTCATGCTGCGTCCTCCTCGTCGTCCGGGTGCGCCACCCGAGCGGCGACGTCCTCCTCCATTGAAGGAGCCGCGGAGCGGGCGTGCCATCGGTAGAAATGCCGATCCGCGGACCGACGCGACGGTCGCGCGAACGCACCGGGTTGCCTGACCTCCGACGGGTACTGTTGACCTGACCTCCGATCTCCCCGACGACAGAGCGCGGGTGTGCCTGATCGCGGCCGCGACGTGGTGGAGGGAGTTTCATGCAGGACGACGCGCTGGTGGCGGAGCTGCTCGCGATCGCCGCCTCGACCGGTCCGTTGCTGGAGCGGGCCGGCGCCGTCGTGGCGAGCCTGCACCGCCGCCTGGGCGTGGACGCGCTGCGGCTCGCCCTGTGCGACCCGGCGTCCAACGTCTACGCGACGGTGCAGACCGACGGCCCCGCGGAGCCGGTCGTGGAGCACCTCGCGTCCCCCTCCGCGGACCACCTCCCCCCGCTCAGCTTCCGCGACGGCGTGAGCATGCCGCTGCGCGAGGCCGGAGGACCGGCCGTGGGGACGCTCAGCCTCCTGCTCGCCGGCAGCGTCGCGTCCTCGGACGCCCTGCGCGAGCGTCTCGGCCGGCTCGTGCCGTTCATCGCCGGCGGCGTGTCGCCGATCCGCTCCTCCAGCGCACTGGCGAGCCTCGACCAGGACGCGACGGCGGGCGTCGTCCTCATCCGGGACGGTACGACGTACCCCCTCACCGGCCTGCGGGACCACCCCCTGCTCGCCGCCGGCTCCCCCGTCCTGGCGATCGCGCGGCGCATGCTCGCCGACGGGCAGGCCCACCGCGTCTTCATGTGGCCCGCCGAGGACCTCGCCGTCGCCGGCCACGCGCGGATCACCCTGCTCGCGGCGAACGACCTGCCGAGCTTCGTGGTCGGGACGCTGTTGATCGCGCCGGACGCGGACTGCCGCGGGCTCACGCCGCGCGAGCTGGAGGTGCTCGGCTTCGTGGTGGAGGGCCGCTCCAACCAGCAGATCGCGCGGCGGCTCAGCCTCTCCCTGCGGACCGTCGCGACCCACCTCGAGCACATCCTGCACAAGCTCGAGGTGCCGACCCGCACGCTCGCGGCGGTGCAGGCCGAGCGCGAGGGGTGCCACGTGCCCCCTCTGCCGGAGCCCTCGGCGCCGGCCGCGCACGGTCTCGGGTGAGGCGACCCGTCACCCAGAGGCCGGCGCCCCCCTGCGGGCGTTGCGGCGACTGCCGTTGACCAGGTCGTTGAACCGGTCGACCGCCCAGATCGTGCGCAAGCCCGCACGGCTCATCATCACCGGCCGCGGGAAGCGCGGCTCGTCGTGCCACAGCGCCTGCAGGTCCTCGTGGCGCACGCCGTCGACGATCGCGTCCGCGACGAGCGTGCCGACGTACGGCGCCTGGGCGAGCCCGTGACCGTTGCAGGCGATGGAGTAGGTGATGTCGTCGCCGATCCCGCCGGCCAACGGCAGCCACGAGGACGTGATGGCGATCCACCCGCCCCACGCCCGCTCGACCGCGACGTCGGCGAGGGAGGGGAAGCGGCGCGCGAAGGCGCCGGCGAGCTCCTCGACGAGCCCGGGGTCCGGCGTCCTCTCCGGGAGCGGGTACGACGTGCCGCGCTCCAGCCTGCGGACGCCGAACACGATCGTGTTCCGCGGCGTGAGCCGGTAGTTCTCCATGATGGCGTGCTGCGTCACCAGTCCCATGCCGCTGGTCCACCCGAGGGCGGCGATGCGGGCGGGATCGACGGGCTCGGTCTCCACCTCGACGACGTAGATCGGCACCGACAGGTGCCGGGGCGTGATGTCCCACTCCCCCGCGAACGCGTTGGTCGCCAGGACGACGTGGTCGGCCCGCACCCGGCCGCCGGGGGTGCTCAGCACGACCTGGCCGCCCTCGCGGACGACGTCGGTGACCTTCGTCTGCTCGAACACCCGGGCGGTGGAGTCGAGCAGCACCCGGCGCATGCCGAGGCTGAACCGCCCCGGGTTCATCCGACCGCCCACGACCTCGCGCATGCCGCCGACGAAGCCGCGCGGGATCCCCAGCTCCGCAGCGGTGCCGACCTCGACGTGGCCGCCGGCGCGGGTGATGATCTTCGCGACCCGGCGGACCCGGCCCATCTGTCCTCGGGAGACGGCCGCGAAGGCGTTGCCCGTGGCGTCGTACTCGCAGTCGATGTCGTGCTTCGCGATGAAGTCCTCGACGTGGTGGGCGGCGTTCTCGGCGAGCCGCATCATGGCCGGCATCCGCTTGCGAGCGAGGAGGTTGATCAGCTGGAGGTCGCCGCCCGGGGCGCCGGCGAGCTGGCCGGCGTTGCGCGAGCTCGACCCGTGCCCGCAGAACTCCGCCTCCACCAGCACGACGTCCTGTCCGCGCTGCGCGAGCCGCAGCGCGGTCGACATCCCGCCGATCCCGCCGCCGACGACGGCCACGCGCGCAGCGACCTCGCCCTCGACGGGGGGCCGGAGATCGGTCGGCGGGTCGACCCAGCCGCTGAAGGACTCGTAGGTGACGTCGTCGGTCCTCATGCCCGCACCGCCTTGCGACCGTGGTCGGGCACCGCTCCGGACGCCACGTCGTGCTCGTGGAGGGCGCGGTAGGCGAACAGGTAGGTGAGCATCTGCAGGCCCCACACGGTGAGCGCGAAGGTGTAGAAGAGTGCGCGGTCCTCGAGCGGATCGACCGAGGCGGGCAGCGGGAAGAAGTCGTAGGTCAGCGCGATGACCGTGCCCGCGAGGCTGACCGCGAGGGTCGCGACGGCGACCCGGGTGGCCCCGATGTCGAGGAGCCGCTTCACGACGTAGAGGAGGAAGGCCAGCGTCAGCAGGTTCACCACGAGGTAGAACGTCGCCGGCCCCGGGTGCAGGAGGAAGTCTCCGTCGGCGTCCTGGTGGGCGCGGTACTTCGGCTGCGCCAGGAAGAGACCGCTGCCGATCGCCAGCGCGAAGATGCCGATCTCGACCGCGAGGCTCGCCTTGTACCGGTGGGTCACCGCCATCAGGCCGACCACCAGCAGCAGCGTGATCCCGACCGACCGTGAGAAGGCGTCCAGGAAGAACGCGAAGGCGTACTGCCCGCTGGCCTCACCGCCCTCCGGGTCGTCCGCGAAGCGCAGCGCCCAGATCAGGAAGTTCGTGCCGGAGGTGGCCACGATGAACCACTCGATGCCGAGCAGGTAGTTGCGGTAGCGGGTGATGAAGCGCCATCCCGCCCAGTAGCCGCACACGATCATGACCAGGTCGGCGACCAGGAAGGTCAGGCCGTAGATGTCTTCCTTCATGACAGTTCCTTCGTTCGTTGGGGGGATCAGGCCGCGACACCGCGGGTACGACGCCGGCTGCGGCCGGTCGAGACCAGGACGGTGAGCACGACGGCCAGGGCGAGTGCGCCGGCGAGCCCGTAGCCGACGCCGTACAGGCGCTCGGCGGCGACCTCGAGGGTGGTGCCGGGGACCGGCACGAGCGAGGCGCTGAGGTCGGCACTGACCAGCGCGGTGCCGAAGGCGAAGCCGACGGCCAGGAAGGTGCCGGCGACACCGGTCGCCATGCCGGCCTTCTCCTCGGGGACGGCCAGCTGGACCAGCGTGAAGCCGGCGGCGTAGCCGATGCTGCAGCCGAGTCCGATGACGGCGGCGCCGACGAGGTAGTGCCACTGCTGGTCGTGGGCGAGGGCGAGCCAGGCCAGGCCGGCCGCGCTGATGAGCGCGCCGCTGACGAAGACCGGGACCACGCGGCCGTTGTTGACGGGGCGGTCGGCGATGGCGCCACCGACCACGAAGGTCAGCGCGAAGGGCAGCATCAGCCAGCCGGTGTCGAGCGCGCTCAGGCCGAGACCGTAGGCGTCCCCGGGGCGCAGCGCCGCCGGGATGATCTGGGCGTAGGTGCTGACGAGCAGCAGGAAGGCGGCGTTCACCGCGGCGAACAGGGTGATGCAGATGCACGACGCGGTGACGAGGGGCGCCTTCATCAGCGCGACGTCGAAGACCGCCGAGGTCGAGCGACGCTGCGCGCGCACCCAGGTGATGCCGCCCACGACGCCGATCACCAGCGGGATCAGGGCGGCGTTGCCCCAGACCAGGCCCTGGGTCAACGTCAGCAGGATCGCCGCGACCCACCCGATCATCCACACGGTGCCGACCACGCCGATGCGCCCGCCCCGCTCGGCGGGCGGAAGGTGCGGGATCAGCAGGTACGACGCGACCGTGGTCACCGCGCCGATCGCGGTGAGGACCACGAAGAAGCTCTGCAGCGAGAGGCTCTGCACGATCAGTCCCCCGCCGATCATGCCGGCCACGATCCCGACGCCCGTGCCGATGACCAGGAGGGCGACGGCGGTGGTGATGCCGCTCTCCCCCAGGCCACGGCGCAGGAACCCGAGCGGCAGCACCTGGGCGGCGCCGCCGAAGCCCATCAGTGCGCACCCGACAAGCAGCGTCGGGTACGAGTCGCCGATGGCGGGGACGAGGGCGCCGGCGGTCAGGAAGGCCGCCGCGGCGACGTTCGCGTTCCGGTCACCGTGCAGGTCGGCCAGGCGAGGCAGCAGGATGAAGCCCGCGCCGCCGCCGAGGGTGAGGATCGTGTAGAGCCAGGTGGTCTCCGCCACCGTGGCGAGGCCGTACTGCGCCTGGATGACCGGCAGCAGGGGCGGGAGGATGAAGATCACCGCGTTGGTCAGCACGACCAGCAGCGATCCGATGCCGACGAGCGTCGCCCGACCGGGCCCGCGACTTCCTGTCGTACGACGGCCGGTGCCTGCGGCCGGATGGGTCTGGGTCATGACTGGTCTCCGATTCGGGCGAGCGATGTGATCCGGCTCATACGCTAAGCCGAAGTTGGTCATACGATCAAGATGCTTGACCAAGATGTTTGACCAAGTTTTCGTCGCCGTCACACGGCGTGGCGCGAGAGGTCCGCTGGTAAGGTCGTCTCGGCTTGACTTAGACGCCTGCCCAACTTCAAGGGCCGACCAGGAGGACCCGGTGGCACGCATCCCCGTCGCCCAGCGACGCCGCGACTTCATCCATGCGGCCGTCGAGGTGATCGCCGCGAACGGGATCGACGGCGCCACCACGCGCCGGATCGCCGAGGAGGCCAAGGCGAACGTCGCGATGCTGCACTACTGCTACGACTCGAAGGAGGACCTCTTCGCCGACGTCTTCGAGTTCGTGGCGAACCGGTTCGGCGAGGTCATGGAGCAGAACGACCCCCACACGACCGTCCGCGAGACGGCGCAGTCGATCATGCGCGGCCTCATGGAGGCCTACTGCGACTCCCCCAGCTTCGGCGCCACCACCATCGAGCTGATCAGCTGGGCGCGGCGACAGCACGGCGACCGCGGCATCGCGGTCTACGACAAGGCCCTGGAGAAGGGCCTCGAGATCATGCGGCGGGTCGCTGCGGACGAGGGCATCGCGGCCGAGGTGGTCGAGGACATCCCCTACGTGATCGGCGCCCTGTCCGACGGCTTCGCCATCAACTTCCTCACGTACGGCGACCGGGCGGCCGCCGAGGCCCAGATGGACCTGACGGCCAGCGTGCTCGATGCCTGGCTGACGAGCCGCCTGGCGGCCGGTGCCGCGAAGGCACCGGCCCGCCGTCGTACGGCCACGGCCTGACTCTCAGAGCGGGAGGTCCGGCGCGTCCACGCCGACGACCCGGTCGCCGCAGAACACCCGCACGGACTCGTTCGGCCCGTGGCCGCCGATGCCCGACGGCCCCCAGAAGCTCTGCGCGGAGTCGTCGCCCAGGTCCGCGACCTTCGCGCCGTTGACGCGCAC
Source organism: uncultured Nocardioides sp. (assembly GCA_964517395.1). Lineage (GTDB taxonomy): Bacteria > Actinomycetota > Actinomycetes > Propionibacteriales > Nocardioidaceae > Nocardioides. The sequence continues at coordinate 291,419 of CAZFEE010000002.1, read as the reverse complement.
CTCGCCGGCGACGATGCGTGCGCCGACCTCGATGGCCCGATCGGTGTCGGTGCCGAAGACGTAGGCGTCCAGGCCCGACGGGTGGGCGTTGGCGACCCGCAGGGCCTCCTCCGCGGAGTCCACCGCGTGCACCGTGACCACCGGGCCGAACAGCTCCGCCGTCGCCCGGTCCGGGTCGGCACCCACGGCGACGGTCGGCGAGAGGAAGAAGCCGCCCAGGTCCGGCAGCGCCGCAGGCTGGTGGACCGCGGCGCCCAGGTCGCGCAGCCCCTCGATCCGCGCCTGGAGGGTCCGGAAGTGCGGAGCGTTCGAGATCGGCCCGACCTGGCTGTCCTCGTCGAGGGAGTGGCCCACGACGAGCTTCGAGATCCGCGCGGTCAGGGCGTCGACGAGCGGCCCGACGAGGGCGGGCGGGGCGAGCACCTTGCCCGGCCCCTCGCACCACTGGCCGTTGAGCTTCGTCATGCCGTCGAGGATGCCGTCGGCGGTGACGTCCACGTCCGCGTCGTCGAGGACGACGACCGGGTTGTTGCCGCCCAGCTCGAGCTGCAGCACCTTGAAGTCCTCGGCCGCCGCGCGGGCGATGGCGCGACCAGCACCGGGTCCGCCCGTGAAGGACACGATCTTGATCCGCGGATCGGCGCTCAGCTGCGCGCCGACGTCGCCGGAGCCGTGCACCAGCTGGATCGCACCGGAGGGCAGGCCCGCCTCGACGAAGCACTCGACGACGAGCTGCGCGCTCCCCGGGGCGTGCTCCGACGGCTTGAGGACGACCGGGCACCCGGCGGCGACCGCGCTGGCGACCTTCGCGGCCGGGATGAAGCTCGGGCCGTTCCAGGGCGTGAGGATCGCGGCCGGACCCCACGGCACCTTGTGGAGCCGTACGTCGCGGCCGCCCGCCTCGAGTGCGCTCACGCGCGGCGTCGCGCGCAGGTCCGCCGCCGACGCCCGGATCCGGTGGGGCAGGAAGGACGCCACGACGCGGGTGGCACCGATCGCCGTACCGCTCGTGAGGGCATCGGTGCGGGCGATGTCCTCGACCCGAGCCTCGACGAGGTCGGCGACGCGGTCGAGGACCGCCGCCCGCTCGTGACGGTCCTCCTCGCCCCAGGGGCGGGCGTCGTACGACCGCTCGGCATGGCGCAGCGCCCGCTCGACGTCGTCGGGCGAGGTGGAGACGAGGCGGTGGACCGGCTCGCGGGTGTTGGGGTCGAGATTCCAGGCGTCGCCGGTGGTGCCCTCGCACCACTCGTCGGCGATGTAGTTGACCGGCTGGGGAATGCTCATGGCAGATCTCCTCTCAGGCCCGCAGGTCGACGACGATGCGGGTGACGTCACCGGACTTCATCTGCTCGAAGCCCTCGTTGATCTCGGCGAAGGGCACGACGCGGGTGACCATCTCGTCGAGCAGCAGGCGACCCTGCTGGTAGAGCCGGGCGAACTGCGCGATGTCCTCGCGGGCCTGGCCCGAGCCCATGTAGGAGCCGATGAGCCGCTTCTCCTGGAAGAAGAAGTCGAGCGCGGGGACCGTCAGCTCGGTGCCCATCGGTGCGATCCCCACCAGGCACGCGGTGCCGGTCGGGCGGAGCAGGGCGAGCGCCGTCTCGGCGGTCCGCGCGGAGCCGACCGCCTCGAAGGCGTAGTCGACGCCGTCGCCGAGCTGGCGACGCAGCTCCGCCACGGTGTCGCCGTCACCTCCGTTGATGGTGTGCGTGGCGCCGTACCCGCGGGCGGCCTTAAGCCGGTCGTCGTCGAGGTCGATGGCCACGATCGCGGAGGCGCCGGCGAGCCGCGCGCCCTGGATGACCGCGGAGCCGACACCGCCGCAGCCGATCACCGCGACCGTGCTGCCGGGGCGCACCTGAGCACCGCGGAAGACGGCGCCGACGCCGGTGATGACGCAGCAGGACAGCAGGCAGCCCACGTGGAGGGGTACGTCGTCAGGCAGCTTCACCAGCGCGCTCTCGCGCAGCAGGATGTGCTGCGAGAACGCACCGATCGCGGCGAGCCGCTCGATCGGCCGTCCGTCGAGGGTCTCGAAGGCGGGCCGTTCCCGGCGCCGGACATCGTCGAGGCGCAGGCACTGGGTCGAGTGCCCGGCGTCGCAGTTGACACAGCCACCGCACGGCGGCGTCAGCGCACCGGTGACCCGGTCGCCCGGTCGGAGGGACGTGACGGACGAGCCGACCGACTCCACGATGCCCGCGACCTCGTGGCCCACGACGACCGGGAGCCCGGTCGGCACGGTGCCCGTCATGTAGTGCAGGTCGCTGTGGCACAGGCCCACGTTGGTCACCGCGATCCGCACCTCGTGCGGCTCCGGGTCGTCCACGCGGATGTCGGTCAGCTCCAGCGGTGCGCCGATCTCGTCCAGGACGGCGGCTCGGGTGGTGATCATGCGGTGGCCTCCTCAGCCTTGGTGGTCCAGAAGCCGGCGACGCCGGCGGTGAGCAGTCCGCTCGTCCATGCCTCGTGGGCGGCGGCGTCCTCACGCTCGAAGGCGGCCTCGACCTCCGCGAGGAGCGGCCGCAGCAGGGCGAGGTGGAGCGCGGTCGTCCCACCCTCCGGGGTCCAGGCGTGGACGAGGTCGATGGCGCGGTCGAGCAGGGTGTCGGGATCGACGACCTCGTCGATGAGCCCGATGCGCAAGGCCTCCTCGGCCGCGATCCGCGGCGACGCCAGCACCATGCGCATCGCGTGGTTGCCGACCAGCCGGCGCAGCAGCAGGCTCGTGGCGTTGGAGATGGTCAGCCCACGCCCGTTCTCCGGCTGGAAGTACGACGTCGCGGGCGTTCCGATCCGCGTGTCGCAGCACAGCGTGATCTCCGAGGCGCCGCCCACGGCGATGCCGTTGACGGCCGCGACCACCGGCACCCGGGTCTGCAGGATGGCGCGGGTGACGTCGTGGAAGCTCTCGAACGCGACGTGGACCTCGGCCTCCGTGGTGGGCGCCTGGCTGAGGTCCTCCCCCGCCGAGAACGCGCGCCCACGTCCCGTGAGGACGATGCCGCGCACCATGTCACCGCGGCCGTGCGCCCGGATCTGCTCGGCGAGCTGGAGGCGGGTGGCGACGTCGAGGGCGTTGAGCTTGTCGGGCCTGTCGAGCGTGAGGACGGCGACGTCGCGGACGATGTCGACGGTCAGGGTGGTCATGGTCAGCTCCTTCGTGGCGAGAAGTCGTGGGTGGTCCCGGGCCGCTCGGCCGCCCGGGCCTTGAGCGCGGGCTTGGAGACCCGCTCGGAGGGGGTGCGGGGGAAGTCGGCGACGAACTCGACGTACCGCGGCACCTTGAAGCGGGCGAGCTGCGCACCGGCCCGCGTGACGATGTCCTGCGCCGTGCCCCGGTCGGCGGGCACGCCCTCTCTGAGCTGGAGGAACGCCTTGACCTCCTCGCCCAGGACCTCGTCCGGCTCCGCGACGACGGCCGCCGAGACGATCCGGTCGTCCCGCTCGAGCACGGCCTCGACCTCCGCGCAGGCGACGTTCTCGCCGCCGCGGCGGACCATGTCCTTGATCCGGCCGACGATCTGGATGCCGCCGTCGGGCCGTCGTACGACGAGGTCGCCGGTGTGCAGCCAGCCGTCCCGCAGGGTGTTCGCGGTGGCGTCGGGCCGGTTCCAGTAGCCGCTCATCATCGGCCGCCCCGAGATCACCAGCTCGCCGGGCTCACCGGCCGGTACCTCGCCGGCCGCCGGGTCGGCCGGGTCCACCACGCGCACGTGCTTGGTCGGCACGGGGCGACCGAGGCTGCCGCTCCCGACCGAGGCGGCGTCCTCGAACGCGCTGAAGAGGTCGATCCCCGACTCGGTCATGCCGTAGACCTCGCGCCACGGCGCCCCCCACCGCTCCTCGAGCTGCGCGTGGAGCGCGACCGGGACAGCCGAGCAGAACACCGCGCGGAGCGCGTTGTCGCGGTCGTCGGCGGCGGGCGGCTGCTTGAACAGCAGGGTCGGCATCGAGCCGAGCACGTAGACGAAGGTGGCCCGGTGCCGTCGTACGTCGGCCATGAAGCTCGACGCCGAGAACCGGGGCAGCACGACGAGCGGCGCACCGACGGTGAGCGCCACCGCCGTGTTCCACTGCGGGTCCATGTAGGAGAACGGCTGGGCCGTCAGCAGCACGTCGTCGCCGCCGAGCCCGGCGGCGCCGGAGCACAGCCAGCCGAGCCGCACCCAGTAGTCATGGGTCAGCATGCAGGCCTTGGGGAAGCCGGTGGTCCCCGACGTGTACTGGAGGTTCGCGAGCGTGCTGCCCTCAGCGACCCGGTCGGGCGCGCTGGCCGGGAAGGGCTCGGCGCCGTCGTCGGCGACGTCGAGCACGTCGACCTCCAGCGCCTCGTCGCGCGCCACCTCGGCGACGAGCCCGGACCGCTCGGTGTCGGTCAGGACGACCCGGGCACCCGAGTCCCGCAGCACGAAGGCGAGGTCGGCCCGCTGGTAGGAGCAGTTGACCGGTACGACGACCGCTCCCGCCTTGAGCGCGGCGAGCCAGCCGACCGGCCAGTGCACGACGTTGGGCAGCATGATCGCGACCCGGTCGCCCGGCCGGACCCCGTCGACCTCGATCAGCCGGTGGGCCAAGCGGGACGTCCAGGCATCGATCTCGGCGAACGTCCAGGACCAGTCGCCGAAGCGGAGGAACTCACGCCCGCCGGAGTCGGCCGCACGCTGGGCCAGCAGTCCGGTGAGAGTGGGGATCGACGGGTCGGCGGCCATCCGGTCGGCCGCGACGACGGGGAGACGGGTCACGGGTGGCTCCAGTTCTCCAGCAGTCGGGTCGCCTCGCGGACGACCCACGTCAGGGTCGGGTCGGTGCTCTTCATCCACTCCGGGTGCCACTGCACGCCGAGGACGGGATGACCGGGCACCTCGATCGCCTCCACGACGCCGTCGGCGGTGCGACCGGTCACCACGACGCCGACCCCGCAGCGGTCGACGGCCTGGTGGTGCCAGGAGTTGGTGACGACGTCACCGTCGAAGAGGCCGGCCACGATCGAGCCCGGCTCGAACGAGACCAGGTGGTCGACGGTCCCGTCGGTGGGTGCGGACTCCGCGGAGAGGTGGCTGACGGGCCCCGCGGGAAGGTCCGCGACCAGCGTGCCGCCGAGGGCGACGTTGAGCACCTGCAGCCCGCGGCACACGCCGAGGACCGGGATGCCCCGGTCGAGGGCCGCCCGGACGACGGCCACCTCGTAGTCGTCGCGCTCGCGGTCGTGGACCGTCGGGTCGGTCCGCGGGTCGATGCCGCGGACCACCGAGGGATCCCCACCCCAGCAGGCCGGATGCATGTCCTGGCCGCCGGTGATGACCACGCCCGCGAGCCACGCGCACACGTCCTCGGGGTCGGTGTCGTAGGACAGGTGCACCGGGAGGCCGCCGGCCGCGGCGATCCGCGTGGCGAAGTCGGACATCGCGGTGTCGATGCACCGGTCGCCGTACCTGGCGTCGGCGCCCTGGAGGAGGGAGAGCCGGAAGCGACGGCCGGTGATGCCGATCAGCGGCCGCATCACGGGAACTCGAAGTAGCGCTGGGACTCCCACGCGGAGAGCTCGGCGTACGGGTCGCCGCCCTTGGTGTGGAACTCCATCCACTCCCAGCGGCGCGAGGCGACCCAGAAGTCGACGAACTCGTCGCCCAGGTACGCGCGCAGCAGCGGGTCGGCGTCGAGCGCGGCACCCGCCTTCGACATGGTGTCGGGGATCCGGGGCACGCCCGCGCTGTCGGGAAGCACCCAGGCCATCTCGGCGACCTGCGCCGGCGGCTCGATCCGTCGCTCGATGCCTGCCACGACGCCGGCCAGCACGACGGCGATCGCGAGGTAGGGGTTCACGTCGGCTCCCGGGAGCCGGTACTCGAGCCGGCTGTACCTCGGGTGGCCGGTGATCGCGCGCACCGCGGCGGTCTTGTTGTTGACGCCCCAGCTGATGGTGGTCGGCGGGCCGGTGAGGTCGACGAGCCGGCGGTACGACGTGATCTGCGGCATCACGACCGAGGTCGCGCCCGCCATCGTGGCGAGCAGGCCGCCGACTGCGTGCGTCATCAGCTCCGACGGGCCGTCCTCGGCGAAGAACCGGTTCACCCCGTCGCTCTGGAGCGAGATGTTGATGTGGGCGCCCTGGCCGAAGCCCGCGGTGGGCTTGGCCATGAACGACACCGTGTGGCCCCGCTCGTGCGCGACCTCGCGCATCACCTGTCGGGTGCGAGCCCAGCTGTCGCCGAGCCGGAGCGGGTCGGTCGGCGCGAGGTTGAGCTCGGTCTGGCCGGGCGCCGCCTCGTCGGTCCACGCCTCCCAGGCGATGCCGACCTGGTCGAGCCGGTCGACGATCGCCTCCATGCAGGCGACCCAGTCGCCGGACCGCGCCAGGTGGTACGTCGCCCCGGTGCTGCCGCCGAGGGGCGTGAGGTCGCGGTAGCCCTTGCTGCGCGCCTCGTGGACGGACTCCTCGAAGAGGGTCGCCTCGATCTCCACGGCCGCCGTGGCGGCGTACCCGTGGTCGGCGAGGCGGGCCACGAGCCGCTTGACGAGGTTGCGCGGACAGATCGGGACCGGCCGGCCGTCGTTGAGCCAGTAGTCGCCGATCACCGCGTCCAGGCCCGGCTTCCACTCCACGAGGGTGGCCAGGTCCGGGACCATCTGGATGTCGTAGAGGTTGCCGCGCCACTCGGGGAACGCGTCGCCGAGCACGATCTCGTTGTTGAGGTCGATGGCGAACAGGATGTCGGCGAAGGCGAAGCCGCTCTCCTTGCCGGCCTCGAACTTCGCCGGCGACACGTTCTTGCCGAGCAGGCTGCCCTCGTGGTTGGTCGCCTCGAGGCGCACGGCCCTGCGCGCGAGGGTGGTGTCAGACATCGAAGCGGACCTTCCAGGAGGCGGCCGTCATCACGGACAGCTGCGCGAGGGTGCCCTGGATCCGCACACCGGCGGCCAGGGAGACGAGGAGGTCGTCGGCGCCGCTGAAGACGCCGGCGAGGAGGTCGGCGGGACCGGAGATGCCGTACGTCGTCGTACCGTCACCGAAGCGGTCGTGCTCGGCGCCGTCGGGCCCGGTCGCCTCGACGACCAGGACGTCGGGGATGCCCGGGATGTGGCGGGTGGCCCCCCAGAACCGGGCCGCCGCGTCGCGCCAGTGCGGCAGTGGCGGCCGGAGCGCGGACAGCAGCGCCGTCGCCAGCTCGGCGTCGCCGGTCGGCTCGGCGGTGGCCGCGAACCGGGCGTCGAGGTCGACCGTGACGACCGTGTCGGTCTCGACGAGGACGCCGCCCGCGACCTCGACGACATCGCCGGCGACGGTGACCGTGGCCACCTGGGGGGTGTCGTGCGAGCGGACCACCACGCTGCCGAGCAGCCCGGCGAGCGGCAGGCGTCCGTCGCCCGCCACCGCGTCCCGCAGGGTTCGCGCGACCAGTCGCGCCACGGGGGTCGCGTCGTCCTCGACGGTGACACGGGTCGTCGCGAGACGCGGGGGCGGCGCCTCGATCGTGGTGCTCTCGCTCATGGCCTGTCCTCCGGGCTGGTCCGTCGATCATTCTTAGTCATATGACTCGATCGTTTGACCATGATGGTGGGACGTGGATCACGCGTTGTCAACCACCCCGCCCGGATCCGTCCAGCGGACGGTCGGTCGGCGGTCACCCCTTGACGACGCGTGATCCCTGACACACACTTGGTCATCCGACCCAATCAAATGACCAACTCGAAGGACGCAGCGATGGAGCACGAGACCACCACCGAGACCGCGGACGTCGTCGTCATCGGCGCCGGCCTCTCCGGCATCGGCGCCACGAAGTACCTGATGGACGACTTCCCGGACAAGACGTTCCTGCTGCTCGAGGGCCGCGGCGCGGTCGGCGGCACCTGGGACCTCTTCCGCTACCCCGGCATCCGGTCCGACGACTCGGTGCACACCTACGGCTACGAGTTCAAGCCGTGGCTGCACGAGGAGGCGATCGCCGGCGGCGACCTGATCCGCGGCTACATCGAGGACACCGTCGCCGAGTTCGGGATCGACCGGATCCTGCGCCTGCGCCACCGCGTCACGGCCGCCGACTGGTCCAGCGAGGAAGCGCAGTGGACCTTGCGCGTCACGGTGACCGACGAGGACGGCCAGGAGTCGGAGAAGGTCGTCAAGGCCGGCTTCGTCTTCAGTGGCACCGGCTACTACAAGTACGACGAGGGCTTCGAGCCGCACTTCGAGGGCCGCGAGGACTTCCGGGGCGACATCCTGCACCCGCAGCACTGGCCCGAGGACTACGACCACAGCGGCAAGCGCGTCGTCATCATCGGCAGCGGCGCGACCGCCGTCACGATGCTTCCCGCGATGCTGACCGGCGAGGGCGCGGCCGCCCACGCGACCATGCTCCAGCGCACGCCGAGCTACGTCGCGGCGATGCCCCGGGTCGACACCATCGCGCAGCTCCTGCTGAGGGTCTTCGGCAAGCGGCTCGGCTACCGCCTCACCCGGGTCAAGAACGTCTGGCGCGACCACTTCATCGTGACCGTGCTCGTCAGGTTCCCGAACCTCGGGCGCCGGCTGCTGCGCAGCCTGACCGCCAAGGAGCTCCCCGCCGGGTTCGACGTCGACACGCATTTCGCGCCGCCGTACAGCCCGTGGGACCAGCGCCTGTGCGCCACCCCGGACGGCGACTTCTTCGAGGCCATCCGCGACGGCAACGCCGACGTCGTCACCGACCGGATCGAGCGGTTCACCGAGAAGGGCATCCTGCTGGAGTCCGGCAAGGAGCTGGAGGCCGACGTCATCGTCACCGCGACCGGTCTCGTCATGCAGATGCTCGGCGGGATCACGCCGACGGTCGACGGCGCGCCCGTCGACGTCCCTGACACGGTCCTCTACCACGGTGCGCTCATGTCCGGCGTGCCGAACTGGGCGATGATGCTCGGCTTCACGAAGGCGACCTGGACCCTGAGGATCCGCAATGTCACGCGCCTCGTCGCCGACGTGATCCGCGAGATGGACCGCAAGGGCTACGACACCGCGGTGCCCGTCGCTCCGGAGGGGATGGCGAAGGAGAACATCTTCGACCTGTCGGCCGGCTACATGCAGCGCGCCCAGGCCGAGTTGCCGCGCCAGGGCGCGGGCAAGCCGTGGCGGATGCACACGACCTTCGTGCGGGACAACCGCCTCTTTAAGGGTCGCCTGCTCCACGACGACCTGCAGTTCTCCCGGCGGGCGGTCGAGGCGCCGCACCTGGTGAGCGTCGAGGCGGCGTCATGAGCACGCCTGCGTTCACCATGGCGCAGCGGCTGCAGCGCACACTGCTCGTCCTGCTGAGCCACCTGCCCGCGTCGGTCCAGCGTGTGCTCGCCCGGCCTGCGACCAACACGGCCGGCGACACGATGGCGCCCGACGTCGCCCTGCTCATGAAGCTCGGCGAGTCCGGACCCGACTACAGCGACTTGTCGCCGGTCGAGGCGCGCGAGGTGACCGAGCGCGACCTCGCCCTCTTCGCCTCGCGGATCCCCGCCTGCGCGGTCGAGGAGGAGCTGGACCTCGGCGACGGCCTCCTGGCCACCCACTACAGCACCGGCACCCCCGGGCGCGGCCTGGTCCTCTTCTTCCACGGCGGAGGCTTCGTCATCGGCAGCCGCGCGAGCTACACCGCTCCCGCGCGCATGCTCGCGCACGGCACGGGCGCCGACGTCGTGTCCGTCGAGTACCGCCTGGCGCCCGAGCACCCCTTCCCCGCCGCCCAGGACGACGCCCTCACCGCCTGGAGGTACGTCGTCGAGCACGCTCCCTCCTGGGGCGTGGACCCGCACCGGGTCGTGGTCGCCGGGGAGAGCGCCGGCGGCAACATCGCCGCCGTCCTGGCGCAGCAGGTGCGGGGCGACGCGGTCCAGCCGATGCTCCAGGTCCTGATCCAGCCGGTCACCGACCTGGTCGCCCACCGGCCCTCGCAGGACGAGTTCGCGGGCTCCCCCGCCCTGTCGGCCAAGCAGGTCGCCTGGTTCGTCGAGAACTACCTCCCCGCCGGCACCGACGTCACCCACCCACGCGTCTCCCCCTACCGCGCCGGGTCGCTCGAGGGGCTGCCGCCCGCGATCGTCAACCTCGCGGGCTTCGACCCGCTGCACGACGACGGCCTCGCCTATGCGACCGCGCTCCTCGAGGCGGGCGTACCGGCGCAGGTGGACCGCGAGGCGGGCCTGGTCCACGGCTACCTCTCCTACACCGCGGTCAGCCCGAGCTGCCGGAAGGCGACCGAACGGCTGGTCGCCTCGATCTCGGCCGCTCTCGACCGCACCGACCACATCTCCACCACCACGACGAAGGCGAGTTGAGCACCATGGCCGCACGCAAGGACCGGACCGGTGACCGGGTCCGCGAGGAGACCCACGAGGTCGTCGTCGTCGGCGCCGGCATGGCAGGGCTGATGGCCGCGACCACGCTGGCCGAGCGCGACGTCGTCCTGCTGGAGGCGAGCGATCGGGCCGGCGGCCGGGTCGACACCGTCCGCAAGGGCGACTACTGGATCAACGTCGGCACCCAGTTCACCGAGGGGACCGGTCCGCTGATCGACGCCCTGCACCGCCACGGCGTGCGCCTCGGGACCCTCGAGGGCAAGTCCGTGGCACTGTCGCTGGGCGGCAAGCAGGTCGACACCTCGAACCCGTTCGCCCTGATGTTCCGCTCACGGATGACCTGGCGCGACCGCTTCGGCCTCGCCGCCGTCGGCACGCGGATCCTCGCCAACGTCCCCTTCCTCGAGATGAGCCCGGACAACCGGTGGGCCCAGCGCGTCCGGGCCAAGCTGGACGACCGGCGTGCCGACTTCGTGCTGCGCGGAGTGAGGTCCGAGCTCGCCCGCGAGATGGTCCGCTCCTGGTCGGGCCAGTGGATGGGCTGCGAGCCCGAGGAGACCGCCGCCACCCAGTTCGTCTTCTCCATGGGCATCCTGCTCACCGACCCGGAGAAGGTCGACAACCTGACGCTGCCCGAGGGTGGGAACCAGACCCTCACCGACATCCTGGCCGGCGACCTGGGCGACCGGGTCCGGCTCGGCTCCCCCGTGCACACGGTCGAGTGGACGGACGACGGCGTCGTCGTCGACTACGAGGACGCGGGCGGGCCCGCCCGGATCCGGGCCCGACAGGCGATCGTGGCCGTCCCCGCGGACATCGCGGTGAAGATCATGCCCGGTCTCCCGCCGGCGTACCGGACAGCCTTCGAGGCCATCCACTACGGCCGGTACGTCGTGGTGGGCTTCTTCACCCACGAGGACGGCGCGCAGCGGTGGGACGACTTCCTCGCGGTCTCCACCCCGGAGCTCTCCTTCCAGGCCGTCTTCAACCACGCGGCCGCACTGCGCCGCGGCGAGCGCAAGCCGGGCGGTGCCCTCGCCTGCTTCGCGGGGGGCGCCGAGGCCGACCGGCTGTTCGAGCTCAGCGACGAGGAGATCGTCGACCGGTTCACCACCGACCTCCTGCGGCTCTACCCGGAGCTGGAGGGGAGGCTGGAACCCGGCATCCTGCGCCGCCACCCGCGTGTCGTCCCGTTCTGGGCACCGGGCGGCCGGGCCACCCTCGCCACCCTGCGCGAACCCCTCGGTCCGGTGCACCTCGCCGGCGACTACCAGCTCGACGTCCCCTCGCTCGCCGATGCCGCGGCGTCGGGCGAGCGCGCGGCACAGGAGGTGCTCGCCCGCCTGAGCCAGCGATGAATTCCGACGCCGGGGGCCGTCGTACCAGCATCGACGTACGAGAGGAGGCCCCGATGGGCGAGATCGAGGTGCTGGTGTCGGGAGCGAGCATCGCGGGTCCCGCACTGGCGCACTGGCTGCACCGGTACGGCGCGCGGGTGACCGTGGTGGAGCAGGCGCCGGGGCTGCGGCCGGGTGGCCAGGCGGTGGATGCCCGCGGGGTGGCCAAGGCGGTCATCCGCCGCATGGGCCTCGACGAGGCCGTCCGCGCCGCCTGCACCGACACCCGGGGTGGCTACTCCGTGGACGCCGACGGCACGGTGCTGGAGACCTACCGCGCGGACGACGACGGCGGCGACGGCTACGTCTCCGAGATCGAGATCCTGCGCGGCGACCTCGCCCGGCTGCTGTACGACGACACCCGCGCGGAGGTCGCGTACCTCTTCGGCGACCGGATCGCCGATCTCAGCCAGGACGCCGACGGGGTGGACGTGCGGTTCGCGGGCGGCGGCCGGCGTCGGTTCGACCTCGTGATCGGCGCCGACGGGCTGCACTCGCCCCTGCGCGCCGCGGTGTTCGGCCCGCGCGAGGAGTTCGTGCGCCACCTCGGCCTCGTGCTGGCGTTCTTCACCGTGCCGAACGTCTTCGGCATCGACGGGTGGCTCTACGACCACCAGGACGCCGGGCGCTGGGCCGGGCTGCGGCCGAGCGGCGACCCCGCGACGGCGATCGCGATGATGTCCTTCCCGGCACCCGACTTCACCATCGACCACCGGGACGTGGACGCGCAGAAGCGGCTGCTGCGCGAGCACATGGCGGGCTTCGGCTGGGAGACCGCGCGCATCCTCGAGCACCTCGACGACAGCCCGGACTTCTACCTCGACCAGGTCGCGCAGGTGGTGCTGGAGCGCTGGTCGCGCGGCCGGGTCGGACTGCTCGGCGACGCCGCCTTCTGCGCCTCGCCGATGTCCGGCGCCGGGACCGGCCTGGCGCTGGTCGGCGCGTACGTCCTGGCCGGCGAGCTGGCGAGCGCCGGCTGGGACCCGGAGGTCGGCTTCGCGCGCTACCAGGAGCAGATGCGCGGCTACGTCGACGCCAACCAGGAGATCGGGCGCATGCACGTGCAGATGCTCACCGCCGGCGCGCCAGGGGCGGAGCCGCCGCCGGAGCCGGACATGGAGGCGATGGCGGACCTCATCGACCGGGCGGTCAACGGACCGGAGCTGCCGGAGTACGACGAGGTGCCGCTCAGCAGCAAATGACTCCAGGACGGGCCCGCTTCCGGCGAAGGATGCGGCAAGGCACGAGGCGACCAGGCTAAGAACGAGAACGCCGCGCCCCCACAGAACGGCTCTGCTGGGGCTGGTCCGGCGGTTCGATGGTGAAGTAGAGCGCTCCCTCGGGCAGGTCGACCCTGGACAGACCGAGCTGGTCGCGCAGGTCGTCCCGGATCGCCCGCATGAGCGGGTTGAAGACCAGCGCCCCGTCCTCGGCAGTCTGCTGAACCGTGTGCAGCGCCAGCTCGACCTGCTCCGCGTTGCCCAGCAGGATCAGGTCGTTGAACGCCAGCTCGAGATCCTTCGCCTGCTCTGCGGAGACGACACCCTCGTTCGCGCACCGAACGATGACGCGGTAGGCGCGCACCATCCACTCGGTGCGCATCTTGCGTGCCTCGGTGCGCTCGTCGCGCAGCAACGTGAGGAAGTGCACGACGACACCACCGACAAGCGCAGCCGCCAGGCTGGAGAGGATGGTCCACTGAGGTTCCACCGGACGATCATGTCTGCTCGCCGTGAGCCTGTCTGACGTTTGCGCCTTCCTCCGGATGCTGCCAGCGGATCTTCCTGAATGGGCCTCTTGGACCCTAGGACCGGACCGGCACAGGGTCAGTTGATGATCTCGCCGCGCTCGTGCTCGAGGATCGCCGCGAGCCGGTCCCGCCACCCCTGGAGCTCCTCCGGCGTGAGCCGCGGCCAGTCGGCGACCTCGCGGACCACCCGGATCGGCGCGGTGCTGCGGTAGGACCGCGTCGGGTTGCCGGGGAACTTCTTGTCGGTGACGTTCGGGTCGTTCTCGAAGTCGTCGGTGGGCTCGACCTCGTAGACCCGCGGCTCGCCGTCGCCGGCAGCGAGCTCGGCGGCGAGGCCGGCGCCGTTGACGAGGGCGGTGAAGTAGATGTGGTTCATCACGACCTCGGGCCGGTAGTTCGAGCGGAAGCCCGCCGTCAGCAGGTCCCCCACCTGCAGGTCGGCCTTCGTGCCGTGGAAGAACGGGCCGTCGTCGAGTACGTCGCTCACGACGCCAGGCTACCGAGAGCCGGTCGCCCGCAGACGGGTGGCGATCGGCTCCAGCAGCGCGACGAGCTCGGCGAGCCGCTCCTCCCCCAACGCCTGGTACGGCGCCTCGGCCAGCTCGTCGGTGAGCGCCTCGATCCGGTCCTTGGTCGCCCGCCCGGACTCGGTGAACCAGCCGTCCTCCCCGACCAGGCCGCGGTCACGCAGCCCGGCCATCAGGTCGGCGAGCACCGGCTTCGGCAGGTGGTGGATGCGGCCGAAGGACTCCGCCGGGTGGATGCCGGCGTCCAGGGCGCTCAGCACGTGCGCCTCGAGCCCGCCGATGCCCTCGGTCACGAGGGCCGCGATGTGTCCGTCGCCGCGGTGCTCGCGGAGCATGTTCGCCGCGTGCCAGAGCCGGGCGACCGGGTCGGTGGGCACGGGGAGACTGCACAGTGCGGCGTACATGACGCGGCCCTGGGTGGGGGCGAGCACGGCGGCCTCGGCGAGCAGGTCGGCGGCCCGGCCGAAGTCGGGCCCGGTGGCGAGCGGGCCGAGGATGCGGCGCAGGGCGGCGACGCAGCCGCGCTCGCGGGCGGCGTGGGCCGCCTGCGGGGTGGTCGTCCGCCAGACCTTCGGGATGTGCCGGGCGACCTCGCCGTCGGCGAAGTTGTAGAAGGCGGCGTCGACGACCTCGGCGGGGACGCCGACGCCCAGCGGTGCGGCCCGGCCGGCGAAGTAGCCGTCCCAGTAGTTCGTGAAGCCGAGCGCGGCCATCTCCTCGTTGGGCTCCTCGGAGAAGAAGTTGACGAGCGCGACCGGCTCGGTGAGGTCGAACATCCGGCGGGCGACGGGCTGCGGCATGACGGGGCTCCTGGGTCAGGCGGCGCCCCGGACCGGGGCGCCGCTCATGATCACCACGAACGGCTCGGCGGCAGTACGACAGCCCGCGACCACCTCAGGGCCGGAAGACCACCTTGACCGTGCCGTCCTCCTTCTTCTGGAAGTGCTCGTAGGCGTCCGGCGCCTCGTCCAGCGGGAGGTGGTGAGTGGCGAAGGCGTCCACGCCGAACGGGTCGTCGTCGACCAGCATGGCGAGCAGCTCGTCGGTCCAACGGCGCACGTTGGCCTGGCCCATCCGGATCTGGACCTGCTTGTCGAAGAGCTGCATCATCGGCAGCGGGTCGGCCGCACCGCCGTACACCCCCACGATGGAGAGCGTGCCGCCGCGGCGCACGGCGTCGATGCCGGCGTAGAGGGCGGCGAGACGGTCGATGCCGGCCTTCTTGATCATCGGCTCGGCGACGGCGTCGGGCAGCAGGCCGGTGATCTTCTGGACCATGCCGGCGCCGGGCGAGCCGTGCGCCTCCATGCCGACCGCGTCGATGACGGAGTCGGGGCCGCGTCCGCCGGTCGCCTCGCGCACCACGTCGCCGACGCCTCCCACCTTCTCCGCCTCGTCGAGGTCGAGGGGCTCAGCGCCGAACGCCTCGACGCGGGCGAGCCGCTCGGGGACGCGGTCGACGGACATCACCCGGTGCCCGGCACGCACGGCCATCCGCGCGGCCATGTCGCCGATCGGGCCGGCACCGAGGACCAGGACGGTGCCGCCCTCGGGCACCGCGGCGTACTGCAGCGCCTGCCAGGCGGTGGGCAGCACGTCGGAGAGGAACAGGAAGCGGTCGTCGTCGTGCTCGTGGGGAACCTTGACGGGCAGGAAGTTGGCGAAGGGCACCCGGAGGTACTCCGCCTGCCCGCCGGGGACCTGGCCGTAGAGCTTGCTGTAGCCGAAGAAGCTGGCACCGGTGCCGTGCTCGTGGTTCTGGGTGGTCTCGCACTGGCTGTAGAGCTGCTGCTCGCACATCCAGCAGGTGCCGCAGCAGACGTTGAACGGTACGACGACGCGGTCGCCCACCTTCAGCGCGGTGACCGCGGAGCCGACCTCCTCCACGATGCCCATCGGCTCGTGCCCGACGACGTCACCGGCCTCCATGAACGGCGCGAGGGTCTCGTACAGGTGCAGGTCGGAGCCGCACAGGCCGGTGGAGGTGATCTTGATGATCGCGTCCGTGGGCTCCTCGATGCGCGGGTCGGGGACCTCGCTCACCCTCATGTCGTGCACGCCCTGCCACGTCACTGCCTTCATGTCGGACCTTCCATCGGGGGGTACGACGTCAGGCGACGCCGTCCCCGAGGCGGTACCCCTGTGTGACGTGGGCGATCCACGCGGCTATCCCCGGGGGCGACGGGTACCGGTGCGACTGCCCTGACGTACCCACGACTGGAGGGAACCCATGAACCCGCTCGGCAAGATCAAGGACGTCGCGACCGACACGCTCAAGCTGCCGGTGGCGGTGGCGGGCTCGGCGGTCGGACTCGCCAAGAGCGCCACCGGCAAGGCGACGGGCGCGGTGAGCGCGCTGGTCGGCGGCGGCGAGCAGCAGTCCCCGACGCACGGGGACGACCAGGCTCCGCCGGTGCCCACCGACGTGGAGCCCGAGCCCGAGGCCCATGAGGAGCCGCCGCACGTCGACATCGACCCGGACGAGCCGGTCAACGTGACCGAGGAGCTCGGCCTGGACCCGGCGCCGGTGACGAAGCCGAAGCCGCGCAAGAAGGCCGCGTCGAAGCCGGTGACGGCGATCGACGCGCAGGCCGACCCGAGCGATGTCGACGTGACACCCGCCGACATCGCCGACCGGGCCGGCGAGAGCGGCCCGGCCTAGGAGGCCAGCCGGCCGGCGACCTCGACCACCCGCGTCGCGAGGTGGTCGAGGGCGCTGGTGGCGGTGTCGCTCAGCACCTGGTCGCCTCCGGTGACCACGCCGACGCCGTACGGGTTGCCGTCGTCGAACTTGATCTGGTCGGTGTAGCCCGGCGGCACGATGATCCCGCCGAAGTGGCAGAACGTCGTGTGCAGCGCCAGGATCGTCGACTCCTGCCCGCCGTGGAGGGTCGAGGTCGAGGTGAACGCGGAGTAGACCTTGTCCGCGAGCCCGCCCTGCTGCCACAGCGGCCCGAGGGTGTCGATGAAGGCCTGCAGCTGGCTGGTGACGTGACCGTAGCGGGTCCCCGAGCCCATGATCACCGCGTCGGCCCAGGCCAGGTCGTCCGGCTCGGCGACCGGCTGGTCGGCGACGGAGGCGGCGTGCGCGGCCCAGGCGTCGACGCCCTGCACCACCTCGTCGGGCGCGGTCTCCCGCACCCGCCGCAGGCGCACCTCCGCACCGGCCTTCTCTGCGGTCTCGGCGAGGCGCGAGGCCATCGCGTGCGCGGTGCCGTAGCTGGAGTAGTACACGATCGCGAGCTTCACCATGGCTTCGACGCTAACAGCGGCCCCCGGTGCGGCCCAGGGTGTGCTTTTCGGCGGATTTCATACCATCCCGCCGCCCTCGGAACAGGTCCGACCGGGCGCGGATGTGCCCTCACCCCGGGGGTATTGCGCGGGGATGCAGCGCCTGGAAGCCCCCCACCCGGCATGACCCGCCTCGCCACCGCCACCGCCCTCCTCACCATCGCGTCCGTGCCGGCCGACCACGTCTACGTCCGGCACATCGCGGCCGAGACCCCCGACGGCGTACGACGTCTCACGGACCCCGACCCGGACGCACCCCACCGATCGGCGACGGAGCGGTGGTGGCCGCCGGTGATGCTCGACCCCCGGTGGGTGCGCGCGAACGCCTTCGACGTCTTCCACGTGCAGTTCGGCTTCGACGCCTGGGACCCGCGGCACCTGCAGGAGGTGGTCGACGCGGTCCACGACTCCGGGCGGGCGTTCGTCTACACCGCCCACGACCTGCGCAACCCCCACCACGCGGAGCCGGGGCTGCACGACGAGCAGCTCGCGGTGCTGATGGCCGGGGCGGACGCCGTGGTCACGTTGACCCCCGGAGCAGCGGAGGAGATCGACCGACGCTGGGACCGCGCGGCCCTGGTCCTCCCCCACCCGCACGTCGTGGACCTCCGCACGATGCAGCGTCTCGCCCGACGCCGTCGGCGGCGCGCGGAGTTCCGGGTGGGCCTGCACGTGAAGAGCCTGCGCGCCAGCATGGACCCGCTCGCGCTGCTGCCGGCCCTGGTCAGCACCGTCCGTACGCTGCCGGGTGCGGTGCTGCAGGTCAACGGGCACCGCGACGTCCTCGACCCCACCGGCGAGCGGTACGACGCACCGCTGGCCGCCGCCCTGCGGGTCGCCGAGCGGCGCGGGGACATCGAGCTGCACGTGCACGACTTCCTCAGCGACCCCGAGCTGTGGGCCTACCTGGCGAGCCTGGACGTCTCCGTGCTGCCGTACCGCTTCGGCACGCACTCGGGCTGGCTCGAGGCCTGCCGGGACCTGGGGACCGCGGTCGTGGCGCCGACGTGCGGCTACTACGCCGAGCAGGGCCCGGTGCACTCCTTCGAGCTCGACGAGGAGCACTTCGACGAGGCGAGCCTGGCCCGCGCGGTGCTGGACGCCTACGAGGCCGGACCCGTCGTACCGCTGACGGTGGCCGAGCGCCGCGACCAGCGCCGCACCGTCGCCGACGCGCACCGTGAGCTGTACCGGTCGCTGCGATGAGCCGCCGGCTGCGCATCTGCCTGGTCGCGTCCGCGCACTTCCCGGTGCGCGAGCCGTTCATGGGCGGGCTGGAGGCGCACACGCATGCGCTCGCCCTGGAGCTGCGCCGGCGCGGGCACGAGGTCAGCCTGTTCGCGGCGCCCGGCTCGGATCCCGCGCTGGGGGCGGTCGAGCTGCCGGTCCCGCGCTACGACGCGAGCCCGGGCGCGCGCGCGGACGTGGGGGCCTCTCCGGAGCAGGCGATGGTCGAGCACCACGCCTACCTGGGGCTGATGCTCGGCATCGCCCGTGGCACGGTCGGACCGTTCGACCTGGTCCACAACAACAGCCTCCACCACCTCCCGGTCGCGCTGAGCGAGGCGATCGACGTACCGGTCGTGACGACCCTGCACACCCCGCCGGTGCCGTGGCTGGAGTCGGCGGTGCGCTTCGCCGCCCCCGCGAGCGTGTTCGTCGCCGTGAGCCGCTGCACCGCACGCGTCTGGAGCCACGCCCTGGACGCCGAGGTGGTCCACAACGGGATCGACCCGGCGCTGTGGACACCCGGCCCGGGTGGCGGCCCGGCGGTCTGGTCCGGGCGGCTGGTGCCGGAGAAGGCGCCGCACGCCGCCCTGGACGCCGCGGCCCGCGCCCGGGTGCCGCTCCTGCTCGCCGGTCCGGTGCACGACCGGGCGTACTTCCACCGCGAGATCCTGCCCCGTCTCGACCCGGCCCGCGCGCGCTACCTCGGGCACCTGGACCGCACCGAGCTGCGGCGGGTGCTCGGTGCCGCCTCGGTCGCGGTCGTCACCCCGCAGTGGGACGAGCCGTTCGGCCTGGTGGCCGTCGAGGCGATGGCGTGCGGGACGCCGGTCGCGGCCTACGACCGCGGCGCCATGGAGGAGATCCTGGACCCCGGGACCGGGGCGCTCGCGCCGCCCGACGACGTGGAGGCGCTCGCGCACGCGATCGTCACCGCCCGGCGCCTGGACCGCGAGCAGGTACGCCGCCGCGCCGTCGAGCACTTCTCGCTGCGACGGATGGTCGACGACTAAGAGCGCGTCTACCACCGGATCACGGGCGTGGCGGACGCCGCGTGATCGGCTACTACGTCCACCACCACGGCCAGGGCCACCTCCACCGGGCACTCGCCCTCGCCGAGCGCATCGACGAGCCGGTGACCGGACTCTCCTCGCTCCCCCGCCCGGCCGCCTGGCCTGGCAGGTGGCTGGAGCTGCCGCGCGACGACGGCGGCCCGGACCCGGTCGACGTGACGGCCGGCGGGCGGCTGCACTGGGTCCCGCTCGGCGACGCCGGGCTCCGGGCCCGCTCGGCCGCGCTCGCCCGGTGGCTCGACGAGGCCGCGCCGCGGCTGGTGGTGGCGGACGTGTCCGTGGAGGTCGCCACGCTGGTGCGCCTGCACGGGGTGCCGGTGGTGAGCGTGGTGCTCCCCGGTCGGCGTACCGATCCCGCGCACCTGCTGGGCTTCGGCCTCTCCACCGCGCTGGTGACCTTCTCCCCGCTGCCTGCCCGCGCCCTGCTGCCGGGCGTGCCCGACGAGGTCGTCCGACGGGTGGTGAGCCTCGGTGGGCTCTCCCGCTTCCCACCCGGCGACGGCCCACGTCCGGACGGTCCGCCCCGGGTCGTCGTGCTGCAGGGTCGTGGCGGGCCGGTCACCCGGCGCACGGCCGCCGAGCTGGCCGCCCTGGCGCCGGGATGGGAGTGGACCGTGCTCGGCGGCGAGGGCGGCTGGGTCGAGGACGTCGGGGCGCTCCTGCGCGCGGCGGACGTGGTGGTGACGCACGCCGGGGAGGGTGCGCTGGCCGACACGGCCGCGCACCGGCGTCCGGCCGTCGTGGTCCCCGCGGTGCGGCCCTTCGCGGAGCAGGAGACGACCGCGGCGCAGCTTCAGGACCCCGCCTGGCCGGCGATCGTGCTGCCGCGCCTGCCCGACCGGGGCTGGCCCGCGCTGCTGGAGCGGGCGGCCTCGCTCGACGGACGCGCCTGGAGGGGTTGGTACGACGGGCGGGCCGCCGAGCGCTTCGCCGACGTGGTCTCGGGTGTGGCGGCGTGACCCGCCGTACCGTCGTCGTGACGATCGCCCACGGCCGCCACGACCACCTGGCCCGCCAGGTCCGCTCGCTGGCCTCGGGCTCCCAGCGGGCCGGCCAGGTCCTGGTCGCGATGGCCGACCCGGCGCTGGCGGCGTGGGGGCGCCGGGCCGGGCTGCACGTCGTCGACCTGGACGCCGATCCCGCGGCCCTGCCGCTCGCGGCGGCCCGCAACACCGGCGCCCGGGCAGCGCTGGAGCAGGGCGCCGACACCGTGGTGTTCCTCGACGTGGACTGCCTGGCCGGCACCGACCTGGTCGCGGGCTACGCCGACGTGGTCGCCCGGCAGCCGGGCACGATCTGGTCCGGGCCGGTGACCTACCTCCCGCCCGGCCTGACCGAGGAGCAGCTGCGCGCGCCGGAACTCCTCGACGCCCCGCACCGGGCCCGGCCCGCGCCCGCGCCGGGACAGGTGCTGCCCGGCGCCGACCCGGACCTGTTCTGGTCGCTGTCGTTCGCGGTCGACGCCACCGCGTGGGACCTGGTGGGCGGCTTCTGCGAGGACTACACCGGCTACGGCGGCGAGGACACCGACTTCGCCCGCCAGGCGCTGGCCCAGGGCATCGGGCTCGGCTGGACCGGGACCGCCCGGGCCTACCACCAGCACCACCCCACGCAGGAGCCGCCGGTGCAGCACCTGGACGCGATCCTGCGCAACGGGGCGCTCTTCGCCGAGCGCTGGGGCACCTGGCCGATGGCCGGCTGGCTGCAGGCCTTCGAGGAGCGCGGGCTCGTCGAGCGGACCGCGGCGGGCTGGCAGCGGGCCTAGGACCGGCGGACCAGCACGCCGTTCCCGGGAGGGACCACGAGCGCGTCCGCCGACACCGTGCCGGTCGTGCTGAACAGCACCTCCCCGTCGTCGAGGACCCAGTCGGCCTCACCGAGGTTGACGTGCACGGTGAGGGCGCCGCGCTCCAGCCTCAGCCGGCGGGTCTCCTCGTCCACGATGGTGCGCCCGAAGGAGGGATCGGTCAGCTCGGGGTGCGCGCGGCGCAGGGCGGCGAGCCGGCGGTAGCCGGCCAGGACGTGCGCGTGCCGCCCGCCGTCGAGCTCCGACCAGTCGAGGCGGCTGCGCTCGAAGGTGACGGGGTCCTGCGGGTCGAGCACCTCGTCGGGGTCCCAGCCCATCCGCTCGAACTCCGCGAGCCGGCCCTCCGCGGTCGCCTTCGCCAGCTCCGGCTCCGGGTGGGAGGTGAAGAACGCGAACGGCGTGCTCGCCGCCCACTCCTCGCCCTGGAAGAGCATCGGCGTGAACGGCGAGGCGAGGGTGAGCAGCGCCCCGAGGAGCAGACGCCCGTCGTCGAGGTGCTCGGCGGTGCGGTCCCCCCGGGCCCGGTTGCCGATCTGGTCGTGGTTCTGCGCGCACACCACCAGCCGCCAGGCCGGCAGGTGCGCGGTGTCGACCGGCCGGCCGTGGTCACGCTCGCGGAAGCTGGAGTAGGTCCCGTCGTGGAAGAACCCGCGGTCGAGCACCTTGGCCAGGGCGCCCAGCGGCGCGAAGTCCTCGTAGTAGCCGGTGGTCTCGCCGGTCAGCGCGACGTGGACCGCGTGGTGGAAGTCGTCGCTCCACTGGGCGTCCAGGCCGTAGCCGCCGCCCTCGCGCGGGGTGACCAGCCGGGTGTCGTTGAGGTCCGACTCGGCGATCAGCGTCAGCGGCCGGTTCTGGTGGGCCGACAGGGACGCGACCTCGACGGCCAGCTCCTCCAGCAGGTGCACGTCGGAGTCGTCCGCCAGGGCGTGCACGGCGTCGAGGCGCAGCCCGTCGACGTGGAAGTCGCGGAACCACATCAGCGCGCTGTCGAGGACGTAGCGGCGCACCTCCGCCGCCCCCTCCCCGTCGAGGTTGACCAGGTCGCCCCAGGTGTTGCGGCCGTCCTTGAGGAACGGCCCGAAGCGCGGCAGGTAGTTGCCCGACGGCCCGAGGTGGTTGTAGACGACGTCCTGGATCACGCCGATGCCGGCCTGGTGGCAGGCGTCGACCAGCCGCTGGTACGCCGCCGGGCCGCCGTAGGGCTCGTGGACCGCGGACCAGAGGACGCCGTCGTAGCCCCAGTTGTGCACGCCGTTGAAGGCGTTGACCGGCATCAGCTCCACGAACCCGACGCCGAGTGCCTGGAGGTGCTCGAGCCGGGACGCGACGGCGTCGAGGGTGCCCTCGGGGGTGAACGTGCCGACGTGGAGCTCGTAGATGGTGGCCCCACCGAGCTGGCGGCCGGTCCAGGCGCCGTCGCCCCAGGCGTGGGCGGCCGGGTCGAAGGTCGCCGACAGTGCGTGCACGCCGTCGGGCTGGCGGCGCGAGCGCGGGTCGGGCAGGGGCTGCTCGTCGTCGTCGAGCAGGTAGCCGTAGCGGGTCCCGTCGGGGACGGCGCCGACGTCGGCGGTCCACCACCCGCCGTCGCCGGGGCGCATCGCACGCACCTCGTCGTCGAGCACGAGCCGGACCCGCCGGGCGCGCGGCGCCCACACGTCGAAGGTCATCCGTCCTCCCGGACCAGGAGCGCGACCGGCAGGTCGCCGAGCAGGGTGCCGGCCTCGGGCGAGGCCGGCCGGTCGGTGAGCAGGTCGCGCCACTGCCCCGGGGGCAGCTCCAGCCGGGTGTCGCGCCAGCCGCCGGCCCGCTCGAGGCCGAGCGGCAGGCGGGTCACCACGGTGACCGCACCGCCGCGGTCGAAGGCCAGCATGTGCCCGGCGGCCGCACCCGTGGCACGCAGCGGCTCGTAGCGGTCGAAGAGATCGGGCCGGTCACGCCGCAGGCGCAGCGCGGTGCGCACCACGTGCAGCTTGGCGCGGCCGTCGTCCGCCGGGCCGTCCGGGCGCACCGGTCCGGCCTCGGCCAGCAGCCGGCGGCGCAGGGCGAAGTCCACCGGCCGGCGGTTGTCGGGGTCGACCAGGCTCTGCCCCCACAGCTCGCTGCCCTGGTAGACGTCCGGCACCCCGGGCACCGTGAGGCTGAGCAGCTTGGCCGCCAGCGCGTTGCTCCAGCCCGGCCCGGCCAGCCGGACCGCGGCCTCGTCCAGCAGCGCGACGGCCGCCGGGTCGTCGTACGCCGCGTCGACGAGGGCGTGCACCGCCTTCTCGTACGACGCGTCGGGAGCCGTCCACGTGGTGCGGTCGCCGGCCTCGCGCATCGCCTTCTCGGCGTACCCGTGCAGGCGCTCGCGACTGATCGGCCACGCGCCCAGAGCGGCCTGCCAGAGCAGGTTCGCGAAACCCGGGTCGGGCGCGGGCGCCGCGTCCAGCAGGGCGTCGAGGGTGTCGGCCCACCAGGCCGGGTCCTCGGCGAGCACGCTGATCCGGGCGCGCACGTCCTCCCCGCGCTTGGTGTCGTGGGTGCTCAGCGTGGTCATCGCCTCCGGGGCGGTGGCCTGCCGCCGCGCCATCGCGTCGTGGAAGGCGTCGGTGGTGAGGGAGAACTCCGCCGGGTCGGCACCGACCTCGTTGAGCGAGGTCAGCCGGGACCAGCGGTAGAACGCGCGGTCCTCGACGCCCTTGGCCATGATCATCCCGCTGGTCTGCTGGAAGCGCAGCGCCGGAGCGCGCACCGGGTCGTCCAGCAGGGGCAGCACCCGGTCGAGGGCGTCGGCGAGGTCGGGGCGCTCGGTGCGCACCGTGTCGGCGGCCTGGTGCAGGTGCTGACGGCCCTCGGGCAGGTAGCTGCGGTAGACCGGGAACGCCGCGAGCAGCTCGACCAGCACCTCCTCGACCGGCGCGCGCCAGGCCGGGTCGGGAACGACCTCCAGCTCGACGGCGATCTCCCGGGCGATGCGGCGTACCTCCGCATGGAGGATGGTGTCGGCGACGTGCCGCTTGTTGACGCGCACGAGCTCCGGCCACGGCGGCACCCCGCCGCGCAGCCGGTCGTCGAGGGCGCCGAGCGGGGGCTCGCCGGCCGGGTCGACGAGCACCCGGTCGATCGTGGCGAGGACCTCGTAGCCGGTGGTGCCGGCCGTCGCCCAGCGCGCCGGCAGGTCCTCGCCGGGCTCCAGGATCTTCTCGACCAGCACCCAGGCACCGCCGGTGAGGTCGGCGAGGTCGTCGAGGTACGCCGCCGGGTGGCGCAGCCCGTCCGGGTGGTCCACCCGCAGGCCGTCGACCAGCCGGTCGCGGAACCAGCGCGCGACCTCGACGTGGGCCGCCTCGAAGACGTCACGGTCCTCGACCCGCACGCCGGCGAGGGTGTTGACCGCGAAGAAGCGGCGGTAGTTCAGCTCGTCGTCGGCGGCGCGCCAGGAGACCAGGCGGTAGTGCTGGCGCTCGTGGACCTCCTGCGGGTCGCCGTCGCCGGTGCCGGGAGCGACCGGGAAGCGGTGGTCGTGGTAGCCGAGCATCCCGTCGACCAGGCTCAGGTGGCCGATCGGCCCGCCCCCCTCGGGCAGGTCGTCGTCCCCCACGACGGGCAGCAGCACCTTCCCGCCGCCCGCCGCCCAGTCGACGTCGAAGAACCGAGCGAAGCGGGACTCGCGGCCGGAGCGCAGCAGGTCCCACCACCAGCCGTTCGTGGCGGGACTCTCCACCCCGACGTGGTTGGGGACCACGTCGACGAGCACGCCCATCCCCCGGCGGTGCGCCTCCGCGGAGAGCCGGGCCAGGGCGTCGTGACCGCCGCGGGCCGGGTCGACGCGCGTGGGGTCGACCACGTCGTACCCGTGGTCGCTGCCGGGGTGCGCCTCCAGGACCGGCGAGAGGTAGACCCAGCCGACGCCCAGGTCGTCGAGGTAGGCCAGCAGCTCCCGGGTCGCGTCGAGGTCGAAGGACTCCCGGACCTGGACGCGGTAGGTGCTGCTCGGCACCCGGCTCACTGCTCGCCCGCCAACGAGTCGCCCGCCATCGAGGCGACCGACGCCGCCGGGCTGACGTCCGCCTCCGGCTCGGGCTCGTACCACTGCTGGAGGACGACGACGCTGCGGTGCGGCAGTGCGAACGCACCGCCCGCGGCCACCCTCTGCTCGGGGTCGCAGCTGCCGCTGGTGTCGAGCACGACCTGCCACGCCGGTGCGTACTCCTCGTCGGGCAGGGTCACGTCCTGGTCACCGTCGCCGTTGAACAGGATGAGGAAGTGGTCGTCGCGGATCGGCTGGCCCTGGCGGTCGCGGCCGGCGATCCCGTCCCCGTTGAGGTACATGCCCAGCGTGCGCAGGTTGTCCCAGTCGCCGTCCTCCATCGGCCGGCCCTCGGGGTGCAGCCACACGATGTCGTTGAGGCGCTCCCCCTCGCCGGTGCGCACGGTCGTCCCGGTGAAGAACCGCTGGCGGCGCAGCGACGGGTGCTCGCGGCGCAGGCGGGTGAGCTCGCTGACGAACTCGCTGAGGGGCCGGTCGACGTGGTCCCAGTCGACCCAGCTGATCGCGGAGTCCTGGGCGTAGGTGTTGTTGTTGCCGTCCTGGGTGCGGCCCAGCTCGTCGCCGTGCAGGAGCATCGGCACGCCCTGGCTGAGCAGCAGCGTGGCGAGCAGGTTGCGCTGGTCGCGGGCCCGCGCCTCGTTGACGCCCGGGTCGTCCGAGGGCCCCTCGACGCCGTGGTTCCAGGACCGGTTGTCGTCGGCGCCGTCGCGGCCGTCCTCGCCGTTGGCCTCGTTGTGCTTCGCCTCGTACGACACCAGGTCGCGCAGGGTGAAGCCGTCGTGCGCGGTGACGAAGTTGATGCTCGCCACCGGACGCCGACCGGTGTGCTCGTAGAGGTCGGCCGAGCCGGCGAGCCGGCTCGCGAGGGCGCCCAGGTTGTGGTCGCCGCGCCAGAAGTCGCGCACCGTGTCGCGGTACGCGCCGTTCCACTCCGTCCACTGCGGCGGGAAGCCGCCGACCTGGTAGCCGCCCGGGCCGACGTCCCACGGCTCCGCGATCAGCTTGACCTGGCTGACGACCGGGTCCTGCTGCACGAGCTCGAAGAAGGTCGCCAGCCGGTCGACGTCGTAGAACTCGCGGGCCAGCGCGGAGGCCAGGTCGAAGCGGAACCCGTCGACGTGCATCTCGGTCACCCAGTAGCGCAGCGAGTCCATGATCAGCTGCAGCGAGTGCGGGTTGCCGGCGTTGAGGGAGTTCCCGGTGCCGGTGTAGTCCATGTAGTACTGATGGTCGTCGTCCACGAGGCGGTAGTAGGCCGGGTTGTCGATGCCCTTGAAGCTCAGCGTCGGGCCCAGGTGGTTGCCCTCCGCGGTGTGGTTGTAGACCACGTCGAGGATCACCTCGATCCCCGCGTCGTGCAGCTCCTTGACCATCGCCTTGAACTCCTGCACCTGCCCGCCGGGGGTGCTGCCCGCGGCGTAGCCCTCGTGCGGCGCGAAGAAGCCCAGCGTGTTGTAGCCCCAGTAGTTGAGCAGCCCGCGCTGCAGCAGCACGTCGTCGTGGACGAACTGGTGTACCGGCATCAGCTCGACCGCCGTGACGCCGAGGCCCTTGAGGTGCTCCACGACGGAGCGGTGCGCGAGTCCGGCGTACGTGCCGCGGAGGTTCTCCGGGACGTCGGGGTGGGTCGCCGTCAGGCCCTTGACGTGGGCCTCGTAGATCACCGTGTCGGCGTACGGCGTGCGGGGGTGGCGGTCGCCCTCCCAGTCGAAGTACGGGTTGGTGACGACGCCGAGCATCATCCGGTCCAGCGAGTCGTCGTCGTTGCGCGAGTCGGGGTCGCCGAAGTCGTAGCCGAACAGGCTCTGGTCCCAGTCGATCTCCCCGACGGTCGCCTTGGCGTAGGGATCCAGCAGCAGCTTCGAGGGGTTGCAGCGCAGGCCCTGCGCCGGGTCCCACGGGCCGTGCACGCGGTAGCCGTAGCGCTGGCCGGGCTGCACGCCCGGCAGGTACGCGTGCCAGACGTAGCCGTCGACCTCCGTCAGCTCGACCCGGGTCTCCTTCCGGCTCCCGTCCTCGCCGACGTCGACCAGGCACAGCTCCACCCGCTCGGCGACCTCGCTGAACAGTGCGAAGTTGGTCCCGCTGCCATCGAACGTCGCGCCCAGCGGGTACGCCGCTCCAGGCCAGGTCTCCACCACGTGCACTCCCTCTCCGTCGGTCTCCTCCGAGGACAGGTGTACCCCCCGACCGGTGGTTCACCCAGGCCGTGCGGCGACCGTCACAGTCGGGAGTTCGGCACGAAGCGCGGCTCCGGGTCGGGATCGTCGCCGCCGGGGCGCACGAACTCGAAGCCACCGGTGCGCACCAGCGCCCCCGGGTCCCCGTCGCGCTCGACGAGCTCGCGGGCGCAGGACGCGTGCAGCGGCGGCAGGTGGAACTCGTTGCGGGCATCCTCCTCGAGGGTGCCGAGGAAGACGATCGGCCGGCCCAGGCTCTGCAGGCAGTGCCCGCAGACCCGGGCCAGCGCGCACCGCACGACGGTACGCCGGTCGGGGGCCTGCACGCTCACGCGCTGGCCTGGTCCGAGCGGGACCACCCGCCCAGCTCACGGCGGCGCTGCTGGCGCGCCTCCTGCTGCCGGCGGCCGTGCTCGACGGTGACGTTCTCCCCGGTGGGCGGCTTGTCGTCGGTGGTGAACCGGTTCGGCAGCGACAGCTTCATGATGACGCGCAGCACCTGACCGTACTGCTGGTGCAGCGGACCGGTCGTGTAGGGGATGTCGTACTTGTCGCAGAGGGCCCGCACGCGGGGCGCGATCTCGGCGTACCGGTTGCTGGGGAGGTCGGGGTAGAGGTGGTGCTCGATCTGGTAGCCGAGGTTGCCGCTCATGACGTGCAGCAGCTTGCCGCCCTCGAAGTTGGCGGTGCCCAGGATCTGGCGCAGGTACCACTCCGCGCGCGTCTCGTCGTCCAGCTCGTCCTCGGTGAAGTGCAGCGCCCCGTCGGGGAAGTGACCGCAGAAGATGATCAGGTAGGCCCACAGGTTGCGCATCAGGTTGGCGCTGGCGTTGGCCTTGAGCGTCTCCTTCCAGCGCTTGCCGGTCAGCGCCGGGTAGAGGACGTAGTCCTTGACGATCTGGTGGCGTCCCTTCCGCAGGATCTGGCGCAGCTGCCGCTTCATCTCCTTGGGGTCCTTCTGGCCCTTGCGGATCGCCTCCAGGTCCAGGTCGTGCAGGGCGACGCCCCACTGGAAGAGCCCCGCGAGCAGCGCGTTGTAGACCGGCTGGCCCAGGTTGACCGGGTGCCACTTCTGCTCGCGCGCCATCCGCAGCACGCCGTAGCCGATGTCGTTGTCGTAGCCGAGGACGTTGGTGAACTGGTGATGGATGTAGTTGTGGCTGTGCTTCCACTGCTCGGCCGGCTGCCCGGTGTCCCACTCCCACGTGGAGGAGTGGATCTCGGGGTCGTTCATCCAGTCCCACTGGCCGTGCATGACGTTGTGGCCGATCTCCATGTTCTCGAGGATCTTGGCCAGGCCCAGGCTGATCGCGCTGGCGGCGACGACCGGTCGTCGTACCTTGGCGGGCAGGGGGGCGCTCGCGATCATCCCGATCCGGGCGGCGGCCGCCATCCAGCGCTGGGTGGTGATGACGCGGTTGATGTACGCCGCGTCGGCGGCGCCGCGCGACTCCTCGATCTCCGCGCGGATCGCGTCGAGCTCACGCCCGATCTGCTCCACCTCCTCGGCGGTCAGATGGGCGTACTGGGCGACGTCGGCGATGGCCATGGGAGCTCCTGGTTGTCGTCTGGGGTCGGGTCGGTCAGATGTCGAGCACGCAGGCGCCGACCGGGACGGTCACGCACGTCTGCACCTGCTCGTTGGGTTGGTCGAAGTCGTGGCCGTTGCGCAGGTCGCGCACCGTGCCGGAGATCTTGGTGACGGTGCAGGTGTGGCAGATGCCCACCCGGCAGCCGTACGGCATGCCGACCCCGGCCTGCTCCCCCGCGTCGAGCACGGTGGTGGCGCCGTCGACCTCGGCGCGCTTGCCGGAGTTCTGGAAGGTGATCTCGCCGCCCTCGCCGCCGTCCCCGGCGACCTGGAGCGAGAACCGCTCCAGGTGCAGCAGGTCCTCGAGGTCGGCGTCGCGCCAGTGCTCCTCGGCCGCGTCCAGCATCGGCGCCGGCCCGCACGCCCAGGTCTCGCGCTCGCGCCAGTCCGGGATCGCGGCGTCCAGCTCGCGCAGCGCGAAGATCCCCTCGCTGTCGGTGTGCCGCTCGATGACGGTCAGGCTGGGGTGCTTGTCGTGCAGGGCCAGCAGCTCGTCGCGGAAGATCATCCGCTCGGGCGTGGTCGAGGAGTAGTGCAGGACGACGTCGGCCATCGTGCCGCGCCGGTCGAGGGTGCGCAGCATGGACATGACCGGGGTGATCCCGCTGCCGCCGACCAGGAAGAGCGACTTCGCCGGCGGCGGGTCCGGCAGCACGAAGTCCCCGCTCGGCGTCGCCAGCCGGACGATCGTGCCCGGCTCCAGCCCGTTGACGAGGTGCTCGGAGAGGAAGCCCTCCGGCATGGCCCGCACCGTGATCGCCAGCGTCCGGCCGTCCCGGACGGGAGGCGAGCTGACGGAGTACGAGCGCCAGTGGTACTTGCCGCCGACCTGCACGCCGATCCCCACGAACTGCCCCGGTCGGTGGAGGTAGCGCCAGCCCCAGCCGGGCCGGATCACCAGCGTCGCGGCGTCCTCCGTCTCCGGGATGACCCGCTCCACACGGCCGCGCAGCTCACGCGAGCTCCACAGCGGGTTCAGCAGCGTCAGGTAGTCGTCGGGGAGCAGCGGCGTGGTCAGCTGGTCCGCCGCCTTGCGGACCCTCTCCCACGTCAGGCCCGAACGCTCGACGGTGTCGGTCATACGCTTCAGTGAACACATGCGCACTGAACCGAGTCAAGGGGGTCTCTCGTTCGGCGACCGGGGTACCACCCGTGCTCACGTCCTGACCGCACACCCGCTCCCGAGGGGGTGCGGAGGGACCGACGAGAGGCACGTGATGACGCAGATCCAGGAGTCCATCGACGTCGACGTACCCGTCCGCACGGCGTACGACCAGTGGACCCAGTTCGAGACCTTCCCCGCGTTCATGTCCGGGGTCGAGTCGATCACCCAGCTCGACGACAAGCGCCTGCACTGGGTCACCAGCATCGCCGGCGTGGAGCGCGAGTTCGACGCCGAGATCACCGAGCAGCACCCCGACGAGCGGGTCGCGTGGACCAGCACCGGCGGCGACTCCAAGCACGCCGGCGTGATCACCTTTCACCGCCTCGACGACGCCAAGACACGCGTCATGGTGCAGATCGACTGGGAGCCCTCCGACCTCGTCGAGAAGATCGGCTCCGCCATCAACATCGACGACCACCGCGTCAAGGGCGACCTCGACCGGTTCAAGGAGTTCATCGAGGCGCGCGGCTCGGAGACCGGCGCCTGGCGTGGGGACGTGGACACGCCGAGCTGACGGCGCGCCCGGATCACCCGGTCGCGAGGAGCGTCCTGCCCCGGAACCGGCCGGCGCGGGCCGCGAGGTCCACCGGGCCGAGCGCGGCGAGCTCCTCGGCGAGCACCGCCCCGACCCGGCGGCAGGACGTCGTGGCGTCGGGGCCGTCCGGGACGATCCGGTCCACGATGCCGGCGTCGCGCAGCGCTCCGGCACCGACCTGCTGTGCGCGGGCCATGGCGGCGGCGTGGGCCGTGTCGCCGTGGCGGATCACGCTGGCGCCCTCGGGTGGCAGCGGGGAGAGCCAGGCGTGCTGGGTGGCGATCACGCGGTCGGCGGGCAGCAGGGCGAGCGCGCCGCCACCGGTGCCCTCGCCGAGCAGCAGGCACACGGTCGGCGTGGGCAGTGTGACCAGGTCCGCGAGCGAGCGGGCGATGTGGCCGGCAAGGGCGCCCTCCTCCGCGGCGACGCTGAGGGCGGCGCCGCGGGTGTCGACGACGGTCACGAGCGGCAGGCGCAGCTCGGCGGCGAGCCGGGCCCCACGGGCGGCGACCCGCAGCGCCTCGGGGCCTGACGCCCCGGCGAACGAGCGGTCCTGGCCGACGACAACGCAGGGCGCGCCGCCGAAGGTGGTGAGCGCGAGGACCACGCCGGGCGCGGTCTCCCCCAGGCCGGAGCCGTGTAGGGCGACGACCTCGCCCGCGGCGTACCGGAGCAGGTCGCGCACCCCCGGCCGGTCGGTACGACGGGAGCGGGTGACCGCCTCCCACGCGTCCGGCACGACGACCGGCGACTCCCCCGCCGCCGCGACCGGGTCGGCGGTCGAGCCCAGCACGCCCAGCAAGCGGCCGACCACGGCGCGCAGCCCGGCGGGCGCGACGACGGCGTCGACGATCCCGTGCCGGTGGAGGTTCTCCGACGTCTGCACGTCGGCCGGGAAGTCGGCACCCTCGAGGGCGCGGTAGACCTTCGGCCCGAGGAACCCGACCAGCGCACCGGGCTCGGCGAGCACGACCTGGCCGAGCGATGCCCAGGAGGCCATCACGCCGCCGGTGGTGGGATGGCGCAGGTAGGTGACGTACGGCAGTCCGGCGGCGCGGTGGGCGGCGACAGCGGCGGCGATGCCGGCCATCCGGACGAACGCGGGGGTGCCCTCCTGCATCCGGGTCCCGCCCGAGGCGGGCAGGCCGACCAGCGGCAGCCCCTCGGCGGTGGCCCGCTCGATCGCGGTCATGATCCGGTCGGCGGTGGCGCAGCCGATCGAGCCCGCGAGGAACCGGAACTCCGAGACCACCAGCGCCACCTGTCGCCCCTCCACGCGTCCCGTGCCGGTGACGACGGCCTCGTCGACGCCGGAGCGCTGCGCCGCGGCGGCGAGCTCGGCGGCGTACTCCTCCCCCACCTCGCCGTGCTCCGGCGCGCGGTCCCAGGAGGTCCAGGAGCCGGGGTCGGTCAGCAGGGCGATGAGCTCGTGGGCGGTGGGGCGGGGCGCGTTCATGCGGCGGACGCTACGACCAAGCCGGCGGCGTCCGCGTTGGCAATTGCTGCCATGGCCCGGGCGCCGAACCGTCAATAGCGTCACCGGCATGGTTGCCCCGCTCGACGACGTCCTCGTACTCGACCTGACCCGTGCGCTCGCCGGCCCGCACGCCGCGATGATGCTCGGCGACCTCGGCGCGCGGGTGATCAAGGTGGAGAGCCCGAGCGGCGACGACACCCGCACCTGGGGCCCGCCGTTCGTGGAGCCCGAGCAGGG
Source organism: uncultured Nocardioides sp. (assembly GCA_964517395.1). Lineage (GTDB taxonomy): Bacteria > Actinomycetota > Actinomycetes > Propionibacteriales > Nocardioidaceae > Nocardioides. Next base: position 258,812 of record CAZFEE010000002.1, on the reverse strand, counting down.
CGACCGCGAGTCGACGTACTTCCTCTCCGCCAACCGCAACAAGGAGTCGATCACCCTCGACCTCAAGGACCCCGCCGACCAGGACGTGCTCGCCCGCCTCGTCGAGCGTGCCGACGTGCTGATGGAGAACTTCCGGGTCGGCGTGCTCGACCGCCTCGGCTTCCCGGTCGAGCGCCTCCACGAGCTGAACCCGCGCCTGGTGGTCCTGCAGATCACCGGCTTCGGCCACGACGGCCCGGAGGCTCAGCGCTCCGGCTTCGACCAGATCGCGCAGGGCGAGGGCGGCCTGATGTCGCTGACCGGGCTCAGCGAGCCGACCAAGGTCGGCGTCCCGATCGCCGACCTGCTGGCCGGCATGAACGGTGCATACGGCGTCGTGGCGGCCCTCTTCGAGCGCGAGCGCACCGGCCGCGGCCGGGTCGTGCACACCTCCCTGCTGGCGGGGATGGTCGGCGTGCACGCCTTCCAGGGCACCAAGTGGACGGTCGCCGGCGAGGTCCCGGGGGTCGCCGGCGGCCACCACCCCTCGATCGCGCCCTACGGCATGTTCCACACCTCCGACGGACCGGTGCAGATCGCGTGCGGCTCCGAGAAGCTGTGGCAGGCGTTCTGCGGCGAATTCGGACTCGACCCCGACCGCGAGGGCATGGCCACCAACCCCGACCGGGTCGCGCACCGCGCCGAGGTGATCGACCTCGTCAACGCCCTGCTCGCGCCGATGTCGGCGCAGGAGGCGCTCGAGCGCCTGGACCGGGCCGGCGTACCGGCCGGCAAGGTGCGCACCCTGGACGAGGTGTACGACTGGGAGCAGACCCGCTCCCAGGGCCTGCTCGTCGAGGTCGAGCACGCCACCCTCGGCGCAGTCCGCCTGCCCGGCCCCGCGCTGCGCTTCGACGACAACGCGTACGCCGGTGGGCGGGCCCAGAACGTCGCGCCCCCGACGCTCGGGCAGCACAACGCGTCGGTGCGGGCTTGGCTCGACGCCAGCGCCTGAGCGCGCTTGTAACTCCGTGTTCGTGCCGCAAAAGCGGCGTCAGGACTCCCGGGTAGAGGCAACAGCACCCGGGTAGATGTCCCCGGCGGATTCCGGCGTACGCGCCCGGGACCCGCCCGCGCGACGCCACGACCGGCGTCCGGGAGCTCCGCGCGGGGTGCGCCGGGTCTCGGCGCGGGCTGAGCGCACATGTAACACCGTGTTCGTGCCGCGAAAGCGGCGTCACGACTCCCGGGCAGAGGCAACAGCACCCGGGTAGATGTCCCCGGGGCCGCCTAGCGTGCGGCACATGAACCGGACCGACCGCCTCTACGCCCTCGTCGAGGAGCTGCGCGCGGCCGGCCCCCGCGGCCTCACCGCGAGCCGGCTGGCGGCGCGCTTCGAGGTGAGTGTGCGCACGATCGAGCGGGACCTGAGCGCGCTCGGGCAGGCCGGCGTGCCCCTGGCGACCCGGCAGGGACGCACGGGTGGCTACAGCCTGGACCCGGCGATGACGCTGCCGCCGCTCAACTTCACCGCGCGGGAGGCGACGGCCGTCGCGGTCGCGCTGAGCCGCGGCACCGCCGACGCGGTGTTCGCGCGCGAGGCCCGCAGCGCGTTGCAGAAGATCGTCGCCGCGATGCCCGCGCGGGCGCTGGCGGAGGCGCAGGCCGCGGCGGCGAAGGTGCGGCTCATCGTCCCGACGGTGCCGGACCCGGACGCCGAGGTCGCCGAGACGATCTGGCGGGCGGTGCACCACGGCCACGTCCTCCGGATCGGGTACGTCGACGTGGCCGGCGTGGAGAGCGAGCGGCTCGTCGAGCCGCAGCATGTCGTGATGGCACCGGGGGGTGCGTACCTCACCGCGTGGTGCCGCCTGCGGGAGGACGACCGGATCTTCCGGATGGACCGGATCATGTGGGCGGAGCGCACGGCCGACGTACCGCGGGGACCGCACCGGGTGATCGAGCCGGAGCTCGAGGGGCACGAGGTGCGGACGCCGGAGAGCTCGTTCGGCACCGTCGCGGAAACTCCGACATAGGGCTGTCGCCAACCGCTGCGACGCTGGTCGGGACCCATCCACCGCGGCCAGCGGCCAGCGGCCAGCACCCAGGAGGACCCGATGACCACCACCCCACCCGCTCCCCCCGCCCCCGGCACCGTGCCCTGGTTCGAGGTCGCGACCGACGACCTCGGCGCGGCCGAGAGGTTCTACGGCGGCCTGTTCGCCTGGACGTTCGCGGTCGACGAGGCCTCCCAGGCGGGCGGCCTGGACTACCGCCTGGTCTCGGCGCCGGGCGGCGGGGCGCCGATCGGCGGCCTGTTCGGCACGGGCGGCGCGCTTCCCGGCCATGCGGTCTTCTGCGTCACGGTCGCCGACGTCGAGGCGACCTGCGCGGCCGCCGAGGAGCTGGGCGGCACGGTGCTGAGCAAGCACCTGGACGTGGGGCCGGGAGTGCCGGCGTTCGCGTACCTGCGCGACCCGGCCGGCCAGCAGATCGGGATCTTCTCGCCGGCAGCACCCTGACGCGGCCACATCCCGAGACATGCCGGAGGGCCCGGCCGCAGGTCGTGCGGCCGGGCCCTCCTGTCCCCGGTCTGTCCCCGGTGGTCCTCAGCGATCCCGGTCGGATCAGCCCAGGTCGACGATGGCGGCCACCGGGCCACCACCCTCGGGCCCCTGGTGCGCGGCGGACACCGACACGAAGACGGCCGGGTCGCCGGTGACGGCGGCGGTCACGCCGCCGACGCAGGACTTGATCTGGCGGTGCCAGTGCACGTCGGAGTCGTCGAGCATCGCGTTGCGGCGACCACGGACCTCGCCGTTCTGCGAGGCCTCGCACTTGAGGAAGACGTTGACGAGCCGGCCGTCGAGGTCGGCGGTGCGCGGACGCTCCGGCAGGTCGAGACCGGCCGAGCGGATGGCCTCCCAGATGCCGTCCTGGTCGAGGGCGTCGTTCATCACGGAGTGGCCGATGCGGTAGCGCCCGCCGACGCCGGTGGCGTTGCCGACGACCACGATCTGCGCCTGGTCGAGCTCGACGCCGGAGGAGCAGGAGGCGACCGAGGAGTAGAGGTCGCGGTTCTTCATGACGTCCTCGTCGGTGGGCATCTCGATCTCGCCGAGCGCGACGGCGATGCCGAGGCCGGTGACGCCGTTGGAGAGGTCCATCGACTCGTGGGTGTGCTCGGTCCAGACCTCCTTGCCGCGGCTGTGCGCGTCGCGGATGGTGTGGATGGTGAGCAGCGGCGTCTTGGTCTGCACGTAGTGCACGTCCGCGACGTCGGTGATCCCGGCGCGCTCCATGGCGACCTTCACGCCCGCGGCGACCTTCTCGATCATCGCGGTGTAGCCGATCTCCTCGGGCAGGATCGGCTCGCTCATCGCGAAGCCGACGGTGAGGCGCTGCTCCTCGCGGCTCGGGTCGTCCTCGGGTACGTCGACCGTCGCGAAGATCGTCGCGTGGGGGCTGATCACGCCGTCGGTGCCGCCGGACCACACGATCGGGACCTGCTTGACCTGGTCGGCGGGCGCACCCTTGTCGACCAGGACCTCGCGGAACGCCCGGTCGGCGATGATCCGGGTGTAGTCGTTCACCCCACCGTTGCCCTCGGTCTTGCCGATGATCGCGATGACGCGGTCGGCGGCGAAGACGCCGTCGTCGATGAGCTTCGCCAGCTCCGAGGCGTCGGCCACGGAGTGGATCGGGACCTTGCGGACCTCGATGGCTGCAGGCATGTCAGGCTTCCTTTCGGTGGGGCTGTCAGTTGGGGTGGACGATCGTGCCGGCGCGTCCGGAGACGGCCGCGACGATGCTGCTGAGGTCGGTGATGACGCCGGTGCCGCCGGACTCCGCCACGAAGCGGCAGATCGCGTCGACCTTGGGGCCCATGGAGCCGCCGGCGAAGTGGCCCTCGGCGGCGTACCCGCGCATCTCGTCGAGGCTGACCTCGCCGATGTCGCGCGCTTCCGGCGTACCGAAGCCGAGGATCGCGTGGGCCACGTCGGTGGCGATGACGAGCTGGTCGACCTTGATGGTGCGGGCCAGCAGGGCGGCGCCGAGGTCCTTGTCGATGACGGCCTCGACCCCCGCCAACGTCGCGTCGGTACGACGCACGGTCGGTATCCCCCCGCCACCGTTGGCGATGACCACGAAGCCGGCGTCGACGAGGGCCGTGACGGCCGGGGCGTCGAGCACCTCGAGCGGCTCGGGCGAGGCGACCATCCGGCGCCAGCCCCGCTCGCCGCGGTCCTCCCAGGTCTCGCCGTGGTCGATCATGGTCCGCGCGTCCTCGGCGGACAGGTAGCGGCCGACGGGCTTGCTGGGCTTGGCGAAGGCGGGGTCGGCGGCGTCGACGCGGGTGCGGGTGACGAGCGCGGCGGTCGGGCGGCGCAGGCCGCGGGCGGCGAGGGCGCCGTCGAGGGCGTTCATCAGGATGTCGCCGAGGGTGCCCTGGGTCTGGGCGCCGCACCAGTCGAGCGGCACGGGCGGGACGACCGAGGCGGCGATCTCGTTCTTGACGAGCAGGTTCCCGACCTGGGGGCCGTTGCCGTGGGTGATGACGACGTCCACGCCCTCCGCCACCAGGTCCGCGACCGCCTCCATGGCGGCCGTCGCGGCGGCGATCTGGTCCTCGGGACGCGCCGTGCCGTCGGGCGACGTCATGGCGTTGCCGCCGAGGGCGAGCAGGATTCTCATGGGCCGAACGTAGTGAGCCGGGTCACCGTCGTTCATCGTGAGGATCAGCCAATGCCCGGCCTCAACGCTGGCAACTCCTGCCAGCCGAGCTCCCGGGCCAGCACCTCCGCCACGTCGGTGGGCGTGCGGCCGAGCAGCGCGGCGAGCGGCACGGGCCCGGTGGGCAGCCCGAAGTCGTCGTAGTAGGCGAACATCGCCCGCAGCCACGGATGGGTGTCCGGCGCCGCCGCGACCCGGCGGACCGGCACCCCCGCGGCGGCCGCGACGTCGGCCGTGGTGACCAGCGCGGGCCCCCCGAGCTCGTACGTCGCCCCGAGGTGCCCCGGCGTCGTCAGCACCACCGCGGTGGCCTCGCCGACGTCGTCGAGGTCGACCAGGCCGAACGGCTTGTCGACGGCGTAGGGCACGGCGAGCTCGCCGGTGCGCAGGGCGGGCAGCAGGTTCTGCACGTAGGCGCAGGGCTGCAGGATCGTCCAGTCCAGGCCGGAGCGACGGACCAGGTCCTCCGAGACCGCCTTGCCGACGTGGTGCGGCATCGACGGGACGTACGGCGAGGCGACCGAGTGGTAGACCACCCGCCCCACCCCGGCGTCACGTGCGGCGGACAGGGCCGTGCGGACGTACGACGGCTCGTCGGGGTGCAGGTTCGGCGCGACCAGGTGCAGCGCGTCCGCCCCGGCCAGCGCGGCCGGCAGGTCGGCGAGCGCCGCGCGCCCGAGCGGACGTGTCGCCACGTCCGCCCGGGCCAGCGCGACGGCCGCGGCGCGCCCGGTCTTGCCGGTGCCTCCGAGGAGCGCGACCTCCACGGCGCCCGTCCTCAGAGGGTGTCGACCGCGGCGTACGCCGCGCCGTCGGCGAGCCGGCCGTAGCCGGGCCCGCGGTCGAAGAAGGCGTCGTCCGCGGCCGGCACGGGACGCGACACCCGCTCGGCGTTGGTGGCCTCGACGTCGTACCCGAGGGTGTCGTCGGCGACGGTGCCGGTGAGCACCACGCCGTAGTCGGCGAGCGCGGCCTCCTCGGAGACCTTCTGCCACACGACGTCGCGCACGACCAGGGCGGGGTCGCGCTCGAGCGGGTTGCCCCAGCCGCCTCCACCGGTGGTCCGGATCCGGATGGTCTCCCCGGCCTTGACCGGCTCGGCGTCGGCGAGGGCGTCGACCTCGCGCTCGTTCGGGCCGCCGGGGTCGATGACGACCTCGAACGGCTTGCCGGCCTTGCCGCCCTTGACGCCCCAGCAGGCGAGGATCGAGCGGTCGGCGATGGACATGAAGTGCGCGTCCTTGAGCATCCGGATGTGCTTCTCGTAGCCCAGCCCGCCACGGAACTGTCCGGCACCGCCGGAGTCCTTGGCCAGCGACAGCGACTCCACCACGAACGGGAAGCGCGACTCGGTGAACTCCGTCGGCAGGTTCCGCGAGTCCGGTACGACGTGGATGGTGTCCTCACCGTCCGCGTAGTAGCGCCCGCCCGAGCCCCCGCCCAGCACCTCGCGCATGAGGTACGAGCGTCCGTCGAGGTCCTCGCCGTAGACGCCGGTGTAGCGGATCGTCTCCTGGTCGGCGGGCATCCGGCCCTCGACCGCCTTGGCCAGCACGCCCGCGAGCACGCCGAGCAGGCGCAGGATCACGAAGGTGCGGGCGTTGGTGGGCGCGGGGAAGACCGGCGTGAGCAGGGTGCCCGGCGGCGGGAAGCGCATGTCGATGAGCGGCACGACGCCCTCGTTGACGTCGAGCTCGGCCATCCGCTCGGGGGTGTCGGCGAGGTTGCGCAGGATCGGCGCCAGCCACTTCTTGAGGAACACGCCGTCGGAGTAGTCCCCGCAGTGGTTGATCGGGCCCTTGGCCTGCGGGCCGGTGCCGCCGAAGTCGAGCACCAGGCGCTCGCCCTCGGGATCGTCGGCGGGCGTGCGGGTCAGCGTGATCCGCTGGGTGTGCAGCTTCGGGTCGTCGACGCCGTCGTGCTCGGCGTAGTCCTCCCAGGTCCAGGTCCCGACGGGGATCTTGGAGAGGATCTCGCGGCGGTAGGTCTCCGTCGAGCGGTCGATGACCGCGTCGAAGCAGGCCTCCACGGTCTCGATGCCGTAGCGGTCGAACAGCTCGCCCAGGCGCCGCGCGCCCATCAGGCAGGCCGAGCACTCCGCGTCGAGGTCGGCGGCCAGCGACTCGGGCATCCGCGAGTTGCGGGTCATGATCGTCAGCGCCGCGCGGTTGGGCTTGCCGGCGTCCCACAGCTTGATGGGAGGTACGGCGAGGCCCTCCTCGAACACGCTGGTGGCGTGCGAGGGCATCGAGCCCGGCACCGCACCACCGATGTCGTCGTGGTGGCCGAAGGCCTGGATGAACGCGACCACGCGGCGCTCCCCCTCCGGACCGGCGAACACGGGGACCGTGACGCACAGGTCGGGCAGGTGGCCGATGCCGCCCTCGGAGAGGTAGACGTCGTTGTGGAAGAAGACGTCGCCCTCCTGCATCTCCTCGATCGGGAAGTCGCGGGCGACGGGGTGGACGAGCGCGGAGTACGAGCGCCCGGTCAGCTTGCGCAGCAGGCGGTCGTGGATGCCGGCGCGGAAGTCGTGGGCGTCGCGGATCATCGGGCTGCGCGAGGTGCGCGCGATGGCGGTCTCCACCTCGTGCTCGACGGCCGCGAGCGAGCCCTGGACGATCTCGACCAGGACCGGGTCGGCGCTGCGGCCCGCGTCGGCGGTCAGCGTGCCGAACGGGAACTGGGTCGGTGCCCGGCGCGACTCGGTGTCAGCGTCGTGGACGTGGTCGGCGGGCGGGTTGCCGTTGTGGACGGTCTGGCAGCTCAGGCACATGTCAGTTTCCCTCGATCTGCTGGGGGCGCGTCACGATGATGTTCGCGTAGTCGTCGACCCGGGCGGTGAACCCGGGGTGGATGGGCACGGTGGAGCCGAACTCCTCGATGATCACCGGGCCGGTGAGGACCTGCCCGGCGGGCAGGTCGGTGCGCCAGAAGACCGGCGTCTCGACGTACCCCGCCTCGGCGTCGAAGCACACCGAGCGGGTCCCGGTCTGCTGCGGCGCCGGCTTGGCGGCGTCGGCGCGCAGGATCTCGGGGCGCTTGATCGGGCCCACGCCCGAGACGCGCAGGTTGACCAGCTCGACCTGCTGGGAGGGGTCGCCGGAGAAGTCGTAGCCGTAGAGCACCCGGTGCTCGGCGTGGAAGCGGTCGGCGACGGCGGCCAGGGTCGCGGCCGTCACCGGCCCGTCCGGTACGCCGACGCGGACCTCGAACGCCTGCCCGAAGTAGCGCACGTCGGCGGTCCGCACGAACACGTGGTCGGCCTCGGCGAAGCCCTCCTTGGCCAGCGCCTGCGCGGCCCGCTCGGTGAGCACGTCGTACTCGTGCTGGAGGACGGCGGGGTCGAGGTTGTCCTGGAGCGCGACGTGGGTCTGCACGTAGTCGTTCTTGACGTCCACGGTGAGCAGGCCGAAGGCCGAGACGTTGCCCGGGTTCGGCGGGACCAGCACGGTCGGGATGCCGAGGATGTCCATCAGCCGGCACAGCAGCAGCGAGCCGGAGCCGCCGAAGGTGGTGAGGGTGAAGTCGCGGACGTCCAGGCCGCGCTTGACGGTGACCTGGCGCAGCGCGTTCGCCTGGTTCCAGGCGGAGATCTCCAGGATGCCGTTGGCGCAGGCCTCGGCGGTGATGCCGAGCTTGCCGGCCAGCTGCTGGATCGCGGCGGTGGCGGCGTCCACGTCGAGCGGGATCTCGCCGCCGAGCAGGTGCGGGGGGATCCGGCCGAGGAAGACGTGGGCGTCGGTGATGGTGACCTCCGAGCCGCCCTTGCGGTAGCAGATCGGGCCCGGGTCGGCACCGGCCGAGTGCGGGCCGACCTTCAAGGTGCCCTCGGGCGAGAGCCACGCGATCGAGCCGCCGCCCGCGCCGACGGTGACGACGTCGATCATCGGGATCTTCGAGGGGTACACCCCGACCCTGCCCTCGGTGGTCAGCGTCGGCTCGCCGTCGATGACGACGGAGACGTCGGTCGACGTACCGCCGCCGTCGGAGGTGAGCACCTTGTCGAAGCCGGCGACCTTGGCGATCAGCGCGGCGCCGAGCGCACCGGCCGCGGGGCCGGACAGCACGGTGGTGATCGGCTGGTGCACGACCTCGTCGGCCGAGAGCACCCCGCCGTTGGACTTCATGACGTAGAACGGCATCGCGCGGCCGCCCTGGGCGGCGAGCCGCTCCTTGATGTTGTTGACGTAGCGGCTGAGCTTCGGCTTCACCGCGGCGTCGACGAGGGTGGTCATCGAGCGCTCGTACTCGCGGTACTCCCGCAGCACCTCGCTGGAGATGGAGACGACCGCGTCGGGGTGCTCCTCGGCGATGATCTCGCGCATCCGCTCCTCGTGCACGGGGTTGGCGTAGGCGTGCAGGAAGCAGACGCCGAGCGTGTCGATGCCCTTCGCCTTGAACCAGCGGGCGACCTGGCGGGCCTGCTCCTCGTCGAAGGGGCGGATCTCCTCACCGGTGAAGTCGAGCCGGCCGCCGACGCCCTTGACGAGCTCGCGCGGCACGATCCGGTCCGGCTTCACCCAGAAGTAGGAGTTGCCGTAGCCGTCCGGCACCGACTGGCGGGCGATCTCCAGCATCGCCTCGTAGCCCGCGGTGGTGATGAAGCCCAGGGCGTCCACCTTGCCCTCGAGCAGCTGGTTGGTCGCGACCGTGGTGCCGTGGCTGACGGCCACCACGTCGCCGAACTCCGCCTCCGCGATCCCGAGCACCTTGTCGATGCCCGCCAGGAACCCGTCGGCCGGGTTCGCCGGGGTGCTGGGGGTCTTCGTGGTGACCACCGCACCGCTGTCCTCGTCGAAGGCCACGACGTCGGTGAACGTGCCACCGGTGTCGATGCCGATCCTGATCCGCCTCGCTGTCATGACTCACATTCAAGTGACCCACGTCGCGCCAGACGACGGCATGATCTGCCGACGGAGCGACGATTCGCGGGCAGATCTTGCCCGGACACCTCGGCGGCGCACCCCGGTCGCGCGTCGCACCTGACGTATCTGTCGCGATTCCCCCGAGATCAGGACAGATTCGTCAGGTGCGACGGAGGCCAGGAGCCCGGGACGTCAGGCGGTGCGCAGCCACTCGAAGGCCCGCGCCACCTGGAGCAGGCGGAGGTCCGCGCCGTGGGGGGCGACGACCTGGACGCCGACGGGCAGACCGTCGGTGGTGGTGCCGGCGGGCAGGGAGATCGCGGGACAGCCGGTCACGGTGATGAAGTACGCCGAGCGCATCCAGTCCAGGTACGACCCCATCGGCTCCCCGTTGATCGCCGTCGGGAACTCCTGCTCGACCGGGAACGGCGGCACCTGGGAGACCGGCAGGACGAGCACGTCGTACTCGGTGAAGAACTGCCGCATGGTCTCCGCGAGCGCGGTGCGCTGGGTGTAGGCGCGGGCGACGTCGGCGCCGGTGAGCGCCTCCCCGGCCCGGATGTTGTCGGCGAGCGAGGCCTTGAAGGCGTCGGGGTGCTCCGCCAGGAGGGCGCCGAGCTTGGCCTGGAAGTGCCAGGCGCGCAGGGTCCGGAAGGTGTCGTCGGCGAGCCCGAGGTCCGGGTACGACGACGCGACCCTCGCCCCCGCCTCGGCGAAGGTGCGCCCGGCGGACTCGACGACCGCGGCCACCTCGTGGTCGACGGCGAACGCACCGCCGAGGTCGGTGCTGACGGCGACGCGGAGTGCGCGCAGGTCGGCGGGCGCCGGGCCGGCGAAGGTGGAGCCCGGGTCGCCGAGGGCGTGCGGGGCGCGGGGATCGGGTCCGGCGAGCACGGAGAGCAGCAGGGCGAGGTCGCCGACGTTGCGCGCCATGGGACCGCCGACGGACGTGGTCTCCCACTGGTTGTAGAGGGGCCACTCCGGGACCCGGCCGAGGCTGGGCCGCATCCCGACGACCCCGCAGAAGGAGGCCGGGTTGCGCAGCGAGCCGCCCATGTCGGATCCGTCGGCCAGCGGCACCATCCCGGCGGCGAGCGCACACGCCGCTCCCCCGCTGGAGCCGCCCGCGGAGCGTGCGGGGTCGACCGGGTTGCGGGTCGTGCCGAAGACCTTGTTGAAGGTGTGCGAGCCGGCCGCGAACTCCGGCACGTTGGTCTTGCCGATCGTGACCGCACCGGCCCGCCGGACCCGCTCGACGAGCAGCTCGTCGTGGTCGGGGACGTGGTCGGCGTACAACGGGGAGCCGAAGGTCGTGCGCCAGCCGGCGACGGTGTGGGTGTCCTTGAACGCGAACGGCAGGCCGTGCAGCGGCCCGACCGGACGACCGGACGCCAGTGCCTCGTCGGCGGCCAGGGCTCCGGCCCGGGCACGCTCCTCGTCGAGCGAGACGATCGCGTTGAGCGCCGGGTTGCGCTCGGCGATCCGGTCGAGGTGCAGCTCCAGCAGCTCGCGCGCGGAGATCTCGCGCTCGCGGACCGCGCGGGCCTGCTCGCGGGCGGTGGCCTCGACGGTCAGACCGCTCATCGGCGGCGGCCCAGCAGCCCGCCCACGATCACGCCGGCCAGGGCCAGCGCACCACCGACGGCGACGCCGGCCAGGAAGGACGGGCCGTCGCCTCCACCGACCCCACCCGCGGTGGCCTTGGGCGCGGCGGTGGTGAAGACCGGCGCCTCGCCGGGCGCGCCCGGCTCGACGGTCGTGACGGCGGCGGGCAGCCCGTTCGCGATGACCTTCTCCACGTTGCCGAAGAACTCCGCGGCCATCCGGCGCGAGACGCTCGTGAGCATCCGCTGGCCGACGCCGCCGATCATCCCGCCGACGACCGCGTCGGCGTCGTACGTCAGCTCGGTCCGGTCCCCGGCGCCGGAGAAGCCGACGAGCACCGTCGCGTCGATGGTGCCGGGCGCGCCGGCACCCTTGAGCCGCATCGTCAGGCCCTCGCCCTGGCGCAGGTCCTCCAGCGTGCAGGAGCCGGAGTAGGTGCCCCGGATCGCCGCCACGCCGGCGCTGACCGTCATCGCGTAGGCGTTCTCGCCGGTCGCCTCGAGCTGCTCGCAGCCCGGGATCGTCGCCACCAGCACCCGCGGGTCGAGGATGGCCTCCCAGACCTTGTCGACGGGCGCGGCGATGGTGTTCTGACCGGTGATCTTCATCGGGTCTCCTCGGACTGTGCAGACGAAGCGGCCGCCCGGAGCGCAAACAGCTCCGAGGGCGAGATGGGCATGGCGGTGATGGAGATCCCCTCGGCGTCCTCGATCGCCGCGGCGAGCGCGGCCGAGCCGGGGATGACGCCCGCCTCGCCGGCACCCTTGATGCCGAGCGGGTTGAGCGGGGACGGGGTCTCCAGGTGGTCGATGTCGATGTGCTCGGGGACCTCGGTGACGTAGGGCATCAGGAAGTCCATGAAGGAGGCGTTGAGCAGCTGGCCCGACGCGTCGTAGGCCATCCGCTCGTAGAGCGCTCCCCCGACGCCCTGGGCGACGCCGCCGTGGATCTGGCCCTCGACGATCATCGGGTTCACGACGTTGCCGCAGTCGTGGACGACGGCGTACTTCACGATCCTGATCTCCGCGGTGTCCGGGTCGGTCTCCACGATGACGGCGTGCATGCCGGAGGCGAAGGTCGCCCGCGGCGGGGAGTAGAAGTCCTTGCCCTCCAGGCCCGGCTCGTCGCCCTCGGCGACCGGGGGCTTCCCCGGGTCGCCGACGCTGAACTGGGTGGCCGCCTTGGACGCCTCGTCGAAGGCGTAGCGCAGCGGGTTGGAGAGCACCGCGACCGTGCCGAGCGCGATGCTCGACTCGGGCGCACCCTTGACGCTGACGACGCCGTCGACGATCTCGAGGTCCTCGACCGCGGCCTCCAGCGCGTCGGCCGCGATCCGCAGCGCCTTCTCCTTCGCGCGCAGGGCGGCGAGGTGGATCGCGGAGCCGCTCATCACCGCGGCCCGCGAGGCGAAGGTGCCCACGCCGTAGGCCATCCGGCGGGTGTCGCCGGTGGTGACCTCGACGTCCTCGAAGCGTACGCCGAGCGCGTCGGCCACGATCTGCGCGAACGCGGTCTGGTGCCCCTGGCCCTGCGTGGTGAGGCCGGTCGCGACCTTGACCTTGCCGGACGTCTCGATGTGCACGTGCGCGCCCTCGTAGGGGCCCACGCCAGTGCCCTCGACGTAGCAGGCCAGGCCGATGCCGAGCCGGCGACCGGCCGCGGCGGCCTCCGCTTGCAGCGCGGGGAACTCGTCCCACCCGACCAGTGCCTTGATCTTCTCCAGCATCTGCGGGTAGTCCCCGGAGTCGTACTCCAGCGCGCGCCCGTCCTGGAAGATCAGCCCGTGGTCGTAGGGGAACTCGTCGGGCTGGATGAAGTTCGCCGCCCGCACCTCCGCACGGCCCTTGCCGAGCGCCGCCGCGATCGCGTCCATGGTGCGCTCCATGACGAAGCAGCCCTGGGGCCGGCCGGCGCCGCGGTAGGGCGTGACGATGACCGTGTTGGTGTAGAGCGAGTCGAAGCGCACCCGGTAGGCACCGGGCTTGTAGGGCCCGAGCAGCTGGGTGGAGGTGATGATCGGCACGATCAGGCCGTACGGCGTGTACGCGCCGTGGTCGTGCCAGAACCGCACGTCCAGGCCGAGGATCCGGCCCTCGTCGTCGAAGCCGACGTCGACGTGGTGCAGCTGGGCGCGCTCGTGCGCGGAGGAGATGAAGTGCTCGCGCCGGTCCTCGGTGAACTTCACCGGGCGACCGAGTGCCTTGGCCGCGAGCGGCACCAGCAGCTCCTCCGGCCACGGGTGCACGATCTTGACGCCGAAGCCGCCACCCACGTCGGGGGTGATGACGTCGACCTGGCCGAGGTCGAGGCCGAGCTTGGCGGCGATGGCTGCCCGCACGCCGGTCGAGGTCTGCGTGGAGGTCCACACCTGGAGCCGGCCCTGGTCCGGGTCCCAGCGCGCGACGGTGCCGCGGCCCTCCATCGGCATGCACGCGCTGCGCTCGATGCCGAGGTCGAGCGAGAGGGTGTGCGGGGCCGCGGCGATCGCGGCCGGGGCATCCCCGTTGGACTGCTCGGTGGAGGCGGCGACATTGCCCGGTACGTCGTCGTGGACCAGCTGCGTCGCGGCGCGCGCCGCCTCCACGCCGACCACGGCGGGCAGGAGGTCGTAGTCGACCACGATCCGCGCGACGGCGTCCTCGGCGACGTACCGGTCCTCGGCGACGACGATCGCGACCGCCTCGCCGACGTAGTTGACCTCGTCCTTCGCCAGGGCGTACTGCGTGCGGCCGTGGGTCAGCGTCGGGTGCGGGATCAGCAGCGGCAGCGGCTCGGCCATCGCGCCGGTGAGGTCCTCGTGGGTCCACACGAGGTGCACGCCCTCGACGTCGAGCACGGCGTCCACGTCGATGGACAGGATGCGGGCGTGCGCGTGCGGGCTGCGCAGGACGGCCACGTGGAGGGCGTCCAGCGCGACGTCGTCGACGTACCGCCCGGTCCCGCGGACCAGCCGGTCGTCCTCGACGCGCTGGACCTTGGCGCCGAACATCTTCGTGGTCATGCCGTCTCCGGGGTCTCGCGGGCGAGCTCGGCGGCGCGGCAGACCGCCTTGACGATGTTCTGGTAGCCCGTGCACCGGCACAGGTTCCCCGCGACCATGTCGCGGGCCTCGGCCTCGGTGGGGTCGGGGTTCTCGGCGATGCCGGCCGTGATCGTGGTGAGGAAGCCGGGCGTGCAGAAGCCGCACTGCAGGCCGTGGCACTCACGGAAGGCCTGCTGCACCGGGCCGAGCTCGCCGTCGGGCCGGGCCAGGCCCTCGACGGTGGTGATCTCCAGGTCCTGCGCGGAGACCGCGAACATCAGGCAGGCGCGGGTCGGCGCGCCGTCGACGAGGATCGTGCAGGCCCCGCACACGCCGTGCTCGCAGCCGACGTGGGTGCCGGTCAGGCCGAGGTCGTGGCGCAGCGCGTCCGACAGCAGCCGCCGGGCCGGCACGGCCACCTCGTGGTCGACGCCGTTGACGCGCAGCCGGATCTGGTGGATCTGTTCGGTGGTCACGCCTGCTCCTTCCGAGCGTCCGCGTGGGCCGCGGTCACGACCCGCGCGGTGAGCACCCTGGCGAGGTGCGCGCGGTAGTCGGCCGTGGCGTGGATGTCGGTCTCCGGGTCGAGTACGGCGAGCGCCGCGTCCGCCGCCCGGTCGAGCGCGGTCGCGGTGACCTCGCCGTCGAGCGCCTCGGTGAGGTCGACGACCGCGGGGACGTCGGACACGGAGAGGTAGCCGGCGCGGGCGCTGGTCACCCGGCCGTCCTCGAACGCGACCACGGCGGCGACGCCGCACATCGCGTAGTCGCCGTGCCGCCGGGCGATCTCCTCGAAGGCCACGCCGCTGCCGGCGGCGAGGGCCGGGAAGAACGCCTCCACGGCGATCTCGTCGTGGTGCAGGCTCGACTCGAGCGGCCCGACGTACAGGTCGTCGGCGGCGATGGTGCGCCGTCCCTGCGGCCCGGCGACGTCGACCGATCCCCCGAGCAGCCGCAGCACCATCGGCATCTCGGCCGCGGCGTCGGCGTGCACGAGCGAGCCGACGGTGGTGCCCCGGTTGCGGATCGTCGCGTGGGCCACGTTCGCCAGCGCGAGCGGCACCAGCGGCTGGACCCGGGCGACGTCCGGGTCGGCGAGCACCCGCGCGTGCCGCGCGAGCGCTCCGACCCGGACCCCGTCGGTCCCGGTGACCACGTGGTCGAGACCCGGCAGGGCGTTGATGTCGACGAGCACGGCCGGCGCCGCCAGCCGCATCGACAGCAGCGGCACCAGGCTCTGCCCACCGGCGAGCACCTTGGCCTCGGGGTGCCCGGCCAGGGCCTGGAGGGCTTCCTCCAGGGTCCCCGGCCGGACGTAGTCGAACGGTGCGGGCTTCACAGCCTCTTCGTCACCTCTCCCGATGTGGCGTCGGCCGTGCGGCCCTTGACGATGTGGAAGAACACGATGACCAGGATCGTGCCGAGCGCGATGCCGCCCAGCTCGAAGTCGTCGGTGATCTTCAGGGTGACGCCGCCGATGCCGGCGATGAGGCCGGCCGACAGCCCGACCATGTTCACCGGGTTGCCGAAGTCGACTCGGTTCTCGACCCAGATCTTCGCGCCCACCAGGCCGATCATCCCGTACAGGACCACGGTGATGCCGCCGAGCACGCCGCCCGGGGTGGCGTTGACGATCGCACCGAACTTCGGGCACAGCCCGAGCAGGATGGCCACGACGCCGGCGACGTAGTAGGCGGCCGTCGAGTAGACCTTCGTCGCGCCCATGACGCCGATGTTCTCGGCGTACGTCGTGGTCGGCGAGCCGCCGAACGCACTGGCGAACGCCGTGGCGAGACCGTCGGCGCCGATCGCGCGGCCCATGTAGGGGTCGAGGTTCTCGCCGGTCATCTCCGCGACCGCCTTGACGTGACCGGTGTTCTCGGCGATGAGGGCGATGACGCCGGGCAGCACGAGGAGGATGAAGGTCATCGAGAAGCTGGGGCCGTGGATGACCGAGACGCCGTCGGCGAGCTTGCCGCTCGGGAAGCCGACCCAGTCGGCGGCCTTGACGCCGGCCCACGAGACCCGGTCGTGCTCGACCTCGACGCCGTTGCTGGCACCGGTGACCGAGGTGATGCTGCCGAAGAGCTTGTCGGCGACGAACGAGACGACGTAGCCGAAGACGAGCGCGAGGAAGACCGCGATCCGCGACCAGAAGCCGGGCAGCAGGACGGCGGCGATCACCATGAACGCCGCGGTGAGCAGGGCGATCCACTGGTCCTGCGGCCAGTAGACGCCGGCCACGACGGGCGCGAGGTTGAAGCCGATGAGCATGACCACCGCGCCGGTCACGGCGGGCGGCAGGATCTTGTGGATCAGGCCGGCACCCGCGAAGTGCACGAGCACGCCGACGGCGGCGAGCACCAGGCCGGCGACCAGGATCGCGCCGGTGACGTCGGCGGAGTCACCGCCCTGGGTCCGGATCGCGGCGACCGCGGCCACGAAGGACGCGCTGGTGCCGAGGTAGCTGGGGATCCGGTTGCTGCAGATCAGCAGGAAGCCGATCGTGCAGACGCCGGAGAGCATGATCGCCAGGTTCGCGTCCAGCCCCATGACGAGGGGGAACACGAACGTGGCGCCGAACATGGCGACCACGTGCTGGGCGCCGAGGCCCACCGTCCGTCCCCACGGGAGCCGCTGCTGCGGTCCCACCGGCTCGCCGGGGGCCGGATTCACGACCTCCCACTTGAACATCGACATGGCTGTCCCTCCTTGTCCGGGCGGCCCGGGCGGGCTGCGTCAGGGGCTCCCGAGAGACCCCAACCTATTGAGGCCCAGGTCACACCTCATTGGCCAGATTCGCCCGAAAGTAGGGCGCTTACCTGTGGGAACTTGCCCCCTCGGGGTGCTTGCACCGGCGATCGGCCGTCGGCGTAACGCGGGTGCAACCGCGCGGACATCCGGGGGTGGCGACGCCGGTGCTAGCCGCCGTCAGCGACGCACGACCTCGAGCACCTTCAGCGCCACCGCCACGTCCAGCCGGAGGTTCTGGTCGGAGGCGACCGGACCGAGCAGCCGCTCCAGCTTGGCCACCCGGTAGCGCATGGTGTTGTAGTGGAAGAACTGCGTGCGCGCGGCCTCGGCCACGTTGAAGTTCGTGTTGAGCAGCACCTGCAGGGTCTCGCGCAGGGTGGCCGCCTCCTCGGTCGCGTCGGCGAGCTCGCCGAGGACGTCGTGGGCGAAGGCACGCAGCTCCTCGCCGTCCGGGACCATCGCGATCAGCCGGTGCAGGCCCAGGGTGTCGAACCAGGTCGTGGTGCCGTCGCCCTCGACCCGGCGGCCCACCTCGACCGCCCGCCGGGCCTGGCTGTAGCTCTCCGACAGCGCGGCGACCCCCGCCGCCACGCGTCCGACGCCGACCGAGAAGGAGCGGCGCCCGCCGCCCTTGTCGCCCGCGACGGCGCGCACCAGGCGTCGTACCAGGGCCGCGGCGCCCTCGGGGTCCTCCGCGGGGAGCACCGCGACGATCTCGGAGCCGAAGTCGGCGACCGGGATGCTCCGGTCCACGGCACCGGTGACCTGGCGCCAGGCGTTAGCGAAGCGCTGCTGCCACTGGCGCTGGTCCTCGACGGTGTGCTGCCCCACCGCGGGGTCGAGCTGGGCGACCACGACGACCATCGGGCCGCGCAGCTCCCAGCCGAAGCCGACGACGTGCTCGCGCACGAACTCCTCCGAGCCGGCGCGGCCCAGGAAGACGTCGTGCAGGAAGTCCCCGCGGTACTTGTTCTCGACCGCCGAGACCGCCTGCTCGCGGGTGATGGACAGCGCCACCGCGGTGGCGGCGCGCTGGAGGGCGAGCTGCTCGACCGGGTCGAGCTCGCGGTCGACGACGGCGACGAGGTGGCCGAGCGCCTGGGCGGGGGTGGCGACCGGCAGCTTGTGGATGCGTACGTCGCCGAGCGCGGGCGGGTTGTCCTCCCCCGGCTCGTCGAGCCACTCCACCCGCAGGCGGCCGGTCTCGTCGGTGAGGTTGGCCTCCGCGATCCGGGCGCGGGTGGTGTCGTCGAGACGCGCGGCCCGCTCGCGGCCGTCGGTCGTGGTGACCGCGACCTCGGCCCGCAGGACCGCGCCGATCGTCGCCACGAGCTCGTCGAGGTCGGCGCCCGCGAGCACCAGCTGGGCGAGGGACTCCGCGAGGTCGTCGACGAGCATGGAGCCATCGTCGGTGATGAGCACGCGCGCCGGGCCTATCAACTGTTGCCCGTCTTCGGGGCTGACGTTGGCAACGCTCACCATTCGATCCACGATAGCCCAGCGCTAGCGTCCCTGGAGTGCCGCCGTCTCCCCCTTCCGCCGCCACCCTGCCCGCAGGCCGGGTCGCGGGTGCCGGGAGCCCGGCGTTGCGGAGCCGGCTGGCTGGTCCGCCGGCGTCCGGCACGGTCGTCCACGCCGGGGACCACGCGGTGTACGCCCGCTTCCCCGACGGTGTCGTCGGGGTGGTCGCCCGCAGTGCGGTGCACGTCCCCGCGGCCATCAGCACCACCCTGCTCCGGCTGCCGACGATCCCCGTCGGCGCGCCCGCCGCGCTCGGCGACGGCACCCTGCGGGTCGGCCCGCTGACCGTCGGCGTGGACCGCTTGGTCGCCACCGACGCGCCGGCCCTGGCCGACCCGGTCGCGGCCGGCTCGCTGCTGGCGGACGTGCTCCCCGATCTCGCCGTCGTACGACGCCAGCTGCCCGCCACCGCCCTCGACGACCTGGCGGCGGGCGACCCGGCCGCGGTGCTGCCACTGGTGGGACGCGGTGACGGGCTGACCCCCGTCGGTGACGACGTGCTCGCCGGCTGGCTGGTGACCGCCCGCGCGGCCGGGCGTCCGACCTCCGCGATGGCCGCGGCCGTCGCCGCCGCGGCGGAGCGGACCACCGACCTGTCCGCGACCCTGCTGGCGCACGCCGCCGACGGCGCCGCGATCCCGCCCTTCCGGGCGCTGCTGCTCGCCCTGGCCGCGGGCGCCGGCGCCGGGACCGCCGCCGCGGCGCTCGCCGCCGTGGGCCACACCTCCGGCGCCGGCATGCTCCTCGGCGCCTCCCTCGCCCTCACCCCCGCCCCCGAGACCCCTGAAGGAAGTCCCCGATGACGCATCAGCACGTCGAGATCCGGTCCGGCGCCTACGCCGACAGCGTGGCGCTGCTGCAGGTGAGCCGCGACGTCGCCGCGACCGCCGGCGTCGCCGCCGCGCAGGTGGCCATGGCGACCGAGCTCAACGTGGAGGTGCTGCAGGGCATGGGCTTCACCCTCCCCGCCGCCTCCCCCAACGACATGGTCGTCGCGCTGCGGCTCGAGGACGCCGACGCCCTGCCCGCCGCGCTCGCGGCCGTCGACGCCGCCCTCGCGGCCGCGCGTGGGGGCGCCTCCTCCGGCGGCGAGGTCAGCGAGCCGCCGCGCACGACGGCCTCGGCGCTGCGCCGTGCCGGTGGCGGGCTCGCCCTGGTGTCGGTGCCCGGCGCCTCCGCCCTCGTCGAGGCGATGGACGCCCTCGACGCCGGGGCGGACGTCATGATCTTCAGCGACAACGTCCCCCTCGAGCAGGAGCTCGCCCTGAAGCGGATCGCCCGCGACCGCGGCCTGCTCGTGATGGGCCCCGACTGCGGCACCGCCGTCGTCGGCGGCGTCGGCCTCGGCTTCGCCAACACCGTCACCCCCGGTCGGGTCGGCATCGTCGCCGCCTCGGGCACCGGCTGCCAGCAGGTGCTCGCCCTCCTCGACGCCGCGGGCGTCGGGGTGGCCGCCGCGCTCGGCGTCGGCGGCCGCGACCTGTCCGCCGCCGTCGGCGGCATCTCCACCACGACCGCGCTGGAGCGCCTCGACGCCGACCCGGCCGTCGAGCACATCGTGGTCGTGTCCAAGCCGCCGGCGCCGGAGGTGGCGGCCTCCGTGGAGCGGTACGCCGACGGGCTCGCCACGCCCGTCCGGTTCGCCCTGCTCGGCGAGGGCCAGCCCGACCTCACCACCCAGGTCGAGGCGCTGCTCGGCGACCTCGGCGTCCCCGTGCCCGCCTGGCCCACCTGGGGCTCCCCGGCGAAGGCGACCGGCGGCACCGCGCTGCGCGGCCTCTTCGTCGGCGGCACGCTCTGCGACGAGGCGATGCTGCTGGCCGCGGCGACGCTGGGCGGGATCCGCAGCAACATCCCGCTCGCCGAGGACCTCGCGCTCGACAGCAGCCTGCACAGCCCCGACCACCTGATGATCGACTTCGGCGACGACGGCCTGACCCGCGGCCGGGCGCACCCGATGATCGACCCGACCCTGCGCCTGGAGCACCTCGCCAAGGTCGCGGCCGACCCCGACACGGCGGTGATCCTGCTCGACGTGGTCCTCGGCCACGGCGCCGAGGACGACCCGGCCGCGGGTCTGGCACCGGCCATCGCGGAGGCCCGTGCCGCCCGCGACGTACCCGTCGTCGTGGCGTGCGTCGGCACCTCGTCCGACCAGCAGGGCCTGCAGCGCCAGGCCGAGGCGCTGGCCGCCGCCGGCGCCGAGGTCCACCTGTCCAACGCCGCCGCCGCGCGCCGCGCGGTGGCCCTCGTCACCGGAGCCGCCCGATGAACCCCAGCCAGTCCCCCACGGCCGTCGCCACCGCGGGTGCCGACATGTTCGCCCACGCCGTCGCCGCGCAGGCCGTCCCGGTCGAGCGGGTCGCCTGGCAGCCGCCGATGGACGGCACCGCCGACGACCTCGCCACCGTCGCGGCGGACCCGCTGCGCCGCGACGCCAACGCGCTGGCGGTCTCCCGGATGCTCGACGTGCAGGCGCTGCTCGTCGGCGTCGCCCCGGCCTCCGAGCTGCTCGGCCTGGAGAAGGGCCAGTTCCTGCACGCCGGCCCGCCGATCGAGTGGTCGCGCGCCTCGGGCCCGCTGCGCGGCGCGCTCATGGGCGCGGCCGCCTTCGAGGGCCTCGTCGAGGACCCCGAGGACGCCGAGGCGCTCTTCGCCTCCGGTGCCGAGGTCTCCCTCGAGCCGTGCCACCACCGCAGCGCCGTCGGACCGATGGCAGGTGTGGTGTCGCCCTCGATGTGGATGTTCGTGCTGGAGGACCCGGCCACCGGGCGCCGCACCTACTGCTCGCTCAACGAGGGCCTCGGCAAGGTGCTGCGGTACGGCGCCTACGGGCCCGAGGTGCTGCAGCGGCTGCGCTGGATGCGGGACGTGCTCGGCCCGCTCCTGGGTGAGGCGGTCGCGGCGAGCGAGCCCGTCGACGCCACCGCCATCCTCGGCCAGATGCTCCAGATGGGCGACGAGGCCCACAACCGCAACCGGGCCGGGACGCTGATGCTGCTGCGCGACCTCGCGCCCGCGCTGGTCCGCTCCTCGCGGGGTGCCGAGGAGGTCGCCGAGGCGTTCGCCTTCGTCGGCGGCAACGACCACTTCTTCCTCAACATCGCGATGCCCGCCTGCAAGCTGGCCCTCGACGCGGCGCGCGACGTCCCCGGCTCCACGATGGTCGTCGCGATGGCTCGCAACGGCACGGACTTCGGCATCCAGGTCTCCGGCACCGGCGACCAGTGGTTCACCGGGCCCGCCCAGCTGGCCGACGGCCTGTTCCTCGGTGACTACGGCCCCGACGACGCCAACCCCGACATCGGCGACTCCGCCATCACCGAGACCGCCGGCATCGGCGGCTTCGCGATGGCCGCCGCGCCCGCGATCGTCCGCTTCGTCGGCGGCACGGTGCCGGACGCGCTGGCCACCAGCCGCCGGATGCGCGAGATCACGATCGGCGAGAACAACCGCTGGCCGATCCCGGTGCTCGACTTCGCCGGTGCCGCGACCGGCATCGACGTGACCTCGGTGTGCCGCACCGGCATCCTCCCGCAGATCAACACCGGGATGGCCGGCCGGGTCGCGGGCGTCGGGCAGGTCGGGGCCGGGCTGGTCACGCCGCCGGCGTCGATCTTCCCGGCCGCGCTGGCGGAGCTGGCCCGGCGGACCCGGGCCCGGGGCTAGGCCTTCTTCGCGGCGCGCACGAAGAGCGTCAGCAGGGTCGTCACGACGACCTTGAGCGCGGCCTGCTCGACGAGCGGCACCCGCTGGTCGGCGTACAGCGTCCACTCCACGCGGGTGCCCTCGCCGGCACCGGTGAGCAGCACCTCGCCGCGGTAGTCGCGGAAGGGCACGCCGCTGAGGGCCTTGTAGCCGAGCGCGCGGTCGGCGTCGAAGCGGGTGATCTCCTCGACGATGGCCGGGGCCGGGCCGGCCGCCTTGATCGAGCGCACGGCACCGACGCCGTTGCGCTCGGTGCTGCCCTCGCGGGTCAGCTCGACCTTCACGCCGGGGCCCCACGAGGCCATCGCCTCGTGGTCGGCGAGCGCCGCCCAGACCTTGTCGAGCGGGAGCGGGAGGGTGGCGGTCGCGGTTGCCTGCATGGCGCGCATCGTAGGCCGGTCCGCGACGTCGACGCCGTGACCGTGCTCACGTGCCCGCTCAGTCGTGGTGCATCTTCGCCAGCCGCGAGCGCAGCGACGCGACCCGGTCGGCGTTGGCGTTGAGCCCGACGTAGGTCTCGCCGAACTCCCACAGCAGCGCGTCGTCCAGCCGTCGTACGGCGCCCGGCGGGTAGCGGTAGTCCATCCGCTCGCGCAGCAGGTCGGCGTCGACCCCCCGCAGCACCTCCCCGAGGTCCGCGAGCGAGGTGATCCCGAGCTCCAGCACCAGCGCGGCGATCCACTCGTAGTGGTCGGTGCGCGACCAGGGCGCGTCGGCGTACTGCCCGGCGAGGAAGGCCGCGAGCTCGCGCGGCGGGATCCGCGGGTCGTCGTCGGCCGCCTCGGCGCCGGCGCCGGTCATGCCCTGCTGGATCCGTTCGCGGATCGTGGAGAACTCCTGGTCCGCCAGCTCCAGCAGGCCCGCGGCCAGGGTGAAGCGGCGGTCGAAGTCGGGGACGTGCTCGTCGGGGATGGTGCCCTTGTAGCGGATGTCGTGCTCGAACTCCGCCCACGCGTGCTGCAGCACGGTGCGGATCTGGATCTGCGCGGGGCGGTCCATCCCCTCCACGTCGATGAGCAGGTGGCGGCTGGCGTAGCCGAAGCGGCCCTCGCTCGCGGTCTCCTGGCCCATGTCGCGGTCGTCGAGCACCTCGGCCTGGTCGGCCAGCAGGTCGGCGACCGCCTGCACGTCGCTGTGCACGTAGGCGATCACCCGCACGCCCACCTGGTCGGTGATCTCGCGCAGCGGGTCGGTGAACACCGGCCGCCCGCCCACCGTGCGCGCCGCCTTCGCCGCGAACGAGGCGACCGACTTCGCCCGGCCGGTCACGGTGAGGTAGTTGATGCCGGCCTCGTCGAGCACCCGGGTCACCAGGTCGACGTACCGGTCGGTGGCCTCGCGCAGCGCGGGCCAGCCCTCGGCGTACTCCCGGACGGCGGCGCCGATGTCCAGCGCCACGGGCACGGTCTGCGGCCCGCGCGGGGTCGGCACGAGGTCCGCGGGCAGGGTCGGCGTGACGATGTAGCCGGTCTCCAGGTCGCCGTACGTCGTGGTGTCCTGCGGCCGTCGGTCGGCGAAGAGGCCGATGTAGGCGCACATCACCGCGTCGACCTGGTCCTCCACGACGCGCAGCTCGCTCTTGCGCCCGGCCCGCTCGACCGCGGTGCGCAGCGCCCGCCACGCCCCCGCCGCCGGTACGTCGGCGCTGGGCCCGTCCACGTGCAGCGGCGGCTCGGCGTCGGCGAGTCCTTCGACGAGGCGCACCAGGGCAAGCAGCTCGGCCCGCAGCCGCTCCAAGTCGCGGCCGGGCTTGTTCTTGTACTTCAGCGTCCGGCCGAGCCGGAACAGCGCCACCGTCGCGGGGTGCGGGTAGACCTCGATCGCCCGCCGCGCCCGCCCCGAGCGCGGGTTGACGTCGAGGCCCAGCCCGGCCGCGATCGTGGCCGCGCGGGGCTGGTCGCGGAACTCCGCCTTGCCCGTGTTCGAGGGGTGCGCACCGGCGTCGAAGCGGGCGAAGTCCTTGTTGAGCGCGGCCTCCGCGGGCCGGTTGCCGGTCGGGTTGCGCACGATGATCGGGGCGTCCAGCGCGACCAGGCACTCGCCCGCGGCGTACGGCGCGAGGAGGTCCAGGATCTCCTGGTCGGTCCGTGCCGCGCCGACCGCCAGCAGGCGGCCCTCGGCGTCGAGGACGGCCACGCCGGTGGGCTGGCGCTGGCCCCAGGCGAGGTCGACGCCGATGTAGTGCATGGAGGCGACCCTATGCCGTCACGAGGGCCGGTCGACGGACCGCGTCCTCGCCGATCCTCAGCGCACGCCCCAGGAGTAGGTCTGCTTGCGCAGCCGCAGGTAGACCAGCGTCTCCGTGGAGATCACGCCCGGGATGGTGCGGATGCCACGGGAGATGATCTGCAGGAGGTGGTCGTCGCTCTCGCACACCACCTCGGCGAGCACGTCGAAGGAGCCGGCGGTGATGACGACGTAGTCGACCTCGTCGAGCTCGGCCAGGGCGTCGGCGATCGGCTCGAGCTCACCCGTGGCCTTGATGCCGATCATCGCCTGCCGGGCGAAGCCCATCTCGACGGGGTCGGTGACCGCGACGACCTGCATCACGCCGCCGTCGACGAGGCGCTGCACCCGCTGGCGCACGGCGGCCTCGGAGAGACCGACGGCCTTGCCGATGGCGGCGTACGAGCGTCGGCCGTCCTCCTGCAGCTCGGCGATGATCGCCTTGGAGACGTCGTCCAGCGGAGCGGGCTTGGGCTTGGTCACCCCCGGATCCTCACAGGTCACACCGGCCCCACGCAACGCCCATGTTCGGATTCCGTTGCAATCACGTCAACTGACCACGGAATCCCTTGTCATGTGACCTGCCTCATGTCACGATGCGCAGACCGATTCCAGGAGGTGGGAGCTTGGCGGGGACATCCCGGATCAGCCGGAGGGCTGCCCTGCGCGGTGGGGCGGGCCTGACGTTGGGCGCGGCGAGCCTCGGGGTGCTGCCGCTCTTCGGCACCCCCGACCGGAAGCAGGACCCGGCGCGCTGCACGACCCGCGACCTGTCCCGCTCGGAGCGGCGCCTGGTGGTGTCGAACTGGCCGGGCTACATGGACGAGGACGACGAGGGCTACGTCTCGACGCTGACGGAGTTCCGCAAGCGCACCGGCATCGACGTCGACTACACCGCCGACGTGAACGACAACATGGAGTTCTTCGCCAAGGTCGTCAACCAGCTCGGCGCGTGCGAGACCTCCAAGCGCGACCTGTTCATGCTGACCGACTGGATGGCCGCGCGGATGATCCAGGTGGGGTGGATCCAGCCGCTGGACAAGGCCCGCGTGCCCAACCTGCACGCCAACCTGATCGACTCCCTCGCCGGCGTCGGCTGGGACCCGGACCGGACCTACTCGGCGCCCTGGCAGAGCGGCCTGACCGGCATCGCCTACAACAAGGAGAAGGTCAAGGAGGTGCGCTCCTTCGAGGAGCTGCTCTCCCGCAAGGACCTCAAGGGCCGGGTCACCCTGCTCAGCGAGATGCGCGACACGATGGGCCTGACCCTGCTGTCCCAGGGCAAGGACCCCGCCGACTTCACCGACGGCGACTGGGCGAACGCCGTCGACCGGGTCACCAAGGCCCGCAAGGACGGCCAGATCCGGGCCTTCACCGGCAACGAGTACATCCAGGACCTCGCCGCCGGCAACGTGCTCGCCTGCGAGGCGTGGTCCGGCGACGTGGCCGCGGCCGAGGACCCGAACCTCGTCTTCGTCGCGCCCGAGGAGGGCCAGATGATCTGGGCCGACAACATGCTGGTGCCCAACCTCGCGACCCACCAGGGCAACGCGGAGGACTGGATCAACTACTACTACGAGCCCGAGGTGGCCGCGAAGCTCGCCGCCTACGTCTGGTACATCTGCCCGGTCAAGGGCGCCCAGGAGGCCATGGAGAAGGTCGACCCCGAGCTGGTCGACAACGAGCTGATCTTCCCCACCGCGGAGTCGCTGGCCACGACCCACTCGTTCATGGCCCTCGAGGAATTCCAGGTCCGCGCCTACGAAGGAGATTTCGCCGATGTCACTGGCGGCTGACCACCCTGCCCGCACGCTGCGGCTGACCGCGCTCACCAAGGAGTTCGCGACCTTCACCGCCGTGCGTGCGCTCGACCTGGAGGTGCCCGCCGGGACCTTCTTCGCCCTGCTCGGGCCCTCCGGGTGCGGCAAGACCACCACCCTGCGGATGGTCGCCGGGCTGGAGACCCCGACCTCCGGCTCCATCCACCTCGGCGAGGACGACATCACCTGGGAGAAGCCGTACCGGCGCCCGGTCAACACCGTCTTCCAGAACTACGCGCTCTTCCCGCACCTCGACATCCACGAGAACGTCGCCTTCGGGCTGCGCCGGCGCAAGGTCAAGGACGTCGACCGGCAGGTGCGCGAGATGCTCGAGCTCGTCGAGCTCGAGGCGCAGGCGAAGAAGAAGCCGCCGCAGATGTCCGGCGGCCAGCAGCAGCGGGTCGCCCTGGCCCGGGCGCTCATCAACCGGCCCGAGGTGCTGCTGCTCGACGAGCCGCTGGGGGCGCTGGACCTCAAGCTGCGCCGCGCCATGCAGATCGAGATCAAGCGGATCCAGACCGAGGTCGGCCTCACCTTCGTGCACGTCACGCACGACCAGGAGGAGGCGATGACGATGGCCGACACGATCGCGGTCATGAACGGCGGCGTCATCGAGCAGATGGGCTCCCCCACCGAGCTCTACGAGAACCCCCGCACGACCTTCGTCGCCAACTTCCTCGGCCAGTCCAACCTGATCCCGGGGACCGTGACGGACGCGGGCAGCGACGTCGTACGCGTCGACATGCACGGCACGCAGGTCTCCATCCCCGCCGAGCGGGCGCACGTGCGCGCGGGCTCGGGCTGGATCGGCATCCGGCCCGAGAAGGTGCTCCTCGCCCCCGAGGGCGAGCCGATCGACGCCCCCGGCAACCACCTCCCGGGTGGTGTGATCACCGACGTCAGCTTCGTCGGCGTCAGCACCCAGTACCTCGTGCGGATGCCGTGGGGGCAGGAGCTGATGTCCTTCGAGCAGAACACCGGTCGCCGCGGCATCCTCGCCGCCGGCACCAAAGTCGACATCTCGTGGCGGCCCGAGTTCGCCTTCCTGCTCCCCGCCGACCAGGACGTCAACGCGGGCGTGCTGGAGGAGGTCTGATGCGCCGGGGGAAGTACACCGGCTACTGGCTGATGCTGCCGGCCGCCCTGTGGCTCGGCGTCTTCTTCGTCATCCCGTTCTACTCCCTGCTCGCCACCAGCCTCTACGACCCCGAGGGCTCGGTGCTGACCGGCTACGACGTGACCTACCACGTCGCGAACTTCGGCCACGCCTTCGCGGAGCACTGGGACGAGCTGTGGCGCTCGCTGTGGTACGCCGGCGTCGCGACCCTGATCTGCGCGGTGCTCGGCTACGTCCTCGCCTACGCGATCGCCTTCAAGGCCGGCCGCTTCCGCAACCTCCTGCTGGTGCTGGTGATCGCGCCCTTCTTCACCAGCTTCCTGGTCCGCACCCTGTCCTGGAAGCTGATCCTCGCCGACGACGGCTTCGTCGTGGACGCCCTGCAGACCGTGCACCTGATGGGCGAGGACGGCCGTCTCCTCGCCACCCCGGTCGCCGTGATCGCCGGCCTGGTCTACAACTTCCTGCCGTTCATGGTGCTGCCGCTCTACGCCAGCCTGGAGAAGATCGACGTGCGCCTCGTCGAGGCCGCGGGCGACCTCTACGCCTCGCCGGCCCGCGGCTTCTGGAAGGTCACCCTCCCCCTGTCGACGCCCGGCCTGGTCGCCGGGACGCTGCTCACCTTCATCCCCGCGGCCGGCGACTACATCAACGCCCAGCTGCTCGGCAGCACCAACCAGCGGATGGTCGGCAACGTCATCCAGGACCTCTTCACCGACTCCAACGACTACGCCACCGCGGGGGCCCTGTCGGTGACCCTGATGGCGATCATCGTCGCGATGGTCGTGATCTACATCCGCAAGGCCGGGACGGAGGAGCTGGTGTGAGCGCGCTGCAGCGGGTCGGCCGATGGATCGGCGACCACCTCGTCCTCGCCCTGGGCGTCCTCGTCCTCGTCTACATGTTCGTGCCGATCGCGATCGTCATGCTGATGAGCTTCAACGACAACAGCGCCTCGCGGAACGTCTACGCCTTCCAGGGCTTCACGCTGAACAACTGGACCCACCTGTGCCAGCCGAACGGGATGTGCGAGGCCGTCGTACGAAGCGTGGGGATCGGGCTCGCCGCGACCGTCGTCGCCACCGTCCTCGGCACGCTCGCCGCCTTCGCCCTCGTCCGCCACGACTTCCGCGGCCGGTCGGCGATGAACACCGTCATCTTCCTGCCGATGGCCTCCCCCGAGATCGTGATGGGTTCCTCGCTCCTGGCCCTCTTCGTCGCCGGCGGCTTCGGCGGACGGCTCGGCCTGGTGACGATCTTCATCGCCCACGTGATGTTCTGCCTGTCGTTCGTGATCGTCACCGTCAAGGCCCGCCTTGCCGGCCTCGACGCCAACCTCGAACAGGCGGCCATGGACCTCTACGCCAGCGAGGCCACCACGTTCTGGCGGATCACCTTCCCGCTGGTCCTGCCCGGCATCGCGGCGGCGGCGCTGCTCAGCTTCTCGCTGTCGTTCGACGACTTCATCATCACCAACCTGAACGCCGGGCAGACCGTCACCTTCCCGATGTACGTGTGGGGCGTGAGCCAGCGCGGCGTACCGATGCAGGTGAACGCGATCGGCACGATCATGTTCCTGGTCTCGCTGCTGATCGTGGTGGGCAACATGCTGGCCACGCGCCGACGGCAGCCCGCCTGAGCGCTGCATCGGCAGAACCGATGACTTGCGCCAAAAGGATCCGTTTGCCAGAGGGCTGAGCGCGTCACGACCATGGTGGTGCGCCTCACAACCTTTGGGAGATCCACCATGTCTGACCAGTCCGTCGTCGAGAAGCACACCATCGGCTACGTCCCACCCGAGGACCGCCACGGCAAGGTGCGCGACCTCTTCACCCTGTGGTTCGGGACGAACATCGCTCCCCTGCCCGTGGTCACCGGCGCCGCCGGCGTGACCGTCTTCGGCCTCGACCTGTTCTGGTGCCTCGTCGCCATCGTGGTCGGCCACCTCGTCGGCGGCGTCTTCATGGCCCTGCACTCGGCCCAGGGCCCGCAGATGGGCATCCCGCAGATGATCCAGAGCCGCGGCCAGTTCGGCTCCTACGGCGCCCTCATCGTGGTCGTCATCGCGGCGGTCATGTACCTCGCGTTCTTCGCCTCCAACATCGTCCTCGCCGGCCAGTCCCTGCACGGGATCGCCGACCCGATCCCCGTCGAGGCGGGCATCGTCCTCGGCGCGCTCGGCTCGGGCCTCATCGCGGTCATCGGCTACAAGGTCATCCACGGGCTCAACAAGATCGCCACCTGGGTCCTGGGCATCGGCATCGTCCTCGGCACCGTGGCGATCTTCGTCGCCGGCGTGCCCGCCGGCTTCTGGACCCAGGGCGGCTACAGCACGGCGGGCTTCCTCGCGACCGTCTCGCTCGGTGCGCTGTGGCAGATCGCGTTCGCGCCGTACGTCTCGGACTACTCGCGCTACCTGCCGGCCGACGTCGGGGTCCGGGCGACCTTCAACGCGACCTACCTCGGCTGCACCCTCGGCTCGATCCTGCCGTTCGCCTTCGGCGCGGTCGTGGCGCTCGCGATGAAGCCCGGCGTCGAGGTGATGACCGGGGTCCGCGACACCACCGGCGCCTTCGGCACCCCGCTGCTCGTGCTCTTCCTGCTGTCGGTGATCAGCCACAACGCGCTCAACCTGTACGGCACGGTGCTCTCGATCATCACCTGCGTGCAGACCTTCGTCGCCCGCTGGATCCCGACGGCTCGCAGCCGCCTCGTGCTCTCGCTCGTGGTGATGGCCGCGTCGACGTACTTCGCGATCGGCGTCTCCGGCGACTTCATCGGGCACTTCGTCGACATCGTGCTCGCCCTGCTCGTCGTGCTGGTGCCGTGGACCGCGATCAACCTGATCGACTTCTACCTGATCCACCACGGCAGCTACGACATGGACTCGATCTTCGCCGCCGACGGCGGCATCTACGGCCGCTTCAACGGCAAGGCGATCCTCGCCTACGTCATCGGCATCCTGGTCCAGATCCCGTTCATGGCCACGCCGCTCTACACCGGCCCGATCGCCGACAACCTCGACGGTGCCGACCTCAGCTGGATCATCGGGCTCGTCGCGACCGCGCCGGTCTACTACCTGCTGGCCCGCGGCCGGAAGCTCGCCCCCAGCGAGCTGCACCCGGTGGCCACCCCGGCCTGACCACCGGCAGCACCCCGAGGGCAGGTCGCGTCAGCGGCCTGCCCTCCGGCGCGCCTGGCGGGTCGCGGAGCGCACGAACGCCTGCGCGCGGGCGGTGAGCCGCACGCCCCTCATCGACGCCAGCACGATCTCCAGGGGCTCCACGGGGTCGGTGATCTCGAGCGTGACGACCTCCGCGCCGTCGTACGTCGTGTTGCTGGCGGGGCGCTGGTTGAGCACCGACCAGCCCTGGCCGTTCGCGACCATCGCGCGGACCGTCTCGAAGCCGGCGGTGCGGTGGCGCACCTCGGGCCGGAAGCCGGCCGACGCGACGATCCGCTCGAGGTACTGGCCGCTGTGCGGCAGGTCGAGCAGCACCATCGGCTCCTCCGCGAGCTCGGCGAGCGCGACCTTCTTGCGGCGGGCCAGCCGGTGGGCCCTGCCGACCAGGACGTACGGCGGGGCGAGGCCGACCCGGACGTGGTCGATGTCCTCGTCGAGGTCGTAGCCGTACAGGAGCGCCAGCTCGCAGCGGCCCGAGCGCAGCGCGTGCTTCAGCGCGGCGTGCTCGTCCTCCACCACCGAGACCACGATGCCCGGGTGGTCGGCCTCGCAGGCGGCGAGCATCCGCGGCAGCTCGAACGGGCCTAGGGTCGTGAAGCACCCGACACTGAGCTCCCCCACGAGCGCCTGGCCCGCCGAGCGGGCGACCTCGACCAGCTCGGTCGTGTGCACGAGGTAGCTGCGCAGCTCGCGGTAGAACTCCTCGCCCGCCGAGGTCAGCGTCAGCCCGCGCGCGTGGTGGCGGAGCAGCAGCTGCACCCCCAGCTCCTTCTCCAGCTGGGCGACCGCCGTCGAGACCGCGGACTGCGACACCATGAGCTGCTTCGAGGCGGCGGTCATGCTGCCCAGCTCCGCGGCCGCGGCGAAGTACCGCAGCTGGGTGAGGGTGAACGCCGGATCAGCCATGACGGCCATCCTGCCGGAACTCAGCCCGGGATGACGCCGGACGCGTCGAGGTTCGCCAGCGTCTCGGGGCGCAGGAGTGCATCGAGGACGACCGGGTCGAGCCCGCCACTGGCGAGCGCGAGGTCCCGGACCGCGCCGGCCCCGCTCAGCGCCGCCTTGGCGATCTCGGCGGAGCGGGCGTAGCCGAGCAACGGGGTCAGCGCGGTGGCCAGGCCCGCGTTGGCGGCCGCCGCGGCCGCGAGCTTGGGGGCGTCGACGGTGATCCCGTCGACGCACAGCTCGCGGAGCGAGTCGAAGGCCGCCGCGGTCCAGGCGAAGCCCTGGAGCAGGCCGTGGCCCATCACCGGCTCGAACGCGTTGAGCTGCAGCTGGCCGGCCTCGGCCGCCATGGTGACGGTGAGGTCGTTGCCGATCACCCAGAACGCGACCTGGTTGACCATCTCCGGGATGACCGGGTTGACCTTGCCGGGCATGATGCTCGACCCCGCCTGGCGGGCGGGGAGCTGGAGCTCGGCGAGACCCGCCTGGGGGCCGGAGCCGAGCAGCCGCAGGTCGTTGCAGATCTTCGAGGCCTTGACCACGACCCGCTTGAGGACGCCGGACACCTGCACGAAGGCACCGGTGTCGCTGGTCGCCTCGACGAGGTCGCCGGCGCCCACGACGGGCAGGCCCGTGATGTCGGCGAGGTGCTGCACGGCCCGCCGGCGGTAGTCGGGGTGGGCCGTGATGCCGGTGCCGATCGCGGTGGCGCCGAGGTTGACCTCGCAGAGGAGGCCGCGGGAGTCGGCCAGCCGGGCCAGCTCCTCGCGCAGCGTGGTCGCGAAGGCGCCGAGCTCCTGGCCGACGGTCATCGGGACGGCGTCCTGCAGCTGTGTGCGGCCGATCTTCGGGACCCCGCGGAACTCCGTCGCCTTCCGCGCGAACGCCTCCGCCAGCTCCTGCGTGGCGACGGCCAGGCGGTCGACCGCCGCCACCAGTGCCAGCCGTACGGCGGTCGGGTAGACGTCGTTCGTCGACTGGCAGCGGTTCACGTGGTCGAGCGGGTGCACCTCGTCGTACCGGCCGAACGGCAGGCCGAGGATCTCCAGGGCGCGGTTGGCGATGACCTCGTTGGCGTTCATGTTCGTGGAGGTGCCGGCGCCGCCCTGGACGACGTCGACGACGAACTGGTCGTCGAACGCCCCGTCGCGGACCTCCTGGGCGGCGGTCGCGACGGCGTCGTACCTGCGGTCGTCGAGGAGGCCGAGGTCGTGGTTGGCGCGGGCCGCGGCGAGCTTCACGGCGCCGAGCGCCGCGACGAGCCCGCGGTGCGCGCCGACAGGCGTGCCGCTGATGGGGAAGTTCCGCACCGCGCGGGCGGTGTGCACGCCCCAGTAGGCGGTCGCGGGCACCTCGAACGGGCCGAGCGAGTCGTGCTCGGTGCGCGTCAGCACAGTGTCGGTTGCGGTCATCGTGCGGTCGCCTCCCCGGCGACGTCGAGCGCGGTCCAGGCCAGCGCGGTGGCGGCGTCGAGGATCGCCTTCTCGGCGTCCTGACCGACGCAGTGCGCGGCGAACTCCGGCTGGTGGTTGAGGGCCGACCCGGAGTTGATCCCGATGTAGGGATGGATCGCGTCCACGACCTGCGAGACGTTGCCCATGTCGGTCGAGGCGCGGTTCATCCGGCGCGCGGGCGAGTGGTCGTCGAAGACCCGGCCCAGCGCCTCGGCGTTGCGCCGGTACGACGCCAGCGCGGGCGCGAAGGTGCGGAACTCGGCGTACGGCTTGCTCTCCGGCTCGACCGTGAGCGTCGCGCCGGTGGCGAGCGCGCCGGCCTCGAAGCAGCGCCAGACCCTCTCCTCGGTCTCGGCGAGCTGGGCGAGGCTCTCGGCACGGACGTACCAGCGGCCCTCGGTCCGCGCCGGGATGGCGTTGGGCGCCTCTCCCCCGTTGGTCATCACGCCGTGGACACGCACGGTCGGCGGGAGCTGCTGGCGGAGCAGGCCGATCGCGACCTGGGCGATGGTGAAGGCGTCGGCGGCGTTCACGCCCTGCTCGGGATAGGCCGCCGCGTGGGCCGCCTTGCCGCGGAACTCCACGTGGGAGTGCGACACCGCGAAGGGCTCCGCCTCCGCCACGTCGACGGGTGCGGGGTGGGCCATCATCGCGAGGTCCAGGCCGGCGAAGGCGCCGCGCTCCAGCAGCTCGATCTTGCCGCCGCCGCCCTCCTCGGCGGGCGTGCCGTAGACCTCGATCGTCAGCCCCGCGGCGTCGGCCAGCGGAGCCAACGCGCGGGCGGCGCCGACCGTGATCGCGGAGATCAGGTTGTGGCCGCAGGCGTGGCCGAGGCCCGGCAGTGCGTCGTACTCGGCGCAGAGGCCGAGGCGGAACGGGCCGGTGCCGAAGGTGGCCAGGAAGGCGGTCTCCAGCCCGAGGTAGGCGGGGGTGACGGTGAACCCCGCCTCCTCGAGGGACTCCGCGACCCACCGGGAGGAGTCATGCTCCTGCCAGCCGGTCTCGGGGTGGGCGTGCAGCTGCTCGGAGAGCCGGATCAGGCGCTCGGCGTCACCGCGGACGGTCGCCGCTGCGGAGGTCTTCACGCTCACTCGTCCCCGGGCACGCCGTACGACGGCGCGGAGGTCGGGTCGAGCCCGCGGGTGACGTAGTCGTCGCGCTGCGGGAGCCACACCGCGAGGAGCTCGCGGAGGTCCTCGATCGGCCGGTCGCTCCAGTCGACGCGCAGGTCGGTGACCCGCCACGCGACGTCGCGGACGACGGACAGCCCGGCCGAGCGGACCGGCCCGGCCTCGCCACCCGCGGCCAGCCCGGCCACGAGCGCGGTCAGCAGCCGCTCCTCGAGCTCGCCGGTCGCGGTCGTGAACGCCGCGGCGACGGCGTCCACGACCGCCGTACCGGCCAGCAGGTTGCCGGCCGCCACCACGCCGGGCGCAACGACGTGGTGGTGGACCCCGAGCGAGCCGCTGCCGCTGAACGCGGCGCCCGCTCCGTCGAGACCGAGCACCGTCAGCTGGCGGTGCTCGACGTGCTCACGGCCCTGGGTGACGGCGGCGAGGGCGGCCCGGGCGTCGAGGCCGGACGCGAGGGCGTCGAGCAGGGCGGTGCCCAGGCGCGGGTCGGTGATGTTCTGCGAGGACGCGCCGCCGACGCCGGGGCGCAGGTGGATGCAGCGTGCCGCCACGGCGGGGCTCGACGACGTGACGGCGATGCCGACCGCGCCGTTGCCGTCGGCGCCGAGGACCGAGAACGTCACGGGATCACCGCGATGGCGTCGACCTCGACGAGCCACTCGGGGCGGGCGAGGGCGGAGACGACGATGCCCGTGGAGATCGGGTGCACGCCCTTCGTCCAGCGGCCGATGGTGCGGTAGACGGTCTCCCGGTAGCGCGGGTCGACGATGTAGATGGTGAGCTTGACCAGGTGCTCCATGCGGGCACCGGCCTCCTCCAGCAGCATCTGGATGTTGGCCATCGCCCGCTCGGTCTGCGCCTCGACGTCGCCGATGCCGACGGACTCGCTGGTGTCGAGGTCCTGGCCGATCTGCCCGCGCACGTAGACCGTGTTGCCCGCGACGACGGCCTGGCACAGGTCGTTGTCGAGGTTCTGCTCCGGGTAGGTCACGCTGGTGTTGAACGGGCGGATGCGGGTGTGCCCGCCGACGACGATGCTCTTGGTGGTCTCCACGGGTCCAGTCCACCCCTCCGCCGAGCATGTGTCCAACAGATGTTTCCGAGGACCACCATCGCGGAATCCGATGCAGTCATCCCGTCGCTGCATCTGTTGAGTCGATGCATTGCGCCGACAACATCTGTTGGACACGCGGATTCCCGCGGCTCAGGATCTCGGTATGACCAACGAACAGATCGAGGTCCTCGTCGTCGGCGCCGGCCAGGCCGGGGTGGCGATGAGCGAGCACCTGAGCGACAACGGCGTCCCCCACCTGGTGCTCGAGCGGGACCGGATCGCCGAGCGCTGGCGCACGATGCGCTGGGACTCCCTGGTCGCCAACGGACCCGCCTGGCACGACCGCTTCCCGGGCATGGAGTTCCCCGACGTCGCCGGGGACGCGTTCGCCACCAAGGACCAGGTCGCGGCCTACTTCGAGGCGTACGCCGAGAAGATCGCCGCCCCGATCCGCACCGGCGTCGAGGTCACCTCCGTCACCCGCAACGAGGGCCGCCCGGGCTTCCGGGTCGAGACCTCCGAGGGCACCCTCGACGCGCGGTACGTCGTCGCGGCCACCGGCCCCTTCCAGCGCCCCGTCATCCCGCCGATCGTCCCGGCGTCCGCCGACGTCGTGCAGATCCACTCCAGCGACTACCGCAACCCGGCGCAGCTGCCCGAGGGCAACGTCCTCGTCGTCGGCGCGGGCTCGTCCGGCGTACAGATCGCGGACGAGCTGCAGCGCTCCGGGCGCCAGGTCCACCTCTCGGTCGGGCCGCACGACCGCCCGCCGCGCAGCTACCGCGGCCGCGACTTCTGCTGGTGGCTCGGGGTGCTCAACCTCTGGGACCTCGAGACCCCGCCGGCCGGCGCCGAGCACGTCACCATCGCCGTCAGCGGCGCCCGCGGCGGGCACACCGTCGACTTCCGCGCCCTCGCCGGCACCGGCATCCAGCTCGTCGGCCTCACCGAGGCCTACGACGACGGCGTCCTCACCTTCCGCGAGGACCTCGCGGAGAACATCAGTCGCGGCGACGCCAACTACCTCGCCCTGCTCCGGGCGGCCGACGCCTACGTCGTACGCAACGGCCTCGACCTGCCCGAGGAGCCGCAGGCCCACATCCTCGGCCCGGACCCGGACGCCGCCCTCGACCCCGTGCTGTCGGTCGACCTCGCCGCGGCCGGGATCACCTCGATCGTGTGGGCCACCGGCTTCGCGCTCGACTACGGGTGGCTGCAGGTCGACGCCTTCGACGAGTCCGGCCGCCCCGCGCACAGTCGCGGCGTCTCCGCCGAGCCCGGCATCTACTTCCTCGGCCTCCCCTGGCTCTCGCGCCGCGGCTCCAGCTTCATCTGGGGCGTGTGGCACGACGCCAAGCACCTCGCCGGCCACATCGCCACCCAGCGCGGCTACCTCACCTACGGCGCCTGACCGGGGTCGCCACCACGCGCCCGCCGCGGCCGCGGGCGAAGGCCGGCGAGCTTGTCCGGGTTGACCTGGAACCGGATGTCCGCGAGGAGCCCGTCGACCACGCCATAGGTGAGCGCACCGACGGGGTCGTCGCCGACCAGGACGAGCAGGCCCAGCTCGCCGTTGATCCACGCCGTCTCGAGCCGCGCTCCGGCGGAGCTGGGCTTGGCCATCGCTCCGAGCAGCCACCGCGCGACGTGGTCGCGACCGTGGAGCGGCCGCCGAGCAGCGGTGACCTTGCCGCCGCCGTCGTTCCACAGCGTGACGCCCTCTGCGAGGACCTCCATGAGCGCTTGCACGTCACCGCCCCGCGCGGCGGCGAGGAAGCGGTCAGTGGCGACCCGGCGCCCGATGTCGTCGGCGTCGTAGCGCGGCCGGCGAGACTGGACGTGGTTGCGGCTGCGGCGGGCGATCTGGCGGACCGTCGCCTCCGGCCTCTCGAGGATGTCCCCGATCTCGGCGTGGGAGTAGCCGAACACCTCGCGCAGCACGAAGACCGCCCGCTCGACAGGGCTCAGCGTCTCGAGGACGACCAGCATGGCGGTCGACACGGTGTCAGCCATCTCCACCTCCTCAGCGGCATCGGCTGCGGTCAGCAAGGGCTCCGGCAGCCAGGGACCGACATACGTCTCGCGGACGGCGCGGGCCGAGGTGAGCCTGTTGAGCGACAGGTTGGTGACCGCCCGGACCAAGTAGGCCTTCGGATGCTGGACGGCGCTGTGGTCCACCGCGCTCCACTTCAACCAGGCGTCCTGCACGACGTCCTCGGCGTCGGCGACGCTGCCCAGCAACTGGTAGGCCGTGCCGAACAGCAGTCGCCGGTGCTCGAGGAAGACGTCGTTCATCCGTCGGCCGCGGTCGCCCGCGTGGCTCGGCCGCCCTTGGAGATCGTCACCGGGACATTGAACAGCCGGCTCATCCGGAAGCTCCACACGGGGCTGCCGCTGACGCTCTCCTTGTAGCGCACGGCAGCAGCGCCCTTGAGGTACCACCGCGTCGGGCTGTCGTCCGGACGGGTGAACTGGATGACGGCGTCCTTGCGACCGAGGCTCACGGGCTGGTGGAAGTAGCCGAAGCGGAACGGCCGGACCTTGCGCCTGCGCAGGCGCCGGGCGATGGTGTCGCCCGCGTACGCGCCGCTCGGGATGCCGCTCTGGCAGGTCCCGTGCACCTGCCCCCACGGCAACCGGATCGACGCCGCGTCTCCCACGGCGTACACGTCCGGGTGACTGACCGAGCGCAGGGTCCCGTCCGTGACGACGAGCCCGGCGTCATCGGTCGCGATGCCGGACGTGGCGGCCAGCCGCGAGACCCGGACGCCCGCGGTCCACACGGTCAGGTCGGAGACCAGGTGCTCCCCGGAGTCCAGCTCGACACCATCCGGCAGCACCTTCGACACGCGTACGCCGCTGCGCTGCGTGATCCCGAACCGGTCCAGCGCGCGCACCAGGTGGGCGCGCGCCCGGTCCCCCATCATCGCGCCGGGCTCGCCGGCGCCGAGAAGGGTGACGGTGAGGGAGGGGTGCTGCTCGGCGATCTCCGCCGCCGCCTCGACGCCGGTGAGTCCGTTGCCGACGACCGTCACAGCGCCTCCCCCGGCGGCCGTCAGCCCGGCGAGCCGGTCCCGGATGGCGTCGGGTGCGTCAAGGGTGAGGGCATGGTCGGCGGCACCGGGAACGGCGACGGTGTCCGTGCGGCTCCCGAGCGCGTAGACCAGGGTGTCGTACGTCAGCGTGGAGCCGTCGTCCAGCGCGACGGTCCGCCGCTGCGGGTCGATCGCCGTGGCGGCCGCCTGACGGAAGGTGACCGGCGTGCCAGCAAGGATGTCGGGGATGCGGTGGGTGCGAAGCTCCTGGCCGGCCGCGAGCTGGTGCGTGCGCAGCCGCTCCACGAACCACTCCGAGGGGTTGACGAGAGTGATCCGCACGGGCAGCCGGCGGCACCGGCGCGCGAGGCGCGCGGTGGCCATCATGCCGGCGTACCCGCCGCCGAGGACGACGATCTGGTGGATTCCGGGGGTCGCGCTGTGGTGCTCCATGTCCTTGTGCCCTTCGTTGCGGGGATGGGTTCACAGAGGGGACAGGACAGCCCCACAGAACGTGACACTCCGCGGGAGAAAACTTCACACTTCGGCGGAGGAACCCTCACACCTCGGCGCGCAGACACCACACCCCGGCCTCCGCGAGGGGAGACCGGGGTGTGGCTCTGTGCCCCAGCTGGCACGGTTGCGCCTCACGCCAGCTGGGTGACCTCTCGCCGGAAGGGTACGACGTCGTTGGACGCCGGCACCGCGTCGAACTCCTCCGCGGCGCGACGCCCGGACCACACCGCGGCGGCGATGGTGCCGGGAGCCCAGGCGTCGCCGATGCCACGCACCGAGAGCAGCTCCCCGGCGTCGCGACGCCCGACGAGCTCGAGGTAGAGCTCCTCCTTCGGGAGGCGGGCGGTGACCATGACGACGGCGTCGCAGTCGAGGTCGCGCTCGGCGCCGGCGTACACGTCGCGGACGGTGACGCCGCCGACGCCGACGGAGACGACGGCGTGGTCGGTCACCCGGGCGACGCCGTTCTCGATGAGCCGGCGCTGGATGCGGTTGACCTCGAAGGTGTTGTTGGTCCAGGCCGACACCTGCGAGCCGGTGGTGACGATCGAGACGTCGTGGCCCTTCTGGGCGAGCAGCTCGGCGATGACACCGCCCAGGTAGTAGTGGTCGTCGTCGTACACGACGACCTTCCTGCCCGACGGCAGCCGCCCGGCGAAGACGTCGTCGGGGCCGAGCACCTGAGCGCCCTCGGCGATCGGGAGCGGCGTGGTGTGGAAGCGGGCGACGCCGTCGGTGCGCCACGTGGAGCCGGTGGCGACCAGCACGTGCTGGAAGCCGAACTCCACGATGTCGTCGGCGCTCATCGGGCTCTCGCGGTAGATCTCCACGTTGGGGAGCTCGGCGAGGGCGGCCTCGCGGTACTCCTTGACCCGGCCCCAGGCCGACAGCCCAGGAAGCGCCGCCTCCTGGGTGACCCGGCCGCCGAGCTCGCGACGCGCCTCGACCAGCGCCACGTCGTACCCCCGGACGCCGAGCGCGCGTGCCGCCTCCAGCCCGGCCGGACCGGCGCCGACGACGAGCACCTGGCTGTCGCTCTCCTTGGCGCGGATCCGCTCGGGGTGCCAACCGCGGCGCCACTCCTCCCCCATGCTGGGGTTCTGGGTGCAGCGGATGGGCGACATCGTGAGGTCACCAGAGACGCAGATGTTGCAGCCGATGCACTCGCGGATCAGGTTCAGGCGGCCGTCGCGGATCTTGTTCGGCAGGAACGGGTCCGCGATCGACGGGCGGGCGGCCCCGATCAGGTCGAGGATGCCGGCCTTGATCTGACGCACCATCGCATCGGGGGAGGTGAAGCGGCCGACGCCGACGACGGGCTTCGTCGTCAGCTTCTTCAGGCCGGCGACGAACTCCTCCTGCCGCCCCTCGGGCGCGAACCGCGAGGTGACCGAGTCGCCCTCCCAGCTGCCCATCGCGAAGTCCCACAGGTCCGGCAGCTCGCCGAGCTCGCGCAGCACACCCTCGATGTCCTCGCGGGTGATGCCGCCGTCGATCTCCTCCTCGACCGTGATCCGGCAGGCCACGGCGGCGCGACCGGCGCACTCCTCGAGGGTGTCCTCGAGCAGCTCCTTGAGCAGACGCATCCGGTTCTCCAGCGAGCCGCCGTACTCGTCGGTGCGCTGGTTGTAGCGCTTCGACAGGAAGTGGTGCACACCGCTGTAGCCGTGCGCGCCGTAGACGTAGACGATGTCGTAGCCCGCCTCGATCGAGCGTCGTACGGCGTTGCGGTGCCACCGTCGCAGGTCAGCGATGTCCTGCGTGGTCATCGCCCGGGCCTGGATGGGTGCGATCGTGTCGGGGGCCACCGGGAGGTGACCGGGCCCGAGCGGGGTCTCGCGGCTGAGCTGGTTGGGCGCGTTCATGCCGTTGTGCGCCAGCTCGATGCCGGCGAGGCCGCCACCCTCGTGGATCGCGTCGGCGATCCGCTTGAGCGCGGGCAGGTCCTGGTCGTCCCAGATCCGCAGCTCGATGAACGGCGCGATGTCGGACGTCGCGTGGATCTCGACCTGCTCGGTGCACACGACCGACCAGCCGCCCTCGGCCTTGATCTTGCGCATCGCGGCCTGCGCGCTCGGGTCGCGGTAGCCCATGCCGTTGCAGTGGGGCACCTGGTAGAAGCGGTTCCTCGTCGTGAACGGGCCGATCCGGACCGGCTCGAACAGGACGTCGTACGGCGCAGCGACGGGCTGCTCGCTCATCGGGTCGCCTCCTCGGCGGGGGTCGTGGACGGGGTGGCGCCGGCGGCGCGGACGGGGGCGCCGAGCACGTAGCCGACGGCGCACAGGGCGAGCAGGAAGGCGAGGGTGCCGAGGGTGAAGACCTCGAACGTCACCTGGCTGACGCCCCAGTACTCCTCGAACGGGTAGTCCTCGCCGAAGAGCCGCTCGAGGGTGCCCGGGAAGACCGCGACCCACGAGCCCAGCAGCACCCAGGCGAAGGCCACCCACCCGAGGACGGCGAACTGCGCGTCCGAGACGGGCACGCGGAAGGGGCGCACCTTGTCGGGGAAGCGGGTGCGCAGCCGGATGGCCGCCGGGATGACGAGCAGGTAGCTCAGCAGGAAGGTCGAGATCGAGATCGTGAGCACCACGCCGAAGACCGAGGCACCCGAGCCGGTCACCTGCATCGCGACCAGCATGAAGGCCGTGGAGACGACGCCGGAGAGCAGGTTGACGCGCACCGGCGTACCCAGGCGCGGGTGGAAGTGGCCGAAGAAGCCGTTGAAGAAGGCGCCGTCGGCGGCGGTCATCGCCTGCATGCGGTCGGAGATGATCATCCAGGCCGCGCCCTGGCTCATCAGGACGTAGACGAACACGACCGCGGTGGCCTTGAGCAGGAAGTCCGCCGCGCCGCCGTAGACCGAGAACACCGTGCCGACCGCGTCGAAGAGACCACCGATGCCGGTGATCTCGTCCGCGGGTACGACGAGCAGGATCGCCATGATCGGGATGAGGTAGCACGCGGCGGCCGTGGCGCAGGAGCGGAAGATCGAGACGGGTACGTCGCGCGCGGGGTTCTCCATCTCCCCCGCGGCGCTGTTGGAGGACTCGAAGCCGAGGTAGGCGAAGAGCAGGATCGGGACGGA
The DNA here is from genome assembly GCA_964517395.1 of uncultured Nocardioides sp. Lineage (GTDB taxonomy): Bacteria > Actinomycetota > Actinomycetes > Propionibacteriales > Nocardioidaceae > Nocardioides. The sequence goes on along the minus strand of CAZFEE010000002.1, from coordinate 217,049 downwards.
GCCGAACAGCCCGAGCAGGGACGGGCTGAAGTCGCCGAGGCTGAGGCTGACGACGCCGTTCTCGGCGGCGTAGATCGCGGTGGTGAGCACGAAGAAGGCCAGCAGGCCGACCTTGAGGATGGCCCCACTGGTCGGCAGCCACTTGCCCTTGGCGAGGCTGGCGATCGCCGCGGTGACCGTGATCCAGATGAAGACGACCTTGAAGGCGTAGTCGGCGAGCGAGCCGTGCTCGAGGGGCGTGAGGTACGAGCTGACGGTCTCGGCGGCGAGGAACGCCATCGAGCCGCCGACCCACACCGGCTGGGTGATCCAAGTGAGGATCGACGCGACGGCCGCGGCCGGGCGGCCGAAGGCGTCGCGGACCCACGTGTAGGCGCCGCCCTCCTCGCTGAAGGCCGCGCCGGTCTCGGCGAAGATCAGGCCGTAGGGCACGAGGAAGAACACCGCGAGCACCAGCGCCCAGGTGAACGCCTCGGCGCCGTACGACGAGACCTGGCCGAGTGTCTCGAGGCCGACGACGGCGGCGATCAGCAGGAAGACGATGTCGAAGCGGCGCAGCGTCTTGTGCAGCAGTGCCTGCTGCTGCGCGGCGAGCTCGGTGGAATGGTGCGTCATGGGGACCCCTTGGTCACTCAGTGGTTGATCCAGACGGTCTTGAGACCGACGTACTTGTCGAGGGCGTGGAGGGAGAGGTCACGGCCGAAGCCGGAGCCCTTGAACCCTCCGAAGGGCGTCCACGCGCTGAAGGCGTCGACACCGTTGACGGTGACCGTTCCGGCGTGGACCCGGTCGGCGAGGCGGTGCGCGCGGCGCGGGCTGCCGGTGGCGACCGACGCGGCGAGTCCGTAGGCGGAGTCGTTGGCGAGCGCCACCGCCTCGTCCTCGCTGTCGAACGGGGTGATCGCGAGCACGGGACCGAAGACCTCCTCGCGGGCGAGTGCGGAGGCCGGGTCGACGTCGTCGAAGACGGTCGGCTGGACGTAGCAGTCACTCCCGCCGCGGGTGATCCGCTCCCCGCCGGTGACCAGGCGGGACCCTGCCGCGACCGCACCGTCGACGAAGCCCATGATCGCGTCGGTCTGCTCGGGCGACACCACGGCGCCCATGCCGGCGGCGGGGTCCAGCGGGTCGCCCGGCGTGTACGCCGCCGCCTCGGCGGCGACCAGCGCGACGAACTCCTCGTGCACCGCACGCTCGACGAGGACGCGGGAGTGGGCCGAGCACACCGCGCCCTGGTTGAACCAGATGCCGAAGGCGGTCGCCTTCGCCGCAGCAGCGAGGTCGTCGGCGTCGGCGAAGACCAGGTGCGGGCTCTTGCCGCCGCACTCGAGCCACACCTGCTTGAGGTTGGACTGCCCGGCGTACTGCAGGAAGGCGCGGCCGACCTCGGTCGAGCCGGTGAAGGCGAGCACGTCGACGTCGGGGTGGAGACCGAGGGCCCGGCCGGTGGTCTCACCGAGACCCGGGACCACGTTGAGCACCCCGTCGGGGATGCCGGCCTCGGCGGCCAGCTCGGCGATGCGCAGGGCGGAGGACGGCGACTGCTCGGCGGGCTTGAGCACCACGCTGTTGCCGGCGGCCATGGCCGGCGCGACCTTCCAGGCGAGCATGTCGACCGGGTAGTTCCACGGCACGACGGCGCCGACGACGCCGAGCGGGACGCGGCGGACCAGCGCGGTGGTGCCCGGCGGGGTGGGCGCGACCTCGTCGTTGACCTTGTCGATCGCCTCGGCGTAGTAGCGGAACAGGTTGACCGAGAACGGCAGGTCGAGGTCGTGGGCGTCGACGACCCGCTTGCCCATGTCGAGGGAGTCCAGCACGGCCAGCTCCGCGGCGTGGTCGGCGAGCAGGTCGGCGAAGCGCAGCATCGTCGCGCGGCGCTCGCTGACGCCGGCGCGGCTCCAGGTGCCGGCCTCGAAGGTCGCCCGGGCCGCGCGTACGGCGCGGTCGACGCCCTGCTCGCCCGCGTCCGCGACCTGGGCGAGCAGGGCGCCGGTGGCCGGGTTGCGGTTCTCGAAGGTCGTCTCCCCCGCCTCCACGACGGCGCCGCCGATGAAGGCGCGGGTGGGGAGGGTGACCTTGGCGGCCTCCGCGATCCAGTCCTGGTGTGTGCGCACGTGGCAAGTCCTTTCTTTGCGCTGCACCGCAAATATGACCCGGACCACATCGCCTGTCAATGACCGGCCGCCGGAATTCACACAGGCGTTACGGTGGGCCCATGGCACGACGCAAGGACCAGGCCGCGCGGCGCGAGCACCTCATCGCGGCGACCCTCGAGACGATCGCCGCGCACGGCCTCGCGGGAGCGACGATGAAGAACATCGCCGAGGCCGCCGGCATCTCCCCACGCCTGGTCGCGTACTACTACCCCGAGCTCGAAGGGCTCATCGAGGCCGCCCACCAGGCCGCCACCGACCGGTACTACTGGTCCCGCCAGCGGGTCGTCGAGGGCGACCTCGCGCCCGAGGAGAAGCTGGCTCGCCTGCTGCACTCCGGTCTCCCGCGCGGCGACGACCTGCTGCTGAGCCAGGTGCTCGACGAGATCTCCGTCAGCGCGAGCCGCAGCCCGATGCACGCCACCCTGATGACCCTCCTCTTCGACCGCGAGGTGTCGCTCTACACCGCCGTGCTCGAGGTGGGCGCCGCACTCGGCACCTTCACCCTCACCGACGGCGCCGACGTGATCGCGCGGAACTTCGTCGCCCTCGAGGACGCCCTCGGCCTGCACCTGCTGGCGCACAACTCCTCGCTCACCCTCGAGCGCGCCGAGCAGCAGCTGGCCAGCTACGCGTACTCCGCCACCGGCGTCCGGGTCACGCCCCATCCGCCGGCAGAGGTTGCGCCGAAGCGCAACTGACGGGTCGGTGGCGGTCGGTCGGCGTACGGCGCGCGGGTTGCGCCTCACGACCCGGCGGCGCGCTTCGGTCGTATGCGGTTTGGTCCCCAACCGCATCAATTCGGTTCCGGAACCTGCGGTCTCTGACCACTCGGTGGGCGGGCCCGGTGGGCTGGCGGGCCGGTGGGCGGTGGGCGGTGGGCCGGTGGGCCGGTCGGCCGGTCGGCCGGTGGGCCAGAGCCGGTGAGGCGGGCGACCGGTCCGTCGGACCCCGGCGAAACCACGTCTCCCCACCCGAATGCGGGGCCCACCACCTGCGGTTTGGTCCCAAACCGCATCAATTCGGGCCCGGAACCTGCGGTCTCTGCCCATTCGGTGGGCCGAAGGGCCGGTGGGCCGGTGGGCCGAATGCGTGAGGCGGGCGACCGGTCCGTCAGGCCCCGGCGACCACCTCTCCCCACCCGAATGCGGGGCCCACCACCTGCGGTTTGGTCCCAAACCGCATCAATTCGAGCCCGGAACCTGCGGTCTCTGACCATTCGGTGCACCTCAGGCCCCGGCGGGCCCCGTGCCCACCACCCATCCCTCCACGTACGACGAGAGCCGGCCCGGTCCCACTACCCGGCCGGCTCCCGCCTGTCCCCGTCCACATCCCTCGGCCGACCAGCAGCCGACCAGCAGCCGACCAGCAGCCGACCAGCAGCCGACCAGCGGCGAACCCCTACAACAGCCCCGCCGCCTCGGTCAGCACCGCCCGCAGCTTCGCCTCGATCTCGTCGAAGTGCGACTGGTCGCAGATCAGCGGCGGCGAGAGCTGGATGACCGGGTCACCCCGGTCGTCGGCGCGGCAGTAGAGACCGGCGTCGAAGAGGGCCTTGGAGAGGAAGCCGCGCAGCAGGCGCTCGGACTCGGCCTCGTCGAAGGTCTCCTTGGTGGTCTTGTCCTTGACGAGCTCGATGCCGTAGAAGAAGCCGTCGCCGCGGACGTCGCCGACGATCGGCAGGTCGAGGAGCTTCTCCAGGGTGCCGCGTAAGGCGCCCTCGCGCTCGCGGACGCCCTCGTTGATCTTCTCGTCCTCGAAGACCTGGAAGTTCTTCAGCGCGACGGCAGTGGAGACGGGGTGCCCGCCGAAGGTGTAGCCGTGCAGGAAGGTCTCGGCGCCGTGGGCGAAGGGCTCGTAGAGGCGGTCGCTGGCGATCATGGCGCCCAGGGGCGCGTAGCCGGAGGTGATGCCCTTGGCGGAGGTGATGATGTCGGGCTGGTAGCCGTAGCGCTCGGCGCCGAACATGTGGCCGAGCCGGCCGTAGGCGCAGATGACCTCGTCGGAGACGAGCAGTACGTCGTACTGGTCGCAGATCTCACGGACCCGCTCGAAGTAGCCCGGGGGCGGCGGGAAGCAGCCGCCGGCGTTCTGGACGGGCTCGAGGAAGACGGCCGCGACGGTGTCGGGGCCCTCGTTCTCGATCGCGACGGCGATCTGGTCGGCGGCCCAGCGGCCGAAGGCCTCGGGGTCGTCCCCGTGGACGGGCGCCCGGTAGATGTTGGTGTTCGGCACCCGGAAGGTGGAGGGCACGAGCGGCTCGAACTGCTGCTTGAGGCCGGGCAGGCCGGTGATCGAGAGGGCGCCGTGGGTGGTGCCGTGGTAGGCGATGGCGCGGCTGATGACCTTGTGCTTGAGCGGCTTGCCGGTGAGCTTGAAGTAGTTCTTGGCGAGCTTCCACGCCGACTCGACGGCCTCGCCGCCGCCGGAGGTGAAGAACACGCGGTTGAGGTCGCCGGGCGCGTAGCCCGCGATCTTCTCGGCGAGCTCGATGGCGGTGGAGTGGGCGTAGGACCACAGGGGGAAGAAGGCGAGCTCGGCGGCCTGCTTCGCGGCGGCCTCGGCGAGGTCGGTGCGGCCGTGGCCGAGCTGGCTGACGAAGAGCCCGCCGAGGGCGTCGAGGTACTTGCGGCCCTGCGCGTCCCACACATACGCCCCCTCGCCGCGCACGATCACCGGGACGTCGGCGGTGTCGTAGGACGACATCCGGGTGAAGTGCATCCACAGGTGGTCCCGGGCGGACTGCTGGAGGGTCGCGTGCGTGGCCTCGTCGTACATGAGCCCCATCCTCGCGCCCGATCGCCGTACAGGCAAGTGATTTCGTGGCCGTTACAGGAAATCGCAACGGATTTCGTTGCTATGAGGCTTTCGCGCAGTGGCGATGCTGGCTACGCTCGCCCGCATGACCACGCTGCGCAACCTCATCGACGGCGCCTCCGTCGACGCCGCCTCCGGGGCCGTGTACGACGTCGTGAACCCCGCCACCGGACAGGCCTACGCCACGGCGCCCGCCAGCGGGGCCGAGGACGTCGACCGGGCCATGCGGGCGGCGGAGAACGCCGTCGCCACCTGGGGCGAGACGACGCCGAAGGAGCGCCAGGAGGCGTTGCTGCGGATCGCGCAGGCGCTGGAGGACCGGGCCGAGGAGTTCGTGCGGGTCGAGTGCGAGAACACCGGCAAGCCGATCGGGCTGACCGCCGAGGAGGAGCTGCCGCCCAGCGTGGACGAGCTGCGCTTCTTCGCCGGGGCGGCGCGGGTGCTGGAGGGACGCAGCGCGGGCGAGTACCTGGAGAACCACACCTCGTGGGTGCGCCGGGAGCCGATCGGGGTGGTGGCGCAGGTGACCCCGTGGAACTACCCGCTGATGATGGCGATCTGGAAGATCGCCCCGGCCCTCGCCGCCGGCAACACGATCGTGCTCAAGCCGAGCGACACCACGCCGGCGAGCACCGTGCTGCTGGCCGAGCTGGCGAACGAGTTCCTCCCGCCCGGCGTCCTCAACGTGGTGTGCGGCGACCGCGACACCGGCCGGGCACTCGTCGAGCACCCGACGCCGCAGCTGGTCGCCATCACCGGCTCGGTCCGCGCCGGCACCGAGGTCGCCACGTCCGCGGCCGCCGACCTCAAGCGGGTGCACCTGGAGCTGGGCGGCAAGGCGCCCGTCGTGGTCTACGACGACGCCGACATCGCCGCGGCCGCCGAGTCGATCGCCACCGCGGGCTACTTCAACGCCGGCCAGGACTGCACCGCCGCCACCCGCGTGCTCGCCGCCGAGGGCGTCCACGACGAGCTGGTCGCGGCGCTGGCCGAGCAGGCGCGCAACACCCGCACGGGGCTGCCCGACGACCCCGACATCCTGTACGGCGCGCTCAACAACCCCGACCAGCTCGCCCGGGTCGCGGGGATGGTCGACCGGCTCCCCGACCACGCGACGATCGACGCGGGCGGGGGCCGGCCCACCGTCGCGGGCGGCGAGGGCGGCTACTTCTTCGAACCGACCGTCGTCTCCGGGCTGCGCCAGGACGACGAGGCCGTGCAGCAGGAGATCTTCGGGCCGGTCATCACCGTGCAGCGCTTCGCCGACGAGGCCGAGGCGCTGCGCTTCGCCAACGGCGTGCAGTACGGGCTGTCCTCCAGCGTGTGGACCAAGGACCACGCCCGTGCGCTGCGGATGTCGAAGCGCCTGGACTTCGGGGTGGTCTGGATCAACACCCACATCCCGTTCGTCTCCGAGATGCCCCACGGCGGCTTCAAGCACTCGGGCTACGGCAAGGACCTGTCGATGTACGGACTCGAGGACTACACGCGCATCAAGCACGTCATGTCCTACACCGGGGAGTGAGCATGCGGATCCTGCTGGTCGGCGCCGGCGGCGTCGGCGGTGCCTTCGCCGCGATCGCCGCGCGCCGCGACTTCTTCGAGCGCATCGTGGTCGCCGACTACGACCTCGCCAAGGCCGAGGCGGCCGCCGCCCAGGACGAGCGGTACGTCGCCGCCCGCGTCGACGCCTCCGCCTCCGACTCCGTCGCCGCACTGTGCCGCGAGCACGCGATCACCCACGTGATGAACGCCGTCGACCCGGTCTTCGACATGAGCATCTTCCAGGGCGCCTTCGCTGCCGGGGCCGACTACCTCGACATGGCGATGTCGCTCTCGCGGCCGCACCCCACCTCGCCGTACGAGCACTGCGGCGTGAAGCTCGGCGACGAGCAGTTCGCGGTCGCCGACGAGTGGGAGGCCGCCGGCCGGCTGGCCCTGGTCGGGATCGGGGTGGAGCCCGGGCTCTCCGACGTCTTCGCCCGCTACGCCGCCGACCACCTCTTCTCCGAGATCGACGAGCTCGGCACCCGCGACGGGGCCAACCTGGTCGTGACCGACGACGACGGCAACGAGATCTTCGCGCCGTCGTTCTCGATGTGGACCACGATCGAGGAGTGCCTCAACCCGCCCGTGGTGTGGGAGCGGGACCGCGGCTGGTTCACGACTCCCCCGTTCAGCGAGCCCGAGGTCTTCGACTTCCCCGAAGGCATCGGGCCCGTCGAGTGCGTCAACGTCGAGCACGAGGAGGTGCTCCTCATGCCGCGCTGGGTGGACTGCCGGCGGGCCACCTTCAAGTACGGCCTGGGGAGCGAGTTCATCACCATCCTCAAGGTGTTGCACACGCTCGGCCTCGACCGCACCGAGCCCGTGCGGGTCAAGGGCGTCGAGGTCTCCCCGCGCGACGTCGTCGCGGCGGTCCTGCCCGACCCGGCGACCATCGGCCCCCGGATGACCGGCAAGACCTGCGCCGGACTCTGGGTGACCGGCACCGGCAAGGACGGGGCGCCCCGGTCGACGTACCTCTATCACGTGGTCGACAACGAGTGGTCCATGCGCGAGTACGGCCACCAGTGCGTGGTCTGGCAGACCGCGGTCAACCCGGTCGTCGCGCTCGAGCTGCTCGCCACCGGCGTGTGGCAGGGCACCGGCGTGCTCGGGCCGGAGGCCTTCGACGCGGTGCCCTTCCTCGACCTGCTGACGGCGTACGGCGCCCCGTGGGGTCAGCGCGAGCAGTGAGCCTCCCCGCCGCACAGGCGCACGCACGCGCCGACGCCGCCGTCCCCGAGGTGCTGTGGCTGGACACCCCTGCGCGTCCCGCCGCCCGCCCGCCGATCGGCGACGCCACCGCCGACCTGGTCGTGGTCGGCGGCGGGTTCACCGGGCTGTGGACCGCGTTGCTCGCCAAGGAACGCGACCCCGCACGGACCGTCGTCCTGCTGGAGCGCGACCGGATCGCCGAGCACGCGACCGGCCGCAACGGCGGCTTCTGCGAGGCCAGCCTGACCCACGGCGAGGCCAACGGGCGGGAGCGCTGGCCCGAGGAGTACGACGCCCTGGACCGCCTCGGCCGGGCCAACCTCGACGCGATCGAGGCGAGCGTCGAGCGCTACGGGATCGACTGCGACTTCCGCCGCACCGGGCAGCTCTCCGTCGCCACCCGTCCCCACGAGGTCGCCCTCCTCGAGCCCGAGCAGCCCGGCTTCCTCGACGCGGCGGCCGTGCGCGGGCTCGTCGACTCCCCCACCTACCTCGCCGGCCGCCTCGACGCCGACGGATGCGCCATGGTCGACCCCGCCCGGCTCGCCTGGGGCCTCGCCGCGGCGGCCGAGACACGCGGGGTCCGGATCGGCGAGGGCACCGGGGTGCGGTCGGTGCGCCGCGACGACCGCGGCGTCGAGGTGCACACCACCCACGGGGTCGTCCGCGCCCGCCAGGCCGTGCTGGCCACCAACGTCTTCACCTCGCTGCTGCGCACGATGCGGCGGCGCGTCGTACCGGTCTATGACCACGTGCTCGCCACCGAACCGCTCACCCCGGCCCAGCGCGACGCGCTCGGCTGGGTCGGGCGGCACGGGATCGCCGACTCCGGCAACCTCTTCCACTACTACCGGCTGACGGCGGACGACCGGATCCTGTGGGGCGGGTACGACGCCGTCTACCACTTCGGGCGCTCCATCTCCCCCGCCCACGAGCAGCGCGCGGCCACCCACCGGGTGCTCGCCGAGCACTTCTACGCGACCTTCCCGCAGCTCGCGGACGTCGCCTTCAGCCACCGGTGGGGCGGGGTGATCGACACCTGCTCCCGGTTCTGCGCCTTCTTCGGCACCGCCCGCGGCGGGCAGGTCGCCTACGCCACCGGCTTCACCGGGCTCGGCGTCGGCGCCTCCCGCTTCGCCGCCGACGTCATGCTCGACCTGCTCACCGGCGAGGAGACCGAGCGGACCCGGCTGCGGATGGTGCGCGAGCGCCCGCTGCCCTTCCCGCCCGAGCCGTTCGCCTGGACCGGCATCCAGCTCACCCGCTGGGCGTCGGCCCGAGCCGACGAGAGCGGCCGGCGCAACCTGTGGCTGCGGACCCTTGACCGGATGGGCCTCGGCTTCGACTCCTAGCCCGAGTTGGGGTTTTCCACCCGCGAGTTGGGGTTTTCCACCCGTGAGTTGGGGCCTTTGCGCGCAGAAGTACCAACTCGACGGTGGAAAACCCCAAGTCGGCGGTGGGAAACCCCAAGTCGGGGGTCAGGGGGTGCAGTAGCCGTCCGCGACGTCGAGCGCCGCGTCCAGCACCGCGAGCCCGGCCCGCGCGTCCTCGTCGCTGATCGTGCAGGGGGGCACGACGTGCGTGCGGTTGAAGTGCACGAACGGCCACACCCCACCCGCCTTGCACGCCGCGGCGAAGGCCGCCATCGGGGCGGCGTCGGGGCCGGAGGCGTTGTAGGGGACGAGCGGCTCGCGCGTTGTACGGTCCTTGACGAGCTCGAGCGCCCAGAAGGCGCCGAGCCCGCGGACCTCCCCGACACTGGGGTGCTTCTCGGCGAGGGCGCGCAGGGCGGGGCCGAGCACGTCGTCGCCGAGGCGGCGGGCGTTCTCGATCACCTTCTCCTCGCGCATCGCGGTGATGGACGCGACGGCGGAGGCGCACGCGAGCGGGTGGCCGGAGTAGGTCAGCCCGCCGGGGAACGGCCGGTCGTCGAAGGTCGCGGCGATCGCGGCGGAGATGATGACGCCGCCGAGCGGCACGTAGCCGGAGTTGACGCCCTTCGCGAACGTGATGAGATCCGGTACGACGCCCCACCGGTCCACCGCGAACCACTCACCGCAGCGGGCGAACCCGGCCATCACCTCGTCGGCGATCATCACGATGCCGAACTCGTCGCACAGCGCGCGGACCCCGGCGAGGTAGCCGTCGGGCGGGACGAGGATGCCGTTGGTGCCGACCACCGTCTCCAGCACGATCGCGGCGATGGTGGAGGCACCCTCGACCATCACCAGGTCGCGCAGGTGGGCGAGCGCACGCTCGCACTCCTCCGCCTCGGTGGTGGCGTGGAAGGCGGAGCGGTAGAGGTACGGGCCCCAGTAGCGCACCACGCCGGACATGCCCGGCTCGGAGGCCCAGCGCCGGGGGTCGCCGGTCAGCGCGATCGCGCCGGCGGTGGCGCCGTGGTAGCTGCGGTAGGCCGCGAGCACCTTGTGCCGGCCGGTGTGCAGGCGCGCCATCCGCACGGCGTTCTCGTTGGCGTCGGCGCCACCGTTGGTGAAGAAGACCTTGTCGAGGTCGCCGGGCGCGACCTCGGCGATCAGGCGGGCCGCCTCGGCGCGGACGTCGTTGGCGAAGCCCGGCGCGAGGGTGGCGAGCCTCCCCGCCTGCTCCTGGATCGCGGCGACGACGGCGGGGTGCTGGTGGCCGATGTTGACGTTGACCAGCTGGGAGGAGAAGTCGAGGTAGCGGTTGCCGTCGGCGTCCCAGAACCAGCTGCCCTCCGCGCGGGTGACCGGCAGCGGCGTGATCTGCGCCTGGGCCGACCAGGAGTGGAAGACATGGGACTTGTCGAGGGCGCGGATGGTGTCGGCGTCGTACTCCAGGGGCTGCATGACCGTCCTCCTCAACGGGTGCGCGGGAAGCCGAGGTCGACGCTCGAGGTGGCCGGGTCCGGCCAGCGCGAGGTGACGACCTTGCCGCGGGTGTAGAAGTCGATGCCCTCGGGGCCGTACATGTGGGTGTCGCCGAACAGCGAGTCCTTCCAGCCCCCGAACGAGTAGTAGGCGACCGGCACCGGGATCGGCACGTTGATGCCGACCATGCCCACCTCGACGTCGAACTGGAACTGCCGCGCGGCGCCCCCGTCGCGGGTGAAGATGGCGGTGCCGTTGGCGTACCGGTTGCTGTTGATCAGCGCCAGGCCCTCCTCGTAGGTCTCCACGCGCACGACGCCGAGCACCGGACCGAAGATCTCGTCGCGGTAGACCGTCATGTCCGAGGTGACGTGGTCGAGCAGCGTGGTGCCGAGGAAGAAGCCCTCCTCCGGTACGTCGGCGGTCCGGCCGTCCACGACGACGCTGGCGCCCTCGGCCTCGCCGGCGTCGACGTACGACGCGACCTTGTCGCGGTGCTCACGAGTGATCAGCGGGCCCATGTCGGTGCCCTCGGCGGCACCGTCGCCGACGACCAGCTTGGGCAGGCGCAGCGCGATCGCGTCGACGAGGGGGTCGGCGATGTCACCGACGGCGACGGCGACGGACAGGGCCATGCAGCGCTCGCCCGCCGCGCCGTAGGCGGCGGAGACGATCGCGTCGGCGGCGACGTCGAGGTCGGCGTCGGGCAGGACGAGCGCGTGGTTCTTGGCGCCGCCGAGGGCCTGGACCCGCTTGCCGTGGGCGGTTCCGGTCTCGTAGATGTACTTCGCGATCGGGGTGGACCCGACGAAGCTGACGGCGGCGACGTCCGGGTGCGTGAGCAGCGTGTCGACCGCCTCCTTGTCGCCGTGGACGACGGTGAAGACGCCGTCGGGCAGGCCGGCCTCCTGCCACAGGCGGGCGAGGAAGAGCGCCGCGGAGGGGTCCTTCTCACTGGGCTTGAGGACGAAGGCGTTGCCGGTGGCGATGGCGTTCGCGCACATCCACAGCGGCACCATCGCGGGGAAGTTGAACGGCGTGATCCCGGCGACCACGCCGAGCGGCTGGCGGATGTTGTAGACGTCGACGCCGGAGGCGGCCTGCTCGGAGTAGCCACCCTTGAGCAGCTGCGGGACACCGGTCGCGAACTCGACGTTCTCCAGGCCGCGGGCGATCTCGCCGAGGGCGTCGGCGTGCACCTTGCCGTGCTCGGCGGTGACGATCCGGGCCAGCTCGTCGGAGCGGTCGTGGAGCAGCTGGCGGAAGGCGAAGAGCACGGCCGCGCGCTGGGAGAGCGAGCTGGTGCGCCAGGTGCGAGCGGCGGTGACGGCCGTCGCGACCGCGGCACGCACCTCGTCGGCCGAGGCCAGGTCGACCTCGCCGGTGACGACACCGGTGGCGGGGTTGTGCACGGGGGCGGTACGGCCGGAGGTGCCCGCGACGACGCGGCCCTCGACCCAGTGGGAGATGCGCTCGGTCATGCCCCGAGGTTATGTGTCACCTCTAGGCCCAGCAAAGAGATCATTGCTATGTTGCAAAGGTGCGCGCCGTCATCTCCGCCATCGAGCAGCGCCTCGACGAGCCGACCGCGAAGGGCCTGGCCGCCGCGGTGAGCCGAGCCGTGCGCGACGGCGTCCTGGCGCCCGGCGACCGCCTCCCCCCGATCCGCGAGCTGGCCCACCAGCTCGCCCTCTCCCCCACGACCGTCAGCGCCGCCTGGGGCCTGCTCACCCGCGCCGGCACCCTGCGCACCGCCGGACGCCGCGGGACCCTCGTCGCGGACACCTCCGCCCCGCGGGCCGGGCGCTACCGGCAGGCCCTCGAGCACCCGGCGGCGTTCCCGCTCGATCTCTCCACCGGCGTACCGGACGAGGAGCTGCTGCCCGGCCTCTCCGCCGCCCTCCAGGCGCTGACCACGGCCGGCACCCCGCACTCCTACCTCGACGACCCGGTGCTACCCGAGCTCCACGACGCGCTGCTCGCCTCCTGGCCCTACGACCCGCCCGCCCTGACGGTCGTGGACGGCGCGATGGACGGGCTGGAGCTGGTGCTGCGCTCCCGGGTCCAGTACGGCGACCGGGTGGTCGTCGAGCACCCCGGCTTCCCGCCGCTGCTCGACCTCCTCGAGGCCGTCGGCGCCGAGGTGGTCGGCGTCCCCCTCGACACCGCCGGCCTCGTCCCCGCGGCGCTGGCCGCCGCCGTCGTCGAGCCGGTCGCCGCCGTGGTGCTCCAGCCCCGCGCCCAGAACCCCACCGGCGTCTCGATGACGCCCGCCCGCGCACGGGTCCTGGCCGACCTGCTCCGCGGACGCGACGTGCTCGTCGTCGAGGACGACTCCGCCTCCGCGCTCGGCGGACCCGCGCCCGCCACCCTCGCCGCCCACCTCCCCGACCAGGTGATGCACCTGCGCAGCTACTCCAAGTCCCACGGTCCCGACCTGCGCCTCGCCGCCCTCAGCGGGCCCGCAGCGATGCTCGACGAGATCCGGCACGTCCGCCAGCTCGGGCAGGGCTGGAGCAGCCGGCTGCTCCAGCGGATCCTGCTGCACCTTCTCACCGAGCCGGGCTCGCGGGCCGAGGTGGACGCGGCGCGGGAGGCGTACGCGGCGCGTCGTACCGCTTTCGTGGGGGCGCTCGCCGCCGAGGGCGTCGAGGTGGGCGGCAGCGAGGGCCTCAATGTGTGGGTACCCGTCCACGACGAGGCCGCCGCCCTCGTCCGGCTCGCCGGGCAGGGCATCGGCGTCGCCGCCGGCTCGCCGTTCCAGGTCCTGCCCGACGCCGCGCACGTCCGGGTCACCTGCGGACTGGTCCGCGAGGACCTGCCCGCCGTCGCCGCCGCCGTCGCCGCGGCCGCCCGGACCGGCGGCTGGGGCAACCGCGCCCGCTGACCCGCCCTCACCCCCACCGTCGACTTGGGGTTTTCCACCCGCGAGTTGGGGTTTTCCACCCGTGAGTTGGGGTTTCTGCGCGCAGAAGTGCCAAGTCGACGGTGGGAAACCCCAAGTCGACGGTGGGAAACCCCAAGTCAACTCAGGAGCGGTTGAGGGCCACCGCCTCGCGGACGAGTACGACGAGGGCGTCCTCGTCGAGCTGCTCACCCTCGAACACGTCGATCGCGCGGCGGGTGCCGGCGTCGAGGCTGGCGTTGAAGAGCCCGGCGGGATCGGGCAGCGAGGCGCCCTTGGCGAAGGTCAGCTTGACCTTGTCCTTGTAGGTCTCGACCGTGCAGATGAGCCCGTCGGCCGAGAAGGTCGGCACGCCGTCGGGGTTCGAGGCCTTCTTCCACTTGGCCTCCTCGACGACGGCGGGCTCGGCCCGCTGGATGATGCTCCGCACCTGCTCGACGACGTCGCTCCGCCAGTCCGCGCTCATGGCGCCGAGCCTACTGGGCACGGGCGTCCCTCAACTCTGTGCAACGCACGAACCGGAACCGGGTCCTCCGTTGTCCGGGTGCATCCCGGCGGGAACACTCGAGCCATGCTCGACTTCGGGACGGTCTCGGCGGCCTACGGCGTCCACAACCGCAGCCTCCGCGGCCAGGTCCGGCACGACCTGGTGAGCCGCCAGCTCGACGAGCACCTCGCCCCCGGCTCCCTCGTCCTCGACGTCGGCTGCGGCGACGGCCAGGTCACCACCCGCCTCGCCGCGCGCGGACACGCCGTGATCGCGGTCGACCCCTCCGAGACGATGCTCCAGCGGCTGCGTGCCCGGCTCGACGCGCTGCCCCGCGAGGTCGCCGGCCAGGTGGAGCTGCGCCGGAGCACCCTGGAGGACCTGCGTCCCGCCGATGTCGGGCCGGTGGACGCGGTGGCCTGCCACGGCGTCCTGATGTACCTGCCGGACTCCCGCTCGGCGATCACCTCGCTCGCCCGCCTGCTGCCCACCGGCGGCGTGCTCAGCGTGCTGACGAAGAACCGTGATGCGCTCGCCGTCCAGGCCGGGCTGCGCGGCGACTGGACCACCGCCCGCGCCGTGCTCGCGGAGCGCCGCGACCGCACCCTCGGCAACCTCGGCCTCACCACCCGCGGGGACACGCTGACCGACCTCCGCACGGCGTACGACGACGCGGGGCTCGACCTCGCTGCGTGGTTCGGGGTGCGGGTCTTCAGCGACCACCTCGACGACGAGCCGCTGCCGCCGGGACGCTACGAGGAGCTGATCGACCTCGAGGAGCTGGCGGCCCGCACCTCGCCGTACCGGGAGCTGGGGCGGCTGCTGCACCTCGTCGGCCGCCTGCGCTGAGGGCTAGAGATAGGCGTCCAGCAGGGCGGCCCCGGCCCGCAGCTGCTCCGCACGCTCCGGCGCGGCCTGCGCGACCTGCCCGGCGGCGGCGAGCAGCTCGTCGCGCTCCCCGGCGACCAGCGCCCGGACGTCCTCCTCGGACAGCACGCGGCGGGGCGCCTCGGCAGCGCCGAGCCCGGCCGACGCACCCGCGATCGGGCCGTCGGTCGGCCGCGGACGGACGTCGTCGACGGGCACCGCCTCGGCGTTCGCGATCGTCGCCAGCACCGAGCGCAGCACCCCGACGGCGGCACGGTCCCGACGACGCAGCGCCGCGCGCAGGTCGCCGCCCAGCCGGTCCGCCAGGCCGGTCACCGTCATGCCTCGGCGGAGGCGTCGGTGATCGGCGTGATCCAGGACTGGTGGGTGCGGGCGTTCTTGGTGATCGCGAGCAGCTCGTCCATGTGCGGCTCCAGGCCGGTCACCTTGTCGAGCGGGACGCCGATGATCAGCTGGAACCCGAGGCCCTTCCAGGCCTGCACGGCACGCCCGGCGAACTCCGAGTCGGCCTTGACGAAGCCCTCGTCGAGGAAGACCGGCGCGAAGCGCGGGCGCGAGCGCATCTCGTCGCCGAGCCGGAAGCGCAGCGCCGAGCCGACGATGAACGCGACCAGCTCCTGGCTCTCGCCGCCGCTCTTCTCCCCCAGCGTGCGGTAGGTCGCGGTGACCTCGCCGGTGAGGTAGTCGTAGCGCTCGGCGCTGATCTCCACGTGGCGTCGTACGTCGAGCAGGCGGTCGCGGTCGCTCGGACCGGTGCCGCTCTCGGCACCCGGCGCGGCCTTGCGGAGCTGGCGCATGAAGCGGCTCAGGTCGGCGAAGCGCTTCTCCAGGTCCTCCTCGGCGAGCTCCCCGGCGGGCCCGGCGGACAGCGCCCGGAGGTCCTTCATGAAGACCTGCACGTGGGCGGGCTGGAGGCGGCGCAGGCGGATCCGGAGCCGGTCGCCCGAGGCGCCGAACTCCAGGCGGCGCAGGATCGCGTTGATCGGCTCCAGGCGGTCCTCGATCTCCTCGATCGAGGCGGCCATCGCGCCGACCAGCGGCACCAGGTCCTGCCCGCTCCACTCGGTGAGCCGGCGGCGCCACTCGGCCCGGCGGTCGGCGAGCCCCTTGCCGCGGATCTCCTCCAGGATGCGGGCGTAGTCGCCGTAGGAGTCGGCGCTCGCCCCGAGGTTCGGGGAGTCCCACTGGAACTTGTAGTGACGGAACACCAGGGCCAGCTCGTCGTCGACCCGCTTGATCTCGGTGTCGGCGTCCGCGACGGCGGTGCGCAGGCGCTCGCCGAGGCGGTGGGAGTTCTCGGTGAACCGGGCCAGGTCCTCGGGGTCGGCGGGCGCTGCGGCGGCGGCGAAGTCCGCGACGAGGGCGGCGTCCTGCTCCTCGCTCAGCGTGACGTCCCCCGCCTCCATCGCCTCCAGGCGGTCCTTGACGAGGTCCTCGGCGTCGACGAGCTCGCCGTGCGCGGCGTTGAGCTCCTTGCGCCGCTGCTCCAGGCGGAAGCGCTCCTCGCGGGTCTCGTCGAGCCGGGCGACGAAGTCGTCGATCTGCGCCTGGAGGACCTGGAGCTGGTCGTCGGAGGACAGGATGTCGGTACGACGGTTCTGCAGCTCCTCGATGCGCCGGTCGCTGCCCGCGACGTCGACGTCGTCGAAGCGGACCATCGCGATCGCGTCGTAGGCCTTGCGCTGCTGCGCCAGCAGGCCCGACTGCCGGTCGAGGTCGGCGATCCGCGCGTCCACGCCCTCCATCCGCCGCTCGATCTCGGCGAGCTGGGCGTCGATCTCGGCGATCGCCTCCTCGTTGGAGAAGCCGATGATGTTGCGCTGGTCGCTGCGCCCGTGCGCGCCGCGGCGACCGTTGCGGGTCTGGCCCGCCTCGGTCACCCGCAGGCCGGGGCCGTCGAGGTCGTCGGCGGACTCCACGCAGTAGGCGTTGCGGGCGGGGTCCTCGACGTGCTCCTGCACCCAGCCCGAGAAGGGCGACTCCTTGAACAGCAGCTTGCCCGCGATCCGCTCGGGGTCGGAGGGGCCGGTGGCGGGCAGGTCGAGCTCGACACCCTGGAAGGTGAGCCGGGAGCGCAGGCGCAGGCCGTCGATCGCGGCGGAGAAGTCCTGCAGGCGGTCCAGCGGGACCAGCATCATCCGGGCCGTGCCGCCGAGGACGGTCTCGATGGCCGTGCGCCAGCGCGACTCCTCGGGCGCGACGTCGATCAGCTCGGCCACGAAGGGCAGCTCGTCCTCGCCGAGCCCGCTGGCCCGGGCCACCTCGGCACGGATCTCGTGCAGGTGCGCGGGCACCCGGCCGGCCCGGCTCTCCAGGGAGGCCCGCTCGCGGCGCAGCCCGGCCTGCTCGGTCTTCAGCGGGACGAGGCCGTCGCGGACGCGGTCGCGCTCGGCGCGCAGCCGCTCCTGCTCGGCCTCGCCGCTGGCCAGCCGCTTGCGGGCCAGCAGTTGGAGGTCGGCGAAGGCGGCGGGCGAGTCCAGCGCGGACTCCAAGTCGGGGGCGTCGGCGTCGGTGAGCCCGACGAGCGGGTAGACGCGCTCCTCCAGCTCGGCCAGCCGGTTGCCGCGCTCCTCGCGGATCACCCGCTCGTGCTCGACCTGCGCGGCCAGCGCCTGCAGGTCGCCGCCGCCGGCCGCACGGTGCCCCTCCTTGGCGGCCTCCAGGTCGCCCGCGAGCGTCGTCTCGGCGGACCGGGTGGCGCTGAGCCTGTCGACCGTCGCGGTCCGCTCGTCGCGGTTGGCGCCCAGCGCGCTCTCGATCAGCCGCAGGTGGGTGCGCAGCAGCCACAGTCGCAGCGGGGTGTCACCGGCCTGGGTCACGCCGTAGGAGTCCAGCTCCGCCAGCCGCTTCTGCGCCGCGACCCTGCGCTCGTGCAGCTCGGTGATCGGCTCCAGCAGGGCGAGCTTCTGCTCCTCGGTGCGCATGGCGGAGTACGCCGCGTCGAGGTCGTCGAAGTGCTCGATGGCGCGGTCCGCGGCGGCGTAGGTCGCCGGGCGCTCCAGCACCATGTCCTTGTAGAGCTCGTCGACGCTGCGCACCTGGTTGCCGGCCTGGATGCGGGCGAGCAGGCGCAGCGCCTTCGCGCCGTCGCCGTTGGCGCCGATGCCGAGACGGGCGTGCAGGACGGCGGCGAACTCGGCGTACGTGCGGTGCACGCGCACGCCCGGGAAGAGCTTCTTGAGGGTGTTGGCGTGGAAGCGCTCGGGCACGGCCACCTCGAGCGCGTCCAGCGCGAGCGGGCCCTCGTGGGTGGCGAGCTGCATCTGCACGTCGCCGGAGCGCGCGGCACGGCGCGGGACGTAGTAGGTGCGCAGGGCGGTGAACCGGCCGCCCTGGTCGTTGACGAAGGTCATCGCGACCGCACCCCAGGTGTCGGCGCCCTTGCCGCGCAGCAGCTGCTCGACGGGGCGCCCGGTCCGCGGGTCGTCGACCACGTCGACGGCGCCGCGCAGGTACGACAGCAGGTTGCGCTGGCCCGCGCTGCGCGCCCGGCCCGCGACGGCGTCGTTGGAGGCGCCGTTGAACTTCGTGTCGGACGGCATCATCAGCGCCGTGTAGGCGTCCAGGATCGTGCTCTTGCCGACCCCGGAGGCGCCGGAGATCATCGTGGCGTCGCCGCCGAGCGGGACGGTGGTGAGGCCGCCGAACCCGCCCCAGTTGACCAGCTGCAGCAGGGAGGCGCGCCACTGGACGGTGTCGTCGGCGGGCGCCGCCACGACCTGCTTGTCGAACAGCCCGCTCTCGTCGACCTGCTCGGCCTCGTCGATGCTCACGCGTCCTCCTCCTCGGCGTCGTCCTCGAACAGGTCGGTCTCCTCCGCCGGCTGCGCCTCGTCGGACGACCCGCCGTTGGCCTTGCGCAGCGCCTCCAGCAGCTCCTGGAGCAGCTCCAGCGGGAGCAGCGGCTCGACGGCCTCGCTGACCTCGAAGCGGTCCTCGGAGCCGGTGGCGATGAGCAGGCCCGCCTTCACGATGCTCGTCACGGCGTTGCGGGCACGCTTCTCGTCGCCCGACTCGTCGGTGGCGTGCGGGGGGCGGTAGCTGGCGACGTACTCCAGGATGTCGTCGCGGTCGATGAAGACCCGGGCGTCCCCGCCGGCCAGGCCCGCGCGGAGCCGGTCGCGCAGGTGGACCAGGACCAGCGTCTCCTCCCGCGACCACGCGGTGTCGTGGAGCAGCGTCGGGAACCGGCTCGCCGTCTCCGAGACCGCCTGCCGCTTCCAGGCGACCTCGCGCGCCGGGTCGATCGCCAGGTCGAGGAAGAGGTCGTTGAGCCGGGAGCGCAGGACCCGCTCGTGCTCGACCAGCACCTGCCAGTCGCGGGGGTGGGTGCGCGCGCTGATGAAGCGCTGCTTGAGCAGGGTGACCAGTGCGTGCCGCTGGGCGTACTCCAGGCCGCCCTCGTCGCCCTCGAACAGCGAGACCGAGGTCTCGTCGTCCATCAGGTCGAGGTCGTCGACGGTCATGCGCTGGTCTCCTCGAGGTCGGGGTCGGGCAGCGGCGTGCGCGGGACGGCGAAGGTGCGCCGCGACCCGTCCGGTCGTACGGCGGCGAACGACTCCGTCGCCTCCTCCGCCTCCCACGCGCGGTCCGCTGCCAGGTGCAGCAGGCCGAAGATCTCCACCGGCCGGCGCAGCGAGGGCTCCAGGCCCTCGAACAGCTCGCCCAGCGAGCCCGCCGGCACCAGGTCGGCGAGGGCGTCCTCCAGGCGCTGGCGCAGGCTGCCGAGCTGGGGACCGCCCTGCGCCATCAGCGCCGACAGGGAGACCGGCGGCGCGTCGGCCGGGTCGGCCGCCGTGATCCGGTCGGGCAGCACGTCGTCGGCCGGGTCGTGGAAGCGCTCGCGCAGGTGGTCGAGGCCGACCCGGCCCGGCAGGAGGCTCACGTCGTGGGTGGCGCGCGGGCCGGTGTCGGTCATCCACGTCATCAGCTCGGACTCGACCTGGCGCAGGGTCTGCTCCAGCTCGCGGTCGCGGGCGGCGTCGTGGGAGACGATGTACTCCTTCAGCGTCGCCGTCACCCGGCTGCGCTGGGCCAGCACCCGGTCCAGGCCGTCGCGCACCAAGCGGACGGTGCCGCGCAGCTCGGCGCGCTCGGCGTCGGCGAGGATGCCGTCGGACAGCGGGTGGTCGAGCAGGGCACCGAGGTCCTCGCGCAGCTGGGTCACGAGCGCGTCGTCGCGCAGCAGCGCGAAGGCGCCCTCGAAGGCCCGGCCCTCGTGGGTCGCGGTCATCAGCGCGTCGGCCCGCGCGAGGTAGTCGTCGATCACCTCGCCCGCCGGCCGGTCCTCGGCCCGGAAGGCCGCCAGGATGGCGCTGCGGATGCTCGCGAAGCGCTCCTCCACGCGCGCGAAGTCGCTCGGCAGCGCTGAGATCAGCGACAGCAGCTCGGTGAAGCCCTCGGACATGTAGTCCTCGGTCGCGCTGACCAGCTCCGCACCGTCGACGAGCCGGTCGCGCTCGGCCTTGAGACGGGCGATCTCCTCGTTGAGCAGGGTGACCCGGGCCCCGCGGTCGGGGTTCGCCTCGGAGTTGAAGCGGCGCACGGTCCCCAGGATGGTGGCGATCCGGTGCTCGCTGAGGGTGGCCCGGTCGCGGGCGAGATTCTTCACCAGCTCCAGCGCCTGCTGGGCGTGGGAGGTCAGCGTGTAGACCTCGTTGCCCTGCTCGTCGAGCGCGCGCACCAGCCACTGGCCGCGCATCCACCGCTGGCAGATGTCCTTGCCGGTCCCGGCGGGCACGTCGGGCTCGCCCGCGTCGCGCATCTGCGCGAGGTGCTCCTCGACCTGGGTGTGCAGCCGAGCCGTCGGGATGGGCCTGTTGTTGCGGCCGAACGCCGAGCGGAAGATCGTGATCACGACCGGCGCCTGGCGCTGGTGGAGCAGGGTGAGGGTGGGCTGGTCGAAGGCGCCCTTGACCCGCGCCAGCTCCCCGGCGATCTCGCTCACGTCTTCCCACCCCTCCGTTCGCGTGTCCTGACGGGGAAGAAGCGCCCAGCATTCCAGAGGGGCCCGACGCATCCGCGACCGGCAGGCGACCGGCGCGTCGGGGGCACCGGCCTAGGGTGGAGGCATGAACCTGACGCACGCACCCCTGCGCGCCGCAACGGGCGCCTTCATCCTCAACTCGGGCCTCACCAAGCTGGGGGCCGACCAGGCCACCGCTCAGCAGGTGCACGGCTTCGCCGCCGCGGCGTACCCGCAGTTCCAGAAGGTCCAGCCGGGCCAGTTCACCAAGGCGCTGGCCATCGGCGAGATCGCGCTCGGCAGCGCGCTGCTCACCCCGAAGGTGCCCTCGGCGGTGGCCGGCGCGGCACTGACCGGCTTCGGCGTCGGCCTGCTCGGTCTCTACGTGAAGGTGCCGGGGCTCCGCCAGCCGGGCAGCATCCGCCCCAGCCAGGACGGCATCCCGATCGCCAAGGACGTCTGGCTGGTCGGCGCCGGTGCGACGCTCGGGCTGCAGGGCTTCTTCAACGGTGCGAAGCGGGCCGGGCGGAAGGCCGCGAAGAAGGCGAGCAGCGCCGCGGGGTCCGCGCGCGAGGCCCTGCCGCTGTGAGGCGCTGATGCCGTCGTACACCGAGGAGGGCAAGGCCTTCGACCGGGACATGAACTACATCCCGGACCGGATCACCCGGGAGCCCGGCCGCACCGAGGACGGGTACGGCGGGCACGAGCTCGCCGTCCCGACCTGGCCCGTGCAGCCGGGCCGCTACCGGCTGGTGGCGGCGCGCGCGTGCCCCTGGGCGCACCGCTCGATCATCGTGCGCGGCCTGCTCGGCCTGGAGGACGTCATCTCCCTCGGCCTCGCGGGCCCGACCCACGACGAGCGCAGCTGGACCTTCGACCTCGACCCCGGCGGCCGCGACCCGGTGCTGGGCTACGAGCGGCTCCAGGAGGCGTACTTCGCGCGCTACCCCGACTACCCGCGCGGCATCACGGTGCCCGCGGTGGTCGACGTGCCGACGCGGGCCGTCGTGACCAACGACTTCCCGTGGATCACCCACGACCTCTTCTTCGAGTGGCGCGACCACCACCGGCCCGACGCCCCCGACCTGTGGCCGGACGCCTCGCGCACGGAGATGGAGGAGGTCATGCGGCGGGTCTTCACCGAGGTCAACAACGGGGTCTACCGCTGCGGCTTCGCGGGGTCCCAGGAGGCCTACGACGCGGCGTACGACCGGTTGTGGACCGCGCTCGACTGGCTCGAGGAGCGGCTCACCGACCGCCGCTACCTGATGGGCGAGGCGATCACCGAGGCCGACATCCGGCTGTTCACGACGCTGGTGCGCTTCGACGCGGTCTACCACGGGCACTTCAAGTGCAACCGCAACAAGCTGACCGAGATGCCGGCGCTGTGGGGCTACGCGCGCGACCTGTTCCAGACGCCGGGGTTCGGTGACACCGTCGACTTCGAGCAGATCAAGCGGCACTACTACGTCGTGCACGAGGACATCAACCCGACCGGGATCGTGCCGCGGGGTCCGGAGCTGGACTCGTGGCACAGCCCCCACGGGCGGGACCGGCTCTAGGGGCTCGTCTCCGCGTCACGCCCCCAGCAGCGGCGGCTCGGCCGCGGTCACCACCCCGACGACCTCCCAGCCCGGGCCGAGCCACATCCCGCCGCGGTCCCAGCGCAGCACCGGCCGGCCGAACCGGACGTCGTAGACGCCGACGACGGCCTGATCGCCGGCCCGGGCGAGGACGAGGTCGCCGCGCAGCGGGCGGCGACCGCCCTCGCGGACGACGACCTCCGTGCCGGCGGGCAGGCCGCGGGAGGCGAGCCGGTCGCCGGCGAGCCGGTGGCGGAAGCGGTCCGGCGCGGGGCGCCCGCGGCGGGCCGGGCGCACGGGCGGCGCCGGGTCCGGGAGGTCCAGGGGCAGGCACTCGTCCCCGGACGCCTTAGAACGCATGTTCGAAAGGGTAGGCCATTCCCTCGCAAAAGAGGGGTGGGACCGGCCACAGGACGGCGCGCGTCCGGCTAGGTTCGCTCGAGATGAGGCTGCTCCCCCGCGTCCTGGCCGTCGCCCTGCTGCTGACGGTGCTCGTGCACGCGACCCCGGCGCATGCCGCGACCCGCCCCTCCGCGCCCCGTTCGGTCACGGCGACACCGCTGGACCGGGCGGTGAAGGTGAGCTGGGCCGCCCCGGCGTCGACCGGCGGGAGCCGGATCACGGCGTACGCCGTGCAGCGCCGCAACTCCACCTCGGCGGCGTGGGTGACGGTGAAGTTCACGGCCGGCGGCGCCCGCGCCTGGACCGAGACCGGACTGGTCAACGGACGGCGGTTCTACTACCGGGTGCTGGCGCGCAACGCGGTCGGCACCGGGACGCCGAGCCCGCAGGTGAGCGCGGTGCCGCGCACGGTGCCGGCGGCGGTGCGCTTCTTCGAGGCCGACAACTACGACCGGGCGCTGGGGGCGTACTGGCCGGCGCCCGCGAGCAACGGCGCGGCGATCGACGGCTACCGGGTGGAGCTCTCGACCGACGGGGCGACCTGGACGACGGCCCGGACGAGCCGGGTCGCGGCATCGCGGACGGCGCCGCTGAAGTTCACCGGACTGACGCCGGGCGGCCGCTACTGGCTGCGGATCCGGCCCCACAACGCCGCGGGCTACGGGCCGGCGTCCGGCAGTGGCCCGTACCGGGCCTACACCGTGCCGGACGCGGTGGGCGCACTGACCGCGACCCCGGGCGACGGTACGGCCGCGCTGACCTGGACCGCGCCGGTGGCGGACCCGGGGATCGGACGCCCGGCGGCGACGTCGTACGTCGTCGAGCGGGCCGTGGGCGCCACCTGGGCCCCGGTCGGCACCACCACGGCGACCGGGCTGGTCGTCGGCGACCTGGCGAACGGCGCCGAGCACGTGCTGCGGGTGCGGGCGTTCTCCGCGTTCGCCGGGATCGGGGGCAGCCTGCCGGCGACGACCACCGTGCAGCTCGCACCCGGCGTCGTCGCGCCCGGCGCCCCGCTCGCGCCCGCACTCGCCTGGAGCGACGCCGAGGAGAGCCACGTGCTGAGCTGGCAGCCCCCGGCCGACGACGGCGGGCGGGCGATCGACCACTACGAGGTCCAGTGGTCGGGCGCGACCCCGGGCAGCAGTCATCCCGCCGACACACGGTCGGTCGCCGTCGGGGACGAGGCGCTCGCCGAGGCGGCCCAGGTCCGGGCCTGCAACAGCAGCACGCTGTGCGGGCCGTGGACGGCTCCGGTCGGGCCGCTGACCGGGCCGGTGACCGGCCTGCTCGCGACGCAGGCCACGGCCGGCACGGTGCGGACCGTGCACCTGGCCTGGAGCCCCCCGGCGAACGGTCTCGCCACGTCCTACGAGGTGGCCCGCAGCACCGACGGCGGCGCGAGCTTCGAGGTCCTGGACACCACCTCCGCCCCGTCGTACGACGACCAGCAGACCGCCCCGAGCACGGCCTACGTCTACCGGGTGGTCCCGTCCGGCGGCACCGGCCCGGGCGCACCCCGCACGACGGCGATCACCACCACGGCGGACCAGGCGCTGACGATCAGCCCCGCGACGGTGACCGTGACCGAGGGCGCCGGCACCCTGGCCCAGGTCGTGCTGGCGGCGCCGACCTCGGTCGCCACGGTCGTGACGCTCGCGACGACGGACCCGGCGACGGCGGTCACGACGAGTGCGACGGCGACCGTCCCGGCCGGCGGGACCACGGCGAGCCTCACGGTGCAGGGCACCCCGGACGACGACGTCGCGGACGGGACGACCACGCTGACCGCGAGCCTCGGCACGCTGCAGGCGAGCGCGACGGTCCAGGTGAGCGACGACGACAGCCAGGCGATGCTGGCCCCGGCGAGCGCGACGGTCGCGGACGGCTCGACGGTGGCGCTCGGGGTGCGGCTCGCGTTCCGGCCCGCGGGCCCGGTGACGGTGAGCGTGGGGGTGACCCAGAACGGCAACCGGGTCTCGGTGGCCCCGACGACGCTGGTCTTCACCGCGTCCGACTGGGACGTCGCGCAGCAGGTGCAGGTCACCGGGCAGATGGCGGGCTCGGCGACCGTCACCCTGAGCGCACCGGGGGCGACCTCGGCATCCACCCAGGTGACGGTGACGCCCTAGCGGTGCCGCCGGCGCCAGCCGAGCCAGGCGCCGAGACCGACCGCGGCGAGGCCGGCGGCGACGACGCCGGGCCGGTTCTGCCACCGGGCGTACTCCTCGCTGACCTGGGGCCAGGCCGCGCCGATCGCGGCCGCGGCGTCCTCGGGCGTCGCCTCCAGGCCGGTGGCGGGGACCGGCGTGCCGAACACGATCCGGACCCGCCGCGGCAGCGGCCAGCGCCGCTTCTCGGTGCCGGTGATGGTGGCGGGCACGAGCGGGGCGCCGGCCTCGATGGCGAGCCGGGCGGCACCGCGCTTGGGCGTGCCGAGCCCCTCCTCGCGCACCCGGGTGCCTTCGGGGAAGAGGGCGAGGGCGTCCCCGCGGCGCAGGATCGCCCGGGCGGTCTCCAGGGCCTCGGCGTCGGAGGCACCGCGTCGTACCGGGAAGGCGCCCAGGCGCAGGAACACCTTCGCCATCGGGCCGTCGAAGTGCTCGGCCTTGCCCATGAAGTGCACCGGGCGGCGCAGCACGATGGCGACGAAGAAGGGATCCCAGAAGCTCTTGTGGTTGGGCACGATGACGACCGGGCCCGTCGCCGGCACGTTGTCGCGGCCGGTCGCGGTGAACCCGCAGAGCAGCCGGATGACGAGGGTCGCGACGAGCTTGACCAGACGGTAGAGCGGGCCGCTCACCCCGTGCTCGCGGGCGATGCGGTGGGCTTCCTCGTTCGTGGTGGCCATGGCGCCATCGTGCACCCGTGACAGGCCCGGCCGCGCACGAAGCGACGAGGTCGCGAGCACCCCTTCGCTTTGCCTACTTGGTCGATAGATTTGCTGCACTATCCGACGCCCCCAGGAGACGCCCATGTCCACCACCGCCAGCAGCCGGCTCAACGACGTCGACCTCGAGGCGGTCGGCGGCCTCGTCCAGGCCATCCAGGCCGACCCCGCCAAGGCCCGGACCACCTGGGCCGCGCACGTCACCTGGCAGGGCGGCTTCGCCTCGGAGGCGCGGGTGCGCACCTTCGAGCCCGCGAGGTCCGACGAGCCCGCCGGCCTCGGCGGCGGCGACACCGCCCCCAACCCCGTCGAGCAGCTGCTCGGCGCGCTCGGCAACTGCCTGGCGGTGGGCTACGCCGCCAACGCGAGCGTCGCGGGCATCGCCCTCGACGACCTGCGCATCGACCTCGAGGGCGACGTCGACCTGCACGTCTTCCTCGGCCTCGGCGAGGGCCACGCCGGCTTCGACACCATCGAGGCGACCGTCACCATCGACTCCCCCGCGCCCCGCGCCGACCTCGAGGCGCTGCACGCCAAGGTGCTGGCCTCCTCCCCCGTCGGGCACACGCTGCGCAGCCCGGTGCCGGTGGAGGTCACCCTCGCCTGAGCGCCGGGGCGCCTCAGTGGATCAGCTCGCGCCAGTTCGCCGGTACGGCGCCGCGCGGGCCCGGCGCGGGCTGGTCCTCGGGGTGGGCGGTCGGGGCGGCGAGCTCCGGGCCGTCGTACGCCGCCTCGGTCGCGTAGTCCCAGAACCAGTCCTCGCCCGGCTCGAAGCTCTGCACAACCGGGTGCCCGGTCGCCTTGAAGTGGGCGGTGGCGTGCTGCTCGGGCGAGGAGTCGCAGCAGCCGACGTGCCCGCAGGCGGCGCAGCGGCGCAGGTGGACCCACCAGCCGCCGGCGGCCGTGCACTCGGCGCAGCCGGTGCCGCTCGGCGGCACCTCGGTGTCGATGTCGCTCATGGTCCGACGCTAGTGCGCGATCGCGCTCAGCACCACGCCCGCACCCCGCGCGGCGACACCGCCCGGTCGCGCAGCACGATGCCGAGCCGCGCGCCCCAGCGGGCGCAGGCGCGGTCGAAGTCGGCGCGGCGGTACTCGATCACCAGCACCCGGCGACCGTACGACGCCACGTAGTCGCCGCACTCGTCGTACCGCCCGCACTCCTCCGCCACCGCGAAGTCGAAGCCCAGCGTGGTGCCGTCGAGCTCGGCCCAGTTCTTCTGCCCGGCCGCGAGCCCGCGGGCGTGCGCGCGCCGCACGAGCGCCCGGGCGAGGGCCTTGGCCTGCGTGCGGGTCACCAGGCCGTGGCTGCGGGACCAGGAGTCGAGGTTGTCGAACTCCACGGCGTCGTACCCGGACCGGGCACAGCCGTCGATCCAGGCCCCCACGATCCGCGAGATCGCGGTGCGCTTGGTGGAGGTGCGCAGGTCCAGCAGCCACTCGCCCCAGGCCGCGTCGACGACGGGCGCGCCGCCGCGCTTGAGCACGAGCGACCAGTGCCGGCGCCAGAAGGACGCCTCGTCGGGTTGGGTCTGGAAGGCGTTGACGTAGCAGACGTTGTAGCGCCCGGCCGCCGGTCGCGCGGAGCGGTCGCGGACCACGATGTCGACGCGGGCGGCAGGGGCGACCGCGCCGCCGAGCTGGTAGTCCACGTCGCCGCCCGCGGGCGGCGGGGTCACGCTCGGCGCGAGGGAGAGCGCGAGGGACAGGGCGAGGGCGGCGGACACCGGTCCAGTGTGCACCTTCCCGTGCCCCGCGATGAGCGACCACTACCGGCGCGCGTTCGGCTGAGTCCTACCATCGACGGGCCATGTACCCCGTCACGGATCGCTCCCGCAGGCTGCTGCTGGCCGTCGACGCCCCGTCGCTGCTGCACCGCAACCACCACGCGCGGGCGCACACCCGGCACCGCGACCGCGGCGGGCGTCCGGCGTGGGCGCTGCACGGGATGCTCCGCCAGATCATCGAGTCCATCGACGTCTTCGCCCCCGACGCGGTGATCTTCGGCCTCGACGACCGGGAGGCGTCGTACCGGCGCGACCTCTACCCCGACTACAAGGCCGGCCGGGCGGAGAAGGACCCTGAGCTGATCGACCAGCTGGACCGGGCCGGCGCCCTGCTCGACGCGCTCGGTCTCGCCACCTTGACGCCACCGGGCCTGGAGGCCGACGACGTCAACGCCTCGGCGGCGGCCTGGGCCGGGGAGAACGGCTGGGACTGCGTCATCATCACCTCCGACCGCGACTCCTTCGCCCACATCAGCGAGCACACGCAGGTGCTGCGGCTCATCGACGGCGGCATCAACGGCTCGCCGCTGCTCACGCCCCAGCGGCTCCTGCTCCTGTACGGCGTGCCGGCGGACCGCTACCTGGAGTTCGCCGCCGTGCGGGGCGATGCCAGCGACAACCTGCCCGGCATCACGGGCATCGGCGAGAAGTCCGCCGCGGTCCTGCTCGCCCACATGGGCTCGATGCAGGCGGTGTGGGCCGACCTGGAGCACAACGACGGCGCCGCCCTGGCCGCGGCGCTCGACGCGTGGAGCGAGGAGACCGGCGCCCGGCGGCTGAGCGCCGGCGTGCTGGCGAAGCTGCGCGCCCCGGAGGCCCGCGAGCGCTACGAGTTCAACCTGCGGCTGATGTCGGGACGCACCGACCTGGACCTCGGGCTGACCCCGGACGTGCCGGGCACGCCCGGGCTGCTTCCCCTCGACATCGAGCGGGTCGAGCGGGTGGTCGGCCACCTGAACTTCGACGCGACCACCGCCCTGGCGCTGCGCGTGCTGACCGGGGAGCCGGCCTCCGTGGGCCGCGACTGAGCCCGCCCCGCGGTGCGTCATGATGGCGCGGTGACCGAGGACGCACCCGCCCAGGGACTGACGGAGGTGCTCGCGCGGCGCTTCCTGACCACCGACGACGCCCGGCCCGAGAAGGTCGCACGCTGGCACGCCAAGGGGCGTCGTACGGCGCGGGAGAACATCGCCGACCTGGTGGACCCCGGCTCCTTCGTGGAGTACGGCCGCTTCGTGACCGCCGCCCAGGAGCAGCGCCGGCCGCTGGCCGAGCTGGTCGTCGAGGCACCCGCCGACGGGATCATCGGGGGGACCGCGACCGTCGACGGCCTCCCCTGCGCGGTGCTGTCCTACGACTACCTCGTCATGGCCGGCACCCAGGGGATGCGCGGGCACCGCAAGTCCGACCGGCTCGTCGAGCTGGCCGCACGGATGGGCCTGCCGGCGGTGTTCTTCACCGAGGGCGGCGGCGGACGGCCCGGCGACGTCGACCTGCCGCTGGTCTCCGCCCTCGACGTCGGCTCCTTCGCCCTGTGGGGCGAGCTGCGCGCGCCGCGGATCGCGGTGGTCTCGGGCCGCTGCTTCGCCGGGAACGCCGTCCTCGCCGGCTGTGCCGACCTGCGCATCGCCACCCCCGACGCCAACCTCGGCATGGCCGGACCCGCGATGATCGCGGGCGGCGGCCTCGGGCAGTTCGCCCCCGAGGAGATCGGCCCGGTCGCCGACCAGGCGGCCAACGGCGTGCTCGACGTGGTCGTCGAGGACGAGGAGGAGGCCGTCGCGGTGGTACGCCGCCTGCTCGGCCTCCTCGCGCACCGCGACCTCGGGGCGGGCGAGGCCGCGGACCCCACCCTGCTGCGGACCCTGCTGCCGGAGAACGAGCGCGAGGCGTTCGACGTCCGCCCGGTCGTGGAGGCGCTCGCCGACAGCGACTCGGTGGAGTGGCTGCGCGAGGCCTGGGCTCCAGAGCTGGTGACCGCGCTGGCCCGCATCGACGGGGTCGCGGTGGGCATCGTGGCCAACCAGTCGACGTACCTCGCGGGGGCGATCACGGCCGACGCCTCCACCAAGGCCGCGGACTTCCTCGACCTCTGCGAGCGCTGGGGCCTCCCGGTCCTCTCCCTCGTGGACACCCCCGGCTTCATGGTGGGACCGGAGGCGGAGCGGACCGGGCTGGTGCGCGAGGCGTCGCGGATGGTGACCGCGGGTGCCCGGCTCACCGTGCCGCTGGTGGGGGTGGTGCTGCGCCGCGGCTACGGCCTCGGCGCGCAGGCGATGCTCGGCGGCAGCACCCACCGCCCGCTGCTGACGATCGCCTGGCCCGACGCGCACCTCGGGCCGATGGGCCTGGAGGGTGCGGTCCGGCTGGCGATGGCGCACGAGCTGGCGGCGATGCCGGAGGCGGAGCGCGAGGCCGCCGTGGTGGAGCACACCGCGGCGCTGCGCGAGCACGCCAAGGCGCTCAACGCCGCGCGGGTCTTCGAGATCGACGACGTCGTCGACCCGGCGGAGACCCGGAGCGTGGTCGCGGCGACCCTCCGGGCGGCGGCCTACCAGGGCGAGGGCGCGTAGTCCTTCACGAAGACGCCGTAGATGTCCTCACCGGCCTCGCCGCGCACGATCGGGTCGTAGACGCGGGCGGCGCCGTCGACCAGGTCGAGGGGGGCGTGCCAGCCCTCGGCGGCGATGCGGAGCTTCTCGTGGTGCGGCCGCTCGTCGGTGATCCAGCCGGTGTCGACGGCCGTCATCAGGATCCGGTCGGTCTCGAACATCTCCCCCGACGACGTCCGGGTCATCATGTTGAGCGCGGCCTTCGCCATGTTGGTGTGCGGGTGCCCGGCGCCCTTGTAGCGGCGGGAGAACTGCCCCTCCATCGCCGAGACGTTGACGATGTAGGCACGGCGGGCACCGTTCTGCACCGCTGCCCGCAGCGCCGGGCGCAGCCGGGAGTTGATGAGGAAGGGCGCGATGGAGTTGCAGAACTGCACCTCCAGCAGCTCCAGCGGGTCCACCTCGTCGAGCACCTGGGTCCAGGAGTTGTTGTCCTGGATGTCGGGGATCAGCCCACCCGCGTCGACGGCCGTGCCGGCGAGGTGAGCCTCCAGCGAGGCGCCGCCGGCCTTGAGCGCCAGCGCGGTCATCGTGGCGGCGTTGTGCGCGGCGATCGCCGACTCGGCCGACTCGCCGTCGTGGTGGGCGACCGCGTGCGCCTCGAGGGCGCCCGCGATGGCGGCCGGGTGGGCCTCGGAGATGCGGTCGAAGGTGACCATCTCGGGCAGCGCGATGCCGCTGGGCAGCGGGGCCAGCTCGCCCTCGGTGAGGTGGGAGTAGGCGCCGGGCAGGCGTCGTACGGTCTGGCAGGCGTTGTTGATGATGATGTCGAGCGGACCGTCCGCGGCGACGTCGTCGGTCAGCGAGATCACCTGGGTGGGGTCGCGCAGGTCGATGCCGACGATCTTCAGCCGGTGCAGCCAGTCGGCGGAGTCCTCCATCGCGGCGAACCGGCGCACCGCGTCCTTGGGGAACCGGGTGGTGATCGTGGTGTGGGCACCGTCGCGCAGCAGCCGCAGCGCGATGTACATCCCGATCTTGGCCCGGCCGCCGGTGAGCAGCGCGCGCTTGCCGGTGAGGTCGGTGCGCTGGTCGCGCTTCTCGTGGCTCATCGCGGCGCAGCGCGGGCACAGCCAGTGGTAGAACGCGTCGACGAGGGTGAAGTCCTCCTTGCAGATGTAGCACCCGCGGGCGGTGATCAGCTCGCCGGCGAAGGCGCCCTGCGCGGTGGAGACCAGCGGGATGCCGGCGGTCTCGTCGTCGATCCGCATCCGCGAGCCGGTCGCCGTCCGCTCGATGATCTCCTGGTCGTGGCGCTGCCGCTCCTGGCGGATCTCCGCCCGCCGCGACTTCTTGATCAGCTTGTACATGTACGACGCGGCGCGCTTCATCGTCCGCACGTCGTCGTGGTCGGGGTGGAGCTCGGGGATCTGGCGCAGCACCTTGATCGCGATCGCCAGCTCGTCGGGGTCGATGCGGGTGAGCGGCTCCGCGGTCGGCGCGGTCGGCTCGGGCGTCGGCTCGGGATCGGGGTGGGGCACCGGTGGATCGTACGCGGCCGACACGCCCGGCCGCCGACCGGCGTTGACCGACCGGGCACCGCTGCCTAGGCTCGGCGCCACAACTGCAGATCGCGCTGTCGACACCCAGCGGGAGAGACCCGGACACCGAGCCGGGCGCCGAAGGAGCAAATCTCCCCACGAATCTCTCAGGCACCCTGACCGCTGGGACGAGGCGAACTCTGGAAAGACGGGACGCACGCGTCCCGCACCCACGGTGCAAGCCGCCCCCGGGCGGTGAAGCTCTCAGGTACCGATGACAGAGCGGGGAGGCCGTCCGACCTCGACCCCGGCTGCTGCCGTGGTCATTCCCAGGAAGCCTCCCGCATGACATCGACCCCGTCACGACCGACCCCGCTGGACGACGTCCACCGCGCGCTCGGCGCCACCTTCACCGACTTCGCCGGCTGGCGGATGCCGGTGCGCTACAGCTCCGAGCTCGCCGAGCACCACGCGGTACGACGTACCGCCGGGCTGTTCGACCTCACCCACATGGGTGAGATCGAGGTGACCGGCCCCGAGGCGGGCGCCGCCCTCGACCACGCGCTCACCGGCCGGCCCTCGGCCATCGGGGTGGGCCGGGCCCGCTACACGATGATCTGCGCCGAGGACGGCGGCATCGTCGACGACCTCGTCGTCTACCGCCTCGCCGAGGAGCACTACCTCGTCGTCGCCAACGCCGCGAACGTCGCCGTGGTCGCACCGGAGATCACCGCCCGCGCCCACGGGTACGACGCCGCGGTCCGCGACACGTCCGCGGACTGGGCGCTGCTGGCCGTCCAGGGCCCCCTCGCCCCGGGCATCGTGGCGGGGCTGACCGAGCTCGACGTGCCGTCGCTGAAGTACTACGCCATCACCGCCGGCACGCTCGCGGGCGTGGACGTGCTCCTGGCCCGCACCGGCTACACCGGCGAGGACGGCTTCGAGGTCTACTGCAGGCCGGCCGACGCCGCCGCGGTCTGGCTGGCGCTGTGGACCGCCGGTGAGCCGCAGGGCATGGTCGCCGCGGGGCTCGCGTGCCGCGACACCCTGCGCCTGGAGGCCGGGATGCCGCTCTACGGCCAGGACCTGGGCCGGACGAGCACGCCCGACGAGGCGGGCCTGGGCCGGGTGGTCGACCTCGACAAGCCCGGCGGCTTCGTCGGTGCCGACGCGCTGCGGGCGCGCCGGGAGGCCGGTCCCCGGCACCTCCTGGTCGGCCTGGTCGCGAGCGGCCGGCGGGCACCGCGCGCGGGCTACCCGGTGCTCGACCCGGTGACCGGCGAGGAGGCCGGCATCGTGACCAGTGGCGCACCCTCGCCCACCCTGGGGCACCCGGTCGCGCTCGCCTCCGTCGCCCCGCACCTCGCCGCGCCCGGCACCCGTCTGGCGGTGTCCCTGCGCGGCACCCCGGTCGACGCCGAGGTGGTCGCCCTGCCCTTCTACACCCGTTCCCGCTGAGGAGTCCGTCATGAGCAACCCCACCGAGCTGAAGTACACCGCCGAGCACGAGTGGCTGGCCGTCGACGGCGACACGGCCCGAGTGGGCGTCACCGCCTTCGCGGCCGACGCCCTCGGCGACGTCGTGTACGTCGACCTGCCGGCCGTCGGCGACAGCGTCACCGCCGGCGAGGCCTGCGGCGAGCTGGAGTCCACCAAGTCCGTCAGCGACCTCTACGCGCCGGTCACCGGCGAGGTGGTCGCGGTCAACGAGGCCGTCGACGCCGACCCGAGCCTCGTCAACAGCGACCCGTTCGGCGAGGGCTGGCTGTTCGTGGTGCGCTTCGCGACCGCCGGCGACCTCCTCGACGCGGCGGCCTACGACGCGCTCGTGGCGTCATGACGCCCGGCGCGCTCGACGAGCCCCTGGCGTCGTACGACCCGGAGGTGCACGCCGCCATCGGCGCCGAGCTGGCTCGCCAGCAGCAAACCCTGGAGCTGATCGCCTCGGAGAACTCCGCACCCGTGGCGGTGCTGGAGGCGCAGGGCTCGGTGCTGACGAACAAGTACGCCGAGGGCTACCCCGGCCGGCGCTACTACGGCGGCTGCGAGCACGTCGACGTGATCGAACGGCTCGCCGTCGACCGGGTGACGGCACTCTTCGGTGCCGAGGCCGCCAACGTGCAGCCGCACTCGGGGGCGCAGGCGAACGCCGCCGCGATGTCCGCGCTGCTCGAGCCCGGGGACACGATCCTGGGCCTCGACCTGGCCCACGGCGGCCACCTCACCCACGGGATGCGGCTCAACTTCTCCGGCCGGCTGTACGACGTGGTGGCCTACCACGTCTCGCCCGAGGACCTGCGCGTCGACATGGCCGAGGTCGAGCGGCTCGCCGTGCAGCACCGGCCGCGGCTGATCGTGGCCGGCTGGTCGGCGTACTCCCGGCACCTGGACTTCGCGGAGTTCCGCCGGATCGCGGACCTGGTCGGGGCGTACCTGATGGTCGACATGGCGCACTTCGCCGGCCTCGTCGCCGCGGGCCTGCACCCGAGCCCGGTGCCGCACGCCGACGTCGTCACCACCACCACCCACAAGACCCTGGGCGGCCCACGCGGCGGGGTGATCCTGAGCCGGGCGGACCTGGCGAAGCGGATCGACAGCGCCGTCTTCCCCGGCCAGCAGGGCGGTCCGCTGGAGCACGTGATCGCCGCGAAGGCGGTGGCGTTCAAGATGGCGGCGTCCGAGGACTTCCGCGACCGGCAGCGGCGCACCCTGGAGGGCGCCCGGATCCTCGCCGCCAAGCTCGGCTCGACGCGGATGCGCGAGGCCGGCATCAGCGTGCTGACCGGGGGCACCGACGTCCACCTGGTCCTCGTGGACCTGCGCGCATCCGCCCTCGACGGGCGGCAGGCCGAGGACCGGCTCCACGCCGTCGGGCTCACCGTCAACCGCAACGCGGTGCCCTTCGACCCGCGTCCGCCGATGGTCACCTCGGGGCTGCGGATCGGCACGCCCGCGCTGGCGACCCGGGGCTTCGGCGCCGAGGAGTTCGCCGCCGTCGGCGACATCATCGCGACCACGCTGACCCGGCCACCCTCCCCCGACCTCACCGCGGCACTGGCCGGGCGCGTCCGCGCACTGGCCAAGCGCTTCCCCCTCTACCCCGGACTGGCCTGATGGCGCTCAGCACGTTCGACCTCTACTCCATCGGCATCGGGCCGTCGTCCTCGCACACCGTCGGGCCGATGCGCGCGGCCGCGCTGTTCGCGCAGGGCCTGGCCGCGAGCCCGGAGGGCGCCCGCGTCACCCGGGTCCGCGCCGAGCTGTTCGGCTCGCTCGGCGCCACCGGCCACGGGCACGGCTCGGTCAAGGCGGTGATCCTCGGCCTCCAGGGCGACGACCCGGCGACGACCGACACGACGACGTACGACGAGCGGGTGGCCGCCATCCTCGAGCGCGAGGAGCTCGAGCTCGCCGGCGGCCACCGGATCCGGTTCACCGCCGACGACGTCGTCATGCACCGGCGCCGCTCGTTGCCGGCCCACCCCAACGGCATGGTGTTCA
The DNA here is from genome assembly GCA_964517395.1 of uncultured Nocardioides sp. Taxonomy (GTDB): domain Bacteria; phylum Actinomycetota; class Actinomycetes; order Propionibacteriales; family Nocardioidaceae; genus Nocardioides. Next base: position 181,965 of record CAZFEE010000002.1, on the reverse strand, counting down.
CGGCGTACGACGCCGCGGGGGCCGCGCTGCGCACGCGCACGTCGTACTCGGTGGGCGGCGGGTTCGTCGTCGACGAGTCGGCGGTCGGGGCGGACCGGGTGGTCCCCGACACCACCGTCGTGCCGCACCCCTTCACGACCGGCGCCGAGCTGCTCGCCGTGTGCGAGCGCACCGGGCTGCGGGTCTCCGACGTGATGCTGGCCAACGAGCTGACCTGGCGTCCCGAGGCCGAGGTGCGCGCCGGCCTGCTGGAGATCTGGCGGGTGATGGCGGCGTGCGTCGAGGAGGGCTGCGACCGCGAGGGCGTGCTCCCGGGCGGGCTCAAGGTGCCGCGGCGGGCGCCACGGCTGCACGCGGACCTCGTCGCCCGCGGCGGGGCCGACCCGCTCGACGTACTGGACTGGGTGAACCTGTTCGCCCTCGCGGTCAACGAGCAGAACGCCTCCGGCGGCCGGGTCGTCACCGCGCCCACCAACGGCGCCGCCGGCATCGTGCCCGCGGTGCTGCACTACTGGGTGCGCTTCGTGGCGGGCGACCTGCCGAGGGAGCAGGTGGAGGACGGCATCGTCCGCTTCCTGCTGACCGGCGCCGCGATCGGCATCCTCGCCAAGACCAACGCCTCGATCTCCGGCGCGGAGGTCGGCTGCCAGGGCGAGGTCGGCTCGGCGTGCGCGATGGCCGCCGGCGCCCTCTGCGAGCTCATCGGCGGCAGCCCCGACCAGGTGGAGAACGCGGCCGAGGTCGGCATCGAGCACAACCTGGGCCTCACCTGCGACCCCATCGGCGGCCTGGTGCAGATCCCCTGCATCGAGCGCAACGCCATCGCCTCGGTCAAGGCGATCAACGCCGCCCGGCTCGCCCTCCACGGCAACGGCTCGCACAAGGTCAGCCTCGACAAGGCGCTGCGGACGATGCGGGAGACCGGGCGCGACATGCACACCAAGTACAAGGAGACCTCGCGCGGCGGCCTCGCCGTCAACGTGATCGAGTGCTAGCCCATCGCTGCCGCGCCGGTGCGGACGGCCTCGCGGATCCGCGAGTACGTCCCGCACCGGCACACGTTGCGGATCGCGTCGAGGTCGTCCTCGCTGATCGCCCGGCCCTCGGCGCGGACCTTGTTGACGAGGGCCACGGCCGCCATGATCTGGCCCGGCTGGCAGTAGCCGCACTGGGCGACGTCGTGCTCCAGCCAGGCCTCCTGCATCGGGTGCAGCCCGTCACCGGGGGTGGTGTCCGCGAGCCCCTCGATGGTGGTGATCTCGTCGTCCGCGCCGAGCGCGTCGACCCGCACCGAGCAGGGGTTGAACGCCTTGCCGTTGATGTGCGACGTACAGGCCTTGCAGACGTTGATCCCGCAGCCGTACTTCGGGCCGGTGACTCCGAGGACGTCGCGCAGCACCCACAGGATGCGGACGTCGTCCTCGACGTCGACGGTGACGGTCTCGCCGTTGAGCTGGAAGGTGTGCTTCGGCATGGCGGCCTCAGAACGTGTAGCGGAGGCCGTCGGTCGGCGACTCCGGGACGGGCGGGACGAAGGACTTGGGCTCGAAGTGCAGCGGAGCCCGGAAGTTGATGGGGAACTCGGTGGGCAGCTTCCCGGTGGCGCGGGCGTAGGCGCAGGCCACGGCGGCCATCGACGCGGCCACCCCGGCCTCGCCGACACCGCCGGGCTCCCGGCTCTCCGACTCCAGCACCTCGCACCGGAAGTCGAAGGGGACGTTCCACTGCCGGGTGTAGGCCGAGTTGTCCCAGCTGGCCTCGAGGAAGTGACCGTCGACGAGGTGGTTGGAGTAGGTCAGCGCCTGGGCGAGGCCGTCGGAGAAGCCGCCCATCATCTGCGCCTTCACGCCCTCGGGGTTGATCACGACGCCCGCGTCGACCACCACGGTCGCGCGGGTCACCCGGGGCCCGGTGACCGCGTCGCGGACCTTGCGGTTCACGGTCTCGGGGCGGCAGTCGATCTCCACGAGGACCGCCGTGGCGCCCTTGTACTCCTTGTGGATCGCGATCCCCTGCGCCGTACCGGCCGGCATCGCCTTGCCCCACTCGCCGAGCTGGGCCGCCCGGTCGAGCACCCGGCGCACCACCCGGCTCTTGAGATGGGCACGCCGGAACGCGACCGGGTCCTGCCGCAGCCGGGCCGCCACCTGGTCGACCATCAGCTCGTTGGCGGTGGCGACGTCGGGTGAGTAGATGTTGCGCACCGAGCTGGTGTTGAACCGGTCCGGCGCGGGGTCCGGCTCGTTGAGCAGCTGGGTGACGACCCCGAAGTTGTAGGGCAGCTCCTGGGTCAGCAGGAAGATCGTCTCGGAGAACCCGAGGTTCGCCAGGCCCGTCGGCAGCGCCGCGACCTCGGCGGTCAGCCGCTCGCCGAGGCCGTGCCGGAAGTCGGTGGGCACGCTGGTGTGCCGCTGCTCGAAGCTGATGACGCTGCCGGCCAGCACCGTCGCCCGGATCCGCGAGGTCGCCATCGGGTGGACCCGCCCCTGGCGGGGCTCGTCGGCGCGGTGCCACATCAGCTTCACCGGCACCCCGAACGCCTTCGACGCGTGCGCGGCCTCGATCGCCGCGTCGCTGAACAGCTTGCGCCCGAACGAGCCACCGCCCTGCACCACGTTGACCGTCACCCGGTCCTGCGGCATCCCGAGCGCCTTGGCGACCTTGGACTGGGTGTCGATCGGCGACTTCAGCCCGCCCCAGATCGTGGCCCGTCCGGCGCGGACGTCGGCGACCGCGCAGTTGGGCTCCAGGGCCGAGCCGCTGCGGAAGTGGAAGACGAACTCCCCGTCGAGCGAGCTCGCCCCCAGCGGGGGTACGACGAGCGGCAGCTCCGCCCGGCGCAGCTCGGCGAGGACGTCGTCGGCGTCCTTGCCGGGCACGGTGCCGCCGTTCCACTCCACGTCGAGCGCCCGGACCGCGTCGATGCACTGCCCGAAGGTGCGGGCCCGCACGGCCACGCCGGTGGGGATGATCGCGACGTGGGTGACGCCGGGCATCGCCGCCACCGCGGCCTGGTTGCGCACCGCACGGGCGGTGCCGTTGAGCGCCGGCGCCCGGCACACCATCGTGGGCAGCGCGTCGGGGACGTCGAGGTCCATCGCGAACCGCTTGCGCCCGGTCACCGCGTCGAGGGCGTCGATGCGGCGCTGAGGCGTACCGACCAGGCTGCGCTCGGACGCCGTCTTGAGGCGCACCCGGACCCGGGTGGTCGCCGGTGCGGCGGCGGCGGTGGCGACGTCGGCATAGGTCACCGACGCACCGCCCGGCGCCGAGATCACGCCGGCCTTCGTGACCAGCGTGTCCACGAGCGCCCCGAGCTGGATCGCGGCGGCGTCGAGCAGCGCCTTGCGGGCGACCGCAGCGGCGACCCGGACCGGGGTGTACATCGAGATGATCGTGTTGGAACCGCCGGTGAGCTGGTTGAAGAGCAGCTCCTGCCGGGCCGGCGCGAGGGTGACGTGCACCCGCTCGATCGGCAGGTCCAGCTCGTCGGCGATGAGCATCGCCACCGCGGTGGTGATGCCCTGCCCGACCTCCATCCGCGGCAGCGCGAAGTGCGCGTCCCCGTCGGCGTCGAGGGTGATCCCGACCAGCCCGGCGGTCGGCAGCGCGCAGTGCGACAGGAAGTCGTTGAGGTCGTAGAGCTCGGCCACCTGCGGGACCGACGGGATCGGCAGCGCCGCAGCCGGGTCGATCCCCAGTGTCAGGTCGGCGGCCACCATCAACGAGGTGCCACCGACGACGTACCCGACGAACGAGCGCCGGCTCAGCTTCGCGGCAGGCTCGCGCCGCGTGTGTTTCCCCATGATGCGAACTCCCGAGAGCAGTGAAGGTCGTCACACGCAGCATGGTGCGCAGAGATTGGTCGAAGGTTGGTCCGGACTCCTCGGATGGGTGCGCGCACGGCCGATGGAGAGGCAACCGAGCCGTCGACGAAGGGATGAGCCTCGTGGCCGGACGTGCCGTCCGGGCAGTGCTGCCCGCCCTCGGCCTCGGCGCGGCGTACACCGTCGCGATCCTGGTCGGGAGGTCCACCCGCGTCGACGGCAGCGAGGTCTCGCTGGTGTGGCCGGCGGCAGCGGTCGCGGTGCTCTGGGGGCTCCACGCCCGCAGCCTCCCCCGCCGCCCGGCGGCGGCCCACTGGGTGCTGCTCGGCACGCTGACCTGCGGCGTCAACCTCACCACCGGCGCCTCCCTCGGGCTGGCGCTGTGGTTCGTCCTGGTCAACCTCGCCATGGCGGTCGTCACCGCCGACGTCCTGCGGTACGACGACCGGCCGGTCCGGCTGCGCGACCCTGCGGACCTCGCCCGGCTCGTCCTGGCCGTCACCTTCGGCACCGTCGTCGCGGCGCTGCTCGCGGTGATGTACTTCGCCGCCGCCGGCCACGAGCACCTGCCGGAGACCTTCGCCCTGTTCACGATCCGCAACGCGATCACCGTGCTGGCGGGGGTGTCCGTCGTGCTGCGGCTGCGCGAGGCCACCTGGCGGCGCCCGGTGCTGACCGCGCCCCGGGTGCTGGAGACGCTCGCGTGCGCGGTCGTGGTGGGCTGGGTCTTCGCCCGCGTCTTCTGGTTCAACCCGGGCCTGCCGCTGGGGTTCGCGATCATGGTGCCGGCGATGTGGGTCTCGCTGCGCTTCTCCACGACCGTCGCCACCTGGTTCCTGCTCGCCGCGGGCTGCTCGATCGTGTGGGCGACGCTGCTGGACCGCGGCGTGCTGCAGGGCATCCCCCCGCAGGAGCAGGCGCTGCTCGCGCAGGGCATGGTCGGCTGCCTGACCGTGGTCGTGCTGAGCCTCTCGCTGTTCCGCGACTCCCGCAACGACCTGATCGGCCAGCTGCGCCACCTCGCCCAGCACGACCCGCTCACCGGCCTCGCGAACCGGACCCTGCTCACCGAGCGGCTCGACCACGCGCTCGCCACGGACCCCCCGGGCACCATCGGCGTGCTGCTGCTCGACCTCGACGGCTTCAAGAGCGTCAACGACGCGTGGGGCCACGACGAGGGCGACCTGCTGCTCGTCGAGATCGCCCGGCGACTGGTCGCCGTCACCGGACCCGGTGACACCGTCGCCCGGCTCGGCGGCGACGAGTTCGTGGTGCTGCACCGCGGGCTCGCCGACCCCGCCGAGCTCCAGCTGTGCGCCGAGCGGGTGCGCCGCGCCGTGGCCCAGCCCTACGGGCAGGCCTCCGACGCGCCGTACGACCGGATCACCGCGAGCATCGGCAGCGCCGTCTCCACCGCCGAGTGCACCCCGCGCAGCCTGATCAACCGCGCCGACCAGACCATGTACGACGCCAAGCGGTCCGGGCGGCGGGAGCTCCCGGCCCCCGCAGCTCGCTCCGCCCGGTGACCAGCGGGGACGCGCCGCAGCTGTAACTCGGTGTTCGTGCCTCTACCAGGGACTCCTGACCGGTCAGGACACCGTGGCAGTGGCACGAACACCGAGTTACACGTGCGTACGGCGCGCGGCGGCCGGGTACGCCGGCGCGCTCACCCCACCGGCGCAGCGAGCTCCCGCGCGACGGCGACCAGGTCGGCCGCGGGGACGCCGGGGCTGTAGCGGTAGCCCTGCACCTCGTCGCAGCCGCGCTCCCGCAGGTAGCGCTCCTGCACCTCGGTCTCCACTCCCTCCGCCACCACCGTCATGCCGAGCGCGTGCGCCATCACGATGATGGCGTCCACGATCGCGGCGTCGGTGTCGGTGCTGGTGATCGCGGAGATGAAGGAGCGGTCGATCTTGATCTTGTCGACGGGGAACTTCGCGAGGTACGCCAGGCTGCTGTAGCCGCGGCCGAAGTCGTCGACGACGACCGTGACGCCCAGGTCGCGCAGCGCCTGGAGCATGTCGACGACGTCGCCGTGGTCCTCGATGAGGATGCCCTCGGTGAGCTCGACCTCCAGCTGCGACGGCGCGATGCCGGAGCTGGTGATCGCGTCGGCGATCTCGGCGAGCCAGCGCTCCCCGCGCAGCTGGCGCGGTGAGACGTTGACGGCGAGCCGGAGCCGTCGGCCCAGCTGGTCCTGCATGCGGGCCAGGGACGCGCAGGCGGTGCGCAGCACCCAGCCGCCGAGCTCCGCGATCATCCCGCCGTCCTCGGCCACCGGGATGAACCGGTCCGGGGTGACGGAGCCCAGCAACGGGCTCGACCAGCGGGCCAGCGCCTCGACGCCGATCATGTCGCCGGAGGCGAGGTCGACCTGCGGCTGGAAGACGAGCGAGAGCTCGTCGAGCTCGATCGCCTGGCGCAGGGCCGCCGAGAGGGACAGCTTGTCGTTGTTGTCGTCGAGCATGCGGTGCTCGAACCAGCGCACCGTGTTGCGCCCGGCGGCCTTCGCCTCGTACATCGCGATGTCGGCGTGCTTGAGCAGGGTCACCGGGTCGTCGCCGTCGGCGGGGTACAGCGCGCCGCCGATGCTCGCCGTCACCGCCAGCTCGTAGCCGTGCACGATGATCGGTGCCAGCACCGTCGTGAGCAGCTCGTCGAGCCGGGCGTCGAGGTCGGTGCCGGGGTCCAGGTCGTCGAAGACGATGACGAACTCGTCGCCGCCGAGCCGGGCGACCATGTCGCGCTGGCGCACCCAGGCCAGCAGCCGCTCGGCGACCACCACCAGCAGCTCGTCGCCGATGTGGTGGCCGAGCGAGTCGTTGATGCGCTTGAAGTGGTCGAGGTCGAGCAGCAGCAGCGCCACCTGCCGGCGCGAGCGGTCCACGGAGTCGAAGGCCCGGTCGAGGTGGCGGACCAGGAGCGTGCGGTTCGGCAGGTTCGTCAGGCCGTCGTGGGTGGCGAGATGCTCCACCCGCTCCCGCGCCTCGATCCGGTGCGCGATGTCGTAGGCCACGACGATGAACCCCGGCTCCTCCCCCAGCGGGAGCGGCACGATCGCCTCGTTGACCGGTACGGCGTACCCGTCCTTGTGCCGGTAGGTCCACTCCGCCTCGTCCGCACCCACCCGGCTCAGCGCCGGCGTGCCGTCGGCGTACCGCGCCCGCTCCAGCGCGTCGATCTCGGTGATCCACCGTCCGATCAGCTCGTCGGGGCCGTAGCCGAGCAGCGACTCGGCGGCGGGGTTCGCGGTGACGATCCGGCCAACGGCGTCGGTGACGAGAACGCAGAACGGGATGGTGTCGAGGATGGTGCGCCGCAGCAGGTTCTCGCTCGCGACCTTCTCCGCCTCCTGTCCGCGCAGGCGCTCGGTGATGTCGATGACGGAGGCCAGCACGTAGCGCTCGCCACCGATGGTGATCGGGTTGAGCCCGATCTCCACGCGCATCTCGGTGCCGTCCTTGCGCAGGCCGAAGAGCTCACGGCCGACCCCCATGCCGCGGCGGGACGGGTGCGCGACGTACTCCTCGCGGGTGCGGTCGTGGTGCTGCCGGAACCGCTCGGGAACCAGGTCCTCCACGCGCAGGCGCAGCAGCTCCTCGGTGGAGTAGCCGAACGAGCGCTCCGCCTCGGTGTTGGCCAGCACGATCCGGCCGTCGCCGCCGACGAGGAGCATCGCGCTCGGCGAGGCCTCGACGATCAGCCGCAGGTGCTCGTCCTCGGCCGCGGCGCAGTGCGCCACGGCGGCATCCGCTCGCGACCCCATCGCTGTCTCCGTCCTGGCACCTGTTCTCCCCCACGTCCCTGCGGGTTCTCGCCCCTTCAGATCGGCCGGGTGCCCGCCGATCAGAGGAGTGTTCGCAAAAGGCTGGTTCAGGGCGATGACCTAAGGTCGAGGAGGTTGTGGTGGAGGGTCTCTCGGAGGGAACAGGCGTGCGCGGACTACAACGGGGAGTGGGACTCCTGATCTTCGGTACGGCGGCGTTGGGAGCGGCGCTGCTCTGGTGGGCGGTCTCCGACACCCGCAGCGGCAGGTCCGACCCCTCCGACGGCATCGTCTTCGGCGTGTGGCACCTGCTGTACGACACCGAGGCGCCGACCCTGCCCACCCTCGCCTTCGCCGCCGGGCTCGCCCTGCTGTTCGCCGCCGGCGTCGCCCTCCTCGAGCGGCGCATCGCGAACCGGGCCCGCCGCAGCGACGACGGCGACCGGCTGCCGCTGTCCCCCAAGCACGTGATGAACGAGACCCGCGGCGTCTTCCACGGACCCGTCACCCTCACCGTGCTCGTGCCCGCGCACAACGAGGAGGGCGCGATCCGTGGCACCCTCTCCTCGCTGCTCGCCCAGTCGCACCGCCCCGAGCGCGTGATCGTGGTCGCCGACAACTGCACCGACGACACCGTCGCCATCGCCCGCTCGATGGGCGTGGAGGTCTTCGAGACCGTCGACAACAAGCACAAGAAGGCCGGCGGCCTCAACCAGGCGCTCGCCGAAGTGCTGCCGGGCCAGGGCGAGAACGACCTCGTCATGGTCATGGACGCCGACACCTCCCTCGACCCCGGGTTCCTCGCCGCCGTCGTACGACGGATGACCGAGGACCGCGCCCTGATGGCCATCGGCGGGCTCTTCTACGGCGAGGAGGGCAAGGGCCTGATCGGGCAGTTCCAGCGCAACGAGTACACCCGCTACGGACGCGACCTGCGCCGCCGCCGCGGCCGGGTGTTCGTGCTCACCGGCACCGCCACCGCCTTCCGGCCCCGCGCCCTGCGCACCGTCGCCGAGGAGCGCGGCAAGATCCTGCCCGGCGTACCGGGCGACGTCTACGACACCCTCGTCCTCACCGAGGACAACGAGATCACCCTCGCCCTCAAGACCCTCGGCGGCCTGGTCGTCTCCCCCGCCGACTGCACCGTCGTCACCGAGGTGATGCCGACCTGGCGGGCACTGTGGGCCCAGCGGCTGCGCTGGCAGCGCGGTGCCCTGGAGAACCTCGGCGAGTACGGCATGCGCCCCGCCACCTTCCGCTACTGGGCACAGCAGCTCGGCATCGGCTACGGCGTCATCGCCCTCTTCTGCTACCTGTTGATGATGTTCCTGATGCTGACGTCCTTCGACCAGTGGGTGTGGTTCCCCTTCTGGGTCGGCACCGGGCTCGTCTTCACCCTGGAACGGATCATCACCGTGTGGCGCGGCGGTTGGAAGGCCCGCCTCCTCGCCGCCACCCTCTTCCCCGAGCTCGTCTACGCCCTCTTCCTCGACATCGTCTACCTCAAGGGGATCATCGACATGTCCATCGGCCGCACCGCCGCCTGGAAGCACGTCGTCCAGACGCCGACCGGAAGCCGGGTCGAGGCATGAGCACCCTTCTGGTCCCCCTCGGCATCCTCTTCCCCGAGGCCCTCGTCCGCTCGCACGGCTTCGCCATCCTGGCCGCCTTCGTCGCCATCAACACCGTCGTGTACGTCGCCCTGTCCATCGCCAAGGCGCTGCCGAAGATCTACGTCGCCGACCACCTGCCGCGGCGGTACGAGCGCGCGGAGACCCGGAGCATCCATCCCGACGGTCCGCGCTGACGGGGTCGGCTGGGTAGGGCCGGGTCGGGTCGGGCTCGCTGACGGTCCGGTCTGGTGAAGCTGGCGCCGCGGTGACGTCACCGTGGCGTCAGAATCATGCGGTTTGGGACCAAACCGCATGCGTCAGGACCCTCGGGATGCAGTCTCTGCCCAATCGGCGCCGACTCGCTCGGGCCCGACCCGCTCAGGCACGCCCGGACGCCCGTCGTCGGCGGAACCGGAGCAGGAGCCCGCGCCGTCGTACGCCGCCACGCACCCTGGCGCCGTCGCGCCCTACCACCGGGACACCTCGCCGATTGGTCACAAACCGCACGGAAACACCCCGAAACGTTGCGGTTTGGGACCAAACCGCATGCGCCCGGACCCTCGGCGTGCGGACTCTGCCCCATCGGCGCCAACCCGCTGAGCACCACCCGCTCGGGCACGTCCGGACGCCCTGCGACCACCCAACGGAGGCAGGAGCCCGGCGCCGTCGTACGTCGCCACGCACCCCCGCGCCACCGCCGCCCTGCCACCGACACACCCCGCCGATCGGTCACAAACCGCACAGAAGCACCCCGAAACGTTGCGGTTTGGGACCAAACCGCAACGACGCGGCCGGCCCCAGCCGAGCGGGCCGCCCCCACACAAGCCGCAACGCCCCCGCCCCCGGCGCAACGCACCAGGGACGAGGGCGACCGGCTCCCGAGAACCGGACGGCGCGACGGCGCGGCCGCGACCGCGGCGCTACTTCGCGACCGCCTCCGAGAGCAGCTTGGTGAGCTCCGGCATGCCGCCGGACCACTCGAAGCTGAGCGCGGTGGGCGGGGAGACGGCGGAGATCTTCTCGCGGCCGACGACCTGGGCGACGTTGCCGCCCTTGACGGCGGGGATGGCGAGGGCCTTCTGGTCCTCGAGGAAGGCGGCGGCCTGCTTGTCGTCGTCGAAGTAGGTGACGACGACGTCGGCGTCGATGGCGTCGACCTTCTCGTAGCTCATGTCGAAGTAGAAGCCGCCCTTGGACGTGTCGAGCTTGGCGACGCTGGGCGCGACCTCGAAGCCGAGCTTGGTGAGGATCGACAGGCGGGGGTCCCGCTCGGTGTAGAGCGAGATCGTCGACGGCGCGGGGTAGAGCGCGGCGATGGTCTTTCCCTTGAACTCGGGGTGCGCCGCGGCCTGGTCGGCGAGGGACTTGTCGATGTCGGCGAGGATCTTGTCGCCGTGCTCGCTGCGGCCCAGCGCCTTGGCGGTGAGGGTGATGGTGTCCTGCCAGGTGGTGGTCCAGGGCGCCTCGGGGTAGGCGACGGTGGGTGCGATGTCGCTGAGCTTCTCGTACTGCTCCTCGGTGATGCCGGAGTACGGCGCGAGGATCAGGTCCGGCTTGGCGGCGATGAACTCGTCGTAGGGCACGGTGGCGCCGGAGCCGTCGTCGGGGAGCAGCGTCGGGTGGTCGACGCCCTCCTTGTCGTAGGCCTCCTCGACCCAGGGCAGCAGGTTGCCCTTGCCGACGGTCCACAGCTGCTCGGCGATGGCGACGGGGTAGACGCCGGAGGCGATGGCGGCCTCGGTGGAGCCCCAGCCCCAGGTCGCGACGCGCTTGGGCTCCTCCTTGATCTCCGTCGACCCGAAGGCGTGGTCGATGGTGATCGGGAAGTCGTCGGTGACTCCGAGCGTGGTCTCGCCGGCGTCCTTGTCGGTGTCTTCGGTGCCGCAGGCCGACAGGGCCAGGACGGTTGCCAGGCCGGCGACGAGCGCCGTGCTCCGGCGGAAGGCGCGCGTGATCCGCACGTCTCCTCCTCAGGTTCTCGGGATTAGGTGAGCCTATCCTAACGGCTCGTCGGCGAGAGGCCGCGCCGGGTCCGGCCCTTGGGCACGACCAGCGGTCCCCCGGTCACCGGGTCGGGCACGACCTCGGCCTCGAGACCGAACGCCTCGCGCACCGAGTCGACGGTGAGCACGTCGCCGGGGGCGCCCTGCGCCGCGATCCGGCCGCCGGACATGACGACCATGTGGTCGGCGTACCGCGCCGCGTAGTTGAGCTCGTGCAGCACCATCACCACGGTGGTCCCGCGCTCCTCGTTGAGGTCGCTCAGCAGGTCGAGCAGCTCGAGCTGGTGCGTCACGTCGAGGTACGTCGTGGGCTCGTCCAGCAGGACCGCGTCGGTCTCCTGCGCCAGCACCATGGCGATCCACACCCGCTGCCGCTGGCCGCCGGAGAGCTCCTCCAGGCGGCGCTCGGCCAGGTCGGCGACCCCGGTCGCCTCCAGCGAGCGCATCACGACCTGGTCGTCCTTGCTGGTGTGCCGGCCGAACCAGCCCTGGTGCGGGAAGCGCCCGCGCCCGACGAGCTCGGCGACCCGGACGCCGTCGGGGGCGACCGAGGACTGCGGCAGCACGCCGAGCAGCTTGGCGAGCTCGCGTCGCGACAGCGAGCCGGCGTCCTGGCCGTCGATGCGCACGGTGCCCGCGGAGAGCGGGTGCAGCCGGGCGAGCCCGCGCAGCAGGGTGGACTTGCCGCAGGCGTTGGGGCCGACGATCGCGGTCACCTTGCCGGGCGGCAGCGCGAGGTCGAGGTCCTCGATGACCCGGTGGCCGCGGTAGCCCAGCGCGATGCCCTCGGCGGTGATGGCGGTGCTCATGAGGTGGCCTTTCGTTCGCTCCGGGCGAGCAGCAGGAGGAGGTACGGCGCGCCGACCAGGCCGGTCACGATGCCCACCGGGGCGGTGATCCCGCCGGGGAGGGCGTACTGGCCGATCACGTCGGCGGCCATCGTCAGCGCAGCCCCGACGACCGCGGAGCCGACCAGGGCCGGCCCGCCGTCGTCGACCAGGCGGCGGGCGATGGCCGGCGAGACCAGCGCGACGAAGGCGATCGGCCCGGCGACCGCGGTGGCGAGCGCGACCAGCGCGACGCCGATCAGCAGAGCCACCAGCCGGGCGCGGGTGGGTCCCAGACCGAGGCCCTGGGCGTGCTCGTCGCCGAGCGCGAGGGCGCGCTGCTCCCGCGCGATCGGCACGGTGAGCAGGCACAGCACGGCGACGCCGAGCACGAGCAGCCCGAGGGAGCCGTCGCGGACGTCGGCGACGCTGCCGACGGTCCACAGCAGCACGGTGCCGGCCTCGCGCAGCTCGGCCTCGGAGAGGCGCCAGGAGATCAGCGACCCGCACAGGTAGGCGATGCCGACACCGACCAGCACGAACCGGATGCCGTGCAGTCCGTTGCGCCAGGCGAGCACCCAGATCGCGACCGCGGCGCCGAGAGCGCCGGCGAAGGCGGCGAGGTTCACCGTCGAGCCCGACGCGTGGTACCCCACCACGGCGGTGACCGCCCCGAGCGACGCACCGCCGGAGATGCCGAGGATGTCGGGGCTGGCGAGGTTGTTGCGCAGGGTGGACTGGAAGAGAGCACCGGCCAGCCCGAAGGCCACGCCGGCCGTCACGGCCGCGAGCCCCCGCGGGAGCCGCAGGTCGCGCACCACGAGCAGGTCGAAGCGATCGCCCACCCCGAACAGGGCGGGGAACGACCGGGCCGGAGGTACGCCGGCCGCGCCGAGCCCGAACGTCACCAGCAGCAGCCCGAGGCAGATCGCGGTGCCCACCACGACGACGGTGAGCGCGCGTACCCGGTGGCGACGCCGGATCCGGGTGATCGGGAGGGTGCTCACAGGCCCGCGACCCGTCGGCCGCGCGCGACGGCGATGAGGACCGGCGCGCCGATGAGGGCGGCGACCACGCCCGCCTCGAGCTCGTCGGACTTCACCAGCCGGCCGGTGATGTCGGCGGCCATCAGCATGACCGGGCCGAGCAGCGCGCACAGCGGCACCACCCAGCGGTAGTCGGTGCCGACGAGGCGGCGCGCGGCGTGCGGCACGGCGAGGCCGACGAGCGCGATCGGCCCGGCCAGCGCGGTGGCGGCACCGGCGAGGAGGATGATCGCCAGGCCGCCGGCCGCGCGGGTGGTCCCGACGCTCTGGCCGAGGGCGGCGGCGACGTCGTCGCCCAGGGCGAGGCCGTTGAGGCGGTGTGCGAGGACGAGGGCCAGCACGACGCCGATCGCGATGAAGGGCCACAGCACGGTGACGGCGTCGAGGTCGCGGCCGTTGAGGGCGCCGACCTGCCAGTAGCGCAGGTCGTTGAGGGCGTCGACGTCGCGGAAGAGCACCAGCGTGGACAGGGGCATGAGCAGCGCGGTGACGGTCGCCCCGGCGAGCGCCAGCTGGACGGGCCGGCCGTTGCCGACGGCGAAGACGACGATCGCGGCGAGGGCCGCGCCGAGGAAGGCGAACCAGACCGAGCCGATCGGCGACATCACGCCGAAGGCGGTCGCCGCCACCACGACGCCGAGCGCCGCACCGGCGTTGAGGCCGAGCAGGCCGGGGTCGGCGAGCGGGTTGCGCGTGATGCCCTGGCTGAGCACGCCGGCGAGGCCGAGGGCGGTCCCGGCGAGGAGCGCGATGAGGGTGCGCGGCACCCGCTGGCCGCGGATCACCGCGTGGTCGACGTTGCCGGCGACGGGGTCGGTCAGTGCCCGCCAGGCCTCACCGACAGCGACCTCCCGGACGCCGAGCGCCAGGCTGAGCACCACCCCGACCAGCACGAGCAGCGCGGCGCCCACGAGGACCGCGACCCGTGCACCGCGCCCCGAGGGCGCGACGACCGCGCGCTCGGGCGCCAGCGCGGCGGCCGCTTCCAAGGTTTGCATAACCTAACAATCCCACAACCGGCCTGAGCGCGCGCGACAGGTCCGGCACCGACCGTGCGCACCGGCCGTGGGCTACGGCGTGGCGGGGCGCGCCTACGGCGCGGGCGCCGCCTCGTTGCGCGCCGGCACCCCGCTCGCCCCCGCGGCGGCCGCGAACAGCCAGCCGTAGAACGCCAGCAGCACCAGCCAGGAGGCGATGACGACGCCGTACATCGTCGTCCACAGCCACACCGGTACGTCGGGCTTGCGCTCGCGCTGCAGCATGAAGGGCTCGTGCACGAAGGCCGCGTCGGTGCCGTCGTCGACCTGGACCAGCCCGGAGGCGGGCCCGTCGATGGCGGTGTCGGCGGGCATGTGCACCGGGATCGAGACCATCGTGGTCGGGGCGAGGTGCAGGCGGACGAGGACCTTCCAGTTGCCGTAGACGGGCAGCGGCTCGCTGCTGCGGTACTCCCCCTCGTGGCCGGTCGGCCTCATCGCGACGCTGATCATGCCGTCGCCGGGGACCTCGCCGCTCGTGCGGTGCCGGCCCTGGTAGGCCAGCGCGGAGATCCACACCGCGTCGTCGGCCGCGTCGACCGGGTCGGTGCGCACCGTCACCCGGGTCATGCAGCCGTCGGTGCCGACGCAGTCGTCGTCGTAGGAGACCCGGCCCATGATGACGTCGGTGCCGGCGACCGGCTGGTACGTCGTGCGGCAGTCGTCGCCGTCGCAGTTCTTGACGACCTCGACCTCACCGGCGCTGGCCGGCGGGGCGAAGATGCCCATCAGCACGATGAAGACGAGCGTGCCGGCGGTGCCGGCCCACCGGAAGCCGGAGGCCACGCCGTCGCGCACCGGCGCGGACGCCGCGGGCAGGTCGGCGATGCGTTCGACGTGCCGCGCGAAGGACCAGCCGAGCAGGCCGCCGCCCGCCCCGGCGAGACCACCGACGGCGAGCATCAGCGGCATCTGCTCGGTGCCCGGGGGCAGCGGGTACGGCAGGAACAGGTCCATCCACCACCACTCGGTGGCCAGGCCGAGGGTGCCGGCGAGCAGGCCGGCACCGGCACCGAAGGCCGGGCCGCGGTTGCGCACGGCCAGCGCGAGCAGCTCCACGCACGCGGCGGCGCCGAGGAACAGCAGCCAGCGGGCGCGGTGGATGTCGGGGATGGGCAGGGTGATCGCGAAGATCAGCAGCCGCACGCCGAGGTAGGTGCCCCAGGCGACGAGGGCGCCACCGGGGCCGAAGAAGATCCGGCCGGCGGTGAAGATCCAGCCGGTCAGGAAGCCGGAGATGATGAACATCGTCGCGGCGGGGAACTGCGGCACGCCGAGGTCGAACTCCATGAGGAACGCGATCGGGATGATGCAGATGCTCATCACGATGGTCAGGAACACCCGGGTCGCCCACACCGACCGGTCACCCAGCACCGCCTCCGGCGCCTCACGACGCACGGGCGGCAGGATCCGGCCGAACAGGCGCAGGCCGCCGACGGCCAGGCTGCCGAGCCAGGTGAGGCGGGTGGCCGGCGGGCGGCCGACCTGGCACGCCTCGGCGAGCAGCAGCGGGACGGCGAGGATGCAGGTGACCGCGCCGCCGATCATCATCACGTGGGTCGGACCCCACTCCGTCACGTCCTGACCGAAGAGGCGGTGCCACACGTCGTCGGCGGGGAACCCGGCCGCCGCGATCATGCCCGCCCCGAGCAGCACGAGCGTGCCCATCGGGACCCGCCACTTCGGGGTCAGCCGGACGGTACGACGCGGGAGCGGGTCCTTGGCGAGGCCGGCCGAGATCACGCCGGCGGCCAGGAAGAAGAAGATGCCGAACATGATGGGGAAGTGCGAGGGGTTGGCCAGCGGCCCCTCGTCACGCCCGTTCTGCATGTGGATCGGCACGTCCCAGTAGACGCCGAAGGCGGCCGAGATCAGCGAGGCGATCGCGAGGTAGCTCGGCAGCCCGGCCCAGCGCGGCAGGCCGTCGACCGCGGAAACCCTGTCGGCCAGGCGGCCGATGATGGTCGGCTTCCCCTCGCGCTCGCGGAGCAGGAAGATCCCGAGCGGGACGTAGATCGCGGCGAACGCCCCGAAGGCGATCAGCACCTGGTCGAACGCCGCACCACCGGTCGGTGGGGCCTGTTCCGCGGCAAGCATCATGGTCGAGCACCTCGCATTCCTCGACCCTGAACGCTACTCGTGGTCACAGTTACTTGAACAGGCTTCCGTCCAGACCGCGCAGCATGGCGAGGATCACGGAACCGGACCGTGAGATGTCACCAAAAATCGGCGTCGGGCCGCGACCTCTGGGGGGGTCGGTCGCGGCCCGACCGGCCCATCATGACACATCGAGCCCTCTCACGGGTCAGGAGGGCGGTGTGTTTCCACGATGGACCCAAGCCCGCAACACTCACTCCCAGAAGACCCGGTCGACCACCGTCCGGGCGTGCCGGGTCACCCGCAGGTAGTCGTCGAGCAGACGGTCCGTCTCGTCGGTCTGGTAGCCCAGGATGCCCGCCACCGAACGACGCTCCAGGGTCGCTCGGGGGAACTGGTCACCGCCCCGGCCACGGGCCAGCACCAGCGCGTTGCGCACCCGCGTGACCATCCGCCACGACGTCGCCAGGGTCTCCGCGTCGTCGTGGGTGACCAGCCCGGCCTCGGCCGCCGCGGCGAGGGCGGCGAGGGTCTGCGCCGTCCGCAGCCCCGGTACGTCGGCGCCGTGGCGCAGCTGCAGGAGCTGGATCGTCCACTCGATGTCCGCCAGCCCGCCGCGTCCCAGCTTCAGGTGGAGGGCCGGGTCGGCGCCGCGCGGCAGGCGCTCCTTGTCGACGCGCGCCTTGATGCGGCGCACCTCCAGCACGTCGTCCTCGGTGAGCCCGCCCGGCGGGTAGCGCAGCGGGTCGACGAGCGCGGTGAAGCGCTCACGCAGTCCGGGGTCGCCGACGACCGCGTCGGCGCGGAGCAGGGCCTGCGCCTCCCACACGTGCGACCACTTCGCGTAGTAGGCGGCGTAGGCGTCGAGGGTGCGCACGAGCGGGCCCTGCCGGCCCTCGGGGCGCAGGTCGGCGTCGACCACCAGCGCCGGGTCGGGTCCGGGAGCCCCGAGCGCGCGGCGCAGCTCCTCGGCGACCAGGCGGGCGAAGGTCGCGGCCTCGTGGCCGTCGACGCCGGGCAGCGGCTCGTGGACGAAGAGCACGTCGGCGTCGCTGCCGTAGGAGAGCTCGAAGCCGCCGTACCGGCCCATGGCGACGATCGCGATCCGGGTCGGCGGCTCGTCGAGCCCGCGCTGGCGGCAGGTGGCACGGACGGTGAGGTCCAGCGCCGCCTCCAAGGTGGCGTCGGTCAGCCGGGTCAGCGCGAAGCCGACGTCGGCGACGTCGACCAGGCCGAGCACGTCGCCGGAGGCGATCCGCAGCAGCTCGCGACGGCGTACGGCGCGCACGGCCCGCAGCGCCTTCTCCGGGTCCTCCTGGCGGCGCGCGCCGGCGAGCATCTCCTCGGTGAGCACCTGCGAGCCGAGCGGCTCCAGGGCGCCGGCGAGGAGCCGGACCCCGGCGGGCTCGCGCTCCAGCAGGTCGGTGCAGTAGCGGGAGGTGGCGAGCAGGTGGGAGAGCCGCTCGGCGACCTCGCCCTCGTCGCGCAGCGTGGAGAGGTACCACGGCGTGCTGCCCAGCGCCTCGCTGATCCGGCGGAAGCCGAACAGCCCGCCGTCGGGGTCCGGGCACTCCGCGAACCACTGCAGCATGGCGGGCAGCAGGGTGCGCTGGATGGCGGCCGTCCGGCTGACCCCCGACGTCAGCGCTTCCAGGTTGCGCAGGGCGGCCTGCGGGTCGGCGTACCCGAGGGCGGCGAGGCGGGCGCCCGCCGCCTCCGAGGACAGCCGCACCTCGTCGGCGCCGATCCTCGCCACGGCCGAGAGCAGCGGGCGGTAGAAGATCTTCTGGTGCAGCCGGCTGACCTCGCGGCGGTGGTCCTGCCAGGTCTCGACGAGGCGCTTCTCGGACTCCTTGAGGAAGCCGAGGCTGCGGCCCAGGCGGCGCAGCGACGCCTCGTCGGCGGGTACGACGTGGGTGCGCTGCAGGCGGTGGAGCTGGATGCGGTGCTCGAGGGTCCGCAGGAAGGCGTAGGCCCGGTGGAGGGACTCGCCGTCCTCGCGCCCGACGTACCCGCCCTCGGTGAGCCGGGCCAGCGCGCTCAGCGTCGTCGGCGGGCGGATGCTCTCGTCGGCGCGCCCGTGCACGAGCTGCAGCAGCTGCACCGCGAACTCCACGTCGCGCAGCCCGCCCGCACCCAGCTTGAGCTGGCGGTCGGCCTCCTTGGCGGGGATGTGGTCGAGCACCCGACGACGCATCGCGCGGGCCGCGTCGACGAAGCCCTCCCGGTCCGCGGCCGACCACACCATCGGCGCGACCATGGCGACGAACTCCCGGCCCAGGTCCAGGTCGCCCGCGACGGGTCGCGCCTTGAGCAGCGCCTGGAACTCCCACGCCTCCGCCCATCGCTCGTAGTACGCCTCGTGACTGGCCAGGGTCCGGGTCAGCGGCCCGGCCTTGCCCTCGGGCCGCAGGGCGGCGTCGACCGGCCAGATGGTGCCCTCGGCGGTGTGGTCGGAGCAGACCTGCATGAGCTGCGCGGCCAGCCGTGCGGCGACCCGCTCGTCGCCGTCGTGCACGAAGATCACGTCGACGTCGGAGACGTAGTTGAGCTCGTGGCCGCCGCACTTGCCCATCGCGATCACGGCCAGCCGGGCCCGGTCGGCGTCCTCCCCCAGCCGCGCCCGGGCGACGGTCAGCGCCGCCTCGAGGGTGCCGGCCGCCAGGTCCGACAGCTCCGCCGCCGCGTCGTCCACCCCCAGGTGGTGGGTGAGGTCGCGCGAGGCCAGGCGCAGCAGCAGGCGCCGGTACTCCACCCGCAGCGCGTCGACCGCCTCCGCGTCCGGCTTGTCCCGCACCGCCGCGACCAGCGCGTCGCGCACCGCCCACGCCGCCGGCCGTGTCGAGCCCAGCCCGGGGTCGGTCAGCTCGTGCCAGTGCGCCGGGTGGTTGACGAGGTGGTCGGCCAGCGCCGCGCTCGCGCCCAGCACGGAGAGCAGCCGCATCGCCGTACCCTCGTCGTCGCGGACCGCCGCCAGCAGCGTCTCCCGGTCCTCGGCGACCTCCGCCAGCCGGCACAGCCCGCGCAGCGCGGCGTCCGGCTCGGCCGTCCGGCCGAGGTAGGCGAGCAGCTCGAGCGAGCCCGGACCCAGCTCGTCGAGGTCGGCGAGGGCCCGGTCGAGGTCGACGAAGCCGAGCCGGAGCAGCTCGGTGCGCTGGCTGGCTCGGTTCATCGGTCCGACGGGGGCAACAGGCTCACAACACGGGGAGCATGCGGTCACGCTCGAAGACCGAGACCTGGCCGCGGTACTCGTCCCACTCCGCCCGCTTGTTGCGCAGGAAGAAGTCGAAGACCTGCTCCCCCAGCGTCTCGGCGAGCAGCTCGGAGTGCTCGGCGATGGTGATCGCCTCGTTGAGGTTCTTCGGCAGCGGCTCGATGCCGAGGCTGCGCCGCTCCCGCTCGCTGAGGGCCCACACGTCGTCCTCGGCCTCGCGCGGCAGCTCGTAGCCGTTCTCGATGCCCTTGAGGCCGGCGGCGAGCACGGCGGCGTACGCCAGGTAGGGGTTGCACGCGCTGTCGATGGTGCGCAGCTCGATCCGGGTCGACTGGCCCTTCATCGGCTTGTACATCGGCACCCGGATCATCGCGGAGCGGTTGTTGTGCCCCCAGCAGATGTACGACGGCGCCTCGCCCCCGAACATCATCCGCTTGTAGGAGTTGACCCACTGGTTGGTGACGACGCTGATCTCGCTGGCGTGCTTGAGCACGCCGGCGATGAACTGGCGGCCGGTCTTGGAGAGCTGGTACTCCGCGCCCGCCTCGTAGAAGGCGTTCTGGTCGCCCTCGAAGAGCGAGACGTGGGTGTGCATGCCGGAGCCCGGGTGGTCGGTGAACGGCTTGGGCATGAACGTCGCCCAGATCCCCTGGCTCAGCGCGACCTCCCGGATGACGGTGCGGAAGGTCATGATGTTGTCGGCGGTGGTGAGCGCGTCGGCGTACCGCAGGTCGATCTCCTGCTGCCCCGGGCCGGCCTCGTGGTGGCTGAACTCCACCGAGATGCCCATCGCCTCGAGCATCGTGATCGCCTCGCGGCGGAAGTCCGAGCCGTGGCTGTGGGCGGCGTGGTCGAAGTAGCCGCTGCGGTCCACCGGCACCGGCTCCTCACCGGGACGCGGCTCGTCCTTGAACAGGTAGAACTCGATCTCGGGGTGGGTGTAGAAGGTGAACCCCTGCTCGGCCGCCTTGCCGAGGGTGCGCTTGAGGACGTTGCGCGGGTCGGCGTACGACGCCGAGCCGTCCGGCATCACGATGTCGCAGAACATCCGGGCCGTCGCCGGGCCCTCGCTGCTGCGCCACGGCAGGATCTGGAAGGTCGTCGGGTCGGGCAGCGCCAGCATGTCGGCCTCGTAGACGCGGGCGAAGCCCTCGATCGCCGAGCCGTCGAAGCCGATCCCCTCGGAGAACGCCCCCTCCAGCTCCGCCGGAGCGACCGCGACCGACTTGAGGAACCCGAGCACGTCGGTGAACCACAGCCGCACGAAGCGGACGTCACGCTCCTCGAGAGCGCGGAGTACGAAGTCTTCCTGCTTGCCCATGGCGTCAGCCTAGGGGTACGCCGCGCGGCCCGGCTGCCGGTCCCGGCCGCGATGCGCCGACGGATGGCACGATCGGCAGGTCCGCTCGCTCACGGAACTGCCGCCGGTGTCACGATTCCGGGACGTTCCCCAGCTCCGCCAGCCACGCCGCCGGGCTCGCGTCGGACGGCATCCGCCAGTCGCCGCGCGGCGACATCGTGCCGCCGGGGGTGACCTTGGGGCCGTTGGGCAGCGCGGAGCGCTTGAACTGGCTGGAGAAGAAGCGCCGGACGAACACCTCCAGCCAGCCCCGGATCACCGCGAGGTCGTACGACGCGCGCCGCTCCTCCGGGAAGCCCGGGGGCCAGTCCCCCTCGGCCTGGTCGCGCCAGGCGTGCCAGGCGAGGAAGGCGATCTTGCTGGGCCGGTAGCCGCGCCGGATGACGTGGTAGAGCGTGAAGTCCTGGAGCGCGTAGGGCCCCACGGAGTCCTCGGTGGCCTGCGGCTTCTTGCCCTCCTCGGTGGGGATCAGCTCGGGGGTGATCTCCTGCTCGAGGATCTCGCGGAGCACCTGGTCGGCCGCGTCGTCGTACTCGCCGCCGTGGAGCTGGTTGCTGTCGATGACCCAGCGGATGAGGTGCTGGATGAGGGTCTTGGGGACGCCGGCGTTGACGTTGTAGTGCGACATCTGGTCGCCGACGCCGTAGGTGCACCAGCCGAGCGCGAGCTCGGAGAGGTCGCCGGTGCCCAGGACGATGCCGCCGCGGTGGTTGGCGAGGCGGAACAGGTAGTCGGTGCGCAGCCCGGCCTGGACGTTCTCGAAGGTGATGTCGTAGACCGGCTCGCCGTCGGCGAAGGGATGCTTGAGGCCCTCCAGCATGGTGCGCGCGGCGGGCTTGATGTCGAGCTCCTCGAAGGTGCAGCCGAGCGCCTGCGAGAGCCGGGTGGCGTAGGACTTGGTCGTCTCCCCGGTCGCGAAGCCCGGCATCGTGAAGGCGTGGATGTCGCTGCGCGGCCGGCCGAGGCGGTCCATGGCGCGGGCCGCGACGATCAGGGCGTGGGTGGAGTCGAGGCCGCCGCTGACGCCGATGACGACCTTGGGCTGGCCGATCGCCTTGAGCCGCTGCTCCAGGCCGGAGACCTGGATGTTGTAGGCCTCGTAGCAGTCCTGGGCCAGCCGCGCCGGGTCGTCGGGCACGAACGGGTAGCGGTCGACCTTGCGGCGCAGGCCGATGTCGCCGGTGGGCGGGTCGAGAGTGAAGTCGATCCACCGGAAGTCGTCGGCGTCGAGGCCGGTGCCGCGCCGGTTGTCGTCGAAGGTCCCCTGGCGCAGCCGCTCGGTGTGGAGGCGGTCGAGGTCGACGTCGACGACGGTACGACGCGGGCCGTCCGGGAAGCGCTCGCTCTCCCCCAGCAGGTCGCCCACCTCGTAGACCATGGTCTGCCCGTCCCACGACAGGTCGGTGGTGGACTCACCCTGCCCGGCGGCGGCGTAGACGTAGGCCGCGCTGCACCGCGCGCTCGCGCTGCGGGCGAGCAGGTGGCGGTCCTCGGCGCGGGCGATGGTGATCGGGCTGCCGGACAGGTTGGCGAGCACGGTCGCGCCGGCAAGCGCCGCCTGGGCGCTCGGAGGCACCGGGACCCACATGTCCTCGCAGACCTCGACGTGCAGGTTGAGGTGCGGCACGTCCGTGGCCCGGAAGATCAGGTCCGCGCCGATCGGCACCGTGGCGCCCGCGACGACGATCTCGCCGACGACGTCGTCGCCGGGGGCGAACCAGCGACGCTCGTAGAACTCGCGGTAGGTCGGCAGGTAGGACTTCGGCGCGACACCGAGGACCTCGCCACGGTGCACCACCACGGCGCAGTTGAGCACCCGGGTGCCGTGGACCAGCGGTGCCCCGACGACCACGACCGGCGTGAGCTCGCGGCTCGCCTCGACGATCGCCGCGATCCCGGCGTGCACCGCCTCCAGCAGCGGCTGCTGGAGGAAGAGGTCGTCGACGGCGTACCCGGTCAGGCCCAGCTCGGGGAACACCGCCACCGCGACACCCTCGTCGTGGCAGGCACGGGCCTGCTCGATGGTGCGGGCGGCGTTGGTGGCGGGGTCCGCGATCGCGACCGGCAGGGTCACCGCGGCGACCCGGGCGAACCCGTGGGCGTAGGCCGAGTAGAAGTCCACGGGACCGAGTCTAGGGAGCCGGTCGCTCAGGGACGGTTGCGCCCGAGGTCGTCGTGCGCCTGGACCCACTCCTCCGCGACCACGGCCGAGCCGAGCGAGAGCTCCCCGGCGAGGACGGTCGCGGCGATGATCTCGGCGAGCTTGTAGACGTTGCCGGCGCCGTAGCAGCCGAGCAGCTCCAGGCACTCGCGCTGCGTGGCCAGCCCGGTGCCGCCGCCGTACGTCGCGACGATCAGCGAGGGCAGGGTCACCGAGGCGTAGAAGTCGCCGTTGGGCAGCAGCTCGGAGAAGCCGTAGAGCGCGGAGCTCTCGGCGACGTTGGCGACGTCCTGGCCGGTGGCGATGAACAGCGCGGTGATGCCGTTGGCGGAGTGGTTGCCGTTGTTGTTGGTCACCGACATGATCGAGCCGAGCTGGCCGCGCATGCGGGCGGCGTACAGCTTGTCGGTGCTGACGTGCATCTGCTCCTCGACCAGCGCCGCCGGCAGGGTGATCTCGGCGACGACCCGCTTGCCGCGGGTGTGCAGCATGTTGACGATGGAGGTCTTCTTGTCGGTCGCGAACTGGCCCTCCAGCAGGAAGTGCACCTCGCCCGGGTAGTTCTGCTTGATCCACGCGCACGCCGCGAAGGTCGCCTTGCCGGTCATGTTCTGGCCCGCGGCGTCGCCCGTCGTGTAGTTGAACCGCGTGTAGAGCAGCTTGGAGACCGGGAACTGCTGGATGTCGACGAGCCGGCCGGAGCTGGTCGTGGTCTGCGCCGCCGCCGCGACGTCCTCGAAGTGCTCCGCGAGCCACTCGCCGAAGTCCCGGGCCTGACGCGCGTCGTCGAAGGAGAAGACGGGTGCGCGCTGCATCCGGTCGCCGATGACCGTGGTGGTGATGCCGCCGGCGTCGCGGCACAGCTTCATCCCCCGGTTGTACGACGCCACGAGGGTGCCCTCGGTGGTCGCCAACGGCACGAAGAACTCCCCCTGCGCGTGCTCGCCGTTCACCAGCAGCGGACCGGCGAGCCCGATCGGGACCTGGGCCGCGCCGAGGAAGCTCTCGACGTTGCCGGGCAGGGTCGCGGGGTCGAGGGAGTAGCGGGCGACGTGGTCGAGCGCGCTGCCGGTGTGCTCGCGGGCGAACGCCTGGCGCGCCTCGATGATCGCCGGGGCGTAGTCGTCGGCGCGGTCGCGGGGGATCTTGCGGTCGGTCACGCTGGGAGTCTAGGGACGGGGCGACGATGAGTCCGCGGCTCGGACCCGGTCTGCCCTGCATGACGCTCGCGAGCAGCCGCATCCAGCCGTGCCTGTGGTTCGACGACGGTCTGGAGGAGGCGGCGCGCTTCTACACCGCGATCTTCCCGAACTCCTCGATCGGCCACCTGACCCCGATGGTCGGGGAGTTCACCCTCGACGGGATCGGCTTCCGCGCGATCAACGGCGGGCCGGCGTTCCCCTTCACCGAGGCGGTCTCCTTCGCGGTGACCTGCCGCGACCAGACCGAGGTCGACTACTACTGGGACTCGCTGTCGGACGGCGGGCAGGAGTCGGTGTGCGGATGGCTCAAGGACCGTTTCGGGCTGTCCTGGCAGATCGTCCCCGAGCGGCTCTACGAGCTGGTCGCCGACCCCGACCCCGCCCGGGCGGAGGCCGTCACCCGGGCGATGCTCGGCATGCGACGGCTCGTCGTCTCCGAGCTGGAGGCCGCCGCCGCGGGGTGACCGAGCACACAGCGCGCACCGGGCCCGGTCCGGACTAGCCTCGTCGTTGTCCGTCACGAACGTGGACCCGCACCTGCGGGCCGCGAGTCACAGGAAACGGAGCTCGACGATGAGCAGCAGCACCCCCGAGGAGACCGCGCCCTACGGCGGCGCGCCGGCAGCCGCGGCCTCCCCCGCACCGATCAAGCGGATCCGCACCCACCACCTGCGCGAGCTCAAGGAGCGCGGCGAGCGCTTCTCGATGCTCACCAGCTACGACCAGCTGACCGCGCAGATCTTCGACGAGGCCGGCATCGAGGTGCTCCTCGTCGGCGACAGCGCCTCCAACAACGTCCTCGGCAACAGCACCTCGCTGCCGGTGACCGTCGACGAGCTGATCCCGCTCACCCGTGCGGTGAGCCGCTCGGTGTCGCGGGCCCTGGTCGTCGGCGACCTGCCGTTCGGCAGCTACCAGGCCTCGCCCGAGCAGGGCTACCTCACCGCCGTGCGGTTCATGAAGGAGGGCGGCGCCCACTGCGTGAAGCTCGAGGGCGGCGTCGAGATGGCGCCGCAGATCGAGCGAATGACGCAGGGCGGCATCCCGGTGATGGCCCACATCGGCTTCACCCCGCAGTCCGAGCACACCCTCGGCGGCTACCGGGTCCAGGGGCGCGGCACCGCGGCCGACCGGGTGCTGCGCGACGCGCTCGCCGTGCAGGAGGCCGGTGCCTTCGCCGTCGTCATGGAGATGGTGCCCGGCGACGTGGCCGCCGAGGTCACCGCGAAGCTCGACATCCCCACCATCGGCATCGGCGCCGGCAACCGCTGCGACGGCCAGGTGCTGGTGTGGCAGGACGCCTTCGGGCTGCGGACCGGGCGGATGCCGCGCTTCGTCAAGCAGTACGCCGACCTGCGCACCAGCCTGCTCGACGCCGCCCGTGCCTACGACGCGGAGGTCAAGGACGGCAGCTTCCCGGGACCTGAGCACACGTTCTGAGGGATGAACCGCGCCGGACGGCGTACCGTCGCCTCATGAGGCCCCGGCTCACGCCCGTCCTGCCCGTCCTGGCCCTCGTCGGGTCGCTGCTCGGCGCCGCGTGCGCGGGCAGCGCCGAACCGGAGGCCCCGCGCGTCGTACCGTCGCTGGGGGTGAAGGTCGTCGCCAGCGGCCTCGACCATCCCTGGGAGGTCCAGCCGCTGCCCGACGGGGACCTGCTCGTCACCCAGCGCGAGCGGCGCACCCTCACCCTGGTCGACCCGGCGACGGGGGCGAAGCGGAACCTGGACTTCCCGAGCGAGAAGGTGTGGTCCAGCGGCGAGACCGGCCTGCTCGGACTGGCCGTCGACCCGCGGTTCACCAGCAACCGGCTCGTCTACACGTGCGCGGGGTGGACGACGGCGACCGGGCACGACGTACGGGTGATGGCGTGGCGGCTCGACGCGGCGCACACGAAGGCTACCTTCGTGCGCACCCTGCGGGCGGGCCTGCCGGCCAGCACCGGTCGCCACGGCGGCTGCCGGCTGCTGATCACCAGCAACGGCGCGCTCGTCATCGGCACCGGTGACGCCGCCCAGGGCACGAACCCGCAGAACCTCGCCTCGCTCGGCGGCAAGGTGCTGCGCATCAACCGGGTCGACGGCACCCCGTGGCCGCACAACCCGTGGGTGAACGGCGCCGGCAACCGCCGCTACGTGCTGAGCTACGGCCACCGCAACGTCCAGGGCCTGGCCCAGCGCTCCGACGGGACGCTGTGGGAGGTCGAGCACGGCAGCTACCGCGACGACGAGGTCAACCTCATCGGCAGCGGCCGCAACTACGGCTGGAACCCGGTCCCGGGCTACAACGAGAGCGTCCCGATGACCGACGGCAGCCTCCCCGGCACGCAGTACGCCGCCCGGTGGCGCTCCGGCGACCCGACCATCGCCCCGTCCGGCGCCACCTTCGTCCGCGGCTCCGGCTGGGGTGACCTCGCCGGCACGCTCGCCATGGCCGTGCTGAAGGGGCAGCGGCTGATGTTCCTGCGCTTCGACAGCGCCGGCAAGCTCCGCTGGACCCGCTCCCCCGCCGAGCTGCGCAGCCGCGGCCGGCTGCGGGCCGTCACCGCGACCAAGGACGGGGCGCTGCTCGTCACCACCGACAACGGGTCCGGCAACGACGTGATCCTGCGGGTGCGGCCCTCGTCCTGAGGCCTCCCCGTGGGGGTCACAGGAGCCCGCGGCGCTCCAACAGCGGCTCGACGGGGGCCGGGCGGCCGCGCCACGCGGCGTACGACTCCAGCGGGTCGCGGGTGCCGCCGATGCCGATGACGTGGCGCAGGTAGGCCTCGCCGTTCTCGCGGGTGAGCCCGCCGTTGGCCCGGAACCACGCGACGGTGTCGGCGTCGAGGACCTCGCTCCAGATGTAGGAGTAGTAGGCCGAGGCGTAGCCGGAGCTGAAGCTGTGCGCGAAGTAGGGCGTGGAGTAGCGCGGCGGGACCGCCGGGTTGGCGAGACCGACGGCGGCGAGCGCGCGCTGCTCGAAGGCGGCGACCTCGGCGGGGTCGGTGGGCACGTCCTCGGGGGCGAGCTCGTGCCAGGCGAGGTCGAGCAGCGCCGCGGCGAGGTACTCGCTCGTGGCGAAGCCCTCGTTGAACGTCTCGGCCGCCCGCAGCCGCTCCACCACCTCCGCCGGGATCGGCTCCCCGGTCTCGTGGTGCACCGCGTAGCTCGCCAGCACCTCCGGCCACAGCACCCACATCTCGTTGACCTGCGAGGGGTACTCCACGAAGTCGCGGTAGACGTTGGTCCCGGCCAGCTTGGGGTACGTCGCCCGGGCGAGCAGCCCGTGCAGGGCGTGCCCGAACTCGTGGAAGAGGGTGCGGGTCTCGTCCCACGTCAGCAGGGTCGCCTCGCCGGGCGCGGGCCGCGGGACGTTGAGGTTGTTGACCACCACGGCCGTCTCGGAGCCGAGCAGAGCCGCCTGGTCGACGAAGCTGCTCATCCACGCCCCGCCGCGCTTGGAGTCGCGGGTGTAGAGGTCGAGCAGGTAGAGGCCGATCGGGGTGCCGTCGCGGCTGACCTCGAAGACCCGTACGTCGGGGTGGTAGCCCTGCAGGTCCGTCCGCTCGGCGAAGGAGAGCCCGTAGAGGCGGCCGGCGGCGAGGAAGACACCGTCGCGCAGGACCCGCTCGGCCTCGAACCACGGGCGCAGGGCGGCCAGGTCGACGTCGTACTGCGCGGCGCGGACCCGCTCGGCGTAGAACGCCCAGTCCCACGGCTCGACGTCGAAGCCGGCCTGTGCGGTGAGCGCCTCCTGCTCGCGCCGGGCGTTGCGGGCGGCCGGGGCGGCGAGACGCTCGAGCAGGGAGCGGACCGCGCCGGGGGTGCCGGCCGTGTTGTCCGCGGTGACGAGGGAGGCGTGGTCGGCGAAGCCCAGCAGGCGGGCCCGCTCCGCACGCAGGCGCAGGACGTCGAGCAGCAGGGCGCGGGTGTCGTGCGCGCCGCCGCGGCTGCCGCGCGAGCGCTGCGCCTCGGAGAGCCGGCGCCGCAGGCCGCGGTCCGTGAGCGCGGCGAGGTGGGGGTGCGCGGTGGGCAGCACGAGGGTCAGCAGGTACCGGCCGTCCAGGCCGCGGGACTCCGCCGCGGCCGCGGCCGCGGAGATCTCCCCCGCCGTCAGCCCGTCGAGCTCGGCGACGTCGTCGACGACGACCGCGAGCTCGTTGCTGTCGGCCTGCAGGGCCAGCTCGAAGGCCGTCTCCTTGCTGGAGATCTCCTCGTTCAGGGCGCGCAGCCGGGCCTTGTCGTCCTCGCCGAGGGCGGCGCCGGCGAGGCGGAGCTCGGCGACGTACCGCTCGACGAGGTACGACGCCTCCGCGTCGAGCCCCGCGGTGTCCTCGGCGACCGCCTGGATCCGCGCCCACAACGCCGGGTCCAGCAGGATCGCGTCGCTGTGCGCGGCCAGTCGGGGCGCGAACTCCGCGCGCACCGCGTCGACCGCCGGGGTCGCGTCGGCTCCGGCCTTGTTGAAGAAGATGCCCAGGACCCGCGACAGCGCGACCCCGCTGCGCTCCAGCGGGACCAGCGTGTTGTCGAAGGTGGGCGCGGCGGGGTCGGCCGTGATGGCGTCGACGGCCGCGCGCTGCTGGGCCATCGCGGCCTCGATCGCGGGGGCGTAGTCCTCGTCGGAGATCTCCGCGAAGCGCGGCAGTCCGTGGGGCAGGTCGCTCGTCGTGAGCAGGGCGTCTGACGTCACCCCTGCACTGTAGTGAGCGGCTCCTCGGTCGCGGTCGCGGTGGCCTCCGGCGCCGGCGCCGGGTCCGGCTCGGTCGTCGGCGGCGGCTCGGGTGCGGGCTCCGGGTCGGGGGTGACCACGGGATCCGGCTCCGGGGTCGGCTCGGGGGTGGGCTCGGGCTCCGGGGTGGGCTCGGGGGTGGGCTCCGGGGTCGGCTCGGGCTCCGGCGTCGGGTCCGGCGTCGGCTCGGGCTCGGGCGTCGGGTCCGGCTCGGAGGCCGGCGGCGTGCCGGAGTCCGGCCGCGGGCCCGGCTCGGCGGCGGTCCGGGTGGAGCTGCCGCCGGAGCGGCGCACCGTCGCCTCGGCGTGCCGCAGGCCCGTCGCCAGCTCGTCGGCGCAGTCGCACAACGCGGCGACGTCGGGGCTGCCGCTGAGCATCGGCACCGCCAGCGGCACGTCCGTCAGCTCCTCGTCGTAGCGAGCGACCAGCGCCAGCACCGTCGCGACGAACCCCTTCGTCGGGTGGTACGACGCCAGCGCCTCGCGCAGCGCGGCGGGCTTGCCCAGGTCGTGCCCGCCGGCGCACAGCAGCACGCTGGCGGCCAGGGAGGCGTCGTCCAGGTCCTGCGGGTCGCGGACGGTGTCGCCATCGGCGTCGACGGCGACCGAGGCCCAGGTGGCGGGCAGCAGGCCGAGCGGTCCGACGGGCGCGTCCCACCGGCGGTCGTGGTCGATCGTGCCGGCGTCGGTGTCGTCGACCCGGCTGCGTCCGCCACGCCCGTCCTGGCGGGCACCGACGAGCGCCGGGGTGACCAGGCCGTCGAGGTCCACGGTGTGGCGGCCGTCGGCTCCGCGGCCGTGGTCGGACTCGATGCGCGCGATCGCGGCGAGGACCAGCCAGTCGAGGTTGCAGTCGGCTGCGGCGTCGATGATCGTGGCCGCACGCTGGTAGGCGACGACGGCGGCGGGCGGGGCGTCGAGCAGCGCGCCCGGGTAGGCCACCGCGGCGGCGACCGGCGCACGTCGTACGACCGCGGCCGGGACGGCCGCGGGTGCGGGCACGGCCGGCGCGAGCTCGGCGGCCGGCGGCGCGACCGGCGGTGCGGCCACCGGTCCGGGTGTCGTGGCGGTCGTCGACGACGCGGGCGCCGCCGGACCACCCTGGCGCAGGATCCCCGTCGTGGCGAGCACGACGGCCAGCACGGAGGCGAGCGCGAGGACGCCGAGCGTGCGGCGGACCCACGGACGAGCCGGTTCGATGGTGACCCCCACGCCACCTCACCTCCTTGGAAGGATCGGAGTCACCAGTGTTCGCCTGCCTCGCCGCACGCGCAGGCGAATGCGGAATCACCCAGCGAAATCGATGGATGAGAGGATGGCCTCCGTGGCCGAGCTGACCTTCCGTACCGGGACCATGGACGCCGGGAAGTCGACCCTCGCGCTGCAGACCAACCACAACCACGCCGCGCGGGGACGCGCCGGCCGGCTGTTCACCTCGCACGACCGGGCGGGCGTCGCCCGGGTCTCCTCCCGGCTCGGCCTGACCGCGACGGCCGAGGAGGTGGAGCCGGACTTCGACTTCTGGCGCTACACCGTCGACGCGCTCACCCAGGGTGCGCGGATCGACTACTTCATCTGCGACGAGGCGCAGTTCTACACCCCGGCGCAGGTCGACCAGCTCGCGAAGATCGTCGACGAGCTGCAGATCGACGTGTTCTGCTTCGGCATCCTCACCGACTTCCGCACCCGGCTCTTCCCCGGCTCGGCCCGCCTCGTCGAGCTCGCCGACCGCACCGAGGTGCTGCAGGTCGAGGCGCTGTGCTGGTGCGGCAAGCGGGCCACCCACAACGCCCGCACCGAGAACGGCGTGATGGTCACCGAGGGCGAGGTCATCGTCGTCGGCGACGTGGAGAACGAGCCCGTCCTCGCCGCCGACGACGAGGTCGAGGTGGCCTACGAGGTGCTGTGCCGCCAGCACCACCGGCGCGGGATGACCGCCGCCCGGGCCCGCGCGGTCAGCCTCTCGGCCGAGCCGCTCCCCTTCGCCTGAGCGTCCTCCTCAGGCGGCGGGGATGCCGTTGGGGAACGCCGCGTGGCCCTCGAGCTCGGCGAACGTGCCGAGGTCGGCGACCACCTGGGTGCAGGTGCCTTGCGGCACCACGCAGGTCAGCAGCTCCGCCGGCCCCTCCTCGGTCCGGCTCGCGATCAGCACCACCGTCGTGGCGTCGAGCCACTCGTAGCCCGCACCGAAGAACCGGTCGTCGATGTCGATCGGCACCCGCCGGCCGGTCGCGACCTCGTAGACCTGCGGCTCGTCCGCGTCGAGGCTGACGTAGCGCCCGTCCGGGGAGAAGACCGCGGTGTTGCCCACCATGCTCACCGCCGTGCGCGTCTGGCTCGCCGAGGGTCCGACGTCCAGGTCGCCGTCGTCGCCGACGAAGGCGATCTGCCCGTCCTCCACCCCCGCGATCGAGAAGCCGTTGCGGGCCGCGGCGTCGATCACCCGGACCTCGCCCGAGTCGACGTCGACCGCGACCGCGCCGCGGGTGTCGCGCACGTACGCCGTGCGCCCGTCGAGGGCGTAGAAGAAGGTCGGGTCGCCGTCGTCCGCTTGGGCGCCCATGCCGCTGCGGGTCTCCCCGAAGGTGGTGCGCTCCCCGGTGCGGAGGTCGTGGACGACGAACCGGGTCCGCCCGTCGACCTCCTCGGTCCACCCGGCCAGGTCGCCCTCGTTGTCGGACACGAGCCGGACCGCGCCGGGCGCGAGCCGGCCGATCCTGGTGACCTCGCCGTGACGGAAGCCGTACACGACCCCGTCGGGGTCGGCGAAGACGTAGCCCGTCGCCGTCCGCACGTAGGCCGTGACCTCGTGCCCCAGCGGGTACGACGCCGTGGCGGTGTGCAGCGCCCCGTCGAGCGTCCACGTGACGACGCCCCGGGGCGTGCCCCGGGAGGCGGGGGTGTCGGCGACGTGCGTCCGGTCGCCGTCGCCGCCGCCGGTCAGCGCGACGACGGCGGACCCGGCGACGAGGGCCATCGCCGCGACGCCGCCGCCGAGGGCGAGCCGGCGGCGTCGTACCGTCCGGTCGCCGGCCTCGACCACCGCACCGATGTCGACGGCGGCGAAGTCGAGGTCCGCCGCGCGGTCCATGAGGTTCTTCAGCTGTCCGGTCATGCCGGGACTCCTTCCGTGGGGAGCAGGTCGTCGATGTCCAGGTCGTCGCCCATCAGCTCGCGCAGCCGGCGCAGGGCCGTGGAGGCCTGGCTCTTCACCGTCCCGACGGCGCAGCCGAGCACCTCGGCGGTCTGTCGTTCGGTGAGGTCCTCGTAGTAGCGCAGCACGATCACCGCGCGCTGCCGCGGCGGCAGCTGGGCCAGCGCGGCGACCAGGTCGTGGCGGGCGGCCAGCACGTCGGCGGGTCCCTCGGTGCTGCCCTCGGGCAGCTGCTCGGCGACCCGCTCCGCGTTCCAGCTCCGCTTGCGGAACCACGTGATCGCGGTCGTGGTGATCGCCTTGCGCGTGTACGCCTCGGCCGCCTCGGGGCGGCGCAGCCGCGGCCACGCGACGTAGGTCTTGGTCAGCGCCTCCTGGACGAGGTCCTGGGCGAGCCCCGCGTCCCCGACGAGGAGGTACGCCGCCCGGTGCAGCGCGCCCGAACGGGCGGCCACGAACGCGGCGAACGCGGCCCGGTCCCGACCTGCCATGGTTCCTCCGTGTGCTCGGGAGCCCTGTCGGCCCCGGTCACTCCACCAGACGACCCGGGTCGCGCAAAAGGTTGGGTCCTTCCCGGCACGTCCCCGGCGCCGCGTCGTAGAGTGCACACCTGTGCACTCGGGTGCGCCGGGGAGGTCGGACTCCCCGCCCGGTGCGGGGAGGTCGCCATGCCCGGAGCCGGCACCGCCGTCCCGCCGTCCCTGGCCGCCGCGATGCGCGCGGTGCTGCCGACCCTCTCCGACTGGGTGACCACGACGATCCAGGGCCGGGTCGAGGCCTACGCCGGACCCGCGCAGGGTCGTCGCCACCGGTTGATCCGGCGCGCGGTCACCCGGGCGACGGAGGTCTGGGTCGACCGGCTCGCCGGTCGTCCGGTCGAGCAGGGCCCGGTCGACGAGCTGTTCTGGCGGATGGGGCACGGCGAGGCGCTGGACGGCCACGACCTCGCGCCGATGCTGAGCGCCTACGACATCGCCACCCGCGACGCCTGGCACGAGCTGCACGCGTTCGCCGTGCGTCACGGACTGCCCGCCGAGACCCTGGGCGGGCTCGGTGACGCGCTCTTCGCCTACATGGAGCACCTCACCGAGCAGGTCACCCGCGGCCACCACGCAGGCCGGGCCGCGCTCGCGGACGCGGCGGTGCGCTCGCGACGACGCCTGCTCGGGGCGCTGCTGCGCGGAGCCGGGAGCGAGCTGGTCACCGCCCTGGCCGCGGACTGCGGCTGGACGCTCCCGGACCGGCTCGTCGTCAGCGCGACCACGCAGCCGCTGCCGGCCCCCGGGCGGCCCGCCCCGGGCCCGGAGCTGCTGGTGCACCGCGAGCCCGCCCGGAGCCTGGTGCTGTGCGCCCCGGAGCACGCCGGCGTGGTGAGTGCGGCCGCCGGCGCCGGACCGGTGGTGCGGACGTGGGCGGTGCCCCCGGACGTCGTACCGCAGGCGGTGCGGTGGGCCCGGCTGGGCCTGCGCCTGGTCGCCGACGGCGTGCTGCCCTCCCGGCCCGTCGTGGACCTGGCGTCCTACCGCACCGACCTGTGGCTGCACGGGGAGCCGGAGCTGGCCGACGCCCTCGCCGCACGGCTGCTGGCTCCCCTGGCCGGCGAGGGTCGTCACCAGCGGCAGGTGCTCGAGCAGACCCTCGCCACGTGGCTGGCGACCCGGCCGTCCGCGCCCGCGCTGGCCGCGCTCCTCGGCGTGCACCCTCAGACCGCCCGCCAGCGGATGCGGCGCCTGCACGCACTGTTCGGCGACGACCTCGCCGACCCGGAGACCTCGCTGGCCCTGCTGCTCGTGCTGCGCCGGCGGCACGGACGCTCACCCGGATGAGCGTTCGGCAGGTCGAGGAGTGTGGGCACCGTCACAGCGGCCTAGCCTCCGGGGCGTGGTGCCGCTCGGGCGCCATCTCGTCCCGGAACCGGAGGTACCCCCCATGCGGCGTCCCCTGCTCGCCCTCCTCACCGGCGCCCTCGCCGGACTGAGCCTCGTCCTGCCCGCGGTCGCACCCGCCGGCGCCGTCCCCGCGGCGACGCACCTGTTCCCCCGCGTGCTGAAGTACGGCGCGCTCGGCAACGACAACTCGTTCCCCGCGGCGTACGCCACCTCGGTCCTGCAGCCCGACCGCGACCCGCTCGGTGCGAACGACTGGTCCTGCCGGCCCACCGCCGCCCACCCCCGCCCGGTCGTGCTCGTCCACGGCACCTGGGAGAACGCCTACGGCAACTGGAACGGCCTGTCGCCGATGATCAAGCACGAGGGCTACTGCGTGTTCGCGCTCAACTACGGCAACAGCACCGGCCTGCGCTTCCTCAACGGCACGGGCGACATGATCGCCAGCGCCCGCGAGGTCGCGGCGTACGTCGACCGGGTGCTCGCCGCGACCGGCGCCGCCGAGGTCGACCTGATCGGCCACAGCCAGGGCGGCGCCCTGATCCGCTACTACACCAACATCCTCGGCGGGGCACCGAAGGTGAACCAGGTGATCGGACTGGCCCCCTCGAACCACCCCACCACGTTGAGCGGGATCACCGAGCTCGGCAAGCTCGTCCGACTGTTCGGGCCCGCGATGACCGGACTCGACCTGATCGGGATGCCCGCCGCGGCGCAGCAGGCCGACCAGTCCCCCGGTCCGCAGGCGCCGTTCTACCAGCAGGTCAACGGGCAGGGCGAGACGCTGGCCGGGGAGAAGTACGTGACGATCGCGACGCGCAACGACGAGGTCGTCACGCCGTACGACCGGGCCTTCCTGACCGCCGTCCCCGGCGCGACCGTCAAGAACATCACCATCCAGGACAAGTGCGCCCTCGACCAGTCCGAGCACGTCAGCCTGCCGTACAGCAAGAACGTCGCGCAGATCGTGCTCAACGAGCTCGACCCGAGCGACACGTACCCGCTGTTCTGCTACGCCCAGGCGCCGGTCGTCGGCAACACCCAGGCGGTGGGCTGAGCGAGGGCTCAGTCGAGCAGGACGGGGATGAGCATCTCGTCCGGCGTCAGCGAGCCGTGCATGCCGATCAGCTTCGCCTCGTAGGGGAAGCCGTCGGTCGACAGGACCGCGAAGTCGCCGCGGCAGGCGACCACCACGTCGCCGATCCGTGGCAGCACCGAGGGGTCGACCGGGCCGAACCAGCCCCGGCCGATCGCCTCGGCGCGGGTGAGCACGTCCGCGCGGTCACCGATCACGGAGCGCCAGGTCGCGACCACGTCGGGCACGGCTCCGCCGGTGCAGTAGAGGTGGCGGAAGCGGGCCTCGCCGCCGACGATCGCGACGCCGTCACGCAGCTCGTCGTGGGCGGAGACGTCGATCCGGGAGGTGTCGGAGACGTCGACCATGCCGTGGTCGGCGACCACGACGAGCCGCCGGTCGGCGGGGAGCGCCTCGCGCAGCTGCTCGGCCTCGTGGTCGATCATCGCGAGCTGCTGCAGCCACTGGCTGGAGGCGACGCCCCAGCGGTGTCCGGTCCAGTCGAGGTCGCCGTCGTAGACGTAGGTCAGCGTGGGCTGACGGGTCTCGGGCCGCGAGGCGGCCACCACAGCCGCGATCCGCTCACCGACCCGGTCCACGCCGACGTAGTCCGCGCCGCGGTGCGCCGCCACGGTCAGCCCGCTGCCGTTGAACTCCCGCTTGTTGACCACCGTCACGCGCACGCCCGCCGCCTGCAGCGAGGAGAAGGCCGTCGTGTGCGGCTGCCACTGCGTGGGCTCGATGTCGTGGTCCCACAGCAGCGCGTTGAGCAGGTCACCGGTGCCGGGGATGCGGGTGGTGAAGCCCACCAGCCCGTGGGCGCCCGGCGTCAGCCCGGTCCCCAGCGAGGTCAGCGACGTCGAGGTCGTGGACGGCACGCCGGCCGTGGCGGGGCTGGAGGTGGCCAGCAGCGAGGAGAGGTACGGCGCCGCGTGGGCGTAGCGCTCGAGCAGGCGCGCCCCGAGCCCGTCGATCAGGAACACGACGTACGACTGGGCGTCGGGCAGGCTCAGCCCGGTCGGCGCCGGCCCCAGCGGGCTGCCGAGCGCGTGCGCCGCGGCGGGCACGAGGTCGCCGAGCGAGCGCACGCCGTACGCCGGCTCGCAGAAGTCCTCCACGCTCACCCTCGGGTGAGCGCGGACAGGGAGGCGGCGAACGACAGCAGCCCGCCCACCGCGTCGCGGCCGTCGGCGGCGGCCGAGACCCGCAGCGAGAAGTCGTCGGAGGACAGGGTGCCGGTGTAGCCGTGGTCGGCCTCGCACTGCGGGTCCTCGCACCCGGCGGGCTCCAGGTCGACCCGGTTGACGGCACCCCAGCCGATGGTGAGCACGGCCTCCGCGGGCGGGCGCGGGCCGGACGTCGGGTTGGTCGTCATCCGGGTGACGACGACGGAGGCGACCGCGCTGAGGCTGACCGCCTCGGTGGACGTCGACGTGTAGGGCTCGGGAAGCAGGTCGTCGCCGGCGTGCTCGTCGGTGTGGGCCAGGATCAGCCGCGAGGGGGTGAGCACGATGACCGTCTGGTGGCGCCGGACCTCGTCACGCTCGAAGGTCGGCTCGTGGTGCACGTAGTAGGACACCACCGGCTCGCCGCCGCACGCGTCGGTGACGGCGTCGGCCACGACCTCCGGGTAGTAGCCCGTGCGGTTGATCGCGGAGAGCAGCTCGGCGCTCCGGTCCCGGTCAGTCATGAGCGGCATCCTGTCACGCCGCCCCCGCCGGCTCGGCCCGGGCCGGTCCGATCAGTCCGGGAGGGTGGTGATCAGGTCGGGCATGCGGCGCACCAGCGAGTCCGGACGCGGGTCCTTGATCGCCGCGACCCGCGCCGACGCGGTCAGCACCCGTGCCCCGTCGACGCCCGCCAGCACCAGCGACAGCTCCAGCGAGCTGACCTGCGGCAGGTCGTTCTGCAGCTCCGCGACCCGGGTGATGAGGTCCTCGATCGCCGCCACGTCGACGGCGTCGGCACCGCGGTAGCCGAAGAGCAGCGGGGCGCTCTTGACCTCGCGGACCATCGAGGAGACCTCGTGCTCGCCGAGCGGCGGGATCCGGTACGACCAGTCCCCGAGCAGCTCGATGACCGGCCCGGAGATCCCGAAGGACACGACGGGCCCGAAGAGCGGGTCCTCGAAGGAGCGCACCGTGATCGGTACGCCGGTGGGGGCGTTGCGCTGCACCACGAACCGTCCGGTCGCCGGGTCCACCAGCCGGCTGAGGTCGCCCCAGGCGTCCTCCATCTCCGGCACGCCGTTGATGTTGCGCCACACGTGGACCTGGTCCGGGCGCTCGCGCACGGAGGCGAGCGTCGACTTCAGCACCACGTCCCACCCGAGCCGCTCCCCGGCGGCGATCGCGTCCTCGAGCCCGGTGACCGGCACGGTCGGCCACAGCTCGATGCCGTAGGCCGCGAGCAGCCGGGTGACCTGGTCCTGGTCGAGCTCGACCTCACGGTCGGCGGCGACCACGGCGGGGTCGCTGAGGACGCCGTCGACGAGACGGCGGGCGCCGCGCACGTCGACCTCGCCCGCCTCGGCGGCCGGTCCGTCGGGGGCGTGCAGCCACACGGCGTACTCCACGACCCGGGCCAGCGCACGCACCGCCGCCTCCACCGCGGGGTACGACGGCACGGAGCCGCGTCCGGCGGAGGAGCCCGCGACGTCGGGCACCCGCAGCAGCTCGGGCACGCCCTCGGCGCCGAGGAAGGAGGAGACCAGCGGCTTGTCGGACTGCTCCCCCACGGCGGCCAGCACGTTCGCGACCTCCTCGCCGGAGACGTCGAGCGGCGGGATGTAGACCGCGATCACCGAGTCCACGTCCGGGTCGTCGATGGCGTCGTCGAGCGCGTCCTCGAAGTCCTCGGCGGTGGCGTCCGCACCGAGCGCGACCGAGCGGTTGACGACGAGGCCGACCGCTGAGGCGGCGTCCGCGGCCAGCAGGCCGAGCGCGTCGGAGTTGCCGACGATCGCGACCCGGCGCCCGCGCGGGAGCGGCTGGTGGGCGAGCAGCTGGGCGACGTCGAACATGTCGTCGAGGGTGTCGACCTGGATCACCCCGGCCTGGCGGAACATCGCGTCCACCGCCGCCTGCGGGGCGCCGATGCGACGTACGGCATGGCCCATCGGGACACCCTGGGTGGTGCGCCCCGAGCGGACCGCCACGATCGGCTTGCGCTGCGAGACCCGGCGCGCGATGCGGGAGAACTTGCGCGGGTTGCCGATGGACTCCAGGTACATCATGACGACCTCGGTCGCGTCGTCCTCCTCCCAGTACTGCAGGAGGTCGTTGCCCGAGACGTCGGCCCGGTTGCCCGCGCTGACGAACGTCGACAGGCCCAGGCCCCGGTTCTTGACCTTCTCCAGGATCGCCGAGCCCAGCGCGCCGGACTGGCAGAAGAAGCCCGCACGGCCGCGGGCCGGCATCACCGAGGACAGCGAGGCGTTGACCTGCACCTGCGGGTCGGTGTTGATCGCTCCCAGGCAGTTGGGCCCGATCAGCCGCAGGCCGTAGGAGCGGCACAGCCCGGCCAGGTGCCGCTGCCGGCGCCGGCCCTCCTCGCCGGTCTCGGCGAAGCCGGAGGAGATCACGATCAGCCCGTGCACGCCCTTGTTGGCGCAGTCGAGCACCACGTCGGTCACCGCCTCCGCGGGCACCGCGACGATCGCGACGTCGACGTCGTCGGGGATGTCGTTGACGTTCTTGTACGCCGGCATGCCCGACACCGCCGGCGCGCTGGGGTTGACGACGTAGACCCGGCCCGTGAAGTCGGCGGTCACCAGGTTGCGCACCAGCACCTGGCCGATCGTGTCCTGACGACGGCTGGCGCCGATGATCGCGACCGACTTGGGGTGGAAGAAGCGGTGGATCGACGCCGCCTCGGCCGCGTGCTCCCGGTCGCGCATGACCCCGATCGCGGTGTCCGTCGGGTCGATCGGGAACTCCAGCGTGATCACGCCGTCGTGGTAGCCGCTCGCGACCCGGTAGCCCGCGTCGCGGAAGGTCTGGATCATCCGGCTGTTGTCGGGCAGCACCTCCGCGGTGAACCGCTCCACACCCTTCTCCCGGCCCGCCTGGGCGAGGTGCTCGAGCAGCAGCTGCGCGATCCCGCGGCCCTGGTGGCCGTCCTCGACGAGGAAGGCGACCTCCGCCTCGTGCTCGCTCACCACGTCGTACCGGCCGACGGCGATCATCTGCTCCTGCACCAGCAGGATCAGCGCCACCCGGTCGACGTGGTCGACGTGGGTGAAGCGGCGTACGTCGCGCTCGGAGAGGACCGGCATCGGGGAGAAGAAGCGGTAGTACTTCGACTCGTCGGAGACCCGGGCGTAGAACTCGACCAGCAGCTCGTCGTCCTCGGGCCGGATCGGCCGGATGTGCGCGGTGCGGCCGTCACGGAGCAGGACGTCGCCCTCCCAGTGCGCGGGCGGCGCCTCGATCTCCTCGGTCGGGGTCGCGTCGCCGGCGGTCACGGGGAGAAATCTACCGGTTCAGGCGACGCTCCCCCGTCCCGGATGCCCCCGGCGAACGCCCCGTGCGGGGCCCGGCGCCGCCCGGAGCCCGAGGCCGAGGGTCGGTTGGCGCTGCATGGATCCCCGGATGTCCGGGGATCCCGACGGTTGTCAGGTGTTGCAACCCCTGACAACGTCATGAATTCCCTGACATCCGGGGATTCATGCAGCCCGCACCCGGTAGCTCAGGTGCAGCACCCGGTCCCCCTGGACCACCACGTCGGGGTCCTCCAGCAGCTGCCGGCCCGCGAGGTCGCCGAAGTAGCGCTTCCCCCGTCCGAACACGACCGGGACGACGTCCATCGCGACGACGTCCACCAGGCCGGCCGCGAGCGCCAGCCCGCCGACGTCGCCGGCGCAGATCGCGAGCACCCCGTCCCCGGCCCGGTGCCGGCCCTCCTCGACCGCCGCGGCGACGTCGTCGAAGAAGGGCACGTCGGCCTCGGGGTGCCAGCCCTCGGGCTTGGGCCGGTGCGAGACCACGAGCAGGTGCTCGCCCGCCGGCGGACTCGCCTCCCAGCCGTTGGTCAGGTCGAAGAGGTGACGGCCCTGGACGATCGCCCGGATCGAGGCCCACATCGGACGCACGTACGCCGCCGAGGCGGCGGAGACCGCGAACGGGCCGTGGTCGTCGGCGTCGGTGAGCGGCTGGTCGCCGTTGAAGTACCAGTCGAAGAGTGGTCCGACGTCGTCGTTCTCGTCCGCGATGAACCCGTCGGCCGAGACCACTGCGTGCATCATCACCGTCGCCATGACCCAACAGACCGGACCACCTCCCCGGATTCATCGGGGGTACCCGGAAGAATGCCGCCCATGGCACGGCGTACGAAGCAGGAACCCCTCCCGGAGGACTTCGAGGAGCACATCCTCGACACCGACATCCGCGACGAGATGCAGTCGTCCTTCCTGGAGTACGCCTACTCGGTCATCTACTCCCGTGCGCTGCCCGACGCCCGCGACGGCCTCAAGCCGGTGCAGCGCCGGATCCTCTACACGATGAACGACATGAGCCTGCGGCCCGACCGCGGGCACGTGAAGTCCGCGCGCGTCGTCGGCGAGGTGATGGGTCGCCTGCACCCGCACGGTGACGGCGCGATCTATGACGCCCTGGTGCGCACCGCGCAGTCGTGGTCGCTGCGGCTGCCGTTCATCGACGGGCACGGCAACTTCGGCTCGCCGGACGACCCGCCCGCGGCGATGCGCTACACCGAGTGCCGGATGGCCCCGCCGGCGCTGGCGATGACGGACTCGATCGACGAGGACACCGTCGACTTCAAGCCCAACTACGACAGCCGGGAGTACGAGCCGACGGTGCTGCCGTCGGCGATCCCCAACCTCGTCGTCAACGGCACGACCGGCATCGCGGTCGGCATGGCGACCAACATGGCGCCGCACAACCTGGTCGAGGTGGTGCAGGCGCTGCGTCACCTCATCCAGCACCCGAAGACCGACGTCGACGGCCTGATGCGCTTCATCCCCGGGCCCGACCTGCCGACCGGCGGCAAGATCGTCGGCCTCGACGGCATCCGCGACGCCTACGAGTCGGGGCGCGGCGTGTTCAAGATGCGCGCCACCGCCCGGGTCGAGACCATCGGCCGGCGCAAGGGCATCGTGGTGACCGAGCTGCCCTACGGCATCGGCACCGAGAAGGTCATGGAGCGGATCAAGACCCTGGTCCAGACCAAGAAGGTCCAGGGCATCGCGGACATGAAGGACCTCACCGACCGCGAGCACGGCCTGCGCCTGGTGATCGAGGTGAAGAACGGCTTCGTGCCCGAGGCCCTGCTGGAGCAGCTCTACAAGCTGACCCCGATGGAGGACTCCTTCGGCATCAACAACGTCGCCCTCGTCGACGGCCAGCCGCGCACGCTCGGGCTCAAGGAGATGCTGGAGGTCTTCCTCCAGCACCGCTACGACGTCGTCCGCCGCCGCTCGCAGTTCCGCCGCAACAAGAAGGCCGCCCGCCTCCACCTCGTCGACGGCCTGCTCATCGCGCTACTCGACATCGACGAGGTCATCCAGGTGATCCGGACGAGCGACAACTCCGCGGCCGCGAAGGAGCGGCTGATGAGCGTGTTCGACCTGTCCGAGGCGCAGGCGGAGTACATCCTGGAGATGCAGCTGCGCCGGCTCACCCGCTTCTCCCGGCTGGAGCTGGAGAAGGAGCAGGAGGAGCTGCGCAAGGAGATCGAGGAGCTCGACGCGATCCTCGCCGACGAGGGCCTGCTCAAGAAGGTCGTCTCGACCGAGCTGGCCGAGGTCGCGAAGACGTTCGGGACGCCGCGTCGTACCGTCCTGCTGGAGTCGGCCGGCAGCACCGCCGTCGCCGCGGCGGCCGCGTCGCTGGAGGTCCCCGACGACCCGTGCTTCGCGCTGCTGTCCTCGACCGGGCTGCTCGCCCGGACCACGACCGACGAGCCGGTGGGCAGCGGCGGTGGCCGCGCCAACCACGACGTGGTGGTCTCCGCCGTGCGGACGACCGCGCGCGCCGACATCGGCGTGCTCACCTCCGCGGGCCGCCTCCTGCGCCTCGCCGTGCTCGACCTCCCGGCGATGCCGCCCTCGGCCAACGAGCCCAACCTGCAGGGCGGCCTGCCGCTGAGCGAGGTGCTCGAGCTGGCCAAGGGCGAGCGGGCCCTGGCGCTGACCGCGCTCACCGCCGACGGCCCGGGCCTGGCGCTCGGCACGAAGCAGGGTGTGGTCAAGCGGGTCAACCCGGAGGTCCTCAACAAGGACGAGTGGGAGGTCATCGGCCTCAAGGACGGCGACGAGGTCGTCGGCGCGGTCCAGCTGACCACGGGCACCGAGGAGCTGTGCTTCGTCACCTCCGACGCCCAGCTCCTGCACTACGGCGCCGACGGCGTCCGTCCGCAGGGCCGCTCCGGCGGCGGCATGGCCGGGATCCGGGTCGCCGACGGGGAGCGGGTGGTCTGGTTCGGCGTGCTCGACCTGAACGCACCCGGCGGCGTCGTGCTCGTCACGGCCTCGGCCTCCTCGACCGCCCTGCCCGGCACCGAGCCGGGCTCGGTCAAGGTGACGGACTTCTGGGAGTACCCCGCCAAGGGCCGTGCCACCGGCGGCGTGCGCTGCCACCGCTTCCTCAAGGGCGAGGACACCCTCGTGCTGGCCTGGGCCGGCCCCGCCCCGGCCCGCGCGGCCGCGGCGAGCGGTGCGCCGGTGGACCTGCCCGACGCGGGCGGGCGCCGCGACGGCTCGGGCGTGCCGGCCAGCCAGCCGATCGCCGCCGTCGCCGGGCCGCTCTCGGCGAGCGCGACGTTTGCGGCACCCGCGGATGTGTCAGGGTGACGTCATGACGACCTCCACCCGCCTCGCCGCCGGCGTGCTCACCGGACTGTTCGCCCTCTCCGGGCTCACCGCCTGCTCGGGCGACGGCGGAGGCGGCGGGGGCGACGACGCCCCGACCTGGAAGGACGCCGCCGCGAAGGCGAAGGAGCTGCTCGACGGCACCAGCGGCATCGAGGTCGCGATCTCGACCTCCGACGACCCCGGGGTCAACTACCTCTCCGCGGCGGACGGCACGATCGTGGCCGACCCGCCGGCGTTCGAGGGCCAGGTCAGCGGCTCGGTCTCGGGCTTCCCCGTCAACGACGTCCCGGTCATCTCGGTCGACGGCACGCTGTGGATCAACCACCCGCTGCTCGGCGGGTGGAGCGACAAGTTCCAGCCGAAGGACCTCTGCGCCCCCGACCCGGCGACCCTGCTCTCCCCCGACTCCGGCGTCTCCAACGTGCTCACCTCCAGCGAGGACGTGAAGGCAGGCGAGTCCGAGCGCGGCGGCACCGACAACAAGGAGATCTTCCACACCTACTCCGGCACCGCCACGGGCGACGCGATCCGCGAGATCCTCCCCTGCGCCGAGGGTGACGCGTTCGACGCGACGTACCGGGTGGACGACGACGGCTACCTCCGCAGCGCCCGGCTCTCCGGGGTGTTCTTCCCCGACGCCGACGAGGTGACCTACACGATCGACGTCGAGAAGTACGACGTCACCAAGGACATCTCCGCGCCGAAATGACCGGAACGACCGGTCCCGAGGTGCGTCCGGCGGCGCGTGACCGCCTGCTCCTGACCCTGTGCGCCGTCGCGGTGGCGTTCGCTGCCGTCGACACCTACGTCGTCGTGCTGGCGCTGCCCGACATGATGGCCAGCGTCGGCATCCCCGTCGACGAGCTGCAGCGTGCCGCCCCGATCGTCTCCGGCTTCCTGCTCGGGTACGTCGCGATGCTGCCGCTCATCGGACGCATCGCCGACCTGCGCGGCCAGGTCCCCGTGCTGGCGATGTCGCTCGTGCTGTTCGCGATCGGCTCCTTCGTGACGGCGGTGTCCTACGACCTGCCGAGCATGGTCGTCGGCCGCTTCCTCCAAGGCGTCGGCGGCGGCGGCCTGGTGCCCGCGACGATGTCGCTGGTGGCGGCGCTGTACCCCGTCGAGCGGCGCGGCCTGCCGCTCGGCCTGGTCAGCGCGGTGCAGGAGTTCGGCAGCGTGCTCGGGCCGCTGTTCGGCGCCCTGGTGCTGTCGTTCACGTCCTGGCGCGGGATCTTCGCGATCAACCTGGCCGGTGGCGCCGCACTGCTGGTCGCGGTGAGCGTGCTCGCCCGTACCTCCGCCGTCGCCGGCGCCGCGGACCCGACGACCGCGCCCGCTCCCCGGCGCCGGGTCTGGCCGCAGCGGCTGGTCGCCCTGCTCCTGCTCGCCGTGCTCGTCGTGACCGGCGTCATCACTTTCATCCAGCCGCCCGAGCTGCAGCGCGACCTGACCTGGGGCCAGCTCTTCATCCCGTACGTCGACGGCGGGAACCGCTGGGTCACCCCGATCGGCGTCGCCACCCTCGGCGCACTGCTCGCGCTGCTGCTGTGGTGCTGGTTCCTCCCGCGCGCGCTCGTCGACCTGCGCGGGTGGCTGGGCCACCTCGTGGCGGCGGACCTGCTCGGGGCCGGCCTGCTCGCCGCGGTGCTCGGCGGCATCGTGCTGGCCTTCGCGACCGCGGACCCCGAGGTGGCGGTGTTCTCGCCGCAGGGACCGTGGTTCCTCGCCGGCTCTGCCCTGGCCCTGGTCCTGCTGCTGCTCCACCTACGTCGCGCCGCGGACCCGATCGTGCCGCGCGGCGCGCTCCGGGCCACCCCGGCATGGGGCTCGCTGGTGGTCAGCTTCCTGGTCGGCTGGGCGCTGATCGCCGCGCTCGTCGACATCCCGCTGTTCGCCCGGA
Organism: uncultured Nocardioides sp.; assembly: GCA_964517395.1. Classification (GTDB taxonomy): domain Bacteria; phylum Actinomycetota; class Actinomycetes; order Propionibacteriales; family Nocardioidaceae; genus Nocardioides. The sequence goes on along the minus strand of CAZFEE010000002.1, from coordinate 137,254 downwards.
CCACCACCGAGCCCGACTCCCAGCTGGGCGCCGCGCTGATCCTGGTCCGGTTCCTCGTCGCGCTCCCGGTCGGCGCGCTGCTCGGCGGCTGGCTGCTGCGCCACGTGAACGCCGGCGTGCTGACCGCCGTCGGGATGGCCGCCGCCGGGGCGTCGTTCCTGGCCATGGCGCAGTGGGACAAGACCAGCCTCGACGGCTTCGCCGCCAACATCCCGCTCGTGCTCGGCGGCCTGGGCTTCGGACTCGCCCTCGCGCCGGTCAACGCCGCGATCCTCGCCTCCACCGACGACGACGCGCACGGCCTGGCCAGCGCCCTCGTGGTCGTGGCCCGGATGGTCGGCATGCTCGTCGGGATCTCCGCACTCACCACCATCGGCCTGCGCCGGCTCTACGCCGCCCAGGCCGAGGACCCGCGCCTGGACCTGCGCGAGCTCGGCATCGTCCAGGAGCACGCGGTGTTCGTCGGCGCCGCCGTCGCGGCCTTCGCGGCCGGTCTCCTCGCGCTCGTCCTCTTCGCCCGCGCACGGACCCGAGGGGTGGACACAGCCGAGGTGCTCCGGGCGGGCGGATAACCTGCCCCCATGGGCGATTTCGATGACCTGCTGAAGGCGAACACCGACTACGCGGCGAGCTTCGACCAGGGCGGATTCGACGGCAAGGCGCACGCCGGTGTCGCGATCGTGACCTGCATGGACTCCCGCATCGACCCGCTGCGGATGCTCGGGCTGAGCTACGGCGACGCGAAGATCTTCCGCAACCCCGGCGGCCGCGTCACCGAGGCGGCCCTGGAGGCGCTGGTGCTCGGCGCGCACCTGCTCAACGTCGACCGGATCCTGGTGATCCCGCACACCCGCTGCGCGATGGCCGCCAACACCGAGGACGAGATCCACGAGAAGATCGGCGCCGCCGTCGGCCACGACGTCACCTGGCACGCCTTCCACGTGATCCCGGACCAGAAGCGCAGCCTCGCCGAGGACGTCCGCAAGGTCCGCTCCCACCCGCTCATCCCCGAGTCGGTCAAGGTCGGCGGCTTCATCTACGACGTCGACACGGGCCTGCTCTCCCAGGAGGTCTGAGCGCCGCGGGGCGCTAGACCCAGCGCTCCCGCAGCGCCTTGTCGACCAGCGCCCCGGGCAGCTCGTCCAACCGCTGCCCGAGGGTCGCGACGTCGCCGATCCCGGTGACCAGGTCGAGCAGCCGCTCGGTGTCGGCCGCGACGTCCTCCAGCGGCACGTCGAACAGCAGCGGGCAGTCCACCGCGCCCCCGTCGGGCTCCGGCGCGACCTCCGGGGTCCAGCACCCCACCTCGAGGAGCAGGTGCGCCCGGCGGCCGACGCCCTCGGCACGCGGGTCGACGTACCAGAACAGGTCGCCCACGGGCAGCCTCAGGTGCCCGCGCCGCGCCTTCGCACCTCGGGCCTTGAGCAGCTTGACGACTGCCGCGCGGCTCTCGTTCACCACGGGGACAGCATCACGTGTCGCGGCGCTTCCTGTCGACCGGGCCACCCGCTGGTCGAGGCGGCCCCGCGCTGCCGGGCCTCGGTGCCCGAGATGCATCCGGCACCTCCGTGACACCTACGGCAGCCCTCCAGGCGTGCGCAACCTGCCGTAGGTGTCGCTGACGACGCCAGCGACACCTCGCCGACCGTCGCCATCAGGCGTCCAGCGTCTCCATGTCGACCTCGTAGGCCCCCTGGATGATGAACTCCTTGCGCGGGGCCACGTCGCTGCCCATCAACAGCTCGAAGACCCCCGCGGCCATCTCCAGCTCGTCGACGGTGAGCCGCCGGAGCGTACGACGCCGCGGGTCCATCGTGGTCTCGGCCAGCTGGTCGGCGTCCATCTCGCCGAGGCCCTTGTAGCGCTGGACCGGGTCCTTCCACTTGACGTTCTTCTTCTTCAGCTCGGCGAGCTTGCGCTGCAGCTCGTCGTCGGAATAGGTGTAGACGTACTTCTCCTGGCCCTTCTTGGGGTTGGAGATCTCGATGCGGTGCAGCGGGGGCACGGCGGAGAAGACCCGGCCGGCCTTGACCAGGTCGGGCATGTACTTGAAGAACAGGGTGGCGAGCAGGGTGCGGATGTGGGCGCCGTCGGAGTCGGCGTCGGCCATGAAGATGATCCGGCCGTAGCGGCGGGCGTCGAGGTCGAAGGTGCGGCCCGAGCCGGCGCCGACGACCTGGATGATCGAGGCGCACTCGGCGTTCTTCAGCATGTCGCCGACGGAGGCCTTCTGGACGTTGAGGATCTTGCCGCGGATGGGCAGCAGCGCCTGGAACTCCGCGTTGCGGGCGAGCTTGGCGGTGCCGAGCGCGGAGTCACCCTCGACGATGAAGAGCTCGGTGCGCTCGTTGTCGGAGGCCCGGCAGTCGGCGAGCTTGGCGGGCAGCGAGGAGGACTCCAGGGCGTTCTTGCGGCGCTGGGTCTCCTTGTGCTGACGGGCGGCGATCCGGGTCTTGGACGCGGCGACGACCTTCTCCATGAGGAGCTTGGCCTGGGCCTTCTCCGCGCGCTTGGTCGAGGTGAGGAACTCCTTGAGCTCCGCCGCCACGACCTTGCGGACGACGGTCCGGGCGGCGGGCGTGCCCAGGATCTCCTTGGTCTGGCCCTCGAACTGCGGCTCGGCGAGGCGCACGGTGACGACGGCGGTCATCCCCTCGAGGATGTCGTCCTTGATGACGTCGTCGTCGTTGACCTTGAGCGCCTTGGTGGCCCGCATGGCGTCGTTGAACGTCTTGGTCAGCGCCGCCTCGAAGCCGGACACGTGGGTGCCGCCCTTCGGGGTGGCGATCACGTTGACGAAGGAGCGCAGCTCGGTGTCGTACGTCGTGCCCCACCGCACCGCGACGTCGACGGTGAGCTCGCGCTCGACGTCCTGCGGGGTCATGTGGCCCTTGTCGTCGAGCAGCGGCACGGTCTCGGTGAAGGTGTCGCTGCCCTGGAGCCGGAGCACCTCGGTGACCGGGTCGCCGGTGGCGAGGTAGTCGCAGAACTCGCCGATGCCGCCGTCGTGGCGGAACTTCTCCTCGGTCCACTCGGTGGCGTCGGCGGCACGCTGGTCGCGGATGACCAGCTCGAGGCCGGGCACGATGAAGGAGGTCTGGCGCGCACGGCCAACGAGGCCGTCGAGGACGAAGCCGGCGTCCTTGGTGAAGATCTGGCGGTCCGGCCAGAACCGGATCCGGGTGCCCGCCTTGCCCTTGGCGACCCGGCCGCCCTTGCGGGAGAGCCCGGAGCCGGGGGTGAACGGCGCCGTGGGGCCCTCGCCGTCGAAGACGCCGGGCACGCCGCGCTGGAAGCTGATGCCCTGGGTGGCCGGCGAGCGGTCGACGTCGATGTCCATGCGGCTGGAGAGGGCGTTGACGACGGAGAGCCCGACGCCGTGGAGGCCGCCGGTGGCGACGTACGAGCCGCCTCCGAACTTTCCGCCGGCGTGCAGCTTGGTCGCGACGACCTCGACGCCGGTGAGCCCGGTCTTGGGCTCCTTGTCGATCGGGATGCCGCGGCCGTCGTCGTGCACCTCGACCGAGCCGTCGGCGTGCAGCGTCACCTCGACCCGGTGCGCGAAGCCGCCCAAGGCCTCGTCGACGCCGTTGTCGATGATCTCCCACAGGCAGTGCATGAGCCCGCGGGTGTCGGTGGAGCCGATGTACATCCCGGGACGCTTCCGCACGGCGTCCAGGCCCTCGAGGACCAGGAGGTGGGCTGCGTTGTAGGTGTTGTCGGCGATGACCGGCTCCTCGGGTGGGACGGGTGGTACGGGCGGTGCGGTGGGTCCGAATCTACCGGCGACACGCCGAAGACCGCTGCAGGCACACGGCGCGGGCCCGGTGGACGATGAGCGACAACGGCAAGGGAGCCGGACGAACCAGTTTCCGTCGGTCGATCGGATGATCACATCCGGGTTTCGGGTACTGGAAAATCGAGAATCCTTCGGTCACGAGGTGATGGGATGAACGCATCGGGGACGTGGAATGAACCACAACCGGGCGGGAATCTTTGCAGCAGTCGCTACGTTGATCCCCACGTCACCCGATAAGGGTGTTGTACGAGGCGAAAGAGAGGCCCGAGATGACGACTGCCGTTGCTCCCAGCGCGCCGCTGACGGCGGAGGACCGCTGTGACCGTTGTGGCGCCCAGGCCTACCTCCGTGTCGAGCTGAGCACGGGCGGAGAGCTTCTCTTCTGTGCGCACCACGCGCGCGAGCACGGGGACAAGCTGCGCGAGATCGCGTCGGCCGTGCACGACGAGACCCACAAGCTGACCGACAAGCCGGTGCCCGCCGCCGACTGAGTCGCCGATCACAGCACGAGGCCCCGAGGAGATCTCGGGGCCTCTGCTCATTTTCGGATGCCCACCCGCCGTACAGCGAGGTTAGGTTAGCCTTCCCTCATGAAGACTTCCCTGGCCCTGGCCGTGGCCGCCGGCCTGACCCTGACGCTGAGCGCCTGCGCCTCCGACGTCGACGACCGGGCCGGCGACCAGCCCGCCTCGGGCGCCTCCGGCGCCCCCGAGGGCCCGTGGTCCTTCACCGACGGCTCCGGCGAGGTGGTCGAGCTGGACGAGGTGCCGACCCGGATCATCGCCCACGCCGCGGAGGCGGCAGCGCTGATGTCGTACGGCATCAGGCCCGTCGGGATCTACGGCGACGAGTCGGTGAAGACCGATCCGAACCTGCAGGACCTCGACCTGTCCGGGATCACCATCCTCGGCGAGGAGTGGGGCTCGATCGACGTCGCGAAGGCCTCCACGCTCTCCCCCGACCTCATCGTGGCCGACTGGTGGCCGGCGGAGAAGGCGCACTCGGGCTTCGAGGACGGCGTGAAGGCGAAGAGCAAGAAGCTCGCCGAGCTCGCCCCCGTCGTCGGGGCCACCCAGGGCGACTCGATCCTCGACCTCGCCGAGGGCTACGAGGAGCTCGCGAAGAGCCTCGGCGCGGACGTGGAGAGCTCGCAGGGCGCGAAGGACAAGGCGGCCTTCGAGAAGGCGCGCGACGCCTTCGTCGCGGCGATGGAGGAGAGGGACTTCACCGCGCTCGCGGTGTCGCCGGCCAGCGACCTGCTCTACGTCGCCAACCCCGAGTACGCCCCCGAGCTGCAGGACTTCGACCGCTGGGGCCTCGACATCATCGAGCCGGACTCGCCCGACAAGGGCTTCCCGTACTGGGAGAACCTCAGTTGGGAGAACGCCGACAAGTACCAGCCCGACGTCCTGATGTTCGACAACCGCAGCATGGCCACCGACCGCAAGACGGTGCGCTCGCAGCCCACCTGGACCTCGATCCGGGCGGCGAAGGCGGACCAGATCGTGGAGTGGCCGGGGTTCTGGCTGCACACCTACGGCCACTTCGCCACCGCGCTGGACACGCTGCGCGAGGAGCTGTCCGGTCTCGACGACTCCATCGGTGACTGAGCGGCGGCGCCCCGGTGGGCTCCTCGCCGGCCTCGTCGGCCTCACCGTCCTGCTCCTGGCGCTGGTGTTCCTCAGCATCACCCAGGGGTCGCGGGACATCGGCCTCGCCGACGTCGTCGACGCACTGCGCGACCTCGCCGCGGTCACGACCGACGACACCGTCACCGTCCGGCTGCGGGTGCCGCGCACGGTCCTCGGCGTCCTGGTCGGCGCGGCGCTCGGGGTCTCCGGCGCGATCCTGCAGGGCCTGACCCGCAACCCGCTCGCCGACCCGTCCATCATGGGCATCGAGGCCGGTGCCGCGCTCGCGGTGGTGCTGGGGATCACGGCCCTCGGGATCACCACGATCGGCGGGCACGTCATGCTCGCGTTCGTGGGCGCGCTCGCCGCGACCGCCCTCGTGTACGGCGTGGGCTCGCTCGGCCGCGACGGCGCGACCCCGGTGAAGATGGCTCTCGCGGGTGCCGCGATCACCGCCGGCCTGGGCGCGATCACGATCGGGCTGCTGCTGACGGACCTCCAGGCGCAGAACGAGTTCCGGTTCTGGCAGGTCGGCTCGCTGGCCGGCCGCTACGCCCCGGTCGTGACCGGTGTCGCGCCGGTCCTCCTGCTCGGCCTGATCGCCGGTCTGCTCTGCGGCCGCTCGCTCAACGCGCTCGCCCTGGGCGACGACGCCGCACGCGGGCTGGGCGTCTCGCTGACCCGGACCAGGGTCGGGCTGTTCGCGGTGGTGGCCGTGCTGTGCGGCGCCGCCACGGCGGCCTGCGGCCCGATCGTCTTCGTCGGGCTCGTCGTCCCGCACGCCGCGCGGGCGATCTGCGGGCCGGACTACCGCTGGATCCTGCCCTACTCCCTTCTGCTCGGGCCGGTGCTCCTGCTCCTGGCCGACGTGCTCGGCCGGGTCGTGGGCGGCAGCGGCGAGCTCCAGGTCGGGGTCGTCCTCGGCGTGCTGGGTGCGCCCTTCTTCATCGCCCTCGTCCGCTCCTCCCGGCTGGCGCAGCTGTGAGCGCGGCCGTGGGTGCGCTGCGGCGGGTGCGCCGCCAGCGGCGGCGGCGGGCGCTCGTCGTACCGGCGGTGCTCGGGGTGGTCGTCGTGCTGCTCGGTCTCCTCGCCCTGTGCTTCGGGTCGGTCCGACTCAGCCTCGACCAGGTGCTCGGCTCCCTGCTCGGCACCCGGGACAGCGCGGCGGTCGACTTCATCGTCCGAGACCTCCTGTTCCCGCAGGTGCGGGCCGCGATCGGGGTCGGCGTGGCACTCGGCGCGGCGGGCACGATCTTCCAGCAGCTGCTGCGCAACCCGCTGGCCTCCCCGGACTTCGTCGGCATCGCCGCCGGTGCGAGCGTCTTCGCCGTCGCGGGCATCGCCGTGCCCGCGCTCGCCGGGCTCAGCCTCCCGGTCCTCGCGCTCGCCGGGGCCCTGGTGTTCGCGGTCGCGATGTACCTGCTCGCCTGGCGCGACGGCATCAGCGGCTACCGCTTCATCCTGATCGGCATCGGCATGTCCGCCTTCGCCACCGGCATCACCGGCTACCTGCTCACCCGCACCACGCTCACCGAGGCGCGCGAGGCGCTGCACTGGCTGACCGGCTCGATCGGGCAGGCGGGCGACGCCGAGAACGACGTGCTCCTGTGGTGCCTGCTCGCGCTGGCCCCGCTCGTGCCCGTGCTGCAGCGGATGCTGCGCACCGTCGAGCTCGGCGACGACACCGCACGCGGCCTCGGCGCACGGCTCGAGCCGACCCGCCTCGCCCTGATCGGCGTCGCGGTGCTGCTCACCGCCCTCGCCACCGCCGTCGCCGGGCCGATCGCGTTCGTCGCCCTCGTCGCCGGCCCGGTCGCCGACCGGCTGCTCGGCCCCGCCCGCGGCAGCATCGTCGCCGCCGGAGCGGTCGGCGCGGTGCTGTGCCTGGTGGCGGACTACGTCGCCGTCACCGTCCTGCCCGTCGAGATGCCGACGGGCGTCGTCACCGGTGCCGTCGGGGCGCCGTACCTGCTGTGGCTGATCGCCACCACCAACCGGAGAGGTCTCGGCGGATGAGCACACGACTGGCGGCACGCTCCCTCTCCCTCGGGTACGACGACCGGGTGGTCGTCGAGCGCCTCGACCTCGACGTGCTGGACGGCCGGGTGACCGCCATCGTCGGCGCGAACGCCTGCGGCAAGTCGACCCTGCTGCGCGGGCTCGCCCGGCTGCTCCGACCGACGTCCGGCGAGGTGCTGCTCGACGGCACCCCGATCCTCGACCGCGGCTCGCGGGAGGTGGCCCGGGTGCTCGGGCTGCTCCCCCAGACCCCGGTGGCACCCGACGGGATCACCGTCGCCGACCTCGTCTTCCGCGGCCGCCACCCGCACCAGGGCTGGTTCCGGCACTGGTCGGCGGGCGACGAGGCGGCGGTCGCCGCGGCGCTGGCGGCCACCGACACCGTCGAGCTGGTCGACCGGCCGCTGCACGCGCTGTCCGGCGGACAGCGTCAGCGGGTCTGGATCGCGATGGCGCTCGCCCAGGAGACCGACCTGCTGCTCCTGGACGAGCCCACGACGTACCTCGACATCAGTCACCAGGTGGACCTGCTGCGCCTGCTGCGCACCCTCAACCGGGACACCGGGCGCACCATCGTCAGCGTCCTGCACGACCTCAACCTGGCGTGCCGCTACAGCGACCACCTCGTGGTGATGGCCGGCGGCAGCATCCTGGCGGAGGGCGACCCGGCCGCGGTGGTCACCGCGGAGCTGGTGGAGGAGGCGTTCGGGCTGCCCTGCGTCGTCGTACCGGACCCGGTGGCGGGGACCCCGCTGATCGTGCCGGCCGCGGACTGAGGCTCGCCGTTCAGAGCGGGGCGACGACCACCGCGGAGTCCAGCAGCTCGGGGTCGTCGAGGTCGGACGCGGCCTCCCGGACCTCGGCGTCCTCGACCCGGGCGAGCCACGCCCGGTCCCCGGCGGCACAGGCCAGTGACGCCTGCAGGCCCCAGGGCACGGGCTCGCCGGGGGCGTGCAGCGTGCCGTCGGCGTCACCCGCGACGACCCAGAGGTCGCCGGCCACCCCGTCGACACCGACCGGACGCCAGACCCAGGCGTCCTTCGTGCAGCCGCTCCCGGACGCGGCCTCGATCGTCCCGGCCTCGGAGGCATCGGCGGTCGCCGGGCGCACCTCGGTGTCGGCCAGCACGCGCTCCTGGCCACCGAGCGTCAGCGCGGTGAGGTCCACCTGGGTGGGCGCGGAGGTGCGGTCGCCGTCGGGGTCGTCGACCGTCGTGCCGTGGGTCTGCTGCAGCCACAGCAGCCGGACGTCCTCACCCCGGACCTCGGCCTGCAGCCGGGTGGCGCCGTCCTTCTGCCACACCGGGGCGAACCTCTCGCCGCGAGCGTCGCGGCGCAGCACCTGGTAGGCGGTGGAGGCGTAGATCTGGGTATCGCTCGTGGAGAGCCAGTTCGGCGAGGCGGTGCCCACGACGAGCGCCTCGGCGCCCCCGGGCAGGGCGAGGATGCGGACGGCGTCGGAGGAGGCGACCCCGTCGACCTCGACCGGCTGGCGCGCCGACCAGGTGCTGCCGCCGGGCGGGAGGTAGCGCGTCGAGATCGCGCCTCCTCCGCCCCGGGGCAGCTCGTGGAGCGCGGCGTGGACGCCGCCGTCCTCGTCCAGTGCGATCGTGACCGCGCTCTCGTCGCCGACCCGGGTCGTCCGCCACGCCCCGCCCGCGGGGTGGACGGCGACCCGACCGCTCCCGGACACCGCGACGTCGCCGGCGGCATCGACCTGCACGTCCAGGTCGTACGACATCCCCGCGAGCTCGGTCGGCTCCGACCAGGACCCGTCGGCGTCGCGGACCCGTGCGACGGCCCGGTCCTCCCCCGCCGCGTCGCCCTGGGTCCACGCGGCCACGCCGGCCCCGTCGTCGTTGAACGTGGCGAACAGCCCGGAGACGTCCCCGTCGCCGGAGGAGACCTCCTCGACCGGGCCCCACCTCCCGTCGGCGTACGTCGCGGTCACCACCGCTCCCGGCGCGCCGCCCTCGCCCGACCGGGTGGCCAGCACGACGAGTCCGTCGCCGGCAGGGAACAGGCGCGGGTCGTCGGCGTGCTCGATCCTCAGCGCATCGTTCTCCAGGGCGTCCGGCCCGACCGCCGGGGTCGCGGACCGGCCGGCGTCCGGCTCCGCCGACCCGGACGCCGAGCAGGCGGCCAGCACCAGCGCGAGCAACGACAGCGGTACGACGCCCCGAGCACGACCCATCCCGCGAGCATAGGTGACCGGCGGCACCCGCCTGAGCCACCTGTTCACGCGGCGTGCACGCGACGTCAACGCCGTGCTGGGCTGCGTTCCGCCCGGACCCGCTGGCATGGCCGCGTGAGACGCCTGCTGATCGGTGCCGCCCTCGTCGTCCTCGCCCTCGTCGGCGGTCTGACCGCGGTCGAGGCGCACGTGCCGCCCCCGGCCCCCGAGGTCGCCACCCCCGCTCCCGTGGTCCCCGCGCCGACGCCCGTGCCGGTGCGGGCGAGCACCCCCCGCGCCGTCCGGTACGACGCCACGGTGCTCCGCGTCGAGGACGGCGACACGATCGTCGTGCGCCTGCGCAACGGCGCCCGCTGGCACGTGCGGGTGCTGGGGATCGACACCCACGAGGTGCTCTTCGGGCAGCGGGAGTGCGGCGGGGCGGCCGGCTCGCGGTCGATGCACCGGCTGCTGCCGCGCGGGACGCGGGTGCTGCTGCGGGCCGACCGGCAGCAGATCCGGGTGGACCGCTACCACCGGCTGCTGCGCTACGTGCACCGTGCCGCCGACGGCCTCGACGTGGGCCGCACCCAGCTCGCGCGGGGGCTCGCGGAGGTCTACGTCTACGGCGACGGGCCCTACACGCGGCGCGCGGCGTACGAGAAGGTCGAGCGGGACGCGCAGCGGCGCCGGGTGGGCATCTGGCGCTGGTGCTGACCCGGTTGGGTTCGCGGCGATGGGTACCTGCGTGATGTCGTTCGCACAGGAGGAGCCGTGGACCTCGTTCGTTCCGAGCCCGTCGAGGGAGCCGTCGTGCTCGCCGCGACCGGGCGTCTCAACCTCAGCACCGCCGGTCACCTGCGCCGCGTCGTCGGCGACGCCGTCGACGAGGGGCGCACCCGCGTCGTCGTCGACCTGAGCGAGGTCGTCTTCATCGACTCCTCCGGGCTCGGCGCCCTGGTCGGCGGTCTCAAGTCCGCGCGGCAGGCGGGCGGCGACCTCCGCATCGCCGGTGCGGGCGAGCAGGTGCGCACGGTGCTCGGCCTGACCAACCTCGACCGGGTGCTGCGGCCGCACGCCAGCGTCGAGGACGCTCTCGCGGGCTGGTGAGCACCACCGAGGAGGAGCGGGTCGGCGCCCTGGAGGCGCTCGACCTGCTCGACACCGCACCCGAGGAGCGCTTCGACCGGATCGCGCGCCTGGCCCAGCAGCTGTTCGGCGTCGGTACGGCGGGCATCAACCTGGTCGACCGCGACCGCCACTTCACCAAAGCCGGCGTGGGCCACCTGCGCAACGGTGCCGCCATGGCGCGCACGGACTCGGTGTGCAGCCGCACCGTCGAGCACGAGGGCGGCCTGGAGATCCCCGACGCCGCGGCCGACCCCCGGTGGGCGACGAACCCGGCCGTCACCGGCGAGGTCCAGATGCGGTTCTACGCGGGGGTGCCGCTGCACGCGCCGGGCGGGGAGCGGGTCGGCTCGCTGTGCCTCATCGACTCCCGGCCGCGCACCCTGTCCCCCGTCGAGCAGGAGCTGCTCGCCAGCCTGGGCGAGCTCGTCGAGCGCGAGCTGGCCAGCTCCGCGGACCTGGAGAGCGGCCGGGAGGTCCAGCGGCGCCTGCTCCCCCAGCGTCCCCCGGAGCTGCCCGGGTGGGAGGTCGCCGGGCTGTGCGTGCAGATGCATGCCGTCGGCGGCGACTTCTACGACTGGCAGCCCGTCGGCGACCGGCTGCAGCTCATGCTGTGCGACGTCATGGGCAAGGGGCTCTCCGCCGCCCTGGTGGCCGCGGGGGTCCGGGTGCTCGCCCGCGGGGCGGCGCCGCACCACAGCCTGACCTCCACCCTCGACCGGGTCGCCGCCGACCTGGGCGCCGACCTGGAGGAGACCGGCTCCTTCGTGACCGCCTTCCTCGCGCGGCTCGACCCGGCCGACGGTGCGCTGGAGTACATCGACGCCGGGCACGGCCTGGCCTTCGTGCTGGAGCCCGGCGGGGACGTCCGCCGGCTCGCGGGCGACGGCCTGCCGCTGGGCGCGCTGCCCGGTGAGCGCTGGTCGTCGTACGACGAGCGGATCGGGCCGGACGAGGTCCTCGTCGTGGTCAGCGACGGCCTGCTCGACGCGCACGGGGACGTCGACCACGTCGTCGCGGCGGTACGACGCGCCGTGGCCGCCCATGCGGAGGCCGACGAGGTGGCGCGGGCCGTCGCCCACCCCGGTGGCGGCCACCCCACCGACGACGTCACCGTGCTGCTCGTGCGGCGGGCGGCCGGCCGATGAGCCGCACCGCGAAGGTGCTGCTCGTCCGGGTGCTGGTCGTGCTCACCCTGCTCACGGGCACGGCGTACGTCACCTGGCGCTGGCTGTTCTCGGTCAACTGGGAGAACTGGTGGATCGCCGTGCCGCTGGTGCTGGCGGAGACCTACGCGCTCGTCGACGCCTACCTGTTCGGGATGACGGTGTGGCGGATGCGGGTGCGCGGTGAGCCGCCCCCGCCTCCGGAGGGCGTCACGGTCGACGTGTTCATCACGACGTACAACGAGCCGGCGGACCTGGTGCGGGCGACCGCGGAGGCCGCGCGCGCCATCGCCTACCCGCACCGCACCTGGATCCTCGACGACGGCGACCGGGCCGAGATGCGCGCCGTCGCGGCGGAGACCGGCGTCGGCTACCTCACCCGCAGCGCCGACTGGGTGGACCGGCCCCGGCACGCCAAGGCGGGCAACCTCAACAACGCGCTGTTCGCGACCGAGGGCGAGTTCCTGCTCATCCTCGACGCCGACCAGGTGCCCGACCCGCGGATCCTGCACCGCACCCTGGGCTACTTCGCCGACGACGAGCGCGTCGCCCTCGTCCAGACGCCGCAGTGGTTCAGCAATGTCACCGACGCCGACCCGCTGGGCAGCCAGGCGCCGCTGTTCTACGGACCGATCCAGCAGGGCAAGGACGGCTGGAACGCCGCCTTCTTCTGCGGCTCCAACGCCGTGCTCCGGCGCGAGGCGCTCATGCAGCTCGGCATCGTCGGCTACGTCCGCGAGGTCGAGACCGCCGTCTCCGAGGCGCTGCGCACGGGCCGCCGGATCCTCGAGAGGACCGCCCGCGGGCTGCCCGACTCCCCGGCCCGAGCCGGGGTGCTCGCCGTCCGGGACGCCGCGGTGCAGGCCCGGCGACGGCTGGCGGCCGGCGAGCACATCGGCGACGTCACCTACGCCTTCCAGCGCGCCGTCGACGACGCCGGCCAGCAGCTCGTCGCGGCCGACCTCGCCGGGATCCGCGCCGACCTCGCCGACCTCGGCGAGCTGCCCATCGCCACCGACGCCGACCTCGGCCTGCCGGTGGTCGACGAGGGCGCCCTGGACCGTCTCGCCGAACGCGAGCTGTCGCCGCTGACGGCGCTGGAGGAGGTCTCGCGCCTGGTCGGGGCCGTCGAGCTCGACCGGGCCGACGAGGCGCAACCGATCATGCCGCTGGCCACCTTGTCGGTCACCGAGGACATGGCGACGTGCATGCGCCTGCACACGCTGGGCTGGCGCAGCGTGTTCCACCAGGAGATCCTCGCCCACGGCCTCGCGCCGGAGGACCTGCGCACGATGCTCCAGCAGCGGCTGCGCTGGGCGCAGGGCACCCTGCAGGTGCTGCTCAAGGAGAATCCGCTCACCCAGCGCGGGCTCTCCCTCGGCCAGCGGCTGATGTACTTCGCGACGATGTGGAGCTACCTCTCCGGCTTCGCCGCGATCCCGTTCCTGGTCGCGCCGATCGTCTACCTGTGCTTCGGGGTGCTGCCGGTCAACGCCTTCGGGCTCACCTTCATCGCGTTCTTCATCCCCTACTTCGTGATCAACCAGCTGCTCTTCTTCGTCATCGGCTACGGCGTGAAGACCTGGCGCGGCCACCAGTACAGCCTCGCCCTGTTCCCCCTGTGGATCCGCGCCTGCGTCACCGCGGCCGCGAACGTGTGGCTGCGCCGGCCGCTGGGCTTCGTGGTGACGCCCAAGACCCGGCAGGAGGGCGGCAGCCGGTTCCCTGCGCGGCTGATCTGGCCGCAGCTCACCGTGATGGTGCTGCTCGTGGTCGCCACCGCGACCGGCCTGACCCGGATGGCTCTCGGTGCGGAGAACAGCGGGATCGGCGTCCTGGTCAACGTGGTGTGGGTCGCCTACGACCTGGTCGTGCTCAGCGTGATCATCCAGGCCGCCCGCTTCCGGGCACCCGAGCCGGAGCCGGAGGTCGGGGCGTGAGCGATCGTCAGTACGTCGCGACCGGGTTCGCCGTGCCCGAGGGGCTGGAGGTGCTCCACGACCTGCTGGAGCGGGTGGCGCGCGAGCACCCCGACCTCGCAGCGGCCGACCTGATGCTCTTCGAGACGGCCGTCATCGAGATCGCCGCGAACGTGGTCGAGCACGGCGCCGCCGGCGGGCTGACCACGTGGACCTTCACCCTCGCGGTCACCTCGACCGAGCTGCGCGGGAGCCTCGCCGACAACGGCACGCCCTTCGAGGACGACGTCCCCACCGGCCTGCCCGCCGACCCGCTGGCCGAGTCCGGGCGCGGGCTGGCGCTGGCGCGCTCGAGCCTCGACGAGCTGAGCTACCACCGCGACGGCGAGGCCAACCACTGGCACCTGGTCCGCGCACGGACCGCCTGACCCGTCGGGGCGGCTCGCTCAGCCCCGGCGTGCGAGGGCGGCCTCGAGGACCGCCCGCCACCGGTCGGTGTCCGGGACGTAGTAGGCCAGCTCGCCGGCCCGGGTGTGCACGACCAGGTGGGTCCGGCCCGCCACGAACGAGCCGCCGAAGGTGCGCGCGGTGCTCACCCGTCGTACCTGGTCGAGGTCGACGTCGACCGGTCCCCCGACGACCATCCGGAACAGCAGGCGGGTCGGGGTCAGGGCGAGGGTGCCGTTGCCCTTGACGCGCGGGTACGGGCCGGCGGCGCCCCGGTAGCTCGCCGCGACCGGGCCGAGCAGCACCCGCTCGTCGCCGATCGCCTCGGCGAGGTTGCGGCGGGCCGTGTCGGCGCGCCCACCGAGGAGCGCGCCGAGCACGGCGCCGAGGACCGCCACCGTCGTACGCCTCAGTCGAGGTAGTCGCGCAGGACCTGCGAGCGCGACGGGTGGCGCAGCTTCGACATGGTCTTGGACTCGATCTGGCGGATCCGCTCACGGGTCACGCCGTAGACCTTGCCGATCTCGTCCAGGGTCTTGGGCTGGCCGTCGGTGAGGCCGAAGCGCATGCTGACCACGCCCGCCTCACGCTCCGACAGCGTGTCGAGGACCGCGTGCAGCTGCTCCTGCAGCAGCGTGAAGCTGACCGCGTCGGCCGGCACGATCGCCTCGGAGTCCTCGATGAGGTCACCGAACTCCGAGTCGCCGTCCTCGCCGAGCGGGGTGTGCAGGGAGATCGGCTCGCGACCGTACTTCTGGACCTCGACGACCTTCTCGGGGGTCATGTCGAGCTCCTTGGCGAGCTCCTCCGGGGTGGGCTCGCGGCCCAGGTCCTGCAGCATCTGGCGCTGGACGCGGGCCAGCTTGTTGATGACCTCGACCATGTGCACCGGGATGCGGATGGTGCGGGCCTGGTCGGCCATGGCGCGGGTGATGGCCTGCCGGATCCACCAGGTGGCGTACGTCGAGAACTTGTACCCCTTGGTGTAGTCGAACTTCTCGACCGCGCGGATCAGGCCGAGGTTGCCCTCCTGGATCAGGTCCAGGAAGAGCATGCCGCGACCGGTGTAGCGCTTGGCGAGGCTGACGACGAGACGCAGGTTGGCCTCGAGGAGGTGGTTCTTGGCGCGGCGGCCGTCCTCGGCGATCCACTCCAGCTCCTCGGTCGCCTTCGGGGTGATCTTGCCGCCCTTGGCGAGCTTCTCCTCCGAGAACAGGCCGGCCTCGATCCGCTTGGCGAGCTCGACCTCCATCTCGGCGTTGAGGAGCGGCACCTTGCCGATCTGCTTGAGGTAGTCCTTGACCGGGTCGGCGGTCGCGCCGGCGACCATGACCTGCTGCGCGGGCTCGTCGGTGTCGTCGGCGGTCGAGACGACGAACGAGGACGTGGCGCTGGCCTCCTCCTCGTCCTCCTTGATCGACGGGTCGGCGGCGACGTCCTTCTCGAACTGCTCGTCGGAGATGTCCGGCAGCACCTTCTTGCCGTCGGGGCCGACGGCGGGCGCGGCCACCTCGACGGCACCGAGGTCGACGACCTCGCCCGCGGCCTTCTTCGCCGGGGCTGCCTTCTTCGCCGGGGCTGCGGCGGCCTTCTTGGCGGCAGGCTCCGCCTCGGCCTTCTTGGCCGGGGCGGCCTTCTTCGCGGTGCTGGCGGTGGACGTGGCCGTCTTCCGCGCCGCGGCAGCCACCGCACGCTGGTCGACGGGTGCCCCGAGCTCGACGGAGATCCCGAGTCCGGCGAGGTGGGCCATCAGCGACTTCAGGTGGGCCGGCGCGACATCGGCAGCGCCGAACGCCTGGCGTACCTCCTCGGCGGTCACGCTCCCGACGGGCGCGCCACGATCGATCAGCGCGACGATGGACGGGTGGGTGAGCACGGCGGGCGGGACCGAACGGTTCGAGGACACGAACACCTCTCGATACTGGCGGGTCTAGGGCGCGGCGAGGCCCGGAGGCGTCAAGACCGCTTTCGCCATTCTGCCACGGGGTTCCTGAGGCGCTCGCATGCGGGGGTTCGTCGGCGCGGTGCGGGCGGCGGTGCGGGCGGCGGCGTGAGCCGTCAGAACTCCCGGACGCCGCCGCCTGTTGTCGTTCAGGCTCCGGCTCACGCCATCACACCACCCCACGTCGAGCTCGGCGTCGGGCAGCTGACCCCGGCCGTGGCCGTAGCCATACACAGATGGCCATCTCTTGACACCGCGCCAACCGGTTCTTCTACTGTGTTCGACCACGCAGTCTGGTCATACACATATTGCCATCTCGGAGGCACCGGGTGAAGAAGAGAATCATTGCTGGGATCGCCACGATGGCGATCGCGTCGGCAGTCGTCCCCGTCGGCGGGGCGCCGTCGCCGGCTCGGGCTGACGAGCCGGTGGACCTCGATGCGAGCGAGGTGACCGGCACGGTGCTCGCCGACGTCGAGGGGCAGGTCGAGCCGGTGTCCGGCGCCCAGGTCACCGTCTGGTGGATCCCCGGAGTCGACACCGCACCCGTGGGCGCCGAACTGCCGATCGACACGATCGCCGTCACCGAGACGCGGACTGACGGCTCCTACTCGCTCGACCTCGCCGCGAATCCCGAGATGCAAGAGGCCGCTTATCGGAACGGCGGCTATCTCAATTTCGAGGTCGGAGTGACCGACACCGACCTCGGAAAGATCGACACCTCGACGGTCACGCGCCAGTTGGACGACGAGGGCGACTGGGCCTTGCCCGAGCCTCTGACCGACGAGGTCGCGGACGTCGACACGACAGCATCGTCCGCGCTCAGGGCGGTCACGCCCCGCAAGACCAAGACGACCCGCCTCGGGCCGCAATTCGTGCTCTCTGCGGACTCGCAGGACGCACCACACGCCAAGCCGCGCAAGGGACCGAAGGACGCGAGGGCCGCAGCGAGCCTGGAGGAGTCGGGCATCGTCTACTGCAGCTTCATCGTGGACGCCCGACCCACGCGTGAGGTCGACATCATCGAGTTCCACAACGCCGGGAACAGCAACGCGAAGTGGACCTACGGATGGGCAGCCGACAGCGACATCGACGGCGCCATCGACTACAAGGGTGACGGCGGCTGGAAGGCGGCAGGCACGATCCACGTCTCCAACAACCGCCAGGCCAACATCTACCGATCGCAGTCCACCGTCGCGAACAACTACGGCACAACGGACTTCACCTTCGTCGACGGGCACTACCAGCCGACCTTCGGCGCTGGCACGACCTGCGAAGGCTCGAGCATCCCGGTCTACACCAAGTCCAAGCGAGCAGTGAACTGGGTCGGAGGCGTCGGGTCGAACCGGGATGCCGGCTCAGAGTTCATCGGTTGTGACCAGTCGCCGCAGTCGGACCACCGCAACAACTACCCCGTGGGGTCCGGGTTCTCGCGGAAGACCTCAAGCGCCGCGAAGATCGCGGGTGCGGTCAACCTGGGGGTCATCACGGTCGGCGCTCAGAGCGGCTTCTCCACCGAGCTCGATGTGCGTTGGGACTCCGAGCGCGGCCATGGGATCTGGCTCTGTGGCACCAACTACTACCCGCCGACCGCTGGCGTGATCCACGCACAGAACCGCCCCTAGAGTGGCCGACGTGCATCTGTCCCGTCTCGGGCCGCTCATCGGTGCAGCACTCCTCTTGCCGCCCGTCCTGTCAGGGTGCAGTGCGTCGCTACCGACGAGCGGGCCGGTCCAGTTCGAAGGGGCAGACCTCGACCAATGGTCCTACGTCCGTGCAGACAAGGGTGACACCGTCGTCTTCGGAGCGCTCCTGGTTCGGAACGACGGAAAGAAGACCGCATCGCTCTCGGAGGCCCGGCTCACCGGCCCCGACGAGGAGGTCTACGACGAAGGTGCCACGATCAGCGAGGTCAAGGTCCGCGACGTCAGTGGCGGCCAGGAACTCGTGGGTGCCGCGCAGTGGCCGTTCGAGCACTACGCGGACGATGCGGTCGACCTCGACGGCTTCGAGTTGAAGCCCGGTGGCAGCGCCGAGCTTCTCTTCATCGTGAAGGTCGACGAAGAAGGTCACTGGTTCTGGCCCACGAGCGAACTGACCTACTCAGTCGACGGCGACAAGTGGGAGGCGAAGGCGTCCACCGGGTTCCTCATCTGCCCTTCGGACCGTGATCGCGAGTGCGACGAGCCGACCGGCAAGGCGGGGTGAAACCGCCCGCCTGATCTCGGGAGACGCATCACGCTTCGGGCGATCACCATCACCGGCCTGCTCCACCTCGCTTCGTTCGCTTGCTGCGACGCCGCCGGTAGGGCCAGGAGGGTCCTCAGGAAGTTCGGGCTTCGGCCTTCTTCGCCTTCTTGTAGTCGCGGACCTTCTGCAGCGACACCGGGTCCACCACGTCGGCGACCGACCGGTAGCCCTCCAGCGCGTAGTCCCCTGCCGCCTTCTCCCACCCCGCCGGCCGTACGTCGAGCTGCTTGGCCACCAGCGCGACGAAGATCTTCGCCTTCTGCGCCCCGAAGCCCGGCAGCGCCTGCAGCCGCTTGGCCAGGTCCTTGCCGTCGGCCGCCTCGGTCCAGATCCGGGAGGCGTCGCCGTCGTACTCCTCGACGACGATGCGGGCCACCTCCTGCAGACGCGCCGCCATCGACCCCGGGAACCGGTGGATCGCCGGGGTCGTCGAGCACAGTGCCGCGAACTCCTCGGGGTCGGCCGCCGCGACCGCCGCCGGATCGAAGCTGCCGAAGCGGCCGATCACCTTGTGCGGGCCGAGGAAGGCGTGCTCCATGGGGTACTGCTGGTCAAACCACCGTTGCTAGAACCTAGAACTCACCGCTACCCTGCCTCCGCTGGGCGCCGGGCTCGGCGCTACCGAAGGACTGCCGTGGTGAAGCCTGACCGCACATGGGGTGCGTATCTCCGCATCAGTGAAGACCCCAACGACACCCAGCGCGGAGTAAGCCGCCAAAGAGAGGACGCTGCCGCTGCCATCGCACGGCTGGGAGGTGACCCCGACACCGTGCGTTGGTACGTAGAGAACGACACGTCTGCCTTCAAGAAGCGGAAGATCAAGGTCACCGACCCGACCGGTCGGGAGTACGACGGCTACCGGGTGGTCCGCCCGATCTGGCACGAGGCGCTGCATGACCTGCGTAGTGGGACCGTGTCTGCGCTGATGGTCTACGACCTCGACCGGCTGGCGCGAGACCCGCGCGACCTAGAGGACGCCATCGAGGCGGTCGAGCACTACGGAGCCGACATCGTCAGCGCCACGTCCGCCGACACCAACCTGGCGACGGAGTCTGGTCGGGCGATGGCCCGGTTCATGGTGACGATGGCCAACAAGTCCAGCGCCGACACCGCGCGCCGGGTCCGGCGGGCTCATCTGGCGTCGGCCCAAGAGGGGCGGGCCGTCGGCGGGCGGCGCCCATTCGGATATCAAGAGGACAAGGTCACCGTCCGCGAGTCCGAGGCCGCGCTGATCCGGAAGGCTGCCGCCGACGCGCTGAACGGGGTGCTGCTAGAGACCATCGCTCAGGAGTGGAACGAGGCCGGGGTGCAGACCGTCACCGGGAGTGCTCCATGGACTGGAGGGAAGCTGCTCCAACTCCTCCGGTCCCCCAGGATCGCCGGCTGGCGGGTGCACCGACCGACGGGCACGAAGTGGACCCCGGTGCCGCCAGTGGCCCTGGACAAGAATGGTGACCCGGTACGCGGCAAGTGGGATCCGATCATCGACGACGCCACGCATCGCGCCCTGGTGGCGCTGTTCGCGGGCAAGGTCGACCGACGGAAGGTGATCCCCCGCCGCAACGCCCGACGCTTCTTGATGACGGGCCTACTGCGCTGTGCCGAGTGCGGTGGCCGCATGTACGCGAACAAGCAGGGCGAGTCCCACTACTACCGCTGCGACAACCGCGAGGGCGGTTGCACGAACAGCGCCAGCGGGCGGGGCGTCGACGCGTGGGTCGGCCAGCAGGTGATCGAGCGCAGCGAACTCATCGCCGCCAACCGGGGCACCGCCAACCCGAAGACGAGCGAGCGCCTGGACGAACTGAACGACCAGATCGACGCTACCGACGAGCTGATCGAGGACATCATGTCGGCGTACCGGGCGAAGCAGATCCCGGGCCGCGTCGCCTTCGCCAATGCCTCGAAACTAGAGGAAGCACGCGACGCCGCCATGGCCGAGCGAGACGCACTCGAGGCCGAAGCCGCCGCGGACGAGCCCGAGGCCGTCGACGCTGAGCAGTGGGAAGCCATGGGCACCGACCGTCGCCGAGCCGCTGCCGAACGCGTACTGGAGGCCGTCTACGTGAAGCGGGCGAACAGTCCTACGGGGAACAAGTTCGACACCGCCCGACTCGACCCGATCTGGAAGTAGCCAGCGCTCTGCTCAGGCGCCGCACGTAGATGCGTGGCACGGGGCGGGGCCCAGCCCGGCGCTAGTCGGACCCTCAGAGAGCGCTCACGGAGTCTGAGGGCGACCCCGGCTCAGGTAGGCAGCGCGTGTCGGCAGCACCAGATAACCTCCCGGACATGACGGACGGGAAGAAGACCTGCTTCATCGCGATGCCGGTGCGGACCACGCCTAAGCACGCAGAGGTCTACGACGACCCTGAGCACTGGAAGCACGTCATGGAATGGCTGTTCGTGCCCGCCGTGGAGGCGGCAGGGTTCGAGCCGTGGCTGCCGGTGGCGAAGGGGTCGCACCTCATCCACGCTCAGATCGTGCAGCAACTCGAACAGGCCGACATGGTGCTGTGCGACATGAGCGAGAACAACCCGAACGTGTTCTTCGAGCTCGGCGTGCGGACCTCCGTCAACAAGCCCATCGCTCTGGTGAGGTGCGACCCCAATACCCCGATCCCCTTCGACGTCAGCGGGATCAACACGTATACCTACAACCCCGCGCTGAGACCCTGGAACAACGGCGAGCAGGTCACGGCCCTGGCCGAACACATCCGCGAGGCCGACGAGACCTGCGCAGGGACGAACCCGCTATGGAGCCAGTTCGGCTTGACCTTGAAGGCCACCGAGCCAACCAGCGTGGAGTCGAAGGAACAGGCGCTGCTAGAAGTCGTCTCTCGTCAGGTCACCGAGCTGAAGGGCGAGTTCACCCAATTTCGGCAACGCGCGGACGGAACGGCCACCTTCGCCTCGTCACGAGGGGACTCCTCGTACACCCACAGGATCTTCATTGATGACAACGGCCAAAGTCACTACCTGCCGCTCGGACGAGACAGCATTCTCACCATCTTCCAGGAGGAGGTGGCCCGGACAGCGGACGCCTTTGGCATCGACGCAGTCGTGGATGAAGTCGAAGACGGGATCGTGATCGTGTCCGTTTCCGAAGGAACAGCAGACAGAAGCTACGAGCACTTCATGGACCACCTGTCGTCATTCGCGCTCAGGCTCGACCTGAAGATCGTGTTCCGGAGACGCGGGAGCAGCGGCGGTCTCCACCTGAGCGCCAAGGGGTGATCGGTTGGCCCGGCAGGCGGCGGCGCTGGCGCGGGTGATCCCACCGCCCGCCGGACCGGTCTAGGAACCCGGTGCGTCGTGCTTGTCCAGTGCGGCCCTGATCTCGGCGCGCTGCTCAGCGGTCCAGCGATCTCCCCACTTCTGGACGAAGCTGCGGGCCACGGAGAACACCTTGTCGGTGTTCGGCACGAACTCGTCGTCGGGGACCACCCTCGACCTCGCCTTGGCCGTCACTGGACGTCCCACTCTCGGCCTCGCAGCAGCATCCGCATGAAGGCCGGGATGGAGTCCTCCGGCACGTCCGGCACCTGGGCGACACCGAGCGCGGCGAGGGCCTTGCGCACGACGATGCAGCGATCCTCATTGGTCAGGTCGCCGGCGACGAGCACGACGTCCTCCATGGTGGCGTTGGCTGCCATGGCCTCTTCATTCGGCGTGAGCACGTGCGGGCGGATCGGCACGACGTCGGCACCCTCTTCGCCGTAGGTGCTGTCTGCCGGTGGGTTGTCAGCGGCAGCGGCGAGCCGGACGGGGAACTCGGTCCAGAGCAGGCTGCTCGCCTCCTCCAGTAGTTCCGCGGCCACTCGCCACGCGTCGCTCGGCTGGGTGGTCTCCTCCATCGAGGCGACCGCTTCCCAGGACTCGTGGAGCCGCTGAACCGCCGACGAGACGATCAGCCATGCGGCGGTTGTCGCGGCGTCACCTCGGCGCTCCGATGCTGCCTGCTGGGCGCGGCTGGGCGCGGTACTCACTGCTTGATCTCGCAGCCCACGCCAGTCAGCGTCTCCACGATGTCGCCACCTTCGAGGGTGAACTTGCTGTCACCCTCGTACATCGTCCAGACGTCGGGGGCAGTCTTCTTTGCCCGGTTCACCTCGTCGTCGACCTTCGGGCAGACATATGTGAACTCGTACCCGACCGCCTGATCGTTCAGGTCGAGCGCCGTCGTGGGCTCGGCGGTGGTGGCCTCGGCGGTCGTTGCCTCGGCGGTCGCCGGCTCAGAGTCCGGCTTGCCGCCGTCGTCGCTGCCGCAGCCGGTCAGCAGGATCGCGAGGCAGACGACCAGGCCCAGCAGTAGCCCGAGCGAGATCGAGTCGCCCAGGGTTCCGGTCGGGATCAGCGGCTCGCGGGTGCTGCATGCGCGGGTAGCCTTGGTGGTGTTCATGTTGCTTCCTTCTTCACGGTTGGTTGCGGTGAATGCGGGGCCGCCCAGGTGCGAACTGGTCGGCCCCTTCTCGTTGCGGGTGGTCATGCGTGGCTGCTCGTGATGCCGAGTGCGGCGGCGTACTTCACGGCGTTCTCGGGGTTGGGCTGAATGCCGCTCTCCCACAGCCGCGCCGTTTGGAGCGAGACGCCGCACTCCACAGCGATGTTCATCTGTGTCTTGCCGACGGCCTTGCGCGCCGCGAGACGCTCCTCCCCCGACATCTTCGTGACCTGCTGGGCAGGCGTTTGGTTGGTTTGCATGGCTAAACCGTGCCTCAGATGGTGGTCACCTAGACGCCTGCAATCCAGCTGGATAGCGGGGGTCATGCGCCGGACTCCGATGAGCGCTCAGAACGCTCCGCGGCATGGCGCAGACCACACCCCCGGAGAGCCACCGTGTGACCATACGCGTATGCGCGAAGTTCCGGCAACCAGACTCTGTCGGGGGCGTTGGAACTCCGGCGCCCCAAGGGAGTCAGCCGTAGGCCGATCCGATGTTCGGCTGCGACTCCACTGGGTGCAATCGATCTGACGACAACCACTCTGTCACCGTTCGCCCGGTGGCCTCGACGACGTATTGAACGCGAGCGCCGACCACGTCGCCGCGCCGCTCCCACTCGGCGCTGAGGATTAGGCCCTGGTGCTCGACCACCGAGAGATCGGGGCGGCACCAGACGTGCCGGGTCTTCGGCGAGTTCATGCGCCGACGCTACGACCAGGGTCCGACACAGGTGATCGGAGATCTGGATGAAGCAATGTCGGGCGCCGCCGCCGCGCAGAGCGACTAGCGTCGGACCGTGCAGCGCCGAGACATCGAAAGCGAGATCCGCGACACCTTCCCGCAGTTGGGTGCGTGGAGCGATCTCATGCGCAACGGCTTCATGCCCGAAGCTGGGACTCCGCTGTCTGACGACGAAGCCGTCTACGCGGAGCACTCGACGTCGGACATCGCCTGGCATGGACTCGCCGGCGGTCTGGACCACCTGAAGGGGTTCGGTGCGTGGTTCGGCGAGTCCGGCCCGTCCGCTCGGTATCAGATCGCGACGTTCAGCGTGCTGCGAGGCGCCCTTGTTGGCGGCGCGACCGCATCCTGGGTCCTGGCGTCCGATGACGTGGATGTGCGAACGGGGCGGAGCTTGGCCGTCGCCGCGGATCGCTACCGCAATCAACTGAAGTGGCTTAGGGGTGTGGAGAAGTACGCCACGGACGCCGCGCTGCACGCCGAACGGGTCGCCTACTTGGAGGACCGACTTGCGCAGGTGGCGGCCCTTCGCGAGACACGCCAGCCGAAGGGGAAGTTGATCACGACCACCGCGATCGAGGAGGCCACCGCCGCACTGTGGCCGGGCGACGCCGACCTCGCCACACGCATATCTGCGATCTGGCAGGCGGGAAGCGGCGACGCCCATGCACTCGGCTGGCCGATGCTCACGCGACAGCAGACGATGACGCCCGTGGGTGATGGCCGTTACCTGGTCGGGGCGCCCTCCCTTCGCGACGTCGCGGACGCCTACTTCGCCGCGTACAACTTCATCGCGTACGGGTTCGACCGACTGATCGAACTGGGCACCTGAACTTCCCTGCTCCGCCGGTCAGACTGCTATCTGGCTGGCTTGCGGTTGTGCTGGCAGAACCCGCGCCGGGACTGGAGATTCTCTGGGCACCGGGCTAGCGGACACAGCACCGCTGGCCCCCAACAACCGCTAAGGTTGCCGTAGCAGGGCAACCACGCCGGGTGGAAGTTCTGTCGCATCACCACACCGAAAAGGAGACGGCCAGTCAGCACCCGCTGACGGGCTGGCAAGACCACACCCTTTCGGAAGGAAGATGCAGTGCCTCAGCCCACCCCGGCCAAGCGTCTGACCACGCTACCGCCCGACCGGCGCGCCACCCTCGTCATGCAGAAGGCGCGTGCCACACGGTCCGGCTCCATCGAAGAGATCCGTGACGCAGACCAAGCGCTGAACGCGGCCCGCATCGAGCAAGCGATCACGACCGCGTTCGAGACTGAGCACGGGATCTCCGACAAGGACCGCGAGCGCCTGTGCTCCCTGCTTCACAGCCGGGGTGGTGACGTCGATGACACCCCGTAAAGACGAAACCCCAGGAGCGGCGAACTCCCGGGGCTTCAACGATCAAGCGGCTGCTGGCGGCTTTGACGTTGCTACCAGCGTACCTCGCGAGCCGGTGCATGAGCCGTCTACTGCCCAGCCGGATACCACCCGTCGCCGGCTCGCCCGACTGGCCGACCTACTGCGGTGGGCCGCTGTATGAGGCCTCAGAACTCTCCCGCCCAAGCGGCGGGCCTGCTGGCAACCCTCGGCGCACTCGGACCTCAGACCGGCATTCACGACCTTCACGACTCCGGTGGCGCCGCTGCGGCTGTCGCCACCATCGACACGCCCGGGAGGGCGAGCGAGGAAGCTGCACGATGACCGCGTTCGACGAAGTAGCGGCCAAGGCTTACCTGAGCCGACTGTTCAACGGGTCGATGGGTCTGTACGGGCTGTCCTGGTCCGAAGGCGGATCTCACTTCGACTCCAGCTCGTACGAGGACCTCGGAGACCTGCTGGAGAAAGCGTCCGAACTGGAGGCCGCTGCGATGCAGTCGATCTGGATCCGGATGACCAAGATGGCCCGCGCCCCGCGCAAGGGGAAGAAGGGCGGTGCAGGCCTGAGCCGCGTGGTGCCGGGCGTCTGGTCCGACATCGACCTGGGCGACGTCGGCCATAAGCACGATGCGAAGAAGCACCACGGCCTCCGCCTGCCCGCCAACGAGGACGAGGCATTGGCCATCGTCGCAGCCGCCGGGCTTCCGCCGGCGACGATGGTCGTCCACAGCGGCGGCGGCCTCTACGCGCTGTGGCTGTTCGACAAACCGTTCGTCCTCAGGACCGAGGAGCACTACGTCGACACGACGTCCCTCGTCGCGGAGTGGCAAAACCAGCTCGCAGCAGGGGCCGAGAGCCTAGGCCTCTACTACGGCTCGGGCGTGGGCAACCTGGATCGGGTGCTGCGCTTGCCCGGCACTACCAACCGCAAGGAGGGTCACGCACGGCCTTGCATGCTGCTGTCGGACGACGGCCCGACCTATGCCATTGAAGCGATGCATGACGCCCTCGAGATGGCGGGCGCGGTCGTTGAGCGGAAGGTCCACCACGGCGGGCCGGTTGGAGTGCGCAGTTCTCTCTCGGACGAGGATCTGGCCGGACTCCGCTTCAGGCAGGCTGTAGACCCCGGCCCGTTCGACATTCTCGCCAACGAGGTCGGCATCGAGGGCGTGCTGTTGGCGGCTGGCTGGACCGAGTGTGGTTGCGGCGAACGCGGTGGGGTGCTCCAGTGCTTCACCCGCCCCGACGGAGGTTCGACCTCGCCCCACAGCGCACACATCCTGGAGGCCAACCCGCACGTCCTCGTCGTGTTCAGCGAGGAGGCGGGGCTTCCGGCGGGCGGCGGTATGCGCCTAACCGCAGGGCGAATCTTCGCGCACCTGTGGCACGACGGCGACATGTCAGCGGCAGGGAAAGACCTGTACTCCGCGATGAATGGGGGCGGCAGCGAGGCCGCGCAAGCGCTAGGGCTGCCGCAGCGAGCTGCGGATGACGACGAGGCGGATCCCGATGAGGCTGAGTGGCTGCCAGGCGGTAGCCCTGCTGCCGGGGCGGCTGACGGCTCCGAGGAAGGCGTCCAGAGGGATAGCAGCGGTGGGGTGGGGGTAGGTACCAACGGCGAGGCCTACGCCGTCTTTCGTGGCCCGGACGGAACCTGGACCACTACTGGGCCGAGCGCGCCCCTGAAGGTGGCCAAGGACATCAAGCGTCGTTGTTATGGCAATCGACTGCGTTGGTGGCGCAACGACTGGTGGGCGTTCAACGGCACATCGGCATGGACGACATACGAACCCGAACTACTGCGCCGCGAACTCTCGCTGGTCCTCGACGAAGCCGTCTGGCAGAAGCGAAGTGCTGACGGAAGCACGCTGCTGCTGGACTGGAATCCGACCCCCGCTTCTGTCGAGAACGTGACCAAGATGCTCGCATCGATGGCGCTGCTCAGGGCCGAACATGACATGCCGTGCTGGCTCGATCTAGTCGACCGTGGTGAAGGCCCTTGGATCCCATGTCTGAACGGGGTCCTGCGCGTGAAAGGCCGAAAGATGTTCGCGAACGAGGGCAGGTTCTTCAATGCGTTCGCGGTGCCGTTCGAATACCACGACGACGTACCGGAGCCCACCCTGTGGAAGTCGTTCCTGAATCAGGTGCTGCCGGACGAGGACCAGCAGCGGCTACTCCAGGAGTTCTTCGGCTACGTGCTCTCAGGCCGCATGGACCTGGAGCAAGGGTTGATCATTCTCGGGCCGAAGCGGGCGGGCAAGGGCACCATCGGGACGGTACTCCGTGCGCTCGTCGGTGCGCAGGCGTGTGCAGCCCCATCGTTCAACAGTCTCGGCGGCGAATTCGGGATGGAGTCGCTGATCGGGAAGCGTCTTGCCGTCATGGGTGACGTGCGCACGGCGGGGCGAAAGGAGGTCATCGCTCTCGCGACGGAACGGCTGCTGGGGATCATCGGTAACGACGCCCAGGAGGTCAATCGCAAGGGCAAGACCATGTGGACCGGGCGCCTGAACGTCGTGTTCCTGATGCTGACCAACTCGTTGCCCCGCCTAGAGGACGATGCCACAGCCATCAACAGCCGCTTCGCGATTCTCCAACTGCGGCGCTCATTCGAAGGCCGAGAGGACACCACCCTCAAGGAGCGCCTGCTGGAAGAACTTCCCGGCATCTTCAGGTGGGCACTGGACGGCGTAGACCTCTTGGGCGAAGGTGAGAAGTTCACCAGGCCTGAGTCGTCTGAGGCCGCCGTGCAGGCGTTCCAGGAGGCCACGTCGCCGCTGCTCTCCTGGGTTGCCGATTGCGCTGAGCACGACCCGGACAGGTTCACCCCCACGGACGTTCTCTACGCGTCGTACGTCGATTGGTTCCACGAGGACGGTGGCGAGGGCAAGCCCATCTCGAAGGCTTGGTTTAGCAGGCGGCTGGTGGATGCGGATGCCGCCTT
This sequence comes from uncultured Nocardioides sp., assembly GCA_964517395.1. GTDB lineage: Bacteria > Actinomycetota > Actinomycetes > Propionibacteriales > Nocardioidaceae > Nocardioides. The sequence continues at coordinate 109,283 of CAZFEE010000002.1, read as the reverse complement.
ACGTGTGGACAAGGGCACGCCCCTTCCCGGCGCCAAGCAAGTCCGTGGCATCTACGGAATTCGCCTGAGGGACGCTGCGGAGAGCGACAAGGCGGCATCCGATCCCAATAAGGCGGCAAATAAGGCGGCATCTGGTCCTACGGCCGCCGAGGTGTTCGAGCCAATCTGAGCGTGAATGTTCACAGCATTAGGCGGCAAGGCGGCATTAGGCGGCATATTGCACACACCCACCAGCAAACAGCAGCACAGCACAGCACTACAGCACTACAGCCCAGCCCCAGCCACAATGTGCCAAATGCCGCCTAAGCCGCCTTGCCGCCTAATCCTACGGCGGCTATTCACAACCCCGCATCTAGAAACTGCTCCGAGTTTCTAGTCTGTCAAGGGCTGGGCCCTGCATCGGTGAGAGTTTCCAAACCAGCTTCATACCGCTCCATCTAGACCCCGTAGAAATCGCCCAAGAGCATTACCGAATTCCACGAACCTATGCTTAAACCTAAACAGAACTTTAGGTTAAAAGGAGCACCGCCGATGAGCAACGAAGCCGAGCCGCCCACCTCCGCCCAACCGCAGCGCCGTGGACCCGGCGCCCCGCTGGCCGCAGACCGCGACCCCGACTCCCTGTGCACCGCGATGAGGTCAGACGGCGTCACGCCGTGCATGCGGTTCAAGGTGACTGGATCGACTGTGTGCCAGACCCATGGCGCGCACAAGGCCCCCCGAGCCCGCAGCGCGATCATGACCGTGGCCGAGAAGAACGGCATCGTCCTGCCCGAAGTGAAGCCGAAGGACTTCCCTCGCATCGCCGCCGAGGTCATCTCCTGGAACCTCCAGCAGTTCGCCGAACTCGGTACCGAACTGGAGAAGCTGCGACTCCTGCACGATCCGGTCACCCACGCGCGCGCCTACGCAGACATCTTCGGGCTCCTGGACCAGATGGGCCGCACGATCGCCACGCTCACGAAGGCTGCCGCCGCACTGCCGCCTGTGCCTGACGAGCCGCCGACCTCGCCGGCCCGCGCGCAGATCATGGATGCGCTAGAGGGCATCGCCTCACGTCTCAGCACGGGCAACGCCTGCGGCTGCTGCGGTGCCCCGCTGCCTGTCGCCGGCTCGGTGGAGACCGACAGCGCTCCGTCAGACGGCCCCGACGCCGCCGTGGCTGTGGTTGTACCGCTGGCGCCGGGCGAGGGCTCAGGCGGAGCCGTGGTGGTGTCTCCCGAGGGGGATCTACTATGAACGCCGTGCAGGCAGTGGCTCGATCGCTCCAGACGTTCATGAACCGCGCAGCCGCGATGCTCCGCGCAGTGGGCATCCGCGTCGAGGGCCGCGACGTCGCCTTCCTCTACGGGCTGGTGCTGACCGTGGCCGCACTGGGCTGGTTGGCCTCAGCGGCGTAGAAGCTACTTCGACTTCGGAGCGATGACTGGCACACCGAATGCGAGGAGGCCGGGGCTCGGGAACTTGCGGCCTGACTTCGCAACACAGTCCGCACACACGCGGACCACGATCTCGTGTTCTCCACCCAGCACCTTGCCGGGCTCGGCACCCATCTCTAGGTGGAAGAACGTCTCGACGGTGGACGCCGCCTGATCCATCGGTACGCCGAGAACGTTGAGTCCGGCCGTAAGCCATTCGGCCTCACCTCGGAACGCCAGGGCCGTGTCAGTACCGCGGAGACACACCACGCAGGAGTCTCGGTAGTCGCCGTTCAGGTTCGGTGGTGGGAGCGTCATAGCCGCACGGTAGCGGAGCCCGAGCAGGCAACCTCATGAAACTACGCACGCGGGGCTTATCACGGCACGTAGGGGTGGGACCTACGGCGCCGCGTGTGAGTTGCCACGCATTCGCTGCGATGCGGACCTGAATAACCATGCATCGCGGGCCGCCTCGCTCTCCTTCGCTTGTCAACGTTCTCTTGACGAGGCACTGTTCAGCGCGTCAACACAACGTTGACAGCCGAGCGCCGGGCATCGGCCAACCGAAGGAGAACAGCATGAGCACCAACACCGAGCAGACCGCCCCGAAGAAGGCAACCAAGGCCGAGCTCGCAAAGCAGGCCGAAGCCATGGGCATCACCGTCCGCAGGACCTGGACCGCCGCGCAGATCCAGGCCGCGATCGACGAGGAGCGCGCCGCCGTCCCCGAGGCCGCAGCCACCGACCATGTCGAGGAGCAGGCCGCTCCCCCGGCCAAGACTCGGCGCACGAAGAACACCGTGGTCGAGATCGACGGCTACCGCGTCCGGCTGGCCGCGTGGGTGGAGGTGCACGACCCCGACGGCAAGCGAACGGCCTGCATCCGCCGTGACGCGGTCGCCTCCTTGGCGTCGGCCCAGCCCACGAAGCAGATGAGGGTGATGACGGAGTACGCCCTGGACGGCGCCACCGACGTCAACATCGGTTGGGTCCGCAACGGGGTGAAGCCGGTCGCCATCGGCAAGATCGTGGCCAAGGCGATGAAGCGGGCGGAGGCTGCCAAGTGAGCCCTCGTCCCCTGCCGCCCGCCGAGCGACGCACCACAGCCCGCACGCGGCGCGAGGCGGCGACCGGCGTGGTGGTCGGTTACCTCCGCGTCTCGACCCAGGAGCAGGCTGACTCGGGACTAGGCCTGGCCGCTCAGCGGACCGCGATCTCGGCTATCGCCACGGCGCGGGGCTGGTCGGTGCTCTGGTGCATCGACGAGGGCGTCTCGGGCAGCGTGGCGCCCGAGGACCGCCCCGGCATGCGCGAGGCACTGGCACTGCTGGCGTCGGGCGAAGCTGCTGCTCTGGTCGTCTCGAAGTTGGATCGCTGCTCCCGCGACACCCACGACTTCACAGGCCTCCTGAAGCGTTCCACTCGCGAGGGCTGGGCATTCTCGGCGCTCGACCTCGGCGTCGACACCACCACGCCGGTCGGGCGCATGGTCGCTGAAATCATGATCGCCGTTGCCCAGTGGGAGCGCTCGGTCATCCGGCAGCGGACCCGTGACGCCCTGGCCGTGAAGAAGGCGGCGGGCGTCCGGCTCGGCGCGCCCATCCGCACCGACGCCGCCGTGCGCCAGCGCATCCGCGACCTCCGGCACGACGGCCTCACGCTGGCCGAGATCGCCGACTCCCTCAACGCCGAGGGCACCACCACCGCCACCGGTTGCGCGTTCACATGGCACAACGTGCGCCGCATCCTGGGGAGCCTCCGCCTCGACGACGCTGCGCTCCTCGCTTCGGAGGCGTCGTGACCGACCAGCGCTGCGCATGCGGACGCCTCATGCACACGCCCGACGCCGACCACCCACACCCTCGGCCCGCCGACGCGGTGCCCAGCGTTCAGGCTCGCCGGCTCGCCATCATCTCTCGCGTCTACCGAGAATGGGCCGCGGAGCAGGACCAGGTCGAGGCCGTCGCACCCGCCGACGCTGAAGGCGCAATCCTGATGGGCGCTGACGTGGTGGCCGACGCCGACCTGGACGAGCGCATCCGGGCCGCGCTCGCTGCAGAGGGCATCCCGTTCCCCGGCGACGGGGGCGACATCTACGTGCACCCGACGCTGCCCCCTCTCCCACCTCCCGACTAGCAGCACCCTAAGGACCCCGGCCCACACAGGCCGGGGTCCTTTGACGTGTCCGAGCGCTCCGTCAGGGTCCGCTCAGAGTCCGAGCAGCGTTGGGCCGGGCCCAGGGCCACCGCTGCGGGTGCCGACGTCTCAGAACGCGTCAGAGGTCAAAGTCAATATCGAGAGCTTCCTTGGCCTCGATGATGAAGTCCGTTCGAGCTTCGTCGTATGCGTCCCACGCCGCGTCGTCGACCTTCTTGTCGTCGCCCTCGCCCACCGAGTCGAGGCCTGTTGTCATGCCAACAATCATGTGACGGGTGGCTTCTAGGACGTCACCGTCCCCGTAGATCGAGATGAGACCCTGCAATCGACGGATTTCGTCGAACGTCGGAGTCTCCTTGGATTGAGGCATACCGTCGTATCGGAAGTGGTTGACGAACATGTCTGCCGTACCTAAGAACTCGACGTACGCCTTCTCTTCTGCAGCACGGTTGGATGCGTCTTCCTCGCGCTCGAAGCCCCACCACGCGATGACCAGAGACGACAGCGCGCCCACCGCCGTACCGGCGAGGGCGGCGAACGCACCGAAGCGGGCGATGCGCCAGTCGACGGAGGCGTCGGAAGAACTCACGGATGCATCCTATTGGCCGAACTCAGCGCTCGGAGCCGCTGCCGTTAGACACTTTCGGGCGATCTTGCGGACTCGCTGGCTGCACCTGAATCGGTGGGTTGAATGGCTCAGTCGTACAACCGTTGCCGCGCGGATACGGTGGGCTTCATGGCGAGCAATGACCCGTTCCTAGTGCAGATGCGCACCAGCGGGATGGGCACTCAGATAGTCACTGTGGTCAGCAAGCCCGGCACGGATGACGAACACCGGTTTGAGGCCGAGGCACACGTCCAGAGGCGGTTCGCTTCCTTCGCGCTCGACACTCCGGTCTTCACCGGTGACGTTGTTGAGTTGCCTGACGCTCGCCTAGGGCCTGACGGCGTAGAGCGCCGTTATGTAGCGAAGGCGACGCCACTCACAGCCGGGCCCCGCGAGATGAACCGGATCAAGGTGGAGTGGGGCGACGAGCCCGCGCCGCCTCGGGTGCCCCCTGTGCGGAGGCTTACGTTCGAGAACCTGCACCCCGAGGTCCAGGGCGCTGCGGGCATCCTCTTCGCAGATGGGCACTACGAAGCTGCGGTGAACGAAGCGTTCAAGTCGATTGAGATCAGGGTTCGCAGGATCACCGGCATCGAGAAGTCGGCGGTGCCGATGATGGCCGACGCGTTCCGGCCGGACGGCTCGATCCTCGATGTCGCTAGCCACGAAGGCCGCAGCGGGGAGGACGAGCGAGAGGGCTTCATGCACATCTTCCGCGGCGCGATGATGGGCATCCGCAACCCCGGCGCACACGAGCTGTTCCAACAAGGGGACCCGCAGCAGGCACTGGAGTACCTCGGGTTCGCGAGCCTGCTCCACCGCCGCATCGACGCAGCCGAGCAGAAACGTTCCTGACTGCTGGTCGCGCCTCGTATCGTCAGGTGCCATGGCAGACAGGTGGCTGTTCAAGTACGACGGCGGCGGCGCCTTCGCGTACAGCAGCGACGACGAGCACTACTACCTCGCCCCCGCTGAGGGCGGAGGCTACTGGGCGTGGCGGGACCGTGATTGGCTGTATGCATCGCGCGGAGGTCGGGCAATCGGCTGGATCTCGGACCGTACCGTCTACGACCACAAGACCAGGAAACCCCTGTACTACTTCGGGACGTAGGGAGCATCGCGCACACCCATCCGAGTGCGTCGATTGGGTCGGACCCCTCCCGTATCGTCGCTGTCAGGTCGAGTCCAGGACCGGATGGAGCGGATCAGTGGTCATCAACTTCGATACGTCGGCCCTCCCTAGAGGGGTCGTGGGCTGGCACGCCCTGCTCGACGCGATTAAGGCCGCACACCCCAGCGACGAGAACCAGTGGATCGAGTTCAAGGCCAACGTCGACCCCTCGACAAAGGATGGTCGAGCCACCATCGCGAAGGGCATCGTGGCGTTCGCCAACCGCGACATTCAGACATCGCAGCAGTGGCTAGGTGGATACGCGTTGATCGTAATCGGCCTGGCTCCTGGCAACGTCGTGGGCACGCCCGTGATCGATCCTGCCGACCTCTACAACAAGGTCAACGCGCTGCTGGCTCCACCCGCGCCGGGCTGGGACGCGACGCCGATCGAGTTCGAGGGCAAGCACATCCTGATCATCACGGTCGACCCGCCTCGACAGGGCGACGCCATCGCCGCCATCGGGAAGTCTTCAGGAGAAGTCGAAGACGGCCACGTCTACGTCCGGAAGCTCGGAGTGTCGGACCGCGCCAAGGCCAGCGACATCCGGCGGCTGTCCGCCCGGCTGCACTCCACCGATCGGTCGATCGGTGGCATTACGATCCGCGCCGCCGAGGGCTCCCAGATCCCAATTATCGAGTACCCCGAGACATGGATGGACGATTGGCTCGAAGAAGAGAAGCGCCTCTTGCTGGCTCCGCTGGACCCGCCGCCGCCCCGTTCGATGACAGTTGCCGAGCGCCGGGCGGCTGATCTGATGGGCGGCGCCCTCTCGAGTTTTGCGAGGAGCGGCGAGCCGTCGAGGACGATCGGCGCAGCGTTCGGCGGAACCCGCCAGGAAGAGAATCGGACGAAGGCCAAGTTCACGGAGGAGGTCGGTGCCTACCTGAACCGGTGCCAGTCAGGGTTGGCGGACGCGTTCGAGCGCCTTCGTCAGAGCGCCTCGTTTGAGGTGCTGCTGGAAGTTGCCAACGAGACCGACGTCAACTACGAGGAGGTGCTTGTCGAACTCCACATCGAAGGTGACGACGTGTATGGCTACGGGTACGGCGGGAACGTCAGAAAGCTCCGTTCCTACCTCCCCAGTCCTCCAAGGGCATGGGGACCGTGGACGAAGCCACGCTTCCAGCCAGAGGTCCGCTACACAGCACAAGCCCTCGAACAGAAGAGCACTGCCCGTGCCGTGTACGGTGCTGTCCCCATCCCGAGCATCATCAACGGTAGTCCGGCCGACGTGGAATGCCAGCCGCTTCACCTGCGCCCCCGGCGCACAACCGACCTGATGCACCTCTGGCTCGTGGGTGATGGAGGCCCGTTCGGGGACGACGTGCGGGTCACCTGGACGGCTACCGCGAAGAACGTAGACGGGAAGCTCGAAGGTGAGTTCCTGATTCCGGTTGCACCTAGCGCGATGTACGTCGGAACTTGGTTGGAGCATCGGAAGCCGTAGCGCCCGCCGACCCCGCACCTCGAACCAACGATTCAGGTGCATCGCGTTGCACAAACGAGCAACGACCGCCACGCCTGCTCGCCCATCAGCCGCATGCTGTCTGCCCCGACAGCGCACCGCATCACGGCCTTGCCGCGCCGTACAGTTGCGCAGCCCCGCCGCCCCGCCCAGCGGCCTGTCAGGGGTCCGTCAGCAGCCCCTCAGGAGGCCTCAGAAGTGTCAGCCGCCACCGTTGCCCGCCCCACCCCCACCAACCCGTGCGCACCCTCGGTGGCCGTCGCGGGCTTGTCCCCCACCGCACTCGCCGTGCTCCACTACCTGCGTCTCGCCGGCCCCTCGCGCATCGAGCACATCGCGGCCGCGCTGGAGGTGGGTGCGCTGGAGGTCATCGAGGCGACCGCCACCCTCGCCGAGCGCGGCCTGGCGCTGAACGCTGGCGGGAACTACGTGCAGGCCCGCACCGCCTGACCACCCTCTCCGAGCCCCGTCGCCCTGCTGGGTGGCGGGGCTTCGTCATGCAGCGGCGGGGTATCGACCGACGGCCCGCTCGACCCGGCCAGTCAGTTCCTCGCTGGGGATTCTGGCCTTCTCGCCGTACTCGGCGAGCCAGTCGACATAGACGCGGGTGACGACCGCGCGTCGTGTGCGCAGCACGGCGTTCACCGCCGCCTCTGTCCACCTTTTGCCGAGGATGGTCCGGTAGCCAGCTTCGTTCAGGACCTGGGCCGTCACCCGTGCGTCGAGGCCGGATTCTGTGCAGGTGTTCAGCAGCGGGCGACAGCGGTAGTGGTCGCCCCGCTGGGCGATGTGGCTGTCCTCTTCGCGCATCAGTTCCACGAGGCGGTGGACGTTGAAGCGGGTCCACTCGACGCCGCGCGCCGTACGCATCCCAGCGGCGTTCAGGGCGTCGGCGGTCTTGGCTAGTGACATCCCCTGGCTGACCAACTCGGTGATCGCCTGGCGGGTGTCGGAGTCTGTCCGGAACTGGATCGACTCCCCCGCCGATTCGCGCTGATATCCGTTAGAAGAATTCCCCGGAGCCATGGCAAACAGCCTATATCGGCGCAATTCGCAACGTTAACAAAGCGACCCGCTTATAACGATTGTTGGGTTGAACACCCGCAGACCTGCGCCGTCGCATGCAGCCGTGGCAGCGTTTGCCCTACAGCAGCACCGCACGCACAACCGCATAGGTAGTAGCGATCCACGCCGGGTGGGTCGACCGAAAGACCGGTTCCGTCCTTTCGTCGACCAGAAGGCCACCCGATGTCCGTCCCCGCTATCAGCGACCACGTCGCTGGGTTCCGTCTGGACGAGGCTCGTGCGATCGCCGACCTGGGCGCGGACGTCGAGGACTACCTCCCGCGCCCCGCGCTTCTGATCTACAGCTTCGTGGTCGAGAACGGTCCGTGCACCGACTACGAGATCCATTGCGGCATCGACTACCCCGACGGCCTCGCACGGCGCGCCTGGCTGAGCGCGCTGGTCGACCTTGGCTTGCTGCGGCAGAGCAGCATGCGCGGCGACCTGCATTCGTGGGTCGCGATCGACCCTGAGGCCCGGGCGCAGGGTGCGCCGACGGAGTACCTGCCTACCCCGGCTCTGAAGATCTACAACTTCCTGCAGGCCAACGGTCCTCGCACGCTGGCGCAGGTCCGCAAGGCCCACCCGCTGCCGGGCTTTGGCGTCCTGTCGTGGCTCCTGGCCCTGACTGACCTCGGCATCGTCCGCAAGCGCGAGGTCAAGGCCCGCAGGGGCTACGACTTCGTCTACGAGGTGATCGCGTGAAGCGGTCGGACCCGTTCCTCGACGAGCGCATCCTGCAGGTGATGGCCGCATCGGGCGGACCCATCTCGGTGCAGGACATCGCCAAGGAGAGCGGCGAACACATCGGGCCGGTGTGGGCCAGCGTCCGCCGACTCGCTGCCGATGGTCTGGCCGAGGAACGCAACGGCGGCTACTCCTACACGACCACGCCCGAGGGTCAGCGGCGCGGTGCTGACGCGATCGTCGCTGCGCTTGCCGCCGAGATGCAGAACGGCTTCCAGGCTGACCGTGCCGCGATCGTCGCGTCCGCCACCCACGTCATGGACGAGGCGAACAAGAACAAGATCTTGACGCTGGTGGGCCGCTCGAGTGCGCCGACGTCGCGGAACCTCCTAGCCACCACCATCGGCGAAGACCTGGACACGGTCGCGGACCTCGTCGCGGAACTCGCCGCGGACGGCCTCATCGAGCCCCACATGGACGGCCAGTCGTACGCGGCCACGGACAAGGGACGCCGAGCAGCGGCGGACCCGACCGACATCGAGATGCAGGAACTGTTCAGCAGCGAGCGCGACGCCATCGTCGCCTCTGCCGGTGCGCTCATGGCTACCGACATCGAGGACGTTCTGTGGTTCGAGGCCGCTGAGGAGGACCGGCAGCGCACGGGTCTCACCGCCTCGCTGACGTACGACGGTGCGGACGAGTGGACATCCGCCGTCGCGAAGCGGACCCCCGTCCCTGCTGAGGTCGCTCTCGCCAGGGCCACCCGCGCAGCCCGTGAGGCGACAGCTCAGTTCTGCCGCACGAAGTCCCGCGCCGACGCCACGCGAGCACTGGAGGCGACGCGGCTGGTCCGGGCGCGGATCGAAGCGCTGGAAGGCGGTGCGCGATGAGCAGCCGTCGCCTCCGCGTACTTCGCGTCATCGAGGAACTAGGCCCGCTGTCCGCCGAAGAGGTGCGGCTGTTCCTGGGCCAGCCCGAGCCCGGCTCGATCGTCGCCGAGCTGACCTCGCTCGAACGCCAGGGGCTCCTCTTCTACTCCTTCACCACCCAGCGATACCGGCTCACGAAGAAGGCCCACATGCGTCGTAAGAAGGACCGACCCACCGACTCCCCCACCGCCGACACGTCGACCATCCGCATCGGGGACGCGGCCAGCGGCGGGGAGCAGGACCCGGCTTTGGTAGTCGGAGCAGGGTCCACCCCCACGGAGGCGGGAGCGGCTTCGAGCCCCGCACCCGCCTCCGTGGCCAGCCTGGAGCGGGCCCGTGAGGCCCTGATCCTGGACTTCGAAGGACCGCTGGGCTTCGCCCTGTGGGTGCTGCGGAACGAGCCCGACCTCTACGAAGGCCTCGCCCTGGCGGCTGAGCAGGGCATGGCCGTTCCGGACCTGATCGAAGTCCCGCGCTACCGCCGCGCCGCGCTCGTCGCCGAGGCCGTCGAGACCCACGAGAGCCGGAAGGCGGGCGGGCCCTGCGGAGCGTGCGGCGCCGTGGTGGCGCCCCGTTCCCGCTGGGCGAGTGGTGGCTACCTGTCGAGCGAAGAGCCCGCGTTCCACCCTCGCAAGGCCAGCGGCGGCGACGGCATCGCCGCGCTGTGCTCCTGGTGTCACGACTTCCTCGGCGAGGGACACACGCTCGACGAACTGCGCGAGAAGGTCGGCAACGCGATCGGCGGCGTTGCAGCTTCGCCCGGCCCTGGCTTCCACTACCGGTTCGCGTTCCGCAGCCTCATCCCGTTCTTCGCCGAGACCACCGGTGTCGCGCCTGGCCTGCCGTGGGCCCACATCACCGAGGTACAGCGCCGAGCGATCGAGATGCTGACCGAGAAGACGGTGCACCCTCGACGGCTCATCACCACCGACGGGGAGGCCGACCGCGCGTCACTGCCTGGTCTTCCGGCCCGCGTCCACCCTGCACCGCATCGCGGCGAATGCGTGGCTCCGGTCGTCCTTCGTCCCGAGGGACTGACGGCGCGCGAAGAGGCCGAGGCCATGGAGCGCTCCCACGCGGCCGAGCGGGCGCAGTACCTGGACGAGCACCCGCGCGCCTTCGACCACCAGGGCCGAGAGGTTCCGTGGGCCGGAGCGGATGGCTGGACCGCACTTCTGGATCGGCACGACCGAGAGCGGAAGACCCCGTCGCTGTGGCGGGACCGCGTCGGCGATGTCACCCCGCCGCCCGTCGAGCGCCCGGCCTACCAGCCACCCACCGTGCACAACCGCCGACCGACTCCTGAGGCTCTTCTGACCGCCCGTCAGAACTCCGAGCGCGAGCACTACCTGGCCCAGCACCCGCGCCCGGTCCAGAGCTCTGAGAAGGGTCCGTGGAAGGGCGTCGCCGGCTGGACTGCCCTGCTGGCCCGGCACGAGCAGGAGCAGCGCGCCCTGGCCTCGACGCGGGAAGCCGAACTGCGCGCGATGGAGCAGCGTCACGCCATCGCCCGCGAGGACTACCTGTCCCGCAATCCCCGCCCGCGCCGCGACGGCATCGCCTGGACCGGCGCCGATGGCTGGGCGTCGCTGCTCGCCGCGCAAGAGACCGAGCGAAAGCGCCTCACCGGCTCGGCACTGGCGACCGCCACCGCCTGACCACCACAGACAAGACAACCGAGGAGAAATCACATGGCTAGGTGTGGATGCGGCTCGAATGCCTGCAGTTGCGTCGTCAACGGCTCGGGCCTGGCGACGGTCACCGGCATCGGAACGCCGAACAGCCCCTACGTCGTGGGCGTCACCTGCACCAGCGTCCGGACGTGCTTCAGCGCTGGCGACGGGATCGACATCACCGACGGCGTCATCAGCGCCGAGCCGCTGGACTGCGCCGACGTGCGGGCGTGCTTCACCGCAGGTCCGAACATCACCATCACCAACGGGGTCATCACCGGCACGTTCGACTGCGACGAAGCGCGTGCCTGCTTCACCGGCGGCGACTCCATCAACTACGACGCCACCACCGGTGACTTCGATCTCTGCCTCTCCACCGACGCAGGGAACGCCGCCGTGCTGGGAACCGACGGCTGCCTCTACGTCCCGCCCGGTGGTGGCACCGCGACGGTGATCGCTGACGGCAACGGCACCCAACTCACCGGAGCCGGAACTGCTGGCAGCCCGTACACGGTCAACGTGGTGCCGGGCTGCGGCATCACCGCCTCAGCCGACGGGGTCGCGGCCAACGTCCAGGCGTGGCCGTACCCGTGCCCGCCTGAGACCAACGGCGGCGGCGTCTACTGCGACGCAAACGGCGAGCTGAAGGTGGCTCCGGCTCAGAACCCGATGACGATGCAGGACACGGCCACGATCGTCGGCCCGGTCAACCAGCCGCCGACCAACCCGAACCCCGGCGCGTGCGTGACGGCCACCGTCACGATCGACCTCACCGACTCCTGCTACGACCTGCGGGTCGCGACCTGGTCGGGCTTCTCGTTCGACGTCACGACCGTCGCCGGCGACGACTTCGACGTCAGCACTCAGCGGTTCGTGGACGGCGTCCAGACCAGCAGTCCCTCGCAGGTCCTCCGCTGGCAGAACGCGACCGCCGGGCGCAACGCCGAGCGGCAGATGCACGGACGCGTGGAGAACGCCGTCCTGACCGCTGGCTCTGTCCACACGATCTCCAGCCGCACGTGCCTGACCAACAACAACGCCGCCGGAGCCATCATCCGCAACTCGCTGGAGGCGTACATCGGCGTCGTCGGCATCCCGATCCAGTGACAGGAGCACATCACCCCATGGACACGACGATCTACTACGAGCAGGACGGCGTCCTCCACCAGACCAGCGGTGGTGGCGACTTCGCCGTCGTCTACCCGGAGGGCGCGACCCCCGTCGCCGCCGAGGACTACGACACCGCGCTGGCCGATGCCGACGCCGCCGCCGAGGCGCTGGCTCAGGAGGCCGAGCAGCAGCGCGATGCAGCCGCCAACGAGGCCGCGCTGGAGGTCTACGGCGCTGTCCTTCTGACGCTGGGGCCGGTGGCCGCGACCGCGCTGGCCCGCACCGTGTTCCCGGGGTTCACCCAGCCGCACCACGAACACGGAGGCGGCAATGGCCACTGAGACCACGACCTACTACCGCACCGCGACGGGCGTCGGCATGAACACGGTCAGCGACGGCATGCAGTTCACCCCGCCCGAGGGGGCCGTGGTGATCAGTCGCATCGAGTACGAGGCCGAGGTCATCGCCTTCGACGCCCTATTCCGAACCGACTCCCGCACCTTCACCGGAACGGAGGGCTGAACCATCGCCACCGTATGCGTCGACCCCGACGACTTCACCCAGGACAGCAACGGACGCCTGATGGTCAAGGCGGGCTGCGGCATCGAGCACACCTCCGACGGCATCGCCGTGAACGTGAACCCCAACTCGATCGTCTGCTCAACGCTGACGGACTTCAACGGCGCGATCGAGGTCAACCCCGGCTGCGGAATCGCGCTCACGCCTGACGGTGTCGGGGCGAACGTCGCCAACGTCGACACCTTCGAGGACAACGGCAGCAGCGAGACGAACGTCAACCTGCCCGACGCCGGGGACTCCCGCGACATCAACAACACGGTGCAGATCGACCTCCGCGACTGGTGTGCACCCAACGACGCCACACCGGACGTCTCGGTGATGGTGAACACCGAGTTCTTCTTCGGGATCACCGGGTCCGCCGACGGGTGGGACGCCACCGTCACCGCGCTGCGGGGCATCGACGGAGCGACACCCACGAACCGCGGAACTCTCTGGACTGACGACAACCACGCGGCCGGGACTTTCGGCTCGCGGCACATGGTCAGCGACGTCCTGACGCTCACCGGTGGATCGGTGCACACCGTCACCTACGTCATGCGGATCACGAACAACTCGAACGTCGACATCGAGGTCGTGAACCGCCAAGTCATCACCAACGCGCTCGCCATCACCCGCGCCCCGGCCTGACACCGGGCTGCGCGCCGCACCTCACATCTAGGAGTCCGCCATGGCGGGTGAAGTCATCGACGAGGCCTACGTTGAGATCAAGTCCAAGATCGATCCTGGCTTCGGTTCTGACGTTCGCCGCGCCGTTCAGCAGGCCGTCAAGCCCGTCTCGAAGGACGTCGAGCGCGCACTGGCCCCGGTGCGTGAGTCGGTGCGCCAGAGCATCGAAGAGCCCTTCGAGGACGTGGCGGACACCGTCCGGACCTCCATGAAGCAGGTCTCGACCTCGATCCACAGTTCTGTGCGCGACGTGCGGCGCGACTTCGACGCGTTCAACTCGCAGATCGACAAGATCGAAGCGAACCTCAAGGACCTTCGGGCCGAAGCTGCGCGACGCATCGCGGTCGACGTCGATGCCGACACCTCCGAGGTGGACGCGAAGATTCGCGGCCTGGAGGGGTCACTACGTCGGTTGAAGGCGGCGCGGGCCGACATCCAGGTCGACATCGACGCCGACGACGCCACAGCCGACATCGCCCGCGTCCGGGCGGGGCTCGTCGACCTCGGCGGGCCCGGTGGCCGCGGACCCATCGACCGACTCCGCGCGACCTTCGACGGATTCGGCAGCAGCATCGGGCGGTTCGTCACCAACTCGTTGAAGGGCGTCGGAGCCCTCGGCTCGTTGGCGACGTCCGCCGCCGTGCTGAAGCCTGCGCTGATCGCGATCGCGGCCGTCATCGCGGTACCGCTGGCTGGAGCACTGGGCCTGGCGGCGGGGTCGGCGTTCAGCCTCGGCGGCGTTCTCGCCTCGCTCGGGGTGACGTTCGCCGGGGTCAAGATCGCGTCCGCCGGTGTTGGCGAGGCGATCAAGGCACAGGCGAAGGCGCAGCAGGAACTCGCCGCGACTGGCGAAGTCAGCGAGTCAACCCAGCAGGCCCTCGAAGCGGCCATGAAGAACCTCGCCCCCGCAGCCCGTCAGGTCGTGCGGGCGTTGGCCGACGTGCAGGGCCAGTTCGGCAGAACACGGAAGGCCCTCCAGCAGTCGCTCTTCGAGGGTCAGGCGAAGAACATCCGGGAACTCTCCGCGACTCTGCTTCCCGGCCTCGGTGCAGCGCTGCTCGTCGTCACGGACACCGTCAATGGACTGGCCGACCAGTTCACAAAGTTCGTCACAGCCGGCGACGGCGCACGGCAACTCAAGGCGATCGTCGACGGGCTGGCGCAGACCTTCCGGCAACTGGCCCCGGCGTTCGGCAACATCGGCGCGGGACTGCTCAACCTCTTCGAGGGTGGACTCAACCCTGCGCGTTCGCTCGCGGACAGCATCGTGGCGATCACGGAGCGGTTCCAGCAGTTCACCGAGCGCATCACGGCGAGCGGCCAGTTCACCGAGTTCCTGAATCGAGCATCCGAAGCTGCGGGCGAACTGCTCGGCTTCTTGGGCAATCTGGGCCGGGTCCTCATCGGGGTATTCGGCGCCGGAGCAGAGACCGGCGTCGGCTTCCTGGGCCGGATGTCCGACGCCCTCGCGGACGTGTCGGCAGCCATCAACACTGTGGCCGGTCAGGAGGCGCTGGCGGGCTTCTTCAGCAACCTCGGCGTCGCGGTCCAGACGGTCAGCGGGCTCCTCTCGACGTTGGCCCCGGCCGTCGCCGGAATCGTGACCGCGATCGGTCCGGCGCTTCAGTCGCTGGCAGGGCTGATCAACACGGCGATCGGCGCCATCCTGCCCGCGCTCCAGCCCGCGATCGACGGCCTCACTCCCCTGTTCGCGACCCTGGCGACCACTCTGAGCGCCTTGCAGCCCACCATCGCGGCCTTGGGCGCGGCACTGGCTGGTGCGCTGTCCACGGCCTTCCTCGGACTGTTCCAGGCGGTCGAGCCGCTGCTGCCTGTGCTCGGCGAGGTGCTGGAGACCATCGGCGGCGGGCTGACCCAGTTGCTGACGGCGCTGGGTCCGGCGCTCTCAACACTAGGCGAGGCATTCGCCAGGGTCGGCGAGGCGCTGGGCTCCGCACTGCTGGCGATCATGCCCGCGTGGCAGGAGGCCATCGACACCCTTGCCCCGGTGCTCGGCGAGGTTGCGAGCGCACTGGCCGACGTCGTGGTCGCAGCCGCCGACCTGCTTGTGGCTATCGCTCCGCTCGTCGAGCCGCTCTCGCAAGTCGTCCTCCTCGTAGCGAAGTTGGCAGGCGGCGCACTGGTCGTCGTGGCCAAGACGGTGAGCGTTCTGGCGAAGGGGCTCTCCGCGCTCATCAAGTTCCTGGCACCGGCCATCAAGTTCCTCGCCACGATGCTCACGCTCTCGATCAAGTTGGGCGTCGCTCTGCTGAAGCTGCCGTTCAAGGCCGTCGGCGACTTCTTGAAGAACACCTTCGGACCGGCAATCGAGGAGGTCGCCGAGGCATTCAACACTCAGTTGAAGCCCGCACTCGACGCGCTGGTTCTCGCGTTCAACGCCGAGGTGCTGCCCGTTCTGCAGGCAGCCGGAGATGCGTTCAACACGTACGTTCTCCCGCCGCTGCGCGCACTGGTCGACTACTTCAACTCCAACGTGCTTCCTGTGCTGTCGGCGGTGTTCAGCGCGTTCCAGAAGGCACTCGGGAGCGGCTTGGCGGCGGGGGTCGGTGTGGCGCTCGCGGCGGTCGTCATCAACGTCAAGGCCGTGATCGCCGCACTGAAGACGGTCATCAACGCCGTCATCACTGTGGGCACCGCCATCGCCAACTTCGTCAGCAATGCCAAGGCGCAGTTCAACGGGTTGAAGCTCAGTGCACAGGTGCTGGTGCAGACCGTGAGCCAGTTCTTCGCGTCGCTGCCGGGTCGCATCGGTTCCGGCCTGCGATCCGTAATCGGCGTCGTGAGCGGCATCTTCTCCAGTGCGTTCAGCGCCGTCCGTGGGCTCGTGTCTTCGGGCGTCAACAACGTCGTCGAGGCATTCCGCAGCCTGGCGGGCAAGATCCGTGGCGTTGCGACCTCCATCTTCAACGCCGCGAAGTCGGTCGGTAGCAAGATCGTTGACGGCATCGTCGCCGGACTGAAGGCCACTGGCAGCATCGCGACGAAGTTGGCTCAGGGCCTGCGAGACGCGATCAACTCCGTCCTTCCCGACCGAATCGGTGTGGACCTGCCGAAGATCCTGGGTGGGGGCAACGTCGGCATCGACATCCCCCGACTCGCCAAGGGCGGCATCTTCGACCGAGCCACGCTCGGCATCTTCGGCGAGGCGGGGCGCGAAGCGATCATCCCCGTCACGCGGGCCGCACGGGCCGCGCAACTGGTGGTCCAGTCGGGGCTCGCGGACATCCCGCAGGTGCAGCGGGCCGTCCTCGACCGGCTGCGGCTGGACGTCTCTCAGACCACCGCTCGGAGCCTTGCAGGGCTGCCCACGGCCAAGGCCCCGGCGGGGGTGGCAACGCTCTCTGACGGGGCGCGCAGCATCCTCAGCCGACCCGCCAGCGGCCCCGTTGCCAGCACGTCGACCAGCAACACCGGGGCGACCCACAGCAACGTCCGCAACATCACTCAGAACAACACCGTGATCCTGCCGCCGGTGAACGACCCCGACGTGCTCGCCGACTCCCTCTTGGCCCGGATCGCTGGGGACTTGGAGCGGTGATGGCTACGGAGCGCCGGATTGCGACCGCCGACGAGGCGATGAAATGGATACTGGCCACAACGTCGCGAACGCTGGCAGACCACTACCCGGACCGACCCCAGGGGCGGGAGATGTGGCTAGCGGTGCTGGCGATCCTGCCGGAACTGCACGCGCAGGGCATCCACGCGCAATGGGCACGCGATATTGACGGCCTCCAGTTCTCTGCCTTCCAGCCGGTAGCCGAGATCAAACGGTTCTGGGGCTACGACGGCACCGACGAGGAGTTCGAGGCCCTTCTTCGCGACACCGACGGCGTCAACCTGTTCACGCTGGAGCTCGATGGTGTGCCGACGAGGTGTGCTGAGCCTTTCGTGCCAGTGGAGAGGCGCGACTGATGGCGCCCGAACGTCTGGCCCTGCTGGACAGGCTGCGAGCAGAGGCAGCAGCGGAAGACATCACGGACCGGCTCGCCGCGCTCCTGGCCGAGGACTGTGTGCCCTGCCGAGAGCGGATGCCCGTCAATCGTCCGGAGACGTGGAATGCCGAGGCTCGCGCCGTTTGGGACCGGTTGGTCTGGCTGTGGCAGGCGAGCGTCACTGGCCGCGATCCCGACGACCACTCCCCCATCACCCCCGACGAACTGGTGCTGCTTCGGCTGGCCCTGCTGTAACGAAGAACGAGGAGATCACATGGCTTGGAACACCCCTGGCGTCGAGGTCGCCGGCGCCGCCTGCGCTCGGTCCCGCTTCGGGCTGCTGTCCGTCGCTGAGATCGAGGACGTCGAGGACGGCCACTGGGAGCAGGGCTTCCACCATGAGGAACTGTCCTGCGAGGACATCGAGACTCGAGCGATCAACTGCCCGCCGCCCACCGAGCCGAAGGACGTGGAGGATGCCGGGCTCCACTACCCGGTAGGCGACGCGTTCACTCTGATCGCACCGTTCAAGTGCTCCACGGCTGGCATCCGGCTCGGCGATGCATGGGACCACGCCGAGGAGAGGCTGCTCCGCGCCCAGGATCGCTCGCTGGAGCGTGTCTTCTGGACCGGACGCGACGCCTTGGGGAACCGCGTCCGCGGGACGCTCGGCGCCGCGCTGGCGGTGCCGGACGACGATGACGACGAGACCGATGAGGTCTCCGACATCACCCCGGCCACGGGAGCCGTCTCCATCACGGACGGTCTGGCTCTGCTGGAGCAGTGGGCTGGTGAGCACATGGCCTGTCAGCCGATCATCCACTCGGCGCGTGGCATCGCGACATACCTCGCCGAGCGGAACCTGATCGTGCCCGACGGCACCGTCATGCATACGCGGGGCGCTGACAGCCGGGTCGCGATTGGCGGGGGCTACCGGACCAGCGGTCCGGACAACGTGGCTGCGGCACCAGGCGAGGCATGGCTGTGGATCACAGGGTCAGTCAAGATCCGCCGCGCCCCCACGTTCTTCACTCCCGAGCGGACGAACGAAGCTGCGGCTCTCGATCAGCTCGTGAACGACGTGACCGTGTTCGCAGAGAGGACGTACGGCGCTCTCCGACAGTGCGGCGCGGCTGCGATCCGCGTCAACCTCCGGTCCTGCTGCTGTTGATCCAGAGAGGTGTGCGGATGGCGAACTGCCAGATGGTGACGCATCGGGGCGGACCCTGCCTGCTGGCGCCGCTGTGGGGCAGTGACTACTGCTACCACCACAGCGAGATGAGTCCCGAGAGGAGGGCTGAGGTTCGTCGCAAGGCTAAGGCTCGTGGCAAGGCTCCGGCTCGGGGCGAGGCTCGGGTCCTTCCCGAGCCGGACGACGGCACTTCGGCTCTGCCCGCAAACCAGCGCGACGCCATCGCCCGCGTTCGGCAGGAGCACGGCCAAGACTTCCCGGATTGCGATGGGGCAGCGGTGGTCTTCGAGCCCTGCGGCCACGGCGGCACTCGATGGATCTGCTGGGGGTGCCGCGACGTGATCGCTGGGTTGGGCCAGTCGGACGACCTCTGCCTGGATCACTTTCGCATCCGCGCTGTCGACCCGCAGACCATGAACTTCCTCTGCTCGCCCTTGCCGCTGCCGCACCACCAGGTCGAGCACCTTCGCAGACTCAGGGCTTGATCGACACGCCAAGGCACTCCGAATACACCCATACGAATATGGGATTGAAATAGCCTCGTCTCCAAGTAGTTGACATGGAAACTATAGGAGTGAGAATGCGCGCCTTGGTCCAGATCGTGTGCGGACTGCAGTACCCCGTCGAGCCGATCGAGCTCGCATTTCAACGGCACGGGTTGGCCGTCGAGAACGATGCTCCTGGCGGAGCCCCAGCCGCGCTTCGTGATGCGTGGGTGCTGACCGGCAGCCCGGAGGCGTTCACGGCCTGGGCGTTGTCGGTGGACTTCGACCCGTCGTTCGTCGTGCTGCCCCTGACGTAGTGCCTAGCGGCGGAACAGGCGCGACAGGAACCCTCGACGTGGCGGCGCGGTGCCTTCGGCCTTGTCATCGTCCGGCGCAGCGTTCGACTGCTTCTTCTCCGGAACCGCGCTACCGATGTAGATGCCGTCCTTGCTCGCCTGGACGGGCAACTCGACCTTCCCCTTAGTCACGCGGACCCGCTGGGCCTGCTTCCAGATCTCACTACCGAACCCGTTGTCGTTCGACATCCCGAAACCCTCCGTCTCACGCTGCCACTTGTCTTGTGATTCTGCCTGAGTTGCTACCCGCCGAAACGGGCGTCGGCCTTGCTGCCGAGGCCGAGGTAGACCACGCCGCCTAGGACGCCTGCACCGAAGAATGCGACCGCCGACAGCCCCGACACGGCCCACGTCTCGGTGCCAACCCCGGCGAACGCCCGCATGTTGGCGAGGATCGCGATGGCGACAGCCGCGCCCACGATCGGCGCGGCGTTGCCCAGGAGACACGACGCACCGTAGGAGACCAGCACCAGCACCACCGTCGCCGGCACGAGTCCTGGAACCTCGTACGCCGTGGCAATCACCGCTGCCGCGCCCGCGCTCACTGCGCAGACCAACAGGAGCCACAGACTTCTAGCGAGGATCACCCGCCCGTCGCGGCGCCTCGGCGTCGGCAGCGCGCACGTCACGCCTAGGGCCGACAACGTTGCGATGAGTGAGGGCGACAGCATTCCCAGCGGGAGCGGCGCCTGTCGCAACGACGGCACCGTCTCGTGGGCCACGAATGCGACCACCATTCCCGTCAGCAACATCGACAGGATGGTGGCCGCGCCGTTGTGCGCGACGAACCAAGCGCGAGTGACCATCAGTTCAGCACGGAGTAGGGAAGCTTGATGGCGTCCGGCGTGCAGTTCTCGAGGGCCTTGAACGTACTCACTGCCCACGACTTCGCGGCGGGCTCGTTCGACGTTGCCAGCCAAGCCCGAGCCTGATCACTCCACGCAGTCTTGGATGCGTCGACACCCTTGACGATCCACGCCTCTAGCAGCGCCTGAGCCTCGAACACCTGGTCCGATGGAGCCTGCGACGAGTCGGTCCAGAACTCGCATCCAGCGGGAGTCAGAAGGTTCGTCCAGATCCACGACTTGTCGTTGGAAGAGCCGTAAGGCGCCAGACGGATCAGTACCCCCGCGTCCTTCGAAGCCTCGCGCCCAGGGAGGGTGTACTCGTAGCGGGCGGGCGGGTTGAGTCCCTTCGCACGCATCTTCTCCGCACCTTGATCCATGGCCTCGGCGGTCCGCTTCAGGAGCACCTTGTCCGACGGAGCCACGCACACCTCTGGCGCGTCGCCGGCGCAGGCCGTGGGGCCTTCACCCGAGGCCTCGAACCGCCGATCCGAACTGCCGCCATTCCCCACGGCGATCGCGGCGCCGACAGCGAGCACCACCCCGGCAGCGACGATCACGGGGAGAACCGCCCCGCGTCGTTGCCCAGCAAGCATGGGGAGAAGCCCGATGAGGGCGACAGCGATCCCGATCAGCGCGAGGAACTGCAGGAGCCAGACGCCGGAGTCGAATTGAAGCCCCCCGAGCGATCCGGACGACGGCCCGTGACGGAGCAGATCGGCGAATGGGCTAGCGGCGAATGCCCCGAAGAAGAACACCCCGGCGCCGATCAGGATGCTCGTGAGCCGGTACGGCGCAAGGTGACCCGCCACGGCTCCCACCAGTGCACACACGGCCAGAACAGCGGGACCGATTGCAAGCACCCACACCTGGAATGGGCCACCGTGGTCAGCGAACGCTGTGATGGCGAGCGCCACGACAGCGGCCACCACGTACACCGCCACGGCCACCACCCACACCTCTAGAGCGAGGCGCCACGGGATCTCTCGGACGCGGCTGGTCGATGACGTGATCGGCTTCAAGCGCGAGGCTTCCATCAGGGCCCACGCGGTCAACGCCGCAACGAGCGGCCCGGTCAGAACGGTCGAGCCCGTGATGCTGTCGATGGTCCACGCCCACTGGCCGATCCAGCGGTGATCAAAGGCCCAAAGCGCATAAGCAGTCGTAGCGATCAAGGGCACCGAGATGATCGCTAGAAAGCGTCGTGTCACTCGCTCAACCTATTCCGGAGTCGCATGAAGGCAGACTCAAGATCGTTGACGCCGTCCGCGGGCTCCGAAGCTGCGGCACCGACCTGCGCGAGTTCTTCGATCGTGCCGTCGAAGACCTTTCGCCCGCCGTCGAGCATGAGCATCCGGTCCGAGATCGGCGCCAGGTCTTCCATCAGGTGGCTGCTGATGACGACCGCAGCAGCCCAGGGGATCTGAGAGATGATCTCGCGGAGTCGGATTCGCTGTTCGAGATCGAGACCGGCTGTCGGCTCGTCGAGGATAAGCAGCGAGGGCTCCGCGAGGATGGCCTGCGCGAACAGCAAACGGCGCTGCATGCCACCCGACAGATCACCGATGTGCGACCGCTGGCGGTCTGGCAACTCGACCAGTTCGAGCGCGGCCGCGATACGACCCGGCCTTTCGCGGCGAGGAATGGCGCGGAGCCAGGCCATGTACGAGAGGAAGTCCTGCACTCGTACATGGCCTGGAAACTCCACAGCCTGCGGCATCACGCCGATACGCCCACGGGCTTCGGACGCCTCGCGCCCGCTCTTGCCCAGGACTTCGACATCGCCGATGGTGGGCGTCAACTCAGTCGCGAGAACGCGCAGAAGCGTCGACTTCCCAGCACCGTTGACGCCGACGACGCCCGTCACTCCCTCCGACACGGACCACGTGACCTCATCGAGGGCGCGACGATCCTTGTAGGAATGGCTGACGTCTTTCAGGTCTGCAATCATCACCTGGATCGTAGGCGAGCGCTCAGTACGAGAAGCTCGGCAGCACGTGAGCGCTGCACGGGTCGTTCGACCACGACTGGATCTCGCAGATGTTGATGGCGCCGCGCGCCTTGTCCGAGTCCGCCCGCAGGTTGCGCGCACGGGAGTCCTTGACCCACGTGGCGGTGTTGGACTCAACGGTCTGCTTCGAGATGTCCCACACATAGCACGTGGTCTGCCCCGTCGAGCCGCAGGAGCCCGGGCTGTAGCGCCAGAAGTAGAAGTCGGTCTCGACCCGGACGTTGTTGCCGCCCGGCTTCATGTCGTACTGGTAGCTCGTCGACATGGCCGACGTCGAGTTGTTGTAGAAGTTCCCGTAGGCCTTGCCCTGCTTCACGCCGTCCTCGTAGACGTAAAGCGGGTCCGTGGACGACTTCCAGGCCACGGCCAGGGCCGGAGCGGCAACCGCGACCGACATGACCCCGAGAATGATCGCCGCGAGCAGCGACCGAACACCGAAACGCATTGTTACCCCCTGAGAATCAACCGCCCCGATGACGGTTGTCCGGCGAAGTCTCTATGTCCTGACTAGGCTTGTCAACAACGATCCGCGCAATCCAGACGGGCGTCCGAACAGCACGCGACACCTGGGCCCGCCCGACACGACCGGCTAGTTTCCACTACCGCAGGCGAGACTCGGCTTGGCCGCAGCTTCAACTACTCAGGAGGGGCATGATGCTCCGAGCAATCGTCATCTCAGCCCTGGTCTACCTCGCGGCGTTCGCTGCGATCGTCACGACGAGTCGTCTCGGCGCGACCCTGGGTGGCGTCGAGATTCTCGTCGTCTTCGTGCTGGCAGTGGCCGTCCAGGCCGTGCTCATCAAGCAGAACCGACTGCTGCGATCCCGCCGGTAACGCCGCCGGGGGACCTACCCAGTCGGCACACCGCGCGGGCGAGTCGAATAGGACCTACCGCTGCCACAGCACGGGTCTACGCCGCGCCCGGCATCTCATCGCGGTCAGCAGCATCAGTGACCGGCTGCGTTGACTTCGCATTCTTGGCGTCGTTTCGAGCCCACCACATCGTTACCCACGCGCGAAGTTCAGGCCCGGCGACCTTGATCGCGCTGGCGATGACGATCACCACCAACGCCACCCCGCCAAGAACACCCCCATGCAGGAACGCAGCGACGCTGGTGCCCGCCGTACCCGCCAGGGCCACCACGGCATTGATCTGCTCGGGCACTGCGCACCTCCTCTCGACCTGAATCTCACTGATGCAACTTTCTTCTGCATCAGTGGATCATTTGTGTCCGACGCCGGATAGGCGGAACCTGGGACTTATCCACAAGCCCTGTGGACAACGCCCCGGATCCTGGGGATAAAAGGCGCAATCTGTGGACTAGACGGGCGACTTCGCCTGTGGGGTGAGAGCCGCGCCAGTCGCGCCGCAGGCCTCTGACCTGCGGAAACGCCAGTACTTCGCCTGTGCAGTGGGAAAAGTGGATCTACTCGTCGGTCTTGTAGTCGACGTTGGCCCTCTTCTTGCGGAAGACGTTGTCGAGTCCACAGGTCATTGGAAGTTCTCCACCGGGGATCGCTTGACCTCCTGGGTCCAGATCATCTTGATCTCGATGCTGGAGCCCGCCCGCCCGATCGATCCGGGGCACGTCGACGGCGCGCCCGCACGCCACCGAAGGGGAGCCGGGAGAAGGGTGTGTCGTCCACTCCACAGGACCTCCAGTAGCGGTCGCGCGGAGGCCGTCAGGCGGTGCGGGCTTCCGCCTTCTTCGCCTTCTTGTAGTCGCGGACCTTCTGCAGCGAATCCTGGTCGACCACGTCGGCAACCGAGCGGTAGCCCTCCAGCGCGTAGTCCCCCGCTGCGGCCTCCCAGCCTTCTGGCCGGACACCGAGTTGCTTGGCGAGGAGCGCGACGAAGATCTGCGCCTTCTGCTTCCCAAACCCCGGCAGCGCATGGACCCGCTTGAACAGGTCCTTGCCGCTGGTCGCCTCAGACCACAGCCGAGTGACGTCGCCGCCGTACTGGGACTCCACCAGGGCCGCGAGTTCCTGGGCGCGAGCAGCCATGCTGCCGGGGAAGCGATGAATGGCCGGGGGCTGACTGCAGAGGGCCTTGAACTCCTCCGGGTCTGCCGCCGCGATGGCAGCGGTGTCCAGCGTTCCCATCCGGCTCAGAAGCTTCCAGCCGCCGCGGAAGGCGTGTTCCATTCCGTACTGCTGGTCGAGCATCATGCCTAGAACCACGGCGAAAGCGTGGTCGTCGAGCACCTTGTCGGCAGCGTCCTCACCGGCGATCTGGAAGCCCATGCCGGAATGCTCTCACGACATCCGCAGACTCTCTGAGCGCCCCGTCAGAGCATCGGAGAGTCAGGCCTGCCCCCGTGTGCCGCCGCTGGCGTCGCCGGCCTCTGAGCTGGCGCAGACGCGCTCAGATTGCTAGGGGTTAGAACCGGTGCTTGTCCAGCATCATCCCGATGAGCAGCGCGAAGGGGTTGGTCGTCAGCAGCTCGTCGGCGTCCGGGTTGTCGGTGATGTGGATGGCCATGGACTCATCCTGCCGGACCTCTCAGCCCCAGGGCACGTAGGTCACGGTGAACGCGGGCCCCAGCGCCTCGCGCACCCGCTCGACCAGCGACCGCGCCCGGCGGTCGAGCTCGGCGTACGCCTGGTCGGTGCGCATCCCGGGGTTGGCGTCGAGCTGCTCCATCAGCTCGCCCCAGGCCCGGAGGTCCTCGATCAGCGGCTGCGGCAGGCCGAGGGCGCGACGCAGCCACTCGTCGTCGTCCGGCACGAGGCCGACGCCGCTCTCCCACAGCGGCACCAGGACTCCGTAGTCCCACAGGAAGCGCAGCTCGTGGCTCTCGACCTCGAAGTCCAGCTCGTCGTCGGGCGAGCGCCGCCTGCTCACCGGTGCCGCTCCGCGACCCGCTCCAGCCCGGTCCACAGCGTGTCCATCAGCCGCTCGACCATCGTCTCGACGGGAACGTCGGGGTGGCGGCGCCACCACTTCGCGGCCTGCTCGCCGGCGCCCGACAACGCATGGGCGTACGTCGAGGCGGTCTCCGCGTCGATGGCCGGCACCGCGGCGCGGACGAGCCCCGCGACCAGCTCCCCCGTGGCGTAGCGCTGCTCGGCGGCGGCGTCGGCGACCGGGCCCGCGACGGCGGCACCTCCCCCGAACAGGACGTCCCATGCGGAGCCGCGGTCGCGAACGAAGCGGAAGTAGGCGCCGAGACCGGCGCGGAGCTGGTCCTCGGGGGTGGTCGCCGACCCGGCCGCAGCCACCACGGCCGCGTCGAGCTCGTCCCGGGCGGCGCGCAGGCAGAGCAGGTAGATCTCGTCCTTGTCGGCGAAGTACTTGTAGATCAGCGTGCGGGTGACCCCGGCGGCGGCGGCGATGTCCTCGACCGCGGTGCCCTGGTAGCCCTCGCGCACGAAGACGTCCTCGGCGGCGGCGACCAGCTGCGCGCGACGGGCCTCGGGGGCGAGCCGGCGGCGGGGCTCGGCCGGGAGCTCGGCCGCCACCTCACGCCGTCCAGTCCAGGAGCACGCCGCCCGCGGTGATCGCGACGAACCACCACACCCACGAGACCACGCCGAGCACGAGGACCCAGCGCGGCCGCGGCGTCCACCACACGAAGCACAGCACGAGCATGACCACCCAGGTGGCCAGCAGGGCGACGACGGCCCAGGCCGGCGCGAGGAGCCCGGAGGCGGCGTAGAGGAAGAAGGAGGAGACGACCAGGACCAGCCCGACGAACGGGAGCGGCGAGATCCGCTTCCCGGTGGCAGGGTCCAGGGCCACCGGGCGGATCCGGCGGCGGCGGGAGAGGCCCACGGCTACTGGTCCGGTACGTCGCCCGGGGCCGCGTCGTCGTTCCAGGCCGCGTCGTCGTTCCAGGCCGGGTCGTTGTCCCAGGCCGCCGTGCGCTCCGCGGCGTGCTCGACGGCCCGCGCCGCCTCGGCCTCGGTGGGGTAGGGACCGAGCCGGTCCTTGTTCGGGCACCCCTCGACTCCCTCGACGGTGTGGTGCTTGAGGCAGAACCAGAACTCGCCTTCACTCGCCATGCTCCGAACCTACTCCAGTCGACGCCCCGCCGCGTCGTGCAACATCCGCGTTACAGGACCTGAGTAGGGTCCCGACATGAGCACGATGTTCGAGGGCTACGGGACGGGCGGGCCCGCCTACGACGAGATGTTCGACGGCGACCAGCTGCGCCCGCCGTACCTCCGGATGCGCGACTCGCTCGACAAGATGAGCACGCCCGAGCTGATCAGCCGGGTGGAGGCGCTGCAGGCGAGCTACCTCGACCAGGGCATCACCTTCGACATCGGCGGCGAGGAGCGGGCGATGCCGCTCGACATCCTGCCGCGCGTCATCGAGATGGACACCTGGACCACCATCGAGAAGGGCCTGCAGCAGAGGGTCAAGGCGCTGGAGATGCTCCTCGCCGACGTGTACGACGCGGGCCACGTCTTCGACGACGGCGTCCTCCCCCGCCAGGTGATCACCACCAGCTCCCACTTCCACCGGCAGGCCGCGACGATCCGGCCCGCGAACGGCGTCCGGGTGCACGTCTCGGGGATCGACCTGATCCGCGACAACAACGGCGAGTTCCGGGTGCTGGAGGACAACGTCCGGGTGCCGTCGGGCGTGTCGTACGTGATGACGAGCCGCCGCGCCATCTCGGCCGCGCTCCCCGAGGCGATCGCGCAGCACCGGATCCGGCCGGTGGCGAGCTACCCGCAGCGACTGCTGGCGGCACTGCGGGCGGCGGCGCCCGCGGGTGTGGCGGACCCGACGGTCGTCGTCCTCACGCCGGGTGTCTACAACGGCGCCTACTTCGAGCACACCCTGCTCGCCCGGACCATGGGCGTCGAGCTCGTCGAGGGCCGCGACCTGGTGTGCCGCCGCGGCGAGGTCATGATGCGCACGACGAAGGGCCTCGCGCCGGTGCACGTGATCTACCGGCGGGTGGACGACGAGTTCCTCGACCCGGTCCACTTCCTGGCCGACTCGATGCTCGGGTGCCCCGGCCTCATCGACGCCGCCCGCGCCGGCAACGTCACGATCGCGAACGCCGTCGGCAACGGTGTCGCCGACGACAAGCTCGTCTACACCTACATGCCCGACGTGATCCGGTACTACCTGAACGAGGAGCCGGTCATCCGCAACGTCGACACCTGGCGGTGCGGCGAGCCCGACCACCTGACCGAGGTGATGGACCGTCTCGACGAGCTGGTGCTCAAGCCGGTCGACGGCTCCGGCGGCAAGGGCATCGTGATCGGCCCGCGGGCCACCCGCGAGGAGCTCGACGAGCTGCGCGCCAAGGTGCTCGCGGACCCGCGCTCGTGGATCGCCCAGCCGGTCGTGCAGCTCTCCACGGTGCCGACCTTCGTCGACGGCGAGCTCGGACCACGGCACGTCGACCTGCGCCCGTTCGCGGTCAACGACGGCAACCGGGTCTGGGTGCTGCCGGGCGGGCTGACCCGGGTGGCGCTCGGCAAGGGCGAGCTGATCGTGAACTCCTCGCGCGGCGGCGGCACCAAGGACACCTGGGTGCTGGCCGGCGCGACCGGGCCCGAGCAGCAACAGCAACAGCAGCAGTCGTCGTCGGGAGGGGGTCGGTGATGCTCAGCCGGATCGCCGAGTCGCTGTTCTGGATCGGCCGCTACATCGAGCGGGCCGACGACACCGCCCGCATCCTCGACGTGCAGACCCAGCTGCTGCTCGAGGACGCCACCGTCGACGAGGCGCAGACCTGCCGCGACCTGCTGTCCTGCATGGGCATCGAGCCCTCGGAGGCGGCGGAGTACGGCGTCGACCTGTTCGGCTCGGTCTCCATCGAGCAGGTGCTGCGGCTGCTCGCCTACGACCAGCAGTCGCCCAGCTCGATCGCCGCCGTGCTCGGCTCGGCCCGCGAGTCCGCCCGCGGCGCCCGGGAGACCCTGACCGTCCCGCTCTGGGAGGCCATCAACACGACGTGGCGCCCGATCCCCTCGGGGCACTTCGAGGCCCTCCGCCCGCCGTACATCTTCTCGTGGGTGCGCGAGCGTGCCGCCCTCATCAACGGCACCGCCGACGCGACCATGACCCGCGACGAGGGCTGGCAGTTCATCATGCTCGGGCGCAACATCGAGCGCGCCGACATGACCTCCCGGCTCGTCGCCACCACCGCCCTGTCCGGCGGGGCCGGTCAGTGGACGTCGGCGCTGCGCGCGTCCGGGGCCTACGACGCCTTCCTGCGCACCTACCGCGGGATCGAGACCGACCGCGCGGCCGCGGAGTTCCTCCTGCTCGACCGGCTGTTCCCCCGCTCGGTCGTCTTCGCCCTCGACCGTGCCGAGCAGGCGCTGGTCAACCTGACCGGCGACCCCCGGCGCGCGGGCTTCCAGGACGAGGCGCAGCGGCTGATCGGGCGGACCCGGGCCGAGCTGGAGTACCGCTCGCTCGCCGACCTCGTCGAGGACCTGCCCGACGAGATGGAGCGGCTGCAGCGCACCTGCGCCGCCGCCACGGACGCCGTCGCCCGCCGGTACTTCGCCGGCTCGGAGGCCCTCGCCTGGAAGGGAGTGCTGGCATGAACATGCAGCTGCGCATCGTGCACACCTCGCAGTACACCTACGACGGCGGGGCCATGGCGTCGTACAACCAGGCCCGGATGACGCCCGTCACGACGCCCGAGCAGATCGTCGTCCACCACCGTCTCGACGTCAGCCCGAAACCGTGGACGTACTCCTACACCGACTACTTCGGCACCGCGGTGACCGCCTTCGAGGTGGTCGACCCGCACGACTCGATGACCGTCACCGCCACCTCGACCGTGCAGGTCAACCGCGCGGGGGCCGAGCCTGAGGCGACGTCCACCTGGTCGTCGTACGGCGAGCGGGAGGTGGCGGACCGCTGGACGGAGTACCTCGTCGTCTCCGACGTCGTCGCGCCCACGCCCGACTTCGAGCAGCTCGTCAAGGACATCGGTGCCGGGGCCGACCTGCCCGGCGACGCGGCCCGCGCCGTGTGCCGCCTGGTCACCGCGCAGATCGACTTCCTGCCCGGGGTGACCGATGCCGAGTCGACCGCGGCGGAGGCCTGGGAGCAGCGCGCCGGCGTCGGCCAGGACATGGTCCACCTCGCCATCGGCGGGCTGCGCACGCTGGGCATCCCGGCGCGCTACGTCTCCGGCTACGTCCACCCGGTCGAGTCGCCGGTCGTCGGCGAGACGGTCGTCGGCAGCCCGTTCGCCTGGCTGGAGTGGTGGGACGACGGCTGGAAGGCCTTCGACCCCACTACCGACACCGCCCCCGGGGAGCGGTACGTCGCCATCGGCCACGGCCGCGACTACGGCGACGTCCCGCCCCTGCGCGGGATCTACACCGGCGCGCAGACCGCCCGACTCGACGTCACGGTGGACATCACCCGGCTGGCCTGAGCGCACGCCGGGCGCCCGTCTCCTCGACCGGCGCCGGGGAGGACCGCGCTCAGTCGAGCTTGCCGGAGAGCCGCTCGACCCGCAGCACGTCGTACTCGTGCTCGGGGTCGCCGGTCATCGCGGCGGCGAGACGCAGGTGCGGCAGCGCCTCGTCGTACCGCGCCTGGCGCTCGAGCGCGCGGCCCAGCGCGTGCCGCGACCACGCGTCCGAGGGGTCCTCGGCGACGAGACCGATCAGCTCGTCCTCGGCCTTCTTGAGCTGGGCGCGCATCAGGTAGGCCCAGACCCGCAGCGAGCGCAGGCCCCGGTTGCCGGGCTCCTCGGCGAGGGCCGGCTCGAGCACCTCGAGCGCCTCGCGGGGCGCTCGCCGGCCGAGCAGGTCGTGCGCGGTGCGGTAGGCGTTCGCGTGGTGCGTGGCGGCGCCCGGGCTGATCGCTGCAAACGGGGCGATCGCGGGCGCCTGGATACGGACCTCGGGCTGCGTCGTCTCGTTCATGTGGCCTTCAACTGTCGGTCAGCCCGGGTTGTTCCCTAGAGTGAGCGGCGGACGGGCTGGCCGGGCGACCGCGTGACCCATCGCCGTGAGGCGTCGGGTCCCGAGGAAAGTCCGGGCTCCACAGAGCAGGGTGGTGGGTAACACCCACCCGGGGTGACCCGCGGGACAGTGCCACAGAGAACAGACCGCCGCCTCCTCCGGGAGGCGGTAAGGGTGAAACGGTGGGGCAAGAGCCCACCAGTGCACCGGGTGACCGGTGCAGCTCGGCAAACCCCACCCGGAGCAAGACCAGACAGCACACGTCCGAGGGCGGCTCGTCCGAGTGTGCGGGTAGGTCGCTCGAGGCTGTCGGCGACGGCAGCCCTAGATGGATGGTCGCCCCCTTGTCAGACAGGGGACAGAACCCGGCTTACAGGCCAGCCCGTCCCCTTCCCGACCGGCAACCCGAGGATCGGCCGGGCGGGTGTAGCTAGCCACCCGGAGTGCCGGCGAGCGAGGTTTCCATCTGAGCGGTTTCTCACTCAGTCGGATTCGCAGGGTCCCGCCCGTTGGAGCTTCGCGCAATCTCCTCGAACAGAGCTAGGTACTTGCGATCCCCCAGCCGGAGTCGCCGCGCTTCCCGCACGGAGAAAAAGCGAAGCTTCCGGTGCTGGCCGCGGGCATAGTTGCGGGGACTGCCCGCCCAATCTTGTACGACCCAAATTCGCAAGTCGTAACCGTTCTCGATCCAGCGCGTATCGGGCTCCGGCGACAAATGTCGCACAGTCACGCCTGCTTCTTCATATACCTCACGCTCAAGAGCTGATCGCGGATTCTCGCCCGGCTCAACATGCCCTCCGATCAAGTCCCAGCGGCCCGGCCGGAAATCGAGGCCACGACGGCGGTTCGCAAGCAGGATCTTGCCGTCCCTGCGCACGAGCACCGCCGCGACCAGAGTAGGCCACGACGTCTGGTGCCGATGATCCAGCGAAACTCGGGGTGCCGGGCGGATGGTTGCCGACGATCCCGCAGCGCGGTGCGGCGCGATCTCGGTCAGCAGCCAGGCGAGAATGAGAGGCCCGGTTGTCACCTGCAACGCAACCACCGCCTGAGCGGCCGTAGTCTGTGCCGTCGCGGCGACGAACCCTACCGTCGACACCACGCCGAGACTGAAGAATGTCGCCGTAGGGAAAGAAAGCTCTGTGGAGAATGCGTGTTCGTCCAAGCGCGAGACCCACGAGTAGGTCGCACCGAATCCGAGCACGGATACGTACACCAGCCAGAGGAAGTAGGCCGTCACGGCACGGACGGCCTCCCCCGCCTCGATGCCGGCGTTGCCCGGCTGCTTCCAAGCCCCCAGCAGGATGTCGCGGTTGTAGCGGTCGTAGCCGCGAAGGGCAAAGCGCCTGAGAGGCGCATTGACGAGGATCAGCGTGGTGAAACAGGTGCCTGATACGACCAAAGGCAGGAGCATCGGGTCGGGCGCCTTGACAAGGCTCGTCAGCGCAAGAATGGACGCGAGCCCCGGCGCCCAGTAGCCAGCTCGCAACACACGCGCAGCATGCGGCCATCTCCTCGCCAACCACTCAAGGCTTCGGTACACCGGTTGCAGGCGACGGAAGTCGCGTTCTATGTCTTCGATATCGACGGCTCCGCGAGCATCGACCTCGGCGCGGACTGCCGAGGCGAACCGGTCCCCTATCGCGACCGTCCAGACCATATCGACGATGATCTCGACGCATTTGATGGCGGTCACTGCCAAGACGAGTGAAACAGCGACGACGGTCGCAAGACCAAGCATTGGAGAACACCCCGCTCGAGATTCGGTCGCCTACGGCGGGGCAGCACCGCCGGTTGAAGAGGCACTTTGGCACGGACGCCAACGCTCGTCACGTCACCACTCATGCTGACTATCTCTGCGATCGCGCTCGCCCGTTCGACGCAGCGGTTGACTGAAGGCCAGCCCGTCCCTCTCAAGCCTCCCCGTCGACCGACTCGGCGGGAGCCGGCCGATCGGCGTTCTCCTCGGTGGTGTTGAGGTCGTCCTCGACCGGAGGATGCGGCGCGGCGGCTCCCTCCGGTGCCTCCTGGGCGTCGCTGGGCGCGCGGGCGGCGAGCTCGCTGGGGTCGACGGGGTCGTGCTCGTGGGACATGGGTGGCCTTCCTGGGGCAGCGCTGGTGGTGGGACGGGTGCGACCCTCCTGCTACCCGACGGCGACGGTCGGATCCGGCCGGGGAGCCGTGAAGGCGCCGTGAAACCGGGGTGAAACCGGTCCTCCCTAGCGTTCCCGCGAACGCCGCCGAAGGGAGACCACCATGTCCAGCACCACCGCCGTGACGCCGAGTCCGTCACGCACCTATCCGTCGCTGCGCGCGGCGTGGATCCCGATGGCCGCGCTGTGCCTGGCCTTCTTCGTCGAGATGGTCGACAACACACTGCTGTCGATCGCGCTGCCCACCATCGGCCGCGACCTCGGCAGCGGTACGACGGCGCTGCAGTGGGTCACCGGCGCCTACTCGCTCACCTTCGGCGGCCTGCTCCTCACCGCCGGCTCGATCGCCGACCGGTTCGGGCGGCGCCGGGTGCTGCAGGTCGGGCTCGCCGCGTTCGGGCTGCTCAGCCTGCTGGTGGTCCTCGTCGACAGCGCCGACGAGCTGATCGCACTGCGCGCCGCCCTGGGCGTGGCCGCGGCGGCGATGGCGCCGATCACCAACTCGCTGGTGTTCCGGCTCTTCGACGACAAGACGCTGCGGATGCGCGCGATGACCGTGATGATCCTGGTCGGCATGTCCGGCTTCATCCTGGGCCCGCTGCTCGGCGGCACGGCGCTGGCGCACGTGCGGTGGGAGTGGCTGCTGCTGGTCAACGCCCCGATCGCGCTGGTCGCCTTCGTCGGCGTCCGCCTCGGCGTCCCGGCCGACGACCCGGAGGGGCTGACCGACGACCGGCTCGACGTCCCCGGCACCCTGCTCAGCATCACGGCCATCGGCCTCGCCTGCTGGTCGCTGACCAGCGGCGTCGAGCACGGCTGGCTCTCCGCCCTCACCCTGGCCTCGGTGGCCGGTGCCGTGCTGGCGGGGGCCGGGTTCGTGTGGCACGAGCGTCGTACCGTCTCCCCGATGCTGGACCTCGGCCTCTTCGCGAACGGCACCGTCCGCGGCGCCGTCATCGCGCAGGTCGGTACGGCGATCGCGATGGCCAGCGTGATGTTCGGGCTGATCCTGCACTTCCAGTTCGCCTACGGCTGGAGCCCGGTGCGCGCCGGCCTGGCGAACCTGCCGATCATCGTCACGATGATCGTCGCCACCCCGCTGTCGGAGGGCCTCGCTGCCCGCTTCGGCCACCGGATCGCCTGCCTGGTCGGCGCACTCGCGCTGGCCGGCTCGCTGGCCGGGCTGGCGTGGGGTGTCGAGCACGGCTACCCCACGATCGCCGCCGCCATGGTCGTGATGACCATCGGCCTGCGCACCGTGATGACCATCTGCGCGATCGCCCTCGTCGACGCGATGCCCGCCAACCGGACGTCGATGGGCGCCTCCCTCAACGACACGGCCCAGGAGATCGGGACCAGCGTGGGCACCGCGGTCGTCGGCACCCTGATCGCGGCACTGGTGACCGCCCAGCTCCCGGCGGGCACGTGGAGCAGCGCACTCGTGCAGTCGTTCTTCCACGGCGAGCGGATCACGTACGCCGTCCTGGCCGTCGTCGTCGGCGTGGTGGCGGTGGCGGGCGCGCTCACCCTCACCGACGCGCGCACGACCGAGGAGCACCCGGTCGAGGTGCCTGCCGCCTAGCCGGAGCTCCGGGCGATGGCGGCGGGATCGCCGCTGGCGGGTACGGCGCCCGCGGCGATCCAGTCCGCCGCCGTCCCCCAGACGGGCAGGGTCCGCACCCCCATCGGGCTGCGGTGGCCGGCCTCGCGCCAGTACTCCAGGACGTTCTCGGCCTCCTCCCGCGTGGCGAAGGCGCCGGCGCGGACCTCGGAGACGTCGTCGCCCTCGAACTCGAGGCGGATCGGCACGTGGACGTGGATCTCGTGGCTCATCGGGATCGCTCCCTCACATCGTCCGGGTCGTTGCCACGGACCCGGGAGGACAGCCCCCTGTCGTCTCAAGGGGCGCGTCCTCGACCGTACGCCGGCCCTCCCCTCCTGCCAACCGGAGGAATGGCCGCGCCGCGAGCCGAGTTGGCCCGACATGGATCTCGAGGTCGTCCTTCCCGACGAGTCGCCGTCGATGCCCGCGCGGGTGCTGCCCGACCTGGCCCGGGCGGCGGAGGCGCTCGGCTACACCACGGCGTGGCTGCCGGACCACGTGCTGCCTCCGGGTGAGTACGGCGAGACCTTCGGCGGGGTCTACGAGCCGCTGGTCACGATCGGGCACCTGAGCGCGGTCACCGAGCGCCTGCGGCTGGGCACGTCCGTGCTGGTGGCGCCGCTGCGCAACCCGTTCGTGCTCGCCAAGCAGGTCGCCACCCTGCAGCACTTCTCGGCCGGCCGGGTCGTCCTGGGGCTCGGCGTCGGGTGGAGCGCGCCGGAGTTCGACGCCGTCGGTGCCGACCACGGGAGCCGCGGCGCCGTCACCGACGACGTGCTCGGCCTGCTGCGGCACCTGTGGGCGGGGGGCGCGGCGCCGTACCGCGCCCGCCGGTTCTCCTACGACGAGGGCGTGTTCGCCCCGGTTCCGACCACACCGGTGCCGGTCATGGTCGGCGGCAACAGCGACGCCGCGCTGCGGCGTGCGGCGCGCCACGGCGACCTGTGGCAGGGCTTGCCCTCCAGCCCGGAGGAGTTCGCCGAGCGGGCCGGCCGGCTGGCGGAGCTCAGCGGGGAGCGCTCGGTCGTGCCCGGGCTGCGGATCGGCTGGGACGGGGCGTCGTCGGCCGCGGAGGTCGCCGACCGCGTCGCGGCGTACGGCGAGGCCGGGGCGCAACGGGTGGCGGTGCACTTCGGCGACCACGAGGGCACGCAGGCCCGGATGGAGGCGCTGGCGGAGGCCGTCGCCCGCCGCTGAGCCTCAGGCCCGTCGCCCCGCCCGCTCCGCGAACGCGTCCAGCGCGTCGATCACGTCCGGCGCGACCCAGACCCGGTTGCGCTGCCCTCCCCCGCTGCGGACCAGGATGCCGGCGCTCTCGAGCTGGTCCACGGCACGCTGCGCCGCGGAGAGGGCGACGTCCAGGGCGGCCACGACGTGGGCGACGTTGACGGCGGGCTGGTTGAGGAGGTGCGGCAACAGGCGGCGGGCGGCCGAGCCGCGGCGCGAGGGCAGGTCGTCCGCCCACTCCGCGTGGATCCGCTCGAGGTCCTCGACCAGCCGCCGGCCGTTGTCCACCGCACGGAAGGACGCGGCGGCGAACTGCCGGACGATGGGCGCGACGTCCCCGTCGCGGTAGGCCGTGAGGGCGTCGAAGTACGCCGCGGTGTCGGTCAGCAGGCCGGCGGACACCGGGACGGTGAGGCGCCGGGCGACGTCGGCGCGGCGGAGCATGGCGTGCACGAGGGTGCGTCCGACGCGACCGTTGCCGTCGTTGAAGGGGTGGATGGTCTCGAACTGGGCGTGAGCGACGGCGGCGTGGACGAGGACGGGCAGGTCCGTGCGCCGTACGAACGCCACGAGGTCGGCCATCGCCGCGGGGACCCGGTCGTGGTGGGGCGGGACGAAGGACGCGGTGTGGGGGCTGATGGCGTCGCTGCCGATCCACACCTGCTGGGCCCGCAGCCGTCCGGGCTCGGCGTACGCGTGACCCTCCAGCAGCGCGGCGTGGGCCGCCAGGAGGGTCTCGGTGCTGAGGTCGTCGGCCAGCTCGACGGCACGGCGCAGCGCGGTGACGTTGGCGGCGACCAGGCGGGCGTTGGGGCCGGTGCGCTGGTCGATCGCGGCCAACGCCAGGGCCCGGGCGCCGGCCGTGACGCCCTCGATCTGGGAGGACGACGCCGACTCGGTGCGCAGCAGGACGGCGGCCAGCGGCGCCAGCTCGGCGACGGCGGTCACCTCGGAGTCGAAGCGGGTGATGGCGCGCACGGCGTCCTCGGCCTCGGCCTGGAGCGCGGCGTCGTAGGCCAGGTGCGCGGTGGCGATCTCGGCGGGGACGGCCGCACGGTAGGGACCGCGCGCCTCGAGCCGCCGACGGCGCGAGGTGGACCGGTCGACCGGCCGGTCCCACGCGCGGGTCTCCCAGCCGACCGCGGGCGCGCCACGATCCGGGTGCATGCGGCGATCTTACACCACTTTATGAGTCTAAAGTGGTGCATGAGGCGACGGTACGCCACCTCCGGCGACAATGGGCGGATGGACGAGAACCGGTACGGCACCACGCCCCGATGGAAGATCCTCGCCCTCGGCCTGCCGGTCGCGCTGCTCCTGCTCCTCGCGGGGGGCTACCTCAGCCTGGTCTCATGGGGCGTCATCGGCGACGACGAGTCGAAGGGCCTCAGCGTGCTCGGTCCGCTCGTGGCCGGCTTCGGGGTGGCGCTCGGCTGGGTGGTCGTCCGGCCCCGCCCGTAGCCCGCACGTACCATCGGAGGCACGGCCGGGACCCGGCCGCCGGACGAGGGAGCCGTACCCGGAGCGCGACAAGACGGCCACGGAGGTGGCGGTCATGGCGTGGCTGGCGTTGGTGGTCTCGGGCGGGCTCGAGGCGGTCTGGGCGACCGCCCTGGCACGGAGCGACGGCTTCTCGCGACCGGGCCCGAGCATCGTCTTCGGCGGGGCCCTGGTGGCGAGCATGGTCGGTCTCGGCTACGCGATGCGCACCCTGCCCGTGGGTACGGCGTACGCGGTCTGGGTCGGGATCGGGGCAGCCCTCACGGTGGCGATCGCGATGGTGTCCGGCGAGGAGCCGGTGAGCCTGGTCCGGATCGCCCTCATCCTCGGTCTGGTCGGGTGCGTCGTGGGGCTCAAGCTCGCGCACTGACGGCCCGGCCGCTAGTCGGCGGTCGTCTCCGCGACCCGGCGACAGGCGCTCTCGTCGCGGCCGGAGGAGGCCGCGACGTCCAGGCACGCGCCGTCGTAGACCGGGCGGGCGCCGAGCGGACGCTCCAGCCGCACGTCGATGGTGAAGTAGCCCAGCATCTGGGCGCAGACGCCACCGGCGCGCTCGGCGTAGGCGGTGACGACGACCCGGTCGTCGGTCTCGTCGACGACCGTGCCCGTCGCCTCCTGGCAGGGGTTGCCGCTGGCGCCGAGGGTCAGCCGGTCGCCGGCGACGGTCAACCCGTCCCAGGTCACCGGCCGGCCCGCCGGGGCCGCCGGGATGTGGACGGACGCCGGGGTCGTGTCGTCGCGGCGCACCCACCACACGACGACGAGGGCCAGGGCGAGCACCCCGGCGAGCACCCACCAGCGCTGGACTCCCGAGCGGACCATGGGCGCACGGTCGCCGCCGGCGGGTCGTGCTGTCAACCCTCCGGCGTCGAGCCGCCGAGCGGCCAGGAGGCGAGGACCCGGCAGTCACCCTCGGCGTACCGATGGACCTCCAGGCGCTCCGCCCGGCAGTCGGCCGGCAGGAGCGGCCCGAGCGAGGCGCGCACCGACGCCGCCGAGACCGTCGGCGAGACCTGGTCCAGGGTGAGGTGGGGCACGGGGTCGGGGAAGGCGCCGGCGTAGGGCGGGTGGGCGGGGAAGCGCGCGGCGAGCGCCGCGGTGAGCGCGGCGAAGGGCGCGCGGGGTGCGGGGACCGTGTGCAGCAGTCCGTCGGCGAAGGTCTCGACCGCGGCCAGGGTGAAGGCGAAGGCGGTCACCGAGGCGGCGACGTCCGCGACGGCCGCGAGGTCGGCGGCCGAGGGGCTGGGCACCCACGGCCCGAGCACCGTGACGTGCGCGTGGGTGAAGGCCGGGTCGCGCGAGACCCAGCCCGGCGCGTAGTGCTCCCACCGCCGGCGCACCCAGGCCTCGAGCTCCGGCACCGGGACGAGCAGCACGGTGTGGGACGTGGCGGGCTGCGGCACCGCGGAACGGTAGCGTGCGGCCCCATGAACGCCATCGCCGCGCCCGACCCCGCCGTACGGACCGCCGCCGCCGAGCGCCTCGCCGGGCTGGCGACGCCGGCCGGCGCGCTGGGCCGGCTGGGCGACCTCGGCGTGTGGCTGGCCGCGACCCAGGGGCAGTGCCCGCCCGCGCCGCTGGACAACGTGCGGCTGGTGATCTTCGCGGGCGACCACGGGGTCGCGCAGCACGGCGTCTCGGCCTACCCCCCGGCGATCACGCCCGCGATGGTGCGCACCTTCGTGCTCGGCAAGGCCGGCGTCTCCGCGCTCGCCGGCGCCCACGGCGTCAGCGTGCGGGTGCTCGACATCGGGGTCGACGACGACCTCGAGGGCGTGCCCGCCGACGTCACCGCCCACAAGGTACGACGCGGCAGCGGCGCCCTCCACGTGGAGGACGCCCTCACCGCCGAGGAGACCGCGCGCGCCCTGGCGGTGGGCCGGGAGGTGGCCCGCGAGGAGATCGCCGCGGGCGCTCAGCTGCTGCTGTCCGGCGACATGGGCATCGGCAACACCACGCCGGCCTCGGCGATGGTGGCCGCCGCGCTCGGCCTGCCGGCCGTCGAGGTGACCGGCCGCGGCACCGGGGTCGACGACGCGGCCCTGCTGCACAAGCAGGCCGTCGTCCAGCAGGCCCTCGACCGTGCGGGCGCCCGGCTCGACGACCCGGTGGAGACCCTGCGGGCGGTCGGCAGCGCGGACCTGGCGGCGACGGTCGGCTACCTCGTCGAGGCGGCGGAGCAGGGCGTCCCGGTGCTGCTCGACGGCCTGATGTCCGTGGCGTGCGCGCTGACGGCGGAGCGGATGGCACCGGGTGCCGCGGCGTGGTTCGCGGCCGGTCACCGCTCGACGGAGCCCGCGCAGTCCCTGGCCCTGGACAAGCTCGGCCTGGAGCCGGTGCTGGACCTCGGCCTGCGGCTGGGCGAGGGCTCGGGCGCGGTCGCCGCCGTCCCGGTGCTGCGCTCGGCGGTCGCCCTGCTGCGCGACGTCGCGCTGCTGGCCGACCTGCTGCCGCCGCAGTGAACGTCGCCGTCGTGGGTCGCAGCCTGCGGCTCGCGATCGGGATGCTGACGGCTCTGCGCGTCCCACCGGTCCTCACCGTCACGCCGGCCGTCGCGACCGGGGCGCTGCTGCTCGCTCCCCTGGCCGTGCTCCCCCTGGGCGCACTCGTCGCCGCGGCGCTGTGGGGCGGACGGGAGCTGTCGCTGCCCCCCGTCGCGGTCGCGTTCGCGGCCCTCGCGCTGCTCGCCGCGGGCAGCCGGGCGCTGCACCTCGACGGGCTCTCGGACGTGGCGGACGGGCTCACGTCGTCGTACGACCGGGAGCGGTCGCTGAGCGTCATGAAGTCCGGTACGGCGGGCCCGGCCGGCGCCGCGGCGCTCGTCCTCGTGCTCGGCACCCAGGCCGCCGGGCTGGCGTGGTGCGACCCGTGGGTGGCCGGCGCGGCCGTGTGCGCCTCGCGTGCCGCCCTGTGGGTCACCTGCTGCACGCTCGCTCCCCCGGCCCGGGAGGACGGGCTGGGCGTGACGTTCACCCGTCGGGTCCCCATCGTCGTCGCCGTCGCCGGCTGGGCGGTGCTCGCCGGGCTCGCGGTGCTCGTCGACCCGGTCCGCGGGCCGGTCACCGTCACGGTCGCCGGGGTGGTCGTGGCGGCGCTGACCTGGCACGCCGTACGCCGCTTCGGCGGGGTCACCGGCGACGTCTTCGGCGCCGGGATCGAGCTCGCCCTGGCGGTCCTGGTCGTCGGCGCCGCGGGCCTCTAGAGCCGCAGCACCCGCCCGGCCACGACGAGGTGCACCTCGTCGCAGGCCTCCGCGACGCGCTGGTTGATCGTGCCGAGCAGGTCGCGGAACAGCCGCCCCGACCGCTCGACCGGTACGACGCCGAGCCCCACCTCGTTCGTCACCAGCACCACCGGAACGGTGGCGGCGGCGAGGGCCCCGGTGAGTCCGGCGACCCGGTCGAGCACGTGCGCCTCGACCTCGCCGACGGGGGCGTCCCACAGCCCGGCCGCGTCGACGACCGCGGTGAGCCAGGTGCCGAGGCAGTCCACGAGCACCGGACCGCTCGCTCGGGCCAGGACCCCGGCGACGTCCTGGGTCTCCTCGGTGCGCCAGGTGGCGGGGCGGCGGTCCTGGTGGGCGGCGATCCGCGCGGCCCAGTCGGCGTCGTCGTACCGCGGGCCGGCGGCGACGTAGGTCACCCGGTCCTCCGCACCGAGCAGGGACTCGGCGTGGCGGGACTTGCCGGAGCGGACACCGCCGGTGACGAGGACCCTCATGCGACCTCGAAGGCGACCTTGCGGGCCGTGACGTCGGCCGTGACGAGCCGCGCCCTCACGTCCTCGCCGAGCGGAAGCGGCCGCTCCGAGCGCACCGGCGCCTCGACGCCGATCTCGGCGAGCACGACCACTCCCTCGGTGGGCTCGTCCTCGCGCACGCTGGTGACCACGCCGTCGAACTCCTCACCGACCCGGCCGGCGAGGATCGCGGCCTCCAGCAGGTCGAGCACCGCGCGCTCGTAGGACCCCGCGCGCCGGCCGGAGTCCTGCAGCTCCTTCGGCAGGGCGGGCAGCGCGGTCCGCACCCAGTCCGGGACGGGGGTGCCGGCGCAGATCGCGACGCAGACCTCGCCGGCGTACCGGTCGCCGAGGCGGCGCAACGGCGCGGTGACGTGGGCGTACTCCGCGGCGATCGCCGAGTGGCGGGTCTGCTCGGGGAGCTCCCCGTCGAAGGCGGCGTACCCGCTCCCCCGCAGCAGCCGGGTGCAGGCCACCACCATCGCCTGGTGCGCGGGCCGCGCCGGGTCCAGCGAGCGGATGAAGGCGGGGTAGTCCACGTCGTCCGGCCAGGTGATCCGCAGGCCCTTCGCGACCCGGCGCAGCCGGGCGACGTCACGGGGGTCGGCGGGCGGCAGGGTGCGCAGCAGGCCGACCTTCGCCTCCACCATCAGCGAGGCGGCGCCGATGCCGGTGAGCAGCGAGATCTGGGCGTTCCACTGCTCGACGGGCAGCTGCCGGCGGAGCACCAGCTGGAAGCCAGCGTCGGTCTCGTCGACTTCCTGCTCGGGCAGCGGCAGCGAGACGCCGCCGCGGTCGGCCTCCTGCTGCTCGCGCAGCCGGCCGACCTCCCGCAGCAGCACCAGGACCTCGCCCGCGGTGCCGTCGTCGAGCGCCTGCTGCGCCTCGACGTAGGACCAGCGCGCCGTGGAGCGGACCGTGGCCCGCTCGACGTGGACCGTGGTCAGGGTGCCGGTCGCGTCGACCTCCAGCGTCCACAGCAGGGCCGGGCGGACCTGGTCGGGCAGCAGCGAGGCGGCGCCCTCGGACAGGGCCGGCGGGTGCAGCGGGATCCGCGTGCCGGCGCCGTAGAGCGTCTCGCCGCGGCGGTGCGCCTCGACGTCGACCGGGTCGCCCGGGCGGACGAAGGCGGCGACGTCGGCGATCGCGTAGTGGACGACGTAGCCCTCCCCCGCGCGCTCGATGTGCACCGCCTGGTCGAGGTCCATCGAGCCCTCGGGGTCGATGGTGAGGAACGGCAGGTCGGTGCGGTCCCGCTCGGGCAGCACCGCCTTCGCGGCGGCCTGCTCGGCCGCGGCCTCGACCTCGGCCGGGAAGCCCTCGGGGAGCTCGAGCTCGCGGACGATCGCCCGCAGCCCCTCCTGGAGCACCGGAGAGCTCGCCTTGACCCGGACCACGACGTTGCTGGGCATGGCCTCGACCCTATCCTTGCCCGGTGCTGATCCTGCTGCCGCCGAGCGAGGGCAAGGCCGAGCCGCGCCGGGGCAAGCCGCTCGACCTCACCACGCTGTCGTCCCCCGAGCTGAGCGACGCACGCGCCGCGGTGCTCGATGCCCTGGTCACGCTGTGCCGCGAGGACCCCGACAAGGCCGCCACGGTCCTCGGCCTCTCCGCCGGGCAGCGCGACCTCGTGCTCCGCAACGCCGACCTGCGCCGCGCGCCGACCGCGCGGGCGGACCGGATCTACACCGGCGTCCTGTACGACGCACTCGACGTGGAGACCCTGTCCGCGGCGGCCAAGCGGCGCGCCACCACACGCCTCGGCGTGGCGTCCAGCCTCTTCGGGCTCGTCCGCCCGGGCGACCGCATCCCGTCGTACCGGCTCTCGGGGGACGTGAGCCTGCCCGCCCTCGGCCCGGTCGCCGGCGTGTGGCGCGAGGCGCTGGCGCCGGTGATGGGCGCGGCGATCGGCTCGGGGCTGTTCGTGGACCTGCGCTCGGGGATGTACGCCGCGTTCTGGCGCCCCGGCCCGGACCTGGCGAAGCGGACCGCGACCGTCCGGGTGCTGCACGAGCACCAGGGCACCCGCAAGGTGGTCAGCCACTTCAACAAGGCCACCAAGGGCCGGATCGTGCGCGCCCTGCTGGAGGACGGCGCCGATCCGCGCACCCCGGCCGCGCTCGCGAGCACGCTGGAGCGGCTCGGCTGGACGGTCGAGGTGGGCACGCCGACGAAGACCGGCACCCAGCTCGACGTGGTCGTCAGCGAGCTGTGACGCGTCGCACTTGACGTATCCGTCGTGATCTCGGCGAATTCAGGACGGATTCGTCAGGTGCGACGGGTGAGGGTCACCAGCGGCCGGTGTCGCGCAGCGTGCGGCGGCCCGGAGCGAGCGCGTTGAAGAAGCGCAGCGAGCCGCGGCGCTCCCCCGTGCGCGGGTCGGGGTAGAACGCGACCACCGAGACGGCGGCCGGGGCCAGCTCCATCCGGAACAGCGCGTCGAGCGGCGCCTCCATCGCGTGCGCGACCAGGGTCTTGATCGGGGTGACGTGGCTGACCACGACGACGGTGCGCCCGGCGTGGGCGTCCAGCAGGCGCGACAGGCCGGCGAGCACCCGCTCGCGGACCTCCACGAACGACTCACCGCCCGGCGGTGCGACCGCCATGTCGGCGAACCACGCCTCCATCCGCTCCTTGTCGCGCTCGGCGACCTCGGTGAAGGTGAGCCCGTCCCACTCGCCGAACTCCATCTCCGCGAACCCGGCCTCCTCCTCGACCGGCAGGCCGAGGGCGGCGGCGATGGCGTCCGCCGTCTCCCGGGTACGACGCACGGGCGAGGCCACCACGGCGTCGATGCTCTCCTTCAGCTCCACCAGCCACGCGGCCACCTCGGCGGCCTGCTCGCGGCCCTCCTCGGACAGGGCGGGGTTGTCGCCGCCCAGACCGCCGGAGAACCGGCGTCCCGTGGTGTGCGGGGTGACCCCGTGGCGGACCAGCACGACGGTGGTGGGCTCCCCCGGACCGGCGGCGGGCGACGAGGCCTCCTCGGCCGCGGACTCCGGCTCGTCGGCAACACCGTCGCCGGGCACGCTCACGCCGCTGCGCAGCCCGTCGAGGGCCTCGTTGGCGAGTCGGTCGGCGTGCGCGTTCTCGGCGCGCGGGACCCAGGTGTAGGTGGTGCCCGCGGGGGCGATCGCGGCGGCCTCCGCGGCGAGCGCCTTCATGTCGGCGTGCTTGATCCTCCAGTTGCCGGACATCTGCTCCACCACCAGCTTGGAGTCCATCCGCACCTCGACGACCGCGCCCGGGGCGTGCTCGGCGGCGAGAGCGAGCCCGGCGACGAGACCGGAGTACTCCGCCACGTTGTTGGTCGCCACCCCGATCGTGCGGGCGTCCTCGGCGAGCACAGCACCGGTCGCGGCGTCGCGCAGCACGGCGCCGTACGACGCCGGGCCGGGGTTGCCCCGCGAGCCGCCGTCCGCCTCGACGACGACCCGGCGGGTCACAGCCCGCTCTCGGCGGTGCGGACCAGGATCCGCTGGCACTCCTCGTGCCGGACCACCGTCTCGGCGGGGGTCGCGCGGATCTCGGCGAGCTCGCTGGGGTCGAGGGCGAGCTGGCAGCCACCGCACTGCCGGGCGCGCAGCGCACCGACGGCGACGCCGCCCTTGCTGACGCGCAGCTTGTCGTAGAGCGCGAGCAGGTCGGCCGGGATGTCGGCGACGATCGGGTCGCGGCGGCTGCCGACGGCGATGATCTCGGCGTCCAGCTCGCCGGCCTTCTCGTCGCGGGCGGTCGTCAGCTCGGCCAGCTGGACGTCGAGGGCCTCGACGGCGGCGCTCAGCTCGGCGAGCGCGGACTGCGCCTCCTCGAGCTGCTCCATCACCTCCAGCTCCTCGTCCTCCAAGGTGGCGATCCGGCGCTCCAGGGACTCCAGCTCGTGCTGCATCCGCTCCAGCGCCTTCGGGTCGGCGATGGCGCCGGAGTCCATCCGGTCCCGGTCACGGGTACGCCGCGCCTTGACCTGCTCCACGTCGGCGTCCGCCTTGGCCTGCGCCGCGGCGAGGTCGTCGACGACGATCCGCTGGT
Source organism: uncultured Nocardioides sp. (assembly GCA_964517395.1). Classification (GTDB taxonomy): domain Bacteria; phylum Actinomycetota; class Actinomycetes; order Propionibacteriales; family Nocardioidaceae; genus Nocardioides. Next base: position 64,756 of record CAZFEE010000002.1, on the reverse strand, counting down.
CGCGCAGCCGGCCGTCGACGTCGGCCCGCTGGCCGAGCAGCTCCTTGATCCGCGCGGCCTGCGGCGGGTTGGCCCGCGCGTGCCGGAGCTGGTCGACCTGGGAGTCGAGAGCCTGGAGGTCGAGCAGGCGGAGCTGGGCGGCGGGATCGGCGTTCACAGCTGCATTGTCCAAGGATCGGTGACGATCTCGCTCACCCGGGTGTCGACGGCGTCCCCGAGCGCCTCGGCCAGCCGCGCCGCGACAACCGGGAGCCAGGTCCACTCGGCCGCCCAGTGGGACACGTCGACCAGAGCCGGACCGCCCTTCTCGACGAACTCCGCGGCGGGGTGGTGGCGCAGGTCGCTGGTGACGTACGCGTCCACGCCCAGCCCCGCGACCCGGTCGAGCAGGAAGTCCCCGGCGCCGCCGCAGACCGCCACCCGTCGTACCGGACGCTCCGGGTCGCCGGCCACCCGTACGCCGCCCGCCGTCTTCGGCAGCGTCGCCGAGATCGTGCCGGCGAGCTCGGCGAGGGTGACCTGCGGCAGGGTGCCGATCCGGCCGGTGCCGGTCCCGGCCAGGCCCGGGTCGGCGACCTCGACGACGTCGTAGGCCGGCTCCTCGTAGGGGTGGGCCGCGAGCAGCGCGCGGACCACGTCGGCGCGCACCGCGCGGTCGAGGACGACCTCGATCCGCACCTCCTCGACGGTCTCCAGCTGCCCGATGCTGCCGACGAGCGGGTTCGCTCCCTCCAGCGGGCGGAACCGGCCCTCGCCGGGGGCGCTGGTGAACGAGGCGAAGTCGTAGTCGCCGATCCGGCCGGCCCCGGCCTCCGCCATCGCGGCACGCACCGGCGCGGCGGCGTCGGCGGGCACGAAGACGGTGACCTTGTCGCGCGGGCCCGTGGGCGCCGGGACGATCGGCTCCAGGTCGGTGAGGCCGAGGGCGAGCGCGAGGGACTCCGAGACACCGCTCACCGCCTGGTCGGCGTTCGTGTGCGCGGTCAGCAGCGCCGTCCCCGCCTTGGCGAGGGTGTGCAGCGTGCGTCCCTTCGGCGTGGTCGCCGCGAACCCGTGCACCGGCTTGAGGAACAGCGGGTGGTGCACGACCAGCAGGTCGGCCTTCCAGTCCGCGGCCTCCTCGGCGACGGCCGGGGACGGGTCGACGGCGAAGAGCACCTTCTTCACCGTCTGGGCCGGATCACCGGAGACCAGCCCGACGGCGTCCCAGGAGTCGGCGGTCGCGGGCGGGTACCAGCCGTGGAGCAGGTCGACGACGTCCTCGAGCGCAGGCATGTCGGCCAGGCTAGCGGGGTGGGGAGACGACCGACCGCGGGCGGGACGTGCGACCCGGGCCCGGCGATGCGTTGGTAGGCTGCCGCTGCCAGTCGACCTCCCGAGGAGGTCAGGGAACCCGGTGCGAGTCCGGGACTGACGCGCAGCGGTGTGGGTGACGGGCGGAGCACGACGTCACTGGTCCCCCGGGACTGGGAAGACGCTCCGCACCGGATGATCCCGAGTCCGAAGACCTGCTGGCCCTTGCGACAAGCCGTCGCGAGGTCGTGAGGGGAGATCGCGAGGATCCCCGGCCTCGAAGGACCACAGATGGCTCGCAGCCGACCGGACCGCTGCCCGGGGGTCGTGCACCCCTGGCCGGCCGAGGACGGCGGCCTGGTGCGGATCCGGGTGCCCGGCGGCCGGGTGCCGCTGGCCTCGCTGCAGGCGCTGACCCGGGTCGCCGCGGAGTACGGCGACGGCCGGGTCCGGCTCACCGGACGGGCCAACCTGCAGGTGCGCGCCATGCCCCTGGCCGGCGACCGGCTCGCCGACGAGGCCCTGGACGCCCTCGAGGCGACCGGCCTGCTGCCCTCGCGCAGCCACGACCGGGTGCGCAACGTGCTCGCCTCCCCGCAGACCGGGCTGGCCGGCGGTCGCGCCGACCTGCGCCCGGTGGTCGCCGGCCTCGACGCGCTCCTGCTCGGCGACGACGGGCTCGCCGGCCTGCCCGGCCGCTTCCTGTTCACCCTCGACGACGGTCGCGGCGACCTCGCCGAGCGCCACAAGGACCTCGGCCTGGTCGCCCTCGACGACACGCGGGCGCAGCTGCGCGTCGGCGAGGGGTACGGCGACGTGGTGGCGCTGCGCGACGCCGCGGACGCCCTCGCCGGGCTCGCCCGCACCTTCCTGTCCGCCCGCGGCACCGGGCCGGCCGCCGCCTGGCACGTCGACGAGCTGCCCGCGCCGCTCGCGGCGACCCGCCCGCCGGAGCCCGGCGCCGGCGTACGGTCCGAGCCGCTGCCGTTCGGGCCGGTGCCCGGCGGCGAGCACGTCGCCGTCAGCGAGGACGGGCTCGGCAGCGCCGACCTCGCCGGCTGGCGAGCCGAGACCGTCGTCGTGACCCCGTGGCACGGCGTACTCATCCCCGAGGAGTCCCGATGACCGACCTGACCGCTCCCCCGCGTCGGTACGACTACATCGCCGACGGGCCGGCGATCTACGTCGACTCGTTCGCGACCATCCGGCGCGAGTCCGACCTGTCCGGGGTCCCCGCCGACGCGGAGAAGGTCGCGGTCCGGATGATCCACGGCAGCGGGCAGACCGACCTGGTCCGCGACCTCGTCGTCCACCCCCGCCTCGCGCAGGCCGGACGCGCCGCGATGGCCGCCGGCGCGCCGATCCTCTGCGACGCGCGGATGGTCGCGATGGGCATCACCGCGGGGCGCCTGCCCGCCGACAACCCGGTGCACTGCTTCCTCACCGACGCGCGGGTCCCCGCCCTGGCGAAGGAGTGGTCGACGACCCGCACCGCGGCGGCGGTCTCGCTGTGGACGCCGTACCTGGAGGGGGCGGTCGTCGCCATCGGCAACGCGCCCACCGCGCTCTTCCACCTGCTGGAGATGATCCTCGACGGCGCCCCCCGCCCGGCGGCGATCATCGGCTGCCCGGTCGGCTTCATCGGCGCCGCGGAGTCCAAGGACGCGCTGGCGTCGTTCGCCGACGACCACGGCATCGACATCCCGTTCGTCACCGTGCGCGGTCGCCGCGGCGGCTCCGCCATGGCATCGTCGGCGGTCAACGCGCTCGCCCAGGAGGCGGAATGACCGGGTCCTTCCACGTCGTCGGCATCGGTCCCGGCGACCCCGAGCTGATCACCCGCAAGGCCGAGCGGCTCGTCGGCGCCGCAGCCGTCGTCGCCTTCCACGCGGGCGTCCGCAAGGAGTCGCACGCCCGCCGGATCGCCGCCCACCTCATCCCGGCGGACGCCGTGGAGGAGGAGCTGCGCTACCCCGTGACGACGGGGACGACCGACCACCCCGGCGGGTACGTCGGCGCGCTCGCCGACTTCTACGACGACTGCGAGGCCCGCCTGGCCGCCCACCTCGACGCCGGGCGCGACGTGGTCCTGCTCGCCGAGGGCGACCCGCTGTTCTACGGCTCCTCCATGTACCTCCTCGACCGCTTCCGGGACCGCTTCCCCGTCGAGGTCGTCCCCGGCATCCCGGCCTTCGCCGCCGCCACCGCCACCGTCCCCGCACCCCTGGTGCGCCAGAACGACGTCCTCACGGTGCTCCCCGGCACGCTGCCCGAGGCCGAGCTCGCCCGCCGGCTCGCCGACACCGACGGCGCGGTGATCATGAAGCTCGGCCGCACCTTCCCGGCCGTCCGCTCCGCCCTGGAGCAGGCCGGCCGGCTCGACGGCGCGCTGTACGTCGAACGGGCCTCCCAGCCCGAGGAGCGCTGGCTCCCCGTGGCCGAGGTCGACGCCGACTCCGTGCCGTACTTCTCGCTGATCGTCGTGCCCGGCGACTCCGCGCGGCCCTCCACGGCGGCGCGGATGAGGGCCGTCGATCGGGCAGGGACCGCACGTTCCGAGGCCGAGAACAGGCGGTCGGGGACCCAACCGCGGGCCGCGGAGCTGCTCGTGGTCGGTCTCGGCCCCGGCCCGGACGCCTGGCTGACCCCCGAGGTCGCCGCGGCGCTGGCCGAGGTCGAGCACGTGGTGGGCTACGCGCCGTACGTCAACCGGGTGCCGCAGCGCGCCGGCCTCCAGCGGCACGCCTCGGGCAACACCGTCGAGGTGGACCGGGCGCGCTTCGCGCTCGACCTCGCCCGGGAGGGCCAGCGGGTCGCGGTCGTCTCCGGCGGCGACGCGGGAGTGTTCGGGATGGCGGCCGCGGTGTTCGAGGCGGCGGCCGACCCGGCGTACGCCGACGTGCCGGTGCGGGTCCTGCCCGGCGTCAGCGCCGTGCAGGCCGTGGCCGCACGGGCGGGCGCCCCGATCGGCGCGGACTTCGCGGTGGTCAGCCTGTCCGACCGGCTCAAGCCGTGGGCGGTCGTCGAGCGGCGGCTGCGGCTGATCGCGGAGGCCGACCTGGTGCTCGCGGTCTACAACCCGGCCTCGCGCTCGCGCCGCGAGCAGGTCGTCGAGATGCAGAAGATCCTGCTCGAGCACCGCTCCCCCGACACCGTGGTCGTCGTCGGCCGCGACGTCGGCCGGGCGGAGGAGTCGCTGGAGGTGACCACCCTCGGCGCGCTCGACACGGACCGGATCGACATGAAGTGCCTGCTCATCGTCGGCGCCTCGGCCACCCGTGCGGAGCCGAACGGCACGGTCTGGACACCGCGATGGGTCGACTGAGCGTCACCGTCGTCGGGATCGGCGCCGACGGCCACCTGCCGCCCTCGACGCGCGGTCTGGTCGAGGGTGCGGAGGTGCTGCTCGGCGGCGAGCGGCACCTCGCCCTGGTGGCGGCCGTCGAGGGGCAGGTCCGCGCCCCGTGGCCGCGTCCGCTGACCGGGCTGCCGGACCTGCTCACCGAGCACGGCGGGCGCCGGGTCGTCGCCCTCGCCTCGGGCGACCCCCTGGTCTCCGGCATCGGTACGACGCTGGTCCGCCTCCTCGGCCCCGACGCCGTCACCATCCACCCCGCGGTCTCCTCCGTCGCGCTGGCCCGGGCCCGGATGGGCTGGTCCGCGGAGGAGTCCACGGTCGTGACCCTGGTCGGCCGGGACGTGGCGGCGCTGCGCCGCGAGCTCGCCCCGGGTGCCCGGCTGCTGGTGCTGGCCTCCGACGAGCGCACCCCGGCCGAGGTGGCGGCGCTGCTCGCCGACGCCGGCTTCGGCACCAGCACGATCGAGGTGCTCGGCGACCTCGGCGGACCCGACGAGAGCCGCGCGGTCTTCCCCTGCCCGGTCCCCCGGCTGCACGTCCTGGCGATCGCCGTCGCCGGCACCGGGCTCGCCTCCTGGGCGCCCGGACTGCCCGACGACGCCTTCGAGAACGACGGCCAGCTCAGCAAGCGCGACGTCCGCGCCAGCGCCCTGTCCCGGCTGGCGCCCGCGCCCGGGCAGCTGCTCTGGGACGTCGGCGCCGGGGCCGGCTCGGTCGGCATCGAGTGGCTGCGCGCCCACCCGCTCACCGCGGCCGTGGCCGTGGAGGGGGACCCGGCACGGGCGGAGCGGATCGCACGCAACGCCGCCGCCCTCGGCGTACCCCGGCTCGAGGTGGTCGCCGGCACCGCACCCGCCGCCCTCGCCGGGCTCCCCACGCCGGACGCGGTGTTCGTCGGCGGCGGCGCCACCGCACCGGGCCTGCTGGCACAGTGCCGCGAGCGGCTCGCGCCGGGCGGCCGGCTGGTCGTGCACGGCGTGACGCTGGAGACCGAGACGCTGCTGGTCGAGGCGTTCCACGCCCACGGCGGCGAGCTGACCCGGCTCGCCGTCGAGCACGTCACGCCCCTGGGCGGGCGGTTCACCGGCTGGACCCCGGCCCGCGCGGTGACCCAGTGGGCCTGGACGAAGGAGACCTCGTGACCGTGCACTTCGTGGGCGCGGGCCCCGGCGCCGCCGACCTCATCACGCTGCGGGCCGCCGCCCTCCTCGCCGCCGCCGACGTGGTGCTCTACCCGGGCACCTACCTCGACGCCGCCGTGCTGTCGCACTGCCGGCCCGAGGCGCGGCTCGTCGACACCCAGGACCTCGACCTCGACCGGATCACCGCCGTCCTCGTCGAGGCCGACGCCGCCGGCCACGACGTGGTCCGGCTGACCTCGGGCGACCCCTCGCTCTACTCCACGCTGCACGAGCAGACCCGCCGTCTCGACGCGGCCGGGGTGGCCTGGGACGTCACGCCCGGCGTCCCCGCCTACGCCGCCGCGGCCGCCGCCGTGGGTCGCGAGCTGACCGTCCCGCTCGTCGCGCAGTCGGTCGTGCTCACCCGGACCCAGGCCCGCTCGACCGCGATGCCGGAGCGGGAGTCCCTGGCGTCGTACGCCGCGACGGGGGCGACCCTCGTGCTGCACCTGGCGATCACCCGGACGCGGACCCTGATGGCCGAGCTCGTCGAGCACTACGGCGACGCGTGCCCTGTCGCGGTGGTCTCCCGGGCCTCCCAGCCCGAGGAGCTGGTCCTGCGCGGCACGGTCGGGACCATCGCCGACCTCGTCGAGGACGCCGGGCTGCGGCAGGCCGCGGTGATCCTCGTCGGCCCGGCGCTCGCGTCCGACGACCAGCGGTCCGACACCGAGTCGTACCTCTACTCCACCGAACGAGTGCAACGGAAGGCACGTCTGCGATGAGCCAGCAGTTCCCGTTCAGCGCGGTCGTCGGGGCCGACGGTCCCGACGGCCCCGACCCGATGGCGCTCGCGCTGATCCTCACCACGATCGCCCCCGACGTCGGCGGCGTCCTCGTGCGTGGGGAGAAGGGCACCGCGAAGTCGACCATCGTGCGCGCCCTCGCCGCGGTGCTGCCGCCCATCGACGTGGTCGCGGGCGACCGGTTCTCCTCGGACCCGCGCGACCCCGGACTCTCCCCGGACGGCCCCTTCGGCCCCGACGCCGCCGTGGAGACCCGTCCGGTCCGCCTCGTCGAGCTTCCCGTCGGCGCCACGGAAGACCGGGTCCTCGGCTCGCTGCACCTGGAGCGGGCGCTGTCGGAGGGCAAGGCGGAGTACGAGCCCGGACTGCTGGCCCGCGCCCACCGCGGCATCCTGTACGTCGACGAGGTCAACCTGCTCCACGACCACCTCGTCGACCTCCTCCTGGACGCCGCCGCCATGGGCCGCTCGACCGTCGAGCGCGACGGCGTCTCCGTCGAGCACGCGGCTCGCTTCGTGCTCGTCGGGACGATGAACCCCGAGGAGGGCGAGCTCCGCCCCCAGCTGCTCGACCGCTTCGGGCTCACCGTCGAGGTCGCCGCCCCGCGCGAGCCGGCGCTGCGGGCCGAGGTGGTCCGCCGCCGGATGGCGTACGACGCCGACCCCGCGGCCTTCACCGCGCGGTACGCCGAGGCGGAGGCCGCCCTGCGCGCCCGGATCGCCGACGCCCAGGCCCTCGTCGGCTCGGTCCGGCTGACCGACGCCGCCCTGCTCAAGATCGCCGAGGTGTGCGCAGCCTTCGACGTGGACGGCCTGCGCGCCGACATCGTCACCGCGCGCACCGCCGTCGCGCACGCGGCCTGGTCGGGGCGCTCGCAGGTGATCCTCGACGACATCCGGGTCGCCGCCACGCTGGCGCTGCCGCACCGCCGGCGCCGCAAGCCGTTCGACGCGCCCGGGCTCGACGAGGACCTGCTCGACCGGGTGCTCGGCGACGAGGAGCTGCCTCCGGAGCCGGAGGGCCCCGAGCCCGACGGCCCCGAGCCCGACGGACCCGCGCCGGACGGTCCCGAAACGGACGGACCCCAGGCCGACGGTGCCGTGCCAGAGGACGGCCCCGGCACGGACGGCCCGGACTCGCCGGGGGAAACTCCCAACTCGAGGGAGGAAAACCCCAACTCGAGGGAGGAAAACCCCAAGTCGGGGGAGGAAAACCCCAAGTCGACGGTGGGGGCGGGGCAGACGTACCGGACCCGGTTGCTGACGGTGCGCGGCGTCGGCTCCGGCACGGCCGGGCGCCGCAGCCGGGCCCGCACCAGCAACGGCCGGCGGATCGGCGCGGCCGTGCCGACCGGGGACCACAGCGGGGCGATCCACCTGACCGAGACGATCCGGGCCGCGGCGGCGCACCAGGCGGCCCGCGGACGCACGGCCGGCCGGATCCTGCTGCGCCCGCAGGACCTGCGGGTCGCGGTGCGCGAGGGCCGGGAGTCGAACCTGGTGCTGTTCTGCGTGGACGCGTCGGGGTCGATGGCCGCGCGCAAGCGGATGGAGCAGGTCAAGACGGCGGTGCTGAGCCTGCTGCTCGACGCCTACCAGCGCCGCGACAAGGTCGGCCTGGTCACCTTCCGCGGTGGGGGCGCCGAGGTGGCGCTGCCCCCGACGCACTCCGTCGACGCAGCCGCGCAGCGGCTGGAGGAGCTGCCCGCCGGGGGCCGCACCCCGCTCGCCGAGGGCCTGCTCGAGGCGGCCCACCTGCTCGCCGTGGAGCGCACCCGTGACCCGCAGCGCCGGCCCCTGCTCGTGGTCGTGACCGACGGCCGGGCGACCGCGGGCGCCGACGCGGTGGCCCGCTCTCGGGCCGCCGCGGGCCTGCTCGCGGAGTCCGGCATCACGGCCGTCGTCGTCGACTGCGAGGCGGGCCCGATGCGGATGGGCCTGGCCTCCGTGCTCGCCGAGCACCTCGGCGCCGAGCACGTCCCGATCGGCGAGGTGAGCGCCGAGGCGCTCGTCGACGCCGCGCGGAGGGCCGCATGAGCCCCACCCTCACCACCGAGCTGTACGACGTGATCGAGCGCCGTCGCGACGTCCGGGCCGAGTTCACCGGGGACCCCGTCGCCGACGACGTGCTGCTGCGGGTCCTCGGCGCCGCGCACCGCGCCCCGAGCGTGGGCATGAGCCAGCCGTGGGACTTCGTGGTCGTCCGCGACGACGCCACCCGGCAGGCCTTCCGCGACCACGTGGCGCGGGAGCGCGACGTCTTCGCCGCGAGCCTGCCGCCCGAGCGGCGCGGCACCTTCGACCGGATCAAGGTCGAGGGGATCTGCGAGTCCTCGATGGGCGTCGTCGTGACGCACAGCCAGGGCCGGGGCGGGCCGCACGTGCTGGGCCGCCACGCGATCGCCGACGCCGGGCTCTACTCGACGGTGCTCGCGATCCAGAACCTCTGGCTGGCCGCGACCGCCGAGGGCCTCGGCCTGGGGTGGGTGTCCTTCTACCGCGAGGACTTCCTGCAGGGCCTGCTGGGCATCCCGCAGGACGTGCGCCCGGTGGCGTGGCTGTGCCTCGGCACGGTCAGCCACCTGGAGACCGTCCCCGACCTGGAGCGCCACGGCTGGCGCTCCCGCCGGCCGCTGGCCGACGCCATCCACCACGACACCTGGAGGGCCGATGCCTGAGGGCAAGCCGCTCGTCGTACCCCAGGACGGGCTCACCACCCGCCAGCGCCGCAACCGGCCGCTGGTGATGGTGCACACCGGCGACGGCAAGGGGAAGTCGACCGCGGCCTTCGGGCTCGCGCTGCGCGGGTGGAACCAGGGATGGGACATCGGGGTGTTCCAGTTCGTGAAGTCCGCCAAGTGGCGCCTGGGCGAGCAGACCGCCTTCGAGCACCTGCCCACCGACCGGGGCCGGATCGAGTGGCACAAGATGGGCTCCGGCTGGTCGTGGTCGCGCAAGGCCGGGTCCGAGGAGGACCACGCGGCCGACGCGGCCGAGGGCTGGGCGGAGATCAAGCGGCGGATCGCCGCCGAGCAGCACGACCTGTACCTCCTCGACGAGTTCACCTACCCCATCAACTGGGGCTGGGTCGACATCGACGACGTCGTGGAGACGCTCGCGAACCGGCCCGGGCACCAGCACGTCGTGATCACCGGTCGCCGCGCCGACCCCAAGCTCGTCGAGGCCGCCGACCTGGTCACCGAGATGACCAAGGTCAAGCACCCGATGGACGTCGGCCAGAAGGGCCAGAAGGGCATCGAGTGGTAGGCCCGCTCCCCCGCCTCGTCGTCGCCGCCCCCGCCACCGGTCAGGGCAAGACGACCGTCGCCACCGGCCTGATGGCCGCCCTGGCGGCGGCCGGTCACGAGGTCAGCGGGCACAAGGTCGGACCCGACTACATCGACCCCGGCTACCACGCCCTCGCCTGCGGTCGCCCCGGCCGCAACCTCGACCCGCACCTCGTCGGCGAGGACCTCGTGGCTCCCCTGCTGCTGCACGGTGCCCGCGGCGCCGACGTGGCGGTCGTGGAGGGCGTGATGGGCCTGTACGACGGACGGATCGGCGGCGACGGCTTCTCCTCCACCGCCCACGTCGCGGCGCTGACCCGCACCCCGGTCGTCCTCGTCGTCGACATCTCCCGCTCCTCCCGCTCGATCGGTGCGCTCGTCCACGGGATGGCGACCTGGGACCCGAGCGTCCAGGTGGCGGGCGTGATCCTCAACCAGGCGGGCTCGGTGCGGCACGCTGAGGAGGTGCGCTCCTCGATCTCGCTGCCCGTGCTCGGCGTGATCCCGCGCGACGCCTCGATCGCCACCCCCTCGCGGCACCTCGGGCTCGTCACCGCCGCCGAGCGCGGGGAGTCGGAGGCCGTGGTCGCCCGGCTCGCGGAGGTGGTGACCGAGCACGTCGACCTCGACGCGGTGCTCGGCATCGCGCGCACCGCCCCCGCGCTCGACGTCGAGCCCTGGTCGCCACCACCGGCCCGGGCCGGAGCGCGGCGTACCGTCGCCGTGGCCGCGGGCCGCGCCTTCACCTTCCGCTACGCCGAGACGGCCGAGCTCCTCGCCGCCCACGGCTGCGACGTCGCCCCCTTCGACCCCGCCACCGACCGGTCGCTGCCGGACGGCACCGCCGGGCTCTACCTCGGCGGCGGCTTCCCCGAGGTGCACGCGGCCGACCTCTCGGCCAACACCACGCTGTTGGCCGAGATCCGCGCCGCCGTGCTCGACGGGCTGCCGACGGTCGCGGAGTGCGCGGGGCTGCTGTACCTGTGCCGGACCCTCGACGGGGTCCCCATGGCGGGGGTGCTCGACGCCGACGCCGCGATGACCACCCGTCTCACCCTGCGCTACCCGGCGGCGACCGGGCCCGCCGACACCCTGCTCACCCGCGCCGGCGAGACGGTGACCGGGCACGAGTTCCACCGCACCCACGTCACCCCGGCCAGCGCCGGCACACCCGCCTGGCGCATCGCCGGCGACGAGGTGGGCTTCGCCTCGCCGAGCCTGCACGCGTCGTACCTCCACACCCACTGGGCCGGTCACCCGCAGCTCGCCGCCCGCTTCGCCGAGGCGGTGCACCGTGGATGACCCGCTGCGCCACCACGGCGACGTCGAGGCCCGCGGCGCGGACCTCGACTTCGCCGTCAACGTGTACGACGGCCCCCGACCGCGCTGGCTCGACGACGCCCTGCGCGCCTCGCTGGACGAGGTCGGGACCTACCCCGACCCGGCCCGGGCGCAGGCGGCCGTCGCGGCCCACCACGGGCGGCCCGCCGACAACGTGCTCGTGACCGCCGGCGCCGCCGAGGCGTTCACCCTCGTCGCGCGGCTGCGCGCCTGGCGCCGGCCGGTCGTGGTGCACCCGCAGTTCACCGAGCCGCACGCGGCGCTGGAGCAGGCCGGGTGCCGGGTGGAGGCGGTCGTGCTCCCCGAGCCGTTCACCCTCGACCCCGCGCTGGTGCCCGCGGACGCCGACCTCGTCGTCCTCGGCAACCCGACCAACCCGACCGGGGTGCTGCACCCCGCCGACGCGATCCGCCCGCTGCTGCGCCGCGGACGGGTCGTGGTGGTCGACGAGGCGTTCATGGACTGCGTGCCGGACGAGGGCGAGTCGCTGGCCGGCGTCCGGTTGCCGGGGCTGGTGGTCCTCCGCTCGCTCACCAAGCACTGGGGCATCCCCGGCATCCGGGCCGGCTACGTCGTCGGCGACGCGCTCGTCGTCGCCGGCCTAGCCCTCAACCAGACCCCGTGGTCGGTCGCCACCCCCGCCGCCGCGGCCGTCCTCGCCTGCACCTCGCCCGAGGCCGTGGCCGAGGCGCGCCGTCGTGCCGAGGAGATCCGCGACTGGCGCGAGCACCTGGAGAAGGGCCTCGCCGACCTCGGCATCGCGCACCTCGCCTCGTCCGCGTCCTTCGTCCTCGCCCAGCCGGGGCCCGGCGTCCACGACGCCCTGCGCGACGAGGGCATCGCGCTGCGCCGCGCCGACACCTTCCCCGGGCTGGACGGCTCCTGGGTGCGGATCGCGGTCCGCCCGCCGGACGCCACGGACCGACTCCTCGCGGCCCTCAGGAGGACCCGGACGACGAGGCCGTCGCCGCCACCGACGCGGTGACCGCGGCGGAGGCCGCCGCACTCGCCGCGACCACCGCGGCCCGGGCGGCGCTGCCGGCCCACTGGCCCTTCGCGATCTCCTTGGCCCGTCGTACGGCGGCGCGGCGCTCGGGCTTCGGCACGAGCCGCTTCACCACGTCGCCGGCCTGGAGCAGCGCGACGAGGGGGCCGCTGGTCTCGTCGGGCTCCTCCCCGGCCAGGACGGCGGTGACCGCGGCGAGGACCCGCTGACGCAGGGAGGTGTCGAGGACGTCGTACCGGGTGACGGGGAGGACGCCCCACAGCCTCTCCCGCCGGGCGGCCACGGCCCGCTCGGCGACCAGCTGCTCGCGCAGCAGCGTGCGGGCACCCTTGCCGAGCCGCGGCACGACGTTCGCCGCACGGGGCTCCCTGCCGGGTCGGAGCCGGGCCAGGGCGCGGTCGTGCGGCGGCGAGCCGACCGGCGTGGTCGTCACGACGCGGACCCGCGCCTTCCTCGGGGCCCCCTCCACCTCGACCCGCTCGGCGAGCACGAGGTCGACGAGCAGCGCCCCGCCGAGCACCGGGTCGGTCTCGGTCGAGCCGAGCAGGCTGCGCCCGGTCGCCGGGTCGGTGGTGACCAGCACCAGGTCGGCGGCGAGGGACATGGCCCGAGCGTAGGCCGCATGCCACGATGCCGCCATGCTCCTGCGCCGGGTGCGCCTGCTGGCCCTGCTCGCCCTCGCACCGTTCCTCACGGCGTGCGACGACGACGCCCCCGCAGCCGCGGCGGCGCCGGAGGCGTCCCCCACCACGGTCGAGGGCCACACCGCGCGGTACGACGGCCCGCTCACCACCCGCGTCCGGCACGACCCGCCCGGCCTGGTCCTCGCCCCACCGCCCGCCGGCGCGCGCCCGGACGTGACGTGGTCGGACGCCTACGCCCACTGCTTCGGCCCCGGCGCGGTCTGCGTGCCGACGGGCGATGCGGAGGTCGGCCTCGCCGTCGTCACCGGCCCGGCCGACGCGGTCATCGGCGGCCGGACGATCTTCGACCACACCCTGGCCTATGTCGTCACCTGGGACCCCGGCGCCTGCTACGTCCGCGATGCCGAGGCGTGCCGGCTGGTGAACCTGCTGACGGCGCGACAGGCGGGGAAGGTGCCGGCGGGCACGGTCCTCTACGCCTTCGAGGCGCCGGTGGAGCCCGCTGCCTGAGCCCGGCCCGTCCCACGACGGCGCTCCCCCTGTCCGTGCACCCGCTCCATGCCCTAGGCTCGGCCTGCACGCCCGAGGAAGCCGGTGGGAGTCCGGCACAGTCGCGCTACTGTGACACCGCCCGTGCGGCGGTGGAGTCAGACCCGACGGCCTGCAACCCATCCGTACGACAGGGACGCAGAATCCCTGAGGAGGCACACATGTCGCAGACCACCGCCACCCCCACCGCGGTCGTCACCGTCCCGGTCGTCCCGCTGCTCAAGCTGGGCACCTGGGTCGTCTTCTTCGGCCTGCTGGCGATGCTGGCGATCTTCTTCGTCAGCGCCGACCAGGGCGCGATCTCGCTGCCCGCCGGCAACGCCGTCCACGAGTGGGTGCACGACGCGCGCCACCTGCTCGGCTACCCCTGCCACTGAGCCGCGGCGATGACCGCGTCAAGGGACGAGTCTGTCCTCAGCCCGGCCGCCTTCCTGCTCCGCGGCCTCGCCGTCGGCCTGGCCGCCGGCCTGGTCGCCTTCCTGGTGGCCTTCGCCTTCGGTGAGCCGTACGTCGACGACGCGATCGCCCTCGAGGAGGCGAGCGCCGCGCAGACCCCGGCCGACGAGCCTGCTGGCGCCGACGAGCATGCCGAGGAGCACGCCGAGGACGAGTCCGGCATGGTCGAGGTGTCCCGGGACAACCAGAAGTCCTGGGGCCTGCTGACCGGCACCCTGGCCATCGGCGCCGCGCTCGGCGGCCTCACCGCGCTCGCCGCGGCAGCCGTCCTCGGCCGCCTGGGCGGGCTGTCGGCACGCGGCTCGACCGCGCTGGTGGCGCTGCTCGGCTTCGTCGCGGTGGCCCTGGTGCCGTTCGCGAAGTATCCCGCCACGCCGCCCGCCGTCGGTAGCGGCGAGACCATCGGCGGCCGCACGGCGTCGTACTTCGGGCTGCTGCTGGTCTCGGTGCTCACCGTCATCGCGGTCGTCGTGCTCGCCAACCGCCTGCTCGGGCGCGTCGACGGCTGGACGGCGGCGCTCATCGGCGCGGCCATCTACGTCACCGTGGTGAGCGTGGCGGCCCTGCTGCTGCCGACCGTCAACGAGCTGGGCGACTTCCCCGCCGACACGCTGTGGTACTTCCGCCGGTCCTCGCTGATCACCCTCGCCGCGCTCTGGGCGACGATCGGGATCGGGCTGACCGCGCTCGTGGGTCGGCTCTACGACCGCGTGGCCGCGGACGCCGCGCGCCGCCAGCTCGCCGCGAGCCTCTGAGAGCGCGCGCGGCCGGGCTGCTGCTCGGGTACGCCGCGGACCGGCTCCTCGCCGATCCGCGGCGCCTGCATCCCGTCGCGGGCTTCGGGCAGGCCGCGGCCGCCCTGGAGCGGCGGTCCTGGCGCGACGACCGCGCCGCCGGGGTGCGGTACGTCGCCACGCTGGTCGGTGGCGTCGCCGTGCTCGGCGTCGTGGCGGAGCGGGCGCTGCCCCGCACGCTCGCGACCGCCGTCGCCACCTGGGCGGTGCTCGGCGGCACCTCCCTGGACCGGGAGGCCGCGGAGGTCGCTCGGCTGCTGGCGGCGGGCGACCTGCCGGCCGCGCGCCGGCAGCTCACCCACCTGGTCGGGCGGGACACCACGCGACTCGACGAGACCGAGGTGGTCCGCGCGACCCTGGAGTCCCTGGCCGAGAACACCTCCGACGCGGTCGTCGCTCCCCTGGTCTGGGGCGCGGTGGCGGGCGTGCCGGGACTGCTCGGCTACCGGGCGGCGAACACCCTGGACGCGATGGTGGGCCACCGCAGCCCGCGCCACGAGCGCTTCGGCTGGGCGGCCGCCCGGTTCGACGACCTGGTCAACCTGCCGGGCGCGCGGCTGACCGCCGCGCTGGCCGTCGCGCTGGGCCCCGACCACGCGGCCGCGGCGCGGGCCTGGCGCCGAGACGCCGCGGGCCACCCGAGCCCGAACGCCGGGCCCGTCGAGGCGGCGTTCGCGGGGGCGCTCGGCGTACGGCTGGGCGGGACGAACGACTACGCCGGCCGGGTCGAGCACCGCGCGGTGCTCGGCGACGGGCCGCCGCCGGACCGCGCGGCCCTGGACCGGGCCCGCATCCTCGCCCGCCGGGTGGGGATCGGCGCGGTGCTCGTCGCGGCAGCCGTCGCCGCACGTTCCTGACCGATCGGTTAGTTTGACGCCATGAGCACCCTCGGCCTCCTCACCCGCTCCCCGCGCGCCGCGCTCGCCCGTGCGGCCCGCACCGTGACCCGGGGCGCCAGCCCGCTCGCCGGACGCACCGTGCTGATCACCGGCGCCAGCTCCGGGATCGGCGAGGCGACGGCCCACGCCGCGGCCCGGCGGGGTGCGGTCGTGCTGCTCGTCGCACGGCGCGAGGCCGAGCTGGCCCGGGTCCGGGCGGCGATCGAGGCCGAGGGCGGCACCGCGCACACCTACGTCGCCGACCTCGCCGACCACGCCTCCGTCGACGCCCTGGTCGAGCGGGTGCTGGCCGAGCACCAGGTGGTCGACTACCTCGTCAACAACGCCGGGCACTCGATCCGGCGCTCGCTGGAGCTGACCCACGACCGGTTCCACGACTTCGAGCGGATGATGGCGGTCAACTACTTCGGGCCGGTGCGGCTGACCATGGGCCTGCTGCCCGCGATGCGCGCGCAGAAGTTCGGGCACGTGGTCAACATCGTGACCTGGGGCAACCAGATCCGGGCGCCCAAGTTCGCGCCGTACATCGCCGCCAAGTCGGCACTCGACGTCTTCGGCCGGATCCTCGGACGGGAGATGTTCTTCGACAACGTCACCTGCACGAACATGCGGGTCGCGATCGTGCGGACGCCGATGATCGGCCCCACCACGGCGTACGACGGCCGGGGCGAGTCGCCCGAGCACTGCGCCGAGCGCGTGGTGCGCGCCCTCGAGGACCGTCCGGTGACCGTCGACGGCGCGTTCGGGACCTTCTACGCCGCCTTCAACGTGCTCACGCCGCGGCTCGCGGACCTCGTGATGGCGGTGGCCCACCGGCACGAGCCGGACTCCGCGGCGGCGCGGGCGTCGGTGGGCGTCACGCCGGCCGGGCCGCCGCCTGTCCCCCGATGATCTCCTCGGCGTTGCGGCCCACCCAGCGCAGCAGAGGCACGAGCACCTCGGCCAGCTCCTCGCCGCGGGGCGTGAGGCTGTAGTCCACCCGCGGCGGCATCACCGGCTGCTGCTCGCGGTGCACGAGACCGTCGGCCTCGAGCGTCCGGAGGGTCTGGGCGAGCATCTTCTCGCTGACGCCCTCGGCGCGCCGGCGCAGCTCGCTCCAGCGCTGGGAGCCCTCGGTGAGCGAGACCAGGACGAGCACGCCCCACTTGCTCATCACGTGGTCGAGCAGGACCCGGCTGGTGCACCCCGCGGGGAAGACACCGCCGGGGTAGGTCTCGAAGATGCTTTCCGCCACGGAAGTACCTTACTTCAAAGTGCGTACTAACTTTTGGGAAGTTCCTTCCACGGCCCCCCGTTGACGACGGACGAACACCCCATCCCCGTTCCGAAAGGTCCCCTCCCATGACTCTCGTCGTCACCGGCGCCACCGGCCACCTCGGTCGCCTCGTCGTCCCCGCCCTGCTCGCGAAGGGCGTCCCCGCGGACCAGGTGGTCGCGCTCGGCCGGGACGAGGCCCGTCTCGCCGAGCTCGCGGCGCTCGGCGTCGCCACCCGCAAGGTCGACTACACCGACGCCGCCGCGGTCACCGAGGCCCTCGCCGACGCCGACCGCGTGCTGCTCATCTCCGGCAGCGAGGTCGGCCAGCGCGTCGCCCAGCACCAGAACGTCATCGACGCCGCCAAGGCCGCCGGTGTCGAGCTGCTGGCCTACACCAGCATCCCGCACGCCGACACCAACGCCATGCTGCTCGCCGCCGAGCACCGCGCGACCGAGGAGGCCGTGCTGGCCTCCGGTCTGCCGTACGCCTTCCTGCGCAACAGCTGGTACGTCGAGAACTACAGCGGCCAGCTGCCGACCTACCTCGAGCACGGCACCGTGCTCGGCGCCGCCGGTGACGGCAAGGTCAGCGTCGCCACCCGCGCCGACTTCGCCGAGGCGGCGGCCGCCGTCCTGGTCGCCGAGCAGCCGAAGCAGGTCTACGAGCTGGGCGGCCCCGCGGTCACCCTGACCGAGCTGGCCGCGACCGTCAGCGAGGTGACCGGGCAGCAGGTGAGCTACACCGACGTCCCCGCCGCGGAGCTGCAGAAGGTCCTCGAGGGTGCCGGCCTGCCCGAGCAGTACGCCGCCGTCCTCGCCGACGCCGACCTCGGCCTGGGCCGTGGCGAGCTCCAGGTCGACCCCGCCGACCTGGAGAGCCTCCTCGGCCGGCCGGCCACCCCGCTCGCCGACGGGCTGCGCGCCGCGCTGTGACCCGTGTGCTCCTCGTCGGTCGTGGGCATCATCGGGCCATGACGATCGATGAGGAGCACACCCGGCCCGACGGCGTCGACGACCTGACGGTCGAGGCGCTGGGCAAGATCTCCGAGGCACTCGAGGCGGTGGAGGTGGCCCGGGGCCACCTCTACACCTTCCACCGTCTCAGCGGCACCGCCGACCTCACCCTGGGCGAGGGCGTGGACCAGCTGCGCGAGGCCGGGCACACCGAGATCGCCGACCGGATCGAGCGCGAGCTGGTCGGGCGCAACGTCCTCCAGGGCCGCTGGACCTTCCAGGTGGTCGAGGAGTACGACGACGGCTACTACGCCACGTTCAAGGAGCTCGACCGGTTCGCCCGCGACCAGCTCGTCGCCGGCAAGCGGCACCTGTACGAGGCGGAGATGAAGGAGGACCGACGCACGGACGGACTGCCCGGCCACGAGGCGACGCCGTCGGAGGCCTAGCGCTCCTCCAGCCAGGCGAGCACCGCGTCCACGTCGGCGACGGTGCCCACGCCCGGCGGCGGCGCCGGACGTCGTACCAGCACCACCGGGATGCCTCGGTCGGCGGCCGCCGCCATCTTCGGCCAGGTGTGCTCACCGCCGGAGTCCTTGGTGACCAGGACGTCGCGGTCGGCGAGCAGCGCCCGCTCGCCCTCCAGCGTGTAGGGCCCGCGGGAGGTGAGCAGCTCCCACCCCGCCGGCACGGCGGTCTCGGGCGGGTCGACGACCCGGGCGAGCACCTCGTGGTCGACGAGCGCCGGCACGAAGCGGGCCAGCTCCTGGCGTCCCACCGTCAGGAAGGGCCGGTTGCCGAGCTCCCCCGCCACCGTCGCCGCCTGCTCGTGGGTGTCGACCCAGATCCACGACGCGGTCGCCCGGTCCGCCCACCCGGGCCGCTGCAGCCGCAACAGCGGCACGTCCTCGGCGGCGCACGCCGCGGCGGCGTTGCGGCTGATCCCCTGGGCGAAGGGGTGGGTCGCGTCGACCACCACGTCGAAGTCCGCCAGCGCGCGGCGGAGTCCCTCGACTCCCCCGAACCCACCGATCCGGACCTCGCCGACCGGCAGCCGCGGCCGGGCCACCCGGCCCGCGAGCGAGGAGACGACCGGGACGCCGTCCTCGACCAGGCGGGCCGCCAGCGCCCTGGCCTCGCCGGTGCCGCCGAGCAGCAGCACCCTCATCGGGCCAGCTCCAGGAGCGCGTCCACGTCCAGGTGCTCCTCGACCAGGTCGCCGAGCAGGTCGAGCCGGGCGGCCCGCGCCGCCGGGAACGACGCCGCGGAGGTCACCCCGAGCGCGGTGCTCAGGAAGGCGGCGCGGGTCGCGTCGTCCTCCAGGCTCCCGTGCACCATCGTCCCGGTGACCGGCCCCTGCGTGGTCGGCCCGGTGACCCGGCCGTGGTGGATCTCGTAGCCCGCCGGCTCGACCAGGGTGAGCCGCTTCTCCGCGGTGAACCGGGTGGTCAGCCCCAGCAGGCCGAGCCCGGGCGCCGACGCACCCGGCGCGCCCTCGACGCCGTCGGGGTCCTCGATCCGCTCGCCGAGCATCTGGCAGCCGCCGCAGATCCCCAGCACCGGCCGGCCGGCCGCGGCGTGCCGCTGGATCGCGGCGTCGAGGCCGCGCTCGCGCAGCCACGCCAGGTCGGCGAGGGTGGCCCGGGTCCCCGGCAGCACCACCAGGTCCGCGTCCGCCAAGCGCGCCGGGTCCGACACGAACCGCACGTCCAGGCCCGGCTCCAGGCCCAGCGCGTCGACGTCGGTGAAGTTGCTGATCCGCGGCAGCCGGACCACCGCCACCGTCCGCGCGTCCCGGCCCGTCGGCGCCCGGCGGCCCTCGAGGTCCAAGGCGTCCTCGGAGTCCAGCCACAGCCCCGGGTGCCAAGGCAGCACGCCGAAGGTCGGCCGCCCCGTGCGCGCCTGCAGGTCGGCGAGCCCTGGGCGGAGGAGGTCGACGTCGCCGCGGAACTTGTTGACGACGTACCCCTTGACCAGGGCCCGGTCCGCCTCGTCGAGCAGCATCAGCGTGCCGTACGCCGCGGCGAACCACCCGCCGCGGTCGATGTCGCCGACCACGACCGTGGGCACGTCGCCGTGCCGGGCCAGGCCCATGTTGACGTAGTCGCTCGCGCGCAGGTTGATCTCCGCCGGGCTCCCCGCGCCCTCCGCCACCACCAGCTCGAAGCGACCCCGCAGGTCGTCGAAGGCCGCGAAGGCGGTCTCGGCGAGACGCGCCCGCCCGTCGTTCCAGTCGCGCGCCGAGACCTCGCCGTCGGGCCGGCCCATCCGCACCACATGGCTGCGCCGGTCGCTGCCGGGCTTGAGCAGCACCGGGTTCATCGCCACCTCGGGCTCGACCCCGGCCGCCAGCGCCTGCACCCACTGGGCACGGCCGATCTCCCCCGGCTCGCCGTCCGGGCCACGCACGACCATCGAGTTGTTCGACATGTTCTGCGCCTTGTACGGCGCCACCCGGATCCCCCGCCGCGCGAACGCCCGGCACAGCCCCGTCGTCACCACGCTCTTGCCCGCGTCCGAGGTCATCCCGGCGACGAGGAGGGCCCCGCCGCTCATCGGGGGCCTCCCGGGCGATGCAGGAATACCCGGTTCACCGGGGATTCCTGCGCTTCCCGGGGGTTGCAACGCCCGAGAAGCGACAGTTCTCCCCGGGTGCTGTGACTCCTGAGGCTCCTGTGGCTCGTCCGCGCTTCCCCCGGAACAGGTGGCGCTGCAGCGACGCCGGCACCGCGCCGCCCTCCCGGGCGCTGCAGGAATACCCGGTTCACCGGGGATTCCTGCGCTTCCCGGGGGTTGCAACGCCCGAGAAGCGACAGTTCTCCCCGGGTGCTGTGACTCCTGGGGCTCCTGTGGCTCATCCGCGCTTCCCCCGGAACAGGTGGCGCTGCAGCGACGCCGGCACCGGGCCGCCCTCGCGCACCCAGTCCACGACCGCATCGGTCGACTCCTCGGACAGCACTCCCCCGAGCCAGAAGTCCTTCGGCCGCCGCCCGCCGGGGTTCCACGTGAAGTCCCGGACGAGTACGACGTTGGAGCGGTCGCACTCGTCGAGGCAGTCGACCACCCGGACCCGCACCCGCGGCCCGCGCCGCCCGGCCGGGTCGTCGAGCGCCTCGATCTCGTCGCGCTGGGTGCGGTGGTCGACGTCGGGGTGCTTCTTGGTGGTGCCGCAGCAGCAGTCGCGGCACAGCAGCACGTCGCGCTCAGGCAGTGCCATCGGAGGCTCCCTCGACCGGCGCGCGCAGCAGGAACAGGTCCATCACCCAGCCGGCCTCGGCCTTGGCGGCCTCCCGGGCCGCCTCGATCGCGGCGCGCACGTCGCCGACCCGCCCGGAGACCAGTCGCTCCCCCGTGCCGCCGAGGTTCGCGCCCCACCAGATCGTCCAGTCCGCGAAGCCGTCGAGGTCGACGCCCGCGGTCAGCATCACCACGACGTTGCGCTGCCCGGCGTCGACGTCGGCCCGCAGCCGGCGCGCGGTCGTCACGTGGACCGGCTGCCCGACCTCGTGCAGCACGATCCGGTGGCGGGCGGCGAGCACCTGCGGGGCACTGATCCCCGGCAGCACCTCGAAGTCGACGCCCAGCTCCCGGACGATGCGGATGGTGCCGTCGTACAACGCCGGGTCGCCCCACACCAGGAAGGCGCACACCCCGCCCCGCGCGTCGATCACCGCGCGGTAGGCCGCCAGCCGCGCGTCGTACCAGTCGGCGACGGCGCCCTCGTAGCCCGCGCGGTCCAGGCCGGGTGAGCGATCGCGCTCCGGGTCCCGTACGACGACCAGCTCGACCCCGTGCGCGTCGGCGACCGCCCGCCGCACGGCCAGCAGCGGGTCGTCGTCGCCCTTCTGCACGGCCAGGGCGTAGTCGCAGCCGGCCAGCGCCTCCGCCACCTCGGGGGTGACGTGCTGCGGCCCCATGCCGAAGCCGAGGACGCGGACCTCAGGCACCGGCGGAGTCCTCGAGGTCGCCCTCGACCTCCAGGTACGCCGCCTGCAGGGCCGCGAGCACCTCGGGGTCGGGCGACTCCCACAGGCCGCGGTCCTTGGCCTCGTGCAACCGCTCGACGATGCTGCGCAGCGCCCAGGGGTTCGACCTGCGCAGGAACGCCTGGTTGGTCTCGTCGAGGATGTACGACTTCGCCAGCGACTCGTACATCCAGTCGTGCACCACCCCCGCGGTGGCATCGAAGCCGAACAGGTAGTCGACGGTCGCGGCCAGCTCGAAGGCGCCCTTGTAGCCGTGCCGCTGCATCGCACCGATCCAGCGCGGGTTGACCACCCGGGCGCGGAACACCCGGTTGGTCTCCTCCTGCAGGGTGCGGGTGCGCACCGCGTCGGGGGTGGTCGAGTCGCCGACGTACGCCTTGGGGTCGGCGCCGGTCAGGGCGCGGACGGTGGCGACCATCCCGCCGTGGTACTGGAAGTAGTCGTCGCTGTCGGCGATGTCGTGCTCGCGGGTGTCGATGTTCTTCGCGGCGACCTTGATCCGGCGGTAGTTGGCGCGCATGTCGTCCGACGCCGGTACGCCGTCGAGGTCGCGCCCGTAGGCGAAGCCGCCCCAGGCGGTGTACACCTCGGCGAGGTCGGCGTCGTCGCGCCAGGTGCCGGACTCGACGGCCTGCAGGATGCCGGCGCCGTAGGAACCCGGCTTGGAGCCGAAGATCCGGGTGGTCGCGCGCCGCTCGTCACCGTGCTCGGCGACGTCCGCCTGGGCGTGGGCACGCACGTAGTTCTGGTCGGCCGGCTCGTCGAGCTCGGCCACCATGCGCACCGCGTCGTCGAGCATCGCGACCACGTGCGGGAAGGCGTCGCGGAAGAAGCCCGAGATCCGCACGGTCACGTCGATCCGCGGCCGGCCGAGCTCCGCCAGCGGGACGACCGTCAACCGGTGGACCCGCTTGGACGCCTCGTCCCACTCCGGTCGTACGCCGAGCAGCGCGAGCACCTCGGCGAGGTCGTCGCCGGAGGTGCGCATCGCGGAGGTCCCCCACACCGAGAGGCCCACCGAGGTGGGGTAGGTGCCCTCCTCCTCGACGTAGCGCTGGACGAGCGAGTCCGCCATCGCCTGCCCGGTCTCCCAGGCCAGTCGGGAGGGGACGGCCCGCGGGTCGACCGTGTAGAAGTTGCGCCCGGTCGGCAGCACGTTGACCAGCCCGCGCAGCGGCGAGCCGGACGGCCCGGACGGCACGAAGCCACCGGCCAGGGCGTGCAGGGTGTGGTCGAGCTCGTCGGTCGTGCGGGCCAGCCGCGGGACCACCTCGGTCGCGGCGAAGGCGAGCACCCGGCGCACGTCGGCGTCGGGATGCAGGTCCGCGACCCGGGCCGGGTCCCAGGACGCCTTCTCCATCGCCTCGACGAGCTCGCGGGCCTGCGCCTCGACCCGGTCCACCTCCGGGGTCGGTGCGTCGGGGGCGAGCCCCAGCGCGGCGCGCAGCCCGGGCACGGCGTGCGACTGCCCGCCCCAGACCTGGGCGGCGCGCAGGATCGCCAGCACGAGGTTGACCCGCGCCTCCGCCTCGGGTGCCTGGCCCAGCACGTGCAGGCCGTCGCGGATCTGGACGTCCTTGATCTCGCACAGCCAGCCGTCGACGTGCAGCAGGAAGTCGTCGAAGTCGTCGTCCTCCGGCTTCTCGTCGAGGCCCAGGTCGCGGTGCAGCTCCGCGGCGTGCATGAGCTGCCAGATCTCACCGCGGATGGCCGCGAGCTTGCTCGGGTCCATCGCGGAGATCTTGTCGTACTCCTCGAGCAGGCCCTCGAGGCGGGCGATGTCGCCGTACGACTCCGCGCGCGCCATGGGCGGCACCAGGTGGTCGACGATCGTCGCGTGCGCGCGCCGCTTCGCCTGCGCACCCTCACCCGGGTCGTTGACGAGGAAGGGGTAGATCAGCGGCAGGCTGCCGATCGCGGCGTCGGTGCCGCACGAGGCCGACAGCGCGGCGTTCTTGCCCGGCAGCCACTCCATCGAGCCGTGCTTGCCGAGGTGGACCACGGCGTGCGCGCCGAAGCCGCCCTCCTCGACCGCGCCCTCGACCCAGCGGTACGCCGCCAGGTAGTGGTGCGACGGTGCCAGGTCCGGGTCGTGGTAGATCGCGACCGGGTTCTCCCCGAAGCCCCGCGGCGGCTGGATCATCAGCACCACGTTGCCGGCCCGGAGCGTGGCGAGCACGATCTCGCCGCTGTCGTTGACGAAGAGGCTGCCGGGCGACTCCCCCCACGCCTCGACCATGCCGTCGCGGAGGTCGGCGGGCAGGTCGGCGGTCCACGCGTCGTACTGCGCCTTGGTCACCCGCACGTGCGCGTCGGTCAGCTGCACCGAGGTCAGCCACTCCTCGTCCTGGCCGCCGGCCTCGATGAGCGCGTGGATCAGGGTGTCGCCGGCGACGGTGTCGTCCTCGAGGTCGAGCACGCCGAAGCCGTCGCCCACGTCGTAGCCCGCGTCGCGCAGGCGGCGCAGCAGCCGGACGGCGGACACCGGCGTGTCGAGACCGACCGCGTTGCCGATCCGGGAGTGCTTGGTCGGGTAGGCGCTCAGCATCAGGGCGATCCGCTTGTCGGCGTTCGCGACGCGGCGCAGGCGGGCGTAGTTCACCGCCAGGCCGGCCACCCGGGCGCAGCGCTCCGGGTCGGCGACGTACGACGGGAGGCCGGCCGGGTCCAGCTCCTTGAAGGAGAACGGCGCGGTGCTGATCCGCCCGTCGAACTCGGGGATCGCGACCTGGTTGGCGTAGTCCAGCGGCGTCACGCCGTCGTCGGAGGCCAGCCACTCCTCCCGGCTGCTGGTCAGGCACAGGCCCTGCAGCACCGGGATGTCGAGGGCAGCGATCCGCTCCACGTCCCAGGTCTCGTCCTCACCGCCCGCGCTGACCGCCGCCGGGGTGCTGCCGCCCGCCGCGAGCACGGTCACCACGAGGGAGTCGAGCGTGCCGAGGGCGTCGAACAGCTCGTCAGGCGCCGAGCGCAGCGAGCCCGCGAAGATCGGGACGCCCACCGCCTCCCCCGTTGCGTCGATCGCGTCGCACAGGGCGTGGGCGAAGGCGGTGTTCCCGCTCGCGTGGTGGGCGCGGTAGAAGAGCACGCCCACCCGCGCCCGGTCCGCGCCGGAGGGCGCGGTCGGCCGCTCGACCAGACCCCAGGCCGGGATCACCTCGGGCGCCTCGAAGCCCTCCCCGGTGAGCAGGACGGTGTCGGACAGGAAGGCGTGCAGCTGGGCGAGGTTGCGCGGGCCGCCCTCGGCGAGGTAGCGGTGCGCCTCCGCGGCGATGCCCACCGGGACCGTGGACAGCTCCATCAGCTCGGCGTTCGGCGTCTGCTCGCCGCCGAGCACCACCATCGGCATCCCGGTGGCCCGGATCCGCTCGAACCCGCCGCACAGGTCCTGCGGACCGCCGAGGATCCGCGCCACCACCAGGTCGGCCGCCTCGATCGCCTCGGCCATCTCGGTGTGTCCCGGGCGGCCCGGGTTCGCCCAGGTGTAGTCGGCGCCGCTGGACCGCGCGGAGAGCAGGTCGGTGTCGGACGTGGACAGGAGTGCGATGCGCACGGGTTCCTCCTCGGGGTTCGCGCCCCTCATCGGCGGTGCGTCCGTGACCAGTGTCTGGCTTCCCCGGCCGAACCTCCGGCCGAGCTCACAGTGGCGGAACCGCCCCGGTCTCACACCGGGTTCCTGTGCCACGGACCTGTGGGTGCTCAGCCTACGGTGGTCCCATGCAGGCGCAGGCGAGTGGTCTCCAGGTCTCGGTGCACGGACACCCCAACGCCGACACCCTCCTGCTCTGGCACCCGCTCGTGCGGACCGAGCCCGACGCCGTCGCGGCGCTGGCCAGCCGGATCGCGACGCGGGGCGGGGTGCGTGTCGTCGTACCGGTGTGGGAGGACGGGCGCGACCTGCTCCGCTCGGTGCGCTACGCCCGCGAGTCCTCCGTCCACCCGCCCGACGCCCTCTCCGTCGTGGGGTACGCCGACGCCGGCATCGCCGCGCTCAGCCTCGCCCGCCACCAGCGACGTCTCGGCATCGGGCTGAAGCGGGTGACCTGCGTCGACGGCGCACCCGACCTGCTCGACCCGGTCAGCGGTCAGCCTCTCGACACCCCCGCTCCCGCCCCGGTCGAGACCGCCGTCGACGTCGTCGAGGGCGCGGGGCCGTGGGCCCGCGACACCGTCGCCGCGTGGCAGGCCGCCGGCTGGGACGCCACGCTGGTGCCGGCCACGGAGTTCACCTGGTGGGTCAGGCGGCCGGATGACGGAGCAGATGGGCCTTGACGATCCTCAGGTCGTCCTCGACGACACCGAGGCGGTGATCGACCGCGTCGAGGCGGATGCCGACCACCTCGGCGAGGTGGTCGATCTTCGCGTCGACGCGCTGCTCGCCCCCGTCGATCCTCGCCTCCAGCCGCTGTTCGAGCCCGTCGATCCGCGCGTCCAGCCGCTGCTCGAGACTGTCGATCCTCACGGTCAGCCCGTCGATCCGGGCGTGCACACCCTCGATCCGGACGTCCATCCGCTGCTCCAACGCGTCGAACCGCGCGTCGACCGCGTCGAACCGCGCGTCGATCCCTTGGAACCGAGCCTCGATCCCTTCGAACCGAGCCTCGATCCCTTCGAACTTCGTCCCGATGCCCTCGAGCTGTGCCTTCACCGAGGAGGAGAGCAGGCCCATGCCCAGGCCGAAGGTGGTGATGATGAGCGCGCTGAAGGACACGAGCGCCGTCCAGAGCAGCGGTTCGTTCATCGGGTCCACCTCCCTTCGCCGGTGTGCGGGTCGTGGAGCCGATGGTGCCATCCCGGCGGGCTGCTGACCACCGCGGAGCGTTTCGCTGTGGATAACCGGGGCGGGCGTCAGTTCACCTGGCGGGCGAAGCCCTCCCAGTAGGGCGCCCGCAGCTTGAACTTCTGCAGCTTCCCGGTCGCCGTGCGGGCGAGCTCGTCGCGGAACTCCACCGAGGTCGGCGACTTGTAGCCCGCGAGCCGGTCCTTGCACCAGCGGATCAGCTCCGCCTCCATCTCCGGACCGGCCTGCGCGTCGCCGGTGAGCACCACGAGCGCCTTGATCGTCTCGCCCCACTTCTCGCTCGGCACGCCGATGACGGCGACCTCGGCGACGGCGGGGTGGGAGAACAGGGTGTCCTCGACCTCGATCGAGGTGACGTTCTCACCGCCGGTGATGATGACGTCCTTCTTCCGGTCGGCGATCGTCAGGTAGCCGTCCTCGCCGAGGGAGCCCCCGTCACCGGTGTGGAACCAGTCGCCGGCCAGCGCCGCGGCGGACTCCTCGGGCTGCTCCCAGTAGCCCTCGAGCACGACGTTCGAGCGGGCCAGCACCTCACCGGCCCCCTCCTCCGACTCGTCGATCCTGAGCCGTACGCCGAGCGCCGGCGCACCCGCACGGGTGAGCCGGGCCGCGCGCTCCTCGGCGGGCAGGTCGTCCCACTCGGCGCGGGTCCGGTTGAAGGTCAGCAGCGGCGAGGTCTCGGTGAGGCCGTAGATCTGGATGAACTCCCAGCCCAGCTCCTCCTGCACCCGGATGACGGTCTTCGTCGGCGGCGGCGCGCCGGCCATGATGATCCGCACCTTGTCGCGTCCGGGGATCTCGCCCTTCCAGGTCTGCGCCGCCTCCAGCACCGCTGCCGCGACGGCGGGCGCGGCGCACATGACGGTGACCCCGTGGTCGCGCACCCGGCGCAGGATCTCGGCGCCGTCGACCTTGCGCAGGATGACGTGCCGCGCGCCGATCCCGGTCATGGCGAAGGGCATCCCCCAGCCGTTGGCGTGGAACTGCGGCAGCGTGTGCAGGTAGACGTCGCGGTCGCTGATCTGCGCGTGCAGGCCGAAGGTGAGGGCGTTGACCCAGATGTTGCGGTGGGTGATCTGCACGCCCTTGGGCCGCGCCGTGGTGCCGGAGGTGTAGTTGATGGTGGCGGTGGCGCCCTCGTCGGGGGTCCACGGCACCGGCTCGGCGCCGGGCGGGGCGTAGAGGGCGTCGTCGTCGCCGAGCACGAACCGCTGCTCGCAGCGCACGCCCGCCAAGGACTCCTCGAGCTCGGGGTCCACGTAGAGCACGCGGGCGCCCGAGTGGTCGACGATGTACTGCACCTCGTCCGGGCTCAGCCGGAAGTTCACCGGCACCAGCACCCGGCCCCAGCCGCTGACGCCGAAGAAGGAGGTCAGCAGCCGGCTGCTGTTGTGGCTGACGATCGCGACCCGCTCGCCCACGCCGATGCCGAGCTCGTCCAGCTTCGCGGCCTGGCGCCGCGCCAGCTCCCCGACCTGGGCGTAGGTGAGCTCACCCTGGCTCGCGGCCGGCTGGGTGGGCTCGTCCACGACGCCGACGCGCTCGCCGTACACCTGGACGGCGCGGTCGAGGAAGTCATTGACGCTGAACGGCACGAACACGGGGAAGCCTCCTGCTCGGGGGATGTGACGCCCACCACCCTAGGCCCGCCACGGTCGCGGCGACCCCCTCGAAGGGAGGTCGTCGCGACCGAGGGGGTCAGTGCGTCGCGCGGCGACGCAGCATCAGCCCTGCCCCGCCGGCGACGGTCACCGCGCCGAGCAGGCCCAACGGCAGCAGGTACGCCGAGGCGCCGGTCGCCGGCAGCGTCGCCCCCGGCTTCCCGGGCTGCGCCCGCTCGGCCGAACCACCCGCCGCCACCGGGTCGGCTTCGACGACGCCGCCACCGACCTGCAGGGTCGCGGTGGTCTCGCCCCCGGTCGAGGGATCGTCCTCGGCCGGCGGCGCCGCCAACGGAGCGCTGCCGCACTCGCCCACGCTGATCTCGCGCGCCTGTTCGCCGGGCGCGGCGTAGCGGATCGCCACCGAGCGCAGCTGGCCGTCGGAGAACGGGTAGGGGAAGGTTCCGGCGAAGCCCTTGCCCATCAGGGCGTTCTGGTTGACCACGATGACGTGGGACGCCACCTCGGCGGTGCCGGGCTTGCGGACGTACTTGCAGATCACCACCCGTCGCCCGGGGGCGGCGGAGGAGGTGTCCGGGAGGTCCGCGGGCGGCGCGGCGGGGCCTCCGGCCGGCGGTCGCGGGGGCTCCTGCTCCGAGCGACCGTCCGGACCGCGGCCGGGCGCGCCCGCCGCGTGGCCGGGAGCCTGGGCGGACTTGCCCGCACCGGCCGGCGGCCCGGGGTGCGTGCCGGGGGTGCCGTGCTGCGGGTGTGCGGGCTGCGGGTGCGCGGGTTGCGGGTGCGGACGGGGGTCGGCATGACTCGGGGTGGCCGCGAGGAGCGCGGCGAGAGCGGCGCCCAGGACGGCGAGGCGCGCGAGGGGTCGGCGAGAGGACTCGGGCATGGGGGAGCTCCATGGGTGAACGCGGTGACCCGCGGGTGGACTGCTGGACGGGCCGGTCGCGGGACCGAGCGAGGGAGTGTCGGCCTTCCCCACGGTTGCCCGCGGGGCGCCGGTCGGCACGCCCTCTCCGGTCGCTGCGCCGCCGAGCCGGCGAGGCGACCACCCGCATCCTCAATAACCGCCGCGTCGCTCCTCACACCCTCCGACTTCGGCGACGCCTCAGGCCGGCAGCGGACGGTCCAGGTCGACCTCGAGCTTGGCGACCGCGGCCGCACCGGCGATCTGTCCGCACGCCGCCTCGGACAGGAAGCGGGTCAGGCCCGCCGCGCTGCTGCGGGTGGCCGGGTCGGCGGCCAGCCAGCCGTTGACGACGCTGTCGGTCATGCCGACCAGCCCGGTCGCGAGGTCGGCGGTCAGGCCCTTGGGCACCTTGCGCGGTGCGGTCATCGGCACCAGCAGCGACTCGATGATCTCGGTCGCCATCCGCACGAATCCCGCCTTGCCGCCGAACATCGCGGGCGAGCCGTGCTCGGGGTGGTTGGCCGAGCCGGCGCCGAGGAAGCGGTGCAGCTCGGCGTGCTCCTGCACCCACTCGACGTACGTCGACACGGCGCGCCGCACGGCCGCGCGGATCGTGCCGCGCACCACCAGGGCGGGCGCGAGGTCGGCGACCATGCCGTCGACGATCCGCTGGCGGATCTGCTCGTCGAGGTCCTCGCGGTCCTTGAAGAGCCGGTAGACGACCGAGCGCGGCACCCCGGCCTCGGCGGCGATGGCGGCGACGCCGGCGTCGCGCTTGCCCGCGTCGATCATCGCGATCGCGGTCGTGAGGATCCGCTCGTGGCGGTTCTGGCGGTGCTCGTCCCAGCGCGCGTCGCGGCCGTCGGCCTTCACGTCGCGGGTCGCTGCCTGGGTCACGGGGATGAACTCTAGTGGAAGTCCTTGACTGGACACGGTGTCCAATCTACTTTTGCCCGGACACGCTGTCCAGGAAAGGGACTCGCTCGATGAGCAACAAGGTGTACGTCGTCGGCGTCGGCATGACGAAGTTCGAGAAGCCCGGCGCCCGGGACTGGGACTACCCCGACATGGCGAAGGAGGCCGGCACCAAGGCGCTGGCCGACGCCGGGATCGACTACCGCGAGGTCGAGCAGGCCTACGTCGGCTACGTCTACGGCGAGTCGACGGCCGGCCAGCGCGCCGTCTACGAGCTCGGCATGACCGGCCTCCCGGTCGTCAACGTCAACAACAACTGCTCGACCGGCTCCACCGCGCTCTACCTGGCCACCCAGGCGATCCGCGGCGGCCTCGCACAGTGCACGCTGGCGCTCGGCTTCGAGAAGATGCAGCCCGGCTCGCTCGGCTCGACCTACGACGACCGCGAGCAGCCGATGATGAAGCACCTGCTCGCCCTGGCCGAGCTTCAGGAGTTCGCGATGCCGCCCGCGCCGTACATGTTCGGTGCCGCCGGCAAGGAGCACCAGGAGCGCTACGGCACGACGGACGAGCAGTTCGCGAAGGTCGGCGTGAAGAACCACCGGCACTCGGCCAACAACCCCTACGCCCAGTTCCAGGACGTCTACACGCTGGAGGAGGTGCTCGCCTCCCGCCAGGTCTACGGTCCGCTGACCAAGCTGCAGTGCTCGCCGACCTCCGACGGTTCGGGCGCGGTGATCCTCGCCAGCGAGGCCTTCGTCGACCAGCACGGCCTCGGCGACCAGGCGGTCGAGATCATCGGCCAGTCGATGGTCACCGACATGGAGAACACCTTCACCGACAAGTCGGCGCAGTCGCTGGTCGGCAAGGAGATGACCCGCACGGCCGCGCGGAAGGTCTACGAGCAGGCCGGCATCGGCCCCGACGACGTCGACGTCATCGAGCTCCACGACTGCTTCTCCGCCAACGAGCTCCTGACCTACGAGGCGCTCGGCCTGTGCGGCGAGGGCGAGGCCGGCAAGCTCATCGACAACGACGACACGACGTACGGCGGCCGCTGGGTCGTCAACCCGTCCGGCGGCCTGATCTCCAAGGGTCACCCGCTCGGCGCCACCGGCCTCGCGCAGTGCAGCGAGCTCACCTGGCAGCTGCGCGGCACCGCCGACGCCCGCCAGGTGGAGTCCGCCGCCGGCAAGGACGGCGTCGCCCTCCAGCACAACATCGGCCTCGGCGGGGCGGTCGTCGTGACCGCCTACCGGCGAGCCAACTGACAACACCCAACCCAGAAGGAAGAACACGACCATGGCAAGCGTCTCCGTCACCCAGGCCCTCCCCGTCGACCCGCAGACCGCGTGGGACCGGCTCACCGACCTCGCGAGCTGGGAGAACTGGCTCACCATCCACCAGGGCTGGAAGTCCGAGCTCCCCACCGAGGTCACCCAGGGCACCCAGATCACCGAGGTCGTCTCGGTCATGGGCATGGCCAACAAGATCGAGTGGACCGTCACCGAGGTCGACGCCCCGAACAGCGTCGCCATCGAGGGCACCGGCATGGCCGGCGTGAAGGTGAAGTTCGCGCTCTCCGTCGCGCCCGCCGAGTCCGGCTCGAACATCACCATGGACGCCGACTTCAACGGCACCATGATCGTCGGCCCGATCGGCAAGGCCGTCGCGAAGAACGCGCAGGCCGACCTCGAGGCCTCGCTGGAGAAGTTCGCCGCGCAGGTGGCTGCCTGATGGCGACGGCGGTGACCTTCGAGGGCTCCGGCCTCGGGCAGTGGACAGAGGACCAGGTCTTCGAGGTCACCGCCGAGCGCATCGCGGAGTACGCCGCGGCGACCAACGACCCGATCGAGGCGCACCGGAAGGGTGAGCTGGCCTCGCCGGTGTTCGCGGTCGTGCCGACCTTCTTCTCCATGGCGCCGGCGGCGTTGGAGGTGGCTCCGGTCGACCTGCTGATGAAGCTGGTCCACGGCGAGCAGGACTTCCACTTCCACCGCCCGATCCGGCCCGGTGACGTGCTGACCTGCCGGGCGCGGGCCACGGGCTACGCCTCGCTCAGCACCGGCTCCACCGTCGTCGTGTACGCCGAGACGCGCGACGCCGACGGCGAGCTGGTCAACGAGCAGTGGATCACCGCGTTCTTCCGGGGCGTGGACGCGGGCGGCACGGTCGGCGACCTGGCGCCGGGCCACGCGCTCGACGCGGCCGTGACGGCCGGTGCGCCCGTCGCCACCGTCACCCAGCACGTCGACGACGACCAGACCTTCCGCTACTCCCCCGCCTCCGGCGACCCCATGCCGATCCACCTCGACGACGAGATCGCCCGGATGTCCGGCCTGCCGGGGATCATCAACCACGGCCTGTGCACCATGGCGTTCACGTCCTGGGCCGCGCTCGAGCAGTTCGCCGACGGCGACGTGTCCCGCCTGCGCCGCCTGGCCGTGCGCTTCGCCCGGCCGGTGCTGCCCGGCCAGGACATCACGACCCGCTTCTGGGACCTGCCGGCCGACGCGGCCACCGACGACGGCGTCCGCGCCGTCGGCTTCGAGACCTCGGTCGGCGACGACCTGGTCATCCGCGACGGCCTCGCCGTCTTCTCCTGACCCGACTCAGACCTCACGAAGGAACACACCTGCCATGGGAACTCTCGACGGACGCGTCGCCATCGTCACCGGAGCGGGCCGCGGCATCGGCCGCGAGCACGCGCTCCTGCTCGCCCGGGAGGGCGCGAAGGTGCTCGTCAACGACCTGGGCGGCGCCAACGACGGCTCCGGCTCGGACGCCGGTCCGGCGCAGGACGTGGTGAACGAGATCGCGGATGCGGGCGGCACCGCCGTCGCCAACACCGACAACGTCGCCACCTGGGACGGCGCGGAGCGGATGGTCCAGCAGGCGGTCGAGCAGCTCGGCGGCCTCGACATCCTCGTCAACAACGCCGGCATCCTGCGCGACGTGTTCATCCCGAACATGACCGAGGACCAGTGGGACGCGGTCATCAGCGTGCACCTCAAGGGCCACGCGGCGCCGCTGCACCACGCGGCGGCGTACTGGAAGGCGCAGACCAAGGCCGGCGAGGAGGTCAACGCCTCGGTGATCAACACCGCCTCCGCCTCGGGCACCTTCATGCCCAACGCCGGCCAGGCCAACTACGGTGCCGCCAAGGCCGGCATCGCCGCGCTGACGCTGGTGGCGGCCGACGAGCTGGAGCGGTACGGCGTGCGCGTCAACGCGATCGCGCCCATCGCCCGCACCCGGCTCACCCTGGCCACGCCCGGCATGGGCGCGATCTTCGCGGCCGAGGTGCCCGAGGGTGAGTTCGACGCCTTCCACCCGTCCAACATCTCCCCGCTCATCGGCCGCCTCGCCGCGGCCGACTGCAAGCTGACCGGCAAGGTGTACGCCGTCCAGGGCGGCGTCATCCAGGAGCTGGCCGGCTGGCACGACATCTCGGCCATCGAGTCCGACGGCCCCTGGGACATCGCCGACCTGGCGAACCGGCTCGGCTGAGCGCCGCCATGCACGAGTGGTCCGACATGGACCTCGCGGTGCGCGAGAGCGTCCGCGAGTGGATCGAGAAGAACGTCCGCCCGATCCAGGACGAGCTGGAGACGGGAGCGCTGCCGCCGTTCGACATGGCGCGCAAGCTGTTCGCCGACTTCGGCCTGGACGCGATGGCCGGTGAGGCCGTCGACAAGCTGCTCGCCGCCGAGCGCAAGCGAGCCGCCCGCACCCCGGAGGAGCGGGCGGCGCGCGCCGAGCGCAAGGACGCGGCGGCGAGCCCGCTCGCGGGCATGGAGGGCGCGGACTCGATGGGCGCGGTGCTGCTCAGCGAGCTCGCCGGGGTGAGCCTCGGCGCGGTGGTGTCGATGGGCGTCTCCATCGGCCTGGGCGCCGGCACCATCGCGGCCAAGGGCACGCTGGAGCAGAAGGAGCGCTGGCTGCGCAGGATCGTCACCGCCGAGCACATCGCCGCATGGGCGATCACGGAGCCCGAGTCCGGCTCCGACGCCTTCGGCGGGATGCGCACGACCGTGCGCCGCGACGGCGACGAGTTCGTCCTCAACGGGCACAAGACCTTCACCACGTGTGGCCCGTACGCCGACGTGATCGTCGTCTACGCCAAGCTCGACGAGGGCGACGGCACCCCGCTGCGGGACCGGCAGGTGCTCACCTTCGTGCTCGACAAGGGCATGGAGGGGCTCACGCAGAGCAAGCCGTTCAAGAAGATGGGCATCATGTCCTCGCCGACCGGCGAGCTCTTCTTCGACAACGTCCGCCTCGGCATGGACCGCCTGCTCGGTGGCGAGAAGGCCCTCGACCGCAGCGACCGGGCCAACGACGGCCGGGAGAGCGCCCGGGCCAACTTCGTCGTCGAGCGCGTCGGCTGCGCGGTGCTGTCGCTCGGCATCATCAACGAGTGCCACCGGCTGTGCATCGACTACGCCCGCACGCGTGAGCTGTGGGGCAAGCCGATCGGCGACTACCAGCTGATCCAGCTCAAGCTGGCGACGATGGAGGTCGCCCGCCTCAACGTGCAGAACATGGTCTTCAGCGCGCTGAGCCAGATCCGGGCCGGGCGCATCCCGACCCTCGCCGAGGCCTCGGCGATGAAGCTCTACTCCACCCAGGCGGCCACCGACGTCGCCATGGAGGCGGTGCAGCTCTTCGGCGGCAACGGCTACATGACCGAGTACCGCGTCGAGCAGCTCGCCCGCGACGCCAAGTCGCTGATGATCTACGCCGGCAGCAACGAGATCCAGGTGACCCATGTCGCCCGCGGTCTCCTCGCCGAGCGCTGAGCCACCCGACCCCACCCACCCAGGAGCACACCCATGGCACGCCAGAACTACGAGCTCGGCCTCGGCCTGAGCGGCGACCACCAGGACCTCGCGGACGCGGTCGCCGACCTGGCCGAGCGCGTCATCACCCCCGAGGTCGTCCGCAAGGACATCGACTCCCCCACCACCGACAAGCTGCCGGCGTTCTGGCAGTCGCTGGTCGACTACGACCTGCTCGCCCTGCACGTCGAGGAGGAGCACGGCGGCGCCGGCGGCGGCCTGCTCACCCTCGCGGTGGCGCTGGAGGCGCTGGGCCGTCACGCCGCGCCCGGACCGTTCGTGCCGACCGTGCTGGCCTCCGCGCTGGTCCGGGCCGACGGCGGCAAGCCCGCCGTCGAGCTGCTCCCCCGCCTCGTCGACGGGACGACCACAGCCGCCGCCGCGCTGGAGTCCTCGGGCGTCCTTCCGGCTGCCGAGGGCGACGACGGGCTGACGGTGTCCGGCACCTGGCAGGGCGTCCTCGGCGGCGAGCTCGCCGACGTGCTCGTGCTGCCGGTCGAGCGGGCCGGGAGCACGCAGTGGATCGTGGTCACCGCCGACCAGGTCACGGTCGAGCCGCAGGACGGCATCGACGTCGTACGACGCTCGGCGCGGGTCACGGCCGAGAACCTCCTCGTCGACGCCGACCACCTCCTCGGCGCGCTGACCGCCGAGCGGGCGCGCTCGATCGCCGCCGTGGTGCTGGGTGCGGAGGCGACCGGCGTGATGTCGCGCGCGGTCGTGACCGCCGCGGAGTACGCCAAGATCCGGGTCCAGTTCGGCCGGCCGATCGGGCAGTTCCAGGCCGTGAAGCACACGTGCGCCCGGATGGGCATCGCGCTGGAGCAGGCGCGCGCCGCCGTGTGGGACGCCGCGGCCGCGCTCGACAAGGGCGAGGAGTCCGCCGACTTCGCCGCGGCCGTCGCCGCCGTCGTCGTGCCCGACCTGGCGGTCCGGGTCACCCAGGACTGCATCCAGGTCCACGGCGGCATCGGCTTCACCTGGGAGCACGACGCGCACCTCTACTACCGCCGTGCGCTGGCGATCCGCGGCGTGCTCGGCGGACGCGAGGAGCGGGCGCTGCGCCTCGCCGACCTCTCGCTGGCCGGCGCGTCCCGCGCCCAGGAGATCGAGCTGCCGCCCGAGGCCGAGGAAATCCGGCCCGGCATCCGCGCCGCGCTCGACCAGATCGCGGCCATCACCGACGAGGACGAGCAGCTGGTCGCCCTGGGCGACGGTGGCTGGGTGCAGCCGCACCTGCCGCCGCCGTACGGCCGCGGCGCCGGGCCGCTCGAGCAGATCGTCATCGTCCAGGAGCTCAAGGCCGCCGGCATCGCGCTCCCCCAGCTGCTGATGGGCACCTGGGCGGTCGGCGCGATCGTGCCGCACGGCACCGAGCAGCAGAAGCAGGACCTCGTCGTGCCCACCCTGCGCGGCGAGGTCGTGTGGTGCCAGCTGTTCAGCGAGCCGGGCGCCGGCTCCGACCTGGCCTCCATCCAGACCAGGGCCACCAAGGTCGACGGCGGCTGGAAGGTCAACGGCCAGAAGATCTGGACGACGGTCGCGCAGTTCGCCGAGTGGGCGATGCTCATCGCCCGCACCGACCCGACCGCACCGAAGCACCAGGGCATCACCTACTTCGTGCTCGACATGGCCACGCCCGGCGTCACCGTGCGCCCGCTGCGGGAGATGACCGGCTCGGCGCTGTTCAACGAGGTCTTCCTCGACGACGTCTTCATCCCCGACGAGCACGTGGTCGGCGAGGTCGACCACGGCTGGGAGGTGGCCCGGACGACGCTCGCGGGCGAGCGGGTCGCGCTGAGCCAGAAGATGGAGGCCTACGCCAACGACAGCGACCTGCTGCGCTTCGCCCGTGGCCGCGAGCTGAGCCAGGTCGCGCGCTTCCGCCTCGGTGAGCTGGTCGCCGAGAGCCAGGCGATCGACGTCATCGGCGCCCGCGTCGTCCTCAAGCAGCTCGCCGGGGCCGACGTCTCCACGACGTCCAGCGCGGGCAAGCTGCTCGCGATGGGCATCAGCCAGAGCATCGCGGAGTACGTCGTCGCCGAGCTCGGCATCGCCGGCACCGTCGCCGTCCCGGGCGAGCGCAGCGACCACGCCATCGAGCAGCTCGTCGCCGGTCGCGCCACCACGATCTACGGCGGCACGACCGAGGTCCAGCTCAACGTGATCGGCGAGCGGATGCTGGGGCTTCCCCGCGACGCGGAGCCGAAGGGCCTCTGATGCCGGGTCCGCTCGAAGGCCTCAAGGTCGTCCAGGTGGCCAGCCTGGCACCCGCACCGTTCGGCTGCATGGTGCTGGCCGACCTCGGTGCCGAGGTGATCCGGGTGGAGCGCTCGGGCGGGGGTGACGCGCTCGCCGTACCGTCCGGCTACCTCGACCGCGGCCAGCGCTCCATCGCCCTGGACCTCAAGTCGCCCGAGGGGGTCGAGCTGCTGCTCGCGCTCGTCGAGGACGCCGACGTCCTCGTCGAGGGCTTCCGGCCGGGCGTGATGGAGCGCCTCGGTGTCGGCCCCGAGGAGTGCCTGCACCGCAACCCGAAGCTGGTCTACGCCCGGCTCACCGGCTACGGCCAGGACGGGCCGTTGGCCGCCGCCGCCGGCCACGACATCAACTACATCGCGCTGTCGGGGGCGCTGGAGCCGGTCGGCCGTGCCGGCGAGCGGCCCTACGCCCCGCTCAACACGGTGGCCGACTTCGCCGGCGGCGGCTTCCTGCTCGTCATCGGGGTGCTCGCCGCCCTGCAGGAGCGGCACTGGTCGCACCAGG
This sequence comes from uncultured Nocardioides sp., assembly GCA_964517395.1. Classification (GTDB taxonomy): domain Bacteria; phylum Actinomycetota; class Actinomycetes; order Propionibacteriales; family Nocardioidaceae; genus Nocardioides. Next base: position 27,157 of record CAZFEE010000002.1, on the reverse strand, counting down.
GGCAGGTCGTGGACGTGTCGATGGTCGACGGCTCGGCCCTGCTCACCACCTTCCTGCACGGCATGGAGAGCGCCGGGCTGTGGACCCACGAGCGGGGCACCAACTTCTTCGACGGCGGCGCGGCGTTCTACGACACCTACGCCTGCGCCGACGACCGGTACGTCGCCGTGGGGGCCGTCGAGCCGCAGTTCTACGCGCTGCTGCTGGACCGCCTCGGTCTCGCCGACGCCGACCTGCCGCACCCCTTCGACACCGACCGGGCCGAGGAGCTGCGCGCCGCCTTCGCCGAGCGCTTCGCCACCCGGACCCGCGCGGAGTGGACGGAGGTCTTCGCCGACGTCGACGCCTGCGTGACCCCGGTGCTGTCTCCCTGGGAGGCCGCCGCACACCCGCACCACGTCGCGCGCCGCACCTTCGTCGAGGTCGACGGGCGGATCCAGCCGGCTCCCGCACCGCGCTTCAGCCGCACCCCTGCCGACGTCCCCGGGCCGGCGCCCGACAAGCTCGGCGCCGACACCGACGCCCTGCTGGCCTCCCTCGGCCTCGACGCCGCGGCCGTCGCCGACCTCCGGGCGCGGGGCGTCGTGGGATGACCCGCCACTACGACGTCCTGGTCATCGGCTCGGGCTTCGGTGGCTCGGTCAGCGCGCTGCGCCTGACCGAGAAGGGCTACACGGTCGGCGTGCTGGAGGCCGGGGCGCGGTTCTCCGACGCGGACTTCGCCGCGACCTCCTGGGACCTGCGGCGCTACCTGTTCGCGCCGGCGGCCGGGTGCTACGGCATCCAGCGCATCGACATGGTCAAGGACTGCCTGATCTTCGCGGGCGCGGGTGTGGGCGGCGGGTCGCTGGTCTACGCCAACACCCTCTACGAGCCGCTGGCGCCGTTCTACGAGGACCCGTCCTGGGCGCACATCACCGACTGGCGCGCCGAGTTCGCGCCCTACTACGACCAGGCGAAGCGGATGCTCGGCGTCGGGCTCTACCCGCGTCGCACGCCCGCCGACGAGGTGATGCGCGAGGTCGCCGCGGAGCTCGGCGTCGAGGAGACCTTCCACCCGACGCCCGTCGGGGTGTTCTTCGGCGGACCCGGCGAGGAGCCGGGCACCCCGGTCGCGGACCCGTACTTCGGCGGCGCGGGCCCGGATCGTCGTACCTGCACCGACTGCGGGGAGTGCATGACCGGCTGCCGCCACAACGCCAAGAACACCCTGGTGAAGAACTACCTCCACCTCGCCGAGGCCGGTGGCGCCACGGTGCACCCGCTCACGACCGTCACGCGGGTCCGGCCGCGGCCGGGCGGCGGCTACCGGGTGGACGCCCGCTGGACGAAGGCGAAGCTGTCGCGCCGTACGGCGGTCACGAGCTTCACCGCCGACCACGTCATCTTCTCCGCCGCCTCCCTCGGCACCCAGAAGCTGCTGCACCGGCTCAAGGCCACCGGCGACCTGCCCGCGATCTCCGACCGCCTCGGCCACCTCACCCGCACCAACTCGGAGGCGATCCTCGGCGCGATCTCGCCGCGCGGCGCCGGCACCGACTACAGCCGCGGGGTCGCCATCACCTCCTCCTTCCACCCCGACGCGGTCACCCACGTCGAGCCGGTGCGCTACGGCAAGGGCAGCAACGCGATGTCGCTGATGCAGACCGTCCTCGTCGACGGCGGCCCCGGCGTGCTGCGCCGCTGGGCGCGCGAGCTCGTCGTCAAGGCGCCCCAGCTCGCCACCTTCTACGACGTCAAGCACTGGTCGGAGCGGATCGTGATCGCCCTCGTCATGCAGGCCGTCGACAACTCGATCACGACCTTCCCGCGTCGCACGCCCTTCGGGTGGCGGCTCTCCTCCCGCCAGGGGCAGGGCGAGCCCAACCCGACCTGGCTGCCCGTCGGGCACGACGTGGTGAAGCGGATGGCGCGGGTCATGGGCACCGACGAGGCGGAGGGCTTCTACGGCGGCAACCTCGGCGAGCCCTTCGGCCGGCCCGCCACCGCCCACTTCATCGGCGGCTGCGCCATCGGCGACAGCCCCGCCACCGGCGTCGTCGACCCCTACCAGCGGCTCTACGGCTACGACGGCCTCCACGTCGTCGACGGCTCCGCGATCTCCGCGAACCTCGGCGTCAACCCCTCGCTCACGATCACCGCCCAGGCCGAGCGGGCGATGGCGTTCTGGCCCAACAAGGGCGAGACCGACCCCCGGCCCGCGCTGGGTGCGGGCTACGAGGTGCTGGCTCCGGTCGCGCCGCGCCGGCCCGTCGTACCGGCAGCGGCGGTGGGGGCGCTGCGGCTGCCCATCGTGGAGGTGTGACCCGGGCTCCGCTCATTCGGCGCGATGGGTGCTGCCGTCGGCGAGGTGGAGGGTGTAGGACCACGACGTGCCGTCGCCGGGCCACCACGCGGCGAACCGGTCGCCCGACACGGTGGCCTCGATCCGGAGCCCCTCCGGGGTGTGCACGGTGACGCCGGTGACGCCGGCGCCGACGTACCCCTGGGCCCAGGTGAACCACCCCTCGTCGGTGTTGCTGCTCATGCTCTCGTACTCGTCGATCCGGCCCGGCGTGACGGCTGGCGGAACCGGGGCGTCCGGGGAGTAGGAGCCGAAGAAGCCGTCGGCGTCCGGCACGTCCCTCCCGTCCTTCCCGTCCGGCATCAGGCAGACGGCCTCGGAGTCCGGCCCCTCGAGCACCACGAAGGTCCACGTGCCCCGCCGCTCGGCGATGACGGCCCGCTCTCCCCCGTCCGGTACGGCGAGGGCCGCCAGGCAGGTCGCCGTGGCCTCCGTCGCGTCGGTCAGCGGCTCGGGCGTCGCCGTCCACGTGGCGTACGCGCTGCCTCCGCCCAGCAGCACCACCGGCAGGGCCACGCCGGCGGCCCCTGCCAGCCCGAGCGCGACCAGGACGCGGGGGCGCCGCCGGTGCGGCCGGGCCGCTGCCGGTGCGGCCGGCTCGTCGGCGGGGGTGGCGACGATCCGGGCGTACGCCGCCTCGGCCCGGCCCCGCTCCGCGACGGTCAGCTCGCTCCCCGGCGCGGGGTCGAGGTGGTGCAGGGCCGCGGTGATCGTGGCCTGGGTGGTGCGCCTGCTCATCGGGGGCTCCCCTCGGGTGCGGTACGTCCGGGCACGCTGCCCGCGGCGGCGGTGGTGTCGACGAGGCGGCGCAGGGCCCGCCGCGCCCGCGACAGCCGCAGCCGGAACGCCGTCGCGGAGATCCCCAGCACGGCCGCCGCCTCGGGGGCGCTGAGCCCGTCGAGCACGGACAGCGCGATCGCCTCCTGGTCGGTCGCGCTCAGCCGGGGCCAGGCCGCGACGATGTCCAGCCGGGCGGCGACCAGGTCGGGGTGGCTGCCTGGCGCGGAGCCCCTGTCCCCCGCCTCGGCGAGCCGGACCGCGACGGCGTCGTGCCGCTCCTCGCGCCGCCGCGCGTTCTGCAGGGTCTTCCGGGCCACCCCGAAGAGCCACGCCCGCGCCTCCGACAGGTCGGTGGGCACGTCGTCGAGCCGACGCCACGCCACCAGCATCACCTCGCCGACGACGTCCTCGGCGTGCGTGGGGTGGACCCGTCGGCGCACGAAGCGCAGCAGGTCGGCGTACGCCGCGTCGTACAGCACCCGGAAGCGCTGCTCCCGCGGCCCGAGCGGGCCTGCCGTGGATTCCATACCCTGTTCCTGTCGGGGACGCACCGAGTGTGTCATCCGACATCGCACCGGACTCGAGTTCCGGACAGGTGGTGGGCGCAGAGGGGATCGAACCCCCGACCACCTCGTTGTAAGCGAGGGGCTCTACCGCTGAGCTATACGCCCTCAGAAGCCGGCTCAGCCTACCGAAGCCGCACGCCGAACCGGCAAACCGAGACGGGCGACGCACGCCCCGACGTCGTGCCGCTAGACCGAGGTGGGACCTCCGCAAGCCAACCGCGTCCGCGGCAGCGCGGCGAGAGCGCGCGCCCAGCAGCCTGCTGCCGACCGCCGCAGCGAAGCCGCGCTCGCGCCAGCGGCTCCGTCTTGCCGCCAGACCGAGCCGGGACCTCCGCAAGCCGACCGCGTCCGCGGCAGCGCGGCGAGAGCCGCGCGCCCAGCAGCTTGCTGCCGACCGCCGCGGCGAAGCCGCGCTCGCGGAGTTCCAAAAAGAGTTGAACCGCCGGCGTCTCGGGTCACCAGCGGTTCAACAAGTAGAACTCTAGCGGCCATCTGGGCGCCATCCAACTCGTCTGCGGAAATTGGTTGAAAAATGACTCAAAAGGACTAGGCGGCTCACCGCTGAGAACTATGACTCTCCTGCGGCGTGCAGCGCGACGAGCAGGTCGTCGAGGCTGCGGGCGGCGGGCTTGGGGTGGTGGACGGCCCAGGTCAGGCGCCCGTCCTTCCCCACGACGTACGACGAGCGCTCGGGGCATCCGGACCGCTCGTCGAAGACGCCGTAGTCGCGGGCGACCTGTCCGTGCGGCCAGAAGTCGCTGAGCAGGGCGAAGTTGAGGCCGTCGGAGTCGCTGAAGGCGCGCAGCGCGTAGACGGGGTCGCAGGACAGCGCGAGCACCTCGGTGTCGTAGGTGAGGAACTCGTCGAGGCGGGCGCGGATCCCGCCCATCTCCCCGGTGCACACGCCGCTGAAGGCGTAGGGGTAGAAGACGAGCGCGACCGCCTTCCGCCCCCGGTACGACGACAGGGTGACGTCCTGCCCGAACTGGTCGCGCAGGGTGAAGTCGGGGGCGGGCCGCCCGAGCTCGATGCCGGCGGCGGCGCTGGCCGGCCCCGCCACGTCGGGCCTCACGCGTCCGGCTCGAAGGTGGCGAGCTCGCGCTTGAGCACCTTGCCGGTGGCGTTGCGGGGCAGCTCGTCGAGGAAGACGATCTCGCGGGGCACCTTGTAGCGGGCGAGGTTGGCCTTGACGAGGTCCTTGAGCTCGGCGTCGGTGACGGGCTCGGCGTCGGGGACGCGGACGACGAAGGCGCGCAGCCGCTTGCCGAAGTCGTCGTCGTCGACGCCGAGGGCGGCGACCTCGGCGACCCCGGGGTGGGTGGCGAGGCAGTCCTCGACCTCCTTGGGGAAGACGTTCTCCCCACCGGAGACGATCATCTCGTCGTCGCGGCCCTCGACGTAGAGCCGGCCGTCCTCGTCGAAGCGGCCGACGTCGCCGGAGGACATGAGTCCGTCGATCATCTCCTTGCCGCCGCCGCCGGTGTAGCCCTCGATCTGCAGGGAGTTGCCGACGAAGATCCGGCCGGACTCCCCCGTCGGGAGCTCGCGGCCGTCGGCGTCGAGGATCTTGACGACGGTCTGGTGCGGCAGGCGGCCGGCGCAGCCGGGCGCCTCGCGCAGGTCGCGGGGGTCGGCGATGGAGGCCCAGGCGACCTCGGTGGACCCGTAGATGGAGTAGAGGTTGTCGCCGTAGCGGTCCATCCACCGCAGGGGGACGTCGCCGGGGATCGCGGAGCCGGAGGAGGCCACCGCCTTCAGCTCGGGCAGCGGGTAGCGGTCGAGGGTCTCCTCGGGCAGGGCCAGGATCCGCTGGAGCATGACGGGGATGACGGCGAACGAGTCGCACCGGTGCTCGTGGAGCAGGCGCAGCGCGTCCTCGGGGTCGAACCTGCGGGTCAGCACGAGGGTGGTGCCGAGCATCATGGAGAGCTGGTAGTGCGCGAAGCCCCAGGTGTGGAAGAGCGGGGCGGCGACGTGGCAGGTCCAGCCGCTCTTGAGCGGCATCCGGGACAGCAGGGAGATCGCCGCGGGCAGGCCGCCCTGGGGGCGCGGGGCACCCTTCGGCGTACCGGTGGTGCCGGAGGTCAGGATGATCGTGCGGCCCTTGCTGCCGGGGGGCGCGAGGTCGCCGGTCCGGCCGGCGGCGGTGGCGGCCGCGATGATCCCCTCGAGGCTGTCCGCACCGGGCTCGCCGTCGGTCCAGCCGAGCACGCGGTCCTCGATCTCGGCGGCGGCGAGCAGCTCGGTGAACTCCTCGTCGTGGACGACGACCCGGGGCTCCTCGCGCGCGATCACCTCGGCCAGCTGCGGGCCGGCGAACGCGGTGTTGAGGTAGAGCACGTCCGCACCGAGCTTGCTGATCGCGACGGACGCCTCGATGAAGCCGCGGTGGTTGCGACACATGACGGCGACGCCGTCACCGGCCTTGACGCCGCGCTCGGCGAGGCCGTGGGCGAGGGCGTTGGTACGACGCTGGAGCTCGGCGAAGGTCAGCGACCCCCGCTCGTCGATGATCGCGGTCTGGTCCGGCATCCGCAGCGCGATGGTCTTGAACCCGCCCGCCGGCGTGGTGCTCCACTGCCGCAGCGCGTTGGCCATCCCGCCCAGCACGACCGGGGAGTAGGGCCGGACGATGCCGGACTCGGTGAGGATCTTCAGGCTGGTGCCGGCGTCCTTGACCCGGCTCGCGATCTTGCCCATGGCCCCTATCAAACCCGATCGCCTCAGGCGACGGACTTGGGTGCCACCAGACGAGTCGCGGCCCAGTCCTTGCTGACCGTCGCCGCGGAGGTCTGGGCCAGGCCCGCGATCGGCGCCGCCTCGGCGATGTCGGCCGCGTCGACCGCGCCCGGGCGGCCGATCTTGGGGGTCAGCAGCCAGATGACGCCACCGCCCACGAGGTCGGTCAGGGAGTCGACGAGGCCGTCGACGAGATCGCCGTCGTCGGCGCGCCACCACAGCACCACGACGTCGACCACGTTGCCGTAGTCCCCGTCGACCATGTCACCGTCGATGGCGTCCTCGATGGCGACCCGGAGGTCGTCGTCGGTGTCGCTGTCCCAGCCGAGTTCCTGGACCACCAACCCGTTCTTGAGACCGAGCCGCTCGGCCGGTCCGGTCGGGGTGGTGCCGCCAGGGGCGGTCGAAGTCACGGTGCATCCTCCAGGGGTGTTCGGGTACGACGAAGCCCCCGCCTTGCGCGCGGGCTGGGCCCTAGTCCAGCGGAGTCGGGGGGCGGGACGCAACCCTTGCCCTCGAGTCCGGCTCACGAGACGGGTATCGATGACCACCTTTCGGGCTACTGCTGGGTAGATTTCCCGCCCTGGTTTCGAGTGGAAGGATGGGCTGCGTGACCTCCGACACCCCCGACGCCACAGCCTCCGGCCCCACCCCGGCCGCCCGTCCCGCCTCGGTCATCCACGAGGGCCTTCCCACGCAGCTGCCGGACATCGATCCGGACGAGACGCAGGACTGGATCGACTCGTTCACGGCCCTCGTCGACGAGCGCGGCCGCGAACGCGCCCGCTACGTGATGCTGCGCCTGCTGGAGAGCGCGCGCCAGAAGCAGGTCGGCGTGCCCGCCCTGCGCAGCACCGACTACATCAACACCATCCCGCCCGAGCGCGAGCCCTGGTTCCCGGGCGACGAGGACGTCGAGCGCCGCATCCGCGCCTTCATCCGCTGGAACGCCGCGGTGATGGTCTCCAGCGCCAACCGCAAGGGCCTGGAGGTCGGCGGCCACATCGCGACCTACCAGTCCAGCGCCAGCCTCTACGAGGTCGGCTTCAACCACTTCTTCCGCGGCAAGGACCACCCCGGCGGCGGCGACCAGCTCTTCATCCAGGGCCACGCCTCCCCCGGCATCTACGCCCGCGCCTACCTGGAGGGCCGGCTCACCGAGGAGCAGCTCTTCCGGTTCCGCCAGGAGGTCCAGCACGGGCGCGGGGCCGGCCTGCCGTCGTACCCCCACCCGCGGCTGATGCCGGACTTCTGGGAGTTCCCGACGGTCTCGATGGGCCTGACCGGGATCAACTCGATCTACCAGGCGCGCTTCAACCGCTACCTGCACAACCGCGGCATCAAGGCCACCGACCAGCAGCACGTCTGGGCGTTCCTCGGTGACGGCGAGATGGCCGAGCCCGAGTCCCTCGGCGCGATCCGGATCGCGGCCCGCGAGGAGCTCGACAACCTCACCTGGGTCATCAACTGCAACCTGCAGCAGCTCGACGGACCGGTGACCGGCAACGGCAAGATCATCCAGGAGCTGGAGGCCAACTTCCGCGGCGCCGGCTGGAACGTCATCAAGGTCGTGTGGGGCCGCGAGTGGGACGCCCTGCTCGCCCGCGACGTCGACGGCGTGCTCGTCAACCAGATGAACGCCACCCCCGACGGCGCCTTCCAGACGTTCTCCGTCGAGAGCGGCGCCTACAACCGCGAGCACTTCTTCGGCCCCGACCCGCGCCTGCGCGCGATGGTCGAGCACATGAGCGACCGGCAGATCGAGAAGCTGCCGCGCGGCGGCCACGACTACCGCAAGGTGTACGCCGCGTTCGACGCCGCCACCAAGCACGTCGGCCAGCCGACGGTGATCCTCGCCCACACCGTCAAGGGCTGGACGATCGACGCGCTGGAGGGCAAGAACGCCACCCACCAGATGAAGAAGCTCACCAAGGACGACCTCAAGAAGTTCCGCGACCGGCTCTACCTGCCGATCAGCGACCGGGACCTGGAGACGGCCTACGAGGCGACCGGCACCGCGCCCTTCTTCCACCCGGGGGCGGACTCGCCGGAGATCGAGTACATGATGGAGCGGCGCCGTCAGCTCGGCGGCTCGCTGCCCAGCCGCCAGGACCGTTCGACGATGCTCACCCTGCCGGGCGACGCGACGTACGCCGAGCTCAAGAAGGGCGCCGGCAACCACAAGGTCGCCACCACGATGGCCGCGGTCCGGCTGCTGCGCGACTGGATCAAGGACCCCGAGATCGGCAAGCGGGTCGTGCCGATCGCCCCCGACGAGTACCGCACCTTCGGCATGGACTCGATGTTCCCCTCGGCGAAGGTCTACGACCCCGCGGGGCAGACCTACGAGTCGGTCGACCGCAACATGCTGCTGCAGTACAAGATGTCGCCGCAGGGCCAGATGCTGCACGAGGGCATCTCGGAGGCCGGTGCGATGGCGTCGGCGATCGCGGCCGGGTCGTCGTACACCACGCACGGCGAGCCGATGATCCCGTTCTACATCTTCTACTCGATGTTCGGCTTCCAGCGCACCGGCGACTCGATCTGGGCGATGGCCGACCAGCTCGCCCGCGGCTTCCTCGTCGGCGCCACCGCGGGCCGTACGACGCTGACCGGCGAGGGTCTCCAGCACGCCGACGGCCACTCCCCGCTGATCGCGGCGACGAACCCGGCCGTCGTGCACTACGACCCGGCGTTCGGCTACGAGGTCGCGCACATCATGCGCTCGGGCCTGGAGCGGATGTACGGCGCCAGCGAGGAGCACCCGCGCGGCGAGGACGTGATCTTCTACCTCACGGTCTACAACGAGCCCGTCGACCAGCCGGCCGAGCCCGAGGACCTCGACGTGGCCGGCCTGCTCAAGGGCATGCATCGCGTCTCGGCCGCCGGCGAGGGTGACGGGCCGCGGGTGCGCCTGCTCGCCTCCGGCGTCGGGTTCCCCTGGATCGCCGAGGCCGCGCGGATCCTCGCCGACGACTGGGGCGTGCGCGCCGAGACGTGGTCGGTCACCTCGTGGAACGAGCTGGCCCGCGACGGCATCGAGACCGGCAAGTGGAACCTGCTGCACCCCGACGAGGCGCACCGCTCGGCGTACGTCACCGACGTGCTCGGCCAGGGTGAGTCCGCGAACGCCCCGGTCGTGGCGGTGTCGGACTACATGACCGCCGTACCCCTGCAGATCGCGCCGTGGGTGCCCGCGGACTACCGGGTGCTCGGTGCGGACGGCTTCGGCTTCGCCGACACCCGCCCCGCCGCCCGGCGGTTCTTCCAGGTCGACGCACCGTCGGTCGTCGTGCAGGCGCTCGCCGCGCTCGCCGACGCCGGCGAGATCGACCCGGGCCGTGTCAAGGAGGCGCTGGAGAGGTACCGCATCGACGACCCGACCGCGGTCGCCGGCGTGCAGCAGGAGGGCGGCGACGCCTGAGCCGTCGCGGCGACAGCGGAGCACCGGAGGGCGAGGGGAGATCCCCTCGCCCTCCGTCTCCGTCTCAGCGGTCCGCGGCCTGGCTCGGCGGCGTCACCAGCGCCGTACCGGCACCGACGATCCCGGTGGTGAGACCCACCACCGTCACCACGCTGCCGACGACCATCCGCCACTTCCGTGTCCCGAGCACACCTGGAGGACACCGCAGGGGCGCGGTCCTTACGCGACTCGCGCGGTCAGGCGGGAGCGACCTGCGCGAGCGGGGTGACCGGTCCGGCCGCGCCGGCCTTGAGCATCCGGCGGAAGCGGGCCCGGTTGTACGTCGCCGGCTCGGTCGTGCTGACGAAGTCGTCGAGGATGCGGGCGAACTCCTCGGGATGGTTCTTGTGCGGGAAGTGCCCCGCGTCGGCGAGCACCTCGACCCGCACCTCCGGCGCCAGTGCCGCGGCGTTGCTCGCGTGGCGCACCGGGATGACCTGGTCGTCCTGGCCCCACACGACCGCCATCGGCATCGCGTCGCTGAGGTAGGCGCGGTCCGACATGGTGACGATCTGGCCGCGCCAGTCGATGACGGCACGGACCAGGTGCCGGATGGCGAACCGCGTCCGCCGGTCCTTCCAGGACTCGATGATGTCGGCGACCTCGTCGAGGTCGCGGGTGACCTTGCGCAGCGGGCCCACGTCGCCGTACTGGTGGGCGGTGCGCAGCGCGAAGGTCTCGACGTGGCGCACGCCGGGCAGGGTCAGCGCGCCCATCACCCGGAACCAGCCGGGCACCTGGATGAGCTTGATGAGCGGCGTCACGTCGGGGCCGAGACCGCCGGTGGACACCAGCATCACCCGCTGGGTGCGCTCGGGGAACTGGTAGGCGAACTGCATCGCGACGCCGCCGCCGAAGCTGTGTCCCACCACGGTGACCTTGTCGATGCCGAGCACGGTGAGCAGGTCGCGCATGCCGTTGGCGTAGCCGCCGAGGGTGTAGTCGGCACGGGGCTTGTCGGACAGGCCGTGCCCGAGGAGGTCGGGCGCGATGACGGTGTACTTCTTGGCGAGCTCGTCGATCACCGGCGTCCACGTGGTGTGGTCGCAGGCCAGGCCGTGCAGCAGCAGGAGCGCGGGTCCGCTCCCCTGCTTCACGAAGGCGCGTCGCTTGCCGTGCAGCGAGACGTACTGCACCTCGTGCACCCCGTCGGTCCCCTCGGCCATGCGGGCCCCCTCCGTGCCGAGCTAGCAGGCGCTTGCTCCTGCTAGCAGGTGATGCACGATTCAACCACGGGCGGCGCGCGGGCGACACCACCCGTCCGGATCATCCTCGCCGCGAGGGTCCTACCCTGGGGGCATGGCCCCCACCGGCCCGGCTGCCCGGGAGAGCGCGACCCGGCAGCTGCGCGCCGCGACCGGCTCCCTGAGCACCGCCGCGGTCACCCGGATGGAGTCCGACCTGGCGTGGTTCCGCGAGCTCGGCGCCGAGGAGCGCTCCTGGGTCGGCATGATCGTGCAGGCCGGTGTGCAGAACTTCGTCGACTGGTTCTCCGACGGCGGCGGCTCCGACCCCGCCGACAACGAGGTCGTCGTCCAGGTGTTCGGCGCGGCGCCCCGCACCATGGCCGGCGTCGTCGACCTCCACCAGACCGTCGACCTGATCAAGCTCACCATCGACGAGGTCGAGCGCAACGTCCAGCTGCTGCTCGAGCCCGACGTGATGGCCGAGGTGCACGCCGCCGTGCTGCGCTACGGCCGCGAGGTCGCCTTCGCCACCGCCGAGGTCTACGCCCGCGCCGCCGAGGTCCGCGGCCGCTGGGACGCTCGCCTCGAGGCCCTCGTCGTCGATGCCGTCCTGCGCAACGAGACCGACGAGTCCGTGCTCTCCCGCGCCAGTGCCGTCGGCTGGGCCGCGCGCGGCGAGGTGGCCGTGGTGGTCGGCACCGCCCCCGCCGAGGCCGCCTGGGCCCAGGCGGGTGTCTTCGACGCCGTACGACGCGTCGCCCGGGAGCGCGGCCTCGACGCCCTCTGCGCCGTCCAGGGCCACCTGCTGGTGGTCATCCTCGGCGGCGTCACCACCCCCGACAACGACGCCGCCGCGCTGCTCGACCTGTTCGGCGACGGCGCCGTCGTCGTCGGGCCCGTCGCCACCGACCTCGCGCAGGCCAACATCTCCGCCGGCGTCGCCCTCGGCGCCCTGCGCGCCGCCGTCGGCTGGCCCGACGCCCCCCGCCCGGTCTCCGCCCACGACCTGCTCCCCGAGCGGATCCTCGCCGGCGACGCCGTCGCCCGCGCCGACGCCGTCGACCAGCTCTACCGCCCGCTCGCCGAAGCCCGGGGCGAGCTCGTCGAGACGCTGGTGGCCTACTTCGCCCACGGTGGCGGCATCGAGGCGACGGCCCGAGCGCTCTTCGTCCACGCCAACACCGTGCGCTACCGCCTGGGCCAGATCGGCGACCTCACCGGCCTCACCCCCTCCGTCCCCCGCGACGCCCTCGTTCTCCAGCTCGCCCTCGTCCTGGGCCGCCAAGCCACCGCCTGACCCCCACCCCGTCTTTGTGGGAGTCGCCACTCCGCCCCGGCTCCCGGTGTTGCGGTTTGGTCCCAAACCGCATGTCCGGGGGCCGAATTGTTGCGGTTTGGGACCAAACCGCAACGCCCCGGCCCGAGCGGATCCCGGGCGGGTTGTAGGACTCCCACAAAGAGCCCGGGCGAGATTCGTCGGCGCCGCATGCGCGGCCGGCGGCCCTGGCCCGGCACTCTGGTGAGGTGCTCGTGATCGTGGCCCCCGGACAAGGGGCACAGACCCCCGGTTTCCTCATCCCCTGGCTGGAGGATCCCACCTTCGCCGCGCGCATCGACTGGCTCTCGGCGGTGGCCGGCCTGGACCTGGCCCACTTCGGCACGGACGCCGACGAGGCGACGATCCGCGACACGAAGATCGCCCAGCCGCTGCTGGTCGGCTCGGCGCTGGTGACGACGCTGCAGCTGTACCCGCACCCGGCCGACGCCTACCGCGGTCTCGGCGCCGTGGCGGGCCACAGCGTCGGTGAGATCACCGCCGCGGTCGGCGCCCGGGTGATCACGGCCGAGCAGGCCATGGTCCTCGTCCGCGAGCGGGGCAGGGCGATGGCCGAGGCCGCCGCCGTCACCCCGACCGGGATGACCGCCGTCCTCGGCGGCGACCGCGAGGAGGTGTTGGCCGCGCTCACGCAGCACGGCCTCACCCCCGCGAACGACAACGGTCCGGGCCAGATCGTCGCCGCCGGTACGACGGACCAGCTGGCCGCCTTCGCCGAGGCCGCCCCGAAGGGTGCGCGCCTGCGCTCCCTCTCGGTCGCCGGGGCGTTCCACTCCCCGCACATGGCGCCGGCGGTCGACCACGTCGCCTCGCTGGCCCGCTCGGTCTCGACGCACGACCCGCGCACGCGGTTCATCTCCAACACCGACGGCACGGTCGTCCACGACGGCCGGGAGGTGCTGCGCCGGATCGTCGGTCAGATCGCCCGCCCGGTCCGCTGGGACCTGTGCCTGGAGACGATGGCCGACATCGGCGTCACCGGCTTCCTGGAGATCCCGCCCGCCGGCACCCTGACCGGCATCGCGAAGCGGTTCTTCCGCGACCGCGGCCTCAGCGTGGAGACCTTCGCGCTCAACACCCCCGACCAGCTCGACGACGCCCGCGCGTTCTGCGAGCGGCACGGCGAGCCGTCGACGATGGAGACCAGCCCCACGTGGCGGATGGTCGTCTCGCCGGCGAAGGGGGTCTTCCACCGCTCCGAGGAGGCCTCGGCGGCCGACGTGCTCGGCGCGGGCGTCACGATCGGTGACGTCGCCAGCCTGCGCGACCGGATCGCGGTGACCGCGGCCCACGGCGGCCAGGTCGTCGAGTGGCTCGTCGAGGACGGCGACCCGGTGGCCCCCGGCCAGCCGCTGCTGCGCCTCTACCCCGAGGTCGTCCCGGCGTGACCACCCTCCAGGTCGAGACCGGCGCGACGTACGCCGCGATCCTCGGGGTCGGCGCCTACCGGCCCGTGCGGGTGGTGCCCAACGCCGAGGTCGTGGACGCCATCGACTCCAGCGACGAGTGGATCCAGCAGCGCTCGGGCATCAAGACCCGTCGCTTCGCCGGCGACGACGAGACCGTGGTCTCGATGTCCGTCGAGGCGGCGCGGGTCGCCCTCGACCGCGCCGGCATCGACGCCCAGCAGGTCGACGCGGTCGTCGTCGCCACGGTCAGCCACCTGCTCCAGACGCCGTCGGCGGCGACCGCGATCGCCCACGCGCTGGGCACGAACCAGCCGGCGGCCTTCGACATCTCCGCCGCCTGCGCCGGCTTCTGCCACGGCGTCGCCCTGGCGCACGACATGGTCCGCGGCGGCAGCGCCGGGCACGTGCTCGTGATCGGCGTGGAGAAGCTCTCCGACATCACCGACCCCACGGACCGCGGGACGGCGTTCATCTTCGCCGACGGCGCGGGCGCGGTCGTCGTCGGGCCGTCCGAGACGCCCGGCATCGGACCGGTCGTCTGGGGCTCCGACGGTGAGCACTACGACCACATCCGCACCCCCGACCTGCGCGACGTGCTCGCCGAGGGCTCGGGGCTGCCCTACCTGTCCATGAAGGGCAGCGAGGTGTTCCGCTGGGCGTCGTACAGCATGGCGAAGGTCGCCCAGCAGGCCCTCGACCGCGCCGGCGTCACCGTCGACCAGCTGGACTGCTTCATCCCGCACCAGGCGAACAACCGGATCACCGACGCCATGGCCCGGACCCTGCGGCTGCCCGCCACCGTCCGGATCGCCCGCGACATCGTCGACGCCGGGAACACCTCGGCGGCCTCGATCCCGCTGGCCCTCGACCGGATGATCGCCGACGGGGACGCGCGGTCCGGTGACCTCGCCCTCCTCATCGCCTTCGGCGCCGGCCTGGCGTACGCCGCCCAGGTCGTCACCGTGCCCTGACCGACCCACCGAGTTCCGCCCACCCACACCCTGGAGAAGAAGAATGAGCACCGAAGAGATCCGCAGCGCCCTCGCCGACATCGTCAACGAGGTCGCCGGCATCCCCGCCGACAGCGTCCAGCTCGACAAGTCGTTCAGCGACGACCTGGACGTCGACTCCCTGTCCATGGTCGAGGTCGTCGTCGAGGCCGAGGAGAAGTTCGGCGTCACCATCCCCGACGACCAGGTCAAGAACCTCAAGACCGTCGGCGACGCCGTCGCCTACATCGAGCGCAACCGCGCCGCCTGATCCGGACGGAGACCTTCAGCCATGTCACGCACCCGTGTGGTCGTCACCGGCCTGGGCACCACCAGCCCGCTCGGCGGCGATGCCGCCAGCACCTGGGAGGGCCTGCTCGCCGGTCGTTCGGGGGTACGTCACCTCGGCGACGTGGCTGAAGGCCTCCCCGTGACCATCGGCGCCCCGGCCGCCGTGGACCCCACCGAGGTCCTCGACCGGGTCGTCGCCCGTCGCCTCGACCGCTCCTCGCAGCTCGCGCTCGTCGCCGCGCTCGAGGCGTGGTCGGACTCCGGCATGGACGCCGCGCAGGAGTCCGGGGACCTCGACGGCGAGCGCTTCGGCGTCGCCTTCGCCTCGGGCATCGGCGGCGTGCAGACGCTGCTGTCGAACCACGAGACGCTGATCGAGAAGGGTCCGCGCCGGGTCTCCCCGATCGCCGTCCCCATGCTCATGGCCAACGCCCCTGCCGCCACCATCAGCCTCAAGCTGGGTGCCCGCGGCCCGGTCAACACGCCGGTCTCGGCCTGCGCGTCGGGCAACGAGGCGATCTCGCTGGCCGTCGACCAGATCCGGCTCGGCCGGGTCGACGTCGCGATCGCGGGCGGCACGGAGGCGGCCATCCACCCGCTGCCGATCGCGGCCTTCGCCAACATGATGGCGCTGTCGAAGAACGACGGCGACCCGACGACCGTCTCGCGCCCCTTCGACACCGGCCGCGACGGCTTCGTGCTCGGCGAGGGTGCCGGCGCGCTGGTGCTGGAGTCGTACGAGCACGCCCTGGCCCGCGGTGCGCGGATCTACGCCGAGGTGCTCGGTGCGGGCATCACCGCGGACGCCCACGACATCGCGCAGCCCGACCCGGCCGGCCGCGGCGGCGCCCGCGCGATCCGCCTCGCCGTGCAGGACGCGGGCGTCTCCCCCGCCGACATCGCGCACGTCAACGCGCACGCGACGTCCACCCCGCAGGGCGACGTGGCCGAGTCGCTCATGCTGCACGCCGTCCTGGGCGCGCACGCCGGCGAGCTCGTCGTCTCGGCGACCAAGTCGATGACCGGGCACCTGCTCGGCGGCGCCGGCGCGCTCGAGGCCGTCGCCACCGTGCTCGCGGTGCACCACCGCACCGCACCTCCGACGATCAACCTCGACGAGCAGGACCCCCAGGTCGAGCTCGACGTGGCCACGAAGGTGCGCGACCTGCCGCTCGGCGACATCGCGGCGATCAACAACTCCTTCGGCTTCGGTGGCGCCAACGTCGCCGTCGTGTTCGGCTCGGTGAGCTGATGACCGCCACCCAGACCACCCCCCAGGCCACCAAGCCCCCGCGCGAGGACGACCCTCGTCACCCGCTGAAGCGGCTCGGTGCCCTCCTCGATCCAGGGTCACTGGAACTCCTCCCTACCGGTGACCCTGACTGCGGGATGATGGCCGCGACCGGCACGGTCGACGGCGCCCGCGTGGTCGCGTTCTGCTCGGACGCGACCGTCATGGGTGGCGCGATGGGCAACGACGGCTGCACGGTCGTCGTGGATGCCTACCACCGCGCCCTCACCGACCGCATCCCGATCATCGGGCTGTGGCACTCCGGTGGGGCGCGCCTCGCCGAGGGCGTGCTCTCCCTGCACGCCGTCGGCAGGATCTTCGAGGTGATGACGGCCGCGTCCGGCGTCATCCCGCAGGTCTCCGTGGTGCTCGGGCCCGCCGCCGGCGGCGCGGCGTACGGCCCGGCGCTGACCGACGTGGTGATCCTCGGCCCCGAGGGCCGGATCTTCGTCACCGGTCCGGAGGTCGTCCGCTCGGTCACCGGCGAGGCCGTCGACATGCTGCGCCTCGGCGGCCCCGAGCCGCACGGACGCCGCTCCGGCGTCGTGCACATCGTCACCTCCACCGAGGACGAGGCGCTCGCCAAGGCCCGCGCGGTCTCCGTGCTCGTGGGCGCGCAGGGCCGTCTCGACGCCGAGGCCGTCGAGGACCGCGACCTCGCCGCGATCCTCCCCGAGTCCCGCAAGCGGGCCTACGACGTGCACCCGCTCGTCGAGGGCATCCTCGACCCGGACACGGCCGTGGAGCTGCACGCCGGCTGGGCACCGAACATCGTCACCGCGCTGGGCCGTCTCGGCGGCCGCAGCGTCGGCGTCGTCGCCAACAACCCGCTGCGTCTCGGCGGGTGCCTCGACTCCCCCTCGGCGGAGAAGGCGTCCCGCTTCGTGCGGATGTGCGACGCCTTCGGGATCCCGCTGCTCGTCGTGGTGGACGTCCCCGGGTACCTCCCCGGGGTCGGCCAGGAGTGGGACGGCGTCGTACGACGCGGCGCGAAGCTGCTCCACGCCTTCGCCGAGTGCTCGGTCCCCCGGGTCACCCTGGTCACCCGCAAGTCCTACGGCGGCGCCTACATCGCCATGAACTCCCGTTCCCTCGGCGCCACCCGCGTGTTCGCCTGGCCGGGTGCGGAGATCGCGGTGATGGGCCCGCTCGCCGCGGTGCGCATCCTGCACCGCCGCCGCCTCGCCGAGGTGGCGCCGGAGCTGCGGGACCAGGTCGAGGCCGAGCTCGCCGCCGAGCACGAGCGGATCGCAGGCGGCGTGGAGCGCGCCGTCGAGATCGGTGTCGTCGACGAGATCGTCAGCCCGCAGACGACCCGCACCGCGCTCGCGGCCGCCCTGCTCGCCGAGGTGCACGCCCACGGCGTACGACGCGGCCAGCACGGCAACATCCCGCTCTGACGCGATCCGAAGACACAGCCACAGACACAGGAGGCCCCGGCGCGATCGCGCCGGGGCCTCCTGCTTCTCGTTCCAGGGGCAGGTCAGACGACCTGGTGCAGCCAGCGCACGGGGGCGCCCTCGCCGGCGTGCCGGAAGGTCTCCAGCTCGTCGTCCCAGGGCTTGCCGAGCAGCTTGTCGATCTCGATCTCCAAGGTCACCTCGCCGAGGGCCGCGCGCACGACGGCGGCCTTGAGCCGGTCCTCGGGGATCATGATGTCCCCGTGCAGGCCGGTGACGGCGTGGAAGACGCCGAGGTCGGGGGTGTACGAGAAGCGTGCACCCTCGGTCGCCGACGTCGGCTCCTCGGTGATCTCGAAGCGCAGGTGGTTCCACCCGCGCAGCGCGGAGGCCATCTCGGCCGCCGCGCCGACCTTGCCCGTCCACGAGAACTCGCAACGGTAGCTGCCCGACTGCGCGGGCTGCGGCGTCCAGTGAGGGTTCACGGGTACGCCGAGCACGCCGCCCACCGCCCACTCGATGTGAGGGCACAGCGCGGACGGCGCAGAGTGGACGTAGAACACGCCCCTGGTTGCACTCATGCTTCCGGTCACCACGAACTCCTCGACTTCTCCCCTTACCTCCGGCGCGAGATACGCCTTCCCCAGCGGTCTCCTCGGAGGTGGGTCGTGGTCGCGGAACGCACGGTCACCGTCACCATGAATGACATCTGTGTGGTTGTCGTGCCCATTGTTACCCATGGGGCGGCAGGACACCAGAGGTTCGCCGGTGTGTCCTGGGCGACGTCAGCCTACTCGCCGAGCGCGAGCAGCTCGTCCATCACCTTCTGGGCGATCCCGAGGCCCCCGAGGTGGCTCTCCCCGTCGATCGTGGTCATCGTGGCGTCGGGAAGACGCTCCACGCAGTGCTGACCGTGCCGGAAGGGCACGATGTGGTCGTCGTCGCCGTGCCACCACCGCACCGGCACCCGTACGTCGTCCAGGGCGAACCCCCACTCCCGGGTGAACAGGATCAGGTCCGAGAGCGGCGCCGAGGTCTGGAACCGGCTGCCGTTGAGCAGGTCGTCGAGGAACATCGCCTTGAATTCCGGGCGGCCCAGCAGGTTCCGGTCCCCCGCGGGCTGCAGCGCCGCGTACAGGTCCAGCGCCGGGCCCGCCAGCGGCTTCACGCTGCGGATCGCGCCGGTCAGCGCCACCCCGAGCGGGACGCGCGTCGCCGCCAGCAGGGGCGCCGCGTGGACGGCGAGCTGGATGATGCCGCCCTCCGCGGCGTCGGCTCCCCGGGTCGGCGCCACGCCGCCCAGCACGCCGACACCGCGCACCCGCTCCGGGAGTGCCGCGCCCGCCGCCAGGGCGTACGGGCCGCCGCCCGACAGCCCGATCACCCGCAGGTCCTCCACCGCCAGCGCGTCCAGCAGCAGCGCCAGGTCGCGCGTCCAGTCCAGCACGTTGGGATACAGGTACGGCGTGGACGAGCCGATCCCCGGGCGGTCGATGCCGATGATCCGCAGGCCGGCCTCCTCGGCGTACTGCCGGGCGTCGACGGGGATCTGCCGCCGCGCGCCGGGCGTGCCGTGCATCCACACCAGGGCCGGTCCGCGCGGCGAGCCGTACTCCGCGAAGCTCAGCCGGCGGCCGTCGCGCACCGCCACGCTGCCCTCGAGCGTCGGCCGCTTGGGCTGCGCCGGGATCCTGACCGCCGGGAAACTCATGCACCGGAGTGTGGCAGGTGCCCTCCGCGTCCGTCCGGGTGTCCTAAGGTTCGATCCATGAGCGAGGGGGGCACCGGCCCGGACACCACGCCCGGCGACGACGCGGGCGGTCGGAAGAAGCAGCGTCGTACCGAGGGCCGCGACCTCGCCACCCCGCGCACCCGCGTCTCCCTGCAGTCGCGCACCGCGCGCCTGCTCCTCGGCCTCGTCGGCCTGCTCCTGCTGGTGGGCTGGCTGGTCTGGTACGCCATGACCCCGGAGAAGCTGCCGACCACGGACAAGACGATCACCGCCAGCGGCGTCGTCGACACGCCGCTGTACGTCGGGATGTTCGCCGCCTCGGACAGCTTCGGCCGCACCCTGCGCATCTCCGGGGTCAAGGTGCACGCGACCACCAGCGTCGACCTGAGCGTCACCCCGCTGCTGTGCCGCCGCGGCACCGTCGGCGTGACCACGGCGCCCGAGCAGTTCTGCGCCGACCTGGTCGACCCCGAGGGCGAGCGCCTGGTCGGAGGCGACTCGATCGTGCTCAAGATCGAGTCCGCCGAGGCGGCCGTCGCGGTCATCGACCAGATCCAGATCGCCTACCGCGAGGACATCCGCTGGGACACCCAGCCCGCCGGCGCCGACAAGGCGATCATCACCATCGCCGGGCGACCGGAGACCCAGCCCGAGGACGACAGCACGGACGCACCGACCACGTCCCCCAGCGCTGCGCCGTCCAGCACCTCATCGGGCGCGGCCACACCGTCCGGGGGCGCTTCCGGCAGCCCATCGAGCCCTCCGTCGGGGACGCCGACCGGCATCGTGCCCCGCACCACCGGCGCGACCCCGTCGAGCAGCGCGACCCCCTGAGCCCCCGGGGATCGCGCCGCCCGACCAGACGAGCTCAGCCCCGGTCGATCCGCTTCTCGAGCGCCTCCGCACGCTCGGCGGCGTCGGTGACCTCGTCCGCGTCGATCGCGTTGGTCTTGTGGAACCAGGTCAGCGCGTCGTTGAGGCGGTCCGCCGCCTCGAGCGTGTCGGCGTAGGCGTAGCGCAACCGCACCACCCACGGCTCCCGGCTCTTGCTGTTGAGCGGGGACACCTCGAGAGTGCGCAGCGCCGCGTCCAGCTGACCGAGGTCGCGCCGGGCTCCGGCCTCGACGATGGTCATCTCCGCCTTGGCCGCCGACGGGAAGCCCGCCACGGACGGGCTCTTCGCCAGCTCGAGCGCCCGCGTCGGGTTGCCGAGCGCGCGGTGGCAGTCGGCCATGATCGGCAGGTACGCCGTCGCGCCGTTCATCCGCTTGGCCGCTCGCAGCTCCGCGAGCGCCTCGGCGTAGTGACCGGAGGCGTACGCCGCCTCGCCCACCGCCTCGCGCACCACCGCGATACGCGCGGCGCGCGCCTTCGCGGCCAACGAGTGCTGGTACGCCGTCTCGGGGTCCTCGTCGACGAGCTGACCGGCCGCGGCGAGGTGCCGCGCCACGCGCAGCGAGAGCTTCTCCGGCAGGCTGCGGAGCTGCGCCCGCACCTGGGGGCTCAGCTCGGCGCCGGTGATCTCGTCGGGCAGCGGCGGGCCGTCGTAGATGGCCTGGTCAGCGGTGCGCTCGCGGCGCTCAGGCGTCCCGCCGATCCGGCGCTCACCGCCGCCCGAACGACCCGCACCACGCTTGTCCGCGCCGCGCTTGTCACCACGCATGTCCGAGCCCCGCTTGTCACCGCCACGGCGGTCGTCGGCGGGCTTGCCGCCGCGTCCGGCCGGCTTGCGGTCGCCGTCCTTGGCGAACGGCTTGCGGTCGCCGTCCTTGGCGAACGGCTTGCGCTCGCCGTCCTTGCGCTCGAACGGCTTGCGATCACGACTCGAGGAACCACCCCGCGTGCTGCCGTCGCCGCGCGACGAGCTGCTCTTGCGGGCGCCACCGTCCTGCCGGGGCCCGCCCGACCGGGAACCGCCGTCCCGGGATGCGCCGTCTCGGCGTCCTCGCTGGTCTGTCACGTCCGTGCACCTGTTCCGTCTGATCGCTATTGAAGTAGGAGTCTGTCTGCAAAACACAGTAGAGGCCACCCTCAAGGGTGGCCTCTACTGGAATGTTTGTCCGGCGGCGTCCTACTCTCCCACATCCTCTCGGTTGCAGTACCATCGGCGCTGGCAGGCTTAACTTCCGGGTTCGGGATGGGACCGGGTGTTTCCCTGCCGCTATGGCCGCCGTAACTCTATGAACCCTGGTTCACTCCCTGCCCGTTTGTTGGGTTGGGTGGGGGTGACCGGGTTGGTCTTGTAGTGGACGCGACATCACAAACACCCGGCCTTGTTGGGCCTGTTGGGCCTGTTGCGGGGGTGTTTTGTGGTGGTTGTTCCCGTAACACTGATCGTGTTGTCGATGTGTGTTGGGGGTTTGTTGTGGCAAGTCTTCGGCCTATTAGTACCGGTCGGCTGGGCATTGCTGCTGTACACCTCCGGCCTATCAACCCAATAATCTGTTGGGGGCCTTAACCCACAAAGGGGTGGGAAACCTCATCTTGAAACGTGCTTCCCGCTTAGATGCGTTCAGCGGTTATCACTTCCGAACGTAGCCAACCAGCCATGCACCTGGCGGTACAACTGGCACACCAGAGGTTCGTCCATCCCGGTCCTCTCGTACTAGGGACAGCCTTTCTCAAGTTTCCTACGCGCGCGGCGGATAGGGACCGAACTGTCTCACGACGTTCTAAACCCAGCTCGCGTGCCGCTTTAATGGGCGAACAGCCCAACCCTTGGGACCTACTCCAGCCCCAGGATGCGACGAGCCGACATCGAGGTGCCAAACCATCCCGTCGATATGGACTCTTGGGGAAGATCAGCCTGTTATCCCCGGGGTACCTTTTATCCGTTGAGCGACGACCCTTCCACTCGGAGTCGCCGGATCACTAGTTCCGACTTTCGTCCCTGCTCGACATGTCTGTCTCACAGTCAAGCTCCCTTGTGCACTTACACTCAACACCTGATTGCCAACCAGGCTGAGGGAACCTTTGAGCGCCTCCGTTACATTTTGGGAGGCAACCGCCCCAGTTAAACTACCCATCAGGCACTGTCCCTGAACCAGATCATGGCCCTAGGTTAGACATCTAGTACGACCAGAGTGGTATTTCAACGATGACTCCACAACCACTGGCGTGGCTGCTTCAAAGTCTCCCACCTATCCTACACAAGCCGAACCAAACACCAATGCCAAACTATAGTAAAGGTCCCGGGGTCTTTCCGTCCTGCCGCGCGTAACGAGCATCTTTACTCGTAGTGCAATTTCGCCGAGTCCATGGTTGAGACAGTAGGAAAGTCGTTACTCCATTCGTGCAGGTCGGAACTTACCCGACAAGGAATTTCGCTACCTTAGGATGGTTATAGTTACCACCGCCGTTTACTGGGGCTTAAATTCTGAGCTTCGACTTGCGTCTAACCCGTCCTCTTAACCTTCCAGCACCGGGCAGGAGTCAGTCCGTATACATCGTCTTACAACTTCGCACGGACCTGTGTTTTTAGTAAACAGTCGCTTTCCCCTGGTCTCTGCGGCCCTTCACGCTTCCCCAGCAAGTGAGTACACGCTCCGGGCCCCCCTTCTCCCGAAGTTACGGGGGCATTTTGCCGAGTTCCTTAACCATGGTTGTCTCGATCGCCTTGGTATTCTCTACCTGATCACCTGAGTCGGTTTCGGGTACGGGCGGCTCGTGGCTCGCTAGAGGTTTTTCTCGACAGCATAGGATCACCCACTTCCCCCCTACGGGGTCGGCATCACATCTCAGACTCACCCACCAAAGGGCTGCAACCCGGATTTGCCTAGGTCACGTCCTACATGCTTACCCGCCGTCTACCATCGCGGCGGTTGGGCTACCTTCCTGTGTCACCCCATCGCTTGCCTACTACCGGGTCGGATCCCACGCTCCGCCCACGCCCCGCACCCCGAAGGGATTGGTAACGCGGGTTTCGGGTGGTTAGCATCACCGGGTTCAGCATGGGCGCCACTTCGCCGGTACGGGAATATCAACCCGTTGTCCATCGACTACGCCTGTCGGCCTCGCCTTAGGTCCCGACTTACCCAGGGCAGATTAGCTTGACCCTGGAACCCTTGATCAATCGGCGCACGGGTTTCTCACCCGTGATTCGCTACTCATGCCTGCATTCTCACTCGTGTCACATCCACACCTGGATCACTCCGGCGCTTCACCCGTGACACGACGCTCCCCTACCCATCTGCACCCCTGAACCAACAATCAAGTTGCGGCTTGGGTTAATGTACAAATGCCATGGCTTCGGCGGGCGGCTTGAGCCCCGCTACATTGTCGGCGCGGAATCACTTGACCAGTGAGCTATTACGCACTCTTTCAAGGGTGGCTGCTTCCAAGCCAACCTCCTGGTTGTCACTGCGACTCCACATCCTTTTCCACTTAGCCGCCTCTTAGGGGCCTTAGCCGATGGTCTGGGCTGTTTCCCTCTCGACTATGAAGCTTATCCCCCACAGTCTCACTGCCACGCTCTCACTTACCGGCATTCGGAGTTTGGCTAACGTCAGTAACCTGGTCGGGCCCATCGGCTATCCAGTGCTCTACCTCCGGCAAGAAACACGCAACGCTGCACCTAAATGCATTTCGGGGAGAACCAGCTATCACGGAGTTTGATTGGCCTTTCACCCCTATCCACAGGTCATCCCCTCCATTTTCAACTGAAGTGGGTTCGGTCCTCCACGCCGTCTTACCGGCGCTTCAACCTGCCCATGGATAGATCACTCCGCTTCGGGTCTAGAACACGCGACTCAAACGCCCTATTCGGACTCGCTTTCGCTACGGCTTCCCCACACGGGTTAACCTCGCCACGTATCGCTAACTCGCAGGCTCATTCTTCAAAAGGCACGCCATCACCCCCACACAAGTGCGTAAGGCTTTGACGGATTGTAGGCACATGGTTTCAGGTACTATTTCACTCCCCGCCAGGGGTACTTTTCACCTTTCCCTCACGGTACTGGTCCGCTATCGGTCATCGAGGAGTATTTAGGCTTAACGGGTGGTCCCGCCAGATTCACACACCATTCCAGGAGTGGCGTGTTACTTGGGAAATGCTGAACACAGCCGCACACTGTCGTCTACGGGGCTATCACCCGCTCCGGCACCGCTTTCCAACGGACTTCGACCTCGTCTACGGTTTCTGACTGCGCGTCACCCCGGCAGAGGCAACAACAACACTCCCACAACCCCCCACCTGCAACGCCTGCCGGCTATCACACAGATAGGGTTTAGCCTCATCCGATTTCGCTCGCCACTACTCTCGGAATCACGGTTGTTTTCTCTTCCTAAGGGTACTGAGATGTTTCACTTCCCCTTGTTCCCTCCACACACCCTATTCTATTCAGATGCGGGTAACACGACATGACTCGTGCTGGGTTTCCCCATTCGGACATCCCCGGATCAACGCTCGGTTGCCAACTCCCCAGGGCATATCGCAGGCTCCAACGTCCTTCATCGGCTCTCGATGCCAAGGCATCCACCATGTGCCCTTAACAACTTGCCCACAACAAACCACCAACACACACAAACAACACACCCCACCAAAGAGGCATCCGTCCGCGTCTACCAGCAGTCCAGTGGAACAAACCGATTAAGAGAACACACAAAACGATCAATTATTACGAAACAACACATCACCCACACACACCAACCACACACCCCAAGACAAGAAACCAAAGGGATGTGACTGGAAACCGCGTGCGGGTGGATGCTCGCGTCCACTATCAAGAAGTCAAACAACCAGAAGCCAACCAGCACCCCCACCCCGTACCGGGATGGACGCGTCTGATGCCTCAGACACCCAACAGCGTGTCATACGTCCAGACACCCACCACGAGAACCACCAAGGCCCCGCAGCTGGCATCAACGACTGTCTGTGTTCCACTAGTGAACACCCCAAACCACGACGACACATTCGGCCACCGATAAGGGTGTGCTCCTTAGAAAGGAGGTGATCCAGCCGCACCTTCCGGTACGGCTACCTTGTTACGACTTCGTCCCAATCGCCAGCCCCACCTTCGACGGCTCCCCCCACAAGGGTTGGGCCACCGGCTTCGGGTGTTGCCGACTTTCGTGACGTGACGGGCGGTGTGTACAAGGCCCGGGAACGTATTCACCGCAGCGTTGCTGATCTGCGATTACTAGCGACTCCGACTTCATGGGGTCGAGTTGCAGACCCCAATCCGAACTGAGACCGGCTTTTTGGGATTCGCTCCCCCTCACGGGATCGCAGCCCTTTGTACCGGCCATTGTAGCATGCGTGAAGCCCTGGACATAAGGGGCATGATGACTTGACGTCATCCCCACCTTCCTCCGAGTTGACCCCGGCAGTCTCCCATGAGTCCCCGGCATAATCCGCTGGCAACATGGAACGAGGGTTGCGCTCGTTGCGGGACTTAACCCAACATCTCACGACACGAGCTGACGACAGCCATGCACCACCTGTACACCAGTATCAAAGAGACCCCCATCTCTGGGGGCTTCCGGTGTATGTCAAACCCAGGTAAGGTTCTTCGCGTTGCATCGAATTAATCCGCATGCTCCGCCGCTTGTGCGGGCCCCCGTCAATTCCTTTGAGTTTTAGCCTTGCGGCCGTACTCCCCAGGCGGGGCGCTTAATGCGTTAGCTACGGCACGGAACCCATGGAATAGGTCCCACACCTAGCGCCCAACGTTTACGGTGTGGACTACCAGGGTATCTAATCCTGTTCGCTCCCCACACTTTCGCTCCTCAGCGTCAGGTAATGCCCAGAGAACCGCCTTCGCCACCGGTGTTCCTCCTGATATCTGCGCATTTCACCGCTACACCAGGAATTCCATTCTCCCCTGCATACCTCTAGTCTGCCCGTATCGAAAGCAAGCAACCAGTTAAGCTGGCTGTTTTCACTCCCGACGCGACAAACCGCCTACGAGCCCTTTACGCCCAATAATTCCGGACAACGCTCGGACCCTACGTATTACCGCGGCTGCTGGCACGTAGTTGGCCGGTCCTTCTTCTGTGAGTACCGTCAGAAACCCTTCGTCCTCACTGAAAGAGGTTTACAACCCGAAGGCCGTCATCCCTCACGCGGCGTTGCTGGATCAGGCTTCCGCCCATTGTCCAATATTCCCCACTGCTGCCTCCCGTAGGAGTCTGGGCCGTGTCTCAGTCCCAGTGTGACCGGTCACCCTCTCAGGCCGGCTACCCGTCAAAGCCTTGGTGAGCCATTACCTCACCAACAAGCTGATAGGCCGCGAGCACATCCTGCGCCGAAAAACTTTCCACCACCAAACCATGCGGCCAGTGGTCATATCCGGTATTAATCACCGTTTCCGGTGGCTATCCCAGAGCGCAGGGCAGATTACTCACGTGTTACTCACCCGTTCGCCGCTCGAGTACCCCCGAAGGAGCCTTTCCGCTCGACTTGCATGTGTTAAGCACGCCGCCAGCGTTCGTCCTGAGCCAGGATCAAACTCTCCATAAGAAAATTCAAAATCCCAACAAACAGAAACTGCTGACAAACTGTCCACAGAATCATTTCATTGACAAGCACCAACAACAACCACCCCAAACAAGGGGCAGCCACCATCAATGCACACAAACGTCACAAACAATCTATGCATGACACACTGTTGAGTTCTCAAACATCACACGC
>CAZFEE010000001.1:2711831-2835704 GCA_964517395.1 uncultured Nocardioides sp. | reverse complement strand
CGACCAGCCGCTCGACCTGCGCCCACGACACCCCACCCACACCACCGACCGCAGCAGCCAGGTGACGGTCCACGAACCCCGCCGCATCCAACGGCAGCACCATCGTCAGCTCCGCGACCCGCTCCGCCCGCCACGACGCGACCGCACCGGACACGACCGCGGCGTACAACCGCGGGAGGCGCCACGCGCACGACAACACCCGACCGACGTACGCGCGCCCACCGTCCGGGGAACGGCCCAGCACCGCGACGAGCTCCATCAACGCGAACTCCGACACCAACGGAGCACCCTCACCCGCGACCGGGACACCCGTGTCGAGGAACCCCTCACCCAACGTCGCGGCACCCTCCGGCGAAGTCACGAGGTTGTGCTCGGCCCACGCCACGATGGCCTGCCACTCCTCGATCAAGAGGTCCTGACGACCCCGCACGACGTCACTCAACGACGACAGCAGCGCTGCGGTCGACGACGAGGCGGGCCCGAGATCCATGCCCCAATTCTCCGCCCGAACCGGCCGATCACCAAACAAGATCACCCCACCTGTGGACAACCAGCGGACTGGCCCGGCCTGCTCAGCCAGAACACCCCCTGACCTCGCCGTGAGCCCCTCGCGGTGGGGTGACCCGCGCCGACCCGCCCGGCCTCAGCGCGCCAGCTGGGCACCGATCCAGTTGGAGAACTCGCACGCGAGATGCCAGCGGTGCTCGGTGAGCATCCACGGCGGCAGGGTCGAGGGGAAGGCGATGGCCAGCCTCGCCTCGAAGCCACCGCCAGGCACGTCGCGGAACTGGTGGCGGACGGCACCGATCCGGCGGCCGTCCTCGGTCGTCGCCCAGCCGGCGAGCTCGATCGGACAGTCCGCGTCGCGCGGCACGGGCACGTCGGCGCGGTCCCGGTAGTCGATGAGGAAGCGGGCGGCGAGCACCGCGCCACCGGTCACCTCGATCACCTCCTGCACGCCGGGCGCCGGACTGCGGAGCAGGTAGTGGTCGGGGCAGGCGGCCAGCAGGGTGGCCTCGTCGTTCGTGTCCCCCCGAGCGACGAACCAGTCCACGAAGGCCCGGGCACTCCCCTGGGAGCTGACGATCCGGGTCCGGCTCAGGCCCCAGGAGTCGAGGCTCGCGGTCAGCCTGCTGGTCGGCGCAGAGAGGGCGAGGTCGGTCGCCAGCAGCCTCCGGATGCGGCGCTCGCCCAGCTCGAGCTTGACGGCGGCGAGGAGTGCCCGGTCCCGCGGGAGGTCGCCCGTGTGGAGGGCGGGTCGGCGCAGCAGGGCATCGAGCTCAGCGACGAGGGCCGCGGGCAGGTGGCGGCCGAGGCGCTGGGCGACCACCCGCACCCGCCGCGCCTCCCACTGGAGCACCTCGGCCCGCGCGACCCGCCGGTCGCCGACGTACGTCGTGAGGACCGGGCGGCTCCCCGCAGCGGCCGCCGGGGACGCCCCGGCCCGGGCCACGCCGACGGAGGCGGCCAGCGCGGGAACGGTGGTGAGGAACTTGCGGCGCACGATCACGACTCTCTCCTTAATGCAACTCTAGTTGCATCAAGGATGGAGAGTGCTCACCCGGCCGTCAAGGGGTGCGCCACACTGTCGGCGTGAGCGAGACGCGACGGCGCCCGGGTGGGCGCTCGGCCGACGTACGGCAGCGGGTGCGCCGCGCGACCCTGGACCTGCTCGGCGACGTGGGCTACGAGCGACTGCTGCTCACTGACGTGGCGCAGCGCTCGGGCGTGCACAAGACGACCGTCTACCGACGCTGGCCGACGAAGCCGCGGCTGGTCGCCGACCTGCTGGCCGACCTCGCCGACGAGCACGTGCCCACCCCGGACGAGGGCGCTCTCGCCGACGACCTCGCGACGATGCTCGCTCAGGTGGTGAGCGTGCTGGAGCAACCGCCGGTGCGAGCCGTCCTGCGCGCCGTCTTCACCCTCGCCGACGACGACCCCGAGGTCGACGAGCTGCGCCGGGCGTTCTGGGACCGCCAGCTCGCCGACGCGGCGGTGGTCGTCGAGCGGGCGGTCGAGCGCGGTGAGCTGCCGGCGGGCACCGACCCGCGGCTCTTCCTGGAGCGGATCTTCGGCGCGGTCTACTTCCGCACGCTGGTGGCAGGGCGAGGGTTCTCGCCCGCCGAGCTGGCGGACCTCAGCCGAAGCGCCCGTTGACGTAGTCGTAGGTCCGCGAGTCCTGCGGGCTCTGGAACATCGCCTTGGTGTCACCGTGCTCCACGATGACGCCCGGCATTCCCTGCGAGGCGAGGAAGAACGCGCACTCGTCGGAGACCCGCGCGGCCTGCTGCATGTTGTGGGTGACGATCACGATCGTCACCTCACGGGCCAGCTCGAGCATGGTCTCCTCGATGACCCGGGTCGAGGTCGGGTCGAGGGCCGAGCAGGGCTCGTCCATGAGCAGCACCCGCGGGCGGATCGCCAGCGAGCGGGCGATGCAGAGTCGCTGCTGCTGGCCGCCGGACAGGCCGCCACCGGGGGCGTCGAGGCGGTCCTTGACCTCGTTCCACAGTCCGCCCTTGGTCAGGCAGGACTCGACCAGGGCGTCCTTGTCGCTGCGCTGCAGGCGGGTGCCGGTCAGCTTGAGCCCGGCCAGGACGTTCTCCCGGATCGACATCGCGGGGAACGGGTTGGGCTTCTGGAAGACCATGCCGATGGAGCGCCGGGCGTCGATCAGCCGCTTGCCGGGGTCGTAGATGTCCTCGCCGTCGAGCAGCACCTCCCCGGCGAGCCGGGCCGAGGGCACCAGCTCGTGCATGCGGTTCAGGATGCGCAGGAAGGTCGACTTGCCGCAGCCGGAGGGGCCGATGAGGGCGGTGATGCCGCCGGCGGGCATGGTCAGCGAGACCCGGTCGAGCACCTTGTGGGTGCCGAACCAGGCGGTGATCTCCCGCGCCCGCAGCTCGGCCAGCGCCACCGGAGGCGGTACGTCGACGGGGACCGCCGGGTCCAGGCGGGGCACCGGCGGGAGGGTGCCGGTGGCGTCGATCGCCGAGAAGGTGTCGGTGTCGGCCGACAGCGCGTCGGTGCCCGGCGGGGGCGGCGGCGGGAGGGTCATGCGTGGTCCTTCGGATGGTTCGGGGAAGGAGCCCGGGCGGCCGCCGTACGACGGCCGCCCGGGTCCGGTGGTCACTTCTGGGTGAGGACGAACGACTTCTTCGTCTTCGGGGCGAGCGAGTTGCCCGACCAGGTGATGACGAGCGTCTTCCTGCCCGCCGTCAGCTTGGCGAGGGTCAGGGTGACCCGGCCGTTGCTGAGGGTGCCGCTGCCGACGACCTTGCTGCCGTAGGTCACGACGACCTTGCCGCTGGCCTTGGTCGTGGTGCCGGACAGGGCCACCGCGACCACGCCGCGGGCGCGGGCGCCCTTGGCGACGGTGGCCGGGAAGGACTCGGTGATGACGGCCGTGGTGCGGACCAGGACCGAGGCCGGGGTGGCGTCGGTCGAGCCCGTGAACGCGGCCGCGCTCGTCGGGACGAACTGGGCGGCGTACTTGTGCGTGCCCGGCTTGACGCTGGTCAGCACCTTGGTGGCGACACCGCTGACGACCGCGACGCCCGTGGCGACGACCGTGCTGCCGTCACGGAAGGTGACGGTGCCGGCGGCACCGGTCGGGGCGACGGTGGCCTTGAGGTTCACCCGGCGCGCCGAGGGACTGGTGGCGGCGGTGTTGACCGTGGTCGCGACGGCCGGGGTGGCCACCTCGACGGTCGCGTCGTCCTCGGAGGCGGCGAAGCCGTCGGCGGGGACGAACACGGCGGTGTAGGTGTGCGAGCCGCCGCTGACGCCGGTGAGCGTCTTGGTCGCGTGGCCGGTGCCGTCGAGGGCGACGTCGGCCTGCAGGACGGTCGTGCCCTCCTTGAAGGTGACGGTGCCCTGGGCGGCCGGGTCGGAGGACACGGTCGCGGTCAGGACGACCTGGCCCGGCGTGGTGCTGCTCGCCTCGAGGGTGGTCGCGGTGGTGACCACGGCCTCCTCGTGCCCGTTGTAGGTGAAGTTGGTCGTCGGGTCCTGGGTCTGCTCGCCGCAGACACCACCGTCGGCCTCGGAGTCCAGCTGCTTGAAGCCGGCCGCCTCGATCGGCGCACGGGCCGCGTCGGAGCACACGAAGCCGGTCGGGCCGAAGACGGCCTGGACCTTCGCGTCGGCGACGTCCGCACCCCGGACCACGTTGTACAGCGCACGCTTGGCCGACCAACCGGTCTCGATCCGCAGCGTGTCACCCAGCAGACCCGCACGCCCCACCGAGAACGGCGCGATCGCGTTCGGGTCGTTCTTCACCAGGCTGTCGTCGTGCTCCTGCACCTCGGCCACCGAAGCAGCCAGCGCCACGTCCACACCACCGTTGAGCGCCTTCAGCTGCGCCACGAAGAACGAACGCGTCCCCGAACCACCCTGCGGGATCTTCGGCGCGATCACACCAGCGGTCCCACCGACCTGGCTCCAGTTCGTGATCTCACCCTTGTAGATGCCCACGATCTGCGCCGGCGTCAACGACACCGGAGCGTTCGACACCGTCGACTTCGACACCGCCATCGCCAGCTCGTCCACCGCGAACGGGATCTGCTGCAGACCGTCGGACACCTCACCGGTGCTCAACGAGCTCGACGACCGCGCGAAGTCCACATCGACGTTGTTCGTCCCACCGTGCAGCAGGTTCTTGCCCGCACCCGAACCGTTCGGACGCGTGATCGCACCCGACGGCAACGCGATCGTCCCACCACCGGTCGCCGCGAAGGTCGAGACCCGGTACGCCGGCGCGGGGGTCTTCGCGTTCCACGCCGTGGCGAGCGAGAAGACCGCGTGCTGGCTGGTGTCGGAGCCGACGCCGATCAGGTCGCCGGAGACCGGCGCGAAGTCGGTGTCGTCGGCGTTGGCGGGGTTGACCGTGAAGTTCGAGGTCGGGTCCTGGGTCTGCTCGCCGCAGACACCGCCCTTGGCGTCGGTCGCGAGCTGCTTGAAGCCGGAGTCGCGGATCAGCGTGCGCGCGGCGTCGGAGCAGAAGAAGCCCGACGCTCCGAAGACGGCCTGGACCTTCGCGTCGGCGACGTCCGCACCCCGGACCACGTTGTACAGCGCACGCTTGGCCGACCAACCGGTCTCGATCCGCAGCGTGTCACCCAGCAGACCCGCACGCCCCACCGAGAACGGCGCGATCGCGTTCGGGTCGTTCTTCACCAGGCTGTCGTCGTGCTCCTGCACCTCGGCCACCGAAGCAGCCAGCGCCACGTCCACACCACCGTTGAGCGCCTTCAGCTGCGCCACGAAGAACGAACGCGTCCCCGAACCACCCTGCGGGATCTTCGGCGCGATCACACCAGCGGTCCCACCGACCTGGCTCCAGTTCGTGATCTCACCCTTGTAGATGCCCACGATCTGCGCCGGCGTCAACGACACCGGAGCGTTCGACACCGTCGACTTCGACACCGCCATCGCCAGCTCGTCCACCGCGAACGGGATCTGCTGCAGACCGTCGGACACCTCACCGGTGCTCAACGAGCTCGACGACCGCGCGAAGTCCACATCGACGTTGTTCGTCCCACCGTGCAGCAGGTTCTTGCCCGCACCCGAACCGTTCGGACGCGTGATCGCACCCGACGGCAACGCGATCGTCCCACCACCGGTCGCCGCGAACGAGGCGACCTTGAAGGCGGGGGCGGGGGTCTTGGCGTTCCAGGCCGTGGCCAGCGCCCACACGGCGTGCTGGCTCGTGTCCGAACCCACACCGATCAGGTCGGCGGCCACGGGGGTGAAGGTGGTGTCGTCCGGCTCCACGGCGTGCGCCGACGGCGCGTTCGCCGCGAGCAGCGCGCTCGTCACGAGCGCGCCGGTGAGCGCTCCCGCGACAGTTCTGCGTACAGACATCTTTTTCTCTTCCTCGGGATGTTGGGTACTGCTCGGTTGGTGAAGCGGTCCTGCGGTCGGTCAGATCAGGTTGGGGAAGAGCCGCATCGCGGCGTCGGTGGTGAACCAGGCGAGCGCGATGGCGACCGGTGCGGCGACCACCCACACCAGGCCGACGGACCAGCGCAGCCGCGCGGCGATGACCCCGAGCGTCAGGGCGATCAGCAGCAGCAGTCCGAGGCAGACGGACGGCAGCGACTCGACGCCGCGGGCCATCACCTCCTCCGACTCCGGTACGGCGCTGGAGTAGCCCCCCGCGGTCGGGAAGCCCTTGGCGGCCTCGGCGTCGACGTAGATCGCCTCGCCCGGGCGGAAGCCGGCGAGCCGGCCGGCGCCCTCGGCGGTGACCAGGGTGAGCCGGGCGGCGCCCGCCTTGAGCGGCTGCGGGCGCGGGTCCCCGGCCCGTCGTACGCCGAGCACGGTGAAGGCGGTCTCGCCCTGGCCCGTCGTGACCTCGATCCGGTCACCGGCCCGCAGCTCGTCGAGACGCCCGAAGGGCGCCCCGTAGGTCGCGGCCCGGCCGTAGACGAAGGAGGTGCCGACCTGGCCGGGGAGCACGGTGTTGCGGCGGTGCCCGGGGCCGGCGAAGAGGTCGCCGGGGGCGGTGCCCTCGACCACGACCTCGTCGAGGTCGAGCTTGGGGATGTCCAGGATGGCGACCGGCGAGCCGGGCGCGGCGGTGCCGTCGATCGGCGCCGTCGCGGCGGCCAGCTGCACCCGGAACTCGTCGAACAGCAGGTCCTGGGCGCGCGCGTGCGACACCTGGGCGAGCACGAGCAGGTGCAGCACCGACCACACGCAGATCAGCGCGACCATCGTGGAGATGCTCGACCAGGTCGCGGCCGCCCCGTGCACGGGCGGGCGGGGCGGGCGCGGCGCGCGGGCCGGGCGCTCGGCCCGGCGGGCGGGCGCCTGCCGGCGCCAGCGCGAGCCGGCCGGCGCCTGCTCGGGCGCGTCGGCGACGGCGGTCATCGCGACCCCGATCGACGGCCGACGAGCTGGGACACGACGGAGCTGCCGATGGCCAGGCCGCCCACGAGGAACAGCAGCGGGAGCAGCACGTTGCCGAGCGCGGACTTGTCCCGCGGCGTCGCGGCGGTCGGGACGAGCGCGTCGTCCGTGGTCGGCTTGCCGGCCGGCGTCGTGGCCGGGTCGCCCCCGGCGGCCGCGGCCGGGTCGCCACCGGCGGCCGCGGCGGGCGGCGTGCCGGTCGCGGGGCCGCCGGCGTCGGGGCCCTTCGTCGGCGGGGTCACGACAGCCGGGACCTTCTGTGCCTCGATCGCGTCGGCGGTCTCCTGCGCGGCCCGCCACAGCGGCGCGGTGACGCCACTCCTCCGGATCGGGAGGTAGCCGCCGGGCAGGTCGCCGTTGCCGCGCCCGCGGACCTGGCCCTCGGACGTGGCGATCCGGATGAAGGACGCGACCTGCTTCGCCTGGGCCTTGTCCAGGTTGCGCATCCGGGCGGTCGTGTAGACGACCATCGTCCCCGGGTAGGCGTTGCCGGCCGCGACGAGGTCCTGCTGCGTCACGTCGAACGGCTGGTACTTCTTGCCCTGCTTCATCAGGCGCACGGCGTTCGACAGGCTGGTCTCGCTCGGCGCGACGTACCGTCCGTCGGTCGTGCGCAGCGCGGCCGAGCGCATCCCGAACCGGTCGGCGTCGCCGAGGCTGACGAGGCCGAGCATGAAGCGGGTGCCGTAGTTCTGCCGGTCCTTGCGGCCGAGCTTGTACGTCGACGTGGCCGTGTCGTAGTCGCAGCGGGTCTGGACGTAGGGCCAGGAGTCGATGAGCGCGTCCGCGATGGTGCGCAGCGTCGAGACCGGCGAGGCGAGCTGGCTGAAGTAGACCGTCGGGTTCTGCTTCAGGCACTCGTTCTGGGTCTGCGGGATGTAGCTGTCGAGCAGCGGCCACTCGTCGCGCGGCAGGTCGAGCCCCTGGTACGCCGGGTTGACCTTCATCCCCCACGGGTCGGGCTTGCCGGCGACGAAGTCCATCGCGTCGGAGTCCTGGGCGATGTACGCCGTGATCTGGCGGATCAGGTCGGAGGACACCGACAGCGACAGCAGGGTGGCGCCGGCCTCCTGCACGTTCTGGCTCAGCCCCGGGTTGAGCTCGACGAACTCCGGGTCGGCCATGATCGCCAGCGGGTTGTCGGTGATGCCGGGGTGTCCGCGGCCCAGGTCGGAGCCGAGGTAGCTCTGGGTCAGCAGCTTGGCGAGCAGCCGTGGGTTGAGCCGCAGCCGGTCGTACTCCCCGCCGTTGTCGGGACGGTCGATGCTGTAGCCGATGCTGAAGCCGGTGATCGCGGTCGGCGCGTAGCCGACCGGATCCTTGCCGACCTGCTCGTGCTCGGAGGAGACGAAGGCGGCGGGGCCGGAGTCGTTCTCCATGTTCTCCCAGCCCGCGTTGTCGGGCATCTGGCTGAGTGCGAAGTTGAAGCGGTCCTTGCGCAGGCAGTACGCCGGCGCCCACTGCAGCGCCGCCTGGGCCATCAGCTCGGAGCCGAAGAACTTGGTCGGGGCGCGCGGGTCGAGGACGTCGCACACGCCCGCGGGGAGTCCGAAGGTGACCGGGATGCTGAACCGGTTGCGCCAGTTCGACGCCGACCACCACAGCGACGGCGAGACGGCCTGGTCGACGCCCTCGTCGGCGAAGTTGCTGGAGCCGGGCTGGAAGCGGCCGGTCTTGCGGCAGGCCCGGTCGACCGAGGTCATCGGCGAGGAGGGCTTGTCGCAGCTGATGCCGAGGATCGGGACGACCACGATCGAGCAGGTGACCTTGTAGGAGCAGCCGAGCGACTCGTTCTCCACCTCGGAGCGGACCTCGAACTTGACCGAGCCCTCCCCCTGGGCGTCGGTGTAGGCCGCGAGCTCCGACGGCGGGAAGGCCGCGTCGATCCCCGCCTCCGGCGGCATCTTGTCGGCGGCGCAGGCCGGGAAGGTCTTGCCCGCCCGGGTGACGAACTCGGTGAGGTGGGAGTTCGCGATCGGCGAGTCCAGGCCCGGGCACTCGGCCGTCGGGAACGGGTCCATGCCCGAGAGCGGCTGCCGGTCCGCGGCGTCGGCGTACCGGTCGGCGAGCCAGGTCGCCTCACTCTTGGAGCGCAGCCGCTGCGAGCGCTGTGCGACCGAGGAGGTCCAGCAGGTCTCGGGGCGGACCTGGTTCTTCAGCGGCAGGTCGGCGTCGTCGCGGCCCCGGCACTGCAGGATCACGACGGGGTACTCCTGCAGGAGCCCCTTCTCGCCGTAGGGGTTGCTGGCGCGGGCGGCGCTGGGGCGGGCGCCGCTCCAGGTGATCCCGACCCGCTCGCGACCGCGCAGGTCGGTGGTCCGGTCCGCCGTCACCGTCATGTCGTACGACGACGACAGGCCCGGGTCCGGGTTGCCGGCCGCGTCGAGCACGTCCCGGCTGACCGTCTTGGTGCGGCTGTAGCCGCCGCCGGGGGCGGCCTCGACCGCCGAGGACGCGGCGCCGGACGCGGCCGGGGCGCTCCCGGCGGTCGCCGAGGGAGCGGCGGGCAGGATCGCCAGCGCGACCGCCGCGCCGGCGAGCACGCCGACGAGGCGGCGCCGGGCGCTCATCGGCCCGCTCCGGCCGCACGACGCCGTCGCAGCACGGACACGAAGAGACCGGGCAGCACCACCAGCGCGATCAGCTCGATCACCGCCAGCCAGCCGAAGGTGCGGCTGTCGGCGGGCCGGTCGGAGACCAGCAGCGGGTTCGCGTACGCCGGCTCGCCGGTCGCTCCGCCGCCGGACGCGGCGACGACCTCGCCGGTCTCCGGGTCGATGATCGGCGCGCCGCCGGCGGCGCTGCCGTCGGTGCCGCCGGTACCGCTCGCGCCGCCGGTGCCCGAGCCCGTCGTACCACCGCCGGTCGAGCCGCCGGCCGCACCGGAGCCGCCCTTGCCGTCCGTGGACGGGGCGCCGGTGCCGGTGCCCGTGGTGCAGGGCCCCTGGCCGACCTTGTCGCAGGCGGCGGGCTGGGGCGCCTTGTCGGTGAGGACGTTGTGCGCGAGGTTCTTGCCGTCGAAGGTCGGGTTGTTGCACGACTTCACGTCGCGGTTGGTGAGCACCACCCCGGAGTCGGCGGCCTTGAGCTTCTTGACCTGGTCGAACCCGGCCGAGACCAGGTTGAGGGTCAGCGGCGAGTAGCCGTAGTCGCCCGCGTCGCCCTGGCCCTGGCACAGCGAGTGGTAGAGGAAGTCCGCGAGCGTCTGCCGCTTCGAGGTCGTCATCCGCGGGTCGCTGGCACCGGTCGGGATGATCATGTAGGAGTACGACGAGAGCGGGTAGGCCCGCGGGTCGGCGTTGCGGTAGACCCCGTCGAGCTGCTGGGTCAGCGTCTTCTTGTCGATGGTGGCCTTCGTCAGCGCCACGGCCACGTTGTAGGTCGTCGGCTCGACGAAGTAGCCGCCCTTGTTGAGCACCTTGACCACCGGGTAGCTGGCGTTCTTCGGGTAGGCGTACTCGACGTAGCCGATGGTGCCGTTGCCGGCGAAGCCCTTGATCGTGTTCATCACCTGGTCCGAGCCCGCCTGGGCGGTCTGGTTGCCCTTCTTCGGGAAGTACGACGTGAGGCCGGACCGGCCGAAGTACGGGCGCCAGATCGAGGGGTACTCCGCGTCCAGCCACCGGGTGAACTGCGCGGTCGTGCCGGAGCCGTCGGAGCGGACGACGGGCGTGATCGGCAGGCTCGGGAACTTCCGCCCGTTGTTGTCCTTGCTGATCGCCGCGTCGGACCAGTTGGTGATCTGGTTGGTGAAGATCTTCGCGATCGTCTCGCCGGACAGCCGCAGGTTGCGGACCTGCTGGTTGCCGATCTTGAGCTGGTAGGTGAAGGACGTGCCGCCCGCGACGATCGGCAGGTAGGCGTAGGGCCGGTCGCTCTTGTCGGCCTGGCCGCTCTGCTCGTCGGTGCCCTGGTAGGGGATCTCGGAGATCGCGTAGTCGACCGTGCCGTCGGCGAACGCCTTGCGGCCGGCGCTGGAGCCGACGCCGCTGTAGACGACCTTCATGCCCTTGCTGTCGACGTCGCCGATCCACTTGTCGACCATCAGCTTGGACCAGGTGGAGCCCTTGCCCTCGATGGTGGCGTACGCCGCGGCGCGCTGCCCGGGTGCGCCGGTCGCGCTGGTCCCGGCGGGGCCGGTGAGGACGGTCAGGAGCCCGATGGTGGCGAGGATCGCGAGCGTCGTACGGCGGGCGGACATCATGAGCTGCTCCGGTTGGTCAGGGGTGCGGCGACGGCGCGGAAGGCCCGCTTGAGCAGGCCGGGCCCAGTGCGGTTGCCGGCGGGACGAGCGATGAGGCGGGCGATGACGAAGAGGACGAGGACGAGCAGCATCAGCACGGCGGCGGCGCCGAAGGCGCGGTCGATGAGGGCCGGCTCGCCGCTGCGGGCGCCGTTGTAGATGTAGAGCGGCAGCGAGTTCATGGCGCCGCCGAACGGGTTGGTGACCATGAAGTTGGCGGCACCGGAGGTGAGCAGGACCGGGCTGGTCTCGCCGACGCCGCGGGCGACGCCGAGGATCACGGCGGTGGCGAGGCCGGGTCGCGCGGTCGGCAGCACGACGTGCCACACCGTGCGCCAGCGGCTCGCGCCGAGGGCGAGGCTGGCCTCGCGCAGGGTGCCCGGCACCACCCGCAGCACCACGTCGGCGGCGCGGGCGATGATCGGCAGCATCATCACCGAGATCGCCATGCCCGCAGCGAAACCCGAGGGCGGGACGTCGAGGGTGAGGATCAGCACCGCGTAGATGAACAGACCGGCAACGATCGAGGGCAGCGCGGTCATCGCCTCGACGACGGTGCGCACGATCCGGGCGAACCTGCCGCCGACCTCGGTCATGAAGATCGCGGTGCCGATGCCGAGCGGCAGGGTCACCACGAGCGCGATCCCCAGCTGGATGAGCGATCCGGCGATCGCGTGCCCGACGCCGCCCCGGTCGAAGGACGCCTTGGGGTCGACGCCGGCCATGTCGTCGAAGAAGAAGTTCGGGTGCGGCAGGGCGTGCCAGCCGCGGAGGAAGACGAAGCCGACGGTGGAGACCAGCGCGGCCCCGACGACCAGCGCGCCGCCGGTGATGACGGCGCCCGCGACCCGGTCCTTCACCTCGACCCACGTGCCGGTCATGGTGGTGAGCAGCGCGGTCATCGTCACGCCGCAGACGAAGAAGACGATGAGGAACCACGGCACGCCCGCCAGCGGCAGGAAGCGCTGGGTGATCAGCCAGGCCATCGCGGCGGAGGCGACCCAGGCGCCGACCCGGACGTACAGCTCGTCGGCGTTGGGCGACCCGATCGCCAGGCGGGGTACGGCGGGCGGGGCGTCGTCGTCGCGGACCGGCAGGTGGGTGCGCGGCGTGGCCGTCGTGGTGGTCGTCGCGGTCGTGCTCATGCGTCGGCGTCCGCTCCGGAGCGGCTGCGGTTGACGATCATCGCCGCGCAGGTGTTGATCACCAGGGTCAGCAGGAAGAGCACGAAGCCGGCCGCCAGCAGCGCCGAGAGCTGCGAGGGGCTGGCCTCGCTGAACTGGATCGCGATGAGGGAGCTCACCGAGATCGCACCGACCTCGAGGACGTGCCACTTGATCTCGAAGGCCGGGGAGATGATCAGGGCGACCGCGATGGTCTCACCGAGCGCGCGGCCCAGGCCGAGCATGGTGCCGCCGATGATGCCGCCGCGACCGAAGGGCAGCACGACCGAGGTGATCACGCCCCAGCGGGTCGCACCGAGGGCCAGCGCCGCCTCCCGCTCCCCCGGCGGGGTCTGCGAGAAGACCTGGCGCATGATCGCGCAGGCCATCGGGAGCACCATCATGGCGACCGGCACGGCGGCGCACAGCGAGCTCGCGACGTACCGCGACGGGAGCCAGACCGGGCTGTCGGGGTCGGTGCCGGAGACCTCGAAGAAGGGCACCCAGCCGAAGTTGCGCTGGAGCCAGTAGGACAGCTCCGCGACGTGCGGCATCATCAGGAAGAAGCCCCACAGGCCGTAGACGATCGACGGCACGGCGGCCATCAGGTCGACCAGGGAGACCAGGAACGGCTTGATCCTCGCGGGGGCGTACTCGGTGATGAACAGCGCCGTCATCAGGGCGAGCGGGAAGGCCACCGACATCGCGAGCAGGGCGATCGTCACCGTGCCGACCAGCACGCCGGCGATGCCGAGCAGGTCGACCTCGGGCTGCCAACGGGCGGTGAAGAGGAAGCCGAGCCCGTAGTGCCTGAGGGTCGGGACCAGCTGCACCGCGAGGAAGATGCCGACCCCGCCGGTGATCACCAGCACCGAGGCGCCGACGACGCGGAAGGAGTTGACGAAGATCGCGTCGCTGCCCGACGGCCTCCGGGAGATCCGGCGAGGCTGCGCCTCGGGCGCGCTCGGATCCGAAAGGGGCAGGCTCGTCACACGTCGTCCTCAGTCGTGGCACCCCGAGTGGGCCTGTTCCAGAGCCGCGCGGGACTGCGCGGCCTCCGGAACGGTGACGGTGGTGCACGACCGGTGGGTTGGACCCAGGTGAACGGCCGGGGAACGTAAACCCCGCTTTGGCTGAAATGAACCCGGGAGAGCCGGTCTCAGGCGGTCGCGGTGGGGTCCGCCACGCGACCGACGAAGAGCGGCGTCCCGTGCTCGACGTCGTGGATCGTGAAGAGGAAGGGCCGGTCGACCCGGAATTCTTCGGCGATCGGCGCCGACGTCTCGGCCATCACCACGGCCGTGGCCGCGGCCGCCTCGGTGCCCTCCTCGTCGACGGCGACGAAACCCTGGTGGAGCACGTCGGCGACGTACAGGTCGAGGTCCTCGTCGGTCATCGGGGTGAAGTCCGCGGAGGTGAACGCGGCGCGCATCCCGAGCGCCTGCAGGACCGGCTTCAGCGAGGCGGCGGTGCGGAAGGACCACCGCGGCAGGGTCAGGTCGAGGGTCGTCGCCGTGCCCCCGGTGAGGAAGGGGGCGAAGCCGTCGGAGGCGACCTGCCGCTCGAGCGCCTCCAGCCGACCGGCGTCGGGGAGGACGACGGTCATCGCGGTCCGCCTCCCGGCGTAGGCGAGGGTCGCGGCCTGCCAGCCGTCGCCGCGGGCCAGGGTCGCGGAGGCCGCGGGGTCGCGCATGAGGTCCGCCTGGACCGTGCTGCCGTCGGTCCGGGTGAAGGCACCGGGAGCGGTCAGCCCCTTCTCGAAGGGCACCTCCCACGGCGCCTTCAGGTAGATCGCGTTCACCAGCACCAGCCGGGTGCTCGGGTCGAGGACGCCCTCGGGGACCAGGTCGACGATCCGCTCCCGGGTCCGCTCCTCCACCCAGTCGTTGATGAGGGTGCGGGCCTGCTCGGTGGCGCCCGCGAAGTCCACCCCGCGCAGGGCGGCGCCGTACTCCTTGGCGAGGAGGTCGACGAAGTCCGCGCTCCAGCCGACCCCGCGCTGGCCGAAGAGCTGGTCGGCCGTGGCGAGCGCCAGCTCCGCCTTCGACCCGTCCGCCCGCTCCTGGCGGCCCGCCAGTGCGTCGACGGACGACGTCAGCGCGTTCACGCCCTTGTGCCACCGGTCGCCGAGGCCGTCGGCACCGAGCACCCCGCGCATCTCCTTCGCGGTGGTGCCGGCCGCGCCGGCCAGCGTCATGCCCAGCGCCACCAGCACGGAGTACGGCGAGAGGACCAGGTTGCCGGGCGTGGCGCCCATGCCGTCGTACAGGCCGCCGGCGAGGGTGTGCAGGCCCGCCACCACCTCGGTCACCAGGCTCGGGTCGCCGGCCGCGCGTCGTACGTCGGAGGAGACCAGCTCGATGCCGTCGTCGGTGTCCACCGACGGCGTCCCGCCGCCGTCGGAGCAGGCGGCGAAGGCGGTGGCGCCGAGCGCCAGCAGGCCGAGGCGGAGGGTGTCGCGGCGATCGATCATGCCCGTGCGACGGACGCCGGGCGGGATCGGTTCCGTCAGGAGGTGGGCGGGCCGACGACCAGCGCGAGGCCGGTCAGCGCCGCGACGGCGACCAGGCCGACGGCCAGGCCCCGCAGCGGGTTCGTCAGCAGCCAGGCGACGAGCCGGTCGGGCAGCGAGGTCCCCGCACCGGCGGGCAGCCGCCACGACTCGCCCAGCCACCCGCGGCGCACCGCCCACCACTCCAGCGGCAGGGTCGCCAGCGGCGGGATCGCCGCGACCAGCGCGAGCAGCCCGCGGCCGGCGGACCAGCGGCGGTCGACCCACACGACGGCAGTCGTGACGACGTACGCGACGAAGACGACGCCGTGCAGCATGCCGAAGACGCGCACGCCGAGCTCGGTGGTCTCGGTGACGTACTTCAGGAACATGCCCACCAGCAGGCCGGTCCAGGTCACCGCCTCCGCGATCGCGACGGTGCGGAACAGGCGGGTCGGGGTGGTCATGCGGTGCTCTCCTCTGCGGCCAGCGCGGACTTCCACTCGCGGAAGGCCTCCTCGGTGCGGCCCTGCTTCCAGTACGCCGAGATGGAGACGTCGTCGCGCGGGACGGCACGCTCCTTGAGCAGGTACGGGCGGATCTCGCGCATCACGGCCTGGCCCTCGCCGTGCACGAACGCGTGCACCCGGCCCTCGCGCCACGGCAGCGCGCGCACGGCGTCGGCGAGGCCGGGGTGGGCGGGGTCGGAGCGGTGCAGCCAGGTGAGCTCGACGCCGGGAGGCGCCGTCACCTCCTGCTGGTACGACGCCGCGTCGACCTGCAGCACGGCGTACCCCTGCGCGTCGGACGGCAGCGCCGCCAGCGCCTGGCGGATGGCGGGCAGGGCCGCCTCGTCGCCGGCGATCAGGTGCCAGTCGGCGGCGGGGTCGGGCGCGTAGGCGCCGCCGGGTCCGCGGACCGGGATGGTGTCGCCGGGCACGGCGGCCGCGGCCCAGGGACCGGCGATGCCCTCGTCGCCGTGGACGACGAAGTCGATCGACAGCGTGCCGGCGGCCACGTCGGGGGCGACCGCGGTGTAGGTCCGCAGGGTCGGCCGGCCGCCGTTCTCGAGCTCGGCGGGGTCGCCGAAGACGAGCTTGACGTAGCGGTCGGTGAAGTCGCTGCCCGCGAAGGCGGCGAGGTCGCCGGAGAAGTGGATCCGGACCATGCCCGGGCTCAGCTGCTCCTTGCGGACGACGGTCAGCTCGGTGATCGGCTTGCTCACGACTCCCGAGCGTAGCTAGGAGCCGAAGCGGCGCTCACGCTGGGCGTAGGCACGGATGGCGCGCAGGAAGTCGACGCGGCGGAAGTCGGGCCAGTAGGCCTCGCAGAAGTAGAACTCCGACTTCGCGCTCTGCCAGAGCAGGAAGCCGCCGAGACGCTGCTCCCCCGACGTGCGGATGACGAGGTCGGGGTCGGGCTGGCCCTTGGTGTAGAGGTGCTCCTCGATGTGCTCGATGTCGATGAGCTGGGCCAGCTCCTCGAGCGGGGTGCCCTTGGCGGCGTGCTCGGCGAGCAGGGAGCGCACCGCGTCGGCGATCTCGCGGCGCCCGCCGTAGGCGACGGCGACGTTGACGATCATCCCCTCGACGTCGGCGGTGGCCTCCGCGGCGGCCTTGAGCCGCTTCGCGGCGGCGTCGGGCAGCAGGTCGAGGGCGCCGACCGGGTGCAGCCGCCAGCGGCGCTGGTCGGCGAGGGAGTCGACGGCCTCGACGATGATCTCCAGCAGCGGCTCGAGCTCGCGGGCGGGCCGGTTGAGGTTGTCGGTCGAGAGCAGCCACAGGGTGACCACCTCGATGCCGACCTCGTCGCACCAGGTGAGCAGCGGCTCGATGTTCGCGGCCCCGGCGCGGTGCCCGTGGGCGGTGTCGCGGCCGACGGCCTTGGCCCAGCGGCGGTTGCCGTCGAGCATCACGCCGATGTGCTGGGGCAGGCTGTCGGGCATCCGGCGAAGCATGCGTGCCTCGTAGGCGGGGTAGAGCACCCTTCGTACGCCCCGCTTCCAGTCCGCCACCTCTCGATCGTAGGCCAACCGCGCCGCGTGTGTGGTGCGCCGAACCGGATCCGGTGCGCCGGTCCTTCCCCGGCGACCAGGGGGCTGACACGATGAGCCGGAACGGGCGCGCGTGCCGCGCCCGACCCGGGACGACAACCAGAGAGGTACGACCACGATGACCGCAGCCGCCTGGCATCCGGACCCCACCGGCCGCCACGAGCTCCGCTACTGGGACGGCTCCCAGTGGACCGACCACGTGTCCGACAACGGGGTCCAGTCGACCTCCCCGCTCACCGCGGACGGCGGCGCCGGGGCGCAGGCCGACAACGGCGGCGGGGACGCCGGGGCGGGTGCGGCCGACCTCCAGACGGCGGTCGCCCCGCAGTCGCAGGCGCCGACCGAGCCGCAGGCCGACCAGCCGTGGGCCCAGCAGCAGGCCGCCCAGCCCGGCCCGCAGTACGGCGGCCAGCCGCCCGCCGGCACGCCCGCCTTCGGCGCCCAGCAGGTCCCCGCGGACGCCTTCGCCGGCATCTCGGGCGAGCTGATCGACGGCCGGTTCACCGAGGTCGAGGGCTCCGGGGCGGTGCTGCAGAACAAGCGCCTGCTGCGGGTCCGGATCACCGAGCCGTTCATGGCCAAGCAGGG
Source organism: uncultured Nocardioides sp. (assembly GCA_964517395.1). Classification (GTDB taxonomy): domain Bacteria; phylum Actinomycetota; class Actinomycetes; order Propionibacteriales; family Nocardioidaceae; genus Nocardioides. The sequence continues at coordinate 2,818,248 of CAZFEE010000001.1, read as the reverse complement.
CTCGATGGTCGCCTACCAGGGCAACGTCAACTTCGCCTACCAGGGCGGTGGCGCGGCCAAGTTCCTCAAGAAGGCGTTCACCGGCGAGGGTCTCTCCCTGATGCGCGTCGAGGGCCAGGGCGACGTCTTCCTCGCCGACGCGGCCGACGAGGTGCACATCCTGCAGCTCAACGGCAGCGGCCTGTCGGTCAACGGCAAGAACGTGCTCGCGTTCTCCGCCGGGCTGGACTGGAACGTCGAGCGGGTCAAGGGCGGCAGCATCGCCGCGGGCGGCCTGTTCAACACCACCCTGCGTGGCACCGGCTGGGTGGCCATCACCACCGACGGCGACCCGGTCGTGCTCAACCCGGCCGAGGCGCCGACCTTCGCCGACGCCAACGCGCTGGTGGCCTGGTCCACGCACCTGCAGACCTCGATCCGCTCCACCTTCACCGCCGGCGCGCTCATCGGCCGCGGCTCGGGTGAGGCCTTCCAGGTCGCCTTCCAGGGGCCCGGCTTCGTCATCGTGCAGCCCTCGGAGGGCGCCCAGGTGCCCCCGCACACGCACTGAGCCGCATCCTCCGATCGGCTCGACCTCGACGGCCGGATGAGCGTGACATCACGCTCGTCCGGCCGTCGTTGCTTCAGGCGGCCGCGGGTACCCTCAAGCCATGAACCAGGCCATCCACCACGCGAACGACAAGGTGCGCGCCCGGCTGGACGACCTCGGCGACCAGATCAGCGAGACCCTCGCGGAGATCAAGCCGAAGCTCCGCGGCTGGATCCACCTCGTGTCGACGCCGCTCGTCCTCGCCGCCGGCATCGTGCTCATCTGCCTCTCCCCCACCGCGACCACCAAGGTCGGCTCGGCGTTGTACGCCGGCTCGGCACTCCTGCTCTTCGGCACGTCCGCGCTCTACCACCGCGGCACGTGGTCGCCGAAGGTGTGGCAGGTGCTCAACCGCTTCGACCACTCGAACATCTTCCTGTTCATCGCCGGCTCCTACACGCCCTTCGCCCTGCTCCTGCTCGACGGTCCGGCGCGGGCGGTCATGCTGTCGGTGGTGTGGTCCGGGGCGCTGCTCGGCATCGCGTTCAAGCTGTTCTGGCCGACCGCGCCGCGCTGGCTGTCCGCGCCGATCTACATCGCGCTCGGCTGGGCGGCGATCTTCTTCATCCCGGCGTTCTTCGACGGCGCCGTGGCGCTCGGCCTCGGCATCGGGATCGCGACGTTCGTGCTGATCGTCGTCGGCGGAGCGCTCTACACGATGGGCGGGCTGGTCTACGGGTTCAAGTGGCCCAACCCCTCACCGCGGGTGTTCGGCTTCCACGAGATCTTCCACGGCTTCACCATCGCCGCCTTCGCCGCGCACTACGTCGGCGTCTCGCTGGCCACCTACTCGCTGCGCTGACCCACCCGCTCCAGCAGGACCAGCACCTCCGCGTGCGGGGTCTGCGGGAACATGTCGAGCAGCCGTCCCCGGACCGGCGCGTACGACGCCAGGTCGGCCAGGTCGCGCGCCAGGGTCTCTGGGTTGCAGCTGGAATAGAGCACGTACCGCGCCCCGGAGGCCTCCAGGCGCCGCGCGAGCTCGCTGCCCAGGCCGCGCCGGGGCGGGTTGACCACCACCAGGTCGGCCGCGTCCAGCAGCCCCGCGTGCTCGGGTGAGGTCGCGTCGCCGGTCACGAAGTCGACCTCGCCGGGCACGTCCGCCTCGTCGCGGGAGCGCTCGGCGCTGACGATCGCGTCGGCGCTGATCTCGATGCCGGTCACCCGGCGCCCGGGGGCGGCGAGGTGCAGGGCGAAGCCGCCGACGCCGCAGTAGAGGTCGACCACCCGCTGCGCCCCGAGGTCGGCGGTCCAGGCCACCGCCTCGGCGTACAGCGCGGCTGCGACGTCGGTGTTGGTCTGGAAGAAGCTGCGCGGGCGCAGGTGCAGGGTCACCGGGCCGAGCCGCATCGGCAGCGTCTCGTCCTCGGTCAGCACCACCTCGCGCTCGCCCTCCAGCACCGCGCGGTGCTCGGGCTGCACGTTGATCGTCAGCACCCGCAGCGCCGGCAGGACCGAGCGCAGCCACGGCAGGTGCTTGCGCACCCGCGCCTCGGTGGCCGTCGAGCGCAGCACCAGGCGGACCATCAGCTCGCCGTCGGGCGACTCGGTCACCAGGACGTGCTTGAGCTCGCCGCGCTGCGGCACCGGCAGGTCGCTGCCGACGTCGTACGGCGTCAGGCCGGCCCGGCTCACCAGCTCGGCCAGCACCGGCAGCGCCGCCACGATCCCCGGCGTGTGCAGGGCGCAGTCGCGCAGGTCCACCCCGCCGCCGGCCGGGTCGAGGATGCCGAGCGTCGGCACCTCGACGGTGCCCGCGACGACCATCTTCGCCTTGTTGCGAAAGCCGTGCGGCGCGCTGGTGACGGGCGGCTCCCAGGCCAGGCCGGGGGCGTCCACCAGGGCCCGGGTGGCGGCCTCCTTGGCGAGCAGCTGGTCGTCGTACCGTCGGCCGAGCCAGGTGCAGGACCGGCACTCCCCCGCCGCGAAGTGGGCGCAGTCGAGCACGGCGAGAGCCATGGGGATCATCGTAGGCTGCGGCTGTGTCGTCCCTGGAGAAGGTGCAGGCCGCCCCGGTCCTGGCCACCGTGCAGCGCCTGGAGCAGCGGATCGAGGCCCGCTTCCCCGGACGCGGGCTGCACCGGGTGGTCGGCGAGCTGGCGAGCCTGGTCGCCGAGGTCGGTACGTCGACCGCGAGCGCCCGCGGACAGCGCTCCTGGCTGCGGCCGCTGTCCCGCCTGGGCATCCTCGCGGTGGTCGCCGCGTCGGTCGCGCTCCTCGTGCTGGCGCTGCGGGCGGCGATCGCCGACGCGCCCGACGAGGGCCTGGAGTGGGTGCCGCTGCTGGAGAGCGGCGTCAACGACCTGGTGTTCGCCGCGCTCGCGATCTGGTTCCTCTACTCCGTGCCGGAGCGGCTGCAGCGCAGCGGCCTGCTGGCGCTGCTGCACCGGCTGCGCTCGATGGCGCACATCGTGGACATGCACCAGCTCACCAAGGACCCCGAGCGGTTGCGGGAGTCGTTCAGCCCGACCCCGCGCAGCGTGCCGATGGACCTCTCGCCCGACGAGCTGGAGCACTACCTCGACTACTGCTCGGAGGCGCTGAGCCTGATCGGCAAGGCCGCGGCGCTGTGCGCGGAGGAGTCGCGGGACCCGATCGTGCTGGACACGGTCAGCACGGTCGAGACGCTCACCGTCTCGCTCGAGCGGAAGATCTGGCAGAAGATCGCGGTCCTCAACGCCGCACGGGGCACCGGTCCCGCGTCCTGAGCGCCTGTCCGGTTGTTTGAGGCCGGCACCCACGGGGCAGCAGGGCTGTCATGCGCATCCTCTCTCGGCTCGCCGTCCTTCTCGCCCTGGTCGTCGGTCTCGCGGTCCTGCCCGGCCCGGCGGCCCACGCGGCGTACTACAACACCTACGCCGACATCGCGAGCACGCCGGACACGAGCGGGACCACCGGCGCCCAGGGCTTCGCCGCGGGCTCGACGTACCTCTACTCGATCAAGAACCGCAGCAGCGACGACGGCCGCGCGGTCATCTACCGGGTGAACAAGAAGACCGGTGCGAAGGTCGTCATGCGCAACGGCACGGACAAGCGGGCCTACAACACCTGGCTGGGCCACGCGAACGACATGACCATCGTCGACATCGACGGCAAGCACTACTTCTTCGTGGTGACGATGAAGAAGACCGGCGCCCAGCTGGTGAAGCTGCGCTACGACGGCACGACCTACTACAAGACCGGGTCCTACAAGGTGCGCCTCGGCACCAACGTCGCCGCCGTCTCCGGGATCACGCGGGTCGGGGCGAGCAGCACCCAGATCAAGTTCTTCTTCAAGAGCGGCCGGCAGGTCTACAACGGCGCCCTGCCGCTGCGGGCCAACACCGGCACCGTCAAGCTGACGAAGGCCTTCGTCCTCAAGGTCGACGGCGCGCTGGTCAACGGCTCGAAGGTGTCGGGCCTCGGCGACTACCTGCACCAGGGCGTCTACTTCGACGCCGCGCACAAGTCGCTCTACGTCCCGCTGACCAAGGGCAACCGGAGCATCGTGCTGGTCTACCGCGGCATCACCACCGCCAAGACCGGCACCGCCGTCTCGGCGAGCAACCTGTCGTTCCGGATCACCTCCTCGAAGTACTCCAAGTTCGAGATCGAGGGTGTCGGCCTCAGCGGCGGCAAGCTGTACTTCAACACCAACCGGGCCAACTCCACCGGCGCCTACGACGGCGTGCACGTCTTCAAGGGCTACACCGCCTGACCCTGGTGGAGTTCCCGGTCAGCGGGTAACGCCTCCTGCATGACCGACGACCACTCCCGTACGACGGCGGGCCCGTGACGGCGGACCTCGTGTACCTCGTGGCCGGCGTCAGCCTGCTGCTCGCCATCGTGCTGCCCGCGCTCCTGCACCATTGGGCGGTCTCGGCGCCGATGGTGCTGCTCGCGGTCGGGCTCGTCATCGGGCTCACGCCGCTGCCCGACGGCATGCCGCTCGACCCGAGCGCGAACCGGGCCGTCATCGAGCACGTCACCGAGCTCGCGGTGATCGTGTCGCTGATGGGCGTCGGTCTGGCCCTGGACCGGCCCTTGAGCCTGCGCCACCGGAGCACCTGGCGCTCCTGGGGCTCGACGTGGCGGATGCTCGGCATCGCCATGCCCCTGACGATCGCGGCGATGACCGTCCTGGGCCTCACCCTCGGCCTGGGACTGGCCGCCGCGCTGCTGCTGGGCTCCGCCCTCGCCCCCACCGACCCCGTGCTCGCCTCCGACGTCCAGGTCGCCGGACCCCAGACCCAGGACGAGCACGAGGTCGAGGAGCCCGACGAGCTGCGCTTCACCCTGACCAGCGAGGCCGGGCTCAACGACGCGCTGGCGTTCCCGTTCGTCTACGCCGCGATCTTCGTCGCGCTCGGCCACACCAGCCCGGCGGAGTGGGCGGGGTGGCTGGCCTGGCAGGGCATCGGCAAGGTCGTCGTCGGCGTCGCGGTCGGCATCGCGGTGGGCCACACCCTCGCCCGGGTCGCCTTCCGCTCCCGGGTGCCCTCGCTCCGGGTCGCCGAGCGCGGCGAGTCGCTGACGGCGCTCGCCGCCCTCATCACGGCGTACGGCGCGGCGGAGGTCGCGCACGGCTACGGCTTCCTCGCCGTCTTCGCCTGCGCCATGACCTTCCGCTCGGCAGAGCGCACGCACGACTACCACGCCGCGATGCACGAGGTCGTCGAGCGGCTGGAGCGGCTGCTGACCCTGCTGCTCCTGCTGGTCCTCGGCATCGCCATCAGCCGCGGCCTGCTCGCCGACCTCGACGTGCGCGGCGTGGCCGCGGGGCTCGCGCTGATCCTGCTCGTCCGTCCCGCGGCGGGCCTGCTCGCACTCCACCGGGACCCGCGCCTGGAGCGCTCGCAGCGCTGGACGATCGCCTTCTTCGGCGTCCGCGGGATCGGCTCGGTCTACTACCTCGCCTACGCCGCGGGCGAGGCTCCCGCCCTTGTCACCGACGGGATGTGGGCGACGGTGGGGTTCACCATCGCCGCCTCGGTTCTCGTCCACGGCACCCTCGGCGCGCCGCTGCTCAAGCGGGCCGGCGCGTTGGAGGCGAGGACCTAGCCCAGCGCCGGGTCCAGGCCCGCCAGCACCTCGCCGATCACCCGGGCCGCCTGCGGGTAGCTCGCCGGCTCGGGACCGGTGAAGGTGAGCCGCAGGAAGGCACCGGACGGCTCGGCGGGGAACCACTCGTCGCCGCCGGAGACCCACACCCCCGCGGCCGCGCAGTCGCGCACCAGCCGGTCGACGTCGGTGCCGTCGGGCAGGCGGGCCCACAAGTGCAGCCCGCCCGGAGGTACGACGTCGACGGCGAGTCCCGGCACGGCCCGCACGCTGTCGAGCAGGAGCGCCCGGCGCTCGCGCAGCTGCACCCGGAGCCGCCGCAGGTGGCTGCGCCAGCCGGGGTCGCTGACCACTTCGAGGGCGGCCTGCTGGAGCAGCCCGCTGACGTACATCGACTCCGCCGCCCGGTCCCCCAGGATCCGCTCGCGTGCCGGGCCGCGGGCGATGACGGCGGCGACCCGTACGGCCGGCGAGACGCTCTTGGTGAGCGTGCGCAGGTAGACGACGTGCCCGGCGTCGTCGAGGGCGGCGACCGGCCGGGGGTCGCTGTCGATGCCGAAGTCGTGCGCCCAGTCGTCGTCGACGAGGAAGGCGCGGTGGTGGCGGACCACCTCCAGCACCTCCTCGGCGCGGGCCGGGCTCCACTGGACGCCGGTGGGGTTGGCGAAGTTCGGCTGGGCGTAGAAGGCGCGCGCCCCGGTCTCGCGGAACGCCCGGTCGAGGTCCTCGGGGTCGGGGCCGTCGGGCCCCGTCGGCACCGGCACCGGTACGACGCCCGCCTGCTGGGCGGCCTGGATCGCTCCCCAGTAGGTCGGCGACTCGACCAGCAGCGGCCGGTCGGGTGCGACGAGGGCACGGAAGATCGAGGACAGCGCGCTCTGGCTGCCCGGTGCGACGACGACGTCGGCGGCGGTGACCGCGGCCAGGTGGCTGGGGGTGGCGTCGGCGAGCTCGCTCGCAAACCAGGAGCGCAGCTCCGGCAGTCCCGCGGACGGCGCCCGCCCGGTCGCGGCGGCGCTGCGGGAGGCGCGGACCAGGGCGGTGCGGACCAGCCGCTCGGGCAGCAGGTCGGGGTCGGGGTAGCCCGCGTGCAGGGCCAGCGCGCCGGCGGGTGCCTCGCGCAGCGGGCCGGCGAGGGCGGTGAGCCGGGCGCGGGGGGTGCGCAGCGCAGCGGTCTGCCAGCCGAAGTCGCCGCCGCGGCTGGGCCGCACGGCGCGCACGAAGCTGCCGACCCCCGGGCGCGACTCGACCAGGCCCTCGGCGACCAGGCGGCGCAGCGCCTTCTGCACGGTGACCGGGCTGGCGGCGTACTCGCTGACGAGGGCGCGGCTCGACGGCAGCTGCGCCCCCGTGGGCGCGTCCCGGATCCAGGTGCGCAGCCCCGTGAGGATCCGATCACTGCTATCGTTGTTCATGACAGCACAGAGTAGCGCTATCGTTCACCGATCGCACCTGCTATCCAGCCTCCCGGCCGGTCTCGGCTGGGGCGTCCTCGGGGTGGCGGCCTTCTCCTTCACCGTCCCGCTGAGCCGGCTCGCGGTCGCCGACCTCTCCCCGCTCTTCATCGGCGCCGGCCGTGCGGTCGTCGCCGCGACCCTCGCCGCCGCGGCGCTCACGCTGACCCGGCAGCGGGTCCCCCACGGCTTCCAGTGGCTGCGTCTCGCCGTGGTGGCGACGGGCGTGGTGGCGGGTTTCCCGCTGCTGACGACGTACGCCCTGACCGAGGTGCCGGCCAGCCACGGCGTCGTCGTCATCGCCCTGCTGCCCGCGGCCACCGCCGTGCTGGCGGTGCTGCGCACCGGTGAGCGCCCGGTGCGGGCGTTCTGGGTGTTCTCCGCGCTGGGCGCGCTGGCCGCCGTCGGCTTCGCGCTCGTCCAGGGCGGCGGGATCGACCAGGTGCACCGCGCGGACCTGCTGCTGTTCGCGGCGGTGCTGGTCTGCGCGATGGCGTACGCCGAGGGCGGCCTGCTCACCCGCGAGCTGGGCTCGTGGCAGACCATCTCCTGGGCCCTGGTCGTGGCGAGCCCGGTGATGGTCACGCTCACCGCGGTGAGCGTGGTCCGCGAGCCGCCCACGGGCTCGCCGGCCGCGTGGGCGAGCTTCGCCTACCTGGCGGTGGTGAGCATGTACCTCGGCTTCTTCGCGTGGTACCGCGGCCTCGCCATCGGCCCGATGGCGCAGGTCAGCCAGGTCCAGCTCGGCCAGCCGGTGCTCAGCCTGCTGTGGGCGGGCCTGCTGCTCGGCGAGCACATCGGCTGGCCGACCGTCCTGGGCGGCCTCCTGGTGATCGCGCTCGCGGGCGGGGCTACTTCTTCCCGCGCCCGTACAGCCCCCGCACGACCTTCGTGAGCTGCTGCTCCTCCTTGGCCGTACGACGGAAGGTCGTCAGCGCGATCGCCGGCTTGAACCGCTGCCGCGCGATCGCGTGCGGGTAGGTGAACTCGCGCAGCCCGTCCGGCCCGTGGATGCGGCCGAAGCCCGAGTCGCCGACGCCGCCGAAGGGCAGGGTCGGGATGCCCGCGAACGAGATCACGCCGTTGATGGCGGTCATCCCGGCCCGCAGCCGCTCGGCGATCGCCATGCCGTGCTCCTTGGAGAACACCGTCGAGCCGAGCGCGTAGCGGGTGCCGTTGGCGCGCTCGATCGCCTCGTCCATGTCGCGCACACGGGTGACGGTGACCGTCGGGCCGAAGGTCTCCTCCTGCACCGCCGCCGAGTCCTCCGGTACGTCGACCAGCACGGTCGGCTGCACGAAGCGGGCACCCGCCGGCACCGGTCCGCCGACCAGGGCGCGCCCGCCGCGGGCCAGGGCGTCGTCGATGTGGCGGCGGATGATGTCGACCTGTGAGGGCATCGTGATCGGGCCGACCTGGCCGCCGGGCTCGGCCTTGAGCTTGCGGGCCTCGACGACCAGCTTGTCGAGGAAGGCGTCGTAGACGCGGTCGTGGACGTAGACGCGCTCCACGCCGGCGCAGGTCTGGCCGGCGTTCGCGGCGGCGCCCCAGAGCGCGGCCTCGGCCGCGTCGTCGAGGTCGGCGTCCTCGGCGACGAGCAGGGCGTCCTTGCCGCCGGCCTCGATGACGACGGGCGTCAGGGTCTGGGCGCAGGCCGCCATGACCCGCTTGCCGGTCGCGGTGGAGCCGGTGAAGGCCACCTTGTCGACACCGGCCGTGGTGAGGGCGGCGCCCGTCTCGCCGTACCCGGTGACGACCTGGAAGACCGGGCGGCCGACGGCCTCGCGGAAGGTCGCGGCGAGCCACTCGCCGACGCCAGGGGTGTACTCCGAGGGCTTGAAGACGACCGTGTTGCCGGCGGCGAGGGCGTAGGCGATCGAGCCCATCGGCGTGAAGACGGGGTAGTTCCAGGGGCCGATGACGCCGACGACGCCGAGCGGACGGTACTCCACGCTCGCGGCCTGGTTGACCATCAGCAGGCCGGGCGAGACGCTGCGGCGCTTGAGTACCTTCTCGGCGTGGCTCGCGGCCCAGGCGAGGTGGTCGATCGCGAGCGCGGTCTCGAGCAGCGCGTCGCCCTGCGGCTTGCCGGTCTCGCGGGCCATCAGCGAGGCCAGCTCGTCCATCCGGCGCGCGATCACCTTGCGCCACTTCACCAGCGCCTTCTTGCGGCCCTCGAAGCCGAGCGCCTGCCAGCGCGCGGACTCCTTGCGCGCGGTCGCGACGGCGGCCTCGACGTCGGCCACGGTGTGGATCGGATGGGTGCCGACGACCTCGCCGGTGGCGGGGTTCAGCGATTCGAAGGTCGTGGCGGACGGCGCCTCAGTGGTGGTCACCCGGTCGAATTTACCCGCGGGTCACCTCCAGTGGAACGGGCCGACCAACAAAACCACCAGGACCAGGTGGGCACCCAGCACAAGAGCGGCGAGCGCGACCGCGGCCACCGGTCGGCGGCGGGCCAGCCACTCCGCGCCCTGGTAGGCCGCGGTGAGCAGCGCCAGGACCACGGTGACGTGCAGCAGCACCGCCAGGGCGATCCCGCTGACGGCGCCCGCGAGCGCGAACCGGCCCCAGGTCAGCCCGAGCAGCAGCGGTACGACGACCGCCCCGGCCAGCCCGCCGCCGAGCTCCAGCACGAGCGGCCGCTCCCCCATCCACGGCAGGACGTCGACGACGTCGAACAGGTCGAGCGTGGCGAGCACGCCGAGCACGACGACGAGCAGCAGGCTGAGGCCGGCGGCGAGGAGGTAGCGCAGGTGGGTGGCGCGCGACCAGCCCGTCGAGCCGGCCCGGATGGTGCCGAGGGTGACCGCCGACCACACCAGCCAGGAGCGCACGAGCCCGGTGTCGGTGTCGCGCATCGCCGCACGGAACACCCGGTCGGCCGCGACCCGGTCGAGGACCCGCCCCTGCTCGGAGAGGTACGTCGCCGGCTCGCTCCGCCCGTGCACGAGGCCGTCGTGCAGCAGCGCCGGCGGCAGGTGGCGTCCGGTGCGCGGCACCAGCCAGGTGAAGAGGGTGGGCACGGAGGTGAGGTCGGACTCGAAGGTGCCGAGGTCGCGCGGCACCAGCAGCACCCCGTGCTCCCGGTCGCGGTAGGCGATGCGGCGCAGCATCCGGAACCGCTCGGTGCGCCGGTGCAGGTCCCCCACCTCGACCCGCTCCAGCACGATCCGCGGCGGGCTCGCCGGGTCGGGCGGCTCGGTGTCGGTGCCGCCGTCGTGGAACCGGTCCGGCTGGGCGGTGACCGGCGCCGGGGGCCGCATCAGCAGCGGCCCCTGCCGAGGGCGACCAGGCCGTTGCGGTCGCCGGTGCCGAAGTCGGGCTGGCCGACGTTGTCCGCGTACATCAGCTCGGCCGGGGAGCCGACGTGGTCGAGCCCGACGAGGTGGCCGAGCTCGTGCAGCAGGATCGCCCGCATCTGGGTGGCGCCGGCCTCGTCGTCGCGAGCCAGCTCGTCGTACACCTCGCTGTCGAGGGTGACCTGCCCGGTGACGTAGCGCATCCAGCCACCGGCGCCGCTGGACAGCGCGACCGCGCCGCCGACGCCCGCAACGTCGCCCTCCAGCTCCTCGACCTCGTCCTCGGTGGCCCACGCGATCAGCACCGGCTCCTTGCGGCCCACCGGGACGAAGTCGTCCTTCCAGGAAGGACGGCGGTCGGTGCGGCCGAGGTAGTCGAAGCGCAGGCCGGTCAGGTCGGACACCTCGGCGACGGCGTCGGCGACCAGCCGCTCGGCGTCGTCGGCGCTGCCGGGGGCGCCGTCGGGGTTGACCTGGTACCGGATCTCGCGGCACGGGCTCCACGCGACCGGCGCGTCGCTGTCGTTGGGCTGAGTCTGCAGGAACGCGTAGACGCCGCCCTCGGGCACGTCCGCCGGCGTCCCCAGCGGGTCCTGGCCGATCCCGAGGACGCGTCGGAAGGACGCCAGCTCGTCACCGGGGCCGACGAAGAGCATCGCGACCAGGATGAGGGCGCTGATCACCAGCGCCAGGCCGGAGCGCCAGCGCTCGCTCACCCGATCTCCTCGGGGCGGGTGACCGGGCGCTCGCAGACGAAGCCCCGGCAGACGTACGCCGCCGGGCGGCCCTCGACCGTCGTACGGCCGTCGAGGAGCGGGATGCCGGCGACCGGTCCGTCGGCGGCAACGACGACCGCACCCGGGAGGGTCAGCGCCTTGCGCACCAGGGCGTCGCGCGCCTCGCCCGCGGGGCCGACGACCGCGACCTCCAGCGGCCCGTCGAGCATCGTCGTGGCGGCCGCCAGCGACCAGCCCGCGAAGCGCGGTGCCTTCTCCGCGAGCACCGCGACCGTCGCCAGCGCGGCCTCGGCGGCGTCGCGGTAGCGTCCCTCGCCGGTCAGCGCGTGCGCCTCGACGAGCGCGTGGACCAGGCTGCTGAAGCCGCTCGGGCTGGCGTTGTCGCCGGGGTCGCGGGGCCGGGTCACCAGCGTCTCCGCGTCGCGGTGGGTGTCGAAGAACCCGCCGTCCTCGGCGGCGAAGCCGTCGAGCGCGGTGTCGAGCAGCGCCGTCGCCGCGGCCAGCCAGCGCGGGTCCGCGGTCGCCTGCGCGAGGCTCAAGAAACCCGAGGCCACACAGCCGTAGTCCTCCAGCACGCCCGCGTGCGCCCCCGCCACGCCGTCCCGGGAGACCCGCAGCAGCCGGTCGCCCTGGACGTGCAGCCGCAGCAGCAGCTCCCCCGTCTCCACCGCCGCCGCCAGGTAGTCCGGCCGCGCCAACCGCCGGGCCGCGTCGACGAGCCCGCTGATCGCCAGTCCGTTCCACGCCGCGACCACCTTGTCGTCGCGCGCCGGCCGGGGGCGGGTCTCGCGGGCTCGGTAGAGCGTCGCTCGCACATGGGCCAGGCGAGCCCGCCCTTCGGCGTCCGCCGGGTAGTGGCGCAGCTGCAGGGTCGACGTACCGTGCTCGAAGGTGCCCTCCGCCGTCACCCCGAACAGCTCCGCCGCCCACGCCCCCTCGTCGGGTCCGAGCACGGCGACGAGCTGGGTGGGCGTCCACACGTAGAACAGCCCCTCCTCCGCGTGCCCGCCGGGCTCGATCGGGCTGTCCGCGTCGAGCGCCGAGGCGAACCCGCCCTGCGCGGTGCGCAGCTCGCGGAGCAGGAAGTCGGCGGTCTCCTGGGCGATGCGGTCGCCCTGCTCGGTGCCGAGGCGCGCGTAGAGCCCGAGCAGCTGGGCGTTGTCGTAGAGCATCTTCTCGAAGTGCGGCACCACCCACCCGCGGTCGACCGCGTAGCGCGCGAAGCCGCCGCCCACCTGGTCGTACATCCCGCTCCCGGCCATCGCCGCCACGGTGCGGGCCAGCATGTGCTTGGCCTGGTTGGCGGTCTCGGGGTCCGCGCCGTCGTACCGTCGGAGGAACTCGAGCACCATCGTCGGCGGGAACTTCGGCGCACCCCCGAACCCACCCGCCATCGCGTCGAACTCGTTGCCGAGGGTCGTCACGGCGGCGTCGATGCGCTCACCGGTGAGGGCGTACGACGGCAGGCTCGCCTCCCGCCGCAGGTGCTCGGCCACGTTGCTCGCCGTCGTCCGTACGTCGTCGCCCTTGGTCTCCCACGCGTTGCTCAGCGCCCGCAGCACCTGCGTGAACGACGGCGACCCGTGCCGCGGCTGATCCGGCAGGTACGTCCCCGCGAAGAACGGTGCCCCCGCGTGGTCCATCACCACCGTCATCGGCCACCCCCCGTGCCCGGTCATCGCCGTCACCGCCTGCATGTAGACCGCATCCACGTCCGGCCGCTCCTCGCGGTCGACCTTGACGCTCACGTAGTGCTCGTTCAGGTAGTCCGCCGTCGCCTGGTCCTCGAAAGACTCGTGCGCCATCACGTGGCACCAGTGGCAGGCGGCGTACCCGACGCTCAGGAGGATGGGCACGTTGCGGCGCTTGGCCTCTTCGAACGCCCCCGGCCCCCACTCCCACCAGTCGACGGGGTTGTCCGCGTGCTGGAGGAGGTACGGCGACGTGGCGGAGCCGAGGCGGTTCACGGGACAACGGTCTCACGCTGCTCCCCGGACGACATTCGACACTCCTTGGATCTCGGGCCACCCGACTTTCTGCGACAGCTTGGAGTTCGTCGATGCGATAGCCCGGCGTCGCGGCGTTAGCAAACGCACAGACGAAGCTCCGCGGACGCCGTCGTCCCCGCGCGGCAACCGTCAACTGTCGGACCCCCTGGGTACCATGCGATCGTTCAGCCGTTCTTGTCCTTGGCTGTCATCAAGGGGTGTGCTGTGTCGGTTCGAATCACTGAACCTTCGAAATTGTCTTTCGATGCTATCCGCGACTACGCCGAGCGCGTCGGCGCCAATTACGACATATACGATCGTTCCGGCAACGGGGACGTCATGGATCTGGTGCGTCGACTCGGCGGGCGGGTCATGATTGGCGACAGCCGCGAGTCGCTTCACGTCAACCGATCTGGCGACTTCATCATCTTCTTGCCACAGATGACCTCCTCGCGACGCGATCGGTTTACTATTGCTCACGAGCTCGGTCACTACTTCCTTCATTACCTGCACGCCAAGCGGGAAGAAGCGGCGAGTTTCGGTCGAGGCGAGCGTAACCTCGTCGAGACCCAGGCCAACGTCTTTGCCTCCTCGCTCCTAATGCCAGCCGAGCAGTTCGCAGACGCGTGGCGCCGACATCGCGGCAATGTCCGTGCGCTCGCAACTCTCTTTGACGTCTCTCCAGCCGCCGTCGAAGTGAGGGCTGAGGTGCTCAAGCTTGTCTGACGAGGACGCGTCACCCAAGACAACCGAGCACTCACCAGACGAGGTGCGCGAGACGACGGCCGCCCGCTGGCCGCAGGAAGCGCGATCTTTGCTGTTCCTGTCGTGCGATCTCGTCGGCTCCACTCGCTTCAAGCAGACGAAGGCAAAGGCAATGCGGGATCAGGTCGAGAGGTATGAGGCTTCTCAGATCGCGCCGGAAACACCCGAACCCGCTTGGCAGATGACATTCCTGGCATTCTACCGCGAATTCCCGCAGACACTTGGTGGACTCGTAGCTGACGCTCGATTCGGGCCCGAGTTCGTGCTATGGAAAGCCGTTGGCGACGAGTTGATCTTTACCGTCCACGTCCGGGATGAAGACGAAATCTATCACGCGGTCCGGCTCTGGCTTGAGGCGATGGACAAGTATGAAAAAGACTCGCTCGCCGATACGCCCTTATCCACCAAGGGCGGGGCTTTCGTAGCAACCTTCCCTGGCCCAGACAGCGAGAGTTCTATACCAAGAAATCCCGCTACCGAGACTTCCGACAAGGGCATCGTCGAACTCAATGATGAAGCCCTTGCCGCCCGCGGCACTCGCGCTGGCGATTCCTACCTATATGACTACTTTGGGCCTAGCATCGACACCGGATTCCGCGTTATTAGCGCCTGCGACAACCGCTACTTCACTCTGTCCATCGAGGTCGCGTGGGCCCTCGCCCAGTGCGCGGACGACGCGGGCGCCAACAAGAAGAAGTATCCCCTCGACCATTTGCGACTGCATGACACTCGTGAGTTCAAGGGCGTTTGGGATGGCCGTGCGTACCCGTTGTTCGCGCTCGACCGCAAGCACGAGGACCTCATCAATGTCGCCCTCGCCGACCTTCAGCGGACAAGCGTTGACCCGAGTAAGGTCGTCAACCTATGCATGGAGTGCGCAAAGGACCCCACATGGCCATCCAGGTTGTACCTACCCAGCTCCCCGAACAGCTGCTTCCACGAAGTACCCACAGACAGCCTTGACGTGCATCGCTCGAACTACATGGACGGCGCTGAGAGCATCCCGAACGAGGACGCCGGAACGGCTGACCTGGAGAAGTACCCCCCTCTGCCCGAACCAAAGAGCACGAGTTCAAAGTCGAACGCCCTCAACGAGGCCTCAGCTCTCCAGAGCCCGGACCAGCACTCGGCGTAAGCTGGGCCCCCCTTAGCGGTCCGACGACTCAACACCGGACGGGCCGCCGCGAAGAAGTCCGCGATGCCGCGTGTGGGCCTGTTGTAGCTGCCGTAATCCACAGAACGCCCCAGAGGTCCCGTCGGCCAGCCCCGCTGACGGTACCGTTCTCGCCATGCGCGACACCGACGTTCGACCCGCTCTCGTTGCGGCCGTTGCTCGCCGCGTCGGCCCTCAACCGCATGTGCTCGTCCCCGAGGTTGATGTGCGCTGGAGCGTCCCAGCCCGCATGGACGCCCTCCTCGTTGCCGATCGGATCAGCGGATTCGAGATCAAGTCGGACGTCGACTCCCTGACTCGCCTTCCTCGTCAAGTCGAGGCGTACGGGGCGGTGGTGGAGCGCGCAGTACTCGTCGTGGGTGACCGTCACCTCGTTGCCGGCACGGCGACGGTTCCCGACTGGTGGACCATCTGGGGGGCCCGATGGCAACAGGACAAGGTCGTCATACGCGAAGTCCGGCGTGGTCGACTTAACCCGAATCTCAACGCGCTCGCCGTCACATCATTCATGTCTCGAGACGATCTCAGCGTAGCCCTGCATGCCCGCGGCTTCGAGCGCCTGTCCACCTACAGCGTCGACGAACTTCGCCAACTCCTCGCCAGCAATGTCAGCGTTCGCGAGACCTTGCGCCTTGCCCGCAACGCCATGCTGCGAAACCAAACTTGGCGGAGCCGCTCCCTGCTTGCCGCGTAACGGAGGAGCGGCCGTACGCGGAAGGGTCCGCGCTACTGAGTGCCCGGTGGCGGCGGAGGAGGAGGGCTCGAAAGGAGGCTGTTCACCAGGGCGAAGTGGTGGTGAATGGCTAGACGCCGCCACACCCGGGCGTTGCCCGGCTTTTCGGAGCCTGCAGTGATGTTTTCGATGGACTGATCCGCCTTGCTGAAGGTCGGCCCCAACCAGTGCGGCTTGGAAAGCAAGTGATGACATGCCTCGGCGAAGGCTGCACCCACGCCACCACCGGTCTTCGGAATGCCACGTCTGTGCACGTACATTCGCTCGCCACTGGAGTACCGCAGGTGTCCGTACTTCACCTGCGCCGGCACCGGATCGGATGGCGAGTAGAGCGCGTAGTCGCCGAAAACCACATCCTCGCCCGCGTGCGCAAGCCGCAACCACAACCACCACTCACGACGTACCGGATCCCAATCTCCGACTTGTTGGAATGCGCTGTCCTGGGGGGTCCCAACCACAATGGTCTTGCCGTGCAGGCCGCCGAGCGCTGTGATTGCTGCGATCGTGTCTGTCTCCAAGTCATCCAGGTCGTGCATTTCCAGCACATTCGACCAGTCGAGTACTACGTCGATCCCGTCTGCCCTAAGCCCCATGTCCTTGGCCGTCGATGCGACGACCCCCGACAAGATCGCCGGGTTCATACGAACGACCTGCATCGGGACGCGCAACGCAGCACGACCCAGAATGGCCACTTTTCCAGCCGCAGCCCGGGTGGTTGCGTCGTCGTCGAAAGACACGACCGGCATCAAGTCGACAGGTACGTCGCTCATTGCGTTGAGCAACGCTAGAAGGTCCCACCACTGCTTGCGCTCTGGCTTGCCCTTCGCAACACGTCCGACATCCACGTAAAGCGGGCCAGCCCATAGGCGGGCGATCTCATCCAGAAAGTGGGCCGCGTCAGTCGTGGCGCTCTTTACCTTCGCCTTCTCGCCCGTCTTGCGGTCGATGGACGCCTTCGGCGCCTTCTGGATCTCGAACAGCGGCGTCATCAGCAACGCCTTCGGTGACGCAACGACCGCGGCGATCTCTGCATCCTTGCCTTTAAGTACTGGCACGTACTCCATCGAACCAAGGCCCATCTAATCTCTACTTTCGTAGACTTCATGACCCTCTCTGCCCTACTGACGATCGACAGCGACAGGTCTCGACATCATTTCTAGATACATGGTGACATGGATGCGACCAGAATGTGCGAGTTGGCGCACTTCTGTCAGCGGGGCATCCGTGACCTACTAGCCCTGGAGCCGCTCGCGCCCTCAAGGCTCCCAGGCGTCACCCGAACCGCGTCCACGTCTCCAGTACGACGAGCGTCTTCGTACTCGCCACCGCCCCACCCGACCGCAGCGAGCTGACCACCCGCCGCAGGTCCTCCACCCCCTCCACCCGGATCCGCACGAGCGCGTCGGGATCGCCGGCGAGGGTGAGCACCTCCTCGACCTCGGGTACGCCGGCGACGAACTCCAGCACCTGGGCGAGGTCGAGGTCGTGGGAGAACTGGAGCTCGGTCATGGCCTCGATGCCGGTGGCGATCCGGCCGTGGTTGATCTGGACGGTGTAGCGCTCGATGACGCCGAGCTTCTCCAGGCGGGCGATGCGGCGTTGGACGGGGGCGACGGTGAGGCCGACGGACTGGGCGATCTCGCGCAGGGGGCGGCGGGCGTTCTCGCGGAGCAGGTCGAGGATGGCGCGGTCGGTGTCGTCGATCAGGGCTGCGTCGGGCACGCAACGAACGATACCCACGACAGCACGTCTGTTGCGCCATGCGAGCAACGGACAGCCGATACATTGCGGATCGTCGCCAAACTCCACGATCGCTGTTGTGACCCGGAGCACGCAGAGGACACGCTTCTCGCGCACCCGCACGTACGCGCACGCACGAGGAGAGCCCCGCATGACCGAGCTGCTCAACCGCCCGACCACGCCCGAGCCGGCGGCGCCGTACGACCTGGCGGACCGGTTCCGCACCGATGCCCCGCCGATGCTGCTGACCGGCGTGCAGGCGATCGCCCGGCTGCTGGTGGAGCACCGGGCGCTGGACCGGCGCCGCGGACTCAAGACCGCGAGCTTCGTGTCGGGCTACCAGGGCAGCCCGCTGGGCGGGCTCGACAAGATGCTCGGCGACATGCGCGACGTGCTGGACGCCAACGACATCCGGTTCGTGCCGGGGCTCAACGAGGAGCTCGCGGCGACGGCGGTGTGGGGCAGCCAGATCGACCTGCCCGCGGCCCCGGCGAAGTACGACGGCGTGACGGGCTTCTGGTACGGCAAGGGTCCCGGCGTCGACCGGGCGACGGACGCGCTGCGCCACGCCAACATGTACGGCGTCAACCGCCGCGGCGGCGCCGTGCTCCTCGTCGGTGACGACCCGGCATCGAAGTCCTCGACGGTGCCGGCGGTCAGCGAGCGCTCGCTCGCCGCGCTGGGCATCCCGGTGCTCTTCCCGCGCAACGCGACCGAGATCGTGACGCTGGGCCTGCACGCCATCGAGATGTCGCGGGCGACCGGCTGCGTGGTGGCGCTCAAGATCGTCGCCGACGTCGCGGACGGCGCGTGGGTCGTCGACAGCAAGGACCTGCAGGTCAACCCGATCGCCCCGGCGATCGACTGGAACGGCAACCCCTACGCCTACACCCAGAGCCCGATCGTGCTGCGCCCGGCGATGATCGTCGGCGCGGAGGCAGAGCTGGTGGGTCCGCGCACGGCGCTGGTGCACGAGTACTCCGCGCGCAACGACCTCAGCGTGACCGAGGTCGACGCCCCCGGCGCGAAGCTCGGCCTCGTCGCCTCCGGCTCCTGCTTCGACTCGCTGCGCCAGGCGCTCAAGGACCTCGGCGTCACCGACGAGGCGCTGGCCGAGGCCGGGGTCCGGGTGCTGCGGCTCGGGATGATGAGCCCCGTCGAGCCCGAGGCGGTACGACGCTTCGCGGCCGGCCTGGAGGAGATCGTCGTCATCGAGGACAAGACGTCCTTCATGGAGATGCAGATCCGCGACCTGCTCTACGGCACCGAGCACGCCCCGCGCATCCTCGGCAAGAAGGACGCCACCGGCCAGCAGCTGGTCCCCGCCGACGGCGAGCTGACCGCGGGCCGCCTGCTGGCGCCGCTGCGCCACGCCCTGGAGAGCTGGGTGACGGTGGCGCCGCCGCAGCGCCCGCGCACCGTCCTGCCGCTGCTGTCGGCCAGCCGCTCGGCGTACTTCTGCTCCGGCTGCCCGCACAACCGCTCCACCGTCCTGCCCGAGGGCTCCATGGGCGGCGGCGGCATCGGCTGCCACGTCATGGTCACCATCTCCGACCGCCCCGAGAGCGCCGTGACCGGCGTGACCCAGATGGGCGGCGAGGGCGCGCAGTGGATCGGCCAGGCGTGGTTCACCGACGCCGACCACATGTTCCAGAACGTCGGCGACGGCACCTTCTTCCACTCCGCCCAGCTCGCCGTCCAGGCCTGCATCGCGGCCGGGGTGAACATCACCTACAAGATCCTGCACAACGACGTCGTCGCGATGACCGGCGCGCAGGACGCCGAAGGCGCGCTCACCGTGCCGCAGCTGACGCACAAGCTGACCACCGAGGGCGTCAAGAAGATCATCGTGTGCGCCGACGAGCCCGGCCGCTACCGCCGCCGCGACCTCGCCGCCGGCACCCTGCTGTGGGACCGCGACCGGCTCGACGAGGCGCAGCGCGTGCTGCGCGACGTCCCCGGCGTGACCGTGCTGATCTACGACCAGCACTGCGCCGCCGACGCCCGCCGCCAGCGCAAGCGCGGCGCGCTCCCCCAGCGCACCCAGCGGGTCGTCATCAACGAGGCCGTCTGCGAGGGCTGCGGCGACTGCGGCATGAAGTCCAACTGCCTCTCGGTGCAGCCGGTGGAGACGGAGTACGGCCGCAAGACCCGCATCGACCAGACCTCCTGCAACACCGACTACAGCTGCCTCGACGGCGACTGCCCGTCGTTCGTGACCATCGAGACGGCGCCGCGCAAGCGCCGTACCAAGGCCAAGGACCAGGCCAAGGCCGCGAAGCCGGGCCGCAAGGCCGTCCCGACGCCCCCGGAGGTCGGCGCCAGCGTCGCCGAGGAGCGGGTCGCCGCGACCCAGAACGTCTTCATGGTCGGCATCGGCGGCACCGGCATCGTCACCGTCAACCAGGTGCTGGCGACGGCGGCGCTGCGGGCGGGGTACGCCGTGGAGTCGCTCGACCAGACCGGCATGAGCCAGAAGGCGGGGCCGGTCGTGGGCCACCTGCGCTTCGCCGCCGGCGACCTCGAGCCCGCCAACCGGCTCACCCCCGGCTCGGCCGACTGCTTCCTCGGCTTCGACCTGCTCACCCTCGCCGAGGACCGCAACCTCACCTACGGCGACAGCAGCCGCACCCGCACGGTCGTCTCCACCAGCCGCACGCCCACGGGCGCGATGGTCAACGACCCGTCGGTGCAGCACCCCGACGAGGCCGGCCTGCTGGAGCGGGTCCGCACGGCGAGCCTGGCGCTGTTCGACTTCGACGCCCTGGAGGCGGCGGAGCGGATCTTCGGCAACACCCTCGCCGCGAACTTCCTGCTCGTCGGCGCCGCCCACCAGTCCGGCGCCCTGCTGCTCCCGGCGGCCGCCATCGAGGAGGCCATCGAGATCAACGGCACCGCGGTCTCGGCGAACATCGCCGCCTTCCGCTGGGGCCGGGCCGCGGTGGCCGACCCGGCCGCCTTCCGCGCCGCGGGGACCGACGCGACGACGCACGAGGCCCCGGTCGTCGTACCGCCCGCCTCGGTCGCGGCCTCCGGCCTCGAGGGCGAGCTGCTGCGCCTGGTGAGCCAGCGCGCCGCCGACCTGGTCGCCTACCAGGACGAGCGCCTCGCCGACTCCTACGTCGCCCTGGTCCGCGAGGTCGCCGCCGCCGAGCGCGCGGTGACCACCCAGACCCGCTTCAGCGAGTCGGTCGCGCGGCACCTGTTCAAACTGACGGCCTACAAGGACGAGTACGAGGTCGCCCGCCTGCTCACCGACCCGGCGTTCCTGCGCTCGACCGGCGAGGCCTTCCCCGAGGGCACCGTCTCCTACAAGCTGCACCCGCCGATGCTGCGGGCGATGGGCCGCGACAAGAAGGTCTCCTTCGGCCCGCGCGCGCACGGCTCGCTGCGTGCGCTGGCGAGGATGAAGCGCCTGCGTGGCACCCGTGCCGACGTCTTCGGCTACGCCCACGTGCGCAAGGTCGAGCGCGAGCTGCGCGACCACTACCGCGCCCTGGTGGCCGAGCTGGCCCGCGACCTCACGATCGAGGGCTACGACCGCGCGGTCGAGATCGCCGGCCTGCCCGACATGGTCCGCGGCTACGAGGACGTCAAGCTCGGCAACGTGGAGCGGTACGTCGAGGCGCTGCGCGCCCTGGGCGCCAGCACCCCGGACGTCAGTGCCTGAGTGAGGGGTCCCAGCGGTTGGCGATCAGCTTGAAGCTGGGCGTGTCCTCGAGCGAGGTCATCGCCTCGTAGATCCGCTCGTACCGCGTCGACGCGATCCGCCACCTGCCGTCGCCGTCGCGGCGGTAGGAGTCGACGTAGTAGCCGCCGCCGCGGATCTGGACCTTGAAGTCCGGGACGATCACCGTGTCCTCGAACGCCCAGGACCCGGTGGCCGTGTCGCCGTCCACGTCGATCTCGGGGTGGTTGGCGATGTGGATCGTGATGATCCCCGGGCCGAGGTTGCCCTCCATGAAGGCCACGACGTCGGCGCGGTTGTCGTAGTGCAGCGGCTCGTCCATCGCCTGGGTGCCGTAGCGGGCGGTGACGTCCTCGGCCAGGCAGTCCGCGAACTCGTCCCAGAGCTTGAGGTCGAGGGTGCGGAAGTAGCGGTGCTTGAGGCGCTTGATCTCCTCGATCGCGGCAAGGTCCATGGGTCGGATACTAGAACGCGTTCTACTTCGCGTCGAGGGATGTCGGTGCCGCGAGGGACGATGGACCCCATGACCGCCGTACGACGCCGCCTGGACGACGAGCGCGCCCAGACCCTGCGCCGCCTGGCGGACCTCACCGACGACTACGGCGCCGTGGTCGCGGCCTCCCGGGACACCAACGCCGACGACGAGCACGACCCGGAGGGCGCCACCATCGCCTTCGAGCGCTCCCAGGTGGGCGCGCTCGTCCACCAGGCCCGGCAGCACCTCGCCGAGGTGGACGCGGCCGTGGCACGCCTCGACGAGGGCACCTACGGGACCTGCGAGGGCTGCGGCGAGCCGATCCCCGCCGAGCGGCTGGATGCGCGCCCCGTGGCCCGGCTCTGCATCGCCTGCGCCGTCAGCCGCGGCCGGTGATCAGGTCGGCGGCCTTCTCCCCGATCAGCATCGTCGGCGCGTGCGTGTTGCCGTGGGTGACCCGCGGCATGGCGGAGGCGTCGACGACGCGCAGGCCCTCGACCCCGCGCACCCGCAGCGACGCGTCCAGCACGCCCTCGCCCTCCTCGCCCATCCGCGCGGTGCAGCTGGGGTGGTAGGTGTGCTCGACGTCGCGGCGCACCCCCTCCTCCAACTCCCTGCGGGTTGCGTGCCCCGGCCCCGGGTGGATCTCGTGGTGCGCGAGCCCCCGCAGCGCGGGACTCTCGATCACCTCGCGCAGCCGCTCGATGCCCTCCAGCATCGAGGTCATGTCGTCGGGGTCGGCGAAGTAGTCGTTGCGGATCCGCGGCGCCGCCTCGGGGTCCGCCGACGCCAGCCGGACGCTGCCCTCGGACCGGGCGCCGACGAGGGAGACGCCGAGCGCGATCGCCCGGCCGTCGTACTCCCCCGCGCCGTGCTGCCAGAAGTACGCCGGCGCGCCGATCAGCTGCAGCGCCGGCGCGTCGTCGGCGACGCTGGAGTGCACGAAGGCGCCGACCTCACCGATGTTCGAGGTCAGCATCCCCTTGCGCCGCAGCAGGTAGCGCACCAGCTCCGCGGGCTTCTCCGCGAACGCCAGGTTGTCGCGGTCGAGGGTGTCCCAGTTGCCGAGGTAGAAGGGATGGTCCATCAGGTGCGCCCCGACGTGCGGGTTGTCCACGACCGTGGCGATGCCGTGCTCGGCGAGGTGGTCGGCGGGGCCGATGCCGGAGAGCATCAGCAGCTGCGGGGTGTTGTAGGCACCGGCGCTGAGGACCACCTCCCGCCGCGCGCGCAGGGTCCGCACCTCGTCATCGACCCGGACCACCACACCACGCGCACGCCCGGCCTCGATCAGCACCCGGTGCGCGAAGGCGCCGGTGAGGAGGGTGAGGTTGGCCTGCTTGCGGTGCGGGGCGAGGTAGCCGTCGTACACCGTCCAGCGCTGGCCGCGACGCGTGAAGCGCTGGTAGAGCCCGGAGCCCTCCTGCTGCGCGCCGTTGAAGTCGTCGGTCCGCTCGATCCCGGCCTGCACCATCGCCTCGACCATCCGGTGCGAGACCGCGCGCGGGTCGGGTGCGTCCTCGACGTGCTGCGGACCGGTCGCGCCGTGGTACTCCCCCTCGCCGCGGCTGTTCGTCTCCATGCGGCGGAACAGGGGCAGCACCTCGTCGTACGACCACCCGGTGGCGCCGGCCTTGGCCCAGCCGTCGTAGTCGGCGCGGTTGCCGCGGATGTAGATCATCGCGTTCATGCCGCTGGTGCCGCCGAGCATCCGGCCGCGGGGCTGGTAGATCCGGCGCCCGTTGAGGTGCGGCTCGGGCTCGGAGAGGTAGTCCCAGTCGAGCTTGGTGTGGAACTGCTTGGCGAAGGCCGCCGGGATCTGCACGTTGAGGTTCGGCCGGCTCCGGCCGCCCGCCTCGACGACCAGGACCGAGACGCCCGGGTCCTCGCTGAGCCGGCCGGCCAGCACGCCGCCCCCCGAGCCGCTGCCGACGACGATGTAGTCGAACTCCTCCATGCGTCCCATGGTCCGCGTCGCCGCGCGCGTGCCGCTTGTGACCGCCGCCACATCGAGGGGCATTCTTTGTGCGAGACTCCAAGAACCGACGTACGTCGAGCGCCTTGACTGCTCCCTGATGTCGGTGACACCAAAGGAGGCGCGGATGGCGCGCACGCTCGACCGGTCGGCCGCCGTCCAGGCCTGGCTCGAGCAGTTCGTCGAGGCCGGCCTCGGCCCCGGCGAGGTCGAGGAGTTCGTGCGCACCGTCGACGACGAGATCCTGGGCGCGATCCCGGTCCTCGCCGCCGACGCCAGCCTCGTCGAGGAGCTGCACGCCTCGACCCGCGAGCAGTGGCGCACCTTCCTGGTCAGCCTGTCCGGCGAGCACCGGCTCGCACTGCCCTCGGCCGCCATCGCGCTGAGCCTGTCGATCGCGCGGCGCAACCTCGACATCAGCGTCCTGCTCAAGGTCTACCGGGTCGCCAACATGGTGGTCTTCCGGTACGTCACCGAGCACACCACGCCCGACATGCTGCCCGCCGGCGTGGCCCGCGACGAGGCACTGCTGGCGCTGTGGGCCCGCGCCGAGCGCTGGATCGACGAGTCCATCGAGCAGCTGATCGACCACTACACCAGCGAGCGGGCCAGCCTCGCCGAGGGCGACCAGGCCCGCCGCGCCGAGACGATCGAGGCGCTCGTCGCGGGCACGCTGCCCACGTCCCGGGCCGAGCGGATCCTCGGCCACCGCTTCGCCCGCTGGCAGACCGCCTTCGTGCTCTCCGCCGCCCCCAACGCCGACGAGGGCGCCCCGCTCTTCGACCTCGCCGTCCGGCTGTGCCAGCAGCTCGGGCTCCCCCGGCCGCTCACCACCCTCGCCGGCAGCCGCGAGCTGTGGGGCTGGGTCGCCACCCCCGAGCAGCCGCGGCTCGAGCTCGACGCCGTCGCCGAGCTGCTCGCCGACGCGGGCGTCCACCTCGCCGTCGGCGCCCCCGGCCACGGTCCCACCGCCTTCCGGACCAGCCACCTCCAGGCCGTCGCCACGCAGCGCGTCGGGCTCCGCGCGCTCGCCCCCTGCCACCAGTACGCCGAGGTCGAGCTGGTCAGCATGGTCGGCGAGGGCGAGCTCGCCGCCGAGATGGTGCGCCGCGAGGTCGGCCCGCTGCTGACGGGCAGCCGCACCGACGCCAGCCTGCGCACCACGACGCTGACCTACCTGCGCTCCGCACAGAGCGTCGACGCCACGGCGGAGCGGCTGTTCATCCACCCCAACACGGTGCGCTACCGGATCGCCCGGGCCGAGGAGCAGCTCGGCCACCGGGTCGCGGAGCGGGCCGCCGCCCTGGAGATCTGTCTCGCCTGGCTGGAGGTCTACGGCGTCGAGGCGCTGGGGTGATGGTTCGATGACCCCCGTGCACGTCCCCCTCCCCGCCGCCCGCGTCCTGACCCGCCGCGTCGTCAAGCCGGTGCTCGGCACCCGGCTCAGCCCCCAGCGCCAGCGCCGGGTGATCGAGGCGCTGATGCGCTTCCCGGTGCTGCCGAAGGGGACCCGCCGCGAGTCCACCGCGCTCGGCGGCGTCCCGGCCGAGCAGATCGTCACCGCCGCGAGCGACCCGCGCCGCGCCCTGCTGTACCTCCACGGCGGCGCCTACCTCGTCGGCTCCCCCACCACCCATCGCGCGGCCGCCGCCCACCTGGCCGCGGCGACCGGCGCGGTCGGGCACGTGCTCGACTACCGGCTCGCCCCCGAGCATCCCTACCCCGCCGCCGTCGAGGACGCTCTCGCGGCCTACCGCGCGCTGCTCGACACCGGTGTCGAGATCCTCGTCGCCGGCGACTCCGCCGGCGGCGGGCTGGCGCTGGCGCTCGCCCTCCGGCTGCGCGCCGAGGGCCTGCTGCAGCCGCGCGCGATCGGCCTGGTCTCCCCGTGGGTCGACCTGGGCCTCGACGGGCTGGACGAGACGGTGGACGACCCGCTGCTGAGTCGCGGGTGGCTGGAGCTGGGCGCGGCGTCGTACGCCGGGGCGGAGGTGGGGCACCCCGAGGTGTCGCCGCTGCGCGCGGACCTGCGTGGCCTGCCGCCGCTGGTGGTGCAGGCGGCCAGCGACGAGCTGTTCCGCCTCGACGTCGAGCGCTTCGTCGCGGCCGCGCGGGCGGCGGGGGTGGACGTCTCGTACGAGCGGCTCGAGGGGCACTGGCACGTGACCCACCTCTTCGCGGGGATGGTCCGCGAGGCGACCGAGGTCGTCCAGCGGCTCGGTCGCGGGCTGCGCGCGGTCTAGCGTCCGCGCCAGACCGGGTCACGGCGCTCGAAGAACGCCTGCACACCCTCGGCGAGGTCCTCGGTGACGAGCAGCCGGTCGAGTGCGGCATGGCTGGCGGCCCAGTCCTCGCTCTCGTCGCCGTTGATCTCACGCTGGGCCAGCGCCAACGACTCTCGTACGGCGAGGGGCGCGTTCGCGCTGATCGTGGCGGCCAGGCCCAGGGCGACGTCGAGGGCGGCGCCCGGCTCGACGAGCCGGTTGACCAGGCCCAGCCGCTCCGCGCGCTCGGCGTCGAGCGGCAGGCCGGTGAGCAGCAGCTCGCGGGCGACATTGGCCGGCAGCACCCGCGGGGCCCGGAACACCCCGCCGAAGTCGGGCAGCAGGCCGCGCTTGACCTCGGGGAAGCCGAAGGAGGCGGTGCGCGCCGCGACCACCAGGTCGCAGGCCAGCACCAGCTCGAAGCCGCCGCCGAGCGCCGCGCCCTCCACCGCCGCGACCAGCGGCTTGGGCCGCACCCGCGACATGATCCCGGCGATCCCGCCGCGCTCGGTCGGCTGGCCGGGACCCTCGGCGAGGTCGGCGCCCGCACAGAACACCTGCGCGCCACCGGCCAGGACGCCGCACCACAGGTCGTCGTCGTCCTCGAGCAGGTTGAGCGCCTCGTCGAGGCCGCGGGTGACCGCGGCGTTGATCGCGTTGCGCTTGGCAGGCCGGTCCAGGCCGATGATCAGCACCCGGTCGTGGCGGATGGTGCGGACGGCGATCTCCTCGGCACTCACCGCGCCAACCTAGGGCCGATCGACCCGGTCCACCAGCCGCTGCGGCGCCTGCAGGCAGAAGGAGTCGGTGAGCAGCTCGCCGAGCTCGACCCAGTCGGTGGCGTCGTCGAGGACCATGCCGACGACGTTGCCGCCCCACTCGGCGCGGAAGTACGGCAGCCCGAGGTGCTGGAAGGCCATCACCTCGTCGGGCTCGGCCCGGAAGGTGATCCGGAACAGCTGGTCCTCTCCCCCGAACACGTGGGCGACCGTGGCGGTCGTGCCCGCCACCCGCCAGCGGACGCCGACCCAAGCGTCCTCCTCGGTGCACTCCGGCAGCCGGGAGAGGAGCGCACGCAGGCGGGCGAGGTACTCGCCGGGGACGTCGGGACGGGTCGCGCGGGCCACGGGAGGAATCTCCCACAGGCCGCCGACAGCCCGCCTCCACCGACGCGTCAAGGTCGCCTTGACAAATGGGGAATGTCAACGCAGAGTTGACGACATGGAAGACCAGAAGATCTCGATCGCGCTCGTCCTGGGCGTCGCCCTCCTCGTGGTCCTCGGCTCCACCCTCGACGGCGGCCTGCGCATCGTCGTCCAGGTCGTCGGCGTGCTCCTGGTGCTCCTCGGCATCGCCGTCATCGGCGCCCGGACCCGCAGGAAGCCCCCGCCGGGCGGCAAGGACGGCATGTGGCTGCCCAGCCGCGACGAGGACGAGCGATGAGCGACCTCGACGACGCGATCGGCCGCGCGATCCTCGCCGGCACCGACCCCGCCGACCCGCTCGCCCTGGTCCGCCGCGCGGCAGAGGCCGACCGTGCGGCAGGGCTGCTCCTGCACCGCTCCGTCGCCGCGGCCCGCTCCGGCGGGCACAGCTGGCAGGCGATCGGCGAGGTGCTCGGGCTGACCCGCCAGGCGGCACAGCAGCGCTTCGGCAAGGACGGCGAGGGCGTCGTACCGGACGGGGAGGACGGGACCGAGGAGCGCTGGCTCGGCCCGGTGACCGCCTTCGACGAGATGGACGAGCTCGCGCTCGCCGGCCGGCTCGGCTGGCACACGATCGGCGCCGGCCTGCTGCGCCACCGGATGGTGCGCACCGCGACCCAGTGGGAGCACAAGCGGGTGGTGTGGAGCGGCTCGACCGCGCGCTACGCCCGCGACGGGTGGCAGGTCGGCTGCCGGGCCTTCCCCTGGGTCTACCTGGTGCGCGACACCGGCCGCCCCGTCGAGCAGGCCTAGGGTCGCAGCTGGCCGACGTCCTCGCGCTCGTCGACGAAGTAGGAGTCCAGCAGCCACCGCGCCCGCCGGGTCCCCCACCGCTCCAGCCGCTCGCCGCCGCCCGGCAGGCGACGCAGCACGCGGTAGCGCAGGGAGTTCAGCGCGAGCAGGTAGGCGTGCGCCCACGGCGGGCGCATCGGCAGGCCCAGCTCCCGCATGCTCTCGGGGCCGAGGAAGACGGTCAGCATGGAGAGCAGCCGCTCGCGCTCGTAGCGCGCCCGCACGCCCTGCAACGGCGCCGGCCAGCCGGGGTAGCGCCGCTCGGCCTGCGCGGCGACCACCGCCTGCGCCAGCTGCGGACCGGCCGCCGTGAGCGGACCCTGCGCGAGCAGGACGTGGTAGTCGATGCGGTGCCGCTCCCACTCGTCGTCGACGAGGAAGTCCTCGTGCACGCCCATCAGCCACCCGACGTACCGCCACAGGTGCATGAGGTCGCGGGACTCGCGTGCGCTGACCGGGACGCCGAGGGCGCGCGCACCGAGCAGCAGCACCCCGTCGAAGAGCCCGAGGGTGGAGGCCTGGTCCGCCTGGTTGATCGGCAGGCCCCACTCGGCGGTGTCCCAGCGGTCCTCGAAGGCGTGGTTGACGAGGGCGTGCATGAGGCGCACGTGCACGGTCAGCCGCCAGCCCTCGCCGGTGGTCGGCACCAGGGAGTGCGGGTCGGTCAACGCGGCGCCCCACTTCTGGGTCTCCGCGAGCCGGCGCCGGGTCTGGCCGCCGGTGAGCCCGCCGGTCGCGACGAGCAGGTCGGTCGGGCCGCCGAAGCGGTAGCCGCCGACGAGGGAGAGCTGGAGGAGCACGTCCTGGGCGTTCTGCCCGAGGCGCCGGAACACCCGCGCGCCGTCCTCGATCCGGGCCCGGTCGACCCACGCGGGCTCGGTCTCGAGCTCGGTGAAGAACGCCGCGAGCGCCGGCGGCGCGTCCGGCACGCTGGCCAGCCCGTGCTCCAGGGCTTGGCGGAACTGGCCCATCTCCACCTTGCCGGGAGCACCTGCTCGCAACCGGATCGCGTCCGCGAGCCGTCCACCCAGCTCGTCGCGCTCGGTCATCGCCCGCCCGATCCGGTCCATCAACGCCTCATCGACCTGCTTGACGCGGCCGATCACCTTCAGGGGGCGGCCCAGGCGGCGGTTGCGCTCCTCGCCCGCCCGGAACCGGCGCGGGTACGACGGATGGGCGGTGCGCGAGGAGGTGGCGGCGAGGTCTGCGGTCATGCCATGATCCTGACGCGAGTGATCGCTCGCGTTCAACTCGCGATCCGTCGGCGCCCCGAGGACGAGGTGCAAGGATGTGCCCGTTCACCTGGGGAGGGAGACGAACATGCCGGAGGCCACGGCCAGGCTCGAGCGGCTGCTGCTCGCCGTCCAGCACCTCTCGCTGGCGGACTCGCTGGAGGAGGTCCAGCAGGTCGTGCGCACCGCCGCCCGCGACCTCGCCGCCTGCGACGGCGCGACCTTCGTGCTGCGCGACGGCGACCAGTGCTTCTACGCCGACGAGGACGCCATCGAGCCGCTGTGGAAGGGACTGCGCTTCCCGATGGAGTCCTGCATCAGCGGCACCGCGATGCTCGAGCGCACCCACGTCGCCATCCCCGACATCTACGCCGACGAGCGCGTCCCGCACGCGGCGTACCGTCCGACCTTCGTCACCAGCATGCTCATGGTGCCCGTGCGGGTGCTCGACCCGATCGCCGCGATCGGCACCTACTGGGCGAGCCCCCACACCCCGACCGACCGTGAGATCTCGCTGCTCCAGGGACTCGCGAACGCCACCTCGGTCGCGCTCGACAAGATCACCGTGCACGACGAGCTCGCCCGCGCGGTCGCGCTGCGGGAGGCGACCGAGCACCTCGCGATGACCGACGACCTCACCGGACTGTGGAACCGCCGCGGCTTCTTCGAGCACGCCCGCGACCGCTGGCCCGGCAGCACCGGCACCGCCAGCATCGGCTTCCTCGACCTCGACGGGCTCAAGGAGGTCAACGACACCGACGGCCACGACGCCGGCGACGCCCTCCTGCGCCGCATCGGCGCCGCCCTCGTCGAGCACCTCCGCCACACCGACGTGATCGCCCGCCTCGGCGGCGACGAGTTCGCCGTGTTCTGCCCCGACCTCTCCGCCGCCGACCTGCTCGCCCGACTCGAGGCCGCCGCCGGACGGCACGCCAGCATCGGCGCCGCCGACGTCCACGACATCACGCTGCTCCCCGACGCGCTGCTCGCCGCCGACGCCCAGATGTACGACGCCAAGCGCCGCCGCATCGAGGACCGCACCCTCTGATGCGCAAGTCCCCGCAGCAGGCCCGCTCGCGCGACATAGTCGAGCGGATCGTCACCGCCGGCCGCCAGGTCCTCGTCGCCCACGGCTACGACGCCTTCTCCACCAACCGCGTCGCGGCCGCCGCCGGGGTGAGCCCCGGCTCGCTCTACCAGTACTTCCCCGACAAGGCCGCCATCCTCGACGTCGTCATCGACCGCTACTGGGACGAGGTCGCCGAACGGGTCGCCGCCTCCCTCGCCGACCGGATCGGCGACACCGGCCCCGGCATGGTCCGCGCCACCGCCGACGCCCTCGTCAGTGCCTTGGAGGCGGACCCGGTCGTCCTGCGCGTGGTCGCCGAGGAGCTGCCCATCGGGCGCAACCGCGACCGCCGCGCGGCCCTCGAGCGCCGGGTCCGCGAGCTCGCCACGACGTACCTCGCCGCGCGGCCGGAGACCAGCCGCCGACCCGCCCCCGCGGTGGCGGCGTGGGTCGTCGTACTGGCGGTGGAGAACCTGGCGCTGCGCTGGGTGCTCGACCAGCCCGAGGCGGTCAGCCGCGACCAGCTCCTCGACGAGATGGGCGCTCTCGTCGCCGGCTACCTCTCCGCCTGACTTGGGGTTTTCCACCCGCGAGTTGTCAGTTTCCACCCATGAGTTGTGGGTTCTGCACCAGCGAGGCGTGCAGAAGTACCAACTCGAAGGTGGAAAACCCCAAGTCGCGGGTGGAAAACCCCAAGTCGAGCTAGCGGTCGGAGTGGCCGGTGAGCGCCATGCCGACGCCGAGGCCGATCATGGAGGTGCCGCCGATCGCGCCGAGGATGCTGCCGCGGCGCTCGGAGGCGACGAACCAGTCCCGGGCGCGGCCCGCGGCGAGGGCCCAGACGGTGTCGCAGAGCAGGCCGATGAGCACCGCCAGGGTGCCCAGCGCGAGCATCTGCGCCGGGACGGCGGCCGCTCCCGGCGAGCGGTCGACGAAGGGCGGCAGCATGGCCGCGAAGATCATGAAGCCCTTGGGGTTGCTGATCCCGACCACGAAGCCCTGACGGAACGCCCGCCAGCCGACGATCGGGGCGCCCCCGCCGTCGGCGCCGAAGCGCAGCTCACGCCGGTGCCGCAGGGCCTGGACGCCCAGCCACACCAGGAAGGCCGCCCCGGCGAGCTTGATGCCGGTGAACACCAGCTGCGACTCCGCGACCACCGCGCCGAGACCGGCGCACACGAGCGCCATCACGCAGAACAGCCCGGCCGTGTTGCCGAGCACGCTCGCCAGCGCGACCCGCTGGCCGTACGACACCGCACGCCCCACCACGAACACCACGCTCGGGCCGGGGATGACGATGAGGACCAGCGCGGCCAGGCCGAAGCCCAGCAGCTGGTCGAGGCCGATCACTCGGCCCGGTCGGTGGAGGCGGGCTGGTCGCCGAAGACGCCCTCGTCCTTGGCCCGCTGCGCGGTGCGCAGGCTGCGGGTCAGGAAGAAGCCGATCACCACGACCGCGACGATCAGGCCGATGAAGATCCAGAACGCCGTCCAGCCCGCGACGACGTCCTTGTCCTCGGGCTTCTTGTCCTCGGCGAGCACGAGTGCGTTGACGACGGTGACGGCGATGGCGTGCATGCGTCCAGTGTCTCAGGCGTCCGCGTCGATGCCCGCAAAGAGGTCGTCCTCCGGCAGCGACGAGGCCACGTGGCTGGTCACCAGCTCGTAGTCCTCCGTCGGCCAGACGTTCTCCTGGATCTCCCGCGGCACCGCGAACCAGAAGCCGTCCGGGTCGATCTGCGTCGCGTGGGCCAGCAGTGCCTGGTCCCGTACGCCGAACCACTCCGCGCACGGCACCTTCGTGGTGATCCGGGCGTCCCACTCCGGCTCCGGCTTCCACTCCCGCAGCCGCTCCTCCCACGGCGACTCCAGGCCGTGGGCGAGCATCGCCTCGTGCAGCGCCTCCATCCGCGGCCGGTTGAACGAGTGGTGGTAGTACAGCTTCAGCGGCTGCCACGGCTCCCCCGCGTCGGGGAAGCGCTCCGGGTCGCCGGCGGCCTCGAACGCCGCCACGCTGACCTCGTGGCAGCGGATGTGGTCGGGGTGGGGGTAGCCGCCCCGCTCGTCGTACGTCGTCATGACGTGCGGGCGGAACTCCCGCACCAGTCGCACCAGGCGCTCGGTCGCCTCCTCCAGCGGCACCAGCCCGAAGCAGCCCTCCGGCAACGGCGGCTTCGGGTCGCCCTCGGGCCAGCCCGAGTCGACGAAGCCCAGCCAGGACTGACTGACGCCGAGGATGTCGCGGGCCCGCTCCATCTCCTGACGGCGCACCTCGGTGATGTTCTCGAGGATGTCGGGGCGGTCCATCTTGGGGTTCAGGATCGAGCCCCGCTCACCGCCCGTGCAGGTCACCACACGCACGTCGGCGCCCTCGGCGACGTAGCGCGCCGTGGAGGCGGCGCCCTTGCTCGACTCGTCGTCGGGGTGGGCGTGGACGTGCATCAACCGCAGCCCGGAGCGGTCGACGACAGGGGTGCGCGAGGAGGGCATGCCGCCCATCGTAGAAAAAGCCATCGTGGGACCATGAACCGGTGAGCAGGACCGACGATTCCCTGGCCGCGCGGTACGGCGCCCCGTCGCGCGCCCGACGGGCCGGACTCCTCGCGCTGGCGACCACGGTGGTGCTCGCCTTCCTCGGCTGGCTGGTGTGGGCGATCCTCTTCCACTCCAACCCCGAGATCTCCTCGGAGGAGATCGGCCACGAGGTCGTCGACGACCACACCGCCACCATCGAGGTGCGCATCGAGGCCGACGACGACATCGAGGACGCCACCTGCTCGCTGCGCGCGATCTCGCACGACAAGGCGGTGGTCGGGGAGACGACGTACCGCCCCGACCCGGCCGACGGCCCGGTCCACGAGATCCAGGTGCGCACCGACCGCCGCGCGACGACGGTGGAGTGGCTCGGCTGCAAGGCCGCCGGACAACCGCGCTACCGCTAGACTCGATCGTTCATGTACCCGCAGGGGGACACGACGAGCAGCACAGGAGTTCTTCTTTCATGTCTCAGACCGAGCAGACCAGCGGCAACACCGTCTGGCTGACCCAGGACGCCTACGACAAGCTCCAGGCGGAGCTGGACCACCTCAAGGGGCCCCGCCGCGCGGAGATCGTGGCCGAGATCAGCGCCGCTCGCGACGAGGGCGACCTGAAGGAGAACGGCGGCTACCACGCCGCGCGCGAGGAGCAGGGCAAGAACGAGGCCAAGATCCTCCAGCTCGAGGACATGCTGCGCCGCGCCGAGATCGGCGAGACGCCGCCCGACGACGGCGTGGTCGAGCCGGGCATGGTCGTGACCTACAAGTTCGAGGGCGATGACGACGACGAGGCGGAGAGCTTCCTGCTCGGCGCCCGCGAGATCGAGCCCGAGGGCCTCACGGTCTACTCCCCGCAGTCGCCGCTGGGCCAGGCCATCAACGGCCGCAGCAAGGGCGAGACCGTCTCCTACGAGGTCAACGGCAAGTCGCAGACTGTGACGATCCTCGACGCGAAGCCCTACACCGGTTAGGCGAGCGCGTCTCCGGCGCGCGATGGGGTCAGCAAGCTGCCCGGCGTGCGCCTCCCGCCGCGCTGCCGCTGACTACACCGGCTGAGCCTCCGGGTCTCCCGAACCGCCGGTCCCCACCTCGGGGGCCGGCGGTTCTGCTTCCTCGGCGGGCATCTCGGCGAGCTCGGCGAGGTGGAGGACGACGGCGTTCGCCGCCGCCGCGAGCGGTACGGCGACCAGCGCGCCCGCGACGCCCGCGACGAGCACGCCGCAGGCGATCGCCAGGATCACGCCGAGCGGGTGCACGGAGACCCAGCGGCCGAGCAGGAACGGCTGCAGGATGTGGCCCTCGAGCTGCTGCACGCCGATGACCACGGCGAGCATGAGCAGCGCGGTGACCGGGCCCTGGTCGACGAGGGCGACGAGGATCGCGACGCTGCCGGCGATGGTGGCACCGATCATCGGCACGAAGGCGCCGAGGAAGACCAGCACGCCGATCGCCAGCACGAAGGGCACGTCCAGGACGGCCGCGCCGACGGCGATGCCGATGGCGTCGACGAGCGCGACGAGCACCGTGGCCCGCACGAACTGGACCAGCGAGATCCAGGCGACCTTGCCCGAGCTGTCGACCCGGGCGCGGGCCGCGCGCGGGGCGAGGCGGACCAGCCAGGACCAGATCCGGCTGCCGTCGGCGAGGAAGAAGTAGGTCGCGAAGAGCGAGATGAAGAAGCCCGCCACGACGTGCCCGAGCGCGGAGCCGACCTCGGTGACCTGGCTGATCACCTCGCCGTCGCGGGAGCGCTCGGTGATCATGTCCTGCGCGCTCTCGATGTACTGGTCGATCTGGGAGTCGGTGGCGTGCAGCGGCCCGGTCTGCAGCCAGTCGCGGATCTCCTGCAGGCCCTTGGCGGCGCTGTCGGCGAGGTCCTGCGCCCCGGCGGCGACCTGGTTGCCGGCGAAGGTGAGCAGGGCGCCGACGACGACGAAGCCGGTGATGACGACGAGCAGTGCCGACAGCCCGCGGGGTACGCCGATGCGGGTCAGGAAGTTCACGAAGGGCGCCGCGAGCGCGCTGATGAGCAGCGCGACCGCGAGCGGCACGGTGACGACCGCGAAGTAGCCGACCAGCCACATCAGCAGGTAGCCGGCGGCCGCGATCAGCAGCAGCCGCCAGGCCCAGCCGGCGGCGAGGTCGAGCCCGAAGGGCACCTCGGCACGGCGGAAGTTCGAGGGGCCGGTGGCGAAGGTCGGCGCCTGCTCGTGCCGGCGCTCCTCGCGCAGCTGCGACCACTGGTGGGCGAAGCGGCGGAACAGCCGCTCCTCGCGCTCGTCGGTGTCGGGCCCCAGCGGCGGGTCCTGCATCGCCTCGGGCTGAGCCTCCTCGTCCCTGTCGTCGGGGACGCTCTGCTCGGGGTCGGTGGGGCCGTCGCTGCTCACCCCACCGACCCTATCCGGACCTCAGCCGGTGACCGACAGCGCGCGCTCCAGGTCGGCGAGCAGGTCCTCGGAGGTCTCGATGCCGACGCTGAGCCGGACCAGGTCCGCCGGGACCTCCAGGTCGGTGCCGGCGACGCTGGCGTGGGTCATCCGGCCCGGGTGCTCGATCAGCGACTCCACCCCGCCCAGCGACTCGCCGAGGGTGAAGACCTCGGTCGCCGCGCAGATGGCGAGCGCCTGCTCCTCGCCGCCCGTGACGCGGAAGGAGACCATCCCGCCGTACCGCTTCATCTGGCGGGACGCGAGCGCGTGCCCGGGGTGGTCGGCGAGCCCGGGGTAGATCACCTGGCTGACCGCCGGGTGGCCGCTGAGGAACTCCGCGATCCGCTCGGCGTTGTCGCTGTGCCGTTCCATCCGCAGCGCCAGCGTCTTGAGCCCGCGCAGCACCAGCCAGGAGTCGAACGGACCCGCGACGCCGCCAATGGAGTTCTGGTGGAAGGTGATCGTCTCGGCCAGCTCGGCGTCGTCGACCACGAGGGCGCCGCCGACGACGTCGGAGTGCCCGCCGGCGTACTTGGTCGTGGAGTGCACCACGATGTCGGCGCCGAGGGCCAGCGGCTGCTGGAGGTACGACGACGCGAAGGTGTTGTCGACGACGAGCCGGGCGCCGGCGTCGTGCGCGACCGCGGCCAGCGCCTCGATGTCGCCGATCGAGAGCAGCGGGTTGGTGGGGGTCTCCAGCCACACCAGCTTGGTGCGGCCCGGCTGGATCGCGGCGCGGACCGCGTCCGGGTCGGTCACCGGCGCCGGGCTGTGCTCCAGGCCCCAGTTGGTAGCGACCTTGTCGAAGAGCCGGAAGGTGCCGCCGTAGGCGTCGTTCGGCAGCACCACGTGGTCACCGGGCCGGCACAGAGCGCGGATCAGGGTGTCCTCGGCGGCGAGCCCGGAGGCGAACGCGAAGCCGTGCGCGCCACCCTCCAGCGCGGCCAGCGTCGACTCCAGCGCGGTCCGGGTCGGGTTGGCCGAACGGCTGTACTCGTAGCCGTTGCGCAGCCCGCCGACGCCGTCCTGGGCGTAGGTCGAGGTGGCGTAGATGGGCGGGATAACCGCACCGGTCGTGGGGTCGGGTCGGTAGCCGGCATGGATGGCGCGGGTCTCGAACCCTGCTGCGTCGAGGTGGTTGTCGCTCACCGTTCGAGCCTACTCACCGTCGATGTGCCCACCCGGATCCGCCGCCAGGTCGAGCGGCGACGGATCCGGGCGAGCGGCTCCCGAACGGCGCAGCCACCAGGGACCGCTGGATGCGCCGTGGTTCTCGGAAGCCCTCCCCCGCCGGTGGGGACGTTCCCGTGCGGGGAGTCAGAGGAGGATCACCCCACGATGGCGGTCCACGTGATCCGCGACGAGGGCAGGGACGTCCTGGTGGCGTCCGGCCAGCGCGAGCCGCATCATCGCGACCTGCACCTCCTCCTGGGCGACGACGTAGTCCAGGAAGGCCGCGCCCTCGGGTGGACCGAGGGCGCGCAGCCGGCGCAGGTCCTCGACGTAGGCGACGGTCTTGGGATGGACGTAGCGCAGCAGCGGCCCGAGCAGGAAGGTCGGCGTCGCCCCTGCGGCCGCACCGCGCAGGCGCGTCCACCCGTCCGGCTCGACCGGCATGCCCCAGCGGCGTGCGGCCCGGCGGTAGCGAGGGGCGTTGAACTGCTCCAGCTCGGCGTACGCCGACCAGAAGGGGCCGTCCGGCCGTCCCTGGCAGCGCGTGGCGAGGGCCCGGGTGCTGATCGCCGCGAACGCCCGGTTGGCCAGCTCGTGGCGCAGTCCGTCGCGGAACGCCTCGGAGGTCACGCGCGGGCCGTCCGCGCCGGGTCGAGCGCGGCGGCCACCTCGGCCGCTGCCCGGGCGCCGGACTGGATGGCGCCCTCGAAGTAGCCGGGGTGGTCGGTGGCCGTCTCGGACCCGGCCCAGTGGAGGTTGCCGGCAGGGCGGTGGACGCCGGCCGCGGGGGTCGCGGCCGGCGTACCGGGCTCAGCGAGGTAGACGTAGCCACCCCCGGCGATCGGGTCGTGGTGCCAGGCTTTCTCGTGCCAGCTTGCCGGCCGCAGCACGGCCTCGCCGAGGGTGGGCACCAAGGGCCGCAGCAGCGCCTCGCGGCGCGCCGCCTCGTCGAGTCCGTCGAGCTCGCGCGCGGCGGAGCCCCCGAGCAGCATGCACAGGTGGCCGGGGCCCTCGGGCGGCGAGGAGTCGAAGACGCCGTGCGCGGGGCCGTCGAGGACGAGCAGCTCAGCGCCGCCGCGCTCACGCCAGAACGGCCGGTCGTAGACGGCGATCGCCTTGCGCACCGTCCCCATGTACGTCGAGCGCTCCAGCTCCGCGCGGTCGCGCGGCAGCGGCGGGTGGTGCCCGATCTGCGCGGCCATCGGCGCCGGGACGGTGATCACGACCTTGGCCGCGCGCAGCCGGCCCTCCGCGGTCGTCACGGTCACGCCGTCGTCGTCGCGCTCGACGGTGAGCACCCGTGCTCCGGTGCGGACCCGGTCGCCCAAGTCGCCGGCGATGCGCTCGGCGATGGTGCCCACGCCCTCGACGAAGAGCGCGTCCTGCGCGCCGCCGCGCGTGGCCATCATCGTGCGCAGCCCACCCTGGGTGCGCAGCATCTCGGATGCGGTGTGCAGCGAGATCAGGTCGGGGTCGGTGGTCCACGCGACCTGGACGACGAGGTCGAGCAGGCGCCGCGAGGTCTCTCCCGGCACGCGTCGGACGAGGTCGGCGAGGGTGACGTCGTTCCACCGCGCGGTCCGGCCCGTCCGGCTCAGGAGCTCGAAGGCGAGGAGTGCCACGAAGGCCGGGACGGTGCGCAGCGCGACCGCCGAGCGCCGTCGCCCGCCGAGCAACAGCGGCGGGGTGCCGTCGGTGTACATGAGGTACTTCGTCAACCCCAGCTCGGCACCGAGGTCGGTGAGCCGGTGGTGGTCGCCGCCGATCCACTGCCCGCCGAGGTCGACCCGTGAGCCGAGGGCAGTGGTCTCGGCGAAGGCTCGCCCGCCGACCCGGTCGGCGGCCTCCAGGACGAGGACGTCGATGCCTCGCTCGTGGAGCGCGCGGGCGGTCACCAGGCCGGACAGGCCGGCACCGACGACGACGACCGTGGCGTCACGTGGCGTGGGAGCGGGTGCGGCGGGCTGGTCGTTTCTCATGTGTCCTCCGAGCGGGGTTCCAGATGCATCTACCATATGGTAGATCTACCTGCCGGTCCACCGCCCGGAAGGATCAGAGCGCCGATGAAGGAGCCTGTCGACCGCAGCCACGTCACGCGCGCCCTGGAAAGCATCTCCCCAGCCCGGCTCGGCTACCGCCTCCGCCTGGTCCGCGTCGGCCTGGGGCTGACCCAGGAGCAGGTCGCCGCTCGCGCGGACCTCAGCGTGGCCTTCCTCTCCCTGCTCGAGACGGGCAGACGCCGTCCCAGCGGCGATGCCCTCGACAAGCTCGCCACGGCGCTGCGCCTGCACGCCACCGACCTCCTCGCTCGTCGTACCGAGCGCGCACCCTTCGAGTCCTGGGTCGCCATGCACGCGGTCGCCGTCGCCACTGCGGCATGGCTGGACGAACCGGAGGACCCACGGCACTTCGCCCTGCTCATCACCGCCGTGGAGCGATGGGAGTCGACCGGGACCGGCCCCCGGGAGGCCGAGCCGTCCTGACCTCCGCGGCCTGTAAAGTCGCCTTCACAGGCAGGCAGACGGAGGTACGCCGAGTGAGCGACGAGCGCGTCGACGGCCGTACCTTGCGCTACCAGCACCGACGCTCCGAGATCCTCGAGGCGGTCCTCGACTACCTGCTCGACAACGGCATCCACGACCTGTCGATGCGCAGGTTGGCGACGGCGGTGGGCATCTCCCACGTGACGATGCGGCATCACTTCGGCTCGAAGGACGAGCTCATGGTGGAGGTGGCCGGCCTCGTCCGAGCCCGGGAGCCCATCCCCGAGGCGGCCACCGACCACTACCCCGACACGCCCGAAGAGGGGCTGCGCGACCTGTGGCGGTGGTGGACCCGACCGGAGAACCTGCGCTACTACCGCCTGATGTTCGAGGCCTACGGCCTCGCCCTGCAGAAGCCGGAGCTCTTCCAGGGGGTGTTGGGCAGCACGGAGCCGCTGTGGCTCGCCGACGCCCGGCGACTCTCGCGATCGGCCGGCTGCCCAGAGGAGGACCTCGAGGCCTTCTCGACGCTCCTCGTCGCGCAGCTGCGCGGACTGCTGCTCGACATCCTCGCCACCGGCGACGAGGCACGCGTGGGCGCCGGTCTCGACTACCTCGTCGACTCGCTCGCGGGCGAACGGCAGGCCTGGGCGCGACGGTAGCCGCGACTCACCCCGCGACCGACGACCCCTCCACGAGTCGCGCCTCCCACGCCCGCACGGCCTCGACCATGCGGGCGTAGGCGTTCGGGTCGTCGGGACGGCGGAACCACATCGACACCGCGGCCGCCACGACGAGCGCGTGTCCCGACCCGGGGATGGGGTCCTCCGGGACGTCCTCACGGAGCAGCTCGTCGAGGCCGGCGTCCAGCGCGCCGGCCAGCCGCTCCAGGACCTCCAGGCTCGGCCGGCGCTGACCGGTCTCGATCATGGACAGGAAGGCGCCGCTGAGCCCCGCCCAGCCCGCCACCTCCGACTGCAGCAGCCGGCCCTCGTGGCGAAGGAGTCGCAGCCGCAGACCCAACAGGGCCGGTTCGATCTCCCGCAGCCGGGCGAGGCGCACCGCCTGGTCCTCGGCGCTCGACATCGGCGCCTAGGCCGGGGGCCGGACGGTGACCACGGCGCCGTCGGCGACCGGCGTCGGCGGACTGAGCCGGATCATCGTGAACTCGAAGCGATCCTGGGCCCGGAGCTTCGCCTGGTTGTCCTTCTCCCAGTTCACGACGACCATCGCATCCGCGCCGCTCGCATAGGGACCGGAGTACGTCGCCATGCCCGTCACCGGGTCCGTGCACGCCACGACCCAGTCCGACTCGAGCGCCGCGATCTCCTCATCGATGACCACCTCGGCGAGACGCCGCGCCCAGTCGGGCGGCAGCTCGTCGAGCGCATTCCCATCACACATCCTCGCCACTCTCTCCCCCGCGCCGGGCCGGCCGGCAGGACCGGCCAACGACGCCCCCAGCGGCTCTTCGACCGCAGTTGAACTACCAGATGGTAGATCAATTTTCCGGCGCCGGCCAAGCCCGTGACGCGGCTCAGCGCGCCCGGGCGAGCGCGCGATGGACCAGGGCGACGGCGGCGTCGGCAGCGACATCGCGGTCGAGTGCGTCGTCGATCATCTGCTGCACCAGCACGCCGCGCATCACCCCGGCGACCCCGACGGCGAGACCGGGCAGGTCGGCGTCCGCGTCCACCTCGCCGAGCTCGACGGCCTCGGCGAGGAACCGCTCGATCATCTGGCGCAGGGCCTGGTTGTTCTCCGCGACCGCGGGCCTCAGGTCCGGCCCGGCCGTGGCGGCGTGCACGATGATGACGTACATCGCCCGGACCGCCGGCGCCATCTCCTCGTCCTCGCCGAGATAGGTGCGCACGAGGTTGTCCAGAGCGACGAGGCCCTGCAGCTCGGCCGCCTCGGCCCTCTCGACGATCGCGGCGCGGATGGTGGCGACCACCTCGGCGATGCATTGCTCCTTCGTGCCGAAGTGATGGGTCACCAGCCCGCGACTGACCCCGGCCTCCTCTCCGATCGCGGCGAGGCTCGCGCCGGCGTACCCACGCTCGGCGAGCAGCCGGACGGCGGCGCGGACCAGCCGGCGCCGGGAGTCGACCGCCTGCTCGGCCCTGGTTCGGCGCTTCTCCATGCCCTGACCCTAGGGGCGCGAGCAACCCGTCCCACGCCGGGCCGGATCTTCTCGCCGATTTCACTTGCTTGTTAACAAGCAAGTGATCTACGGTGAGGACTCCCGACACGAGAGCGCAGAGGAGGAAGGCCATGGGCGAGATGACCGACAGCGTCATCCGGACCGAGCGCCGGCACGAGGGCCAGGTGCTGCTGGTCACCATCGACCGGCCCGAGCGGCGCAACGCCTTCGACGGCGCGACCGCCCGCGCCCTGGAGGCCGTCATCGACGACTTCGAGGCCGACGACACGCTGCGGGTGGCAGTCCTGACCGGGGCGGGACCGACGTTCTCCGCCGGCCAGGACCTGAAGGCGGCAGCGGTCGGCGACATGGGTGTCACCGAGCGTCGCGGCGGCTTCGGGGTCATGGCCGAGCCACCGGCGAAGCCCCTGATCGCTGCTGTCGAGGGCGACGCCCTCGCCGGCGGTCTCGAGCTGTGCCTGGCCTGCGACCTGGTCGTCGCCACCGACGAGGGCCGGATGGGCATCCCCGAGGCGGCGCGGGCGCTGGTCGCCATCGGCGGCGGCCTGTTCCGGCTCCCCCAGCGGATCCCCGTCAACATCGCGATGGAGCTCGCACTCACCGGCAAGGCACTGCCCGCCGCCGAGCTGCACCGCTGGGGCCTGGTCAACCGGCTCGTCCCCGCCGGCCAGGCCGTCGAGGCCGCCCTCGAGCTCGCCGCCGAGATCGTCGCCGCCGGCCCCCTGGCCGTGCGGGCCAGCAAGGCGATCGTGCGCCACGCCTACGAGTGGAGCGACGCCGAGGCCTGGGAGAGACAGATGGAGCACGCCGGACCGGCGATCTCCTCGGAAGACACCCGAGAAGGCATCCGCGCCTTCGTCGAGAAGCGCACACCCCAGTGGAAGGGACGCTGACATGCTCACCACCCCCACCCTGACCAGCGAGCTGCTCGCCGCGCAGACGGCCATCGTCACCGGCGCCGGCAACGGCATCGGCCGCGCCACCGCCGAGACCCTGGCCGCCAACGGCGCCCATGTCGTCGTGGTCGACCTCGACGGCGACCTCGCCGCGGACGTCGCCGCCCAGATCAACACCGACCTCGCCGGTACGACGGGCGACCGCGCCCGGGGAAGCGCGAGCACCTTCGCCGGCGACCTGACGGAGCCCTCGGCCCCGGAGCGGCTGGTGGAGCAGGTGGCAGCCGCCGGCGCCGGGATCGACATCGTCGTCAACGGCGCGGGCTACTTCTGGGACGCGCCGGTGCACCGGATGAGCGACGAACAGTTCCAGGCGATGCTCGACATCCACCTGCTCGTGCCCTTCCGGATCTGCCGGGCGGCGGCGCCCTACCTGCGCGACGCCGGCAAGGCCGACATCGCCGCCGGCCGCCCCAGGCACCGCAAGGTCGTCAACGTCACCTCTCTCGCAGCGAGCTTCGGCAACGCCGGCGCAGCGAACTACGCGGCGGCCAAGGCGGGACTGATCGGGCTCACCAAGACCCTTGCGATCGAGTGGGGCCCCGCGAACGTCAACGTCAACGCCGTCGCCTTCGGCATCATCCAGACCCGCTTCGGCATGCCGCAGTCCGCCCAGCAGAGCGTCACCGTCGGCGGACGCGAGGTACCCCTCGGCATCCCCGACAAGACGCTGGCCGCGATGGGCCTCGACCCGACCGAGGAGCGCGACATGTACGCACCCCGCCCACTCTTCGGCGCCGCCCTCGGGCGCACCGGGACCATCCAGGAGGCCGCGGACGCGATCCTCTGGCTCGCCTCGCCCCTCTCGAACTTCGTGACCGGTCAGGTCATCCCCGTCAGCGGCGGTGCCCGCGGCGGACTCTCCTGACCCCGACCCCAGGAGGAACCCGTGCCCGACCTGACCCCCGACCTGACCCCTTCGCCGGCGTACGCCCCGGTCGACGACCTCGACGCCGTCTGTGCCGTGGAGGGCGAGCGAACACTCACCTGGCGCAGCTGGAACATCCAGGCGGACCTGCTCGCGTCCTCGCTCGCCCGACTCGGCGTGCGGGCGGACGACCGGGTCGCCGTGCGGATGCACACCCGACTCGAGTGGCTCACCGTCTCGCTCGCCATCGCCAAGCTGGGTGCGGTGATCGTCGCGGTGAACCATCGGCTCACCCCGCCGGAGTCGCTCTACATCGCCCGTGACTGCGAGGTCACCGCCGCGATCATCGACGACGCCGATCCGTCCTCGGTCGTGGAAGCCTGGTCCTCACTCGGTCTGCGCGTGGTCGTGTCGATCGACGTGGAGGCCGAGGGCACGCAGCTGCTGGCCGACCTGGTCGAGCAGGGCCAGCTCGAGGACCGGCCCGCAGCTGCGCTCGCGCCCCTGGTCATCTACTCCTCGGGCACCACGGGCGCACCCAAGGGCGCGCCTATGGGTAGCTTCCGCACCGATGCCGACGACGCCGTCCGTCTCGACTACGCCCTGTCCGTGTCCTTCGACCTGGCCGCCGGCGGCCCCGGCAACGTCACCCTGATCAACCTGCCGATGCACCACGGGGCCGGGCCGTCGTGCACCCAGCTGGCACTGATGACGGGCGGCAGCGTCGTCTTCCAGCGCCGGTACGACGCCGAGGATCTGCTGCGCCTGATCGACCGGCACGGGGTCACCCACTGGATCGCCGTGCCGACCATGCTGCAGCGGGTCCTGCGGTTGCCGGCCGAGACCCGTGCGGCGTACGACCTGTCCACCGTGCGCTTCCTCCTCGGCGGTGCCGCACCCTTCAGCCAGGAGCTCAAGCAGGCCGCCACCGAGCTGTTCGGCCCCGTCGTCTACGAGATCTACGGCGCCACCGAGGCCGGCATGATCGCCGGCGCCACCCCCCAGCTGCTGGCTCGCAAGCCCACGGCGACGGGCTTCCCGTTCCGTCAGGTCGAGGTGCGCATCGTCGACCACGAGGGCAACGAGGTGCCGCGCGGCACGACCGGGGAGATCACCGTGCGCACCCCGAACATCATCAGCGGGTACGTCGGGCGCGGTGCACTCGGCGCGGACAAGAT
The DNA here is from genome assembly GCA_964517395.1 of uncultured Nocardioides sp. Taxonomy (GTDB): domain Bacteria; phylum Actinomycetota; class Actinomycetes; order Propionibacteriales; family Nocardioidaceae; genus Nocardioides. The sequence goes on along the minus strand of CAZFEE010000001.1, from coordinate 2,774,239 downwards.
CAGCGCCGACGGCTTCTACGCCACCGGCGACGTCGGCCACCTCGACGAGGAGGGCGTGCTGTTCATCTACGACCGCATCACCGACATGATCATCGCGGGCGGGGTGAACATCTATCCCGCCGAGAGCGAGGCGGTCATCGCCACCCACCCGCAGGTCGTCAACGTCGCCGTCATCGGGGTCCCCGACGAGGACCACGGCGAGCAGCCACTGGCCTTCGTCCAGACGGTGCCCGGAGCGACCTTGACGGCGGAGGAGCTGCTGGCGTTCTGCGAAGGCAAGCTCGCCCGCTACAAGTGGCCGCGCTCGCTGGAGATCGTCGAGGAGATCCCGACCAACTCGGTCGGCAAGAACCTCAAGCGCGTCCTGCGCGAGCGGTACCTGGAAGCGGCCGACAGGTGAGCGCCCCCTCCGCCGAGCCGGCGCTGTACGACGTCGACATGCACGGGGTGCCCACGCTGGTAGGCGTGCGCGACGCCACCGGCTTCGTCTCCTACCCCGCCCAGGAGCACGGGTCCGAGCTTTCCGGCGACCACGGCGAGCGGCTGACCCGGGTCGCCCTCGCGGGCACCGGGACGATCACGGCCGTCGTGGACGTGTACCTGCCACTCGATCCGGCCCTCGGCTCGCCGTACCGGCTGGCGGCCGTGCTGCTGGACGAGGGCCCGCTGCTCCGGTGCCCGCTCGCCGACGCCGGCGAGGCACGGAGCGGCGACCGCGTCCGCGCCGTCACGGTCCCGGTCGTCCGGGGGGACCGGGACCTCGCCGAGCTGCGCTTCACCCTGCTCGACCGGACGGAGTCAGCGTGACCCTCACCCTCGCGCAGCAGCGGCCGGTGTACGTCGCCGGTGTCGGTTGGCACCCCTTCCAGCGGCCCAGCGGCACGCCGTACGTCCAGCTCGGGCTGACGGCCGTGCGTCAGGCCCTCCTCGACGCGCGCGTGCGCTGGCCCGACGTCGACAGTGCCTACACCGGCACGGCGCTGCTCGGCATGGCCGCCTCGCGACCACTGCTCAAGCACCTCGGCGTCACGGGCATCCCGATGCTGCAGGTCGAGAACGCCTCCGCGTCCGGCTCGACCGCCTTCCGGTTGGCGTGTCACGACGTGGCCGCAGGCACCAGCGACGTCTCCTTGGTCCTCGGCGTCGACAAGCTACCCACCTCGCTCGGACCGAGCAACGACACGGGCGTGCCCACCCTCGCTGGGGCGCTGGTGCCGCCGCCGGTGCACTTCGCGTTGCTCGCCGCGGAGTACCTCGACCGCCACGGCGCCACCCCCACGGACCTCGCCGCGGTGGCGGTGAAGAACTACCAACACGCCGCGCTCAACCCCCACGCGCAGCGGCGGACGCCACGGACCGTCGAGGAGGTGCTCGCGGGCCCGCCGATCGCGGGCCCGCTCACCCGGCTGCAGTGCTGTCCGGTCGGCGAGGGTGCGGCCGCCGTGCTCGTGGTGTCCGACGACGCGATCACCAGGCTCGGGCTCGACCGTTCGCGGTGCGTGCGGGTGCTGGCCTCGGTGCTGCGCAGCGAGGAGCTGTACGGACCACGCAGCTTCGACGCGGAGCTGACGCGCACGACCGCCGCGGCGGCCTACGACCAGGCGGGGATCCGGCCCGAGGACCTCGACCTGGTCGAGCTGCACGACGCGTTCACGATCGAGGAGCTGCAGTACGTCGAGGCGATGGGCCTCGCCGAGGAGGGCCGCGCCGCCGCCGCGCTCGCGGCGGGCGAGCTCACCCTCGGCGGCCGGGTCGCCGTCAACACCTCCGGCGGCCTGCTCGGCTCCGGACACCCGATCGGACCGACCGGCGTCGGGCAGATCGGCGAGCTCACCACTCAGATCCGGGGCGACGCGGGCGGTCGCCAGCACCCCGGCGCCCGCACCGGGCTCGCCCACATGGTCGGGCTCGGTGCGGTGTGCGCGGTGCACGTCCTGCAGGGGGTCGGCGCCCCTCGATGACGCGCTCCCGTCGGGACGGACCCCGGGGATGCCCTTGCGTCGCGGGAGACAATGGAGCCATGTTCTCCCGCCGCAAGACCGAGCTGGTCGACCCCGCCGAGGCACTGCCCGGCCGCGCCACCCCCGCGTTCCCGCTCCCCGCGGAGCACGAGGTCCTGCACACCCCCCTCGTCACCGACGACGTCCCCGACGGCCTGGAGGTGGCCGAGTTCGGCCTGGGCTGCTTCTGGGGCGCCGAGGAGATCTACTGGCAGGTGCCCGGCGTGTGGTCCACGTCCGTGGGCTACGCCGGCGGCACGACTCCGCACCCGACGTACGAAGAGGTGTGCAGCGGACGCACCGGCCACACCGAGGCCGTGCGCATCGTCTTCGACCCCGCGAAGGTGTCGTACGCCGACCTCGTCAAGCAGTTCTTCGAGGTCCACGACCCGACCCAGGGCATGCGTCAGGGCAACGACATCGGCACCCAGTACCGCTCCGCGATCTACTTCCACTCCCCCGAGCAGGAGACGACCGCGCGCGAGCTGACGAAGGTGTACGGCGAGGAGCTCGCCCGCCGCGGCCTCGACCCGATCACCACCGAGATCGCGCCCGCGGGGGCGTACTACTACGCCGAGCCGCACCACCAGCAGTACCTGCACAAGGTGCCGCACGGCTACCGGTGCCACGCCAACACCGGCGTGCCCTTCCCGCGCGACTGACGCGCGGGCGGGGCGGGGAGACGCTCAGGCGCCCAGCACCGCCTGGGCGTCCACCGTGGCGTGCTCGTCCTCGATCGCGTCGGCGAGCTTGCGGACGTCCTCGTCGCTGAGGTCGACGCCGACCTCCTCGGCTCCCCGGCGCAGCTCCTCGGCCACGGTGCCCTCGGTGGCGCCGTCCTGCCACGACGTGACGCGGTCGACGACGGCCTGGATCGCTTCGATGCGGTTCTGGTCGGTCATGGACGGTCGTTACCCGACCGGGCGAGGGCGACACGGGCCCACCCGGTGCTCGGTTGAGTAGCCCGACTCAGGCCACGACGCGGCCGCGCCGACGAGGCTTCTGGCCATGAACAAGACGACCTACGCCTTCTACCTCCAGTCCGCGATCTCCTTCGCCGCCGCCTTCCTCTTCGTGGTCGGCGGCATCTACTTCCTCCCGGTCGACGGGTGGATCCGCGCCTTCCTCTGCCTCGGCGCGCTCTACCTGGTCACCTCGGCCTTCTCCCTCGCCAAGTGCGTGCGCGACCAGCAGGACGTGCGGGCCGGCGAGGTCCGCGTCGAGGCCTACCGGTGACCTCGGCGGCGCGGAGGTTGCGCGCGCGGCGACAATGGGTCCATGGCTGACCTCCCCCGCAAGGCGGCCGCGCGCACCGCGCGGCTCGCGGCGCTCCCCCTCGGGTACGCCGGCCGCACCGCTGTCGGGTTCGGCAAACGTCTCGGCGGTGCCCCCGCCGAGGCGGTGATGAGCGAGATCCAGCAGCGTACGGCCGAGCAACTCTTCCGGACCCTCGGCGAGCTGAAGGGCGGCGCGATGAAGTTCGGCCAGGCGCTGTCGGTGCTGGAGTCGGCGCTGCCGGAGGAGATGGCGGCGCCGTACCGCGAGCAGCTGACGAAGCTGCAGGACTCCGCTCCCCCGATGCCGACCCAGACCGTGCGCGACATCCTCGCCGAGGACCTCGGCGCGGACTGGAAGGACCAGCTGACCTGGCTCGACGGGGCGCCGACCGCGGCCGCGTCGATCGGCCAGGTCCACGAGGGCCGGTGGTACGACGGCCGCCGGGTCGCGGTGAAGGTGCAGTACCCCAACGCCGGCGAGGCCCTCATGGCCGACCTCCGCACGCTGGCCCGGGCAGCGCGGGCGATCGGCCCGCTGATCCCCGGCGTCGACATGAAGCCGCTGGTCGAGGAGGTCCAGGCGCGGGCCAAGGAGGAGCTGGACTACCAGCTCGAGGCCCAGGCGCAGCGCGAGTTCGCGGCGGCCTTCCGCGACGACCCGTTCATCGTCGTCCCGGACGTGGTGGCCGTCGGACCGCGGGTGCTGGTCACCGAGTGGCTCGACTCCGCGGGCTCGCTGGCGACGATCATCGCGGACGGCACCCAGGCCGAGCGCGACCACTACGGCGAGATCTTCACCCGGTTCCTGTTCTCCGGCCCCGCCCGCACCGGGCTGCTGCACGCCGACCCGCACCCGGGGAACTTCCGGGTCATCCCGAACGACGACGGCAGCCCCGGCCGGATCGGCGTGCTCGACTACGGCGCCGTGGCGCGGCTGCCGCAGCGTGGGCTGCCCGAGCCGATGGGCCGGCTGATCACGCTGTGCGCGGCCGGCGACGGCGAGGCGCTCATCGAGGGCCTGCGCGAGGAGGGCTTCCTCAAGGACCGGATCCGGATCGAGCCGCAGCTGCTCATGGACTACCTCTCGCCGTTCGTGGACCCCACGCTCGTGGAGCGCTTCCGGTTCAGCCGGGTGTGGATGCGCGAGCAGTTCCAGCGGATCAACAACCCGAAGGACCCGGCGTACACGGTGAGCATCAAGCTCAACCTGCCGCCGTCGTACGTGCTGATCCACCGCACCTGGCTCGGCGGCGTCGGCGTGCTGAGCCAGCTCGAGGCGGAGGCGCCGTTCCGGGCGCTGCTGCAGGAGTTCCTGCCGGGGTTCACCCCCGCCTAGAGGTCGGTGGCGCCGTCGATGCTCTCGCGGATGAGGTCGGCGTGGCCGCAGTGGCGGGCGTACTCCTCCACCAGGTGCAGCAGCAGCCAGCGCACCGTCGGCGGCTCGGAGGTACGACGCCGCCCGCGCGCCGCGCGCTGCTCCGGGTCGGTCACCGCGTCCAGCGCGGCATCCGAGCGGGCGACCGCGTCCTCGAAGAGCTCGTGCAGGTGCGCGGGGCTGTCGCCGGCAGCGGTGCGCCAGTCCCAGTCCCGGTCCTTCGCCCAGTCGACCGCCTCGAACGGCGGCGTCGGCGGCTGGTCACGCAGGATCACGCCGAGCCAGAAGTCCTCGACGTAGGCCAGGTGCTTCAGCATCCCGCCGAGGGTCATCGTCGACGGCGCGAGCCGCTGCGCGAGCCGGGCGGCGTCGAGACCGGCCACCTGGCGGCGCAGGGTAGCCCGCTGCGCGTCGAGGAACGCCCGCAGCTCGCGGAGCTCGGCGCTCATCCGGGGTCGCCGTCGGTGAGGCAGTAGGTGCGGCCGACCGGATCGGTCAGCACCGTCCAGTGGCTGTGCACGGCGAGCACCCGCGCCCCCAGCGCCAGGTGCCGCTCGGTCTCGGCCGCCCGGTCGGTGGTCCCCCAGTCGAGGTGCGCGCGGACCGGGCCGTCCTCCTCCTGGAGCCGCTGCACCAGCAGGCCGAGCGGCTGGCCCGGCGGGGCGAGCAGGAAGCGGAAGTCCTCGGTGACCGACGACGGACGCTGCTCCCAGCCGGTGAGGGCCGACCAGAAGGCCCACTCGGCGTCGTACGACGCGCGGGGGACGTCGATCGCGACCTGGCGCACCCGCGCGGCGGAGCCGTCCGCGTGCCGGGTGGGGGCGGGGAGCCGGGACGCCGGGTGGCCGACGAAGCAGAACGTCAGCCCGCCGGGCGAGGCCATCACGACGTAGCCCCGGTCGACGACCTCGACCGCTCCGGCGACCACGGCCGCGTCGGCGGCCGCCCGCGGGTCGGTCACGTGCAGGTCGAGGTGCACCCGGTCCACGCCGTCCTCGAGCCGCTGCACGCGCAGGAAGTCGTCGCCGTCGGGCGGCAGCAGGGTGGCGAACTCGGCGGTCTCGCCACGGGGCGCCGAGAGGCCGTACCCGGTCGCGGCCTGCCAGAAGCCCACGCCCTCCCGGTAGTGCTCGGGGGCGCTGTCGAGGAAGGCCGAGACCCAGAACGGGCTCATCCGCTCACCGGCGCGCAGTCGTGGCCGCAGCCGTCGTCCGGCAGCGGTCCGTCGGCGTGGGCGGCCGGGCGGTGCAGCACCGCCGCGGTCGCGGTGACGACGACGTCCTCGCCGTCCACCGCACCGGTGCCGTCGACCAGGAGGCTGTGCCCGTGCCGCTCGGCCGGCGGGAAGACCACGGTCACCTCGGCGTTGGCGGCGAGGTTCGCGAGCGTGCCGCGGCCGGGTCCGGCGATCCGGAGGCGGCCGGCGTCGTCGACGACCGGGTCGACGGTGACGACCTTGACCCGGGGCGAGGCGGTGGTGAGGAGGTAGCCGCTGCCGAAGCCGGCGAGGGCCGTGCGGAGGTCGGCGGGATCGACGGGGATGCTCACCCGGGTGAGCCTACGGCTCACCAGACCCCGAGCACACCGCCACCGAGCCGGACCACGAACGCGCTCACCACCAGGATGAAGAAGACCCGGACGAAGCGGGCACCCCGGGCCACCGCCGTGCGCGCGCCGAGGTAGCCGCCGACGAGGTTGCAGGCACCCATGAGCAGGCCGACGTCCCACAGCACCGCACCGCTCGGCACGAACAGCAGCAGGGCGCCCAGGTTGGTCGCGAGGTTGGCGAGCCGGGCCTTGGCGCTGGCCTGGAGGAAGTCGTAGCCGAGCAGCCCCACGAGCGCGAACACGAAGAAGCTGCCCGTGCCGGGGCCGAGGACGCCGTCGTAGAGGCCGATCGCGAAGCCGACCACCATGGCCGCCGCGAGGTGACGGTGGCCGGAGAAGCGCAGCTCGGTGTCCTCGCCGAGGCGGGGGCGCAGCACGACGTACCCGCCGACGAGGACGAGGGCCACCAGCACGATCGGCTCGAACGCCTCGCGCGGGATCCGCGAGGCCGCGAGCGCGCCGGTGAAGGCGCCGGCCAGGGCGAGCACCATGAGCGGCAGGAAGGTGCGGGGGTCGGGGCGCACCCGGCGGTAGTACGTCGCCGCGCTGGCCGCCGTCCCGCACACCGCCGCGATCTTGTTGGTCGCCAGCACCTGCACCGGACTGGCGCCGGGCAGGCCGAGGAGGAGCGCGGGCAGCTGCACCAGCCCACCGCCGCCGACGACCGCGTCGACGAAGCCCGCCGTGACGGCGGCAAGGGCGAGGAGCGCGAGGACGCCGGGCGCGAGGTCGGACACCTCCTACTTCCAGGAGATGTCGGTGCGGGGCCGCTTCTGGGTCTCCCGGGCCACGTCGTCGCTGGTGTCGAGGCAGTCGCTGCTCAGCTCGACGACGACCGCGCCCGGCCCCAGCTCCACCCGCAGCAGGAGCCCGTCCTTCTCGCCTTGCACGATGCTCGGGTTGCCGGGACGCACGATCGTCCAGCCCTCCGAGGTCAGCACCTCGGTCGTGGCGGCCGCCGTGTCCTCGTCCGGCACGCCGCTGGGCTCGAAGTTGAGGAAGTTGCGCATCCGCACGCCACCCGGCGCGTAGGACTCGCCGCAGATCGCGAACAGCCGTCCCCCGCTGCCGAAGGTGAGCTCGAGCTTCGCGGCGATCGCGTGGACGACCCCGTCGATCGCCGCGTCGGCGCGCTGCTCGGCGTCCTCGACCAGCCCCGCGCCACCCTTGCCGCTGCCGTCGTCACCACCGTCGTCGCCGCAGCCGGCGAGTCCGGCGGCGAGGACGCAGGCGAGGGTGAGCCTTCCGAGAGCGCGCATCATCGGCCCAGTATCCCGCCCAGGGGGGAATGGTCGAGCAGGAAGCCCCCGACGTCGCCGGCGATCTCCACCCCGTCCTTGCCGCGCTCGTAGAGCCACTCGCCGCCGTGGTCCCAGACGATCTCCCCACCGCTCGCCAGGGTCGAGGCGGTGACCAGCTCGTCGAGGGTGAGGTACCCCCCGCCCGGGTCCCCCCGGTGCGGCTGCTCGGTGACCTCGGTGTCGTTGTCGGTCACGATGTGCGCCATGTTGTCGAGCGACTCGTCCTCGAAGTACGACGTGTGGTTCTTCAGCAGGTCCTGCACCCGCAGCGACCCGTCGCCCGTGGCGAAGCGGGTCCCGCCGAAGTCGTCGTCGGCCGGGTCGTAGCCCAGCGCACCGATGCCGCCCCGGTCGCCGCGCCCCAGCAGGCTCACCGGGTCGTAGTCCTTCGAGCCCACCCACACGTCGGCGTCGGTGAGCCCCGCGGCGGTGCTGACCGGCTGGCCCGGGCTGCCGATGAGGATCGCGTCGTCGACCTTCATCCCGTCCTGGAGGGCGTGGCCGACCGTCGTCGAGCCGTAGCTGTGCCCGATCGCGGTCACGTGGGCGGCCGGACCCTGGTCGGAGGCGTGGAGGCCGTCGATGAAGTCGGCGAAGCGCTCACCGCCCTGGTCCGCCTTGATCGGCAGCGCCACGCCGTCGAAGTCGAGGGCACCCAGCGGGTCGAAGGGGTTGACCGGGTTGCCGCTCGGGGCGTCGTAGTCGAGCCAGTAGACCGACGCGACGGTGCCCGACCTCTCGTCCAGGGCGGCCTGGTGGAGGGCCCAGGTCTTGTCGAGGTTGCCCTCGGTGCTGGAGGTCTCCGAGGTGAGCCCGGGCACGTTGACCGAGACGTGGTCGGCGGTGTCGGGGTTGCCGAAGCTGATCGCGACCCCGCCGTCCCCGGAGTGGATGCCGGGCTTGTAGACGATCAGCTGGGTCAGCTCCTCCCCGGTGACCGGGTCGAGGTTGTCCTTGTACTTGTCGAGGCTGGTCTCGACGTAGTGGGCGTTCTCCAGGATCCGCTCCTCCGCGCCGGTGAGCTGGCCGTCCTCCTTGCGCTGCTCGAGGTAGTCGATGTCGCTGCCGAGGGCGGCCCGGTTGGCCTCGTTGCGGTCGACGACCGGCAGCCCGTCGGCGTTGCCGACCAGCTGCGGGTGCTCGGTGATCAAGGCCTGCCGCTGTGCGGCGCTCAGGCCGGCCCACCATGCGGCGAGCGCCCGGGGGTCGCTCCGGCGACGGTCCAGCTGGTCGGTGAGCGCAGCGACGTCGACCCGGTCCGGGTCGGCCGCGGCGCCGCGACCCTCCGCCAGGCTGTCGACACCGGCCAGCGCGGCGATGAACTCCGACTCGGCGGTGTCGTAGCGGGTCGTCCAGCCGCGGATGTCCTCGTTGACGTCCTCGGCCCGGGTCACCAGCCGCTCGCCACGGCGCTTCAGCGCCTCGACCTGCTCGGGGGTGGCGTCGTCGCCGGCGGCCTCGATGTCGGTGCGCAGCCTCTCGGTGTCGGTGTTGACCGCGCCGCGGGCGTCGCTGATGGTGAGCCGCTCGCGGCGGAGGGCGACCAGCCGCTCCTCGAAGCGGTCGGCCGCGACGACGGCCCGGTCGAGCGCCGCCTCCGCGGCGTCGAGACGGGTCGCGAAACGCGTGGCGGCGTGGTCGTGGGCCGCGCTGGTGTCGCCCTCCCACTCGGGGGCGGCGATGCCCTGCGCCCAGCCCTGGACGTCCTTGACGCTGACGGTGACGGCCCGCAGCTCGGTGGCGAGGGCCGCCGCCTTGCCCGGGGAGGACTCCAGCTTCTGGAAGTCCGGGATGTACGCCGGGAGCGGGATCACGGTCATGACCGGCTCACTCCACGATCTCGGCGGCGTGGTGCACCCACGGCAGCAGGGCACGGACCTTCTCGGCCTGCTCCGCGTCGGTGTGGACCAGCTGCAGGCTGAACGCGCGGACCTCCTCGGCGTACCCCTGCGCCTGTCGGCCGGCGGCCTTGATCTCGTCCACCCACGGCTCCCGGAAGGCGTCGACGGCGGCGACCACCTCCGCGGAGAGGCCCCCGGTCTCGGCCTTGTGGAGCCGGCGCCACGCACCGTCGAGCTTGTCGGCCCCTGCGTCCCACTGTTGCTGGGCCGTCAGCAGGACGCCGATCGGCACGCTCAGGATCACGCCCACGACGCCACCGCCTCGACCACCCGCGCCTGGGCGCTCGACCGGTCCGGCTCGGTCACGGGCAGCACACCGGAGGCGAGGGTGAGCACGGTGGCACCCGGGCCGGCCTGGGCCTCCAGGTCGAGCAGGCCGTCGGTGGCGCGCAGCAGCGGGAGCTCCTGGCGGCGTCCGGGCGCGAGCCGCCAACCCTCCTGGCCCAGCGCGACGGCGATCGCCCGCAGCAGCGCGGTGCCGCCGTCGGCGCCGAGGCCGCGGATCCCCTTCTCCACCAGCAGGGCGTGCCCGTCGCGGCCCTGCGCCCAGCGCACCGTCGGCGCCGCCTCGTCACCGGCCGCGGCGACGAGCGGGGCCAGCAGGGTCCAGGTCGCCAGGACCCGGTCGACGACCGCGGCCAGCGCCGCGGGGTCGACCGAGGGTGGCTGGTCCGCGGGTGGCGCGGCGTCGTCCGGGAGCAGGACGATGTCGACGTCGGGGTGGCGGCGCCGGACGACGGACCAGAACGGGTCGTCGTCGACCACCGCCGGATCGACCTTGCGGAAGTGCCCCAGATCACTCATGGGAGAAGGGCTGCCCGCGGCCCACGCCGGGCAAACCCCGCGGAACCGCTGTCCACAGGCAGCCGCCGGGGGGCCCGGTCAGCCCACCCAGAAGCCGCGCGAGCCGAAGAAGTCGCCGTAGGAGCCCGGGCCTGCCGCACCGGGCCGCCCGCCCCGGCGCGAGCCGAGGTACGAGCCGACCACGGCCGCCCCCAAGTCGTCCGCCTCGGGCGCCACCACCGAGCCGTCGACCCGGCGGGCCATCGCGTCGATGAACCGGGCCAGTCCGGGATCGTCGCCGAGCCGGAAGAAGGTGGTGTGGGCGCCGATCCGGCGGGCGTTGTCGAGCTCGCGCACGGCGAGGGCGATCGTGGCCGGGTGCGGCGGGTAGGAGAAGAAGACGTCGCCGCTCGACTCCAGGTGCGAGGTGGGCTCGCCGTCGGTGACGATGAGAAGGACCGGCTGGGCGTTGGGGTGCTTGCGGAAGTGCCGGTTGGCCAGGAGCAGCGCGTGGTGCAGGTTGGTGCCCTTCGCCCAGCGCGCGTCGAGGGCGGTCAGCTCCTCGATCCGCATCGTCTGCGCGTGCCGGCCGAAGCCGATCAGCTCCAGGTCGTCCCCGCGGAAGCGCTGGCCGATGAGGGTGTGCAGGGCGAGGGCCGTCTGCTTCATCGGCACCCAGCGTCCGTCCATCGCCATCGAGAACGACGTGTCGACGCACAGGGCCACCGCAGCCTGGGTCCGGGCCTCGGTCTCGGCGACCTCGACGTCGTCGATGGCGAGCAGCGGGCCGCCGGGCTCGCCGGCCCGGCGCAGGACGCCGTTGAGGATGGTCCGCGGCAGGTCCCACGGCTCGGTGTCGCCGAACTCCCACGGCCTCGTCGCGCCGGACAGGTCGCCGGCGGCGCCGGCCTGGCGCAGGTCGCGCTGACCCTGCCGTCCCGACATCCGCTCCGCGACGTCGCGCAGCAGCGCCTTGCCGAGCTGGCGCATGGCCTTCGGCGTCAGCCGCAGCTCCCCGTCGAAGCCGCGCTCCATCGCCCCGGACTCGCGCAGCGCCTTCTCCAGCTCCTGCAGCTTGCGAGCGTCGACCGCGGCCTCGTCGCCGAGCTGGCGAGCGAGCTTGTCGAGGTCGACGTCATCGAGCCGGGCGCCGCCGTACGACTGGGCGAGCTGGTCGGCCAGCGCGTCGAGGTCGGCGAGGTCCTGCAGGAGGCCGGTGCCGTCGCCGAGGCCGAGGCCCTGGCCGCCGTCGCCGAACTGCTCCGAGCCGCTCCAGTCCTCACCGGGGCGCAGGGACATCAGGTTCTGGTCGAGCCGGTCGAGCTGGTCCATGAGCGCCGGTGAGCCGAACGCCTGGGCGGAGAGCTGCATCAGCTCGGCCCGCTGCTCGGGCGTCATCGAGTTGAGCATCCGCTGCGCGGCGGCGGAGCGCTGGGCGAGCGCGTCCAGCAGCTCGTCGATGTCCTGCGGGTTCTCGGGGAAGTGCTGGCCGTGCTTGGCCATGAAGTCGGCGAAGTCCTCCGGGGTGTCCTCGCCGCGGGCGTGCTTCTCCAGCAGGTCGTTGAGGTCGGCGAGCATCTCGTTGATCGCCTGCCGGTCCTCCTCGGTGGCGTTCTCCAGGGCCTGCTTCATGCCCGCGAACCGCTGGTCCAGCAGCTCGCGGCCCAGCAGGTCCTTGATCTGCTCGAAGGCCTCGCGCGCCTCGCTCGACTGCCAGTCGTAGTCGCCCAGCTCGGTGACGGCGGCGGCCGGCGAGTCCGGCAGGCTCTCCAGGCGCAGCTCGCGGAAGGCCCGGTCGCCGTCGTCCATCATCGCGTCGCGGGCCAGCTGCTTGCGCTCCTCCAGCACCGCCCGGTCGAGCAGCTCGCGCACCTCGTTGAGGGTGCCGTCGAGGTTGTTGCGCTGCAGCAGCTCGCGCCGCCGCTCGGCGACCCGCCGGGCGAGGTCGTCGAGACCGGCCTGGTCCGCGCCCCCGCGGCGCAGGAACTCCCGCATCGCGCGCTCGGGGCTGTAGCCCGCCATCACGTCCTCGCCGATGGCGTCCAGCGCCTCGGCGATGTCGACGGGCGGCGCGAGCGGGTCCCCGCCGTCGTACCTGCGGTAGCGGCTCACTCCCCCGACCTCCGTACGTCGGCGCCGGCGCGCAGCGCGCGCGGGATCTCGGCGACCTCGTCGACCACCTCGAGCAGGAGGTCGACGGCCGCGGAGGGCGCCGTGGTGTCGACGGTGACGTCGTAGGTGATCCCGGTGGAGGCCCACCCGTCGTCGAAGCCGCCGTCCGCGGTGACGGCCACGCCGGCGAGCGGGACCTCGAGGCGCTGCGCCTCGCGGTAGGTGTCGTTCAGGGCGCACAGGGCGACCGCGAGGTGCAGCGCCTGCGCGCCGTTGGCGACCGCCGGGGCGAGCACGCCCTCCTCCGTCCACGCGTGCGGCAGCACGACCCCGTCCCCCGAGCGCAAGGAGCCGGAGGCGAGGCGGACGCCGAAGGCGGACAGCTCAGCCATAGACGGTCTCGGACCCGTCGCTGTCCTTGCCGATGCGGCGGGCGAGGAAGAGCCCCTCCAGCGCCAGCTCGACGGCCGCGGCACGCTCGCCGTCGTTGCGGCCCCCGCCCGCGCCGTTGACGCGCTCGCAGAGCTGGTCGTAGAGCTCGGACTCCCCGAGCACGGGCAGGCCGGTGAGCACGTCGCGGGCGGTGACGGCGGCGCCGGTGGTGATCGTGGCGCCGTCCTCGACGGCCTCGACGAGGAGGGCGAAGTCGAGGCCGCGGAACTTCTCCCGCACCGTCTCCGCCGTCGCCGTGCGCAGCAGGTGGGTGAGGATCTCGCCCTCACGGCCCTCCTCGCCGGACTCGAACTCGATCTTGCCGCCGAGGACGTCGACCGCGGTCTCCAGGTCGACGACCCGGGCCACGGCCCGGTCCTCGCCGTGGATGGTGGCCCGGCGCAGCGCGGCCGCGGCGATCGTCTCCGCGCCCGCGATGGCGAAGCGGGCCGAGACCCCCGAGCGCTGGTCGACGGCGCTGGACTCGCGCAGGTTGCGGGTGAAGCGGGCCAGGATCTCGACCAGGAAGTCCGGGACGTCGACCTGGTCGGTCAGCAGGTCGGCCTCCTGCCGGACCACGGCGATCTCCGCGGCGAGCTCGCGGGGGTAGTGCGTGCGGATCTCCGCGCCGAAGCGGTCCTTGAGCGGGGTGATGATCCGGCCACGGTTGGTGTAGTCCTCGGGGTTCGCCGAGGCGACGACGAAGACGTCGAGCGGCAGGCGCAGCACGTAGCCGCGGATCTGGATGTCGCGCTCCTCCATCACGTTGAGCATCGCGACCTGGATCCGCTCGGCGAGGTCCGGGAGCTCGTTGATCGCGACGATGCCCCGGTGGGAGCGCGGGATCAGCCCGAAGTGGATGGTCTCCGGGTCGCCGAGGGAGCGTCCCTCGGCGACCTTCATCGGGTCCACGTCGCCGATGAGGTCGGCGACCGAGGTGTCGGGGGTGGCGAGCTTCTCGGCGTACCGCTCGGCACGGTGCCGCCAGGCCACCGGCAGGTCGTCGCCGAGCTCGGCTGCCCGGCGCAGGGACGCGACGGTGATCGGCTCGTAGGGGTGCTCGCCGAGCTCGGAGCCCTCGATGACGGGCGTCCACTCGTCGAGCAGGCCCGCGAGGGTGCGCAGCAGGCGGGTCTTGCCCTGCCCGCGCTCGCCGAGGAGGACGACGTCGTGGCCGGCGATGATCGCCCGCTCGAGCTGCGGGATGACGGTGTCCTCGAGCCCGTGCAGGCCCGGCCACGGGTTCTCGCCGCGCGCGAGCAGGTCGAGGAGGTTGGCCCGCAGCTCGGCCCGCAGCGACTTCTGCTCGTGGCCGGAGGCGCGGAGGGCGCCGAGAGTGGTGATGTCGGGAGCCGGAGTGGTCACGATCTCACGCTACTGCGGGCACACAACGCCTGTCGTCGCTCTACGCTTTCGATCGTGACGGCCGTGGCGATCGTGCTGGGAGTGCTCTGTGTGGCGCTCGCGGGTGGCGTCGTGCACCTCGTCCGCGAGCGGGACCGGCTCCGCGCCGAGCTGATCGCCGTCCGGGGGCACGTCGTGCAGCTGGAGTCCGACCTCGACGCGGCCCTGCGGCCGCCCCCGCCCTCGACCTCGGCCGAACGCGCGATGCGCCGGATGCTGCGGACCGCCTCGCGGGTGCGGGAGCGCGGGATCACCGGGCTCATCCAGTCCACCGTCGAGGACCTGCAGAACTGGGCGACCGAGGAGCGCGCCGACATCCTCAACATGGCGGCCTCCGACGGCACCGTCACCCTGTTCTTCTCCGACATCGAGAACTCCACGCCGCTCAACGACCGGCTCGGCGACGCCACCTGGGTCAAGGTGCTGGCCGCCCACGACCGGCTGCTGCGGGCGCGGATCGAGAAGTACCGCGGCCAGGTCGTCAAGACGGCCGGCGACGGCTTCATGGTCGCCTTCCGCGACGCGGAGGCCGCCTGCCGGGCCGCGCTCGGCATCCAGCGCGACCTCCCGCGCGATCCCACCCTGCGCCGGCTCGGGCCGATCCAGGTGCGCATCGGCATCCACACCGGACAGGTCGTGGCCCGCGACGGGGACTACTTCGGGCGCAACGTGGCGATGGCGGCCCGGGTCGCCGACCTCGCCAAGGGCGGCGAGGTGCTGGCCAGCGACGCGGTGCGCGAGGCGCTCGACGACGACGCCGCCGTGGTCCTCGTCGAGCGCGACGCGGTCGAGCTCAAGGGACTGCCCGGCGAGCACGTGATCTGGGAGATCCTCCGCCCTGCCGCCTAGGCGGCGCTCAGACCGACAGCAGCACCGACGAGCCGTGGCCGAACAGGCCCTGGTTGGCGGTGATCCCGACCTTCGCGCCCTCCACCTGCCGACCGGTGGCCTGCCCGCGCAGCTGCCAGGTGAGCTCGCAGACCTGCGCGATCGCCTGGGCCGGCACGGCCTCCCCGAAGCAGGCCAGGCCGCCGGAGGGGTTGACCGGGATGCGGCCGCCGAGGGCGGTGTCGCCCGCGCGCAGCAGGACCTCGGCCTCGCCGCGCTTGCACAGCTGCAGGTCCTCGATCCAGTCCAGCTCGAGTGCGGTCGACAGGTCGTAGACCTCGGCCACGTCGACGTCCTCGGGCCCGATCCCCGCCTCGTCGTACGCCGCCTGGGCGATCGCCTCCTTGAACGTCCGCTCCGGCACGCCGGCGACGGCCGAGGAGTCGGTCGCGAGCAGCGGCATGTCGATGACGGTGTTCGGGAAGGTCGGGGTGACCGTGGAGACGGCGGCGACCCGGACCGGGTTCGCGATGCCGTGCCGCCGGGCGTACTCCACGCTGCACAGCACCACCGCGGCGGCGCCGTCGGAGGTCGCGCAGATGTCGAGCAGGTGCAGCGGGTCGGAGACCACCGGGGAGGCCAGCACGTCCTCGACGCTCGCCTCCTTGCGGAAGCGGGCGTTCGGGTTGGCCAGGCCGTGCCGGGCGTTCTTGACCTTGACCTGCGCGAAGTCCTCGCTGGTGGCGCCGTAGAGGTCCATCCGGCGGCGGGCGTAGAGCGCGAAGTACGCCGGGTTGGTCATCCCGAGGAGCCGGAAGCGCAGCCAGTCGGGGTCCTCCCAGCGCTCGCCGGCGTTGGGCGCGAGGAAGCCCTTCGGGGTGGTGTCGGCGCCGACGACGAGCGCGACCTCGCTGAGCCCGGCGAGGATCCGGGCGCGGGCGGTGTCGATGGCCTGGGCACCGGTGGCGCAGGCGGCGTACGACGTCGCGATCCGGGCGCCGTTCCAGCCCAGCGCCTGGGCGAAGGTGGAGCCGGCGACGTAGCCGGCGTAGCCGTTGCGGACGGTCTCCCCACCCACGACGAGGTCGACGTCGGTCCACGCGATGCCGGCGTCGGCGAGGGCGGCGCGGGCCGCGTGCACGCCGTACTCGGTGAAGTTGCGGCCCCACTTGCCCCACGGGTGCATGCCGACGCCGGCGACGGCGACCTGGGCGCTCATGCCGCCACCGGCTTCCAGCGGTAGATCGTGCGCTCGCCGGTCTCGTCGACGTTCAGGGTCTCGACCACCAGCTCCACCTCGGCACCGACCCGCAGGTCGGCGACGCCGTAGCCGTCGGCGACCTGGCCGAGCACGACCAGGCCCTCGGGCAGCTCGACGGCGGCCAGCGCGAAGGGCTCGTAGGGCTCGGTGCGGGGCACGTACGGCGCCGGGGGCTGGTACTGCGCGTCGGTGTAGGACCACACCGTCCCGCGCCGGGCCAGCTCGACGGGCTCGTGCTGCTCCCCCGCGCAGGCCGGGTTGCGGCAGAAGGACGCGGCATCGCCCGCGACCGGAGGGAAGACGACGTTGCGGCAGGTGGTGCACCGGGAGGCGAGGAGCCGGGGCTCCGCACCGGTGGTGAACCAGCCCTCGACGACGGGGGTGGCGGACACGAGGGCCTCCTGAACTAGAACGTGTTCTACATCCTAGCAAGCCGGCTGGTACGACGCGCGCGCCGGACCCGTGTGCGTCAGCGCGTCCAGGGTGAGCGCGATGGTCGTCCGGTTGGTCGGCACGAGCAGGTGGTCGGCCAGGGCCAGCGGGCACTTCGCCTGGATCGTGACGTTGGTCGTGCGGGCGCCCGCCGCGAGGTAGCCGGAGGTGTGCGGGACGACCACCTCGTCGTACCGGGTGGTGATCTGGGTGTAGCTCACCGCACCCGGCGTCTCGTCCCCCGCGTTGAGCCGGGCCAGGAAGGCCGAGCCCCAGGCCTGCTGGTTGCAGGAGACGCAGACCGCGCCGGGCAGGAGGTCGGCGATCGGGTTGAAGGCCGGGAGCAGCTTCGTGCCGTGGTTGGAGGGGGCGATGCCGACGAGGTCGTCGACGTAGGGCGCACCGCCGAGGAACTTGATGTAGTAGCGCGGCATCATCCCGCCCTGCGAGTGCCCGACCATCGACACCTTGGCGGCCCCGGTGGCGGCCCGCACCTTGGCGACGTAGGCCTTGAGCTCGCCGGCGGACCTCGCGACGTCGTTGGTGCCGCGGTTGCCGTAGTCGAGGGCGAAGACGCAGAAGCCCTTGGCCTTGATCGCCTTCGCGAGCGGCTCGAGCAGGTGCCGCCGGTCGCCGAAGGTGCCGTGCACGAGCACGACGGGGGTCGGCCGGGCGGCGCTCGGACGGCAGGACCAGTCGTTGGTGCCGGGGATGTCGCCCTCGGGCGCCGTGGGCAGGGTCGGCAGCAGCGTGTCGGCCTTGGCGGGTGCCGCGGCCACCAGGCTCAAGACGACGAGCAGGGCGGCCACCAGGGCCGGGACCGAGATTCGGAGGGTGCGCACGCCACCCCCAACGAGGCGAGGTGACGGGGGTCACTCCCCCGGCACCGGATCCGGTCAGTCGTCGCCGGGCTTCTGCTCCGGCGGCGGCCCGGGCTTCTTGCAGATCACGGTGTCGGCGGGGGTGTAGTCGGTGTGGAACTTCTCGGTGTGGTCCACGGCCGACTCGCCGTGCTTGCGGAAGATCCGGGTGACGTCGACCTGGAAGCCCGAGGAGCCGGTGTGCGGCTCGCAGTCCGGGGTGGTCAGCGTGCGGGTCGCCGGCGCGGTGTAGCCGTAGCGTGCGGAGGTCTTGGACTCGATGTCCCAGACCTTGGTCGACCACATCTGGACGGTCACCTTGCCCTGGCGGGAGTAGTTGCTCGGCTCGACCCAGGCGTGGATGAGGACGCCGTGCTCGGTGTCGTTCTCGAAGCGCAGGTCGACCGTCGGCCACGCCACGGTGGCCTCGCGGCCCACCGGGTAGCGGTCGATGTAGAACGAGTGCGGCTTGTGCTGGATGTCCTTGAGACCGGCGAAGAACATGGCGTTGAAGGTCGTCGTCGCCATCTGCGAGACGCCGCCGCCGAGGTCCAGCTTCAGGATGCCGTTGCTGATCACGTAGCCCTGGGTGAAGCCGTTCTCGGCGGTCCGCTCACCGACGATCTTGTTGAGCGAGAACTCCTCGCCCGGCTTGAGCACCGTGCCGTCGACCAGCTCGGCCGCGCGCCCGATGTTGATGTTGCGGTAGTCGGCGTGCGGGTAGAAGGTCGAGAACTCCGAGACCTTCTCGACGATGTCGAGGTTCTCGGCGTCCTCGGTGGTGAACGCGGCGTCGGTGACCTTCGCGTCGACCTTGCCGCTGCGCTTGCCCTTCGGCTCGGTGAGCAGACCCTGGAACACCTCGGCGACCTCGGCGGGGTCGAACTCCACGCCGGGCTTGGCGGGGACCACCCGCGGCTTGCCCTTGACCAGCCGCACGGTCGCGTCGACCGGCTTGCCGTCGGCGGTGGCGCTGTCGACGAGCTTCGCCAGCGCGGCCTGGTCGACGACCGGCACCAGCGCACCGTCCTCGGCCTTCATCGACAGCACGGAGGCGTACTTCTTCGGGGACAGCGCGATCTCGTTCTCCCCGAACACCAGGGTGACCGGGGCGGCCATGGCCGGCGTGGCGAAGGTCTTCACGGCGTCGGCCACGTCGGCCGCGTCCACGTCGGGCTCGGCCTCGACCACCTGCAGCGTCGCGGTCTTCTCGCCACCCAGGAAGGCCTCGGTGAGCGCCTCACGGGCGGTCTCGGGGTCGATCGCCTCGCCGGCGACCGGGTCCACGGTGCGCACGCCCGCGGCGGTGAACCGCACCTGACCGTCCTTGGGTGGCGTGCCGAGGCCGTCGGACAGCCTGGCGAGGGTCGCCTCGAAGGCGTCGTCGTCGACGGTGACCACAGCGTCGACGTCCTCGCCGCCGGCGAAGTAGTCCCACTGCCGCCGCGGGCTCCAGCTGTCGCCGGCACCCGCGGCGTCCACCGAGGCGGCGTAGTCGACGCCCAGGCCGATCGCCGACGGCTGCACCGTCGTGTCGTCCTCCGCGTCGCGGCCCGGGAGCGCGTGCTCCACCGTCACCGCGATCGGTACGTCGGCACGGGGACCGAACTCCTTCTCGAGCTCGTCGATCGCGGCGGCCCGCGTCATCCCGCCGACGTCGACGCCGGAGATGGTGGTGCCGCGCGGGACCTTGTCGCCGGCGACGGCGTGCGCGGCGGCGTACCCTCCGCCGACCAGCAGCAGGAGCACCACGACCACCGCCACGACGGCCTTGCCGCCGGGGCGCTCGCGCTTCTCCGCGTCGCGGCCGCCCGCGATGCCCTCCCACATGCTCACGCGCGCCATCCTAGGGAGCGGGGTGGAGTCCCCCGGAATCGCGGGTCGTGCGGGCCGGGTCGCCGGCGGCGCCCGGTCGGGCGCCCCTGAAAGGCCATCCCTGGCAGGGACAGGTCGAGAAAGTTTCAGGAAATGTCGCGCCGGCCCTTCCGCCGGATCGCCCCGATTGGATAGGAATCTCCTGCCGGGGACAGCGGACGTCGACTCATTTCATCCATCGCACGTCCACCGGAAGGAAATTCTCGGGATGAACCCCTCCCCCCGTCGCCGCCGGGCGACCCTCGCCGCCACCGCGGCGACCTCGCTCGTCAGCCTCGCCGCGCTCAGCGGCGCGGCGCTCACCGGGCCCGCCGAAGCCGCACCCACGGCCGCCGCCGCGCCCACCGTGGTGGCCGCCGCACCCGACGTACCGGTCGCGAACGTCCAGGCGCACCTGCAGAAGCTGCAGGACATCGCCACCGCCAACGGCGGCAACCGGCGGGCCGGCTCGGCCGGCTACACCGCGTCCACCAGCTACGTGAAGAGCACGCTCGAGGCGGCCGGCTACACCGTCACCCTGCAGCGGTGCACCACCTGCACCTACCCCTCCGACAACGTCATCGCGGACTGGCCCGGCGGCGACGCGAGCAAGACCTACGTGTTCGGCGCGCACCTCGACAGCGTGTCCGCCGGCCCCGGCATCAACGACAACGGCTCCGGCTCGGCCATCCTGCTGGAGAACGCCCTCCAGCTCGCCAAGGCGAACCCGACGCTGACCGGGCACGCCCGCTTCACCTGGTGGACCGACGAGGAGCAGGGCCTCAACGGGTCGGCGTACTACGTCAAGAACCTCACCAGCACGCAGCGCGGCCAGATCAAGGCCTACTACAACTTCGACATGGTCGCCTCGACCAACGGCGGCTACTTCATCAACCACATCACCACCGCCGCGGCCGCGCCGATGAAGACCTTCTGGGACTCCCTGGGCCTGCAGCCGGAGGAGAACGTCGAGGGCGCGGGCCGTTCCGACGACTACTCGTTCGAGAACTACGGCATCCCCACCTCCGGCTACGCCATGGGCGCCAGCGCCCGCAAGACCTCGGCCCAGGCGGCCAAGTGGGGCGGCACGTCCGGCTCGGCGTACGACCCCTGCTACCACTCGTCGTGCGACAAGTACCCGTCGAACATCAACGTCACCGGCCTCGACCGCTCCGCCGACGGACTCGCGTACACGATCTGGAACACCGCCGTGAGCGGCGGCAGCACGCCGCCGGCCGGCGGCGCCCTGACCAACGGCGGCTTCGAGTCCGGCACCACCGGCTGGACCGGCACGAGCGGCCCGATCACCAACGACACTGGGCGTCCCGCCCACAGCGGCTCGTGGAAGCTCTGGCTCGGCGGCAACGGCAGCCCGACCAACGAGAGCGTCTCGCAGTCCTTCGCCGTCCCCGCCGGCGCGACCAACCCGACCCTGACCTACTGGATCCGCATCGACACCGCGGAGAGCGGGAGCACGGCGTACGACAAGGCGACGGTGCAGATCAACGGCACCACGAAGCACTCCTACTCCAACGCCTCGACGCCCAAGGCGACGTGGTCGCAGCGGACGATCGACCTCAGCGCCTACCAGGGCACCACGGTCACCCTGAAGCTCGCCGCCACGGAGGACTCCAGCCTCCAGACCAGCTTCGTCATCGACGACGTCGCGACCAGCTTCTGAGTCTCACGCCTGGTCCGCCGGACGCCGGCGGACCAGGCCGACGAAGCCCGCGGCCAGCACCACCATGCCGACGACCAGCAGCGCGTAGCCGCGGGTGTCGGAGGAGACCAGGTAGTCGCCCTCCGGGCGCTCGGTCGTCGCCAGCCACAGCACCGCCACCCAGCCGAGCGCGAACGGCAGCCGGGCCCACCAGCCCGGCGGGCACGCCACCAGCGCGGCCACCGTGGTCGCCACACCCAGGAGCAGGCCCCAGGTGTAGTCGTGCAGCAGGACCGTGCACAGCCCGACCGCGGCGCCGGCGAGGAGGGCGAGCACGGCGAGGCCGCCGCGGCGCAGGAGCGTCATGGGGTCGTACCGGAGGCGATCAGGCGGGGAGACCGGCGAACAGGTCGGTCTCCCAGCCGGTGGCACCGTCGGTGTCACCGGGCGTGCCCTTGACCAGGCGGTACTGCTCGCGCCCGAAGGCCTCGGCCCCCTGGTTGTTCGACAGCGCGAAGAACGGGCCGTCGGTGGTGATCTGCGTGGCGTGGGCGCGCAGCGCGTCGAGCTTCTGCTCCACGTGGTCGCTGGCGTCGACCTCGCACGAGATGTCCTCGTCGGGGCGGAACATCGGCGGCAGGTCGCCGTCGGGGTCCATCCCCTCGAAGGTCGTGGTGTCCCCGGACGCCCGGATCCGGCGCAGGCCCTCCCGGATCCGGCTCTCCGAGATCGCACCCCAGTAGATCTTGCTGATCTCCCAGGCCTCCCCCAGGTCCCGCCGGTACGACGGCGCGGCGGCCAGCTGGGCGCCGTACATCGCGACCCGGTGGGCCTGGATGTGGTCCGGGTGGCCGTAGCCGCCGAACTCGTCGTAGGTCACCAGCACCTGCGGGCGCACCTCGCGGATGATCGCGACCAGGTGGGTCGCGGCCTCGGTGAGGTCGGCGTTCCAGAAGGCGTTCTCGTGCACGTCGTCCGCGGCGACGGCGTGGCCGTCCTCGTGCCACTTCATCCCGGAGTCGCGGTAGGTGCCGAAGCCCCCGAGGAAGCGGTGGTCGGTGACGCCCAGGGCCGCCATCGCGGCGTCGAGCTCACCGCGCCGGTGCTCGCCGAGCCGGTCCTCCTTGTCCGCGGCCAGGTGCTCCAGCTCGGGCACCAGGATCTCGCCCATCTCCCCGGCCGTGCAGGTCACCAGCGTGACGCCGCGGCCCTCGGCGACGTACTTGGCCATGGTCGCGCCCTGGCCGATCGACTCGTCGTCGGGGTGGGCGTGGACGAGCAGCAGTCGGTGTGCCGCGGTTTCGCTCATGCTCGCGAGCGTAATGATGTCGCCCATGACGCACACCCTCGGGCGCCTCGTCGTCCCTGCCGGCGCGCTCCTGCTGCTCTCGACCGGCCTCACCGGGTGCGGTCTGCTCGACGGCAGCTCACGCCTGGAGCAGGCGCTGGAGTACCTGCCCGCGGGCACCACGTCGGTGACCTTCGTCGACCGGGCGAAGGCGGGCGAGGACTTCGGCACCGCCCTCACCGTCTGGGACCGGGCGATGGACGGGGCCGCGTTCGGTGACGACGACATCGAGTGGGAGGCCACCGGCACCGGCGACGACGGGCTGGCACGGGTCTGGAAGATGGCGGACGACCTGGACTTCGACGCGGTGGCCGAGGACCTCCTCGACGCGGGCTACGAGCGCTCCGGGCCCGACGACCGGCCCGTGTTCCACGCCGACCTCGACGCGGCCGACGCCACCGGCCTGGTCGGAGGGCGCTACCCCTCCCAGCTGCTCGACATCGCCCTCGTCGCCGACGAGTCCGTCATCGTCACCGGCGGCAGCGTCGAGGAGGCGGCGAAGGCGACCACCGACGACGAGGACTCCCTCGCCGACGCGGGCGCCTTCAGCGACCTGCTCGACCGGGCCGAGGACCAGGACGACCTCGCGTACGCCGCGCTCTCGGTGCAGCCGATGTGCGCCGCGAACACCCGCGTCAGCCCCGCGCAGGCCGAGCAGCTGTACGGCGACCTGGGCACACCCGCGGCGCTGGCGCTCTTCGTCCGGCCCGACGAGCCACTGCGTGCGGAGCGCGTCCTCGGCGACGCGGACGCCGCCGAGGCGGACGCGAAGGCGCTCGACGAGTTCCTCGCTGCGAGCGCGGCGACGAGCGGGCCGGCCGTGGACTTCGACATCACCCGCGACGACGACGTGGTCACGGCCCAGGCCCCGTGGGCGGACCGCCGGCAGGTGGTCGCCGCCTGGTCCCGCGGCGAGGGGCCCTTCGCCTGCGCGGCGGGCTAGCCGAGGTCCGGGCGCTTGACCCGCTTCGGCTCGCCCGGCAGCGGGAGCACGAGCGGCGGTGCGGGCGGCTCGTCGCTCTCGTCGTCGAGCCAGCCGTCGTACATCTCCACGAGCAGGTCGAGCTGCACCTCGGGGGCGTCGGTGAGCACCGCCCAGGGGTGGTCCTCGTCGTCGTCCTCGCCCGCCAGCCGCTCCCGCACGACCTCGGCCTGATAGCCGCCGCGGACCAGGGACAGCGCGGCGGCCCGCGCCTGCTCCTCCTCGAAGAAGATGCCTCTCACCCGCCCATTCTGACGCAGGCGGCCTCGCGGTGTCGGCTACGGTGACCGCCGTGGCCGGACTGCACCTGACCCGCACCGAGGAGAACGTCGCGGAGATCGACGCCCTGGCCGCGGCGCTCGCCGCCGACGGCGGTGGCCGGGTGGGCGTGGATGCGATGGTGCCGGACCTGGTGCGGCGGCTGCGTCGTACCTGGGCACCGACGCCGCGGCTGCTGGGCCGCAAGGTCACCAGCGCCTACACCTGGGAGGCGCACGACCGCCGCGACCCGACCTGGTTCCCGCAGGGCATCACCACCTCGGCGGAGACCGGCTTCCGCGAGCGGCACGGGCGCGACGTGCTCGCGACGTCGTGGTACTCCAAGCAGGGCTCCGGCGCGCGGATCAGCGTCGTCGACGTGGAGCGCCGCCGCTACGGGCACGTGCTGCTGGTGACGCCGACGCTCGAGGACGGCGTCGCCGGGCTGCGCCCGCTGAAGGTGCACGCGGGCGGGATCGTGTGGCACGGGGAGTACCTGCACGTCGGCGGCACCGGCAAGGGGCTCTACACCTGTCGGTGGGACGACCTGATGCGGGTGCCGGCCGGATCGTCGTACGAGACGTGGGGGCACCGCTACGTGCTCCCGGTCCGCTTCATCTACCGGGGCACGAGCGACGAGGGCATCGCCCGGCTGCGCTTCTCCTTCTTCACCATCGACCGCAGCCGTGAGCAGCCGGCGCTGGTCGTCGGGGAGTACGGCTCGGCCAAGCAGACCCGTCGCTTCGCCCGCTTCGAGATCGACCCGGTCACGCACCTGCTCACCGGCGACACCGAGGGCCGTTACGTCCCCGAGATCGACGAGCGCGGGCAGGCCCGGATGCAGGGCGTGGCCGTGGTGGACGGGCGGTTCTACGCGACGGCGTCGCGGACGCCGGTCTACCCGGGCTCGATGTACGTCGGCGAGCCGGGCGGCTTCCGCGAGGTGCGCTGGGCGACGCCGATCGGTCCGGAGGACCTGGTCTGGTGGCCGGAGACGGAGTCCCTGTGGTCGGTCACCGAGCACCCGCGCCGGCGCTGGGTGTTCGGGATGCGCCGCTCGGGACTCGGTTCGTGAGCCGAAACGCGACGTAACACGCCCGACGCACGCCGCTCCTAGGCTGCGCCGGGTGATCCTGCAGCCCGGGGCCGGACCGATCCGGTCGTCGACGTACCTGCCGGCCGAGCCCGGCACGGTGCACTGGGGACGGCTGCCCTGCGCGAGCGACGAGCCGGTGCTGAGCGTCGACCCGGGCACGGAGGTCACCTTCGACACGGTCAGCCACGAGGGGATCCTCGAGGACCAGGGCCGGGACCCGCGCGTCTTCTTCGGCCGGTACGACGTGCCGCCGGAGCGGGTGCTCGACGACGCCGTGGCGCTGGCGGCCGCCGACCTGCCGCGCACCTTCGGCGTCGACGGCCCGCACGTGGTGTCCCGACCGGTGCGGGTGCGCGGGGCACGGGCCGGCGACCTGCTCGCGATGACGGTGGTCGAGACCCTCCCCCGCGTCGGGTACGGCGTGGTGTCGAACCGCCACGGCAAGGGCGCGCTGCCCGGCGAGCTGCCGGCGGACGGGCGCACCGTCTCGGTGTTCGCGGAGGTCTGCGACGACGGCACGCACGCCCTGTTGCCGCTGCAGGACGGCGGCGAGCCGGTGGTGTCCTTCCCGCTGGCCCCCTTCCTGGGGATCATGGGGGTGGCGACCGCGGCGCCCGAGCGCCCGCACTCGGTGCCGCCCGGCCCGTTCGGCGGCAACCTCGACATCAACCTGCTGACCGTCGGCGCCACCCTCTACCTGCCGGTGCAGGTCGACGGCGCGCTCGCCTACGTCGGCGACCCGCACTTCGCCCAGGGCGACGGCGAGGTCTCCCTGACCGCGCTGGAGGCCTCGTTGCGGGCCACCGTCCGGCTCGACGTCGTGCCCCGCGAGGACGCCGTACGCCGCTTCGGGGAGCTCGCCGGGCCGCTCGCCGAGACCTCCGAGCACCTCGTGCCGACCGGCCTCGACCCCGACCTGGACGTGGCGGTGCAGAACTGCGTGCGCGCGGCGATCGGCCTGCTCGGCGCGCGCTACGGCATGGCGCCGCACCTGGCCTACGCCTACCTCAGCGCCGCCACGGACTTCGACATCTCCCAGGTCGTCGACGTGGTCAAGGGCGTGCACGCGCGGATCCGCAAGAGCGACTTCCCGGCCCGGTCGTGAGCGGCTGGGACGAGCGGGTCTGGCAGCTGCGCGGCGACCCGCTGCTGCACGGCAGCCTCACCGGCCCGCTGGTGGGCGAGAGCGTCGCCGTCAAGGACGTGTACGACGTCGCCGGGCTCTCCGTCGGCGCGGGCAACCCCGCCCGGCTGGCCGCCACCAGCCCGGCGGACGCGGACGCTCCCGTCGTCGCGGCCCTCCTCGCGGCCGGCGCGTCGCTGCGCGGGATCAGCCAGACCGACGAGTTCGCCTACTCCCTGGCCGGGACGAACGTCCACCACGGGACGCCGCCGAACCCCGCGGCGCCGGGACGGATCAGCGGCGGGTCGTCGTCGGGCTCGGCGGCGGCGGTGGCCCTGGGCGAGGCCTCGATCGGCCTGGGCACCGACACGGGCGGCTCGATCCGGGTGCCGGCGGCGTACCAGGGGCTGTTCGGGATCCGCACCACGCACGGGGCGGTGTCGCGGGTGGGCGTGCTGCCGCTGGCTCCGAGCTTCGACGCGGTGGGCTGGCTGACCCGCGACGCGGGCCTGCTGGCGCGGGTCGGCGCGGTGCTGGTGCCGGGCTCCACGACGGCGGCGGAGCGGCGCCTGGTCACCGTGCCCGCGCTGCTGGAGCTCGCCGACGTCGAGGTGGCCGCGGCGGTCGCCGCGTGGCACCCGCGGCCGCTGCTGCCGGTCGGGTGGCCGGTCGAGCAGCTGCCCCACTGGCGCGACGCCTTCGTCACCCTCCAGGGGTGGGAGGCGTGGCGTGCCCACGGCGACTGGCTGGTGGACCGGTTGCACACCCTGGGCCCGGACGTGCGCGGCCGCTTCGAGCGGGCCTCCACCGTCAGCGCGGACGAGGCGGAGGCGGCACGAGCGGTCGTGGACACGGCCCGGGACACGATCCGCGCCCTCGTGGACGACCGGGTGCTCGTCCTCCCCGCGGCGCCGACGGTGGCCCCGTTGCTGGGCGAGGGGCTCGCCGCCCGCCTCCAGGAGACACGCGAGGCGACGATGGCGCTCACCTGCATCGCCGGCATCGGCGGGTTGCCCGCGGTGACGGTCCCGCTGCGCACCGCCTCCGGGCTGCCCTGCGGCGTCTGCCTGGTCGCGGCCCCGGGCCGCGACCACGACCTGCTCGACCTCGCTCGCGAATTGACCTGACTGAAACGATTGTTTCGATCTCGCTTCACAGGGAGGATCTAGTTTCAGTGCCGTGAGCGAGGAGGCCTTGTGCTGATCGAGGAGTTCAACGCCCTGCCGGAGGCGGAGGCGGCCGCGGCGCTGCGGGCCTGTGTCGCGATCGACGGATGGGTGACGGCGCTGTGCGCCGGACGGCCCTACGCCACCGCCGACAGCCTCCTCGACGCCGGTCGCGCCCAGGTCGTGGGGTGGGCGCCGGCCGACGTCGAGGGGGCCCTCGCCGACCACCCGCGGATCGGGGACCGCCCCACCGGCACCGGTACGACGGCCGCGCACTCGCGGCGCGAGCAGGCGGGCGTGGACCCGGCCGACACCGGCCTCGCGGCCCGGCTCGCGGCGGGCAACGTGGCCTACGAGGAGCGCTTCGGCCGGATCTACCTGGTCCGCGCCAAGGGCCGCGACGGCGAGGAGCTGCTCGCGCTCCTGGAGCAGCGGCTCGCCAACGACCCGGCCACCGAGCTCGAAGTGACCCGCCAGCAGCTCGGCGAGATCGCGCTGCTGCGGCTCGCCGACCTGGTCGGCGCGGACGCGGGGGTGCTGCGGTGAGCACCGCCTCCACCCACGTGCTGGACGCCGTGCTCGGTCGCCCCGCGGCGGGCGTGGCGGTCGTGCTCGCGGACGCCGCCGGCGTACCTCTCGAGGAGGCCGTCACCGACGCCGACGGCCGGGTCCGCTTCGCCGCCGACCTGGGCGCGGGCGAGCACCGGCTGTCGTTCGCGACCGGTGCCTGGTTCGCCGCCCAGGACCGGGCGAGCTTCCACCCGCGGGTCGAGGTCAGCTTCACGGTGACCGAGGGCGAGCACCACCACGTGGCGCTGCTGCTCAGCCCGTTCGCCTACACGACGTACCGGGGGTCCTGATGGGCGACTACGAGCTCTCCGACCTCCAGCACGGCAAGGCCGAGTGCCGGCTGGTCACCGTCGAGCGCGGCACGGCAGGCCACGTGCTGCGCGACCTGACAGTGACCACCCAGCTGCGCGGCGACTTCGCCGCGGCGTACACCGACGGCGACAACAGCCACGTGCACGCCACCGACACCCAGAAGAACACCGTCTTCGCGC
This sequence comes from uncultured Nocardioides sp., assembly GCA_964517395.1. Taxonomy (GTDB): domain Bacteria; phylum Actinomycetota; class Actinomycetes; order Propionibacteriales; family Nocardioidaceae; genus Nocardioides. Next base: position 2,746,117 of record CAZFEE010000001.1, on the reverse strand, counting down.
TCGCCCGCGAGCACGGGGTGACCACGACGGAAGGCTTCCTGCTGGCGCTCGCCGCCCACTGGCGGGCGCAGGACTGGGTCAGCGGCACCTGGTTCGCCGCCGAGGAGCACGGCTGGGACCGGCTGCCGGCCAACGGCCACTCCTTCGCCCGCGGCGGTGGAGCGACCCGGACGGCGTGGGTGCAGACCTGGGGCGAGGAGACCCACGTGCTGGCGGGCGTGCGCGACCTGGTGCTCCTCAAGAGCACCGGCAGCGAGTTCCACGGCTTCCCCCGCGACCGCTACACCACCCTCGCCGAGACCGACGACCGGATCCTCGCGACCAGCGTCACCGCCACCTGGCGCTACGCCGACGCCGACGGCGACTGGGACGCGCGGCACGGGACCGTCCGCGACGCCCTCCTCGAGGCCTTCGCGGACACGCACAGCCTCGCCCTCCAGCAGACCATCCACGCGATGGGCGAGGCCGCCCTCGACGCCTGCCCCGACGCCGCGGAGATCCGCATCTCCTGCCCGAACAAGCACCACTTCCTGGTCGACCTCACACCCTTCGGCCTCGACAACCCCGGCGAGGTGTTCGTCGCCGCCGACCGGCCCTACGGGCTGATCTCCGCCACGCTCTCGCGCGTCGGGGTGCCCGCGGCGCCCCAGGCGTGGGCCGGGATCGCCCCATGACCGACAGCGTCGCCGCGCGCCGGGTGCTCCTCGACGGTGCCTTCGGCCCCGCCACCGTGCACCTCGCCGACGGGCGGATCACCGCGATCACGTCGTACGACCCCGGCGCGGCGCTGGTGCTGCCCGACTCGTCGTACCTCCTGCCGGGGGTGGTGGACACCCACGTCCACGTCAACGAGCCCGGCCGCACCGCGTGGGAGGGCTTCGCCACGGCGACCCGCGCGGCGGCGTTGGGGGGCGTGACCACGCTCGTCGACATGCCGCTGAACTCGGTGCCGCCGACCACCAGCCTCGAGGCGCTGGCCCGCAAGCGAACGGTGGCGGCCGACCAGGTCGCGGTGGACGTGGGCTTCTGGGGCGGCGCCGTGCCGGACAGCCTGGGCCGCCTGGAACCGCTCTGGGAGGCCGGGGTCTTCGGCTTCAAGTGCTTCCTGTCGCCGAGCGGGGTGGAGGAGTTCCCCGCGCTCGACCCCGCCCAGCTGGGCGTCGCGCTGAAGGAGATCGCCTCGTTCGGCGGCCTGCTGATCGTGCACGCCGAGGACGCCGCCGTGCTGGAGGCGGCGCCGCACCCGCCGAGCCGGGCCTACGCCGACTTCCTGCTCAGCCGTCCCGACGAGGCCGAGCTCGCCGCGATCCGCCGGCTGCTCGACGGCGCGCGCGAGACCGGCTGCCGGGTCCACGTGCTGCACCTGTCGAGCGCCCGGGCCCTCGACCTCCTCGCCGACGCGCGCGCCGAGGGCCTGCCGGTGACCGTGGAGACCTGCCCGCACTACCTGTGCCTCGCCGCCGACGAGATCCCCGACGCGGCACCGGAGTTCAAGTGCTGCCCACCGATCCGCGACGAGGGCAACCGGTCGGCGCTGTGGGACGGCCTCGCCGACGGCGTGATCGACGTCGTGGTCAGCGACCACTCCCCCACCACGGCGGCGATGAAGGCCGCCGGCGACGGAGACCTCCAGCAGGCCTGGGGCGGGATCGCCGGCCTCCAGGTCGGCTTCACCGCCGTCGCCGACGAGGCGCTGCGCCGCGGCCACGGCCTGGAGCGGGTCGCCACCTGGATGGCCACCGGCACCGCGGACCTGGTCGGACTCCGCGCCAAGGGCCGCATCGCGGTCGGCGCGGACGCCGACCTGGTCGCCTACGACACCGCCGTGCCGCTGTCGGTGGACGCCAGCCGGCTCGCGCACCGCAACCCCGGGTCGGCGTACGACGGACGGAGGCTCGGCGGCTCGGTGACCCACACCCTGCTCCGTGGCGAGCCGGTCGAGGAGGGCACGCGACGAGGCGTGCTCCTGGAGAGGACGGCCTGATGGACGAGATCGCACCCCCGCCGCGGCTGCTGATGGGCCCCGGCCCGATCAGCGTCGACCCGCGCGTGCTGCGGGCGATGGCGGCGCCGCTGGTCGGGCAGTTCGACCCGTTCATGACCACCACCATGAACGAGGTGATGGCGCTCTACCGCACGGTCTTCGCCACCACCAACGAGCAGACCTTCGTCGTCGACGGCACCGCCCGCGCCGGGATCGAGGCGGCGCTGGTGTCCCTCGTCGAGCCCGGCGACCGGGTGCTGGTGCCGGTGTTCGGCCGGTTCGGGCACCTGCTCACCGAGATCGCGGGACGCTGCGGCGCCGAGGTGCACACCATCGAGGTGCCCTGGGGCCAGGTGGTCGCGCCCGAGCAGGTCGAGGCCGCGATCCGCGAGGTGCGGCCGAAGGTGCTCGCCTGCGTGCAGGGCGACACCTCCACCACGATGTGCCAGCCCCTCGCCGAGATCGGCGCGCTGTGCCGTGAGCACGACGTGCTGCTCTACTGCGACGCCACCGCCTCGCTCGGCGGCAACGAGTTCCGTGCCGACGACTGGCACCTCGACGTCGCCACCGCCGGGCTGCAGAAGTGCCTCGGCGGCCCGTCCGGCTCGGCACCGGTCACCCTCTCCCCACGTGCCGTGGACGTCATCCGTGGGCGCCGCCACGTCGAGGAGGGGATCCGCGAGGACGGCGACGAGCCGACCGGGCGGGTCATCGCGAGCAACTACCTCGACCTCGCGATGCTCATGGACTACTGGGGACCGCGCCGGCTGAACCACCACACCGAGGCCACCTCGATGCTGTACGCCGCCCGCGAGTGCGCCCGCCTGCTCGGCATCGAGGGCGTCGACGCCGCCGTGGCCCGCCACGCGCTGCACGGGCGGGCGATGCTGGAGGGCGTCCAGGGCCTCGGGCTCGGCGTCTTCGGCGACCTCGCGCACAAGATGAACAACGTCGTCGCCGTCGAGATCCCCGAGCAGCTCGGCGCGGCCGGCGGCGACGCCGTCCGCGGGCGTCTCCTGGAGGACTACGCGATCGAGATCGGCACCTCCTTCGGCCCCCTGCACGGCAAGGTCTGGCGGATCGGAACGATGGGCCACAACGCCCGCAAGGACGCCGTCCTGACCACGCTGGCGGCCCTGGAGCAGGTGCTGCGCGCGGCCGGCGTACCGGTGCCGGCGGGCGGGGGCGTCGCGGCGGCCCAGGCGGTCTACGCATGACGACCGCCGCCACCGTGCTGGCCCGCTGCGCCGAGCTCGACACCATCTCCGCCTCCCCCACCTGGCTGGAGCGCACCCACCTCACCCCCGAGCACCGCCGGGCCAACGAGGTCGCCGGCGCCTGGATGCGCGCGGCCGGGCTGCAGGTATGGCAGGACGCCGCCGGCAACATCTGCGGGCGGCGCGAGGGCAGCACGCCCGGCCAGCCGGCGCTGCTGCTCGGCTCCCACCTCGACACCGTCCCCGACGCCGGGTCCTTCGACGGCATGCTCGGCGTGCTCATGGCGATCGCCGTCGCCGAGCGGCTGCGCGCAACCGCGCTGCCCTTCGCGCTGGAGGTCATCGGCTTCAGCGACGAGGAGGGCGCCCGCTTCGGCAAGGCGCTGCTCGGCAGCCAGGCCGTCGCCGGCGCCTGGGACGAGGACTGGTGGGACCTGCGCGACCGCGACGAGGTCACCCTCCTCCAGGCCTTCGAGGCGTTCGGGCTCGCCCCCCGCCGGGTCGGCGAGGCCGCCCGTCGCCGCGAGGAGCTGGTCGGCTACCTCGAGGCGCACATCGAGCAGGGACCCTTCCTGGAGGAGGCCGACGCCTCCCTGGGCTACGTCACGACCATCGCGGGCGCCCGCCGGTTCCGGCTGTCGGTGACCGGCGAGGCGCGGCACGCCGGCGGTACGCCGTACGAGCGGCGGCGGGACGCGCTGCTCGGTGCCGCCGAGATGGTCGTCGCCGTCGAGCGGCTCGCACGGGCGGCGGGGACCATCGCCACCGTCGGCCGCATTGAGGTGCAGCCCGGTGCGGTCAACGTCATCGCCGGCCGCGCCGACCTCAGCCTCGACCTGCGCGCCGCCACCGACGCCGAGCGGGACCGGTCCTGGGAGGAGATCGAGCGCGCACTGCTGGCGATCTGCGAGACCCGCGACCTGCGCCTCGACGTGGTGGAGACCCACCGGGCCGCCGCCGCGCACTGCGCCGGGTGGCTCACCGAGGCGGTGGTCGCCGGCATCCGGGCGACCGGTGACGAGCAGCCGCGCGGTCTGTGGAGCCGTGCCGGGCACGACGCGATGGCGATGGCCGAGATCACCGACGTCGCGATGCTGTTCGTGCGCTGCCACGACGGCATCAGCCACCACCCCGACGAGGCCGTCCGCGAGATCGACGTCGAGCGCGGCCTCGACGCCTTCGAGCAGGCCGTCCTCGAGGTCGCCCGGCGCACGGCGGTGGCCCCGGCATGAGGATCGACGAGCGGATCGCCACCCACCACGACGCCCTCACGCCCCAGGAGCGGCGGGCGGCGGCGACGCTGCTGGAGCACCTGGACGACCTCGCGACGTACCGTGCGGCGGAGCTGGCCGAGCTCGCCGGGGTCTCCCGGGCGACGATGAGCCGGCTCTTCCGCAGCCTCGGCTTCGAGGACTTCGACGAGGTCCGCGAGCACCTGCGCGGGCTCCGGGGCACCGGCGAGCCCCGCCGCGTCGACGGGGCACCGAACGTCGAGACGCTGGCCACCGCCGAGCACGCCGCGATCCTGCGGGCGCTGGAGCACCCCCGGCTGCCGGAGGTCGCCGGGCTGCTCGCGCTCGCGCAGCGGGTCCTCGTCGTGGGCTGGCGCAACAGCTACCCGGTCGCGCTGCACCTGCGCGGACAGCTCGCCCAGGCGCGCGACGACGTACGGATCGCGCCGGTGCCGGGCCAGACCACCGGCGAGGAGCTGGTCGGGCTGGGCACCGACGACGTGATCGTGGTCGTCGCGTTCCGGCGCCGGCCCGCCCACCTGGGCGCCTTCCTCGACGCCGCCCGCGCGACGGGGGCGACCGTCGTCCTCATCGGGGACCCGAGCGCCGTCGCGCACGCCTCGCGGGCGAGCGTGTGGGTCGAGTGCCCGCTGCAGCACACGCTGGCCTTCGACAGCTACGCCGCACCGATGGCGATGGTCAGCCTGCTCGCCGACGGCGTGCTCGCCGCGCACCGGCGCCGCGGACCGGCGCGGGTGCGCGCCATCACCGAGACCTACGAACGACTGGGAGAAGTCGAGTGAGCGACGACAGCACCTGGCTCGGCCGGGCCGTCGACCTGGCCAGCGCCAACGTGGCGGACGGAGGCGGGCCCTTCGGCGCGGTCATCGTGCGGGACGGCGTCCTGCTGTCCACCGGCCAGAACCGGGTCACCCGCGACCTCGACCCCACCGCCCACGCCGAGGTGGTCGCGATCCGCGCCGCCTGCCAGGAGGTCGGCGACTTCAGCCTCGCCGGGTCCACCCTGTACACCTCCTGCGAGCCCTGCCCGCTGTGCCTGTCCTCGGCGCTGTGGGCCCGTCTCGACCGGGTCGTGTACGCCGCCGACCGCGAGGACGCCGCCCGCGGCGGCTTCGACGACCGCGCGTTCTACGAGCTCTTCGAGCGCCCCCGCTCGGAGTGGTCGATGGCGATCGAGAACCTCCGCCTCCCCTCCTCCGCCCACCCCTTCGACACCTGGCTCTCCCACGAGGCCCGCACCGCCTACTAGCCGACTTGGGGTTTTCCACCCGCGACTTGGGGGTTTCCACCGTCGACTTGGGGGTTTCCACCGTCGACTTGGGGGTTTCCACCGTTGAGTTGGGGGTTTCCACCGTCGACTTGGGAGTTCTGGACCACGACCGTGGTGCAGAAGTGCCAACTCAACGGTGGGAAACCCCAACTCGCGGGTGGGAAAGCCCAAGTCAACGGTGGGAAACCCCAAGTCGGCGGGGGGTGAGGAGCTCGACGGCCACGGACAGGGCGATGACGGCGGGCTGCTTGCCGGCGAGGCCGGTCACGGCGGGGTCGCCGATGGGGGTGCGCACCCGGTCGATCGCCTCGGGGGTGTGCCCCAGCTCGGCGAGCCGGGCGCGGAAGCGGGTCCACTTGGCCGAGGAACCGATCACCCCCACCGACCCCGGTACGTCGGAGCGCAGCAGCGCGTCCACGAGAGCGAGGTCCTCGGCGTGGTCGTGGGTGAGCACCAGCGCCTGCACACCGGCCGGCAGGGCCGCGATGGCGAGCTCCGGCAGCACCGGCTCCCGGTGCACCCGTACGACGGCCGGCCCGTCCAGCAGCGGTGCCAGCCGGTCGGCTTCGAGCTGGTCGGCCCGGGAGTCGACGAGGTGGAGGTCGAGGTCGTGCCGGCTCAGCAGCAGGGCCAGCTCGAAGCCGACGTGGCCGAGGCCGAACAGCGCGACCGCCGGGCGGACCGGCTGCGGCTCGTAGAGCAGCGTCACCCGGCCGCCGCAGCACTGGACGCCGTGCTCGGCGGGCGCCTTGTCGGACAGGTCGTACCGCTCGGTCACGGCGGTGGTGGCGCGGTCGCGCAGCAGGTCCCGCGCGCGTCGTACCGCCGACTCCTCGAGGTTCCCGCCGCCGACGCTCCCCCAGACCTCGTCGGCGCCGACGACCAGCTTGGCGCCGGCCTCGCGGGGGGTGTGGCCGTGGACCTCCGCGACGGTGACGAGCACCGCGGGGGCACGGGTGGTGCGCAGGTGCTGCAGGGCACGGAGCCAGTCCATCAGCCTCGTGCCTCCTCGATCGCCCACCACACGGCCTCCGGGGTCGCAGGCGAGGGCAGGTCGACGGCGTGCCCGGGCGGGCCGAACGCCGCGACCGCGTCGCGGATCGCCTCACGCACCGAGAACGCCAGCATCAGCGGCGGCTCGCCGACCGCCTTGGAGCCGTAGACGGCACCGTCCTCACCGGCCTGCTCCAGCAGCGCGATCCGCATCGTGGTGGGCATCTCCGACAGGCTCGGGATCTTGTACGTCGACGCCGACTGCGTCGCGAGCCGTCCCCGTGACGGGCCGGACGAGACGTCCCAGCGCAGGTCCTCCAGGGTCAGCCAGCCCAGTCCCTGCACGAAGCCGCCCTCGACCTGCCCGACGTCGATCAGCGGCGAGAGGCTGTCGCCGACGTCGTGGACGATGTCGACCCGGGTGACGTCGTAGGCCCCGGTGAAGCCGTCGACCTCGACCTCGGCGGCGGCGACGCCCCAGGCGAAGTACTTGAACGGGCTGCCCCGCATCGCGGCGGCGTCCCAGCTCAGACCCTCGGTGCGGTAGAAGCCGGCGGCCCACAGCTGCACCCGGTCGAGGTACGCCGCCCGCACGACCTCCTCCCAGCTCGCCCCCGCGCCGAGCCGCTCCCGCACGGGCACCAGCCGGGCGAGGACCTGCTCGCACGCGTCCTTCACGGCGGCACCGTTGAGGTCGGCGCCGGAGCTGGCGGCGGTCGCGGAGGTGTTGGGCACCTTGTCGGTGCGGGTGGGGGCGAGCCGGACCCGGTCGATCGGCAGCCCCAGGGCGGTGGCGGCGACCTGGAGCATCTTGGTGTGCAGCCCCTGCCCCATCTCGGTGCCGCCGTGGTTGACCAGCACGGAGCCGTCCTTGTAGACGTGCACCAGCGCCCCGGCCTGGTTGAAGGCGGTGAAGTTGAACGAGATGCCGAACTTCACCGGGGTGATCGCCAGACCCCGCTTGCGATGGGGGTCCTGGGCGTTGGCGGCCTCGATCGCGGCCCGGCGCGCGGCGAAGTCGGAGGAGTCGAGCACCTGCTGCCAGGCCCGGTCGAGCCGCTCGGCGTGCCGCACCGGCTGGCCGTACGGCGTGGCCTGGCCCTCGACGTAGAAGTTGCGCCGTCGCAGCTCCTCGGCCGGGAGCCCGAGCAGGGGTGCGCAGCGGCCGAGGACGTCCTCGATCACCAGCATCCCCTGCGGGCCGCCGAAGCCGCGGAAGGCGGTCTGCGAGGTCTTGTGGGTGCGCGCGATCCGGCCGGCGACGGCGAGGTGGGGGATCCAGTACGCGTTGTCGACGTGGCACAGCGCGCGGGAGAGCACCGGCTCGGAGAGGTCGAGGCTCCAGCCGCCGTCGGAGGTCAGGGTGGCCTGGAGCGCCTGGATCCGACCGTCGTCGTCGAAGCCGACCTTCCAGGACGCGTGGAAGCCGTGCCGCTTGCCGGTCATCGTCATGTCCTGCCGGCGGGTGAGGCGCACCCGCACCGGCCGGCCGGTGAGCCGCGCGCCGAGGGCCGCGACCGCGGCGAACCCGTGCGGCTGCATCTCCTTGCCGCCGAAACCGCCGCCCATCCGCAGGCACTGGACGGTGACCTGGTGGCTGGCGAGGCCGAGCACGTGGGCCACGATCTCCTGGGTCTCGGTGGGGTGCTGGGTGCTGCACTGGACGAACACCTGCCCGTCGTCCTCGACCAGTGCCAGCGAGGCGTGCGTCTCCAGGTAGAAGTGCTCCTGACCGGCCATCTCGAGCTCGCCCTCGAACACCCGGGTGGCGGCCGCGAAGCCGTCGTCGACCGACCCGCGCTCCAGCCGCGGCCGGGCGCCCTGGAAGCTCTCCTGCGCGATCGCCTCGGTCAGGGTGAGCACGGAGGGCAACGGCTCCCAGGTCACGGCGACGGCGGCGGCACCGAGCCGGGCCGCCTCCAGGCTCTCGCCCAGCACCCACGCCACCGCGTGCCCGTGGAACATCGCCTCGGCGGGGAACAGCGGCTCGTCGTGCTTCACGCCGGCGTCGTTCACTCCGGGCACGTCGGCGGCGGTCAGCACCCGCACGACCCCCGGCACGTCGTACGCCGGGGTGGGGTCGAGCGCCGTGACCAGGGCGTGCGCGTGCGGGGACGCCACCGGGTGCGCGTGCAGCAGGCCGGGGGTGCGCAGGGCGACGTCGTCGGTGTAGAGCGCACGTCCGGTGACGTGGAGTGCCGCGGCCTCGTGGGGCCGGGCCCGGCCGACGTCGGCGCGGGCGGGACGGCGGGCGAGGGCACTCATCGGCCGGCCACCAGGCGGGGCAGGGCCTGCGCCAGCATCGCCCGCCGGTACGCCGCGCTGGCGCGGTGGTCGTCGATCGGTGTGCCGGTCGCGGCCAGCGCCGCGGCGGCGGGAGCGACGCCGGCGGGCGTCCACGCGGCACCGGTGAGCAGGTCCTCGGCGGCGGTGGCGCGCAGCGGCGTCGCCGCGACCCCGCCCAGCCCGATCGCGGCGCGGGCGATGACGCCGTCGCTCACCTCGAGGGCGAAGGCGAGCGCCACGGAGGAGATGTCGTCGAAGCGACGCTTCGCGATCTTGTGGAAGGCGGTGGTGCCGGCGAGCGGAAGCGGCACGCGGACGCGGGCGATCAGCTCGTCGGGCGCGCGGACGCTGGTGCGGTAGCCGGTGAAGTAGTCGGCGAGCGCGACCTCCCGCTCCCCGGCCGGGGACACGAGCACGACGGCGGCGTCGAGGGCGAGCAGTGCGGGCGGCAGGTCGCCGATCGGCGAGCCGGTGCCGAGGTTGCCGCCGATGGTCGCGGCGTTGCGGATCAGCCGTGACGCGAACTGCGGGAACACCGCGTCCAGCAAGGGGATCCGGCCGGCGAGCAGACGCTCGACCTCGGTGAGGGTGAGCGCGGCACCGATCTCCACCGCGTCGTCGTCCACCGCGAGGGAGCGGAGCTCGGGCAGGCGGTCGATGGCGACCCGCAGGGCGGGTCGGGAGCCGCGCAGGTTGGCCTCGACGCCGAGGTCGGTGGACCCGGCGACCGCGACGGCGCCGGGCTCACCGAGCGCGGCCAGCGCCTCGTCGAGGGAGGCGGGGCGGAGCCAGCGCTCGGCACGGCCGGATGTCGTGGGCGGGGCGGGCGCCGTCGTACGGGTGGCGAGGGGGTCGTCGGCGGCGGGCGTCCCGAGCGCCTCGGCCGCGTCCAGGATCGGCCGGTAGCCGGTGCACCGGCACAGGTTGCCGGACAGCGCGTGGTGGTCGAAGGAGGTGCGGCCGGGGCGGTAGTACTCCGCCGCCATGCTGCACGCGAAGCCCGGCGTGCAGAAGCCGCACTGCGAGCCACCGCGCACGGCGAGCTCCTCCTGCACCGGGTGCAGGTCGTCGGCGGAGCCGAGGCCCTCGGCCGTGACGACCTCCTGGCCTGCCAGGGCGGCCGCCGGCACGAGGCAGGCGTTGACGGCCGTCCACTCGGTGGCAACCTCCGTCCCGGGCCGGGCGAGCAGGACGGCGCACGCGCCGCACTCGCCCTCGGCGCAGCCCTCCTTCGCGCCGGTCAGCCCGCTCGCGCGCAGCCAGTCCAGGGCGTTGTCCTCGGGACGGGCGGCGGCGAGCGACCGCGCGGAGCCGTTGACGACGGCGGTCGGTTCGAGGTCCGGAGAGGTGGTCATCACCGCCACCGTAGGCCCGTGCACCAGCACTCCGGGAGCGTCCGCGCGGAATTAACGAGGCGGAAACCGACCGACCCGTCCCTGAAACGCCGGTCTCATAGCGTCGCCGTCCAGCAACTCCCGTTGCGTCTCGGAGCCACTGACTTCCGTTCACAGGAGACCCGATGACCCACGCCTCCCACCGCCCCCGCCGCGTGCTGCGCCTCGCGGCCGCCGGCCTGGCCACCACCGTCGGCCTGCTCGGGCTCGCCGCCTGCGGCAGCGACGACGCCGGTGACGACGGCGGCAGCGGCCACGGCTCGATCAGCGTCCAGTACTCCTGGATCAAGAACGAGGAGTTCGCCGGCGAGTTCTACGCCGAGGACAAGGGCTACTACGACGACGCCGGCTTCACGAAGGTCAACGGCATCTCCGGCCCGGACACCGGCGTGGCGAAGCTGCTCAGCGGCACCGTTCAGGTCGCGCTCAGCGATGCGGCCTCGATCGGCGCGGCGATCGCCAACGAGGAGGCGCCGCTGAAGATCATCGGCGCGACCTTCCAGAAGAACCCCTTCACGATCCTCTCCCTCAAGGACGGCGCGAACATCACCACGCCGGAGGACCTGAAGGGCAAGAAGATCGGCGTCCAGGACTCCAACGCCAGCGTCTTCGAGGCCATCCTCAACGCCAACGGCATCTCCAAGGACGACGTGGAGATCGTCCCCGTGGACTTCGACCCCACGCCCCTCATGGAGGGCAAGGTCGACGGGTTCATGGCCTACCTGACCAACGAGGCGATCACCGTCGAGCTCGCCGGGCACGAGGTCACCAACCTGCCGTACGCCGACAACGGCGTGCCCTACGTGGCCGAGACCTTCTCGGTGACCGACCAGTACCTCGCCGAGAACAAGGAGCTCCTCAAGGACTTCCTCATCGCCGAGATCAAGGGCTGGACCGACGTGTTCAAGAACAGCGCCGACGACACGGTCAGCCTGATCACGGAGTTCTACAACAAGGCCGCCTCCGACAACAGCGAGGGCCTCGAGGCGACGTTCGGCGCGCTGGACCCGAAGAAGACCGGTCTGGGTCTGGAGGCGGAGAAGAAGCTCATCTCCACCCCGGACACCGAGGCGAACGGGCTGTTCACGATCACCGACGAGCTCAAGGACCAGACGGTCGCCTCGCTCAAGGCCGCCGGCTGGGAGGTCAGCGTCGAGGACCTGTTCGACACCAGCATCATCGACGAGATCTACGAGGAGCAGCCGGAGCTCAAGGACTACCTCCCCTGATCATGAGCACCGGCATCCAGGTCACCGGGCTGACCAAGACCTTCTCGACCGGTCGCGGTCGCTCGGTGACCGCCCTGGAGGACACGGACCTGCACAGCACGCAGGGATCGTTCCTCGCCCTGCTGGGCCCCTCGGGGTGCGGCAAGTCGACCATCCTGCGGATCCTCGCCGACCTGGAGCACCCCTCCTCCGGCACCGCCCTGGTCGACGGCCGCACCCCGGCGCAGCTGCGCCGCGACAGCGAGCTGGGGATCGCCTTCCAGGACCACGCCCTGCTGCCGTGGCGCAGCGTCACCAAGAACATCCGCCTCCCCTTCGAGGTCGCGGGCCGCCCGGTCGACAAGGAGTACGTCGACGAGCTGATCGACCTCGTCGGCCTCCGCGGCTTCGAGGACAGCAAGCCGGCCCAGCTCTCGGGCGGCATGCGGCAGCGGGTCTCGATCGCCCGCGCGCTGGCGCTCAAGCCGTCGGTGCTGCTGCTCGACGAGCCCTTCGGCGCGCTCGACGACATGACCCGGCAGAACCTCAACCTGGAGCTGCTGCGGATCTGGACGGAGAAGCCGGCCACGACCCTGCTGGTCACGCACGGCATCTCGGAGGCGATCTTCCTGTCCGACCAGGTGGCCGTGATGTCCCCGCGACCCGGGCGCATCAAGGCGATCATCGATGTCGACCTGCCCCGCCCCCGCACCCCGGACCTGATGCGCACGCCGGAGTTCCATGCGCTCGTCGACCAGGCCTCGGAGCTGTTGTTCGGTGCCGACGGCCGCGCGAGCGCGGAGTCGTGACGCCCACCCGGCGGGTGCCGGCCTGGCTGGCGGCACTGCTCGGCACCGCCGCCCTGGTCCTGGGATGGTGGCTGTTCTCGGTGCTGGCCTTCCGGCCGGACCCGGGCACGACGTACGACCCGGTGCCCTCGCCGCTCGCCGTCGCCCGGCAGATCCTCGACGACGGCTTCACGGCGTACTGGGACTTCTTCTCCGTCACCATCCACGAGGCCGCGATCGGCTTCGCCTGGGGCAACGGCCTGGCGCTGCTGCTGGCCGCGACCGTGCTGCTCGTCCCCCGGCTCGAGCCGGTGGTCGTGCAGGTCGCGGTGGTGACCTACTGCCTCCCGCTCGTCGCCGTGGGCGGCATCTCGATCGTCGCGCTCGGCGGCGCCACGGAGCCCGGCGACCCGTCGACGACCGCGATCTTCCTCGCGGCGCTGTCGGTCTTCTTCACCACGGTGGTCGGCGCGCTGCTCGGCTTCAAGGCCGCCGACAAGGCGAGCCTGGACGTGGTCCGGGTCTTCGGCGGCGGCCGGGTCCGCCAGCTGTTCACCGTGCGCCTGGTGGCCGCGCTGCCGGCGATCCTCAACGCGCTCCAGGTCGCGGTGCCGACCTCGTTGCTGGGGGCGGTGCTCGGGGAGTACATGGGCGCCACGGACCGCAGTGTCGGCATCACCCTGATCCGGCTGCAGGGCCAGCTCGACTCGGTGCGGGTGTGGGCGGTGTTCCTGCTGTGCGCGCTGGTGGCCCTGGTCGGGTACGCCGCGTTCGGGCTGCTCGCCCGTCTGGTCACCCCGTGGGTGTCGGGCCGGAGCGCCGCATGAGCCGCGCGATCGGGCGCTCCCTGCTCAACGCCCTCGTCACCGTGCTGGTCGTGCTCGGCCTGTGGCAGGCGGTGGTGAGCTTCGCCGGCGTCTCGCCGTACGTCGCCAAGGGGCCCGCCGACGTCTTCCGGTTCCTCTTCGTCGACGAGGCCGGCGCTGCGGCCGGCCGGCTGGCCGCCGACCACCGCGCGGCGCTGCGGCCGCTGACCGTGCAGACCCTGCAGGACGCCGGGCTCGGCTTCGCCGTCGGCATGACGATCGCCGTGCTCCTGGCGCTGGCCTTCTCCCTGTCGAAGACCGTCGAGGCCGGCGTGCTGCCGCTGGCCCTGCTGCTGCGCAGCGTCCCCCTGGTGTCCATCTCGCCGGTCATCATCCTGATCACCGGGCGCGGCACGACGGCCTCGGTGGCGGTGATCGGCAGCATCGTGGTGCTCTTCCCCGCCCTCGCCTCCGCACTCTTCGGGCTCGGCCGGGCCAGCCGCGAGAGCCTCGACCTGGTGCGGGTGTACGGCGGCGGGAACGCGATGGCGCTGCGCAAGGTCGCCGTCCCGGGCGCCCTGCCCTCGCTGTTCGCCGCGGCCCGGGTCTCCGTGCCCGGCGCCGTCACCGGCGCGCTGCTCGCCGAGTGGCTCTCCACCGGCAAGGGCATCGGCGGGTCGATCCAGAAGTTCAGCGCGGCGGCGCGCTTCGACGACCTCTGGGCCTCCGTCGCGATCATCACCGCGATCACCCTGCTGCTCTACAACCTCGTGCAGCTGCTGGAGAACGTCGTCCTCGCCCGGATGGGGATGACCCAGCAGCAGGTCTGAGCCCGCTCAGTGGCTGTTGCCGGTGGTGACCAGCGCGGCACCCAGGCCGACCATCATCACCCCACCGGTCGCACCGAGGCCGTCGAGGCGCTGCGGCTTGCGGGCGAACCAGTCCCGCGCCCGGCCCGCGACCAGCGCCCAGCAGGCGTCGGAGCACACGGCCATCGCCCCGAAGAGCACCCCCAGCAGGAGCAGCTGGGGCGCGGCGGGTGCGCCGTCGTCGATGAACTGCGGCAGGAAGGCGACGAAGAAGACGATCGTCTTCGGGTTGGTGGCACCGACGAGGAAGCCGGTGCGGACCGAGGCCAGGCCGCTGCGCGCGGGCGGGACCTGCTCGGCGTCGGCGGCCTCGAGCGCGGCCCGGGCGTCGCCGCGGTGCCGGATCGCCTGGATGCCGAGGTAGGCGACGTACGCCGCTCCGGCGAGCTTCAGCACCGTGAAGGCGGTCGCAGAGGCGGCCACCACGGCGCCGAGGCCGACGGCGACGAGGACGACCTGGGCGACCAGGCCGAGCGCGTTGCCCACGACCGACAGCAGCGCGTCCCGGCGACCGACGGTCAACGCGCGGCCGATCGTGAACAGCAGGCTCGGCCCCGGCACCTGGATGAACAGGAACGAGGCGACCGCGAAGGCGGCGAGCTGGCTGGTCGACGGCATGCAGGAAGTATCCGGCAGCGGAGGCCCGCGCGCGAGCCGATTCGGGCTCCGCTCAGAGGCCGACGCCCGCGCCGGTCGCGTCCGTCACGTAGTCGACCAGTCGCGCCACCGCGTCCGGCGCCGGCGGCCGCTGACCCGGGAGGACGACCGGTCGCTGGGCGCGGTCGTGCCAGAAGTGCGGCTCCCGCGACTCCGGTCGGGTCGCGACCAGCCACACCGCCGTGTCGGCACCGTCGTCGTCGCGCCGCAGCAGCGGGCGGGTCAGCCGCTCGAAGCGCGGCAGGTGCTCGCTGACGCCGGGCGTGGCGACCCAGCCGGGGTGCATGCTCGCGACGAGGGCGCGGCCCGTGGTGTCGTGCCGGGCCCACTCCTGCGCGAGCACGACCTGCATCCGCTTGGTCCGGGCGTAGGCGCGCACGCCGTCGTAGCTGCCGGTGCGGTACTCGATGTCGTCGGCGTCGTCCGCGCGCAGCCGCGCGCCGTACATCCCGCCGGAGCTCATCCACACCACGCTCGGCTCCGGCGCCGCCCGCAGCCGGTCGGCGAGCAGGGCGGTCATCAGATGCGGTCCGAGGACGTGCACGGCGAGGGTCAGCTCGTGACCCTGGGGGCTGGTCTCGCGCCGCTCGCCCGTCATCGTGCCGGCGTTGTGCAGGATCGCGTCGAGCCGGTCGACCCGGCCGGCGAGGTCACCCGCCCAGCGTCGTACGGCGTCCAGGTCGCCGACGTCGCAGGTCTCCCCCACGACCTCCGCGCCGGGCACCCGGCCCCGGGCCTCGGCCACCGTCGCGGAGACCTTCTCCGGGTTGCGCCCCAGCACGTGGACCGCCGCACCCAGGCGGAGGTAGCCCTCCACCGCGGCCTTGCCGATCCCCGACGTCGCACCCGTGACCAGCACCCGGCGCCCCGCGAGCGCACCGGGTGCGGGATCCTCCGGCCACCACCGGGCCCGCAGCCCGCTGCCCAGCCGCGTGTAGCCCAGCACCACCGTGCGGTCCATCGATGCGTCCACCGCTCGCGCGAGCGTCGTACCGAATCCCATGAACCCGACCCTAGAGCCGTTCAACAAGCCCGCCTCCCTGCCGATGGGACGACCATGGACCCGGCAGACCCGTCCCCGGCACCCCTCGAGCGCGCCTGCCCGCCGTGGTGCGTGACCAGCGCCGCGGAGCACGCGTACGACGAGGCCGGCGCCTGGCTCCACGAGGGACCCCGCTTCGGGCTCGTCCGGACCTGGTGCCTCGACGGGGCCGACCCGGTCTTCAGCGCCACCCTCGACGCCGGAGACGGCGACGCCGGAGAGCTCGACGCCGAGGAGCTGCGCCACCTCGCCACCGACGCCCTCGACGCCGCGATGTGGATCGACCGGCAGCAGCGGCTCGGGCTCACCCGGGTCGGCCGGTCCGTGGTGGAGCTGGTGCGGGAGGCGCATGCGCGGTCGGCGTCGTGACGCGCGGCAGCGCCCATGTAACTCCGTGTTCGTGCTCGTCCAGGCGTGTCACAGCACCCGGGTAGGTACAACAGCGCCCGGGTAGATGCCTAGGCGGCTGCTCGGCCATCCCACCCGCGCGGTCCCACGGCCGGCTGCGGGGGTCACGCGCAGCAGCGCTCATGTAACTCCGTGTTCGTGCTCGTCCAGGCGTGTCCCAGCACCCGGGTAGATGCAACAGCACCCGGGTAGATGCGCACCAGACGCCCGACCACCCGCCCGCGCCCCCAGCGCGGCTACGCCGTGAGCGGCGCCCCGCCGAACCCGATCTCGTTGCCGTCCGGGTCGCGGTAGGTCACCTTCCGCACGCCGTTGCCGTACGTCTCGCTCGCGGCCGGCTCGATCCCCCGCGCGGCGATCGCGTCCACCCAGCCGTCGAGGTCGTCGACGAACAGCGTGTGCCGGGCGTGGCCGGCGTGCTCGGGAAGCACCTCGGTGAAGACGTAGCGGTGCTCGGCGAGCTCCCACACCGCCTCGATGTCGTTGGGCAGGAAGGACGGCGGCTCGCCGAGGAGCTGCTCGTACCAGGCCACCGCCCGGTCGTGGTCGGTCACCGCGATGCCGGCGAAGAGCTCGAGCATGTCTCGACGATAGGTCCGGGTGGAGCCGTTCGGCCAGGGCCCCGGCGCCCGCCGGGTGCTACCGGCCGGCTCCCACGGCCGCGCCCAGCCGCCGCAGCGCACGAGCCGCGACCCGGACGTCGGCGGTCAGTGTCGCGAGGACGGGGCTGTCGAGGCGCCACCGCTGCCAGTGCAGGGGTACGTCGACCGGGCGTGCCCCCGGCAGCCGCACCAGCGACCCGTCGGCGAGGTCCGGCTCGAGCTGGGCGTCGAGGATCATCCCCCAGCCGAGGCCGCGGCGTACCGCCTCGTGGAAGTCGGCCGTGCTCGGCACCCGGTGGACGACGGCGGGCCGGGTGGCGTGGTGCGCGGCGAGCACGTGGTCCTGCAGGTGGTCCTTCTCGTTGAACACGACGACGGGCGCGCTGCCCCACGCGAGGCCGCGCCCGTGCCGGTGGGCTTCGACGAAGGCCGGTGCCGCCGCGGGGGTGTAGCGCAGGCTGCCGAGCGGCTCGACCACGCAGCCCTGCACCGGCCGCGGCTCGCTGGTGATGGCGGCGAGGACGTCGCCGCGCCGCAGCAGGTCGTGGGAGTAGGCCTGGTCCTCCACGTGCAGGCGCAGCGCGGTGCCCGGCCGTCCCGCGACCGCGTCGAGGACCGGCCGGAACCAGGTGGCCAGCGAGTCGGCGTTGACCGCGACGGCCAGCTCGACGACGTCCGGGTCGCCCAGCGAGCTCGCCGCCTCGGCCGCGAGCAGGCGCAGCTGGCGGGCGAGGCGCAGCAGCGGCTCACCGGGCGCGGTGACGCTCGCGGGCGTCGTACGACGCACGAGGACCCGGCCCGCCGCCTGCTCCAGCGTCCGCACCCGCTGGCTCACCGCGCTCGGGGTGAGGTGCAGCCGGCGGGCAGCGGCCTCGAAGGTCCCCTCCTCGGTGATCACCAGGAGGGTCTCCAGCTGACCGGGGTCGAAGCGCATGCATCGAGTTAAGCACTGCTTCATGTTCTGAAGGAACATTCGCTGGCCTGCACCGCGCTGCTTGCCTAGGTTCGCAGGGTGATCGCCCCTGCCCTGGCCGGTCTGCTGACCGCGTTGTCCCTCATCGTCGCGATCGGAGCACAGAACGCGTTCGTCCTGCGGCAGGGCCTGCTCCGCTCGCACGTCGGGCCGGTGGTGCTCGTCTGCGCCCTCTCCGACGCGGTCCTCATCGCGGCCGGCATCGCCGGGGTCGGCACCCTCGTCGACCGTGCCGGCTGGGTGATCGAGGTGGTGCGGTGGCTGGGCGTCGCGTTCCTGGTCTGGTACGCCGCCGCGTCGTTGCGCCGCGCGGCACGTCCGGAGTCGCTGGACCCGCTGTCGGCGGCGGGCGAGGAGTCGCGGGGGCGGGTGGTGGGGCGCACGGTCGCGCTGACCTGGCTCAACCCGCACGTGTACCTCGACACCGTTCTGCTCATCGGTTCGGTCGCCGCCGCGCACGACGGCGGCGAGGTGGCCGGGCGCTGGTGGTTCGGCGTGGGCGCGGCGCTCGGCAGCGTGCTGTGGTTCAGCAGCATCGGCTTCGGTGCACGGTTGCTCGCACCCCTGCTGGCGCGGCCGCGTGCCTGGCAGGTGCTGGAGGTGGCGGTCGCGGCGACCATGCTTGTGGTGGCGGCGAAGCTCGCGCTCGGCTGACCCGACCTGGCGGTCCCTAGGATGATGCCCATGTCAGGGGCCGGGCGTGGGACCAAGCGGATGCCGCGCGAGCAGCGCGAGCGCGAGGTGCTCGCGGTGGCGGCGGCGGAGTTCGGCCGGGCCGGCTTCGCGGCGGCCTCGCTGGCCCGGATCGCCGAGCAGTCCGGGATCTCGAAGGCGATGGTGCTCAGCTACTTCCACTCGAAGGAGGAGCTGTTCGCCGCCTGCGTGAGCGCGGCGGGACGCAACCTCGCCGCGCACATCGAGCCGGGTCTCGCCCACGCCGACGCGGCCGCGACGATGGCCCAGACCACGCTGAGCGCGATCTTCACCGCGCTGCGCGACCGGCCGCACGACTGGAGCCTGCTGGTCGACCGCTCCGTTCCCGAGGGGCCGGCGCGCGAGGCAGCCCGGGGCGCTCGCAACCTGATCGCCGAGCAGGCCAGTCGCGGCGTCGGCCTGGCCTCCGGGCTCGGCGTGGAGCTGAGCGAACCGGAGGACGTGGAGCTGCTCACCCGGGTCTGGATGCACACCGTCGCCGCCGTGGTGGGCTGGTGGATCGAGCACCCCGAGCGCTCGGTGGAGGAGATGACGGCGCGGAGCGGACGGGTGATCGCGGCCGTGCTCGGCGTACCCGCGTCGTGAGCGACGCCGGGTGACACAGGTCATATAACCGGTCGGTCATATTCGGGGTTAGCCTCCGAGACATGAACGAAGACCGCTTCCTTCTCCGCGCCGGCGTGTGGTCCGGCCTCGCGTACCTGCTGGTGTTCGGCGCCGGCTGGATGGTTCTGGCCCGCTTCTTCCCGCCGCTGGACCCCTCGCTCGGCGCCGACGCCGTCGCCGAGCGCTTCCGCGAGGACCACCTCGCCCTGATGCTCGCCGCCGTCTGCATCATGGTCTCGACCGTCGTCGTACTGCCCGCCTCCGCGCTGATCGTGCGGGTCGTCGCGCTCATCGAGCGCGGCGTCGGGATGCTCACCCTGATGATGGGCTTCACCCTGGCCTGCTTCCTGGTCCTGAACTTCTACTCGGGCTTCTCCTTCGCCACCGCGGCATTCCGCACCGAGCGGTCGCCCGAGATCGTCCAGTACGCCAGCGACTGGGGGTTCCTGCAGTTCATGGGCGGCATCCCGATGTTCCTCATGGTCTGGGTGCTGCTGGCGTACGCCGTCCTCGTCACCGACTCCCGCGAGGACCCGGTGCTGCCGCGGTGGGTGGGCTACGTCAACCTCTGGATCGCCGTGCTCTACCTGCCCGAGCTGCTGGTCTTCTTCTTCAAGACCGGACCCTTCGCCTGGGACGGCGTCGTCGGCTTCTGGATCCCCGCGGTCCTGTTCATCGCCTTCTTCGCCGCCAGCCCGTTCGTGCTGCGCCCCGTCGTACGCCGCCACTTCTCCGCCGCCGCATGACGACGGCCGTACGACGCCGGCACGTACCCGGCGAGGCCGAGCTGTGGATCCTCATCCTCGGCGACCTGGCCGTGTTCACCGTGTTCTTCGGCGTGCTGGGCTGGCAGCACCGGACCGACCCGGCGTCGTACGCCGACGGGCAGGCCGGGCTCGCCACCGGGCTCGGCCTGCTCAACACCGTGCTGCTGCTGACCGGATCGGCGTTCGTCGCCAGCGCCCTCGGCGCCGCGCGGCGCGGGCGCTGGGCGGCCGCGCGTCAGGGCTACCGCGCGGGGATCGTCTGCGGGCTGGGGTTCGTCGCGGTCAAGGCCGTCGAGTACGCCGGCCACGCCGGCGAGACCGTCGACGCGTTCCTCTCGTCGTACTTCGTCTTCACCGGCATCCACCTGCTCCACGTCCTGGTCGGTCTCGTCTGCCTCTCGGTGGCGGCCCGGCGCTGCCGGGACGCCGCGGCCTGGGACGAGCCGGTGTCCGAGCGGTTGCTGGAGGGGCTCGGCGTGTACTGGCACCTCGTCGACCTGCTCTGGATCGTGCTCTTCGTCCTGCTGTACCTCGCCTGAGGAGGCGTCCGTGGAGACCACCCTTCGTCGTACCTGGCTCGTCTGGGCCGTCCTCGTCACCGCCACCCTCGCCGCGTTCGCCGACGGCACCGCGTCGGGCGCCGTCGCGACCCTCGTGCTGCTCCTGCTCGCGGGAGTGAAGGCGGCCCTGGTGATCGGCGTCTACATGGAGGTCCGGCACGCACCGGACTGGCTGCGCGCCGCGTGCGGCGCCTGGCTCGTCGTCACCTTCACCGGACTGGCCGTGCTGCTGACCGGCTAGGTGCGGGCGTCGGGTGCCGAGATCAGCGCCGTGCGCACCGACATCCCCAGCTCGCGGGTGCGCACTGTCGTGATCCGCCGCCCCGGTTGCACCGCGTCCTTCACCGGTCCCGCGTGCTCACCGAGCAGCGCCGCCGCCGCGTCGATGTCGGCGACGCGGTGGGTCAGCCCCCACAGGCGCGCGGGCCCCTCCCCCGCGACGTCCGGAGCACCCACCACCTCCAACAGCACCTCACCCAGCCGGAAGAACACCTGCCGCATCGGATTCCCGCCCAGCTCGCCGTCCCGCTCCCTGCGGACGTCCAGCCCCAGGCCCTCCAGCGCCTGGACCGTCCGGGCCAGGTGCGGGGTCAGCAGGACGACGTGGTCGACGCGGGTGGCGCCGTTGGGATGGGACGAGGGTTGCTCCGCCTGCTCGGTGGACACGGTCGTGGGGATGCCGTCGAGGTCCGTCGTACCGGCGGGGACGTCGCGCAGGCTCCACCCCACGACCCCCTTGCCCGCCTCGTCGCCGAGCAACCGCACCCGAACGCTTCCGACCCGGCTCACCCCGTCCGCGTCGACGCTGAACCCCGCCGCCCGCCACACCTCCGGGCGGTCGGCCACGAGCAGGTCGGCGATGGTCACAGGCACGCCGCGACCCTACGCTGCCCCCATGGCGATCGACCGGACCGGAGAGTGGTGGCGCGGGGACGCGCCCGGCGACATCGACGAGCTGCTCGCCGACGTCAGCGAGGAGGGCTACCCGGTCACCTCCGTCGTCCACGCCCGCTGCGCCGAGTGCGAGGGCGAGGAGTTCCGGCTGCGGGTCGACGACGAGGAGGGCTGCGCCGAGCGCACCTGCGTCCGCTGCGGCACCGCCGTGCTGATGCTCGACTCGGCGGAGTACGTCGAGGACGCCGAGCTCGAGAGCGCCGAGTGCCTGTGCGACAACGACGTCTTCAACGTCGCCGTCGGGTTCGCCGACCACGCCGACAGCGAGGTGCGCTGGGTGTACCTCGGGCTGCGCTGCACCGCCGACGGGACGCTCGGGTGCTACGTCGACTGGAAGATCGACTACCTCCCGACGGCGCACCTGCGGACGTCGGTCTAGCGCTGCTCCCCGACGGGGACGCGCGCCACCCGGGCCCGACACTCCTCGGCGGTCAGGAAGACCTGGTCCTCGATCGTCGTCGCGCAACCACCGTCCGACAGCAACGAGGCGGTGAGCTCCTCGAGCTCACGCACTCGCCCGTGGGGGTAATGACCCGACACGGCGATCTCCAGACCCCAGGTCGGCCTGAAGCCCGCTGCTCGGTCCACCTCGTCGAGGTCGAAGTCGACATCCGCCCGGTCCACCACCGTGGCCCAGATCAGCACACGGCGGTCCGCCGGGCTCACGGCGACCGGGAGGTCGACGTCGACTCCGGCACGGACGAGGCGCCGAAGCGCATCGTCCCGCTCGATGGCGGGGAAGACGAAGACCGAACGCATGGGCGTGATCCCACCAGAACGGAGCGGTCGCGCGCGAGCGGATTGCGTGCTTCCGTCATGCGGCGACTCACGATCAGGTCGCGCCCAGCTTCGCCGTGGCCTGCAGAGACCCGCATCCTGCGGCGGGGGTTGAAGCGGAACTCCACCCAGTCAGCGCCACACCTTCCGGTGCGGGTGAAGTTCGATCAAGCCGAAGAGCGTTCGGCCCGGCAGGCAGCGCTCACACACGGGGCAGCGGACGGCTCCGGCCGATTCGGCCATCCGCTCACCGTCGGCCGGGCAGTGCCACCGGCGTCCCCATCGGAACGCTTGTGGCTCGGGTCGGCCCGGACGACCGCCATCGGATCACCGCAGAAGGGACAGTGCAGGTGCGTGGTCACCCTCAGACGTTGAAGCGGAACTCCACCACGTCACCGTCCGCCATGACGTAGTCCTTGCCCTCCATCCGCACCTTCCCGGCCTCCTTGGCCTTGGCCATCGAGCCTGCGGCGACCAGGTCGTCGAAGGACACGATCTCGGCCTTGATGAAGCCCTTCTCGAAGTCGGTGTGGATGACGCCGGCGGCCTGCGGGGCGGTGGCGCCCTGCGGGATCGTCCAGGCGCGCGACTCCTTGGGGCCGGCGGTGAGGTAGGTCTGGAGGCCGAGGGTCGCGAAGCCGACGCGGGCGAGCACCTCCAGGCCGGGCTCGGTGACACCGGCCTCGGCCAGGAACTCGGCGGCCTCCTCGTCGTCGAGCTCGATCAGCTCGGACTCGAACTTGGCGTCGAGGAAGATCGCCTCGGCGGGCGCGACGAGTTCGCGCATCTTCGCCTTGAGGTCGTCGTCCTGGAGCTCGTCGGCGTCGCAGTTGAAGACATAGATGAAGGGCTTGGCGGTGAGCAGGGAGAGCTCGCGCAGGAGGAAGCGGTCGATCGAGGTGGCGATGATCGGCGTACCGGCCTCCAGCGCCTCCTTGGCCTCCTTCGCGGCGTCGAGGTTGGCGGCGAGCTCCTTGTTCTTGCGCGCCTCCTTCTCCAGCCGTACGACGGCCTTCTCGACGGTCTCCAGGTCGGCGAGGATGAGCTCGGTCTGGATGGTGGAGATGTCGTTGCCGGGGTTGACCTCGCCGTCCACGTGGGTGACGTCGTCGTCGCGGAAGACACGGGTCACCTGGCAGATCGCCGCGGACTCGCGGATGTGGGCGAGGAACTTGTTGCCGAGGCCCTCGCCCTGGGAGGCGCCGCGGACGATGCCGGCGATGTCGACGAACTCGACCGTCGCGGGCAGCTGGCGCTCGGAGGAGAAGATCTCGGCGAGCTTCGCCAGGCGCGGGTCGGGCACGCCCACCACGCCCACGTTGGGCTCGATGGTGGCGAACGGGTAGTTCGCCGCGAGGACGTCGTTCTTGGTCAGCGCGTTGAAGAGCGTCGACTTGCCCGCGTTGGGGAGTCCGACGATGCCGATGGTGAGTGCCACGGGCGCTGAGTCTAGGTCCGTACGACGGGCGGCCCGAATCAGCGCCGGGCCCGCGCCCAGCGTCGTACGACCACCAGGAGCAGCGTCACGGGGCTGAGCACCACGATGAGGACCACCCCGAAGATGGCCGTGTAGCCGTGCGGGTCGCGCGACGCGGGGCGGAGGACGGCGCCGAGCACGACGGCGAGCAGGAACAGCTGCGCGCCGGCGACCACGACAAGGAGCGTGGTCGCCAGCGCGTTGCTGACGGGGTGGGAGGGCGCCACGACGGGCGACTACCCCGTCGGGAGGGTCACGAACCGTAGAGAGCGCGGACCCCGGCCGCGTCGGACGCCTGGAACTCCAGGTCGGACGAGCTGCCGTTGCACTGCGGGTAGTGCATGATCGACGCCGAGTCGTACGGAGTCAGCGGCCGCCAGTTGTTGTCCTCGAAGCAGGTGCCGGACTCCGGGCGGGTGTGCTCGTGGCGGAAGCCGAGCGTGTGGCCCAGCTCGTGGCCGAGGATGTCGCCCGGCTCCCAGCTGCCGGAGGTCCAGATCGAGTCGTCGATGAGCACGTTGCGCTGGCTCTTCGGGGAGCTGGGGAAGAACGCCCGCGCGATGTACTGCGTGGTGTTGACCGGCTCGACGGAGAAGACGACGTTGGTGTTCGACGTGGTGCAGTTGGAGTTCTGCGAGGAGACGTAGACGAAGTTGACCTTCGACGACGCCGCCTCCCACAGCCCGGCGCCGGCGGCCATCGCGTTGACGATGTCGGCCTGGCGGGAGCCGAACTTGGTGCTCACGCAGTAGGTGAGGTTCGCGACCTGGGCGGCGCTCCACTTGTCGTCGGCGCCGCCGACGGTGTTGACGATCAGGCCGTCGCTGCGGGTCTCGGGGTTCACCAGCTTCTCGTAGAACTTCTTGAGCTCGCCGTCGGTGGAGACGACCTCGTCGCCGTTCACGACGTACGCGCCGTCGACGTCCTGGTAGGTCGACGCCTTGAACTCCTTGTACGTCGGGGCGGACGTCGTGTCGCTCTCGGCCGCCATGGCCGAGGTGCCCGCGCCGGCGACGGCCGCGACCAGGCAGGCGACGCCGACGGAGATCTTGCTGGTCCGGGAAGACAACATTCAAAGACCTTTCAGCCGAGGTGGGGTTCGGGCCATCGAAGTCCCACCGACGGCCCTCCGACAAGAGATCCTCCGGTTCCAAAAGTCGCACGCTCGCGGACTGCAGGAATGTGAGCCATGGCCCGCGGGCTAGCCTCTGCGGGTGCGGATCGCCACCTGGAACGTCAACTCCCTGCGCTCGCGGATCGACCGGGTCGAGGCCTTCCTCGAGCGCCACGACATCGACGTGCTCGCACTGCAGGAGACGAAGGCGCGCGAGGACCAGCTGCCGCTGATGGGCCTCCAGGCACGCGGGTACGACGTCGCGGCCCACGGGCTCGACCAGTGGAACGGCGTCGCCCTCATCAGCCGGGTCGGCCTCGACGACGTCACCGCCGGGTTCCCCGGACAGCCCGGCTGGGGCGACCCCGGGGTGGTCGAGGCGCGCGCCCTGGGCGCGACGGTCGGAGGGGCGAACGGCAGCGGCGGGATCCGGATCTGGAGCCTCTACGTCCCGAACGGCCGCAAGCCCGACGACCCGCACTACGTCTACAAGCTGGACTGGCTCTCGCGGTTGAGCGAGGCGTCCTCGGCCTGGCTCGACACCCCGACCGCCCTCGTCGGCGACTGGAACATCTGCCCCACCGACGACGACGTCTTCGACGTCGCCCAGTTCCGCAACTCCACCCACGTCACCCCCGCCGAGCGCGCCGCCTTCCAGCGCTTCCTCGACGACGGCTGGGCGGAGGTGACCCGGGCACACGCGCCGGGCTACACGTACTGGGACTACTACCGGCAGCGCTTCGAGCGCGACCGCGGGCTGAAGATCGACTTCGTGCTCGGCTCGGCCGGTCTGGCCGAGCGGGTCACCGGCGCGTTCATCGACCGCGAGGAGCGCGACCCCGGCGTCTTCGCGGGCGCGCCGTCCGACCATGCGCCGGTCGTCGTCGACCTGGCGGACCCGTCGTGACGCGCTGACCCGCCGATCCGCGGCCCGAACCCACCCGACGCCCGCTCCGGGCCGATAGCCTGGGTGGATGGCCTCCTGGACCTGCGTCTGCGCAGGTGCACGCAGGGGTAACGCGACGGTGTGCCGACCCCCGACGCCCGCCCCCACGGGGCGGTGGTGAGCCACCGCGCGCCCCGGTCCGAGCGCCTGCTCGGGCTCGACCCCGCGCTGCTCGCGGGAGCGCTGGCGGTCATCGTGGGCACTGCCGTCGTGCACGACTTCGGGGTGCCCGACTGGAACCCGTTCAGCCTGGTGGCGCTGGCCTGCGTGCCGGTGCTGATCCGGTTCGGGATGGTGGTGGAGTCGGGGTCGGGGACGCTGCGCGCGAGCACCGCACCCGCGATCCTGTTCGCCTACGACCTGCGCGAGCCGCAGCTCTTCCTGCCCTTCTGGGGGCTCGTGGTGCTGGCGAGCCACGCGACCTTCTTCGGCCGGCGCGGGGTGGGACGCGGGAGCGTCGAGGTGCTGGCGGGGGCGGCGATGGTCGGCGTCGCGCACCGGGTGGACGTGGGGCTGTGGCCGCTGGACCGGGTGTTCGCGGCGACGGTCGCGTACTCCGTCACCGTGGTGGGCCTGGAGCTGCTGCGCTCCAGCAGCATCGGGCCGGCCCGGTTCCTGGACGGCGTACGACGATCCGACGCCGCGCTCGTGGTGGTCGGCCTGTTCCTGGCGTGCGTCGTGGTGGTGATGCTCCGCACGGCGTACAACGAGACGCCGCGGGTGGTGACCGGGTTGCTGGGCGCGGGCTGCCTGGCGACCTTCGTGGTGGCGCAGATCCTGATGGCGCGGCTGCAGGCGAACGTGCGCGGCGTGGACGCGCTGAGCGCGGCGGGGCAGGCGATGCCGTGGCCGGGGGCGCAGATCGACACCCTGCTGGTGCGCTTCGTGCGGTCCGCGGTCCGGGCGCGCGAGGTCCGCATCCTGTCCGCGCCGGGGACCGGGCCGAGCCAGCTCAGCGTGCCGCTGGAGGGCGGCACCCACCTGGTGGTGGAGCGGGTGCGCGGGGACCTGCCGTTCAACCACAGCGAGGCCAAGGTGCTGCGCTCCCTGGCGGGCCTGGCGAGCACGTCGCGCACCCAGGCGCTGCAGCAGGCGCAGCTGCGCCGCCAGGCCGACACGGACGCACTGACGGGGCTCCACACCTACGCCCGGTTCCGGCTGCGCGTCGAGCCGATCGGGATGACCCGCAGCCCGGAGCGGCCGATGGTGGTGGTGTTCGCGGACCTCGACCAGTTCACCGGGCTGACCGCGCGGATCGGGCACCTGGAGTCCGACGAGGTGCTGCGCGAGATCGGGGACCGGCTGCGCGAGCGGCTGCCCGCGGGGGCCGAGGCGTGCCGGTACGGCGGAGACGAGTTCGTCGTGCTCGCCTCCTGCGCGACCGACGCGGAGGCGGAGCGGCTGGAGGCGTGCGTGCGCGGCATCGTCGAGGACCCGATGACGGTGTCCGACCAGATCCTGCAGGTGACGGCGTCCCTCGGCACGGCCTCCTCGCGCAGCCGGCTGGAGAGCATCGACTCGGTGATCCGCCGTGCGGAGGCGCGGATGCGGACCGCGAAGAGCGATCGGCGCACACCGCGCACCGCAGCCCAGACCGAGGTGATCCAGCGGCTGCTGGGCGACAACGGCTTCGAGGTCGTGCTGCACCCCCTGGTCGCCACCGCGACCGGCGAGCTGGAGGGCGTCGAGGCGCTGCTGCGGGTGGAGGACCAGGTCTTCGGCCGGCTGTCCCCGCTGCTCGTCGTCGACTCGGCGCAGCGCGCGGACCTGCTCGACGAGATGACCGAGACGATCGCCCGCCAGGCCATCGAGGCGGTACGACGCATCGACCTCCTCCTGGGCCGCCAGCACCTGCTGACGGTCAACGTGGAGTTCAGCCAGCTGCGCCGCGACAGCCCGCTGCTGGAGACCCTGGTGAAGCTGGTCGCCGAGCACGACGTGTCGCTCGCGCTGGAGGTCTCCGAACGTGCCTTCGACGGCTGGACCGACGAGATCGAGGCGATCGCGGTGTGGTTGCGCGAGTCCGGGATCTCGCTGGCGATCGACGACTTCGGGGCGGGCTACTCGACGTACGCCCTGCTCAACCACTGGTCCTGGGACCTGGTGAAGCTGGACCGGAGCCTGGTCGTGGGCGACAGCCCGCCGGAGCGGCGGCTGCTGGCGCACGTGTCCTACCTGCTGCGCGACCTCGGCTTCGCCATGGTGGCGGAGGGCATCGAGGACGAGCGGCAGTGGGACTTCGTCGAGGAGCTGCAGATCGGCTGGATCCAGGGCTGGGTGATCTGCCGCCCGATGCGGCCCGAGGAGCTGCTCACCCGGTTGCGGGAGGGCAGCCGGTTCGGGCCGGCGTGACTCAGAGGCCCTGCCAGGCCGGCTTGGCGTCGTACACCTCGCGGTAGTGCGCACGCCGTGCCAGCGCCTCGGCCGCGGGGGCGTCGGCGAGGACCGTGACGTGCGGGTGCAGCTGCAGCACCGACGCCGGGCACGCCGCGGTCAGCGGGCCCTCGACGGCGGCGGCGAGGGCGGCCGCCTTGCCGCGGCCGGTCGCGAGCAGCAGCAGGTGGCGGGCCCGCAGGATGGTGCCGAGGCCCTGGGTGAGCACGTGCCGCGGCACGTCGTCGACGGCACCGAAGAACCGGGCGTTGTCGCGCCGGGTCTCCTCGGTCAGCGTCTTGATCCGGGTCGAGGATCCCAGCGAGGAGCCGGGCTCGTTGAACGCCAGGTGCCCGTCACCCCCGATGCCGAGCACCTGCACGTCGACCCCGCCGGCCTCGCGCAGCGCGGCCTCGTAGCGCTCCCCCGCCGTCGGCAGCCCCTCCGGGGTGGGGTCGGGTCCGTGCACCCGCTCGGCGGGGACGCCGAGGGCGTCGGTGAGCTCGCGGGCGATCGTCGCGCGGTAGCTCTGCGCGTGACCGGCGGGCAGGCCGACGTACTCGTCGAGGGTGAAGCACCGCACTTCGTCGTACGACGGTCCGGAGCCGGCGCGGTGCCGGCGGACCAGCTCCTGGTACGCCGGCAGTGGGGTCGAGCCCGTCGCCAGCCCGAGCACGGCGTCGGTGCGCGCCCGGACGGCGGCCTCGAGGACGTCGGCGGCGAGGCCGGCGACCTGGGCGGCGGTGTCCAGCGGGACGATCTCCATCAGCTTCCTCCGTGCAGCAGGCGGCCACCGACGACGGTGGCGACGACGGTGAGGTCGTCGTCGACGAGGGTGAGGTCGCCGCGGGCTCCCGGGGTGAGCCGGCCGCGGGTCGGGTCGCCGAGCAGGTCGGCGGGCACCCGGGTGCAGGCGGCGGCGGCGTCGGGCAGGGACCGGCCGGTGGCCCGGCGCAGCACCCGCAGGCACTGGGCGAGGTCGGCTGCGGAGCCGGCGAGGGTCCCGTCGGCGAGCCGGACGGTGCCGTCGCGGACCTCGACCCGCTGGTCGCCGAGCCGCGCCGGTCCGTCGGGCGCGCCCAGCGCGGCGGTGGTGTCGGTGACGAGGAGCAGCCGGTCGCCGAGGGCGGCGGCGTAGGCGGCGAGCGTGGTGTCGTCGAGATGGTGGCCGTCGGCGATCACCCCCGCGACGAGCGTCGGCGAGGCGAGCGCGGCACCGACCGGTCCGGGCGTCCGGCCGGCCAGCGGGGGCATGGCGTTGCCGAGGTGGGTGACGGCGCGCGCGCCCCGCTCGACGGCGGCGGTGACCTGCGCGGCGCTCGCCTCGGTGTGCCCGACCGCGACGACGACGCCGCTCGCCGCGAGCGCCGCGACCACGTCGAGCGCGCCGGGGAGCTCGGGGGCGAGGGTCACCATCGCGACCCCCGAGGCGCGCGACCAGCCCGTCACCAGCGCGGGCGACGGTGGGCGCAGCCAGGCCGGCGGATGCGCGCCCTTGCGGGCCGGCGCGATCATCGGCCCCTCCAGGTGCAGCCCGAGGGGCACCGCGCCCGCCCAGCCCGGCGGGGGGCCCGCGGCCAGGGCCGCGAGGGCCCGCGTGCGCTGCTCCGGCGCGGAGGTGATGACGGTCGGCAGGAACGCGGTGACGCCGAAGCGCGGCAGCGCGGCCCCGACCTCCCAGAGCCGCTCGGGCTCCCGGGTGAGGTCGATGCCCACCGCGCCGTTGACCTGCAGGTCGAGGAGGCCAGGCAGGACGTGCAGGCCCGCGGCATCGAGGTGCGGGGCGCCCGGCACCGCCTGTGCGACGACCCGGCCGCCCGCGATCGCGACGTCGCGGGAGCCGCCGCTCACCACCAGGTCAGCCACGGCGGCTCCCGAGCAGTGCAGCGCCCAGGGCCGCGACCGGGACGTCACGCGGCACCAGGCGCACCCGCCCGGCCAGGTCCAGCGAGGCCAGGAACGGCGACCCCGTGGCCTGCTCCGCGAGCGCGTGCGCGACGGCGACGCGCAGCCGCTCGCCGACGTTGGCGACACCGCCGCCGAGCACCACGACCTCCGGGTCGACGGTCAGGGCGACCAGCCGGACCGCGTCGGCGAGGTGGGCCGCGAACTCGTCGCGCACCTGCACCGCCTTGGCGTCGCCGGCCGCGGCCGCGTCGAACAGCGCCTGCGCCGGCGGAGCGTCCGCCGAGGGCCACAGCGCGGCCAGCGCGGACCCGGACGCGACCGTCTCCAGGCAGCCCACCTGTCCGCACTCGCAGGCCAGCCCCGCCGGGTCGACGGGGATGTGCCCGATCTCCCCGGCCGCATGGCGGGCACCGCGGCGCAGCACGCCGTCCAGGATGGTGGCGGCGGCCAGGCCCGTGCCGATGCTGAGGTAGACGAGGTCGTCCTCGCCGAGCAGGGTGGCCGCGCCGAGTGCCGCCGCGTTGGCGTCGTTGTCGAGCACGACGTGCAGGCCGGTCGCCGTACCGAGCCGGTCGCTGAAGGGGAAGCCGTCGTCGACCCCGAGGTTGACCGCGTGCCGGACGGTGCCGTGCTCGGCGTCGACCAGCCCGGGGATGCCAACGCCGACGACGCCGTCGAGCTGGTGTCCCGACGCGGCGCGCAGCCGGGCGACCACCTCGGCGGCGGCGGCGACGACCTCGGCCCCGCCGGCCGGGCTGCCGGTCCGCACCTGCGCGAGCACCTCGCCGTCCGGGCGGGCGACCACGCCCAGGATCTTGGTGGCGCCGATGTCCAGCCCCACGAGCAGCCCGGTCACCGCCGCCACCCCGCCTCGCGCAGGATCTGCTCCACGGCGGCGATCGAGGGGCGCCCGTTGCCCCGGGTGCACAGCCGTGCGTGCGGGGCGTCCTCCCAGCCGACGCGCGCGCCGGGCCAGCCCCACTCCACGACGACCACCGGACCACGGACCGACGCCAGCATCGCGGCGACCCCGGGACGCCGGTGACCGTCGCGGACCTGTACGACGAGCGGACCGTCCGGCAGCACCTCCCCCTCCGTTACGACAAGGTCGGGGTCGATCCCCCACCGCCCCTCGCCGACGGCGATGTTCGCCTCGGTCGCCACCGTGACGACCCGCGCCCCGCGCAGGTCCGGCAGCTCGCCCTCCCACAGCACGGCGGCACGCGCGGCGGCGACGTACCGCTCGGCGGCGGGGTCGCCGCTGCCGGTGGCCGGCGGCTGGCCGAGGTGGGCGACCCGCTCGGCCGCGTCGATCAGCCGGGACAGCGGCAGCCGCTCGGCGCGGACCGCGCGGACGATCGCGGACTGCACGTCCCGCACCAGCGCGGCGTCCTTGTCGGGGCCGGTGCACAGCAGGTCGACGCCCGCGGCCAGGGCGGCCACGGCCGCCTCGGGGATCGAGCACTCGCCGGAGGCCCCCGCCATGTCGAGGGCGTCGCTGATGATCGCCCCGTGGAAGTCGAGCTCGTCGCGCAGCACGCTCAGCACCGGTCGGCTCAGCGTGGCCGGGGCACCCGTGGCGTCGAGCGCCGGGACCACCAGGTGCGAGGTCATCACCGCCGCGGCGCCCGCCTCGACGGCCGCGGCGAAGGGCACCAGCTCCCGGGCCCGGAGGGTGGCCGCGTCGGCATCGAGGACCGGCAGCGTCAGGTGGCTGTCCTGCGCGGTGTCGCCGTGCCCCGGGAAGTGCTTCACGCAGCCCGCGACCCCGGCCGACTGCAGCCCCGCGACCCATGCGGCCACGTGCCGGGAGACCAGCTCGGACCGGGCGCCGAAGCTGCGGGTGCCGATCACCGGGTTGGCCGGGTTGCTGTTCACGTCGGCCACCGGACCGAGGTCGAGGTCGATCCCCACGGCCGCCAGCTCGAGCCCCACCGCGCGTCCGACCGCGGCGGTGAGCGCCAGGTCGTCGGCCGCGCCCAGCACCGCCGGTCCCGGCACCGGGCTCGCGTCCCGCACGTGCAGGCGGGTCACGTCCCCACCCTCCTCGTCGGTGGCGACCACGGCCGCGGCCCGGCGGGCGCGCACCTCGGCGACCAGGGTCGCGGCCTGCCCGAGGTCGCCGGTCAGGTTGGAGCCGAACAGGCACACCCCGCCCAGGCCCTCGTCGAGCAGGGTGCCCCACTCCGGCGGCAGCGTCGGCCCGGCGAACGAGCCCAGCTGGACGCGCAGCGCCAGCTCCCCCAGCAGCTCGCTCATCCCTTCACCGCTCCCGCCGTGATGCCGGAGACCATCCGTCGCTGCACCACCAGGAAGAACAGGACCACCGGGATCGTGATGAGGGTCGAGGACGCCATGATCGCCCCCCAGTCGACGCCCCGGCTGCGGGCGTCGGTGAACGCGACCAGCCACACCGGCAGGGTCTCCTTCGACGGGTCGGTCATCACCACGACCGCCAGCGTGAACTCGTTCCACGCCTGGATGAAGCCGAACACGCCGGTCGCCACCAGGCCGGGAGCCAGCAGCGGCAGGGTCACCCGGAAGAACGCCTGGGTCCGCGAGCAGCCGTCCATCATCGCGGCCTCCTCCAGCTCCCGCGGCACCCCGTCGACGAACCCGCGCAGGGTCCACACGGTGAACGGGAGCACGCTGGCGACGTACACGAGCGTGAGGCCGACGACGGAGTTCAGCAGGCTCATCCCGTCGAGCATCTTGTACTGACTGATGAACAGCGCCTCCGCCGGGATCATCTGGATGACCAGCAGGGTCAGGATGAAGGTACGACGCCCGCGGAAGCGGAAGCGGCTGACCGCGACCGCCGCGAGGAAGGCGAAGAGCAGCGCCACCGTGACGGTGAGCAGGGTGACGCTCAGGCTGGTCACGAGGGCGTCGGTGAACGAGCCGTCCGCGAACACCCGCCGGTAGTTGTCGAGGGTGCCGTGGGTGGGCACGACCTCGGGGTGCTCGCCCTTGATCCGGTTGCGCGGCAGGAACGAGCGGCTGACCATCCAGTAGACGGGGAAGACGCACACGAGGAAGACGAGCACGCCGACGGCGTCCGCGCCGATCCTCACCGGCAGCGTGGTGCGGCGGGCCATCAGTCCTCCTCCTGCTTCAGCATCATCCGGACGTACGGCGCGGTCAGCACGATCGTCAGCAGCAGCATGAACATCGCGGCCGCGGCGGCCATCCCGAAGTCCCCGCCCTTGATGCCGAGCGTGTAGA
The DNA here is from genome assembly GCA_964517395.1 of uncultured Nocardioides sp. Classification (GTDB taxonomy): domain Bacteria; phylum Actinomycetota; class Actinomycetes; order Propionibacteriales; family Nocardioidaceae; genus Nocardioides. The sequence goes on along the minus strand of CAZFEE010000001.1, from coordinate 2,712,946 downwards.
CGTAGGTGCCCAGCAGGTTCGTGTCCTTGCTGATCCCACCGGCCTTCTGCAGCGTGTAGATCTGGGTGAACACCCGCAGGTCCCAGATCACCTGGAGCAGCACGACCACCAGGAGCACCGAGCGGATCGAGGGCAGCACCACGTGCACGAAGCGCTGCCAGGCGCCCGCGCCGTCGATCTGTGCCGCCTCCACGACGTCCTCGGGGACCTGGGTGAGCGCGGCGTACAGCGTGAACGCGACGAACGGCACGCTCATCCACACCACGACCAAGGTGGCGACGAGGAAGAAGGACCACGGGTCGAGCAGCCAGGCATGCCCGTCGAAGTTGCCGCCGAGCGCGCTGAGGAACCAGTTGACCACGCCGTACTCGGTGTCGAAGAGGAACTGCCACACCGTCATCGCCGCGACCACCGGCATCGCCCAGGCGAGCAGGAGCCCGCACTGGGTGAGGATCCTGGTCACCTTGCTCATCCGGGTCATCAGCAGCGCGAGGCCGAGCCCGATGCCGAACGTCAGCCCCGCGTTGACGAGGCAGAACGCGATGGTGCGCAGCACCACCGGCCACAGCTCGCCGCTGCCGAGCAGCTCTCGGTAGTTGCCGAGGCCGATCCACTCGGGCGGCTGCCCGAACTGCTGGGCGAGCCCGAACTCCTGCAGCGACAGCACCACCTGGCGCAGCAGCGGGTAGCCCAGCGCGAGCCCGAGGACCAGGCTCGCCGGGAGCACCAGCCCCAGGGGCAGGGGCGTCCGGCGTGCGGTGCCGCGTGCCACGTCGTTCTCCTCTTCTCCGGTACGACGCCCGGCCGGTCTGGTCCCGGCCGGGCGTCGTGCTTCTCGGTCAGCCGGCAGCGTGTCGGGAGGCGAGGCGACGGCAGCTCGCTGCCCCCGCATCTCGCCGCAGACACGCTCGGCTCAGTGTCAGCCGGCAGCGTGTCGGGAGGCGAGGCGACGGCAGCTCGCTGCCCCCGCATCTCGCCGCAGACACGCTCGGCTCAGTGTCAGCCGGCAGCGTGTCGGGAGGCGAGGCGACGGCAGCTTGCTGCCCCCGCATCTCGCCGGAGACACGCTCGGCTCAGTGTCAGCCGGCAGCGTGTCGGGAGGCGAGGCGACGGCA
>CAZFEE010000001.1:2462947-2711731 GCA_964517395.1 uncultured Nocardioides sp. | reverse complement strand
CTCAGTGTCAGCCGGCAGCGTGTCGGGAGGCGAGGCGACGGCAGCTTGCTGCCCCGCATCTCGCCGGAGACACGCTCGGCTCAGTTCAACTGCGCGGTGATCTTGTCGTCGGCTTCCTTGGCCAGCTTCGTGACGTCCCCGCCCTGGGCGATCTCGCTGTAGAGGTCCTCCAGCACGAACTTGCCCTCCAGGGTGGCCCACGCGGCGGCCGCCGGGGTGAGCTTCGCGTTGGACGCCGCCTCGACGGTGGCCTTCGCGAACTGGTCGTCACCGAGCTTGGTCGCCAGCGACTCCTTGGCGGGCGTCAGCCCGGCCTCGGCGAGGATGGTCTGGTAGTCCTCGCTCAGCATCAGCGCGAGCACCTTGCGGGAGAGGTCCTGGTTGGGCGACTTGGCGGAGATGGCGATGTCGGAGCCGCCGAGGAGCACCGGTGCGGGCTCGCCGTCGGAGCCGGGCAGGGCGAAGACGCCGACCTTCTCGGCGAGCTTCGGGCAGCCGCTCTTCGGGTCGGTGAGCATCCCGTAGACCCAGCCGGGGCGCGACATCATGCCGATCTTGCCGGCGCAGAACGGGGTGACCGGGTCGGCCTCGTTGGCGTCGGCGGGGGCGCCTGAGGCGGCGTCGTACAGGTCCTGGAAGGCGGTGAGCCCAGCGAGAGACTCGGGGGTCGAGAGGGTGCCCTTCCAGCCGTCGCCGTCGGGGGCCGCGAAGTCGCCACCGGCGTCCCACAGGAGCGCCGCGCCGTCGCGCCAGTCCTTGCCGGGCAGCCAGTAGCCGGAGAAGTCGGCCCTGCCGCTCTTCTGCTTCAGCGTCGTGGCGGCGGTGACGAACTCCTCCATCGTGGTCGGCGCGGCGGTGATGCCGGCCTGCTCGAAGAGGTCCTTGCGGTAGAAGACGTACGTCGAGCCCGCGTAGTAGGGCACCGCGTAGGTCTTGCCGTCGACGGTGGCGCCGTCGACGAAACCGGGCAGCAGGTCGTCCCCGCCGAGGTCGGCGAGGTCGTCGCTCAGGTCGCTGAACGCGCCGACGGTGGTGAAGGTCGGGGCCTGGGTGTTGCCGACCTCGACGACGTCGGGGGTCTGGTCGGCGGAGCTGAGGGCGGTGGTGAGCCGCTCGACGAGGCCCTCCCACTCCTGCTGCTCGATGGTGAGCGTGGAGCCGGGGTTCTCCTTCTCGAAGGTCGTCTTGAGCCACTCGCGGGCCGCGTCGGGGGTGTCGGCGCCGTTGAGCCAGACGACGAGGTCGGCCTTGTCGGGGCCGCCGCCCTGGGCGTCGCCGTCGTTCTCGGAGCCGCACGCGCTGGCCACGGCCAGCAGCGCGGTGGTGGCCGCGACCGCCAGGGTCTTCTTGATTCGCACAGCTAGTTCCCTTCGATCTTCGTGGTGGTCGGGCCGGGTCAGGAGACGCCGAGCTCGCCCGAGAGGACGACGCCGGTGGCGCCGATCAGGACGCCGTCGTCGCCGAGGGTCGAGACCCGGATGGCGAAGCCGGCGGAGGAGACCGGCATGACCCGGTCCCGGACGGTGGCCTCGGCGTACGCCGCCAGCGGGCCGACGAGGTCCGCCGGTCCGCTCAGCACGACCTCGCCGAGGTTCAAGGTGGCGACGACCGGCGCCAGGGCCTGGCCGAGCCGTTCGCCGGCGTCGCGCAGCGCGGCGTCCGCGTCGCCCTCGGCGACCCGCCGCCGGAGCCGGGGTACGGCGACGAAGGTCTCCAGGCAGCCGGGCCGGCCGCAGCCGCAGGTCTCGCCGTCGGGGTCGACCTGGACGTGGCCGATCTCGCCCGCGGCGCCCCCGTGGCCGTGCAGCACCGCGCCGCCGAGCACGAGCCCGGCGCCGACACCGGTGCTGAGCCGCAGCAGCAGGAGCCCGCCCTCACCGCCGCCGCCGAAGGTGTACTCCCCCATCACGGCGGTGTTGGCGTCGTTGGCGACGTACACGGGCAGGTCGAGGGAGGCGCTCAGCGTCTCCGCGAGCGCGACGTCGCGCCAGCCCAGGTTGGGCGCGTCGAGCACGACGCCCTCGGCGCTGACCACGCCGGGGGTGGCGACGGCGACCCCGAGCAGCGGGCGGCTGCTGCGGGCGGCGAGGTCGGCGGTGACCTGCTCGACGAGGGCGGCGGCCTCGGGCCCGCGGCGTCCCTCCAGCGGCCGGGCGTCACGCTCGACGACCTCACCGGCCAGGGTGAGCACCGCGCCGACGACCTGGTCGTCGACGGAGAGGTCGATGGCGACGACGTGCTTGGCGTCGGGCACGAGTCCGACCAGCGTCGGCGGCTTGCCGACCCGGGTCTCGGCCGGGGCGCCGAGCTCCTCGAGCAGGCCCTCGCCGATCAGCTCGGCGACCAGGTCGGAGACGGTCACCCGGGTCAGCCCGCTGCTGCGGGCCAGGTCGGCGCGGCTGGCGGGCCCGTCCGCGAAGAGCTCCTGCAGGAGCATCGCGCGGTGGTGCCGACGGGAGTCGGCCCGCCGGAGCTTGATCCGGTCCCGAGGGGCTCGGGAGGTGGGAGTGCGCCAGGACATGTTTGTTAGTTCACCATACTTACATATAAGGTGCAAGCATTCCGTGCGATCCAGGTCACACTTTCGTGAACCTCTACCCGGCAGGAGCAGCGATGGCCCGCATCACCTTCGAGGCCGCCCAGCGGTGGTACGACGGCGCCGAGTCCCCCGCCGTGCCCGGCATCGACCTCGTCGTCGAGGACGGCGAGCTGCTCGTGCTGGTCGGCCCGTCGGGCTGCGGCAAGACCACCACCCTGCGCATGCTCGCGGGCCTGGAGGAGGTCGACGCCGGCCGCATCCTCATCGGCGAGCGGGACGTCACCCGGCTCGCCCCGAAGGACCGCGACATCGCCATGGTCTTCCAGAGCTACGCGCTCTACCCGCACAAGACGGTGCGGGAGAACCTCGGCTTCGCCCTCCGCCTCGCCAAGACCCCGCGGGAGGAGCGCGAGCGCCGGGTCGAGGAGACCGCCGCGCTGCTCGGCCTCACCGAGCTGCTCGAGCGCAAGCCCCGCGCCCTGTCGGGCGGCCAGCGCCAGCGGGTGGCGATGGGCCGTGCGATCGTCCGCGAGCCGCAGGTGTTCTGCATGGACGAGCCGCTGTCCAACCTCGACGCCAAGATGCGGGTGCAGACCCGCAGCGACATCGCCCGGCTGCAGCGCGAGCTCGGCGTCACCACGGTCTACGTCACCCACGACCAGGTGGAGGCGATGACCATGGGCGACCGGGTCGCGGTGATGGACGGCGGCGAGATCCAGCAGGTCGACACCCCGCTCGCGCTCTACGACCGTCCCGCCAACCTCTTCGTCGCGGGCTTCATCGGCTCCCCGCAGATGAACCTGCTCCCCGCCCGCGTGGACGGCGGCCGGCTGCACCTCGGCGACCACGAGGTCCCCCTCGACCCCGCCACCCGGGCCGCCCTGACCCCGGACGTCACCCTCGGGGTCCGGCCCGAGGCCTGGCAGCTGGTCTCCCCCGGCGCGGGCGTCCCGCTGCGGGTGCACCTTGTCGAGGAGCTCGGCTCGGAGGGCTTCGCGCACGGCACGGCCGACCTCGGCGGGTTCGAGGCGCCGGTCGCCGTCCGGGTCGCGTCGCGGGGGCACGTCGCGCCCGACGACGTGCTGCACCTCGCCGTACCTCCCGGCGCGGCCCACGTCTTCGACACCACCAGCGGCCGACGGCTGGGCTGAAATCCCCGGTCCGGAGCCCTCCACGTCCTAGCGTGGGTGCGTGAGCACCGTGCCGAGCCGGCCGCCGACCCTGTGGGAGGCCGGCAACCGCCCCGCCGCGGGCGTGCTGCGACTCGCCTCCGCGCTCCTGGTCACCGCCGCCGCGCTCGACCTGCTCCTCTCCGACGGGCTCGGTCTCTTCTTCGACCTCGTCTTCGTGACCCTCGCCGTGGGTCTCGCCCTCGCCGTGCGCCCCAGCGACTTCTTCCCCGTGGGGGTCTTCCCACCGCTGGCCATGTTCGCGATCGTCCTGCTGCTCGCCATCAGCCGGCCCGACGCCGTCGCACGCGCCACGGACGGGTTCGTCCAGGCCACCGTGTCCGGTCTGTCGACGCACGCCGTCCCGCTGGCGCTGGGGTACGCCGCGTGCCTGGGCCTGCTCGCCGTACGACGCCAGTGGGTGGCCGCCCACCCTCGCTGAGCGTCGGTCAGTGGCCCAGGGTCAGGACCCCCGACCCGGCCGGCGGCGTGTTCGTCCAGGTCCCGGTCACCGTGACCAGGTCGCCGAGCGCGATGTCGAGCAGCGCGCACAGCGGGCCGACGACGGTGGAGACCCTCAGCGTCGACGAGGCGGCCCGGAACTGCTGGGTGCTGGTGTTGAAGGCGCCGTTGATGTTGCCGGAGATGTCGAAGGAGCACCCGCTGGCGGCGCCGTGGGCCGTGGCGTTCGCGAGGACCATCGGCCACACGGTTCCGCTCCCGTCGCCGGGGACCACGACGTTCCAGCTGCCCGTGGGGGTGACGGTCGTCGTGCCGCAGCCGCTCGAGCTCAGCGTGGAGAGGTAGCCGGCGCGCACGGAGTGCGCGCGGGGCGTCCCCGGGCTCTCGACCACGCCGGCGAGGGTGAAGGCCGTGCAGGCGACGTTCACCCCCGGCGAGCCGGGCGAGGCGAACGTGACACCGGGGCTGTCGACGACCAGCCGCAGCGACGGGCCGCCGCCCGGCAGGTAGGGGTTCGTCGCGGGCGCGGGGGCAGCGGTGGCGACGGCGAGGGCCACGAGGGCGGCGGACACGGTGGCGGCGAGCGCACGGGGTCGGGTGAGGGGCATGACCCGCAGACTCACACCGGTCCGGTCCCCCGCCAAGGGCCGCGACGACCATGCGACCGAGAACCGGACGCCCGTCCGGGACGTCTAGAAGCGGTCGGGGTCCCCCGCGCCGCGGCGCAGCACCTCGGGCACGCCGTCGGACCAGTCCACGACGGTGGTGGGCTCGGCGGGCGTCTCCCCGGCCTCGACGACGATGTCGACGTCGTGGTCCAGGTCCTCCTTGATCTCCCAGCCCATCGTCCGCGGCTCGGTCTCGCCGGGCAGGATGAGCGTGGAGGTCAGCAGCGGCTCCCCGAGCGCCTCGAGAAGGGTCTGCACGAAGACGTGGTCGGGGATGCGGACGCCGACGGTCCGCTTCTTCGGGTGCAGCAGCCGCTTCGGCACCTCGGGCATCGCCGGGAGGATGAAGGTGTACGGGCCGGGCGTCGCCGCGCGGATCGCCCGGAACGCGGAGTTGTCCACGTGCACCATCTGCCCGAGCTGGGAGAAGTCGCGGCACATGAGGGTGAAGTGGTGCTTGTCGTCGAGCCCGCGGATCCTCAGGATCCGGTCGCGGCCGTCACGGTTGCCGATCCGGCAGCCCAGCGCGTAGCCGGAGTCCGTCGGGTACGCGATCAGCGCGTCGTCGTTGAGCGCGTCCACGATCTGCTGGACCGCCCGCGGCTGCGGGTTGTCGGGGTGGACGTCGAGGTAGCGGGCCATCCGGTGACGCCTACAGCCGGACGGCGGTCTTGGTGCTGCGCCCGGCGGCCTTGAGGTCGCGGTGCAGCTCCTTGGGCAGCGAGAACGCCAAGGTCTCCTCGGCGGTCTGCACGGCCCGGGCGTCGGGGTAGCCCCGCTCGGCGAGGTAGGCGAGCACCTCGGTCACGAGGTGGTCGGGCACCGAGGCACCCGAGGTGACGCTGACCGTCGCGGCCCCGTCGAGCCAGGCCTCGTCGAGCTCGGACACGTCGTCGATGCGGTAGGACGCCTTGGCGCCCGCCTCGAGAGCGACCTCCACGAGGCGCACCGAGTTCGAGGAGTTGGCGCTGCCGACGACGATCACCAGGTCCGCGGTCGCACCGATCTCCTTGACCGCCACCTGGCGGTTCTGGGTCGCGTAGCAGATGTCGTCGCTCGGCGGGTCCTCCAGCTGCGGGAACTTCGCCCGGAGGCGCCGCACCGTCTCCATCGTCTCGTCCACGCTGAGCGTGGTCTGCGAGAGCCACGCGAGCTTGGCGTCGGCGGGGAACTCCAGCCGGTCGACGTCGTCGGGGTGCTCGACCAGCACGGTCTGCTCGGGCGCCTCGCCCGCCGTGCCCTCGACCTCCTCGTGGCCCGCGTGCCCGATGAGCAGGATGGTGTAGCCGTCGGCGGCGAAGCGCACGGCCTCGCGGTGCACCTTGGTCACCAGCGGGCAGGTCGCGTCGATGGTCTTCAGCTCACGCTCGGCGGCCTCGCTCACGACCGCGGGCGACACCCCGTGGGCGGAGAACACGACGGTCGCGCCGAGCGGAACCTCGTCGAGCTCCTCGACGAAGATCGCGCCGCGCGACTCCAGGTTCGACACCACGTGCTTGTTGTGCACGATCTGCTTGCGCACGTAGACCGGCGAGCCGTAGAGGTCGAGCGCCTGCTCCACCGTGACGACCGCCCGGTCGACGCCGGCGCAGTAGCCCCGCGGGGCGGCGAGGAGCACCTCGCGCTCGCTGTCCTCGAGCAGGCGCGGCGTACCCAGGTCGATCGTCATGGCTCCAGTCTACGGACCGGCCACCCCACGGCCGAGTTCGCGATGTGGCACCCTGCACCGGTGCCCGTCCTGCTGCTCGCCGGCGTCCTGCTGGTGGACCTCGTGCTGTCGCTGGTGTGCTGGACCTGGTCGTGGCCGCTGTCGTCGACGCTCGCCCGAGCCCTGCTCGGGGCGCTGCCGTGGCTGCTGTACGTCGCGGCGCTCCCCCTCGTCGCCCGCGACTCCTCCCGTGCTGCGCAGGCCGTGCGGCTGGCGCTGGTCGCGGCGCCCCTATGGGTCGTGGGACGCATCGGCGTGGAGGCCCTGGCCCCCGGACCCTGGTACGACGCGGGGCCCGCCGCCGCACACGTGGGAACCCTGCTGGTGGCGCTCCCCCTCGTGGCCGCCTGGGGCATCGCCCGGCTGGACGGCGCGTGGCACCTCGGGCTGTTGGCGATCCCGGTGGTGACCGGTCTCCAGGTGCTGCTCCACGACTCACTGGGCTCAGCACTCTGGGACGCGGCCTACAGCGAGTCCTTCGACTCCGACCTCACCTCCACGACCCTCCCCCTGCTCGGCGGAACGCTGTGGTGGCTCTGGGGGGTCGCACCCGTCCTGGTGGGCGGGCTGTCGTGCTGGATGGCAGCGGTCTCCGCACCGCTGGCGGGAACGACGACGGCCCGCCACCCTCGCGGGTGACGGGCCGTCTGAGAGCGTTCGCTCAGGCCTTGTCCTCGGTGGACTCCTCGGCGGGAGCCTCCTCCTCGGTGGCCTCGGCGGTCTCGGTCGCCTCGGTCTCGGCCTCGGCGGTCTCCACCTCGGTCGAGGAGGTGTCGACGACCTCGGTCTCGCCGGTCTCGACCGGCGCCTCGACCTCGGCCGGGGCGTCCTCGGCCGGCTTGCTGACCTCAGCGGCCGGAGCGGCCTTAACGGCCTTCGGCGCGGCGGGCGTGAACGCCTCGGTCACCAGCTCGATGACGGCCATGGGCGCGTTGTCGCCCTGGCGCGGACCGATCTTGGTGATCCGGGTGTAGCCACCCGGGCGCTCCGAGAACGTCGGCGCGATCTCCGTGAAGAGGGTGTGCACGACACCCTTGTCGCGGATGACCTTGAGGACCTCGCGGCGCTGGTGCAGCGGGTTCTCGCCGGCGTGGGCCTTCTTCGCCTTGGTGATCAGCTTCTCGGCGTACGGACGCAGGGTGCGCGCCTTCGCCTCGGTCGTCGTGATCCGGCCGTGCTCGAAGAGCGCGGTGGCCAGGTTCGACAGGATGAGGCGCTGGTGCGCGGCGCCACCGCCGAGGCGGGGCCCCTTCTTGGGCTTGGGCATTGCTCTCTCGCTTTCCTGCCCGGCCGTATGAGGTACCGGGTGCTAGGTCCGGCCGTGTGAGGTACCGGATGATCTCTTGGTCTTGCCGCCGAGCGGACTGTGGTCCAGACCTACTCGACTGCGGGCCGGCAGCGTGTCGGGAGGCGACCGCCGGCAGCTTGCTGCCCCCGCGGCGCCGAAGACACGCTCGGCCCGACTAGCTCGGCCGGCAGCGTGTCGGGAGCCGGATCGACGGCAGCTTGCTGCCCCCTCGTTCCGGCGAAGACACGCTCGGCCTGACTAACTCAGAACTGCTCGTCCTCGACGAACGACTCGTCGTCGTCCTCGTCGTCGGAGTAGTTGGCGAGCGCGGCCGAGGGGTCGAAGCCCGGGGCGCTGTCCTTGAGGGACAGACCCATCTCGTGCAGCTTGGCCTTGACCTCGTCGATGGACTTCGCGCCGAAGTTGCGGATGTCCAGCAGGTCCTGCTCCGAGCGGCTGATGAGCTCACCCACGGTGTGGATGCCCTCGCGCTTGAGGCAGTTGTAGGACCGGACGGTCAGCTGCAGGTCCTCGACCGGGAGGGCGAGGTCGGCGGCGAGCTGCTCGTCGACGGGCGAGGGACCGATGTCGATGCCCTCGGCCTCGACGTTGAGCTCACGGGCCAGGCCGAAGAGCTCGACCAGCGTCTTACCGGCCGACGCGATCGCGTCGCGGGGCAGGATGGACGGCTTGGTCTCGACGTCGATGACGAGCTTGTCGAAGTCGGTGCGCTGCTCGACACGGGTGGCCTCGACCTTGTAGGTCACCTTCAGCACGGGGCTGTAGATGGAGTCGACCGGGATCCGGCCGATCTCGTTGTCGGCACCCTTGTTCTGCACGGCGGAGACGTAGCCGCGGCCGCGCTCGACGACGAGCTCGAGCTCGAGCTTGCCGTTGTCGGAGAGGGTGGCGATCTTCAGGTCGGGGTTGTGCACCTCGACACCGGCCGGCGGCGCGATGTCCGCGGCGGTGACGTCACCGGCACCCGACTTGCGCAGGTACATGGTGACCGGCTCGTCGTGCTCGGAGGAGACAACGAGACCCTTCAGGTTGAGGATGATCTCGGTGACGTCTTCCTTGACACCGTCGATCGTGGAGAACTCGTGGAGGACGCCGTCGATCTTGATGCTCGTGACCGAGGCACCGGGGATCGAGGAGAGGAGCGTACGACGCAGCGAGTTGCCGAGCGTGTAGCCGAAGCCGGGCTCGAGCGGCTCGATGACGAAGCGCGACCGGAACTGGTCGACGCTCTCCTCCGAGAGGCTGGGGCGCTGTGCGATGAGCACTGGTTTCTTTCCTTTCCGGGCCGACCGCTATATGAGGACCCAGAGTTGGTGCGGAATGGGAGAAGAAAAGCGTGGGCGGTCGGGGGCGTCGCCGCCCCCGACCGCGGGGGTACTACTTCTTGGAGTAGTACTCCACGATGAGCTGCTCCTGGATGGGCAGGTCGATCTGCTCGCGCACGGGCACCGAGTGCACCAGGATCCGCATGCGGGTCGGGAGCGCCTCCAGCCAGGCCGGGACGATCCGCTCGCCGTGGGTCTCGCGGGCGACGATGAACGGCGTCATCTCGAGCGACTTCTCGCGCACGTCGATGATGTCGTACTGGGTGACCTGGAAGGACGGGATGTCGACCTTCTTGCCGTTGACCAGGAAGTGACCGTGGGTCACCAGCTGGCGGGCGTGGCGGCGGGTCCGGGCGAAGCCGGCGCGGTAGACCACGTTGTCGAGGCGGCACTCCAGGAGCTGGAGCAGGTTGTCGCCGGTCTTGCCCTGGCGGCGGGCAGCCTCCACGTAGTACTTGTGGAACTGCTTCTCCAGGATGCCGTAGGTGAAGCGCGCCTTCTGCTTCTCCTGCAGCTGGTTGCGGTACTCGCTCTCCTTGATCCGCGCGCGGCCGTGCTGGCCCGGCGGGTAGGGGCGCTTCTCGAAGGCGGCGTCGCCGCCGACGAGGTCGACGCCGAGACGGCGCGACTTCTTGGTCAGGGGTCCGGTGTAACGGGCCATGACGGTTCTCCTCTAAGTCTTGTCGTGCGCGTCAGACGCGGCGGCGCTTCGGCGGGCGGCAGCCGTTGTGCGGGGCGGGGGTCACGTCCTGGATGGTGCCGACCTCGAGGCCGATCGCACCCAGGGAGCGGATCGCCGTCTCGCGGCCCGAGCCCGGGCCCTTGACGAAGACGTCGATCTTCTTCATGCCGTGATCCATCGCGCGACGGCCCGCGGCCTCGGCGGCCATCTGAGCGGCGTACGGGGTGGACTTGCGGGAGCCCTTGAAGCCGACGGTGCCGGCAGAGGCCCACGAGATCACCGCACCGGTCGGGTCGGTGATCGTGACGATCGTGTTGTTGAACGTGCTCTTGATGTGGGCCTCGCCCTGAGCGACGTTCTTCTTCTCCTTGCGGCGCACCTTCTTGGCGCCCGCGCGAGCCTTGGGAGGCATTCGCTATCTCCTTGTAAGAGCTGGTCGTGAGGTCAGTGAGATCGCCGCTGGCGATCGATCACTTGGCCTTCTTCTTGCCGGCAACCGTGCGCTTCGGGCCCTTGCGGGTACGAGCGTTGGTCTTGGTGCGCTGGCCGCGGACCGGAAGGCCCATGCGGTGACGGCGACCCTGGTAGCTGCCGATCTCGATCTTGCGACGGATGTCGGCCTGGACCTCGCGACGGAGGTCACCCTCGATCTTGAAGTTCGCTTCGATCTCGTCACGGAGCTTGACCAGCTCCTCGTCACCCAGCTCGTGGACGCGGAGGTCGGGGCTGACGCCGGTGGCCTCCAGCAGCTGCTGGGCGCGGGTACGGCCGATGCCGTAGATGTAGGTGAGAGCGACCTCGATGCGCTTGTCGCGCGGCAGGTCGACTCCGACGAGGCGAGCCATGATGGCTTCCTTTCGATGGATCACGGTGGTGTGGTCGTGATGCGTCCGGGCGGTTCGCGCCCAGCTCCGGCCATCCGCTCCGGAGGTGGTTCGCCGTCGGCTGGTGGGCTGACGGCTAAGCGATCACGTTGATGAGGTATTCAGTTGTGGCGCTGGACCTTGGCCGGCGGCGTGTCGGGAGGCGAGGCGCACGGCAGCTTGCTGACCGCTCATCTCGCCGGAGACACGCCCGGCCAGTTCAACTCAGCCCTGGCGCTGCTTGTGGCGCGGGTTCTCGCAGATCACCATGACGCGGCCGTGGCGACGGATCACCTTGCACTTGTCACAGATCTTCTTCACGCTCGGGTTGACCTTCATGTCAGCCCTTTCTTGCTAGTGGCGGGAAATCCGCCCGGCAGCGTGTCGGGAGGCGAGGCGAATGGCAGCTTGCTGACCGCTCATCTCGCCGGAGACACGCTCGGGCAAATCTACTTGTACCGGTAGACGATGCGACCGCGCGACAGGTCGTACGGCGAGAGCTCCACCACCACGCGGTCCTCGGGGAGGATCCGGATGTAGTGCTGGCGCATCTTGCCGCTGATGTGAGCGAGGACCTTGTGGCCGTTGCTCAGCTCGACGCGGAACATGGCGTTCGGAAGGGCCTCCACGACGGAGCCCTCCATCTCGATGACGCCTTCTTTCTTCGCCATGTCTCACAATCTGCTCGGGGATGATGTCTACCGTTCGGCCCGGGAACCTCTCGCCCGGAGGCGAGTGGACCTCGTGCGCTCGTGCACCACACACGGAACCCACGTTGGACCGACACGCCAGTCTATGGGTAACCCGGAGGCGAAACCCAATCGGCGAGGCCGGGGGCTCAGCCCGCCAGCAGCTCCAGGGTGCGCACCCGCGCGGGCGCGGTGCGGGGGTCGGTGCCGCCCACGGCGCCACCGACCGGGTTGACCATCACCTCGTCCACGCCGTACGACGACGCGAGGCTCGCGAGCTGCTCACCCGCCGTCGCGGCGTCACCGATGACCCACTTCGCCCGCATGGCCTCGATCAGCCCCTCCTGGGCCTCGGTCAGTCCGGCCGCGACGATGGTCTCGGCGTCCTCAATCGTGCGCTGCGCGACGAGCGGCTGGCCGGTGCGCAGGGCGAGCATCTGCAGCAGCTGGGGCAGCGCCTGGCGGTGCGCCTCCTCCGCGGTGTCCGCGACCGAGGCGTTGACGGTCAGGAAGGTCCGCGGCGAGGCCGCCTCGGGCGAGGGCTGGAAGGTCGAGCGGTACAGCTCCAGGGCCTCGGCGGTGCCGGCGCCGGAGAAGTGGTGGGCGAAGACGTAGGGCAGGCCCTTGGCCGCCGCGAGCCGGGCGGAGTAGTCCGAGGAGCCGAGCAGCCACACGTCGGGCACCGAGCGGGCCACCGGGGTGGCCTTGAGGACGTGCTGGCCGCCGCGCAGGGCCAGGCCGACACCGGCCGGCTCCATCATCGCGAGCACGTTGTCGACGTACTCGGGGAAGCGGGCGACCGCGTCCTCCTCCACTCCCCCGCCGCCGTGACGCAGCGCCCAGCTGGTCACCGGGTCGCTGCCGGGGGCGCGGCCGATGCCCAGGTCGATCCGGCCCGGGTACGCCGCCTCGAGGAGCGCGAACTGCTCGGCCACCACCAGCGGAGCGTGGTTGGGGAGCATGACGCCCCCCGAGCCGACCCGGATCCGCTCGGTCGCGCCGGCGAGCATCCCGATCAGGATCGGCGGGTTGGTCGCGGCGACGGCCGGCATGTTGTGGTGCTCGGCGACCCAGTACCGGCGGTAGCCGAGACGGTCGGCCGTGCGGGCCAGCGCGACGGAGGCGGCGATCGCGTCGCCGGTGGTCTGGTCGCTGCGGACGGGGACGAGGTCCAGGACGGAGAGGGCGAGCGCGGTCATCGTGGACCCAAGGCCGCGCGAGCCCTCCGCATTCCCGCGCGGCGGGACCGGCTCAGCCGTCGGCGGTGGCGCTGCGCCGCACCAGCAGCAGACCGACGCCGAACGCGAGCACCCCGAGCAGCCCCAGCACCATGAGGTCCATCAGGTAGTGCGCGGCGCCGCTCTCGGCGATCCAGTCGGCCTTGTCGGTGTCGGCGAGCCCGTCGGTGAGCTTCATCGCCGAAGCCGCCGCGGCGTAGCCCCAGCGTGACGGCGAGAGCCAGGCGATCTGCTCCAGGCCGACGCGGCCGGCGATCTCGAAGAGCGCACCGGAGAGCACCAGCTGCAGCATCACCAGGCCGACGAGCGCGGGCATGGTCTGCTCCGAGCTGGTGACCAGGGCGGAGAGCGCCAGGCCGATGACCACCATCGTCCAGGACAGCAGGGCGATCGCGATCGCCACCCGGAAGGTGCCCAGCTCGCCGTCCGCGCCCGGCAGGCCGACGGTGGCCAGGAAGGTGACGACCAGGCCCTGCAGGAAGGCGGCGCTGCCGAGCACCAGCACCTTGCTGGTGAAGTAGACGCCGGGTGAGAGGCCGACGGCGTACTCCCGCTGGAAGATCGGTCTCTCCCCCACCAGCTCCCGGATGGCGAGTGCGGTGCCCATCAGGCAGGCGGCCACGATGAGGACGGTCAGCCGCTGCTGGCCCTCGCCGAGCCGGCCCTCCGCGGCGGCGATGGAGATGCCATTGCTGCCGGGGACGACGCGGCTGAGCCCGCCGAGGATGAGCGGCAGCAGCACCAGCATGCCGAGCAGCAGCCGGTCGGCGAAGACGACGGCCAGGTTCCGCTTGACCAGGGTGGAGAGCTGGCGGGAGGTGGACTGGCGGGGCGGGGCCGGGACGGCGCCGTACCCCTGGCGGGCGAGCTGGGAGGTGTCCACCGCATGCTGCGGGGCGGGGATCCGCTGCCACAGGTCGGCGTCGTCGAGCAGGTCGAAGACCTCGGGGTAGTTGGTCTTGCCGAAGTGCGCGAGCACCCCGTCGGGCGGGCCGAAGTAGGCGATCCGGCCACCGGGGGCGAGCACCAGGACGTTGTCGCAGACGTCGAGCGCGAGCACCGAGTGGGTCACGACCATGACGACGCGGCCGTCGTCGGCGAGGCTGCGCAGCTGGCGCATGACCTCGAGGTCGAGGCCCGGGTCGAGGCCGGAGGTCGGCTCGTCGAGGAACAGCAGGGGCGGTGCGGTCAGCAGCTCGGTGGCGATGGAGACCCGCTTGCGCTGGCCGCCGGAGAGCTGGGTGCCGATCCGGTTGTCCATCCGCTGCACGAGCTGGAGCTGGTTCGCCACGTGGTTGACCCGGGCGTCCCACTCCTGCGCGGTGGTGTCGGGGGGCAGCCGGAGCTGCGCGGCGAAGCGCAGGCCCTGCTTGACCTTGAGCTGCGGGTGCAGGATGTCCTGCTGCGGGACCAGACCGATCTGGAACCGGAGCTGGTCGTAGTGCTGGTAGAGGTCGTGGCCCTGCCAGATCACCCGGCCGTGGCTGGCCGGCTTCAGGCCGGTGAGCGCACCGAGCAGGGTCGACTTGCCGGCGCCGGACGGGCCGATGACGGCGGTGAGGCTCTTCGGCTCGAGCTTGAACGAGATGTTCTCGATGAGCCGCTTGCCGCCGCCGACGACCTGGGTCAGCCCGTCGGCGTACAGGGTGAACTCGTGGGCGGTCGCCGAGGCGATCAGCTGCTGGCCGTCCCACCGGAACGTCTGGTTGCCGAAGATGACCTCCGAGCCGACGGGCAGCTGGACGGCACCCTGCACCCGGTGGCCGTTGACGAAGGTGCCGTTGAACGAGCCGAGGTCGTGCAGCACCGCCAGCACCTGCGCGGTGGGCGGGTCGAGCCGCGCGTGGCGACGGCTGACGAGCGGGTCGTCGAGCACGATGTCGTTGGTGTGCTCCCGGCCGATCGACAGCGAGCGGCCGGCCTGGAGCTGCTGGGGCAGGACCACGGAGTGGCCGTGCGGCAGCTGCCCCGGCGGGAGGACGCCGACCGGGCGCCACGCGTCGGCGGGGGCGTCGTTCGCGGGCAGCTGCGGCGGAGGCAGGTTCTTCCAGAACTCCCCGCCGAGCGGCGCCTCCTGGGGGGTCGGGGGCGCGGGAGCGGGCACCGGCCGCGACGACGACGGGACCGGTCGCTGCGGCGCCGGCTGCGGCGTCGGCGGGGCCGGCTGGGGCGTCGGCGTGGGCGGCGCCGGCTGCCGGGCGAGCACGCTCACCACGACCGGCTCCCCGCTCGGCCCGCCGAGGTGCAGGCTGACCGGCGCACCGGTCAACGGCAGCCGGGTGATCCGCTGGCCCGACACGAAAGTGCCGTTGCTGCTGGAGTCCACCGCCACCCAGGCCCCGCCCTCGACCACCAGGGTGAGGTGGTGCCGCGAGGCCCGGGCGTCGGAGACGGGTACGTCGCAGTCGAGCTCGCGCCCGACCACCACCCGCGGCCCGTCGAAGATCCGGGTCGTGCCCGACCACTGCACCTGGAGACGTTCCACGGGTGATCCTTCGCGGTCGGCGGGGAGGAGCTGACGACCAGAGACCCTAACCGATCAGCACCCCCGCAAACCGGGCATCAGCCCATCAGCGCCAGTCGGGGCCCTCGGTGTCGTCGACGTCACCCGGCTCGCGGGCGGCGGTCGCATGGTCGGGGACGTGGTCGTCCGCGTCGGTCCGGCTCGACTTCCAGAGGCTGGCGACCGCGGTGACGATGAGGGTCACGATGATCACGCCGAGGCTGAACAGCGACGGGATGTCCCACACCTTGAGGTGCTCGCCGCCGTTGATGAAGGGCAGCTCGTTCTCGTGCAGGGCGTGCAGGACCAGCTTCACGCCGATGAAGGCGAGGATGAAGGCCAGGCCGAGCGAGAGGTACACCAGCTTCTTCAGCAGGCCGCCGAGCAGGAAGTACAGCTGGCGCAGGCCCATCAGCGCGAAGACGTTCGCGGTGAAGACGAGGTACGGCTCCTGGGTGATGCCGAAGATCGCCGGGATCGAGTCGAGCGCGAACAGGATGTCGGTGACGCCCAGCGCGATGATCACGATCACCATCGGCGAGACGAAGCGGACGCCGTTCTCGTGGTACCAGAGCTTCAGGCCGTGCCAGCTCTCACCGACGCGCATCCGGCGGCGGGTGAAGGCGACGACCGCGTTCTCCTCCGGGTGCTCGTCCTCGTGGCTGCCGTAGGACTTCACCAGCTTCACCGCGGTGTAGACCAGGAAGGCGCCGAAGAGGTAGAAGATCCAGCTGAAGTTCTCGATGAGCGCGTAGCCGAGGGCGATGAAGATGCCGCGGAACACGAGCGCCAGCACGATGCCGACGAGCAGCGCCTCCTGCTGGTACTTGCGGGGCACCTTGAGCGCCGACATCAAGATGATGAAGACGAACAGATTGTCGATCGACAGGGAGTACTCGGTCAGCCAGCCGGTGTAGAACTCGATGCCGTAGTCGTGGCCGTGGTGGATCCAGATGAAGGCGCCGAAGGCGATGGCCGCGCCGATGTAGAAGGCGAGCGCGATCGCGCACTCCTTCATCGTCGGCTCGTGCGGGTCGCGAGCGATCACGACGACGTCGAAGAGCAGCACGGCCACCGTCGCGGCGATCGTGATGGTCCATTCGAGGGTGGTCACGTCCATGGACACGAACCTCTTCCAGGGTGGGTGCGGAGCGGTCGGAGAATCGCCCGAGGTCTCTTCCGCCGCCCTCCCGGGCGACCTGCGGGACCGGACCGGACAGCAGTGTCCGGTCGTGATGACGAGCCCGCAGCGAAGGAGTACTCCCCCCTGGTGCGCGTCATCCTCGCACGTGTCCGCTCCAGCGGGCCAATCGACCCGCCGGTCGGTACGACGCCCGGCGGCGCCGCGGCGTACGCCGGCCTCACGGCAGCCCGGTCACCCGGGCCATCGTGGCGAGCTTGGCGCCGGTCTCGCGGACCTCGGCCGCCGGGTCGGAGCCGGCGACGATGCCGGCCCCCGCGAAGAGCCGCAGCCGGGGGCCGTCCATGACCGCGGCCCGGATGGTGACGGCGAACTCGCCGTCGCCGTCGGCGTCGACCCAGCCCACGCAGCCGGCGAACCAGTCGCGCAGGTCGCCCTCGAGGTCGGCGATGACCGCGTTGGCCGCGGCGGTGGGCACCCCGCCCACGGCGGGCGTGGGGTGGAGCAGCTGGGCCAGCCGGAGGGCGCTCGGGCCGTCGGCGCCGGCGGCGAGCCGGGCGGAGATGGGGGTGGCGAGGTGCCACACGGTGTCGGTGGAGAGGAGGTCGGGGGTGGCGGGGTACTCGATCTCCTCGCACACCTCCTTCAGCGCGTGCACGATGGCCTCCACGACGAAGGCGTGCTCGGCGAGGTCCTTGCCGGACTGCTGGAGCGCGGCGGCCCGCCGGGCGTCCTCGGCCGCGTCGGTGGAGCGCGGCACCGAGCCGGCGAGCGGGGTGCAGGAGATCTCCAGGCCGTCGCGGCGCACCAGCAGCTCGGGGCTCGCCCCGACCAGGATCGGGCCGTCGGCGGGCGGCTCGCCGTCCCCGGCGCCGGGCCCGAGGGGCACGCTGAACACGTAGCGGCCCGGCCGGGTCGTCAGCAGCCGGTCGATGATCTCCGCCGGCACCAGGGCCGGCTCGCTCAGCACGTCGAGGCAGCGACCCAGCACCACCTTGTGGAGGGAGCCGTCGGCGATCTTCTCCAGCGCGGCCTCCACCATCGCGGCGTACGCCTCGGGGGTGGGGAACTCGGTGACCTGGTAGGTCCGCTCCACCGTGTCGTCCTGCTCGGGACGCTGCAGGGCGTGCTCGGAGCCGACCACCCGGTGCGCGAGCCCGGGGGCGCCGGCCGCGAAGGACAGCGCGCACAGCGCCCGCTCCCCCGGCTCC
The DNA here is from genome assembly GCA_964517395.1 of uncultured Nocardioides sp. GTDB lineage: Bacteria > Actinomycetota > Actinomycetes > Propionibacteriales > Nocardioidaceae > Nocardioides. The sequence goes on along the minus strand of CAZFEE010000001.1, from coordinate 2,694,224 downwards.
AGCGCGGCCACGACCTCGTCGGCCCAGCCGGGGTCGGCGCCGTCGGGCGTCTGCAGGGTGCCGAGGACCCGCGCGGCGACGTAGGCCTGCTCGCCGGAGGCGAAGAGCAGCGGCCGCGCGGCGAGCGCAGCCGGGGTGATCGGTTGCCGCGCCATGGGACTCAGACTAGTCCTCGGCCCCGCACGGGACGCCCAGCGCCTCCAGCCGCGCACGACCCCCGTCCTCGGCGGTGAGCACCCACACGCCCGCCTCGGTCAGGGCGAGGGTGTGCTCGAAGTGCGCCGCCCAGGTGCGGTCCGCGCTGAGCACGGTCCACTCGTCGTCGGCCAGCACCGTGTCGGACGTGCCGAGGGTGACCATCGGCTCCACCGCCAGCGCCATGCCACGCTGCAGCCGCGGCCCGCGTCCGGCCCGCCCCCGGTTGGGGACGTCGGGCTCCATGTGCATCGAGGTGCCGATGCCGTGGCCGGTGTAGCCCTCGACGATGCCGTAGTCCCCGGCCGCGCGCACGGAGGTCTCCACGGCGTGCGAGATGTCGCCGACCCGGCCACCGACGCGGGCGGCCGCCAGGCCCTGCCACAGCGCGTCCTCGGTGGCCCGCATCAGCGCACGCACCTCGTCGGCCACGTCGCCGACCGCCACCGTGATCGCCGCGTCGCCGTGCCAGCCCCGGCCCTCGGCGTCCGGGACGATCGCGCCGCAGTCGATCGAGATGACGTCGCCCTCGGCGAGCACCCGGGGACCGGGGATGCCGTGGACGACCTCGTCGTTGACGGAGGCGCAGATGCTCGCGGGGAACGGCGGCTCGCCGTAGCCGAGGAAGGACGGGACGCCCCCCTGCTCACGGATGCTGCGCTCGGCGAGCGCGTCGAGGTCCGCGGTGCTCACGCCCGGCCGCACCGCCGCACGCAGCCGCTCCAGGGTGCGGCCGACGACGAGGCCGGCCGCCCGCATCGAGCGGACCTGGTCGGGGGTCTTGACCTCGATCCGGTGGCTGAACAGCACGTGCCGCGGGTCAGCTCTCGGGGATGTCGTCGAGCGCCTTGAAGATGCGCTGCTGGACCTCGGCGACCTCGCCCATGCCGTCGACGGAGACGACCAGGCCGCGCCCGTCGTAGACGGAGATGAGCGGCTCGGTCTCCGCGGCGTAGACCTCGAGGCGACGGCGGATGACGTCCTCGGTGTCGTCGGGACGGCCCTCGATCTCGGCCCGCTTGAGCAGCCGGCCGAGCAGGGCCTCCTGGTCGACGGCGAGCACGAGCACCGCGTCGAGCTGGTGGCCGGTCTCGGCGATCATCGCGTCGAGCTCGGTGACCTGGGCCAGCGTGCGCGGGTAGCCGTCGAGGAGGAAGCCGCTGGCGGCGTCCGGCTCGGCGATCCGGCTGCGGACCATGTTGTTGGTGACCTCGTCGGGGACGTACTCACCGGCGTCCATGTAGCGCTTGGCCTCGACGCCGAGCGGCGTGCCCTGGCCGACGTTCGCCCGGAAGATGTCGCCGGTGGAGATCGCCGGCACACCGAAGTGGTCGGCGACCGCGGCCGCCTGGGTGCCCTTGCCGGCACCCGGGGGACCCATGATCAGAAGCCTCAACGCAGGAATCCTTCATAGTTGCGCTGCTGGAGCTGGCTCTCGATCTGCTTCACCGTGTCGAGTGCGACACCGACCATGATCAGGATGGACGTACCACCGAACGGGAAGTTCTGGTTGGCGTCGATCAGCACGAACGCGATCAGCGGAACGAGCGAGATCAGACCCAGGTAGAGAGCGCCCGGCAGCGTGATGCGGGACAGGACGTAGGACAGGTAGTCCTGGGTCGGCTTGCCCGCCCGGATCCCGGGGATGAAGCCGCCGTACTTCTTCATGTTGTCGGCCACCTCTTGCGGGTTGAAGGTGATCGACACGTAGAAGTAGGTGAAGAAGATGATGAGGAGGAAGTACGCCGCCATGTGGATCGGGTGGCTCTGGTCGACGAGGTACTCGTTGAGCCAGCGGATCACCTGGTTGGGGTTCTCGGCGTTCTGGTTGAACTGGACCGCCATCGCCGGCAGGTAGAGCAGCGAGCTGGCGAAGATGACCGGGATGATGCCGGCCTGGTTCACCTTGAGCGGGATGTAGGTCGAGCTGCCGCCGAACATCTTGCGGCCGACCATCCGGCGGGCGTACTGCACCGGGATCCGGCGCTGCGCCTGCTCGATGAATATGACCGCGGCGATGAGCACCATGCCGATGGCGATGACGACGCCGAAGGTCCACCAGCCCTGGGTGATCTTGACCTGCCACAGGGAGATCGGGAAGGTCGCCACGACCTGGGTGAAGATCAGGATCGACATGCCGTTGCCGACGCCGCGCTCGGTGATGAGCTCACCGAGCCACATGATCACCGCGGTGCCCGCGGTCATGGTCACGACCATGACCAGGAAGGTCTTGGTGTCGTCGTGGTGCAGCAGCTGCTTGTCGCAGCCCTGGAGCAGGTTGCCCGAGCGCGCGAGCGCCACGATGCCGGTCGCCTGCAGGACCGCCAGGCCGAGGGTCAGGTAGCGGGTGTACTGCGTGATCTTCGTCTGCCCGGACTGGCCCTCCTTCTTGAGGGCCTCCAGGCGCGGGATCACGACCACCAGCAGCTGCAGGATGATGCTCGCCGTGATGTACGGCATGATCCCGAGCGCGAAGATGGTCAGCTGCAGCAGCGCTCCGCCGGAGAAGAGGTTGACCAGGCTGTAGAGCCCGGCGTTCTCACCCTCCTTGGCGATGTTGAGGCAGGTCTCGACGTTGGAGACGTGCACGCCAGGTGCAGGGATCTGGGAGCCGGCCCTGAAGATCACGATGATGAACAGGACGAACAACAACTTGCGCCGCAGATCCGGAGTCCGGAAGGCGTTCACGAACGCGCTGAGCACTCGGTTCCTCTTCTCTCATCACTGGCCTTGTGACCAGCGGGAAGCCTAACAGGCAGGTCACAGCCTCCAGACGGCGTACGGCCGTGGGCTGTGGAGACGCGCAAGGGGCGCGGCGAGCCCTGGATCAGCTCCAGGTCCGACGCGCCCCTTGCCAGCGCACTCACAGGACCGTGACGGTCCCGCCGGCGCTCTCGATCTTCTCCTTGGCCGATGCCGAGAACGCCTGCGCGCTCACCGACACCTTGACCGTCAGGTCACCCTGGCCGAGCACCTTGACGGGCTCGCCCTTGCGGACGGCGCCCTTGGCGACCAGCGTCTCCGGGGTGACGTCGCCGCCCTCGGGGAACAGCGTGCTGATCCGGTCGAGGTTGACGACCTGGAAGGTCACCTTGAAGGGGTTCTTGAAGCCCTTGAGCTTCGGGAGCCGCATGTGCAGCGGCATCTGGCCACCCTCGAACGCGACCGGGACCTGGTAGCGGGCCTTGGTGCCCTTCGTACCACGACCGGCGGTCTTGCCCTTGGAGCCCTCACCACGACCAACGCGGGTCTTGGCGGTCTTGGCGCCCGGGGCCGGGCGCAGGTGGTGCAGCTTGAGCGTCATTGTCACTCGCCTCCGACGACCTCGACCGTCACCAGGTGACGGACGGTGTGGACCATGCCCCGGATCTCGGGACGGTCCTCCTTGATCACGACGTCGCCGATCCGCTTGAGGCCCAGCGTGCGCAGGGTCTCGCGCTGGTTGGCCTTCGTGCCGATCTTCGACTTGGTCTGCTGGACCTTCAGCTGAGCCATCAGACGTTCACCGCCTCCGGGGCAGCGGCCTTGGCGGCAGCCGCCTCGGCCTCGCCCTCGGCCTTGGCCTTGAGCAGCGCCGCCGGGGCGACGTGCTCGACCGGCAGACCGCGGCGCGCGGCCACCGTCTCGGGCATCTCCAGCAGGCGGAGGGCCTCGACGGTCGCGTGCACGATGTTGATCTGGTTCGACGAGCCCAGCGACTTGCTGAGGACGTCGTGGATGCCGGCGCACTCCAGGACGGCGCGCACCGGACCACCGGCGATGACACCGGTACCGGGGGCGGCCGGGCGCAGGAACACCACGCCGGCGGCCTTCTCACCCGTGACCGGGTGCGGGATCGTGCCCTGGATGCGGGGGACGCGGAAGAAGTTCTTCTTCGCCTCCTCGACACCCTTGGCGATCGCCGCGGGAACTTCCTTGGCCTTGCCGTAGCCGACGCCGACCAGACCGTCGCCGTCACCGACGATCACGAGGGCGGTGAAGCTGAAGCGACGACCACCCTTCACGACCTTCGCGACGCGGTTGATCGCCACGACGCGCTCGACGTACTGGCTCTTCTCGGCGCCACGACCACCGTCACGGCCACCACGGCCGCCACGGTCGCCGCCCGAACGCTGTCCGCGCTGGGGTCCGCTCATGATTACTCCTCAGTCCTGTTCGCGTCTCAGAAGGTCAGGCCGCCCTCGCGGGCGCCATCAGCCAGGGCCGCGATGCGACCGTGATACTTGTTGCCGGACCGGTCGAAGACGACCGACTCCACGCCCTGCTCCTTGGCGCGGGCGGCGACGAGCTCGCCGACCTTCTTGGCCTTGGCGGTCTTGTCGCCGTCGAAGGAGCGCAGGTCTCCCTCGAGGGTCGAGGCCGACGCCAGGGTCTTGCCGACCAGGTCGTCGACGACCTGGGCGGTGATGTGCTTGGTCGAACGGGTGACCACCAGGCGCGGACGCGCGGCGGTACCGGAGATCTTCTTGCGACCACGGACCTGGCGGCGCAGCTTGGAGCTGGCGCGAGCCGAGAGGTTCCGCTGGTGCTTGAGGGTGATCGCCATGGTCACTTACCAGCCTTTCCGACCTTGCGACGGACATGCTCGCCGGCGTACCGGACGCCCTTGCCCTTGTACGGCTCGGGCTTGCGGAGCTTGCGGATGTTGGCGGCGACCTCGCCGACCAGCTGCTTGTCGATCCCGGCGACGCCGAGCTTCGTGGGGCCCTCCACCGTGAAGGTGATGCCCTCCGGAGCGTCGAAGATGATCGGGTGCGAGTAGCCGAGCTGGAACTCCAGCTGGGTCGGGCCCTTGGACAGGACGCGGTAACCCACGCCCACGATCTCGAGCTTCTTCTCGTAGCCCTCGGTGACACCGACGACCATGTTGTTGATGAGCGTCCGGGACAGGCCGTGGTAGGCCTTGGACAGGCGCTCGTCGTCGGGACGCTTGACGTCCAGGACGCCCTCGCCCTTCTCGACCGTGATCGGAGCGACCACGGTGTGGCTCAGGGTGCCCTTGGGGCCCTTCACCGTGACGACGGGGCCGTCCACCTGGACGTCGACGCCCGCGGGGACCGGGACGGGGAGCTTGCCGATGCGCGACATGTTCTTCTCTCTCCTTCCCTTGTCACCAGACGTAGGCGAGGACTTCCCCACCCACGCCCTTCTGGTTGGCCTGGCGGTCCGTCAGCAGACCCTGGCTGGTCGAGATGATCGCGACGCCGAGGCCGCCGAGCACCTTGGGCAGGCCGGTGTGCTTGGCGTACACGCGCAGGCCCGGCTTGCTGATCCGGCGGACGCCGGCGATGGAACGCTCACGGTTGCGGCCGTACTTGAGGGTGACGGTCAGCAGCTTGCCGACGCCGTTCTCGTTGTCGGCGACCGCGTAGGAGGTGATGTACCCCTCCTGCTTCAGGATCTGGGCCACACCCTCCTTCAGCTTGCTGTAGGGCATGGTCACCGCGTCGTGGTACGCCTGGTTGGCGTTGCGCAGACGAGTCAGCATGTCTGCGATCGGGTCAGTCATCGTCATGATGTGTGTTCTTTCTGCTGTGGTTTCCGCTCGCACACCGGCGGGCGGACCTTCAACGGTTGGGTGTTACCAGCTCGACTTGGTCACGCCGGGCAGCTCGCCCCGGTGCGCCATCTCGCGCAGGCAGATCCGGCACAGGCCGAACTTGCGGTAGACGGCCTTCGGACGACCGCAGCGCTGGCAGCGGGTGTAGCCGCGCACCGCGAACTTCGGCTTGCGAGCAGCCTTGACCTTCAGAGCGGTCTTCGCCATGTCAGTTCTCCTTGAACGGGAAGCCGAGCTGCTTCAGCAGCGCGCGCCCCTGCTCGTCGTTGGTCGCGGTGGTCACGATGGTGATGTCCATGCCCCGCTGACGGTCGACCTTGTCCTGGTCGATCTCGTGGAACATGACCTGCTCGGTGAGGCCGAACGTGTAGTTGCCACGGCCGTCGAACTGCTTCGGCGACAGACCGCGGAAGTCGCGGATACGCGGCAGGGCGAGGGACAGCAGGCGGTCCAGGAACTCCCACATGCGGTCGCCGCGCAGCGTGACGTGCGTGCCGATCGGCATGCCCTCGCGCAGCTTGAACTGCGCGATGGACTTGCGGGCCTTGGTCACGGCCGGCTTCTGGCCGGTGATCGCGGTGAGGTCGCGGATCGCGCCCTCGATCAGCTTGGAGTCGCGGGCAGCCTCGCCGACACCCATGTTGACCACGATCTTCACCAGACCGGGGACCTGCATGACGTTGGCGATCTCGAACTCGGTGCGCAGCGCCGGGAGGATCTCCTCGCGGTACTTCGTCTTGAGCCGGGGCGTGACCTTCTCGGCCACTTCAACAGTGCTCTCGGACATGATCAGATCTCCTTCCCGGTCTTGCGGGAGATGCGGACGCTGCGCGTCGAGGGGTACTCCGAGCCGTCGGGACGGCGCTTGGTGACCTCGACCCGCTTGTAGCCGACGCGGGTGACGCCGTCACCCTCGACGAGCATCACGTTCGACACGTGGATGGGGGCCTCGGTGGTGATGATCCCGCCGGTCGTGCCGGCGCGACCACCCTGGTCGACGACCTTGGTGTGCTTCTTGATGCGGTTGACACCCTCGACGATCACCCGCTGCTCCTCACGGAGCACCTTGATGATCTTGCCCTCGGCGCCCTTGTCCTTGCCGGCGATGACCTTGACGGTGTCGCCCTTCTTGACGTGCAGGTTCGGCTTCTTGCGGTCCTGCTCGGACTTCTTGCGGGCAGCCATCACAGCACCTCCGGGGCGAGCGAGATGATCTTCATGAACTTCTTCTCGCGCAGCTCGCGGCCCACGGGGCCGAAGATGCGCGTGCCACGGGGCTCGCCGTCGTTCTTGAGGATCACGGCGGCGTTCTCGTCGAAGCGGATGTACGAACCGTCGGGACGACGGCGCTCCTTGACGGTGCGCACGACGACCGCCTTGACGACGTCACCCTTCTTCACGTTGCCGCCGGGGATGGCGTCCTTCACGGTGGCGACGATGACGTCGCCGATCCCCGCGTAGCGGCGACCGGAGCCGCCGAGCACGCGGATGCAAAGGATCTCCTTGGCACCGGTGTTGTCGGCGACCTTGAGTCGCGACTCCTGCTGAATCATCGATTTCTCCTGGTTGTCGTGCCGGTTCTCAGCGCCTCACGGGGCGGTGAGCCTGGCCGAACGGATTTACTTCGCGCGCTCGAGGATCTCCACCACGCGCCAGCGCTTGGTGGCCGACAGCGGGCGGGTCTCCATGATGAGGACGCGGTCGCCGACGCGCGAGTCGTTCTGCTCGTCGTGGGCCTTGAGCCGCGTGTTGCGGCGCATGACCTTGCCGTAGAGCGCGTGCTTCACGCGGTCCTCGACGGACACGACCACGGTCTTGTCCATCTTGTCGCTGACCACGAGGCCCTCACGGGTCTTGCGCGCGTTGCGCTGGGTCTCGGTGGACTCAGTGCTCATCAGTTCTCCTCCTCGGCGCCCGGCGCGGTCCGGATGCCGAGCTCGCGCTCGCGCACCACGGTGTAGATCCGGGCGATGTCCTTCTTGACCGTGCGGAGCCGACCGTGGCTCTCCAGCTGGCCGGTGGCCGCCTGGAAGCGCAGGTTGAACAGCTCCTCCTTGGCCTCGCGCAGCTTGGCCTCGAGGTCGACGTCGTTGAGCTCGTCCAGCTCGTGGGCGTGGATGACGTTCGCCATCAGAACTCACCCGCCTCTCGCGTGATGAAACGGCACTTCATGGGGAGCTTGTGGATCGCGCGGCGCATGGCCTCGCGAGCCACGTCCTCCGGGACACCGGACAGCTCGAACATGACGCGGCCGGGCTTGACGTTGGCGACCCACCACTCGGGGGAACCCTTACCGGAACCCATGCGGGTCTCGGCGGGCTTCTTGGTCAGCGGGCGGTCCGGGTAGATGTTGATCCAGACCTTGCCGCCACGCTTGATGTGGCGGGTCATCGCGATACGAGCGGACTCGATCTGACGGTTGGTCACGTAGTGACCCTCGATCGCCTGGATACCGAAGTCACCGAACGCGAGCGACGTACCGCCCTTGGCAGCGCCCCGACGCTTGGGGTGGTGCTGCTTGCGGTGCTTGACGCGACGCGGCATCAACATGGGTCAGGACTCCGTTCCGGTGGTCGGCTCCGCCGCGACGGCCTCGGGGTTGCTCTCCACGGCGGGAGCGCCACCCTCGGCGTTGCGGTCCGAGCGGTTCGGGCGGTCGCCGCGCGACCCACGGGTCGGACGGTCGCCACCACGGGTGGGGCGGCCACCGCGACCGGGGACACCGGCGCGGGCAGCGGCCTGGGCCTGGCGCTCGGCACGGGAGCCGGCGACCTCGCCCTTGTAGATCCAGACCTTCACGCCGATGCGGCCGAAGGTCGTGCGGGCCTCGTAGAAGCCGTAGTCGATGTCGGCACGCAGCGTGTGCAGCGGGACGCGGCCCTCGCGGTAGAACTCGGTGCGCGACATCTCGGCGCCGTTGAGGCGGCCGGAGCACTGGATCCGGATGCCCTTGGCACCGGAGCGCATCGAGGTCTGCATGGCCTTGCGCATCGCGCGGCGGAACTGCACGCGACCCGACAGCTGCTCGGCGACACCCTGGGCGACGAGCTGAGCGTCGATCTCGGGGTTCTTGACCTCGAGGATGTTCAGCTGGACCTGCTTGCCGGTGAGCTTCTCGAGCTCGCCACGGATCCGGTCGGCCTCGGCGCCGCGGCGACCGATGACGATGCCCGGACGCGCGGTGTGGATGTCGACGCGGACCCGGTCACGAGTGCGCTCGATCTCGACCTTGGCGATGCCGGCCCGCTCCATGCCCTTGCTGAGCAGCTTGCGGATCTTGACGTCCTCGCCGACGTACGACTTGTAGAGCTTGTCGGCGTACCAACGCGACTTGTGGTCGGTCGAGATGCCGAGGCGGAAGCCGTTCGGGTTGATCTTCTGACCCATTACTTCTTGCCCTTCTTCGCGACGACGTCGGCCGGCTGGACCGCGATGGTGATGTGGCTGGTGCGCTTGTTGATCCGGGTGGCCCGGCCCTGCGCACGCGGACGCCAGCGCTTCATCGTCGGGCCCTCGTCGACCCGCGCGACCGACACGACGAGGTCACCGGTGGGCAGGCCCTCGGTGGTCTCAGCGTTCGCGACGGCGCTGGCGAGCACCTTCGCGACGGTCTCGGAGGCGGACTGCGGCGCGAACTGCAGCAGCGTCAGCGCCTCGTCGGCGGGCAGGCCGCGGACCAGGTCGACGACGCGGCGCGCCTTCATCGGGGTGATCCGCACGAAGCGGGCGGTGGCGAACGCACCGGGCTCCTCGCCCAGCAGCGACTCACGCCGCGCGCTCACGCGGTGACGCTCAGTGGTGCTCATCGACGGCGTCCCTTCCGGTCTTCCTTCACGTGGCCGCGGTAGGTGCGCGTGGGCGCGAACTCACCGAGCTTGTGGCCGACCATGGAGTCGGAGATGAAGACCGGGACGTGCTTGCGGCCGTCGTGGACAGCGATGGTGTGACCGATCATCGAGGGGATGATCATCGACCGGCGCGACCAGGTCTTGATGACGTTGTGGGTGCCCTTGTCGTTCTCGGCGTCCACCTTCTTGAGAAGGTGGCCGTCGATGAAGGGGCCCTTCTTCAGGCTGCGAGGCATCTCGTACGTTCCTTCAGCGCTTGTTCTTGCCGGACTTGCGGCGGCGGATGATCTGGGAGTCGCTGGCCTTGCGCTTGCGCGTACGGCCCTCGGGCTTGCCCCACGGCGAGACGGGGTGGCGACCACCGGACGTCTTGCCCTCACCACCACCGTGCGGGTGGTCGACCGGGTTCATGACGACACCGCGGACGGTCGGGCGCTTGCCCTTCCAGCGCATGCGGCCGGCCTTGCCCCAGTTGATGTTGGACTGCTCGGCGTTGCCCACCTCGCCGACCGTGGCGCGGCAGCGCACGTCGACGTAGCGCATCTCGCCCGAGGGCAGACGCAGCGTGGCGCGGGAACCCTCACGGGCCACCAGCTGGGCGCTGTTGCCGGCCGAGCGGGCCAGCTTGGCGCCGCCGCCGGGACGCAGCTCCACGCAGTGGATCGTCGTACCGACCGGGATGTTGCGCAGCGGCAGGTTGTTGCCCGGCTTGATGTCGGCGCCGACGCCCGACTCGACCCGCATGCCCTGCTTCAGGTCCTTCGGCGCCACGATGTAGCGCTTCTCGCCGTCGGCGTAGTGCAGCAGCGCGATGCGCGCGGTGCGGTTGGGGTCGTACTCGATGTGCGCGACCTTGGCCGGCACGCCGTCCTTGTCGTAGCGACGGAAGTCGATGATCCGGTACGCCCGCTTGTGACCGCCACCCTGGTGCCGGGTGGTGATCCGGCCCTGGTTGTTGCGGCCGCCCTTCTTGGGCAGCGGACGGGTCAGCGACTTCTCCGGCGTGGTGCGGGTGATCTCGGCGAAGTCGGCCACCGAGGAGCCACGACGGCCCGGGGTGGTCGGCTTGTACTTACGGATAGCCATGTCAGATTCCTCTACCTAGCCCGGTCAGGAGACCGGACCTCCGAAGATGTCGATGCGGTGGCCCTCGGCCAGGCTGACGATCGCGCGCTTGGTGTCCTTGCGCTTGCCGAGACCGTTGCGGGTACGGCGGACCTTGCCGGGCCGGTTGAGGGTGTTGACCGAGGTGACCTTGACGCCGAACACCTTCTCGACCGCGATCTTGATCTCGGTCTTGTTGGCGTCGGGGCGCACCAGGAACGTGTACTTGTTGTTGTCGAGGAGGCTGTAGCTCTTCTCGGACACGACCGGCGCGATCAGGATGTCGCGGTGGTCCTTGTGCAGGGTGCTCATCAGTTGTTCTCCTCCTGGGCGCCAGCGCTGCCGCCGGCGACGAACAGGTCGAACGCGGCCTTGCTGAACACCACGTCGTCGCTCGCGAGGACGTCGTAGGTGTTGAGCTGGTCGACGGCCACGATGTGCACCTCGGGCGCGTTGCGCAGCGAGAGCCAGGTGAGGCTGTCGGTGCGCTCCAGCACGACGAGGAACTTGCGGCGGTCGCTCAGCTCGAAGAGCGAGGCGAGCGCGGCCTTGGTCGACGGCTTGTCGCCGGAGACCAGGCCCTCGACGACGTGGATCCGCTCGTTGCGCGCCCGGTCGGTGAGGGCACCGCGCAGGGCGGCGGCCTTCATCTTCTTGGGGGTGCGCTGCGAGTAGTCGCGCGGCTGCGGGCCGTGGACGACGCCACCGCCGGCGAACTGCGGCGCGCGGGTCGAGCCCTGGCGGGCGCGGCCGGTGCCCTTCTGCTTGTAGGGCTTCTTGCCGCCACCGCGGACCTCGCCGCGACGCTTGGTCGCGTGCGTGCCCTGGCGAGCGGCCGCCTGCTGCGCGACGACGACCTGGTGGATCAGCGGGATGCTGACCTCCACGTCGAAGATCGCCGAGGGGAACTCAACGGAAACAGTCTTGGCCATGGCGGAATCAGCCCTTCTTCGCAGCCGTGCGCAGGACGACGAGGCCGCCCTTGGGGCCGGGAACGGCGCCCTTGATCAGGACCAGGCCCTTCTCGACGTCGACGGCGTGGACGGTGACGTTCTGCGTGGTGACGGTGTCGGAACCCATCCGACCGGCCATCCGCAGACCCTTGAAGACGCGACCCGGGGTGGCGCAGGCGCCGATCGAGCCGGGCTTGCGGTGGTTGCGGTGCGCACCGTGCGAGGCGCTCACACCGGCGAAGCCGTGGCGCTTCATGACACCGGCGAAGCCCTTGCCCTTGCTGGTGCCGGTCACGTCGATGGCCTGGCCGGCCTCGAACGTGTCGACGGCCAGCTCCTGGCCCACGGTGTACTCGGAGGCGTCCGCGGTGCGGATCTCGACCACGTGGCGGCGCGGCGTGGTGCCCGCCTTCTCGAAGTGGCCGGCCTGCGGCTTGTTGACCTTGCGGCCCTCGATCTCGCCGTAGCCGATCTGGATGGCGTTGTAGCCGTCCGGCTCGGGCTGGCGGACCTGGGTGACGACGTTGGTGCCGGCGGCGACCACGGTCACCGGGACGACGCGGTTGTTCTCGTCCCACAGCTGGGTCATGCCGAGCTTCGTGCCCAGCAGGCCCTTGACGTTGCGTTCGATAGTCATAGGTGTCAGCTCCCTCGGGATCTCAGAGCTTGATCTCGATGTCGACACCGGCCGGCAGGTCGAGGCGCATGAGGCTGTCGACGGTCTTCGGCGTGGGGTCGATGATGTCGATGAGTCGCTTGTGGGTGCGCATCTCGAAGTGCTCGCGCGAGTCCTTGTACTTGTGCGGCGAGCGGATGACACAGAAGACGTTCTTCTCGGTCGGCAGCGGCACCGGGCCGGCGACCTTCGCACCCGTCCGGGTGACCGTGTCCACGATCTTGCGCGCCGAGGTGTCGATCACCTCGTGGTCATAGGCCTTGAGCCTGATGCGGATCTTCTGTCCCGCCATAGGTCTCTCTCGTCCTTACTCGTCGTACGACCGTGCCGTTTGGCTCGTTCTCTGGGCCAGCTCCGACCCCCGAGGTCGGGCGTGTCGCACCTGTTGAGGCACACACGTCTCCCTGGTGGGGGAAGCGGAGCTGTTGTTCTCGGCTGCATCGGGTCTCGGCGCGGCGCGACCAACGTTCGACGACCGGCACGCTCACCGCGTCGCGGGCGATACCGGAGGCCGGTCGCCTGCTCCGCAGGGGAGACACGATTCAGTAGTCAAGGTGGGCGCGCTCCGACGAACCCATCGAAGCAACCGGACAATCTTGGCAGAGTTCGGGCGACCCGCCAAATCCAGGACGAGTCGGACCGGAATGCAAGGATGTGCGCACCGCGACCGAGCCCGAGGGAGAACGATGAGCGACGGCCCGCACCTGTACCCGCCGCCGGGTGCGCCGACACCGGAGGAGCCGGCGGCCGGCCCGCCCGCGCCCTCGCCGTACCCCGCTCCCCACCCCGCCCCGTACCCCGCTCAGGGCCTCCCGGTCGGGGCGCCGCCGCCGGGCTGGGCGCCCTATCCCGGTGCGCCGGGGGGCGCGCGGCCCGGGCTGGCGCTGGGCGCCGCGCATAAGCCGGGAGCCTTCCCGCTGCGGCCCCTCGGCCTCGGCGACATGTACGACGCGGCGTTCCGGATCATCCGCTTCAACCCGAAGGCGACGGTCGGGGCCGCCGTGCTGGTGACCGCCGTGGCGATGGCGATCCCGCTCGTCGTCACCGCGGTGCTGAGCTTCACCGTCGGCCTGGCCCTGGACACCTCCGGCGACGTCGAGAGCGAGCTGAGCACGGGCGACGCGATCGCGTTCCTGGCGGCCTACGGCTCGCTGTTCGCCTCGATCCTCCTCGCCCAGATCGGGATCACCCTGGTCACCGGCATGGTCGTGCACGTGACCCGCGCGGCGGCCGTCGGACGGCGCCTGGGCCTGGCCGAGGCGTGGGCGGCCACCCACGGGCGGCGCTGGCGCCTGCTCGGGCTGGTCCTGCTGATGTACGTCGCCTCCACGGCACTGCTCGCCGTCTACGTCCTGCTGTGGGTCGTCGTCGTGGTGGTGGCGAACGGCCCGTGGCCGATCGTCGCCTGGGCGGTGGTGACCGTGCCGGCGTTCCTCGCGCTGGTCTGCTGGCTCTACACCCGGCTCTACTACCTGACCGTGCCGCCGCTCATGCTCGAGGGGATCGGCGTCTTCGCCGCGATCGGCCGGGGCTGGACGCTGACCGGTCGGGCGTTCTGGCGGACCTTCGGCATCGGCCTGCTCACCATCCTCATCGGCAGCATCGCCGGCGGCATGCTGTCGGCGCCGTTCTCGATCGTGGGCCAGCTGGCGACGCTGGCCGTGCCGCAGTACGCCGTCCTCCTCCTCGTGGTCACGCAGGCGCTGAGCCTGGTCCTCCAGAACGCCTTCACCGCGCCCTTCACCGCCGCCGTCACGTCGATGCAGTACCTCGACCTGCGGATGCGCAAGGAGGCCTACGACGTGGAGCTGCTCCGGGAGGCGGGGATCATCGGCGAATGACGCTCTCGGCCGTCGTCCTGCTCGCCGGACGTCTCGACCCGCCGCTGGACCCCAGCGGCGACGAGGCGCGCAGCCTGCTGCGCCGTGAGCTGGCGGACCCGAAGTACTACCAGGACGACCCCCTCCAGCGGATCACCGACTGGCTGGGCCGGCTCATCGACAGCACCGTCGAGAACGCCTCCTCCGCGGGTCCGGTGCCGACCCTGGTGTTCATCGTGGTCACGCTCGGGCTCGTCGCGGCACTGGCGCTGCTGCTCTCGCGTGCCCGCCGGACGGCCCGCGCGCAGCGGCCCTCGGCGGCGGCGCTGACCGACGAGGTGATCAGCGCCGACGAGCTGCGCGCGCGGGCGGAGGCGGCTCTGGCCGCGGGCGACGCGTCCTCCGCGCTCGTGGACGCCTTCCGGGCGGCGGCGGTGCGCCAGGTCGAGCGGGCCCGCATCGAGGACCTGCCCCAGGCCACGGCGCACGAGCTGGCCCGGGCCCTGGCCGCGGCCCACCTCGCGCACGGCGCCGCGATCCACCGTGGCGCCGACCTCTTCGACCGGACCCTGTACGGCGAGCGCCCGGCCACCCGCGCGGAGGCGCTCGAGCTCCTGGCGCTCGACGACACCCTCGCCGGACGGGTGGCCCGCCGATGAGGCGGATCCGGACGACCTGGGTGCTGGTGCTGCTCGCCGCCGTGGCGGCGGTCGCGCTGGCGGTGTGGACGACGGCGGGCAGCGAGGAGTACCCGACGCCGCTCGACCCCCGCAACCCCGGCCCGGACGGTGCGCAGGCGCTGGCGGAGGTGCTGGGCGACGAGGGCGTGGACGTCGACGTGGTGCGCTCCGCGGACGCGCTCGAGGACGCCGAGGTCGCCGCCGGCACCACGGTGCTCGTCACCGACACCGACTCCCTCTCCCCCAAGATGCTCGACCGGCTGCGCCGGCACGCGCGGCCCGGCCGGCTGGTGCTGGTCGACCCGTCGTACGCGCTGGTGCAGGAGGTGGACAGCAACCTGCGCGCCACCACGGTGTTCCCCGACGCGATCGCCGCGGCCTGCCAGGGCGGCTCGCCCGCCGGTGTGGACGTCGACGGGCTGCGGATCGAGGCCGACCAGGTGACCGTGTTCAGCGCCAGCGACGCCACCCTCGACGGAGCCCGCTGCTTCGCCGAGGACGACGGGGCGGTGCTCGCGGAGTCCGAGACGGCCGACGTGGTGCTCTACGGCGGCGGGCAGACGCTGAGCAACGACCAGGTGCTGCGCGCGGACAACGCCGCCGTCGCGCTGCGGCTGGCCGGCGCGGGCGAGCGGCTGGTCTGGTACGTCCCCGACCCCGCGGACGCCACCTCCGACGAGGCGGTCAGCCTCTCCTCGCTCCTCCCCCGCTGGATCGGGCCCGGGCTGTGGCTCACCGTGCTCGCGCTGATCGCGCTGGTGCTGTGGCGCGCGCGGCGGCTCGGGCCGCTGTCCACCGAGCCGCTGCCGGTCGTGGTCCGGGCGGTCGAGACCGCGCGCAGCCGCGGCCGGATGTACCGCAAGAGCGGCGACCGCACGCACGCCGCCACCGCCCTGCGCCGCGCCGCCCGCCGCGACCTCGTCGCCCGGCTCGGCCTGGACCGGCGCGCCGAGCCCGCCGCGGTGGTGGAGGCGACCGCCCGCCACCTCGGCACCCCCGCCGAGCAGGTCGCGCCCCTGCTCGAGGACACCCACCCGCCCGCGACCGACCAGGACCTGGTCCGGCTCGCCCAGGAGCTCGCCCGTCTCAGGAGAGAGGTACGACGAGGATGACCCAGACAACCCCACCGGGACCCGACGACGCGGCGCTGCGGGAGCGGCTGCTCGCCGTACGACAGGAGGTGGCGAAGGCCGTCGTCGGCCAGGACGCCGCCGTGTCCGGCCTGCTCGTCGCGCTGCTGTGCGGCGGCCACGTGCTGATGGAGGGCGTGCCGGGGACCGCCAAGACGCTGCTGGTGCGCACCCTCGCCGCGACGCTGTCGGTGGACACCCGGCGGGTGCAGTTCACCCCCGACCTGATGCCGGGCGACATCACCGGCTCGATGGTGATCGAGTCGAGTGCCGGGCAGCTGTCCTTCCGCGAGGGACCGATCTTCACCAACCTGCTGCTGGCCGACGAGATCAACCGGACGCCGCCGAAGACCCAGTCCGCGCTGCTGGAGGCGATGGAGGAGGGCCAGGTCTCCGCCGACGGGGTGACCCGCCCGCTGCCCCGGCCCTTCCTGGTCGCGGCCACCCAGAACCCGGTTGAGTTCGAGGGCACCTACCCGCTGCCCGAGGCGCAGCTGGACCGCTTCCTGCTCAAGGTCGTCCTGCCGGTCCCGCCGCGCGAGGACGAGGTGAGCATCCTGAGCCGCCACGCGGCGGGCTTCGACCCGCGCGACGTGGCCGGGGCGGGCGTCACCGCCGTCGCGAGCGGCGCCGACATCGAGGCCGGCCAGGCGGCGGTCAAGCGCGTGCAGGTCGCGCCCGAGGTGGCGGCGTACATCGTCGACATCGCACGGGCCACCCGTCAGTCCCCCAGCCTGTCGCTGGGGGTCAGCCCCCGTGGTGCGACCGCGCTGCTGCGCGCCGCCCGGGCGTGGGCGTGGCTGTCCGGACGGGACTTCGTGACCCCCGACGACGTCAAGGCGCTCGCCCAGGCCGCACTCGTCCACCGGCTCGGGCTGCGTCCCGAGGCGGAGCTGGAGGGTGTCGACGTCGCCCAGGTGCTCGCCTCCGCGATCGCCTCGGTCCCGGTGCCGCGCTAGCCGATGGCCATCTCCGGGCGGGTGCCGCTGCTCCTCCTGCTGGGCCTCGTGGGCGTCGTGCTGCGCCCCGAGGCCAGCACGGTGCTGCTCTGGCTGCTCGGCGTGCTGGTGCTCGTCGGCATCGACCTGGCGCTGGCTCCCGGGCCCGCGACGGTCCGGCTCACCCGGCGTGAGCCCGGCACCGTCCGCCTCGGCGACCCCGCCACCGGGGGCCTGCGCGTCGAGGCCACCCGGGGCGCGAGCCTCCAGGTGCGCGACGCCTGGCAGCCGTCGGCCGGCGCGAGCGAGAACCGGCACCGGCTCCGGCTGCGCGCCGGGGAGGCGCGGGTGCTGCCCACCCCGCTGCTCCCCCGCCGCCGCGGCGACCTCCACGCCGCCGGCGTCACCGTGCGGACCTGGGGGCCGCTGGGGTTCGCGGCCCGGCAGCGCACGTACGACGTCCCGGGGACGGTGCGCGCCCTGCCTCCCTTCGAGTCCCGCAAGCACCTGCCGTCCCGCCTCGCCCGGCTGCGCGACCTCGACGGCCGTGCGGCGGTGCGGGTGCGCGGGCAGGGCACGGAGTTCGACTCGCTGCGCGAGTACGTCCGCGGCGACGACGTCCGCTCGATCGACTGGCGCGCCTCGGCCCGCACCGCGCACGTCGTGGTGCGCACCTGGCAGCCCGAGCGCGACCGCCGGGTGGTGATCGTGCTCGACACCTCCCGCACCTCCGCCGGGCGGGTCGCCCGCGCCGTCGGCGAGGACGCCACGGACGGCATGCCCCGCCTCGACGCCGCGATGGACGCCGCGCTGCTGCTCGGTGCCCTGGCCTCGCGCGCGGGCGACCGGATCGACTTCCTCGCCGGCGACCGGCGGGTCCGGGCCCGCCAGCGCATCCACGGGGTCCGGGACGTCGCCGCCCGCCTCCAGGAGCAGATGGCCGATCTCGACCCCACGCTCGTCGAGGCCGACTGGGACACCCTCGCCGGCGCCGTCCAGGGCTTCGGTCGCCAACGCGCCCTCGTCGTCCTGCTCACCGCGCTCGAGCCGTCCGCGATCGCCGACGGCCTGCTCCCCGTGCTGCCCGCCCTGACCCGCCACCACCGGGTCGTGCTGGCGTCCGTGCGCGACCCCGAGCTCGGCCGCCTCGCCGACGCCGGCAACGACGAACGACCCACGGCGGACGCGGTCTACGACGCCGCCGCGGCGGAGCACGAGCTGGACCGTCGTACCCGGATGCGGGAGGTGCTCGCCCGGCTCGGGGTGGACGTCGTGGACGCGGACGCCGCCCAGCTGCCGCCCGCGCTGGCCGACCACTACCTGCACCTCAAGGCCCAGGGCCTGCTCTGACGGCGCCGCCGGCCGTCGCGCCTCAGGCCTGCGTGGCGACCCGGTCCTCGAGCAGGTCGGCGCCGATGTCACCGGTGGCGCCGCGGGCGACGGCCTGCCGGCCGACCACGAACACGTAGGCCAGGAAGGTCAGCTCGGCCAGGACGCCGATCGCGATCCGGGCCCAGGTGGGCAGCGGGGAGGGCGTCACGAACGCCTCGATGACGCCGCTGATAGCGAGGACCACCCCGAGGCCGAGGGCGACGGTGACGGCGGTGCGGCCGGTCTGGGCCAGCGCGGTGGCGCGGCCCAGCGAGCCGGGCTCGACCCAGGACCAGAAGAGCCGGAGCCCGACGCCGCCGGCGACGAACACGCAGGTGAGCTCGAGCAGGCCGTGCGGGAGGATCAGGCCCCAGAAGACGTCCCCGCGGTCGTGGCGCATCATGATCGAGCCGATGATGGCGAGGTTGGCGATGTTCTGGAAGAGCAGCCAGATCACGGGCAGGCCGAGGATGCCGAGGGCGATGCACAGCCCGGAGACCCAGGTGTTGTTGAGCCAGACGTGGGTGGCGAAGGCGCTGGCGGCGTTCTCGCTGTAGTAGCTCTCGAAGTCGCTGTTGACGAGCTGGTCGACGGCCTGGGGGTCGAGCAGGCTCTGCTCGACCTCGGGGTGGCCCGAGAGCCACCACATCATCACGCCGGTGACGACGACGTTGCCGGCCAGGCAGCCGAGCCACCACCAGCGCAGGCGGTAGAGCGCGGCCGGGAACCGGTCGGTGAAGAAGTGGGCGACGCCGCGCCAGCTGGAGACGCGGGCGGCGAGCATGGAGATGCGGGCCCGGCCGAGCAGCGAGGAGAGGTAGGCGATCAGCTCGGCGTCGGGCGCGGAGGTGCGGATCACCGACAGGTGGGTGGCGACCTGCTGGTAGCGGTCGACGAGCTCGTCGGCCTCCGCACCGGTACGCCGCCGCTGGCGCACCAGGTGCTCGAGGCGGGCCCACGCGTGGGCGTGGGCGGCCACGTAGGCGTCGAGGTCGATGCGCGGCACGGGCCTCACCTTACGGCTTCCGCCTAGGCTGTCCCCGATGTCCGCACCCCAGTTCGCCACCGTCACCGCCGATGACCTCGTCACCGGCGAGGGGGTCGCGCTCGACCTGCCCCCGGCCTCGCTGGGCCTGCGCCTGGCGAGCGGCCTGCTCGACGTGCTGGTGACCGTGGTGTCGATGATCCTGCTCTACATCCTGTTCGTCATCGCGGGTGCGCTGCTGCGCGACGAGGCGGCGATCGGGGCGGGGATCGTGCTGGCGACGATGCTGGCGTTCGTGGTGATCCCGACGACGGTCGAGACGCTGTCGCGCGGGCGCTCGCTGGGCAAGGTGGCGCTCGGGCTGCGCACGGTGCGCGACGACGGCGGCGCGATCTCCTTCCACCACGCGCTGGTGCGCTCGCTGATCGGCTTCGTGGAGATCTACGCCCTGAGCGGGGTGCCGGCCTTCTTCTCGGTGATGCTGAGCAGCAAGGGCAAGCGGCTGGGCGACTACGCCGCCGGGACGTACGTCGTGCGCGACCGCGTCCCGCTGCGCCTGCCGATGCCGCCGGAGATGCCGCCGCCGCTGGCGACCTGGGCGCGGCGCAGCGACCTGGCGGCCCTGCCGACGGGGACGGCGCTGGCTGTCCGCCAGTTCCTCGGCCGGCTGCCGACGCTGGACCCGGTCTCGCGGGACCGGGTGGCGCGCCAGCTGCTGGCCGACGTCCTGCCGCACGTGGCACCGGCGCCCCCGCCGAACGCGCCGCCGGAGCTGGTGCTCGTCGCGGTGGTCGCCGAGCGGCGGCGGCGCGACCTGGAGCGGCTGCAGCGCGACGACGCCCTGCGCACGCGCCTGCTGGACCGCTGACCGGCACCCGCCACGAAGCCGGCGTAGGCCGCCCGCCCGATGGGTAGGTTGGCCGCATGACCGAGCTCCGCCGCGCGCCCGTCGACTCGACCGTGCCGCTCACCGAGGACGAGCTGGCCGACGCGCGCGAGCGGATCGGGCGGATCTCGGAGGCCTTCTCCAGCCGGGTGGTCGGCCAGCACCGGGTCCGTACGGCCCTGCTGGTCACCCTCCTCGCGGAGGGCCACGTGCTGCTGGAGAGCGTCCCGGGCCTGGCCAAGACGCTGGCGTCCTCGACGCTGGCGCAGGCGGTGAGCGCCCGGTTCGCGCGCATCCAGTGCACGCCCGACCTGCTGCCCAGCGACATCATCGGCACCCAGGTCTACGACCCGCGCCGTCACGAGTTCGAGACCCAGCTGGGGCCGGTGCACGCGAACTTCGTGCTGCTCGACGAGATCAACCGGGCCAGCGCGAAGACCCAGTCGGCGCTGCTGGAGGCGATGCAGGAGCGGCAGACCTCGATCGCGGGGACGGTCCACCCGCTGCCCGACCCGTTCATGGTGCTGGCGACGCAGAACCCGATCGAGGAGGAGGGCACCTACGTCCTCCCCCACGCGCAGATGGACCGGTTCCTCCTCAAGGAGGTCGTCGACTACCCCACCGAGGACGACGAGCTGACCGTCCTCGAGCGCATCGACGACGGCACCCTGGGCCAGCACATGACCGACGTGTCCGCGGTCGCCACCACGGCCGACGTGGTCGAGCTGCAGGGCCTGGTCCGCCGGGTGTACGTCGACCCGGCGATCCGTCGCTACATCACCACCCTGGTCCGGGCGACCCGCAGCGCCACCGACCTGATCGGCCCCGAGCTCGGCGGGTACGTCGAGATCGGCGCCAGTCCGCGCGGCTCGATCGCGTTCTTCCAGGCCGCCCGGGCGATGGCGGTCGTCCAGGGCCGCCACTACGTGATCCCCGAGGACGTCCGCGAGCTGCGGCACAGCGTGCTGCGCCACCGCATCCACCTCAGCTTCGAGGCGCTCGCCGACCGGGTGCCCCCGGAGAAGGTCATCGACGCCCTCTTCCGCGCCGTCCCCACGCCCTGACGGACCACCGCCGTGCCCGCCCACCTGCCCCGGATCAAGGCCCGTCTGGCGATCCATGCCCACCGCAAGGTGCGCGGGCTGCTCGAGGGCGAGTACGCCGCGGTGCACGTGGGCCGCGGCATCGACTTCAACGACCTGCGGGAGTACGTCCGTGGGGACGAGGTCAAGGACATCGACTGGAAGGCCTCGGCCCGCAGCCGCCAGCTCCTCGTCCGGAGGTACGTCGCCGAGCGCAAGCACACCGTCCTGCTGTGCGTCTCGACCGGCCGCAGCATGGCGGCGATGAACGACGCGGCGGTCGCCAAGCGGGAGCTGGCCGTCTTCGTCTCAGGCCTGATGGGCCTGCTCGCCGTGCAGCACGGCGACCTGGTCAGCCTGGTCCACGGCGACGCGGGCGGCCAGCACGCCGCACGGCCGCGCGGGGGTGAGCTGCACCTGGAGCGGCTGCTGGGCACCGTCCACGACGCGATCTCCCCGAGCGGGCCGCCGGCCGACCTCGCCGCGCTGCTGGGCTACGTCGCCCGCACGGTGCGGCGTCGTACCCTCCTCGTCGTCGTCTGCGACGACACCTTCGTCTCCGACGCCGCCGCCGATCTGCTGCGCCGCCTGACGGTCCAGCACGAGGTACTGCTGCTGACCGTCAGCGACCTCGACCCCACCCGGCCCGACGTCGCCGACCGCGAGCTGGTCGACGTCGACACCGCCGAGCAGGTGCCCGGCTGGCTGCGAAACGACGCGCAGCTGCGGCGCGAGCTGGCGACGCTGGTCGGCGAGGAGGAGCAGCGGCTGCGCCGCCGTCTCGACCAGCTCGGCGTGGTGCACGAGCGGGTCCGCGACACCGACTCCGCGGTCACCGCGGTCTTCCGGCTCCTGGAGAGGCAACGCCATGCGCGCCGCCGGTGAGCCGGTCCCGGGCATGCCGGAGGAGTTCACCGGCCCGGTCGGGTACGCCGACCGGTGGCTGTGGATCGCCGTCGCGCTCCTGGTGCTGGTGGCCCTCTTCTACCTGGCCGCCTGGTGGTTCACCCGGGCGCCGCGGCCGCCGGCCGTGGAGCGGCGGACGGTCGACGTACCCGATGCCCAGCGTGCGCACCTGGCCCGCATCGACGCGCTCGCCGCCCAGGTGCACGGCGGCGAGCTGAGCGCGCGCGAGGGCCACCAGCGGCTCAGCGACCTGGTCCGCTCCTACGTCGCGACGGTCACCACGCTGCCCGCGCGGACGATGACGCTGGCGGACTTCCGGGACCGGGCGCCGGCGGAGCTGACGGAGACGATCGCGCTGATGTACCCGCCGGAGTTCGCCCCGGAGCCGGACACCGTCGCGGCGTTCGACGAGGCGGTCGCGGCCTCGCGGAGGCTGGTGGTGGCGTGGACCTGACCTGGAACGGCGGCGAGACCGGCTTCCGGTGGCCCTGGCTGGTGGTCGTCCTGGCGCTGGCGGTGGTGGCGCTGCTGGTGCTGTGGGCGTTCACCCGCGGGCGGCGACGCACGCCCTCGGGGGCCTACGTCGCGCATGCCGCCCGGCTGCGGGCGCTGCCCCGCTACCAGGCGCTGGTCCGGCGCCAGGTCGCGATCGGCGCCTGCCTGAGCCTGGCCGCGCTGGTCGCGTGCGCGGGCGCGATCGTGATCGGCGGCCGGGTGCAGGAGCGGCAGACGCTCAGCCAGAGCGACCGCAGTCGCGACATCGTGCTGTGCCTGGACGCGTCCGGGTCGATGGCGGAGGTGGACGCGCAGGTGGTCCGTGAGTTCCGCAAGATCGTCGGCGGGCTGCGCGGCGAGCGGGTCGGACTGACGATCTGGAGCGGGGTCGCGATCACGATGTTCCCGCTGACCGACGACTACGACTTCGTGCTGGAGCGACTCGGCGAGGCCGAGGACGCCTTCGGCTCGGGCGGGATCTACACCGACGACTACGCCGTCTACACCGCCGGCACCGTCATCGACTGGGAGGTGCAGTCGCAGCTCGGCGACGGGCTGGCCTCCTGCGTGCAGCGCTTCGACCACCGTGACCAGGACCGGAGCCGGGCCATCGTGCTCGCCTCCGACAACGAGCCGATCGGCAAGGGGATCTACGACCTGCCCGACGCCGCAGCGCTCGCCACCGACGAGAAGGTCGTCGTCCACGGCATCGCCGCGCCCGCGACCGCGGACCGGCCGAGCGCGGCGCGGGAGTTCCAGGACGCCGTCACCAGCACCGGCGGCACGTTCGCGGTGCTCGGCACCGACGGCAGCGCCGGCAAGGTGGTCGACGCGATCGGCGCGCTGGAGGCCAAGGAGATCGAGCGGCCCCCGGTCGTGCAGGTCTTCGACCGCCCGCACCTGGGCACCGTCCTCGCCGGCGTCGGCGTGGGCGGCCTGGTCGCCGTCTGGCTCGTGCAGGGACTGCTGGCGGTGCGCGGACGGGAGGAGCGGTCGTGACCCGGGCGAGCACCCTGGTCGTCGTACGACGGGTGGCGATCGCGCTCGCCTTCGTCGCCGTGCTGCTGCGTCCCGGCGTCGGCGAGGCCGACGTGGCGACCCGGCTCAACGACGTCGACGTGCTCGTCGTCGTCGACCGCACCCGCTCGATGGCGGCCCTGGACTTCGCCGGTCGCAAGCCGCGGATCGAGGGGGTGCGCGCCGACCTCGAGGCGTTGGCCGAGGACCTCCCGGGGGCGCGCTTCGCGATGCTCGGCTTCGGTGCGCGGGCGCGGCTGATGCTGCCGTTCACCACCGACGTGGCAGCCTTCGACTCCGCCGTGCAGACCCTGGACCTCGAACGCCCCCGGGAGGGCGACGGCTCCCGCGCCGACCGACCGGTCGACGAGGTGGTCGAGGTGCTGGAGCGCGCCGAGGAGCAGCGTCCCGAGCGCCGCCGGGTCGTCGTCTACGTCGGCGACGGCGAGGACACCACCTCCGCCGGGTCCGAGGCCTCCTTCGGCGACGTCGCCGAGCTCGTCGTCGGCGGGGCGGTGCTCGGCTACGGCACCACGGACGGCGCCCCCATGCCCGCCGCGGACGACCTGTCGCTGGAGGCGGGCTACGTCGAGGACCCCGAGACCGGCGAGGACGCCGTCTCGCACGCCGACCTCGACCGCCTGCGCGACATCGCCGGCGAGCTCGACGTGGAGTACGTGCACCGCACCGGCTCGGGCGGCCTCGACGAGGTCGTGGACTCCTTCCGCGCGTCGTACGTCGAGGGCGAGCGCGGCGACGGCCCGCCCGCCGCGCACGACCTGACCTGGGTGTTCGGCCTGCTGCTGCTCGGCCTCCTGCTGCTGGAGCTGCGCGACGGCTGGCGCGCGGTGTGGCGCTCCCAGGACGCGCTGCTCGCCCGCCCGGCGAAGAGGGCCGACCGGTGAACCGCCGCGTGCACCGCCCCCACCCCCGGGCCCGGCTGCGCCGTGCGCTGTTCGTCGCCGGCCTGCTGCCCGCCCTGCTGGTGCTGGCCTACACCGTCAAGGTCGTGCTGATGCTGCAGCACAACGCCGCGGGGCGCGACGCCTTCGAGCGCGGGGACTACGACGGTGCGGCCGCGGAGTTCTTCGACACCCGGGACCTGAACTGGTTCCAGCAGTGGGTCGCGCCCTTCGACGAGGGCACCGCCCACCACGCCGAGGGTGCCTTCGACAAGGCGATCGCGGCCTACGAGGACGCGCTCGACGTCGTGCCCCGCAGGGAGGAGTGCACCGTCCGGATCAACCTCGCGCTCGCCCACGAGGCCGTCGGCGACCGCCGTGAGGCCGGCCAGGACCACGACGGAGCCGTCGCGTCGTGGCAGGCCGGCATCGACGTGCTCGAGGAGGGCGACTGCCCCACCGACGCCGGGCGCGGCGAGGACCAGCGTGAGGACGCCGCCGGGGTCGAGGAGCGGCTGGCGGACAAGATCGAGCAGTCCGAGCAGCAGCAACAGCAGCAGCCCTCGCCCCAGCAGCCGCCCCCGCCGCAGCCCGGCGACCAGCCCGACGAGGGCGACAGCGACCCGCGCCAGGAGCGGCTGCAGCGCAACAACGAGCGGGGCGCCGACCAGCGCGGCGAGGAGCAGGACCTCTACGGCGACGAGGACTACACGCGGCCCGAGACGTGGTGACCTAGCGGCGGCGCCGGCGCCGCAGGAGGCGGAGCACGAGCAGTCCGCCCACCACCAGGGCGACCTGCTTGCCGTAGCTCTTCAGCAGCACCGGCAGCACCGCGGAGCCGAGGTCGAGGGCGTCGTCGCCGCCCGCCGGCTCGGCACGCGGAGGCGGTGACGGCGGGGCGGTCTCGGTCGCGGCGGCAGGCTCCGGAGCAGGCGGGGTCTCGTCGGCGAGCCGCTGCTCCAGGCAGGCGACGAACTGGCCGAGCAGCTTGTCCGAGACGTCCTGCATCACCCCGCGCCCGAACTGCGCGGGCTTGCCGGTGATGGCGAGGTCGGTGACCACCTCGACCCGGGTGCTGCCGGCGTCGCCCGCCGCCATGGTGACGGTGACCTTCGCGCCGGCCGTGCCGTTGCCGCGCTTGTCGCGGCCCTTGGCGTCCACGACGAAGCGGTGGACGGCGGGGTCGCTCTCGACGAAGGAGCCGGCGCCGGCGTACACGAGGGCGATCGGTCCGAGCTTGACCTTGCAGGTCCCCTCGAAGGTGGGGAGGCCCTCGGCGTCCTCGCCGACGGCGGTGACCTGGGCGCCCGGGAAGCACTCGGCGAGCGCGCCGATGTCCTGGAAGTGCGCCCAGGTCGCCTCGACGCCGAGGGGGACGGTGAAGGCGTGGGTCAGGTCCACGGGCTCAGCTCCGCTCCGCCGCCGCCAGCACGGCGCGGCGGGTCAGCACCGTGGCGAGGTGGCGGCGGTAGTCGGCGTCGCCGTTGAGGTCGCTGGGCGGGTTCGTGCCGTCGGAGACGAGCGCGGCGGCGCCGGCGACCGCCTCCTCGGTCGCGGGCCGGCCGACGAGCGCCTCCTCGACGGAGCGGGCGCGCAGCGGGGTGGAGCCCATGTTCGTCAGCCCGATGCGCGCCTCGGCGATGGTGTCGCCGTCCATCCGCACCGTCGCGGCCACCGCGACGATCGGCCACTGGTGGGCGATCCGGACGAACTTCTCGTACGACGCCCCCCAGCCGTCGTGCTTGGGCACCCGCACCTCCACCAGGATCTCGTCGTCGGAGATGGCCGTCTCGAAGAGGTCGACGAAGAAGTCGTCCGCCGCGACCTCGCGGGTGCCGCCCGGGCCCTGGACGACGAAGGTCGCGCCGAGCGCCCGCACCGGCGCCCCCAGGTCACCGGCCGGGTCGGCGTGCGCGAGCGCACCTCCGAAGGTGCCGCGGTGCCGGACCTGGGCGTCGGCGAGGTGAGTGATCGCCTTGCTGACCACCAGCGCGTGCTCGTGCACGAGCGGGTCCTGGCCGACGTCGTGGTGGGTGGTCATCGCGCCGATCACCAGGTGGTCCCCGTCGTCGCGGACTCCCCGCAGCCGTTCGATCCGGCCCAGGTCGATCACCCACTCGGGGGCGTTGAGCCGCATCCGGAGCACCGGGAGAAGGCTCTGCCCGCCGGCGATGATCTTGGCGTCGTCGCCGTGCTCGGCCAGCGCGGCCAGGGCCTCCTCGACCGAGGCCGGGGCGACGTACTCGAAGGCTGCGGGGATCACCGGTCCCCTCCTTCCGTCTCGTCGAAGTGGGGCATGGCGGCCTCCGTGGTGCTGCCCCCGGAGGTGCCCTCGTTGATCGCGCGCCAGACCCGCTCGGGCGTGCAGGGCATCGTGATGTCGGAGACGCCGAGGTGGCGCACCGCGTCGACGACGGCGTTCACGACCGCGGGGGTGGAGGCGATGGTGCCGGCCTCGCCGACGCCCTTGGTGCCGAGCGAGTTGGTGGTCGCGGGCGAGGTCGTGTGGTCGATCTCGAAGCTGATCGTGTCCGCGGCCGTCGGCAGGAGGTAGTCCACGAAGGATCCCGTCACCAGGGTGCCGTTCTCGTCGTACACCGCCTCCTCCCACAGCGCCTGCGCGATGCCCTGCACCAACCCGCCGTGCACTTGGCCGGCGACGATGAGCGGGTTGATGACGACGCCGATGTCGTCGCAGCAGACGTACTTGCGCAGCGTCACCTGGCCGGTCTCGGTGTCCACCTCGACGGCGCACAGGTGCGTGCCGTGGGGGTAGTTGAAGTTCACCGGGTCGAAGGTGGCCTCGGAGTCCAGCGAGGGCTCCACCCCGTCGGGCAGGTTGTGCGCGGCGAACACCGCGGTCGCGATCTCGGTGATCGCCATTCCCTGGTCGGTCCCCTTGACGGCGAACCGTCCGCCGGAGAACTCGAGGTCGTCGGCGGAGGCCTCGAGCAGGTGCGCCGCGATCGGCTTGGCCTTCTCGATGACCTTGTCGACGGCCCGCACCAGGGCCTCCCCGCCGACGACCAGACTGCGGGACCCGTAGGTGTCCAGGCCCTTGTGGGAGATCTGCGTGTCGCCGTGCAGGACCTCGACGTCCTCGAACGGTACGCCGAGCCGGTCGGCCACGATCTGGCTGAACGCCGTCTCGTGCCCCTGCCCGTGGGCGGACGCCCCGGTCACCACCTCGACCTTGCCGGTCGCCAGCATCCGGATCTCGGCGTGCTCCCAACCGCCGGCGCCGTAGTTGAGGGACCCCAGGACGCGGCTCGGCGCGAGCCCGCACATCTCGGTGAACGTCGACACGCCCAACCCGAGCTGGACCTTGTCGCCGCGGGCGCGGCGCTCGGCCTGCTCGGCCCGCAGCGCGTCGTACCCGAACATCTCCTTGGCCCGTGCCGTGGCGGCCTCGTAGTTGCCGGAGTCGTACTCCAGCCCGGCCACCGTGGTGAAGGGGAACTCCTCGTGGGTGATCCAGTTCCTCTCCCGGATCGCCAGCGGGTCCACGCCCACCTCGACGGCGAGCTCGTCCATCAACCGCTCGATCGCGAAGGTCGCCTCCGGGCGCCCGGCGCCGCGGTAGGCGTCGGTCCAGGTCTTGTTGGTGAGGACGTTGGTCGTCTGGAACTGGTACGCCGGGAACTTGTAGATCGCGTTGAACATGAACGCCCCGAGCACCGGGACGCCGCCGCCGACGATCGCGACGTACGCCCCGAGGTCGGCCAGCAGGTCGACCTTGAGACCGGTCACCGTGCCGTCCTTGGTGGCGGCCAGGGTGAGCCGCTGCCACTGGTCGCGGCCGTGGTGCGCGGTCAGCAGGGACTCGCTGCGGGTCTCGGTGAACTTCACCGGCTTGCCCAGCCGGCGGGCGACCGCGAAGGCGATCATCTCCTCCGGCGTCTGCTGGAGCTTGCCGCCGAAGCCACCGCCCACGTCAGGGGCGATCACCCGGATCTTCGACTCGGGTACGCCGGTCGTGGCCGCCAGCGCGAAGCGCAGGATGTGCGGCACCTGGGTCGCCGACCACATCGTGATCTGCTCCCCGGTCGGGTCGACGACCACGCTGCGCGGCTCCATGAACGCCGGGATCAGCCGCTGCTGGCGGAACTCCCGCTCGATCACGATGCCGTCGGTGCGCGCCTGCGCGATGGCCGCCTCGACGTCCCCGCCGGTGCCGGCCTCCGCGGAGTCGAAGCGCCACACCGCGCTGACGTTGGTGCCGAGGTCGGGGTGGGCGAGCACCTGGTCCTCCGCGGCCTGCTTGAGGTCGAGGGCCGCGGGCAGCTCCTCGTAGTCCACCTCGACCAGCTCGGCGGCGTCACGCGCCTCCGCCGCACTGCGCGCCACCACCACCGCGACCGTCTCGCCCGCGAAGGCGACCCGCTCGGTCGGCATCGGCAGGTGCGCCGGGGTGACCTGGTCCTCCACGACCGGCCACGCGTTGATGCACGCACCCTGGCCCTCGCCGAGGTCGGCACCGGTGAGCACCGCGACCACGTTCGGCGCGTTCCTCGCCTCGCTCGTGTCGATGCCGGTGATCCGGGCGTGCGGGAACGGGCTGCGCACCATCGCCAGGTGCAGCATCCCCGGCAGCGTGATGTTGTCGGTCCACCGGGTCCGCCCGGTGATCAGCCGCTGGTCCTCCTTGCGCCGCCGGTCCCGCCCGATCTCGGCGGTGGCGGTCGTCGGCTCCTGGGTCGCGGTCATGCCGGCGCCCCCTCCGTCGTACCGGCGGCGTGCTGCACGGCCCGGACGATGTTGTGGTAGCCGGTGCACCGGCACAGGTTGCCCTCCAGGCCGAGCCGGATGGCCTCCTCCGAGGGGCTCGGGTTCTCGGCGAGCAGGTCGACGGTCTGCATGATCATCCCCGGGGTGCAGAACCCGCACTGCAGGCCGTGACACTCCCGGAACGCCTCCTGCACCGGATGCAGCGCGCCGTCCTCCCGGGCCAGCCCCTCGATCGTGGTGACCTCCTGCCCGTCGGCCTGGACGGCCAGCACGTTGCAGGACTTCACGCTGCGACCACCGAGGTGGACCGTGCAGGCGCCGCAGCTGCTGGTGTCGCAGCCGACGACCGTGCCGGTCTTGCCGAGCTTCTCGCGGAGGTACTGCACCAGCAGCATCCGGGGTTCGACGTCGTCGCTGACCCGCTGGCCGTCGACGGTGAGGTTGATCCGGGCCATGACACTCCCTGGGACGAGGTGGCTGTGACGTGGCTCACGCTAGGCAGGGAAGGTTGGTCGGTGGTTGTCGCCCGGCGCGGCGTCATCGCGGCTAGCGTCTGCGCCCATGACGTCTCGGTGGATCCCGGTGCTCGCGCTCGCCGCGCTGCCGCTCGCGGGGACGACGCTGGCCGGCTGCGGGACCAACGACCCGACCACCCCGACGGCGTACGACGACACCGGGTCCGGCGGCGCGTCCGGCGGCGCGTCCGACGGCCCGTCCGGAGCGCCGTCGGCGGGTGCGTCCGGCGGCCGTCTCCGTGCCCTCGGGGAGTCGATCGACGTGGGCGGGCTCCGCGTGACCGTGCGGGCCAAGGGGGTCGGCGGCGACAAGAACGGCCCGTGGCTGACGGCGACGATGCGGGTGGAGAACCGGGGCGACAAGGCCCTCGGCCTGCCGATCCTGGGCCTCGAGTGCTCCGGGTCGACCACCTCCGGCTACGCCGTCGGCGAGAGCACCTCGATCCGCCCCGGCAGGACGCGGACCATCGAGGTGTCGCTCTTCATCACGGACCGCCGCGGCGAGGAGCACTACTTCGAGCCGATCGAGCCGTGCCGGGGAACGGCATCCGTCTCCGTCCTGGTGAGCTCCGGCCGACCGGACTACGTCCAGTCCACCTCCGCCGGCTGGCAGGTCGACGCGTCCACCCTCGCCGCGCTCAACGCCCGGCTCCCCTTCACCCGTCCGGGCGGCGAGCCCAAGGACCCCGACCGCCCCTATGCCTGGGCGGCCGGCGACGGCGCGTTCTCCTCCGGCTACCAGGTGGTCCTCGTGCCGGGCATCACGGCCGAGCAGGCGATCCGCGTGCTGAAGCCCCTGCGGGGCGCACCCGACCCCTACGACTTCGAACGGGTCGTCGTGGCCGACCACGGCGACGGCGTCGTGCTCTTCACCTGGGCGCTCATCTCCGACGAGGACGTCACGGCGCTGAGCCGCATCAAGGGTCTCGCGGCGACGTACGGCAACACGGTGAACGGGGACGACCATGTCCTGGTCGCGCGCCGGGGCAAGGTCGTGCGCAGCTTCGACCCGTTCCTGGACCAGGACTACGAGAAGACGCCTCGCCTTCCCGAGGAGAAGGGCCTCGACCTGGAGTACGACACCGGTCCGGCGTCGTGGACCCTGCTCGAGCGCCTGACGAGGATGCACATCACCGAGGGGTGGCTCCTGGACGACAGCCACCCGGGGTTCCGGCTGGACCAGGAATGACACCGCCGGCGGGATCGCGGGCGCGGGAACCTGCCGTTCGTGTCACCGCCAGGCGTCCGGACGCCCGCCCGCCCGGTCAGTCGTCGGCGACGGCCAGCCGCGCCTTGAGCAGCGGTACGGCGGGGTGCCCCACCCGCCCCTCCTGCTCGATCCGCCGCAGGCACGCCTCGACGACGGCCGTGTCGTAGGGCGCGAGCTCGACGTAGCGCAGCACCGCGTCGGGCTGGGGGTCGGCGAGCAGGGCCTCGCGGACGGCGACGGCGACGTACTCCCCCATCTCGACGAGTGCCGGGCTCTCGGTGCCGGGCAGCAGGTCGCCGCCGTAGGCGTCCACGGCGGCGGCGACCTCGCCGCGGCGCAGCAGGCCGACGACGTGGTCGACGTCGGTGGCGATCGGCATCAGGAGGCGGTAGGGCCGGGAGGCGAGCTGCCCGGCGAGGGCGTGACGCAGGTGGGAGACCTCGGCCTTGAGGGTGGAGAAGGTGACGGCATGGTCGCCGTAGAGCAGCGCGTGGAGCTGGTCGAGGGAGAGGCCGTCGGGGTGCAGCGCGAGGAGGGCGAGGATCTCGGTCTGGCGGCGGTTGAGCAGCAGCCGCTGGCCATCCACCCGGGCCTCGGCGGTGCCGAGGAGGCTGAGCACGAGACCGGGCTCGACCAGGTCGTCGGCGACCGGCCGGGCGTGCTCGGCGGTGCGCGGCAGCGCCTGCTCGACGAGCCGGGCCAGCACGCGGGCGGTGGCGAGGCCGATCGGGTGGGTGCGGTCCCAGCTGGTGGAGATGTCGAGGACACCGAGCTTGGCCCCGCTGACGGGGTCGTGCAGCGGGGCGGCCCAGCACACCCAGTTGTGCACGATCGGGGCGTAGTGCTCGGCGCTGAACACCATCGAGGGGCGGTCGAGACGGTTGGCGAGGTCGAGCGCGTTGGTGCCGACCGAGCGGTCGTCCCAGCGCCCGCCGGGCACGAAGTTCACGTTCTCGGCCTTGCGGCGCATCACCCGGCCGCCGTACGTCCACAGCACGCGGGTGTCGGGGTCGGTGACGGCGAGGACGAGATCCCCGTCCTCGGCGGTACGACGCAGCTCCTCCTCGACCCGCTCGACGGCGACCTGGAGGGGCGAGCCCTGCCAGTACGACCGCGTCTCCGACTCGTCGGCCAGCGGCGCCTCCCGCACGTCACGCTGCACGGAGGCGGAGCGGGTCCAGCTGTCGAGGATCTCGGGTCGCACGAGCGAGGAGACGCGGTCGCCCTCCTCCACGAAGGTCGTCCACGCGGACAACGCGGCCCGACGCCGCTCGGCGAGCTCACCCATGACCGCACCCTACTCCGCGGGTGTGACGGCCATCACCCGTGGATGCGACCCTCCCGGACGGCGAGAGGCTCGCCGGAGCCGCCCCACCGTCCCGCGACGATCTCGGCGGCGATGCTGATGGCGGTCTCCTCGGGCGTGCGGGCGCCGAGGTCGAGACCGATCGGGCTGCGCAGGCGGTCCAGCTCGGCGTCGGTGAGGCCGGCCTCGCGCAGGCGGGCGATCCGGTCGTCGTGGGTACGACGCGAGCCCATCGCCCCGACGTAGCCGACCTCCGGCAGGCGCAGCGCCACCTCGAGCAGCGGTACGTCGAACTTCGGGTCGTGGGTGAGCACGGTGATCACGGTGCGGCGGTCCACCCGGCCCGCCTCCGCCTCCGCGCGCAGGTAGCGGTGCGGCCAGTCGACGACGACCTCGTCGGCCCCGGGGAACCGGCTGGCGGTGGCGAAGACCGGGCGGGCGTCGCAGACCGTGACCCGGTAGCCGAGGAAGCCGCCGACCCGGGCGACGGCGGCCGCGAAGTCGATCGCGCCGAAGACGAGCAGGCGTGCGGCCGGCGCGAAGGCCCACACGAACACCCGCATCCCCTCGCCGCGACGCTCCCCGTCGGGGCCGTAGGACAGGGTGCCGTTGTGCCCGGCGGCGAGCAGGCCGAGGGCGTCGTCGCGCACGGCGTCGTCGATGCGCGGGCTGCCGAGGGTGGCCGCGGTCGGGAGGTCGGGGCGGATCACGACCCGCCGGCCGACGAACGAGGCGTCGGGGTGCTCCACGACGGTGGCGACCGCGACCGGGCGACCCGCCTCCACGTCGGCGGCGACCTCGCCGAGCTCGGGGAAGGTCTGCTTGCTGACGTGCTCGACGTACACGTCGAGGATGCCGCCGCAGGTCAGGCCGACGGCGAACGCGTCGTCGTCGGAGACGCCGTAGCGCTCCAGGACGGGCGCGCCGCTCGCCACGACGGACTGGGCGAGGTCGTAGACCGCACCCTCGACGCAGCCGCCGGAGACGGAGCCGACCGCGGAGGCGTCGGGGCCGACGAGCATCGACGCACCCGGCGGGCGGGGCGCGGAGCGGAAGGTGGCGACGACGGTGCCCATGCCGACGCTCTCGCCGGCCTCCCACCAGGCGAGCAGCTGGGGCAGCACCTCACGCATCGGCGAGCACCTCCACCAGCGCGGCGAAGGTCGCCAGCGAGTGCCCGGCGAGGAAGGCGTCGACGTGCGGCAGCACCGCCACGATCCCCTGCTGGACGGGGGCGTAGCCGTCCTTGCCGCGGTGCGGGTTGACCCAGACGACCCGGTGCGCGAGCCGGCGCAGGCGGGCGACCTGCTCGCCGAGCAACGCGGTGTCGCCGCGCTCCCAGCCGTCGCTCAGCACGACGACGACCGCGCCCCGGGCCATCCCGCGCTGGCCGTGGCGGTCGAGGAACGCCTGCAACGTCTCGCCGAGGCGGGTCCCACCCGACCAGTCCGGCACCGCGTCGCCGGCAGCGGCGATCGCGCGCTCCGGGTCACGCAGCCGCAGCGGCCGAGTGACCCGGGTCAGCCGGGTGCCGAGGGTGAACGTCTCCACGTCGCCGCCGGCGGCGGTGAGCCGGTGCGCGAGCCGGAGCAGCGCGTCGGCGTACCCGCTCATCGAGCCGGACACGTCCACCAGCAGCACCACGCGGCGGCTGCGGGTGGTGCGCCGGCGGCGGTGGATCCGAGCCGGTTCGCCCATCCGGCGCAGGCTGGCGCGCAGGGTGCGGGAGGCGTCGACGTCGCCGCGCCGGTGCGGGGTACGACGCGCGACGCTCCGCCGGGGCAGCCGGACCGGCAGTCCGGCGAACATCCCCGCCAGCCGGGCCCGCTCGGCCGGGTCGAGCGAGGCGACGTCGCGGTGCCGCAGCACCTCCGCGGCGCTGGCGGCCGCCCGGACGGGGTCCTCGTCGGCGGCTCCCGCCGCCCCGCCCTGGTCGTCGGGCAGCAGGCTGGCCGTGGGCCGCGGCTGCTCGACCCGCTGCCGGGAGGTGGGCGCGACCAGGTCGCGGCTGAACCACGCCTCGAAGACCCGGTCGTGGCGCTCCAGGTCGTCGCGGGTCGCGCACAGGGTGGCCCGGCCCGCGCACCGGGTGGCGGCCCGGTCGGCGAGGCCGACGAGGGCGACCGCGTCGAGGTAGGCCTGCGCCCGGTCCGGGGTGACCGCGACCCCCGCGGCCCGCAGCGCGGCGGCGAAGCCGAGCAGGATCTCGTCGGGCTGGTGCAGAGTGGTCATCGGGCGAGCATCCGGTCGAGGGCGGCGCGCACCCGCTCGGCGTCGTCGCGGTACTTCACCAGCGCTCCCAACGTCCGCGCCGCCGTCTCCACGTCGAGCTCGACGGTGCCCAGGTGCTGCAGCGCGCGCGCCCAGTCCAGGGTCTCCGCCACACCCGGTGGCTTCAGCAGGTCGTTGCCGGCGCGCAGCTGCTGGACCACACCCACGACCTGGCGGGCCAGCGCCTCGCTGACCTCCGGCGCGCGGGAGCGGACCACGGCGACCTCGCGGTCCAGGCCCGGGTGGTCGATCCAGTGGTAGAGGCAGCGTCGCTTGAGCGCGTCGTGCAGCTCCCGGGTGCGGTTGGACGTGAGCACCACCGTGGGCGGGGTGCTCGCCTGGATCGTGCCCAGCTCCGGGATGGTCACCTGGAAGGTCGAGAGGACCTCCAGCAGGAACGCCTCGAACTCGTCGTCCGCGCGGTCCACCTCGTCGATCAGCAGCACCACCGGGGACTGCTGGAGGGCGGCGAGCACCGGCCGGGCGAGCAGGAAGCGCTCGTCGTACAGGCTCTTCTCGGCCTCGACCAGGTCGCCGCGCTCGCCGCCGGCCCCACCCGACAGTGCCTCCAACGCGCGCAGGTGCAGGATCTGGCGGGGGAAGTCCCAGTCGTAGAGCGCCTGGGTGGCATCGATCCCCTCGTAGCACTGCAGCCGGATGAGCGGCCGCTCCAGCGCCACCGAGACCGCTTCCGCCAAGGCGGTCTTGCCGGTGCCGGGCTCGCCCTCGAGCAGCAGCGGGCGGCCCATCTCCAGGGAGAGGAAGAGGACGGTGGCGAGGTCGTCGTCGCAGAGGTACCCGGTCTCGCCCAGCCGGCGCGCGAGGTCGGCGACGCGGGTGTCCATGCCCTCCAGGCTAGGGGCACCGCGTTGGTCCGAGGTTGGCAACACTTGCCGAATCAGCGGGAGTCGACGTCGTGGCCGCTCGCCAGGTCGCCGCACTCGAGCAGGGAGGTGTCGTGGCGGGCGAGGTAGTCGCGTGCACCCCGGTCCCCCGTCGCGGCGGCCGCCACCCCGGGCCAGTGGTCGCGGCCGAGCAGCACGGGATGCCCCGGTCG
This sequence comes from uncultured Nocardioides sp., assembly GCA_964517395.1. GTDB lineage: Bacteria > Actinomycetota > Actinomycetes > Propionibacteriales > Nocardioidaceae > Nocardioides. The sequence continues at coordinate 2,658,589 of CAZFEE010000001.1, read as the reverse complement.
CCCGTCGTACGACGCCCGGGCGAGCGTGCCGCGCGTCGGCCCGGTCGCGAGGACCCGGGCCACGACCGCCGAGGTGACGTCCGGCAGGTCGACGAGGTGGACCAGCGCCGCGTCGCCGTCGGTCGCCGCCAGGCCGGTGGCCAGGGAGGCGCCCATCCCGCTCGCCCAGTCCGCGCTGCGCACGACGCTCACGCCGGAGAGTCCGGCGACCAGCGGCTCCGCCTCGTCCGCCCCGGCGCCGAGGACGACGACCACCCGCGGACAGCCGCCCTCGCGCAGCACCCGCACCGCGCGGACCAGCCAGGAGCCGTGCTCGTCGTGGACCAGCGCCTTGGGCATCCCCATCCGGGAGCCGGCGCCGGCGGCGAGGAGGAGTCCGGTGACGGTCACGGTCCGAACATGCCACAGGGCCCCCGCGCGGTGCGCGAGGGCCCTGTGGGCTGTGCTTGGTGGAGCAGACGGATCAGAAGTCCATGCCGCCCATGCCACCGGTCGGGTCGCCCGCGGGGGCGGCCTTCTCCGGCTTGTCGGCCACGACGGCCTCGGTGGTGAGGAACAGCGCGGCGATCGACGCGGCGTTCTGCAGCGCCGAGCGGGTGACCTTGGCCGGGTCGATGATGCCGTTGGCCAGCAGGTCGACGTACTCACCGGTCGCGGCGTTGAGGCCCTGGCCGGCGGGGAGGTTGGCGACCTTCTCCGCCACGACGCCGCCCTCGAGGCCGGCGTTGATGGCGATCTGCTTCAGCGGCGCGGAGAGCGCGACCTTGACGATGTTGGCACCGGTGGCCTCGTCGCCCTCGAGCTCGAGCTTGTCGAAGGCCGTGGCACCGGCCTGGACGAGCGCGACGCCACCACCGGGGAGGATGCCCTCCTCGACGGCCGCCTTCGCGTTGCGGACGGCGTCCTCGATGCGGTGCTTGCGCTCCTTGAGCTCGACCTCGGTGGCCGCGCCGACCTTGATGACGGCCACGCCGCCGGCCAGCTTCGCGAGGCGCTCCTGGAGCTTCTCGCGGTCGTAGTCGGAGTCGCTGTTCTCGATCTCGGCACGGATCTGGTTCACCCGGCCCTCGATCTGGGCCTGGTCGCCGGCACCCTCGACGATGGTGGTCTCGTCCTTGGTGATGACGACCTTGCGGGCCTGGCCGAGCAGCTCGATGCCGGCCGACTCCAGCTTGAGGCCGACCTCCTCGGAGATGACCTGGCCGCCGGTCAGGATCGCGATGTCCTGCAGCATGGCCTTGCGGCGGTCGCCGAAGCCCGGCGCCTTGACGGCGACGGACTTGAAGGTGCCGCGGATCTTGTTGACGACCAGGGTCGACAGCGCCTCGCCGTCGACGTCCTCGGCGAGGATGACGAGCGGCTTGCCCGACTGCATGACCTTCTCCAGCAGCGGGAGCAGGTCCTTGACGTTGCTGATCTTGGAGTTGGCGATCAGCACGTAGGCGTCCTCGAGGACGGTCTCCATGCGCTCGGGGTCGGTGACGAAGTAGGCCGAGATGTAGCCCTTGTCGAACCGCATGCCCTCGGTGAGCTCCAGGTCGATGCCGAACGTGTTCGACTCCTCGACCGTGATGACGCCCTCCTTGCCGACCTTGTCCATCGCCTCGGCGATGGCGTCACCGACGGTGGCGTCGCCACCGGCGGAGATGGTGGCGGTGGCGGCGATCTGCTCGCGGGTCTCGACGTCCTTGGCCAGGCCGAGGAGCTGCTCGGAGACGGCGCTCACGGCCGCCTCGATGCCGCGCTTGAGACCCATCGGGTTCGCGCCGGCGGCCACGTTGCGCAGGCCCTCCTTGACGAGCGCCTGGGCGAGGACGGTCGCCGTCGTCGTGCCGTCACCGGCGACGTCGTCGGTCTTCTTGGCGACCTCCTTGACCAGCTCGGCGCCGATCTTCTCGTAGGGGTCCTCGAGCTCGATCTCCTTGGCGATGGAGACACCGTCGTTGGTGATCGTGGGGGCGCCCCACTTCTTCTCCAGGACGACGTTGCGACCCTTCGGGCCAAGGGTGACCTTGACGGCGTCGGCGAGCGTGTTCATGCCCCGCTCGAGGCCACGCCGGGCCTCCTCGTTGAAAGCAATCAGCTTCGACATAACTCCTGCGATTCCTTCGCGATGTCCGTTATCACTCTCAAGGCGAGAGTGCCAGCATCATGTTTAGCACTCGACCATGGCGAGTGCAAGGAGAGGGGCAGCCTCGATCAGCCTTCCCGGGCATCGCCCAGCCGTCGTACGACGGCCCCGGCGAAGCGCTCGGCGTTCTCCGGCGCCACGTCGAGGTACAGCCCCGGCTCGATCAGCTCCAGCTCGCTGACCACCCACGCGTCCCGCCACACCATCAGGTCGACCCGGGCGTAGGCGAGGTCCGCGCCGGTACGCCGCTGCACCGCCCGCACCGCCTCGACCGCCACGCCCGCCCGGACCGGGTCGAGCGGGACCGGGCGGCTGCTGCCGCCGTGCAGCTCGTGGACCCGCACCTCGCCGGCGGCCGGCAGCTTGTCGACCTGCGCGACGGCGGCACCGCCGAGGACGAACACCGACGACTCCCCCACGGTGCGCACGGACTCCACGACGGGCTGGACCACCCACGGACCGCGCACCAGGCCCTCCAGCCGCGGATCGGCGAAGGACTCCGCCACCACCAGGCCCGCCCCGCCCGCACCCGTGCGCGGCTTGATCACCACGCTGCCCCAGCGCTCCAGGCCCGCGGTGAGGCCTCCCGCGAGGTCGGTGTCGTCGAGGAGCGCGGTCGGGACCATCGGCACGACGTCGGCGAGCTCGGCGAGGTAGGACTTGTCGGAGTTCCAGGCGAACACCGCGGCGCCGTTGAGCAGGGCGGTGCCCTGCTCCACCCGGTGCGCCCACGCGAGGAACTCCGGCAGCCGCCGGTGGTAGTCCCACGTCGAGCGCACCGCGACCAGGTCCGCCGCCGCCCAGTCCACCGCCGGGTCGTCCCAGCGCGCCCAGCGGGCGTCCACGTCGTACCGGGCGAAGGCGTCGACGAGCAGGTCCCCACCGGGCTCGCCGTCGGGCATGAGGTCGAAGGTCGCGAGCAGCACGGTGGTCACGACCGCGAGGCTAGCCAGGCTCAGGTGAGGGTCGGCGCGTGGTGGCCGAAGGGCACGTCCTGCGCGTGACCCAGCGCCAGGAGGACCGAGGGCAGCAGCGCCTTGGCGGTGCGCTTGTAGCCCAGCGCGCTGGGGTGGAAGCGGTCCAGGCTGAACATCTCGTCCGGGTTGGTGATGAAGAACGGGCCGACCACGCGGGCCAGCGACACCGCGTGGGCGCCGTTGCGCACCGCCACCTCCGCCTGCGCCCCGGCGAGCTGGCGCGACATCCGCGAGCCCAGCGAGCGCAGCGGCTGCGGCACCGGCCGCAGCGCACCCAGGTCCGGGCAGGTGCCGACCACGACCTCGGTCCCCTGCGCACGCAGACGCAGCACCGCCTCCTCGAGCTGCGCCGCCGAGGTCGCCACCGGGATCCGGTGCGTCACGTCGTTCCCACCGACCACGATCACCGCGACGTCCGCGCGGTAGCCCGGCGGCAGCCCGTCCAGCTGCCCCGCCAGCGCCGAGGTCTCCGAGCCGACGACCGCGGCCGTCCGCAGCCGCACCGGCCGGTGCAGCTCTCCCGCCAGGCCGCGGGCGATCCGGGCGCCGAGGGTGTCCTTGGGACGCTCCGCACCCAGGCCGGCCGCGATGGAGTCGCCGAGCACGAGCAGGTCCAGCGGTACGCCGGCGTACGACTTCCTCTTCCACGTCTTGTCCGCCGGGATCGCCTCCTCCCCCAGCGGCTTGCCGATCCGGGCCCGGGCGATCGCGGCCTGCCGGCGCAGCAGCTCCCGCCCGCCGCCGGTCGTGACCCCCAGGCCGGCGAGGGCGAGGCCGGCGGCGACGAGGGTCCTGCGGGTGCGGCTCATGGCTGCTTTGAACCAGAGCCCCCTGAACGGACGGTGGCGCCGCGGTGGCGGGTCGGTGTCAGGCCGGCGCGACCTCGATCACCGGCTCGTGCCGCACCGGGAAGTTCACCGACGCCGCGATGAAGCAGTTCTCGCTCGCCTCGCGGTGGATCTCCCGGGCCAGCTCCACCTGGGCCGGGTCGGTGATCGTCACCCGCGGCCGCAGCACCACCTCGGTGAAGTGGCCGCCCTGGCCGGCCTGCGCCATGGTGCCGACCGGGCTGTCGTCGTACGCCGTGACGACGATGCCGTGGGTGACGGCACTGTGCAGGTACGACAGCAGGTGGCACTGCGCGAGCGCGGCGAGCAGCAGCTCCTCGGGGTTCCAGCGCGCGGCGTCGCCGCGGAAGGTCGGGTCCGCGGAGCCGGCGAGCTCGGGCTTGCCCGGCGCGGTGAGCAGGACGTCGCGGCCGTAGTCGCGGTAGCCCGTCGTACCGCTGCCGCGGTTGCCCTGCCAGACGAGGTCGAGGGCGTAGTGGTGGTCGGTCACTCCTCCATTCTGTAGCGAGAACAGGTTCTAATTTGGCAGTCTGTGTGCTGTGACCCTCACCACAGAGACCGCGCAGCGCCCGCTCAACCTCGCCGACGTGCTCGAGGCGATGGCCGACGCCCTGCCGGACCGCGTCGCCGTCTTCACCCGCGAGCGCAGCTGGACCTTCGCCGAGGTCGACGACCGGGCCACCCGGCTGGCCAACCACCTCACCGGTCTCGGCATCCGGCCCGGCGACCACGTCGCCGTCCACGCCACCAACCGGATCGAGTGGGTCGACGCGCTCTACGGCTGCCTCAAGGCCCGCGCCGTGCCGATCAACATCAACTACAAGTACCTCCACGACGAGCTCGCCTACCTCTACGACAACGCCGACTGCGTCGCCGCCGTCATCGCCCCCGAGTTCGTCGACGCCGTCCGCGCGCTCGACGTACCGTCGCTGAGGCAGCTCGTCGTCCTCGGCGAGGAGTACGACGCCGCGCTCGCCGCCGCGTCCCCCGAGCGCCCCGTCAACGGCCGCAGCGCCGACGACCGCTACGTGCTCTACACCGGCGGCACCACCGGCAACCCCAAGGGCGTGGTCTGGCGCAACGAGGACCTGCTCCGCGCCGCCCTCAACGCCGCCCGCTACGGCGCGCCGCTCGACTCCGTCGAGCAGCTCGTCGGCGAGGCGGTCGCCCTGGAGACCCCGATGGTGCTCCTGGCGTGCGGCCCGATGATGCACGGCGGCAGCCAGTGGATCCTCGGCAACGGCCACGTCGCCGGGCACACCGTCGCGCTCTACACCGAGCCCAGCTTCGACGCGGCCTCGATCCTCGACCTCGTCGAGCAGGCGCGGGTGGTCTCCCTGACCTTCCTCGGCGACGCCATGGGCCGGCCCGTCGCCGAGGCGATCCTCGCCGAGCCGGAGCGGTGGGACCTGAGCAGCCTCGCGGCGGTGTCGAACGGGGCGGCGCCGCTCTCGGACGGCGTACGGGAGGAGATCCGGCGGGCCCTGCCCGGTCGCTTCATCCTCGACTCCTACGGATCCTCGGAGTCCGGGGCCGCGGGCTCGCGGGTGGACGACGGCTCCGAGGCGGGCGCCGCCGCGCCCCGCTTCACCGTCGATGACCACGTCGAGGTCTTCGACCCCGAGATGCGGCCCTGCCCGCCCGGCGTCGACGGCATGCTCGCGCGCAGCGGCCCGGTGCCGCTGGGCTACTACAAGGACGAGGCCAAGACCGCCGCGACCTTCAAGGTCGTCGACGGCGTGCGCTGGGTGATCCCCGGCGACTTCGCCCGCCGCGAGGAGGACGGCTCCGTCACCGTGCTCGGGCGCGGCTCGGTGTGCATCAACACCGGCGGCGAGAAGGTGCACCCCGAGGAGGTCGAGGCGGTGCTGCTGCGCCACGACGAGGTGTTCGACGCGGTCGTGGTCGGTACGCCGCACGAGCGCTGGGGCCAGCAGGTCACCGCCCTCGTCCAGCGCCGCGACGGCTCCGCCCTGGACGAGGAAGGGGTGCGGGCGCACTGTCGCGCGCTGATCTCGAACTACAAGGTGCCCAAGACCGTGCTCTTCGTGGACGAGGTGCCCCGGACGCCGGTGAGCAAGGTGGACTACCCGGCCAGCGCGGCGCTTGCCGCCACCCTGCTGTCGACAAGGCAGGTCCAGGCAACATAGGATCCGGCGTCGGCGCGGCGGGAGCCCGCGCCTGGATCGGGGGAACTCATGCGGCGCGTCCTGACCCTGCTCTGCGCTGCGGCGGTGGGGGTCTCCCTCCTCGGCGCAGCACCCGCCACGGCCCTGGAGCCGACGTGGATCTCGGTGCTCAGGGACCAGCCGCTGCTCAACGAGAACGGCGACGGCTTCTGGGAGACGGCGACCGTCGGCCTCGTCACCGACGCGGACGCGGCGCACTGGGTGCTGACCCGGGGCACGACGGTGGTCGCGCAGGGCGACCTCGACGACGACCTGCTCGGCGCGACCCGTTACGGCAAGGTCGACGTGCCGATCAGCTCGGCCACGGCGGGTGCACCGCTGGCCGCGGGCACCTACACCTACACGGTGACCGCCACCAAGGCCGGGAAGGAGCCGGCGTCGGACGCGACGGACATCTACGTCAGCACGGCGCCCGCGCTCACGTCGTACAGCGCGACGGCCACCGTGCTCTACCCGAACGACCTCTACGCCGGCGTCGCCCACACGGTCGGCCTCCGGCACCGGTTGGACGCCACGATCGCGCAGTACGGGGCGCGCAACTTCGAGGTCGTCGGCGCCGACGGCGTCGTCGTCCACCGGGCCCGGACCACGGCGAGGGAACCGCTCCTGCGCTGGGACGGCAGGTACCAGCCGACCGCGAACAGCAGCTTCGTCACGGCACCCGCGGGCACCTACCGCGCCCGTCTCCTGATCGAGAACAACGACGGGACGGGGTGGATCCACGGCCCCCTGTCCCAGCCCTTCAAGGTCTCCCGCGGCTACCGGGTCGGCCAGCGCTCGACCGTGACCCGCCTGGCGAACGCCACGCGCACCGCCACCCTGACCCAGCGCCACGGCCGTCTCCGCATCCGCGACGGCATCCTGCACTACCGCCGTTCGAGCGGCGGCCCGTCGGTCACCGCCCTGGTGCGCACGGCGCATGTCGTGCGGGTGCCGAGCGGTCCGTGGGTCCCGGGGTCAGCACCCATGCTGATGATCCGAGGCCGGTGGCACGACTTCGATGTCGACCTCGAGGTGGTCACCCCGACCGGTCAGGTCCGCAACGTCGACGTCTACATGGAAGGCGGACCCGGGTACCTCGGCTACCAGATCCCTCGGAGCCTGATCCGCGCTGACGGCACCGTGCGGTTCCGGCTGGTGTGGTCCACCTGGGGGGCGCCCGACCACCCGGGCCTGGTCTCCTCGGTCGGCGTCCGGGTCAACCGGTGGGTCTGGCGAGACCGCACCTGAAATTCTTCTTCCCCATCTGTCGATCGGCGGGGTCCTCGGGCGTCATCGCGGTGACAGACTCCATCCACCAGCACCGAGGAGAGCACCATGACCGAGTACGTCGTCCTGCTGACCGCTGACGAGAACATCTGGGCCAACGCGAGCGACCAGGAGAAGGTCGCCGTGTTCGGCCGGCACGAGGAGTTCGCCCGGCTCCTCGCCGAGCGCGGCCACACCATCACCGGCGGAGCCCAGCTGACCCACTCCAGCCGGACCAAGCGGGTCGTCCGGGGCAGCGACGGCGCCGTGTCGGTGACCGACGGGCCGTTCGCCGAGTCCGTCGAGCAGGTCGGCGGCTTCTACTCCGTGCAGAGCGACGACCTCGACGACCTCCTGGAGATCTGCGCGGTCCTCGCCGACGGCGACACCACGGTCGAGGTGCGCCCCGCGGTCGAGCAGCCGGGACCGAGCTGATCTCCGACGACGCCCTGGAGCGGCTCCACCGCGACGAGTGGGGCCGGCTCCTGGCCCTGCTCGTCGCACGGTACCGGCGCCTGGACCTCGCCGAGGACGGGCTGGCCGATGCCTTCGAGGCGGCCGCGCGCCGCTGGCCGGGCGACGGGGTGCCCGAGAACCCGCCGGCCTGGCTGCTGACCACCGCGCGGCGCCGGATCCTCGACCGGCTGCGCGCGGAGTCGGTGCACACGGCGAAGCTGCCGCTGCTCGCCGTCGACGCGCGCGCCGCGGAGGACGCCCAGCGGGTGATGGCGGACGGAGGCGAGGTGCTCGTGGACGAACGGCTGCGGCTCGTGCTGCTCTGTGCCCATCCGCGGCTGTCGCGCGAGGCGGCGGCCGCGCTCACCCTGCGCCTGGTCCTCGGCGTCGCCACCGAGGAGATCGCTCGGCTGTTCCTGATCCCGACGGCGACCATGGCCGCCCGGCTCACCCGCGCCCGGAAGAAGCTCGCCGACGCGGAGTTCACGCTGCCGGTCGGGCCCGAGCTCGCCGGACGGGCGGGCGTGGTGGGCGACATCGCCTACCTCGCCTTCACCGCCGGCTACGCACCCGGCCTCGGCACGGACGTGCTGCGCGCCGAGGCCGCCGGCGAGGCGATCCGGCTGGTCCGGATCCTGCGCGCGGTACTGCCCGGCGAGGTCGACCGGTCCGAGCTGGACGCGCTGCTCGCCCTCATGCTGCTCCAGCACGCCCGTCGCGACGCCCGCGTCGGCGACGGCCGGCTCGTGCTGCTGCCCGACCAGGACCGCACCCGGTGGCACCAGGACGAGATCTCCGAGGCGATCGGACTGCTCACCCCTCTCACGGCGGCTCCCGCGGCGCCGTACCTGCTGCAGGCGCTGATCGCCGCCGAGCACGCCATCGCCCCGGTCGCGGCGGCGACCGCATGGCACCGCATCGTCGCGCGGTACGACGAGCTGCTCGCCCTCGCACCCACGCCGGTCACCCGGCTCAACCGGGCGGTGGCCGTGGGTGAGAGCGAGGGCCCGGAGGCCGGGCTCGCCGCACTCGACGGCGTGGCGCTCCCCGGTCACCGGCTGCCCGCGGTGCGGGCCGACCTGCTGCGGAGAGCCGGGCGGGAGGACGAGTCACGCACGGCCTACGACGCGGCGATCGCGCTGTGCCGCAACGAGGCGGAGCGAGCCCACCTCGTCGCGCGCCGCGCAGCGACCGGCAGCGACTAGCAGCCGCCGGCGACGGCGGGGATGACCGACACCTCGGCGCCGTCGGGCGTCGGGGTGGCGAGGTCCTGCTCGAAGCGAACGTCGTCGTTGTTGACGTAGACGTTGACGAAGCGGCGCAGCTTGCCGTCCTCGTCGACGATCCGGCCCTTGATCCCCGCGAAGCGCGCGTCCAGGTCGTCGAGGATCTCCGCGACGTTGGCGCCGGTCGCGCTCACCTCGGAGTCACCGCCGGTGTAGGTGCGGAGGATGGTCGGGATCCGGACGCTGACTGCCATGGTGGTTCCTTCGGTTCTGCGGGGGTGGGTGGTTCAGAGACCGGTCGCCTTGAAGGCGGCGTAGGTCGGGGCGATGGTCGCGGCGGCACCGACCTGACCGGAGACCGCGTCGAGGGTCTTCAGGCCGTGACCGGTGTTGATGACGACGGTCTCGAGCGTCGGGTCGAGCTGGCCGGTCTCCACGAGCTTCTTGGTGACCGCGAGCGTCGTACCGCCGGCGGTCTCGGTGAAGATGCCCTCGGTGCGGGCGAGCAGCACGATGCCGGCGCGGATCTCCTCGTCGGTGACCTGCTCCACCGCGCCACCCGTACGACGCGCGATGTCGAGCACGTAGATGCCGTCCGCCGGGTTGCCGATCGCCAGGCTCTTGGCGATCGTGTCGGGCTTGACCGGGCGGATCGCGTCGGTGCCGGCCTTGTAGGCGGTGGCAACCGGGCCGCAGCCCTCGGCCTGCGCGCCGAAGATCCGGTAGGCCTTGTCCTCGACGAGGCCGAGCTTGATCAGCTCCTGGAAGGCCTTGTCGACCTTGGTCAGCTGCGAGCCGGACGCGACGGGGATGACGACCTGGTCGGGCAGGCGCCAGCCGAGCTGCTCGGCGATCTCGTAGCCCAGGGTCTTCGAGCCCTCGGCGTAGTAGGGCCGCACGTTGACGTTGACGAACGCCCAGCCCTCCTCCTCGCCGGCGATCTCGGAGGCGAGCTTGTTGACGTCGTCGTAGTTGCCGTCGACGGCGACGAGGTTCTCGGTGAAGATCGCCGAGTTGACCTGCTTGGGCTGCTCGAGGTTGCTCGGGATGAACACGACCGTCTTGATCCCCGCACGGGCGCCGGCGGCGGCGACGGCGTTGGCGAGGTTGCCGGTGGAGGGGCAGGCGAAGGTGGTGGCGCCCAGCTCGCGGGCCGCGCTCAGCGCGCAGGCGACGACGCGGTCCTTGAAGGAGTTGGTCGGGTTGGTCGAGTCGTCCTTCACCCAGACCTTCGCGATGCCGAGCTCGGCGGCGAGGTTCTTGGCGTCGAGCAGGCGGGTGAAGCCGGGCTCGGTGTTGGGGCTGGACTCGATGTCCGAGGGCACCGGCAGCAGCGCCTTGTAGCGCCAGATGTTGCGCGGGCCGGCCTCGATCTCCTCGCGGGTGACCTGCGGGAAGTCGTAGGCGATCTCCAGCGGGCCGAAGCACTCGGGGCAGGCGTAGAACGGGCCCAGGTCGACCCGGTGGCCGCACTCCCGACAGGACAGCGCGGTGGCGTGCCCGAAGGCGCCCTCGCGCAGGCCGGTCGTCGTGGTGGTCGTGTCCCGCTCGGTCACAACGGCGCTCATGGATTCCTCCTTCTCATCTGTCCCGCACGGATCTCGCGCAGGTCGGATTTGGCACCGCTTTCCGCGACGTCCGCCCCAGCAGTGCTGGTGCGTCCGGGAGTTCGCGGCGGTTGCCGGGACTTCTCAGGGCCGGTCCCTCAGTCCCTCTGGATGAGCAGGATCAGCGTACGGGTGACAGGTCACCCACTACGAATCGGAGTCCCGGATCGCGAGACCGATGTCCAGGATCCGAGACCGGTATGTCGGTCAGCGGCGCGCCCGCGCGTCGGCGGCCAGCCGCCGCAGCAGCTCGACCACCCCGGCCGGGCCGCGGACGACGACGTCGGAGAGCTCGACCAGGGCGCTCTGCTCGTCGGAGGCCGAGCACACCCGCAGCGGCGCGATGCCCTGCTTGCCGAGCTCCTCGACCGCCTCGAACGCCTCCACGTCCCCGAGGTCGTCCCCGGCGAACACGAAGCCCTCCGCGTCGAGCACCGCCGCCAGCCGGTCGACCACCAGGCCCTTGTGGGAGCCCGCGGAGCGCACCTCGATCACCGCGCGCCCCGGCTCCAGCACCAGGCCGTGCCGCTGCGCCAGCTCGCGCATCGGGGGCAGCAACCGGGCGAAGGCCGCCTCCGGGTCGGGCAGCCGGCGGGTGTGCACCGCGACGGCGAGACCCTTGTCCTCGACGAAGGCGTCGCCTGCGCCGGCGAGCCGCAGGGTGCGGGGCAGGTCGCGCTCGAAGGTCGCCAGCCCGCGCGGCGGGCGGGCGCCGAGGATCCGGCGCCGCGTCGAGCTCCACCGCTCGTTGCCGTACTGCCCGAAGACGAACAGCTCCTTGCCGGCAGCCTGCAGCGCGTCGCCGACCTCCTCCAGGCCACCCAGGTCGAGGGCCTGCCGGGCCGGGCGGCCGGTGATGACCGCGATCGCGGCCACCTCCCCCGCCAGCTCGACCAGGGCGTCGGCGGCCTCGGGGTGGATGTGCGCCTGCGCGGGGTCGTCCACGATCGGGGACAGCGTGCCGTCGAAGTCGAGACCGACCACCGTCCGGGCCGCGACACCGACCACGGCGTCGTACCGCTGCTCACCCTCCGCCGACGTGAACCTCACTGCCCCATCCCACCATGCCGCCACACGCGAACGGTGTCCGGTGGGTGAAATCTCAACCGTGTGAGGTGCGACGGCTCCCCTGACGCCCGCCATCGGGCACGGCGGCAGCGCGGCGAGAGCCGCGCTCGCGCCGACCCCAACGTCTTGCCGCCAGCGAGAGGCAGGACCTACGCAACTCGACCACGAGCGCGGCAGCGCGGCGAGAGCCGCGTTGATCTGCAGCTTGCTGCCGCCTCACGCGGCGAAGCCGCGCTCGCGCCATCGGGCACCGTCTTGCCGCCAGGCGGACCCAGGACCTACGCAACTCGACCACGAGCGCGGCAGCGCGGCGAGAGCCGCGTTGATCTGCAGCTTGCTGCCGCCTCACGCGGCGAAGCCGCGCTCGCGCCATCGGGCACCGTCTTGCCGCCAGGCGGACCCAGGACCTACGCAACTCGACTGCGCGCGCGGCAGCGCGGCGAGAGCGCGCCGCTCAGCAGCTTGCTGCCGCGATGCGCGCGAAGCCGCGCTCGCGCCATCGGGCACCGTCTTGCCGCCAGCGACAGGCAGGACCTACGAAAGCCAACCGCGAGCGCGGCAGCGCGGCGAGAGCCGCGTTGAGCTGCAGCTTGCTGCCGCCTCACGCGGCGAAGCCGCGCTCGCGCCATCGGGCACCGTCTTGCCGCCAGGCGGACCCAGGACCTACGCAACTCGACTGCGCGCGCGGCAGCGCGGCGAGAGCGCGCCGCTCAGCAGCTTGCTGCCGCGATGCGCGCGAAGCCGCGCTCGCGCAATCCAGCTCAGTCCAGCTCGCCGGTGAGGATCAGGGTGAGGTTGGTGTCCGACATGTCGGAGTCGGTGTCGGCGGGCTTGATCCGGGCGACGCCGAGGTCGAGGGCGAGCAGCTGGGCGGCGGCCTTCTTGCCCTTCGGGTAGTAGACGGTGGTCGCGGGGACGGTGCCGTACCAGTTGTCGGCGGCGGCGACCGGCCAGCCGGCCTCCTTGACCTTCTCCGAGACCCGGCCGGCGAGACCGGCGATGCGGGTGTTGTTGAAGACGACGACGGAGTTCTGGCTGCGCTTGACGGGCTTCGGCTTGGGCTTCTGCGAGGCGGTCTCGGACGGGGCGTCCGAGGACGGGCCGTCGGAGCCGGCGTCGGTGGCGGTCGGCGTCGGGGTCGCGGCGGCCTTGGTGGCGGAGATGTCGCGCTCGGCGGGGGCGTCGCCGCGGGTGACGAAGAAGGCGACGGCGGCGAGCAGGACCGCCACCACGCTGAGCAGGACGACGGGCGAGGGCAGCACCGCACCGCGCTGGTCTTGCGGGCGGGAGGTCCGAGCAGGCCAGGTGGGGAAGGTCATGGCCGCCTCTCTGTGGCGTGGGTCAGATCTCGAAGCCGAGGCGGCGCGCGGAGCGCTGCCGCTGGCGCTGGGAGCGCAGCCGGCGCAGCCGCCGCACGAGCAGCGGGTCGTGCGCGAGCGCCTCGGGACGGTCGATGAGGGCGTTGAGCACCTGGTAGTAGCGGGTGGCGCTCATGTCGAACTGCTCGCGGACCGCGGTCTCCTTGGCGCCGGCGTACTTCCACCACTGGCGCTCGAACTCGAGGATGGCCCGGTCGCGGTCGCTGAGGTCACCGGGAGCGGCCGGGGTGGCGTCCTGGTGGCTGCGCTCGGCGCTCATGAGGTCTCCTCGACGCTCTCGACGGGTGTACGACGCCCACTGTAACCCGCGAATGACACCGATGTCATTCGCTCCGCCCCCGCGTGCCGCCGTAGGGTCGTGGCCATGGCCGACCCCGACGCACCCCTCGGCTGGGGCATCCTGGCGACCGGCAAGATCGCCCGCAGCTTCGCGACCGACCTGGCCCTGGTGCCGGACGCCCGCCTGGCGGCGGTCGGGTCCCGCTCGCTGGCGTCCGCGGAGGCGTTCGCGGCCGAGCACGGCGGGCCGGACACCCGCGCCCACGGCAGCTACGCCGAGCTGGTGGCCGACCCCGCGGTCGACGTCGTGTACGTCGCCACGCCGCACGCGCTCCACCTCGCCGACGCCCGCGCTGCGTTCGCCGCGGGCAAGCACGTGCTGTGCGAGAAGCCGCTCACCCTGCGCACCGCGGACGCCGAGGAGATGGTCCGGCTGGCGCGGGAGAGCGACCGCTTCCTCATGGAGGCGATGTGGATGGCCACCCACCCGGTGATCCGGGAGCTGCGCGCCGAGCTGGCGAGCGGCCGGTTCGGCACGCCACGGCACGTGGCGGCCGAGCTGGGCTTCCGGGTCGACGCGGCGCCGACGGACCGGATGCTCGCCCCCGAGCTGGGCGGTGGGGCGCTGCTGGACATGGGGATCTACCCGCTGACGTTCGCCCACCTGATGCTGGGCGAGGCCGAGGAGCTGACCGCGACCGCCCACCTGGCGAGCAGCGGCATCGACCTCGACATCGCGATCGCCGGCCGCTACCCCGGCGGCGCACTCGCCACCCTGCACGCCTCGATGACGTCGTGGTCCTCGCGGGGCGCCTCGATCGCGACCGACCTGGGCCGCGTCGAGCTGCAGGGCGACTTCCACCACCCGACGTCGGCGGTCTTCACCCCGGTCGGGCAGCCGGAGCAGGCGGTCACGCTGACCGGCACCGAGCCGGTCATCGGCCGCGGCTACGGCAACGAGGCGGTCGAGGTGCAGCGCTGCCTGGCCGCGGGCCTGCGGGAGAGCCCGCTGGTCCCGCACGAGCAGACCCTGACCCTGCTGCGGCAGATGGACGCGCTGCGGACGAGCACCGGGGTCCGCTACCCCGACGACCCGGCCTGACCCGCGCTCAGGTAGCGCACGACCGCCAGCACCCGCCGGTGCGACTGGTCGTCGTCGGGCGCGAGCCCGAGCTTGGCGAAGATCCGCTGGGTGTGCTTCTCCACGCCCGCCAGCGACACCACGAGCGCGTCGGCGACGGCGGCGTTGGAGCGGCCCTCGGCCATCAGCGCCAGCACCTCGCGCTCCCGAGGGGTCAGCTCGGCCAGCGGGTCGCGGCGCCGGCCCATCAGGTGCCGCACGACCATCGGGTCGAGCACCGTGCCGCCGCCGCGCACCGTCTCGAGGGCGGCGAGGAACTCCGCGACCTCGCTGACCCGGTCCTTGAGCAGGTAGCCCACCCCGCCCTCGCCGGTGGCGAGCAGCTCGTCGGCGTACGACGCCACGACGTACTGCGACAGCACCAGCACCCGCGCCTCCGGCCACCGCGCGCGCACCGCCACCGCGGCGCGCAGGCCCTCGTCGGTGTGGCTCGGCGGCATCCGCACGTCGACCAGGGCCAGGTCGGGACGGTGCTCCAGCACCGCCGCGACGAGGCCCGGGCCGTCACCGACGGCGGCGACGACCTCGTGCCCGGCCTCGGCCAGCAGCAGCTGGAGGCCCTCGCGCAGCAGCACGGAGTCGTCGGCGACCACGATCCTCACGTCAGCGGCACCTCCGCGCGCAGCCGGGTCGGACCGCCCTCGGGCGAGGCGAGCAGGAGCCGGCCGTCCACGCCGTCGAGGCGCTCCTGGAGACCGTGCAGCCCGTGGCCGGGCCGCGCGGCGGCGCCTCCGCGGCCGTCGTCGTCGACGGTGACCTGCAGCCGCCCGTCCACCACGGCCAGGGCGACGTCGGCACGGGTGGCGCCGCTGTGCTTGACCACGTTGGTGAGGGCCTCGGCGACGACGAAGTAGGCCGCGGTCTCCACGGCCAGCGGCAGTCCCCGCGGCACGTCGGCCACGACCCGGACCGGGACCGGCTGACCGTCGGCCATCTCCGCCACCGCGGCGGCCAGCCCGCGGTCGACCAGCAGCGGCGGGGCGATCCCGCGGGAGAGCGCGCGCAGCTCCTCGACCGCGGCCCGGGTCTGGGCGACGGCGGCGTCGAGGGTGCGTGCGGCGGTGTCGGGGTCCTGGCCGAGCTGGATCCGGGCCCGGCCGAGGTCCATGCCGAGCCGGATCAGCCGCTGCTGGGGGCCGTCGTGGATGTCACGCTCCAGCCGCCGCAGCGACTCCGCCTCCGCCCGGTGCGCGGACTCGCGGCTCTGCTCGACCCGCGCGACCCGGCCCTGGAGCTCGGCCCGGCTGGTGAGCAGCACCGAGGCGAGGCTGCCGTGCAGGGCGGCCGCGAGCCGCATCGCCAGCGGCAGGGTCAGCAGGGCGACCACGCCGATGGCGGTGATCAGGCCGACGTCGGCGGCCCGGCTGTCGCCGAGCCCGATCAGGTCGGCCAGGCCCTGGTCCTCCCCGTCGCGTGGGAGGAAGCGCTCCCAGAACCAGTACGACGCACCGGTCAGCACCGCGCCCCACCAGGCCAGCGCGAGCGTCCAGGCGACGGTGGCGGTGAGCAGGCCGACGAGCGACCAGACCACGTCGAGCCACGACTGCGGGTCGCGCAGCGGGGTCAGCGTGCGCCGCCAGAACCGGTCCCCCGCCCCCGCCCGCAGGTACGACGGCACGGGCACCGCCTGCCCGCGCAGGATCCGCAGCCGGATCCGCTCCAGGGTGGCGAAGCCGCGGGCCACCAGGGCCGCCAGCACGACCACCACGACACCGCCGATGAGGATCGACAGGGCTGCGCCGAGGGCGAGGAGGGTAATGACGACGACGTGAGCAACGAGCGCCAGAGGGAAGGCCGTCACCGCGTACGCCGAGTCGTGGAGGGTGCGCTGCACCAGCCCGCGCCGGGCGGGCGCGGTCTCCGCGACAGGGACGTCGTCGGGCGGCAGGGTGGGGGTCATCACCAGGGTCTCGGTCATGCGTCCAGCGTGGTCCGCGGGCGTCGTACCGGGAATCCTGCCAGCACGACACCCGTTGTCGGGCCAGCCCGACACCGGGCTCCCCGCTAGGGTGACGACGTGGCCCACGACCTGGTGATCGTCGCCAACCGCCTGCCCGTCGACCGCGTCACGGGCAAGGACGGCAAGACGACCTGGCGCCGCTCCCCCGGCGGCCTGGTCTCCGCCATCGAGCCCGTGATGCGCGCCCACGACGGCGTGTGGGTCGGCTGGCCCGGAGGCACCGAGCAGCGCCTGCGCGCCTTCAAGGACGACGGCCTCTCGCTGGTGCCGCTGTCGATGACGCCTGAGGAGATCGAGGAGCACTACGAGGGCTTCTCCAACGGCACCCTGTGGCCGCTCTACCACGACGTCGTCGCGAAGCCGGAGTTCCACCGCGAGTGGTGGGACACCTACGTCAAGGTCAACCGCCGCTTCGCCGAGAAGGCCGCCGACCTGGCCGCCAAGGGCGCCACCGTGTGGGTCCACGACTACCAGCTCCAGCTCGTCCCGCAGATGCTGCGCGAGCTGCGCCCCGACCTGCGGATCGGGTTCTACCTGCACATCCCGTTCCCCCCGGCGGAGCTGTTCCAGCAGCTGCCGTGGCGGCGCCAGATCCTCGAGGGCCTGCTCGGCGCCGACCTGGTCGGCTTCCAGCTGCCCGGGGCCGCGCAGAACTTCGTCCGCCTGGTCCGCCAGCGGGTCGGCCACAAGACGCACCGCGACCTGGTCTACCTCCCCGACGGGCGCACCGTGCGCGCCGCGGCGTTCCCGATCTCCATCGACGCCGCCGGCTTCGAGGAGCTGGCCGGCTCCCCCGCCGTCGTCGAGCGCGCGGCCGCGATCCGGGAGGCCCTGGGCAGCCCGAAGAAGATCTTCCTCGGCATCGACCGGCTCGACTACACCAAGGGCATCCACGCCCGGCTGCGCGCCTTCGGCGAGCTGATCCGCGACGGCCGGCTCACCGTCGACGACGCCGTCTTCGTCCAGGTCGCCGTGCCCTCGCGCGAGCGGGTCGAGCACTACCGCAACCTGCGCGACGACATCGAGCTCCTCGTCGGGCGCCTCAACGGCGACCTGGGCCGGATCGGCCGCCCGGCGATCAGCTACCTGCACACGTCGTACCCACGTGAGGAGATGGCGGCGCTCTACCGCGCCGCGGACGTGATGGTGGTGACGCCGTACCGCGACGGGATGAACCTCGTCGCCAAGGAGTACGTCGCGTGCCGCACCGAGGACGACGGGGCGCTCGTGCTCTCGGAGTTCGCCGGCGCGGCCGACGAGCTGCGCCAGGCCTGGTTGGTGAACCCCTACGACATGAACGGCATGAAGGCCGCCCTCCTGGAGGCCTACCAGGCCGAGCCGAAGGAGCTGACGCGGCGGATGAGGGCGATGCGCAAGCAGATCGCCCAGCACGACGTGAAGGCGTGGGCCGACAGCTTCATGACCCAGCTCGAGGACGAGGGCCAGCAGGGGCACCACAAGTCGGTGCGGCCGGCGGACCGCTCCTGAGGAGCGGCTCCCCCTCCGGACGAGCACCTCGGCGTCGGCTCGCGCGCGGTAGCGTTCGGCCATGGAACTCGTGCCCGTGCGCTCGGTCCCCGGCGCCAGCCTGCTGCCGGGTCCGGACCAGGTGGTCGCCGCGGCGAGCAATGTCGCGCAGAAGCTGCTCTACGGCGGCGTGGCCGACCTGCGCCCGATGCCGCGGACGCTGATCGACGACGGCGTGCTGCGCGAGGTCTACCACTACCGGCCCTCGGGGCACGTCCAGGAGCACGGCGACCCGGTGCTGCTGGTGACGCCGCTGGCGGCGCCGTCGAGCTGCTACGACCTGCGCCGCGGCTGCTCGCTGGTCGAGCACTTCGTGACCGAGGGGCGCCCGACGTACCTCGTGGAGTACGGCGAGGTGTCCTTCCGCGACCGCAACCTCGGCATGGAGCACTGGATCGACGAGGTCGTCCCGAGCGCGATCCGCGAGGTGTCGAAGCACGCCGGCGGCCGGCCGGTGCACGTGATCGGCTGGAGCCTGGGCGGGATCTTCTCGCTGCTCACCCTCGCCGACAAGCGTTCCGGCGACCTGCCCGTCGCCTCGCTGACCGTCGTCGGCTCGCCGATCGACATCTCCCTGGTGCCGCTGCTCGCGCCCTTCCGGCCGCTGCTCAACCTGTTCAACGGCAAGGGCCCGATCACCAAGGGCTACCAGATGCTCGGCGGGGCGCCGAAGCCGCTGGTGAAGTGGGCCTTCCAGCTGACTGCCTTCCAGAAGCTGGTGACCAAGCCGATCGCGCTCGCCACCCACGTCGACGACCGCGAGTTCCTCGCCCAGGTGGAGGCGGTCGACCACTTCACCGCCAACATGATCGCCTACCCGGGCCGCACGTTCGGGCAGCTCTACCACCGCTTCGCCAAGGGCAACCAGCTCGCCACCGGCACCTTCGAGCTCGACGACCGGACCATCGACCTGGCCGACATCACCGTCCCGGTGCTCGTGTTCGGCGGAGCCACCGACGGGATCGCGCCGGTGCCGGCGGTGCGCGCCGTCGTCCCGCTGCTGCGGAAGGCGGAGGAGGTCCGCTTCGAGGTGGTCCCCGGCGGCCACCTCGGCATGCTGACGGGCCGCGCGGCCCGCACCACCACGTGGCTGGTGATGGACGAGTGGATCACCCAGTGGTCCACCGACAACAAGCCGGTCGTGCCGATCGGCACCAACCGCAAGCGGCGGACGTCCTCCGCCGCGTCCCGCTCGCTGGCCACGTGAGCCTGCCCCGCTCCGTCCGGCTGGGGTACGGCGCCGGCTCGGTCGCGACCGGCGCCTTCGGGACGGTGCCGGGCCTGATGCTGCTGCCGTACCTCACCGACACCCTGGCCGTCCCCGCCCTCGCCGCCGGCGCGATCGTCTTCCTGCCGAAGGCCTGGGACGTCGTGCTGAACCCGCTCGCGGGCCGGGTCAGCGACCGCTCGGTCGACCCGCGGGGCCCGCGCCGGCCGTGGCTGCTGCGCGCCGGCATCGCGCTGGCGATCTGCTTCGCGCTGCTCTTCGCCGCCCCGGACCTGGGCTCGCAGGCCGCCGACGCCGCATGGGTGCTGGTGGCGTTCCTGGCCTGCGCGACGGCGTACGCCTTCTTCCAGGTGCCCTACGTCGCCATGCCCGCCGAGATCACCGACTCCTACGCCGAGCGGACCCGCCTGATGACCTGGCGGGTCGCGATCCTGGCGTTCACGATCCTGCTGGCCGGGGCGAGCGCCCCGGCGATCCGAGACGCGATCGGCGGGCGCGACGGCTACCGGGTGATGGGGCTCGCGATGGCGGCGCTCATCCTGGCCGGCGCGCTGCTCGCCTACCGCGGGACCCGCGCCGCACCGGTCGGCACGGTCGCCCCGGGCGCGGGCGGCCTGCGCGACCAGCTCCGGCTCGTCGCCGGGGCGCGCGACTTCCGGCTGCTGCTGGCGACCTTCGTGGTCCAGGCGCTCGCGACCGGCTGCATGCTCGCCGGTGTCGACTACCTCGCCGGCGACGTGCTGGAGCGCGACGGCGCCGCCACCCTGCTCTTCGTCTGCTTCGTCGGGCCCGCCCTGCTGCTGACGCCCGCGTGGGCGGCGGCGGGCCGCCGGATCGGCAAGAAGCAGGGGTACGTCGCCGCGTCCCTCGTCCTCGCCCTCGGCGCCCTGCTGGCGGCGCTCGCCGGGCATGCCCCCTCCGCCGTCGTCTTCGCCGCCGTCAGCCTGGTCGGGGTCGGGTACGCCGGCGTGCAGGTCTTCCCGCTCGCGATGCTCCCGGACGCGGCGGCGGTGGACGCGCGGCGTACCGGCTCCAGCAGGGTGGGCGTCTACACGGGCGTGTGGACCGCGGGCGAGACCCTCGGGCTGGCGCTGGGGCCGGGGCTGTTCGCGGTGGTGCTGGCCCTGGGCGGCTACCGTTCCAGCGACTCCGGCGGCGTGGTGCAGCCGGACTCGGCGGTCACCGCGATCACGCTCGGCTTCTCGCTGCTGCCCGCCGCACTGGTGCTGCTCAGCCTGTGGTGGCTGCGCGGCTACGCCCTGGACGAGACGGAGGTCGACCGCGTTGACGCCTGAGGAGATCCGCGCCCGGCTGGCCGCGCTGCAGGCCGGCGACCTGCCGGTGCACGGCGGCCGGACCCTCGCCTACGTCTACGACGGCGGGCTGACCGAGGTCGACGCCCTGGCCCGCGAGGCGGTCGCCGCCTTCGCCGGCAGCAACGGCCTCGACCCCACCGCCTTCCCCAGCCTGCTCGCGATGGAGAACGACCTGGTCTCCTTCGCAGCCGAGCTCGTCGACGGCCCGGAGACGATGGTCGGCACGCTCACCTCGGGCGGCACCGAGTCCTGCCTGCTGGCGGTGCTGGGCGCCCGCGACGCGCGGCCCGACGTGGCCGCGCCGTCGATCGTGGTCCCCGAGACCGTGCACGCGGCCTTCCACAAGGCGGGGCACGCCTTCGGGGTCCGGGTGGTCGTCGTCCCGGCCGGAGCCGACCATCGCGCGGACGCCGCGGCCATGGCGGCCGCCATCGACGCGAGCACCGTGCTCGTGGTGGCCAGCGCGCCGTCGTACGCGCACGGAGTGGTGGACCCGGTCGCGGAGATCGCGGCGGCTGCTGCCGCGGCCGGCGTGCGCTGCCACGTGGACGCCTGCATCGGGGGCTGGGTCCTCCCCTACGCCGCCCGCCTGGGCCGCGCGGTCGCGCCGTGGACCTTCGCGGTCGAGGGCGTCACCTCGATCTCGACCGACCTGCACAAGTACGCCTACGCCCCGAAGGGCGCCTCGCTGCTGCTGCACCGCACGCCGGAGCTGCGCCGCCCGCAGTACTTCGCGCACGCGGGCTGGCCGGGCTACACGATGCTCAACCCGACCCTGCAGTCCACCCGCTCCGGGGGGCCGGTCGCGGGCGCCTGGGCGACGGTGCGGGCCGTCGGCCACGACGGCTACCTCGACCTGACCCGCCGGGCCCTGGAGGCGACCAACGCGATCGCCGACGGCATCCGCGCGATCGAGGGCCTGCACCTGGTCGCCGTCCCCGACTCGACGCTGGTCGCGGCGACGGCGGAGGTGAGCCTCGACGTGTTCACGGTCTGCGACGAGATGGCCGCTCGGGACTGGTTCGTCCAGCCCCAGCTCTCCTACGGCGACCAGCCGCCCTCGCTGCACCTCGCGGTCAGCGCCACGACCGACCCGGCGGGCTTCCTCGCCGCGCTGACCGACGCCGTCGCCGCGGCCCGTGCCGCCGGCCCGGTCCCGGTCGACCCGGCGGTCGCCGACCTGCTGCGCAGCCTCGACCCGGCCACCCTCGGCGATGCGGAGTTCGACCTGCTGCTCGCCGCCGGCGGGCTCGCCGGCGACGGCGGCGAGCTGGGCCTGCCCGAGCGGATGGCCCCGGTCAACGCGCTGCTCGACGTCGCGCCGCCGCGGCTGCGGGAGGCGGTGCTGGTCGCCTTCCTCGACCGCCTCGCCCGGCCCGCGGCGCTGCCGATCGCCGGAGACCTCTAGTACCAACGGACTAGCGGAGCTCGGCCGCGTTCCCGATTCACCGGACCGCGCGGCACCGTAGATTCTTCATCACCGACGCGGACCTCGAAACCCGCTGGAGGGAGCCCCACCGGGCTCGGCACCCCTTGCGGGCGTGCCCCCGGAGGACCAGACGGCTCGAGATCCGCGTCGGAGCTAGCACCACCGCGTGGCGCCCCTGGGAGGGAGAGGGGCGCCGCGGGACGGTGGCGCCGGCATGTCGAGCAGCAACCACGGCCGACCCGCACAGGTGGGGTCTGGGGGGACCGCGCGCGTGAGCGCCGTAGGGTCGTGCCGTGGGTGCTCTCGCCGGACTCGTGGACCAGGGCCTGATGGCCGCCGACTGGGCCGAGGCCCTCGCTCCCGTCGAGGACAAGATCGAGGCCCTCGGGCAGTTCCTGCGCGCCGAGCTGGCCGCCGGCCGCGGCTACCAGCCCGCCGGCGAGCACGTGTTCCGGGCCTTCCGGCGCCCGCTCGCCGAGGTCCGGGTGCTCATCGTCGGCCAGGATCCCTACCCCACGCCCGGGCACCCGATCGGGCTGTGCTTCGCCGTCGACCGCCACGTGCGGCCGCTGCCGGCCAGCCTGCGCAACATCTACCAGGAGCTCGCGAACGACGTGGGCGTCGTCCCTCCCGCGCACGGGGACCTCAGCGCCTGGACCGAGCAGGGCGTGATGCTGCTCAACCGCGTGCTCACCGTGCGCCCGCACGCCTCGGACTCGCACAAGAACCAGGGCTGGGAGCACGTCACGGCCGCCGCCATCCAGGCCCTGGTACGACGCGCCGAGGCCGGAGCTCCCCTCGTCGCGGTGCTGTGGGGCAATGCCGCGCGCTCGCTGAAGCAGCACCTCGGGCCGGTGCCGGCGGTCGAGTCGCCGCACCCCTCACCGCTGTCGGCCTCCCGGGGCTTCTTCGGCTCGCGGCCCTTCAGCCAGGTCAACCGGCTGCTCACCGAGCGCGGCGCCGCTCCGATCGACTGGGCCTTGCCGGACTGACCTTTCCGGAATAAAGTTGAAACCTCAACTATTGAGGTGGACATGAGCACGGACAGCAGTACCGCACGGATGCCGGCCCTCTACATCGGCCACGGAGCCCCGCCGCTCCTCGACGACCCGCTGTGGTCGGGCCAGCTGGCCGCCTGGGCGCGCGACCTGCCGCGCCCCGAGGCCGTCCTCATCGTCAGCGCGCACTGGGAGTCGGCGCCGCTCTCGCTGACGGCGAGCGGCGCTCCCCTCGTCTACGACTTCGGCGGGTTCGCCCAGCGGTACTACGAGATGACCTACGCGACGCCCGACGCCACCGCCCTCGCGGACCGGATCGCCGCGACCATGCCGCGCACCGAGCCGGTGCACCAGCACCGCTCCCGCGGGCTGGACCACGGCGCCTGGGTGCCGCTGAAGATCATGTACCCCGAGGCCGACATCCCCGTGCTGCAGATGTCCCTGCCCACCCACGACCCGGGCCGGCTGATGGAGATCGGGCGCCGGCTCAAGCCGCTGCGCGAGGAGGGCGTGCTGATCATCGGCTCCGGCTTCCTCACCCACGGCCTGCCGTTCCTCACCTCGTGGCAGATCGACGCCGAGGCCCCCGGGTGGTCGAAGGACTTCGACGCCTGGGCCGGCGAGGCGCTCGCGCGCGGGGACGTGGACGAGCTGGCGTCCTTCCGGGACAAGGCTCCGGGCATGCCCTTCGCCCACCCGACGGTGGAGCACTACAGCCCGCTGTTCGTCACGCTGGGCGCCGCGAGCGACCCCGCCGAGGCGGGGCGGCAGGTCATCGACGGCTTCTGGATGGGCCTGTCGAAGCGGTCACTGCAGGTCGCCTGACCGCCCGCGGGGCGACCCAGACGTCCGCCACGTGGTGCCGGCCCATCAGGGCCACCGCGACCACGAAGCACACGGCCAGCGCTGCGCTCAGGAGACCCACGGCGCTCAGTGCGAACAGCACGGTGTCGAGGATCATGGGGACCTCCTCCCAAGGGGGTTGAGAGTGACGGTGCCCCATGTGGCTGTGTTCACACCTGATAACGCCTACGAATCTGCTGAGCGTGCCCGGAGCCGGGCGACCTCGGCCTCCAGCTCCAGCACGCGGGCGATCCCGGCGAGGTTGAGACCCTCTGCCAACAAGTCCCGGATCCGGTGCAGCGTCTCGATGTCGGAGCGGCTGTAGAGCCGCGTCCCACCCTCGCTGCGCGCCGGCGCGAGCAGGCCGCGCCGCTCGTAGACCCGGATGTTCTGGATCGCCAGCGAGGTCAGGTCGGCCGCGACCGAGATCGCGAAGACGCCGCGCGTGCGCTCCTCTTGATTCATGGAATCAGATTATCTATAACAGGTGATGCAGATCCACCATCCGCCCGGCACCCGCCGGCGATCCGAAGGGAGACATGTCATGTTGCTGCGCACCACCGACCCGTTCCGCGACTTCGACCGGCTGACCGCCCAGCTCCTCGGAGCCGGCGTGGGCACCACCAACCGCCCGGCCGCGATGCCGATGGACGCCTGGCGCCAGGGCGAGGAGTTCGTGCTCGAGCTCGACCTCCCCGGCGTCAGCCGCGAGAGCATCGACATCGACGTCGAGCGCAACGTGCTGACCATCCGCGCCGAGCGCCTGCCGCAGAACGGCGACTGGCAGAAGCTCGCCTCCGAGCGGACCCACGGGCAGTTCTCGCGCCAGCTCGTCCTCGGCGACAACCTCGACCTCGAGCGGATCGACGCCGCCTACGACAACGGCGTGCTGCGCCTGGTCATCCCCGTCGCCGAGCGGGCCAAGCCGCGCAAGATCCAGGTCGGCGGGGCCGACCGCACCGAGGCCATCGAGGCCTGAGCCTCCGGCTCCGCGTCCGCGGACACGCTCAGCGGACGCGGAGCCGCCGCATCAGCTTCAGCGACGACAGCATCTGCTTGACGTAGGCGTCGTAGTCCTGGCCCGGTCGCGCGCCCATCACCTGCTTCTTCAGCACCGCGACGTTCTTCGCGTCGGTGTACTTCAGCAGCCCCTGGTCCCCGTGCCGGGCGCCCACGCCCGACTGCTTGACGCCGCCCGACGGGGAGGCCTTCGAGGCGTACGCCGTCGCCAGCGCGTCGTTGATGTTCACGTTGCCCGACTCGATCCGCGCCGCGACCTCCTCGGCCCGGGCGATGTCGCCGCTCCACACCGAGGCGTTGAGGCCGTAGTCGGTGTCGTTGGCGAGCCGGACCGCCTCGTCGACGGTGCGGTACGGGTAGAGGCCGACGACCGGGCCGAAGGTCTCCGTCGAGCCCGCCAGCATGTCCTTGGTGACCCCCTCCAGCACCGTCGGCTCGAAGAACGCCGGACCGATGTCGGGCCGGGCCCGGCCACCGGTGAGCACGGTCGCGCCCTTCGCGACCGCGTCCTCCACGTGGGAGGCCACCCGGTCGCGGTGCTCCACGCTCACCAGCGAGCCGATCTCGGGTCCGAAGTCGTACGCCGCGCCGATCCGCAGGTTCGCGGCCCGCTCCACGAAGGCGGACCTCAGCTCGTCGTACCGGCTCTCGGGGAGGTAGATCCGCTCGATGTGCATGCAGATCTGGCCGGTGTTGCCGAAGGCGCCGAAGATCGTGGACTCGACCCACTCGTCCACCTCGACGTCGTCGAGCACGATCATCGGGTTCTTGCCGCCGAGCTCGAGGCAGCAGCCGATGAGGTTGCGCCCGGCCCGCTCGCCGATCACCCGCCCCGTCGCGGTGGAGCCGGTGAACATGACGTAGTCGGCGTTGTCGATCAGCGTCGGCCCGACGTCCGGGCCCTCGCCGCAGACCACCTGGAACAGGCCCTTCGGCAGGCCCGCCTCCTCCAGCAGCGCGATGCCGTGCAACGGCGAGAGCGCGGTCTTGTTGTCGGGCTTCACCACGACCGCGTTGCCGGCGATGAGCGCCGGGATCGCGTCGGAGAGGCCGGTGGCGAACGGGAAGTTCCAGGGCGCGATGATCCCGACCACGCCCTTGGGCACACGGACCTCGGTGGAGCTGGACAGGAACGGGATCGGGCCGCCGTGCTTGGCCGGGGCGAGGAGCTTCTTGGCGCGCTTGAGGTAGTACGACATCACCATCGGCGGGTCGCAGGTCTCCTCGATCGCCATCCGCCGGTTCTTGCCGCTCTCCACCTGGATCAGGTCCGCGGTGGTGTGCGCGTTGTCGATGAGCAGGGTGTGCGCGCGCTCGAACACCTCGAGCCGCTTCGCGACCGGCCACTGCGCCCACAGCGCCTGGGCGGCCCGGGCCTCGGCGAAGGCCTGCTCGATGTCCTGCGGCGTCGACTGCGGCAGCTCGACGAGGACCTCGCCGGTGTAGACCTCGGTCAGCTTCCAGGTCGCGCCGGTGCGGCCCGGGACCCGGGCGACCAGCCGGTCCAGGAGCTCGTCGGTGACGGAGGCGGGGCGCGTCGTACCGCTCACCAGGTGGCTCCGCCCAGGATGATCTCCGCGGCCTTCTCGCCGATCATGTAGCACGGCGCGTTCGTGTTGCCGCCGGTGATGCTCGGCATGATCGAGGCATCGGCGACCCGCAGGCCCTCGATGCCGCGGACCTTGAGCTCCGGGTCGACGACGGCGCGCTCGTCCACGCCCATCCGGCAGGTGCCGACGCCGTGGTAGACCGAGGTCGAGCGCTCCCGCAGCGCGTGGCGCAGCTCGGGACCGTTGGGGATGCCGGGCCCCGGATGGATCTCGGCCTTCACGCCCCCGCCGAAGGCGGCCGACGCCATGATCTCGCGGATCATCTCGGTGCCCTCGGCGAGCACCTCGACGTCGTTCGGGTCGGTGAAGAAGCCGTAGTCGATGAGCGGCGCGGCCGTCGGGTCCGCCGAGGCCAGCCGCAGCGTGCCACGGCTCCTGGGGTAGATCAGCGTCGAGAACACCGTCAGCCCGGGACGCGGGTCCGGCATGTGCCGGATCGGCTCGTCCTGGTTGGGGCTCGGGTAGGTCCACGGCAGGGCGTGCAGCTGCAGGTCGGGGACGTCGGTGGCGTGCGAGGTGCGCACGAAGCCGACGGACTCGAAGACCGAGTGGTCGAGGAAGGACCCGCCGAAGCTCAGGTCGCGGGCCATGCCCTTGAAGAAGGTCCACGGGTTCCCACGGAAGGTCACGCTCGGGACGTGGAACGACAACGGGTGGAACAGGTGGTCGTGCAGGTTGTCGCCGACGGGCAGGTCCGCGACGCAGTCGATGCCGACGCTGGCGAGGTGGTCGGGGTGGCCGATGCCCGACAGCATCAGCAGCTGGGGGCTGTTGGCGAAGCCGGCCGAGACGATGACCTCCTTGCCGGCCTTGATGAGCCGGCGGGTGCCGCCCCCGCGCTTGCCCTGGTCGATCACCTCGACACCGGTGGCACGACCGTTGTCGATGACGACCTTCGCGACGTGGACCTCGGTCTGGAACTCCAGGGTGCGCGGGGCGAGGTGGTGCACGTAGCCGCGGGTGGAGGAGTAGCGCAGGCCGTCGGCAGCGTTCTGCTGCATCCGGGCGATGCCCTCCTGCTCGGCGGCGTTGTAGTCGTCGAGGATCTTCACGCCGAGCGTGTCGGCGGTGGCCTGGATGAACTGGAGGGTGGCCTCCTGCGGGGTCTTGTTGCGGCTGATCCTGATCGGGCCGCCGGCGCCGCGGTAGGCGTTCTCGCCGTCCTCGAAGTCCTCGAACCGCTTGAACGCAGCGTTGACCTCGTCGGCGCTCCAGCCGGTGTTGCCCTCGGCCGCCCAGGAGTCGTAGTTGGCGCGGTTGCCGCGCACGTAGACCATGCCGTTGACCGAGCTGGACCCGCCGCCGACCTTGCCGCGCGGGGCCGGCATCCGCCGTCC
Source organism: uncultured Nocardioides sp. (assembly GCA_964517395.1). Lineage (GTDB taxonomy): Bacteria > Actinomycetota > Actinomycetes > Propionibacteriales > Nocardioidaceae > Nocardioides. The sequence continues at coordinate 2,630,772 of CAZFEE010000001.1, read as the reverse complement.
GTCGAGCCCGGGCTGCGGCACCGAGCGGTAGCCCCAGTCGAAGAGCCGCTCCAGCTTCGGCTCGGAGTGCATCGGGCCGATCATCCCCGGCTTCTTGGTGAAGTAGCCGTGGATGCCCTTGTCGTCGGACTTCCCGGCCTCCAGCAGGATGACGCTCGCGCCGGACTGCGCGAGCCGGCCGGCCAGGACCGCCCCCGAGCTGCCGGATCCCACCACCACGTAGTCGGCTTCGTTGCTGTAGCCCGGACGCTTCGCCATGCGCGCTTCCCCTCCTGGGTTCGAGTGACCGGGGTCATACGGGGGCCCGGCGGGCATACTGTAACGCGTTCTAGTTTCGTCACGAAAGGGTTTCATCTTTCGGCGGTGAGAGGATGGGGCCGTGCGGATCCTGTCCATCCAGTCCTCGGTCGCCTACGGCCACGTCGGCAACTCGGCCGCCGTCTTCCCCCTCCAGCGCCTCGGCCACGAGGTGTGGCCCGTCTTCACGGTGCACTTCTCCAACCACACCGGGTACGGCGCCTGGCGCGGCCCCCTGCTCGACCCCGCCGACGTCGCGGACGTCATCACCGGGATCGAGGAGCGCGGCGTGCTGCCCACCTGCGACGCGGTGCTCTCCGGCTACCAGGGCTCCCCCGCCGTCGCCGCGGTGATCGTCGAGGCCGTGCGGAAGGTGAAGGCCGCGAACCCCGCCGCGACGTACACGTGCGACCCGGTGATGGGCAACGCCAAGTCCGGCTGCTTCGTCAACCCCGAGATCCCCCCGATCATCCGCGCCGAGGTCGTGCCGGTCGCCGACATCCTGACTCCCAACCAGTTCGAGCTGGGCTTCATCACCGGCCGCGACGCCCTCGGTGGGCCCTCCCCCATCGCCGACGTGCTCGCGGCCGCCGACGAGGTCCGCGCCCTGGGCCCAGCGACCGTGCTGGTGACGTCCGTCGAGCGCGAGGACGCCCCCGCCGACGTCATCGAGATGGTCGCCGTCACCGGCGAGGGCGCCTGGATCGTGCAGACCCCGCGCCTGCCCATGAAGGCCAACGGCTCCGGCGACATCACCGCTGCCCTCTTCACCGCCCACCTCCACGACACCGGCTCGCCGGCCGTGGCACTGGGCCGCACCGTCGCCTCCGTCTACGACGTGCTGAAGGCGACCCTGGAGTCGGGCGAGCGCGAGCTGCGGCTCATCGCGGCCCAGGAGGCGATCGCCGTACCGGACGAGCGGTTCGAGGTGCGGCAGCTGCGCTGAGGAGTCAGCCCGAGCCGAGCACCGTCGGGTAGAGCTTCAGCACGAAGCGGCTCTCGCGACGCAACGGCGGCAGCGCGTCGACGGGCCACCAGGCGACCTCGGCGATCTCGAAGCGACCGCCGCGGTCTGCCGACAGCGCGGTGTCCGGACGCGGGGCGTGCACCCGGTAGACCGCCTCGACATGGCGCGCCTGCTGCTGCGTGTGCATGCCGACGATCTCCAGGTCGTGCCGCGTCACCGTGCGCACTCCCGTCTCCTCGTGGAGCTCGCGCAGGGCGCCGTCGAGGGCGTGCTCGCGCCGATGGAGGATCCCGCCCGGGAAGCCCCACAGGCCCTCGCCCGTACGACTGCGCACCAACAGGACCGACCCGTCCGCCGTCCACACCGCCAGGGCCCCCGCCGTGAACTTCGGGGAACGGAGGTAGACGACCAGGCGGACGAACCACCGTGGGATGCGCCCGGTCACGACCGCCTCCGGCGCCGCCGGCGCTCGCGCCGCGACCGGCTCGGCCGCCGCGACTCGTCGAAGATCTGCGCGATGGTCTGCTCGTCGAGGAGCATCAGCGCGTCGTGCTGGCCGGTCAGCAGCTCGGTGAGGTCCGGGGCCTCCAGCGCCGGAAAGTGCCATGCCGAGACGTCCGGCGTGCCGTCGGGCTCTCTCCTGCGCGCCATCAGTCCTCCCTGCTGTCGAGCGCGGAGACGTCCGCGCGGCGGATGAAGTACCGGTAGACCGCGACCCGCATCGCCCACGACGCACCTGCCCCGAGGAAGGTCATCCAGATCACCACGGCGACGGCGATCCAGGCCGCGCTCATGGGTTGCTCCCACCAGGAGCGGCCTTCGACCAGGTCCTGCGGGCCCTGCAGGTAGAGCCCCGTCGCGACGAGCGAGCAGCCCATGGTCAGCAGCAGGGCCACCCGCGCACCCAGGGCGCCGAGGAAGACCGAGGTCGAGGACCCGAACCCGAGCCAGGTGCTGACGACCAGCGGCATCGCGAGCAGGATGGCGATCAGGTCCGTCCCTGGCCCGGCGCCGTCGTGCTCCCACAGGCGGACGTTCGCGGCTGCGCTGACGAGGATCGCGGCGGTCAGCGCGGAGACCGCGGCGGTGGCCGTGCTGCCCGGCGGGCGCTCGAAGAACGAGGCGACGTAGTGCAGTGAGTTGGCGCCGCCGGACGAGGCCACCGTGCTGAGCGGCCGCAGGTCGTGGACGTAGAGGTGCGAGAAGCGCTGACCGTGCCGCGGGAGGATCTTGAAGTTGACGTTGCGCAGGAGTGCCTCGCCCTCGGCCTCCGAAGCGTCGCTGTAGACCCGCTGCCGGGCGAGGTAGCTCCCGTCGGGTCCCATGCACTCCAGGTGGTAGCTGCGCGTGCGCTGGGCCGGCGCCAGGCTCCAGGTGATGACCGCCGGGCGGATGCCGAGCATGCGACGCGGCCAGTCCCGCGCCCGGTCCCATCGCGAGAGCCCCTTGCCCATGACCGGGATCGTGCGCCGCGAGATGGCGAGCCGGACACACTCGCCCGCGACCAGCTCCTCGGAGACAGCCACGTCGGACGCGGTCAGGTAGACGACCAGCGGGTAGTGCGACGTGAGCACCTGCAGGTACGACACGACGATGAGTAGGCGCTGCCGGGTCCAGGGCTCCTCGGACAGCGCGACCACGCGCCGGATGGTGCGCGTGAACTCCGGGTCGGACAGGGAGACCAGCTTGTTGCGACACAGGAACGCGATGACGTCGGGCTCGATGGCGTCGACGTACTCCGCGACCGCGGCGGGCGGGCAGACCCGCTCCACCAGTCGACGTACGACGAGCGCGGAGTGCGCGATGGTCGCATCCTGCGACAACGTGGACACCGGCGTCGCCGACTGATCCTGCAGGGTGAGCCGGTTGACGAGGTTGGCCTTCGAGATGAGGTCCAACGGAACCGGGATCCGGCCACCCGCCAGGTGGGCCGGGATCACCACCTTCATGCTGCGCGTGATGTCGTAGGCGCGCGACATCGGCGAGATCCGGTCCGTCATCCGGATGGTGTGCCGCGCGGGGTCGAGCACCATCTGGACGTAGAACTCCGCCATCTCGTGCGTCATGGAGTCGGCGAGCCGCTCCATCAGCGCTCGCGTCTCGGACGGCCTGGCCGCGGGGCGTCCGCCACCGGTCGGTGGCGTTCGGTCGGTGAAGATCCGGTACGCCACCACGACGTAGGGGACGAACGACAACGCCGCCAACACCGCGACCGCGCCGATCGACCACAGCGGGTCCACGCGGAACACGAGACAGACCGTGAGGCCAGCCGCCATGACGACCACCGGCACCATGGCCAGGACCATCCGGAGGAACTGATGAGGAGTGGAGACGGGAGCGTGGTGCATCGGGACCTCCTGCGCCGCGGCGGGAACTGAGTCCCGGCCCGGCCCAGGACTGGTGCACACCTTGACACACGGCGGTCGCCCGAACCTGCCCGCCGCCTCACCGTCTCAGCCCGAGAGACCACGAGCACCGGCCAGGCCGGAAGAGAGGTGCGCCGGCTGCGCTGACTACGATGGGCGCGCGCCCGGTCGGTGACCGGGCGCGCGCCGCGTTAGCTCAGTTGGCAGAGCGTCGCTCTTGTAAAGCGAATGTCGTCGGTTCGACTCCGACACGCGGCTCCGTGAGGCCGGGCCTCAGCGGGTGTGCACCCGCACCACGTGCAGCTTCTTCCCGATCATGACCCCGAGGTTCCAGAGCCGGTCCTTGCCCATCCCGGGCTGCATCGTGACCGTGATCGCCCACCGCTTCCCGCCTGCGCGGTGCAGGTCGTGGTCACGACCGTGCGGCTTCTGCGGCACCGGCGCGGCATCGACGTAGTGCGGACGGACGCTGCTGCTGCGGACGACGAGCGTGTAGCTCCCGCCGGCCCGCACCTGCCAGGCGCCGTTGCGGAACGGGGCGTCGACCAGGTAGATCGCGGGCAGGCGGTAGCTCCCCCGCACGGTGGCACGGTTGCCGGCGCGGTCGGTCGCCGTCGCGGTGTAGCTGACGCGCTCGCCGACGGTGCGCCAGGTGAGGCGGCAGCGGGCCACGCCGGACAGGCTGTCCGAGGCGACACACCGCGCGGCGGGAGCCCGCCCGCCGTAGGTGGCGCCGTCGCGGATGCCGCTCACCCGCACCTTCGGGGCGCGCTGGTCCAGGTTCAGGCCGGACACCACGACCGTGGCCGTCCCGCCGTCGCTCGCCATGATGGTGCGCGTCACCGACCGGCCGGCGCCGTTGCTGGCGATCCGGACCGGCGCCGGGCAGGCGGTGGCCAGCGGGGCACCCTTGGCGGTGCAGGTGAAGGTGACGGTGATCGGGCTGCGGTACCAGCCGGCCGCGGACTTCGGGTGCGCGCTGCTCACCGTGGCCTTGATGACCGGGTCGCGCCGCGCGGTCGAGTCCGAGGAGCCGGTGAAGTCGTCGCTGCCGCCGTAGACGGCGGACACGGTGTGGTCGCCGCCGCCGGCCACGGTGTGGTCCAGCGTCGCGGTCGAGCCCGACAGCGGCGCCGTGCCGACCGGGTCGCCGTCGACGTAGAAGGCGACGTCGCCGGCCGGAGCACCGCCCCCGGGGGCGGTGACCGCGATGGTCGCGGTCAGCTGGTGCGGCTTCACGGCGAGGTCGAGCGTCGTCGCGGCCTTGCTCACGGCGATGGTGGTGCTGGCACTCGCCGCGGCGTGGTTGTCGCCGGCGGCCTCGGAGGCGTCGACCTGGCAGGTCCCGGGGTGGGTCAGGGTGACGGTGGTGCCCGCGACCGTGCAGGTCTCCGGGGTCCCCGAGCTGAGCGTGATCGCCAGGCCCGAGACCGAGCTGGTCGTGGACGCGGTGAGCTCCTGGCCCACGACGCCGTCGGCCGGGGCGCTCACCTGCAGGGTCGGGGCTGCCTTGGCGATGCTCACCGTGTACGCCTGGCTGCCGGTCGCCGGGCCGGTGCCCGTGCCGGAGTCCGTCGCGGTCACCGTGAAGCCGAAGTCGCCGGCCGCGGTCGGCGTACCGGTGATGGCGCCGGTGCCGCTGTCCAGGGTCAGTCCGGCCGGCAGCGTGCCGGCGGTCACCGCGTAGGAGTACGGCGCCGTGCCGCCCGAGGCCGCCACGCTCTGGCTGTACGCCGCGTCGTACGTCCCGCCGGGCAGCGTGCCCGGGAGCGCGACGCTCGGGGAGCCGACCTGCAGGGTGTAGGCCTGGTCGACGTCACCACCGGCGCTGGAGGCGGTCACGGTGAAGGTGAAGGAGCCGTAGGCGGTCGGCGTGCCGGACAGCACTCCGCCGGCGGACAGCGCGAGGCCGGCCGGGAGCGCGCCGCTGGTCACCGCGAAGGTCGCGTCCGTGGCCGGGTCCGTGCCGAGGGTCTGGCTGTAGGCCTGGCCGCCGGTGGCCCCGGGGAGCGTGCTCGGCGTGATCGAGAAGGCCGGGTCGTTCGGGACGAGCGTGCCACCGGTGACGACGCGGTAGGGGCTGCAGTTGAGGCACTCGTACGACGCCGTCCCGCTGACGTCGATCGCGACCGGGACGTTCGCGGGGGCGTCCGCGAGGTCCGGGTACATGATCCGCATGTACCGGTTCGCCCCGTTGAGGTCGACGTAGAAGACGCCGGGCGAGCTGCTGAGGTAGGAGGTGCTCGCGTTGTAGGTCGTGCTGGCGCCGTAGGTGCCGGTGTTGCCGCCGCTGGTCGTGACGTCGGCGCTGGTGACGACGCCGGAGGCGTTGGTCACGATCGTGCCGGTGAGCGTCCCGCCGTCGTTGAAGGTGACGTCCGTGAGCGTCCAGGTGCGGCTGGTCGCAGCCGACGCGGGCGGGGCGAAGCCCGCGAGCACGCCGGCGGTGAGGGCGACCGCGAGGGCCAGGAGGGCCGCGGTCACGCCCCGGCGGCGCGCCGGGGCAGGGGTGGATGACGGCATGGGGGAGCTCCTGAGACGGCCGAGAAGAGTGGGGGGACGCGGCACGACGGCCGGGCTCCGATTCGAACACGCACCCACCCGCTCCCGGGCCGGAACGCGGAAATCTCTTCACGAGCCGTGGTCGGCGGTGGCGCCTAGGGTGGCTCCGTGGACCTCCCCGTGATGCCGCCCGTCCAGCCGATGCTCGCCAAGGCCGTGTCCGGCGTGCCCGACCCGGCCAAGCTCGACCCGCTGGGGCTGAGCTTCGAGCCGAAGTGGGACGGCTTCCGCTGCATCGTCTTCAAGGACGGCGACGAGGTGGAGCTGGCGAGCCGCAACACCAAGCCGCTGACCCGCTACTTCCCCGAACTCGTCGCGGCGGTCCGCGCCGAGCTGCCGGAGCGGTGCGTGCTCGACGGTGAGATCTTCGTGGCGCAGGACGGCGCCGACGGCAAGGGGCGGCTGCAGTTCGAGGTGCTGCAGGAGCGGATCCACCCGGCGGAGTCGCGGATCAACCTGCTCGCGGAGCAGACGCCGGCGGACTTCGTGGCCTTCGACCTGCTCGCCCTGGGCGAGGAGTCGTACGTCGACCGGCCGTTCGCCGAGCGGCGCGCGGCCCTGGAGGAGGCGCTCGCCCACCTCGGCGCGGACACCGGACGCTGTCACCTGACCCGCACCAGCACCGACCCGGCCGTCGCCGAGGAGTGGTTCCACCAGTTCGAGGGCGCGGGCCTGGACGGCGTGGTCGCGAAGCCGCTGAGCGCGCCGTACGCCCCGAACGCCCGGACCATGCTGAAGATCAAGCACGAGCGGACCGCGGACGTCGTGCTGGCGGGCTACCGCGAGCACAAGACGAGCACGCCGGAGAAGCCGCTGATCGGCAGCCTCCTCCTCGGCCTGTACGACGACGGCGAGCTCCAGCACGTCGGGGTCAGCGCGTCCTTCACCGCGGCGCGGCGGGCCGAGCTGTGGCAGGAGCTGCAGGCGCTGGTCGTCCCGATCGAGGAGCACCCGTGGGGCCGGTGGCAGGAGTTCCTGGTCGCGAACCCGGGCCGTCAGCCGGGCACGCAGAGCCGGTGGAGCCAGGGCAAGGACCTCTCGTTCACGCCGCTGCGGCCCGAGCGCGTCATCGAGGTGAAGTACGACGCGATGGAGGGCCGCCGCTTCCGGCACACCGCGCACTTCAAGCGCTGGCGCGAGGATCGCGACCCCAGCTCGTGCGGCTACGACCAGCTGGAGCAGCCGGTGAAGTACGACCTCGCGGACGTCCTCGGGGGGTGAGCCTCGACCGGCGTGGACCGGCCGGGCAGGATGGTGCCATGAGCACCGACCCCGCTCCGCGCGAGGAGCCGTACGACGTCGTCCTGCTGGTCGAGCAGGCGTTGACCGCCGCCGACGCCGCCCAGGTCCGCGCCCTGCACGTGGAGCTCGACGACGACCCGACGATCGAGGTGATCTACCACGTCCTGCTGCCGATGGCCGACGCCGCGGCCGCGGTGGAGGCCTCGCTCGGGGTCATCGGCGGGGCCGACCTGATCGCGCCGCCGATCACCCCGTCGCCCGACGAGATCGACAGCGTGCGCGCGCAGTACCGCGAGCAGGCCGAGCGCGACGTCCGTGCCACCGCGGAGGCTCTGTCCGACAGCGGCGCGCACGTCGGCAGCAGCGCGATCGTCACCGACCCGCCCGTCGACGCCCTGACCCGCAAGGTGAAGGAGGTCGACGGCCGCGAGGCGATCATCCTGACCCGCCCGCACCTGGTCGCGGAGTTCTTCCACGTCGACTGGACCTCGCGCGCCCGCCGCAAGCTCGGCGTCCCCGTGCTGCACCTGCTGGAGCACGAGACGCTCGAGGAGCAGTCGGCCGGCGGCGGCGAGGGCGTCACCGGCGTCTGACCCCTCCGGGCCGTAACAGCCGGCCGGCGCCGGTCGTTGACCGGTCATGTCGGCCCTGCACACCCTCGACGTCCGCCTCTTCGAGGCGCTCGCCGGGACGGGCCTGTCCGCGACCGAGCGGGACCGGGTGGTCGACCTGTGCGAGAGCGTCGTCGCGATCGCCGGCGACCTGCCGCACCCGGGCCAGGGCGCGCGCTGCGGCGCGCACCTGCTGCTCGCCGACGCGGTGCCCGGGCTGGACCCGCGGGTGCGCAGCGACGTCGCCCGGCTGTGCGAGGTCGCCGTCGTGAGGGGCCTGTAGGCCGTCAGGTCCCCTCGACCCGGTTGCCCTGCTCGTCCCAGTGCTCGGCGACCTTCTTGCTGGGCTGCACCCGCGGCGGCTCGCCCGGCATCTTGGGGTAGTCCGGTGGGAAGTTCAGCTCGCCCGCACCCTCCGCGACCTGGCGGTCCCACAGGTCCAGCAGCGGCTGCAGCGAGAAGGGCTCGTCGTCGATGCCGGCCCAGGGGTCGCCGTCGGCGACCCGGTCCGGGACGGTGAACAGGTTGAACTCCCTCGGGTCGGTGACGTCGGCCAGCTCCGCCCAGGTCAGCGGCGTGGAGACGGGTGCGCCGGGCAGCGGCCGCAGGGAGTACGCCGAGGCGATCGTCCGGTCGCGGTTGTTCTGGTTGTAGTCGATGAAGATCCGCTCCCCGCGCTCCTCCTTCCACCACGCCGTGGTCACCTGCCCGTCGCGCAGTGCGAGCTCGCGGCCGAACGCGATCGCGGCGTGCCGCACGTCGGTGAACTCCCAGCGCGGCTCGATCCGCACGTAGACGTGCACCCCGCGGTTGCCCGAGGTCTTCGGGTAGCCACGGAGGCCGAGCTCCTCCAGCAGCTCCTTCGCGACGCCCGCCACCCGGACCGCGTCGCCGAAGGTGGTGCCGGGCTGGGGGTCGAAGTCGATGCGCAGCTCGTCGGGGTGGTCGACGTCCGGGCGGCGTACCGGCCAGGGATGGAAGGTCAGCGTGCCCATCTGCGCGCACCAGACGGGGACGGCGATCTCGGTGGGGCAGACCTCCTCGGCCGTGCGCCCCGAGGGGAAGGTGATCGCCACCGACTCGAGGTAGTCGGGGGCGCCCTTGGGGACCCGCTTCTGGTAGAAGCCCTCGGCGTCGTTGTCGCGGGGGCCGGTGGCCAGCCGGAAGCCCTCGCGGACCCCGGAGGGCCAGCGCTCCAGCGCGGTGGGCCGCTCGCCGAGGGCGCGCATCAGGCCGGGGCCGACCGCGGCGACGTACTCGGCGACCATCAGCTTGGTGACCTCGGGCGTGCGCTCGGTGGCCTCGTAGATCACCCGGTCGGGGCTGGAGACCCGGACCTCGCGCTCGCCGGCCCGGACCATCGCCGCAGGGGTCTTGCTCACCCGGTCACCGTAGCCGGTCCCACCCGGCGAGAAACAGTACGGACGTAACGGAAGTCGGCTACCGTCGAGCCGTGCCCACCCAGGACGAGCGCAGCGCCGCCAGCCGGCTGGCCCTCGTCGAGGCGACCCTGAGCCTGCTCGACGAGGTCGGCTACGGCCGGCTCGCCGTCGCCGACATCTGCCGGCGTGCGGGCCGCTCCGTCGGCACCCACCTCCACCACTTCGGCACCAAGGCGGCCCTCGTCGCCGCCGCCGTCGACGAGCTCGCCGCCCGCCGGATCGCCGACGCCCGCGCCGACCTGGCGCGCCAGCCCCGGCGCGGCACGGCGGCCGCGCTCGACGTCGTCTGGCAGTTCTACGCCGGCCCGACCTTCGTCGCCGCCCTCGAGCTTTGGGTCGAGGCGCGGACCAACTCCGACCTGCGCGCCCACCTGCTCGCGGTCGAGGAGCGCATCGACCGCGAGGGCGTCGCGCTGGCCGCCGAGATCGCGCCCGAGCTCGCCAGCCCCGCGGGGCTCGTCGCCGGCCGGTACGTCGCCGCCACGATGCGCGGGCTCGCGATGCGCCGGCTGCTGTGGCCCGACGCCGACATCGACGCCGAGTGGCGCGCCACCCGACCGTTCCTGCTCGCCTCTCTCGAAGGAGTCCGATGACCACCGACGCGATCCCCAGCACCGAGGACGCCCTCATCGAGCACGTCCGCAGCGCCAAGGCGGCGCTGCTCGACGACGCCCGCGCCGAGAAGGTCGCCAAGCAGCACGCCCGCGGCAAGCTCACCGCCCGCGAGCGGATCGCGATCCTCACCACCGACTTCTTCGAGATCGGCGGGCTCGCCGGCCCCGGCCCGTCCAACACCGGCGCCGCTCCCCTGGTGGCGCCGGCCGACGGCGTCGTCACCGGGATCGGGTACGTCGACGGGCGGCCGGTCGCGCTCGCGGCGTACGACTTCACGGTGCTGGGCGGCAGCAACGGTGCCGTCGGGATGGCCAAGGTCGAGCGGCTCGCCGAGCGCGCGCTCCACGACCGGATCCCGCTGGTGATGCTGATGGACGGCGGTGGTCACCGGATGCAGGAGGCCCTGGACTCCCGGCTCGCCGCACCCGGCTCGGGCTTCCTGCTCAAGCTCGGCGACCTGTCCGGCTACGTGCCGCTGGTCGCCGCGATGCTCGGTCCCGGCTTCGGGGCGCCGGCGAACATCGCGTCGTGCTGCGACTTCGTCACCATCGTGCGCGGCCAGGGCACCATGGGCCTGTCCTCGGACTTCCTCGTCAAGAACGGCACGGGCGAGGACGCCACCAACGAGGAGCTGGGCGGCGCCGACGCGTGCGCCCGGCGCGGGGTCGTCGACCTCGCGGTGGACGACGAGCACGAGGCGCTCGACGCGGTCCGGCTCTACCTGTCCTACCTCCCCTCCTGGCAGGACGGCGCGCAGAACCTCGGCGACCCTGCCGCGCTCCCCGGGCCGGACGCGGTGCGGATCGACCACCTGGTGCCGGCGAGCATGCGCACGGCGTACGACGTGCGGGAGGTCGTCGAGGCGCTGTGCGACGACGAGTCCGTCTTCGAGGTCAAGGCCGCGTGGGCGCCGAACGTCGTGTGCGCCTTCGCCCGGCTCGGCGGCCGGCCCGTCGGCATCGTCGCCAACCAGCCCCAGCACCTCGGCGGTGCCCTCGACGGCCCGGCCTGCGAGAAGGCCGGCGTCTTCATCGCGACCTGCGACGCGTTCGGGCTGCCGCTGGTGGTGCTGATCGACCTGCCCGGCTTCCTCGTCGGGGTCGCGGCCGAGGAGAGCCGGCTGGTGCGCCGCAGCGCCCGGATCGGCTACGAGCTGGGCAACGCGAGCGTCCCGCGGGCGGTGGTCGTCACGCGCAAGGCCTACGGGGCGGCGTACGTCGTGATGGGCGGCGGGCGCAGCATCGACGCGGACCTGTCCCTGGCGTGGCCGACCGCGGAGATCTGTGCGATCCCGGTGGAGAGCGCGGTCGACATCGCCTTCCGGTCGGAGTACGAGAACGCCGCGGACCCGGCCGCCAAGCGGGCCGAGCTGATCGCGATGTTCCGCGCCAACATCGACCCGGTGCTCGCCGCTGACGGGTTCGGGGTCGACGACGTGGTGCTGCCGTCGGAGACCCGCCGGCTGCTCGTGGAGTGCTTCGGGCGCACGCAGCCGCGGCGGGCGCCGCGGGTGCCGGGCAAGCGGCGCTCGATCACCCCCGCCTGAGGCTCAGGCCTCGGTGGGCGCCTCGGCCTCCTTGGGCTCCAGGGTCAGGCTGATCGAGTTGATGCAGTAGCGGTCGCCGGTCGGCGTGCCGTAGCCGTCGGGGAAGACGTGACCCAGGTGCGAGCCGCAGTTGGCGCAGCGGACCTCGGTGCGCCGCATGCCGTGCGAGTCGTCCTCGAGGTACTCGATCGTGTCCGAGATCGGCTGGTAGAAGCTGGGCCAGCCGCAGCCGGAGTGGAACTTCGTGTCGGACTCGAAGAGCTTGGCCTGGCAGGCCTTGCAGCGGTAGACGCCGGTGGTCTCGGTGTCGGTGTACTCACCCGTGAACGCCCGCTCGGTGCCGGCCTGGCGGAGCACCTGGTACTCCTCGGGAGACAGCTCCGCGCGCCACTCCTCGTCCGTCTTCTCGACCTCGTATGCCATGACTCCGAGCCTACTCGGGGGGACGAATCGCCGCGCCCCGCCGGCGGACACGCCGGTGGGTGACACCTGCGGCAGGCCCGGACCCCCTCCGCGCCTGCCGCAGGCGTCAGGCCGCGACGCCGGCGATCGGCATCCCGGCCGCGCGCCAGGCGGCGAACCCGCCGACGACGTCGGTGGCACGGGAGATGCCGATGCTCTGCAGCGCGTCGGCGGCCAGTGAGGAGGTGTAGCCCTCCTGGCACAGCACGATCACCCGGCGGTCGTACGACGCCTCGGGGATCCGGGCCTCGCTGCGCGGGTCGAAGCGCCACTCCAGGACGTTGCGCTCGATCACGAGCAGCGGCAGCCAGTCGGCGACCTCGCCCTCGGCGGCACGCTGGGCGGCGGGACGGATGTCGACGATCACGGCTTCGGAGGAGACGAGCTCCTGGAAGGCGGCCCGGGGCGTGATCCGCTCCAGCCGGGACCGGGCGTCCGCGAGCAGGGCGTCCACGCCGTCGTACCGGGGGGCGGGGCGGGCGGCGGCCCGGCGCTCGTCGCGCTGCATGTCCACGACGGTAGCGAACAGCGCCGTCACCACTCCTCCCCGGCGCGCTCGACGCCGAGCACCTCGAGCCGGTCGCCGCGGAAGCGGAACCGGGTCATCGTGGACAGCCGCGGCGAGTAGGCGTGCAGGGAGAGCGCGGGCTCCTCGGTGGCGTTGCGGACGTCGTGGGCGTAGCCCGCGCCGAAGGCCTTGCCGTCGCCGACCGCGAGGTCGGTGAGCTGGAGGCCGCCGTCGAAGCTGTGCTCGGTGAGCGTGCCGCGCAGCACGGTGAAGGCGCCCGAGGAGGAGCCGTGGTCGTGCCAGTCGGTGGCGGCACCGGCGGGCCACGAGATCAGCCAGAGCTCGTAGTCCTCGGTGCGGAGCAGGCGGATCCAGGACCGCTCCTCGGGAGCGGGGTCGAGCAGGTGGAGCAGGTCGGGGTCGGCGGCGTGGTCGCGCACGACCTCGAGCAGGGGCAGGACGGCGAGCTGGGTCATCGGGAGGTTCCTTGGTCGTCTGGGTCGTCGGGTTGCTGGATCGGTGGAGCGGATCAACAGCAGCGACAACACAGCTCGCCGGAGCGCAGGACGCCTCGGCAGCCAGGAACGTGACCGGTCATGCGGTCTATAGTGCACTAAGTCAATAGACTTAGCAAGCCAGGGTCAGGGCAGACGCTCCAGCAGATCCGCGAACGACACCCGTCGGCCGGTGTAGAACGGCACCTCCTCGCGCACGTGGCGCCGGGTCTCCGAGCCGCGCAGGTGCCGCATCAGGTCCACGATCCGGGTCAGGTCGTCGGCCTCGAACGCCAGCATCCACTCGTAGTCGCCGAGCGCGAAGCTCGGGACGGTGTTGGCCCGCACGTCGGGGTAGTCGCGCGCCATCTGGCCGTGCTCGGCCAGCAGGCGGCGGCGCTCGGCGTCCTCGAGGAGGTACCACTCGTAGGAGCGGATGAAGGGGTAGACCGCGACGTAGGCGTGCGCGCGCTCGTCGGCGAGGAACGCCGGCAGGTGGCTGCGGTTGAACTCCGCCGGGCGGTGCAGCGCCATCTGCGACCAGACCGGGGCGAGCCGCGACCCGAAGGCGGTACGACGCAGGCGGTGGTAGGCGTCCTGCAGCTGGTCGCTGCTGACGGCGTGCCACCAGAGCATGAGGTCGGCGTCGGCGCGCAGCCCCGCGACGTCGTAGACGCCGCGGATGACGACGTCCTCGTCCGCCAGCTCGGCGACGAGCGTCTCCAGCTCGTCGAGCTCGGCCTTGCGGACGACGTCGTCGGCGCCCAGCGGCTGCTCGAGCTTGAAGACCGACCACATCGTGAACCGGATGGTGTCGTTGAGCTCGTTGATCTTCGCCGCGTTGGTCTTGATGTGCGCCTGGGGATCGGTCATGGCTCCATTGTGCCGTCGAGCAGGTCGGCGACCGCCCGGTGGGCCGAGCCGATGGTCGCCGGGATGCCCACGCCGTCGTACGACGCCCCGCAGACCGCCAGCCCCGGGACCTCCGCGACGGACCTCCGGATCCGCGCGACCCGGTCCGCGTGGCCGACCCAGTACTGCGGCAGGCCCCCGCCCCAGCGCTGCACGACGGCGTCGACCGGGCGCGCGCGGAGGCCGGTCGCGGCCGCGAGGTCGGCCAGCGACGCCTCGACGAGGGCGGCGTCGGGGACCTGGAGGGTGTCCTCCTCGTCGTACCGGCCCAGGGAGGTGCGCAGCACCAGCAGCCCGTCCCCGGCGTCGCGCACCCAGTCCCACTTGGCGAAGGAGAACGTCGAGGCCTTGATCCGCCGGCCGTCGACCGGCGGGACGAGGAAGCCGGCGGCACCGACGTCGAGCGCCTCGGCGGCGTCCTCGGCCCGCAGCGCGAGGGTGACGAGTGCGACCGAGGCGGTGGCGATCGCGGTCAGCTCCGTCGCCGCGCCGGGGGCGAGCCCGGCCAGCAGGCGGGCGCTCGGGGCGGCGGGGGTGGCGAGGACGAGCAGGTCGGCGGTCTCGTCACCGGTGGGGGTGGTGACCGCGAAGCCCGCACCGGTACGACGCACGGCGGTCACCGGGGCGTCGTACCGCACCTCGGTGCCGGGACGTCTCCCCAGGTCCGCCTCGAGCGCCGCCGGCAGGCGCCACATCCCGCCGTCGACGCCCGCGAAGACGGGCGGCGCACCCGCGGGGGGCGGCGGGACGGCGAGCTCGGGGCGGGCCAGGAGGTCGGCGAGCTGCGGGACGGCCGAGCGGGCCGAGATGCGACGGGCCTGGCCGGCGTACACCCCGCCGAGCAGGGGCTCGACGAGCCGGTCGACGACCTCGTCGCCGAAGCGCGCGGCCACCAGGTCGCCGACGGAGGCGTCGGCGGCGGCGGTGTCGACCGGTCGCTGTGCGCGGGCCCGGGCCACGCCCGCGGCGCTGAGGATCCCGGAGGCGGCGAGCTCGTCGAGGTCGAGCGGAGCGCCCATCACCGTGCGCGGCAGCGGGCGCAGCGCGTCGCGGGTCCACACCCGTGAGGAGGCGCCGGTCGGATGGGTCAGCGGCAGCCCGAGCGCGGTCGCCAGCGCACTGCCCTCGGGGCGGCGGTGCAGCATCGCCTCGGCGCCGACGTCGACGGTGACCCCGGCGACGGTCCCGGCGCGCAGCTTGCCGCCCGCTCGGTCGGTGCCCTCCAGCACGAGCACCTCGGCGCCCGCCTCGGCCAGGTCGCGCGCGGCCGTCAGCCCGGCGATCCCGGCACCCACCACCACGGCACGACCCACGCCCCCAGCCTGCCACGCCCGCTCCGTGGGTCGCGCCGCGGACCCTGCCCGGTCGCACCGCCGCCGGCCCCGGGGAACCGACCCGGGCCGGACGGCGTCGGAGCGGCATGCACCCGACCCGCCCTCGCCTCGTCCGCCCGCTCGCCGGCCTCGCCGCCGTCGCCGCCCTGGTCGCCCTCGCCGGCTGCGCCGGCGCGGGTTCCGACTCCGCCGACTCGACCGCCGCCGGCACCTCCGACAACGCCGCGCTGAAGGCGGACGGTCCGGCCGACTCCCCCGCACCGGAGGCGGCCTTCGACGCCGTCGGCGACGAGGCGGGCGGCAGCACCGGCAGCCGTGCGCAGAGTGACGACGACGGCCCGGACACGGCGATCATCGCGACCGGTGCCGTGGCGCTGGAGGCCGAGGACGTGGCCGGGGCGCGCCTGGAGGTGCGCAAGATCGTGGACCTGCAGCAGGGCGCGGTGGTCGAGCAGGAGACCAGTGCCGGGGACGACGGCGAGGTGGAGGCGGCCCGGCTCGTCGTACGGGTGCCGAGCGGACGCTTCGACGCGGCGACGGCCGCCCTGGAGAAGGTCGGCACGCTGACCGACTCGACCTCCTCGGAGGAGGACGTGACGGCGAAGGTGGTCGACGTGGCCGCGCGGGTGCGAGCGCAGCGCAAGAGCGTGGCCCGGATCGAGGCACTGCTGGCGCGGGCGCAGGACCTGAAGGAGGTGGTTGCGATCGAGGGTCAGCTCGCCGACCGCCAGGCCGACCTCGACGCCCTCGTCGCGCGGCAGCGCAGTCTCGCCGACCAGACCAGCATGTCGACGATCACCGTCTCGCTCCAGCAGCCCGACAGCGACGAGGAGAAGGACGACGACAGCCCGGCCGGCTTCCTCGGCGGCCTGCGCGACGGCTGGGACGCCTTCGTCGGCGGGGGCGTGGTGACGCTGACCGTGCTCGGCTTCGCGCTCCCCTGGCTCATCCTCGTCGCAGCGCTGGGGACCCCGGTGTGGCTGCTGCTCCGTCGCCGCTCCGCCCGGCGCCCCGCTCCTCCGCTGGCGACACCGTGAGGTCACGGCCCCGGGTCTCCGGGAGCAGGGCCATGCAGACCAGGCTGAGCACCGCCACGGCCACGTTGTACGACGCGACCAGCCACAGCGAGTCGTCACCCAGCTCCACCAGCCAGGCGGCGACGAGCGGGGTCAGCCCGGACGCGACGACACCGGAGAGCTGGTAGAGCGCGCTGAGCGCCGAGTAGCGGTAGCGGGTGTCGAACAGCTCGCTCCAGAACGCGGCGAGCGGTCCGTACACCGTGCCGTAGACCAGGCCCAGGCCGCCGACGAAGGCGGCGCTGACGGCGAGGCCGACGCCGGACTGCACGGCGGCGGCGACCGGGAACGCGATGACCAGGCCGGCGAAGGCCCCCACCCGGTAGACCGGGCGGCGGCCGTACCGGTCGCTGAGCGCACCGGCCGCGAGCGTCAGCACCACGCCGAGCACCGCGCCGACCATGATCGCGTTCAGCACGAGCGACTTCGCGACGCCGACGGTGTTGACGGCGTAGGCGAGCAGGAAGACGGAGTAGAGGTTGAAGGTGAAGCCCTCGATGAAGCGGGTGCCCATGCCGAGCAGCAGCGTGCGCGGCTGCCGCCGGAACAGCTCGCGCACCGGCACCGAGCTGACCTCCTTGCGCTCCTGGACCTCACGGAAGGCCGGTGTCTCCATCACCGACAGCCGGATCCACGCACCGATCGCGAGGAGCACGATGCTCAGCAGGAAGCAGGCCCGCCAGCCCCACGCGAGGAACTGCTCGTCCGGCAGCCGGCTGGCGATCGCGAAGGCACCGGAGGCGAGGAAGAGCCCGCCGGGGACGCCGATGTGGGCGAAGGAGCCGAAGAACCCGCGTCGCTCCGCGGGGGCGAACTCGACGGCGAGGAGCACCGCGCCGCCGTACTCACCGCCGACGCCGATGCCCTGCAGCACCCGCAGCACCACCAGCAGGATCGGGGCGGCCACCCCGATCGCGTCGTACGACGGCAGCAGGCCGATCAGGGCGGTGCCGGCGCCCATGATGACGAGGGTCCAGATCAGCATCGCCTTGCGGCCGACCCGGTCCCCGAAGTGGCCGAAGACCAGGCCGCCGACGGGCCGGGCGAGGAAGCCGACGGCGAAGGTGCCGAACGCCGCGAAGGTCGCGGCCGAGCCGCTGAGGCCGTTGAAGTAGAGCTTGTCGAAGACCAGCCCCGCGGCGGTGCCGTAGAGGAAGAAGTCGTACCACTCGATGGTCGCGCCGACCGCCGCCGCGAGAGCGACCCGGCGGGGGCTGGGACCGCCGGCGGTCATCGGTCGAGCGGCCGCAGCAGCTTCTGGACGACCGGCCCGCTGCGCTCCAGCCACGGGGCGTACGCCGCCGGGTCGTCGTGCTGCTTGTCGAGGACGTAGAGCGGCGCGCCGGGCACGACCCCGCCGAGGTGGCTGAGCAGCGGCACCAGGCCGTGCTCGGGCGCGAGCGCGTGCGCCGGGCCGCCGCCGAGCATCAGCGGGACCGTGACGCCGGAGAGCTGGCCGGCCGCGAAGCGGTCGAGGAAGAGCTTGAGCAGCCCCGTGTACGTCGCCTTGTAGGTCGGCGAGGCGACGACCACCAGGTCCGCACCCGCCACCTCGGCGACCAGCTCGTCGATGCCCGGGTCGGACCAGTCGACCAGTCCGGTGCCGAGCGTGGCGATGTCGACGACGAGGTCGGGCTCGCGGTCGACCAGCGCGCGGTGCAGGAGCAGCGCCGCGGCGAGGGTGCGGCTGGCCGGCTTGGGGTTGCCGACGACGACGGCGGTGCGGACCTCACTCATCGCGCGCCCTTCCCGACGCTGGCGAACGGGACCGAGGAGGAGTGGTGGCGCTGCGGCCGCTCGTCCTTCCACACGCCGCGCTCGGCGAGGATCGGCAGCACGCCCTCGCCGAACCAGTAGGCGCCCTCGAGGTGCGGGTAGGCGGAGAGCACGAACTCGTCGAGCCCGAGCGCGGCGTACTCCTGGATGCGGTCGGCCACCTCCTCGTGGCTGCCGACGAGGGCGGTGCCGGCGCCGCCGCGGACCAGGCCGACGCCGGCCCACACGTTCGGGTGGATCTCCAGGTCGTCGGTGCGTCCGCTGTGCAGGTCGAGCATGCGGCGCTGGCCCTCGGACTCGGAGCGGCGCAGGCCCTCCTGGACCTGCTTGATGGTCTCCGGGTCGATGCCCTTGAGCAGGCGGTCGGCCTCGGCCCACGCCTCCTCGGAGGTGTCGCGGGTGATGACGTGCATGCGGATGCCGAAGCGGATCGGCCGGTGGTCGGGTCCGCGGCCCTCTGCGGCGGCGAGCTCGCGGATCCAGGCGATCTTCTCGGCGACGGCCTGCGGCGGCTCGCCCCAGGTGAGGTAGACGTCGGCGTGCTCGGCGGCGACCTTGCCGGCCGCCGGTGAGGAGCCGCCGAAGTAGATGTCGGGCACGGGGTCGGGCAGCTGGCCCAGCTTGGCCGACTCGACGGAGAGGTGCTTGCCGCTGAAGTCGACGGTCTCGCCGGTCCAGAGCCGGCGCACGATCTCCAGGAACTCCCCGCAGCGCTCGTAGCGCTCCTCCTTGTCGAGGAAGTCGCCGAACATCCGCTGCTCGTGGCTCTCCCCACCGGTCACCACGTTGAGCAGGAGCCGGCCGGAGGTGAGGTTCTGGAAGGTCGCGGCCATCTGCGCGGCGAGGTACGGCGCCACGATCCCCGGGCGGAAGGCGACCAGGAACTTCAGCCGCTCGCTGGTCTGGCTGAGCATCGCGGTCGTCAGCCAGGCGTCCTCGCACCAGGCGCCGGTCGGGGTGAGCGCCGCCTCGAAGCCGTTGTCCTCGGCGGCCCGCGCGACCTGGGTGAGGTACGCGACGTCGGCCGGGCGCCCGGCGGTGCCGGTGTTGACGCCGTGACCGCCCCCGACGACGTGACGGCCGTCGCCGCCGTTGGTGGGCAGGAACCAGTGGAACTTCAGGGACATCTCGCTCTTTCCGGGCTCTGGATCAGATCTGGCCGTGGTTGGGGGGCGGGGTGCCGTCGATGGCGAAGCGCCCGAGGTGGTGCACCTTCCACGCGGCGGGGTCGTGCAGGGTGTGCGTGCGGGCGTTGCGCCAGTGGCGGTCGAGGTCCAGCGAGCGCAGCGCGGAGCGGGTGCCCGCCACCTCGAAGAGCCGGCTGGAGGCCTCCAGCGAGGCGGCGGTGGTGGCGGCCCGGGCCGCGGCGACCGCGAGACTCGCCTCGGCGGCGGTCGCTGCACTCAGGCCCTCCCGCGCCCGGTCGACGGCCCGCCCGGCCTCCGCGAGCAGCGCCTCGGCTCCGCGGACCTGGAGCTCGATCTCGCCGAAGGCCTGGACGACGAGCGGGTCCTCGGCGGCGGCGTCGGTGCCGTAGAGCGCGATCGCGTCCGGGTAGGGCCGGCTCTTCGCCGTGACGAAGGCCGCCGCGTCACGCAGCGCGGCGCGGGCGATCCCGGCGTCGATCGCGGCGTGCAGGAGCTGGGCGAAGGAGCCGTAGGCCTGGGGCCGCTCGAAGGTCAGGTGGTACGCCGTCAGTCGGTCCCCCGCGACCCGGACCCCGTCGAGGCGGACCGTCCCGCTCGCCGTCGTCCGCTGGCCGAGGCCGTCCCAGTCGTCGATCACGGTGACCCCGTCGGCCTCGCGCTCGACCCAGGCGACGACGAGCGGGCCGCCCTCGCCCTGGTGGGCCAGGACCGGGATCCAGTGCGCGAGGTAGGCGCCGGTGGCGTAGCCCTTCTCACCGTCCAGCAGCCAGTCGCCGGGACGGGCGGGGTCGGGGCGCAGGGTCGTCGCGTGCTCGCGCACGTGCTTGCTCCTGATCTCCGACTGCGCGTTGCCGAACCGCTTGCCGGCGAGCACCTCGCCGAGCAGGAAGGACCTCTGCGCCTCGGTGCCCTGCTCGACGAGCGCGTTGACGTAGACGTAGTGGCTGTGCGGGATCTGCGCGACGTTCGGGTCGCCGGAGGCGAGCAGCCGCACCACCTCGGTCAGCACGGCCGCCCCGAGACCGGGACCGCCGTGCTCGACCGGGACGGTGATCGCCAGCAGGCCGGACGCCGAGAGCGCCTCGACCTCCGCGACCGGGAGCCGACGCTCCTGGTCGCGCAGTGCCGACTCCTCGGCGAGGCGGCCGGCCAGCACGGCCGCCGCCTCGATCGCGGACTCGGCGGTGTGGCGCGGTGGTGCGGCGAGGGTCATCAGACCCGCTCCAGCTCCGCGGCCTCGAGCTCGCGGACGAGCGGGAGCACCTCGCGACCGAAGTACTCCACGTCCTCCAGGTAGTGCAGGAAGCCGAGCAGGAAGAGGTTCACGCCGCGCTTCTTGTACTCGATGATCCGCGTCGCGATCTGCTCGGGCGTGCCGATCAGGCCGGTGCGGAAGCCGTCGTTGTACTGCACCAGGTCGGCGAACTCCGAGTCCTGCCACATGCCCTTCTTGTCGCCGGTGCTCTGGCCGGCCTGCTTGACCGCAGCGCCGAAGCCCTCGACGGCCTCGCGGTCGGCCTTGTCGACGATCTCGCGGAGCACGTCGCGCGCCTCGGCCTCGGTGTCGCGGCCGATGAAGAAGCCGTTGAGGCCGAACTTCACTTTCCGGCCGTGGACCGTGGCGACGTCGGTGACGTCCTGGATCTGCTCGGAGATGCCCTCGGGGGTGTTGCCGTTGGCGAAGTACCAGTCCGAGACCCGGCCGGCCATGCCCCGGGCGTCGGTGGAGTTGCCGCCCTGGAAGATCTCCGGGTGCGGCCGCTCGGGCGAGCTGAGCGGCTTGGGCTTGAGGTCGAAGTCGTGCAGGCGGTAGAAGTCGCCGTTGAGCTCGGCGTGCTCGGAGGTCCAGATCTCGCGGACGTAGCGGATGAACTCCTCGGCGCGGCGGTAGCGCTCGCCGTGCTCCAGCCACGGCTCGCCGAGCTTGGTGAACTCGTCCTTGAACCAGCCGCTCACGACGTTGATCGCGGCCCGGCCGCCGGAGATCTGGTCGGCGGTGGCGATGAACTTGGCGAGCACGCCGGGCTGCCACAGGCCCGGGTGGACCGCGGCGATGACCTTGAGCCGCTCCGTGGCGAGCAGCAGGGCAAGGCTGAAGCTGGTGGACTCGTGCTGGTACGCCGCGCCGTAGGAGGCGATGTAGCGCACCTGGGAGAGGGCGTACTCGAAGCCGTTGTTCTCGGCCAGACGGGCCAGCTGGACGTTGTAGTCGTAGCTCCAGTCGGTGCGCTGCTCGATCTTGCTGACCACCAGACCCCCGCTGACGTTGGGGACCCAGTAGGCGAACTTGAGCGGCTGCGCGAAGGCTTCGCGGTCGAAGATCTCGGTCATGGTGCGGCTCCAGGGGAATCGGTCGACCTAAGTCGAGTAGTTCAATAGACATTACTGGACGGAGCGCGTCTGGCAAGACGCGGAGGGGTCGCCGGTCCCGTGGAACCGGCGACCCCGTGACAGGCAGGACCTCTCACCCTGTGCTCATGGCAGGCACCGGGGAGGTCATGCCGTCGTGCGGCCGATGGCCCACGCGTACGGCGGCGGAGTGCCGTTCACGAGGTTCCCACCGACCACCCGCGCCTTGAGGATGCGCGGGTTGTGCGAGGCGACCGTGCGCGCGTTGCGCCAGTGCCGGTCCAGGCCCTTGGTCAGCGCCGTACCCGACGCGCCGAGGGTGTCGAACAGGTCGGTCGTCAGGTCGAGCACCAGCCGGGTGACCACTACCTGCGCCGCCGAGGAGTCGACCTCGGCCCGCTCGTTGGCGGCCGCGACCCGCTCCGGCACCTCCGCCGCCACCGCCGCGAGGTCGGCGACGTCCTGCACGGCCTCGGCCACCCGCAGCGTGGCCGCCTCCGCGGCGTACACCGCGGCGGAGGCCTCGCCGATCCGGGCCAGCACCTGCGGGTCGTCGCGCACCCGGGCGGCGTTGGCGTGGGAGTAGTTCCGCTCCCGGTTGCGCACGTGCTCGACGAAGTCCGCGAGCGCGGCCTTGCCGATGCCGGTCAGCACGGCCAGCAGGTTCAGCTGGTAGAGCGCGGTCTGGTACGGGAAGCGCTCGCCGAACGGCAGCACGTGCTCGGCCGGCACGAGCGCCTCGCCGAAGCTCGTCGTACCGCTGCCGGTGCCGCGCTGGCCGAAGCCGTCCCAGTCGTCGGTGACGACGACCTCGGGGTCGCGGGTGTCGACGATCGCGATCGCGAAGTCCGGCTCGTGGCCGGCCCGCTGCCGCTTGACGTAGACGTCGGCCCACTCGGCGTAGATCGTGCCGGTCGTGTAGTACTTGCTGCCGCTGAGGCGGTAGCTGCCGTCCGGCTGCTCGGTGAGCACGGTCTGCTGGCTGTCGATCGGCGTCGCGCCGACCTCCGACCAGGCGTTGCCGGCGATCTCCCCCGCGGCGAAGCGGTCGAACCACGCCCGCTGGTCACGCCCCTGCGCGTGCTGCCACAGCCGGTCCTCGACCAGGGCGGCGTGCCCGCGCAGCGCCTGCGGCAGGTTGCTGTCCGCGGCCGCGAGGTCGATCCACAGCTGGGTGAGGTCGGTGATCGACGCCTCCCGGCCGCCGTACTGCGTCGGCACGCGCAGTGCCCCGAAGCCACGCTCCTTGAGCCGGCGCACCTCCTGGTCGGGCAGCACGTCGTCGAGCTCGCGCTGCAGGGTGCCGAGGCCGATCTCCTCGAAGACCGGTCCGTACGTCGCTCGCAGCTCCTCGAGCAGGGTGCGGCTGGCGGTGATGCTCATCGCCGCCTCCTCACGTGTACCAGGTCGGCTCGGGCAGCTCGCCGAGCAAGGCGTAGCGGCCCACCTCCGCACGCTTGTGCGCGACCGGGTCGTGCAGGCTGTGCGTGCGGATGTTGCGCCAGAAGATGTCGAGGCCGACCGAGCTCGCCGTCGCGCGGGCGCCGGTGACGTCGTAGACCCGGGTGCCGATCTCGAGGCCGGTGTCGATCGCGACCTGCTTGGCCGCGGCGATGACGACCTCGGCCTCGCCGCGCTCGGCCTCGGTCACGGTGTCGGCGTGCGCGTTGATCGCCTCGATCAGCCCGGCGGCCCGCTCCGCGAGTGCCTCGGCCGCCCAGAGCTTGGAGCGCAGGTCGCCGTACGTCTCGAGGATGTAGAACTCCTGGGTCGCCGACTCCTTGAGGTCGGGGGTGTAGGGCCAGGGGCGGGTCTTCTCCCGCGTGTACGTCGCCGCGGTCGCCAGCGCGCCCTCGGCGATGCCGAGGTAGATGTTGGCGAAGATGATCTGGATGAGGGGGACGTTGAGGGTGTTGTAGACCCGCGGCTGGAACTCCCAGCCCGCGTCGGTCCGCACGTAGCCGGCCGCGGCCTCCCAGGGCACCCGGACGCCGTCGATCACGACGCCGCCGCTCTCGGTGAGGCGCTGGCCCAGGGTGTCCCAGTCGCCCTTGAAGCGGATCGCCTCCTGGTCGGTGGGCACGATCGCGAAGACGTGCTTGTCGGTGCCCTCGAGCACCCCCTCCAGCACGGTGACGTCGGAGATCCGGCCGCCGGTGGAGAAGGACTTCTCGCCGCGGAAGACGATCTCCTCACCCTCGTCGGTGATGACGAGGTCGGCGTCGCGCGGGTTGACCGCGCCGCCGAAGAACCACTGCTCCTTCGTCGCCTGCTCCTCCACGGCGGCGATCTGCTCGGGCGTGCCCACCAGGCGCACCGCCCAGAACCACAGCAGGTGGTAGCCCAGCAGCTGGCCGATCGAGCCGTCGCCGGCGCTGACGGCGCGGATGACGCGCAGCGCGGTGGTCCAGTCCTGCCCGCCTCCCCCGTGCTCGGCGGGCCCGAGCAGGGTCACCAGCCCGGAGTCCTTGAGGAGCTGCACCTCGGCGGTGGGAACGGCGAGGGCGCGGTCGCGCTCGACCGCGTCGGCCGCCAGGGTGGTGGCCACCTGGCGGGCGCGGTCGAGCCACTGCTCGGGGGTGCTCGGACGGTCGGTCCACCCGCCGGCGGCGGCGCCGGTCAGGGTGGTGAGGTCTGCGGTCATGGACGTTCTCTCCTCGGGAGGCGCGGGCGTGATACTGTTTGTCTACAGACTTACTTGACTTATCGGGACGGACAAGGCCCCCGACCCTCGGCGTCGCCGATCACCTGATCGGCGACGGCGGTCACGCAACGGACCAGGAGCACCGACCATGCGCATCGAACAGCTGGAGTACCTCGCCGCGGTGACGCAGCACGGCTCGCTCCGCCGGGCCAGCGAGAAGCTGCACCTCTCCCAGCCGGCCCTCAGCGAGGCCATCACCAAGCTCGAGCGGGAGCTGCGGGTCACCCTCCTCGACCGCCGCCGCTCCGGCGCCCGGATCAGCCGCGAGGGACGCGAGCTGCTCCCCTACATGACCGAGGTGCTCGCCGCGGTCGATCGCCTGCGCACCGCCGCCGGCGACCAGCGCGTCGACACCCGGGTGATCCGGGTCGGCACCGTCCACGCCGCCACCTCCACCCTGCTCGTGCCCGCCGTGCGCACCTTCCAGGAGCGGCACCCCGGCACCACCGTCGAGGTCCTGACCCTCCAGCAGGCCCAGATCGACGAGCAGCTGGCCGAGGGCACCCTCGACCTCGGCCTCGTCAACGTCCTCGACGGGGACGACCCGCCGATCGGCCTCGACGGGGTCGACCTCCTGCACGGCCGGCCGGTCGCCGTACTCCCGGCGGGGCATGCGCTCACCGCCCGCCCCCAGGTGACCATCGACGAGCTGCGCCTCGAGCGCTTCGTGATGATGCGCGCGGGCTACGTCATGCACCGCTACGTGCACCGCGCCTTCGGCCCCGAGGTGCCGCCCGCCGCGCACAGCACCGACGGCGCCGAGATGGGCAAGGCCCTGGTCGCCGAGGGCGTCGGCGTGACGATCCTGCCCGACTACTCCGTCATCGGCTGCCCGCTGCACCGGGTCGGGATGATCGAGTCCCGCCCGATCGCCGGCAACCAGACCTTCGTCACCCTCCAGCTGCGCCAGCGCAAGACGCTCCAGCAGCCGCTGCCGGTGCGCGAGCTGCAGAACGCGCTCGCCACCCGGGCCGCGGAGTACCGCGCCTCGACCACGGCCAGCAGCGCCAGCGCCGCGTCCTGACGCATGATGGGCGGGTGACGGACTTCGAGCACCAGCCCACCTCCGGCCCCTGGCCCTGGCTCGGCGCCGGCATCCTGTGCGGCGTCGGCGCGGCCGGCGCACTCGTCGCGGGCGGGCTGGACGTGCTCGCGGTCGTGCTCGCCCTGGTCGGCCTGGCCCTGCTCGGCGTGGGCCTGCGCGACCTCGGCCCCCGCGGTCCCCGACGTCGGCGATGATGGAGCGGTGACCGACCGCCTCGCCGTGCTCATCGACGCCGACAACACCTCGCACCGCTACGTCGGCGACCTGCTCGCCGAGCTCGCCAAGTACGGCCGGCCCACGGTCAAGCGGGCCTACGGCGACTGGACCGCGGACGGGCTGCGCGGCTGGAAGGCCAAGCTCAACCGGCACGCGATCAGCCCGGAGCAGACCTTCGCCTACACCGTCGGCAAGAACTCCACCGACTCCGCGCTGATCATCGACGCGATGGACCTGCTCTACTCCGGCAACGTGGACGCCTTCGCGATCGTCTCCAGCGACAGCGACTTCACCCGCCTGGCCACGCGCCTGCGCGAGTCCGGCCGGACCGTGTACGCCGTGGGCCGCTCGACCACCCCGATCGCGCTGCAGGAGGCGTGCGACCGGTTCATCCGGCTCGAGCTGCTCGACCCGTCTCCCGAGGAGTCCGCGGGCTCCGACGACGAGCGCAGCGCCGAGCCGGCCACCCTCCCGAACCTGCAGAGCCTGCTCACCCGGGCCGTCAACAACGCCTCCGACGACGAAGGCTGGATCCCGCTGGCGACGCTGGGCAACTACCTGCGCACGGCGAGCCCGACCTTCGACCCGCGGCTCTACGGCTTCCCGCGGCTGCTGCCGCTGGTCGAGGCCCAGGCCTACCTGACGACGACCGGCACGGGCGGCGGCACCCGGGTGGGCCTCAAGGGCAAGGTGCCGGACGAGCCGCCGGCGAAGAAGGCGGCGCCCAAGAAGAAGGCGACGACGAAGAAGGCCGCACCCAGCAAGTAGCGCCCGCCGCGTCCACGACGAGCGCGGTCCGGCCGCGGGCGGCCAGCCAGGCGGCGGCGTCCGCGCCCAGCACGAAGGCGGTCGTCGCGTCGATGTCGGCGCTCACGACGTCCGGTGCGACCACCGTGACCTGCCTCAGCGCCCGGGCGGGGCGCCCGCTGCGGGGATCGAGGATGTGCTCGCCGCGGTGCAGCGATCCGGAGGTCGCGACCGCCCCGTCCCCCACGGGTACGACGGCCAGCACCCGCGCCGGGTCCCGTGGATCCTCGATCCCGATCCGCCACGGTGCCGCACCCGGAGCCCGGGTCCGCGCCACCAGGTCGCCTCCGGCGGACAGGCAGTAGTCGACGCCCGGCAGGGCCTCGAGGACCGCGGCCCCGCGCGCCACCGCCCAGCCCTTCACCACCCCCGACGGGTCCGGCCCGCCGCCGTACGGCGACCGGACGGCGGCGATGTCGAAGGCTCCCCCGCTGGCCAGGCGCGCGTCCTCGGCGAGGGCGAGCACCTCGGCGACCTCGGGCGGAGCGTCCTCGAGCGCGAGCTCGCCGCGTCCCCACCGGTTGATCGCGGAGTCCGGGCGGTAGGTGCTGAACACCGCGTCGGCCGCGCGGAGACCGGCGACCACCTCGGCCCACGCACGGTCCAGGACCTCCGGGGCCGCCGGGCCGCGCACGGCCAGGCTGACGATGGTGCCCATCACCTCGACGGCGCGGCGGTGGGTGCTCACAGCGCCGCCTGGTCCAGCGCGCTCTGCAGGGACTCCCGGTAGCCCTCGCTGGTGACCGTCGCCCCGCTCACCATGTCGATCGAGGCGCTCTGCGCGTCCAGGGTCTCCTGGACCAGGATCGGCAACGCGTAGGCGTTGATCTCCTCGTCGCGTCCGTTGCCGGAGGGGTAGACCGGGACGTCGACGGCGGTGATCCTCCCGGCCGACACCGTGAGGGTGACCTGGACCGGTCCCCACCGCGTGTCGGCACTGGCACCGGTGACCGTGCTACCCGCCGACCCGGCCGACGGGGAGGAACCCGGGGAGTCCTGGGCGACGGGCAGGGAGCCCGCGATCGTCGTACGGTCACCGGCGATGTCGGTGGGGCCGCTGGTCGAGGTGTGGTAGCCGAGCAGGAGGACGAGCACCGAGACGGTGCTGGCGGCCCAGAGAGCGATCCGGCGCATGCCGCTCACCACCCGAAGCTCTCGACGTGCAGCTGGTCGTCGGGCACGCCGGCCGCCACCGCGGCGGAGCGGACCAGGGCGGTCCACTCCGGCGGTCCGCAGAGGTAGACGTCGCGCTCGGCGATGTCCGGGATCCAGCCGCGGAGCGCGCTCACGTCGTCCACCGGCGCCGACAGGCGCGGCAGCCACGAACCGTCGGCGCGGCGCGGGCCCGGCAGGCGGAGCACCTGGGCACCCCGCTCCCGGGCGATCCGGTCGACCTCCGCGGCGAACAGCGGATCCTGCTGGTGACGCTCGACGTACACCGCCTCGCCGGGGGCGTAGGCCATCCCCTCCAGCAGTGCGCGCAGCGGCGTGACACCGACGCCCGCGCCGATGAACGCGACCCGGCGGGCCACCCGGGCGCGCGGGGTGAGCCGCCCGTAGGGACCCTCGACGACGGCACGCGTGCCGGGGCGGAGCGCGGCGACAGCGCGGCTGCCGTCGCCCGCGGCGGCGACCGTGATCCGCAGGGAGCGGCCGTCCGGCGCGGCGGAGAGGGAGTACGGGTGGGCGCGGGACCGGCCCGGAACACCGAGGAAGCGCCAGAGGAGGAACTGACCCGGCTCGACCCGCAGCAGGTCCAGGCGGCGACCCGTCAGGTAGACCGACCACACACCGGGCGCCTCGGCGGACACGGAGGTCACGCGCAGTCGGTGCCGCGCGTTGACCAGCACGGGCACCGCCACCCGCCACCCGAGGACGCAGCCGGCCGCGAGCCCCCAGGCCCCCCACCAGAAGACGGTCCGGGCGGTCGAGGTGGCGAGCTGCTCGCCGGTCCAGAGCTGGTGCGGCAGCGCGAGCCCGACGCCGAGGTAGGCGTAGAGGTGCATCAGGTGCCACGATTCGTAGCGCAGCCGCCGCCGGGCCGCACGCACGCTGGTCACCACGACGAGCACCAGGCACGCGAGTCCGGCCACGGCGAGCAGCATGCCCGGCTCGTCCCAGGCCAGCCTCCATGCGGTGGCCGGTACCGCGGCGAGCGAGCCCGCGGCGTACCCCCAGGTCACGGTGAGGACGTGCAGCAGCACCAGGTCGAAGGAGACGAAGCCGACGACCCGGTGCAGGTGCGCCAGGCGGTCCTGGCCGAAGGCCCGCTCCAGGAACGGCACCCGCGCCATCAGCACCACCTGGGCGAGCAGCAGCACGGAGCCGGTGAGCCCGGACAGCCGACCGAGCCCACTCAGCACGTCACCGCCGCTGCCGAGCGCCGTGAGCCCACCGTCGGCCACCCACCAGTACGTGACGAGCAGCAGGCCGGTCCACAGCGCGAGCCCTGCGGCGAGCCGGACGGCCGCGTCGAGGGTCGCGGCGCGAGGGCGGATCGACCGGCCGGGTGCGGCCACCCAGCCGGGCGTGGCCGTGGTCATGACGTCGCGCCGGAGCCCTGGTCAGGAGCCTGCGGCAGGTCCTGCTGGCCCTGCTGGCCCTGCTGGCCGGGGAGGCCGCCCTGCTGGCCGCCGCCCGGAGGTCCGGGCCGATCGCCGTCCCCGAACCGGTGGTCGCCGAAGCGGCCCCCGTCCTGAGCGCCGTCCCCGCCGTCAGCGGCGGTGGCGTGGCCGATGGCGAAGCCGCCGGCGCCGGAGATCCCGGCGACGACCGCGGCCGCGGCGACGGCGGCCGCGGCGCGGGCCCGGCGGCGCCGCGCGACCGGCGCCGCCGCGACGGGATAGGCGCCGGTGTCGGGCGGCGGCGGAGGGGCGTCGGGACGGTCGGCCGCCGCCTCGGCGGGCTGGCCGGCGGGCTGGTCGGCGGCGGGACTCTCCCAGCGGTTGCCGGAGCCTCCGGCATGCAGCGGCTCGGTCTCGGGGGTGGGGCTCTGGTCGCTCATGGCCCCAGTCTCGGAGCCGTTCGTGGGACCGCCCTGTCGGCGCCCTGTGCGCTCCCTGTGACCGGTCGGGCTCAGCCCGACGGGTAGGACTGCACGAACTCCGTCAGCCGCGCGAGCTGGTCGGGGTCGGTGCTCGGGATGACGCCGTGGCCCAGGTTGAAGATGTGCCCGCGGGCGGCCCGGCCGGCCTCGATCACCTCGGCGGCGCGCGCGGTCATCACCTCGGTCGGCGCGAACACCAGGGTCGGGTCGAGGTTGCCCTGGACGCCGCGGTCGCCCACGACGGGGATCGCGCGTTCGAGCGGCGTGCGCCAGTCGACGCCCACCACGTCGGCGCCGGCCTCGCCCATGAGGTCGAGCAGGTTCGTCGTACCGACGCCGAAGTGGATGCGCGGCACGCCGAGCTCGCCCACGCGGGCGAGGACGCGGGCCGAGTGCGGCTGGACGTGGCGGACGTAGTCGTCGGGGGTGAGCGCGCCGGCCCAGGAGTCGAAGAGCTGGACCGCGGAGGCACCCGCCGCCACCTGGGTCTCCAGGAAGACCGCGGCGACGTCGGAGATCTTGCGCATCAGCGCGTCCCACACCTCCGGCGCGCCGAACATCAGCGCCTTCGTCTTCGCGTGCTCCTTCGACGGCCCGCCCTCGACGAGGTACGACGCCACGGTGAACGGCGCGCCGGCGAACCCGATCAGCGGGGTGCCCCCGTTGATCCCGGCCAGCTCGCCGGTCAGCGCACGGACGGCGTCGGTGATGAACGGCAGGTGCTCGGGCGTCAGGTCCGGGATCGCGGCGACGTCCTCGAGGGTGCGCACCGGGTTCGCGACGACCGGCCCGACACCCGGCTTGATGTCGAGGTCGACCCCGACGGCCTTGAGCGGCAGCACGATGTCGGAGAAGAAGATGGCCGCGTCCACGCCGTACCGGCGCACGGGCTGGAGGGTGATCTCGGTGATCAGCTCGGCGTTCATGCAGGACTCCAGCATGCCGATGCCCTCGCGCACCTCGAGGTACTCCGGGAGGGAGCGGCCGGCCTGCCGCATGAACCACACCGGGGTGTGCGGCACGGCCTCGCCACGAGCGGCCTTGAGGAATGCGGAGTCGTGGAGAGCGGTCGTCACGAGCCCAGGGTCTCAGGTGAACGGCGTGGGACGCACATCGATCAGGCCTCGCAGGCCTAGGGTGACCTCATGGTCGCTCGGCAGGAGACGCACCCGGGGTCCGGCGCTGCCGGCACGCCCCGGGAGTTCACGCAGGCAGTGGACAGCCTCCGCGCGGCGGCCTTCCGGCCGGAGGTGTTCTGCGAGGAGATGCCCGCGCCGCAGCGGATCGCGCCGTACGCCACCGCCCTGTCGGCCGACGTGACCGTCGACGACGAGGAGGTCGCGACCGGCCGCCTGGTGGTGCTCCACGACCCGGCCGGCAACGACGCGTGGGCGGGCACCTTCCGCTGCGTGGCCTACTGCCGGGCCGAGATCGACAGCGACCTCGCGACCGACCCGCTGCTGACCGACGTCGGCTGGACCTGGCTGACCGACGCGCTCGCCGCGCACGGGGCGGAGTACGTCGCCGCCTCGGGCACCGTGACCCGGGTGGCCACCGAGAGCTACGGCTCGATGGCCGGAGAGCCCGGCAACGCCCAGCTGGAGATCCGCGCGTCCTGGACGCCGGTCGACGTCACGGACCTGACCTCCCACGCCGAGGCGTGGGGTGAGCTGATGTGCACCGCCGGGGGCCTGGAGCCGGTGCCGGACGGGGTGGCCGTGATGCCGTCGCGTCGTGGCCAGCGGGGCGGCGCCGTCTGATGGCTGAGCAGCCGCACGAGCCGGGCACCGACGACGCTGAGGAGGCGGCTCCCGTCGAGCTGCTCCGCCTCGCCGGCGGCCTGCCGCCGGTCATCGACACCCCCGAGGCGCTCGCCGCCTACTGCGCGGCCATCGCCGCCGGGACGGGCCCGGTGGCGATCGACGCGGAGCGGGCCTCGGGCTACCGCTACTCCAACCGCGCCTACCTGATCCAGGTCAAGCGCGAGGGCGCCGGCATCGGTCTCATCGACCCGATCCCGTTCGAGGACCTCTCCCCCCTCGCCGAGGCGATCGGCGACAGCGAGTGGATCCTGCACGCAGCCACCCAGGACCTGCCCTGCCTGGCCGAGGTGGGCCTGCGCCCGTCCGCGCTGTTCGACACCGAGCTCGCCGGCCGGCTGCTGAACTACCCCCGCGTCGGCCTCGCCACCCTCGTCGAGGTGCTGCTGGAGCGCCAGCTGCTCAAGGAGCACTCCGCCGTCGACTGGTCGACCCGGCCGCTGCCCGAGCCCTGGCTGGAGTACGCCGCCCTCGACGTCGAGGTGCTCGTGGAGCTGCGCAACCTGCTGGCCGCCCAGCTGGAGGAGGCGGGCAAGGCCGACTGGGCGCGTCAGGAGTTCGAGAACCTGCGCACCTTCACCCCGGCCGTGCGCGTGGACGCCTGGCGCCGGACCTCAGGCCTGCACAAGGTCCGCGGGCGTCGTACCCTCGGCGCGGTGCGCTCCCTGTGGGAGACCCGCGACCGGATCGCCCAGGAGCGCGACGTGACGCCTGGCCGGCTGATCCCGGACGCCGCGCTGGTCGCGGCGGCCACCGCGATGCCCACCAGCCGTGGCGCGCTGATGTCGACCCAGGGCTTCCACGGGCGCGGCGCCTCCCGCTACGCCAACGAGTGGCTCGCCGCGGTCCGCGAGGCCGCCGAGCTGCCCGAGGACCAGCTGCCGACCCGGGTCTCGCACGGCGACGGCCCACCCGCCCCGCGCGCCTGGGCCGACAAGGACCCGGTCGCAGCGCGGCGCCTCGAGCTGGCCCGGGCCGCCGTGGCGAGCATCGCGGAGGAGCACGAGGTCCCGCTGGAGAACCTGCTCACCCCCGACACCCTGCGCCGCACCATGTGGACCCCTCCCGCGACGCGGGAGCCGGTGGAGCTGCTGGAGGCCGTCATCGACCAGCTGCACGGTCTGGGTGCGCGCAGCTGGCAGGTCGGGCTGACCGCGCCGGCGCTCAGCCGGGCGATCCTCGACGCCGAGCAGTCCGGGCGCTCGAAGGGTCAGTCGCGCTTGCGGTCGTCGGTCGCGGCGTCCGAGGGCGACGACGACGCGGTGCCCGACGGCGTGCCGGAGGGCGACTCCGACGGCTCGTAGTCGGGGTCGAGCAGTGACCGCGACTTCTCGTCGATGGCCCGCAGGGTCTCCTGAAGGTCGGGTACGTCGGGTGCGGTGAGCACCAGCTCACGCAGGTCCGGCGCGACCAGGGCCGCCAGCTCGTGGCCCTGGGTCATCAGCGGAGGCAGCCTGATGTTGCGCACCCCGCCGGTGAACACCGAGGCGTGCTCGGGGGCCAGGTCGGGCTGCAGGAAGGCGTCGGTCAGCGCGACGGTGAGCCGGGCGGGCTGGATGTAGCCGGTCTCGACGAGGGTGCGGACCGCCTCGTCGCCGACGAGGTAGGTCAGGAAGTTCGCCCCCGACTCGGCCCGGCTGGGCCGCCCGGGCGCGAGGCAGACGCCGTTGAGCTCGCCGACGGTCTGGTTGGAGCCCAGCGAGGGCATCGGCATGACGTCGAAGTCGACGCCGGCCGCACGCAGCTCCGGGGTGAGGCCGCGGAAGCCGGCCATCATGCCGAGCTTGCCGCGCTTGAACCACTCCAGCGGGTCGCGCTGGGCCAGCTGCTTCGAGGACAGCGTCAGGCGCGGGTCGCGCAGCACCTCCAGGGTGCGGCGCAGCGCGTCGGTGGAGCTGTCCTCGCCGAGTGCGAGGCCGGTCGGCTTGCTGTCGTCGTCGAAGACGTCGCCGCCGCCGGAGTAGATGAACGGCGCCAGGCCGCGCAGGGTGGGCTCGATGTAGACGCCGCGGGTGTTGAGCCGCGGTCGGCTGGCGTACTCCGCCGCCGCCCGGAACTCGGTGAGGTTCCAGCCCGAGTGGTCCGGCTTCGGGACCGGCAGGTCCTCGGCCTTCATCGCGTCGAAGTCGACGAGCGCCTTGTTGTAGTAGATGACCATCGGCGAGACGGTGTAGGGCATGCACTGCAGGTCGTCGTCGACCGAGAAGGCCGCGACCGCCTCGCGCGCGAAGTCGTCGCCGACCGGGATCTCGCGCTCGTTGACGAGGTCCAGCAGCGGGTGGTTGCGCTTCTCCGCCATCGTCTCGGCGAGCTCCGAGCGCGGCAGCAGGTAGAGGTCCGGCTTGGCCTTGCCCGCGCGGACGTCGGTGAGCATGTCCTCCACGCTCGGCCACGACGACACCGTGACGCGGGTGTCCTCGCTCTGCTCGTTGTAGTCGTCGACCACGGACTGGTACGCCGCGATCTCGTCCTTGCTCCCCCACACGGCGAAGTCGAGGTCGGTGACGACGGGCTTGGCCGGCGGCGTGGGGTGGGGCTGCTTGTCCTCGGCTCCCTTGGCCAGCACCATCATGCCGACCAGGACGCTGACCGCCACCACGATGACGACCGCACCGGTCCGCCAGCCCAACCGAGCCACGCGCAACACCCTCGCTCTCCCCGCCGTCGGCGGAATCCCGGCCACCCTACCCACTGACCCAGCAGCGGGGGCGGAGAGATCGAGCACACCGGGCCGGGAGCGCCTCACGGCGCAGGGCCGCTCGTAGCGGCTTGTTTTTGGGACCCGGGGCTGCCGCGACCCGGCGTGCTCGACTCCCCCAGTGTACGGGGTCTACCCGAGTCCTCGGGACAGCTCGAGGTGGCCCGCGGCCTCCAGTTGCTCGGCCAGCGCCAGCATGCGACGTACGTCGGCGTCGGCGACCTCGCTCATGCTCGCGCGGCCCGCCGCGACGACCCGCGCGAAGGCGGCCGCCCGGAAGAGCACGTCGGCGAACTCGCCCGCCGCGATCCCCCGCAGCACCGCGTCGACCATGGCCCGCAGCTCGTCGGGACCGGGCGGGTCGGCGACCCCGGCGACGACGCGGGCGAACTCCGCCCGGCTGCGGCCGGCCTCGAACTGGCGCGCGACACCGACCGGGTCGGCGTACACCCAGGACCGGAGCAGGTAGAGCCGCCACAGGCAGCCGGCGAGCGAGTCGGCGGCGGCGTGCGACCACACCTGCGCGATCGCCTCGATGCCCTCGGTGTCGGCGAGGTGGACCAGCCGCTCCGCGACGCCGGCATCCGTGCTGTCGTGGGCGCCGCGCACCAGGAGCACGGCGGCGCGCTCGGCGGCCTCGGTGACCAGGGCCGGGTCGATGCCGTCGCCCTGCTCGTCGAAGAACGCAGCCTCCCGCGGCACGGGCTTGTGGTGGGGTCGGTCGGCCATCTGGTCAGGCTAGTGCGTCGAAGGCCTTGCGCAGGCGCACGTCGGAGACGGGGCCGTCCACCCCGAGCTGCTGGGCCCACAGCGAGACGCGGTACTCCTCCAGCATCCACCGGATCGCCCGCAGCCCCGCCCCCGGCGGCCGCCCCTCGGGGAGCGCCTCGAGGCGGGCCAGCCAGGCGTCCTGCAGCGGCTGGACGAGGTCCATCCGCTGGCGGTCCTTGACCAGGGCGCCGGGGCCGCCGTCGGCGAGGGCGGTACGCCGCTCGCGCATCGCGTGCAGGTAGGTCCGGTGCCGTCGCAGCCGGGCCGCACCCGCCTCGCCGACGAAGCCGTCGTGCACCAGCCGGCCGAGCTGGCCCTGCAGGTCGGTGAGGGCCGGGAGCAGCGGCAGGTCGGCCCGGCCGCTGAGCAGCCGGTCGACCTCGCGCCACGCCTCCAGCACCCGCAGCAGCTCGGCGAGGGTGGCCCGGACGTCGGCGGCGGCCGTGCCGCGCAGGGTGGCCAGGAGGTCGTCGTACTGCGCGCGGGTGCGGACCGGTTCGCGCGCGTCCACGGCGTCGACGACGACGGCACGCAGGCAGTCGGCGAGCAGCGCCGCCGTGCTGGGGTACGGCGTGCCGGCGAGCCCGAGCTTCTCGGCGTTGCTCAACCCCTCCGCGATCCCCTTGAGCGGTGCCGCGCCCAGGCCCAGCAGGAGCAGGCGCACCACCCCGAGCCGGTGGCGGGCGTCGCGCTCGTCGGCCGATCCGGCGACCTGGAGCCCGACCGTCGTGCCCTCGTCGACGAGGCCGGGGAAGGCCTCGACCTCGTGGCCGGCCCGGGTCCAGGTGGCGGTCGCGGGGATGTCGTCGAAGACCCAGGTGGTCTCGCCGGTGCGGGTGACGCCCGAGTCGGAGGCGACCTCGGCGAGCGCCCGGTCGAGCTGCGGGCGCAGCGGCGCCTTGAGGTCGGCGAGCGACTTCCCGCGGCCCTGCACGCGGCCCGCGTCGTCGACCACGCGGTAGCTCGGCGTCAGGTGCGCGGGCAGGCCGGCGAGGTTCCAGGCGTCCCGCGGCACGTGCACCCCGGTCGTGGAGCGCAGGTGGCGCTCCAGGGCGGTCAGCAGCGGCTCCTCCCCCGCGGGGACGGCGGCGAGGAACTCCCGCGCCGTGTTGGGCGCCGGCACGAAGTTCACCCGCAGCGCCTTCGGCAGGCCGCGGATCAGCTCGACGACCAGCTCCTCGCGCAGGCCCGGGACGATCCAGGAGAAGTCGTCGTCGTCGACGCGGTTCAGCGTGCTCACGGGGATGTCGATGGTGAGCCCGTCGTCCTTGGCGCCCGGCTCGAAGTGGTAGCTGATCGGGAAGGTCAGCCCGCCGCTCACCGACCACTGCTCCGGGTAGTCCGCCTCGGTGACCTCCTCGGCCGCGTCGTGGGTGAGCATCGCCGGGTCGAAGGTCAGCAGGTCCGGGCGCTTGCGCCGCTCGTCGCGCCACCAGCGGTCGAAGTGGGCGCCGCTGACCGCGGTCGCGGGCACGCGGGCGTCGTAGAAGTCGAAGAGGGTGTGCTCGTCGACCACGAGGTCGCGCCGGCGGGCGCGGTGCTCGAGCTCCTCGGCCTGCTCCAACAGGCGCCGGTTGTCGCGGAAGAAGTGGTGGCGGGTGTCCCACTCGCCGTAGACGAGCGCGTGCCGGATGAACAGCTCCCGCGACAGCTCGGGGTCGATCCGCGCGTAGTTGACCGGACGGTCGGCGACCAGCGGTACGCCGTACAGGGTGACCCGTTCGGTGGCCATGACGGCCTGCCGCTTGCGGGACCAGTGCGGCTCGGAGTAGGTCCGCTTGACCAGGTGCGCGCCCAGGCGCTCGGCCCACTCGGGCTTGATCTCGGCGTTCTGGCGGGCCCACAGCCGGCCGGTCTCGACGAGCTCGCCGGCCATCACGAACTGCGGGTTCTTGCGGGCCAGGCCGCTCCCGGGGAACAGCGCGAACTTCGCCCCGCGGGCGCCGAGGTACTCCCGCGGCCCGGGGCGACGCCCGTCCTTGCGCACGCCCGGCTTGGGCTTCTCCCGCTCCTCCAGGACGCCGACGTGGGAGAGTAGCCCGGAGAGGAGGGCCTGGTGGATGCCGTCGGCGTCCGGTGTGTCGCCGGGCGCCTCCAGCCGGATGCCCATCTCCTTGGTGACCTGCCGCAGCTGGGCGACGAACTCCTGCCACTCGCGCACCCGCAGGTAGTTGAGGAACTCCCGCTTGCACATCCGCCGGAACGCGCCGCCCGAGAGCTCCTTCTGCTGCTGGCGCAGATGGCTCATCAGGTTCAGCCAGGTGAGGAAGTCCGAGCCCTCCGCCTTGAAGCGGGCGTGCAGCTGGTCCGCCTGCGCCTGCTCCTTCGGGTGGTCCGCACCGGGCCGCTCCCGCGGGTCCTGCAGCGACAGGGCCGCCACGATGACGAGGACGTCGCGCACACAGCCGAGCCGCTCGGCCTCCAGCAGCATCCGGCCCAGCCGCGGGTCGATCGGCAGCCGGGCCAGGCGTCGCCCGATCTTCGTCAGGTCGCCCTTCGCCGACACCGCACCCAGCTCCTCGAGGAGCTGCACGCCGGCCTGCACGTTGCGCCGGTCCGGCGGCTCCACGAAGGGGAACCGCGCGATGTCGCCCAGGCCCAGCGAGGTCATCTGGAGGATGACGGAGGCGAGGTTGGTCCGCAGGATCTCGGGGTCGGTGAACTCCGGGCGCGCCTCGAAGTCCTCCTCGTCGTACAGCCGGATGGCGATGCCCGCCGCCACCCGGCCGCACCGTCCCGAGCGCTGGTTGGCCGAGGCCTGGCTGATCGGCTCGATCGGCAGGCGCTGGACCTTGGTGCGGGCGGAGTAGCGGGAGATGCGCGCGACGCCGGTGTCGACGACGTACCGGATGCCGGGGACGGTCAGCGAGGTCTCGGCGACGTTGGTCGCGAGCACCACCCGGCGCCGCGAGCCCTTCGCCGGCGCGAACACCCGGTGCTGCTCGGCGGCCGAGAGCCGAGAGTAGAGCGGCAGCACGTCGACGCCCCGGATGCCCTCGGTCAGCGGCGCGAGCGCCTCCGCGGTGTCCCGGATCTCCCGCTCCCCCGGCAGGAACACCAGGACGTCGCCCGGCCCCTCCGCCGAGAGCTCCTTGACCGCCTCGACGACCGCCTCGGTCTGGTCGCGGACGATCGGCTCGCCGTCCTCGTCGTCCTCGGCCAGCTCCATCAGCGGGCGGTAGCGCACCTCCACCGGGTAGGTCCGGCCGCTGACCTCGATGATCGGCGCGGGCTCACCCGTGCGGACGTCGGCGAAGTGCTCCGCGAACCGCTCCAGGTCGATCGTCGCGGACGTGATGACCAGCTTCAGGTCGGGGCGCTTCGGCAGCAGCTGGCGCAGGTAGCCCAGCAGGAAGTCGATGTTGAGGCTGCGCTCGTGCGCCTCGTCGATGATGATCGTGTCGTAGCGACGCAGCATCCGGTCCCGCTGCAGCTCCGCCAGCAGGATGCCGTCCGTCATCAGCTTGACCCGGCTCTGCTTCGACGTCTTGTCGGTGAACCGGACCTGGTAGCCGACCACCTCCCCCAGCTCGGTCCCCAGCTCCTCGGCGATCCGCTCCGCCACCGCCCGCGCCGCGATCCGCCGCGGCTGGGTGTGCCCGATCATCCGCGGCCGACCCTGCTCGTCGGCCTGCCCGCGGCCGAGGTCCAGGCAGATCTTCGGCAGCTGGGTGGTCTTTCCCGACCCCGTCTCGCCGGCGACGATGACGACCTGGTGGTCGCGGATCGCGGCGGCGATGTCGTCGCGGCGGGCGCTGACCGGGAGGTCGGGCGGGTAGGAGATCTTCACAGCCTGACCATTGTCCCGGACCGGGCCAGGGCGGGCGCAATCGGATTCGTCGACGGCGGGCGACCAGGGGCCGGCTCCGGGGGTTGTTCATCCGCTCGGGGCGTCGGATTCCTCGGCTGCTGAGGGATCGCCACCTCTGAGGCGCCCTCCGGGGCACCGTCGATGGAATCTCACCGCCTAGGCGGACCACTCCGCGGAGATCGCGCTTATGGCTCGCTTGAGGTCAGCGAGCGCCGGGCACGGCTCCGGATTCGCTGCCACATGCGCTAGGAACTCCGGAGCGAGGCGCAGGTGATGACGCCGCACGTAATGCGCGAGGTCCTCACGCCACCACCACGTGCCGTCCGTCTTGATCGATCCGGTCTCTGCCACTGGTGCTCCATCGAGAACATCAGGGAGCCGCTCCATCACATCGAGAACCGTGGGAGCTCTCTCCAGATAGCTGAGGACGCGAGGTTCACCGTCGGTGGGCTGGGGTTGAACAGCCTCGCGAAGACTGCCGAGCGTGGCCCCCTCGCCGGCGAACTCGATATAGGAGTCAAGACGCTTCATCAGGGGCCTTTCGGAGACAGGAACCGCCAGACGCCTGGCGTCCTGACAAGGACTGGGAACGGCGGTCCATATCGTGGCACGCCGACTTGATGGGTGGCGGCCCACACGTTGCGTCCAGTGGCATCGGCCGTCGCCTGACCGACCCCACTGGCCCCGGCGTGACATACGAGCATGCGAATGGTGCAACCTGGCGGGGCATGCTTGTTCACGAGCTCAGCCAACCGCGCGGGGGATACTCCATCCAGGCCGTCCGGCGTGCCGTGGACGACGACGTTGTACTCACCTGTGTTCACGGGTGCGCGCTCGCCCACGCGCACAGAGGGCCCGTCGTCGCCGATCCGCAAGACGCCCGCTCGACTGGTGTCGACCACCTCGTCGGCAGAACCGGCCTTGAAGTCGGACGACGCCAGCGTTCGAATCCTGGACGTTCGCAGACCGACTCCGGCGATTCCGGCCCCGACGACCACCGGCACGATCGTGACCGCCAGCGAGATCAGCGCGTTCTTCGTCCCCCTCGAGGAAGTACAGCCCGGCATTCGCCAGGTCCGCCGTTGCGCCGATCGGCCCGGGCACGAACCCGGCGATGTTGAGCACCGTGTGCACGGTGTCGGTGTCGACGGAGCTGGCGAGGCTGCGGTACTGGCGACTGATGTCTCCCTTGACGAGCGAGAAGCCCTCCCTGATGTCACCGCCGGCCTGCTGCAGCGCCCGGACCCCGTTGCGCACCTTGGCGACCGTGGCACGGCTGACGGCGGAGGCGGCGCCGGCGACCGCACCGGTGACGGCGCTGGCGACCGACCTCGTCGTCGACGTGACGGCGTCGATCGCCTTTTCCACGCCTCGCTTGCCCTTGCCGAGGAGCTTGCCCCCGAGCTCCTTGCCCTTGCTGACCAGGCCGCCGATCGCGTTGCCGATGTCGGAGAGTCCGAAGCGCCCGTCGGGGTCGAAGTAGTCGAGCGGGGCGGCGTTGCCGTAGGCGTAGCGGTTCAGCGTGATCGGGGAACGGAGGTGGCCGATCACCGTGTCCTCGGCGGTGAAGGTGCCCGTCGCCGGGTTGTAGGACCGCGCGTTCCTGTCGACCAGCCCGCTAGCCGGATCCTGCGGCATCGCCTGGAAGCCGAGTCCCGTCACGTCGGCGCCGGGGCGGCTCGGGTTGCCGAACGCGTCGTACATGCTCGTCAACGTCCACGCCCCGCCGGTCTGTGCCCGCCACCCGGCGAGGTCGCCGTGCACGTTGAGCCAGGCGTGGTTGGTCGTGGAGCCCTGCACGCGGGCGAGCAGCGTCCCCGTGGCGTCGCGGACCAGCGACTGCGGGATCCCGCAAGAGGCCGACCGGGGGACGAACCGGAGGAAGACATCGCGGCCCGGTTTGACAGCCCCCCGTGTGTCCTGGGTTACAGTGGATCCAGATTGTCAGACAACGAACAAATCATTCGCCTGATCGTCTCTTGACAGCAAGATTTCCTGCACCACGACCTGGCACCGGAGGGATCTGCATGAGCCTCACGACCGAACGCACGAGTGTCACCCCGCGGCGTACCGCCGCCGAGGTGGCTCGCGCCGCGGAGCGCACCGCCCACAACTACCACCCGCTGCCCGTGGTGCTCAGCGAGGCGGAGGGAGCGTGGCTGACCGACGTCGACGGTCGCCGCTTCCTCGACTTCCTCGCGGGCTACTCCGCGCTGAACTTCGGCCACGGCCACCCGCGCCTGCTGGCCGCCGCGCACGCCCAGCTGGACCGGCTCACGCTGACCAGCCGTGCGTTCGTGCACGACCGGTTCGCGGACTTCTGCGCCGCGCTCGGGGACCTGGCCGGCAAGGACATGGTGCTGCCGATGAACACCGGCGCCGAGGCGGTCGAGACGGCGGTCAAGGTCGCGCGCAAGTGGGGCTACGACGTCAAGGGCGTCCCCGCCGACAGCGCCCGGATCATCGTGGCCGCCGGCAACTTCCACGGCCGTACGACGACGATCGTCGGCTTCTCCGACGACCCGGACGCCCGCGGCGGCTTCGGTCCGTTCACGCCCGGCTTCGACATCGTGCCGTACGGCGACCTGGCGGCCCTCGAGGCCGCGATCACCCCGAGCACGGCGGCCGTGCTCATCGAGCCGATCCAGGGCGAGGGCGGGGTGGTGATCCCGCCGGACGGCTACCTGCGCGGGGTGCGCGAGGCGTGCACCCGCGAGGGCGTGCTCTTCGTCGCCGACGAGATCCAGGCGGGCCTGGGCCGGACGGGGCGCACCTTCGCGTGCGACCACGAGGACGTCGTACCGGACCTCTACGTGCTCGGCAAGGCGCTCGGCGGCGGGGTCGTCCCGGTCTCGGCGGTGGTCGGTGACCGCGACGTGCTCGGCGTCCTGCACCCGGGCCAGCACGGCTCCACCTTCGGCGGCAACCCGCTGGCCTGCGCGGTCGGCCTGGAGGTCGTCGCGATGCTCAGCAGCGGCGAGCACCAGCGACACGCGGCCGTCCTCGGCACCGTGCTCGCCGACCGGCTCCAGGCGATGGTCGGCAACGGCGTCGTCTCCTTCCGCTCGCGCGGCCTGTGGGCGGGGGTCGACATCGACCCCGCGCTCGGCACCGGCCGCGAGGTCTGCGAGCGACTCCTGGCGCGCGGCGTGCTCGCCAAGGACACCCACGGCTCGACCATCCGGCTCGCCCCACCGCTGGTCATCTCCGCCGACGACCTCAACGGGGGACTGGACAAGCTCGAGGAGGCACTGCGATGAAGCGCAGCATCAACCAGGTCGGCGTGATCGGCCTCGGCAAGGTGGGAGAGCTCGTCGCCGGGCTGCTCACCGACGCCGGTTTCAAGGTCAGCGGGTACGACGCACAGGCCCGCCCCGGCCTGCGCTTCGAGACCGCGGAGCTCGACGTCAGCGACGCCGAGGTGTTGCGCGAGGCGCTGCGCGGCGTGGACGCCGTGGTGTCCTGCCTGCCCTACGACCGCAACATCGACGTCGCGGAGGCGGCGGCGAGCGTGGGCTGCCACTACTTCGACCTCACCGAGGACGTGCCCACCACGCAGCGGGTCATCGAGCTCGCCCAGCAGCACCCCGGCGTGGCGTTCGTGCCGCAGTGCGGTCTCGCGCCGGGCCTGATCGGCATCGTCGGCGCCTCGCTGGCGAAGGGTTTCGAGGAGATCCGCTCCATCGAGCTGAAGGTCGGCGCACTCCCCCAGAACCCCACCGGCCTGCTGGGCTACGCGTTCAACTGGTCCGCGGAGGGCGTCGTCAACGAGTACCTCAACGACTGCGAGGTGCTCCGCTCCGGCCGCCGCCAGATGGTGCCGGCGATGGAGGAGAAGGAGCGGGTCGTCATCGGCGGTCTGGAGATGGAGGCCGCCCTGACCTCCGGCGGGCTCGGCACGATGTGCCAGACCTACGAGGGTCGCGTGCAGCGGCTCGACTACAAGACGCTGCGCTACCCCGGCCACTTCGACCAGATGCACTTCCTGTTCGACGAGCTCGGCCTGCGGGAGTGCCGCGAGGAGGTCGGCCGGATCCTGGTGAAGGCCAAGCCGCCGGTCAACGACGACATCGTCTACCTCCACGCCGCCGTCGAGGGCACCAAGAACGGCCAGCCGTTCCGGGAGAACCACGTGCGCGGCTACCTGCCGATCACCCTGCCCGACGGTGAGGGCACCGACCGCACCTGGCGGGCCATCTCCTGGACCACCGCGTCGTCCGCGGTCGCCGTGGTCGAGCTGGTCGCCGACGGCCGCCTGCCGCAGGAGGGCTTCGTGCGCCAGGAGGACATCGCCCTGGAGGACCTGTACGCGACCCACGCCGGTCGCCGTTTCGCCGACTACGGAAAGATCGCCTGATGACCGAGCTGTCCACCCGCGCCCGCCAGATCCTCGCCGAGCTCGGCGCCCCGGATCCCTTCTCCCCCGACGGCGACCTGGTCGCCACCTCGCCGGTCGACGGCTCCGAGCTGGGCCGCATCGTCGCGCACACCCCCGAGCAGGTCAGCGCCGCCATCGGTACGGCGCAGGCCGCCTTCGAGGAGTGGCGCTCGGTGCCCGCCCCGGTCCGCGGCCACCTGGTCCGCGAGCTCGGCGAGCTGCTGCGCGAGCACAAGGAGCTGCTCGGCGAGCTGGTCTCCATCGAGGCGGGCAAGATCCGCTCCGAGGGCCTCGGCGAGGTCCAGGAGATGATCGACATCTGCGAGTTCGCGGTCGGCCTGTCCCGCCAGCTGCACGGCCTGACCATCGCCTCCGAGCGCCCGGGCCACCGGATGATGGAGCAGTGGCACCCGCTCGGTGTCGTCGGCGTCATCTCCGCGTTCAACTTCCCCGTGGCCGTCTGGTCCTGGAACGCCGCCCTCGCGCTCGTCGCCGGCGACGCCGTGGTCTGGAAGCCGTCGGAGAAGACCTTGCTGACCGCGCTCGCCTGCCAGGCCCTGGCGGCGGAGGCTGCCCGACGAGTGGGGGCGCCGCAGGCGCTGTCCCAGGTCGTCCTCGGCGGCAGCGCGGTCGGCGAGGTGCTGGTCGACGACCCGCGCGTCCCGCTCGTCTCGGCCACCGGATCGACCCGGATGGGCAAGGAGGTCGCGCCGCGCGTGGCCGCCCGCCTGGGCCGCTGCCTGCTGGAGCTCGGCGGCAACAACGCCGCGATCATCGCGCCCTCGGCCGACCTCGACCTCGCCGTGCGCGGGATCGTCTTCTCCGCCGTCGGCACCGCCGGCCAGCGCTGCACCTCGCTGCGCCGCGTGATCGTGCACGAGTCCGTGCGCGACGAGCTCGTCGACCGCCTCTCCAAGGCCTACGGCACCTTGTCGATCGGATCGCCGCTGGAGGCCTCGACCCTGGTCGGGCCGCTGGTCGACGAGTCCGCGACCCGCGGCTTCCTCGCCGCGGTCGAGCAGGCCCAGGCCGACGGCGGCCGGCTGGTCACCGGGGGCGTGCGTGCCGACGGCGTCGCGGGCGGGCAGTACGTCGTACCCGCCATCGTGGACATGCCGGCACAGACCGACATCGTCAAGCAGGAGACCTTCGCGCCGCTGCTCTACGTGCTGACCTACCGCGAGCT
Source organism: uncultured Nocardioides sp. (assembly GCA_964517395.1). Taxonomy (GTDB): domain Bacteria; phylum Actinomycetota; class Actinomycetes; order Propionibacteriales; family Nocardioidaceae; genus Nocardioides. The sequence continues at coordinate 2,586,583 of CAZFEE010000001.1, read as the reverse complement.
CGACGAGGCGATCGCGCTGCACAACGAGGTCGCCCAGGGCCTGTCGTCGGCGATCTTCACCCTCGACGTGCGCGAGGCCGAGCTCTTCACCTCCGCCACCGGTTCCGACTGCGGCATCGCCAACGTCAACATCGGCACCTCGGGTGCGGAGATCGGCGGCGCCTTCGGCGGCGAGAAGGAGACCGGCGGCGGACGCGAGTCCGGCTCCGACGCGTGGAAGGCCTACATGCGCCGCACCACCAACACGATCAACTACTCCACCGAGCTGCCGCTGGCCCAGGGGGTCGAGTTCGGATGATCGGCCCGACCGAGCTGCGGGCGCGGTTCGCCCGCTCGCTCTCGGCGCTCTACGGCACCGAGGTGCCGGCGTACACCACGCTGGTGGAGGTCTCCGAGGCCGTGAACGCCGACGTGCTCGCCGCGATGGGTCCCGAGGCCGAGCGCCTCGGGTCCATCGCGCGGGTGACGGCCGAGCGGCACGGTGCGATCCGGGTCGGCACGCCCGACGAGCTCGCCCAGGTGGGCCGGATCTTCGGTGCGTGCGGGATGTTCCCGGTCGGCTTCTACGACCTGCGCGAGGCGAACCCGCCCATCCCGGTGGTCTCCACGGCGTTCCGGCCGATCGACGGTGCGGAGCTGGCGGCCAACCCGTTCCGGGTCTTCACCTCGATGCTGGTCGTCGACGACCGGCGCTTCTTCGACGCCGCGACCCAGGCGCAGCTGGAGGAGTTCCTCGGCGCACGGCGGCTGTTCCCCGACGAGCTGCTCCACCTCGCGGACCTCGCCGAGAAGGCCGGCGGGCTGGAGGCCACGGACGCCGACCGCTTCCTCGACCTCGCCACCGCGGCCTTCGCGCTGTCGCCGGAGCCGGTCGACCGGGCGTGGTACGACCACCTCCAGGCGATCTCCTCGGTCGCCGCCGACATCGGCGGGGTGACCTCCACCCACATCAACCACCTGACCCCCCGGGTGCTCGACATCGACGAGCTGTACCGCCGGATGAGCGCACGCGGGATCGCGATGATCGACCGCATCCAGGGACCGCCGCTCACCACCAAGCCGGCGGTGCTGCTGCGCCAGACCTCGTTCCGCGCGCTCGCCGAGCCGCGCGCCTTCCGCGAGGCCGACGGGTCGGTCGTGCCCGGCGAGCTGAGCGTGCGCTTCGGCGAGGTCGAGGCCCGCGGCGTGGCGCTGACCCCCGAGGGCCGGGCGCTGTACGACGCACGGGGCATCGACGCCTTCCCCGACACCGAGCAGGGCCTCCACGACGCGGGCCTGGCCTACTACCGGCGCGACGCGGACGGACGGCTCCAGCCGATCGTCTACGAGGACTTCCTGCCCAAGTCCGCGGCCGGGATCTTCGCCTCGAACCTCACCTCCGACGGCTCGGTGGATGCCGCCCAGCGGGCCGCGGCGCGCGACGCGGCCTGGCTGCAGGACGCGCTCGGAAGGCCGCTGCACGACCCCTATCTGCTGTACGCCGCCCAGGTGTGACCACGCCGCGACCTCGACGCTATCCGATCAAACTGGATCAAGTAACATCACTTTGATCCGGTCGGAGGAGCTCGAGAGAAGAGGTACCGCGTGGTGCGCCGAAGGACCGCCGAGCTGCGTGCCTCGCTCGCCGTCAGCAGCCAGGCCCTGGTCGGCATCGGCGGCGGCGCCCTGCCCGCCACCCCCACTCCCCCGCTCCCACCCGGGATCGAGCGGCCCAACGTCCTGCTCATCACGGTCGACGACCTCGCCTCCGTCGACATGCCCTACCTGCCCCGGGTGCGCAAGCTGCTGGAGAAGGGTGGCGTGGCCTTCTCCGACGCCCTCGCGCCGACGCCGCTGTGCGCTCCGTCGCGCGCCTCGCTGCTCAGCGGGCAGTACGCGCACAACCACGGCGCGCGCACGGTCAACGGTCCCGACGGCGGCTACACGGCGTTCTCGGACCGCGACACCCTCGCCACGGCACTGCAGGCGGCGGGCTACGACACCCTGTTCACCGGCAAGTACATCAACGGCTACGGCAAGAACGGCACCGAGCACGACGTACCGCAGGGGTGGACGGACTGGCGCGCGACGGTCGACCCGTCGACGTACCGCTTCTTCAAGCCGAAGATGAACCTCAACGGCACGATCGAGCGCTCGGAGGGCTACACCACCGACGTGATGACCGCCCACGCGACCGAGATGATCACCGCCGACCGCGGCGGACGGCCGTGGTTCGCCTGGGTCAACTACGTCGCGCCCCACGTCGGCGGACCCGCCGGGCCCGGCGACCCGAAGAAGCTCTTCAAGGACACCACCGCCGCGTTCGAGACGACGGTGCCCGACCCGAAGGACCGCGGCCGCTACCGCAAGGTCCCGCTGCCGGTGCTCCCCAGCTCCTTCCCCGAGGGCGACCCGACGGTGCCGACGTACGCCCCCGCGAACCTGCAGCGCTTCGACGCGCTCCAGCGCCGGGCGCTGGACATCGTCTACCAGCGCCGGATCGAGGCCGCGCGCGGCCTGGACCGCGCGGTGGCGAAGCTGTTCCGGACGCTGCGCCGGACCGGGCAGCTCGACCGCACGCTGGTCGTCTTCCACTCCGACAACGGCTACGCCATCGGGCCGCACAACATGAACGGCAAGCGCTACCACTACGACGAGTCGCTGCGCGTCCCGCTCTACCTGCGCGGCCCCGGCCTGCCGAAGGGGGTGGTGGTGGACACCGCCGTGACCATCCCCGACCTCACCGCGACCATCTACGCCGCCACCGGCGTCGAGCCGGCCCGGCCCCTCGACGGCATCGACGTCCGCCCCTGGATCGGCGCCCCCGCACAGGCCCGGGTGGTGCCGATCGCCGCCTGGGTCGCGGACGGCGAGGGGCTCCGCGCCCGCCCGATCTACGAGGGCGTCCGGATCGGCCCCTGGACCTACGTGGAGTACCGGCGCGGCGGCGCCGAGCTCTACGAGCGCAACGACGATCCCTACGAGATCCGCAACCTCGCCGACCAGGCGTCGTACGCCGACGTGCGCACGGCACTCTCGTCGCTCACCGCCCGCCACCGCGACTGCGCGGGCGCGAGCAGCCCCAACGAGCTGTACGACGTGGCGCTGCTACCCGGGTGACGCGGAGCCGTCAGACCCTGCGCAGCCCGATCCGCGCGAAGCCCACGAGACACGCCAGGGCGACGCCCGTCGACACCCAGGAGTAGGGCGTCAGGGCGATGGACAGCGACGAGGCCGCGAAGGGGTCGACCGCCGCCCACACGGTGGCGAGCGGGTGCCCCGCCACGAGCTCACGTGCCGTGCCCTCGGCGCGGAGGAGCGGGAGGACGAGGGACAGCAGCAGCGCCATCCAGCACAGCGCCGCGCGGCGACCGGACCGGCACGCCAGCACGAGCAGCCAGGTGAGGACGACGGCGCCGAGCGCGGCGCCCACCCCCAGCGCCGCGGTCCGGACGGCACCACCCGGCACACCGACGAGCTCCGGGTCCCTGCCGGTCACCTCACCCACCAGCAGGTCGGCAACGCCTCCCGCAGCGCCCAGGACGGCCGCCAGCGCGACCATGCCGGCCACGCAGGCGACGACGGCGAGCAGCTGGCACGTGGCGAGTCGGGGCCCACCGACACCGGCCAGGAACCGGACCTGCCGGGTGCCCCGGTCGTAGTCGCCGCCGAGACCGACCACGACGAGCAGGGGTCCGACGAGCACGGCGAGCGCGGCGGCGTACCCGAGGGCGGGGATCGCGGCCGCCACGCCGCGGCTCTGGTCCACTCCCTGCACGAGGACCGGCGCGACGACGACCGCGACCGCGACCAGCGACGCGATCACAGCCAGGATCCGACCGAACCGCGCGAGGAGCAACCGAGCCTCGGCGATCGTTGCGCGTGCCGCACCCCGCCTCATCCGGACACCACCCGCTGCACCAGCCAGCGGCCGTCGAGCTTCCTCAAGGAGAAGTGGACCGCTGCCCCACCGATGAGGCCCAGGACCGTCGCGCGCTCGATGTCCGTGCTGTCGACCAGCGTGAAGACGCCCGAGATCTGGCTCCTGATGATCGTCTGCGGCACGGCGCGGATGAGCGGCGCGCTCTCACCAGTGGCGCTGAGGCGGTCGAGGCGGTCGACGTCGCCCTGCTGTGCCGCTTGGGTGAAGTCCTCCGCGACGGCGACGGGGTCCGTTCCGTCGAGGCGTTCCAGCCAGAGGCTCACGCGCATCCCGGCGGGCTGATGGGTGAGCAGCGTCGGCGCGATCCCCGCAACCGCGACGGTCCCCGCCACGAGCAGCGCTGCCGATCGTGTGCCGACGGTCCGGTGGCCGGTTGCGCCACGGCCGGTCGTCGACGACCTCCATGACCGCAACCGGAGCGGGCGCCGCGCCGGGACCGCGGGTCGGTCGCAGCGCAGGGCCGCCCATCCGACGGTGGCCATGACGACGACAGCCGCGAGCACGGCCACGCCGATGCCGCCCTCCGACGCGTCGCCCCTGGCGATGACCCCCACGGCGGTCGTCGGCCACGCTCCTTGGAGCAACTCGTGTCCCGGCAGATCGGTCCCGTAGTAGACGGCAAGATGGATCAGGGGCAGCGCCAGGCCGAGGAGGATCGCGACCGCCGGCGAACGTCCCGCACAGGCAGCGGTGGTCAGGGACACGACGACGACCGCGGTCAGACCGAGGTAGACGAGCTCGCGCACCGGCCAGGCGCCGTCCACGACGCCCGTCCCCGCCCCGGGCGACGGGTCCACCAGAGCCCAGCGGAGGAGGACCACCCCCGCGAAGGCGGCGAGCACGGCCAGCACGGCGGCGGCGTGGACGGCCACCTGCGACCTTCGCTGCCGCCGGATGCTCGCACCGGCCAAATGGCGGGCCTGCTCGGCCTCGGCCACCAGGGCCCAGGCCACGGCGAAGAGCACCGAGAACCCGTAGAGCACGATCGCACGGGAGGTGTTGGCGACCTCCTCGGTCATCGCCGCCAGGTCCGCTCTGTCATCCGGGGCGAGAACCGCGAGGATCCCGACGGCGAGCAGCAGCACCCAGCTGGCCGGGGCTCGCGACAGCAGCCAGGCGTTGTGCCGGAAGCTAGTCACTCTCCACGACCGAGAAGTAGAGCGACTCCAGGCCGTCCACGCCCACGATGTCGGCCACGCTCCCGGACGTGACGGGGCGGCCCTGGTCGACGAGGAGGTAGGACTGCGAGGCTGCCTGCACCTCGTGCAGCATGTGGGAGGAGAGGACGATCGCGGTGCCGACCGCGCGCTGGTCCTCGATGAGGGTGCGCAGCCAGCGGATGCCCACCGGGTCGAGCCCGTTGGTCGGCTCGTCCAGCACCATCAGCGCCGGCTCGGCCAGCAGGACGCGGCCGATCCCCAACCGCTGGCGCATGCCCTGGCTGAAGGCCCGGACCTTTCGGCGACCGACGTCGCCCAGGCCGACGTAGGCGAGCAGGTCGGAGACCGCGCCCTTGTCGAGGTCGCGGTGCGGAAACGCCGCGCGCAGGTTGTCGGCCGCGTCGAGCCAGGGGAAGAAGCGCGGCTCCTCGACCAATCCGGACACCGCAGGCGTCGGTTCGAAGGGCTCGACCGGGCGACCGAGCACCCGCACGGCCCCGGACGTCGGTGTGTCCAGTCCGAGAATCAGCCTGAGGAGGGTCGTCTTGCCTGCACCATTGGCGCCGACCAGGCCGAAGCACTCGCCGGCGCGCACCGCGAGGCTGACGGGACCGACCGCGGACGTCGCGTCGTAGACACGGGTCAGCTCCTGGACCTCGAGGACGACGTCTCCGAGACGGGGATCAGTGCTCAAGCCAGCGCACCCGCCCGTCGGGCGCGACGACGACGAGGGAACCCGTCGGGGTGTACGCGGCGAACGAGGCGTCGTCGATGGTCCGCACCGCTTCGGCATTCCGGTCGTAGAGCGTGGCGACCCCCGAGCCATCACCCATCAGCACGAACTCGTCGCTCGCGTTGCTCGCCACGAGGAAGAACTCTGCCTCGAGCGTCCGGCCGGCGACGCGCCGACCCCCGTCGTCGACGACGACGACCGCCGTCTGGGCACTCCCGTCGGTCTTGGAGTTGCCGGACATCACCAGGCTCCGGCTCGTGAAGGCGCAGTTGCCGAACGTGCCCTCGACCGCGAGGGGGTGCGGACCGCCTGCCGTCTCCACCGTCTTTCCGTCGACCATCCAGCGCCGACCGTGGGAGGAGATGCAGCCCGATGCGCCCTCGCTGTTGACGGCCGGGGGCGCAAGGGTGTGCCAGCCGTCGGATCGACGGACCAAGGGCTGCTGGACGTAGCGGGAGGAATCGGTGTCGAGCAGCATCGCCACCGCGGCGGTGCCGTCGGCCGAGGGGAACCAGAAGACGTTGGCCCCCGCGGCCTTCTCCCGGTGGACCTGCCCGGTAGGGCGCGTCATCTCCCACCACGCCTGTCCGGACGGGTCGGTCACGACCCGGACCGCACCGGCCCGGTCCGCGACGACCACCTGGTTCTTGCCCTCGACCGCCTGGTCCCACCCGTCCGGGAGCTGGGCGCCTCCCTCGAGCACGGGGGCGGCATCGACAGCCAGCGGGCCGAGGCCGTCACCGCTCAGGACGGCGCGGGGACACGCCCCCTCACAGATGGCCGAGAGCGGCGGCTGGGCGACCTTGCGGCGCCACACCACCTCACCGTCCCGGCCGACGCCGAGCACCTCGTCACCCACGAGGACGAGCGCACCGTGTTCGTCGGCGGCCAGCAGGACGGGGTCCTGCTCACTGCCCGGCTGGCCTGCGCCCGTCTGGTCGTCCTCCCCGCCGATCACGACGAAGAGGACGACCAGCGCGAGTGCGCCTGCCGCGAGGACCGCGGCGAACGCGATGCGTCTCGAGTTCACTGCGTCAGTAGTCCCACAGCGCGGTGCACTCGTCGTCGTTGAACGGCTCGTCGAAGATCGCCTTGATCCTGAAGTTCTCGTTGTCGACGCGGGCCGTGGAGATTCCCCCGATGTTCTTCGTCCACGGCTCGTCCTTGCCGTAGCTGTCGGCCGAGTTGGCGTTCCACAGCGAGTTGCCGTTGACCGACAGGTTCGCCGTGAAGTTGTTCTTGTCGCCGTTGGTCGCGCTGCCCGTCGCGACCGCCCGCAACGAGTTCCAGACGTGCCGGGTCGAGGTCAGCGTGTAGTCGACCCTCGCGTTGAGGATGTGGCCGTCCACCGTGCAGCTGCGCGGAACGGAGTCGGCGTGCGCCGGCGGGGCGACGGAGAGGGTCGCAGCGACCCCCAGGAGTGCGGCAGAGGCGGCGAGCCGCCCCGCCCTGTTCGTGTTGATCATCGGCCTCGGGTGCCTTTCGTAGGGCGCATCTGCGCACAGGTGTCGCCGGACGGGTGCTCGGCGGACGGCGCTCCCCCACGGAGCGCGTGCCCGAACGCTATGCCCGTGTCTGTCAGCGGTCAAGGAAACAATCTGACTCCACTTGACCGATGGAGATCGTAGGTCGCGCCGGCGGTGCGGGCCGTGCGACGCGCCGGCGCGGGTCCCCCTGGTGGCTATCCCAGTGACTCGACCTGGCGCACCAGCGCGTCGCTGGTGTGCCGCACCGCGACCCCGACGACCGGCTTGACCGCGCTCGCGATCGCCCGGCCGGCCGGGCCGCCCGGCAGGGTGTAGCTGATCCACGCCGCGAGCCGCGTCCGGTCGCCGCCGAGGTCGGTGAACGTCCAGCGCTGCGTGGTCTGGATGCCCTGGACCGAGGTCAGCTCGATCAGCCGGTCCCGCTCCCACGCCGTGCACTCGATGCGGGCCTTGAGCGGCACACCGACCTTCATCGTGCCGTCGTACTGCGCGCCGACGCCGGTCAGCTGGTCGGTCACCGGCTCGATGCGCGACAGCCCGTACATCCAGTCCTTGGTGTGAGTGAAGTCGTCGACGTAGGCGAACACCGTGCTGACGGGCGCGTCGATCTCCACGCTGTGCTCCACGACGTTGGTCACGACGACATCCTCTCAACGCGGCGGTGGCAGCGCGTCGGTCGCCTCCAGCTGCCCCATCCCGGTGACCATCAGCAGGTCGGCGACGATGGCGCGCAGCTGGGCGAGGATCGCCTCGGCGGTCAGCACCTCGCTGCGCTCGACCACCCCGGTCGCGGCGCCCACCGCGAGCACCGCGTCGCGCGCGGCGACGGCGAGCCGGTCGGCGGCCAGCTCGGCGGCGACGGCGTCGGCGGCGTCGGCGAGGTCCGCGGCGAGCACGGCGTACGACGGCGGGACGGGCCGGCGGCGGTAGGCCGCGATGGAGGTCTGGCGGACCAGCACCCGGGTGCTGCGCAGGGCGCGGTCCAGCGGGTCGACCAGCTCGATCATCCGCCGCAGCGGCTCGCGGTGGCGGACCCGGAACGGCGAGGAGCTGACCACCGACATGCCCTCGTCGGCGGCGGCCTGGAGCTCGCGGATCATCCGGTCGGTCGTGCGGGCGTCGGCGAGCAGCTCCAGGGCCGGGGTGACCTCGCCGTCGACCATGACGTCGGAGGCGGCGCGCAGCAGCTCGGCGATCTTGCGGGCGACGACCGCGGCCTGCTCGCGCGGACGACGCAGCGGGGCCGCGGGGACGACCATCGCGGCGACGAGCGCGACGCATCCGCCGATCACGGCGTCGGTCCAGCGCAGGAAGGCGCCGTCGGCGCCGGGGAGCAGGAGGGTGACCACGATCGACTGCACCGCGGCCTGCGAGACGAACATGATCCCCGCGTCGAGCAGCAGCGCCATCGACATCGAGAGGAAGACGATCAGGCCGAGCTGCCAGGCACCCGAGCCGATGCCGGCGACCAGCACGTCGGCCATGAAGACGCCGATCGCGACGCCGAGGGTGACCTCGACGACGCGGCGCAGCCGCTGGCCGTACGACGTTCCGAGGCAGAGCACCGCCGCGATGGGCGCGAAGAACGGCAGGTCGTGCCCGAGCACGTCGTACGCGACGAACCAGGCGAGCCCGGCCGCCACCGAGCACTGCGCGACGACCCACAGCTTGTCGCGCCATCGGTCGATGCGGCCGCGCAGCGACAGACGGCTGCGCGACCACATCCGATCGAGCGACGCCTCCACGGAGGCGACACTAGTGGGACTCAGACCACCTTGGTGGGCAGCACCCGCTTGGAGAGCACCGCGACGATGTCCTCGTAGCGCGAGCCGGTGAACTTCTGGAAGTTGTGCAGCGCGTGCGCGTCGAGACCGACCAGGACGCGGGCCTGGTTCTTGGTGATGCCCTTGACGATGATCTCGGCGGCGCGCTCCGGCGTCATCCGGGCGAGCTTCTCGTCGAACAGCTTCGCCGTGGCGGCCTGGTCCTCCTTGTCGGAGACCCGCGCGCTGCGCGCGATCGCGGTCTTGATGCCGCCGGGGTGCACGGAGGTCACGCCGACCTTGTGACCGGCGATGAGCATCTCCTCGCGTAGCGCCTCGGTGAAGCCGCGCACCGCGAACTTGGTCGCGTTGTAGGCGCTCTGGCCGGGCATCGCGAGCAGGCCGAAGAGCGAGGACAGGTTCACGACGTGGCCGTCGCCGGAGGCGATGAGGTGCGGCAGGAACTCCTTGGTGCCGTAGACGACGCCCCAGAAGTTGATCCCGACGATCCACTCCATGTCCTCGTACGTCAGGTCGGTCACGTCACCGGCGAGCGCGACGCCCGCGTTGTTGATCACGACGTTGACCTGACCGAAGTGCTCGGCGACCTCGGTGGCGTACGACGCGAAGGCGGCCTTGTCGGCCACGTCGAGCCGGGCGGTGTGCACGTCCGGCGAGCCGGCCTTGAGCGCGAGCTCCACGGTCTCGCCGAGCCCGGCCTCGTTGACGTCGGACAGCGCCAGGCGGGCGCCCTTGCCGGCGAGGTTCACCGCGAGGGCGCGGCCGATGCCGGAGCCCGCGCCGGTGATGACGACGACCTTGTTGCTGAGGTTCTTCACGAGTTGACCTTCTCCTTCGAGGGTGCGGGGTGGACCGCCTGGACGTCGTACTTGTCGATGTCGAACCGGGACAGGTGCTGACGGAAGGTGAACGTCTGCCCCGGCCAGAGCGTGGTGTTGTTGCCGAACTTGTCGAGGTACCAGCTCGCGCAGCCGCCGGTCTGCCACACGGTCGGCTTCATCTTGCGGCGGATCTCCGCGGTCCACGCGTCCTGCGCGGCCTGCGTCGGCTCGACCACCGCGAGGCCCTCGCGGCGCATGGCCCGCGCGGCCTCGACGACGTAGCGGACCTGCGACTCGATGATGAAGATCATGCTGGAGTGACCGAGAGCGGTGTTCGGCCCGACGATCTGGAACAGGTTGGGGAAGCCGTGGATCGTGGTCCCCTTGTACGCCGCCATGCCGCCCTCGTCCCACACGTCGGCCAGCGTGCGCCCCTCCCGACCGGTGATGTGCTGGGCGATGGGCGGCTCGGTGACGTAGAAGCCGGTGGCCACGACGAGCACGTCGATCGGCCGCTCGACGCCGTCCGCGGTGACGACGGCGTCGCCGGTCACCTTGGCGATCGGGTCGGTGACCAGGTCGACGTTGTCGGCGTCGAGCGCGGGGTACCACTTGTTCGAGATCAGGATCCGCTTGCAGCCGGCCCGGTAGTCCGGGGTGACCTTCGCGCGCAGCGCGGGGTCGGTGATCCCCTTGGCGATGTTGCGCTTGCCCTGGAGCTCGACCGCGCGCATGAGCTGGGGGAACCTCGCGAACGCCGGCACCCGCGCCTCGAGGGTGCCGTAGACGAGCGAGCGGAGCGCGCGCTGCGCGCCGGGGACCCGCTTGAACACCGCCTTCTCCAGGCCGGAGAAGGCGCGCTCGTTGCGCGGGATGATCCAGTTCGGCGTGCGCTGGTAGACGTCCAGGTGCCCGACGACCTTCTGCAGCTCGGGCACGAGCTGCACCGCGGAGGCGCCGGTGCCGATGACGGCGACCCGCTTGCCGATGAGGTCGACGTCGTGGTCCCAGCGGGCGGAGTGGAAGATCTCGCCCTGGAAGTCCTCGATGCCCTCGATCTCGGGCAGGCGCGGCTCGGAGAGCCCGCCGGAGCCGGAGATGACGGTGCGCGCGGCGTACTCCTGCACCCCGGCCGGACCCTCGGTGCGCACGACCCAGCGCTGCGCCTCCTCGTCCCAGGCCGCGTCGAGGACGGCGGTGTCGAAGACGAAGCGGTCGAGGGTGCCGGAGCGCTCGGCGACCTTGCGGGTGTACTCCCAGATCTCCTGCTGCGGGGAGTAGACCTTCGACCAGTCCGGGTTGAGGGCGAAGGAGTAGGAGTAGAGCTGGCTCGGGACGTCGCACTCCGCACCGGGGTAGGTGTTGATGTGCCACGTGCCCCCGACGTCGCTGTCCTTCTCGATCACCACGAAGTCGCGCTCGGCGGCCTCGTCGAGCTTGATCGCTGCGGCGAGACCGGCGAAGCCGGCGCCCACGATGAGGTGGTCGACGTTGGTGCGACCTGGAGTAACGCTCATGGGAGCGACGCTATTGGCGCTATTGAACAGATGTCAATAGAGTGGCTCACGTGACGGCCACCACCCCCACCCCGCGCACCCGGCTCGCGCCGGACGAGCGGCGCCAGCAGCTCCTCGAGCTGGGCATCCGGCTCCTCACCAACCGCTCCCTGGAGGAGCTGTCGATCGACACCCTCGCCGAGGAGGCCGGCATCTCCCGCGGCCTGCTCTACCACTACTTCGGCGGCAAGCAGGGCTACTTCGAAGCCGTCGTGCAGTACGCCGCCGACGACCTCTACGCCCGGACCGCTCCCCCGGCCGACGGCGAGCCGCTGGAGCGCCTGCTCGGCTCGATCACCGGCTACGTCGACTACGTCATCGAGAACCAGGACGCCTACCGCTCCCTGCTCAAGGCCGCCGCCGGCAGCAACGAGGCGCTGCGCGATATCTACGAGACGACCTTCCGCGCCCTCGCCGACCGCTTCTTCACCGTCGACACCGGCACCCTCGACCTGCCCGACATCCCGGCCGTCCGGCTGGTCATCCACGCCTGGCAGGCGATGGTCGAGGACCTGGTCCTCACCTGGTGCGACCAGCCCTCCGGGCTGACCCGGGAGGACCTGATCGCGACGATCACCAGCGCGCTGCCGGCGATCATCGACACCCTGCCTGACGCCTCGGCCTGACAAGCCGCGAGCCGGGCCCCCGTGACGGGGACCCGGCTCGTGGAGGGTGCTGCGATCAGGGCAGCGTCGGCACGTCGTCGCCGCACTCTTTCTTGACCGCGTCGGTGAACTCGTCCTCGTCGCCCTTGACGTCCTTGTTCTCCTCCGCCCAGTCGGTGAGCGCGTCGGAGGCCTTCTTGATCTCGTCGGCGTCGCCCGACTTGGTGGCGGCGGTCAGGTCCTTGTTCAGGTCGCAGAACTCCTTGGCCAGCTTGCCCTCGTCGGTGCCGCAGGCGGTCAGCGAGAACATGGCCGCCAGGGCGATGCTGGCGAGGCCGAGGGTGGTCTTCTTCATGGGGGTGCTCCTGAGCTGTGATGAACGTGTGAGGTCGTGAGCCTGCCACGAAACCGGCGTCCGAAACCCCCACGACGCGCTCAGGACCAGCTCAGGAGGAGCGGTCGCGTCCGCCCCGGCGCCTGCGCACCGACCGGGTGACCCCGACCAGGCGGGGTCCGGCGAGGCGCGCCTCGACACGCCGGGCCTCGCGCACGACCGGCTGGGCGACGTACTCGCCGAGGATCACCCCGGCCGCCAGCGAGATCGCGACGGACGCCGCGGTCACCATCGCGAGCAGGCCCTGCGCGACCTGCTGACCGCCCTCCTCGCCGAGCAGGAACAGCCCGCGGTAGATCGAGAGGCCCGGCAGCAGCGGTACGACAGCGGAGACCACCACCACCAGCGGCGGCACCCGGAACCGGCGCCCGACCGTGTAGCCGAACAGCCCGATCCCGAAGGCCGCGACCCCGACCGCCCACGGGCGGCCGAAGCCGGCCTGGGCGATCGACTCGGTCACCGCGATCGCGCCACCGCCCAGCACCGCCACCGGCGCGAGGGTGCGCAGCGGGGCGTACGACGCGAAGGCGAACGCCGCGGCCGCGATCGCACCACCCAGGGCAGCGGTCGTCACGCCGACGAGGTCGAAGCGCGGCATCACCAGCCGCGGGATCTCCAGCCCCACCCGGGCGGCCAACGACAGGCCGCCGCTGACGCCGGCGATGATGCCGGCCGTCGCCAGCACCGCCTCGAGCACCCGCGCGCCGCCCGTGACGAAGAACCCCGACAAGGCGTCCTGGATGGCGCCCATGAAGCCGATGCCCGCGAGCAGCATGACGATGTTGGCGGTCACGACGAGCGAGGCGTTCAGGTGCACCCACGGCTCCGCCAGCCGGGTGCCGAGGGCGGCCAGCACCGCGGCGACCACACCCCCCGCGACCTGCTGGTAGAAGCCCGGGAGCCGGCGCCGGGTCATCAGCAGCTGGAGCCGGTCGATGCAGATCGCGGCGAGCATCGCCACCAGCACCACGATCGGCCCGCCACCGAGCATCAGCGCGACCCCGCCGCACATCGCGCCCGACCCGACGGTCGCGGCCCAGCGTGGCCGGGCGTGGCCGGAGGAGACGATCCGGGCGAGCTCCGTACGGGCGTCCTCCAGGTCCGTCGTACCGCCCACGACGGCCCGGACCAGGTGGTCCACCCGGGTCAGGTCCTCGTAGTCGATGTCGCGCTGGGTGACCTGCCGGATCTGCACCACCGGCGGCTCGTCCGGGCCCTGCTGCACGCTCATCGCGAGCGAGGTGAAGGTGACGTCGACGGCGGTGTGGCGGACGCCGAGCGCCCGCGCCAGGGCCCGCATCGTCGCCACCACGTCGGGCGCACCGGCACCGGAGGACAGCAGGACCTCGCCGATGCGCAGGCAGAGGTCGAGCGTGCGGTTGAGGGTCCGCGGGTCGTCCATCCGCTCATGCTGGCAGGTCGCCGATGCGCTCCCCCACACCCCCCACGTCCTACGCTGAGCCCGTGCGCATCGACTTCCACGGCTCAGCGGAGCCGACCATCGGCGTGGAGTGGGAGTTCGCACTCGTCGACCGTCGTACCCGCGACCTCCGCAACGACGCCGCCCACCTCTTCGCCCGGGCCAAGCCGCGGATGCCCGACCCGGGCAAGCTCCACAAGGAGCTGCTGCGCAACACCGTCGAGGTCGTCACCGGGATCAACCCCACCGTCGCCGCCGCGATGGACGACCTGCGCACCACCCTGCGCTACGTCACCGCCGCCGCCGACGACCTCGACCTCGACCTGTACGGCGCCGGGACGCACCCCTTCGCCGACTGGACCGGGCAGCAGCTCAGCGAGGGCAACCGGTACGAGGAGCTGATCAACCGCACCCAGTGGTGGGGCCGCCAGATGCTCATCTGGGGCGTGCACGTGCACGTCGGCCTGCCCGAGCAGGCGCGGGTCATGCCCGTCCTGTCGGCGCTGCTGACCTACTACCCGCACCTGCAGGCGCTCTCGGCGTCCTCGCCGATCTGGATGGGCGTCGACACCGGCTACGCCTCCAACCGGGCACTGATGTTCCAGCAGCTCCCCACCGCCGGCCTGCCCTTCCAGTTCGAGCGGTGGGAGGAGTTCGAGTCCTTCGCCCACGACCAGATCACCACCGGCGTCATCGACGAGCTGAGCGAGATCCGCTGGGACCTGCGCCCCGCCGTCAAGCACGGCACCCTGGAGAACCGGATCTGCGACGGCGTCTCCACCCTCTCCGACATGGCCGCCCTGGTCGCCCTCATGCACTGCCTCGTCGTGTGGCTCGACGGCCGCGCCGCCGCCGGCGAGAAGCTGCCCACGATGCCGCCCTGGCACGTGCAGGAGAACAAGTGGCGGGCCGCCCGCTACGGCGTCGACGCGATCGTCATCCTCGACGCCCACTCCAACGAGCGGCTCGTCACCGACGACCTCGCCGACCTCGTCGAGCAGCTGCTCCCCACCGCCCGCCGTCTCGGCTGCGAGACCGAGCTGGCCTCCGTGCTCGACATCCCCGCCCGGGGTCCGTCGTACGTCCGTCAGCGGGCCGTCGCCGAGCGCACCGGCGGCGACCTCGTCGCCGTCGTGGACTCGGTCGTCACCGAGCTGCGCGGGGAGCTGGAGTCCTGAGCGGCGGAGCGCACATGTAACTCCGTGTTGAGGCACCGAATTGCGTGTCACAACACCCCGGTAGAGGCAACAGCACCCGGGTAGAGGCAACAGCACCCGGGTAGATGCCCTCCCGGGCCGGCGAACCCGACGGCAGCCCACCATCCCCGCAGCGGGGGTCGCTCTGGCGGCCTCCGCCCAACTACCCGGGCGCTGTTGCCTCTACCCGGGCGCTGTGACACGCCTCTAGGTGCAAGAACACGGAGTTACAAGCACGGTCGCCCGCCGCACCACCACCCCCGCCGTACGACGCCGACGCCGACGCCGGCCGGGGAGGCCGCCCGAACCGCGGGGGCTCAGTACCTGCGGGTACCGATGAACTCGATCCGGCAGTCGTCGTCCTTGCAGGTCGGGGTCTCGGCCCACACGAGGGCGGAGTCGAGGACCGCACCGGTGGACTTCATCACCTGGACGCCGGTGAACTTGGCCTCCTTGTAGGCCTTGACGACGAAGACGAGGTCGGCCTTGCCGTCACCGTCGACGTCGCTCAGGGTGGCGCCCTGGAGGCTGCGCTGGCCGATCTTGGAGGTGCCGGTGAAGCCGGAGACCTCCTCGAGCCGCCCGCTGGAGACGTCGAAGACCTGGACGGTGAGCTCCTCCTTGTAGGAGTTGGTCTTCACCCCGACGAGGCTGGCGGTGCCGTCACCGGTGACGTCGCCGACGAGCAGGGCCTCGAAGTAGTCGCTGGACTTGGCGACGGCGCCCGCTTCGAAGTTCTTGCCGCTCGACTTCAGCAGCGCGTAGCCGCGGTCGCCGGAGTAGTAGCCGCTGTAGTCCTCGTCGTCGAGGCGCTCGGCGGGCAGCTGGGCCCACAGGTCGGTGTCGCCGTCCTTGTCGAAGTCGCCGGGGTAGAGGCGGACGACGTCGATCACGGCGTTGGGCAGCGAGGCCCACAGGGTGGGCGCGGCGAAGGTGCCCTTGCCGTCGTTGGCGAGCACGGAGATGTCGACGACCCGGTCGTTGGGGCCGGCCACGGCGAGGTCCTGGTCGCCGTCGCCGTCGAAGTCGCCGTTGACGAGCTGGACCTCGGGGTCGCCGTACTTCTTCAGGGTGGACAGCGACAGGGTGAGGTTCTGGTCGCCGGGGAAGTCCTTGTCGTCGGAGGACAGCGTGATCTGCTTGCCGGACGCCACGAACGCCCAGCTGAGCTGCTCGTTGACGCCGTCGCCGTCCCAGTCGAAGTAGAGGTCCTTGGGCTCGCGGTACGGGTCGGCGGCGACCTCCTTGAGCTCGAAGCCGTTGCCGTTGCTCAGCGCCTCGACCCGCTTGACGTCGTCGTAGTCCTGGTAGACGTAGTAGCGCGCGTCGCCCTTGCCGTCGCCGTTGATGTCACCGACGATCGCGGCGCTGCCCTTGCCGCCGTCGGGGTCCTTGGGGTCGTCGGCGCGCTTGTCGTCCTCGGCCCAGGGCTTGAGGGCGACGAGGGTGATCGCGGTCCCGATCCCGAGCAGGAGTACGACGGCGAGGGTGATCCACAGCCCGAGCCGGCTCTTGCGCGGCGGGCCTTGCGGGGCGTAGCCGCCGTAGCCCTGCTGCGGGTAGCCGCCGGAGGGGACGCTGCCCGCGGGGATGTGGCCGTAGCCCGGCGGCGGCGCCGCCACCGGGGGCGGCTGCTGGCCCCACGGCTGCTGGGGCGGCTGCTGGGGCGGCTGCTGGGGCGGGCTGTACGGCTGCTGCTGCGGCGGCGTGGCCGGAGGCGGGGTCGCGGGCCGCACCTGGGTCGGCTCGGCCATCCGGCGTCGCTCGTCGGTCCATCCGGAGCCGTCCCACCGACGCTCCCAGCCGTCACCGTCGGGATACCACCCGGCGGGGGTCGAGAAATCACTCACGCCCGCGTCCTTTCCACCATTCGGAGCATTCCAGACCTTCCTCCCCCGGAAGTGGGGGTGCCGAAACGCGCGATGTAGTTGTGAGCGACGTCACGACGCGCGAAGATCGGGCTCCTGCGACGAAAGGGGCCCCGCGTGGTGTCCGTACCCGGCTTCCGCCCGATCGACCCGACCTCGGCGGCCTTCCTGCTCGCCGAGAACCGTAGCCAGCCGATGCACGTGGGCGGGCTGCAGCTCTTCGAGCCTCCGGCGGACGCCGGCCCGGGCTACGTCCGGGAGATGTTCGAGTCGATGCGGGACACCGAGCGGATCGCGCCGCTGTTCCTCAAGCACCCGCACCGCTCGGTGAAGACCGGCGGCACCCTGGTGTGGCGCGACGACGAGCAGTTCGACATCGAGCACCACGTCCGGCACAGCGCGCTGCCGCAGCCGGGCCGGGTCCGCGAGCTCCTCGACCTGGTGGGCCGGCTGCACTCCACGCGCCTGGCCTGGGAGCGGCCGCTGTGGGAGACCCACGTGATCGAGGGGCTCGCCGACGGCCGGGTGGCGATGTACACCAAGCTCCACCACTCCCTCGTCGACGGCATCTCGGCGATGCGGCTGATGGCGAGCGTGCTCTCCTCCGATCCCGACCGGCGCGGCATGCCGGCGCCCTTCGCCGAGGGCGCGTCGCGCCGCCGCAAGGTCGAGCAGCGCGAACCCGAGACCGAGTCGCTGCCGGCGGCCGCCGTCGACGCGGCGACGACCGCCGCTCGCACCCTGGCCGACCTCCCGGCCGAGGCGCTGCGCGGGGCGCTGAGCATCAGCGCCGAGGCCGCCGGGATGCCCGCGGCGCTGGTGAAGACCCTGCGCAAGGGCTTGAAGAACGAGACCTCCGCGGTGTCGCTGTCCGCACCGCGCACGATCTTCAACCAGTCGATCACCGGTGCCCGCCGCTTCGCCGCCCAGGACTGGCCGGTCGAGCGGATGCGGGCCGTGGGCAAGTCCACCGGCACGACCATCAACGACGTCGTCCTGGCCATGTGCAGCGGGGCGATGCGCACCTATCTCGCCGAGCTGGACGCGCTGCCCGACAAGTCGCTGGTCTCGATGGTCCCGGTCGGTCTCAACGCCAAGCAGGCCGGCACGGCCTCGGCCGCGGGCGGCAACGCGATCGGGGCGGTGATGGTGCGCCTGGCGACCGACCTGGCCGACCCGGCCGACCGGCTGCGCACGATCAGCCGCTCGATGAAGGACGGCAAGGAGGCGCTGTCCTCGATGACGCCGACCCAGATCGTCGCGATGAGCGCGATCGGGATGGCGCCCTCGATCGTGGTGCCGGCCCTGGGGATGCAGTCGATGGTGCGCCCGCCGTTCAACCTGATCATCAGCAACGTGCCGGGGCCGCGGGTGCCGCACTACTGGAACGGCGCGCAGCTGGTCGGCAACTACCCGGTCTCCATCCCGATCAACGGCCAGGCGCTCAACATCACCTGCACGTCGTACGCCGGCAACATGGGCTTCGGGCTCACCGGCTGCCGCCGCACCGTCCCGCACCTGCAGCGCCTGCTGACCTTCCTCGACGACGAGCTCGCCGCGCTGGAGAAGGCCGCCGGGCTCTAGGCGCGCTCGGCGAAGCCGCCGCCGACGCGCTCGGCGACGGCGCGCAGCCGGGCCCGGGTGATCGCGGAGACGGTCGGGTAGCCCGCCCGCTCGGCGTTCGAGCCGACCCGGGTCGGCTCGGGGGCGTTCACCGACAGGCAGGTACGACGCCCGCCGTCGGCGGCGTTCGCCAGCGCCACCGCGTGCCCGGTGGTGCCGCTGCCCGCGAAGTAGTCGAGGACCCGGGCGTCCGGCGGCATCGTCTCCAGGATCCGGCGTACCAGGCCGGTCGGCTTCGGGGACTCGAAGACGTGGCCCAGCAGGTCCTTGAGCTCGGCGACCGCGGTGTCGGTCGAGCCGACCTCCTCGGCCAGCCAGATGGTGCGCAGCTTCTTGCGCCGCCCGCCGACGGGGTGCCGCCAGTCGCGCTGGAAGACGTCGACCCGCTCCCCGCCGGGCCCGCGGACCACGCGGCACTCCAGGTCGTCGGGGCGCTCGTCGATCCGCGGTCGCGACCAGCGCCAGACCGCGGGGGCGCCGTCACCGAAGACCGGCTTGACCTCGACCGCGCCGGCGAAGGGCGTGGTCGCGACGCGGCCGGACTCCGGGTCGCCGTACACCGGGAAGTGCAGGGTGGGCGCGGTCAGCGGGTTGAAGCGCTTGTTGGTGTTGCGCAGCGGCAGCCGTCGGTAGCGGCGCCCGTCCGGGGCCTCGAGCGGGAAGTCGGACTCGACCACCGTCGTGGCCGACGAGGCGTCGAGCACGCAGCGGGTGGCGTCCTTGGCGTAGACGAGGACGTACTCGTGCGAGGTCGCGAAGCCCTTGCCGAGCTGGCGGCCCTTGGGGTTGAGGTTGACGACCACCTGGGCCAGGAAGTTCTCCTCACCGTGCACCTCGTCGAGCAGCAGCCGCAGGTACGCCGCCTCGTGGTCGTCGATGCTGACGAACAGCACCCCGGTCGGGGCGAGCACCCGGTGCCCGGCCTCCAGGCGCGGCCGCATGAAGGCCAGCCACGCGGCGTGCCGGCCGCGGGCACCCTCCCCACGCTCACCGCGGAAGTCGTCGCGGTAGGCGAAGTCGTTGCCCGTGTTGTAGGGCGGGTCGATGTAGACCAGGTCCACCGAGTCGGCGGGCAGCGTCGCGAGCACGTCGAGGTTGTCGCCCTCGACGAAGGTGTTCCACGGTGCTCCCGGCTCGGCCGCCACCCCTCCATCGTCGCAGGCGTCGTGACAGGCTCGGTCCATGACATCCACGGCCCGTCGTACCTTCACCCGCGCCGAGCTCGAGTCCTTCCGCGACGCGGTGGTCCCCGACCTGCTCCCCACCGCGCCGGACCAGCACCTGCGGCTGCTGTTCGTCGGGATCAACCCGGGACTGTGGACCGCGGCGACGAGCACGCACTTCGCGCACCCGGGCAACCGGTTCTACCCGGCCCTGCTGCGCGCCGGGGTGATCACCGAGCCGATCGACCCGGCCGACGGCATGGACGACGCCCAGCGCGACCTGCTCCGCGCGCGCGGCATCGGGATCACCAACGTGGTGCCGCGGGCGACGGCGAAGGCCTCCGAGCTGACCGACGCCGAGCTGAAGGAGGGCGGCGCCCGGCTGACGGCGCTGGTCGCCCGCGAGCGGCCGAAGGTGGTCGCGATCGCCGGGATCACGGCCTACCGGGCGGCGTTCGGCCTGCCCAAGGCGAAGCCGGGTCGCCAGCCGGAGACCCTCGACGACCTGTGGTCGGGCGCCGAGCTGTGGGTGGTGCCCAACCCGAGCGGCCTGAACGCCCACGAGACCGTGGACTCGCTCGCCGCGGCCTACCGCGAGGTCGGCGAGGCCGCCGGGATCATCTGAGGGCCGCGCCGACCACCATCGGTACGACGGTCGCCGCTCCCCCGGGCATCCGCAGCTGCTCGACCTCGGTGAGCGTGAACGGCGAGCGTCGGAGCGAGGCCAGGAAGTCCCGGTTGGGGTGGCAGCCGTCGGCGAGGCGCACCTGCAGCGGGGTGGCGACCTCCTGCAGCACCCGGCGCAGGCCGCTGCCCCGCACGTGCTCGTGGAACAGGAACACGCCGCCGGGTCGCAGCACCCGCGCCAGCTCGGCCAGTGCCGCCTCGGGCCGCTCCAGCGAGCAGAACACCAGCGAGGCGCTCACCGTGTCGAAGGAGGCGTCGGGGAAGGGCAGGGCGTAGGCGTCGCCGTCGACGATCTGCCAGGCGCGGGCGCGCACGTCGGCCGTACGACGGTGCAGCTGGTCGCGCAGCGCGGGGTTCGGCTCCACCATGACCAGCTCGGTGACGGCCGGCGGGTAGTGCGGCACCGAGAAGCCGTTGCCCGTGCCCAGGTCGAGGGTGCGGCCGCGGGCCCGGGCGAGGTGCCGGGCACGGATCGCGGCCTGCCCGGCCTCCTCCGCGCGGCCCATGACGGAGGGGTACCAGCGGGCGAAGAGGCGCTGGCCGCGGGTGCCTCGCCCCTCGGTCACGGTGCCGCGGTCCGCTCGACGCTCTCCTTGGCGGAGACCCGGGTGACCATCGTCGGCGTCGTGTCGCCGTCCTCGACCCGGATCCGGACCTCCCAGCTGTAGGGGTCGTCGGCCTCGCCCAGCGCCGCCTCGACGGAGCGGATCATCGCGTCCGGGTCGACGACGGCGAGGTCGAAGGGCTGCGGCTTGAAGTCGCTGTAGAAGTTCTTCTCGACCCGGATGGTGCGGTCCTCGGTGTAGGTGCGCGTCTCGACGTAGCGCGACTCGTCCTTGGCGGGGTCGAAGTACTCGACGGTCATGCCGTACTCGTCGAGGTGCACCGCCACCGCTCCGCGGTCCGGCTCCTCGGCGGCCGCGGCCGCCAGGCCACGCTCGATGAACGCCTTCTGCAGCGTCTCGGTCTCGACGTCGGCGTTGTCGAAGGCGTCGTCGTCACCGCCGGAGGCGACGGCGAGCGCGATGCCCACCACCACGGCGACGACCACGGCGAGCACCACGAGGGGCTTCACCCAGGACGGAGGGCGGTGCGGGGCCGTCGGCTTGCGGGTGGGCTTGCGCTCGGGCCGACGTGCGGGCTTGGGCTCCGGCGTGCGCGCGGGCGGGTCGATCGGGATGCCCGCCTCCGTTCGCGGCTCGGCGGGTGGCCGGTACCTGCTCCAGCGGCTCTTCTTCGCCATGGCGCGCAGCCTACAAAGGTGCCGCCCCCGGCCGGCTCAGAGGACGCGCAGCCCGGTGATCCGCCACTCCCCGTCGATGACCTCGGCGTCGACGGAGACCTGCGCCGCCGACCACGACGACTCCTCGTCCCCGGCGCGCTGGGCGGCCTGGTCGAGGAACACGAGCAGCCGGGCCCGGTCGCCCTTCAGCTCCTGCACCGCGGTGGTGCGGATCTTGGCGACGAGCTTGATCTTCTGGTCCGGCGCCTTGTCGCGCAGGGTGGCGAAGAGCGTGTCGTACTCCTTGCGCGCGTCCCCCCGCAGCACCTGGTCGGCCGCCGCGTCGGTCGCCTCCGGGTTGTCGTAGTCGAAGCTCAGCGCCCGCAGGAGCCCGGTCTGGACGGCACCCTGGACCTCCTCGGTCCGGGCGTCGTCCACCAGGGCGACGTTGCCCACGTTGTCCTTGTCGCGCGCACGGTCGGCCTGCCAGAACGCCACCCCGGCACCGAGCAGGAGCACCACGGCGAGCAGCAGCGCCGCGTGGCGTCGTACGGCGCTCACGAGATGTCCACCGGGAGCTGCTCGAGGGCCTCGATGAGCCACGTGCCGTTCACCTTGGTGAGGTCGGCGACGAACCGGTTGCGCTTCTCGGTCGGCTTCACGGTCGGGTCCTCGGCGTCGGCGACGGTGACCACGACGGAGGCGATCACGGTGGCCGTGTCGTCCTCGAGGGCGGCCACCGCGGCGTCGATGACCTTCGCGGTGGAGGCCTTGCCCTGGTCGGACAGCAGCTCGTAGGTCTCCGGCGGGGTGGCGGCGATCTGGTCCTTGAAGGTCCCGGTCGAGATCGACTCCCACTTCTTCAGCCCGCCCTCGACGTCGCGCCCGTCGAGGGTGTTGAGCGTCTCGATGTGGCTGCGGGCGGTGATCAGCACGGTGTCGCGCAGCTCGGCGCGGGCCACCTCGGCGTCGTCGTCGCCGCTCGCACGGACCCAGGAGACCGTGCCCCAGGCGAGCAGCAGCACGGCCACCAGGAGCACGCCGAGCTCGAGCACGCGGACTCCCTGGCCGGCGCCACCGGAGCCGTGCGGCCCGTCGGGACCGTCCGTCTCCTCGACCTCAGGCGACGTCTCCTCGGACGCCGTCGGCTCCTCGCTGTCGATCGCTCTCTCCTCCACCTCGCGCCCGATCACCGGCCGCCTCCCATCAGGTCGTCGAGTCCGTCGGCCATGTCGATGTCGGCGACCCGACCCGACGCCGAGCTCCGAGCAGACTTCGGCGGCACCGCCTGCGGCCCGCGGACGTTGCCCTCGCTGCGCGGGGCGGTGCAGCCCGCCTGCCGGTTGAGCGGACCGTCGGTGCTGTCGGTGCCCCGCCGTCGGGTCGTGCCACTGTAGCCGTCGGTGCACGGCAGCGGGTTGAAGAAGGTGGGCACCAGGCCGAGGGCGATGCCGCGGCTGCTCGTGGTCGCCCAGCCGATGCTGACGGCCTCCGGCAGCTTGATGAGGGCGTCCTGCACCCCGTCGGCGTTGATGCCGAAGATGGTGGCGGTGGAGACCAGGTTGTTCATCACGATGGCGAGGGGCTGGCCGACGTCCTGGATCAGCACGCCGAGCTCGCGGGCCGCGCCCGGGGTCGCGCCGATGAGCGTGCGCAGGTCGGCGTCGGAGTCGGCGAGGGTCGCGGCGAACAGCGAGAGGTCCTTGCTGAACGACGTGATCGCCTGGGCCGACTCCTCCTGGGTGCGCAGGACCTGGCGGGAGTTGCGGATCAGCGACGCGGTGACGAGGAAGTTCTCGTCGGCGGCGCGCTGGAAGTCCTGCGAGGTGCGCACGAGCCGGCCGAGGTCCTGGCTCAGTCCCTGGGAGAGGTCGTAGCTCTCGTCGATGACGGTGTTGAGGGCGTCCGAGGGCACCGAGGCGACGAAGTCGCGCCCGGTCCGCAGCACCTGGGAGAGCTCCTGCGGCAACGCGTCGCGACCGCCGGTGAGGTGGTCGCCGTCCGCCAGCAGGTCACCGGTGTCCTCGCCCTGCAGGTCGAGGAACTGCTCGCCGATGGCGGAGCGGTTGCGCACCTGGGGCCGGGAGTCCGCGGGGATGTCGGGGGCGCCCGGCTCGATCTCGACGGTCACCTCGACCCCGTCGTCGTCGGCCTCGAGGTCGGTCACCTCGCCGACCTGGACACCGCGGTAGGTCACCTCCGAGTTCACGAACAGCCCGCCCGCGTCCGGGAGGGAGACGGTGACCTGGTAGCCGTTGCTGAACGGCGTGATCCCGACGTACGACGCGCCGAGGTAGCTCGTGCCGAGCAGGGCCACCAGCGCGAACATGCCGAGCTTGGTGTGGACGCTGCGGGTCAGCTGTTGCATCACTGGCCTCCTGCGGTGCTGGCGGTGTCGGAGGAGGACGCCGACGAGGACGGCGAGCCGCTCTCCGACGGGCTGCCGCTCGGGGCGCCCGAGGGCGACGACGAGGACGACGGCGAGGAGCCGGTGGTCGGGTCGCTCGGGATGATCGACGGACCGGGCACGGTCGGCGTCGGCAGGCCCGGCGTCGCGTTGTCCGTCGAGGGGAGAAGAGCGGGCGGCGCCGCGGAGCGGGGAGAGACGCCCCGCGGCACCGCCGTCGTACCCGTGGGTTGAGGCCACGAGCACGTGTTCTTCTCTTCGATGCCCACCGCGCACGAAAGAGGGAGGGTGCGGAAGTTGGTGGTCATGAAGACATTGAGGTAGTCGCCCTTGATCGCGCCGAGCACCGAGTCCGGGAACGGGTAGGTGAGCAGGATCTCCAGCGAGTGGGGCAGGTCCGAGCCGGCCTTCGCCAGCTGGGTGAGGATCGGGTCGAGCAGCTCGAGGTCGCGCACCATGTCCTTCTGGGAGGCGTTGAGCGTGCGCACCGTGATCCGGGAGAGCCGGTCGAGCGCGGTCAGCATCTTGGTGAGCTGCGGCCGCTGGTCGGCGAGCACGGCCAGACCCGGGGAGAGCTTGTCGAGGACGTCCGCGATCTGCTTGCGGTCCCCGTCGAGGGTCTTGCCCAGGCGGGCGAGGCCGTCGATGGCGCCGGTGATCGCACCGCGCTTGCGGTCGAGCACCCCGACGAAGCGGTCGAGCTGGACCAGGAAGGCGCGCACGTCCTCGGTCCGCCCGCCGCCGACCTGCTGCAGCTCGCGGGAGATCTCCTGGAACTGCCCCACACCACCGCCGTTGAGGACGAGCGAGAGCGCACCGAGCACCTGCTCGGCGGTGGCCGCGGCGTCCGTGGAGCCGGTGGAGAGGACCGCACCGTCGGCGAGCCGCGACGCGGTCGCCGCCGAGCCCTGGGGCCGGACCAGCGCGACGTACTTCTCGCCCAGCAGCGAGGTCTGCTGCAGCCGTGCCTCGGTGTCGCCGGGCAGGCCCAGGTCGCCGCGGACGAGCATCTCGACCTCGGCCGTACGCCCGTCCTTCGCCAGGGTGATGTCGGTGACCCGCCCCACCGGGACGTTGTCGACCTTGACGCTGGACTGGGGCACCAGGTCGAGCACGTCGGTGAACTCCGCGGTGACGGTCATCGGGTCGTCGCCCACGTCCGCACCGCCGGGCAGCGGGGCGTCGTAGACCCCGCCGGAGAGGATCCCGCAGCCGCTGAGAGCCAGGCTGGCCGTGGCCAGCGCGGCCGCGACCGTCCGTCGGATCGCCATCATCGGCCTCCGTCCACGCCGGGCAGCAGCACGGGCGGGGCGTCTGGCGAGGTGCGCCCGCTGTTGCCCCCGTCGCTCCACACCGTCAGCTCGTTGAGGTTGCCGCGGCCGCTGATCGTGTTGCTGCCGGGGTCGTAGGCCTTGATGAAGTTCTGCAGCGCGAGCGGGATCGTGCGCACCGCCTCCTCCAAGGACTTGCGCTGCTTGACCAGCACCTGGGTCGGGCCGCGCAGGCCGTCGACGCTGCTCTTGAGGGCGGCCCGGTTGTCCTTGATGAAGCCCTCCAGCAGGGCCAGCGCGTCCCCGAGCTCGGTGATGGCCGAGGAGAGGTTGCCGCGGTCCTCGGCGAGGTACTTCGCCACGACGGCGAGCTGCTTGTTGGCGCCGGCCACGCCGGCGTCCTTCTCGAGCAGCGTGCTGTTGAGGGTGTCGAGGTTCTTGATGGTGGCGAAGAAGTCCTTCTCGAAGCCGGACACCGTCGCCGAGGCGTCGGAGAACTCGCTGATCATCGCGTTGAGGTCGGCGCCCTGGCCGTCGAGGTTCGCGGCCATCGTCTTCAGGAAGTCCGAGAGCGCGCCGTTGCGGTTGGCACCGTTGGGACCGAGCTGCTCGCCGACGTCGACGAGGCTCTTGTACATCGCGTCGATCTCGACAGGGACCGCGGTCTGCTTGATCCGCGCCCCGTCCGCCAACGTCGCACCCCGCTCCCAGGGCCGGGTGAGCTGGACGTAGCGGTCGCTGACCAGGGTCGGCGCGACGATGGCGGCGCCGGTGTCGGCGGCGACCTTCTGGCCCTCGTCGAGCTCCATGCTCACCCGCACCTTGTCGCCGACCGGCTCCACCGCGGTCACCGTGCCGACGGGGACGCCGAGCACCTGGACGTCCGAGCCGGCGTACAGGCCGATCGCGGAGTCGAAGTCGGCGCTGAACCGGATCGGGTCGCGCAGGATCCGCACGCCGGCCACGATCCCGCCGACCACCAGGGCCAGGCCGAGGGCGAGCACCACGAAGCGCAGGGTCGGGGACTTCACTGGGCACCTCCGGGGCGGCAGTCGCGGACCACGTCGTTCTCGAGCACCGGTGCGTCCTTGGCGTCGAAGAGCCCGCAGATGTAGGCGTCGACCCAGCGGCCGTTGCCCATCGCGGCGGTCAGCATCCGGTAGTAGGGGCCGAGCACGCTGAGCGACTCGTCGAGGTGGCGCTGGTTGCGGCGCAGCAGCGCTGCCACCCGGTCGAGCTTCTGCAGCGCCGGGCGCAGCTGCTTCTCGTTGTCGCGGACGACGCCCTGCAGCTCACGCCCGAGCGTGGTGGTGCTGCGCAGCAGCTGTCGGATCGACTCCCGGCGGTTGGCCAGCTCGGTGAGCAGCAGGTTGCCGTCGTCGACGAGCTTGCCGATCTCCTCGTTGCGCGCGGCGAGGGTGCCGGTGACCTTGCTGGTGGACTCGAACAGGGCGGCCAGCTCGTCGTCGCGGCTGGAGATCGTGCGGGACAGGCGGCTCAGCCCGTCCACCAGCCCGCGCACCGACTCCGGGGTGTCCTGGAAGACCTCCGAGAGCGTGCTCAGGCTCTTCTCCAGCTGGGTGGTGTCGATCTCGGTGATCGTGGAGGACAGATCGGAGAAGGCCGCCTGCACGTCGTACGGCGTCGTGGTGTGGTCGAGCGCGATCGGCCCGTCCAGCTCGCCGGAGCCCAGCGGGTCCACCGCGAGGTACTTCTTGCCGAGCAGCGTCTTGATCTTCACCGCGGCCGTCGTCTCCTTGCCCAGGCGCACGCCCTTGACCCGGAAGGAGACCAGCACCTTGGCGCCCTGCAGCTCGATCGAGGTGACCTTGCCGACCTTGACGCCCGCGATGCGCACCTCGTCGCCGGCCCGCAGGCCGGCGGTCTCGGCGATGTAGGCCTCGTGCTTCTCGCCGCCACCGACCACCGGGAGGTCCTCGGCGTAGAAGGTGGCGAAGAAGACGCCGATCAGCGCAGCGATGCCGATGAGGGCGATCACGACCCGGTTGCGCTCCGCGAACGCGGTCGGGTAGCGCCTCTGCCGTGCGGCCATCACTTGCACCTCCCCGCGACCGGCTTGACGCCGCGGTCGCCGTAGTAGCCCTCGGGCAACGGGATGCGGCCGTTGATCGAGCAGACGTAGAAGTTCACCCACGAGCCGTAGCTGGCCAGCTTCGCGAGCCGCTCGAGCTTGGTCGGCATGGTGTTCAGCGAGCGGGCGATGACGTCCTCGTTGTCGGCGAGGATGCCGGACAGGTCGCCGAGCGCCTTGATCGAGCGCTTGAGCGCGGGGCGACCCTCCTCGAGCAGGCCCGCGACGCTCTCGGAGAGGTCGCCCATGCCGTCGAGGGTGCTCCCGATCGTCTCGCGGTCGGCGGACAGGCCGCTGACGAGGCGCTGCAGGGTGACCAGCGTGGTGTCGAGCTGGTCGGAGCGCTCGTTGACGACGCCCAGCACCGAGCTGAGGTTGGTGATCAGGTCGCCGATCACCTGGTCGCGGTCGGCCAGCGTGGAGGTCAGGCTGGCGGTGCTCTTGAGCAGGCCCTCGACGGTCGGACCCTCGCCCTGGAAGACGGCGATGATCTGTCCGCTGAGCTCGTTGACGTCGGCCGGGTCGAGCAGGCGGAAGAGCGGCTGGAAGCCATTGAAGAGCGCGGTCAGGTCGAGCGCGGCCTGGGTGTGCTCGAGGTCGAACACGTAGCCCGGGCGCAGCCGCTCGCCGGTCACGTTCCCCGGCTCCAGCGCGATGTAGCGCTGCCCGACGAGGTTGCGGAAGTACAGCTCGGCGCGGGCGCCCTCGCCCAACGGGGCGTTGTCGCTGACGGTGAAGGTCACCCGGGCCAGCCGGCCGCGGGTCACCTCGACCTTGCTGACGGTGCCGACCTTCACGCCCGCCATCCGGACGTCGTCGCCCTTGTTGAGGCTGGTGACGTCGCTGAAGATGGCGACGTACTCGTCGCGGGCCCCCTCGCTGCTGTTGCGGATCGTGCCGGCGAGCGCGAGCGTCGCCAGCACCGTCGCCAGCGCGAAGACCAGCGACTTGGTCAGCGTGATCGCCATCGTCCTGCGGGTGGCCGTGCTCATCGGGGTCCCCTCGACGTGGTTCGGAGGAGCGAAGCGGAGGAGAAGGACTTCGAGGCGTGGTTCATCGGACCTCCACCTCCGCACCGCGCAGCAGCGGACCGACCAGGAGGCTGCCCCATGCCGGGTAGGCCTGCGGGGAGAGCCCCGCCTCGGGCGCCATCAGCTCGGCGATGAGCCGGTTCTCCGCGGGCGAGTTCGCCTCGCCGAGGCCCATGCTGTCGCTGAACCGGGCGCGGGTCGCGTCGCTCGGCGGCGGCAGGATCCGCTCCGGCTCGTCGGTGTCGGCGCCGGCGCTCGTCCGGGCCGGCTTGACGCTGCCGTCCTGGTAGGGGCAGCGGGGCCCGCCCTGCGTGGCGAAGGTCGGGTCGTCGCGGCCGATGACGTACTTGCCCCGGCTCGGGGTCACGTTGAGCACCACGTGCACACCGGGCTCCTTCGTCCCCTTGCCGAGGGTCTTGTCCATCACCGGGATGAAGTCGCGCAGGGAGGAGAACAGGCAGGGGAACTCCCGGGCGTACGGCGCCACCGCGCTCAGCGCCCGACGGCTCTCCGCGCTGAGCGCGATGACGGTGTCGGAGTTCGCGACCAGCCAGGAGTTCGTCTCGTCCGCGGCGGTGATCACGGTGGAGAACAGCTCGGTGAGCTGGCTCTGCCGGTCGACCAGGGTCTTCGAGGTGGTGGTCATGCTGTCCAGAGCGTCGACGAGGTCGGGCGCGGCGTCGGCGTAGTTCTCCGCCACCCGCCCGAAGGAGGCCAGGTCGTCGGCGAGCCGCGGCGTGAGCGGGTTGAGCTTGGTGAGGTACTCCCCCCACGACACCATCGCGTCGCCGATGTCGGCGCCGTTGCCGCGCAGCGCGAGCGCCAGCTCGCCGAGGGTCGCGGACAGCTTGTCGGGCTGGATCGCCTGGAGCACCGGCAGTAGCTCGTCGAAGACCTCCTCGAGCTCGACCGCGGCCGCCGAGGCGTCCTGGTGGATGGTGTCGCCGGCCTCGAGGGTCTCGCCCTTGGTGCCGGGCAGCACCAGAGCGACGTACCGCTCGCCGAAGAGGGTCTTCGGCAGCAGCCGGGCGGTGGTCGTGGTCGGCAGCTCGTCGAGGACGTCGGGCTGCAGCGCGAGGGTGAGGTTCGCGCCACCGTCGCGGGGCTCGATCCTGGTCACCTTGCCGACCAGGACGCCGTTGAGCTTGACGTCGGAGCCCTTCTGCAGCGCGTTGCCCAGCGTGCCCGTGGTGAGCGTGATGTCGGCACGGTCGGCGAAGACCTGGTTGTAGAACAGCCAGGAGCCGACGCCGACGGCGAGCACGACCACGCCGTACCCGAGTCCGAGGAGGGCGTCGCGCAACCGGCCCAGACCGCCGCTCATCCGGCGATCCTGACGGTCACGGTGGTGCCCCACATCGCCATGGACAGGGCGAGGTCGAGCAGCGCGACGACGACGAGGGTACGACGCACCGAGCGTCCGACCGCGAGGCCGACGCCCGCCGGGCCACCGCGGGCGAAGAAGCCCAGGCGGCAGTGGATGAGGATGATCAGCACCGCGAAGACGAGCACCTTGCCGAAGGACAGCAGGATGTCGCCGGGTGGCAGGAACAGCTGGAAGTAGTGGTCGTAGGTGCCCGCGGACTGCCCGCGCAGCTGCACCGTCACCAGCCGGCTGCCGAAGTACGACGTCAGCAGGCCGATCACGTAGAGCGGGATGATCGCGACGAAGCCCGCGACCACCCGGGTCGAGACCAGGAAGGGCACGGCGTCGAGGCCGATCACCTTGACCGCGTCGATCTCCTCGCTGATCCGCATCGCGCCGAGCTGCGCGGTGAAGCCGGCGCCCACGGTGGCGGACATGGCGAGCGCGGCGACGAGGGGCGCGATCTCGCGGGTGTTGAAGTAGGCGGAGATGAAGCCGTTGAGGGCCGCGGTGCCGATCTGGTCGAGCGCGGAGTAGCCCTGCAGACCCACCACGGTGCCGACGAACAGGCTCATCCCGGTCATCACGCCGACCGTGCCACCGATGACGGCGAGTGCGCCGGTGCCGAAGCTGACCTCGGAGAGGACCCGCCAGATCTCCTTGGGGTAGAGCCGGATGGCGGTGGGGATGCCGGCGAGCACCCGCCCGTAGAACCGGACGTCCCGGCCCGCCTGCACGACGCGGTCGAGCTGGCGGTCCCACCACGGACGCTTGGCGACGACGGCCTTCGGCGGACCCGCCGGCCGGGGCGCGCCCGGCGCGCTGTGGCGGCCTGCGACGGTGCTCATCAGGCTCCCTTCCCGGGGACCAGCTGGAGGTACAGCGTGGTGACGACGAAGTTGACGAAGAACAGCAGCAGGAAGGTCACGACCACCGACTGGTTGACCGCCTCGCCGACGCCCTTCGGGCCGGGACGGGTGTTGAGGCCGCGGTAGGCCGCGACGACGCCGGCGAGGAAGCCGAAGACGACGGCCTTCAGCTCGCCGACGACCAGGTCGGAGATCTGCGCGAGGGCGGTGAAGCTGGCGAGGTACGCGCCGGGCGTCCCGCCCTGGACGATGACGTTGAAGAAGTAGCCGCCGAGCACGCCGACCACCGAGACCAGGCCGTTGAGGAGCACGGCGGCGATCACACAGGCGAGCACCCGCGGTACGACGAGCTGCTGGACCGGGTCCACGCCCATCACCCGGGTCGCGTCGATCTCGTCGCGGATCGTGCGTGAGCCGAGGTCGGCGCAGATGGCCGCACCGCCGGCTCCCGCGATGACGAGGGTGGTCACGATCGGGGCGGCCTGCTGCACGACGGCGAGCACGGAGGCCGCGCCGGTGAACGACTGCGCGCCGACCTGGACGGTCAGGGTGCCGAGCTGGAGCGCGATGACCGCGCCGAACGGGATCGCGATGAGCATCGCCGGGATCCACGAGACGCTGGTGACGAACCAGAACTGGTCGAGCAGCTCACGGGCCGCGAAGGGGCGGCGGAAGGTGGCCCGGACGGTGTCCATGCCGAGGGCGAAGAAGGCGCCGGTCTGGTCGAGGGCGCGGGTGAGGGGATCCGGCCTGACTAGGGCAGGTGGTCGGTCTGCCTCCTCGTCGTCGGCGACGTACAACGCCGACTCACCGCTCGCCACCCGACGGGCGTGGCGCTCGGTCGCCGGCCGCGGCATGCCGCTGGCAGGCAGGAGCTGGCGGGGCAGGACCTCGATCGCGCGCGCACCCGCGCGCACCATCGTCGGCGCGCCGACGGCGTCGACCGGGTAGCCGTAGTCGTCCAGGACCGGCGCGTTGCTGGAGTGGTCGACCTCCTCGCTCATCCCGATCGGGCCGACCGGGTCGCCGGCCATGAACTGCGAGACCACCGGGTGGTCGGTGAGCAGGAACTGCTCGCGCGGGCCGTACATCACCAGCTGGCGGCGGTAGAGCATGCCGAGGTTGTCGGGCAGCGTGCGGGCCAGCTCGATGTTGTGGGTGACCACGAGCATCGTCGCGTCGGTCTGGGCGTTGACGTCGAGCAGGAGCTGGGCGAGGTTGGCCGTGCGGACCGGGTCGAGGCCGGAGTCCGGCTCGTCGCACAGGATGATCTCCGGCTCGGTGACCAGCGAGCGGGCCAGGCCGGCGCGCTTGCGCATGCCGCCGGAGATCTCCCCCGGCAGCTTGTGCTCCTGGCCGAGCAGGCCGACCATGTCGAGCTTCTGCATGGCGATCTCGCGGATCTCCGTCTCGCCCTTGCGCGTGTGGGCACGCAGCGGGAAGGCGACGTTGTCGTAGACGCTCATCGACCCGAACAGCGCGCCGTCCTGGAAGAGCACGCCGAACTTCTTGCGCAGCTCCAGGCGGTGCGACTCTTTGGCCGTCACCATGTCGACGCCGTTGACCAGGCAGCTGCCGGCCTCCGGGCGCAGCAGCCCCATGAGGGACTTGAGGAAGACCGACTTGCCCGTGCCGGACGGGCCGAGCAGCGCGGTGATCTCACCGGGGGGCAACGTCAGGGTGACGTCGTTCCAGATGTTCTGGGAGCCGAAGCTCTTGGTGAGTCCGGTGACCTCAACGGTGCCGCCCATGGCGGACCTCCTGCCTCTCGCTGCAGCTGCACGTGCTGCTCATGGGGTGTCCTGCGCGGTGGCCTCGGGGGTGGCTCCGCTGGTGGCGTCCGTGGGCGTGCCGGTGGTGGCACCGGCTGTCTCCGAGGGGGTGCCGCTGGGGCTCGGGGACGGGCTCGGCGTCCCGCTCGGGCTCGGCGTGCCGGAGGGCCGGGGGCCCGTCCCGCCGGCGCTCGGAGTGCGCGACGGCGGGACGAGGATCGCGGGGTCGCTCGGCCCGGCCACCGCGGTGGCGAAGACCCGTGCCGGGCTCGCCCCGGCCCGCGGCCGCGCGGCGCACCGGCACACGTCCGGCAGCACCGGCAGCGGGCCCTCGACGGCCGGCGGCGGCGGGACCTGGGCGGCCTGGCGGGCGTAGACCTTCGCCAGTGCGAGCACCGTGGAGGTGAACCCCGGCGCCCGGTGGTACGACGTGAGCGCGGCCCGCAGCACGGCGGGCTCGCGCAGGTCGCCCTCGGCGCAGAGCAGCACCCCCGCCGCCAGCGCCGCGTCGTCGAGGTCGTGCGGGTCGCGCCGGCCGTCGTCGTCGGCGTCGACCGCGACCGTGCGCCACGTGCTGGGCAGCAGCGCCATCGGGCCGACCGGGGCGTCCCAGGTCAGGTTGCCGTCGAGCTTGCCGAGGTCGGTGTCGGGCAGCTCGCTGCGCCCGCCCGTCCCGTCCAGCGGCGCGTCCAGGGCCGGGCCACGTCCGTGGCCGGACTCGACCCGCCCGATCGCCGCCAGCACCGTCCACTCCAGGCCACAGTCGGCCGCGGTGCTCATCACCACGGCCGCGCGCTGGTAGGCCGCGACCGCCGGGGTCGGGGCGGAGCCGAGCGACCCCGGGAAACCGCTCGGTCCACCGACCCGCTGGCGTCGTACGGCGAGGGAGGGATCAGCAGCCACCACCGGCGCCGCGGCCGTGGTGACCGGCGCGGCGGCCGAGGTCTCCTCGGTGCGCTCCAGTGCCGGCGGCGCGGTGTCGGCGGAGGCGAGGCTCATCACCTGCACGGTTCCGCCGATCGCTCCGGCCGCCGCCAGCACCACGCCGGCGACCACCGTCGCGACGTGACGCCGCCGCGCCGCGTTCGCTGCCCGAGACATGTCCCTCCCCTCCCGTGACTACGGTCACATGACTCCGGGCTCAGTCAATGCCGGACGCGCTGTCGCGGCTAGAGGTCATCGGCAATTCATGCGGTGCCCACACGGATGTTGTGATGCGGGTGACAACTTTTGCGGACTTCGCCCTTGCTGCCTCCCGGGCCCGCCGCGCCGTGCGGGCAGGACCCGGAGGCGTTGTCAGGCGGGTGACAAGGAGGCGCCCGGCGCCGTGCCGGTCAGGACAGGCTGAGCGGGGTGCTGCCGGCCGGCGGGACGTTCGTGAGGTAGCCGCCGAACTCGGTCGTGTCCCCCGGCGCGATGCCGAGGCTCGCACAGCCCGTGCCGGTGACGGACGTGGGCGTGATCGTCGAGCTCGTCGGCGTGAAGCGCTGGGTCGCGGTGTCGAACACGCCGCCCAGGTCTCCTGCCATGTCCACCTGGCAGTCGCCGGCGTTCCAGTCGAGCTCGACACCGGTGAACCGGACCGGCGAGGCGGTGCCGGTGGCGAGGCCGGTGACCTCGAACGACCAGGTGCCGCTGGTGAACGCGAACGCCGCACCGGTGTCGGTGCTGCACGAGCTGGTGAGGCCGCCGACGGAGCCCGCAGGGGCGCCCACCGGGCGCGTCGTACCCGGGGCGGTGAGGGAGCCGGACAGCTCGAAGTCCGTGCAGCCGATGGCCTGTCCCCCCTCGAACCAGACGGCGAGGTTGGTGCCGACCAGGTCGAGGGCGGGGCCGCCGCTCGGGGTGTAGTCGACGCCGTCCTCGCTCGCGGCGTGCGTGGACCCGTCGTTCGCCCCGACGATGCTGAGGGCGAGAGCACTGGCGGCGAGCAGTCGGAGGGAGCGGTGTCTCACGAGGGTTCTCCTGGAGGTCAGTCGCCGTCCGGCAGCGGGGGCCGCTCCGGCGTGGCGGGGGCGGGAAGGGGGCACTGCCCCTGCTCGCTGCAGGCAGCGAGGTTGTTGAGGTCGACGCCGGCCTGCGGCGCGGTCAGGACCGACTGGCGCACCCGCACCGGGTTGTTGGGACCGGACGCCATGGCGGTGATCAGCGGGCTGAGGTCCTCCCCGTTGCCGACGCAGCCCTTGAAGTCCGGGATGGTGATCCCCGTCGAGTCGGGGATCGTGCGGCCCTGGTCCTCGAAGTAGTACGGCGAGTCGAGCGGGCCGAGCGAGCCCTTCTGGAGCCCGTCGAAGGCACCGAGGTTGCCGCCCGTCCCAGGCGCGTAGCCGCCGTCCACGTCCTGCCCCTCGTTCCACAGCTGGAGCGCGGCCGGCCGCACGGTGCGGCACGACGGGCCGAGCGGGACGGGGACGCCGTCGACGCGGAGGTCGCTGACCGAGATGGTGACCCGGCCTCGGACGAGGGCGTGCGTGTGACCCTTGAAGCCGGGGTCGCACCCACCGTTGGTCACCGTCCAGATGGAGATCCGGAACGGCTCCACCTTGCCGCCGACCCGCGGTGCGCGCAGGGTCAGGGTGGCGGTGGCCGGGATGGAGCCGAACGCGAGCAGGTTCACCTTGACCTTCGAGACCAGGCCGACCTCGACGCCGCCGCTCTTGAGCGGGGAGACCGGGTACATGAGGTAGCGCAGGTAGCCGCCCCGGTACTGCGTGGTGATGTCACCCGGGGACGCGCAGGCGGGCTGCTCGAAGGGGTCCGGGATGCAGGTCCGGCCACGGCTGCACAGCGCGAGGTAGCTCGTGGGGTTCTCCACCGGGCTGTTGAAGAGGTTGTTGTAGAGAAGTCCCCAGATCGGCGTCTCGCTGCGGATGGTGACGTATTGCTTGGCGCGACGCACCACCGTCCCCTGGGTGAGGGTGACGACACCGCGACTCGTGCCGATGCTCGTCGCCTCGGGCAGCTCGCTCTCCCCCGGCACCGGGTCGCCCGGCGCACTGCTGCTCGGCGTCGCCAGCAGCAGCGACGCGACCACGACGAGGCAGGCCACCAGCGCTGTCGACAGGGGGCGACGGCCGGGCCGCCGAGAGCGCGATCGGGTGTGCATGATGACTGCTGACCTCCGAGAAGTCGGGTGGGCGACGGTAGTACACGAAATCACCGAGACCGGTGGTGCGGGACGCATGCAGCGTCCCGCACCACCGGCTCAGTGCTCAGCGGTTCTCGATCACGGGTTCGAGATCGCCAGGTTGGTGCTGCCCGACGGCGGGGTGTTCTTCCAGGAGCCGCCGACCTGGATGGTGTCGCCGGTCAGGATGTCCAGCGTCACGCACATCGAGCCGGTCGGCGTACCCGCGCCGCCGTCCACGGTCAGGCCGGACGCCCCGGTGTTGGGGGTGAAGACCTGGGTGGTGGGGTTGAACTTGCCGTTGACCACACCGGAGACGGTGAAGGTGCAGTTGACGGCGGAGACCGTCGCCTTGACGTTGGTCAGGCGGGCCGGCCACTGGCCGCTGACCGCGTCGCCCGTCACGGTGACACCCCAGGTGCCGGACGGGGTGACGGTGGTGGCACCGGCGGTCGGGTTGGAGCAGCCGCTCGAGGTCAGCGACGTGAGGTTGCCGGCGTTCGCACCGTAGGCGCGGCTGGTGCCCGAGTTGACGATCGTGCCGCTCAGGTTGAAGGTCGAACAGGTGAGGGTCTGGTCGGCCTCGATGTCCTTGAAGCTCACGCTGCTGCCGACGAAGTTGGCGTTGGGGCCACCGGTCGGGGTGAACGTCGTGGCGGCCTGGGCACCCGTCGCCGTCATCGCGACGATCGCGGCGGTCGCGGCACCGGTCGCGACGAGGCCACCGGTCAGACGGTTGATGCGCTTGTTCATTCGGATCTCCTTCATGGGGGTTGGGGTGTTGCTGGGTGAGGTGAGAGCAGGTCGAGACGGGGTCTGCCTCGTCACGGCTGGTGCGGGTTGCTGAGCGTGAGCGACAGGGTGTTGTCGCTGCCCGGCACCAGGGCGTTGATCGGGATCGAGCCGAAGGTGGGGAAGAACCCGGGGATGTCGAAGAAGTTCAGCGGCGTGCAGCCGGTGAAGTTCCCGATCGTGTACTTCGCCTTGAGCGTGCCGCCGCCGTTGATCGTGAAGTAGCCGGTCGGCGGGGTGGTGCTGTTGTCGATCGCGCTGTTGGCGTTGATCGTGACGGGGTTGACGGTGTGGCAGTTGCTGCCGACCGCGAGCGGCCACCAGATGCCGAACACCTTGGCCTCGACGTTGCTGAGCTTGATGTCGTACTTGACCTGCGACTTGAGGTCGAGGGCCTGGCGCGGCGTGGGCAGCTTCGTCAGCGTGCCGGTGATCGGGCCGACCTGGGTCATGGTGACCTTGGCACGGGCCGGGATGCCGAAGATGGCGAAGTTGATGGTCTGCGGCGGGATGGCCAGCGAGCCGTCGATGATCGGCGTCGGCACCGGGGCGATGGTGTCGATCTTGACCCGGATCTCGGTCGGGCCGATCGGGAGGTCCGCGTTGACCTGGTTGCCGACGTGGGTGGTGCCGACGGCGTCGTAGAGGACGGTCAGGACGTTCGGGTCGTCGGGGTCGGCGTGGGCCGCCGGCGACGGCATGGCCGCGGCCGAGGCGGCCACGAGCGCGAAGGCGCCGACCACGAGGGCGGACTTCCGTCGCACCTTGGAAAGGACGTTCACAATGCCTCCTGGGGGTGAAGACGGATGGCGTCGTGGTTCGAACCACGGCTGTCCCGAGCCGTCGAATTGTGATCACCGCCACCGTGGGAGCGAGCCGCTTCCACGGTCAACGGCAAGGCCGGGCCGAGGCCCGAAATCCGGACGTCCGTCCGGAGAACCAGGTCAGGAGCGGCTCGCACGAGCGGCCACCTCCTCGCGCCAGCCGGGCAGGCTGGCGTGCAGTGCGACGACGATCGCGGCATGCGCGGTGGGGTCGTCGAGGGCGTCTCCGAGCAGCTGCTTGCCGACCCGCAGCCGGTCGTGCGCGGTCTGGCGCGCGACGTGGTGGCGCTGGGCGATGACGGACAGCGGCTCGCGCGACTCCAGCCAGGTCAGCAGCACCTCGCCGACCTCGACCCGACGCGTGGGGCGCAGGTCACGCAGGGTGGAGAGGTACTTGTCGACGAGCAGCTCGGTGAGCGCGGGCCGGCCGGCGAGCAGGAGCTCGCCCGCGACGTCGGAGCAGGAGGTCAGGGGTGCGTCGGTGGCGATGATGCCGGCCCGGACGGCCGCCGCGGCCTGGCGGGCGAGGGCCACCGCGTCCCCGACGTCGTACGCCGGGCGGGAGGGCCCGCTGACCGCGCGCTCCTCCGGCGCCAGCACCAGGTCGAGCAGGTCGTCGGTGGGCACCAGGGCGATCCGGCCGGTGCCGTCGACGAAGGCGTCGGGCACGGCGGCGACGGCGCGCGCGGCGCTCCCGTCGACCCAGACCACCGGTGTGTAGGAGGCGCCGGCGTCGATCCCCGCCAGGGAGAGGAGCTCCTCGGGCACCGACTCGGAGGCGAAGAGCGCGCGGGCGACCATGTCGCGCCGCGCCTTCGGTGTCAGCGCCATCATGGTGTGCGCCTGCCGGTGACCCGCGAGGACGGCGTGGTGCACCTGGTTGAGGAACTGGCGCAGCCGACATCGGATCGCGTCGCGGTGCTCGGCGGGCCGGACCCGGGCGATGACCGGGTCCGCGAGCCGGGCGCGGTCC
Organism: uncultured Nocardioides sp.; assembly: GCA_964517395.1. Lineage (GTDB taxonomy): Bacteria > Actinomycetota > Actinomycetes > Propionibacteriales > Nocardioidaceae > Nocardioides. The sequence continues at coordinate 2,548,418 of CAZFEE010000001.1, read as the reverse complement.
TCGACGACGCGCTGCAGGTCGGTGCTCAGCTGGACGGCGGTGTGACCGCGCACGGCGGCCCGGCGCCCGAGCCGCATGAAGGTGGGCCCGACCTGGCGGGCGGCGTCCTCGGAGCGGCCGTCGGCGGCGATGAAGGCACGGGTGGCGAGGAGCACGGAGTGCGCGACGGCGGGCGGCAGGACGGCGACGGTGTCGAGGTCGCGGCACAGCTCGGCGACCAGCGCATCGCCGTCGGCGATGTCTGCCCACCCGCGGATCGCGCTCCCGAGCACCACGACTCCCTCTCCCAAGGCCGAAAGTGACGGCCGCCACACGAAGAGAACGCCAGCGCGACGACGTGTCGCAAGAGCCTGGGGAGGAACGTGACCGAAACCGGTGTCGCCTTGTCAGCCGGATGACAACGGCGCCCGACGCGGCCCGGGGCACCCGGTGGCAGGTGCCGGACGGCCCGTGTCGGAGGGCTCGGAGGAGCAGGTACTTATCACCTAGGTGACAAATTTCCCCGCCGCTCCCGCCTCGGCGGTATGGTCCCCATCACACCGGTATGCCGGTGAGGGAGGGATTCGCGATGCACGCGGGACACGTGGACATCACATCCGGGACGAGATCGAGGCGGTGAACCGGACGCAGCGAGGTGGGCGCGCCAGCGACGAGGCAGGACCCCAGGACGTGAAGGCCACCACGGCTCCGAGCCGGGTGAGCCTGCCCGGCTCTGCCCAGTGGATGATCAGCAGCCTCGAGAGCGAGGTGCGCCCGGTCGCCGAGCGGGTCAGCGAGCAGGTCCGCACGGCCGTGCCGGAGCTCGACGCGCCCGGGGACAGCCGCCTGCGCCAGCTGGTGTTCACCGCGATCCACAACGCCATGCGCCTCTTCGTCGACGAGGCGCTGGGCCGCGAGGTCTCCTACATGCCCGTGGAGGACATGTTCCGCAAGGTCGGGTACCGGGTCGGCGTGCGGGGACGCGACCAGGAGCTCATCGACCAGGGCATGGCCGTGGCCGTGGCCGAGCTGTCCAACGAGCTCGGGGTGCGCGCCGCCGAGAACGAGCTGTCCGCGGGTGCGCTCAACGCGATCAACGAGGCGGTGGCGGCGTTCGTCGGCCACCTCACCCGGCAGATCGGGGTGGGCTACCAGGCCGGCGCCGAGGCCCGCAACACCGACACCGGCCTGGCCCGCGCACGGCTGATCGCCGCCCTGCTGTCGGGCAGGGAGGACGAGGAGGTGGAGACCCAGGCGGCGATCGCCGGCTGGGAGGTCCCCGCCTCGGTCACCGTGATCGCCGTCGACCCGCGCCCCGACGAGACGCTGACCGCCGAGGCGCTCGGGCCCGAGGCACTGACCCGGCCCGGTCGCTCGCCGCAGCCGGTGGTGTGCGCGACCGCGGACGCCGACGACGTCGTGGCGGCTATCCGCGCCGCCGTACCCCAGACCCGGATCGCGGTCTGCTGGCCGGTCCCCCTGGCCGACGCCCCCGTCGCCTGGACCTGGGTCAACCGCGCGCTCGACCTGGTCGCCGCCAAGGTGATCCCGGCGCGCCCGGTCATCGACTGCGTGCGCTTCCGCACCGAGATCTGGCTGCACGCCGAGCCGGTGCTGCGCCGCCAGCTGGCCCAGGAGCTGCTGCAGCCGCTGTTCGGTGAGACCGAGAACTCCCGCGAGATCCTGTCCGAGACCCTGCTCGTGTGGCTGGAGACCCGCGACAGCGCCCCCGCCATCGCCGCGCGCCTGGGCGTGCACCCGCAGACCGTGCGCTACCGGTGGAAGCGGATCAACGAGCTGTTCGGCGAGTCCCTGCACGACCCCGACTTCGTCATCCAGCTCACCCTGCTCCTCAAGGCCAGCGTGCCGTTGTGGATCGCCGGCGACCAGAGCGACTTCCAGCGCTACCGAGAGCAGGAGGCTGGTTGATGTCGCCGGAGACCGTCGTCTGCGTGCTGATCGCCGCGCTCCCGGCCCTCTTCGCCCTCGCAACGCCGCTCTCCCTGTGGTTCGCCCGCGCTCGCGCCCGGTCGGCGGGGATCTTCCTCGATGACCGGGCGGCGCTCGCCGTCGGCCCGCGCGTCGACACCGTCCTCCTCGACCGCTGGGGCACCGTCACCACCGGGCAGCTCCGGGTCGTCAACGTGGAGCCCGTCGAGCCCGACCACGAGCGCAACCTGCGCTGGTTCGCCGGCGCGCTCGGCCACGCCTCCGAGGACCCCGTCAGCCGGGCGATCGCCCGGCTCTCCGCGCGCGGCAAGCTCAGCCAGGTCCGCCGGCACGACGGCCAGGGCATCAGCGGCTCGGTCGACCGGCACCCGGTCCGGGTCGGGCGCCCCGACTGGCTCGGCATGGACGCCCGCGACGACGTCGGCGTCACCGTCGGCGTCCAGGTCGACGCCCGCCCGATCGGCTACATCACCGTCGCCGACGACGTCCGCCCCCACGCCGCGGAGGGCGTGGGCCGCCTACGGGCCGACGGCGTCGAGCCGGTCCTGGTCTCCGAGGACACCGAGCGCAACACCCGGCAGCTGGCGCAGACCTGCACCATCGAGCAGTGGTACGCCGACACGACCACCACCGCCCGTGAGCGACTCGTCGGCGACTACCGCCGGCAGGGCCGGGTCGTCGCCGTGGCGAGCCCCACGGCGAGCGAGGCGGCCGACCTCACCATCACCGAGCACACCGAGGGATCCGCGCCGGTGCGCGGGATCCGGCTCACCGACCTCGACGTCGGCCGGGTCGCCACGGCGCTCGCGCTGCTCCGGGCGACGGCGACGCGGACGACCCGCAGTCGTCGTGCGGGCATCGCGCTGGGGGTGGCCGGCATCGTCCTCGCCGTGCTCCACCTGCTGCCGCTGCCGCTGGCGATCGGCTACCTCGTGCTGGCGTGCGGCGTGGTCACGCTGGTGGCGGCGCGGGGCTGACCTTCGTCAGGTCGAGCCCGATCGGCGACTTCTCCGGGATCTCCCCCGACGCGACGACGGCGGCGGCGAGCGGGCGCAGGAGGCCCAGCAGCTCGACGATCTCGGCGTCGGTGAGGCCGTCCAGCGCCGTGGCGGCCAGGTCGTCGGTCTGCTTCTCCACCGTGCGCTTGAGCTGGCGGCCCGCCTTGGTGAGCGCCTCGGGGCCGTCCGCGATCCCGCGGGCGCGGAAGCCGTCGAGCACCCCCGCCCACTCCTCGGCGGTGAAGTTGCGGGCGACCTCGTAGACCGCGGCGGGGGTGCCGGTGGCCAGGGCGTGCAGCACGTGCGCCTCCCGGCCGCCGATCCCGGCGACGGTGAGGGCGGCGACGTGCCCGTCGCCGCGATGCTCGCGCAGCAGGGTCGCGGCGTGCCAGAGCCGGGCGAGCGGCTCCTCGGGCACGGCCAGCGCGCGGTTGGCCGCGAAGAGGGCGCGGCCCTCGGTGGGCGCCGCGGCGGCGGCCCGGGCGGCGAGCTCCGCCGCACGCTCCACCCCCGCGCCCGCACCGGCCGCCTCGAGGTGGCGGCGCAGGGTCGCGACCGACCCCGCCGAGCGCGCCTCCAGGGCCACCGCCGGTGGGGCGTAGGACCACGCGTCCGGCAGTGCCCGCGCGACGTGCGCGGGCGTGAAGTTGTGGAAGAGCGCGTGCACCAGCTCCGGCGAGGCCGGGCCGAGCGGCGCGGCCCGGCCGGCGAAGTAGCCCATCCAGAAGCCGCGGTAGCCCGCGTCCCTCAGCGCCGCGAGGGGCTCGGGTGAGAAGTAGGTGACGGCGTGGAGGGGCTCCACGAGCGTCCACACCTCACGTGCCAGCGGTGCCCGGGGATGCGCCATGCACCGGGTCTACTCCCCCGTCGTACCCGCGTCCACCCGATGAGGTGGAGGTCACTCCTCCTCGTCGAGGAGACCCTCCGCCTCGGCCTCGGCGACCACGCGGCGCACGTTCTCGATCGACCCGCAGCCCTGGTCGATGAGCTCGTTGCGGCGAGCGGCCCACTTCGCGCCGAGGTCGAAGCGCACCTTCGCCGAGGTCTCGGTGCGCGCCGGCTCCAGGATGGTGAGCTCCTCCTCGGCGATGTGGTGCGCGATGAGGTTGCTCAGCTTCTCGGCGGCGTCGGTGAAGGCCTGGGTGTCGGTGCCCTTGAGCTCGAGCAGGGCGAGCAGCGCCTGGTTGCCCTCGGCGTGCTCCTCCGTGCCGTGCTCGACGTCGTGGGCGTCCACGTCCTGCGCGGTACGCCGCAGCACCGGGTAGACCAGCTCCTCCTCGGCCTCGCCGTGGGCGATCAGCACGTCCGCGAACGCGCGGCGCACGTTGTCACGGTCGGCGGTGGCGAGACGCAGCTGCGCCAGCAGCTGCTCGAAGCGGCGGTGGTCGTCGGTGATCAGGTCGATCACGTCACCCGAGGTGGGACGGCCCAGGTCGATTCCAGTCGTCATGTCGCCGCTGGTACCCGCAGTCCCTCCAGGTATCCGTGGACCAGCGAGACGGCCGAGGCACCCTCGCCGCTGGCCGCCGCGACCCGCTTCATCGACCCGGCGCGGATGTCGCCGGCGGCGAAGACGCCGGGCACGCAGGTGGCGAGGTTCTCCGGCGGCAGGCCCTCGACCCAGCACTCGGTGGGCACGTCGCGGCCGGTGAGCACGAAGCCGCGCTCGTCGCGCAGCACCGCCTCGCCGAGCCAGTCGCAGTGCGGTGCGGCGCCGATGAGCAGGAACAGCCCGCCCGCGAGCACCCGCTCCTCCTGCCGGGTCCGCACGTCGCACAGCTGCAGCCAGCCCAGCTGCCCGCTGTCGTCGGCCCCGCCGTCGACGATCTCGGTGCAGGGCCGCACGGTGATCCGCGGGTTCCACGAGATCTCGTCGATGAGGTACGTCGACATCGTCGCGGTCAGGTCCTCGCGCCGGATCAGGATCGTCACCGAGCGCGCGAACCGGGACAGGTGCACCGCGGCCTGCCCCGCGGAGTTGCCGCCGCCGACGACGTACACGTCGCGGTCCTCCATCTCGCGGGCGGCCGTCATCGCGGCGCCGTAGTTGACGCCCGCACCGACCAGGTCCTCCAGCGCCTGCACGCCGAGCCGCCGGTAGGCGACGCCCGAGGCGACGAGCACCGCGCGGGCGTGCACCTCGCCGCCCTCGGTGACCAGCACGTGCGGGGCGCCGTCGGCGCCGGGGCGCAGCTCGACGACCGGCCAGCCGGTGAAGAAGCGCGCGCCGAAGCGGATCGCCTGGGTGCGGGCCCGCTGTCCCAGACGCATCCCGGAGATGCCGCGCGGGAAGCCGAGGTAGTTGCGGATCATCGAGCTGGTGCCGGCCTGCCCGCCGATCACCTCGGACTCGAGCACCACCGTGCTCAGACCCTCGGAGGCGCCGTAGACCGCGGCGGCGAGGCCCGCCGGCCCGGCACCGACGACGGCCAGGTCGACGACGGTGTCGACGTCGATGTCCGAGGGCCGGCCGTACATCAGCGCCGACAGCTCCCGCACCGAGGTCGGCGCCACGATCGGCCGGTCCGCGAAGGGCCGCGAGGTCAGGTGCACCAGCGGGTACGACGCCGTGCCACCGACCCGCTCCCCGTGCAGCGCCAGCGCCTCCTCCCCCTGGGGCGATTCGGGGGCGTAGGTGCGGTGCGGGAAGCCGGTGCGGTCGAAGAAGTCGCGCACCGCCAGCGACAGCGGGGTCGCGCCGGGGGTGATGATCCGGACGGTGTCGATCTCGGAGGAGGCGACCGTGGCCCCCCAGTCGCTGAGCAGCTCCACGACGGCGTAGTGGAACTCCTCGTCGCGCCGCCCCTGCGGCAGCACCAGGTAGGTGTCGAACTTGCCCTTCGCCAGGTAGGGCCGCAGCGCGGCGGTCTCCTCGGCGAACCGGCTGATCGGGATCGCCACGATCCGTCGCGCGGTCGGCACCAGCGTGCGCCAGTCGTGCATCGCGAGGAGCACGTTCTCGTCGGGCAGCTGCGAGTCGGTGACGATGAGCGCGACGGGCTGGCCGACCGTGCGCGCCTGCTTGAGGATCGCGGTGGCCTCTGCGGCGCTGGTCGCGGGGCGCACGTCGTACTCGCGGTCGTAGCGGTGGAACTGGTCGGTGAGGGTCTCGATCTCGTCGGCGGAGACCAGGAGGATCACGGGCGCCGGGGCGTTCATGCCGGCAAGTCTGGCACCGCTTCCCCCGCCCGCGTAGCGTGAAATGCATGGCCCGCCCCCACCTCACCCCCGGCCCCGACCACCCGATCACCGTCACGCCGCACGCGGGACGGGTCACCGTACGCCTCGGCGACCGCGTCCTGGTCGACACCGAGCGGGCGCTCGAGCTGCGCGAGGCGTCGTACCCGCCGGTGCTCTACGTCCCCCGCGAGGACGCCGACGCCGCGGCCTTCACCGCGAGCGCGACGCGGACCTACTGCCCCTACAAGGGCGACGCGTCGTACCTCTCGATCATCGGCGAGGACGGCGAGCTGAGCGACGCGGTGTGGTCCTACGAGCAGCCGTACGACGCCGTGGCGCCGATCGCCGGCCACCTGGCCTTCTACCCGGACCGGGTGACGATCGACGCCGGCTGAGCCGGCCCGCGGGTCAGATCACCAGGTTCAGCGCCATCACGAAGACCAGGCCGGTCACCGACAGCAGGGTCTCCATCGCCGACCAGGTCTTGAGGGTCTGCCCGACGCTCATCCCGAAGTACTCCTTCACCAGCCAGAAGCCGGCGTCGTTGACGTGGGAGAAGAACACCGAGCCGGCGCCGATCGCGAGCACCATCAGCGACACCTCGCCGCTGGAGAGCTGCTCGGTGAGCGGTGCGAGCAGGCCCGCGGCGGTGACGGTGGCGACGGTGGCCGAGCCCGTGGCGAGGCGGATGAGGACCGCGACGAACCACGCGAGCAGCAGGACCGAGACGTTGGAGTCGGCGACCCGCTCGGCGACGATCGTGCCGATGCCGGTGTCCACCAGGGACTGCTTGAACCCGCCGCCCGCGGCGACGATGAGCAGGATGCCGGCCACACCCGGCAGCGAGGACTCCAGCGACTTCGCCACCCCGTCGCGGCCCAGGCCGCGGCCCAGGGTGAACATGCCGACGACCACGGCGATGAGCAGCGCGATGAGCGGGGTGCCCAGGACGTCGAGCGTACGACGCAGCGGGTCGGTCGCGTCGTCGATGAAGATGTCGGCCAGCGCCTTGCCCATCATCAGCACCACCGGCAGCAGCACGGAGGCGAGGGTGATGGCGAAGGAGGGACGCGTGCGGGCCTCCTCGTCGGGCGTGCCCTCGAACCGCTCGGGCACCGGCACGGTGACGTAGCGCCCGACGAGGCCGAAGACCGGGCCGGCGATGATCACGGTCGGGATCGCGACGGCGACGCCGAGCGCGAGCGTCGTACCGAGGTCGGCGTGGAGGTAGTCGATCGCCGTCAGCGGACCGGGGTGCGGCGGGACCAGGCCGTGCATGGCGGACAGGCCGGCGAGGGCGGGGATGCCGATGGTGACGAGGGACTGCCCGGAGCGGCGGGCGACGAGGTAGATGACCGGCATCAGCAGCACCAGGCCGATCTCGAAGAACATCGGCAGGCCGATGATCGCGCCGACGACGGCCATCGCCCACGGCAGCATCCGCGGCGAGGCGGCACCGATGATGGTGTCGACGATCTGGTCCGCGCCGCCGCTGTCGGCGAGCAGCTTGCCGAACATCGCACCGAGCGCAATCAGGATGCCCACCCCGGCGGCGGTCGTGCCGAAGCCGGTCGTGTAGCTCGCGAGCGCCGTCTCCACACTGACGCCCGCGACGACGCCGACGGTCAGCGCGCCGGCGGTGAGCGCGAGGAAGGGGTGCAGCCGCGCGCCGATGATGAGCGCGACGATGACGCCGATGCCGAGCAGGGCGGCGAGCACCAGCCGGCCCTCGGAGGCGACCGGCTCGACGAGGTCCGTGCCGGCGGCCAGGACGATGTGTGCGGACATGACGGGGCTCCTCAGGACGGGCGTGCGACGCGCCGGTCGACGTACTGCTGGACGATGGCGTCGACCGGCTGGTCGACGTCGAGGACGATCCCGGCCTCGTCGGCGCCGAGCGGCTCGAGCGTGGCGAACTGCGAGTCGAGCAGCGAGGCGGGCATGAAGTGGCCGGGACGGCTGGCCTGGCGGCGCGCGATGACGGCGCGGGTGCCGTGCAGGTGGACGAAGTAGGCGCGGGCCGCGTGGGCGCGGATCCGGTCGCGGTAGGCGTGCTTGAGCGCCGAGCAGCTGATGACGCCGCTGCGCTCGTCCTGCTCGGCGAGCCAGGTGCCGATCGCCTCCAGCCAGGGGCGGCGGTCCTCGTCGTCGAGGGGATGGCCGGCCGACATCTTGGCGATGTTCGCGGGCGGGTGGAAGTCGTCGGCGTCGGCGAAGGGAACGCCGAGGCGCTGCGCGAGCGCCGCGCCGACGGTCGACTTGCCCGAGCCCGACACGCCCATGACGACGAGCAGGGGTGCGCCCCCGTCGTACGGCATCGTGCTGCTCATGGATCCTCCTGAGGATGTGCTGGCCGTCACAGTCTGCAACCATTAATCTGCTTTTAACAAGCCCTTCACCTGATAAATCTGATCTTTGGAGGATCCGCGTGCCCCGCACCGCGCTCCACGAGGACGTCCTCGACGCGCTCGGCCGCCGCATCGTCGGCGGCGCGCTCGCCGAGGGCGCGGTGCTCACCCTCGACGCCATCGACACCGAGTACGACGTCAGCCGCTCCGTCTCCCGCGAGGCCGTCCGGGTGCTGGAGTCGATGGGCATGGTCGTCTCCCGCCGCCGGGTCGGGGTGACCGTGCAGCCGCGCACCTCCTGGCACGTCTTCGACCCCCGCCTGATCCGCTGGCGCCTCGACTCCGCGGACCGGCCCGCCCAGCTGCGCTCGCTCGGCGAGCTGCGCAGCGGCTTCGAGCCGGTCGCCGCGGGCCTGGCGGCGCTGCGCGCCACCCCCGCCCAGTGCGCGGCACTGACCGCCGCCGTCAACGACATGGTCGTGCACGCCCGCTCCGGCGACCTGGAGTCCTTCCTCGCCGCCGACGTCGTCTTCCACCGGGTGCTGCTGGAGTCCTCCGGCAACGAGATGCTGGCCGCGCTCGACGAGGTCGTCGCCGAGGTGCTCGCCGGACGCACCCACCACGACCTGATGCCGGCCCACCCCAAGCAGGAGGCCGTCGACCTGCACGTGGAGGTCGCGCGCGCCGTACGCTCCGGCGACGCCACCGCCGCCCGCGCCGCGATGGCCGCGATCATCACGGAGGCGACCGATGCGGTTGCGGAGGACTCGACTACCCTCGGTTGACGATGGACACCACTCCTGAGCTCGCCCCCCTGATCGACCGGCTGCAGGGTGAGGAGTACGACGTCACCGAGCCCCTCCCCGGCGTCCTCCACGTCCGCGGCCGCTTCTCCAACCCCGAGCGGATCGCGCTGCGCGCCGCCGCCGACGCCGGCGACCACGCCGTCGCCGTGTGGGCCACCAGCCACCACGACGACTGGGCCCTGGTGGTGTGGGACCGGCCCGCCCTGGTGACGATCACCCAGAAGGGCGCCACCCCGCAGCGCTGGCGGCACCGCACCCTGCCCGCCACCCTGCGCCCGGACGCGCAGACCTTCCTCGAGGGCGCCTCCTCCCCCTTCGACATCGTCACCCGCCCCAAGCACCAGCCGACCCCCGCCGCCCGCGAGCTGCTCGCGCAGTTCGGCATCGACGACCCGCCGCCGCCCGGCTGGGTCCCGCCGGTCGTCGCCGCGCCGGTCGTCGTGCGGGAGTCGACGGTCCCGGTCGCGAAGGCGAAGCGGGTCGCCGCCCCCAAGGCCCCCGCCAAGCCGGTCAAGCCCGAGCCCGTCGTCGCCGTCTGCCCGACGTGCTTCATGGCGCTGCCGGCGACCGGGGTATGTGACAACTGCGGCTGAGGCCGCGGCTGCAGGAATCCCCGGTTAACCGGGGATTCCTGCGCTTCCCGGCCTTTGCAATGCCCGAGAAGCGCCAGTTCTCCCCGGGCCGCGTGACGCACGTGACTCCTGGGACCACCACGCCCGACCCTCCTGCCCGCACACCGGCCCCGGTGGGATGCTGAGCCCATGAGCGACTCGACCCCCGCTCCCCTCGGGATGCGCACGCTGTCCAAGCTCGGCCTGGCCATCGCCGCCGCGGGCGCGGTGATCCAGCTCGTGCTGGCCGTCTACTACCTCGCGATGGCGCACTCCCCGTCCCCGCACGACCTGCCGGTCGGGGTCGTCGGCAACGCCGAGCAGCAGGCCCAGGCCCAGCAGCTGGAGGAGGACGGCGAGTTCAAGGTCGAGACGTACGACGACGCGGCCGCACTGGAGCAGGCGATCCGCGAGCGCCGGGCCTACGGCGGCGTGGCGTTCGAGGGCCAGCGCGCCACCCTGTACGTCGCCAGCGCGGCGTCGCCGTCGGTGGCGAACCTGTTCAAGGCGCAGTACACGCAGGTGTACCAGCAGCAGGTGCAGCAGCAGGTCGACAGCCTCGTCGGCGCGAACCGTCCGGTCCCGGTGGCCACGCTCGCGGCGCTCACGACGCCGCCTCCGGTCACCGACGTCGTACCGCTGCCCGACGACGACAGCGCGGGCAGCTCGCTCGGGTTCGTCATCCAGGCGCTGTGCCTGGGCGGCTCGATCGCCTCTCTCGCCCTGGGCCGGCTGCGGGGGCTCACCGAGCGCTCGACGCGGCGCGGTCTGGGGCACGCGGCGCTGCTGGTCGTCTACGCCGTGGGGTCGGCGGCGGTCGCGCTGCTCGCGATGGCGCTCTTCGGCGTCGGCGACGGCGCCAACCACCTCACCCTGTTCGGCGGCCTGGCGCTGATCTCGCTCGCGGTGACCGCGTCGACCGCGGCGTTCGTGGCACTGATCGGTCCGGCGGGCTCGCTGGTCGGCGGCCTGTACTTCACGGTCGGGCTGATCATCTCGGGCTCCTCGATCGCCCCGGAGATGCTGCCGCGCGCCGGCCACGCGATCGGCCAGCTGCTCCCGCCGGGCGCCGGTGCGACCGTGGCCCGCGACGCGCTCTACTTCCCCGACGCCACCACCGCCGGCGCCTTCGTCGTGCTCGGCCTGTACGCCGGGCTGGGGCTGGCCGTCATCCTCGTCTTCAACGCCGCCGCCAACCGCACCCGCTCGGCGCACGTGCTGCTGCGCGACGACGCCGACCAGGAGGCCCGGGCATGAGCGAGCGCAACGTCCTCGGCGAGCCGCTCCAGCCCTGCGGCACCGACCCGATGACGGGCTTCCTGCGCGACGGCAGCTGCGCGTGCGGCCCGCAGGACGTGGGGCTGCACGCGGTGTGCGCGGTGATGACGCCGGAGTTCCTGGACCACCAGCGCTCGGTCGGCAACGACCTCAGCACCCCGCGCCCGGAGTGGGCGTTCCCGGGGCTGCACCCGGGCGACCGGTGGTGCGTGGTGACGGCGCGCTGGCTGCAGTCGTACGCCGAGGGGGCGGCCGCACCGGTCGTGCTCGCCTCGACCAACGAGCGCGCGCTCGAGCTGATCCCGCTGGAGCTGCTGCAGGAGCACTCGGTCGACGTGCCGGACGACCCGGGCGGGCTGACCTCGGGCTAGTCGCTCAGGACCAGGTGCCCTCGAGCACCGCACGGTGGGTGGGCAGCGCCTCGTCGTACACCTTGCGGCCCTGGGGGGTCAGGCAGACGAAGACGCTGCGCCGGTCGTCCTCGCAGGAGGAGCGCTCCACGAGACCGTCCTTCTCCAGCCGGGTGATGGCGCGCGACAGGGCGCTCTGGCTGAGGTGGATGTCGCCGGCGAGCTCGGCCATGCGGTACTTGCCGCAGTTCGCGTCGACGATCCGGTCGAGGGTCTCGAACTCGCTCAGCCCGATGGCGTGCGTGTCCTGCAGCGCCTTCTCCAGCGCACAGCTCACCACGGCGTGCCGGTCCAGCAGCTGGCGCCACTCGGCGACCAACGGGCTGGAGACGGGGGCCTTCGACACGCCTGCATCCTAGCCAGCAGGTTACATTTATGCAAACGCATTATTTGCGCTTGCATTCAATGCACGTGCATGGAAGTCTACCGGTCATGTCCTCGACAACCCTCGACTCCCCCGCCTCCGCCGGCGGCGCACTCCGCTGGTCCGGCCGCACCTGGGGCCTGCTGATCACGCTGTGCATCGTGCTCTTCCTCGACGGCCTCGACGTCTCGATGATCGGTGTGGCACTGCCCTCCATCGGCGCCGAGCTGGACCTGTCCACGTCGTCGCTGCAGTGGCTGATCAGCGGCTACGTGCTCGGGTACGGCGGCCTGCTCCTCGTGGGCGGACGCACCGCCGACCTCCTGGGTCGGCGCCGGGTCTTCCTCATCGCGCTCGCCGTCTTCGCCGTCGCGTCCCTGCTGGGCGGCCTCGTCAGCTCGGGCCCGCTCCTGATCGCGACCCGCTTCATCAAGGGCCTCGCCGCCGCGTTCACCGCGCCGACCGGCCTGTCCATCATCACCACCAACTTCGCCGAGGGCCCGGCCCGCAACAAGGCGCTGTCGATCTACACCGTCTTCGGCGCGGGCGGCTACTCCTCCGGCCTGCTCTTCGGCGGCCTGATGACCGGCGTCGGCTGGCGCTGGACCTTCCTGCTGCCCGTCCCGGTCGCCCTGCTCGCGCTCGCCGCCGCGTGGGCCCTGGTGCCGCGCGACGAGCCGGCCGAGGAGGGCGGGCACGACCTGCTCGGCGCCCTGACCTCCGGCGCCGCGATGCTGCTGCTCGTCTACACCGTCGTCTCCGCCCCCGAGGTCGGCTGGGCCTCGACCCGCACGGTGCTGTCGTTCGTCGGCGTGGCCGCGCTCTTCGCCACCTTCGTCACCATCGAGCGGCACATCGCTCACCCGCTGGTCCGGCTCGGCATCCTGCGCAAGGCCACGCTCGTGCGCGCCAGCATCGCGATCATCGCCGTCGCCGGGTCGTACTTCAGCTGGCAGTTCATCGTGACGCTCTTCCTCCAGGACGGCCTGGGCTGGTCGCCGCTGCACCTGGCGCTCGCCCTGCTGCCCATCGGGCTGATGGTCACCACCTCGGCGATCTTCTCCGACAAGCTCGTCGACCGCTTCGGCACCGGGCCGATCATCGCCGTCACCATGGCGGTGATGGCGCTGGGCTATCTCGCCTTCACGCTCACGCTGTCCACCGCACCGTCGTACCTCGGCATGGTGCTGCCCACCCTGATCCTCATCGGCATCGGCTGGGTCGGCTTCCCGGCCATCAACATCCAGGCGACGAGCGGGATCGAGGACGACGAGCAGGGCCTGGCCGCCGGCGTCCTGCAGACCTCGATGCAGGTCGGTGCCGCGATCGTCCTCGCCGTCACCACCGCGATCATCAGCTCCGGCACCGCCGAGGCGAGTACGCCGAGCGCGCTGCTCGACGGCTTCCGGCCGGGCCTGGCGTTCGCCACCGCCGTGGCGGGCGTGGGTGCGCTGGTCGCGGTCGCCGGGCTGGTGTGGGACCGCCGCACCCGGCCGGCCGACGACGAGGTCGTCGTCGGCGAGGCCGCGCCGGAGCTGGCCGGCGCCGCCTGATCTGGCCCGCCTGATCCGGCCCGCCTGATCCGGGCCGGCCGGCTCAGCCGTAGTGGCAGACGTAGCCCAGGGTCTCGACCACCTCGATCTCGAAGGACGAGTCCCCCGGCACGCTGAAGGAGTCGCCCGCGGCGTACTCCGTCCACTCCGGCGAGCCCGCCGGCCGCACCCGGCACCGCCCCGCCGTGAGCTCCATGACCTCCGGCGCGGCGGTGCCGAAGGTGAGGCTCGCCGGGAAGATCACACCCGCCGACTTCCGGGTGCCGTCGGCGAGGAAGAAGGTGTGGCTCACGCAGGCGCCGTCGAAGTAGACGTTCGCGCGCGGGTCCAGGGTGACGTTCTCGTACGTCGGCTCAGTGCTCACGGGCGGGAAGCGTAGTGCCGGGGGCGGGCGCCCGCGGGCTGCGGCGGTAGGCCGAGACGGTCGGGTCGCCCGCCAGCCAGAACCGCCACGGCACGTCCGCCGCCTTCGACACCCCCACCCGCGGGCCCTGCTCCACCTGCCGCCTCGCCCGCGTCGCCGGGCCCAGCCGAACACCGGTGAACTCCTCCTCGTCCGCGTGCGGGGCGAGGAGGTCGGTGCCGAGGTCGTCGAGGGTGATCCCGAGTGCCTGGGCGAGGTTCCCCGGCCCGCGCGCGAGCTGCACGTCCTTCGCGGGGTGGTGGCGTCGGAGCCGGGCGAGGTCCAGCCCGTCGACGACCTCGCCGGAGCGCAGCAGCACCGCCGCCCCGATCTCCGCCGGGCCGGTCACCACGTTCGCGCACAGGTGGATCCCGTAGGAGCGGTAGACGTAGAGCCGGTACGCCGGGCCGTACATGATCTCCGAGCGCGGCGTCCGCGTGAACGCGTGCGACGCCGGGTCCTCCCGCCCGCCGTACGCCTCGACCTCGGTGATCCGCACGGTCACGCCGTGGCCGGTGATGGTGCGGCCGAGCAGCTGCCTGGCCCGTCGTACGACGTCGGCGCGGTCGGCGGCAGGCACGGCTCCGACGCTAGCAACCTCGCCGATGGCAGGATCGCCGCGTGGAGATCGAGGTCGTCGGCGCCGTCATCGTCCGCGACGGCCTCGTCCTGTGCGCCCAGCGTGGCGACGGCGGCTCGTTGGCCGGCCGGTGGGAGTTCCCCGGCGGCAAGGTCGAGGCCGGGGAGGCACCGCCGGCCGCCCTCGCCCGCGAGATCACCGAGGAGCTGCGCTGCACGATCGAGGTCGGGGCGCCGATCGCCACGACGCGGTACGACGACGGCCGGGTCGTCGTCGTGCTCACCACCTACTGGTGCGTCCTCGTCGCCGGCACGCCCGAGCTGACCGAGCACGCCGCACTGCGCTGGGTCGCGCCGGGCGAACTCGACGACCTGGACTGGGCGCCGGCCGACGTACCCGCGGTCGCGGCGGTGGAGCGCGCCCTGCGCCACTGATCCTCACGTATCACCGGCGCTCCCGCCGGGTCCTCAGGATGTGCCCGGCATCGGGCCGGGCCTCCTGAGAGGTGAGGTACATGGCAGAGAAGTGGACCATCAAGCTCGAGCGTCTCGTCGTCCACAACGCCGACGAGGACGACTTCTGGAGCGACGGCGACGAGCCGTACATCGTGCCGATCGGCTTCCGGTCGCGGTTCCGTACGGCGTCCTCGACGTCGGTCTTCTGGAGCGGCGTCCTCGATGACGACTGGGCGGACGGCATCGACAGCGGCGGCTCGGCGAACATCCCGGCCGGCCAGGGCGAGGTGAGCTTCGGCGGCGTCGTACGGCCGACGGTGCAGGAGGTGATCGGCGGACAGCTGCCGGAGGTGCTCGGCGCGATCGTGCTCGTCTTCGAGTCCGACGCCACCCCGTTCAGCGCGATCCGCTCGATCGTGGAGGACGTGCGCGCCGCGCTGCGCAGCGAGCTGGTGCGCCTCGTCGAGGGCGGTGCCCTCAGCCTCACCAACCCCGGGCCCGACATCGAGCAGGCCGTCAAGAACGTGCAGGCCGCGACCGAGCTGACCACCAGCGAGAAGATCGGCCTGTTCCTGGCCTCCTGGGCCGACCCCGACGACATCGTGGGCATCCAGCCGCTCGTCTTCGCGGCCGTCCAGGGCACCGGGCTGCCCATTCCGACGCTTGGCGACCAGGACGTGAACCTCCGCTTCAAGCCCAGCGGCATCGACTACGAGATCCGCGGGCGGCTGACCGGCCGTCCCGACGGGGTGCGCTGGGAGTCCCTCGGCGGCATCATCACCAGCGACCCCGCCGCGGTCTCCTGGTCCTCGGGCCGGCTCGACGTCTTCGCCCGCGGGACCGACCGCGCGCTGTGGCACAAGTGGTTCGACGGGTCCTGGCACGGCTGGGAGTCCCTGGGCGGCGGCCTCACCTCCGCCCCTGGGGTGTCGAGCTGGGCCGCGGGCCGCCTCGACGTGTTCGTCCGCGGTGACGACAACGCCCTGTGGCACAAGTGGTTCGACGGCTCGTGGCACAACTGGGAGTCCCTCGGCGGCGGCCTCACCTCCGGCCCCGCCGCCGCCAGCTGGGGACCCGGACGCATCGACGTCTTCGTCCGTGGCGGCGACGCCGCCCTGTGGCACAAGTGGTTCGACGGGCACTGGCACGACTGGGAGTCCCTCGGCGGCGCCATCGTCGGCGACCCCGCCGTCGCCAGCTGGGGCACCAACCGGCTCGACGTGTTCGCCCGCGGCACCGACAACGCCCTGTGGCACAAGTGGTGGGACGGCTCCTCGTGGAGGGGCTGGGAGAGCCTCGGCGGCATCCTCACCGCCTCCCCCGGCGTGGCCTCCTGGGCGCCGCGACGCCTCGACGTCGTCGTACGGGGGACGGACAACGCGTGCTGGCACAAGTGGTTCGACACCGACGCCTGGCACGGGTGGGAATCGCTCGGCGGCGGCTTCAGCTCCGGCCTGGACATCGCGTCCTGGGGTCCGCGCCGGCTCGACCTGGTCGGGCGCGGACTCGACAACGCCTGCTGGCACAGCTGGTTCGACAACGGCTGGTCGTGAGCAGGTCCTGCCGAGCCTGGGAAACAGCACACGGCTGAACGAGGAAGGCCCGCTGCACTCCGGCGGAGACCGGAGCGCAGCGGGCCTGGAGCCTCAGCGGCGGTGAGGGCTGCCGGTGGCGTGTGCCTATTCGGACCTGCTGCATTCGTAGGCCCAATCCCCGCATTCCGCTAGGCCAGCGGTCCCTCGGCGAGGATCTCAAGGTGCTCGTCACCGACGGGACCAAGCCAATGAGTCTCGCCGTCCCCGTCGACGATCTCGATCTCGTACGCGTCCTCGAAGACATCAATGACGGCTCCAGTGGTTCCGGCCGCCATGCCGTCGAAGTCCGTCTTCAGCGTGACGGTGCTGAACATCGGCCAGCGCCCCAGCAGGTGCTCATTGGTCGGTTCCAGAATCTCGACGACCATGGCCGAGCCGATGACGTTGCGCCCATCCCGCATCCCTAGGACGTCACCGACGGCGACCTTCGACCAACGTTGCGGATAGGTCGGGAAGAGGCGCACGTCAGTTACCGCGCCTGGCTGCAGTTGCTCCGTGCCGTCCAGGACGATCGTCGCATCGTTGTCAGGACGGTGGCCGTCTGCGTCGTTGCCCAACTCCCACTCAGCTACCCACCCCGACATCACCGAATGCCTACGTCCGCCCGCTTCAGTCGACAAGAGCGACAACCGCACCTTGAAGCACCCGAATCGAGAAAGTTGGTCGCGCGTTGCACGAATCGCGTCCGCTGACCAATGCGGCGGCTCGATGGGCGATGTCATTGACCTGGTCCTGCCGGGTCGGTCTTCGACCCCTTCGGTGGTGCGGTCACCAGCCACCGGTCCCGCTCGAGTGGCCGAGCCTCGATCGCATCGAGTCGACTCCGTGCGTGTTGAACGAGTTCGTCGGGTAGTCGCAACCCATGGTCGTAGATGTAGTGAGCCAAGCCTTCAGGCCACACGTAGACGCCGTCGGTGTACTCGACCGCGCCATTCGGCTCGCCACAGATCCGACAGGGCGACAGCCCCATGAAGGTCCTGTAGAGGGTGCCCGCCGCGAAGTAGAACCAGGTGGCGTGGCGCTCGTCCTCGTCCCAGTCGTTGTCGATCCAGTCGTGAGGGTCGGGCAAGGACGAACTGGTGTCCCTGTCGGCTCGCCAGTAGCCGATCAACAAGAGCGCGGTCATGGAGTTCATCATGCGTCGCCTTCTCGCTCTGCCCATGACTTCCAACGCAGCCGAAGTTCGGGAAGTAACGCCGAGAGATAGGCCGCGGCTTCCTCGTCGCTGGTGAGAGGCAGCGGGAGTTGCACAGCGTACGTGCCCCAACGCGCCTCCTCCGGCTCGATCGACACCTTGAAGTAGGCCGGCTCCCCCGTTTCCCAGATCAGTGTTCCCACAGATCCGTCGGGTGCCTTGACCCACGCATCGCCGCAGTCGTCGTACGACACGTACATGCCGAGCTCGAATCCGTCGACCACCGCCCTCGGGTAGTTGGCGGTCACCCTTCGCCCCCGAACTTCGGCCGACTCTGCTTCGAGTCGGGTGACGCGCAGGCACTTGGAAGATGTCGCCGCTGTTCACCGGCGCCACCACCGCTTGCGCTTGAGCACGACGACATCAGCAATTGGTTCCGGAGTCTGTGCGCGGGCTTCTGGAAGCGGCATGAGCCACCGAATCGGTAGCCCTGTCGGCCCGAGTCATGGCACCAGCATCCGTACTCGCCTGGACCGGTGGCGAAGCTCTTGCGGCCAGTACGCCCGGCCTTCCAGGTCTTCGAGTTCGTTGCTCAGACTGCCTACGGGGATCTCTGTCGTCTCGAGCCACCCGATCGCGAGCCCGGCCCAGTAGGCCGTCGTTGTCAGGGCATAGCGGATCAGGTCGGCCGGGTCGTAGGGCCGGCGCGCTTCTGCGTCGAACTTGGTCTCGAGGTCGACGAGATACGGAAGCATCGGGTGCTGGGCAACCGCTGGCGCATCCGCCACTGGCGACGCCTCCCAGTGTCGAGCGAACCAACGCTCGAGCCGTCCCGGATCGACGAGCTTGGCCTTGCCTTCCCAGTGGGGCCACTCGATCGAGTCTGGAAGGTCGATACGTACAACACCAATCAGCCTGCCGTCGTCATCGAAGAACTCTGCGGCGAGGTCGCCCGTGCACATGCACAGGAAGTCGGTGAGCTTTGCAACGCGCAGTGCATCGACCAGCTCTGCGACAGCAGCGGGATCGGTTACGACGGGGCCGTCTTCGCGCCGCATCACGTCGACCTGCTTCTCCGTCTCGTCGGCGAGCACGTCGTGATCTCGGTTGACTGCGTGGATGAGGTATCCGCCCCTCGTGATCTCGACGGAGGTTGCTGCTGCGAGGGCGTCCTGTAGCGCTCCAGGTTCGATGCTGGGTGCGCCAGAGAACGTGTAGATCGGCGGCTTCTTGCGGTGGCCCACCATGTGATTCTCGACCAGCCACCCCGGCGCCGCAACGAACATCTGGCTCACAGCGGTCGCGGGAGGTTCTTGGCGCGCTGCGCGAGGTAGTCGCCCCAGTCGCGCTTGACGGTCCTCGGCAGTGTGCCCAGAGGAGGAAGTCGCGCACGACGTACCGCATGGTGGTCCGGTCGGTCAGCCACGCGTCGACGTCGCCCTGTCTCGCGTCCCGAAGGGACATACTGCGATCGTCGAGCCACGCGAGGAACTGGATGGCGGCGTTGATCCGCGCTCGCGCATTCTTGCCTGCTCCCGGGCTCTCCGAGCCACGTTTGCGGACCCGGCCCAGCACCGACCAGGTCGCATAGGGACGGACGACCCTGATGATCGCTGCCGGTTCGGTCGCGAGCTTGGTCTCGATCCACTTCGTCGTGCGCTCGACGGCGTCATTGCGGGGCTCAAGGACGCCCGCCTCGACGAGGCGCCGCTGCGCCCGCAGGCCCGGCGACGCGCGTGCTGCTCTCGCACTTCCCCTACGCCGGCGACAGTCGCGACGAGGATCGTTACGCACAGTTCCGCCTGCGCGACGAGGGCGTCCCGCTCCTCCACGGGCACGTCCACAAAATCGTTTCGCGAGCGGCGGACCAAGCGCGGCACCTGGCAAATCAATGTCGGCGTCGACTGGTGGGACTTCGCTCCAGTCTCGGGCGACACCCTCGCTCAACACCTCGACGACCTCAAGCGCGACCGCGTCGCGGCCATCACGGGCTGAGCAACGAGGAAGGCCCGCTGCACTCCGGCGGAAACCGGAGCGCAGCGGGCCTGGAGCCTCAGCGGCGGTGAGGGCTCAGCTGCAGCCGCTGGTGCTGCCGCAGCCCTCGCACACGTAGCAGGAGCCGGCGGGCCGCATCTTCGTGCCGCAGGTCATGCACAGCGGGCTGTCGACCGCGTGGCCGGTGATCTGCTCGAGCAGCTCGGCGGTCGTCTTGGCGGTCTTCGCCTCGACGACGGGGGCACCGGCGAGCGGGTCCTCGTCGACCTCGACCTCGACGACGTCCTCGACCACCGGGGCCTGGGCGGCCGGAGCCTGGGCGACCGGGGCGGTCTCGACGAGCTCGGAGGCCGAGCCGGTCTCCTCGATGGGCTCGTAGGAGCCGGTCTCGAGGTGGCGCTGGCGCTCCTCGGCGGAGTAGATGCCGAGGGCGGAGCGCTCGTCGAAGGACAGGTAGTCCAGGGCGAGGCGGCGGAAGACGTAGTCCATGATCGACTGCGCCATACGGACGTCCGGGTCGTCGGTGAGGCCGGCGGGCTCGAAGCGCAGGTTGGTGAACTTCGAGACGTAGGTCTCCAGCGGGACGCCGTACTGCAGGCCGATCGAGACCGCGATCGAGAAGGCGTCCATCACGCCGGCGAGGGTCGAGCCCTGCTTGCCGAGCTTGAGGAAGATCTCGCCGAGGCTCTCGTCCTCGTGGGCACCCGAGGTCATGTAGCCCTCGGCGCCGGCCACCGTGAAGGAGGTGGTGCGGGCCAGGCGGGACTTCGGCAGGCGCTTGCGGGTCGGGGCGTAGACGACCTTCTCGACGACCTTCTCGACGACCTTGGTCTCGGCCTCGGCAGCGGCGGCGTCCGCGGCCGCGGCGTCCTTCTTGGCCTTGCCGCCGCCGTCGGCGAGGGGCTGGCCGACCTTGCAGTTGTCGCGGTAGATCGCGGTGGCCTTGAGGCCGAGCTTCCACGACTCCAGGTAGATCTGCTCGATCTCCTCGACCGTCGCCGACTCCGGCAGGTTGACCGTCTTGGAGATGGCACCCGACAGGAACGGCTGGCAGGCGGCCATCATCTTGACGTGGCCCATGGGCTTGAGCGCACGCTCGCCCATCGCGGTGTCGAAGACCTCGTAGTGCTCCGGCTTGAGGCCGGGGGCGTCGACGACGTGGCCGTGCTCGCCGATGTAGGCGACGATCGCCTCGATCTTCTCCTCGTCGTAGCCGAGCTTCTTCAGCGCCCGCGGGATCGTCTGGTTGACGATCTGCAGCGAGCCGCCGCCGACGAGCTTCTTGAACTTCACCAGCGAGAAGTCGGGCTCGATGCCGGTGGTGTCGCAGTCCATCATGAAGCCGATGGTGCCGGTCGGCGCGAGCACCGAGGCCTGGGCGTTGCGGAAGCCGTTGGCCTTGCCGAGCTCGATGACCTGCGCCCACTCGGCGGTGGCCAGCTTGTGCACCTCGGCGTCGGCGATGTGCAGCGGGCGCACGTCGTCGTTGGCGGCCTGGTGCTTGCGCATGACGCGCTGGTGCGCCTCCGCGTTGCGGGCGTAGCCGGCGTACGGGCCGACGATGGAGGCCAGCTCCGCCGAGCGACGGTACGACGTGCCGGTCATCAGCGACGTGATGGTCGCCGCCATAGCGCGACCGCCGTCGGAGTCGTAGCCGAGGCCCATCGCCATGAGCAGCGCGCCCAGGTTGGCGTAGCCGATGCCGAGCTGGCGGTAGTCGCGGGTGGTCTGGCCGATCGGCTCGGTCGGGAAGTCGGCGAAGCAGATCGAGATGTCCATCGCGGTGATGATCAGCTCGACGGCCTTCGCGAACAGCGGGGCGTCGAAGGTGTCGTCGTCGCGCAGGAACTTCAGCAGGTTCAGCGAGGCCAGGTTGCACGAGGAGTTGTCGAGCGACATGTACTCCGAGCACGGGTTGGACGCGGTGATCCGGCCGGTCTCGGGGTTGGTGTGCCAGTCGTTGATCGTGTCGTCGTACTGCAGGCCCGGGTCGGCGCAGGCCCACGCGGCCTCGCTGATCTTGCGGAACAGGCTGCGCGCGTCGACGGTCTCGATGACCGAGCCGTCCTTGCGCGAGCGCAGGCCGAACTCGGTGCCGTTCTCGACGGCGCGCATGAACTCGTCGTTGACGCGGACCGAGTTGTTGGCGTTCTGGTACTGGACGGAGGTGATGTCCTTGCCGCCGAGGTCCATGTCGAAGCCGGCGTCGCGCAGGGCGCGGATCTTGTCCTCCTCGCGCCACTTGGTCTCGACGAACTCCTCGATGTCGGGGTGGTCGACGTCGAGGACGACCATCTTCGCCGCGCGCCGCGTGGCGCCGCCCGACTTGATGGTGCCGGCGGAGGCGTCCGCGCCGCGCATGAAGGAGACCGGGCCGGAGGCCGTGCCGCCGCTGCTCAGCAGCTCCTTGGAGGAGCGGATCCGGGAGAGGTTCAGGCCGGCACCCGAGCCGCCCTTGAAGATGAAGCCCTCCTCCTTGTACCAGTTGAGGATCGAGTCCATCGAGTCATCCACCGACAGGATGAAGCAGGCCGACACCTGCTGCGGGGACTGCGTGCCGACGTTGAACCACACCGGGGAGTTGAAGGAGAAGTACTGGTGCGCCAGGAGCCAGGTCAGCTCCTGCTCGAAGACCTCCGCGTCCGCCGCCGTCGCGAAGTAGTCGTGGTCGATGCCCGCCTGGACGTAGCGGGAGACGACGCGGTCGATGAGCTGGCGCAGCCCGGTCTCGCGCTCCGGGGTGCCGACGGCGCCGCGGAAGTACTTGGTCGTCACGATCGTGGAGGCGTTCAGCGACCAGAAGTCCGGGAACTCCACGCCGAGCTGCTCGAAGACGGTCTCGCCGGTCTTCCAGTTCGTCTGGACGACGTCGCGTCGCTCCCAGGTGATCTCGTCGTAGGGGTGCACGCCGTCGGTGCTGAAGATCCTCTCGATCTTCAGACCCTTCTGCGTGGCCGTCGGGTTGCTGGCCGTCTCGGTCATGACTCTCCTGGTGTCGGTGCGGGTGCGGTTGTCGGCGGTGCGGCGGTACGACGCGCGTCGTACCTGACGTTGGTGGCCCGGCAGGCAGCTTCCCCACTACCTGCCGGGCGTCTGGGGTCAGCCCGTCGGGGCTGGTTCGCTCTGCAGCTGGCGCTCGGCGCGCAGGAGAGCGATCTCGTTCTCGAAGTCGGCCGCGGAGTCGAACCCGCGGTAGACCGAGGCGAAGCGGAGGTAGGCGACCTCGTCGAGGCGTCGCAGGGGCGGGAGGATCGCCAGGCCGACCTCGTGGGCGGCGATCTCGGGGCTGCCGGCCAGCCGGAGCTGGTCCTCGACCTCCTGGCCCAGGCGGGCCAGGTCGTCCTCGTCCACGGGGCGGCCCTTGCAGGCCTTCCGCACGCCGGACACGGCCTTCTCGCGGGTGAACGGCTCGGTCGCGCCGGAGCGCTTGAGCACGGTCAGCTGCATGAGCTCCACGGTGGTGAACCGCTTCTCGCACGCCGCCGACTGGCAGACCCGCCGCCGGCGGATCGAGCAGCCGTCCTCGGAGACCCGGGAGTCGAGGACCTTGGTGTCGTTGTGCTTGCAGTACGGACAGTGCATGGCTCCTCCTTCCCGGGCGGTCCCGCTGTGCACAACCGGGAGCCGGCTGTGGAGAACGGGGAGTGATCTGTGCAACTCCACGGCTGTTCTGTGGAACTAGATGTGGAGAACTACATCCTTGTAACTACTAGATGTAGTGGTAACCGTACGCGCCGACCACCACACGTGCAAGACCGCGGCCCAGACAGATCTCGGTACGACGCCCCGCCACCGCGTTTGCGCAGGTCACCGCGCCGACGACGGCTCCCGAACAGCTCCAGCGACGGCGTGTCGGGCGCCGTTCCGAGCCCGTCGGCCACCCCTGCCGGACCACCACGACGGCTCCCGTCGGACGCCGTCCGGCCTGGGGACGAGCAGGTGCTCGGCAGGAGATTGCAGGGTTGCCGGCACGCCGCAACCAGCCATCGGACACAATGACCGCCGTGACGGGAGGAAAGCGCGCGGGAGGCCGCACCAAGGCGCGGTTCCGACCGGACCTGCTCGCGATCGCCGTCGGGATCACCTTCGCGCTGGTCGCGTGGGGGTACCTCGTGCTGGCCGCCATCGACTTCGGCGCGACCGCGCGCCACGACGGCAAGGGCAGCGCCTGGCTGTTCCTGGTCGTCGCCGCGGTGGGCGCCATGCTGTGCCTCTTCCTCGCGTTCATGCTGGCCGTACGGCTCTCGCGAGCCCTGGGGCTGACGTCCTCGCCGGAGCCGAAGCCCAAGCGGGACCCGAGCGCCCCCAAGGGCGGCAAGCGCGCCGCGCGCTGAGCGTCCTCCCTCCGGAAGGGCACGCTCTCGGGCGGTACCCGCCGACGGCGTCGTCCACCTCGAGCCGCCCACCCCGCGTCCACGCGCGGACAGCGCGAAGGGCGGGAGCCGGCGCGCGCAGCCGGGTCCCGCCCTCCGTCTTCCCCACTCCGCCGGGGTCGAAGCGGCGGAGAGAGCGTGGGCCGAGGGTCAGTCGGCGGTGGGGACCCGCAGCTGCTGGCCGGCGTAGACCAGGCTGCCGTCGAGGGTGTTGAGGTCCTGGATGCGGTCCATCGCGCCACGCACGTCGTCGTCGATGGTGGCCGCGACGTCGCTGGCGATGTCCCACAGCGTCTCCCCCGGCGCCACCGTCACCACGGTCACCGCGCCGGCGTCGCCGCCCTGGTGGGTCGCGGCGGAACCCGCGGCGAGCCAGATCGCGACGGCGGCCACGACGGCGGAGGCGAGGAGGAACACGACCACGCGGCCCCGGCGGGTGAGCCGGACCGAGCCCGCGCGACGGGCTGGCGCGGCGACCGGACGCGCGGAGGAGCGCGGCGCGGCGGCACGGGAGACGCGGTGCGGGGCGATCGTGATGGTGCTCATGGGAACCTCCGGGGAAGGGGACGGACCCTTTGTCTATCGAGGGGGTCCGACACAAGTGGTTCGACCAGACGTTCGATCGAACATGTGTACGAGGTTAGATCATGTGTTCGAACAAATCCAGGACCCGTTCGAATTCCTGTTCGACCGCGTGTCGCCGACACGCCGTTCGAACAGATGTTTGAAACCGCCGTCGCCGATCGGTTAGCGTCAGGCCACGAGGTCAGGGCACGAGCTCGGCGCACCCACCGCCCGAGGAGGCCGGCCCGACCGGAGCGAACTGGAGGCACCCCCATGGCGGAGCGCAAGGCAGGCCGCGGCGTCACCGAGCTGCCCGACGGCCCCCCGGACGCGACCGGCCTGACCCCGCGCCAGCAGCGGGTCCTGGCCCACATCAAGGACAGCATCGAGAAGCGGGGCTACCCGCCGAGCATGCGCGAGATCGGCCAGGCCGTCGGGCTCACCAGCACCTCGAGCGTGGCCCACCAGCTGCGCGTGCTGGAGGAGAAGGGCTACCTCAAGCGCGACCCCAACCGGCCGCGTGCCCTCGAGGTCTTCCTGCCCGAGGTCATGGCGGCCCGCAAGGCCATGGGTGCGGCCGAGGAGACGACGTACGACGAGACCGGGATCGGCGACGCCGCCCCGGTGCCCGCCAACGTGCCGGTCGTCGGCCGGATCGCCGCGGGCGGCCCGATCCTCGCCGAGGAGCGGGTCGAGGACGTCTTCCCGCTCCCCCGCCAGCTCGTCGGCGACGGGCAGCTGTTCCTCCTGGAGGTGAGCGGCGAGTCGATGATCGACGCCGCCATCTGCAACGGCGACTACGTCGTGATCCGCCAGCAGCCGACCGCCGAGAACGGCGAGATCGTCGCCGCCATGATCGACGGCGAGGCGACGGTCAAGACCTTCCAGCGCAAGGACGGCCGGGTGTGGCTGCTGCCGCACAACCCGGCCTTCGAGCCGATCGACGGCACCGACGCCACGATCCTCGGGAAGGTGACCGCGGTCCTGCGCCGCGTGTGAGGGAGGCAAGGGGAGGCATTGCGTCGGGAGTCTGACGTAAGGTCGGGGCGTCGTCCCCCACCGTCTCGTCCGAAAGCCCTCTCCATGCCGTCATCTCGCGCCCCCTGGGCCGCGTTCCTGCTGTCCCTGCTCGCCGCCCTGCTGCTGGTGCCCGCGCTCGTCGTACCGGCCCAGGCCGACGGGACCGACGACCCCACCCCGGACCCGAGCACGCCCGCCGAGGTCGCCGAGCAGGCCCTCGAGACCGTGCAGGAGATCATCGAGACGCCCTTCACCCCCGCCGACCCGGCGAGCCCGACGGCGGCCGAGGTGCAGGGCAAGGACCTGACGGTGGCCCTGCGCGACCTCGCGGCGGCGCAGAAGAACCTGCCGAAGGCCAAGCGCGCCGAGGCGGCGCGCCTGCTGGCCCGTCCCGACGACAGCTCGAACGAGTGCCTCAACGTCGACCAGGACCTCGCCTGCTACGGCGCCCACCCCGACAAGGTCAAGTGCAACAGCGTGGTGTGCGTGCACTGGGTGACCACCGGTCCCGACGCGGTCGACCCCGAGAACGACGGTGCCGGCGGGAAGTTCCCCGGCAGCACCTCGGCACTGCCCGACATCGTCGAGTTCACCCTCGCGACGATGAACACCGTCGTCAGCCGCTTCAAGGACGCCGGCTACCGCACGCCGGTGCGCGACGGCTCCGCCGGCGGCAGCAGCTACTTCGACGTCTACCTGGGCCAGCTCGGTGACGACGGCGCCTTCGGCTACTGCACCGTCGACGACTGGTCGGTGACCGAGCACGTGCCCGCGCCGGCCTACTGCGTGCTCGACAACGACTACGCCGAGTTCGGTCTCTCCCCGCGCTCGGCCCTGCGGGTGACGGCGGCGCACGAGTACTTCCACGCCGTGCAGTTCGCCTACGACGTCAACGAGGACGCCTGGCTGATGGAGGCGACCGCGACCTGGGTCGAGGACGAGATCTACGACAGCGTGAACGACAACCTGAACTACCTGCCCTACGGCTCGCTCGCGCGGCCCCAGCAGTCCCTGGACCTCTTCGAGGACGCCTCCGCCTACGGCAACTGGCTGTTCTTCCGCTTCCTCGGCGAGCGCTTCCCCTCGACCCGCGCGGGTCTGGAGACGGTCGTGCGTGACATCTGGAGCCGCACGCCGGACGAGTACTCCGTCGAGGCGGTGCGCAACGTCCTGGCGGCCCGCAGCAGCTCGCTGCCGGCCCAGTTCGCGTGGTTCACGGTCTGGAACCGTCGCCCGGCGTCCTACTACGACGAGGGCGCGGCCTACCGCCCGACGCCCACCCGCGCGACCTACCGGCTCACCGGCGCCGCCCCGAAGAAGGTCGTCAGCGTGCGGCTCGACCACCTCGCGTCGTCGACGTACCGGTTCACCCGCCCGAGCACCGGTGGCACCACGTGGCGGCTGCAGCTGAAGTTCAACCTCAACGACCGGGTCGCCGGAGGCGCGGCCGTCGTCACCATCAAGGTCAAGGGTCACGCCCCGAAGGCCAAGGTCGTCGCCCTCGACACCATGGGCAACGCGACCTACTCCTACCCCTACGGTCCGAGCGTGGAGTGGGTCGACGTCACGCCGATCAACGCCAGCAGCCGCTACACCGGGTGCAACGACCCGGACCGCGACTCGACCTCGACCTGCCAGGGCGTCCCGGTGGACGACGACGAGACCCAGACCGTCAGCGGCCTGGCCTACGCGGGCTGACGTCATGGCGCGGCGAGCTCGGAGCGTCGGCACCGTGACGCTCAGCGCCGTGCTCGCCCTCCCGGGACTCCTGCTCGTCGGGGTCCCGGGAGCCGACGCCGCCGCCGGGGCTCGCCCCACCGAGGACATCTACACTGCGCCCGAGGCCACCCCCGTCTGCCGGGCCGGCATCTGCGTCCACTACGCCCAGGACGGCACCAACGACGTCCCCACCGAGGACGACGGCGCCGGTGGGACGTGGAAGGGATACGCCGACAACGGCATCCCCGACATCGTCGACCTGCTCTCCGCCTCCATCCTGCCCAAGGTCGCGAAGGTCTTCACCGACGCCGGCTACAAGCCCCCCGTCGGCGACGGCACCGCAGGCGGCGGCACCGACCAGGTCGACATCTACCTCGCCGACCTCGCCGACGTGGACGGAGGCGCCTCGTGCGTCACCGACGGGCCCGACGAGGCGGCGACGGCACCCGGCTGGTGCGTGCTCGACAACGACTACTCGAGCGCGGAGTACAGCACTCGGATCAGCCGGGCCGGGCACCTCGGCCTCGACGCCGTCCACCAGTACAGCCTCCTCGTCAGCCGGGCCTACAGCCTGCGCGGCAACTGGCTGACCGAGGCGACGGCCACCTGGGTCGAGGACGAGGTCTACCACGACCTGAACCGCAACCGGGCGTACCTTCCCTTCAGCGCGCTCAGCAAGCCCCTCGTCCCGGTGGGCCGGTGGCCTTCCTCCTACGAGGCGCCGCACCAGGCCGAGGCCGCCTGGGTGTTCCTCCGCTTCCTCAGCGAGCGCTACCCCGCGAGGAGCGGGCCGCTGCCGGTGATCGTGCGCCACCTGTGGGAGCACGTCGGCGAGGCGCCCAACTACTTCGACTTCTACGACCTCGTCCTCTACTACGACCTCAACCTCGGCCTCGCCCAGCACGGCACCACCGTCGACGACGAGTTCATCGCGTTCACCACCTGGAACCGCCAGCCGGGCCGCTACTACGACGAGGGCGCGGCCTACCCGACCGCGCCGCTCGCCGCGAGCACGGTCCTGACCCGCGCCGCGCCGACCAAGGTGTTCCGCGACAAGCCCTTCCTCAACTCCCTGACGTCAGCGACCTTTCGCTACCGTCCCGGCAGCAGCCTGACCGGCGCCTGGCGTCTGCGGGTGCGGGCGCAGGTCGACGCGTGGTGGGCGGACGAGGCCGTGACCGCGACGATCAAGGTCAAGGGCCGGGCCCCGAAGACACGGGTCATCCTGCCCTCGGACGTCAACGAGACCGTGGTCGACCTCCCCTTCACCTCGCAGGTCGAGTGGGTCGACATCACCGTCGTCGGACTGTCCCAGAAGTCTCACTCCGACCACCCCGACCCGCCCGCCTGGTACTACACGATCACCGCCAAGGCCCTCCGCGGCTGAAAGGGAAGCTGATGCACTCTCGGAAGCTCACCGCCCGCCTCCTCGTCGCCACCTTCGCCGCAGCGGCACTGCCGCTGATCGCCGCACCGTCGGCAACGGCCGCCGAGGCCGCGACGCGCCCGACGGAGGACATCTACACGGCGCCCGAGGCGACTCCGGTCTGCCGGGCCGGCATCTGCGTGCACTACGCCCAGGACGGCACCAACGACGTCCCCACTGAGGACGACGGCGCCGGCGGCGCGTGGAAGGGATACGCCGACAACGGCATCCCCGACCTCGTCGACCTGCTCTCCGCCTCCATCCTGCCCAAGGTCGCGAAGGTCTTCACCGACGCCGGCTACAAGCCCCCCGTCGGCGACGGCACCGCAGGCGGCGGCACCGACCAGGTCGACATCTACCTCGCCGACCTCGCCGACGTCGACCGCGGCGCCCACTGCGGCGTCACCTCCGAGTTCGACGAGACCGGACCGGGTTGGTGCGTGCTCGACAACGACTACTCCGCCGCCGAGTACGGCACGAGCCGGAGCCCGGCCGCCAACCTCGGCCTCGACGTGGCCCACCAGTACTTCCTGCTGGTGCAGTTCGCCTACTCCACCAACGGCGGCTGGCTCCACGAGGCTGCGGCCACCTGGGTCGAGGACGAGATCTACCCCTCCCTCAACCGCAACCGCGCCTACCTGCCCTACGGTCCGCTCGCGCTTCCCGCGGAGAGCGTCGGCAACTCGCTGCCCCACGGCGACCGCGCCGCCTGGATCTTCCTGCGCTTCCTCACCGAGCGCTACCCCGCCGAGCAGGGTGGACTGCCGGTCATCATGCGCGACATCTGGGAGCGGGCGGACGCCGACGGCTACCCCGGCGTCGAGTACGACGAGGGCACCGAGGCGATCGCTCCCGTCCTGGCCGACCGCGGGTCGTCCTGGGTGCGGGAGATGGTGGCGTTCAGCACCTGGAACCTCGACCCCGCGCACCACTACGACGAGGGCGCCGCGTACAAGCCCGCGCCGCGCCAGGCGCAGGTCACGCTGAGCACCTCTCGGCGCTCGCACAACCTGGCCGGGGATCCGGAGGAGCGGGCGTCGCGGACCGTTCGCTTCCGCCGCGGGAGCAGTCTGACGGGCTCGTGGCGACTACGTCTCGACCTCGGTGCCTACAACAACTTCGGCGCGACCGAGAAGGCTTTCGTGGCGACCTTCAAGGCGCAGAACCGCGCCCCGGTCACCCGCATCCTCGCCGAGGGCCAGACCATCTCGGAAGCCGTGACCTTCGCCTTCGGCGCCGGCGTGGAGTACGTCGACATCCGGATCGTGACCGGCCGGGGCTACCGAGGCAACTTCCTCGACCCGGTGTGGCCGAGCTACGACATCGACGCGAAGGTGACCCGGTGAGCAAGCCACCGCCCCTCCGCCGCCGCGTCGCGCTGCTCGCCGTGGCCGTCCTCGTGACGCCTCTGCTCTTCGTCCTCGGGCAGCCCGCGCCGGCGCGAGCCGACGTCGGCGTGCGTCCGACCGAGAACGTCTACACCGCACCCGAGGCGACGCCGGTCTGCCGTGACGGCATCTGCGTGCACTACGCCCAGGACGGCACCAACGACGTCCCCACCGAGGACGACGGCGGCGGTGGGACGTGGCCGGGGGTGGCCGACAACGGCGTCCCCGACCTCGTCGACCTGATCTCGACGTCGTTGCTGCCCCAGGCGGCCACCACCTTCGCCGACGCGGGCTACCGCGCCCCGGTGGGCGACGGCGCGCTGGGCGGCGGGACCGACCAGGTCGACTTCTACGTCGCCGAGCTGGCCGAGGTGGACGGCGGCGCTTCCTGTGTCCGCGAGACGCCCGACTCGACGACGACGACCGCCGGCTACTGCCTGATCGACAACGACTACAGCGCCGCGGAGTACGGCACCCGGCTGAGTCCGGTGCAGAACCTCGAGCTCGACGTCCTGCACCAGTACTTCTACCTCGTGCAGTGGGCCTACACCGCCGCGAACGACCTGTTCGGCGACGCCGCGGCGAGCTGGGTCGAGGACGAGATCTACACCAGCTACAACCGCAACCGCGCCTACCTGCCCTACGGGCCCCTCGGCCAGCCGCAGGGGTCCCTCTACGAGCCCACCACGCCGTACGACGGCGACGGGCGCTGGATCTTCTTCCGCTACCTCAGCGAGCGCTTCCCGGCGAGGACCGGTGCGCTGCCGACGATCGTCCGGGAGTACTGGGAGGCACGGACCGCCTACCCGGATCGCTACTGGGCACTGTTGGCGCTCGAGAAGGTCCTCACGAGTCACGGCACCGCGCTCGACGCGGAGGTCACGGAGTTCACCCGTTGGAACCTCGATCCCGCTCGCTCCTACCGCGAGGGCGCGGCCTACAAGCCGGTGCCCGTCGCACAGGTGCTCACCCCGACGAAGGCGTCCCCACGACGGACCGCCGCCTGGGGCTCGTTGCGCGACTTCGTCTCCCGGACCGTGCGGATCAAGCCCGGCAAGGGCCTGACGGGAGGAGGCTGGCGGATCCGCCTCGCGAGCGACATCGACACGTGGTTCACCGGCCTCGATGGTGGCGTCGTGCTCGGGATCAAGCGAGTCGGCCAGCCGCTCAAGACCCGGGTCATCGTCGATCCCAGCCCCGCCACCCTCGAGCTGCCCTTCGGCACGGGCGTGGAGTGGGTCAGCTACACCTGGGTCAGTGCCCGGGTGTGGGAGGCCGATGAACCGGATCCCAACTTCCTCGACCGGACCCTGACGGTCAAGGCGCTGCGTCGCTGAGTCGCTTCAGCGCTGCCCGCACCACCTGCGGGTCGGTGGTCGGCCACATCGGCGGCAGGCTCGCCTTGAGGAACGAGCCGTAGCGCGCGGTCGCGAGGCGTGGGTCGAGCACCGCGACGACGCCCTTGTCGGAGGTGGTCCGGATGAGCCGGCCCGCGCCCTGGGCGAGCAGTAGTGCCGAGTGGGTGGCGGCGACCTGCATGAACCCGTTGCCACCGGCACGGTCCGCGGCCTTCTGCCGGGCGCTCATCAACGGGTCGTCGGGGCGGGGGAACGGGATCCGGTCGATGATCACCAGCTGACAGGTGTCGCCGGGGACGTCGAGGCCCTGCCAGAGGCCGAGGGTGCCGAACAGGCAGGTGTGGGGGTCCTCGACGAACTGCCGCGCGAGCTCCGGCAGCTGCGCCTCGCCCTGCGCGAGCGTGGTCAGGTGCGGGAGCTTCTTGCGGACGTGCTCGGCGGCGGCCTCCGCGGCCCGACGGCTGGAGAAGAGGCCGAGCGTGCGGCCGTCGGCGGCGTCGACGAGCTCGGTGATCTCGTCGAGCTGCGCGGTCCCGAGACCGTCGCGACCCGGCGGTGGCAGGTGGCGGGCGATGTAGAGGATGCCCTGCTTGCCGTAGTCGAAGGGACTGCCGACGTCGATGCCGCGCCAGGGCTGCTCCTCGTCCGGCATCGGCTTGAGGCCGACCGAGCGGGCCACGGCGTTGAAGTCGCCGCCGAGCATGAGGGTGGCCGAGGTCATCACGACGGTGTTGTCGGCGAGCAGCTTGTCGCGCATCTGCCCCCACACCTGCAGCGGGGCGACGGCGAGGGTGGGTGGGAGCCGGTCGCTGCCCTCGGTGCGCCACAGCACGTCGTGCTCGGAGAACGCCGCCATCCGCTCGGCGGTGGTGAAGACCTCCTGGACCATGCCCTTGGCCTGGGTCATCGCGGCGTCCGGGTCCTTGCCGGCCTCGGCGCGCGGGAAGGCCGAGATGCAGGCGCGGGCGGCGTCGCGGACCAGGGCGAGCGCGTCGGCGAGCTCCTCGGGCAGCCGCTCGAAGCGGCCGGCGGGCGCCTCGGCGACCGCGGCGCGCAGCGCGTCGGCGGCGTCGGCGAGGTCGTCGGCCTCGTTGCCCTCGACGTGGCGCACGCTGCGCCGGGCGGCCCGCTCGACCTCCGCCGCCCACAGCTCGTCGGTGGCGGCCTGGGTGACCCGGGCGGCGAGCTCGTGCGCCTCGTCGATGACGACGGCGTCGTAGTCGGGGATCATCGGGATCCCCTCGATCGCGTCGATCGCGAGCAGCGAGTGGTTGGTGACGATGAGGTGCGACTTCTGCGCCTTCTCCCGGGCCCGCTCGGCGAAGCACTCCTGGCCGAACTGGCACTTGCTTGCACCGAGGCACTCGCGCGCGGAGACGCTGACCTGGCGCCACTCCTTCTCGGTGTGTCGCGGGGCGTCGTCGCGCTCGCCGCTGCCGCCGTCCTCAGCGGCCGACTCCGCCCACGTCCGCAGCTCGAGCACCTTGGCACCCATCGAGCCCTCGGGGATCTGGATCAGCTCGCCCTGGTCATCGGGCGCGCCCTCCCGGATGCGGTGCAGGCAGGCGTAGTTGGAGCGCCCCTTGAGCACGGCGTACGACGCGTCGAGGCCCGGCGTCGTCCCCACCGCCTTGACCAGCCGGGGCAGGTCCCGCTCGACGAGCTGGTGCTGCAGCGCGAGGGTGGCGGTCGCGACGACCACCCGCTTGTCGTGGAGCAGCGCGGGCACGAGGTAGCCCAGCGACTTCCCCGTGCCGGTGCCGGCCTGCACGAGCAGGTGCTCCCCCTCGGCGAAGGACCGGGCGACGGCCTGTGCCATCGCGACCTGGCCCTCCCGCTCCTGACCGCCGAGCGCGGCCACGGCCGTCGCGAGCAGGTCGCGGACGGGCGTGGAGTCGACGGCGGCGTCACTGGTCACCGGGAAACCCTAGACGGCGGGTCCGACGGTGCGCGTCGCCCCTCCACAGGCGCCGATGCTCAGCGCCACGGTCCGTCCCGCAGCACCCCCCGCACCTGGTCGAC
This sequence comes from uncultured Nocardioides sp., assembly GCA_964517395.1. Classification (GTDB taxonomy): domain Bacteria; phylum Actinomycetota; class Actinomycetes; order Propionibacteriales; family Nocardioidaceae; genus Nocardioides. The sequence continues at coordinate 2,514,908 of CAZFEE010000001.1, read as the reverse complement.
CGTGAGGGAGTGGGGGTCGACGTCGGTGAGCCACCACGTGGCGCCCGCGGCCCGGAACGCCGCCAGGTCCGCGTCGGGCGCCAGCGGCACCACGACGTCGTACGCCGCCGGGGCGTCGGGGTGCAGGCTCGCCCGCAGCCCCGCGATCCGCCCGACCGCCTCCGCGAGCTGGTCGGGACGCTCGAGGTTGACCGGCACGAAGCCGTCGTACCCGGCGGCGCGTCGCAGGGGGCGGACCTTCCCGGGGAAGCCGGCGATCCACACCGGGACCGACTGCTGGACCGGCCTCGGCAGGAAGCGGACGTCGTCCACGGTGAAGTGCTCGCCGTGGTGCCGGACCGGCTCCCCCGTCCACGCACGGCGCAGGATCGTGAGCGACTCGTCGAGCATCGCGGCGCGGGTGCGGTCGTCCTCCTCGTCGCCGAACCGGGAGAACTCGCCGCCGAACCGGTCGCTGCCGAGGCCCGCACCGAGGACCAGGCGGCCACGGCTGAGTCGGTCCAGGGTGGCCGTGTGCCGGGCGAGGACCTGCGGCCGGCGACGCGGCAGGGCGCTGACCAGCGGGCCGAGGCGCACGGTGGAGGTCGCGGCGGCCACCGCGGCCAGGGTGACCCAAGGGTCGGCGAGCGCCCGCACGGGCTCGCGCCACCGCACGTGGTCCCACACGAAGAACCCGTCCCAGCCGGCCTCCTCGGCCTCGGCGGCCAGTCCTGCGACCACGACCGGGTCGGCGAGCTCGTCGAACAGCGGGACCCACAGACCGGACCTCATCGGGTCCGCTCCGGTGCGGTGAAGGCGGCCAGGGACCGCACGAAGACGTCCCACACCGGCTCCGGTACGTCGTGCCCCGCCCCCGGCAGGACGACCAGCTCCGCGCCCGGGACGGCATCGCGCAGGGCCTCGCCGTGCGCGAGCGGGAAGACCGGGTCCAGCTCGCCGTGGACGACGAGGGTGGGCCGGCGCAGGTCGGCGAAACCACCACCCCGGGGGCCGGCGAAGTCCATCGCGTAGTGGTTGCCGAGGGTCGCCGCGAGGTCGCGGGTGCGAGCGACGTCCGCGGCGGCGAGCGCCCGGACGGCCTCCGCGTCGAAGTGCGGCGAGGCGCCGGCGTACGCACGCAGTGCCTCCACCAGGTAGTCCACGACCGCCGCGGGATCGGCGGGGTCCGGGTCCGGCGGCACCTCGATCTCCCCCATCGGCAGCTCGCCGGTCGTCGTGGTCACCAGGGTCACCGAACGGGTCCGGTGCGGGTGGTCGACACCGAGCACGAGCGCCACACCGCCGGACATCGACCGGCCGACCACGTGGGCACTGTCCACCCCGAGGGCATCGAGCAGGCCGACCGCGTCGTCCGCGAGGTCGCGCAGGCCGTAGCCGGGACGGCCGACGGGGAAGCTGGTCGAGCGGCCGGTGTCGCGCTGGTCGTAGCGGATGACGTAGCGGCCCTCGGCGGCGATCCGGCGGCACAGCGCCTCCTCCCACCACAGCATCGAGGCACAGGCTCCGTGCACGAGCAGGATCGCCGGGTCGGCGGGATCGCCGAAGGTCTCGGCGGCGAGGGTGATGCCGTTGACGTCGTAGGCGGTGGCGGTGTTCATGCCCCGACGCTAGGTCGGGCGAGGCCATCGCGAAAAGCGATTGTTTACGATGACAATGATCGCTCGATACCATCGTCCGATGTACGAGCTGCGGCACCTGCGCGCCCTGGACGCGATCGCCGCCGAGGGCAGCTTCGGCCGGGCGGCGGACCGCCTGGGCTACACGCAGTCCACGTTGAGCCAGCAGGTCGCGGCCCTGGAGCGGGCCGTCGGCGGCGCCGTCTTCGACCGCCCGGGCGGCCCGCGACCGGCCCAGCTGACTCCCCTGGGACGGGTCGTGCTCGCCGGCGCGCGCGACGTCCTGGACCGGTCGCGCTCGCTGGGCGAGAGCGTCGACAGGTTCCGGGCGGGAGGCGGCCGGGTCGACGTCGGCACCTTCCAGACCGTCACCAACGTGCTGCTGCCCGCGGTGGTCCGTCAGCTGCGCGCCGAGCAGCCCGGCTGCGAGATCCGGCTGTTCGAGGGCGAGGAGGACCTCGCCGATCCCGGCGACCTCGACGTGCTCTTCCACGACGCACCCGGCGCCCACGGGGTGGACAGCACCCTGCTGCTCGAGGACGAGCACGTGCTGCTCACCCGTCGCGGCGCGCTCCCGGCCGGCCCGGTGCGCCTCGGCGACCTGGACGGCGTCGCGATGGTGGCCCTGCCGCCGATCTGCGACCAGGGCCGGGTGGAGGTGCGTCTCGCCGAGCTCGGCGTCCGCCCCGACATCGTGTTCCGGACCGCGGACAACCAGGCGGTGGTCTCGATGGTCCGCGCTGGGCTGGGGTACGCCGTGATGCCGCTCCTCGCGGTCGGTGGCGTCCCCGACGACGAGCTGGACGTGCATCCGCTACGCCCGGCGCTGCCGAACCGCCAGGTCTTCGCGCTCACCCGTGGCACCCGGTCCCCGATCGCCGAGCGGCTCGTCGCCCTGGCCGCCGAGCACGCGGCGACGCTCGACCGCACGGGCGCGTGCCGCGCCTGACCGGTCGCCGCTAGCGAGCGTCGAGCAGGCTGCGCACCCGGGCGGCGACCAGCGTCCCGAAGACGCCCTGACCGGCGGTGTCGGGGTGCACGTCGTCGTCGAGGAGGCTCAGGTCGACCCCCACCATCGACAGGTACGGCGTGCCGTGCTCCGCCGTCAACCGGGCGAGCGTCGCGTCGACGGCCTCGACCGAGCCCTCGGGGCGCTGCGGGACGACGGGCGGTCCGACCACGAGCACGGGGGTGTCGCCGAGCTCCTCGAGCAGCCGGCGGAAGCCGTCCTCGATGTCCGCGGTGGGCTGGTCGTAGTCGTTGAGGCCGCCCTCGACGACCACGAGCCGGGTCCCGGCGCGCAGGGAGTGCGGGAGCCGGGTGGCGTACGACCGGTCCCCGCACGCGCTGGCTCCCACACTGAACCCGCTGCCGGCGAAGCCGTCCACCCGGACCCGCCCGGGCAGGTGGGTCGGCCAGGTGGCGGCGTACGGCAGGCCGGCGCCGACGGAGTAGGAGTCGCCCAGCACGAGCACCTCGGGCCCGCGCCCGGTGACGAGCGCGGCCCGCTCGTCGGCGCGCTCCGCGGTCGTCCCGCACCGGTCGGGGCGGGCGCCCGCGCGCATCCACACCGCGCCCGACACCGCGGAGGCGAGGAGCACGAGGAGGGCAGCAACGAGGAGGGGGCGCCGAGTCACGAGGAGATCTTGCGTCGTACCAGACGAATCTGTCGAAGAACGGCCGAAAGCACGACGGATTTGTCAGGTACGACGCCCGCCGGCGTCACACGGCGTAGGCGGCGAGGTCGCCCGCGAGCGCCTCGGTGGCGCGGCCGGTGACGTGGGTGCCCTCGGCGGTGTGCTCGAGCGTGGCGATCTCGCCGTCCTTGTGGATCCGGTCGATGAGGTCGCCGCGGGCGTAGGGCACCAATGCGGTGAACTCGACCCGGGGGCGCGGCAGGTCCGCCTCGATCGCGGCCAGCGCCTCGGCGATCCCCTCGCCGGTGCGCGCCGAGACGGCGACGGCGTGCGGCTCTCGGCGCAGCACCCGGTCGACGACGAGCGGGTCGGCCGCGTCGACCTTGTTGATGACCACGAGCTCGGGGATGGAGCCCGCCTCGATGTCGGCGAGCACCTCCCGCACCGCGTTGAGCTGACCCTCGGGGTCAGGGTGCGAGCCGTCGACGACGTGCACGATCAGGTCGGCGTCGGCGACCTCCTCCAGCGTGGACCGGAAGGCCTCGACGAGCTGGTGCGGCAGGTGCCGGACGAAGCCGACCGTGTCGCTCATCGTGTAGACGCGCCCGTCCCCGGTGGTGGTACGACGCGTGGTCGGGTCCAGGGTCGCGAACAGCGCGTCCTCGACGAGCACGCCCGCACCCGTCAGCCGGTTGAGCAGCGAGGACTTGCCGGCGTTGGTGTAGCCGGCGATGGCCACCGAGGGGACCTCGTTGCGACGGCGCTCCTGGCGCTTGGTGTCGCGGGTGCCCTTCATGACCTTGAGCTCGCGGCGCAGCTTGGCGATCTTGTCGTTGATGCGACGCCGGTCGGTCTCGATCTTGGTCTCACCGGGGCCACGACCGCCGATGCCGCCGCCGTCGGCGCCGACCCGGCCACCGGCCTGGCGGGAGAGGTTGCCACCCCAGCCGCGCAGGCGCTGCTTCATGTAGTTGAGCTGGGCCAGCTCGACCTGCGCCTGGCCCTCCTTCGACTTCGCGTGCTGGGCGAAGATGTCGAGGATCAGAGCGGTCCGGTCGACGACCTTGACCTTGACCCGGTCCTCCAGGTTGCGCAGCTGGCTGGGCGCGAGCTCTCCGTCGCAGATGACGGTGTCGGCACCGGTGGCCTCGACGATCTCGCGCAGACCCTCCACCTTGCCGCGGCCGATGTACGTCGCGGGGTCGGGCGACTGGCGGCGCTGGTAGATCGCGTCGAGGACCTCCGAGCCGGCGGTCTCGGCGAGCAGGGCGAGCTCGGCCATGGCGTTCTCGACGTCCTGCTGGCTGCCCTCGGTCCACACGCCGACCAGCACCACGCGCTCGAGGCGGAGCTGGCGGTACTCGACCTCGGTGATGTCCTCGAGCTCGGTGCGCAGGCCCGCGACCCGGCGCAGCTCGTGGCGCTCCACGAGGTCGAGGTCGCCGGTGGTGGGGTCGGTGTCGGCGTACCCCGACACGAAGCCGTCGTCGCCGCTCTCGGCGTCGTCGGCAGCATCGTCGAGGTCGTCGACCAGGTCGTCGGGGTCGTCCCAGCCCTCGGTGGCTCGGAGGGCGTCAGCGAGGGAGAAGTTCTCAGCATGGTTCGTCATAGGCGTCATCCAGGGTAACGACGACCCCCGCGGGATGCTTCCCGTTTTCGCCCGTGGGATAGCCCCGGGGCCCCTTCCGTCGTTGGAGGAGCATGCGTGCTCGACGGCCGGGGGGCGAGAGCAAGTGGGTCTGGTTCATCACGATCGTCGCGGTCGCGGTGGGCGTCCTCGCGTTCCTCACCCGCCCCGGGACCAGCCCTGAATCCGCCACCGACCCCAGCGACCGGCCCTCCGCGTCCGGTACGACGACGCCGACCCCCTCGGCACGCCCGAAGCCGCGCCGCTCCGCGAGCCCCTCGGCCGAGCCGGTCGAGGACGTCCAGCCGGACGCGGGCTCCCTCGACCTGCCGGACGGCGTGCAGCTCCCCGCCGGCCTCGGCGGCTCCGGCAGCGGCCGCTCGCTGCCTCGCACCACGCTGAAGATCCGGGTCATCTCGTCCCAGCCCCTCTACCGGGTCTCCTACATCATCCCGACCAGCGACGACGAGCGCTACGGCCAGGACGACGGCGTCGGCAACACCTGGTCGCACACCACCCGGGTGTGGGGGCGGCCGGACTACGCCGCCGTGTTCGTGCAGGCCTTCTGGCCGGGCGTGAAGGTCACCTGCGTCATCACCGTCGGCGGCCGGGAGACCGAGCGGCGCACGATCGTCGGGCCGCAGGGCGCGATGTGGTGCCAGGGCTGAGCCACCCCGGACGCTAGACGGGGACCTCGTCGGGCTCCAGGGTCGTGCGCCAGAGCACAGCCCCGCCGCCGTCGTACAGGCTGACGGTGAGCTCGCCGGTGGCCGCGATGGCGAGGTGCCCGACGTGCTGGTTGTCGGGCCGGGGCGCGATCTTGGCCGGGGTCGGCTCGTCCTTGCCGTGGGTGAAGTGCACCTTCGGGCCGAAGGTGCGGTCGAGCTCGGTGGGCCGGGCGGTGAAGGGCGAGCAGTGCAGGGGCCCGGAGATGAACTCCCAGAACGGGTCGAAGTCGGTGAAGCTCGCCCGGTCGGGGTGGTAGTGGTTGGCGGCGGTGTAGTGGACGTCGGCGGTGATCCACACGACGTTGCGGATGCGGTGACGCTTGATGGCCGACAGGATGCGGCCGATCTCGGGCTCGCGACCCAGCGGCGGCCCGTCGTCGCCGTTGGCGACGCCGTCGAGGTCGAAGGTGCGGCTCGACGGGGCCGACAGCGGCTGGTCGATGGAGATGACCTTCCAGGTCGCGGTGGAGCGGCGCAGGCCGTCGATCAGCCAGGCCTCCTGGGTCGGGCCGAGCAGCCCGGCCTCGCCCTTGTGCTGCGCGGGGTCGGCGTCGGGGTTCGGGCCGCGCCAGCTGCGCATGTCCATGAGGAAGAGGTCGAGGTGCTGCCCGCGCGGCAGCCGGCGGTAGAGCCGCTGCGGCGCGAACCCGTCGCCGTCGGCGGGGACGAGGCGGCGTACGGGCACCGGCTGGTACTCCTGCCAGGCACGGCGCCCGCGCAGCGCCAGCACGTCGGCCCGGCGCTCGGTGTAGCCGTCGGCGTCGATGATCTCGCCGGGGTACCAGTTGTTGGCGGTCTCGTGGTCGTCCCACTGCACGGCCGAGGGGACGGCGGCGTAGAACGCCCGCACGTGCTCGTCGCGCAGGGAGTACCGGTGCCGGCCGCGGAAGTTGGCGAGCGTCTCGGCGGGGACGATGACGTCCTCGGTGAGCTCGTTGCGCCAGGTGGTGCCGTTCTCGGTGAGCAGCTTGGTCTCGGGCATCGGCTCGTCGGCGTAGATCGTGTCGCCGACGTGGACGAACAGGTCGGGGCGCAGGTCGAGCATCGTGCGGTACGTCGTCATGCCCCCACGCGTCCGGTCGATCCCCCAGCCCTGGCCGTTGGTGTCGCCGGACCACACGACGGACTGGGCGGCGGCATGGATGGGTGCGGTGCTGAAGGTGAGCCGCTGAGGTGCGCTGCGCTCGCCCTCCGGCGTCTCGAACCAGACCTCGGCGCCGTACTCCCGGCCGGGCGCCAGCCCGGTCAGCTGCAGCCGGGAGGTGAGGTCGGTGCGCGGGTCGGTCCAGTGCCCGCGGAGCACCCGCCGGGCCGCCCCGCTCTCCAGGCGGACCATCATCCGGCTGGGCACGATCGCGCGCGACCACAGCACGGCCGAGCTCGTCGTCACCTCGCCGCTGCGCACCCCGCTGGTCAGGTCGCGTCGCCGCTCGACGAACGGCGGGAAGCCCTTGAGCATCCCCAGCGCCGGGACCGAGGCGCCGGTGAGACCGGCGACGATGGTGCTGCGGCGGCCCACGCGGAGCTCGCCGAGCCGGGTCTGGTCGTCCCAGAGCAGCGTCACACGGCCACAAAAGCGCCGCGCGCCGACCGGCGAGGGATCGCCGGTCGACGCGCGGATGAACCGATCGCGACTACTTCGGGGGCATCCGGATGCCGCCGTCGACGCGGATGACCTCGCCGTTCATGTAGGAGTTGGTGAGGCACTCCACGACCATCGAGGCCAGCTCGGCGCCGGTCCCGAGGCGCTTGGGGAAGAGCACGTTCTGGCCGAGGTTGGCCTTGAACGCCTCCGCCGCCTCGCCCTCGCCGTAGATCGGGGTGTCGATCAGGCCCGGGGCCACGGTGTTGAGGCGGATGCCGGAGGCCGACAGGTCGCGGGCGACGGGCAGGGTCATCCCGACGACGCCGCCCTTGGAGGCGGAGTACGACGCCTGGCCGATCTGGCCGTCGAAGGCCGCGACGCTGGCGAGGTTGACGATCGCACCGCGGGCGCCGTCCTCGTCGGGCTCGTTCTGGCTCATCACGGTCGCGGCCTGGCGGACCACGTCGAAGGTGCCGATCAGGTTGATGGCGATGACCTTGGTGAAGGCCTCCAGCGAGTGCGCGGACTCGAGCTGGCCGTCGCGGCCGATGGTGCGCTGAGCCCAGCCGATGCCGGCGGAGTTGACGACCGCGCGCAGGGGGGCGATCTCGGCGGCGGCCTTGACGGCGCCGGCGATCTGCTCGGTGTTGGTGACGTCGACCTGGGCGAAGACGCCGTTGATCTCGGCGGCGAGGGCCTCGCCCTTGTCGGCCTGGAGGTCGGCGACGACGACGGTCGCACCCTGGGCGGCGAGCTGGCGGGCCACGGCGGCGCCGATGCCCGAGGCGGCGCCGGTGACGATGGCGGAGGATCCAGTGAGTTCCATGCCTCGGAGCATAGGGCTCCGCCGTGGACCGTGACACCATCGGTGTCACTGTCAGAGATCGGTGGTGCCCTCGGCGACGACCACGGCAGGTCCGGTCATCAGGATCCGGTCGTCGGCGGTCCAGGTGATCCGGAGCGTGCCGCCGGGCAGGTCGACGCGGTACGCCGTGTCCCGCGCCGCGTCGTCGGCCAGCGCCGTCGCGACCATCACCGCACAGGCGCCGGTGCCGCAGGACCGGGTCTCCCCGGAGCCGCGCTCGTGGACGCGCATCGCGACGTGCTGCGGCCCGCGTCGTACGACGAACTCGACGTTGACCCCGTGCGGGTAGACCTCCGGGTCGTGGGTCGGCGCGTCGTAGAGGTGCCCGGCGTCGGCGAGGTCGTCGACGAAGGCGACCGCGTGCGGGTTGCCCATGTCGACGTGCAGCGCCGGCCAGGAGTGCTCCCCCACGGCGACCTCGGTCCGCTCCAGCACCTTCGGGATGCCCATGTCGACGGTGATCTCGCCGTCCGCGGCGCCGCCCTCGAAGGTCATCACCTTCACCCCCGCGCGGGTGGCGACCGGCACCCGGGCGCGCGGGTCGACGAGTCCCTGCTGGGCGAGGTGGCGGCCGAAGACCCGCACCCCGTTGCCGCACATCTCCGAGACCGAGCCGTCGGCGTTGCGGTAGTCCATGAACCACTCCGCGTCCTGACCCGCACCCGCCTCGCCGACCGCGGTCGTGCGCACGACGCGGAGCACCCCGTCGCCACCGATGCCCGCGCGGCGGTCGCAGAGCAGGCGGACCCGCTCGGCGCTCAGGTCGCCGTGGACCGAGCCGTCGGGGTCGGGCAGCAGCACGAAGTCGTTCTCGGTGCCGTGGCCCTTGAGGAAGGGGTACACGTCCCCCAGCCTACGGTCCACCCGCGGGCGGACGCCGGGATCAGCCCGCGGGCGGACGCCCGCACCGGCGGCCGCGCCTAGCGTCGAGCCATGACCTCGCACCGTCGCCTCGCCGTCCTCGTCGCGGCCCTGCTGGCCGCCGTCGTCCTCGCTCCGAGCGTGGTGGCGCGCCTCCTCGTCCCGGAGTACGACGGCGTGGGCGCCCTGCGCGCGGGCCTGCCCGGCGCCTTCGACCACGACGGCACGCTGGCCCGCTCCGCCGACTGGTGGGCCGCCTTCCACGGGACGAAGGCGGTGGCGGCCGGCTTGCTGCTCGTGGCGCTGGTCGCCGCGAGCCGCCGCTCCCGTGGCGTGCTGCGCGGGGCGGTCCTCGCTCTCGCCGGCCTGGCGCTGGTGGTGGTGCTCGCCAACCTGCAGGGCGTGTTCGCCCCCGTCTCCTCGCTCCTGTCGATGCTGCCGGGCGAGGCGGCCCGGGCCGTGCTCGCGAGCGAGGGGACGCCCGGCTTCGCGGCGCTGGTGGACGACTTCGCGGCCTACCACCGCGCGATGGTGGGCCTCGCCGGCGTCACCGCGCTGGTCCTCGCGGTCCTGGCCGTGCGTGATCGCCGGGCCGGGCTGGGCGTCGCGGCCGCGGTGCTGCTGGTCGTGGCCGTCGCCAACGCGACGACGGTCGCCGACCCGGCGCCGGCGCTGCGGGCGTTCCTGGCCGCTCAGCCGTAGAGGCGCTCGGCGTACGACGGGCCGTAGTAGGCGTCGAGCTCCTCGAGGCTGGTGTCGGGCCGCTCCAGCCGGTGGGCCAACACCGCCCGGCGCGGGACCTGGCCGTCGGGGTCCCAGGTCTCCGGCTGCCACAGCTGCGAGCGCAGGAACGCCTTGGCGCAGTGGAAGAACACCGTCTCGATCTCCACCACGACCGCCAGCACGGGACGGTGGCCCTCGACGACGAGGTCGCCGAAGAAGGGCGCGTCGCTGACCAGGCGGGCGCGGCCGTTGATGCGCAGGGTGTCGCCGCGACCGGGGATGAGCAGGTTCAGCCCGACGTGCGGGTTGGCGAGGATGTTGCGGTAGCCGTCGGCGCGGCGGTTGCCCGGACGCTCGGCGATCGCGATCGTGCGGTCGTCGAGGACATGGACCAGGCTGCCCGCCGGGTCGCCCTTCGGCGACACGTCGCAGCGGCCCTCCGCGTCGGCCGTGCCGAGGAAGCAGATCGGGGACGCGGCGAGCCAGTCGCGGTCGACGTCGGTGAGCGTGCTGCGCTCCTTGTCGCGGGCCGCGGCGGTGGGCTCACCGAGCAGGTCGGTGAGCGCGGCCTCGTCGGCGATCTCGGTCCAGGTCACCGACCCAGGGTAGGCCGGACCACGCCCGCCGCGCCCCCACCGCGTCGCGTGGGCTCCGCCACGGCGGTGACCCGCCCCTGCGGCCCGAGCTCGATCGCCGCGACCGCACCGATCTCCGCGGCGCTGGACCCGGGCGGTCCGGCGACGGCGAAGCGGTGGCCGTAGCCGGCCAGCGCGGCGCCGTACGCGTCGATGAAGGCCTGCTCCGCCGTCACCGTCGCGGTGTTGCGCTGCGAGGCGCGCGGGGCCGCGACCGCGGCCGGCAGGGACATCCCGAGCCGGAGCCGGTTGAGGAGCACCTGCAGCACCGTGGTGATGATCGTCGAGCCGCCGGGCGAGCCGACCGCGAGCACGGGACGGCCGCCGCGTAGCAGGATCGTCGGCGACATCGAGCTGCGCGGGCGCTTGCCGGGCTGGATCCGGTTGGGGTCGGCGGCGTCGTAGACGGTGGTGAAGTCGGTCAGCTCGTTGTTGAGCAGGAAGCCGCGGTCCGGCACGACGATGCCCGAGCCACCGGTCTGCTCGATGGTGAGCGTGTAGGCCACGACGTTGCCCCAGCGGTCGGCCGTGGTCAGGTGCGTGGTGGAGATGTTCTCGGTGTCGGGGTCGACGACGCCCGGGCCGGCGGCGCCCTCGCACCGCCCGTCGTACGACGCCACGTCGCCGGGCGCGACCGGCTTGACCGCCGCGGTGCCGGGGTCGACCCGGCAGGCCCGCTCCGCGGCGTAGGTGTCGTCCAGCAGCGCCCCGACGGGCACGTCGGTGAACGCGGGGTCGCCGACGTAGCGGCCGCGGTCGGCGAACGCGAGGGCGGAGGCCTCGAGGTACTGGTGCAGCGCGTCGGTCGGCGTCGCCGGCGCGGGCAGGTGCTCCAGGATGTTCAGGGACTCACCCACCGTCGTGCCACCGGAGGACGAGGGCGCCATGCCGTAGACGTCGTAGCCGCGGAAGCCGGCGCGGGTGGGCTTCTGCACCAGGGCGCGGTAGTCGGCGAGGTCGTCGGTCGTCAGGGTGCCGACCGGCACGGGCAGGTCGGTGTCGCCGCTCAGCGGCGGGCGCTGCACCGTGCGCGCGACCTCCGCGCCCAGCGCGCCGTCGTAGAGCCAGTCGGTGCCGCGCGCGCCCAGCAGCCGATAGGTCCGGGCCAGGTCGGGGTTGCGGAAGGTGCTGCCGACGCGCGGGACGCCGCCGCGCAGGAAGAGGTCGGCGGAGCTGGTGAAGGTGCGGAACCGCTCGGCGTTCTCCCGGGTCTGCAGGGCGAAGGTGTCGTCGACGCGGAAGCCGCGCTGCGCGAGGCGGGCGGCGGGCCGCAGCGCCTGCGCCAGGGACAGCGATCCCCACCGGTCGAGCGCGGTCTCCCAGGTGGCCGGCGTGCCGGGGACGCCGACGGACACGCCGCTGGTGACCAGGTCGGGGGTGAAGGGGTAGGGCTTGCCCGTCGCCGGGTCGACGAAGGAGTCCGGGCGGATGCCGGCCGGTGCGGTCTCGCGGCCGTCGATCGTGCTCACCCGCCCGGTGCGCGCGTCGTAGGAGACGAAGTAGCCGCCCCCGCCGACGCCCGCGCTGTAGGGCTCGGTCACCCCGAGGGCGGCCGCGGTCGCGACCGCCGCGTCCACCGCGTTGCCGCCCCGGCGCAGCACGTCCAGGCCGATCGCGGTGGCGTCCGGGTCGACGGAGCTGACCGCCCCGCCGTAGCCGGTGGCTGTCGGCACCTTCGGCGGCGGCTGCGGCGTCCGGTCGGCCTCGGCCGGCGCGGCGGCGACGCCGAGGGCGGTGGTGGTCGTGGCGACCAGGACGAAGGTGAGGGTACGACGCACGATGTCCTCCCGAGACAGGTCCGATTCCTCCACCCTGTACCCGCTGTCAAGCCTCGCGATCCTCCAGCAGCAGCCCGTCCACCGCGTAGCGCGCCGTCACGAAGGCACCGTTGGGTGCCGTCTCCAGCAGCCGCAGCTCCAGCCGGCGCGGCAGCAGCGGCCGGCCCGCGCCCAGCGTCACCGGGGCGATCGAGACCACCACCTCGTCCAGGAGCCCGGCGTCGGCGAACTGCCCCGCCAGGTCTCCCCCGCCGACCACCCACACGCCCCGCTCCCCCGCGGCGGCGGTGAGCTCACCGGCGAGCTCGGTGACCGGGCCGGAGGCGAAGCGGAGGTCCGCGCCGTCGTACCGCGGGAGGTCGCGGCTGGTCATCACCCAGGTCGGCTGGTCGTAGAACCACGCCTCCCCGGTCCGCTCCAGGTGGGCGAGGATCCACTCGTACGTCGTGGAGCCCATCACCAGCGCCCCGATCCCGGCGATGAACGCGTCGTAGTCCTGCGCGCCGCCGCCCTCGTCCTGCGGCTGGCGCAGCAGCCACGCGAGCGAGTCGTCGGGGTCGGCGATGAAGCCGTCGAGGCTGGTGGCGGTGTAGTAGGTCGTCGTCACGGGTTCTCTCCTCGTTCGGCGCGGAGCCAGGTGATCGGGTCGCCGTCGTCGGCCTCGACCCCGGCGCTGCGCAGCAGGTGGCGGGCGAGCTGGCGCCGGTGCGCGGCGTAGCTCAGGACGTGGGTGACGACGCTGCCGAGCTGGAACGACTCGGGCGGATCACAGAGCGCGTCGACCAGCAGGTCGTCGTACCCGCCGCGGGCCTCGAGGTCGCGCACGAACGCCAGCCACCGCGCGGCGACGGCGTCGTGGCGCTCGACGAGGTCGGCCGCGGTGAACTCCGTGGGCCGCGGCGGCAGGTCGCCGCCCTCGATCGCCGCGAGCCAGACCTCCTTGGTGCCGACGTGGTGCTCCAGCACCGTCGCGACCGACTCCTCGGGCCCCTCCCAGGACGTCACCACGTGCCCCGGCAGCCGCGGCTCGTGGAAGGCGTTCGGCGCGAGACCCTTGGCGAGGTCGAGCAGCGCCCGGGTGTCGTCGAGGTCGTGGCGCACCAGCTGGTCGGTCAACGGGTTCATGGTCTGCTCCGTGCTGTGCACCCACAGGCTGGTGGGCGGGTGGAAGTGGATGCCGTTCGCGGCCGGCAGCCAGGTGCTGTCGCCGATGGTGGCCGCGCTCGGCGGGTGGCCGTAGGCACGGGCGAAGGCGCGGCTGAAGCCCTCCACGGACTCGTAACCCGCCTCCCAGGCGGCGTCGGTGACGCTGGTGCCCTGGCGCAGCCGCCAGGCGGCGCGCTCCAGCATCACCCGCCGCCGCAGCGCGACCGGCGCCTCCCCGGCGTCGCGCGAGAGCACCCGGGTCAGGTGGTACGGCGACGCGTAGGCGTCCTGCGCCATCTGCCCCAGTGTCCGGTTGCCCTCGTCGAGCACCGCGTCGAGGAGCTCGCGGAGGCGGTCACGGCCGGTCATGGGAGGAGTCTGTCGCGGAAGGAGACCACGGTGCTTGACCGTTCTTGCGCTGATCGCGGCGTCTACGCTCGGGTCCGTGGCGACAGCAGAGGCACCGGACGCGGACGTCGACCGGCTGTACGACGCTGCTCAGCACCACCTGCGCTCGGCGAACGAGAAGGTCGAGGCGCCGGACTGGAGGGTCCGCCTCGACGCCGCGGTGCACGCGGGCGCGGCCGTGGAGCTGATGGCGAAGGCCGTGCTCGCCGGTCTGGACGTGCGCCTCGTCCGTCGCGAGCACCACAGCGTCCGGGGGATCGTGAACCTTCTGATCGAGAACGGAACCCTCGACGCCACGCCCTACGACCTCTCCCCGAACCGGACGATCGGCGCCGAGGAGGCCCTCGACCTGCTGAGCCGGCTCGAGGAGGGTCTTCGCCCCTTCTGCGCGTCCGCCAAGAAGGCGCTGGCCGCACGCAACGCCGCGGTGCACCTGGCCGAGGCGCAGGACGGACTCGCCGACGCCGTGACCGCCGGCAGCGACTTCGTGCTCGCCGGAGTCGACCGGCTCGGGCGTGATCGCACGGCCTTCCTCGGCGACGCCCTGGCCGAGCGGGTCCAGCGCGAGGTGGCCGAGCGGCGCACCGTCATCGAGCGGCAGGCACAGCAGAAGGTCGACCGCGCACGCGCGACCTTCGACGCCTACCTCGGTCTCGACGAGTGGATCCGCGAGCTGTTCCTCGCCCAGGTCCGCGACCGGCGTCCACGCAGGCCCGACGTCACCGATCCTCACGACTGCCCGGCATGCCACAACCGGGGGTGGATGTTCTCGAACGTCGACGTGGACGAGGCGGCCAACCCGGACGAGGTGGTCGCCTACCTCGACTTCCTCGGCTTCCGTTGCTACTTCTGCGGCCTGGAGCTGGACAGCGAGGAGTGCGACGCGATCGGGCTCGATCCCCACGGCGATCCCGCGGACCACTTCACCGTCCTGCCCGACGACGCCCCGGGCTGATCCGCCGCCGGCACGGGTACCGTCACCGGCGTAGCCGATCCCGACGGAAAGGATCTCCCTCGTGAGCACCGCAGTCGTCGTCGGCAGCGGGCCCAACGGGCTCGCGGGAGCCATCCGGCTCGCCCGGGCCGGGCTGGACGTCACCGTCGTGGAGGCCCACGAGCGCCCCGGCGGCGGCACCCGCACCAGCGAGCTGACGCTGCCCGGGGTGCTCCACGACGACTGCGCGGCCTTCCACCCGACGGGGGTCGCCTCGCCGTTCTTCGCCTCGCTCGGCCTCGAGCGGCACGGCCTGCGCTGGCGGTGGCCCGAGATCGACCTGGCCCACCCGCTCGACGACGGCCGAGCGGGGCTCGCTGCCCGCGACATGGCCGCGAGCGTCGCCTCCCTCGGCACCGACGGCCCTCGCTGGCGGCGGATCTTCAGCCCGATCGTGCGCCACTTCGACGCGCTCGTCGAGGAGGTCTTCCAGCCCGTCGCCCACCTCCCCCGCCACCCGGTCACCCTGGGCCGCTTCGGCGTGAAGGCGCTGCTGCCCGCGACGTGGACCGCGGCCCGCTTCCGCGACGACCCGGCACGCGCCCTGTTCACCGGCGTCGCCGCCCACGCGTTCAGCCGGCTCGACACCCCGCTGAGCAGCTCGGTGGGCTTCCTGCTCACCGGCAGCGCGCACGCCGTCGGATGGCCCGTGGCCGAGGGCGGCTCGGAGTCGATCACCCGGGCCCTGCTCGCCGAGCTCGCCGAGCACGGCGGCAAGGTCCGCACCGGGATCCGCGTCACGTCGCTCGACCAGCTGCGCGAGATCGCGGGCGCCGCCCCGGACGTCGTCCTGCTCGACACCGCGCCCGCCGGCGTCCTCGACATCGTCGGCGACCGCCTCCCGACCCGGGTACGACGCGCACTGAGCCGCTACTCCTACGGGCCCGCGGCCTTCAAGGTCGACTTCGCCATCGAGGGCGACATCCCCTGGACCAACCCCGACTGCCGGCGCGCCGGCACCCTCCACCTCGGCGGTACGGCGGCCCAGGTCGCCTCGATCGAGGCGGCCACCGTCCGCGGCGAGATGCCTGACCAGCCGTTCGTGCTGCTCGGCCAGCAGTACCTCGTCGACCCCACCCGCTCGGCCGGGTCCGCCAACCCCGTCTACGCCTACGCCCACGTGCCGCACGGCTGGACCGGCGACGCGACCGAGGCCGTCATCCGGCAGGTCGAGCGCTTCGCTCCCGGCTTCCGGGACCGGATCCTCGCGGTCTCGACCCGCACCCCCGCGGACTGGGAGGCCTACAACGCCAACTACGTCGGCGGCGACATCGCGGCCGGCGCGAACACGGCACGCCAGATCGCGTTCCGGCCCCGCGTGTCCGCGAACCCCTACGAGCTCGGCGTCGACGGCGTCTACCTGTGCTCCTCCGCCACACCGCCCGGTGCCGGGGTGCACGGCATGGGCGGCTTCCAAGCCGCCGAGACCGCGCTGCGCCGGCTTCGCTGAGCCGGCGCCCCGCGGGTCAGGGCAGGCGGTCGGCCCGGGCGAGGTTCGCCCGGAGCTCCTCGGCGTTCTGCCGCGGACCGTACGCCGGGCGGTCGCGCTCGACGCGCCAGGACTCGCTCAGCGGCCCGATGTTCACGGTGTCGAAGCCGAGCTCGTCGTACAGGCGGGTGACGAGCTCGACCGCGTCGTCGTGGTCGGACGCCGTCGCCAGGGCCCGGCGGTTCGGGGTTCCCGCGGGAGCCCCGTCCGTGACGATGTCAGCCGCCGCGATGTGGTTGAACGCCTTCGCGACCCGCGCGTCGGGGAGGTGACGCTGGAGGATCTCCGAGGTCGTCGTCTCCCCCTTGTCGAGCGCCTCGATGTGCCCGTCCCGCTCGAAGTAGTAGTTGTTCGTGTCGAGCACGACCTTCCCGGCCAGCGGCTCGACCGGGATCTTGTCGACGGCGTGCAACGGCACCGTCACGACCACCACGTCACCGGCCGCCCCCGCCTCCTCCGCCGTCGCCGCACGCGCCCGGGGTCCGAGCTCGGCGACCAGTCCGTCGAGCGTCTCCGGCCCGCGGGAGTTGGCGATCACCACGTCGTACCCGGCACTCACCGCCGCCCGTGCCACGTTGCTCCCGATGTTGCCGGCGCCGATGATTCCCAGAGTGGTCATGTCATCGGAACGCCGTGGCGCCGCCGATGTTCCCGACCGCCTCCGCGGGTTCACCTGCCACCTCGCGCGGTGCGGCCTTCATGCTCCCTGACGCGAAGACCGCGTCGACCGACTTGTCTCGGGTTAACATGCCGCGGTGACTCGGTTCTCGGTACGCCGCTCGGCTCTCGCCTGGGCGGCGCTCGTCCTCGCTCTCGTGGCTTCGCTGGCGCTGGTGGCTCCCGCTGGAGCGGCGACGGTGACGGTCAGCGGCACGGTGACCCTGACGGATGGCACGCCTGCTGCCGGTGTCCGGGTCCTGGCCGCCGGCGCCACCTCCACCGGGGCGACGACCGACGCCGAGGGCCGCTACTCCCTGTCCATCGCCTCCGGCGCCTACCGCTTCGCGATCTACTCCGACCGGACGGTCGACCTGTGGTACGGAGGTGGCGAGACCCGGGAGTCGGGCACCCTCATCCAGGTCTCGGGGCAGCTCCACCTCGACCCGGTCGTCAAGCCCGCCGGCGAGGTGGTGGTGACCTACTCCGGCACGGACCGCGTCACCAACATCGAGTCGGTGTCACCGCCGTGGACCGGTCTCTTCTACACCTACGAGCGAGGCGATCACCAGGTTCGCTTCTGGGCGAACTCCGAGAAGCCCTTCGTCATCGGGATGCGCGCCGAAACGCCCCTGGGTGTGCAGCTCTGGACCGGGGACAAGTACGACCACAGGCACGCCACCCCCGTCCAGGTCGACGGCGGTGAGACCGTCACCGTGCACATCACCTTCCCGGAGCTGGCCCGGATCACGGGCCGCACCGTGTCCTCGGCGGGATTCCCCATCCGGACACCGGTGAGGGCACAGGTCCGCGAGGACGGCGCATGGGTGCCGGTGAGCATCGGACTGCCCGTGACGACGCCGGAGTGGGGCGAGTTCTCGACCGGGGTGCCCGCCGACACGCCGGTCTCGCTCGCCACCGAAGGAACGGGCGGCTTCGCGCGCACCTTCCTCGGCGGCACGACCGACCCGGCCGGTGCCACTCCGGTCACGCTGGCGCCGGGCGCGGAGCACGCGTCAGGCGACCTGGTCGTCCCCGGCGGCAGTCCCCTGGCGGGGGTGGTGAAGGACATCAACGACTACCCCGTCGGCGGCATCGCCGTCGCCGCATTCCGCGGGAAGACCGATGAGCTGCTCGGGACCGCCGTCACCGACACCGACGGCCACTACAGCATCCCTGGCATCGGCTCGGGCACGGAGACGGGCCCGCTCACCGTCCGCTACACCGGCGAGCACGTCGAGACCGTGTGGTCCGGCGGCGCGCCCGTCCAGGCCGAGGCGAGCACGATCGCCCCGGGCTACGGCCTGACGCAGACCGTGGTCCACGACGGCGGGCATCGGGTCCAGCCCTCCAGCGCGCCCACGATCGTGGGGTCCGGCTACATCGGGACGTGGCTCGAGGTGACGCCAGGTACGGGTGCCAGCCCGGCTCCGGACCACACGGAGTACTGGTGGTTCTGCAATGGGTACCGGATGCAGCAGGAGGGTCTCCGCCTACCGGTCGCCGGCATCTCCACGACGTGTGACCTGACCGTCCAGCAGGTTTCCGTCGTCGACGGCTTCGCGAGTGGTGCCGCCATGTCGAAGCCGGTGCGCGTCAAGTACTTCACCATTGTCGACCGCGGCTATCTCCGACCCGCGATCGCCGGCACGCGGATCGTGCCGACCGGACTGAAGTGGACGCTGGTCCCCGACCGGATCACCTACCAGTGGCAACGTGACGGCGTGCCGGTGAAGGGGGCGACGGGCGCCACCTACGTGCCGACGCCGGCCGATGTCGGCAAGCGGATGTCGGTGCGTCTGACCGCCTACCGCACCGACCTGGGCGTCGACACGACCTGGAACTCACGCTTCAGCGCCACGGTCCGGGCCCGCTCCGTCCTGCGCGCGACCGCGGCCGGCCAACGCGGCAAGGCCGTCATCGCCTACCGGCTGAGCACGCCGGGCACCACGAGGCCCGGTGGATCGGTGACGATCAGGAGCAGCGGCGCGGTCGTGAAGCGGATCGCCGTCGGCAGCACCCCGCAGGAGGTCCACTGGACCTATCAGGGTCTCCCGCGCGGCTGGAGAACGCTCACCGTCACCTACAGCGGCGCCACCCTCGCCACCGATACCCGCGCGACGGTCCGCGTCTACGTCCGCTGACGCACGGCCGCCAGCGCCTTCTCCACCCGCTCCGGGTCGTCGTGGGCGACCCAGGTAATCCGCGGGTCCTCCTTCCACCACGCCATCTGCCGGCGGGCGAACCTCCGGGTCGCGATCACCGTCCGCTCGATCGCCTCCTCGACACTCGTCTCGCCGTCGAGGACGGCCCTCGCCTGGCGGTAGCCGATCGCGGCGGAGGCGGTGCGGCCCTCGGCCAGTCCCCGCTCCAGCAGGCCGGCCACCTCGTCGAGCAGGCCGTCGTCGAACATCTGCCGCACCCGCAGCGCGATCCGCTCCTCCAGGACGTCGCGCTCGATCGCCACGCCGACCTGGACGGTCGCCGGGTCGGCGTACTCCTGGACGGGGAGGCGGGCGCTGAACGGCTCACCGGTGAGCTCGATGACCTCCAGCGCCCGGACGACGCGACGCCCGTTCTCCATCTCGATCCGCTCGGCGGCGACCGGGTCGAGCGCGCGGAGCCGCTCGTGCAGGACCGCCGACCCGACCGCGGCGAGCTCGGTCTCCCACCGCGCGCGCACCTCCGGGTCGGTGCCGGGGAAGTCGAAGCGGTCGAGGATGGCGCGGGTGTAGAGCGCGGAGCCGCCGACCAGGACCGGCGTCGCGCCGCGGCCGCGGATGTCGGCGATGGCGACGCGGGCCCAGCCCTGGAAGTCGGCGACGCTGGCCGTCGTGCGTACGTCGAGGGTGTCGAGCAGGTGGTGCGGGATGCCGCGTCGCTCTGCGGGAGGCAGCTTCGCCGTACCGATGTCCATGCCGCGATAGACCTGCATCGCGTCGGTGTTGACGACCTCGCCGCCGAGGGCCTCGGCGAGGTCCAGGGAGAGAGCGGTCTTCCCGCTGGCGGTGGGCCCGACGAGCGCGACGACCGGGATCGCGGACACGGACGCACTCGACACCATGGGGCTAGTCTGGCAAGCATCCGCATCCAGCGGCCGACACGGGCGGCACGAGGAGACGACATGGGATTCCTGGACAGGCTCAAGGGCGCCAAGGACACCGCCAAGGAGAAGGTCGTCGAGCGCAGCGACCAGATCAGTCAGGGCATCGACAAGGCCGCGGGCTTCGTCGACGACAAGACCGGCGGCAAGTACCGCGACAAGATCGAGGGCGCGACCGGGAAGGCCAAGGAGGCGCTCGACAAGCTCGACGACGGCGACGACGCGGCGCCGCCGCCTCCACCGCCGCCGCCCCCCGCGACCTGAGAGCGGGCTCAGCCGGATCCTCTAGGGTGGTCGCGGCGACCCGTCCGGGTCGTGTCCATCAAGCAATGGGGGTTTCTCGTGGGCTTTCTCGACGACGCCAAGGACAAGCTGACCGACGCGGTCGACAGCCAGGGCGACAAGATCAGCGACGGCCTGGACAAGGCCGCCGACTTCGCCTCGGACAAGACCGGCGGCAAGTTCGACGACAAGATCGACGCGGGCGTCGACAAGGCGAAGGACGCGCTGGACGGTCTCGACGGCAAGAACGACGACATCAACTGACGTCGCCGCGACGCCAGCCTCGAGCACCTCGGTGACCGTCCAGGACCCCACGACGGGGAAGACCCGCTTCGCGGTCGTTCCCGCGTCGTACGTCTTCCTCCTCAGGGAGACCCCGGCGGGCACCGAGGTGCTCCTGCAGCTGCGCCGGGGCACCGGCTACATGGACGACCACTGGGCCGCCGCGGCCGCCGGGCACGTCGAGCGCGGCGAGACCGCCGAGCAGGCCGCACGTCGTGAGGCGCTGGAGGAGGTCGCGGTCGAGGACCTCGCGCTGACCTTCGTGACCGCGATGCAGCGCACGGCACGGGACCTGCCGATCGACGAGCGCATCGACTTCTTCTTCACCGCCCGCTCCTGGCGCGGCGAGCCGCGCATCGTGGAGCCCGCGAAGTGCGCAGACCTGCGCTGGTTCGCCCTCGACGCCCTGCCGGAGCCGCTGGTGCCGCACGAACGGATCGTCCTCGACGGCATCCGCACGGGCGATCTTCCCGCGCTGACGTCCGCCGGCTTCTGAGCCCGGTTGGAATCCGCGGCGCCGGATACCGCTGCCAGCAAGGTGCTCCCGTGACCACGAGGGAGGAACGCATGAGCGACCAGCTGCCCCCGCAGCCCGAGCCCAAGGCCGAGCCGCAGGCTCCGCCGCCCGGAGGGCCCAACCGCCTGGAGGGCGTCGGCGGCGACGGTGCCTACAGCACCGAGCCCCGCGACCCGGACCCGGCCGACAACCCCGCCACGGACGACCTGCCGGAGGAGACGACCTCCGGCGAGGACACCGACACCCAGGCCACCCGGGGCGAGCCCGAGGTCCCGCCGGAGAGCGAGTCCCCCGCCTGAGGCCTGGTCCTCAGCGCAGGCGCTGGGTGTCCAGGCGCGTCTCGACGACGCCGCCGTCGGCGTCCCGCTCGACGAAGTACGCCGCCTTGCCGTCCATCTCGGAGAAGGCCCCGGCGAACTCCGTGCCGCGGTAGAGCACGCCCACGCCGTCGTCGGTGGCGTAGCCCGAGGGCAGCACCCCGTCGCCGACGAGCTTCTGGAAGAGCGGGCGCCGCTGCTCCTCGGAGTCGTAGTGCACGCCGTTCGACCACGGCACCAGGCCGAGGCCGTTGGTGATGGGACGCAGCTCGGGGCCGAAGGAGTCCGTCGTACCTCCGGTGTGCCAGCAGATCGAGCCCGCCGACACCCCCGTGAGCACGACGCCCGAGGCCCACGCCTCACGCATCGCGTCGTCCACGCCGTGCAGCCGCCACAGGGCGAGCAGGCCGGCGACACTGCCGCCCCAGACCCAGATCACGTCCTGGCCGAGCAGGTGCTCGCGGACGTCTTCGACGTTGGGCATGGTGAACAGCTGCAGGTGGCTGGCCTGGTAGCCCGCCTCCCGCGCCATGTCGTAGAAGTCGCGGATGATCTCGGGCTGGTCGCCGCACGCCGTGGCGAGGAAGCAGACCCGGGGCGCACGCCCCTGCACCCCCGCCAGGTCGACGGCATGACGGGTCAACGGGCCGACCGACCAACGCGTGCGTGCGCCGGGAACGATGCCGCCCGAGGTTGCGAGAATGGTGGGTTCATTCGCTGGCATCGCCACGAACCTAGCCCAAGATCGGCCTCAGCGGCAGGCCGGTGCCTCCGGAAGGGGTTCCGGGACGCCGATCGCGGGCATTCCCAGACCCACCGCGGGAGCCGTGGTCGGCGGCTCGGCGGTGCGCCGCTCCCACGCGTCGCCGGAGCGGGTACGACGTAGCGCGCGCACCGGTCCGTCCGCGACGAGGTGGTGCGGCGCGGCGTACGTGACCTGCACCGTGACCATGTCGCCGGGCCGCGGCGCGCCCTCCACCTGGGAGAAGTCGGCCTCGAAGTGCACGAGTCGGTTGTCGGGCGCCCGGCCGGACAGCCGCAGCGTGGCGGCGTCCTTGCGGCCCTCGCCCTCGGCGACCATCAGCTCGAGCTCGCGGCCCACCAGACGCTTGTTCTCGTCCCAGGTGATCTCGTTGACGAGCTCGACGAGGCGGTTGTAGCGGTCGGTCACCTCGGCCTGCGGGACCTGGTCCGGCAGGGTGGCGGCGGGGGTGCCGGGCCGCTTGGAGTACTGGAACGTGAACGCCCCCGAGAACCGGGCCTCCCGCACGACCTTGAGGGTCTCCTGGAAGTCCTCCTCGGTCTCGCCGGGGAAGCCCACGATGATGTCGGTGGTGATCGCCGCGTCCGGCAGCGCCGCCCGGACCCGCTCGATGATGCCGAGGAACTTCTCCTGGCGGTAGGACCGGCGCATGTCCTTGAGCACCTTCGAGGAGCCGGACTGCAGGGGCATGTGCAGGCTGGGCATCACGTTCGGCGTCGCGGCCATCGCCTCGATGACGTCGTCGGTGAACTCCGCCGGGTGCGGGCTGGTGAAGCGCACCCGCTCCAGGCCCTCGATCTCGCCGCACGCGCGCAGCAGCTTCGAGAACGCCTGCCGGTCGCCGAACTCCACGCCGTAGGCGTTGACGTTCTGGCCCAGCAGCGTGATCTCCGAGACGCCCTCGGCGACGAGCGCCTCGATCTCGGCGAGGATCTCCCCCGGCCGGCGGTCCTTCTCCTTGCCGCGCAGGCTGGGGACGATGCAGAACGTGCAGGTGTTGTTGCAACCGACACTGACCGACACCCACGCGGCGTACGCCGACTCGCGCTTGGTCGGCAGCGTCGAGGGGAACACGTCGAGGGACTCCAGGATCTCGACCTGGGCCTCCTCCTGGCTGCGCGCCCGGTCGAGCAGCGCCGGCAGTGAGCCGATGTTGTGGGTGCCGAACACGACGTCGACCCACGGCGCCCGCTTCACGACCGTGTCGCGGTCCTTCTGCGCCATGCACCCGCCGACCGCGATCTGCATGCCCGGCCGCTTCGCCTTGATCGGCGCGAGGTGGCCGAGGTTGCCGTAGAGGCGGTTGTCGGCGTTCTCCCGCACCGCGCACGTGTTGAACACGACCACGTCCGCCTGCTCGCCCTCGGGGACGGCCGCGTAGCCCGCGTCCTCGAGGAGGCCGGACAGACGCTCGGAGTCGTGGACGTTCATCTGGCACCCGTAGGTGCGGACCTCGTAGGTCCTGTGCTGCTGGGGCTGGGCTGCGGTGCTCATGACCGGTCCAGGGTACGGCGCGCCGAGGCTCCCCGGAGAAACCGGAGGAACACCGGTGGACACCAGGGGCCCGGACTCGACCCGAGCCCGCCGAAGCGAGCCTGCGGATGGGCAATACTCCCCTCCGTGAGTCGCGACATACTCGTGCAGGACATCCCCGCCGACATCACCTCTGTCGAGCAGATTCCAGACGGCTGGATGCCCTCGCCACTGAGCGTCACGGCGGAAGCCATCCGCGCGGCGACCACCCAGCACGCGTCGCACGCGGACTTCGCGGACCCCCACCTTCGCGCCTTCGACCCGGAGTCGGAGACCGGACTCTTCGAGCCCGAGTGACACACGCCGAGCAGGAACACGCCATGGAACTCCCCGAGAACGTCGTCAGCCTCATGCAGAAGAACCGGCACAGGTCCTGGCTGACCTTGGTGAAGCCCGAGGAAGCGTCCACCTTCGACGACGTGGCGAACGCGGCAGGCATCGAACCGCTGGAGAAACGATGGCACGAAGCGGACAGAGCGGGCGACGAGTCGTTCCTGACGCAGTTGCTCCACCGAAGCCTGGCGTACCGAGTCGAGCTGATGCCCGAGAAGACCGCCGCATGGCTGGCCTCGGAGTTCCTTGATGCCGTGGGGCCTCGCGGGTCTCGCTTCGCCACGAACAGCGCAGACCGTCCCGGGCACTTCCCCTACGGCTGGGAACCCGCAACGGAGTACACGATGGACGCGGGCGTCGTGGCCATCGGCGTCAACGGGTCTGCCCTCTACTGGGTCGCGGACGAGGACTGAGGCGCAACCCTTCAGCGTCCCGCCCACGGATCGGACAGTCTTCGTCGACCTCGAGATCCTCTCGGTCACGGGCGACCGTTTCCCAGCACGGCCGTCGTCGCGGATCGGGACGAGCGCGACCGCTCGGTAGGCTCGTCCCATGAGCGAGACCACCGCCCCCGGCTTCGTCGCCCGCAACAACCAGGTGGTCGGCAGCGTCCTGAGCATCGCCGCCCTCGTCGTGGCGGTGCTCCTCGGCGCCGGGCTGATGTTCGGCACCGACACCCGCGGCGTGCGGGCGATCCTGACGGTGCTGACCGTCGCCGGCGGCACGTTCACCCTGCTGTTGCAGGCGATCGGCCGGAGCCTGCGCGCGATCACGCCCGACGCCCAGTGGGAGCTGGAGGAGGCGACCTGGCGGCGGGAGATGGGGATCACCGCCGCGGAGGAGGAGCCGGTCGCGACGGGCGGGCGGCTCGCCGTACCGCTGGCGGTGGGGGCGATCGCCGTCGGGCTCGCGCTCAGCGTGGTGCCGGCGATCCTCTGACCCGCACCCGCCACGGCGGGACCTGCCGGGCGTCGCGAGACTTAACTTCTGGCAAGCCCTTGGCAACACAGTGACGCTGGGGATTGAAACGTTCCAGAAACCTTCGGCAGCGAAGGTTCTCGGACGCCGGTCGCCGTAGGCGACCTCTCGGGCGGCGCTGCACCCGCCAAGCAGAAAGTCCCCCATGACCCTCCTCCGCAGGTCGCGGCGGTCGGTGGCGACAGCCGCGCTCACGCTGCCGTTGTCCCTCGCCGCGCTCGTCCCCCTCTCCCCCGCACCGGCCTCGGCCGCCCCGATCGACGGCGACGGCTGGACCGTGACGCCGGCGCCCGGTGGCTACGAGGTCACCGTCGAGCTCGACGAGGCGCTGCCCGTCGTCTCCGACGCCCCGACCATCGAGGTCGACGGCGAGAGCATCGGCATCGCCACCGAGTCGGCCGACGGCCGCTCGCTCTCGGTCTTCACCACCGACCCCGCCGTCACCCGCGCCGACGACGTCGAGGCGGGCTGGGCGAGCCGCTCCTCCGCCGCGACACCGAGTGCCCGCAGCAACCAGGTGCTGCCGGCGGCCATCGACAACGAGACCCTCGACGCCGACCCCTCGGCCCCGGGTGCCTACGACTGGACGGAGTCGATCTACAAGTTCGGCGACCAGTCCGTCGACCTCGCCGCCATCGGCGGCATCCGTGGCGAGCTCGAGGGCAAGCTCTACCTGCCCGACGCCCCCGGCGAGCGCCCCGTCGTGCTGCTCCTCCACGGCCGCCACGGCTACTGCTACGGCCCGGGCAGCGCCAACCCGCTGCGCTGGCCCTGCTCCGCGACCCAGCTGTCCATCCCCAGCTACCTCGGGTACGACGGCACGGCTCGCGCGCTCGCCAGCCACGGCTACGCGGTCGTGTCGATCTCGGCCAACGCCATCAACGCCAACGACAACCAGCTCGCCGCCGACCAGGGTGCCCAGGCCCGCGGCCAGCTGGTCCTCGACACCCTCGACATGCTGGCCGACGCCGATGCCGGGAAGCCGGTGACCTACCACGACGACGCGACCGGTGCCGACGTCACGCTCGACGCCGCCCTCGACGCGGGCACCGTGGCGCTCGCCCAGCGCGCCGACGGCTTCGTCACCCCGCCCGAGCCGCTCGACGACCTGGCGGCGAGCGACCTGGTGGGCCGCTTCGACCTCGACCGGGTGGGCCTGATGGGCCACTCCCGCGGCGGCGAGGGCGTGACCTACGCGGCCACGCTCAACACCCTGCGCGACCAGCCCTTCGGGCTGCGCTCGGTGCTGCCCCTGGCGCCGGTCGACTTCGCGCGGATGACCGTGCCCGGGATGGCGATGAACGTGATCCTGCCCTACTGCGACGGCGACGTCTCGAACCAGCAGGGCCAGCACATGCTCGACGACAGCCGCTACGCGTTCGGCGACGACTCGCTGCGCACGGGCACCTGGGTGATGGGCGCCAACCACAACTTCTACAACACCGTGTGGACCCCGGGCGTCTACCTCAACTCGGTGAGCGACGACTGGAGCAACAGCACCGCGCGTCGTACCGAGCCGATCTGCGGCACCGACCCCAGCGTCGCCGCGACGTCGATCCGGATGACGGCGGCCGAGCAGTACCAGCAGGGCAGCGTCTACATGACGGCGTGGTTCCGGCTGACCGTGGGCGGCGAGACCCGCTTCCTGCCGATGTTCGACGGCACCGGCACGGTGCCCGAGGTGCTCGGCGGCGAGGACGTGCGCACGCAGGCCACCGCGCCCTCCTCCGCCCGTACGACGGTCGCGTCCTTCGAGTCGACCAGCTCGCTCATCCGCACCTCCGGCGCCGCCACGGCGACCGTGTGCGCGAGCCTGGCCGGCCGGACGGTCGCACAGTCGCTGCCGGCCTGCGCCTCGACGGCCATGGCCTCCTCGACCGTCCCGCACTGGACGCCGGCCAGCAACGGCGGCAACGTCCCCGCGACCCCGGTCACCCAGCTCACCTGGACCGGCACGGCCGACGACCTGCGGGTCGCGACGCCGACCGCGCGCCGCGACGTGTCCGGCTACGACCGGCTCTCGGTCAAGGTCGCGGCGGCGGAGAGCGTGGCCACCGAGGCGGATCTGACCCTCAGCGTCCTCGACGGTGACGGCACCACGTGGAGCTCGCCGGTCTCGGCGCTCAACGCCCAGGCCCTGCGCCGGATGCCGTCGTCGGCGACGACGACCAGCACCTCGACGCTGAAGAAGCTCGTCCTCCAGCAGGTCGTGGTCCCCACCGCCGACCTGGCGGCGGCGGGTGTCGACCTGACCGACGTGCGGGAGGTCCGGTTCACCGGGACGGCGAACGCCGGCGCGGCGTACCTCTCCGACCTCGCGTTCGAGTCCTCCGCCGTCGGTACGCCGGCCGTCGGCGCCGAGCCCGTCCTCGGGGTCTACGCGCCCTACGTCGAGGAGGGCAACGGCCCCGGCACCTACGACATCGCGGTCACCCTCGACAAGCCGGCCGCCCGGCGCGTCGTCGGCTACGCCTCGCTCCTCGGCTCCACCTCCAGCCGCGCGGGCGCCGCGATGGAGCGTGTCGCCTTCGAGCCCGGCGAGACCTGCAAGGTCGTCACCGCCACGCTCAACGGCGACCTGCTCGCGAGCGCGACGAACGGCACCAGCCTCAAGGCCAGCGTCATCAACACCCGCGGGGGTGTGATGGGCCCGCAGGCCGTCGTGTTCACGACGATCCGCGAGGACGACGGGGTGACGAGCGGCAGTCCGCTGCCGACGTACGGCACGCCGGGTGAGGTGTGTGCGGAGTACGCCGCGCGCGACGAGATCGGCACGGTGACCGCGAGCGACGACACCCCGGTGCCGGGCGACACGATCACCCTCACCGCGGGCGGCTTCCGTCCTGGCGAGACCGTCGCCTTCACCCCGAAGGGCATCGCCGCCGTCTCCGCGGTCGCCGACGCGCAGGGCACCGCCACGGCGAGCCTGACCGTGCCGAGCGACGTCACCCGCGGCGCGGTCGCCGTCACCGCGGTGGCCGCGGCGACCGGACACCGGGCGCAGGGCAGCTTCTCCGCCCTCGACGCCACGACCACCACGCTGAGCTGGTCGCCCGAGGAGATCGCCATCGGCAAGCCCGTCGACCTGGTCGCGACGGTGGCCGGCCCCGACACCACGGGCGAGGTGGAGTTCCTCGACGGGGCGACCTCGCTGGGCACCGCGCCCACCGTGGACGGCGTCGCGACGCTGACCGTGCCCGGCTTCACGGCGGGCACGCACCAGCTGAGCGCGGTGTTCGGACAGACCGCGACGGCGCAGTCGTCGACGTCGAACACGATCACCTTCGCGCTCAGCCGCGGCTCGTCGGCCGTCGCCCTCTCGCTGTCGGCGGGCCAGGCGACGTACGGCACCCGCTCGACCGCGTCCGTCTCGGTCCCCGGCGGCGCCGGCGGCACGGTCGCGGTGACGGTCGACGGCACGACGACGGAGCACGTCCTCCCGGCCTCGGGCACGGTCTCGGTGGCCCTGCCCGCCACCCTCGCGGTCGGCAAGCACCGGGTGACGGCGACCTTCGGCGGCACCGACGAGCTCGCCGAGGGCGGCCCGATCAGCACGGTCTACACCGTGGTGCGCGCGCCGATCGCGATCCGGGCCACGTCGGCGAGCACCGCCGTGCGCGGGTCCCGGCTGCCGGTCACGATCCGCACCAGCGGAGCCCGTGCCGGTACGCCGATCACCGGCACCGCCCTGGTGCAGGTGGCCGTCGGCAGCGGCGGGTTCCGGACCGTCGCCAAGGTCGCGCTGAAGAACGGCACGGGCGCCACGACCGTCGCGGTGACGAGCTCGCGCTCGGTCGCCACGCTGCGGATCCGCACCGTGCTGGCGGCCGGTCCGTCGTACCTGAAGGGGGTGTCGCCGGTCCGCGTGGTCAGCCTGCGCTGACCGCCGTACGGAACACGGGAGCGGGCGGGGCCGACGGCCCCGCCCGCTCCTGCGTGCTCAGCGGGTCACCTCTTGCTGGTGACCCACAGGTTGATCGTGCCCTCGATGACGACGGTCCCGTCGGCGAGCGCGCCCTTGACCCGGACCGGCAGGTCGCCCTCGGCGGTGTCCCACTGCTCCTGGTCGGTCTCGGCGGTGCAGGTGACGTCGCCGGTCGCCTTCGCGGTGTAGTTGACCGTCATCCCCTTGGGGATCCAGCGCTTGTTCTTCGGGATGGTGACCTCGGCGAGACCGCCCATCGCCATCTCCAGGCCGTTGCACAGCGCGATGGCGTGCACGGTGCCGATGTGGTTCTGCACGCTGCGCCGCTTGGGGATGACCACCTCGGCGTAGTTGGGCCGCAGGTCGGTCACCCGCGGGTGGATCGTGGCGAAGTACGGCGCCTTCTGCGCGAACGCCAGCGAGAAGACCCGCTTGCCGATCGTGCCGCCCACGACGGGCAGGCCGGTGGTGGTCTTCCAGAGGTTGTGCACCTGGGTCATGGCGAGGACATTACTCGCGGGTAACAACGCTCGGCAAGGTGATCCCGGCTACGCCGTCGCCGCGAGCAGCTCGACCCGGTTGCCCGCCGCGTCGAAGGCGTGACAGCGCTCGTGGCCCGCGAAGGTGGTCCGCTCCCGCCAGTCGACCTCGAAGCCGCCCGCCGCCAGCCGCTCGGCGACCTCGTGCAGCTCCGCGACCGAGGCGAGCAGCAGCGCGGGGTGGGCCTTGCGCGCGGGCGCGAAGGGCTCCTCCACCCCCACGTGGATCTCGGCCGTGACCGCACCCGCGTCGTCGTACCCCCGCAACCAGCAGCCGCCGCGCGCCGCCAGCTCCGGCGGCTTCGGCACCTCCCGCAGACCCAGCCCCGCGCCGTAGAACGCCCGGGCGCCGTCCTCACCGCCCGCCGGGCAGGCGACCTGCACGTGGTGGATCCTCATCCGGGCCTCCGGGCGACGACGAAGATCCGGCGGAACGGCAGCACCACGCCGTACCCCTCGTCGGGGTAGGCCTCCCGCAACCGCGCCTTGAACTCCTCCTCGAAACGCGGCCGGAGGTCCGCGGGCAGCGCCTGGAGCGTGGGGCGCGCACCCGTGCCGGAGACCCAGGTGAAGACCGGGTCCGGTCCCTGCAGGACGTGCAGGTACGTCGTCTCCCACGCGTCGACCGTGCAGCCCAGCCGCTGCAGGGCCCGCAGGTACGTCGCCGCGTCGTGCGCGCCGACGTGCGCGGCCGTGGCGGTGTGTGCGGCGTACGGCTCGCGTGCGGCCAGCTCCGCCCGGATGGTGTGGCTCGGCTCGTCGTGGTTGCCGGGCACCTGGAAGGCGAGCCAGCCGCCCGGGGCGAGCGCGTCGACGAGCGCCGGAAGCAGGTCCAGGTGCTCGGGCAGCCACTGCAGCGTCGCGTTGGAGACCAGCACGTCGACCGAGCCCACGGGCGCCTCCCGGAGCCAGTCGCGCAGGTCGGCCCTGTGGAAGACGACGCGTTCGGCGGGGATGGTGTCGGAGGCTGCGCGCACCATGTCCGCACTGGCATCGACACCGGTGACCGCGGCACCCGGCCAGCGGTCGGCGAGGAGGGAGGTGAGATTGCCCGGACCACAACCGAGATCGACCACGACCCGCGGGTCGGAGGCGTCGATGCGCGCGACCAGGTCGACGAAGGGGCGCCCCCGCTCCCCGGCGAAGACGAGGTAGCGCCCCGGGTCCCAGGACGCGTTCACGAGCGAG
Source organism: uncultured Nocardioides sp. (assembly GCA_964517395.1). GTDB lineage: Bacteria > Actinomycetota > Actinomycetes > Propionibacteriales > Nocardioidaceae > Nocardioides. Next base: position 2,484,399 of record CAZFEE010000001.1, on the reverse strand, counting down.
CCGCCGATCGCTCACGGAGGTGCTCGAGGATCCGGGCGTTGACCTCGTCGGGACGTTCGAGCTGGAGGAAGTGACCGGCCCCCTCCACGACGGCGACCCGGCTGCCGTCGGGCAGGTGGCCGTGCGCCCGGGCCGCCCAGCGCGCGTCGAGGCAGCCGTCGTCGGCGCCCTGCAGGAACAGGATCGGCACCCGAGGCGCACCGACCCAGTCGCGCGCCAGCGGCCGGTAGCGCTCGGGCAGCCGCCACGTGCGGGGCTGCGCCCGGTAGTACCCGAGCGCCGCCGAGCGGCGGGCGTCGTCGGGCAGCGCTCGGGCCAGGTGGGCGAGGTCCGCGCGCGCGTCGTACGACGGGGACCAGCGGCGCCACAAGTGCGTCACCAGGCGGTCGAAGGCGCGCTCGGGCAGGACGGGGAGCTGGTTGAAGAGGGTGTACCAGCTCAGTCCGGCCTGCCGCGGCAGGATCCGCAGCCAGCGGGTCACGTCGTCGCGGCGCGGGTTCATGGCCGAGAACGGCGGCACCGCGAGGGACACGATCGGCCCGAACGGGTTCGCCTCCGAGGCGGCGATGCCGTTCGCGGTGATCGCGCCCCAGTCGTGGCCGACGAGCACGGCGCGGTCGTCGCCGTCGTAGGCACGGTGGAGGGCGAGCGCGTCGTCCATCAGCGCGGGCACGTGGTAGCTGCCGTCGTCCGGGAGACCGCTCGGCGCGTACCCGCGCGTGAACGGCGCCACCACCCGGTAGCCCTCGGCCGCGAGCGCCGGCCCGAGGTGCCGCCAGGTGTGGGCGGTGTCCGGGAACCCGTGCAGCAGCACCGCGAGCGGCCGCGCCCGGTCGTCGACGTCGCCCCAGACGAGGCTGGTCAGGGAGATCCGGTCGAGGACCGTCGTGCGCTGGGTCACGGGCCGACCCTACGCCCAATTTATCTTGATATCAAGATTCTCGACCGGTCCGATACGATGCGGCCATGCGGGACGAGGTGGACGAGCTGGTCGAGGCGTGGGCGCGCGAGCGCAGCGACCTCGACCTCGGCCCCGTCGCCGTCTTCAGCCGGATCGCCCGGCTCGCCCATCACGTCGACCGCGCCCGCCGGCAGGCCTTCACCGCGCACGAGATCGAGTCGTGGGAGTTCGACGTGCTGGCGGCGCTGCGCCGCGCGGGCGAGCCGTACGAGCTCTCCCCCGGCCGGCTCCTGCGCGAGACCCTCGTGACCAGCGGCACCATGACCAACCGGGTGGACCGGCTGACCACCCGCGGCCTGGTCGAGCGGCACCCCGACCCCTCCGACCGGCGCGGGGTACTCGTCCGGCTGACCCCGGACGGCAAGGACGCCGTCGACGGCGCGTTCGCCGCGCTGCTCGACGCCGAGCGGGACCTGCTCACCGGGCTGTCGCCGAAGGACCAGAAGGAGCTGGCCGACCTGCTGCGCCGGCTGCTGGTCCCGTTCGCCGGCTGACGACGGGGCGACAGCCACCGACGCGCCACCGACGCGCGCGGCGAGCCGGCGCCGGCCGGGGTCAGCCGAGGATCTCGGCGGCCTCCAGCCACTCCAGCTCGGCGGCCTCCTTCTCCTCCTGCAGCGCGGTGAGGTCGGCCGCGATCGCGGTGAGCCGCGCCGGGTCGGTGGCGTGCTCGGTCAGTGCCGCGGTCAGCTCGGCCTCCTGCGTGGAGAGCCGCTCGAGGACCTTGTCGAGGCGGGCCACCGTCTTGCGGGCCGCCCGCTCCTCCGCCGAGCCCGCCTTCGCCTTGGGTGGCGCGACCGGCGCGGGTCCAGTCGACCCGGCCGACGCGGTCGACGACGCCGGGCTCGCGGCGTCGGCCCGGAGCGCGGCACGGCGGCGCTCGAGGTACTCGTCCACCCCGCGCGGCAGCATCACGATCTGGCCGTCGCCGAGGAGCGCCCACACGGAGTCGGTGACGCGCTCGAGGAAGTACCGGTCGTGGGAGACCACGACGAGGGTGCCGGGCCAGCCGTCGAGGAAGTCCTCGAGGACGTTGAGGGTCTCGATGTCGAGGTCGTTGGTGGGCTCGTCGAGGAGCAGCACGTTCGGTTCGGTGAGCAGCAGGCGCAGCAGCTGGAAGCGGCGGCGCTCGCCGCCGGAGAGGTCGCCGAGCCGGGCGGTGAGCTTGTCGCCGGTGAACCCGAAGCGCTCCAGCATCGAGGTCGCGGAGATCTCGCCGTCGGCCGTCCTGGTGACCCGGCGGATGCCCTCGACCGTGTCGAGCACGCGGGCCTCGGGGTCGTCGAAGGAGACGTCCTGGGAGAGGTGCTGGAGGGCGACCGTCCGGCCGTGGCGGACCCGGCCGACCTGGGGGGCGGCGTCACCGGCGAGCAGGGACAGGACGGAGGTCTTCCCGGCGCCGTTGACGCCGACGAGGCCGACCCGGTCGCCGGGCCCGAGCCGCCAGGTGGCGTGCGAGAGCAGGGAGCGGGTGCCCCGGGCGAAGTCGACGTCCTCGACGTCGATCACGTCCTTGCCGAGCCGCTGGGCGGCGAAACGCTGCAGCTCCAGGCGGTCCCGCGGGAGCGGCACGTCCTCGATGAGGGCGTTGGCGGCGTCGATGCGGAACTTCGGCTTCGAGGTCCGGGCGGGAGCGCCGCGACGCAGCCAGGCGAGCTCCTTGCGGACCAGGTTCTGGCGGCGCGCCTCGGAGGCGGCGGCCTGGCGGGTGCGCTCGGCCTTGGCGAGCACGAAGGCGGCGTACCCGCCCTCGTAGCTGTCCACGACGCCGTCGTGCACCTCCCAGGTCTGCTGGCACACGGCGTCGAGGAACCACCGGTCGTGGGTGACGACGACGAGGGCGGAGGGCCGGGCGGCGAGGTGCGCGGCCAGCCAGGCGACGGCCTCGACGTCGAGGTGGTTGGTGGGCTCGTCGAGGATGACGAGGTCGTGCTCGCCGAGCAGCAGGCCGGCGAGGGCGCAGCGACGGCGCTCGCCGCCGGAGAGGCCGGCGACGGCCCGGTCGAGGTCGACCCCGGCGAGGAGGACGTCGACGATCTCGCGCAGCCGCGCGTCCGCGGCCCACTCGTGGTCGGCCATGCCCTGCAGCACGACCTCGCGCACGGTGTGGCTGTCCTCGAAGTCGTCGCGCTGGGCGAGGACGCCGACCAGGAGGCCGCGCTGGCGCGAGACCCGGCCCTCGTCGGGCTCCTCCTCGCCGGTCATGATCCGCAGCAGCGTGGTCTTGCCGTCGCCGTTGCGCCCGACGATCCCGATCCGCTCTCCCGCGGCGACGCCGAGGGAGACGTCGGTGAGCAGGGGGCGGATGCCGTAGGACTTCGAGACCCGCTCCAGGTTGAGCAGGCTGCGTCCCGCACCGGGCTCAGGCATAGGTCACCACGTGCGCTCCGGCGACCGGTCCGGGTGCGATGGTGCACCGGAGGCCGCGCTCGGTCAGGTCCGCCACCGCGCTCCGCGCCTCCTCGACGTCCTCGTGCAGCATCAGCAGGGTCGGGCCCGAGCCGGACAGCAGCACGCCGTCGGCGCCGATGATGCGCAGCTGCTCCTCGGTGTCCACGAGGTCGGGGCGCAGGTCGCGGGCCGCGGGCCACAGGTCGTTGTGGAGCAGCGCGCCGACCTCGTCGGTGTAGCCCTCGGCGAGGGCCGCGACCAACGCGTCCGGTACGGCGGGCTCGGGCTCCGCGTCGGGTGCGAGCTGGTCGAAGTGCCGGTAGACCGCGGGTGTCGAGAGTCCCTCGTCGGAGAGCACGACGACCCACCAGACCGACGAGCGGTCCTCGAGCGGGGTGACGACCTCGCCCCGGCCGGTGCCGAGCGCGGTGCCGCCGAGCAGGGCGAACGGGACGTCGCTGCCGAGCTCGCCCGCGATCCGCAGCAGGTCCTCGTCGCTGGTCTGCAGGTCCCACAGGCGGTCGAGGGCGAGCAGGGTCGCCGCGGCGTCCGCGGACCCGCCGGCCATCCCGCCCATGACGGGGATGCCCTTGGCGATGGTGATCCGCGCGGCGAGGTCGAGCCCGTGGTGGGCGACCAGGGCCCTCCCGGCACGCACGGCGATGTTCGTGCCGTCGAGCGGGACGCCGTCGATCGGCGAGGTCAGGCCCACCGACCAGGACGGGGCGTCGGTGACGGTGACGTCGTCGTAGAGCCCGACGGCCTGGTAGACGGTGGCGAGCGGGTGCATCCCGTCGGGGCGGGGGCGCCCGACGCCGAGGTGCAGGTTGACCTTGGCGGGCGCGCGGACGGTGACCCGCGGGACCGGCTCGACGAGGGCCTCGCTCATGCGGCACCGTCCTGCAGGGCGATGGTCAGCGCCACGAACTCGTCGATGCCGAGCGCCTCGCCGCGGGTGAGCGGGTCGATGCCGGCGGCCCGCAGCGCGCTCTCGGCCTGCTCCGCGCTCCCGGCGAGGGTACGCAGGGCGCCGCGCAGTGCCTTGCGCCGCTGGGCGAAGGACGCGTCGATGACCGCGAACACCTGGGCCCGGGTGACCCGGTCGGTGGGTGGGGCGTGGTGGGTCCAGGCGACCAGGCCGGAGTCGACGTTGGGCGCGGGCCAGAACACGTTGCGCCCGATGGCGCCCGCCCGTCGTACGTCGGCGAACCACGCCGCCTTCGCCGACGGCACGCCGTAGGTCTTCGACCCCGGCGGTGCGGCCAGGCGGTCGGCGACCTCGGCCTGCACCATGACCAGGCCGTGCTCCAGCGAGGGCAGCAGCGCCATCAGGTGGAGCAGGACGGGGACCGAGATGTTGTAGGGCAGGTTCGCCACGAGCGAGGTCGGCGGTGGCCCGGGGACCTCGGGGACGCTCAGCGCGTCGGCGAGGACGACCTGGAAGCGGTCGACGGCACCGGGGGCGTGCGCCGCGATGGTCGCCGGCAGCTCGCCGGCGAGCAGCGGGTCCACCTCGATCGCGGTGACGGTGGTGCCGGCCTCGAGCAGCGCGAGGGTCAGCGAGCCCAGCCCGGGGCCGACCTCGAGCACGGTCTCGCCGTCGGTGACGCCGGACTCGCGGACGATCCGGCGCACCGTGTTGGCGTCGATGACGAAGTTCTGCCCGCGCTGCTTCGTAGGCCGCAGGTCCAGGCGCGCTGCCAGGGCCCGGACCTCTGCGGGACCCAACAGCCGCACGGCAGACGTCTCAGGCACGCCACCCAGCCTAGTGGCGGCCCGGGGGGTCAGCGCGGCAGGCCGAGCGAGGCGGCGCAGCCCGGCCAGGCGCCGTAGCCGCCGGAGGCGTCGCGGACCTTGGTCGCGATCGCGATCTGGGTCTCGCGGGAGGCCTGGTGCGGGAGGCCGGTGCCGCCGTAGGCACGCCACGTGCCGGCGTTGAACTGCAGGCCGCCGTAGTAGCCGTTGCCGGTGTTGATGGCCCAGTTGCCGCCGGACTCGCACTGGGCGAGGCGGTCCCACACGGAGTTGCCGCCGGCGAAGTTCGCGGCCACGGTCTTGGTGCCGACGTGGACGACCTCGGCGCGCGGCGCCTTCGTGACGTCCTGGGTGAGCACCACGCGGCGTACGACGTCGCCGTTGCGCACGATCACGCGGTAGGTGACGTCGCGGGTGCCGTCGCGGCCCTCGGTGACGACCTTGGTCTCACCCTCGTACATCGAGTCGTCCTCGACCCGCTTGACGGGAGCGCGCACGACCTCGTCCTCCACCGACTTCTTGCGGTGCTCGATGTCGGTGAAGACGATCTTGTCGCCGTCCTCGACGGCGGCGGTGCGCGCGGGGCGCACCTTGTCGAGGCTGTCGACCTCGACGCCGAGCTGGGCGAGCGCGTCCTGCACGGTCAGGGCGGGGACGGTCCGCTTGACGGCCTTCTTCCCGGCGAGGCTGACCGTCAGCGTCTTGGGTGTGATGACCTCGATCGCGGCGCCGCCGCGGTCGATGTCCATGCTGCGGCTGGTGGAGAGCCGGCTGTCGGCGTACAGCACGCCGATCTGGTCGAGCGCGCCGTCGACGTCGGTGGCGGTCACCCAGTGGGTGCTCTTCTCGCCGTCGACGGTCAGCTCGATCGGGCGGCTGTAGCGCACCGAGATCCGGTCGCCGCTCTCGACGTGCTCGGCGGGGCCCGGCTGGACCACGTCACGCTCCGACACCGTGATCCCCTCGGCGTCGAGCACGTCCTGGACGGTGTCGCCCATCGTGCTGACCGTGCGCTCCTTGCCGTCGACCGCGAGGGTGACCTCGGTGGTGAGGGAGGAGTAGCCGAAGGTCACCGCGGAGACCGCGAGGAGGACCCCGATGATCGTGGCGACGAGGGCGACCCGGCTGCGGGTCAGCTTCTGGACGGCTCCCCGGAGGGACTGCGAGGGGTGAGGGTGCGCAAGCGGCACGATGCTCCGAACGTCGTACTCCCCGGGCCTCGGGCGACCAGTCCGGCCCCAGCCCGCGCGCGTGTCGCCCGCAGCCTCAGACCCCGTGAGGACTGGCCGTGATGGTGCTTCCGATCCCGGCCGATGTCCTCTACCAGAACAAGAGCGAGCGCTCGATTGCAAACCCGCGACGCCGTTCCCCGCCTGAGAGCGTGAGCGGGCTCACCCGATCGAGGTCACATGCGTCCCTTGCGTCACAGCCAGGTGCTTGCTCCAGCAAGCACTCACCAGCGGCCGCCGAAGGCGCGGTCGGTGTTCGCCTCGATCGCGGCACACAGCTCGCCGAGGTCCTCGCCGCGCTCGGCCGCCATGGCCCGCACCGTCACCGGGACGAGGTACGACGCGTTGGTGCGCCCCCGGTGGGGACTGGGCGTGAGGTACGGCGCGTCGGTCTCCACCAGCACCCGGTCGCGGGGCGCGACCCGCAGCGCCTCCCGCAGCGGCTCGGCGTTCTTGAACGTGACGGTGCCGGCGAAGGAGAGGTAGGCCCCGCGGTCCAGGCACGCCCGGGCGAAGCCCGCGTCCCCGGAGAAGCAGTGCATCACCCAGCGCGGCGGCGCCCCCTCGGCGTCGAGCACCGCGAGCACCTCCTCGTGGGTGTCGCGGTCGTGGATGACCAGCGTCTTGTCCAGCCGCTTGGCCAGGTCGATGTGCCGGGCGAAGGACTCGACCTGCACGGCCCGGCCCTCCTCGCCGGTGCGGAAGGCGTCCAGGCCGGTCTCCCCCACCGCCCGCACCCCGGCGTGCGCGCCCGCGAGCTCCTCGATCTCCTCCCAGGCGGCCTCGAGCGCCGCACGGCCGCCCTCGGCGAGGATCCGCGGCGCCTCGTTGGGGTGCAGCGCCACCCCGGCGACCAGTGCGTCGTACTGCTCGGCGGCGGCGACCGCCCACCGGGCGCCGGGCAGGTCGCAGCCGATCTGCACGATGCGTCGTACGCCGACCGCGGCCGCCGCGTCGATCGCCTCCTGCGCCGCCCACGGCTCGGCGCCGCGCCCGATGTCGAGGTGGCAGTGGTTGTCGACGACCGGGTGCGGCAGCGGCTCGGGCGCGGGCGGGCGCTCCTCGCTCATGCCGAGCCGACCCGGTCGAGGATCGCCTCCGCCAGCGCCTGCGGCGCCTGGGTGGGGATCCAGTGCGAGACGCCCTCCAGGACGACCAGCCGGTACGGCGCGTCGACCCAGTCGCCGCTGTGCTCCGCGCTCCAGCGGCCCACCGCGACGTCGCCGTCGCTCCAGACCAGGGTCGTCGGCACGGTGACCGTGCGGCGCAGGTCGCGCGGGTCGTTGAGGGGCAGGGCGCGGTACCAGCCGAGGGCACCGGGCAGGGCGCCGTCGTCGACGATCTCGCGGCGCACCCGCTCGACGTCCTCGCGGGTCATCCCGGACGCCTCGAGCTGGCTGTCCGAGGCCTGGCCGATCCGGCCGATGACGAGCTCGGGCAGGCGCGGCACCTGGAAGGCGAGCATGTACCAGGACTTCAGGGCCTGGGCCGAGCGCGTCATCGCCTTCAGGAAGGCCATCGGGTGCGGCACGGAGACGGCGGTCAGGGTGCGCACCCGGTCGGGGTGCTCCTGGGCGAGGCCCCAGGCGACGATCGCGCCCCAGTCGTGGCCCACCACGTGCACGCTGCGGGTCGGCCCCGCGGCCGCGTCCACCAGGGCGAGCACGTCGCCGACCAGCTCCCGCACGCGGTAGTCGCGCCGGCGGCGCGGACGGGCGCCGCGGGCGTAGCCGCGCTGGTCCATCGCCAGGGTCCGGTAGCCCTGGGCGTGCAGCAGCGGCGCGACGTGCCGCCACGACGTGGCCCGCTCGGGGAAGCCGTGCAGCAGCACGACGAGCTCGCCGTCGGCGGGGCCCTCGTCGAGGACGTCGAACGTCAGCCCGTCGCGGGCGACCGTCGAGATCCGGCCGCTCGTGGTCTCAGTCATCGATGTGCACCACCTGGTAGACGTCTCGCTTGGGGATCCCGGCCTGGACGGCGACCGCGGCGATCGCGTCCTTGCGCCGCATGCCGGACTCCTCCAGCCCGGCCACGGCCGCCCGGAGGCTGGCGGGGTCGCTGGCCACGGCGGCCGACGGGTCGGCACCGGCGACGACGAGGGTGACCTCGCCCCGGATGCCCTCCGCGGCCCAGTCGACGAGCTCGGCGAGCGGGCCGCGTCGTACCTCCTCGTGGGTCTTGGTCAGCTCCCGGCACACCACCGCCACCCGCTCGGCGCCGAAGGCGTCGCGCATCGCCGTCAGGGCGGCCTCGGTGCGGTGCGGGGCCTCGAAGAAGACCATCGTGCGCTGCTCGGCGCCCAGGTCGGCGAGCCGCCGCGCGCGCTCGCCCGCCTTACGCGGCAGGAAGCCCTCGAAGCAGAACCGGTCGACGGGCAGGCCGGAGACGGCGAGGGCGGTGAGCACCGCCGAGGGCCCGGGTACGGCGGTGACGCGCACCCCCGCCTCGACCGCGGCCGCCACCAGCCGGTAGCCCGGGTCGGACACGCTGGGCATGCCGGCGTCGGTCACGAGCACCACCCGCTCCCCGCCGGTCAGCGCCTCGACGAGCGCCGGCGTGCGGGCGGACTCGTTGCCCTCGAAGTACGACACCACCCGGCCCCGCAGCTCGATGCCGAGGTCGGTGGTCAGCCGCCGCAGCCGGCGGGTGTCCTCCGCGGCCACGACGTCGGCGGCGGCCAGCTCCTCGGCGAGGCGGGGCGGCGCGTCGCCGACCTGCCCGATCGGCGTACCCGCGAGCACGAGGACTCCAGTCACGACGACGATCCTCGCACGCCCTCCGCGTAGGCTTCCGACCCGTGACCGCCGTCGACGAGGAGACCCGTGCCACAGCGGGCCCGCGCAGCCTGACGACGCTGTCGACCACGGCCACCGGGCGGCGCGTGCCGCACGCGATCGACCGGGCGCTCGGCCCGCTGCGCCGGCTCGGCGCCCGGGAGCGGCTGGTCGGCTGGCTCGCCCCGATCGGGGTCACCCTGCTCGCGTTCGCCCTGCGCCTGGTCGGCCTCGGCAACCCGAACCGGTTCGCCTTCGACGAGACGTACTACGCCAAGGACGCCTGGTCGCTGCTCAACAACGGCTACATCCAGGAGTACCTCTCCGACGCCGACGGCAACACCAAGACCGACATCAACGCCGACATCCTCGCCGGGCACACCCAGAACGTCTGGAACGGCGAGCCCTCGCTCGCCGTCCACCCCGACGTCGGCAAGTGGCTGATCGCACTCGGCGAGAAGGCCTTCGGCATGGACCCCTTCGGCTGGCGGATCGCCTCCGCGGTCGCGGGCGCGCTGATGGTCCTCGTCCTGTGCCGGCTGGTACGACGCCTGACCGGCTCCACCATGCTCGGGTGCATCGCGGGCATCCTGCTCATGCTCGACGGCCTGCACTTCGTGCTCTCGCGACTGGCCCTGCTGGACATCTTCCTCGGGCTCTTCCTGCTGTGCGGGGTGCACTGCATCGTCGCCGACCGGCAGTGGCTGCGCGCCCGCCTCGCCCGCCGCGCGGCGGCCCGCGAGGACGGGACCCTGACCGGCTGGGGCGGGCGGATCCTGTTCCGCCCGTGGCTGCTGGCCGGCGGCGTCGCCTTCGGGCTCGCGATCGGCACCAAGTGGACGGCCCTGCCCGTGCTGGGCGTCTTCGGGGTGCTGTGCTGGTTCTGGAGCGCGGGCGCCCGGCGCAGCCTCGGCATCCGGTGGGCCGTCGTCAAGGGAGCGGTCGCGGACGGCATCCCCGCCTTCGTCCACCTCGTCGTCGTCGCCGCCATGGTCTACATCGCCACCTGGGGCGGCTGGCTGGCGCACGCGAACGAGTACGAGGAGCACCTCAGCTCGACCCAGTACCGGCAGTACACCGGGCAGGGGCACTGCACCGACGACGACTCCTACGCCGCCGACAACCTCGACACGTCCAAGCGCTGGCCGACCGCGACCGAGAAGGACGCCACCGGCCTCGGCGAGGTGTGGCAGTCGCTGCGCTCGCTGTACTACTACCACCAGGACGTCTACACCTTCCACAGCCACTTCCTCGACTGCTCGACGCACTTCTACGCCTCCAAGCCGTCGAGCTGGCTGCTCATCAACCGGCCCGTCGGGGTCGCGGTCACCAACGACATCCCGCCCGGCACCGACGGCTGCGACGCGGCCGCCGGCAGCACCTGCATCAAGCAGGTGCTGCTGCTGCCCACGCCCGTGCTGTGGTGGGGCGGCGTGGTCGCGCTGCTCTTCGCCGTCGTGATGTGGATCGGCGCCCGGGACTGGCGCTACGGCCTGGCCGTGCTCGGCGCGCTGTCCACCTGGCTGCCGTGGTTCCGCTACGACGACCGGCCGATCTTCATCTTCTACGCCATCGCCACCCTGCCGTTCACGATCATCGCGCTCACCCTGGCGATCGGCACCCTGATCGGGCCCTCGCGCGAGCCGTCGCCTCGTCGTACGACCGGGGTGATCGTGGCCGGCGCCTTCGTCATCTTGACCCTGGTCAACTTCGCCTGGTTCTGGCCGATCTGGACCAACCAGATGCTGACCCACAAGGAGTGGCTGGACCGGGTCTGGTTCTCTCGCTGGGTCTAGGTCGAGTTGGGGTTTTCCACCCGTGACTTGGGGTTTTCCACCCGTGACTTGGGGTTTCTGCGCGCAGAAGTCACAACTCGACGGCGGAAACTGCCAACTCGCGGGTGGGAAACCCCAAGTCGACGGTGGAAATCCCCAGTCGGGCTAGTGGTGGCGGAGGGCGTCGATGAGCTCGCCCTTGCGCATGGAGGAGCGGCCGTCGATGCCGATCTCGGCGGCCCGCTTGCGCAGGTCCTCGACCGTCCAGTCCTCGTAGTCGCCGGCCTTGCCGCCACGACGGCCGACCTCGGAGGCACCCTCGGACTTCATCGCGTTGGAGATCCGGGCCGCCTTCTCCTTGCTGGCGCCCTCGTCGCGCAGCTCCTCGTAGACGTCCGGGTTCTTGATGCCGGGACCGTGCTTCTTCGCGGGCATGACACACACCTCTCTGTTCTCGCGAGCGGGAGTCTCCCCCTCCCGCTACCCCAGGAGCGGCCGGCAAGACGCCTCCCGGCCGACCCGCACCTCCCCGGCGTCCCGGTCGATGTCGACGGCGGGACCCAGCTCGACGACACACGCGTGCCGGTGGAGCCAGCGCACCAGGTGCGCCACCAGCCACGGGCCCGGGTGGTCGTGACGGTCGTAGCCCAGGAGCGCGCCCGGCCGGCCCGGACCGACGACGAGCGCGCCCGCCGCGGGCGCGCGGCCGTCCTCCCCCGGCACCAGGCGTACGTCGAGCACCCGGCTGCCCGACGCGATCCCGGTCTGCCGGGAGGCGGCGACCGGCAGGCCGAGGACGTCGTTGAGCCGCCAGCGCTCCGGCGCCGGCTCCCCGTCCTCCCGCGGACGCAGCAGCCCGGCCCGCGGGACGGAGAGGTGCACCTCGCTGCTCACCGCGTCGACCACGGCGAGGTCGATCACGTCGGGCCGCGTGCGGTGCGCCTGCGCGTCGTACACCCGGGCGTGGGTGCGCGCCAGCAGGCCGCCGAGGCGTGGGCCCAGCCGCGGCAGCAGCGCCGGCAGGCCGACGAGGAGACCGGTCGGGACCAGCCGGCCGTCGACGTCGAGGGTCAGCTCGAGGTCGTCGACCTTGGCGACCTGGCGGCCGTCCACGTCGACGACCTGGCGGTCGAGCAGGTGCAGCGCGGCGTCGTACTCCGCCGCGGGCCAGGCGTGGAAGCGCGGCTGTCGGTGCGGGGGCGGTTCGTAGGTGTCCGGCATCAGCCCTGTCCCATCGAGGTGAGGACCATCAGTGGGATCGCCGCCAGCGCGGCGACCAGGATGACGACCAGGTAGGCCATCCCGAGCACGTTCGCGACCCGGCCGTTGACGTGCTCGCCGAGGTAGTCGGGGTCGTTGGCGACGACCAGGATCGGGAAGTACGTCAACGGCAGTGCCACCGCGGAGAAGACCACCGAGATCTCGGTGACCATGATCGGGTCGACGCCGGTGACCAGCACCCCGGCCGCGAGCACCGTCGCGAGGAGCAGGATGACGTGGAAGCCCGCGGCGTCGCGGACCTTGACGTACTTGCCCCACGGGAATCCGCCGTACTGCGCGAGGCTGTAGCCCACCGACAGCCCGGTCTCGCACGCCGCGCCGAAGGTCGCGGCGAAGAAGCCGAGGACGACGACCGCGAGCCCGACCTTCCCGAGGGCGACGGCGACCGGCAGGCCGACCTGGCCGAGGGTCTCCACCGCGATGCCCTGCGGCAGGAAGACCACGGCCGCGCAGCCGGCGATGGCGACCGACAGCAGGCCGCCGAGCGGGAAGCCGACGAGCACGTTGGCCCGCATCACGCCGATGTCCTTCTCGGTCCAGCGCTCCTCGACGCCGCCGCTGGAGAAGAAGAACACCTCGTACGGCGTCATCGCCGCACCGAACAGCGCGACCCCGAAGTAGGCGTACGTCGTCCAGCTCTCCTGCGCCGGCTTCTCCGCCGGGGACAGCGTGCGCATCAGCTCGCCCCAGTCTGGCCCGAGCTGCCACAGCGCCACGGCGAAGCCGATCAGCGCCAGCCCCATCAGGCCCAGCACGTTCTCGATCGAGGAGAACTTCGCCCGCCACAGCACCAGCCACACCGCCACCGCCACGAAGGGCACGATGAGCACCTCGCTCACCGAGCTGACCAGCTGCAGCGCCAGGGCGACGCCACCGATCTCGGCGATGAAGGTGAGCAGGGTGACCAGCATCGAGCCGACCAGGTTGAGCAGGCCCATCCGGGGCCCGAGCCGCTCGCGGACGAGGTCGAAGGTCGCGCGGTGGCTCACCGCCGCGATCCGGCCGGACATCTCCGCGAACACGCAGATGCCGACGACGCCGAGGACCACGACCCACACCAGGCCGAGGCCGAAGCGGGCCCCCACCTGGGCGTTGGTCACCAGGTCGCCGATGTCGACGAAGCCGCCGATGGCCGTGAGCACGCCGAGGAGTACGGCGAGGTAGCGCTTCACCGCCCGGCCTCGCTCTCGAGCCGCCGGTCGAGGTCGCTCAGCCGCGTGCGCAGCCGCTCGTCGTCGTACCGGCCCGCGACGGCGTGGGCCCGGGCGTCCTCGACGGCGGTGGCGGCCTCGTCGAGCAGGCTCGCGACCTCCTCGGCCCGCTGCGTGCGTGCCGGGGGGACCTGGAGGCGGGACAGGTCGTCCTGCGCGGTGCCCACGGCCTCCTCGGCCTGGGCCACCAGCACCACCGTGTACGACGACCAGGTCCGCTCCTCGCGCGCGGTCTCCAGCGCCAGCCGCGCGGTGTCGACCTGGCTGGCCGCGTCGGAGAGGGAACGCTCCGCCTGCTGGTCCCACGCGGCCGCGTCGGGCTGCGAGACCATCGAGCAGCCGGCGAGCGGCAGGGCCGCCGCGAGGGCGACCGCGACGACGGTCGTACGCCAGGCCCTCATCTCACTCGCGGTCCCTCAGGGTGAGGGGGACCACGGCCCACAATGCGATGAAGGCCAGCGCGACCGCCGCCGCGGCGATCGGGGCCGCCTGCCCGCCGAGCACCAGGTCGAAGACGAGGTACACGACGGCGGCGGAGACGACGCCGAGTCCGGCCAGGCCGGCGAGGCAGCACAGGTGGGCGGCGCTCACCAGCCACGCCCGCTCCCCCTGGCGGAAGAGCAGGCGGTGGTAGGACACCGGGGCCACGATGACGAGCGTCGTCAGCACGGCACCGACCAGGATGCCCAGGTAGAGCCGCTGCTGGGCGTCGGTGAGGCTCTGGAACCGTTCGGTGAACGGCACCGTCAGCAGGAAGCCGGTGAGGATCTGCACGCCGGTCTGCATCACCCGCAGCTCCTGCAGGAGCTCCGCGAGGTTGCGGGTGATCTGCTGCGGAGGACGCGGTCGCTCACGCAGCGACGGCGGGGTCCTCACGCGCGGTCCTCCTCCACGTCCTGCACGCGGGGGTACTGGTCCTGGTCGGCCTCCTCCGAGGTCTCGGGGTTCACCGGGGCATCGTCCTCGTCGACGATCGCCTCCGGGTCCGGGTCGGCCACGTCGTAGTCCTCGTCGGTCTGCTGGGATCCGATCGGCTCGTTGCCGGTGCGGGCGTTGGGCCCGGCAGCGCCCTCCTGCACGCCGCGGTCCGTGGGGTGTCCCGCGACCGCGTCGCCGGGCGTCACCTCGCCCGCGGTCTTGCGACTGGCGACCTCGGACAGCTGGCCTTCGTTCTCGTCGGGTTCGTTAGCCATGCCGGATCGGTACCCCGCCCGCCCGGGGCCATCCGGCCCTAGAAGACCGGCTTGCCGCCGGTGACGCCGAGCACCGTCCCGGAGACGTACGACGCGTCGGCGGGCGAGGCCAGGAACACGAACGCCGGCGCCACCTCGGCCGGCTGTCCGGCCCGTCCGAGCGGGGTGTCCCCGCCGAACTGCTCGATCTTCTCCGTCTCCTGGGTGGCGGGCTGCAGGGGCGTCCAGATCGGGCCCGGGGCGACCGCGTTGACCCGGATCCCGTCCGGACCCAGCGAGGCGGCGAGGTTGACAGTGAGGTTGTTGATGGCCGCCTTCGTGGCGGCGTAGTCGAGCAGCGTCGTGGACGGCTCGTAGGCCTGGATGGAGGTGTTGTTGACGACGCAGCCGGGCCGGCGGCGCAGGTGCGGGACGGCCGCGCGGGTCAGCCACATCAGGGCGTAGAGGTTGGTCTTGAACGTCCGGTCGATCCGGTCGTCGCTGAAGTCCTCCAGGGCGTGGTCCCGCGCCATCTGGTAGCCCGCGTTGTTGACCAGGACGTCCAGCGCCCCCAGCTCCTCAGCGGTACGACGCACCGCCTCGTCGCACGCGGCGCGCTCGGTCAGGTCCAGCGCCAGCGGCAGCACCCTGCGTCCGGCGTCGGTCACCAGCGCGCTCGTGACGTCGGCGTCGGGCTGCTCCTCGGGGAGGTGGGTGAACGCCACGTCGGCGCCCTCGCGCGCATAGGCGAGCGCGACGGCGCGGCCGATCCCGGAGTCGGCCCCGGTGACGAGGGCCACCTGACCCTCCAGGCGGCCGTGCCCGACGTACGACCGCTCGCCGTGGTCGGGCTCCGGGGTCATCTCGCCGGTCAGTCCCGGCGGGGTCTGCTGCTGGGCGGGGAATCCGTTGTCGTCAGCCATGCCGGGGTGGTACCCGGGTCAGGCCTCGCCGATCCGTCGCGACGTCAGGTCGTCGAGCAGGCTGTCGAGCAGGCGGCGTAGCCCGGGGTGGCTGACGTGGCCCTCCCGGGCGACCTGGATCAGCCGGTCGGCGACCTCGCGCACCTTGACGTTGCGGTTGCGCGACCACCACTTGAGCATCGCGAAGGCGGCGTCGGCGTCGAGGCCGTAGCCCAGCATGAGGATGCCCTTGGCCTGCTCGATGGTGTCCCGGGCGGCGGCGGACGCGGCGACGGCGGCGTCGGCCGCGGCGCTGGTCTCCGCCTCCATCTCCGGGGTCAGGTCGAGGTAGTAGCCGACGAGGCGGTCGACCGGGGCGCCCGGCGGGGAGCCGGCGTCCTGCTCGCCCTCGCCGACCAGCACGACCCGCTTCACGGCGCCGCCGACCAGGATCCGGTAGTAGATGTTGAAGGGCGCGCCGTCGGCCATCGCCTCACGCAGCCGCGCCTCGACCCGGTCCCGGTCCTGCTCGTGCTTGTGCTTGAGCACCAGCTCGGTGGTGATCTGCACCTCACCCGGCTGGTAGCCGTGCAGGGCGTAGACGTCGTCGTCCCACGCCCACGTGCCGGCCTTGACGTCGTAGACGAACCGCCCGGTCTGGTGACCGTCGGCCAGGTCCAGGGGACCCACCTGCTCCATCTGTCCTCCACCGCCGTGCCGTGCGTCTCACACCGGGGCTCCCGTGTGCCGAGAGGGCCCTCGGGTACCCCGCAACCAACCGAGCGGCCGGTCAGACCGGCCGCTGCAGGGACAACTATCCCGAACCGCCCTGCCTGTGCACAACACGGGGCGGCCTGATCAGGAAGGCTTCGTCGATGCGGATCCCCCAACCGTGCGGGCCCCTCAGCGAGGGCGTCGTGCGCGCCCTCGTCGCCGAGCCCAGCGGACCGCAGCCCGTCGGGCTCCCCCACGCCGTGAGCGACCTCGACCCGCTGACCGACCGGGACTTCCAGCTCGCCCTGTGGATCCTCTACGAGCTCCACTACCGCGGCTTCGACGGCGTCGACCCCGACGCCGAGTGGGACCCGCTGCTCATCGTCAGCCGGGCCGCCCTGGAGCGCACCTTCGAGCACGCCCTGCGCACCCTGCTCGCCGACGCCCACCCCAGCGACGAGCTGGGCCACCTCGGCGACGACCCGGTCGAGCGGGTGACCCACGCCCTGCGCCGGATGACGGTGTCCGAGGGCCCGTCGGAGACGACCCGCTTCCTCGAGCGGCACGCCACCGAGGAGGAGTTCCGCGGCTACCTCGCCGAGCGCGCCGTGCACCACCTGCGCGAGTCCGACCCGCACAGCTTCCTGCTGCCGCGCCTCGACGGCGCCGCGAAGGTCGGCCTCGCGGAGCTCCAGTACGACGAGTACGGCTCCGGGCGGCCCGACCGGCTGCACCAGGAGCTGTTCGCCCGCGGCCTGCGGGCCCTGGAGATGCCGGACGACGTGGCGACGTACGCCGAGAAGGCCGGCGGGGAGACCCTCGCCTCGGTCAACGTGATGTCGCTCTTCGCGCTCAACCGCCGCCTGCGCGGCGCCGCGCTCGGTCACCTCGCCGCCTTCGAGGCGACCAGCTCGCTGCCGTGCGACCGGATCGCGAAGGGCGCCCGGCGCCTGGGACTGCCCGAGGAGGTCGCGGACTACTACGAGGAGCATGTGCTCGCCGACGCCGTGCACGAGCAGCTCGCGATCCGCACGATCTGCGGCGCCCTGGTGGCCGACGAGCCGGAGCTGCTCGACGACGTGCTCTTCGGCGCCGCGGCCTGCCTGACCCTGGACGGCCTGGCCGGCCAGGTGCTGCTGGAGCGGTGGCGCGGCTCGCGTCGCCCGCACCGTCGTACCGATGCCGCCGTGGCTCCGACCACCCGGGCCGCCGGATGAGCGGGCGACGCGTCACCGTCACCGAGTGCGCGGGCGGTCCGCTGCTCGTGCGCGGCGCCGACGAGGTCGTCGGCATCGACGGCACGCCGACCCCTGTGGAGCACGCCGTGGTGGCGCTGTGCCGCTGCAACCGCTCGGAGCGGCTGCCGTGGTGCGACAGCAGCCACCGCGCTCCCCGCAAGCGGAAGAAGAAGACCGACCAGAAGGACTGACGCCCCGAGGAGGCCGATCCACCGATGAAGGCAGTGACCTGGCAGGGCAAGGGCTCGATGGCCGTCGAGGAGGTTCCCGACCCCGCCATCCAGCGACCGGACGACGTGATCGTCCGGGTGACCTCCACCGGGCTGTGCGGATCGGACCTGCACCTCTACGACCCGCTCGCCCCGTTCATGGAGCCCGGCGATGTCGTCGGCCACGAGCCGATCGGCATCGTCGAGGAGGCCGGGCGCGAGGTGACGACGCTGCGGCCGGGCGACCGCGTCGTCGTCCCGTTCAACCTCAGCTGCGGCACCTGCTGGATGTGCTCTCGCGGGCTGCAGAGCCAGTGCGAGACCACCCAGAACAGGGAGCACGGCACCGGGGCCAGCCTCTTCGGCTACAGCAAGCTCTACGGCCAGGTGCCCGGCGCGCAGGCGGAGTACCTCCGGGTGCCCTTCGGCGACGCGCTGCCGATCAAGGTGCCCGAGGGGCCGACCGACGACCGCTTCGTCTTCCTCTCCGACGTGCTGCCGACCGCGTGGCAGGCGGTGGAGTACGCCGACGTGCGCGCCGACGACACCGTGCTGGTTCTCGGCGCCGGACCGATCGGCGACATGTGCGCCCGCATCTGCGTGCACCGTGGCATGCGGGTGCTGGTGGTCGACCCGGTTCCCGAGCGCCGCGAGCGCGCGGCGTCGTACGGCGCGGAGGCGATCGCCCTCGACGACGACACCCTGACCCACGTCCAGCTGCTCACCCGCGGCCGGGGCGCGGACGCCGTGATCGACGCCGTCGGCATGGAGGCGCACGGCTCGCCGGTCGCGGAGTCGATGGGCAAGGTCGTCTCGCTGCTGCCCGGTCGGGTCGCCGAGCCGCTGGTGCGCTCGGCCGGGGTGGACCGGCTCGCCGCACTCCACCTGGCGATCGACGCCGTCCGGCGCGGCGGGACCATCTCGGTCGTCGGGGTCTACGGCGGCGCGATGGACCCGATGCCGCTCATGGAGCTGTTCGACAAGCAGGTCCAGCTGCGGATGGGCCAGGCCAACGTACGACGGTGGAGCGACGACATCCTGGCGCTGCTCATGGAGCCGCGCGACCACCTCGGGGTGGAGTCCTTCGCGACCCACCACCTGCCGCTCGAGGACGCCCCCGCGGCGTACGACGACTTCCGCGCGAAGCGCGACGGCATGGTGAAGGTGCTCTTCCGCCCGTGAGCGGAGCCGACCGGCACACGACGGCGGTCCACCGACTCGATCCGCTGAGCGTGTCGAGCGGAGCCATATCGGTGGACCGTCGTCGTGACCGTGGACGGCGGACCACCCGGGGGGTGGGTTCGGGCGGTCCGCCAGATCACAGGCCCCCGCCGGTCGCCCGGCGGGGCACTTCGTCAGGCCGCGCTGGTCTTCTGGCCGGAGCCGGCGACCGCACGGCGCAGGTCGGTGAAGATGCGCTGCAGCAGCCGCGACACCTGCACCTGCGTCACGCCGAGCTCGTCGGCGATCTGCTGCTGCGTCATCTGCTCGTAGAAGCGCATCCGCAGGATCTTGCGGTCGCGCTCCTTCAGCTGCCGGCAGGCCGGCCCGAGCAGGACGACGGCCTCGCTGTGCTCGAAGCCCGCGTCGGCGGTGGGCAGCAGCTCCGCGAGCGTGCTCCCCGTCTCCGACACCGGCTCGTCGAGCGACGAGGCGTGGGCGAGGTCGCCGCAGGACAGCGCCTCCTCGACCTCGCCGACCGGGGCGTCGACCTCGGACGCGAGCTCGACAGCCGTCGGCGGGCGACCGAGGTGCTGGGCCAGCTCCTCCTCCGCCGCCGCGAGGCGGGGGCGGATCTCCTGCACCCGACGCGGCGGGCGGACCGCCCAGCTCGCCGAGCGGAAGTGCCGCTTCAGCTCACCGAGGATGGTCGGCACCGCGAAGACGAGCAGGTCGTCACCCCGCTCCGGGTCGAAGGCCTGGACGGCGCGGGTGAGCGCGAGGCAGGCGACCTGCTCGAGCTCCTCCTGGGCCTGGCCCCGGTTGCGGTAGCGCGCCGCGAGCGAACGCGCCACCGGGATGTTGATGACGATGACCTGCTCCAGGAGGGCGTCACGCTCCGCGCCGGTGGCACGGGTCGCGCGGTCCAGCAGGTCGGAGGTGCGGGCCTTGCGGTCCTCCGGTGCCAACGACAGCGGATCGCCCCCGGAAGAGGACGGACTACGACGGCTGACCGTGTGGCTGGACGGGATGGTGGGTACTTCAAAGGCGATGGACACTTGACTACTCCCGACAAACGAGAGCGGTGTGGCGGTGGGCTTGGCCACGTGACTTCATCTGGTGCGTCACTACCCTCGGCAGTGACGGCGTATACGCATACTACCCGAAATCATCAGTCTGACTAGTCCCAAGTGACTATGCGCGAGAGGACGGCCCCGGGCATAACACCGCGGCCGCTCAGCGGTTGACTCTGTGTCGGCACGGTGCCGGCACCGGATCCAGGGAGGCTCGTCATGGAGCAGATCGTGGTGGCGCTCAGCCCGTTCACGCGGCGCAGCCGCTCGCTGGCGGTCAGCCACATCGACCAGGGTCTCCTGCGTGGCCTCGAGCCCGGTGAGCACGTCGTGGTCCACGACCCGGTGGCCGACGAGCACTTCAGCGCCGTCGTCGCCGACGTCGAGTTCGAGATCGACGACACGTCGTACCGCATCGAGGTCGGAGGGCGGATCACCGCCGCCGAGGCCGACGAGTGGCTCGAGCCGGCCGGCGAGGGCGGTCACCTCACGACCGGTGAGATCGTCGCCCTGCTCGCCGAGCTGCGCCGCAGCGAGCGCGACATCTCCACCGCGCTCGCCGAGCTGCGCGCCCACTGATCCACCGAACGGTCCGACCCGCCTGGCCCGAACGGGCCATGCCGCCCGATCCTCCGGCCGGTCCTGTCCCGAACCACCTCTTTTCACATCCGGGACCACCGACACTCGGTAGGTGACTGAGCAGAACCCGATCCGTGTGTACCTCGTCGACGACCACGAAGTCGTCCGTCGGGGCGTGGCCGCCCTCCTCGAGACCGACCCCACCATCGAGGTGGTCGGAGAGTCAGGCAGCGCCACCGTCGCGCTGCGCGAGATCCTCGAGCTGCGGCCCGACGTCGCCATCCTCGACGCCCACCTCGCCGACGGCACCGGCGTCGACATCTGCCGCGAGATGCGCTCCGTCGACCCCACCATCAAGGGCCTCATCCTCACCACCTACGACGACCCCGACGCCATCTCCGCGGCCATCCTCGCCGGCGCCTCCGGCTACGTGCTCAAGCGGATCGAGGGCAACTCGCTGCTCAGCGGCATCAAGCTCGTCGCCGGCGGCCACTCCCTCATCGACCCCACCGTCGCGAGCCGCGTCGTCGAGCAGATGGAGATGCAGCGCAAGTCGCTCGACGTCATCTGCGAGCTCACCCCCCAGCAGCGCAAGATCTTCTTCCTCATCGCCGAGGGCATGACCAACCGGCAGATCGCCGAGGAGCTCTACCTCGCCGAGAAGACCGTCAAGAACCACGTCACCGGGCTGCTCGCCCGGCTCGGCCTCCAGCACCGCACCCAGGCCGCCCTGCTCGCCGTACGGCTCCGGGGTGGCGACACCGCCGTACCGCTGCCCGCGCGCCAGGTGAGCTGACCTCCGCTCGGGCCGCACCGGGGACGCGGCCCGGACGCTCGAACCCCCGCCCGACGTACGGACGGGGGTTCGTTGCGTCCGGGTGGGGCGGGGCGGAAGGCATCATCCGCCTCAGGCGTCACGCAGTCGGGGGTTTGTTGGTGCTTCTCGGGGGTTGCAAAGCCCGAGAAGCGCAGGAATCCCCGGTGAACCGGGGATTCCTGCACCAAGGATCCTCAGCGAGCCCATCCG
>CAZFEE010000001.1:2345874-2462847 GCA_964517395.1 uncultured Nocardioides sp. | reverse complement strand
GTTGCAAAGCCCGAGAAGCGCAAGAATCCCCGGTGAACCGGGGATTCCTGCACCAAGGATCCTCAGCGAGCCCATCCGTCGTACCGACGGAGCTCGCCGCCGCGTAGCCGGCCAGGCGCGAGCCCCCATCCGCCCCAGGCGTCACAGGGTCGGAGGTTTGCTGGTGCTTCTCGGGCGTTGCAAAGCCCGAGAAGCGCAAGAATCCCCGGTGAACCGGGGATTCCTGCACCACCCTGCCCACCACCCCTCAGAGCGCGAACCGCCCCACGAGGTCGCGCAGCTCCCCGGCCATGCCGGTCAGCTCAGTGGCGGAGGTGAGGGTGTTCTGGGCGCCCTCGCGGGTGTCGGCGGCCGCGGTGGCGACCTGGGTGACGTCCTCGGCGATGCCGTTGGCGCCGGCGGCGGCCTCGGTGACCGAGCGGGCGATCTCGTTGGTGGTGGCGGTCTGCTCCTCCACCGCGGAGGCGATCGTGGACTGGATGTCGTTGATCTTGGCGATGACGTCGGCGATCCGGCTGATGGCGGAGACGGCGCCCTGGGTGTCGCTCTGGATGGCCTCGATCTTCTGGCCGATCTCCTCGGTGGCCTTCGCCGTCTCCTTGGCCAGCTCCTTGACCTCGTTGGCGACGACCGCGAAGCCCTTGCCGGCGTCGCCGGCGCGGGCGGCCTCGATGGTGGCGTTGAGGGCGAGGAGGTTGGTCTGCTGGGCGATCGAGGTGATCACCTTGATGACCTGGCCGATCTCGGCCGACGACTCGCCGAGGGAGGCGACGGTGCCCTGGGCCTCGGAGGCGACGGTGACCGCGTCGGTGGCGACGGTCGCGGCCTCGGTGGCGTTCTTGGCGATCTCCCGGATGGAGGCGGTCATCTCCTCGGCGGCCGTGGCGACGGTCTGGATGGAGGCGGAGACCTGGACCGACGCGCTCGACGCGGAGGCCGCCCGGTCGGAGGTCGTCGAGGCGCCCTCGCCCATGCCCTCGGCCAGCGAGGTGAGCTGGTCGGCGGCGGCGGCGAGCGACTCGGCGGTGCCGCCGATGTTGCCCATCGACTCGCGCAGGGTGGCGAGCAGGGTGCGCAGGCCGGAGGCGACCCGGCCGACGGCGTCCTCGCCCTCGATGTCGAGGGTGCGGGTGAGGTCGCCGCCGGCGGCGGCGGAGACGACGTCGAGGATCTGCTCGACCTTGGTGGCGAGGACGGCGGCCGCCTCGCGCTCCGCGGTCTCCTTGTTGATCCGCGTCATCGCCTGGGACACCAGCCGGCCGACGTTGCGCAGCGCCTCGAGCCGCCGGTTGCTCGGCTGCAGGGTCTCGGTGGCGAAGAAGTCCATCGTGCCGACGACCTCCCCGTCGACGATGACCGGGAAGCAGACGCCCGACTTCACGCCGACCTGCTGGGCGACGGGGGCACGCACGCAGTCGGTCATCTCGCCGATGTCCGGGGTGAAGAACAGGTCGCGCTGCGCCCAGGCCCGGCCGGAGAGCCCGACGCCCTCGGCGAAGGACGCCTGCAGGGTCACCCGGCGGAACTCCGGGCCGGCGTCGCCGGACTCGCGGTCGAACTTCAGCAGCCGGTCGGCCTCGTCGATCCGCCAGAACGAGCCGTAGGCCCAGCCGAACTCGCCGCGGACCGTGTCGAGCGCGCTCTGCACGGCCTCGTCGACGTCGGCCGCCGACGACAGCGTCGCGAGGATCTTGTTGACCGCGGTGGTGTCGGCCTCGGCCTCGGCGCGCTCGCGGTCGGCGCGCAGCCGGTCGGTGATGACCTCCCAGGTCGCCATCGCGCCGATGTACTCGCCCTGCGCGTCGGTGATCGCGCTGACCAGCAGGTCCAGGGTCTCCTCGCCGACCTTGATGTCGGCCCGGCGCGGGAGGTGCTCGGCGGTCGCCAGCAGCCCGCGCTGGTACGCCGGGCTCTTGTGGAAGATGTCGAGGCTGGAGCCGACCACCTGGTCGGCGGTGACGGGCAGCGCGGCCTCGAGGCCGCGCAGGGTCTCCAGGGACGCCGGGTTCATGTAGCGGATGACGAAGTCGCGGTCGGCGAACATCATGTTCGTCGGGCTGTTCTCCATCATCGAGGTCACCCGGGCTACCTCCTCCTCCATCCGCACCTTCTCGGTGATGACCTCCCAGGTGGCCATCGCGCCGACGTACGCGCCCTCGGCGTCGCGGATCGGGGAGACCAGCAGGTCGAGGATCTCGGGGCCGACCTGGATGTTGGCGCGGCGCGGCAGGTTCGCCTGCTCGGCGAGGATCCCGCGCTGGTACGACGGCTTCTTGTGGAAGATGTCGAGGCTGGAGCCCACGATGTCGTCGGCCTTGACCGGCAGGTGCTCCTCCAGGCGGCGCAGGGTCTCCAGCGACGCGGGGTTCATGTAGCGGATCACGAGCTCGCGGTCGGCGAACATCATGTTGGTCGGGCTGTTCTCGAGCATCGAGAGAGCGAACGAGGCCGAGCTGGTCTCGGTCGCGGGAGCAGCCGCGGCACGCGGCCGGGCGGCACGCGTGGGCTTGGCGGGACCGGTGCCGTTCACCGGCGCGTCCAGGATCTCGGTCACGGGTTTCCTCCGGGGTTGTCGGGCGCGGTCGCTACGTCGACCGCGCGGTCTGCGTCGAGGACGAGCAGGATGGTGTCGGGCAGCGGGCGCACCCCGCGGACGACGTCCTGCACCTCCCTGGGCATGTTCGAGGGGGCCGGCTGGGCGTCGACGCCGCCCATCCGGCTGGGGTCGATCACGTCTCCGATGTCGTCGACGAGGAGGCTGACCACCTCGCCGCGGCTGCGGACGATCACGTTCATGGGGACCTGCTCCGGGTCGCGGGCGGGCAGCCCGAGCCGGACCCGCAGGTCGACGGCGGTGACGATCTGGCCGCGCAGGTTGATCAGGCCGGTCACGGCCTCGTCGGCACGCGGGACCGGCGTCATCGGCTGGTGCCGCAGCACCTCCTGCACCTCGTCGACGGAGACGCCGAAGAAGAGGTCGGCGACCCAGAAGGTGCAGTACTGCTCGGCGGTCGTGGTCGACGTGCTCATGCCGACACCCCCGAGCGGGCCACGACGGCCTCCAGGTCGACCAGGTCGGTGACCCGGTCCTGGACGACGGCGCTGCCCGTGACGCCGGTACGACGACCGACCTGGCTCGCGCTCACCGCCACCTCGACCACGTCGAGGACCCGGTCGATGACGATGCCGACCGCCCCGCCGGTGTCGCCGCCGGTCTCGTGCACGACGACGCTGACCTGGTCGCTGCGGTCGCTGGTGTCGGGCAGGCCGATCGCGCTGGCGAGGCGGACCAGCGGCAGGATCCCGTCGCGGTACTGCACGACCTCGGCCGTCCCGCTGCGCTCGATCCGCTCCCGCTCGAACTCCTCGAGCCGGGCGACCGCCGCGAGCGGGAGGGCCGCGCGGCGGCCGTCGGCGACCTCGAGCACCAGCAGGGCGGTGCGGTCGTCGGTGACGGCGGTGCGCTGGTCGGTGGTCTCCGGCTGCGCGGCGCCGACCCCGGCGGTCGCGGCGATGCCGGCGACGTCGAGGATCAGCGCGACCCGTCCGTCCCCCATGATGGTGGCGCCGGCGTAGACCGCCAGGCCCTTGAGCTGCCGGCCGACCGGCTTGACGACGATCTCCTGGGTGTCGTGGACCGTGGAGACGCACAGCCCGAAGCGCACGTCGTCGGACTGCAGGACCACGACCGTCAGCGGCTCCCCCGGCGCCGGGTGCTGCCCGGTCAGGACCCCGGAGAGCGAGACGAGCGGCAGCAGCTTGCCGCGCAGGCGCAGCACCGGCGCCCCGGCCAGGTCCTCCACCTGGCGCTGCAGGTCCTCGCCCTCGATGCGCACCAGCTCGACCAGGTTGGCCTGCGGGATGGCGTAGCGCTCGGCGCCCTCGCCGACGACGAGCGCCGGGATGATGGCGAGCGTCAACGGGATGCGGACCCGCGTCGTCGTACCGCGGCCTGGCTCGGAGGCCACGTCGACGCTGCCGCCGATCCGCTCGATGTTGGTGCGCACGACGTCCATGCCGACGCCGCGCCCGGAGATGTTGGAGACCGCGGCGGCGGTGGAGAAGCCCGGGCGGAAGATGAGCCCGAGCACCTCCTTGGCGTCCATCCGGCCGAGCTGGTCGCGGGTGACGACGCCGCGCTCGAGGGCGACGGCGGCGATCCGCTCGGGGTCGATGCCCTTGCCGTCGTCGGCGATCTCGACGACCACCTGGCCGGACTCGTGGTAGGCGCGCAGGCTGAGCGTGCCCTTGGTGGGCTTGCCGGCCGCGGCCCGTACGTCGGGCGGCTCGATGCCGTGGTCGAGGGAGTTGCGCACGAGGTGGGTCAGCGGGTCCTTGACCGCCTCGAGGAGGCTGCGGTCCAGCTCGGTCTCGTGGCCGTCCATGACCAGCTCCACCTCGCGGCCGAGCTGGTGGGAGAGGTCGCGCACGACTCGCGGCATCTTCGACCAGACCTGGCCGATGGGCTGCATGCGGGTCTTCATCACCGACTCCTGCAGCTCGCTCGCGACCAGGTCGAGGCGCTGGCTGGCCCGCACCAGCTCGATGTCGGAGGACGAGAGGCTGCGCTGGAGCAGCTGGTTGCGGGTGAGCACGAGCTCGCCGACCAGGTCCACGAGGTCGTCGAGCAGGTCGACGTCGACCCGGACCGAGGACTCGACCCGGGACTCCACCCGGACGTCGGGCTGGGTCTCCGGCGGGGCCTCGGGCTCCGGCGCGGGCTCCGGCGCGAGCACCACCGCGACCGGCGCGGGCACGGGGTCCGCCACGAGGTCCGCCACGGGGTCGGGCGCGGGCTCGGCCGGCGGGACCGCGGAGGAGACCGCCGGGGACACGACCGGCTCCTCCGCGGCTCCGCCGGCGCCGGTCAGCAGGCCTTCGATGACGGCGACGACCGGCGCGACGTCGACCGCGGGGTCCTTGTCGCTGCTGGTGCGCTCGATCGCGTCGAGGAGGGCACGGACGGTGTCGACCATGGAGAGCAGGGCCTCGGCGATCGCCGGGGTCATCACCGCCTCCCCGTCGCGCAGCCGCGAGAGCAGCGTCTCGCCCACGTGGGTCAGCTGCTCGAGGCGGTTGAACGCCAGGAACCCGCTGGTGCCCTTGATCGTGTGGATCGTGCGGAAGATGCTCGAGAGCCGCTCCCGTGAGTCGGGCTGCTGCTCGAGCTCGACCAGGTCGCGGTCGAGCTGGTCGAGGTTCTCGTGGGACTCCACGAGGAACTCCGCGATGATCTCTGCGTCGTCGTCCATCGTCCCTCCTTCCGCGCGATCCATCGGCGCGGGCAGGAGGCGGATGAGGCGGGTAAAGGGAGTCGGGACCAGGTCCCGGGAGGGCCGCTCGTTCGGGCGGACCCGGTGGCGCTAGGGCCGGCTGCGCAACGCCTCGGTGAGCGATGCGACGGCGTCGGCGGGCGGCGAGGCGGCCTCGGCGTTGGCGCCGGCGAGCTCGGCGAGCAGCTCGGCGCGGTGGACCGCGACGGAGCGGGGCGCGTCGATGCCGATCCGTACGACGTCGCCGCGCACCTCGAGCACGGTGACGGTCACGGCCTCGGGCGAGCCGTCGCCGATGACGACGCTTTCGCCGACACGTCGGGAGAGAACCAGCACGACAGCAGGCTAGTGCCTCAGGCGACCAACGGGGCGGCGAGTGGCAGGTCCGCGTCGTCGAGGATCACCTGGCTGGCCTTCCGGGTGGCCGGGTTGACCACCAGCGGGGCGCGCAGGTTGACCGTGGTGTCGGCCAGGGTGGCACCCGCCCGGACCACGAGCAGCACGAGGACGTCGTCGGCGGCGGCGGGCTCGATGCCGAGCTCGGAGACCACGTCGTCGCCGATCTCGGGGGCGTAGTCGGGGTAGAACGGCGCCGGCGGGACGACCACGAACTGCAGGTCCTCGCTGTCGAGCGAGCGGAAGCCGAGCAGCACGCCGTCCTCGTCCAGGCGGACCAGCGCGAACCGGCCGTCGTCGGGGAAGCCGGGCATCGGGTGGGCGAGCTCGATGACGGGGATGTCCATGCCCGTCATTGTGGCAGTGGCGCTCATCGCAGGAAGTCGAGGAGGCTCGGCTGCATCACCCGCGACGTCGCACCCAGCGCGGCCTGGTAGGCGACCTCCTGGAGCTTCAGCTCCACGGTGGTCTGGGCCAGGTCGGCGTTCTCGATCGAGCTCAGCTGGTTGTCGAGGGAGAGCCGGGCGTCGGAGGCGGTCTGGTCGGCCTGCTCCAGGCGCTGGTAGCGGGTGCCGGCGGCGGTCCGGGCGCTGGTGACCGTGTCGACACGGGTGTTGAGCGTGTTGATGGCGGCGCTGATCCCGGCCTGGTTCCCCGTCCGCAGGGCGGTGGCGAGCGCGTCGAGCTCGGCGAAGACCGAGGTGGCGCCGTCGCCGAACACGCTCGGCCCGTCCACGTCGACCTTGACGAGCACTCCGTCGGCGACCCGGCGGTTCACGTCGCCGAGGGTGCCGACGTAGGTGCCCGTGGCGTCGTACGCCTGGCCGCCGGCGGTGACCCCGCCGAAGACCGGGCTGTCGAGGTAGCGGGTGTTCGCGCGGGACAGCAGCTCGGCCTTGATCCCGTCGACCTCCGTGGCGAGCGCGTCGCGCGCGACCTGGCCCGACGCGGACGCGTTCGCGCCCTGCAGCGCGAGGTCCCGGGCCCGCTTGACCGACGTCGTCGCCGCGTCGAGGGCGGAGTCGACCTGGGTGAGCCAGCCGATGCCGTCCTGGGCGTTGCGGGAGTACTGCGCCTGGTCGGCCAGCGAGCTGCGCAGCCGCATCGACGCGGTGGTCCCGGTCGGGTTGTCGGAGGGCCGGTTGATGACCCGGCCGGTGGAGAGCTGCTCCTGGACCCGGGCCAGCCGGCCCAGGCTGAGCTGCAGGTTCGCGAGCGAGCCCTGCGTCATCATCCGCTGGGTGACACGTCCGACGGCCATCAGCGTCCCACCAGCCCGGTCCGGTTGATGAGCGTGTCCAGCACCTCGTCGAGCGTGGTCAGCAGCCGGGCTGCCGCCTCGTAGGAACGCTGCGCGGTGACCATGTTGACCGTCTCCTCGTCGAGGTTCACCCCCGCCTGCTGCTCCCACGCGTCGTCGAGGGAGCCGGTGAGCGAGGTCTGGTTGGCGACCTGCCGGTCGAGCGAGGCGACCTTGGTGCCGAAGCCGTTGACCAGGCGCTGGTAGGCGTTGGCGGCGTCCCCGGCGCGGCTCAGCGCGTCGGCGTTGGCGCCGTCCCGGCCGCCTCCGGTCACCGAGGACGCGGCGACGAGCGCCGGGTCGGTGATGGCGACCTGCAGGCTGGCCGCGCCGACGAGCGGGTCGTAGGAGAAGAACGTCCCGCCCGCGGCGCCCGCGGCGTCGTACCCGAGGGCGTGCTGGGTGTTGACCGCACTCGCCAGGTCGGCGGCGATCGCGTCCAGCCCCGCCCGGTACGACGGGAGCACGCTCGTGAGCACGTCGGTGACCGCCCCCAGCTCGCCTCCGGCGCCCGCGGCCCCCGTGGGGAGCACCGTGCTCCCCCAGCTGGCGTCGATGCGGAAGGTGATCGGCGCACCGTCGGCGTCGCCCGCCGGCGTCACGCCGGAGGCGACCACGAAGGTGCCGGCCTCCTTGCCGGAGACGAGCGCCTCGCCGCCGACGCTGACGTCGAACTGGCCGTCGGCGCGGACGGTGGTGACCGCGCCGGCGAGCTCGGCCAGGCGCAGCGCGAGCTGGTCGCGCTGGTCGCGCAGGGTGCCGGCGTCGGTGCCGTTCTGCTCGGTGACGAGGATGCTGTGGTTGAGCTCGGCGATGCCGGCGGCGGCGGTGTTGACCTCGTCGACGACGTTGTTGAGGTGGGCCCGCTGGTCGGCCTCCTCGCCGGCCACGTTGCCCACCTGGATCCGGATCGCCTGGGCGAGGGTCTCGGCGCTACCGAGCACCTGCTGGCGCGCGGCGTCCCCGCCGGGGTTCGTCGAGAGGTCCTGCCAGGCGTTGCGGAAGTCCAGGATGGCGGCGTAGACGCCGTTGTCGCCGGGCTCGCCGATGCCCTCCTCGACGCGGGACAGGATGGTCTGCGAGGTCTGCAGCGAGGCGAGCGTCGCGTGCTCGCGACGGACCCGGGTGTCGAGCAGCGGGTCGACCATCCGGCGCACCTCGCCGACCTGGACGCCGCCGCCGTGGCTGTCGGAGCGCGACCACATCGCCGGGACGTTCGCGCTGACCGTCTCGCCGACCACCCGGCGCCGCACGTAGCCGTCGGTGCTCGCGTTGGAGATGTTGCTGCCGGCGACGTCGAGGGCGACCTGCTGGTAGCGCAGCGCCGACAGGGCCGAGGTGATCGACCCGAAGGAGCCGGCCATCACAGGCTCCGGTCCACGAGGCGCGGCTGCGCGGGCTCCAGGACGGCGTCCCCCGAGGGGGTGTAGCTCGCGGTCGTCGTACCGCCCAGGGCGAGCAGGGTCTCGCGCGCGGAGCGGTAGCCCGCGGTGATGAGTCCCTTGGCGTCCTCCGAGGTCTCGGCGATCTCGCGGGCCAGCGCGATCATCGCGTCGCGGTGGTCGGTCAGGATGGCGCCCCAGGGCTCCGGAGCGGAGTCGGCGAGCGCCCCGAGCGAGGGGTTCGGCGTGAGGCCGAGCCGCTCGGCGGCCTCGTCCGCGGCGGTGGCGCGCAGCACCTCGGTGGCACGCAGGTCCTCCAGGACCGCCTCGACGTCGCGGGTGGCGTTGACGAGCCAGCGGGTGCGCCCGGAGGCGAGCACCATGCGCTCCACCTCGAGCTTGTAGGCGAGGGCCTCGAGCAGCTCGCGCTCGCGCCACAGGATCTGCGACAGCCTGTCCATCTCGATGTTCTCCGGTTCTCTCCCTAGCCCCCGAGGTGCGGGGTTCGTGACCGGCCCATCGTTCGGGGGAAGGGGAACCTGAGGAGTTCAGCCCATGTACCCAACCCGGCACGCTCCTTGGGACCAGCCGGAACCGGGACCTCGGTCCCGTATTGGCCGACCGAGCGGTCAGTCGAGCGGGATTCCCCTGCGACACGCCGACGCAAACGACCAATCTCGGGGACGTGAACGAGTACGAGGGCACCGTCGCCGCCGAGACGGACGAGCTGATCACCACCCACATGCCCCTGGTCGGCCACATCGTCCGCGAGACGATGGGCCGGGTGCCGTCGCACGTCAGTCGCGACGACCTCACCTCCGCCGGGCTCACCGCCCTCGTCCTCGCCGCCCGGGCGTACGACGCCGAGCGCGGCGTCCCCTTCGACCGGTACGCCGCCACCCGCATCCGCGGCGCACTGCTCGACGAGCTCCGGTCGGTCGACTGGGCGTCGCGGTCGGTGCGGCGCCGGGCCCGCGACCTCGCCGAGACCCGCAGCCGGCTCGCGAACGTGCTCGGGCGCACCCCCAGCGTCACCGAGGTCGCCCAGGCCGCCGGCATCTCCCCCGACGAGGTGCTCGCCAACGACGACGACGTCTCCCGCGCCCAGGTGCTCTCGCTGCAGGGCTCGGCGACCACCCCGATCGAGGAGCTGGTCCCGACCCGGGCGCCTTCGCCGGAGGACCTCGTCGAGCACGCCGAGCGGCTGACCTACCTCCGCGAGGCGATCGAGGAGCTGCCCGAGCGGCTGCGCGTCGTCGTGCAGGACTACTTCTTCGCCGAGCGGCCGATGGCCGAGATCGCCGCCGAGCTCGGTGTCACCGACTCGCGGATCTCGCAGATGCGCGCCGAGGCGCTCACCCTGCTGCGCGACGCGCTCAACCACGCGCTGGAGCCGAGCCTGGTGCAGAGCACCGGGAAGTCGGGCGGGGTGGCCCAGCGCCGGCGCGAGTCCTACTTCGCCGCCGTCGCCGCCCGCCACGCCGACGGTGCGCGTCGCGGGGTCGTCACCCCGCTCGACGCGGTCGGCTGAATCACCCGAATCTGCTGAGAAAACCTCTCAGGCTCGCGGTCGGCGTACCGATCACCACCGCGACGGGAGACCACGGACGGTCACCCGAGAACCGCAAATGACCTGATTCCAGGAGGGAAATATCATGGGTCTTCGCATCAACCAGAACATCGAGGCCACCAACTCGTACCGCAACCTGTCGGTCACGCAGAACCAGCTCTCGAAGTCGATGGAGAAGCTGTCGTCGGGCTTCCGGATCAACCGGGCCGCCGACGACGCCGCCGGTCTCGCCATCTCCGAGGGCCTGCGCTCGCAGGTCGGCGGTCTCAAGGTCGCGGTCCGCAACGCGCAGGACGGCGTCTCGGTCGCGCAGACCGCTGAAGGCGCGCTCACCGAGGTCCACTCCATGCTGCAGCGCATGAACGACCTCTCGGTGCAGTACAACAACGGCACCCAGAACACCGAGTCGCAGGCGGCCCTGCAGGCGGAGTTCGACGCGCTCAACACCGAGATCACCCGGATCAAGGACAACACCAAGTTCAACGGTGTCGCTCTGTTCGGTGGCACCGCGCAGACCTTCCAGGTCGGCTACGACAACGCGGACACCATCGACATCTCCGCCACGGCGCTGGCCGACTTCACCGCGGGTGCCGCGGTGGCCGCGATCGACATCACCGACAGCAACACGCTGCAGGCGGCCGTCACCGAGGTCTCCACCCAGCGTGCCGAGCTCGGTGCGGTCCAGAACCGGTTCGAGCACACGATCAACAACGTCAACGTCGCGATCGAGAACCTGTCGGCCTCCGAGTCGCGGATCCGCGACACCGACATGGCCCAGGAGATGATGAGCCTCACCCGCTCGCAGATCCTCTCCCAGGCCGGCACGGCCATGCTCGCCCAGGCCAACTCGGCCCCCAACGGCGTGCTGCAGCTGCTCCGCGGCTGATCCCGCGGCATTGCGCCCCTGAGCGTGCCGGTGGGCCGACCGGCCCACCGGCACGCTCGCATTTGCACCGCACCACCTGGAGGACGAGATGGCAGGCACCAGCAGCATCGGCGGGCTCGCCAGCGGGCTCGACACCACGACGATCATCAACCAGCTGATGACCCTCGAGGCCGCGTCGCAGACCAAGCTGAAGTCCCAGGTGACGACCGAGCAGAGCAAGGTCACCGCCCTGCAGAAGCTCAACACCGCGCTGCAGTCCCTCGCCACCGCCGCGAAGGCGATGGCCACGCCGACGACCGGCACCTGGTCCACGCTCAAGGCCACCTCCAGCAACGCCGGCGTGTCCGTGTCCGCCACCTCCGCCGCCACCCCGGGCGGCTTCACCGTCACCGTCGGCCGCACCGCGCTGACCCACCAGGTCGCGTTCGCCGACGCCCACGCCAAGACCGACGTCGTCACCGGCGCGTCGACGAGCGTGCTCCTGCGCCGGCCGGGCCAGGCCGACCTCGAGATCGACACCGCGAACGGCACCCTGCAGGAGCTCGCGGCCGCGATCAACGGCGCCGACGCCGGCGTCCGGGCCACCCTGGTGCGCACCGGCAGCTCCGGCGGCACCGACCAGTACCGGCTGCTCGTCGAGTCGACGGTCACCGGCGAGGCCCAGGAGTTCGAGCTGACCGACAGCAGCGGCGCCGCCCTGCTCGGTGGCAGCACGGTGCGTGCGGGCCGCGACGCCAGCATCGAGATCGGCGGGATCACGGCGACCTCGACCACGAACGTCTTCGCCGACGTGGTCCCCGGGGTGACGGTGACCCTCGGCGCGAGCGCGACCGGCACCGCCGACGTCGCCGTCACCCGTGACGCCGAGGGCCAGTCGGCGGCGGCGAAGGGCTTCGTCGACCAGCTCAACGCGATCCTCACCCAGGTCTCCACCCTGACCTCGAACACCACCGACGCCAAGGGCACGCTCGCCGGGGACAGCACGCTGCGTCGTGTCGCGGGCGCGCTGCAGGACGCGATCTACCCGCCGGACGGTACGTCGATGGCGAAGTTCGGCATCCAGATCGACCGCTACGGCAAGGTCACCTTCGACTCCGAGAAGTTCGCCGCGTCGTACGCCGCCGACCCGGTGGCCGTCGCCGCGGCCTTCACCGGCGCCACCGGCTTCGCGGCGCGGGTGCAGGCCGTCGCCGAGACCGCCAGCGACAAGTACGACGGCACGGTCACCAGTGCGATCACGATCCACACCTCGACGATCACCCGGCTGAACGCGAGCATCGCGGACTGGGACGACCGTCTGGAGCTGCGCCGGCAGACGCTCGAGCGGCAGTACACCGCTCTCGAGACCGCGCTCTCCCGCCTCAACAGTCAGTCGACGTGGCTCACCAGCCAGCTCGAGTCCCTGTCCGCATCCACCCAGTGAGGACCCACCCCCGATGTATGCCACCCGAACGGTGCACAGCGCCCAGTCCGCCTACCAGGAGAACGCCGTCGCGACGGCGTCGCCGGCCCGGCTGCTGGTGATGCTCGTCGAGCGCCTGGTCCTCGACGGCGAGCGCGCCCTCGCCGCCCAGCAGGCCGGCGACTGGTCCGGTGCGCACCGGCACCTGCTGCACGCCCAGGACATCGTGATCGAGCTCGAGTCGAGCCTGGACGTCGACCGGATGCCGGCCGGCAAGCAGCTGGCCGCGCTGTACCAGTACCTGCGTGCGAGCTACGTGGAGGCGAACGTGAAGCGCAGTCCCGAGGTCACCGAGCAGGCCCTCGACCTCTCCCGGCAGCTGTGCGCCACCTGGCGCGAGGCCGCGATGGCAGCGGCGGTGGCGTCGTGACCCCCGTCCCGCCGCCCGTCCCCGACGGCATCGGTCCCCGGAGGCCGGTGTCCTGGCGCGAGGCGCTGGACCGGCTCGAGGCCCACGCCGAGCGTGCCGAGCAGATGATCGGCGGCGACGGCGACCCCGGCCAGGAGCCGTGGCTGCCCCCGACCGGCCTCGGCCCGATCCCCGACGAGTTCGTGCCCCGCGCCCGGCAGCTGCTGGCCCGCCAGCAGAAGCTGATGGAGGCCATCCCGGCGATGCTGTCCGACAAGCACCAGCAGCGCCAGGTGGCCGACCGGGTGGCGGACGCGACCACCGCGCCGCACCACCCGGTCTACCTGGACATCACCGCCTGACGGCGGTCCTCACGGCCCGTACGCCGCCTGGTTGTTGATCGCGTCGAAGGCGTCCTTGGCCTTCGTCTGGGTCGCCTTGACGTTGGCGTACCAGGTGCTGCCGCCGACGTTCGACTTCGACGCCGCGTAGGTCAGCATCTGGCTCACCGTCAGGCTGGTGGCGCCGCCGAAGGCGCCACTCACGTCGGTGCCCTTGACGTGGGTCAGGTCGATGACGGTCCCGCCGAGGTTGCTGTGCGGCAGGAACTTCTGGGACGCCGCGGTGCTGCCCGGCCCGGTGAACCACACGTCCAGCGCGGTCGCGAGCATCTGGGCCTTGAGCATCGGGTTCATCGTGCTGGCCGTGGCCTTCGCGATCACCGTGGCGACGTACGACGCGACGGCGGAGCAGCTCGCCCCTGACGCGAGGTCCTTGAACGGCGCGTAGGTGCGCAGGTAGGTCCCCGACGCGCACACGCCGCCCGGTGCCGCGCCGCCCTTGATGACGCCCTGGCCGTTCTTGTTCGACCAGAAGCCGATCGTGTGGGCGCCGGTGGCCAGCGGGATCTTGCAGACCGTCACGTCGGCGCTGTCGCTGGTCGGCGTACCGCTGTCGTCGGCGGTGGCCGTGGCGGTGTTCGGGTGCACCACGCAGCCGGGGGTGTCGAAGGCGAAGGTCCGCTGGTACTGGTACGCCGTGGGGTTCGCGTCGCCGACGCAGACCGTCCCCAGCGCGCCGGCCCAGGTGTCGGTGACCGCGGAGCAGTCGTCGACGAGCGCGGCCGTGAAGGACACGTCGCTGAACAGGAAGTCCGCGGTGCCGGCGGCGAGCTGGGCGTTGCCGACGGCCTGGTCGGCCCAGGTCGCGGTCGCGGTGTTGTCGAGCTGCGCCTGCGGGAGCGAGGCCAGGGCACAGGTGTAGGCGAAGTCGTTGTCACCCGGCTGCAGGAGCGCGTCGTCCCCGCCGGTGACGGCGCACACGGTCCCGTCGGAGAGCTGGTCGGTGACGTCGGCGACGAGCGGGTCGGCGTTGGGGTTGAAGACCGTGATCGTGCCGCCGACCACCACCCCCGACACCGTGCCGTCGTCGTGGCCCACCGTGACCGTGTAGGTCACCGTGGCGCTGCCCGACGTCCCCTGCACGGTGGTCTGGTCGGCGACCTTGTCGACGGTCCAGGCGTAGGTGCGCGTGTAGTCGCCCGCCGCGTCCTTCAGCACGGTCGGCGCGAAGGCCACGTCCGGGTCGTCCGGGCCGACCTTGAACGCGTCGTGCGTGCAGTCCGAGCCGCTGACCGGGTAGTCGGCGAGGCTGCACACGCTGGCGATGTAGACCCCGCCGCCGTTGGTCGTGTCCGCGAAGGGGAACAGCTGGAGCCGCTGGTTCTCCACCAGGTGCGTGCCGAGGGCGACGACCGTGCCGTTGTCGATGCGGAAGGACCGGTCGAGGTGGCTGTCGGTCGACAGCAGCCCGGCGGCCCCGTCGTTCGGGTCGGCCTGGGTGCCGGGCACGGACACCGCGAAGAAGTAGTCGCCGTCCGGCAGGCCCTGCGGCAGGTTGCTCAGCCACACGTCCTCACGGGAGGTGTAGGCGTTGCAGTTGGTCGGGTCGGTCACCGAGCCGGGGTGCAGGCAGGTCCCGTTGCCGGTCGACGCAGCGACGTTCGTCGTGGTCGAGATCGACTGCCCGGCCGCGGAGGCGAGCGGTGGCGCGGCCGTCGTCGCGACGAGGGTCGCGCTGGCGACGAGCAGCCCGGCCGAGCCCAGGCGGAGGAAGACGCGACGGGCGCGTCGGTGGGAGCGATGGCGGGACAAGGGAGGCCTCCAGGGGACGGATGGTCCGACCATGGAACGCTCCGGCCCGAGGACGCCTCAATCCTCGATTCCGATGCCCCTGCGGGCCGTGACCTTCCGGCTCACGCGGCGTGGGAGCGGCGGACGGTGCCGACGATCCGGTCGGCCAGCCCCTCCAGCGGGAGTACGTCGTCGGCGAGTCCCGCCGCCGCCACCGCGCCCGGCATCCCCCACACCACCGAGGAGTCCTCGTCCTGGACGAGGATCCGGGCACCGGCCGCCGCCAGCTGCCGGGCGCCGGCGAGGCCGTCCTGGCCCATCCCCGTCAGCACGCTCGCGAGCGCGCTGCCGCCGTAGACCTCCAGCGCGGAGCGGAACAGCACGTCCACCGCCGGCCGGCAGAAGTTCTCCTGCGGTCCCTGGTCGAGTGTGACCCGCACGGCGCCGGCGGTGCGGCGCACCCGCAGGTGGAAGTCGCCGGGCGCGATCAGCACCTCGCCCGGGCGGACCTCGTCGCCCTCGGCCGCCTCGCGGACCGCGAGCTGCGAGACCTTGTCGAGACGCTGGGCGAGCATCGCGGTGAACACCGGCGGCATGTGCTGCACGACGAGCACCGGGACGCCCAGGTCGCCGGGCAGCCGCGGCAGCAGCCGGGCCAGGGCGTCCGGGCCACCGGTCGAGCAGCCGATGAGCAGCGCGCTCACCGGGCCCGGCGGCGTGGCCTGGGCGGCACGCTGGCGGCGCACGATCGGCCCGCCGGCACCCGGCGTCAGCTTGCGCAGCCCCGCCAGGGCGCGGATCCGCGGCACCAGCTGGTCGCGCACGGCGGCGATGCCGTCGGCGATCTGCCCGGTGTTGCTGGGCTTGGTGACGTAGTCCGACGCCCCACGGGAGAGGGCGTCGAGCGTCGCGGTGGCTCCCCGCTCGGTGAGCGTGGAGAACATGATGACCGGCAGCCGCGCGTGCTTCTCGCGGATCCTGGAGAGCGCGCCGAGCCCGTCGAGGTTCGGCATCTCGATGTCCAGCGTGACCACGTCGGGGCGCAGCTCGTCGACCATCCGGACCGCCTCGAGGCCGTCCCGGGCCACGCCGGCGACCTCGATGTCGGAGGCGCCCCCGAGCGCGGTGGTCACCAGGCGTCGTACGAGTGCCGAGTCGTCGACGACGAGAACCCTGATCTTGGTCACGGGCGGCCCATCGGCCGATTCTTCACCTGTCTGAGCGCTCAGGAAGCCAGGAGGAGCGCCGAAGGACCGGGCATGACCGCCCCCTCCGCTTTCGCGTCCGTCTCGGCGCTGGTACGCCGCGAGACGTCGATGGTGTACGACGAGGGCAAGGAGTACCTCGTCGAGGCCCGGCTCACCCCGCTGGCGAACGCCAAGGGACTGGACCTCGAGCAGTACGTCGCCCGGCTCGCCTTCGACGCCGACGAGCGCCGCAAGGTGATCGACGCCCTCACCATCAACGAGACGAGCTTCTTCCGCGACCACACGCCGTACCAGGCGTTCACCGACGCGATGCTCCCGCCGCTGCTGGAGGAGCGCTCGATGACCCGGCGGCTGCGGATCTGGAGCGCGGCCTGCTCCAGCGGGCAGGAGGCCTACTCCATCGCGATGCTGCTCGACCAGCACCTGCCGGCCGGCTGGGACTACGAGATCGTCTGCACCGACATCTCCACCCAGATGCTCGCGCGGGTCCAGGCCGGTCGCTACAGCCAGGTCGAGGTCAACCGCGGGCTGCCCGCGACCAGCCTGGTGCGCTACTTCACCCGCGTCGGGCGCGAGTGGGAGGTCGCCGAGCGGCTGCGCGCGCGGGTCACCGTCAAGCACCTGAACCTCGCGGCGCCCTTCCCGATGCTCGGCAGCTTCGACGTGATCTGGCTGCGCAACGTGCTCATCTACTTCGACGCCGAGACCAAGGCCGACATCCTGCGCCGGATGCTGCCCATGCTCGCCGTCGACGGCTACCTGCTGCTCGGCTCGTCGGAGACCACCCTCGACATGCCGGCCGACCTCGCCGCCTCCTGGCGGCGCGACCAGATCGGGCGGGTGCCGGCGTACCGGCGCGCGACCGCCATGACCCTCTCCAGGACAGGAGCCTGATCGTGCGAGCCATGATCATCGACGACTCCCGGGCGATGCGCAGCATCCTGCGCCGCATCGTGTCCGGGCTCGAGTTCGAGACGTCCGAGGCCGAGCACGGCCAGGCCGCCCTCGACCAGATGCGGGCGGGCGTCGTACCCGACGTGTGCCTGGTGGACTGGAACATGCCCGTGATGGACGGCTACACGTTCATCACCGAGGTGCGCGCCAACCCGGCGTGGCGCGACGTGACGCTGATGATGGTCACGACCGAGAGCGAGCAGCGCAACATCGTGCGTGCGCTGGCCGCCGGCGCCCACGAGTACGTCATCAAGCCGTTCACCCCCGACGCCATCGTCGAGAAGCTCTCGCTGCTCGGCCTGGTCCCCGCGGGCGCGGCCGACCGGGGGGTGCCGGCATGAACGTGCTGACCTTCTTCGAGAGCTCCCCCGAGGAGCTCGACGCCCCGACCGCCGAGGACGTCCAGGCCGTCACCGAGGACGTGTGGCTCGCCCTCGTGGGCGACGACGAGGTGCTGGTGCCCCGGCCGGTGCCGCCGGGCTCGCCGTTCGACGCGACCGGGGTGTGGTCCGCGGCCGTCACCGTCACCGGCGGCTGGCACGGCGTCGTCACGGTCGAGCTGCACGAGGACGTCGCCCGCCGGCTCACCGCCCGGATGCTCGCCCTGCCCGAGAGCGAGGTCGCCGACGGCGACGTCGCCGACGCCGTCGGAGAGCTCGTCAACATGGTCGGCGGCAACGTCAAGAGCATGATGCCGGGCCCCAGCGATCTCTCGCTCCCCGCCGTCGCCGCGGGACGCGCGGCCTTCGCCAGCGACGTCGTCGAGGTCTGCCGTCTCGACGTGTCCTGGCGCGGCGGCCCGGTCCGCGTCTGCATCCACGCCCGCCAGCCCGCCCACGGAGGCCCCCGATGAAGATCCTGATCGCCGACGACAGCCGCGTGATGCGGCAGATCGTCATCCGCACCCTGCGCCAGGCCGGGCACGGCGGCCACGACATCGTCGAGGCCGAGAACGGTCGCGAGGCGCTCGAGAAGGTGCAGTCCGAGGCACCCGACCTCGTGCTCTCGGACTGGAACATGCCCGAGATGAACGGCATCGACTGCCTGGCCGCCCTGCGGGCGGCGGGCTCCTCGGTCGCCTTCGGCTTCGTCACCTCCGAGGGCTCCGAGGAGATGCGGCAGCGCGCGGCGTCGGCCGGCGCCGCCTTCCTGATCGCCAAGCCGTTCACGCCGGAGGCGTTCGACGACGCCCTCCGCGGCGTCCTCTGAGGTCGTCCCGTGGTCGTCCACCTCCCCCAGCCCAAGCAGGTCCGTGACCTGCTCGCCGACCTCCTCGGCCGCGAGGTCACCCTGTCCCCCAGCGCCCCCTTCGCGCCCGGCCCGGACACCCCCGCTTCCGTCGCGGTGTACGTCGACGACCAGCTCCACATCCGCGCGCTCATCGCGTGCGACCTGACCTTCTCCGCCCATGCCGGCGCGGCGATCGGCCTGGTCCCCGTCGGAGGCGCCGAGGCGGCCGTCGAGGACGGCAAGCTCACCGACACCCTGGCCGAGAACCTCTACGAGGTGCTCAACATCGCGGCGTCCATGTTCAACGTCGCCGGCGCGGACCACCTCAAGCTCCACGCCCTCCACCCGGCGGGCCCGCCGCTCGACCCGCAGGTGCGGATCGGCACGCTCACCCTCGGTCGCCGCGAGGACCTCACGGTCGAGATCGCCGGCTACGGCACGGGCGCGCTCTCCGTCGTCCTGCTCTGACCCCTCCCGCTCCGCGGGCGAGCCGGCCGCACCGCGGCCGGCTCGTCCGGCGTACCCGCACGCGCCCAGCGACCACCGGGCGAGCACCGATCGGGCGAACTACTCGGGATCAAGTCCCAGCCGTCCCGACTCAGGTCGTCGGCGGCACGACCGATCAGGCCCCGTGAGCGACGGATTGCTCACCCCCGCCGAAGGACCGGCACCGCACGTACCGACCTCGGTCGGTGCCTCCCGAGGAGAGCGCTCGTGTCCTTCGCAGCGTCCGACGGCGTCGACTTCGTGTTGCACACCGCCATCAACGGGCTGTCCACGCGGCAGCAGGTGATCGCGGACAACATCGCCAACGTCGACACCCCCGGCTTCCGTGCCCGCAGCGTCGAGTTCGAGTCCGCCCTGGAGCGGGCCATCGAGCGAGGCGAGGCGCGGGCCACCGGACCCGGCGCGCTGCGGGCGGAGACCGAGGCCACCGGGACGCCGGTCGGTGCCAACGACAACAACGTCGACCTCCGCAAGGAGTCCATCGCCGCGATCCAGACCCAGTACCAGTACCAGGTCATGGGCCGCGCGATCAGCGACCGGCAGGCCCGGCTGAGCGTCATGGGCGGCGGCGCGTGATGGGCGCCTTCGACACGCTGCGGATCGCCAACAGCTCGCTCGGCGCGCACCAGGTCTGGCTCGACGCGCTGGCCGACAACATCGCCAACGTCAACACGGTGCGCTCCACCGACCAGGACGCCTTCCGTGCGACGTACGTCGTGATGGACCCGCGTGCCGACGGTGGCGTCGACGTCGAGGGCTTCGCCGAGTCCAGCGCCGAGGGCCGGATGGTGCACGCGCCGGACCACCCGCTGGCGGACGAGGACGGCTACGTGCGGATGCCCGACACGGACATGTCCTCGCAGATGAGCCAGCTGGTGATGGCCCAGCGCGGCTACCAGGCGTCGGTGCAGGTCACCAAGACCGCGCAGGACACCTACACCGCGGCCCTGCAGATCGGGGCGCGCTGATGGAGATCACCCCGCTCCAGTTCCCGTCGGTCGCCGGCGCCTCGGCGCTCAACCCCCCCGCATCGATCACCCCGTCGACGGCCGTGCAGGCGCCGGCCGGGACGGACACCGAGTTCGGCTCGATGGTCCTCGACGGCCTCGACCGGCTCGAGGGGCTGACCGACAAGGCCGACGGCCTGGCCGTGCAGGCCGCGACCGGCAAGCTCGAGAACATCCACGACTACACGATCGCCGCGAGCGAGGCGTCCGTCGCCGGCCAGCTCACGGTCGCCCTCCGCAACAAGGCGGTCGAGGCGTTCAACGAGATCATGCGGATGCAGGTCTGAGGGCTGGACGATGCAGCAACGACTCACCTCCGCACTCGCCCGCGCCCGCGACACCTTCGCGGCGTTCACCGCCGGCCAGAAGGCCGTCGCCGTCATCGGTACGGCGGCCCTGCTGATCGCCGTCTTCCTGGTCTTCCGCTGGGTGTCGGCCCCCAGCTACTCCCCGCTGTACTCCAACCTCTCCGGCGAGGACGCCAGCGCGGTCATCGAGGAGCTCGACGCCCAGGGCGTCCCGTACGAGATCACCGGCGGCGGCGGCACGATCATGGTGCCCCGCGGCGACGTGTACTCCACCCGCATCGCCCTGTCCGGCAAGGGCCTGCCGTCCAGCTCGGACGGCGCCGGCTACGGCCTGCTGGACAAGCAGAGCCTGTCGACCTCGGAGTCCCAGGAGCGCACGAACTTCAAGCGCGCGATGGAGGGCGAGCTCAGCAAGACCATCGAGGCCGTCGACGGCGTCGACACCGCGGTCGTGCACCTCGCGATCCCGGAGGAGAAGGTCTTCAGCGACGAGCAGAAGCCCACCACCGCCTCGGTCCTCGTCGACACCGCGCCCGGCAGCGAGCTCGACGACGAGCAGGTGCAGGCCATGGTCCACCTGGTCGCGTCCAGCATCGACGGTCTCGACCCGAAGAACGTCACCATCACCGACGCCTCCGGCAAGCTGCTCACCACCGACAGCAGCGAGAGCGGTGGCGGCGCGGCGACCGCGCGGGCCAAGGAGGTGCAGGCCTTCCAGGACTCGATGCGCTCCAAGATCCAGGGCGCGCTGGACACCTGGGTCGGGCCCGGCAACTCCACGACGACGGTCACCGCGGACCTCGACTTCGACAAGTCGGTGATCAACAGCCGCAGCTACGACCCGAAGAAGAACCCGCCGCTCTCCGAGACGACGACGTCGGAGAAGTACACCGGGACGACCGGCTCCGACGGCGCCGGCGGCGTGGTCGGCCCCGACGGCCAGATGGACCCGACGGCGGGCCCGAACGGCGACGGCACCTACGAGAACACCACCAGGACCACCGACAACGCGATCGACGAGATCGTGGAGCGGCGCGAGACCGCACCGGGTGCAGTGGAGAAGCTCAACATCGCCGTCACCCTCGACTCCACCGCGGCGGCCGACCTGCAGCCCGAGGTCATCAAGGACCAGATCGCCAGCGCGGCCGGCATCGACCCGAAGCGCGGCGACACCATCGAGGTCGCCGTGCTGCCCTTCGACAAGTCCGTCGCCGAGGCCAACGCGGCCGAGATCGCCGCCGCGAAGGCGGCCGACGCCGCCGACCGAAAGAACGCCCTGCTGCGCAACCTCGGCATCGGCGGCGGCGCGATGCTCGTCGTCCTGACGGCCTGGTGGCAGGCCCGCCGGCGGGCGAAGGCGCGCGACCAGGCGACGTCGTACGTCGTCGAGCAGCTCCGCCTCGACGCGGCCAACCGCGCCCCGGTGCTGGAGACGCCGGCCCTGGCGGCGCTGGAGGCCTCGGAGAACGAGGAGGAGGAGTCGATGCGTGACGAGCTCATCGCCCTCGTCGACAAGCAGCCCGACGACGTCGCCGCGCTGCTGCGCGGCTGGCTGGTGGAGCCGCGGAAATGACGATCATGACGACGGGCGCCACCTCCGCGATCGCCCAGCTCGGCGTGCGCAAGGCCGCCGTCCTGCTCATCCAGCTCGGCAAGGAGCGCGCCGCCCAGGTGATGGCGCACCTCTCCGACGCCGAGGTGGAGGCGATCTCCGCCGAGATCGCCCGCCTCGACGCCGTGACCGCGGACGAGACCAGCCAGGTGCTCAGCGAGTTCCACGACCTCGCCACGGCACACGCGCACGTCACCCAGGGCGGCTTCGGCTTCGCCCAGCAGCTGCTCGAGCAGTCGCTGGGCCCGGAGCGCGCGAAGGAGATCATGGAGCGGCTGCACGCCGCGGCGGTGCAGATGCCCTTCCAGTTCCTGCACCGCGCGGACCCCGCGCAGCTGCGCTCGTTCATCGCCGACGAGCACCCGCAGGTGATCGCCCTGGTGCTCGCGCACATGGCCGCCGACAAGGCGTCCCTGCTGCTGAGCGGGCTGCCCGCGCACCAGCAGGCCGTGGTGGCCCACCGGATCGCGGTGATGGACCGGACGTCGCCGGAGATCGTGCGCACCGTCGAGGCGATCCTCGAGCGCAAGCTCTCCTCGATGCTCCAGCCCGCCGAGGTCTCGCGGGTCGGCGGCGTGGACCCGCTCGTCAACATCATCAACCGCTCGGACCGCCCGACGGAGCGCCAGATCGTCGAGGGCCTGGAAGGTCTCGACCCGTCGCTGGCCGACGAGGTGAAGAGCCGGATGTTCATGTTCGAGGACATCGTCGGCCTCGACGACCGCTCGGTGCAGCAGGTGCTGCGCCAGGTCGACACCGCCGACCTCGCCCTCGCCCTCAAGGGCGTCAGCGAGGCGGTCCGCACCAAGATCACCGGCAACCTGTCCGAGCGGGCCGCCGAGAACCTCCTCGAGGAGGTGGAGCTGCTCGGCGCCGTCCGCCTCGCGCAGGTCGAGGAGGCCCAGCAGGGCGTCATCCGCACCATCCGCCAGCTCGAGGAGCAGGGCCAGATCATGGTCCGCCGAGGGAGCGACGATGAGTTCGTCGTCTGAGCCGCACGGCGCCGGCGCCGTCGTCACGCCGGAGCTGCGCGTGGGCCGGTGGACCCGGCTCGGTGGCTCCTCCGTGCTCGGCGACGCCGTCACCGAGTCCATGCTGGACGGTCTGGCCACCAAGGCGCGCGAGGCCGCCCGCGCCCAGGGGTACGCCGTCGGGTGGGCCGAGGGCCGGCGTGCCGCCGCCGAGCAGGCCGCCACCGAGCAGGCCGAGCGCAGCGCGCGGGACCGGGCCGCCGAGGCCCGCCGGCAGGCCGAGCACGACGACGCCGTCGCCGCCCTGGGCCGGGCCGCCGAGGAGGTCAGGATGCTGCTCGACGAGCTGGCCGGCGCGGTCGAGGCGCAGGCGAGCGACCTCGCGCTGGCGCTGACGGCGGAGATCGTGGGTGCCCGGGCCGCGTCCGTGACGGCGGCGGACGTCGTCGTACGGGTGCTCCAGGTGCTGCCCGCCGTCCCCGTCGGCCGGGTGCGGCTGCACCCCGCACTGCTCGCCGACAGCGCCGTGCAGGACCTCGCCGAGCGCGGCCTCGAGGTCGTCGCCGACCCGGCCCTCGGCCGCGCCGACGCGCTCGTCGAGTCCCCCGACGGGTCGGTGACCGACCTGCGCGTCGACGCCGCCATGGCCCGTGTTCGCGAGGTCCTCCATGCCCGTTGAGTTGGGGTTTTCCACCCGCGAGTTGGGGTTTTCCACCCGTGAGTTGGGACTTCGCGACCGCGCGCTCGCGGCAGCCCGTCCGCTGCGGCTGGGCACGGTCACCGAGCTCGTCGGTCTCCACCTCGAGGTGCGCGGCCTGACCTGCGCCGCCGGCGACCTGGTCGAGATCCGCACCGCCGCCGGACCGCTCCTGGCC
This sequence comes from uncultured Nocardioides sp., assembly GCA_964517395.1. GTDB lineage: Bacteria > Actinomycetota > Actinomycetes > Propionibacteriales > Nocardioidaceae > Nocardioides. The sequence continues at coordinate 2,439,425 of CAZFEE010000001.1, read as the reverse complement.
GAGGTCGCCGCCCTCCGCGACGGCGCGGCCGTCTGCCTCCCCCTCGGTACGACGACCGGGGTCCGCGTCGGCGACCACGTCCACGCCACCGGCGGCCCCCTGCGGGTCCGGGTCGGCGAGGCGCTGCGCGGCCGGGTGCTGGACGGTCTCGGCCGCCCCATCGACGGCGGCCCGGCCCTCGACGGACTCGTGTCCGTACCCACCGAGCACGGCGCACCCGACCCGCTCTCCCGGCCCCGGATCACCGAGCCGCTCGGCCTCGGCGTCCGTGCCCTCGACGCGCTCGTCCCCGCCGGTCGCGGCCAGCGCCTCGGCATCATGGCCGGCTCCGGCGTCGGCAAGTCCTCGCTGCTGTCGATGATCGCGCGCGGCACCGACGCGGAGGTGAACGTGATCGCCCTCGTCGGCGAGCGCGGCCGCGAGGTCCGTGAGTTCCTCGACGGCGACCTCGGCCCCGAGGGCCTGGCCCGCTCGGTCGTCGTCGTCGCCACCTCCGACGCACCCGCCGTCGAGCGGCTGCGCGCGGCGTTCACCGCCACCCGGATCGCGGAGTGGTTCCGTGACAGCGGCCGCGACGTCCTGCTCATGATGGACTCCCTCACCCGGGTCGCGATGGCCCAGCGCGAGATCGGCCTCTCCGCCGGCGAGCCGCCCGCCACCCGCGGCTACCCGCCGAGCGTCTTCGGCCTCCTCCCCCGCCTGCTCGAGCGCGCCGGCACGTCGGCCGACGGCTCGATCACCGGCCTCTACACCGTCCTCGTCGAGGGCGACGACCTCCAGGACCCCATCGGCGACACCGCCCGCTCGATCCTCGACGGCCACGTCGTGCTCAGCCGGGAGCTCGCCACCGCCGGCCACTTCCCCGCCATCGACGTCCTGGAGTCCATCTCCCGCGTCCACCGCGCCGTCACCACCCTGGACCAGCAGGGCGACGCCGCCCGGCTGCGCCGGATGCTCGCCGCGCACCGCTCGGTCAAGGAGCTCGTCGAGATCGGTGCGTACGTCGCCGGCGCCGACGAGCACGCCGACGCGGCCCTCGCCCGGCTGCCCCGGATCGAGGCGTTCCTGCAGCAGGGCATGGACGAGCTCACCCCCACCACCGAGACGTGGGACCGGCTCGCCGGGCTGGTGGCGTCATGAGCCGCCCCGTGCACCGCGAGGACCGCGGGCTCGCCGCCGTCGTCCGGGTCCGCGAGGTCCGGGAGACCGACAGCCGGATCGGCCTCCAGCAGGTGCTCGCCGAGCAGGCCGCCCTCACCACCCGCCTCGACGGCCTCACCGGCGTCCTCGCCGACGCAGCCGTCCCCGCCGTCAGCACGCCCGCCGCGCTGCTCGCCCGGCGGGCCGCACTCACCGGCGCCGGCATCCTCGTCACGGAGACGCGCGACGACCTCGCCACCGCCGAGGTCGTCGGCGCCGAGGCCCGCGCCCGCTGGGGCGCCGACAAGGCCCGGCTCGCCGCCGTCGAGCACCTGCTCGACGCGCGGGCGGCGCGGCGTCGTACCGAGGCAGCGCGGCGCGAGGCCCGCGACGCCGACGACCTGGCCGCGCAGCGCTGGGCGAGGAGGACCCGATGAGCGTCGACGTCGTCACCGCGCGGATCAGCCAGATCCAGGCCCAGCTCGCGCAGTTCGCCAGCACCTCGAGGACCTCCGCCAGCTCGTCCACCGACTTCTCCGACGCGCTGACCGCTGCCGGTGCGCCCACCGACGCCCGCGGGGTCAGCGGCGAGGACGTGGTCGCGGAGGCCAAGAAGTACCTCGGCCTCCCCTACGTCTGGGGCGGCACCAGCAAGGAGAAGGGCGTCGACTGCTCGGGGCTCGTGCAGTCGGTCTACAAGTCGCTCGGCTACGACCTGCCGCGGGTCTCCGCCGACCAGGCCCGCTCCGGTACGCCGGTCAAGAGCCTCGCCGAGGCCCGGCCCGGCGACCTCATCGCCTGGGACAACTCCAGCCGCAACAACGGCGCCGACCACATCGCGATCTACATCGGCGGCGGCAAGATGATCGAGGCGCCCCGTACCGGCCTGAACGTGCGGATCGTCGACGTACCGTCGGAGCCGGACATGATCCGCCGCATCATCTCCACCCCCGCGGCCGCGTCGGGGCCGGCCGCCACCGCCGGGATCTCCGCGCGGGTGCCCGCCTCCACGCCGTACGCCGACCTGATCAACGCCGCCGCAGCCCGCACCGGCGTCCCCAGCGAGCTGCTCGCCGCGGTCGCCAAGCAGGAGTCCGGCTTCAACCCGCGTGCCGTCAGCCCGGCCGGCGCGCAGGGGCTGATGCAGCTGATGCCCGGCACCGCACGCGGTCTCGGCGTCGAGAACTCCTTCGACCCCGCCCAGGCCATCGACGGCGGCGCCCGCCTGCTGCGCTCGCTGCTCGACAAGTTCGGCCGCACCGAGCTGGCCCTGGCCGCGTACAACGCAGGACCCGGCGCGGTCGCGCGCTACGACGGCATCCCGCCGTACCGGGAGACCCAGAACTACGTCCGCAACATCATGGCGATGGTGAGGAGCTGAAGTGAGCATCACGCCCTTCCTGCCGGGACTGCCGGCAGCCCTTCCCGACACCGGTACGACGCCGGAGGGCTCCGCCGACGGATCCTCCGCCGACGGCCGGCCGGCCTTCGGCGACGCGCTGCTCGCGGCCCTCGCGGGATCGCTGGCCGTGCCCGCCGCGAGCCAGCCGGTGGTGACCTCGGTGGCGGGGGCGGCCTCGGCCCTCCCCTCCGTTCACTTGGGGGTTTCCACCGTCGACTTGGGGGTTTCCACCCGCGACTTGGGGGTTTCCACCGTTGACTTGGGAGTTTCCACCGGCGAGTTGGGGGTTTCCCCCGGGGCGCCGACCGTGGACGGGGACGCCACGTCAACGTCAGACGTCCCTGCCGCGGGCTCGCCGACAGTGGTTCCGAACCCGGCTCCGAGCCTTGCCGCGACCTCGGGCCCGATCTCGGGCCTGACCTCGGGCCTGACCTCGGACCTGACCTCGGACCTGACCTCGGCGCCCGGCGCTGTCGGCGACCGGGTCGGCTCCGGCGACGAGGCGCCGGCGGTCGTCGTACCGGACCCGGTGGGCGCGGCCCGCCCGACCGACGGCGGCCCCGACGCACCCCGCTCGACACCGGACCCCACCAGGGACGGCCGCACCGACTCGACGGCGACAACCGCCAACTCAACGGTGGAAACCACCAACTCAACGGTGGGAAACCCCAACTCGCGGGTGGAAAACCCCAACTCGACGGTGGAAAGTCCCAAGTCGACGGTGGGGCGAGCGGTGGTGCAGCAGGTGTTCCCCGAGGTGTCCCGGCTGGTGAGCAGCTCCGGCAACGGCACCCACCGGATCACGCTGACCCTGCAGCCCGAGCAGCTCGGCGAGGTCCGGGTGACCCTCGTCGTCCGCGACGGCTCCGTGCACGTCCGCCTCGCCGGGGGCGAGGGGGCCGAGGGTGCCGCCGTGCACCGGGCCCTGGCGGGCGGGGCACCCGAGCTGCAGCGGCTGCTGGAGCGGACCGGGGCCGAGGCCCGGGTGAGCGTGCGCGACCCGTTCGCGCCGCTGCTGTCGCCCGCACCCGCCGCCGCATCCTCCGGCGGCTCGCCGACCGCGCCGGGCACCCCGTCGGGCCTGCAGGCCGGTCCCGACGCGCAGGCCCGGCACGACACCCACGCCCGCCCCGACAGCCAGGCGCGCGAGCAGGCGCCGCGCGAGCAGCCCGCCCGCGAGCAGTCGCGGCGCCAGGAACCGGCGCGACCGTCGTACCTCACCGAACCGACCCCGGCCACCGGTCGCCTCGACCGGACCGTCTAGGAGGCAACCATGTCCATCGGCTCCACCGAGGGCGTCGGCTACGGCGTCACCGGCACCGCCAGCACCGGGTCGAGCGCGGCGAGCGCCGCGACCAGCGACAAGAACATGTTCCTGGAGCTGATGGTGACGCAGATGAAGTACCAGGATCCGCTCAACCCCACCGACTCCTCCGAGATGCTCGCCCAGAGCGCGCAGTTCACCTCGCTGGAGAAGCTCGAGTCCATCGCCGAGCAGAACGCGATGCTGCTGAGCACGCAGCTCGCCTTCGGCGCGAGCTCGATGATCGGCCAGACCGTGCGCTGGTACGACGACGCGGGGGTCGAGCAGAGCGGGACGGTCCAGGGCACGACGTACCTGGCGAGCGGTCCCGTCCTCAGCGTCGACGGCCAGCACGTCCCGATCACCGACGTGCTCAGCGTCGGCACGGCCCCGACGATCCCCGCACCCAAGCCCGGCACGGGCGGGGGTGGCAGCACCTACGTCCCGCCGTCCGGGACCCCGACCACCACCGCGTGACCACGCACCACCTCGGCACGACCACCTGAAGGAGAACCACCATGCTTCGTTCGCTCTTCGCCGGCATCTCCGGCCTCCGGGTCAACCAGACCATGCTCGACGTCACCGGCAACAACATCGCCAACGCCAACACCACCGGCTTCAAGGCGAGCACCACCGTCTTCTCCGACACGCTCAGCCAGATGCTGACCGCGGCGTCGGGCGGCAACGCCGAGCGCGGCGGCACCAACCCGATCCAGATCGGCCTCGGCGTCCAGCTGGCGGCGACGTCCACCAACTTCGGCCAGGGCTCGGCGCAGCTGACCGGCCGGCCGACGGACATCATGCTGCAGGGCGACGGCTTCTTCGTGCTGCGCGACGGGGCGGAGAACGTCTACTCCCGCGCGGGCGCGTTCACCTTCGACCAGACCGGCGTCCTGGTGGCGCCGAACGGCATGCGGGTGCAGGGCTACGCGCTGGACGGCGCGGGCCTGCCCACGGGCGGACCGGCCGACGTCGACCTCCACATGATCGACGGCTCGCTGCCGGCGGGGGTCGAGCTCACGTCGTACTCCATCGCGGCGGACGGCAAGGTCCGGGGCGTCTTCTCCGACGGCGTGCAGCGCGACATCTGCCAGCTGGCCGTCGCGGACTTCACCAACCCGATGGGCCTGGAGAAGATCGGCGACACCGCGTTCCGCGAGTCCGCCAACTCCGGTGCCGTGCAGCTCGGCGTGGCCGGCCAGGGCCAGCGCGGCCAGATCATGGCCGGTGCCCTGGAGATGTCGAACGTCGACCTGTCGGCCGAGTTCACCAACCTGATCCTCGCGCAGCGCGGCTTCCAGGCCAGCTCGCGCGTCATCACCACGAGCGACCAGGTGCTCGAGGAGCTCGTGAACATCAAGCGCTGACCCTGACTCCGCCCCGTCGTACCTGACGAACCTGTAGCGACACGCCGACGATGACGACAGATTCGTCAGGTACGACGCGGGGCGGCCGATGGGAGCGGCGGAGTGCCACGGACGGCACGACCGCACGAACCACGCACACGGAGGTGCCGCGGTGATCTCGTTGACCCGACTCTCGGGGACCACGTTCCTACTGAACGCGGATCTCGTCGAACGTGTGGACTGCACACCCGACACCGTGGTGACGCTGGTGGACGGCACGAAGTACCTCGTGTCGGAGTCCCTCGACGAGGTGCTCGCCGCCGTCGTCGACTACCGCGCCTCCATCGTCGCGCGCGCGGCCCTGCCGGACGCGGCGAGCCTGCCGCCGGTACGCCCCCGCCCGACCCGCCTTGCCGCCGTACGGCCCACCGACCGCTCGCGAGGAGTGACCCCGTGAAGGACATCGCCACCCCGGTCGGGATCGTCCTCGGCCTGGTGATCATCGTCGCGGCCAACGTGCTCGAGGGCGGCAACCCGATGAGCCTGCTGCTCCTGCCGCCCATCCTGCTCGTCCTCGGTACGACGTTGATGGTCACCGTCGCGGGCGGCACCATGGTCGACGCCAAGGCCGCCGTCAGCAACGTCAAGCGGGCGATCTCCGGCTCCGTCGAGCCGGCCGACACCCTGGTGCCCCAGGTCGTCACCCTCGCCGAGCGGGCCCGCCGCGAGGGCCTGCTGGCCCTGGAGGACAGCCTCCGCGAGATCGACGACCCGTTCCTCGTCAAGGGCGTCACGATGGCGATCGACGGCACCGACCCCGAGGACGTGCGCGACATCCTGGAGGCCGAACTGCGCGCGAAGAAGCGCGACGACAAGCAGGCGGCCAAGTTCTTCAGCGACGCGGGCGGCTACGCGCCCACGATCGGCATCATCGGCACCGTCATGGGCCTGGTGCACGTGCTGGAGAACCTCGCCACCCCCGAGGAGCTGGGCCACCTCATCGCCGGCGCGTTCGTCGCCACCCTGTGGGGCGTGATGTCGGCCAACGTCATCTGGCTGCCGATCGCGAGCCGCCTCAAGCGCCTCGGCGAGCTGGAGTGCGCGCGGATGGAGGTCGCCATCGAGGGCGTCGCCGCCATCCAGGCCGGCGCCAACCCGCGCCTGGTCGCGGAGAAGCTGCGCTCCCTGCTGCCCACCGGGACCGCCGAGCAGGCGGCCGCCTGATGTCCGCGGGAGGCAAGGGCCACGGGCCGCCACGGCGCCGCCACCACGACGAGGAGCACGACGAGCACCACGTCGACGAGCGCTGGCTGGTGACGTACGCCGACATGGTGACCCTGCTGATGGTGCTCTTCATCGTGATGTTCGCGATGTCGACCGTCGACGAGAAGAAGTACGAGCAGCTCAAGGAGGGTCTCGCCGTCGGCTTCGGACGCGAGCAGTCGATCCTCGACGGGGCCAGCCCGGTCAGCAACCGCAAGGGCGCGAGCGACCCCGGCGAGGCGTCGTACGAGATGCTGCTCGCGCAGCTCCCCGAGGCCCAGCGCGACACGGTCACCAGGATCCTGCAGGAGTCCGACCGGCTCAAGAACGAGCGGGCGTACGGCGACGCGCGGGTCGAGGTCGACCGGCTGCTGAAGGTCTGGCGCAAGATCGACCGGGCCCTGCGGAGCAAGGGGCTGCGCGACGACGTCCGCGCCACCATCGACGACCGCGGCCTGGTGGTCAGCCTGGTCTCCCAGCATGTCGTGTTCGAGCCCGACGTGGCGGTGCTGACGGCTCGCGGGCAGCAGGTCGTGGACACCATGGCGCCGGTGCTGCGCGCGCTCACCGAGCCGATCGAGCTGGACGGGCACACCAACCAGGAGAAGGTGAAGCCCCGCTACTACCCGACCGACTGGGAGCTGTCCCTGGCCCGCGCCGCGCACGTGCTGCGCCGCCTGGAGGAGGTGCACGGCATCCGTGCCGGGCGGCTGCGCGCCACCGGCTTCGGCCACACCAAGCCGCTCGTCGACCCCGCCCGCGCCGGCTCCCAGAAGGTCAACAAGCGCGTCGACGTCGTGGTGCTGAGCCAGGCGCCGGCGGAGACCCGGGCGCTCATGGACGACGCCTACGACGAGGTACGCCGCCAGGCCGGCCTCGACGACCCCGACCACCCGCCCGCCGCGAAGTCCCGCACCACCGACTCCGACCCCCACGCCACGGCCGCCGGCCGGCCGGGCACCAGCCGAGAGGAGCTCCCGTGAGCACCACGATCGCCCCCACCCCGACCGCCGAGCCGGCGGCCGAGCCGCGCGGCAAGGGCAAGACGATCGTCATCGCGGTCGTCGTGCTCGCCGTCGCCGCCGGCGCCGCCTGGTTCTTCCTGCTCAAGCCGTCCGGCAAGACCGAGCCGAAGCCGGGCGAGGTGCTGACCCTGGAGGCGATCCAGGTCAACCTCGCCGGCGGACACTACCTGCGCCTCGGCATGGCCCTGCAGCTGACCGAGAGCGCGCACGAGGCCGACGGCAGCCAGGCCCTCGACGCCGCGATCGGTGTGTTCAGCGGCCTCCCGGTGGGCGAGGTGAACAAGCCGGCGACCCGGGAGAAGCTGCGCCAGGAGCTGGAGGAGGAGCTGGAGCACCGCTACCACGGCGACGTGATGAGCGTGTACTTCACCGAGTTCGTGACCCAGTAGCACACGGCCCGGGACCATCCGCTTGGGACCGTCCCCGGGACCCTGCATAGTCATCTGGGACCACGGGACCCTGACCGTCCGGTGACGGGACGACCTCTCAGGTCGCCCCCTGCGCCGACGATGGGGCTTTGCGTGACCCTCGCCCCGCAACGTCCGCGGCGTCGTCCCCGGACGACCGAGCCGACGCCGTACGACTTCCGTCGGCCGATCCAGCTCAGCCGCGAGCACCAGCGCACGCTGCAGCTGGGCTTCGACGGGTTCGCGCGCCAGGCGACGACGGTCTTCACCAGCTCGCTGCGCACCGTGTGCACCGTCGCCCTGGTCGGGATCGAGCAGCGCACCTATGCGGAGTACGTCGACAGCCTCGGCCCGTCGACGTACATGACCCTGTTCTCCGCCGACCCGATGCCCGGCACCGGCGTGCTGGAGGTCCCGCTCTTCGCGACCATGTCGTGCGTCGACCACATGCTCGGCGGGCCGGGCTCCGACGAGCAGCCGGACCGGCCGCTGACCGAGATCGAGGACGGCGTCATCCGCGGGCTCATCGAGCGCCTGCTCGGCGAGATGCGCTACTCCCTCGAGGCGCTGGTGGTGCTGGAGCCGACCGTCACCGGGATCGAGTACAGCCCCCAGTTCGCCCAGGTCGCGGCCGCCGCCGACGTGATGGTGGTGGTCACCCTCGAGCTGCGGATCGGCGAGCGGGCGCACCGGATGTCGGTCTGCCTGCCGTTCAGCGGACTGCTCCCCCACCTCGCGAACGCCGCCGGCAGCGGCGCGATGTCGGACCGCGAGCGCACCCAGCGCGCGGAGTCGGCGCTGCTGCTGCACGAGCAGTTCCACCGGGTGCCGGTCGCGGTCGCCGTGCGCTTCCGTCCGATCACCCTGGACCCCGGGGTGCTCGCGGACCTGAAGCCGGGCTCGGTCGTGCGGCTGAGCCACCCCGCCTCCGCGCCCCTCGACGTGACCGTCGACGGCAACACCTTCGCCCACGCCACCCCCGGAGCCCGCGGCCAGCGTCTGGCCGCGCTCATCGTCACCACGCCCGAGGAGAACTCATGACCGACGCCACCCCCGCTCTCGCCGAGGCCGTCGCCGAGGCCGCGGCGGCGCTCCTGCCGTCGGTGAGCCCGCTCGTGCTCGGGCCCGCGCAGCCGGGCTCGCCGCACGTGGCCGCCGCCTTCGCCGGTGGTGCCGTCGCCGCGCTCGACGGCGGCGTGCCCGGTGTGGTCGCGGTCCTCGTCGGCCGTGAGCTGGTCGACGCCCTGGCCGCCAGCCCGATCGGCGAGCTCGACGTGGCCGCCGCCGTGCAGCCCGCGCTCGACGCCGCCGCCCACCGGCTCGGTGCGCGGGCCCGCAGCGCCGTCGCCCTCGACCTCGAGGCGGACGACTTCGACGTGACCGCCCTGCTGGGCGGCGAGTTCAGCACCGTCCCACTCATCGGCACCGGCATCGCCGGCGCCGTGCTGGTGCCGGAGGCGACCCTGGCCGGGGCCCGCACGCCGATCACCGCCGACGAGGCCGGCGCCGCGACGACGCCGGCCGAGCCCGCCGGGCTGACCGACGAGCCCTTCGTGCCCGCCTTCGCGAGCGCGCCCACGCCCGTCGTACCGCGGGGGCTGGAGCTGCTCCACGGCGTCGACATGGAGGTCACCGTCGAGCTCGGCCGCACCCGGATGACGGTGCGCGACCTGCTCGCGCTGACCCCCGGTGCGGTCCTGGAGCTCGACCGCGCCGCCGGCAGCCCGGCCGACCTGCTCGTCAACGGGCGCCTGGTCGCGCGCGGCGAGGTCGTCGTCGTGGACGAGGACTTCGGCCTGCGGGTCACCGAGATCCTCGACGCCGCCGCCACGGCCTGACGTCGATGATCGCCCTGTCCGCCTCCGACCCGAGCCTCGGCGCGCTGGCCTTCCGGCTGCTCGGCTCGCTCGCCGTCGTCGTCGGACTGCTCCTGCTGATCGCGCGCGGGGTCAACCGTCGCTTCAAGGCGCCCGCCGGCGCCGCCATCCAGGTCGTCCACCGCCAGGCGCTCGGCCGCGGCCAGGGTGTCGCCGTGGTCGCCGTCGGCACCCGCGTGCTGGTCCTCGGCACCACCGAGCAGCAGGTCACCCTGCTCGCCGAGGTGGAGCCCGACGAGGTCGGCCTCGACGTGCTCGACGAGGGCGGCCTCGGCGTACCGCCCGACGAGGACGGCGCCCCCGTCCCCGCCGGTACGACGCCCGGGCCCCTCGCCGGCAGCGTGCTCTCCCCCCAGACCTGGAAGCAGACCCTCGCCGTGGTCACCGGGAAGCGGGCGTCGTGAACCTCGTCCACCAGGTCGCGCTCGTGCTCGTCGAGCCCAGCGGCCCCGGCGGGCCGAAGGGTCCCGACGGCGGCGGCAGCGTGCAGATCGACCTCTCCGGGCTGACCGACAAGCCGAGCAACAGCCTGCTCGTCTTCCTCGCGCTCACCCTGCTCAGCCTGCTGCCCGCGATCGTGCTCACCTGCACCAGCTTCACCAAGATCCTCGTCGTGCTGGGCCTGACCCGCAACGCGCTCGGGCTCCAGCAGACCCCGAACAACCAGGTGCTCGCCGGGCTCGCCCTCTTCCTCAGCCTGTTCATCATGGCGCCGGTGCTGGGCGACATCAACGACGCCGGGGTGCAGCCCTACCTCGACGGGACGAAGACCACCCAGCAGGCCTTCCACGACGGGATGGAGCCGCTGCGCGGCTTCATGCTCGACAACGCCGACGACGAGGAGCTGATGCTGCTCACCAACGTCGCCGACCGCGAGCTGCCCGAGAACCGCGAGGACGTCTCGACCGCGACCCTGATCCCGGCGTTCGTGCTGTCGGAGCTCAAGGACGCCTTCATCATCGGGTTCATCATCTTCATCCCGTTCCTCGTCATCGACATCGTCGTGAGCGGGGCGCTGATGAGCCTCGGCATGATGATGATGCCGCCGGTGATGGTGTCCCTGCCGTTCAAGCTGCTGCTCTTCGTGATGGTCGACGGCTGGGCCCTGGTCATCAAGTCCCTCGTCGCGTCGTACGGGACGGGTTAGCGCCATGACCGACACCGCGATCATCGAGATCGCCCTCAAGACGATGCTGGTGGCGCTCAAGCTGTCGGCGCCGATCCTCGCCACCTCGCTGGTGATCGGCTTCGCGATCTCGCTCTTCCAGTCGATGACGCAGATCCAGGAGTTCACGCTCTCCTTCGTCCCCAAGCTCGTGGGCGTCGGCGTCGCGCTGCTGTTCTGCGGCAACTGGATGCTGCACACGCTGATGGCCTTCACCACCGAGCTCTTCGCGATCCTGCCCGAGCTGCTGACCTAGGAGACGTCGTGGTCCTGTCCGTCGACGGCGCGGCCCTGACCGCCCTGCTCCTCGCGTCGGTGCGCGTGGTGGCGTGGCTGGCCGTCGTACCGCCGTTCGCGAGCCGGGGCATCCCGTCCATGGCCAAGGTGGTCCTCGCCCTCGGCCTCTCGCTGGCGATGGCGCCGACGCTGGCCACCCAGGACCTGCCCGGTACGACGCTCGCTCTGCTCCTCGCGGGCGCCACCCAGGCACTGGTGGGCGTCGCGATGGGCTACGTCACGATGCTGCTGTTCGCCGCCGTCGGCGCCGCGGGCTCGCTGATCGACCTCTTCGGCGGGTTCGCGCTGGCCGCCGCGTGGGACCCGCTCGGCATGAACATGAACACCGTCTTCGGACGCTTCCACCAGATGCTCGCGACGGTCCTGCTGCTCGCCTCCGGCGGGCACCTGCTGGTGATCGGCGGACTGCTGAGCACCTTCAAGTACCTCCCGCTGACCGGCACGCCGCGGATCTCCGACTGGGACGGCGTCCTCGTCACGGCGTTCTCGATGTTCTTCACCGTGGCCGTGCAGATGGCGCTGCCGATGATCGCGGTGCTCTTCGTCGCCGACCTGGCCCTCGCGCTGCTCACCAAGGTCGCACCGCAGCTCAACGCGCTCAACGTGATGTTCCCGGCCAAGGTGGGTCTCACCCTGCTCCTGCTCGGGATGTCCTTCCCCATGCTGCCCGGCGCCGTCGACCACCTCGTCGAGCTCGCCAACGAGGCGATGGCCTCGATGACCGGGGCGGGGTGAGCACCGGTGGCCGACCAGGAGAAGACCGAGAAGCCCACCCCCAAGCGGAAGAAGCAGGCCCGCAAGGACGGTCAGGTCCCCCGCACCCCCGAGCTCGGCGGCTGGCTGTCGCTGCTCGTCGTCACCCTCGCGATGGGCCCGCTGCTCGACCGCGAGGGCGACGCCCTGCGCACGATGCTGGGCACCCACCTGCGCGCCGTACAGGACCCGTCCGTCTCGCTCGCCCTCACCCTCCTCGGCGACGCCGCCCGGCACGTGCTCGTCACCCTGGTCCTGCTCGGCTCGATGGCGCTCGTCGTCGGCGTCCTCTCCGCCCTCGCGCAGGGCGGCTTCTACCTCTCCCCGAAGCTCGCCAAGCCCGACCCCAAGAAGCTCAACCCGCTCCAGGGCGCCAAGCGCCTCTTCGGCCCGCACGCCCTGTGGGAGGGCGTGAAGGTGCTCGCCAAGAGCACCGTCGTCGCACTCCTCGCGTGGAGCGCGATCCACTCGATCATGCCGCTCGTCGGCGGCCTCCTGCCGATCGACACCGTGCTGCGGACCGCGACCGCCGAGATCTCCCACCTGCTGCTCACCGTCGCCGTCGCCGGCCTCGTGATGGCCGTCGCGGACTACGCGATGATGCGGCGCCGGATCGGCAAGCAGATCCGGATGAGCCACAGCGAGATCAAGCAGGAGCACAAGCAGGCCGAGGGCGACCCGATGGTCAAGAGCGCCATCCGCAGCCGCCAGCTCGCCACCGCCCGCAACCGCATGCTCGCCGACGTCGCCGAGGCCGACGTCCTCCTCGTCAACCCCACCCACGTCGCCGTCGCCCTGCGCTACGACCCCGAGCGCGGCGCCCCCCGCGTCGTCGCCCGCGGCGCCGGCGCCATCGCCACCAGGATCCGCGAGCGGGCCGCCGAGGAACGCGTCCCCCTCGTCCAGGACGTCCCGCTGGCGCGCGCGATCTACCGCCACTGCCAGGTCGGCCAGGAGATCCCCCGCGAGCTGTGGGCCGCCGTCGCGCAGGTGCTGGCGTTCGTGCTGAGCCGCCGCAACGCCGGCCATCACGGCGGGGAGCACCGCACGCCTCGTCGTACCGAGGAGCTGCCGGAGGTGCTGGCTCGGGCGCGGCAGCGGCGTGCAGGAATCCCCGGTTAACCGGAAAAACTGTCGCTTCCGGGGGTTTGCAAACCCCCGGAAGCGCAGGAATCGCCGGTTAACCGGGGATTCATGCACACCCGAAACCCCTCATCCACAGCCCCCCGGAGCCGATGGACCCCCTGGCGACAGGACGGCGCCACCCGCAGTGCCACGGACGGCGCTCCCTGCCGTGAGAGGCTGACCGCCGCATGCCCGTGAAGTCGCTGACCAAGCTCGGTGTCCCGCTCGGCATCGTGTTCATCGTCGTGATGCTGGTGGTGCCGCTGCCCGCGATGGTGCTCGACCTCCTCATCGCGCTGAACATCACCGGAGCGCTGCTCGTCCTGATGGTGGCGATGTTCATCCACAAGCCGCTGGAGTTCGCCGCGTTCCCGTCGGTCATCCTGGTGATGACGCTGTTCCGCCTGGCGCTCAACGTCAGCGCGACGCGCCTGGTCCTTCTCGACGGGTACGCCGGCAAGGTGATCGACACGTTCGGCCACTTCGTGGTGGGCGGCTCCCTCATCGTCGGGCTGATCGTGTTCGCGATCCTGCTCGTCATCCAGTTCGTCGTCATCACGAACGGTGCCGGTCGCGTCGCCGAGGTCGGGGCGCGGTTCACCCTCGACGCGATGCCCGGCAAGCAGATGGCGATCGACGCGGACCTCAACTCGGGGCTCATCGACGAGGAGGAGGCGCGGCGCCGGCGGGCGGAGGTGCACGCGGAGGCGGACTTCCACGGTGCGATGGACGGTGCCTCGAAGTTCGTGAAGGGTGACGCGATCGCCGCGATCGTGATCACCCTCGTCAACCTGCTCGGCGGGTTCGCGATCGGGGTCGCGCAGTACGGCATGCCCTTCGGCGAGGCGATCGAGACCTACTCGCTGCTGTCCATCGGCGACGGTCTGGTCTCGCAGGTCCCGGCCCTGCTCCTCAGCGTCGCGACCGGCCTCATCGTGACCCGCTCGGTGGCCGACTCCGACATGGGCTCCGACATCGTGGGCCAGATGTTCGCGCGCCGGATGCCGCTGCGCGTCGCCGGCTTCGGGGCGCTCGCCCTGTGCCTGATCCCGGGCCTGCCGAAGCTGCCGTTCCTCGTCGCGGGTGGCGCGATGCTGCTGGCGGCCAGCCGGATCGAGGAGTCCCCCGCCCGTACGACGGCGGAGGCCGCCGCCTCGGCCGAGGAGCTCGTCACCTCGCCGGACTCCCCCGAGGCGCTGGTCGCGGAGATCCGGGTCGACCCGCTCGGCCTGGAGCTGTCGGCCGACCTCATCGACCTCGTGGACACCCGGGCCGGTGGCGACCTGCTCGACCGGGTCAAGGCACTGCGGCGCAAGGTGGCCGGCGAGCTCGGCATCGTCATCCCGCCGGTGCGCACCCGCGACAACCTCGAGCTGCCGCCGCACACCTACGCGATCACGCTCTTCGGCGCCGAGGTCGCCCGCGGCGAGGCGCCGCGCGGGACGGTCCTCGCGATCGGCGACTTCCTGGGCTCGCTGCCGGGGACGCCCACCCAGGAGCCGGTCTTCGGCCTGGAGGCCAAGTGGATCCCGGCCGAGCTGCGGCACCAGGCGGAGATCGGCGGCGCCACGGTCGTCGACCGCGCCTCGGTCGTCACCACCCACCTGTCCGAGGTCGTCCACCAGCACGCCAGCCGGCTGCTCGGGCGTGAGGACGTCCGGTTGCTCACCGACATCGTCAAGCGCAGCCACCCGGTCGTCATCGAGGAGCTCACCCCGACCCAGCTGCCCCTCGGCGAGGTGCAGAAGGTGCTCCGCGCGCTGCTCGCCGAGCGGGTCCCGATCCGCGACCTGGTGTCGATCTTCGAGGCGCTGTCGGTCCGCGCGGCGGTCTCCAAGGAGCACGACGGCCTGGTCGACGCCGCCCGGGCCGCGTTGGAGCCGGCCCTCGCCTCGCCGTACGTCGTCGACGGCACCCTGCACGCCATCAGCCTCGAGCCGCTGCTGGAGCAGCAGATGCTGGAGGGGCTGCGGCCCACCGAGCAGGGCGCGATCATCGTGCTCGACCCGGACGTCGCGCAGCAGGTGCTGCTGGGCCTGGTCCAGTCCGCCCAGGCGGCGGAGAACGCCGGGGTGCGCCCGGTCCTCGTGTGCGCGCCGCAGATCCGCGCGGCCGTAAGACGCCTGGTGGCACCGGCCGTCGAACGCCTCCCCGTGCTGGCCTACTCCGAGCTGGGCGCGGCCCGTGAGGTCCGCTCCGTCGGTGTCGTCGGCGCCACCGGCGCCCGTCCGGCCCTCGCCGCGGCAGGTGCGTGATGGCGGGCCGCACGAAGCGTCCCGCGCCGGACACGCCGGCGCTGATCGACCTGCGGGTGCTGCTCGCGGCGGCGGTGATGGCCTCCCCGGCGGCGTACCTCGCCTCCCAGGGGCTGCTCTCGGTCGACCAGGCGCTCACGCGCTTCGTGGTGGTGCTGGTCGCCTGCACGGCGGTGACCGCGCTGCTGCGGGCGCTGTGGCCGCTGGTCGCGGGCGAGCCGGAGGCTCAGCCGACGGCGGGGACGACCCACTCGACGGTGGTGCCCTCGCCGGGTGCGGAGACCACGGAGACGTGACCGCCGAGGTCGCCGGCCCGGGTCTGCAGGTTGCCGGTGCCGTTGCCCGGCCGCACCGTGGCGGGGTCGAACCCGGCGCCGTCGTCGGTCACCCGCACCCGGAACCACGCCGACGACGCGGTGAGCTCCACCGCGACCGAGCTCGCCCGCGCGTGGCGTACGACGTTCGACAGCACCTCGCGCAGGGTGAGCAGCACGTGCGCCCCGGCCTCCGGCACGAGCGCCCGGTCGACGGGCCCGGAGATCCGCAGCAGGGGCTGGAATCCCAGCAGCCCGGCGTACTCCCCCAGCAGTGAGCGCACCTCGTCGAGCAGTGGGCGCCCGGTGCCGGTGCCGAGCTCGAAGATCGCGGCGCGCAGCTCCTTGATGGCGACGTCGAGGTCGGCGACCGCGTCGTCGACCCGGGTGCGCAGGGCGGTGGAGTCGAGGCCGCGGGCGCCCTGGAGCTGCATGCCGGTGGCGAACAAGCGCTGGATGACGAGGTCGTGGAGGTCGCGCGCGATCCGGTCGCGGTCCTTGGCGACGAGCAGCTGCGCCCGGTCGCGCAGAGCCTGGTCCCGGTCGAGGATCAGGCCCACCTGCACCGCGGTCACCGCCACCAGGTCGAGCATGATCCCGCGCAGCGACGGCGTCTCCTCGGCCCGGTCGACGACGATGACGCCGGAGCCGGCGAGCCGCGTGCGCACGGGTACGACGAGGGTGGCCCGGCCCGCGCCCGTGGGCAGCCGTGCCGGCGCACCGGTGCGGTCCACCTCCCGGATCTCGTCCGCGAGCCGGTCGACGACCTCGGCGGCGTCCCCGTCGCCGGCGACCTGGCGGATCTCCATCAGCTCGCCGTCGCGGCGCACGTAGGCGACCAGGTCGGCGCCGCACAGCTCGCGCAGCGAGACCACCAGCTCGTCGAGGGCCTCCTGCACCCGCAGGGTGCCGGTCACCTCGCTGCCCACCTCGGCGGTGCTCGCGACCCAGCGACGCCGCCACTCGACCTGCTCGAAGGTGCGCGCGTTGTCGATCATCACGCCGGCCGCGCGGGCCAGCGCCTCGACGAGCGCCTGGTCGGTGGGGGTGAACTGCGCGGAGCCGCGCTTGTTGCCGAGGTACAGGTGCCCGAACGCCTGGTCGCCCACCAGCACCGGTGCGCCGAGGAAGCTGTCGATGCTGGGGTGGGCCTGCGGGAAGGAGCCCGTCGACACCGGGTGGTCGGCCACGTGGTCGACCCGGATCGCGCGCCGCTCCCGCGGCACCAGCCCGAGCAGGCCGTGGCCCACCGGCATGATCCCGATCTTGTCGAACTGGCCCTGCGCGGCCTCGTTCGGCACCAGGTCGGTGAACTGGCCCGCGTCGTCGACGATCCCCAGCACGCCGTACTCCGCGTCGGTGAGCCGGCACGACGCCTCCACGATGCGCGAGAGCACCCCACGCAGGTCGAGGTCGGAGCCGATCGCGACCATCGCGTCCAGCAGCGCACGTGCCTCCGGCGGCAGCTCGAGGTCCATCAGGTGTCGATCCCCTCCCGTGCGATCGCTGGTGTCCAGGCTATCCCCATCGGGCCCGTCCGGCGCCGCGCACCACTCCGGACCGACGGTCCTATCGGCACCGGGACCTTGGACCTGAGGAGTCGGGACCCTGGACCCGGGTCGTGGCTCAGTGCCGGCGCAGCTGGTAGGTCCCGCGCGTGCGGGCGACGAGGGTGCCGTGCTCGTCGCTCACCTCGGTCTCCAGCTCGAAGTCCGCCTTGCCGTGCGCCTCGGTCTCGGCGAGCACGCGCGCGATCGTCTCCTCGGTGAGCCTCGCCCGCGCGGTGACGGCGGTGGTGGCCGGGCGCAGGAAGTCGATGGTCAGCTGCTTGACGAGCGGGACCGTCCCCTCGAGGACGAGGGAGGTGCTGGCGAAGACCCCGCCGAGCACCTCGGCGACCGAGAACAGGCAGCCGGCGTACGTCGTCCCGACGTGGTTGCTGTTCGGCTCGGAGGGGATCCGGGCGGCGACACGGGTGCGCTCGGCCTCCACGACCTCGAGGCCCATGGTGGCGAGGACCGGGACCATCGCCCGGACGTGCGCGCTGACGTCCTCGGGAGTGCTCACCGCGCCACCGTAGTGGAGGCGGGGGCTCAGGCGACGTCGTAGCGCGGCTGGCCGAGGCGCGGGTGGTCGGAGCCCTTGAGCAGCACGTCCACGACGAGGTCGACGTCGTCGATCATCGGCACGTGACCGCACTTCGGCAGGGTCAGGTGCTCCGCACCGGGCAGTGCCTTGCGGGCGCGGCGGGCCTGGTACGGCAGCAGCACCAGGTCGCGGCTGCCCCAGGCGACGGTGACCGGGATCGACGGGTCGATCTCGCGGTCGAACGGCTCGCCGCCGTCGATGATCGTGCGCAGGGCGGGCTTCGCCGCGACCAGGCCGCGCAGGTCGCCGAGCACCGCGTCGGCGTCCAGGCGGCCGCCGTGCGTCATCAGCAGGCCCATCGCGGCGGCGCGACCGGGCGCCGTGCGGAGCAGGGCCGGGGCGATGGGCTGCGCGAGGGTCGCCGCGCCGGTGAGCGCGACGAAGATCGCCCGGATGTAGAGGAAGTCGAGGCTGCCGCGCCAGAACCCGGCCGGCGCGAGGGTGGTCGCGCTGCTGACCAGGTGGTCGGCCGCCGCCTCGAGCGCGATCCGGCCGCCGAGGGAGTTGCCGGCGATGTGGGGGCGGTCGAGGTCGAGGTCGGCGAAGAAGTCCTCCAGGACGCTGCGCAGCTGCTCCTTGACCGGGCGGCCGTCGGGGACCAGCGCGGCCGACTCACCGTGGCCGGGGAGGTCGAGGAGGATCACCTCGCGGTGCTCGGCGAGGCGGTCGACGACCGGGTACCACGCCTGGCGCCGGTGGCCGATCCCGTGGACGAGGACCAGCGGCTCTCCGGAGCCGATGCGTTCGTGGGCGAGCATGGTGACCTCGATTCCGCGCACCGACGCTGGTGCGACGCTTTAGGTGCAACTGGGAGTTGCGGATACCGAGAGTAGGTACGGCGCTAGCTGGGCGCAAGCACTCCCGCGAAGTCGGGACCTGTGTCCCACGTCACAGGTCCGCCGCGCTCAGGCCCTGCTCCAACGGGAGCGCTCGAGGGGCGGGAGGCGGCCGCGACGCCGCATCTGGGAATTGTCTGTGAATCTTCGCTATACCTGTCACCATATGCCGTCACCAGGCATACTCGTCTGGTGGACGTACATCTCGCGGGTCTCAGTCGCACCATCGATCCCACCGAGCTCGGGCTCCGGATCCGTGCGGCGCGCATCGCCGCCGGACTGACCCAGGCGGAGCTCGCGGACGGCGAGGTGACCGCCGCCTACGTCTCGCGCATCGAGCGCGGCCAGAGGCGACCCGCCGCCCACCTGCTCGAGGAGCTCGCCCACCGGCTCGGCACCACCGGCCACCAGCTCCTCACCGGCTTCTCCACCCACGAGGCACGCTCCCTCGAGCTGCAGATCGAGCACGCCGCCATCACCGTCCAGCTCGGCGACACCGCGACCGCGCTGCAGATGGCCGACGCCGTGCTCGCCAGCGTCACCACCGCGCGCGACGAGGCCCTCCACGCCACCGCCCGCCGGGTCCGCGCCGAGGCCCTCCACGCCCTCGGGCGCCTCGACGAGGCGATCGAGGTCCTCGAGCAGATCGTCGCCGGCCCCAACCCCGACATGAACACCCTCCGCTCGCTCATCACCCTGTGCCGCTGCTACACCGACCGCGGTGAGCCCGGCCGCGCCATCGCCGTCGGCGACGTCGCCCGCCGGGTGATGGACGAGCTGCGCGCCGACGGCCTCGGCGAGACCCTCCGCCTCGCCGCCGCCCTCGCCGAGGCCCACCTGTCCTGCGGCAGCCTCGGCACCGCCGAACGCGTCTGCCGCGAGGCGCTCGACCACTACGCGACCGCCCCCTCGGAGCTGACCCGCGCATCGTCGTACTGGCGCGCGAGCACGGCGGAGGCCGCCGTCGGAGGGGCGACTCCGGCCGCCGTCCAGCTGGCGTCGATGGCGCTCACCCTCGCCGAGATCGGCGACAGCAGCGCCCGTGTCGTCGAGCTGCTCGCAAGCTCGACACCCGACACGCACCCCTCTCACTGACCACCACGACCGCTAGGGAGGCACAATGGGTCACGTGGACCTGTATCTTGCCGAATTGAGTCGCAGTATCGATGCCGCCGAGCTCGGTCGACGGATCCGGACCGCGCGTGTCGCGGCCGGTATGACGCAGGCCCAGGTGGCCGCCGACGACGTCTCCGCCGCCTACCTCTCGCGCATCGAGGACGGCCAACGCCGGCCCGAGGCCGGGCTGCTCGAGCGGATGGCCGGACGGATGGGCGTCTCCCTGGAGGACCTGCTCCTCAACGTCCCCCGCGACCGCGTGCAGGAGCTGCGCCTGGCCGTGGACTACGCGGAGCTCTCCCTCGTCTCCGGCGACGGCGCCGCGGCCCTCAAGGCCGTCGACAAGGTCCTCGCCGACGAGGCCGTCGCGAACGTGCCGCCGGTGCTGCGCGCCGCGAAGCAGGTGCGCGCGGGCGCGCTGGAGGTCACGGGCGACCTGGATGCGGCGATCGTGCTGCTGGAGGACCTGACCTCGACACCCGAGCCGGACGCCAACTGGCTCAAGGCGTTGATCGCGTTGAGCCGGTGCTACCGCGACAGTGGTGACTTCGCCCGTGCCGTCGCCGTCGGCGAGCAGGCCCAGAAGATCATCGAAGACCTCGGCATCGAGGGTCTGACCGAGGCGATCCAGCTGACCGTCACCACGGCAGGCGCGTACATCGCCCAAGGTGACAGTGGGCAGGCCTTGCGGATCTGCCTGCGCGCACTGGAGGCGGCCGAGCGCTTCGACTCCGCGATCGGCAAGGCCTCGGCGTACTGGAACGCCAGCATCGCCGAGTCCCAGCGCGGAGCGACCGACGCTGCGATCGAGCTCGCTCGCAAGGCGCTGGCGCTGTTCGAGCTCAGCGACGACAACCGGAACCTCGCCGGGATCCGGACCGAGATCGCCCACCTTCACCTCCTGCAGGACCCGCCGGACGCCGAAGCGGCGCTCGCGATCCTCGCGACGATGGAGCAGGAGCTCGCGTGGTCCGGCGGGACCGCATGGGAGATGGCCTACATGCACCTCCTCAGCGGTCGCGCCCACTTCCTGCTCGGCGACCACGAAGCCGCCCTGGACTGCGCCGACAAGGTGCTGGCCGCCAAGCCCCAGGGCGACTCGATCCTCGAGGCGCATGGCTTGGTCCTGAAGGGCCGCGTCGCCTTCGCCAACGGCGGACGCGACACCGCCCGCGACCTCTTCCGCCAGGGCGTCATGGCGCTGACGGCTGCCGGGGCCGACCGCAGCGCCGCGCAGCTGTGGTTCGAGCTGGCCGACCTGCTGGCCGAGGTGGGCGACAACGAAGGCGCTGTCCAGGCGTTCCGGAGCGCCGGCGCCTCGACCGGGCTGCGCCTGCCGGCCCGGGGAACCTCGGCACTGCAGAAGAACTGAGTCTTCGCCTCCCGCAGGGGCGACCGGCCACAGCCGGTCGCCCCTGCGGCGTTCCCAGCAGGCGCCGGGACGCCTGGCGAGGATCAGCAGCACGGCCACCGCGGGTCCGCGACGGCCGTGTCCGGCGCGACCGCGCTCTCGAGGGCGACCAGCCCGCTGCCGGTCACGGCGACGAGGACGAGGGCACCGATGCGGACGGCGATCTTCTTGGTGAACATGTCGAGACTCCTTCAAGGTCAGGCACACCAGGACAGATGTGCTGACATATGAAGTAATGGCTCGACAAGCGCGGCGCCTGCGCTTTTCGACACTTGTTGTCTTGTGTTGCCAATGAGGCGACACAGACTGTCAGATCCGATACTTGTGACAGAGCAGCCCGTCACCCACAGCGCGGCGTCCGGGCATGCGAAAGCGCCCCGCGGGCGTCCTGAGAGGACGCCCGCGGGGCGCTCAGAGAGAGATCAGCGGAGGGTCAGCGGCGACGCGATCGGGCCGCCACCGAGCCCGCGCCCGAACCCTCAGTCCGGCGGCTCCACGCCCGCTGCGGCGGCAGCCCGCCCGTCGAGCAGGCTGTCGCGGTGCAGGACGCCGGCGAGGTCGACGACGCTGGCCTCCAGGCTGTCGACGATCGCGCGGGACTGGCCGGGGCCGGGCACGAGGGGCCGCTCGTTCATGACCGCTCCTTCGGTGAGTGACGCACGCCGGAGGGCGGTGCCGGGACGAGAGCCGCGGGACGTGCGGCGGGCCGGTGGTACCCACCGGCCCGCCCGCCATACCCGCACGGCCCTGCCCGCCCGGGAGCGAGGTCAGCCCGCCGGCGCGCTCCCGTGGGAGCCGGCGTCGGGCCCGGGCTTGACCGCCAGCACGGGACAGGTGGCGTCGAGCAGGATCCGCTGGGCGGTGCTGCCGAACACCAGCTTGCCCACGGGCGTGCGCGGCCGGAGCCCGAGCACCACCAGCCGGGCATCGCGGCGCTGGGCGACCTGGACGACGTTGTCGCTCGGGTCGCCGAGGTCACCGCGCTCGACCTCGATGCGCCCCGAGACCGCCGGCCACCGGCGCGCGATCTCGGCGGCCTCGGGCTCCGTCTCGCCGCGCACGGCGGGCACCAGCACCACCGTCTCCTGCTCGCGGGAGGACTCGGAGAGGGCGGCCTCGACGGCGGCGTGGCCGGGGGGCGTGTCGGCGTAGGCGACGACGATGGTCATCGGGATTCCTTTCGGGAGAGCGGAGGGCGAGGGGTCCGGGTCGTCACTGCAGGAGGCCCATGGGCAGGTCCACCGGCAGCAGCGACGGCAGGACGAGCAGGACGAGCCCCAGCACCAGGGTGTAGACGATCGCCGTGCGCGGACGGACCCGGGCGGCGTACAGCAGGAACACCGGCGTGAAGATCAGGGTCGCCGCCAGGTAGCCGCCGAGGGTGGCCAGGACGAGGAACCCGGCCATGGCCGCGAAGGTCCGTGCGGCGATCAGCAGGTCGTGCCGTCGCGTGAGCGCGGTCGCGGCGTCCGGCGGCGCGACCCGGGTCGCCAGTGAGGTGCCGCCGGACCCGGCCGGCACCTCCGGGACGAGGGTGTCGTCCCCCGCCCTCGTCGTACGCCGAGCGCGGAGCTCCTGCCCGACCAGCGCGAGACCGGCGGCCAGGCCGCAGACCGCCACGAGCCTCGGCATCAGCCGGGCCTCCTCCGAGAAGCTGCCGCTGACCCAGAACGCGCCGGCGAACAGCGCGACGGCGATGACGGCGACCGCGGCGGACCACGGCGTCCCGGCGAGCGAGCCCTCGAGCTCGTCCCCACCGTCCTCCTCGACGGCGTGCTCGTCGCGGTGGCCGTCGTCGACGGCGCCGGAGGCACCGCGCAGCCGCTTGACCAGCGACCACAGCGCCGGGACGACCAGCAGGGCGGCGAAGACCAGCACACCCGGACGCGTCATCCAGCTCGTGCCGTCGTACAGGTTGGCGGTGAGGTAGTAGTAGCGCTCCATCGGGATGGCGAGGACGAAGCCGATGAGGAAGGGCGCGCGCGGCATGCCGGTCGCCTTGAGGAAGAACCCGACGACGCCGAGCACGACCATGACCCAGAGGTCGCCCAGCTGGCCGCCCTCCTGGAAGGCACCGAGCAGCATGACCACGAGGAGTCCCGGCCCGAGGACCGCGAAGGGCACCTTGGTGAGCTTCGCGAGCGAGCCGGTCGCGAGGAAGCAGAGGAAGGCTCCGGCGATCGAGGCGATGGCGAACGCCCAGACGATGAGGTACATCAGGTCCAGGTGCTCGGTGACGATCGCCGGTCCGGGCTGGATGCCGTAGGTCAGCAGCATCCCGAGCAGCATCGCGGACGGTACGCCGCCGGGGATCCCGAACAGGAACGTCGGGATCAGGTCGCCGGCCTCGACGGAGTTGTTGGCGCTCTCCGGGCCGACGATGCCGCGGGGGTCGCCCTTGCCGAACTTGCGCTTGTCCTTGGCGGTGGCGACGGCCTGCCCGTAGGCGAGCCAGGTGCCGGCGGTGGCGCCGACGCCGGGGAGCACGCCCGCCCAGATGCCGATCAGGCCGCCGCGGATGACCTGGGACCAGTGGGTCAGCCACTCCCGGATGCCGGAGCCCCAGCCGCCGGTGAGCTCGACCGGCTTCTCGGCCACCCGGCGCTGCCCGACCCGGCTGGCGATCTCGGCGAGGCCGAAGATGCCGAGGGCGACGGCCACGAGGGAGAACCCGTCGCTGAGGAAGAGCGAGCCGAAGGAGAAGCGCTCCTCGGCGGTGGTCGGCGAGGTGCCGACGAGACCGAGCAGGAGACCCAGGAAGCCGGCGGTGAGGCCCTTGACGACGTTGCCGCGCGAGAGCACGGCCGCCAGGGAGACGCCCAGGATGGTCAGCATGAACAGCTCCGGGCTCCCGAAGGAGAGCACCAGCGGGCGCGCCAGGGGGATGGCGAGGGTCAGGCCGATCGCGCCGATCACCCCACCGGCCATGGAGGAGAGGAAGGCCAGCGAGAGGGCGCGCTTGGCCTGCCCCTGCCGGGCCATCGCGTAGCCGTCGAGCATCGTGACGCTGGCCGATGCCGACCCGGGCGCCCCGAGCAGCACGGCCGCGACGGTGTCGGAGGTGTGGACGACCGCGAGCGCGCCGATGAGCATGGCGAGCGCGGGCTCGGGGTCCATGCCGAAGGTCACGGGCAGGAGGATCGCGACCGCGCCCGTGCCGCCGAGCCCGGGGATGAGGCCGATCACGAGGCCGGCCACCACGCCGATGGCGAGCATGGCCAGGAGCGAGGGGTCGGCGAGCGAGCCGAGTGCGGAGAAGGCTGCGTCCGTCATGTCGTCACTCCTGCTCGATCGTGATGTCGTAGTCGTCCTCGAGCAGCTCGAGCACGTCCTCGCGGACGCTGTCGTCCACCTGGTACGCCGTGCCGATGCGCTCGGGAAGGTCCGCGGAGGCGTCGATGGGGTAGCCGCCGAGGATCTCGGTCGCCGCCTTCTGGAAGGCGGGGTCGCGCCCCATCTCGTCGGCGGTCGAGCGCAGCAGCTCCACCGCCTCGTCCGGGGTGTCCTCGGGGACCCACAGCGCCTTCTGGTAGGTGTAGGTGAGCGCGAGGATCGCCCGGTAGGTCTCGAGCTTCCGGGCGTCCGGCTGCTCGCCGTACAGGTCCTCGTACACCTCGACGACGGTCGGCAGGTCCGGGAAGTTCGGGTCGCGGACGATCGCGCCCTCGTCGTCGACCTGGCCCAGGGAGAAGAGCGGTACCGCGATGCCGTCCTCCACCAGCGGCTCGACGGCCGGCCCGTACGACGACGTCGTCTGGTAGTCGATGTCGACCTCTCCCCGCTGGAGGGCCAGGTTGACCGGTCCGCGTCCCTCGAAGCCGAAGGTCGCCTTCACGTCGGCGGAGAGGAGGTCGAAGGCGAGCATCGTCGTCAGGTCGAGGCTGGTCGCCGCGATGCCTCCGAAGACCAGCGGCCTGCTCCGGTCGAGGAGGTCCTTCACGCCGCGGACCCCGGCACCGGTCCGGGCGTAGACGACCGCGCCGGTGCCGTTCGCGAGGATCGGGCGCAGGTCGTTGAAGTCGTAGCGCACGGCCGGCATGTCGAGCAGGTACGGCACGACGGTCGACGCGGTGCTGACCAGCACCTCGGTGCCGTCCGGCTTCGCCGAGCTCATGAAGTGGTTGGTGCCGAGGATGCCCTCGCCGCCGTCGTCGTTGACCGGGGCCAGTCCCGGCGAGCCGGGGACCGCATGGGTGAGCTCGGTGGCGACGAAGCGGGCCCAGGTGTCGGTCCCGCCGCCCTCGGCGAGCGGGATCATCAGCTCGACGGTCTCGCCGGCGTAGTCGCCGTCGGTGGTGGAGGCAGCCGGGTTGAGCAGGTCGCCGCCGACGACGGAGACACCGACCGCCAGGGCGGTGAAGCCGGCCACGACGACGGCCGCCAGCCGGGGGCTGGGCACACGGCGCTCGGGTGCCTGGTCGGGGCCGACGTCGCCGTCCGCCGTGGTGACCACGTCGCTCTCGTTGACGTGCTGGGTCATGGGTTCCTCCGGATCAAGCGAGCATCGCACGGGTGGGCCGTGTCGCGGGAGTGGGTGGTCATGCCGAGACGGACGGGAGCAGCGGCGGGTCGGGCAGGACCACGGAGCCCTGGGCGAGCCGGCGGTAGGTCCGCAGGACCCCGACGACCGGGACGCCGTCGTCCTCCTCGGCGAAGGTGGTGACGCACCCGGCAGGCGTCCCCAGCCGCAGGCCCGCGGTGGGGCGGTCGGTCCGGGCCAGGTCGTGGACCACGGTGCCGGCGACCCCTGCCGCGAGGGTCAGCGCGACGGAGCCGGTGACGGGGACGGCTGGGTGGAAGCGGCCCATCGACAGCATCCGGACGGTGAGGTCGGTCTCCCGTCCGTCCAGGTCCGTGGGCTCCGAGACCAGCGCCAGCTTGGGGACGGCGCGGGCGACGGCCTGGGGGCTGGCGGCCAGCCCCATGAGCACCCCGGCCTCACGCCGTACGGCGTCGAGGCGCTCCAGCAGCCCGGGGACCCGGTCGAGGTCGGCGATGTCCTCGTCGCCGTGGACGCCGAAGTCGGCCGCCCGCGCGGCCACCACGGGGGCGCCGGCGTCGACGAGCGTCACGCCCACCCCGGCCTCGGCGAGCACGTCCCGCGGCGACCCGGTCGGGAAGAGGTGGCCGGTGCTGCGCCCGGCGGGGTCGACGAAGCCCATCCGCACCGGCGCGCCGGGGAACGGGACGCCGGGGATCGTGTCGGACGCGGCCTCGTCCAGCAGCCCGCCCGGGGTGGGCACGTGCTGCAGGATCAGCTGGTCGGTGTTGGTGTTGAGCACGCGCACGGACGTCTCCGACGAAGCCGTGGGGACCCAGCCCTCGCGGATCGCGAAGGAGGCGACCACGGCCGAGCAGTTGCCGCAGTTGCTGCCCCAGTCGACCTTGGCCTCCTCGATGCCGACCTGGGCGAAGGTGTACTCGACGTCGACGTCGGGCCGGGACGACGGCGCCAGGATCACGGCCTTGCTCGTGGTCGAGGTGCCTCCGCCCACGCCGTCCACCTGCCGGTGGTCGGGGCTGCCGTAGATCCGCAGCAGCACCTCGTCGACGGACAGGTCGGGCACCTGCAGGTCCTCGCGTCGGAAGACCCAGCACTTGCTGGTCCCTCCGCGCATCCACGTCGCCGCGATCTCGCGCATGCAGCCCTCCTGGGTCAGCTGCCCGGGCGCTCCGGGCCTTCCCAGGTTGGGCCGCCGTGAGTTGTAGCACAATCACGGCTCTGAACCATGTCGTGAAGCAATGCTTCATGCTTGAGGCGCTCGGATGCATCAGCCGCCGATGACGGCTGCGTTAAGCAGCGCTGCGGTCCTCTTCATGGCTTTGTAGCGGTGCTTCAGGCACAATCGGGCCATGCTCGACATCCGGCGCCTCCAGGTCCTGCTGGCGATCGTGGAGGAGGGCTCGGTGACCGGCGCGGCGACGTCGCTGGGCTACACCCCGTCCGCGATCTCCCAACAGCTGCTCCGGCTGGAGCGGGAGGTGGGCCAGCCGCTGCTCGACCGTCACGCGCGCGGGATGACGCCGACCGACGCCGGCGTGGTCCTGGCGACCCACGCCCGCAAGATCCTCCGGCAGCTCGCCGCCGCCGAGGCCGACCTCGCCGAGGTGGCCGGCGTACGCCGCGGCAGCGTCACCCTCGGCACCTTCCCGACCGTCGGCAGCTCCTTCCTCCCGCTCGCGGTCCGCCGCTACCGCGAGCTCTACCCGAACATCTCGCTGACCATCAGCAGCGGCCGGGAGGACAACCTGGTGCGGATGCTCGAGGACGGCACCGTCGCCATGTCCCTGCTGTGGGACTACGCGTGGCAGCGCATCGACAACGACGAGCTGGTCCTGACCGAGCTGTTCACCGACCCCACCGTGCTCCTCGTCGGGGCGCACCACCGGCTGGCCCGTCGTCGTACCGTCCGGATGAGCGACCTGGCCGCGGAGCCGTGGATCATCCGGGCCGGCGGCCACCCCGTCGTCGAGGTGCTGGACCGCAGCGCGGTCGCCGCCGGGTTCACGCCGAGCATCGCCTTCCAGGCCAACGACTACCAGGAGGCCCAGGCCATGGTCAGCGTCGGCCTCGGCATCGCCCTCGCCCCCCGGACCGCCACCGTCAACCAGCACCCGGACGTGCGCGTCGTCTCGCTCGGCGACACCGCACCCTCACGGCGCGTCCTGGTCGCCCACCGGCGAGGGCGGGTGCGCGGCGCCGCCGAGCTGGCCCTGCACGACGTGCTCGTCGAGACCGCGTCGTCGTACAGCTGAGGGGCACGGCCCGGGCGCGGCTGCCGAGAACGCGAGAACCGGCAGGTCGCGGGCGACCTGCCGGTTCTCTTCGTGCTGGTGGAGCTGAGGGGATTCGAACCCCTGACCTTCTCATTGCGAACGAGACGCGCTACCAACTGCGCCACAGCCCCGAGCGAGGGGAAACGTTAGCACCAGCGGCACAACGGTACCGAATCCGGGGGTCGGCCCCTCACCCCTGCTCGTACGGCGGCTGGGACGCCTCCGCGTCCTGGTCCTCACCGGCGGAGGCCGCGGCGCCGTCCTCGGCACCGGTGACCCTCGCCGGACGCTCGCCGTAGCCCGCGGTCGGTGGCTCGGCGTCCTGGTCGGGCTCGTCGAAGACGGTGGACTCGCCGCGGGCGGACTCGCCGCTGGCCGTGTCGCCGTCGGCGGCCGTCGTGGGGTCGGCACGCTGGGTGTCGGGGCTGACGGCGGTGGCGGAGTCGCCGTACTTCTTCTCCTGCTCGCGGGCCTGCTGGGCGGCCTGGCGGTCGGCTGCGCTCTCTTCGGTCATGCCCGGGCGTTACCCGGGCCGGCCCCGGTCAGCCGGTCAGGAGCCGGAGGCGCGCCGGCGCTCGACGTCGCCGTCCGCCTCGGCCTGGGCGCGCTGGGCGTCGGCCTCGCGGGCCAGCTGGGAGTCGGCCTCGTTGCGGCCCGAGCTCCACACGCCGGTGGAGTCGAGGTCGATGGTGCGCACGGTACGGCCGGCGGGCGCCTTCGCGACGTACGTCGGCAGGGTGACCGGCACCGGCGTCCAGCCGTCGGCGACGGGCTCCTCGTCGAGCACCTCGGCGGTGACGACGGGGATCTCGTCGGTGTCGTCCGACAGCGGCGCGGGTGCGTCCTCCTCGATGGCCTCGTCCTCGGCGGCGATCACCTCGTCGGCGAGGGTACGACGACGCCGGCGCGAGGCGGCGGCACGGGCCGCCCGCTCACGACGGACCATGAGGCGGCAGGCGACCAGCCAGGCGACCAGCAGGGCGGCGGGGACGGCGATCCACGCGGCGGACGCGATCTTGCCGACGGCCAGCGCGACCAGCAGCAGGTTGGCGAGCAGCAGGACGCTCAGCACGCGCCGGCGCCGCTGGGCGGCGCTGCGACGACGCGGGGCACGCGGCGCAGGGGTGGGCGCCGCGGGCTCCTCGTCGACGGTCTCGGCGGGCTCGGCGGGCTCGGCGGCTTCGGCGGCTTCGGCGGACCGGCCGGCCGGCACCAGCACGGACTCCGACGCCGAGACGGCGTCGCGCCGGGCGAGCACCCGGAGCCGGTCGGAGAACCCGTCGACCGAGCGGCTGTCGGTCTCCTCCTCGTGGCTGCGCAACGCCTTCGGCACGAGGTAGACCGCCCACGCCACGAACAGTGCGACGAAGATCAGGCTGCTCAGGTCCACACCGAGAGGTTAGGAGCGTGCACGCACCGTGGGGCGCAAGATGATCGGTGTGTCACAGATTGATTGCTGTGACGGATGTGATCTCAGGCCTCCGGGGCGTCCAGCCGCACCAGCACGCCGCGCGGCGCCTCCTCGCGGGTGACCGCGAAGATCCGGTGGTCGCGCCACTCGCCGTCGATGTGCAGGAAGAGCGGGGCGTACCCGATCTCGCGGATGCCCAGCTTCTCCACCACCCGCAGCGAGTTGGTGTTCTCCGGCCGGATGCAGATCTCCACGCGGTGCAGCCCGGCGGTGAAGAAGCAGTGGTCGATGACCATCGCGACCGCCCGCGGGATGACCCCGCGGCCGGCGAACTCCTGGTCGATCCAGTAGCCCACCGACGCGAACTGCGCCGAGCCGCGCACGATGTTGTTGACGCTGACCTGGCCGGCGAAGCGGCCGTCCACCTCCACCACGAAGGGGTACGTCGTCCCCTGGCGTGCCGAGCGCCGCAACCGCCGCACGAGGGCGCCGAAGGACGCCGGGCGCGCGTCGGCACCCGGCGGCGCGGTCGCGTCCCACCGCCCCAGCCACAGGGCGTTGCGCCGGCGGGCCGAGCGCCACGCCCGCGCGTCACGCCGGCTGATCGGGCGCAGTCGGACCACCGGGTCGGTGCCGGAGATCAGCTCGTTGGGCCACGCCCGGCCGGGGACGCCGACCAGCATGCGCTCCCGCGCCGGCCGTCCGGAGCCGCTCAATGGTCGCTCCCGACGACCTGCTCGACGGCGTGCACGACGACCGGCTCGAGGACCCCGAGGGCGTCCTTCACCCCGCCGCGCGAGCCCGGGAGGTTCACCACGAGCGCCTGCCCGGCGATGCCGGCGAGGCCGCGGGAGAGCACCGCGGTGGGCACGCCCTTGGCCACGCCGGCGGCCCGGATCGCCTCCGCGAGGCCGGGGACCTCGCGGTCCAGCAGCGGCCGGGTCACCTCGGGCGTCCGGTCGGTCGGCGTGAGCCCGGTGCCGCCGGTGGTGAGCACCAGCCGGGCACCCCCGTCGACGGCGGCCGCGATGGCGATGCCGACCGGCTCCCCGTCCGGGCACACGACGGGGTCGCCGACGGTGAAGCCCCACGCCCGCAGCGCCTCGACGATGAGCGGGCCGGTCGTGTCGTCGTACACCCCGGCGGCGGCGCGGTTGGAGGCCACCACGACGGTGGCGGGCAGGCCGGTCACCGGACCCAGTCCCCGGACTTGCCGCCGGACTTCGACTCCACCTGGACGTCGGTGATCACGGCGCCCTTGTCGACCGCCTTGACCATGTCGACGACGGTCAGCGCGGCGACCGACACGGCGGTCAGCGCCTCCATCTCCACACCGGTGCGGTCGGTGGTCCGCACCGTCGCGGCGATCTCGACGGCGTCGTCGGCGACCGCGAGGTCCACGCTCACGCCGGACACCGCGAGCGGGTGGCACAGCGGGATCAGCGCCGGGGTCTGCTTGGCACCCATGATCCCCGCGATCCGCGCGACCGCGAGCGCGTCGCCCTTGGGGACGCCCTCGCCCCGCAGCAGCGCGACCACCTCCGCCGAGACGAGCACCCGGCCGGAGGCGCGCGCGACCCGGGCGGTGACGTCCTTGCCCGAGACGTCGACCATCCGCGCGGCGCCGCTCTCGTCGACGTGGGTCAGCCGGTCGCCTGCCATCACAGCTCCTTCGGGTTCACAGGAAGAGCACCTCGATCGCACCCTCGTCCAGCATCCGCCCGAGCGGCGGCACCACCATCAGCACGTCGGCCTGCGCGAGCAGCCGCTGGGAGTGGCCCGCATGCCCGGGCAGGGGTACGACGTGGCCATTGTCGTCGAACACGCCCGGGAGCAGCACGGTGCGGTCCCCCGCCCGCACCGGCGCACCCAGTCGCGCCAGGCGTCTCTCCGCGCCACCGACCTCCCCCGCCAGCAGCGCGACCGCCTCGCGGCCGTACAGCAGGAAGGAGGCGTACGCCGCCACGGGAGTCCCCGGCAGGCACAGCACCGGCACCGAGCGGCCCGCGACGTCGAGCACGCCGAAGCCCTGCGGGCGGCCCGGCTTCATCGCGACCGCACCGAACCAGAAGCCCGGCAGCGCCCGCAGCGCGGCCTTCACCACGTCGTGGTCCCCGGCCGAGACGCCGCCCGTGGTGACGACCAGGTCGGAGGCGGCCGCCGCCTCGTGCAACCGGGCCAGGAACGCGTCCGGGTCGTCGGGGGCGGGGCCGAAGCGGGCGGCATCGCCGCCGAGCTCGGCGACCGCGGCCGCGAGCGTGGCGGCGTTGCTGTCGGGCACCTGGCCGTTGACCAGCTCCGCGCCGGTCGAGACGATCCCGACCCGCGGGCGCGCGCGGACCGCGACCGTCGTACGGCCGAGCGAGGTGAGCAGGCCGACGTGCGCGGGCCCCAGCCGGCGTCCCGCGCCGAGCGCGACCTCGCCGGCCGCGACGTCCTCACCGGTACGACGCACGTGGCGTCCCGCCGGCGCCGAGCGCAGCACGCGCACCGGGTCCGCGCCGGTCGTCCACTCGAAGGGCACGACGAGGTCGGCGCCCGGCGGCAGCGGCGCGCCCGTCATGATCCGGATCGCGGTCTTCGGCGCCAGGGAGGGCGGGACGTCGCCCGCGGCCACCGACGCGGTCACCGGCAGCTCGACCGGCACCTGCGCGACGTCGGCGGCGCGCACCGCGAAGCCGTCCATCGCCGCGTGGTCGAAGGGCGGGACCGACAGCAGCGCCGTCACGTCCTCGGCGAGCACCCGGCCCGCGGCCCCGGCGAGGTCCACCTCGACCGGCTCGAGCGCCCGGACCGCGGCGCCGATGCGCCGCCGGTGGTCCTCGACGGAGGGGTCAGGCATCCCCGGAGAGCACCTCGCCGGCAGGGATCCGCTGCGCGCCCTTGCCGTCGAGCTCGACGTCCCCCACGACCTGCACGCCGTGCCCGAACGTCCAGTCGCCCTCGACCTTCAGCGACGTCGCCTTGGCCAGCGACGGCGCACCCTCCGGGAAGCGCTTGTCGAACTCGCCGACGACCCGGTAGTGCGAGCTGTCCAGGTCGACGTACGGCACGTCCGCCGCGACCTGGGTCAGTGCGAAGTCGGCACCGATCTCGTAGACGTCCGAGCGCAGCACCAGCAGGTCGTTGGTCGTCTTGACCGGGATGAACCGGTCGCGGCCGACCTCGACGAGGCGGGCCCCCTCGAAGATCTCGACCGCCGCGCCCATCGCCGTCTCGACCTGGATCACCCGGGGGCTGGTCGGGTCGGCCGGGTCCACGGTCTTCTCGTTGCGGATCAGCGGCAGCCCGAGCACGCCGTCGCGCTCGTCGAGCTTCGCCTTCATCGCCTGGAGGTCGAACCAGAGGTTGTTCGTCGAGCAGTACTTGTGCCGGCCCAGGTCGGCGAGCGCCTCCCGGTCCTCGGGCAGGGTCTGCGCGGTCTCGCGCAGCACGATCCGCCCGTCGGCCTTGCGGCGGGCGAAGTGGCCGCCCTTCTTGTCCGAGGGCGTACGGCGTACCGCCTCGATCGCGAACGGCGCCCCCGACGCGGCGAACCAGCCCGCCACCCGCGGGGCGGGCACGGCGCCGAGGTTGTCGGAGTTGGAGACGAACGCGTAGCGGTAGCCCTCCGCGATGAGCCGGTCGAGCAGGCCGGTCCCGCGCAGCGCCGTGTAGATGTCACCGTGCCCGGGCGGACACCACTCCAGGTCCGGGTCCTTGGGCCACTCGACGGGCTTCAGGCTGTCGGCGAGGAGCTTGGGCTCCTTGTTCTGCAGGAACTCCACGGGCAGGTCGCCCGCCGCCAACTCGTCGTACCGGCCGAGGGCGTGGAGGGTGTCGGCGGACGTGCGGAAGGAGTTCATGAACACCAGCGGCAGCCGCGCGCCGTACGTCTCGCGCAGGTGGAGCGCCTGCCGGGCGATGATGTCGAGGAAGTTCAGTCCGCGTCGTACGCACAGCAGCGACTTCGCCCGCTCCATCCCCATGGAGGTGCCCAGGCCGCCGTTGAGCTTGATCGCGACGGTCTTGCCGATGGCATCCGCGGCGACGTCCTCGGGCACGTCGGCGTCGGCCAGGCTCTCGATGTCCACCGGGTCGATCGTCGACTCCGGGATCATCCCGGTCTCCCCGTGCTCGAGGAGCCGGTAGTAGTGCGCGAACGTCTCGATCGCCACCGGGTCGACCCCGGCGTCGGCCATCTTTGCCCGCGCCATCTCCAGGCCGCTGCTCCGGCCACTCATACCCATGTTTCCGATCGTAGGCTTGTCGGGTGACCGGTACGCAACCGCACCACGGTGCGGGCGCCAAGCTCGCCCTGCGCGACCAGCTGCTGACCGCCCGCCGACGGCGCCCGCTGGCCGAGGTCGGGGCGGCCGCGCGGGCCCTTGCCGACGTCCTGCTCGACGCCCCGGAGGTACGCCGGGCCGCCACGATCGCCTGCTACGTCTCCGTCGGCACCGAGCCCGGCACGACGTTCCTGCTCGAGCGCCTGCTCACCGCCGGCAAGCGGGTGGTGCTGCCGGTCCTGCTCCCCGACAACGACCTCGACTGGGCGCCGTACGCCGGCGCCGGGGACCTGGTCGCCGCCGGCCGGGGCCTGCTCGAGCCGGCCACCGCCCCCCTCGGCGTCGACGCCGTCGCCACCGCCGACGCGGTCCTGGTGCCCGGGCTCGCCGTGGGCGCCGACGGCATCCGGCTCGGGCGCGGCGGCGGGTCGTACGACCGCGCGCTGGGGCGGGTCCCCGTCGGCACGTTCACCTGCGTCCTGCTCTACGACGACGAGCTGCTGCCCGTCGTCCCCGCCGAGCCGCACGACCGCCCGGTCACCGCCGCGGCCACCCCTTCCGGACTCACCCACCTCCGTTGACTTGGGGTTTCCCACCCGCGAGTTGTGGGTTTCCACCCGCGAGTTGTGGTTTTCCACCCGCGAGGTGGGGTTTTCCACCCGTGAGTTGTGGGTTTCCACCGTTGAGTTGGGATTTCGTGCACACCGGCGAGGTGGAGAAGTCCCAAGTCGACGGTGGGAAACCCCAAGTCAACGGTGGGAAACCCCAAGTCGGCGGTGGGAAACCCCAAGTCAACGGCCGGGGGTGAGGGTGAGGACGTCCTCGCCGGCGTCCTCGACGGCCTTCTCCGAGAACGCCCACGGCAGCGTCTCGCCGCGGGCCCACAGGTCGGTCTGGTCGGTGTAGTGGGCGTTGAAGGCGTGCCCGGAGGCGCCGGTCAGGTTCACCCACCGGGCCCGGTCGAGGTCGTCGAGCGGGACGACCATCCGCATCGAGGGCGCGGTCTGCACGGCGTACCCCTCGCGGGCGTCCCAGCCGGTCGCGTTCACCAGCGACCCGCCGCCGCCGACCTTCCACGGCCCGCGGTTGAAGAGCGCCTCCACCGGGCCGATGCCGGACTCCCCGAGGGTGGCCGAGCGCAGCTCCAGCTTGTGCAGGGCTCCCCAGGTCCACTCGTCGGCCCGGGGCGACTGCTTGGCCGTCAGCTCGTCGCGGGCGGCGATCATCGCGGCCCGCAGGATGTCGTCGCGGCGCTCGACGACGCCGTCGGACTCCTCGTCGTCCCACCAGTGGTTCGCCGCGCGCGGCAGGATCGAGGCGAGGACCGCGAACCACCGGTCGCCGCCGTCGGGCTCGAGCGCCTCGGGCAGCTCGTCGGCGAAGGTCCGCTGCAGCACCTGGCGCCAGACCACGTTGAAGTACGCCGCGGCCGCGCTGTCGGCGCCCTGGCGGTAGTTCCAGGAGCGGAGCAGCCGCTGGCCGTCGGAGTAGTAGCCGCGTGGCAGCCGGACCTTGAGCAGGTACGGCGTCAGCACCTCGCCGATCGCACTCCAGTCGTCGAGCTGGATCGCGCCCATGTCCTCCACGCTCAGCTCGTCGTCGGCGGCGAGCAGGTCGTTGATCCGGGTCGAGCGGTAGCCCTGGTCCCAGTCGTCGGTGAGGAAGGGCGGGTAGCGGCGCGGGTCGACGACGGCCTGGTTGGCCGTGGCGATGATCCCGGACTCGGGATCGAGGACGTTCGGCAGCGCGTCGTAGGGCACGAAGCGACCGGTCCAGCCGGTGTCGGTGCGCCAACCGGCCGCGGGCGTACGACCGTCGTTGCCGGGCTTGCGGATCGGCACCCGGCCGGTGGCCTGGTAGCCGATGTGGCCCTCGGTGTCGGCGTACACGACGTTCTGACCGGGTACGGCGAAGTCGCGGAGCGCCGCACGGAAGGACGGCCAGTCCTTCGCGAGGTCGAGTGCGAGCAGCGCGTCGGCCGTGGGGTGCGGCTCCAGGGCGGTCCAGGCGAGCGAGACGCCGACCTGCCAGCCGTCGCCGGCTTCCCCGTCCCCGGCTGCCCCGTCGTCGACGGCGCCGACCTCGGCGACCTGCTCGGCGAGGCCGTCGTCGGTGAGGTCGACCTCGTCCAGCCGCTCGTCGACCGCGACCAGGTCGGACAGCAGGGGGCCGTGCTCGGTGGAGCGGACGGTGAGGTCGACCGGGTCGCCGCCGCGCACCTGGATCGTCTCCTCCCGCTTGGTCAGCGGGAGCGTCCGGCCACCCTGCTGCCACCCGTCGTCGCTCACCCGCTCGACGTACAGGTCCGTCACGTCGGGACCGAGGTTGGTGAAGCCCCAGGCGATGTCGCGGTTGTGGCCGATCACCACCCCGGGCACGCCGGAGAAGCTGAAGCCCGCGACGTCCATCGGGCAGTCGCTCGACAGGGTCCGGCAGTGCAGGCCGACCTGGGTCCACACGCCGGGCAGCGAGATCCCGAGGTGCGGGTCGTTGGCGAGGATCGGCTTGCCCGTGTCGGTGTGGTCGCCGTCGACGACCCAGCTGTTGCTGCCGAGGCCGTCGCCGCGGCCGAGGAGCGCCGGGACGCCGGCGAGCACGCCCTTCACCTTCGCCAGCGCGGCGAGGGTACGGCGTCCGCCCGGTGCGGGACGCCGCAACAGGGCCGAGCCGCTGCCGTCGACGTCCTGGTCGAACTCGTCGCCGAGCAGCCCGCCCTGCTGCACGATCGGCGGGTGCCGGTCGAAGGGGTACGCCGGGTAGAGCTCCTCGGACGCCTGCTCCCCCACCGTCGCCGCGGTGAGCGCCCGCCCGATCTCCTCCTCGAGGTTGCCGCGCAGGTCCCAGGCCATCGCCTTGAGCCAGGCGATGGAGTCGACGGCGGTCCACTTCGCGGGGGTGTAGTCGAGGCCGGTGACACCGAGCAGGGTGTACTCCAGCGCCATCTCCGAGGTGGAGCGGCCGGCGAGGTAGGCGTTCACCCCCTCGGCGTACGCGTCGAGCGCGCTGCGCGTCGCCGGCCGGAGCATGGTGAGCTCCTGCTCGGCCACCTGGCGCCAGCCCAGGGTGCGCACGACCAGGTCGCTCTCCAGCCCGGCCTCCCCGAAGAGCTCCGAGAGCCGGCCGGCGGTGGCGTGGCGGCGGACGTCCATCTCGAAGAACCGGTCCTGGGCGGCCACGAAGCCCTGGGCCAGCATCAGGTCGTGCATCGAGTCGGCGTAGATCTGCGGGATGCCGGCGTCGTCGCGCACCACCTCGACCTTGCTCTCCAGGCCGCTCAGCTCCAGCTCGCCGCTGGTCTGTGGCCACGGGCGGCGTACGACGACGACCGCCGTCACCAGCCCGGCGACCAGTGCCAGCACGAGCAGGACGGCGAGGCCCGCCATCCACCGCAGGGGGCGCGACCACGCGCGGAACCCCCGACGGGTGCGGTCCTGTGCCGTCGCGACGGGCGTGTCCTCGGCGCTGCTGCTTCCCTCCACCATGGTGGCGCTCATTGTGCCGGTCCGGCCGCGCGCGATGAGCACGGACTCCCGGGCGTGCCGTATCATTGGCACTCGACAGTCGAGAGTGCCAACACGGAGTCCGCCGATGCCCACGTACCAGTACCGCTGCACCGAGTGCGGTCACGCCTTCGAGCAGTTCCAGAGCTTCAGCGACGACGCCCTCACGGTGTGCCCGGAGTGCGACGGCCGCCTGCGCAAGGTGTTCAACTCCGTCGGCGTCGTGTTCAAGGGCTCGGGCTTCTACAAGACCGACAGCCGCTCGTCGAGCTCCTCGACGACGCCCGCGGCGTCCGGGTCGTCCGACTCCACCAGCACCCCGGCAGCGTCCTCGACCACGTCCGACTCCTCGTCCTCGACCACGGCGAGCAGCACCTCGTCCAGCTCGTCGGGCTCCTCGAGCTCCTCCAGCAACGGCGCGGCGGCCTCCTCGGCCTGAGCCCCTCCGGGGCCTGTGGATGAGCCCCGCGGCCGATCACTGAACGGCCTACCGTGCCGGGCATGGACTCCTCCGCCCGGCGCCGGGTCGCCGACGCCCTGACCGAGGTACGACGCCGCGTGCTCCGCCGACGTCGCCCCCTCGCCGCGCTGCTCCTCGCCGGTGCGCTCGCCGCCGCCCTGCACGCCCTGGCCCCGCCCGACCCGCCGAGCACCCCCGTCCTGGTCGCCGAGCGCGACCTGCCCGCCGGGCACGTGCTGGCGCGCGGGGACCTCGCGTCCGTGGCAGTGCCCGACGGCGTCGTACCGGAGGGGGTGGTGGGCGCTCCGGAGGGGCGCACCCTGGCGGCGCCGGTGCGCGCGGGGGAGCCGGTCACCGACGTACGACTGGTCGGGGCGGGGCTCGTCTCCGGGCAGCCCGCCGGGACGGTCGCCGTGCCGGTGCGGATCTCGGACGCGGGCCAGGCGGCGCTGCTGGCGGCCGGCGACCGGATCGACCTGTACGCCACCGACCCCCGCGGCGGGACGTCCGTCGCCCTCTCCCCCGCCGCGCTGGTGCTGGCCGTCCCCGAGAGCGCGGCCGCGGACGGCGGGCTGCCCGGGCGGCTGGTGGTCCTGGCGCTGCCCGAGGAACGGGTGGACGAGGTCACGGCGGCGGCGGTCGCGTCGTACGTGACTTATACATGGCGTCGCGGATAGGTTTCTCTGCTGAGTAGCACCTCCACCGCCAAAATTCTCGGGATTGAGGAGAAATCCATGTCCGGCTTCAAGAAGTTCCTGCTCCAGGGCAACTTGGTCGACCTCGCCGTCGCGTTCATCATCGGCACCGCCTTCGCCGCCGTCGTCACGACGTTCACGAACACCCTGCTGGGCTTCATCGGCAAGATCTTCGACCAGCCCGACTTCAGCGCGGCGGAGATCGCCGACGTCAACGTCGGCCTGTTCATCAACGCCGTGATCGCCTTCGTCATCATGGCGGCCGTCGTCTACTTCCTGGTCGTCACGCCCTACACGAAGGCCAAGGAGCGCTTCTTCCCCGACCAGCCCGAGGCCGAGGCCCCGGACATCGTCCTGCTCACCCAGATCCGGGACGCGCTGACCAACCGCTGACGCGCTGGGCGGCTTGCTGACCCGCAGGCGCCGAAGACACGCTCGGCCAGATCAACAGGTGCCGTCTCACCCTCCGTGGTGAGGCGGCACCTGCTCTTTGAGCCACTTCTCCGCGGCAGGCTCGGAGGAGGGCGCGCCCTCGTCCTTCTCGTCGCTGGTGACCGACGGCATGCTGTCGCCGAAGATCGCGGCGAGGCGCTGCTTGCGCTTCCAGTCGGGCTCCGGGGTGGCGGCCATCAGCACAGCCCGGCCGCGGCGCGGCCCTCCTCGGAGAGACCGCCCGAGCCGTTCGAGCCGTCCGTGGCGCCGTCGCTGGCCTGGTCGCTGGCACCGTCACTGGCGCCGTCACTCGGCGAGGCGGTGTCGCTCGAAGCCGTGTCGCTCGAGCTCGCGGACGAGGAGCCGCCGGCGCTCGGCGTACCGTCGGGCTTGTCGCCGGCGCTCAGCGCATCCTTGAGGAACTCCGCGGTCAGCGGCTTGTCCTTGCGGACCAGGCGCCACAGCTTGCGCACCTCGGCCGTCCACTCGATGCCGGCGCTGACCTTGTCGGAGTAGACCCACGGGGTGGTGACGAACTTGATGTTGTCCGCGCCGATCCCACGGGCGGTGTTGGCGATGTCCGCGATCTCGGCGATGTCGAGGTCGGACTGCAGCGAGGACGTCGCGGCGTTCATGAACCGGATCAGCCGGTCCGGGCGGGCGAGCATGCCGGCCGTCAGCGCCTTGTTGATCATCGAGCCGATGAACGCCTGCTGGCGGCGGGTGCGGTTGGGGTCGGTGCCGTCGCCGATGCGGTAGCGGGCGCGGACGTAGGTCAGCGCCTCCTTGCCCTTGATCTCGCGGGTGCCGGCCTTGAGGTGGACGTCGTGGTTGGGGTCGTCGATGTCCTCGGGGATGCAGACCTCGACGCCGTCGAGGGCATTGACCATGTCCTTGAACTGGTTGAAGTCCACGACGACGTAGTGGTCGATCCGGACGCCGGTGAGCTGCTCGACCTGCCGGGTCGTGCACGCGGGGCCGCCCGCCGCGAACGCCTCGTTCCACTTGACGTACCCGCCGCTGCCCGCGATCTCCTTGCCGTCCTCGGCGTAGCAGACGGGGCGCTCGACGGCCGTGTCGCGCGGGATGGAGATGCCGTAGGCGAACTCGCGGTCCGCCGAGAGGTGGAACAGGATCGTGGTGTCGGACAGGCCGCCACCGGACTCACCGTCGATGCCGTTGCCCTCGCCCGAGCGGCTGTCCGAGCCCATCACGAGGACGTTGAGCGGCTCCCGCGGACCCGCCACCTCCTCCTTGACCGGCCGGTCCTTGCCGAGCTGGGCGGCGATCTCCTTGTGGTCGATGTTGCCGTTGAAGTTGTTGTAGAGCGCCACCACGCCGACGCCGGTGAGCAGGCCGAGCGCCGTGAGGCTCGACAGGATCACCTTGAAGACGACCTTGCCGGGCTGCGGGGCCTTGCGCCGGCCGCCGCCGCGCGAGCCCCGGGGGCGTCGTACGGCGCGGGAGGTCGACACGCGGCGGGCCCGGCTGCCGGGCTCGCTGGGGCCTCCCGGTCGCTGCCGGGAAGGAACGTCCTGCGTCATTGATCACCTGGTCGTACGGCCGCCTCGGGGCGGGCTTGCATGGGGTACTGCCGTCGCGCTGCCGAGTCAGCGACCCTACGACGCTCGCGCGCCGCCCCCACCGTACGGTCCCGGGCAAGCCCGGCCGACCTCGCGGTCCCCGTCGGTGGTATGGGCGTCATTCTCGCCGCTCCCCCCGCCCTGCGCCGAATCCTGTGGCGACGACCTGACAAGATGGTCCGCCGGAAGGCCCCCGTAGCTCAGTGGATAGAGCAGCCGCCTCCTAAGCGGAAGGTCGTAGGTTCGACTCCTACCGGGGGCACCAAACTGTTCACACTCAAACCTGCGCCATAACGACAAAGCGCAGGTTTGTTCGTTCTACGAGACCTCTGACGCCGAAGAAGCTCAGCGTCGAGCACAGCCGTGAACCGGCCATGGTCGCTGTCCCGAGCATCCTCAGTATCCTGGTCGCGCTCTGCCCCCTCGACCGTGACGAGTTCGTCGAAGATCGTCCGAAAGGGCTCAGCCAGTTCGCCGCGCACCCGGTCGTCCTCGATGAAGATCCGGGTGAAGAGCGCTTGGTTGATCGCACGCCGAATGTGATCCGGCGCCTCCGCATAAGCCCGGCCTATGTCGCCGACAAGCTCAAGTGCTTGCTGCGCGTTCTGGATGACCAGGTCGAACGATGCATCGAGTGCCCCCAGTCGTGCTTCGGCAGCGGCCATTCCACGACCGATCCGATCCTGCTCTGACTTCATCAGGTCCAGCGGGATGGCGTCCGCATAGTGCGCCTGGAGCACTTTGGACTGTTCCTTCTTAAGTCGCTGAACCTGAAGGTTCAGGTCACGACGTTCCCGGTCAGCTTCTTTCTGCTTCGCCGAGAGCTCCGCACTGAGAACCTCACCAATCTGGCGACGCAGTTCCTCTGGCAGCTCCAGTGCGCGGTAGTAGTCGATGATCGATTGTTCGACCGAAGCAATGAGCACCGCCGGCCGCTGACAAGCGGTCCGCTTGGCATGCCGCCCGGAGCAGATGAAGTACGGGTAGATCGCCCCCGTCTGGCTCCTCGCGTGAGTGATGATCATCCGGCTCTTGCAGTCGCCGCAGTAGACCGTCGACTTTAAGTAGCTCTGATGCCGCCGAGCTTTCTCGCCGACGCGGCGCTGGTCGAGGAGGTCTTGCACCTTCTGCCACAGCTCAACACCGATCAGCGGCTCATGCCGGCCTGGGTAGATCGCGCCGTTCCAGGCGACCACGCCGGTGTAGTACGGCGAACGCAGCATCTTCTGGACACCGCTTACCGTCACCGGACGGCTGGGCCACTTGGGCGAGGGGCGGGACATCAGCCCACGGGCCTCAAGTTCGGCGGTCAATGAGTTCAGCGTCCACTCTCCGCCGGCATATGCCTCGAAGGCCCACCGAACGAGCGGAGCACGCTCCGGGTCCAGCGCGATACCTCGGGCTTCGGTTCCATCCAGGCCGACAGTGCGAACGTTCAAGTAGCCGAGTGGCGCCCGGTTCGGGGTGCCACCGGCCTTGACCTTCTGCGTCATGCCCTTGACGACCTCGGTGGCGAGATTGCGGCTGTAGTACTCCGCTATGGAACTCATGATCCCGTGCAGCAGCATCCCGCTTGGCGTGTCGTCGATGCTCTCGCTGACGGACACGAGCGTCGTGCCGGCGGCCCGTAGCGCCAAGCTGATCTCGACGTCGTCCATGCGGTTGCGAGCCAACCGATCCACCTTGTGGACGATCACGTAGGTGACACGCTGCTCGCGGACGAACTCCAGCATGGCCTTGAGCTGTGGCCGGTCAGCCGAACGAGCCGACTCGCCGCGGTCGACGAACTCTTCCGTTACGACGGCACCGAGTTCCTCGGCCTTTCGCAGGTTGGCCGCGCGCTGCGCAGGGATGGAGTAGCCCTCAGGGTCGCCATCTCGTTCAGCCTGTTCCTTGGTGCTTACTCGGAGATACAGAACCGCCGTAGCCTGACCGCTCATGCCACTGCCTTTCGCTTCACAATCGTGAACTGCTGCTCAGTGCCGAGGGAGCGCACCGGGCGGGCGCAGCGTTCGCGCTGCACGCCGAGCTGTCCCAGCCGGACTTCTATGGCGCGCTCCGACACGTCCAGGTGCCGTGCCATCGCTGCTGCCGACCGCACTCCACGTGCCCACAGATCCAGCAGTACCGCGCGGGGCATCAGGACGCAGCCCGCGAAGTAGTCGGCTGCCGCTTCGGCGCGTTCCCGCTGCTCATCAACCGTGCCTCCGTACAGCGTCGCTGTCGCCCCGTGGTCAATGACGTGCTTGTACTCGTGCAGCAGCGTGA
Source organism: uncultured Nocardioides sp. (assembly GCA_964517395.1). Classification (GTDB taxonomy): domain Bacteria; phylum Actinomycetota; class Actinomycetes; order Propionibacteriales; family Nocardioidaceae; genus Nocardioides. Next base: position 2,396,848 of record CAZFEE010000001.1, on the reverse strand, counting down.
AGCGCTGCCGCACTCCCGGTTCGGTCTGGTTCAGATCGATGTTCCAGCGTTGCCCGTCCCAGTACGTCACGCCCGAGATCGGCAGCTCACGGTGAGTGACGTGAATGCGGGGAAGGGAGGCAATGACGCCCGTATCGAACCGTCCGTCGCCCTGTCCGAAGTAGCGACGCAGATGCAGCGCCTGAGCTTCCGCGACCAGCAATGCGTCGCTGCTGCCCGCTTGCGCCGGAATCAGGGCGCGGAGCTGCGTCAGCAAGCTCGCTTGGTGTTGGTTCGTCATAGTTCCCCCCTTTCCGTTACATGCTTCTGGTGCGAACGTCTTAGCGTTCGTCTTCGCCGTCCGCTGGTTGACCACCATGCCGACGCATCAGGTCATCCACGAAGGCTTCAACCTGGGCGGCATCGTCGGCCGTCAGGTCGCGGTACTTGGCACGGAGGTAGGGACGCAGCCCCGGCAGTCCGCGCGCGATGGGCATGTGCGCCATCGCGAAGATGTCTGCCACTGGCACCCCGATCGCCTCGGCGTAGGCCGCCAGCACTTCGGGACGCGGGTTGAGCACCGTGCCTTGCTCGATGCGCACCACCTGGGCGGGCGCGGTCTCTGCGCGCTTGGCAACCTGCCGCTGCGACACTCCCGCAGCTTCGCGGTGTGTCCGTAGGTAGCGCCCCAGCTCCTGGGCTTGTTCTGGCGTCATGTCAATGCTCCTGTTAGTGCCTTCATTCTACATCCGGTGATGCGAATTCGCATCACCAAATGTCTATTCCACAACGCTGTCTCGCTCAGTCGAACCCTGCGGTCAGGAGTCCAACCAGTCCGTCTGGCGTTGTCACCTTGAACAGCGACTGATCCATACCGCGTGCCTGCTCGATCGCGTCGCGGATGCGCTCAGCGCGCCCGGGCGGCGCCACCCACACCACCCACGGGAAGACCCCATCCCGCTGCTGCGCCTGTCCGGTTGCCCGGTAGTCGAGGTACTGGCGGCACTGCCGCAGCACGGTCGGGATGCTCTCGCTGCCAAGGTCGATCTCCACGAAGTAGTGGTCCTCGAAGCCGTCGTCGCCCGGCGGACTCACCACTACCGTCAGATCCGGCTTGAGCGTGCGGCGTTCACCGCCGCTGCCGTCGTAGCTGCGCCACGACTCAGGCTCAACATGCAGCGCATGCAGCACCAGCTTGCCGAGTCGGTGTGCCCGCACCAGCGACAGGTGCGCATCGGCAACCGCCAGATGGTGGGCGATGTAGCGCTCACCCGGTGTGCGGACTCTGCCGACATCACCCGAGCCTCGCAGGATCGCGCGCAGCCGGACCGCGGTGGAAGTCAGCATCCAGACGCTCGGTGCCGAGCCGCCGAACAGTCCGCCGACCCGCCGCTGTGGACGTTCCACCAGATCGAGCCGAGCCAGCTTCGCCATCACTCGGCGGCTACTACGACTACCGGATGCGTTGCTGCTGTGGTCATCGAAGTAGAAGGCTTCAATCTGCGGCGTGGTGAGAAAGCGGTGCAGGGCGAGGAGTTCCAGAATCGCGAGGTCGCGGGGCGCTAACTGCTCAGCTAAGCCGCGAAGATTTTTTCTTCCAAGTCCACGGACACGAGGACGAGATGAGGTTGTTCGGGGAGGTGAGGGAGCAGCGGGGAGGGATGAGGATGGAGCAGGTCTGTCGTGGCAGCAATCTGCCGGAGCAGCCGTCTGACCTCTGGGAACCGTTGCAGCCGCAGGAAGGCGATCGGTAGGGCGACCGGTAGCCCGGTCGTGGTCGTCGGCACTCCTCATGGCTGCCTCCGACGCCGACCGGTCGGTGCGCCGAGCTCTGCCGGATGCGTCAGCTCGAGAAAGCTCGCTTCGATCTCATCGAGCGGCCGCCCGTACTGCCCTCGGCTGCGTTCCCGCACGGTTGCTGGGTTGGAGATCGCCGGCCCCGGCGGCAGCGTCACCCCCGAGGCAAACGGCTGCGCTCTGCCGGCGACGTGCAGGCTGGCGTAGACGTGGTAGGCATCCAGCGCTGTGAGGTCATCCGGCGTCAGCTCCGGGTGCCCCTTGGCAACCATCACCGCGTCGGCGTGACTGAGCTGAAAGGCGATCCGCGAACGGGCGTTCGCGAGCACCCCGGCCTGCATGGTCGGAGAGAGCTGTCCCATGAACTGATGCGCCACCGTGAAGGACACGCCCAGCCCGCGCGCCTGGGCGAAGGCGTCAGCCAGGTCGGTCGGCAGGTGGAGGTAGTCCTGCACCTCATCGATGTAGACCATGACCGTGTGCCGCCGCTCGGCTGGCACCGCTGCCCGTGCCCGCGTCGCCTGCCAGAGCTGCGCCACTGCCAGCGAACCCAGCAGCCGGGCTGCTTCCTCGCCGATGCTGGCACCCCGAAGCGGCATGAGCAGGATGCGCCGCTGCGTGAAGATGTCCTGCATGGTGAAGCGCGGTTCACGCTGCCCAATAACCGCCCGCAGCCTCGGGTTCAGCAGCCACGGACGCAGCTTGTTCATCAGCGGTGCGATGACGCTGCGGCGCTCACTCTCAGACAGCGCTTCGTACCACGACCAGAACGGCGACAAGCCGATCGGGTCGTTGATTCCACTGGTGAGCGATCGCCGGAAGCCATCGTTGGTCAGCAGCAGCGGCAGCATCACGAGCGAGGCACTGCGGTGCCGCATCAGCGTCAGCAGTGAAGCGTGCAGCACGTCGCCGCTCCGCGGTCCCAGCGCATCGCCGTACAGTGCCCGGAACACCGACAGCAGCCCCTCAACGGCAGCGTCGCCGCTACCGGGGGCGCGCAGCGGGTTCAGTCCGATCGGGGAGCTGTCCAGCGGGTCGAGCACCACCACGTCATCAAGCCGCTCGGGCGGGATGCTGCGGAGTACGTCGTCGACCAGATCACCCTTCGGCTCGATCACCACCACGCCGTGTCCCGCCGCGATGTCCTGCGCGATGAGCCGACCGAGCAGTACCGACTTACCGACCCCTGTCGGTCCGATGACGTGGATGTGCTGGCGGGCATCGTGGGCGCTCGATCGCAGCAGCGATTGTTCGTGTCCTGGCGCATTACTCCGGGCAACCACCCGTCCGCGTTCCAGGATCGCCGGAGGCGGCGGCAACCGCCGGGGATGGATCGCCGCATGTCCCGGCAGCTCGCTGTCCCCGATACCCCACGCCAGCATGACCAGCAGCTCGCGAATACCCATCCGAAGCGACCAGAGCAGCAGCGGCGTAGTGCCAGCGTTCAGCCGCGCAGTGCTACCTGTCCGCAGCCGGAGCCGTACTCCGGGAGCTTCACTGGTGCGAAGCGCCGCCAGTACCCCGGCAATGAGGGCACGCTGCCGATCCTTACTCGCCGCCGTCGCCCCAATCCGGATGACACAGGCAAAGCCGTGATCCGCCACCTTTGTACGCAGCGCCGCACGCTGCTCACCGTCGAGCTGGCCCCGGTCGCCGTACCAAAGCGCGTGCCACCACGGCGCCGTTGCCGTTCCTGAGATGTGGTTGGGGATCGCCAGCGGTACCCGTCCAGCACCCAGCACGACCTGGAGCACCGTTGCCTCAGCATCCTTGGCGGCCGCCAGGGCACCGAGCGCCGTGCGTACCGGCGGCAAGGGATCATCGACCCGCAGTTGCCGGTGTCGGGTGTTGGCTTTGAGGTGAGCCGCCACCAACACCGCCGCGCGGTCCGGAGCGGGCGACAGCAGCGTCTTCGGTAGCTCGCGCTGGATAAGCCGCTCGACGTGATGCAGCCTGCGCGCTGAGGCGCCCACGAAGTAACGCACGCTCCCGCCAGCGCCGCGGGCTTCAAACACCACGCCGTGCGTATTGCTGTCCGTCGAGATCCGGCGCAGCAGCGACACTGCCCGGTCAATGTCGAGGGGGCGGGGTAGGTGCAGTTCCCGCCACTTGAGAGGCACGCCGCTCATGCGGCACCGTCCTTGGATGTATCTGCCTGCGCTGCCTGGGCATCGGCTTCGGCTTGAGCGGCCGCCAGTGCCAGCAGTGCCCGCGACAACTTGCGCAGGTCAACCGGGTCTCGCTGCTCACCCCGCACCCTGATGCGCCGTGGATGCTTGTCCCGGCGACGACTTCGATCTTTCGTCATATCTACCCCCCTTTCGCTTTGGCGACCGTGCTGAATGTGACGGGCGCGAGCGATGCGAATTCGCACCACTAGACCTCTTAGTATGTGATGCGAATTCGCATCAGTCAACGAGATTGTGGATAGCACATCAGCGACCGGACAAGGGCGATCAGCGGTGCCGAGAAGGTGTGCTGACGCGGGCTACCAATAGCGCCGATTGCGCCAGCGAACAACGAGCAAGGCGGCGACAATGACGCCGACAATGAAGACCGCAATACCGAATGCCACCTGGTGCCGGTCAATCCATTCCAGTGCCAGCGTCAGCAGGATGATTGCACTCCAATATGCCGCCATAACCATGACGAGCTTGGAGCGCAGCCACTTCATCCATGTATCCATCGCGGCGACAGCTCCACGGTCTACGGGTGAGGATCTGACGATCTGCCGATCGCCCGCTGAACCTCAGCCAGCATCGCTGCCGTCGCTTGGCCCTGGAGGCGGGTCAGCTGGACTTCCGCCACGGCACGCTGCAGCTCAATCCGGCCACGGGCCAGATCGGACAGCCAGCCGCGGAGCAGATAGCCGAACCAGCCGCCGGCAACCAGGGCGAGGATCACCAGAAGGGAAGCCACGACGACCACCTACCGGGCGATCCGGCGGGCGGCAGAACCCACCACGTCAGCCATCGCCAAGGCCGAGAGATCACCGAGCATGGCAAGGCGGCCGGAGGCGTGCGGGACGGTCTGGCCGAGAGTCTGCTCAAGCTGCGAAACCATCGCGGTCTTATGCATTGCCTGGGCGGTGATTGCCGCAATGCCGTCGAGCTTGACCATCTCAAGCTCAGCCCGCGCGTTGATAACCGCCGCCTCAACATCTGCGCCTGCGTTGATGCGGGACACGGCACGGGAAATACGCGACGGGACGAGCCCGCCGCCTTGGTAGCGATCGAGGTTGGACATGGCGAACTCCTTCGGGGTTAGAGAGATGCGCGGCGAGTTGCCGCGAGGGTTCGGAGGTGGGCGAGCCGGGCTTCTAGCTCGTCTAGGTGCTCATCGAGGTCCGCTAGACCGGCGGGCGTCCAAGCAATGGCAGCGAACCGCTGATCGAGGCGGCCGAGCAGCCATGTCGCCTCATTGAGCGCCAGAGAGGCATGGGAGGCGGAGAGCTGGTCAGCAATAGGTGACGCCACTGCGCTCGGAGGGAAGGCCATCGCTCGCTCTCCTTCACAACATAGCTTGTGTCATGAACAAGTTATCTTGCTATCCGGCCGTGCACAAGATCCGTTGTAGTTTGGAGGCATGAGCGAGTCCGACCTGGCGTCATACAAGCCGCTCGACGCGGCAACGAGGGCAGCGCTCTACGCCGGGGCGCTTGAGTCGCCGAGCCTTGACGTACCCGCCGGCCCCGACGGTCAGTGGCGCCTGCCGTTCCGCACGGCGATCTCGGCGCCCGATCGAGTTGAGGCCGAACTCCGAGCATTAATCGAGGTTCTTGAGTGCGGCTTCGAGTACGACTCCGCGACAATGAGCGGCTACTTTACGAGTCCAGTTTGCAAGAGTCGCGAACAAGATCTTGAGCTGCTCTTCAATCTTTCTACCAGATTCGTCGATATCGCGTGCCGGAATGTCTTCGAGTGGCATCTCGAAGACATCGAACGGGCGCTTATAGCGAGGAAGATCGTAAGAGTCGGTGATGTGAGTGCCGAGTCAACGCGCGAACTGGCCGCAATCGCCGCAAGAGGATTTCTTGACATTCCTGCGAAAGTTGTGCAAACTATATCAATTCTGCAAGAAGGTTTACCACAGACTGGCAATGAAAGGGATGGGCAATACTCCGATACCGTTAGGGAATTCGAAGCTTCTTTGATTCGCGCGGGCGAACTGAGGCAAACGGCGCTGGGCAGACTGGCCGTCGCGCAAGAGGAACTTGATCAGGCCAAGCTAAACCTCGACCGCAAGGTTCTCGAGGCCCGCGAAGTTGGCGCGACGTGGTCCGAAGTTGGTGCCGCCCTCGGCATGAGCCAACAGGCTGCGAATCAGCGCTGGGGGAAGAAGGCGAAACGCGCCTCTAGGGGTACCGTCAGCACGTAGTGCGGAACAAGTGTCTTCGCGGCACGCGACAGCAGGCCAGAGAGGCAAGCGAAAGATGCTTCGCGGACCATTATTGAGGTCCACAAACAATCCGGCGCGAACTTCCCGAAAGGAAGTCCGCGCGGGATTGTGTATATCCCCACACTGCCGAGCGCTCTCGCACCCTAAAGGCGTGAGCGCTCGGCAGGAGTCCCCCGGGCTACACCACTTTCACCGTGTGCACCACGGTGTTCTTCGCCTTGAACAGCCGGTTCGCCGCGAACTTCACCTGGAACTTCCACGTCCCCCGCGCCAGCCTGGGCACCGTGATCGCCGCCGCACCGTTCCGGACCGTGACGGCGACCTTCTTGACCGCGGCCCCCTTGACCATGACCAGGACCGCCGACCCGTTGACCTTCGTCCCATCCACTGAGGTGATCGCGAGCGTCGCGCTGCCGACCCGCCTCGGGGTCGGCTTGCGGATGATCTTGAGCGCTGCCGCCTTGATCGTCACCGCCGTCGGGGCGTAGCTCCACGCCGCGGTCGTGCCCGCCTTGAAGAAGTAGCCACTGATCGCCTGCGCCCAGACAATGCTGCTCTTGGTCAGGGTGTACTTCCCGGTGACAGCCACGCCGTTGACCGTGTACCGCACACCCTCCTTGGCCGGGATGGTCAGCACATTGCCGTAGCGCGTCGGGGCAGCCGGTGCCGCCAGCCGGAAGGTGGGAACGGGCCAGCTCCACCCGTTCTCCTCGTAGTCGGCCGGCTTGGCGAAGACGTAGCCGTCAGCCGGCGCTGAATAGACCGTGGTGGTCGTCGTCATGGTGTAGCTGCCCGATGCAACCGTCCACGTGGGACTGACCCAGTACTCGATGCCGGTCTCTGAGGGGAACGTCAGCACGTTGCCCGCCTGCGTCGGCCCCGCCGGGATGGTCGTGAGGACAGTCGGCGGCGTCCACGTCACCGGGTAGACCTTGGTGATCTCCGGGCTCGATGCCAGCGGGTCAGCCGCGTAATCCACCTCCACGTAGACCTGTCCGAGCGACGAGTCCACGGTGAACGCGAACCCGTCGCCGTCCTCACTCTCGTGTCCGCCGTTGCCGAAGCACTCGCCGGTCGGCGTCGATGAGGCGACGAGGCAGGCGTAGGTCGCGCCCGATGCGGCGTTCGGGTTGTGCAGCTCGATGGCCACGGTGTCGTTCTTCGTCAGGTACAAGCCGTAGCCGAGATCCGAGGACGTGAACCGCTGCGTGATCGTCAGGTCTTGGAACCCCTCATCCGCCGCTGCACGCGGTGCTCCGAGCCCGGACAACATGCCGACCAGGAGCACGCCGGTCAGGGCGGCGATGAGCCTCCGTTTCCAGCCGTGGAGTGGTGAGTCCGCGGCTGAGCCGCGCGTGAGCAAGGTCGGCATGGCATCCCCCAGATGCGTTGGGCGCCCCGCCGTCTGAGTCAGGCGTAATGGGGCATCGTTTCAGGGATGCTACTTATAAGTATGTAGACTCTCAAGTAGCACGCCGGAACGGTTGTGCACATGGAAGGGCAGCTCCAACGAACGGTCGGAGAGAACCTCCGCCGCTACCGGACTACCCGAGGCATCTCGCAGGAAGCCTTCGCTGACGTGCTCGGCTACCACCGCACCTACGTCGGTGGCCTTGAGCGCGGCGAACGGAACCTGTCGCTCAAGTCGGTCGAGCGCATCGCGCAGTCCATCGACGTTGAGCCCTTGAGCCTGCTTACCCCCGACGGCGGCTAGCTCGTCGCCCCAAGGCTCCCGTGGCGCCTGCGTAGCGTCGGGCGCGTGGTGGACACTTCGGGGCTGCGGCGGCTCGATATCAACAGCCGGTCTCTGAGACTCTCAGTCAGTTAGAACTCAGATCGCGAATCTGTTTCATTGCATGAATTGATTGTGGGATAATTGAGTACATGAGCACGAGCAGACTGGAATATCGATGAACGATTGGGCGAAGTTCTGGTCGGTCGACTTCCATGTCCACACCCCTGGCTCTGAGGACGCGAAGGAAGAGCAGTACGGGTCAGCCGATGACATCGTCGCGGCAGCCATCGCGGCCAATCTCGACGCGATCGCGATTACAGATCACAACACGGCGGCGTGGTGCGGCCCCATCGCGGATGCCGCGAAGGGGACTCCGCTCGTCGTGCTGCCGGGCGTGGAGATCAGTACCACCGAGGGGCATCTCCTCGCCATCTGGGAGCAGGGAACAGACCCGGTCGTGATTGATGAGGTGCTTGTCCGCCTCGGCATCGGGCAAGCCGACCGAGGAAAGCTCGACATCTCAGCGGAGATGGGCCTAGCTGCCACCGCAGCGGAAGTGCACAAGGCCAGCGGCATTGCCATCGCTGCCCACGCAGAGAAGCCGAAAGGCCTATTGAAGCTGGGCGTCAAAGCTCACCTCAAGAAGACGCTCCTTTGCGAAGAGATCTCTGCTATCGAGGTCGTCCACATGGACACCATTGCCGAGATTGAAAGCAAGGTTGGCGGCGCCCGGTTGATGGCCTACGTGCGTGGCTCTGACACCTGGGACAAGTCAGCAAGTTGCCACTCGTTGGCAGGGATCGGCGCCCGGCGCACGTGGATTAAGGCCAGCCGCCCAGACCTTGTCGGAATCCGCCACGCACTAGCCGACCCGAAGCTGCGCGTAGCACTAGAACAGCCAGAATCACCACCCAACTACGCACGCATCGAATCGATCGCCATGATGGGCGGATTCCTCGGCGGCGAACTGGTCAATCTGTCGCCCGACCTCAACTGTTTCCTCGGAGGCACAGGAACGGGGAAGTCTCTGCTCCTCGAAGCCGTCCGGTTCGCACTTGAGCAGCAAGCGGATGGCGAAGCCTTCCCGGCGATCCGCGCCGAGATTGATTCGCGCATGAACAAGGCGCTGATGAATGGGAGCGTCGTGCGGCTTGTCCTGGTCGCCGGAGGCAAGCGCTACAAGGTGGAACGCAGCTTCAACACGTCAGAGTCCCCTTACTCTCAGGTCTTCCAACAAACCGGACACGACTGGACCGAGGTTGACCTCGATCCGGCAACGCTATGCCCGCTGGCGGCCTTCTCACAGGGCGAGATTCTCGAGTACTCAAGAGAGCCCGTAGGGCGGATGACGCTGGTCGACTCGGCTCTCGACCTTGACGACATCAACCATCGAATCGAGTCCGCCACCGCAGGCCTCCGCGCGAATGCACGACGCCTGATCGCAGCGCGGCAGCGCGTCTCGGACCTGACCGAGGAGGCAGCGCGGGTGCCAGACCTCGCGGAGCAAGTCCGCAAGCTGTCCGACGTCTTCAAGACTGATGAGGTCAAGGAACAGGCCGCATGGACAACCGAGAAGACTGCACTGGAGCGCACCAGGGAGCGCGTCGGCCAGCTTGAGACTCCCTCCCTGGAGCTCCCGAGCGCAAGCCTTTCAAACAGCGTTGTTTCGAATGCCGATCTATTCGACAAGGCGTCCGAATCTGTCAAGAAACTGAACGATCGAGTAGATCAAGCTTTACTAGAGATCCAGTCTGCTATCGATGATGCCGCCGCCGGTATCGGAGAGATCGAAACCACCTGGAAGAGCCGATTCGCGTCATTCACCGCCAAACTAGACGAAGAGCTTGAGAAGGTCGATCCAGACGGCACCTCTCTAACTGCTCTTCGAGCAAGCCTTCAGAACCTCCAAGGAAAGTTGACGCGCGCACAGGCCTCGAAGATGGAACTTGACACGGTAGCCAAGCCAGATTTGGCCCAGCTTGAGGCTGAGCGTGAGCAACTGGTTTCCGATCTCCATGCTGCTCGTAGGGAACGCCGCGACCTGCGGCGGGCTCGGGTTGCCGACCTAAACGCGAAGGCGGCCGGCTTCGTAAAGCTCGATGTTCCCAATGAAGGCGACGCAAAGGAGTTTCGAGAGGCGCTCGACAACATCAAGGTGGGCTCACGAGTCAAGGAGGAGTTCCTCAACCAGCTCGCGCTCCGCACTCACCCACTTAAGTTCTCGCGGAGCCTCTGGTCAGAGAACCTGAGCGACATCGTTGATCCCACCAACGGCATCGACGCAGCCAGCGTGTCCAAGCTGTTCGTGAACATTGACGACCGCGACCTCTGGGAAGACCTCTTGGAGATGCAGACCATCGACCGTCCCGATGTACTCACCATCAAGTTCAAGAAGCCCGATGACCATCAGTACACCGCTATCGAAGAGCTGGCACACGGCCAAAGGTGCACCGCCATCTTGGTGATCCTGCTTGCGGACGGCGACACGCCCGTACTGGTTGACCAACCCGAGGACGCGCTGCACGCCCCTTGGATCGAGGAGTACTTAGTCGATCGCCTCCGCGATCTCCGAGGAACTCGTCAGTACCTGTTTGCTACGCGTAGTCCCGGCATCGTGGTCAGTGGGGACGCCGAGCAGATCGTCACGATGAAGGCCTCGGCTGGACACGGCGAGGTCGAGGCTTCCGGCTCACTCGAACGGTATGAGCTGAATCGGCTTGCACTCGACCACCTCGAAGGTGGCCCCGTACCGTTCAGTCGGCGGACCATGAAGTTGCGTTCCTCGGTGGGCATGTAGATCCCTCGGGCGGGAACACCCGCGAGACGTCTGATGTCGCCATCTCTCGAACTCCCTGGGCAAGACTCTTCATCGTGCACCAGCTTCGTAGGCCGCGGCTGGTGGGGCGACGCTCGGTTCACTGCCCGCTGAACCCTCCGTTGCGCGACAGGCGACCAACCCGACCCGAAACGGGTCACCTCAACCGATCGTCCGGTCCTTCAGGGGCGCCAAGGCTCCGCGGAACTCATCGAGCCACAACGTGACGTAGTGGGTTCCCTTGCTCGCTGGGGTGAAGGTAGTCCAGCGACCGTAGCTCACAACCATCTGCCCTCGATGACGCTCCAGGACGCCAGCCTGAGAAGTGCGAAGCACGGGAACGATACGAACTCCGTCGGAGGCGTGGAGCGGCCGGCGGGTCGTTGATTCGTCGTCCCTGATGGCCAGGTACGCAACCTTTGAGCCACCATTCTGGCTGTCGCCGACGCGCTCAACCCGTCCGACGACTGCTCGGGGATGGTCGTGCGCAGGGTCGGTTCGATTCAGCTCGCGGTGCAAGCGCTTCAGGTCGCGCCCAGCGTCAAAGCAGAAGTTCGACCACGCGATGATTCGACCTTCGTAGCGGGCGCGGAAACGACTCTGGGCCTCAGAGTCGTCCTCGAAGTGCCGGAGGAGTCGTGCGATCTCGTGTGCGGCGCGCAGCGTCTGCTCAAGACGGGCCTCTTGGTTGCGGAGGTACTTGATCCGTCCGCGGGGGGTGCCTTCAGGCTCGGTTGGGCTGGGATCGTCGCCGACCACATCGAGGATCAAGACGTAGGTGTCCCCGTCCCGCTCGACTACTCCAACGTTCCGCTCGGCCAGCAACCGAGCTTGAGCATCGAAGTCATAGATGCAGCCTTCGGCGTGCCTTCCGCCTTTCGCAAGACGATAAAGCGGTTCAACCTGAGTCCCGTCACGCGTCACATAGCCGTTGACCGGATCAACTCGCGTCCCGCAGCCGTGGCACCGGAGCGGCCGAGCGAATGGGGGCAGATCCTGGGCAACTGCCCATCGATCGAACTCCTCGTCGTTGACATCGACGGCTCGCGGAATGCCTATCGACATGTCCAGCCCCCGGCAGCTTGGATCATCAACTTTCCTCTGGGTTCTCGGTGGTCTCGTCTCTAGTTGGCGAGCTGCCTGCCTAGTGCCAGCGGCGCCGGCCGACCGACGTACCTTGCTGAGCCAGGCAGGGGCAGCGTGGGCGGGCCTCCTGCTCATAGGCACTTGCGGAACACGAGGTCAGCCGTAAGCACCGTTCTGTCGGGCCGGCAGCGCGCGCCGGCTTTCGATACCGATGAAGAAGGTCCCGCCGAGCAACAGCGTCGCCAAAGAGATGGCCATCCACTCGCCGCCAGCGCCGACTGCGGCGTACGGCGGGCGCAGGGCCACCCAGGCGACCATCACTACGAGCATGGGCGCCCAGTACCAGATCCTGAGCAGCGAGACGAAGACTGCCGATACCCCGAGGAAGCCAACTACGACCGACGCTCCGGCGACGGTCCAGCCAATCAGGACCAAGGCGAGGGCGACCGGCAGTGCGACCACGACTGCCGCAATCAGGCGGACGGTGGGGACAAAGGTTGATGATCGCTTGCCGAGAACAGTGAGCCCCGGAGTCCGGTCGACGAGCGGAAAGCCGAGTGCCGTTGCGGTGAGAACCGGGAGCACATGGACCGTCGTGATCCTGTTGTGCACGATGCTCAGATTGAGCGAAGCATCGCCGGCAACCACAGCGATGCCGGCCAGCACGACGGAGACGCCGAGTGCGGTCCCGAGCCCCCAGGCGCGGTAGACGGCCAGCGTCCGCCTAACCCAATCCATCCGGCATCCGAATGGCCGCGAAGTCACACTCCGCGAGCTGGCGGTAGGTGGTCCGCACCCAGTCCTCTTGTGCCTCGCTTGGCCGGGTAAGCCACGCTCGATCCCCGTCATCCTTGCCCGGCTTGAGCAGCCCAGCACGCACTTGAATCCAGCGCCCGAGCAGGTGTCGGGCGTCGAAGGGAACGGCTTCGACATCGTCCCCGGTGTCGGCCGCGCACTCCGCCGGCGTGACCAGCGTTCGCGTCACCGAGTCATCGCCGATGACCCGAGCGGACTCCTCCTTGGTCCACATGAGCACGACACCGTCCTCGCGCCGTCCCGGCCCATGTGGCGACGCCGAGAAGCGCTGGGGCAGCGGCGCGCCGATGTCGACGAGCGCGCTGGCTTGGGCGTGCGCCTTCTCCGCGAGGTCGTCGAGCGGACGCGGGACCTCCCGAAGCACGCAAACCTCCGGCGCGCTGCCCGCACAGGTGACGGCAGGATCCGCGACAATCGCGTAGCGGGCATCGTTGTCACCCGGCGTCAGCACCCAGCCGAGGGCAAGAATGGCAACAGCGCCAGCCGCCACGAGCTTGCGCGGCAAGGTGGCCAGCAGCAGCCGGGGGTGGGCGGCAGCAAGCACCACGCCAGCGATACCCACTGCCGCAACCCCCGGACCGAACACCGGACCCGCGACGAATGTCTCTCCAGCGAGCGTGCCGGTCACGCCACCCGTAACGAAGAAGGTCGGGAGGGGTCCGTTCACGGTCCACAGGAAGAGCAGGAACACGAAGACTGCCGCGAGGGGCGCAGTCCAGGGCCGTCCGGCCGCATAGCCGAAGGCGGTACCGATGGCGGTCTGAGCGCCAAGCACGGCGAAGGCGGGCAGCAATATCCAGATGTACTGCAGATACGCCGGGGCGCCCGCAAGGTTGGCCGCGGTCGTGGTGCCGAGTGCGACCAGGAGCAGCGCGAGGCATCCGAGCGCCCATGTGGTCAGTAGCGGCTGAAGCCAGCGCAGCCAGTCACGAGGCCCCTGCAACAGAATCTCGCTCACTGCCGACGACCGCAGCCGCGCGTAGGCGAGCGCTGCCGCACCGGCGAGTACCGGCCCGATCAGCAGCGTCGATCCGGCGGCCATATCGAGCGCCTGTTTCCAAGACCCGATCCACGAATCTGCCCGCCCCAGCACGCATCCGATTCCCGCGGCAAGCATCGCCGCGAACTCGAGCGCGACCGTACGGCGACTCCCAATCCAGGTGAGTGCGTACCTCAACTCAGCTGCCCCGCTCGATGATGGCCAGGAACGCGGCCTCGGCCGACTTCTCGGCGCCTCCGTAGGTGCTGACGAAGTCCGACATGCCGCCGTCGTAGAGCAACTCACCCTCGTCGAGGACCGCCACCCGATCGGCCATCATGGCGACGTCCTCCATGACGTGACTGCTGAGGATGGTGGCGGCTTCGGACCCGAGGCCAGCCACGATGCCGCGCAGCGCGGCACGCTGCGCCGGATCAAGGCCGGTGGTCGGCTCGTCAAGGAGCAGGACGTCTGGATCGGTAACAAGCGCCACGGCAAGCGCGAGTCGGCGGTTCATGCCTCCGGACAACTGGCCGACGCGGTGCGATGCCTTGGACGTGAGTCCAACACGCTCTAGCAGTTCGGGATTGCGACGTGACGCCGTCGACGAGGGCACGCCGCGGATCCAACTTGCGTATCCCAAGGCATCCGAGACTCGGAGCTCGCGCGGCAGATCGAGCTGCTGCGGCATGTAACCGATTCGGGCAATCACCTGCCGGCGAGCCCTGCCGTACAGGGCGGTCTGGTCGACGCTTACGGCGCCCGCCTCCGGGCGCCGACATCCCGCGAGCGTTCGAAGCAACGTCGACTTACCAGCCCCGTTAACGCCGACCAGCCCGCACACACCGGACTCCACCGCGAACTCATCGACGTTGACCACTGGGGGTGCGTTGCGCCCGTACGAGCAACGCACCCCCAGTGCTGCAATGCTCACCTCAGAGCTTGAACGGTGAGTACGGCTTGCGGCTGCACGGGTCGCCGCTGAAGTTCTGGTCCTCGCACACCTTGTAGTAGACCCGGCCCTCGCTGGCGCGGCGGCTGGAGTAGTCGTCCGCGTCGTACTGGTCGACCCAGGAGCCGCTGCTGTCGCGGGCGCTCTGGTCTTCGCCGTTCGGGTAGCTCCACTGCTCGCCGTACTGGCCGGCGGGCTCCTTGTAGCTGTAGCTCGACTCGGTGTAGACCGCGTCGCCGCCCGTGCGCGGGTCCCGGTAGAAGGTGTGGTTCTTGAGGTACGTGTTCTTCGTGTAGGCGGTGCCGTAGGCCAGCGCCTGCTTGGCGTCGTCCTCCCACGCGATCAACGGACTGGTCTTGGAGTACCAGTCGTCCGTCGCAGCGAACGCCTTCGGCGCGAAGGTCAGGATGAAGAGTCCCGACACCAGAGCCACCAAGAGTGTGGCGATCGACCGGTTCTGGACGTGCATGGAGCCCCCTGAGAATGACAATGTCCGACGCTGGACTATCAGGCGTCCACCCGCGCGTTGTCAAGAGTTGCTCACTAGATGTGAGCATGTGGCAATTTTCAACTTTCCGGATGTATGGAATACCACCCGATGCTGACTCCATGCGGCCCCGCGGGCCGACCAACGCCGCGCTAGCCACCCTTGACACCGTATCGCTATTCGATAGTATCGAAGAACGATACTCAACCTCGGGGGTAGACACATGAACAAGCTCGCTCGATCTGCGGCAGAGGCAACGCTGCGACTGGTCGCGATCGCGTGCGTCGCGATGGCAGCACTGTGGGTGCTGGGCTACAACGGCGCGCACATCATCGATCCGGACTTCGCCGCGGGGACCGACGACCTCGTGACGGCGCCATCACTGAGGAGCTGGGGTGCACTGCCGTCGGCTCCGATCGCGTTGTCGGACCGCGAGGACAACGACGCGCTCTCCGACGTCTCCCGAGACCTCGGTGCGATGGACGGCGGGATCGAACCGCGCGGCTACGCCGAGGTGTCGTTCGGTCCGCGCCTTCAGTTCTTCACTCCTCCCACGGGCGAGCGCTGGGCGTACGTCATCATCCATGCCGCTACCTGGCTCGGCATTGCGGCCGTGGCGTGGCTACTGGCCGGCGTCGCTCGCCGCCGCGGTGGATCACCCTTCACCTCGTCGAACGCTCGCCGGCTAGCACTGGCGGGCGGTGTCCTCGGCATCGGCAGCATCGTCAGTTCGGTTGGTCAGCATCTGGTGCTCGGCCGGATGATCGCTTCCTCGACCGTCGCCGACCGAGTTGACCAGATCAGCTACGACCTGTTCTCACTGCCGTGGGGAGGAATCGCTGCAGGCGGAGCCCTGCTTGCGATCGCACACGTGTGGCGACGAGGAGTCGCACTTGAGGAAGACGTGAAGGGCCTCGTGTGAGCCGCAAAGATGGAGCCGAGGACGCCGACAGCGAAGGAGACCTCAGCCTTCACCGCGTCCAGTGCCACCTGGATGCGCTGCTTAACGAGCGTGGAATCACACTCACCGAGCTGGCGGACCGGGTCGGAGTCACGAGGGTCAATCTCTCCGTACTCAAGAACAATCGTGCCAATGCGATCCGGTTCTCAACCCTGACTGCGATCTGCGATGCACTCGGGTGCGACGTCGGCGATCTGCTCAGCATCGAGCGCTAAGGGCGTGGACAGGTCTGTCGCTGTCGACCGTACGAGTCGTCCCACTTCCAGCACCTGACAACCTGATCGCCGGCAGGACCGATCTTGACAGATCCCCGAGACAGACAGCCCGATATGTGGCAGGTTAGGCGCTCGCCGACAGGCAACAGGCAGGGTTACGCTCTGGTTGCGTGACAAGTTCGGCCGGATCTTCTAGTCGAGTGAAACTTCGAAGAGACGAGACTCGTCCCGCTTGACGGGACCTCGATGTAGTTCAAAGGATTCCGAATGTCAGTGCCTGTGCGATTCACCGTCCGGGGTTTGTTGGGGAGTTCTGACGACTATGTCGTCAACTTCCCTGCTGATCATGAGTTCCACATCATCTACGGCCCGAACGGCGTAGGCAAGACGAAGTATCTCGAGACCATCCAAGCACTGTGCAGTTTGAGCGTAGGGAAACTCATTTCACTTCCCGTATCTGGGGCGCATATTGAGTACAGCGATGGTTCGATGATCGCTTACCAGAACCTTCCAGAGAGCGGTGCCCTTGCGATTCATTGGAGGGAACCTGACGGGAACCAGCACGCTTGGAATGTGGACGAGGCGGACCTCGCACAGGCCGAGCGGTTCAGATCTGGAGCGAGTGAGTGGTATCAGATTGAGCCGGGGCTTTGGCGGGACATGGCCGACGGCGAAATTCTGTCAGAGGACGAATTCCGTGCTGTCTATGGGGACTCGGCCGTCTATAGCATCGAGATGCCCCCAGCGATGACCGCCTATGTCGAGGCGCAGAGCTCGCTGTTTATCCGTACGCAGAGGTTGCTTGAGTACCGAGACAATCTGCGGTCCGCGCGGCGGCCATTCAGGAATCCGAGCGGGCGGCTACGCAACAAGAGCACGGTGTCACGCTATGCGGCGGATATCAGGAACTTGCTCCGCGAAGCCCTTACTGCGAACTCTAGGACCACCGCGAATCTCGATAGAACCTTTCCGAGCCGACTACTAGGAAACTCTGGAGTCGCCCCAACCGAAGAGTCAGAGATTCGGCAGCGCTACGCTACGCAGAATTCCAAGAGGGGCCGCCTAGCGCGGCTTTCCCTAATCGGACCGGAGTCTGATCTTGCGCTGCCCGAACGGGACCTAGAGGTCTGGGAACGACGAGTTCTGCAGATGTATCTCGACGACACTGAGGCCAAGCTTAAGACGTTCGACACCGTCCTCGAGAAGGTCGAACTTCTTGAGGACATCGTCAATCGAAGGTTTCTACAGAAGCAAATAGTTGTCACAGCGGACGAAGGTCTACAGATCAAGACGGAGTCGGGCCACGCCGTCTCTCCGGACGACCTGTCGTCAGGAGAGCAGCACGAGTTGATCATGTTCTACGATCTCCTCTTCAACGTTTCTCCGGGAGCATTGGTACTTATCGACGAGCCGGAAATCTCGCTGCACGTGACATGGCAGCGGGAGTTCCTAAACGACATGATGCGCGTTTCACAACTTTCATCTGCTCGCATCCTCGTCGCTACGCATTCGCCGCAGATCATTGGCAAGTGGCGCGACCGAGCCACCCCGATCTCGCCCTACGCAGACGAGGCTTTCGATTGAGCAGTACGTTAACGGCGACCGGCGACGAGATCGTAACAACACTCATAATGGAACGAACCGCGGGCGACCGCCGCTTGGCGATCATTGTCGAAGGCGACGAAGACTGCCGACTTCTAGACATACATCTGGACCACGGCGCAGCGAAAACCGTCGGCAGCGGGGGAAAGTCGGTGGTGTTGCGGGCCGCGGAGATTGCTGATGAAGAGGGCTTCAGGTGGATGTCGTTCATCGTTGATGCGGACTTCACCAGCGATGCTGAAGGTTCTCAGCCTTTGATATGGTCCACTAGAAACTACGACCTGTTGGTGGACGCGCTTGAGATCGCGCCATACCTAATACGTTCGGTCGCCATTAGCGCAACTGGAGGCCGTCACGTTTCGGATTGGGAGGCGACGTACTCGACGAGTCTCTTGGATCACGTACTTCGAGTTTCCTGGATCGTCGGTCGCCTCCGCAAGATGTCGACTGAGAACCGCCTTGAGTTGCCGATGAGGAATCTCGACTTCCGGGAGACAGCTACGTCCTGTGATGACGCAGCTGTAGTTGCTTGGCTTCGCGCACAGGTGGAGCAGCGGACAGGAGGGGATTCGGCGAGTGAGAGCGTCTGGCAGCAGTTGGTGCCGGACTCCCTTAGCTCGAGCCAGATGTTCTCGATGGTAAGTAGCCATGACTTGGTTGCGGCGCTCGGAGCTGTGATTCGACATATCCCGGGACCGACCCCGGGTCTTGAATCCATCGCCTCATCGCTGCGGGTTGCGCTTGGGTGCCAAAGCTTCTTGCGGATGCTGGCTCCTCTGTCGCTCAATGGCTGGGCGCAAAGCGTTCACAACACTCAGATCTTCCGGTGTGAACTTGCGGCGTAACTGACGCAAACGGACCCAACTCGGAGGCAGCAGATCGAACATGCAAAAGCACCGGCATTAAGTATCGTTCGGCAGTAGGCACGTACAAAGCTGGCCGCATCGGTACACACCTGGGCGGCTGGTGCGTTCGGCCCGCCGTTTCTCGCCACGAGGGAAGGTCCTAACCGTACGAGAGCGCTAGACATCGGAACACCGACTTCCAAACATCGTCTCGCCGTGGACGTACCGACGGCGTCGCGTAACGTGCAGCAGGACTGATCTGCTCGAACGGTCTATACCGAGGAAGCATTTCCCGAAAAGTTCAGCAGAGGGCAGGACGGCATGGCGCAGACAGCAATTTCCAGGCGATACACGGCTGTTCGGATAATTCAATTCGGCCTTGCCGTTGGGGTGCTCGGCGTTGGCATGTGGATCGCCATGGGTCACGTGTACGCAGACTTCTTCTTTCCAATCGCGCTCGCCTTGATTGTGCCAACGTTGCTCTCGGAGCCCTACTTCGTGGGGCCGCGTATGGCGATTGGTACATCTGCCTCACAAATCGGTGCGTACTTTTCATCGGATCGATCAACCGCGACGGCCCTGTGGAACCTGTTGCTTGTCGTGAGCTTGGCAGTTGCTGTTAGTTCATTGGTCGCCATGCTGCGCAACGAGCGCGCTGGTCAGTTCTTTCACTGGTTCTCAACCCGCGTCGGGCGTGCGGTGCTGCTCGGATCGATCACGACGACCATCGTTCTGCTTCAGATCGCCGACAAAAGCTCCACTAATGCGAGCCAGATGGCAGCTGTCTTCATTCTGGTGTACGCCATCCTATTTCTTGACTGGGCACGCCTCACGTTGCTTCCAAGTTCGCTCCAGCCAAAGATGGCGTCGATCACTTCTGTCTACGGGCCGAACCAGCTACTGGTCAACTCTTTCGGACAATTTGAGACCGCATCTCATCTCAAGGTTGTGGGGCCGGCTGGCGTCAGCAACGCCTACGTCGCAGAGGAGCTCGCCTCCGGGTCTGGGTCGCAATATCGTCTGGTGCTTGAGAAGCATTGGCGGTCAGTGGCAGATGGCTCGGACGAGCCGGTGACACTGTCTAAGATCGATGAAGGTTCCTCGATTCCCCGCGGCTTCGCCATCCAGGGCAGTTCTGAGACCTCGGTGCGCGTCAATCCGACATCTGTGTTGAAAGTGGGTGAAACACTCGAGCTACGCGACGAATCTGGGCCGCTCCTGTACCAGGTGACGGCGCTGCACCTCGAGGAAGAGACATGGTCCGGTAGCTCGGCCATCGTCCCTCGGGCAACCCTCATTCAAGTCGGTGCGATCGATCAAAGTGGGATGATCGTCGCGCGCCCGACACTCCCAACTCCCTACCAGCCGTTGTACTCGGCAGCTGACGCAAGTGGCCGCTTGGACGCCAACGCATACCTCCGGATCGGCACGCTCAAAGGCACAAGCGTCGAGGTCGGCATCCGCAAGGACTGGTTGTCGAACCACGGTCATCTCGCCATCTTGGGTATGTCTGGAATGGGTAAGACGACCATCGCAGCCAAGATTGCCCAGCTTGCCCAGGTCGACGACAAGTTCGTCATCTTGGACGAGACGTCTGAGTACCGCAGCCGATTGAACTTCTCCGTGACTCCGCCGGGTACGCTCGACTGGACTGCTGCCGGCGTCGAAGTCTACGAGCCGGGTGGGGAAATGCCAGCATCGTGCGAAATCGTCGTCCAAAATGCGATGGCAGCAGCGAGCACCGAGTACGCAAGCGGTTCGGAACCGCGCCGCCGATTCGTCCTCTTGGAGGAAGCCCACGGATGGCTCCCCGAGTGGAATTTCACATCACGCAACAACGCCGATGCTGTCAACAGAACCTGTCGCTACATTCTCCAGGCTCGGAAGTTCAATCTGACCTTCGTGATGGTGTCGCAGCGCACGGCAGTGATCAGCAAGTCGGCTATCAGCCAGTGCGAGAACTACATCATTCTTCGCACGCTGGATCAGACCAGCTTGGAGTACGTCGAAGGTGTGATCGGACAAGAGTTGAGAGGACTGCTCTCTGAGCTAGGGAAGTACGAGGCGGTCTGTGTGGGACCACTATTCAACTCGGACTCCCCGATTGTGGTGAGCCTAGAGCCCTAGACTTCAGTCGCGGCATACTACGGCCAGCCCCTGTTCCGCACCAGTACGTCCGAGCGATCCACGGCATCGCGGACCAACTTGCTGAACAAGACCGCAAGCAAGACGTGGACCAGAATGACCTAACCCAGCGGCGGCCGCATCACTGCACCAGCTCGCAGCAGCTCACGGCGCATTGTCTGGTACTTCCGCCCGAACCGGTCTCCGACCTGGGCGATCGTTAGACCCTCGTCGTAGAGACGGGCTGCCGAAGACAACTCGGCTGCTGTCAGCGGCACGACCTTCCGGCGAACGACTCCTGCTCGATCCAGCAGCCGACGTACTGTCGTGTGATGGACTCCGAACTCCCGGGCGAGACCCTTCACCGATCCACCAGCTTCGTAAGCCGACACCAAGGCTCCAACCTCCTCGGCATCCAGCCGACGGTTCGGCCGCTGCAGGGAAGTCACCTCACGAGCCTCACGAACCACAGGACGCTGCTTTCCTACCTCTGTCGTAACAGGCGTGAAGTTTGAAAGGCCCTCCCAGAGGAGCACCATCACCCGACCTCGACGACCGCCGACCCCCGCAGCGCCTCCGCCACGGGTGAGCCCGGCGTGGTGCCGAGCAGCGTCGCACCGACGAAGTCGGCGGCGGCCCGCTCGAAGGTGCGGTGCCCGGCGAGCATCGCGTGCTTGCCGTTGCGTACGGCGATGAAGCCGACCTGGTTGTGACGCGCGAGCCGCTCGGCCAGCGCCTGGGCGCGGAGGGCGGGGGCGATGCGGTCGCGCAGGCCGTGGACGAAGAGGATCCGGCGGTGCTGGAGGCCGAGGCCGTCGGCGTCGGAGGCGTAGACGAAGGCGGCGAGGGCGACGACGCTGCGCACGGCCGGCAGCCGGGAGGCGAGGATCGAGGCGCGGCCGCCGAGGGAGTGGCCGACGAGGGAGACGGGCACGTCGCCGTACCGCTGGCGGACCTGGTCGACGGCCCAGGCGGCGTCGTGGACCGGGGTGTGCCGGGTGTCCCAGCCGCGGTAGGAGTTGAGCAGGCGGTAGACCGCGAGCCGGCCGCGGCCGGCGCGGGCGATGCGGCGGGCGACGGGGATCATCCGCAGCACCGAGAGCTGGGTGGGGCTGACCATCATCTCGCCGCGGCGCGCGGCGCCGCCGTGCAGCACGATCACCACGCCCTCGGGTGCGTCCGGCTCCCTGACCCCGACGAGTCTCGGCTTGCTCATGCTTCCTCCGCGATCGGCGACGGACCTCGTGGTACCCGCGGGAGCAGACTTCGAGACGGAGGCAACCGATCGGGCCCGCGGCGCGTCTGTAGGGACGTGATCTGGATCGCCGCTGCCGCCATGTGGACCCTCGTGCTGCTCACCCTCGCCGTGGCGATGGCCCGGCGTTGAGCCGGGCTGTCAGGCGGGCAGCCGCCCGGCGCGCAGCCGGGCGAGCAGGATGAGCGCGCAGGCAGGAGTGATCAGCAGGTTCGGGATCGCGATGGGCAGCAGGTCGTTGGCGAAGCCGTAGACCACCCACGCCGCCCCCTGGACGGTCGCGATCGACCACGTCCACACGCTCAGGCCGCGCAGCGCCGCGAAGTCGTGGCGCCGACCGAGGGTGTGCCGGGTCTGCGGGAGGAACTGCCCGACGTCGATGATGCCCACCAGCCAGCCCAGGACCGCGGTCACGGCAGCTCCTCACGGCGCGCGCCGGTGACGATCGCCCACAGGATGACGCTCGCGCACACCAGGTTGACCACCCCGGCCAGCACGACGGGCCGGGCGTGCTCCAGCGACCCGTACGTCGCCAGCAGGATGTTGAACGCGATGGCGACCGTGTAGGTCGTCCGGCTCAGGGACGCCAGGGCGCCCGGGTCGCTGCGGTGCCGGACCGCCCGGACCGCCTGCGGGAGCCACATGGTGGCGGCGCCGGCGCTGCCAACGTACCCGACCGCCTCGATCACGGCCGGCTCACCCGCGGAGGGCGACGGCGGCGCCGTACCCCTCGGGGACGACGACGTCGCGCACCGCCCAGCTCCCGATCCGGCGGCCGGGGGCCTCGTCGGTGCCGAGGTAGTCCAGGTGCGGGTCGCGGCCCAGGCCGATGCCGATGCCCTTGAGGTAGGCCTCCGTGCGCGACCAGGCGCGCGTGAAGCGGACGGTGGCGCGGCCCCCGTCGAGGGTGCCGTGGGCGGCGGCGTCGATCTCCTCGGTCTCGCGCGGGTGGAGCAGCTTGGCGAGCGCGACCGGGTCGTCGGGGTGGCGCTCCACGTCCACCCCCACGGGAACGTCGGCGACGGCGACCAGCACCTGACCGGGCGTGTGGGACAGCGAGAACTCCACCGGCGCACCCTCCGCGCGGGGCCGGCCGTGCGGCTCCCCGCAACCGGGGCAGGCGTGGCGTCCCCACACGACGTCGGCGGGCGCGATGCCGGTGACGGCGCCGAGGACGAGCCGGGCGGCGGCGTGGGCGAGGACGTAGGCGCGACGCAGCTCCGCACGGACGTACGACGACGCCTGCTGTCGTTCGCCGTCGTCCAGCCAGGTCGCGCCCAGGTCGAGCTCGTCGTCGCCGAAGCGCTCGGTCTCCATCCGCCACACGGCGAGCGCGCCGTCGTCCGGCGGCTGCGGGACCTGGTGGAGGGAGTCCAGGGTCACGGGCTCGACCGGGATCGCCGACCGATCCGGCACCGCCTCCGCAACCTCGCGACTCATCAGGGCCGAGGCTAACAAGGAGGTGGTCAGTCCTCGCGGGCCGCCTTGGCGACGGCGTTCTCGACCACGGAGTTGAAGCGGGAGCCGTTGGGCCACCCGTCGTAGTGGCAGGCCAGGATGACCAGCTCGCGCAGCGCCTCGGCGTCGAGCTCGCCGTTGGCCAGCGCCGCCGGAACCTGGATGCCGAGCACGTCGTCGGCCCGCTGGCCGACGAGCAGACCGATCAGGAACAGCCGCCGGTCCCGGTCGGTGAGCCCCGGTCGCTGCCAGATGTCGCCGAACAGGTGCTCGGCGGTGTAGCGGAAGAAGTCGCCGTCCCCGTCGGTCATGTCGAAGCCGTAGACCTGCTCCATCTTCTCCAGGCCGCGGCGGCGCGCCTCGGGGAGGTCGTCGAACTTGCCCATCAGATCCCCAGTCCCTTCCGCAGGCGTGGGAGCGCCTCGCGTGCCAGTGGTACGTCGACACCGAGCTCGTCCGCGAGCGCGACCGCGAAGCCCAGGTCCTTCTCCCCCAGCGCGGCGACGTGGGAGAACACGCCGTGCCAGAAGTCGTCGGGCGCGATCGGCGCCGTGGTGGTGCGGTACATGATCGCGCCGGGTCCGCCGGTGAGGGCGTCGGTGTGCCGCACGACCTCGCCGAGCGCGGCCAGGTCGAGGCCCGCGGCCTCGGCGACCCGCTGCGCCTCGGTGACGGCGGTGAACGCGACGAAGTGGATGAGGTTGCGGGCCAGCTTCATCCGCGTGCCCGCACCGAGCGGTCCGGCGTGGACGACCTTGCTCCCCATCGCCTCCAGGGCCGGGCGGGCCACGGCGAACGCGTCCTCCTCGCCGCCCACCATGATCGCCAGGCTGCCGTCGGCGGCGCCCATCGGGCCGCCGCTGACCGGGGCGTCGAGCACCCGGCGGCCGGTGGCCGCCAGCTCGGCCGGGGTCGCGGGCGCCACCGTCGAGTGGACGACCAGGACCCCGCCGGCGGGCAGGTCGCCCGCGACCGCCCGGACCTGGTCGTCGTCGCGGACCATCACACAGACCACCTCGGCGTCGATCTCCCGCACCGAGCCGACGGCCTTCGCGCCCGCGGCGACCAGCTCGGCGAGCGGGTCGGGCGCGACGTCGTACACCTGGAGGTCGATGTGCTCCGCGGCGGCGAGCCGGAGCGCCATCGGCTTGCCGATGTTGCCGAGACCGACGAATCCCACCCTCATCGTCGGCCCCTCAGAGACGGAAGGTCTGGCCGCCGTCGACCGCCAGGATCTGGCCGGTCACCCAGGAGGCGTCGTCGGAGAGCAGGAAGAGCAGGGCGCCGACCATGTCGTCGACCGAGCCCATCCGCTTGATGGCCAGGCTGTTGCGGACGATGTCCATCGCGGCGTCGCCCGCCTGCGTGCGGGTGGCCTCGGTGTCGGTCGGTCCCGGCGCGATCGCGTTGACGCGGACCCGCTGGCCGCCCAGCTCGTGGGCGAGCTGCTGGGTGAGACTGTTGATGCCGGCCTTGGCGAGACCGTAGAAGCCGGAGTAGAGGTACGCCGCCGTGCTGGACTGGTTGACGATCGCGCCCCCGCCCCGCTTCGCGATCTCGGGGTAGACCGCGCGGGTCATCACGAGCGCACCGTCGAGGTTCACGTCCATGAACTTCTTGTAGTAGGCCCAGTCGACGCTGATGAGCAGGTTGAACTCCATCGCGCCGTAGATGGCCGCGTTGTTGACCAGGTGGTCGATCCCGCCGAGCTCCGCGACGGTGCGCTGCACCAGCGCCTCGGCCGACTCGGCCGAGGAGACGTCGCAGCGGACGAAGATCGCCGTACCGCCGTCCTCGTTGATGGAGGCCGCGACCTTGGCGCCGTCCTCCTCGTTGAGGTCGGCCACGACGACCGCCGCGCCCTCCTTCGCCAGCGCCCGGGCGTAGGCCTCGCCGATGCCCTGGGCCGCGCCGGTGACGACGACGACCTTGTTCTCGAATCTCATTTCACTCCTGTCACTCAAGGCTGCAGGAATACCCGGTTAACCGGGAATTCCTGCGCTTCTCGGGCATTGCAAACCGCGAGAACCGACAGAATCCCCGGTTAACCGGGGATTCCTGCACCCCCGCTCACGCCGGCTCCGCGATCGTCTTCGTCTCCAGGTACTCCTCGAACCCGGCGACCCCCATCTCCCGGCCGATGCCGGACTGCTTGTAGCCACCGAACGGGGCGTCGGGGCTGAACCAGACGCCCCCGTTGACCGCGAGGGTCCCGGTCCGGATCCGGGCGGCGACGGCGCGGGCCCGCTCCAGCGAGCCGGAGTCGACGGAGCCCGAGAGCCCGTACGCCGAGTCGTTGGCGATCCGGACGGCGTCGTCGTCGCCGTCGTGCGGGATGACGACGAGCACGGGCCCGAAGATCTCCTCCTGCGCGAGGCGCGAGGAGTTGTCGAGGCCGGCGACGACCGTCGGCGCCACCCAGTAGCCGGGCTGGTCGATGATCGACCCGCCCGTGGCGAAGCGTCCGCCCTCCTCCAGCGCCACCGAGAAGTACGACGCCACCCGGTCCCGCTGCACGGCCGAGATGACCGGGCCGCAGATCGCGCCGGGGTCGGCGGGGTCCTTCGCGCCGATGGACTCCATGGTCGCCGCCGCGACCTGCACCGCCTCGTCGTACTTCTCCCGCGGCACGATCAGGCGGGTGGTGATCGCGCAGCCCTGGCCGGCGTGGATGCAGGCGGCGAAGGCGGTGCCGCCGGCGACGGCGGCGACGTCGGCGTCGTCGAGGGCGATCGCGGCGGACTTGCCGCCGAGCTCGAGGAAGACCTTCTTCAAGGTCGGTGCGGCCGCCGCCATGATCGCCCTCCCCACCGCGGTGGAGCCGGTGAAGGAGACCATGTCGACCCGCGGGTCGGTCGACAGCACCGACGCCACCTCGTTGGACCGCGGGGTCACCACGTTGAAGACCCCGGCGGGGATGTCGGTGTGCTCGGCGACCAGCCGGCCGAGCTCGGCCGCCACCCACGGGGTGTCGGGCGCCGGCTTGAGGACGACGGTGCAGCCGGCGGCGAGCGCGGGACCGACCTTGGCGAGGTTGATCTGGGTCGGCACGTTCCACGGCGTGATGGCGGCGACGACGCCGACCGGCTCCCGGCGCACGGTACGACGCGAGGCGATCCCCATCGGCGAGGCGACCCCCAGGTCCGTCTCGAACGCGTAGGACTCCACCAGGTCGGTGACCCACGCCAACCCCTCGACCGGTACGTCGAACCCGGCCGCCCCCATCATGAAGCCGGGCATGCCGACCTCGGCCGTGGTGAGCGCACGGAACGCGTCGGCGTTCTCCAGCAGGGCGGCGTGCAGCTGGCGCAGGCAGCGCACCCGCAGGTCCCGGTCGGTCGACCAGGAGGACTCGTCGAAGGCCCGGCGGGCGGCGGCGATCGCGGCGTCGACGTCGTCGGCGGTGCCGTCGGGGGCGACGCCGATCTCCTGGCCGTTCGCCGGGTTGAGGATCGGGTACGTCGCGCCGGAGGACGCCGCGACGAGCTTGCCGTCGACCAGCTGCTGGGCCGGGGGCGGGAGCGCCGTCATCGCGCGGGCTCCTGGGTGACGTACTGCCCGGCCTCGACCGGCGGCGGCCACACCGTGGAGGGCAGCTCGTCGTGGTGGTAGTGCCCGGGCACGCCGTGCCCGGAGACCGACATCCGCTGGAGCAGGGTGTCGGGCGCCTTGCCGGCCTGGATGATCTCCAGGAACGTGTGCGCGGTCGAGGGCATGTCGAACCAGTCGCGCTGCCACACGATCTTGACGCCCTCGTCGGTGCGCCCGACGCCGAACCAGGAGCCGCCGAGGCCGAGGATCTCGTACTCCTTGCCCGCGTCGTCGAGGATCCCCGAGCGCTGCTTCCAGAAGCCGACGATCATCGCCTTCTGCTCGTCGATGACGGTGCACACGTAGTCGTAGTGCCAGCCGTCGAGGCCGTCCATCTCGATGCCGATCGCCCAGTCCCGGATCTGGTCGCGGCCGACGGCCATGAAGTGCTCGTCGGGGGCGTACATCCAACCGTACGTCGCGTCCTGGGCGTACCACTCGGCCATCACCCGCCAGTCGCCGCTCTTCTCGGCACGGCGGTTGACGTCGAGCCAGGACTCCCAGAACTCCTCGATCTCCGCCCTGCTCAGGGGCCCGCTCAGGTCACTCATCTCAGTCCTCCTCGATCGACAGGGCGAATGCGGGGCAGTACTTCACGGCGGTGGTGACGTCGGCGCGCAGCGCCTCGTCGGGGTGCTCGTCGAGGAGCAGTACGACGTCGGCGGACTCGTCGAAGCCGAAGACGCTCGGCGCCTCGCCCTGGCACAGCTGGTGGCCCTGGCACACGCCGGTGTCGGCGACGACCCGGAAGCCGCTCATCGCCCGCGCTCCCGGCGGCGGTAGCGCACGCGCGCCGGCTGGGCGAGCTGGATCACCATCTTGGTGACGTCGTCGCGGTAGGAGTCGAGCTCCTGCACCGGCTCGAAGGAGAAGTCGCGCAGGATCACGGAGAAGATCGCCTTCATCTGCATCATCGCGAAGGCGTTGCCGACGCACCGGTGCTTGCCGGCGCCGAACGGGATCCAGGTCCACCGGTTCTGCAGGTCCTCCTGGCGCGGGTCGACGTACCGCCCCGGGTCGAAGGCGTCGGCCTTCGGGAAGTCCTCCTCGATCCGGTTGGACACCCGCGGCGAGGCGGCGAGCACGGTGCCGGCGGGGATGGTGCGGCCGAGCAGGTCGAAGTCCTCCTGCACCAGCCGCATCAGGATGACCAGCGGCGGGTGGAGGCGCAGGGTCTCCTTGAGCGCGGCCTCCAGGACCGGGATCGAGCGCAGCGCCTGGAAGGAGACCTCGCTGCCGTCGGCGTAGAGCGCGTCGAGCTCGGCGACCACGTCGTCCATCACGTCGGGATTGCGGAGCAGCTCGATCATCGCCCAGGAGGCGGTGCCGGACGAGGTGTGGTGCCCGGCGAACATCATCGAGATGAAGATGCCGGTGACCATCTCGGCGTCGTAGCCCACGGCGATGAGGACGTCGAGGAGGTCCCGCTCCTCCTTCGGGATCTCGCCCTTCGCGACCCGGGCGGCGATGATCGCCTGCACCTTGGCGACCAGCTCCTCGCGGGCCCGGTCGCGGATCGCGAAGTTCTCGATGTCGGCGTAGGGGTCGACGTACGCGATGGCGTCGGTGCCGTGCTCGAGGCGGTGGTAGACCTCGGCGAAGGAGCCGTCGAGCTGGTCGCGGAAGGGCTTGCCGATCAGGCAGGAGGAGGTGGTGTAGATCGTCAGCTCGGCGAAGAAGTCGAGCAGGTCGATCTCGCCCTCGTCGCCCCAGTCGGCGACCATCCGGCGGATCTCGGCCTCGATGGTCCGGGCGTGCCCCCGCATCATGTCGCCCCGCAGTGCCTGGTTCTTCAGCATCTGCTGGCGCTCCTCGGGCGAGGCGTCGAAGACGACGCCCTTGCCGAAGATCGGCGTCATGAAGGGGTACGCCGCCGCCTGGTCGAGCACGTCGTCCGGGGCCCGGAAGAAGGCCTCGTTGGCCTCGGCGCCGGTGACCAGCACCACCTGCTTGTCGGCCAGGCGGAAGCGGCCGATGTCGCCGCACTCCTCGCGCACCCGGTGGAAGAGGGCGATCGGGTCGACTCGCATCTCCGGCAGGTGGCCGGTGCCCTTGATGATCGCCGGGACGCTGGCGTCCTGGTCGTCGAGGACGGTCGAGACCTCGGGGATGTCGTGGAGCGTCACTTTCCCTCCAGGGGCGCTTCGGGGTTCACGTCGACGGGGCTGAGGTGCACGCCGCGGGGCGCGCTGACGACGGTGAGGATGGCGTCGGCGATGGCGGTGGCCTTGAGGAAGTGCGAGTGCCGCGCGTGCCCCCACTTGACCCACTCGGTGAGGACCCTCGCGCCGGCGTCGGCGTCCCAGTCCGAGCCCATCTCGGACCAGGTCGGCCCGGGGCGTACGACGGACGCCCGTACCCCGCTGCCCTCGAGCTCCATCTGCAGGGCCTCCACCAGGCCCTCCAGCCCGGACTTGGTGGCGCTGTAGCCGCGCATGAAGGGGCGTGCGCGCACGGCGGTGTCGGAGGAGACGAACACCAGGTCCCCGCGCTGCCGCTCGACCATCCCGGCCCCGAAGGCGCGGACCAGCCGGTGGGCGCCAAGCACGTTGACGTCGAACTCCGCGGCGAGCTGGTCGGTGGTCGCGTCGAGCAGCGCGCCGGGCGCGAGCAGCCCGGCGTTGCAGACGACGACCTCGGCCGCCCCCGGGCCGGCGCTCACCGCCGCCGCGAACTTCTCCACCGACTCCGTCGAGGCGACGTCGAGGGCGTGCACGAAGGCCTCTCCCCCGGCGGCGCGGATCTCCTCCGCCAGGGCTTCGAGCCGGTCGACGCGGCGGGCGCCGAGCGCGACGGGGAAGCCGGCGGCCGCCAGGGCGCGGGCGGTCTCGGCGCCGATGCCGGAGGAGGCTCCGGCGACGACGGCGGGCCGGCGGTCGGGGTGCACGGGCCGGGGCATCAGGCGTCCCTCAGCGTGAACGAGACGGGCAGGGACGCGAAGCCACGCACGCTGGTCGAGTGCACCCGGACGGCGCGCTCGCCGTGCACCTCGAAGTGCTCGACCCGGCGGACCAGCTCCTCGAGCACGACCCGTGCCTCGAGCCGGGCGAGGTTGGCGCCGAGGCAGAAGTGCCGGCCGGTGCCGAAGCTGAGGATCTGCGCCAGCTCGGCCTTGTCGCGCCCGATGTCGTACGTCGTCGGGTCGGTGAACACCCGCTCGTCGCGGTTGGCGCTGCCCAGCAGGACCAGCGCCTTGGCGCCCGCGGGGATGCGGGTGCCGCCGACCTCGGCGTCGCGGACGACGTAGCGCGCGAGCATCTGGCTCGAGGTGTCGTGGCGCAGCGTCTCCTCGATCCACACCGGCACCAGGGCGGGGTCGGCGAGCAGGCGCGTGCGCTGGTCGGGGTGGGCAGAGAGGTGGAAGAGGGCGTTGCCGAGCAGCTTGGTGGTGGTCTCGTTGCCCGCGACGACCATGAGGAACAGGAAGGCCATGATCTCGCCGTCGGTGAGCCGGTCACCGTCCACCTCAGCGGCGAGCAGCGCCGAGGTGAGGTCGTCGGAGGGGGCCCGGCGCCGCTGGGCGACCATCGCGCCGTAGTACTCGAAGAGCGCGAAGGACGCCTCCATGCCCGCCTGGGGGACGTCGCGCACGCCGTCCTCGCGGTGCACGACGAGGTCGGCGAGGCGTCGTACCTCGTCCCGGTCGGAGGCCGGCACGCCCATCATCTCCGAGATGACGTCCATCGGGAGCTTGCCCGCGAAGTCGCCGATCCAGTCGGCCTCGCCGTGCTCGGCGTTGGCGCGGAAGGTGCGCTCCAGGTAGCGCGCGGTGAGCGCCTCGACCTCCGGCGTCAGCTCGCGCACCCGGCGCGGGGTGAACGCCGCGGAGACCAGCTTGCGGATGCGCGACTGCTCGGCGCCGTCGAGACCGAGGAAGCTCATCACCCGGTGGGCCTCGGGGTTCCACGCGGACGCGTCGAGGGAGACGCCCATCCGGTTGGAGAACGTCTCGTCGTCGCGCAGCGCCGCGAACACGTCCGCGTGCCGCGAGATCACCCAGATGTCGTCGGCGGCCGCGTGGTGGACGGGGTCCTCGTCGCGCAGCCACTGGTACGTCGGGTAGGGGTCGTCCTGGAAGGCGTAGTCGTAGGGGTCGAAGACCGGCGCGTCGGCCGTGGTGCTCATCCGTTGCCCCGCAGGATCACGGCGACCGCGGAGACGAGCCGCTCGGCGATCTCGTCGTAGGTCATCAGCCCCATGCCGGCCTGCAGCAGCGCCCCGGAGAAGGTCAGCACGAGCACCTCCAGCACGGCCGGGTCGGCCTGCTCCCCCATCGCCGCCTCGAAGCGGGCGAGGAACTCCGCGCCGATCCGCAGCCGCAGCCGGGCCACGTCGGGGTCGGTGCCGAGGAGCGCCGGGGTGACCGCGGCGGCGAGCTCGGGCTCCTCGACGATCCGCGCGGTGAGCGCGCGCATGGTGGCCTGCAGCCGGGCGGTGGCGTCGGCGCCGGCCGGCGGGGCGGCGGCGGCGGAGGTCAGGTGCCGCCAGAACAGCTCGGCGAAGAGGTGGTTCTTCGAGGCCAGGTAGGTGTACGCCGTCGCCGGCGAGACCCCGGCCCGCTGGGCGACGGTGCGCACGGTGAGCGCCTCGTGGCCGACGGCCCGCAGCTCCTCGAGCCCGGCGACGAGCAGCTTCTCCACGGTCTCGGCCTGGCGGGGGTTCAGCCCCTGCCGCGGCGCTTCGAACACTTGACTGGACACGTGTCCAACATAGGAGACGTTCGACCCGAGCGCAAGCAATTTCCTAGAACACGTTCTAGTCTGCTGCCATGCGCAACGGGATCGTCCTCTTCACCTCCGACCGCGGCATCACCCCCGCGCGGCTGGCCAAGGCCGCCGAGGACCGCGGCTTCGACACCATCTACGTGCCCGAGCACACCCACATCCCGGTGCGCCGCGACGCGCTGCACCCGACCGGGGGCGAGGAGCTGCCGGACGACCGGTACCTGCGCACCCTCGACCCGTGGGTGTCCCTGGCCACCTGCGCGGCCGTCACCGAGCGGATCGGCCTGTCGACCGCGGTCGCCCTTCCGGTCGAGTCCGACCCGATCACCCTCGCCAAGACCCTCGCCACCCTCGACCACCTCTCCGGCGGCCGGGTCACCATCGGCGCCGGCTTCGGCTGGAACACCGACGAGCTCACCGACCACCACGTGCCCGCCGGCAAGCGGCGCACCGTGCTGAAGGAGTACCTCGAGGCGATGCGGGCGCTGTGGACCCAGGAGGAGGCGTCGTACGACGGCGAGTTCGTCTCCTTCGGACCCAGCTGGGCCTACCCGAAGCCCCCGCAGGGCCGGATCCCCGTCATCATCGGCGCCGGCGCCGGTCCGAAGACCTTCGCCTGGATCGCCGCGCACGCCGACGGCTGGATGACCACCCCGACCACCAGCGACGTCGCCGCCAACGCCGACCGGCTGCGCAAGTCCTGGGCCGACGCCGGCCGCGAGGGGCAGCCCGACGTGCGGATCCTGGTCGCCAAGCGGCCCGAGGAGTCGGACTTCGCGGACTGGATGGCCGCCGGCGCCTCCGAGCTGATCTGGGGCGTCCCGGACACCGACGAGGACAAGGTGCTCGCCTACCTCGACAAGCTCGCCGGGCGGCTGGGGCTGGCGTGAGCAGGTACGCCGACCTCTCGCGCGCGGAGCTCGCGGTCGTCGTACCGGAGCTGCTGCTGATGGGCCAGCTCATCGACCGCTCCGGGATGGCCTGGTGCATCTCCGCCTTCGGGCGCGAGGAGATGCTCCAGATCGCGATCGAGGAGTGGGCCGCGGCCAGCCCGATCTACACCCGGCGGATGCAGGCGGCGCTCGGCTACGCGCCCACCGCGCCCGGCCGCGGGGACGTCGTCACGATCTTCAAGGGCCTGCAGCTCGACATCGGCGCACCGCCGCAGTTCATGGACTTCCGCTACACCGTGCACGACCCGTGGCACGGGGAGTTCCGGCTCGACCACTGCGGCGCGCTGATGGACGTGGAGCCGATGGGCGAGGAGTACGTGCGCGGCATGTGCCACGACATCGAGGACCCGACCTTCGACGCCACCGCCATCGCGTCCAACCCGCACGCCCAGGTCCGCCCGATCCACCGGCCGCCGCGCACCCCCGCCGACCGGCACCCGCACTGCGCCTGGACGGTCGTCATCGACGACGCGCACCCCGAGCCCGCACCGGTCCCCGCCCTGGAGGTCACCGAGCGCTCCCGCGCGGCGACCCTGGCGCTGGCTCCGATCGACGCCGCCGACGGGGGCCTGTCCGACTACGCCGGCCCCCTGCTCTCCGACCTCGACTTCGCCGCCTTCTCCCAGGCCGCCCTCGTGCGCATCGCCGACGAGGTCTGCCTGCAGATGCACCTGCTCGACCGCGCGTTCACCCTCGCCGTCGCCGAGCGCACCGAGACCGACGACGAGCTGGTCCGGATCCGCCGCAAGCAACTCGTCGGGGTCGCCGGCATCGGTGCCGAGCGGTTGGCCCGAGCACTCGGCCTGGACAGGCTCGATCCGGTCGCGGGAGCGCTGCGGCTGCTCGCCGCCCACCCCCTGCTCAACCCTGCCGAGTACGTCGACGCCGAGCTCTCCGGCCACGAGCTCGTCGTGCGCCCCGGCCCGGCCGACGAGGACGGCGCCTGGATCTCCCTGTGCGGCCCGGACTGGACCGCCGCGCTCCAGGCGGTCGTCCGCGGACTCGACGCGCACCTCGACGTCGAGGTCACCCCGCTCGGCTCCGAGGCGGGCTGGCGGGCGCGCGTCGTACGACGGGACGAGGCGGCCGCGGAGGCCTCGGAGGTGGCGGTGGTGCGGTTCAGCACCGGCGCGGCGTTCGAGTTCCAGCCGCGGCGGTCGCTGCCGATCAGCCCGGTGTAGGCGGCGGAGGCCGCTTGTAACTCGGTGTTCGGTGCACCACCTGGGGGCTGTGACCGGTCAGGACTCCCTGGTAGAGGACCGAACACCGAGTTACATGAGCGCTCCCGGGCGGGCGCCGAGCCCCCGACCCCGGGTCAGGCCACCTCGTTCAGCCGCCCCGTCGCGACGTCGAACACGAACCCCCGGACGCTGTCCTTGAGCGGGATGAACGGCGAGGCCTTGATCCGGTTGATGGACTGCCGGACGTCGGCCTCGGCGTCGGGGAAGGCCTCGCTCTCCCAGGCCGGCTTGATGCCGGTGTCCTTCTCGATGTCGGCCTTGAAGCCGTCGTCGGTGAAGGTGACCATGCCGCAGTCGGTGTGGTGGATGAGGATGATCTCCTTCGTGCCGAGCAGCCGCTGGCTGATGGTGAGCGAGCGGATCTCGTCCTCGGTGATCACGCCGCCGGCGTTGCGGATCACGTGCGCCTCGCCCTCGGCGAGCCCCAGCACGCCGTACACGTTGATGCGGGCGTCCATGCACGCCACGACCGCGACCTGCTTGGCGGGCGGGAGGGGCAGCGGTCCGGAGAAGGAGGCGGCGTAGGCCTCGTTGTTGCGCAGCAGCTCGTCGGTGACGGACATGGTGGAGCACCTTTCGTCGGAGGCTTTCACGCTAGTTCGTCCATCGACTCACTCCTATAAGTCGCCCGGCAGCATTCTGCGAGGAAAGTGAAAGGTTCCGTCGAGCCCGCGCTCCTACCCGTGTCATCACGACCCGTGCCCGACCGAGGGAGCCCGATGTGCCCAACCACCGCCGCAGGCCGCGCGACGTCCGTACGATCGCGCCATGACCCCCGCGGGTGCGCTCCCCGACGCGGACCTGGTCGCCGGCGTGCTGGCCGGCGACCGGCAGGCGTTCGCGGGTGTCTACGAGCGGTACGCCGACCGGCTGCACGACTTCGCGTACTCGATGCTCCGCAACCGGGAGGAGGCCGCGGACTGCGTCGCCGACGCGTTCGTGGTCATGGCGGAGAAGGTCGCCCAGCTGCGGGACCGGTCCCGGCTGCGGCCCTGGCTGTACTCCGTGGTCCGCAACGAGTGCCTGCGCACGCTGCGCGGACGTGCCCGCGAGGCGCACGACGACGAGTGGCTGGAAGCCATGCCTGACCAGGGCAGCGGTCCCGAGGACCAGGTCGCCGACGCGGCCCTCGCCGAGGAGCTGCAGGAGCTGGTGTGGTCGGCCGTCGAGGGGCTCAACGACCGCGACCGCGCCCTCCTCGACCTGCACCTGCGCCAGGGGCTGGAGGGGGCGGAGCTGGCCGCCGCGATGGACGTCACCGCCTCCAACGCCTACGTCATGCTCAGCCGGGCCCGCGACCAGGTGGAGCGCGCCCTCGGCGCGCTGCTGATCGCCCGCCGCGGCAGCGACGACTGCGACGAGCTCGCCGTCGTGCTGCGCGACTGGGACGGCACCTTCTCGCCGCTCGTCCGCAAGCGCGTCGCCCGGCACATCGACGGCTGCGAGACCTGCGAGAGCCGTCGCCGGCTGATGGTCAGCCCGCTGGCGCTGCTCGCCGGCGTCCCGGCGTTCGCCGCCCCGGCCGCCCTGCGCGACCGCGTGCTCGACGACGAGCGCCTCGTCGGCTTCTACGTCGACCTGCCGGTGGTCGGTGCCGGGGGTGGCTCCGGCCGCCGCCGGGCCTTCACCGCCTCGGGGGCCGTGCTGCTGCTCCTGCTGGGCGTCCTCGTGGGGGCGCTGCTGTGGCCCGACGGGGCCGACACCGAGAACGCCGTCGACACCACCTCCACCGGCACCGCGGCACCCACCACCACGCCCTCGGCCGTCGCGACCGCCTCCACGTCGGCTCCCGCGAGCGTCGTACCGCCGTCGGCCGCCGCGCCGACCACGGCCGCGACGACGGCGCCGACCACCGCCACCACCGCCACCACCGGCGCCACGGTCGCCGCCCCCGGGGACCTCCGGGCCTCCACCCGGTCGGTCGACCTGGGCAGCACCGGTACGTCGCAGCGGGTGCGCCTCACCAACAGCGGCGGCAGCCCGGTCCCCTTCACCGCACGGGCGCGCACCTCGTGGCTGTCGGTCTCCGCGGGCAGCGGCACCGTGGGTGCCGGCTCCTCGACCGGGTTGCGCATCGCCGCCCGCCGCGCCGGGCTCGCCGAGGGCGCGCACCGCGGCGAGGTCGCGGTCGCCTGGTCCGGCGGCACGATCGTCGTCACCGTCACGCTCACCGTCGACCGGCCGCCGACGGTGGGCCGGATCTCCAGTGCCGACGCGGGGTGCACCGGCAGCGGCCGCAGCCTCACCGTCACCGCGGCCGTCAGCGACGGCACCGGCGTCGCTTCCGTGCGGATCGCGTGGAACGGCCCCGGCACCGCGGACGGGTCCCGCTCCGCGACCCGATCGGGATCCACCTGGTCGGTGACCATCGGCCCGTTCCCCGTCGGCGGCGACGTCACCGTGACCGTCACGGCGCGCGACGGCGCCGGGCACACGACCACCGCGCGTCGTTCCTTCTCGTTCGACCCGTGTCCCGGCTGAGTTCCTGCAAGGTCCGCACCGCTCGCTGCTCCTAGGAGCATGCGCACCCTCCTCGCCCGCAGCCTCGCCGTCCTCGGTCTCCTCGCCGGGACGGCCGGCGCCGTCGTCGCCCTCCACGAGCCCGCGCCGGCGCCCGCCCCCGTCGAGGTCCGCACCCTCGCCCCGCCACCCGCGGCCGTTCCCGCCGCGCCCCGGCCCGTGGTGCGGGTGGCCGCACCGACCCGCGTCGAGGTTCCGGCGATCGGCGTCGACGCGCCCCTCACCGGGCGGGGGCTGAAGGCCGACGGCGCGCTCGACACCCCGGGGTTCGGCGCCGCCGCGTGGTACTCCCCCGGCCCGCGTCCCGGCGAGCCCGGCGGCGCCGTCGTCGTCGCGCACGTCCACGGACCCGACGGTCCCGACCTCTTCTGGGAGCTCGCCACCCTGCGCCCCGGCGACCTCGTCCGCGTGCACCGACCCGGCGCGGTCGCGACGTTCGTGGTCGACGCCGTCGAGGACGTGCCGAAGGAGCAGCTGCCCTACGACCGGATCTGGCCCGCGACCGACCGGCCGCTGCTGCGGCTGATCACCTGCGGTGGGAGGCGGACGGCGTCCGGCTACCCGGACAACACCGTCGTCTTCGCGCACCTGGTCGCCACCGACCGGAGCCTTCCTCAGTGACCGGCCGGTGAACGGTCCTCGCGTCGCGCCCCGGTGAGCAGGCGTACGGCGATGAGCAGCTCCTGGACGTCGGCGAAGCTGCGCAGGTCGCAGCCGGTGCGCTCGGCGATCCGCTCCAGGCGGTAGTAGGCCGTGTTGACGTGGAGGTGCAGGTTCTCGGCAGCGGTCTTCGCGTTCAGGTCGCACGCGACGTACTCGAGCAGCGTCTCGACGAGCCCGCCGCCGCGCTCGCGGTCCTCCTCGACGAACGTCCGGACCTCGTCGCGGACCAGGCGCAGCGACACCGGGTCGTCACGCAGCACCAGGTAGTCGAAGGTGGACAGCTCCGGCAGCGCCAGCACACCCGGGACGGCGCGCAGGCCGTCCCGGGCGACGCACGCCTCGGCGTACGCCGCCGCGACCCCGGCCGGCCCGGCGTGGACGGTGCTGATGCCCACGACCAGCGACACGCCGCGGCCCGCCAGACGCTCCTGCGCCTGCCGGAGTCGCCGGACGACGGCGACCGCCCCGTCGGGCGAGGCGGGCACGACCCCGATCACCTCGTCGTGGCGGGCGACGTGGAAGCCCCGCGGCCCGCCGAGCTCGCGGCCGGCGGCGTGGACGGCGTCATGCAGCGTCTGGTCGCTGTCGACCTCACCGACGAGCACCGCGGAGAGGACCATCAGGGGGGTGGCGGGCTCGATGCCGGCCCGGCGGAGCGCGACCTGCTTGGGCCCGGCGGAGACGTCGCGCCCCGCCAGCAGGTCCTCGAGCAGGTCACGGCGCACCCGGTCGGTCTCGGCCAGCAGGACCTGCTGGGTCTCGACGTACGCCTCGGCGGCGACGGTGCTGCCCACCTCGATCACCTGCATGACGTGGGTCGCCAGGGCCAGCGCCGCGTCCCGCGTCTCCGGGTCCGGGCCGGCGGCCTCGAGCACCTTCTCCCACAGCGACACCTGGTTCAGCCGGAACGCCTGCAGGAAGTCCGCGAGCGAGACGCCCTGGCGGACCCGTCGCCGCGCCTGCGCGGCCGTCGTGGGGAAGTCGGCGCGCTCGGCCGGCCGTCCCTCCAGGATCGTCGCGAGCACCGCGCGGAAGACCGCGTCGATGTGGCGGCGCAGGTCCTCCCGCAGGGTGTGGTCGCTGCTCGCGGCGTACGCCGGCACCTGCTCCCAGGTGCGCTCCACGCAGACCGTGACGAGGTCGTCGAAGGAGTCGTGGACCGCGGCGACGATGGAACGCACGCGGGGGTCGGCCCCCACGGGCGGGAGCGGTCCGGTCCCGGCGTCCATGACATCTCCCAGCGTCGTCGGCGAGTTCGGCAGACGGACCCGTGTCGCGGTCCGGTGCGGACGATACGGCGTCAGCCGGGGCCAAGCCGGCGACGGGCTCCATGGCCCGACCACAACGAGGGCCCGGATCTCTTGTGGGCCGTCCCCTTGGGGTCACCCGCCATGCTTCGCTCCACTAGGAGTGAAGACCGACCACCACCGTCCGATCGAAGGATCCCCACGAGATGTCGTCGAAGGAACCCACCCCTGACCACGCCGAGAAGAACGCGTTCTTCCCCTCGCCGTACTCGCTGGAGGCCTACGTGCCCCCGCGCAGCGACTACGACGGCACGGAGCACGAGCGCACGACGGCGCGGCGCCGCAAGGTCCTGCTGATCGGGGCCGACGAGCGCTACCTCCCTGTCCAGGGCGGCCGCCTGTTCTCGACCGGCAACCACCCCGTCGAGACGCTGCTCCCGGTGCTGCACCTCGAGGCCGCGGGCTACGAGATCGAGGTCGCGACCTCGTCGGGCAACCCGGTGAAGTACGAGTTCTGGGCGTTCCCCGGCGAGGACGAGGCGGTCCGTGACGTCTACGAGCGCCTGCGGCCGAAGACCGAGCGGCCGAAGAAGCTCTCCACGGTCCTCGCCGAGGAGCTCGGTGAGGACTCCGACTACGCCGCGGTGTTCGTGCCCGGTGGGCACGGTGCCATGGTCAACATGGCCGACGACCCCGACATCGGGGCGGTGCTGGCGTGGGCGCTGGCGAACGAGCGCCTCGTGATCTCGTTGTGCCACGGCCCCGCCGCGCTGCTCGCGGCCCGCGACGCCGACGGGACCAGCCTGTTCGCGGGCTACAGCGTCTGCGCCTTCCCCGACGCTCTCGACGACGGTGCCAACGTCGACATCGGCTACCTTCCGGGCAAGCTCACCTGGCTGCTCTCGAAGACCCTGCGCGAGCGCGGCGTGACCGTGCTCAACGACGACATGACCGGCGGCGTCCACCGCGACCGGCTCCTGGTGACCGGCGACAGCCCGCTCGCCGCGAACGCGCTCGGCAAGCTCGCCGTCGAGGCGCTCGCCGAGGCCGCGCGCTGATGGCGGACGGCAAGGTCTGGTTCGTCACCGGTGCGTCGAAGGGGATCGGCCTGGAGACGGTCCGCGCGGCGCTGCGCGCGGGCGACCGGGTGGTCGCCACCTCGCGTCGGCCGACGGACTTCGCGGCCACGGTCGGCGACGCCGAGGGCTTCCTGGCCGTCGAGATGTCCATCCCCGACAGTGCCTCGATCCAGCGGGCCGTCGACCAGGCGCTGGCGCGCTTCGGCCGCATCGACGTCCTCGTCAACAACGCGGGCTACTCGCTGCTCGGCTCGGTGGAGGAGCTCGGCGACGAGGAGGTGCGCCGCAACTTCGACGTCAACGTGATGGGGGTGCTCGCGGTGCAGCGCGCGGTCCTGCCGGTGATGCGCGAGCAACGCGGTGGGCAGGTCATCAACCTTGCATCGATCTCCGCCTCGGTGACGGGGCCGGCGACGGGCATCTACTCGGCGACCAAGGCGGCGGTGCTGATGATCTCGGAGGCCCTCGCCGCCGAGACGGCCGACTTCGGCGTCCGGGTCACCGCGGTGTGCCCGGGCGGTGTCCGCACCGACTTCCTCGACCCGAGCTCGTCGCGCGGGGCGGAGTCAGGGGCCGAGTCGGCGTACCCCAGGGTCCGCCAGGCGACCGCCGCCTACGCTGGTCTCAACCACCGGCAGGGCGGCGACCCGCGCCTGGTGGGCGAGGCGTTCGTCCAGCTCTCCCAGCTGGCGAACCCGCCGTCGCGGCTCTACCTGGGCAGCGACGCGCTCGCCGCGGTGACGCGCAAGGCCCAGGCCGTCGTCGACCAGGCCCGCACGCACGCGAAGCTGAGCAGCTCCATCGACGGCTGAGCGAGACTGCTGCCGTGCCCCCGGACCCGATCCCGTCGAGCGCCGCGCAGCTCACCGGCGTCGTGGCGCACTACGACACACGCGCCCCGACGTACGACGCCAGCTCCCTGCACCGCGCCCTCGCCGAGATCGTCGCGGACGTGGCCGGGGACCCGGGTGGCCCGGTGGTGGACGTGGCCACCGGCACGGGGCTGGTGCTGCGGGCCATCGACGCCCGCTGGCCGGGCACGCGGCTGGTGGGGGTGGACGTCTCGCCCGGGATGCTCGCGGTGGCGCGGTCGGCGCTGCCGCAGGCCGAGTGGGTCCGCGCCGACGTGTCGAGCCTGCCGGTCGCGGACGGTGCGGCGACGCTGGTGACGTGCGTGACCGCGCTGCACCTGCTGGCCGAGCGCGCGGCGGCTTTCACCGTGTGGCACCGGGTGCTCCGGCGCGGGGGCCGGCTGGTGACGGCGACCTTCCGCGAGGCAGGGACGCCGGCCCGGCCCGGTCCGCTGCAGGACCTCGGCTTCGTACGCCGGCACGAGGACTTCCGCACGCCCGACCAGGTGGCCGCGGTCCTCGGCCAGCACGGCTTCGCCCTCGAGCGGCACGTGGACTGGACGCACGGGGACGACGCCCTGCTGATCTGCGTCCTCCGACGACGTCGAGACGGTCCTTTCGACGTTCCTCGGTGAAAACCTGCAAGGTCCGCGGGCCGGGCGGCTCCTACTCCCAACGGAACCACCCACCACCGAACCAGGGAGTCACCATGAACAGCACCACCCGCACCGCCCTCCGCGTCCTCATCGCCACCCCGATCGCCGTCAGCGCGATCGCGCTGGGCAGCGCCACCGCCCACGCCGACGGCGGCCCGGTCCCCGCCGGCCCGGGCGTCATCGTGGCCCAGCCGGGCGACGACCCGACGCCGCACGGCCCGGGCGAGATCGCCCTTCCGGAGCCCGAGCCCGAGCCGAAGCCCGAGGGGCCCGGCGACATCGCGAACCCGGAGCCCGAGCCCGACCCGCAGCCCGAGGGCCCCGGCGACATCACGAACCCCGAGGACGGCGACGACCCGAAGCCGCACGGCCCCGGCGACATCACGAACCCCGAGGACGGCGACGACCCGAAGCCGGAGGGCCCCGGTGACCTCGCGATCCCGGACCCGCAGGACGGGCCCGAGGACGGGCCGGCCGAGCCGAAGGACGAGGCGGACGCACCGGAGGGCACCACGCCCGCCGACGACGCCCCCGTCGTCGAGGTGGCCGACCGGGACGCGGTCGACGTGCCGACCCGGATCGACGCCGGCGCCGGCTCCGCGCTCGCCGCCGAGGACGAGCAGGGCCTGGACCTGATGTGGCTCCTGGCCGGCGGCGGTGCGGTCACCGCCGCGGGCGCGGTGCTCGCGCGACAGCGGGCACGGCGTACCCGCTGAGGACGCGGGCGGGCTGGGGAGTGGGGCCCCAGCCCGCCCGCCGCTCAGCGTCGCTCGAAGACGATCCCGGCCCGCTGCAGGCGGGCCAGCAGTGCGTCGCCCATCGCGGTCGCGGTGGTGACCTGGCCGGAGACGTTGGGGTTCTCGTCGAGGGCGAGGCACAGCGCCGACTCGGCCAGCATCTTCGCGGTCTCGGTGTAGCCCGGGTCGCCGCCGGAGACGCGGGTGTGGACCGTGGTGCCGGCCGACTCGGCGACGAAGTCGACGGTGAACCAGGACTTCTCACGCCGGCTGGCCGACGGGCCCTCGCCCTGCGGCACCCGCTTGAGCAGCGCGTTGCGCAGCGGCGGCACCTGCGAGGCCAGCGTCAGGCCGCCCACCCCGACCGCGCCGCCCGCGGCGTAGCGCAGGGTCTTGGTGCCGGCGTAGTGGGAGTAGGTGAACGCCGGCCCGTACGACGGCAGCGCGGCCCCGCTGCGCGCCACTACGAACGGGTCGATGGTCGGCAGGGGCAGCAGCCAGTAGCCGAGCTCGGAGTCGCGGCGCGGGGAGCCGACCGAGGCCCGCGAGCGGCGGCCCTCCGGCCGCGGCTCCATCCGGCGCCGGGCGCTGGAGGCCTCCTTCATCTGGCGGGCCCGGGAGAACGCCGTGAGCGCCGAGTGGAAGGTGCCACCCGAGAAGCCCGCCTTGGAGCGCACCACCCCGCGCAGGGCGACCGGCCCGGTGATCTCGCCACCGAGCTCGGCGGCGAGCTGCTGGATCGTGAAGTACGCACCGAGGTCGTGCGGGATCGAGTCGAAGCCGCAGCAGTGCACGATCCGGGCGCCGGAGCCCTCGGCGGCGGCGTTGTGCTCGACGTAGGTGCGGTCGACGAACTCCGGCTCCCCGGTCAGGTCGACGTAGTCGGTGCCGGCGACGGCGCAGGCGGCGACCAGCGGGCCGCCGTACTCGATGTAGGGGCCGACGGTCGTCGCCACCACCTTCGTCGTCGCGACCACCTCGGCGAGCGCGTCGGTGTCCTCGGCGTCGGCGACCAGCAGCGGCAGGTCGGCCAGCGCGGGGTCGATCCCGGCGAGACGGGTCCGCACGGCCTCCAGCTTCTTCTCGTTGCGCCCGGCGATGGCCCAGCGCAGCCCGGGACCGCCGTGGGCGGCGAGGTAGTCGGCGGTGAGCCCGCCGGTGAAGCCGGTCGCGCCGAAGAGGACGACGTCGTACGGACGGGAGCTGTCAGCCATGGCCCGGAGTCTTTCATCCCCGAGGGAACCCGGCGCAAGGGTCAGCCCGTCGTAGGTTCGGCAGGATCGACCGGAAGACGGAGCAGGCGTGGAACCAGAGCACGAGTCGGCGTACGCCGACTACGTCGAGCAGAGCTGGCCGTCCCTGGTCCGCGCCGCCGTCTTCCTCGGCGCCCGTCCCGACGAGGCCGAGGACCTGGCGCAGACCACGCTGGTGCGCTGCTACACCGCCTGGGAGCGGGTCAGCAACGTCGACAACCGCGACGCCTACGTCTACCGGATGCTGCTCAACTGCCTGCGTGACACCCGCCGCACG
The DNA here is from genome assembly GCA_964517395.1 of uncultured Nocardioides sp. GTDB lineage: Bacteria > Actinomycetota > Actinomycetes > Propionibacteriales > Nocardioidaceae > Nocardioides. The sequence goes on along the minus strand of CAZFEE010000001.1, from coordinate 2,353,552 downwards.
CGCTGGTGGAAGGACCGTCAGTACGACGCCGCGGAGGTCCCCGAGCGACCCGCGACCGGGCGCGGGAGCGATGCCGACGCCGCCGAGCGGGTGGCGGTCGCCGACGCCGTGCACCGCGCCCTCGGCTCCCTGACCAAGCCGAACCGCGACGTCGTCGTGCTCCGCTACTTCGTGCAGCTCTCGGAGCGGCAGACCGCGGAGGCGCTGGGCGTGCCGCCCGGCACCGTGAAGAGCCGGCTCTCCCGGGCCCTGGCCCACCTCGCCGCCAACGACCACCTCCTCGACCTGTCCGGAGGGACGAAATGACCGACCTCGAACGCCTCTGGGACGACTACCCCGCGGGCCGCGCCCCCGTCGCCGCGATCCTCGCCGAGGCCGCGGGCGAGCGACGCCGGCGCCGGCGGCTGCTGGTCCGCCCGCTGCTCACCGCCGGCGTGGTCACCGGCCTCGCCGGTGCCTTCGTCGCCGGGACGCTGGTCGACGGCTCCGGCCCCGGCACCCCGCCCGGGATCGAGACGCTGCCCCGCCGGGCCGCCTTCCAGGCCGACCTGGCGCCGGCGAGGTCGTGCGACGACCTGCTCGCGACGTACGTCGAGCGGGCGGAGAAGGTCGTCGGCCCGTGGGGCTGGGGCAGCGGCCCGCTCTACGACCGCAGGTACTTCGGCGACCTGGCCGACGGTGTCGCCCCGCTCAGCGGTGCCTTCGCCGTCCCCCGCAGCTCGCTGAGCGAGACCTCCGTCCCGCAGACCGACCGGGTCACCAGCAGCGACACCGGCACCAACGTCCAGGAGGAGGGCGTCGACGAGCCGGACACCGTCAAGACCGACGGCAAGGTCCTGGTGACCGTGCGCGACGACGACCTGGTGACCTACGACGTCAGCGGCACCTCGACGAGGAGGCTCTCCTCCTTCGACCTGCCCGGCATCGAGGACGCCGAGATCCTGCTGGCCGGCGACACCGTGGTCGCCCTCGGCGCCGACGACGAGGGCTCGGCGGAGAAGCCCGGCACCCGGGTGCTGACGATCTCGCTGGCCGACCCGGCGCAGCCGCGCCTGGCCGACGACGTCCGGTACGACGCCGCGTCGCTCTCCGCCCGCCAGCACGGCTCGGCGATCCGGCTGGTCCTCGCCTCCGGACTGCCGGACCTCGACTTCGTCACGCCCGGGGGCAAGCGCACCGACGCCGCGGCGCTGAGGGCGAACCGGAAGCTGGTCGCCGCGACCACCCTCGACGACTGGCTGCCGACGGTGACCACGGACGGCAGGAGCCGCCGGCTCCTCGACTGCGCGAACGTCGCGATCCCCTCCGACGACCTGCTCGTCGACACCACGAGCGTCGTCGGCTTCGACGCCGGCACCGCGACCCGGCTGGACGCGATCGGGCTGGCCGGGCGCACGGGCGTGGCCTACGAGTCGGCGGACCACCTCTACCTCGCCACGCAGGCCCCCTTCCAGCGCTGGGGGTGCATCGACGTGTGCGAGATGCCGGTGGGCGGCAAGGACACCGGGTCGTCGTACCTCTTCGACTTCGAGCTCGACGGCACCGCCGCGACCCACGTGGCCTCCGGCGAGGTCGAGGGCGCGATCCGGGACCGGTGGTCGATCGACGAGGCGGACGGGGTGCTGCGGGTCGCGGTCGGCCCGACCAGCCAGACCGGCCCGTTCAACTCCGTGGTGACCTTCGCCCGGCAGGGTGAGGAGCTGGTGGAGCGCGGGCGCCTCGACGACCTCGGGCGCAACGAGGACATCAAGGCGGTCCGGTGGTTCGACGACCTCGCCCTCCTGGTGACCTTCCGCCAGGTGGACCCGTTGTACGCCGTCGACCTCACCGACACCACCCGCCCGCGGCTGCTCGGCAAGCTCAAGATCCCCGGCTTCTCTGCCTACCTCCACCCGCTCGGCAGCTGGCGGATGATCGGCGTCGGGGAGGGCCCGAGCGCGAAGGGCTGGGGCGCGCAGGTCGGCCTCTTCGACGTCCGCGACGTGCGGAAGGTCGAGCGGCTCGACGTGCACTCCTACGGCCGCGGCTTCCGCGGCCTGGCCACCACCGACCCGCGCGCCTTCACCTGGCTCCCCGACCGGCGCACCGTGATCACCGTGCTGGAGCGCGATGCCGGCCGCCGCACCGGCTACGTCTCGGTCCTCAAGCTCGCCGACGGCCGGCTGCACCAGCGGCTCGTCCGGGTGGAGTACGGCGACGACGTGGACGTCGTGCGCGCCGTCCCCCTGCCGGACGGGCGGGTCGTGCTGGTCACCGGCGAGAAGGCGCAGTTCTTCGAGCTGTAGGCCCGCGTGCTCGGCGCCCGCCCGGGTACCACCCCGGCGGACACCGACGAGGGAGGCCGGGATGAGGGCAGTGACGTGGCAGGGACCGCGGGACATGCGCGTGGAGGAGGTGCCCGACCCGCGCATCGAGCAGCCGACGGACGCGGTCATCCGGGTCACCAGCACGGGGCTGTGCGGCTCCGACCTGCACCTGTACGAGCCGCTGGGCCCGTTCATGACCCCGGGCGACGTGGTGGGCCACGAGCCGATGGGCGAGGTGGTCGAGGTGGGTCCGGAGGTCCGTGACCTGAAGGTCGGCGACCGGGTGGTGGTGCCCTTCAACATCAGCTGCGGCTCCTGCTGGATGTGCGGCCAGGGCCTGCACAGCCAGTGCGAGACCACCCAGAACCGCGACACCGGCACCGGCGCGAGCCTGCTCGGCTACAGCCGGCTCTACGGCTCGGTGCCGGGCGGGCAGGCGGAGTACCTGCGGGTGCAGTTCGCCGACTTCCTGCCGATCAAGGTCCCCGAGGGTCCTCCCGACGACCGCTTCGTCTTCCTCTCCGACGTCATCCCCACCGCCTGGCAGGGGGTGCGGTACGCCGAGGTGCCGGACGGCGGCGTGCTGCTGGTGATGGGTGCGGGGCCGATCGGCGACATGGCCGCGCGGATCGCGCTGCACGAGGGCCGCCGGGTGATCGTCGCCGACCGGGTGCCGGAGCGGCTGGCCCGGGTGGCGGCGCTGGGCGCGGAGACGATCGACGTCGACGCGGTCGACGACCTGGGCGCCGAGGTCCGCGACCGCACGGCCGGTCGCGGCGCCGACTCCGTCCTCGACGCGGTCGGCATGGAGGCGCACGGCAACCCGGTCGCCGAGAAGGTGATCAAGGCGGTCGGGCTGCTGCCCGACCCGGTCGCGCGCAAGCTCATGGTCAACGTCGGGATCGACCGGGTCGCGGCGCTGCACGGCGCCATCGACGCGGTCCGCCGAGGCGGGACGGTGTCCATCTCCGGGGTCTACGGCGGCGCGACCGAGCCGATGCCGATGATGCAGATGTTCGACAAGCAGGTGCAGCTGCGGATGGGCCAGGCGAACGTCCGTCGCTGGAGCGACGACATCCTGCCGCTGCTGCTCGACGACGCCGACCCGCTCGGCACCGAGTCCTTCGCGACCCACCGACTGCCGTTGGAGGAGGCGCCGTCGGCGTACGCGACCTTCCGGGCCAAGGAGGACGGGATGATCAAGGTGGTGTTCACTCCGTGACGGCGGTCGACGCGGTCGTCGTCGGCGCCGGGCCGAACGGGCTGGTCGCCGCGAACGCGCTGGTCGACGCGGGCTGGGAGGTGCTGCTGGTCGAGGCCGACGAGGTCTGCGGCGGCGCGGTGCGCACCGCGGAGGTGACGGCGCCCGGCTTCCGCAACGACCTGTTCAGCGCGTTCTACCCGCTCGCGGCCGCCTCGCCCGTGATCGCCGGGCTGGACCTCCACCACCACGGCCTGGCGTGGACGCAGGCGCCCACGGTGCTCGCCCACGTGCTGCCCGACGACCGGGCCGCGGTCCTGCACCGCCGGGTCGAGGACACCGCGGCCGGCCTCGAGGAGTTCGCGGCCGGCGACGGCGAGGCGTGGCTGGCGCTGTGGGAGCAGTGGTCGCGGATCCGCGACCCGCTGCTCGACGCCCTCTTCACCCCCTTCCCGCCGGTGCGCTCGGCACTGCGGCTGCTGCGCGCGCTGGGCACGGCGGACGCGCTGGAGATGCTGCGCCAGGCGGTCCTGCCCGTGCACCGCCTGGCGGACGAGCGGTTCGCCGGCGAGGGGGCCGCGGTGCTGCTGACCGGCAACGCGATGCACTCCGACGTCGGACCCGACGCCGCCGGCAGCGGGCTCTTCGGCTGGCTGCTGTGCATGCTCGGGCAGGACGTCGGCTTCCCCGTCCCGGTCGGCGGCGCCCAGGTGCTCGCCGACGCCCTGGTCTCCCGGCTCCGGGCCGGGGGCGGGCAGGTGCGCACGGGGGTCCGGGTGGAGCGGGTCGAGGTGGAGCACGGCCGCGCGACCGGCGTACGCCTGGCGGACGGCAGCCGGGTCACGGCCCGCCGCGCGGTGCTCGCCGACGTGGACGCCCCGACGCTCTACGAGCGGCTGGTGGGGCGCGAGCACCTGCCCGCCCGCACGGCCGACGCCCTGGACCGCTTCCACTGGGACAACCCGACGCTCAAGCTGAACTGGGCGCTGAAGGAGCCGGTGCCGTGGACCGCGAGCGGCGCGCACGGCGCCGGGACCGTCCACCTCGGCGTGGACGAGGACGGCCTCGTCGACTTCGCCGCGGACCTGTCGACGCAGCGGGTGCCGCGCCGGCCGTTCGTGCTGGTCGGCCAGATGACCACGGCGGACGCGACCCGCTCCCCCGCCGGCACCGAGAGCGTCTGGGCCTACACCCACGTCCCGCACGCGATCGCCGGCGACGACGACGCCCTGGCGGTGGTCGCCGACCGGGTCCGCGCCGCGATCGAGACGGCCGCACCGGGCTTCGCCGACGCCGTGCTCGCCGAGCACGTCCAGTGGCCCCGCGACATCGAGGGCGCCGACTCCAACCTGGTCGACGGCGCGATCAACGCCGGTACGTCGGGCATCCACCAGCAGCTCGTGTTCCGCCCGCTCCCCGGCCTGGGCCGCCCGGAGACGCCGGTCGAGGGCCTCTACCTCGCCGGGGCGTCGGCCCACCCCGGCGGCGGGGTGCACGGCGCGTGCGGCTGGAACGCCGCCCGCTCCGCGCTCGGGTCGGCCACCGGGGCGCGGGCGGCGGTGCGCAGGAAGCTGCTCGGCACCGCCTGGTCGCGGCTGCTCGACCAGGCGGCCCGCGCGGACTGAGCCCTCAGGAGCGACCCTCCGCGATGTAGGCCAGCCGGCGCAGGGTCTCCCGGTTGCGGGGCACGATCGCCGCCTGGCGGGCCGGGCGCGGGACGAGCGCGCCCGGTCCCTGCACCGCGTCCTCGCGGATCGAGACCAGTGCGCCGGTCCCCTCCGGCTCGATCTCCAGCAGCACCTCGGCCGCGCCCGCGGGCCAGCCGTGCGCCTTGAGCCGCAGCAGCCGCGGCGGCCGCGACTCCAGCACCTCGGACTTGTCGTCCAGCAGCAGCGGCCAGTTGCCCACCGAGTGGTGCAGCCGGGACCCGGTGGCCGGCCACGCCTCGTCGACGTCGCGCATCCGGGCCGCGCCGACCACCCAGGTGGGGTACAGCCAGCCGTCGCTCAGCACCTCCCAGACCTGCTCGGGGGTGGCGGCGACGCTGCGGCGTACGGCGGGGACGTGGGCGAGGTCGCTCATCGGACGTCCTTCGGGGTGGAGGGCTCGGGGCGGGTGCGGAAGAGGTTGCCGGGGTGGTCGGGCACCGGCTCGTCGGCGAGCGCGAGCCGGCTGACCAGCGGCGCGACGATGCGGTCGTAGACCGCCGGGAACAGCCGGAAGCCCAGCGCGATGACCGGGTTGAACAGGCCCACCGCACGCTCCCGGCGCGGGCGGTCGACCAGGCGCACGGTCGCGCGGGCGACCCGCCGGGCGTCGTACACGGGCGGGGGCGGCTTGCCCTGCACCCCGAGGTAGCTCGCGGCCTTGTCGTAGATCGTCGTCGACACGCCGCCCGGCTCGACCAGGCTGACGTCGTACGGCGCGCCGACGAGCTCGGCCTGGAGGGTGCGGGCCAGCCCGTGCACCGCCCACTTGCTGGTGACGTACGGCGAGAGGTACGGCGTGCTGATCTTGCCGACCAGCGAGCCGAAGAGGACCAGGTGCCCGGCGCGGCGCGACTCGAAGTGGCGCAGGGCGGTGCGGGCGACGTTGGCGGTGCCGAGCAGGTTGACCTGCTGCACCCGGTCGAAGACGTCGGCCGGCACTTCGGCGAAGCGTCCGTAGGCCGCGACCGCGGCGGCGTGCACCACCACGTCGACCCGGCCCAGCGCCGCCGTGCCCGCCTCGAACGCCTCGTCCCACGCGGCGGTGTCGGCCACGTCCGCGGGCGCCACCACCACCTCGGCGCCGAGCCGCCGGCAGCGCGCGGCCACCTCCTCCAGCTCGGGCCGGCGGCGGGCCACCAGGACGAGGGCGTCGCCGCGTTCGGCCAGGGCCAGCGCCACCTCCCGGCCGATCCCGCTGGACGCACCGGTCACCAGCACCGTGCGGGCGTCGTACGGCGAGGTCGGGGTCATCGCTCTCCTCGGGCTCGGTGGGCGGGACTCCAGCGCGGTACCCGCCGTCCGTGGGCGCAGTCCGGCCCGGCGACGTACCGTGGAGGCATGTGCCGCAACATCCGTCCGCTCAACAACTTCGAGCCGCCGGCGACCTCGGACGAGGTGAGCGCCGCAGCGCTGCAGTTCGTCCGCAAGGTCAGCGGCACGACGAAGCCCAGCCAGGCCAACCAGGCCGCCTTCGACGAGGCCGTCCACCAGATCGCCCACATCACCCAGCACCTGCTGGACCAGCTGGTGACGACGGCGCCGCCGAAGAACCGTGAGATCGAGGCGGAGAAGGCGCGCGAACGGGCCCGCCTGCGCTACGGCGCATGAGCCTGCTCGACCCCGTCGCCACCGACGCGGCGCTGGCGCGCTGCGCGCGGGGCCCGCTGGTGGTGCTGACCGGCGCCGGCCTCTCGACGGACTCCGGCATCCCCGACTACCGGGGCCCGGGCGCGCCGGTGCGGATGCCGATGACCTACCAGGAGTTCGTCTCGGGGCCTGCCGCCCAGCAGCGGTACTGGGCGCGCAGCCACCTCGGCTGGTCCCGGATGCGCCGCGCCGAGCCGAACGCCGGCCACCGCGCGGTCGCCACCCTGGGCGCCGAGCTCGTCATCACCCAGAACGTCGACGGCCTCCACGAGGCCGCCGGCACCCCGCGCACCGTGGCGCTGCACGGTCGGATCGCGGACGTGGTCTGCCTCGCCTGCCGTCGTACGACGCCCCGGGCGGCGCTCCAGCAGCGCCTCGAGTCGGCCAACCCCGGGTGGGCGGCCGCGCACGCCGACGTGGCGGTGCGCCCCGACGGCGACGTCGACCTCGAGGACACGGCCGGCTTCGTCGTCCCGGGCTGCGAGGCCTGCGGCGGCACGCTCAAGCCCGACGTCGTGTTCTTCGGCGAGAACGTCCCCAAGCCGCGGGTGGAGCGCTGCTACGCCGCGGTCGAGGAGCTGGGCGAGGCGGGCTGCCTCCTGGTCGCCGGCTCCAGCCTCACCGTGATGAGCGGGCTGCGGTTCGTGCGCCGCGCGGCGCAGCGCGGCACGGCGGTCGTCATCGTCAACCGCGGCCCGACCCGCGGCGACGACCTGGCCACCGCCAAGGTCGAGGCCGGGACGAGCGAGTGGCTCGGCGCGCTCGCCGAGGCCCGGCGCTAGCCGCGCCGGCCGGCTTGCCGCCAGGCGGACGTC
>CAZFEE010000001.1:1697943-2345774 GCA_964517395.1 uncultured Nocardioides sp. | reverse complement strand
ACCACCTACCGGACGCGACCGCGGCGCGGCAGCGTGTCAAGCGAAGCGCCGACACCCTCGCGCCATCGACTCAGAGCCTCTTGACGAAGATGTGGTCGGCAGGCGCGGGACGCAGTCGGCCCGGAGCCGGACGAAGCGAGGAACGAGCGACCGCAGGCGCAGGGAGTCGGCGTTCCGCGCGCCGGCCGGCTTGCCGCCAGGCGGACGTCACCACCTACCGGACGCGACCGCGGCGCGGCAGCGTGTCAAGCGAAGCGCCGACACGCTCGCGCCATCGACTCAGAGCTTCTTGACGAAGATGTGGTCGGCCGCCTCGGGGAAGATCTCGGCGGTCTCGCCACCGGAGCCGACCAGGACGCCGTCGGGCGTGGCCTGGATGGTGATCGTCTTGTCGGGCAGCGCACCGACCCGGTGCATGGCGCTCATCAGCGCCTCGTCCTTCTGCATCTCCTCCGAGATCCGGCGGACGAGGGCGAGGGCGCTGTCCTTGGACGCGGCCCGCGACAGCGGCTCGACGTCGTCCATGAAGTCCTCGACGACCTTCTCCTCGCCGAGCTCGTCGAGCCCGGGGATCGGGTTGCCGTACGGCGACTCGGTCGGGTGGTCGAGCAGCTCCAGCAGCCGGCGCTCGACGGTCTCGGACATGACGTGCTCCCAGCGGCACGCCTCCTCGTGGACCTGCTCCCAGTCGAGGCCGATGACGTCGATGAGGAGGCGCTCGGCGAGGCGGTGCTTGCGCATGACGCGGACCGCGAGGCGGCGGCCGTCGTCGGTGAGCTCGAGGTGGCGGTCGCCCTCGACGGTGAGCAGCCCGTCGCGCTCCATCCGGGCCACGGTCTGCGACACGGTCGGCCCGCTCTGGTGCAGGCGCTCGGCGATGCGCGCCCGCAGCGGGACGATGCCCTCCTCGATCAGCTCGTAGATCGTGCGGAGGTACATCTCGGTGGTGTCGATCAGGTCGCTCACCCCCCCATTGTTGCGCATGGGGCTGGCAGGCTGGGTCCCGTGACCACCCTGCTCGTCCCCCGCCGGTTCAACGGCCCGCCCCGTTCCGGCAACGGCGGCTGGGTCGCGGGTGCCCTCGCCGCGCGCCTCCCGGGCCAGGGCCTGGGCCGGGCGGTGACGGTGACCCTGCGCCAGCCGCCGCCGCTGGAGACGCCGCTGCCGCTGACCGCCACCGCCGCGGGCGCCACGGTGAGCCACGGCGGCCGCCCGGTCGCCGAGGCGGTGTACGCCGAGCACCCGCCCACCCCGGTCGCGCCGGTCCCCGCGGGCCGGGCGGCCGCGGCGGAGGCGGCGTACCCCGGCCACCGCGTGCACCCCTTCCCCACCTGCTTCGTCTGCGGCACCGACCGCCGGCCGGGCGACGGGCTGCGGATCTTCCCCGGGCCCGTCGCCGCGGGGAAACGGGGTCGCGTGGCGGCGACCTGGACGCCGTACGAGTCCACCGTCGCCGTCACCTGGGCCGCCCTGGACTGCCCCGGCGGTTGGTCCTCGGACCTGGAGGGCCGCCCGTCGGTGCTGGGCCGGATCACCGTCGAGGTGCGCCACCTGCCGCACACCTCGGAGCGGTACGTCGTCGTCGGCGAGCAGCGCGCGATCGACGGCCGCAAGACGCACACCGCCGCCACGCTCTTCGGCCCCGGCGACGACGTCGTCGCCACCGCCGAGCACGTCTGGATCGCCATCGACCCGGAGGAGTTCCGATGACCACCGAGACCCCCACGAGCCACCCCTGGTGGTACGACGCCGTCGTCTACCAGGTCTACGTCCGCAGCTTCGCCGACGGCGCACCCGTCCCCGGCGACGGGATCGGCGACCTCGCCGGCATCACCTCGCGCCTGCCGTACCTGCGCGAGCTCGGCGTGGACGCCCTGTGGATCACGCCGTTCTACCGCTCGCCCCAGAAGGACCACGGCTACGACGTCTCCGACTACCGCGACGTCGACCCGCTCTTCGGCGACCTGGCCGCCTTCGACAGCCTGCTCGCGACCGCCCACGACCTGGGCCTGCGGGTGATCGTCGACCTGGTCCCCAACCACACCTCCGACCAGCACGTGTGGTTCCAGGAGGCGCTGGCCGCCGGCCCGGGCTCGCCGGAGCGAGCGCGCTACCTGTTCCGCGAGGGCCGCGGGAAGGACGGCAGCGAGCCGCCCAACAACTGGAGCTCGATCTTCGGGGGGCCGGCCTGGACCCGGGTGCCTGACGAGGGCGGCAGCGCGGCGGGAGGCGATCGCCGGCAGCTTGCTGCCCCGCCGTCGCCGGAGACGCGCTCGCCCCAGAAGGCACAGTGGTACCTGCATCTGTTCGACAGCACCCAGCCCGACCTCGACTGGCGCAACCCCGAGGTCGGCGACATGTTCGAGGAGGTGCTCCGGTTCTGGCTGGACCGCGGCGTCGACGGCTTCCGGGTCGACGTGGCGCACGGGCTGTTCAAGGAGGAGTCGCTGCGCGACCAGGTGCTGCCCGAGAAGAGCGCGACCGAGCCCGCGCAGGCGGAGTCGATGGTCGAGCGGGTCGTGCGCGACGAGCCGATGTGGGAGCAGCCCGAGGTGCACGAGGTCTACCGGCGCTGGCGCAAGGTGCTCGACTCCTACCCCGGCGACCGGATGGCGGTCGCCGAGGCCTGGACCCAGACCCCGGAGGCGATGGCGGAGTTCATCCGGCCCGACGAGCTCGACCAGGCGTTCAACTTCGCCTGGCTGACCACCCCCTGGTCCGCCGCGGCGTTCGCCGAGGTCATCGACGGCTCCATCGCCGCGGTCGCCACCGCCCACGCCGCCCCCACCTGGGTGCTCTCCAACCACGACGTGGTGCGCCACCCCACCCGCTACGGCGGGGGGCCGGCCGGGGTCGCCCGGGGACGCGCCGCGACGCTGGCCATGCTGGCGCTGCCCGGCTCGGCCTACCTCTACCAGGGCGAGGAGCTCGGCCTCGAGCAGGTCGACGTCCCGCCGGAGGCGCGCCAGGACCCCTCGTGGTTCCGCACCGGTGAGCCGGGGCGCGACGGCTGCCGGGTCCCGATCCCGTGGTCGGGCAGCGCGCCGCCGTACGGCTTCGGGGGCGCGGACGGCACCCAGCCCTGGATCCCGCAGCCGGACGACTGGGCGGGGCTGACCGTCGAGGCGCAGCAGGGCGACCCCGACTCGACGCTCGCGTTCTACCGCCGCGCCCTCACCACCCGCCGGGCGGTGTTCGCGGGTGCGGACGAGACGACGGTCGCGACGTCCGAGGACGACGTGCTCGTCGTACGACGGGCGGGCGTGACGGTCGTCGTGAACACCGGCGTCGAGCCGGTGGCGCTGCCGCCGGGCGAGGTGCTGATCAGCAGCGGGCCGCTGCCCGGCGGGGTGCTCCCGCCGGACACGGCCGCGTGGGTGCGCTGAGGCTCAGCCGTCGCCGGGCTCGTTGAGCGCGGCGTTGTAGCGGCGCAGCGAGGCGGCGAAGGACGCCATCTCCTCCGGCGACCAGTCGCCGAGGCGCTCGGCGAGCAGGGCCCGGCGCTCGTCGGCGACCTCGCCGAGGCGTCGTACCGCGTCCGGGCTGGCGGTCAGCAGGGTCGCCCGCCCGTCCTCGGGGTCCGGCGAGCGGTCGATCAGGCCGAGGTCGATCAGGTGCTGCACCTGGCGGCTGATCGCGCCCTTGTCGATGTCGAACACCTGGCCCACCGCCGAGGCCCGCACCGGGCCGTGGTCGCGGACGTAGCTCAGCATGAGGTACGACGCGGGCAGCAGCTCCGGGTGCACCGCCCGGGCCCGCTCGCCGATCACGCGGCGGACCCGGCGGATGAGCACGCCGACCTCGGACTCGAGGTCGCGCAGCGCGTCGGCGTGGGTGGGGGCGACGGTCATCGCCGGTCCCCCACCTGCTCGCCCTCGACGCCCTCGACACCCTCGACGCGATACGACGGGTAGTCGACGGCCTCGTTGCTGGCGACCACGCCGGCCTCGATCTCCGACTCCGCGACGCTCGGGCCGGTGGAGGTCCGCAGCGGCACCTCCTTGATGAAGAGGATGCAGAGGAAGGCGACCACCGCGAAGGGCACCGCGACCATGAACAGGTGGCCGACCGCGTCGCCGAAGGACGCCTCGTAGAGCGCGCGGATCGGCGACGGCAGCGCGTCGAGGTCGGGGATGTCGCCGGTGGAGTGCTGCATCGCGGCGAGCTGGTCGGGGGTGACCTGGCCGGAGGCGACGAGGGCGGTCAGGCCGTCCTTGACGCCGCCGGTGACCTGGTGGGCGAGGACCGCGCCGAGCGCGGCGACACCCGCGGAGCCACCGATCGAGCGGAACATCGCGACCACCGAGCTGGCGGCGCCGAGGTCCTTCGGGGCGGTGTTGTTCTGCACCGAGAGGACGAGGTTCTGCATCGTGGCGCCGAGGCCGATGCCGGTGAGGGCCATGTAGGCGCCGACCACGACGAGCGGGGTCTCCGCGTCGATCGTGCCCAGCAGCGCGATGCCGGCGATGACGAAGACCATGCCGCCGACCAGCCACCGCTTCCACAGGCCGGTGCGGGTGATGACGCGACCGCTGATGATGCTGGAGACCAGCAGGCCGCCGACCATCGCGATCGACATGAGGCCGGCCTCGGTGGGGCTCATCCCGCGGGCGAGCTGGAAGTACTGGCTGAGGTAGACCGTGGCGCCGAACATCGCGACGCCGATCATCACCGACGCGGCGGTGGCCAGCGCGGTGGTGCGGTCGCGGAAGAGGCGCAGCGGGATGACCGGCTCGGAGGCCACCTGGGCCTCGACCCACAGCGCCGCCCCGATGAGGGCGAGGCTGCCGACGACGAGCGCGGCGGACGTACCGGAGATCCAGTCGAAGTTCGTGCCCGCGAGGCTGACCCAGACCAGGATGAGGCTGATGCCCGCCATGATCAGGGTGGCGCCGAGGTAGTCGATCTTGACCTCGCGCTTGATGGTCGGCAGGTGCAGCGTCTTCTGCAGGACGACGAAGGCGATCATCGCGACCGGGATGCCGATGATGAAGCAGCCGCGCCAGCCCAGCGGGCTGTCCACGACGAGGCCGCCCAGCAGCGGTCCGCTGACGGTGGCGGTGGCGAAGACCGCACCGATGTAGCCGCTGTAGCGGCCGCGCTCGCGCGGGGAGACCATCGAGGCGATGACGACCTGGACCAGCGCGGTCAGGCCGCCCACGCCGAGCCCCTGGAAGGCGCGGGCCCCGATGAGCACGCCCATGTTGGGCGCGAGGGCGGCGACGACGGAGCCGATCGAGAAGATGACCAGCGCGGCCTGGACCAGCAGCTTCTTGCTGAACAGGTCGGCCAGCTTGCCCCAGATCGGGGTGGTCGCGGTCATGGTGAGCAGGGTGGCGACGACGACCCACGTGTAGCCGGTCTGGCTCCCGTGCAGGTCGGTCACGATCGCGGGCAGCGCGTTGCTGACCACGGTGCTGGACAGCATGGCCACGAACATCGCCAGGAGGAGCCCGGTCAGGGCCTCCATGATCTCGCGGTGGGTCATCTGACCCGGTGCGGCGGTGGCCGGTGAAGTAGTTGACATGCGTCAACCATATCTCCGATGGTTGACGACGGCAACTTTCTGTGACGCGGCGAACAGCTGAGCGGTGCCGGAAAATGCAGCGACCCGCAGGAGCGGCTCGGGAACGAGCCTCACCCGGCGGACGAACCGGGCTCACCTGCGGGTCGGGTGGCTGCTGTTGGATTCGCGTGCAGCCTGTCCTTCGACTGCGGGCTGCTAGCGAGCAGCCACCTCACGCGTCCGTTGCGAAATCATTCTGCGGACCACCTCCTTTCCCGTGTGCGACAACCGTAGGTCGCCGCTCGCGCGCAGACAACGGGATTTTCGCGAGGACCGGGCGCGCGGTCACGGCGTTGCGCCGGTCACACCGGGGAATGCCGCTCCGCCGCCCCTCCTTGACCCGACCGTCGGGCACATCAACCCCGATTAATCGAATCGAGTTACTTGCCTTTAGGGTGGGCGACTCGACGGCCACCCGCCGCCCACCCGGGGCGACCACGAGTCGCGCCCCACGAGCCTTGAGAGAAGAGGAACACGATGTCGGACCAGACCCCCCTCATCGAAGCCCCCAAGTCCCGCCTGCCGCTGATCGCCGGCGTGGTCGTGGTGGTGCTCGCCATCATCGGCGTGGTGGTCTTCCTCGCCGCCCGCGGCGGGGACGACGCCCCCCGCGCGACCGGCAAGGACGCCTCGACCGAGCTGTCCAAGGACGACCCGGTCAAGGTCGTGCTCGGCACCGTCGGCGCGAGCGACCCCTACTGGGACACCTTCAAGGACCGCGCCGAGGAGGCCGGCATCGAGCTGGAGATCCGCGACTTCGCCGACTACGCCCAGCCGAACCCGGCCCTCAAGGAGGGCGAGCTGGACGTCAACCAGTTCCAGCACATCATCTACCTCGCGCAGTACAACGTCGCCAACGACGACGACCTCGTGCCGATCGGCTCGACCGCGATCTACCCGCTGGGTCTCTACTCGCAGAAGTACGACGACGTCGCCGACATCCCCGACGGCGCGACCGTCGTCGTCCCCGACGACGACTCGAACCAGGCCCGCGGCCTGCTGGTGCTGCAGTCGGCCGGCCTGATCACGCTGAAGGACGGCGGCTCGGCGTTCTCCACCATCGCCGACGTCGACGAGGCGAAGTCGCGGGTCAAGGTCAAGGCGCTCCAGGCCGACCTGACGCCCACCTCGCTGCCCGACGTCGCCGCCGCGATCATCAACAACGACTTCGTCGAGGACGCCGGCCTGAAGTTCTCCGACGCGATCGCCCAGGACGACCCGAAGGACCCCAAGGCGATCCCGTACGTCAACATCTTCGCCGTGCGCGCCGAGGACAAGGACAACCCGGTGCTGAAGAAGCTCGTCGAGGTCTACCAGCAGAGCCAGGACGTGCTCGACGGCGCCAACGAGGCGTCGGGCGACACCGCGCAGTTCGTCACGACCAGCCAGGCCGACCTCGAGGCCAGCCTGCGCGAGGTCGAGGCGCAGGTCCGCGCGCAGAAGTGACCATGGCACTGGTCGAGCTGCGCGACGTCGTCAAGGAGTTCCCGAGCGCTGGGCGGGGCAAGCCCGCCCAGCGTGCGGTCGACGGCGTCGACCTGAGCGTCGAGCAGGGCGAGATCTTCGCGATCATCGGCTACTCCGGCGCCGGCAAGTCCACCCTGGTCCGGCTGGTCAACGCGCTCGAGCCCGTGACCTCGGGGAGCGTGGTCGTCGACGGCGTCGACGTCACCACGCTCTCCGAGCGGGCGCTGCGCGAGCTGCGGCGGGGCATCGGGATGGTGTTCCAGCAGTTCAACCTGATGGAGTCGCGCACCGTGTGGGGCAACCTCGCGTTCCCCCTCACCGTCGCGGGCGTCGGGAAGGCCGAGCAGCAGCAGCGGATCTCCGAGCTGCTCCACTTCGTCGGCCTCGCCGACAAGGCGCACGCCCGGGTCACCGAGCTGTCCGGCGGGCAGAAGCAGCGCGTCGGCATCGCCCGGGCGCTCGCCACCAGCCCCCGGCTCCTGCTGGCCGACGAGGCCACCAGCGCGCTCGACCCCGACACCACCCGCGACGTGCTCGACCTGCTCGCCAAGGTCAACCGGGAGCTCGGCATCACCATCCTGCTGATCACCCACGAGATGGACGCCGTACGCCGCATCGCCCACCGGGTCGCGGTCATGGAGGACGGCAAGGTCGTCGAGAACGGCCCCGTGCTCGACGTCTTCACCGACCCGCAGCACCCGGTCACCCGGCGCTTCGTCAGCACGGTCGTCGACGACCTGCCGCCCGACGACGTCGTCGCCGCCCTGCGCGAGACCCACGACGGGCGCTTCGTCCGGCTCGCCTTCCGCGACCGGTCGGTGCGCCAGTCCGAGGCCTTCGCGGCCTTCCTGCGCCACGGGGTCTCCTTCGAGCTCGTCTACGGCGGGATCGAGGAGGTGCAGGGCAACAGCTTCGGCAACCTGACCCTGGCCCTCACCGGTGACGACGCGGCCGTCGACGCCGCGCTGGCGGACCTCGAGAGCGTCGTACCGTGGACGGAGGTGGCGCGATGACCGCGCTCGCGAGCGACACCCGGCTGTGGGACCTGCAGCCGGAGTTCTGGCAGGCGGCCGGCGAGACCGTCATCATGGCGTCCATCGCCCTCGTCGTCGGCGGGCTGCTCGGCCTCGGGCTCGGCCTGGGGCTGTACCTCACCCGCAAGGGCGGCCTCTACGCCAACCGGGCGGTGTTCTACGTCCTCAACGTGGTCGTCAACTGCTTCCGGCCGATCCCGTTCGTCATCTTCATCGCCGCCCTCCAGCCGCTGGCACGACAGGTCGTCGGCACCGGGATCGGCATCCAGGCGGCCACCTTCGGCATCACCATCGCCGCGGTCTTCGGCATCAGCCGGATCGCCGAGCAGAACCTCGTCACCGTCAACCCCGGCGTCATCGAGGCGGCGCGGGCGATGGGCGCGAGCCGGGCGCGGATCACGTTCACCGTGCTCGTGCCCGAGGCGCTCGGCCCGCTGGTGCTGGGCTTCACCTTCGCCTTCGTGGCGATCGTCGACATGACGGCGATCGCCGGCGTGGTCTCCGGCGGCGGCCTGGGCTCCTTCGCCCAGCGCTTCGGCTTCCGCCAGTTCGACTACGTGCTCATGTGGGCCGCGATCGTCGTGCTCGTGCTGATGGTCATGGTCATCCAGGTGAGCGGCAACCTGCTGGCACGCAAGGTGCTGCGCCGCTAGAGAACCATTCGGGCCTCCCGGACGTCGGAACAGGAAACCGATCGTCCGGGAGGTCCCGATGCTCCGCTTCTTCGCCCCGCTCGTCCTCGCCCTCGCCCTGCCCCTCGCCGGCTGCGGCTCCGAGGAGCAGCCCGCCGCCGACCCGACGGGATCGAGCACGGCACCGACGAGCACCGCACCGACCCCGTCGGGCACACCGTCGGGCACACCGTCGTCGAGCGCGGCCCCTCCGAAGGCGTCCGGCAAGGTCGCCGACACCCTCGACCTCACCATCGCCCCCGGCATGCTCGGCGAGGTCCGGGTCGGGATGCGGCGCGCGGAGTGGGAGCGCACCGGCCAGCTCGAGGAGGGTGCCGCCCTGTGCGCCGAGCAGGTCCGCTGGGCGGGCAACCCCAAGGGCATCGTCGTGCTCACCGACGACGACGCCACGATCACCCAGATCCTCGTCAGCGCGCGCGGCCCGCGCACCGACCACGGCGGGATCGGGGTCGGCTCGACCTACGGCGAGCTGCGGGCGGCGTACCCGGACCTGACGCCCTTGGTCGACGACGGCTTCGACGGCGCGTCGACGTACCCACCGGGCGAGGAGGACGGGCGTCCCTACCTCGGCTTCCTGCTGGGCGTGCCGGCCGCGGAGGTCAGCGACAGCACGGAGGTCGTGGCGATCGCGGTGACCGGCGGCGAGAAGGCGTACTTCCAGTACGACTGCTGACCCGGGGCCCGGCGCGTCGTACCGGCCGGGAGGGGACTGCGCGGCGAAGGGATCACAGCGCCGGTGAGCCCGCCGCCGCGAACTGCGCGGCGTGCAGCCGCGCGAACGCCCCGTCGCGCGCCAGCAGCTCGGCGTGCGAGCCCTGCTCGACGATCCGCCCGTGCTCCATGACGAGGATCAGGTCCGCGTCGCGGATCGTGGAGAGCCGGTGGGCGATCACGAAGGACGTCCGGTCGGTGCGCAGCGCCGCCATCGCCTGCTGCAGCAGCAGCTCCGTACGGGTGTCGACCGACGACGTCGCCTCGTCGAGGATGAGCAGGGCGGGCTGGGCCAGGAACGCCCGGGCGATGGTGATCAGCTGCCGCTCCCCCGCCGACAGGTTCGAGCCCTCGTCGTCGACGCGGGTCTCGTAGCCGTCGGGCAGGGAGTGCACGAACCGGTCGACGTACGTCGCCCGGGCGGCCTCGCGGATCTCCTCCTCCGTCGCGTCCGGACGCCCGTAGGCGATGTTGTCGCGGATCGTGCCCTCGAACAGCCAGGTGTCCTGGAGCACCATCCCGATCCGGCTGCGCAGCTCGGCGCGGCTGATCCGCGTGACGTCCGTGCCGTCGACCAGGATCCGCCCGCCGCGCAGCTCGTAGAACCTCATGACCAGGTTGACCAGCGTCGTCTTGCCGGCGCCGGTGGGGCCGACGATCGCGACCATCTGGCCCGGCCGCGCCAGGAGCGACAGGTCCTCGATGAGCGGCTCGTCGTCGTACGAGAACGACACGTGCTCGAAGCGCACCTCGCCGGCTCTTGGGGCCGAGCGCGTCTCCGGCGCAGATCCGGGCAGCAAGCTGCCTTCGGCGCCTCCCGCCGCGCTGCCGGCCGCCTCCCAAGGATCCACCTCCTCCTCGGCGTCGAGCAGCTCGAAGACCCGCTCGGCCGAGGCGACGCCGGACTGCAGCAGGTTCGCCATCGAGGCGATCTGGGTGATCGGCTGGGTGAACATGCGGGTGTACTGGATGAACGCCTGCACCTCCCCCAGGCTCAGCGTCCCGGACGCGACCCGCAGCCCGCCGACGACCGCGATCACGACGTAGTTGAGGTTGCCGATCAGCATCATCGTCGGCATCACCAGGCCGCTGATGAACTGCGCCCGGTACGACGACTCGTACAGCTCCTCGTTCGCGGTCGCGAACTCCTTCTCCACGGCACCGCGGCGGCCGAAGACCGTCACCAGCGCGTGCCCGGAGATGGCCTCCTCCACCTGCGCGTTGAGCCGGCCGGTCTGGCGCCACTGGTTGATGAACTGGCTCTGCGAGCGCTTCATGATCCGCCC
The DNA here is from genome assembly GCA_964517395.1 of uncultured Nocardioides sp. GTDB lineage: Bacteria > Actinomycetota > Actinomycetes > Propionibacteriales > Nocardioidaceae > Nocardioides. The sequence continues at coordinate 2,335,018 of CAZFEE010000001.1, read as the reverse complement.
GGTCGTGAACATCGCGATCGGCACCGACACCAGCGCGATCACCGCGAGCAGCGGGGAGACCCAGAACATCATCCCCAGCACGCCGACCACCATGAGCAGCGACGTGAGCAGCTGGCTCATCGTCTGCTGGAGGTTCTGCGCGACGTTGTCGATGTCGTTGGTGACCCGGCTGAGCAGCTCACCGCGCGGCTGGCGGTCGAAGTACGACAGCGGGAGCCGGTGCACCTTCTCCTCGACGTCGGTCCGCATCCGCCGCACCGTCGCCTGGACGATGTCGTTGACGAGGAAGCCCTGCAGCCAGCCGAGGACCTGGCCGCCGACGTAGATCAGCAGGGTGACCAGCAGCAGGTGGCCGACCTTGTCGAAGTCGACGCCCTGGCCGGGCACGAAGTCGAGCCCGCGCAGGAAGTCCGCCAGCCCGCCGTCGCCCCGGGCCTCGGCCCCGGCGACCGCGTCCGCCTTGGTGGTGCCGGGCTCGAGCCGACCGCCGATGTAGCCGTTGAAGACCGCGTCGGTCGCCTTGCCGAGCAGGTACGGGCCGATCGCCACCGAGGCGACCGAGCCGATGCCGAGCAGCAGCACCGCCACCGCCCGGCCCCGCGCCGGGCGCAGCAGCGCCAGCAGGCGACGTGCGGAGGTGCCGAAGTCGTCGGCCTTCTGGCCGACCATGCCGCCCATCGGGCCGCGCCCCGGACCGCCCTGCTGGACGATCCGCTCGGTCTGCTTCATCGTGCCGTTGCTCATGCCACGACCTCCTGTCCGCGGATGCCCTGCGAGGCGGCGATCTCCTGGTACGTCGGGTTGCTGGTCATCAGGTCCTCGTGGCTCCCCTGGCCCACCACCTCGCCGTCCTCCAGCACGAGGATCACGTCGGCGTCGCGGATGGTGGCGATCCGCTGCGCGACGATCAGCACCGTCGCGTCCCGGGTCACCGGCTTCAGCGCCGCCCGCAGGCGGGCGTCGGTGGCGACGTCGAGGGCGGAGAAGGCGTCGTCGAAGAGGTAGATCTCGGGGCGTCGTACCAGGGCACGGGCGATGGCGAGGCGCTGACGCTGGCCGCCCGAGACCGTCGTACCGCCTTGGGCGACGGGGGTGTCGAGGCCCTCGGGCATCTCTCGGACGAAGTCCGCGCCCTGCGCGATCTCCAGGGCCGCCCACAGCTCGTCGTCGCTCGCCTCCGGGCGGCCGTAGCGCAGGTTGGAGGCGATGGTGCCGGAGAACAGGAACGCCCGCTGGGGCACCAGCCCGATCTTCGACCACAGCAGCTCCGGGTCGAGCTCGCGCACGTCGACACCGTCGACCCGGACCGTGCCGGTGGTCGCGTCCAGCAGCCGCGGCACCAGGTTGACCAGCGTGGTCTTGCCGGCACCGGTCGAGCCGATCACCGCGACCGTCTGGCCCGGGCGGGCCGAGAAGGTCACCTCGCGCAGCACCGGCGCCTCGGCACCCGGGTAGGTCAGCCCGACACCCTCGAGGTCGAGGTGGCCGGCGACGTGGACCTCCGTGACCGGGCGGGCCGGCGGGTGCACGCTCGTGTCGGTGGCGAGCACCTCGCTGATCCGGTCGGCGCTGACGGCCGCACGCGGCACCATCATCAGCATGAAGGTGCCCATCATCACCGACATCAGGATCTGCATCAGGTAGGCCAGGAACGCCGTCAGCGCCCCCACCTCCATCTGCCCGCTGTCGACGCGGTGGCCGCCGAACCAGATCACCCCGACGCTGGCGACGTTCGAGACCGCCATGACCAGCGGGAACATCAGCGCCATCCAGCGCCCGGCGCGCAGCGAGACATCGGTCAGGTCGCCGTTCGCCCGGTCGAAGCGGCGGGTCTCGTGCGGCTCCCGGACGAAGGCGCGGACCACCCGGATGCCGGTGATCTGCTCCCGCAGGATCCGGTTCACGTCGTCGAGCCGCTCCTGGACCTGGCGGAAGGCCGGCACCATGCGGGACACGACCAGGCCGATGCAGACGAAGAGCACCGGTACGACGGCGACCACCAGCCACGACAGCCCGAAGTCCTCGCGCATCGCCATCACGACGCCGCCGACCATCATGATCGGGATGGTGACGGCCATCAGGCAGGTCATCATCGCCAGCATCTGCACCTGCTGCACGTCGTTGGTCGCCCGGGTGATCAGCGACGGCGCACCGAAGCCGGACACCTCACGCGCCGAGAAGCTGCCGATCCGGTGGAACACGCGGCCGCGCACGTCGCGGCCGAAGGCCATCGCCGTACGCCCGCCGAAGTACGCCGACGTCATCGAGCACGCCGCCTGCACGAGCGACACCGCCAGCATCACCGCGCCGATGCGCAGCACGTAGCCGTTGTCGCCGCGGGCGATGCCCTTGTCGATGATGTCGGCGTTGAGGCTCGGCAGGTAGAGCATCGCGACCGTCGCGGTCAGCTGGAGCAGCACGATCACGGTCAGCCACGCGCGGTACGGCGCGAGGTGGGTGCGCAGGAGCTTGATCAGCATCAGCCGTCGGTCCTCTCCACACCGTGCAGGACGGTGTCGACGATCTGGGCGGGGGTCAGCAGGTCGTTGTCGGCGATCTCCCGGTGGGAGCCGGCGAAGGTGAGCAGGCGCCACACGTGCAGCACCCGCTCGGGCGGCAGGGTCAGCCGGGCGGCGTCCGGCTCGATGAGGGCGAGCAGGCGGCGTCGTACCTCCTCCAGGCCCTGGGCGATCTCCGGCCGGTCGTGCAGGTGCCGCGGCGGGCCGACCGCGCCGAGCGCCCGCATCAGCTCGAAGATCGCGAGGAAGCGCTGCTGCAGGATCGCCGTCATCGCCAGCATCCGCTCCCGCAGGGGCAGGGCGGGGTCGATCTCGTCGAGGCGGTGCAGCACGTCGCCCGGCTCGAAGGCGCGGGCGATGGTCGCGTCGATCAGCTCGTCCTTGGAGTCGAAGACCCGGAAGATGGTGCCCTCCGCGACCCCCGCCGCCTCGGCGATCAACTTGGTGGTCACCCCCCGCCCGTGCTCGTACAGCAGCGGCCGGGTGGCCCGGATCAGGGCCTCCCTCCGGTCCTGCGGCGACAGCGGCGTGGCACGAGGCGGCATGCCCTCCACCGTAAGTGAGTGAGCACTCACTCACAACCCATTTCCTCGTTGACTTGGGGCTTTCCTCCCTCGACTTGGGGTTTCCCACCGTCGACTTGGGGGTTCCCACCGTTGAGTTGTGGGTTTCCACCGTCGAGTTGGGGTTTCCCACCGTTGAGTTGGGGGTTGTGTTGCACGCGCGTGGTGCACAAGCCCCAAGTCGAGGGAGGAAAGGCCCAACTCGGGGGTGGAAAACCCCAAGTCGCGGGTGGGAAACCCCAAGTCGACAGAATGGGGGGCATGGCACGGGTTGCGTTGGTCCTCGGCTCCGGCGGGGCGCGGGGGTACGCCCACCTCGGGGCGGTCGCCGAGCTGCGGGCGCGCGGGCACCAGGTCGTGGCGGTGTCCGGTACGTCGATGGGTGCCGTCGTCGGCGGCCTCGTCGCGGCCGGCAAGGACGAGGAGTTCGCGACCTGGGCCTCGACCCTGACCCAGCGCCGGGTGGTGCGGCTCGCCGACCCCACCTGGGGCGGTGGGGGCGCGGCGAGTGCCGAGCGGCTGATGGCGAGCCTCGACGAGCTCGTCGGCGAGGTGATGATCGAGGACCTGCCGGTCCCCTTCACCGCCGTCGCGACCGACCTCGCCGCGCGCCGTGAGGTGTGGTTCCAGCGCGGACCGCTGATCCCCGCGATCCGTGCTTCGATCGCGATCCCCGGCCTCTTCACCCCCGCGGTGGTGGACGGGCGCATCCTCGTCGACGGCGGACTGCTCAACCCGCTGCCGCTCGAGCCGACGGCTGCCGCGGCCGCCGACTTCACCCTCGCCGTCTCCCTCCAGGGACCGCGCGAGCCCCACGAGCCGTCGTCGCCCGCCCGCGGCTTCTCGGTACGACGCGCGGAGTGGGCCGCCGACCTGCGGCGCCGCTTCCGGCGCTCGGACGACCTCGCGGACGTCGTGCCGATCGCGGCACCGGAGGCACCGGCCGAGGCGCGCGAGACGGATCCCCGGCCCGACGTACGGACCTCGGAGGTGGTGGCGCAGTCGTTCGACGCGATGCAGAGCCTGATCACCCGCTACCGGTTGGCCGCGCTGCCTCCGGACGTGCTGGTCACCGTGCCGCTGAGCGCCGCGCGCACGCTGGACTTCCACCGCGCCGACGAGCTGATCGAGCTGGGTCGGCTGCTGACCGCCGACGCACTGGACCACGCCGAGCGCTGACGGGCGATCACCGGCCCGGCCGTGGCGAACAAGGTTATTGTCGGGGCGCCACACGAGCACGACGAAGGGGGAGCACCCGTGCCAGGTCTCGGGTTCCGCGCGCTGCGCATCCTCGGCACCGGCGCGGTGGTGCCGGACGAGGCCGTGACGAGCGCCGCGATGGACGAGCGGCTCGGGCTCGCGCGGGGCACGGTGGAGGCCAGGACCGGCGTCCGGGTCCGGTACGTCGAACGGGGCTCGGCCGCCGACCTCGGCGCCCGCGCGGCGCGCAAGGCCCTGGCCGCCGCCGGTCTCGACCTCGACGACGTCGACGTGGTGATCGGTGCGAGCGGCACCCCCGACCAGCCGCTGCCCTGCAACGCGGCGCTGATGCACGAGGCGCTCGCGCCGTCCCGCCCGATCCCGGCGTTCGACGTGAACGCGAGCTGCCTGAGCTTCCTGGTCGCGCTCGACCTCGCGGCCACCCTCGTCGGGGCCGGCCGCTACCGCAACGTCCTCATCGTCTCGAGCGACCTCGCGTCGGTCGGCCTCGACTGGTCCGACCTGGGCGCGTCGGGGATCTTCGGTGACGGCGCGGCCGCCGCGGTCGTGGGCCCGGCGGGCGAGACCGGCTCGGGCGTGCTGTCCGCGGGCTTCGAGACCTACAGCGAGGGTGCGCACACCTGCGAGATCCGCGGGGGCGGCTCGCGGTGGGCGCCGGACCGGGTCGAGGGCGAGTACGCCGACTGGGGTCGCTTCCGGATGGATGGCGGCGCCGTGTTCCGGCTGGCCTTCCGGCACCTGCCGGCCTTCGTGGAGGGCCTGCTCGACGAGGCCGGGGTCGCGATGGCGGACCTGCCGGTCGTCGTACCGCACCAGGCGAGCCACCACGGCCTGGACTGGGTGCGCCAGCAGTTCGGCGTCGGGGACCGGCTGGTCGACATCTACGCCGACCACGGCAACCAGGTCGCGGCCTCGCTGCCCTCGGCCCTGCACGCGGCGATCGAGAGCGGGCGGCTGCGGCGTGGCGACCACGCGCTGCTGCTCGGCACCGGCGCCGGGATCAGCCTGGGCGGAGTGGTGCTGTGCTACTGAGCGACCAGCCCGAGGTCGGCTTCCACTGGCTGCGCGTGGGGCACTGCAAGGGCCCGGAGGCCCTCGCCCGGCAGGGCGGGCGGCTGCGCCCGATCGAGTTCCCGTCGTACGTCGGCGCGCTGGACCACCCGGTGCACGGGTGGACGCTGTTCGACACGGGCTACTCCCAGCACTTCTTCGACGCGACCCGCCGCCTCCCGGAGCTGCTGTACCGCACGACGCTGCCGGTCACCCTGCCCGAGGCGGAGCACCTGCCGCGTCAGCTCGCGGCGCTGGACATCGACCCGGGCGCCGTACGACGCATCGTGGTCTCGCACTTCCACGGCGACCACGTCGGCGGGCTCCTCGACCACCCGCGGGCGCGCATCGTCGCGGGCGCGGCCGGCGCGGAGCACGCCCTGTCGTTGAGGGGCCTGACCGCGACCCGGCACGCGATCCTGCCGGCACTGCTGCCCGACGACCTGCGCGAGCGGCTCGACCCGGTCGAGTCCTTCCGCCGCGTCGACGTCGCGGGGCTGACCGCGTGGGACCTGCTGGGCGACCGCAGCCTGGTGGCGGTCGACCTGCCGGGGCACATGCCCGGTCACCTCGGCCTGCTGTTCACCTCCGGCGGCCGGCAGGTGCTGCTCGTCGGCGACGCGGCCTGGACCACCCGCTCCTACAAGGACCTCAAGCCACCGTCGCGACTCGCCAAGAACGTCATGCACGACTGGCCGACGACGCTGTCCACGCTGGCCGCGCTGCACGAGCTCGACGCCGCGCACCCGGACCTGCTGATCCTCCCGGCGCACTGCCCCGAGGGCCACGCAGCGTGGTACGCCGGGGCCTGAACGTGCCCACCGGACAGGCGGCCGTGGCCGCCTCCTTCGCCCGCGAGCGCTGGCTCCTCCCCCGCCGGTACGACGCCGCACGGGCCCGCGCGCTGGACCGCTTCCTGCGCGAGGAGCTGCCGCACGCGGCCTTCTACGCCCCGTGGGCCGGGCGGCCGCTGCACGAGCTCCCCGTCGTCGACAAGCGCACCGTGCTGGCCGACTTCGCGGGCTTCAACCGCTACGGCATCACCCTCGAGCGGGCACTCGCCGTCGCCGAGGCGGCCGAGCGCTCGCGGGACTTCACCGCGACCCTGCCCGGCGGGGTGACCGTGGGACTGTCGTCCGGCACCACCGGCACCCGCGGCGTCTTCCTCGTCTCGGAGACCGAGAGCCGCCTGTGGGCGGGCATCCTGCTCGGCCAGATGATGGCGCCGGCGTCGCTGCGCGTGCTGCTGCGGCGGCCGTTGCGGGTCGCGCTCTTCCTGCGCGCCAACAGCAACCTCTACGAGACCCTCGACAGCCGCCGGGTGCACTTCTCCTGGCACGACCTCACCGTCCCGGTCGCGGAGCACCTCCCCGACCTGCCCGGCACCGACGTGCTCGTCGCGCCGGCGAGCGTGCTGCGCCGGATCGCCGAGGCGCGGCCGGCCGGGCTGCGCCCGCTGCAGGTCGTCTCCGTCGCCGAGACCCTCGACCCGCAGGACGAGGTCGTGATCCGGGAGGCCTTCGGCCGACCGGTCGAGCAGATCTACCAGGCGACCGAGGGCCTGCTCGCGGTCAGCTGTCCCGCCGGCCGGCTGCACCTCAACGAGGGCAACCTGCACGTCGAGCCGGAGTGGATCGACCACCGCCGCTTCCACCCGATCGTCACGGACTTCACCCGCACCACCCAGTACGTCGTGCGGCACCGCCTCGACGACGTGCTGCTCGCCGCGCCCGGGCCCTGCCCGTGCGGACGCCCGGGCCGCAGCATCGCCGCCGTGCTGGGCCGCGCGGACGACGTCCTGACGCTCGGCGGTGTGCCGGTCTACCCCGACGTGCTGCGGCACACGGTGGCGCTCGCGGGGGACCTCGGCGACTACCGGATCGAGCAGCACGGCACGCAGTGGCGCCTCGCCACGACCCTGGGCGGACCGACCGCCGTCGACCGGGTGGCGGTGGAGACCGGCCGGCTCGCGGAACGGCTCGGGGCGCAGGCCCCGCAGGTCGTCGCGATGGGCTGGCCGACCGAGGCGCCGGACCAGAAGCGACGGCGGATCAGGAGGGTGTCATGAGGGTGCTGGTGACCGGCGCGTCCGGCTTCGTCGGCGGGCGGACGGCCGCGCTGGCGAGGGAGGCCGGGCACGAGGTGTTCGGCCTGGGCCGGCGCCGGCTCGACCGCGACGACTACGCGAGCGTGGACCTCGGCCGGGCCACGCCCGCCGAGCTGCCGGAGCTGCCCTGGCAGCCGGATGCGGTGATCCACTGCGCGGCCCGCGCGACGCCGTACGCCCGGCGCGCGGACTACGACCGCGACAACGTCGTCGCCACCCGGACGGTCGTCGACTGGTGCGCCCGGCTCGGGAGCCCGCGACTGGTGCACGTGTCGTCCTCCTCGGTGCTCTACCGCGACGGGGACCAGCTCGACCTCACCGAGGACACCCCCCTGCCCGAGCGGTTCGCCAACGACTACGCCCGCACCAAGGCGGCCTCGGAGGGGATCGCCCGCACCTACGGGGGTTCCTGGGTCGTCGCCCGGCCGCGCGCTGTCTTCGGGCCCGAGGACACGGTGCTCTTCCCACGGATCATCGCCGCCGCCAAGGCCGGCCGGGTGCCGCGGCTGACCGGGCGCACGGAGCCGGCCGTCGGCGACCTGATCTACGTCGACAACCTCGCCGACTACCTGCTCCAGCTCGCCGCCCGGCCCGAGCTGACCGGCGTCTACCACCTCACCAACGCCGAGCCCGTCGAGATCCAGGCGATGCTGCTCGACGTCATCGGGCGGCTCGGCTTCGACCCGCCCACCCGTGAGGTCGGCCTGGGCACCGCGATGCGCGCGGCGACCGTGCTGGAGCGGGCCTGGCGGGTGCTGCACCTGCCCGGCGAGCCGCCCATCACGCCGTACGGCGTCGGGGTGCTCAGCTGGTCCAAGACCTTCGTGCCGGACAAGATGCTGCGCGACCTGGGTGCGCCGCGGATCTCCGTCGCCGAGGGCGTCGACGCCTTCGTGGCCTGGCAGCGGGAGCGGCTGTGAGCCGCGGGCTGACGGCCGCCGCCCTGGGCTACCTCGGGCTGCAGGCCGCGAAGGCCGCCGTCGCCGTACGCAACGCCGGGCGCGCGCCCGCGGCGGCCGAGCCCGCGCCGGCGGCGATCGCGAAGGTCGTCGTCGTCCAGCCGATCCTCTCCGGCGACCCGGGCCTGGAGGACGCGCTGCGCGACAACCTGCTGTCCCTCGACGGCGCCCGGTTCTGCTGGCTGATCGACGAGGACGACCCGGAGGCGCGCCGGGTGGTGGACCGGATCGGCCCGGTCGACCGGGTGGAGGTGCGGGTCTGCCCGCCCGCCCCCGACGGGGTGAACCCCAAGCTGGCGAAGCTCCAGCCCGCCCTCGACGCCGCCGCCGACGACGAGGTCCTCCTGGTCCTCGACGACGACACCCGGCTCCCGCGGGCCAGCCTCGGCGCGCTGCTCGGCGGCCTCGACCGGGCGACCCTGGCGACCGGGCTGCCCGGCTACCTGCCGGGGTCGACGATCTGGGCCCAGCTCGTCGAGCAGTTCGTCGACAACAACGCCGCGATGACCTACCTGACCATGGACCCGGTCACCATCAACGGGATGACCTGGGCGATGCGGGTGCGGGACCTGCGCGCCCTCGGGGGGTTCACCCCGTTGCTGCGCAACCTCACCGACGATCTGGCCGTCGCCGGCGCGGTCCAGCGCAGCGGCGGCACGATCAGCCAGACCGCGTCGCCGCAGTGGATCACCACCACCGTCGACGGCCCCGGCCACTACGTGCGCCTGATGCACCGCTGGATGCTCTTCGCGAACCTCCTGCTGCGCCGCCAGCCCGCCCGCACCGTCGCCGCGATCAGCCTCCTGCACGGCATCCACCCGAACCTGCTCTGGGCCGTGCTCGCCAGCTCGGTCCGCGAGCGCCGGGCGCTGCCCCTGCTCGCCGTGCTCGGCGGGCGCGCCCTGCTGCTGCGCCACGTGCAACGCCGCATCCACGGGCGCCCGCTGCACCGCCCGGCGGTCTCGCTCGCCTCCGAGCTGGTGCAGCCGCTGCACCTGGGCCACGGCGCCGTGCAGCGCACGATCCGCTGGCGCACCCGCACCTACCGGGTCCGCTCCGACGACGACTTCGAGCCGGTCCGATGAGGCTCCAGGTGCTGCACCTCACCGGGCAGAGCGACCCGAGCAGCTGCGCCCTGTCGCCCGTCCAGCACGCCTTCCTCGACGACCTGCCGCTGCCGGAGGCCGCCAAGGTCCGGCTCAACTTCCCCTACGACGCCACCCTGGCGTCGTACCGGAAGGTGCCGATCTGGCTCGGCAGCCTGCGCCACCTCGTGCTCTTCGTCCGGATCCGGCTGCTGCGGACGGCGTGGGCCGCACGACACCGGCCGGGGGTCGAGGCGCAGCTGCGGCAGGCCGAGCACACCCTCGTGCTCGCCGGCTCGATCGGACTGGACCTGCTCGGCCGGCTCGACCTCCCCCGCGACCTGCTCGACCGGCTCACCGTGGTGGCGTACGGCGCCGTCGCCACCCGACCGCCCGCCTGCCGCACCCTGCGCGTCGCCAGCAGCCAGGACCACCTCGCCCGCTGGTGGCCGTGTGACCTGGAGGTCCGCTCCGGGCACCTCGACTACCTCGCCTCCCCCGAGCTGGCCGCCCTCTGCGCGCGGATCGTCACGGAGCTGGCCGAGGACGCCGCGTGAGCCGGGTCGACCTGGTCGCGCCGCCCATGGCCGGGCACCTCCACCCCGTCCTGGGCATCGCCGCCCGGCTCGCCGAGGAGCCGGGCATCGACGTCCGCGTCATCAGCACCGCCGCCGCCCTGCCCGCGGCCGCCGCGTCCGGCGTGCCCGCGGTCGCGCTGCTGGACGGGGCCGACGAGATCATCGAGACGGTCGTCGACCCGCCGTACCGGATCGGCAGCCACCCGCTGAAGCTGCTGCGCCAGTTCCGCGCCGCCGTCGCGCTCCAGCGCGACTTCCAGGCCGAGCTGCTGGAGCTGTGGCGCGCCGCACCGCCCGACCTCGTCGTCGCCGACTTCACCATGGGCGCGGTCGGCCCCGCCGCCGACGCCGTCGGGGCGCCCTGGTGGACCGTCCACCCCTCGCCGTGCGCCATCGAGGGACGCAGCGGCCCGCCGTCGTACCTCGGCGGGTGGCGTCCGGGCCGCACCCCCCTCGGCCGCGCCCGCGACGCCGCCGGGCGCCGCTGGGTGCGGGCGTTCAAGCGGGTCGCGCCGCGGCTCGCCCGGGTCCGGCTCGACGACGTCGGCCTCGACCGGATCTACCGCCCCGACGGGACGGAGGCGATCTACTCCGCCGAGCGGGTCCTGGCGCTGACCCCCGGCGTGATCGAGTACGACCGCAGCCTCCCCCCGTCCGTGCGGTACGTCGGCCCGGTCCTCCACACCCCGCCCACCGACGTCGCGGCGCCCGATCTCGCGCCCGGCCTGCGGCACGTGCTCGTCACCGCCGGCACCCACCTGCCCTGGCACAAGCAGGCCCTCCTCGACGCGGCGGCGCGGGCCGCGACCCAGCTGCCCGCCGACGTACGGGTGCACGTCAGCGTCGGCTCCGCGCTCCCCGTCACGCCGCCGCCGGGCGTCGTCGTGCACCCCTACGTCTCCTACGCCCGCGACCTGCCCCGCTTCGACGCCGTCGTCCACCACGGCGGCGCCGGCGTGCTCGGCCACACCCTCGCCGCCGGCCTGCCCGCCGTGGTCTGGCCGGTCGACTACGACCAGTTCGACCACGCCGTCCGGCTCGAGGACGCCGGCGTCGCGGTCCGGGTGCGGCGCGGGGACGCCCTGGGCCCGGCCCTGCGGCGGGTGCTCGACGAGCCGTCGTACCGCCGTGCGGCGGCTGCCGTCGCCACCTCGCTCGCCGCCCTGCCCGCGGTCGACGCGATCGCCGCCGAGGTCCTCGCCCGCCTCGCGCCCTCCCACCCGCACGCGTGACCGGTTATCGGATTCGGCTACGGAACCAGGCTCCGGCGCGGCATCATGCGGCCATGGACATGGGGCATCCGTCGGACGTGCGCGCCCACCTGGACGCGCTCCTCGCTGCGGCCGCGCCCGACCCGCTCCCGGCCGACGAGGCCATCGCGCTGCTCCAGCAGCTGGGCGAGACGGACGCGGCGGTCCTCGGGAGACTCGCCTACCGCGCACTCACCGGCGTCGACCCGGACCCGGGCGACCCCGCACCGCCGGCCGAGGTGCGCCCCGGCTTCCCACCGTTCGCCGCCGAGGTCCTGATGCGGGCCATCGCCGGCCCCGACCACCGACGCCCGACGGCGCAGGCGCTGCTGATCGTGCTGGACACGGTGCCGGCGGCTTCCTGGCCGGCGGTGGCGTCGGCCGAGCCGGAGCCGGTCGTGACGCCGGAGCCGGTCGTGGAGCCCGAGCCGGAGCCGGAGCCGGTCGTGGAGCCCGATCCCGAGCCGGAGCCGGTCGTGGAGCCCGATCCCGAGCCGGAGCCGGTCGTGGAGCCCGAGCCCGAGCCGGAGCCGGAGCCGGTGGTCGCCGAGCGGATCCACCAGGACGAGTTCCGCAGCCTGCTGACGCCGACGCGGTCGGTGCCGCGTTTCGACCCGCTCACCGATCCGCTGACCGACCCGTGGGTCCCCGACGCCGAGGACGATCTTCCGCCGCTGGACCTCACCCGCGTGACCGGCACGTCCTTCGTCCGCGTCGAGCCCGTCCGCGACCCCGAGCCGGCCCCCGAGCCCGCGGCCGAGCTCGAGCCCGAGCCCGAGCCCGAGGCCGTCGTCGAGGTCCCCGTGGAGCCGGCCGTCGAGCCGGAGCCCGAAGCGGTCGTCGCCGTCGCGGAGCCGGTCGCGAGGCCGGAGCCCGAGCCGGTGGACGACGCCCGGGGCATGCACGACGAGTTCCGGAACTTCGTCTCCCCCAACTTCGCCGTCCCCCACTTCGAGCCGCTCGAGGGCGAGCTGCCGGCGGGCAGCGACCGGGTCCGGCGCCGGCGTACCAGCGGACGCGCCAAGGCCCGCGCCGCGAAGCAGTCCAGGCCCACCAAGGAGCCGAAGCCCGCGAAGACGCCGAAGCCGGCCAAGGACCCGAAGCCGGCCAAGGCCGCCAAGGAGCCCAAGCCCGCCAAGGAGCCCAAGCCCGAGAAGGTCGCCCACGACGCCTCGGCCGACGACCGCCACCAGACCCTGCTCCTCGTGGCGCTGATCGTGGTGCTGGTGGTGCTGGGCGTGGTGTACGCCGCGTCCCGCGACTCCGGCGACGAGCCGGACCCGCAGTCGCCCTCGCCTCAGGGGGCGAGTCGCTCGATCGTCCAGCCCTCGCCGTCGGCGGTGTAGCGCAGCCGGTCGTGCAGACGACCGCGCCGGCCCTGCCAGAACTCGAAGACGGCGGGGACGACGCGGTAGCCGCCCCACTCCGGGGGCACCGGCACGTCCTGGCCGGCGAAGCGCTCCTCGACCTCCCGGTAGCGCACGTCGAGCTCGTCGCGGCCGGCCACGACCTGCGACTGCGGGGAGGCCCACGCCCCGAGCTGGGAGCCGCGCGGACGGGAGGCGAAGTAGGCCGCGACGTCCTCCTCCGGCAGCGGTACGGCGAGCCCCTCGACCCGGACCTGACGCTCCAGCGGGTGCCAGGGGAAGAGCAGCGCGCAACCGGCGTGCGCGGCCAGGGCGGCGCCCTTGCGGGAGGCGGTGTTGGTGAAGAACCGGAAGCCGTCGGGGCCCACGCCCTTGAGCAGCACGGTGCGCGCGGAGGGCTGACCGCCGGCGTCGACGGTGGCGACGACCATGGCGTTGGGCTCGTGCAGCGCGGCGGCGACGGCGTCGTCGAACCAGGCCCGCCACTGCACCCAGGGGTCGGGGTCGGCGGCGAGCTCGTCGAGTCCGGCGTCGCCGTACTCCGCCCGGAGGCTGGCGAGGTCGGGGAGCTGCGCGGGGTCGGCCATACGTCCCAACCTAGGGGACGCGAGGGGGCCTTCGGCAGCGTGCGGCAGAATGCGGGTGGCCTGCGGCCCGCCGGGTGACCGGACGGCCGCCCGATGCAACGAAGGAGTCGTCGATGCCTGAGGTACACCACGGACTGGAGGGCGTCGTCGCCTTCGAGACCCAGATCGCGGAGCCGGACAAGGAGGGCTCGGCGCTGCGCTACCGCGGTGTCGACATCGAGGACCTGGCCGGCCGGGTCCCGTTCGAGAACGTCTGGGGCCTGCTGATCGACGGCTCCTTCACCCCCGGTCTGCCGCCGGCGGAGGCGTACAGCCTGCCGGTCCACACCGGCGACGTCCGGGTCGACGTCCAGGCCGCGATCGCGATGCTCGCGCCGGCGTTCGGCTTCGGCCAGACCTACGACATCACCGACGAGCAGGCCCGCGCGGACCTGGCCCGGGTGGCGGTGATGGTCCTGTCGTACGCCGGCCAGTCGGCCCGCGACATCCACCTCCCCGTCGTCCCGCAGAAGCTGGTCGACGAGGGCCGGACGCTCGCGGAGAAGTTCCTCATCCGCTGGCGCGGCGAGGCGGACCCGAAGCACGCCCACGCGATCGACGCGTACTGGTCCTCGGCGGCCGAGCACGGCATGAACGCCTCCACCTTCACCGCCCGCGTCATCACCTCCACCGGTGCCGACGTCGCGGCTGCCTTCTCCGGCGCGATCGGCGCGATGAGCGGGCCGCTGCACGGCGGCGCGCCCTCACGCGTGCTGGGCATGATCGAGGAGGTCGAGAAGTCGGGCGACGCGCGGGCGTACGTCAAGAACCTGCTCGACTCCGGCGAGCGGCTGATGGGCTTCGGTCACCGCGTCTACCGCGCGGAGGACCCGCGTGCGCGGGTGCTGCGCCGGACCGCGAAGGAGCTCGGTGCCGCGCGCTACGAGGTCGCCGAGGCGCTGGAGCAGGCCGCGCTGGCCGAGCTCCGTGAGCGTCGTCCGGACCGCGTCCTGGAGACGAACGTGGAGTTCTGGGCCGCGATCGTGCTCGACTTCGCCGAGGTGCCGGCCAACATGTTCACCTCGATGTTCACCTGTGCCCGCACGGGCGGCTGGTCGGCGCACATCCTGGAGCAGAAGCGGACCGGTCGCCTGATCCGGCCCTCCGCCGTCTACACCGGCCCCTCGACCCGTCCCGCGAGCGACATCGAGGGCTGGAACCCCGACTGGGCCCAGTGAGCCCGCAGCGCCGGCCGGCGCTCAGAGCCGGCCGGCGTACCAGGTCGTGCGCCCCGCGGCCGCCCCACGGGTGATCGAGATGTGCAGGTGGTCCTGGTGGCGCAGCGTGCGGGAGCAGCGCTGCACGCTCGGGCAGGACGAGGCCCGGTAGGCACGAGCCTTGAAACCGTCCCACGCCGCGTAGATGTGGTCGTTCCAGATCACGTACATCACCCCCATCCTCCGCGCCAGGGCGTCGGTGTTGCCGGCGCTGTCGGTGGCGAGCAGCGCGGCCATCAGGCGGTGCACGCGGGTCCGGTCCGCCGCCCGTCGTACGTCGACCGCCCAGTCGAACGCACGCCCCTCCTGGTGCTCGGAGCGGCTGCCGCCGCAGGCCCGCGAGATGGTGCCGAACCGGCCGCCGTACCGCGCCACGATCCAGCGGCCCAGCAGGACCGTGCCGGGCTTGGCGCTCGGCGAGCAGGCGGTGGCGGGCTGGTACGACGCGTAGGCGTCGACCGGCGCGCGGGACCACGCGGCGCTGGCGGGGACCAGGAGGAGCGCCGCGACGAGGGCGGCGACGAGGGGACGGACGGACACGCGGGCTCCCTGGACGTTCGGAGGCGTTGCCCATCGGCGCCGCCGCCGGCGACCTGAGCGCTACGCCAGGTGGGCCAGGAACGCCGCTGCCGCGGGCGTCGGGCCGAAGCTGCTCCAGACGACGTGCTCGGTGCGGGCCGGCGCGGCGACGACCGGGACGGCGACCAGGCCCGGAAGCTGGTCGAGGAAGGTCGACGGCAGCAGTGCGACCCCCAGCCCGGTGCGCAGGATCCGGCTCATCAGCAGCACGTCGGTGAGCTCGAACGCGACGTCGCGGACCAGCCCGGCGGCGGCGAAGGCGCGGTCGGTCTGCTCGCGGCCGGCCGTGCCGGCGGGGAAGTCGACGAACGGCTCGTCGGCCAGCTCGGCCAGCCGCAGCCGACGCCGTCCGGCGAGCCGGTGCTCGGGCGCGAGCACGGCCCGGTGCCGGTCCCGGGCGAGCAGGCGCTGCTCGACCCCGCTGATCTCCCGGCCCTCGGCCAGCCCCACGAACGCCACGTCCAGCGCGCCGTCGGCGACCTGGCGCAGGAAGACGTCGCTGTTGCCGGTGGTGAGCCGCACCCGCACCTGCGGGTGCTGGGCGCGGAAGCTGCGCAGCACCGCCGGTACGTCGACCGCCGCCACGGTCGCGAGCAGCCCGACCGACAGCACGCCGCGGACCTCGCCGCTGGCCGCAGCCGCCTCGGCGACCGCACGCTCGGCGGCGTCCAGGCACTGCCGCGCGACCGGCAGGAACACCTCGCCGGCGGGGCTCAGGCGGACCCAGCGGCTGGTGCGGTGGAAGAGCCGGACGCCGAGCTCCTGCTCGAGCTTGGCGACCTGGTGGGACAGGGCGGACTGGACGACGAAGCAGCGCTCGGCGGCTCGGGTGAAGCTGCCGAGCTCGGCGACCGCGACGACGTACCGCATCTGCTGGAGCTCCACCTGTCTATCGTGAATCACGATCAATGGCATGTAAAGCATGTGTTGGACTCATGGATCGGATCGGCAGAGGCTGGTTCCATGACCCTCACGACCACGGCGCCCGCACCGGCCGCCACGCTCCCCCGCTCGTCGGGCTCGCTCGCCGCCACGACGGCCCTGGCGCCGATGGTGTGGGGGACGACGTACCTCGTCACGACCGAGCTGCTGCCGCCCGGGCACCCGCTGTTCGCCGGCCTGCTGCGGGCGCTGCCGGCGGGCCTGGTCCTGCTGCTGGTGCTGCGCCGGCTCCCGCGGGGCGTGTGGTGGTGGCGGGCGCTGGTGCTGGGTGCGCTCAACGTCGGCTTCTTCTTCCCGCTGCTCTTCGTGGCGGCCGAGCGCCTGCCGGGCGGCGTGGCGGCGACCGTCGGCGCCCTGCAGCCGCTCCTGGTGCTCGCCCTCGCGCTGCCGGTGCTGGGTGAGCGCCCCACCCTCGCCCGCGCCGCCTGGGCGCTCACCGGCGCCGCCGGCGTGGCCCTGGTCGTGCTCGGCCCGACAGCCCGCCTGGACGGGCTCGGTCTCCTCGCCGGGGTCGGCGGCGCGCTCTCGATGGCGGCGGGACTGGTGCTCACCCGCCGCTGGGGACGGCCCGCGGGCGTGTCCTCACCGGTGCTGGTGAGCTGGCTGCTGACGGCCGGCGGACTGGTCCTGCTGCCCGCCACCTTCCTCGTCGAGGGGGCGCCGCCCGCGATCGACGGCGCGGCGGCGAGCGGGTACCTCTGGCTCGGTGCGGTCGGCGGACTCGCGGCGTACCTGCTGTGGTTCCGCGGCGTCGGGCGCCTTCCCGTCAGCTCGACCGCACTCCTGGGACTGCTCTCGCCGGTCGTCGCCGCGCTCGCCGGATGGCTGGTGCTCGGCGAGGCCCTGCGCCCGGTCCAGCTGGCCGGCTTCGCCCTGGCCCTGACCGCGATCGTCGGTGGTCAGCGCGCCACGTGATCGAGCAGCTCCGCGCCCGCGGCGGCCGCGGCGACCGCGTCGCCCCGGCGGATCGCCTCCAGCACCGCGTCGTGCTCGGCCAGCATCGGGTCGTGGCCGGTCGCGGGGTCGTCGATGCTGGCGCGCAGGGTCTCGACCAGACCGTCGTACAGCTCGGCGAGGAGCGGGTTGTGCGCCGCCGCCACGACCGCGACGTGGAAGTCGACGTCGGCGTCCACGAAGGCGGGACCTGCCCCGTCGGCCAATGCGGCGCTGCGCCGCTCGATGATCGCGTCGAGGCCCGCCAGGTCCTCGGCGGTACGACGCTCCGCGGCGAGCGCTGCGGCCCGCACCTCGATGGCGTGGCGGACCTCCAGCAGGTGCTCCATGTCGACCCGCTCGCACTGACGCCGCATCAGGGCCTGCATCTCGGTGACGGCGGAGACGTAGGTGCCGTCACCGCGGCGTACCTCCAGCACGCCGACGTGCGCGAGCGCCTTGACCGCCTCGCGCACGGTGTTGCGGCTGACGCCGAGGGAGGAGGCCAGCAGCGGCTCCGGCGGGATCCGGGTGCCGACGGTCCACTCGCCGCTCGCGAGCAGCGCGCGCATGCCGTCGATCGCCTGGTCGACCAGGGAGGCTGGGGTGGCGGGAGCCAGCGGCATCTTTCGTCCAATCATCCGATGTCTGCAATACTAGGCCACATGGCCAGCGTCGTCCACGCGCACCCCACCGGTGCGACCGCCCCATCCTCGCAGTCGCAACGGCGCGTGGGCGTCGGCCTGGTCCTCGCGGTGCTGCTCGTCGCGCTCAACCTGCGCATCGCCGTCACCAGCCTCGGCGCCCTGCTCGACCACCTCGGCGAGATCGGCGTCTCCCCCACCGTCCAGGGCCTCCTCACCTCCCTGCCCGTGCTCTGCTTCGCGCTCGTCGGCGCCACGGCGATGGCCGTCACCCGACGCCTCGGCGTCGACCGCGGTCTCGCCCTCGCCCTCGTCGTCCTCGCCTCCGGCCTCGTGCTGCGCGTGCTCGACGGCACCCCCGCCCTCCTCGTCGGCACCTTCGTCGCCTGCTCCGGCATCGCGCTCGCCAACGTGCTGATCCCCGCGATCGTCAAGGAGCACTTCCCCGGCCGGGTCGGCGCGATGACCGGCGCCTACACCGCCGTGCTCTCCGTCGGCTCCGCCGCCGGCGCCGCGCTCGCCGTCCCGCTCACCAACGCCACCGACTCCTGGCGCCTCGGGCTCGGGCTGTGGGCGTTCGTCGCCGTCGCCGCCCTGCTCGCGTGGCTGCCCTTCGCGCACGGGCGTCCCGAGCGTCGTACCACCGCCCCGGGTGCCTCCCTCTGGCGCAGCCCCACCGCCTGGGCCGTCACCGTCCTCTTCGGCACCCAGTCGCTGCTCGCCTACGTGATGATGAGCTGGCTCCCGAGCCTGTACGCCGACGCCGGCTTCAGCGACGAGACCGCCGGCCTCCTGCTGGCCGTCTCCATCGTGCTCGGCGTTCCCTTCTTCTTCGTCGCCCCCAACATCGCCGGACGGGTGCGCCACCAGGGCCACCTCATCGCCGCCCTCACCGGCCTCACCATCGCCGGCTGGGCCGGCCTGGCTGTGGCACCCGCGGGCGGCGCCTGGGTCTGGGCCGCCCTCCTCGGCGCCGGCGGCGCGGTCTTCCCGGTCGTGCTGCTCTGCTTCGCGCTGCGCACCACCAGCGCCGCCGACACCGCCGCCCTGTCGACCATGGGCCAGAGCGTGGGCTACCTGATCGCCGCCGGCGGCCCCTTCCTGGTCGGCGTCCTGCACCACGCCACCGACTCCTGGACCCTCCCCTGCGCACTCCTCGTCGCCCTCGGGGTGGTCCAGGTCTGCGTGGGATATCTCGCTGGGCGGCCTGTCACGATCGGCGCAGCGCGCTTGTAACTCCGTGTTGAGGTTCGAAATGGGGTGTCACAGCGCCCGGGTAGAGGCAACAACGCCCGGGTAGTTGTTCGCGGCGGTCTCGATGACCCGTGGTCCGGCCCCCTCACCCCGGCGGGCGACGCCGCCTCGATCGCTCGGGCGTCGAGCCATCTACCCGGGCGCTGTTGCCTCTACCCGGGCGCTGTGACCCGCCTTTCACGACCTCAACACGGAGTTACAAGGGGCGTGGCCGCCTCACCCGTCCCGGAGCACGCCGACCAGGACATCGAGCGCCCGGTCCAGCTCGGCGTCGGTGGGGCCCCCGAAGCCGACGACGAGGCCGCTGAGCCGGGCCGTGCGGCAGTAGTCGCGCAGCAGGTTCACCCGGAAGCCGGCGTCCTCCGCGGCCGCGCGGACCCGCACGGCGCGGGCGTGCGGGAGCAGCCAGGTGGAGTACATCCCGGCGACGGGGCCGGCCAGCTCGGCGTACGGCGAGAGCGCGGCGACCACGCGGGGAGCCCGCTCGGCGTAGACCCGCCGGGCGGAGCGGACGACCGCGTCGACGTACCCGTCGCGCAGGAGGGTGACCATCGCCCGCTGCACCGGCCACGGCGGGGCGTCGTGGGTGAGCTCGCGGTGGGCGTCGTAGGCGTCGATCGATCCGTCCGGTACGACGCTCCACCCCAGCCGCAGCGACGGCAGGATCGACTTCGACGCGGTTCCCAGGTAGGCCACCCGGTCGCGGTCCAGGGAGGCGAGCGCGGGGACGGGTGCGACGTCGTAGCGGAACTCGGAGTCGTAGTCGTCCTCGACGACCAGCGCCCCGTCGCGCCGTGCGGTGGCGAGCAGGGTGAGCCGGTCGGCGGCGGGCATGACCCGGCCGAGGGGGTGCTGGTGGGCGGGGGTGACGTACGCCGCCGCGCAGCCCGCGAGGTCGGTGACGGGGGCGAGGGCGGGCAGGTCGCGGACCGCGCGGCCGGACTCGCGGACGGTGGCGACCGCCGCGCGGTAGCCCGGGTCCTCGAGGGCGATCGGCTCGCGCGGCAGCACGGCGAGAAGGTGACGCAGCCCGGCGCCGGTGCCCCCGGTGATCCGCACAGCATCCGCGTCGACGGCGAGACCGCGGGTGCGGCCGAGGCGTTCGGCGACGAGGGTGCGCAGCGCGGGCAGGCCGCGGGGGTCGTCGTACCCGCGTGGGGGTGTGGCGGTGGAGACCTCACGCCAGGCGCGGCGCCACACCGCCGCGTGGCGCGGGTCGATCCAGGGCGTGCCGGCGTCCAGCATCACCAGGGGACGCACGTCTGCCGGCGTGCCGCGGCGACCCGGGGTCCGGGAGCGCAGCACCACGCCGTCGGCCACCCAGGTGCCGGCGCCCTGCCGAGCCTCCAGCCACCCTTCGGCGAGCAGCTGGTCGAAGGCCTGCTCGACGACGGAGCGGGAGACCCCGAGGTCCGCGGCGAGGCGGCGGGAGGCGGGCATCCGGTCGCCGCCGGCGAGCGCGCCGGAGAGGACCAGCGCGCGCATCTGGTCGGCGAGCTGCGTGCCGAGCGGGAGGGCGGCGGTGCGGTCGAGTCGGACGGGAAGCAAAATGGCCTACCAGGATGAGCCGGAACTGGCCCGTGTCCGCAGGCCACTTGTCGTCCACGATGGTGCCATGACCAGCACCCTGGAGCCCACCGCACGCACCCGGATCAACCGCGGCCGCAACCGCGCCGTCGCCGAGCGCGCAGCCCTGCTGGACCTGCTGGCCGACGGACTCGTGGCCCACCTCGGCGTGCAGGCGGGCGAGCACCCGGTGGTGCTCCCGACGGCGTACGCCGTGGACCCGGACGGCCCGGACGCGGACGGCACGCTCTACGTCCACGGCTCGGTGGCGGCCCGGTGGCTGCGCGGCTCGGTGGGGGCGACGGTGTGCGTGACGGTGACCGAGCTGGACGGGCTGGTGGCGGGACGGTCGGCCTTCCACCACTCGATGAACTACCGCAGCGCCGTCGTGATCGGCACCGCCCGGCTGGTCGACGACCCCACCGAGCGGCAGCACGCGCTCGACCTGATCGTCGACCACATGATCCCGGGGCGCTCAGCGACCCTGCGGCCGAGCACCCGCAAGGAGCTGGCGGCCACGGCGGTGCTCGCCGTCCCGCTCCACGAGGCGTCGATGAAGGCCCGGGCCGGAGACCCGGTCGACGAGCCCGAGGACGTGGCCGCGGGCGTCTGGGGCGGCCACGTGCCCCTCACCCGGACGCTCGGCACCCCGGTCCCCGCACGGGACAACCTGCCCGGCCTCGGCGTGCCGGCCGACGTCGCCGCGCGGGTCAGCTGACGCGCTTGCCGAAGCAACGGGAGAGCGGAGCGTCCTTGTAGTAGCCGAAGCCGTCGATCTCCTGGTAGCCGGCACTGCGGTACAGCTCGATCGCCTCGGGCTGCCGCAGGCCGGTCTCCAGGACGACCAGGTCGTGGCCGGCGGCGGCCGCGGTGCGCTCCAGCTCGGCGAGCACGGTGCGGGCGTGGCCGCGACCGCGGCGCTCCGGGACGACATACATCCGCTTGACCTCGACCGCGCTCGACCCGCCCAGCCGGAGCACCGGCGAGCGGCGCCAGGCGCCGGTCGCGACCGGTCCCTGCTCGTCGTACCCGACGAGGAAGAGGCCCTCCGGCAGGTCGAACAGCGTCGGGTCGACCGGGCTCTCGTCGGGCGAGCCGTAGCGCTCTACGTACTCCGCCTGGACGCGGGCGACCAGGCCGACGGCGTCGGGGTGCAGGTAGCCCACGGCACGGAGATCGAGGGGGGCTTGCATGGCGAAACCGATTGAACACCGGCGTGACCGGCCTGTCACACTGGGGACATCTCTGACAGTGTCGTCAGCCTGCCCTCTCCTGTGCCGACTTGCGAAGGTTGACCCGTGACCGACATCCAGATCCCCGCGGACCTCAAGCCCGCCGACGGCCGCTTCGGTGCGGGCCCGTCGAAGATCCAGACCAGCCACCTCGACGCGCTGGCCGCGACCGGCGACTCCCTGCTCGGCACCTCGCACCGGCAGGCGCCGGTGAAGGACACCGTCGCGCGGGTGCTGCAGGGCCTGGGCGAGCTGTTCTCGCTGCCGGAGGGCTACGAGATCGTCGTCGGCAACGGCGGCGCCACCGCGTTCTGGGACATCGCGGCGTTCGGGCTGGTCGAGCGGAAGTCGCAGCACCTCACCTTCGGTGAGTTCTCCTCGAAGTTCGCCTCCTCGGTCAAGGCCGCGCCGTGGCTGGAGGCCCCCTCGGTCGTCGCCGCCGACCCCGGATCGCGCCCCGACCCTGTCGCCGAGGAGGGCGTCGACGCCTACGCCTGGGCCCACAACGAGACCTCGACCGCCGTGATGGCACCCGTCGTGCGTCCCGCCGGCACCGACGGCGCGCTGGTGCTGATCGACGCCACCTCGGGCGCCGGCGGCCTGCCCGTCGACCTCACCGAGACCGACGTCTACTACTTCGCGCCGCAGAAGTGCTTCGCCTCGGACGGCGGCCTGTGGTTCGGCATCTTCTCCCCCGCCGCCCTCGAGCGCGCCGAGCGGATCGCCGCCTCCGAGCGCTACATCCCGCCGTTCTTCGACCTGAAGACGGCCATCGACAACAGCCGCCTCAACCAGACCTACAACACCCCCTCGGTCGCCACCCTGTTCCTCATGGCCGAGCAGCTGGACTGGATGAACGGCCAGGGCGGCCTCAAGGCGATGGTCGAGCGGACCACCGCCTCCTCGGACGCGCTCTACGGCTGGGCGGAGCGGACGTCGTACACGACGCCCTACGTGGCGAACCCCGAGCACCGCTCGCTGGTCATCGGCACCATCGACTTCGACGAGTCCATCGACGCCGCGCAGGTGGCGAAGGTGCTGCGCGCCAACGGGATCGTCGACACCGAGCCGTACCGCAAGCTCGGCCGAAACCAGCTGCGGATCGCGATGTACCCCGCGATCGACCCCGCCGACGTCGAGGCGCTGACCCGGTCGATCGACTACGTCGTCGAGGCCCTCTAGGCCATCACGTCCACCCGCGGGGCCCCGAGCGCGACCATCAGGTCGCGCCGGGTCTCGCCGGTGACGGCGCCGGGGGTGGACAGCGCCTCGGCGACCGAGCGCTGCAGGTCCTTGTGCTCGTGGAAGTGCCGCAGCGCCGCGGAGCGCCACTCCTCGGTGCTCGGCGCGCCCGCCGGGAGGACCACGGCTCGCTCGCGGCCGGGGACGAGCAGGGCCGCGCAGAGGAAGGCGACGACGGCCAGCAGGGCTGCTGAGGTGAGCTCGATCGGCATGGTCCGCACCTTTCGTCCGGTGGTCTTCGGGGATGCCGGACCAACGACGCCGCGGCGCCGACAGTGACGTTCGGTCACCGGAATCGGGACGAAGTCCCGGGTCAGAGCCGTCCGGAGATCAGCTCGTACGCCGCGCGCCCGAAGGCCACCAGCCGCACCTGCTCCACCGCCGTGGGCGTCCCGCGCAGCGTCTCCAGCGCGGCGTCCACGGCGTCCTCCTTCGGCCACCCGTAGGCGCCGGCGCTGATCAGCGGGAACGCCATCGTCCGCACGCCCAGCTCGTCGGCCACCTCGAGGGCGCGGCGGTAGCAGGAGGTGAGCAGGCTCCGGTCGGTCTCGCCGGCGTTGCGGTTGGGCCCGACGACGTGGATCACCCAGCGCGCCCGCATGTCCCCGGCCGTCGTCCAGCCGGCGTCGCCGGTGGCGAGACCGCGCGGGAAGCGGCGCCGGCAGTCCTCCAGCACGGCCGGGCCGCCGGCGCGGTGGATCGCACCGTCGACACCCGCCCCGCCGCGCATCGCGCGGTTGGCGGCGTTGACCACGGCGTCCACGTCCTGCTCGGTGATGTCGCCCTCGACGACCTCGATCTCCATCCCTTTCACCGCCGCCCGCCGAGCAGGCGCAGCGTGGCACGCTCCAGCACCGCGCGCCGCTCCTCGCCGTCGTCGTCGGGCGCGCGTCGTACGGCCGCCCGGATGGTGCGGCCCTCCTCGTAGGCGTCGACCACCCGCGGGTCGACGTACGACGACCGGGCCAGCGCCGGGGTGTTGCCCAGGAACTCCGAGACCTCCCGCATCGCGGCGGCGACGGCCCGCTTGCGCGCGGTCTTCGACGCCTCCGGGCCGGGGGCCTCGGCCAGGGCGGCGGCCGCGAGCACGGTGCCGTGCCAGGTCCGGAAGTCCTTGGCGGTGACGTCGAGCCCGCTGGCCTCGCGCAGGTACTCGTTGACGTCGGTGCCGTTGATGTCGAGCAGCCGCCGGTCGGTACGACGCCGCCGGCGGCGCCGGTCGAGCGCCTCGACGGCCTGCGGGTCGTCGATCTCGACGTGGTGCTCGACGCCGGACTTGCCGACGAACTCGAAGACCAGCACGTCCCCGGTCCGGCGCACGTGCTGGCGCTCGAGGGTGGTGAGACCGAAGGAGCCGTACTCCTCGGCGTACACGTCGTTGCCGATCCGGAAGCATCCCAGGTCGATCAGCCGGACCGCGAGGGCGCAGGTGGCACGGGTGGCGAGGTCGTCGGTGGCGAGGTCGGCCAGCACCTCCTCGCGCAGCCGCGGCAGCCGGCGGCCCAGGCCGACCACCCGCTCGTGCTTCTCGGCGGAGCGTTGCTCGACCCAGGCCGGGTGGTAGAGGTACTGCCGGCGCCCGGCGTCGTCGGTGCCGACGGCCTGCAGGTGCCCGTGCGGGTACGGGCTGATCCACACGTCCTTCCAGGCCGGCGGGATGACCAGCGCCTTGCAGCGGGCGACGTCCTCGGGCGGCAGCGGCTGACCGGACTCGTCGAGGTGGACGAAGCCGCGCCCGGCGCGCCGGCGCGTCCATCCCGGCTGATCGGGTGAGGTACGACGCAGGCGGGGCACGCTGGCTAGGTTCCCCGCCGCGCGCGGATCAGACCTGTGACGCCCGCGCCCACGGCCACCAGCACGACCGCACCTCCGGCGACCCACGGCCAGCGGGAGGAGTCGTCGTCCTCGACCACGGGCGAGGCCTCGGGGGTGTCGGCCGGACTGCCCGGAGGGACGGGATCAGCGTCGCCGGCGTCGATCTCCGCCCGCACGGCGTCCGGCAGCTCGACCCGCAGCACGTCGCCGCCCTGACCCTCCGAGCTGAGCAGGATCTCCCCGTCCTCGGTGACCGCCAGCCCCTCGCCCTGCGGCTGCGCGGGCAGGTCCAGCAGGGCGACCCGGTCCAGGGCGGGCCAGGTGTAGACCGCGGCCTGGGTGTAGTTGCGCACGATCAGGTGCCGCCCGTCGGGGAGGAAGGCGCCGTCGGTCGCGATGCCGAGCACCTCGTCGACGGGCTCGAGCAGGTTGGGACCGTCCGGGTCGAGGGTCTCCGGCGCGGCGTACACCCGGCCGATGAAGCCCTTGGAGACGACGTAGAGCCGCCCGGTCCGCGGGTCCGTCAGCAGGGTCTCGGCGTCCTGGGCGCCGTCGGGGTAGGTGAGCTCGTACGTCGGCACCCGCACCTCCCGGTCGCCGCGACCGAAGGGCACCTCCGCGACCCGCACCGAGTCCCGGGTGCGGTCGTTGTCGCCGGTGTCGCCGACGTACACCTTGCCGTCGCCCGCCGGCGCGAGCGCCTCGATGTCGTCGGCCTCGCCCTGCCAGCGGGTCACCCCGACGGTGTCGCCGGTCGCAGGGTCCACGGTGAAGATGCGGTTGCTGTCGCCGGAGTCGTTGACCGTCACGACGAGCCCGTCGCGCGCGACGAGCCCGCTGGACTCCACGATCTCCGGGTCGGTGAAGGCGAACACCGTCTCCGCGGCGATCGGCTCCAGGACCGGGCCCGGGGCGAGGAAGCCGATACCGAAGGGCAGGGGCAGGAGCAGCAGGAGCAGCTTCTCCACGCGGCTCACCGCTCCAACAGCTCGCCGAGGCGCGGGTGGAGGTCCCACGTCGCGACCAGGTCGTCGTACTCCGTCGGGGTCGGGCCCGCGCTCCCCGTCCGCACCGCACGGAGCAGCGTGTTGCGCGGCGTGTGGGTGCTGTCGACGAACTCCATGACGTCGACCCGGTAGCCGCGCCCACGCAGCAGCAGCGCCCGCAGCGCGTCGGTGAGGGTGTCGGCGAAGCGCTCGCGCAGGATGCCGTCGCGCACCAGGGCCTGGTACTGCGCCGGGCCGGTCCCCCGCCGGAGCTGCGCCGCGATGTCGTGGTGGCAGCAGGGGGCGGCCAGCACGAGCGGTGCATCCCACCCGACGGCGCGGGCCAGCGCGTCGTCGGTCGCGGTGTCGCACGCGTGCAGCGCGAGCACCACGTCGGGGGGCTCCGGCAGCACGGCCTCGCCGATCGTGCCGGCGACGAAGGTCGCCTCGATGCCGAGCTCGGCGGCGACCTCACTGTTGTGCGCGCGGGACTGCTCCTTGACGTCGACCCCGGTGAGCCGGACGGGCAGGCCGCGTCGCTCGGTGAGGAAGCGCTGGGCGGCGAAGGTGAGGTAGCCGTTGCCGCAGCCGAGGTCGACCACGCGCAGCGGGTCCTCGGCGGTGGGCGTGCGCAGGTGGCCCTTCGCGATCGCGTCGGCGACCGAGCGGTCCAGGATCCGCAGGAAGTCCTCGACCTGGCGGTACTTCGCGCGCCGGGTCGGCTTGATCCGGCCCTGGGCGTCGCTCAGCCCGAGCGCCGCGAACAGCGGGTCGTCCTCGGCGAGCATCCGGTCCTTGGCCCGGTCGTGCTCGGTGGACTGCGACACCGGCGCCTGGCGGGCGGAGGTGTGTAGCGCGGCGTCGCCCTTCTTGGTGACCCGCAGGGACAGCAGGTGGGCGGTCGTCTCGACGGTCCAGTTGCCGAAGGGCTCCGCGAGCAGGCGCGCCACCTCCTCCTGGGCGGCCTCGCCGAGGAGGTGGTTGGAGGTGTGGGCCTGGGTCGCGTCGTACCGGACGACCTGGAGGTGGCGGCCCGCCTTGAGGTCCACCCAGCGCAGCTCGACACGGCGCCACGGAGGGCTGGCGGCGCGTCGGCGGCCGGAGCCGACGGCACGCACCAGGCGGTCCTCGGCGAGCAGGTCCTGCGCCACCTGGGCCAGGCCCTGCTCGAGCGTCTCGGTGCGGCTGCTCATGCGCCGCTCACTTGGCCAGCGCGGCGACGACCACGATGAGCAGGAGCAGCACCAGCGCGGCCGGGATGACGAGACGGCGGTGGCGCGGGTTCACCCCCCAAGCCTAGAGGCGCCTCACCAGTGCTCGAGGGAGGCCCCGATGATGCCGGCCAGGTCCTCCCCGGTGACGTCCTTCGGAGCGGTCGCCAGCAGCCGCTGCTGCTTGAGCGCGCCGTCGACCAGGGCGTCGACGTCGCCCTGGCCGTAGCCGACCGCGCCGAGGCCGTTGGGCAGGTGGATGTCCTGCATCAGCCGGGCGATGACGTCGGGCAGCACCGCGGCGTCGCGCCCGGTGGCCGAGGGGTCGAGCAGCTGCGCGGCGCGCAGGTGCCGCTCGGGCGCGGCGTCGAAGGTGAACCGGAACGCCTCGGGCGCCGTCAGCGCGACCGCCATCCCGTGCGGGACCATCGGCTCGTCCTGCGGGTAGTCCGCGGGCGTGAAGTCCCGCACCCGCCCCGCGATCGGGTAGGCGTTCGCGTGCGGGATGTGCACCCCCGCGTTGCCGAACCCGAGACCGGCGAAGGTCGCCGCGAGCGCCATCTGGTCGGCCGCCTCCGCGCCCGCCGGGTCGTCGGAGGCCCGGTGCACGGCCGCCCGGAAGGCACCCGCCAGCAGGCCGAGCGCCTTCTCCGACCACAGGTCGGCGATCGGGTTCGAGCCGCAGTAGGGGACGCGCTGCTCGGGGGTCTTGGCGTCGAAGTCGGCGTACCACCGGGCGGTGTAGCTCTCCAGCGCGTGGCACAGGATGTCCATCCCCGCCGCCGCCGTCACACCCGCCGGCTGGGTGGCCGACAGCGCCGGGTCGACGACCGCGAGCCGCGGGCGCAGCGCCGCGTGGCTGATCCCGGTCTTCACCTTCAGCGACAGCACGTCCATCACGCAGATGGTGGTGGACTCGCTGCCCGTCCCGGTGGTGGTGGGTACGGCGACCAGAGGCAGCACCGGGTGCTCGGGCGCCCGCGCCTTGCCCACCGGAGCGTTGACGTAGTCCATCAGCTCACCCGGGTTCGTCACCAGCAGCGCGACCGCCTTGGCGGTGTCGATCGAGGAGCCGCCCCCGACCGCCACGACGGCGTCGAAGGGTCCCTCGGAGCGGGCGAACGCGACCGCCTCCTCCAGCGACACGTCGGTCGGCTCCACCCGGGAGCGGTCGAAGACGACCACCTCCAGGTTGCGTGCGCGCAGGCTCTCGGCCACGTCGCCGGCATGCCCGGCGGCGGCGACCCCGGCGTCGGTCACGAGCAGCACCCGGCGCGCGCCCCAGGCGCTGACGTCGTAGCCGATCTCGCGGGAGGCCCCGCGTCCGAACTTCAGGGCGGGCGCGGCATAGGTGAAGACGGTCTCGGTCACGCCTGCACGCTATCCCCGGCGGCCTCGATCGCGGCGCGCACCGAGCCGTAGACCTCGAGTCGTCCCGCGGCGATGTCGGCCAGCGGCACCCAGGCGGCCAGGTCCGTCGTACCGCCCTCCTCGACGACGTGCGGCTCCCCCGGCCCCACCTCGGCGCGGTAGATGATCCCGATCGCGTGGAAGTCCTCGGCCCGCCCGTCGGGCGCGGTCCCGGTGAAGTGGTGGTCGAGCACGGTGAGCAGACCGGTGGCCTCGCCCTCCAGCCCGCACTCCTCGCCCAGCTCGCGGCGCACGGTGTCCGTCGGCGTCTCGCCGTGGTCGATCCCGCCGCCGGGCAGGTGCCAGGTGCCGGGATCGGGCGCCAGCGCCGAGGTGCGGGTGAGCAGGATCGCGCCGTCGCGCACGACGTACGCGTAGGCGGCGGTGCGCTGCCGCTGACGGATCCGGTACGACGCCAGCGCCTCCCCCACGAGGCTCACCGTCGGCACCGTCCCGTCCAGCACGTCCGCGATCGGCTTCCACGCCGCCTCCGCGGTGCTCCCGTCGACCTCGGTCACGTGCGGCGCGGGTGCGTCGGGCGCCACCCAGCCCTCGTAGACGATCCGCACCGAGTGCGCGTCCACCCGCCGGCCGCGGCGCCACGAGTCGGCCACGTGCAGGGAGTAGACCTGCGCGGTCCCGTCGACCGTCGCGTCGAGGCCGGTCTCCTCGTAGACCTCGCGCACCACCGCGTCCCGCGGGTCCTCGCCGTGGTCCACGCCCCCGCCCGGCAGCGACCACAGCTCCTTGGTGGTGACCCGCTCGGACAGCCGGGAGAGCAGGATCTCGTCACCGCGGACGATCACGGCGTACGCCGCCAGCCGCTGCACCCGCTGCGCCATCTCCCCGCCTCCTCGTTGACTTGGGGTTTCCCACCCTTGACTTGGGGGTTTCCCACCCGCGAATGGGGGTTTTCCACCGTTGACTTGGGACTTTCCACCCACCCGTGTCGGACCTCGACCCTAGCGGGGTGACGCCTCCGTACAACTCGACGGTGGGAAACCCCAAGTCAAAGGAGGAAAACCCCAACTCGCGGGTGGAAAGTGCCAACTCAACTGAAGGGGGGACGGGCGTCGCGGGCCAGCGAGCGCCTGCCGGCCCAGCGCCAGACCCGGGCCGCGCGGTCGCGGTCCTCGTCGGTGACGAAGTTGCCCATCCAGCGCAGAGCGAGCGTCATCAGCAGGTCCGAGCGCATGCCGATCGGGCCGAGCGCGGGAAGCAGCCGCGGCACGGTGACCAGCCCCGCCAAGCGCCGGGCGATGGAGAATGACTCGCCGTAGTGCTCGCGCAGGATCTGCGGCCACACCACGGACAGGTCCGCGTCCGGGCTCTCGGCGAAGAGCTCGGCGACCAGGCGGCCGGTCTCCAGGCCGTAGTCGATGCCCTCACCGTTGAGCGGGTTCACGCACGCGGCCGCGTCGCCGATCAGCGCCCAGTTGCGCCCGGCGACGTTCGAGACCGCGCCGCCCATCGGCAGCAGCGCCGAGGTCGGCATCCGCAGCTCGTCCCCGAGCCCGAACTCCTCGCGCAGGCCGTCCGCGTAGAGCTTCATCAGCGGCTTGACCGCGACGTCCGCGGGCCGCTTCGCCGTCGCCAGCGTGCCGGCGCCGAGGTTGACCTCGCCCGCGCCCGCACCGAGCGGGAAGATCCAGCCGTACCCGCTCAGGATCTCGTCCTGCTCACCCCGCAGCTCCAGGTGCGAGCTGATCCAGGGGTCGTCGGCGCGGGTCGACTTCACGTAGCAGCGCCCCGCGACGCCGTACACCGTGTCGCGGTGCCACTCCCGCCCCAGCACCTTGCCGAGCGGCGACCGGACGCCGTCCGCGACGACCAGGCGGCGGCACTCGACCTCCCGGCCGTCCTTGAAGAGCACGCTGGAGACCCGCGCTCCCTCCCGTCGTACGTCGACCGCGCGGGCACCATCGAGGGGGACCGCACCGGCGTCGACCGCGGTGGTGCGCAGGTGGTCGTCGAGCTCGGTGCGGGCGATCGCGCTGCCCCACGCGGGCAGGTTCCCACCGGGCCACGGCAGGTGCAGGGTCTGGCCGAAGCCGTGCGCCCGCAGGCCCTGGTTGACGGTGTGGGAGCGCACCCAGTCACGCAGCCCGAGCCGCTCGAGCTCCCCGATCGCGCGCGGCGTCAGGCCGTCGCCGCAGGTCTTGTCACGGGGGAAGACGGCGGCGTCCGCGAGGACGACGTCGGCACCCGTGCGGGCGGCCCAGGCAGCCGCCGCCGAGCCCGCCGGGCCGGCGCCGACGACGAGCACGTCGGTGCGGAGAGGTGCGTTCACCCGACGATTCTCGCAGGCCGCCGGTCGCTCACGCCTCCAGGTCCGGCCGGTCGCTGATCAACGCGACCCCGACCGGCAGGCAGAGCGCGAAGTCCAGCAGGTCCGCACCGAGCACCTCCCGGTGGAGCACGAACGCCAGGTTGACCGGGAAGCGCTGCATCCCCTGGTGCAGCTGCTGGCCGACGAGCCGGGCGCACAGCACCAGCGCACCGATGGTGAGGTCCACCGTCCCGTCCTCGGCGGTGGCGATCATGAAGTCCTCGACCCGGTCCACGGCGACTCCGGCCGCGACGAGACCGGCGTGCGTCGTACGGTGGCGCAGAGGTGCGGTGAGCACCGCCAGGCAGTAGTCCGGGCGGTCCGGCCCGGGGATCACCCGGCGCAGGCGCGCGGTCACCGGGAGCTGGGCCGCGAGGTCCGGGGGGCCGACGTCGAGCTCGTCGATGCTGAAGGTGGCCATGCCCCACTCCATCACGCCTCGGTTAGGCCCGCTCGGCGTACGACGGGCCGGGTGCTGTGAGGTCCGGAGCGCCGTACCGGCGAGTCACTCCCGCCGCGTCCGTCACGCGGGCGGGGGTTTCCTGGTGCTTCCCGGCCGTTGCAACACCCCGGGAGCGTAGGAATCCCCGGTTAACCGGGGATTCCTGCAGCGCCGGCACCCGCCCCTCAACGCGAACCGCCCGCCCCTGCCGAAGCAGGAGCGGGCGGAACGGTGACCGGGACTCAGTTCTGGTACGAACCGAAGTCGAAGTCGTCCAGCGCGACCGCCTGGCCCGTCGCGTTGCCGAACTCGTAGTCGTAGGACTCGTAGCCCGTGACGGCGTACGCCGCGGCGCGCGCCTCCTCGGTCGGCTCGACGCGGATGTTGCGGTAGCGCTCCAGACCGGTACCGGCCGGGATGAGCTTGCCGATGATCACGTTCTCCTTCAGGCCACGGAGGCTGTCGGAGCGGCCGTTGATCGCGGCGTCGGTGAGCACCCGGGTGGTCTCCTGGAAGGAGGCCGCGGAGAGCCACGACTCGGTCGCGAGCGAGGCCTTCGTGATGCCCATGAGCTCGGGACGACCCGAGGCCGGCTTGCCGCCCTCGGAGACCACGCGGCGGTTCTCCTCCTCGAAGATCACGCGGTCCACGAGGTCGGAGGGCAGCAGGTTGGTCTCGCCCGACTCGAGCACCGTGATCCGGCGCAGCATCTGCCGCACGATGATCTCGATGTGCTTGTCGTGGATCGACACACCCTGGCTGCGGTAGACCTCCTGGACCTCGTCGACGAGGTGCTGCTGCGTCCGGCGGACACCGAGGATGCGGAGCACCTCCTTCGGGTCCGGCGTGCCCTTGGTCAGCATCTGGCCGACCTCGATGTGCTGGCCGTCGGCGACGAGCAGGGCCGAGCGACGCGACACGGCGTACTCGATGACCTCGGAGCCGTCGTCCGGGGTGACCAGGACCTTGCGCGCCTTGTCGGTCTCCTCGATCTCGACCCGGCCGGCGGCCTCGGAGATCGGCGAGACACCCTTGGGGGTACGGGCCTCGAAGAGCTCGACCACGCGGGGCAGACCCTGGGTGATGTCGTCCGCGGAGGCCACACCACCGGTGTGGAAGGTACGCATCGTCAGCTGCGTGCCGGGCTCACCGATCGACTGGGCGGCGATGATGCCGACCGCCTCGCCGATGTCGACGAGCTTGCCGGTGGCCAGCGAGCGGCCGTAGCACTTCGCGCAGGTGCCGGTCCGGGCGTCGCAGGTCAGGACCGAGCGGACCGTGACCTCCTCGATGCCGGCCTCGATGAGCTCGGCGATCTTGACGTCGCCGAGGTCGTCACCGGCGCCGGCGAGAATCTCACCGGTCGTCGGGTGCGCGATGTCCTTGGCGGCCGTGCGGGCGTACGCCGCGGTCTCGGCGTTGTCGTCCTTGACGACCAGGCCGTCCTCGGTCCGCACGCCGATCACCTTGGGCAGGCCACGCTCGGTGCCGCAGTCGTCCTCACGGATGATGACGTCCTGCGAGACGTCCACCAGACGACGGGTCAGGTAACCCGAGTCGGCGGTCCGCAGCGCGGTGTCGGCCAGACCCTTGCGGGCACCGTGGGTGGAGATGAAGTACTCCAGCACGGACAGGCCCTCGCGGAAGTTGGCCTTGATCGGGCGCGGGATGATCTCGCCCTTCGGGTTGGCCACGAGACCACGCATGGCGCCGACCTGGCGGATCTGGTTGAAGTTACCCGAGGCTCCCGAGTAGACCTGCATGTAGATCGGGTTCGACGGCTGGGCCTTGAAGGCCTCCTCCATCGCGTCCCCGACCCGCTTGCCGGCCTCGGTCCAGATCTCGATGAGCTCCTGGCGGCGCTCGTCGTCGGTGACCAGACCACGCTCGAACTGCTTCTGGATCTTGGCGGCCTTCTCCTCGAAGCCCGACAGGATCTCGATCTTGTCGTCCGGCGTCACGACGTCGTCGATCGACACGGTGACACCCGAGCGGGTCGCCCAGTGGAAGCCGGTGTCCTTCAGCGCGTCCAGGGAGGCGGCCACCTCGACCTTGCCGTAGCGCTCGGCGAGGTCGTTGACGATGGCGCCGAGGCGCTTCTTGCCGACCTCCTCGTTGACGTACGGGTAGTCGGCCGGGAGGGCGTCGTTGAACAGGGTGCGGCCGAGGGTGGTCTCCAGCAGCACGGCCTCGCCGGGCTCCACACCGTCGACGACGGCGTCGTCGAGGCGGATGCGGACCTTGTTCTGCAGGGTGATCTCGTTGCGGTCGTAGGCCATGATCGCCTCGGCCGGGGACGAGAACGCGCGCAGCTCGCTCGTGCCGTCCGCCTCGACGCGGGCCTCGCCGCGCTCGGTGGTGAGGAAGAACAGGCCGATGATCATGTCCTGGGTCGGCATGGTCACCGGACGGCCGTCCGACGGCTTGAGGATGTTGTTGGTCGACAGCATCAGGATCCGGGCCTCGGCCTGCGCCTCCGCGGACAGCGGCAGGTGCACGGCCATCTGGTCACCGTCGAAGTCCGCGTTGAACGCGGTGCAGACGAGCGGGTGGATCTGGATGGCCTTGCCCTCGATCAGCTGCGGCTCGAAGGCCTGGATGCCGAGGCGGTGCAGGGTGGGCGCACGGTTGAGCAGCACGGGGTGCTCGGTGATGACCTCTTCGAGGACGTCCCACACGACCGGGCGGCCGCGCTCGACCATCCGCTTGGCGGACTTGATGTTCTGCGCGTGCGAGAGGTCCACGAGCCGCTTCATGACGAAGGGCTTGAAGAGCTCCAGGGCCATCTGCTTGGGCAGACCGCACTGGTGCAGCTTCAGCTGCGGACCCGAGACGATGACCGAACGGCCGGAGTAGTCGACGCGCTTGCCGAGCAGGTTCTGGCGGAAGCGACCCTGCTTGCCCTTGAGCATGTCGGAGAGCGACTTGAGCGGGCGGTTGCCCGGACCGGTCACCGGACGGCCGCGGCGGCCGTTGTCGAACAGCGAGTCGACGGCCTCCTGGAGCATCCGCTTCTCGTTGTTGACGATGATCTCCGGCGCGCCGAGGTCGAGCAGCCGCTTGAGGCGGTTGTTCCGGTTGATGACGCGGCGGTACAGGTCGTTGAGGTCGGAGGTCGCGAAGCGGCCACCGTCGAGCTGCACCATCGGGCGCAGGTCCGGCGGGATGACCGGGACGGCGTCGAGGACCATGCCCTCGGGCTTGTTGCCGGTCTTGCGGAAGGCCTCGACGACCTTGAGCCGCTTGAGCGCGCGGACCTTGCGCTGGCCCTTGCCGGTCGCGATGGTCTCGCGCAGGCTCTCCACCTCGGCGTCGAGGTCGAAGGACTGCAGGCGCTTCTGGATCGCCGTAGCGCCCATGTGGCCCTCGAAGTACTTGCCGAACCAGTTCTTCATCTCGCGGTAGAGCACCTCGTCACCCATGAGGTCCTGCACCTTGAGGCTCTTGAACGTGTCCCAGACCTCGTCGAGGCGGTCCAGCTCGCGCTGCGAGCGGTCGCGCAGCTGCTTGAGCTCACGCTCCGCACCGTCGCGCACCTTGCGGCGCTGGTCGGCCTTGGCGCCCTCGGCCTCGAGCGCGGCGAGGTCCTCCTCGAGCTTCTTGGTCCGATCCTCGAGGCCGGCGTCACGCCGCTTCTCGATGGACTGGCGCTGCAGCTGGATCTTGCCCTCGAGGTCGGACAGGTCGCGGTGACGCGCGTCCTCGTCGACGGAGGTGATCATGTACGCCGCGAAGTAGATGACCTTCTCGAGGTCCTTCGGCGCCAGGTCGAGCAGGTAGCCCAGGCGGCTCGGGACACCCTTGAAGTACCAGATGTGCGTGACCGGGGCGGCCAGCTCGATGTGGCCCATCCGCTCACGGCGGACCTTGGAGCGGGTCACCTCGACGCCGCAGCGCTCGCAGATGATGCCCTTGAAGCGCACGCGCTTGTACTTGCCGCAGTAGCACTCCCAGTCCCGGGTGGGACCGAAGATCTTCTCGCAGAAGAGGCCGTCACGCTCGGGCTTGAGCGTGCGGTAGTTGATGGTCTCCGGCTTCTTGACCTCGCCGTGGCTCCACGTGCGGATGTCGTCCGCGGTGGCCAGGCCGATCTGAAGCTGGTCGAAGAAGTTAACGTCGAGCACGATGGCTGCTGTCCTTCGTTAGTTCTGTGAAAGGTGAGGCTGGGGACTGAGGGAGGCTCCTGCGACGCGGGGCGCCGCAGGAGCCGTCACGCTCAGACTTCTTCGACGCTCGAGGGCTCGCGACGCGACAGGTCGATGCCGAGCTCCTCCGCGGCACGGAAGACGTCCTCCTCGGCGTCCTTCAGCTGGATCGGCGAACCGTCCTGCGACAGGACCTCCACGTTGAGGCAGAGCGACTGCATCTCCTTGACGAGAACCTTGAACGACTCCGGGATGCCCGAGTCGGGGATGTTCTCGCCCTTCACGATCGCCTCGTAGACCTTGACGCGACCGGGCACGTCGTCGGACTTGATGGTGAGCAGCTCCTGGAGGGCGTACGCGGCGCCGTACGCCTCCATCGCCCACACCTCCATCTCGCCGAACCGCTGGCCACCGAACTGGGCCTTACCGCCCAGCGGCTGCTGCGTGATCATCGAGTAGGGGCCGGTCGAACGCGCGTGGATCTTGTCGTCGACCAGGTGGTGGAGCTTGAGGATGTACATGTAGCCCACCGAGACCGGGTCCTTGAACGGCTCACCGGAGCGACCGTCGAACAGGCTCGCCTTGCCGGTCTCCTTGACCATCCGGACACCGTCGCGGTTGGGCAGGGTCTGGCCGAGCAGGCCGGTGATCTCGTCCTCGCGGGCACCGTCGAAGACGGGGGTCGCCAGCTTGGTGTTCGGCTCCGCCTTGTCGGCACCGATCGCCGTGAGCCGCTGGGCCCAGTCCTCGCTCTGGAGGTCGGCGTCGATGTGCCAGCCCTGCTTGCCGAGCCAGCCGAGGTGCAGCTCGAGGATCTGGCCGATGTTCATCCGTCGCGGCACACCCAGCGGGTTGAGCACGACGTCGACCGGGGTGCCGTCCTCCATGAACGGCATGTCCTCGACGGGCAGGATCTTCGCGATGACGCCCTTGTTGCCGTGGCGGCCGGCGAGCTTGTCACCGACGGAGATCTTGCGCTTCTGCGCGACGTACACGCGCACCAGCTGGTTGACGCCCGGCGGGAGCTCGTCGCCCTCCTCGCGGTCGAAGACCCGGACGCCGATGACCGTGCCGGTCTCGCCGTGCGGGACCTTCATCGAGGTGTCGCGGACCTCGCGCGCCTTCTCGCCGAAGATCGCGCGGAGCAGGCGCTCCTCGGGGGTCAGCTCGGTCTCGCCCTTGGGCGTGACCTTGCCGACGAGCAGGTCGCCGTCGCGGACCTCGGCACCGATGCGGATGATGCCGCGCTCGTCGAGGTCGGCCAGCATCTCCTCGGAGACGTTCGGGATGTCCCGCGTGATCTCCTCGGGGCCCAGCTTGGTGTCGCGGGCGTCGACCTCGTGCTCCTCGATGTGGATCGAGGTGAGGACGTCCTCCTGCACCAGGCGCTGGCTGAGGATGATGGCGTCCTCGTAGTTGTGGCCCTCCCACGGCATGAACGCCACGAGCAGGTTGGTGCCGAGCGCCATCTCCGCGTTGTCCGTGCAGGGACCGTCGGCGATCGGCGAGCCGACCTCGACGCGGTCGCCGGCCTCGACCAGCGGACGCTGGTTGATGCAGGTGCCCTGGTTGGAGCGCTTGAACTTCGCCAGGCGGTACGACGAGTACGTGCCGTCGTCGTTCATGGTCTCGACCAGGTCGGCCGAGACCGACTTGACGACACCGGCCGCCGAGGCGGTCACGACGTCACCGGCGTCGACCGCGGCACGGAACTCGATGCCGGTGCCGACGATCGGGCTGTCGCTCTTGATGAGCGGGACGGCCTGACGCTGCATGTTGGCGCCCATGAGCGCGCGGTTGGCGTCGTCGTGCTCGAGGAACGGGATCAGGGCCGTCGCGACCGACACCATCTGGCGCGGCGAGACGTCCATGTAGTCGACCTCGTCGCCCGGGATCTCGGAGACCTCGCCCTGGCGCAGGCGCACGAGCACCCGCTCCTCGGCGAACTTGCCGTTGGCGTCGAGCGCGGCGTTCGCCTGCGCGATGACGTAGCGGTCCTCGTCGTCGGCGGTGAGGTAGTCGATCTGGTCGGTGACGACACCGTTCTCGACCTTGCGGTAGGGCGTCTCCACGAAGCCGAACGGGTTGATCCGGCCGTAGGAGGCGAGCGAGCCGATCAGACCGATGTTCGGGCCTTCGGGCGTCTCGATCGGGCACATGCGGCCGTAGTGCGACGGGTGGACGTCACGGACCTCCATGCCGGCGCGGTCGCGGGACAGACCACCGGGGCCGAGGGCGGAGAGGCGACGCTTGTGCGTCAGGCCCGCGATCGGGTTGGTCTGGTCCATGAACTGCGAGAGCTGCGAGGTGCCGAAGAACTCCTTCAGCGCCGCGACGACCGGGCGGATGTTGATCAGCGACTGCGGCGTGATCGCCTCGACGTCCTGGGTGGTCATCCGCTCGCGGACCACGCGCTCCATGCGGGCCAGGCCCGTGCGGAGCTGGTTCTGGATGAGCTCGCCGACGGTGCGCATCCGGCGGTTGCCGAAGTGGTCGATGTCGTCCGGGCTGATCTCGATGTCGCCCTGGGCGCTCGCGAGGTCGGTGCGGCCGTCGTGCAGCGCCACGATGTAGCGGATCGTCGCGACCATGTCGGAGATCGTCATGGTCTGCTGGTCGAACGCCTGGTCCTGGCCCAGCTTCTTGTTGATCTTGTAGCGGCCGACCTTCGCGAGGTCGTAGCGCTTGGGGTTGAAGTAGTAGTTCTTCAGCAGCGTCAGCGCGGCCTCACGCGTCGGCGGCTCGCCCGGGCGCAGCTTGCGGTAGATGTCGAGCAGCGCGTCGTCGGGACCGGAGGTGTTGTCCTTCTCCTCGGTCAGCTGGATCGACTCGAACTGGCGCAGGTCGGCCATCACGGCGTCGTAGTCGTACTCCTCGCCGGTGTCCTCGGCGATGGCCTGGAGGGCCTTGAGCAGGACGGTGACGTTCTGCTTGCGCTTGCGGTCGAGGCGGACGCCGACCATGTCGCGCTTGTCGATCTCGAACTCGAGCCAGGCGCCGCGGCTCGGGATGAGCTTGGCGGTGAAGATGTCCTTGTCGGACGTCTTGTCGGCGGTGCGCTCGAAGTACACGCCCGGCGAGCGGACCAGCTGCGAGACGACGACGCGCTCGGTGCCGTTGATGACGAAGGTGCCCTTGGGCGTCATGAGCGGGAAGTCGCCCATGAAGACCGTCTGGCCCTTGATCTCACCGGTCTCGTTGTTGGTGAACTCCGCGGAGACGTAGAGCGGGGCGGAGTAGGTGAGGTCCTTCTCCTTGCACTCGTCCACGGTGTACTTGGGGTCGTAGAAGACCGGGTTCTCGAAGGAGAGCGACATGGTCTCGGAGAAGTCCTCGATCGGGGAGATCTCCTCGAAGATCTCCTCGAGACCGGACTTGAACGTCGCGTCGACGCCCGAAGCGATACGGGCCTCGATCCGGGCCTTGTGGGCCTCGTTGCCGATCAGCCAGTCGAAGCTGTCGGTCTGGAGCGAGAGGAGCTGCGGCAGTGCCAGCGGCTCGGAGATCTTCGCGAAAGAAATGCGGGACTTACCGGGGGTGGTGCGCGCGGCCAAGAGTTGTCCTTCGACGGGTTCGACTCTTTCGAGAGCGCCCTGTCCACCACGTCATCAGCCACCGGGCAGGCCGAAGCGCATCTGAGGGCAGGCGCAAGGAGCCACGATACACGATCCGGGCGCGCGGAACAACGCCGGCGGCGAGCGAGCTCGCGGTCGCGGTACGTCTCGAGTCTGCTGCCCTCGAACCGTGCCGCCGATCATGCTCGGCGAGGCGGGCCGAGGTCAAGCGACCCGGCCGGGCGCGGCGCGGGGAGGAGTCCCCCGGAGCGCCGCGTGTAGCATCGCTGCGATGAGTGCCCGGCTGCCCGTGTGCCCCCGTTCCGCCTCCGCGAGCCCCCTGTGATCGACGACCGTCTGCTCGCCGCACTGACCGGCGCCGAGGTCGACGCCCCCGCCTCCGGGCCCTTCGCCGGCGTGTCCACCAACAGCCGCGAGGTCCGCCCCGGCGACCTCTTCGTCGCCCTGCCCGGGACCCGCGACGGGCACGACTTCCTCGACGATGCGGTCGAGGCGGGTGCCACCGGCGTCCTGGTCACCCGCCCGTACGACGCCCCGCCCGGGGTCGCCGTGGTCCGGGTGCCGGCCACCCTGCGCGCCCTGCAGGAGCTGGGCGCCGCCGTCCGTGCCGGGTACGACGTCGACGCCGTCGCGATCACCGGCAGCGTCGGCAAGACCACGACCAAGGACCTGCTCGCCCACGTCCTCGCCGACGAGGGGCACGTGCTGAGCAGCCCGAAGAGCTACAACAACCACCTCGGCGTACCCCTCACCCTGCTGCTCCTCGAGCCCACCCACACCGGCCTGGTCGCCGAGATCGGCACCAACCACCCCGGCGAGATCCGGCCTCTCGTGGACCTGGTCCGGCCGCGGGCCGCCCTGGTCACCAAGGTCGGCTTCGCCCACCTCGGCAACTTCGCCTCGCAGGACGACCTCGCCGACGAGAAGGCCTCGATCTTCTCCGGCGTCCGCCCCGACGGGGTGTGGTTCGTCAACGCCGACGACCCGGTGCTGCGCGCCGCCGTCGACCGTCTCGAGCGGCCCGCGGCGACCCGGGTGGTCACCTTCGGCCTCTCCCCCGAGGCCGAGGTCCGGGTCACCGACCTCGCCGTGACCGAGGACGGTACGACGGGCGTCGTCCACGTCGACGGCGAGCAGCTGCCGTTCCGGTTCCCGCTGACGGGCCTCCACTTCGCCGGCACGGTCGCCTCCGTCGTCGCGATCGCCGTGGAGCGCGGCATCGCCCCGGCCACCGCGGTCGCCCGGCTGGCCACCTTCGGCGCCTCCGAGGGTCGGGCGTCGATGACGACCATCCGCGACGGCGCCGTGCGCGTCATCGACGACAGCTACAACGGCAGCCCCGACTCGATGCTCGCCGCGCTCGACACCCTCGCCTCCTGCGCCGAGCCCCGCCGGATCGCCGTCCTCGGTGAGATGCGCGAGCTCGGCGACTGGTCCGAGCGGCTGCACCAGGAGGTCGGCGCCAAGGTCGGCACCACCGCCACCGAGCTCGTCTTCATCGGGCCGTCGGCGCCGGTCGTCGGCACCGCCGCGACCGCGGCCGGCCTGCCGGCCGCACGCTTCCACGCCGTCGACTCCGCGCCCGCGGCCGCCGACCTCGTCGAGGAGCTGCTCGCCGACGGCTCCGAGCCGAGCGCCGTCCTGGTCAAGGGCGCGCGCTTCGTGCACACCGAGCGGGTGCCGCTGGTGCTCGACGGCGTCGCGGTGCGCTGCCGCCGCGAGCTGTGCACGCTCTACATCCGCTGCGCGGTCTGCCCGAACCTGCTCGTCGGGGACTGACCGGGCTCAGGCGAGCTTGCAGCCGTCGTCCACGCAGATCTTGGAGACCTTCCAGTCGTCCTCGCTGCCGGAGGCCAGCTTCAGGTCGAGCGAGACCCACATCCGCAGCGGGGTCTGCGCCACCGCCTTCTTCGTCGACTCCTGGACGATGAAGACGAGCACCGTGGCGTCCTTGCGGTCCTTGCTGAGCCGGGTCAGGGCGACCGCCTCGGCCTGGGCGTCCACGACGATCTGCTGGGCCACCGCCTCCTTGGTGAGGTCCGGCCAGATCTTGGTCTGGCTCGCGGCGACCTCCGGCGTGAGGTGCTCCTTGGCCCGCGCCAGGTCGTCCTCCATCGTCTTGTAGCCGTAGGAGAACACCGGCGTCACCAGCCGCTCGGCGGCTCCCTCAGCGGACAGCGAGGACTTCTCGTACGACGCGTTCGCCTCGGCGATCTTCTTCGGGGAGTCGTCGGCGAACAGGCTGCCGCCGGGCTGCACCAGCAGCACGATCGCCAGCACCAGCGCGACCAGGGCGCCGGCGCCGACCGCGCCGAGCAGCCAGCCCGCCGGTCCCGTAGACGGCGCCCGCTCGGACGGCTCGTCGGCCGGGGCGTCCGCAGCGGTGTCGTCCTTCGCCGGTACGACGACCGGGGCAGCCGCCGGCTCCTCCGCGGACTCGTCCGCCGGCTCGTCGCCCGGGCGTGCGGCGGCGAGCTCGGCGTCGTACTCCCGGCGCTTGTCGGCGTCGAGCAACACGGCGGCCGCGTCGTTGAACGCCCGGAAGCGGCGGTCGGTCGGGTCGAGGTCGGCGACCGCGCTCTTCCACGCCGCCCGGATCTCGGCGGCGTCGGCGCTCTCGTCGACGTTGAGGATGTCGTAGAGGTTCGCGCTCACGGCGTGGGGCTCCCCTCGCTCGGCGTACCGGAGGGGGTCGCGCCGCCCGGCGGGGTCGCACTGCCCGAGGGCGAGGAGCCCGGCGTGGGCACGGCGTCCTGGGTGGACGACTTCGCCAGCGAGGGCAGGCCGTCGTCGACGTCGTCGAGGTCGTCGACCAGCCACGTGCCGTCGAGCTTGACGAGGGTGACCTCGTAGCGGAAACGCTGCGGGGCGAGGTCGATGCGCTCCTTGGGGTCGTCCGGGCTGGGGTACGACGAGGTCACCGTCGCCCCGACCAGGACCGTGGCGGAGTCGTCGTCGATCGCGGAGATGCCGATGCCGAGGACCTCGCCGACCCGGTCGATGCCCGTCTCGGCGACGGTCTGCTCGGCGAGCGGGACGTTCTCGACGAAGACCTTGCGGAAGGTCGCGGTCATCAGCTGGCCGACGGCCTCGTAGTCGGGCAGCTTCTTCTGGTCGTCGAGCTGCGCGGGACCGTAGCTGTTGAACCGCTCCACGAAGGTGCGGCCCGCGGCGAGCACCTGCTCACGGTCCTTGGTGCTGTCGCGCGGCGGGTCGAAGATCGAGGAGATCTTGTCGCCGCCCGATCCGGCACCGTTGCCCAGCACGACCAGCGCGGAGACGACCAGGCCGGCGACCAGGACGCCGGCGAGCAGCGCCAGCACGATCCAGCGGCGCAGGGCTGCGCTGCGGGTCGTGGCGTCCGCGTCGGTCGTACCCGTCGTCACCGGCGGTCGAGCGTCGGTTGAAGGTACAGCCACTTCCACGAGTCCTCTCCGAGCGCCGAAGGGGCCACGGTAGCGCGCCCGCTCGAACCGCCCGACGGGATGTCCCAGGTGAGCTCGCCGGAGGCGTCGTCGTAGTGCGCCGCGATGTCGTACGACGTCGTGCCGGGCGCCGGGCGCTGGAGGTTCTGCAGGCCGCGCGGGTTCACCTTCGGGTCGGTGTCGGTGCAGCCGACGTCGGGCATCGGCGGGTCGTCGTACCGCTGCGTGTTCGGGTTGAGGCGCTCGGTCGAGTAGCCCGTCTTGCACGGCATCGTGGTGCTCAGGATGAGGCCGAAGTGCGCGTCCCAGTCGCCGTCGCCGTTGCGCCCGACGACGACCTGGCCGGCGCCGACGGCGTACGGGTAGACGACGAGGAGCTGCTTGATCCCCGGGATGTGCTTCACGGTCACCCGGCCGGTGGTGACCAGGTTGGAGAGCAGGTCGCTCAGCTCGACGCCGTTCTGCTCCAGGAAGGTGCGCAGCTGGGTGGCCGCCACCGATCCCGAGTCGATCACCTTGCGCAGGTCCTTGTCGGCGCCGGCGAGCGCGGTGCTGAACGAGGAGAGCTGCGTCGCGAAGGTGCGCAGCGAGCTCTGCGTCGCCAGCTGGCCGGTCAGCACGGTGTTGCTGTCGCGGATCAGCGCGGTGGTGACGTCGAAGTTGTCGTTGGCGGTCTCGATGAACGAGTTGCCGGTGTCGATGATCTTCTGCAGGTCCGGGCCGGTGCCGGCGAAGGCCTTGCCGAGCTCCTCGACCGTGGTGCGCAGCGCGTCGCGGTCGACGCTGGCGACGGTGGCGGACAGGTCGCCGAGCAGCTTCTCGGTGGCGATCGGGGTCGCCACGTCGTCGATCTCGGAGCCCTCGACGAGGTAGGGGCCGTCGTCGGTCTGCGGCTGCAGCTCGACGTACTGCTCACCGACCGCGGAGCGGTTGCCGACCAGCGCGATGGTGTCGCGCGGGATCTTGTCCCACTCCTTGTCGATGTCGAGCTCGACGTCCACGCCCTTGTCGGTGAGCACGAGGTCGCCGACCGAGCCGATGCCCACGCCGCGGTAGGTCACCTCGGCGCCGGTGAAGATGCCGCCGGAGTCGGGGTAGTGCGCCACCACCGTGTAGTCCCCGTCGACGACGAGCCGGTCGAGGTGCGCGTAGCGCGCGCCGACGTAGCTGACGCCGAGCAGGGTGATGACGGCGAAGACGAGCAGCTGGATGCGGGTACGACGGGTGATCATCGGCTCGCCCCCGAGCTGCTCGAGGCCGCCACGAGGGGCGCGCCGTACACGGTCACGAGGTCGGTGTCGTACCGGTCGTCGAAGTCGCGCCACATCGTGTTCACGTCGTCGGTCGCCCCGGGCTGCGGCCGGCTCAGGCCGCCGCCCTTGAGCACGCTCCCGAGCAGGTTCCCGAGCGGATCGCCTCCGGCACTCGCCTTGCTGCCCTTGGAAGTCCCGCCGAGGCCGGGGACGCTGGGCAGACCGCCGCAGAGGAGCTTGACTGCCGCGCAGACGTTGTCGAAGAGGTACTTCGGCAGCAACGCGCACGCAGCCGGGTCCGGCGGAGTACGCAGGCAGGTCTGCAGCGTCTTCGTCACGCCGTCGCACAGCGTCTTGAGGTCGATCAGCGTGTCGAGCGGCAGGTCGGGCAGCTTGTTGACCGGGATGCACGCCAGGTCGGGCAGGCGCAGGTTCCCCAGGTCGAGGCGCAGGTTGACCGAGAGGTTCACGTAGTCGCCCATGTGCAGGTTCTTCGCGGTCTGCGGGTTGCGGCCCACAGCCTCGTCGATGAAGGGGTAGGTCAGGAAGGTGCTGAAGCCCTTGGTGAAGTTGTCACCGGCCTTCGCGATCTGGGTGAGGATCGGGTCCAGGGCCTTGAGCGAGTTCACCGTCGAGGCCTGGGTCGCGTTGATGACCCGGACGCCGACGTCGCTCAGCTTGGTCAGCCCGTCGAGCATCTTGACGAGGTCGCCGCGCTGGCGGTCGAGGGAGTCGAGCGCGCTGGGCAGCTCCTCGAGCGCGCGGTCGATGCTGTCCTGGTGCT
Organism: uncultured Nocardioides sp.; assembly: GCA_964517395.1. Lineage (GTDB taxonomy): Bacteria > Actinomycetota > Actinomycetes > Propionibacteriales > Nocardioidaceae > Nocardioides. The sequence goes on along the minus strand of CAZFEE010000001.1, from coordinate 2,290,709 downwards.
GGCGGGCGCTGATGGCGAGCCGGTTGACGGACTCGATCGCGTCGACGATGTCGGCCTTGCGGTCGTCGAGGCGGCTCACCAGCGAGCGGACCTGGGTGAGCACCGACTTCGCGGAGTCCTCCCGGCCGTCGAGGGCGGTGTTCAGCTCGGAGGCGATGGTCTTCAGCTGGGCGATGCCGCCGCCGTTGAGGACCAGGCTCAGCGCGCCGAGCACCTCCTCGACCTCGGGGTTGCGGCCGCCGTTCTCGATGACGTCGCCGTCGGAGAGGCGGCCCTCGCCGCCGTTGGTGGGCGCGGCGAGCGAGACGAACTTCTCGCCGAGCAGGCTGGTCTGGCGGATCGAGGCGACCGGCTGGTCGGGCAGGTCGACGTCCTTGCGCAGCTTGAGGGTGACGACGGCCTGGTAGCCGTCGAGGTCCACGTCGGTGACCTGGCCGACGGTCACGTCGTTGACCTTCACCGACGACTTGGGCACCAGGTCCAGGACGTCGTCGAACTTGACCGTCACCTCGATCGGGTCGTCGCCGGTGTCGGCGCCGCCAGGCAGCGGCAGCTGGTAGACGTCGAAGTCGCAGCCGGTGAGCAGCGTCGCCCCGGCGAGCAGCGCGACCGCGAGCCGGGCGCGGGTCCGCAGGCGCCTCATCACTGCACCACCAGTCCGTTGAGCGTCGGGTCGTAGGGCTGGGAGAACGCCGAGCCGATGCCGAAGGGCGCGCCGCGCGGCAGCAGCTTGTCGATCAGGTCGCACACCTGCCCGCCGAGCTTGTCGGCCGAGACGATCGCGCACAGCACGGCCTTCGGGTTGTTGCTGATCTCCCCGAGGATGTTCCCGATGTTCGCGTTGGTGTCGAGCGTCGCGTCCTTCGGGTTGTAGGTGTGGTAGAGGTTCGTCAGCGCCAGCGGGCCGGCCCGCAGGATCTCGTCGAGCGCCGAGCGCTGGCGCACCAGCACCTTCGCGACCCGGTTGACGTCCTTGATGTTGCGACCCAGGACGGCGCGGTTGGTCTTGACGAAGGTCGCGACCTCGTCGAGCGCGGTGCCGAGGTTCGTCAGCGCCTTGGTCAGGTCCTGGCGCTCGTCGTTCAGCAGCGTCGAGACGTCGCCCAAAGATCGGTTGAAGCCGCGCACCGTGTCGTCGTTGTCGGCGAGCGTCTTGATGAAGCCTTCGAGCTGGGCGGCCGACTCGAAGAGGTCGTCCTTGTTGTTGTCCAGCGTCTCGCTGAGCTTGCCGAAGTCCTTGATGGTCTGGTGGAAGGACTCCCCCTGCCCGCCGAAGTTCTTCGCGGTCTGCTCGAGCAGGTCGGTCAGCGCGCCCTCGCGGTTGGCTCCCTCGGGCCCCAGGGCGACGGTCAGCTTGTCGATGCTGGAGTAGATCTCGTCGAGCTCGAGCGGGATGCCGGTCTTGTCCGTCTTGATGACGGTGTTGTCGGCCATCACCTCGTCGCCGTCCTCGAAGGCCGGCGTGAGCTGGATGTAGCGGTCGCCCACGACCGAGGGGGACACGATGAGCGCCTCCGCGTCCTGCGGGACGTCGACGTCCTGGTCGTAGGTCATCACGACCTTGACCCGGGTGCCCTGCGGCACGACCTCCTCGACCTGGCCGACGGCCACGCCGAGGACCCGGACGTCGCTGCCCTCGTAGACCGAGACGGCACGCGGGAAGTAGGCGGTCACCGTCTTGCTGTCGTTGCTGCCCCCGAGCATCCACACCACACCGGCGAGGAGCAGGAGCAGGACGACACCGACGGGGAGCAGGCGGCGCAGGTCGCTCATCCGAGACCACCTCCCAGGTTGGGCGCGGGCGGGAGGTTGAAGATGTAGGTGTCGAACCACGGGCCGGTGCCCAGGGTGCTCGCGAAGACGCGGTAGAAGGGCGCCATCGTGGCGATCGAGTCCTCCAGGTTGTTCTCGTTCTTCTTGATCACCTGCAGCACCGAGTCCAGGCGGTCCAGGGCGGGCTTCAGGTCCGCCCGGCTCTCCCGGATCAGGCCGGTCAGCTTCGTGCTCAGCGTGGAGGTCGACACGAGCAGCCGGTGGATCTGCGCCTTGCGCTGCACCAGCGCCTGGAACAGGGTGTCGGCGTCGCTCATCAGCGCCACGATGTCCTCGTCACGGGCGTCGAGCACGGTCGAGACCCGGTTGAGGTTCTTCAGCAGCGAGTTGATCTCGTCGTCGCGCGAGGCCACCACGTTCGACAGCGCCGAGACGCCCTTGAGCGCCGCCCGGAACTCCTCCGGGGTGTTGCGGGTCAGGTCCGCGAGCGTCGTGAGCGAGGCCGCGAGCTGGTCGGTGTCGATGTCCGCGGAGGTCTCGGCCAGCCCGCTGAAGGCCTCCACCACGTCGTACGGCGAGGTGGTGCGCTCCGTCGGGATCGTCGCGCCCTCGGCCATCTTCCCCTCACCGCCGGGGGTGATCGAGAGGAACATCGAGCCGAGGATGGTCTTGACCTTGATGTCGGCCTGGGTGAGGTCGCCGAAGTCCTGGTCGGTCTTGACCTGGAAGCCGACCTTGACCGAGTTGCCGTCGAGCTCCATCGACGTCACCTGGCCCACCCGCACGCCGGCGATCCGGACCTCGTCCTTGACCTTGAGCCCGCCGGCCTCGGTGAAGGACGCGTAGTAGGTGTCGCCGCCACCGATCAGCGGCAGGTCCTGGGCCCGCATCGCGGCCACCAGCATGAGCAGGAGGGCGGCGATGCTGACCGCGCCGACGACGACGGGGTTGCGCTCGCGGAACGGCTTCACTGCTCCCCCACCTCCTTCGCCAGGCTGCACCGCTCGGGCAGCAGGCCCTTGGTCGGCGGGTAGTTGATGTCCAGGTTCGGCAGCGCACCCGGCACGACGACGGTCGCCTTGAAGTTGCAGAGGTAGAAGTTGAACCACGAGCCGTACGTCGCCGTGCGGCCGATCTTGCGCAGCTTGACCGGCAGCACCTGCAGGGTGCGGTCGATCTCCTTGCGGTTGCGGTCCAAGGTGGTCGCCACCTTGCGCAGCTCCTTGATGTCCTTGACGAAGGGGTCCTTGATGTCGGTCACCAGGGCCGCGGTCTGCACCGACAGGGCGGAGATCGAGTCCAGCGAGGAGAGGATCGCCTCGCGGTCGTCGTTCAGGCCGCCGACGAGGCCGCGGAAGCTGTCGATGAGCCGGGTCAGCTGCTGGTCGCGGTCGGCGACGTGGTCGAGCACGTAGTCGAGGTTGTCGAGCAGCTGGCCGATGACCTTGTCGCGGTCGGCGAGGGTCTGGGTGAGCGAGGCGGTGCTGGCCAGCAGGCCCTCGACGGTGCTGCCCTCACCCTGGAAGACCTGCACGATCTCGTAGGAGAGCTTGTTGATGTCGTCGGGCGAGAGCGCCTCGAACAGCGGCTTGAAGCCGTTGAAGAGCAGGGTCAGGTCGAGCGCCGACTCCGTCTTCTTGCTCGAGATGACCGTCTTCTCCTTCAGCCGCGAGCCGCCGTCGCCCTCCTGGGTCAGCGAGATGTAGCGCTGGCCGAGCAGGTTGCGGTAGCGGATCTTGGCGTGGGTGCCGTCGTTGACGACGGTGTCGGCGTCGACCTTGAACTTCACCAGGGCGCGGTGCGGCCCGACGGCCTGCACGTCCTCCACGCTGCCGACCTTGACGCCGGCGATGCGGATGTCGTCGCCCTTGTTGACGCCGGTGGCGTCGACGAACTCGGCGGCGTAGTCCTTCTTCGCGCCGAAGGAGAGGTTGCCGATGGTGATGATGAGGACGCCGGTCGCCAGGGCGGTGGTGACCATGAAGACCACCAGCCGGACCAGGTCGCCGCTCGTGCGCTTGTCGAGGCCGCGGATCATCGCGCGCCTCCCGCCACGAGCGGGCCGGCCAGCACGACACCGAGGTCGGTGCCCGCGTCGTACTCGGTGCCGAGGGCGCCGCGCAGGGCGGTCACCTGGTCGGGCGTGGCGCGGTAGTCGGTCGCGCTGCCGGGAGCGGGGCGGTTGTTGCCCTTGCCCGTGTTCCCGTTCATGCCGTCGTTGAGGTGCGGCAGCGGCGGGTAGGGGTTCTCCTGGCTGTAGGGGATGTCCGGCAGGCCGAGGCAGTCGGGGCCGCGGTCGTCACCGAAGATCGGCGCGTCCTCCTCGGTGTACTCCCGCGGCTGGTCCTGCAGGGTCTCCAGCACGATGTGCAGCTCGTAGCCGCGGAAGGCGCTCGCCAGCCGGCCCTGCGCCTTGACGATGCCGGCGGCCATGCACGGGATCGTCGGCGCGTAGCGGGCCACCGCCCGCAGCACCGGCGTGCTCAGCTCGCCGAGCTCGCGCAGCTTGTCGCCGTTGGCGTCGAGGAAGGAGCGGGCGGTGTCGGAGAAGCTGCGGACGTCGCGCAGGGTCGCCGTCAAGGACGCCTCCTTCTCCTCCAGCGTGCCGGTCGTCTTCACCGTGTTGTCGAGGATCGTGGCCACCTCGGGAAGGATGTCGGCATAGGTGTCGGAGACCTGCGCGGTCAGCTTGAGGTCCTCCAGCAGCGCGGGGATCTCGGGGTTGATCCGCTTCAGGTAGGAGTCGACCGTCTCGAGGTTCTGGCCGAGCTGCTCGCCGCGGCCCTCCAGCGCCGTCGCCAGCGCGGTGAGGGTGGCGTTGAGGTCGCCGGGCCGCACCGTGGTGAGCAGCGGGTAGATGTCGGAGAGGACCTCCTCGAGCTCGGTCGCGACCTTCGTCCGGGTGATCGTCTGGCCGGCCCGGATGGTGCCCGAGGGCCCCGTGTCCGGTACGACGAGGGAGACGTACTTCTCGCCGAACAGCGTCTTCGGGACGATCGAGCCGGTGACGTTCGCGGGGATCTCGCGGATCTTGTCGGGGTAGATGCCGAGCGTCAGCTCCGCCCCCTTGCCCTGGCCGGCCTTGGCCTCGAGGACCTCGCCGACGATGACGCCGCGGATCTTCACGTCCGCCCGGTTGGGCAGCTGGAGGCCGACGTTCGAGGTGGTCAGGGTGACCTCGTCGTAGTCGACGAACTTCTTCGTGAACGTCGCGTAGGTCAGCCAGACGCCGAGCAGCAGCAGCGCCACGAAGATGACACCGAGCGCCTTGTGCGCGCCGAGGATGCGGTTCATCGCCCGATCACCCCGCCAGCCTGACGGTGGTCGAGGCACCCCAGATGGCCATCGACAGGAAGAGGTCGATCACGTTGATCGCGACGATGCTGGTCCGCACCGCCTTGCCCACGGCCACGCCCACGCCCGCGGGTCCGCCAGAGGCGGTGTAGCCGTGGTAGCAGTGGATGAGGATCACCACGACCGCGAACACCAGCACCTTGCCGAAGGACCACAGCACGTCGCCCGGTGGCAGGAACTGGTTGAAGTAGTGGTCGTAGGTCCCCGATGACTGGCCGTAGAACTTCGTCACCACCAGGCGGCTGGCGACGTAGGACGAGAGCAGGCCGACGACGTACAGCGGGACGATGGCGATCAGCCCGCCGACGACCCGGGTGGTCACGAGGAACTGCATCGACGGGATCGCCATCACCTCGACGGCGTCGATCTCCTCCGAGATCCGCATGGCGCCGAGCTGGGCGGTGAAGCCGCAGCCGACCGTCGCCGCGAGCGCGATGCCGGCAACCAGGGGCGCGATCTCGCGGGTGTTGAAGTACGCCGAGACGAAGCCCGCGAAGGCCGCCGTGCCGAGCTGGTTGAGCGCGGCGTACCCGGACAGCCCGACCTGGGCGCCGGTGAAGAAGGTCATCCCGATGATGACGCCGACGGTGCCGCCGATGACGGCGAGCGCGCCCGAGCCGAGGGTGACCTCGGCGAGGATCCGCAGGATCTCGCGCGGGTAGCGGCTGATCGAGCGCGGCAGCGCCAGCAGCACCTTGAGGTAGAAGGACAGCTCGTGACCGAGGGTGTCCAGGCCCTTCACGGGCCGCTCGTAGATCGCCTTGATGTTCGCCATGTCGACCGCCCTAACCCGTCTTCGGAGGGACGACCTGGAGGTAGATCGTGCTCAGGGTGAAGTTGACGACGAACAGCAGCAGGAAGGTGATGACGACGGACTCGTTGACCGCGTCGCCGACGCCCTTCGGGCCGCCCGCGGCGTTCATGCCCTTGTACGCCGCCACGATGGCCGCGATCAGACCGAACACCAGTGCCTTGACCATGCCGATCCACACGTCCGGCAGCTGGGCGAGCGCGGTGAAGCTGGCGAGGTAGGCGCCGGGGGTGCCGTCCTGCAGGATCACGTTGAAGACGTAGCCGCCGGCGACACCGACGACGCTGACCATTCCGTTGAGGAAGACCGCCACGAGCATGCAGGCGAGCACGCGCGGCACGACCAGGCGCTGGATGGGGTCGATCCCCAGCACCATCATCGCGTCGAGCTCCTCACGGATCTTGCGCGCGCCGAGGTCGGCGGCGATGGCCGAGCCACCGGCGCCGGCGATGAGCAGCGCGGTCGCGATCGGCCCCGCCTGCTGGATGACCGCGAGCACGGAGGCGGAGCCGGTGAACGACTGCGCGCCGAACTGCTTGATCAGGCCGCCGACCTGCAGAGCGATGACCGCGCCGAAGGGGATGGCGACCAGCGCCGTCGGCACGATCGTGACCGAGGCGATGAACCAGGCCTGCTGGATGAACTCGCGTGTCTGGAACGGGCGCCGGAAGAGGCCTCGGCCCACGTCGAGGGCGAAGGCGAAGAGCTTCCCGGCGGTTCCGACGGGCTGAAGAGCCCTGGCAACCGTCAGTGACATGGAGATATCAGTGCGTCTGCTGCGAGCCGCTGGCGTGCTCGGCTTCCTTGGTGAACGAACCGGGCGGCGGGGTCACGCCGTTCTCCCGGCACCACGCTCCCGGCTCGCGCTGCGCCTTGCGCGGGATGCCGTTGGACGGCTCCAGCTGCAGCGGGATCGGCGGCAGCGGCGGCAGGCTCAGGTCCTTCTCCGCCGCGAGCTGGTCGGCGTCCTTCTCCTCCGACATGCCGATCGGTCCGACCGTCTGCGCGTTGAGGAACTGGCGCACCACCGGCTCGTCGGACGACAGCAGCATCTCGCGGGGGCCGTACATCGCGAGGTGCTTGTGGTAGAGCAGGCCGATCTGGTCGGGCACCACGCGCACCGAGTGCACGTCGTGGGTCACGATCAGGAAGGTCGCGTCGATCTGCGCGTTGAGGTCGACGAAGAGCTGGTTGATGAACGACGTGCGCACCGGATCCAGACCCGAGTCGGGCTCGTCGATCAGCAGGATCTCGGGGTCGAGCACCAGCGCGCGGGCGAGGCCGGCCCGCTTGCGCATGCCGCCGGAGATCTCACCGGGGAGCTTCATCTCCGCGCCGAGCAGACCCACGAGGTCCATCTTCTCCATGACGATGTCACGGATCTCCGACTCGCTCTTCTTGGTGTGCTCGCGCAGCGGGAAGGCCACGTTGTCGTACAGGTTCATCGAGCCGAACATCGCGCCGTCCTGGAACAGCACGCCGAACAGCTTGCGGACCTCGTAGAGCTCCTTCTCGGAGCAGGAGGCGATGTCGGTGCCCTCGATGACGATCGAGCCCTCGTCGGGCTTGATGAGGCCGATCAGCGCCTTGAGGAAGACCGACTTGCCCGTTCCGGACGGGCCGAGCATCACGGAGATCTCACCGGCGGGCAGCGTCAGCGAGACGCCCTTCCAGATGAGCTGCTTGCCGAACTGCTTCGTCAGGTTCGTCACCGCTACGTCGACGCCCATGTTGACCTCTTCCTCCGCTGACCCCGGGTCGTGCTGCGTGGGAACAACGCAGCCACGTGGCGCACGTTACGCGTTCCCCGTGGCGGCCGTCACGCCAACCCGACTATCGAGACCGGGTATGTACTCGCGAGTAGCCGTCCTGGGGGTGTGGTGGGGAGGGGGGTGGGGGCCGGCGCGGGTGGGGTGGCGGTGCAGGAATCCCCGGTTAACCGGGGATCCTGTCGCTCCCGGGGCATTGCAACGCCCGAGAAGCACCAGGAAACCCCCGACCGCGAGACGCCTGGGGCTGCTGGGACGCGACCCACCCGGGCCGGGTGGCGGCCGACGCCCGGGAGCCGGCCGCGAAAAATGGCCGAGACCGGCAGAGCATCGCTCTGCCGGTCTCGGGTGCTGCAGGATCAGCGTGAGGTCACTTGAGGGTGACGGTCGCGCCGGCGCCCTCGAGGGACTCCTTGGCCTTGTCGGCCGTCTCCTTGTTGACCTTCTCGAGGATGGCCTTCGGGGCGCTCTCGACGAGGTCCTTGGCCTCCTTCAGACCGAGGGAGGTCAGCGCGCGGACCTCCTTGATGACGTTGATCTTCTTGTCACCAGCGGCCTCGAGGATGACGTCGAACTCGTCCTGCGCGGCGGCCTCGTCGGCACCGCCCGCGGCACCGCCGGCGGCGGGAGCGGCGGCAACGGCGACCGGGGCGGCGGCGGTGACGCCGAAGGTCTCCTCGAACTGCTTCACGAACTCGGAGAGCTCGATGAGGGTCATCTCCTTGAACGCGTCGAGGAGCTCGTCGGTGGTGAGCTTCGCCATGGTGGCGGTTCCTTTCTCAGGGTGGGCCGCTCGCGTACGTCGCGGGCGGTCCGGGTTTCAGGTGGTGGGGTTCGCCGGGGCCTCTCAGGCCTCGGCGGGCTCCTCGTCAGAGGCGGCCTCGGCGGCGGGCTCCTCGGTGGGAGCCTCCTCCTCGGCGGGAGCCTCGTCAGCGGCGGCCGGCGTACCGGCACCACCTGCGAGGATCGAGGGGTCCTCCTGGGCCTTCGCCTCCAGGGCGCCGGCGAGCCGGGCAGCCTGGGCGAGCGGGGCGTTGAGGAGGTAGACGGCCTGGCTGAGCGAAGCGAGCATCGCGCCCGCCAGCTTGCCCAGGAGCACCTCGCGCGACTCGAGATCGGCCAGCTTGGCGATCGCGGACGCGTCGAGGAGGTTGCCGTCCAGAACGCCACCCTTGATCACGAGGGTGGGGTTCGCCTTGGCAAAGTCACGCAGACCCTTGGCCGCCTCGACGACGTCGCCCTTGATGAAGGCGATCGCGGTCGGACCGGTCAGCAGGTCGTCGAAGCCATCGATGCCCGCCTCCTTGGCGGCGAGCTTGGCCAGCGTGTTCTTGACCACGGCGTAGTTGGCGTTCGCACCGAGGGAGCGGCGAAGGTCCTGCAGCTCCTTGACGGTGAGACCGCGGTACTCGGTCAGCACAGCGCCTGCGGACTCGCTGAACGACTCAGCGATCTCCGCGACGGCGGCCTGCTTGTCTGCCCGCGCCATGGGTCTCCTTCCGGTGGGGACCACCGCGAAGGACCCGGAGAATGACGGACGCCCCGAGCGCAGGCGCTCAGGGCGTGGGCATCGCGGGCGATGCTTGCTCTGATCCCCTGCGCAGGCCGTCCGCCTTTCGGCGGAACCTTCGGTCAGGACTGGCAGCCCTGACAACCGGCGGTCTTAAGGTTTCGTGGACGAGCGTACGGCGGAGCCGGACCCCGATCCAAATCGCCGATGCGGCACGATGGACCCGTGACGAACTCGACGCCGCTGGCCGATCTGTCCGCCGACGACCTCGCCGCCCGCCTGACGACGGTGCGCGCCGACTACGACGCCCTGACGGCCCAGGGTCTCAAGCTCGACCTGACCCGCGGCAAGCCGGGTGCCGACCAGCTCGACCTCTCCAACGGGCTGCTCGGCCTGCCGACGTCCTTCAAGGACCGCTCCGGCACCGACGTGCGCAACTACGGCGGCCTCGACGGGCTCGCCGAGATCCGCGAGATCTTCGCCGACCTGCTGGGCGTGGACGCCTCCGCCGTCGTGGCGGGCGGCAACTCCAGCCTGACGATGATGTACCAGGTCCTCACCGCCCTGCTGCTCAAGGGCGGCCCGGACTCGCCGCGCCCGTGGGGCGAGGAGCCGGTCGTGAAGTTCATCTGCCCGGTGCCGGGCTACGACCGCCACTTCACGATGCTCGCCGAGCTGGGCATCGAGATGGTCACCGTCCCGATGACCCCCGACGGCCCCGACGTGGAGGCCGTGCGGGCGCTCGTCGACGACCCGGCGGTCAAGGGTCTGTGGATCGTGCCGACGTACGCCAACCCGACGGGCGCGGTCTGCTCCACCGAGGTCGCCGCGGCGCTGATGGCGATGCCGACGGCGGCGCCGGACTTCCGGATCCTGTGGGACAACGCCTACGCCGTGCACCACCTCACCGACGACGAGGTGAAGAGCGCCGACGCGCTCGGCCTGGCCGCGGCCTCGGGCCACCCGAACCGCCCGATCATCTTCGCCTCCACCTCCAAGATCACCTTCGCGGGCGCCGGCGTGGCCGCGCTGGCGGCCAGCCCGGAGAACCGTGCGTGGTACCTCCAGCGTCTCGGCTTCGCCGCGATCGGCCCGGACAAGGTCAACCAGCTGCGCCACGTGGAGTTCTTCGGCGACGCCGACGGCGTGCGGGCGCACATGCGCAAGCACCGCGACCTGATCGCGCCGAAGTTCGCCGCCGTGGAGGACGCGTTGACGGCCCGCCTGTCCGGGCTGGGCATCGCGACCTGGACGGTCCCGACGGGCGGCTACTTCGTGAACCTCGACGTCCTCGACGGTACGGCGTCGCGCGTGGTCGCCCTCGCCAAGGAGGCCGGCATCGCGCTGACCCCCGCGGGCTCCGCGTTCCCGCACGGCCAGGACCCCCACGACCGCAACATCCGGCTCGCGCCGACCTTCCCGGTGCTCGCCGAGGTGGAGGCCGCCATGGCCGGGGTGGCGGTGTGCGTGGAGCTGGCGGCGTTGGAGAAGCTCACGGCGTGACGCCGGGCTGGAAGGGCGAGACGTCGAGCGTGGTGAACATGCCGATGTCGAGCGGGCCCGGCTGGCCCACCACCTCGGCCGGCACCGGCACGGGCACCTGACCGCCGGCGAGCTGGACGACGAGGAGCGAGGCCTTCTCGGACTCGGCCCCGGCGAGCTCCCCGGTCCACTCCAGGTCGGCGGCGGCCTGGCCGCCCGGGGCCAGCTCGACCACGCTCGGGCGCACCCCGCCCTGGATGCCGTCGCCGGCGCGGACCTCGGGGACGAAGGTGCTGCCCCACGCGCCGCGGGCGCCGACGCCCGGGACGCCCTCGACCACGCAGGTCCGCTGCGAGCGGTTGCGCACGACCAGCCGGCTGTAGCGGTGCCCGGCGGCCGCGTCGAAGGACTCCAGCGCGATCCGCACCTGGCCCGGGCGGCAGTGCCGCTCCCCCGCACGGACCGAGGAGCGGGTGCGCAGCAGCGCGGTGAGGGCGGCGTCGTCGAGCGCGGCGTCCCGGGTCGGCGAGGCACCGTCAGGTCGCTCGTCCCAGCCGGGCGGGACGTCCTCGACACCCGCGGAGGCGGTCGTCCCGGTCGGCTCGGCGACCGGCGAGGCGGCGTCGGCCACCGGGTCGGGTGCCTCGTCCGTGCACGCGGCCAGTGGCAGGGCGGAGGTGAGCAGCAGCGTCCCGAGAAGTCGCTTCACCTCGCCCACCCTAGGGGCGGACGAAATGCGCGACGCCCGCCGTCCCCGAGGGGAGCGGCGGGCGTCGTACCGGAGATCGGTGAGGCTCAGGCCTCGTCGTCCTCGACCGCGACGTTCTTGATGCGGTTGGGGTCGACCTGGACACCGGGGCCCATGGTCGTGGAGACGGTGACCTTCTTCAGGTAGCGGCCCTTGGAGCTGGCCGGCTTGAGCCGCAGCACCTCGTCGAGGGCGGCGGCGTAGTTCTCCGCGAGCTGGCTCTCGGAGAAGGACGCCTTGCCGATGATGAAGTGCAGGTTGGCGTGACGGTCCACGCGGAACTCGATCTTGCCGCCCTTGATGTCGGTCACGGCCTTGGCCGGGTCCGGGGTGACGGTGCCGACCTTGGGGTTCGGCATGAGGCCGCGCGGGCCGAGCACGCGACCGAGGCGGCCGACCTTGCCCATCAGGTCCGGGGTCGCGACGACGGCGTCGAAGTCGGTCCAGCCGCCGGCGACCTTGTCGATCAGCTCGTCGGAGCCGACGAAGTCGGCGCCGGCCTCGCGGGCGGCGTCGGCCTTGTCACCGTTGGCGAAGACCAGGACGCGGGCGGTCTTGCCCGTGCCGTGGGGCAGGTTGACGGTGCCGCGCACCATCTGGTCCGCCTTGCGGGGGTCGACGCCGAGGCGGAACACGACGTCCACGGTCTCGTCGAACTTCTTCTTGCTGCTGTTCTTCGCGATCTTGATCGCGGCGAGCGGCGCGTAGAGCTCGTTCTTGTCGAACGTCTCGGCAGCCGCGCGGTAGGTCTTGCTGCGCTGCATGGTGATTCCTTAGGTCGAGGAGGAGATGTGGTCAGCGGGCCAGCGCGGCCCTTCCACGGTGGTTCAGCCGTCGATGGTGACGCCCATGGAGCGGGCGGTCCCCTCCACGATCTTCATGGCGGCGTCGAGGTCGTTGGCGTTGAGGTCCGGGAGCTTGGTCGTGGCGATCTCGCGCACCTGGTCCTTGGTCAGCTTGCCGACCTTCTCCTTGTGCGGGACGCCCGAGCCCTTCTTGAGGCCGGCGGCCTTCTTGATCAGCTCCGCGGCGGGCGGCGTCTTCGTGATGAAGTCGAAGGACCGGTCCTCGTAGATCGTGATCTCGACCGGGATGACGTTGCCGCGCATGGACTCGGTCTGGGCGTTGTACGCCTTGCAGAAGTCCATGATGTTGACGCCGTGCGGACCGAGCGCGGTACCGACCGGCGGCGCCGGGGTGGCCGAGCCGGCCTGCAGCTGCACCTTGACCAGTGCGGCGATCTTCTTCTTGGGAGGCATTCCTGTGTCTCTTTCTTCTCGTGGTCATGACGAGGCGTACGACGTACGGCTCTGCCACCTGCCTGCCCCACCGGAGCGGGGCAACCCAGACATTCTTCCGCGCGGAGGCGCGGAGGCGAAATTCAGACCCGCTGGATCTGGCTGAACGAGAGCTCGACCGGGGTCTCCCGGCCGAAGATCTCCACCAGCGCCTTGACCCGCTGGGCCTCGGCGTTGATCTCGGTGATCGTCGCGTGCAGCGTCGCGAAGGCGCCGTCGACGATGAGGACGGAGTCGCTGACGCCGAAGTCGGCGACCTCGACCGGCTTCTTGGCCGGCGTCGAGGCCGCACCGCCACCGCCGCCGGCGGCGGCAGCCGCCTCGGCCTCGGCGACCGCGGCGTTGACCACGGCCGGGGCGAGCATCTTCTCGACCTCGTCCATGCTCAGCGGCACCGGCTGGTGGCTGTGACCGACGAAGCCGGTGACCGACGGGGTGTGCCGCACGGCGGCCCAGGACTCGTCGGTGAGGTCCATGCGGACCAGGACGTAGCCGGGGAGAACGGTGCGCTTGACCATCTTGCGCTGGCCGTTCTTGATCTCGGCGACCTCCTCGGTGGGGACCACGATCTCGTGGATGTAGTCCTCCATGTTGAGGGAGTGGATCCGGTTCTCGAGGTTCTGCTTCACCCGGTTCTCCATGCCGGAGTAGGTGTGCACCACGAACCAGTCGCCCGGCTTGGCCCACAGCTCGCGGCGGAACGCCTCGAGCGGGTCCTCGTCCGCAGCCGGCTCGGCAGCCTCGTCGGCCGAGTCCTCGGAGTCCTCGGAGTCCTCGACGACCGCGATCTCGTCGGCGGCCGCGACGTCGACGGTCTCGTCGCTCTCCTCGAGCTCGTCAGCGCCCTCCTCGGCGGTCGCCTCGAGGGCGTCCTCCTCGGTGGCCTCGAGGGCCTCGACCTGGTCGGCCGCCTCGTCGATCTCGGGGGCCGAGTCGTACTGCTCCGACACGTGCTGCTCCATCAGTTGTCCGAATGTTTCACCGACCTCCGCCCGGGTGGGCGGGATCAGATGTCGTCGGCGCCGGTGAAGATCTCGAACGCGAGCTTGCCCAGACCCAGGTCCAGCAGCGACACGATCGCGATCATCACCAGCACGAAGGCGAGGACCACGAAGAAGTACGTCACGAGCTGCTCGCGGGTGGGGTAGACCACCTTGCGGAGCTCGGCGACGACCTGTCGGTAGAAGGTCACCGGACCGGTGCGCTTCTCGGGCTGCTTGCCGCCCGAGGAGTCCTTGCGGCCTCCGCGGACTGCCGGGGTGTCCGACACGCTGCTCACCCTTCCGTCGTCTTCATGGTCATCTCTTGCAGGGCACGAGGGACTTGAACCCCCAACCTTCGGTTTTGGAGACCGATGCTCTGCCAGTTGAGCTAGTGCCCTCCGCGGCTTCCTCCGGTGGACGCCTGACCTTCGTCAGGGCGCGACTCACCATGTGGAGGAACCACCAGAGGGGAACTCTACCCACCCCACCCACACGGGTCCAAAGTCGGCCGCCCCTACGATGGCGCTCGTGCGGGACCTCCATGCTCTACCCAAGGCTCACCTCCACCTGCACTTCACCGGCTCGATGCGGCACGCCACCCTGCTGGAGCTCGCCACGCGCGACGGGATCCGTCTGCCCGACGCCCTCGTCGAGGAGTGGCCGCCGCAGCTGACGGCCGCCGACGAGAAGGGCTGGTTCCGCTTCCAGCGCCTGTACGACGTCGCCCGCTCCGTGCTGCGCACCGAGGACGACGTGCGGCGGCTGGTCCGCGAGGCCGCCGAGGACGACGTCGCCGACGGCGGGCGCTGGCTGGAGATCCAGGTCGACCCGAGCGGGTACGCCGCCCGCTTCGGCGGGATCACCGCCTTCACCGACCTGGTGCTCGACGCCGTGCGGGAGGCCTCGGCCGCCACCGGCCTCGGGATGGCGGTGGTGATCGCCGCCAACCGGACCCGGCACCCCCTCGACGCGCGCACCCTGGCCCGGCTCGCGGCGCAGTACGTCGACCGGGGGGTCGTCGGCTTCGGACTCTCCAACGACGAGCGCCGCGGGCGGACCGAGGACTTCGCCGGCGCCTTCGCGATCGCCGAGCGCGCGGGGCTGCTGCTCGTGCCGCACGGCGGCGAGCTGCGCGGGCCCGAGCACATCCGGACCTGCCTGGACGCGCTGCACGCAGCACGGCTCGGGCACGGCGTACGGGCGGGCGAGGACCCGGACCTGCTGCGCCGCATCGTCGACGCGGGGGTGGCGCTGGAGGTGTGCCCGGTCTCGAACGTCGCGCTCGGGGTCTACTCCGACCTCACCTCGGTGCCGCTCCCTGCGCTGCTCGACGCCGGCGCGACGGTCGCGCTGGGCGCGGACGACCCGCTGCTGTTCGGCTCGCGGCTGGCGGGGCAGTACGCCACGATGCGCGCGGCGCACGACCTCTCCGACGAGCGGCTCGCGGAGCTGGCGCGGATGTCGCTGCGCGCCAGCCGGGCGCCCGAGGACCTGCGTGCGGCCGCACTCGCCGACATCGACGCCTGGCTCGCGGCACCCGCGGGCTGAGCCGGTTTCGGGTCGCCCTCCCGATGGCAGGATGCCCCGCATGAGCGACCAGCCGCCCCTCGTCCCGCCGTCCGCGGGCGGGCCGACCGAGCCGGTCTACCCGTCCTACGAGGCGCCGGCCTGGGGCGAGGGCAGCCCCGAGCCGTCGTACCCCGTGACGCCGCGACCCGTGGCGTCCTACGGGATCCCGCAGCAGTACCGCGGCGGCTACGGCACCCCGACCCACCCGCTGGCGACGACCTCGCTGGTGCTCGGGATCATCGGGCTGGTCTCGCTGGTGCTGACGCCCTTCCTGATCGTGACGATCGTGGGCGGGATCTGCTCGCCGTTCGCGGTCTGGTTCGGCATCTGGGGGCGACGCCGCGTGCGCGCCGACCCGCAGCGATACGCCGGCGACGGGGTCGCCCTCGCGGGCCTGGTCACCGGCATCGTGGGGGTCGTCCTGCTCGTGCTCGCGATCATCGGGATCGTGCTGCTGGCGGCGCTGCTCTCGGCCGCCCTGTCGGACTACTAGCCGGACCCCTAGAGCGCGGTCCCGACGAGCACGGGCTCGTTGACGAGCACGATCCCGAAGCGCTCGGCCACGCCGTCGCGCACCTCGCGGGCGAGGTCGAGCAGCGCCGCGGTGCTCGCGCCGCCGCGGTTGGTGAGGGCCAGGGTGTGCTTGGTCGACAGCGACACCCGCGCGTCGGGCCGGTCGAGGCCGAACCCCTTGCCGAACCCGGCGTGCTCGATGAGCCACGCGGCACTGGTCTTCACCCGTCCGTCCGGCTGGGCGTACGACGGCGCGCCGTCCGGCACCTGGCCGGGCTCCACGAACGGGTTGGTGAAGAAGGAGCCGGCGCTCCAGGTGTCGTGGTCCGCGGCGTCGAGGACCATGCCCTTGCCGCGGCGCAGACCGAGCACGGCCTCGCGGACCTCGGCCAGCGGTGCGCGCTCGCCGACCTCGACGCCGAGGGTGCGGGCCAGCTCGGCGTACGCCACGGGGGCGGAGAGGTCGCCGGGGTGGAACTCGAAGGTCACGTCGAGGACGAGGTGCCGGCCGGGGTCGGCCTTGAACCGCGAGTGGCGGTAGCCGAAGCGACACTCGTCGGCGGTGAAGGTGCGCTGGCCCTTGAGCACCCGGTCCCAGACCCGCACCCGGGCGATCGTCTGGGCGACCTCCTGGCCGTAGGCGCCGACGTTCTGGACGGGAGTGGCACCGGTGGTGCCGGGGATGCCGGCGAGCGCCTCGATGCCGGCCCAGCCCTCGGCGACCGCGCGGGCGACGAAGGCGTCCCAGGGCTCGCCGGCCGCGACGGTGACCGAGGCGACCCCGCAGCCGTCGCCGTCGACGCGGACGCCGCCGCCGACCAGGTGGACGACGGTGCCCGCGAAGCCCTCGTCGGCCACGACGAGGTTGCTGCCGCCGCCGACGAGCAGGACGGGCTCGCCCGCGGCGTCGGCCTCGGTGACGGCGGCGACGAGGGCGTCGGCGTCCGCCACGGCGACGTACCGCGTGGCGGGGCCGCCGAGGCGCAGCGTGGTGAGGTCCGCCAGCGACGGGTCAGGCACGGACGCTCGCCCTCGGCGCGCCCAGCACCTTGGTGCCGTCGACGGTGACGAGCAGCGCCAGCGGCAGCAGGCCGTCCTCGGTGCGCTCGCCGACGGTGCCGGCGACGGTGACCCGAGCCGCGCCGTCGGCGGGTACGACGACCGGCGCGACGAACTTCGCGCCGAGCTCGACGACCTCGGCACCGCCGGTCCAGTCGGCGACGGCGCGGCCGACGAGTGCGAGGGTGTACATCCCGTGGGCGATCACGCCCGGCAGGCCGACCGCGAGGGCGACCTCCTCGTCCTGGTGGATCGGGTTCTGGTCGCCGCTGGCGGCGGCGTAGGCGACGAGGTCGGCCCGGGTGACGTCGTAGGTGACGGCGGGCAGCTCGGCGCCGGGGGTGAGCGCGCTCATGCGGCACCGCCGCGGTGCACGATGGTCGCGGTCGCGGTGCACACCAGGGCGCCGGTGGCGTCGGTGATCGCGCTGGAGGTGCTGACGATGTCGTTGCCGCCGATCGAGCGGACGCCGGTGACGGTGAGCGCCGCGCTCAGCTCGTCGCCGACCACGACCGGACGGGTGTAGGCGAAGCGCTGGTCACCGTGGACGATCCGGGACAGCTCGACCTGCTCGGCGGCGAGGAAGTCCTGCAGCGCGGCGAAGCTCACCACGATCGGGAAGGTCGGCGGGACCGGGCCGTCCGGGGCGCCGCCGACCGCCGCGGCGAAGGCCGCGACGGCCTCCGCGGTGACGGGGTGGGGCTGCGTAGCGGGGAAGGCCCGGCCGACGAGGTCGGCGTCGATCGGCATGCCGCCGACCCTAGTCCGGGCGGTCGGCTACTCGCGAGTCACGGCGCGGCCGGGGGCTCCGCGGTCCGGGAACGACGACGACCCGCCGTCCCCGGAGGGAGGGCGGGTCGTCGGAGCGCTCGCGGAGCGCTGGGATCAGCGGGTCTCGCGGTGCGCGGTGTGCTTGCGGCAACGCGGGCAGAACTTCGACAGCTCGATGCGGTCGGGGTCGTTGCGCCGGTTCTTCTTCGTGATGTAGTTGCGCTCCTTGCAGTCCACGCAGGCAAGCGTGATCTTGGGGCGAACGTCAGAGCTCTTGCTGGCCACGGGAAGTCCTTCTGGATGCGTCTTCGGGGGTACTGCTGGTGCTGCGTCGTCGTCTGGCGTAGCGGGGGCGGGACTCGAACCCGCGACACCACGATTATGAGCCGTGTGCTCTAACCACCTGAGCTACCCCGCCAGGGGGTCAGGGCACCCGCCTCCCCGTCCGTCTCCGGCCGGTTCGGCGGGCCCTTGCTCCCAGAGCCCCTTTACGGAATCGAACCGTAGACCTTCTCCTTACCATGGAGACGCTCTGCCGACTGAGCTAAAGGGGCAACGCCGCAGAACGATACACGCGCCGCTCTGCGGTGCGAAATCGGGGCGCGATCAGCCCTGGATGGAGGCGAAGGGGGCCGCCTGCTCGAGCTCGTAGGCCAGCTCGATGAGCAGTGCCTCGTGGCCCGGAGCGGCCCCGAACATCATCCCCTGGGGCAGCCCGCCGGCCGTCGTGGCGAGGGGCAGGGAGATGGCCGGCGCGCCCGTGACGTTCTGCCAGGGCGTGAAGGCGACCCAGTCCTGCAGCTTGTCGATGATCACCTCGTAGGACTGCGTGGGGTCGAGGTGGCCGACCCGCGGGGTGGCCGTGGCGAGCGTCGGGGTGAGCGCGACGTCGTACTTCTCGTAGTAGAGCTCGGCCTGCGCGTTGGCCCGCTTCAGGCGGCTGATCACGCCGGGCATCCGGTGCAGGTTGCGGCGAGCGTGCCGGGCCAGGCCGAGGGTGAGGTTGTCGTGGCGCGCCTTGGCCCACGTGCGGCCGTGGGTGGGCCGGCCGGTCGTCAGCAGCACCAGCGACAGCATCGCCCAATAGAGCAGGAAGTCGTCGGCGAAGCTCGGCCCGACGGGCACGTCGGACTCGGTCACCGTGTGCCCGAGGTCCTCCAGCAGCGCCGCGGTCCGCTCGGTGAGCGCCTTCGTCTCGGCATCGGCACCACGGCCGACCCCGGAGGTGTTGAGGGCGACCCGCAAGCGGCGCTTGATCGGCCGGGTGAGGTCGCCGATCGGCGGCAGCTCGAGAGCGCGGTGGATCCGCTCCGCCTCGCGGTAGAACGCGGCGGTGTCGCGCACCGAGCGGGTGAGCACCCCGTCGGAGACGATCCGGATCGGCATGTCGCGGAACTGCTTGTCCTGAGCCAGCCGGCCACGGGTGGGCTTGAGCCCGACGAGGCCGTTGACCGCGGCGGGGATGCGGATCGAGCCGCCGCCGTCGTTGGCGTGCGCGATCGGGACGGCGCCCGCCGCGACGAGCGCGCCGGAACCGGAGCTGGAGGCTCCGGCGGTGTGCTCGGTGTTCCACGGCGTGCGGACCGCACCGAGCCGCGGGTGCTCGGCGGAGGCGCTGAAGCCGTACTCGGAGAGCTGGCTCTTGCCGAGCGGGATCAGGCCGGTGGCGAGGTACATCGCGGCGAAGTCGCCGTCCTTCTTGGCCGGGCGCGGGTCCCACGCGTCGGTGCCGGCCATCGTCGGCATGCCGCGCACGTCGACGTTGTCCTTGACCAGGGTGGGCACGCCGGCGAAGAAGCCCTCGCCGGGCGTGCGCGCCTCGAGCCGGGCCCGCGGATAGGCCGTGTAGGCCATCGGGTTGAGGGCGTCGGAGACCTTCTCGATGCGGCCGATCGCCGCGTCGACCACCTCCTCGGCCGAGACCTTGCCGGCACCGAGGTGCTCGGCCAGGCCCACCGCGTCGAGGTCACCCAGGGCATCGTCGGAGAAGGCGTGCACGCGCATGGAGGGAACCTAACCGGTCCGGGACCGGCCGGCGTCCGACCAGGGTCGGAATCGGCGCCGCGCCTAGAACAGGACCAGCGCCAGCACGGGCACGAGCAGGCTGATCGCGAGCGCGGACAGCCCCATCGCCAGCCCGGCGAACGCCCCCTCGGTCTCGTCCTCGCGCAGCATCCGCGAGGCGCCGATCCCGTGCGACACCGCGCCGACGGCGAGGCCCCGGGCGCGGCGGTCGCGGATGCGCAGCAGGTCCAGCAGCGCCGGTGCGGTGATGGCGCTGACGATGCCGGTGAGGATCGCGAAGACCGCCGCCAGCGGTGGGATCCCGCCGAGCGACTCGGTCAGCGCGATCGCGACCGGCGTGGTCGCGGCCTTCGTGGCCAGGGTCTTCTCCAGCACCTCGTCCGCGCCGAGGACCCGGGCCAGCAGCACCGCGGAGGAGATCGAGACCACGGCGCCGACAGCAACGGCGACGAGCATCGGGACGACGAAGCCCTTGAGCCGGTCCGCCTGCCGGTGCAGGGGGATCGCGAGCGCCACCGTCGCCGGGCCGAGCCAGAAGGCCACCAGCTCGGTGGCCGAGCGGTAGTCCGGGTAGTCCACGTCGAGCAGCGTGATGGCGGTGCCGGTCACCACGATCGCGACCAGGACCGGCTGGGCGAGGGCGTGACCGCCGCTGCGCTGCTGGACCCAGCGGCCGAGCTGGTAGCCGAGCAGGGTCACCGCCAGCAGGCCGAGCGGGGAGCGCGCGACGTCGAGCGCGTCGTTCACGCGGGCTCCCCCAGGTCGTCAGGCAGGTCGTCGGCCAGGTCGTCGCGCGGCCTGCCCAGCAGCCGCTCCAGGCCGACCGCGGTCCACCCGACGACGGCGAGCCCGAGCAGCCAGGAGCCGAGCATCGCCACACCGATCGGCAGCGCGTCGTCGCCGAGCACGGAGAGGTAGGCCACGACACCGACCCCCGCGGGGACGAAGAAGAGCTGGAGGTGGCGCAGCAGGGCGGTACCGGCGCGCACGACGGACGCCTCGTCGTCGTACCGGCGCACGCGCAGGAAGACGAACAGCAGGAGCATCCCCACGACCGGCCCCGGCACGGGCAGGTCCGCGACCCGCACCACGAGCTCCCCGACGAGCTGGAACCCGACCAGCCAGGTCAGGCCAGCGATCACCGGCGCTCCCGCAGCCGGGCGTTGGGCAGTCCGGGGGCGGGGATCGGACGCAGCGGCTGGTCAGGGACGACGCCGAAGCGGCCAGGGGCGACCAGCCGGCTGTCGCCCAGCACGTCTCCGGTGGCGGGGTCGGTGATCTGCGCCTGCCAGGCAGCGCGGTAGGCGACGACCTCCTCGTGGGTGCGGCCCACGAAGTTCCACCACATCACGATCGACTCCCCGAACGGCGGGCCACCGAGGACGAGCAGCCGCGCACCCTCCTCCCCCGCGGTCAGGGTGATCTCCTGCGCGCCGGGCGGGACGTAGGCGAGGTCGGCGGACGTCGCGGCCAGGTCGCCGACGGTGACCGAGCCGAGGTCGACGAGCACCCCGTGCTCGTAGTCCTCCGCGACCGGCACCGCGAGCGTCGTCCCCGGGTCGAGCACGAGCTCGGCCCCGAGCAGCGGCGTGAACGTGGTGACCGGCGAGCTGTCGCCCAGCAGCGAGCCGAGGAAGACGTGGGCCCGCCAGCCGTCGCCGGAGATCTCGGCCGGGGCGTAGTGCTCGAAGCCCGGCGCCGTGTCGCGGTCGGCCTCCGGCAGCGCCACCCACAGCTGGGCGCCGTGCAGCACCGTCGTCTGCGGGGTGGAGACCTCGGAGTGGCTGATCCCGTGCCCGGCGGTCATCAGGTTGACCTCCTGCGGGCGCACCAGCGCGACATTGCCCGCACTGTCGCGGTGCTCGATCTCGCCGGTGAAGAGCCAGCTCACCGTCTGCAGCCCCGTGTGCGGGTGGGGCGCGACCTCCATGCCGCCGCTCTCGCTGACCAGGTCCGGGCCGTAGTGGTCGAGGAAGCACCACGCACCGATGAGCGAGCGGTGCCGCTGCGGGAGCGTGCGTCGTACCGGCATCGCCCGCGGACCCCCCAAGGGCACCTCCCGTGGCGTCATCAGCTCCACACCGCTCGCCTGCCGGCTCTCGCACAGCACCTCGTCCGGGTGCTCCTCCGGGTTGCTCATGCCCTCATCCTTCCGCGCCCGTCAACCGTGCGGTGGGCATCAGTTCATCCGTTGTCGTCATCCTGGCCGCGTGCGGATCGCCCAGCTGGCCAACTTCGTCGGATCGACCTCGGGAGGCATGCGGACCGCGATCGAGCACCTCGGCCGGGGGTACGTCGACGCGGGGGTCGAGCGCCTCCTGGTGATCCCCGGGCCGGTCGACGCGGTGACCTCCACCGACCTCGGCGACGTCGTGCAGGTGCGCGCCCCGCGGGTCGGCGGAGGCTACCGGCTCATCGTCGAGCCGTGGCGGGTCACCGAGGTGCTCGAGCGGTGGCGGCCGACGAGCGTGGAGTGGTCCGACAAGCTGACCCTGCTGCCGGTGGCCTGGTGGGCCCGGCGCAACGGCGTGCGCTCGGTGCTGCTCTCCCACGAGCGGATGGGCGACATGTTCGCGATGCGCTCGGGCCTCGACACCACCTCGAAGGTCTCGATCGGGCTCCTCAACCGGCTACTGGTGCGCAGCTTCGACACCGTCGTGGTGACCTCGCGCTACGCCGAGGAGGAGTTCCGCACCGTGGCCGCGAACGCCGGCTGCCCGATCGAGCGGGTGCCGCTCGGCGTCGACCTGGACACCTTCCGCCCGGTCGCGCGCTCCCCTCGCTCCCCGCACTCTCCTCACGCGCCCGGCTCGGGTCCGCTCCGCCTGGTCCACGCCGGCCGGCTCTCGCGGGAGAAGTCCCCGCACCTGGCCGTCGCGACCGCGGTGGAGCTGCACCGGCGCGGCGTACCGGTGCGGATGGACGTCTACGGCGAGGGCCCCCACCGTGACGAGCTGGAGGAGATCGCGGCCGGTGCGCCCGTCCACTTCCACGGGTACGTCGACGGGCGGGAGGCCCTGCGCGACCGCCTCGCCGCCGCCGACGTCGCCCTGTCCGTCTGCCCCGGCGAGACCTTCGGCCTGGCGGTGCTGGAGGCGCTGGCCTGCGGCACCCCCGTCGTGACGGCCGACCGCGGCGGGGCCCGGGAGCTGGTCGACGCCTCCAGCGGCGCCTGGGGCCCGCCCGACCCGGCCTCGCTCGCCGACGCCGTGCTGCGCGTGGCCGCCCGGCCCGCGGACGTCGTACGCCGTGATGCCCGGCGGCGCGCGGAGCGCTACGGCTGGGAGCGCACCGTGGCCCGGATGCTGGCGCTGCACGCGGGTGAGCGGGTGGGCCTGCTCACCGCGTGAGCACTCTTGTAACTCCGTGTTGATGCACCAAAAGGTGCGTCACAGCACCCGGGTAGATGCAACAGCACCCGGGTAGGTGAATCCGCGCCGTCAGGCGGTACGACGGTCGCCGTGCCGTCGACGGATGTCGACCGCCTCACGGGCGAGGTCGACGGCGAGATCGCGTCCGTACCGCGCGACCGACTCCGCGTGGTCGCGCCGCAGCCGGGCGATGGCGTCGTGGCGCTGCCGGCCCCAGAGGTCCTCCCAGACCACGCGCGTGACGACGACGCCCCGGTCGGTCACGGCACGCTCGCGCAGCTTCTCCTCCCACACGGTCCGAGCGGGATCGTCCGACAGCCCGCCGTGCTCGGGGGACGCGTACTTCAGCCGACCATCGGCCTCGATCACGTGGTTGCCGACCTGGAGGTCGCACCACACGAGACCCCGCGAGGTCCACAGGGGGAACTGGGTGTCGGGATCGCCGATGCCCGCCTCCCACACGAGCTCGCGGGCGAGCGTCTCCAGCGCGGTCTCCGCGCCGGCATCGGCGAGGGCGATGGCACGCCGGGCGGCACGCACCCCCGGCCAGTTGTCCATGATCGCGGCCGCCTCCTCGAGCTGGGTCCGGGTGACCCCGCAGCGCAGCGCCGCGTCGCACGACACGAGCCCTTGCCGGAACCCGTGCTCGCGGCCCATGTCGACCGCGGTCCGGGCCCGGTCCAAGGCCCGCACGGACTGGGACTCCACGACCTGGTCGGGCGCGAAGCGCGCGAGGTGGTGCTTCACGCCGTACTCGGTCCACGCTCCGGTCCATCCGGGACGGGTCAGGTGCACCGGGGCCTCCGGGGTGTGCAGGACCGGGAGCCCGAGGAGGTGGCTGGCCGAGTCGTGGCTCAGGACCCAGCCGCGGCGCGCGGTCAGACCGGCGGCGCGGGCGAGCAGGAGCGGCCGGCCGACGTAGGGGTCGAGCGCGTCCCAGTGCGCCGCGGGCGTGTAGACACCGCGGCGGAGGATGCGCCACCGCGGGCGGTCCTCTCCGCTCCGCCTGCGCAGCTGCGACCTGACCTCGCCCGGGCTGAGGCCGAGGTCGAGCAACTGGGCGCGGGTGATCAACCCACCGTTGGCGGCGATCGCCGCGAGGACCCGAGGATGCACGCTGGCAGCCTGCTCGTTCGTTCGACGATCCGCCAGGGTCCGGGCTCGCGCCTGTGGACAACCGGGTCCGGCGTCGCTTCGGGTACGACGAGGCGGATCCATCTACCCGGGCGCTGTTGCCTCTACCGGGGTGCTGTGACCGGCTCCGCCGAACCACAACACGGAGTTACAAGGGGCGGCGGCCGGCTACCCGGGGCTGCGCGCGCCCGCCCCGGACTCGACCGGCGCCAGCGGCTCGACCACCCGGGCGACGGACTCGCGCGCGCCGCGGGTGAGCAGCAGCACGGGCATCAGGAGCGCGACGGTCATGGAGCCGAGGACGATCGCGTAGTAGGCGCCGTGCAGGGAGGAGTCGAGGGGGGCGACCAGCCCGAGCAGCATGGAGATGCCGACCAGGGCACCCATGGCGTGCGGGCGCAGCCGCTGGGTGGCGAGGAAGGGCGGCAGCATGAGGAAGTACCAGAGGTGGACGACCGGGGAGAGCAGCACGAAGGCCGCACCGGCGGTGGCGACGGCGGCGACGGCGCTCGACCGGTCGCCGGTGCGCCAGCCGAGCGCGACCCAGGCGCCGATGCCGAGCGCGGCGAGCAGGCCGGTCGCGCGGACCAGGTTGCGGAAGAAGGCCGGGTCCGTGCCCACGCCGAGGTGCAGGGCGAGGAAGTCGAGCACGCCACCGACGAGCGTGGTGGCCGAGAGCGGGGTGTTCACCTCGCCGGGCACGGTCAGCGCGTGCAGCCAGCCGTTGCCGAGACCGGTGGCGACGCCGAGGCCGAGCAGGGTGCCGACGGCGACGGCGCCGACCGCCGCGAGCCGCCGCAGCCGGGGCAGCAGCGCGGCCCCGACGGGCAGGGAGACCAGGGCGATCCCCACGCACACCAGCCCGCCGGGCACCTTCACCCCCGCCGCGAGGCCGGCGACCATCGCGCCCCACACCCAGCCACGCTCGGCGGCGACGACGAGGGCGGCGGCCATCAGGCCGACCATGAGGAGGTCGTTGTGCAGCCCGGCGACGCCGTTGGCGATCATCAGCGGCGAGACCAGCACGACCGCCGAGGCGACCGCCGGGTTGGCGCCGGTCCAGGCCGCCAGCCGCGGCACGGCCCAGGCCAGCAGCGCGAGGCCGACCAGGGCGAGGCCCCGGTGGGCGATGACGAGGATCCACGGGTTGCCGGTCGTGCCCGCCACGAGCGCACCGAAGAACACCGGCACCGGCCCGTACGGCGTCGCCGTGTCCCACCACAGCGGGTCCACCGCCTGCACGATCGGCGGCGCGGTCAGCCAGGTCGGCAACGGCAGGAAGTTGTCGGGCGCCAGCGCACCCGGCCCCCAGTCGTAGGGCGAGAGCCCCACCCGGGCGAGCATCCCCTGGGCGGCGTACGACCAGCCGTCGCGGGAGAACAGCGGCGGGGCGAGCACGAGCGGCGCGCACCACACGGCGCACGCGAAGCGGACCAGGGCGACGCCCTCGGCCGTCTCGGTGGTCTCACGGTCCCCGACCGCGACCGTGCGGCACAGCCGCAGCCAGGCGTTCGCCAGGAGCCCGAGCCCGACCAGGACGAGGACCAGCCCGGCCATCCGGCCCAGCTCGTGGCCGCGGATCGAGCCGAGCACCGCGATCCGCAGGACCGGCGTCGACTGCGGGAGCGTGGCGGTCACGAGGCCGCCGAGGAACACCAGCACCCCACCGACGAGCCCACGTGTGATCACGAAGCGCACCGTAGGTTCGCCCGGCGTACGGTCGTTGAACGGACAGGCAACGCGACCGGTCACTAAGGTTTCGACCATGGGCCTGCTCACCCCGCTCGCGATCACGATCGGCTCCCAGTCCTGGATGCCGA
Source organism: uncultured Nocardioides sp. (assembly GCA_964517395.1). GTDB lineage: Bacteria > Actinomycetota > Actinomycetes > Propionibacteriales > Nocardioidaceae > Nocardioides. The sequence continues at coordinate 2,264,719 of CAZFEE010000001.1, read as the reverse complement.
AGCTGCTCCCCCAGGTCACCTGGACCGACACCCGCCTCCAGCGGCTGACCCGCGGCCGGCTGACCCTGCTGGACATCGCCGGCCTGCCGAACCTGATGCTCACCGTCAAGGGCCGCAAGAGCGGGATCCCCCGGGAGACCCCGCTGCTCTGCGTGCCGTGGCAGGGCGGCTGGCTGATCGCCGGCTCGCACTTCGGGGCGCCCAAGCCGCCGGTGTGGACGTTCAACCTGCGGGCGGCCGAGACCGTCGAGGTCCGCTACAACGGCCGTACGCAGACCTGCACCTGGCGCGAGCTGGTCGACGCGGAGAAGGACCGGGCCTGGGCGCACATGGTCACCGTGTGGCCCAACTACCGGAAGTACACCGAGTGGACCGACCGGGTCATCCCGGTGTTCCTCCTCACGCCGGCGTAAGGGCAGGCTTGCTTTAGTCTTCCTCCGTGGGGGAAGGCACAGCCAGCGCACAGATGGCGGCGGGGTTCGCCGCGTCCTTGGCGCGCCACGGCGCCCTGCCCGCCCTCCACGCCGGCGACCGCTCGGTGACGTACGACGAGCTGGACGCCCTCGTCGCCGACGCCCGCGCCGCCCTCGGCCCCCGGCGCCTGGTCCGGCTGGTGCCCGCGCCGACCGTCGACTTCGTGGTGGCCTGGCTGGCCGCGCTCACCGGCGGGCACGCGACCCTGCTGACCTCCGACGACGGCCTGGCCGCGGCGTACTCCGCCGGCGAGCCCGAGCTGCACCCCGACCTGCGGCTACTGCTCAGCACCTCGGGATCCACCGGCTCTCCGAAGCTGGTGCGGCTCTCGGCGGCGAACCTGGACGCGAACGCCGCCGCCATCGCGGCGTACCTCGGGCTGACCCACGACGACGTCGCGCTCACCACGCTGCCGCTGGACTACTGCTACGGCCTGTCCGTGCTGCACAGCCACCTCGCCGTCGGCGCCTCCGTCGTGCTCGACGACCGCTCCGTGACCGACCCGGGCCTCTGGGCGGGCGCCCGAGCGCACGGGGTCACCTCCTTCGCGGGCGTGCCGTACACCTTCGACCTGCTGGGGAGCGTGGGCTGGCCGGACCTGCCGACGCTGCGCCAGGTCACCCAGGCCGGCGGACGGATGGCGCCGGAGCGGGTGTGCGCGCTCGCCGAGCAGGGCGCGGGCGAGGGCTGGGACCTGGTCGTGATGTACGGCCAGACCGAGGCGACCGCGCGGATGGCCTACCTGCCGCCGCACCTGGCGCGCACCCACCCGCACACCGTCGGCGTCGCGATCCCCGGCGGGTCGTTCCGGCTGGAGCCCGTCGCCGGCGCCGGACCCGACGTCGGCGAGCTCGTCTACACCGGCCCCAACGTGATGATGGGGTACGCCGAGTCGCCCGGCGACCTGCGCCGCGGCGCCGACACCACCGAGCTGCGCACCGGCGACCTCGCCCGCATCAGCGACGGTCTCGTCGAGATCGTGGGCCGCCGCTCCCGCTTCGCCAAGCTCTTCGGCCAGCGCATCGACCTCGACCGGGTGCAGACCCTGCTCGCCCTCGGCGGGTACGACGCGGCCTGCGCCGAGGCCGCCGACGCCGAGCAGCTCGTCCTCGCCGTGCCCGGAGCACCGGACCCGGAGGCGCTCGCGGAGGTCGCCGCCGCGGTCACCGCCGACACCGGCCTGCCGCCGCACGCGATCCGCGCCGTCGCCGTCGACGCCCTGCCCCGCCTCGCCAACGGCAAGACCGACCACGCGGCCGTGAGCCGGCTGCAACCCGCCCCGAGCACCGACGCCGGCTCCCCTGCCGACTCCCTGGCCCGGCTCTACGGGCGGGTGCTCGGCCGCGAGGTCGGCCCGCAGGACTCCTTCGTCACCCTGGGGGGCGACTCCCTCTCCTACGTCGAGCTGTCGCTGCGCCTCGAGCGCCGCCTCGGCCGCCTGCCCGCCGACTGGCCCGAGCGCACCGTGGCCGACCTCGCGCTCGGTGACCTCGCGGCCCCGCGCCGCCGGTTCGCGCGGATCGACACCACCATCCCGCTGCGGGCGCTGGCGATCGTCATGATCGTCGGCTCCCACAGCAACCTGTGGACCCTCCTGGGCGGCGCGCACGTGCTGCTCGCCGTCGCCGGCGCGAACTTCGCCCGCTTCCACCTCACCGACGAGGGTTCCCGCGAGCGGCTGCGCCGGGTCGGCCGGGCCGCCGCGCGGATCGCCGTCCCGGCCGTGCTCTGGATCGGTCTCGTCAGCCTGGTCGCCGGCACCTACCCGCTGCGCACCGTCCTGCTGCTCAACGACCTGCTCGGCGGACGCGGGTGGTCCGAGCCCGCGTGGCACTTCTGGTTCGTCGAGGTGGTGCTGATGCTCGCCCTGGGCGCCGGCCTGCTCACCTCGGTGCCCCGGGTGATGGCACTCGAGCGCCGGCACCGGTTCGGGCTCGCCGCCGGACTCACCGCGCTGGCGCTCGTGCCGCGCTGGTGGGCGACCTGGTCGTCGTACGACGGGGACGTGATCCACTCCTCGCTGTTCGTCGCGTGGCTCTTCCTCGGCGGGTGGGCCGCCGCCGTGGCCCGCACCCGGTCGCAGCGGCTCACGGTGACCGGGCTGCTCGCGCTGGGCGCCTGGGACTTCACCGGCGAGACCCAGCGCGACCTCGTCGTGGCCGCCGGCCTGCTCGCGCTCGTGTGGCTGCCGACGGTGCCGTGGCCGCGGGTGCTCGTCGGCGTGACCGGCACCCTCGCGAGCGCCTCGCTGTACGTCTACCTGACCCACTGGCAGGTCTACCCGCACCTGGAGGACCGCTGGCCGCTCGCCGGGCTGCTCGCCTCCCTCGCCGTCGGCGTGCTCGCCTGGCGGCTCGTCGAGCGGATGCCCGCACGGGTCGACCGCGCCCGTCGTACCCCCGCTCACTACGCTCCCGACCACCTCCACCGACAGGAAGTCCGATGAAGAAGCAGCTCGTCCGCGCCGGCCTCGGCCTCGCGGCCCTCACCCTGGTCTCCCCGCTCGTCGCCGCCTGCGGCGAGGACGAGCCGAAGCTGGTGATCTACAACGCCCAGCACGAGCCGCTGCTCAAGGAGCTGGCGCCGGCGTTCACCAAGGAGACCGGCATCGAGGTCGAGCTGCGCAACGCCAAGGACCTCGAGCTGTCCAACCTGATCGTCCAGGAGGGCAAGGCCTCCCGCGCCGACGTCTTCCTCACCGAGAACTCCCCCGCGATGTCGCAGGTCGAGGCCGCCGGGCTGTTCGAGAAGCTGCCCGCGGACCTGGTGGCGCCGATCCCCGAGCAGTACCGCCCGCGCAGCGGCCTGTGGACCGGCTTCGTCGCCCGCTCGACGGTCCTCGTCTACAACACCGACCAGACCGACGCCTCGTCGATGCCCGCCTCGCTGCTCGACCTGGCGAAGCCCGAGTGGAAGGGCCGGATCTCCTTCTCCCCCACCGGAGCGGACTTCCAGGCCATCGTCGCCGCGGTCCTCGACCTCGAGGGCGAGGCGGCCACCCGGGCGTGGCTGGAGGGGATCAAGGCCAACGGCAAGGTGTACGACGGCAACAACCTCGTGCTCGAGGCCGTCAACTCCGGCGAGGTCGAGGTCGGCATCGTCTACCACTACTACTGGGAGCGCGACCACAAGGAGAACGGCGACGTCAGCGACCACTCCGCCCAGTACTACTTCACCGACCAGGACCCCGGCGCGTTCGTCAGCGTCTCCGGTGCCGGCGTCCTCGCCTCCAGCGACATGAAGGAGGAGGCGGAGAAGTTCGTGGAGTTCCTCGTCGGCGAGAAGGGCCAGCAGATCCTGGCCGACAGCTACGCGCTGGAGTACCCGCTCAACCCGGCGGTCACCCTGGAGGGTGTGACGAAGCCGTTCAGCGAGCTGCAGCCGCCCGCCGTCAACGTCTCCGACCTCGACTCGAAGAAGGTCGTCGACCTCATGACGGACGTGGGTTTCCTCTGACCAGGAAGTCCGTCCCCCTCCTGCTCGTCGGCCTCGCCATCGCGGCGCTGGCCCTCGTGCCGCTGGGCTACGTCCTGGTGAGCACCGCCGACCTCGGCCCGCGGGCGGCCGGTGACTTCCTCTGGCGTCCCCGGATCGGGGAGCTGCTGTGGAACACCACCCGGCTGCTGGTCGTCGGCACGCTGACCAGCGTCGCGGTGGGCGTGGCCGGCGCGTGGCTCGTCGAGCGGACGGACGTCCGCGGGCGGGGGTGGTGGCACGGGCTGCTGTGCGCGCCGCTCGCCGTACCTGCCTTCGTCAACGGCTTCGGCTGGGTCTCGCTCACCCACGCGGTGCAGTCCTTCCCCGGCGCGGTGATGGTCGTGACGCTGTCGTACTACCCGCTCGTCTACCTCCCCACCGTGGCCAGCCTGCGCCGCCTCGACCCGGCCGTCGAGGAGGTCGCCACCGCGCTCGGCAAGACGTCCTGGCAGGTGTTCTGGCGGGTCACCCTCCCGGCGATCAGCCCGGCCGTGCTCGGCGGTGCGCTGCTGGTGGGCCTGCACCTGCTCGCGGAGTACGGCGCCCTGCAGCTCCTCAACTACCCGACCCTGACGACCGCGCTCCTGCAGCAGTACGCCACCGTCTTCAACGGCCCCGAGGCCACCCTGCTTGCCCTCGTGCTGGTCACCTTCTGCCTGGTGCTGCTCGGCCTGGAGGCGCTGCTGCGGGGGCGCCGGCCGCGGGCGCGGGTGGGTGCCGGCGTGAGCCGCGAGGCGGTCCGGATCCCGCTGGGGCGGCGCCGCCCGTTCGTGGTGCTCGGTCTCGCCGGGCTGGCCGTCTGGGCACTCGGCGTGCCGCTCGCCAGCCTGGTGCGCTGGCTGGTCCGCGGCACCTCCACCGGGCTGGAGGCCGCCGAGCTCACCGGTGCGCTCGGACACACCCTGGTGCTCGCGCTGCTCGGTGGGCTCGTCACGACGGCGGCCGCCGTGCCCGTCGTGTGGCTCGCGGTGCGTCACCGCGGGTGGCTCACGACCACGGTCGAGCGCAGCGTCTACACCGCCTCCGCGATGCCCGGCATCGTCATCGCGCTCGCCCTGGTGACGGTCTCGATCCGCGCCGTGCCCGACCTGTACCAGACCCTCACCCTGCTCCTGGCCGGCTACCTCATCCTCTTCCTGCCGCGCGCGGTCGTCAGCGTCCGCGGCACCTTCGAGCTGGTCCCGCCCGGCCTGGAGGACGTGGCACGCAGCCTGGGGTGCAGCGGTCCCGAGGTCGCCCGCCGGGTGACGCTGCCGCTCGTCGTACCAGGGATGGCGTCGGCGGCCGCCCTGGTCGCCCTCGCCGTCTCCACCGAGCTGACCGCCACTCTCCTGCTCGCCCCGCTGGGCACGGAGACGCTCGCGACGAAGTTCTGGTCCGACGCCTCCGCGGTGGAGTACGGCGCCGCCGCGCCGTACGCCCTCGCCCTCATCCTCCTCTCCGTCCCGTCGACCTGGCTGCTCGCCCGGCTGAGCCTCAGGAGCCGCTGATGCCCGCACTCGAGATCCGCGGGCTGACCGCGGGCTACGGCCGCACGAGCGTGCTCCAGGGGATCGACCTCGTGGTCGACACCGGGGTCACCGCGATCCTCGGCTCCTCCGGCTGCGGCAAGACCACCCTGCTGCGCGCCGTCGCCGGCTTCGTCGAGCCCACCGCCGGCTCGATCACCGTCGCCGGCACCGAGGTCGTCGGGGGGCGGCGCAGCGTGCCGGCGCGGCGCCGGGGGATCGGGTACGTCCCGCAGGAGGGCGCGCTCTTCCCGCACCTCGACGTGGCCCGCAACATCACCTTCGGGCTGCCGCGCGCCGCCCGGTCCTCGGCGGGCCCGGTGGTCGAGGAGGCGTTGGCGATGGTCGAGCTCGACCCCGCGGTGGCCACCCGCTTCCCCCACCAGCTCTCCGGCGGCCAGCAGCAGCGGGTCGCCCTCGCCCGCGCCCTCGCCCCGCGGCCCAGCCTGGTGCTGCTCGACGAGCCGTTCTCCTCCCTCGACGCCGGCCTGCGCGAGGAGACCGGACGCGCCGTCGTCCGGGCGCTGCGGGCGGCCTCCGCGGCAGCGGTGCTCGTCACCCACGACCAGGGCGAGGCCCTCTCGCTGGCCGACCAGGTCGCGGTGATGGCCGGCGGGCAGTTCCTCCAGGTCGCCGCGCCGGCGACCGTCTACCTCGAGCCCGCGGACCCGCGCGTCGCCTCGTTCATCGGCCACGCCTCGCTGCTGCCCGGTGTGCTCGGCCCCGACGGGCGCGCCACCTCGCCGCTGGGCCCGCTGCCCGTGCGCGGCGCCGGTGCGTCGGGCCCGGTGCAGCTCGCCGTCCGCTCCGAGCAGGTCCAGATCCGGGCGGAGGGCGCGCCCGGTGAGGTCCTCGACGTCAGCTTCTTCGGCCACGACGCCACCATCCGGGTGCGCCTGGACTCCGGCGAGCAGGTCGCCGCGCGCACTCCCGCGGACTCCGTGCCGACAGCCGGCGACCGGGTCGGGGTCGTCGTGCTCGGCGAGGTCGTGGCCTTCCCCGTCTGACCGACGCTGGGGCCGGGGCCGGGGCCGGGAGGACGGCGCCACGAACGATGCCGGCACCGGATTCGTCGCGCTGTACCGATGGCGGGTGGGACCCGCCGGCCGCGGCGAGGGAGCACCTCGCCGACTGACGGGCGTCGGCGCACGGCCCTCGCTCGGGCGAGGGCCGTGCGCCGGGTCCTGGTCGGCTCAGAAGCTGGTCACCACGTCGTCGATGACGAAGCTGGTCTGCAGGGTCTGGTCCTCGACAGCCGAGAGCTCCAGCGTCACCGTCGTGCCCTTGTAGGCCGTCAGGTCGATCGTCTTCTGCACCCACGTCGCCTTCGGGGTGGAGGCGTTGGAGTAGGAGTGCTTCGTCGTGCCGTTGATCTTCACCGCCGCGGTGTCGTAGGCCGTCGTACCGCTCTCGGCGGTGTCGATCCGGATCCAGTAGGTCAGCGTCGGCGAGGTCGCCGTCGCGGGCACCGCGAACGACTGCGACTCCTTCTCCGTCGCCGGCGCACCGTTGCCGCCGAGCCAGAGCTTCCACGAGCCGGAGTGCGCAGGACGGCCGGTGTCGTTGGTGATCGGGCCGGAGGTGCCGGTCCAGCCGGTCTGCCCGGACTCGAAGCCGCCGTTGGTCAGTGCCCCACCGGTCGGCTCCGGCGGGGTGGTGCCGCCGTCGCACTTCTCGGTGCCCGCGGGAACCGCGATCGCGGTGAACGCGGCCTCGACACCCTTGCACTCGGCGGACGAGGCGCCGTACAGGTCCTTGGCCGCCTTGATCGCGCCGGTGCGGGCGTTGGCGTACTTGCTGCTGCTGGTGAGGTACGTCGACAGCGTGCGGTACCAGATCTTGAGCGCCTTGTCGCGACCGATGGCGGTGACCGCCGGGGCGCCGCCGCAGGTCGGGCTGTCGTAGCTCACCCCGTTGACGGTCTTGGCCCCGGAGCCCTCGGAGGCCAGGAAGAACCAGTGGTTCAGCGGCCCGGAGGAGTAGTGCGGGTCGATGCTGCCGGTCTGCGCGTTGTAGCAGTCCTGGCTCTTGCCGTCCTTGCTCGGCTTGTCCATGTAGCGCAGCGGGGTCCCGTTGCCGCGGATGTCGATCTTCTCGCCGACGAGGTAGTCGCCCGGGTCGGAGGAGTTGTTCGCGTAGAACTCCACGCCGGCCGCGAAGATGTCGGAGGTCGCCTCGTTGAGGCCGCCCGACTCGACGTAGATCCCGGCGTCCGGGTTGCCGTAGTCGAGGTTCGCGGTGTTCTCGGTGACGCCGTGGGTCATCTCGTGCGCCGCGACGTCCAGCTCGGTGAGCGGCTTGGCGTTGTTGGCGCCGTCGCCGTAGTTCATCTGCGTGCCGTCCCAGTTGGCGTTGCTCCAGCCGTTGCCGACGTGGACGCGGCTGCGGGCGCCGGTGCCGTTGTTCCAGATGCCGCGGCGGCCGAGCTGGGTGTCGTAGAAGTCGTAGGTCTTCTCGGCGCCGTACTGCGCGTCGACGGCCGCGGTCTGGCGGCTGGACGTGCTCCCGTTGCCCCACACGTCGTCGGCGTCGGTGAAGAGGGTGCCGGTGCTGGTGCTGTTCCAGGCGGCGCCGTTGAGGTCCGTCACGTAGTTCCCGACGGAGTCCTTGAGCTGGTACGTCGAACCCGACTGGGTCGTGCCGACGCTCACCTGGCCGGAGTACTGGGAGTTGCCGGTGCCGCTCTTGATGTCCTCCTGGGAGCCCAGCAGCTTGCCGGTCCGGGCGTCGATGTAGGCGTGCGCGCGGCTCGGCGACTGGTCGGCGAGGACGCCCTCGGTCACCACGTCGTAGGCGAGGCGCGGGCCGGAGGCGGCCTGGAAGACGACCAGCTCGCCGACGGCGGCCTTCTCCTGCCGGGCCGAGGAGGCGGTGAGGCCGGCCTTGCGGGCGGCCTGCTTGGTGACCCGCGGCGTCATCGAGGCGGGCTTCACCGCCTTGCGGACGTTCCAGGTCACCTGCTCGACGGTGCCCTGGGCGTCCTTGTGGGAGATCAGGTCGCCACCGACGACCCGCAGGCCGTCGTAGGTGCGCTCGTAGCGGACGTGGGTGCTGCCGTCGGCGTCCTCGATGACGGACTTGACGATCAGCTTCTCGCCGCCGGCCAGCCGCAGTGCGCTCGCCGTCCGGGCGGCGCGGGACTGCTCGGCCGCCTTCAGCGCCGGGGACTCCGGCGCGACGGGGGTCGGCTTGGCGGCGGTCGGCGCCTGGGCGGGGGTCGCCGTCGACGTCGCCGGGGCCACGGCCATGGCGGCGAGCAGCAGACTTCCGCCCGCGGCGATCCTGAGGGGGGTTCTGAACACGCGAAGCTCCTTCTCCGAGAGCCGGCATGGTTGCCGGCAGCGGCAGCCTTGTTCGCGGCGGGAGACGCCGCCAATCCCAATCGGTCATCACGCGGGCGTTATGGCCCGACGGCGGCGCACGACGAGAGCCGGGACGGCGATCCTGTGCGCGGCGACAGGATTTGCCGACAATTCTCCCGGCGTTCGCCCCTTTCCCCGTGCACGCAACGGTGCTTGGCTTGACCTACCGGATCGCTTCTCGGCCCGGCACCCGCGCGTGCTGCCTGCTCCCCGTGAATCGACCTCGAACTTCTCGGATGGGGGACCCGATGCGGATCCAGGCACGTCACCTCGAGCTGGTGGAGGCCGTGTCCCGCCACCGCAGCATGGGCGCCGCCGCGCGCGCCCTGGGGACGTCGCAACCGGCCGTCACGGCGCAGATCCGGCGCATCGAGAACGAGCTCGGCGTCGTCCTGTTCGACCGGTGCCGCTCCGGTGCCGTGCCGACCGCGGCGGGCACCACCCTCGTCGAGGGCTGGCGCTCCATCAGCGCCGGGCTGGAGGAGCTGTTCGCCCGGGTCCGCGCGCAGTCCGACGCGGAGGTGGTGCGCTTCGGCTGCAACTACAGCAGCGTCGCCGTGGACATGCTCCCCGCACTGGAGCAGGCCTGGCCGGGCCGCACCGTGATCCCCCACGTGGACGCCTCGAGCGCCCGGCAGCACGAGCTGCTCGTCACCGGGCAGGTCGCCGCCACGCTCGTATCCGTCCACCCGCGGTACGACGCGCCGGTGCCGCCCGGCTTCCGCGAGGAGGTGGTCATCCCGCTCGAGGGGACGGTCGTCGCCCTGGCCGGAGACCACCGGCTCGCGGACCGCGACGAGGTGGACCTCGCCGACCTCGGCGGCGAGGCCTGGCTGCTCCCGCCCGGCGAGCCCGACGGCACGCTGACGGCCCTGCACCGGGCCTTCGCCGCGGCCGGCATCAAGCCCCGCACGCCGTTCGGGGCCGTCGACCTCATCGCGTTCTGGCCCTACGTCGCCGCTGGTCGCGCCGTCAGCATCTGCCTCGACCACGCGCGCAACCCCGACACCGTGGTCTTCCGGCCCCTCGCCGGCACGCCCATCACGACCCGGCGGGTGCTGCGGTGGAACCCCGAGCTGCTCTCCGACAACGCCGCCGCGACCCTGCTCGCACTCTCGATCGACTACCTCGACGCCCGGACCCGCGAGGCCCGCGAGCGCAACGGCTTCGGCCGCGGCCCGCACGACCCGGCCTGAGCCGCCCCCGCACCGCCACGCGTCGCCGCGGGCGCTACGCGTAGTCCGCCCACACCCGCCGCGCCGCACCGTCCACCGTGACCAGGCCGCCGTGCGGCAGGATCCACTGCGGCCGGGTGTGCCCGAACGGGACGCCCACGCAGACCACCGCGTCGGGGTGGTAGCGCTGCACCTCCTCGATCACCGCGTCCCGCTGCTCGGCGCGGAGCCGGGCGCGCTCGGCGGGCTCGGGGCGTCGTACGAAGTCGCTGACGGGCGGTCGGGCCACCAGCACGGCGTCGACCGCGGCGAGCAGGCCGCGCTCGCCGAGGGAGCGCACGATCCAGGCGACCTCCCGCGCCGGCAACAGCTCCTCGGAGGTCTCCAGCAGCAGCACACCACCGTCCAGCGCCGCCGGTTCCGCGCGGAACCGGCCCGCGGTGAGCACCCACTGCAGCACCTCGATGCACCCGCCCCAGGTCGGCCCGGTCACGCTCCGCTCCGGCCCGGCCCAGGTCCACGGCTCGGTGGGCTCCCGGTCGCCGTACGACGTGAGGGCGAGCGGGTCGTCCCAGTCCTTGCCGACGTCCTCGGACTCCCCCGGGTCGCTCACCTCGAGTCGCTCCCCGGTCAGCAGCGCCGCCCGCAGCGAGGCGAGGTGCTCCGGGTCGATCGCCGGCCCGGGCCCGAGGTGCACCTGGGTGGACCCGCCGTAGAAGCTCGCCACGCCCTGGTCCCACAGCCACTGGTGGAGGTTGGTGTTGTCGCTGGTGCCGAGGAAGGGCTTGGGGTCGGCGCGCACGAGCTCCGGGTCCAGCAGGGGGACGACCGTGATCTGGTCCTCGCCGCCGATGGTCGCGAGGACCGCGCGGATCTCCGGGTCGCCGAACGCCGCGTCGAGGTCCCGCGCCCGGTCCGCCGCGCTGGCGCCGACCCGGCGGGTGGTGGGGTACTCGACGGGCACCAGCCCGGTGGCCTCCGCCAGGCGCACCATCGCCTGCTCGTGGACCGCGGGCGCCACGCCGGGGGCGGCGAAGGACGGGGAGAGCACCGCGATCTTGTCGCCGGGACGGGCCTTGGGCGGGTGCAGGAGGTCGCGGGCCATGCCGCCAGCAGACCACGGCCCCCGAAAAGGCGTCGAGCCCGGCTCTCGTGGAGAGCCGGGCCCGTCGTTTCCCGTGGCAGATGCAGGATTCGAACCTACGTAGGCAATGCCGGCTGATTTACAGTCAGCTCCCTTTGGCCGCTCGGGCAATCTGCCGGGATTGTCACCGGCCCGCTCCTTGCCTGGGAACGTTCCGAGTTGGAAGGTCGGCGACGACGCGAAACAATAGCGCAGCAGTACCGTCCGGCAGAAAACCCCAACGACGCGCAGGTGACCACCATGGCCGATTCCTCCTTCGACATCGTCAGCAAGCTCGACCGCCAGGAGGTCGACAACGCCCTCGGGCAGACCGCGCGCGAGATCTCCACCCGCTTCGACTTCAAGGGCACCGGTGCGAGCATCGAGTGGAAGGGCGAGCAGGCGATCGAGATCAGCGCCTCGGCCGACGACCGCGCGAGCGCCGTGCTCAGCGTCTTCCAGGACAAGCTGATCAAGCGAAACCAGTCCCTGAAGATCCTCGACGCCTCCGAGCCGCGCCAGTCCGGCCAGGTCTCCAAGATCGACGTCACCCTCAAGGAGGGGATCTCCTCCGAGGACGCCAAGAAGATCTCGAAGCTGATCCGCGACGAGGGCCCCAAGGGCGTCAAGGCGCAGATCCAGGGCGACGAGCTGCGGGTCTCCTCGAAGAAGCGCGACGACCTGCAGGCCGTGCAGGCACTGGTGAAGGCACAGGACTACGAGTTCGCGGTGCAGTTCACCAACTACCGCTGAGCTGACGTGAAGGTCGACCGCGCGTTCGCCACCGCGCTGGCCGTGGTGGTCGCGGGCGTCGCGCTGCTGGCCGGCGTGGCCGTCGCCGTCGCGTACGCCGGCCAGGAGACCGCGCGCCCGCAGGCGACCCTGCCGGAGGGCGCCGCCGTGCCGACCGCGGAGGCCACCGTGAGCAGCGCCCCGCGGGCGCCGGCCGTCGACCCCTACCGACCCGACGACGCCTGGCTCGCCACCACCTCCGGCCGGACCGGGATCCCGGTGCGCGCGCTGGCGGCGTACGCCCGGGCGCACCTGCGCATCGCCGAGGAGCAGCCGGCCTGCAAGGTCGCCTGGAACACCATCGCCGCGCTCGGCGGGGTCGAGTCGCAGCACGGCTCCGTCCACGGGTCGGTGCTCGGCGAGGACGGGCTGGCGGTGCCGGCGATCCGCGGGCCGGCGCTCGACGGCGGAGCGTTCGGGGCGGTGCGCGACACCGACGGCGGCAGCATGGACGGCGACACCCAGTGGGACCGGGCGGTCGGCCCGCTGCAGTTCATCCCCTCGACCTGGGCCACCTGGGCGGCCGACGGCAACGGGGACGGCGTGGCCGACCCCAACCAGGTCGACGACGCGGCCCTCGCGGCCGGGCGCTACCTGTGCCACAGCGGGGACCTGTCCAGCGCCGAGGCGTGGCGACGCGCGGTGTTCAGCTTCAACCACTCCGACGCCTACGTCGCCGACATCGCCGGCCTCGCCAACACCTACGCCCAGCGCGCCGGCTGACACTCCGGCATCATGCGGCCATGAACCCCGCAGCCGCGATCGAGATCGACGCGCCGATCGAGCAGGTCTGGGCGATCATGCTCGACACGGAGCGGTACGCCGAGTGGAACCCCTTCGTCGAGCGCGCGGTCACCGCCCAGCCCCCGGCCGTCGGCAACCCGATCGTGCTGCACGTGGTCTGGGCGAACGGCGGGCGCACCCGCTCCCCCGAGCGGATCACCGCCCTCGACCCGCCCACCACCGACCCCGCGACCGGTACGACGACCGCGCTGATGTCCTACGTCTACGAAGGCCTGCCCGCCCGCCTCGGCCTGGTCCGGGGGGTGCGCCACCAACGGCTCACGCAGCACCCGGGCGGCCCGACGTCGTACGAGACGGTCGAGGAGTTCCGCGGCCCGCTGGTGCGCCTGGCCGGTCCGGGCCGGGTGGCGGACGGCTTCCGACGGCACGCGGAGGGGCTCAGGGCTCGGGCTGAAAGCCCTTCGCCGCCGGCGGGATGAGGTGGTTGGAGTTGCGGGCCGCCCACAGCGAGAAGCCCAGCACCGCGGCTCCGCACACGATGTCGGTGACCACGTGCGCCTGGCGCCACCAGACCATGTCGGTCGCGCCGGGCACGGTGTAGTGGGCGATGCCGACCAGGCCCGACACCGAGTAGCCGGTCAGGAAGATCGCCGCCGTGGTGATGTGGCGCCGGAACCACAGCAGCAGCCCGATCCCGCCGAGCGCGGTGAACACGAACCAGCCGACCGCGACCAGCGTGGCCGAGGGCGCCGGGATCGTGGCGTCGGCCGCGGGGACCGGGAAGTCGTCGTAGTTGACGTAGTTGTCGACGTAGTGGACGACCGAGACGACAACCGAGATCCCGAGCAACCAGCACAGCACGCGGGTCGCCCGGAGGTAGCTCACGGGCCCAGCCTAGGGGGCGGGGCGGCGGCCACCGCTCATGTAACTCCGTGTTCGTGCATCTACCGGGGAGTCCTGACCGGTCACAGCACCCGGGTAGTGGCCCGAACACGGAGTTACATGAGGCGTCACGCCACTCAGGGCGTCGCGACCCCGATGGCCGGGATCGACGTGGCGCCGGTGGTCGGCCGCAGCCAGACGCGGGTGCCGGTGTCGAGGTCGAGCGCGCGGGCGTGGGTGCGCGAGAGCACCACGAGGGCCGGGGAGGCCTGGCCCTCGACGTCGACGGTGAAGCGCACCTCGAAGCCGACGCGCAGCGCGCGGGTGACGACCCCCGCCACCTCGCCGGGCGCGCCGGGGGTGGTGGAGAGCTCGATGTCGTGCGGACGCAGCCGGATGTCGCCGAGCTGGGTGACCTCGCCGAGGAAGCCCATGACGAACTCGTTGGCCGGCTCGTCGTACAGCTGGTCGGGGGTGCCGATCTGCTCGATGCGGCCCTCGTTGATGACCACGATCTCGTCGGCGACCTCGAGGGCCTCCTCCTGGTCGTGGGTCACGAAGACCGTGGTCACGTGGACCTCGTCGTGCAGGCGGCGCAACCAGTCGCGCAGCTCCTTGCGGACCTTCGCGTCGAGGGCGCCGAAGGGCTCGTCGAGCAGCAGCACCGAGGGCTCCACGGCGAGCGCGCGGGCCAGCGCGAGACGCTGGCGCTGACCACCGGAGAGCTGCGAGGGCAGCCGGTGGGCGAACTGCGACAGGTGCACGAGCTCGAGGAGCTCGGCGACCTTCGCCTTGACCTCGGCCTTGGGCCGCTTGCGGATCTCCAGGCCGAAGGCGACGTTCTTAGCGACCGTCATGTGCTTGAAGACGGCGTAGTGCTGGAACACGAAGCCGACGTTGCGCTTCTGCGGAGGCAGTCGGGTGGCGTCCACGCCCTCGATCTCCACCGAGCCGCTGTCGGCGGACTCCAGGCCCGCGATGATGCGCAGCAGGGTGGACTTGCCGCCACCCGACGGCCCGAGGAGTGCGGTCAGCTGGCCGGTCGGGAGCGAGACGTCGATGTCCTGCAGCGCCACGAAGTCGCCGTACGACTTGTTGACGCCCCTTACTTCGATGCTCATGAGTGGTCTTCCTTGCGGATGAGCGACACGACGACCAGGGCCAGCACGGAGGCGAGCACGAGCACGAAGGCGGCGGCGTACGCCGTGGGCTCCTGGTAGTTGGTGTAGCGGTTCTGGATGAGGAGGGTGGCGGTCTCGCCGCGGAACTCGGCGCCGGGGCTGACGATCTTCACCGCGCCGAACTCGCCGAGCGAGCGGGCCATGCTCAGCACGACGCCGTAGATCACGGCCCACTTGATGCTGGGCAGGGTGACCCGGCGGAAGGTCTGCCAGCCGTTGGCGCCGAGGCTGCTGGCGGCCATCTCGGCGTCGGTGCCGATCTCCTCCAGCACGGGCACGATCTCGCGGATCACCAGCGGCAGGCTGACGAAGGCGGTCGCCATGATGAGACCGGGCGTCGTACCGATGACGTAGAAGCCGACCGACGCCAGCGCCTCGCCGAACCAGCCCTTGCCGGTGCTGTAGGCCAGCACCAGCGCGAGACCGACCACGACCGGGGAGACCGACATCGGCAGGTCGATGAGCACCGAGAGGATCCGCCGGCCGGGGAAGTGGTAGCGCACGATGAGCAGCGAGATGCCGACACCGAAGACGGTGTTGATCACGACCGCCCAGAACGCCACCGTCCCGGTGAGGTTGAACGCATAGGTCACCGACGGGTCGCTCAGCCGCTCGAAGAACGCCGAGAAGCCACCCTCCGCACCGGCCTTGGCGGGGGCGAAGGTCTGCTTGCCGACCTCGTAGAGCGGCCAGATGACCAGCGCGGCGAGGTAGACGATGACGAAGGTGCGCAGCAGGTAGGCCACCGGCCCGCGCCGCGACCGGATCTGTCGAGTGTCAGCCACGGCGGGCCACCCGTCGGGAGATCACGTCGAGCGCCACGATCGTCACCACGGCCACGATCAGCAGGAGCACGGCGACCGCGGCCGCCCCGTCCTGGTTGTCGCCCTCGAGGAACTTCAGGATCTTCAGCGACGCCACCTCGGTCTGGTACGGCGTGTTGCCCGAGATCAGCACCAGCGACCCGAACTCGCTGATCGCCCGCGCGAAGCCGAGCGAGGAGCCCGCCGCGATCGCCGGCACCAGGCTCGGCAGGATGATCCGGCGGAAGGTCGTGAAGCGCGAGGCCCCCAGCGATGCGGCCGCCTCCTCGACGTCCGCGTCGAGCTCGAGGAGGACGGGCTGGACGGTCCGTACGACGAACGGCAGGGTCACGAAGAGCAGAGCCAGGAAGATGCCCTGCCGGGTGTTGACGATGTTGACCCCGACCGGGCTGTCCGGCCCCCACAGGCTGAGCAGGACGAGGCCGGCGACGATCGTCGGCAGCGCGAACGGGATGTCGATGACGACGTCCAGGATCCGCTTGCCGAAGAACTGGTCGCGGACCAGCACCCAGGCGATGACGGTGCCGAACACGGCGTTGACCACCGTCACCAGGAGCGCCTCGACCACGGTGAGCCGCAGCGCGGCGAAGGTCTGCGCGTCGGTGAGCGTGCCCCAGAAGGAGCCCCAGCCGCCGGCGGCGGCCGCACCCACGACCGCCGCGAGCGGCAGCAGCACCAGGACGCTGAACCACACCAGCGCCACCCCCAGGCCGAGGCCGGAGGCGGGGGTCAGCGGGAAGCGTCCGGCACTCGCCTTGACACGACCCGAGGGCCGGCTCCCTGTCGGAACCGGCCCTGGGGACGACACGAGCGTGTCGGTCACTGCTTCGTAGCTTCGGCGTACAGCTTGTCGAAGCGGAGCTTCTCGCCGTCCTTGCCGAACCACTCCTTGTTGATCGCGCTCCAGCCGCCGAGGTCGGCCGCGGTGCTGAGGTCCTTGACGGCCGGGAACGGGTCGGCCGGGTCGTTGGCACCCTGCACCTCGACGCCGGAGATGTCGACGTCGGTCACCGGGCGGAAGCCCTTGGACACGAAGGCGAGCTGGCCCTCGTCGCTGAGGATGAAGTCGAGCCAGTCGGTCGCGACCGGGGTGGCGTCCTTCAGCACGGCGCCCGGGTTCTCGATCTTGAAGGTGTGGTCCGGGACGACGTAGTCGAGGTCCTCACCGTTCTGCTTGGCCAGGATGGCCTCGTTCTCGTAGGTCAGCAGGACGTTGCCCACGCCCTTCTTGAACGCCTCGGTCGCCTCGCGGCCGCTGGCGGCCCAGGTGGAGACGTTCGCGAAGACCTTCTTGAGGAAGGCGTCGGCCTCGGCCTCGGTGGCGCCGGTGGACTTCGCGTAGGTGTAGAGCGCGAGCACGTTCCACTTCGCCGAGCCGGAGCTGGCGGGGTCCGGGGTGACGATCTTGACGTCGGGGCGGGTGAGGTCGCTCCAGTCCTTGATGCCGAGGGGGTTGCCCTTCTCGGTCGCGATGACGGCGACGGAGCTGGACACGATGCCCTTGTTGGCACCCTGGTTCCAGGACTCGTCGACCAGGCCGGCGTCGACCAGGCGGGTCATGTCGGGCTCGAGGGAGAACACGACGTAGTCGGTGTCCTTGCCCTTGGTGTCGACGACCTTGCGGCTCTGGTCGCCGGAGGGGCCGTAGGCGCCGGAGAACTTCACGCCCTTGCCCGCGTCGGTCTTGTTGAACTCGACGGCGGCGGCCTTGTTGCCGGCCTCGGGAACGGCGAAGCCGACGATGTTGATCGTCTTGTCGCCGTCGCTGTCACTGCCACCGTCGGCGCTCGCGCAGGCGGAGAGCGCGAGCGCGCCCGTCATCACCAGGGCAGCGGCCTTCATCATTCGCTTCATGTTGAGCACCCATTTCGTCAGTCGGGCGGCCTCGGGAGCCGTCCGGATGAACCTGGCTAAAGAGTACACAGTCAATAGACTTTGACCGGGTTTTGAGACGGCGCGAGACGCTCATCACGTGGAGTGAGGTGGGCCGCATGCACCAGCCGGTCTATCGTGGGGAGGTCGCGGCCGGCGCGGCGAGCACGCCACTGGACAGGTGTCCATCCAAATGTGGAACGTGTTCTAGATTTGGCCGTAGACTCAGCAGAGCCCGCGGGTCGCCGTACGACGTGCGAGCGCCCCTGTCGTTGAGAGAAGTGGACCGAACGTGAGCCAGACCAAGCAGGTCAAGCAGCTGGACCGGGTGATCATCCGGTTCGCGGGCGACTCGGGTGACGGGATGCAGCTGACCGGTGACCGGTTCACCCAGGAGTCCGCGGTCTTCGGCAACGACCTGGTGACCCTGCCCAACTTCCCCGCCGAGATCCGCGCCCCGCAGGGCACGATCCCCGGCGTCTCGTCGTTCCAGATCCACTTCGCCGACCACGACATCCTCACCGCCGGCGACCGCCCCGACGTGCTGGTGGCGATGAACCCCGCCGCGCTCAAGGCCAACCTCGGCGACCTGCCGAAGGGCGCGACGATCATCGTCGACACCCACGACTTCACCAAGCGCAACCTCGACAAGGCGGGCTACTCCTCCAACCCGCTCGACAAGCTCGGCGAGGTCGACGACATCCTCGCCGGCTTCCAGGTGCAGCCCGTCGACCTGACCGGCATCACCGTCGAGGCGGTGCGCGAGTTCGGCCTGTCCCGCAAGGACGCCGCCCGCGCCAAGAACATGTTCGCGCTCGGCCTGCTGTCGTGGATGTACGGCCGCCCGACCGAGCCGACGATCGCCTTCCTCGAGCGCAAGTTCGCCAAGGTCGCCGACATCCTCGGCGCCAACATCGCCGCCTTCAAGGCCGGCTGGAACTACGGCGAGACGACCGAGACCTTCGTGGTCCAGTACGAGATCAAGCCGGCCAAGATGAACGCGGGCACCTACCGCAACATCACCGGCAACCTGGCCCTGTCGTACGGCCTCGTCGCCGCGGGCGTGCGCTCGCAGCTGCCGGTCTTCCTGGGCTCCTACCCGATCACCCCGGCCTCCGACATCCTCCACGAGCTCTCCAAGCACAAGGCCTTCGGCGTCACCACGCTGCAGGCCGAGGACGAGATCGCCGGCATCGGTGCCGCCATCGGCGCCTCCTTCGCCGGCCACCTCGGGGTCACCACCACCTCCGGGCCCGGCATCGCGCTCAAGTCCGAGGCCATCGGCCTGGCCGTGATGACCGAGCTGCCCCTGCTCGTCGTCAACGTCCAGCGCGGCGGACCGTCGACCGGCCTGCCGACCAAGACCGAGCAGGCCGACCTGCTGCAGGCGATGTACGGCCGCAACGGCGAGGCGCCGGTCCCGATCGTCGCCCCCCAGTCCCCCGGCGACTGCTTCGCCGCCGCGGTCGAGGCCGCGCGGATCGCGATCACCTACCGCACCCCCGTCTTCCTGCTCTCCGACGGCTACCTCGCCAACGGCTCCGAGCCGTGGGCGATCCCGGCGGTCGAGGACCTGCCCGTCATCGAGGCGGACTTCGCCACCGAGCCCAACCACGACCTCCCCGAGTCCTCGGGCGGGGGCAAGGACTTCTGGCCCTACCTGCGCGACGAGGAGACCCTGGCCCGGCCCTGGGCCGTCCCCGGCACCGCCGGCCTCGAGCACCGCATCGGCGGGCTGGAGAAGGGCGAGGGGCACGGCAACATCTCCTACGACCCGGCCAACCACGACCGGATGGTCCGGATCCGCCAGGAGAAGGTGCAGCGCATCGCCAACTCCCTGCCGCCGCTGGAGGTGGACGACCCCTCGGGCGCGGCCAAGGTCCTCGTGATCGGGTGGGGCTCGACGTACGGCCCGATCGGCGCCGCCTGCCGTCGGGTACGACGGGCGGGCTACAACGTCGCCCAGGCGCACCTGCGCCACCTCAACCCGTTCCCCAACGACCTCGGCGAGATCCTGCGCCGCTACGACAAGGTCCTCGTCCCCGAGATGAACCGCGGCCAGCTCTCCAAGATGCTGCGCGCGGAGTACCTCGTCGACGCCATCGGCTACAACCACGTCTACGGGCTGCCGCTCAAGGCCGCCGAGCTCGCGGAGGCCGTCGGTGCCCTCGTGGGTCAGGCCGAGGGCCGCGACGTCGACCTGGGCGAGCACGGACTCAATCCCCCCGCCGACCACGAAGAGGCACCGATCAAGTGACCAGCATCGACCTCGGCACCCCGTCCCTGCGCTCCGGCACCGAGCTGGTGCCCTCGCTGGACGAGGGTCAGACGCAGACCGCCAAGGAGTTCTCCAGCGACCAGGAGGTGCGCTGGTGCCCCGGTTGCGGTGACTACGCCGTCCTCAAGGCCGTCCAGTCCTTCCTGCCCGACCTGGGCCTGCGCCGCGAGAACATCGTCTTCGTCTCCGGCATCGGGTGCTCCTCGCGCTTCCCGTACTACCTCGACACCTACGGCATGCACTCGATCCACGGCCGCGCGCCGTCCATCGCGACGGGCATCGCCACGGCCCGCGAGGACCTCTCGGTCTGGGTCGTCACCGGCGACGGTGACGCGCTGTCCATCGGCGGCAACCACCTCATCCACGCGCTGCGCCGCAACGTGAACATGACGATCCTGCTCTTCAACAACCGGATCTATGGCCTCACCAAGGGTCAGTACTCCCCCACCTCCGAGGTCGGCAAGGTCACCAAGTCCACCCCGGTGGGCTCCCTGGACCACCCGTTCAACCCGGTCTCGCTCGCCCTCGGCGCCGAGGCGTCCTTCGTGGCGCGCACCATCGACTCCGACCGCAAGCACCTCACCGGCGTCCTCGCGGCGGCCGCGGCGCACCGCGGCACCAGCCTGGTGGAGATCTACCAGAACTGCCCGATCTTCAACGACGGTGCGTTCGACGCGATCAAGGACCGCGACAACACCCACGCCCTCATCCCCCTCGTCCACGGCCGGCCGATCACCTTCGGCACCCAGGACGAGGCGACCGGCCTGGGCGACCGCGCGCTGGTCCGCGGCACCGGCGGGGGCGTCGAGGTCGTCGACACCGCGTCCGTCCCGGCCGAGCAGATCATCGTGCACGACGCCGCGAACCCTGACCCGTCCACCGCCTTCGCGATCTCGCGGCTGACCGACGCGGGCTACCTCAACCGCAGCCCGATCGGCATCTTCCGCCAGGTCGACCGGCCGACGTACGACGACCAGGCCCGCGCCCAGGTCGCCGACGCCGCCGCGAAGGTCTCCGGCAGCGCCGAGGACCGCCTGACCGCCCTCATCAACGCCGGCGACACCTGGACGATCGACTGACCATGCATGGCTGACGGCAGGCGCGGCCTTCTTCTCGGGGTCGCCGCGTACCTGATCTGGGGCGCCTTCCCGCTCTACTGGCCGCTGCTCGAGCCGAGCGGGCCGGTGGAGATCCTGGCGCACCGGATGGTCTGGTCCCTGGTCGTGATGGGCCTGCTCGTCGCCGTGCTGCGCCGCGGCCCGGCGCTGCGCGCCCTGCTGAGCGACCGTCGGACGACGCTGCTGCTCGTCGTCGCGGCCGTCACCATCACCTCCAACTGGGGCACCTACATCTACGGGGTCAACAACGACCGCGTGGTGGAGACCTCGCTGGGCTACTTCATCAACCCGCTCGTCACGGTGCTCATGGGCGTGCTCGTCCTCGGCGAGCGGCTGCGCCCGCTGCAGTGGTGGGCGCTGGCGATCGGCTTCGTGGCGGTCGTCGTGCTCACCCTCGACTACGGGCGGCCGCCGGTGGTGGCGCTGGTCCTGGCGTTCTCGTTCGGGACCTACGGGCTGGCGAAGAAGTCCGCCGGCGTGGGCGCGATCGAGAGCCTGGCGTTCGAGACGGCGGTGATCGCACCCTTCGCGCTGGGCTACCTCGTCTGGCTCGGGGCCGCCGGTCGCTCCCACTTCACCGGCGAGGGCGCGGGGCACGTGGCCCTGCTCGTCGCGAGCGGGGTGGTCACCGCCGTACCGCTGCTGTTCTTCGGCGCCGCCGCCACCCGGGTCTCGATGACGACGCTGGGGCTGCTGCAGTACCTCGCACCGGTCCTGCAGTTCCTGCTCGGCATCACCGTGCTCGGGGAGCACATGCCGCCCGGGCGCTGGGTGGGCTTCGCGCTCGTCTGGCTGGCTCTCGCGGTCTTCATCGTGGAGGCGCTGCGGCACCGGCGTCGTACCCTCGCCCTGGTCGCGGAGACGTCCGCCGCCTGAGCGCGGGCAGAGGCCTCGTGCGGCAGCGACGGGGTGCACGTCCCTGCCGCACGAGGCGATCGGGGGGTACGCCGACTAGGCGCTGCGCTCCAGGCGGCCGAAGCCGCTGCGGTGGAAGACGAGCGGGTGCCCCGCGTCGTCCTCGGTGCCGGTGTCGACGGCGTGCACCTGGAGCAGGACGATGATGTGGTCGCCGGCCTCGACCTCGCGGTAGAGCGTGCAGTCGAAGCGGACCAGGCCCTCGTCGAGGGTGACCGCTCCGTCCTCGCTCACCGAGAGGGCGACGTCGGCGAAGCGCTCGGCGACCGGACCGGAGAGCTGACGGCACACGGCCCCGTGGTGGTCGGCCAGCACCGTGACGCCGAAGTGGCGGGCGCGGCGCAGGTCCGGCCAGGTCTTCGAGGTCCGGGCGACCGAGACGGACACGAGCGGCGGGTCGAGGCTGACCGAGGTGAACGAGCTGGCGGCGAGACCGACGGGCACGCCGTCCACGTCGGCGGCGAGGGCGACCACCCCGGTCGGGAACACTCCGAACGCCTGGCGCAGGGCGACCGGGTCGAGGTCCTGGTTGGTGGTCATCGCGGTCATGACATCAAAGTTAATCGGTTTGGTGCAGTTTCACGAGGGGTGTCCGAAACGGAACGGCCGAGGGGTTGGAAGGCGGGGCCGATCAGCGGGCCTATCACCCAGGGCTCGTCGAGGCACACGACCCCACCGGGGCGCCGCGGTCCCTCAGGCCGAGCGGACCGCGACCACGTCCGCGAAGTCCTCCAGCGCGGAGCGCACGGAGCCCTCGGGCAGCACCCGCAGCAGCTCCTTGGCCTCCTGGGCCCGCGCGACGACGTAGGCCCGCGCCTCGGCGAGGGCGGGGTGCTTGCGGAGCAGGTCGAGCGCCTCGGCGTGCAGGGCGGCGTCGGCCGCGAGGTCGGTCCGCTCGGGGTCGAGCAGCTCCAGCAGGCGGGCGTCGGCGGGGTCGGTGGAGGCACGCGCCATCAGCACCGGGAGGGTCGGGACGCCCTCCTTCAGGTCGGTGCCCGGCGTCTTGCCCGACTCCTCGGTCTCGGAGGCGATGTCGAGGATGTCGTCGGAGAGCTGGAACGCGGTGCCGACCAGCTCGCCGTACGCCGTCAGTGCCTCGACGACCTCGGGCGCGGCGCCGGCGAAGAGGGCGCCGTAGTGGGCGGAGGTGGCGATGAGGGAGCCGGTCTTGCCGGCGACGACCTCGAGGTAGTGCGCGAGCGCGTCCTCGTCGGGGCCGGGCTTCACGGTTTCCAGGATCTGGCCCTCGACGAGACGGGTGAAGGTCGCGGCCTGGATCCGCACCGCCTCGGGGCCGAGCTGGGCGGTGAGCTCGGAGGACTTCGCGAACAGCCAGTCGCCGGTGAGGATCGCGACCAGGTTGTCGTAGCGGGCGTTGGCGGAGTCCTCGCCGCGGCGCAGGGCGGCCTCGTCCATCACGTCGTCGTGGTAGAGCGAGCCCACGTGGGTGATCTCCACGACGCTCGCGGCGGTCAGCACCTCCGGCGCGTCCGGACGCGGGCCGGCCTCGGCGGCCAGCAGCACCAGCAGCGGGCGGAAGCGCTTGCCGCCGGCGGCGAGCAGGTGCCGGGCCGCCTCGGTGACGTACGGCGCCCGGCTGGACGCGTGGACGTAGAGCGCCTCCTCGACGGTGGCCATCCGGGCGCGCAGGCGGTCCGCGAGCGCGGTGTCGTCGATCGGGAGGGCGAGCTCGGCCGGACGGTCAGCAGGGGTCACCTGATGAAGTCTCCCGTACTGGTCACCAGATCGAGAACCGGCCCCGGGACGACGCCCAGCAGGAGCGTGGCCGCGAGGCACACCACGACCGTGGCCGAGGTCAGCACCGAGGGCCGGGCGACGGCGGCGACACCGTCGGGGTGGTCCTCGGTGAAGAACATCAGCCGGATGTGGCGCACGTAGAAGGTGATCGCCACGATGCTCGACGCGATCGCGACGAGCACGATCGGCCAGGCACCCGCGGACATCGCGGAGGTGAAGACCGCCCACTTGCCGATGAAGCCCGCCGTGAGGGGGATCCCCGCCATCGAGAGCAGGAAGAAGGCGAACGCGCCGGCCACCAGGGGCGAGCGGCGGCCCAGCCCGGCCCACCGGTCGTAGTTGGTCGCCTCGCCACCGGCGTCGCGCACCAGGGTGACGATGGCGAAGGAGCCGATCATCGCGAAGCCGTAGGTGGTGAGGTAGAAGAGCACGCCCTCCAGCGAGCTGTACTGACCCTCGGCCAGGTCCCCCGCGCTCTGCACGCCGAGCACGCCGACGAGCAGGAAGCCGGTGTGGGCCACCGAGGAGTAGGCCAGCATCCGCTTCACGTCGTTCTGTACGACGGCCAGGGCCGCGCCCAGGACCATCGACGCGATCGCGACGACCCACAGCATCGGCACCCAGCTCCAGCGCTCGCCGCCGAACGCGACGTACAGCAGGCGCAGCAGGGCACCGAAGGCGGCGACCTTCGTGCCGGCCGCCATGAACGCCGTGACCGCGGTGGGCGCGCCCTGGTAGACGTCGGGGGTCCAGGCCTGGAACGGCGCGGCGCCGACCTTGAAGAGCAGGCCGACGGCGAGCAGGCCGATGCCGGCGAGCAGGAGGCCGTGGTTGGCACCGCCCGCGCGGACCGCCTCGTTGATGCCGGCGAAGGTGACCGAGCCGGCGTAGCCGTAGACCAGCGCGGCGCCGTAGAGGAAGAAGCCGGAGGCGAAGGCGCCGAGCAGGAAGTACTTCATCGCCGCCTCCTGGCTCAGCAGGCGGCGCCGGCGGGCGAGTCCGCAGAGCAGGTACAGCGGCAGGGAGAGGACCTCGAGCGCGACGAACATCGTCAGCAGGTCCCCGGAGGCCGGGAACAGCAGCATGCCGCCGACGGCGAAGAGGAGCAGCGGGTAGACCTCGGTGTGCTCCAGGCCGCGGGTGGAGGCGTCCCGCTCGGTGTCGGTGCCGGGCAGCGCGGCCGCCTGGCCGGTGAACGCCGAGACCCCGCCCTCCAGGCGGCGCTCGGCGAAGAGCGCGACCCCACCGATCGCGAAGACGAGCAGCAGGCCCCACAGGTAGACCGTCGGGCCGTCCACGACGACCGAGCCCATCGCGCCGACGACGCCCTTGCCGTCGGCACCGGCGAGGCCGGTGCGGTCGTCGAGGCCGGTGCCGACGAGCACGGTCGCGACGAGGGCGGCGACGAGCACGGCGAGGCTCAGCGCGACCTGCGGGACGCGACGCACCGCGCGCGGCAGGACCGCCTCGAGCAGGACGCCGACGCAGGCACCGCCGAGGACGATGAGGAGCGGCAGCAGCTCGGCGTACTCGAGCTCGGGCTTGATGAACTCCATCAGTGCGCCTCCTCCACGTCGTGCTCCACCGTCGTCGGGTCGACCGTCGGCGGATCGTCGTGCACGCCGACGTGCTCGAGCAGGTCACCCACCGTGGGGTTCGCGGCGTCGAGCAGGGGTGCGGGGTAGAAGCCGAAGAACACCAGCGCGGCGACCAGCGGTGCGACCGCCGCGATCTCACGCAGGCCGAGGTCCCGGGTGGGCTCGACCTCCGGCGGGGTCGGGCCGGTCATGGTGCGCTGGTACATCCACAGCACGTAGATCGCGGCCAGCACCACCGCGGTGATGGCGATCGCGCCGACGTACCAGGCGTAGCCGAAGGCCGCCAGCAGCACCAGGAACTCGCTCACGAAGGGCGAGAGGCCCGGCAGGCCGAGGGTGGCGAGCCCGGCGACCAGGAAGAGCCCGGCCAGCACCGGGGCGACCTTCTCGATGCCGCCCATCTCGCTGATGAGCGAAGTGCCGCGACGCTCGTAGAGGTAGCCCGCGACGAGGAAGAGCGCGGCGGTCCCGAGGCCGTGGTTGACCATGTAGAGGATCGAGCCGGACGCGCCCTGGGTGCTCATCGTGAAGATGCCGAGCGTGATGAGGCCGAAGTGGCTCAGCGAGGTGAGGCCGATCAGGCGGAAGACGTCGTCCTGGCCGATCGCGAGCAGCGCGCCGTAGACGACGGAGATCAGCGCCAGCGTGATGACCAGCGGGGTCGCCCACTGCGAGGCCTCCGGGAAGATGCCGAGGCAGAAGCGCAGCATCCCGAAGGTGCCGATCTTGTCGAGGATGCAGACCAGCAGCACGCCGGTGCCGGGCGTGGCCTTCTCGGTGGTGTCGGCCAGCCAGGTGTGCACCGGGAACAGCGGCGCCTTGATCGCGAAGGCGATGAAGAAGCCGAAGAACAACCAGCGGCCGGCCTCGGTGCCGATGTCGAGCTTCTCCAGGTCCGAGAGCAGGTACGACGGCTCGCCCTGCTGGGCCGAGACGACGTAGAGCCCGATCACCGACGCCAGCAGGATGAGCCCGCCCGCGAGCTGGAACATCAGGAACTTCAGCGCCGCGGCGCCGCGCCCGGACCGGCCGAAGCCGCCGACCAGGAAGTACGCCGGGATGAGCGTGGCCTCGAAGACGACGTAGAACAGGAAGACGTCGGTCGCGCAGAAGACCGCCAGGGACAGGCCCTCCAGGGCCAGGGTCCACGCGACGAAGGAGCGCGCACCGCCGCCGTCCGGGTCGTCGGCCTTGAACCACTCCGCGCCCAGCACGAGCGGGACGAGCAGCACGGTGAGCAGCACCATGAGCAGGCCGAGACCGTCGAGGCCGAGCGCGTAGTGCACCCCGAAGGCCTCGATCCACTCGACCTCCTCGACGAGCTGGCGGCCGCCGTCGACGTCGTACTGGAGTGCGGCGACGATGCCGAGGACCAGCGTCACCAGGGCGACACCGAGCCCGATGGCCTTGCTCAGTGCGCGCGGCGCGAAGGCCACGACGAGGGCGCCGACGATCGGCAGCCAGACGAGCACACTCAGCATCAGTTCACCGCCACCAGGGTCAGGACGAGGATCACGGCACCGCCGAGGATGCCGAGCGCGTAGGAGCGCACGTAGCCGTTCTGCAGGCGGCGCAGCAGCTCGCCGGTGCCGGCGACGATCGTCGCCCCTCCGGTGAACAGGCCGTCCACGAGCGTGCGGTCGGCGCCGACGGAGCCACGGACGGTCGCCAGGCCCGGGGTCACCACGAGGGTGTCGTTGATCGCGTCGCCGTAGAGGTCGGCCCGGGCGGCACGCGTCGCGAACGAGACGTCGGCCGGCGCCTCGCGCGGGACGTCCTGCTTGCCGACGAGGAACCACGCCAGCGCGACGCCGGCGGCGACGACCGCGATGGTGATCAGCGTGATCACGATGACCGGGATCGGCGGCTCGTGGTGCTCGGCGTGGCCGACGACCGGGCTGAGCCAGTCGACGATCCAGTTGCCGGCGAGCATCAGCCCGCCCAGCGCGGAGAGAGCGGCCAGCACGATGAGCGGGATGGTCATCACCTTCGGGCTCTCGTGCGGGTGCACCCCCTTCTCCCAGCGCTTCTGGGTGAAGAAGGTCAGCAGCATCATCCGGGTCATGTAGAAGCCGGTGATGCCCGCGCCGAGCAGGGCGCAGATGCCGACCACCGGGTTCTCGACCAGTGCGGTCTCGATGATCTTGTCCTTCGACCAGAAGCCGGCGAAGGGCGGGACGCCGATGATCGCGAGGAAGCCCAGCGCGAAGGTGGCGAAGGTGATGGGCAGTGCCTTGTTGAGCGCGCCGTAGTGGCGCATGTCGACGTCGTCGTCCATGGCGTGCATGACCGAGCCGGCGCCGAGGAACATGTTCGCCTTGAAGAAGCCGTGCGTGAGCAGGTGGAAGATCGCGAACGCGTAGCCCGCGACGCCGAGGCCGGCACCGAGCATCATGTAGCCGATCTGGCTCATCGTGGAGCCGGCCAGACCCTTCTTGATGTCGTCCTTGGCACAACCGATGATCGCGCCCCACAGCAGGGTCACCGTGGCGACGATGACGACCGCGGTCTGCGCGGCGGGCGCGAGCTCGAAGATGAAGTTCGACCGGGTCACGAGGTAGACGCCGGCGGTCACCATGGTGGCCGCGTGGATCAGCGCGGAGACCGGGGTCGGGCCCTCCATCGCGTCCAGGAGCCAGGCCTGGAGCGGGACCTGGGCGGACTTGCCGCAGGCGCCCACGAGCAGCAGCACCCCGATCCAGTTCAGCGTGGTCTCGCTCGCGCCGCCGGAAAGCGCGCTGACGCCGCTGAAGCTGGTCGTGCCGAACGTCGCGAACATCAGGAAGATCGCCAGTCCCAGGCCCATGTCACCGACCCGGTTGATGACGAAGGCCTTCTTGGCCGCGGCGGCCGCCGACGGCTTGTGCTGCCAGAACCCGATGAGCAGGTACGACGCCAGGCCGACGCCCTCCCAGCCCAGGAACAGGCCCACGTAGTTCTCCGAGAGGATCAGCATGAGCATCGCGGCCACGAACAGGTTCAGGTAGGCGAAGAACCGGGAGCGCCGCGGGTCGTGCTCCATGTAGCCGACGGAGTAGAGGTGGATCAGCGCGCCCACGCCGGTGATCAGCAGCAGGAAGAGCGCGGACAGCGGGTCGTAGAGCAGGTCCAGGCCGACGTCGAGACGGCCCGCCTCGATCCAGGTCCACAGGTGCTTCGCGACCTGGCGCTCCGACTCGTCCCGTCCCAGCAGGGTGAAGAAGGAGACCAGGCTGAGCAGGAACGAGCCGGTGATCGTCGCGAGCCCGATCCAGTGACCGTAGGCCTTGGTGCGGCTGTTGCCGAGCAGCAGCAGGACCGTGGCGCCGAGCAGCGGCAGCGCGATGATCAGCCACAGCAGGCTGAAGACGCCGTCGGCCTCGGTCGGCGCGACCACGGGGATGTGGGCCTCGGACTCGCTCGCGGCGAGCGTCAGTGCGGAGAGTGCGTTCATCGGTCCCGTCCTCAGAACTTCAGCAGGCTGGCGTCGTCGACCGAGGCCGAGCGCCGGGTCCGGAAGATCGTCATGATGATCGCCAGCCCGACCACGACCTCGGCCGCGGCGACCACCATCACGAAGAAGGCGGCCACCTGCCCGTCGAGGTTGCCGTGCTGGTGGGCGAAGGCGACGAAGGCGAGGTTGCAGGCGTTGAGCATCAGCTCGACGCACATGAACACCACGATGGCGTTGCGCCGGGTCAGCACCCCGATCGCGCCGATGGTGAAGAGGATCGACGAGAGCACCACGTACTCGGTCACGCTTCGTTCTCCTCACTCGAGCCGGTGGCGGCGTCCTTGCCACCGGTCTCCGGCTTCTGCTCCGGCTGCACCCCGAGCTGTGCCTTGATCGCCTCGATGTCGGTGAGCCCGGCGGACTGCATCGTGCCGCGCGCGGCGAGCACCCGGGAGACCGACGCCGGGGCCGGGCTGCCGTCGGGCAGCAGGGCCGGGGTGTCGACCGCGTTGTGGCGGGCGTAGACACCCGGCGGAGGCAGCGGTCCGAGGTGGGCGCCGCTCTCGGCGTACGCCCGGACGCGGTCGGCCGCGATGTCGGCCTGCGTACGACGCGGGGTGAGCCGCTCGCGGTGGGCCAGCACCATCGCGCCGACCGCCGCGGTGATCAGCAGCGCGCTGGTCGCCTCGAAGATGAACACGTAGCGGGAGAACAGCAGGTTGGCGAGCGCCTGGACGTTCCCGCCCTTGTTCGCGTCGTCGAGCCCGACGGCCGTGCCGAAGGTCAGCTGGGTGAGCCCGACGACCATGACCACCACGAAGGCCAGGCCGATCAGCCAGGCGAGCGCGCGCTGGCCCTTGATCGTCTCCACCACCGAGTCGGAGGCGTCGACGCCGACGAGCATCAGCACGAAGAGGAAGAGCATCAGGATCGCGCCGGTGTAGACGATGATCTGCACCGCGAACAGGAAGGGCGCCTCCAGCACGGCGTACAGCACCGCCAGGCTGATCATCACCACGGCCAGCAGCAGCGCCGCGTGCACGGCCTTGCGGACGAACAGGATGCCGAGCGCCGCCAGCACCATGATCGGCGCGAGCACCCAGAAGGCGGTCACTGGCCGCCACCTCCGGGCGCCGGGGCGGCGTACTCGCCGCGGTAGTAGGCGTCGTCGTCGCCGAGCAGCTGCGCGTGCGGCGGCTGCTCCATGCCCGGCAGCAGCGGCGCGAGCAGGTCGGACTTCTCGTAGATGAGGCTGGCGCGGCTGTCGTCGGCGAGCTCGTACTCGTTGGTCATCGTGAGCGCGCGGGTCGGGCAGGCCTCGATGCACAGCCCGCACAGGATGCAGCGCAGGTAGTTGATCTGGTAGACGCGGCCGTAGCGCTCGCCCGCCGAGAACCGGCCGGACTCGCCGTCGGCGAGGTCGTCACGGTTCTCCGCGCCCTCGACGTAGATCGCGTCCGCCGGGCAGGCCCAGGCGCACAGCTCGCAGCCGACGCACTTCTCCAGGCCGTCGGGCCAGCGGTTGAGCTGGTGCCGGCCGTGGAAGCGCGGTGCCGTGGGCAGCTTCTCCTTGGGGTACTGCTCGGTGACGACCTTGCGGAACATCGTCCGGAAGGTCACCCCGAACCCGGCGACCGGGTCCCAGAGCTGCTCCTTGAGGGTCGGGCCCTTCCGGCCCGGCTGCTCAGCCATTGCTCACCCCTGCATCGGTCGTGGGGACGGATGTGTGGTCGGTGCGGAAGACCAGCGGCGCCGCGGCACCGCGCACCGCGCCGCCGGACGGCATCGGCGGGACCGGGTAGCCACCCGGCCGCGGCACGTTCACCGCCGCCGGCTCGTCGGCGTCCTTCTTCTCCGGGACCAGGTAGGTCAGCAGCACGCCGACCAGCACGATCCCGATCAGGATCAGCCAGAACCGGGGGTTCCCGCTGAAGCCGCCCTCGAAGGCGCCCTCGTTCTTGGCGACGCGCATCGTGGCGACCGCGACGATCCAGATCAGCGAGACCGGGATGAGCCGCTTCCAGCCGAACGCCATGAACTGGTCGTAGCGCAGGCGGGGCAGCGAGCCGCGCAGCCAGATGAAGACGAAGATGAAGAACAGGACCTTGCCGAAGAACCACAGCACCGGCCAGTAGCCCTGGTTGGCCCCGGCCCAGAACTCGTCGATCCAGAAGGGCGCGTGCCAGCCGCCGAGGAAGAGCGTGGTGGCGAGCGCGGAGACGGTCGCCATGTTGATGTACTCGGCGAGGAAGAAGAGCGCGAACTTCAGGCTGGAGTACTCCGTGTGGAAGCCGCCGACGAGCTCGCCCTCGGCCTCGGGGAGGTCGAAGGGCGCGCGGTTGGTCTCCCCCACCATCGCGATCGCGTAGATCACGAACGACGGCAGCAGGATCAGCCCGTACCACAGGTCGTCCTGGGCGGCCACGATCTCGCTGGTCGACATGGAGCCGGCGTACATGAACACCGCGACCAGGGCCAGGCCCATCGCGACCTCGTAGGAGATCATCTGCGCGCTCGAGCGCAGGCCGCCCAGCAGGGAGTACGTCGAGCCGCTGGACCAGCCGCCGAGGACGATGCCGTAGATGCCGATCGACGCGATCGCCATCACGAACAGGACCGCCACCGGCATGTCGGTCAGCTGGAGCGGGGTGCGCTCGCCGAAGAGGGTCACCTCGGGACCGAACGGGATCACGCTGAACGTCACGAACGCCGGCACCACGCAGATGACCGGGGCGAGCACGAAGACCACCTTGTCGGCGGCCTTGGGGATCAGGTCCTCCTTGAACGCCAGCTTCACGCCGTCGGCCAGCGACTGCAGCAGGCCGAAGGGGCCGTGCACGTTGGGGCCGATGCGGTGCTGCATCCGGGCCACGACCCGGCGCTCCCACCAGATGTTGAAGAGCGTCAGCAGCACCAGGATCACGAAGACCAGGAGCGTCTTGACCAGGACGATCCACCAGACGTCGTTGCCGAACGCGCTGAGTGTGGTGTTCATCCGTGCACCCCTTCCGCCCCGCTGATCGTGACCGTGCTGCCCGGCGAGGCCAGGTCGGCGAGCACGCCGTTGCCGACCGAGTTGGCCGGCACCCACACCACGCCGTCGACCAGGTCGTCGCCGATCTCCGCGGGCAGCGTCACCGACCCGCGGTCACCGGTGAGGGTGACGGTGGGCCCGTGCGCGTCGTACGACGCCCGGGGGACCAGCGCGACCGGGGTCCGCGCGGTGGACTTGAGGTACTTGTCGCCGTCCTGCAGCGAGCCGTTGTCGAGCAGCTGCTTCCACGTGGCCAGCCGCACCGTCGACTTGGGGTTTTCCACCCGCGAGTTGGGGCTTTCCACCGTCGAGTTGGGGTTTTCGCGACCGGAAACTGCCAACTCGTCGGTGGAAACCCCCAAGTCGACGCGGGGGCCGTCCCAGGGACCGAGCTGGCCCAGCTCCGTGCGCACCTCCTCGACCGTGCGGAAGCCGAGCGGCG
The DNA here is from genome assembly GCA_964517395.1 of uncultured Nocardioides sp. Classification (GTDB taxonomy): domain Bacteria; phylum Actinomycetota; class Actinomycetes; order Propionibacteriales; family Nocardioidaceae; genus Nocardioides. Next base: position 2,232,729 of record CAZFEE010000001.1, on the reverse strand, counting down.
CGCCGAGCTCGTCGGCGATGCCGGCGAGGGCCCGCAGCTCCGGCAGCGAGGCCGGGTTGCGCAGGGCGGCCTCCCACGAGCGGACCCGGCCCTCCCAGTTCACGAAGGTGCCGGACTTGTCGGTGGTCGGCGCGACCGGGAAGACCACGTCGGCAGCGTCGGTGACCTCGGTACGACGCAGGTCGAAGGCCACGACGAAGGAGGCCGCGGCCAGCGCGGCGCGGGTCCGCGCGGGGTCGGCGGTGTCGTCGGGGTCCACGCCGGCGACCACGAGACCGGCGAGCTCGCCGGCGGCCAGCGCGGCGACGATGCCGTCGGCGTCGCGGCCCTCGGTCTCGGGCAGCGCGGCGGCGCCCCACGCGGTGGCGACGTCGACCCGGGCCTGGGCGTCGGCGACCGGTCGGCCACCGGGCAGCAGGGTCGGCAGGCAGCCGGCCTCGAGTGCGCCGCGGTCACCGGCCCGGCGCGGCACCCAGGCCAGCCGGGCACCCGAGGAGGCGGCGAGACGGGCGGCGGCGCTCAGCGCGCCGGGGACGACGGCCAGCCGCTCGCCGACCAGCAGCACGCTGCGGGCGTCGAGCTCACCGGCGAGGGCGTCGAGGGCCGCCGGCTCGTCGCCGGGGGCGGTGAGGACGACGCGGGCGCCGAGCTTCTCCAGCCCCCGGGTGGTGTATGGCGCCAGGCTGACCACCTCGGTGCCGCCGGCACGCACCGACTTGCGCAGGCGCAGGAAGATCGCACCCGCCTCGTCCTCGGGCTCCAGCCCGGCGAGGACGACCGTCGGAGCGGTCTCCAGGTCGGCGTACGTCACCGCGCCACCCGCCGGTCCGGTGAGCACGACGTGGGCGGCGAGGAACCCGGTCTCCTCGGCGGAGAGCGGCCGGGCCCGGAAGTCGATGTCGTTGGTGCCGAGGGCGACCCGCGCGAACTTGCTGTAGGCGTAGGCGTCCTCGACGGTCAGGCGGCCACCGGTGAGCACGCCGACGCCGCCGCCGTCCCGGGCCGCGGCGAGGCCGCGTGCGGCGACCGTGAACGCCTCGGGCCACGAGGCCGGGCGGAGGCTGCCGTCCTCGTCGCGCACCTGCGGGTAGGCGAGCCGGTCGTCGGCCTGCGCGTAGGCGAAGGCGAACCGGTCCTTGTCGGTGATCCACTCCTCGTTGACGTCCGGGTCGTTGCCGGCCTGGCGGCGCAGCACCGTGCCGCGGCGGTGGTCGACGCGGATCGCCGAGCCGCAGGCGTCGTGCTCGGCGATGCCGGGCGTGGAGACGAGGTCGAAGGGGCGCGAGCGGAAGCGGTACTGCTCCGACGTCAGCGCTCCGACCGGGCAGATCTGGATGACGTTGCCGGAGAAGTACGACAGGAAGGGCGCGTCCTCGGCGATGCCGATCTGCTGCTGCGCACCGCGCTCGAGCAGCTCGATGAACGGGTCGCCCGCGATCTCGTCGGCGAAGCGGGTGCAGCGCTGGCACACGATGCAGCGCTCGCGGTCGAGCAGCACGGTCGGCGAGAGGTTGATCGGCTTGGGGAAGGTCCGCTTGACGCCGCGGTTGCGGTCGTCGGAGAAGCGGGACTCGCCGCGGCCGTTGGACATCGCCTGGTTCTGCAGCGGGCACTCGCCGCCCTTGTCGCAGACCGGGCAGTCGAGCGGGTGGTTGATGAGCAGCAGCTCCATCACGCCCTGCTGCGCCTTGTCGGCGACGGGGCTGGAGACCTGGGTGCTGACGACCATGCCCTCCGCGACCGGCAGCGTGCAGGAGGCCTGCGGCTTGGGGAAGCCGCGCCCGTTCCCCGCGTCCGGTACGTCGACCAGGCACTGCCGGCACGCGCCGACCGGTGCGAGCAGGGGGTGGTCGCAGAAGCGCGGGACCTGCACGCCGATCTGCTCGGCGGCGCGGATGACGAGGGTGTCCTTGGGGACGCTGACCTCGACGCCGTCGATGGTGAGCGTGACCAGGTCGGTCTTCTCGACGGTCTTCTCGCTCATGCCGATACCTCCTGCCCGGCCCAGGCCGTCGACTTCGCGGGGTCGAAGGGGCACCCGCCGTGGGACAGGTGCGCGAGGTACTCCTCGCGGAAGTGCTGGATGGAGCTGGAGATCGGGCTCGTCGCGCCGTCGCCGAGCGCGCAGAAGGAGCGGCCCAGGATGTTGTCGCACTGGTCGAGCAGCTGGTCGAGGTCCGCCTCGCTGCCCTGGCCGTTCTCCAGGCGGGTCAGCGCCTGCACCAGCCACCACGTGCCCTCGCGGCAGGGCGTGCACTTGCCGCAGGACTCGTGCTTGTAGAACTCCGTCCAGCGCAGCACGGCCCGCACCACGCAGGTGGTCTCGTCGAAGATCTGCAGCGCCCGGGTGCCGAGCATCGAGCCGACGCCGCCGACCCCCTCGAAGTCCAGTGGTACGTCGAGGTGCTGGTCGGTCAGCAGGGGCGTGCTCGACCCGCCGGGGGTCCAGAACTTCAGCCGGTGTCCGGCCCGCACGCCGCCGGCGAGGTCGAGCAGCTCGCGCAGGGTGATGCCGAGCGGGGCTTCGTACTGCCCTGGCTTCACGACGTGCCCGGACAGCGAGAAGATGCCGTGTCCCTTGGACTTCTCGGTGCCCATCGAGGCGAACCAGGCCGCGCCGTTCTTGACGATCGCGGGGACCGAGGCGATCGACTCGACGTTGTTGATGACCGTCGGGCTGGCGTAGAGGCCGGCGACGGCGGGGAACGGCGGACGCAGCCGCGGCTGGCCGCGCCGGCCCTCCAGGCCCTCGAGCAGCGCGGTCTCCTCGCCGCAGATGTAGGCGCCGGCACCGGCGTGGACCACGACGTCGAGGTCGTAGCCCGAGCCGTGGATGTTCTTGCCGAGGTGCCCGGCGGCGTAGGCCTCCTCGACCGCCGCCTGCACGCGGCGGATGACGTGGACGACCTCGCCGCGGATGTAGATGAAGGCCTGGTGGGCGCGGATGGCGTAGGAGCTGATGATCACGCCCTCGACGAGCACGTGCGGGTTGCCCATCATCAGCGGGATGTCCTTGCAGGTGCCCGGCTCGGACTCGTCGGCGTTGACGACGAGGTACTTGGGCTTGGGGTTGTCCTGCGGGATGAAGGACCACTTCATGCCGGTCGGGAAGCCGGCGCCCCCGCGTCCGCGCAGCCCGCTGTCCTTGACGGCGGTGATGACGTCGTCGGGGCTCATCGCGAAGGCGGCGTCGAGGGCGTCGTACCCGCCCTTGGCGGCGTAGGCGGCGAGCTTCCAGCCCTGCTCGACGTCCCAGGTGTCGGTGAGGACCGGGGTGAGCTGGTCAGTCATCGGTCGGCTCCTTCGCGGGTGCGGCGGAAGGATCGGGCGCGGTCCAGCCGCGCTCGCGGGCGATCTCGAGGCCGGCCAGGCTGGCCGGACCGGCGGTGGGGCCCTCGTCGACGCGACCGTCGGGGAAGCCGGCGAGCACGCGCTCGGCCTCGCGCCAGGTGCACAGCTTCGGCCCGCGGGTGGAGCTGACGTCGTGGCCGGCGCGCAGCGCCTCGACCATCTGGACCGCCGACTCGGGCGTCTGGTTGTCCATGAACTCCCAGTTCACCATCACGACCGGGGCGTAGTCGCACGCCGCGTTGCACTCGATGTGCTCGAGGCTGACGGTGCGCGAGTCGCCCTGGCGCTGGGCGGCCACCTCGTCGTTGCCGATCTCCAGGTGGTCCTTGAGCCGGGCGAGGATCTCGTCGCCGCCCATGACCGCGCACAGCGTGTTGGTGCAGACGCCGACGTGGTAGTCGCCGACGCCGTGGCGCTTGTACATCGTGTAGAACGTCGCGACGCCGCTGACCTCGGCCGGGCTGATGTCGAGGATCGCCGCACAGGCCTCGATGCCCTCCGGCGTGATCCGGCCTTGGGCCGACTGCACCAGGTGCAGCATCGGCAGCAGGCCGGAGCGGGCCTCGGGGTAGCGCGCCGCGATCTCGCGCAGCTCGGCGAACGTCTTGTCGTCCAGTGCGTTGGTAGCCATCAGCGGTCCACGCCTCCCATGACCGGGTCGATGCTCGCGATGGCGACGATGACGTCGGCGATCTGGCCGCCCTCGCTCATCACGCCCATCGCCTGCAGGTTGTTGAACGACGGGTCGCGGAAGTGCGCCCGGAAGGGGCGGGTGCCACCGTCGGAGACGACGTGCGCCCCGAGCTCGCCGCGCGGCGACTCGACCGGGACGTACGCCTGGCCGGCCGGCACCCGGAAGCCCTCGGTCACCAGCTTGAAGTGGTGGATCAGGGCCTCCATCGACTCGCCCATGATGTGGCGGATGTGGTCGAGGCTGTTGCCCATGCCGTCGCTGCCGATGGAGAGCTGGCTGGGCCAGGCGACCTTCTTGTCGGCGACCATGACCGGCGCGCCCTCCAGGCGGGCCAGCCGGTCGGCGGCCTGCTCGATGATCCTCAGCGACTCGTGCATCTCGTTCAGGCGAACCCGGAACCGGCCGTAGGAGTCGGCGGTGTCCCAGGTCTGGACGTCGAAGTCGTAGGTCTCGTAGCCGCAGTAGGGCTGGGCCTTGCGCAGGTCGAAGCCGTAGCCGGTGCTGCGCAGCACCGGGCCGGTGAGGCCAAGCGCCATGCAGCCCTCGAGGTCGAGGTGACCGACGTTCTCCAGGCGGGCCTTGAAGATCGGGTTGGCGTTGCAGAGCGCGGCGTACTCCGGCAGGCGCTTCTTCATCAGCGCGACGAAGTCGCGGATCTGGTCCAGCGCGCCCGGGGGCATGTCCTGGGCGACGCCGCCGGGGCGGATGAACGCGTGGTTCATCCGCAGGCCGGTGATCAGCTCGAACAGGTCGAGGACCAGCTCGCGCTCGCGGAAGCCGATCGTCATCACGGTGAGCGCGCCGATCTCCATGCCGCCGGTCGCGATGCAGACCAGGTGCGAGGAGATCCGGTTGAGCTCCATGAGCAGGACCCGCATGACCTGGGCCTTCTCCGGGATGTCGTCCTCGATGTCGAGCAGCCGCTCGACGCCCAGCACGTAGGTCATCTCGTTGAAGAACGGCGAGAGGTAGTCCATCCGGGTGCAGAACGTGACGCCCTGCGTCCAGGTGCGGTACTCCATGTTCTTCTCGATGCCGGTGTGGAGGTAGCCGATGCCGCAGCGGGCCTCGGTGACCGTCTCGCCCTCGATCTCGAGGATCAGCCGCAGCACGCCGTGCGTGGAGGGGTGCTGCGGGCCCATGTTGACGACGACCCGCTCGGCCGCGTCGCCCTCGCCGAGCCCGTCGGCGATCTCGCTCCAGTCCTGGCCGGTGACGGTGAAGACCTTGCCGTCGGTGGTGTCGGCCGGGTCGGCGTAGAAGTCGGTGTTGCCCTGGGTGCTCATCAGCTGTAGCTCCTGCGCTGGTCCGGCGGCGGGACGGTGGCGCCCTTGTACTCGACCGGGATCCCGCCGAGCGGGTAGTCCTTGCGCTGGGGGTGACCCGGCCAGTCGTCGGGCATCAGGATCCGGGTGAGCGCCGGGTGGCCGTCGAACTGGATGCCGAACATGTCCCAGGTCTCGCGCTCGTGCCAGTCGGCCGAGGGGTAGACCGCGACGACGGACGGGAGGTGCGGGTCGGCGTCGGGGGCGCTGGTCTCCACGCGGATCCGGCGGTTCCAGGTGTACGACGCCAGGTGGTAGACCGCGTGCAGCTCGCGCCCGGCGTCGCCCGGGTAGTGCACCCCGCTCACGCCGGAGAGGAACTCGAAGCGCAGCGCCGCGTCGTCGCGCAGCAGGCGCATCGCGGCGACCAGGTCGGCGCGGCGCACGTGGAAGGTGATCTCGCCGCGGTGGATCACCACCTGCTCGATGAGCGCGTCGAGCTTGTCGGCCACCGTGTCGAACCAGCCGCCGAAGGGCCGCTGCGCGGCACCGGGGAACACCACGGGGGCGACCAGTCCGCCGTACCCGCTGGTGTCGCCGCTGCCCTTGACGCCGAACATGCCGTGCCGCTCACCGACGGCGCGGACCTCCAGGCCCGCCTCGCCGAGCGCCTCGGGGGCGTTCTCGGGCGACTGGTCGACGGCCGGCTGCTCGAGGGCGTTGGCCGGGCCCGCCGGCTTGTCGTCGCTCACCGCAGCAGTCCCTTCAGGTCGCCGGTCGGCCGCGCGATCAGCGCCTCGGCCTCGAGCTCGCGGATCTGCGCCTCGCGGTTCTTGCCGAACGGGGTGTCGTGCTGGACCTTGTCGTGCAGCTTGAGGATCGCGTCGATCAGCATCTCCGGGCGGGGCGGGCAGCCGGGGAGGTACATGTCGACGGGGACGACGTGGTCGACGCCCTGCACGATCGCGTAGTTGTTGAACATGCCGCCGCTGCTGGCGCACACGCCCATCGCCAGCACCCACTTGGGCTCGGCCATCTGGTCGTAGATCTGGCGCAGCACCGGCGCCATCTTCTGGCTCACCCGGCCCGCCACGATCATCAGGTCCGCCTGGCGCGGGCTGGCCCGGAAGACCTCCATGCCGAAGCGGGCGAGGTCGTACTTGGGACCGCCGGACGTCATCATCTCGATGGCGCAGCAGGCCAGGCCGAAGGTGGCCGGCCAGAAGCTGGCCTTGCGCATGTAGCCGGCCAGGCCCTCGACCGTGCTCAGCAGGACTCCGCTGGGGAGCTTCTCCTCAATACCCACGTCGGTCCTCGCTTCGCTCCGGGCCGACGCGGGGCCCAGAAGTGGCTGTGCTGTTGATGTGCTCGCTTCGCTCGCCCATGGGTTCGTGTTCCTCCGGGTCAGTCCCAGTCGAGCCCGCCGCGACGCCAGACGTAGGCGTAGGCGACGAAGACGGTGGCGATGAACAGGACCATCTCGACCAACCCGAACCACGCCATCTGGTCGAGCTGCATGGCCCACGGGTAGAGGAAGATGATCTCGATGTCGAAGACGATGAAGAGCATCGCGGTGATGTAGTACTTCACCGGGAAGCGGCCGCTGAGCGCCTGGGGCGTCGGCTCGATGCCGCACTCGTAGGAGTCCATCTTGGCGCGGTTGTAGCGCCGCGGCCCCACCATCGTGCTCATCGCGACCGAGCCGACCGCGAACAGCGCGGCGAGAGCGGCGAGCACCAGGACCGGTGTGTAGAGCTCCATCGAGCCTCCCTCTCGTGATCTTGTGAACAGAATCACTAGTGGCGTGGCCCACATCCTGCCACTCCCGGAGCGGGACTGCACACGGGGGTGGTCAGGACCACAAAGGAGGCCTGACCTGGGGATTTAACGAACGCGAGGGTTGCGAAAATCAGGCGTCGGCCACCGGTACGCCGACCCGGTCCACCCACGCGTCCGGGAACAGCCGGCGCGGCACGACCACCGAGCGGCGACTGCCCCCGTCACGCGCCACGAGGAGCACCCGGCCCAGCCGCGGGCGGCTGAGCCCCGCCCAGGCGAGCTCCGCCGTCCCGGTGGCGGTGCGCAGCACGAGCGCCGCGTCCGTGGCCTCGGCCGACACCGCCCTCCCGACCGGGTACGCCGCCCCGAGCACCGCGCGCGCACGCTGCCGGGCCGCGAGCCAGGCCCGGCCGAGCCAGACCGCACCGAGCACGACGAGCAGGACCGCCAGCACCGGGCCGCTGAGGCCGAGCGCCACCAGGGCCAGCCCGGCGACCAGCACCGACCCGGGCACGGCGGTGGCCCGCCACTGGTGGAGGGCGGCCGCCCGGACCACCTCGCGCTGCTCGTCCTCGGTCGGTGTCCACTCCTGCTTCACCGGGCCATGGTCACACGCTCAGCCGGAGAGGTCCGCCCAGGTGGTCTCGATCCGCTCCAGGAGCGCGTCGTCCCGACGCTCCCCCCGCACCGCGTCCCCCCGCTCGGCGACGCCCTCGGGGTCGATGGTCGTCGAGCCGACGACTCGGCGGAAGCCGGTCCGCGCGGCGGCGACGGTCACCGTGACGCTGGCCTGCGGGTCGAGGAGCCCGGCCAGCGTCTCCAGCGCGGTCCGCAGCGCGCCGTCGTCGATGGCCGCCGCGACGACCAGCCGGCCCTGGGAGGGCGCCAGCTCCAGCACGGCGGGCAGCTCCGTGACGGTGTCCTGCGCGGCGACCAGGGCGGCCGGGGAGGCCAGGGTCGTCTCCAGGACGAGGTCGCGGTCCTCGCCCAGCGAGGTCGAGGGCACCGGCCCGTAGCCGACCGACCGCAGCCCCGCGTCCGGGTGCGCCCGCAGGACGCGCCGGGCGGCACGGAGGCTGTCGAGGTCGGTGGCCACCGCGTCGACGTACCGGGACGGGACGAGGCCGGGCACCGCCGCCAGCGCGGCGTACGCCGCGCGCGTGGCCGGCTCCCGGGTCTGCGCGCGGAGGTCGCGCGGCGACGTCACCAGGGTCCCCCAGCCGAGGGCGTCGCGGTCGCGGTCGAGCCAGGGGACGAGCCGGCCGGACTGCCCGCGCAGCCGGTCGAGGGCGATGTCGTCGGGTGAGAACACCACGCCCACCCGGGTCGCGCCGACGACCCCGTTCACCCACCCGCGGGTGCCCGGGTAGTCCTCCTGCAACGCCGCCATCGACCGCACGACCGCCAGGTCGACGTCGAAGTCGGCGCGGGTGCTCCACTGCACCCCCATGCTCCCGTCCGGCGCCTGCACCCGGATCGAGTCGCCGGTGTCGACGCCGATCTCCTGCAGGTCCAGCACCAGCGGGACGACGTCCGCGGCAGGTGCGGTCACCAGGGTGCTGACGGACACCGACGCACCGTCGGTGACCCGCGTGGCCCGCCCGTCGGCGCGGAACCACAGCGCGCGCACCAGGTCGCCCTGGGCCTCCGTGCGCGTACGGCCCCCGAGCGGGACCGTCGAGAGGAAGGCGTCGAAGCCGTCGACGTCGAGGCGGTAGTCGCCGCGGTCGTCGACCTCGTCGGCGTACTCCTGGAAGGCGTCGACGAAGTCCCAGACCTGCTCGTCGGAGCGCCCCTCGTCCAGTCGTACGACGACCCGGTCGGCACGCTTCTCGACCGACGCCACGTCGGGGCGCTCGTCGAGCCAGTGCACCATCCTGCGCGCGTCGGGGCCTTCGGCGGAGCCGCCGCAGGCGGAGGTGGCCAGCACGGTGGCGACCACGACAAGGAGGAGCAGGGCACGACGCACGGCGCTGACCCTGCCCGGGGGCGGGGTGCCGGAAACGCTCAGGCGGAGCCGGGCAGCCCGGTCCCCTCAGTCACGGAGGCCGCGGGGCCTGGCGTACCGAACCACGGCAGCCACTCGTCGGCCACCAGCTGGCGAGGCAGGGTCACCGTGCGAGGCAGCACCGTGTCCCTGAGGACGACCACCCGCGACCTCACCCTCGGCCGCACCAACCGGTGCCAGGGGATCTCGATGATCTCGACGGCATTCGCCAGGCGCAGGCTCGAGTCGAGCGCCTCCATGGTGGCGACCTGCCCGACCGGGTAGGACCGCTCAAGAACGCGACGGGCGCGGCGCAGGATGCAGAAGAACACCCAGAGCCCGGACACCGCCGCCAGGATGGGGATGGCGCCCACCGCGAGGCGTCCGCCCCAGGCGAAGAGGCAGGCCGACACCGTGAGTAGCAGCAACGGGAGCATGAAGGCGCGCAGGCCGACGAAGGCCATCGCCTCGGCGCACCCGTCCAGCTCCCGCTGGGTCGGCACCCACTCCCGCTTCACGCGGGGATCATCGCACGACCCGCGGCGGAGTTCAGCGCATCAGGCGGTCGCGCGGTGCAGCGTCACGATCCCGCCGGAGAGGTTGTGCCACTCCGCGCCCGTCCAGCCCGCCTCGCCGATCATCGCGGCCAGGCCGGCCTGGTCGGGCCAGGCCCGGATCGACTCGGCGAGGTAGACGTAGGCGTCCGGGGCCGAGGAGACGGCGCGGGCCACGGCGGGCAGCGCCTTCATGAGGTACTCGATGTAGACCGTGCGCCACGGCGCCCACGTCGGGTGGCTGAACTCGCAGACCACCAGCCGCCCGCCGGGCTTGGTGACGCGGCGCATCTCGGCGAGGCCGGCGAGCGGGTCGACGATGTTGCGCAGGCCGAAGGAGATGGTGACCGCGTCGAAGGTGTCGTCGCGGAACGGCAGCCGGGTGCCGTCGCCGGCCGTGAACGGCAGGTGCGGCAGCTGCTTCTTGCCGACCTGCAGCATGCCGACGGAGAAGTCGCACGGGATGACGGTGGCGCCCGCGTCGCGGAACGGCTGGCTCGACGTACCGGTGCCGGCGGCGAGGTCGAGCACCCGGTCGCCGTACGACGGGTCGACGGCCGTGAGCACCTCGCGGCGCCAGCGACGGTCCTGCCCGAACGAGAGGATGTCGTTGGTCAGGTCGTACCGCCGCGCGACGGCATCGAACATGCGTCGGACGTCGGCGGGCTGCTTGTCGAGCTCTGCGCGGGCCACCTCGGAAGACTATCGGCGCAAAATCGTTCGCAACCAACCGGCCGGTCGCGGCGTCTACCCAGGCATGAACACCAAGGCGCGCCTCGCTCGCCGCATCACGCTCCTCACCGTGGTCGCGGCGCTCTTCTCCGTCCTCGCATACGGCGTCGGCTGGGCCGTGCGCGGCGAGTCGCTGCCGTGGGAGGACTCCCCCACCAGCGCGGCTCCGCGCGACGACCGGAGCCAGCCGACCCGGCCGGCGGACGAGGGTCGCCAGGACGACCCGGCGTCCACTCCGTCACCGTCGGACGAGCCTCCGGCAAGCGCCGAGCCGAGCCCGAGCGAGGTCCCGCCGTCGAGCGCGACGCCCACCCCGGGCGGGACGCCGTCCACCGACGCCACCGAGGAGCCCGGTCCCCCGCCGGCGGGGCCGGCGCTGCTCGCACCGGGCGACGACGGGGCGCAGGTGCGCGAGCTGCAGGCGCGGCTCAAGCAGATCGACTGGTTCAGCGGCGACGTGACCGACCACTACGGCGACGTCACGACCGAGGCGGTGCGGGGCTTCCAGGCCAAGCGCGGGATCGCGGTCACCGGTGCCGTCGACCAGCGCACCCTGGACCTGCTGCACGGCATGACCCGCCGGCCCACGAAGGGCGAGCTGACGAACCAGCCCCCGCCGGGCACCGGCGGCAACACCCCCGGGCCGCTGGACGCGCGCTGCACGACCGGCCGGGTGCTGTGCATCGACAAGTCCACGCGCACGCTGCGCTGGGTCGTCGACGGCGACGTGCGCAAGACCGTCGACGTCCGCTTCGGCTCCGCCGAGATGCCGACCCGGGAGGGCGTCTTCTCGATCCAGCGCAAGAGCCGGGAGCACGTGTCGTCGATCTACCACACCCCCATGCCGTTCGCGATGTTCTTCTCCGGCGGCCAGGCGGTGCACTACTCGTCCGACTTCGCCGCGCGCGGCTACAGCGGCGCCTCCCACGGCTGCGTCAACGTCCGCGACCGCGACGCGGTGGCGTGGCTCTACGACCAGGTCGCGCTGGGCGACAAGGTCGTCGTCTACTGGAGCTGACGCTCAGGCCTCGGCGAGCTCGACGACCTTGTCGAGGTAGCCCACGACCTCGTCGGGGGTGAGCCCGTTGCTGGTGATGTCGTAGGTCAGGCCCTTGCTCTCCGTGCGGCACTGGACGCTGTAGTCCGCGCCCGTCGGGGGCTGGCCGGTCGGTACGCCGGTCGTCGGGTCGACCTGCTCGTTCCAGGTCATCGCGCAGCGCTTGCCCTGGACCTCCTTGAGCTCGTAGTGGCCGCCGTTCTGGTCGATCGCGAACGGGCCCTGCGGGTTGAGGAGGCCGGGCGAGCCGGGGACGACGGTGACCGCGAGGGTGGGGGCGGCGGTCTGCTGGCTCCCCGCGTCGGGGACGTCGAGGTAGCCGCGGACCGCGGCGGCGCCGTACTCGTCGGAGAGGTTCTTCTGCGCCTTCTTCTCCGCCTCGACGGAGCGCTTGGTGAAGTCGTCGAACTGGGCGGTCTGCTCGGGCGTGGTCATCCCCGCCTCCTCGGCCGTGATCGACTGCAGCGCCGTGAACCGGTCGTCGAGCCTGTCCGGCAGCGTGGGCAGCGTCGTCGACGCGGCAGCCGGGTCGTCGACGACCTTCGGGAGGCCGACGCCGAACCCGACGGCGCCGACGAGGAGGACGACACCGGTGGCGGCACCGGCGAGGGTGGAGCGTGCGATCGGCATTCGGCCATCATGCCCGGTGCTCCTGAGAGGTCCCTGACCGGGCTGCGGGTCGAGACGTGGCCTACAGGTCGCTGCCGTCGGGCAGCCGGACGTAGTCGAGCCCGCGCGCGCCGAGCAGCCGGCCGAACTGGGCGTCGGCGACACCGAGGCCCTCCGGGGAGTAGACCCGGTCGTGGATCGCGACCGTCTTCGGCGCCCCCACGGCGCGGGCGAAGTCGATGCCCTCGCTGAGCCGCATCCACGGCGCCGACACCGGCGAGAGCAGGACGTCGACCGGGACACCCGGCACGGTCAGCGCGTCCCCGGGGTGGAACACGGTCCGGTCGCCGAGGGACAGCAGGTAGCCGCTGTTGTGGAAGCGCGGCAGGTCCGCGTGGATCACGGCGTGCAGCTCACCGATCGCACGGACCCCGACGTCACCGATCGTCCAGCTCTGGTCCGGCGCGACGACGGTGACCCGCTCGGCCACGTCGGGCGCGGACTCGCGGATCTGCGCGGCGACGGCCGCGATCGTGAAGATCGGCGCATCGGTGGCGCGCAGGTTGTCGGCGTCGTAGTGGTCGGGGTGCTCGTGGGTGATCAGCACCGCGTCGGCCCCCTCGACCGACTCGCGCTGGCTCCACACCCCGGGGTCCAGGACCAGCGTGGTGCCGTCGTGCTCGATCCGGACGGCGGCGTGGCCGAACTTCGTCAGGCGCATGGCCCCACCGTAGCCGCCGGGTCCCGGGGCCGGGGCCGGGACCGGTCCCTCAGCCGGTCTGGTGGTGGGCGTAGCACCAGCGCCAGTCCTCACCCGGCTCCACCGAGCGCATCACCGGGTGCAGGGTCTCGCGGAAGTGGGCGGTGGCGTGCCGCCCGGGCGAGGAGTCGCAGCACGCGACGTGCCCGCAGTCCAGGCACATACGCAGCGCCACCCACTGCTCGCCGTCGGCGAGGCAGGCGGCGCAGGCGAGCACGGAGGGCACCTCCGGCGAGCCGGCCAGCGGATGGGTGAGCAGGTCCTCGCAGCCGCCGGCCAACGGACGGCTCGCGGCGGCGCTGCGCAGCTCGGCGCGCTGCGCCACCGCGGCGTCGAGCATCGACTCCTCGACGTCGAGCATCGCCAGCACCTCGCTGACGATCTCCGAGGGGACCTTGCCGGTGGAGCGGATCTCCAGGACCCGGCGGCGCTCCTTCTCGATCATCTCGCCGCGCCAGCGGGCGTACAGGTCGCTCGGGCTCTCCAGGTCGGCGGTGGTGCCGAGCCGCTCCCAGGCGGCGAAGTTGCGCTGCTCGATGCGCTGGATGATGAGGTCGCGCACCCGCAGCGGGTCGTCGTCCTCGGCGGCCAGCTCGTCGAGGCGCTTGATGCCGGCCTTCGCGGCCTGCTGGAGGAGGGTGGCGCGCGCCAGCGCGTCGTCCTGCGGGTCCGGCCCGGGCACCTTGAGCCGGCGGGCCAGCGCCGGCAGGGTCATCCCCTGGCCGAGCAGCGTGCCGGCCACGACGGTGAAGGCGATGACGAGCAGCACCTCCCGGTGCTCGGTGTCCTCCGGCACGGTGAACGCCGCCGCCAGGGTCACCACGCCCCGCATGCCTGCCCAGCCGATGAGGAACGAGCTGCGCCACAGCATCGGCATCGGCTCGCCCGTGCGCGCCTCCGGCCCGCGCCGCAGCAGCAGCCCACTGGCCGCGAACACCCAGACCATGCGCAGCACCACACAGGTCAGCAGGGCGGCGCCGCAGGCGAGGGCGATGGTCGCGCCGCCGTACTCGCTGTCGCCGACCTCCGCCAGCAGCCAGTCGGCCTGCAGGCCGATGAGCAGGAAGACCGTGTTCTCCAGGACGTAGGCGATGGTGCGCCAGTTGGTGCGCTCGGCGATCCGCGACGGCGCGGTCTGCAGGATCGGCGCGACGTGGCCGAGCAGCAGGCCCGCGACGACGACGGCGACGACGCCGGAGGCGTGGATCTCCTCGGCGACGATGTACGACGCGAACGGAATCACCAACGAGATCGCGGTGTCGAGCAGCGGGTCGGTCACCCGCTTGCGGATGAAGCCGACGATGACGAAGGCGAGACCACCGATGGCGGCTCCGCCTCCCGCGGCGACCAGGAACTCCAGGCCGACGTGCCAAGCGACGGCCGAGGCGGCGAGTGCGGTGCGCAGCGCCACCAGCGCCGTGGCGTCGTTGAGCAGCGACTCGCCCTCGAGGATGGTGACGACCCGCCGCGGCAGCCCGATCCGGCGGCCGATCGCGGTCGCGGCGACCGCGTCCGGCGGGGCGACGACGGCTCCGATCGCGAGCGCGAGCGCCCAGGGTAGGTCGGGGATGACGAGCTTGACCACGGCGCCGACGCCGAAGGTGGTGAACGCGACGAGACCCACCGACAGCAGCAGGATCGGCCCGCGGTTGGCGTTGAAGTCGACGAGCGAGGTGTTGACGGCCGCCGAGTAGAGCAGCGGTGGCAGCAGCCCGAGGAGCACCACCTCCGGCTCCAGGCGCAGCTCCGGCACGCCGGGGACGTAGGACGCCGCGACGCCCACCACCACCAGCGTCAGCGGTGCGGGGATGTCGACCCGCTCGGACAGGGCGGTCACCGTCAGGACGACGACCGCGATGGCGACGAGCAGGAACGCGATCTCCACGGCTCTATTCTCCCGGATCGGCGGCGAGGGCGCGGATCCGCAGGTCCAGCTCCCGGCGGCCCCTCCGGTCGACGACGGCCTCGACGACCTCGATCCCGCCGTTGGGCGAGGCGAGTGCCTGCTCCAGCTCGGGGCGCGAGGTGACCCGCAGGTGGGGCACCCGGTGCGCGGCGCACAGGCTCGCCAGGTCGGTGCCGTGGGGCGTGCCGAAGAGCCGCTCGAAGGACGCCGCGTGCGCGGGCGCGCCCTGTTCCAGCATCGAGAAGATCGCGCCCCCGTCGTCGTTGGGGACCACGATCGTCAGGTCCGGGCGGGGCTCGTCGGGCCCCAGCACCAGCCCGGTCTGGTCGTGGAGGAAGGTCAGGTCGCCCATCAGGGCGAGGTTCCGGGTCGACTTCGGGCGCCCCAGCGCGGCGCCGACCGCCGTGCTGACCGTGCCGTCGATCCCCGCCAGGCCGCGGTTGGCGACCACCTTGCGCCGGCTCCCGACCGGGGTCGGTCGGGCCACCAGGTCGAGGTCGCGGATCGGGCTGGAGGCGCCGACGACGAGCAGGCCGCCGGCGGGGAGGGCGGCGTGCGTGACCGCCGCGACGTCGTACGGCGTGAGGGTGGGCTGCTCCGCGAGCAGCCGGTCCACCCGGCGGGCCAGCGCCCGGTCCGCGTCGCGCCAGGCGTCCAGCCAGGCCGGGTCGTCGGGCGCGTCGCCGGTCCAGCGGGGCTCGCCGATCGGGCGCGATCCCGGGGGCGCGGGCGGCCACACCCCGGGGCTCGGGACGACGAGGACCTCCACGTCGGGGCGCTCCAGCAGCCGGGTCACCGGGCGGGAGAGGGTGGGACGGCCCAGGACGATCACCCGCTCGATCCGCTCGCCGAGCGCGGTGCCGAGCAGCAGCCGGTAGGTCCGCAGCGCGTGCTCGCCCGTGCGCGCCCCGCTGCTCGGCTCGGCCAGCAGCGGCCACCCGGCCGCCTCCGCGAGCTGCCGGGCCCGCGGGCCGGCGTCGTCGCCGGCGACCACGACGGTGCGGGGGCCGGGCGCGAGGTCGGTCCGCCCGCGTCGTACCTGACGAATCTGTCGTGGTTCGGCCGGATTCGCGACAGATTCGTCAGGTGCGACGGCGACGGGAGTCTCCGGGACCAGGGGCGCGTCGAGCTGCAGGTTGAGGTGCAGCGGACCCTCGGCGAACGGGTCGACGGCATCGAGGTCGGCGACGGTGGCGACGTCGTGGGTCGCCACGAACGGGCTGAAGATGCCGACCTGGTCGGTGGTCTGGTTGGCGCCGGTGCCGCGCAGCCGGGCCGGTCGGTCGGCGGAGACGACGACGAGGCCGAGGCCCGTGTGCGCGGCCTCGAGGACCGCGGGGTGGAGGTTGGCGACCGCGGTGCCGGACGTGGTCACGACGGCCGCGCGGGCCCCGGACTTCGTGAGCCCGAGGGCCAGGAAGCCGGCCGTGCGCTCGTCGATGCGGGTGTGCAGGCGCGGGCCGCCGGAGCGCGCCGAGGCCCAAAGGGCGAGCAGGAGCGGGGCGTTGCGCGAGCCGGGGGCGGCGACCACGTCGGTGACGCCGGCCCGCCCGAGCCAGGCCAGGCAGGCGTCGGCGAGCGCGGCGGAGGTCATGACCGACGATCCTCCCCCACCGACCGTACGGCGGCGAGCCGGGCCGTCCAGTGCGCCACCCGGTCGGCGGGTGCACCCAGCCGGTCCACCGCCGCCAGGTCCACGCGCGGGC
Organism: uncultured Nocardioides sp.; assembly: GCA_964517395.1. GTDB lineage: Bacteria > Actinomycetota > Actinomycetes > Propionibacteriales > Nocardioidaceae > Nocardioides. The sequence continues at coordinate 2,216,329 of CAZFEE010000001.1, read as the reverse complement.
GCCCCACGGGGAGCGCACCGTCGACCGGCAGCAGCGGCCGGGTCGCCACGTCCGCGGTGAGCAGCTGGACCGTCGCCAGCCCGCAGGCGTGCGGCAGCGCGGGCAGGGCGGCGGCGAGCGCGACGCCCGCGGCGATCCCGACGGAGGTCTCCAACGCCGAGGAGACCACGACGGGAAGGCCGATCCGCTCGGCGATCTCCAGGCAGGCCCGCACCCCGCCGAGCGGCTGCACCTTGAGCACGGCGATGTCGGCGGCCTCGAGGTCCCGCACCCGGTAGGGGTCCTCGGCACGGCGGATCGACTCGTCGGCGGCGACCGGAACGCCCACCCGGCGGCGGACGCGGGCGAGGTCCTCGACGGAGGCGACGGGCTGCTCGACGTACTCCAACCCGCCGGCGGCCCGGTCCAGCGCCCCGATCGCGGCGACCGCGTCCTCGACGGACCAGCCGCCGTTGGCGTCGACCCGCACGTGCCCACCGGCGCCGAGCGCGGCCCGCACCGCCGCGACCCGGTCGAGGTCGTCGGCGAGCGACTGCCCGGGCTCGGCGACCTTCACCTTCGCGGTGCGGCAGCCGCCGGCGCGGACGATCTCGGCGGCGCGCTCGGGACCGACGGCCGGCACGGTCACGTTGACGGGCACGGAGGTGCGGACGGGGTCGGGCCAGTCGCCGGCCAGCGCCTCCTCGGCGCAGCGCAGCCAGGGCGCGGCGACCTCGGGCGGGTACTCCAGGAAGGGGCTCCACTCGCCCCACCCGCCGGGCCCTTCCAGGAGCGCGACCTCGCGCACCGTGATGCCGCGGAAGCGGGTGCGCATCGGGATGGAGAGGACCCTCATCGCACGGCCTCCGCGCGGAGCGCCTGGCGGTCCGGCTTGCCGTTGGGCAGCAGCGGGATCGCGTCCAGGACGACCACCTGGCGCGGCGCCCAGGCACGCGGGTGCTCCGCCGCGACCCAGTCCCGCAGTGCCGCTGCCTCGACCGGCCCCGACAGCTCGACGAAGGCGACGACGCGGTTGCCCCACTCGGCGTCCGGTACGCCGAGCACCTCCGCCGCCGCGACCGCCGGGTGCGTGCGCAGGCGCTCGGCCACGGCCGGTCCGGGCACGTTGAGCCCGCCGGTCACGACCACGTCGTCGAGGCGGCCGATCAGGGCCAGCCGGCCGTCCTCGTCGATGCGCCCGGCGTCCGAGGTGAGGAACCACCCGTCGACGAGCACCTCGGCGGTCAGGGCAGGGTCGCCGTCGTACCGGGCGAAGAGGGTGGGCCCGGCGATCCGCACCCGGCCGCCCTCACCGAGCGCGAGCGCCACCCCGTCGAGGGGGACGCCGTCGTAGACGCACCCGCCCGCGGTCTCCGCCGAGCCGTACGTCGCGACCACGCGGATCCCCGCCTCCTCGGCGTGGGCCCGCAGCGTCGCCCCGACGGGGCCGCCCCCGAGCAGAACGGTGTGCGCCCGGCGCAGGGCGGCGACGTCCTCGGCGGACTCGAGCAGGCGGGTCAGCTGCGTGGGCACCAGCGAGGTGAACCACCCCGAGCCCGCCGGCCAGCCGTCACGCTCCCGCAGCACCGGGTCGTGCCCGGCGACCAGCGAGCGGAGGATCACCTGCACCCCCGCGACGTACGACGGCGGGAGGGCCAGCACCCACGGGCCGGTCGCGCCGAGGCGGGCCGCCGAGGCGCGCACCGAGGCGAGGACCGCGGCGCGGTCGAGGACCACGCGCTTCGGCGTACCGGTGGACCCGGAGGTGGCGATGACCAAGGGCACGTCCGGTGGACCCGCGAGCCAGGCGCGCGCCTGCGCGACGACATCGCCGGGGGAACCGCCGGGCGTCCAGGAAACCACGCGACAAAACCTAGTCGTAGGGGGAGGATGTCCGGCGATGAGCACCACCACCGATCGGGCGGCGAGGCAGGGCTTCTGGCGACGGCTCGTGCCGCCCACACCGATGTCGCGCCGTCTGGCCGCGCAGTCGATCCTGTTCTCCACCGGCGAGGGCGCGTTCAACACCGGCAGCGCCGTCTTCCTGACCCAGGTGGTCGGGATGTCGGCCAGCAAGGTGGGGCTGGCGCTGACGATCGTCAACGTCGCGGAGTTCCTGCTGGCCTACCCGGCCGGCCGGCTGGTCGACCGGCTCGGCCCGAAGCGGGTGTGGGCGGCGACCACCTGGGGCCGGGCGGCGTGCTTCGCGGCGCTGCCGTTCGTGGGCTCCTTCGAGGCCTACCTGCTCGTCGGCATGCTCTTCGCCCTCTTCGGCTCGGCCGGGCACTCCAGCTACCAGGCCTACGTCGTCGACGTGCTGCCGCCGAAGGAGCGGGTGGAGACGCAGGCCTACCTGTACTCCTCGCTCAACCTCGGCTTCACCCTCGGTGCGATCACCGGCGGCATCGCGCTGGCGACGGGCAGCCTGGAGGTGATCCGGTGGTCGCCGTTGTTCACCGCGCTGCTGATGGGCGTGAACGCGTTCTGGATCGCCCGGCTGCCGGCCGCCCCGCACGACCTGCGCGTCGCCAGCGGCGAGACCCGCGAGCGGCCCACCGGGCCGGGCCCGCTGCGCAACCCGGGCTGGATCCTGGTGACCTTCTGCCTGGGTGTGCTCTGGACGAACCAGACCCTGCTGAACGTGGTGATCCCGCTGTGGCTGGTCGAGGCCACCGACGCACCGCACGTGCTGCTGGCGTGGCTGTTCGGGACCAACACGGTGCTGTGCATCTTCCTGCCGGCGTACACCTCGAAGGGAGTGCGGGACCTGCGCGACGCGCTGCGCTACGTCTGGATCTCCACGGCGTTCTTCGTGGTCTCGTGCCTGATCACGCTCGGAACGCACTCGACGGTGGGCCTGGTGACGGTGCTGCTGGTGTGGCTCGGCCACGTGACGGTGACGGGCGCGGAGCTGTTCGTCTCCGGTGCGAGCTGGTCCTTCCAGGCCGAGCTGATGGACCCGCGTCGGCGCGGGGAGTACCAGGGCGTCGCCGACGTGAGCCGGGCGATGGGCTCGATGTGGGCGCCCGCGCTGTTCACCTTCCTGGCGATCGAGTGGGGCGCGGAGGGCTGGCTGGTGATCGCCGCGATCGTCACCGCCGCGACGGTGCTGACCGGGCCCTCGCTCGGGATGGCCGTGCGCTTCCGCGACCGGCACTTCCCGGCCGTGGAGCAGCCCGCCACGATCCCGGTGGCCGTCGACCCGGTGACCGACTAGAGTTATCTTGATGTCAAGATATCTACCCGCACGCCTGGTCCGCCTCGCCGGTCCCACGCCCCTGGTCCGCCGGCTCTCCGCGCAGTCGGTGCTCTCCGCCTTCGGCGACGGCGTCTTCCTCACCGGCAGCGCGGTCTTCTTCACCCAGATCGTCGGGCTCTCCGCCGCCCAGGTCGGCCTCGGCCTCACCGTCGCGGGCGTCGTGACCTTCCTGCTCGCCGTTCCCCTCGGCAAGCTCAGCGACCGCTTCGGCGCCCGCACCGTCTGGGCGCTCGCCTCGCTCGTCGAGGCCCTGCTCTACCTCGCCTGGCTCGCCGTCGGCGGGCTCGCCACCTTCATCGCCATGATGATCGTGCTCGAGCTCGTCTCGACCGCCAGCCGCGCCGCACGCAACGCCTACCGCTTCGACGTCTTCCCCCGCGAGGAGCGGGTCTCCTCCAACGCCTACTTCCGCGCGGCCCGCAACGTCGGCTACACCCTCGGCGCGCTGCTCGCCGGCGTCGCACTCGCCACCGACAGCAACGAGGTGATCCGCGCCGTACCGCTGGCCACCGCCGTGCTGCTCCTGCTCAACGCCTTCCTCGTCTCCCGCCTGCCCGCCGCCACCCACCACGCCGAGGAGGCGCCGCTGGAGCAGGTGCTCGACGAGGCCGGCACCCGGCGCAGCGCGCTGCGCAACCGGGGGTACGTCGCCATGTCCGTCTGCGGCGGTGTGCTGGCCACCCACCAGGTGCTCCTCAACGTCGTCATCCCGCTGTGGCTCGTCGAGGAGACCGACGCCCCGCGGGTCCTGCTCGCCTGGCTGTTCGGGACCAACACCGTGATGGCCGTGGCGCTCCAGGTCGCCGCCGCCCGCGGCATCACCACCGTCGCCGACTCCCTGCGGGCCGAGCGCCGCGGCGCCTTCTTCTTCGTGCTCTCCTGCGGCATCGTGCTCGTCACCCACGACACGGTCGGCTGGGTCACCATCGCCCTGGTCTGGATCGGTCACGTCACCGTGACCGGCGCCGAGCTGTTCAGCTCGGCCGGCGAGTGGGGGCTGCAGGCCGAGCTGTCCGACCCCGCCCGGCGCGGGGAGTACCAGGGCGTCTCCCAGCTCGGCTACACCCTCGGCTCGGTGTGGGCGCCCGCGGCGTACACCTTCCTCGCCATGGAGTGGGGCGCCCAGGGCTGGCTCGTCATCGCCGCCATCGTGGTGGTCGCCGCCGTCGCCATCCACCCCTCCGCCCGGGCCGCCGAGCGGTACCTGACCCGGGTGGGCGCCGACTCCGCGCAACCTGCTTAGATCGACGGTCATGGCCACTGCAGCGCACTGGATCGCCGGCGCCCGACTGCGCACCCTGCCCGCTGCGATCGCACCCGTGCTGGTCGGCACCGCCGTCGCGGCGTACGCCGACCGGGCCGACGCGCTGCGTGCCGTGCTGGCCCTCGTCGTGAGCCTCGCCCTGCAGGTCGGCGTGAACTACGCCAACGACTACTCCGACGGCATCCGCGGCACCGACGACGAGCGGGTCGGACCGCTGCGCCTGGTCGGCTCCGGACTCGCCACGCCCGCCGCGGTCAAGCGCGCCGCGTTCGCCTCCTTCGGCGTCGCCGCGCTCGCGGGGATCGCCCTCACCGTCGCCACCGGCGCCTGGTGGCTGCTCGCCGTCGGCGCCGTGAGCGTGCTCGCGGCCTGGTACTACACCGGCGGCTCCAAGCCCTACGGCTACCTCGGTCTCGGCGAGGTCATGGTCTTCGTCTTCTTCGGCCTCGTCGCCGTCGTCGGCACCACCTGGGTCCAGACCGAGGCCTGGGGCCGGATCGGCTGGGCCTCCGTCGCCGCCGGTGCCGGGGTCGGCGCGCTGGCCTGCGCCATCCTGGTCGCCAACAACCTGCGCGACATCCCCACCGACAGCGTCACCGGCAAGATCACCCTCGCGGTGCGGCTCGGCGACCGTCGTACCCGGTCGTTCTACGCCGTGCTGGTCGCCCTGTCCGCGGTCGCCGTCGTCGTCCTCGCCGCTCTCACCTCGTGGTGGGCCCTGCTCGGCCTGGGCTTCCTGGTGCCCGCCCTTGCCGCCGCCCGGGTCGTGCTCGGTGGTGCCCGCGGCCCGGCGCTGATCCCGGTGCTCCAGCGGACCGGCATCGCCGAGCTGGCCTGGGCCGTCCTGGCCGGCCTCGGCCTGCTCCTCGCCTGACCGGCCCCTCCCCCGTCGACTTGGGGTTTTCCCACCCGCGAGTTGGGGTTTCCCACCCGCGACTTGGGGTTTTCCACCCGCGAGCTGGGACTTTGCGACAGCCGAGCTAGTGACCGACGCCCGCCCGGCGGTGGGCAAACCCACAACTCAACGGTGGGAAATCCCAAGTCGCGGGTGGGAAATCCCAAGTCGCGGGTGGAAAACCCCAACTCGACGGTGGAAACCCACAAGTCGACGGGAGGGGTCAGTCCTCGTCCTCCTTGGAGCGCATCTCTTCGTACTTCTCGGTGATCCGGCCGGCGCGGTCCTCGACCCGCACGGCGAACGCGTTGCGCTGCCGCTCCAGGAGGACGTACGACGCGAAGCCGCTCACCAGGAACGCGATGATCACCACGAGCAGCATGTTGACGCTGTCGGCGACGAGGAACCACACCCCGAACACGATGCAGAAGGCGCCGAGGAACAACCCGACGCGCAGGGCGGTGTAGATCCAGAACTCCTTCACGGCACCAGGGTAGGCGGCGGCTCCGATGGCCCGTCCTCCGGGGACCGCACCCGCGGCGACCACCCCGGCCCTACCCTGGAGGGGTGAAGCTGTTGCTCGTCGTCCTCGTCTTCGCGGCCGTGACCTACCTGGCGGTGCGCTGGCTGCAGGACCGCGGGTACGGCGGGCAGCAGGTCCCGCGGCGTCCCACCCGCCCGCAGCCCCCGAGCCGGCCGGTCGCGCCGGACGACGACGAGACCTTCCTGCGCGACCTGGACTGGCAGCGGCGGCAGGAGCGGCGCAGCAAGAACCCGCCGCCCGACCAGCCGGAGACCTGAGCCGGGAGCCTCAGCCAGGGACCTGAGCCGGGGACCTGGCTCAGCGTTCGGCGAGGAACGCGGGACGCTCGAGGGCGTACGAGTGCTGGCTCGACGTCGAGAAGTAGTTGATCCCGATGAAGTTGAACCACAGCGTGGCGAGCCCGACGAGCGCCAGCATCGCGGCCCGGCGGCCCTTCCAGCCGGCGGTGGCGCGGGCGTGGAGGTAGCCGGCGTACACGACCCAGGTGATGAACGCCCACACCTCCTTGGGGTCCCAGTTCCAGTAGCGGGACCAGGCCTCGTGCGCCCAGATCGGCCCGGTGATGAGGACTGCGAAGGTCCACACGGGGAACGCGAAGGCGTGCACCCGGTAGGCGAGCCGGTCGAGGGCGTCGAGCTGGGGGACGCGGGCCAGCCAGCCGGCGAGGGGGCGCTCCGCGGCGGCCGCGCGGCGCTCCGCGCGCATCCGGACGAGGTACATGATCGAGGCGATGCCGCCGAGGGTGAAGGCACCGGTGGCGATGGCGGCGGAGACGACGTGGATCACCAGCCACGGCGAGTTGAGCGCCTCGGTCAGCGGGGCCACCTCGTCGTGCAGCCAGATCACGGCAACCATCAGCGTGGTGACCACGAAGCCGACCACCAGCGGGCCCATCCAGCCCAGCGAGAAGCGGCGGTAGAGCACGACGTACAGCAGCGCGACGATGAACGTGCCGGTCAGCGTGAACTCGTACATGTTGCCCCAGGGGACCCGGTTCGGGTCCGCGGCCATCCCGCGGCCGAGGAGGGACACGAAGTGCACCGCGCAGGCCAGGACGGTCAGCAGGTAGCCGAGCCGGCCGAGGAAGGCCACCCGGCTGGAGCGCTCCTGCTCCGGCTCCGGGGCGTCCGCGAGCCCGCCGGCGCCGACGAGCGTGCGGTCCGCGGCGGGCTGACGCAGCGCCGCCCACTCCGCGAGGTGCACGAGCAGGGCGATGAAGTACACGAGCCCGGCGGCCGCGACCGCCTGGTTGCTCAGCGTCTCCCACGAGGTGTTGCTCACCGGGGTTCCTCCTTGAGCTGGCCCAGCAGGGCCTTCAGGATCTCGTCCATGTCGCCGTTGCCGGACCGGTCGAGGACGGCGACCTCGACCCGCGTGCCCCCGTCACCGTCCATTGTGCCGGGGACCGCCCGCACCCAGACCCGGCGGGGGCGGATGAAGAGCGAGAGGCACAGCCCGATCAGCGCGAGGACGACGCCCACGAGGGCCACGTCCTTGCCCGGGGTCTGGCTGATCTGGACCCGGATCCACGGGTCGACGCGGTCGAAGGTGACCGAGCCGAGGTCGTCGGGCAGGTCGAAGGTGTCGCCGGGCTGCAGGTCCACCCGGACCGGCTTGCCGTCCTTCTCGACCAGCTTCGCGTCGGTCTTGTCCAGGACGTAGACCGACTGCGAGCGGCCGGACTCCACGCCGAGGTCGCCGGTGTAGGCGAGCATCGACAGGGTCGGGTTGAGGTCGTCACCGAAGACGGTGACGGGGTCGCCGTTGCGCATGTCGAACGACGGGTAGAACAGGCCCTCGAGGCCCAGCTGCGCGGGCTTGGAGACCGGCGGCTTGATGACGCCGAACGACAGGAAGCTCGCGTCCTGCGGCAGGAAGGGCGTCGGGCCGGTGTAGGTCACGTTGCCCTCGGCGTCGCGCACGGTGACGACGGGGGCGTAGCCGTGCCCGATGAGGAAGACGTCGGTGCCGTCGATCTCCAGCGGGTGGTTGACCCGCAGGTCGTAGGTCTTCTCCGGTCCGTTCTTCGTCTCGTGGTAGCTCAGCGTGGCCTGGAACTTGCGGGCCTGCCCGGCGCGGGGACCCTCCTTGAGCCAGTCCACGTCGAACTTGTCGACGGTGAAGCGGAAGTCCTGCATCTGTTCCTGCCGGAACAGGCCACCGGGCTTGAAGTCGTCGTACTGGGTCAGGTTGTTGCTGAACGTCGAGCCCACCACGATGATCGAGCCGCCCTGGTAGCCCCACAGCCCGCCGACGGCGAAGCCGGCGAGCACGATGAGCACCGACAGGTGGAAGACCAGGTTGCCGGCCTCGCGCACGTAGCCGCGCTCCGCCGCGACGAAGTCGTCGCCCTCGGCGGACGCGCGCAGCCGGTGCCGGCGCCCCAGCACCGCCCGGGCGCGGTCGAGCACCGCCTCGGCCGGCAGCGCCGTGTCGTACGACGCGTGGACCGGCAGTCGGGTCAGGTGCCGCGGCGCGGCGGGCGGCTCGGCGCGCAGCGCGCGGTAGTAGACCATCAGCCGCGGCACGATGCAGCCGACGAGGGACAGTGCGAGCAGCAGGTAGATCGCGGAGAACCACGGCGAGGAGTAGACGGCGAACAGGTCGAGCTTCTCGTAGACCGGCGTGAGCTTCGGGTGCTCGTTCTTCCACCGGGTCACCGCGAGCGAGTCGACCCCCTCCTGCGGGATGACCGAGCCGGGGATCGCGGCGAGCGCGAGCAGCAGGAGCAGCATCAGCGCGGTGCGCATCGAGGTGAGCTGCCGCCAGGTCCAGCGCAGCAGCTCGCGTGCGTCGAGCTCGCCGGCGCGGCGCTCGGCGCTCACAGGCTCACCTGGAAGCCGTCGACGAAGCGCAGCTGCAGCCACTGCACGATGTGGTCCCACCAGCCGGTGACCATGAGCACGCCGATCGCGACGAGCAGCAGCCCGCCGATCCGCATCACCCACACCTGGTGACGCCGGACGAACCGGGTCACGCCGAGGGTACGACGGTAGGCGAGCCCCGCGACCACGAACGGGATCCCCAGCCCGAGCGCGTAGAACAGCGACAGCAGCGCCCCGCGCAGCGCCGTGGCGCTCTCGGCGGCGAAGGTCAGGTTGAGGATGACGCCGTAGGTCGGGCCCACGCAGGGCGTCCACCCGATCGCGAAGAGGGCGCCGATCAGGGGGGCCGCGCCGAGCCCGACGGACGGGATGCGGTGGATCCGGAAGTCGCGCTGGAGCCAGGGCACCAGGCCGGAGAACACCAGCCCGAGCACGATGAGCAGGACCCCGAGGACCACCTGGATCTCGTCCTGCCAGGTGCGCAGCCACACGCCGACCGAGCCGAAGGCGGCGCCGACGAGCACGAACACGACCGCGAAGCCGAGCACGAACAGCAGCGACCCGGCGAGCATCCGCCCGCGCCGCCGCCCGGCCTCGCCGGCCGCGAGGTCGGCACCGGACAGGCCGGTGGCGTACGACAGGTAGCCGGGCAGCAGCGGCAGCACGCACGGCGAGAAGAACGAGACCAGCCCGGCGATCACCGCGACCGGCACGGCCAGGCCGAGCGAGCCGGCCGCCGCCTGCTCCTGGAACCACTCCCCCATCAGGCGTCGCTCTCGGCCAGGGTGTCGTCCACCAGCGTGGTGAGCGTGCTCTTCGACGGGATCGGCCCGTTGATGATCGCCGCGACGCGGCCCTCGGTGTCGAGGACGACGGTCGCCGGGACGTACGGCGGGGCGTACTTGCCGAGCGCGAGGAGGGTCTCGCTGCCGGGGTCGTAGAAGGAGGGGTACTCCACACCACGGTCGCGCTCGAACGCCGCGGCGTTCTCGGGCGCGAGGTCGCGGATGTTGATGCCGACGAAGGCGACCTTCTCCCGGCCCAGCTCCCGCTCGGCCTCGACGAGCATCGGCATCTCGGTGCGGCACGGGCCGCAGCCGGACCACCACACGTTGAGGACGACGACCTTGCCGCGCAGGTCGCCGATGTCGAGCTTGTCGCCCTGGACGGTCGTGCCGCTCATGTCGACCGGGTCCGGGCGCTTGTCCGGGGCGATCTCCACGACACCGCCGGAGCCCTCGATGTACTCGCGGTCACCCGTGCCGCCGACGTCCGAGCACGCGGACATCAGCAGCAGCGGGACGAGCAGCCCCGCGACACGGGCGCGACGGGTCATGCCGGAGGCGTCCCCTCCGGCTTGTTCTCCTCCGGGGCGTCGCCCGCCGAGAACGGCGCGGCGATGTCGCCGGTCGGGATCAGGTCGAGCGCCGGCTCGGCGTACGAGATCTCGACGAGCTCCTCGCCCGCGAAGCCGAAGGAGGTGATCGAGCACAGCGTGCACTGGCGCTTGCGCGGGTCGTGGAGGAACGAGCGCTTCTCCGCGGCCAGCCGGGTCGTCCAGATCGGCAGCTGGTGCGAGACCAGCACCGCCTCGTGGCCCTGGGCGTCGCGGCGGGCGTCGTGCACGGCGGCCATCATCCGGTCCACGATCGCGCGGTACGGCTCGCCCCACGACGGCTTGAACGGGTTGTAGAGGTGGCGCCACAGCAGCGGGTTGCGCAACGCGTTGTTGCCCTTGCCGAAGGTCCGGCCCTCGAACCGGTTCTCCGACTCGATCACCCGCGGCTCGGTGCCGACGGGCAGGCCGAGGGCGGTGGCGAGCGGCGCCGCGGTCTCCTGCGCGCGCTCCAGCGGCGAGGAGCGGATCAGGGTGATGTCGTTGCCCTTGAGCGCCTCGCCGACCCGGTCGGCCATCGCGCGGCCGCGGGTGGAGAGGTGGAAGCCGTCGCGGCGGCCGTAGAGGATGCCCTGCGGGTTGTGCACCTCGCCGTGCCGGACCAGGTGGACGACGGTGTCGGGCGTGCTCATCGGATCTCCTCAGCGGCGGCGCGGGCGGCGGCGGGCAGGGCGTCGAGGACCTGCTGGACGGCGCGGTCGTCGTGGGAGGACGACACGAACCAGGCTTCGTACGCCGACGGGGGCAGGTGGACGCCCTGGTCGAGCATGGCGTGGAAGAGCGCGGCGTACGCCGGCACGTTGGTCCGCTGCGCCTCGGCGTAGTCGGTGACCGGGTCCTCGGTGAGGAACACCGAGAACATCGAGCCGGTCGACTGGATCACGTGCGGGACGCCGGCCGCGGTGAACGACTCGGCGATCCCCGCGCGCAGCGCGTCGGCGACGACGTCGAGGCGGGCGTAGACCTCGTCGGTCGCGGCGTTCAGGGTGGCGAGGCCGGCGGCGGTCGCGATCGGGTTCCCCGACAGCGTCCCCGCCTGGTAGACCGGACCCTCCGGGGCCAGGTGGGCCATCACGTCGGCGCGGCCGCCGAACGCCGCGGCCGGGAAGCCGCCGCCCATCACCTTGCCGAAGGTCAGCAGGTCCGGCACCCAGCCCTCGACCTTGCCGTCGGTGCCCCACTGGCCGCTCGCGGAGACCCGGAAGCCGGTCATCACCTCGTCGCTGACGAAGAGCGCACCGTGGGCACGGCAGGTCTCGGCGAGGAACCGGTTGAAGCCCGGGGCCGGCGGGACGACGCCCATGTTGCCCGGCGCCGCCTCGGTGATCAGGCACGCGATCCGGTCGCCGTGCTCGGCGAAGGCCGCCGTCACCGCCTCCCGGTCGTTGTAGGGCAGCACCAGGGTCAGCTCGGTCGAGCTGGCGGGCACCCCGGGCGTCCCGGGCAGGGAGAAGGTGGTCAGCCCCGAGCCCGCCGCGGCGAGCAGCGAGTCGACGTGGCCGTGGTAGCAGCCGGCGAACTTCACCACCACGTCGCGGCCCGTGAACCCGCGCGCGAGCCGGATCGCCGACATCGTCGCCTCGGTGCCGGAGGAGACCAGGCGCAGCCGCTCGACCGGGGTGCGGGCCACGATCGCCTCGACGAGGGCCACCTCCCCCTCGGTGGGCGTGCCGTACGACGTACCGCGGGTGACCGCCTGCTGCACCGCCTCCACCACCGCGGGGTGGGCGTGGCCCAGCAGCATCGGCCCCCAGGAGCAGATCAGGTCGACGTAGGTGTTGCCGTCGACGTCGGTCAGCCACGGGCCGGACGCCTCGCGCACGAAGCGCGGGGTGCCGCCGACCGCGTTGAACGCCCGGACCGGCGAGTTGACCCCGCCGGGGGTCACGGCGCGGGCCCGGGCGAAGAGGGCGTCGGAGCCGGAGGTCACGAGGTCGGGCACCGTGCCATTGTCCCCGATCGACCCCCGTCCCCCGACATCGCGGTCCCTTCCTGAGAGGCACCTGAACGCGGGCGCGCCACCACCCGCCGATGTCACATCCGGCTCCGTCGTACGACGGGCGCATACCACGGCGCCCGCATTGTGGGCTGGATCATGTGACACCCGTAACGTCGGTGTGTCACGATTCGTTGCTACAGGTGTCGCGCCACTCGGGGGTCCCGCACTGTGGGTCGCGCGCGGCGTACAGGTGGGGGCTTAGAGGGAGCGGCCCACGCGAGACGGCCCACGTGGCCAGGGGAGAGAGACAGGACATGTCGAGGAAGCGTCTGGGGCGGCTGCAGCGTGTGGCCACCATCATTCCGCTGGCACTGCTGTCCGCTGCGTGGACGGCCTCCGTCGCCGGCATCGGCGGCGTGACGGCTCCGGTCGTCGCGGCCGAGAGCCCCGGCCAGGTGCCCGACGGCACCAGCGTGCCGGAGGACTCCATCGAGGACCCCGCCAGCCTCTCCGACCCGGCGAGCGTCGAGGGCCTCAACGGCGGCAACAACGCCGGCATCGTCAACGCGTCGTCGACCAACGCGATCCCGGCGGCCGCGCTCGCGGCGTACCAGCGGGCCGAGACGGTCATCAACTCCGCCGACAAGACCTGCAAGATCACCTGGCAGCTCATCGCCGCCATCGGTCGCGTCGAGTCCGACCACGGCCGCTTCGGCGGCAACGTCCTCAACGACGACGGCGTCGCCACGCCCGGCATCTACGGCCCCGCGCTCAACGGCCAGAAGAAGACCAAGGCGATCTCCGACACCGACGCCGGTGTCTACGACAACGACACCCAGTGGGACCGCGCAGTCGGCCCGATGCAGTTCATCCCCTCGACCTGGCAGGTCGTCGGCGTGGACGCGGACGACGACGCCTCCCGCAACCCGCAGGACATCGACGACGCCTCGCTCGCCGCGGCGGTCTACCTCTGCTCCGGCGACGGCGACCTCTCCACGGTCGCCGGCCAGCGGGCCGCGGTCTACCGCTACAACCACAGCGACGCCTACGTCGACCTCGTGCTCAAGATCATGAACGCCTACCTCGAGGGTGACTTCACCTCGGTACCCAACAACACCACCGCGGCGGGCTACGTCGTGCCGGAGCCCCCGAGCTTCGACGTGGCGGGCCCCAAGGGCACCAAGGGTCACGGCACCCGCGGCGGCAGCACCGGCTCGTCCGGCGGCTCCTCCGGCGGTTCCACCCCCGGCGGCTCGACCCCCGGCGGCACGGGCGGCGGCAGCGGCGGCGGTGACGGCGGTGGCGACGGCGGCTCCACCCCGGGCGGCACGCCGACCACGCCCAGCACCCCGGTCAAGCCCAGCGGCCCCGGCCTCACCACCGACGGCGGCGTCCTCGACCCCGACAAGGACACCCCGATCACCGGTGTCGAGCCGGTCGACGGCCTCGTCCGCGGTCTCGCCGGCGCCATCAAGCCGCTCGAGGTCACCGTCAAGTGCGCGCTGTGGTCCCTGACCCAGCCCAACCCGCTCCAGGCGAACAAGGACTGCGTCGCGTCCTACAAGTGACACCTGCGTAGCACCCAGCACGACCCGCGAGAGCCCCGGCCAACCCCCCAGGCCGGGGCTCTTGTGATTGGGCCGAGCGTGGCTTCGCCACGAGGGCGGCAGCAAGCTGCTCCGCGCGTGGCTCTCGCCACGCTGCCGGCCGCGCGGTTGGCTGGCGTAGGTCCTGCCTCCGCCTGGCGGCAAGACGAGTCCCCGGGCCGAGCGCGTCTTCGCCGCGGCAGTCGGCAGCAAGCTGCAGTTCACGCGGCTCTCGCCGCGCTGCCGGCCGCGCAGTTGTCTTCCGTAGGTGCTGCCTCCGCCTGGCGGCAAGACGAGTCCCGGGGCCGAGCGTGGCTTCGCCACGAGGGCGGCAGCAAGCTGCTCCGCGCGTGGCTCTCGCCACGCTGCCGGCCGCGCGGTTGGCTGGCGTAGGTCCTGCCTCCGCCTGGCGGCAAGACGAGTCCCCGGGCCGAGCGCGTCTTCGCCGCGGCAGTCGGCAGCAAGCTGCAGTTCACGCGGCTCTCGCCGCGCTGCCGGCCGCGCAGTTGTCTTCCGTAGGTGCTGCCTCCGCCTGGCGGCAAGACGAGTCCCCGGGCCGAGCGCGTCTTCGCCGCGGCAGTCGGCAGCAAGCTGCAGTTCACGCGGCTCTCGCCGCGCTGCCGGCCGCGCAGTTGTCTTCCGTAGGTGCTGCCTCCGCCTGGCGGCAAGACGAGTCCCGGGGCCGAGCGGTTGGCTGGCGTAGGCCCCACCTCGGCCTGGCGGCAAGACGAGTCCCGGGCCGTCGCGTACGTCTGCCTCCGCTCGGCGGGAAGGCGGGATCCCTGGGCGGAACGTCAGCGGAGCAGGCGGGCGGCCTCGGTGGCCCAGTAGGTCAGGATGACGTCGGCGCCCGCGCGGTGGATCGAGGTGAGGGTCTCCAGGATGGCGGGCTCGCGGTCGATCCAGCCGTTCGCGGCGGCGGCCTCGAGCATGGCGTACTCCCCCGAGATGTTGTACGCCGCCACCGGCACCCCCTGCTCGCCGGCGAGGTCGGCGACCCGGCGCAGGACGTCGAGGTAGGCCAGGGCGGGCTTCACCATCACGATGTCGGCGCCCTCGTCGATGTCGAGCTGCACCTCGCGCAGGCTCTCGCGGGCGTTGCGACCGTCCTGCTGGTAGGTCCGGCGGTCGCCCTGCAGGGAGCTGTCGACGGCCTCCCGGAAGGGGCCGAAGAAGGCGGAGGCGTACTTCGCGGAGTAGGCCAGGATGCCGGTGTCGGTGAACCCCGCGGCGTCGAGGGCGTCACGGACGACGGCGACCTGTCCGTCCATCATGCCGCTGGGGCCGACCAGGCCGGCGCCGGCCTCGGCGTGCAGGACGGCCATGTCGGCGTACCGCGCGAGGGTCGCGTCGTTGTCGACCGCGCCGCGGGCGTCGAGCACGCCGCAGTGCCCGTGGTCGGTGAACTCGTCGAGGCACAGGTCGCTCATGACGACCAGCGCGTCGCCGATCTCGGCGACGGCGTCGGCGATGGCGACGTTGAGGATGCCGTCGGGGTCGGTGGCGCCGGAGCCGACGGCGTCCTTGGTCTCCGGGATCCCGAAGAGCATCACCCCGCGCAGCCCGGCCTCCGCGGCCTCCGCGACCGCCTTGCGCAGCGTGTCGCGGGTGTGCTGGACGACGCCCGGCATCGAGCCGATCGCGATCGGCTCGGTGGCCCCCTCCCGCACGAAGAGCGGCAGCACCAGCTGCGCCGGTCGCAGCGAGGTCTCCGCGACCAGGTCCCGCATGGCCGGGGTGGTGCGCAACCGGCGGGGTCGTACGACGGGGGGCTGGATCTCGCTCATGCCACCGAGTCTAGGAGCGCCACCGCGCGAGCCACTGGGTGGCGCCGGCGACCGGCTCTCGCGGCCCCGCGGCGCTGCCGTACGGCGTGTCCCACAGCAGGTAGCCCGCGGGGGTCGGGCCGCCGAGGCTCCACGAGGAGACGCCGTCGGTGACCCGCACCAGCCGGCCCCCGTCGGGCTCCCAGACGTAGGTGCCGGCGGCCGAGCCGTCGTACGACGTGACCTGCACGAGCCCGCCCGCGACGCCGCCGCCGAGGTTGTCGCCCTGGAGGGTGGTGACGGGGTCGCCGTCGGTGTCGATGACCTGGATGCGGTCGTCGCGGCCGTCGTCGTAGGTGCCGCAGTACTGGCTGAGCACGATCAGGTCGTCGGTCGCGCCGAGGTCGAGCAGGTTGCAGCGGGCCCCGGAACGCGGGTCCAGGACCCGATCGGCGCCGGTGGCGAGGTCGCGGACGTGGATCTCGTCGTTGACGCCGTTGGTGGCGGCGGAGAAGACGAGGGTGTCGTCGGTGAACGCGAAGGAGCCGACCCGCAGCCCCTCGTCCCGCACGTCGGCGGGGTCGTCGAGCCCGACCGACCACAGCCGGCGGGTGTCCCCCGCCGCACCGGCGTCGTCGACCTCCGGGCCGTCCGCCGAGCCGTCCGCCGGGCCGTCCACGGCGACGCCGTCCCCCGCGTCGCGCGCACCGACGGCGACGTAGAGCCGTCCGTCGGGACCGACGGCGGCCGTGAACGGGTCGCCCCCGGCGGGCAGGGCGGGCCAGGTGGGCGCGGACCAGGTGCGGGTACGACGGTCGAACACGTGCGCGCGCAGGCCGGCCCCGTCGTCGGCGGGGCTGACGAGGACCACCCGGTCCGCGCTCAGCTCGACGGCGCGCGTCGAGTTCCCGACGTCGTGGAGGGGCAGCCGGTCCTCGGCCCCGGTGGCGGGGTCGACTAGGGCGAACCGGGCGACGGCGAGACCGGCGCGGGGGCCGTCCCGGAAGAGGATCCGGCCGTCGTCGGTGACGCCGTCGTAGTACTGGCCGTTGTCGGCGTCGAGGTCCTTGTTGGTGTGCGAGGCGAGGACGTCGTAGTCCTTCCCCTCGACGGCGGCCTCCGCCTGGGCGAGGTGGAGCACCGGCCCGTCCGGGGCGGGCACGGTCCGGTTCGCGACCCGGTCCCCGTCCTCACCGCCGCTCGCCGCCCACACGCCGGCGCCGCCGGCGACGGCCACGGTGGCCGCCACCCCGGCGGCGACCGCACGGCGACGGCGGTGCACCCGCCCGCGCCCGGCACGGAGCACCGCGCCCAGGTCGTTGCCGTCCTCCGGCGGTGCGTCCACCGCGCGCTGCATCAGGTCCCGCAGGTCGTTCACCATGTCGTCGCTCCCAGGGTCAGCTCGCCGAGCGGCGAGTCCTCGAACATGGAGCGCAGCCGGTCCAGGGCCCGTGCGGTCTGGCTCTTCACGGTCCCCTGGCTGCAGCCGAGCGCCGCCGCGGTGTCGGCGACGCTGAGGTCCTCGAAGTACCGCAGGACCACGCACGCCCGCTGCCGTGGGGGCAGCGCGGCCAGCGCCGCCATCAGCGCGGTCCGCGCGGTGACGGCCTCGGCGAGGTCGCCCTCGGCGGGCCGCTCCGGGTCGGTCTCGACGACCAGCTCCCGGCTCGACCGGCGCCGGGCGTGGTCCAGCACGGCGCTGACCACGGCCTTGCGGGCGTAGGCGTGCTCCCGGCCGGCCCGCTCGAGGCGGGGCCAGGCGACGTACACCCGGATCAGCCCCTCCTGGACGTGGTCGGAGGCCCGGTCCCAGTCGCCGCACATCAGGAAGGCGGTACGACGAAGTCGCTCCCGCGCTCCCTGGGCGAAGGCCACGAAGGACTCCTCGTCACGCATCGGTCGCTCGCTCCATGCCCCACTCAACGCAGTGGGTCCACCGGGAGGTTGCACCGGGCCCGCCGAAAAGCAGTCGTGTGCCTGAGCCCCCGGCGTTCCGGGGCCTCAGGCACACGACTCCGCGTCTCGGCGTCAGGCCTTGCGCCGCCGGGCGCTCGGCTTGCGGTCGCTCGGCTTGGTGACCGGGTCGCCGGCCTCCAGCATCGCGGCGCGGCGGGCGGCACCGAAGCCGGCGAGCGCCTCGACGAGCAGGTCGACGTCGGGCTGCGGCGCCATCACGTCGACCCGCAGTCCGTGCTCCTCGGCCGTCTTGGCGGTGGCCGGGCCGATCACCGCGATGATCGTCGACGGGTGCGGCTTGCCGGCGATGCCGACGAGGTTGCGCACCGTCGAGGACGAGGTGAACACGACCGCGTCGAACTTGCCCGTCTTGATGGCGTCGCGGGTCGGCGCCGGCGGCGGCGCGGCCCGGACGGTGCGGTAGGCGGTGACGTCGTCGCACTCCCAGCCGAGGTCGATCAGGCCGGCGACGAGGTTCTCGGTCGCGATGTCGGCCCGCGGCAGGAAGACCCGGTTGATCGGGTCGAGCTGCTCGTCGTACTCCGGCCAGTCCTCGAGCAGGCCGGCGGCGGACTGCTCACCCGACGGGACCAGGTCGGCACGCAGACCCCAGGCGGCGATCGCGGCGGCGGTCTTGTCGCCCACCGCGGCGATCTTGAGGCCGGAGAAGGCGCGCGCGTCGAGGCCGTACTCCTCGAACTTCTCGCGCACCGCCTTGACCGCGTTGACCGAGGTGAAGGCGATCCACTCGTAGCGGCCCTCGACGAGGCCGCGCACGGCCTTGTCCATCTGCTGCGGGTTGCGCGGCGGCTCGACCGAGATCGTCGGGACCTCCTCGGGCACGCCGCCGAACTCGCGCAGGCGGTTCGACAGCGACGCCGACTGCTCCTTGGTGCGCGGCACCAGGACGCGCCAGCCGAACAGCGGCTTGGTCTCGAACCACGACAGCTTCTCGCGCAGGTCGACGACCGAGCCGATGACCGTGATCGCCGGCGGGGCGACCCGAGCGGCGCGGGCGTCGGCGGCGATCCGCTCCAGGGTGGAGGTGATCGTCTGCTGCTCGGTGGTGGTGCCCACACGGGTCATCGCGACCGGGGTCTCCGGGGACCGGCCGATGGCGATGAGCTGCTTGGCGATGTCGCCGATCTGGCCGACCGCGGAGAGCAGGACCAGGGTCGGGGTGTCGGCGTACCGGCTCCAGTCGACCTTGTCGCCGCAGGTCACCACGGCCACCTCGCGGTGGTCCTTGGTGGTGAGCGGGATGCCGGCGTACGCCGGGACGGCGCCCACCGACGAGACGCCGGGGACGACCTCGAAGCCGATGCCGGCCTTCGCCACCGCCTGCGCCTCCTCGGGGCCCGAGGCGTAGAGGAACGGGTCGCCGCCGAGGAGGCGTACGACGCGCACGCCGCGCTTGGCCTGCTTCACGACGACCTTGGCGCGGGCCGCGTGGGTGAGCGGCTGGCCGTCCTCGCCGAAGCCGCCGTCGACGTACTCGACCTCGTCGGTCGTCTCGTCGCCGACCACCGCGGCGCGGGCGCGCACCACCCGGACCAGGTCGGCGTGACCGGGGTCCTCGGTGATGACGACGTCGGCGTCCTCGATGAGCCTGACGGCGCGCACGGTCAGCAGGTCCGGGTCACCGGGGCCGGTGCCGACGAAGGCAACGCCACCGGGCTTGGCCTGGGGGGCGGGAGACGGGGCAGCCTGGTTGGCTGTCGTGGCTCGCGTCATGCGGGGTGCACCTCTGCAGGTCGTGCGGATGGGTGGGCGGTCGTTCCGGGGAGGGACGGAGCGACGAGGTCTGCGGCGCCGTCCTCGAGCATCTCCTCGGCGAGGGAGTCGCCGAGGGAGGCGGCGGCCGTGGGCCAGGTGGCGGGGTCGGAGCCCAGCGGGGCGGAGGCCGAGCGGCGCACCGACAGGGCGCCGTCGGTGGACAGGACGATGGCGCGCAGCCAGATCTCCGGCCCGTCCTCGCCCTCGGCGAGCTCGGCGAGCGCACCGATCGGGGCGGCGCAGCCGCCCTCGAGGCGGGCCATCAGGGTCCGCTCGGCGGTGACGGCGGCACGGCTGCCGGGGTCGTCGAGCCGGGCGAGCAGGGCCAGGGTCGCGGTGTCGTCGCTGCGGCACTCCACGGCCAGGGCGCCCTGGCCGGGGGCCGGCAGCACCTGGAGCGGGTCGAGCACCTCGGTCGCCTCGTCGAGCCGGCCGAGCCGGGCCAGGCCGGCGCGGGCGAGGACGACGGCGTCGTACTCACCGCTGCGGACCTTGCCGATCCGGGTGTCGACGTTGCCGCGCACGCCGCTCACCTCGACGCCGAGGCCGAGCGCCTCGACCTGGGCGACCCGGCGCGGCGAGCCGGTGCCGAGCCGGCTGCCGGGCGGCAGCTCGCCGAGGGTGAGGCCGTCGCGGGCGACGACGACGTCGCGCGGGTCCTCCCGAGGAGGTACGGCGGCCAGGGTGATCCCCTCGGCCGCGTAGGTCGGCAGGTCCTTCAGCGAGTGCACGGCCACGTCGACCTCGCCGGACAGCAGCGCGTCGCGCAGTGCGCTGACGAAGACACCGGTCGAGGGCGCCCCGGTGAGCGGGGTGCCGGCGGCCTGGCTGAGGTCGCCGTCGGTGGTGATCTCGACGAGGGTCGTCTCGGTGCCGGTCAGCTCGCGGACGGCGTCGGCGACGTGACCGGACTGGGTGGTGGCCAGCGCGCTGCGGCGGGTGCCGATGCGGAGGGTCATGCGCCGGCCTCCTCGACGCCGACGGGGCGGGTGACCGCGTCGACGGCCTCGGGGTCGAGCGCGAAGAGCTCGGCGAGCGCGGCGGCGTAGGAGACGGCGCCCTGCTCGTTGGCGAGCTCCTTGACCCGGACGGTGGGCTCGTGGAGCAGCTTGTCGGCGACCCGGCGCACGGTGTGCCGGATCTCGGCGCGGGTGTGCTCGTCGAGGTCGGGCAGGCGGCTCTCCAGGCGCTGCATCTCGGCGTCGACGACGCCGGTGGCCATCGAGCGGAGGGCGACGACGGTCGGGGTGACGCTGGCCTGGCGGCGGGCGGCGAGGAAGGAGGTGACCTCCTCGCCGAGGATGCGGCGGACCTCGAGCACCTCGCGGCCGCTGGCGCTGCCCTGCAGGACCTCGGCCAGCTCGGCGAGGCCGACCAGCGAGACGCCCGGCAGGTCGCGCACGCCCCGGTCGACGTCGTGCGGCAGGGCGAGGTCGATGAGGGCGAGGGGCCGGTCGTTGCCGGCTCGGGCGGCGGCCAGCGAGGCGGCGTCGATGACGGTGCCCGCGGAGCCGGTGCAGGAGATCACGATGTCGGCGGCGGCCAGCGATGCGCCGAGCTCGTCGAGCTGGACGCTGTGCGCGTCGTACTGCTCGGCGAGGCGCTCGCCCCGGTCGACCGACCGGTTGACGACGGTGAGCCGGCCGGCACCGAGACGGCTGACGGTTGCGGTCGCGAGCCCGGCCATCGCCCCGGCGCCGACGACGACGACGTCCTTGCCCTCGACCGGGCCGACGACGGCGGCGGTCTGGTCCAGCGCGGCGCTGACGAGGGTCGGCGCGACCTGGTCGATGTCGGTCTCGGCGCGCGTCCGCTTGCCGACCCGCAGGGCCTGCTGGAAGAGCAGGTTGAGGGCGGGGCCGACGGTGCCGAGCTCCTGGCCGCGCCGCAGCGCGTCCCGGGTCTGGCCGAGGATCTGGCCCTCGCCGACCGCCATCGAGTCGAGCCCGGCGGCGACCTGGAAGAGGTGCGAGATGGCGCCGTCGTCGTAGTGGACGTACAGGTGCGGGAGCATCGCCTCGGTGGACTCGCCCGCCCGGTCGACGAGGAGCCGCGAGATCTGCTCGATGCTGCCGTGGAAGCGCTCGACCTCGGTGTAGATCTCGAGCCGGTTGCAGGTCGCGATCACCGTCGCCTCGGTGACGTGCTCGCACGAGGCGGAGTCGCTGATCAGCTTCTGCACGCCGTCGTCGGTCAGCGCGACCTTCTCCAGCAGCGCCATCGGCGCGGAGTTGTGGGAGATCCCCACGACGAGAACACTCATGCTGCCCCTCCGTCGGTGCCGGCCGCCACCGCCGGCTCGGCGCCGTTGGCCTTGCGCTGCTCGTGGTAGGCGAGGATCTGCAGCTCGATGGAGAGGTCGACCTTGCGCACGTCGACCCCGTCGGGCACGGCCAGCACGGCCGGCGCGAAGTTCAGGATGCTGGTGATGCCGGTGGCGACCATCCGGTCCGCGACGTCCTGGGCGGCGAGCGCCGGGGTGGCGATGACGCCGATCGCGACGTCGTGGGTGCGCACCGTCTCCTCCAGGTCGGCGAAGGGCCGCACCTCCACGCCGGCGACCGTCTGGCCGACCAGGGCGGGGTCCGCGTCGAGCAGCGCGACGACCCGGAAGCCGCGGCTGCGGAAGCCGGAGAAGTTCGCGAGCGCGTGGCCCAGGTTGCCGATCCCGACGATGACGACGGGCCAGTCCTGGGTGACGCCGATCTCACGGGCGATCTGGTAGCGGAGGTAGTCGACGTCGTACCCGACGCCGCGGGTGCCGTAGCTGCCGAGGTACGACAGGTCCTTGCGCAGCTTGGCGCTGTTGACGCCGGCGGCGGAGGCGAGGTCCTCGCTCGAGCAGGTGCGGATGCCGCTGTCGGCCAGGGCCGTCAGCGCCCGCAGGTAGACGGGCAGGCGAGCGACCGTGGCCTCCGGGATGACCCGGCTGGCATCCGGCGAGTTCCGTGCGGTCACAGCTCCACTTTCCAGCCGCACCCAGCGGTCCAGTGGGGCGCGACCCGATCACTGTAGGAGTTTGTGAACGTGAGAACAAAACCGGCGAGAACGCAACCCGAGATGGGTCACACCGCCGCGTCCTCGCCCCGGTGCTCGACGGGCCACACGACGTACCGGTAGGCGAGGAAGTTGATCACCAGGCAGCACGCGATGGAGGCCAGCTTGGCCGCGGCGATGCGCACGTCGCCGGCCGCCATCGGGCCCAGCGCGACGTCCGGGCCGCGCTCCAGCAGCCACAGCCAGCCGTGGATCAGCAGCGGCTGCGCGACCCACATCACCAGGCCCGTGGTCGCCACGAAGAGCAGGGCGTGACGCAGGGTCAGCCGCTCGGAGCCGAAGGTGAAGAGCCCGTTGACGACGAAGCTGAACACCATGCCGGCGCTGCTGGAGACGAGGTTGGCCACGGTGATGCCGAGGTGGTCGTGCAGCAGCACGAAGAGCACCGCGTCGATCGCGGTGTTGCACACGCCGACCGCGGCGAAGCGCAGCGCGGTGCCGCGATGGCTCACGCGACGGGCCGGCGGTCCCGGGCCACCATGGCCAGGGTGTAGAGCGGGCGGTCCTGGGTCTCGACGTACACCCGGCCCAGGTAGCTGCCGATCACGCCCATCATCACCAGCTGGATGCCGGCGAGCATGAACATGCCGACGCCGAGGAACGCCCAGCCGGGGACGGAGTCGTCGGGCCGGAAGAGCCGGACGAACAGGACGTACGCCGCGAGCAGGACGCTCAGCAGCGAGATGGCGTAGCCGAGCCGGGAGATCATCTTCAGCGGCGTCGTGGAGAAGCCGAGGATCCCGCTGGCGGCGAAGCTCAGCATCTTCTTCAGCGGGTAGCCGGTCTCGCCCGCGAAGCGCTCGTCGCGGTCGAAGAGCAGCGCCTCCTGGCGGAAGCCGACGTGGGCGACGATGCCGCGCAGGAAGCGGTCGTGCTCGCGGTAGCGCGAGACCTCCGCGACGACCTTGGCGTCCATCAGCCGGAAGTCCCCCACGTTGCGGGGGATCTCGATCGAGGCGAGCCGGTCCAGCGCCCAGTAGAACCCCCACGCGGTGGCGCGCTTGAACGGCGTGTCCTTGCGGGTACGACGCTGCGCGTAGACGACCTCGACGCCCTCCTCCCAGCGCTGGATCATCTCCATGCTGACCCGGGGCGGGTCCTGCAGGTCGGTGTCCATGACGATCACCGCGTCCGCGGAGACGCCGTCGGCGAAGAGGTCCAGGCCCGCGGTGACCGCGAGCTGGTGGCCGTAGTTGCGGGAGAACTGCACGACCGTCACGCGCGAGTCCTGCGCGCGCAGCTCGACCAGGCGCTCCAGCGACGCGTCGCGGGAGCCGTCGTCGACGTACACGAACTCGAAGTCGAGGTCCGGGCGCTGCGCGGTGGCCTCCACCAGCGCGGCGTGGAACACCGCGATGTTCTCCTCCTCGTTGTAGACGGGGAGGACGTAGGCGATCCGGCGGCGCGCCGGGACGTCGGGGTCGTGCATGGGGACCGACCCTAGATCACGACGGCCGCGAGCAGCACCACCAGCGTCACCGCGACGCCCGCGGCGAGCAGCACCTGGACCCGGCCGAGCCAGGTCGCCACCGCCGCGTCCGACGGGCCGGCGATCCCGGGGTCCGGTGCGGGCAGGCGTCCGGAGCGGACCAGCCGCTCCTGGAGGAAGGTCGCGGCGAGCAGGCCGAGGAAGGGCGCGGCGGTGGTCCAGTAGCGCCCGCCGGCGACGTGGACGAAGGGCTGGATGAGCAGCGCGCCGAGACAGAGCTTGAGCAGCACGTCGACGACCTGTGCCTCGACGCTGCGCCGGGTGACGGTCGTCAGCGCGGCCACCACGAGCAGCAGCGCCGGGAAGTAGACCAGCCAGGTGGACACCTTCACCACCGTCGCCCCGGCGGTGCCGAGCGGGCCGCGGCCCTCCGCGGGCACGACGTGGTCGACGAAGACCGCCGGCTGCAGGGCGTAGGCCGCGAGGTTGTGGGCGACCTGGTCGAGGTAGCCGCCGAGGGTGTCGTCGCGGCGGGCGTAGGCCGACATCACCTTGAGGACCTCGACCTCGCTGGTGCCCGTGGCGCGCCCGACCTCCCGGGCGTAGCGCAGCGGCCGGAACCACAGCGTGCTGTCGGGGTCGCAGGGGCCGAAGCACACCTGCTCCCGGTCGCCGAAGGTGTTCGCCTTCGACGTGGCGACCGTCGTGGTCGTCACGACCCGGGCGTCGAGCACGTGCGAGGCGTACGCCGACCAGGGCGCCAGCAGCACCAGGAAGGCCACCCCGGCGAGCCCGGCGGAGGCCACGGCCCGCAGCCGGGTCCGGCCGCGCAGCAGCAGCAGGACCGCCAGCAGCGCCACCACGCCCAGCCCCAGCAGCAGGACCGACGTGCTGGAGCGCAGGTACAGGGTGATGACCGACAGCAGGCCCAGCACCAGGCCGTCGCGCAGCGTGGGGGCCTCGCCGCGGCGCAGGGTGCGGTACAGCTCGACCAGCCGCAGGACCACCAGCACCAGGACCAGGCCGGCGTTGAGGTCGCCCCACGCGCCGTACCCGAAGAAGACCCACATCGGCACCAGGCCGGGGAAGACGGCGAGCGCCACGGCCCAGCGGTGGCCGAGCACGCGGACCACGCTGCGCAGCACGGCGACGTAGATCGCGAGCGTGACGAGCCCGCAGTAGCCGCGCACCAGGGCCGGGCCGGCGTCGGGGAGGACGACGTAGAGCGGCGCGACGACGATCGACATGCCCGGCATGAACCAGCCGGACGCCACGACGTTGCGGTCGAGCTCGGCGGTGTCGGGGCTGGTGAACGCGAAGAGGTCGCGGACCGCGTTGGACAGCGCCATCGCACCGTTGAGGTAGGCCTGCTCGTCGCCGTGCGGCGGCGCGCTCCACACGAGCGGGAAGAGCAGCACCTTCAGCACCACGTGCGCGACGACGAGCCAGCCGAGCAGCACCGGCGCGGGCGGCAGCCGGTGCAGGAACGTCGCGAGGCGGCTCGTCACTGGTCCCACCGCTTCGTCGACTTCGGGTCGCTGCACAGCGGGTCGTCGGGGCGAGCCACGGCGACCACGGGCAGGTCGAGCACGAAGGTGCCGCGCACGAGCGTCTCGGCGCTGGTGCCGGGCAGCTCGGTCACCGTGATCGTGACCCGCTCGCTCCCCTTCGCGAGGACGACGGCGTCGCCGTCGGTCCCGGCGGCGCGGAAGCCGACAGCGGTGAACGAGTCGACCAGCCGGCGCTGCGCCTCGTCCCGGTCCACCAGGTCGTACTGGCCCTCCAGCCGGCGCCGCTCGCCGACGTCGCCGTCCCGGCGGACCTGGTAGGCCAGGTCGAGCCGGGCGCCACCGGGCAGCGGGAAGCACCCGGTCGCGATCGCGTCGGTGGTGAGCAGCGGCCGGTAGTTGTTCGTCGGCACCGCGCGGCCGAAGTCGTGGCTGAGCAGGAGCAGCACGAGGGCCACCAGGATCCCGGCGACGATGCCGGCGATGCGCAGCCGGGGAGCGACGACGGGGGTGGGCATGGTCGCCGAGGATAGCTCGGCCGTCCGCCTCAGGGACGCAGGGCGTGGCGCAGCCGCTCGGGGCTCACCCGCCAGAAGTCGTGCTGCTTGCCGTCGACGAAGGTCACCGGGATCTCGTGGGCGAACCTGTCGGCCAGGGCGGGGTCGTCGTCGATGGACACCTCCACCCACTCCTCGCCCAGCTCCGCGCACACCGCGGCGATCACCGCGCGGGCGTCGTCGCACAGGTGGCAGCCGGGCCGGCCGTAGAGCGTGACCCGGGCGCTCACTCGAGGATCCCCAGGGCCCGGCGCCGCTCCTGGCCGCGCAGCTGTCCCTTGCGGATCTTGCCGGTGACGGTGCGCGGCAGGGCCGTGACGACCTGCACCCGCCCCGGCCGCTTGTACGGCGCCAGCCGCTCCTGCGCACCCGCGCGGACCGCCGCGACCAGGGCGGCGGCGTCGGCACCGGGGTCGTCCGCGACGACGTACGCGACGACGGCCTCGCCGGTGCGCTCGTCGGGCGTGCCGAGGACGGCGACCTGGCGCACGCCGGGCACCTGGGCGAGGGCGGCCTCCACCTCGGTGGGGTAGACGTTGAAGCCGGAGACGATGACGAGCTCCTTGACCCGGTCGACCAGGAACAGGTCGCCGTCGGCGTCGAGGAAGCCCACGTCGCCGGTGGACCACCAGCCGTCCGCGGCGGGGCCGTCGGCACCGTCGGGCCAGTACCCGCTGAACAGGTTGGCCCCCCGGATCTGGATCTCGCCGGCGTCGTCGGCCTCGGCGCCTCGCAGCGGGCGACCGTCGTCGTCGACGAGGCGCAGGTCGATCCCGGCCAGCGCGGCGCCCACCGAGCCCGGCTTGGCCGCGGGCGAGAGCAGGGTGGTCGTCACCACGGGCGCCGCCTCGGTCAGCCCATAGCCCTGGTGGACGGGCACTCCCGTCAGTGCGGTGAACTCCTCGACCACCTCCGCGGCGAGCGGCGCCGAGCCGGACAGGATCATCCGCACCGGACCGAGCCGCTCGGCGAGCGCCTCCACGTGCCGCCAGGCGGCGAAGACCGGGGGTGCGACCGGGACGACGCTGCACGCCTCGTCCTCGATCAGGTCCAGGGTGCCCTCGGGGTCGAAGCGGTCGGTGAGCACCAGCTTCGCGCGGTGCCGCAGCACGCCCCCGAGCACCGCCCCGAGGCCGTAGACGTGGAAGAGCGGCAGGACGCCGAGCACCACGTCGTCGCTGTGCATCATCGGCGGCTCGACGGTGGCGACCTGCTCGACGTTCGCGAGCAGCGCGCGGTGGGTGAGCATCGCGGCACGCGGCAGCCCGGAGGTGCCGCTGGTGTAGAGCAGGACGGCGAGCTTCTCGGGGTCCGGCAGCGGCGGGACCGGCCGGACCTCGGCCGCCCGCAGGTCGTCGTACGACGTCTCGTGGGCCGCGGCGCCGTCGCCGACCACGACCAGACGCGGCAGCGGCCGCTGCTCGTCGTGCGCGGCGGCCGCGACCTCGGTGCGGGCGACCGCCTCGCGCACGGCGGCGAGGGTGTCGCCGTCGGCGACGACCGTGCGCGCGCCGGAGTCGACGAGCATGCCGGCGAGCTCGACGACCGTCGAGCCGGGGTTGACCGGCACCGCGACCGCCTGGGCGCGCAGGACGCCGAGGTAGGTCGTGACGAACTCGATGCGGTTGCCCAGCACGAGCATCACCCGGTGACCGGCCAGCACGCCGAGGGCACCGAGCCCGGAGGCGACCCGCGCGACCTCGTCGTCGAGGCCGGACCAGGTCAGCCCGCGCCCGCCCGCCTCGACCACGGCGAGCCGGTCGGGAAGGTCGCGCGCCGCCGCGTGCACCAGCGCGGCCACGTCGGGCGCGCTCGCTGGTTCGGGAAGCGGCATGCGGGCGATCCTACGACGAGGTGCGGGACGGGCGGCGGGCCTCGGCGGGTTTCCCTAGAGTGGGTCCATGGGTGCGTCCGCCGACCGGCCCCGCCGGCTCAACCTCCAGCAGCGGTCCAAGCTCGCCGGAGAGGCGGCGGCGGCCGCGGCCGAGGTGGAGACCGCCCTCGCGCAGCCCGCGGACCCCCATGCGGCGGCCTTCTTCGACGTCGACAACACCGTCATGCAGGGCGCGAGCATCTTCCACCTCGCCAAGGGCCTGTACCGCCGGGACTTCTTCACCACCAAGGACCTCCTCGGCGCCGCCTGGAAGCAGGCGTACTTCCGCATCGCCGGGGTGGAGGACCCCGAGCACGTCGCCGACGCCCGCAACTCCGCGCTGGCGTTCATCGCCGGGCACACCGTGCAGGAGCTGGAGGAGATCGGCGAGGAGATCTTCGACGAGGCGATGGCGCACCGGATCTGGCCGGGCACCCGGGCCCTGGCGCAGATGCACCTCGACCAGGGCCAGCGGGTGTGGCTGGTGACCGCCGCCCCGATCGAGATCGCGAACCTCATCGCCCGCCGGCTCGGCCTCACCGGCGCCCTCGGCACGGTCGCCGAGCACGTCGACGGCGTCTACACCGGCAAGCTCGTCGGCGACATGCTGCACGGCCCCGCGAAGGCGGTCGCCGTGCAGGCGCTCGCCGAGCGCGAGGGGCTCGACCTGGCGTCCTGCTCGGCCTACAGCGACTCGGCCAACGACCTGCCCATGCTCGGGCTCGTCGGCGACCCCTGCGCGATCAATCCCGACCCCAAGCTGCGTGCCCACGCCCGGGCGCACGGGTGGCGGATCCGGGACTACCGCACCGGGCGCAAGGCCGCCCGGGCCGGGCTCGTCGTGGGCTCCGCCGCGACGGGTGCGGCCGTGGCCGGCGCCTTCGTCCGACGGCAGGTCCGGCGCCACCTGTCGTGACCATGCCGAAAGGTCCGCTCGGTTATCACTTTTGGTTACCAACCGCGGGCAACCGTCGTAGGATCCCTGTGGGGGTACGAGGGAGGGGACCGGGCATGACCTGGGATCGCAGCGACGTCGCGCGCGGGCTTGATGCCCTGCGTGCCGCGGTCGCGGCTGCGCTCACCCTGGAGCCCACGCCCGCGCTGGCCCTCGCCGGCGCCGGAGCGCCCGCCCGTCGTACCGCTGGGGCGTCGTGGCTGCTGAGCGAGGCGCACGCCGAGGCCGACGACGGCTTCGAGCGCACCCCCGGCGGCGGGTACGGCGACGCGACCCTCGCCACGTCCTCGGAGGACTCCCCCGCGGAGCGCGAGCGGCTGATCGGCCTGGTCGAGCTGGCCCGCTCCGGTGACGCCGAGGCGTTCGGCCTCCTCTACGACCACTACCAGGCCTCGGTCTACCGCTTCCTCTACTACCGCACCCGCTCGGTCGTGGTGGCCGAGGACCTGTGCTCGGAGACCTTCTTCCGGGCGCTGCGCAACATGCCGTCCTTCCGCTGGCAGGGCAAGGACTTCGGGGCGTGGCTGATGACCATCGCCCGCAACCTGGCGACCGACCACTTCAAGGCCGGCCGCACCCGTCTCGAGCTGACCACCGAGGACATGGGCCAGCACGACGACAGCACCGAGGGCCCGGAGAACGCCGTCCTGGCCAGCCTCACCAACGAGATCCTGCTCGAGGCCCTCACCAAGCTGCCCAACGAGCAGCGCGACTGCCTGATCATGCGCTTCCTGCAGGGGATGAGCATCGCCGAGACCGCTGCCGCCCTGGGCCGCAGCGACGGCGCGATCAAGCAGCTGCAGCTGCGCGGCGTGCGCAACCTGGCCAAGCTGATGCCCGAGGGCCTGCGATGATCAATTCGGACTACGCCGGAGTGACCATCCGCACCGTAACCACGCCGGTCACCGTCTCGTTGGACCTTCGAGAGTGCCTCGGGGCGAGCCTGCCCCGGCTCAGGGAAGGACAGACGTCGTGATGCGCGGGAACGGTTGGTCGCGGGGTGCGGCGGAGGAGTTCGCCGACCTGCTCGAGGGTCGCTCGGCCGACTCCGGGGAGCACGCCGACCTGCTCGAGCTCGTGGCCGCGCTGCGGGCCACGCCGCCCGTCGAGGCCCGCCCCGACTTCGTCTCCTCGCTGCGCACGCAGCTGGTCGCCGCCGCCGAGCGGGCACCCGCCGCGGCCGAGGCCGACCTCGCCGCCCGGCTCACCCCGCGCCAGCGCCGTGGCTCCCGCGAGCGCCGGATCGCGGCGCTCGTCGGCGGCTTCGCGGTCGTCGCGGCCAGCGGCTCGATGGCGATGGCCGCCCAGGACGCCCTGCCCGGCGACGTGCTCTACCCGGTCAAGCGGGCGATCGAGGACGCGCAGACCAACCTCAAGTCCGACGGCGCCGCGAAGGCCGACACCGTGCTCTCGCACGCCGCCTCGCGGCTCGAGGAGGTCCAGGCGCTGACCGCGAAGGGTGCCGACGCCGACGACATCGCCTCGACGCTGCAGGACTTCACCGACCAGACCGAGCAGGCCTCCGAGCTGGCCCTCGACGACTACAGCCAGACGGGCAAGACCCGCCCGATCACCGCGCTGCGCGAGTTCGCCGCGGACAGCATGGACGTGCTCAGCGGCCTCGGCCCGGTCATCCCCGACGAGATCCGCGCGCCGCTGATCACCGCCACCCAGACGGTGCGCTCGGTCGACGTCGCCGCGTGGGAGGCCTGCCCGACCTGCAGCAACGACGCGGTCACCGACCTGCCCGACTTCGCCACCATCGAGGCGGTCCGCAACATCCTCGGCGGCCCCGTCGTCGACCAGGCCGGCGCGACCACCCCGCCGAAGGCGAAGCCGACGAAGCCCGCGCGCGGTGCGGAGCCCACCGAGGGCGCCGACCCGACGGACGCGCCCACCTCGAAGCCGGTGGACGACGCGACCCGGGACATCACCGACGCGATCGACGACGTCACCGACCTGCTCCCGACCAAGAAGCCGAGCTCCGGCACCACCACCGGCTCCCCCAAGGGCGCCGTCCCGGAGCTGGTCGACGGCGTCGCCGGCGTGCTCAACGGCCTCGGCGGCCTGCTCAAGTAGGTCCCCCGCCGCCCCGGTGAGGGCGCGGTGTCACCCGTCGGTCCGGACGTGCCGCTCGTTCCGTCAGGCCCGTCGACCCGAGCCCGACGGGCGTCGGCTCACCGGAAGACGGACTCGCGCTGCACCAGCAGGCTGTAGAGCGTCTGCTGGATCGTCTCGCGGACCTGGTCGGTCACGTTGAACACGAGCATCGGGTCCTCGGCCGCGCCCGCGTCGTACTCGTCGGTGCGGATCGGCTCGCCGAACTCCAGCAGCCACTTCGACGGCAGCGGCACCAGGCCCAGCGGGCCGAGCAGGGGGAAGAACGGGGTGATCGGGATGTACGGCACGCCCAGCAGGCGGGCCAGCGAGGGGATGTTGCCGACCAGCGGGTAGATCTCCTCCGCCCCCACGACCGACAGCGGGATGATCGGCACGCCGGTGCGCAGCGCCGCGGAGACGAAGCCGCCGCGGCCGAAGCGCTGCAGCTTGTAGCGGTCGGAGAACGGCTTGCCGATCCCCTTGAAGCCCTCGGGCCACACCCCGACCAGCTCGCCGCCGCGCAGCATCCGCTCCGCGTCCTCGTTGCAGGCCAGGGTCGCTCCGCCCTTGCGGGCCAGCGCGCCGACGAAGGGCAGCCGGAAGACCAGGTCCGCGCCCAGCGGACGCAGGTGGCGGCCGGCGTGGTCGTGGATCGAGACCATCGTCATCAGCCCGTCGACCGGGATGGTGCCGGAGTGGTTGGACACGACGAGCGCGCCGCCCTCGGCGGGGATGTTCTCGATCCCGCGGACCTCGATCCGGAACCACTGCTGGGCGATCGGCCGCAGCGCCGCCATGAAGAAGCGCTCGGTGACCTCGGGGTCGAAGCCGTACTCGTCGACGGTGTAGTCCCCGGTCACCCGTCGCCGCAGGAACGCCAGGAAGCGCGCCAGCTGCGGCTCCCACTGGTCGCCGAACAGCTCACGCGCCGCGTGCTGGAAGGCCGCCAGCCAGTCCCCGACGGGGATCCCGGCCAGCGGGCTCAGCCCGCGCTCCTCCGTGCGGACCGCGACCGGGACGTTCGCGCCGGCCGTGGGCTCGTCGAGCAGGGACGCGGTCTCGATGACCGGGGCGTCGGCGGGCTCGTCCCGGACCGGCTTCGGCGCGGCCTTCTCCGGGGCGGGCTTCTTCGCGGGCTGCTGCGGCCGCTTCTCCGCGGCGGGCTTGCGCGTCGTACCGGACTTCGGGGCCAGGCCGCGGGCCGCGGCGGACGGTCGGGTCCCGGTGCCCCGGCCGGGCTGGCCGCGGGTACCGATCGGGATGATCTCGGCGTCAGCCATCCTTGCCTCCGGCAACGGTGAGCTGGGCGGGACGGTCCTCGTCGACCGGGGGCAGGTGCTCGGCCAGTGCCGCGAGGGCCTGGTCGGTGCGGCGGCTGCCGGGCGGCAGGGTGCCGACGAACTCGGCGAACGCCTCCGCCGTGGTGTACGACGGCTCGAAGCCGAGCACGGTCCGCATCCGCGTCGTGTCGACCCCGCGCCCGTAGGTCAGGAAGGCAACCAGCTCCGGCGACAGGTCGGCCACCCGGGCCGACTTGAGCACCGAGCCGAGACCGCCGAAGGCGACACCGGGCAGCGGGACGCTCGTGCGCCCCATCCGGCGCAGCGCCTGGGACAGCATGAGCAGGCCGTCGCCGGCGACGTTGAAGGTGCCGTTGACCTCGGTGAGCACGGCGTGCCGCAGCACCCGGTTGAGGTCGGTCTCGTGCAGGAACTGCAGGCGCGGGTCGAAGCCGAGGACCGTGGGGATCACCGGCATCCGGAAGTACGACGCCAACGGGCTCACCACGCGCGGGCCGATCACGTTCGCGCAGCGCAGCAGCGTGACGGTCACGTCGGGGCGCCGGCGGGCGAAGCCGCGCACGTAGCGCTCCACCTCGTTGACGTCCTTGGCGTAGCCGCTGCGCGGGGGCCGGCGCGGCTCCATCTCCTCGGTGAACATCGCGGGGTCGCGGCTGCTGGCGCCGTACGCCGTCGTCGAGGACTTCACCACGACCTGGCGCACCTGCTCCGCCTTCTGGCAGGCGGCGAGCAGCTGCATCGTCCCGATGACGTTGAGCTCCTTCATCGTGCCGCGCGCGCCGGCCGAGCCGGGGGTGGCGATGACGCTCATGTGGACGACGGTGTCGACATCCTCCTTGGCGATCACCTTGGCGATCACCGGGTTGCGGATGTCGGCGCGCACGAAAGTGACGTCACCCAGGTCGCCGCGAGGCGGGATGACGTCGACACCGATGACACGGTCGACCCCGGGGTCGGTCGCGAGGCAGCGCGCGAACGTCCGACCGAGGTCGCGGGAGACCCCCGTGACCAGGACCGTACGACCGTCGCCCATCCCTCTGACTCCTCAGGGTCGGGCCGGTGCGCAGGCGCGCACCGGCGGCAGCAGGCTCGTTACTTGCCGAGCTTGCGACGCTGAACGCGCGTCTTCTTCAGCAGCTTGCGGTGCTTCTTCTTCGCCATGCGCTTGCGACGCTTCTTGATGACAGAACCCACGTGGAACCTCTCCAGATCGCCGGGCGAACCTCGCCCGACGTGATGCGACGCTCCGGGCAGCTCCCGGAGCACCGGGCCAGCCTATCGGGCCGTCGGTGGGCGCGGTGAATCAGCGGCTGCGATGGGATGAAGATCGCATCACGGGGGTGGGCTGGCCGTGCAGGAATACCCGGTGAACCGGGGATTCTGGTGCTTCTCGGGCATTGCAATGCCCGAGAAGTGCAGGAATTACCGGTGAACCGGGGATTCATGCAGCCCAGCCAGCAGCTTGCTGCCGCCCTCGCGGCGAACTTGCTGCTGCTCTCGTGGCGAAGACGTGCTCGGCTCAGCCAGCACGCCGGCAGCGCGGCGAGAGCCGCGACCACCGCAGCTTACTGCTGCTCTCGTGGCGAAGACGCGCTCGGCTCAGCCGGCACGCCGGCAGCGCGGCGAGAGCCGCGACCACCGCAGCTTGCTGCCGCCCTCGTGGCGAAGACGCGCTCGGCTCAGCCAGCGGAGTAGAAGGACTTGCGGAGGTACTCGTTGACGTTCTCCTCGGTGACCCGGAACGAACGGCCGACGCGTACGGCGGGCAGCTCGCCTCCGTGCACGAGGCGGTAGACGGTCATCTTGGACACGCGCATCACCGTGGCGACCTCGGCGATCGTGAGGAACTTGGGGTCCGGAAGGGACTCGGTGCGCTCGCGCGACGGAGGAGTCATGACAATCCACGCTTTCTGCGCGTCCGTCACCGCCTTCCCCAGCTGTGAACCCTGCGGACGCCTCTGCGTGAGAATAGGGCCAGATGTGACGCATGGGGAAGAGATTGCTCAGTGAAAATTTTGAGGTCTCGGCGTGTCGCCTTGACCCGCTCCGCCCGACGGAGCCCACGGAGGCCGTGTCGGAGGTCGCTGGCAGACTGCTGCGCATGACGATCCAGGCCCTGCTCCTCGACCTGGACGACACCCTCGTGGACCACCGCGGGGCGGCCGACCGCGGCCTGCGGACGTGGCTCGCAGGCCTCGGGCTGGCCGACGACCCGGCCGAGCTGGAGGGCCACGTCGAGCGCTGGTTCGTCCTCGAGGCGCGGCACTACGAGCGTGCCCAGCGCCGCGAGCTGACGTACGCCGAGCAGCGCCGGGTGCGGATCCGCGCGTTCCTGCCGGGCTGGGACCTGGCCGACGACGCGCTGGCCGACGACGTCTTCGCCGGCTTCCTGGGCTGCTACCAGGCCGCGTGGCGGGCCTTCGACGACGCCGCCGCGACCCTCGCCCGCGCCGTCGACGCCGGTCTGCCCGTCGGCATCCTCACCAACGGCGACCACGACATCCAGACCGAGAAGCTGCGCCGCACCGGACTGCTGCGCGCCGACGTCCCGGTGCTGGCCTCGTCCCGGCTGCCGGCGGCCAAGCCGGACCCGCGGTCCTACCTCACCGCGTGCGCGCGCCTGGGCGCCGACCCGGCCCGCACCCTGATGGTCGGCGACTCGCTGCGCCACGACGTCGTCGGCGCCCGGCAGGCGGGCCTGCAGGCGAGGCTGCTCGACCGCCACGGTCGGTACGACGCCCGGAGGACCCCCGAGGGCGTCGTCCGGGTGCGGGGGCTCGCCGAGCTGGACTGGGCGAGCAGCCCGGCGCGGCGCTAGCTGCCGAGCTCGCGCGAGCGGTCCCGCGCGGCCTCGAGGGCCGCCAGGAAGGCCGCCCGGACGCGGTGCACCTCGAGCTCGCGGAGCGCGGCAGCCGTCGTACCGCCCGGCGAGGTGACCTGCTCGCGCAGCACCGCCGGGTGCTCGCCGGTCTCGCGCAGCATCGCGGCCGACCCGACGAGCGTCTGCACGGCCAGCTCGTAGGCGGTCGTGCGCGGCAGACCGAGGTGGACGCCGGCCTCGATCATCGCCTCGACGATGAAGAAGACGTACGCAGGACCCGAGCCGCTGATCGCGGTCACCGCGTCCTGCTGCTTCTCCGGCACCTGGACGACCTTGCCGACCGAGGCCAGCAGGTCCTCGGCCTCGGCGAGGTGGGTCTCGTCGCAGTGGGTGCCGGGCGAGATGGCGGCCATGCCCTCGTCGACGAGCGCGGGCGTGTTCGGCATGACCCGCACGACGGCCACCCCCGCCGGCACGTGGGACTCGATGAAGGAGGTGGTGATGCCGGCGGCGAGCGAGACGAGCAGCTGGCCCGGGCGCAGGGCGGGTGCGATCTCGCCGAGCACGTCGGCCATGTCCTGCGGCTTGACGACGAGCAGCACGGTGTCGGCCTCGGCGGCCGCGGCGACGTCGGCGACCACCGGGACGCCGTACTTCTCGCTCAGCTCGGCGGCACGCTCGGCGCGCTTCTCGACGACCACCAGGTCCTCGGCGCTGCGGCCGGCGCGGATCAGTCCGGACAGCAGGGTCTCCCCCATCACGCCGGCACCGATGACAGCGGTGCGCTTGCTCACGCGTTCGCTCGCTCACTTCTCGGGGTCAGGGACGCCCGAAGCGTGACACGCGCGAGGGGCCGAGCGAAACCGGGTTCCACCCCTCGGGGCGGCCTCAGCCCTTGCGGACCAGCGAGGTCAGGAAGAGGGAGAGGTTCTGGGGGCGCTCGGCCAGGCGGCGCATGAGGTAGCCGTACCACTCCTCGCCGTAGGGCAGGTACACCCGCACCCGCTCCCCCGCGGCCGCCAGGCGGCGCTGCTCGGCGGGCCGGATGCCGTAGAGCATCTGGTACTCGTAGGTGCCCGGCGCCCGGCCGTACCGGCTCGCCAGCGCACCCGCGATCTCGATCAGCCGCGGGTCGTGGGTGGCGAGCATCGGGTAGCCGTCGCCGTCGAGGAGCACCTTCATGCAGCGCACGTAGGAGCGGTCGACGTCGCCGGGGTCGGTGAACGCGACCTCGGAGGGCTCGTCGTAGGCGCCCTTGCAGAGCCGGACCCGGCTGCCGGTGTAGGCGAGGGCGCGGCAGTCGGACTCGGTGCGGTGCAGGTAGGCCTGCAGCACGGCACCGGTGTCGGGGAACTCCTGGCGCAGCGCCTGGACGATCTCCAGCGTCGCGTCGGTGGTGGTGTGGTCCTCCATGTCGATGGTGACCGTGGTGCCGGCGCTGTGCGCCGCGCGGCAGATCTTGCGGGCGTTCTCGAGCGCCACCTTCTCGCCGTCGACGAGCAGCAGGCCGATCGCGGTGAGCTTCACCGACACCTCGGCGCGCGCACCCAGGCCCTGGTCGGCGATCTTGTCGAGCAGCACCCGGTAGGCCTGCACGACGGCGGTCGCCTGCGCCTCCTCCACGGTGTCCTCGCCGAGGTGGTCGATCGTGGTGTCGATGCCCTGCGCGGCGAGTTCCTCGACGGCGGCGAGCGCCTCGCGGACGGTCTCGCCCGGCACGTAGCTGCGCACGATGGCCGAGGAGAGGGGCAGCGTCGACACCAGCCTCTTCACGCCGCCGCTGCGGGAGAGCATGAGGAGGGCGTCCCGGACCGGTCTCATGCCGCCCAACCTACGTCGCGTGCCCGCGGATCCGTGAGTCGGTACGACGTCCCGGGCGTCCCGCCGCTCAGGACTCCTGCGCCGCCCCCGCGGTGAGGTGCTCGATCGCGAACTCCAGGGACTCGCGCAGGTCCGTCTCCCGCTCCTCGCGGGTCGTGCACCGGCGGGTGTTGATCTCCAGCACCACCTCACCGGCGAACCCGGCGGACGCCAGGTGGCGCAGGAAGCGGGCCGCCCCGACGTCGCCCCGGCCGGGCACCAGGTGCTCGTCCTTGGCCGAGTCGGTGCCGTCGGTGAGGTGCACGTGGCGCAGCCGCGAACCGAGCCGCTGCGCCATCGCGACCGGGTCGGCCCGGGCGATGGAGGCGTGGGAGAGGTCGATGGTGGCGTTGGCGTAGGTCTCGTCCGAGGGGTCCCAGCCGGGGAGGTACATCTCCAGGTGCCGCCGCGAGGCCCGCCACGGGTACATGTTCTCCACGGCGAAGGCGATCCCCGAGGACTCCTCCAGGGCCGCGATGCCGTTGACGAAGTCGCGGGCGTACTCCCGCTGCCACCGGAACGGCGGGTGCACGACGACGACCTCGGCACCGACCGCACGGGCCATGGCCGCCGATCGCTCCAGCTTGCCCCAGGGCTCGACGCCCCAGACCCGCTGCGTGAACAGCAGGCACGGGGCGTGGATCGCGCTCACCGGCAGGCCGTGGTGCTCGGACAGCTCCCCCACCGCGTCCGGCTGCTGCGACAGGGCGTCGATGCCGACCATGACCTCGACCGCCTCGTAGCCCACCGACGCGGCCCAGCTGAACGCGTGCGCCGTGGACTCCGGGTAGACCGAGCTCGTCGACAGGCCGATCCGTGGCCGGCCGGGCGCCCCGGTCATGTCTCGTCGGTGACGCTGAGCTTGTCGATCCGCTCCAGGATCACGCCCTCCCGCAGTGCCCAGGGGCAGATCTCGAGCTCGCTCAGGTCGAAGATGTCCATGCAGGCCTCGGCCACCAGCGCACCCGGCACGATCTGGTGGGTCCGGCTCGGCGAGACGCCCGGCAGCTCGGCGAGCTCCTCGGGGCTCATCGCCACGAGCTTCGGGATCCAGTGCCGCAGCTCCGCGAGCGGCAGGACGCGCGGGACGAGCTGGCCCTCGCCGGACGGCGCGGCCCCGCAGATGCGGGCCAGCGAGCGGAAGGTCTTCGAGGTCGCGGAGGCGCGGTGCGTCGTACCGGCGCGCAGGAGGTGACCCGCGTCGCGCGCGATGTCGGCCCGGATGCGGCGCCGGATCTGGCGCAGCCGCTCCTCGTCGGGACGCTCGGCGAAGTCCGCACGGGCCAGCCGGGCCGCGCCCAGCGGCAGCGACCACGCCACGTCGGGGCGCTCGTCGGAGCCCGCCGCGATCTCCAGGGAACCGCCGCCGATGTCGAACACCGCGAGCCGCCCGGCGGACCAGCCGAACCAGCGTCGTACCGCCAGGAAGGTCAGCCGCGCCTCGTCCTCGCCCGGCAGCACCTCGATCCGTACGCCGGTCTCGCGCTCCACGTGCGCCAGGACGTCCTCGGAGTTGCCCGCGTCGCGCACCGCCGAGGTCGCGAACGACAGCATCTCCTCGCAGCCCTTCTCCTCCGCGACCCGCAGGGCCTGGGCGGTGAAGGCGGTCAGCGCGTCGATGCCCGTCGGCGAGACGTCGCCCGACGCGTCGAGGTGCTCGGCCAGCCGCAACGGCTCCTTGTAGGAGAACGCCGGCAGCGGCGCGGCACCCCCGTGGGCGTCGACCACGAGCAGGTGACCGGTGTTCGAGCCGATGTCGAGCACGCCCAGACGCATGCGTCCACGGTACTAGTGCCGCCGACCGGTCCGCGGACCCCTCAACTAGATTTGAGCAGTGCCCGAGGTCTCTCTGGATTTCCCCCGCGCGTGGGTCGAGTTCGTCAACCCCGCGGACGAGACCGAGGTGCTCAAGTGCGACCTCACCTGGCTGACCTCGTCGTACACCTGCATCTTCGGCGGCGGCTGTGCCGGGATCTACGCCGACTCCCCCGACGTCGGCTGCTGCACGCTCGGCGCGCACTTCGCCGACAAGGAGGACGAGCGGCGGGTGGAGGCCTTCGTCCAGCAGCTCACCCCTGCGCACTGGCAGGCCCACCCCGGCCGCCCCGTCAAACGGCGCGACTGGGTGGAGAAGGACGAGGACGGCGAGCGCAAGACCCGCATGCACGAGGTCGCAGGCCAGCGCTCCTGCGTCTTCGCCAACCGGGCCGACTTCGCCGGCGGCGCGGGCTGCGCGCTGCACGGGCTCGCCCTGGAACAGGGGCGCAACCCGCTCGAGACCAAGCCGGACGTGTGCTGGCAGCTGCCGATCCGGCGCACCTTCCGCGAGGTCGAGCGGATGGACGGCACGACCTACACCGAGGTCACCATCACCGAGTACGACCGTCGCGGCTGGGGCCCCGGCGGCCACGACCTCGACTGGTACTGCTCGGGCAACACCGAGGCCCACGTCGGCGTCGAGCCGCTCTACGTCACCAACGAGCCCGAGCTGGTCGCCCTCCTGGGCCGCAAGGGTTACGACGCGCTGGTGCACCACTGCGAGGCCCACCTGCGCTCGCGCTCGGCCCTCGCGCTGCATCCCGCCGACCCGCGCTGACCCTCCGGGCCGGCCGGCCCGCGGCCTCCGCCGCGTGACGACCACCTCTCGATGTCAAGAGACCACCACCCCGATTGTCGCTCGTCCTCAGGCAGCGCTCAGAATGTCTGACATGCGCCTGGACCACCTCTCCTACGCGGCCGGACCCGACGGACTCGCGAGCACGGCTGCTCGCCTCGGTGCGGCCCTCGGGCGCGAGTTCTCCGACGGCGGGGTGCACCCGCGCTTCGGCACGCGCAACATGACGCTGCCGCTGACCGACGACACCTACATCGAGGTCGTCGAGGCGCTCGACCACCCGGCCTCGGACAAGGCGCCCTTCGGCCAGGCCGTGAAGGCCCGCTCCGCCCTCGGCGGCGGCTGGCTCGGCTGGGCCGTGGCCGTCCCCGACATCTCCGTCGTCGAGCAGCGCCTGGGCCGCTCCGCCGTCCCGGGCTCGCGCCACCGCCCGGACGGCACCGAGCTGCGCTGGCAGCAGATCGGCATCAACGGCCTGATCGCCGACCCGCAGCTGCCCTTCTTCATCCAGTGGGGCGTGCCCGCCGAGCTGCACCCCTCGCAGGGCGCCGACGGCACCGTCTCCCTGGCCGGCATCGAGATCGCCGGCGACCCGCAGCGGGTCAGCGAGTGGCTCGGCGAGACCGTCGAGGCACCGCTGGAGGACGTCAAGGTCGAGTGGGTCGCCCCGCACGGCACGCCCGGCATCCTCGCCGCCCAGGTGCTGACGCCCAACGGCATCGTCCGCATCTGACCCGGCACCGACCCCGAAGTCGACACCGGCGCCGGCCGTGGGCCGCACGGTCCGGGGCGCGATCGCGAGCCCCAACATCTGGAACCACACCGCGACGTACGAGCTCGAGAACCGCGCCGCCGACCCCGACGGCCGCCTCTGGTCCGCGATGGAGGCCCGGGCCGACTGGACCGACCGGGTCGTGCTCGACCTGGGCTGCGGCAGCGGCTTCCACCTGCCGCGCTTCGCGGAGCGGGCCGCGCACGTGATCGGCGTCGAGCCGCACACGGGCCTGGTCCAGCTCGCCCGGCGTCGTCTGCGCACCCGCGGCGTCGCGAACGCCGAGGTGCTGCCCGGCGCCGCGCAGGAGATCCCGTTGCCGGACTCCTCCGTCGACGTCGCGCAGGCCCGCTGGGCCTACTTCTTCGGGCCCGGCTGCGAGCCCGGCCTCGTCGAGCTCGACCGTGTGCTGCGCCCGGGCGGCACTGCCCTGGTCATCGACAACGACGGCTCACGCTCCACCTTCGGCAGCTGGTTCCGGCGCGGCTTCGCGCACCTGCCCGAGCCGGCCGAGATCGAGCGCTTCTGGAGCATCCGCGGCTGGACCCTGGACCGGGTCGACATGGGCTGGCGGTTCGCCTCCCGTGCCGACCTGGAGGCGGTGGTGCGCATCGAGCTCCCGCCCGCCGCCGCCGCGCAGGCCCTGCGCCACCACGAGGGCCTCGAGGTCGACTACGCGGTCAACCTCTGGTCCCGGACCCGCTGACCCGCTGACCCGCTGACCTGCCTCGGGCGCCCAGGGGCGCCCGAGGCGGCGTCCGTCACTGCACGGCGTCCAGCGCGTCGACGACACCGTCGCCGTAGTAGCTGTTCTCCGCAGCCGTGCCCACGCACGGCGCGCCCGCGGTGGCCGTGCCGCAGGCATGGTCGTCGGCCTGCGCCCGCAGCTTGGCGACCAGCCGGGCCGGCGTCCAGTCCGGGTGCACCGACTTCATCAGCGCCAGGACCCCCGCGACGTGCGGGGAGGCCATGGACGTGCCGGACTTCAGGCCGTAGCCGTTGGCCGTCACGATGGTCGACAGGATCCGCGAACCGGGCGCCGCGACGTCGATGACGCCGAGACCGCGGTTGCTGAAGCCCGACAGACGGTTCTCCAGCGTGCCGGCCGGGAACCGCTCCAGGGAGGAGACGGTCACGACCCCGTCGAGCTCGGTCGGGATGTCCTGGCAGGCGTTGTTGATCGTCCGGTTCACGGTCGTCCCGTCGTCGGGGCTCGTGGTGTCGGTCGTCTTGTTCGCCAGGTCGTACGACGAGTTGCCGGCCGCCGCGGCGTGCACGACACCCTTCTCCGTCGACCACGCGACGGCCCGGCGGACCGCCTCCTTGGCGGCGTACTGGTCGGCCTGGTCCTCGCAGTAGAACTGGAACGGGTCGACGTAATAGCTGTTGTTGGTGACGTCGAAGCCGTGCAGCCCGGCCCAGACGAAGCCGCACACGGCGTACTCCGGGTAGATGAAGCCGTCGTCGTTGACCACCTTCACCGACGCCATCCGCACGCCCGGCGCGACGCCGACGATGCCGGTGCCGTTGCGGGCGGCGCCGATCGTGCCGGCCACGTGCGTGCCGTGGTCGCTGGTGGTGGGCTGCCAGCCGGTCGCGGAGGAGTCCGGACGCCCGGCGTCGGTGCAGTTGACCGAGTCGGCGACGTCGATGTTGGCCGCGAGGTCCGGGTGGTCGGCGTCGATGCCGCTGTCGAGCACGCCCACGACGACGTCACGGGAGCCGTCGGTGATCTCGTGCGCCTTGTCGGCCTTGATCATCGCGAGGTCCCACTGCTCGGACTCGCGCGGGTCCGGGGTGACCGCGGTGGTCGCCTCCGCGCCGGTGGTGTCCTCGGCGCGGTCGGCGGTGCCGCCCTTGGCGGACGGGCCCTTGCCGGGGCCCCACGGCGACTGCACGCCCGCGGGCGTGCCCTCGGTGACCGGGACCGAGCGGGTGGCGCCGACCGACTCGAGGGCGTTGCCCGCGGCGCGTCGTACGTCAGCGCGGAAGTCGGCACGGTCGCTGTGCGCGACGACGACGCCGATCTGCGGCCAGGTCTGGACCACGACGCCGCCGGCCTTGGCGACGGCCCTCTCGACGAGGCGGGTCTGGCCGGGGTTGGCGTGCTTGGCGTTGAGCAGGTACGCCGACACGACGCCGTCCGGAGTGCTGATCGGGACCGGCGTGGACACCGGCTCGGTCGCTCCCGGGGCGGCCGTGGCCCCGGATCCGGCCACCGCGAAGCCGGCCACGGTGAGGCCGGTCGCGACGGTGAGAGCGGCGGCGCGGAGCCGCCGGGTGGTGCGCAAGGACATGAGTGTTCCTTCCGAGATGTGATGCAGGACCTCCTGCGGCGCTCATCCTCACACGGAGGTCCGACGGATGGCGAGGGTCGGCGCGAGAAGAACTTCGCCCACCCCCGTCCCCGACGGCGCGAGCAGGTCGGTGAGCGCGCCCACCAGCGCGAGCGCGACCTGCTCGAGCGGCTGGCGCACCGAGGTCAGCCCCATCACCTGCGCGACCTGCGAGTCGTCGAAGCCGACGACCGCGACCTCGCGGCCCGGGACGACACCGCGCTCCGCCAGCGCGTGCAGCGCCCCGACCGCGAGCGTGTCGGAGGCGCACACGAACGCGGTCGGCGCCGCGGACCCGAGCAGTGCGGCGGCGGCCTCGCGCCCCGCGTCGACGGTGTCGGGGACCGCCGCCTCCAGCCCGGCGGTGGGCAGCCCGTGGGCGGTCATCGCGCGGTACCACCCCGAGCGCCGGTCCTCCCCGATCCGCGATCCCGGCTCCCAGCCCAGCCACGCGATCCGGTGGTGGCCCTGCGCGCGCACGTGGTCGGTGGCCGCCTCGGTCCCGGCCGCGCCGTCCACGTCCACCCAGGGGTGGGTCGCGTCGGGGTCGTCCCACGGGCGGCC
This sequence comes from uncultured Nocardioides sp., assembly GCA_964517395.1. Classification (GTDB taxonomy): domain Bacteria; phylum Actinomycetota; class Actinomycetes; order Propionibacteriales; family Nocardioidaceae; genus Nocardioides. The sequence goes on along the minus strand of CAZFEE010000001.1, from coordinate 2,173,397 downwards.
GAAGGCGACGAAGGGCGCGCGCCGCCGGCTCAGCTCGACCGTCTGCGGGTTGCCGAGGTAGGTGTCGGTGACCACGAAGGCATCGACGGCCGTGGAGCGGAGCAGGTCGTCGTACCCACCGAGGGGGTCGGGCACCTCGCCCTCGGCGACGGGGCCGCCGGAGAACAGCAGCACGTGGTAGCCCGCGTCCCGCGCGGCCTCCACCAGCGCCCGCACGAAGCGGTCCATCGCCATGTTCGCGGTGAACTCCTGCGCCGGCGTGAGCCGCAGCCCGATGAGGCGCGAGGAGCGGGTCCGCAGGTGCCGGGCGGCCTGGTTGGGGGTGTAGCCGAGGGACTCGATGGCCTCCTGCACGCGTGCGAGCGTGTCCGCACGCAGGAGGTCGGGGTTGTTGATCGCGTTGGACACCGTCTGCCGGGAGACGCCGGCACGCTCGGCGACGTCGGCCAGGGTGGCCGGCGGACGGGGGTTCTCCACAGGCCGATCCTCCCACGGGCAGCGTGGCGGACCCGAAGAGTCGGAGGGGTGGTCTACCTTCGGGGCCATGGCCGCTTCGAAAACACGTTCGAACTACCGCTGCGCCGAGTGCGGGTGGACCACCGCCAAGTGGGTGGGCCGCTGCGGCGAGTGCCAGACCTGGGGCTCGGTCACCGAGGTCGCCGCCGCCGCGTCGTCCACGACCAGCCGCACGACCGCCGCGCCGGTCACCCGGGCCGCCGTCCCCATCGGCCAGGTGCCCGCCGACCGAGCGGTGCACGCGCCCTCCGGCGTCCCCGAGCTCGACCGCGTCCTCGGCGGCGGCCTGGTGCCCGGCGCCGCCGTCCTGCTCGCCGGTGAGCCCGGGGTCGGCAAGTCGACCCTGCTGCTCGAGGTCGCCGCCCAGACCGCGCAGCGCCGACAGCGCACGCTCTACGTCACCGGCGAGGAGTCGGCCGCCCAGGTGCGCCTGCGCGCCGACCGCACCGCCGCGATCCACGACGAGCTCTACCTCGCCGCCGAGACCGACCTCGGGGCCGTGCTCACCCACATCGAGCAGGTGCGCCCGCAGATGGTCGTCGTCGACTCGGTGCAGACGATCGGTGCCGCCGACGTCGACGGCGTCCCCGGCGGGGTGACCCAGGTCAAGGAGGTCGCCCAGGCGCTGGTGCGGGTGGCCAAGAGCCGCGACATCACCGTGGTGATCGTCGGGCACGTGACCAAGGACGGCGGCATCGCCGGGCCGCGGGTGCTCGAGCACCTGGTCGACGTGGTGCTGCACTTCGAGGGCTCGCGCGACTCCCGGTTCCGGATGGTGCGGGCGGTGAAGAACCGGTTCGGCCCGGTCGACGAGGTCGGCTGCTTCGACCTCGGTCCCGACGGCATCCGCGCGGTCGAGGACCCGACCGGGATCTTCACCGAGCGCCACCACGGCCGCGTCCCGGGCACCTGCGTGGCGGTCACCATGGAGGGGCGGCGCCCGCTGCTGGCGGAGGTGCAGGCGCTCGTCACCCTCTCCCCCGCCGAGCGCCCCCGTCGCACGACGTCAGGACTCGACGGCTCCCGCTTGGCGATGATCCTGGCCGTGCTCCAGCAGCACTGCGGGATCAAGCTGCACCAGCACGACGTGTTCGCCTCCACCGTCGGCGGCGCCCGGCTGACCGACCCCGGCAGCGACCTTGCCCTGGCCGTGGCGCTGGCCTCCTCGACCTTCGTCAGCGCGCCACCGGCCGGCGTGGTGGCGATGGGCGAGATCGGGCTGTCCGGGGAGCTGCGCCGGGTGCGCGACCTGCCGCAGCGGCTGGCGGAGGCCGCCCGGCTCGGGTTCGCGCTGGCGGTCGTGCCGGCCGATCCCGGCCAGGCCCAGGGGCAGCGGGGTCCGGCGCGGGACCGGATGATCGAGGGGATGCGGGTGATCGAGGCGCCCGACGTCATCTCGGCCCTGCGGCTGCTCAACCTGGACCGCCGCACCAAGCACGCGCTGGAGGTGGTCGAGGCCGGCGAGTGATCCAGCCCCCACCCCCGCCCGCCTCTGATGTGACAACTGCTGACAGATCGCGGCGGCGCAACGCGGGAATCCACCGCGTGCGACGGGGGTGACGCCGCTAGGGTGAGCCTGTGCACCGTCGCGGTGCCCACCGGGTCCGCGGGTCCGGACCCCCCACAGTGAGGAGCGCAGGTGGTCACGTCGGCCGATCCCCGACTTCGCGAGACCCTTGCGTCGATCGCCCCCGGAACGTCCCTGCGCGACGGCCTGGAGCGGATCCTGCGCGGCCGCACCGGCGCGCTGATCGTCATCGGTCAGGACCGGCTCGTCGACAGCCTGTGCACGGGCGGCTTCGAGCTCGACGTGCCGTTCACGGCGACCGGGCTGCGTGAGCTGGCCAAGATGGACGGCGCGATCATCGTCGACGGGAGCCTCACCCGGATCATCCGGGCGGCCGTGCACCTGATGCCGGACCAGTCGATCCCCTCGGAGGAGACCGGCACCCGCCACCGCACCGCCGACCGGGTCGCCAAGCAAACCGGCCATCCCGTGATCTCGGTGTCGCAGTCGATGCAGATCATCGCGGCCTACGTCGGCGACACCCGCCACGTGCTCGAGGACTCAGGCCAGATCCTGTCGCGGGCCAACCAGGCGCTGGCGACCCTGGAGCGCTACAAGCTGCGCCTCGACGAGGTCTCCAGCACGCTGTCCGCGCTGGAGATCGAGGACCTGGTCACGGTCCGCGACGTCGCCGTGGTCGCGCAGCGCCTGGAGATGGTGACCCGGATCGCCCGGGAGATCGAGGACTACGTCCTCGAGCTCGGCACCGACGGCCGCCTGCTCGCCCTGCAGCTCGAGGAGCTGATCACCGGCGTCGACACCGAGCGCGAGCTGGTCATCCGCGACTACGTCCCCTCGCGTCGGCGCAGCCGCGACCCGCTGGAGCTGCTCGGCAAGCTCGAGCTGCTCTCCGCGACCGACCTCGTCGACCCCTCGGCGGTCGCGAAGGTCCTCGGCATCGGCACCGGCGAGCACCTCGACGGCGCGGTCGCGCCGCGCGGCTACCGCCTGCTCACCAAGGTCCCCCGGCTTCCCTCGAACGTCGTCGAGGGCCTCGTCGACCACTTCGGCACCCTGCAGAAGCTGCTCTCCGCCGGCATCGACGACCTCCAGGCCGTCGAGGGCGTCGGTGAGCTCCGGGCGCGCAGCGTGCGCGAGGGCCTGAGCCGGCTGGCCGAGTCGACGATCCTCGAGCGCTACGTCTGAGGACGGCGCCGCTCGCGGCGCTCGTCAGTCGGTCGGCGTCGCCTTCGCGGTGGACTTCGCCGTCGACTTGGTGGACGCCTTCGCCGTGGACTTGGTGGTGGACTTCGCCGTCGATTTCGCGGTCGGCTTCGTCGTCGCCCCCGTGGTCGGGGCCTTGCGCGCGGTCGGCTTCACCAGCGTGAACTCCGTGCTGACCGGCTCGCCACCGAGCGCGGCGGCCGCGATCGTGTAGTCACCGAACCAGACCCACTCCGTGCGCGGCGCGCACCGGGCGGCGGACTCGCGGCCGTTCCAGGTCAGCTCGACGACGGTGGCGACGGCGCGCCGTACGACGACCGACTCGGTCGGCACCACCTTCGGGCACTGCTGGCTGCTCCAGACCTGGTCGGCACCGTCGGCGATCTTCACGGTGACGGTGCTCCTGGAGACCGTCCACGTGCACGCCTCGCTCTCCGAGGTCTGCAGCGACAGGCGCAGCGTGACGTCCCCGCCGGCCTCGGCGGGTTCGGCGACCGACGGCGTCACGACGACGTCGGCCGGGTCGCAGGGTCCCTCCGGTGCGGCGAGGGTGGGGGTCGTCGGGGCGGTGGCGGCCGTGCCGGCGGGCTCGCCGCTCGTCGTACCGGTCGCGGTGGCGGTGGGCTTGCCGGCGGTGACGGTCTGCGTGGCCTCGACCCGCGCGCCGGCCTGTTCCGCGGCGGGCGCGTCCGACGACGCGTCGCTGCCGCCCCCGAGCCAGCGGGCGATGACGAAGACCAGGGCGAAGGCGACACCGAGGACGAACACCCGGCGGCGCCAGTACACACCGGCCGGGAGCGGTCCGCGGGTCGCACGGCCCCGGGCGGGGGCAGGACGGCGCGCGGAGGGCATGGCCCGACGGTAGTCAGCGCCGGCCCGCGAACCGGGGTGACCCGCCGGGCACCGCCCAACTCGACCGAGGTCACAATGACCTGCGATGACTGCTTCCGACCCCGCGCCCCCGCCCACCCCGGACGCCGCGACCGGCACCGCGCTGGTCGAGCCCGTCCTGCGCTGGTACGACGCCCACGCCCGCGACCTGCCGTGGCGCCGGCCCGAGGCCTCCGCCTGGTCGGTGCTCGTCAGCGAGTTCATGCTGCAGCAGACCCCGGTCGTCCGGGTCCTGCCGGTCCACGAGGCCTGGCTGCAGCGCTGGCCCACCCCCGCGGCCCTGGCGGCGGACGCCTCGGGCGAGGCGGTGCGGGCGTGGGGCCGGCTGGGCTACCCGCGCCGGGCGCTGCGCCTGCACGCGGCCGCGGTCGCCATCACCGAGCAGCACGGCGGCGAGGTGCCCGCGTCGTACGACGACCTGCTGGCCCTGCCGGGCGTCGGGGACTACACCGCGGCCGCGGTCGCGGCGTTCGCCTACGGTCGGCGGCAGGTGGTGCTGGACACCAACGTGCGCCGGGTGCTCGCGCGGGCGGTGAGCGGTGTGGAGTTCCCGCCCCGCTCGGTGACCCGCGCCGAGCGGGACCTGGGCGCCGCACTGCTGCCCCACGACCCGCCGACCGCGGCGACCTGGTCGGTCGCGGTGATGGAGCTCGGCGCACTGGTGTGCACGGCGGAGCGTCCGCGCTGCGCGGACTGCCCGGTCCAGGACCGGTGCGCGTGGCAGGCGGCCGGCGCCCCGGCGTACGACGGCCCGCCGCGCCCCGTCCAGGGCTACGCCGGCACCGACCGGCAGTGTCGGGGCCGGCTGCTCGCGGTGCTGCGGGACGCGCCGGGGGCGGTCGGGCAGGAGCGGATGGACGCGGCCTGGGACGACGTGCCGCAGCGCGAGCGGGCACTGGCCTCCCTGCTCGCCGACGGCCTGGTGGTGCGCACCGCCGACGGCCGCTACGCCCTGCCCTGAACGCCGCGGCTCAGCGGGGCGTCAGCCGGAACACCCGGATCTCCCGCGCGGTGCGGGTCCGGTAGACGGCGTACACCGACGCGGAGTCCACCATCTTCTGCCAGCCCGCCTCCGCCTCGGCGCCGGAGAGCAGCTCGGCGCGCACCGGGACCTCGACCCCGCCGCTGATGACCCGCACGTCCGGCTGGGCGATCAGGTTGCCGGTCCAGGCCGGGTGCCGCTCCTGCCCGAAGTTGGAGCCCACGACGATGACGGCGTCGCCGTCGCGGGCGAACAGCAGCGGGCTGAGCCGCCTCTCACCCGTCTTGCGGCCGACGGTCTCGAGCAGGAGGGTCTGCACCCCGACGGGTCCCAGCACGCTGCGCCGGCCCTGGGTGCGCAGCATGACCTTGCGGTCCAGCGGCATGAGCTTGCGGATCGCCCAGGAGCCGGGCTTGGTGGAGGCGAGCGCCACGGCGCCCTTGTTGAGGAGCCTGCTGTGGCCCCAGCGGTAGTCGGGGATCGCCGTCATGTCCCGATCCAAGCACCCCTGCCGGGCCGGGTCTTGTGCCGGCGGACAGAAACGGACGACCCGGGCTGGCGAGCAGCCCGGGTCGTCCGGTGGTGGTGCGGTCGGCGCAGCGTCAGGCGGTCTCGGAGTCGTCCCCGCCCAGGTCCGCGCCGTCGGCCGGTCCCTCGGAGACCGTCTCCAGCGGGGGCAGGTCGGGCAGCTCCCCGACCTTCTGGCCCTCGAAGGTGAAGCTCGCGTTCGGGCCCTCGCCGTCGACGTCCACGAGCACGATCTGGCCGGGGCCGACCTCGCCGTACAGCATCTTCTCGGCGAGGATGTCCTCGATCTCGCGCTGCACGGTACGACGCAGCGGGCGGGCGCCCAGGACCGGGTCGAAGCCCCGCTCGGCGAGCAGGTTCTTCGCGGCCTGGGTGAGCTCCAGCTTCATGTCGCGGTCGCGCAGGCGGACCTCCACGGCGGCGATCATATTGTCGACCATCGCGATGATCTGCTCCTGCGACAGCGGCGGGAAGACGATGATCTCGTCGACGCGGTTGAGGAACTCCGGGCGGAAGTGCTGCTTCAGCTCCTCCGACACCTTGCCCTTCATCCGCTCGTAGGAGCCCGCCGCGTCACCGGCCTGGTTGAAGCCCAGGTTGATGCCCTTGGCGATGTCGCGCGTGCCGAGGTTCGTGGTCATGATGATGACGCAGTTCTTGAAGTCCACGACCCGGCCCTGGGAGTCGGTCAGGCGACCTTCCTCCAGGATCTGCAGCAGGCTGTTGAAGATGTCCGGGTGGGCCTTCTCGACCTCGTCGAAGAGGACCACGGAGAACGGCTTGCGGCGCACCTTCTCGGTGAGCTGGCCGCCCTCCTCGTAGCCGACGTAGCCCGGGGGCGAGCCGAAGAGCCGCGAGACGGTGTGCTTCTCGCCGAACTCCGACATGTCGAGCTGGATGAGTGCGTCCTCGTCGCCGAAGAGGAACTCCGCGAGCGTCTTGGACAGCCACGTCTTGCCGACGCCGGAGGGGCCGGCGAAGATGAACGAGCCGCCGGGACGCTTGGGGTCCTTCAGCCCGGCACGGGTACGACGGATCGCCCGCGACAGCGCCTTGACGGCCTCGTCCTGGCCGATGACCCGCTTGTGGAGCTCGTCCTCCATCTTGAGCAGCCGCGTGGACTCCTCCTCGGAGAGCTTCACGATCGGGATGCCGGTCGCCACGGCGAGCACCTCGGCGATCAGCTCCTCGTCGACCTCGGCGACCTCGTCCATGTCGCCGGAGCGCCACTGCTTCTCCCGCTCGGACTTGGCGAGGATGAGCTGCTTCTCCTCGTCGCGCAGGCGGGCGGCGGCCTCGAAGTCCTGGCCGTCGATCGCGCCCTCCTTGCGCTGGCGCACCTCGGCGATCTTGTCGTCGTACTCGCGCAGGTCCGCGGGGGCCGTCATCCGGCGGATCCGCAGCCGCGAGCCGGCCTCGTCGATCAGGTCGATCGCCTTGTCGGGCAGGAAGCGGTCGGAGATGTAGCGGTCGGCCAGGGTCGCGGCCGAGACCAGCGCCTCGTCGGTGATGGTCACCCGGTGGTGCGCCTCGTAGCGGTCGCGGATGCCCTTGAGCATCTCGATCGTGTCGGCGATCGACGGCTCCGGGACCTGGATCGGCTGGAAGCGGCGCTCCAGCGCGGCGTCCTTCTCGAGGTACTTGCGGTACTCGTCGAGGGTGGTCGCACCGATCGTCTGCAGCTCGCCCCGGGCCAGCATCGGCTTCAGGATCGAGGCCGCGTCGATCGCGCCCTCGGCCGCCCCGGCACCGACGAGGGTGTGGATCTCGTCGATGAACAGCACGATGTCGCCGCGGGTGCGGATCTCCTTGAGCACCTTCTTCAGGCGCTCCTCGAAGTCACCGCGGTAGCGCGAGCCGGCGACCAGCGCACCCAGGTCGAGGGTGTAGATCTGCTTGTCCTTGAGCGTCTCCGGGACGTTGCCCTTGACGATGTCCTGGGCGAGGCCCTCCACGATCGACGTCTTGCCGACGCCGGGCTCACCGATCAGCACCGGGTTGTTCTTGGTACGACGCGAGAGCACCTGCATGACGCGCTCGATCTGCGCGCCGCGGCCGATGATCGGGTCGAGCTTGCCCTCGCGGGCGTCCTGGGTCAGGTTGCGGCCGAACTGGTCGAGCACCAGCGAGGACGACGGCGCGTCCCCACCGCTGGTGGAGCCGGACGCGGCGGCGGCCGAGCCGGTCTCCTTGCCCTGGAAGCCGGAGAGCAGCTGGATGACCTGCTGGCGGACCCGATTGAGGTCGGCGCCGAGCTTCTGCAGGACCTGGGCGGCGACGCCCTCCCCCTCACGGATCAGCCCGAGCAGGATGTGCTCGGTGCCGATGTAGGAGTGACCCAGCTGCAGCGCCTCGCGCAGGGACAGCTCCAGCACCTTCTTGGCGCGCGGGGTGAAGGGGATGTGGCCCGAGGGCGCCTGCTGGCCCTGGCCGATGATCTCCTCCACCTGGGCGCGCACCGCCTCGAGCGAGATGTCGAGCGACTCGAGCGCCTTCGCCGCGACGCCCTCGCCCTCGTGGATGAGGCCGAGCAGGATGTGCTCGGTCCCGATGTAGTTGTGGGAGAGCATGCGGGCCTCTTCCTGGGCCAGCACGACCACCCGGCGGGCTCGGTCAGTGAACCGCTCGAACATTGCACGCTCCTCACACGTCACAGGGCTGTTCGTAGGTCTACAACCCCCCTCACACCCTATGCGTTCCCCGGAAACGCAACAGGTCCGTCCGCTGTCAGCGAACGGACCTGCTCCGGGATCAGGCTCAGCCCGGCAGCGCGGCGGGAGGTGCGCGCCCAGCAGCTTGCTGCCGAAATCGCACCGAAGACGCGCTCGGGCCAGTGATCAGCCCGGCAGCGCGGCGGGAGGTGCGCGCCCAGCAGCTTGCTGCCGAGATCGCACCGAAGACGCGCTCGGACTGCTGATCAGTGCGCGGCGTCGTACGCCTCACGGACGTCGGCCGGGATGCGGCCGCGCTCGGGCACGGTGTGCCCGTTCTCGCGCGCCCACTCGCGGATCTCCTTCGCCGACGCGCCGCCCGCGGCACCCGTCGCGGCCGCCGCGCGGCCCGAGCGCTTGGTGCCGCCGCCGCGGCCGACCTTGCGCGCGTGCCCGAGGTACGGCGCCAGGGCCTCGCGCAGCGCGGAGGCGTTGCCGTCGCTCAGGTCGATCTCGTAGCTGGCGCCGTCGAGGCCGAAGGCGACCGTCTGCGTCGCGTCGCTGCCGTCGATGTCGTCGACCAGGACGATGTTGACGCGCTGGGCCATGTGAACTCCTCGATATTCGATAATCCGAAATGGATAATGCTGAATGTATCGATATTCCCGAAATAAACAAGCCGGCGCGCGCCGTATCGCCGATATCTCCCGGCTAACGGTCGCCCGAGATTCCGTGTCATCATCGGTGCGTCATGGGAGCGCAGACAGAGAAGGCGCTGCGCACCGACATCCAAGGAATGCGCGCGCTGGCCGTGGTGCTGGTGGTCGTCTACCACCTGCGCGCAGCGACCCTCCCCGGCGGCTTCATCGGCGTCGACGTCTTCTTCGTCATCTCCGGCTTCCTCATCACCTCCCACCTGGTGAGCCGCCCGCCGTCGGGCGCCACCGACCTGGCGGCGTTCTGGGGCCGGCGCATCCGCCGCCTGCTGCCGGCGTCCCTGCTGGTCCTGCTGGCGAGCGTCGCGGCCACCCGCTGGCTGGCCCCGGAGACCATGTGGGAGGCGACCGCGAGCGATGCCCGCGCCGCCGCGCTCTACGTCGTCAACTGGGCGCTGGCCGGGCGCGCGGTCGACTACCTGTCCTCCGACGACGCCCCGACCGCCGTGCAGCACTTCTGGTCGCTGTCGGTGGAGGAGCAGTTCTACTTCTTCTGGCCGCTGGTGGTGGCCGGCATCGCGCTGCTGGCACGGCGCCGCGGCCTGAGTACCCGCACCCTGCTGCTCGGCGCGTTCGGCGCGATCACCGCCGGCTCGCTGGCGTGGTCGATCCACCTGACCAGCACCAACCCCGCCGCGGCATACTTCGTGACGCCGACCCGGGTCTGGGAGCTGGGTGCCGGCGGCCTGCTCGCGGTGCTCGTGACGCGCGAGTCCCCGCGGGGACAGCGCGCCTCCGAGCGTCGCAGCGTCGCCGTGCTCCGTCCGCTCGGCGCCTGGGCCGGGCTGGCGCTCATCACCTGGTCGGCGCTGACGTACACCGGCGCCACCCCCTTCCCCGGCTACCAGGCGGGTGCGCCGGTCCTCGGCGCGGTCCTGGTCCTCGGCTGCACCGCACCGGTGGGCGACCGGTTCGGCCCCGGCCGGCTCCTGGCGCTGGCACCGGTGCAGTGGCTGGGGAACGTGTCGTACTCCATCTACCTGTGGCACTGGCCCCTGATCGTGCTCACGATCGCCCACGTCGACCACCCGCTGGGACCGCGCACCGGCGCGGCGGTCGTGGTGGCCACCCTGGTGCTCGCCGGCCTCACCGAGCGGTACGTCGAGCGTCCGTTCCGCCGCCCGCCGCGAGTCAACCCGCTGCGCCGCACGTACGCCGTGGGTGTGCTCGCCATGGGCGTCGTGGTCGCGCTGACGACCGTGCAGCTCGTCGAGGTGGATGGCCGGGCCGAGGACTCCGCCGCGCGTCGCGCGATGCTCCTGGAGGAGGGTGGCCCCTGCCTGGGCGCGGCCGCGCTGAGCCCCGGTGCCGACTGCCCGCCCGTGGCCTACGCCGACCTCATTCCCTCCGCCATCGCCGCCGGCGACGACCGGCCGGACGCGCACGGCGACATCGACAAGGGCTACTGCCGCACCGGCGAGTCCCACTTCCGCAACGTCACCTGCAACTTCGGCGACGAGGACAGCCCGGTCAAGATCTCCCTGTTCGGCAACTCCCACGCCGGCCAGTGGCTGCCCACGCTGCAGTCGATCGTCGCGGACCACGGCTGGCAGCTGGAGACCAACATCGCCTCGCGGTGCGCGGCCGCGGACCTCTCGCAGAAGTTCCAGCGCAAGGGCTCCTCGGAGAACTGCCTGGCCTGGGTGCACCGGATCACCGACTCGATCGTCGCGGAGCGTCCCGACCTCGTCGTGTTCACCAACAAGTACCAAGCCGCGGTGCGCGGCTACTCCCTCGAGGACTCCGAGCCGCTCTACGTCGGGGGCTACCAGCGGATCCTGTCGCAGATCGTCGACGCCGGCGTGCCCGTGCTCGTCATCCGCGACACACCGGACCCGGGCTTCGACGTGCCGGCGTGCGTCGCCGAGCACCCGGACGACCTCTCCGCCTGCGACGGCAGCCTGCGTCGCTGGGAGTCGGCGGAGCCCGCCATCAAGGCCGTCGAGGCCATCGACTCGCCGCTGCTCCGACTGGTGGACCTCACGGACCGGTTCTGCGACGCGGAGCGGTGCCGGGCCGTCAACGGCGGCGTCATCACCTACTTCGACGCCAACCACATGACGGTGACCTACGCCCGCACCCTGGCCCCGTACCTCGAGCCAGCGGTCCTGAGGTCCCTCGGCAAGAAGTCCTGAGCCCGGTCAGGTGTTGCGGGCGTAGACCAGCCCGAGCCCGCGCAGGGTCAGCCAGGGCGCGTGGTCGGTGAAGCAGCGGCACTCGTCGAGGACGAGCGGCGCGAGGTAGCCGGTCGCGATGACCGCGACGTCCTCCTCCGCCACGCCCAGCGCGGCGACCAGGCGCTCGACCATCCCCTCCACCTGGCTGGCGACGCCGAAGACCATGCCGGACTGCAGCGCCTCGACGGTGTTCTTCCCGATCACGCCACGGGGGCGGACCAGCTCGACCATGCGCAGCTGGGCGCCGCCGCGGCTGAGGGCGTCGAGGGAGATCTCGATGCCGGGGGTGATGGCCCCGCCGACGTACCTCCCGGCGGCGTCGACGACGTCGAAGGTGGTGGCAGTGCCGCCGAAGTCGACGACGATCGCGGGGCCGGCGTAGTCGGAGGCGGCGGCGAGGGCGTTGATGATCCGGTCGGTGCCGACCTCGCGGGGGTTGTCGACGACGATCGGCACGCCGGTGCGGATGCCCGGCTCGACGATGACCCGCGGGACGTCGGCGAAGAGCGCGGCGAGCATCTCGCGCCAGGCGTTGAGCACGGACGGCACCGTCGAGCAGACGGCGACACCGGTGACGGCGTCCGCGTCGCGGCCGAGCAGGCCGCGCAGGAGCACACCCCACTCGTCGGCCGTGCGGTGCTCGTCGGTCGAGACCCGCCAGTCGGCGACGACGTCGCCGTCCTCGAGCAGCCCGAGGACGGTGTGCGCGTTGCCGATGTCGGCGGCCAGCAGGCTCACGGCCCGTCCTGGGAGGTCCGGAAGTCCAGGCCGAGGTCGAACACGTCGACGGAGTGGGTGAGCGCCCCGACGGAGATGAAGTCGACGCCGGTCTCGGCGACCTCGCGGGCCCGCTCGAGGGTGAGCCCGCCGGAGGCCTCCAGGGTCGCGGCGGAGCCGGCGGCCTCGTTGATGCGCACCGCCTCGGCCATGTCGGCGGTGGACATGTTGTCGAGCAGCACCTCGGTGCAGCCGGCGGCGAGCACGGCGCGCAGCTCGTCGAGGTCCATCACCTCGACCTCCACCCGCAGGCCGGGGTTCGCGGCGACCACGGCGTCGTACGCCGCGACGACGCCTCCGGCCGCGACCGCGTGGTTGTCCTTGACCATCGCCCGGTCGACGAGGCTGAAGCGGTGGTTGACGCCACCGCCGCAGCGCACGGCGTACTTCTGGAGGGCCCGCCAGCCCGGCAGCGTCTTGCGGGTGTCGAGCACCCGCGCGCGGGTGCCGGCGAGCGCGTCCACCCACTGCGCGGTCGCGGTGGCGACGCCGGAGAGGTGCGAGGCGAAGTTGAGCGCCGTGCGCTCGGCGGTGAGCACGCCGCGGACCGGCCCGGAGACGGTGAGCACGACGTCGCCGGGCGCGACCCGGGTGCCGTCGGGGACCCGGCCGGTGACCTGCACGGTGTCGCCGAGGGCGTAGACGAACGCCAGCTCGGCGATCGCCAGGCCCGCGACCACCCCGGGCTCACGGGCCGCGAAGTCGGCGACGGCCTCCCCCATGTCGGGCATCGCGGCGCTGGTGACGTCGTCGGCGCCGCCGGGGAGGTCCTCCTCGAAGGCGAGCGCGACGTGGTCGTAGACGGCCCGGGGGTCGAGACCGGCCGCCGCGAGCTCGTCGAGCAGTGCCGCGGGCAGCGCGGCGAAGGGGGTGCGCGCGATCACGAGGCGCCGCCGTCGGTGGCCGGCGCCGCGACGAAGGACACCGACAGCGCACCGTCGTCCACGCGGACGTCGAAGTGCCCGGCGAAGCGCTCGTCGTCGCGCTCGGGGAAGTCCTCGCGCCAGTGCGAGCCGCGGGTCTCCTCGCGGCGGGTGGCGGCATCCGTCAGCGCGCTCGCGATGGTGAGCAGGTTCGTGGTCTCCCATGCCTCCTGGTCGATCACCTCGGCCGTCTCGCCGGCGAGCTTGTCGAGGATGCGGGCGGCCTCGCCGAGCCCGTCGGAGCTGCGCAGCACACCGACCCGTGCGGTCATCGTCTCCTGCAGCTCCTTGCGGGCGGCACCGGCGACCAGTCCGGCCGGGCGGGTCTCGGCAGCCGGCTCGGCCCAGTCCCGCAGCTCGCCGGGGAGCACGGTGGCGATGCGGCGGGAGAAGACGAGGCCGTCGAGCAGGGAGTTCGAGGCGAGCCGGTTGGCGCCGTGCACACCGGAGCAGGCGACCTCGCCGCTGGCGTACAGGCCCGGGACGTCGCTGCGCCCGTCGAGGTCGGTGCGCACGCCCCCGGAGACGTAGTGGCAGGCCGGGGCGACCGGGATGAGCTGGGTGACCGGGTCGACGCCGTGGGAGCGGGCAGTGGCGAGGATGGTCGGGAAGCGCCGCTCCCAGAAGGCCGCGCCGAGGTGGCGTGCGTCCAGCCACATGTGCGGGCGGCCGGTCTCCAGCATCCGCTTCATGATGGCCTTGGCGACCACGTCGCGGGGCGCGAGGTCGGCGAGCTCGTGCACGCCCTGCATGAACCGGGTGCCCTCGTCGTCGACCAGGAAGGCGCCCTCCCCGCGGACCGCCTCGGAGATGAGCGGCTGCTGGCCGCGGGAGTCGGGCCCGAGGTACATCACCGTCGGGTGGAACTGCACGAACTCCAGGTCGCGCAGGGTCGCCCCCGCACGCAGCGCGAGCGCCATCCCGTCGCCGGTGGAGACCGACGGGTTGGTCGTCTGCGAGAACACCTGGCCGAAGCCGCCGCTGGCGAGCACGACCGCCCGGCAGTGGACCGCGCCCACCCCGCCGCGCTGGCCCTCCCCCATCACGTGCAGGGTGACGCCCGCGACGCCACCGTCCTCGGCGAGCAGCAGGTCGACGGCCAGCGCGTGCTGGATGACCTCGATGTCCGGGGCGGCCTCGACCGCGGCGACGAGCGCCCGCTGGATCTCCGCGCCAGTGGCGTCGCCACCCGCGTGGGCGATCCGGTCGCGGTGGTGCCCGCCCTCGCGGGTCAGCGAGAGCTCCCCGTCGGCGGTCTGGTCGAAGTTGGTGCCGAGCGCGATCAGCTCGCGCACCGCATCCGGGCCCTCGTTGACGAGCACCCGGACCGCGTCCAGGTCGCAGGCGCCCGCGCCTGCGACCAGGGTGTCCACCTCGTGCTGGTCGGGGGTGTCGCCCGGGCCGAGCGCCGCGGCGATGCCTCCCTGCGCCCACTGGGTGGAGCCCGCGGACAGCACGTCCTTGGTCACCACGAGGACCTTGTCGACCTCGGCCCGCAACCGCAGGGCCGCGGTCAGTCCGGCGATGCCGGTGCCGACGATGACGACGTCGGCGCGGGTGGTCCACCCGGGGGCGGGCGCGGTGAGCCGCCCGGGCAGGCGCAGGTGTTCAGGCATCCGTGCAGGCTACTCAGCGACCGGCGGTCACGTCGCCACGGGACAGGCTCGGGTCGCCGAAGGTCTCGGCCGGGTCGAAGCCGGTGGCCATGATCTTGTTGTCGGCGTCGACGAACACCACGTGCGGCTGGAACTCCTTGGCCTCCTCGGTGCTCATCTGGCCGTAGCCGATGAGGATGACCAGGTCGCCGGGGTGGACCAGGCGGGCGGCGGCGCCGTTGATGCCGATCACCCCGCTGCCGCGCTCGCCCGCGATCGTGTACGTCTCCAGGCGGGCGCCGTTGGTGATGTCGACGATGTGCACGAGCTCGCCGGCCAGCAGGTCCGCGGCCTCCAGCAGGTCCTCGTCGACGGTGACCGAGCCGACGTAGTGCAGATCGGCCTGGGTCACGGTGGCACGGTGGATCTTGGACTTCATCATGGTGCGCAGCATGGGGTTCTCCCTCGGGATCAGAACTGCAGCGGAAGGTTGTCGATGAGGCGGGTGGTGCCGACCCGCGCGGCGACGAGGACCCGGCCCTCGGTGCCGGCCTCGGGGTAGTCCGGGAGCGCGTCCAGCCCGGTCGTGGTGAGGGCGAGGTAGTCGAGCTCCACGCCCGGCTCCGCCTCGAGGACGGCCATCGCCGCCCACCGGGCCGCCGGCACGCCGTACGACGCCCGGGACTGCGCCGCGCGCAGGGCCCGGCTCAGCGCGACCGCCTGCTGGCGCTGCTCGGCGTCGAGGTAGCGGTTGCGGCTCGACCGGGCCAGGCCGTCGGGCTCGCGGTCGGTCGCGGCGCCGACGACCTCGATGCCCAGGCACAGGTCGGAGACCATCCGCCGGATCAGGGCGAGCTGCTGGTAGTCCTTCTCCCCGAACACCGCCACGTCGGGCCGGACCAGCCCGAATAGCTTGGCGACGACGGTGAGCACCCCGCGGAAGTGACCGGGCCGGCTGGCGCCCTCGAGCACGTCGGCGAGCGGACCGGGCTGCACGGTGACGGCGGCCGAGACGACGCCCTCGTGGGGCACGCCGTCGGGGTACATCTCGGCCACGACCGGCGCGAACACCACGTCCACGCCCGCGGCGCCGGCCAGCTCCAGGTCGGCGTCGAAGGTGCGCGGGTAGCGGTCGAGGTCCTCGCCGGCGCCGAACTGCAGCGGGTTGACGAAGATCGAGACCACGACGGTGCCCTCGGCTCCGGCCCGCTCGCGCGCGATCCGCATCAGGGTGGCGTGACCCTCGTGCAGCGCGCCCATGGTGGGCACGAACACGACGGGACCGGCGGAGCGGCGCGCGCCGAGCAGCGCGTCGAGATCCGCCCGGCTGCGTGCGACAGCCGGTGTGGTCAGGGTGCTCATGCGTTCTCGACCCGGTGCGGCAGCACGCCGCGGTCGCCGTAGGCGCTGAGCACCGTGGCGATCTTCTGCGCCTGGATCGGCAGCAGGCGCCCGTCGGTGACGGCGCGGTCGAGGGTGGCCCACGCCATCGCGACGTACGACGGGACGGTGTCGGGCGCGTTGGCGGAGATGTCCTGGAGGTGCGCGGCCACGGTCTGCACGTCGCCGCGCACGATCGGCCCGGTCAGGGCGGCGTCGCCGTGGGCGAGCGCGTTGTCGAGGGCGGCGTCGAGCAGCGGGCGCAGGGTGCCGGCGGGGTCGTCGACGCCGGCGGCGGCGAGCAGGCCCATCGCCTCGCTGACGAGGGTGACCAGGTGGTTGGCGCCGTGCGCGAGACCCGCGTGGTAGAGCGTGCGCATCTCCTCGGGGACCCAGTTGGCGCGCCCGCCGAGGTCGGCGACGAGCTGCTCGGCGAGGTCGTGCTCGGCCGGGCCGGCGGTGAGCCCGAAGACGCAGCCGTGCAGGCGCTCCAGGTCGACGGGGGTGCCGGTGAAGGTCATGGCGGGGTGCAGCGCGATCACCCGGGCGCCGACGGCGGCGGCGGGCGCGAGGACCGCGAGGCCGTGACGACCGGAGGTGTGCGCGACGACCTGGCCCTCGCGCAGCGCACCGCTGTCGGCGAGCACGCGGACCACGTTGGGCAGCATGTCGTCGGGGACGGTGAGCAGCAGCAGGTCGGCCGCGCGGGCCACCTCGCTGGGCTTGCCGAGCGGGACGCCGGGCAGCAGCGCGGCCGCGCGGCGCCGTGAGGCGTCGGACTCGCCGGCTGCGGCGACGACGGGGTGACCGGCCGCGCGGAGGGCAGCGGCCAGGACGGCGCCGACGCGACCCGCGCCGACGACACCCACACGAAGGACGTGGGACATCGTGAACCTTTCGTTCCCGTCCCACCGACCACTGCTCCGTGCGGGGCAGCCGGTGTGGGTACCGGACGTTGTGCTCAAGAGGTGCGCCCCGGGGTTCCGGGACGCCTCAACGGTACGCCCGTCCGCCCGATCCCGGGAACGGATCGGATCGGTGGGCTAGGTCACACGCTCGCGACGACTCAGACGTCGCTCTTGAGGGTCTGCGTCGCCGGGATCCGGTCGAGCAGCGTCAGCCGGCGCGGCACGCCGTAGTCGGGCAGCCGGTCGCGGCACCAGTCGGTGATCGCCGCGACGGCGTCCGGGTCGTCGGTCGCGCCGGAGGCGAGAACGAGGTCGGCGACCACGAGGGTGCCGACGATGGGGGCCTTGCGCCCGCGCACGTGCGCCCACGCGACGTCGGGGTGGGCCTGCAGCACGGAGCGGACGACGCCCGCCGAGACCTTGGAGCCGCCGACGTTGATCTCGTCGGAGCGCAGTCGTCCGGTGATCAGCACCCGGTCGCCCTCGACGACCACGGCGTCGCCGGTGCGGACCGAGCCCTCGATGCCCTCGCCGTGGAACGGCGAGGTGACGACCAGCTCGCCGTCCTCGACCGCGATCCGGGGCCGGCCGGGGACGTCGCGGTCCAGCCACTCGACGGGGAAGCCCGCGCGGCCGTCGTGCACGACGATCGAGGCGCCGACCTCCGAGGAGGCGTAGATCCAGGAGATCCGGGCCTCGGGGAAGAACCCGCGCAGCTGGTCGAGGACGGCCTGGTCGACGGGCTCGCCACCGAGGGTGATCTGCTCCAGCGGTACGGCGGCCAGCTGGTCGCGCTGCTTCATGATGCTCGAGCGCCAGAACGTCGGGGTGCCGGACGCCGCGGTGACGCGGTGCTCGACCGCGGCGGCCACCCAGTCGTCCACCCCGCTGGGGTCGACGACCACCAGGTCCTGGTCCGGGGCACCCAGCCCGAGGGTGACCACCTGCCACCAGGCGTAGGTGCCGGGCGAGAACGGGCACAGCCAGCGCCGCGGCGGCAGCTCGCCGCTCACGGTCGTCAGCGAGGCGAGCGTGTGCCCGACGCGCTTGGGCCGGCCGGTCGATCCGGAGGTGAGCAGCCAGAGCCGCCCCGGGGTGGCCGCGCGCGGCGACGTGGCGGGGGTGACCCGCTCGCCCTCGACCAGGTCGAAGCCGCCGTCGAGCAGCTCCTGGCGCAGCACCGGCTCCAGGCGGCCGGCCGCGACGATCAGCAGCTCCTCGCCGGTCGCGGCGTGGCGCCGGACCCACGGCAGGGCGTCGTACGACGACGCGACGACGACCGCCGCGGGCGCGGGGATGCTCATCTCCGGGAGCTCGTCCCACGTGCGGTCCGCTCCGGTGCGGGCGTCGATCACCCGGTTCGCGCCGTGGCTCACGCGGGGGGCACCGTCGTCATGGCCGGGAGACTACCGGCCCGGCGAGCAGTGCGTCGGCGACCCGCGCGCGGCCGCGGCCGTCCACCAGCTCCCAGCCGGCGCGGCGCAGCCGGGCCCGCTCCTCCGTGTCGTCCAGGGCCCGGCCGAGCACCGCGACCGCGCTCGCCGGGTCCGCGCGCACCGCGGAGAGCCGCCCGAGGGGCACGGCGAGGCCCTCCTCGACCAGGCGCGCGTAGGACGTGGCCTGGTTGTCGGCGACACACACGAAGGCGACGGCCGCACCGAGGCAGAGCAGCTCGCCGCTCGACGTCCCGGCGGCGCTGACGACCAGGTCGGCCTCCCGCACCAGCGCGGCGATCCGGTCCGTCGGGTCGATCACCTCCACCTCCTGGCCGGCCGCCGGGACGACCGCGGCCAGCGCCGCACGGCGCTCCGCGCTCGCCGCGACCACCGTCAACCGCAGCGGGCGTCCGGTCGCGACGAGGGCGGCGGCGAGCACGGGCGCCGCCCCGTGGGCGTCTGTGCCCCCGAAGAACGCCAGCACCCGCGGCGGACCGGCCGGCGCCGACAGCTCCGGCGTCGCCGGCCGGTGGCGGAGCACCTCGTCACGCATCAGGGCGTACCGGAGGCCCGCCAGCCGCAGCGAGCCCGGAGCGGGCGAGCGGTGAGCGCGCTCGGAACCGATGTTCTGGTCGACGTACACGTCGGCCTCGCGTCCGCCGATGGCCCCGTCGACGAACGCCAGGGTCCGGTACGACGCCCGCACGGCGGCGTACGCGACCGGCGGCAGGCGGTAGGAGTCGATGACGACCGCCTCCGGCGCCAACGCCGCCACCTGCGCCAGCTGGCCGTCCACGGTCGGGGCGGGCACGACCCAGCCGAAGCCGCGCGCGGCGAGCTGCTCGGCGGCGAACGGGACGGCACCCGCGTCGACCAGGAAGCGCACCTCACGCCCGCGCGCGTCCAGCTCCTCGGCGAGCGCCAGGCAACGCATGAGGTGACCCATCCCGAGGTCGGGACCGAGGTCGCACCACACCACGACCGTCCCTCGCGACACCCGCGCCTCCCCTCAATTCCGGTGACAGCGGCGGCCAACGGTATCGTCGGTGCGATTCTTCGTGGCGGGGACGGCCCCGCCCCCGCCCGAACGGAAGGCAGCACGCGTGTCCATCCTCCAGGGGTCCAGCATCCTGATCACCGGTGGCACCGGTTCGTTCGGCAAGGCCTTCATCCGCTACGCGCTCGACAACCTCAACCCGCGGCGCCTGGTCATCATCAGCCGCGACGAGCTCAAGCAGTTCGAGTGCCGCGCGATGTTCGGCGACGACCCGCGGCTGCGCTGGTTCATCGGCGACATCCGCGATCGCGACCGCCTCACCCGCGCCATGCACGACGTGGACTACGTCGTGCACGCCGCCGCGCTCAAGCAGGTCGACACCGGTGAGTACAACCCGTTCGAGTTCGTGAAGACCAACGTCCTCGGCTCGCAGAACGTCGTCGAGGCGGCCATCGACTCCGGCGTGAAGAAGGTCGTCGCGCTGTCGACCGACAAGGCGTCCTCGCCGATCAACCTCTACGGCGCCACGAAGCTCACCGCCGACAAGATCTTCATCCTCGGCAACAACTACGCGGCGTCGTACCCGACCCGGTTCGCGGTGGTCCGCTACGGCAACGTCACCGGCTCGCGCGGCTCGATCATCCCGAAGTGGAAGGCGATGGCCGAGCGCGGCGAGAAGCTGCCGATCACCGACCTGCGCTGCACCCGCTTCCTGATCACGCTGCCGCAGGCGGTCGAGATGGTCGTCGACACCTTCGACCTGATGCAGGGCGGCGAGCTGCTCGTCCCGCACATCCCCTCGCACAAGGTCGTCGACCTCGCCCACGCGGTCGTGCCGGACGCGGAGTTCGTCGACATCGGCCTGCGCCCGGGCGAGAAGCTCCACGAGGAGATGATCAGCCCGGAGGAGGGTCGCCGCGCGGTGATCATCCAGGACGGCAAGTACTACGTGATCGAGCCGGAGACCCCGCAGTGGGGCTACAAGCCGATCCAGGACGCCGTTCCCGTGCCCGAGGGCTTCCACTGCGCCTCGGACAAGAACGACATCTGGTGGGGCGTCGAGGACCTGCGCAAGGTCCTCGAGTCGGGCATCTGAGCCGATGCTCCCCTACGGTCGCCAGTCGATCACCGAGGAAGACGTCCAGGCCGCCGCCGAGGTCCTGCGCGGCGACTGGCTGACGACCGGCCCGACCGTCACCCGCTTCGAGGAGGCCATCGGCGCGCTCGCCGGCGGCCACCGGGCGGTCTCCTGCACCTCCGGCACGGCCGCGCTGCACATGGCGTACGCCGGGGCGGGCGTCGGCACCGGCGACGAGGTCGTCACCACGCCGATGACCTTCGTCGCGACCGCCTCCGGCGCCTCGCTGCTCGGCGCGAAGGTCCTCTTCGCCGACATCGAGGAGGACACCGGCCTGATCGACCCGGCCGCGGTCGACGCGCTGGTCACCGAGCGCACCAAGGTGGTGGCGGCCGTCGACTACACCGGGCACCCCGCCGACTACGCCGCCCTGCAGCCGATCGCGGACCGGGTGGGCGCGCTCACCCTCGCCGACGCCGCGCACTCCATCGGCGGCTCCGCTGCAGGCCGCCCTGTGGGCGACCTCGCCGACATCACCACGTTCTCGTTCTTCCCGACCAAGAACATGACGACCACCGAGGGCGGTGCGGTCGTCGCCAAGTCGGACGCGATCGCCCAGCGCACCCACGAGTTCCACTTCATCGGCATGGTCCGCGAGGCGGACCGGTTCGTGCACCCCGACCAGGGCGCGTGGTGGTACGAGGTCCACGAGCTCGGCCTCAACTACCGCCTCACCGACGTCGCCTGCGCCCTCGGCCTCTCCCAGCTCAAGCGCCTCGACGCGTTCAAGCAGCGCCGCGCGGAGATCTGGGCGCGCTACAACGCCGCGCTCGCCGGCGTCGAGGGTGTGCGGATCCCGGTCCAGCGCGACGGCGTCGACCCGGTCTGGCACTTCTACTGCGCCCGCATCCTCGACGGCCGCCGCCGCGAGGTCTTCGAGAAGATGCGCGAGCGCGGCATCGGCGTCCAGGTCAACTACATCCCGGTCTACTGGCACCCCGTGTACGCCGACGCGGGCTACCAGCGCGGGATGTGCCCGAACGCCGAGGCGTTCTACGCCGAGGAGCTCTCGCTCCCCCTCTTCCCCGACCTCACCGACGCCGAGGTGGACCGGGTCATCGAGACCCTCGTCGACATCCTCCGCTGACTTGGGGTTTCCCACCCGCGAGTTGGGGGTTTCCACCCGTGAGTTGGGACTTTCCCACCCGGGCTGACCGAGGGTGGGTCAGGAGCGGTCGAGACCGGTCGCCGAGTCGACGCCGAGCCGGTCCTCCAGCACCCGCAGCCGCTCCTCGAAGACGGTCGCGGCACTGATCCGCGCCCGCACCCGGGCGTGCTCGGCGCGGACCTCGTCCAGCACGGTGCGGGCCGCCTCGGCGTCCCCGTCCCCGGCGCGGGCGGGCTCGGCCAGCCGGGCGGCCAGGTCGGCGAGGCGCTCCTCCAGCGCGGCGACCTGGGGGGCGATCCTGGCGAGCTCCCGCACCGCGTCACCGAGCCGACGCTCCAGGTCCGCGACCCGGGGACCGACGTCGTCGGGGAGGCGGTGCGCGCGACGCAGCGCCCGCACCACGTCCTTCGGGCCGGGTCGGCTCATGCTTCCTCCTCGGAGTCGGTCGGCCAGAACCGTACCCGGCCGCTGCGCCACCAGCCGCGCAGGAGGTCGCCCTCCGGCTCGATCCGGTGCTCCGGACCGATCACCCCGGAGGCGCCGGACTGGTAGTCCCACCGCTCGGGCGAGGCGACGTCGACGTACGACAGGCCGGTGAGGTGCACCTCCGCCTCGGGGAAGAGGGTGCGCGCGAGCCAGGCGGCCGTCGTACCGGTGGTCGGGGCGAGGCGCTGCTCGCGCCAGGGCAGGCCGAGCTCCTCGAGCAGGGGTACGGCGACGGCGTCGTTGCGGGCCACGACCAGACCGAGGTCCTCGGGCCAGGAGCCCGGCCAGATCTCGGGTCGGTGGAACATCCGCATCGGCTCGACCAGCACGTAGAGGCGCGAGCGGTAGCCCTCGAAGGACCACGGGGTGGCGCGCAGCGTGCGGCCCCACACCACGACGTCGGTACGACGTCCCGCGACCGGTTCCGCGCCCGGCCGGTCCAGCACGAAGCTGTTGGTCCGCAGGACCAGGTCGCAGCCGTCGATCGCCGCGACCCGGGCCGCCGAGGGCACCATCGGGGCGTTGCCGACGACCGCGACCGAGCGCACCGTGCCCGGCGTACCGCTGCGGGTGTAGGCCGCCGCGAGGTCGCGCAGGGGGACCAGGCGCGGGTCAACGGTGCTCAACGAGATCCTTCGGGGGCCGGCGGCGTCGGACCCATCCTAGGAGCCTCCGGGTCTCAGGCGGTCTTGCCCTTCTGCCAGTTGCGGGCGGCCGCCCGCTCGGTCTGCAGCTCGCTGCGCACCACGTCGAGCTCGGCTTCCAGCTCCGCGACCCGTACGACGGCCGCGCCGGCCCGCTCCTCGGCGTCGTTGAGGCGCTGGGTCAGCCGCTCGGTGTCGCGCTGCGCGGCCGACGCCTGCTCCTGGGCCTCGCCGAGCTCGCGGCGGGCGTCGGCGAGCTCCGCGGCGGCGTCGCCGAGGCGCTTCTCCAGGCGGGAGACGGTGGCGTCGCGGCGGGCGAGCTTGCCGGTCATGTCGGCGGCGAACTCGACGTTCTCCGCCACCCGGGCCTCGGTGAGGCCGGCGTAGGCACGGGCCTGCTGGGCGCGGTCGCGGGCGGCCTCCTCGCGGGAGTCCAGCAGCTCGGAGTGGGTGATCTTCGTGGCGGCGGCACCCATCACGACGGCCGCGAGCGCGGCGACGGTGACGAGCAACCAGGATCCGGTCAGGGCCGTGCCCACGACGGCGAGCGCCGAGACCACGATCATGGAGGCGGCGACCACGAGACGGGTCGACCGCTGGCGACGACGGTTGCCGACAGGGGAAGTCATGTCAGCACGCTATGCCCGACGACGCTCCGGACCCGGCAGACACGCTTGTCCCACCCGTCCCATCCGTCCCAGAGGTCAGGGCGTGGGCGTCTCGTCGTCGTCGCGGACCCGACAGGCCCGCTCCAGCAGCACCCCGGCCACCACCGCCGCCAGCGCGCATCCCGCGGCCGCCAGGGAGCCCACGATCCGCTCGTCGGCCTGCTCGGCGGGGTCCCCGACCCAGCTCAGCGCGTAGCCGGCATAGCCCCCGGAGACCAGCGCCGCCACCAGGGCGCTCGCACGGGCCAGGACGAGCCGGTTGACGGCCTGGTGGGCCTCCAGGCGCTCGCGACGCACGTGCACCGCGCGGTGGGTCACCCAGGCGACGTACCCGAGGATGACGGCGAGGAGCAGCAACGCCAACGGCTGGCCGAGGCTGACCAGCGGAGGTACGACGCCCAGCCGGTCCGCCACCGGATGCACGGCCCAGCCCAGCACCGCCCCGACCACGGCCCAGCCGAGCAGGGTCGGCAGCGAGGTCGGGCGCAGCGAGCCGGCCGGGGACTCCCCGCCGGGCTCGTGCTCCGAGCTCACTCGAGCTCGAGGACCAGGTCCGGGCGCGGGGTGAGGCCGTCGGTGCCGACCTTCGCCAGCAGCTCGGCGACCGGGCCCCGGTCGAGGAACTCGGCGTCCGGCTCGAGGTCGAGCCACGGCTTGAGGACGAACGCGCGCTCGTGGGCGCGCGGGTGCGGCAGGCGCAGCTCCTCCTTGTCGCTGCGCCGGTCGCCGACGACGATGAGGTCGACGTCGAGGGTGCGCGGGGCGTTCTTGGCCTCGCCGCGCAGCCGGTCGAAGGCGTCCTCGATCGCCAGCGCACGGTCGATCAGCCGGTGCGCCGACAGGGTGGTGTCGGCGAGCACGACGGCGTTGAGGAAGTTCTGCGAGCCCTCCGGGCAGTCGACCGGCACGCTCTCGTAGACCGGGGAGACGCCGGTGACCCAGACGTTCGGGGTGTCGGCCAGCGCGTCGACGCCACCCTGCAGGTTGGAGAAGCTCTCGCCGAGGTTGGAGCCCAGCGCGATGACCACTCGACGGATCGGTCGCATCTCCCCCGTGAGGGTGTCCGCGTCGATGATGTTCGGGTTGGGGGTCTCGGTCATGCTGGGGCCTCTGCCTTTCCGGTTCGGTTTCCCGCTGCGTCCTCCGCCGTACGCTGGCGGAGGATCGTGAGACGTACGTCGGCGAAGGTCGCCTGGATGGGCGCATCAGGCTTGTGCACCGTGACGCGCGTCCATTCAACACGACCGTCCAACAGAACGACATCCGCGATGCGCTGGGCGAGCGTCTCGATCAGGTCCACCGGGTCGGACTCGACGGCCGCGACCACGCGGTCGACCAGGCCGCCGTAGTCCACGGTGTCCGCGAGGTCGTCGCTCGCCGCGGCACTGCGCGTGTCCACACCCAGCACGAGGTCGATCTTGAAGACCTGGCCGTCGCGGCGTTCGTGGTCGAAGACACCGTGGTGGGCGAAGCACTCGATGCCGTCGATACTGAGCTCGTCGGTCACCTCTGGTGCTCCTCTCGCGCTGCCCGATCAGCGGGGTACCCGCCCCACTGTGCCGCAACTGCCAGCGCATCGCGATGGGCGCGCACATCGTGGACCCGCAGGCACCACACGCCCGTCCCGCCCAGCCCGGCGGCCAGCAGGCTGGTCAGCGCGACACCCGCCGCCTCCCGCTCGTCCACCGGCCTCGGCGTGCCGTCGTGGTCCGCGAGGAGTCGGCCGAGGAAGGTCTTGCGGCTCGCCCCCACCAGCAGCGGGAAGCCCAGCGCCACCTCGTCCAGGTGCCGCAGCAGCGCCCAGTTGTGGTGCGCCTCCTTCGCGAACCCCAGCCCCGGGTCCAGCACGATCTGCTCGTCGCGCACCCCCGCCGCACGGATCGCCTCGACCCGCTGGCCGAGCTCGTCCCGGACGGCCGTGACGACGTCGGGCTCGTACGTCGTGAACTCCTGCATCGTGTCGCTGTGCGCGCGCCAATGCATCGCGACGTACGTCGCTCCGGTGCTGCTGACCACGTCGAGGATGCCGGGGTCCGCGAGTCCCCCGGACACGTCGTTGACGATGCTCGCCCCTGCCTCTACCGCTCGTTGCGCGACCTCGGCCCGCATCGTGTCCACCGAGACCCGGGCCCCCTGGGCCGCCAGTGCCTCGATCACCGGAACCACCCGGTCCAGCTCCTCGGCCAGCAGCGGGCGGGTGGCTCCGGGGCGGGTGGACTCCCCGCCGACGTCGAGGATGTCCGCGCCGTCTCGCAGCAGGTCGAGTCCGTGGGCGATCGCGCGCTCCGGGTCGTCGTACCGGCCGCCGTCGGAGAAGGAGTCGGGCGTGACGTTGACGACCCCCATCACGAGCGGGAGCTGGGGGGACACGGGACGAGGCTATCGGTGACGACTCGGGCGGTACTCGTCAAGCGCCCACCTGCGCTAGGTTTCGGTCCGGCTATTCGCAGAGCGAGCGCGTCGCCGTAGGCGGCTCAGGTGAGCTAGAGAGGGTCAGGCTTCGCCGGATGGGCGTGCCCGGCGACCGCTTTGAAGTCGGCCGGCCAGCATCTGGCTGAGGCTCGACCGACTGCCCATCAGCCCCCTCCTCGTCGTCGAATGCGTCGTACCGCAAAGACTGACTCGACCGCCAACCACAGCGCGAGGCTCAAGACAAGGATTGCGAAGACCAGGAGCGTCATCCGATTCGCGTTTGCGGACTCGTCGTGCCGGAAGTAGAGAAAGCCCCCTGCAAGTGACAGAAGCAGTGACGTCCTGACCGCCGCTCGGACCAGTTCCTGCGGAACAGTCGGGAGGTCCCCGTATTCGTCCCGGCTCATGAGTAGAACTTCTCTGAGCTCAGCGCAGACGACACCTTGCTCCCCAGTTTGTCCATCATCTTTGCGAGACCCTTCATCCTCACTGTTCGCAGGATCGACGCGGCTTTGCCCAAGAGAACGCCGACCCAGTAGCGCATCGCTGACACGGTCGTCGACGCCACCAGTCCGGACCCTGGCAAGCTTGATACCGCACCAACGACAAACGCTGCCACAGCCTCGCTCCAGTGATAGTCCTTGTGCGAGACGTACTTGCGCCACCCGATGTACTCGATCGCAGAGATGGCGCCAGAAACGACTGCCCGGCAGATGTAGTAGGCAGTCACGGTGCCGCCGCAAGCCATCTTGAGTCCCGAGGCAAGGATCTTGATCCCCTTTCGGAAGACCCACTTCCACATCGTTCCGGTCAGATCGACCTGGTTGACCGGATCCGTGGGGTATCCGTATCGAGTCGAGCCACCGTTGAAGACCGGATCGACAGAGAGGAAGATTCCAGTTGCAGGGTTGTAGAGGCGAGCGCCCATGAGAACTAGGCCGTGGGGTTGAGTCGCCCGCTGTTTGGAGCCGAGCCAGCCATAGTCAACACCCGGCTTGACCGGTGAAGCCGTGCTCTGAGCAAGGCGATTGCCATACTCGTCGTAGCTCGACCAGCTGCCGATCCCCAAGGCGGTCCCGGACGCGGGCACTGAGACAGCTGTGACGACGTCTCCATGCGGGTTGACCAACGACAGCTCGAGGTTTGCGCTGGACGATGCGCCGTCGCTCACCAAGATTGCAGAGAGGTCGTTAGAGAGACTGTCAACGTACCTGGACGTCGTGATCTTTCCGGCTGAGTTCGACTGGGACCAGCCTGGGTTGTCCGTGTCGTCCACGTAGTGCAGATCGACAGTAGTACTGGCCGTCCCATCCGTAGTCGTCTCGCCCGACCGGCGCCTCACCACGTCCAGCGCATAGGTGCTCGTCTGCGTCCCCTGCGTGATCGACTGGACAGCGTCGGTGTCGTAGTAGGCGATACCGATGTTCCCCGTGCCCGTCGGGGTATCGACGGCAGGCAGCGTGGTCATCCGCCCGAGGGCGTCGATGTCGTAGCCGGCATCGGTCGGGCGGTCCGCACCGTCCCATCCCCAGGTCTTCGAGCTGGTCACGGTGCTGCTGCAGGTGCCGTCGGTGTTGGCGCCCTTGCGGGTCAGGCTGGTCCGGTTGCCGTTGACGTCGAAGCCGTAGCTGCGGGTCTGGCACACGGTGCCTGTCGGCACGGTCAGCACACCGTCGTCGACGGACGGTGTCCCGCCGGCTGCGGCCGTGTGGTCGACGACGTCCGTCAGCCGACCCGCACGGTCGTAGGTGTAGCCGCGGGCGTACCCGGTCGCGGATCCACTGGCGAGGCCCCCGTTGAAGGCGGCACCGTCCGGGGTCCACTCGGCACGCGTGCGCCCGAAGATGTCGTTGGTCTGCGACCAGCCGAGCCAGGCGACATCGTCGGTCGGGACCAGGTCGCCGTTCTCGTCCGGCACATTGACCCGGCCCGAGTACGACGTGCTGACGAGCTGGCCCGCCGTGTCGACCTCGGTGCGCTGGATCAGCCCACCCGGCAGCTTGTGCGTGACGAGAGTGCCGTTGGCGTCGTATGCGCCGGTGAACTCCACGTCCGCGGCACCGGGCCGGCTGGTGGCGACCTTGGTGAGCTGTCCGCGGCGCTCCTCCTTGCCCTCGGCATCCGTGCCGTCGTAGGTGTAGGTGGTGGTGCCGCGGGGGTCCACGACGCTGCTGAGCTGGCCACCCGCACCGTAGGAGGCCGTCGTGGTCTCCGCCCCACTGCCGTTGTCGATGGCGTACGACGAGCGACGGCCCCAGCCGTCGTACCCGGTCGTGACGACCTTCCCGGACAGCACCGCGCCGGTGTTGTCGGTCGCCTTCACGGTGGCGGCGAGCCCGGTCGCGGTGTCGTACTCGGTCAGCGTGCCCGTCGTCGCGACCGAGCCCGCCAGGCCGTGGGTGCGGACCCACGTCTTCGCCGGCCGGCCCGCGGCGTCGTAGGTGTACGTGGTGGTCCGTCGCAACGTCCCGCCGACGCTCTCGGTCATCTCGAGCGGCTGGAGGTCGGCGTTGTAGTCGGTGAAGCGTTGGCTGGGCAGGTTGCCGCCGGCGTACTGGATGACACACGCCAGCCCGGCCCACTGCGGCTTGTTGCCGCACGCACTGTCGGCGGCATTGGCCCCTGACGCGTAGTAGACGGTCTGCCTGGTGCCGGCGTCCGATCCGTTGGACGAGGGCTGGCGGTTCTCGATCACGCGTCCCTCGGCGTCGTACCGCGTGCGGCGGACGATGTCGGTCTGCCCGGAGGCCATCACCGTGGTCGCAGAGGTCGCAGCGGACAGCTCCCACCCGGTCTTGTCGCCGGGAGCCGTGGCGTCATAGCCCGTGCGGGTCTCGGCGAGGGCCGTGCCTGCATCCGTGATGTCGGCGCCCGTCGCGGGATCCCAGGGCCGGGTCACCGTGCGGGTGACCAGACCGTAGGCCGCGCCCGTCGCAGCATTGATGCCGTTGTTCGGGGCGCCTTCGTCGTAGGTGGTCACGGTGTGCGGGCGCACCCACGAGGTCTGACCACTCAGGCCTCCCGAGTCCGTGGTGACGGCCTCGCGAGCCGGACCGAACGTCTCGGTCAGCACGGTCCCCGCAGGGATCGTGACGGTGCCGGCCGAGTCCTTGACCGCCCCGTAGACGTTGAGCGTGCCGACGTCCGCAGCGGCGACCTCGCCGTCCTGGACCGCGGAGAGGTCAGCAGGGCTGAGCGTGCGGATGACGTTCTCGTTCTCGTCGTAGTCCGTCGCCGAGAGCAGCCAACGACCTGCGCCGTACTGCCCGGTGTTCAGTACACGTCCGTCGGCGTCGGTGTAGGCCAGGCGAGCGTGCTTCCAGTCGGACCCTGAGATGTTGGAGGGGTTGGCGTCGACGCTGGGCGCACCCTGCGGGAAGACCGCCGCGCCGTAGGTCGGCACGGAGGCCTGGTTCCAGGCAGCCACGGCAACCTTGTCGAGGACGGGGAGCCCGACATTCGACGCGCCACTGCCCTGGGTGGGCACGCCGTAGCGGATCTGCTGAAGCGTGGTCGTCCCCGAGCCCGTCGGGTTGTCGCGGTCGACCTTGCTGAGCCGGCCGTCGCTGTCGTACGCGAGCCGGATCGTCTTCAGCCCCGGCGGCGTGTACGACGCGAGCCGACGTGCGGCTGCACCGTCGTTCCCCGCCCACGTGTAGGTCGTGGTCAGTCCGGTCCGCTCGTCGGTGACACCGACGAGTCGACCCTGGGTGTCATAGGCGTACGACGTGACGGGCTTCGACGTCGCACCGTGGACGACAGCGATGCCGGTCAGCCGGTCGTTGCTGTTGCCGCTGGTGCCGTAGGTCAGCTGGAGGGCGTGGCAGCCGTCCGCCAGCGTGCCGGACGCGGTGCAGGTGACGCCGGCGGGCGTCGGCGAGAGGATCCGGGTGACCCGTCCCTCGGCATCGCTGGTGAACGTCGTCTCGCCCGCTGCTCCGGCGGCGGCGGGGTCCTGGACCGCCTTGGGCACGAAGGCGTACTCAGCCGATCCGCTCACCGCGCCCACGACACCGAAGGTCGTGACGGTGCCGTCCACGTCGGTGATCTCGACCTCGGTGGACGCGCCACTGCCGTTGACCGTCAGGCCGATCTCCGAGAGTCGGGTCTCCTCGTCGGCGGGCGACCATGCGCCCGTCGGGAGCGTGGTGTTCGTGCGCCGGGTCGCGGGGGTCGCCTTCGACCACACCAGGGTGTCCCCACCCGGCGCGAGGAGGGCGATGGTGCCGTCCGCGGCAGTGCCGTCGATGAGCGTCGCGCTGGTGAAGCCGGTGCCGGGGCCGTCGAGCGAGGCGGTCCAGCCGGGGCCGAAGACACCCGCGGAGCCCCCGTCGAGGTCCTCGCCGGGCCCGCCGAAGGAGCCGTGCGAGCGGGAGACCCCCAGCTCGGTGCTGTAGCCGGGTTCGGTCGCGTCCGTCTCCGACAGCCCGAACTCACCGGTCCACAACGCGACCTGACCCGGACCCGCCTCGTCGACGGGGTAGTTGCCGCCGAAGGCGTGCGGCACCCGCAGCACCCGCACCGGCGCGCTGGACCAGGTGCAGGCCGTGGTCGAGGGGTACGGCATGCAGATCTGCAGCTCGAGCATCACCGGGCGGCGCGGGTTCGGTCCTCCGTTGCCGTCGTCGAAGGTCGAGGTGTCGACCACGGCGGTGACCGACGTCTTGCCCGATGCAGGCGTCGAGGTCTGGTAGTCCGTCACACCCGCGTCGTGCCAGCCGGTGGTGGCGTTGCCGCCGGATCCCGCGACCCGCCACTTCACGACCGGCTCGGGGTTCGGCGCGGTGTTGGTCGGACCCTCGGCCACCAGGGTGACCCGGTCGGTCGTTGTCACCGACGCCCGACCCGACGGGTCGGCCACCGGGGAGGACATCGTGAACGGGCCGTACCCGAAGCCGTACGACGTGACGCCCGAGATCAGCCCGGAGCGGCTCTCCGACTTCGTCGTGATCTCGTAGGCGCCGAGGTCCTTGGGGACGGTGATGCTGATCCGCGCGGTCGCCGCGTTGGGCGACGGGGTGATCTTGGTGCGGGTCTCCGGGGAGCCGTTGAGGGACCAGCGGATGTAGCCGGGCGCCGAGTAGCCGGTGCCGGTGGCCGTGATGGTGCAGGTCAGGTTGGCCGTGGGCGCGGTGTCGTGCCAGGTGTCGTCGGCGTACGGCGCCGGGCATGCCACCACCGGCGCGGTCGGCTTGAGCGAGCCGACGTTGTACGCCCGGGGTGCCGTCCACCCGGCGGTGGCCTCCAGCGAGCCGCCGGCCCAGGCGCCGGCCGAGTCCTGGGCCTTGCTGCGCAGGTAGATCGTCGTGTTGTCGGGCACCTGGGACAGCGCGCACGAGACCCGGCCGCCGGCAGCGCCGTACGGCGTCAGGCACTCGCCGAGCTTCGTGGACGTCAGCTCCGTGCCGGAGTAGGCGCGCAGCTGCGCCCGGACCTGCCCGCCGTCGGGGTCCGTGACAGTCGTCGAGGCGGTCGGAGTGCGCGAGCTGGTGTAGGAGTAGACCGTCGAGCTGTTGGGGAACGACCAGGCCGTCGACGGGATCATCGAGAGGGTGCTCGAGGACGGGTAGCGGTTGTAGTTGACGACCAGGCGCGGCTTCTGGATGCCGCCGCTGGAGTCGTTCGACCAGTACATCCGCCAGGTGTTGGAGTTGGTCTCCGACACGGCCGCGACCCGGAGCCCGTAGTTCGGCAGCGTCCCGTTGGCCCAGCCCTGGACGATGGACGTCACGGTCCACGGCGCCTCGGCCGCGGGGCACGCCGAGCTGTAGCCGTGCGGGTAGGAGTGGATGCCCTGGCCGGTCACGGTCGCGGCGGGCTGGTTGGCCCAGGTGACGTTCGTGGAGTTCCAGGCCTCGGTGATCCGCTGGGCGGCGACCTGGCCGAGCGCGCACGAGCCGGAGTCGAAGTTCCACATCTTCAGCCAGGCGCCCTTGATCTGGGTGCCGTTCCACGTCGACTCACCGGGGAACTTGAGGAACGAGCGGGCGACGTGGGCGCCGGCATCGTAGGTGCCGGCCCGCAGCTGGGGCGACGCGCTCTGGCCGGAGGTGAAGCCGGTGTTCATCACCCAGGTGTCGGCGTTCGTGTAGAGCGTGAACGCCGGGTCGATCGTGACCGGGTACGTCGTGGCGGGGTCGGTCAGGAAGTCCATGTCGGGCGCCAGCACCATCCGGCCCCCGGCGACGGTGTCGGTGACGGTGGCCTTCACCCTCGCGACCTCGGGGTCACCCGGAGCGGCCTTGCCCTGGCCCGTCTTCGAGGAGTCCCACATCACCGGCGGGGGTGCCGCGGCGATCACCTCGCGCTTCTTCGCCTTCGCGGTGACCTCGATGCCGCCCTGGCGGGTGGTCCGCACCTCGGCACCCGGCGTGGCCACCGGGACGGTGTAGGTGATCGGCGCGACCGTGCCGTCCGCGCCCGGCTTCGGCCGCTCGTCCAGCACCACGTGGTGGGTGAAGCCGGAGGCCGTCGCGGTCACGACCAGGTCGCCACCGCCGGGCACCACGTCCTCGTACGTCGCGGTCGCGCCGTCGAGCTCGGGCTCCGGAAGCTCGGTGGGCCAGCCCCACGCGAGCCGGCCGGCCCCGCCCGGGCCGTCGTCGGGGACCGCGGCGGCGAAGACCTTGTCGCCACCGGCGGACAGCGAGACCTCGCCGGGGGCGTTCTTGGGCACCATCCGGCCACCGACCTTGACCAGGGTCAGGTCGATCGGGGCCCACACCCCCTCGTCGTCCTGCGCCCGGACCGGCTCCGAGGCGGCCTCGGAGGTCCAGGAGCCGTCGGGGTTGGCGAAGACCTGGGTGAAGGCGTCGCCCTGCGACAGGTCCTCCACCCGCTTGCCGGAGGACCGCGCGGTGACCTGGGCGGACACCGAGTCCGGACGGGTCAGCGGGCCCTTGGCGCCGCCGTCGTCCGGCGCGGCCGCGGTGGCGGGTGCGACCGTCAGCGGCCCCCACACGGGTTGGAGGCCGAAGGCCGAGACGATCACCGCGAGGGCGAGCAGGCCGAACAGGAAGCGACGACGCAGACGTGCGGACATGAGCCCTCCAGCTCCCGGCGAAGCCACCGAGCAGGTGCTTCGACCGGACCATCCCCGAGCGACGGCGGATCCATCGCGCGGCGCCACGCTAAGTCCGCGCCCCCGGGCTGCGGGGGCCCGTTGCGTGTTCTCGCAACGGCCCCGCCGGGGGCTCAGGCGCCGTCCGCGCTCGACGGGACGTCCGGGCCGACCCCCGGGCCGGGAGGCGGTCCCGAGGCGTAGGCGAAGCCCAGCGCGAAGCGTGAGGTCACGCCGTAGCGCGCCATGAGGCTGGCGATCTCCGACTGGATCGTGCGGGTGCTCAGCGACAGGCTGGAGGCGATCTGCGCGTCGGTGTGGCCGCGCGTGAGCTGCTCGATGATCAAGGTCTGGCGGGCCGGCAGGTGGACCGGACGACGGGACCCGCTGACGGCGCTGCTCGGGATCGCGTGGGCGAAGAGCGTGTTCCAGTACACCAGCGCCGCCTCCAGCGCCGCGGGGGCCGACATCCGCAGGATCGAGGGCCGGTCGGAGGGTCCGGGCATGAGGACGTAGCGGTGGTCGACGATCCGCATGAACAGCGGGGCGAAGCTGGCGAAGTACGTCGTGTCGGCGTCAGGCTCGGCCGCGAGGAACACCCACGCCGGACTCTCGGACCCGGCGACGTCGAAGACGCTGCGCATCTTCAGCCCGTGCTCGATCAGCGCCCGGTTGTTCGGCACGGACCGGGCCAGCGCGGTGACCGAGGTGACCGGCGTGGTGGACAGCAGCGAGGTCCAGCTCCACGCGGAACGCATCGTCCACTGGGAGAGGTCGCCGCCCGAGGCGACGATCGTCGAACCCGAGCCCGCGACGTCGACGACCTCCAGGGCCTGCCGCCGGTAGGCGAGGAGGCGCAGCGCGGAGTCCAGCACCTCCTGCTGGACGTCGACGTCGAGCGGTCGCCGCCGGACGACGTCCGGCTCGGCGCGACAGCACGATGACGCAGGCGACGACACGACAGCCCCTCAGATCCCGAGACCGCCACCTTTCGCGACGGCACCGAGATTGTGACAGGAGCAGACAGGAATTGTCAGATGAACGGCCGGAGGAGGACCGGATCTGAAAATTGGCGTCTCAGCCGCGCGGGCTGTGGATGAGCGCCATCGCCTCGGCCCGGGTGGCCGGGTTGTGCATGATCCCTCGCACGGCGGAGGTGAGCGTGCGCGCCCCGGCCTTGCGGACCCCGCGCATGGTCATGCACAGGTGCTCGGCCTCGATCACGACGATCACGCCGCGCGCCTCGAGGATCGCCATGAGCGAGTCGGCGATCTGGGTGGTGAGCCGCTCCTGGACCTGCGGGCGCTTGGCGTACACGTCGACGAGGCGGGCCAGCTTCGACAGGCCGGTGATCTTGCCGGACCCGGCCGGGATGTAGCCCACGTGGGCGACGCCGGTGAAGGGCACCAGGTGGTGCTCGCACATCGACCACAGCTCGATGTCGCGCACGAGCACCATCTCGTCGTGGCCGAGGTCGAAGGTCGTGGTGAGCACGTCCTCGGGGGTCATCCGGAGGCCGGCGGTCAGCTCGGCGTACGCACGGGCGACCCGGGCGGGCGTCTCGAGGAGACCCTCCCGGGTGGGGTCCTCGCCGATGGCGTAGAGCAGCTCGCGCACGGCCGCCTCGGCCCGCTCCTGGTCGAAGGCGGGCACGTCGGCGGCGGGACGGTCGGGCACGGAGATCGGGTCGGCCATCGCTCAGGTGCCCGCGGTGGGGGCCGGGGGCTGCGGGTCGGTCGGCGGCACGCTGGGCGTCCCGCCGTACACGTCGCCGCCGGGACCGGGGGGCGTGAGGACGGCGCCGCCCTCCTGGGTCTCCGGCGCGGTCTGGCCGTTCTGCTCGGCGCGGCGACGGATCTCCTCGGGGATCTCCACCGGCGGGATGTCGGAGGGGATCCGGGTCGGGGAGCCGGTCCACGCGGGCCGCTCGGGACGACGGCGCAGCGCGGTGAAGATCTCCGCGACCTGCTCCTTGTCGAGGGTCTCCTTGTCGAGCAGCGCGAGGACGAGGTCGTCGAGCACGTCGCGGTTCTCGACGAGGATGTCGAAGGCCTCCTGGTGCGCCACGGCGAGGAACTTCTTCGTCTCCTCGTCGATGGTCGCGGCGACGTCCTCGGAGTAGTTGCGCTGGTGGCCCATGTCGCGGCCCAGGAACGGCTCGGAGTTGGAGTCGCCGAGCTTGATCGCGCCGAGGGTCTCGGTCATGCCGTACTGCGTGACCATCGCGCGGGCCAGGCTGGTGGCCTTCTCGATGTCGTTGCCCGCACCCGTGGTCGGGTCGTGGAAGACCATCTCCTCGGCCGCGCGACCGCCCAGCATGTAGGCGAGCTTGTCGAGCATCTCCGAGCGGGTCTGGGAGTACTTGTCCTCGTCGGGCAGCACCATCGTGTAGCCGAGGGCACGCCCGCGCGGCAGGATCGTGATCTTGTGGACCGGGTCGGTGCCCGGCAGCGCCGCCGCGACGAGGGCGTGGCCGCCCTCGTGGTAGGCGGTGATCAGCTTCTCCTTCTCCGTCATGAGGCGGGTACGACGCTGCGGACCCGCGATCACGCGGTCGATCGCCTCGTCGAGGGTCGCGGCCGTGATCACCTTCTGGCCGTTGCGCGCGGTGAGCAGCGCGGCCTCGTTGAGCACGTTGGCGAGGTCGGCACCGGAGAAGCCGGGCGTGCGCCGGGCGACGGAGGTCAGCTCGACGGAGCCGTCGAGCGGCTTGCCCCGGGAGTGGACCTCGAGGATCCGCTTGCGGCCGGCCAGGTCGGGGGCGTCGACCTGGATCTGGCGGTCGAAGCGGCCCGGGCGCAGCAGCGCCGGGTCCAGCACGTCGGGACGGTTGGTGGCGGCGATGAGGATGACCCCGCCGCGCACGTCGAAGCCGTCCATCTCGACCAGGAGCTGGTTGAGGGTCTGCTCGCGCTCGTCGTGACCGCCGCCCATGCCGGCACCGCGGTGGCGGCCGACGGCGTCGATCTCGTCGATGAAGACGATCGCGGGGGCGTTCTCCTTCGCCTGCTCGAACAGGTCGCGCACCCGGGAGGCGCCGACGCCGACGAACATCTCGACGAAGTCCGAGCCGGAGATCGAGTAGAACGGCACGCCCGCCTCACCGGCGACGGCGCGGGCGAGGAGCGTCTTGCCGGTCCCGGGCGGGCCGTAGAGCAGCACGCCCTTGGGGATCTTGGCGCCCACGGCCTGGAACTTGCCGGGCTCCTGGAGGAACTCCTTGATCTCGCCGAGCTCCTCGATCGCCTCGTCGCAGCCCGCGACGTCGGCGAACGTGGTCTTCGGCATGTCCTTGGAGATCATCTTGGCCTTGGACTTGCCGAACTGCATGACGCCCCGGCCACCGCCCTGGACGTTGTTCATCAAGAAGATGAACAGCAGGATGATGAGCGCGAAGGGCAGCAGGGTCGCCAGCAGCGAGCTCAGCAGGCTCGGCTTGGGGTTCTTCGAGTTGGACTCCTCGATGGTGCCCTTGTCGAGCTGCTCCTTCACCGCGGCGAGGATCGTCTCCTGCTCGCCGTTGATGTAGTGCGAGAGCACCTTGTCGCCCGACTTGCGGGTCCCGTCGTCGAGGGTCGCCTCGATCGACTGGTCGCCGTCGATGAAGGTGATCTCCTTGACCTGGCCCTCGGCGATGTACTTCTCGAGCCGCGAGGTGGGGACCTCGTCGTACCCGCCGCCGGGCGCGAGGAACTCCAGAGCGAGCACGACGGTCACGACCGCCACCACGATCCAGAGCCAAGGGCCCCTGAAAAGGCGCTTCACAGACTTACCCGCTCCCCATCTCCATCGTCAAGGATCTGACGACGGTACACGCCGTCGTCGGACTCATTCTGTCTGGTCCATGGTTGCGGGCGCACGGCCCGGGGCGATTTCAGGAGTAGACGGCGGGCGCCAGGGTCCCGATGTCGCGCAGGTTGCGGTAGCGCTCGCGGTAGTCGAGGCCGTAGCCGACGACGAACTCGTTGGGGATGTCCCAGCCGACGTACTTCGCCTTCACCGGCATCTGCAGCGCCTCCGGCTTGCGCAGCAGGGTCGCGATCTCCACGCTGGCCGGCCCGCGCGAGCCGAGGTTGGAGGTCAGCCAGGAGAGGGTCAGGCCGGTGTCGATGATCTCGTCGACGATGAGGACGTGGCGCCCGGTGATGTCGGCGTCGAGGTCCTTCAGGATCCGCACGACGCCGGAGGACTTGGTGCCCGAGCCGTAGGACGACACGGCCATCCAGTCCATCTCGACGTGCTTGTTGAGCGAGCGGGACAGGTCCGCCATGACCATCACCGCGCCGCGCAGCACGCCGACGAGGACGAGGTCCTTGCCGTCGTAGTCACGCTCGATCTCGGCGGCCAGCTCCTTGATCCGGTCCTGGATCTGGGCCTCGGTGAAGAGCACCTCGACGAGGTCGTCCGCGACATCATCCGCCTGCATGGGCGTCAGCCTGCCACAGCGGTCGGGCGGAAGCGGAGGTGGGCGCGGTCCCGGTACGCCGTCCGGTGGCCCGGCAGCTGGACCTCACCGCTCAGCGCGCCGGTCACCAGCCGGTGCAGGGCGGTGACGTGGACGTGGAAGAGCTCCGCGTCGAGTGCCCCCGCGTCGAGGGCGGCGAGCCGCAGGACCCGGGTGGCGAGGGCGGGCAGGAGGCCGGCGACGGCGTCGACCGGCAGGCCCTCGGGACCGCCCAGCTCCGCCCAGGCGGCCCCGGCGAGGGCGTCGAGCGCCTCGACGTCCGCGCGGACCTGGTCGGCGGTGCGGGCCAGGGTCGCGGCGATCCCGGGGCCCAGCTCGTCCTCCAGCATCGGCAGCACCCGCTGGCGCACCCGGACCCGGGCGTAGCCGGCGTCGCTGTTGTGCGGGTCGTCCCAGTACGCGAGGTCCTGGGCCAGGCAGGCGGCGACGGTGTCGGCGCGGGCCACGTCGAGCAGCGGGCGCGCGTAGGCGTCGAAGGCGCGGCGCATCCCGGCGAGGCTGCGGCCGCCGGAGCCCCGCGCCAGGCCCAGCAGCACCGTCTCCGCCTGGTCGTCACGGGTGTGCCCGAGGAGGACGAGCGCGGCGCCGAAGTGGGTGCGCACCTGCTCCAGCACGTCATAGCGGGCGCGGCGGGCGGCCGCCTCGACACCGATCCCCGCGGGGTCGACCTGGACGCGGGCGCTCGCGGTCTCGTCGACGCCGAGGCCGGCCATCTGGGTCACGACCGCGGCGGCGTGCTCGGCCGAGCCCTCCTGGAGGCCGTGGTCGACGGTGACCCCGACGACCCGCAGGCCCGCCTTGCGGCCCTCGAACACGGTCGCGGCCAGCAGGGCGAGCGAGTCGGCACCACCGGAGCAGGCGACGACGACGGTGTCGCCGGGCGTGAGCGGGGCCAGCGTGCGTCGTACCCCTTGCCGGGTGGCGGCGACCGCCGGGTGCAGGCCCATCAGCCCAGGACGCGGCGGACCCAGCCCTCGGGGTCGGCCAGCTCGGCCTTGCCGGGGAGGTTCGCCGGGGCGGCCCACACGGCGTTGAACTCCTCCATGCCGACCTTGTCGACGACGGCGCGGACGAACTTGGCGCCGTCGCGGTACTGCGCCATCTTGGCCTCGAGGCCGAGCAGCCGGCGCAGGATGCGGTCGAGGGTGCCGACGCCCTGGCGTCGCTGGGTGAACTTGCGGCGGATCCGCTCCACGCTGGGGATGACGGTCGGCCCGACGTCGTCCATGACCACGTCGGCGT
This sequence comes from uncultured Nocardioides sp., assembly GCA_964517395.1. Classification (GTDB taxonomy): domain Bacteria; phylum Actinomycetota; class Actinomycetes; order Propionibacteriales; family Nocardioidaceae; genus Nocardioides. The sequence goes on along the minus strand of CAZFEE010000001.1, from coordinate 2,134,966 downwards.
GCCCCTCCAGCAGCGACATCATCCCGGTGACCCGGTCGAGCACCTCGCGCTGCTCGGGGCTGCTGAACATGTCGACGATGCTGCCGCCGTTGCGCCCGGCCTTGATCGCCTCGGCGATCCGCTCCACACCGGCGTCGAGGAAGCTGCTCGGCTCGACGGCGTCGCTGATCGCCTGGATCTCGGAGAACAGGTGCTCGCGCATCCACGGCACGGCCGTGAACTGCACCCGGTGGGTCTCCTCGTGCAGGCACACCCACAGCCGGAAGTCGTGCGGGTCGACGCCGAGCTCGCGCTCGACGTGGACGATGTTCGGGGCGACCAGCAGCAGACGCCCGTGGTCGGGGTGGAAGGGGTCGAACTGGCCGAGCACCTTCCCTGCCAGGAACCCCAGCAGGCCGCCCACCTCGGCGCCGGTCACCTTGGAGCCGACCTTGAGCGCCAGGCCCGAGGGCGGCTTGCTCGCCACCAGCTTCTCGACCATCGGACGGGTCGCCACGGCGAAGCCCTCCACGTTGGCCTGCACCCAGCCCGGCCGGTCGACGACGAGGATCGGCGCGGTGCCGTCGGGGGCGTCGAGGCCGGTGAAGTCCCGGACCAGGCCGGTGGAGCGGTGTGCCCCGGCGCGCAGCTCGGCGACGGCGGCGTCGGCCTCGGCCCGGGTGACGGAGGGCCCGTCCCCGGCGAGCCGGCTGCCGAGCGAGGCGGCGAGGCCCCAGTCGATCATCGGGGGCAGCTCGGTGCTCGGCGTGGTCATGGAGCCACCCTAGGGCGCCTGCGCAACGCCCGCTTCGCGTCGACGTCGTGCGCGGAGGCCGGTGCGACCCTAGATTGTCCGACCGTGACCCAGCACGTACGCCGCCCCGCCCTCCTCGCTCTCGCGCTGACCGCCGCTCTCGCCCTCGCCGGCTGCGGCGACGACCCGGAGAAGGAGCCGGCCACGAAGGACGCGCCGAGCTCCTCGGCCACCACGAAGGACCCAGCGGTCGCCGCCCTCGCCACGGCCTTCGCCGACGAGGACGCCTTGGGGCTCACCGCCGAGGAGAGCGAGTGCATCGGCACCACGCTGGTCGACGACGCCGGCCCCGACCGCCTCGTCGAGTGGAAGGTGCTCGACGAGAGCCGCGCGAAGGCGACCCTGCGCGACGAGCCGGAGGCGTTCGTCGCGGCGCGCACCCGGGCGCTCTCCGCCTGCGTGGGCCTGCTCGAGGTCGGCCTGCGGGCGCAGCGCTCGCTGCTGGAGACCATGGCCACCACGCCCGAGGAGAAGGCGAAGGCCGCAGACGACGCGTACTGGACGGCGCTCGGCGCCTGCCTCGCCGAGGAGATCCCGGAGGACGAGGTCCTGGCGGCCTTCCTCGCCGACGAGACGGACCCGGCCATCGAGAAGAGGGCGACGGAGGCGACCGAGCGCTGCGAGGCAGCCGCCTCCGACTGAGGCGTCTCGCCCAGCGGACCGTCGCCGGCACCCCTGGACTACTATCTCGATAAGTTTGATCGACTTAGTTGTCCAGTGAGAGGCGGCGACGGCCGTGACGGTGGATCTCGGGTCCTCCACCCAACGCACTTCCCCCACCCAGGAGCCCCCGCTCCCCGCGGGTGACGAGGTCCTCCTCGCCGCGCGCCTGGTGCCGCGGCGCAAGCCGGGCCAGTGGATCTCGGCGGCCCTCGTGCTGGGCCTCGTGGCCCTGGTCGCGCAGAGCCTGGTGACCAACCCCCGCTACCAGTGGGACGTCGTCGGCCACTTCTTCCTGCGGCCCTCGATCATCGACGGCCTCGTCCTCACCCTGTGGCTCACGGCCGCGGTGCTCGTGTGCGGCTACCTCCTCGGCATCGTGCTCGCGGTCATGAGGCTCTCCGACAACCCCGTGCTGAAGTCGGTCAGCTTCGTCTACATCTGGCTGTTCCGCTCGGTGCCACCGCTGGTCCAGCTGCTCTTCTGGTTCGAGCTGTCCTCGCTCTACCCCACGCTCTCGCTGTCGATCCCCGGCGTGAAGACCTTCGCGACCGTCGAGACCGCGCACCTGTTCACCGGCATCCTCGCGGCCTTCGTCGGACTCACCTTCGACGTCGCGGCCTTCGCCGCCGAGATCGTGCGCGGCGGACTGCTCTCCGTCGACCCCGGCCAGACCGAGGCGGCCAAGTCGCTGGGGCTCGGCAAGCGCCGCATCTTCTGGCGGATCGTGCTGCCGCAGGCGATGCCCTCGATCATCCCGGCGAGCGGCAACCTGCTGATCGGGATGCTCAAGGCGACCTCGATCGTCAGCGTCATCGCCGTCCAGGACCTGCTGTACTCCGTGCAGCTGATCTACAACCAGAACTACCTGATCATCCCGCTGCTGCTGGTCGCCACGATCTGGTACATCATCCTCACCACCATCCTCTCGATCGGCCAGTACTACGTCGAGCGGCACTACGCCCGCGGCCGCAACGGCAGCCCGCCCCGCGGCCTGTGGCAGGTGACCCGCGGCAACATCCCGCTCTTCGGCCGTACCCGCTCCGACCTGGCCGGCCTCGCATGAGCGCGCCGCTTGTCCGGGTGCGCGGCCTGCGCAAGAGCTTCGGCCACCACACCGTCCTGCAGGACATCCACCTCGACGTCGCGCGCGGGGAGGTCGCCGTGCTGCTCGGCCCCTCGGGATCGGGCAAGTCGACCCTGCTGCGCTGCATCAACCACCTCGAGCGGCCCGACGCCGGCTTCGTGGAGGTCGACGGCGAGGTCATCGGCTACCGCCACGACGGACGCCACCTCCGCGAGCTCCCCGACCGTGCGATCACCCGCCAGCGCGCGGGGATCGGGATGGTGTTCCAGCAGTTCCACCTGTTCCCGCACAAGACCGCGCTGGAGAACATCGTGGAGGGCCAGCTCGCCGCGGGAGTACGACGCGCGGACGCCGAGACGCGGGCCGCCGAGCTGCTGGAGCGGGTCGGGCTCGCGGGTCGCGAGGCGTCGTACCCGCGCCAGCTCTCGGGTGGTCAGCAGCAGCGGGTCGCGATCGCGCGCGCCGTGGCGAACCGGCCCGACCTCATCCTCTTCGACGAGCCCACCAGCGCGCTCGACCCGGAGATGGTCGGCGAGGTGCTCGCCGTCATGAAGGACCTCGCCCAGACCGGGCTGACGATGATCGTCGTCACCCACGAGATCGGCTTCGCCCGCGAGGCGGCCGACCAGGTCGTCTTCATGGACGAGGGCCGCATCGTCGAGGCCGGCGCACCCGCCGACGTCCTCGAGAACCCCCACCACGAGCGCGCCCGCGCGTTCCTCTCCGCGGTCCTCTGACCGCGGTCCCTCCTCGAAAGGAAATCTCGTGAAGACCTCCAGGACCGCCCTCGCCGGTGTCACCGCCGTCCTCGCGCTCGCCCTGGTGGCGTGCGGGGAGAGCTCCGACACCCTCAGCGCCGACGACCGCAAGGTCGGTGCGGAGGGCAACAGCGCCGCACCCGTCGAGCTGCCGACCGAGGACGTCGTGTCCGGCGTCGCCGAGGACGCGACGCTGCACGCCCGGCTGCCGAAGGCCGTGCAGGACAGCGGCAAGCTGACCATCGGCGTCACCGAGGCGGTCGGCGAGACCTTCCTCCCGCACTCCGGATCGACCGCCGACGGCACCCAGGTCGGCCTCGACATCGACCTCCGCGACGCGGTCGCGAAGGTGCTCGGGGTCGAGTGGGACGTGGAGTTCGGCAGCTTCGAGACGATCGTGCCGGGTACCCAGAGCGGGAAGTACCAGGTCGGCCAGGCCAACTTCGCGGTCACCAGCGAGCGGCTGAAGGTGGTCGACTTCGCGACGTACGTCAAGGACGGCCAGTCCTTCGTCACCACCAAGGACAGCGACCTCAAGGAGGTCACGAAGCTGACCGACATCTGCGGCCACAAGGTCTCCACCACGCCCGGCTCCAGCTTCCAGCAGATCCTCGAGACCGGCGCCGGCGCGTGCGAGAAGGCGGGCAAGGAGCCGTACACGGTGGAGTACTTCAAGGACCAGGCCGCGATCCTGCTCGGCCTCAAGAGCGGCAAGACCGACCTCTTCTTCGGCCCGACGCTGAGCCTGAAGTACCTCGTCGCGCACCAGTCGAACCTCGCCTACCTGGGCGAGATCAGCTCCAGCGACGTGGGCTTCGTGACCGACAAGGACTCCCCGCTCGCCCCGCTCCTCGTGGACGCCGTCAACGTGCTCATCGACAACGGCGACTACGAGAAGATCTTCGCGAAGTGGGACGTCGCAGGGATCGGCATCGACAAGTCCGAGCTCGACCCCGAGCCGGCATTCTGAGACGTTCCGAGACGGGAGCAGGCATGACCACCGACACCACCCACGACACCGCCGCCTTCACCGAGGCCTGGCAGGCCTGGCACCACGACCACGAGACCCGCCGCGCGGACCCGCACGGCTTCCTCGCGATCACCGGCCTGCACTGGCTGACCGAGGAGCCCGCGCGCTTCCCCGACGCCCCCGGCGCCTGGCACACCGGCCCCGACGGGATCGTCGTCGAGCTCGACGAGGGCGAGTCCCTCGAGGTCGACGGCGCCACCGTCACCGGCCGCCACGCCTTCGGCGTAATCCCCGAGCGGGGCGGCGTGAACGTCGGCTACGGCGACGCCGTCATCGAGGTCGCCCGGCGCGCCGGCAACGACATCGTCCGCCCGCGGCACCCCGACAGCCCGGTCCTCGCCGCCTACACCGGGACGAGCGCCTACGCGCCCGACCCGGCCTGGGCGGTGCCCGCGCACTACACGCCGTACGACGCCCCGGTCGACACCACCGTCGGCTCGGTCGTCGAGGGCCTCGAGCACGTCTACGGCGCCGTCGGAGAGCTGGCCTTCGAGGTGGAGGGCCGGCCGCTGCGGCTGGTCGCCTTCCCGGGCTACACGCCGGACTCCGTGTCGGTGCTGTTCCGCGACCGCACGTCCGGCGTCACGACGTACCCGGCGGTGCGGTCGGTGACCGTGCCGCTCCCCGCCGACGGCGCGGAGACGGTCGTGGACTTCAACCGCGCGGTGAACCTGCCGTGCGCCTACACCGAGCACGCCACCTGCCCGCTCCCGCCGGCCGGCAACGACCTGCCGGTCTCGGTCGAGGCCGGCGAGAAGACCCCCTAGCTCGACTTGGGGGTTTCCCACCCTCGACTTGGGGTTTCCCTCCGTCGAGTTGGGGTTTTCCACCGTCGAGTTGGGAGTTCTGCACCACGAGCGTGGTAGCAAACCGCCAACTCACGGGTGGAAAACCCCAACTCACGGGTGGAAAACCCCAACTCGCGGGTGGAAAACCCCAAGTCAACGGCGGGACCACTCCTGGGCGAGCAGGGCGTACGAGCGCACCCGGTCGGCGTGGTCGTGGGTGATGGTGGTGACCACCAGCTCGTCCGCGCCGACCGCGCGCTGCAGGACCTCCAGCTGGTCGGCGACCTGGGCGGGGGTACCGACGAACTGGGTGTCGATGCGGTCCTGGACCAGCGCCCGGTCCTCCTCGGTCCAGCTCCAGGCCCGCGCCTCGTCCGGGGTGGGGAACGGGATCGCGCCCTCGGCGGTGCGGATGCTGCGCACCCACAGGCCGTAGCCGGTCGCGAGCTCCCGCGCAGTCGCCTCGTCCTCGGCGACCACGACGTCGGCGGAGACCGCGACGTGTGGGGCGGGGAGGACGTCGGAGGGCTCGAAGGCGTCGCGGTACGCCGCGGCCGCCTCCAGCACGCCGGACGGGTTGACATGGTAGTTCGTAGCGAAGCGCAGGCCGCGCTTGCCGGCGACCTGGGCGCTCTCGCCGCCGCTGCTGCCCAGCACCCACAGCTGGAGGTCCGCCCCCTCGCCGGGGACCACCCGCGCGGGCACGCCCTCGCGCGAGCGGTAGGTGCCGGCGACGAAGGCCAGGATGTCGTCGAGCTGCTCGCCGTAGTCCGCGGACTGCGCGCCCTCGAGCTTGAGCAGCGCCTGCTGGAGCGCGAAGCGCGGCGAGCGCAGCAGCTGCTCGATCGGGGCCTTCGGCGGGACGAGCAGGCCCTCGGCGGTACGCCCGTCGACGAGCGGCACGGGCGGCACGTCCCCCTGCGCCGAGGACGGCGGCTTGCCACCGGACCGGCCGACGCCGAGGTCGATCCGGCCCGGGTACGCCGCGTCGAGGAGACCGAACTCCTCGATGGTGTTGAGCGCGGTGCGGTGCCCGAGGAGCACCGCCCCCGAGCCGACCCGGATCGTGGAGGTGGCGCCGGCCAGCAGGGCGATGACCACCGACGGCGAGGTGCCGGCGACACCCGGGTTGAGGTGGTGCTCGGCGACCCAGTAGCGGGCGTAGCCGAGGCGCTCGGCCTGCTGGGCGAGGTCGATGCTGTTGCGCAGCGCATCGGCCCCGGTCTGGCCGGAGACGACGGGGACGAGGTCGAGGACCGACAGCGGCGCGCGGCTCACGACGCGGCCTCGGTGCGCTGCGTGGAGCCGACGGGCGCGAGGCCGAGGTGCTCGCGCAGGGTCGTGCCGGCGTACTCCGTGCGGTGCACGCCGCGCTCCTGCAGCAGCGGCACGACCTCGTCGACGAAGCGGCCCAGGCCGCCGGGGGTGACGTGCGGGACGAGGATGAAGCCGTCGCTGGCGTCGGCCTGGACGAACTCGTCGATCGTCGCGGCCACCGTGGCGGCGGAGCCGACGAAGGACTGGCGGCCGGTGACCTCGATGATCAGCTCGCGGCTGCTCCAGCCGTTCGCCTCGGCGCGCTCACGCCACTCGCGCGCGATCTCCACGGGGTCCTGGCGGGTGCGCACCGAGGCGCGGCCCTTGGCGAAGAGGTCGTCGCCGGCGACCGGGTCGAAGGACGGCAGCGGGCCGTCCGGGTCGTGCTCGGACAGGTCGGTGTTCCACAGCTGCTCGAGGAACTTGATCGCGGTCGCGGGCGAGACCTGCGCGAGGCGTACGTCGTGCGCGATCTCGGCCGCCTCCGCGTCGGTGTCGCCGAGCACGAAGGTCGCGGCGGGCAGGATCAGCAGCTCGTCGCGGCGCCGGCCGTGGCGCGCGAGACGGCCCTTCACGTCGGCGTAGAAGGCCTGGCCCTCCTCGAGCTGGCTGTAGCGGGAGAAGATCGCGTCGGCGCTCGACGCCGCGAACTCCCGGCCCTCGTCGGAGTCGCCGGCCTGGAAGATCACCGGTCGTCCCTGCGGGCTGCGCGGCACGTTGAAGCGGCCCTCGATGTCGAAGTGCGCGTCGTGGTGGGCGAAGGTGCCCGCGTCGGGCCGCGACAGGAAGCGCCCCGACTCCTGGTCCGCGAGCACCTCGTCGCCCTTCCAGGAGTCCCAGATCTCGGTCGCGGTGCGCAGGAAGGTCCGGGCCCGCTCGTAGCGCTGGTCCTGCGGCAGGTAGCCGCCGCGCCGGAAGTTCTCGCCGGTGAACGCGTCCCAGCTGGTCACGACGTTCCAGGCGGCGCGGCCCTCGGAGAGGTGGTCGAGGCTGGCGAACTGGCGGGCCACCTCGTACGGCTCGTTGAACGTCGAGTTGATCGTGCCGGTCAGGCCGAGCCGCTCGGTGACGGCGGCCAGTGCGGCCAGCACGGTGAAGGTGTCGGGGCGCCCGACGACGTCGAGGTCGTAGATCTCCCCGCCCTGCTCGCGCAGGCGCAGGCCCTCGGCGAGGAACAGGAAGTCGAAGAGGCCGCGCTCGGCGATGCGCGCGAACTCCGCGAACGAGGCGAACTCGATGTGGCTGCCGGACTCCGGCGCGCTCCACACGGTGGTGTTGTTGACGCCGGGGAAGTGCGCGGCGAGGTGGACCTGCTTCTTGGGTGCGGTCGACATGGGGGGTCCTCAGGCGGTGGCGTAGCGGTTGGCGGGACGGGACAGGCCGAGCAGGCCGCGCAGCGTGGGCGCGTCGTAGCGCTCGGGGTAGAGGCCGCGGCGCTGGAGCTCGGGTACGACGCGGCGGGTGATCGACTCCAGGTCGTCGGGAAGCACGGCGGGCCGCAGGCGCGCACCGGCCAGCCCGGCGTCGTACCACCCGACGAGGAGGTCGGCGAGACCGGCGGCGGTGCCGGTGAAGACCACGGCGTCGGAGCGGTACGCCGTGCCGGCGACCGCGTCGAGCCGGGCCAGTCGCTCGGCGGCGGCCTGCTCGCTGTCGTCGAGCACCACGACCAGGTCCCCGAGCACGTGGACGGCGTCCTCGCGCCCGGCCGCCTCGCGTGCGGCCTCGACCTCGGCGAGGACGGGCGCGATGTCGTCGACGGTGTGCGGGGTGACGAACCCGAGGTCGCTGGAGCGGCCGACGAGCTCGTAGGGCACCGACTGGTGGGCGAGGGCGGCCACGACGGGCTGGCCCTGCGGGGGGCGGGGGGTGATCGAGGGGCCCTTGACGTCGAACCAGCGGCCCTCGAAGTCGATGTAGTGCAGCTTGTCCTTGTCGATGAACCGGCCGGTGGCGACGTCGCGGATCTCGGCGTCGTCCTCCCAGCTGTCCCAGAGCCGGCGCAGCACCTCGACGTAGTCGGCGGCCTCGTCGAAGGCGTCGCGCAGGAGGGCCTGTCCCTCGGGGGTGCCGAGGTCGTCGTACCCGAGGTCGGGGAAGGTGCGCCGGCCGATCAGGGCGGCCTCGCGGGGGCGGGGCGCGACCTGGACCCGGACGCCGGCGCGGCCGTTGCTGACGTAGTCGAGGGTGGCGATGGCCTTGGCGAGGTGGAAGGGCTCGGTGTGGGTGACGACCGCGGTCGGCACCAGGCCGATGTGGCGGGTCAGCGGCGCGACCCGGGAGGCGACGAGGACGGCGTCGAGCCGCCCCCGCACCCGGTCGGTCCGGTCGTCGTCGGCGCGCCCGAAGGGCTCGTCGGTCTGGACGGCGAGGCCGTCCTCGATCGTCACCAGGTCGAGGAGGCCGGCCTCGGCCTCGGTGACCAGGTCGGTCCAGTAGCCCGGGCGGAAGAGGTCCGCCGGGCGGGCGGTCGGCTCGCGCCAGGCGGCCGGATGCCAGCCCGCTCCGTCGAGGGCGGCGGCGAGGTGGAGGCGTCCACGAGTTCGGCTCATGAAGTAACGCTATCAAGTTACTTGACTTTATCCGTAGGGTGAGACGGTGCGCTTCCAAGTCCTCGACATCGTGCCCCACATCCAGAACCCGGTGACCGGTCGTCTGGTGCGCCCCGACGAGCGCCTCGCGCAGGCCGTCGCCTCGGCCCGGCACGCCGAGGAGCTCGGCTTCGACGCGGTCGCCCTCGGCGAGCGGCACGCCGGCGGGTTCCTCTCCAGCGGGGTCACCGTCCTGCTCGGCGCGATCGCGGCCAGCACCAGCCGGGTGCGGCTGCAGACCGGCGTCACGGTGCTGTCGATCCTCGACCCGCTGAGGGTCGCGGAGGACTACGCCACCCTCGACCAGCTCTCCCGCGGCCGCGTCGAGATCGTCATCGGCAAGGGCAACGAGCTGCGCCAGCTGCCGATGTTCGGCATCGAGCAGGGCCGCCAGTGGGACGCCCTCGCCGAGAAGTACGAGCTGCTGCGCCGGCTGTGGCGCGAGGAGGACGTCACCTGGTCCGGCGAGTTCCGCAGGCCCCTGGAGGAGGTCACCAGCCTCCCCCGTCCGTACGCCGGCGCGCCCCGCGTCTGGCACGGCTCGGCCACCACCCTCACCTCCGCCGCCCTCGCCGCCCGCTGGGGCGACCCCCTCTTCAGCGCCAACGCGATCCAGCCGCGCGACGCCTACACACGGCTGATCGAGCACTACCGCGAGGAGTACGCCGCGCACGGGCACGACCCCCGCTTCGCCTACGTCGGCGCCGGTGCCGGCTTCCTCTACGTCGCCGACACGACCCAGGAGGCGCGCGAGGCGTTCGGCCCGACGTACGAGCGGATGATCGAGTTCTTCAACCAGCCCGGCAACCACACGCCCGGCAACGACTGGACCTTCCGCACCATCGACGACGCCATCGAGCGCGGCCCGGTCCTGGTCGGCAGCCCGCAGCAGATCGCGGAGAAGATCCTGTGGTTCCACGAGGCGTTCGGGCACGACCTGCAGACCTTCAGCCTGCCCACGGTGCTGCCCCACGAGCAGCAGCTGGAGATGCTGGAGCGGGTCGCCGCCGAGGTGATCCCGGTGGTGCGCCAGGCCGCGCCGACGACGCTGTGGACCGACGAGGACCCCTACGGCGGGCGTCCCGGCTTCACCGGCCGCACCGTCCCCGACGCCGCCGCCGAGATCGAGAAGGCGCGGGCCTGAGGCCGCGCCCGCTCAGCAGGAGCAGGCGCCCAGGCCTGCGGCGGCGTCGTCCATCGCGGTCCGGGCCAGCGTCGCCTTGGGCGCCTTCACCCGGTCGGCCATCAGCGCGAACGCCATCAGCCGCCCGTCCCGGTCGACCGCGATCCCGGCGAGCGAGGTGACCCCGGTCAGGGTGCCGGTCTTGGCCCGCACCCGGCCCCGCCCGGCGGCGGGTCCGTGGTCCATGCGGTCGGCCAGCGAGCCGGTGTAGCCCGCGACGGGCAGGCCGGCGAGCAGCGGGCGCAGCTGCGGGGCGTCGTCCGAGGCCGCCCAGCGCAGCACGTCGACGAGCACCTTCGGGGAGAGCCGGTTGCTGCGCGAGAGCCCGCTGCCGTCGTAGAGGACGGAGCCGGCGAGGTCGATGCCGTTGGCCTTCAGCACCCGCTTCACCGCGGCCTGGCCGCCGGTGAACGAGCCGTCGCCGCCCTCGGCGACACCGACCTGGCGCAGCAGCACCTCGGCCGCGTTGTTGTCGCTGACCTCCAGCAGGCGCTGCACGATCTGGGCGAGCGTGGGGCTGGTGACCTGGGCGACCGGGGTGGCACTGCTGGTCGCGGGCGTCCGGGCGACGCCGGCGGCGACCTTGACACCGGCCCGGATCAGCTCGCGGCGGAACTCCGTGGCCGCGCTCGCCGCCGGGTCCGACGCCCGGGTGCTGCCGTCCGCGGTGCGGGCGCCGTCGAGCCACAGGGCACTGATCGGCGCGACCTCCTCGGGGAAGTAGCCCGGCTCCCACCGCGGGTTCATCGCGGGGCCGGTGAAGAGGGTGTCGTCGTAGCCGAGCCGGACCGCGCGCACGCCGCTCGCGCGCAGCGAGGCCGCCGTCGAGCGGGCGAGGGTGCGGATGTCGGCCCGACGAGGCTGGTACGTCGCGCTGCCGGGGTCGTCGGTGGACGCCGGGGTGCGGGCGAGGTACGGGTCGCCACCGCCGACCAGGACGAGCCGCGGCGTCGTCCCGGTCTCCAGGACGGTGCGGGTCGCGAACGTCTTCTCGGGACCGAGCAGGAAGAGCGCGGCCGCGGAGGTCACCACCTTGGTGGTGGAGGCGGGCATCGCGACCGCGGCGCCCTCGGTGGCCTGGTAGGCGAAGGCGGTGCCGGTCAGCGGGGCGACCGCGGCGAGCACGTGCGGGCCGAGGTCCTTGTCCTTCAGCGGCGCCAGCGCCGCGGCGATCGCCGACTTGTCGAGCGGGCCGGCGAGGCTCGCGGGACGCGCCAGCCCCGGAGGTCGTACGACGTCCGGCACGTCCACCTCGGGCGGTGGGGCGACCGCGGCGGGATCGGCCGGGGTGCTCGCGTCGCCGCGCAGGTCGTGCCACCACTCCTCGGCCTGGCCGCTGCGCCAGGCGAGCCCGCCGCCGGCGAGCAGCACGACGCCGAGCAGGCCGGCGACGATCCGCCGCGCCCGTCCCGGACGGTGCTCCCGATGACTGCTGGCGTCACCCTTGCCCACGGTTTCCTCCCCGACTGCGCGTTCGGGGACATTGTGCGGGACAATGCTCCAGACAGTGGCGCGGGGCAGGCTCCCAACGGTTCACCAGCGCCCCGGCCGGCCCGCCGCAGCGGGCGTGAAAATCATGTGTGGAGGAAGCCAGTGCTGGAGTTCGACGTCCTCGTGGAGATCCCCAAGGGGAGCCGCAACAAGTACGAGGTCGACCACGAGTCCGGCCGGATGCGCCTGGACCGCTTCCTGTTCACCTCGACGATGTACCCCGCCGACTACGGCTACATCGAGGACACCCTGGGCCAGGACGGCGACCCGCTGGACGCCCTCGTCCTGCTGCAGGAGCCGACCTTCCCGGGCTGCCTGATCAAGTGCCGCGCGATCGGCATGTTCCGGATGACCGACGAGGCCGGCGGCGACGACAAGGTCCTCTGCGTCCCCGCGGGCGACCCGCGCATGGAGCACCTGCGCGACATCAACCACGTGGCGAACTTCGACCGCCTCGAGATCCAGCACTTCTTCGAGGTCTACAAGGACCTCGAGCCCGGCAAGTCCGTCGAGGGCGCCGACTGGGTCGGCCGCACCGAGGCCGAGGCGGAGATCGTCGCCTCCTTCGAGCGGTTCAAGACCGAGGGTCACTGACCCCCGCCCCGCTCAGCGGGGAGCGAGCACCGCCGAGAGCCCGGCCGCGAGAGCGGCCGGGCTCTCGTCGTACTCCGGCGGGGTGGTGATGTAGCTCAGCGCCACCCGCGCCACGGTTCGCGCGAAGGAGCGGGCGCTCTCGGCGCCGAGGTGTGGCCAGGTCGTCCGGGCGAGCTCCTCGAGCCGCTCGCCGGCCCGCACCAGGAGCGGCCCGGCGTCGGCGGTGACCAGCCGGACGAGGTCCGGGTGCGCGTCGCCGTCCCGGACCCGCCCGATGAGCGGGTCTGCCGCGGCGGAGTCCAGGAAGAGCACCAGCCCGGCCTCCAGGCCGGCCCGGGGGTCGTCCGGGTGCTGCGCGACGGTCGCACCGATCACGTCGACCAGCAGGTCGGCCAGCGCCAGCGTGTAGGCCTGGGCGAGGCCGTTGCGGGAGCCGAAGGTGTTGTAGAGCGTCTGCCGGCTCACCCCGGCGTCGTTGGCGACGGCCTCCAGGGTGACGTCGCGCCACGGGTTGTCGAGCAGCTGGCGGCGCAGGGCCTCGAAGACGTCGGCGCTGCGCTCGGCGGCGCTACGACGGCGTGCGGGCGGCACTAGCGCTTGACCCCGCGGAAGTAGCCGATCGCCCCGCTCTTCTCGAGCACGACGTCGGCGATCCCCTGGCCGGTGAGCCAGCTCTCCAGGTCCCTGCTGGTGCACCCGGGCCCGAGCAGCCCGGCGATCCGGCCGGCCTTGCGCAGGCCGGCGTAGCGCAGGGAGTCGTTGAGCAGCGCGCTGCCGGTGATGACGCCGCCGGGGCGCAGCACGCGCGCCATCTCGATGACGGCACGGGCCGGGTCGGGGAAGCAGTGCAGGCCGGTGAAGCTGACGACCAGGTCGAAGGCGTCGTCCTCGAAGGGCAGCTCGCCGACATCGGCGATCCGCGGGGTGACCTGGTCGGCGACACCGCGCTCCTCGGCGGCGCGCAGCGTGCGGTCGAGCATCGTCTGCGCGATGTCCGCGGCGACGTACTCCACGCCCTGGCCGGGCCTCAGGCCGCGCAGCGCGACCCCGCCGCCGCAGGGGATGTCGAGGATCCGGGCGCCCGCGGGCTGGCGGCCGATCTCGGCGGCGGCCCGGTAGAGCAGGCGCAGGTCGCTCTGGATGCCGGCTCGCCACACCGCCCCGCCGATCCGCGGGTGCTCGACGGTCCAGTCGTAGAAGCTCGCCCACAGCGGGTCGTCGGACCAGCCGCCGAGGCCGGGGACGTGGGAGACGGCGGAGCGGATCATGCGGGTCCTCCGGAGATCAGGTCGGGCGCGCGCAGCAGCGGCTCGGGGACGGCGAAGGCGGCGACGAGCTCGCCCGCGACCGGTCGCAGCCGTCGGCACAGGTCGCCGACCTCGCGGGTGATCGCCTTGGAGCGCTGGCTGGTGAGCCGGCCGTGCTCGAGGAACCACGCCCGGTCGGCCTCGATGGTGCTCAGGGCGTACAGGTCGCACAGCGTGTTCAGCACGGTGCGCAGCTCACCCTCCTCGGTGGCCGCGACCTTGTCGACGAACGCCTCCAGCACCTCGCGCTCGACGTGCGCCCGGGCGGCGGCGATGACGTGGTCCTGGACGCGGGAGAACACCTCGCCGGGGTTCATCCCGCTGTCGACGCCGCGCTTGAGCCGGCGCGCGACGCCGCCGATGAGGTGCTCCTCGCGGAAGCGCAGCATCGCCAGGTGGTACGACGGGTCGAGCAGCCCCGCGTCGGTGTCCCAGCTGTCGCCGCCCCCACCGGGCAGCAGGTCCCGGATCTGCTGGAGCAGCTGGTGGGCGCGGGTCCGCTCGAGCACGGTCTCGACGGCGAGCCCCGCCACGAAGCGGACCATGCCGAGCTGGTCGAGGTCCTCGAAGTCGCTGGCGTAGTCGGTCAACAGGCCCTTGGCGACCAGCTGCAGCAGGACGTGGTTGTCGCCCTCGAAGGTGGTGAAGACGTCGGTGTCGGCCTTGAGCGCGGCGAACCGGTTGACGGCGAGGTAGCCCGCACCCCCGCACGCCTCGCGGCTCTCCTGGATCGCCCGGGTCGCGTGCCAGGTCGCCAGCGCCTTCGTGCCGGCCGCACGGGACTCCAGCAGCCGGCGCGACTCCTCGCTGGTGTCGGCTCCGGAGAAGACGTCGTGCAGCGCGTCAGTGAGCACCTCCTGCCCGAAGTGCAGGGCGTAGGTGCGGGCGACCAGCGGGAGCAGCCGGCGCTGGTGCAGGCCGTAGTCGAGGAGCAGCTCCTCGGCGTCCTCGCTGGTCGCCTCGAACTGCCGGCGCTGCAGCGCGTAGCGCACCGCGACGGTCAGCGCGACCTTCGCGGCGCTGATGCCCGCCGCGCCGACCGAGACCCGGCCCTGGACGAGGGTGCCGAGCATCGTGAAGAACCGGCGGCCCGGGCTCTCGATCTCGCTGGTGTAGGTGCCGTCCTCGGTCACGTCCGCGAACCGGTTCAGCAGCGCCTCGCGGGGCACCCGCACGCCGTCGAACCACAGCCGGCCGTTGTCGACGCCGTTGAGGCCCATCTTGGGGCCGTCGTCCTCGATCCGCACGCCCGGCAGCGGCTCGCCCGCCTCGTCCCGGATCGGTACGACGAGCGCGTGCACGCCGTGCCGCTCACCGCCGACCTCGAGCTGGGCGAAGACCACCGCCACCCGGGCGTGGGCCGCGGCGTTGCCGATGTAGTCCTTGCCCGCCTCCGGCGTGGTCGTGGTGACGACGAACTCGCCCGCGTCGGGGTCGTAGGTCGCGACCGTGCCGAGCGCCTGCACGTTGGACCCGTGCCCGGTCTCGGTCATCGCGAAGCAGCCGAGCAGCCGGCCGTTGACGATGTCGCGCAGGTAGGCGTCGTGGTGCCGCTTCGTCCCCAGCTGCAGGACCGCGCCACCGAACAGCCCGAACTGCACGCCGACCTTCACCAGCACCGACAGGTCGCCGTAGGCGAGCGTCTCGAAGGCGGCGATCGAGGCGCCGATGTCGCCCCCGCCGTCGTACTCCTTCGGGAAGCCCATGCCGGTCGCGCCGGTGCCGGCCATCTCCAGGACGACGTCCTTGACCCGCTCCCGGAACTCCGCGCGGGGCAGCGTCTCGGCGTCCTCCAGCACGGAGGCGTACGCCGGTAGCAGCTCGCGCACGGTGCGGCGGATGTCGGCGTACCGACCGTCGAGCAGCGCGGTCAGTGCGGGCACGTCGACGGCGAGCGCGGGCGGCTCGGCGTTCGTGGACTCCTCGGCCATGGCCCGAACCTAGCCGACGCCGGGGAGGTTCAGGGACGCGCGTAGAAGTCCGGCGTGCGCCAGTAGTACATCGACTCCTCCGTCACCGGGCGTCCGGTGCGCGGGGCGTGGATGATCCGGCCGCCGCCGGCGTAGAGCGCGACGTGGTAGATCGAGGACGGGCTGGCGTTGTCGCCCCAGAACACCAGGTCGCCGGGGCGCAGCTGGCTCGCGGAGATCGGGGTGGAGACGTCGTACTGGGCGACGGAGTAGTGCGGCAGGCTCTTGCCGCCCGCGGCCCAGGCCTGCGCGGTCAGCCCCGAGCAGTCCCAGGAGCCCGGGCCGGCGGCGCCCCAGACGTAGGGCTCGCCGAGCTGGGCGCGGGCGAAGGCGATCGCCGCCTGCGCGCCGCCGGACGGCGAGGGCGGGTCGGGCTGGGGGGCGGGGCGGGGATCGGGCGCGTCGGCGGGCTGCGGCTGGGGCTTCGGCTGCGGCGTCGGCTGGGAGGCGCGGGCCCGGCGCTCCTCGCGGGCCACCCGCGCGGCCTGGGCGGCCGACTCCAGTGCGTCCTGGCGGCGCTGGGCCACCGCGACGCTCACGCCCTGCAGCCGGGCCAGGGTGCGCACCAGGGTGACCTTCTGGCGGCCCACCTGGGCCGCGGTCGTCGCGGCGGCGCTCGCCTCGGCCCGCGCGGCGTCGCGGGCGGCCTTCGCGCTCGTCAGCGCGGCGTCGGCCTCCTCGGCGGCGTCGGTGGCGGCCCGCTCGGCCTTCGCGGCGGCGTCGGCCGCGGCGTCGTACTCCTCCTTGCGCTGCTCGAGCAGCGCACCGATCCGCTCGGTGGCGGCGCTCTGCTCCAGCAGCGACTCCATGCCGTCGGCGGCGACCAGCGCGCCGGCGGCGTTGAGCTCGGTGCCGGTGGTGCTGGTCGTGATCACGACGTCGCGGTACGACGCGCGCTGCGCCGCCAGCGTCCGCTCGGCCCGCACCGAGGTGGCCTGCGCGGTCCGCTCGGTGCGGCGCGCCTGGGCCGCCTTCCACCGGGCGCCGTTCCACGCCTCCGCAGCCTTGGCCGCACGCAGAGACGCGGCGTCCAGGCGGGCGTTGGCGGCGGCCAGCCGGTCCCGGACGAGCTCGACGTCGGTCTTGGCCGCGGCGGCGTCGGCCTCGGCCGCGCGGACCTCGCCCGCGCTCGGCGTACCGCTGCCGTCGTCGGTGCCGGGCTCCGCCAACGCCGGTGCGACCACCCCCGCGGTCAGCACGAGCGCGAGCAGTCCGGTCCCGAGAGCTGGAGTACGCACTCGCGTCACCGTAGTGCGCTTTCGTCACATTGGGAACAGAAATCCCAACTTTCTCAGCAGTCACCGGCGTGTCGGCTTGACGAACTACATGGTTGTAATTCTCGCGGGGCGGGCTCCGGGCACGCGTCGCACCTGACGAATCTGTCGGAGATCGCGGGGATGCGCGACAGGTTCGTCAGGTGCGACGCGGACCGGGAGCCCGCAGCAGAGCTCAGTCGACCTCGACCGGCACCTTGGAGGTGGTGGTCGTGGGATGGGAGTGCCCGAGTCTGTCGAACTTCTGCCCGCTGGCCACCCCGCCGACGTAGAACGACACGATGGCGATCGCGATGCCGGCGAGGTCGTCGGCGACGTAGTGCCAGCCGAAGTACAGGGTGGCGATGACGGTGAGCCCGAAGTTGACCCAGAAGATCCACTTCAGGACCTTCGAGCGCAGGGTGTACTGCACCATCAGCGCGAACAGCAGCGTGATCGCGCAGTGCAGGCTGGCGAAGCCGGCGATCGAGTTGACCGACTCCGTGGCACCGCCGTAGAGCACGTTCCCCCGGGCTCTGACGATCGCGTCCATCAGGTCGGTGGTGCCGGTGTGGGCGAGACCGTCGGTGCCGTAGTACTCCGAGGTGTAGGCGATGCCGGGCCCGAGCGTCGGCAGCAGGTAGTACGACAGCGTGCCCAGCGACCAGGCCAGGCACTGCGAGGTGACGAACCAGTAGCCGAAGGACATGTTGCGCGACCACACCAGCCACGCCGTCACGGCGAGCGGCACGAGCGGCAGGAACATCAGGTAGATCGGGGAGAGCACCTCGGCGGTGACGGTCTTGCCGAAGATGCCGTGCAGCACGTCGCTGGGGTCGTGGCCGAAGAAGATCACCTTGTCGAGCAGGTGCAGCTCGCGGTCGTACGACAGCGCGCGGGTCTCCCCCGGCGGCGAGTTCGGGTCGGAGCGGACGAACGGCAGGAACGACTTGAGGTTCCGGTAGCTCACGTAGGTCAGGTAGAAGCCGATGACGCCGACCCCCACCAGGATCGCGCGCTCCTTGCTCCAGTGCGTGCGCAGCCGGTGCCGCACGATCGGGATCACCCGGCTCGGCCGGCCGCGCGCGCGCCACAGCGTCAGCGGCAGGAGGTCGAGCAGCAGAGCGCCGACGAGGAGCAGCGGCAGCCGGATGTACGACGGGCCGAGGAAGCTGCCCTCCGGGTCGAGCAGCCGGCGGTCGAGCTTGACGGCGGCGAACACCGCGAGGCCCAGCATGAGCGCGGCCGTGCCGATGAGGAGGGTATAGGCGCGGCGGTACACCCGAGGGAGTCTAGGAGACGGTTCGTCAGAACCTGGGCGGGTCCGGCGTGAGAAGCGCGACGCCGGCGCCGTCGACCCGCACCGCGGCTCGCTCGCCGGCCCGCGCGGTCCAGCCCGGGACGCCCTCCGCGTCCAGCTCGCCGACCCCGTCGACGTCCACCACGACCCGCGCCCCGTCGGGGGTGAGCCGGAACGCGCGGACCGTGGCCGGGTGCCCGTCGGCGGGGCCGGCCTGCACCGCACTGGCCCGGACCGCGACGACGACCCCGGGCGCGGCCGGACGTCCGGCCAGGGCCAGCAGCGCGGCGGCCGAGGCGTCCTGCAGCACCCGGCCGTAGCCGAGGAAGCCGGCGGTGTCCGCGTCGGCGGGCGCGGCCCAGACCTCGGCCGTCGGGCCCTCCTGGACGATCCGGCCGGCGCGCATCACGGCGAGCCGGTCGGCGACGGCGAAGGCCTCGTCCTGGTCGTGGGTGACCAGGAGGGCGGTGGTGCCGGAGGCGGTGAGGATGCGGCGCAGGTCGGCCGCCAGGCGCACCCGCAGGCTCGTGTCGAGGGCGCTGAGCGGTTCGTCGAGCAGCAGCAGCCGCGGCTTCGCGGCCAGGGACCGGGCCAGGGCGACGCGCTGGCGCTCGCCGCCGGACAGGGTGCGCGGCAGGCGGTCGGCGTACCCGTCCAGGCCGACGAGGTCGAGCAGCTCCTCGACCTCGGCCCGCACCGCGGCCCGCCCCAGGCCGCGCAGGCGCTGGGCGTAGCCGACGTTGCGCGCGACGGTGAGGTGGTCGAAGAGCTGGCCGTCCTGGAACATCAGCGCGAAGCCGCGCCGGTGCGTGGGGGTGCCGGCCAGGTCGGCGCCGTCCCACGCGATCGTGCCGGTGGCGGGCTCGAGGCCGGCGACCGCGCGCAGCAGCGTGGACTTCCCGCAGCCGGACGGGCCGAGGACGGCGAGCACGGTGCCGTCGGCGACGGCGAGGTCGACGCCGTCGACCGCCCGGGTGCCCCCGAAGGCGACCGAGACGTCACGCAGCTCCAGCATCACCAGGCTCCCGTTCCCGGCACGCGCAGCCGCTCGACGACGAGGATCACGGCCGCCGTGACGGCCGCGAGGACGACGGACGCGGCGAGCGCGGTGCCGTAGTTCAGCGGGCCGGGGTGGCCGAGGAGACGGTAGATGACGACCGGCAGGGTCGGCTCGGCCGGGCGCACGATGAACGAGGTGGCGCCGAACTCCCCCAGCGAGACCGCGAACGCGAAGCCGGCCGCCGCGAGCACCGGCCGCCACACGACGGCGAGGTCGACGGTCAGCAGGGTGCGCAGCGGCCCGGCGCCGAGCGAGGCGGCGGCCTGGCGCTGGCGGTCGTCGATGCCGGCCAGCACCGGCACCAGGGTCCGTACGACGATCGGCAGGGCCACCAGCGCCTGGGCGATCGGCACGAGCAGCGGGCTGGCGCGCAGGTCCAGCGGCGGCTCGTCGAGCGCGATGAGGAAGCCGAAGCCCAGGGTCACCGCGGAGACGCCGAGCGGCAGCATGAAGAAGCCGTCGAGGACGGCCCGGGCCCGCCGACCGCCCCGGCTGCGCACCCGCCGGGTGACCAGGAAGGCGACCGCCGTGCCCAGCAGCAGCGACATCCAGGTCGCGTCGACGGCGATCCGCAGGGAGGCCAGCAGCGCATGGGTCAGCGACACCTCGAACAGCCCGTCGGCGGAGCCCTCCAGCGCCCGGTAGTGGTCGAGCGTCCAGGCGCCGTCGCGGCGCAGCGAGCCGACGACGAGGGCCAGCACCGGCAGCGCGACGGCCGCCAGGGTGGCTGCCGTGACGGCGATGGCCGGGAGGTCGCGAGCGTGCGGGCGCGCGGGGGCGGCGCGCGCCCGTCGTACCGTCGGGTCCGGGACCGACCGCAGCCGGCCCACCACGACGAGGAGCACCACGACCGCGAGCATCTGCACCAGCGAGAGCGCGGCCGCGGCGGGCAGGTCGAGCAGGTCGGCGGTGAGCAGGTAGATCTCGGTCTCCACCGAGGAGTAGCGCACCCCGCCGAGCACCAGCACCACCCCGAAGGCGGTCGCGCAGAAGAGGAAGACGACGCTCGCCGACGACACGATCGCGGGCCGCAGCGCGGGGAGGGTCACCGTCCGGAACACCTGCCAGGGCGAGGCGCCCAGCGCCGCGGCGGCCTCACCGGGCCGCCGGTCCAGGGACTCCCAGGCGACGCCGACCGTCCGGATCACCACCGCCACGTTGAAGAACACCAGTCCGGCGATGATCGCCGCCGGCGTGCCGTCGAGGCCCAGGAAGCCGAGGATCCCGCTCGGTGCGATCAGCTCCCGCACCGCCAGGCCCACCACCACGGTCGGCAGCACGAAGGGCACCAGCAGCGCCGCGCGGACCACGGCCCGGCCCGGGAAGCGCAGCCGGTGCAGGACGTACGCCGCCGGGAGCCCCAGCGCCACCGCGACCGTCGTGGCGAGCGTGCTCGTCCAGAGCGTGAACCACAGCACCCGGCCCGTGCGCGGGCGGGCCAGCACGTCCAGCACCGCGCCCGGCTCGAAGCGGCCCTCGGGCCACAGCCCGCGGTGCAGCATCGCGCCCACGGGCAGCACGAAGAAGACCGCCACCACCGCGACCGGCACGACGGCGAGCGCGGCGTACGCCGCCCGTCGTACGGTCCGGTCGATCGTGGTCATCGCGAGGTGAGGTCGGTCCACTCCTCCAGCCACGCCTGCCGCTGCTCGGCGATCTCGGCCGGGTCGACCTGCTCGGTGCGCTCGGGGCGCCGGGCGAACTTCGCCCACTCGGCGGGCAGGGCCACCCCGTCGGCGACGGGGAAGACGTACATCGACGACGGGAGCGCCGCCTGCACCTCCGGCGACAGCAGCCAGTCGACGACCGCCTGCGCACCCTCGGTGTTGGTGTCGGCGCCCTTCAGGACGCCGGCGTACTCCACCTGCTGGAAGCAGCCGTCGAGCAGCGCCCGCGTGGACGACCTCGTGCCCGCCTTGTTGAGCGTGAACGCCGGCGAGGAGTCGTAGGAGACGACGATCGGGCGGTCGCCGCCGGAGAAGGTGAAGTCCTCGAAGTAGGCCTCGGTCCAGCCCTTGACGACCTTCGCGCCGTTGGCGGTGAGGTCCTTCCAGTAGCCCTGCCAGTCGTCGCCGTAGCGTCCGATCGTGGCGAGCAGGAACGCCAGCCCCGGGGAGCTGGTGCTCGCGGCCGGCACCACGAGCAGGTCGCGGTAGGCCGGGTCCGTCAGGTCGTCGAGGTCCTGCGGCTCCGGCACGCCGTTCTCGCGGAACCAGGCGCTGTCGACGTTGACGCAGACCGCGCCGGTGTCGACGGGCGTCAGCGCGTCGTCGTCGTCGCCCGGCAGCTCGTACTGCTCCGCGCCCGCCGGCAGCGCGGGGGCGTAGCCGGTGAAGATGCCCTCCTCGACCGCGCGAGTCGCGAAGGTGTTGTCGATGCCGAAGACCACGTCCCCGACCGGCTCGTCCTTGGTCAGCACCAGCTGGTTGGTCAGCGTGCCCGCGTCGGCCAGCTTGCTGATCTTCAGCCGGTAGCCGGAGTCCTTCTCGAACTGCGCGACCAGCGCGTCCGGGATCTCGAAGGACTCGTGGGTCACCAGGGTGACCTGGGTGCTCTTCACCCCGTCCTTGTCGTCGTCTTCCGAGCCGATGAGCGAGCAGCCGCCCACGAGGAGGGTGGCCGCCGTGAGGCCGATGGTCGTACGGAGGACGCGCGTGCGCATCTGGTGACTCCCTTCGCCGGTGCTAACCGGATCAGGTTCGGAGGGTCTGCGCGGTGCGCACTCTCAGCCCTCGCGGGCTCCCCTGTCGGACCGGACGAGTCTACGACGCGGTGAACACGACCCCGTCCGCGCGGTCCTCGCTGGTCGCCTGGCCGCGCGCGACCAGGAGCTCCAGGTGCGCCTTGGTCTCCATCGCCGCCATGCCCTGGCTGAACACGTCGAGCTCGTCGAAGGCCCGCTCGTGGCGGGTCCAGCCGAGGTCCTTCGCGACGACGAGCGAGGTCACCGCGCCGCGGGCACGCAGCGAGGCGGCGCACTGGTCGAGACGGGACTCGTGGTGGGCGAGCAGCTCGTCCACCCGCTCGTACGACGACGGGGCGACCGGGCCGTGCGCGGGCAGGATGCGGAGGTCGGGGAGCTGCCGGACCCGGGCCAGCGAGGCCATGAACTGGCCGAGCGGCTGGTCGGCCGGCGGCACGGTGAAGCCGATCGAGGGGGTGATCGTGGGGAGCACGTGGTCACCGGAGAAGAGCACGCCCTCGGCCCGGTCGGCGTAGACGTAGTGGCCCGGGGTGTGGCCGGGGGTGTGCACGGCGTCGAGCGTGCGGCGCCCGACGTCGAAGGAGCGGTCGCCCTCGATCCAGGTGTCCGGGAAGGCCCAGTCGACGGCCTCCGGGAGGTCGGGCGGCCCGGCGGCCCACAGCTCGGCGATCTCGGCGGCGCCCGCCGAGCGGAGCGGCGCGAGGAACGGGCCCTCGTCGAGCTCGCCGGCCGCGGCGCGGTGGAGCAGCTCGAGCGCGGGACGCTCGTCGATGCCGAGGGCGACCTCGGCGTCGTACTCGTGGCCGAGGACGGTCGCCAGCGTGTAGTGGTCGCGGTGCACGTGGGTGACGAGGAACCGCTTGATGTCGCCGAAGCCGGAGTCGATCGAGCGCAGGCAGCGGTCGAGCAGGTCGCGCGCGACGGGGATGGACCAGCCGCCGTCGATCAGGGTGAGCCCGTCGTCGCCCTCGACGACGTAGACGTTGACGGCCTTGAGGGCGTCCATGGGGAGCGGCAGCGGGATCCGGTGAATGCCGTCGGCGACCTTCCAGGCGCCCTCGGCCGCCCAGTGCTCCCCGGAGTCCGGAGAGATCGCATGGCCCGTGGCGACACCGCTCGTCATGGGCCGACCCTAGTCAGCGGCCGTCCCGGGCTGGAGGTCGGGGAGGTCCAGGTCGAGGTTCGGCTGCTGGATGCCGCCGTCGACCTCGAGCAGCTTGCCGGTCACGAACTGGCCCGCCCGCGAGGAGAGGTAGAGGACCGCCGCCGCGATGTCCTCGGCCTCGCCGATGCGGCCCAGCGGCGTGGCCTCCTCCATCTGCTGCTTCATGGCGGGTACGCCGGCGACGAACTCCAGCGCGCTGGTCATGACCGAGCCGACGTACACCCCGTTGACCCGGATGCTCGGCGAGAGGTCGGTCGCGGCCAGGCGCGTCCAGTGCGCGAGCGCGGCCTTGGCGACGCCGTAGGCGAGGTAGCCGCGGGCGGCGGTGCGCCCCATCATCGAGCTGATCGAGGTGATCGACTTCTGCCGGCCCTCCCCCGCGGAGGCCAGCATCAGCGGCACGGCCGCGCGGCTCAGCGCGTGCGCGGTGGCGACGTTGAAGTGGAAGGACTCCTCCAGGTAGGCCACGTCGGTGTCCAGGAAGGCGTTCGGGATGGTGCCGCCGACGTTGTTGACGACGACGTCGAGACGGCCGAAGGCGTCGTACGCCGCCTGGGCGAGACCGGCGACCTCGTCGGTGTGCGCGAGGTTCGCCGGGACGACGATCGCGCGGCGCCCGGCCGCCTCGACCCGGTCCTTGACCTCGGCGAGCTGCGACGCGGTGCGCGAGGAGATGAGCACGTCCGCCCCGGCCTCGGCGAGCGCGACCGCGGTGGCGGCGCCGATGCCGCGGCCCGCGCCGGTGACGACGGCGACGTGGTCGGTGAGGGTGAAGCGGTCCAGGATGCTCATCGGGCGACCAGCCCGCGGCCGGTGACGAGCGGCAGGTCGAGCGCGGAGCGCAGGCCCGGCGCGGCGGCGACGACGGCCGGCACCGCGTTGACGAGGCGCTGCGCGGTGATGATCATCCCGGAGACGTTGTGGTCGCCGTGCTCGCCGTGGTGGGTGAACTCCACCTTCAGGCAGGGCTCGCCGGTGATCTCGACGCGGTAGCAGCCGTCGCCCTCGTTCGGCGTCGGCCAGTCGGGCTCGGCGGAGGCGTCGGTGCGGGTGACGTGCTCCAGCGTGACGCGGGGGACGCCGTCGACGGTCCCGATCACCCGGAACAGCACCGAGCCCATGGTGCCCTCCTCCACGTCCACCGAGACGGTCGAGACGGTGCGCGGCGCGGGCCGCCGGGTGACCTCCTCGACGAGCGGCTCGTCGAGCGTGACGCCGAGACCCTCGGCGATGACCCGCACGACCGGGCCCCAGGCGGTGGTCAGGATGCCCGGCTCCCACAGCAGCGGCTTCGCGTCGAGCGGCTGGCCGAAGCCGAACAGGTCCCGCATCACGACGGGCTGGTAGTACGTCGAGTAGTCCGCGATCTCGCTGACCTTCACGTGGTCGATGCGCTGGCTCAGGCTGGACATCACCAGCGGGAGCACGTCGTTGGCGAAGCCCGGGTCGATCCCGTTGACGTGCAGGCTGGCGTTCCCCTGCCGCCCCGCCTCGTCGATCCCCTCGATCATCTCCGGGGGGAGCGTGCCGTCCCGGGCGAGCAGGATGACCGGGCCCGAGGAGACGACGTTGACGCCGTCGCGGAGGAAGCCGGTCAGGTCCTCGATCGACTCGAACACCCGGTCGTCGGTCATCGCGCCGTGCACGATGCAGTCGGGGCGCAGCGCGATCAGCTCGTCGCGGTCCGTGGTGGCCTTGATCCCGAGCTCACGGCCGAGCCCGGCCAGCTCCCCCGCGTCCTTGCCGTGCTTGTCGGGGGTGGACGTCCAGACCCCCACGAGCTCGAGGTCGGGGTGGGCGTCGACGCCGGCGACGGCGTACCGGCCGATGGTGCCGGTGGACCAGACGACGACCCTCAGCGGCTTCTCGGGGATGACCTGTGACATGCGGGTCAATGTAGAACAGGTTCTAGTTCCTGGGAAGGGGAATCGGGATGACCTCGTCCGCGGCCCACTCCGGGCACCGCGTCCCGCTGTAGATCGTCGGCATGCAGCGGTTGCAGTGGATGCACGTCCCGCGGCTCGCCCGCCCGGCCTCCAGGCGGCGGACCAGGTCCGGCTCGCGCAGCAGCGCTCGGCCCATCACCACGAAGTCGAACCCGTCGGCCATCGCCTGCTGCATCGTGCCGAGCCGGTTGATCCCGCCGAGCAGCATCAGCGGCATGGCGACGGCGGCGCGGAACTCCAGCGCCTTCGGGCGGAAGTACGCCTCCTCGAACGCGTACCGCTTGAGGAAGCCCCGCCCCGCGGGGGACCGCATCCCCCAGCGCACCAGCGGCGGCATGGTCGCGGCGAACTCCGCGACCGGCGCCTCGCCCCGGAAGAGGTACATCGGGTTCATCAGCGACGAGCCCCCGGAGAGCTGGAGCGCGTCGAGGTGACCGTCGGCCTCCAGCAGCCGGGCGAGCTCCACCCCCGCCTCGGTCGTCACGCCGCCCGCGAAGCCGTCGGAGACCGAGACCTTCGCGGTGACCGCGACGGCGTCCCCCACCTCCTCCCGTACGACGCGCGCCACCTGCCGGGCGAGCCGGGCCCGCCGCTCCAGGGGACCACCCCAGCGGTCCCGGCGCCGGTTCAGCCCCGGCGCGAGGAAGGAGGAGATGAGGTACGAGTGCGCCATGTGCAGCTCGAGCACGTCGAAGCCGGCCCGGACCAGGAGCCGCGCGGCGTCGACGTAGGCGCGGGTGACCCGGGTCAGGTCCTTCTCCGAGGCCGCCCGGACCATCTGCATCGACAGCGGGCTCGGCATCGCGCTGGCGGAGAGCGCGTGGACGCCGTTGGAACGGCCGTTGGCGACCGGCCCGGCGTGGCCGACCTGGCCGGCGATGCCCGCGCCGGTCGCGTGGATCTCGTCGGCGAGACGGGCGAGACCGGGCAGCGAGCGCTCGGAGACGACGATCTGCTCCCGGTGGGTGCGCCCGTCGGGCGCCACCGCGAGGTAGGCGACGGTCGTCAGCCCGACCCCGCCCTCGGCTGGTGCGCGGTGGTAGGCGATGAGCTCGTCGGTGACCAGCCCGTCCGGCGTACGACCCTCGAAGGTCGCGGCCTTCACCGTCCGGTTGCGCAGGCGCACCGGACCGAGGTCGACGGGCGCGAAGACATCAGGGGCCACCGGCGCACTGTAGCCGCAGATCTGGAACACGTTCTAGTCGTAGGCTGAACCATGGCCAAGACGCTGTGGCGCGACCGCAACGACGCGCTCGACCCGGAGACGGACTACGTCGAGATCTACCAGAACCTCGCGCTCTACGAGTTCCCCTGGGACATCACCCAGTCACTGAGCTTCGCCCTCTTCCGCACCTACGCCGTGCCCAGCATCGGCCGCCTGCTCGACGAGACCGGCGCCTTCACCCGGCAGGTCCAGCAGCGGTACGACGACACCGTCCTCCTCCTCGAGGCCCCGTTCGTGCACGGCTTCGACAGTCCCGCCGGCAGGACCGCGCTGCGCCGCATCAACCAGATGCACAAGGCCTACGACATCTCCAACGACGACTTCCGCTACGTGCTCTCGACCTTCGTCGTCGTCCCCAAGCGCTGGCTCGACGCCTACGGCTGGCGCCCGCTCACCGACACCGAGTTGCGCGCCACCGTCAACTACTACCGGGCGCTCGGGCGGCACATGGGCATCAAGGACGTCCCGGAGACCTACGACGCCTTCATGCACCTGATGGACGACTACGAGCGCGCGCACTTCGACTTCGACGCCGGCGCCCGCCGGGTCGCGGACGCCACCCTCGCGCTGCTGACGACCTTCTACCCCCGCGCCGTGCGCGGGCCGGTCGAGGTGTTCAGCCGGGCGCTCATGGACGAGCCCCTCCTCGACGCCTTCGGGTACGTCGAGCCCGGGCCGGTCGCCCGCAAGGTCAGCCGGGCCGCGATGAAGGCCCGTGCCCGCCTGCTGCGGCACACCCCCTCGAACCGCAAGCCGACCTTCAGCGCCGACCTGCCGCGGATCAAGAGCTACCCGGGCGGCTACGCCCTCGCCAACCTCGGCACCTTCCCGGTGCCGGGGGTCGCGGGCTGCCCGGTGCGGCACGCCGGGCAGGGCGCGGAGCCGGTGGCCGCCGACGGCTGACGCCGCCGTCCGTCCCCACGGTCCGCGCTGTCCTAGGGTGGCGAACGCCCACCGCTCCGTCTCGGGAGGACACCATGGCAGCCACCGCACCCACGCCCGGCCCCCGCGCCGGCATCTTCCGCCGCAAGCCGGTCGACCAGATCGCGGAGGACGACTCCTCGGGCCTGGCCCGCTCCATCGGACTGTGGCAGCTGACCGCCATCGGCGTCGGCGGGATCATCGGCGCCGGCGTCTTCTCGCTCGCCGGGGCCGTGGCCAGCGCGGAGGGGGACGGCGTCGGGCCGGCGGTGCTGCTGTCGTTCCTCATCGCCGGCATCGCCAGCGCCGCCGCGGCGTTCTCGTACGCCGAGTTCGCGGGCATGATCCCGAAGGCCGGCTCGGCGTACACCTACGGCTACGCGGTCCTCGGCGAGGTCGTCGGCTGGTGCATCGGGTGGGACCTGCTGCTGGAGTACATCGCGATCGTCGCCGTCGTCGCCATCGGCATCTCCGGCTACTTCGGCTTCCTGCTCGACCAGGTCGGGCTCGACCTGCCGCACTGGATGCTCGGCGCGCCCGGCACCGGCGACGGTCACCGGGTGGACCTGTTCGCGATGGTCCTGTGCCTGCTGGTCGCCTGGCTGCTGAGCCTGGGCATGCGCAACGCCGCGCGGGTGGAGACCTTCGTCGTCGGCATCAAGGTCGCCCTCGTGCTGCTGGTCGTCGTGGTCGGCTTCTTCCACATCAGGACCGACAACCTGAGCCCCTTCGCCCCCGCCGGCTTCTCGGGGGCCGTGAGCGGGGCCGCGGTCGTCTTCTTCGCCGTCTTCGGCTACGACGCGATGTCCACCGCCGCCGAGGAGTCGAAGGACGCCCAGCGGCACATGCCGAAGGCGATCCTCTACTCGCTGGCGATCTCGATGGTGCTCTACGTTCTGGCCTGCCTGACGCTGACCGGCATCCAGGACTACCGCGACATCGACCCCGAGAGCGGGTTCTCCAGCGCCTTCGCCTCGATCGGCCTCGACGGCTTCGGCACCGTCATCGCCGTCGGCGCGATCGTCGGCATCCTGACGGTGATGTTCACCTTCATGCTCGGCGTCACCCGGGTGTGGTTCGCGATGAGCCGCGACGGCCTGCTGCCCGGCTGGTTCGCCAAGACCCACCCCACCCGGCACGTGCCGACCCGGGTCACCTGGATCGCCGGCGTGCTCTCCGCGCTCATCGCCGGCCTGATGCCCATCGCGGAGGCCGCCGAACTCACCAACATCGGCATCCTGCTGGCCTTCGTCGTCGTGTGCGTCGCGGTGATCGTGCTGCGCTACAAGCGCCCCGACCTGCCCCGCACCTTCCGGCTGCCCGGCATGCCGGTCGTCCCGGTCATCGGGGTGGCGTTCAGCCTGTGGCTGATCACCTTCCTGGCACCGGAGACGTGGCTGCGCTTCGCGGTGTGGTTCGTGCTCGGGCTCGCCGTCTACGCCGGCTACGGCTACCGCCACTCGGTGCTGAACAGGGAGCGGGGCTGACGCCTCGGGCGAGGCTCGCGCCCGCGGGACGCGAGCGCACCCCTCAGCCGAACTTCGGCGCCCGCTTCTCCACGAACGCCGCGACCCCCTCACGTCCGTCCGGGGAGCCGGCGAGCGTGCGGATCGACAGCGTCTCCTTGCGCAGCGCCGACTCCGGGGCCGCGACGGCGGCCTCCCGCAGCAGCCGCTTCGCCGCGGCGTTCGCGGTGCCCGAGCCCGCGGCCAGGGCGGCGACGACCTGGTCCACGGTCGCCTGCAGCTCGTCGGCGGGGACGACCCGGGCGACCAGCCCGGCGTCGTACGCCTCCTGTGCGGTGAGCAGGTCACCGAGGATGGCCAGGCGCAGGGTGCGGTGCAGGCCGAGGCTGTGCACCAGCAGCGAGCTGCCGCCATCGGGCGAGAGGCCGACCTTGGTGTAGGCGAGGCTGAACTTCGCGGTGTCGGCGGCCAGCACGATGTCGCCGGCCGCGGCGAGCGGGAAGCCCGCACCCGCGGCGGTGCCCTGGACGACGGTGACGACGACCGCGTCGGAGCGGACCAGCTCCGAGACCACCCGGTGCAGCGACTCGGCGAGGTCGTCGATGAAGGCCGGCACGTCCTCGGCCGCGGCGAACGCCCCGAGGTCGCCGCCGACGGAGAAGAAGCGGCCCTCGGCGGCGAGGACGACGACCTTGGCACCGTCGCGGTGCGCGCGTCGTACGGCGTCGTGGAGGTCGGCGACCGAACCCGGGTGGATCGGGTTGCCGCGCTCGCCGTCGGCGAGGGTGATCCGGCTGACGCCGGCGTCGTGGGCGTAGTGGACGGAGGTCATCGGGGTCCTTCGGTTCAGCGGAACTGGTCGTGGAGCGAGGCGGGCAGCTCGAAGAGCGGCGCGCGGGTGAGCTCGGCGCGGCCGAGCGTCGTCAGGTGGGCCTCGTCGGGGCCGTCGAAGATCCGCATCGCGCGGTGCCAACCCCACAGGGCGGCGAGCGGCGTCGCGTCACTGATGCCGGCGGCGCCGTGCAGCTGGATGGCGCGGTCGATGACCGACAGCACCGCCCGGGGCACCGCGACCTTCGCGGCGGCGATGAGGTGGCGGGCGGCCTTGTTGCCCTCGGCGTCGACGGTGTACGCCGCCAGGTGGCACAGCGCCCGCGCCTGGTCCAGCTCGACGCGGGACTCCGCGATCTTCTCCCGCACGGCCGACTGCTCGGCGAGCAGCCCACCGAACGCCATACGGCTCTTGGCGCGCGCGACCATCATCGCCAACGCCCGCTCCCCGGCCCCCAGGGCGCGCATCACGTGGTGGATCCGTCCCGGGCCCAGGCGCATCTGCGCCGCCGCGAAGCCGCCACCCTCCTCGCCGAGCAGGTTGCCCACCGGCACCCGGGCGTCGGTGAACTCGATGACGCAGTGCCCGTGCTGGTCCTGGTGGCCGAAGACCGGGTAGGACCGCTTCACCTCCACCCCCGGCGTGCCGACCGGCACGATCACCATCGACTGCTGCCGGTGGACGGCCGCCTCCGGGTCGGTCTTGCCCATCACGATGAGCACCTCGCAGCGCGGGTCCGCGGCACCCGTGATCCACCACTTGCGCCCGTTGATGACGAACTCGTCGCCGTCACGCTCGATCCGCGTCTCGATGTTCGTGGCATCGCTGCTCGCCACCGCGGGCTCCGTCATGGCGAACGCCGAGCGGATCTCCCCGGCGAGCAGCGGCGTCAGCCACCGCTCCCGCTGGGCCTCCGTGCCGACGAGGTGGAGCAGCTCCATGTTCCCCGTGTCCGGCGCCTGGCAGTTGATCGCCTCCGGTGCGATCTCCAGGCTCCACCCCGACAGCTCGGCGATCGTGGCGTACTCCAGCTGCGTCAGCCCCGCCTCACTCGGCAGGAAGAGGTTCCACAGACCCCGCTCGCGTGCCTTGACCTTCAGCTCCTCGACCACCGGCGGGACCGTGTGGTCGTCGTACCCGGCGGCCTCGCGGTGGCGGGCGTACGCCTCCTCGGCCGGGAACACCTCCTCGGCGAGGAACGACTTCATCTCCTCGAACAGCCGCACCGCCCGCTCGCTCGGCGCGGGGAAGGCGGGGTACATCGACGTGCCGGTCACGGGGTCAGTCTGGCAGGCGGTCCGGGGGGAGCCGCGTGGGTCTCAGGAGTCTCAGGAGTCGCAAGTTTCCCCGGTTAACCGGGAAAACTGTCGCTTCCCGGCCTTTGCAAACCCCGAGAAGCGCAAGAATCACCGGTTAACCGGGGATTCCTGCAGCCCCCTCAGGCCGCACAACCCCCCGTGTCCGCCTCCCGCCCGTCGGTCGCGGGCGCCCGGCCGTTCTCGGCACTGGCGGCGACCTGCTTCGCGGTCAGGGCGTAGCCGGTCTCCCGGTCGGTGACGGAGGCGGCGAAGACCACGCCGGCGACGCGGCCCTTCGGGGTGACGATAGGGCCGCCGGAGTTGCCGGGGCGGACGAGGCCGCGCAGGGAGAAGACCTCGCGCACGACGGTGCCGTCGCCGTAGATGTCGGGCGAGCGGAGGTTCTGTACGGCGCGCACCCGGCCGGTCTGCACGTCGAAGGGGCCGTCCTGGGGGTAGCCCACGATCGCGACGGCGTCCTCGGCCTGGGTGCTGTCGTCGAAGCGGAGGGTGGGGGTGTCGCCGGTGTCGAGGGCGAGGACGGCGATGTCGAGCTCGCGGTCGTAGAGCACGACCCGGGCGAGCTCGGTGCCGCCGCCGATGCTGACCTCGGGGTCCTCGACGCCGGCGACCACGTGGGCGTTGGTCATCACCCGGTCGCGGGCGTAGACGAAGCCGGTGCCCTCGACGCCGCGGCCGCACTTGTTGGCGCCGCGGATCTTCACCACGCTGGGTCGTACGGCGCGGATGGCGGCCGTGCGCGGGAGGTTGGTCGGGCCGGGCTCGACCTCGACGATCTGCTCGGGCGCGAAGGGCTCGAGGTAGCGCGGGAAGAAGCCGGTGCCGACGACCTTGTTGAAGGCCTCCAGCGCGTTCGGGGCGGAGGCGGGCAGCGCGGCGTTGACCTTGCCGAGCACCACCGAGGAGCGGACCACCGAGGTGACCGAGCCGATCCGGGTGCCGCTGATGGCGACGCCGAGGGCCCAGGCGACGAGGAGCACGGCGAGCGCGCTCAGCAGTGCGCCGCCGACCGCGTCGAGGGCGCGGGCGGGTTGCCAGGTGATCCGCTCGCGGACCCGTGCCCCGGCGTACTGCAGCAGCGCCTGGCCCAGCGAGGCGCACAGGATGACCACGAAGAGGGCGCCGAGGGAGACGGCGAGCGAGGGCTCGAAGCGGCTCAGCAGGAGCGGAGCGAGGAAGATCCCGGCGAGGCCGCCCGCGAGCAGGCCGACGGTGGCGAAGGCGCCGGTGACGAAGCCCTGCCAGTAGCCGGAGAGCGCGTAGGCGAGCACCAGGAGGATGAGCAACCAGTCGAGGACGTTCACTCGTCGGGCTCCAGGAGGTCCATGCCGTCGTCCCCCGCCTGCGGGTCGCTGCCCACCGAGCCCGAGGTCCGGCGGACGTACTCGGCGAGCATGTAGTCGGGGAGATCATGCACCGGCGGGTCGCTCACCGGTGGGAGCCACCCGAGGAAGTCGAAGAACCGGGTCAGGATCCCGCCCGTGAAGCCCCACAGGATCACGTCCTTGTCGGGGCCGATGAGGAAGCCCGGTCCGTTCCAGCCGCCGGGGTGGCGGACCTGGATCCGGTTCTCGGGCGCGAACAGCTCGTCGAGGCCCACCCGGTGGATGGCGTGCACCTCGTCGGGCGAGGCGACCCGGATCGGGCCGGGCTCGCGCCACCAGCCGAGCACCGGGGTGACCGCGAAGTTCGACGGCGGCAGCCACAGCTCGGGCAGGCTCGCGAACACCTCCACGCCGGCCGGGTCGACGCCGATCTCCTCCTGCGCCTCGCGCAGGGCCGCCTCGACCGGCGTCTCGCCGGGGTCGATGCTGCCCCCGGGGAAGGAGACCTGGCCCGGGTGGGAGCGCATGTCGTGGGCCCGCTCGGTGAGCAGCACGTCCCGCTCGCCGAAGAGCATGAGCACCGCGCCGCGGCGCACGTCCTGGTCGGCGGGCGGCAGGAAGGCCGACAGGTCGCGCCCCTGGATGGCCCGCGCCCCGTCGACGACGGGCCGCAGCCAGTCGGGGAGGCCGTCGGGCTCAGCGGGTACGTCGCTCACGAGGCCGCCTTCGGCGCGGCCAGGTCGATCCCGAGGTTCTCCTCGGCCATCGCCACGACCTCGCTGAGCTCGTCGATGCCGCCGGTGCGCTGGGTGAAGGTGCCGTCGTCCTTGACGAACAGGAACTGCGGCAGCCCCTTCAGCACGAGCGCCGTCGACTGCAGGTCGCCGCACGCGTCGGCGGCCGAGGGGTAGGTGACCTTCTTGATCCGGGCGAAGTCGATGGCGGCGCCGGGGTAGGTGTCGAGGAAGTTGAGGCCGAGCAGGGCGACCTGGTCGCCGTACTGCTCGTGGAACTCCTGCAGCACCGGCATCTCCTCCCGGCACGGGCCGCAGGTGGTGGCCCACACGTTGACGATCGCGGGACCCTTCACGTCCGCCAGCGACAGCGTGTCGGTGCCGCCCAGGCAGCTCAACGTCACGTCGGGCAGCCGCGAGGCGCCCGGTGCGGTGGGGATCTCGGTGCAGTCGGCGATGCCCGCCGCCTCCCGGTCCTTCACCAGGTCGGGGGTGTCGACCTCGACCTTGCAGGCCAGCGCGCCCTCGCTGCTGTCGCAGGCGGTGAGCAGCACGGCGATGGCCGCCAGCGCGGCGGCCCGGGCAGCACGCATCAGTTCGGGCCCTCCGCGCGCACGAGCTTCTCCGCCTCCACCGGGTCGGTCGGCCCGAGACCGTACGACGGGCACCACCGCGCCACCGGACAGGCGCCGCACGCGGGCTTCTTGGCGTGGCAGCGCCGGCGCCCGTGCCAGATCAGGTGGTGGCTCAGCATCGTCCAGTCCCGCTTCGGGAAGAGCGCACCGACCGCGTGCTCGACCTTGACCGGGTCCTCCAGGTCGGTCCAGCCCAGGCGGCGGGCCAGGCGCCCGAAGTGGGTGTCGACGGTGATGCCGGGGATGTCGAAGGCGTTGCCCAGGACCACGTTGGCGGTCTTGCGGCCCACCCCGGGCAGCGTGACGAGGTCCTCCAGGCGCGCGGGCACCTGGCCGTCGTAGCGCTCCACCAGGGCGGCGCTCAGCTTGAGCAGCGACTCGGTCTTGGCCCGGAAGAAGCCCAGCGGGCCGACGATCTGCTCCAGGTGGGCCCGGTCGGCGGCGGCCCTCGCCGCCGGGTCCGGGTAGGCCGCGAACAGGATCGGGCGCACCAGGTTGACCCGCTTGTCGGTGGTCTGGGCCGACAGCACCGTCACGACGAGGCACTGGAACGGGTTGTCGAAGTCGAGCTCGGCCTTGGCGTCGGGATAGGTCTCCGCGAGCACCCGGTCGATCTTGCGCGCCCGGCGAACCAGCTGGGTCGACGTCTCGTCGGTGGTGTCGATCGGCCGCACGGGTGCAGCCTACGTGCTGCCTCCGACACTCCCGCCGCCCGCGTTGGCCCCGCGCGTTGGCTAGGTGTGACATGCCGCACTGGATAGGATGCCGCAGACCGGGTTTCATGTGACTTTGGAGGAAGCGTGGACAACGACGTACTCCGTCAGGCGCCACTGTTCAGTGCCCTCGACGACGAGGCCATGGCAGCGCTGCGCACGTCGCTGGCCACCACGCGGCTGCGCCGCGGTGAGGTGCTGTTCCACGAGGGCGACAGCGGCGACAAGCTGTTCGTCGTCCTCGAGGGCAAGGTGAAGCTCGGCCGCACGTCCTCGGACGGTCGCGAGAACCTGCTGGCGATCATGGGCCCCGGCCAGATGTTCGGCGAGCTCTCACTCTTCGACCCCGGCCCGCGCTCGGCGACGGTGACCGCGGTGACCGACGCGGAGTTCGCCTCGCTCTCGCACGAGGACCTGCTGCGCTGGCTGGAGGGCCGCCCGGTCGTGGCCCGCGGCCTGCTGACCCAGCTGGCCGGCCGCCTGCGCAAGGCCAACGACGTCGTCGCGGACCTGGTGTTCTCCGACGTTCCCGGCCGGGTGGCCAAGGCGCTGCTGGACCTCGCCGACCGCTTCGGTCGCACCGCCGACGACGGCGTGCACGTGCACCACGACCTCACCCAGGAGGAGCTCGCCCAGCTGGTCGGCGCATCCCGCGAGACGGTCAACAAGGCGCTCGCCGACTTCGCCTCGCGCGGCTGGCTGCGCCTCGAGCCCCGCTCGGTCGTCATCCTCGACATGGAGCGGATGTCGCGGCGCGCCCGCTGACCGCTCTTGTGGCGGCTCAGCCGTTGAGGTAGGCCCTGGTCGCCTCGTCGGCCGGGTAGAACGCCTCGATCGCCAGCTCGCTCAGGGTCACCTCGCGCGGGGTGCCGAAGACGGTGGTGGTCGAGATGAACGACAGCGTCGTGCCGTCGGCCGCCCGGATCTCCATCGGTACGACGAGCGCCGACGTCGTGAGGGGCGCGACCCCGCCGGCGGTGACCTCGGCGAGGAGCGCACCGAGCTCGGGGTCCCCGCTCGCGTCGTACTCGTGGCGCAGGCGCTCGGCCAGGTGGCTGCGCCACTCGCCGAGGTTGAGGATCCGCCCGCCGAGGCCCCGGGGGTGGATCGACAGCCGGATCACGTTGACCGGCGGTTCCAGCAGGTCGGCGTCGACGCCCTCGAGGAGCGCGTAGGCGGCGTCGTTGGCGGACACCAGCTCCCAGTGGCGGTCCACGACCAACGCCGGGTACGGCAGGTGTCCGCGCAGGATGGTCTCCAGGGCGGCGTTGGCCTCGGCCATCGGTGGGTCGGTGAGCCGGTGCTCGGGGTGCGCGGGGGCGTGGCCCGCGGCGAGCAGCACGGAGTTCTGCTCGCGCAGCGGCACCTCGAGGTGGTCGCACAGGCGCATCACCATGGCGCTCGTAGGACGGGCGCGACCGGTCTCGATGTAGCTCAGGTGCCGGGTCGAGACGTCGGCCCGGCTGGCCAGCTCGAGCTGGGAGAGGTGGCGGCGCTGCCGCCACGTGCGGAGGAGGACACCGGCGGACGCGTTCACGCCGGTCAACCTAGTCACCCGGGGGCGGCGGGGACATGACCTCGGAGGTCATGTCCCCGCCGACGCCGGTCAGGCCCTGCGGCGCAGGACGAGGGCCGCACCGGCCCCGAGCAGCAGCACCGCGAGCAGTACCGGCCCGGTGACCGAGGGCGCGCCCGTGTCGGGCAGCGCGTCCGCACTGTCCGTCACGCCGCCGACCTCACCCGGCACGTCGGTGACGCCCTCGTCCTCGCCACCCACGTCGCCGGGAACCTCCTCCTCCGGCTCGGTCTCCACCGGCTCGGTCACCGTCACGGTGAACGTCGCGGTGCTGACGGTCGCCTTGGCGGCCCGCACGGGACGCCGCCCGGCCTCGGCCGGGCGCAGCCGCGGCAGGTCGTCGGTGGCCGTGCAGCTGACCTCGGTGTCGCCGAGCGCGAAGGTGCTGCCGGAGGCCGGGTCGCAGGTCACCGGAACGTCGCCGACGACCGCGTCGTGCGCCGTGGCCTCGAAGGTGACCTCGGCGCCCTCGGGCCCGGTCGCGTCGACGGTGATCCCCTCGGGCACGGTGATCACGGGCCCGGTGGTGTCGACGACGCTCACCACGAAGCCGTCGCTGTCCTGGCCGCCCCATGCGTCGGTGACGGTGCACAGCACCTCGGTGTCGCCGAGCGGGAAGGTGCTCCCGGAGGCGACCTCGGCGCCGGGACCGCCCTCCCACCGCACGCACGCCGGGGTGAGCGCGGTGCCGAGGAAGTCCGCACCGCTGGCGGTGAACGCGACCGGCGCACCGGTCGGCCCGGTCGCCTCCGCGGAGGCGCCACCCGGGACGGTCAGGCTCGGCAGCGGCGCCTCGACGGTGACGTCGAAGCTGTCCGTGGCGACGACGTCGCGGGAGTTCGTCGCCGAGCAGGTGACGGTGGTCGTGCCGATCGGGAAGGTGTCGCCCGAGGCCACCGGGAGGTCGCCGGCCTTGGTGCAGCTCACCCCGAGGACGCCGTCGACGACGTCGTTGCCGGAGACGGTGAAGGCGACCGGCGCACCGTCGGCCGTCAGCGCCGTCTCGGTGATCCCGGCCGGCACGGTCACGGTCGGCAACGGGTCGGTCACCTCGACGGTGAACCGGTGGAACTTGAACTGGAACAGGTTCGCGAGGGTGAAGGGCGCCCACAGGCACGCGCCGTAGTACTCGCCGACGGCGAGCTGCCGGTGCGCGGAGAAGGTCGTTCCGAAGGTGACGCCGAGGAAGTCGACGTTGCGGAACTCGGCGACCGTGTCGACGTACACGTCGCTGATGGCGCAGGCGCCGACGACGACCGGGGAGTCGGTCCAGCCGCCGCTGACGGAGAACTGGATGGGTACGTCGGCGCCGCTGGCCCCGGTCGCCTCCACCGAGATCGCGGAGTCACCGGAGACGACGACCGGACCGGCGGCGGCCGGCACGTTCGGGCCCTTCCTGGGCGGCGTGGCCGAGGCCGGCTCGGCGGCGGGCGCGAGCTCGGGCGCCGGCTCGGGGGCCGGGGCGGGGGCCGGCGCGGGCGCGGGCTCAGGCGCCGGCTGGGGCGCGGGCTCCGGGGCGGGTGCGGGCTCCGGAGCCGGTTCGGGCTCGGGAGCGGGGGCCGGCTCGGGCGCGGGCGCCGGCGCGGGCTCAGGCGCGGGCTGCGGCGCCGGCTCGGCGGAGGGCTCGGGGGCCGGGGCGGTGTCGTCGGCGAACGCGGGAGCGGCGCTCATGGTGCCGAGCAGCGCCACCGCCGCGGCCAGGGCAAGGGACAGCGAACGGGTTCTGCGTGGGGGGAGCATGGGCCAACGACAGCAGAACCCTCACCAGAAATCCGGCGAACGACTGCGTCTTTACCTTCGCCCGCAACCCTCGGATCAGCGGGTCGCGAGGTAGGCCAGCTGGGCCCGCACCGACCACTCGGCCGCGCCCCACAGGGACGCGTCGACGTCGGCGTACACGACCTCGACGACCTTGCGCGGCAGCTCGGGGTCCTCCGCGACGTCCGGCGGGAGCTGCTGCGAGGACAGGCCGAGGCGGGTCAGCGCCGACTCGACCTGGGCGAGCCGCTCACGGCGGTGCACGACGTAGTGGTCGAGCACCGCGGCGCCGTCGGGCAGCACCGGGCCGTGGGCGGGCCACAGCGAGCGCGCCCGGCCCTCGGTGACGAGGGCACGCATGCGGGCGATGGAGTCGAAGTACGAGCCGAGGTCCCCGTCGGGGTGGACGATCACCGTCGTCCCGCGGCCCAGCACCATGTCGCCGGTCAGCAGCGCGCCGTCGGCCTCCACGAGCAGCGAGACCGAGTCGCTGGTGTGCCCCGGCGTGGTCAGCACCTCCACGTCGAGACCGCCGACCGAGAGGGTCTCCCCGTCCCGCAGCGGGTCGGCGCGCCAGCACTGCTCCGGGTCCAGGCCGCGCACGCCGCAGCCCATCCGCTCCGCGAAGGAGCGCGCCGCCTCGGTGTGGTCGTGGTGGTGGTGGGTCACGACGACCTGGTCGACCTCGCCCGCGACCGCGGCGACGGCGTCGAGGTGGTCGTCGTGCAGCGGGCCCGGGTCGACCACGATGGAGCGGCCGGAGCCGGGCTCGCGCAGCACCCAGGTGTTGGTGCCGTCGAGGGTCATCAGGCCCGGGTTGGGCGCGAGCACGCAGCGCCCGCGCTCGCCGTACTCCCCGCCGTGCCAGGGCTCCACGTCAGCCCCTCCGCTGCGCGACGAGGGGCCGCAGGGCCGGCGGCATCGAGAGGGTGAAGCCCTCCCCGAGCGGCTCGACCTCCGGCATGAACATCTCCACCGAGCGCTCGGTGGACGTCGCGAGCACCTGCTCGACGGAGCCGAGGGTGCCGATCTCCAGGCAGGTGAGGTACGTCGGCGGGAGCATCGCGAGCTCGCCACGGTCGGCCTGCTCCGCGGCCTCCAGCGCCGAGAGCCAGACGACCTCCGAGGACTCGGTGGACACGTCGCGGGTGACCTGGCCCTCGGGCAGCTGGGCCACGAAGAACCACGTCCGGTAGCGCTTCGGCTCGAACACCGGGGTCAGCCAGCCGCTCCAGATGCCGAGCAGGTCGGTGCGCAGCACCAGCCCGCGCCGGAGCAGGAAGTCGGTCAGCGACAGCTCCCGCGACTCGAGCGCGACCCGGTCGGCCTCCCAGTCGTCGCCGGTGGTGTCGGCGACGACGTCCTCGGCGGAGGTGCCGGCCAGCAGGACCCCGGACTCCTCGAAGGTCTCCCGCACCGCCGCGCACACCAGCGCCCGCGCGAGGTCCCCCTCGGTGCCCAGCCGCGCGGCCCAGGCGGCCGGCGACGGCCCGGCCCAGGCGACCTCGTGGTCGAAGTCGCGCGGGTCCACCCCGCCCCCGGGGAAGACGCACATGCCCCCGGCGAAGTCCATCGTGACCTGGCGCCGCAGCAGGTAGACCTCGGGCTCGCCGGCGGCACCGGCCCGCTGCAGGACCACGGTCGCGGCGTTGCGGGGCTCGACGGCCTCGCGGGTGCCGTCGGCGTACTCCCGTGCCACGTCCGCCAGCGCGGCCGGCAGCGGCACCGGAGGCAGCGGGATCCTCACGCGCGCACTTCCGCGACCACCTCGACCTCGACGGCCGCGTCGAGCGGCAGCGCCGCGACGCCCACGGCGGAGCGGGCGTGCACGCCGTCCTCGCCGAAGACCGCGCCGAAGAGCTCGGAGGCGCCGTTGGCGACGGCGGGCTGACCGGTGAAGTCGGGGCTCGACGCCACGAAGAC
The DNA here is from genome assembly GCA_964517395.1 of uncultured Nocardioides sp. Lineage (GTDB taxonomy): Bacteria > Actinomycetota > Actinomycetes > Propionibacteriales > Nocardioidaceae > Nocardioides. The sequence goes on along the minus strand of CAZFEE010000001.1, from coordinate 2,095,542 downwards.
GCCGACCTTCACGATCCGCACGCCCTCCAGGGTCCCGGTGACGGAGCGGATCGCGGCGAGGGCGTTGAGGGCGCACTGGCGCGCGGCCTCGGTGGCCTGCTCGGGCGTCGTACCGGCGCCGACCTTGCCGGTCGCCACCAGCTCACCGTCGCGCATCGGGATCTGCCCGGCGGTGTAGACGTGGTCGCCGCTGCGCACCGCCGGCAGGTACGCCGCGACCGGCGGCACCACCTCCGGGACGCTCAGCCCCAGCTCGGCCAGCCGCTCCTCCGGGGTCACGGCTCAGCCCTCGGCCGGGCGCTTGAAGTACGCGATGTCGTTGCCGCCCTGGCCGGGCACGAGCGTCACCAGCTCCCAGCCGTCCTGGCCGAAGTTGTTGAGGATCTGCGCCGCGACGTGGTTGAGGACGGGCGCCACCTGGTACTCCCACTTGGTCATGCTCTGCACCCTACTCAGGGATGCTGCCACCGACGACGGGCGGACCCCGGAGTCCACCCGTGGTCTGACGCCCGGTCCCGGGCGGGGGCCTACGGTGGTGCGGTGGCACGTCAGGACCGGCAACCGTGGCGCCTCGGGCCCCGCGGCGAGCGGTGGTTCGACATCGCGCTCACCCTGCTGCTCCTGCTGCCCGTCCCGGCGTACCTGATCTTCGTCGCCGCACCCGACGGCGTCCTCATGCTCGCCCAGATCGCGCCGCTCGCGTGGCGCCGCCGCCACCCGGTGCCGGTCTTCGCCGTGGTCGCCGCGACCAGCGCCGCGCAGTGGCTGCTCACGGACTACCCGCTGTGGAGCCAGCTGGCGTTCCCGATCGCGCTCTACTCCGTGGCCCGCTTCGCCTCGACCGCCTGGTCCCTGGGCGCACTGGCGGTCGGCGTCGTGGGCGCGGCGGTCGCGGCGGTCGACTGGCTGCGCGGGTTCGGCGCCGAGCAGGTGACCGCGCAGAACGTCACCGCGTACTTCGTCACCATCGCCCTCTTCGTCGCCGTCGCGTGGAGCCTGGGCACCCTCGGCCGCACCCGCCAGGCGTACGTCGACGCGCTGGTCGAGCGTGGCGAGCGGCTCGAGCGGGAGGCCGCCCAGCAGGCCGCCCTGGCCGCCATCGAGGAGCGGCACCGGATCGCCCGGGAGATGCACGACGTGGTGGCGCACAGCCTGACCACGATGGTGGTCCAGGCCGAGGGCGCCCGCGCGGCCACGCCGCACGACCCGTCGGTGGCCGCACCCGCCCTGGGCACGATCGCGACGACCGGACGGGAGGCCCTGGCCGAGCTGCGCGGCATGCTGGGGGTGCTCCGCTCCCCCGGGTCCGCGCCGGACGCACCCCAGCCGCGCCTGGCCGACCTGGCCGGCCTGCTCGAGGAGGCCCGCACGGCCGGGACCAGCGTGAGCGCCGAGCTGCCCGGGCCGGAGGTGGTCGTGCCCGACGGGGTGGCCCTGACGGCGTACCGGATCGTGCAGGAGGCGCTCACCAACGTGCGCAAGCACGCCGGTCCCACCGCCCGGGCGATGGTCACCGTGCGCGCCGGAGCCGGCGAGCTGCGGGTCGAGGTCCACGACGACGGCCGTGGCGCGGCGGCGACCGACGACGGGCGCGGGCTGGGCCTGACGGGCATGCAGGAGCGGGTGGCCGCGCACGGCGGCACGCTGCGGACCGGCCCCGCGGCGGGCGGCGGGTTCGCGGTGTGCGCGAGGATCCCGCTGTGAGCGAGCCGATCCGGGTGTTCCTCGTCGACGACCAGGAGCTGGTCCGCGCCGGCTTCCGCATGCTCATCGACAGCCAGCCCGACCTGACCGTCGTCGGGGAGGCCGGCGACGGCGGCGAGGCGCTGGAGCGGCTGGCCGTGACGGCGTGCGACGTGGTGCTGATGGACGTGCGGATGCCGCGCCTCGACGGGGTGGAGGCCACCCGCCGGCTGACCGCCCGAGAGGGCGCGCCGCAGGTCGTCGTGCTGACCACCTTCGACCTCGACGAGCACGCGTTCGCGGCGATCCGCGCCGGGGCCGCGGCCTTCCTGCTCAAGGACGCCACCCCGGAGACGCTGCTCGGCGCGATCCGCACCGTCCACGGCGGCGAGTCCGTCGTGGCGCCCAGCACGACCCGGCGCCTCCTGGAGCACTTCGCGACCGTCCTCCCCGACCCGGTCGGCCCCTCCCCGGACGACCGGCTGGCCGCCCTCACCGAGCGCGAGCGGGAGACGCTGGTGCTGGTCGGCCGGGGGCTCTCCAACGCCGAGATCGCGGCCGCGTTCGTCGTCTCGGAGGCGACGGTGAAGACCCACATCGGCCGGCTGCTCGCCAAGACCGGCTCACGCGACCGGGTCCAGCTCGTGGTGCTGGCCTACGACACCGGGCTGGTCGGCGGCTGAGGCGTCCCCCCGGCGTCGTACGACCGGATCAGACCGCAGCCTGACGATCGCGCGGCCTGTCGCCGCGAGGCTCGGAGCATGTCCCTGCAGACCACGCCCCCACCCGCTCCGCCCGCCTCCGCCCTGGCCGCCAGCGCCCGCGGCCTGACCCGCGCCTACGGTCGCGGCGACACCCTCGTGCACGCCCTGCGCGGGGTCGACCTGGACCTGCCGGCCGGCCGGTTCACCGCGATCATGGGCCCCTCCGGGTCCGGCAAGTCCACGCTGATGCACTGCCTGGCCGGCCTCGACCAGCCCACCGCGGGCACGGTCGCGGTCGCGGGGCAGGCGCTGGAGGCGATGGGCGACGACGCCCTCACCCGCTTCCGCCGCGACCACGTCGGCTTCGTCTTCCAGGCGTTCAACCTGCTGCCGATGCTGACCGCCGAGCAGAACATCTGGCTGCCGACCGAGCTCGCGGGCCGCGACCGCGCCCCGCTGCGCGCACGCTTCGACCGCATCGTCGCCACCCTCGGCCTCACCGACCGGCTCGGGCACCGTCCGGCCGAGCTCTCCGGCGGGCAGCAGCAGCGGGTCGCCATCGCCCGCGCGCTGGTCGCCGAGCCGGCCATCGTGTTCGCCGACGAGCCCACCGGCAACCTCGACAGCAGCGCGTCGGGCGAGGTGCTCTCGTTCCTGCGGCACTCGGTGCGCGAGCTCGGCCAGACCGTGGTGATGGTGACCCACGAGCTCGAGGCCGCGCGGTACGCCGACGACGTCGTCGTGCTCGCCGACGGCGCCGTGACGGCCCGTCTCACCGCGCCGACGCGGGACGACCTGGTCGCCGCCCTCGGCGTGGTCGGTGCCTGATGCGCACCGTCCTGCTCGCCTCGCTGCGCACCCACACCCGCCGGTACGGCGCCGCGCTGCTCGCCATCGTCGTCGGCGTCGTCCTCGTGCTGGTCACCGCCGCGCTCTCCTCCGCGGTCCGCGACGGGCTGACCACCGGCCTCGCCGACCCGTACGACGGCGCCGACGCCGTCCTCGACCGTCCCTCCGCGGCCGACGCCGCCCGCCTGCTCGCCGCCGCCCCCGAGGAGGGCGCCGACGCGTGGCTGGTCGGCTGGACCCGGCAGCAGCTCAGCCGGGACGGCCGGGTGGTCGCGAGCGAGACCGACATCGGCCAGGTGCCGGACCGCCCGGAGCACCGCTGGCAGGAGCTGGTCGGCGGCCGCTTCCCCGGCGCTCCCGGCGAGGCCCTCGTCGACACGAACGCCGCCAAGGCCGAGAAGGTCCGCATCGGCGACCACCTGCGGATCGGCACCGGCAGCCGGGCGCTGGAGGTCGAGGTCGTCGGGCTCGCCGACTCCCCCTCCAACCACGCGGTGTCCTCGGTCTACCTGCTGTGGCCGGACCTGCGCCGCTGGGAGGAGAGCCTCTACGTCAGCAGCGTGGCGTGGAGCGGCGGCGGTCACGCCACGGCCGCGGCGGCGATCCGCGCCGTCGTACCGTCCGCGGAGCCGACGACCGTCGCCGCCTTCGTCCAGGACCTCCAGAAGGAGGTCAACAACGGCGTCGACGTCATCGCGATCATCGTCCTGCTGTTCTCGACGGTCGCGCTGCTGGTCGCGGTGCTCGTCATCAACAACACCTTCACCATCCTCTTCGCCCAGCGCAGCCGGGACTTCGCGCTGCTGCGCTGTGTCGGTGCGACCCGCCGCCAGGTGGTCCGCTCGGTGCGCGTGGAGTCGCTCGCCCTCGGCGTGCTCGCGGCGGTGCTCGGCATCGTGGCCGGCCTCGGCGCCGGCCACGGCCTGGTCGCGCTCATCCACGCGCGGTGGCCGGGCGCCCGGCTCGGCGACGCCTCGGTCGGTCCCGCCTGGCTGGTCGTCGCCGCGGCGCTCGCCGTCGGTGTCACCCTCGTCGCCGCGTGGCTGCCCACCCTTCGTGTCGTCCAGGTCAGCCCGCTCGCCGCGCTGCGTCCCGACGACAGCACCACCGTGCGCACCACCACGGGCCGCACCCGCGTCGCCCTCGGCCTCCTCCTGCTCGCCGCCGGTACGACGGCCCTGGGCCTCGCCATCGCCACCGCCGCCCCGCCGCCGCTGGTCGCCGGGGGTGCCGCCGTCTTCCTCGGCGTGCTCCTGCTCGGCCCCCTCGTGGTGCCCGCCCTGATCGGTGCCGCCGGCCGGGTCGCCGGTCGTCTCCTCGGGCCCTCCGGGCGGCTCGCCGCCGGCAACGCGGTGCGCAACCCGCGGCGCACCGCCGCCACCACCGCCTCGCTGCTGGTCGGCGTCACGCTGACCACCGCCGTGCTCACCGGCCTGGCCAGCTCCCGCTCCGCCCTCGCGAGCGAGATGGACGACCAGCACCCGGTCGACCTCGCGCTCACGGGCAGCACCGCGCTGCCTCCGGACGTGGTGGCCCAGGTCGCGGCCGTGCCGGGCGTCGCGGCGACGACGACCGTCGCCGGAGCCACCGCGCGGGTGTCCGGTCTCGACGCGCTGCCCGTGCTCGCCGTACCCGCCGACGACGGGGGTGTCCTGCACGGCGACCTGCCGGCGGTCCGGCCACGCCAGGTCGTGCTCCCGTGGGACGTCCTCGGCGACGGTGTCGAGGTCGGCGACCGGGTGACGGTGCGCGTCGGCGAGCACACCGCGCGGCTGCGGGTGGTGGGCGGCGAGGGCTGGGGCGAGGCCGCCCTGGTCGCACCGGCCACCCTCGCCCGGCTCGCGCCCGGCGCCCCGGCGCGGGCCGTGTGGGTCCGGGCGGAGGACGGCACCGATCCCGAGGACCTCGCCGGCTCGCTCGAGGCGATCGGCTCGCCGCTGGACGCGGGGGTCGAGAACGGCCTCGCCCAGCGCTCGTACGTCGACCTCCAGCTCGACGTCCTCACCGGCGGCGTCGTCGGCCTGCTCGGCATCGCCGTCGTGATCGCGCTCGTCGGGATCGCCAACACCCTCGGCCTGTCGGTCCTGGAGCGCGGCCGGGAGCACGCCCTGCTCCGCGCGCTCGGCCTCACCCGGCGCCAGGTGCGTCGCATGCTCGCCACCGAGGCGGTGCTCCTCGCGCTCGTGGCGACCCTGCTGGGCACCGCGCTGGGGGTGGTCTTCGCGTGGGCCGGCGTGCGCGCCCTCGTCGAGCCGGCCGTCACCGGCGCCGGCCTGGTGCTGCCGTGGGCCCAGCTGGGCGCCGTCGTCGCGGCCGCCGCGCTCGCCGGGCTGCTGGCCGCGGTGCTGCCCTCCCGACGGGCCGCGCGGGTGGCTCCCGCGGCGGGCCTGGCACTGGACTGAGCCCCGCGAGCGGCCGGTTCCCTGCGCCCGGGGACCGGCCGCTCGCTACGCTGCCCGGGTGAGCGACTGGGGAAAGGTTCGCCTGCACGTGGTCACGGGCAAGGGGGGCACCGGCAAGTCGACGGTCGCCTCCGCGCTCGCCCTCGCGCTGGCGACCAAGGGCAAGAACGTGCTCCTGTGCGAGGTCGAGGGCCGCCAGGGCATCGCCCGGATGTTCGACGTGGACCCGCTGCCGTACCAGGAGCGACGACTCACCACCGGGCTCCCCGACGCCGACGGCGGCCGGGGGATCGTGCACGCCCTGCACATCGACGCGGAGTCGGCGCTGCTGGAGTACCTCGCGATGTACTACCGCCTCGGCCGCGCCGGCAAGGCCCTGGACCGCTTCGGCGTGATCGAGTTCGCGACCACCATCGCGCCCGGCGTGCGTGACGTGCTGCTGACCGGCAAGGTCTACGAGGCCGTCCAGCGCAACGCCCGCAACAAGAACGCCATCGAGTACGACGCCGTCGTGCTCGACGCCCCGCCGACCGGCCGGATCGCGCAGTTCCTCAACGTCAGCAACGAGCTCGCCGGGCTCGCCAAGGTCGGGCCCATCAAGTCCCAGTCGGACACGATGATGACCCTCTTCCGCTCCCCCCGCACGGCGGTGCACCTGGTCACGGTGCTGGAGGAGATGCCGGTCCAGGAGACCGCCGACGGCATCGCCGAGCTGCGCTCGGTCGGCCTCCCCGTCGGCGGCGTCGTCGTCAACCTGGTCCGCCCGCGCGACCTGTCCGCCGAGCAGCTCGCCGCCGCCCGCCGCGGCGGCCTGGACCGGGCGGCGATCGAGGCGGACCTCGTCGCCGGCGGCATCGAGGTCACCCCGGAGCTCGTCGACGGCCTCCTCCAGGAGGGCGCTGACCACGCGGAGCGCCGGGCCCTGGAGGACTCCCAGCGCGCCCTCGTGGCGGACCTGGGCGTCCCGTCGTACGAGCTGCCGCGGATCGCGGGCGGCATCGACCTCGGCGGGCTGTACGAGCTCGCCGGACTCCTCCGAGAGCAGGGGATGGCGTAGTGGCCCGCAGCAACACCCAGCGACCCACCCGGGTCGGCCCGACCTCCACGCAGCGGGCCGGCGCGCTCGACGTCGACGCGCTGCTCGACGACCCCGGCACCCGGATCATCGTGTGCTGCGGCTCCGGTGGCGTCGGCAAGACCACCACCTCCGCCGCACTGGCCCTACGGGCCGCCGAGCGCGGGCGCAAGGTCGTCGTGCTGACGATCGACCCGGCCCGCCGCCTGGCGCAGTCCATGGGCATCGAGGCGCTCGACAACACCCCGCGCCCGGTCACCGGCGTCGAGGGCACCGGCAGCCTCGACGCGATGATGCTCGACATGAAGCGCACCTTCGACGAGGTGGTGCTCTCCCAGGCCAGCCCGGAGAAGGCCGAGCAGATCCTGGCCAACCCGTTCTACATCGCGCTGTCGAGCTCGTTCGCGGGCACGCAGGAGTACATGGCGATGGAGAAGCTCGGCCAGATCTACCGCGACGCCCAGAGCGCCGGCACCTACGACCTGATCGTGGTGGACACCCCGCCGTCGCGCTCGGCACTCGACTTCCTCGACGCACCCGAGCGGCTGTCCAGCTTCCTCGACGGGCGCTTCGTCCGGCTGCTGCTCGCCCCCGCGAAGGGCCCGGCGAAGCTGATGACGGCCGGGCTCAGCCTGATCACCAACTCGCTGACCAAGATCCTCGGCGCACAGTTCCTCAAGGACCTGCAGACCTTCGTGACCGCCCTCGACACCGTCTTCGGCGGCTTCCGGCAGCGTGCGCAGCAGACCTACTCGCTGCTCAAGGCCGACGGCACCGCGTTCCTCGTGGTGGCGGCACCGGAGCCGGACGCCCTGCGCGAGGCGGAGTACTTCGTCGAGCGGCTCAGCGAGGACGACATGCCGCTCGCCGGGCTGGTCGTCAACCGCGCCAGCCCCGAGCCCGCCGACGACCTGTCCGCCGACGAGGCGATGACCGCCGTCGAGCGGCTGCGGCGCGCCAACGGCACCTCGGTCGCCGCCGGACTGCTCCGGCTGCACGCCGACCGGGTGCGGATGGTGCAGCGCGAGCGCGCGCTCAGGGACCGGTTCGCGACCGCCCACCCGCAGGTGGCGACGGTCGTCGTACCGGCGCTGGCCGGCGACGTGCACGACCTCGGCGGACTCCGCCGGGTCGGCACGCTGCTCGCCGACGGCTCCTGAGGGAGCCGGCCAGGCTCAGACGGTCGCGGTGCCCTGGCGGTCGCGTGCGTCCTCGAGCACCTTGCGCCAGGAGGCGCTCGGCCGGCGGCGGAGCAGCGCACGGCGCTCACGCTCCGTCATGCCACCCCAGACGCCCCACTCGATCTGGTTGTCGAGCGCCTCGGCGAGGCACTCGGTGCGCACGGCACAGCCGCTGCACACCTGCTTGGCCTTGTTCTGCTCGGCACCCCTCACGAAGAGCTGGTCCGGCTGGTCCTCACGGCAGGCCGCGCGCGGCGCCCAATCGTCAACCCACATGTTGTCCCCTTGTGGTTCCCACTTCGAGAAGCCAGCGCCCCCACAGCGCCTGGTCTTCTCGACCGGACTAAAGTAAAGGACGCCGACCCGTTTCGAACACCGCTCATTGGGCCCAACCTGCGTAGTCACATCGGACTAGGACCACTGGTGGGACCGGGCCCCCGGCGGTCCTCGGAAAACAGGCCCGCACAGGCCCGTCACGTACTCTGAGCGCATGTCTCGCACCCGCTTCGACGGCCTGCCGCCCGGCAAGATCGCCTCGCACCTCGGCGTGATGCTGCTGGTCGCCGCCGTGCTCGGGGTGGTCGTCTCGGGCCTGGCGATCCCCTTCGCGGGCGTCGCCGGCTTCACCGCCCGCAACGTCGCCGACTCGGTGGACTCGCTCCCCCAGGAGCTCGAGACCGAGCAGCTGCCGCAGCGCACCGAGATCCAGGACCGCAACGGCAAGACCATCGCCACCCTCTACGACCAGAACCGGGTCAACGTCCCGCTCCGCCAGATCTCGCGGACCATGGTCGAGGCGATCGTCGCGATCGAGGACTACCGCTTCTACCAGCACGGCGCCCTGGACCTGAAGGGCACGGTGCGCGCCCTGCTCACCAACCAGGCGTCCGGCGGCGTCGCCCAGGGCGGCTCGTCCATCACCCAGCAGCTGGTCAAGCTCACGCTGCTCAACCAGGCCGACACCGACGCCGAGCGCAAGGCGGCCACCGACGACACCTACGGCCGCAAGCTCAAGGAGCTGCGCTACGCGATCGCGCTGGAGAAGCGGCACAGCAAGGACTGGATCCTCGAGCGCTACCTCAACACCGCCTACTTCGGGGACGGCGCCTACGGCGTCCAGGCGGCCGCGCAGCACTACTTCAACACCAACGCCAAGGACCTCGACCTGCGCCAGTCGGCCCTGCTGGCCGGCCTCGTGCAGAGCCCCGAGGCCTACAACCCGACGCGCAACGCCCCGCAGGCGAAGGTGCGCCGCAACGTCGTCCTCGCCCGGATGGCCCAGCTCAACGTCATCACCGACGCCCAGGCCGAGAAGACCACGGCGACGAAGCTCGGCCTCAAGGTCCAGGAGCAGCCCAACGGCTGTGCCAACTCGCGCGCCCAGTTCTTCTGCGACTACGTCGTGCGCTGGCTCAAGACCGACCCGGCGCTCGGCGAGACGCCCGCGGACCGGCAGCGGCTGATCTTCAACGGCGGGCTGACGATCAAGACGACCGTCGACATGCGCTTCCAGCGCGCGGCCCAGGACGCGGTCGCCAGGAACGTCTTCAAGGGCGACGCCGCCATCGGCGCGCTCGCCCTGGTCCAGCCCGGCAGCGGCAACGTCCGCGCCCTCGCCCAGTCGCGGCCGATGGGGTCGAAGAAGGGCCAGACCTTCCTCAACTACACCGTCCCCCCGGCGTACGGCGACGCGGCCGGCTTCCAGCCCGGCTCGACGTTCAAGGCGTTCACCCTCGCCGCCGCGGTCGAGCAGGGCATCCCGCTCACCCAGAGGTTCCCGGCACCCAGCCGCGGCTACTTCCCCGTGCGCGAGTTCGAGAACTGCGAGGGGCCGATCCAGAGCAGCGAGATCTACACGCCGGGCAACTCGACCAGCTCCTCGGCGAACCCGAACCTCTACGAGGGCACCCAGAAGTCGGTCAACACCTTCTACGTCAACCTCGAGAAGGAGATCGGGATCTGCGGCCCCTGGAAGGTCGCGAACAAGCTCGGGATCAAGGTGCCCAAGGAGTACGCCAGCTTCCCCTCCTTCACCCTCGGCGTCGCCAACGTCAGCCCGCTGGACATGGCCCAGGCGTACGCGACCTTCGCGGCCCGCGGCGTGCACTGTGACGCCCGCCCCGTCACCGAGATCGCCGACACCGACGGCAACGTGCTGAAGAAGTACGACAAGCAGTGCACCCAGGCACTCGCCAGCCCGGTCGCCGACGCGGTCAACGACGTGCTGCGGGGCGTGATCGCCCCCGGCGGCTTCGGGCAGGCCCTCAGCCCGGGCCAGCCCGCCGCCGGCAAGACCGGGACGACCAACGACAACAAGTCCGTGTGGTTCTCCGGCTACACACCGAACCTCGCCGGAGCCGCGGTCGTCGCAGGTGTGAAGAAGAACGGCAACCAGGACACCCTCGACTTCAAGTCGATCGGTGGCTACGTCCGCAACCTGACCTCCGGCTCCACCACCGCGGGGCCGATCTGGGGCGATGCGTTCAAGGCGATCGCCCAGTGGCTGCCCGACGACGACTTCACCCGGCCCTCGTCCACGGACGTGGCGGGCCTGCTGATCCCGGTTCCCTCCGTCGCCGGCAAGTCCTACGAGGACGCGAAGGCGACCCTCGAGGGCCTGGGCTTCCAGGTCAACCGGGGCCGCACGGTCGACTCCAGCTACGCCCGCGGGCTGGTCGCCTCCAGCTACCCCGCCGCCGGAAGCAGCCTCGGCGACGGCGACTCGATCACCCTGTACCTCTCCGACGGCACGCCGAAGGCGAAGCCGAAGAGCAAGCCCGGCCGAGGGAACGGCAACGGGAACGGCAACGGGAACGGCAACGGGAACGGCAACGGGAACGGCAACGGCCGCGACGACTGACCGAGCCCGGGCGTAGGGAAACCGACGCTCCGCGGGCCGATCCCGCGGGGAATGCGGCCCGTCTCCCTTCCGTCGTGCTCGCTCAGCCGAGCTGGCGGCGGACCTCCGCCGCGACCGCGGCGCCGTCCGCGCGGCCCTTGACCTGCGGCGTCACCACCCCCATGACCTGACCCATCGCCTTCGGGCCCGCGCCGGCGGCGCCGAGCTTCTCCACCGCGGCGGTGACGACGGCGGCGATCTCCTCCGGCGAGAGCTGGGCCGGCAGGTAGTCCTGGATGACGGCGGCCTCGGCACGCTCCTTGGCGGCGCTCTCGGGGCGCTTGCCGTCCTCGAAGGCGACGGCGGCCTCGCGGCGCTTCTTCGCCTCGCTGGCGAGGACCGTGAGGATCTCGTCGTCCGTGAGCTCCTTGGCCGTGGTGCCGGCGACCTCGGCGTTCGTGACCGCGGTCAGGATCATCCGCAGGGTCGAGGACCGGACCTCGTCACGGGCCTTCATGGCGGTGGTGAGGTCGCTGCGGAGGCGGTCCTTGAGGGTGCTCATGCCTCGATTGTGCCGAACGGGTGTGAGACTGGCGCAATGGGTTTCGTCCGGACGCTGCTGCGCGCCGCCACGCTCGGCGGGGCGGCGGGAGCCGCGGTGACGTCGTACGGGCTGTGGGAGGCGCGGCAGTACACCCTGCGCACCTACGACCTGCGGGTGCTGCCCGCCGGGATGCGGCCGCTGCGGGTCCTGCACCTCACCGACCTGCACATGACGCCCGGGCAGACCCGCAAGCAGGAGTGGCTGCGCTCGCTGGCCGCGCTGCGCCCCGACCTCGTCATCGACACCGGTGACAACCTCGCCCACCGCCGGGCGGTGCCGGTCGTGCTCGACAGCCTCGGGCCGCTGCTCGACGTGCCGGGCGTGTTCGTGCACGGGTCCAACGACTACTTCGAGCCGGGGCTGCGCAACCCGTTCGGCTACCTGCTCCCCGACAACGGCAAGCGGAACACGGGCGTCCCCCAGCTGCCCTGGCGCGACCTCACCGCCGGCTTCACCGACGCCGGCTGGCTCGACCTCACGAACCGCCGGACCCGGCTCACCGTCGGCGAGACCACGCTCGCGTTCGCGGGCGTCGACGACCCGCACCTGTCGTACGACGACCTGCCCGCCGTCGCCGGCCCCGCCGACCCCGGCGCCGACCTGCGCCTCGGCGTCGCCCACGCGCCGTACCTCCGGGTGCTGGACCAGCTCGCCGCCGACGGGTACGACGCCATCGTCGCCGGGCACACCCACGGCGGCCAGGTGCGGCTGCCGTGGCGGGGCGGCTCGCGCGCGTACGCCACCAACTGCGACCTCGACCCCGCCCGGGCCCGCGGCCTGCACCGCCATCCCGCCGCGTCCCGTCCCGGGGACCCCGGCTCGGCATGGCTGCACGTCTCGGCCGGCCTGGGCACCAACCCGTACACCCGGGTCCGCATCGCCTGCCGCCCCGAGGCCGTGCTGCTCACCCTGCTGCCCGCGCGCTGAGGCTCCCCGATTCCAGGTCCCGCCCGGGCCTCCGCTATGCTCCACTGCTGGTGAGCGTGCCCCTCGGGGCCGGCCATCGGCGGGCTGTGGCGCAGCTTGGTAGCGCGCCTCGTTCGGGACGAGGAGGCCGCAGGTTCAAATCCTGTCAGCCCGACCGCGGAGCAGGTGGATCCCCTGGGATCCACCTGCTCGCTTTTTCACCGGTTGAGCAGCCGCCGATCCGCTGTCAGGTCGTGACAGACTGCCCCCATGTCTGACGAGCAGGACAAGCTGAAGCTCAGCTTGGAGCCGCCCAAGCTGTTCGGGCGGAAGAAGAAGCCGGCCTCCGCCGGCGCCTCCGAGCCCGCGAAGGCGACCCGTCCTGCCGAGAAGTCGGTCGCGCCGAAACCGGCCCCCGAGCCCGTCGAGCCCGAGCCCGCCGAGCCCGAGGCGACCGCCGTCCTGCCGGTGGTCGAGCCGGTCGAGGAGCCGACGGTCGTCGTGGAGCCCGAGCCGGAGCCCGAGCCGGAGCCCGAGCCGGAGCCCGAGCCGGAGCCCGAGCCGGAGCCTGAGCCCGAGCCCGAGCCCGAGCCCGAGCCGGAGCCCGAGCCCGAGCCCGAGCCGGAGCCCGAGCCGGAGCCTGAACCGGTGGCCGCCGAGCCGGAGCCGGCGCCCGTCCCCGAGCCCACGCCGAAGCCCACCCCGAAGCCCACCCCGAAGCCCAAGCCCGCGCCCAGGCCCGCACCGAAGCCCGCGCCCGTCGTCGAGGTGGAGCCCGAGCCGGTCAGCCCTGCGGCCCTCGAGGACGCCGAGATCGCTGCGCTGGCGACCGAGGGACCGCTGCTGACGGCGTACCGCGCCGCCGCGGTCACCGGTCTCGTGGTCGGGGCGGCGATGGTGGTGCTGACCTGGCTGTCGCTGCGCGGGTGCGAGGCGGTGCGCGGGACGTCGTCGTGCGGCGGGGGGCCGGGCTTCCTGCTGCTGGTGGCGACCTTCGCGCTGTGCGTGCTGCTGGGCAGCCAGCTGCTGAAGACCTTCCAGATCCCGGACCCGGGGAGCAGCAGCTTCCTGGCGGTGGGGCTGGTGGCCGTCGTGGCGCTGCTGTTCCTGATCGACTACCTCGACCACTGGTCGATGCTCATCGTGATCCCGGTGCTGAGCATCGGGGGGTACCTCGCCTCGGTGTGGGTGACGAAGACGTTCGTCGAGCCCGTCGACACCTGAGCGGGGCACGGGTGACTGCACGGGCCGGCATCGTCGTCACGGGCACCGAGGTCCTCACCGGTCGGGTCGTGGACCGCAACGGGCCGTGGTTGGCCGAGCGGCTGCGGGAGCTCGGGGTCGACGTCGGGCGCACCGTGGTGGTCGGCGACCGGCGCGAGGACCTCGCGGCGGCGTTGCGCTTCCAGCTGGCCGACCACGACCTGGTGCTGACCACCGGTGGCCTCGGCCCGACCGCCGACGACCTGACAGCCGAGGTGGTCGCCGAGGTGCAGGGCCGCGTGCTGCGTCTCGACGAGGCCCTGGAGGAGCAGGTCGGCGCGATCGTCGCCCGCCTCAACGCCCGCCGGGGCTGGAGCCCGCCGGCGGAGGCGACCCGGCACAGCGTCCGCAAGCAGGCGCTGGTGCCCGAGGGCGCGAGCGTCCTCCCGCCCGTCGGTACGGCGCCCGGGCTGGTCGTCCCGGGACCGGAGGGCCGGCCTCCGGTGGTCGTGCTCCCCGGCCCGCCCAGCGAGCTGCAGCCCATGTGGCCGACCGCGCTCGCCACCGACGCGGTCCGCGCCGCGCTGTCCGGGGCGGAGGAGCTGCGCCAGTCCGAGACCCGGCTGTGGGGGCCGCCGGAGGCGGAGCTCGCGGCGCTGCTGCGGGCCCACGAGGAGGCCCACGGCTCGCTGGAGGACGCCGGCCTGGAGGTCACCACCTGCGTGCGCGACGGCGAGCTGGAGGTGGTCACCCGCTACCGGCCGGCGGCGGCCGCGGCGCACGACCGCCTGCAGGCGGCGCTGCGCGAGCACTTCGGCACCCAGGTGTACGCCGACGACGGCCGCGGCCTCGACGAGGTGCTCGCCGACCTGCTGCTGGCCCGGGGAGCCACGATCGCGACCGCGGAGTCCTGCACGGCGGGCCTGCTGGCGGGGCGGCTGGCGGACCGGGCCGGCTCGTCGGCGTACCTCGTCGGGGGGTTCGTCACCTACGCGAACGCCGCCAAGACCGCCGAGCTCGGCGTGCCGGCGGCGTTGATCGAGGAGCACGGCGCGGTCAGCCGGGAGGTCGCCGAGGCGATGGCCCGCGGCGCCCGTGAGCGCCTCGGGACGAGCATCGGGGTGGGCGTCACCGGCATCGCCGGGCCTGGCGGCGGCACGGCGCAGAAGCCGGTCGGACTGGTCCACGTCGCGGTGGACGCGGACGGCACGACCCACCACCGGGAGCTGCGGCTGGGCGGCGACCGGAGCACCGTGCGGCGGCGTACCGTCGTCGCTGCCCTGCACCTGGTGCGGGCCGCCCTGGAGCGGCCGGGCACCATGGAGGGGTGACGACCTCCCTCGCCGACCCCGTCCGGCTGCCGCACGGCCCGGAGTGGGCCAACCGCTTCGCCCTGGCACCGCTGACCAACATCCAGAGCAACCCGGACGGGACGCTGGGCGAGGACGAGTACGCCTGGCTGGTCGCCCGCGGTCGTGGTGGCTTCGGCCTCACGATGACCTGCGCGGCCTGGGTCGCCCCGGCGGGCCAGGCGTGGCCCGGTCAGCTCGGCATCGCCGAGGACCGCCACCTGCCGGGCCTGCAGCGGCTGGCCGAGGGCCTGCGCGCGACCGGCACCCGCTCGGCGGTCCAGCTGCACCACGGCGGCCGGCGCTCCGACCCGGCGGTCCACGGCGGTCCCAACGTGTGCCCCTGGGACGAGCCGGACAAGGGCGCGGTCGCGCTCACCACGAGCGAGGTGGAGCGGGTGGTGGCGGACTTCGTGGCCGCCGCGGTCCGTGCCGAGCGGGCGGGCTTCGACGGGGTCGAGGTGCACGGCGCCCACGGCTACCTCGTCGGGCAGTTCCTCGACGGTCGCTTCAACCACCGCGAGGACCGCTACGGCGGGTCCTTCGACGACCGCCTGCGCTTCGTGACCGAGATCCTGGAGGGGATCCGGCAGAGCACCGGACCGGACTTCCAGCTGGGCCTGCGGCTGACCCCCGAGGGCAACGGGATCACGCTGCCCGAGGGCCGTGAGACCGCCCGCCGGGTGCTCGCCACCGGCCACCTCGACTACCTCGACATGTCGCTGTGGGACGTCTTCATGAAGCCGCGCGGCGAGGGCCACGAGGGCCTGCTCATCGAGCACTTCACCGACCTGCCCCGCCACGGCGCCGCGCTCGGCGTCGCCGGCCGCGTGGTCTCGGCCGCCGACGCCCGGTGGTGCCTGGAGCAGGGTGCCGACGTCGTCACGGTCGGCACCGGCGCGATCCTGCACCACGACTTCGCCGCACGGGCGCTCGCCGACCCCGGGTTCCGGGTCCGCGAGCGGCCGGTGCCGCGCGACGTCCTCCGCGAGGAGCACGTCGGCCCGGTGTTCCTCGACTACCTGGCCGCCGGCTGGGACGACCTGGTGGCCTGAACGTCAGCGCGAGGCGGCGATCAGCTCCGCGATCTGCACCGTGTTGAGCGCCGCACCCTTGCGCAGGTTGTCGTTGGAGACGAACAGCGCCAGCCCGCGGTCGTCGTCGACGCCCGGGTCCTGGCGGATCCGGCCGACGTACGACGGGTCCTTGCCCGCCGCCGCGAGCGGGTTCGGGATGTCGGCGACCTCGACGCCCGGGGCGGTGGCGAGCAGCTCCAGCGCGCGGGCCGGGGTCAGCGGCCGCTCGAACTCGGCGTTGATCGCCAGCGAGTGCCCGGTGAAGACGGGGACCCGTACGCACAGGCCGGAGACCCGCAGGTCCGGGATGCCGAGGATCTTGCGGGACTCGTTGCGGAGCTTCTGCTCCTCGTCGGTCTCGTTGAGACCGTCGTCGACGAGGTTGCCGGCGAACGGCAGCACGTTGTAGGCGATCGTCCGCTTGTAGACGCCGGGCTCGGGGAAGGCGACGGCCTCGCCGTCGTAGGCGAGCTCCTTGGCCTTGTCGCCGGCCGCGGCGACGCCGGTCGAGAGCTCCTCGACGCCGGCGATGCCCGAGCCCGACACGGCCTGGTACGTCGACGCGATCAGCCGCACCAGCCCGGCCTCCTCGTGCAGCGGCTTGAGCACGGGCATAGCCGCCATCGTGGTGCAGTTCGGGTTCGCGATGATCCCGCGGCCCGCGGCGATCACCTCGGCGGCGGCCTCCGGGTTGACCTCGGAGACGACGAGCGGGATGGCCGGGTCCTTGCGGAAGGCCGAGGAGTTGTCGACGACGATCACGCCGGCGTCGACGAAGCGGGGCACCAGGGCGCGCGAGGCGGTGGCGCCGGCGGAGAAGAGCGCGATGTCCAGCCCGGTCGGGTCGGCGGTCTCGGCGTCCTCGACGACGACCTCGCGGTCGCCGAACTGCAGCACCTTGCCGGCCGAGCGGGCCGAGGAGAAGAAGCGGATCTCGCCGA
This sequence comes from uncultured Nocardioides sp., assembly GCA_964517395.1. GTDB lineage: Bacteria > Actinomycetota > Actinomycetes > Propionibacteriales > Nocardioidaceae > Nocardioides. The sequence goes on along the minus strand of CAZFEE010000001.1, from coordinate 2,078,730 downwards.
CCGGGAAGTTCCGCTCGAGGAGGATCTGGCGCATCGCGACGCCGACCTGGCCGGTCGCGCCGACGACGCCGATGTTGACGGGGTCGACGGGGTTGCTCATCGTCCGGTCCCTCCGTAGACCACGGCCTCGATCTCGTCCGAGCCGAGGTCGAAGGCGGCGTGCGCGGCGTTGACGGCCGCCTCCACCTGGGTCTCGGCCACCACGACCGAGACGCGGATCTCCGAGGTGGAGATCATCTCGATGTTGACGCCCGCCTCCGAGAGCGCCTCGAAGAAGCGCGCCGAGATGCCCGGCGAGGAGCTCATGCCGGCGCCCACGATGGACACCTTGCCGACGCTGTCGTCGTACTGCAGGCTGTCGAAGCCCACGGCGTCCTGCAGGCGGGCGAGCGCCGTCATCGCGGCCTGGCCCTCACCCCGCGGCAGGGTGAAGGAGATGTCGGTGAGGCTGGTCGCCGCGGCGGAGACGTTCTGCACGATCATGTCGATGTTGATCTGCGTCTCCGCGACGGCACGGAAGATCGCCGCCGCCTCGCCCGGCTTGTCCGGGACGCCCACCACGGTGATCTTGGCCTGGCTGCGGTCGTGCGCGACGCCGGTGATGATCGCGGCTTCCATGGAGCTCTCCTCGAGTACGACGTCCTCGGCCTTGACGACCCAGGTGCCCTCCTTCTCGGAGAAGGAGGAGCGGACGTGGATGGGCATGTCGTAGCGGCGGGCGTACTCGACGCACCGCAGGTGCAGGATCTTGGCGCCCTGCGCGGCCATCTCCAGGGTCTCCTCGTAGGAGATCCGGGGCACCTTGCGGGCGTGCGGCTCGATCCGGGGGTCGGCGGTGAAGATGCCGTCGACGTCGGAGTAGATCTCGCACACGTCGGCCTTGAGGGCGACGGCGAGCGCGACGGCGGTGGTGTCGGACCCGCCGCGACCCAGGGTGGTGATGTCCTTGGTCGTCTGCGAGACGCCCTGGAAGCCTGCGACGATCGCGATCGCGCCCTCGCCGATGGCGACCTCGATGCGGCCCGGGGTGACGTCGATGATCTTGGCCCGGCCGTGCGCGGCGTCGGTGATGACGCCGGCCTGGGAGCCGGTGAAGGAGCGGGCCTCGTGGCCGAGGTTCTGGATCGCCATCGCCAGCACCGCCATCGAGATCCGCTCGCCGGCGGTCAGCAGCATGTCGAGCTCGCGGGCCGGCGGGAGCGGGGAGACCTCGTTGGCGAGGTCGATCAGCTCGTCCGTCGTGTCCCCCATCGCCGAGACGACGACCACGACCTGGTGACCGGCCTTCTTGGTGTTGACGATGCGCTGTGCGACGCGCTTGATGCCGGCGGCATCGGCGACCGACGAGCCGCCGTACTTCTGCACGACAATGCCCACGGGGGACTCACTCCTGGCTGACGGGGGAAGGGACGCGGCCCTGCCTCACCGGGGCCGACCCCGATTCTACGGGCGTGCGCTAGCCGTTTTCGGCGCCGTCCAGCACGGCGGACGCCGCCTCCAGCAGCTCCAGCTCCTGGGTGGTGTCGAGGTCGACGTCGAGCCGGTCGTGGGCGACCACCGAGAGCAGCGCCTTCAGCGTGGAGCCCGCCAGCCCGCCCCAGGAGGAGACGTAGGAGAACTGCCACCACCACAGCGCCTCCTCGACGTCGCCCGCCTCGTAGTGGCGCACGCCGACGGCCAGGTCGGCCGCGATCGAGGTGAGGTCGTCGGAGATCAGGCCCTCGACCACCTCGGGCTGGTAGGGGTCGAACACCGCCGAGTAGGTATCCAGGTCCCCCAGCAGGCCGGCGAGCTGCATCCGCAGGTCGTCGATGTCGTCGGGGTCGGGACCGTCGTCGGGCTGGTACTCGTCGCGCGGCGCGAAGTCGCGGTGCACGCCCAGCCGCGCGCCGGTCAGCGAGATCTGGCTGATCTGGAGCAGCAGCAGGGACACCGCCTGCCCGCCCGTCGCCTCCGCCGCCACCACGCGCAGCCCGTCGAGGAACGAGCGGACCGACGCGGCGATGTCGTCGGCGAAGCGCACGGTCTCGGTCTCGACCGCGATCAGTGCCTCCAGGGCCGCGAGACCCGGGAGCTGCTCGGTGCTGTTGTCGCTCATGTTGCTGCCTGCCTTCCGACGAATGCCCGACCGAGAGTCACCTCGTCGGCGTACTCCAGGTCTCCTCCCACCGGAAGTCCACTGGCCAAACGCGTCACGCGCAAGCCCAGGGGCCCCAGCATGCGGGTGAGGTACGTCGCGGTGGCCTCACCCTCCAGGTTCGGGTCGGTCGCGAGGATCACCTCGGTGACCGCGCCGTCGCCCAGCCGGGTGAGCAGCTCGCGGATGTGCAATTGCTCGGGCCCGATGCCGTCGATCGGCGAGATCGCCCCGCCGAGCACGTGGTAGCGGCCGCGGAACTCGCGCGTCCGCTCGATCGCCACGACGTCCTTGTACTCCTCCACGACGCACAGCACCGACGGGTCCCGGCGGGGGTCACGGCAGATCCGGCACTGGTCGTCCTCGGCGACGTTGAAGCAGATCGAGCAGAACTTCACCTTGTCCTTGACCTCGATCAGCACGTCCGCGAGGCGTCGTACGTCGACCGGGTCGGCCTGCAGCAGGTGGAACGCGATCCGCTGGGCGCTCTTCGGCCCGACGCCCGGCAGCCTGCCGAGCTCGTCGATGAGGTCCTGGACGACGCCTTCGTACATCGGCCGCGACCTAGAAGCCGAGCTGGCCGGGCTGCCCCGGCCCGCCCAGCCCCGGCAGGCCGCCCACGTCGGGCAGGCCGCCGGCCAGCGGGCCGAGGGTCTGCTCGGCCAGGGCGTCGGCCTTGGCGCGGGCGTCGCGGAAGGCCGCGACGACGAGGTCGCCGAGGTCGCTGAGCGCGTCGGGGTCGGTGCTGTCGAGGGCGTCGGGGGTGATCGCCACCGCGGTCAGCTCGCCGGAGCCGGTGATGGTCACGGTGACGGCGCCACCGGCGACGGACCCCTCGACCGTGGCCTCGGCGAGGCGCTGCTGGGCGTCCTGGAGCTGCTCCTGCATCTGCTGGGCCTGCTGCAGCAGGGCACCGAGGTCGAGGCCGCCGCCACCGGCGAGTGCGTCGAACGGGTTCTGGCTCATCGTGGTCTCTTCTCTGGCTCGGGTCTCGGGTCGCGGGTCCGGCGCGGCTCAGCCGCCGCGCGGGATCTCCTCGATGATCTGGGCGCCCAGCTCGCGGGCGAGGAGCTCGGCGCTGGACTCGGCGTCGACCTCGGCGTCGTCGAGGTCGACGTGGGCGTCGGGGTCGACCGGCGGCTCCGCGGAGCGCTCGTCCTCGCGGGCCTGGATGTCGGCCATCCGGGCCCGGCGCGAGGTCGGCTCGTCCTCGCCGGGCACGGCCCACGGGGGCGCGTCGTCGGACGGCGGCCCGGCCGGCTCCGCGCGCGGGGCCGGGGCCGGGTCGGCGGCAGGGGCCGCCGCGGGGGCTGCGGCCGCCGGCGCGGGCGGGCGGGCGTTCGGGTCCGCGGAGGGGTCGATGATCGCGTCGATGCGGACCTCGATGCCGATCTCGTCGACGACGGCCTGCTGCACGATCTCGGCGTGCCCGCCGGCCTCGAAGGAGCGGCGCGGCCCGTCGGCCTGGAAGCCCAGCGCCAGCACCGTGCCCTCCAGGCTCACCACCTGCGCGTTCTGGGTCAGGTGGATCCAGGTGACCCGCTTGACCGCCTTGACCCGGTCGATGACCGAGGGCCACAGGCGGCGTACGTCGACCAGGGTCAGCCCGCCCGCCGTGGCCGGCGCGGCGGCGGCCGGCTCGGCCGGTCGCACCGGCTGCCGCACCGGCTCCGGCGCGGGCTCCGGGCGGCGCTGCGGCTCGGGCTCGGGGATCACCGCGATCGGCTCGGCCTCCGGCTCGACCGGCACCACCGGCTCGGGCGCCACCGGCGCGGCCGGCTCGGGCTGGGGGGCCCGCTGCGGGGCGGGCCGGTCCTCGACCCGCTCCGGCGCGGCACGCTCGGCCCGCGAGGGGGCCGGGCGGTCCTGGGCGGGCGCGGCGGGGGCGGTGGGCGCGGCGGACTCCGCGGACGTCGTACCGCTGATGGCGGCGCGGCGCTCCAGCCGGTCCAGCCGGGCGAGCACGCCCTCGGTGGTGTGGTCGGCGGCGGGCAGCAGGATGCGGGCGCAGATCAGCTCCAGCAGCAGCCGCGGCGCCGTCGCCCCGCGCATGTCGGTGAGCCCGGCGGCGACCAGGTCGGCGGCGCGGGTCAGCTCACCGCGGCCGAACGAGGTGGCCTGGGCGACGAGCCGGTCGGCCTGGTCGCCGGAGACGTCGAGCAGGCCGGAGGCCGCGGCGTCGGGGACCGCGGAGATGATGACCAGGTCGCGCAGCCGCCGCAGCAGGTCCTCGGTGAAGCGGCGCGGGTCCTGGCCGGTCTCGATGACCTTGTCGACCACCCCGAAGACCGCGGCGCCGTCGCCGCCGGCGAAGGCCGAGACCACGTCGTCGAGCAGGGTGTCGGGGGTGTAGCCGAGCAGCCCGCTGGCCAGGTCGTAGGTCACGCCCTGCGGGCCCGCCCCGCCCAGGAGCTGGTCGAGCACCGAGAGGGTGTCCCGCGCCGAGCCCGCACCGGCCCGGACCACGAGCGGCAGCGCGGCCGGCTCGATGGAGACGCCCTCGCGCTCGCACAGCTCGGTGAGGTACGTCGTCAGCAGGCGCGGCGGGATCAGCCGGAACGGGTAGTGGTGGGTGCGCGAGCGGATGGTCGGGATGACCTTCTCGGGCTCGGTCGTGGCGAAGATGAAGCGCAGGTGCGGCGGCGGCTCCTCCACCAGCTTCAGCAGGGCGTTGAAGCCCTGCGTCGTCACCATGTGCGCCTCGTCGATGATGTAGACCTTGTAGCGGCTGCGCACCGGCGCGAAGAACGCCTTCTCCCGCAGGTCGCGCGCGTCGTCCACGCCGCCGTGGGAGGCCGCGTCGATCTCGATCACGTCGATCGAGCCCGGGCCGTTGCGGGCCAGGTCGCGGCAGCTCTCGCACTCCCCGCACGGGTCGGCCACCGGCGCCTTCTCGCAGTTGAGGGCGCGGGCCAGGATCCGGGCGCTGGTCGTCTTGCCGCACCCGCGGGGGCCGGAGAACAGGTAGGCGTGGTTGACCCGGTTGCCCGCCAGCGCGGAGCGCAGCGGCTCGGTCACGTGCTCCTGCCCGATCACCTCGGCGAAGGTCTCGGGCCGGTAGCGGCGGTAGAGCGCGAGCGGGGAGTCCACCCCTGAACACTAGCCAGCGCCCCCGACACCCGACAGCCGGGAGGTGGGCCGAAAAAGCAAGAGGCCCCCCGCGCACCCGACAGAGCTCACTTACCCTTGCTGCCTTCCGGCCCTGGGGGAGTTGGGCGAGATGCCGCCGCACGGGGGGTTGCGCTCACTCTAGAGGATGCCGACCGCCCACCCGAACTCCGGGCGCTCCCCCCGGACACCGCCGAGCCAGGCGATTTCCGGGTGCCGGTCACCGACCGGTAACCTCCTGCGCGGAGGTATCGCCTAGTGGCCTATGGCGCACGGCTGGAATCCGTGTTGGGTTAACGCCCTCGGGGGTTCGAATCCCCCTACCTCCGCCGATGCGAACGGCGCCGACCAGCAGGTCGGCGCCGTTCGTCGTCCCCGGCCTAGAACCAGGCGTCGCGCATCTCCAGCGCCGTCAGGTCGCCGGCCGCGAGCAGGTCCAGCATCGGCGTGATCTTGGGGAGCTCGGTGGCGAAGAAGTACGTCGCCGCCTGCCGCTTGCCGTCGTAGAAGTCGCCCGCGGCCGCGCCGGCGACCAGCGCCTGCTCGAGCCAGAGCCAGGCCACGACGAGGTGCCCCGCCGCCTCCAGGTACGTCGTGGCGTTGGCCAGGATCCTCTCCGGCTCCCCCAGCGCGGCGAGCCCGAGGGTCACCTCGCCGAACCGGTCGAGCTGTGCCTTGAGCTGGTCGGCCCAGGCGGCGGCGGGCCCGCCGGCCTCGCGGGCGCGGGCGATGGTGGTCTCGATCCGCGCGGCCAGGGTCATCAGCCCGGCGCCGCCGTCGAGGAGCACCTTGCGCCCGAGCAGGTCCATCGCCTGGATGCCGTGGGTGCCCTCGTGGATCGGGTTGAGCCGCTGGTCGCGCCAGTGCTGCTCGACGTCGTGGTCGCGGGTGTAGCCCGCGCCGCCGAGGACCTGGATCGCCAGCGACGTGCTCTCCTGCCCCCACTGCGAGGGCCAGGACTTCACGATCGGGGTGAGCACGCCGAGCAGCGTCGCGGCCTCGGCGCGCTCCGCCTCGGTGGGCGCGGTCTGCTCGTCGTCGAGGAGACGGGCGCAGTAGAGGGTGAGGGCGAGCGCGCCCTCGACGTACGCCTTCTGCGCGAGCAGCATCCGGCGCACGTCGGTGTGCTCGATGATCGGCACCTGGGCGGTGGTGAGGTCGGTGCCGCCGACGGCCCGGCCCTGGGGGCGCTCGCGGGCGTAGGCGAGCGACTTGAGATAGGCGGCGTACGCCGTGCCGGTGGCCGCCGTTCCGACGCCCAGGCGGGCGGCGTTCATCATGTGGAACATGTACTTCAGGCCCTTGTGGGGCTCGCCGACGAGGTAGCCGACCGCGCCACGGGCGCCGCCCGGGGTGAACGCGCCGCTGCCGAAGACCGGGGCGGTGTTGACGGTGCCGCGGGAGCCGAGCTTGTGGTTGATGCCGGTGATCGCGACGTCGTTGCGCTCGCCGAGCGAGCCGTCGTCGGCGACGAGGAACTTGGGGACGACGAACAGCGAGATCCCCCGCGTCCCGGGCGGCGCCTCGGGCAGCCGGGCGAGGACGAGGTGGACGATGTTCTCGGCGAGCTCGTGGTCGCCTCCGGAGATCCACATCTTCGAGCCGGTGATCCGGTAGGCGTCCCCGTCGGGGACCGCGCGGGTGGTGATGTCCCCGAGCGAGCTGCCGGCGTGGGCCTCCGACATCGCCATCGTGCCGAACCAGCGGCCCTCGAGCATCGGCCGCACGAAGCGCTCGCGCAGGTCCGCGGAGCCGTGCTCGTGGATCAGCGCGGCGTTGGCCTGGGTGAGGAAGGCGTAGCAGATGGTGCCGATGTTGGCGGCGGTGAACCAGGTGGCCGCGGCGGTGCCGACCGTCGAGGGCACCTGGAGGCCGCCGACCTCCGCGTCGGCACCCAGCGCGAAGCCGTCGATCTCGGCGAACCGGCGCAGCGCCTCGCCGATCTCCGGGAGCACGGTGACGGTGGTGCCGTCGAAGGACGGCTCCTGCTCGTCGCTGGCGCGGAAGTGCGGGGCGAAGTGCTCGGTCGCCAGCTGCTCGGCCAGCTCCAGCAGCGCGTCGAAGTCGGCCCGGGAGTGCTCGGCGAAGCGCTCGCGCTCGGTGAGCGCGGAGACGTCGAGCCACTCGTGCAGCAGGAAGGCCAGGTTGCGGGCGGACAGCAGGTTCGAGGTCACCCGCCGAATGCTACTGGACCGTAGCAATCGCGGGAGGCTCAGCGACGACGCCGGGCCAGCACGGGCCGCAGCACCAGCAGGACGACGAGCGCGCCCCCACCCGCCAGGCCCCACCACACCGCGTCCTCCCGGGTGCCGGCGAGCAGGTCGGCCCGCTCGGCGGGGACCTCGCCGCGTCGTACCGGTGTCGCCCGCCGGCCCTCGTCGCCGAGCCCCTCGAGCGGACGCTGGAGCGCCTCGACCGCCTGGACCATGCCGGACCCGGTGAGGGGGCTGGCCTGGCCGTTGCCGCTCGCGGTGCCCTCCAGGCGAGTGCGCAGGGTCGCGGCGCTGTCGTCGCCGTGGACCGACCAGACCAGCGCGGCGATGCCGGCGACCTGGGCCGCGGCCCATGAGGTCGACGGCGCGTTGACCGTGCACCAGCCACCCTGGAGGCCGACGGAGACGGCGCCGTAGCCGGGCGCCGCGATGTCGACGCTGCTGTTGCGCAGCGCGACGCCGGCGGCGCGCGGGTCGGAGATGCCGACGGTCAGGACGTCGTCGTCGGCGGCCGGCCAGACGTCGGCGGCCGCGTCCTCGCCCGGCTGCGGGGAGGAGCCGTAGTCGTCGAGGAAGCCGCCCGAGCCGGCCTGCCGGTCCTGGGCGGGCCGGTCGCCGGCCGCGGCGACGACGAGCGCACCGGCCTTGTGCAGCCGGGCGAGCGCGGACTTCAACGTGGTCGACCCGCGGACGGCGGTCGGCACCAGCACGATGGTCCGCTTGCCGGGCTTGATCCGGCGCAGCGCGGCCGCGAGGGCCTCCGCCGTGGGCGGCAGCTCGCCCTCCTCGGTCTCCCCGGCGGGCGCCATGTAGAACGGTTCGCTGTCGAGCCGCGCGGCGGGCGCGATGCCGACGTCGACCGTCGGGTCCGACTGGTCCTTGCCCCCGACGATGCCCGCCACGGTCAGGCCGTGCGCACTGGTGAGGTTCGGGTAGCGCCGGCGGTCGAAGCCGCCGAAGTCGGTGTCCACCACCACGACCCGGACGTCCTCCCGGGGACCGGCGTCCGCGATCCGGGTGGCGGCGGCGACCTGCAGCTCGGCGTTGGCGGTGTTGCTGCCCGACACCTTGCGCTCGTCCTCGTCCGGTCCGACCGCCGAGCAGTCCGGGCCGTCGGGCAGTGCCGCCGCGCGCGCGAGCGCGGGGAGGGCCACCGCCGGCGGGGCCAGCGCCGGAAGCGCCAGCGCCGGAAGCGCCAGGGCCGCGGCGAGGGCGGGCACGCGCCGGCTCACGAGCACGTCGGTCCCGTCGGCTTCCGGTCGTCCTCGGTCGGCGTCCGCGGCGGGCAGAGCGCGTCCAGGATCGACAGGTCCGGGCCCGAGGTGAACAGCTGCACCCACGAGGCGGGGACGACGACGGGCGGGACCGTGCCGTACCCGAGGTTCACGACCTCGGTCTCCCCCGCGACCGAGTAGCTGCGCCCCCCGTCGTCGACGAGCTCGACGGTGCCTCCGCGCGCGGTGTTCCACTCCGCGGAGCGCACCAGCGCGCCGTACCCCGGCTCGACGGTGACCTTCCGCTCCCCCGTCGCGACGTCGCCGCCCAGCGGGGAGCCCGGTGCGGCGGTGGCGAGCCGGGCGGCCGGCTGACCGCCCTCGTCCGTCTCCAGGACGCCGCAGACGGTGTCGGTGGCCGCCGCGGAGCGCTCGACCGGCGCCTGCGGCCAGGACGCGTCGTCGTAGGTCCGGTCGACCGCCGTGAACGGCGGGTCCGCCTCGGTCGGCTCGAGGAGCTTCGGCTTGCGCTTCGGCGCGGCGGTGTTCTCCAGCACCGCGAAGGCGAAGTCGGTGAGCGGGGCGAAGCCGTCCTTGGTCAGGGCGTAGCGCTGTCCGCTCCGCTCGATCCAGTCGCCCACCTGGGCGTCGCTCGGGTAGCCCTCGGCGGGCGTCCGGGCGCCCCAGCCGTCGAGGCCGAGGCCCGAGGAGGACAGCGCGCCACCGGCCGGGAAGAGGGCGAGCCAGGCGTCGGGCACGGTGATGACGTCGGTGGTGATGACGTGCAGCGCGGCGTCGAGCGCGTCGTTGCGGTCGGGCATCCGGTAGCGGTAGGCCCGCAGCGGGTGGCCCGGCACCTCCGCCTCCGCGAGGAGGTAGCGCTCGCCGCTCTTCGCCCCGCGCACGACGAAGCCGAGGGAGGGCGTCCCCTGGACGGCGGGGTCGGGGCGCAGGTCGGTGTGCAGGCCCTTGCCGTCGGCGGTGCACGAGACCCACCCGGTGTTGATCAGGCGGTCCGGGCCGGGCACGGTCGGCGGGGCGTCCAGGATGCCGATCGAGGGGCCCTTGTCCCGCGGCGCGAGGATGTCGTCGGGAACGCTCTTGGTCGTGGCCTTGTCCTTGCCCAGGATCAGCTGGGCCGAGGTGACGTTGATGATCGGGCGCAGCGTCGTCTCCCCGCCCGACTGCTCGTCGTCGAGGATGATGTAGAGCGCGCCGTGGTCGTCGGTGACCAGACCCGGGCTGTTCCAGTCCGGCGGCGGGCGCTTGGTCAGCGCGCCGGCCACCGCGGCACCGGCGATGAGCAGGATGGCGAGCGCGACGCCGCCGACGATCATCCGGCCCGGCCGGTTCGGCTCGACCTCGCGGCCGCCGGGCGCGCCGGAGACGAACGCCGTGACGAGCCGGCGCCGGCTGAACGAGTAGGCCTCGACGAGGTCCTTCTTGGTGGCCATCAGCGCGTCCTCAGCTCAGCGCCTCGTGGACCTGGGTGAACAGCCCCACCGCGACGACCAGGAGCGGCAGCAGCGCGATCAGCGCGACCGACTCGAGCAGGTCGCCGAACCGCCCGCGGCGCACCGACGGCACCGACGGCGTCAGCGTGGCGGCGAGCAGCACCGCGCCGGCCACCGCGAGCAGGACGGCCAGGGTCGGGCGCCAGTCGTCGTGCAGGGCGAGGACGGCGACCGCGGTCGTCGCGAGCCCGGCGATGCCGGCGACGAGGCCGACCAGGACCTCGCTGCCGGTGCGGTACTGCCGGGTGCGGAGCATGACGATCAGGCAGGCGTCGACCGCGAGCAGGGTGCCGCTGACGCCGCGCCCGACCGCGATCGGCGCGATGAGCACCAGCAGGAGACCGACCGTTCCGGAGATCGCGAGCAGGATCTCGTGCGCTATCCGGGCGTCGGCGAGGACCTGCCCGGCCTCGATGTCGTCGGGGTCGGCGGTGATGTCGGCCGTGCTGAACAGCTGGTCGACCCGGGTCGAGGTGGCGCCGAGCGCCAGCCACGGGAACACGCTGCCCGCGATCACGACGAGCGCGAGGACCGTGGTCAGCAGGGCGGCGGGGGCGATGCCGTCGCCGTCGGCGGAGTCGAGGTAGAGCCCCGTCGCCAGGGCGAGCGCCCCGACCACGACCGGCGGGAAGACGAGGGTCCGGCCGGGTCCCAGGCCGATCACGCAGACCAGGCCCGCCACCAGCGCGCCCGCACCCGCGAACGCGAGGGGCTGGCCGAGCAGGCCGCCCGCACGGTCGGCGAACATGAAGCCCGCGGCCGCGGCGTAGACCGCACCCAGCCAGGCCACGCCCACGGCCGCCTCCGGCTCGCGCTGGGCGCGAGAGAGCACGATCGCGCCGGCGCACAGGGCGGCGGCGACCACCGCGGTGGCGGCCGCGGCGAGGTCGGAGCCGCGCTGCACGAGGAGCGCCGCGGCGCCGAGCAGCAGGAACAGTCCCGCCGCGACCAGCGCCGTACGACGCCCGGAGGCCGGCTCCCACGGCTGCAGGTCGTTCTCGACGACGTCGGCCATCGCCTCGACCACGTCGTCGTAGACCCGCGGCGCCGGGTCGTCGACCCCGGCCGTCACGGTGAGCAGGCCGCCGTCCTCGACCCCCTGCAGGGTGAGTCCTGTGTCCGGCACCAGGCGCCGGCCGTCGGCGGTGCCGACGCGGTAGCCGCCGTGGACGGTCGCGGGGTCGAGCAGGCCCACGCTGCGGGCCAGCTCGGGCAGCAGCTCGGCGACGGGCACCGCCCCGGGCAGCACCAGGTCGACACGGCGGGTACCGGAGGTCACCGTGACCCGGACCAGGCCGGAGGCGACCACACCGGGAGCCCGACCAGCTTGTGTCATCTGCTCATACCTTCCGAGAGACCGAGGCGAGGGAGGCCATCGTGGCACGGACGCGGGGCGCGCCGGCCGCCGGACATGGCGGGAGGGCCGACGCTGGGCGTCGGCCCTCCCGGAGGTCGTGCGGTCGGCTCAGAACTCGAACCGGCCGGCGCCGCGCTTGTCGGCGGCCATGTACTCGGCGTTCGACTGGTAGACCGTCTGGTGGCTCTGGTCGAGCAGGTCCTTCAGCTCGTTGATCGCGAAGTCCCAGGCCTGCTTGGACACCCGGTAGGCGTCCTGCTGGGCACCGGACCAGGTGGCGACCTTGGGCGAGATGTCGTTCTCGAGGTTGGTGAGGGTGTCTTCCATCCGCTTCACCGTGTCGTACATGTGCTGGGCGGCGTTGTCGAGCTCGCCGTGGTTGACGCGAAGGCCGTCGAGGCTCATGTCGTTGTCTCCTTGTTCCTGGGGCCCGAGATCAGATCTGGCCGAGCTTGTTGAAGAGGTTGTTCATGCCGGCGCCGGCCTGCTGGTCGACCGCGACGTTGTCCTTCTCGGTCTCCGTCAGCGCGGCGTGGAACTTGTCCAGCGCGGTGGTGACGACCTTGTGCTTCTCGGTCCAGGCCTGGTGGAGGATGACGAAGGCGCGGCCACCGTCGCCCTCCCACTTGCCCTTCAGGCCCTGGATCTGGCCGTCCAGCGTGTCGGAGTGCTTCTTGAACTCCTCCTTCGCCTGGATGACGCGCTCGGCGATCTGCTTGAGCGCGCCCTCTGCGTGGCCGAACTCAACATTCGACATGTCTTGCTCCTTGGTCAGTAGGGCGGATCTCGCCCGGCGGATGCTTTCTGGATCTGGCTCCCGAGTGCTGCCAAAGAGCCGATGCGTGGCTTGCTACCCGCCCGGTGCCGGGGGCTAAACCTCAGCTCGTGAGTTCCCACAGGTAGCGGAAGAATCCGATCGCCACGACGAGCGACCCGACGGCGAACGAACCGCACACCGCCTCGGCGATCTCGGCCCGTCGCGACCACCATGCCGAGCGCCACCCGCGCCCGACGAGGACGGCGACCAGGACCAGCACCACGGCCACCCCGATCGCGCCGATCGCGAGGGCGCGGGTCAGCCCCGGACCGGCGGCGTCGCCGGGTCCGGCGCCGAGCACGGCGGCCGCCACGACGAGCAGGGAGAAGACGCCCGCGACGCGCAGCAGGCGGCGCGCGGCGGCGTGGCGATAGCTGCGCGCGGCGAGCAGCAGCGAGGCACCGCCGAAGCCGACCAGGCAGCGTGCGCCGGTGCGGTCGAGCGGCAGGTCCGCGGTCGCCAGCAGCAGCGGCGCGGCGACCAGGACCACCACCAGGATCGCCACGGTGGCGGCGCGCACGGTGCGGGTGCCGCGGGCCGCGACCCCGCCGACCGCGTCCGCGGAGACGACGATCCGGCCCCGGCGACCGGTCGGCCGCTCGCGTGCCGACCACGCCGTGACGGCGAGGCGCTCGAGGTCGAGCAGGTACTGGTCCGGAACGTCGACCGCGACCTCCGGCACGAAGCGCGCGGCCAGCACGGCGACCAGGAAGAGCACCGCCCAGACCGTCTGGGGGGACACACTGGTCAGTGCGCCGACCCCGGCGAGCGCGAACCACGCCGCGCCGACGACCATCCAGGTGCGCAGGCCCTGCTCGGCCGGACCGTCGGGGACGGCGAGCGCACGACCCACCGCGGCCGTGACCGCCGCGGCCAGCGCGGCGGCGCCGAGCACCGTCGGCAGCCGCTCGGGCAAGGGGTCCCACACCAGCGCGAGCACTCCCGCGGCGGCGAAGGCGGGCGCGGCGACGACCCGGTGCACGGCCAGCGTGCCCACGGGCAGGCAGCCGACCACCGCCGCCGCGAGCAGGACGACGACCGCGGGCCACCGCTCGTCCGAGGGCAGCCGGGTGGCGGCCCAGCCGGCCACCGCGGCGACGGCGACGGCGACGGCGAGCCAGGTGGCGGACGCGGCGCCGGCGACCACCGGCGGCGCGGCGTCGCGAGGCCCGATCCCGCGCCGCGGCGGGGCCGGGCGGGAGGCCGGGTCGACGGCGACGAGCACCGAGCCCGACACCAGCCCCGCAGCACCGACCCGCGTCGACATCTGCAGCGGCTCGCCGGTGCGGGTGACGAAGGGCAGCGGCGCGGGGAGGCCGGCCTCGGCGGCGTACGCACCGGCGACGTCGGCGAGCGTGGCGGCCGTGGGCACGGTCAGGTCGAGCACGCCGAGCGGCCCGTGCACCGTCACCGCGGTGACCGCGCCGGCCGCCGGGGGCCGGGACGTCGTACCGGGCATCGAGCCTCCCGAGATTGGGGTTCCTGCCCGCAGGGTAGTCCTCCGAGTCATGCGCTCGTCCCTACCCGTCCTGAGCCCCGCCTATCATCGTGCGCGTCGCACAGCGATGATCGGGCCACGAACTCGGGGACGACAGGGGACGACAGCGTGACGGTGACCCAGGGCCACACTCCGGGACGGCGGGTGGCGACACCCGGCAGCCTGACCCAGCGCGGCGGGCGCGGCGAGCGACCGGAGATGCCGGCCGGCCAGCTGCAGATCCAGCCGCCCCCGCAGATCCAGCCCAACGAGGGCGCCGCCGGCGTCGCGATGAACGCCATCCCGATGCTCGGCAGCCTCGGCTCGATCGTCCTGGTCGCCGGCCTCGGCGGCGGCGGGCAGAACCAGGCGCTGCGCTTCATCGCCGCCGGCATGTTCCTGTTCGCGACTCTCGGCTTCATCGTCGTGCAGATCGACCGCCAGCGGAAGCAGCGCCAGCAGCAGGTGAGCGGCTCGCGCACGGAGTACCTGCGCTACCTCTCCACCGTGCGCGGCGTGGCCCGCGACGCCGCCGACCAGCAGCGCCGCGCGCTGACCTGGATCCACCCCGAGCCGGCCGCGCTCCCCTCGCTCGCCGAGGACCGCTCCCGGGTGTGGGAGCGCTCCTCGGCCGACCCCGCCTTCCTCCAGGTCCGGTACGGCGTGTGCGCCCAGCCGCTCGCGCTCGAGCTGGTCCCGCCCGAGGGCGCCCCCATCGACGACGTCGACCCCGCCTCCGCCTCCGCGCTGCACCGGCTGCTGGTGGTGCACCGCCTGCAGCCCGACCTGCCCGCCTCGATCGACCTGCGGGCGTTCGACCGGATCGAGGTCTGCGGCGGCGAGGAGGAGGCCCGCTCGATGGCGCGGGCCCTGCTCTGCTCGGCCGCGGCCTTCCAGTCGCCGGAGAACCTCCAGGTCGCCGTGCTCGCCTCCGACGCCACCCTCGCCCACTGGGACTGGGTGAAGTGGCTGCCGCACGCGCACAGCCAGCACCAGAACGACGCCGTCGGCCCGGCCCGCATGGTGACGACGTCGCTGACCGACCTCGCCCAGATGCTCCCGCCCGACCTCAGCGAGCGGCCCCGCTTCGGCGCCGACGAGCGGCCGGCGATCCCGCACATCGTGCTCATCACCGACGGCGCCGAGCTCCCGCCGGGCAACCACGTGATCCCCCCGGACGGCCTGCACGGCGTCACCGTCATCGACCTGCCGGCCCACTGGGGCGAGCTGGACAGCGCCACGGCGCTGCGCCTCGAGCTCGCCGACCGGGCACCGGGCGAGCCGGAGTCGAACGGCGTGCCCCTGGTCGCCGTACGCCTGCGCACGGAGCCGCTGCGCGCCAAGGGCGACCAGTGCGGCATCCCGACCGCCGAGGCGCTGGCGCGCCGGCTGACCCCGCTGTTCACGCCCAGCGCCGGTGCGGCGGTCGGCGACGACGCCGTCGACATCACCGCACCGACGGACTTCATGGACCTGCTCGGACTGGGTGACGTGTTCACCTTCGACCCGGCCGCGGCGTGGCGGGCCCGGCCCGCGCGCGACCGGCTGCGGGTGCCGATCGGCGTCGGCGACGGCGCCGGCCCGATCCACCTCGACATCAAGGAGTCCGCCCAGCAGGGCATGGGCCCGCACGGCCTGGTGATCGGCGCGACCGGGTCCGGCAAGTCGGAGTTCCTGCGGACCCTGGTGCTCGGCCTGGCGATGACCCACTCCCCCGAGCAGCTCAACATGGTGCTCGTCGACTTCAAGGGCGGCGCGACCTTCGCCGGGATGTCGGAGATGCCGCACGTCTCCGCGGTGATCACCAACCTCGCCCAGGAGCTCACCCTCGTCGACCGCATGCAGGACGCGCTGTCGGGCGAGATGGTGCGCCGTCAGGAGCTGCTACGCGAGGCCGGGAACTTCGCCTCGATCCGCGACTACGAGAAGGCCCGCACCTCCGGCGACCCGGCCGGCGCCCAGCTGCCGCCGCTGCCCTCGCTCTTCCTCGTCGTCGACGAGTTCTCCGAGATGCTGTCGGCGAAGCCGGAGTTCATCGACCTCTTCGTCGCCATCGGCCGCCTCGGCCGCTCGCTCGGCCTGCACCTGCTGCTCGCCTCGCAGCGCCTGGAGGAGGGCCGGCTGCGCGGGCTGGAGTCGCACCTGTCGTACCGCATCGGCCTGCGCACCTTCAGCGCCCAGGAGTCGCGCGCCGTGCTCGGCGTCCCGGACGCCTACGAGCTCCCGGCCGTGCCGGGCCTGGGCTACCTCAAGCCGGACCCGACCCAGCTGACCCGCTTCAAGGCCGCGTACGTCTCCGGTCCGCCGGAGGCGGGGCGCCGTCGCGTGGACCGCGGCGGCGGGAAGGTGCGCGGCATCCTGCCGTTCACGATCTCGGAGGTGCAGACCTTCGACGACCCCTCGGCGGACGAGGACGACGCCCAGGCCGCCGCGGCGCCGACGACGGGCGACTCGGTCTCCCTGCTCGACATCGCCGTACGACGCATGGAGGGCCGCGGCCCCGCCGCCCACCAGGTCTGGCTGCCGCCCCTGGACGAGCCGGACACCCTCAACCAGCTGATGCCCGACCTGGCCCCGCACCCCGAGCTGGGCCTGGTCTCGATGCAGTGGCGCCAGGCGGGCAACCTGACCATCCCGATCGGCACCGTGGACCGCCCGCGCGAGCAGCGCCGCGACACCCTGACCGTCAGCCTCAGCGGCGCGGCCGGGCACGTCGCGGTCGTCGGCGGGCCCCGCAGCGGCAAGTCGACGCTGCTGCGCAGCGTGGTCACCAGCCTCGCGCTGACCTCGACCCCGCTGGAGTCGCAGTTCTACGTGCTCGACTTCGGCGGCGGCACCTTCTCGCCGATGACCGCGCTGCCGCACGTCGCCGGCGTCGGCAGCCGCTCCGAGCCCGAGGTGGTGCGCCGGATCCTCGCCGAGGTCAAGGGCATCGTCGACCGGCGCGAGGCGTACTTCCGCACCCAGGGCATCGACTCGATCGAGACCTACCGCAGCCGCCGGGCCCAGGGCCGCGCGGACGACGGGTACGGCGACGTCTTCCTCGTCATCGACGGCTGGGGCACCCTGCGCTCCGACTTCGACGACCTCGAGCTCGAGGTCCAGCAGCTCGCCGGGCGCGGCCTGACCTTCGGCCTGCACGTCGTCACCGCGGCGACGCGCTGGGCCGACTTCCGCGCCGCGATGCGCGACCTGCTCGGCACCAAGCTGGAGCTGCGCCTCGGCGACCCGATCGACTCCGAGATCGACCGCAAGGTCGCGGCCCTGGTCCCGGCCAACCGCCCGGGCCGCGGCATGGTGCCCGGCAAGCTGCACTTCCTCGGCGCGCTGCCCCGCCTCGACGGCGTACAGAAGGCCGACAGCCTGGGCGACGGCGTGGACGACATGATCTCCGCCGTCGCGAAGGCCTGGCGGGGCCCGACCGGGCCGAAGCTGCGCCTGCTGCCCGACCGGATCACCCTCGACGAGGTCCGCGCGCTGGCGCCCACCCCGCCGGCCCGCCAGCTGCTCCTCGCCATCAACGAGAAGGAGCTCGCCCCGGTCGCGTTCGACGTCGACGCCGAGCCGCACCTGCTGCTCTTCGGCGACGGCAAGTCGGGCAAGTCGAACTTCCTGCGCACCTACGTCCAGGAGATCATGCGGACCCGCACCCCCGCCGAGGCGCAGATCGTGGTCGTCGACTACCGCCGCTCGCTGCTGGGCGAGGTGCCCGAGGACTACCTGCTCAACTACCTCACCTCCGCGACCCAGGCCCAGCCGGCGCTCAACGACCTGGCGACCTACCTGCAGAACCGCCTGCCCGGCCCGGACGTCACCCCCGACCAGCTGCGCAACCGCTCCTGGTGGTCGGGCGCCGAGGTGTACGTCGTCGTGGACGACTACGACCTCGTCGCCACCCAGCAGAGCTCCCCGGTCGCGCTGCTGCAGCCGCTGCTGGCCCAGGCCCGCGACGTCGGCCTGCACGTCGTCATCGCCCGCCGCTCCGGCGGCGCTTCCCGCGCGCTCTACGAGCCGGTCATCCAGACCCTGCGCGACCTCGCCATGCCCGGCATCCTGCTCGCCGGCAACCGGGACGAGGGGGTGCTGCTCGGCAACCTCCGCCCCGGCCCGGCCCAGCCTGGACGGGGCCGGCTGGTGTCGCGGGAGCGGGGGGCCGAGGTCGTCCAGCTGGCGTGGACCGACTCGTCGCTGTGAGGCGGCGACGGCACTTGTAACTCCGTGTTGTGGCTCCGGAACCGGGGCCACAGCACCCGGGTAGATACAACAGCGCCCGGGTAGATGGGTTCGAGCCCCGCGCAGCGCTGCCACGCACCGAGGTGCACGAACACGGAGTTACATGAGCGAGAGGCTCAGCCGTGCGCGGCCGGTTCCGCCCCCTCGGCGACCCGCGGCGCCGCGATCAGCGCGGCGAGCCCGGTGGTGACGGGGACGGCCAGGACCAGCCCGATCGAGGTCACCAGGGTGCGGATGACCTCCTCGGCGAGCTGCTCGGTCGAGAGCAGCTCCAGCAGCGGGCGGTTGTAGACCTGCAGCAGCATCAGCAGGATCAGCGCGGTGCCGACGTAGGCGAAGACGATCGTGTAGATCGTCGAGGCGATGTGGTCGCGACCGATCCGCATGGCGCTGGCGAACACGGCGGCGCGGGAGGCGTGCGGGCTGGCGGCTCGCAGCTCCCACACCGCGGAGGCCTGGGTGATGGTGACGTCGTTGAGGACGCCGAGACCGGCGATCACGAGCGCGCAGCCCAGCAGGGCCTGGAAGTCCAGCGCCCCGAAGGTGGCGAGGATCTGGCCGCCCTCGTCGCTGACGCCGGTCAGCCGGGCGTCGCCGATCGCGACCACCCCGATGCCGGCGGTGAGGACGATGCCGACGAGGGTGCCGGCGAGTGCGGTGCTGGTGCGCAGCGAGACCCCGTGGGTCGTGTAGAGCACCACGAACATGATCGCCGCCGCGCTCGTGAGCGCGACGCCGACGCCGGGTGCGCCGTCGAGCAGCGCCGGCAGCATCCACCACCACACGACGGCACCGCCGAAGGCGAGCCCGACGAGCGCGAACAGCCCGCGCAGCCGGGCGATCGCCAGCACCACGACGACGAAGCCGACGGCCAGCCAGAGCAGGGTGCCGTGGCGCTCGGTGGCGAAGTAGGAGTACGCCGCGCCGGCCTCCTGCGCGTCCTCGGCGGCGGGCGTGCGCAGCAGCTCGACGGTGTCGCCGGCCTCGAGGCCGGAGTCGATCACCTCCGGCGGTACGGCGACCACGACCGGCTCCTGCTCCCCCTCCACCCGCACGGTCAGCGTGGAGCAGCCCGACCCGTCCGGCAGGCCTTGGCCCGCGCAGCGCGGGGCGACCTCCACCACCTCACCGGAGGGGAAGGTCACCCCGGGCGCCGCGAACTGCGCGGCCTCGCCACCGTTGGCCGCCGCCTTCTCGGCGGCGTCGCCGGGCGGCAGCCAGACGACCAGGCCGACGAGGGTGAGGAGGAGCACGACGCCGAGGCCGCCGAGGAGCACGGTGCGCGCGGTCGTACCGACGTCGATCTGGTCGTCGACACCGTCGGAGGCACGGTGGGAGTGGCCGGAACCCATGGGGATCACCCTGTCATGGGCCGGGTCACGGGCTACCAGCTGGACTTGGTGATGCCCGGGAGCTCACCGCGGTGGGCGAGCTCGCGGAACCGGATCCGCGAGAGACCGGCCTTGCGCAGGTAGCCGCGCGGCCGGCCGTCGACCTGGTCCCGGTTGCGCAGGCGCACCGGCGAGGAGTCGCGCGGCAGGTCGTTGAGCGCCTGCACCGCGGCGGCCAGCTCGGCCGAGCCGGGTGCGGCCCGGCGGACCCGTGCCTTGAGTGCGGCCCGGCGCTCGGCGTACCGCTCGACGGTGGCGCGACGCCGCTCCTGTGCGGCGATCTTGCTCTGCTTGGCCATCAGCGCTCCTCGCGGAAGTCCACGTGCCGGCGCACGACGGGGTCGTACTTGCTGAGCACGAGCCGGTCGGGGTCGTTGCGCCGGTTCTTGCGGGTGACGTAGGTGTAGCCGGTGCCCGCGGTGGACCGCAGCTTCACGATCGGCCGCACGTCGCTGCCCTTCTTCGCCATGTCAGATCTCTCCTCGTGCGCGGAGGTCGGCCACCACGGCCTCGATCCCCCGCTGGTCGATGGTCTTGATGCCGCGGGCGCTGACCCGCAGCGTGACGTTCCGGCCCAGCGAGGGCACCCAGTACCGCTTGCGCTGGACGTTGACGTCGAAGCGCCGTCGCGTACGACGGTGCGAGTGGGACACGTTGTTGCCGAACAGCGGCCGTGCCCCGGTCACCTGGCAGGTGCGTGACATCGCTTTCTCCTTCCGCTCGTCGTGTGTCATGATTGAGAACGATTCTCATTCTAACCAGACGAGGAGAGAACACCGTGAAGCCTGGAATCCATCCCGCCTACGGCCCCGTCGCGTTCCGGGACCGGGCGACGGGCGACGTCGTGCTCACCCGGTCCACGCTGGCCGGGCGCACCGGCGGCGCGAGCATCGAGCTCGACGGCCGCAGCTACCCCGTGGTCGACGTCGACGTCAGCGTGCACAGCCACCCGTTCTGGACCGGCCAGGGCCGGGTCCTCGACAGCGAGGGCCGGGTCGAGGCGTTCGAGCGGCGCTACGGACGGGGCGCGCGATGAGGGTGCCCGTCGTCCTCATCTCCGGGGTCGACCCCGATGCGATGGCCTCGGCGATGGTCGGCCTGCAGTTCGACCTGCCCGGCGCGGTCGCCGTACGCCACCACATCGACGTCGAGCGCGGCGTGCTCACCCGCACCGTCAGCGACCTCACCGGCGTCCTGGAGTCGCACGAGACCCTGCTCGAGCACGCCTGCGTGAGCTGTGCGATCCGCGAGGACATCGTGCCGACGCTCGAGCGGCTCGCCCGCGACGGGCGCTGGGCCAGCATCGTGGCCCACCTGCCCGTCGGCGCGGAGGCCGCGCACCTGTGCTCGGTGCTCACCTGGGACACCCGGCTGGCGCGCTTCCTGCGGATCTCCGCCGTCGTCGCCGCGCTCGGCAGCGCGCACCCGGTGCGCGACCTGCTCGGCGACGACCTGCTCGCCGACCGCGGCCGGCACTGCGCCCACGACGACCGGCGCGGGGTGGGCGAGGTGCTCGCCGCCCAGGTGGAGTACGCCGACGTCGTGGTCTTCGACGCCGCCCCCGACCCGGTCGCCGCCGGCCTGGTCGCCGCGCTCGCCCGCCCCGAGGTGTCCGTCCTGCACGGCGGCCACGACCTCGACGGCACCGCGCTGACCGGAGGCCTGCACCAGCACGCCCGGACCGACGCCTGGACCTGCCCGGCCCGCAGCGACGCGCTGCCGGCGGTCACCGCCGAGGGCGTGTGGCGCCTCGACCTCCAGTCCACGCACGCCTTCCACCCCGGCCGGCTGCTGGAGTCGCTGGAGAGCCTCGGCGGCGGGGCGCACCGCTCCCGCGGCTGCTTCTGGCTGCCGACGCGGCCAGGGCGCACGCTGGAGTGGGACGGTGCCGGCGGCCAGCTGAGCATCGGCGACTCCGGCGCGTGGGGACGTCGTACGCCGTTCACGCGGATCGTGCTGACCGGCGTCGGCGCCGCCCCCGACCACCTGCGGCCGGCCTTCGAGCACCTGCTGCTCGCGCCGGGCGAGACCGTCGCGGGCCCGGGCGGCGAGGACGGCTTCGAGCCGTGGCTCGGCCCGATCCGGGAGGTGGCCTGAGCATGGCCGTCCCGAAGCGTCGTACCTCGCGCAGCAACACCCGGCACCGCCGGGCGCAGTGGAAGGCCGCCGTGCCGGACCTGGTGCCGGTGACCATCGACGGCGAGCAGTTCCGCGTCCCCCGCCGGCTGGTCGGGGCGGTGATGGACGGCCTCGTCGACCCCCGCACCGGAAGGAGGACCCGATGAAGGTCCGCAACTCGCTCCGCTCCCTCAAGAACCAGCCGGGCGCGCAGGTCGTGCGCCGCCGCGGCCGGATCTACGTGATCAACAAGCAGAACCCGCGGATGAAGGGGCGTCAGGGCTGAGCACCGCGGCGTCCTACGATGCCGCGGTGCCCCGCCGCGTCCCCGTCGTCGCCCTCACCGGCCACCTCGGTGCGGGCAAGACGACGCTGCTGAACCACCTGCTGCGCCAGCCCGGCGCGCGGGTCGGGGTGGTCGTCAACGACTTCGGCGCGATCAACGTGGACGCCGCGCTCGTGAGCGGCCAGGTCGACGAGCCGGCGTCCATCGCCGGCGGCTGCCTGTGCTGCCTGGAGGACGCCGGCGGGCTCGACGAAGCGCTGACCGCGCTCGCCCAGCCACGGCGCGGCCTCGACGTGATCGTGGTCGAGGCCAGTGGTATCGCCGAGCCCGGGGCGCTCGCGGGCATGATCCACGGCAGCGCCGCGCCGAACGTGCGCCCCGGCGGCGTGGTGGACGTCGTGGACGCGGTGGAGTACTTCGCCACCGTCGACGGCGGCGGGCTCGCGCCGGCCCGCTTCGCGGTCGCCACCCTCGTCGTGCTGAACAAGTGCGACCTCGTGCCAGAGGAGACGCTGACCCGGATCGAGGCGCGGGTGCGCGAGCGCAACCCGCACGTCCACGTCGTGCGCACCACGCACGGGCGCCTCGACCCCGCCCTGGTGTACGACGCCGCGTCGGCCGAGGAGCCCGAGGACGAGCTGCCGCTGGCCGCCCTGCTGCGTGCCGAGCGGCCCGCGGCCGCGGGGCACAGCCATGCGGCCTCGGTCGCGGTGACCGCCGACGAGCCGGTCGACCCGGCCGCGCTGGAGGCACTGCTGAGCGCACCCCCGCCGGGCGCCTACCGGATCAAGGGCACCCTCGCCGTACGCCACGGCGGGCGGGTGCGCGGCCGGGTCGTGCACGTCGTCGGCCGGCAGGTGGACGTCACCTCGTGCCCGGTCCCCGAGCGGAGCACGCTGGTCGCGATCGGCCTGGACCTCGACCCGGAGCTGGTGCGCCCGGCCCTGGAGGACGCGGTCCGCCCCGCCACAAACTAGAACACGTTATCGTTTCGCCATGGATGCGTACGACGTGATCGTGGTCGGCTCCGGCGGCGGCGCCCTGACCGGTGCGGCCCTCGCGGCGAGGGCCGGGCTGCGCACGGCGGTCCTCGAGCGGACGCCGCTCATCGGCGGCACCTCGGCCTACTCCGGCGGTGCCTGCTGGCTGCCCGGCAGCGCGGTCCAGCAGCGCGCCGGCCTGCCCGACTCGACCGAGGGCGCCCGGGCCTACCTCGCCGCCGTGCTCGACGACCCGGACCCCGCGCGGGTCGAGGCGCTGCTCGCCCAGGCCCCTCGCCTGGTCGCCGCCCTGGAGGCCGACGAGCTGATGGACTTCGAGTGGATCCCGTTCTCGGAGTACTACGACGCCCCCGGCCGGGTCCCGATGGGCCGCTCCATCCAGCCCGCGACCATCCGTCGCGATGCCCTCGACCCGCGCGTCGGCGCGCTGCTGCGCCCGCCCGTCGAGCGTGACCGCGCCGGGCAGCCGGGTCGCTCCACCCTCTCCGGGGGCCAGGCGCTGATCGGCCGGCTCGCCGCCATGGTGCTGCGCGACGGCGGCGAGATCCTCGTCGAGCACCACGTCACCGGCTTCGTGCGCGACGGCTCCGGGCGGGTCAGCGGCGTGCGGGCCGCGACGCCGGCCGGACCGGTCGAGCTGACCGCGGCCCGGGGCGTCCTGGTGGCGGCCGGCGGCTTCGAGGGAAGCCCCGAGCGGCGTGCCGCCCACGGGACGCCGGGCGACGCCGCCTGGTCCATGGCGCCGCGCGGCACCAACACCGGCGAGGTGATCGACGCCGCCGCAGCGGTGGGCGCCGCGACCGACTTCTCCGGCGAGGGCTGGTTCTGCCCCGGCCTGCTCCAGCCCGACGGGTCGGGCAGCTTCACCCTCGGCTTCCGGGGCGGGCTGATGGTCGACCAGCACGGGGAGCGCTACGGCAACGAGTGCCTGCCCTACGACCGCTTCGGGCGGCTGATGGCCGCCGCACCCGAGCGGACCCCGTCGTGGTTCGTCTTCGATGCCCGCGAGGGCGGCCGGCTGCCCGCGATCGCGATGCCGGAGGGCGAGGCCGCCGACCACCTGGCCGCCGGCACCTGGGTGCAGGCCGCCACGATCGAGGACCTGGCCGCCGCCTGCGGCCTGGACCCGGCGACCCTGGCCGCGACCGTCGCACGCTTCAACGCCTTCGCCGCGTCCGGGGTCGACGAGGACTTCGGCCGCGGCACCGACGAGTACGACACCTTCTTCGCCTCCGCCGGCTCCCCCAACAAGGCGCTGGTCCCGCTCGACCGACCGCCGTACGTCGCCGCGCGCTTCGTGCTCTCCGACCTCGGCACCAAGGGCGGGCTCGTCACCGACACCTCCGCCCGGGTCCTCGACGAGGCGGGCGTGCCCATCCCGGGGCTCTACGCCGCCAGCAACTCCAGCGCGTCGGTGTTCGGCTCGTCGTACCCGGGCCCGGGGGCGCCGCTCGGCGCCGCGATGACGTTCGCCTCGCTGGCCGTCGAGGATCTGCTCGGCGGCTCCTGAGCCCGTCAGGCGAGCCGGTCGAGCACCGCCGCCGTGAAGGCGGCCAGGTCCTTGACCTGCTGCTCGTCCAGGTCGCCGAAGAAGATCTCCCGCACCAGCTCGACGTGACCGGGGGCCGCGGCGGCGATCGCGGCCAGGCCGGCGTCCGTCAGGTCGACGAAGGCACCGCGCCGGTCGTCGGCGCAGTGCCGGCGCTCGACCAGCCCGCGCGCCTCCATCCGCGAGACCTGCTTGGAGACCCGGCTCTTCTCCCACTGCAGCCGCTCACCGAGCTCGAACATCCGCAGCGAGTGCTCGGGGACGTCCTCGTCGGTCAGGGCGACCAGGATCTCGTAGTCGGACAGCGACAGCCCGCTCGTCGCCTGCAGCTCGCGACCGAGCCGGGCGGACAGCTGCGTGTGGACGTCCAGCCAGCCGCGCCAGGCGGCCTGCTGCTCGTCGTCGAGCCATCGCGTCGTTCCCACCGGACCGATTCTAGCTGAGAATGTTGACATATCCACGAGTTCGGAAGCATGGTGGTTGACATGGCAACGATCGATCTCGACGCGATCACCCGCGACCGCGAGCGGATCAAGCGGGAGCACCTCGTCCCCGAGGCCGAGCGGCCGGCCAGCAGCGCGCGGGGGATCCATCACGCCGCACTGCTCTCCTCCGACGTACGACGCACGATCGCGTTCTACCAGGGGCTGCTGGAGTTCCCCCTGACCGAGATCTTCGAGAACCGGGACTACGCCGGCTCCGACCACTTCTTCTTCGATGTCGGTGCGGGCAACCTGCTCGCCTTCTTCACCCTCCCCGGGCTGGACCTCGGTCCCTACCGCGAGGTGCTCGGCGGGCACCACCACGTCGCGATCTCGGTGACCCGGGAGAAGTGGGACTACCTGCGCGCCAAGCTCGACGACGCCGGCGTCGCCTACCACCTGGAGTCGAAGGTCTCGCTCTACTTCCCCGGCCCCGACGGCGAACGCCTCGAGCTGCTCGCCGACCCGCTCGGGGAGATGTACGGCACCAAGGTGCTGTGACGAACTCCACTCCGTCCACCCAGCGGCACGATTAGCCCTCCACCGGGTCCCGCGGCCTACGATCGAGCGGTTTTGTCGACTCGCCATAGGGGATTTCGTTGAGCGTCATCGAGGACAAGTTCGACCGCTGGAAGCAGCACGAGGAGACCGCGGAGGCGATGATCCCGATCGTCGGCAAGCTGCACCGCGAGAAGGACGTCACGATCCTGCTCCACAGCCGCTCGCTGGTGAACAAGTCGGTCATCGACATCCTCAAGACCCACCGCTACGCGCGGCAGATCGACGGCGTCGAGCTGTCGGTCGCCGACACCTTCCCCTTCCTGCAGACCATCGCCGACCTCGACCTCGGCGCGGTCAAGATCGACCTCGCCCTGCTGATCCGCGCCTACCGCGCCGCAGGTGAGCCCACCTCCATCCCGGAGTTCACCGCGCAGGCCCTCGCCGAGGCCACCGGCGAGAACAAGAACCCCGGCCCCGGCTCCCAGGACGTCGTGCTCTACGGCTTCGGCCGCATCGGCCGCCTCGTCGCGCGCCTGCTCGTCGAGAAGTCCGGCTCCGGCAACGGCCTGCGCCTGCGCGCCGTCGTGGTCCGCAAGGCCAAGGGCGACGACCTCAAGAAGCGCGCCTCGCTGCTGCGCCGCGACTCGATCCACGGTGCCTTCAACGGCTCCATCACCGTGGACGAGGAGAAGAACCAGATCATCGCCAACGGCAACGTGATCCAGGTGATCTACTCCAACGCGCCCAGCGAGATCGACTACACCGAGTACGGCATCGACAACGCCATCCTCATCGACAACACCGGCATCTGGCGCGACCGCGAGGGCCTCTCGGAGCACCTGCGCCCGGGCATCGCGAAGGTCCTGCTCACCGCGCCGGGCAAGGGCGACGTCCCGAACATCGTCCACGGCGTCAACCACCTCGACGTCGACCTCGACGAGAAGGTGCTCTCCTGCGCCTCCTGCACCACCAACGCCATCGTCCCGCCGCTGAAGGCGATGGAGGATGCCTTCGGCATCTCCCGCGGCCACGTCGAGACCGTCCACTCGTTCACCAACGACCAGAACCTGCTGGACAACTACCACAAGGCCGACCGCCGCGGCCGCTCCGCGCCGCTCAACCTGGTCATCACCGAGACCGGCGCCGCCTCCGCCGTCGCCAAGGTGCTGCCCGACCTCGACGCCAAGATCACCGGCAACTCGATCCGGGTACCCACCCCCGACGTCTCGATCGCCATCCTGTCGCTGCAGCTCAAGCGGGAGACCACGCGTGAGGAGGTCAACGAGCACCTCCGCCAGGCCTCCCTCGTCGGCCCCCTGGCCCGCAACCTCGACTACACGACCGCGACCGACGCGGTGTCCACCGACTTCATCGGCGCCCGCGCGGCCTCGATCGTCGACGGCGGCGCCTCGATCGTCGACGGCGACTCGGCCATCCTCTACGTCTGGTACGACAACGAGTTCGGCTACTCCTGCCAGGTGCTGCGGACCGTGCAGTACATCTCCGGCGTCGAGTACGCCACGCTGCCCCGCGCCTGACGCCCGCGGCCTGGCCCGGTGCCCCCGGGTCAGGCCAGCACGTAGATCCCGCCGAGCGCCACGAGCGTGACGCCGACGTACGCCTCCACCAGGACGCGCAGGGCCACAGGCGCCTCACGGATCTCCATGAAGTGCAGGGCGACCAGACGGATCTTCACGAAGGCGATCGTCAGCAGGACCAGCCCGACGGCGGTGGACCCGCCGTGCTGCTCCAGACCGAGCGTCGCGGTCAGGACGGTGGCGGCGACCAGCAGGAGCCAGACGGCGGTCTGTCGGTCGGCGAGGAGACGCAGGAGCACGGCGATCACCTGATCAGGTAGAGCAGCGGGAACAGGGCGAGCCAGAGCAGGTCGACCATGTGCCAGTAGATGGCGCCGCACTCGGCGAAGGTGCGCTGCCCGGCACTGACCTCCGGGCGTCGTGCCGTGCGGACGAGGAAGGCCAAGACGACCGTGCCGATCACCAGGTGCGCGAGGTGGATCCCGGTGAAGACGAAGTAGTACATGAAGAAGTCGTTCGTCCCCGCCGTGTAGCCCTCGTGCACCAGCAGGGTGTACTCGGTGACCTTGATGGCCACGAACCCCAGCGCGCAGCCCACGGTGAGGCCGAACAGGCGGGCGGCGGCCGTCGTGCCGTCCCCGAGGCGGCGCAGGCCGTGGACGACGAAGAGCGAGCCGGTCAGCAGCAGCGCGGTGTTCACGATCCCCAACCACGGGTGCAGCGCGTGCTGCGCCGCGTCGAACATGGCCGGGTCCTCGCCACGGGTCACCACGATGGTGCCGAAGAAGAGCGCGAAGACGGCCATGTCGCCGAGGATGAAGACCCACAGTCCCTCCTCGCCGGGGATCCGCGGGCCCGCCGCCGGGGCGGCGGTGGCCCGCTCCTCCCCGTCGGCGCGGGCGTTCGGGACGGTTCGCGACGTCATCGGCATGCTCCTCGGGTCGTCCGTCTCCGGACGGGTCGGGTCGGAAGGTGCGGCCCCTGCTCAGGTGGCCTGGCGCGTCTCCGCGACCAGCTGCGAGAGCCGGCCGACCTGCGCGACGCGCGCCTGCGTCGTCGCGGCGAGCGGGTTGAGCAGCAGGGTGCGGATCCCCGCTGCGTCGAGCGCCGCGAGCTGACGACGGATCGCGTCCTCGTCGCCCATCAGGCTGACCGCGTCGACCAGCTCCTGCGGTACGGCGTCCGCCGCCTCCGCCTTCCTGCCCGACAGGTAGAGGTCCTGGATCTCCTTGGCCTCGGTCTCGTAGCCGTAGCGGCAGGCGAGCTGGTTGTAGAAGTTCTTGTCGCGCGCACCCATCCCGCCGACGTAGAGCGCAAGCTGGTTGCGCACCGCCTGCACCATCTCCGGCGCGGGCTCGCCCAGGTGGAAGCTGATCTGCAGCTGGATGTCGAGCTCTCCGAGTGCGGGGTCGCGCTTCGCGAAGCCCTCCTCCAGCGAGTCGCCCCAGGCCTGCTGCGCCTTCTCCGGGTGGAAGAACAGGGGCTGCCAGCCGTTGGCCAGCTCGGCGACGAGCGCGACGTTCTTCGGGCCCAGGGCGGCGACGGAGATCGGGATCTCGCTGCGGACCGGGTGGTTGATGATCTTCAGCGGCTTGCCGAGCCCCGAGCCGCCGTCCTCCTTGGTCAGCGGCACGGTGTAGTGCTTGCCGCGGAACTCCACCGGCTCACGGCGCCAGACCTGTCGGCAGACCTCGATCACCTCGCGGGTGCGGCCCAGCGGTGCGTCGTACTTGACGCCGTGGAAGCCCTCGATCACCTGCGGGCCCGACGCGCCCAGGCCGAGGATGAACCGGCCGTCGGAGACGAAGTCCAGGCCGGCCGCCGTCATCGCGGTCAGCGACGGGGTGCGCGTGTAGATCTGGAAGATGCCCGACATCAGCTGCAGCCGGTCGGTCTTGGCGGCGATGTAGCCGAGCTGGCTGACGGCGTCGAAGGAGTAGGCCTCGGCCACCGCCACGAGGTCGAGCCCGTTGCGCTCGTACTCCTGCAGCAGCTCGACGGTCTCCGCGAATCCTCCGGAGTAGTCGATGATCATTCCCAGGCGCATGCCGCGTCCTTCTCTCTCGTGCTCTCTCGTGCTCTCTCGGGTCGAGCGGTCGCTGCTCATCCTGCAGCACCGGCGAGGTCCTCGGCCTCCAGGCGGGCCAGGGCCTTCCAGGTGAGCCAGGTCGCCAGAGCGGTGAACACGAAGAACTCCACGAACACGACCCAGAAGCTGATCCCGCCGTGCCAGGCGAAGAGCCCCTTCTCGACGAAGGGCATCACCGTCAGCGGCAGGTAGCAGAACGCGGTGAAGAAGGAGAGGTAGGCGAACCACCGCGGGTAGAGAGCGGGCGCGCGCCGGTCGCGCAGGATCGCGACGCCGAGCGCGACGCTCTGCAGGGCCGAGCACACGAAGGTCGTGTCGAAGAACATCCAGCCGAAGTCGTAGAGCATCTGCACCGTCTCCGGCGAGCGCTCCTCCACCCGGAAGGCGGCGGTGATCCAGATGGTCGCGGGCGTGAAGGTCACCAGCCCGGTGAGCAGTCCGCCGATCACCTGGATGCCGGCGAGCGGGCCCATCGGCCCCTCGATCCGCCCGATCACCTTGGAGATCGCGACGCTCCAGGTGACGTAGAACGGCCCGGCGAAGGCCATCATCACCATGCCGAGGGTGAGCCCGGTCTGGTGCTCGGTGAAGTACGCGTGGATCTCCCGCGCGGACCAGTCCTCACCGGGCGGCGGCCAGAAGCCGGCGAACACGGCGAAGCCGAGCAGGCCGAAGAGCACATAGCTGCCGACGAGCAGCAACGCCACCCGCAGCGTGACGTAGTCACCGTGGACCTGGGAACGCTCGTTCAGCATCGGGACGCCTCTCCCTCCCGCCGCGCGGGATCATCGGGGCAGGGGATGTTGCGGGCGCCGCGCACGCCGCGCGGGTCGCCCTTCGGGGCCTGGCAGTAGACCAGCGGGGTCTCCCGCGGCGTGACGTCGAACGGCGAGGTCCAGTCCCGCGCCGGCACGAAGCCCTGCACGCACTCCGGCGGCTTGTCGGCATTGGCCAGCGTCAGCCGGACCTCGTGGGAGTCGAGGGCCGGCAGGGTGACCGACTGGACCGTGGCGACCGCGAGCGGGTAGTCGCTGAGGATCTGCTCGAGGAAGCTGTCGTAGCGGTTCAGCACGGTGAGCACGGGGTTCGTCCGCGCCAGCAGCAAGGGCAGCGAGAGGCGCAGGTCGTCGACGAAGCCGGCCGTCTGCTTGCTGAACCGCGGGCCGGCGGCGAGCAGAGCCCGCAGGTCGGCGTCGCCGGCCCGCAGCTCGGCACTGACCTGCTCCAGGTTGCGGGCGAGCCGGGCGATGCCCTCGCCCTGGCCGTTGACGGTGCCGAGCACCGGGCCGAGGTCGCGCAGGAGCGTGGCCGTGGGCCGGAAGCTCGCGTCCGCCTCCGCGATCAGGGAGGAGCCGCTGTCCAGCAGGGTCTGCAGGTCGCCGGCCCGCCCCGCGAGCGCCGTGCCGCTCTCGTCGACGAGGGTCGACAGCTTCCTCTCGTCGAGGCTGGAGACCAGGGCCTGCACGTTGTCGAGGACCGGCCCGATCTCCACCGGGTACGACGTCCGGTCCATCGGGATGCGGTCGCCGTCGGCCAGCACCGGGCCGTCCGCCCTCTTCCCCTTCGCGGGCACGAGCGCGACGTACTGCTCCCCCACCGCGGAGCGGCTGTGGATCTCCGCACCCACGCCGGCCGGGACCTCGACGTCGTCGACCAGGCTCAGCTCGGCCACCAGCCGGTCACCGGCGAGGGTCATCTCCTCGACCTTGCCGACCGGGTGCCCGAGATAGGTCACCTCGGCACCGGGGTAGAGGCCCGCGCCCTGCGCGAACTCCACCCGCACCGTGTGCCGGCCGATGCCGAGCTGCTCGGGGACCCGCAGAAAGGACACGGCGAGCACGACCGCACCGACGACGGCGGCGACGCCGAAGGCGAGCAGCTGCTTCTTGACGACGGGCGGGGCGCCCTTGAGCAGGACCGTCATCGCCCACCTCCGAGGACGCCGCCGAGAAGCCCGCCGAGGCTGTCCCCGGGCTGGGCCGTCGCGGCGGGACCGGTGCCGCCCAGGCCGTTCAGCAGACCGGTGACGCCGTCGAGCGTGCCGCCGAGCAGGGTGCCGAGGTCGGGCAGCCCGGGCAGGCCCGGGACCCCGATCGAGCCGTCGGGCCGGATGAACCCGTTGAGCAGCGCGGCGTTGGTGAGGTCGACGGTCAGCATCAGGTTGCAGTAGTCGCCCTTGCAGGCGTTCTGCACGGTCTCCGGCGCGAACGGGAAGGTCACGGCGAAGCCGAGCGCGGACACCGCCTTGTCGCCGGCGGCCGAGACCGCCCGCAGCACGGGTACGACGTCCCGCAGGTCGCCCAGCAGGTCCGCCTTGACCCGCTTCACCAGCGGGGTCGCGACACCGCTGAGCCGGGTCAGCGCGGTGAGCGCCTTGGTGAGGTCCGGCCGGTTGCGGGCCAGCACCTCCAGCGCCGGGCCGACCTCGTCGAGCGCCTCGGTGATCACCCCGCGGTCCCGCGCGAAGCGCTGGGAGAGCCGGGCGACGTCGCGCACCGCGTCGAGGATCTCCCCCCGCTGGCCGTCGAGGGTGCCGACGAAGGAGTCCAGCCGCGGCAGCAGCTGCGCGACGGCGCGGTCGTTGCCGCCGAGCACCTTGTTCAGCTCGGCGGTGATGGTCGAGAGCTGCTCCAGGCCGCCGCCGTTGAGGGCCAGCGACGCGGCGGAGAGGACCTGCTCGGTCGAGGGGTAGGCGTGCCCGCGGTCGAGGGTGATGACCGCACCGTCCTCGAGCCTGCCCTCCGGCTTCCGCGGCGCGACCAGCTCGACGAAGGCCGCACCCAGCAGGGTGTTGATGCCGACCTTGGCGACCGCGTTCGCCGGCAGCCGCACGTCCGGCTCCACGCTGAGCACCGCCACCGCATGCCACTTCTCCGCCCGGATCTCGGTGACGGTGCCGACCGCGATGTCGTCGACCTTGACCTGGGCGTTGGGCGTGAGCGTGCCGACGTCGGGGAGCTCGACGGTGACCTCCAGCGCGCCCTCCCCCTTGCCCTTGCCGCCCGGCAGGGACAGCGCGTCGATCCCGTCGAAGCGGCAGCCGGAGAGCAGGAGCAGCGCGACGAGGAGCACGAGCCCCAGGCGCCGGACCGGGACGGACCTCATGAGCCACCTCCGGCGAGCAGCAGGAGCAGCGCGTCGAGCAGCTGCTGCGACTGCGGGTTGTCGACCGCCTTGCCGAGAAGGTCGCCCAGCAGGGTGTTGCAGAGCTTCTCCGCACGCGCCTCGTCGGCACCCATCGCGCCCCCGATCGCGCCGCAGATGAGCTGCCCCGGCGAGTGGATGTTCGCGGCGTTGAGGTTGACCCCGACGGCGTTCTGCCGCTCGTGGTAGGACTCGGTGAGGTTCTCCAGCGCGTTCGGCGCCACGTGCAGGATCTGGGCGAGGTCGCCCTGCTGCTTGGTGACGACCTGGACGAGGTCGGAGAGCCGGGTGACGGCGGTGTTCAGGCCGGCCCGGTTCTTCCGGATGAAGGTCTCGACGTCGCCGACCGCGCCGCGGAGGTTGCGCAGCGCCGACCGGACCAGCAGCTTGTCGTCGGCCAGCACCTTGGAGACCGCGTCCAGGTTGGTGATGAAGCGCTTCATCTGGCCGTCGCTCGCGGCGAGCGCGGAGACGAAGACCTGCAGGTTGCGCACCACCGAGAAGGCGTCGTCCCCACCGCTGTCGAGGACGTCGAGCGCGGTCGAGAGGTCCGCGATCGTCTGGTTGATCGTCTCGCCCTGACCGTCCAGGGCGGCGGCGCCGGCGTCGACCAGGTCGGAGAGCGCGCCGTTCCTGTTGGCCCCGCGGGGTCCCAGGGCCTCGGCGAGCCCGTTGACCTGCTCCTTGATGTCGTCCCACTCGACGGGGACCGCGGTGTCCTCGAGGCGGATCGTCGCGCCGTCGGCGAGGGTGGCGCCGCCGTCGTAGCGCGGGGTGAGCTGGATGTAGCGGCTGCTCACCAGCGACGGCGCGACGATCACGGCCTTCGCGCCGCGCGGGATCCTCACGTCGCCGTCGACGTGGAAGGCGACCCGCACCTTGCCGTCCTGCGGGTCGATGCTGTCGATCTTGCCGACCGGCACGCCCAGCACGCGGACCTCGTCGCCCGCGTAGATCCCGTCCGTGCTGGGGAACCACGCCACCAGGTCGGTGCGCTCGCGGTCGCGGAAGCCGACCGTCACCACCAGCACGGCGATCACCGCCAGCACCAGCAGGATGCGCAGCCGGGGCGAGGCCAGCACCTGTCGCACCGCCCTCACGGCCGCTGCCCTCCGCCGAGCAGGCCCTTCAGGCCGAGCTCGGACAGGTCGGGCTGGAGGAGGTTGCCGGGCAACAGGTTCTGCAGGTACGCCGAGAAGAACTCGCCGCCGGAGACGACCTCGCCGAGCCCGGTCGCGTAGACGGACATCCCCCGCAGTGTCTTGCTGATGTTGCCCTTGTTCGCCTGCAGCGTGCTGATCACCGTGTTGAGCTCCCTCAGCGCGGGGCCGATCGTGTCCTTGTTGTCGGCGACGAGCCCGCGCAGCTCGGTCGCCATCGCGGAGAGGTTCGTGAGCAGCGCGGAGATGTCGTTGCGCCGCTTGAGCAGCTCGACGAAGAGCGTGTTGCCGTCCTTCATCAGCGCCGTCAGGTCCCCGCTGCGGTCGGCGAGCACCTTGCTGAAGGTGTCGGCGTTCGCGAGCAGGCTGCGCAGCGAGTCGTCCCGGCTGCTGATCGTGCGCGAGAGCCGGCTCATCCCGGTGATGGCGGAGCTCAGCTCGGGCGTCGCGCCCTGGATCGTGCCGGCGACGGTCTCCAGGGCCGAGGCGACCTTGTCGACGTCGATGTCCTGGGCCTCCTGCTGGAGGTCGGTGAGCGCCTCGGTGACGTCGTACGGGACGGTGGCGCGGTCCATCGGGATCCGCGCGCCCTCGGCCAGCCGGCCCCCGCCGTGCGAGGTGAGCACCAGGGCCTTGTCGCCCAGGACGGTCTCGACGCTCACCTGGGCGGAGGTCTCGCTGCCGAGCTCGACGTCGGTCTCGGTGACCGCGAACTCCACGAGGACGCCCTTCCCGTCGAGCCGTACGTCGCCGACGCGTCCCACCGTCATGCCGCTGACCCGCACCGGGTCGCCCTGCTTGATCCCCGCCGCCTCCGGCAGCATCACGCTGTACTGACGGCCGAACATGCCCACCACGCCGTTGATGTTGAGCACCACGAGCAGCATCACGACCAGCCAGACGATGACGACGAGCCCGAGGGGGAGCGGGTTGCGCTCGCGGAACATCTTCATCAGTTGCACCGTTCGGTCTGGCTGCGCACGACGGGGGTCCGGATCGGCTTGCCGCCGGGTCCGCTGACGACCACCTGCGCGGAGCAGAGGTAGAAGTTGAAGAAGTTGCCGTGCGAGCCCACCCGGTCGAGCACCTGGTAGGCGCCGGGCAGCGACTTCAGCACCTTGTTCAGCGTGGCGGTGTTGGTGTTGAGCAGCTTCGCGAGGTCCTTGACCGCGATGACGGTCTCCTTGAACGGCTCGCGGCCGTCGTGGAAGAGGTCGGCGAGGGTCGCCGCCATCTGGTTGATCGAGGTGACCGAGCGCGCGATCGGGTCCTTGTCCTTCGCCAGGCCCGAGACCAGGGTGCGGAACTGGCCGATGGTCTGGCGCAGCTGGAGGTCACGGGTGTCGAGGCTGCCGAGGAGCACGTCGAGGTTGTCGATCAGCGTGGTGATCGCCTTGCTGTCGTCCGCCAGCCCGTTGGTGAGGCTGGAGGTCCTCGCCAGCAGCGACTCGACGGTGCCTCCCCGGCCCTGGAGCGTGGCGATCAGGTTCGAGGCCAGCTCGTTGACCTGCGCGGGCTCCAGGCCGCGGAAGAGCGGCTTGAAGCCGTTGAGGAGCACGTCGAGGTCCAGGGCCGGTGTCGTGCGCTCCACCGGGATCGTGGCGCCCACGGCCAGCGGACGGCCCTGGTCGGGCGCCTGCTGCAGCTCGAGGTAGCGGTCGCCGAGGAGGTTCTCGTAGCGGACCAGCACCTCGGTCGCGTCGGTGAGCACCTGGTCGTCGTCGACGTGGAAGCGCACCTCGACCCGGTTGCCCTTCGTCACCGCCAGGTCGTCGACCTGGCCGACCCGGACGCCGGCGATCCGGACGACGTCGCCGGACTGCAGCCCGCTCACGTCCGCCATCACGACGGCGAAGTCGTGGGTCGGCCCGATCCGGGTCTGGCCCAGGGTCAGGTAGAGCAGGCCCAGCACGACCATGCCGACCGTCCCGAAGACGGCGAGGCGGAGGGCTTCGGCACGGATCCTCATCGCGTCCTCACTGGGGGGTCCCCCGCTCCGGGATCGGAATGGCACTGTCCTTGAGCCGCGGCAGGCCGTGGCAGTCGGGGCCGCGCCCCTCCGGGTAGCCCGGCACGTCCGTGGGCGCCTCGTAGTGCGACAGCTCCGAGCGGATGCTGACCAGCGCCCGCAGGCCCGCGTCGGTCCCGCCGATGACCTTGGCCATCACCTTGCGGGTCTCGTCCAGGCCCTGGAGGAAGCAGGGCAGCTCGGTCGAGTACGCCCGGAGGGTGGCCGCGGTGGGTCGTGCCGAGCTCAGCAGCCGGGCCAGCGCGTCGCCGTTCTCCCCCAGCAGCCGCTCGGCCTTGCCGCCGAGCAGGCTGAGGTCGACGAGGACCCTCGAGAGGGCCTGCTGCTCGTCGGTGACCGTGCCGGCGGTGACCGTCGCGTTGCGCAGGATCGCGATCAGCGCCGGCGAGACCTCCACCCCCAGCCGGGCGAAACGGGCCACCTCGTGCAGGTCGCGGCGCAGCTGCGGGAGCAGCGGCTCCAGCTTCGTCAGGTAGGCGTCGGCCTGCGCGGCCACGGCGGCGATGTCGTCGCCGCGCCCCGACAGGGTGCGCGCCAGCACGGTCAACGTGCTGTTGAGGCTGGCGACGTCCACCCCGCTGAGCACGCGGTCGAGACCGTCGAAGACGGTGTTGATCTCGGTGGTGACGCCGGACGCACGGATCACGGCGCCGTCCGCCAGCACGCCGCCGCTGGTCCCGGTGGTGCCGGCGGGCGCGACCAGCTCGACGTACTTGGCGCCGAAGACGGTGGTGGACCGGATCTCGCCGACGACGGCAGCCGGGATACGGTCGAGCTCGTCCGCGTCGATCTCGAGGGTCAGCTCGACCCCGTCGCCGACCGGCTCGACCGCGCCGACCCGGCCGATCTCCACGCCGCGCATCTTCACCTTGTTGCCGGCGTCCATCACCAGACCGGCCCGGCTGGTCTGCAGCGTGATCTCCGCCGGGTCGGCGAAGGCCCTCGTGTAGAGGGCGGCCGTCAGCCCGAAGGCGGCGACCACCACGAGGACCAGGCCGACCCCGGCGACACGCGTCCTGCT
The DNA here is from genome assembly GCA_964517395.1 of uncultured Nocardioides sp. Lineage (GTDB taxonomy): Bacteria > Actinomycetota > Actinomycetes > Propionibacteriales > Nocardioidaceae > Nocardioides. Next base: position 2,042,351 of record CAZFEE010000001.1, on the reverse strand, counting down.
GCTCTCGCCCACGTCAGCCCGCCAGGTGGAAGGTGTTGAAGTTGGCGTAGATCGCCATCGCGATCAGCAGGTTCACGATCATCACGCCGGAGAGCGAGGCCCGCACCGATCGGCCCACCGCCTCGCCGACGCCGGCCGGCCCGCCGCTGGCGGTGTAGCCGTAGAAGGTGTGCACCAGCATCACCACGACGACCATGCCGAGCACCTGGACGTAGGAGAACACGATGTCCATCGGGTGCAGGTAGAGGAAGAAGTAGTGCGCGAAGTTGCCGCCGCCCACGTCGTAGAAGAAGACGAGGAGCAGGTAGTCGGCGAGGAAGCCGCCCAGCGTGGCGAAGATGTAGAGCGGGGTGATCACGATCATCCCCGCCGTGACGCGGGTCGTCGCCAGGTAGGGCAGCGACGGGATCGCCATGACCTCGAGCGCGTCGATCTCCTCGCTGATCCGCATCGCGCCGAGCTGCGAGGTGGTGGCGGCGCCGAGGGTGACCGAGAGCGCGACCCCCGCGAGCAGAGGGGTGGACAGCCGGGCGGTGAAGAACGCCGCCAGCAGCGGGCTCAGCGAGCCGACGCCGATGCTGGAGGACGACTCGAAGCCCTGAGCCGCGGCGACCGCGCCGGCGAAGAAGGTGATCGAGGTGACGATGACGACCGAGCCGCCGACCATCGCCAGGGCACCCGTGCCGGTGCCCAGCTCGGCGATCAGCTTGACGATCTCGCCGGGGTGCCGGCGGACCGCTCGCGGGATGCCGCCGATGACGCGGGCGTAGAACAGGCCCTGGGCGCCGACGTGGTCGAGCAGCCTGCCGGGCGCGCGGCGCGCGGCATCGAGCTTCGGGGAGATGGCCGACATGGGAGACCTCAGAGGACCGCGAACTGGATCAGGCTGATCGTCAGGCTGACGGGGACGAGGACGGCCACGGTGATGACCACGGCCTGGTTGACGGCGTCGCCGACGCCCTTGGAGCCGCCGGCGACGTTGAGCCCGCGGTAGCACGCGATGATCGCCGCGATCAGCCCGAAGACGAAGGCCTTGATCATGCTGACCACCAGCTCGGGGACGCCGGTGAACAGCGGGATGCTGTCGACGTACGCCCCCGGGGTCACGCCCTGCAGGTAGACGGAGAAGAAGTAGCCACCGACCAGCCCCCCGGCGCAGATCAGCACGTTCAGGACGAGCGAGACCAGGACCGCCGCCACCATCCGGGGTACGACGAGGCGCTGGATCGGGTCGATGCCGAGCACCTGCATGGCCGCGATCTCCTCGCGGATCGTGCGGGCGGCGAGGTCGGCGCACATGGCGGTGCCACCGGCACCGGCGACCACGACGACGGTCACGAAGGGCCCGATCTGCTGCACGGAGGCGATGCCCGCGATGCCGCCGGCGAGGTCGAGCGCACCGAGGTCCTTGAGCAGGAGGTTGACCTCGAAGATCACCAGCAGCGTGAAGCCGAGCATCACCAGCAGCGTCGGCACCAGGGAGACCCGGGCGATGAACCACGCCTGCTGGACCGCCTCCCGCCAGGAGAAGCGGCGGGTGAACATGATGACGAGGGCGTCGAGCGACATCGCCAGCACGTCACCGAGCGCTCGCGTCGGCTTCGCCGCCGCCTGCACAGCAGACGTCATTTCCCCTGCCCCCATGTCGTGTCCGTACCGGCCCCAGACTTCCGGTAAATTTGAATCTGGATTAAGGTAACTCTACTTATGGAACGCTAGGGGCGCCCGGGCGATGTGTCAAGCGTCACTCGGAAACCCTGCGGCGCCGGCGCACGAGGGAGTGCTCATGGACCTGGGACTGAAGGACGCGCGCGTGCTGATCACCGGCGGCGCCTCGAACATCGGACGCGGCATCGTCCACGCGTTCGCCGCCGAGGGCAGCCGGATCGTGCTCGCGGACGTGGACGGCGAGCAGTCCGAGCGGGTGGCCGCGGAGGCGCTCGCGCGCGGCGCCGGTGCCGTCGAGGTGGTCACCGGCGACCTCACCGCCGAGGGCGAGGCCCAGCGCGCCGCCGACCGCGCCGTCGAGGCCTGGGACGGCGTCGACGTGCTCGTGAACAACGCGGGCTGGAGCGTGCCGGGCTTCATCGCCAAGAACACCGACCGCGCCAACTGGCAGAGGACGGTGGAGATCAACTTCTTCACCGCGATCGCCGCCACCCAGGCCGTCCTGCCCGCCATGCGTGAGCAGGGCCGGGGATCGATCGTCTTCATCTCCAGCGAGTCGGCCTTCGGCCAGATCCGCCAGGGCGTCTACGGCGCCACCAAGGCCGCCGTCGTCGCGCTCGCCCGCACCACCGCCCGCGAGCACGGGCGGCACGGGATCCGCTCCAACATCGTGTGCCCCGGCCTCGTCGTCCCCGACGGGCCGGAGGCGGTCGGGTCGCGGAGCCTGTGGGCGGTCGGCAAGGACAACGTCTTCAACGACGACCAGGCGCAGTACCTGCTCAAGGACACCCCGCTGGGCCGGCTCACCTCCGCCGAGGACGTCGCGGCGTCCGTTCTCTTCCTCGCCTCGGAGCGGATGAGCCGCCAGGTGACCGGCCAGATGTTCAGCGTCAGCGGCGGCTACACGATGCCCTGAGCGCGAACCGCGTCAGGCGAGGACGACGAACCGCCAGTCGAGGACGGGTCGCTCGCCGTCCGCCGTCACCTCGGCACGCAGGTCGACGACGTCCCAGCCGGCCGCGGGCCGGACCCGCTCGACGGTGAACCTGCTCGTCAGCGTGTCGCCCTCGTGCACCGGGCCGGTGTGGTCGCAGGACTCCCACGCCAGCACGGTGGCGAGGTCGGGGAAGGCCCGCAGCAGCTGCGAGGCCGCGACCGCGATCGTGTGGCCGCCGTAGACCAGCCGCCGGCCGCCCGAGACGATCCGGTCGTGGTGGACGGCCGCGACGTTGAGGGTGAGCCGGGCGAGCTCGGGTGCGCTCGACACCACGTCGCCGGTGGCGACGGCGAGCACCTCCCCCGCGGCGGGTACGACGCCGCGCACCCCCCGGCCGACGTACGACGACCGGTCCCACCCGGGCACCAGCGCGGCCGGCTCCACCGGCGGCAGGTCCCGACCGACGGCGTCGAGGTCGTCCGCGTGGCCCGTCGGCGCGGCGCCCTCGCTCAGCGGGAGCATCGCGCAGCGGAAGAAGTCGAGGACCGGCCGGTCCTCCTGGTCGACGGTGCGCACGTGCAGCGCGGCGAGACCGGTGGGCTCGCGACCCTCGCGGCGGGTGTTCTCGCGGAGCCCGACGACGGTGGTCGTGGTGCGCAGGCTGTCGCCGACGACGGGCTGGCGCAGCATCGCGAGGCGGCGGTAGAAGAGGTTGGCCCGGACCCGCTGGGTGACCAGCGTGGACTGCCCGATGGCGAGGTTCCAGACCAGGGCCGGGCTCGCGAGGGGAGCACCGGCGACGGAGCGGGCGAGGTCGTCGTCGAGGGCGAGCCGCCAGCGGTCGCCGACGATCGCCTGGTGCTGGGCCGCGCGGCCCTCGGTCAGGGTGGCGCCGGGCGCGGTGTCGAGGACCTGGCCGACGACGAGGTCGTCGAAGAACGGACCGCCGACCGAGCGGACGCCGCTCACCGCACGCCCGCCTTCGCCAGCATCCGGCGGGCGTCCTTCGCCATCGCCTCGTCGACGAGCGCGCCGTCCACCACGCCGGCGCCCCGGCCCTCCGCGGCGGCCGCGGCCAGGGCGTCGAGCACCCGCCGGGCGTGGTCGACCCGCTCGGGGGCGGGCGTGAAGCGCTCGTTGACGGCCGCGACCTGACGGGGGTGGATCACCCACTTGCCGTCGAAGCCGAGACCGGCCGCCGCGTCCACCGCCGCCCGGAAGGCCGCGTCGTCGGCGACCCCGAGGAAGGGCCCGTCGACGGCGGCGACGCCGGCGGCGCGGGCGTGGGTCACCACGGCGTCCTGGACCCCACGCCAGGTCGCCGGGTCCACGTCCCGCTCGCGCCCGAGGGAGGCGGCGAGGTCGGCGTACCCGACCACGACCGCGCTCAGCCGCTGCACGTCCGCGGTGATGCCGGCCAGCCCGAGGACGCCGGCCGCCGTCTCCACGAGCGCCTGCACCCCCAGGGGCACGCTCCGCCCCACCTCGGCCTCGAGCCCGTCGAGCAGCCGCTCCGCGAACCCCACGTCCGCGCGCGACGCGACCTTCGGCAGCACCACGGACGCGACACCGGGCAGCGCGGCGACGACCTCCAGGTCGCGGTGGCACCAGGGACTGCCCGGCGCGTTGACCCGCACGGCGACCAGGCGCCCGCCCGCGCCGGACCAGTCGAAGGCGGCCAGCTGGGCACGGGCCCGGTCCTTGTCGTCGTGGGCGACGGCGTCCTCGAGGTCCACCACGACCTCGTCGGCCGACGACGCCAGGGCCTTGGCGAGCTTGTGGTCGTCGCCCGCGGGGACGCAGAGCGCGGACCGGCGGGTGACCTGCGCGACGTTGACCTGGGACATTCTTCTAATCTACATTAGAATTCGAAGGTCGAGCAAACCACCCGGAGGGACGAGCACACCATGGCGACGCTGTCGGCGGAAGAGCAGGAGGTCGTCGCACTCGTGCGCGACTGGATCGATCGCGACGTCCGCGGCAACGTGCAGGAGCTCGAGCACGCCAACGAGTACCCCGAGAAGTGGATCGAGCAGATGAAGCAGCTCGGCATCTACGGGCTCGCGATCCCCGAGCCGTACGGCGACGTCGCGGTCTCGATGCCCTGCTACGTCCAGGTCACCGCCGAGCTCGCGCGCGGCTGGATGAGCCTCGCCGGCGCAATGGGCGGGCACACCGTGGTCGCGAAGCTGATCCTCCAGTTCGGCACCGAGGAGCAGAAGCAGGCCTACCTGCCGCGGATGGCGACCGGTGAGCTGCGCGCGACCATGGCCCTCACAGAGCCCGGCGGCGGCTCGGACCTGCAGGCGATGCAGACCGTCGCGCGCCGGTCCGGGGAGGAGTACGTCGTCCACGGCTCCAAGACCTGGATCAGCAACGCCCGCCGCTCCGGCCTGATCGCGCTGCTGTGCAAGACCGACCCGGACGCGAGGCCGCGCCACCAGGGCATCTCGATCCTGCTCGTCGAGCACGGTCCCGGGCTGACCGTCTCCCGCGACCTGCCCAAGCTCGGCTACAAGGGGGTGGAGTCCTGCGAGCTCGCCTTCGACGACTTCCGCACCCCGGCCTCCTCGCTGCTCGGCGAGACCGAGGGCCAGGGCTTCAGCCAGATGATGCGCGGCCTGGAGACCGGGCGGCTGCAGGTCGCCGCGCGCGCCCTCGGCGTCGGCCAGGCGGCCTTCGACGACGCGCTGTCCTACGCCCAGGTCCGCGAGTCCATGGGGAAGCCGATCTGGCAGCACCAGTCGATCGGCAACTACCTCGCCGACATGGCGACCAAGCTCACCGCCGCCCGCCAGCTCGTGCTCTTCGCCGCGGAGAAGTACGACGCCGGCGAGCGCTGCGACATGGAGGCGGGGATGGCCAAGCTCTACGCCTCGGAGGTGGGCATGGAGATCGCCCTGGACGCCGTACGCATCCACGGGGGCTACGGCTACTCCACGGAGTACGACGTCGAGCGCTACTTCCGCGACGCGCCGCTCATGATCGTCGGCGAGGGCACCAACGAGATCCAGCGCAACGTCATCGCCGCGCAGCTGGTGAAGCGCGGTGGCCTGGGCCGCTGATCCCGCCCGCGTGAACATGTGAACCCCCCTTAGAATCCGGGGCATGGCGAAGAACTCCGGGAGTCCCGTGCTGGCGGCCGCGAGCGAGGGCAAGCCCCTCGACAAGAAGTCCGCGCGCACCCGGATGCGAATCCTCGACGCCGCGGCGCAGGTGCTCAGCGCCAAGGGGTACGCCGGGATGCGGCTCAGCGACGTCGCGGAGGTCGCCGAGCTGCAGGCCCCCGCCATCTACTACTACTTCCCCTCGCGCGACGACCTCATCGAGGAGGTCATGTGGGCCGGCCTCGCGGACATGCGCGCGTTCCTCACCTCCGCGCTGGACCAGGCTCCCGCGGACGCGACCGCGCTGGAGCGGATCCTGATCGCCGTCGAGGCCCACCTGCGCCACGAGCTGGAGATCTCCGACTACACCACCGCCGCGATCCGCAACGCGGGCCAGCTGCCCGAGGGCATCCGGGACCGGCACGACGCCGAGTCGAAGAAGTACGGCGCCCTGTGGCGCGAGCTGATGAAGCGGGCCGCCGACGCCGGCGAGCTGCGCGAGGACCTCGATCCGTACCTCGCCCAGATGCTCGTCATGGGCACCGTCAACTGGGCGGCGGAGTGGTGGGTGCCCAGCCGGGCCACGATCGACCGGGTCGTCGCGAACGCGCAGTCCTACGTGAAGCACGCGCTCGCGCCGTGAGCTGACCGCCGTGGCTCAGGCGGTCGCCGCCGCGCCACCGAGCGCGACGATCGCCGCCACCACGTCGGCGACCTGGCCCTCCGCCTCACCGGCGAGCCAGTCGGCGACGAGCTCGGTCGTGCCGGCGACCAGGAGGCGGGTCGCCAGCAGCCGCCGCGTCTTGGCGCGCGGGCCGCGCGGGGTCCCGGGGAAGACCTCGGCGGCGACGAAGCGGGTGTACTCCTCGATCGCGCGGTGCCGGCGCGCGGCCAGCACGGGGGTGCCGGGGCTCTCGACGTAGAGCCGGGCGAGGCGCTCGTCGCTGCGCAGCGCCGCGACCAGGGCGTCGACGACCAGACGGGGGCGGGCGGACTCCTCGACACCGTCGATGGTGGCGCGCATCTGGCCCAGCAGGTCGTCGTAGAACGCGTCGGCGACGGCGAGCAGCAGGTCGTCACGGGCGGCGAAGCTCTCGTAGAAGTACCTCTTCCCGAGGGCGCTCTCGGCGCAGACGGCCTCGACCGTCACGGCCGCGACGCCCTCGCGCCCGATCAGCGTGCGGCAGCTCTCGAGGAGGCTGGCGCGCCGCGTCGCCGTGCGCTCCGCGGCGCTCACCCCGCCGTACGACCGTCCTGCCATGGCGTCATCCTCGCGCACCCGGCAAGCCGACCGTTGACAGCGGGCGGGGTCGGCCGTAACTTCTGTTACGGATCCGTAACAGATTGCGAGGTGGACGAGGATGGCCTGCTGCGCGGCTCTCGCCCTGCTCCTCGGCCTGGTCCGCGGTGCCTGGTTCCGGCTGTTCCCCGGCCGCCGTCCGGCCGAGCCGGGCTTCGCGCCGCCGGCCCGCCGCACCGCCGGCGGCATGCCGCCCGCGGCACCCGTCCCCACCGTCAGCCCTCCCCGGGCCGGCATCGCCGGGAGCCTGCTCCTGGGGATCGCGTACGGAACCGCGGCCTACGCGCTCGCGATCACCCTCGCCCGCGCCACACCCCTCCTCCGCACCCTCGACGGGCCGTGGCTCGCCCGGGACGTCGCCGTCGTCGTGCTCGCCGGCGCCGCCCTCGTGGCCGGTCTCGCCCTGCGCTCGCCGCGGTCGGCCCCTGCCGTCCTGGTGGGCGCCGGGGCGGCCTGGACCGAGCTCGGCCTCGTCGACATGCACCTGCTCGGCCTCTTCGAGCTGCGTGTCGCCGTACTCCCCCTCGACCTGCTGCTGCACGGCAGCGGCCCCCTGCTCATGGCGCTCGCCGCCCGCCGGCTCGCCCTTCCCCGCCCGACAGGAGCGCGCCCCGCATGACCGCCGTCGCCACCCGCCCCGACCACGCCACCACCGTCCTGCTGCCCACGGACATCCCGCTGTTCCCGCCGGCGACCCGGCGCTCGCTCCTGCGCACCCTGGCCGGGTACGCCGTCCTCTGGCTCTGCGGCGTCCTGCCCCTCGCCCTCGGGGCGGGTGAGCGGCTCCAGACCCTCGGCCTCGGCCTGGCGCTGCCGGGCGGCGGGCTCCACGCCACCGGCCACCCGGTGCTCGGCTCCGTGGCACTGCTCGGGGTCGTGCTCGCGGTGTTCGTGTGGTGGGCCGCCGGGCCGACGGTGCTGCCGCCCGTGGTGTGGCTCGCGACGGCGGTCCTGCCGGCGCTGACCCTCGACGCCCCGGCCCCGAGCACCGGCGCCGCGGTGGCGGTCCTCGCGGCGGTCCCGGCCCTCACCCTGCTCGCACTCGGGGCGCACGCCGCACGGCACGCCGCGCAGCGGCGGCGCGGTGCCGCACTGAACCGCCGGCTGGCGGAGGTGCGCTTCCCGGTGACCGGCGCGCCGTCGTACCCGGCGGACTTCCCGGTCGTCGAGCACAGCGACCAGGACCTGCGCCGGCTGCGGGCCGCACTGGACCTGGCCCTGCAGCCGCTCGCGTCCTTCGAGGGCTTCACGCACATCGACCAGTTCCGCGAGGGCGCGCTGCGCTACCAGCTCAACGCGCTCGGCTACGGCCTGTCGATGGCGCAGTTCACCCGCACGCCGGCCTTCCGCGGCTACCTCGCCGAGGCACAGCGCAACACCATCGAGAAGGTGCTGCAGCGCAAGGTGTGGGGCTACTGGGCACTGGAGAACGCGTGGGGCAACCTGCGCCGCGACAAGGACCCGGTGCCGATGGGCGGCAACGTGATGCTGACCGGCTTCTACGGGCTGCAGGTCGGGATGTACTCCGTGCTCAACGACGAGCGCTACCTCCGCCCCGGCGCGCTGACCTTTCGCTGGGACGCGGACGAGAGCTATCCCTACGACCTGCCGGGCCTGGCGGCCAACGTGCGGGCCAACGTGCGGGACTCGCGCTTCGGGCTCTACCCGTGCGAGCCGAACTGGATCTACACGATCTGCAACACCTTCGGGCTCAACACCGTCCTCGCCAGCGAGCAGCTCGCCGCGTCCGGCGGGGCGGCGGCGACCCAGGAGCGGCTCCGACGCGCCTACGAGTCGGAGTTCCTCCGTCCCGACGGGCGCATCGTCGGCGTCCGCTCCTCCCACCTCGGCCTGTCGTGGAACTTCTGGGCCAGCCCGTCGGTCCAGCTCGCCACGACGTACTGGATGCACCCCGGGATGCCCGACCTCGCACACCGCACCTGGTGGCTGATCCGCGACGGCTGGCTGCGGGTCGCCGACGGCCGGGTGAGCACGCCGCGCAGCGTCGTCAGCCGCCTCGACCCGGGCAGCTACCGCCTCGGCAGCGACACCTTCACCCTCGCCGTCACCACCATGGCCGCCCGCGAGATCGGCGACGAAGAGACCGCACAGGCCGCCGAGCGGACCCTTGCCGAGCGCCCGGTCGAGCAGCAGCACGGTGCCGAGCGGGTCGCCGGTGCCAGCGGGCTCGCCAACTCCTACCTCAACCTGGGCCGGTTCGGTCGCCGCTCCGGGCTGCGGGACCTGGTCGCCTTCGGCCCGCCCGCCCCGTGGCGCGACGGCCCCGTCCTGGAGGAGGCGGCCTATCCCGACGTCCTGGTGGCCAAGGCCGTCTCCGACGGTGCCGCGCTCGACCTGGTGCTGGTGCCCGGGGAGGGGCCGGTCCGCTCCCGGCTCACGATCGGGCAGCTGCGTCCCGGCACCCGGTACGCCGTCGCGGGGGCCCGGGTCGCCGAGGTCACCGCCGACCACGAGGGCCGCGCAGCGGTGGAGGTCGACCTGGACGCGCGGCGGGAGGTGCGGGTCGCCCCGGCGCCCTGAGCACCGACGCGACGGGCCTGGCGGTCGGCGCCCGCACGGCGTACCGTCGGGAGGAGCTGAGGGTTCCTCGTGACCGCCGACCCGTGGCGTCTCCGTTCTCGGCCGAAGGTTCGACCCGAAGGGCCGGGCGATGCGTCCGACGACCTCAGCTTTCCAGTTCACCATCTCGGCCGAGGTCGAGCGCGCCACCGGCGTGGTCGTCGTCGGCGGCGACCTCGACGTCACCACCACGGCCCTGCTCGGCGCCGCCGTCGGTGCCTGCCTCGACGAGCGCGCCGACACCGTCGCGCTCGACCTGCGCGGCGTGCGCTTCATGGACTGCGCCGGCACCGCGGAGCTGCTCGCCTGCCGCTCGCGCGCCCGCTCGCAGTCGGCTCGGCTGGCCGTGACCCACACCAGCGGGGCGGTCGAGCGGATGCTCTCCCCGCTCCTGCGCCAGGCCCTGGCCGGGCAGCCGGGGCAGCCCGGGCAGCCGACCGTCCGGACTCGTCAGCTCCACTGCCTGTCCTGCGGGACCTCGACGACCCACGTGCCCGGCCCGGTCACCCGTGCCCGCGACGGCCGGGTGCTGCTGCGCTGGTGGGCGTGCACCGCCTGCTCCGAGGGTCACACGCTGGCCTGACCCCGGCACCCGGGGCGCTCAGACCGGGGCGGCCGCCTTCTCCGCGTGGACGGCCCGGCGCTTCTCGGCGAAGGCGAGCGCGTCCTCCCAGGAGCCACCCTTCATGATCTGCACCCGGTACTTCATGATCTCGGTCTGCCCGTTCACCGTCAGCGCCCCGATCAGCCGGTCCCCGCGGCGGTAGAGCGCGACCCACCGGCCGCCCGAGGCCGGGTCGCCGTCGACGAGACGGACCTCGTCGGCGTCGGGCGAGCCGACGAACTGGATCCGCACGTCGTACCAGTCGGACCAGAAGTAGGGCACCGTGCCGTAGGGCTTGGCGTTCTCGGGATCGAGCGCGTTGCGTGCGGCCGCGGCGCCCTGCTCCGCGGCGGCGGTCCAGTTCTCCATCCGCTGCCGCTCGCCGAGGGTCGGGTTGAACCAGCTGGCGACGTCGCCCGCGGCGTAGACGCCCGGGACGCCGGTCCACAGGTTCTCGTCGCACCGCACGCCCCCGAGGTCGCCGTCGAGGCTCACCCCGGAGCCCTCGAGCCAGGCGACCGAGGGGACCACGCCGATCCCGACGACGACCAGGTCGGCCTCGATCGTGCTGCCGTCGGCGAGCACCACCCGCTCCACCGTGCCGTCGCCCTCGATCGCCGCCACCCCGACCCCGCAGCGCAGCGTGGTGCCGTTGAGGTCGTGCAGGGCGGCGATCGCGGCACCCATCTCGCGGCCGGTCGCCCGGACCAGCGGGGTGGGCAGGGCCTCCACGATGGTGGCCTCCAGTCCCCGCTTGCGGGCGGTGGAGGCGATCTCGGAGCCGATGAAGCCGGCCCCGATGACCACCGTGCGCGCGCCCGCCTCGAGCTTCGCCCGCACCGCGAGCGAGTCGTCGAGCGTGCGCAGCGCGTGCACGCCGTCCAGGCCCTCGGTGCCGGGCAGCGTCCTGGCGTGGGCACCGGTGGCGATGACCAGGGCGTCGTACGCGACCTGCTTCCCGCCGACCGTCACGGTGCGCGCCGCGGTGTCGAGAGCCGTCGCCGGGCTGCCGAGGCGTACGTCGACGCCCAGCTCCTCGCGCAGCGTCTGCTCGGTCCGGAACCAGGGCACCGCCGCCGGTCCACCGTCGCCCTCGGCCGCGGCGAGGAACGCCTTGGAGAGCGGGGGCCGGTCGTAGGGCAGGTGCTGCTCCGCCCCGACCAGGACGACCTCACCGTCGAAGCCGGTCTTGCGCGCGGCCTCCACGGCCCGCAGGCCGGCCAGCGACGCACCGACGACGACCAGGCGACGCGGGTCGGTCACCGCTCGACGATCCTCAGCGCCTCGGTCGGGCACCCGTTGACGGCCTCCTCGACCTCCTGCAGCTCGGAGTCGTCGATGTCCTCCTTGAGGACCAGCAGCCCGCCGTCGTCGTTGACCTCGAAGAAGTCGGGCGCCAGCGACTCGCAGATCCCCAGGCCCGTGCACTTGTCGAAATCGACCGTCACACACTTCATCGTCTTCTCCGTTCTCGGTGCGCTTGCCGCCCCAGCATAACTCTACTTATGCTCGCCGTGCCAGCCAGCGCCCGAACCTTTTCGAATCTCAATTCGAATCGGCTCGGGCGCCGGCGGGCGGGAAGGACGCGATGATCTTGCCGACCACGATCTCCGCGGTCTCCGCACAGGCGGTGGTGCCGCCGTTGGCGTACTCCTTGACCGCGTCGCCGACGTTCCACAGCCCGGCGAAGGGCGTGTCGTGCGACATGTCGAAGCCCGCGACCGCCCGCTGCGGCGGCCACCCGTCACGCGTGGTCACCGTGCTGAGGATCCGGGCCCGCTCGTCGAAGCCCGGGATGGTGTCGCGCAGGTCGGCGAGCAGCAGGGCGTACTCCGCGTCCTCGTCGAAGTCCCCGACCGAGGGCTTCGGGACCGCCGTGCCGACGTACAGGTGCCAGCCCTCGGGCGCCATCTCCGGGCAGGTGTCGGTGAAGTTGGCGATGTAGGCGAGTCGCCGCGAGTTCGCGAAGCTGAGCATGCCCGGTGCCTCGACGAGCCGCTCCCGGCTGGCGAAGTTGACCGTGATCATCGCCGTGGGCCGGTCGTTGCGCTTGACGACCTCCTGGAAGTCGGCCGGCACGTTGTCCTCGCCGAGCAGCCGCACCGTCGCCGCCGGGCCGACGTCGCTGACCACGACCGGCGCCGCGACGGTCTCCCCGCCGGCGAGGACGACCCCGGTGACCCGGTCCCCGTCGAGCAGGATCCGCTCCACCTCCGTCGACAGCCGGACCTCCCCACCGAGCCGCTCGATCGTCTCGGCCAGGCCCTTCCAGAGGCCGATCGTGCCCTCGGGGTGGAACCCGAAGCGCTTGAAGGCGCTCTTGCGGGTGAAGTAGGTCAGGAAGACCCGGGCCGGCAGGTCCTCGGAGCCCACCGCGAACACGGACGCCGCCATGTTGCGGAAGATGCCGTGGACGCCCTCGTTCTTGGTGTACTTCGACACCCACTCGTGGAGGGTCGTCTCCTCCTCCGGCAGCCCCTCGTCCTTGCGGGCGGCACCGATGCCGCCGACGAGCTTCGCGCCCTGCCGGGTCAGCTTCTGCAGCAGGAAGCCCCAGCCACCGCCGGTGACGTCGACGTCCTTGCCCTTGATCCGGTAGAGGATCGGCGGGCTCGGCTCACGGATGTCGAAGGGCGCACCGACCTCGCGGCAGGTGCGCTCGGTGATCCCACCGACCTCGATCACGATGGCGCCGTCGTTGACTTGGAAGCCGTCGACGTCGGTCGTCGAGGCGCGGCCACCGACCTTGTCGAGGCGCTCCACCACGAGGGTGCGGTAGCCCTGGTGCTGCAGGCGCGCCGCGGCGAAGAGCCCGCCGGCACCGGCGCCGATCACGATGGCGTCGTACGACGTGGGGTGGGTCTGCGTCATTGCTGGGTTCTCCTGGATCTCAGTAGGAGCGCGGCAGGCCGAGGGAGGTCTGCGCGACGAAGTTGAGGACCATCTCCCGGCTGACCGGGGCGGTGCGCATGAGGCGGGTGACGAACCACAGCTCGGACAGGCCGTACTCGTGCGCCAGGCCGTTGCCGCCGTGGGTCTGGATCGCCTGGTCGAGCGCCTTGAGGGCCGCCTCCGCGCCGACGTACTTCGCGATGTTGGCGGCCTCGGCGACCCCGGGGTCGCCGGCGTCGTACAGCTCGGCGGCATGGCGGGTCGCCAGGCGGGCGACCTCGACGTCGATGTGGGCGGCCGCGAGCGGGTGCGCGACGCCCTGGTGCTGGCCGATCGGGACCGACCAGACCGCGCGGGTCTTGGCGTAGTCCGCCGCCTTCTCCACGGCATACCGGCCCACGCCCGTGGTGATCGCGCCGACCAGGATCCGCTCGGGGTTGAGCGCCGCGAACACCTGGCGCAGCCCGTTGCCGGCCTCGCCGACGAGGGCCTCCGGACCGACCCGGACGTCGTCGAGGAAGACGCTGAACTGCTTGTCCGGCGAGACGATCGAGGTGTCGATGCGCTGGTAGCCCAGTCCCGGCGCGTCCGTGGGGACGACGAAGATCGAGAGCCGCTTGCGCTCCGGCGTCGACAGGTCGGCGTCGCGCGCGACGAGCAGGATCGCGTCGGACTGGTCGACCGCGGAGATGTAGTACTTCGCACCGCTGATCCGCCAGCCGTCGCCGTCGCGGGTCGCGGTGGTCGCCACCTCGTGGCTGTTGGAGCCCGCGTCGGGCTCGGTGAGGCCGAAGGCGATCTTCCGGGTGCCGTCCGCGATGCCCGGCAGCCACTGCTGCTTGAGCTCCTCGGAGGCGTGCGCGGCCAGGACCGAGCCGATCATCGCCGGCGAGATCACCCAGACCAGCATGGGCATGCCGTGCGCGGCGAGCTCCTCGACCACGACCACCGCCTCCCGCATGCCGCAGCCCCCGCCGCCGTACTGCTCGGGGAGGTGGACGCCGAGCAGGCCGGCCTGCCCCAGCTCGGCCCAGAGCTCGGTGATGTCCTCACCGGCCCGGGACCGCTCGAGGAAGTAGGACTGGGGGTAGCGCGCACAGATCTTCCGCACGCTCTCGCGGATCGCGCGGTGGTCGTCGGTGTCGTGGATCAGGCCGCTCATGCTGCAGCTCCTTCGAGGGTCTTGTTCGCCTGCCGGCACGCCCACGAGGTGGCCAGCAGGAAGAGGCAGTAGGTGGTCAGGGCGAGCCAGAAGACGAAGACGCCGTTCCAGGCGAAGGGCCCGTCCTTGAAGAAGTAGGCCAACGGGTCCGGCAGGAAGGAGCACGCCACGAAGAAGTTGAGGTAGGCCACCCAGCGCGGCATCAGGCCGGCAGGATCGCGCAGGATCGCGACGCCGACGGCGACGTTCTGGACGATGAACGGCGCGATGCCGCAGAACAGCAGCAGCCACGCCAGGTCGCAGAGCAGGACGACATCGCCCGGGTCCCGGTCCGCGCGGAAGCCCGCCAGCGCGAAGATCAGGTGCGGGAACATGTTGACCACGACCGTCACCGTGGCGCTGATCAGCTGCACGGCCGCGAGCAGCGGGAAGCCGGTCGGCTCCATCCGCCGCAGGTGGAGGGAGAGGAGCGCGAGCTGCGGCACCATCAGCACCACCCCGACCGAGCCGATCAGGAAGCCGGCCCGGACCCGGGTCGGGTCGTCGAGGAAGAAGCGGGCGACCTCCTGCTCGTCGCCGGGGCCGATCGGCAGCGGCAGGAAGCCGGCGACCAGCCAGCCGGTGAGGGTGACGACCACGGCGAGCGGCCCGGTGAGGGCGGCGAGGTCGGCGATCTTCTTCAACACGTTCTCCTGGTTCCTCAGCGACCGTGGAAGGCCGGTCGTTGCTTGGCGAGGAAGGCCGCGACCGCGCCGCGCGCGTCCTCGGTCCTCGCGCACGAGACGAGCGCCTCGATCTCGGCACCCAGCTGCTCGGGCAGGCTGCGGTCCCACGACTGGCGCAGGAGGGCTCGCATCTGGGCGAAGGCCCGCGTCGGACCGGACGCCAGCCGGCGGGCGATGGCCTCGCCCCGGGCGCGTGCCTCCTCCGTCGCCACGACCTCGGTGACCAACCCCCACGCGAGCGCCTGCTCCGCGGTGACCGGCTCGTTGGACAGGTAGGCCCAGGCCGCCCGGGCCGGGCCCACCCGTCGCGGCAGGTGCCACGTCCCGCCCCCGTCCCCGCTGAGGCCGAGCGCGCCGAAGGCCGTCACGAACCGGGCGTCCTCGGCGGCCACGACCACGTCGGCGGCGTACACGAGGCCGAGGCCGCCACCGGCGACGGCTCCCTGGGCGACCGTCACGATGGGCGCGTCGAGCCCGGCGAGCACCTCGAAGGCGAGGTGGAAGGGGGTCGTCATCCGCCGCAGGGTCGCCGCGAGGTCGTCGCCCTGGGAGGTGAAACACCCGATGTCACCGCCCACCGTGAGCGCCGGCCCGTCGCCGACGACGAGCACGGCCCGCACCGTCGGGTCGCCGGCGAGGCGGACAGTGGCGACCAGCAGCTCGTCGGCGAGGCGCTGGTCGATCGCGTTGCGCGTCTCCGGACGCGCGAGGCGGACGACGGCGAGGCCGTCGTCGACCGTGAGGTCCACGGTCTCCAGTGCGGCGGGCTGCTCGCCGAGCGCGGCGACGAAGGCAGCGGAGTCGGTGATCTGGGTCAGCCCGCAGAGCCGCCCGTCGCGCAGCTCCCACTGGTGGACGAACCACGCCGTGAGCGGCAGGCCGCTCACGCGCCCCTTCCCGCGGTAGGTCCCCTGGACCTGGACCCGTCCGTCCTCCAGAACTGTCGACGACTCCGGGTCGGCGCGCACCCGCCAGTGCTCACCGATCGCGAACCAGCCGTCCCGGATCATCGCCTCGGCACCGACGTGCTCGCCGCCGATGCCGAACGGGAGCCCGGGCGTCAGGCGACCGACGAAGTCCTCGGTGAGCGCGGCGCTGATCGCCGAGCGGTCACCGGCCGCCAGGGCGTCGTACAGGCTCTCCACGAGCTGCCCTGGTCCACGCCCTGCCACGTCCATGCCCTCTCGTCGCCGATCAACTTATTTGAATATAGATTAAGGAGCGGCTACGCGGCAACACCGACAGGGCGGCACGACGTACGACGTCCCGTCGACCAGCCGCCGGACGCCCGGGACCTCCCACGCGGCCACCGAGGGCGCGCTGCGCTCCGGTCAGCGCGACGCGGACGACCTGCTCACCACGCCCAGCCAGGCATAGGCCAGCGCCGGGGCCACGTCCGGCTCCGGCTCCCCCGTCTCGACGATGCGCCGCACGTCGCGGCGCATCGCGTCGAAGGTCGCGCCGACGAGCACCCCGGCCAGCGCCTCGACCGACGGACCGGCCGCGGGGAGGTCGGCGCCGATGTCACGACGGAGCCGATCCGTGGCGCGCTCGACCAGGCGCTGCTCCCACGCCGCGACGAGCTGACCGGCCTCCTCGTCGGCCACCGCCGCGCGCACCACGGCGTCCATGAGTCGGGCGTGCGAGCGCCAGAGGGCGACGGTCGCCTCGAGCGCCTCCGTCACGCCGGCAGCGGGGTCGGCGTCGGGATGCTCGTACCACGCCCCGGCGACGCCGATGAACTCCTCGAACAGGTCCTCGAGCACGGCCGCCACCGCCGCGCCCTTGGTCGGGAAGTGGAAGTAGAACGCCGGCCGGGTGACCTCGGCGCGGCGGGTGATCTCCGCGATCGAGATGTCGGCGAACGAGCGCGTCGCCAGCAGGTGCACCACGACGTCGAGGATCCGCTGCCGCGTGCGCTCTCCCTTGGTGACCACAGCGCCTGTCTACCGGAACCGAGGTCCCGAACTCACAATTGACGCCCGTAAATTTCGTGCTAGTTTTCGAATCTGGATTCGACAAACTCCCAGGAGGCACCCTTGCTCGCCACCCTCGCCACCCTCCGTGACGCCACCCTCGGCGCCGCACCGTGGATCCCCGGCCAGAGCCGCTACGGCCTCGGGTCGCTGCACGCCGACGAGTTCACCGCCGCCCTCGCACCCGGCACCCCCGGAGCACGCGTCGAGGACCTGCGCGTCGAGATCGACTCGCGAGGGACCACGGACCGCGCGCGCATCCACCTCACGTGGAACGACGCGGGCCGCGACGCCGGTCTCCCCGCGAGTGCCTTCGCCAAGGGCACGCCCACCCAGCTCGCCTCCCGGGTGATCGTCTCGGGCTTCGGCTGCCACACCTACGAGACCCGCTTCTTCGAGCAGGTCCAGCCGTCGGTGGCGGACCTGACCATCACGCCGTACGTCGCCCGCTCCGGCGCCGGAGGACGCTACGTCCTGGCCTTCGAGGACCTCGCGCTGCGCGAGGGTGGGGTCACCTTCTACGACGCCGACGACGAGGCGCCGAAGGAGCACGTCGAGGGGGTCGTCGAGCTGCTCGCGAGCCTGCACGGCCGGTTCTGGAGGTCCCCGCGCTTCCAGGGAGACCTGGCGTGGCTGCAGACCTACGCGCACCGCCCCGGCGGCTCCTTCATGAGGCGCTTCTTCACCTGGAGCGAGAAGCGCTTCATGGCCCAGGACCGGGTCGTCCCCGACCCGGTGCGGCGGCTGACGAAGACCTACGTGCAGAACCAGCCGGCCCTGACCCGCGTCTGGGAGGCGTTGCCGCAGACGCTGTGCCACGGCGACTGCCACCTCGGCAACACCTACGGCAACCCCGACGGGACGGCCGGGATCTACGACTGGCAGGTCATCCACCGCATGAACGGCCTGCGCGACTTCGCCTACTTCCTCATGCACTCGGTGCCGACCGAGCTCCGCCGCGCCGAGGAGAAGAGCCTGCTGGAGCGCTACCTGCAGGTCCTCGCCGACAGCGGCGCGGGGAGCGACGTCCCCTCCTTCGCCGAGGCCTGGGACACCTATCGCCTGCTCACCGTCGACGGCTGGATCGCGATCGTCTTCACCCTCGCCGCCGGCGGGATGCAGCCCGACGACCGGATGGAGGTCACGGCGGTGCGGGCGATCCAGACGCTGGTGGACCTCGACGTGGAGCAGGCGATCGCGGCCGCGCTGCGGACGTGAGGGCGGCGGGGGTGAGGGCCGCTCACCTGAGGGAGGGGCGTCGGCCTCCGCTCGCCGGCCCCCTCACCCCCTTCACCCCCGCTCGCTCCCGACGACCGACACGAACGACACGCAACCGCCCGGACGGCCACCGAGGTTGTGCGTCAGCGCGAGCCGCGGGTCGGCGAGCTGCCGGGAGCCGGCGTCGCCGCGCAGCTGCAGCCAGGCCTCGTAGAGCATCCGCAGGCCGGAGGCGCCCACCGGGTGCCCGAAGGACTTCAACCCGCCGTCGACGTTGACGGGCAGCCGGCCGCCGAGGTCGAACTCCCCGGCGAGCACGTCCTTCCAGGCCTGGCCCCGGTCGGTGAACCCGAGGTCCTCCATGAGCACGATCTCGGTCGGCGTGAAGCAGTCGTGGACCTCGGCGAGCGAGATCTCGGTGCGCGGGTCGGTGATGCCGGCCTGGGCGTAGGCGTCGGCGGCCGAGTGGACGACCTCGGGGAACGACGTGAAGTCGTACGACGGGTCGAGGCCGCCGCGCATCGGCCCGGCCGCGAGGGAGAGCGCCTTCACGAAGACCGGCCGGTCGGTGTAGTCGTAGGCCTCCTCCGCGCGCACGACCAGCGCGGCGGCGGCGCCGTCGGACACCCCGGAGCAGTCGAAGATGCCGAGCCGGCCGGCGACCCGCGGCGCGGCGTCGATGGTCGCGCGGGAGACCTCCTTGCGGAACTGGGCCTTCGGGTTGCGCGCGCCGTTGACGTGGTTCTTCCACGCGACGTGGGTCATCGCCTCCCGCAGGGCGGCCGGGTCGACGCCGTACGCCGCGGTGTAGGCCGGGTCGAGCAGGGAGAAGGCCGCGGGTGCGGTGAGCGAGAGCTCCGCGGCGGTGCCGTCGGAGGGCGGGTCGGTGCGCAGAAGCCCGGAGAAGCCGGAGTCCTTGAGCTTCTCGACGCCCACGGCCATCACCCGGTCGTAGGCGCCGGAGGCCACCGCGTAGCAGGCGTTGCGGAAGGACTCCGAGCCGGTGGCGCAGTAGTTCTCGACGCGGGTGACCGGCTTGTAGTCGATCCCGAGCGGACGGCTCAGGGCGAGCCCGGACTGCCCGGAGGAGAGCGTGCCGAGCCAGTAGGCGTCGACGTCGTCGCGCTCGACGCCGGCGGACCCGAGCGCCTCGCCGACCGCCTCGAGGAGCAGGTCGTCGGTGGAGGACTCCCAGCGCTCGCCGAAGCGGGTGCAGCCCATGCCGACGATCGCGACGGCGTCCTTGATCCCCTTGCTGGCCATCAGTCCACCCGTGCCTTCCAGAAGTAGTTGTGCACGGCACCCGCGGTGAAGAGCCGCCGGAAGGCGAGGCGCACCTCGGTCCCCACGGGTACGCCGGCCGGATCGGCGTCCGCGACCTCGAGCGTCGTGCGGCCGCCACCGGCGAAGTCGACGACCACGTCCACGACCGGCGGGGACGGCGAGTAGGCCAGCCGGTCGATGGTGGAGGTGGCGACGGTGCCGGCCAGGTCGGCGACGGGGACCGGCTCCATCGCGTCCACCGCGGCGCACGCGCGGCACACCCGCAGCGGGGGGAGGTGCAGGAACCCGCAGGAGGTGCAGCGGGACCCGGTGAAGCCGAACTTCCACTCCCCCGCGCGGTACGACGGCGGGCCGGCCGGGCGGTCCGGCTCCGGTCGCCGCGGGAGCTCGCGGTCGAGCAGCCCTCGCCAGGACAGGTACGCCGGGTAGGGGACCTCGCGCCCGGCCGCACGCTGTGCGGCGACCGGACGGGCGGCCCGGCGCCGGGGCAGCAGCGACGTCGTGCGCAGGAGCAGGCCGTCGCAGCCGTCGACGGCGGAGAGCACCAGGATCGTCTCGCCCGGTCCGGCGACGTCGAGCACGGCGGCGAGGCCGAGCAGCGGGTCGGCGGCACCGGCGAAGCCGATCGGCGACCCGGTCGAGGAGAGGGCGCCCTTGACGAGCGCACCGGCCCGCTTGGTGACGCCCGCGTTGCCGCTGGTGACGACGACGTGGTCGGCCTCGGCGAGACCGGCCCCGTCGAGCAGCCGGGTGGCGACGGTGCGGACCAGGCCGGCGTACTGCTCGAAGCCGAAGCGCTCCTCCCACTGCTCCCCGGTGACCCGCTGCGGGTCGCGCCACCGGTCGAGCAGCTCGCGCGTCTCGCCGGCGACACCGAGCACCTCGGCGAGCAGCTCGCCCTCCCCGAGCAGGAGGGCCGCGGCGCCGTCGCCGCCAGCCCGCTCGTCGAGCGAGCCGGGCTTGCCGACCCGCACGTCGGCGGCGACCACGAGGCCGCCGGACCCGAGCGCCGCGCGCAGGCCGGCGAAGGTGGAGCGCGCCGAGCCGACCAGGTCGGCGGCGGGCGCGGACGACGGGAGCCGCAGCGCGGCGTGGACCGCGGCGGCATTCGTCTTGTCGAGGTACGGCGGCGACGTGCTCGCCCACCACAGTGAGCCGGCGGCGGGCAGCCCGCGGGCCGCCTCGACCGCCATGGTGGTGGCGTCCTCGTCGAAGGAGGCGACCACCCGGCCTCCGCGCACGCCGCTGTCCGGACCGAGCCGGTGGGCGGGGAGGTAGGAGCCGTAGCCCAGCACGCCGATCACGACGCCACCCCGCGGAAGAGCGCGGCGATGCCCTGCCCGCCGCCGATGCACATCGTCTCCAGGGCCAGGCCGCCCCGGCGGCGGTCCAGCTCGTGCAGCATCGTGGTGAGGATGCGCACCCCCGTGGCGCCGATGGGGTGACCGAGGGAGATGCCGGAGCCGTTGACGTTGAGCCGGTCCTCGACCTCGTCGAGCGTCACGCCCCAGCCCTGGAGGACGGCGAGCACCTGTACGGCGAAGGCCTCGTTGACCTCGATCAGGTCGAGGTCGTCGAAGCCGACACCGGTGCGGGCGAAGAGGCGCTGCACGGCGCTCACCGGGCCGATGCCCATGACCGCGGGGTCGACCCCGGCGGCGGCCCAGCCCTCGAACCAGGCGATCGGCTCGAGGCCGAGGTCGTCGAGCCGGTCCTCGGCGACGACCAGGCATGCCGCCGCGGCGTCGTTCTGCTGGGCGGCGTTGCCGGCGGTCACCGTGCCGCCGGGAGTGAGGGTCCGCAGTGCGCCCAGCGTCTCGACGGAGGATTCAGGGCGCACGCCCTCGTCGCGGTCGAAGACGACGTCCTCGCCGCGGCGCTGCGGGACGGTCACCGGGACGACCTCGGCGGCGAAGGCTCCCGACCCCCAGGCCGCGGCGGCCCGCTGGTGGCTGCGCACCGCGAAGGCGTCGGCCTCGTCACGGCCGATGCCGAACCGGGCGGCGAGGTTCTCGGCGGTCTCGATCATCCCGCTGATCCGGCCGAAGCGCTCCTCGGGCTGCGAGCGCTCGCGGCCGCGGTCGAGCCGGTCGTAGAGCGTCTGGTTGCCCGAGCGCGAGCCCCAGCGTGCGGTCGTCGTGTAGTGCTCGATGTTGCTCATCGACTCCACGCCGCCGGCGACCACCACGTCGGCGGCTCCGGTCTGCACGGTCATCGCGGCCGTGATGACCGCCTGCAGCCCGCCTCCGCAGCGCCGGTCGGTCTGGAAGCCGGGCACCTCGATCGGCAGGTCCGCGGCGAGAGCGGCCCAGCGACCGATGCACGGGGCCTCCGAGTTCGCGTAGGACTGGGCGAAGGCCACGTCCTCGATGGCCGCGGGATCCACGCCGGTGCGGGCGACCAGCGCACGGATCACCTCGGCGGCGAGCTGCTCCGCGGGGACGGGACGCAGCGTCCCGCCGAAGCCGCCGACGGCGGTGCGCACCGGCCCGACGATCGCGACACGTCGCAGGGGCTGGGACATGGGAGGTCTCCTCACGCGGACGCCAGCACGCGCTCCGCGTGGGCGTCCAGCTCGGCTCGGTGGGCCGGGTCGGCGACGGCGATCATCCGCTCGACCCGCTCGGTCAGGCTGGCGCCGCGCAGGTCCGCGACGCCGTGCTCGGTGACGACGACGATCTGCTCCGAGCGCGGCGTCGAGACCGGCCCGGAGAGACGGTCGACGATGCGCTGCACGGGACCGGTGCGGCCACGGGCGGTCGCAGGCAGTGCCACGACCGGCACGCCGCCCGCCGACCGCGCCGCGCCGCGGAGGAAGTCGACGGCGCCGCCGACCGCGCCGACGTACCGGCCCCCGGCGAGCTCGGCGTTCACCTGGCCGGTCAGGTCGACCTCGATGGCGGCGTTCACCGCCACCAGCCGGTACGACGCCGCGAGCACCGCCGGGTCGTGGGTGTACGCCGTGGCGCGCAGCTCCACGGCGGGGTTGCGGTGGGCCCAGCGGAACAGCTCGGTGGTGCCGCCGAGGAGCCCGGCGACGGCGACGCCCGTGTCCAGGCTCTTGCGGGACCCGTTGGCGACGCCCGCCTCGACGAGGCGCATCGCGGTGTCGTTGACGATCCCCGAGTGGATGCCGAGGTCCCGGTGGCCGAACAGCTCGGCGAGCACCGCCTCGGGCAGCGCGCCGATGCCGAACTGCAGCGTCGCGCCGTCGGGCACCAGCTCCGCGACCCGGCGGGCGACGGCACGGGCGTCCTCGCCGACCGACGGCGTGGGCACCTGACCGGGCGTGCGGGAGACGTGGACGGCCGCGGTGATCCGGTCCGCGGTGAGGGTGCGGGCACCGAGGGTGAACGGCACCTGGTCGTTGACCTCCGCGATCACCACCCGGGCGGTGTCGATCGCGGCGGAGAAGTAGTCGTCGCCCAGGCCGAGGCTGTGCCGGCCGCGCTCGTCGGGCGGGGAGACCTGGACCAGCACGACGTCGGCGTGCAGGGCGCCACCGGACAGCAGCCCGGGCAGCGTGGAGTAGTGCACCGGCCAGATGTCGAGCCGGTCGGCGGCGTGCAGCGCGGCGTTGGTGCCGGCGCCGCAGTAGGAGTGCACGGCGAGGCCGTCCGGCACGGTGTCCACGGTGAGCGCGCTCGCGGCCGGGATGCCGACGAAGCAGCGCAGGTCGCCGATCGCGTCCGCCTGCGCGACCAGCGCCTCGACGAGGGTCGTCGGCTCGGCACTGGCCTGGCCCCAGGTGATCGTGTCACCGGGCCGGACGTGCTGCGCCAGGTCGATCGTCGTCACCCGCGCCACCGCTCGTGCGAGGGGTCGAGGAGCTGGGTCAGGTGCCCCTCGCCCAACCACACGATCGTCTCCAGCTCGAGCGCGTCGAGGTGGCGCACGCGACCGGTGCGCAGGTCCTCCACCCGCAGGCGCACCGAGTTGCCGTCGCGGTCCAGGCGCACCGCGACCGACGCGAACTCGCTCTCCACGACCCGGCCCTGCGACACCTCGACATCGGCCTCCCCCTCCTCCAGCCGGACCTCGTGGCGCGGGCCCTCCTCGTGCCCGGCCATCAGATCAGGAAGCCGAGCGTCGGCAGGGCGCGCTCGTTGTCGGCGAGCACGACCTTCTTGTAGACGAGGCGGATCTCCCCCTCGACCTTCCGCAGCCGGTACGTCGTGCGCCCGCCCCACAAGGTGTTGCCCCGGGCCCGCGACTCGAAGGCGAGGAAGTTGGCTCCGACCTCGAGGTCCACGTCCCCGCCGGCGCTCTCCCGGCCGCCGATCAGCTCGACGTTGCCGACGATGCGACGCAGGTTCGACGGCGGAGCCTGGGCGTAGCGCTTGCCGGTACGCACCTGCTTCATCCGCGTGGAGATGCGGCTGCGGTTGTCGAAGATGATCGACACGGTCGCGCGCGGGTGGTCGCCCTCACCGTCGACGGGCACCCAGTAGAGCGCGTCGTCGGTCCACAGCGCCTCCCACCCGTCGTAGTCGTTCTCGTCGGCCAGCCGGGCCTCCTTGTAGAGGAACTGCTCCACCTCCCGCACCTCCCACCCGTGCGGGACGGCGAGCAGCTCCCCGGCGGTGTCCGGTCGCGGCGGCAGCGCGGTCAGGTCCACGCCCATCACTCCTCTGCTCCTTCGTCCGGCGCCGTCATCAGCGACTTGTAGTGGTTCCAGAACCCGCGCATGCCGGTCTCGTCGGTCGCGGCGCCGATGGTGAAGCCGTTCTCGTCGACGCTCTCGCGGACCAGCCCGCGTCGTACGTCGAGCCACTCCGGATCCGCCATGGCGACCCCGCGCTGGTTGCGCTCGTACATCTCGGTGTCGTCGGCGAGCAGCATGCCCGCCGGCCCGACCGAGCCGATCGACTGCGAGACCATCCGCTGGTTGAGCTCGTGGCCGCCGGCGAGCTGGACGGCGGTGGAGTACTGCACGCACTCCCCGACCCCGACGGGCTGGATGTTGAAGACCTGGATCTCGGCGATGAACAGGTTCGGGAAGATCATCACGTGGGGCGCGCCCTCGATCATCCGGCGTCGCGCGTCCTCGCCGTAGGCCTGCTCCATGGCCGCGACGTAGCCGGGCACCCGGTCGGGCGTGGTGCCGAACCAGCGCATCGGCTCGGCGAACTCGCGGAACTCCGGGCGCAGGTCGTTCTCGCTGTGCCCGTCGCCGAGGTTGCGGGTGACGGCCGTGGAGTTGTCGCTGTAGAGCGCGCCGATCGGCGACCCGGTCACGCCGAAGATCGAGCCGTGCACGAACTGGGGGTGGTAGCCGTCGGTCTCGTTCTCGGCGAGGAACTTCCAGTTCGCCTTGGTCCGGTGGCGCAGCCAGCCGGCGTCCAGGGCCACCCTGCCCTCCGGCGACAGCGCGACCAGGCGGTCGATCTCGCCCTTGGCCGCGCCGAGGTGCTCCTCGAGCGTGGGGCCCTCCTCGGCGAGGCTGCCGAACACGAAGCCCTGGTACGACGCGACCCGGGCGACCTTGCCCATGCCCAGCGGCAGCTGGTTCTTGCCGCCGTAGCCCTTGTTGTAGGGGTAGCCGAGCAGCTCGCCGGTGTTGCGGTAGGTCCACCCGTGGTACGGGCAGCGGAAGGAGCTGGAGTTGCCCGCCCTGTCGTCGCAGACCTGGAGCCCGCGGTGGGCGCAGCGGTTGATCAGCAGGTGCACCGCGCCGTCCTTGTCGCGGGTCATGACCACGTCCTGGTCGGCGAGCTGCTTGCGCACGTAGTCGTTGGGCTGCGGCACCTCGCTCTCGTGGCCGACGAAAACCCAGGTCCGGTGCCAGATCCTGCGCAGCTCCTCGGCGTAGATCGACGGGTCGGTGTAGAGCGAGCCGTGGACGCGGGCCGGCTGGATCAGCCGGTCGTAGCGGCTGCCTGCCTCCTCGACCTCGGACGCGGACGGGACCACTGCGGTCATGGGGTGCCTCCCTGGCTGGGGTTGTCGGCGATGAGCTCGACGAGCCGGAACTTCTGGACCTTGCCGGTCGCGGTCGTGGGCAGCTGCGCGGCATCGAGGAACTCGACCCGCTTGGGGACCTTGAAGCGCGCGAGGTGGGCCTTGGCGTGGGTGACCACGTCCTCCGCGGTGAGGGTGTCGCCCTCCGGACCGGGCGCCCGTACGACGACGGCGCAGCCGATCTCGCCCCACCGGTCGTCGACGACGCCCACGGCGTACACCTGGCTGATGCCGGGGTGCGCGGCGAGCACCTCCTCGACCTCCTTGGGCATGACCAGCTCACCGCCGGACTTGTAGACCTCCTTGCTGCGGCCGGTGAGGACGAGGTAGCCGTCCTCCCGCACCCGGCCGAGGTCGCCGGAGTGCAGCCACGTGGCGCCGGACCCGTCGACGTGCAGCGCGGCGGCGCTCTCCTCGGGCTTGGCGAAGTAGCCGAGCATCGTGGTCGGGCCGGACGAGGTCAGCTCGCCGACCGCGCCCTCGGGCAGCACCTCGCCCGTCGCCGGGTCGACGGTGCGGTAGACGCAGAGCGTCTGCTGCGGCCCGACGCCGGCGGAGCCCGCGAGCTTGGGCCGGCCGACCGTGGTCGAGGTGAGCACGAGGTCGTCCTCGGGAAGGGTCAGCGTCATCGCGCCGCCGCACTCGGTCATGCCGTAGCCGGTGACGATCTCACTGACGCCGAAGTCGCGCTCGACCTGCTCCCACAGCCACACCGGGGCCGGCGCGGAGCCGCAGAGGATGGCGGTCAGGCTGGACAGGTCGGTCTCGTGGCGCAGCGGGCTCTCGACGAGGGCGACCGCCATCGTGGGCACGCAGAGCATGTCCGTGGCACGGTGCTTCTCGACCGCGGTGAGGTAGGCCTCGGCGCTGAAGGACGGCAGCATGATGACCGCACCGCCGACGTACGTCGCCGAGAGCAGGCCCTCGACGTAGCCGAACATGTGGTAGCAGGGCAGCGAGAAGAGGATCCGGCGTCCGTCCTCGTAGGCGCGGGTCAGTGCGGAGGCGAAGGCCGTGCGGAGCACCGCGTCGTGGGTGACCTGCACGCCCTTGGGAGAGCCGGTGCTGCCGGAGGTGTAGAGGAGGTCGGCGACGTCGTCGGGCGTGTGCCCGGCATCGTCGGACGCTCCGGGGTTGGCGGCGCCGAGGCCGGCGAGCGCCTGGCCGGTGAACGCGCCGGGCCGGGGCGCGTCGCCGTCGCGCTCGACGAGGACGACGTGCCGCAGCCCGTCGGGTGCACCGTCGCCGGCGGGCGCCCGGTCGGCGAAGCCGGGGGCGTCCCAGCCGGGCACGATCTCGTCGAGCATCCCGGCGTGGTCCAGGTTCTGGAAGCCGGCGTTCGTGACGAGCACCCGGCAGTCGGACTGGGCGAGCACGTAGCGCAGCTCGTCGGTGCGGTAGAGGAAGTTGAAC
Source organism: uncultured Nocardioides sp. (assembly GCA_964517395.1). Taxonomy (GTDB): domain Bacteria; phylum Actinomycetota; class Actinomycetes; order Propionibacteriales; family Nocardioidaceae; genus Nocardioides. The sequence continues at coordinate 2,015,524 of CAZFEE010000001.1, read as the reverse complement.
GGGATGGCCACCGCGCCGGCACGCGCGATGGCGAGCTTCAGGGTGACGAACTCGGGGTGGTTCGCCATGAGCAGGCCGACCCGGTCGCCGCGCCGCACGCCCAGTGCCGCGAGGCCGTCGGCGAGGCGGCGCGACTCGGCAGCCACGTCCGCGTAGGTCAGGACCCGCTCGTCCGTGACCACGAGCTCTCGCTCGGGGTACTGCTCGGCGCAGTGGTCGAGCCAGCCGTCCAGGGTGCGCGGGGCCCACGTGCGGAAGCAGTCCTGCAGTGCAGCACGGCGCTCGTCGATCGTCTTCACGTCACCCTCCCTTCTTTTAATCGAGATTAGATTATGCGCTGATCTCGCGCAATGCCGGGGTGCCGACGAGCTCGGCCAGCTTGAACTTCTGGACCTTGCCGGTCGGGGTCGCCGGCAGCTCGCCGGCCAGGAACCACCGGCTCGGCACCTTGTACGGCGACAGCCGCTCCCGGCAGTGCGTGACGAGCTCCTCCAGCGGCACGTCCGCGCGCAGGTGCAGCGCGGCGGCCACCACCTCGCCCATCCGCTCGTCCGGGAGGCCGAAGACGGTCGCGTCGACCACGGCCGGGTGCTCGGCAAGGCACGACTCGACGCCCGCGGGCGCGATGTTCTCGCCACCGCGGATGATGATCTCCTTCAGGCGACCGGTGAGCGCGATGTAGCCCCGCTCGTCCATCGCGCCGAGGTCGCCCATGTGCACGAAGCCGTCAGCGTCGACGGTGGCCGCGGTGGCCCGCGGGTCGTGGAGGTACTCCACCATCTGCTGGTAGCCGCGCGCGCAGATCTCGCCGGGCTGACCGATCGGCACGACCGCACCGCTGACGGGGTCGACGATCTTCACGTCCACCTGCGGCAGGGGGTGCCCCACGGTGTGCAGCTTGTCGGCACGGGTGTCGCCGGGCCGGGTCGCCGTCAGGACCGGCGCCAGCTCGGTCTGGCCGAACACGTTGGTGACCTTCGCCCCGAAGACCTGCTCGGTGGCCTCGATCATCGCGGCCGGGACGTTGGCGGCCCCGCCCAGCGCCACCTCCAACCGGGGCGGCGGCTCCTCGGACTGGCGCTGCGCCTCCAGCAGCGCGCCGAGCACGGCGGGCACGAAGAAGAGCACCTCCACCCGTTCGCGGCGCATCGTCTCCAGCACCGGTCCGGGCACGAACTGCTCGACGAGCACCTCGGTGCCTCCCAGCCAGAGCGGTCCGAGGGTGCCGATCACGCAGGCGGCGGTGTGGAACATCGGCAGCGGGTTCACCGTGACGGCGCCGGCCGGCACCTCGACGTACTCCATCGTCAGGCGGGCCACGTTGACCAGCGAGCGGTGCCGGAGCAGCACGCCCTTGGGGTTGCCCGTCGTGCCGGAGGTGTACTGCAGCATGACCGGCAGCTCGGGGTCCACCGGCGCCTCCGCCACGACCACCGGGTCCGGCTCGTCGGCCATCCAGGCGGCGCGGTCGGAGAGGCTGATGAGCCGCAGGTGCGGGCGGTCGGCGGCCACCGCGGTCGCGACGGCGGCCAGGTCGTGCTCCCGGCTGCGGTCGGCGTGCAGGAGGACGACCGCACGGGAGTGGTCGAGGGCGTACTCCAGCTCGGGCCGGCGCAGCACCGGGTTGAGGGCGACCAGCACCACGCCGGCGAGCGCGGCACCGTGCTGGACCACCACCCACTCCACGACGTTGGGCGCCCACAGCGCGACCGGGTCGCCGGGCCGGGCCACCCGGCGCAGCGCGGTCGCGACCCGCTGCGCCTCGTCGAGCAGCGCGGCGTAGGTGAGCCGCACCTCGGCGCCGTCGCCGTGGCGGGTGCCGACGAGCGCGGTGCGGTCGGGGTGCTCGGCCGCCCGGGCGGCGAGCAGGGCGGGGACGGTCAGGTCGACGAGGTCGACGGAGGTGTCGGCCGGCAGGTACGACTCGGTGAGGACGGCATCGGTCACGCTCATTCAGCTCTCCTGGGGTGCGCTGCCCCGAAGACGGGGCGACGCTTCTCGGCAAAGGCGGACACACCCTCGGCGAAGTCGTCGCTGTCCCAGAGCATCGTCTGGTTGCGGACCTCGAGGTCGAGCACGGCGAGCGGATGACGCGGCTCGCCGGAGAGCATCTGCTTGATCACGCCGAGGGCGAGGGGTGGCCCGGCCGCCAGCCTGGCGGCGTCCTCGAGGGCCGCCGCGAGGGCGTCCCCCGGGTCGACCACGCGGTCGACGAGGCCGATGGACCCTGCCTCCGCCCCGCTCAACCGCGTCCCGAGCATCAGCATCTGCCGGGCCCGCGCGGCGCCGACCCGAGCCGGCAGCGAGGCGAAGATCCCCATGTCACCGGCGAGTCCGACTCCGGTGAACGTCGTGGCGAAGGTGGCATCCGCTGCGGAGACCACCCGGTCGCAGGCCAGCGCGAGGGCCGCGCCGGCGCCGAAGGCCGGTCCCTCCACGGCCGCGACGACCGGCTTCGGCGTGTGCCAGAGGGCGCGGACGACGCGCTGGGCGGCCTGGGCGCGCGCGGTCGTCTCGTGGCGCGGGGCCCGACGCATCGTCGCGATGTCGCCGCCGGAGCAGAACGCGCCCCCGGCGCCGGTCAGCACCACCGCCCGCACGGCCGGCTCGGCGTCGGCTGCCTCGACCGCCTCCGCGAGCGCGCGCCGCAGCGGCAGGTCGATGGCGTTCTTCACGTGCGGGCGGTCCAGCGTGACGACCCGGACCGCACCGCGGTCCTCGACGCGGACGGTCACCTCAGCGGCCCTCGTACACGCCGGCCCGGCGCTCGATGACGGCGGCGAGGGCCTCGCGGCTGTCGGCGGTCCCGGACAGCTCGGAGACGACCCGCGCCTCCTCCGGCAGCCGCTCGGCCACCGTCGACCCGAGGCCGTCCCAGACCAGCCGCTTCGTCGCGGCCAGCCCCAGGGGCGGCATCGCCGCGAGGTCGGCGGCGAGCGCGTCGACGGTGGCCGCGAGGTCGACGTCGGGCACGACCCGGCTCACGATCCCGAGGTCCAGCGCCTCCGCCGCCGACAGCGTCGGGTTGGTGAGCAGGAGGTCCAGCGCCCGGCGCAGCCCGACGATGCGGGAGAGGGTGACCGTCGTACCGGCGTCGGGGGCCATGCCCACCCGGACCGCACCGGAGAAGAGCCTCGCACCCTCGCCGGCCACCACCAGGTCGGCGGCACACACGAACCCGAAGCCCGCTCCCCCGGCGGCGAAGCCCTGCACCTGGGCGATGACCGGCGCCTTGAGCTGGATCAGGGCGGCCGTCGCGAGCTGCAGCCAGGCGGTCGCCTCCCGCAGGTAGTCCGGCAGCTCCTCGCCCTTGGCGGCGAAGGTCTTGACGTCCCCGCCCGCGCAGAAGTTGCGGCCCTCGCCGCTGAGCACGACCACGCGCACGGTCGGGTCGGCGTGGCAGCGCAGCACCACCTCGTGCAGCACCCGCAGCAGGTCGGCGTCGACCGCGTTGGCCGCGTCCGGCCGGTTCAGCCGGATCCGGGCGATCCCGTCGGCGATGTCGAGGAGCACCGGCCCCTCGGTCACCAGCGCGCTCATGAGCTCTCCTTCCGGCCGGCGAAGGCCGACACGCTCGCTCCACCCGCGTCGCCGGCGATGTGCGCGACGACGGTGTCCGTCTCCAGGTCCAGGCCGTGCTCCAGGCCGCCGGCGAGGCCGTCGCGGACCAGCCGCTTGATCCCCTGCACCGCGTCGGTACGACGTCCCGCGAGCCGCGTCGCGAAGGCGTCGACCTCGCGCTCGAAGGACTCGGCGTCGAGGCTGCGGTAGGCCAGTCCCCAGGCGACCGCTTCCGCCCCGGCGAGCCGGTCGCCGGACAGCAGAAGGCCGAGCGCGCGCTGGCGCCCGACGATGCGGGGAAGCCGCTGGGACCCGCCGCCACCGGGCACCATCCCGACGTTCACGTGGTTGTCGGAGAGCCGTGCGTCGTGGCGCACCAGCACCACGTCGCAGGCCTGCATCAGCTCGAAGCCGCCGGCCGCGGCGACGCCCTCGACGGCCGCGACCACCGGCTGCGGGATCTCGCCGACGGCGGCGCAGGCCGACCGGAACGCCTCGAACAGGGTGCGCAGCGCGTCGGGACCCTCGGTGCGCAGCCGCTGCACCTCCTCGAAGTCCCCGCCGGCGCAGAAGTTGCCCCCCGCGCCCCGCAGGACGACGACCCGCGTCTCGGCGTCGTCGGCCACGGCGCGCAGCGCCTGCTCCAGGGCGACCGCGAGCGCGGTGGTCACGGCGTTCATCGCCCCCGGCCGGTCCAGGGTGATCGTGGCGACGCCGTCGAGGCTCCGCACCCGGACCGGAGCGTCCCCGGCGCTCACATCCCCCTCCCGCCGGAGACCTCGAGCACCGAACCGGTCATGTAGCTCGACAGGTCGGAGGCGAGGAAGGCGACCACGTTGGCGATCTCGGTGGGCTCGCCCGCGCGGCGCATCGGGATCGTCGCCTCGGTCGCGGCGTAGGCCTCGGGCGTCATCGCCTCGGTCATCGGGGTGCGCACGAGCCCGGGCTGGATCGCGTTGACGCGGACGCCGTGGTGGGCGAGCTCCTTGGCCGCGGCCTTGGTCATCCCGACGATGCCGGCCTTGGCGGCGCTGTAGTTCGTCTGCCCCGGGTTGCCGACCTTGCCGGACATCGAGGAGATGTTGACGATGCTGCCCCGCTTCGCCTCGCGCATCACCTCGCTGGCGGCGCGCAGCGCGAGCCAGGTGCCCTGGAGGTGGACGGTGACGACGGCCTGGAAGTCGGCGAGGGTCATCTTGCGGAGCGAGGCGTCGCGGGTGATGCCGGCGTTGTTGACGAGGACGTCGAGACCGCCGTGCGCCCCGACCGCGCCGCTCACGAGGGCCGCCACGCTCTCCTCGGACGTCACGTCGCAGGCGACCCCTCGAGCGGCGGGCCCGATCCCGTTCGCGGCAGCGACCGCCCTGTCCCCGTCGACGTCGGCGAGGGTGACCCGGGCGCCGTGCTCGGCCAGCACCGTCGCGATCGCCAGGCCGATGCCCTGTGCGGCGCCGGTGACCACGGCCGTGCGCCCGTCGAGCAGGCCGCTCATGCGACGTACCGCACGATGGAGTGGACGACCGCGGCCGGCTTCTCGGAGCCGTCGATCTCGAAGGCGCTCTCGATGGTCGCCTGGACGGCGCCGTCGAGCGGGGCCACGGCGAGGACCCGCGCGGTGAGGCGGATCCTGCTGCCGACCCGCACCGGCGCCATGAAGCGGACCCGGTCGAGCCCGTAGTTGACGGCCATCCGCACGCCGTCCACGCGGTAGAGCTGGTGGAGCAGCGGCGGCAGCAGCGAGAGGGTCAGGAAGCCGTGCGCGATCGTCGCGCCGAACGGGCCGTCGGCCGCGCGCTCGGCGTCGACGTGGATCCACTGGTGGTCCCGGGTGGCGTCGGCGAACCGGTCGATCCGCTGCTGGTCGACCTGCAGCCAGTCGGAGGTCCCGAGGACGTCCCCCTCGGCCTGCGCGAGCTCGGCGATGCCGTCGTACACCTTCACCTGGGCCATCCGTTCCACGTAGATTTTGAATCGAAACTAAATTATAGTCTGGATTCAAGAACGTCAACGCAGGAGGAACCCATGCCCGAGGCCTACATCGTCGAAGCCGTGCGCACCCCCGGCGGGCGCCGCAAGGGCGGCTTCGCCGACGTCCACCCCGCCGATCTCGCCGCGCACTCGCTGCGCGAGCTGGTCTCCCGGGCGGGGATCGACCCGGCGGCCGTCGAGGACGTCGTGCTCGGCTGCCTCGACAACATCGGCGCCCAGGCCGGCGACATCGCGCGCACCGCGGTCCTCGCGGCCGGCTTCCCCGAGAGCGTGCCCGGCGTGACCATCGACCGCCAGTGCGGCTCCGCCCAGCAGGCCGTCTCCTTCGCCGCGATGGGCGTCAAGAGCGGCATGCAGGACCTCGTCATCGCGGGCGGGGTGCAGAAGATGAGCCAGTTCCCGATCCTCTCCGCCTTCGGTGCCGGCGAGCCGTTCGGCTCGGTCGACCCGTGGACGGGCTGCGAGGGCTGGCAGGCACGCTGGTCCGGCGAGGAGATCTCCCAGTTCCGTGGGGCCGAGATGATGGCCGCGCGCTGGAAGCTCACCCGCGAGGACTGCGAGGAGTGGGCCTTCCAGAGCCACCAGCGCGCGATCGCCGCGATCGACGCTGGCTACTTCGACAAGGAGGTCAGCCCCTACGCCGGGGTCACGACCGACGAGGGCCCGCGCCGCGACACCACCCGCGAGAAGATGGCCGAGCTGCAGACCCTGGTTCCCGGGGGCGTCCTGACGGCCGGTGTCGCCTCGCAGATCTCCGACGCCTCCGCCGCTCTCCTGATCGCCTCCGAGGCCGCCGTCGAGGAGCACGGGCTGACCCCGCGCGCCCGGATCCACCACGCCTCCGTGCGCGGCGACGACCCGGTGATGATGCTCTCCGCGCCGATCCCGGCCACCCAGCACGCGCTGAAGAAGGCCGGGCTCACCATCGACGACATCGACGTGGTCGAGATCAACGAGGCGTTCGCGCCCGTCGTCCTCGCCTGGAACCACGAGCTCAACGCCGACCCCGCCAAGGTCAACCCCAACGGCGGCGCGATCGCGCTGGGCCACCCGATCGGCGCCACCGGCGCCCGGCTGATGGTCTCCCTGCTCCACGAGCTCGAGCGCACGGGCGGCCGCTACGGCCTGCAGACGATGTGCGAAGGCGGCGGCCAGGCCAACGTCACGATCATCGAGCGGCTCTGAGAGCGGTACGACGATGGAGCGCACCCTCTACGACGAGGACCACGAGGCCTACCGCGAGACCGTGCGGGAGTTCCTCACCCGCGAGGTGGTCCCGCACAAGGACCGGTGGGACGACGACCGGTGGATCCCGCGCGAGGTCTTCAAGGCCGCCGCGCAGGCGGGGCTCTACGCCCTGCGGGTGCCGGAGGAGCACGGGGGCAGCGGCGTCGACGACTACCGCTACCGGCTCGTGGTCGGCGAGGAGGTCGCCCGGGCGAACGCGATCTCGCTCGGGGTCACCCTCGGCCTCCAGGACGACCTCTTCCTGGCCTACCTGCTCGGCCGGGCCGACGCGGAGCAGAGGAAGCGCTGGCTCCCCGGCTTCGCCGCCGGCGACCTGATCGGTGCCCTCGCGATGACCGAGCCCGGCACCGGAAGCGACCTCCAGGGGATCCGCACGACGGCCCGCCGCGACGGCGACCACTGGGTCGTCAACGGCCAGAAGACCTTCATCTCCTCGGGGATCATGGCCGACCTGATCGTGCTCGCGGTCCGCACGGACCCCGAGGGCGGGTCCCAGGGGTTCAGCCTGCTGATGGTCGAGGCCGACTCCACGCCAGGCTTCGAGCGCGGCCGCAAGCTCGACAAGATCGGCCTGCCCGCCCAGGACACCGCCGAGCTCTACTTCACCGACGCCCGGGTCCCTGCCGAGAACCTGCTCGGCGAGGAGGGGCAGGGCCTGCAGTACCTGATGAGCCACCTGCCCCGCGAGCGCCTCGGCGTCTCGAACCAGTCGATCACCACCGCACGCGCCACCCTCGACCAGACGATCGCGTACCTCCGCGAGCGCACGGCCTTCGGCAAGCGCCTCATCGACTTCCAGAACAGCCGGTTCGAGCTCGCCGAGATGGAGACCGAGCTGGACGTCGCCCAGGCCTACATGGACGCCTCGGTCCTGGCCTTCAACGCCGGGACGCTCACCCCCGTCGAGGCCGCCAAGGGGAAGTGGTACATCAGCGAGCTGATGAAGCGCGTCGTCGACCGCTGCCTGCAGCTGCACGGCGGCTACGGCTTCATGCGCGAGTACCCCGTCGGCAAGGCCTACATCGACACCCGCATCCAGACCATCTACGGCGGCACGACCGAGATCATGAAGGAGATCATCGGCCGCGACATCGCCGGTGCCCGCTGAGCGGGTCCGGCCGATGTCCTGGCCCTTCGAGCTCCTCGACCCGGCGGAGGACTTCGACGAGGCGTCGTACGTCGCGCTGCTCGCCCGGCTGCGCGGCTTCCTCGACGCCCTCGCCGGAGCCTCGCCGGACCCGGCCCTCACGAGCCGGCTGACCGCCGACCTCGGCCGGTGGCAGGCCCTGCTCGCCGAGCGCGCCGCCACCGAGCCGCGGGCGCCCTACGGCCAGCTCCACGCCGCCGACGACCACGGCCTCGCCGCGGTCCCGGCCGTCGAGGTGCACGCCGAGGCGCCGGGCCGCCTGGACGCGACGGTGCGCTTCAGCCGGTGGTTCGTCGGCGGGGGCGGCGCCGTGCACGGCGGCCACCTCGCCACGACCCTCGACGGCCTGATGGGCCGCACCCAGCTCGCCGACGGGTGGATCGCCCGCACGGCGTACCTCCATGTCGGCTACCGGGCCCTCACGCCCGTCGGCGAGCCGGTGCGGGCCGAGGTCCGCACCCAGCGGGTCGAGGGCCGCAAGCACTTCCTGCACGGGCGGCTGTCCGGCGGAGGCAGGACGTACGTCGAGGCGGAGGCCCTGTTCGTCCGGGTCGCCCCCTACCCCGCCGCCGCGCGCGGCACGCGCACCGGGACACTGGAGGCCTCATGAGCACCGAGACCATCGCGACCGACGCCGCGGACGCCCTCGAGGGCCTGCTCGCGTCGCGCCACAGCTGTCGGGGCTTCCTGCCCGACCCTCTCGAGCCGGCCACCCTGCGGCGGCTCTTCACCCTGGCGCAGCGCACCGCGTCGTGGTGCAACTCCCAGGCCTGGCAGGTCCACCTGCTCAGCGGCCAGGACACGACCGCGCTGTCGGAGCGCCTGCTGGCGCACGTGCCCATCGCGCCGGAGAGCCCCGACATCCCGGGCCCGGAGCGCTACGAGGGCGTCTACCAGGAGCGTCGTCGTGCCTGTGGCTTCGCGCTCTACGACGCCGTCGGCGTGACGCGCGAGGACCAGGAGGGCCGGTTGCGGCAGATGCTGGAGAACTTCCGGTTCTTCGGCGCTCCGCACGTCGCGGTCGTGACCACCCCGAAGGCGCTGGGCACCTACGGCGTCATGGACTGCGGCGGGTACGTCGCCAACCTCCTCAACGCCGCCGAGGCGCTCGGCGTGGGCGCCATCGCCCAGGCCGCGATCGCGATGTACGCCGACGTCGTCCGCGACCAGCTCGGCGTCCCCGAGGACCGGTCGGTCGTGTGTGCCGTCGCGCTCGGGCACGCCGATCCCGACCACCCCGCGAACGCCTTCCGCACCACGCGCGAGGACATCGACGTCGCGGTGACCGGCCTGCCCTGAGGCTCAGCGCCCGCCGGCGACCCGCAGCGTCGTCGCCGTGACGTACGACGCCGCGTCGCTCATCAACCAGGCGACCGCGTCCGCGACCTCCTCCGGGCGCCCGGCCCGGCCCAGCGGGATCTGCGGCGCCATCCGGTCCACCCGGCCCGGGTCGCCGGTCGTGGCGTGCAGCTCGGTGTCGACCAGGCCCGGGGCGACCGCCACCACGCGGATGCCGCGCTCGGCGACCTCGAGCCCGAGCCCGCGGGTCAGCAGGTCGAGACCGGCCTTGGCGGCCGCGTAGTGGACGTACTCCCCCGGTGAGCCGAGGGTCGCGGCCCCCGAGGTCACGTTGACGACGACCCCGCCGCGGTCGAGGGCGGCGACCGCGGCCCGGGCGACGAGGACCGGCGCGGTCAGGTTGACGTCGATCGTGCGTCGTACCTCCTCGGCGGGGGTGTCGACGAGCGGCGCGAACCGGTAGGTCGCCCCGGCGTTGTTGACCACGCCGGTCAGCGTGCCGAGCTCCGCGGCGGCGGCGAACAGCGCCTCGATCCCGGCGTCGGTCGTCACGTCGCCGCGCACCGCCGTGCAGCGCACGCCCGCCCGCTCGACGGCGTCGACCGTGCGCCGGGCACCGGCGTCGTCGCTGCGGTAGCCGAGGACGAGGTCGTGCCCGTCGGCGGCCAGCCGATGCGCGACGGCCGCGCCGATCCCGCGGGTTCCTCCGGTGACGATGGTGAGCGCCATGGGAGGCATCATCGCAGCGCTAGCCGACGGGGTTGGTGCCCACCGTCACGTCGCCGAGGTCGACGATCTCGGACCAGCGCGCGGCGACCTCCCGCAGCGACGGCGGCTCGCTGAAGACGGCGCCCTCGTTCTGGAACTGGGCGACCCGGTAGACCTGCCCGCCGCCGGCCACGAGCACCGTGCCGGTGTCCGTGCACTCCTCGGTGAGCAGGTAGGCGACCACCGGGGAGACGTATGACGGAGGCAGCTTGTCGAGCAGCTCCTGGGGCGCGATGTCCGCGGTCATCCGGGTGGCGGCCATCGGCGCGATCGCGTTGACCTGGATGCCGGCCCGCGCGCCCTCGATGGCGAGGGTGTTGAGCAGTCCGACGAGCCCGGCCTTGGCGGCGCCGTAGTTGGCCTGGCCGAAGTTGCCGAACAGCCCGCTGGTCGAGGTCGCCATCACGATCCGGCCGAAGCCCTGCTCGCGGAAGTGCGGCCAGACCGCCCTGCTCATGAAGTAGCCGCCGTCGAGGTGGACGGCCTGGACCAGCTTCCACGCCTCGGTGTCCATCTTCGCGAAGGAGCCGTCGCGCAGGATGCCGGCGTTGTTGACCAGCCCGTGCACGGCGCCGAAGGCGTCGACCGCGGTCGCCACGATGGCGCCGGCGCCCTCCTCGGTCGCCACGCTGTCGTACGACGCCACCGCCTCGCCCCCGACGGCCCGGATCTCCTCGACGACGGCGTCGGCCATCGTCGTACCGGCCCCGCTGCCGTCGCGGGCGCCGCCGAGGTCGTTGACGACCACCCGGGCACCGACGCTCGCCAGGAAGAGTGCGTAGTCGCGGCCGAGGCCGCCTCCCGCTCCCGTGACGATGACGACGCGTCCCTCGACTCCGGCCATGCCGACGCCTCCTCGCTCTGCCGGCTGCGCCGGGCTCAAGTTCTAATCGGGATTAGAATATCGCATCGGCGGGTCAGGCGACGACCAGGTCCTGGCGTCCGTCGGCCTCGAGGGTGGCGACGTACTTCGGGAAGAGCTTCTTGCCCAGCGGCGCGAGCTTGAGCAGGGTCGCGACGTTGCCGTCGACCTTGATCCTGCCGCGGGCCATCGAGAGCGGGAGGTTCACCTTGCCCTGCCAGTAGGCACTGCCGAGCTCGGCGGTCATCCGCATCGTCGCGTTGGGCGCGGCCATGCCCGTGCCGTCGCCGATCTCCCGCTTGCTCATGTCGACGACCAGGTCGGTGTCGGGCTCGGAGAACTCGAACTTCACCACGACGCCCGTCGCGGCCATCTTCGGCCCCAGCTCCGGGTCGTCGAAGCCGGCCTGGAACACGCCGCCGATGTAGTGGCGGACCTCGTCAGCATCCTTGAAAGCCATGGCGGGCCCCTCGTCCTCGGGGAGCGCACCGACGTGCGCTCCGTCACACGTCCGACCGTAACATAAGTTAGGTTATGACGGAAGGCGGTGGCAGTCGCTGGCGGTGGGCGCCCTACGATGGACCCGCCGACCAGAGGAGCAGCCCATGACCGAGCGCCAGGTACGTCGCAACGAGGCCCTGCGCGACTCGTGGTTCGCCGGCGCCAGCGAGATCCTCGCCGGCCAGGGCTACGGCGCCCTCAAGCTCGCCGCGCTCTGCAAGCGGCTCGGCGTCACCACCGGGGCGTTCTACCACTCGTTCGACAACTGGCAGGACTTCACCGACTCGCTCCTCGACAACTGGCTGAGCGAGCGCACCCAGCAGACCGTCGAGATCGTCCGCCAGACCGAGGACCCGGCCGAGCGGCTGCTGCTGCTCGCCGAGGCCAGTGCCGACCTGGAGCACCAGACCGAGGCCGCGATCCGGGTCTGGGCCGGCGTCGACGGCCGGGTCGCCGTGGTCCAGCGCCAGGTGGACGAGGGCCGCTACCAGGTGGTCCTGGAGGCGATGACCCAGATCGTCGGCCCCGAGCGCGCCGTGCAGTACACCGTGTGGGGCCTGAGCACGCTCATCGGCTTCGAGATGATCGCCGCCGAGCACAGCCGCGAGCACCTGCTCTGGTCGCTGCGCGGCATCCTGGACGCCGCCCAGGCCGAGGCCTGAGCGGCGGCTCCCCGCAGGCTCAGAAGAGCCTGCGCATCAACGCCCGCGCCTTCGGGCCGTACGGCGGGTAGACGATCCCCGGGTCCGGCCGGAAGCCCTTGACCGCCACGGACTTGCGGTGGCTGAGCGCCTGGAAGCCCCACTCACCGTGGTAGGCGCCCATCCCGCTCGCCCCGACGCCGCCGAAGGGCAGGCTCGGGATCAGGTAGTGGATCGCGCAGTGGTTGACCACCGCGCCGCCGGCCGGGATCCGCTCCACGAGCCGGTCGGCGACCGCACGGTCGCGGCTGAAGACATAGAGACCGAGCGGCTTGGGCCGGCCGTTGACGAAGGAGATCACCTCGTCCACGTCGGTGAACCCGCGCACCGGGAGGATCGGCCCGAAGATCTCCTCGGTCATCGCCGGCTCGTCCACGTCCGGGTCGAGCAGGATCGTCGGGGTGATCGTGAGCGCCTCGGCGTCCGCGACGCCGCCCTCCACCACGACGCCCCCGGTCGCCTCGAGGTAGCCGGTGAGCCGGTCGAACTGGCGCCGGTTGACGATCCGCTTCGGGCCCTCCTCGGCGGTGAACGCCGCCATGGCCTCGCGGATCCTGGCCACCAGCTCGTCCTTGACCGACTCGTGCGCGAGCACGTAGTCCGGTGCGATGCAGGTCTGCCCCGAGTTCATCAGCTTCACCCACGCGATCCGCCGTGCGACCACCTCGAGGTCCGCGTCGGCGGCGACGATCGCGGGGCTCTTGCCACCGAGCTCGAGGATCACCGGCGTGAGGGTCTGCGCGGCGCCGGCCATGATCTTGCGGCCGATCTCGGTGCCGCCGGTGAAGAAGGCGTGATCGAAGCCCAGCGCGAGCAGGGCCTGGGTCGTCGTACCGTCCCCCTCGACGACGGCGAAGGCGTCCCTGTCGAGGTAGTCCGGGAGCGCCTCGGCCATCAGCCGCGAGGTCGCCGAGGCGACCTCGGAGGGCTTGAGGACCACGCAGTTGCCGGCGGCGAAGGCCGCGACCATCGGCCCCAGCGAGAGGTTGACCGGGTAGTTCCACGGGCCGATGACGAGCGCCACCCCGAGCGGCTCGTACTGGACCCGCGCGCTCGCGGGCAGCTGGGTCAGGGGCACCCGGCGGCGCTGCGGGCGCATCCACCGGCGCAGCTGCCTCACGGCCAGCTCGGCCTCGCCCTTCGGCGGGGCGACGTCGCCGAACCAGGCCTCGAACGGGCTGCGGCCGAGGTCGGCGGCCAGCGCCTCGGCGATGTCGGACTCGCGCTCGTCGAGGAACCGGAGGATGCCCTCCAGCTGGGCCTTGCGCCACGCGTACGAGCGGGTGCGTCCGGTCGCGAAGGTGGCACGCAACCGGGCGATCAGGTCGTCGAGGCCGGTGTCGGCACCGGTCGCGGCGGAGGTGGTGGTCATCGGGGTCTCCTCGCTCAACGCAGGGTGTAGGGCATCCGCTTGACGGCACGCACGAAGTTGCCGACGAGGTACTCCGGCTCGCCGAGCTCGAGGTTCGGCGCCCGGTGCAGCAGCTCGTCGAAGAGGGCGCGCAGCTGCATCTTGGCGACGAAGTTGCCCATGCAGAAGTGCGGGCCGCCGCCGCCGAAGCCGACGTGGGGGTTGGGGTCGCGCAGCACGTCGAAGGTGTGCGGGTCGGCGAAGACCCTCTCGTCGCGGTTGGCCGAGGAGTAGATCATCGCGATCCAGTCACCCTCGCGGATCTGCGCGCCACCGAGGACGGTGTCGCGGGTCGCCGTACGACGGAAGGTCATCACCGGCGTCGCCCACCGGACGAACTCCTCCACGGCCGTGTCGATCCGGCCGTCGAAGTCCTCGAGGAGCAGCGCCTTCTGGTCCGGGAACTGCTGGAGCGCCCTGGTGGTGAGGCTGATCGAGTTGCGGGTCGTGTCGTTGCCCGCGACGGAGAGCAGCACGAAGAAGGCACCGATCTCGTCCTCGGTGAGCCGCCGGCCGTCGACCTCGGCGTTGACCAGGGCCGTCATCAGGTCGTCCTTGGGGTGCGCGCGGCGCTCCTCCATCAGCTCCAGGCCCAGCATCAGCATGCCCACGAGACCCTCGTTGAGCACCTCGCCGGGCTCGCGACCGGCCGCCACCTCCTCGTCGGCCCACGACACCATGCCGTCGGCGTGGTGCGCCGCCTCGTCGCGCTTCTCCGGGTCCTCGAGGCCCATCATCTCGTAGATCGTCCACATGGGCAGGCGCTTGGAGACCTGCTGCACGAAGTCGCCCTCGGGCTCCGCGAGCAGACCCGACACGATGTCGTGGGCCTGCCGCTTGATCTGGTCGCCGATGAGCTTGACCCGCTTCGGCGTGAACGCCGAGCTGACCAGCCGGCGGATCACCGGGTGCCGCGGCGCGTCCATCGCGAGGAAGCTGCTGGACGCCTCGTAGATCTCCTCCGGCACGTCCTCCATCTGGTGCCCCTGGCCCGAGGAGAAGATCTCCGGGTGCTTGCTGACCTCGGTGACGAGCTCGTGGGTGGTGACGGCCCAGACCCCGTCACGCTCGGAGGGCACCAGCGCCCCCTCGATCATCGGCTGCCAGCTGATCGGCGCCTCGGCCCGCAGCCTGCGGAAGGTCTCCTCGCGCTGCTCGGCCGTCTGGGCCCAGAAGGACAGCTCCGAGATGCTGTCCCGGTGGAAGGTGCGGGGGACGGTCACCTCGGCGGCGGTCCCCGTGTCGTTGTCGAGCATCGTCATGGTCAGACTCCTGTCGGGACGTAGAGCTTCTCGAGCTCGCGCTTGACGAGCTTGCCGGTGGGGAGCCGCGGGATCTCGGCGATGAAGTCCACCGAGCGGGGCGCCTTGAAGTGCGCGATCCGCTCCCGCGTGTAGTCGATGAGCTGCTGCGCCAGCTCGTCCGAGGCGGCGGAGGGGTCCTTGAGCTGGACGACGGCCTTGACCTGCTGGCCCATCTCGTCGTCGGGCACGCCGATCACCGCGACGTCGTAGATGTCGGGGTGCAGGGTGAGCACGGCCTCCACCTCGGCGGGGTAGATGTTCACGCCGCCGGAGATGATCGTGAACGCCTTGCGGTCGGTGAGGAAGAGGTAGCCGTCCTCGTCGAGGTAGCCGAGGTCGCCGACCGCGGTCCACGTGTCGTGCCGCGGGTGGGTCGCCTCGGCGGTCTTCGCCGGGTCGTTGTGGTACTCGAACGGGCGGGTCTCGCGCTCGAAGTACACGGTGCCCACCTCGCCGGCAGGCAGCTCGTCGCCGTCCTCGTCGCAGATGTGCGCGACGCCGATCATCGCCTTGCCGACCGAACCGCGCTTGGCCAGCCACTCCGGCGAGGAGATGAAGGTGATGCCGTTCTGCTCGGTGGAGCCGTAGTACTCGAAGACCACCGGTCCCCACCAGTCGATCATCGCCTGCTTCACGTCCGGCGGGCAGGGCGCCGCCGCGTGCACGGCGAGGCGCAGGCTGTCGTGGCGGTAGCGCGCCCGCACCTCCTCGGGGAGCTGGAGCATCCGCACGAACATCGTCGGCACGAACTGGGCGGTCGTGACGCCGTACCGCTCGATGGCGGCGAGGGCGCCCTCGGCGTCGAACTTCTCCATCATCACCACGGTGCCGCCGAGCGCGTGCACCGCGCCGCTCCACTTGAGCGGGGCGGCGTGGTAGACCGGCGCCGGCTGGAGGTAGACGTCGTCCGGGCCGACCTTGAACGCTCCGCCGAGGAGCCCGGTGATCGGGTCGCCGGGCTGGTCGACCTGGATCGGCAGCATCGCCTGCTTGACGCCCTTGGGGCGCCCGGTGGTGCCGGAGGAGTACATCATGTCGGAGCCGCGGGGCTGGTCGGCGAGCCGCTCCCCCGCCCCGGCGAGCAGCTCGTCGTACGACGCGTAGCCGGCCACCTCGCCGCCGAAGGCGAAGGCGTGCTCCACCTGCGGCGAGAGCTCGCGGACGGTGGCCGCCACCGCCACCGCGGCGGAGACGACGAGTGCCTTCGCGCCACTGTCGGCCACGATGTAGGCGATCTCGTCGGCGTTCAGGTTGCGGTTGACGGGCGTGACGTAGAGCCCGGAGCGCAGGCAGGCCCAGTAGATCTCGAAGCACTCCGCGGCATTGTCGGTGAGCATCGCGACGACGTCGCCCTGCCGCAGGCCGCGCGCGTGCAGGGCACTCGCGAGCCGGGCGGACCGGTCCTCCAGCTCGCCGTAGGTGATGGTCCGGCCCGACCCCGTCATCACGACGGCGGGGTGGTCGGGACGCGTCGCGGCGTGGACTCCTGGATACATGGCGCACTCTCCGGTTTTCGAAGCCGGATGAGAATCCGGGCTGTGTGGGGCGGCACAAAGCACCGTAACCTGAGTTATGCTGCACGTCCAGAGATCACTTGCCAGCGAGCATCTTTTCTGATTCCATCCTAAAAACCTGGGAGACGACCATGAGCGCACCGACCCGAGTCCGCACCCTGAGCGGCCAGCGGATCGCCATCACCGGGGCCGGCCGCGGCATCGGCCGGGCCACCGCCGAGGAGCTGCACCGGCGCGGCGCCCTGGTGGCGATCGGCGACATCGACGTCGACGCCGCGAAGGACGCGGCCACCGCGATCGGCAGCGACGTCACCGCCCACCAGCTCGACGTCACCGACAGCGAGTCCTTCGACAGCTTCGTCGACGACGCCACGCAGGCGATGGGCGGCCTGGACGTCCTGATCAACAACGCCGGCGTCATGCCGATCGGCCACTTCCTCGACATCGACGAGACGACCGTGCGCCGCGCCGCCGAGATCAACCTGCTCGGGCCCACCCTCGGGATGCGCGCCGTCCTGCCTGCCCTCATCGCCCAGGGCCACGGCCACGTCGTCAACGTCGCCTCCGTCGCCGGCAAGGCGGCTGTCCCCGGCGGTCTCTACTACTGCTCGCACAAGGCCGGCGTGATCGCGCTGACCGAGGGCGCGCGCCTGGAGTTCGCCGACCGCGGCATCGACTTCACCTGCGTCATGCCGTCGTTCACCAACACCGACCTGATCGCCGGCACCAAGGGCACCAAGCTCCTCAAGAACGTCGAGCCGGAGGACGTCGCGAAGGCCATCGCCGAGGCGATCGAGCACAAGCACAAGGACGTCTACCTGCCGAGGTCGCTGCGGCAGATCACCTTCACCCAGAGCGTGGTCGGCCGTCGCGTGCGCGACTTCCTCAACCGCCGGCTCGGCGCCTACGAGACCTTCCTCGACATCGACAAGGCCGGGCGGGCGGCGTACGACGACCGGGTCAGCAAGAGCTGAATGACCGCGCTCCCCCACGAGTCGGCGACCGCGGCGCTCGGCGACGCCGCCCGCACCGACGCGGTGCGACGCCAGCACGCACGCGGCAAGCAGACCGCGCGGGAGCGGGTCGCGCAGCTCGTCGACGAGGGGAGCTTCCGCGAGATCGGCGCCCTCGCCCGTCCCGCGGAGCCCGGACCCGACGGCCTGCCCCTGCTCGCCGACGCGGTGGTGACCGGGACCGCCCGCATCGACGGGCGCCCGGTCGTCGTCGCGGCGACCGACTACACCGTCGCGGGCGGGAGCAACGGGCTCATCGGCAACGAGAAGCACCGGCGCTGCTGCGAGATCGCCGCCACCCGCGGCATCCCGCTGGTGCTGCTGCTCGACGGCGGCGGGCACCGGATCCACGAGGGCCTCGACGCCCGCGACTTCGCCGGCGGCTTCGACATCCAGGAGATGCAGACCCGGCTCAGCGGGTGGGTGCCGATGGTCGCCGCCATCCTCGGCCCCGGCTACGGCCAGCCCACGCTCTCCGCGTCGCTGTGCGACTACGTCGTCGCGGTCCGCGGCACGGCGTCGGTCGGGATGGCGCCTCCCGCCCTGGTCCGCGCGGCGACCGGCGAGGCGACCGATCCCGAGGCGCTGAACGGCGCCGACGCGCAGGCGTCGTTCGGCACCATCGACCTCGCCGTGGACACCGAGGAGGAGGCCCTCGACGCACTGCGGTGGTACCTCGACCTGCTGCCCTCCAACGCCGAGGCGCCGCTCCCGCTCGAGGTCGCCGCCGCCCCGCGGCCGGCCGCGTCCGCCGCGCTCGACACGGCCGTGCCGGCGAACCTGCGCGCGGCGTACGACATGGGGGAGGTCGTCGCGGGGATCGTCGACCAGGACAGCGAGGTGGAGCTGAAGTCCGCCTACGCCCCGAACCTGCTGACCCTGCTCGCGCGGGTCGAGGGCCGGCCCCTGGGCATCATCGCGAACCAGCCGCTGGCCAAGGCCGGGATGCTCGACGCGGCGGCGGCGGACAAGGCCGCCCGCCTGGTGTCGCTGTGCGACGCCTTCGGCATCCCGGTCCTGGTGCTGATCGACCTGCCGGGCCTCGCCGTCGGCGCCGACGCGGAGCGCTCCGGCCTCGCCCGCTCCAGCGCCCGCCTGTCCCTGGAGCTCGGCTCCGCGACCGTGCCGACCTTCACCGTCGTCGCCCGCAAGGGGTACGGCGGTGGCTACGTCATCATGTCCGGCGGGCGCACCTTCCACCCCGAGCTCGTCGTGGCCTGGCCCCACGCGGAGACCGCGGTGATGGCCGTGGAGACGGCCATCGAGCTGGTGTTCCGCCGCGACCTGGCCGCCGCCGACGACCCGGACACCCGTCGGGCCGAGCTGGCCGAGGAGTTCCGCGACCGGCTCGGCGCCGTGCGGGGCGCGGAGGGCTTCGGGTACGACGCGGTGATCCGCCCGAGCGAGACCCGGGGCTGGCTCGCCGACCTGCTGCCCGTCCTCCCACGGCACCGGATGATGCAGCCGCTGACCCCCCGGCGGCACGGGGTCGCACCCCTCTGACCGGCCCTCGCGAGCCGGCCCCATGTCGCGGGACTGGCGCTGCGTTACGGGCCCGCACCGTGAGGAGGCCCACGCCGCGAAGGTGACCCGGACCACTGTGCTTGCTCTTGCAAGCAGGTGGAATCTCCCGGTCAGACCTTCCCGAACCCGGGAGGGCCGCCCACGCGCGCCGAGGCCCGCGACGACGTGGAGCGACATCGATCGACGATGAGGTAGTCGCGGGCGCGGGAGAACCAGCAGTACGCCGGCCGCACGTGCGGACGGCTCGGGGCGAAGGACTCGTCCAGGGCACCAGCAGCCCTAGCCCGACAGGTCACCTTTCGCAGGCGTCGCTGCGGAGAGACTCCGATGTCCACCACCTTCCTGCGCGCTGCCGCGCGCCTGCTCGTCGTCCCGGTCACCACGACCGTGTTCCTGACCGCGCCGGCCACGCCGTCGCAGGCGACCGTCGTCGCCCCGGTCAGCAGCGTCAGCACCGGCGCCGAGACGCCCACCCAGACCCCGACGGCCGCCCAGCGCCGTGCCGAGGCGCGGGCCGAGCGCCGCGCCCAGCGCGTGCGCCTCGGCAACCGGGCCGTCGCCAAGGCGCGCAGCCGCGCCGGCAGCCCCTACCGCTACGGCGCCAACGGCCCCCGCGCGTTCGACTGCTCCGGCCTGACCCAGTGGGTGTACGGCCGGCTCGGCAAGCGCCTGCCCCGCACCTCCCGCGCACAGGCTGGTGCGGTGCGCCGGGTGCGCCACCCGCGCCGCGGCGACCTGGTGTTCTTCCACAACGGCGGCCGCGTCTACCACGTCGGCATCTACGCCGGGCACCACAAGATCTGGCACGCCTCGCGCCCGGGCCACCCGGTCGCCAAGGAGCGGATCTGGACCTCGTCGGTCTTCTACGGCCGGGTGCGCTGACCCGCCTGCCCTCTCCCCGACCGCCGGCGCCCCGTATGAGGGGGCGCCGGCGGTCGTCGTCTCGGCCCCTGCGATGGGGCATCCTGGGCGCATGCCCGGGCCCCCGCCGCCTCCCCCGCCGTCGTACCCACCACCGGTACGGCGCTCCCGGGGCCCCGTCGTCGCCGTCGTGGCCGGCGTGGTGCTGCTCCTGCTCCTCGCCGTGACGGCGACCGCGACCGTCCTCGTCCTGCGTGAGGACGCGAGCGAGACGTCCGCGGAGGAGTCGCCGACCAGCGCCACGACCGGCGCGCCCGAGCTCGACCGCTCCGGCGCCCTCGCCGCAGCCCGGAACGCGGTGCCGGCGATCCTGGGCTACACGTGGCGCACCTTCGACGCCGACGTCGCGGCGGCGAAGGCCCTGATGGCGCCCGAGCAGGCCCGGCGCTACACCGCCTCGGTCGGGGTGGTCCGGGCCCAGGCCGTCGCACAGAGGTACACCGTCGTCGCCTCGGCCCGCGGCGCCGGCCTGGTCGGCATCGACGAGGACCGCGCGCAGGTACTGGCCTTCACCCTCCAGGTGGCCACCCGCGGCGACGGTGCGCCCACGAACACCCTCCAGTCGGTGGTGCTCAGCCTGGAGCGGGTGGACGGCACCTGGCTGGTGGCGAACCTGCTGATGGGCTCCAGCCTCGGCGACGACCCCGGCGAGCCCGACCCCGAACGGGCCGGCGTGCTGCGCGCCGCGAGCGCCTTCGCACAGGCCTTCACCAACCTCGACCACCGCACCGTCGAGGCCGACACCGAGGCCGTGCTGGCGCTGACGACCGGCGCCTTCCGCACGGAGTACGCCGACAACCTGGCCGGCCTGCGTCGTACGACCACCGAGGCCGGGTCGATTCTCACCGGCCGGGTGGTCGCCGCGGGGATCGAGGAGCTGGCCGAGGACCACGCGGTGAGCGTCATCGCGACGACCGGCACGGTCGCCAACGATGCCGACGACCACGAGGAGACGACGCTCGAGCACCGCCTCCGCGTCACCCTCGACCGGGTCGACGGCGCCTGGCTGGTCTCCGGGCTCGAGCTGCTCACCCCGGAGGACCCGTGACGATCTACGTGGACGACATGCAACGCCCCGCCCGGGTCGGCCCCGTCGAGGGGATCTGGTCCCACCTGCTCTCCGACCTGCCCGGGGAGGCCGGGCAGCGTGAGCTGCTCGCCTTCGCGGAGCGGCTGGGCGTCGACCCGCGCTGGATCCAGAACGAGGGCACCCCCACCGAGCACTTCGACCTGCGCGAGCCGATGCGGCAGCGGGCGCTGGCGCTGGGTGCGGTGCCGATCCGCTACGGCCGCGAGGTCGCCGCGATCACCCGCGCCAAGCGCGACCTCACCGACCGGTGAACTCCGGCGGGCGGCGCTCCACGAACGACGTCATCGCCTCGTCGAGGTCGTCGCTGAGCAGGAAGGCGGCGTTCCACACCGCCGTGTAGCGCAGGCCCGCCTCGACCCGGGGACCCCGCTCGGCGTCGAGGACGTCCTTGATGCCGCGCAGGACCAGCGGCGAGTTGGCCGCCATCCGGGCGGCGAGCTCGCCGGCCGCCGTACGGGCGGACTCGGCGTCGTCGTGCACGGCGTTGACCAGGCCGATCGCCGCGGCGCGGGCGGCGTCGATGTCGTCGCCGGTGAGGGCCAGCTCGCGCAGGTGGCCGTCGCCGACCACCCCGACGAGGCGCTGCAGGCTGCCGAGGTCGGCCACGATGCCGACCTTCGCCTCCCGCACGCTGAACTGCGCGTCCGCCGATGCGACCCGCACGTCGCACGCCACGGCGAGATCGACACCGCCGCCGATGCACCAGCCGGTGACCGCCGCGACCGTCGGCTTGCGGACGTTCGCGACCGCGTCGAGGGCACCCTGCCAACGCCGGATGAGGGCGAGCAGGTGCTGGCGCGCACCGGCGTCGGTGGCCGTGCGCAGCGGGGCGAAGGTGGCCGCCGCCGACGCCAGGTCGAGACCGAACGAGAAGTGCGGACCGCTGCCGGTCACCACGATGGCCCGTACCTCCGGGTCCTCGTCGAGGCGGGTGAAGGTGGTCGCCAGCTCGGTGAAGAACTGCTCGTCCATGACCGCCTTGCCGTCCGGCCCCGCCAGGGCCACCGTGGCCACCCAGGCGTCGTAGGTGACGGTGAACCGGCTCTCCTCAGTCATGTCGCGGAGCCTAGCCAGCGAACATGTAACTCCGTGTTGTTGTTCGAAATGGGGCCGATTCGGGCCGATTTCGAACAACAACACGGAGTTACATGTGGCGGGCGCCGCTCAGCCCACACCCCCCGCCCGATAGATTTCACCCCGTGCCCGGTATCGCTCCTGAGATCCGGCGGCACGGAGCAACCGACGTCAGCGACGACGCGGCCGTCCTCGCCGCGTACTCCTCCGACGCCTCGCTCTACCGTGTCCCGCCGGCGGCGGTGGTCTTCCCGCGCGCGACCGACGACGTGCGCGCGACGCTGGCCGCGGCCCGGGAGCTGGGGCTGACGGTCACCGCCCGGGGAGCCGGTACGTCGGTCGCGGGCAACGCGATCGGCCCGGGCATCGTGCTCGACTTCAGCCGGCACCTGAACCAGGTGCTGGCGGTCGACGCCGACGCCGCCACCGCGGTGGTCCAGCCGGGTGTGGTGCAGGCGGCGCTGCAGGCGGCCGCGGCGCCGTACGGGCTGCGGTTCGGCCCGGACCCGTCGACGAGCACCCGGTGCACCATCGGCGGGATGATCGGCAACGACGCGTGCGGGGCGCGGTCGCTGGCCTACGGCCGGACCTCGCACAACACCGTCGGCCTGCGGGCGCTGCTCGCGGACGGCACCGAGCTGGTGACCGGGCCCGGCACGACGCCGGGCAACGACGTGGTGGACCGGGTGCGTGCGGTGGTCGCGAAGGACCTCGCGACGGCGCGCACGGAGTTCGGCACCTTCGGCCGGCACGTGTCGGGCTTCGCGGTCGAGCACCTGCTGCCCGAGCGCTTCGACCTGACCCGCGCGCTGGTGGGCTCCGAGGGCACCCTGGCGGTGCTCACCGAGGCGACCGTGCGTCTGGTCGGCAACCCGCCGGCGCGGGTGCTGGTGGTGCTCGGCTTCCCCGACTTCCCCACCGCCGGGCACGCGACGCCCGAGGTGCTGGTCTTCGAGCCGTCGGCGTGCGAGGGCATCGACCGCCGCATCGTCGACGTGATCCGCGAGCGCCGGGGTCCCTCCGCCGTCCCCGACCTCCCGGCCGGCGACGCGTGGATGTTCGTCGAGCTGTCCGGCGAGGACCCCGACGACGTACGACGCAAGGCGGACCTGCTCGCGAACGCCGGTCTCGGTGTCTCCGCACTCGTCGTCGAGGACCCGGTCGCCGTGGAGCGGCTGTGGCGGATCCGCGCGGACGGCGCCGGGCTCGCCGGCCGGGCGCCGTCGGGACGGCCGGCCTGGGCGGGCTGGGAGGACGCGGCCGTGCCGCCGGAGCGGCTGGGCACCTATCTCACCGCCTTCGACGACCTGCTGGCCACGCACGGCCTGACCGCGATGCCCTTCGGCCACTTCGGCGAGGGCTGCGTGCACGTGCGAATGGACTTCGCCTTCGACGCCCCCGACGGGCCCGAGCGCTACCGCTCGTTCGTCGAGGCCGCCGCCGACCTGGTCTCCTCGCTGGGCGGCTCGCTGTCGGGCGAGCACGGCGACGGCCGGGCCCGCAGCGAGCTGCTGCCGCGGATGTACTCCCCCGCCGCGCTCGCGCTCATGGCGGGCGTCAAGCACGCCTTCGACCCCGACGGCGTGCTCAACCCGGGCGTCATCGTCGACCCGGCCCCGCTGACCGCGGACCTGCGCTACGGCACCCACGCGAGCCTGCGGAAGAACCTCGCCCTCGCGTACGCCGACGACGGCGGCGACTTCGGCCAGGCGGTGCACCGCTGCACCGGGGTGGGCAAGTGCCGTGCCGACAACACGGGGTCGGGCGGGGTGATGTGCCCGTCGTACCAGGCCACGAAGGACGAGATCCACTCCACCCGCGGCCGGGCGCGGCTGCTGCAGGAGATCGTCAACGGCGACAGCGACATCACCTGGAGCTCGCCGGCGGTGCACGAGGCGCTCGACCTGTGCCTGGCGTGCAAGGGCTGTGCGTCGGACTGCCCGACGGGCACCGACATGGCCAGCTACAAGGCCGAGGTGCTGCACCAGACCTACAAGAACAGGCTGCGGCCCCGCAGCCACTACTCCGTGGGCTGGCTGCCCCGGTGGGCCAAGCTCGGCTCGGCGATGCCGCGCTTCGCGAACTCCTCGATGGAGGTCGGGCCGCTGCGCAAGGTGGCGCTCAAGGCGGCCGGCGTGGACACCCGGCGGCGGATGCCGGCGTTCGCGCGGCGTACCTTCCGGCGCACCTTCGAGCCGACCCCGACCGGTACGCCGATCGTGCTCTTCGTCGACTCCTTCACCAACCACTTCGCGCCCCAGGTCGCCGACGCCGCGGCGCAGGTGCTGCGGGAGGCCGGCTTCGCGCCGCGGATCACCCGCCAGCAGGAGTGCTGCGGGCTGCCGTGGATCAGCACCGGCCAGCTCGACGGCGCGGCCAGGCGGCTGCGCTCGATGGTCGACGCGCTCGCGCCGGACGTCCGTGAGGGTCTGCAGGTCGTCGGGCTCGAGCCGTCCTGCACCGCGGTGCTGCGTCACGAGCTGACCGAGCTGGTCCCGGGCGAGGACGCAGCCCGGGTCGCCGCGGCGACCCGCACCCTCGCCGAGCTGCTGTCCGGCGTCGAGGGCTGGACCCCGCCCGACCTGTCCGGGACGACCGTGGTCGCGCAGCCGCACTGCCACCACCACGCGATCATGGGCTGGGAGACCGACCGCGCCCTGCTGGAACGGGCCGGCGCGCGGGTGCAGAGCATCGCGGGCTGCTGCGGGATGGCGGGCAACTTCGGTGTCGAGCAGGGCCACTACGAGGTGTCCGTGGCGATCGCCGAGGCGAACCTCCTGCCGGCGCTGCGGGCTCCCGCGGCCGAGCGCGTGGTGCTGGCCGACGGCTTCTCGTGCCGCACGCAGATCGACGAGCTGGCGCCCGGCACGCAGCCGCGGCACCTGGCGGAGCTGCTCGCTCAGCGCACGTCGGTCCAGGGGCCTCGCACGTAGTTGACGTACGTCCCCCGGGCGGCGGTGATCCGCACCGGGGTGGTGTCGTGGTTGAGCAGCATCGTGGTGGCCCCGGCCTTCTTCGCCGCCCACAGACGGCGCAGCGCGGCGGCGTCGCCGCCGAGGTTGCGCAGGGTCTTCACCACGACCTTGACGCCGACCGCGGCGGCCACCCGGAGGACCGGCCGGTAGATCGCGGAGCTCTCGAAGCCGACGCCGTCCTTGACCTCCCACTCGATGCCGACGAGACCGTAGCGGGCCGCCGCGCGGACCATCTCGATCATCGTCAGCACCCGGTAGGGCTGGGGGTCGTCGGTGCGCAGCCGCCGCGCGGTGGTCAGGGCGAGGTCGGCCCAGCGACTGTCGTCGGGGACCTGGAGCAGGGGGTCGCGGAACCGGTCGCCGCGGATGTGCGACCAGTGCACCGCCAGCGGGATCCGGGTCGTGCCGGCGTCGTCCCAGCAGTAGTTGGAGTCGACGTCGGTCCACTTCAGCCCGGCCGCGACCGCCTCACGCAGGCCGCGCACGGAGTTCTGCAGCCGGTAGGGGTTGCTCTGGTGGTAGAACGCCCGCGGCGGCGCGGACCGGGTGAGGAAGACAGGGGGAGGCGGAACGGGGGCCGACGTCGTCCTCGGCGCGACGGGGGCCGACGTGGTCCTGGGGGCGACGGGGACCGACGCAGTCGTGGGGGCCACGGAGGCCGACGCCGCCGCGGGCGCGATCGCCGACGCCGTCGACGCCCCGGCGGCAGGGCCGCGCCCGGTGGTCGACGGGCCCTGGGCCGCGCATCCGCCGGCGGCGAGCGCGACGGCGAGGCAGCAGGACGGGATCAAGGTGCGCACGCCTCAGGTTCTCATCCCGGCGCCGCCGCCAACCAGTCCCGAGTCTCGGCCATGAGCTGCGCGCGCACGGCGCGGTCCTGCGCGGCCGCGGAGGGGTCGGCGACCCGCGCCTTGTGGTGGTACGACGACGGGGTCGCCTCGTGCGTCGCCAGCCCGACGAGGAGGGCCGCCGAGGCCTCGGGCGACATGAGCACCCGGCGCTCCAGCGGGCGGGCCAGGTTCCGCAGCACCCGCAGCACCGGTCGGGTCTCCAGGCCGCGGGCGGCGATGTTGGTGGAGACCGCGCCGGGGTGCACCGAGATCGCCCGCAGCCCGTGCTGCTCGTACTCCTCCGCCAGCCAGGCCGCGTGGTGCACCAGGCCCAGCTTCGAGGTGCCGTAGGCCGCCCACGAGTCGTACGCCGGAGCCCGGCCCAGCAGGCCGTCCACCGTCCCGCGCTCGTGGAGCTGGGAGACCACGTGCAGCACCCGCGCGTCCCCGTCCGCGGTGGCTGCCGTGAGCAGCGCCGGCAGCAGGGCGGCGGTCAGGTCGACGGTGCCGAGGTAGTTCGTCCGCCAGTGCACCTCGTGCCCGTCGACGACCTGCGGGGACGACCAGCGCGAGCCGAGGTCGAGGTGGATCCCGGCACTGTTGACCAGCAGGTGCAGCCGGTCCGCCCGGTCGGCGTACCACTGGGCGAAGCGGGCGACCGAGCCGCGGTCGGCCAGGTCGAGCGGGTGCCAGGCGCGGTCGGCGACGGGCGCGGCGCGGGTGGTGACGACGACCTCCCACCCGTCCGCGGCCAACGCGCGGGCGACCGCCTCGCCGATCGAGCCGGGTCCGGCGCCGGTGACGACGGCGCGGCGGGGTGCGGACATGGGGGCCACCCTAGGCGAGTCGTAGGGTCACGGACGTGCCTTCCGCCCGCCGTCCCGGCCTCGCCGTCGTCGCGGCCCTGCTCTTCGTCTCCGGCTGGGCCACCAACCACTTCGCCGCGATGATCCCGGTGCTGCGCGAGCGCGAGGGCCTGTCGGCGACCGTGCTCGCGGGCGCGTTCGGGATCTACGCGCTCGGCCTGCTGCCGGGCCTGCTGGGCGGCGGCGCGCTCTCGGACCGCACCGGCCGGCGGCCGCTCGTGCTGACCGGCGCCGCGGTCGCGGCGGCGGGCAACCTGCTCATGCTCTGCTGGCACCCGGTCGCGGGGATCTACCTCGGCCGGCTCGTCGTGGGCGTCGGGGTCGGCCTGGCGATGAGCGCCGGCACGGCCTGGGCGGCGGACCTCGGCGGCCGCAGCGGTACGACGATCGCCGGCACCGTGCTCACGGCCGGGTTCGCGACCGGCCCGCTCGCCACCGGCCTGGTCGCGGAGTTCGCCGCGGGCTCCGCGAAGCTGGTCGCGCCCTTCGCGCTGACCATCGTGCTCTCGCTCGCGGGCGTGGTGCTCGGCCTGGTGGCCGCGCCGGCACCCACCGACGGCTCCGGCGGGGCGGGCGTCGTGGCACCGGAGGGCGAGCGGCAGGGCGTCGGCCGCGCGCTCGCCCGGTCGGTGCCGATGGCGCTGTGGGTCTTCGCCTCCGTGACCGTCCCGATCGTGGTGCTGGCGGGCCGGGTGAGCGACGGGACCGGCGGGCCCTGGCTCGCCGGGGTCGCCTCGGCGCTGGCGCTGGGCACCGGGGTCGTCGCCCAGCTCGTCGCGCGCCGCGCCGGCTGGGGCCCGCGCGCCGGGATCGTCGGCGCGCTGCTGGCGGCCACCGGCTTCGCGCTGGCGGCGGTGGTCGACGACACCGCGGGCGTCACGCTGTTCGTGCTGACCTCGGTGGTGCTCGGCTCGGCGTACGGCCTGTGCCTGCGCTCGGGTCTCGTCGACGTCGAGACGCTCACCCCGGCCGAGCACCGCGGCGCGGTGATCGGGGTCTACTACGTCTGCACCTACCTGGGCTTCGGGCTGCCGGTGCTGATCGAGGCGCTGCGCGCGCCGGTGGGCACGCTGACGCCGTACCTCGTGCTCACGGGGGTCGCGCTCGCGGCCGCCGGCCTGCGCACGGCCCAGCTGCGCCGCCCGGCACAATGACCGCCATGACGAGCGAGCCTCCGGTCCTGCTGCACCGCGACGGCCACGCGGCCCACGTCGTGCTCAACCGTCCGCGGGCGATCAACGCGCTCACCCACGAGATGGTCGGGATCATCGCCGCCGCCCTCGAGGAGTGGCGCGATGACGATGCGGTGCGCACGGTCGTGCTGACCGGCGCCGGCGAGCGCGGGCTGTGCGCGGGCGGGGACATCGTGGCGCTGTGGCGCGACGCGAAGGAGGGCGGCACCGAGGCGGCGGCGTTCTGGGCCGACGAGTACCGGCTGAACGCGCTCATCGCGTCGTACCCGAAGGCCTATGTCGCGATCATGGACGGCATCGTCCTCGGCGGCGGGATCGGGCTGTCCGCGCACGCCCCGCAGCGGGTGGTGACCGAGCGTTCCCGGATCGGCATGCCGGAGACCGGGATCGGCTTCCTGCCCGACGTCGGCGGCACCTACCTGCTCTCCCACGCGCCGGGCGAGACCGGCACGCACCTCGGCCTGACGGCCGGGTCGGTGGGCGCGGGCGACGCGATCGCGATCGGCCTCGCCGACCACTACGTGCCCTCTGAGCGGCTGCCGGCCCTGCTCGCCGCGCTGGCGACGCAGGACGCCGACGAGGCGCTGGCCGCGTTCGAGCAGCCGGCGCCCGCCTCGCCACTGGCGGCGGCGCGGAGCTGGCTCGACACGGCGTACGCCGGCGACGACGCGACCGCCATCGTGGCCCGGCTGCGCGCGCTCGGCGACGAGGAGGCGACGCGGGCGGCTGAGGCGATCGAGGCGAAGTCGCCGACCTCGGTCCGGGTCACCCTGCGGGCGCTGCGCGAGGCCGCGGGGATGGACCGGCTGGAGCCGGCACTGGACCTGGAGTACCGGCTGGCCCTGCGCTTCCACGCCTCCCACGACTTCGTGGAGGGGGTGCGGGCCCAGGTCGTCGACAAGGACCGGAACCCGCGCTGGTCCCCGGCGCGGCTGGCGGAGGTGAGCGAGGCGGACGTCGCGGCGTACTTCGCACCGGCCGGCGACCGGGAGCTCGGCCTGGCCTGATCGGATCAGGGAACGGATGTCCGGAAAACCGATGCACACCGGCCCGCGGAGGCGCACGATCGAAGAGTGCCCGACGACGTGCACACGGACCGGAAGGAGGGGTGGGCGATGACCTGGCACACCTCGACGACGACCCCGGACGGCCTGCAGCACCTGATCGCCCACATCCGCCACTGCGGCGGCACGGTGGCCAGCTGCCAGCGCTGCTCCGAAGGCCTTCTCGTCACCTGGTTCACGCTCTGATCCGAGGCTTGTCTAGCCTGAGCCGGTGTTCGCGTACGAGTTCGAAGGCCGTGCCCCGCAGGTCCACCCGGAGGCGTTCGTCGCCCCGACCGCCACGCTGATCGGCGACGTACGGATCGAGAAGGGCGCGAGCGTCTGGTACGGCGCGGTCCTGCGCGCCGACATCTGCACGATCATCGTGCGCGAGGGCGCCAACATCCAGGACAACTCGGTCGTCCACGGCGCCCCGGACGTGGTGGTCGAGATCGGTGCGCACTCGACCGTCGCCCACGCCTGCGTGTTCCACGGCGACTCGCTCGGCGAGAAGGGCCTGGTCGGCAACGACTCGACCGTGCTCGACGGCGCCAAGATCGGCGCGGGCACGCTGGTGGCGGCGGGCTCCCTGGTCGCGCCCGGCACGGAGATCCCGGCCGGCGTCCTCGCCGCGGGCAGCCCGGCGCAGGTCAAGAAGCCGATCGAGGGCACCGGGGCGCAGTTCTGGATCGAGACGAACGCGCCCTACTACGCCGACCTCGCGCGGCGGCACGCCGCGGGCATCACGCCCGTCGACTGAGACGCCCGGGCCGGCGAGCGGGGTGAGGCTTCGCCGTCCGGCGGCCTCAGCCGGCGGCCAGCCCGAGGCGGGTGGCCGGAGCAGCGGCCGACCTGCGTGCGTAGTGACGCGGGGACTCGCCGGTGTGCCTGGTGAACGCGGTGCTGAACGCGCTGGCGGAGCCGTAGCCGACGCGGCGCCCGACCTCGGCCATTCCCAGGTCCTCGTGGCGCAGGAGGTCGCGGGCGACGGCCATGCGCCAGGCCAGCAGGTACTCCATGGGAGGCATCCCGACCTGGCGGGTGAACCGCTCGAAGAAGGCTGACCGCGACAGGGTGGCGACCTCGCCCAGCTGCGAGACGGTCCACGTCCTGTCCAGGTGCTCGTGCATCTGCTGGAAGGCCGGCGCGAGCTTGCGGTCCGCCAGCCCGCGGAGCAGCCCTGGGGGCGTCTGCGGGCCGACGCCGGCTCGGAGAGCCTCGACGAGCAGTATCTCGACCAGCCGCTTCAGCACCAGGTCCCTGCCCGGCCGGTCGGCGAGGGCCTCGTCCGCGACGATCGAGACGAGGGGTGGGAAGTGCTCGCCCCCGCGCACGTGCACGACCGGGGGGAGCAGGGAGCTCAGCAGGGCGGCATCCGGCGAGTCGAAGACGAAGCTGCCGCCCAGCATCCGCATCTCCGGGTCCTGGCCGTTCGTGTGGTCCGCGTCGAGATCGTCCGCGGTCATCTCCCGCGGGTCGAGCACGACGGGCTCCACGTCGTGGAAGCCCGTGAGCTCGAAGGCCGGGGTCGTCGGCAGAAGCACGAAGTCACCTTGCTCGAGAACGATCGCGGGTTCGCCCTCCACCGCCAACCTGCAGCGGCCTTCGAGCACCACGGAGAACCCGGGCTGACCGAAGGGCGTGTAGCGCACCCCCCACGCACCGGCACCGGAGATCCGCTTGGAGAGCACGTCACGGGGCCGGAGCATCTGGACGACCTCCGACAGTGGGTCAGTCATGACCGCCTCCTCGTGAGCCGGACGGGGCCATCCTCGGGACCGGACTCTCGATAACGAACTAAGGACTACGAACTATAGAACGTCCGGCATGGCGTCTCTAGTGTCGAAGCCATGAAAACCATCCTCATCACCGGGACATCGTCCGGCTACGGCCTCGAGACCGCTCGCTACTTCCACGACCGGGGCTGGAACGTCATCGCGACCATGCGCACCCCGCGCGAGGACGTCCTGCCCCCATCGGAGCGCATCACCGTCCTCCCGCTCGACGTCACTGACGCCGAGAGCATCGCTGCAGCCGTCGCCGCCGCCGGCCCGATCGACGTCCTCGTCAACAACGCGGGCATCGGCGGGATCGGCGCGGTGGAGGCGATGCCGATGGAGAAGGCCCGCGAGCTGTTCGAGACGAACACCTTCGCCGTCATGGCGATGACGAAGGCCGTCATCCCCCAGTTCCGTGAGCGCGGTTCGGGAGTGATCGTCAACATCACCTCGAGCGTCGTCCTCGCCGACATGCCCCTCACGGCGATGTACAAGGCAAGCAAGATGGCCACGGAGGGCTTCACGGCCTCGCTCGCGCTCGAGCTCGCCTCGGTCGGCGTCCAGGCAAAGCTCGTCCAGCCCGGTTACGGCCCCACGACCCGGTTCACGGCCAACGGCGGCGACATCAGCCCGTTCCTTCCCGAGACGTACGCCGCCTTCTCCACCCCGATCCTCGAGGCCTTCAGCGTGCAGGGCAACACCACCACGCCGCTCGACGTGGCGGAGGGGGTCTGGCGGGCCGTGCACGACACCACGGGCACGCTGCGCTTCCCGGCCGGGCCTGACGCCGTCGCGCTCGCCCAGGCGAGCTGATACGCGGCCGTTGCGCGCCGCGCCCGGACGTCAGGACCCGCGATGAAGAGCATCCCTGTCCCGCTGAACGCCGAGGACGCGGGAGTGACCCCGCTCGAGCTGTACTTCGACCTCGTCTTCGTCTTCGCCATCACCCAGATCACCCTCCTGATGGCCCACGACCTGGGCGCGGAGTCCCTGGTGCGGGGCACACTGCTTCTCGGTCTGGTCTGGTCCGGCTGGGCCGGCTACGTGTGGCTCGGCAACATGGCCGCCCCTCATACGAGCACGATGCGCAACCTCCTGCTCAGCGCCATGGCAGCGATCTTCGTGCTGGCGCTCGCGATCCCCGAGGCGTCCCACGACGCCGGCCCGGGGTTGAACGGACCCCTCGTCGTCGCCTGCTGCTACCTCGTCTTCCGGACGCTGCACCTGGCGATGTACTGGCGGATCAGCGGGACCGATCCGCTCATGCGGGCCCAGCTGACGCGCTTCGCACCCGCCGTGCTGACCGGGACCGTACTGATGTTCTGCGCCGCGGCCACGCACGGTCCCGGCCAGACCTGGCTGTGGGCCGGTGCCGTGGCGGCGGACTTCGCGGGCATCGCCGCGGGAGGCGCCCAGGGGTGGCGCCTCCGGTCGACGGCGCACTTCGCCGAGCGGCACGGCCAGATCGTCATCATCGCCCTCGGCGAGTCCATCCTGGCGATCGGCATCGCCGTCCGAGGCGGCGCGCTCACCTGGCCCGTCGTCAGCGCCGCCCTCCTCGGCCTCCTGGTGGCGACCTCGTTGTGGTGGATCTACTTCGACGTCACCGCGGACCGGGCCGAGCGCCGTCTGCGAAGCGAGCCGGCCGCGACGCGAGCCCGCATCGCGGGCATCGCCTACTCCGTGCTCCACCTCCCGATGGTCCTCGGGATCGTCTTGACGGCCCTCGGCCTGAAGAAGGTCGTCGAGTACGCCGGCGTCGGCGGGAGCCACACGCTCGGAGACCCCCTGGAGGGATTCACCCTGCTCGCGCTGCTGGGCGGCATCATCGTGTACCTGATGACGCACGCCGCGTTCCGCGCCGTGCTGGGCCTCGGCGTCGACAGGGGCCGGCTCCTGGCCGTCGCGGCACTGGCACTCCTGGGGGCGGCCGGACCGCACCTCCAGGGCTCCACAGTGCTGGTCCTGGTCGCCGCGCCGATGACGACGGTCCTCGTCGTGGAGAGCATCGCCCATGCCCGAGGGCACGCCGCGGGCATCACGCCCGTCGGCTGAGCAGGTCCGCGACCAGGTCGACCTGGCGCGGGTCGCCGTCGGTCGGGATCAGCTGCACCTCGTCGGCACCGATCTCCGCGAAGCGGTCGAGCAGGGCCCCGAGCTCCTCGAGGGTGCCGGCGAAGCCGGCGGTGCGGGCGAGGGCGTCGACGAGGTCGGTCGGCAGCCAGCTCATGTAGTGCCGCAGGTGGGCGTGCACCTGCGCGCGCGGGTCGGGGCCCGTCTCGGCCAGCGCGAACCAGAAGGACGTCGTCAGCCGCGGCACGGGCCGCCGGGCCGCCGCCCAGGCCTCGCGGGCGACGGCGAAGAGCGCGGCGGTCTCCGCCACGTCGGCGTTCAGCGTCATCCCGGCCAGCCCGTCGGCCCACCGCGCCGCGTGGCGCAGGGTGCGCTCGCCGAGGGTGCCGACCAGCAGCTCCGGACCGCCGGGCCGCTCGGGCGAGGGGCCGACCTCGTCGCCGGCCCAGACCTCGCGCAGGCGCATCGCCCGGGCCGCCATCTCCCCCATCGTGCGGGTCGACCAGTCGGCGCCCACGGCGCGGTAGTCCTCCTTGCGCCCGCCCACCCCGAGGCCTACGGACAGCCGCCCGCCGCTGAGCCGGTCCGCGGTGGCGAGTGCCTTGGCGAGGTGCACCGGGTCGTGCAGCTGGGGTACGACGACGGTCGCCCCGATCCGTACCCGCCTCGTCCACACCGCCACCGCACCGAGCAGGGTCAGCGCGTCGGGGTTGCCGAACGCGACCCGCTCCCCGAAGCAGACCGAGGCGAAGGGTCCCGCGTCGACGCGGGTGGCCCAGTCCTCGAGCAGTGCCGGGCCGACGCCCGGCTCCATGACCGGAAGGGTCATCCCGACCTGCATCAGCGCCTCACCAGACCACGCCGCGGTCGACGACCAGGTTGGCGCCGGTGATGGACGCCGCCGCCTCGGAGGCGAGGAAGAGCAGCGACTCCGCGACGTCGGCGGGCGGCATGAAGCCGGGGATGACCGAGGTGCTCTTGGCGACCAGGTCCCAGTTGGCGTCGGCGGGCAGGCCCGCGGCGGCCGCCTCGATCATCGGGGTGGCGATGCCGCCCGGGGAGACGCAGTTGACCCGCACCCCGCGGGTGCCGAGCTCGACGGCGAGGGAGCGCATGCCGAGCAGGAGCGCGGCCTTGGAGGCGCAGTACTGCGCGTTGTAGGGCTGCCCCATCACCGCGGAGATGGAGGCGACCGAGACCACGTTGCCGCGGCTGGCGACCAGCGCGTCGGCGTACGACTGGGTGAGCAGGAGGGGCGCGACCGCGTTGACGTCGAGGTGCTTGCGCAGGCCGGCGGCGGTGATCGTGCCGAGCTCGGCGAACTGCTGGATCCCCGCGACGTTGCAGAGCACGTCGAGCCCACCGAGCTCGGCGAGGCTGGCGTGCACGAACTCCTCCCGCGCGGCGTCGTCGGCCAGGTCGCACGCGACGACGCCCTCGGCGGACGCGACGTCGGTGGCGACCACGGTCGCGCCCTCCTCGCGGAACAGGGCCGCCACGACCTGGCCCAGGCCGCCCGCGGCCCCGGTGACGACGACGCGGCGGTCGGTGAAGCGCGGCAGCCGCGCGGTAGTGGTCATGGAGCGAGGATAGAACGTGTTCTAGTTCTTGTCTGCCTAGGCTCGGCCCCATGACCGACGCCTGGCACAGCGAGCGGCTCGACCTCGACGGCTACCTCGCCCGCGTGGGCCTGGCCCGCGCCGTACCGTCCCGGGCGGGGCTGGACGCCCTCCACCAGGCGCACGTGCGCACGTTCGCCTTCGACAACATCGACGTGCTGCTCGACCAGCACCCCGGCGTCGACCTCGACGTCGTCGCCGAGAAGTTCCTCGACCGCGGGCGCGGCGGCTACTGCTTCGAGCACACCACCCTCTTCGCCGCCGCGCTCGAGCTGCTCGGCTACGACGTGCGCCGCCACCTCGGCCGGGTCGGCGACCCCGCCGCCGGCACCCTCCAGGGCCGCACCCACATGAGCGTCGAGGTGCTCCTCGACGGCGAGCGCCTTCTCTGCGACCCCGGCTTCGGGATGAGCCTGCTGCTGCCGATCCCGCTCGTCGACGGCACCGAGTCCGACCAGCGGGGCTGGCGCTACCGGATCGAGCGCTCCGCGGCCGGCTGGGGCCTGCACCGGCTGCGCGAAGGCGGCTGGGAGCTCACCCACACCACCGACGAGCTGCCCGTCCTGCCCATCGACGTCGCCATCGGCCACCACTGGACGAGCACCTTCCCCGGCTCGCACTTCCGCGCCGGGCTGATGCTCGCCCGCCACTTCGAGGGCCACCACGTCGCGCTCACCGGCACCACCGTGACCGTACGACGCCCCGGCGAGCCCACCGAGCACCGGCCGCTGCGCGACGGCGAGCTCGCGCACTGGCTCGACGTATTCGGCGTACCGGACCCCGAGCGCGGGATGCTCCTGGAGCGCTTCGCCTAGTCGCCGTGCACCGTGCGGTGCAGCTCGGCCATCCGGGCGTCCAGGTCGTGCGCGACCCGCGCCGCCGCCTCCAGCTCGACCAGCAGCTCGCGCGGCACGTCCTTGTCGTACTTGTAGTAGATCTTGTGCTCGACGCTCGCCCAGAAGTCCATCGCGACGGTCCGGATCTGCAGCTCGATCGGCACGCGTCGTACCTCGTCGGAGAGGAACACCGGCAGCTCCACGATCGCGTGCAGGCTGCGGTAGCCGTTCGCCTTCGGCCGCGCGATGTAGTCCTTGATCGTGCGCACCGTGATGTCCGACTGCGTCGTCAGCATGTCGAGCACCTGGTAGGCGTCGGCGATGAAGCTGCACACGATCCGCACGCCCGCGATGTCGGTGATCTGCGCGGCGATGGCGTCCAGCTCGGGCGGGCAGCCGATCCGCGCGGCCTTCGCCCGCAGGCTGTCGATCGACTTCAGCCGCGAGCTCACGTGCTCGATCGGGTTGCCCGTCCCGCGGAACGCCAGCTCCTCGCGCAGGATGTTGATCTTCGTCAGCATCTCGTCGAGGCCGAACTTGTAGTGCAGCAGGAACTCCCCCAGCTCCTGCGCCAGCGACGACACGTCCTCGACCGTCATCGGCACGTCGTCCTCGGGCTGGTTCCTCTCGTCGGGGAGAGGGACGCTCGCGGTGCTCATCGTGCTCCTGGTGGACGGGGGTCGCCTGCGGGTTCCGGGCAGGGTCGTGCCCCCAGTGTGCCGGGTCCGCGGTGAGCGGCGGGGAGGGGTGCCAGGATGGGCGCATGCGCCGTCGTACCGTGCTCGGGATCGCGGCCCTCGGCGCGCTGGGCGCCACCGGGCTCGCCGGCTGCGCCGACGATCAGGACGAGCGGGAGGAGCCGCGGGTGGCGAGCACGTCGGGCGGGCAGCGGCACGACTACGGGTCCGACCCCGAGCAGCACGGCACCCTCTTCCTGCCCGCAGGCACCCCTCGCGGCGTGGTCGTCGTGATCCACGGCGGCTTCTGGAAGGCGGAGTACACCGCCGCGGACCTCGGCACCGCCCTCGCCGAGGACCTCGCCGGCCGCGGCTGGGCCGCCTGGAACCTGGAGTACCGCCGCGTCGGCAACGGCGGCGGCGTACCCGCCACCTTCGACGACGTCGCCGCCGGCATCGACCACCTCGCCACCCTCGACCTCGACACCACCACCGTCGTCACCCTCGGCCACAGCGCCGGCGGCCACCTCGCCACCTGGGCCGCCGCCCGTGCCGCCTCCGGCTGGCCCGCCCGGGTCCCCGTCACCCACGTCATCAGCCAGGCCGGCGTCCTCGACCTCCGCGCCGCCGCCCGCGACGACCTCGGCGGCGGCGCCGTCCAGGCCCTCCTGGGCCACCCGCCCACCACCGCCGACGCGCGCTTCGACCCCGCTCAGGAGCTCCCCCTCGACGTACCGGTGTGGTGTGTGCACGGCACCGCCGACCGCATCGTCCCGCCCGCGCAGTCCGCCCACTACGTCGAGCGCGCCCGCGCCGCCGGTGCGACCGCGGAGCTGGTCGAGGTCGACGGGGACCACTTCGTCGTCATCGACACCGCCTCGGCGGCGTGGGAGGCGCAGGTGGGGATCCTGGACGGGATCGGCTGAGGTAGGCGAGCGGTCAGTACGCCGACGGCGCGTCACGTCTGGGTTGATCGTCGCTCGACGCCTCCCGCGAGAGCCTCCGCCCCACCCTCGCGACGCGCAGCGTCTCCATGCCGTCGTCCTCGATGACGATGTCGGTGTTCAGCACGATCGCGCCGTGGCGGCCACGGGATGCCAGGCAGAGGTACCGGCGCCCCGGTACTTCCAGTACAGCTCGTCGAGTCTCTCGACCATGAGTCCGGTCGGCCCTCCGAGGGCCGGTGAGCGGGGTTTGAAGTAGGCGAACAGTGACGCGAAGGATCCCAGGGCTGACCGGTCGATCTCTCCTGGCAGGCGGGTCAGATCGATGTCTTCGGACCGGATCCTGCTCCAGTCCAAGCCTCCGACGAGCCCCGGCAGTCGTTCTAACCACGCGGTGAAGTGCTCGACGGGGCGGACCGATACGACAGCAACCCCGCTGTCGCGCGCCCACCGCAGGATGGCCGGGTCGAGCTTGTCGTCACTCACGGCTTCGAAGATGCTGCCAGGGGCTCGGGGCGGAGGGCAACGACCTGGCACCTCTTCAAGAGGGTGGTGGTCAGCCTGCCTGCCACATTCCTTCGTCGAAATCGATCACGTAGCGGTTCGACGGACGGTCGAACGACACCGCAGCCACGTCACCTTGAATTGCTAGCACCTCCGCGGCCCAACTAGCCACGGCGAGCTCGATCGCATCCTCTTGGAAATCAGTCAGTGGATACCAAAGATGATCGACGACGAAGATCAGCTCGTCACCGTCGGATGCTGACCCCGTCCGGAATCTCGGTGCGACACGGCGAAGGCCCGTCAGCAGCTGCTGCACGTCGCCTGGCCTGACGTCGACCACCGCATCGATCACCAGCCAGGCTCGTGAGCCGACCAAGTGCGCCGCCGAGGGGACACTTGCCGCGGTTCGGTACGACAGCCCGAGGTCAACGCGCAGCCCCCAACTCCACTGGAGCACACGGAGGTCGTACCGACTCATCGAGGACCGATCCACGACGCCGAGTCACCCGCGTTGGACCGCGCGGAATTGGCCGACGCCATCTGATCGAGCAGTTCTCGTGCGCGCAGGCTGACCTGAATCCAGAGCGTTGGGTCGGAGTTCCCCAGAGCTCCGTCGAGCGCCGCACCGAGAGACCTGGCGAGCTCCGCTTCACCAGAGGAGTAGAACGCGCCGACCTGCGCCTCAGGGTCATCGACAGCACCTGTGTCGTCGAGCAGATCCATGAGGTCGTCCAGGACCTCCGTTCCCGATCCACCATGTGCCGCGTTGCTCACGAGCCATTCTCTTCTCGAAAGGAGAACCAGGGCGTCAACGAGTTGCACGCGAAGCCACGGGGTGGTCAATTCCCTCTCAGGGTCCATTCCACGACCTCCACGATTTCATGACTGCCCTGACCGCATCGTCAGATGATTCCGAGTATCGCCTTCTCCAGCCGTGCCGCCACTCCTACGTCTGGCGAGTCGGCGGGCGCCAGTGGGATTCCTGGATACCAACTGCGGCCGTCGCCGGCGGGTCCGGCGCGGATCCCGCGGAGGTGGATGCGCTCGCGAAGACCTACACCTCGGACGACAACCCGCTGGGCATCCCGCTGAGCGAGGAGCAGGCACGGTGCCGCGCGGAGGTCTACCTCGGCTCCGACCTCTCCGAGGGCGCGCTCGCCGACGTCCGGGCCGGCCGGCAACCGCGCCCCCGAACGCCGGAGGACGTGACGGAGCTGACCGAGCTGGCGTCGAAGCTGGCCGACTGCGCCTGAGACCCGTCGTACGACGGGTCAGCCGACGGTGTTGCTCTCCCGGCACTCCCCGCAGGTCCACCACTGCACCAGGACCTTGCCGTCCTTGCCGATCGTGGCCGGGCCGAGGACGTGCTCGGTGAGCCGCTCACACGAGAGGCACTCCAGGGTGCGCACCGGCTCGGCGCCCGCGGGGCGGGCGCCGCGCGGGCTCAGCCGGCGGGCGAACTCGCCGGGCGAGGGCGCGGGAGGCGGGGGTGTGTCGGTCGTCATCGCCGCACACCGGACGTCTGCAGGGCGAGGTCGGGCACCCTCTCGACGCTAGGCACGCCGAAACGGGCACGGTATCCGCCCAGCGCCGACTTCTATCCGGGCAACGCAAACGTCTCAGTCGCGCCGCAGCGTCGCTCCGGGCGTCTCTCCGTAGGCGCGGCGGTAGGCCTGGCCGAAGTGGCCGTGGTGGCTGAAGCCCCAACGGCTGGCGATCTCGGCGACGCTGTCGCCGCCCGGGATCGTGCCCGCCGCGAGGTCGCGGTGGGCGCGGGTGAGCCGGACCAGGCGCAGGTAGGCCATCGGGGTGGTGTCGAGGTGACGCCGGAAGGCGAGCTGGAGCGACCGGATGCTCACGTGCGCGACAGTGGCGATCTCCGCCAGGGTGACGTCAGCGTGCGCGTTCCCCTCGATGAAGTCGAGGGCGCGTCGCAGCGCCGCCGGGTGCGCGTCGCGGCCGTCCGCCGCGGCGTCCTCGGTCACCACGGTGCTGGGGAAGGTCGCGAGGACCTGCGCGGCGACGTACCGGGAGGCGTGGCCCAGCACCAGCGGGTTCGCGGCCGCCACCGGGTCGTGCAGGACGACACGGTCGAGGTGGTCGATCGCGGCGCGCAGGCGGGCGGCCGCGGCGGCGTCGACGGGCCGGTGGTCGAGGAGCCGGATGCCGTGGTCCCCGGTGGCGTCGGCGACCTGGTCCAGCAGGGCCGTGTCGACCATGGTGACGGCGTAGCGCGCGTGGTGGACGGTGCCGGCGTAGCGCCGCTCGGGCGGGGCCAGCACGAACATCTCACCCGCACCGAAGGACTGACGGTCGGTGCCCTCGGGGGCGTGGTCGCCGATGGCGCCGGCCTCGATGTCGCAGATCCCGATCCGGCCCAGCGGGTCGACGTCGTAGGACATCTCGAAGGCGAAGTCGATCCGGTCCACGCTGATCGCCGCCGAGACGGTGCGCGCGATCCGGGCGGTCGGCTCGGCGGTCGTGCTGCCGATGCGCATGGGCGCGTAGTGGGCGCTGAGGAACTCCTCGGTCTTCTCGAGCTCGGTGCTCTCGAACAACAGCATGAGGTCACCTCCGACCCGTTCGACTCCCCACAGTAGCCGTCCTGGCGTGGAGGGCGCCCTGTACGACGCCAGGGACGCCCCGGTAACCGAAACCTTACGAGCCGAGCGACACCCCGCATTCCGCTGGAAACCAAACCGAAACACCCTGCCGGTGGACTTCTCCGCATGGACAAGCCCACCCACGACGCCCACCGGCACATCGGCCGGCTGCCGTCGTACGGCTTCTACGGCGGGCCGCCGATCAGCCCGGACACCACGGCCCGGGCCACGGTGAAGGAGTTCTTCGCCGACCTCGACGCCGAGCGCACCGAGCGGGCGCTCGTGCTCCCCAACTACGGCGTACCGGACCCCGACGTCGCCTTCGAGCTGAACAAGCTCGCCCTCGACGCCGCCCAGGCCGACGACCGGGTCCGCTGCGGGCTCTGGGTCTCGCCGAAGGCGTCCGACAGCGCCCGCAACGACAAGGCGCTCGGCCTGGCGACGGAGCACGGTGTCGTCGCCCTCAAGACCAGCTTCCTGCTCGGCGGGGGCGTCGACGACCCCGACTCCGCCGAGGAGCTGCACAAGGTCTTCACCGCCGCCGCCGAGCACGACCTCGTCGTCCACGTGCACACCTCGCCGGGCGCCGCCTCCGACGTCGACCAGATCGGCAAGCTCGTCGAGCGCTACGGCGCCGACGCCCGCATCCACCTGGTCCACCTGGGCGGCGGGATGAGCGGCCACCTCAAGCTGATCGGCGGCCGCTTCTTCGACTGGATCGAGCGCGGCCTCCAGGTCTACACCGACACCAGCTGGGCGATCGGCTTCGCGCCCGCCTGGCTGTGCCAGGAGATCGAGCGGCGCGGCATCGGCCACGACCGCGTCCTCTTCGCCACCGACACCCCCTGGGGCGACCACGCGGGCGAGTACGCCCGGCTGGCCGCCGCCACCGACGACCCCGAGCTCATCGACGCGCTCTTCCGGGGCAACTTCGAGGCCCTCTACGGGTCCTGAGGTCTCGACCCACCACCGCACACCCTCACACCAAGGAGCACCCGATGTCTGTATTCGACGACGAGATCCTCGCCGCGATGGAGAAGTCCCGGGCCGAGATCCCGCACCCCTCCCAGGGGAAGGGGACCAACCTCTACGGCTCGACCAAGCTCTTCCCCGACTACCAGGCGAGCGAGGGCCAGGCCTGGCTGACGCTGGTCCACGGCATCCCGCACGAGTCCTCGGTCTCGTTCGTCGCCGTGCTGCAGACCACCCGAGCGCTGCGCAAGGGCTTCGACGCGACCCTGTACTTCTACGGCCCCGGCGCGCTGGCCTGCGCCGACACCCGCGGGTTCCCGACCACCGGCGACGTCGCGTTCCCGGGGAACCAGAACATGAACGACGCGATCAAGACGTTCATCGCCGAGGGCGGGACCGTGCTGTGCTGCCGGTTCGGGATGGCGTTGCACGGTCAGCGCGAGGAGGACCTCATCGAGGGGGTCATCCCGTGCCACCCGCTCGACGTCCAGGACGCGGTGATCCACTTCGCCAACAAGGGCGCCATCATCAACTCCGTCTACAACCTCTGAGCGTGGGCAGCTGAGATGGCCGCGCCGACCACCACCGCCAGCTCCACCCGCGTGGACCTGGCCATCCAGGGCATCCGGCTCGCCGACGCGCCGGTGTCCCGTCGTGCGGGCGCCGGGCCGAGCGACGACGGGCACCTGCTGCTCGACGGCGTCGGCGCGGCCATCCCGCTCAACCCCCGCAGCCCCTACACCGTCCAGGGCGGCAAGCTGCTCCTCGACGGCGCCGACACCGGCATGGGGATCGAGACCATCGAGCGTCCCCGCTTCTACGACCTCACCACCGCCGACGGTGTCTCCTACGAGAAGATCGCCCGCCTGCACTCCGCGCGGGTGCTCGCCACGACCGTCGTGCAGACCTGCGTGCGGTACGACGAGTCGGAGCGCTGCCGCTTCTGCGCGATCGAGGAGTCCCTGCGCCAGGGCTCGACGATCGCCGTCAAGAGCCCCGCCCAGATCGCCGAGGTCGCGAAGGCCGCCCACGACCTCGACGGCATCACCCAGATGGTGATGACGACCGGGACGTCGAACGGCCGCGACCGCGGCGCGGTCCACCTCGCCCGCTGCGTCCGCGCGGTGCGTGAGGTGCTGCCCGACCTGCCCATCCAGGTGCAGTGCGAGCCGCCCGGCGACCTCGCCGTCCTCCAGGACCTGTACGACGCCGGCGCCCGCTCCATCGGCATCCACGTCGAGTCCCTCGACGACGACGCCCGCCGCCGCTGGATGCCGGGCAAGGGCTCGGTGCCGATGAGCGAGTACCGCGCGGCCTGGGCCGAGGCGGTCCGCGTCTTCGGCTGGAACGAGGTGTCCACCTACCTGCTCGTCGGTCTCGGCGAGGACCCCGACGAGATGGTCGCCGGTGCGGAGGAGCTGATCGCGATGGGCGTCTACCCGTTCGTCGTCCCGTTCCGGCCGCTCGCCGGCACGCTCGCCACCGACGTCGACGGGGTGCCGGCCCCGGACCCACGGACGGTCGCGAAGGTGACCGGCCGGGTCGCGGCCGCGCTGCGCCGGGCCGGGATGCTCGGCGCGGCCCAGTCCGCCGGGTGCGCCGCGTGCGGTGCCTGCTCGGCCCTCGCGTGCGAGGGGGCGTGACGTGACGCTCGACGTCTCCGTGCTGACCGGCCTCGCGC
Organism: uncultured Nocardioides sp.; assembly: GCA_964517395.1. Taxonomy (GTDB): domain Bacteria; phylum Actinomycetota; class Actinomycetes; order Propionibacteriales; family Nocardioidaceae; genus Nocardioides. The sequence goes on along the minus strand of CAZFEE010000001.1, from coordinate 1,973,003 downwards.
CGGGAGCCGCGCCGGACCGGTTGCGCGACCCGTCGTACGTCGTCGTGGAGGCGGGCGCCGAGGAGCTGCTCGCCTACCGGCGGCTGCGCGACGAGGTGTTCGTCCGCGAGCAGGGGCTCTTCGCCGCGTCCGACGCCGACGCGGTGGACGACGACCCGCGGGCCGTCGTCCTGGTCGCCCGGAGCGGCGAGGGAGAGGTGCTCGGCGGGGTCCGCATCCACCCGGCTCCGGGTCCGGACGGGCTGCCGCCCGCGCGGGACCTCGGCTGGTGGCGCGGCAGCCGGCTCGCCGTCGCCGCGGACGCGCGGCTCCACCTCGGGGTCGGAGCCGCCCTCGTGCGGGCCGCCTGCGCACGGGCGGAGGCCGAGGGCGCGCTGCGCTTCGACGCGGAGATCCAGGCCCAGCACCGTCGGCTCTTCGAGCGGCTCGGCTGGCAGGTCCGCGCCGAGCGGCTGCTGCACGGGCGTCCGCACCTGCTCGTCGACTTCCCCGTCACCCGGATCCAGCGGCTCGCCGACGCGACCAAGGCGTCGCTCGGCGGGCTGCTGGGCGAGCTCGCCGCCGGCGTGCCTGCCGGCTTCCTCGGTGACGACGGCTCGCCCGTACCGGGCAGCGACCTGGTCGCCGCGTGCGACGCGATCCTCCCGGCGATGGTCGAGCGCGACCCCGAGTGGGCCGGGTGGTGCAGCGTCCTGGTCAACCTCAACGACCTGGCCGCGATGGGGGCGCAGCCGATCGGTCTGCTGGACGCCGTCGGCGCCCGCGACGCCTCCTTCGCGCGCCGGGTGCTGCGCGGCCTGACCGACGCGGCGCAGGCCTGGGGCGTCCCGGTGCTCGGGGGGCACACGCAGCTCGGCGTCCCCGGCCAGCTCGCGGTGACGGCGCTGGGCCGTACGACGACGCCGGTCCCCGGCGGCGGCGGGCGGGCCGGACAGCGCCTGCGCCTGACCGCCGACCTCGCCGGCGGCTGGCGCCGCGGCTACACGGGCGCCCAGTGGGACTCGACGTCGTGCCGCACGCCGGAGCAGCTGCGCAGCCAGGCGGGCGTCGTACCGGCACTGGCACCCACCGCCGCCAAGGACGTCAGCATGAGCGGCCTGGTCGGCAGCACCGGGATGCTCGCCGAGGCGAGCGGGTGCCGTGCCGTGCTCGACGTCTCCGCGATCCCCGCACCCGCGGGCGCCGGCACCGCCGACTGGCTGACCTGCTTCCCCGGCTTCGCCATCGTCTCGGCCGAGGAGCGGGCACCCGCCGCCGACCTGCCCGAGCACCTCGCCTCCGCCGTCTGCGGCGAGCTCGTCCCCGGCACCGGGGTGGGACTGCGCTGGCCCGACGGCACCGTCACCGACGCCATCACGCACACCGTCACCGGATTGGGAACAGCCTCATGACCCTGATGAACCCACCGTCGGGCCCCGTCGGCACGGCCGTCGCGGCCGTCTGCGCCGGCTTCGGGCGCGACGTCGACGAGAACCTCGCCCAGATCGCGACGCTCATCGAGCAGGCTCGCGCACGCGGCGTCGGCCTGCTCGCCCTGCCCGAGGCCTGCCTCGGCGGCTACCTGTCCGTGCTCGGCGCGGGCCGGGACGGCAGCCACGACGAGCAGCCCGACGACCTGCCGCCCGTCATGGACATCAACGGCCCCGAGCTGCGTCGCGTCGCGGCGCTGGCGGGCGACATGACCGTCGTGGTCGGCCTGTGCGAGTCGGACGGTCGCGAGCGCTACAACACGGCCGCCATCGTCTCCGGGGACGGCGTCCTCGGGATCCACCGCAAGGTCCACCAGCCGCTGGGCGAGTCGATGTTCTACGCCGCCGGCACGGAGTTCGGGTGCGTAAACACGCCGGCGGGCCGGGTGGGGGCGCTGATCTGCTACGACAAGGCCTTCCCCGAGGCCGCCCGATCGCTCGCCGTCGACGGCGCCGAGGTGATCGCCTGCATCTCCGCCTGGCCCGCGTCGCGGACCGCGACCGGCGACTCCATCGCCGAGGACCGGTGGACCAAGCGGTTCAACCTCTTCGACGCGGCCCGCGCGCTGGAGAACCAGGTCGTCTGGCTCGCCGCCAACCAGCACGGCACCTTCGGCAAGCTGCGCTTCGTCGCCAACGCCAAGGTGGTCGGCCCCGGTGGCGACGTCCTGGCCACGACCGGCGTCCACTCCGGGATGGCGGTGGCCGAGATCGACGTGCCCAGCGCGCTGGAGACCGCGCGCCGCGCGATGTTCCACCTGCGCGACCGGCGGCCCGACGCCTACGGCGCCGTCACCGCCGCGGCGCTGCCGGAGCCGGCCCATGCCTGAGATGACCTTCACCGTCCGGTGGCCCGACGGCACGGTCGCCGACCACTACTCCCCGTCGCTGGTGGTCCACGACCACCTGGCCGAGGGCGCGACCTACCCGGTGGCCGAGTTCCGCGAGCGCTCCGCGACCGCGCTCCGCCTGGCCGCCGAGCGGGTCCGCGAGCGCTTCGGCTTCACCTGCACCTCGGCCGTGGACAGCCTTCTCGGCATCGACCGGCTCGCGGCGTCGTACCCGCCCGACGCCGGGGTCACCGTCCTGCGCCTCCACCCGCCCCTGCCCGAGGAGAACCCCTCATGAGCGAGCCCACCGTGCACCGCACCGATGTCGTCGTCGTCGGGGGCGGCCAGGCCGGCCTGGCGACCAGCTGGCACCTCGTCCACGACGGTGTCGATCACGTCGTCCTGGAGGCCGCCACCCTCGGCCACGAGTGGGCCGACACCCGCTGGGACAACTTCACCCTGGTCACCCCCAACTGGCACTGCCGCCTCCCCGGCTACGAGTACGACGGCCCGGACCCGGACGGCTTCATGACCCGCGACGAGGTCGTCGCCTGGCTGGCCGGCTACGCGCCGACGTTCGGCCCGCCCGTGCGCGAGCACACCCGGGTCACGTCGCTGACCGAGCGCGCCGAGGGCGGCTTCCGGGTCGAGGCGACCGGACCCGAGGGCCCCGAGGTCTGGGAGGCCGGCAGCGTCGTCGTGGCGACGGGCGGCTACCACGTGCCGATCGTCCCTGCCTGGGCGCCGGCCCTGGACCCCTCGATCACCCAGCTGCACTCGGCCGACTACCGCAACGCCGCCCAGCTGCCCGACGGCGGCGTGCTCGTGGTCGGCTCGGGCCAGTCCGGCGCCCAGATCGCCGAGGACCTGCACCTCGAGGGCCGCACCGTCCACCTCGCCCTCGGTGACGCTCCCCGGGTCGCCCGGTTCCACCGGGGCCGCGACTGCATGACCTGGCTGGCCGAGATCGGGCTCTACGACACCGGCGTCGCGCAGTACCCGGGCGGCCTCGCGGCCCGCGAGAAGACCAACCACTACGTCACCGGGCGCGACGGCGGGCGCGACATCGACCTGCGCGCGTTCGCGGCGGAGGGGATGCGGCTCTACGGCAGGCTCGACGGCGGTGCCGGCACCGCGCTCACCTTCCTGCCCACCCTGACGGCCGCCCTCGACAACGCGGACGACGTCTACCGCTCCATCTGCCGCGACATCGACCGGTTCATCGAGGCCGAGGGCATCGAGGCGCCCCCCGCCACGCCGTACGCCGCGGTGTGGGAGCCGGACGGCGACCCGACCTCGCTCGACCTCGCCGCGGCCGGCATCACCACGGTGATCTGGGCGATCGGCTACCGGCCGGACTACCGCTGGGTCCGCGCGGGCGTCTTCGACGGCACCGGACGTCCCACCCACAGCCGTGGCGTCACCGCGCTCCCCGGGCTGTACTTCCTCGGCCTGCCCTGGTTGCACACCTGGGGCTCGGGCCGCTTCCTCGGCATCGCCGCCGACGCCGAGCACGTCACCGGCGTGATCAGCGGTCGTACCGGCGCCGCGCGGACGGAGCCGGCCGCCGACCTCGCGCGGCGCCGGTCCCCCGGCGAGGTCGGGAGTCACGTGGCGCTCGCCGGATAGGTTGCTGCCCGTGGGAGTCCTGCGCATCGGAGCCGTCGCGGCCCACTTCGGCCGCGACCTCCAGCGCGCGCTCGCGAAGGTCGAGGGCATCGTCGAGGACGCCCGGGCGGCGGGGGTCGGACTGCTCGTGCTGCCCGACGCCACCCTCGGCGGCTACCTCTCGGACCTGCGCCGTCCCGACCCGGCGGCGCTCCCGCCCGGTCTCACCGAGGACTCGTGGGAGGTGCAGCGCCTCATCGCCCTGGCCGGCGACATGGTGGTGTGCGTCGGCTACACCGAGGAGGCCCTGGTCGACGGCGAGCCTCGCCTGTTCAACACCGCGCTCTGCGTCACCGGCTCCGGCGTCCTCGGCCGGCACCGCAAGGTCCACCGGCCCGCCGGCGAGTCCCTCGTGTACGACGCCGGGGAGGGCTTCGCCGCGTTCGACACCCCGGTCGGGCGGCTCGGCCTGCTGATCGACTACGACAAGACCTTCCCCGAGGCGGCCCGCTCCCTGGCGCTCGACGGCGCGACCACGCTGGCCTGCCTCTCGGCCTGGCCCGCCTCGATCACCGACCGGGCCTCCCGCCTCCCGCAGGACCGGCAGTCGCGGCTGTTCGACCTCTACGACTGCGCCCGGGCCGCCGAGAACCAGGTCGTGTGGGTGTCGTCCAACCAGACGGGCGTGATGGGCGGGCTGCGCTTCCTCGGCCAGGCCAAGGTGGTCGGCCCCGGTGGCGACATCCTCGCCCGGACCTCGTCCAAGGGCGGTCTGGCGGTGGCCGAGGTCGACGTCGAGGTGGAGGTCGCCCGGGCCCGCCGGGTGCTGCACCACCTGCGCGAGCGCACCCCGTCGGCGTACCTGGCGATGCGCGCGACCGACTGCGACACCGTGGCGGAGTGAGCATGCGGATCGCCCTGCTGACCTACTCGACCAAGCCGCGCGGCGGCGTGGTCCACACTCTCGCCCTCGCCGAGGCGCTCGTCGACCTGGGCGTCGCGGTCGACGTGTGGACCCTCGCCCGCGACGGCGACACGGCCTTCTTCCGCGCGGTCGACCCCCGCGTCGGCATCCGGGCGGTCCCCTTCCCGCCCGACGACACCGAGGACGTCGGCGCCCGGATCGTGCGCTCCATCGCGGTGCTGCGTGCCGCGTTCGAGCCCGCCCGGTCGTCGTACGACGTGGTGCACGCCCAGGACTGCATCAGCGCCAACGCCTCGCTGCCGTGCGTGCGCACCATCCACCACCTCGACCAGTTCACGACCCCCGAGCTGGCGGCCTGCCACGAGCGGGCCGTCGTCGAGCCGGTCGCCCGCATCTGCGTCTCCGCCGCGGTCGCCGCGGAGGTGGAGCAGGGCTGGGGCCTGTCCCCGACGGTCATCCCGAACGGCGTCGCCGCCGAGCGGTTCGCCGCGGGAGCGGCCGACCCGGCCGGTCGGGCACGCTGGCGTGAGCGCATCGGCGGCCGCTACCTGCTGGCGCTCGGCGGCATCGAGCCGCGCAAGGGCAGCATCGACCTGCTCGAGGCGCACGCGCTGCTCGTGGCCGGCGACCCCGACCTCGCCGACGTGCGCCTGGTGTTCGGCGGCGGCGAGACCCTCTTCGACTACCGCGACTACCGCTCGACCTTCGAGCGGCGCGCCGCCGAGCTGGGCACCGCTCCCACCGTGCTGGGCCCGGTGCCCGACGGCGCGCTCCCCGCCCTCGTGGCCGAGGCCTCCGCGCTCGGCTTCGTGTCGACGAAGGAGGGCTTCGGCCTGGCGGCCATGGAGGCGCTGGCCGCCGGCGTCCCCGTGGTGGCGCGCGACCTGCCCGTCCTGCGCGAGGTGTTCGGCGACGTCGTGCGCTACGCCGCCGACGTGCCGGGCATCGCCGCGGGTCTCGCGGCCGTCCTGCGGCACGCCCCTGATCCCGGTCCGGGGCGCGCGCTGGCGGCGGGCTACACCTGGTCCGCCGCCGCCGCGGCACACCTCGCCTTCTACGCCGCCCAGCGTGAGGAGCGCGTCGCGGAGGCCCGGTGAGCAGGTGCGGTGAGCCGACGTCGGGAAAGGAGAAGGCCCACCTCCCCGCCGGGGAAGTGGGCCTGACCTGCTCTGCGCGCCCGTAGGGATTCGAACCCCAAACCTTCTGATCCGTAGTCAGATGCTCTATCCGTTGAGCTACGGGCGCCCGCCGCCGAGGCGACCGGTAGAGAATAGCCGAGGGCGCGCCCCGATGCCGAATCACCGCGGCCCACCGGTGTGGAAGCATTGCTCCATGGCCGGATACCGCCCCGAGGACAGGGAGCTCTTCGAGAACGAGGCGACGGGCCTGTACGAGCAGCTGCTCACCGAGGGAGGCCTGTCCGTCGACGACCCGCGGATCGCCCCGGAGGCGCCGACCCGGCGCGCGTTCGACCTCCTCATCGAGCTCGGGCTGCTGCAGCTGGACGGGGCCGGCACGACCTGGCGACCGCTGGAGCCCAGCAACGCCCAGTCGCGCGTGGTGACCCCGCTCGGCACCGAGGGAGCCCGGCTGATCGAGGAGTCCGCCCGCTGGGCCAGCGCGTTCGCGAGCCTCAACCAGAGCTGGCGCCGCTCTCCCGCGGCCACCGAGTCCGGCCCCTTCCTCTACCTGCACGGCGAGGCGATCAGCCCCTACCTCACCACCTTGATCACCGAGGCCCAGGAGGAGCTGCTCACCGCGCAGCCGCAGGCCAACCGCAACGCCAAGGCGCTCAGCGAGGCGGCCGTGCGCGACATCGCCGCCATCAAGCGCGGGCTGGCCATGCGCACGCTCTACCAGCACAGCGCCCGGCGCCACCCCGCCACGCACCGGTACGTCGCCGAGGTCACCAAGCACGGCGCCGAGGTGCGCACGCTCGACGAGTTCTTCGACCGCATGATCGTGGTCGACCGGCAGGTCGCGCTGATCCCGGCCGCCGACAGCCAGGCGACGGCGGTCGTCGTACGGGAGCCCGCGATCGTCGCCTACCTCGTCGACATCTTCGAGCGGGCCTTCGCCCGGGCCCGGCCGTTCGCGGCCAGCGAGCAGCGGGTGATGAAGGAGATCGCCTCCGAGCAGCGCTCGATGACGATCCGCATGCTCATCGACGGTCACGCGGACGCCGTCAGCGCGAAGCGGCTCGGGGTCAGCCCGCGCACGTACGCGGGCTACGTCGCCGAGCTCAAGGAGGAGTACAACGCCGAGACCCGCTTCCAGCTCGGCTACCTCATGGGCCAGCTGGGCATCGCCGGTCAGGACGACGACTGAGAGACCCGGCGGCCGTCAGGGCCGCCGGGTCCAGGCGTGCTCAGCGCTGGGCGGAGTGAGGAACCGTCGTGCGCGGCAGCGGCCAGGCGCTGTCGGCGTCCGCGGCCGAGGGCATCGAGACGACGCCCGCCGAAGCGATCAGGGCAAAGGTCGCGATCGCGATCCGACGTGCTGCCTTCTTCATGTCACTGTCTCCTAGTCCGCCGGATCACGGCCGATATGGATCCACCCTCCGAGTCTCCAGAGTGAACCATCCACGGCTGGAGGGCAAGCAGCCGGGGTCGGTTATCAGAAGCGAGATGCACGCACGGGGCCGGACGGACAAGACCCCCGGGGGCGTCCCGGGGGTCTCGCACTGTCGGCGGAGGCGGAGGGATTTGAACCCTCGATGGGGTTGTAGCCCCAAACCCGCTTAGCAGGCGGGCGCCATAGACCAGACTAGGCGACGCCTCCTCCGCTTCCCGGTCACCAGGGACCAGCCAGCGGAGCAAGGTTACAAGGACCGGCGTGTGGCTCCCAATCGGGTGCCTCGCTCAGCGAGCGGCCCGCTTCAGGTGGTCGCGTACGTCGCGGGCGAGGTCGTCCTTGTCCCCCGCGACCAGCTGCACCGGGATCGTCGTCGAGCGTCCGTCGCGCAGGCGCAGCACCAGGCACTCGATGTCCTGGGGCGCCGCCGCGACGGCGTCCTCGACCTCGCTCCAGCGCGCCTCGGTGACGCCGGCTGCGCGGACCATGCGCACCTGGTAGCCCGCGTCGGTCAGCCGCAGCACGACCAGCCGGGTGCGCAGCCACCACGCCAGCGCGATCAGTCCGAGCACGCCGAGGCCGAGGACCGCCACGAGCAGGTCGGCGTTGAGGTCGAGGGCGACCGCGGCGGCGGTGGCGGCGAGGAGGACGACCGCGAGCAGGACCAGGTAGGCGCCGACGAAGCGCGCCGTCACCGTGGGCGCCAACCGGTAGTCGGTCACCGACGGGGCGTGCGGGCTGCTCATGGGTGGAATTGAACTAGAGCCCGCGCGCAGCACCAAAGTCGCGGCGACCGGCCTGGCAGAGGGGGCGGGATTCGAACCCGCGGTGGGTCTCCCCACGACCGCTTTCAAGGCGGTTCCGATCGGCCACTCCGGCACCCCTCCTCGCCGCGGCGCCAGGCGTCGCGGCCAGCCCCGAGTCTAGGGGCGGGCTCAGCCGAGGGTGATCTGCACCAGCACGTCGCCCTCCTGGACGACGTCACCGGCCTCGACCTTGACGGCGCTCACGACGCCGCCGGTCTCCGCGATCACCGGGATCTCCATCTTCATCGACTCCAGCAGCACGACGGTGTCGCCGGGCGCCACGGTGGCGCCCTCGGCGACCTCCACCCGCAGCACGTTGGCGACCATCTCCGCTACCAGCTCCGCTGTCGTCACCCGCGCCATGAGCACGACCGTAGGCGTTACCGGGGAGTACCCGAAACGACGGGCGTCACAGCAGCGGCGCGAACCGCCCCGGCTCGGGTCGTACGGCGGCCGCCTGCTCGGCCACGCGGCTGCGCCGCCCGCGGTTGCCGGTCAGCGCGAGGTCGAGCCGGATGAGGAGCCAGCCTGCGACGAGGCCGACGACGAGTCCGTAGACCACCGACAGGGTCGCCTCGGTCAGCGAGACCGCGGGGTTGGCGAGCGCCGTCGCGGTCGGTGAGGTGGCGGCGACCCCGAAGGCGCACACCCACCAGCCCTGGCGGCGCCGGGCGCGCATGTGCACGCCGTAGGCGAGCGCGGGGACGCCGAGCACGGTCTCGATCGGGCGCGGGAAGGCGCCGAGGTTCTCCCGGCTCCAGCGCACCCAGGTGAGCAGCTCGTCGACGAGGCCGGTGGAGCCGTAGCGGCGCAGCAGCTCGGCGTAGAGCAGGGTCGCGGCGAGCACCGCACCCCCGATGGCGACCACCGCGAGGCCCCGTCGGCCGAGACCGTGCAGACCCGCGCCGAGGCGGTAGACGAGGACGAGCGCGCCGACCAGCGCGAGCCCGAGGCCGACGTACTCGAAGCGCTCCTTCTGGATCGCCGGCTCGAAGCCGACGGTCGCCAGCGCGCCGACGCCGGCGCAGACCAGGGCCACCGCGCACTCGCGCACCGCCACCAGGAAGCCGGTCGCGGGGACCGTGATCATCACCCCGAGGACCGCCGCGAGCGCGGAGGTGCTCACCGCGGCGCCGGTGAGCAGGAGGTCCTGGTCGCTGAGGACGGCGACCAGCCCGCAGAGCAGCGCGAGGGCGCCGAAGACGAAGGGGCGGCCGCCGGTGCGGGCCGCCAACGCCGAGGTGTACGTCGTCGCGATCACCAGCGAGCCGGTGACGCCCAGCCACTCCGGACCCACGGGGACCATGCCCGCGACGAGGGCCGCGGTGCCCAGCACGACGAGGACCGCGCCCACCAGTCCGGGCACCCGCGAGGTCCCCAGCTCCCCGATCCGCTGCTGGAGCGGCACCCGGGCGGAGGCAGGGGAGGCGGCGCGGGACACGGGGAGGCAGCCTACAGACGGCGGTTCAACAGTGACGGGTTGACCCGACGGGCCTCCTCGAGCACCGCGCGGTCGGCCGTGGCACGGATCACCTCCGGGGCGTCCGGGGCGCCCGGCCCGGCTTCGGCGAGCACCTCGCCGAAGGGGTCGACCACCAGCGAGTGACCGCAGTAGCGGGGCGCGGGCTGGGCGGCCGCGGCGACGTACACGGTGTTCTCGATGGCCCGCGCGGTCAGCAGGGTGCGCCAGTGGTCGACCTTGCGCTGCCCGGCCACCCAGGCCGCGGGGAGCACGAGGACCTCGGCGCCGCGGTCGACCAGTGCGCGCGCCAGCTCGGGGAAGCGCAGGTCGTAGCAGGTCATCAGACCGACCCTCCAGCCCGCGACCTCCACCACGACCGGCTCCGGGTCGCCGGCGCTGAGCCGGTCGGACTCGCGGTAGCCGAAGGAGTCGTAGAGATGGACCTTCCGGTACGACGCCTCCGCACCCCCGCGCACGACGAGGGTGTTGTAGGGCCGCTCCGGCGAGGGCCCCTGCTCGAACATCCCGGCCACCACGGTCGTCCCCACCCCGGTGGCGGCCGCCAGCGCGGCACTCGGGAACGGGCCGTCCAGCGGCTCGGCGTACCCGCTCACGTCGGACCCGGCCTCCCCGAAGTCGCGGGCGAAGGCCTCGGGGAAGACGAGGAGGTCGGTGTCCGGCCCGTGCTCGGCGGTGAGGTCGGTGAGCACGGCCCGGTTGGAGGCCGGGTCGAGGCCGGAGGCGGCCTGCACCAGCGCGATCCGGAGCGTGGGGGCGGTCACGGTGCCAGCCTAGGCCGCACGCTGGGAGACTGGTGGGCGTGATCGAGCTGGGACTGTCCGGATTCGCCGCCGTCGTCCTCGCCGGCGGCCAGGCCTCGCGCCTGGGCGGCGTCGACAAGGCGAGCATCGAGCTGGGCGGGCGCTCGCTGCTCGAGCGGACCCTCGACGCGGTCGTCGACGCCGGCGAGGTCGTCGTGGTGGGCCACGCCGTCCCGACCGAGCGACCGGTCACCTTCGTGCTGGAGGACCCGCGCCACGGCGGCCCGGCGGCCGGGCTGCTGACCGGACGGGACTCGCTGCTGCGGAGGTTCCCGACGATCGCGGTGCTGGCGGTGGACATGCCGCACCTGACGTCCTCGACGTTCCGGCGGCTCCACGAAGCCGCGGTCGGGCACGAGGGGGCGGTGCTGACCCGCGACGGTCGCCGGCAGCTGGCGTTCGTGGTCGAGACGGCCCGGCTGGACGCCGTACGACCCGACCGGGAGGCGCAGCACGGGCTGGCGATCCGGGCGCTGCTGGAGGGGCTGGACCTGGTCGACGTACCCTCGCTCGGCTCCGAGGCCCGCGACGTCGACACCTGGAGCGACCTGCGCGACCTGGCCTCGGAGGCGGAAGGCCGCTGAGGCCCTTGTCAGGTCGCGGTCCGGTGGATCACTCTGGTGGGGTGAACCTCCACGACTGGATCGATGAGTTGTGCGATGTCCTCGACATCGAGGCCGAGGCCGACGAGAGCCTGCTGGTCGACCTCGCCGGGATCACGCACGACAACGTCCACCCCGCTGCCGGACCCGTGACCGCCTTCCTGCTGGGGTACGCCGCGGCGGACCAGGGCGCCGACCCCGACGCGGTCGAGCGGCTCGCCGCCAAGGCGCAGTCCCTCGCCGAGTCCTGGGACCGCCCCCCGGGCGCGTCCTCGGCCGAGGACGAGGACGTCGAGTTCGAGGAGCTGGCCGACGCCGACTACGAGGACGCCGACTCGCTGGTCTAGCCGGACCCGGCACACTGGCGTCATGCGCGCCATCACCCAGACCAGCCCCGGCGGACCCGAGACCCTCGTCCTCGGCGAGCTCCCGGACCCGCAGCCGGGTCCCGGCGAGGTGCTCGTCCAGGTCGCGGCGACCGCGGTCAACCGGGCCGACCTCCTGCAGCGCCAGGGCTTCTACCCGCCGCCGCCCGGCGCCTCCGACGTCATCGGCCTGGAGTGCAGCGGCACGGTCGCCGCACTCGGCGAGGGCGTGACCGGATGGGCCGTGGGCGACCGGGTCTGCGCGCTGCTGGCCGGCGGCGGGTACGCCGAGCAGGTCGTCGTACCGGCCGGACAGGTGATGTCCGTCCCCGACGGCGTCGACCTGGTCACCGCCGCCGCGCTGCCGGAGGTGGCGTGCACCGTGTGGTCGAACGTCTTCATGGTCGCCGGCCTGCGCCCCGACGAGGCGTTCCTCGTGCACGGCGGAGCAGGCGGCATCGGCACCTTCGCGATCCAGCTCGCCGCCCGGTCCGGCGCACGGGTGTTCGCGACCGCCGGCAGTCCGGACAAGCTGGAGCGGTGCCGCGAGCTCGGCGCGGAGCGGGCGATCAGCTACCGCGACGAGGACTTCGTGGAGGTGCTGCGGGAGGCGACCGACGGCCGCGGCGCCGACGTCGTGCTCGACAACATGGGCGCGAAGTACCTCGCCCGCAACGTCGACGTGCTCGCCGACGAGGGCCGCCTGGTCATCATCGGGATGCAGGGCGGCGCCAAGGCCGAGCTGAACATCGGGCAGCTGCTGTCCAAGCGCGGCGCCGTGATCGCCACCGCGCTGCGCTCGCGTCCGCTCGAGGGCAAGGCCCGGATCTGCGCCTCCGTCGTCGAGCACGTGTGGCCGCTGGTCGCCGACGGCTCGGTCACGCCGGTCGTCTCGGCCGTCCTGCCGCTCGCCGAGGCGGGCGACGCCCACCGGCTGATCGAGGACGGCGACAACGTGGGCAAGGTGCTGCTCACCCCCTGACCTCGGGTGGTACCCGTTGGCTAGGTTGGGTCCATGAGCGAGAACGCCGAGGAGCAGATCGTCATCGTGGGTCCGGACGGACAGCCGGTCGGGACCGTGCCGGCGTCGGCGATCCAGCAGGGCGAGGTGGCCGAGGACGGCGACGACGACGAGGGCGAGCGCGCGCTCACCGACCTCGTCGAGCAGCCCGCCAAGGTGATGCGGATCGGCAGCATGATCCGCCAGCTCCTGGAGGAGGTGAAGGCCGCCCCGCTCGACGAGGCGAGCCGCAACCGCCTCGCCGCGATCCACCGCTCCTCGATCGCCGAGCTCGAGCAGGGCCTGGCCCCCGAGCTGGTGGAGGAGCTGGAGCGGCTCTCCCTGCCGTTCTCCGAGGAGGCGACCCCCTCGGAGGCCGAGCTGCGGATCGCGCAGGCCCAGCTCGTCGGCTGGCTGGAAGGGCTCTTCCACGGCATCCAGACCGCGATCTACGCCCAGCAGATGGCCGCCCGCGCGCAGTTCGAGCAGATCCGCCGGGCCCTGCCGCCCGGTGTCGCCCTCGGCGGTCCGGGCGTGCCCGAGCAGGGTGCGCCGGGAGCTCCCGGGGCACCGGGTGCGCCGGCCGAGGAGCCGCGCTCGGGCGGGATGTACCTCTAGGACTCAGCGACGGCGGCCGACGCGGGTCAGCAGCACCAGCCCCAGCACCCCGACCAGCGCGACCGCGCCACCGGGGGCGATGACCCGGCCCAGGTCGGGCGGTCCGTCGGAGCCGCCGGCGGGCTCGGAGAGCACGACGTCCCCGGCGCTCTCGTCCGGGGCGAGCGCATCGCGGAGGGTGTCGACGGTGGCGGCGTCCAGCGCGCGGGCCGAGGCGTAGCCGTCGCAGCCGTCCGCGCTCAGCGCGGACGCCGCGCCGGTCGTGAAGAAGACGTAGTTGGCGTTGAGGCGCAGCTGGGTCTGCTTGCCGCCGACGGCGGAGAAGACCACCCGGACCGGCTGGCCCGGTCGCAGGTCGCCGGTGAGGGCGTCCTCGACGAGCACCTCGTGGCGTACGGCGCGACCCGTGCCGGGGGTGGGGGTGCTGCCGCCCGTCGCCGTGGACGCGGGCGCGGACGGGGTGGCGGAGGCGCTCGCGCCCCCGGTCGTCGTACCGGTGTCCAGGCTGACGACCCGGCCGATGAAGACGTCGTCGGTGCCCTCGGCGTTGGCCACCACGGCCGCGGTGTCGGTCAGGTCGAGCGCCCCGCACGTCGCCGGGGGCGGCGCCGCGGCGACGGAGCCGGCCGGCAGCAGCACGGCGGCGAGCACGGGGCCGGCCCACGCGGCCAGGCGTGCGGCCCGGAGGGGACGGCGGGGAGCGGACGTCACGCGTCCATCCCACCAGATCCGGCGGCGGGGAACCAGCGGCCGAGCTCGACGGCGGCGCCGTCCTCGTCGACCGAGACGGTGACGTCGTCGGCGACGGCCTTGACCTCGTCGACCGCCTGGCCCATCGCGACGCCGCGTCCGGCCCACTCCAGCATCTCGATGTCGTTGCGACCGTCGCCGATGGCGAGCACGTCGGCGCGGTCGACGCCGAGCTGCTGGGCGACGTACTCCAGCCCGGAGGCCTTCGACACCCCCACCGGGGCCAGGTCCAGCCAGGCCGTCCAGCCCACGACGTAGTCGGTGCCGTGCAGGCCGAGGCGGCCCGCGAGCTCGACGAAGTCCTCGGCGGTCGCCGCGGGGTCGCGGATGATCACGCGGCTGACCGGGCGGGCGACCATCTCCTCGACCGCCGCGACGGAGGTGGTCCCGCCCAGCTCGCCGTCGGGGAAGGGCGCGGAGACCCGGTAGCCCACACCGCGCTCCTCGACCGCGACCAGCGCGCCGGGGTGCTCGCGCAGCACGGCGGCGACGGCCGGGGCGGCGTCGAAGGTGACTTCGTGGACGACCTCGGCCGGCGGGTAGCGGAGCACCACGGCACCGTTCGCGGCCACGATCCAGACCCGCTCGCCGTGCCCGTGCAGGGCGAGCATGTCGGCGACCTCGGTCATGTTGTGCGGCGCACGGCCCGAGGAGAGCACCACGTGCGCACCGCTGTCGAGCACCCGCTGCACCGCGTCGTGGACCGCCGGGGTGACCTCCTCGTGGCTCATGCCCAGCCCGGCCACCCACTTCAGCAGGGTGCCGTCGATGTCGAGCGCGACCAGGCGGGGGCGCCAGCCGGGCGAGCCGGGCGAGGCGGGCACGGTCATCGGGCCACCGGCTCGAGGACCTCGAGCCCGCCCATGAACGGCTGCAGCGCCGCCGGGACCCGCACCGAGCCGTCGGCCTGCTGGTGGGTCTCCAGCACGGCGACGATCGCGCGGGTGATCGCGGTGAGCGTGCCGTTCAGCGTCGCGATCGGACCCGTCCTGTCGCCGAAGCGGCCGCGGGTGTCGAGGCGCCGGGTCTGGAAGTCGGTGCAGTTCGAGGTGGAGGTCAGCTCGCGGTACTTGCCCTGCGTCGGGATCCACGCCTCGCAGTCGAACTTGCGGATCGCGCTGCCGCCGAGGTCGCCGGCCGCGATGTCCACCACGCGGTAGGCCAGCTCCAGCTTGCCGAGGAACTCCTTCTCCCACGCCAGCAGCCGCGCGTGCTCCGCCTCGGCGTCCTCCAGCGTGGTGTAGACGAACATCTCGACCTTGTCGAACCAGTGGACCCGGATGATCCCCTTGGTGTCCTTGCCGTGCGAGCCCGCCTCCTTGCGGAAGCACGGGCTGAAGCTCGCGTAGCGGCGCGGCAGGCTGTCCGCCTCCAGGATCTCCTTGGAGTGGTACGCCGCCATCGGCACCTCCGACGTGCCGACCAGGTAGAGGTCCTCCCCCTCGATCCGGTAGATGTCCTCACCGCCGCCCTGGTCGAGGTAGCCCGTGCCCTCCATCGCCTCGCCCCGCACCAGCGACGGCGCGATGACCTGCGTGAACCCCGCCTCGCGGGCCTGCTGCATCGCGAGGTTCACCAGCGCCAGCTCCAGCTGCGCGCCCACCCCGGTGAGGAAGTAGAACCGGCTGCCGCTGACCTTGGCTCCCCGCTCGAGGTCGATCGCCCCGAGCAGCCGGCCGAGCTCGATGTGGTCGCGCGGGGTGAAGCCCTCCGCGGCGAAGTCGCGCGGCGTACCGACCTCCTCGAGCACCACGAAGTCGTCCTCGCCACCGATGGGGGTGGCATCGTGGACGACGTTCGGGATCGCCTTGAGCGCCGCCGTCCAGTCCTCGTCCGCCGCCGTCTGGGCGGCCTCGAGGCTCTTCACCTCCTGCGCGAGCTGCTTGACCTGCTCGAGCAGGGCCTGCTTCTCCTCGCCCTTCGCCTGGGCGACCTGCTTGCCGAAGGCCTTCTGCGCGGCCCGCTTCTCCTCGAAGTCCGCGATCGCGGTACGGCGTACGGCCGCCGCCTCGATCGCCCGGTCCACCACGTCGGCGGACGCGCCGCGCTTGGCCTGCGAGGCGCGGACGCGGTCGGGCTCGTCACGGAGGATGCGCGGGTCGATCATGCCGCTCAGGCTAGCCGTCGGGGTGGTGGGGGCGCGCGGGGGATTGGGGTGGGTGGCGGGTGCAGGAATACCCGGTTAACCGGGAAAACTGTTGCTTCCGGGGGTTTGCAAACCCCCGGAAGCGCAGGAAACCCCGGTTAACCGGGGATTCATGCAGCACCGAGCGAGCCTCTCAGAACGGCGCGATCGGCTCCGGCGGCGGGAACAGGGCGTCGAGCTCGGCGAGGTCCTCGGGGGTGGGGACCCACTGGTCGGCGGCCGCGTTGGCGGCGACCTGCTCGACCGACGTCGCCCCGGCGATGACCGACGCCACCGGCTCCTGGGCGAGCAGCCAGCCGATGGCGACGGTGACCTCGGAGACGCCGCGGGCGCGGGCGAAGGCGGTGTAGGCCTGCAGGGTCGGCGAGACGGCGTCCTCGAGCAGGTGCTGGCGGGTGTGCGACAGCCGGGAGCCGGCGGGGGCGGAGCCGGAGGCGTACTTGCCGGTGAGCAGGCCGTTGGCGAGCGGGAAGTAGGGCAGCACGCCGAGGCCGTAGGCGCGGGAGGCGGGGAGCACCTCCAGCTCGGCACGGCGGTCGGTGAGGTTGTACTGGTTCTGCGCGGAGACGAACCGCTCGACACCGAGCTCGCGGGCGACGTACTCCGCCTCCGCGATCTGCCAGCCGGCGCGGTTGGAGTGCCCGACGTAGCGGACCTTGCCGGAGCGGACCAGGTCGTCGAGCGCGGAGAGGGTCTCCTCGATCGGGGTGGCGGGGTCGGGGGTGTGGAACTGGTAGAGGTCGATCCAGTCGGTGCCGAGCCGGCGCAGCGACGCCTCGACGGAGGTCACGATGTAGCGCCGGGAGCCGCGGGCGCCGAAGTCGGGGCCGTTGACGCCGCCCATGTCCATGCCGAACTTCGTCGCGACGACGACGTCCGCACGCCGTGCGCCCAACGCCACCCCGAGCCGCTCCTCGGCGAGGCCGGGGGTGGCGCCGTAGGTGTCGGCCACGTCGAAGAGGGTGATCCCGGCGTCGATCGCGGCGCCGACGACCCGGGTCGAGGCTTCCTGGGACTCGGTCGCCGCGCCCGGTCGGCCGAGGTTGTTGCAGCCGAGGCCGATGCTGGAGACGACGAGGCCGGAGCGGCCGAGCCGCCGCTGGGAGGGCTGGTACGCCGAGGAGGTCATGCTGCGACGGTAGCGACCTCGGTCACGACGGCTCCGCTCGGCGTACCTCGGTGCCATAAACTCCGCCGGGTGCTCGACCGCCCCCGGCAGACCCCGCTCCTGGCCTCGCTGATCCTCCTCGCGCTGTTCGGCGGGGTGGCCCTGGCGGTCGCCGCCGACTGGTCCTGGGTCGCCGACCTCGACCACGAGGGCTCCGACGCGCGGTCGTGGGCCGCGGGCCAGGACTGGCTGGACCACCCGCTGCGGTTCATCGAGGTCGCCTTCGGCACCGCCTGCATGACCGCGATCACGACGGTGTTCGCGCTGGTGATGTGGTTCAAGGGCCACCGCCGGGCGGGCATCCTCATCGCGGTGGTGATGGCGACGACCGCCCTGCTGACGTACCTCACCAAGGTGGCGGTGGGCCGGGGGCGCCCGGTCTGGCAGGACCCGGAGTACTTCCTGCACTCCAACGCCTTCCCCTCCGGCCACACCTCCGCCGCCGCCGCGTTCAGCGGCCTGGTCATCCTCCTGGCCGTGATGCTGGTACGACGCTCCGGCATCCGCCGCCTGATCGGCACCCTCGCGGTGCTGGCGTTCGCGCTCGTCGCCGCGGACCGGGTGCTGCTGGGCCGGCACTACCCCAGCGACGTCGTCGGCGGCACCCTGCTGGGGGTCGGCGTGCTGCTGCTGGGCGTCGCGCTCTACAGCCCGCTCCCCCGCAGCCACGCCCTCAAGGCGGAGCCGCTGCCCGAACCGTTCCCGTCGGCGCGCAACCTCGCGGTGGTGCTGAACCCGATCAAGGTCGAGTCGGTCGAGCAGTTCCAGGCGATGGTGCGCCAGATGGCGCTGGCGTCGGGGTGGCACGAGCCGCGCTGGTACCTCACCACGGTGGAGGACTCCGGCACCGGCCAGGCCGAGCAGGCCTCGGTCGACGGCGCCGACCTGGTGATCGTCTGCGGTGGCGACGGGACGGTGCGCGAGGTGTGCGCGGAGCTCGCCGGCACCGGGATCCCGGTGGGCGTCGTACCGGCGGGGACGGGGAACCTGCTGGCCCGCAACCTGGAGATCCCGCTGTTCATCCGCGCCGCGATCGACATCGCCCTGACCGGCCAGGACCGGGCGATCGACATGGTCGCCGTCGAGGGCGACGGCCTGGAGCCCAGCCACTTCATGGTGATGGCGGGGATGGGCTTCGACGCCGCGATCATGGAGGGCGTCAACGAGGACCTGAAGAAGAAGGTCGGCTGGCTGGCCTACGTGCTGTCGGCGTTGAAGGGCCTGATGTTCCCGGCGATGAAGCTGGAGATCTCCATCGACGACATGCCCTTCACCAAGCACCGGGCACGCACCTGCGTGATCGGCAACGTCGGCAGCCTCCAGGGTGGCATGGTGCTGCTGCCCGACGCCGCGATCGACGACGGCCAGCTCGACGTGGTGCTGCTCTACCCGCGCCGCTTCCTCAGCTGGATCCCGCTCGTGCTGCGGGTGCTGACCCGGCGCGAGCACAACGCCGGCGAGTCGGTGGCCCGGATGACCGGGCGCACGGTCGTGGTGCGCGCCTCCGGCGACGTCCCGCGCCAGCTCGACGGCGACACCATCGGCGCCGGCACCGAGCTGCGCATGGAGTGCATCCACGGCCGGGTCCTGGTGCGGGTGCCGCGCACGGCCTGAGCCGCGCGCGCGACACTCAGGTGCGCGCCATCCGCGCGTGCGCGACGGCCTCGTTCTCCTCCGGCGACAGCTCCTGGTCGCTGCTCCACGCGGCGACCGACTTGGCGTAGGTGCGGGCCTCGTTGCGTCCGCGGATCGAGGTCAGCACGACCCCGTCGCCGGCGTCGTCGAGCAGGGCGAGGGACCACGACAGCCGCCCGCCCATCTCGTCGAAGGCGTCGTAGCGGACCACGGCGAGGTGGCGCAGCGCCCCGGCGGCCTCGGCGCGCAGGGCGGCGACCTCGCGCCGCAGGCCCGCGGCGTCCGCGGGCAGCGCGTCCTCGCCGGGCGCCGGCCGGGCGGACCCGGACCGGAGTGCCACCACCAGGGCGGCCGCGGCGAGCAGGAGGGCGAGGAGGGAGAGCGCGACGGCCATGCGGAAACCGTACGGAACCGGACCGGTCCGTCGGGTGACCCGCGCCGCCGTACGACGACGGAGGCGCCACTAGGCTCTCCGCCATGCCCCGTATCGCGTACCAGGGGGAACCCGGCGCCAACTCGCACATCGTGTGCCGCCAGCACTACCCCGACGCCGAGGCGGTCGCCTGCGCGTCCTTCGAGGACGTGTTCGCGGCGGTCGCGAACGGCGACTGCGACCTGGCGCTGATCCCGATCGACAACTCGATCGCGGGCCGGGTGGCCGACATCCACCACTTCCTGCCCGAGTCGGGCCTGCACATCGTCGCGGAGCACTTCCTGCGCATCCAGTTCCACCTGATGGTGAACCCGGGCGCCAGCCTCGACACGATCCGGACGGTGCACAGCCACGTGCACGCGCTGGGCCAGTGCCGCAAGGTGATCCGCGAGCTCGGGCTCACCCCGCTGATCTCCGGGGACACCGCCGGCGCGGCGCGGGAGGTGGCCGAGACCGCCGACCTCACCCAGGCCGCGATCGCCCCGCCGCTGGCCGCGGAGATCTACGGCCTGGAGATCCTGCGCGAGGACGTCGAGGACGAGGACCACAACACCACCCGCTTCGTGCTGCTCTCCCCGGAGCTGGTCGAGGCGCCACGGGGGAACGGACCGGTGGTGACGAGCTTCGTCTTCAACGTCCGCAACCTGCCGGCCGCCCTCTACAAGGCGCTCGGGGGCTTCGCCACCAACGGGATCAACATGACCAAGCTGGAGAGCTACATGGTCGGCGGGAAGTTCACCGCCACCCAGTTCCTCTCCGAGGTCGACGGCCACCCCGAGGACCCGGGCCTGAAGCGGGCGCTCGAGGAGCTCACCTTCTTCACCACCGACATCAAGATCCTCGGCGTCTACCCGGCCGACCCGTTCCGGGGCTGACCCGCGACGTCGTACCGGAACGAGGCGCCCCCACCTAGGGTGTCGGCATGGTGGCGATCCCCCCGTCCGGAGCGGACAGCGAGGTCGGCCGGCTGCGGTCGGTCCTGCTGCACCGGCCCGGCCCCGAGCTCCAGCGGCTGACCCCGCGCAACAACGACCGGCTGCTCTTCGACGGCATCCCCTGGGTGGCGCGCGCCCAGGAGGAGCACGACGCCTTCGCGGCGGCCCTGCGCGAGCGCGACGTCGAGGTGCTCTACCTGACCGACCTGCTCACCGAGACCCTCGCGCTGCCCGCCGCGCGGGCCGCGGTCACCGACACCACGCTGACCGGGACGAGCGGGCGCGACCTGGGCGACCCGGTCCGGGCGTACCTCCGCTCGATGTTCGAGGCCGCCGCGCCCGAGGAGCTGACCTACCTGCTCACCGCCGGCGTCCGCAACGACGAGGTGCGCTCCGGCCTCGCGAGCGGCACCCTGGTGACCTCGCTGCTCGCCGACGAGACCTTCCTCGTCGCGCCCCTGCCGAACCTGCTCTTCACCCGCGACTCCTCGGTCTGGCTGCGCGACCGGGTCGCGATCACCTCACTGGCGATGCCGGCCCGGCGCCGCGAGACCCAGCTGACCGAGCTGATCTACCACTTCCACCCGCGCTTCGCCGGCACCGGCCGGATCCACGGCCACCACCTCGAGCACGTCGAGGGCGGCGACGTGCTGCTCCTCGCGCCGGGCGTGATCGCCGTCGGCGTGGGCGAGCGTACGACGCCCGCCGGCGCCGAGCGACTGGCCCGGCAGGTGTTCGCAGCCGGCCTGGCGACGACCGTGCTGGCGGTGCCGATCGCGCAGGAGCGGGCCACCATGCACCTCGACACGATCTGCACGATGGTCGACGTCGACAAGGTCGTGATGTACCCCAACATCGCGGACTCCCTGACGGCGTACGCCGTCACGGCCCGGGAGCCGGGCTCGACGGTGATCGACGTCGCCGCCCCCGAGCCGTTCCTGGTCGCGGCGGCGAAGGCGATGCAGATCGACACCCTGC
The DNA here is from genome assembly GCA_964517395.1 of uncultured Nocardioides sp. Classification (GTDB taxonomy): domain Bacteria; phylum Actinomycetota; class Actinomycetes; order Propionibacteriales; family Nocardioidaceae; genus Nocardioides. Next base: position 1,951,878 of record CAZFEE010000001.1, on the reverse strand, counting down.
ACCGCATCGACACCGGCCTCGACCCGGTCACCGCCGAGCGCGAGCAGTGGGACGACGGCAACAACACCCTCGCCCTCGCGCCGCGGCTCGCCGTGGCCTACGAGCGCAACGAGGGGACCAACGCGCGGCTGGAGGAGGAGGGCATCGAGGTGGTCCGGATCGCCGGCTCCGAGCTCGGCTCCGGGCGCGGTGGCCCGCGCTGCATGAGCTGCCCCATCGCCCGAGATAACCCGGCCTAGGTGGACACGTTGTAACGGTTGTCTCACGGACGCCTCCCACGGGCGTCCGGGGACGGCTAGGGTCGGCTCCGACACGGGGCACAGGCGAAAGGGTCCAGCATGGCAACGTTCTTCGAGCACTTCACCCCTGAGGAGATCGCGCGGATCAGCGCGACCGGACGGCGGGTGAAGCTCCCCGAGGGCTGGTCGCCGATCTGGGAGGACACCCCGGCCGACAAGGCCTACATCCTGCTCGCCGGCACCGTCTCGGTCCGCCGCGACGGCAAGGAGATCGCCCAGCTCGGCCCCGGCGACATCGTCGGCGAGGCCGCGATCGTCGGCCAGAAGCTGCGCACCGCCTCGATCGTGGCGCTGACCCCGCTCGACACCATCCACCTCACCGACGAGACGCTGCGCGAGCTCGACGCCGAGTGGCCGGCCTTCCACCAGGCCCTCCTCGACGTCGCGCAGTCGCGCTTCGGCAACGCCTGACCCGCGAACGGGCCCGACCGCGTGGGATCACCGCTCGACCCCGCCGCTGACGGCGGGGTCGTCGGCGCGCTCGAGGAGCACCTGCTCGGCGAGGCTCCGCACCTGACCCAGGAGCAGGTGGCGGCCGCGGCCGGCGTACCCCTGGAGACGGCGAACGAGCTATGGCACCTGCTCGGCTTCGCCCACGTCCCCGACGACGCCGTCGCCTTCACCGACGCCGACGTCCGGGCGCTGCGGCTGGCCAGTGACCTGGTCCGGCTCGGCATCCTCAGCCAGGACCGCCAGGAGGGCCTGGTCCGCACGTGGGGGCGCAGCTTCGCCCGGCTCGCGGACTGGCAGGTCGCGCTGCTCGCCGACGTCGCCGGCGAGCTCGGAGCCGACCCGACCGAGGGCCTGCTCGCCATCTCCGACGAGGTGATGCCGCGGGTGGAGCAGCTGCAGTCCTACGTCTGGCGCCGCCACCTGCTCAGCGCCAGCGCCCGGCTGCTCGCCGAGTCCTCCTCCGGGGCCTCCACCACGCTCGCCGTCTGCTTCGTCGACATCGTCGGCTACACCTCCCGCTCCCGCACGCTCACCGACCGGGAGCTGGTGGCCTGGCTGGAGTCCTTCGAGTCCGCGGTCCTGCAGATCACCGTCGATCGCGGCGGACGCATCATCAAGAACATCGGCGACGAGCTGCTCATCGTCACCGACTCCCCCGAGGCGATGGCCGACATCGCCCTCGAGCTCACCGGCCGCGGCGCCGACCCCGACGACCCCTTCCCGGCGGTCCGCGCCGGGGTCGCGTACGGCGAGGTGGTGACCCGGCTCGGCGACGTGTTCGGCCCCGTCGTCAACATCGCCGCCCGGCTGACGTCGGTGGCCCGGCCGAGCACGGTGCTCGTCGACCTGGGGACCTACGAGGCGCTGTCGGGGCGTACCGAGGAGCACGACGACGACGAGACCCGCGGGGCGTCGTACCGGTTCCGGAGGCTGCGGCGGATCTCGGTGAAGGGCTACTCGCGGCTCAAGGTCTGGGCGTTGCAGCCCGCTCGGTGAGTGCGCCCGAGGCCGCTTGTAACTCGGTGTTCGTGCCACTACCAGGGACTCCTGACCGGTCAGGACTCCGTGGTGGTGGCACGAACACCGAGTTACAAGAGCGGTCGAGCGGTGCCGAGCACCCCCCGGGTCAGCGGATGGTGACCTGCCGGTTGGCCAGGCCGTTGCGCGCGGCCCGCTCCTCGGTGGTGAGCTCGGACCTGTCGGCGAGGGCCTCGTCGAGCTTGGCCTTGAACGCGCCGGCGGCCTCCTCCAGGGGCTCGGGGCCGGTGCCGACCTCGAGGTCCCAGACCGGGGCGAGCAGGCCGTGGGCCCGGAACATCCCGACGAAGCGGGCGTCGGGGACGATGACGTCGTCGCCGGTGACGTGCAGGCGGGCCAGGGCGTCGAGGAGGGCGTCCTCGGGCTCGGGCATCACCCAGCGCAGGTGCTCCTTGGCGCCGAGCCGGGTCCAGTACGCCGCGGTGACCTCGGTCAGCCGGGCGGTCGGGGAGGCGGCGCCGTCGGCCTGCTCGAGCGCCTGGGCGAGCTCGGAGGAGGCCTCCATGTCGGAGACCCAGAAGTCGAAGCCCTCGTGCACCTCGACGGTGAGCGGGCCGTCGGCGACGAGGTCCTGCAGGCGGGGCGCATCGGCGGCGGGGGCACTGGTGAGGCCGATCATGCCGGCGCCGGGCTCGGCGGCGAGCGCGTCGAGGAGGACGGCGCCGAGGTCGCGGGCGGGGTCGCCGAAGGCGTGCTGGACCTGGAGGCCGAGCCAGACCTCGCCACTGTCGCGGACCAGCGCCGGCGCGGCCATCGGGAGCAGCGTGCAGAGCTTGACGACACGGTCGGCGTGCTCGCCGGTGAGGGGCAGCAGCGCGGTCGCGGCGGGGACGAGCTCGCGCAGCGCGACGACGTCGGTCTCCGACGGCATCCCCTCGAAGGGCCGCTTGACGAAGACCTGGCCGCCGCCGGGCGCGCCGTGGCACGCCTTGTAGCGCTTGCCGGACCCGCAGGGGCAGGGCTGGCGGGGACCGACCTCGCCCGGGGCGGTCGCAGCGGGGGTCTTGGTGCGGTTCTTCTTCGCCATGCCGCGAAACCTACTGCGTCGCCCCGAACCGTCCGTCGAGCAGGTCGAGCATCAGTCGCGGCCGGTCGCTGATGACCGCCTTGACGCCGAGCTCGAGGCACAGGTCGAGGTCGCTCTCCTTGTTGACCGTCCACACGTGGACGTCCCGGCCGCTGCGCACGAGGCTCTCGCGCAGCCGCTCGTGCTGGCGCAAGAGCTTGATGCCGGGGCCCACGATCCAGTCCCGTCCGATCACCCGGCGCAGCATCGGCCACTGGTTCGGCTTGTCGAAGAGCTGGACCACCTGGACCTCCGGGGCCAGCCGCTCGACGCGCTGCAGCGCGGTGAACGAGAAGCTCATGATCCGCACCGGCGCGCCCGCGCGGTCCCAGCCGAAGTCGCGCAGCATCTCCACCAGTCGCTTCTCGACCAGTCCGCCGTACCGCGTGGGGTGCTTGGTCTCGATCGCCACCTCCACCCGGCGGTCGTAGTCGGCGACGGTCTCGAGCAGCTTGCGCAGGGTGAGCACGCCGCGCTCGTCCTCCTCCTCGGCCTCGTCGTCGAGCTCGGACCAGGGGTTCTTCCAGGACGCGAAGTCGAGGTCTGCGAGGTCGGCGAGGTCCATCGTGGAGACCGTCCCCTTGACGGCGGCGGTACGACGCAGGTCGCGGTCGTGCACGCAGACCAGGTGCCCGTCGGCGGTGAGCCGGACGTCGCACTCGAGCCCGCCGGCACCGGTGTCGAGAGCGGCCACGTAGGCGCCCAGGGTGTGCTCGGCGAGCTCGTGACTGGCGCCCCGGTGGGCGACGACCTGGGGTCGCATGGCTGCATCATGACAGGCCGTCCCCCGGTTCGTCAGGGAGGACCCTCAGGGTCGGATCCGGGGCGGACCGGGGGCGTTCCCCGATGTCCGGCGGGCCCGGAGCGGGCACCGTGGAGGCATGAGCAACTACGACAGCTACCAGGCCCCGCAGTCCCCCACCCAGCGCCGGTTGACCCGCCGCCGGCACGACCGGATGGTCGCCGGGGTGTGCGGTGGCATCGCCGACCACCTCGGCATCGACGTCACCCTCGTCCGGCTGCTGCTGGTCGCCGCGGTCGTCTTCGGCTTCGGCGCCGGCATCGTCCTCTACATCGCCGGCTGGCTGCTGATGCCGGAGGCCTGACACCCTGGCCGGGTGCCCGACCTGGTGACCCGCCTGCGCGCCGCCGGCTGCGTCTTCGCCGAGGACGAGGCGGCGCTGCTGCGGGACGCGACCGACGACCCGGCCACCCTCGAGTCCCTGGTACGACGCCGGGTGGCCGGCGAGCCGCTGGAGACCGTGCTCGGCTGGGCCGGCTTCGACGGCCTGCGGGTCGTGGTCGAGCCGGACGTGTTCGTCCCGCGCCAGCGCACGGTGTTCCTGGTCGAGGTCGCCGCCGCAGCCCTGGCCGAGCTGGCCGGGACCGGCCGGCCGGTCACCGTCGTCGACCTCTGCTGCGGCAGCGGCGCCCTCGGCCTGGCCCTGGCCCACCGCCGCCCCGGGGTGGTGCTGCACGCCAGCGACGACCACCCGGCCGCGGTGGCGTGCGCCGCCCGCAACCTCGCCGCGGTCGGCGGCACCGTCCACCGCGGGGACCTCGACGCGGCGCTGCCGCGCGGGCTGCGCGGTGCGGTGGACTGCCTGCTGGCCAACGTCCCCTACGTGCCGAGCGCCGCGGTGGCCGACCTGCCGCCGGAGTCGCGCGACCACGAGCCGCGCAGCACCGTCGACGGTGGCGGCGACGGGCTCGTCGTGCTGCGCCGGGTCGCGGCGCTGGCGCCGGGGTGGCTCGCCCCCGGGGGGTCGGTGCACTCCGAGGTGGCGCTCGACCAGGTCGACGCGGCGCGCGCCGCCTTCGGCGCGGCCGGCCTCGAGACCCGGGTCGACCACGACGAGGAGCGCGACGCGACGGTCGTCAGCGGGCGCGCTGCTTCGCGTCCTGCGACACCTTGTCCAGCAGGGCCTCCAGCCCCGCCTCGTCCACCGCGCGACCGGTGACCGACAGCTCCAGGCTGGCCGCCCGGTCCGCGTCGGGCACCCAGCGGAAGAAGTTGTAGCGCAGCCGCCCGGCACTGTCGCGGAAGGTCGCGTAGACCGTGTCGCTGGTGCTCCGGTAGACGTCGACGTCGCGCAGGTCCGGGGACCGCTCGAGGTCGACGACCTTCGCCGCGACCCGCTCCCGCACGCCGACCTCGGTGTCGCGCGCCTGCACCCGCAGGCTGTAGCCGCCGACCAGCGGCTCGCCGTCGGGGCGCCAGCGCACCTGGGCGACGGTGTCGGCGTCGGCCGGGTCGAGCGGGCGGTCCTTGCCGTCGTAGGGCACCCAGCCGTCCGGCACGGGGTAGGACCAGGCCCGATCGCCCGCCTGCACGGTGCGCGTCGCGTAGCCCTGCTCCTCCCCCAGCGCCAACGCGGGGAAGTCCAGCTCGGTCGGACCGCTCGCCGAGGGCGTCGGGGTGACCGCACCGGCGGGCTGCCCGTCGTCGTCGCCGCCGACCAGCCGGGTCACGCCGTACGCCGCCCCGAAGGTCAGCACGAGGACGAGGAGCGACAGCAGCACCACCGGCAGCACCCGGCCGCGGCTGCGGGCGGGGGCGATCAGCTCGGTCGCCGGCGGCACCAGCGGCCCGCTGCGCTCCATGGTGCCGGTGAGCGCGTCGCGCTGGGCGGCGGTGCGCTCGGCCCAGCGCAGCCCGGCCACGAAGGAGGGGACGTCGGGCCAGCGCTCCTCCGGGTCGGGCGCCAGCGCCCGCAGCAGCACCGAGTCGAAGGGCGCCGGCACGCCCGCGACCGTCGACGGGGCGGGCGGCAGGACCGGCTGCGCCAGCGAGGAGATGCCGCCCTCGCGGACCAGGCGCCCGGTCATCAGCTGGTAGGCCACCGCGCCGAGGGCGTGCACGTCGGCGCGCAGGTCGAGGCCGAGTCCGTTGGCCTGCTCCGGAGCCATGTACGCCGGCGTGCCCACGACCTGCGTCAGCCCGCTCGCGTGCAGCATCGCCTTGGCGACGCCGAGGTCGGCGACCATCACCCGCTCGCCACCCTCGGGTGTGGAGCGCAGCAGGAGGTTCTGCGGCTTGATGTCGCGGTGGATCACGCCGCTGCGGTGCAGCACCGCGACGCCGTCGCCGGCCTGCGCCATCAGGTCCACCACCCGCGCGATCGGCATCGGCGCCCCGGGCTCGACGAGGTCGGCGACGGTGCCGCGGTCGGCGTAGGTCATCACGAAGTACGGCGTGCCGTCGGCCTCGCCGATGTCGTAGACCCGCACCACGTGGTCGGAGTCGGCACGCCGCAGGAAGCGGGCCTCCTCCAGGAAGCGGTCACACACGTCCTGGCGCTGCGCCCAGTTGTCGGCCAGCGCCTTCACCGCGACCGGCGAGTCGAGCTCGTCGTCGTGGTAGAGCCAGACGGTCGCGAAACCACCGGCTCCGATCCGGTCGACACGGCGGAGCCTCCCGAGTCGCTCCGGCAGGGACACGCTGCGTATTGTGCCTGAGCGGGAGGCTGCCTCATGGACGACATCGATCTCGACGACCTCGCGCTGCGCGCCGCCGCCGGCGACCGGGCCGCGCTGGAGGACCTGCTCGCCGCCGTGCAGCCGCGGGTGCGCCGCATCTGCGGGCGGATGCTGCTGCACCCCCAGGACGCCGAGGAGGCCACGCAGGACGCCCTGCTCCTCGTGGCGACGAAGATCGGCACCTTCGCGGGGCGCAGCAAGTTCACCACCTGGCTGCACGCCGTGGCGTCCAACAGCGCCCGCTCGACGTACCGGACCCTGAAGCGGCGGGCCGCCGAGACCGCCGTCGACGAGCTGCCCGTCCACGCCGACCCGCGCACCACCAGCGTGATCGCCGGCAGCCGGCTGGACCTGCTCGAGGCGCTCGAGGTGCTGGCCGCCAGCAACCCCGACCTCGTTGAGCCGCTGGTGCTGCGCGACGTGCAGGAGCTGGACTACAACGAGATCGCCCGCCTGCTCGACACCCCGCTCGGCACCATCAAGTCGCGCATCCACCACGCCCGCCAGGCGGTCCGCCCGCTGCTGCGGGTCCACGACTGACCGCCGCCCGGGTTCAGCGGCTGCCGAGCACGGTGGAGTCGGGGAGCCGGTCGACGAGCTCGCAGGTGCGGGTGACGCGCTCGCAGCGGTTCAGCAGCGCGGCGCTCGACCGGCCGTCGTAGGTCAGCGCGTACACCGTGTCCTCGTCGGCCCACTCCGCGCCACCCAGCACCCCGCCCGGGTCGAACTCGCTCTCGGTCCGGCCGGTCGCCGGGTCGACGACGCGCAGCCAGGACGGGCCGGGGCCGTCCCCGACGGTGCCGCGCAGCAGCAGCCGCTCGCCGGAGGGCGACCACGGCTCGACCGAGGCCGCGCCGACCTCGCACTGCTTCCACCACGACCCGGCGTCGTCGGACGGGCCGCCGGTGAGGCAGTCGCCCACGGGGGCCTGCTCGTCGGCGTCGGGGTTGCGGTACGCCGCTACGGCCTGGCTCCCGTCCGGGGAGGTGAGCGGTACGTCGGTGCCGCGCGGTCCCCACGGCCGGTGGGTCCAGCCGTCCTCCTCGGTCTCGACGAGCCGCGTCGTACCGCCGACCTCCCAGCCGTTGACGAGCCCGTCGGCGGTGAGGGCGACCCCGGTCAGGGTGCCGGCCTGCATGAACGGCAGCTCGGTGCCGGGGCCGTCGAGGACCTCCAGCGGCGTGGTGCGCCGGTCGGCGAAGGTCGCCCGCTGCCAGGCGACCCGGTTGCCGGAGACCAGGCCGTCGCGCTTCTCGGTGATGTCGGCGTTGCCGCGCCACTCCCCGATCCGCCAGGCCTCGCCGTTCGTCGCGACGAAGGTGCCGGTGTGGACGGCGTCGCCGCTGGTGTCGGTCTCGGTGCCGACGACGAGCCAGCCGCCGTCGACCCGGGCCAGTCCGGTGACCTCGCCGGAGGCGACCTGGGTGGGGACGGCGACGTTCGTCGCGCCCTCGTGGATGGCCCCGTCGGCGTAGTAGAGCGGCGCGGCGTCGGCCGCCGGGGAGGGGGACTCCTCCGGGCGGTCCGCGCCGCGGCGCTCGCCGGGGCCCGCCGTGCTCACCGCCAGCGTGATCCCGCCCGTCGTCCCGAGGGCGGCGGCGGCAGCGAGGGCGGCGACGGCAGTGCGATGCATGGTAGGACCCTTCCAGTCGATCTCCACCCGGTGTGACGCAGCCCGGCCGTGATCGGTTCTCGGCTCTCCTCAGCCGCGCAGGAAGGCCGGCGCCAGTCCGGCGCTCACCGTCATCAGGTGCTCCACCAGCTCGTCGGTCCCGGCGGCGATCAGCCCGGCCCGCCAGGCGTGGACGGTCTCGACGAAGCCGCCGATCCCGGTGAGCACGGCGACCTGGAAGCCGACCTCGTCGATGTCGTCCTGCAGGTAGGGCCGGGCGAGGTCGATCATCAGGCCCATCGTCATCCGGATCGTCTCGCGGCGGCGCTGCTCGAGGACGGCACTGCCGGCGTGGTCGCCGAACACGATCTGCGCGCGCTGGGGCTCGTCGCCGATGTGGTGCACGACGGCGTGGACGGCGGCCCGCAGCTGGTCGAGGGGCGGCGCCTGCGCGTGGGGCTGGATCGCGGCGAGCAGCATCGCCAGGGTCTCGTCGCGCATCTGGTCCCAGATGGTCGCGAGCAGGGCGTCGCGGTCGGCGAAGCTCTCGTAGAAGTACCGGTCGGTCAGCCCGGCGCGGGCGCAGACGCCGCGCATGGTGACGGCCGCCCAGCCGCTCTCCTGCCAGATGTCCTGGGCCGCCGCGAGCAAGGCCTCCCGGCGCTCGGCCCGCCGCTGCTCGGCCGTCTTGCCGCCGTAGCGGCGGCGCGGGGCGGGCAGCGGGTTTTCCACAGGAACATCTTGACGGCATGCGCCCTCAGAATGCAATGTGAGGGCATGCGCCGTCAGAATCAGGTCCCGGCCCGCGGCTCCCTCCGCAGCCGGGTCGCCGCCGAGGCCACCTCCCGCACCCTGCGCCCGTTGACGGCCTTCGTGCCCGCCAACCCGTACGGCGTGCGCTTCGCGCGGCACCTCGTCGCCGGCAGCCTCGCCCTCTTCGGGCCGGGCCTGCCCGGCAGCCGGGTGGTGCGGGTCGTCCGACCGGTCGGCAACGGCCCGACCCCGCGCGGGGAGTGGGTGCGCGGACCGGGCGCCGAGCGGGAGGACGCGGTGATCCTCTACATCCACGGCAGCGCGTACACGATCTGCTCGGCACGCACGCACCGCGGGATCACCTCCCGGCTCTCCCAGCGCACCGGCCTGCCGGTCTTCGCCTGCGACTACCGGCTCGCCCCGCGGCACCGGTTCCCGGCGGCGGCCGACGACGTGCGCGCGGCGTACGACTGGCTGATCGGCGAGGGCCACGACCCGAGCCGGATCGTGCTGGCCGGCGACTCCGCCGGCGGCCACCTCGCGGTCGACCTCGCCCTCGAGCTGATCCGTGAGGACCACCCGGCCCCCGCGGCACTCGTCGCCTTCTCCCCCGTGCTCGACCTGTCGATGTCGCTGGCCGCGGCCCGCGAGCGGATGCGACCCGACCCGATGATCTCCGCGGCGCGCGCGGCCCGGCTGCTCGACCTCTACCTCGTCGGGCAGGACCACGCCGCGCCCCGGCTGCGCTTCTCCTTCGACGGCGCCGACCGCTTCCCGCCCACGCTGGTGCAGGCCGGCGGCCGCGAGATGCTCGCCGCCGACGCGATCGAGCTCGCCCGCGGCCTGGAGTCCGCCGGCGCCCGCTGCCGGCTGGAGATCTGGCCCGACCAGATGCACGTCTTCCAGGCGCTCTCCCGGGTCGTCCCCGAGGCCGACCGGGCTCTGGACGTGGCGGCGGAGTTCGTCGACCAACAGCTCGAGGTGCAGCGCCGACGGAGCGCGCTCACCCTGGTGAAGGAGGCCTGATGGGCCGTCGTACCAAGAACGCCGACGCCGTCGTCACCGGCGCCGGCAGCGGCATCGGTCGCGCGTTCGCGCAGGAGCTGGCCCGGCGGGGCGGGCGCGTGGTGTGCGCCGACCTCGACGAGGCCAGCGCCAAGGAGACCGTGACCCGGATCGAGGCCGCCGGCGGCGAGGCGATCGCCGCCGCCTGCGACGTCGGCGACGTCGCCCAGGTCGAGGCAGTGCGCGACATCGCCCTCGACTGGTTCGAGCGCTCGCCCAGCCTGGTGGTCAACAACGCCGGGATCGGCGCCGGCGGCAAGGTCGTCGGCGACGCCCCGCTGGCGGACTGGCAGCGCACCCTCGGGGTCAACCTGTGGGGCGTCATCCACGGCTGCCACGTCTTCGCTCCGCTGCTGCGCGAGGAGGGTCGCGGCGGCGGGATCATCAACGTCGCCTCGGCCGCCGGGTTCACCGCGGCGCCGCGGATGGCGGCCTACAACGTCAGCAAGGCCGGCGTGGTGAGCCTGTCCGAGACCCTGGCCGCCGAGCTCGCGGGCACCGGCGTCGCGGTCACCGTGCTGTGCCCGACCTTCGTGAAGACCAACATCTTCGACGGCGAGCTGATCGACGCCGGCGCCGCGGGCATGGCCCGCCGGATCGCGCGGGTCGCCGGCTTCTCCGCCGACCGGGTCGCCCGCACCACCCTCGACGCCCACGACAGGGGCCGGCTGTACGTCGTCCCGCAGCTCGACGCGCAGCTGCTGTGGCGCACCAAGCGCCTCCTGCCCGCTCCCTACACCCGCGCCGCCGGCCTGCTGGGCCGGTTCGTCCCCGAGGAGGACCCCCGATGAACGACTCCGCGAGCACCACGACGTACGACTTCGACGCGATGCTACAGACCATCAAGGACAAGCAGTGGTCGCTGGCCGACATCGACTGGGACGCCCCCGGCGCCGAGACGATGACCGACGAGGTGCGAGCCAAGATGAAGCCCTTCATGGCCGACCTGGTGTGGATCGAGCACGTCGGGGCGCGCGGCTTCGCGGCGCTCGCGACGAAGGCGCCGACGCCGACGATCCGGCGGATCTACGAGTACTTCCACGCCGAGGAGCAGAAGCACGCGAACGCCGAGCTGGCGCTGATGAAGCGCTGGGGCATGCTCGACGAGGAGGGCAACCCGCCCGAGCCGAACATCAACGTCAAGCTCGCGATCAAGACCCTCGACACCTACGGCGAGTCGCTGCCGCTCACCGGGCTCGCCACCCTCATCCCGCTGCTCGAGTGCGCCCTCGACGGCGCGCTGGTGAAGTTCCTGCTCGACGAGGTCCAGGACCCGCTGTGCCACGAGGTCTTCCGGCACATCAACTCCGACGAGGCCCGGCACATCACCGTCGACTTCCAGGTGCTCGAGCTGATCGGCGCCGGCCCCCTGCACACGCTCCTCATCGAGTCGCTCGGCAACCTCAAGCCGCAGGTCGTGCTCGGCCTGATCGTCGTGTTCACCCCGCTCATCAACAAGATGCGCGACAACATCGTCGCGATGGGACTGCCCGAGCAGAAGCTCTACAACGCGGTGAAGCGCTTCAACTCGATCGGCTCCCGCGGCGCGCACACCAGCCGGATCCCGGCCTTCCACGTGCTGCGCGCCCAGGCCGCGATGGTGATCGACCGGACCTCGCCGTACCACCGGCTGCTGGCCGACCCGATGGTCAGGCTGACCTCGCTCATCCCCGCCAAGGCGCTCGGCAAGCCGCAGTCCTGGGTGGACGAGCTGACCCACGAGCCGGTGGCGTCGTGACGTACGACGGCCTGCTGCTGCGCGGCACCCAGTGGCGCGGGCGCGCCTTCACCGGCCAGCGGGTCGCCGTCGTCGCGCCCGGGCGCGAGGCCGCGCTCATCGTGCCCGAGGTGGTCCGCACGGCCCGCGCGGTCAAGGTGTTCCAGGAGGAGCCGGACTGGCTGGTCCCGCTGCCCCTGCCGCTGCCCGCGGCGCTGCGGCGGCCGGTCGCGCGGCTGCACCTGCGTCTCGCCGTACCCGACCCGTGGCTGCGGCACCGGCTCACCCCGGACGGCCGCTTCAACCGGCGGCGGCCCCGCGTGGACGGGCGCTACTACGCCGCGCTGCAGGAGCCCAACTGCACCCTGATCGCCTGGCCCGTCTACGCCCTGGTGCCCGAGGGCATCCGCAGTGCGGAGGGCATCGAGCACCACGTCGACTGCATCATCCTGGGGGCCTCGTCGGTGCTGAACCGGCCCGGCGGCGTGCTCCCCCACCAGCGAGAGGACTCCTGCGCATGACCTCGACCCTTCCCCTGCCCGACCACGAGGTCGTCATCATCGGCGGTGGCTTCTCCGGCATCGGCGCCGCGATCCTGCTCTCGCGCGCGGGCTTCGAGGACTACCTGCTGCTGGAGGCCGGTGACGGCCTCGGCGGCGCCTGGCACTGGAACACCTACCCCGGCGTCGCCGTCGACATCCCGTCGTTCAGCTACCAGTTCTCCTTCGAGCAGGTGGCCGGCTGGTCGCGGGTCTACGCGCCCGGGCGCGAGCTGAAGGCCTACGCCGAGCACTGCGTCGACAAGTACGACGTGCGGCGGCGTACCCGCCTGCGGACGACGGTCACCGCCGCCACCTTCGACGACGAGGCCCACCTGTGGCGCCTGGAGGTCGACGGCGGCGAGGTCGTCACGGCGCGGCACGTGGTGAGCGCGACCGGGGTGCTGACCCAGCCCAAGCTGCCCGACATCGACGGCCTGGCCGACTACACCGGCACGGTCATGCACACCGCGCGCTGGGACCACACCGTCGACCTGACCGGCCGGCGGATCGCGATCGTCGGCACCGGCGCCTCCGCCGTGCAGGCCATCCCGCACCTGGCCCGGACCGCCGCGCACCTCACCGTCTTCCAGCGCACCCCGATCTGGTGCCTGCCGAAGCCGGACGCCCCGCTGCCGGGGCTCGCGCGGGCCGCGCTGCGGGCGATCCCGGGCGCGCGCCGGGTGGGCCGGCTCGCCAGCCAGACCTACGTCGAGGTGACCTTCCCCGTCGCCGCGCACTTCGCCGGCCTCGTGCCCGTCGCCGCCGTCGGTGCCCGGATCGGGCACGCCCACCTGCGCCGGGTCGTGAAGGACCCGGAGGTCCGCGACAAGCTCACCCCGCGCTACGCCCTGGGCTGCAAGCGGCCGAGCTTCTCCAACTCCTACCTGCAGACCTTCAACCGCCCCGACGTGACCCTGGAGACCTCCGGCATCGCCGCCGTCACCCCCACCGGCGTGCGCACCGCGGACGGGACCGAGCACACCGCCGACGTGCTGATCCTGGCGACCGGCTTCAAGGTCTTCGAGAAGGGCAACATGCCGCCCTTCACCGTGCGCGGCGCCGGCGGGCTCGACCTGGAGAAGTGGTGGGAGGAGAACCGCTTCCAGGCCTACCAGGGCGTCTCCGTGCCGGGCTTCCCGAACTTCTTCACCATCCTGGGGCCGTACGGCTACAACGGCTCGTCGTACTTCAACCTGATCGAGACCCAGAGCGCGCACATCGTGCGGGCCCTGCGCCACGCGCGCAAGGTCGGCGCCACCCGGGTCGAGGTCACGCCGGAGGCCAACGCGGACTACCTCGCCGACGCGCTCGGGCGGCGCAAGCACCAGGTCTTCTTCCAGGACTCGTGCAGCCTCGCCAACAGCTACTACTTCGACGACAACGGCGACGTGCCCTTCCGGGCGGCGACGACGCTGGAGACGATGTGGGCGGCGCGGCGCTACCCGCTCGACGCGTACGCCTTCACCGGCTGAGCTCCCTCCTCCTCATCGGGGTGGTTCGCGGTCATGGGGTGACCGCGAACCACCCCGATCCGCGTTGTCCACAGGCCACGACGGGACGGGTGTCGGTAGGTCCGGCGACGGGCACGACCACGGGGTGCACGAGCTCGACCGCCTGCTGTCCCTCCAGGACGGCGTCCTCGCGCGTCGCCAGGCGCTGGAAGCCGGCTGCACCCCGGCCGACGTCCGGCGCCGCCTGCGGCGGCGGGAGTGGGTGGTCGTCCACCCCGGCGTGTACGTCGACCACACCGGCCCGCTGACGTGGCCTCAGCGGGCCTGGGCGGCCTGTCTGGCGCACTGGCCCGCGGTGCTGGCCGCCCGATCGGCGATCCGGGCACAGGAGGACCGGACGGGAGCGGCGGACGACGGTGCGGACATCGAGATCCTCGTCGCCCACGCCCGCCGCGTCGTCTCCCTGCCGGGTGTTCGGGTACGCCGCGCTCGGGGATTCGACGCGACCGCCCGGCTCGATCTCCACCCACCCCGCCAGCGCTACGACGACGCCGTGCTCGCTGTCGCCGACCGGGCTCCCGACGAGCTGCGCGCGGTGGCGGTCCTCGCCGACGCCTGTCGGAGCCGCCGGACGAGTCCCTCCCGGCTCCGGACCCGGGCCGCGCAGACCGCGCGGCTGGCTCGCCGCACCTGGCTGACCACCCTGCTCGACGACCTGGACGAGGGTGCCTGCTCGGTCCTGGAGCAGGCGTACCTGACCCGCGTCGAGCGGGCACACGGCCTGCCCCGCGGGCAGCGGCAGCAGGCGGACCACGACGACGCCGGTCGCCGGGTCTATCGCGACGTGGCCTACGCGGGCCCGGGCTGGCGTCAGCTCGTCGAGCTGGACGGCCGTCTGTTCCACGACTCCGCCCACGCCCGTGACCGCGACCTCGAGCGGGACCTCGATGCCGCGCTGGACGGTGCCGCGACGGTCCGGCTCGGCTACGCGCAGGTGCTCGGCCGCCCCTGCGTGACCGCCGCCAAGATCGGCCGGCTCCTCCGCACACGCGGCTGGGACGGCCGCCCGTCCGCATGCCCGCGCTGTGCAGCCACCGGATCGGGGGCATCTGCTGTCCCCTACTGACAGCGATCGACCCCGATCTCGGCACCGGCCCAGCGCCGCCGTAGCCACCGGTCGTGCGACGCGACGACGACCGTGCCGGGGCTCGTGCCGATCGCCTCCTCCAGCTCGGTGACGAGCGCCAGCGAGAGGTGGTTGGTGGGCTCGTCGAGCAGCAGCAGGTCGGGGGCGGTGGCGACGGCCGCGGCGAGGGCGAGGCGGCGGCGCTGGCCCACCGAGAGGAGGACGACGGGCTTGGCGTGCTCGCGCGGGTGGAGCAGGCCGAGCGAGCGCAGCGGCCGGCGCTCGGCGAGCTCCGGACCGACCAGGGCGGCGTAGGTGTCCGCCGCGGTGGCCGTGAGGTCGGGGAAGACCGGGTCCTGGGTCAGCTCGACGACCCGCTGGGCACGTACCTGGACCGTGCCCGCGTCCGGGGCGACCCGGCCCGACAGCACCCCGAGCAGGGTCGACTTCCCCGACCCGTTGGGGCCCGTGACGAGCAGGTGCGCGCCCGCGTCGAGGTCGAGGGTGGGCAGGGACAACCGGCCGGTCACCCGCAGGTCGCGGACGGTCACCACCCGGCCGGCGGCGGGCGTGCCGGTGAGCCCGGTGGCGAGCCGCAGGGGCGCCGGCGGCTTGCGGACCTGGGTTCGCTCGGCCTCCTCGAGCCGGCGTTCGGCGTCCTTCTTGCGTCGGGCCAGCGCCCGGTCGACGTTCTGGCCCTTGAAGGCGTGGATGAACTTGTCGTTGTCGCGGGGCCCGCGACCCGGCGCGATGGCGCTCTTCTCGACCCGGGTCGCCTCCCGCAGCCGGTCCAGCTCCTCCTGCTGCTGGGCGTAGGCCTCCTCCCAGCGCCGACGCGCGGCCGCGCGCTCGGCGGCATAGGCGGTCCACCCGCCGCCGTACCGGCGCCCGCCGCGGCCGTCGGTCCCCAGGCCCACCGGGTCGAGGTCGACCAGGTCGGTGCACACCTCGTCGAGCAGGACGCGGTCGTGGCTGGTGAGCAGGACGACGCCCGGCAGGTCGCGCAGGAAGTCCACGAGCAGCGCCACGGCCCCGTCGTCGAGGTGGTTGGTGGGCTCGTCGAGGAGCAGGCAGGCCGGGCGCCGCGTCATCAGCGTCGCCAGCGCCAGCCGGGTGCGCTGCCCGCCGGACAGGCTGCCGACCCGGCGCTCCTGGTCGAGCCCGTCGAGGCCGAGCTGCTCGGCGGCGAGCAGCGCCCGGCGGTCCGCGTCCCAGGCGTCGGAGGCGAGGGCCCGCTCCAGCGCGGCGGCGTACCGCTCGGCGACGGCGGGGTCGTCGAGGCGGTCGGCCAGGTGCTCGACCTCCGCGACCGCCTGCCGCAGCGGGGCGAGGGTGCTCGCCAGCACCTCCGCGATGCTCGCGTCGTCGGCGAAGGGCGGCTCCTGCGTGAGGAACGCCCGGTCCGGCGGCGTCTCGATGCTGCCGCTCACCTCGGCGGTACGGGGCAGGGTGCCGTCGACGGCGCGCAGCAGCGTGGACTTCCCGGCGCCGTTCTCCCCGATCAGGCCGATCCGGCGGCCCGGCTGGGCGACGAGGTCGATGCCGTCGAGGACGGTACGACGGCCGAAGGTGATGGTGAGGTCGCGGACGACGACGGGCTGGAGAGCGGACATGACGGAGCCTTCGAGAGCGAGGTCGGACTCGCCGGGCGGGGCCGCGGGCGCGAGTCGGGTCAGGCAGTCATGAGCATGATGCGGACGAGCCTACGGGGCGCCCGGCGGGCACCGCCAGCGATTTACAGCGCGCCGAGGATCCGGGCCCGGGTGGCGTCGTACTCGT
The DNA here is from genome assembly GCA_964517395.1 of uncultured Nocardioides sp. Taxonomy (GTDB): domain Bacteria; phylum Actinomycetota; class Actinomycetes; order Propionibacteriales; family Nocardioidaceae; genus Nocardioides. The sequence goes on along the minus strand of CAZFEE010000001.1, from coordinate 1,935,497 downwards.
CCCGGCTGACGAGGTCCTTGCGCAGCAGCTCGTCGAGCTCGGCGAGGCGCTCGGCCGCGGGGCGCTCGTCGGTGGCGACCACCACCGGAGCCACCGGGCGCGCCGACGCCCAGTCGATCTCCCAGTCCTCAGTCTCCGGGTCGATCAGCACGGGCAGCTCGCCGGCGTGCAGCAGGGGGATGTGCACCTCGGAGACCACGGTCCGGCTCTGCGCCTCGAAGGGGACGAGGTCCGCACCCTCGATCCGCAGCTTCAGGACCACCACCGGCTGGTCGTTGATCCGGACGTTGGTCTGCTCGAACGACAGCACGCGGGCGCGCGCCTTCCGTCCGTGCACCTTCAGCCGGTACGTCCGCTGCTGCGACCGGGTGCGCGCCCGGGCGATCAGCAGGGCGACCAGCACGTCGCTCACCGTGATCGCGATGCCGGTGGGCAGCAGCCACCCGGTGCCGGGCTGGTCCTCGACGGAGAGGCCCATCGCGAGGAAGACCGGGCCGACCACGCCGCAGAGCAGCGTGAACGCCAGGACCGGCAGGAAGTTGCGCAGGAAGGAGCGCGGCTTCTCGATCGGGGCGTCGCTCACGCGCCCAGCGTAGGGCCTCAGGCCTCCGCGGTCAGGTGGTCGAGCAGGTCGTCCAGCTCGTCGAAGACGACCGGCTCCCCGTCCGTGCGCCGCGCGGCCGCGCCCTCGGCCTCGAGGTCCTCGACCTGCAGCTCGTCGTCGAGCTGGACCCGGATCACGCCCCCCGGGAACTGCTGCGCGGCCTCGAAGGACAGCAGCACCGTGTCCGCGAGGACCACCACGGAGCGGACCACCAGGTCGTCGCGCAGGTCGGTGCGCTCGGCGACCGGCTCGTCCCCGACCGCCTCCTCGATCTCGGTCGCCACCTGGTCCACGACCCGCTGCCACTGCGCGGCGGTGACGGCGAACAGCTCGCCGGCACGCGCGACGAGGTCGGCGACCTCGGCGTCGGGATGCTCGTCCGGCTCCGGGTCGACGTTGAGGTGGACGTCGGCGTCGGCACCGGGCAGGTACGTGCGGCCGTGCACGAAGGTGTCGTCGACGACGGGGTCGCTGACGAGGCCGGCGTCGGAGAGAGCGTCCGCGAGTCGCTGCAGGTCCACGCCGAGGAGACTAGATCACGCCTGGGTGCGCAGGTAGCGCCCGAAGTGCGGAACCGTGAACGCGATCCGCCCGCGCTCGCCGGAGTAGATCAGCCCCTTCTTCAGCAGCGAGTCCCGGGCGGGCGAGAGCGACTGCGGCTTCTTGCCGAGGACGGCGGCGACGTCGGCCGTCGCGACCGAGCCGACCGGGTCCTCGTCGTCGCCGGCGGCGTCGGCCATCGCGCGCAGGTAGTCCCGCTCGGCGGGGGTCGCCCGCTCGTAGCGGGAGCCGAAGAAGCCGACCGCCAGCTCGCGCTCCGCCTCGGGGCCGGCGACGGCGACGTCGTCGGCGGTGATCGGCGAGCGGGGGGCCAGGTCCCAGGCGGAGCGGCCGTAGGCCTGGATGAAGTAGGGGTAGCCGCGCGTCGCGTCGTACATGACGTCGAGGGCCTCGGCGGTGAAGGCGGCCTCCTCCTCGGAGGCGGGCGCGACGAGGGCACGGTCGGCGGCGTCGCGGGAGAGGCGGTCGATGCGCTGGTAGGAGAACAGCCGCTCGGAGTACGACTTGCTCGCCGACAGCACGGCGGGCAGGTGCGGGAGACCGGCACCGACGACGATGACGGGCAGGCCGTTCTGGCTGAGCTCGTGGCAGGCGGCGCAGAGCGCGGAGATGTCGTCGGGGCCGAGGTCCTGCATCTCGTCGATGAAGATGCCGACGCCCTTGCCGACGTCGGCGGCCAGCCCACCCACGTCGGTGAACAGCTCCACGAGGTCGATCTCGATGTCGCCCGAGTCGGCCCGCCCGCGCACCACCGGTACGGCGATGCCGGGGCTCCACCGGTCGCGCAGCTTGGCGTCGGCGCCCGCCTCGCGCTGGGCGAAGGAGCGGATGACGCCGAGCACGTGCTCGGTCTCCGCCGGCTTGGGGTGGCCGAGCTCGCGTACCGCCTGGTGCAGCGCCGAGGACAACGGCCGGCGCAGGGACTGGTCGGGACGGGCCTCCAGCTTGCCGGTCCCCCAGCCCTTGCGGACCGCCGCCGAGCGCAGCGCGTTGAGCAGCACCGTCTTGCCGACCCCGCGCAGCCCGGTGAGCACCAGGGAGCGCTCCGGCCGGCCGCGGGCGACCCGCTCCAGCACCACGTCGAAGGCCGCCAGCTGCTCGTCGCGGCCCGCCAGCTCGGGCGGGCGCTGGCCCGCGCCAGGCGCGTAGGGGTTGCGGATCGGGTCCATGATCCGACGGTATCGGCGTCTCTAGCACGCGCCCTAGATTCGCCTAGCGTGTCGCAGCGTCAGGAGTTGTTGACCACGCGCGCGGCGGGCGGCGCGAGGACCTCGGCCCCGCTGTCGTGCGCGACGAGGGTGAAGCTGCTGGCGCCGGCCCGCTCGGTCTCCACGGCGAGCACCAGCGGCGCGCCGTCGCGCGCGAGCGCGACCCTCATCGCCGAGCCGTCGTCGTCCTCGCCGGCCAGCCGGCGCACGGCCACGCCCCCGACCTCGCCCGTCCCCGCGTCCTCGAAGGTCTCGAAACGGGCCTCGTCCGGCAGCAGCTCGGCGAGGTCGCACGCCCGGGAGCTCGGGCGGGCCGCCGCCTGCCAGCGCCCGCGCAGGCGGGCGACCTGCTCCCCGTCGTAGCCGAGCGGGCCGCGCATCATCGCCACGTCCGCGAAGACGTAGACCGTGGTGCCGACCGTCCGGGTGACCAGCGAGCCGCGGGCGGAGCTCTCGAAGGACGACTGGCAGGTGCCGTCGTCGGTCACGACCAGCTCGCCGGTGCCGGTCAGCGGTCCGGCGCCGCCGTTGACCGTGGTGGTCCCCCGGTAGGTCACGTCCTGCAGCTCCCGCATCGCTGCCCGGGCCGCACGCAGCGCCTCGGCGGGCTCCAGCCCGGCGGTCCCGGAGGCCGGTGGCGCGGGATCGCCGCCGCAGCCGGCGGCGGCGAGGGCCAGCACGAGCACGAGCGCGGGCCACCTCATGGGAGGGACGCTAGTGGGTGCGGGTACGACGCCCGCGGACCAGGCCGATCCCGGCGACCACGCTCGCCGCGCCGAGGCCGAGCAGCCGCGGGTCGGTGGCGGCACCGGTCGCGGGCAGCACGGCAGCGGCGGGCCCGGTGCGGTCCTCGGCGACGCCGGCGACCTCGCCCTCCTCGGTGTCGAGGACGACGTCGCCGTCGAGGACGCCGTCCACATCACCGTCCACATCACCGCCCACGTCACCGTCGACCTCGTCCACGGGCCCCTCGGGTTCCTCCGGCAGCACGACCGGCTCCTCGACGGGCAGCTCCGGCTCCTCCTCGTCGCAGGCCTCGGTGGCCGGCACGGCCGGACTGACCAGCACCTGCTCGGTCCACTCCTCGGCGTCCACCCGGTCGTAGGCCGCGGTGTCGACGACGCTCACCTCGGAGCCGGGGACCGCGGTCCAGCCGGCGCCGGCGGGCGCGGCGGCGGAGGTGCCGGCGCTCTGCTCGTGGCGGGGTGCGCCGGGGCGGGTGGCGCCCGTGGCGTCGTACCCCGCCGGGGCGGTCGCGCCCTCGGCCACCCAGACGTCGTCGACGACCGCGGCGACGGTCTGGCGCCAGGCGCCGCGGGTCCAGCCGGCACCGGCGGGGCTCTGGCCCTCGGGCAGCTCGACGTCCTCGAGCAGGCTCCCGGCGACCCGGGTCGCGCCGCTCGCGGTGGCCCCGGCGGGCGGCGCGTCGCCGTCCTGCACCCAGGCGGTCTCCTCGTGGGACTGCTCCGGCACGGCCGGGGTCACCACGTCGTCGCGGGTCGCGCCGGTCGGCACCCAGCCCCTGCCGTTCTCGCCGGCGTTCCACCCCGCGCGCTCCCAGCGCAGGTTGCCGGTCTGCTGCTGGACGTACTGCCACATCGTCACCACGACCGCCGGCACCGCGGCGCGGTCGACGACCGTGCGCACGTAGGCCCGCTCCAGCACGTCCACCGAGCGGCTCCACGCCCACACCCCCTCGGCGGGGGTCACGACCCGGCGGTGCTCGGTCTCCGTGGTCGCGACGCTGCGCTCCCAGGCCCACTCCCGGTGGGTCACCGCCGGCACGGTGGTGACCACGGCGGGGTGCACCACGACGTCGTACACCGCGGGGACGGCGGGCTGGCCGCACGTCTCGGCGTCCGCGGCGGAGGCGGAGGCCGGCCCGAGGCCGACGACGGCGGCGGTCGCGAGCGCGACGGGCACGAGGACGAGGCGGGGAAGGTGGCGCGGGCTCATGGGGAGGGCCTCTCTGCTGGGGGGTGACGGCCGCTCCCCGAGGTGCGACATGGCGACCAACCGGCCCCGCCGCCCCGGGGTCACTGCCCGCACCCGGAATCAGGACGAAGTCCCAGGTCGGCGCCCTGATCTACGCTGGGTCCGTGCCCGAGCTGCCCGAGGTCGAGGCGCTGGCCCTGGACCTGCGGGGCCGGCTCGACGGCCGTGCCATCACCCGTGTCCACGTCGCCGCCTTCAGCGCCCTCAAGACCTACGACCCGCCGCTGTCCGCGATCGAGGGCACCCTCGTCGACGACGTACGACGCCACGGGAAGTTCCTCGACATCGAGGCCAGCGGCCTCCACCTGGTCCTCCACCTGGCCCGGGCGGGCTGGGTGCGCTGGAAGGACGAGGTCCCCGCGCTGCCGCCGCGCCCCAGCACGAAGTCCACGCTCGCCGTGCGGGTCGTGCTCGACGAGGCCGACGGTGTCACGCCCGGCCTCGACATCACCGAGGCCGGCACCAAGAAGTCGCTCGCGCTGTACCTGGTGCGCGACCCGCTGGACGTGCCCGGCATCGCCAGCCTCGGCCCCGACCCGCTGACCGAGGACTTCACCCGGGAGCGGCTCGCCGGCATCCTCGCCGACGCCGGGCGCAAGCAGATCAAGGGCGTGCTGCGCCACCAGGGCACCATCGCCGGCATCGGCAACGCCTACTCCGACGAGATCCTGCACGCCGCCCGGATGTCGCCCTACAAGCCGGCCGACGGGCTCAGCGACGACGAGCTGACCACCCTCTACACCGCGATCCGCGAGACCCTGGGCGACGCCGTCGAGCGCTCGCGCGGGCTCGCCGCCAGCGAGCTGAAGAAGGAGAAGAAGTCGAACCTCGCCGTGCACGGCCAGACCGGCAAGCCCTGCCCGGTGTGCGGGGACATCGTGCGCGAGGTCTCCTTCGCCGACTCCAGCCTGCAGTACTGCCCCACCTGCCAGACCGGCGGCAAGCCGCTGGCGGACCGCCGGATGAGCAAGCTGCTCAAGTAGCCCCTCGCCGTCCGCGCCCTAGAGTGGAGCCATGATCCCCTCCGTCGAGATCGAGAACCTCCCCGACCCGCTGCCGCAGGGCCTCGTGGTCCTCGACGTCCGCGAGGACGACGAGTGGGCCGCGGGCCGGATCCAGGGCGCGGTGCACATCCCGCTGATGGAGCTGCCCGCCCGGCTCGGCGAGTTCGTCGAGCTGGAGGCCCCGCAGACCCTCGTCGTGTGCAAGGCGGGCGGCCGCTCCGCGCGGGCGGCGGCGTACCTCGCCCAGCAGGGGTACGACGTGGTCAACCTCGTCGACGGGATGATGGGCTGGGAGCGGGCCGGGCGTGCGATGGTCGCCGACGGCGACCAGCCCCCGACGGTGGTCTGAGACCCGGCCCCCAGGACGACGAACGGCCCCGCTCACCGTCGGTGAGCGGGGCCGTCGTACGTCGGACGGGCAGCCTCAGGAGGCGTCCGTCGGCAGGTCGGAGAGCAGGCTCTCCAGCTCGCTCGGCATCTCCGAGGGCAGGTCGGAGAGGTCGGTCGGCAGGTCCGACGGGAGGTCCGACGGCATCTCGGAGGGCAGCTCGGAGGGGACGTCCGACGAGGTGTCGCCGCTGTCGGGCGTGAAGGCGTCCTCGCAGGTCTTGCTGGCGTAGGTGAAGAACTTCTCGGCGTCGGCCTGCTCGTCCTTGGAGACGCCCGGGATCTCGTCGGAGCCGTCCTCGTCGCCGAAGGACTTCTTGGCCTCGTCGTAGTCGAGACCGCTGATCGCGTCGGTGATGACCTCGAAGCCGTTGCGCTCGTCCTCACCGATGTCCTCGGGCGTGCCGGTGTCGCCGAGGTCCTCGTAGGCCTTCTGGATGTCCTTCCACTCGTCCTCGGTGGGCTCGTCGCCCTTCACCGACGTCGCGGAGGTGACGGTGTCCTTGATGCTCGAGCAGAAGTCCTCCTTCGACGCGTCGGTCGGCCCGCCGCCGCCACAGGCGGTGAGGGAGAGCGCGAGAAGCGCAGCGGCGCCGACGGCAGCCAGAGGGCGCTTGATCGGGGTCATGGAGGGTCCTTTCCTGGGTTGCGCGAGGCACCAGACGTGCCCGCGGACGAGGCGCCGAGCCGGGCGCCTCCGAAGACGACCTTGCCCCGTCGCTCTCAGACTATTCACAGGTACGGGAAACTGCGCATGTCCGTGCGGTGCACGCGGGTCGACGTCTGCCGTCTCGGGTCTCAGACGTCCCACATCCGAGAAGGAGGGGCGGCGACGAGCGCGGCCAGCCCCTCGACGTACGCCGCGCGGGAGACCGTGCGCACCCCCAGGCTGGTCAGGTGGGGGGTCGCCCACTGCACGTCCACCAGGCGCGGCGCGGGGTCGGCGCGCAGCCCCTCGACGAGGCCGAGCAGCGCGACCTTCGAGGCGTCCGTCTCGTGGTGGAACATCGACTCGCCCGCGAAGAGGCCGCCGATCGCGACGCCGTACAGCCCGCCGACGAGCCGGCCGTCGCGCCAGGTCTCGACGGAGTGGGCCCAGCCGAGGCGGTGCAGCGCGGTGTAGGCGCGGGCGATCCGGCGGTCGATCCACCCGTGCGGCCGCCGGGGGTCCGCGCACGCGGCGAGCACGTCGGCGAAGGCGGTGTCGACGCGCACCTCGAACCCGCGCGCGGAGCGGCGCAGCGAGCGGGAGACCCGCAGGTCGTCGAGGTGCAGCACGCCGCGGTGGGCGGGGCACCACCAGCCGACGGAGCGGCCCTCGGGCATGGGGAAGAGCCCGGTCCGGTACGCCGCCAGGAGGGTCCCCGGCTCGAGGTCGGCTCCGACCGCGACGAGGTCGCTGGCGTCGTGGCCGGCGTCCTCGGGGTCGGCGTCCTCGAGGTCGTCGGGGTCAGCGGTCCCGAGGTCACCGACGACCGGCAGTGCCGCCAGGTCCTCGCGCCGCGGGAAGACCCACGGTGTCGCCGGCGGCTCGACAGGCGGGCGGCTCACTCCGCCGTGACCGAGGCTTCCGGCGCGGTGGCGCTCTGCGCCGCGCCGGCGGCACCGGGGCACTGCACGCCGGCCCACGTGAAGAAGGACTCCGCCTTCGCGGTGTCCGCGGCGGAGACGCCGGGGATCTTGCCGCCGCTGTCGCCCTTGAAAGCCTTGAGGGCCTCGGCGTAGCTGAGCCCGCGGATCGCGTCGACGATCACGTCGCGACCCTTCGCCTGGTCCGCGGACGCGCCCGGGGGCAGGTCGACGTCGTCGAGCGCGATGTAGGCCTCCTGGATCTGCTTCCACTGGGCCTCGGTGACGTCGGGGCCGGGGATCGCGCTGACCACCTTGATGATCTCGGTCACCGCGGCGCACATCTCCTTCGCCTCGGGCGCGACGGTCGCCGGCGCACCACCGGTCGCGACGCTGCCGTCGGCCGAGGCACCGCCGGACGGGGTGGCGCCCTCGGTGCCGTCGGTGGGGGTCGAGGAGGCGGTGGCGCCCGTGCCGGCGTCGTCCGCCTTCGGGTCGGCGTCGTCGTCCCCGCACGCGGCCAGGCCGAGCACGAGCAGCGCGGACGCCGCGGTGGCGGCCAGCGGCCGGGTGATGGAGCGCATGGTGTTCCTCACGGTCGACGACATCGGTCCCCAGCCTACGGATGCCTACGATGGGAGCCATGGCTTCCCGTCTCAGGAGAGGACTCGCCGTCGAGGCGGCCCGGCAGCTCGCGCCCCGGGTCACGCAGCTCGCGCCGGGCCTGACCCAGTCGTTCGTCCGTGAGGCGCTGCACCGCGCCATCGTGGGCGTCGGACCGCTGCCCCCGGCCGCCGAGGCCGCCGAGGCCCAGCTGCGCGAGCAGCACGGGAACGTCGACAAGGCGGTGCGGGAGCTGATCCAGAACCACGTCGCCTACGCCGGGGTCGAGGGCTTCGCCACCAACCTCGGAGGCCTGGTCACCGCGGCCGTGGTCGCGCCCGCCAACATCGCCGGCCTGGCGCTGATCCAGAGCCGGATGGTGGCCGGGATCGCGCACCTGCGGGGCTACGACCTCGACGACCCCCGGGTGCGCAACGCCGTCCTGGAGACCATCCTCGGCGAGGACGCCGTCGCGCGGATGGTCAAGAAGCACCAGCTGCCGGCCCCGCCGATGGCGGTCGCCACCGCGCCCCAGCACGACCCGGCGCTCGACCAGACCATCTCGACGGTGCTCGCCAACGAGCTGATCAGCCGGGTCATCGGCAAGCGCCTCGCGGTGACCGTCGGCAAGCGGGTGCCCGTCGTCGGCGGCGCGGTCGGCCTGGTGGCCGACGGGTGGGGCACCTGGAAGGTCGGGCGCTACGCCGACAAGGAGCTGCGTCCCCGCGCCCTGCGGTAGACCCCGAGGGCACGGCGACCCTGGTCGCTGTTCTCCAGCCGCTGCACGGTCCACTCCATGGTCCGCAGCAGGCGCGGGGTGCGCGCGCGCAGCAGCTCGCGACGGGTCTCCTCGAGCTTGATCCGCAGCCGGTCGGCCTCGGCCTGCCGCTCGGCGGCCTCGACGAGGAGCGCCCGCACCGCGTCCAGGGAGGCCTGGCTGACCAGGCGCTCGGCGGGCTTGTCGGGGTCGGCCCACTTCTCGGCCGACGGCTCGTCGCCGCGGAGGTCGGCGAGGTCCCCCACGACGTCGTACCCGCGGGCGGTGAGCTCCTCGATCCAGGACTCGGTGAGCTCGGCGATCCAGGGGTACTCGCTCGGCGGCAGGCTCAGCCGCGGCGACGTGGTGCGCTTCGACAGCGTCTGGTGGGCGAGCAGCTCGCGCACCAGCGGGCGGTAGTGCACCGGCGGCAGGTCGCGGGTCGCGGCGTCGTTGATCCGCCGCAGCAGCGCCGACTCGGGCACGCCGAGGCTGGGGTTGGCGCGTTCGGTGGTCGGCTCGAGGTCGAGCTCGTGCAGGCCGAAGGCCGTGCTGAACCGGTTCCACAGCTCCTCGCGCGGGCCGCCCGGGCGGGGGACGGTGACGATGTGGACGCGCTCCGGCGGGATGGTCGCACCCCAGCGGGCCAGGATGTCGGGGATCTCCTGGACGCCCCAGAACCACGCCCCGACGCGGTGCTCGCGCTCGGGGTCGCGGATCAGCTCCAGGAAGCGGGCGTAGGTGAAGGTCGCGCGGTGCTTGACGTTCTCCTGCCACTCGGCAGGGATCTGGCGCACCAGGTCGCGCACCGAGACGATCAGGTGCACCTCGGTGCCGCCCGTGCCACCGGGCTCGTGGCCCAGCGAGCGGAGCGCGCGCTGGACCTGCGTGCGGGACGCCGTCGCGAGGATCTCGTGGCTGATGATCGAGGTGCCGTCGTGCTCGCGGACCTGCGTGGCGAGCCGGTCCCAGGCACCGACGGCCTCGCGCTCCAGGCCGCCCCAGCGCAGCCGCATGAGGTCGAGCGCCGCGAGGAAGTGCCCGTCGAAGCGGTCGGCCGGGTAGTTGACGCCCTGCTTGAGCAGCCGGGACCGGTTCTGGAAGAGCACGTCCTGGAGGTACGACGTACCGGTCTTCGGGGTGCCCACGTGGAGCAGGACGCGCGAGCTCATCGGGTCGGGTCCTCCTTCGTCGTCGCCGTCACCGGGTCGAGCAGCAGCCCGAGCGCGAGTGCCAGCACCTCGGCGTCGACCGGGACGACGGGCTCCGCGGACAGCGGGCCCGGCACCAGCCGGTCGAGGTCGCCGAGGACAGGGTAGCCAGCGGCGGCGATGTCGTGGTGGGTGCGCTCGGCCTGGGTGCTGAGCCAGGTCTCCCACCGCTGCGGGATGGTCGGCGTGGGGCCCCCGGTGCCGTCGAGGCGCCGGCCCAGGGTCTCGCGCAGCAGCCCCGGGCGGGCGTCCTTGTCGACGAGCAGGCCGAGCGGCTCGCCGACCCGGCGGACCAGGTCGATGGCGTGCGCGCCCAGGCGCGGCGGGCCGGCCAGGTCCCGGACCCCGAGCTCCTCGGCCAGCGCGGCCTGGTCGAGGACCACGGTGACCTTGCCCTCGCCGAACTTGTGGGTCGCCGAGCGCGCCATCCGCGGCAGGTCCGCGCGCGGCGGCAGGTGACCGTGGCTGGCGGAGTTGCGCAGGAAGTCGTTCCAGGTCGGACCGCCCTGGTCGAAGGCGCGGGCGGTCCAGGCGTGGGCGAGGACCGTGCCGAGGTCGTCGGCGAGCAGGTACGCCGTCGGGCGCCGCCCGCCGGGCTTGTGGCCCCGGGCGATGAGGCCGTCGCGGACGTACTCCGCGCGCCACTGCACGCCGACCACCACGAACGAGGCCACCCAGGGCCGGCGCGCTCCCCGGGCCCGCTCGATCAGGGTGCGCGGCGGGGGCGGCGCGGTGGCGGCCGCGGCCACGTCGTCGGCGATCAGGCCGGCGGCGACCCGCAGCAGCTCGTCGTCGGCGAGCGCGTCGGGGTCCACCGGGCGGGGGCCGAAGCGCTCCGGGTCGTCGCTCGCCCCCAGGACGGGCAGCTCACCGCGACCGCGTCCGGAGACGTCGGCGGCGAGGACCCGGTCCGCGGTCGCCCGCGGCACCCGGCGGCCCGCCGTGGCCGCGGCCTCGTTCAACCGTCGCAGCAGGCCGAGCTGCTGGGCACCGGGCAGGTCGCCCGCGAAGGGCTCCGCCTCCGCCGTCCCGTCGGCCGGCCAGTCCTGCCATCGCGTCGTGGATCCCTCCCGCAACGCGGCCGCCCACCCCCAGGCGCGTCGTCGACCACTCATGAGTCAACGGTAGAGGTGGGTCAGGAATCCGTCGGGGTCAGGGCGCGTACGACGGCCGACGGGCTGGGCCGGCCGAGCTCCCCGGCCATCCACGCGCTGGTCGCCACCACGGCGTCGAGGTCGACGCCGTGCTCGATGCCGAGGCCGGTCAGGAACCACACCAGGTCCTCGGTGGCGAGGTTGCCGGTGGCGCTCTTGGCGTAGGGACAGCCGCCGAGGCCGCCCGCCGACGCGTCGTACGTCGTGACGCCGGCCTGCAGCCCCGCGTGCACGTTGGTGAGGGCCTGGCCGTAGGTGTCGTGGAAGTGCAGCGCGAGCCGCTCCGGCCCGACCCCGGCGGCGCCGAACGCCTGCACGAGCGCGCGGACGTGGCCGGCGGTCGCGACGCCGATGGTGTCGCCCAGGCTGAGCTGGCCGACCCCGAGGTCGAGCAGCCGGGTGCCGACCGCGACGACCTGCTCGACCGGCACGGCACCCTCCCACGGGTCGCCGAAGCACATCGAGACGTAGCCGCGCACGTCCATCCCCTCCTCCCGGGCCCGGGCGACGGTGGGGGCGAACATCGCGAACTGGCTCTCCAGGGTGCGGTTGAGGTTCCGCTCCGCGAAGGTCTCGGTGGCCGAGGCGAACACCGCGACGTGGCGCAGGCCCAGCTCGACGGCCCGGTCGAGGCCGCGCTCGTTGGGGACCAGCACCGGCAGCGCGCGGGCCCGCTCGCCGAGGTCGGCGGCCAGGCCGGTCATCAGCTCGGCGGCGTCGGCGAGCTGGGGCACCCACCTCGGGTGCACGAAGCTGGTGGCCTCGACGACCGGCAGGCCGGCGTCGAGCAGGCGCCGGACGAACGCCACCTTGGTGCCGGTCGGGACGATCGCCTTCTCGTTCTGCAGGCCGTCGCGCGGGCCGACCTCGTAGATCGTCACCCGCTCCGGCAGCCCCGGCTCGGGGACGACCATCGGCAGCGGGCTCATGCGCCCTCCTCCGCCGTCTCGACGACGAACAGCACGGCACCGAGGGCCACCTGCTGGCCGGGGCCGGCGCCGACCGAGGCGACCGTGCCGTCGTACGGCGCCTTGAGGGCGAGCTCCATCTTCATCGCCTCCACCACGCCGAGCACCTGGCCCTCGGTGACCTGCTCGCCCGGCGCCACCCGGACGTCGAGCACCGTGCCGGGCATCGGCGCCACGACGGTGCCGTCACCGGCGGCCGCGCCGTGGTCGGCGCTCGCGTCGGGCCGGGTGAAGACGTGGCGCTGGCCGTGGTGGGCGAGCTCGACCTGGTGCTCGGTGACCCGCGCGACGACGCCCTCGGGAGCCCGGGCCACCGGGGCGGCCGGCTCGTCCAGCTCGACGACCGGGGCGAGCGGGGCCGCACCCATCCGGAACCCGTCCCCCGCGAACGGGCCGGCCGGCGCGGTGTGGGCGTCCAGCCAGAGCCGGGCCGCGACCGCCCGGGCCGGCGCGGGGTCCGGGGCGGGGACCTCGTGGCGGTCCAGCCACGCGGTGTCGATGCCGCCCGGCTCGGCGAACTCCGCACCCGCCGCCAGCACCCGCAGGAAGCCGGTGTTCGTGGTCAGCCCGAGGATCGCGGTCTCGTCGAGCGCCGCGACCAGCGCGCGGCGCGCGGCCTCGCGGGTCGGCCCGCTGACGATCACCTTCCCGAGCATCGGGTCGTACGACGTGCTGACGACCTGTCCGCTCTCCAGCGCGTGGTCCACCCGCGCGGACGCCGGCCAGCGCACCACGGTGGCCCGGCCCGCCTGCGGGAGGAACCCGCCGAAGGCGTCCTCGGCGTAGATCCGCGCCTCGATGGCGTGGTCGTAGAAGCGCAGCCCGGACTGGTCGAAGGGCAGCGGCTCTCCCGCCGCGACGCCGAGCTGCAGGGCGACGAGGTCGGTGCCGCTGTGGATCTCGGTGACCGGGTGCTCGACCTGGAGGCGGGTGTTCATCTCCAGGAAGTAGAAGTCCCCGGTCGTGGCGTCGAGCAGGAACTCGATGGTGCCGGCGTTCTCGTAGCCGACGTTCGCCGACAGCGCCACCGCCGCCGCGTGGATCCGCTCCCGCAGGTCGTCGGCCAGCGCCGGCGCCGGCGCCTCCTCGATGACCTTCTGGTGGCGGCGCTGCACCGAGCACTCGCGGGTGCCGAGGTGCACGACGTGGCCGTGGCTGTCGCCGAGCACCTGGACCTCGATGTGGCGGCCGCGCTCGACGTACTTCTCGATGAGGATGGTGTCGTCGCCGAAAGCCGAGGCCGCCTCGCGCTGGGCCGCGGCGATCCCCTCCGGCAGATCGGCTGCCGAGCGGACGACCCGCATCCCCTTGCCGCCGCCACCGGCGGCGGCCTTGACGAGGACCGGGTAGGCGAAGCTCGCGGGGTCCTCGGCGACGTCGTACGACGGGACGACGGGCACGCCGGCCGCGACGGCGAGGTCGCGGGCGGCGTCCTTGCGGCCCATCTGCTCGATGACGGTCGGGCTCGGCCCGACCCAGGCGATGCCGGCGTCGGTCACGGCGCGGGCGAAGCCGGCGTTCTCGGACAGGAAGCCGTAGCCGGGGTGGATCGCGTCGGCGCCGGCCTCCTTCGCGGCGCCCAGCACGGCGTCCGCGTCGAGGTAGCTCGGCACCAGGACGGCCTCGTCGGCGTCGCGCACGTGCAGCGCGTCGGCGTCGACCTCGGTGTGCACGGCGACGGTGCGGATGCCGAGGTCGCGGCAGGTGCGGAAGACGCGACGGGCGATCTCGCCGCGGTTGGCCACCAGGACTGTCGTGATCATCGCTTCCTCACATCCGGAAGATGCCGTAGGACGGGTCGGGCGTGGGCACGGCCGTGGTCACCTCGAGCGCCATGCCGAGCACCCGCCGGGTGTCGGCGGGGTCGATGACGCCGTCGTCCCACAGGCGCGCGGAGGCGTAGTAGGGCGAGCCCTGTCGCTCGTACTGCTCCCGGATGGGTGCCTTGAACTCCTCGTCCTCCTCACGGCCCGCGACCGTGGCGAGCACGTTGGCCGCCTGGTCGCCGCCCATCACCGAGATCCGGGCGTTGGGCCACATCCACAGGAAGCGCGGGTCGTAGGCCCGCCCGCACATGCCGTAGTTGCCGGCGCCGAAGGAGCCGCCGATCACCACGGTCAGCTTCGGCACGACCGAGCACGCCACGGCGGTGACCAGCTTGGCGCCGTCGCGGGCGATGCCCCGGTTCTCGTACTCGCGCCCGACCATGAAGCCGGTGATGTTCTGCAGGAACAGCAGCGGGATCCCGCGCTGGTTGCACAGCTCGACGAAGTGGGCGCCCTTGAGCGCGGACTCGCTGAACAGGATGCCGTTGTTGGCCACGATCCCGACCTGGTGGCCGTGGATGCGCGCGAACCCGCACACGAGCGTCTCGCCGTAGAGCTGCTTGAACTCCTGGAGGCGGCTGCCGTCGACCAGGCGCCGGATCACCTCGCGCACGTCGTACGGCGTGCGGGTGCTCGACGGCACGACGTCGTAGATCGTCTCCGGCGCCTCCAGCGGCTCCTCGACGGGTGCGGTGGTGGCGGGGGCCGGCGCGGGCAGCGTGTCGACGATGCCGCGCAGGATCCGCAGCGCGTGCGCGTCGTCGTCGGCGAGGTGGTCGACGACGCCGGACCTGCGGGCGTGCACGTCGCCGCCGCCGAGGTCCTCGGCGCTGACGACCTCACCGGTCGCGGCCTTCACCAGCGGGGGGCCGCCGAGGAAGATCGTGCCCTGCTCCTTGACGATGACGGTCTCGTCGGACATCGCGGGGACGTAGGCGCCGCCGGCGGTGCACGAGCCCATCACCGCGGCGAGCTGCGGGATGCCGCGCGCGGACATGTTCGCCTGGTTGAAGAAGATCCGGCCGAAGTGCTCCTTGTCGGGGAACACCTCGTCCTGCATCGGCAGGAAGGCACCGCCGGAGTCGACCAGGTAGATGCAGGGCAGCCGGTTCTCGGCGGCGATCGTCTGCGCGCGCAGGTGCTTCTTCACGGTGATCGGGTAGTAGGTCCCGCCCTTGACGGTCGCGTCGTTGGCGACCACCAGGGTGCTGCGGCCCTGCACCCGGCCGATGCCGGCGACGACACCGGCCGAGGGGACGGCGTAGTCGTCGCCCTCGCCCTTGCCGTACATGCCGTACGCCGCGAGCGGGGCCACCTCGAGGAACGGGCTGCCCGGGTCCAGGAGCCGGTCGACCCGCTCGCGCGGGAGCAGCTTGCCGCGGTCGGTGTGCTTGGTGCGGGCGGCCTCGCTGCCGCCCTGGCGCACCCGCGCGAGGCGCTCGCGCAGGTCGGCGCTGAGCTCGGCGAGGGTCGGCTCGGTGCTCGTGGTCTCGGACACCCGATCAGGTTAACGATCATTAACCTGCGCTGTAAACCCCTAGGGTCGTCCGGGTGAAGCGCACTGCCGCCGCGACCGCGGTCCTCGTCCTCGCCCTGCTCGCCGCCGGGTGCGACGACGACACGGACACGACCACCACCCCGTCCCCGTCCCCGTCCCCCACCGCGGCCGGTGACGGCGAGGTCGAGAACGAGACCTACCCGCGCGGCGCCGACGTCCCCCGCTTCTGCGCGGTCGTCGGCGAGATCGACGACGCGATCGACGAGGCCGAGCCGGACGAGGAGTCCTGGAGCCGGATCCAGTCCGCCTTCGAGGCGCTCGACGCGCTCGGCGTACCCGACGACCTGCCGGAGACCGGCGTGGCCGAGCTGGTGCAGGTCGAGCTCCTCGTCCAGCAGAGCGGGTCGGTGGCCGAGTTCACCACCGCCGTCGAGGACTCCCCGCCCCAGGGACGCACGGTCGACACCTACATCGACGACCACTGCGGGTGAACGACCGCTAACCTTCGGGGATGACCGAGTCCCGGCGCGAGCAGATCCTGGCCACCGCGGCCGACCTGTTCGCCGCCCGCGGCTTCCACGGCGTCTCCGTCGCCGAGCTCGGCGCCGCCTGCGGCATCTCCGGACCCGCGCTCTACAAGCACTTCCCCTCCAAGCAGGCGATGCTCGCCGAGATGCTCACCTCGATCAGCGAGCGCCTCCTCGCCGTCGGCCGGGAGCGGGTCGCCGCCGCCGACGGCGCCCCCGCCGCGGCGCTGCGGGGCCTCGTCGACTGGCACGTGGAGTTCGCCCTCGGGCACCGGCCGCTCATCGTCGTCCAGGACCGGGACTGGGAGTCCCTGCCCGAGGACGCCCGGGCCCAGGTACGACGCCTCCAGCGCTCCTACATCGGCCTGTGGGCCGACCAGCTCCGGGCCCTCCAGCCCGGCCTGGACCGGGCCGGCGCCCACGCCGCCGCCCAGGCGGCGTTCGGCCTGCTGAACTCCACCCCCCGGGCCGGGCACGGGATCCCCGACGCGCGGCTGCGCGAGCTGCTGGCGTCGATGGCGCTCGCGGCACTGGGCGTGCCGGCGTGACCGAGCACCCGGTCGCCCCGGCCCGCTAGAACCCGGCCCGCTAGAACCCGGCCCGCTAGAGCCCGTCCGCTAGAACCCGGGCTCGGTGCGCTCGAGGATCGGCGCGAGGTCCAGCCCGGCGGGGAGCGTGCCGAACGCACTCCCCCAGTCCCGGGCCAGGCGGGTGGCACAGAAGGCGTCCGCGACGGCGCGCGGCGCGTGCCGCAGCAGCAGGCCGCCCTGGAAGACCACCGCGATCTGCTCGACGAGGCGGCGCGCGCGCAGCTCGATGTCGTCGAAGTCGGTGAGCTCCTTCTTGAGCGAGGCGACCGCGTCGTCGTACCGGACGTCGGCGCCCAGGGCCAGCTCGGCCTCGGCGAAGAAGGCGTCGAGGGACTCCGGCTCGCGGCCGATGGCACGCAGGGCGTCCAGCGCGGCGACGTTGCCGGAGCCCTCCCAGATGGAGAGCAGGGGGAGCTCGCGGTAGATGCGGGCGAGGTCGAAGTCCTCGGTGTAGCCGTTGCCGCCGAGGCACTCGAGGGCCTCGTTCGCGAGGACCGGACCGCGCTTGCAGACGTAGTACTTGGTGGCGGCCAGCGCCAGGCGGCGCAGCGCCGCCTCCCCGGCGTCGCCCTGCACCGCGCGGTCGTTGGCGCCGGCGAGGCGCATCATCGCGGTGGTGGCGGCCTCGGACTCCACGGCGAGGTCGGCGAGCACGTTGCGCATCAGCGGCTGGTCGACCAGGAGCTTGCCGAACGCCGCGCGGTGGCGGGCGTGGTGCGCGGCCTGCACCAGGGCGGATCGCATGCCCGCGGCGGAGCCGATCACGCAGTCCAGGCGGGTCATGTTGACCATCTCGACGATGGTGCGGACGCCGCGTCCCTCCTCGCCGACCAGCCAGCCGACGGCGTTGTCGTACTCGATCTCGGAGGAGGCGTTGGACTTGTTGCCGAGCTTGTCCTTGAGCCGCTGGAAGCGGATCGGGTTGGCGTCCCCGCCGGGCAGCACGCGCGGCAGCAGGAAGCACGAGAGCCCGCCCGGCGCCTGGGCGAGGGTGAGGAACATGTCCGACATCGGCGCGGACGTGAACCACTTGTGGCCGACGATGCGGTAGCTGCCGTCCGGCTGCGGCGTCGCCGTCGTGGTGTTCGCCCGGACGTCGGAGCCGCCCTGCTTCTCCGTCATCGACATGCCGGCGATCAGGCCGCGCTTGGTCTCGGGGTCGCGCAGGCCGAAGTCGTAGGCGCGGTTGGTGAGCAGCGGCTCGAAGCGGGCGGCGAGCTCGGGGTTCGCGCGCAGGGCCGGGACGACGGCGTAGGTCATGGAGATCGGGCAGCCGTGGCCCGCGTCCACGTTCCACGAGTAGAACTTCGCGGCCCGCGCGACGTGCGCGCCGGGCCGGTCGTCGGCCCAGGGCGCGGCGTGGATGCCGTGGGAGACGGCGGTCTCCATCAGCTGGTGGTACGCCGGGACGTACTCCACCTCGTCGACGCGGCGGCCGTAGCGGTCGTGGGTGTGCAGCCGCGGCGGCACCCGCTCGGCCAGGCGGCCCCACTCGATCGCCTCCGCGGTGCCGGCCAGGCGGCCGACCTCGCGGATCTCGGGCAGCGCCCAGCCCGCGCCCTCGCGCTCGACGCCCTCGAGCAGCGCGGGGTCCGCGGAGGTGTCGTGGCCGACGAGAGGCGGGACCTGGTTGAAGACCTCGTGGGTGCTGGTCATGGCGATCACTCCTGGTCGTCGCGGCGGTCGGTGACGTTGCTGGTCTGCGGGCCGAAGTCGTCGTACGGCGCCCCGTCGCGCTCGCGCACGGCCTGCCGGAAGCCGGCCTCGGCGGCGCGCTGCTGGAAGGCGTAGCCCTCGCGGGTGTGGCGGGAGATGCCGTCGAAGACGGTGGAGATCATCTGGCTGTTCTGCACGCCCTGCGCGAGCAGCGCGGAGTTCAGCGCGAGCTTGGTCATCACGAGCTGGTTGAGCGGCATCGCGGCGATCCGCTGGACCAGCGCCTCGGTGCGCTCGGCGAGCCGCTCGGGCTCGGGCGCCTCGATCGCGAGCCCCCACGCCGCGGCCTCGCGGCCGGTGAGGGTGTCGCCGGTGAGCAGCAGCCGCTTGGCGCGCTGGTCGCCGAGCCGGTGCGCCCACAGACCGGCGGACGGGACGCCCCAGACCCGGGTGGGCGGGTAGCCGATCTTGGCGTCGGCCGCGATCACGATCTGGTCGCAGTGCAGGGCGATGTCGGTGCCGCCGGCGACGCAGAAGCCGTGGATGCTCGCCACCGTGGGCTTGTTCGCGTGCAGCAGGCTCGCGAAGCCGCGGGTGAAGCGGCTCATCATCGCGTAGTCGACCATCGGGTCCCAGGTGCCGGCCGGGTCGTGGTTGTGCATCTGCACGGTGGGGTCGAGCACGGTTCCCGCGCGCGGGGTGGCCCCGGTCATCGCCCCGTCCATCAGGCCCTCGGCGGAGGCGGCGAGGTCGTAGCCCCCGCAGAAGCCCTTGCCGCGACCGCTCAGCACGATCACGTGCACCCGCGGGTCGAGGTCGGCGCGCTCGACGGCGTCGGCCAGCTCGACCGGGGTGTCCGGGGTGATCGCGTTGCCCTGCTCGGGCCGGTCGAACGTCAGCCGCGCGACCCGTCCGTCGACCTCGTAGGTCAGCGTCCGGTACGACGGCGCGGGCTCCACCTCCCCCGCGTCCCGGTACGGCGAGTCCGGACCCTCGTGCAGGGGGCGTCGCCAGGGTGCCGGTTCGCTCATGCCAGCGACGTTACAGGTTCGGCGACAGTTGTGTCGAGATCTGTAGCGTGGGAGGCTGGCGCCCGTGCCCGACGCCCTCGCCCCGCTCCCCGCGCGCTCGGTCATGCTCAGCCTGCTGCTCGGCTCCCACCCCGACCGGCTCACCGCGGCCGACCTGGTCCGTGCCGGCGAGCACTTCGGCATCCCCGCCGCCACCGCGCGGGTGGCGCTGACCCGCGCGGTCGCGGCCGGCGACCTGCGCCGCACCGACGGCGACTACGTCCTCGGCGAGCGGCTGGCCCGGCGCCAGCGCCGCCAGGACGAGGCCGTCCTCGACGCCGAGACCCCCTGGGACGGGACCTGGGAGCTCGCGGTGGTGACGGTCAGCGGCCGCTCCGGACCCGAGCGGGCGGCGCTGCGGGAGCGGCTGGCGTCGTACCGGCTGGCGGAGGTGCGGGAGGGCGTCTGGACCCGGCCGGCGAACCTGCGCCGGGCTCGGGAGTACGCCGACGACGCCGTCCTCAGCACGTTCACCGCGACCCCGGACGACGACCCCGTGACCCTGGCCGCGAGCCTGTGGGACCTCGCGGCCTGGGCACGCGAGGGCGAGGCCCTGCTCGCGCGGCTGGCGGCCACCGACGACCCCGCGCCCCGGCTCGCGGTCGCCGCGCACGTCGTGCGCCACCTCGCGGGCGACCCGCTGCTGCCGGCGGCGCTGCTGCCCGCGGACTGGCCGGCGGCGGCGATGCGCACGGCGTACGCCGCCTATCAGGACGAGCTGCGCGCGCTGGCCCTCTCCGCGTCGTCCTGATCCTCCTGGTGCCGGCGCGAGCTCGGCAGCTCCCACAGCGGCCCGAACAGCAGCCACAGGCCGACGACCACCCACGGCCGGCCCAGTCCGGCGAGCAGCACCTCGTCCTGCGCGGGGTCCGCGACCAGCAGGACCAGGCCGAGCAGCACCGCCGAGGCGATCGTGGCGGCGGCGACGACGCGGTACCACTCGCGCCACAGCGCGGCCATCCGCCCGGGTCCGTGCTTCGGCGACCTCACCGGCGCCGGCCCGCCGGCGAAGCGGTGCGCGAAGCGGATGTCCGCCCAGCGCACCAGCGCCGGGCCGAAGGCGACCGAGAAGCCGAGGTAGAGCCCGGCGAGGGTGTGCGTCGCCCCGGCGTCGGCGCCGCGGTGCAGGTCGACCGCGACCGCGGCGACGAGGAGGACGTCGAGCAGCGGGATCGCGGCGAGGGCGAGGGTGCTGGCGAGGCGCCACCGGAGCAGGTAGCGCAGCGCGAGGCCGGCCCCGAGCAGCACCCACAGCCCGATCTCGCAGGCGACGATGAACCCGGCGACCGGGTTGTCGGAGAGGAAGTCCAGCATCAGGTGCCCCGAGTTTCTAGCGCGGATGTGCTAACACGTTGACCGTAGCACAGTCGTGCTACGGTCACCTCGTGCCGCGGACCATCGACCACGAGGCCCGCCGCCGGCGGATCGGCGAGGCGGTGTGGCGGATCGTGCTGCGCGAGGGCGTGGGCGCGGTCTCCCTGCGCACGGTCGCCGCCGAGGCCGACCTGGTGCTCGGCTCGCTGCGCCACAGCTTCCCGACGAAGACCGAGCTCCTGGCGTTCGCGATGGAGCTCGCCCACGAGCGCGCGGCCCTGCGGGTCGGGCGGCACGCGCGGACCAAGGACCCCGTACGCCGCGTGCGCGCCGCGCTCCACGAGCTGCTCCCCCTCGACGACGAGCGCACCGTCGAGATGCGCGTCCACCTCGCGCTGATGGGCGAGAGCCCCGCGCACGCACGGCTCGCCGAGCTCGCCGACGCCGCGCACGACGCGATCCACGGGCTGTGCCTGGAGGCGCTGACCGTGCTGCGCGACGCGGGCCGGGTGCGCGACGACGTACCCCTGCCCCGGGCCGCGGTCACCCTCCACGCGCTCGTCGACGGGCTCGCCCTGCACGCGATGCGCGACCCGCGACGCCGGAGGGCGGCGGTGCGCTCGCTCGACGAGCACCTCGCGTCCCTGGACCAGCCCCGGGGCTAGCGCGGCGCCTGGTCGTCGTCCTCGAACGCCGCGATCATCGCCCGCGCGCGCAGGGCCGCGTCCACGGCGAGCTCCACGTCGTCGGCGAGCTCGCCCACGACGGCTCCGCGCTCCCGCGACGCGTCGGCGGTGCGGGCGTGCAGCGCCGCCAGCAGCCCCTCCCGGTCCAGCCCCCGCACGGCGAGCAGCACCAACGGGTCCTCGTCGACCAGCCAGCCGACCTGGAGCAGGACCGCCACCGCGTGGGCGCAGGGGTCGAGGTAGTGCGGGCAGGTGCAGGTGGCGGCCAGCTCACCGCCGTAGGGCAGCAGCTCGACGCCGACCTCCTCGGCGTGCTCGACGAGGTCGTGGGGCAGGTTCGCGGACAGCAGCTCGGCGACCCGGCCGGACTCCGCCGCGACGACGTCGACGAACGCCCGGCGCGCGTCGTCGTCGAGCACCGGGACGGCGACCTCGACGGTCCAGGCGTCCTCCCCGTCGCGGACCGCGGCGACGACGGTGCCGGCGTCCACGGTGATCCCGCCGACGTCGCCGCGGCGGGCGTGGGTGCGACCGGGTCGCAGCTCGGCCTCGGAGTACGTCGCCTCCTCGACCGCACGCTGCCACGCCTTGCCCCACCAGGTGCGCACGCCGCGGGGCGGCTGCGTGCGCCGCACGAAGGTCGTGCGCATCAGTCCTCGCCCTCCGTCGCGGCCTCGCGCGCCACCCGTCGCAGGGTGACCAGGTCGCGCAGCTCCTCGTTGCTCAGCTCGGTCAGCGCCGCGTCCCCCCGCGCGAGCACGGCGTCGGCGAGCTGGCGCTTGCGGTCGAGCAGCTGGGCGACCCGCTCCTCGATGGTGCCGCGGGTGACCATCCGGTGCACCTGGACCGGGCGGGTCTGCCCGATCCGGTAGGCCCGGTCGGTCGCCTGCTCCTCGACGGCTGGGTTCCACCACCGGTCCAGGTGGATGACGTGGTCCGCGCGGGTGAGGTTGAGGCCGGTGCCGCCGGCCTTCAGCGAGAGGAGGAACACCGGGACCCCGGCGCCGTCGTCGGCCTGGAACCGCCGCACCATCGCCTCCCGCTCCCGGACCGGGGTGCCGCCGTGCAGGAACTGGTGCGGGACGCCGGCGGCGCTGAGGTGCTGCTCGACGAGGCGGGCCATGGCGACGTACTGGGTGAAGACGAGGACCGCCCCGTCCTCGGCGAGCACCGTCGCGACCAGCTCGTCGAGCAGCTCCAGCTTCTCCGAGCGGCCGCTGAGCCGGACCGCGCCCGACTGCTTGAGGAACTGGGCCGGGTGGTTGCAGATCTGCTTCAGCCCGGTCAGCAGGGCGAGCACCAGGCCGCGTCGGGTCGCGGGGTCGGCCCGCTCGATGCGCTCCATCGAGTCCTTCACGAAGGCCTCGTAGAGCACCACCTGCTCCCGGGTCAGCCCCAGCAGGTGGTCGGTCTCGGTCTTCGGTGGCAGCTCCGGGGCGATGCCCGGGTCGGACTTGCGGCGGCGCAGCAGGAAGGGACCGATCAGGTCCGCGAACTGGCGGGCCTTCGTCGGCTCCGCACCGGACTCGATCGGCGCCGCCCAGACCCGCCGGAACGCCAACCGGCTGCCCAGCAGGCCGGGCACGCACCAGTCGAGGATCGACCACAGCTCGGTGAGGTCGTTCTCGACGGGCGTCCCGGTCAGCGCGACCCGGGCGTTGGTGGGGAGCTGGCGCAGGGCGCGGGCGGTCGACGTGCGGGAGTTCTTCACGTGCTGCGCCTCGTCGGCGACGACGAGGTCCCACGAGACGGCGGCGAGGGTGGCGGCGTCACGGCGCAGGGTGCCGTACGTCGTCAGCACGAACCCCCCGCCGAGGTCCTCGAGCGACCGGGACCCGCCGTGGAAGCGGCGGACGGGCACCCCGGGCGCGAACCGCTCGATCTCGCTCTCCCAGTTGCCGAGCAAACTCGCGGGGCACACGACGAGCGTGGGCGCGGCGGCCGCGCGGTGCAGGTGCAGCGCGATGAGGGTGATCGTCTTGCCCAGGCCCATGTCGTCGGCCAGGCAGGCGCCGAGCCCGAGGCCGGTCAGGTCGGCGAGCCAGGTCAGCCCGCGGCGCTGGTAGTCGCGCAGCGTCGCCTCCAGCCCGGGCGGCTCCGGCAGCGGGTCGCGGGTGGCCGCGGCGAGCACCTGCTCGCGGACCCTCAGGATGCTGGCACCCACCACCACCGGGGTGCTCTCCGGCTCGCCGTCGGCGGGCGCCGGCAGCTCGGTGGTCCCGGTGAGCGCCGCCGCCAGGGCCTGGGCTCCGGTCGCCTTGCGGATCAGCCGCTTGCGCGCCCGCTGCGCGGTCGTCGGGTCCACGACGGTCCAGGCGCCGCGGAGCTTGATCACCGGGCTCGCCGCCTGCGCGAGCTGGGTCATCTCCTCCTCGGAGAGCGGCTCGCCGTGCAGCGCGACCTGCCACGAGAACGAGAACAGCCCCTCCGCCGAGAACGGGCTCTCCTGCAGCGGCAGCTCCGCCGGCCCGTCGCCGCCCGCACCGCGCGGGTCCGGACGCGTGTCCAGCACCGCCCGGGTGGTCAGCTCCGGGCCGAGCGCGCGCGGCCAGTGCACGTCCACGCCGACCGCCCGCAGCGCCCCCACGCGGTCGAGCAGGCTCGAGATCTCCTCGCCGTCGAGGGTCAGCTGGTCGGGCACCGCCAGGCCGAGGAACCGGTCCAGCACCGGCCACACGTCCGCCGCCCCCCGCAGGGCGATGCTCGCGTGCACCCGCGCCCGGGCGCCGAAGCCGTGCTCCTGCTCCGCGCCCGTCCACAGCACCGCCGCGTCGCACACGTGCAGCGGGTCCCGCTCGTCGTGCACCTGCAGCACGACCCGGACCGCGCCCGCGACCAGCTCCTCCTCGTCGGCCTCGACCCGCAGCGACACCCGCACCAGCTCCGGCAGGTCCTCCCCGCGCCGGGCCCGGGCCCCCGCCTCCTCGCGGGCGGCACGCTCCGCCAGCCGTCGGCGGACCCGGTCGGCGAAGTCCTCCGGTGCCTTCGGGGCCGCGTCCGCGGGCCCCACGGGACGGGAGCGGAGCGCGGGGGCCGCACGCGGCATCGCGTCGGCGACGGCGTCCAGCACCGCCCGGACCAGCCGCTCGGCGTCCGGCACGGCGAGGTCGTCGGAGGCACGGGCGGCCGCCAGGCGTCGTACGGCGTCGTGGTCGCGCTCGTCGAGCCCGTCGACCCGCCAGCCGCCCGGACCCTCGACGACCGGCGCGACCTTCCCGCCCGCCACCAGCCGCAGGCCCAGCAGGGCCGCGCCGCTGAGCAGCGCGACGCTCGGGTGGGCGCCCTCGGTGGTGTGCGCCCGGCTGAGCACCGGCAGCGCCGCCCGGACGGGGAGCGCGACCGTGCGCGAGGCCGGGACGGCGTCGGTGAACTCGATCAGCGCCGGGTCACCGGCCCGGAAGGTCGCCGGGCCGGTGACGGGAACGAAGCTCACACAGGGACGTTAACGGGTGGGTCAGACAGTGATCTCCGAGGCGGTACGACGCTCGCGCAGCCGCGCCACGAACCAACCGCCCAGCAGCAGCACCCCACCGGCACTCGCCACGATCGCCGCCCACCACGTCGGGTGCTCGGCGGCGAGGGCGAGGGAGGCGAGCGGGACCAGGATCGCGGGGGTCGCGATCGCGAGGATCGCGAAGCCGGAGTGGTTCGAGACCGCCGCGGCCAGCGCCCACAGCACGACGAGCAGGCCCGCCAGCGCCAGCACCCACCACACGTCGGCCTCGTCGAAGCCCGGACCCGACAGGGTGCTCGGGTCGAAACCACCCAGGTCGTCCTCCGCGCCGGCGAACATCACGGGTCCGAACAGCCCGAGGAAGAAGCGCGAGGCCACGAACGTCAGCAGGATGCCGACGAAGCCGACCAGCCCGGCCACGCCGACCACGACACCGGTCACCGCCCGGCTCGGCAGCGCCCAGCCCAAGAGGGTGACCACCACGACGAAGAGCGCGACGAGGACAGCGCCCACCACCTCCGGGTGCCCGTCGCCGATGCTGTCGGCGACCAGCTCGTCGAACGCGACGCCGTAGACGATCGCGAGCCCGAGGATCGCGACCACCACGAACGCAGCGCGGCGCGCGGCGACGTACCCCAGGGCGCCGAGGACCACGAGCACGCCGCCGATGAGGTAGGCCACCCAGCTGTCGTCCTGGTCGATGCCGACGCCGATCAGCACGGCGGTGGCGAGGATGCCGACCACGCCCGGCCAGGTGACGACCTCCTCCCGGGCCCGGCCACCGGTCACCCGGCCCGCGAGCGAGCCGAGGACGGCGATGAAGAGGAGGACCGCGGTGGCGCCGAGAGCGACGCCGTAGTTCGACCAGTCCAGGTCGCCGTCGCTGCGCGCCCGCACGGCTCCGATCGCGACGGCCGCGGCGAGCAGGCCGGTGCCGAGGGCGACGATGGCGCCGGCGCTGCCCGCCCGCGACGCGCGCACCGGGAACTCCGGGTCGACGGGACCCTCCGGTGGCGTGCCGCCACCGCCGCCGTCGCCGATCCACGCGGTCTGCGGCGCGGTCGCAACCACGGTGGTCGCCGCGGGGTCCCGCGGTGCCGTGGCGTCGCCGCTGTCGCCGTCCCCGTCGTCGATGGCCCCCGCCGGGGGCTGCGGCTCGGCCGGGCGCACCGCGGTCCGGTCCGGCTCGACCGGCGGCGGAGGCGGCGGCGGGGCGTCCGCGCCCGGGGAGCTCTGGGAGTCGTCCGTCATGGCGTCAATCTAGGCCCGCCGGACCGCGGAACCGGGGAGGCGGGCTCAGCCCAGGACACGCCCGGTGACCGGCGGCAGGTCCGCCAGGGTGACGATGCCGGGCGGGGCCGCGACGACGTACGGCACGGCGTTGGTCACGGGCATCGCGGTGTAGATCATGCCGAGCCCCATGAAGCCGGGCTCCGTCCAGTCCTCCGGCGGCAGGCACTGCACCACCGTGCGCATGTTCGGGCGGCCGAAGACCTGGATCACGTGGCCGTGCGCCAGCGGCTTCGGCGGGACCACGTGCGAGCCCATGGTCCAGTTGAAGCCCACGCTCACGACGTTGCGCTCGCCCACCCAGCCGCGGTGGTAGCCCAGCACGCCCGCGACCGTCCCCTCCGGGATCGTCATGAAGCCCAGGTCGCTCGTCCCCGTCGCCGGCGTGAAGGTCACGTCGAAGCTGATCCGGTCCAGCCGTACGCCGAGCGCGTCGGCCATCATCGCCGCCGACTCCGCGAACACCTCGCTCTCCCGGCGCACCGACTCCGCGAGGCCGGGCGTCCCGGGGTCCTGCCCGAAGCCCATCGCGCGCTGGGTCTCGGCGGACTCGTAGGTCGAGCAGTCCACCGACTCGGTGATCCGGATCTCGTCCACCCGCTCGCAGGAGCCGCTGAGCACCATCCCGACCAGGTTGGTCATGCCCGGGTGGGCACCGCTGCCGAAGATCGTCGCGCCGCCCTCGGCGCACGCCTTCTCGATCCGCGCCCGGTCCTCCGGCGTCTGCTTGCCCCCGGTGATCCACGCGGCACTGGTGCAGACGTTGACGCCGTGCTCCAGCAGCCGGACCAGCTCGTCGACGTCGGGCCACAGCGGGTTGTAGCAGCAGGCGTCCGGCTCCAGCGCCAGCAGCGCGTCCACGTCGTCCGTGGCCAGGATCCCGGTCGGCTCCGGCCACCCGCACAGCTCGGCCGCGTCCGTGCCGACCTTCGCGGCCCCGTGGGCGTAGACCCCCACCAGCTCCAGGTCGGGACGGGCGAGGATCGCGTGCGCGGAGCGGCTGCCGATGTTGCCGGTCGTCCACTGCAGCACGCGGAGGGGACGGTCCGCCCGGGGTGCGCTCATGCGAGCGAGAGTAGAACCTGTTCTATTTGTTGTCGAGGGTCCGTCGCCTCACCTCCTCGCCCGTCCGCTCATCCGTTGACCCCCAGCACCAGCGGCACGACGGCGGCGGCGCCCGCGTCCTGGAGGGCGGCGGCGGCGAGCGTGAGCGACCAGCCGGTGACCAGGCGGTCGTCGACCAGGAGCACCCGGGCGTCGCGGACGGCGTCGGGGTCGTCGAGCCGGAGCGTGCAGCGGCGGCCGACGGCGGCGACGCGTTGCGCGGAGTTGGTCGCGCCGCGGTCGGGGCCGACGGTCGGGTCGACGACGGCCCACCGGCCCACGACCGGCAGGCGGAGGAAGCGGGACAGCCCGGCGGCGAGGTCGGCGACGAGCTGGGGCCTGCGCTCGGACTCCGCCACGACGAGGACGTCCACCCGGGGCTGCCAGTCCTGCAGCATCGTGACCATCGCCCGGGCGAGGGAGTCGGGCACGGGGCCGTCCTCCGCGTCCGCGGCGAAGAGCCCGCGCAGGGCCGCGCCGTGACCGAGGTCGGTCAACCGGGCGATCGCCCGGCCGGTCTCGGCGGGCTGGCGGATCTTGCCGGAGAGGCCGACCCCGATCGCGGCCAGGCCGGTCGGCCACAGCTTGCGCGGCTCGACGGGGACCCCGGGACGGGCCAGCCGGTCGGCGGCGTCCTCGACGGCGGCTGCGGAGACGTCCGTCGAGAGGGCCAGTCCGCCGCAGTTGTCGCAGCGACCGCAGCGCCAGCCGGGGTCGGCGAGCACCTCCGGGTCGTCGAGCTGACGGCGCAGGAAGAGCATCCGGCACTCCTGCGTGCCGAGGTAGTCCAACATCGCCCGCTGCTCCGTCTCCCGCGCCGCGGAGACCCGCTCGTAGCGCTCGGCGTCGTAGGACCACGGCTGCCCGGTGGCCTCCCAGCCGCCCCGGACCCGCCGGACGGCACCGTCGACGTCGAGCACCTTGAGCATGGTCTCGAGCCGGTTGCGCGACAGGTCGACCCGCGGCTCGATGGCGGCGGTGCTGAGCGGGCGGCCCTCCTCGGCGAGCACGGCCAGGGTCTCGCGCACCAGCTCCTCGCGCGGGAACGCCAGGGAAGCGAAGTAGGCCCAGATGTCGCGGTCCTCGACCGCCGGCAGCAGGACGACGGACGCACCCTCGGGGGGCAGGTCGCCGCCGCGCCCGGCACGACCGACCTGCTGGTAGTAGGCCACCGGACTGTTGGGCGCCCCCAGGTTGACCACGAACCCGAGCGAGGCGTCGAAGCCCATCCCCAGCGCGCTCGTCGCCACCAGCGCCTTGACCTCGCCGTCGATCAGCGCCTGCTCCAGGGCGAGGCGCTCGGTCTGCTCGGTCTGGCCGGAGTACGCCGCCACCTGGTGCCCGCGCGAGCGCAGGTAGTCGGCGACCTCCTGGGTCGCCGCCACGGTCAGGCAGTAGACGATGCCGCTGCCGGGCTGCTCCGAGAGGTGGTCGGCGAGCCAGGCGAGGCGCTGCTCGGCGGTCGTGAGGCGGACCACGCCGAGCCGGAGCGAGGCCCGGTCGAGGCTGCCGCGCAGCACGAGCGTGTCCGGACCCAGCTGCTCGGAGACGTCCGCGGTGACCCGCTCGTTGGCGGTGGCCGTGGTGGCGAGCACCGGGATGCCGGTGGGGAGGTCCTGCAGCAGGGTCCGGATCCGGCGGTAGTCGGGGCGGAAGTCGTGCCCCCAGTCGGAGATGCAGTGCGCCTCGTCGACCACGAGCAGCCCGCACGTGGCGGCCAGCCGGGGCAGCACCTCGTCCCGGAAGCCGGGGTTGTTGAGCCGCTCGGGGCTGACCAGCAGGACGTCGATCTCCCCGGCCTGGATCGAGCCGTGGATCTCGTCCCACTGCTCCATGTTGGTCGAGTTGACCGTCACCGCGCGGATGCCGGCCCGCTCGGCGGCGGCGATCTGGTTGCGCATCAGCGCGAGCAGCGGCGAGATGATCACCGTCGGCCCGCTCCCCTGCTCGCGCAGCAGCAGGGTCGCGACGAAGTAGACCGCCGACTTGCCCCACCCGGTGCGCTGCACGACCAGGGCCCGCTGCCGCTCCACGACCAGCGCGGCGATGGCGGCCCACTGGTCGTCGTAGAGCCGCGCGTCGGGACGGCCGACGAGCGCCTGGAGGTGCTCCTCGGCGCGGGCGCGGGTGGCTTCGGTGCTCATGCGTCGTGTCTACCAGCGACGCCCGACACAAAGCCGACCGCCTGTGAATCACCTGTGGATCGGGACGATTCCGTGGATTTCGGGGACAGGAGCGCGGACAGCGGGCTAGTGTCGGAGACGCAGCCGCTGGTGACCCGAGACGCCGGCGGCTGCATCTGTTTTCGCTCCCGCTTCCCGTCGGGCGCGCAGCACTGCGGGTCCCGCGGCGCCGGTGGCTATCGGCGCGGCTCGCCCAGCGCCTCCCGTGCGGCGTCGTACAGCGCCACCACCTCGCGCCGGATCTCGCCGCGCTCGGTGATCGGCCCACCGGGCCAGCGGATCCGGCGCTCGCCGAGGGGACCCTCGGGGCCGATGACGGTCCAGGTGCCGGCCTCGCCGTCGGCGTCGCTCATCGAGGCGGCCGTCGCCTCCGGCACGCCGTGGGCCCGCACGATCAGCAGGTTGTCCTCGAGGTGGTCGGCGTTCATGTGTGCCAGGACCGCGTCGACGACGGCGGGGTCGAAGGCGTGGGTCACCAGATCCGCACCCGCTCGGCCGGGTCGAGCCACAGCCCGTCGCCGGGGGCGGTGGCGAAGACCTCGTGGAACTCGTCGAGGTTGCGCACGATGTTGGCGCGGAACTCCGGCGGGCTGTGCGGGTCGATGGTGAGGTACTGCCGCTCCTGCTCGAGGCGGCGCTTGGTGCGCCACACGTAGGCCCAGTTGAAGAACAGGCGCTTGCGGTCCTCGACCGAGGCCTCGCCGCCCTGGGCGATGAGGAAGGCGGTGTGGGCGATGGTGAGCCCGCCGAGGTCGCCGATGTTCTCGCCGACGGTGAGGGCGCCGTTGACGTGCTCGCCGGGCAGGGCGCGCGGCTCGAAGCCGTCGTACTGGCTGATCAGGGCCTGCGACTTCACCTCGAAGGCCGCCTTGTCGTCGGCGGTCCACCAGTCGTTGAGGTTGCCCTCGCCGTCGTACTGCGCGCCCTGGTCGTCGAAGCCGTGCCCGACCTCGTGGCCGATGACGGCGCCGATGCCGCCGTAGTTCTCGGCCTCCAGCGCGTCGGGGCTGAAGAAGGGCTTCTGCAGGATGCCCGCGGGGAAGCAGATCTCGTTGGTGCCGGGGTTGTAGTAGGCGTTGACGGTCTGCGGCAGCATGAACCACTCGTCGCGGTCGACGGGCGCGCCGATCTTGGCGAGCTGGCGGTCGGTCTCGAAGGCGGCGGCGGCCTGGGCGTTGGCCACCAGGTCGTCGGCGACCACGCGCAGCGCGCTGTAGTCGCGGAAGCGCACCGGGTAGCCGATCTTGGGCCGGAAGGTGTCGAGCTTGGCGTAGGCCCGCTGCTTGGTCTCCTCGGTCATCCAGTCGAGCTTGCTGATCGACTGGCGGTACGCCGCGAGGAGGTTCGCGACCAGCTCGTCCATCATCGCCTTCGACGAGGGCGGGAAGTGCCGGGCGACGTACTCCTTGCCGACGGCCTCGCCGATCGCGCCCTCGACGAAGGACACCGCGCGCTTCCACCGCGCGCGCAGCTCGGGCGTGCCGGACAGGGTGCGGCCGTAGAAGTCGAAGTTGGTCTCGACGAACTCCTCGGACAGGTACGGCGCGGCGGAGCGCAGCACGCGCGACAGGAACCAGTCGCGCCACGCCTCCACCGGGGTCGCCTCGAGGACGCCGGAGAGGTGCTGGAGGTACGACGGCTGGCGCACCACGACCTCGGCGATGGTCGCCTGCGGGCCGCTGAGCTGACCGCCCAGGTTGGTGATGTAGGCGTCCCAGTCGAACGAGGGGCACAGCGACTTCAGCTCGTCGCCGGTGAGCCGGTTGTAGGTCTTCTGCACGTCGCGGGTCTCGGCGCGCTCCCAGTGGCCCTTGGCGAGGTCGGTGTCGAGCTCGAGGATCCGCTGCGCGGCACCGGCCGGGTCCTCGTGGCCGCCGAGGGTGAGCAGGCGCTCGAGGTAGGCGAGGTAGGCGGTGCGGATCTCGGCGAACTTCTCGTCGCGGTAGTAGGACTCGTCCGGCAGGCCGAGACCGCCCTGCACGATGTGGAAGAGGTAGCGGTCCGACTGCCGGTCGTCGGTGTCGACGTAGGAGCCGAACAGCCCGTAGCCGCCGATCTGCTCGAACTCGCCGAGGAAGGCCGCCACGTCGCGCACGTCGCGCAGCCCGGCGACCGCGGCGACGAGGGGCTGGGCCGGGGCGAGCCCGGCGGCCTCCACCCGCTCGGTGTCCATGAAGGAGTTGTAGAGGTCGGCGATCTTGCGCGCGTCGGGGTCGCCGCTGGTCGCCGCGGAGCCGGCGAGCTCGGTGATGATCGCGCGGACGTCCTGCTCGGCCTGGTCGGCGAGCTGGACGAAGGGACCCCAGCTGGACCGGTCGGAGGGGATCTCCACGTCACGCAGCCAGGTGCCGTTGACGTGGCCGAAGAGGTCGTCCTGCGGGCGGATGGCCGGGTCCATGCCCGGCTGGGCGTCGTCGAGGATGCTCACGGGCCCGAGCCTAGACCGCACGAGGTGAGCGAACGGGGTGGCGGGAGCCCTGGGACGGGGGTCCCCATTTCCGGATCTGGTCTCAGCCCGTCGTACGACGGCCCGATCGGGCCTGCATGGCGAAGATCTCCCGACTGGTGGCCTGCATCCTGCTGGGCCTCGCGCTCTGCATGACGGCCGCGCCCGCGGACCCGGCCGTCGCCACGCCCACGACCACCCCGCGCGACCAGGTGGCCGCCCCGCGACTGCTCGTGCAGCGGGCGCTGGAGGACCGGGTGCTGTCCCTGACCAACGTCGAGCGCCGCAAGCACGGCTGCCCGTCGCTGCGCGCCAACGGCTACCTGCGCAAGTCCGCGCGGGGGCACACGACGACGATGGCGCTGCACAACCTGATGTCGCACCAGCTGCCGGGCGAGCCGTACTTCAGCAAGCGGATCACCCGGGCCGGCTACACCGGGTGGACCCTGGTGGCGGAGAACGTCGCCCGGGGCTTCAGCGGCCCGTCGGCGGTCGTGCGGGCCTGGATGAACAGCCCCGGCCACCGCCGCAACATCCTCAACTGCAAGCTGCGCGACCTCGGCGTCGGGGTGGCCCTCCAGGGCGGCCAGCTGTGGTGGACGCAGAATTTCGGCCGCCGGTGACCGGATCCGAGCATCCTTCGCCGGAAGGGTGCGGACGGCGGGTAACGGTAGTCCGATCGGACTAGGCGAGGCCGCACGGAGCAACGATGTGACGGCCTGCACAGGTCCCGGACCATCGATGGCATGAACCGGGGGATTCAGATCGTCATCGGCACGCTCGTCGTCGTCGCCACCGCCGCGGCCGCGGTCGTCGGACCGTCCGGCGCCGTCGGCGGCCGGGCCGCCGCGGCCACGACCGTCACCACGAGCAGCACGCTCACGCTCACGGCCGAGTTCGTCCTCGAGAACGCCGTGCTGGTGCTCACCAACACCAAGCGGCTCCTCGTCGGCTGCCCGCCGCTGCGGATGACCACCGAGCTGCGCCGGGCGGCCCGGTCCCACTCCGTCCGGATGGCCCGGGCCGGGGTGATGACGCACCAGGTGTACGGCGAGCCGGTGCTCGGCCGCCGGGTCACGCTGGCGGGCTACCTGGGCTGGACCCGGGTCGCGGAGAACATCGCCGCCGGCTACACCTCCGCCACCCTGGTCCTGCGGGCGTGGTGGAACAGCGCGACGCACCGCCGCAACATCACCGACTGCTCGCTGCGGGACATCGGCGTCGGCGTGGTGTGGACGGGGCGCACCATGTACTGGACGCAGGACTTCGGCCGCCGGTAGTTGACAGGCCCACCATGATGAACGCCGTGCGCCTCGGCTTCCCCGCCTGCTTCCTGGGCCTGCTCCTGACCGCCTGCCTGCTGGGTCCGGCCTCGGGCCCGTCCGCGGCGACGGCGACGGCGCCGACGCCGGCCGCCCGCAGCGCCGCCACCGCCCGGCTGGAGGCCGACGCGATGGCGATCATCAACCGGGTCCGGGTCCGGGCCGGCTGCCCGGCGCTGCGCGTCGACAGCGCGCTGCGGCTGGCCGCCCGCCGGCACAGTGCCCTGATGGCCCGGCGCGGCGACCTGAGCCACCGGCTCAGCGGCGAGTCCACGCTGCAGCGGCGGATCGCCGCGGCGGGCTACACCGGCGCCACCATGGTCGGAGAGGTGATCGCGTTCGGCCCCCGCACGGCGTACGACGTGGTGCGGACCTGGGTGCGCAGCACGCCCCACCGCACGATCCTCACCACCTGCCGGTTCCGGCACCTCGGCGCCGGGCTCGCGGTCGACGGGCGCGGGCGGTACTGGTGGACCGTGGACCTCGGGCGTCGCTGACCCTGCCCCCGTCCTAGCGGGGCCCCGGTCAGTCGCGGATCCGGACGACCGACTTGCCGAGCGTGGCCCGCTCGTCCATGTCGACGAGCGCCTGGCCGAACTCCTCGATCGGGTAGACCTTGCCGACGGGCGGCTTGACCGTGCCGGCCTCGATCATGGGCAGCAGCTGCGCCCACTGCTGGGCGAGGTAGCCGGGGCGGGCGAAGGCGTAGGCGCCCCAGCCGACGCCGCGGACGTCGACGTTGTTCAGCAGCAGCCGGTTGACCTTGACCTCGGGGATGCCCTCGCCGGCGGCGAAGCCGACGACCAGCACCCGGCCCTGCGGGGCGAGCGCGCGCAGCGAGTCGGTGAAGAGCGTGCCGCCGACGACGTCGAGGACGACGTCGACACCGGCGCCGTCGGTGAGGGTGCGGGCCGCGTCCTTGAACCCGTCGGCGAGGACGGCTTCGTCGGCTCCCGCGGCGAGCGCGAAGGCTCGCTTCTCCTCGGTGCTCACCACGGCGATGGTGCGGGCGCCGAGGCCCTTGGCGACCTGGAGGCTCGCGGTGCCGACGCCGCCCGCGGCGCCGTGGACGAGCACCGTCTCGCCGGGCCGTACGCCGCCCCGCTCGTCGAGGGCGAAGAGGGCCGTCAGGTAGTTCATGGGCAGCGCGACGGCCTCGTCGAAGGTGATGCTGTCGGGCAGCGCGAAGACGTTCTCGGCGGAGCCGAGGACCAGCTCGGCGGCACCGCCGTACGGCCCGACGCCGGCGACCCGCTGGCCGGGCGCGAAGCCGTCGCCGGAGACGACGACGCCGGCGAAGTCGACACCGAGGGTGAACGGCGGCTCGGGCCGCAGCTGGTACTCCCCCTTGCTCAGCAGCAGGTCGGGGAAGGAGATGCCCACCCGGTGCACCTCGACCAGCACCTGCCCGGGGGCGGGCGTGGGCTCGGGGACGTCGGAGACGACGACGTCGGAGGGACCGGTGGGGGCGAGGACCTGGACGGCGCGCATGCAGCGCAGGCTACGCGGGAGCGGGTTCCGCGGGCGCCGACGGGGGTAGGACCCCGCCATGTCCCCGATCCACCCGGTGGTCGCCTTCCTGGCGTCGCTGCTCCTCATCGTCCCGACGTACGGCGCCCTGGGCACCACGACCAACGGCGGTCTCTGGCTGTGGTTCGTCGGCGGCATCGCCGTCGTCGCGCTGCTCGGCCTGCTCCTGCGGGCGGTCGTGCCGCAGGCGCTCGCGCTGGTGCTCCTCGCGACGAGCACCTACCTCGTCGTCGCCCTCGTCGCGCTCTTCGTCGTCGCCGGAGCCGGCGACCCGCCCGGCGACGGCGTGCTCGCCCTGCTGGTGGGCGTCCCCGCCGCGGCGGCGGCCGCGCTCGTCGCGGCCCCGCTGACCGGGCACCTGGAGACCGACGCCCTGCCGCCGGCGGTGATCGCGATCGTGCTGGTCGGCCTCGTCGGCGTCACGGTGGCGCCGGCCGCGGGCGAGGCCGTCGAGGACGCCCGCGACGAGGCGGCGCAGATCGCCCGGCTGGAGGCGTCCGGACTGGTGGCGTACCTCCCCGAGCTCGACGACCTCGACGTGCGCGGCTCGCTGACGTCGACCAAGGACGGAGAGGTGATCGCGTACTCCTACCGCTACGAGGTCGACGCGGACGCGCCGGCATCGCCTGCCATCTCGCTCGACGTGGTCGGCGAGCTGCCGGCCTACCGCGACTGCGACAGCTCGGACCGCGCGATCTACCAGTGCCGCCGCGAGGACGGCTACTACGTGCTGACCCGGGACGGCACGGACCAGTACGTCGTGGCCGACCACGGGAACACCTACCTCCTCGCGTGGTACGTCGAGCCGGGGGACGGCCTGCCCGACGCGGACGCCGTGGGCCGCGCGCTCTCCGACGCCGAGGAGGTCGCGTGGTCGGACGTCGTCGGCCTGGACTGACCCTGTTTGGCCGGGCACCGCGCGGGGCAGATCGAGTCGCGTGAGCGACTGGACCGACTGGACCCAGAACCGGCGCATCGCCGATGCCGAGGAGGCCCTCGACGCCGAGCGCCGGGCGCGCAGCCGCCTGTCGGAGCAGATGCGCCAGCAGCAGGGCAACCTGCAAGGGCAGCTCGACCGGCTGACCCGGGCGATGGTGGCGCTGATCGAGCACGAGGACATCCGCGCTGAGCTCGGGCAGCACGCCGACGCCGCGACCTGCCGCCGCTACGCCCGGGAGGTGGTCGCGACGGTCGTGGTCACCGGCGGTGCGGCGTTGCGGGAGACGGCCGAGCCGGGCGACGTGCCCGGCTACTGGCTGGCCGCCGCGGCGCGCGGGGTGGCCGCGATCGCCCGCGGCGAGGTCTCCGGCGAGGCGCTGCTCGAGGCCGCGACCCAGCGCGACCCCGCCCGCACCGCCCTCTTCCTGACCCTGCTGGCGGCGTTGACGCGCGACCCCGCCTGGGCCCGGGCACCGTTCGAGCGGGTGGTGCCGGACCAGGACCGGGTGAGCGGCGCGCAGCGCCAGGTGTGGCTGGCCGTGACCGACGGCCGGCTGCCGGCCGGCGAGCCCGCACTGGCCGCCGCCCTCGGACAGCGCCTCTCCGCCGCCGGGGACGCCACAGCGGCCGGCATCGACGACTGGCTGCGGGCGCAGGTCCCCTCCGGCACCGGCGGCCTGCCCCAGGAGAAGGCCCTCGCCCAGCTCCAGGCGCTGCAGCGGCTGCTGCGCGGCGAGACCCTGCCCGGCGACGACCCCGCCGACCAGCCGACCCCGGCCGGTGCCGCCGAGGCGACGGAGGACCCGCTCGCGGACTGCCTGCGCTCGCTGGTGGACGAGGGATCGCCGGCCGAGGGCGACATCCTGGACCGGATGGCCCGGGCCCGCGCCGACCTCGGCTTCCTCGACGAGCGGGTCTCCGCGCACTCCGCTGCGTGGTCCTCGCCCGCCGGCGACGTGCTGGACCTGCTGCTGGCCGACCTCGCCGCGCCCGCGGACTCCGGCCGGCACCGGCTGGCGCGCCGGGTCCTCGCCCCCCACCTGGACGCGGCCGCCGAGCGACGGGTCGCCGAGGCGGCGGCGACTGTCGCACCCACCCGTGCCGTCACCGTCGCCGGCCAGACCATCGACGTCCGCGCCGGCGGCGCGGTGCGGGACTGGCGCGCGGGCGTGCAGGACGCGGCCGCGCGACGAACCCCCCGCACGCCGTACCTGCTGCAGGGCGGTGCGGCGGCCCTCGCGGTCGGCGTGGTGGCACTCGGGCTCGCCTTCGTGGCAGGCGGGTTCGCCGTCCTCGGCGTCGTCGCGCTGCTCGGCGGCGCGGCGGCGGTGGTCACCGCGCTCCTGCAGGCCCGCGGCCAGCGCGAGGCGCAGGAGGCCACCGTGGGCTCGGCCGAGCGCCAGGTCGACCAGCTCGCCGCCACGATCGCCGACGAGACGTCCCGCGCGACGGCGGCGGCGTCCACCGCCCAGGCGGTGCGGGCCGAGATCGGCAACGCCCTGGCCTGACCGCCGGGGCCCGGCTCAGACCGGGTGCTCGGCGCGGTGCCGGGCCACCAGGTCGGCGTACCAGTCGAAGGAGCGCTTGGGCGTGCGCACCTGCGTCTCGTAGTCGACGTGGACCAGTCCGAAGCGCTGGGTGTAGCCCTCGGCCCACTCGAAGTTGTCGACCAGCGACCACGCGTAGTAGCCGCGCACGTCCACGCCGCGCTCGACGGCCTCGGCGACCGCGGTCAGGTGCGCCTGGTGGTAGTCCACCCGCGCCTGGTCGTCGACGACCCCGTGCTCGTCGGGGCCGACGTTGTAGGCGCAGCCCGACTCGGTGATCACGATCGGGGGTACGGCGGCGCGCAACCGCGCACGGAACATGATCAGCCACTCGCGCAGCGCGTCGGGCACCACCGGCCACCCGAAGTCCGTCAGCGGGTAGCCCAGCACGTCGCGGAACTCGAACGGCAGCTCCGCGGTCTCCTCGGCCGCCGCGATCCGCATCGGGTTGTAGTAGTTGACGCCGTAGAAGTCGAGCGGCTGGCGCATCGTCGCGAAGTCGCCGTCGCGGACGTGCTCCTCCAGCAGCATCATCATCTCCTCGGAGTAGCGGCCCAGCAGCATGCCCTCGAGGTAGTGCCCGTTCCACAGGGAGTCGAAGAGCTTCGCCGCACCCACGTCGGCCGGGTCGTCGGAGGCCGGCCAGATCGGGGCGTGGTTGTTGGCGCAGCCGACGCTCTCGGCACCGGCGGCGCGCAGCGCGATCGCCGCCCGGCCGTGCGCGACGAGCAGGTGGTGCCCGACGGGGAGGGCGTCGAAGAAGAGCGCCTTGCCGGGGGCGTGCAACCCCACGGCGTACCCCATCGTCGTGACGACATTGGGCTCGTTGACCGGCACCCAGTCGGCGACCCGGTCGCCGAGCCGCTCCGCGACGATCGTGGCGTAGTCGGCGAAGCGGTCGATGGTGGCGCGGTTGAGCCAGCCGCCGTCGTCCTCGAGGGCCTGCGGCAGGTCCCAGTGGAAGAGCGTCGCCATCGGCCGGACGCCGGCCTCCAGCAGGCCGTCGACCAGGCGGTCGTAGAAGTCCAGCCCCGCGGCGTTGGCCGGCCCCGACCCGGTCGGCTGCACGCGCGGCCAGGCGATCGAGAACCGGTAGCCCTGCGCCCCCAGGCGCCGCATCAGCGCGATGTCCTCGGGATAGCGGTGGTAGTGGTCGCACGCCACCGCGCCGCTCGAGCCGTCGACGATCCGACCCGGCTCGGCGGTGAACGCGTCCCACACCGAGGGACCCCGGCCGTCCTCGGCCACCGCTCCCTCGATCTGGTACGACGCCGTGCTGGTGCCGAAGCGGAAGCCGCTCGGCAGCCGGCCGGCCAGGTCCCTCACCCTGTCCTCCATCGGGCCCACCCTCCCACGTCCAGGTTCGGGGCGCCGCTCCGTGCTCGGAGGCCCACCGGCACAATCTGGCACGTGAACGTCGAGATCCGCAGGGGTTCGAGCAGGTTCGCCGAGCGCGTCCCCGGTCGGCTGACCCAGCACGCCTTCTCCTTCGGCCCGCACTTGGACCCCGAGCGCCTGTCGTTCGGGCCGATGGTCTGCCACGACGACCACCTGCTGGGTCGCGGCCAGGGTTTCGAGGAGCATCCGCACGCCGGGCTGGAGATCGTGTCCTGGGTGCTCGCGGGCGCGCTCGTGCACCGCGACGCGACCGGCACCGAGGTCACCCTCGGTCCGGGCGAGGGCGCGGTGCTGAGCGCCGGTTCCGGGGTGCGCCACAGCGAGACGGCCAGTGACGCCGCGACCCGCTTCGTGCAGGTCTGGCTGACGCCGGACGAGCCGGACGGCGAGCCGTCGTACCGCTCGGCCGCCGTCGGCCCCGGGACCGGACTGGTCCGGGTCGTCGGCGACGGCGGCCCCCTG
This sequence comes from uncultured Nocardioides sp., assembly GCA_964517395.1. GTDB lineage: Bacteria > Actinomycetota > Actinomycetes > Propionibacteriales > Nocardioidaceae > Nocardioides. The sequence goes on along the minus strand of CAZFEE010000001.1, from coordinate 1,896,634 downwards.
GCGGTCGGGGTGGCCGGCGCGGCCCTCGACGTCGCCCGGCTGGAGGCCGGGGAGTCGGTCGTGCTCCCCGCCGCCGCGCGGGTGCACGCCTACGTCGCCAGCGGCGCCCTGCTGCGCTCCTCGCTGGCCGAGCCGCTGGCCGCGGGCGACGCGTTCTGGCTGACCGGCGGGACGTCGTACGAGGTGACGGCGGCGGTGCCGACCGAGCTGCTCGTCTGGTCCTTCGCCTAGGCCTCGCCGAGCTCGGTGTTGCCGACGATCGTGGCGGCGATCTCGCCGAGCTGGCGCACCTGCTCGGGGCTCAGCCGGGCGAACACGAGGTCGCGCACGTGCGCGACGTGGCTGGGCGCGACCCGGTCGAGGAGCTCCTGCCCGGCATCGGTGAGGGTGACGAACTGGCGCCGCTTGTCCTCCGAGCAGGGACGGCGCACCACCCAGCCACGCTCCTCCAGGCCGGTGACGGCGTGGCTGAGCCGGGACGGGCTGGACGCCGTCAGCCGGGCGAGCTCGCCCATGGTGAGCGTGCGGTCCGCGCGGGCGGAGAGCGTGGCGAGCATCCCGTAGTAGTTGTGCGGGATGCCGGCCTCCTCGCGCAGCCGCCTGTCGAGGGCCTGCGGCAGGGCGTGCACGATCCGGATGAGGGGCAGCCAGGCCGCCATCTCGTCCTCGTCGAGCCACTGGGTCACGCGGACAAGTCTCCCAGGTCGAGGGTGTGCGCGGTGTGGTCCCGCTTCACGGCGAGGTAGCGGCGGTTCGCGGCGGAGAGGTGCACGCCGGTCGCGACCCGCTCGTCGACGCCGATCCCGTGCGCGGCGAGCTGGGCGGCCTTGTCCGGGTTGTTGCTGAGCAGCCGGATCCGGTCGGCACCCACGGCGAGCAGCATCTGGGCGGCGGCGCGGTAGTCGCGCTCGTCCTCGCCGCGGCCCAGCGCCAGGTTGGCCTCGTAGGTGTCGAGACCGGCGTCCTGGAGGGCGTAGGCGTCGAGCTTCGCGTAGAGCCCGATCCCGCGCCCCTCCTGGCGCAGGTACAGCAGGAAGCCGCCCGCCTCGGTGATCCGCTCTACCGCCTCGCGCAGCTGCGGACCGCAGTCGCAGCGCTCGGAGCCGAAGACGTCGCCGGTCAGGCACTCGCTGTGCGGTCGCACCAACGGCGCCTCACCGCCCGCGGCCAGGCCGGCCAGGCGGCCGCGCCAGTCGCCGAGCCCGAGCAGCAGGTGCTCCTGGCCGTCGACCAGGCCGTGGAAGGTCACCACGTCCGCGGTGGCGGCGTACCCGTCGGGGAAGCGGAGGGGGACGACGACCTGCGTGCGCACCTCGGCGGCGGGCGCGGCGGCGCGGGGGATCTCGGGGACGACGCCGGCGCGCGGCGCCCGGGTCAGGCAGGTGGTCATCGGCTCTCCCGCTTCTCGGCAGTTGTTTCAAGTTTGAAACTTCTGCGTCAAGGCGCACCGGGACGGCGATATTCCGGGTCGCGCGGAAATTCTCAGCGGACCGGACGCAGCACCAGGTCGTCGGGCACGACCAGGCCGTACTGCGCGAGCGTGTCGACGAGCACCGCCGTCACCTGCCGGGTGAGCCGGTCGACGAGCTCGACCTGGGTCTCGTCGTGGTGGTCGAACCACCAGATGATGCTCGCGTCGACCATCCCCATCACCCCGACCAGCACGCCCTCGGGCGGGTCGGCCGAGAGCGGGGTCTCGCGCAGGTAGGCCCGGGCGGCGTCCACGATCTCGCTGAGCAGCCGGGTCCGGCCCAGGCGGGCCCGGTGCAGCGCCTTGGTCTGCTGCTGGGCGGCCAGGAAGCGGAAGAGGTGCGGGTGCTCGGCCGCCCAGGCCACGCAGGGGGCGATGAGACCGCGGATGATCTCCACCGGCGTCCCCGGGGTCGCGAAGTGAGGGCGCACCCGGCGCAGCAGCTCGGTGGCGGCGTACCGCGCGACCTCGGCGTCGAGCTGCTCCTTGCTCGCGAAGTGGCGGTAGACGTTGGGGCGCGGGATGCCCGCGCGCTCGGCGATCTGGCCCATGCCGACCGCCCCGCCGCCCTCCTCGATGGCGTCGATCGCGGCCTGCACGACCTGCGCCCGGCGCGCGTCGCTCTCCAGCGCCTCCTTGGCGTTGCGCCGGCGCACGGTCGAGTCGACCCACTTCACCACGTCCACCACAGCCGGAGGGTAGCGCGCGGATACACCTTGTATCCACACGGCTCCGCGTGATACACCCTGTATCCGATACATCCTGTATCCAGCAGCCCCCGACCGAACAGGACCGCCACCCATGCCCCGTCGCTCGCCGTGGATGAACACCGACCTCGACGACTTCCGTGACCTCGCCCGGACCTTCGCCGAGAAGGAGATCCGACCCAACGTCGACGCCTTCATCGCCAACAAGCAGGTCGACCGCGAGCTGTGGAACAAGGCCGGCGAGGTCGGCCTGCTCTGCCTCTCCATCCCGGAGGAGTACGGCGGCGGGGGCGGCACCTTCGCCCACGAGGCCATCCTCATCGAGGAGCAGGCCCGGGTCGGCGACAGCTCGTGGGGCGTCTCGCTCCACAACGGCATCGTCGCCCACTACATCCTCGCCTACGGCACCGAGGAGCAGAAGCACGCATGGCTGCCCAAGCTGGCCAGCGGCGAGGCCGTCGGCGCCATCGCGATGACCGAGCCCGGCACCGGCTCGGACCTGCAGAGCATCAAGACCAAGGCGATCCGCGAGGGCGACGAGTACGTCGTCAACGGCTCGAAGATCTTCATCACCAACGGCGCCCAGGCCGACGTCGTGGTCACCGTCGTCAAGACCAACCCCGAGGAGGCGGCGGCCGGCATCTCGCTGGTCATCGTGCCCGCCGACACCCCCGGCTTCTCGCGCGGCAAGGTGCTCGACAAGGTGGGCATGAAGGGCCAGGACACCTCCGAGCTCTTCTTCGAGGACGTCCGGATCCCGGTGAGCAACCTGCTCGGCACCGAGGAGGGCCAGGGCTTCATCCAGCTCATGGAGCAGCTCCCCCAGGAGCGCCTCATCGTCGCCGTCTCCAACGTCGCGGCGATGGAGTTCTGCTACGAGGAGACGATGCGCTACGTCCACGAGCGGCACGCCTTCAACCGGCCGATCTGGGGCTTCCAGAACACCAAGTTCAAGATGGCCGAGGTCGCCACCGAGGCGCGCGTCGCCCGCTCCTTCGTCGACGAGTGCATCACCCTGCACCTGGAGAAGCAGCTCGACATCCCCACCGTCGCGATGGCCAAGCTGTGGTGCTCCGAGCGCGCGCAGAAGGTCGCCGACAAGTGCCTCCAGCTGCACGGCGGCTACGGCTACATGAACGAGTACCCCATCGCCCGCGCCTGGGCCGACCTCCGCGTCTCGCAGATCTACGCCGGCACCAGCGAGATCATGAAGGAGATCATCAGCCGGTCGCTGCCCGCCCCCAGCTGATCCTGCCCGCGCGTCGTACCTGACGAATCTGTCCCCGATCCGGCGGATTTACGACAGATTCGTCAGGTGCGACGGCACTCAGTCGCCGGGCGTGGGCTCGACACCCGGCGGCAGGTCGGTCGGCACGAGGACGTCCCCGGGGAGCTCGTCGTACGGCGCCCCCTCGAGGCAGCCGAACGTCACGTTGCCGTCCTCGTCCGGGGTCCCCTGCTCCATCGCCTGCTCCATCGCCTGGCGACAGGCCTCGCTCAGGTCGCCCGCGTCGTCCGGGTGCCCCGCAGCAGCGTCCTGCCCGCAGGCCGCCAGCAACCACGCGGCCGCCAGCAGCAGCGCCGCTCCTCCCCCTCTTCGCATGCGCCGACCCTAGGCGCCTCAGGCGAGGATGCGCAGCGCTTCCGGGAGCAGCTCCACGACCATCGGGTCCGCCGCAGCAGCGGGCAGCGACCCGAGCGCCTCCCCGTCGGCGCCGACGGGCACCGCGGCACCCCCGGCGTACGCACCCGCCAAGGTGACCCGGCGCCCGGTCAGCACGGTCACCTCGTCGAGGGCGACGTGCCCGCCGTCGTACACCTTGGGCAGGGAGCGGATCAGGTCCAGCCGGCCGGCGGCCTCGATGACGATCACGTCGAGCAGGCCGTCGGAGACCGACGCGGCGGGCGCGATGGCCATGCCCTTGCCGTAGTAGCGGGAGTTCGCGACGACGACCGTGGCCGCCTGGTGGGTCGAGCGGACGCCGTCGACCTCGAGCACGCAGTCCACCGGACGGTACGTCGCCAGCGCCCGGACCGCGGCGACCGGGTACTGCAGCTTCCCGGGCAGCCAGTGCGAGCGGTCCACGATCTCGGCGGCACGGGCGTCCACCCCGGCGTACACGGAGCCGGCGACCACGGACGCGGCACCGGCCAGGGACGCCCGGAGCAGGTCGATGCGCCGCTCCGCGCCCTCCAGCAGCAGCCGCGCCTGGGCGGCGGTGTCGTGCGGGATCTCGAGCATGCGGGCGAAGTCGTTGCCGCGCCCGGCGGGGACCACGGCCAGCACGCCGTCCAGCGCGGCGACGGACCCGGCGACCGACGACAGCATCCCGTCGCCGCCGACCGACACCACGACCGCGCCCGCCCCCACAGCGGTCGCGACCAGGGCCGGGGTCTCGGCGGCGGACGTCGTGTAGGTGACCTCGACGGCGGCGCCGGCCTCCCGCAGCGCCCGGGCCAGCGGTACGACGACGCGCGGCGCCGCGCCCCCACCGGAGCTCGGGTTGACGAGGAAGGCGAACGAGCGGGTCACGGGACCAGCACCCCGGGGTTGAGGATCCCGGCGGGGTCGACGGCCTGCTTGACCGCACGCAGCACGGTGGCGCCGAGCTCGCCGATCTCCGCGGTGAGGTACGGCTTGTGGTCGGTGCCCACCGCGTGGTGGTGGGTGATCGAGGCACCGGCGGCGACGATCGCCTCGCAGGCGGCGGCCTTGGCGGGCAGCCAGGTGGCGAGCGGGTCCTCGCCACCGGGCGCGGCGACGGTGAAGTAGAGCGAGCAGCCCGTGGCGTAGACGTGCGAGACGTGGCACAGCACCATCGCGCCCGGGAGCGCCGTCTCCAGCGCCGTCTTGACGCGGGTGTACAGGTTCTCCCGGTTGCTCCAGAAGGTCACCGTCTCCAGGGTCTCCACGAGGACGCCGACGTCGAGCAGGCTGTCGCGCAGGTACGGCGCATGGAAGCGCCCCTCGGCCCACTTCTCGCCGGGGGCGTCGCCCAGCGCGGTGCCGCCGAGGTCGGTCAGGACCGCGGTGACGGCCGCCCTCTTCGCCGCGACGGCGGCGGGGGTGCCCTCGTAGCCGACGATCATCAGGCAGCCGGCGCTCGCGTCGCCGCCGATGGCCTCGGGGTCGGCGAGGTTGATCGCGGTCTCGTTCTCGTCCGACAGGCGCAGCACCGTCGGCAGCAGGTCGGACTGGGCGAGGGTGCGCATCGCGTCGGCGCCGGCGGCGAAGGAGGGCCAGCGCCAGCCCTCGTACTCCTTGACCTCGGGCAGTGGGCGGACCCGGACGGTGACCTCGGTGATGACGCCGAAGGCGCCTTCGGAGCCGAGGAAGAGCTCGCGCAGGTCGGGGCCCGAGGCGTTGGCGGGCGAGGCGCCGAGGCGGACGTCGCCGGCCGGCGTGGCCACCCGCAGTGCGACGACCATGGCGTCGAAGCGGCCGTAGCCGGCGCTGGACTGCCCGCTCGAGCGGGTGGCGGCGAAGCCGCCGATCGAGGCGTACTCGAACGACTGCGGGAAGTGCCCCAGCATCAGCCCGTGCTGGGCCAGCAGCGCCTCGGCCTCGGGACCGCGCAGGCCCGGCTCGAGGGTCGCGGTCGAGGAGACCGGGTCGAGGGCGAGCAGTCCGCGCATGCGGCCGAGGTCGAGGGAGACCACGCCGGCCAGGCCGGTGCGGTCGGCGACCAGACCGCCGGTGACCGCCGTACCGCCGCCGAAGGGGACGACCGCGACCCGGTTCTCCTGCGCCCAGGCGAGGACCGCGACGACGTCGTCGTGCCCACCCGGTCGTACGACGACGTCGGGCGCGTCCCCGAGGTCGCCGCGGCGCTGGCGCAGCAGGTCGGGGGTCGACTTGCCACGCGTGCGCAGGCGTCGTACCTCGTCGTCGGTGAGCACGTTGGCCGCGCCCACGACGGCGCGGAGGCCGTCCACCAGCGCGGGCGCGAGCCGCGATGCGGGGACCGCGACGTCGGCGCGGGCCGGGGTGTCGGCGATCGGGAAGACCATGCCGACGAGGTCGCGGACGCCGTCGGGCAGGCCGTCCGCGGAGGCGGGGTCGCCCCACCGGGTGGCGGGCATCTCGGGCTGCAGGACGGAGGGGCGCTCGGTCGTCATGTGTTACAGTGTTACACATGACGTCACATCGTCACAACAGTGCATCGGACACCGGCCCGCGCGACGGCTACCTGGACGCCGCGCGCGAGTGCATCCTCGACGTCGGCTGGCGGCGCACCACCCTCACCGAGGTGGCACGCCGGGCCGGGGTGTCGCGGATGACGATCTACCGCGCCTGGTCCGACATGCCGGCCCTGCTCGGCGACCTGATGACCCGCGAGTGGGGCGGGTTGGTCGCCGCGCAGGTCGACCTCACCGGCGAGCCGACGCCCGGGCGGATCGCCGACACGGTGATCGCGACCATCGCGGAGCTGCGGGGCAACGAGCTCTTCACCCGGATCGTGGAGCTCGACCCCGAGCTGATCCTGCCGTACCTCCTGGCCCGCCGCGGCCGCTCGCAGGAGCTCATCATCGGCGTCCTCGCCGCGGCGATCGGCGCCGGCCAGGAGGCGGGCGCGGTCCGCGCGGGCGACCCGGTGCTGATCGCCCGCGGCCTGGTCCTCGCCGCCCACGGCTTCGTCCTGTCCGCCCACACCATGCTCGACGACGCCGTGGACGCCGCGAGCCTCGACGCCGAGCTGCACACCCAGATCGTCCGGAGCCTGAGCCGATGACACTCCCCCGCATCACCGCCGGCCTGGCCGGCGCCCCCACCGACGTCGACGTGGTCGTGGTCGGCCTCGGCGTCACCGGCGCCGGCGTCGCCCTCGACGCCGTCTCCCGCGGCCTGTCGGTCCTGGCGGTCGACGCCCACGACCTCGCCTTCGGTACGTCGCGCTGGTCCTCCAAGCTCGTCCACGGCGGACTGCGCTACCTCGCCTCCGGCCAGGTCGGGATCGCCCACGAGAGCGCGGTCGAGCGCGGCATCCTGATGGAGGTCACCGCCCCGCACCTGACCCACCCGCTGCCCTCGGTGATCCCGCTCGCCGCCGGCGTGAGCAAGCCCCTCGGCCTGCTCGCCGGGGCCGGGTTCGTCGGCGGCGACCTGCTCCGCCGGGCCGCGGGCACCAGCCGCGACACCCTGCCCCGCCCGCGCCGCCTCACCGCCGCCGAGACCCGCCGGCTCGCACCCCCACTGCGCACCGACGGCCTGCGCGGCGGCCTGCTCGGCTGGGACGGCCAGCTCGAGGACGACGCCCGCCTCGTCACCACCATCGCCCGCACGGCCGCCGCGCACGGCGCCGCCGTCCACACGCACGCCCGCGTCGTCTCCGCCTCCGGCACCCGGGTCCAGCTGCGCGACGAGCTCACCGGAGCCCCGCTCACCGTCACCGCGCGGACCGTCGTCAACGCCGCCGGCGTCTGGGCCGGCGACCTCGTCGAGGACGTGCGGCTGCGGCCCTCCCGCGGCACCCACCTGGTGCTGCGGGGCGAGGCGCTGCCCGGCCTGACCGTCGCGGTCTTCGCCCCCATCCCCGGCGAGACCAACCGGTTCGTGCTGGTGCTGCCCCAGCCCGACGGACAGCTCTACGTCGGCCTCACCGACGAGCCCGTCGACGGCCCCGTCCCCGACGTCGCCGAGCCCACCGAGGTCGAGATCGGCTTCCTGCTCGACGTCGTCTCCGCCTCCTTCGCCCGGCCGCTGCGTCGCTCCGACGTGGTCGGCGCCTTCGCCGGCCTCCGTCCCCTCCTCGACGGCGGCGAGGGCTCCACCGCCGACCTCTCCCGCAAGCACGCCGTCCTCACCTCCCCCACCGGCGTCGTCACCATCGTCGGCGGCAAGCTGACCACCTACCGCCGGATGGCCGAGGACGCCGTCGACGCGGCCGTGGCCTCCGCCGGGCTCACCGCCGGCCCCTGCGTGACCACCACCCTCCCCCTCGCCGGAGCCGCCCCCCGCGAGGCGCTCGCCGAGGAGGCCGCCCGCGCCGGCCACCCCGGCCGGGCCCGCCTCGTGCGCCGGTACGGCGCCGACGCCGCCCTCGCCCTCGCCGCCGCCGTCGACGCCTCCGGCTGGGCCGAGGACGACCTGCTCGCCCCGATCCACCCCGCGCTGGCGACCGTCTGGGCGGAGCTGTTCTTCGGGATCACCCACGAGGGGGCCGCGGACGTGGCGGACCTGCTCGACCGTCGTACCCGGATCGGGTTGGTGGCCGCCGACCGCGCGCTCGCCGTCCCTGCGGCGGAGCGGGCTCTGCGCACCGTGCAGGAATACCCGGTTAACCGGGAAAACTGACGCTTCCCGGCCTTTGCAACGGCCGAGAAGCGCAGGAATCCCCGGTGAACCGGGGATTCCTGCACCCCCACCGATGAGTTTCCCCGTCGACCCCGGTCCAACGTTTCAGGCAGACTGGCGAGACCACAGGGGCAGGGATGGGAATCACGGTGACCGAGCAGGCGACCGCGGGCGAGGAGCTCGCCGACTTCGACACCCTCACGGGGCGCTACCAGCGGGAGCTGCTGGCGCACTGCTACCGGATGAGCGGGTCGGTGCACGAGGCGGAGGACCTGGTGCAGGAGACGTTCCTGCGTGCGTGGAAGGCGTCGGCGAGCTTCCAGGGGCGCAGCTCCGTGCGCACGTGGCTCTACAAGATCGCCACCAACGTGTGCCTGACCAACCTCGAGGCCAAGCCGCGCCGGCCGCTGCCCACGGGCCTCGGCACGGCCGACTCCGCGCCGTCCGACGAGCTCCTCGAGGACCACGAGGTCCCGTGGCTGGAGCCGATCCCGGACGCGGCGGTCGAGGTCGCGGAGCGGGACACGATCCGGCTCGCGTTCGTCGCCGCGCTCCAGCACCTGCCGGCCCGGCAGCGCGCCGTGCTGATCCTGCGCGACGTGCTGCGCTGGTCGGCCGCGGAGACCGCGACCGCGCTCGACACCACCACGGCGGCCGTGAACTCCGCGCTGCAGCGTGCCCACGCCCAGCTCGCCGAGCGGGGGCTCACCCCGGACACCGTCGAGCCCGACCTCGACGCCGACCAGCGCAGCCTGCTCGACGCCTACCTGGCCGCCTTCTGGCGCAAGGACATCGACCAGATCGTCCAGCTCCTCAAGTACGACGCCACCTGGGACATGCCGCCCTTCCTCAACCACTTCCGCGGTGCCGACGCCATCGGCGAGCTGATCGGCACCAAGTGCCCGGGCGGCACCAACGACATGCCGATGATCGAGACCGTCGCGAACGGCCAGCCGGCGTTCGGCCTGTACATGCGCCAGCCGGAGGGCCACTTCGAGCCCTTCCACCTGCAGGTCCTGCAGATGACCGGCAGCGGTGACGAGCTGCGCGTCGACCACGTCAGCGCGTTCTTCGACCCGCGGCTGTTCGCCCGGTTCGGGCTGCCGGCGCGGCTGCCGGCCGACTACGTGCCGCTCTGATGTCCGCCGAGCCCGCCCCGGCCGGTCTCGTCGCAGGCCTGGACGTCCTCCAGCGCGCCCTGGACTACACCCGCGCCGCCCTGGCCACCATCACCTGCGCCGACGTCGCCCGCCCGACGCCCTGTGCCGGGTGGACGCTCGCCGACCTCCTCGCGCACATGGAGGACGCGCTCGACGCCTTCGCGGAGGCCGCCGACGGTGCGGTCGCGCTGAGCAGCGCCGCGCCCTCGCCGCTGGAGCAGCGGGTGCACCGGCTGGAGACCAAGGCGTGCGGGCTGCTCACCTCGTGGATGAGCACCCGGGCGCCGTACGTCGACGTCGGCGGCCACCCGCTGCCCGTCGACACCGTCGCCCGGATCGCCGCCCTCGAGATCACCGTCCACGGGTGGGACGTCGGCCGGACGACCGGTCGCGGCGCGCCGCTCCCCGAGCCGCTCGCCGCCGAGCTGCTCCCCACCGCGCTGCAGGTCGCGCTCAGCGACGACCCGCGCTTCGCCCCGCCGGTCCCGGTGGACGTCGCGGCGCCCGCCGCGGTGCACGTGCTCGCGCTGCTGGGGCGTGCCGCGACCTAGACTGCGCCGCATGTCGGAGACGCAGGCCCCCGCCGTCCGCCACCGCACCCGCCGGATGACCGGTCACGACCCGCACGAGTCGGAACGTGCCTCCACCCCGTTGGAGCTGCTGTTCGACCTGACCTTCGTGGTCGCCTTCGGCACCGCCGCGAACGAGCTCGCCCATGCCCTCGCCGCCGACCACGTCGGCTCGGGCATCGCCGCCTTCGCGTTCGCGACCTTCGGCATCTCGTGGGCGTGGATCAACTTCACCTGGTTCGCCTCGGCCTACGACACCGACGACTGGGTCTACCGGATCACCACGATGGTGCAGATGGTCGGCGTGCTGATCTTCGCGCTCGGCATCAAGCCGATGTTCAAGTCCGTGACCGAGCACGGCGAGACGCTCGACAACGACGTCATCGTCTGGGGCTACGTCGTCATGCGCGTCGCCATGATCTTCCAGTGGCTGCGTGCCGCGAAGCACGACCCGGACCGACGTGCCGCCTGCCGCACCTACGTCGTCTCGATCGCGATCGCCCAGGTGCTGTGGTGCGTCCTGGCCCTCGTCGATCTCCCGGTCGGCACCACCTTCGCGCTGATCCTCGTCCCGTTCCTCGTCGAGATCGGCGGGCCCGTCATCGCCGAGCTGCGCCGCGGCGGCACCCCCTGGCACGCCCACCACATCGCCGAGCGCTACGGCCTCATGGTCATCATCACCCTCGGCGAGGGGATGATCGGCACGATGGCCGCGATCAACGTGCTCGCCGAGGAGGGCCTGTCCTGGGAGATCGCCGCGTTCACCCTCGCGGGCACGGCGCTCACCTTCGGCATCTGGTGGAGCTACTTCGTCGTCCCGATCGGCGACGTGCTGCACGCCCACCGCGAGCGCTCCTTCGGCTTCGGGTACGGCGCGATCGGGCTCTTCGGCGCGATCGTCGCCGTCGGCGCGGGCCTGCACGTGGCGGCCTACTACCTCGAGCACCACAGCGAGCTGCACCTGACCGCGACGGTGCTGACCGTCGTCGTACCGGTCGCGCTGTTCGTCGCCGTGCTCTTCGTCGGCTACACCCTCCTCACCCGCTCCCTCGACAGCTTCCACCTGGTGCTGCTCGCGCTGACCGCCGCGGTGCTGGTGGTCCCGGTGCTGATGGCGCAGGCCGACGTGGAGCTGGTGTGGTGCCTGCTGGTGCTGTCACTGGCACCGTGGGTGACCGTCGTGGGCTACGAGACGGTCGGCTACCGCCACAACATGGAGGTGCTCGCCTCGCTCGAGGACTGAGCGCCTCAGTCGACCGGCAGGGCGACGTAGGTCGTGTCGAGGTACTCCTCGATGCCCTCGAACCCGCCCTCCCGGCCGAACCCGCTGGCCTTGACGCCGCCGAACGGCGCGGCCGGGTTGGAGACGAGGCCGGTGTTGATGCCGAGCATGCCGGTCTCCAGCCTCTCCGCCAGCCGGATCGTGCGGGCCAGGTCGCGGGTGTAGGCGTATGCCGCGAGGCCGTACTCCGTCGCGTTCGCGTGGGCGATCGCCTCGTCCTCGGTCGTGAACGTGGTGATCGGCGCGACCGGGCCGAAGGTCTCCTGGGTGACCGCGTCGGCGTCGGCGGGAACGTCGACGAGGACCGTCGGCGGGTAGAAGTACCCCTCGCCCTCCGGCTTCTCCCCGCCCGTCAGCAGCCGCGCGCCGCGCTCCACGGCGTCGGCCACGGTCGCCGCGACCGAGGTGACGGCCTTCTCGTCGATGAGCGGGCCGACCTGGACGCCGACGTCCTGGCCGCGGCCCACCCGCAGCGCACCCATCCGGTCGGCGAGCTTCGTGCCGAACTCCTCCGCGACCGAAGCCTCCACGAGGAAGCGGTTGGCCGAGGTGCACGCCTCGCCCATGTTGCGCATCTTGGCGATCATCGCGCCCTCGACGGCCGCGTCGAGGTCGGCGTCGGCGAACACCAGGAAGGGGGCGTTGCCGCCGAGCTCCATGGAGACCCGCTGCAGCTCGCCCGCCGACTGCTCGACGATCTTCTTGCCGACGGCGGTGGACCCGGTGAAGCTCACCTTCCGCAGCCGCGGGTCGGCCTGCAGGGTGCTGCTGAGTCCGCCCGAGTCGCTGGTCGTGACCACGTTGAGCACCCCGTCGGGCAGCCCCGCCTCGGCGAGCAGCGCGGCGAGGTAGAGCATCGTCAGCGGCGTCTGCGCCGCCGGCTTGACCACCATCGTGCAGCCGGCCGCGATCGCGGGCCCGATCTTGCGGGTCCCCATCGCGAGCGGGAAGTTCCACGGGGTGATGAACAGGCACGGGCCGACCGGCTTGCGCACCGTCAGCAGCCGGCTCCCGCCGGCGGGGTTGTGCATCCACCGGCCGTGCACCCGCACCGCCTCCTCGGAGAACCAGCGCAGGAACTCCGCCCCGTAGGTCACCTCACCCTTCGCCTCCGCGATCGGCTTGCCCATCTCCAGGCTCATCACGATCGCCAGGTCGTCGGCGTGCGCCGTCACCAGCTCGAACGCCCGGCGCAGGATCTCCCCCCGCTCCCGGGGCGCGGTCGCCGCCCAGTCGGCCTGTGCCGCCACCGCCGCGTCCAGTGCCGCCCGCGCGTCGTCCAGGCTCCCGTCCGCCACGTCGGTCAGCACCGAGCCGTCGGCCGGGTCGATCACATCGATCCGCCCGCCGCCGCTCCCGGGCACCCATGCTCCGCCGATGAACAGCTGGCGGTGCGACTCCGGAAGCAGGTGGCCGAGGCGTTCGCGGAAGCTCATGCCCCCACTCTGGCACGCCCCCGGGAGCCTCCGGCAGGGTCCACCCGCTCCCCGAGCAAGCGGCATGCGGGGCGGGCGGGGCGCGGGCGGGTCGTGCCCCAGTCTTGCCGCCAGACCGACCCGACCCCCACCCAAGCCAACCGCGCCGCCGGCAGCGCGGCGAGAGCCGCGCGCCCAGCAGCTTGCTGCCGCCGGGCGGCGAAGCCGCTCTCGGCCCATCCAACGCAGCCGCGCTCGGCGCAACCAAGACAGCCGACCCAGGTCTTGCCGCCAGACCGACCCGACCCCCACCCAAGCCAACCGCGCCGCCGGCAGCGCGGCGAGAGCCGCGCGCCCAGCAGCTTGCTGCCGCCGGGCGGCGAAGCCGCTCTCGGCCCATCCAACGCAGCCGCGCTCGGCGCAACCAAGACAGCCGACCCAGGTCTTGCCGCCAGACCGACCCGACCCCCACCCAAGCCAACCGCGCCGCCGGCAGCGCGGCGAGAGCCGCGCGCCCAGCAGCTTGCTGCCGACCGCCGCGGCGAAGCCGCGCTCGGCGCAACCAAAACGGAGCGAGCCCCTCATTGCATGGGGTCAACGAGGGGCTCTGTCGCGTTCGGTGCTCCCTCCGAAATACGACACCCTCACTCTAGCGCGGCCCTCGCGACGGTCAAGCGAGTCGGCCCAGATTCACCCGACCGTTGTCGTATCTGGGATCAAGGTCCCGGTCAGCGGGCGCCGCGGAGGAACTCCTCGAGCAGCGGGCCCGCGGTCTGGGAGCCGGACTTTCCGGTCTGCACGAAGACGGCGACGGCGAGGTCGCCCTGGGCGGCGATCATCCAGGCGTGGGTGCGGACGGTGTCTCCGTCGGCGTACTCGGCGGTGCCGGTCTTCGCGATCACCGGACCCCCGGGGAGGTCGGCGAGGCCGCGGCCGCTGCCGTCGGTGACGACGCGGCGCAGCAGCGACTTGAGCTGGCGGGCCTCGGTGGCGGTGAGCGGCGTGGCCTCCTTGGGGACGGAGACGTCGATCCCGCCGACGAGTCGGGGTACGACGGTGGTGCCGGCCTGGATGCTCGCGATCACCGTCGCCATGGCCATCGGGGAGGCGAGCACCTTGCCCTGGCCGATGAGGTCGGCCGCGGCCTCGGTCTCGCTCGCGGGGTCGGGGACCTCGCCGAAGTAGGCGGGGAAGCCGAGGTCGTGGTCGATGCCGAGCCCGAGGCTCGCGGCGGCCGACGCCAGGGCGCCGTCCTTCACCTGGGCGCGGGCGTTGATGAGCGCGGTGTTGCAGGACTGGGCGATGGCCTCCTGGAGGGGGATGGTGCCGATCGCGGAGGAGGGGTAGTCGGAGTAGTTCTTGAACGACTTGCCGTTGACGGTGGTGGTCGGCGTGCAGCGCACCGGCGAGGACGGGGTGAGCCCGGAGCGGAGCAGGGCCAGGGAGGTCACCGACTTGAAGGTGGAGCCGGGCGCGAACTGGCCGAAGGTGGCGTAGTTCTGGCCGCCGGTCCCGGCGCCGTTGGCGGCGGCGAGGATCGAGCCGTCGCTGGGGCGGATCGCGACGAGCGCGCTGGCGGGCCTGGTGGAGGCGAGCACCCGCTCGGCGAGGCTCTGCAGGCGGGTGTCGAGGGTGAGGGCGAGCGGCTTCCCCGCGACGGGCTCGGTGGAGTAGAGCTCGCGCCGCTCGGCGCCCTTCTTCGCCGGGACGGCGTAGACCGCGCGGCCGGGGGTGCCGCGCAGCTGCTCGTCGTAGCGCGCCTGCAGGCCGGAGGTCCCGGCGGTGTCGCCGGGGCGGTAGGCGGCGGGATCCTTCTTCACCATCTCGGCGGTGACGGGTCCGACCTTGCCGAGGATGGGCGCGGCGAAGTCGCGGGTCGGGGCGAGGGCCAGCTCGGCGCTCACGGCGTGCCCGCCGGGGATCTCGGCGAGGCCGGCGTCGACACCGGGCGGCACGTCGGTGGCGCGGTACGTGATCGCCTCGACGAACGCCTTGGGTCCGGCCCCCGACACCGCCTTGACGTACGGCGCCGGGTCGATCCCGACGAGTGCGGCGAGCCGGCGCGCGGACGTCGGCGCGGCCGCCGCCTCGACGAGGGTGCGGTCGATGCCGACCCGCACGACGGGCCGCTCGGTGACGATCGGCTTGCCGGCGGCGTCGGTGATCTCGCCGCGTTGGGCGACCTGCGTGGTCGCGTCGAGGGTCTCCCCGTCGGCGAGGCTGGGCTCCACGAGGGCGGGCGACCAGGTGAGCGACCAGTCGTCGCCGGCGTGGGCGAGCGGCACGGTCGTCTCGTAGGTCCACGGGTCGCCGCCGTCGACGACCGGCCAGGACCACTGCAGCGTCGCGGAGGGGTCGTCGCCGTCGGCCCGGACCTCGCCGACCTCCACGGTCGGGGTGAGGACGTCGAGGCCGGCGACGACGGCGTCGTACTCCTTCGTGACGCTCGCCGCGTCGGCTCCGCGCCAGGTGAGCTCGTCGAACCCCTTGCCCTCGGCGAGGGCGCCGGCGAGCGTGGTGACGGTGTCCCGCGCGGCGTCCTCCTTCTCGGAGCCGCCGGAGCAGGCCGTCAGCCCGCTCGTCGCCAGCACGAGCAGACCGATGGCCACCGAGTTTCGCCGCATGGGTCGGTTCTACCAAAGGGGCCCGACGGATCGGGTGCGGCGTCAGCCGACGAGCAGGCCTCCGACGAGCGGCTGGTAGCCGGAGGAGTGCCCGAGGCGGTTGGGGTGGTAGCTCTCGCTGACGGGGTTGGAGAAGCCGTTGAGCCACTCGACGTCGTCGCAGACGGCGTGGCCGGTGAAGCGGGAGGTCGGGTTCGCCCACTTGAAGCCCTTGGCGCCGGCGGCGGCCGACAGCTTGGAGTTGAGCAGGTCGGCGGTGGCGTTGAGACGGGTCTCCTCGGCCGGCGAGAAGAAGGTGGCGGCGTTGCAGTCCTCGCCCATGAAGACGCGGGGGTAGCCGACCACGACCACAACGGCGTTGGGCGCCTTGGACCTGATGGAGGAGTAGAGCGTGCCGAGCCGCCCGGGCAGGGTGTTGTTGATGAACGACTGCGCCGTGTTGATCGCGCCGTCGCAGTCCGACATCCAGCCCGGCTGGGCGCACTCGGTGAGCACGCTGCTGAAGCCGGCGTCGTTGCCGCCGACGGAGATGGTGACGTAGCGGGTGGTGCTGGTCAGGGCGCTGAGCTGGCCGCTCGTCACGGTGCCGATGGTGGCGCCGGAGCAGGCCTTGAAGTTCAGCGCGTAGCCCTTCGCGGCGGCGACCAGCTTCGGGTAGGCGTAGTTCGACCGCTGGCAGCTCGTGCCGTCGTCGATGTAGCTGCGGGTCCCGACGCCCGAGGAGTAGGAGTCGCCGAGCGCGACGTACGACGGGCCGGCGGCGTGGGCCGGCGGGACCGCGACGAGCCCGACGAGGGCGGCGACGAGGACGGATCCGAGGGACAGGAGCAGGCGGAGCGACCGAGACATGGAGCCACCTTCAGGACGACGTTGTTGTGATCCAGGTCACTACACCACGAACGTCCGCCGGAGTCACCTGTGCCCGGGAGAATGTCCGGCCAACAGTGGGAGTCCGCGCCGGGTCCCGTCGACGATGTCGGCCACGTGGGCCTGGAAGCCGGGGCAGGTGGTGATGTCGTGCGCGCGGCACTCCAGCGCGTGCGCGGTGAGGTGGCGGGAGCGCTCGAGGTCGGCCTGGCGGCGGTCCAGCTCGGCCAGGTGCGCCTTGAGCGCGTCGCGCCGTCCGTCGGTGGAGGCGTCGACCAGGGTCCGGATCTGCTCAAGGCTCATCCCCGAGGCCTTGCTGGCGAGGATGGTCGCGACGCGGTAGGCGTCGTCCTCGCCGTACACCCGGCGGCCGGCGGCGTCCCGCTCCGGGTGCAGCAGCCCCTTGTCCTCCCAGTGCCGCAGCACGTGGGTCTCCAGGTCGAAGCGTTCGGCGAGGTCCCCGATCGACCAGCGGATGTCGTGGCGGCTTGACTTCATGTCTACATGAACTCACATGCTTCTGACCTGCACAAGTCCACGATCCCGTGCGAGAGGAACCTCCCATGAACTCCCAGTACGACGTCGCCGTCATCGGCGCCGGCTCCGCCGGTCTCCAGGCGGCCCAGACCCTCGGCCGCATGCACCAGCGCACCCTCGTGCTCGGCACCGACCGCTACCGCAACGACCCGACCGGGCACATGCACAACTTCCTCGGGCACGACGGCGCCCCGCCCGCCGAGCTGCGCGTCGCGGCCCGCAAGGACGCCGAGGCGTACGACGACGTGACCTTCCGCGACGCCGAGGTGCACACCGTCGCCGGCAAGCTCGGCGACTTCGTCCTCACCCTCGCGGGCGAGGAGACCGTCCGGGCCCGCCGGGTGCTCCTCGCCACCGGCGTCCGCGACACCCTCCCCGCGACCGCCGGGATCGCCGAGAACTTCGGCGACCTGGTGGCGCACTGCCCGTTCTGCCACGGCCACGAGTACGCCGGCACCCGGGTCGGCATCCTCGGCGCCGCTCCGCACACCGCCGCGATGGCCGCGATGCTCGGCCCGATCGCGGCCGAGGTGGTCGTCCTCGCCGACGGCGGTGAGCTCGACGAGGAGGTCGCCGGCCAGGTCGCCGCGCTCGGCGCGCGGGTCATCCACGCAGGGGTCCGCGAGGTGCGGCGTTCGGGCCAGGGCCTGGTGGCCGACCTCGACGACGGCACCGGCATCGAGCTCGGCGGGCTGTTCGTGAAGACGGCGTGGGCCCCCACCACCCCCTTCGCCAGCCAGCTCGGCGCGGAGGTCTCGGAGCTCGGCGCGGTCGTGGTCGACGCCTTCGGTCGTACCAGCGTCCCCGGCGTGTACGCCGCCGGCGACCTCGCCCAGGGCCCCGGCCTGCCGATGCCGATGGCCTCGGTGCTCGCCGCCGCGGCGGCCGGCCAGATGGCCGCGGCGGGCTGCGTGCAGGACGCCGCCCTGGCCCGCCTCGCCGACGCCCCCCGTTGACTTGGGGGTTTCCACCCTCGACTTGGGGTTTCCCACCGTTGAGTTGGGGTTTCCCACCGTTGAGTTGGGACTTCTGCTCGCCCACGAGGTGGAGAACCCACAACTCGAGGGAGGAAAACCCCAAGTCGACCCGGGAAACCCCAAGTCGACGGGGGGTCAGTACCAGCCGACCCGCTCGGAGTGCTCCCACGCCTTCTGGGGGTTGCGGTAGCGGGCGCCGATGTAGGCGAGACCCCAGCGGATCTGGGTCTCCGGGTTGGTCCGCCAGTCGGCGCCGACGACGGCCATCTTCTCGCCGGGCAGGGACTGGGGGATGCCGTAGGCGCTGGAGGTGGGGTTGTCGGCGAGATGGTTCCAGCCCGACTCCCGCTGCCACAGCGCGTCGAGGTAGGGCCACTGGTCCTTCGGGTAGCCGAACTCGATCATCAGCTGGTAGCCGAGCGCCCGGTTGGAGCCGCGGTCGACGTCGGCGGGCACCTGGACGGGCGGGAGGTTCTTGGCGATCCGCTCGGCACGGCGGGCGAGCTGGGCCATGATCTCGATGTCCGGTACGTCGGCGCGGGCACCTGCCGAGCGCGACACCTCACTCGGCCGGGCGCTGCCCGTGGCCGACGGGGAGGCGCTGGCCGACGCCGTCGCCGAGGCCGACCCCGCGGAGGCCGACCCCGCTGGGGACGGCGCTGGAGACGGCGCGGAAGACGGCGCGGTCGTACCCCCGCACGCCGCCGCGAGCAGCGCGACGGCGGCGCACAGCACCACGCGTGGTCCCCCCATGGGGTCCGACCCTAGGTCAGTCGCGGGGCTTGCGCGAGCGGTTCGGCGGGCCGTAGTCCTTGGCGAGCTCGATCAGCTTGCCGCTGATCCGGGTGCTCTTGAGCCGCTCCCACTGCTCGTCGGTGAGCCGCGCGGGCAGCTCGACGATGGAGTAGTCGGGGCGGATGGTGATCTTGCCGAAGTCGCGGCGGTCGAGGCCGCCCTCGTTGGCGAGAGCGCCGACGATCTGGCGGGGCTCGACGCGGTGGCGCTTGCCGACCTGGATCTTGTAGGCCTGGAAGTTCCCGCCGCCGCGCGGGGCACGGTCCCGGCTGCCGCGCTCGCCGCGGTCGTCGGCGCCCCAGGAGTCGCGCTTGCGGTGGTCGCTGCGGTCGGGCCGGTCGCGCTCGGTGCGCGCCGGGCGTTCCGGCTCGGGCTCGAGGAGCAGCGGGGTGTCGCCCTGCATCACGATCGCCAGCGCGGCGGCGACGTCGACCTCGGGGACGTCGTGCTCCTTGATGTAGTGGCTCACCACGTCGCGGAAGAACGAGATGCTCGGCGACTCCAGGGCCGCGGTGATCTGGTCGTCGAAGCGGCTCAGCCGCGACTCGTTGATCGCGTCCACGCTGGGCAGCTGCATCTGCTCGAGGGTCGAGCGGGTGGCCTTCTCGATGTGCTTGAGGAGGTAGCGCTCGCGCGGGGTGATGAACGAGATCGCGTCACCGCTGCGCCCCGCGCGGCCGGTGCGCCCGATCCGGTGCACGTAGGCCTCGGTGTCGGTGGGGATGTCGTAGTTGAAGACGTGGCTGATGCGGGGTACGTCGATGCCGCGCGCGGCGACGTCGGTGGCGACGAGGATGTCGAGCTTGCCGTCCTTGAGCTGGTTGACGGTCCGCTCGCGCTGGGCCTGCACGATGTCGCCGTTGATGGCGGCGGCGCTGTAGCCGCGGGCGCGCAGCTTCTCGGCCAGCGTCTCGGTCTCGTTCTTGGTGCGCACGAAGACGATCGCGCCCTCGAAGTTCTCGACCTCGAGGATCCGGGTGAGGGCGTCGACCTTCTGCGGGTAGCTGACGATGAGGTAGCGCTGCTTGATGTTCTCGGCGGTCCGGGTCTTGCGCTCGATGGCGATCTCGACCGGGTCGTTGAGGTACTTCTGCGACAGCGTCTTGATCTGCTTGGGCATCGTCGCGGAGAACAGCGCGACCTGCTTGTCGCTCGGGGTGTCGGCGAGGATCGTCTCGACGTCCTCCGCGAAGCCCATGTTGAGCATCTCGTCGGCCTCGTCGAGGACGAGGAAGCGCAGCTCGGTGAGGTCGAGGGTGCCCTTGTCGAGGTGGTCCATGATCCGGCCCGGGGTCCCGACCACGATGTGCACGCCGCGGCGCAGCGCGGAGAGCTGGACGCCGTAGCCCTGGCCGCCGTAGACGGGGAGCACCGAGACGCCGCGCAGGTTGGCGGCGTACTTCTCGAACGCCTCGCAGACCTGCAGTGCGAGCTCGCGGGTGGGCGCGAGCACCAGCGCCTGCGGGGTCTTCTGGGCGGGGTCGAGCTGGTCGAGGATCGGCAGGGCGAACGCGGCGGTCTTGCCCGTGCCGGTCTGCGCCAGGCCCATCACGTCGCGCCCCTCGAGCAGGTGCGGGATGGTCTGGGCCTGGATCGCCGAGGGCGACTCGTAGCCGACGTCCTTCAGCGACTTCAGGATGCGCTCGCCGAGTCCGAGGTCGGCAAATGTCGTCGTCTCGTTCTCAGCGGTGTCACTCACCCGACAAGGGTAGTGGCGTGAGCGATTTCACGCCGGATCGTCAGCGCGGTGCGCTACGTCACCCGCCGCCCTGGCTCACTCGACGGTGACCGACTTCGCAAGGTTCCGGGGCTTGTCGATGTCGTGCCCGAGCGCCAGCGCCGCGTGGTAGGCCAGCAGCTGCAGCGGGATGGTCAGCAGGATCGGGTCGAGCTCGCGCTCGTTGGCCGGTACGTCGATCCGGTGCGCCTGCAGCTCCCCGAGATCCGCGCTGGCGTGGGTCACCACCGTGAGCGGGCCGCCGCGGGCCGCGATCTGGGCCAGCGCCGCGACGTTGCGCTCGACGAGCTCGTCGTCGGGCACGATCGCCACCGTCGGCACCTCGGTGGAGATCAGCGCGAGCGGGCCGTGCTTGAGCTCACTGGTCTGGTAGGCCTCGGCGTGCCGGTAGGTGATCTCCTTGAACTTCTGCGCGCCCTCGCGGGCGACGGGGAAGCCGCGGACCCGGCCGACGAAGAAGAGGCTGTCGGCCTCGGCGAGCTCCTTGGCGACCACGGCCAGCTCGGGCTCGGTGGCGAGGATCTCCTCGATCTGGCCGGGGATCGCGGTCAGTCCGGCGATCAGCCGCCGGCCGTCGGCGATGGAGAGGTCGCGGACCCGGCCGAGCTGGACGGCGAGCATCGCGAAGCCGAGGAACATGTTCGTCAGGGCCTTGGTCGAGGCGACCGCGACCTCGGGGCCGGAGTGCAGGTAGATCCCGCCGTCGACCTCACGCGCGATGGCCGAGCCGACGACGTTGACCAGGCCGATGCACCGTCCTCCCTTGCGCTGGATCTCCTGCACGGCCAGCAGGGTGTCGATGGTCTCGCCGGACTGGCTCACCGCGACGTACAGCGTGTCCGGCTCGATGATCGGGTTGCGGTAGCGGAACTCGCTCGCGGCCTCCGCGTCGGCGGGGATCCGGGCCAGCTCCTCGATGAGCGAGGCGCCCATCTGCCCGACGTAGTACGCCGAGCCGCAGCCGAGGATCTTGACCCGGCGGATCGCGCGGAGCTCGCGGGCGTCGAGGTTGAGGCCACCGAGGTGTCCGGTGCCGAAGCGGTCGTCGAGCCGGCCGCGCAGCACGGCCTCGGCCCGCGCGGGCTGCTCCAGCATCTCCTTGTGCATGAAGGACTCGTGCTCCCCCGCGTCGTACGACGCCGGGTCGATGTCGACCTCCTGTGCCCGCCGGTCGGTGGTGGCCAGCCCGCTGGGCTCGAGGCGGTACGTCGTGAACCCGCTCGCCGTCACCGTCGCCATCTCGCCGTCGTCGAGGTGCGCGACGGTGGTGGTGTAGCGGACGACGGCGGCCAGGTCGGAGGCCACGTGCATCTCGTGGTCGCCGACGCCGATGATCAGCGGGCTGCCGTTGCGGGCGACCACGATCCGGTCGGGGAAGTCGGCGTGCACGACGGCGAGGCCGTAGGTGCCCTCGATCCGGCCGAGCGCCTCGGCGGTGCGCGCCTCCAGGGTCTTGGCGGTGGAGGCGCCGATGAGGTGGGCGATCACCTCGGTGTCGGTGTCGGAGCGCAGCTCGACGCCGGCGTCGAGCAGCTCGGTCCGCAGGGCGGCGGCGTTGTCGATGATGCCGTTGTGCACGACCGCGACCCGGCCGGTCGCGTCGGCGTGCGGGTGGGCGTTCTCGTCGGTGGCGGGACCGTGGGTGGCCCAGCGGGTGTGGCCGATGCCGATCTTGCCGCCGAAGCGCTTGGGCAGGCCCTCGGCGAGGTCGCGGACCCGGCCGGCCTGCTTGGCGACCTTGATCCCGCTGGCGGCGAGGACCGCGACGCCGGCGGAGTCGTAGCCGCGGTACTCCAGCCGGGTCAGGCCCTCGACCAGCAGCGGTGCCGCCTGCTGGCTCCCGATGTATCCCACGATCCCGCACATGTCCTGGCGCTCCCTCTCGTCGTTCAGCCGTAGATCATCCGGCGCAGCTGGCGCTCGGACAGCTCGGGTGCGGCGACCACGTGGCCGCGCACCTCCTCGGTCAGCCGGGCGAAGATCTCGGCGTTCTTGACGCCGTAGGTCTTCAGCTCCGCGTGCCGCCGGCGCACCCAGTCCTCCAGGGGCTCGTCGTGGAAGGACAGGACGTCCTCGACGAGCCGCCGGGCCTCGGCCGGGGCGAGTCCGCTGCTCTGCTCCACGTGACGCAGGAGCCGCGGGTCGACGTACACCTGACGAGAGTGCAGCCAGAACGGGGTGAAACACAAGTTCCTGCCCGATATCGGGCAGATCGGACCACATCCGGCGTCACGGCGCACCGGGGCTACGGCGGAGGTGGGGCGCAACCACCCCGGATGCCGGTCCGCGGAGGCCCTGGGTGGAGCGTCTGGGGCCAGAACCACCGCTTTCGGTGCCGCGGAGTGGGGGACGTGCTACTCTGGTGAACACAAGGTGAACAGGAGGTGTCTCATGACCAACACCGAAGTGTCGACCCGGCTCGAGATGCGCTGGGTTCCCGTGACCGACGTCAACGGCCGGACCCGCATGGAGGCCGTCTGGGTGGAGGTCGGGCAGCCGGCCGTGGCCGCCCACGCCGCCTGACGTCGCCCACCCCAACCTCAGAAGAGGCGCCCCGTGACCCGGGGCGCCTCTTCTCGCATTTCGCCGGATGTTCGCCCGTGTGACCCAGGCCACCTCTTGAACCGGAATGGTTGACGTGTCACCATTGGTTCCTGTCGTTGACATTTCAAACACTTCGCCCGACCCAAGGAGCCCCACCATGACCGACGCCACCGCCGCCCTCACCGACATCTCCGGCGACTACACCCTCGACGTCGCGCACAGCCGCCTCGGCTTCGTCGCGCGCCACGCCGTCGTCACCAAGGTCCGCGGCCAGTTCACCGACTGGAGCGCCACCGCCCACATCGACACCGCGAACCCCGCCGCCTCGTCGGTCACCCTGACCATCAACCCGGCCAGCGTCAGCACCGGCAGCGCCGACCGCGACGGGCACCTGCAGTCCCCCGACTTCTTCGACGCCGCGCAGTTCCCCGAGTGGAAGTTCGTCTCCACCGAGGTCAGCCGCGACGGCGACGAGTGGACCGTCACCGGCGACCTGACCATCAAGGACGTCACCAAGCCGGTCACCATCGAGTTCGAGGAGAACGGCTCGGCCAAGGACCCGTTCGGCAACGTCCGGGTGGGCTTCGAGGGCGACGTAACCGTCAACCGCAAGGACTGGGGCCTCACCTGGAACGCCGCGCTGGAGACCGGCGGCGTCCTCGTCTCGGAGAAGATCAAGCTCGAGTTCGACATCTCGGCGATCAAGAACGCCTGAGCACCCTCGCTCCCGACGCCCGGGCGGATCCTCGCGATCCGCCCGGACGTCGCTGCTTTTTTGCCCTGGGATCGGGCGAGCGCCGAGGGGCGAGCGAACATGTAACTCCGTGTTGTTGTTCGAAAAGGGGGCCGATTCGGGCGGATTTCGAACAACAGCACGGAGTTACATGTTCGCTCGAGCGCCCCGGCGCCTCGGGGTTGGCCCCCCGCGGCTGAACGCCGCCATGGCGGTTACCGGGGGGTATGTCGAGACCGCCGACAGCACCCGGACGACCCGGTGCCCGGGGGCTCCGCGCTGCGTAGCCTTCGGATCCTGTCCGGTCGCACACCCCGTGGCCGGGCTCGTTCCTCCTCACCCAGGGAGTCCCCGATGTTCAGCAAGGTGCTCGTCGCCAACCGCGGCGAGATCGCGATCCGCGCCTTCCGCGCCGCCCACGAGATCGGCGCCCGCACGGTCGCCGTCTTCCCGCACGAGGACCGCTGGAGCGAGCACCGGCTCCGCGCCGACGAGGCCTACGAGATCGGCGAGCGCGGCCACCCGGTCCGTGCCTACCTCGACCCCGACGCCATCGTGCAGGCGGCGCTCGACTGCGGTGCCGACGCGGTCTACCCGGGCTATGGATTCCTTTCGGAGAACCCCGCCCTGGCCGAGGCCTGTACGGCGGCCGGGCTCACCTTCGTCGGCCCACCCGCCACCGTCCTGGAGCTCACCGGCAACAAGGCCCGGGCGATCGCGGCGGCCAAGGCCGCGGGCGTCCCGACGCTCGACAGCGTCGCGCCCTCGACCGACGTGAAGGCCCTGCTGGCGGCCGCCGAGGACCTTCCGGCGCCGCTCTTCGTCAAGGCCGTCGCCGGCGGCGGCGGACGCGGCATGCGCCGCGTGGACGACCGCGCGCAGCTGCGCGAGGCGATCGAGACCTGCATGCGCGAGGCGGACGCGGCCTTCGGCGACGCGACCGTCTTCATCGAGCAGGCCGTGGTGGACCCGCGGCACATCGAGGTGCAGATCCTCGCCGACGGCACCGGCTCCGTCATCCACCTCTTCGAGCGCGACTGCTCGGTGCAGCGGCGCCACCAGAAGGTCGTCGAGATCGCCCCGGCACCGGACCTCGACCCCGCCCTGCGCGACCGGATCTGTGCGGACGCGGTGCGCTTCGCCCGCGAGATCGGCTACCAGAACGCCGGCACCGTGGAGTTCCTGCTCGACCCGGCGGGCCGCTACGTGTTCATCGAGATGAACCCCCGCATCCAGGTCGAGCACACGGTGACCGAGGAGGTCACCGACATCGACCTCGTGCAGTCCCAGCTGCGGATCGCGGCGGGCGAGACGCTCGCCGACCTCGGCCTCGCCCAGGACACGGTGCGGCTGCGCGGCGCCGCTCTGCAGTGCCGGATCACCACCGAGGACCCCGCGAACGGCTTCCGTCCGGACACGGGCAAGATCACGACGTACCGCTCCCCCGGCGGGCCGGGCGTCCGCCTCGACGGCGGCACGACGTACACCGGCGCGGAGGTCTCCGCGCACTTCGACTCGATGCTCGCCAAGCTGACCTGCCGGGGGCGCACCTTCGGCGCGGCCGTCGAGAAGGCCCGGCGGGCGCTGGCGGAGTTCAAGATCAGCGGCGTCTCCACCAACATCGCCTTCCTGGAGGCGGTGCTGCGCGACCCCGACTTCGCCGCCGGCCGGGTCACCACCTCCTTCATCGAGACCCACCCGTGGCTGCTGTCGACCCGTGCGTCGGGCGACACCGGCAGCAAGCTGCTGGCCTTCCTCGCCGACGTCACCGTCAACCAGCCGTACGGCGCCGCGCGGGTCTCCTCCGCCGACTGGGTCGAGCCCGCCGCGAAGCTCCCGGTGCTCGACACCGCCGCCCCGCCGCCCGACGGCACCCGGCAGCAGCTGCTCGCCGGCGGCCCGGAGGCCTTCGCCCGCGCGCTGCGCGAGCGCACCGGCGTCGCCGTCACCGACACCACGTTCCGCGACGCCCACCAGTCCCTGCTCGCCACCCGGGTGCGCACCATCGACCTGCTCGGCGTCGCCGACCACGTCGCCCGGCTGACCCCGCAGCTGTGGTCGCTGGAGTGCTGGGGCGGGGCGACGTACGACGTCGCGCTGCGCTTCCTCGCCGAGGACCCCTGGGAGCGGCTGGCCGCGCTGCGCGAGGCGGTGCCGAACATCGCCCTGCAGATGCTGCTCCGCGGACGCAACACCGTCGGCTACACGCCGTACCCGACCGCGGTGACGACGGCCTTCGTCGAGGAGGCCGCGGCCACCGGCATCGACGTGTTCCGCATCTTCGACGCGCTCAACGACGTCGACCAGATGCGGCCGGCGATCCAGGCGGTGCGCGAGACCGGCACGACGGTGGCGGAGGTCGCGCTGTGCTACACCGGCGACCTGTCGTCGCCGGACGAGCAGCTGTACACCCTCGACTACTACCTGCGCCTGGCCGAGCAGATCGTCGACGCCGGCGCGCACGTGCTGGCGATCAAGGACATGGCGGGCCTGCTGCGGGCGCCGGCCGCGCGGACCCTGGTGACCGCGCTGCGCGAGCGCTTCGACCTGCCCGTGCACCTGCACACCCACGACACCCCCGGCGGCCAGCTCGCCACCCTCCTCGCCGCGATCGACGCCGGGGTCGATGCGGTGGACGCGGCCTGCTCCTCGATGTCGGGGACGACCTCGCAGCCCGCCCTGTCCGCACTGGTCGCCACCACCGACCACTCCGCACGCACCACCGGCCTCGACCTCGACGGCGTCAACGCCCTCGAGCCCTACTGGGAGGCGACCCGCCGCCTCTACGCGCCCTTCGAGTCCGGGCTGCCCGCGCCGACCGGCCGCGTCTACACCCACGAGATCCCCGGCGGCCAGCTCTCCAACCTGCGCCAGCAGGCGATCGCGCTGGGCCTGGGTGAGAAGTTCGAGCAGGTCGAGGACATGTACGCCGCCGCCAACCGGATCCTCGGCAACGTCCCCAAGGTGACCCCGTCGTCGAAGGTGATCGGCGACCTCGCGCTGTCCCTGGTGGCCGCGGGCGCCGACCCGGCGACGTTCGAGGCCGAGCCCGGCCGCTTCGACATCCCCGACTCCGTCATCGGCTTCCTCAACGGCGAGCTCGGCGACCCGCCGGGCGGCTGGCCCGAGCCGTTCCGCACCCGGGCACTGGCGGGCCGGAGCTGGAAGGCTCCCGAGGCGACCCTGTCCGCCGAGGACGAGCAGGCGTTGGCGAGCGACCGGCGGCGTACCCTCAACCGACTGCTCTTCCCCGCCCCCACCCGGGCCTTCGACGACACCCGCGAGCGGTACGGCGACGTGGCGGTGCTGCCGACCCGCGACTACCTCTACGGCCTGGCCCAGGGCGAGGAGCACGAGGTCGTCCTCGGCGAGGGCGTCACGCTGCTGCTCGGCGTGGAGGCGGTCGGCGAGCCCGACGAGCGCGGCTTCCGCACGGTGATGTGCACGATCAACGGCCAGCTGCGTCCGGTGTCGGTGCGGGACCGCTCGGTCGCCGCGGACGTGCCGGCCGCCGAGAAGGCCGACCCCGCGCGGCCCGGCCAGGTCGCCGCGCCCTTCCAGGGTGTGGTCACCCTCGCCGTCGCGGTCGGTGACACCGTGGCCGCCGGCGACACCGTGGCCACGATCGAGGCGATGAAGATGGAGGCCGCGATCACCGCCCCCGTCGACGGCGTCGTCCAGCGCCTCGCGCTGTCCGGCACGCAGCCCGTCGAGGGCGGCGACCTGGTCCTGGAGCTCGGTCCGTGAGCCTGCCCGCCGGGCTCACCACCCGGCCGCTGCGGGTCGAGGACTCCGCGGCCGTGCACGCGCTGATCGCCGCCCAGGAGGTGCACGACATCGGCAGCGCGGAGATCGAGGAGGAGGACCTGCTCGGCGAGTGGCAGCGCCCGTCGTACGACCTCGGCAGCAGCTCGGTCGCCGTCCTCGACGGCGAGCGGATCGTGGCGTACGCCGAGCACATGGGCGAGGAGCGCTACGACGCGGCGGTCCACCCGTCGTACCGCGGGCGGGGCATCGGCACCTGGCTCGCCGCCTGGGTCCGCGACCTGGCCCGCGCGCAGGGGATCGGGATCGTCGGCATGCCGGTGCCCGAGGGCTCCGACGGCGACCGCCTGCTGACCGCCCTGGGGTACGACGTGCGCTGGACCAGCTGGGTGCTGCGGCTCCCGCCCGGCGCGGAGATCGCGGCCCGGCCGCTGCCGGAGGGCTACCTGCTGCGCGAGGCGACCCCCGAGGACCACGAGCAGGTGTGGACGGTCACCGAGGACGCCTTCCTGGAGTGGTCGGTGCGCGAGCGCTCCTCGCTGGCGGACTTCGGCGCACAGGTCTGGGGACGGCCGGGCTTCGAGCCGTGGAACCTCCAGGTGGTGACCGGTCCGGACGGGCGGGTGGCCGCCGTGGCGAACGTGTGGAACACCGCGGGCGACCCCGTCGACACCTACGTCTCCAAGCTCGCCGTCGCCGGCGCGCACCGCCACCGCGGGCTGGCGCAGGCGCTGCTGGTCGCGGCCTTCGCGGCGGGCCGGGAGCGCGGCGCCGTCTCCTCGAGCCTGTCGACGGACTCCCGCACGGGGGCGCTGTCGCTGTACGAGAAGGTCGGCATGCGGCCCGACTCGGTGTGGGTGCACCGGGCGGTCCGGCTCGACTGACCGCGAGCGGTGATCCGGCCGGGCGGGGTTGGGCGGCGGGATCGTGGATAGGCTTCCCGGCATGGGCGAGGTGTTCGCGGGACGCTACGAGCTGCTGGACCCCATCGCCACGGGTGGCATGGGCACGGTCTGGCGGGTGCACGACCGCACGGCCGGCGACGTCAAGGCGGCCAAGATGCTGCGCCAGGCGGACGCCGCGATGCTGCTGCGCTTCGTGCGTGAGCAGTCCGTGCGGATCGACCACACCCACGTGGTGACCCCCCAGTCGTGGGCGGGCGTCGACGACCGGGTGCTCTTCACGATGCCGCTGGTGCGCGGCGGGTCCGTCGCGGGCCTGCTGAAGCGCAACGGCGGGAGCCTGCCGCCGCGCTGGATCGCCGCCCTGACCGACCAGACCCTCCAGGCGCTCGCCGCCGTGCACGCCGCGGGGATCGTGCACCGCGACATCAAGCCCGGCAACCTGCTGCTCGAGCCCACCGGCACCGGGCACCCGCACCTGCGCCTGACCGACTTCGGCATCGCCGTGCCCAGCGACGAGCCGCGGCTCACCCACGTCGCGATGGTCATCGGCACTCCCGGGTACATGCCGCCCGAGCAGCACGCCGGCGCCGACCCGCACCCCAGCGCCGACATCTACGCCCTCGGCGTCGTCGTGCTGGAGATGCTCACCGGGCAGCGGCCCTCGTCGGGCGGCGTACCGGGCCCGGTCGAGGTCGACGCCCTGCGCACCGGCCGGCCGGAGCACGACGCGATCCTCGACGTGGTCGCCGCCGCGACCGCCACCGACCCGGCCCGGCGACCCACCGCGGAGGCGCTGCGCGCCCACCCGGCGCTGCGCGGGCTGCTGGCCCGCTGGGACGACCCGGCGCTGCGCGACGACATCAGCGTGCCGGACGAGCACGCGGGCGACGTACCGCCCCCGCCGCCTCCGCCGGCGCCCACGGCACCGACGGCGCCCACGGCGCTCGCCGCCGCGCCGACGATGGCCGTCGGCACCCACCTGCTGCCCCCGCCCCCGCCGGGTGCCGTGACCGCGCGCGCCAAGGCGCCGGTGGATGCCTACGTGCTGCTCGGCGTCGGCCTGGTCGGCCTGGTCGTCGCGCTGCTCCTGCTGCTGGGCTGACTCAGCGCCGCGCCCGCAGGCGCAGCACACCGCCGGCGAGGCACGCCACGCTGACCGCGGCCAGGCCGAGACCCGCGCCCCGGCGGCCGTTCAGCCAGCCACCGTCCTCGTCGTCACCCACGACCGGGTTGCCGGAGGCGACCGCCGCGAAGGTGCCCTCGGCGACGAGGAAGGGCTTGTCCGGGGAGTAGCCGTCGACCGACGTCCCGTTGTCCGCCGACAGCACCGCGCCCTGGTAGCCCGGAGCATCGCCCGGATCCCCGGTGACCGCGACGGTCAGCTCGAGGGGGACCTCGCGAGGCTCACGCTCTCCGTCGGTGTCATCCGGAGCGGCCGACACCGCCACCCAGTAGTCCCCGGGCACCACGGGGAGGTCATTCTCGAACCGGTCGCGGTACTGCAGCGGGCGCCCGCCCGCCACCAGGTCCAGGCTCTCGTCGTCGGTCCAGGAGGCGTCGGACACCTGGTCGTCGGCGGCGTCGTCGGTGTCCCCGAACACCGACCGGCGCGGGTCGATCAGGCGGAGCCGCACCGGCAGTCCGCCGTAGACGCCCTCGATCTCGGGAGCCTTGGGAGCCGTGGCCCGCGCGACGAGCTGCTGGCCCCAGCCGACACCGACCCGCCACAGCTGCTCGGTGCCCGCCGCCAGCGTGGTGCGTACGGTGGCGCCCTCCGCCGACGGGTCCAGCGCCGGTGCGTCGGCGAACGAGGTCGCGCCAGGCGTTTCCCGACCCTCACCGGGCGCGGGCACGGCGAAGGACACCTCCTCGGCCGGTTCGGGCAGCGACGCGGGATCGTCGACCGGCGCCTCCTCGACGATCTTGATCGCGACCGGCAGCTCCGAGGTGGCGCTGCTGTTGGCGCTTCGGCCGATCGCCATCTGCAGTGTCCCCGCGCTGAGGCAGGGCGTGCGGTCGGTGGCGTCCGCGCTGCTCGGTCCGACGACGACAGCCGCGCCCAGCAGACCCTGGTCGACGCTCCCGGTCGAGGCACTGTCGCTCTCACAGCTGTCCAGCGAGCCGTCCTCCGCGAGCACACCGACCTTCACGTCGAGCGAGTCCGAGCCGTCACCACCCGGCGCACCGATCACCCCGACGTGCACGGTGCTGTCGCGCATCCGCCGCTCGTAGGTGAAGTGGTGGGTGTTCTTCGTCGCCGACCCGCCGATCGTGTCGGCCCACAGCCCCGGGTCGAGCTTGGTCGGCCGGTCCGGCGTCGTGCTGCCGAGACCACCGGGGACGGGCTCGCCGCCGAGGTCGATGGCGGAGGGGGCGGCCGCGCCGGCGTACCCGGTCGCCAGGGCGAGCCAGGCCAGGCAGGTCGCGCCGGCGAGCAGGGCGGAGGGGCGGGAGCGCACGGGGGAAGCCTATGCAAAGGGCGCCCGCGCCAAACCACGGCCGGAAATCCAGGGACCGGCCCAACCGGATCGGCATCCCGCGCGTCTTGTCTGCAGTGCCATCGAGGCTCGGGGAAAGGATGACGACATGAGCAGACCTGGCGGCGCCACCGAGGAGGAGTTCGTCGAGCTCGTCCATGCGGCTTGGCCCTCGCTCTACCGCACGGCGATCCTGCTGACCGGCGACCACGGCCTCGCCGAGGACCTGGTGCAGACGGCGCTGGCGCGGACCTACGCGCGCTGGGGGCGGCTGCGGGAGCCGGCGGCGGCCCGCGGGTACGCCCGCCGGGCCCTCGTGAACCAGACGACGAGCTGGTACCGGCGCCGCTCCACCCGGTCCGAGCGGCCCACCGAGGTGCTGCCGGAGCCGGCGAGCGACGCCGACACCGGCCGCACGGTCAGCGACCGGCTCGACGTCGCGGCAGCGCTGGCCGAGCTGGCCCCCCGCCAGCGCGCGGTCGTCGTCCTGCGCTTCTACGACGACCTGTCCGTGCAGGAGACCGCCGACGTCCTCGGCGTCTCCACCGGAACCGTGAAGAGCCAGACCTCGGTCGCGCTCACCCGGCTGCGCACCCTGCTCGGCGACGTCGAGCTCACCACCACCGCCACAGGAGGACACCATGCCTGAGCTCTCCGACCTGCTGCACCGCTCCGTCGACGACGTCGACGTGCCCCGCCCCGACGTCCACGGCATCTCCGCCCGCGGACGCTCCCTGCGCACCCGCCGCCGGCTCGGCACCGCCGTCGCCGCGGCCGTCGTCCTCGGCGCGATCGGCGGTGGGATCGTCGTCGCCGACCCGCTCGGCGGGGACCCCCGCAGCGAGATCGCGACGCCTCCGAAGGAGAAGGCCCCCGCGACGTACGACGCCTGGTCGGCCTGGACGGTGGATGGCAGGGTCAGCACGGGCGGCGACCCGGTGGAGATCCCCGGGATGGCGTTCCACCTCGCGCAGACCTCCGTCGGGGTCGTGGTGACCGTCTACCCGGAGGGCGAGGAGGCGCGCTACAACCTCCTCGTCCGGCCCGACGGCAGCACCCGCCGCCTGTCGACGCCGAGCACGTTCACCGTCGACGGCGACATCTCCGCGCCCCGCGTCGCCTGGCTCGAGACCCGGCAGGACGCGCTGGTCCTGCACGTGTGGGACGTGGAGAAGGACGAGCAGCTGGCCCGGGTCGACGTACCGTCGCCGGGGACGACGCCGGAGTCCGACGACGAGTTCATCCCGACCGTCCTGCTCGACGGCGACGCGGCGTACTTCCAGACCCACGACGCCTCGGCCCGGCGGGTGGACTGGCGCACCGGCGAGGTCGAGGAGCTCACGATGGTGCCCTCGTCCGTGCGGGCCGGCGTCATGGTCGCGAGCGACGGGACGAGGTGGGAGGTCCGCGACGCCGCGACCGGAGAGGTGCGCCGGACGGTGGAGGGGGATCTGACCCAGGTGACGGTGTCGCCCGACGGCCGGTGGCTCTTCGGCACCTCCGCCGACGGCACTGCGTTCCTCGAGCCCGTCGACGGCGGCGACCGGGTGCCGCTGGGCGACATCTCGACCACGGCGTCCTGGTCGCGCGACGGCGCGGTCGTCGGGCAGAAGGGCACCGAGCCGGTGATGCTGCGCTGCACCACCGACGGGGAGTGCACGGAGAAGGTCGTCGGCGAGGGGGACGAGGTCTCCGTCCTGTCCGCGGACTTCCTCAACGTGGGCTGAGCGCCCACGACACAGGGCCCGTGGCCCGGGGGATCGCCCCGGGCCACGGGCCCTCGTCGTGTCGGCGCCTGTGCCCGGTCGGGTCAGGCGTCGTCCTCGTCGTCGTCGCGCGAGGCGGCGTCCGCCTCGGGGCCGTCGGCGAGGATGCCGTAGAGGCTGCGGCGGGCCTCGACGAGCACGTCGACCGCGGCGCGGCGCTGGCTGTCGGAGCCGGCGGTCACGATCTGCCACACGGCACCCATGACCTGGCCGATCTCGGCCTTGATGTCACCGCTGCCCGGCGCACCGCCGTCGGCGCCGGCGGCCTCGGCCGCCTTCCGGCGGTCGAAGGGCACCCACACCGCGGCGAGCTCGTCGGCGTGCTCGGCGCACCAGGCCGCCCCGGCGGAGGTGAGCCGCATGCCGCGGCGCCCCGCCTCGTCGTTCTCGACCAGCTCCTCGTCGAGGAGCTGCTGCACCGTGGGGTACACCGAGCCGGGACTCGGCTTCCACACCCCGCCGCTGCGCTCGGTGATCTGCTGGATGACCTGGTAGCCGTTCGGCGACTCCTCGCGCTCGTTGGCGGCGCGGAGCACGTCGAGGATGGCCGAGCGGACGTCGCCGCGGCGTACCCGCGGACCACGGCCCGGCTCGGGGCGACCCTGGCCGAAGAGGCCGGCCAGCCACGGCGGCGGACCGCCGTGCCCGCCGTGCCCGCCGTGGCGGCCACCGCGGCCGGGCTCGCCCCAGCCCCAGGGGCCGGGGCCGAAGTCGCCGCGCTGGCGGCGCTGGAAGCCGCGGAGCTCCGGGTTGCCCCAGGGGCCGCGGTCGTCAGGTCCGAAATTCTGGTGGCGTCCCATGGTGGGACCTCCTTCGCGTTCGGGGCCTCGTGGGCCCACATCAGTTCGGGATATCGCGGAAACAGTTCGTGTTGGTATCGCGATATATCGCAACTGTACGTGAGGAGGATCGCCGGCGCAAGACCTCTCTTGCAACTCGGTGTTCGTGCTTCTACCGGGGAGTCGTGAGCGGTCAGGACTCCCCGGCAGTGACACGAACACCGAGTTACAAGAGCGCTACCGCGCCAGCCAGGCGGCGTACGCGTCGAACGACGATGGCCGCCCCAGGAACCCCGCGACCAGGTCGGCGGCGTCGCCGCTGCCGCCGGGGACGAGCACGTGGTCGCGGTAGCGGTGGGCGACCTCGGGGGCGAACAGGTCGGACTCGTCGAAGGCGCTGAACATGTCCTTGGCGATGACGAGCGACCACATGTAGGTGTAGTACGCCGAGCTGTAGCCGCCCAGGTGGCCGAAGCTGGCGAACATGTGGGTGCCGGGGAGGTAGGGCAGGGCGCCGTACCGGGCCTGGAGCTCGATCATCCGCTCGGTCAGGTCCGGCACGGTCTCCCGCGCGCGGTCGGCGTGGAAGAAGTACGACATGGCGGCGTAGAACATCTGGGTCCGGGCGTAGATCCCCTTGCCGTAGTCGTCGGCGGCACGCATGGACGCCACCAGGTCGGCCGGGATCGGCTCGCCGGAGGCGTCGCTGGCGAAGGTGCGCAGCACGTCGGCGTGCCAGGCCCACTCCTCCAGCATCTGGCTGGGCGCCTCGACGAAGTCCCACTCGGTGGCGACGCCGGCGAAGCGGTACCACCCGCCGTGGCCGGCGAGCACGTGGTGCAGCAGGTGGCCGAACTCGTGGAAGAGGGTCACCACGTGGTCGTGCTCCATCAGGCCGCGCGAGAAGTTGCACACCAGCACCCCCTCCGGCAGCTGCTCCCCCGCGACACCGTCGGCGAGGGTGAACTGCGCGGCGTGCTTGTACTTGCCCTCGCGCGGGTGCAGGTCGAGGTAGATCCGTCCGATCCGCTCGTCCTCGCGCAGCACCTCGTAGACCGCGACCTCCTCGTGCCACACGGGTACGTCGACCGGCTCGTAGCGCAGCCCGAACAGCCGGCCGGTCACCTCGAGCAGCCCCCGCCGCACCTTGGCGAAGTCGAAGTAGGTGCGCACCCGCTGCGAGTCGACGTCGTAGCGCTCGGCGCGGACCAGCTCGGCGTAGTGCTGGAAGTCGAAGCCGGGCACCTCGGTCGCGTCGGGGAAGTCGCGGCGGTAGCGCTCGAGCAGCTGGTCGAGGTCGCGGCGCATCGGCTCCTCGGCCGCCTCGGTGATCCGGTCGATGAACGCCGGGATGGCCGGTCCGGTGCCGATCATCTTCACGTCGGCGTCGTACGACGGCCAGTCGGCGTAGCCCACGGTGGTGGCCAGCTCGTGGCGCAGCGCGAAGAGCTCGGTGAGCAGCGCGTCGGTCGTCGGCCAGCCCCGCTCCAGGGAGGCGATGGTGATGTCGCGGCGCACGCCCTGGTCGCGGGCGAACATCCGCACCGGCACCGAGTCGGGGTAGTCGGTCGTCACCGTGACCAGGCCCTCGTCGTCGGCCGGGTGCTCGGCCAGCCAGTCCTCCGGCATGCCGTCGAGCTGCGCGGGCGTGACCCGGATGGTGCGGACGTCGTCGCGGGTGACCCGGCTGAACTCCTGGTCCAGCTCGGTGATCCGGTCCCGTACGGCGGCGATCCGCTCCCGGGTCGCGTCGTCCTTGTCGACCCCGGAGCGCCGGAAGTCGGCGCGCACCTTCGCCAGCAGGCGGGCGGCGAGCGGGTCGTGCGCCACGGCCGCGTCGTCGATCGCGGCGAACACGTCGTAGAGGGTGCGGTCGAGGCTCCACTGGGTGCCGAGGCGCGAGGCCTCCTGCTCGGCGCCGTCGGCGATCTCCCGGGTCTCCGCATCGGGGTGGACGTTGCCGAGGAGCGAGCCGACCGCGGCGACGTTGCCGAGGTGACCGCCGGCGCGGTCCCACTGGCGCAGCACCGCGACCGGGTCGGCCGGCGGCGCCGTGCGCAGCCCCTCGACGAGCTCGGCCGCCCGTCCCAGCTCGGCCGTCGTCCGCTCCTCGACCCAGGTGGACCAGGTGGCGGCGTCGGTCGGCAGGACGAGCGGCTCGAGCGTCATGCGGGCCAGCCTAGGCTCAGGCCGTGACCGTCACCCCCAGGTACGACGGCACGGCCGTGGTGACGTCGCGGACCGAGACCACCCGGCCGCCGGCGTACTGGCGCTCGCGGACGATCGCGTTGACGTAGCCGTAGGTCCGGTAGCAGGTGACCCGCTGCCCCGGCCGGAGGGTGAACGACCCGCCCGCGCTGGTGGCCTGGGAGGCGGTCTGGGTGATGGACATGCTGACGTTGGCGGAGACGGAGACGTCGACGACGGTCAGCAGGGAGACCTTCTCCTCGTAGGTCAGGCTCACGCTCGCGGTGAGCGAGCGGGACACCGTGGTGGAGAAGCCGCACCGGAAGGTGCCGGTGTAGGGCGAGCGGTTCACCAGCGGCACCGCCTCGACGTAGACCGAGCGGCCGACCGAGCTGAGGTACTCGTAGCAGGTGCCGGAGTAGGTGCCGCCGACGCAGCGGGTGTAGCCGGCCGCGTGACCGGCGTCGGGCGTGGCGACGTTGAGGCCGAGCGCCGCGAGCGGGGCGACGACCAGGAGCAGGAAGAGGTGGCGCAGACGGGACATGGTGACTCCTCGGGGCGAGCTCGCCGGGCGCGAGCCGGTGCCACCGAGCATCGGGCGGTACGACGTCCGCGGACGTCGCCCGCCCGACGCCCGTTGTGTCGGCCTCCTGACGGACCGGCCCCGCCGGCCGCCCCGGCTCAGACCAGCTCGCCGCGCCGCCGGGTGAGGTAGGCCCGCTCGGCGGTGTTGTCGCAGACGGCCAGCGCGGCGTCGTACTGCTCCCGGGAGGCGGCGGAGCGCCCCAGCCGGCGCAGCAGCTCGGCCCGGGTGGCGTGCCAGGCGTGGTAGCCCTCCAGCGGCAGCCGCTCGACCAGGGCGAGGGCGACCTCGGGGCCGTCGAGCTCGGCGACGGCGACCGCTCGGTTGAGCGCGACGACGGGTGAGGGGTCGAGCCGGGTGAGCTGGTCGTAGAGCGCGGCGACCTGGGACCAGTCCGTGGCGGCGGCCGTCGGGGCGTCGGTGTGGACGGCGTTGATGGCGGCGAGGAGCTGGTAGCGGCCGGGCCGGTTGGCGACCAGGCACTGCCGCACCAGGGTGTGCCCCTCGGCGATCAGGGAGCGGTCCCAACCGCCGCGGTCCTGCTCGTCGAGCGGCACCAGCTCGCCACCGCGGACCCGCGCGGCCCGGCGCGACTCGATGAGCAGCAGCAGCGCGAGCAGCCCGGTGGCCTCCAGGTCCTCGGGCAGCAGCTCGTGGAGGGTGCGGGCCAGCCGGATCGCCTCGCCGGTGAGCTCCTCGCGGATCGGGGCGCCGTCGCCGCTGGAGAGGTAGCCCTCGTTGAAGATCAGCAGCAGCACCGCGAGCACGGTGCCGACCCGCGCGGGCAGGTCGGCCGGGTCGGGCACGCGGTAGGGGATGTTGGCGCCCTTGATCTTGGCCTTGGCGCGGGTGATCCGTTGCGCCATCGTCGTCTCCTGGACGAGGAAGGCGGCGGCGATCTCGGCGACGGTGAGCCCGCCGAGGAGGCGGAGCGTCAGGGCGATCCTGGCCTCCGGCGCGAGCGCCGGGTGGCAGCAGGTGAAGACGAGGCGCAGCCGGTCGTCCTCGATGACGCCGGTCGGCTCGTGCGGGGTGGGGTCGTGGACCATGGCAGCGGCCTGGTGCTTGCCGTCGCGCAGCTTCTCGCGACGCAGCCGGTCGATGGCCCGGTTCCCGGCGGTGGTGGTGAGCCACGCCCCGGGGTTCGGCGGTACGCCGTGCTCGGGCCACTTCTCCAGCGCGGCCACCAGTGCCTCCCCGGCCGCGTCCTCGGCGATGTCGATGTCACCGAAGCGGCGGACCAGGGAGGCGATGAGGCGGCCGTGCTCGTCGCGGAAGATCCGCTCGACGGCAGCGCGGGCGTCAGGCACCCTGGAAGGGGCGGACCTCGACCTTGCCCCCGCAGGCCTTCGAGCCCTCGGCCGCGAGCCGCAGCGCGACGTCGAGGTCGGGCGCCTCGATGATCCAGAAGCCGCCGATGACCTCCTTGGTCTCCAGGTACGGCCCGTCGGTCGTCACCGGCGCCTCGCCGGTGCCGTCGACGACGGTCGCGGTGGTGGCGGGCTGGAGGCCGCCCGCGAAGACCCAGTAGCCGTCGGCCTGCAGCTGGTCGTTGAAGGCGGCGGTCGCGGCGAAAGCCTGCTCCATCTCCTCCTCGGAGCCGTAGCTGCCGTACTCCTCGGGGTCGACCGGGCCGTGCACGGTGAGCAGGTACTGCGTCATGTCGTTCTCCTGGTTGTCCGGGGCGGTCCCGATGACCGCCTCACACCACCACCACGAAGGGCGGGCTCCCGATACGACAGCCTGCCACGAAACTTTTCATCGCCACCCCGGTGAACTCTGCGCCGCCCCCTTGACCGGCCCGCGGACCCCGTGCGGGGATGGGGAGCATGATCATCTCGGGAAAGTCCTTCGTCCTGTCCGCCGTCGCCGCCGTGACCACCGTCGTGGCGACCGCCATCCCCGCCTCCGCCGTCACCCAGGCGCAGGCCGAGTCCGCCTTCCGCGCGGCCGGCATCTCCTGGACCTCCTCCGGCGGCTGCACGAACCGCAACAACTCCACCTGCACGTCCTTCGAGGGCCTGCGCCAGGCCTCCGTCGACGGCGCGATCACCCTCAAGCGGGCCAGCGGCTGCGGCCTCACCATCACCGGCGGCACCGAGACCGGCCACGCCTCCGGCACCTACAGCCACTGGAACGGCTACAAGCTCGACTTCTCGCGCACGACCTGCCTGACCAACTGGGTGCACAACACCTACGCCTACCAGGGTCTGCGCAGCGACGGGGCGCCGCTCTACAAGGCCGCCTCCGGCAACCTGTACGCCGACGAGGGCAACCACTGGGACGTCACGTACTTCTCCTGCGGCTGCTGAGCTCAGGAGAGCCGCTCGGTCAGCCGTACGACGACCGTGTCGCCCGCGCGCTTCCCGCTCTCGACGCGGAGCGCGTGGGCGACCGGCAGCTTGTGGTTGCCGTCGCCGAGCGCCATGAACGACGTCTCGAACGGGACGCCGTCGACGGTGCCCCGGACCTTGACCCGGCCGCGGGTGCCGAACCGCTCGGCGGACTCGGGCCACACGACGTAGGTCCAGCCGCCCTTCGCGTCGCTCGTGCGCAGGGTCTCGGTGAAGGTGATGTCCAAGGGGGTGCTCATGGTCGTACCGACTCGGGTCGACCCCCGGATTCATCGAGAGGTCGGACCTTTCCGTAGCCTGCTCCGGTGAGTCTTCGCGGGATGCTGGCCGACACCCGGCCCTTGCGGAACCCGCACTTCCGCAGGCTGTGGACCGCCAACATCGTCACCGTCGTCGGTGCCCAGCTGACGGTCGTCGCGGTGCCGGCCCAGATCTACGCCGACACCGGGTCGTCGGCGTACGTCGGCCTGACCGGTGTCTTCGGCCTCGTGCCGCTCGTGGTGTTCGGCCTGTGGGGCGGGGCGCTGGCCGACCACTTCGACCGGCGCACGCTGCTGCTGGTCACCACCGCCGGCCTGATCGGGACCGCGGCGCTGTTCTGGCTGCAGGCGGCGCTCGGGTCCGGGAACGTGTGGCTGCTGCTGTCGCTGTTCGCGGTGCAGCAGGCGTTCTTCGCGGTCAACCAGCCCACCCGCTCCGCCGTGCTCCCCCGGCTCCTCGACGCCGACGTCCTGCCCGCCGCGAACTCCCTCAACATGACGGTGATGCAGGCCGGTGCGATCGGCGGGCCGCTCATCGCGGGCGTGCTGATCCCGTTCACCGGCTTCTCCTGGCTCTACCTCGCCGACGCGCTGTGCCTGCTGGCGACGCTGTGGGCCGTCGTACGCCTGCCCCGGCTGCCGGTCGAGGGTGTCGTCACCGGGACGCCGGGCCTGCGCTCGGTCGTCGAGGGGATCACCTACCTGCGCACCCAGCCGGTGCTGATGATGTCCTTCGTCGTCGACATCATCGCGATGGTCTTCGGCATGCCCCGCGCCCTCTTCCCGGAGATCGCGCACGAGAGCTTCCTCGGCCCCGAGGAGGGCGGGCTGGCCTTCGCGCTGCTCTTCGCCGGCATCCCCGCGGGTGCCGTGCTCGGCGGGGTCTTCTCCGGCTGGGTCTCCCGGGTCAGCGCGCAGGGGCGCGCCGTGATCTGGTGCATCGTGGTGTGGGGCGTGGCGATGGTCGGCTTCGGGCTCGCCGTCGCGGTGGCCGACCACGCCCCGGGCACCGCCCGGCTGTGGCTGGTCGTCGCGGTGCTCATGCTCGTCGTCGGCGGGGCCGCCGACATGGCCTCCGCCGCCTTCCGCACCTCGATGCTGCAGAGCGCCGCGGCCGACGAGGTGCGCGGGCGGCTGCAGGGCATCTTCATCGTCGTGGTCGCCGGCGGCCCACGGATCGCCGACGTGGCGCACGGGGCGTCGGCAGCGATGGTGGGGACCGCGGCCGCCGCGGCCGGTGGCGGCGTGCTGGTCGTGGTCGGCGTGGTGGTCGCGGCGCTCGTCGTACCATCCTTCGTGCGCTACCGGATCACGCGATGAGCATCTACGAGGTCGTCGCGGCCTTCTTCGCGACCTTCGTCTCCGGCCCGGCGTGCGTCGAGCGCGCGGAGCGCCTGCGTGGGCTGATGCTGCCGCGGGCCCTCGTCTTCCGCCCCGGCTCGGTGGAGGACGTGGAGTCCTTCCTCACGCCGCGGGTGGAGCTGCTGACCAGCGGTCGGTTGCAGGACTTCAGCGAGTGGCCGGTCGAGGGACGCGTCGAGCAGCACGGCGACGTCGCCCACTGGTTCGGGACCTACGCCAAGCGCGGGTTCCTCGACGGCGCGCCGTACGACGGCACGGGCGCGAAGTCGATCCAGCTCGTCCGCACGCCCGCGGGCTGGCGGATCAGTGCCGTCGCGTGGGTGGACGACTGATGCTCGGCACCGACCTCCCGATCGTCGCCGCCCCGATGGCCGGTGGGCCGTCGACGGTCGCGCTGGCCTCGGCGGTCACCGACGCCGGCGGGTTCGCCTTCCTGCCGGCGGGCTACCTGTCGCCCGACGCCTTCGCCGCCCTGCTCGGCGACGCCCGGGCGGCGGGCCGGCCGTTCGGGGTGAACCTGTTCGTGCCGCAACCGGGCGCGATGCCCGCGACCGACTACGAGCGCTACCGGGCCGCGCTGGCCGACGATGCCGCCGCCCACGGCGTGGACCTGCCCGCGGAGCCTCGGCACGACGACGACGCCTGGCCCGCCAAGGTGGACCTCCTCGTCGCCGAGCCGGTGCCGTTCGTGTCGCTGACCTTCGGCCTGCCGCCGGCGGGCGACATCGCGCGGCTCCGCGCCGCCGGGTCGCGCGTGCTGGCCACCGTCACCACGCCCGCCGAGGCACGGGCCGCCGAGGAGGCCGGCGTGGACGGGCTCGTCGTCCAGGGCGCCGCCGCGGGCGGGCACAGCGGCACCTTCGACCCGCGCCGCCCGATCTCGCCGACCCCGACGGGCGACGTGGTGCGCGCGGTCCGCGCGGTGACGGCACGGCCGGTCGTGGCGGGCGGCGGGGTGGACGGACCGGACGCCGTACGCGCCCTGCTGGCAGCCGGCGCCGTGGCGGTCGCCGTCGGCACGCTGCTGCTCCGCGCCACCGAGGCCGGTACGACGCCCACCCACCGCGCCGCGCTCGCGGACCCGGCGTTCACCGAGACCGTGGTGACCCACGCCTTCACCGGGCGGCCGGCACGGGCCCTGCGCAACGGGTTCGTCGATCGGCACGGCGCGTCGGCGCCGTACGGCTATCCGGAGCTGCACCACCTGACCCGCGACCTGCGCCGGGCCGCGGCGGCCGCGGGCGACCCGCATCGGCTGCACCTGTGGGCGGGGACGGGTTGGCGGGCGGCGCGGGACCGGCCGGCGGGTGAGATCGTGCGCGCCCTGGTCTGAGTCAGACCAGGAGCGCCCGCGCCCGGTGCAGCACCTCGTTGAGGACCCGCTCGGCCGCGGCCACCTCGTCGGCGTCGAGGCCCTCCCAGACCGGCCCCACCTCGGCGTCGATCGCCGCGCGCACGTCGGCGACCAGGGTGTCGCCCGCCGGCGAGATCGCGTCGCCGGCCAGGAGGCCGCGGTCCCGGAGACCGGTGACGAGCTCGGCCGCGTCGCCGAAGCGGGCGCGGTCGGCGACCTGCTGCGCCAGCGGACGCGTGCCGTCGGCGGACGCGGCGAGTCGCAGCGTCACCCACTCACGCTCGCTGAG
This sequence comes from uncultured Nocardioides sp., assembly GCA_964517395.1. Taxonomy (GTDB): domain Bacteria; phylum Actinomycetota; class Actinomycetes; order Propionibacteriales; family Nocardioidaceae; genus Nocardioides. Next base: position 1,854,839 of record CAZFEE010000001.1, on the reverse strand, counting down.
CCGCCCCGCGATGTGCCGCTCCAGGAGGGCGTTCAGCGACTTCTCCACCTGTCCGATCAGCTGGGGTCCGAGGGGAAGGGACATGACGACTCCTTGATTGTTGGTGCGACCAACGATAGGTCATGACCGTTGGTATCCCCAACGATCTTCTCTAGGATCGCCGGAGTGACAGCACCGCAGCGGGTCGCCAGCCGCCCGACCTGGCTCCTCGGTCGGGCCCACCTCCGCGCCCAGTCCCTGCTCCACGCCGCTCTCGCGGAGGAGGGCCTCCGCGGGTACCACTACCGGGTGCTCGCCGCGCTCGAGGAGAACGGCCCCGCCAGCCAGGCCGATCTCGGCCGGGCGACGGGCATCGACCGCAGCGACGTCGTCACCACTCTCGACGAGCTCGTGAGCGGCGGGCTCGCGGGCCGCGCGCCGCACCCGACGGACCGCCGGCGCAACGTCGTCACCCTCACCGCTCGGGGGAGGAGACGGCTCGACGAGCTCGACCGCGTCCTCGACGACGTCCAGGAGGCGGTGCTGGCCCCGCTCACCGCCGCCGAGCGCAGGACCCTGCTCAGGCTCCTGCCGAAGCTGGGCTGAGCAGCCCGCGCAGGTACGCCGCCTGGCCCACGTGCTGCGTGCAGTCGTTGACCACGCTGACCAGCCGCACCCCCAGCGTCACCGGCGGGTCCCAGCGCTCGTCGAGACCCGGTCGAGGCTCTCGGGCGTCACTGCACCCACGAAGCCGAGCGCCTGGGCGTGGGCCGCGTCGTAGTAGTCCGCCAGCAGCGCGGCGGACGCGCGCACCTGGCCGACCTGCTCGCTCGTCTGGCCGTAGCCGATGTCGGCGGTGTCGAACGGGAGGTCGAAGCGCTCGGCGTACCCTCCGGCGGTCCACACCTGCTCGGTCCCCGCGACGTCGGACACGTGGTCGTCGAGGACGCGGGTGAGGTGCCACACCAGCCAGGCGATCGAGTTGGCGTCGGGCCCGGGGCGCTGCACGAGCAGGTCGTCGGAGGCGCCGTCGAGGACGGAGGCGACGCTCTCGCGCACGCGGTCGAGCGCATCGGTGAGGAGATCGGCGGGGGTCATGCTCCGACCGTACGCGGGGTCACCACCGGAGCCACGAACCGCTCCAGCAGTCGCCGCTCCTCGGCCTCGTCACCACCGGGGACGGTGAGCAGCGAGACGATCACCCGCACCAGCCAGCGCGCGCTGTCAGCGTCGGTCACGCTGCTCAACCCGATCGCCTCGACGACCTCCGAGCCCTGCGCCAGGTCGGCGGTGTGGGCAGCGTCGCGGTCGCCGAACCACGCGAGCAGGGCGGGGTTCGCGCGCACGTGCCGCAGCGCGGCGAGCACCGCGTCGACCAGGCCGGACGGGCGCTCCGCCGCGACGAGGGCGCCGACCCGCACGGCCTCGCGCTGCACGAAGGCGAGCTGCAGGGCGGGCCGGTCGGGGAAGTAGCGGTAGAGGGTCGCGCGCGAACACCCCGCACCTGCGGCGATCTGGGCCATCGAGACCGCCTCGACACCGGACTCGGCGAACAGGCCGCCGGCGGCATCGAGGATCCGCTCGACGGCCGGGGCGCGGCGGTCGACCCAGGTCACCGGACCTCCAGCGGGACGCTCAGCGGGCGTCGTACGTAGGCGCCGGGTGCCCAGGTCACCGCGTCCGGGTCCACCGCGAACTCCGGGACGCGCCGCACCAGCTCCTCGAGGGTGACCCGGATCTGCAGCCGCGCGGCGGCGGCGCCGAGGCAGTGGTGGTGGCCCTGGCTGAAGGTGAGGATCTGGGTGGGCCGGCGGCGTACGTCGAGCCGCTCGGCGTCGGGGCCGTACCGCCGGGGGTCGCGGTTGCCGGCGGCGTAGAGCAGGAGGACCTTGCAGCCCGTCGGGATGGTGCGCCCGTGCAGCGTCACCGCGCGGGTCGTGCTGCGGGCCAGCGCCTGGACGGGCGAGGTGAGGCGCAGCACCTCCTCCACCGCGTCCGGCACGAGCGCGGGGTCCGCAACCAGCAGGGCCCGCTGGTCGGGGCGCTCGGCGAGCAGCTGGACCGCGCCACCCAGGGCGCCGGTGGTGGTGTCGTTGCCACCGGCGACCATGGTGAAGACGAACGCCAGTACCGACAGCAGACCGGCGTCGTCGTCCGCGACGCCCGCCCGGACCAGCTGGGAGACGGTGTCCTCGCCGGGCGCGCGGCGGCGGCGCTCGACGAGCGCGGCGAAGTAGGCCATCAGCTCGGCGGTGGCACCGGCGGCCTCCGCGGCGCCCTCGGCGTTCGCGGCGACGATGGCGGTGCTCCAGTCGTCGAAGCGGGACCGGTCCTCCTCGGGCACGCCGAGGTAGTGCCCGACCACGAGGCTGGGCAGCGGCTTGAACAGCTCGGCGACGACGTCACCGCCCCCGGCGGCTCGCAGCCGCTCCAGCCGCTCCGCGGCGAACGAGCGCACCACCGGCTCCAGCTCGCCGACCTGGCGCGGGGTGAAGCCGCGCGCGACCAGCTTGCGGAAGGCCGTGTGCACCGGTGGGTCGGTCATCACGAACGGCGGGTTGTCGGCGAGCCCGATCCGCTCGAGCTCGTCGTAGGCGACGGTCAGGCCGCGCGCGCTGGAGTAGGTCGCGGTGTCGACGGCGGCCGCGAGCACATCGGCGTGCCGGGAGAGCACCCAGTGGTCGCCGGCGGCGACGTGGTGGACGGGGTCGTGGTCGCGCAGGGCGGCGTACGACGCCCAGGGGTCGCGCCACGCCTCGCCGCCGCCGGGGCGGTAGACCGGCGGCAAAGACAGATCGGCCGACATGTCCCTAGCGTGAGACATATCGGCCGATCTGTCTAGCGGCGGCTCAGGCCTGGACGGCCTCCGGCACCGAGGCACCGGGCGTCCGGCGCTCGGCGTCGGTCAGCCAGGCGAGCTGCTCGAGCCGCTCGAGGATCGTGTGGAGCAGGTCCGCCGTGGTCGGGTCCGCGGCGTCGATGTCGTCGTGGATGCGGCGCGCGGTGGCCGCGACGGCGTAGACCGAGGCGACGATCGCGTCGATCGCGTCGCCGGTGAGGATCTCCCCCAGCGGGAACGCGGGCAGGCTGCTCTGCGCGGCGATCCGCGCCGAGGTGCCGTCCGGGACGGCGTACACGGCCCGCATCCGCTCGGCGACGTCGTCACCGAACGCGCGGGCGGCGTCGATGATCTCGTCGAGCTGCAGGTGCAGGTCGCGGAAGTTCGGGCCCACGATGTTCCAGTGGGCCTGCTTGCCCTGCAGGGCGAGGTCGTTGAGGTCGACCAGCAGCTGCTGGAGGTGGCCGGCGAACTGCTCGTCGGCGCGGAAGGCGGGGTGCGAGACGTGCTTCTCGCTGCGGTGGCGCGTCGCGGTGGTCGTCATGGGGTGGTGCTCCCTTCGCTTGCTGTCACGGATGCCAGCCCGGTGGGGCCGATGGCCTCCACCTTGCCAGGCTTTCTTGAATGATTCCAGGAAAGCGAGCCTTGCCTCAGTCAGTACCCGTCCGCGCACCGATGAGTCCCGATGTCGGCGCCGGTCTCTAGCGTCATGCCCATGAGCGAACCGATGATCAGCGCGACCGGACTGGTCAAGCGCTACAAGGACGTCGAGGCCCTCGCCGGTCTCGACCTGGCGGTCCCGGAGGGCAAGGTGCTCGCCCTCCTCGGCCCCAACGGCGCGGGCAAGACCACCGCCGTGCGCTGCCTGACCACCCTGCTCAAGCCGGACGCCGGCTCCGCACGGGTCGCGGGCGTCGACGTCCTGGCCGACCCCGCGGGCGCCAAGGCGAAGATCGGCCTGTCGGGGCAGTACGCCGCCGTCGACGAGCACCTGACGGCGTACGAGAACCTCGTGATGATCGGCCGGCTCTACCACCTCGGCCGGCAGCGGGCCCGGGCCCGCGCGCAGGAGCTGCTGGAGCGCTTCGACCTCACCGAGTTCGCGAGCCGCCCGACGAAGACCTACTCCGGCGGCCAGCGCCGGCGCCTCGACCTGGCCGGTGCCCTGGTCGCCGCGCCGCCGGTGATCGTGCTCGACGAGCCGACGACGGGGCTCGACCCGCGCAGCCGCCAGCTGATGTGGGACGTCATCCGCGAGCTGGTCGGCGACGGCGCCACGCTGCTGCTGACGACGCAGTACCTCGAGGAGGCCGACGTCCTCGCCGACGACATCGTCGTCATCGACCACGGTCGCGAGATCGCCCACGGCACCGCCGACGAGCTCAAGGCGCAGACCGGCGGCCAGCGGATCGAGGTCGTGCTGGTGAGTCCCGCCGACAGCGAGGCCGCCACCCGCGTCCTCAACGAGATCGCCGTCGGCGAGGTCCAGGTCTCCGGCGGCGGCCGCGACCTGGCGGCGTCCGTCGGCGAGGAGGCCGCCGGCGACCTGCTGCGCGTGCTGCAGGGCTTCGAGCGCGAGGCCGTGAAGGTCCTCGACGTCGGCCTGCGCCGGCCCACCCTCGACGACGTCTTCCTCACCCTGACCGGACACGACAGCACGGAGGCCGACCAGTGAGCACCCTGACCCAGGCAGCCAGCGACGGCTGGGTGGTCGCCCAGCGCAACCTCGTCAAGATCGTGCGGGTGCCGGAGATCCTGGTCTTCGTCCTCGTCAGCCCGATCATGTTCGTGCTGCTCTTCGCGTTCGTCTTCGGCGGCGCCATCGAGACGCCGGGCGTCAACTACCGCGAGTGGCTGATCGCCGGCATCTTCGGCCAGACCATCGTCTTCGGCGCGACCTTCACCGGAGCCGGACTGGCCGAGGACATGCAGAAGGGGATCATCGACCGGTTCCGCTCGCTGCCGATGTCGAACTCCGCCGTCCTCGTGGGGCGGACGTCCTCCGACGTCGTCTACAACGTGCTCTCGCTCATCATCATGGCCCTCACCGGCCTGCTGGTCGGCTGGCGCATCCGCGAGGGCTTCCTCGACGCGATCGCCGGCTTCGCGCTGCTGCTCGTCTTCGGCTACGCGATCAGCTGGGTGATGGCGTGGGTCGGGCTGATGGTGCCGAGCGTCGAGGTCATCAACAACGCGTCGTTCATCGTCATCATGCCGCTGACCTTCGTCTCCAACGCGTTCGTGCCGACCGAGTCGTTCAACAGCGTGCTCAAGCCGGTGGTCGAGTGGAACCCGGTCTCCGCGGTCACCCAGGCCAGCCGCGACCTGTTCGGCAACACCGGGGTCGGCCCCGGCTCGGACGCCTGGTCCCTGCAGCACCCGGTCGCCTACACGCTGATCTGGGTCGTCGGGATCATCGCGGTCTTCGCGCCGCTGGCCGTGCGGCAGTACCGGCTGACGACCAGCAAGTAGCCACGGAGCGCAACCGTTCGGCCGGACGGGATCCCTGCGCTCGGCACGCATCCCGTGCGGGCCGAGCGCAGGGAATCTCGCGGGGTCAGGCGGGGACGGTCGCCCGGTTCCCGTCGAGCAGCACGGGGAGCGCCTCGACGCCGTACACCGCGGACAGCTTGCGGAAGTCGAGGTCGGCGATGTCGGCGGCCATGGCGAGGTCCGGGAAGCGCTCCGCGAGCATCTGCAGCGCGGTGCGCAGCTCCATCCGGGCGAGCTCGGCGCCCACGCAGCGGTGCATGCCCCACCCGAACGCGAGGTGGCGGGTGGGCTCACGGGTCGGGTCGAAGGTCCCGAGGTCCTCGCCCAGGACCGGGTCGCGGTTGGCCGCGAGCAGCGAGACGCCGACGGCGTCGCCCTCCTTGATGAGCACGCCCCCGACCTCGACGTCGGTCTTCGCGAAGCGCAGGAAGGCGAGCTGGACGACGCACAGGTGGCGCAGCAGCTCCTCGACGACCTGGTTGACCTGCTCGGCGTCCTCCGAGCGGAGCATCTCGCCGGCCTTCGGGGTGGTGGCGATGAGGTAGGCGCCGAGGGCGAGCATCGAGGCCGAGGTCTCGTAGCCACCGAGGAAGACGCCGTCGGCGATGCCGCCGAGGGTGACGTCGTCGAGCTCGTCGCCGTGCTCCTTCAGCAGCGCACCGATGAGCCCGTCGCCGGGGTTCGACCGCTGCTCGCGCACGGCGTTGATGAGGAACTCACGGGTGTGGGCGGCCGCGCCGAACGCACCGGCACCACCCTCGGTGAGGTCGAAGCGCGCGACGCCGAGCTCGAGGAAGCGGGCCCGGTCGTCGACGGGCAGCCCGAGCAGGTCGCAGATGACGTCGAACGGTACGGCGAACGCGAACTCCTGCACCATGTCGACCGGCTTGCCGGAGGCGCCGGCGGCGGCCATCGCGTCGAGACGCTGCTTCACGATCGACTCGATGCCGGGCTGCAGGCGGGCGAGGCGGCGCATCGTGAACTCGGGGGTGAGGTAGCGGCGCAGGGCGGTGTGCAGGGGCGGGTCGGTCATGCCGAGCCCGCCGATCTGCTCCTCGTCCGAGCGGCCCTCCTGGGAGACGAACTGACCGAGGTCGTTGGACCACACCTCGGCGCCGCCGGCGAGCACCTCGCGCGACTCGTCGTACCCGCTGACCAGCCACACGCCCTTGCCGAACAGGTCGGCGAGCTTCTTGACCGGCTGCTCGGCCTGCACCTCCATCATCTGGGGCAGCGGGTCGAGCCCGTCCCGCTTGAGGGGCAGGGTCACGGCGGACGGCAGGAACCGGAGCTTGCGCAGGTCGATGCCGTTGCGCATCGTCCGGTTGAGGAGCCAGACACCAGCGCGCTGCTTCACGGTGTCGAGGAGGGGGATGCGCATGGCGCTATTCCACCAGAAGACACGCCCGGACAGATCCGGGACGACCCTGATCGACCCCGGAGATCCGGGTGACGCCCGCCACTCAGCCGCCGGGCTAGCCTGTGCGCGTGGCTGAGACCCCTGTCGACTGGAACCTCTACGACGCCGTCCTCTTCGACCTGGACGGCGTCGTGACGCCGACCGCGGAGGTGCACATGCACGCCTGGGCGGCGATGTTCGACGCCTTCTTGAAGGCGCGCTCGGCGGACGCGCCGCCCTACACCGACCAGGACTACTTCGACTACGTCGACGGCAAGCCCCGCTACGACGGCGTCCGCTCCTTCCTCGCCTCCCGCGGGATCACCCTGCCGGAGGGCACCCCGGACGACCCGCCGACGGCGGAGACGGTGGCCGGGCTGGGCAACCGCAAGAACGAGGCGTTCAACGAGATCCTGAGCAAGGACGGCGTGCAGCCGTACCCCGGCTCGGTCCGGCTGATCGAGGAGCTGCACGCCGGCGGCAAGCGCCTGGCGGTGGTCTCCTCCTCCCGCAACGCGCCCGCGGTGCTGGAGGCGGCGGGGCTGACCCGCTACTTCGACTTCGTGATGCACGGCGGCCTGGCCGCCGAGCTGGGGCTGGCGGGCAAGCCGGCCCCGGACACCTTCGCGCACGCCGCCGAGGTGCTCGGCGCCGCGGACGACAGGGCGGTCGTGCTGGAGGACGCGACGAGCGGCGTGGCCGCCGGCCGGGCCGGCGACTTCGGCCTGGTGATCGGGGTGGATCGCGGTGCAGGCGCCGACGCGCTGCGCGCCGCCGGGGCGGACGTCGTCGTCCAGGACCTCGCCGAGCTGGTGGGAGAGCAGGCATGAACGCGTTCGACGGCCCGTCCCACAAGGCACCGCCGCTCACCGACCCCCTCGACCGCTCCCGCTTCCCCGCCGACGAGTGGCGCCTGGTCGAGACCCGCTTCGACAAGCACGACCTGGGCACGACCGAGTCGCTGTTCACCGTCGGCAACGGCTACCTCGGACTGCGCGGCAACTACTCCGAGAGCCGCGACGCCCACGTCGACGGCACGTTCATCAACGGCTTCCACGAGACCTGGCCGATCTCCCACGCCGAGGAGGCCTACGGCTTCGCGCGGATCGGGCAGACGATCGTCAACGTGCCGGACCCCAAGGTGATCCGGCTCTACGTCGACGACGAGCCGCTGCAGGTGTCGGTGGCCGACCTCATCGAGTACGAGCGCGCCCTGGACTTCCGCACCGGCGTCCTGTCGCGCGACCTGCTCTGGCGCACGCCCGGCGGCAAGCGGGTGCGGATCCGCAGCACCCGGATGGTGCCGCTGGAGCAGCGCCACCTCGCCGTGCTCACCTTCGAGGTGACCCTGCTCGACCAGCGTGCCTCGCTGGCGATCTCCTCCCAGCTCATCAACCGCCAGGACCAGGAGCGCGAGGAGCCCAACGGCTCCGACAGCGCCGAGGAGGGCGCGGACCCGCGCAAGGCGGAGATGTTCAACCGCCGGGTGCTGGTCCCGCGACTGCACGACGCCGACCCGGAGACCGGGCGGATCAAGCTCGGCTACCGCACCGCGGAGAGCGGGATGACCCTGGGTGTGGTCGCCGACCACACCCTGGAGACCGAGGCGGCGTACTCCATGGAGGTGCACGCCGAGGACGACATGGCCAAGGTGATCTACCGGATCGCCGCGGAGCCGGACGTGCCGGTGCGGCTGACGAAGCTGGTCGCCTTCCACACCGCGCAGACCGTGCCGCCGCGGGAGCTGATCGACCGCTGCGAGCGGACCCTGGACCGCACCCACGAGGAGGGCGTCGCGCAGCAGTACGCCGCGCAGGAGGCCTGGCTGAGCGACTTCTGGGCCCGTGCGGACGTGGAGATCCCCGGCCAGCCCGAGCTGCAGCAGGCCGTGCGGTGGAACCTCTTCTCGATCCTCCAGGCCTCGGCGCGCGCGGAGGGCCAGGGCATCGCGGCGAAGGGCGTGAGCGGCTCCGGCTACGGCGGCCACTACTTCTGGGACACCGAGATCTACGTGATGCCGTTCCTGACCTACACCATGCCGTGGGCGGCCCGGAACGCGCTGCGCTTCCGCTCCAACCTGCTCGGCAACGCCCGCCACCGGGCGCGTGAGCTGTCGCAGAAGGGCGCCCTGTTCCCGTGGCGCACGATCAACGGCCACGAGGCGTCGGCGTACTACGCGGCCGGCACCGCGCAGTACCACATCGACGCGGACATCGCCTACGCCCTCAGCCAGTACGTCGGCGCCACCGGCGACGAGGAGTTCCTGGCCCGCGAGGCGGTCGACATCTTCGTGGAGACCGCGCGGCTGTGGGCCGACCTCGGGTTCTGGCGCGACGAGTCCAAGCGCACCTTCCACATCCACGGCGTCACCGGGCCCGACGAGTACACCACCGTCGTGAACGACAACCTGTACACGAACGTCCTCGCCCGCTTCAACCTGCGCCGTGCCGCCCGTGCGGTGTGGGAGCTGCAGCGCGACGACCCGACGGCCTACGAGGGGTTGGTGCGTCGTACCGGGCTGACCGAGGAGGAGCCCGGCGAGTGGGCGGAGTGCGCCCAGGGGATGTACATCCCCTACGACGAGTTCCTCGGCATCCACCCGCAGGACGCGCACTTCCTCGAGCGCGAGATGTGGGACCTGGAGAACACCCCGCTCGACAAGCGGCCGCTGCTGCTGAACTACCACCCGCTGGTGATCTACCGCTTCCAGGTGCTCAAGCAGGCCGACGTCGTGCTGGCGCTCTTCCTGCAGGGCGAGGAGTTCACGCCCGAGCAGAAGAAGGCCGACTTCGACTACTACGACCCGATCACTACCGGTGACTCCACGCTGTCGGCGGTCGTGCAGTCGATCATGGCCGCCGAGGTGGGCTACCACGACCTGGCGCTGCGCTACTTCGTCGCCGCCCTCTTCGTCGACCTCGCCGACCGCCACAACAACACCGCCGACGGCATCCACGTCGCCTCCACCGGCGGCGTGTGGAGCGCGCTCGTCGGCGGCTTCGGCGGGTTCCGCGACATCGGCTCGGGCGCGGGCGACCAGCAGTGGCAGATCGACCCGCGGCTGCCCGACGGCTGGACCTCGCTGACCTACCGGCTCACCCTGCACGGCACCCGCGTGCGCGTGACGGTGCGCCCCGCCGAGCTCGAGCTGTACGTCGAGCAGGGCTCCGGGCCGGTCACCCTCGCCGTGCGCGGCGAGCCGGTCAAGGTCGCCCCGGGCGCGCCGGTGGTGCACCCGTTGGAGCACCAGGGGCCGCGCCTGGACGGCGAGCCGCCGTACCCGGCCGGGATCCAGCGCGCCGACGGGACGGTGATCTCGGCGATCGTGCCGAGCGGCGACTGATCAGGGCAGCGGAGCGGGGCACTCAGCTCGCGAGGTGGGCCCGCAGCACCCGCGCGACGTCGTCGAGCGGCCGGGTGGAGCGGTGCGTGCGGGCGAGCAGGATGGCGCCCTCCACCGCGGCGACGGCGGCGGAGGCGAGCGAGCCTGCCTCCTCGGGGTCACGGCCGTCGGCGACGAGCAGGCGCGCGACGGCGTCGGTCCAGCGGGCGAAGGCGCGGCGGGCGACCTCGGCGGTCTCGGACGAGCCGGGGCTGAGCGCGAGCGCGGCGACTGGGCAGCCGGCCGCGTAGTCGCTCTCGACCAGGGCCGTGCGCCAGAACTCCAGGAAGAGGTCGAGCAGGTCGCCGGGTCCGCCGTCGACGCTCTCGATCAGGGCGCCGATGAAGTCGGCCCCCTGCTCGCCGGCCTCGAGCAGCAGCTGGTTCCGGCCGCCGGGGAAGTGGTGGTAGACGGACCCGCGGGGGGCGTCGCTGCGGCTCAGCACGGCGTCGAGGGTGACCGCGCCCGTGCCTCCCTCGCGGAGCAGCTCCACCGCGCTGTCGAGCATCCGTTGCCGCGTGCCGCGCGCCACCGGGACCACCTCCTCGGGAACGTCTGAGATCGGGATCACCGTACCGCCTCTCTTGACTATGACATGTTGCATAACCGAGGGTCGGACCATGACGGCGACCGACGACGCCCCGGCCTGGCAGAAGACCGCCTGCATCCTGTGCGAGTGCAACTGCGGGCTGGAGGTCGCCCTTGACGGGCGACGCCTGGCGAAGATCCGCGGCGACAAGCAGCACCCCGAGTCGCAGGGCTACACCTGCGAGAAGCCGCTGCGCCTGGACTACTACCAGAACGGGCGGCACCGGCTGGACACCCCGATGCGGCGCCGGCCCGACGGCAGCTACGAGCCGATCGACTGGGAGACCGCGCTGGACGAGATCGCGGCCCGGCTGCGGGCCGTCGAGGCCGAGCACGGCGGCGAGCGGATCGCGTTCTACGGCGGCGGCGGCCAGGGCAACCACCTGGGCGGGGCCCACGGCCGCGCGCTGATGAACGCCCTCGGCGTCACGCTCTACTCCAACGCCCTGGCGCAGGAGAAGACCGGCGAGGCATGGGTCGACGAGCTCCTCTACGGCAGCCACACCGCGGGCGACTTCGAGCGCAGCGAGGTCGCCGTCTTCGTCGGCAAGAACCCCTGGCAGTCGCACGGCGTCGCCCGCTCGCGGCCCACCCTGCGTGAGCTGGCCCGCGACCCGAGGCGCTCGATGGTCGTCATCGACCCGCGCCGCTCGGAGACCGCCGAGCTCGCCGACTTCCACCTCCAGGTGCGTCCCGGCACCGACGCGTGGTGCCTCGCTGGGATGGTCGCGACCCTGGTCCAGGAGGACCTCGTCGCGCACGCGTGGCTGGCCGCGCACACCGTCGGCGCCGAGACCGTGCTGGCCCACTTCCAGGCGATCGACATCCCCGCCTGCGCCGCCGCCTGCGGCGTCGAGGAGGACCTGATCCGCGCCGCGGCACGGCGGATCGCGGACGCGGAGAGCGTGGCGACGTACGAGGACCTCGGGGTGCAGATGGCCCCCAACAGCACCGTGGTGTCGTACCTGCAGAAGATGCTGTGGATCCTGCGCGGCAGCTACGCCACGCCCGGCGGGATGCACATGCACTCGTGGCTCTTCCCGATCGCCGGCCACTGGTACCCCGTCGACCGGCACCGGCGCCTCGCCCGTCAGCGGGTACGACGCTCGGTCGGTCTCGCCGCGATGAGCCTCGGCTCCGGAGCGATGCGGCACGGGCTCGCGCTCGCGGCCCGGCGCCCCGGGACCGCGAAGGCCGCGACCACCGTCGCGACCGGGATGCTGGACGCCTTCTTCGAGGCGACCGCGGTGCCGATCGCGGCCGACATCTCCGCCCGGGTCGGGATGTGCCACGCGGCGCCGGAGACCACGCCGGTGAGCGGTGCGCGGGTGATCGGTGGACTGATGCCCGCCTCCGCGCTGGCCGACGAGATCCTCGGCGACCACCCCGACCGGGTGCGCGCGGTGTGGGTCGAGGCGTCGAACCCGGTGCACTCGCTGCCCGAGTCCGACCGCCTGCGCCGCGCCTTCGAGCAGCTCGAGCTCAGCGTGGTGATCGACGTCGCGATGACGGAGACCGCGCGCTGCGCGGATTACGTGCTGCCGGCCGCCAGCCAGTTCGAGAAGTGGGAGGCCTCCCTCTTCACGCTGCACTTCCCGCACAACGCCTTCCAGCTGCGCGCGCCGCTGATGTCCCCGCTGCCGGGCACGAGGCCGGAGGCGGAGATCTACGCGGCCGTGCTCGACCGGCTCGGGGCCGTCGAGCCCGGGCTGCTCGACCAGCTCGGCGCGGCGGCGCGGATCGGTCCGGAGGCCTACGCGCTGGCGTTCTTCGCGAGCCTGCAGGCCCGTCCGGAGCTGCGGGGACTCACGCCGTACCTCCTGCACCGCACGCTCGGACCCACCCTCGGGGCGGGCAACGAGGCGGCCGCGACGGTCTGGGGCCTGGCGCAGATCGCGGCGATCGCGCACCCGGAGGGCCTGGCCCGCGCGGGCTTCGACGGTGCCGGTTTCCGCAAGGGCCAAGCGCTCTTCGAGGCGATCCTGGAGCACCGGGAGGGGGTCACCTTCACCGTTGACGCGTACGACGACGCGTGGGGCTACGTCCGCCACGAGGACGGCCGCTTCCACCTGGTCGTGCCCGAGCTGCTGGAGGAGATCACCGCGGTGCTGGCGGCGCCGGTGGCGCACACCAGCGCGGAGTTCCCGCTCGTGCTCTCGGCCGGTGAGCGGCGCTCGTTCACCGCGAACGTCATCATCCGCAACCCCGAGTGGCGCCGCCGTGACGCCGAGGGCGCCCTGCGCATCTCCCCCGCCGACGCCGAGGCGCTGGGCCTCGCCGACGGCGGCCGGGCCCGGGTGGTGACCGAGAGCGGCACCGCCGAGACGCTGGTCGAGGTCACCGACATCATGCAGGCCGGGCACGTCTCGCTGCCGAACGGCCTGGGGGTCGACTACCCCGGCGAGGACGGGGAGAGCGTGGTCGGCGTACCGCTCAACCAGCTGACGACCAACAGCCGCCGGGACCGGTTCTGGGGGACGCCGTGGCACAAGCACGTCCCGGCGCGGGTCGAGGCGCTGTGAGCGCGCGGGTCGCCGACCCGAAGGTGCACCTGCTGCTGCTCACCCGTGGCGACCGGCTCGCGACCACGCTGACCCGGGCCGACCTCGCCGGCGCCGGGGCGGGTCCCGCTCGGCGGCACGGGACGACGGCCGGGCGGGTCACCGCGCCGAGCGTGCCGCTCGACGAGGCGGCGGGCTGGATGCGGCGTACCGGCACCCGGCGGCTCGCCGTCATCACCGGCGACGACCGGCTGGTGGGCCTGCTGTGCCTGAAGGCGGACGGCTCGGGCTTCTGCTCCGACAGGGACGTCCGCGCCCGTCAGTGCGAGCACTCGTCCGTATGACAGACTGAATCGTCTCGTTTCCTGGACAGATCTGCTCTACTGGGGGCATGCCTCCCCGCACCGTCTCGGTCGCTCGCCGGTGGGCGATGCTGGCCGTCGGTACGACGGCGCAGGCGTCCTCCGCCGCGATGGTGGCCGCGCCGTCCTTCCTGATCCCCGAGCTGCACCGTCCGGTGGCCGAGGGCGGCCACGGCATGAGCCTCGCCGAGGCGGGCCTGGTCGCCGCGGCCTCGATGGCGGGCATGATGACCACGCTGGTGCTCTGGGGGATCGTGGTCGACCGCCGGGGTGAGCGGTTCGCCCTGCTCAGCGGACTGGCGGTGACCGCCGGCGGCGGCGCGGTCGCCGCACTGGCGGGCGAGCCCTGGCCGATGGCGGCGGCCCTGTGCGTCGCCGGCGTCGGCGCCGCCGCGACGAACTCCGCCTCCGGACGGGTCGTCGTCGGCTGGTTCCCGCCCGAGCGGCGGGGCCTGGCGATGGGCATCCGGCAGACCGGGCAGCCGCTCGGCGTGGGCCTGGCCGCGGCGACGGTCGCGGTGCTGGCCCACCACCACGGCATCGGTCCGGCGCTGTGGGTGCCGACCGCCGCGGCCGCGCTGAGCGCGGTCCTGGTCGGCCTGGTCGTGCTCGACCCGCCGCGCCCGGACCGCGCGGAGGCCGCCCACGTCGTCAACCCCTACCGCGCGGACCGCTTCCTGCCGCGGGTGCACGGCGCGTCGGTGCTGCTGGTGGTCCCGCAGTTCCTGGTGTGGACCTACGGGCTGACCTGGCTGGTCGAGGACCTCGGCTGGTCCCCCGGCGTGGCCGGCGGCGTCGTGGCCGGCACCCAGGTGGCCGGTGCGGCGGCCCGGATCGGCGCCGGGTGGGTCTCGGACCGGGTCGGCAGCCGGATGCGGCCGATGCGCGCGGTCGCGCTCGTCGCGGCGGCGGCGATGGTGCTGCTGGGTGTCGTGGCGCTCGCCGCGGACGGCTCGGGCCCGCTGACCGCCCTCGCGGTGACGCTGCTGGTGCTCGCCTCCGCCATCACGGTCGCCGACAACGGACTCGCCTTCACCGCCGTCGCGGAGCGGGCCGGGCCGTTCTGGTCGGGCCGGGCGCTCGGGCTGCAGAACACCGCCCAGCACCTCGCCGCGGTCGCGGTCCCGCCCGTGGCCGGGCTCGCCATCACCGCCGGGAGCTACGGGGCGACCTTCGCCCTCGCAGCCGTCTTCCCGCTCGTGGCCGTCTCGGTCGTCCCGGTCGCCGGAGAGCACCGCGTCGGCTGAGACGCGGGTAGGTTGGCGGGCGTGGTCACCGAGCAGGACGGCGGACGGCGCACCGAGGCAGGGGCGCAGACCTTCGCGCGCGGGCTCGACGTGCTGGCGGTCGTCGTGGCCGCCGAGCACCCCGTGTCGGTCACCGAGGTCGCCCGCCGGTCCGGACTCAACCGCTCCATCGCCTACCGTCTCCTGCGCACCCTCGAGGACCGCGGCATGGTCGTGCAGTCCGGCCAGGGCTACCGCGCGGGGCTCGGTCTGCTGCGGCTGATGCCCCGCGAGCGCCAGGCGCTGGTCGAGTTCGCCCGCCCGGCACTGGCGACGCTCGCCCAGGCCACCGGCGCCACCGCCGTGCTCTCGGTCCGCGACCGCGACCAGGAGGTCGTCGCCCTGTGCGTGCTGCCGCCGGGCGATGGGCCGTCCATCTCCCTGCGCGAGGGCGCCGCCGGCCCGCTCGGCCGCGGTGCGGCCTCGGTCGCCCTGCTCGCCCTCGACCCGCCCCGCGACGGGGAGCGGCCCGAGGTCGCCGCGGCCCGCGCCCAGGACCCGCCGGCCGTCGTCCGCACCACCGGCGAGCTCCGCGCCGGGACGACGGGCCTCGCCCTGGCCTGGCGCGGTGACCCCGACCTGGCCCTGTCCGCGGTGTTCTTCGAGGGCACGGTCGAGGAGGAGCTGACCCGCAAGGCGCTCGCCGCCGCGGCCCGCGAGCTCGCGACCCGCACCGGCGCCTAGCGGCCCGCCGCGCCCGCAGCCGGGAACGGGTCGTAGTCCACGACGACCGGCGCGTGGTCGCTGAGCCGCACCCCGCGATGCTCCCGGTCCACGACCGCCGACCGGGCGGCGCGCGCCAGGCGGGGGGTGGCCAGGTGATAGTCGATGCGCCAGCCCGCGTCCTTCGCGTAGGCCTGGCCCAGCCAGCTCCACCAGGAGTAGGGGCCCTCCGTGTCGGGGTGCAGCCGGCGGACCACGTCGACCAGCGTCCGCGGCGTGAGCTGGGCGTCCAGCCAGGCCCGCTCCTCCGGCAGGAAGCCCTCGACCTGGTTGCTGCGCCGCCAGTTCGCCACGTCGAGCCGGGTGTGGGCGACGTTGAGGTCGCCGGTCAGCAGGAACTCCCGCCCCGCGCCGGCCGCACGGCGTCGCGCCGCGGCGAGGTGCCGGGCGAAGCCCGCCAGGAAGCGCATCTTGCGGTCGTACTTCGCCCCGCCGTCGGGCGCCTCCCGCATCCGCCGCGGGTCCTGCAGGTGCGCGGGCAGGCCGCCCTTGGGGAGGTACAGGCTCGCGACGGTCAGCGGGACGTCGGCGAGGTCCACCTCGACGTACCGGCCCTCCGTCGCGTGCCTCCGCAGCTCCCGGGCCAACGGCCGCTCCGGGTCCGGCTCCGCCCAGGTCCGCACCGCCACCGGCGGCACCCGGGTGAGCACGGCGACCCCGTTGCGGCCCGCGACCTGCCCGAGATCGTACGACGCGTGGTAGTCCCCGAACGCCCCCTCGGGCAGCGCGTCCTCCGGGCAGCGCACCTCCTGCAGCGTGACCACGTCGCAGCCGCGGGTCGCCAGCCAGTCGTCGAAGCCGCGGCGGTGGGCCGCACGGATGCCGTTGACGTTGACGGTGGCGATGCGCACCGGCAGGAGACTAGGGGGCGCTCCGGGCGGCGAGGAGAGCGGCCTCCCGCTCGCGGGTGATCCCGCCGATACGCGCCGACGGGTCGGCCTCCAGCCACGCCCGGGTGTCCCGCGCCGTCTCCGCGAGGGGCCGCACGGTGAGCCCGGCGGCGAGGGCCGGGCCCGCGTCGTGGGCGAGCATGCCGTCGTACTCCGGTCGGGGGAGCCAGACCGGGATGCTGTCCGGTCCCGTCCACGGCTCGACGCCCTGCTCGACCAGGAAGGCGTCCGGCACCCAGGTCACCTCCGCCTCCGGCGCGATCGCCGCGACGAACGCCGCCATCGGCAGCGCCGGACCGACCGCGTCCAGCGTCGCCTCCGTCCGCTGCTCGGCCAGCGTGACGACCCAGTCGGCCAGGTCGCGCACGTCGATCACCTGCACCAGGCTGTCCGGCTCCCCCGGCCCGAGCAGCGGGCCGGTCCCGCCCACGCGGCGGGCCCAGTAGGCGAACCGTCCGCTCGGGTCCTCCGGACCCACGATCAGGCCCGGACGCACCACCGTCGCCGACACGGCGCGGCTGCGCACGAGCTCCTCGCACGCCACCTTGAGCGGGCCGTACTCCTCGCCCGTGGGCTCGTGCAGCCGCCCCACCCCCGGCCCCGAGGGATCGCTGTCGTCGGCGTAGACCGACACCGTCGAGACGAACACCCAGTGCGCGTCCGGTACGACGTCGAGGGCCCGTCGCACGTGCTCCGGCTGCCGGGCGACGTCGACCACGGCGTCGTACGGCCCGCCGGCGAGCAGGTCCGCCGGCGCCGCCTCGTCCCGGTCCCAGCGCACCGCCGTGGTGCCCGGCGGGACCGAGCCCGACCGTCCGCGGTTGGCGCAGACCACCTCGTGCCCGCGGCGGGCCGCCTCGGCCGCGACCGCGCGCGAGAGGAACAGCGTGCCGCCCAGCACGAGCAGCCGCATCAGAGGAAGGCCGCCGGGTCGAACTCCTCGATCGGGATGATCCGCACGCGCGGCAGCCGCTCGTTGAAGGCGTGCACGTCGTACTCGAGGTCGAAGAACTCCAGGCCCCGCCCGGCGTACTGGGTGAAGGCACTGTTGCGGAACTCGTTGAAGCCCGCCAGCCCGATCCGGCGACCGTCGAGCAGGTCCTCGACCTGCTCCAGGAAGTCCCCGTCGTTGCTGACCAGCAGCACGTCCGCCTCGCGCTTGCGCAGCTCGACGAGGGTGCGCTGGATGGCGATGTCGACGACCTTCTGCCCCGGGCCGCCCGACAGCGGGATCGGCCGGTAGCCGATCGCCATCAGCGCCTGCACGAAGGACATCGGCAGCTCGGAGTTGGCCGCCAGGAAGAACAGCCCGTTCGTCGGCTGCCCCCACTGCCGCTCGGCGAACTGCAGCAGCCGCTCCCAGCGCGGCCGCTCCTCAGGACGCGGACGGCGACCCAGGATCGAGTTGCCGAGGGTGGCGTCGATGTTCTCCCCGTCCACCAGGACGTGGGTGGTCCGCGCGGTCTCGCCCATGCGAGCAACCTACGCCCTCCCGCCAGCACCGCACCCCCGGATGCCCGACGGATGACAGGCTGGGCGCATGCGGACGCTGGCGGCCCTCGCTCTCGCCCTCGTGCTCACCGGGTGCGGCGGTGGCGGTACCCCGGCGAGCGACACCCCGGGGAGCGACACCCCGGGAGGCGGCACGCCGACGAGCACGCCGCCGACGACCGCCACTCCCCCGCCGAGTCCCACCCCGACCACCCCGACCACCCCGACGGCTCCGACGCCGAGCCCGACCCCCGCCCCGGCGTACCTCCGCGGCATCGACGCCTCCCACCACCAGGGCCGCATCGACTGGCCCGCGGTCGCCCGGTCCGGCATCGACTTCGCCTACCTCAAGGCCACCGAGGGCACCACCTTCACCGACCCGGACTTCGCCGCGAACCGCCGGCGGGCGGTGCGGGAGGGCATCGACGTGGCGGGCTACCACTACTTCCAGCTCTGCTCCGACGGCGCCGCGCAGGCCGCGCACTTCCTCGCCGTCCTCGGCGACCGGAAGCCGACGGTCCCGCCCGCGCTCGACCTGGAGCTGCAGGGCAGCTGCGCGGACCCGCCGGAGGCGCTGCTGCAGCAGGTCCGGGCCTTCCTGCGGCGGGTGGACCGGGCGACCGGGACGCGGACCGTCGTCTACCTCTACCCGGAGTTCGAGGAGCGCTTCGGGTTCGCCGACGACCTCGCCGACCACCCGCAGTGGGTACGACGGCTGGGGGACAGCCCGCCACGCCGGGCGTGGGCGGTGTGGCAGCACGACGACGCCGGGCGGGTGCCGGGGATGACGGGGAACGTCGACCTGAACCGGATGAAGGAATCTCTCGTCGCCGGTGGACGTTGAGCAGGTCATGTCCACCATCGACCTGACGGCCGGCACCTTCGAGCAGACGGTTCTCGACAACGACATCGTGTTCGTCGACTTCTGGGCCTCCTGGTGCGGCCCGTGCCGGAGCTTCGCGCCCATCTACGAGGCGGCGGCCGAGCAGCACGGCGACCTCGTCTTCGCCTCCGTCAACACCGAGGAGGAGCAGCAGCTCGCGGCGGCGGCGCGGGTGACCTCGATCCCCACGCTGATGGCGTTCAAGAAGGGCACGCTGGTCTTCTCCCAGGCCGGTGCCCTGCCGGGCCCGGCGCTGGAGCAGGTGATCACGGCCGTGCGTGACTTCGACGTGGAGGCGGCGGCCGAGGCCTCCGCGGGCGACGCCTGAGATGACCGGCCTGCAGTTCGGGCTCGACACCTTCGGCGACGTCACCCTCGACCCGGCGACGGGTGAGCCCCTCGCCCACGCGCAGGTGATCCGCAACCTGGTCGCGGAGGCGGAGCTGGCCGACCGGGTCGGTGTCGACGCGTTCGGCATCGGTGAGCACCACCGCGACGACTTCGCCGTGTCCGCGCCGGAGATGGTGCTGGCCGCGATCGCGAGCCGCACCGAGCGGATCCTGCTGGGGACCGCCGTGACGGTGCTCAGCTCCGACGACCCGGTCCGGGTGCACGAGCGCTTCGCCACCTTGGACGCGGTGTCCGGGGGCCGTGCGGAGATCACCCTCGGCCGCGGCTCGTTCACCGAGTCCTTCCCGCTGTTCGGCTACGACCTCGCCGACTACGAGCGCCTCTTCACCGAGAAGCTCGACCTGTGGGCGGCGCTCCAGGGCGAGCACCCGGTCAGCTGGAGCGCGGGCACGCTCCGTGCACCCCTGCGCGACGCGAGCGTCTTCCCCCGCACCGAGCGCGGCCACGTCCCGACCTGGATCGGCGTCGGCGGATCGCCCGAGTCGGTGGTCCGCGCCGCCCGCTACGGCTTCCCGCTGATGCTCGCGATCATCGGCGGCGACCCGGCCCGCTTCGCGCCGTACGCCGACCTCTACCGCCGTGCGCTCACCGAGCTCGAGCAGCCGCCACTGCCCCTCGGCGTGCACTCGCCGGGCTTCGTCGCGGACAGCGACGAGGAGGCCCGCGAGCTGTTGTACCCGCACTTCAAGGCCAACCGCGACCGGATCGGCGCGGAGCGCGGGTGGGGCCCGGTCACCCGGGAGCAGTACGACGCGGAGGTCGAGCAGGGCTCGCTCTACGTCGGCTCGCCGGAGACCGTCGCGCGCAAGATCGCGTCCACAGCCAGGGTCCTGGGTCTCCAGCGCTTCGACCTGAAGTACAGCAACGGGCCGATGCCGCACCCGCTGCTGCTGCGCAGCATCGAGCTCTACGGCACGGCGGTGATCCCGCAGGTGCGTGAGCTGCTCGCGGAGACCGCGCCGGTCCACGCCTGACCGGCTCCGCGCGAACGTCGCGCCGACGGGACCACCCCCGGACGTCGTTCGCCCCGCCGCAGTAGCGCTTGCCTGCGGCGGGGCGAACACCCGGAGCGAGGGCCATCCCTGAGCCGACCGGGCTGTCAGGCGCCCCTCACGAGGAGGGGCCCCCGACCATGGTCAGGCGGAGTGGGGACGCCTCACCATGACCAACCCGGCACCCAGGAGGACCAGGAGGGCCCCCAGCGGGAGCAGGAACCCGTCGGGACCGCCCGTGTTCGGCAGACCGTCGGCGACGCCGCCGGTCTCACCGGGCTCGGTCGGCTCGGAGGGCTCACCCGGCTCGTTGGGCGGGGTGCACGGCTCCCCGTCGCCGTCCACGGCGTCCGGGTCGGTCGAGGCGTCCTCGCAGATGCCGCCGACCTCACCGCACATCTCGAGCGGGTCGAAGTCGTCCGCGGTCTGCCCGTCGGCGAGGTAGGCCAGCACCGACACGGTGTCGTCGCCGCTGCTGTAGTCGAACGGGAAGACGCCGAGGAAGCCGTTGGCGATCGCGGTCAGCTCGTCGACGATCGTGATCGTGCCGAGCGGGACGCCGGTGCCGATGCGCGCGGTGTCGGGGTAGACGCAGGCCACCAGGGCACGCACCTCCGGGCACGGCTCACCCGAGTCGACCGGCGCCGGGTAGGTGTAGGTCTCCTCGTCGTCGGGGAAGACGAAGCCGTCCTTGGCCGTCAGCGTGACGCTGCCGTCCTCGTTGACCACCACGTCGTACTGGTCGGTGCCCTCCACCGCCGGGTACGCCGCGTTGTCGGCACCGCACGGGTCGTCGGGCTCCAGCGCCGGCGGCTCGATGGTCTCGGTCTGCGGGCACTCCGCGACGTCGACGTCCTTGGCCTGCTCACCCTCCTCGGCGAAGCGGATCGCGACCGAGTCCTGCGCGTCGGGGAAGACCCACGGGAAGGTGACGCCGTCCCAGCCCTTCAGCGTGTTCACGCTGACGATGATGATGTGGTCCAGCACGCCGCCCGGGGTGGAGACGTACTTGCAGACGACGACCTTCTTCTCGTTGACCGGGCAGGCCTCTCCGCT
Organism: uncultured Nocardioides sp.; assembly: GCA_964517395.1. Lineage (GTDB taxonomy): Bacteria > Actinomycetota > Actinomycetes > Propionibacteriales > Nocardioidaceae > Nocardioides. Next base: position 1,833,564 of record CAZFEE010000001.1, on the reverse strand, counting down.
GTCCACCGGCGCCGGGTAGGAGTAGGTCTCCTCGTCGTCGGGGAAGACGAAGCCGTCCTTGGCCGTCAGCGTCACGCTGCCGTCCGGGTTGACCGTCACGGTGTACTGCTCGGTCTCCTCGACCTCCGGGTACGCCGCGTTGTCCGGACCGCACGGGTCGTCGGCCACCAGGGTCGGCGGGTCGATCTCGACCGGGTCCGCCGGGTCGCCGGGGTCGAACCCGGGACAGTTGACGAGCTCCTCGTTGCCGGGCTGCTCGTTGCCGACCGCCCAGCGGATGGCGACCGAGTCCTGCGCGTCCACGAAGGTCCAGGGGAAGGTCACCTCGTCCCACTGCTTGATGGCGCTCTTGCTCACCACGATGATGTGGTGCGGCTTGCCGGGAGGCGTGCCGACGTACTTGCAGACGACGACCTTCTTGTGGTCGGGGTCGGCAGCCGCCTGGATCGGGGCGCTGCGGACCTCCTGGGCGCCGTCCTTCGCGCCGTCACCGGCCGGCGTCGCGTCCTCGGGGACGTCCTGCGGCTGGGCGGGCTGCTCCTCCTGCGGAGCCGGCTCGGGCTCCGGGGCGGGCGCCGGCTCCGGCTCGGGCGCCGGGGCCGGCTCCGGCTCGGGCTCGGGCGCCGGGGCCGGCTCGGGGGCCGGGGCGGGCTCGGGCTCGGGCGCCGGGGCGGGCGGGTCCGCCGTGACCTCCGCGGAGGTCGGCGTGTCCGCGCCGCCGTCCGCGTCGTCGGCGTACCCGGGGCCGATGAAGGTCGTCACGGCGACCACGGCTGCGACCGGGAGGGTCAGCGCGGCGCGCATCCCGAGCCCGGTACGCCGGGCCTGGGCCCGGCGGAAGGTGCGGCTGGTGCGCCGCGATGACTGGTTCATGTCAGTGTCCCCACTTGGTCCTGTGCCGGCCGTGCCCACCGCACGGCCGCCTCTTCCTCCGGAGCGGGCAACCGTCCGAAAAGCGGCAAGGGGAGCGCCGAGACCTCGGCCCGGCGGCGCATCCGCCCCCCGGCCGTGCTCAACACTCCCTCTTCCTGGCCGCACCCCACGCGCGACCAGTCCCGCTTCGAAGATAGGGATCTTTACCGGAGAAAGGTCGCAAAATCCGGCCAACCATCGCATCCGATAGTCCTGGTTCCTCCGCACAAACCGGAGGCCCGATCCTGTGCCCCGGCACGAGTCGCGTGCCGCGCGGGCGCAGCAGACTCGCCGCCATGAACGACGTGCTCCAGCTGCTCCCGGTCTACGCCTTCATGCTCATCCCGGTGTGGATCCCGCTCACGACCGCGCTCCTCGGACGGTTGTACGACGTCCTGCGGGCCCCCGTGCGTCGTACCCCTGCCCGGAAGGCGGCGCTCAGGCCTGCCGGTCCTCGGGTCCCTGCGGCAGGAACTGCTCGGTGAGCATCGGCCACGCGTGGTCGATGAGCTGCTCCATGTCGAGGTGGGTCGCCCGCTGCACGTAGGGCTTCGCCAGCTCGGTGTCGATCACCTTGAGGACGAAGCGGCGCAGCTCGGAGTCGAGGCCGGCCAGCTTGCGCAGCATCGCGCCGCGACGGGTGTCGGTCTTGAGCTCGAGGCCGATCTGCTCCTCGGTCGGCGTCAGCAGCTCCAGGCGCAGCTTGAGCGGCGCCTCGGTGTGCACGACGAGCACGAGCGGGATGACGACCTCGGCGTTGAAGGTGAGCTTGTCGAGCGGCAGGTCGAGCTGGAAGACGACGCTGATCGGCAGGTCGATGGCGTAGGTGAGCAGCTCACCGGGCACCTCCTCGCCCGTCGTCGGCTGGAACCGGCCCACGAAGCTGACGCTGGCGAACGCCCGCCCCGGGCCCGCGCCGATCGGCCCGAGCGCGATCTGGTCGCCGAGGACCTGGTCGATCGTGCGCAGGATCCGCTCCTTGTGCAGCACCCGCCGCACCCAGCTGACCCCGAACGTCTCGTACGACGTCAGCTCCACCACTGCCTCGACCACGGCTCCCCCTCGACTCCCCGGTCACGCCCGCGAGGCCGGAAAGGCCCGTCAGGACTGACGATTCTGCTCCATCGTGCCGTACTCCGGCGCGCTGGGGGCACGCTTCGCCACGTGTCCGGCGACCGGGACGCCACCGACGAGGTGCTCGGCCACGATGCGCCGGGCGCAGGCGGCGTCCACGGCGCCGTACCAGGTGTCGTCGGGGTGGACCACGACGACCGGCGCCCGGTTGCAGGGGAACAGGCAGCCCGTCCGGGTGACGAGCACGTCGTCGTCGCCCAGCCCCCGCCGGCGCAGCTCGTCGTCGAGGGCGGCGCCCGTCTGCTCCCCACCGCGCGCCGAGCAGCGCGGGCCGCGGCAGACCAGCACCTGACGGGCGTGCCGGGGCACCTCCTCCCAGGCGGGTGAGGTGAGCGGCGCCTCCGCGCCCGTCACCGGGCGGCCGCGGACGGTGACGGCCACGCGGGGGTGGGCGCGGGCCCAGTGCCCGGCCACCCGGCGCAGCCAGGAGCGGGCCGTCGGAGCGCCGAGCCCGAGGCCGACCAGCTCGACCGTCGTCGTACCGGCGGCGGCGAGGCGGTCCAGCTCTCCGACGAGGCTGGGCGAGCCCAGCTGCAGGAAGGCCAGCGACGCCCCCGTCGCCGCGGCCACCTCCCGCAGCTCCTCGACGTGCCGCTCGGCGTCGACGCCGAGCGGAACGAGCACCACCGCGCGGGTCACCGGGCACTCCGCTCGTCGTGCCACACGACGTGCAGCCGACGGGCCTCCGGGTGCGGGGCGACGGTGGCGCGCACGCCGTACACGTCGGCGACGAGGGCGGAGGTCAGCACCTGGGCCGGTGGCCCGGCCGCCACCACCCGCCCGGCCCGCAGCACGACGAGGTGGTCGCAGAACGCAGCGGCGAGGTCGAGGTCGTGCAGGGCGGCGACGACCGTCGAACCGAGCCCCCGGACCGTGGCGAGCAGCCCGATCTGGTGGGCGAGGTCGAGGTGGTTGGTCGGCTCGTCGAGCATCAGCACGTCCGGGCGCTGGGTCAGCGCCCGGGCGAGCTGCACCCGCTGCCGCTCACCGCCCGACAGCGTGCGCCAGTCCCGCTCGGCCAGGTGGGCCACCTCGGCGCGGCGCAGGGCGTCGGCGATCGCGTCGGCGCCCTCGTCGCGCCGGGCCGGCCAGCGGCCGCGGTGCGGGATGCGGCCGAGCTCGACGACCTGGCGGGCGGTCAGCGGCAGCCCGGTCTCCGCCTGCTGCTCCAGCACGGCGATCCGGCGCGCCCGCTCGCGCGCGGGCAGCCGGTGCACGTCCTCGCCGTCGAGGTGGACCGTGCCCGCGTGCGGGCGACGCAGTCCCGCGAGGAGGTGCAGCAGCGAGGTCTTGCCCGAGCCGTTCGGGCCGAGCAGCCCGGTGACCGCGCCGGCGGGGCAGGTCAGGGTGACGTCGTGCAGGATCGTGCGCTCCCGCACGCCCCAGGTGAGTCCTTCGACGACGACGCTCATCGCACCCTCGACTCGCGCCGCAGCAGCCAGGCGAAGACCGGCGCCCCGAGCACCGCCGTGACCACGCCGATCGGCACCTCCTGGCCCTCGACCACCGAGCGCGCGACGGTGTCGGCCCACACCATCAGGATCGCGCCGGCGAGAGCGCTGAGCGGCAGCAGGCGCCGGTGCAACGGCCCCCAGGCCAGCCGTACGACGTGCGGCACCACCAGTCCGACGAAGCCGATCGCACCCGTGTAGGCCACCAGGGTGGCGGTCAGCAGCGCCGTACCGACGAGCAGCAGCCAGCGCACCCGCGCCACCGGTACGCCGAGCGAGGAGGCCGCCGCGTCCCCGAACGCGAACGCGTCGAGATCGGCGGCGAACGCCACCACCAGCACCGCGGCCAGCAGCACGACGACCAGGAGCACCACGGCGCTGTGCCAGCGGACCCCCGCCAGCGACCCCATCGTCCAGGCCAGGACCCGGCGGGCGGCGTCCCGCTCGCCGCTCGTCATCACCACGAAGGACGTGTAGGCCCCGCAGATCTGGCCGATCGCGACCCCGGCGAGCACGGTCCGCGCGGGCGGCAGGTCGCCCGCGCGGCCGGTCGCCAGGCCGAGCACCAGGACGAGCGCGAGCAGGGCGCCGGCGAACGCACCGGCCCCGAGCGCGGCGCTGCCGGCCAGGCCGGCGACGCCCACCCCGAGCACGATCACACTGACCGCGCCGACCGTCGCGCCACCGGAGATCCCCAGCAGGTAGGGGTCGGCGAGGTCGTTGCGGGTGAGCGACTGGAGCACGGCACCGGCGATCGCCAGGCCCGCACCGGTCGCCGCCGCCCCGAGCACCCGCGGCATCCGCAGCTGCCACACGATCCGGTCGTCGACCACCGTCGCGTCCGTGCCGAGCCCGAGGCGCCGCAGCACCACGTCGAGGACGTCCCCCACGGGCACCTGCACCGAGCCGATGCCGACGGCGACCACCACGGTCGACGCGAGCAGCAGGAGCAGCGCGGCGCCTCCGAGTCGCGCCGCCGACATCAGGAGAGGCCGGCCAGCTGCTCGCCCACCGCGACCGCGCCGTCGGCGAGGCGCACCCCCGGGGTGGTCTCGGAGAACGGCAGCACGACGTACGCCTTCGCCCGCACCGCGCGCAGGCCCTTGAGCACCGGGTCCTTCTCCAGCATCGCGATCTTGTCCTCGGCGGTGGACCAGCTCGCGTCGGCGAGGACGATGACGTCGGGATCGGCCGCGACGACCTTCTCCCAGCTCACGTCGGCCCAGCCGCCGTCGAGGCCGGCGAAGAGGTTGCGTGCCCCCACCGCGTCGAGGATCAGCTGCGGGCCGCCCTCCCCGGCACCGGCGAAGGCCGTCTTGTCCCCGGAGTCGAACCAGAACACGTCGAGGCCCTTGCCCGGCGCGGACTCCTCGAGGCCCTCGAGCGCCTCCTCCTGCCGCTCCTGCAGCGCCTCGGCCCGCTCCGGCACGCCGAAGACGTCCGCCACAGTGGCCATCTCGTCCCACACGGCGTCGAAGGAGACCTCGGCGCTCGGCCGGTTCTCCCCGCACCCGAACAGCGAGAGGAACGAGCCGATGCCGAGCTTCTCCAGCTCCGGCCGCGGCCCGGCGGCATCGGCGTCGAACGCGCTGGAGTAGGACCCGTAGACGAAGTCCGGCTCGGCCTCCAGCAGCGTCTCGTTGTCGGGGTACTCCTTCGAGAGGACCTTCACCCCGTCGTACGCGCCGCGCCACTTCGCCGGCACCGCGTCGTCGAGGTAGGCCGTGCCGGCCATCCGGTCCTGCAGGCCGAGGGCGAGCAGCACCTCGGTGGCGCCCTGGTTCATGGTCACCGCCCGCTCGGGCGGCGCGGAGATCGTGGAGGTGTAGCCGCAGCTCGACGCCTTCACGGGGTAGCCGTCGGCGGCCGGGCCGCGGTCGGGCTCAGGGGCGCCGGCGCAGGCGCCGAGGGCCAGCGGGAGGGCGAGCAGGGCAGGGAGGAGTCGGGTACGACGCGACGTCACGGGTCACTCTTTTCGGTCCGAGGCTCTTGCGCGAAGCCTGGTGGGCGGGGTGACGCGGACCTGTGCGGGTCCACGGCCAGCAGGTCTTCGGACTCGGGATCGACCGGACGGAGCGCCTTCCCAGAGCGGCCGGTCGCCGCTCCAGTGGCTGTGTTGCCCCGCCCGTCACCCTCACCGCTGCGCGTCAGTCCCGGACTCTCACCGGGTTCCCTGACCCACGAGTTCTCGTGAGCACGACTGGCGCTGCGGACGCTAGCAGAGAGCGCCAGACGCCCGTTGCCTACGATGGCGGGGACCACCGACCCGCCGACGAGAACGAGTCGATGCACGCCGCCAGAACCGCCGTCGCCTCCGGGCGCCGGTTCCGTCCTGCCCGCGGCCTGGCCGCCGGCCTGGTCGCGGCCTTCGGCGCGCTGTGCGCGCACGTGGCCGGAGGCGGCTCGGTCGCCCTGGTCCCCGGCCTCGCGGTGCTCGCCGTGGCGCTCCCGCTGGCGACGCTCCTCGTCCGGGCCGGCAGGGTGGACGTCCCGCGGCTGGCGCTGATCGCGTTCTGCGCGCAGGCCGTGGGCCACCTGACGCTGATGATGGCGCCCGCCCAGGTGCACCACCACGGGCACGCCCATGCGGCCGCCGGCGGGATGGACCTCCTCGACGCGGTCGGCCTCTCCCCGTCCATGGCCTCGACCCACCTCACGGTCGTGGCCGCCACCACGGCGGTCGCGACCGGCCTGGACCGGGCGCTCGTCGCGGCCGCGTGGGCCGTGCTCGGCTGGTTGCTCCTGCCGCTGCTGGGCCTGGTCCGGCTGCCGGTCTCCCTGCGCCGCCGGGTGCACGCCGACGACGTCGCGGTCGCCTCGCAGACCGTCCGGGCCACCGCGGTGCCGCGCGGGCCGCCCGTCCTCGCGCGTCACCTCACCTCTCCCCTGCGCGTCGCGCACTGACGGATCGCCTCCGGCCGACGGCCTCCGGCTCCCGGCGGGTGCGTGCGCGCCCGCCGCCGCGCGCCCTCGCGCGCCCGGAACCCGAAACGAGACGAAGCACCATGCGCACGACCACCCTGTCCGCCGTACTCCTGTGCGGCCTGCTCGCCCCGGCCCTCGCGGCCTGCGGCAGCGACGACCCGAAGGCCGCGGAGAGCTCCGCGCCCACCACCACCGAGGCCGACGCCCTCACCGTCACCGACCCGTGGGTCAAGGCCGCCGACAGCGGCATGACCGCCGCCTTCGGCACCCTGGTCAACGACTCCGACGAGGAGATCGACGTCGTGAAGGCCGCGACCGATGTGAACGCCATGACCGAGCTGCACGAGACGGTCGAGAACGCCGACGGCTCGATGGCGATGCGGCCCAAGGAGGGCGGCTTCACCATCCCCGCGGGCGGTGAGCACGAGCTCGCCCCCGGTGGGGACCACATCATGCTGATGGAGCTGGCGAAGCCGGTCGCCGCCGGCACCACGGTCACCCTCACCCTGACCCTCGGCGACGGCTCCACCAAGGAGCTCGAGGCGACGGTGAAGCCGTTCGACGGGGGCGACGAGAAGTACCAGTCGGGCGGGCCGAGCTGATGGCCGGCGGTCCCCGCTGGGACCGCCGGAACGTGCTCCGCACCGGTGCCGCCGCCCTCGGCGGCGCCGGGGTGGGATGGAGTGGCTCCGCCGCCCTGGCGGCCACCGCCTCCCCACCCTCCGCCGACGCACCGACCTCCGTGGTCGGTCCGTCGGCGGGGTCGGAGACCGCACCGGCGGTCGGCCGGCACCAGGCCGGCATCGCGACGCCGCCGCAGGCACACCTGGCCCTCGTGGGCTGGGACCTGCGGGACGGCGGCGGTGCCGGCGAGCTGGTCCGGATGATGCGCCTGCTGTCCGACGACACCGCCCGGCTCGCCGCCGGCCGGCCCGCGCTGGCCGACACCGAGCCCGACCTGGCCGGCCACCCGTCACGGCTCACGGCGACCTTCGGCTTCGGCCCGCGCGTGCTGCGCGAGCTCGTCCCGGCCGACCGGCGTCCCCCGCTGGCGGAGCTCCCCTCGTTCAGCAGGGACCGGCTGGAGCCCGCCTGGGGCCAGACCGACGTGGTCGCCCAGGTCTGCTCCGACGACCCGCTCACCCTGGCTCACGCGCGGCGGATGCTGCTCAAGGACGCCCGGCCGTTCGCGGACGTCCGCTGGATCCAGCACGGCTTCCGCACCGCCCGCGGCACGGCCCCGCCCGGCACCACGATGCGCAACCTGATGGGGCAGGTCGACGGGACGGTCAACCCGACCGAGGCCGACCCGGACTTCGGCTCACTGGTGTGGGCGAGCACCCCGGCGTCGTACGACGGCGGGAGCTTCCTGGTCGTCCGGCGGATCCGGATGCAGCTCGACCGCTGGGACCGGGTCGACCGGGCCGGCCGGGAGGGGATCGTGGGCCGGCGGCTCGACTCGGGCGCACCGCTGACCGGCGCGACCGAGCTCGACGAGCCGGACCTCGCGGCCACCGACCGGTTCGGCTTCCCGGTCATCGACCCGGCCAGCCACATCGCCCGGGCCCGCAGCACCGACCCCGCGGAGCGCTTCCTGCGCCGGGCCTACAACTACACGCTGCCGGACCCGCGGCGCTCGACCGGCGAGGACAGCGGACTGGTGTTCCTGGCCTACGCCGCCGACCCCGCGCGGCAGTTCGTCCCCGTCCAGCAGCGCCTGGACGACCTCGACCGGCTCAACGAGTGGGTCACGACCATCGGCTCGGCGGTCTACGCCGTGCCTCCGGCCGCCCCCGAGGGCGGCTTCACCGGACAGTCCCTCCTGGAGGAGTCATGAGCAAGAACGACCAGCCCCACCTTCCGCCCCCGCCGGGCGACGCCGAGCGCCGGGCCGAGGCCCGCGCCGCCCGCCACGCCGCTGTCACCCGCCAGCAGGAGGAGGCCCGCCGTGCGGCGCGCCGCCGCCGGCTGCTGCTGCAGGTCGGTCTGCCCGCCCTGGTCGCCGTCCTCGTGCTCGCCACCACCGTCCTGGTGCTGGCGCTGCGCGGGGAGAAGGTCGAGCCGATCGCCATCGAGGACCGTCCGAACCTGGTCGACGAGACCGGCGCGCTGAGCTTCGGGGCGAAGGACCCGAAGGTCGTCATCGAGGCGGTGGAGGACTTCCAGTGCCCGGTCTGCCGCCAGTTCGAGGCGATGGCGGGCGACCTGTTGGAGCAGTACCGCGCGGACCCGCGGATCCAGGTGAGGTACCGCCCGATCGCCTTCCTGGACCGGGCCTCCACGACCCGCTACTCCAGCCGCGCCTCCAACGCCGCGGCCTGCGTCGCGGCGGAGGGGCCCCAGAAGTGGCTCGCCTTCCACGAGCAGCTCTTCACCCACCAGCCGGCCGAGGGCGGCCCCGGGCTCACCGACAGCGAGCTGCTCGACCTCGCGGAGGACGCCGGCGTCCAGCGCGGCCGGATCCAGCAGTGCGTCACCGACGAGTCGTACGCCGACTGGGTCGCCTCCACCACCGCGGCCACCCTGCAGGGCGAGGTCACCGGCACGCCCACCGTGTTCGTCAACGGCGAGAAGCTCGATGGCTTCGACGTCGCGAGCATCCGGGCCGCGGTGGAGGAGGCGCTCTCGTGAGCGAGCCGTCCGACGGCGCGCCGGGCCGGGTCACCGGCCTGGCGCTGGCCGGGTGGGGCGCGATCGGCCTGGCGGCGGCGTTCGTCCTCACCGTCGAGCGCTTCCGCCTGCTCGAGAACCCCGACCACTGGCTCTCCTGCGACCTGTCGCCGATCCTGTCCTGCGGGTCGGTGATGGTGACCGAGCAGGCGCGGGTGTTCGGCTTCCCCAACCCGCTGCTGGGCATCGGCGGCTTCGCCGTGGTGGTCACCCTCGGCGTGCTCCTCGCGGGTGGGGTGCGCCTGCCCGCCTGGGTGCACACCGGCTTCGCCGTCGGGGCCGGGCTCGGCCTGGTGTTCGTGGCGTGGCTGTCCTTCCAGAGCATCCACCGGATCGGCGCGCTGTGCCCGTGGTGCCTCGTCGTGTGGACCGTCACCATCCCCACCGCCGTGTGGGCGATCGCCCTCGCGACCCGCGGAACCCGCCTGGGACGGGCGATGTGGGACTTCCGGTACCTCGTCGTCGTGGTGCTCTACCTCGTCGTCGTGGTGCAGGCGCTCGTGGTGTTCTGGGACTACTGGCGGACCCTCGCATGAGCCGCGTCCCGCGGCTCGTCGCCGCCCTCCTCCTCGGCGCGCTCGCCGTGCTCCCCGCCCCGCCCGCCTCGGCGCACGCCGCACTGGCGTCCAGCACCCCCTCCGACGGGCAGCGGCTCGCCGCCCTTCCCGACGTCGCGGTGCTGACCTTCAACGAGGACATCAGCCCGCCGTCGTACGTCGTCGTGACGGCGCCCGACGGCAGCCGCGCCGACCGGGGCGAGCCCACCGTGGCCGGCCCGGAGGTCCGGGTCCGGCTGGGCACCGGGCAGGACGGGACCTACGCCCTGGCCTTCCGGGTCGTCTCCGCCGACGGGCACCCGGTGACCGGGCGGCTGACCTTCGTCGTCGGCGACGGCCCGCTCGACACCACCGGCCCCACGGTCGCCGCCACCCCCGGCAAGCAGGCCGCGCGCCCGGGTGGGGGGTCGGCGTCCGGCTCGTCCGCTCCCGGCGACGGGCCGGGGCTCGGCACCGTCCAGGTCGCCGTCGGGGCGGGACTCCTCGCTGCGGCCGGGCTGCTGTGGGCGCTGTCGCGACGGGGTGCGCGATGAGCCGTCGTACCTCGCTGGGGGTGGTGGTGGCCGGTGCGGTCCTGGCGGCCGTGCTGCTGCTCTCCTCGGGCGGCGCGATCCCCGTGCCGGTGCCCGGCCTGCCCGACCCCGGCCCGGTCACCGCGTGGGGACTGCCGTTGCTGCGGCTGGTCGCCGACGGAGCCACGATCGCCGTCGTGGCCGGTCTCCTGGTGGCACCGCTGACCATGCGCCGTCCCGAGGACGAGCTGGACCGGGTGGCCCTGCGCCCGATGATCGCGGTCCGCTGGCTCGCCGTCACCGCGGCGCTCGCCGCGCTGGGCTCGGTGCTGCTGACCTACTCCGACCAGTTCGCCGTCCCCCCGGCCCAGGTGCGGTGGCGCGAGCTGCGCGGCTTCACCTCGACCTCCGACCAGGCCACCGCGCTGCTGGTCCAGGCCGTCCTCCTGCTCGTCGTCGCGGGTGCCGCCCGCTGGGTGCTCACCCACCGCGGCGCGCTGGTGCTGCTCGGCGTGGCCCTCGGCTCCCTCGTCCCGCCCCTGCTCACCGGCCACGCCGCCTCCGCCGGCAACCACGACACCGCCGTCATCGGCCTCGTCGTGCACGTCCTGGCCGCGGTGTGCTGGGTCGGCGGCGTCGGCGCGCTGTGGTGGCACCTCGGCGCGGACGGCCCGCTGCGGGAGCGCGCCCTGCGCCGGTTCAGCGGCCTCGCCGGATGGTGCCTGGGCCTGACGGTGGTCTCCGGCCTGGTCAGCGCCTGGGTCCGGGTGGGCGACCCGGCCGGCCTGGTGTCGTCCTACGGCGCCGGGGTGCTCGCCAAGGCCGCCGTCCTCGTCGGCCTGGGCCTGCTCGCCGCCCGCCTGCGGCGCGGGGTCCGCACCGGCACCCGCACCGGCACCCGCACCGGCCTTGCCCGGCTCACCCTCGCCGAGCTCGGCCTGATGGCGGTGGCGGTCGGGCTGGGCGTCGCCCTCGGCCGTACCCCACCCCCCGTCCCCGACACCCTCTACACCTCGCTCGCCGAGAGCGTCCTCGGCGGACCCGTGCCCCCCGCACCCACCCTGTCCCGGCTGCTGCTCTCGTTCACCCCCTCCGGGGTGGGCTTCCTGGTGGTCGGCCTGGGCGGCGCGGCGTACGCCGCCGGCCTGCTCACCCTGCGCCGTCGCGGCGACCACTGGCCCGTCCTGCGGACCGTCGCGTTCGCGCTCGGCCTCGTGGTCGTGGGGTACGCCACCTTCGGCGGGCTCGGGACCTACGCGCGGGTGATGTTCAGCGCGCACATGGCCTCGCACATGGCGCTGTCGATGGTCGCGCCGATCCTGCTGGTGTGCGGCGCGCCGCTCCAGCTCGCGCTGCGGGCGCTGCCCGGCGCCGACGTACCGGGAGCGCTGGGTCCGCGCCAGCTCCTCGCGCGCGCCCTCGACTCCCGCCCGGCCCGCCTGCTGCTGCACCCCGTCACCGCGGCGCTGCTGCTCGTTGGCAGCCTCTACGTGGTCTACCTCGGTGGGCTCTTCGGTCCCCTGATGCGCAGCCACCTGGGGCACGTCGCGATGGAGCTGCACTTCCTGCTCGCCGGCCTCGTCTTCTTCGAGGTGCTGCTCGGCACCCGCCCCGGCCCCGGCCTGCCGTACGTCGCCCGGCTGCTGATGCTGCTCGTGAGCATGCCCTTCCACGCGTTCTTCTCGGTCACCGTGATGGGCTCCGGCACGGTGATCGGCGCGAGCTACTACCGGCTCCTCGACCTGCCCTACGTGCCCGACCGGCTCGACGACCAGCACCTCGCCGGCGCGATGAACTGGGCCCTCGGCGAGATCCCGATGGTGCTCGTCGTGGTCCTCCTGCTCGTCCAGTGGTGGCGCAGCGACCAGCGCGAGGCACGCCGCCGGGACCGCGCCGCCGATCGGGACGGGGAGGCGGAGCTGGCGTCGTACAACGCCATGCTGGAGCGGGCCCGCGACCGTGCCGGCTAGCCGATGCCGAGCGCCGCGGCGGCGGCGCTGATCTGCTGGGCGAGGGAGACGTCGGCGTCGGTCACGGTGCCGGTGTCGTGCGTGCCGAGCCACACCTCGACCTCGGGGTAGCGCAGGGTGAGGTCGGGGTGGTGGTTCGCCTCTTCCGCCAGCCGGCCGATCTCGTTGACCAGGCGCAGGCCGGTCGCGAAGTCGCCCGTCGCGAACCGGGTGGTCGCCTGGGCCCCCTCCACCCGCCACGCCGACAGCCCCTCCGCTGCGGTGAACTCCTCGGGGGTGACGGTCCGGTAGTCGCGTGCCATGCCCCCGACGGTACGCCGGGGCTGCATGAATCCCCGGTTCACCGGGGTTTCCTGCGCTTCCGGGGGTTTGCAAACCCCCGGAAGCAACAGTTTTCCCGGTTAACCGGGGATTCATGCAGCCCCGTTAGGCGTTGTCAGGACCGCGTTAGCGCCGCGTTAGGACCCGCGCCGATCGCCCCCGCCCGGCGAAGACTCACCCCCATGAGCCCCGAGAACGTCGTCGCGCTGGTCGTCAGCGCCCTCCTGCTCGGCTACCTGGTGGTGGCCCTGGTCCTGCCGGAGCGCTTCTCGTGAACGACACCCTGGCCGGCCTGCTCCAGGTCGGCGCGCTGGTCGGCGCGCTCGCGCTCTGCTACGTCCCGCTCGGCTCGTACATGGCGCGCGTCTTCACCACCGACGAGGATCTCGCCGTCGAGCGGGGGATCTACCGGATCGTGGGCGTCGACCCGCGCGCCGACCAGGCCTGGCGGACGTACGCCGTCGCGCTGGTCGCCTTCTCGTTCGCGGGTCTGGTGCTGCTGTTCGCCCTGCAGCGCCTGCAGTCGCACCTGCCGTGGTCGCTGGGCTTCCCCGACGTGACGCCGGACCTGGCGTTCAACACGGCGGCGTCCTTCGTCACGAACACCAACTGGCAGGCGTACTCCGGCGAGGCGACGATGGGTCACCTGGTGCAGATGGCCGGACTGGCGGTGCAGAACTTCCTCTCTGCCGCCGTCGGGCTGGCCGTCGCGGTCGCCCTCATTCGCGGCTTCACCCGCGCCCGGACCGGCCGGATCGGCAACTTCTGGGTCGACCTGACCCGCGCCACGATCCGGATCCTGCTCCCGCTGGCCGCCCTCGCCGCCGTGGCACTGGTGCTGATGGGGGTGGTGCAGAACCTCTCCGGCGGGGTCGACGTCACCACGCTCAGCGGTGCACACCAGACGATCCCCGGCGGCCCGGTGGCCTCCCAGGAGGCGATCAAGGAGCTGGGCACCAACGGCGGCGGCTTCTACAACGCCAACTCCGCGCACCCCTTCGAGAACCCCACCCCGCTGAGCAACCTGTTCGAGGTCTTCCTCCTCCTGCTCGTCCCGGTGTCGCTGACCCGCACCTTCGGCGTCATGGTCGGCAGCGTGCGCCAGGGCTACGCGATCCTGGCCACGATGGCGGTCATCTGGGTCGTCATGCTCGCCGCGGTGTGGGCGATCGAGGCGGCCCACCCCACCCCGGCGTACGACGTCGCGGGGGCCGCGCTGGAGGGCAAGGAGACCCGGTTCGGCATCCCCGGCTCGAGCCTGTTCGCGGTGTCGACCACCGGCACCAGCACGGGTGCGGTCAACTCCTTCCACTCCTCCTTCTCGCCGGTGGCGGGGGGGTTGCTGATGCTCAACATGGGTCTCGGCGAGATCGCGCCCGGCGGTGTCGGCACCGGCCTCTACGGCCTGCTGGTGCTGGCGATCCTGACCGTCTTCGTCGCCGGACTGATGGTCGGGCGCACCCCGGAGCTGCTCGGCAAGAAGATCACCGCCCGGGAGATGAAGCTGGTCGCGCTGAACATCCTCACCATGCCGCTGGTGGTGCTCGGGTTCACGGCGCTGGCGCTGTCCCTGGAGGGGCCGCGGGAGTCGATCCTCAACGCCGGACCGCACGGGCTGAGCGAGGTGCTCTACGCCTACCTGTCGGGGGCGAACAACAACGGCTCCGCCTTCGCCGGGCTGTCCGCGAACACGCCGTTCTACAACATCACCATCGCCCTGGCGATGCTGGTCGGCCGCTTCGTGCCGATCGTCCTCACGCTCGCGCTCGCGGGGTCCCTGGCCCGGCAGACGACGGTGCCGAGGACCGAGGGGACGCTGCCCACCCACGGGCCGCTCTTCGTCGGGATGCTCGCCGTGGTCGCGCTGATCGTGGCCGGGCTGACCTTCTTCCCCGCGCTGGCGCTGGGCCCCCTGGCGGAGGGCCTGTGAGCACCGCGACCACCCCCCGACCGGAGAACTCCATGCTCACCTCCCTGATCGGCTCCCTCCCCGGGGCCCTGCGCAAGCTCGACCCGCGGGTCATGGTGCGCACGCCCGTGATGTTCGTGGTGGAGGTCGGTGCGGTCTTCTGCACCCTCCTGTCGGTGCGTGACCCGTCCGTGTTCGGGTGGGCGATCACCGTCTGGCTGTGGCTGACCGTGCTCTTCGCGAACCTCGCCGAGGCGGTCGCCGAGGGCCGCGGCCGCGCCCAGGCCGCGACGCTGCGCCGCGCGAAGACCGAGACGACCGCCCGGCGCCGCAATCCGGACGGCTCGCTGGAGCCGGTGCCCGCGACTAGCCTGCGGGTCGGCGACCTGGTGGTCGTGGAGGCCGGCGAGGTGATCCCCGGCGACGGCGACGTCGTCGAGGGTGTCGCCAGCGTCGACGAGTCCGCCATCACGGGCGAGTCCGCGCCGGTGATCCGCGAGTCCGGCGGTGACCGCTGCTCGGTGACCGGCGGCACGAAGGTGCTGTCCGACCGGATCGTCGTCCGGGTCACGACCAACCCCGGCGAGAGCTTCATCGACCGGATGATCGCCCTCGTGGAGGGCGCCAGCCGCCAGAAGACGCCGAACGAGATCGCCCTCGACATCCTGCTCGCGAGCCTGACGATCATCTTCCTCACCGCAACGGTCACCCTGAAGCCGCTGGCGATCTACTCCGGTGCCGACCAGTCGATCCTCGTCCTCATCGCGCTGCTGGTCTGCCTCATCCCGACCACGATCGGTGCCCTGCTCAGCGCCATCGGCATCGCGGGCATGGACCGGCTCGTGCAGCACAACGTCCTCGCGATGTCGGGGCGAGCCGTGGAGGCCGCCGGCGACGTGAACACCCTGCTCCTCGACAAGACCGGCACGATCACCCTCGGCAACCGCGAGGCGGCCGAGCTGCTGCCCGCCGCCGGGATCGACGTGGCCCTGCTGGCCGACGCCGCCCAGCTCGCCTCGCTGGCCGACGAGACGCCCGAGGGGCGTTCGGTCGTCGTCCTCGCCAAGCGGGCGTACGGCCTGCGTGAGCGCTCCGCCGGTGAGCTGCCCGCCGCGACGTTCGTCCCCTTCACCGCCCAGACCCGGATGTCCGGCGTGGACCTCGGCGGCCGCGAGATCCGCAAGGGCGCGGCGGCCGCGGTCGCCACCTGGGTGCGGGACAACGGCGGCAGCCCCGGTGAGGAGGTCGGCGGGACGGTCGACGCCATCGCCTCCGCCGGCGGTACGCCGCTGGTGGTCGCCGAGCGTGCCCCCGGCCAGCCCGCCCGGGTGCTCGGCGTCATCCACCTCAAGGACGTGGTGAAGGAGGGCATGCGCGAGCGCTTCGAGGAGATGCGCCGGATGGGCATCCGCACGGTGATGATCACCGGCGACAACCCGCTCACCGCCAAGGCGATCGCCGAGGAGGCCGGTGTCGACGACTTCCTCGCCGAGGCCACCCCCGAGGACAAGATGGCGCTCATCAAGCGGGAGCAGGAGGGCGGCCGCCTGGTCGCGATGACCGGCGACGGCACCAACGACGCCCCCGCGCTGGCGCAGGCCGACGTCGGCGTCGCGATGAACACCGGCACCTCCAGCGCCAAGGAGGCCGGCAACATGGTCGACCTCGACTCCAACCCGACGAAGCTCATCGAGATCGTGGAGATCGGCAAGCAGCTGCTCATCACCCGAGGGGCGCTGACGACCTTCTCGATCGCCAACGACCTCGCGAAGTACTTCGCGATCATCCCGGCCATGTTCGCCGGGGTGTACGGCGGGCTGGACGCCCTCAACGTCATGCACCTGTCCTCGCCGGAGTCGGCGATCCTGTCCGCGGTCATCTTCAACGCGCTCATCATCGTGGCGCTCATCCCGCTGGCCCTGCGCGGCGTGCGCGCCACCCCCTCCAGCGCCTCGGCGATGCTGCGCCGCAACCTCACCGTCTACGGGCTCGGCGGGCTGGTGGCGCCGTTCGTCGGCATCAAGCTCGTCGACCTGCTCGTGTCCACCCTCCCGGGCATCTGACCGGATCGGAGAACGCTCATGAACACCTCCCTCCTGCGCGGCGGGCTCACGCAGCTCGCCGCCGCGGCCCGCGTCCTCGGCGTGATGACGGTGCTGCTCGGCCTGGCGTACCCGTTGGCGCTCACCGGGTTCGCGCAGGTCGTCGTACCGGGTCGGGCCGACGGCTCCCTGATCGAGCGCGACGGCGTCGTCGTCGGCTCGGCCCTGATCGGGCAGTCCCACGTTGGGGACGCGGCGTACTTCCAGTCGCGGCCCTCCGCCGCCGGCGACGGCTACGACCCGTTGGCCAGCTCCGCCTCGAACCTCTCCCCCGCGAACCCCGCGTTCGTCGCCGAGGTGCGGCAGCGGATCGCCGACGTGGCGGCCTTCGACGGGGTCGCACCGGCCGACGTCGCTCCCGACGCGGTGCTCGCCAGCGGCTCCGGGCTGGACCCCCACATCTCGCCCGCGTACGCCGAGCAGCAGGTCGCCCGCGTCGCCCGCACCCGCGACCTGCCGGCCGATCGGGTGCGGGAGCTGGTCGCGGAGCACACCGCCGGCCGCACCCTCGGCTTCCTCGGCGAGCCGCGCGTCAACGTGCTGGAGCTCAACCTCGCCCTGGACGGGCTGGAAGACTGAGCCCATGAAGCGAGGCCGGCTGCGGGTCTACCTCGGCGCCGCCCCCGGCGTCGGGAAGACCTACGCCATGCTCGGCGAGGCCCGGCGGCGCGTGGAGCGCGGCACGGACGTCGTCGTCGGGATCGTCGAGACGCACGGCCGAGCGCACACCGCGGCCATGCTGGACGGCCTGGAGGTGGTGCCGCGCCGCACCACGACGTACCGCGGTGCGGACCTGGAGGAGATGGACCTGGACGCGCTGCTGCGCCGCCGCCCGCGGGTCGCGCTGGTCGACGAGCTGGCGCACACCAACGTCCCCGGCTGCCGCAACGCCAAGCGGTGGCAGGACGTCCAGGAGCTGCTCGACGCCGGCATCGACGTCATCTCGACGGTCAACATCCAGCACCTGGAGTCGGTCAACGACGTCGTCGAGAAGATCACCGGCGTCCCTCAGCGCGAGACCGTGCCCGACTCCGTGGTCCGCGCCGCCGACCAGGTCGAGCTCGTCGACATGTCCGCCGAGGCGCTGCGCCGCCGGCTCGCCCACGGCAACGTCTACGCCCCCGACAAGGTCGACGCCGCGCTCTCGAACTACTTCCGCGAGGGCAACCTCACCGCCCTGCGCGAGCTGGCCCTGCTGTGGGTGGCGGACAAGGTGGACGACGCGCTGCAGGGCTACCGGCGCCGGCACGACATCACCGGCACCTGGGAGGCACGCGAGCGCGTTCTCGTCTCGCTGAGCGGCGGCCCCGAGGGGGAGCAGCTCGTCCGACGTGCCGCACGGATCGCCGCCCGCTCCGGCGCCGGTGACCTGCTCGCCCTGCACGTCAGCCGCTCCGACGGGCTCACCGGCGCGGACCCCACGCACCTGGCCCACCAGCAGCGGCTCGTGGAGTCGCTGGGCGGGAGCTACCACCAGCTCCTCGGCGACGACGTCCCCGAGACCCTGCTCGCCTTCGCCCGTGCCGAGAACGCCACCCAGCTGGTGCTCGGCGACAGCCGCCGCTCCCGCTGGGCGTCGTACGTCTCGCCGCCCGGCATCGGCGCCCGCACCATCCGCGCCTCCGGCGACATCGACGTCCACATCGTGTCCCACACCCACGCCGGCCAGGGCCGCCGCCTCCCCGTCGGGCGAGGTGCGCTCAGCCTGCGGCGGCGGGTGCGCGGGTACGTGCTCGCCGTCCTGCTGCCCGCCCTGCTCACCCTCGCCCTGCTGCCGGTCGACCACGCACTGAACCTCGTCAGCGACGTCCTGCTGTTCCTGCTGCTCGTCGTCGCGGTGGCGCTCGTCGGCGGCGTGGGCCCGGCGATCCTGGCCGCCCTGCTGGGCTCCTTCCTGCTCAACTTCTTCTTCACCGCACCCGTGCACACGCTGACGATCGCCAGCACCAACAACGCCCTCGCCCTGCTCGTCTACCTGCTCGTCGCGGTGATGGTGAGCTCGGTCGTGGACCTCGCCGCGCGCCGGACCCGCCAGGCCGCGCGGGCCGTCGCCGAGTCCCACGTCCTCGCCAGCCTCGCCGCCGCCCCGCTCACCGGCAGCGGCGACCTGGCCGGTCTGCTGGAGCGCTTCCGCGAGAGCCTGTCGCTCGGCTCGGTCGCCTTCCTCGAGAAGGCCGCCCGCGGGTGGCAGGTCATCGCCACCGCGGGCGACGCGCCCGCCGCGACACCCGAGGACGCCGACACCGTCGTCCCCGCCGGCCGCGACACCGTGCTCGCCCTGCGCGGTCGCGGCCTCGCCGCCGAAGACGCCCGTGTCGCCGCCGCCTTCGCGGCCCGCACCGACGAGGCCGTGCACCAGATCCGGCTCGCCGAGGAGGCCGCCCAGGCCGCCCCTCTCGCCGAGGCCGACAAGGTCCGCACCGCCCTGCTCGCCGCCGTCGGCCACGACCTGCGCACCCCCCTCGCCGCCGCCAAGGCCGTCGTCTCGGGCCTGCGCGCCGAGGACGTCGCCCTCGCCGAGGACGACCGCCGCGAGCTGCTCGCCACCGCCGACGACGCCCTCGACCACCTCGCTGCGCTCGTCGACAGCCTGCTCGACCTCAGCCGGCTCCAGGCCGGCGCGCTGCCGGTGCACCTCGCGCCGTCGTACGTCGAGGACGTGCTCGCCGGCGCCCTCGACGACATCGGCGTGGCCGGCTCCGGCGTCCGGGTCGACGTCGCCGACGGGCTGCCGTCCGCGCTCGCCGACGCCGCGCTGCTCGAGCGCGTCGTGGTCAACCTGCTCACCAACGCCCAGCGCTACGCCGACGCGCCGCTCGTCACCGCCAGCGCCGTGCTCGACCGCGTCGAGATCCGCGTCGTCGACACCGGACCCGGCATCCCGAGCGCCGACTACGAGCGGGTCTTCCAGCCCTTCCAGCGGCTCGGCGACCACGACAACAACACCGGCGTCGGACTCGGCCTCGCGTTGGCCCGTGGGCTCGTCGAGGCCATGGGCGGCACCCTCGAGCCCGAGGAGACTCCCGGCGGCGGACTCACCATGGTCATCTCGCTGCCCGTCGCCGGCGACGACGCCGCCGGCCCCGACCTCGGCATCCGGGAGCGGGTCGGATGACCCGGATCATGGTCGTCGACGACGAGCCGCAGATCGTCCGTGCGCTGTCCATCAACCTGCGTGCCCGCGGCTACGAGGTCACCACCGCCGGGGACGGCCTGGAGGCGATCGAGGTCGCCACCCTCGCCCCACCCGACGTCGTCGTGCTCGACCTGGGCCTGCCCGACCTCGACGGCGTCGACGTCATCACGCGGCTGCGGGCCCGGTCCGCCGTACCCATCCTCGTGCTGTCGGGCCGCTCCGACAGCGCCGACAAGGTCGAGGCCCTCGACGCCGGCGCCGACGACTACGTCACCAAGCCGTTCGGCATGGAGGAGCTGCTCGCCCGCCTGCGGGTCATGCTGCGCCGCAACGCGCCCGCCGACCCGGACGCCGACACCCCCGCCGTCGCCTTCGGTGCGGTCGTCGTCGACCTCGCGCGCACCCGGGTGACCGTGCGGGGGGAGGAGGTGCGGCTCACCCCGACCGAGTGGCACCTGCTGGAGGTGTTCGTCCGCAACCCCGGCCGCCTGCTCAGCCAGCGCCAGCTGCTCGCTGAGGTCTGGGGGCCCGGCTACGAGAGCGCCCACGGCAACCTGCGGCTCTACATGGCGCAGCTGCGGCGCAAGCTGGAGGCGGAGCCGTCCCGGCCTGTGCACTTCCGCAACGAGCCGGGGATGGGCTACCGCTTCGAGCCGTGAGCGTGGCGTCCGGCGCGGGTGGTGGATCACCTACCTGGGCGCTGTGGCATCTACCCGGGTGCTGTGACGCACCTTTTGGTGCACCAACACGGTGTTACAAGAGGGATCGGCCGCCGCTGGGCCCGCGGGGCGTCCGCCGCGGGCGCTGGACCATCTACCCGGGTGCTGTGGCATCTACCCGGGCGCTGTGACGCACCTTTTGGTGCACCAACACGGTGTTACAAGAGGGATCGGCCGCCGCCGGGCCCCCGGGGCATCCGCCGCGGGCGCTGGACCATCTACCCGGGCGCTGTGGCATCTACCCGGGCGCTGTGACGCACCCTTTTGGTGCACCAACACGGTGTTACAAGCGGTGACAAGCGCCGCCGGGCGCCCACACCCCCACCCCCGGTGGGACCATGTCCCCGTGGGACAGGTCTTCGAGTGCGAGATCCAGGCGCGGCTGCGCGACGTCAACCTCGGCGGGCACGTCGACAACGTCGAGGCGCTGCGGGTGCTGGACGAGGCGCGGCTGCTGTTCTTCCGCTTCGCGCCGCTCGGCGACGACCGCCCCGGACTGTTCCGCGACGTGCCGTCCGGGGTCGTGGAGCTCGTCGGCTCCCAGCGCGTGGACTACAACGCCGAGATGCGGTTCGTGGCCTACCAGCCCTTCCGAGTGCGGATGTGGGTCGGCCACGTGGGCCGTTCCTCGCTGGCGGTGTCGTACGAGCTGCGGGTCGCCGCGGACCAGCCGCCGGCCATCACCGCGGAGACGTCGGTGGTCTTCTGGGACCCCGCGGCCGGTACGGCGTGGCCGATCTCCGAGGCGGTCCGCAGCACCCTCGAGGCCTACGCCGCCCCGCCGGTCGCCCTGCGCGAGCGCCCGGGCACCCGCGCGCAGCCGGCCTAGGCGTCGATCCGCAGCGTCCCGGTCGCCCGCGAGACGCAGGCGGCGAGCCGGTCGCCGCGGTGCTCGGGCGGCAGGTACCGGTCGCGGTGCTCCACGTCGCCGTCGACGTACGCGAGCGTGCAGGTGCCGCAGAAGCCCTGCCGGCAGGAGTACGCCGACGCGGGCCGCACCTCGAGCAGCGCGCTGAGCAGGGTCTGGTCCGCGCCGACCTCGAAGGTCTCCCCCGTGCGGGTCAGCTCGACGGTGAACGGCCGGCCGCCCACCACCGGTGGCGCGGAGAACCGCTCGGCGTGCAGGGCCTCGACGTTCTCGGCGGGGATCTCGGCGCGCAGCGCGTCGATCATCGGCGGCGGCCCGCAGCAGTAGAGCGCCGCTCCCTCGGGGGCGCTCGCCACGATCGCGGCGGCGTCGGGGATCCCGCGCTCGTCGTCGGCCCAGATCTCGACGCGGTCGGGGAAGCGGAGGGCGAGCTCGGCGACCTCGGAGAGGAAGGGCAGGGAGGCGCGGTCGCGCCCGGCGTACACCAGGCGCCAGTCCTCGCCGTGCTCGACGGCGTAGCGCACCATCGGCAGGATCGGGGTGATCCCGATGCCACCGGCGACGAAGAGGTACGCCGGCGCGACGATGAAGGGGAACGCGTTGCGGGGCCCCTTGAGCACCAGCTCCTCGCCGACCTCCAGTTCGTGCACCTCGCGCGAACCGCCCTCCCCGTGCGGGATCCGGCGTACGGCGATGCGGTAGCGGGTGCGGTCGCCGGGGTCGCCGGTGAGGGAGTACTGGCGGACCCGGCCCGACGGCAGGAGTACGTCGACGTGGGCGCCGGGCACCCAGCCGGGCAGCCGCGGGCGCTCGGTCGGCACCAGGTCGAGCGCGACGACGTCGTCGGCCTCGGCGGTGACCGCGGCGACGCGGACGTGGATGCGCCGGTCGACCGGGCGCACCGCGGGCCGGCGCTTGGCGGTGACCCGCATCAGCTGCACCATGCCGTCGGCCAGGTGGCCGAAGGCGCGGTAGCCGACGGTGTCCGGCAGCGGCGGCTCCTGGTCGAGGCTCATCGGCCGTCCGCGGCGCGGGCCGCCGGGGAGGTCGCGAGGTAGGCCACCGCCTGGCTGGTGGAGCCCTCCTGGCGCGGGTGGTAGGTCGGCTTGAGGTAGCGAAGCGACGGGATCACCATGCCCCGCACGCCGGGCAGGATGCCCTTGCGGGCGGCGGCGACCCAGCTGCGGACGAAGGGCAGGTGCTTGTCGTCGAGGGTGGTGTCGTGCTCGACGAGGTAGCGGGCGCTGCGGGCCCACAGGTAGGTGATCCCCGCCATCGCGATGAGGTAGGCCCGGACCCGGCGGACGTAGCGTCCGTCGAGGTGGTCGAAGAGGTCGTAGGCCACGTGGCGGTGCTCGACCTCCTCCGCACCGTGCCACCGGATCAGGTCCAGCATCCGCGGGTCGGCGCGGGCCTCGTCGAGGCCGGGCGAGTTGAGGATCCAGTTGCCGAGGAAGGCGGTCATGTGCTCGATGCCGGCGACCAGCGCGAGCCGCTCGACGAGCCACTCCTCGGCCTCCTCGTCGCCGAGCTCGTCGCGGTCGCCGAGCAGCCGGCGGAAGACGTGCTCGATCTCCCCGACCATGCCGGTGGTGTCGAGGCCGTGGGTGTCGAAGTGGTCGAGGACGCCCTGGTGGGCGTTGGCGTGCATGCCCTCCTGGCCGATGAAGCCGATGACCTCCTCGCGCAGCCGCTCGTCCTTGATCAGGGGCAGGGCGTCGGTGAAGATCCGCACGAACCAGCGCTCGCCCTCGGGCAGCAGCACGTGCAGCACGTTGATGACGTGGGAGGCGAAGGGCTCGCCGGGGATCCAGCGCAGCGGCAGGCCGGCCCAGTCGAAGACGACCTCGCGGGCGTGCAGCGCGACCTTCTCCGGCTCCCGCAGCGCGCGCCGGGCGCTCACGCCGGGACCTTCGCGCCAATGAACTCCCGCACCAGGCCCGCGACGAGCGCCGGACGCTGGGAGACGACCCAGTGGCTGCCGGGGACGTGGTGCACGGTGAGGTCGCCGACGTACGGCGCCGGGGCGCCCGCCTGCAGGGGCGCACTCACGTGGTGGTCGTGCTCGGGGGCGATCACCTGCACGGGCAGGTCGATCTTCGGCGGCTGGGGCCGGACCAGGCGGCGCGGGAAGTTCGCGCGGTAGAGCTGGATCCCGTTCACCGTCTCCGCGGGTCCCCGGTCGGCCTCGGGCACGACCACCGCGTCACGGTCGGCGGACGCCGAGTGCGCGGCGAGGCGCTCGATGATGCCGCGCCGGGCGGAGAGCTCCGGCAGCACCGGGGTCATGAAGAAGAAGACGTAGTAGGACGCCAGCAGCTGGCGCAGCCGCGCGCCCTTGGCGACGCCGGAGTCGCGCAGCCAGGCCGCGGCGTGGTCGAGCGAGGGACCGGAGATGCTGGTGAAGGTGCGCACCCGCGGACCGAGCCGGCCGGCGGTGAGCCCGTCCCAGACCTGGATCGAGCCCCAGTCGTGGGCGACCAGGTGCACCGGCTCGTCGGGGCTGAACGCGTCGATGACGCGGCCGAGGTCGTCGACGAGCTGCTCGATCCGGTAGCCCTTGCGCGAGGTCGGCACGCCGGAGTCACCCGATCCCCGCACGTCGTAGGCGACGACGTGGAACGCGTCGGCGAGCTCGGCGGCGACGCCGTCCCACACGTGGTGGTTGTCGGGGTAGCCGTGCACCAGCACGACCGTGGGCGCGTCCCGCCGCCCCGTCTCGTGGACCGCGAGCCGCAGACCGTCGCTCGTGTCGACGGTCGTGGGGCGGGGTCGCTGCTCGTTCGTCATCGGACGTGTCGCTCCTCGCATCGGGGCTTGCTACTGTGCCGGGAAGAATCCTACGTCAACGTAGCATTAACGGACCTGGAGGCGATGTGACGCACGTCAACCCGACGATGAGGGCCGCGACCTGCACCCGGGGCGCGTTCGCGGTCGAGGACCTGCCGCTCCCCGAGCCCGGCCCGGGCCAGGTCCTGCTCCGCGTGGTCCGCACCGGCATCTGCGGCTCCGACCTGCACGCGCGCCAGCACGCCGACCAGCTCGCCGACGTGGCCGAGGCGCTCGGCTACACCACGCTGATGCGCCCGGCGGACCGCGTCGTGATGGGTCACGAGCTGCTCGGCGAGGTCGTGTCGTACGGCCCGCGCACCCGCCGCCGGTGGAAGCCCGGCACCCGGATCGTGGCGCTGCCGATGGTGCGCCGCGGCGAGGACGTGCTGCTCGTCGGCTTCGACGCCCGCTCCCCCGGCGGCTTCGCCGAGTACGTCCTGGTGCAGGAGGTGTTCGCCTTCGCCGTCCCCGCCGGCGTCCCCGACGACAAGGCCGCGTTCACCGAGCCGCTCGCGGTCGCCTGGCACGCCGTGCGCCGCGGAGCCGTCGGCCGCACCCAACCGGCCGTCGTCATCGGCTGCGGCCCGATCGGGCTGGCCGTCATCTTGATGCTCAAGGCCAAGGGCGTGAAGAAGGTCGTCGCCTCCGACCTGTCCCCGGTACGACGGGAGCTGGCCCGCCGCTGCGGCGCGGACGTCGTCGTCGACCCGCGCGTGGACCCGCCCTGGTCGGCGTACGACGTGCCGGCGCCGGTGGCCACCCTGACCGGCTACGCGCGCTACGGCATGGACGCGATCGGCCTGATGCGCCGGGTGCCGCTCCTGCCGTGGGGCCGCCTGGTCCGCGCCGGTGACGCTCTGGGGGCGACGCCGGCCGGACCGGTGGTCTTCGAGTGCGTGGGCGTACCGGGCGTGCTCGACGACGTGTACGCGAACGCACCGCTGCGCAGCCGGGTGGTCGCGGTCGGCGTGTGCATGGAGCCGGACACCGTGCGCACGGCGTTCGCGCTGAACAAGGAGCTGGAGGTGCGCTACGTGTTCGGCTACGACCCCGAGGAGTTCCGTCACGCCCTCGACCTCATCGCCTCCGGCAAGGTCGACCCGACCCCGCTGCACACCGGCACCGTCGGGCTGGACGGGCTGGGCGCCGCGTTCACCGACCTCGCCGGCGCCGAGGAGCACGCCAAGATCCTGGTCGACCCGGCGCTCACCTGAGCCTCCCGGCGCCTACGCCTCCTGGATCGAGCGGACCACCTCGGTGGCGAAGGCGCTCATCCGCTCGGCGTCGTACTCCTCCGGGTCCTTGAGGATCAGCCGCGCGCCCATCTCCATGGCCCCGACGAAGAGGTGGGCCAGGAGCACGTGGTCGATCGGCTCGCGGCGGAAGGAGACCGCCCACTCGCAGAGCACGGTGAACTGGGCGACCATGAAGTCCCGGGTCTCCTCGTGCCGGCGCCGCGCGGCCTCCGGGAGGCGGTCGGGCGCCAGCAGCAGGCGCCAGCGCGCCGGGTGCGCGCGGACCCCGGCGAAGAAGGTCTCGACGCCGGTGCGGGCGAGGCCGACCGGGTCGCCGTCGGTGACGTCGTCGGGCAGGGAGTCGAGCATCTGCTGCAGACCGCGGTCCTGCTCGCGGTCGACGAGCGCCGCCAGCACCGCGTCGGCGTTGGGGAAGGCGCCGTAGACGACCGGCTTGGTGACCGCGGCGGCCTCCGCGATCGCCTCCATGGTGACCGCGCCGACCCCTCCGGAGACGGTGAGGGCGAGCGCGGTGTCCAGGATCTGCTCGCGACGCTCGGCGGGGGGCAGCCGCGGCGCGTAGTTCCGGCGGCTCCTCACGGGGCGGACCCTACCAACGCGCGGTCAGTGCGCGGGCTCGTCGAGCTCCGGGGCGAGCGCCCACGCCAGGCTCACCACACCCAGCACCACGGCCAGCGCCACGATGCCGACGACGGCGGCGTCGAAGGCCGCCTGGTGGAAGGGACCGCCGAGGCCGGCGAGGAAGGTGCCGACCGACAGCGCACAGGCCACCGCGACGGCGGCCGGCAGGCTCGCCGCGGGCAGCCGCCGGGGACGGTCCGCGTCGAGCACCGGACGACGCAGGACGGCGAGCAGGACCAGCCCGATGACCAGCAGGCCGACCGCGCCGCTGGCGTACTGCGCCCACTCCTCGCCGCGCAGCGGGCCGTGCGTCTCGTGCAGCCACGGCACCGCGCGCACCCCCCACCGACCCTGGTGGGTGAACGCGTCCCACCCCACGTGGGTCAGCGAGCCGACCACCGCGGCGAGCGGCGCGAGGAGCCACGCCCGCGGGCCGAGCGGGGCGCGCGCCGGCAGCCGGTCCCGCACGACGGCGGGGGCGGTGTCGACCAGCGCGTCCCGCCCCCAGAAGTCCCAGAACGCCAGCAGGACCAGGGTGATCGCGAGGTCGATCGTCACGATCCCCAGCAGGCTGTGGGTGTAGCCGTAGGTCTGCCAGGCCTGCGCGAACACCGGAAGGTCGGGGGCCATCGAGCCGATGACCATCGCCGACAGCGGCAGGCCCAGACCGCGCAGCGGGAGCACGGCCGCCGGGTGGGCGAGGGTGACGGGCACCGGGCGAGGCTAGCCCGGGCCGCTGTCGCCCGGACCACCGCCACCGGGCCGGCCGGTGAGGCGCAGCGTGACCGTCAGCGCGACGCCCTCCTCGATCGCCGTGAGCCCGGCCGCCTTGCGGACGGCGACCTTGAGCGGCACCAGGTAGCGCCCGTCCTTCGGGAACAGCGCGGTGGTGAACGTGGTGTCGCCGAGCCGCACCTCGACCGCGACCTGGCCCCAGTACTCCAGCCCGCGCGCCGCCTCCTTGATGTCCTCGCTGTCCTCGACCGGCACCGCGAGGAACCAGTACGGCGCCGGGCCGCGCCACTCCACGACGGAGCCGGTGAAGGTGACCTCCATGGCCCCAGCCTGCCCTGCCGGCGTCCTCGGGCCAACGCGACTCACGCGCGGAGCAGGGCGGCCATCGCGTCGTACCCACGGCGCCGGGCGTGCTCCAGCGCCGTCACCCCGTCGGCGTCCGCGATCGTGCGGTCCGCACCGGCCGCGAGCAGGATCCGCACCACCTCCTGGTGCCGCTTCCCGCCGTCGCCGAGGATCACCGCCTCCAGCAGCGCGGTCCAGCCGAGGTCGTTGACGTGGTCGAGGTCGACGCCGGTGCGCACCACGCGACGCACGTAGTCGACGTGCCCCCGCTCGCTGGCGGGGATCGGCGACAGGCCGCCGTACCGGTTGCGGACGGTGAGGTCCGGCCGCGCCGGCAGCAGCGCCTCCAGCATCGCGACGCTGCCGGTCACGCCCGTCACCAGCCACGGGGTGTCGTGGCGGTCGTCGAGGGCGTCCGGGTCGGCGCCCATCGCCACGAGCAGCTCGGCGACGGCGACGCGGTCGTGGGTGCTGGCGAGCAGGAGCGGGGTACGCCGGTGCGCGTCGCGCACCTCGATGTCCGCACCCGCGCGCAGGGCGAGCGCCGCGGCGTCCGCGTCGCCGCGTTCGGCGGCCCGCAGCAGGGCGGCGTCGGGGGCGGCCGGGGGTCGGGCGGTCACGTTCCTCAGGATCCTCTCCAGTCCGTCGTACCCGCGCTCGCGGGCCATCTCCCGGGGCGTGAGCCCCTCCGCGCGCGAGCGCCCGTCGAGCCGGGCCCCGCCCGCGGCGAGCACCCGCACCGTCGTGGCGTACGACGCCGTGTCCGCGCCGAGCCAGACCGCCTCGTGGACAGCCTGGTAGCCGATCCGGTTGACGTGGTCGCGGTCGATGCCCGCCCGGAGCAGCTCGCCCACCACCAGGGCGTGCCCGCGCTCGGCGGCCCGGATCAGGCCGGTGCCGTTCCAGCTGTCGGTGGCGGTGAGGTCCGCGCCGTGGCGCAGGGTGAGCCGGAGCAGCGCGAGGTGGCCCTCGCTCGTCGCCACGAGGTACGCCGACTGCCGGGTCGCGTCCTGGGCGTTGACGTCGGCGCCCTGCCGGACCAGGCGGCGCGCGGCCTCCAGGTCGTTCGCCCAGGCCGCGTCGCGCAGCCGCGCGTCGAGCCTCGCCTGCGGCACGGCGGCGCTCGACGTGCGTTCGACGGGCGCCGCGCTCGTGGGCTGCTCGGTCGGGGACGTGTCCCCGGACGACGCGGCCGGGGTGGCCGGGGTGGCCGCACAGCCGCCGGCGAGCAGGGCCGCGATCACCAGGAGCGCGGCGGTCCTCATCGGGTCGGGTCCGTGACGACCTCGTACGGCCCGGACGCGACCGCCTCGTCGAACTTGCTGTCGACGTAGAGCACCCGTCCGCGCAGCACCTTCGCGGTCGTCAGCACGCGGTCCGCGGCCGTGGCGCGCTGGTCGAGCAGCGCAGCCCGGCGGCCGTCGCGGCTGAGCCGCAGGGTGGCGAGCATCCTGCTGAAGTTCCGGACGACGGTGAGCCGGTCGCCGCGCAGCACCAGGCCGTCGGCGTTCACCAGGTCCGCGCCGCCCGTGTCGACCGCAGCGACCGCGCCGGTGCGGGCGTCGAAGCGCCACAGCCGGCCGGTGTTGCCCTGCGCGACGACGAACGCCCGCCGGTCCGCGCTCAGCACGATGCCGCCGAGGTTGAAGCCGGCCTCCCGCGGGATCGTCGCGGTGGCGTCCGCCCAGAGCGTCGCCGCCCATCCGTCCCGTCCGCGCGCGACGCGGAACACCTGGGCGTCGTTCGAGTTCGTGAAGTACGCCGCGCCGTCCGGGCCGATCGCCACGTCGTTGAGGAAGACGTCCGTGCCCGGCGCGCGCAGGGCGGCGAGCAGGCGCCCCTCCCTGCTGTAGACCCAGAGGTCGGGGCGGCCGGTGCCGATGCCGTTGGGCCCGCCCGCGACGTACACGTTGCCGAGGGCGTCGACCGTGATCCCCCGGGCCGTGAAGCGCCCGTCGGTGCCGTCACCGGCCAGCCACTCCTCGGTCCGCGCCGTGCGCGCGGAGCCCCGGTGGACCTCGCCTCCGGTCACCTCGCTGACGTAGAACAGGCCGCGGCGCTCGTCGGCACCGATGCCCTCGAACTTCGAGCCGACCGGGCTCGCGGCGTCGCCCTGCAAGACGTACGTCGCCGGGCGGGCGTGCGCGCCCGCCGCCCCCGCGAGGGGCACGGTGGTGGTCGCGACGAGCAGGGCGCTGAGGAGGTGGGTCCGCTTCATGTCTCCAGCCTGCGAGCACCGGGACCGACCACACGTCGGGCGGGCGGCTACCGCTCGATAGCCAGATGGCTGATGCCGTGCACCGCCGTCCTCCCTAGGGTGGTCGGACCATGACCGCGCCCGACGACCGCCCCGGCGAGCACGGGATCCTCGCGCCCGCGGCGCGCCTGGACCCGTGGCTGCTGCTCGTGCTCGTCGTGCTGCTCCTCGCCTCCGCCGTCCGGTACGTCGACCGGCACGGTCTCGGCACCACCGGCGCCCTCGTGCTGGCCGCTGCCGCCACCCTCGCCCTGGCCTACGCCACCCGCGGCCTGCTCCGCGCCCGGCCCTGGTGGCCGACCGCGTGGGTGGCCGCGATGGTCGTGCTGTGGGGCGCGCTCACCGCGGCGGCGCCGTCCTTCGCGTGGTGCGCCGTACCGGTCGCCTTCGCGGTGCTCCAGGTGCTGCCCTTCGCCTGGGCGGTCGCGACGGTGGTCGCGATGACCGCGCTGCTGACGGCGTCCTGGCTGCGGATCACCGACGGCGCCGACCCGACCCAGGTCGCCGGGCCGATCGGCATCGCCCTGGTCACCGTGCTGGCCTACCGCGCGCTCGACCGCGAGTCCCGGGCCCGCCAGCACGCCCAGGCCGAGGTCGGCGCGCTCGCCGAGCGGACCCGGCTCTCCCGGGAGATCCACGACTCCGTCGGGCAGGGCCTGTCCAGCATCAACCTGCTCCTCCAGGCCGCCGAGCAGTCCTGGGACGACCGGCCCGACGCCGCCCGGGCACACGTGCGGACCGCGGCGGCGACGGCCCGCGACGGCCTGGAGGAGGTACGCCGCGTCGTCCGCGACCTCGCTCCCGCCGACCTCGGCGACGACCCCTCGGGAGCCGCGCTCGCCGCCGCCCTGCGCCGTGCCGCCGAGCAGTCGGCGACCGGCCGCGCCGTGGAGGTCCGGGTGCACGGCACCCCGGCGGCGGTGCCCGCCGAGGTCGCCGCCGCGCTGGTCCGCACCACCCGCGGGGCGCTCGCCAACGTCCGCGAGCACGCCGCCGCGGACCGGGTCGCGGTGACCCTGACCTACCAGGGCGACGAGGTCGTGCTCGACGTGCGCGACGACGGTCGCGGGTTCGACCCCGCGCAGGTGCGGGCCTCCGGTGCTCGGGGCCGCGGCCTCGCCGGCATCCGCGACCGGGCCGCCGATCTCGGCGGCAGCACCGCGGTGGAGAGCGCACCCGGTGAGGGGACCACCGTCTCGATCCGCCTCCCCGTCGCACCGCCGGCCTCCGGGACGGGGCGGCCGTGATCCGGATCCTGCTCGTCGACGACCACCCCGTCGTCCGCGCCGGGCTGCGCGCCCTCGTCGAGGGCCAGCCCGACCTGACCGTCGTCGGCGAGGCCGCCGGGCTCGAGAGCGCACTCGCCGCGCTCACCGCCCCCGAGGACGAGCGGCCCGACGTCGTGCTGATGGACCTCTCCCTCGGTGCCGGCGAGGCCGGGGGCGCCGAGGTCACCGCCGCGCTGCGGGCCCTTCCCACCCCGCCCGAGGTGCTGGTCCTGACGACCTACGACACCGAGTCCGACATCCTGCGCGCGCTCGAGGCCGGCGCCCGGGGCTACCTGCTGAAGGACGCCCCGCCCGCGGAGCTGTTCGCGGGCATAAGGGCCACCGCCCGGGGCGAGACCGTGCTGGCGCCGTCGGTCGCGGCGACGCTCGTGCGTCGTACGACACCGGGGGCCACGACCATCACCGAGCGCGAGGTCGAGGTGCTCGAGCTGCTCTCCCGTGGGCTCGGCAACAAGGAGATGGCCCGCGAGCTCTTCGTCTCCGAGGCGACGGTGAAGTCGCACCTGTCGCACATCTACACCAAGCTCGGCGTCGACACCCGGGCCGGCGCGGTCGCGGCCGCCATCGAGCAGCGCGTCATCCGCCCCTGACGAAGGCGCACAGCTCGTTGCCCTCCGGGTCGGCCAGGATGCTCCAGCCGATCTCGTCGTCCCGCGGGCGCAGGACGCGGGCGCCCGCCTCGACCAGGGCCTCCACCCGGTCGGTCGTCACGTCGAGGTGGATCCGGTTCTTGACCACCTTCGGGTCGTCGACGGCCATGAACACCACGTGGTCGAAGGGCGTCCCGGACAGCTGCTCGATCCACGACCAGCGGCCCTGCTCGTCGTCGCGCGCGACCCCGCCGATGAGCTGTGCCCACCAGGCCGCCAACGCCGGCGGGTCGGCCGCGTCGACGACGTACTCCACCAGCCGCCGGTCCGGCAGGTCGCTCTCCGAGAACACGCAGAGCTCGCCGCCCTCCGGGTCGCGCAGCACCTTCCACCGGAAGGACGTCAGGTCCACCGGCGTGGCGCCCAGCGCCAGCACGTCCTCGACCCGGTGCACGTTCACGTCGAGGTGGGTGCGCTGCTTGACGGTCACCGGCTCCGGCACCCGGTTGACCCACACGGTGTGCTCCGGCGTCGGCCCGTCCAGCCGCACCTGGCCGTCCTCGCGCACGGTCGGTGTCAGGCCCAGCACGTCGGCCCAGAACGCCCCCAGCGCACGGTCGTCGACCGCGTCGATGCACAGGGCGGTGTACGTCGCGAGCGCCATGGCATCACGCTACCCAGGCACTTGTGTCGGACCCCTGGTGATACTCGGTGCCATGGCCGATCGACACAGCGGACCCTCCGGACCCTCACCCGATGCCGCGCCCGATGCCGCGCCCGATGCCGCGCCCGACACCGAGGTCGTCTCGGAGCGGTGGGACGGTGCGGACCTCTCCGGGCGCACCTTCACCCGGGTCACCTTCGTCGACGTCGACCTGACCGAGGTCAGCGCCACCGGGGCGAGCTTCGAGGAGTGCACCTTCCGCGAGTGCGACCTGAACGCGACGGCGTTCACCGACAGCGCGTTCGTCAACTGCCGGTTCGTGCGCTCGGCGTTCTTCGGCGCCCGGTTCACCGGGTGCAAGCTGGTCGGGTCGAGCTTCGAGCGGTGCCGCTTCGGGGCGTTCGAGGCGGTCGGCGGGAGCTGGCGGTTCGTCGGGCTGGCGGGAGCCGACCTCCGTCGTACCGTCCTCCGGCGGGTCGACCTGCGCGAGGCCGACCTCGGCGGCGCACGGCTCGGGCAGGCGACGCTGCACCACGTCGACCTCGCCGGCGCGGAGCTGCACGAGGTCGACCTCACCGGGGCGGACCTGCGCGGGTCCGACCTCTCCGCGCTGGACCCGCTCACCAGCAGGGTCGGGGGTGCCGTCGTCGACCTCGACCAGGCGGTGGTGCTGGCGCGCGCCCTCGGGCTGAAGGTGGAGGAGGCGGTGCCCCTGGAGCCGTAGTCCGGCTCAGCCCTTCTCGACCGCGGCCAGCACCTTGTCGAGCTTCGCCTTCAGGTCGGGCACCTCGTCGAGCAGGACCAGCTTGTCGTTGAGGCTGGCGAGCAACTCCTGCACCTGCCCGAGCACGACCTTGGTCTCGGCCAGGGTCGCGTCGACGGTGCTCAGCTTGGTGTCGACGTTGGTCAGCGTGCCGCCGACCGTGCCGAGGGTGGTGTCGACGTTGCTGAGGGCGACCTCGGCGTTCTTGAGCACCTTGTCGGAGCGCTTGAGGACGTCGGCGACGGGGTTCAGGCCCACGGGATTCTCCTTGGAGCAGGGACGGGAGCGGGACGGAGGCCCACCTTGTCAGGTGGGCGCCCGATCCCCAACGGTTCTCAGGCCAGACGGCCCAGGATGGGCTCGGATTCGAGAAGCCCGGCGTCGCTGGGCGCCTCCCCGGCCCCGAACACCTTGGCCCGCTGCTTGGCCCGCCAGTCCTGGTGCGCGTCGGCCGGCCGGTCGTACCCGTAGCGCTCGCGCGCCTCGGCCGGGGTGAGCACCTCCGGGTTCGTCGGCGGGACGCCGAGGAAGATCGGCGCGATGATCGGGACGGTGCTCGGGGAGAGCAGACCCAGCACCCGCAGCTGCGCGCGCTTGCTGAACGTCGCCAGGGCGAAGGTGACCGTGAGCACCGGCCGGATCGCGGCGTCGACGATGCGCGGCTGGCGCAGGCCCGCCATCTCGCGCATCCAGCGCGGCAGCATCGCGATCACGCCGGCCTGGAAGAACCAGTTGACCACCCAGCGGCCCGGGCGCAGGACGAGGGGGACGTCGACGACCTGGTTGATGTCCATCAGGTGCGCCATCGCCTTGCGCGCGATCGGCGAGCCCGACATCAGCGGGCGCATCCGGGCGTAGTAGGCCCGCAGCTCCTCGCGGTCGCGCGGCACGTCCGCCGGGTCGCAGGTCTGGAACTCCGCGGCCCGGGCGCACTCCGCCCAGAACTGGCGTTCCTCGTCCGCGGGCAGCTTGCCGGGCCCGTACATCTCGTAGGCCTTGAGGATCGAGTGCCAGGCGGTGACCAGGATCCACAGCTGGGAGTCGGGGTCGTTCGCGTCGTACTCCCCGCCGCCGTAGGGCTCGATGCCGATGCCCTTGCTGTGCACCTTGACCAGCACGTCGGCGGCCTTGCTGGTCGTCCGGCTGTCACCGAAGGCGACCAGTGCGAAGTAGCGGACCGTCCGGTCGTAGCGGGTCTTGGGCCGGCGGTAGATGTCCTGGGTCTTGTCGACGGACGCGACCAGGTTGGGGTCGAGCTCCTCGACCACGACCGCCCGGCTGAAGCCGACGGTGAGGGAGGTCGGGTAGCCCCAGACCTTCCAGGCAACGGAGTCCGGCCCGAAGAATCCGTAGTCCTCGGACGGGGTGGTGGTGCGCTTGCGGATCGCCATGGCGACATATTGCTACAGTTGTGTAGTAATGGGAAGACCCTAAGGTGGGCTCATGACCGAGCAGGTCCGCAAGCGGCGGCCGTACGCCGCGCGGGTGCCGATGGAGGAGCGCCGCACCCAGCTCCTCGACGCCGCACTGCGGATCATCGACCGCGACGGCTACGACGGCGTGTCCATCGACGCCATCGCCAAGGAGGCCGGCGTGACCCGGCCGGTCGTCTACGGCGCCTTCGACGGTCTCGGCGCGCTCCTGATGACGCTCCTGGACCGGCAGCAGAAGCGCGCCCTCGCCCAACTGTACGGCGCACTGCCCCTCACCGCGCTCGGCAGCCCGCCGGCGGTGCTGGTCGAGCGGGCGGTGCCGGCCCTGCACCAGATGCTGCTCAACGACCCCGTCACCTGGCGCGCGATCCTGCAGGCCCCGGCCAACGTGCCGGACGCGGTGCGGGAGCGGATCGAGGGCGACCAGGAGCGGGTGCGGGCGATGATCCAGATGATGGTGACCACCGTGCTGCCGGCCGGCACGGACGCGGAGCTGGTCTCCCACGGCATCCTGGCCCTGCTCTTCCACTTCGGTGCGCTCGTGCTGGCCGAGCCCGAGCGCTTCGGAGCCGAGCGCCTCGAGGCCGCGGCGAAGCAGGCGCTGGAGACGCTGCTGCCGCACGCCGCCGGCTGAGTGGTCGAGCGATGACAGCCGTGCGCCCGGCCCGGGCCGGCGAGGCCGCCGCCCTGTCCGCACTGGCGCTGCGTTCGAAGGGGCACTGGGGCTACGACGCGGACTTCCTCGCGGCGTGCCGTGCGGAGCTGACCCTGACCGAGGCCGACCTGGCGCCGCGACGGACCCTCGTCGCGGAGTGCGGGGGGCGGGTGGCCGGCTTCGGGACGCTCGAGGGCGCCCCGCCGTACGGCGAGCTCGGGATGCTCTTCGTCGAGCCGGACCTGGTCGGCCGGGGCGTGGGCGCGGTGCTGCTGGCGGCACTGGTGGAGCGGGCGCGCGCGGCGGGTTTCGTGCGCCTGGCCATCGACGCGGACCCGCACGCGGAGGCGTTCTACCTGGCGCGGGGGGCGGTGCGGGTGGGCACCGTGGCCTCGGCCTCGATCCCCGGACGGGTGCTCCCGCAGCTGGAGCTCGCCGTCGGGTGACCGGTCGGCCGCCGCCTCACTTGATGTCGACGTCGGCGAAGATGAGCACCGGCCAGGCGATCACCTCGCCGGTCCACGACGCGGCGGCGTCGAGGCCGCGCAGCTGGCCGAGGTGCTCGCGGTGCGCGTCGGCCCAGAAGATCCCGACCACCAGGTAGGGCAGGGCGAGCCACACGCCCAGGATCATCAGGTCGGTGATCCACGATCGCTGGTTCAGGGCCTTGGTCGTCGTCGCCATGGCGTCACGGTAGGTGAGTCGTGACGCAATTACTACACCTGTGTAGAAATTGCTCCCGGATCCGATGTCGGTGCTCGGGTGCACCGTGGCGTCATGAGCACACCCACGCCCGTGACCGAGCTGATCGCGTTCACCATCGACTCTCCCGACGCCGCCCGCCTGGCCCGCTTCTACGCCGCGCTGACGGGCGGTGAGGTCACCGGGGAGTACCCCGAGTACGGCTACGCCTCGGCGTCCGTGCTGGGCGCGACGCTCAACTTCCAGACCGTCGCCGACTACGCCCGCCCGCAGTGGCCGGGCCAGGAGCACCCTCAGCAGTTCCACCTCGACTTCCGGGTCCCCGACCTGGAGGCCGCCACGGCGCACGCCGTCGGGCTCGGGGCGAGCGTCGCCGACCAGCAGCCCGAGGGGGCGACCTGGCGGGTGCTGGTGGACCCGGACGGGCACCCGTTCTGCCTGTGCCCGCCGAGCTGAGCGGCTCAGTCGCGGCGGTAGGTCACGTGGGTGACGTGCGGGGTCTGCCGCACCGCGACGGGCGCCAGCCCCAGGGCGGGTACGCCGTCGAAGAGTCGTGACCCGCCGTGCGCCCCGTCGGCGGCGAACCCGGAGACGACCGGCACGACGTGCCACCGCAGCTCGTCGAGCAGTCCCGCCCGCAGCGCCGCGTTCACCGTCGAGGCACCGCCGGCGATCGCGACGTTGCGCTCGCCGGCCGCCGCGTGCGCCCGCTCCAGCGCGGCGTCCAGGCCGTCGGTGACGAAGTGGAAGGTCGTGCCGCCCGCCATCTCCAGCGGCGCCCGCTCGTGGTGGGTGAGCACGAACACCGGTGCGTGGTACGGCGGATCCTCCCCCCACCAGCCGCGCCACGCCAGGTCCCACGGACCCCGCCCGGGCGAGAACATGTTGCGCCCCATCACGTAGGCGCCCGCCTCCAGGATCCCCGCGACCTCGACGGCGTTCTCCTCGCCGTGGTCGAACATCCACGCGTGCAGCGGCTCGTTGTCGAGGTCGCCGAAGGGCCGCTCCAGGCGCTGGTGCGGCCCCGCCCCGAAGCCGTCGACGGTGGTGCTGATGTCCGCGGTCACGATGCCCATGCCAGGCCGACCGGGAGGGGCGCGCAAACTCATCGCCCGAGAGGAGCCGGCGTGGGAGGATCGGGGCGTGCTGGGCATCACCGACCTGTCGACGTACCTCGTCGGGCTGGTCCTCATCATCCTGCTCCCCGGCCCGAACTCGCTCTACGTCCTCTCCGTCGCGGCCCGCCGCGGCGTGCGCGACGGCTACCGCGCGGCGGCCGGGGTGTGGACGGGCGACGCGGTCCTGATGACCCTCTCGGCGGCGGGCGTGGCCTCGCTGCTGAAGGCCAACGACGTCGCGTTCTCGATCGTGAAGTACGTCGGCGCGGGCTACCTCGGCTACCTCGCCTTCACCATGCTCCGGGGCGCCTTCCTCATGCTGCGTGAGCGGCACCGCGCCGTGCAGGCGGTCGCGGAGGGGGCACCGCCCCCCGTCCCGGACGAGCGGCCCTACCGCCGGGCGCTGGTGATCAGCCTGCTCAACCCCAAGGCGATCCTGTTCTTCGTCGCCTTCTTCGTGCAGTTCGTCGACCCGGCGTACGCCCACCCGGTGCTGTCGTTCCTGGTCCTCGGAACGCTGGCGCAGATCGCGAGCGTGGCCTACCTGTCGGCGCTGATCTTCGGCGGCACCCGCCTGGCCGAGGCCTTCCGGCGGCGGCGCTCGCTCTCCGCCGCCGGCACCTCCGCGATCGGGGCGATCTTCCTCGGCTTCGCCGTCAAGCTCTCCCTCGCCCACGCCTGACCGTTGACTTGTGGGTTCCCACCGTTGACTTGTGGGTTTCCACCGTTGAGTTGTGGGTTTCCACCGTTGAGTGGTGACTTCTCCACCCACCCGCGAGCACGAATCCCCAACTCGATGGTGGGAAACCCCAACTCGCGGGTGGAAAACCCCAAGTCGACTACCAGGTGACGGCGTCGCAGGCGGAGGAGCGGTAGCCCTCGACCTGGAGGGTGGCGTGCTCGATCTGGTGCTGCTCGCGCAGCACGGCCTGCCCGTCGCGCAGGGCGGTCGTGGCGTCGGCGGACTCGCCGAGCACGAGGTGGGCAGTGGCGACGTGCATCCCGGAGGTCAGCGTCCACACGTGCAGGTCGTGCACGTCGCACACCCCCGGTACGGCGGCGAGCGATGCCGTCACGGCGTCGATCTCCATGCCCGCCGGCACGTGCTGGCCGAGGACGGCGAGCACCTCACGGCCGAGGACGACCGCGCGGACGGCGACGAAGCCGCCGATCAGGAAGGCCACGACGGTGTCCCACACGCCGCTGTCGGTGGCGAGGATCAGGCCGCCCGCGACGAGCACGCCGACGCTGCCCGCGGTGTCGGCGACCACCTCGAGGTAGGCGCCCTTGACGTTGATCGAGTCCTTCGCGCCCGAGCGCAGCAGCATCAGCGCGGCGATGTTGACCAGCAGGCCGAGCAGGCCGACGAGGAGCATCGGGCCGGTCGCCACCTCGACGTCCTCGCCCATCCGGGCGACGGCCTCCACCACGACGTACGCCGAGACGCCCAGCATCATGAGCACGGCCAGCCCCGAGGCGAAGACCTCGGCCCGGTAGGAGCCGTAGGTGCGCCGTCCGGTGCTGTCGGCGCGGGTGGCGATCTTGGTGGCGACCAGCGCCGCCCCCAGGGCGACGACGTCGGCGGCCATGTGGCCGGCGTCGGAGATCAGCGCGAGCGAGCCGCTGACGAGGCCGACCACGAGCTCGACGACGAAGAACACCGCGATGATCGCGAAGGAGATCGCCAGCCGCCAGCGGTGCCGCCCGCCCGCGTGCCCGCTCGTGGTCGCGCCGCCCTGGCCGTGCCCGTGCCCGACGCCCATCACCACTCCTCGTCGCCGTGCAGGGCGGCCGGGCCGAAGTTCGCCGAGAGCACGACCGCCTCGCCGGTGGCCTCCAGCAGCCGCTCGGCCGCGCGGAGGATCTCGGCGGTCGCGGCGGGGTGCGCGAGCGAGAACATCGAGGCCCGGCCGCTCGGCCGGGACACCACGAGGCCGCAGTCGCGCAGGCAGGCGAGGTGCTTGGAGACGGTGGACTGGGCGAGTCCCAGGTGGTCGGTGAGGTCGACCACGCGGTGCTCGCCGAGGGCGAGGTGCTGGAGGATCGCGAGCCGGTTGGGGTCGCTCAGCCCGTGCAGGAGGCAGGCCGCGGCGACGAGCGCCTCGACCTCGGTGCGGTCGTCCACCTGTTTCATCGCCATACGACGATGTAAGCACCGTTGGGCGACGTCGGTCAAGCCGCCCTATGCTCGCTGGCGTGCTGATGCGACCGGCGGAGCTCGAGGCGATCCGCGACGGCGAGGTGGACCTGGCGTTCCGGCGCTGGGACCGGCCGCGGGTGAAGGTGGGCACCCGCCTGCGCACCGCCGTGGGCCTGGTGGAGGTCGTCTCCGTCGAGCAGGTCGCACTCTCCGCGCTGCGCGCCGAGGACGCCCGCCGCGCCGGCGCCGCCTCGCTCGCCGCGCTCAAGGACGCCCTCGCGGCCCGCGCGGACCGCCCGGTGTTCCGGATCGGCCTGCGGTACGCCGGCGCGGATCCCCGCGAGGTCCTGCGCGCCGCGCTGCCGGACGCCGAGGAGGTGCGCACGATCCTGGCCGGCCTCGACCGCCTCGACGCCGCCTCGCCGATCGGCCCCTGGACCCGCACCACCCTGCGGATCATCGACCGCAATCCCGAGGTCCGCGCACCCGAGCTGGCGGCCACGCTGGACCGGCCCACCCCGGAGTTCAAGCGCGACGTGCGCAAGCTCAAGGAGCGCGGGCTCACCGAGTCGCTCGCGATCGGCTACCGGCTCTCCCCCCGCGGCGAGGTCGTGCTCGACGCCGAGGACGGCCCCCGCGAGCGCGCGCCGCGTCGTGCGGGGACGCCGCTGCCCCGCACCATCGGGGCGCCGGCGACCCGGGCCCTGCGCGCGGTCGACGTGCACACCCTGGAGGCGGTCAGCGGCTGGACCCGTCGCGACCTCGCCGCCCTGCACGGCGTCGGGCCGATCGCGCTGGACCGGCTCGAGGCCGCGCTCGCCCAGCTCGGCCTGACGTACGCCGGCTGAGCCGCGCCCGGGCCAGCCGGGTCAGCCGGGTCAGTCGGCGAGCAGCACCGGCATGAGGTCGCCGACCTGGGCCCGCAGCTCCTCGAGCACACCCTCGCGCCCGCACAGGTGACCCAGCAGGGCCTGCTGGAACAGCCCGTCGAGCAGGCCGTAGACGACCGGGGAGGTCATCGACGGGCGCTTGCCGGCGAGCTCGGCGTAGGTGCTCACGACCCGCCAGATCATGTCCTCCAGCGTCTGGTCGATCTGCAGGACGGCCTCGCGCAGCGACTCCTCGAACATGCTCTGCGCCCGCAGGTCGTACCAGAGCCGGTGCATCGGGGCTTCCTCGACGATGGTCTCCACGAGCTTGTCGGCGAACGCCACGACGAGGCCCTGCGCCGTCTTCGCGTGGGCGACCACGTCGTCGTACCGGTGGACGCAGGTCGCCTTGTACTGCCGCACGCAGTAGACGATCAGGTCCAGCTTGTCGGTGAAGTAGTAGTGCACGACGCCGTGGGAGAACTCCGAGTTGTTCGCGATCTCGCGCAGGCTGGCCCGGGCGTAGCCGAGCTCGCCGAGGGTCCGCAGGGCGGAGTCGGCCAGCGCGCGGCGGCGGTCGTCGTGCTTGTCGGCAGGCGTACGACGAGCCGTGGCAGTCGTCATGACCGGGCAGCCTACCCCCTCCGCGCGGGTTCCTTGGACGGTTGACCGAAGTTCTCTGGTCGCTCGTCCAGAAAACTCTTGACAGTCGTCAAGGGAACACGGTTGTGTGGCGCTCATCACCCCCACGACGAAGGAGTCGCTCCCCATGACCGAACCCGAGCTCGCCGGCCGCACGGCCCTCGTGACCGGAGGCGCCCAGGGCCTGGGCAAGAAGTTCGCCGAGTACCTCGCCGCGGCCGGTGCGACCGTCGTCGTCGCCGACCTCCAGGACGAGAAGGGCAAGGAGGTCGCCGCGGCCGTCGGCGGCACCTTCGTGCACCTCGACGTCACCGACGACGCCTCCTGGGAGGCGGCGGTCGCCCAGGCGGTCAGCGAGGTGGGCGGGCTCGACATCCTCGTCAACAACGCCGGCATCGAGATCGCCAGCCTCTTCATCGACCTCGACCCCGACGTCGCGCGGCGCATCTACGACGTCAACGTCGTGGGCACCTCGCTCGGCATCAAGCACGCCTTCCGGACCATGGGGCCCGGCGGGGCCGCCGGCAACGGCGGCGTCGTCGTCAACATCGCCTCCGTCGCCGCGACCATCGCGTTCCCGGCGCTCTCGCAGTACTCCGCCTCCAAGTCCGCCGTCGACCGGATCACCCGGATCGCGGCGATGGAGAGCGGCAAGCTCGGCCTCGGCGTACGGGTGAACTGCATCTACCCCGGCCTCATCCCCAACGAGATGGGCGCCGGACTCGCCAACGAGATGACCACGCTCGGGCTCTTCCCCTCCCCCGAGGAGGCGGTGGCCGGCGTCGTCGCGCTGACCCCGTCGGGCCGCCTGGCCACCGAGGACGAGATCGCCGACGCGCTCGTCTTCCTGGTCTCGGACCGCGCGGCCTTCGTCAACGGCATCGGCCTCCCGGTCGATGGCGGCATGGGCATGTGAAGGAGACCTGGACATGAGCACCACCAAGCCCGTCGTCGTCTACGGCGCGTCCGGCTACACCGGCCGCCTCATCTGCGAGTACCTGCGGGAGTACGGCGTCCCGTTCGTCGCCGCCGGCCGCGACAAGGCGAAGCTGGAGGCCGCGCTCGCGACGAACGTCGCCGGCGTCGAGACCGCCGACTTCGAGATCGTGCAGGTCGAGCACACCGTGGAGGCGCTCATCGAGCTCCTCTCCGGGGCGTCGGTCGTCTGCAACACCGTCGGCCCCTTCTCCAAGCACGGCCCGGCCGTCGTCGAGGCCTGCCTGGCCGCCGGCACGCACTACCTCGACACCACCGGGGAGCAGGACTGGCTCATCACCTGCGACGAGCAGTACGGCGACGACTTCGCCGCCGCCGGCCTGCTGCTGTCGCCGGGCATCGCGCACATGTACACCACCGGGGAGATCGCCGCCGAGATCGCGCTCGAGAGGCCCGGCCTCGACACCCTCGACATCGCGGTGTTCTGGGGCGGGTCGCCGACCATCGCCTCGACGCAGACGATCCTCGTCAACGCCTCCACGTCCAAGGCGCACCACCTCCAGCAGAACCAGTACGTCGAGTTCGACCCGACCCAGGGCCTGGTCCCGCTCGTCGTACCGGGTCAGCACGAGCTCGCGCAGTCCCTGCCGTGGGGAGGCACGTCGCACCCGGTCTGGTACCGCAAGGACCCCCGCGTCGCGAACTGCAAGGCCCAGGGCGGTGTCTTCAACGCGGCCCTGATGAACGGGGTGCCGCAGATCGTCGCGGGCGCGCTGGAGGCCACCAAGGACATGAGCGAGGAGGAGCGCGACGCCGCGCTCGTCGAGACCGCCGCCCAGGTCATGAACCAGATGCCGCCGCGGGAGAATCCGCGGCTGAACAAGTCGCTGGACTCCGTGCACGCCTCCGGTCCGCTGGGCCGCGCGCACGTGGTCATCCACGGCAACCAGAACTACAAGCAGACCGGTCTCCTGCAGGCCTACGCGGCGTACTGGCTGCTCCAGCAGCCGCCGCTGCGCGTCGGCTTCGCCTCCGGGTGCAAGGCGTTCGGCCACCGGGCCCTGCTCGGCCAGCTGCTGGAGTTCGGCCTGGTCGCGCCGCCGGTGGTCACCGTCGACGGCTGAGCCGGTCGGCGGACCATGCGACGCAGGGCGTGTCGTCGGAGGCGACACGCCCTGCGTCGTCCGAGGGGCCCGCGCGCGGTTATCCCGCGGCGGGTGGGGGAAGGGTGCCTGCATGCGCGACGTGCGGCGGTACGACGAGGAGGGCTCCGGCCGGGTCATCACGACCCCGGCCGCCGAGCGCTCCCTGGCGGGGGACGGTCCGCGCTGACCGACCTGCTCCGGATCATCGACCGCACCTTCGCCCGCGAGCGGGAGCGTCCGTTCGCCGGCACCGAGCTCGCGGGACCCTGGCGCG
Organism: uncultured Nocardioides sp.; assembly: GCA_964517395.1. Lineage (GTDB taxonomy): Bacteria > Actinomycetota > Actinomycetes > Propionibacteriales > Nocardioidaceae > Nocardioides. The sequence goes on along the minus strand of CAZFEE010000001.1, from coordinate 1,791,112 downwards.
CGTTCGTGACCGCCGCGCCGGCCTGGCGGGCGGACCGCCCCGGGGCCTACGGCGTCGCCGCCATCGCGAACATGTTCGCGATCGCCGCCTGGCGTGAGGAGGCGGACTACGCCGACCTGGCCGCGGTGCTCGACCTGCACGGGGCCCACCGGCTCACGCTCGTCCTGCACCACCTGAGCAGCCGGGTCGACGAGCATCCGCGGCTGCCGCTGGGCAGCCGCTACGTCCACGGCCTGGCGCCCACCCACCACGGGCCGCTGCCCGAGGAGTCCGGCCGGGCCTGCCGTCAGGTGGCGGTGCGGTTCATGCTCGCGGGCGCGCACGAGGTGGAGCCGGGCCCCGACATCGAGACGCCCGAGGAGTTCCAGCGGCACTTCCTCGAGGACGGGCTGCTGGAGTGGCGCGCCCAGATCGCGCGCTACGCCGAGGATCCCTGGTCGCCGTACGCCCGGCATCTCAACGACCTCGCGGCACGGGCCGGCCTCCCCGGCCTGGACGTGACGATCGGCGCGTTCATGGAGGAGATGCGCGGCTACACCGAGGCGCGCGACCGCGACCTGATCGGTCGCGAGATCCGGCGGCTGGTGGCCGAGAGCGGCCAGTCCCAGCGGGAGTTCGCCGCCCGCCTCGGCACGTCGCCGTCGCGGCTGTCGTCGTACTGCACCGGCCAGGTGACCCCGTCGGCCGCGCTCCTGCTGCGGATCCGCCGGCTCTCACGGGCCCTCGGGAGCCGCGCCGGCTGACCGAGGGCGCCTCCTAGACTCGGGGCGTGTCCGTGCTCGTCTCGCGCCTCGTCGTCACCGTGGTGGCGCTGGCGGGGCTGTTCGCGATGCACGGGCTGGCCGACCACGGCGTGACCGGGCACGGCGTGACCGGGCACGGCAGGACCGCGCACGCTGCCGCGTCGAGCGAGGCCCCCCACGACGGCCCGGCGCCGTCCGAGCCCGCCCCACCCTCGACGCACGACCTCGTGGAGCTGTGCCTGGCCCTGCTCGCGCTGAGCCTCCTGCTGCTCGTCGGGCGCGGTCCCGGGCAGGAGCGCCGCGGCGCCCTGCTTCCGGCCGCGGCACCCCTGCGAGGCGGCACCGCCCGGCCACGCACGTCCGATCCGCCGGACCTCGTCGCCCTCTGCGTCCAGCGCTGCTGAGCGACCGCCCGCGACCCCGGCAGCGCCGGGGCGACCGGGCCTGCCCGCGCACCCGTCACGACGTAGCGAACGTAGAGAAGAGAGAAGCACCATGAACCTGCACCGCACCGCTCCGCGCATCGCGCTGGGCACCCTGCTCGCGCTGACCCTGACCGCCTGCGGCGGTTCCGACCACGACGGCCACGAGGCCCCCGCGGCCCTGAGCACCGCCCGCAACGGGGACGTCTTCAACGCCGCCGACGTCGCCTTCGCGACTTCGATGATCCCGCACCACGCGCAGGCCGTGCAGATGGCCAACCTCGCCGCCGACCGGCCGCTGCCGGCCGCGCTGCGCACCCTCGTCGACGACGTGCACCGCACCCAGGTGGCCGAGGTCGAGACGATGGTCACCTGGCTCACCGACTGGGGCGAGGAGATCCCGGAGACCTCGATGGACCACGCCAACGCCGGCCACGACATGAGCGACATGGACGGCTCGGACGGCTCCCACGAGGGCGCCGCGATGCCCGGGATGATGGACGACGCCCAGATGGCCGAGCTGGAGAAGGCCTCCGACGCCGCCTTCCCGCAGCTGTGGATGACGATGATGGTCGAGCACCACGAGGGTGCGATCACGATGGCCAGGGCCGAGCAGGAGGACGGCCACTTCCCGGCGGCCGTCGACCTCGCCGAGGACATCGTCAGCGCCCAGGAGAAGGAGATCGCGACCCTGCGGGAGCTGCTCTCGGCGAGCTGATCCGAACCGGTCGGGCCGCGGGTGTCACGCCCGCGGCCCGGGCGGTGTCTTGATGGCATGACCAACGAGACCCGCATCCCCCCGATCCCGCTGACCGGCCTCTACGGCACCCTGGTGAAGAAGTTCGCCGGCAGGATGTTCGGCCGCGTCCCCACCTCCCTCGGCGTCCTGTGGCACCACCAGCCCGCCCTCAAGGCGAGCATGGCCTACGGCCAGAGGGTGCAGAAGTGGGACACCTGCGACGAGACCCTCAAGACCTACGCCCACATGGCCGTCGCCTCGCTCATCGGCTGCTCGTGGTGCCTGGACTTCAACTACTTCATGGCCCGCGACAAGGGCCTCGACCTCGACAAGGCCCGCGAGGTGCCGCGCTGGCGGGAGGCCGCGGTCTTCAGCCCGCTGGAGCGCCAGGTGCTGGAGTACGCCGAGGCGGCCAGCCTGACCCCGCCGACCGTCACCGACGAGATGGTCGCCCCGCTGCTCGCCGCGCTCGGTCCCGCCGGGCTGATCGAGCTGACCAACGTGATCGGCTTCGCGAACCTCACCACCCGCAGCAACGTCGCGCTCGGCATCGAGTCCGAGGGCTTCGCGGCCGCCTGCGGCCTCGCTCCCCTGGCCGAGCGACCCGCCGTAGGCTCCCCCGCATGAGTGCTCGGGAGGCCGATCCCTTCGTCGCCCACCGCAACCTGCTCTTCACGGTCGCCTACGAGATGCTCGGCTCCGCCGCCGACGCCGAGGACGTCGTGCAGGAGACCTGGCTGCGGTGGTCGGCGGTGGACCAGGCCGAGGTCCACGAGCCGCGCGCCTACCTGGTGCGGATCGTGACCCGCCAGGCGCTCAACCGCCTGCGCACCCTGGCCCGCCGCCGTGAGGACTACGTGGGCGAGTGGCTTCCCGAGCCGCTGCTGACCGCCCCCGACGTCGCCGAGGACGTCGAGCTGGCGGAGAGCGTGTCGATGGCGATGCTGACGGTGCTGGAGACGCTGGGACCCACCGAGCGCGCGGTGTTCGTGCTGCGGGAGGTCTTCGACGTGCCGTACGACGAGATCGGCACCGCGGTCGGCAAGAACGCCGCCGCGGTGCGTCAGATCGCGCTCCGTGCCCGCAACCACGTGGCCGCCCGCCGGCCGCGGATGGAGGTGGACCGCCGCGAGCAGCAGGTCGTCGTGGAGCAGTTCCTCGCCGCCGTACGGACCGGGGACATGCAGGGCCTGCTCGCCGTGCTCGCGCCCGACGTGCTGCTGCGGGCCGACGGCGGCGGCATCGCGAACGCGATCCGCAAGCCCCTGGCGGGCGCCGAGCCGGTCGCCCGGCTCACCTCGAAGCTCTCGGTCTTCGCCCCGGACGCCGACGTGGAGCTGGCCTGGCTCAACGGTGCACCGGCCGCGCTCATCCGCGCGCAGGGAGAGCTCACCGCGATCAGCTTCGGCATCGAGGACGGCCGGATCACCCACCTCTACGTCGTCCGCAACCCGCACAAGCTCACCGCGCTCGACAGCGAGGCGGTGCTCAGCCGGGAGGGTTGAGGCGGCGCGCCATGCTGGACCCATGCGCGCCGTGATGCACGAGGAGTTCGGAGATCCCGCCCAGGTCCTCACCGTCGAGGACGTCCCCACCCCGGAGCCGGGTCCCGGCGAGGTGCGCCTGCGCACCCTGCTCGCCGCGATCCACAACCACGACCTGTGGACCATCCGCGGGTCCTACGGCTTCAAGCCCGCCCTGCCGGCCCGCGCCGGCACCGAGGCGGTCGCCGTCGTAGAGGCGCTCGGCGAGGGCGTCGACCACCTCCAGGTGGGGCAGCGGGTCGCCAGCGGCGGGACCTTCGGCGCCTGGGCGGAGCAGTACGTCGCCCCGGCCCGCGGCCTGATCCCGGTCCCCGACGCGATCCCCGACGAGGTCGCCGCCCAGCTGGTCTCCATGCCGTTCAGCGCGATCAGCCTGCTGGAGTCGCTCGGCCTGGAGGCCGGGGACTGGCTGGTCCAGAACGCCGCCAACGGCGCGGTCGGGCGGATGGTCGCCCAGCTCGCCGCGGCCCGCGGCATCCAGGTGGTGGGGCTGGTGCGTCGTACGGCCGGTGTGGAGGAGCTGGCGGCCCACGGCATCGGCAACATCGTGGCCACCGACGCCGAGGACTGGCAGCAGCAGGTCCGCGCCATCGTGGGGGACGCCCCGATCAAGGTCGGCGTCGACTCGGTCGGCGGTGCGGCGAGCGGCGACGTGATGTCCCTGCTGGCCGAGAACGGCGAGCTGGTGGTGTTCGGCGCGATGCAGTCGCCCACGATGGAGATCGGCTCGGGCGACGTGATCTTCAAGCAGGCCACCATCCGCGGGTTCTGGGGCAGCGTCGTCAGCCGCGAGATGCCGGCCGAGCAGCGCCGGGCCCTCTTCGGCGAGCTGATCCAGCGCATCGGCGACGGCTCGCTGACCCTGCCGGTCGACCGGGTCTACGCCTTCGACGAGGTGCGTGCGGCCGCCGCCGCGAACTTCGAGCCCGGCCGCAGCGGGAAGATCCTGCTGAAGCCCTAGCCCGTCGTCACGACCAGCTTGCCGGGGTGGGTGCCGGCCTCGAGGTCGCGGTGCGCCTGGACGATCTCGTCGAAGGCGTACACGTGCCCGATCGGCACCCGCACCCGGCCGGCCTCGACGTCGTCGAGGTAGGCCTGCAGCACCGCGGGCGGCAGGTCGCTCGCGTCGCCGCCGTAGCCGCCGATCCAGACCCCCGAGGGCAGGTCCCCGGTGGGGTAGAAGTCCGGCAGCGTCCAGGAGTTCGACAGCATCCCGGTCATGCACGCGACGCCGTGCACGCGCAGCGCGGCGGCGGTGTCGAGCAGGGTCGGCGCGCCGACCAGCTCCAGCGCCCGGTCCACGCCGTCGGGGAAGAGGGCCCGCACCTTCGGTGCGATCACCCCGTCGTCGACGACGACATGGTCCACCCCGATCGCCTCCAGCACGCCCGCGCGCGCGGCCGAGCGGGTGGTGGCGACGACGGTCATCCCGCGCTGCTTGGCGAGGATCGTCGCCGCCTGTCCGATCGAGGAGGTGCCGCCGCGGATCAGCAGCACCTCGCCCGGCCGGGCGTCGAGGCCGACGGTCAACGAGCCGTGGGCCGTCTGCAGCATCTCCGGGACGGCGCCGAAGGTGGCCCAGTCCAGGCCGGTGCGGACGGGGACGACCTGGCTGACGGGGACGACGGTGTACTCGGCGTACCCGCCGTCGTACTGCCGGCCCATGCCGCCCATCATCGCCACGACCTGCTGGCCGACCGCGAGCTCGCCCCCGGGGCACGCCGCGACCTCGCCGGTCGCCTCGATGCCGAGCACCCGCGGGAAGGTCACCCCGTCGGCCAGGCCGATGCGGGTGTGCAGCTCGGAGCGGTTGAGCCCGAAGGCACGGACCCGGACGAGCACCTGCCCCGGCGCGGGCACCGGCAGCGGGAGGTCGCGGATGGCCAGCCCCTCCGGCGGGGCCGGCGCGGCGTCCAGCACGACGGCCCGCATCGTCGCCGGCAGGTCGGTCAGGAATCGAGAAGCCTCGGGGTCGGAGCCGGTCCTAGCCTCGTCAGCATGACGCACATCGAGTACCTCACCATCGAGACGCCGGACCCGCAAGCGGCCCGCGACTTCCACACCGCGGCCTTCGGTGCCGACCTCCCGCTGCACTTCCGCGCCTCGGACGCACCGAGCTCCGGCTTCCGCGGCTTCCACGTCTCGCTGACCACCGCACAGCCCGCCGACGTCGACGCGCTCGTCGCGACGGCGCTGGCGGCCGGCGCCACCGCGATCAAGCCCGTGAGCAGGTCCCTGTGGGGCTACGGCGGCGTGCTCCAGGCGCCCGACGGGACGATCTGGAAGGTGGTCAGCTCCTCGAAGCGGGACAAGGGACCCGCCACCCGCACCATCGAGAGCATCGTGCTGCTGCTCGGCGCCGAGGACGTCGCCGCCAGCAAGGCGTTCTACGTCGAGCGCGGCTTCGCGGTGGCGAAGAGCTTCGGCAGGAAGTACGTCGAGTTCGCGCCCGGCGCGGGCCCGGTCACCCTCGGCCTCCTGCCCCGCAAGGCGCTGGCCAAGGACGCGGGCGTCCCGGTCGAGGGCAGCGGGTCGCACCGGCTGGCGCTCGCCGGCGGCAGCGCGGCCACCGACCCGGACGGCTTCGTGTGGGAGCCCGCGGAGGTCAGGAGCCGGAGCTGAGCCGGGTCGCGCGGACCCGCCCGCCCCGCGCCGGGATCATCGTCACGTTGCGACTGATCGCCCGCTCCGGGGCGGGGTCGTCGACCACGAGGTCCGTCCGCCGGGCGATCTCGGCGACCACGATCCGCAGCTCCTCCATCGCCAGTGCGGCCCCCAGGCAGCGGCGGGTGCCGCCGCCGAACGGCAGCCACTCGTGGGTGCCCGGCTTGCGGCCGACGAAGCGCTCGGGCGCGAACCGGAAGGGGTCGGGGTACAGGTCGTCGCGGTGGTGCAGCAGCAGGATCCCCACCAGCAGGCGGCTCTGCGCCGGTACGACGACCTCGCCGAGCCGCCACGGCACCTGGACCCGGCGCCCGACCAGGGGCACCACCGGACGCACCCGCATCGACTCGGTGATGGTCGCCTCGAGGTAGCCGTCCGGGTCCTCTCCCGAGCGCACCACCTCCCGCAGCCGGTCGTACGTCGCCGGGGTGCGCAGCAGTCGCTCGAAGGTCCAGGCGATGGAGTTCGCGGTCGTCTCGTGACCGGCGAGGACCAGGGTGATCAGCTCGTTGCGCAGCTCGGTGTCGGTCAGCGGGGCGCCCTCGTCGTCGCGCACGTCGAGCAGCAGGGACAGGATGTCGTGCCGGGCACCGGGCTCGTGGACCGCGCGCCGGCGGGCGATGACGTCGTACATCGCCCGGTCCAGGCGGGCGATCACCCACCGCTGCGGGCCGACCGACTCCTCGCGGTCGAGGTTGACCAGCTCGCCGAAGCGCGCCACCGGCGACACCGACAGCGCCAGGGTCTGCTTGACGACCCGGCGCAGCCGCGCCTCGGCGGGGTCGGCGCGGTGGTCGATACCGAAGACGCCGGACATGATGACGTCGAGGGTGATCGCCTGGGTCGTCTCCGCCAGCGGGAAGGCCCGCCCGGTGGACCAGCCGTCGAGGTGGCGGGCGGTCGCCTCCTGGATCTCGGTCCGGTAGCGCTCGATCGCCGCGCCGTGGAAGGACGGCATCATCAGCCGGCGCCGGCGCCGGTGCTGGGCGCCGACGGCGGTCAGCACGGAGAGCCCGACGACGGGGCGCACGGGCGACTCGCCGGCCAGCGAGGGCACCAGGGCGGGGTCGGCGCCGAAGAGCGAGCGGACGTGCTCGGGGTGCCGGGTCACCACCACCGGCTGCGGGTCGAGCAGGCTCGCGAAGGAGAACGCCTCTCCCCGCTGCGCACCCGCGAACAGCTCCCTCCCCAGGTCGGCGGTGACCCGCAGGCTCTGCCGCAGCCGGTGGGGGTGACCGGTGCGCGGCGCCGCCGGGCCCGTCGTACCGGCGGGGAGGGGGCCGGCGGGCGAGGGGTCGGGGACGCCGGGCGCGAGATCGCCGCCCCCGGCAGGACGGGCGTGCCACGAGACCATGCCCGCCATCGTGGCCGCGGACCGGGACCGGGACAACCGACCAGGGGAGGAGTTCTCGGGGTCCGTACCGGGAAGCGCTCAGGAAGCTCCCAGGTTCGGCTGCCACGATCCTCGAGAAGCTACATGAAGTTTCAACCAACCGACGTCCACGACCCGCCTGCTCGGAGGCCCGCCATGAACGCCCTGCTCTCCCCCACCCCCGCTCCCGTCCGCGACATCGCCCTGCTGCTCGCCCGCCTCGGCCTCGGGGTCGTCCTGCTCAGCCACGGCCTCGACAAGCTCGACCAGGGCTTCGGCGCCACCCGGGACGGCTTCGACGCGATGGGGATCCCGCTGCCCGAGGCCGCGGCCGCCTTCGCCCTGGTCGCCGAGATCGGCGGCGGCGCGCTGCTGATCCTCGGCCTGCTCACCCCGCTCGCCGGGATCCTCGTGGTCGCCCAGATGGCCGGTGCGTTCTGGTTCGCCCACCGCGGCACCGAGGTGATGGCCGCCGAGGGCGGGTGGGAGCTGGTCGGCGTGATCGCCTTCCTCGCCCTGGTCCTCGCCGCGACGGGCGCCGGCCGGATCTCGGTCGACGCCCTGCTCGGCCGGCGCTCCACGGCCGCCGAGCCCGCCGCGGCCTGAGGTCGCTCAGAGCCAGCCGGCCCCGTCCGCGATCAGCAGCAGGCCGAAGAGCGCGAAGAGCGCCGCGGCGCCGTACGCGATGACCTTCTCGGGCAGCCGGCGGCCCAGGATCGCACCGACGCCGATGGCGAGCGCGTCCGCGGCCACCATGCCCAGCGTGGAGCCGATCCAGGTGCCGAACCACCCCTCCTGGGTCGCCAGCGTGATGGTGGCGAGCATCGTCTTGTCGCCCAGCTCGGCGAGGAAGAAGGCCACGCCGACGGCCAGGATCGCCGCCCCGGTGGCGTTCCTGGCCTTGTCGGCCTCGTCCTCGGTGAGCTCGTCGCCGCGCAGCGTCCACAGCGCGAAGACGAGGAAGGCGATGCCGGCGACGATCGCGATCGGGCCCTGGTAGTCGGCGAAGGCATCGCCGATCAGGGCGCCGATGCCGACCGAGGCGAGGTGCACGAGGGCGGTGGCGGCGGTGATGCCGATGAGCACGTCGCGGGCGCGGTAGCGCGCCGCGAAGGTCATCGCCATCAGCTGACTCTTGTCGCCCAGCTCGGCGACGAAGATCACCGCGGTGGAGATCAGGAAGGCTTCCATCGGTCTGGTCCTCTCGGCGCGGGCCGAGGAGCCTCCGAGACCGGACGCGCTCTCGACCAGGCGCCCATCATGGGTCGGCTACTGGTCGAAAGTCTCGTCCGCCACCTCGCGGTGGCCTGCCGCACCGGACCCGGAGGTCAGTGTGTCGACGCGGCTGTTGGGGACTACTCCCTTTCGCCGGTGAGCCTACCAGCCACCTACAGCTCGGTGAGAATCGTGCGCATCCGCTGGATCTCCGCACCCTGGCCGGTCACGATCTCGGTCGCCAGCTCGTTCACCTGGACGTCCTCGCCGGCCTTCAGCACGGCGTCGGCCATGTCGATCGCGCCCTGGTGGTGCTGGATCATCCCCTCCAGGAAGAGCCGGTCGAACTCCGCACCACGCGCCGCCCGCAGCGCGGCGAGCTGCTCCTCGGTGAGCATGCCGTGCATCGAGGCGTGGCCGTGCGCGCCGTGGTCGAACTCCGCGGCGTCCTCGTGGGAGGTGGGTACGTCGATGTTGCGCGCCCGCAGCCAGGCGCCCATGGTCAGGATCTCCGGTCGCTGGGCGGCGAGGATCCGGCGCGCCATCGCCTTCACCGCACGCGACTGCGCGCGGGACGAGGCGAGCTCCGACATCGTCAGCGCCTGCGCGTGGTGGGGGATCATCATCTGCACGAAGGCGACGTCGTCGTGGGTGAAGCCGGCCTCCTCGGCCTCCGTGCCGGGGGCGACCGTCGCCGCCTCCTCGCCCGGTCCGCCCGGCTGGATCACGCTGGTCTCCGCGACCCGCGGACGGTCGTCATCCTCCCGTGCGAGGCACCCCGAGAGGGAGAACGTGGCCACCAGAGCCAGCGTGACAGGAAAAAGCGACCGCGACCGAGACACCGAGATCTCCTCAAAGGGGTTGTGGGGAGTCTTCACCATAGGCGAGCATCGGGGTTCGGATCCGCATCCAATCTCGGGAGTGAACCATGGCGATCCCTGTCCCCCTGCGCGTGCGCAGACTCGGCGTCACCGCGCTCGGCGTCCTGGCGCTCGGCCTCACGGCCGTGGCCCTGCCCGCCGACGCGCACGACGACCACGACGGCCACGGTGGCGGCCAGGACGCGTCCGCGTTCTGTCCCCCGGGCCAGGAGCGCAAGGCCGAGCAGGCCGGCGACAACTTCAAGCTGGCGTGCCAGCCCGGGCAGGACTTCGCCCGTCTCGACGACACCGACGCGGTGCTGAATCCCGGTGAGATCGACAAGAGCCGCAACATCGAGCTGCTCGCCAACGTGCCCAAGTCCGGGCCGTTCGCCGCCGAGTCCTCGCTCGAGACGGACCTGGCCTTCCAGGGCGACTACGCCTTCCAGGGCAACTACAACGGGCTCACGGTCTACGACATCCGCCAGCCGCGGAAGCCGCGGATCGTCACCCAGGTGCTCTGCCCCGGCTCGCAGAACGACGTCTCCGTCTACGGCGACGTCCTCGTGCTCAGCGTCGACTCCAGCCGCAGCAACGACAGCTGCGACAACGTCGCGCAGTCCGCCTCGATCAAGGAGTCGTGGGAGGGCATCCGGGTCTTCGACATCTCCGACCCGACCCAGCCGCGCTACGTCGCGGCGGTGGAGACGGCCTGCGGCTCGCACACCCACACGCTCGCCCCGTCCAAGAACCGGCGCGACCTCTACGTGTACGTCTCGTCGTACTCCCCCAACGCCAGCTTCCCCGACTGCCAGCCGCCGCACGACCAGATCAGCGTCGTCAAGGTGCCGCTGCGCGCGCCGCAGGACGCCGCCGTCGTCAGCACGCCGGTGCTCTTCCCCGACGGCGGCAACCCGTCGGGCGGCTACTCCAGCACGACCTCGGGCTGCCACGACCTCACGGCGTACGCCCGCAAGGACGTGATGGCGGGCGCCTGCATGGGCGACGGCATCCTGCTCGACATCTCCGACCGTGAGCGGCCCGTCGTGACCGAGCGGGTGCGCGACACCGAGAACTTCGCGTTCTGGCACTCCGCGACCTTCAACAACGACGGCACCAAGGTGGTCTTCACCGACGAGCTCGGCGGTGGCGGCGGGCCGACCTGCAACCCCACCGTGGGCGACATCAAGGGTGCCGACGGCATCTACGACATCCGCGGCGGCAAGCTGGTGTTCCGCTCCTACTTCAAGATCCCGCGCACCCAGGCCAACACCGAGAACTGCGTCGCCCACAACGGCTCGCTGATCCCGGTGAAGGGCCGCGACATCATGGTCCAGGCCTGGTACCAGGGCGGCATCTCCGTGTGGGACTTCACGAACTCCGCCAAGCCCGTCGAGATCGCGCACTTCGACCGCGGCCCGCTCTCGGAGGAGCGGCTGATCGTCGGCGGCTCGTGGTCGGCGTACTGGTACAACGGCCACATCTACTCCAGCGACATCCAGCAGGGCCTCGACGTGCTCAAGGTCAACGACCCGCGGGTCGCGCGGGCGCGGGGCGTCCGGGTGGACGAGCTGAACGTGCAGTCGCAGACGTCGTACTGAGACGCACCACGCCAACGGTCGCGGCGGTCAGGGAGCTCCCGGCCGCCGCGCCGTCGTCGGCGCTCGGCTCAGCGGGCGCGGACGACGAGGCTGAGGTAGACGGTCCCGTCCCGGTCGCGGAAGGCGCCGACCCCGGCGTAGGCGAAGCGGCGGTCCAGCATCAGGCTGCGGTGGCTCGCCGAGCGCAGCCAGCCGGCGACGGCTCGCGAGGGCATCATCCGGTCGCCGCGGGCGATGTTCTCGCCCACCCGCGACCCGCCGCAGCTGGCGAAGACCCGGCTCAGCCCGCTGAGATGGCGCAGCACGTCGTCGGCGGCCATCCGGCGGGCCCGGGTCTCCGCGAACCAGTCGACGCAGGAGCTCAGCCGCAGCGCCCGCAGCCCGTGCCGGGCGCGGACCCGGTTGACCTGCCGCAGCACCTCCTGCTCGTAGGCACCGCTCATCGGCGCGGTCGCCTGGGCCTGCGCCGGAGGTGTCGTGACGGTCGTGGGTGCGACGGTCAGCGCCGCCGCGGTCAGCAGCCCGGCCGCGGCCGAGCGGAGGGTGGAGCGCATCGGTGGTTCCCTTCCCGAGGAGGTCCACCGGACCACGGCCCGACGGACGTTCCCCGGGAGGTACCCGGCCGCGCGCCCCCTACCCGGTCAGCGGATCGGCAGGCCCTGCAGCCGCGGCGCGGTGTCGCCCGGCAGCGTGCCCGCCAGCCACTCCGCGAAGGTGGCGCGCGCCTCCAGGTCCACACCCGGGTTGGCCCGGATGTACTCCTGCACGACCCGCTCGGGGTCGGTGCGCTCACCGTTGACGATGAGCCTGCGGTAGGCGACGAGCTCGCGCACCGAGTAGGCCCGCGACGAGGAACGGAGCTGTCCGTGATCCCGAGTCATGACAGCCACGCTATAGCGCCGATGGTGGATCTCCCAGCCCGGATGGGAGGCTTGCTCACCATGCGGGAGGACGTGTATGACGCGGGCGCGCGCCTGGCCGGCTGGCTCGAGGAGCTGGGCCTCGCCGAGCACCTGGCCGAGGCCGGGCTGCCCACCTTCGAACGGGACCTGGGCGGGGTGCCGCACTGGCGCGACCCCCGCACCGGCGCACCGCTCACCCCCGAGCAGCTCGCCGACCTGGACCGGGTGCTGCACCAGGACGGGGACGACCCGGCGCACGCCGTACCGCTCGCCCTGGTCCAGCTGCGCCGCCAGGCCCAGGTCCGTACGACGCTGCTCGCCAGCCCCACGCACACCTACGCCACCCTGGCCCGGCTGCGCGGCGCCTCCGAGAACGCCACCCGGTTCGCGGTGCACAAGGCGGCCGAGCGGGGTGCGCTGCTCGTCGTGCCGCACGAGGGCGGGGTGCTGGTCCCGGCCTTCCAGCTCGGCGAGGACGGCGAGCTGCGACCCGAGCTGGGTGCGGTCCTGGAGCCCCTGCTGACCGCGCGGATGGACCCGTGGAAGGTGTGGAGCTGGCTGACCCAGCCGGCCGGACTGCTCGGCGGCGCGGTGCCGCACGAGGCGGCGCGCGACCCCGAGGAGCTGCCGATCGTGCGGCACGCGGCGGTCCGGCTGGCCGAGCGCGCCTAGCGGCCCCACCTCATGCCGCCGGGCCCTCCGGCTGCAGATGGGTGGTGATGCCGGAGATGTTCCAGGTGTTGATGGTGCCGACGGCGACGAGCAGGTCGGCGCGGCGCTCGTCGCCGAGCAGGCGGCCGGCGTCGTCCCAGAGCGTGTCGTCGACCTGCCCGATCCCGCCGGTCAGCGTCTCGGTGAAGGCGAGGACGACCCGCTCGGTCTCGTCGAAGTACGGGCTCTCCTGCCAGGCCGAGATCCCGAAGATCTTGCGGGTGGGGACCTTGCGGCGCTCGAGGTCGGTGGCGTGCATGTCGACGCAGAACGCGCAGCCGTTGATCTGCGAGGCGCGCAGCTTGACGAGGTCGTAGAGCACCGGTCCGAGCGAGCGCTTGAGGCGGGTGTCGAGGGCGATCAGGGCCTGGTAGGTCTCGGGCGAGGCCTCGTGGGTGCGGGTGCGGGTCATGACGGTTCCTTTCATGGACATTTGATATCCAGTTTTGGTGGTGGCCGGACGCCGGGTGCGGCGCCCGGGAATCAGGCGCCGGCGAAGTGACGGCGTACGTCGCCCGCGACCCGCTTCGGGGTCGCGGCGGCGAGGTCGAGGATCGAGGTGGCCGCGAGCTCGCGGCGCCAGGCCAGCTCGGCGCCGCGCATCGCGTGGGCGATCCCGCACGGCCGGGCGAACTCCCGGGCGGGGCGGTCGGCATTCATCCCCTGGCGGCGGATCTCGGTGCAGGCGAAGGCGTCGTCGGGCCCCTCGATGGCGGCGACGACGTCCATCAACGTGATCCGGTCGGCGGACCGGGCCAGCCGCACGCCACCGCGCTTCCCGGGCACCGACTCGGTGATGCCGGCCCGGGTGAGCGCCTGCACCTGCTTGACGAGGTACGCCGCCGGCAGGTCGTAGGCCTCCGCGAGCCGGGCGACCGGGACGGGCGCCGGGTCGCCGTCCTGCAGCCAGTGCAGGAGCAGGCAGACGTGGGCGGCCCACTCGACGCCCTCGTTCATCCGCATGCCGACTCCTCGCCGTGACGCTTACCTGGACACAGGTTATCCATTTATGCGTCCGCGCGCCAGCGCAGCACCTCCAGCGCCACCCCGACCCGCAGCGGGTCCTCGGCGAGCGGCCGCGGAAGCAGCTCGTCGGCGCGGGCCAGCCGGCGCAGCACCGTGTTGCGGTGGGTGAACAGCCGCTCGGCAGCGGCGGAGGCGTTGCCGAGGACGGCGAGGTAGGTCCGCACCGTCTCCCGGAGCTCGCTCGGCGCCGCCGCCAGGTCACCGAGCACGAGCGCCACGAACTCCTCGGCCCGCGCCTCGTCGCGGGTCACCAGCGCGGCGAGCTGGACCTCGGCGAAGGTCATCACCGGGTCCGGCGCACCCAACCGGGCCACCAGGCGTCGTACCTCCACCGCGTCCTGGTGGCTGCGCCGGAAGCCCTCGATCCCCCGGGCAGGTGCGCCGACGGCCACCCGCACCTCCGGGGTACGACGCAGCGCGCCGGCCAGCTCCTCGCGGTCCGGCAGGGTCCGCACCGGCAGCCACACCCACAGCGTGCTCGCGGCGGCGACGACGGTGAGCCGTTGCCGAGCGCCCGCCGCCCGCATCAGCGCCTCGGCCGCGCGCTCGAGCCGGCCCAGGTCGGACTCACCCTCCGCGGTCCACACCACCGCGGCCACGTGGTCGCCGTCGAGCGGGTGCCCCAGCACGTCCTCGGCCCGGGCCCGGGAGACGGGCGCCCCCTGGAGGACCAGCGCGACCAGGTCACGGCGCTCGGCCTGGGAGCCGCGGGTGAGCTCGTCGCGCTCCTCGGCCATCCGTACGGCGACGGCGGCGATGGTGTCGTCGACGAACGCCGAGATCGAGCTCGCCGACACCATGAGGACCTCCTCCAGCTCGTCGGCGTCGCGGGTCAGGCCGAAGCAGATCTGCATCCACGCCTGCCAGGCGACGCTCTGGCCGGTGCGGTAGGTGTCGAGGCCGATCTCGTCGAGCCCGCGGCGCACCAGGTCGCGGGCGACGTCGAGCTGGACCGGGCTGGTGTTGGCCGGCACCCGGTCGCCGGGGGCGCGCACGTTGGCGGTGGCCCAGGCGAAGAGGTTGTCGAAGTTCGCCCTCCGGATCGCGTCGGCGAGCGCGGGGTCGGCCGCGATCGCCGCGGCCGAGGGGGCCGAGAGCGTCGCCTCGTGCACCTGCGCGACCCACGCGTCCGGGGACTGCACCGCCTGCTCGGCGGCCAGCCGCATGAGCTCACGGGTACGACGGGACGGGGCGGCCCAGGTCATGGGCGGAGCGTAGTGCACTGTGCACCACTGAGTGGTGCAGATCGAGCGCTCCCGCCCTGCCCCGCGCCCCGCCCGGGCGCGCACCATGGAGACATGACCACCAGCCCCGAACACCTCGACGTCCTCGTCATCGGCGCCGGCATCTCCGGCATCGGCGCGGCGCGCTACCTGCTCACCGAGCGGCCCGGCACCACCTTCGCCGTGCTCGAGGCGCGCGAGGCGTCCGGCGGCACCTGGGACCTGTTCCGCTACCCCGGCATCCGCTCCGACTCCGACCTGCAGACCTTCGGCTACGAGTTCAAGCCGTGGACCGACCCCAAGGCCATCGCCAGCGCCGACAAGATCCTGCGCTACCTGCGCGAGACGTCCACGGAGTACGGCGTGGACGCGCACATCCGCTACCAGCACCGGGTCCTCGACGCCTCCTGGTCGACCGAGGAGGCGCACTGGACCGTCGAGGTCGAGCGCGGCGACACCGGCGAGCGGGTCACCCTGACGGCGGGCTGGCTGTTCGGCGCCACCGGCTACTACGACTACGCCGAGGGCTTCACCCCGCAGTTCGCGGGCCGCGAGCGCTTCGCCGGCGAGATCGTGCACCCGCAGCACTGGCCCGAGGACCTCGACTACGCCGGCAAGAGGGTCGTCGTCATCGGCTCCGGCGCCACCGCGGTGACCCTCGTGCCCGCGATGATCGAGGGCGGCGCGGAGCACGTCACGATGCTGCAGCGCACGCCGACGTACATCATGCCGGTGCCCTCGGAGGACAAGCTGGCCAACCGCCTGCTGTCGGTCTTCGGCCAGGAGCGCGGCTACGCGCTGGCGCGGCAGAAGAACATCCTCAAGCAGCGCGCCGTGTGGCAGTTCTGCCAGACCTTCCCGAAGACCGCACGCACCCTCATCCGCTCGGTCAACGCGAAGTTCCTGCCGGAGGGCTTCGACGTCGACACGCACTTCAACCCGCCGTACGACCCCTGGGACCAGCGCCTGTGCGCCGTCCCCGACGGCGACCTCTTCCGCGCGATCCGCAAGGGCAGCGCCTCCGTCGTCACCGACCGGATCCGCAGCTTCACCGAGCGCGGCATCGAGCTGGAGTCCGGCGAGGAGCTGGCCGCCGACATCATCGTCACCGCGACCGGCCTGAACCTGCAGCTGTTCGGCGGCATCGCGATCAGCGTCGACGGCACGGCGCTGCACGCCCCCGACCACGTCGCCTACAAGGGCATGATGCTCAGCGGCGTGCCGAACCTGGCCTTCGCGATCGGCTACACGAACTCCTCGTGGACGCTCAAGGTCGGCCTGCTGTGCGAGCACTTCTGCCGCCTCCTCGAGCACATGGAGACGCAGGGGTACGACGTGTGCGTCCCCGAGGCTCCCGCCGACCTGGAGACCCGGCCGCTGCTCGACTTCGCGGCGGGCTACGTGCAGCGCGCGCTCGACACACTGCCGCGCCAGGGCGACCGGTACCCGTGGCGGATGTCGATGTCCTACAAGGAGGACGTGCGGCTGGTGCGCGGCGGTGACGTCGTCGACGAGAACCTGCGGTTCTCACGGGCGAGCGCCAAGGTCGCCCAGCCCGCCTGAGCCGGCCGCGCGCCCGGGGCTGTGGAGAACGCGCTGCTCGGTTGACGAGGGGTGCTGGCGGCGTAGGCTGGAGGGGCTGGCGGCAGTAGCCGTCAGAAGCGGTGAGTGTAGGAAGTCTCCGAGACGTAGGTACCCCTCGTGGGCAGTCTCCCTAGTTGGTTTCCAGCCTTGCTGGCCCACCATCAGCCCCGGTCCGCCGGGGCTGATGGCATTGTGCCCAGGTGCGTGAGCACCGGCCGGACCGCGGCGGCGTACCGCCCACCGCGCCCGTGGGCCCAGCCCAGGATGTCTGGCAGCGCGAGCATCAGCTCGGACTTGCCGGCGTGCCCGTAGGCGACGGCGGGATGCGGGCCCACGAGCCGACGCAGCACCTGGCGGTCCGCCCGATCCTCGCCGCAGGACTCGATGACGAGTCGCGTCACGCCGAGGCCGAGCAGGTGCGGAACCAGCCGCTCGAGGGTCACGTCCCGGGCGTCCCGCTCCCGGTGCCGGTCCGCAGCCACGAGGATGCCGGCCACGGGCAGCCGAGCGAGCGTGCGGGCGTGGGCAAGACGCTCCCGCTCGTTGCGGTCGGACATGTGGATGCCGTCGTGGGGACCTCGGATGCGCCGAAGCTCACGTCGGACCGCGGCCACGTCCGACTGCTCGACGACGACCGCGCACAGCAGGTAGTGCTTGCGCTTGGTCTCGTCGACGTAGGCGGTCCTCGCCATCGCTGCGGCCCTCCCGAGTGGAGCAGGCCCGCCACGGTACGTCGATCGAGCGCGCCGCGAGCGCGTCCTCCACAGCCCCCTCAGGAGCGCCCGGCGCCCACCCGCGCCGGCCACCAGAACCGGTCGCCGAGCAGCAGGACCAGTGCGGGCACCAGCACCGTGCGCACCACCAGCGTGTCGAGCAGGACGCCGAGGCAGACCACCACGCCGAGCTGGGCGAGCACGACGAGCGGGAGGACGCCGAGCACGGCGAAGACCGCGCCGAGCAGGATCCCGGCACTGGTGATGACGCCGCCGGTGGCGGCCAGCGCCCGGAGCATCCCGTCGCGGGTGCCGTGCTCGCGGGCCTCCTCGCGGGCCCGGGTGACGAGGAAGATGTTGTAGTCGACACCGAGGGCGACGAGGAAGAGGAACGCGAGGAGCGGGACCTGGACGTCGAGGGCGGAGAAGCCGAGCGGTCCGGTGAACAGCCACCAGGAGGCGCCCATGCTGGCGGCGTAGGTGCCCACCACGGTCGCCACCAGGAGCACCGGCGCCACGATCGAGCGCAGCAGCAGGAGCAGTGCCAGCAGGACGACGCCCAGGATGAGCGGGAGCACGACCGACCGGTCGCGGGCGGCTCCCTCACGCTCGTCGAGGTCGGTGGCCTCCTCGCCGCCGACGTGGGTGTCGTCGAAGCCGGCGAGCGCGGAGCGCAGGTCGGCGACGGTGGCGCGGGCGTCGGCGGAGCCGGGCCGGGCGTCGAGGACGACGTCGATCCGGCTGATCCCCGCGTCGGTGTCGGCGAGGCGGGCCGAGGTGACGCCGGGGGTGCCGGCGACGGCCGTCCGGACGGCCTCGGCGTCGGCGCGGGTGAGCACCTCGGTCGGGCTGGAGGTGCCGGCGGGGAACGACTCGGCGAGCCGGGTGGCGGCGGTGATCGCCTCGGGCTCGTCGAGGAACTGCTCGGCCTGGCCGAGCCCGGTCTCGACGCGCAGCAGGCCGACGGCCAGGACCGCGAGCACGGCGAGGGTGCCGCCGGCGAGGACCGCGGGCCGGCGCTGGACCAGGCCACCGACCCGGCGCCACAGCGAGCGCCGCTCGGCGAGGGGGACCGCGCCGACGTCCGGCACCCGCGGCCAGAACACCCAGCGGCCGAAGAGCACGAGCACCGAGGGCAGCACGACGAGCACGAAGGTCGCCGCGACGACGATGCCGATCGCGCAGGCGAGGCCGAGGCCGCGGGTGGTGGGCGTGAGGGAGAGCAGCAGGGTGAGCAGGCCGACCACGACGGTGCCGGCGCTGCACAGCACCGGTTCGACGGTACGACGCAGCGCGAGTCCCATCGCCTCGTGCCGCGACGCGTGCCGGCCGAGCTCGTCGCGGTAGCGGGAGATGAGCAGGAGCGCGTAGTTGGTGCCGGCCCCGAACACCAGCACGGAGAGGATCCCGACGGTGGACTCGTCCCACGCGACGTCGAGGGCGGCCATGGTGCGGGTGGCGAGGACGGCGGCGAGCCGGTCGGCGATGCCGACGACGAGCAGCGGGATCACCCACAGCACGGGGCTGCGGTAGGTCAGGACGAGCAGGATCGCCACCACGGTGGCGGTCGCGAGCAGGAGCCGGGTGTTGGCGCCGTCGAAGACCTTGGCGAGGTCGGCCTGGATGCCCGCGGGCCCGGTGACCTGGGCGGTGACACCGTCGGGGGCGGCGTCGGCGAGGGTGTCGCGGAGCCGGTCGACGGCGTCGGCGGTGGCGGTGGCCGAGGCCGCCTCCACCGGGACGACGACGAAGGCGGCGGACTCGTCCGGCGCGACCGTCAGGCTCTGCGGCACGGCTCCCACGGCCTCGACCGCGGCGTCGATCCCGCGGCGCTGGGCGGCGTCCAGGGTGCCGCGCTCGGCGGCGAAGAGGACGATCGCGACGTCCTGGTCGTCGGAGCCGAGCTGTGCGTCGAGCTGGGTCGCGAGCGTGCTGTCGAGGCCGCGCGGCAGCGCGTCGGTCGGCCGCTGCTCCCGCTCGCCCTCGGCGAGCAGGCCGAGCGCGAGCACGCCGAGGACGAGGGGCAGCAGCCCCAGCAGCCAGGCGGTACGACGAACGGGGCGGTCGGTGCGGGACATGCGAGACTCCATCGTCGGTGAAGGCGGCGGTCGATGCAGTCGCTAAGATACTTGATAGTTAAGTAGGTGAGACAATTGGCCCGACCCGCGGACTGGCACACCACCCCCACCATGGAGGCGCTGCGCCTCCTGCTGCAGGCGGGAGTGCGGATCCGGCGGGTGGTCTCACGACGCACCGGGCTCAGCGAGCTCGAGCTCGCCGCCCTCGAGCACGTCGACCGCGGCACGGCCGGCCCGGCCGCGCTCGCCCGGCAGCTCGAGGTGAGCAGCGCGGCCGCCACCGGCATCGTCGACCGGCTCAGCCGTCGCGGGCACCTGGAGCGGACGCCGGACGCGAGCGACCGGCGTCGTACCCGGCTCCTGCTGACCGACAGCGCGAACGCCGAGGTGCAGCAGCACCTGGGGCCGATGTTCGCCGGGCTGGCCCGGCTGGACGCGAGCTTCAGCGAGGAGGAGCGGGCGATCGTCGAGCGCTACCTGCGCGGCGTGCTCGACTGCCTGGACGAGGTGATCGCCGAGCCGTAGCGCTCGGCCTCCTCGATCCGCTCCAGCTTGGTCCAGCCGCGCCAGCCGCGCTCCTCGATCAGGTCGAGCAACCGGCGCGCCACCGGCACCGAGTCCAGGAACACCGCGTCCAGCAGCGCCGCCAGGTCGTCGGGGATGTCGACCGCCTCCTCGTCCCAGGCCTCGCTGCGGGCGACGTCGGCCTCGACCATCTGCACGAACCGGTCGGCGAGGGCGGGCAGGCGCGGGTCGTCCGGGGTCCAGGTGAGCGCCTCGGCCATCTCCAGGTAGCCCTCGCCCAGCCCCGGCTCGTCGAGCTGGGCGTTCTTGATCGTCATGAACAGCGCCATGTGCTGGGGCACGTGTGCGGCGATGAGGATCCAGGCGTCCCGCTCCCCCTCGATCAGCGGCTCCGGGACGCCGAGCTCCCGCAGCCGGGCGAGGAAGGCCGCGGCCTCCGGCGGCAGCGCCAGATTGTCACCGGCGGCGAGCTGGGCGATCCGCTCGCGGTGTCGCTGCCGCTCCCGGATCTCGGCACGCAGGCGGCGGTCGATCTCCTCGACCGCCGCCGCGAACTCCTCCGGTCCCGCGGCGAGCAGGGCGCGCACCCGGGCCAGCGGGACCCCGGCGTCGGCCAGCGTGCGGATCCGGATCAGCTCCGAGACCGCCCGGGCGTCGTAGCGCCGGTAGCCGGAGGCGTCGCGCGCGGGCTCCGGCAGCAGGCCCTTGGCGTGGTAGTGCCGCACGGCACGCACCGTCACCCCGGCGTACGCCGCCAGCTCCCCGATCGTCAGCATGGGCTCAGCGTGCCGCAGCCCGGCCGAAGAGGCGCACCGCCCACGCGAAGCAGAGCACCGCGATGAGCAGGGACCAGCCGACCGCCCAGGCCAGGTCGCTGCCCGGGTCGGCGCCCGCGAGGAGGGCGCGCAGCGTGTCGATGATCGGCGTGAAGGGCTGGTGCTCGGCGACCCAGGCCAGCGCCCGGGGCATCGAGTCGGTCGGCACGAAGGCGCTGGAGACGAACGGCAGCAAGACGAGGAACATCGGGGTGTTGCTCGCCGTCTCCACGCTGTCGGCGGCCAGGCCGAGCGCGACGCACAGCCAAGTGAGGGCGAGCGCGAGCAGCCCGAGCACGCCGAGAGCGCCGAGCCAGCCGAGCGGACCGGCGTCGGGCCGGTAGCCCAGCGCGACCGCGATCCCCAGCACCACGGCGATCGCCAGCGCGGTCTGCACCAGCGCGGCGAGCACCAGCCCGGTCAGCACCGACGAGGACGCGAGCGGCATGGTGCGGAACCGGTCGATGATCCCCTCGGTGGCGTCCTTGGCGGCGTAGATCGCGATGCTCATCGCGACCGAGGCCACGGTGACGAGCAGGATCGCGGGCGAGAGGTAGGTGAGGTAGGCGTCGCGCCCGCCGCCGCCCGGCAGGCCGGCGCCCATGGTGCCGCCGAAGACGTAGACGAAGAGCAGCAGGAAGAGCACCGGCTGCGCGACCAGCATGATCGTCAGCGACGGGTAGCGCACCATGTGCAGCAGGTTGCGGCGCAGCAGGGTGCGGGTGTCGCGGATCATCGGGCCACCTCCGTGAGGGCGAGGAAGACGTCGTCGAGGCTCTCCCCGCCGGCGAGGGCCTTGAGCTCGGCGGGCGTGCCCTCGGCGACCAGCCGGCCGCCGTCGAGCAGGCCGACGGTGTGCGCCAGCTGGTCGGCCTCCTCCAGGTACTGGGTCGTCAGCAGCACGCTCACCCCCTCGGCCAGCAGCTCGCGGACGATGTCCCACAGGTCCCGGCGGCTGCGGGGGTCGAGGCCGGTGGTCGGCTCGTCGAGGAAGATCACGCCCGGCCGGCTCACCAGCGTCATGGCCAGGTCGAGTCGTCGCTTCATCCCCCCGGAGTACGTCGACGCGCGGCGCCCCGCCGCGTCGGTGAGCCCGAACCGGGCCAGCAGCTCCTCCACGCGGGCCCGGGCGTCGGCCTTGGGCAGGTGCGCGAGGTCGGCCATCAGGCGGAGGTTCTCGCGACCCGTGAGCAGCTCGTCGATGGCGGAGAACTGGCCGGTGACGCCGATCGAGCGGCGGACCGCGGCGGCGTCGGCGTGCACGTCGTGGCCGGCCACCCGGGCGACGCCGCCGTCGGCGGCGACGAGCGTCGACAGGATCCGGACCAGGGTGGTCTTGCCGGCGCCGTTGGGGCCGAGCAGGGCGTAGACGGTGCCGCGCGGGACACGCAGGTCGACGCCGTCGAGGACGAGGTGGTCGCCGTAGGACTTGCGCAGTCCGGCGACCTCGATGACGGGGGGTTGCTGGTTCATGCGGACGAGCGTGCCGGGTTGACGCTGCGTCAGGGTCAAGCCCGGGTTCTCAGGCCTCGCTCCCGAGCGCCGGCCGGGAGCGCAGCAGCGACCGGAACTGCGCGAAGCCGGCGGGATCGAGGGCCCGGCTGAGCACGGCCCACACGGCGAGGTGGACGGCCACCGCGCCGGCGAGCGCCGGGCCGAGGGCGGGCACCTCCGCGGCGACCAGGCCCGCCGCGGCCGTGGCGACCACGATCGGCACGAGCGCGGCCACGGAGACGATGTTGCCGACCAGCCGGGTGAGCGGGACCAGGACGATGACCGCCTCGATCGCGAAGGTGATGCTCGACGCCGCGGCCGCGGCGGTGATCCCCCAGCGCGGGATCAGCCAGAGGTTGAGGCCGATGTTCACGACGAGGCCGACGACGCTCGCGACCAGCACGACCGGGTAGGGGCGACGGGCGAGGAGGACCGAGCCGCACAGGTGGTTGACGCCGAAGAACAGCGGGGCGGAGGCGAGGGCGAGGAAGAGACCCGGGTGGACGTACTCCGCGCCGAACAGCAGGTCGACGAGGTCGTCGCCGCGCAGGGCGAGCAGGGCGCCGTAGGGCAGGTAGATCGCGCAGATCACGGTGAGGCTGCGCTGCGCCCAGGAGCGGACGTGCTCGAGGTCGTGGGCGCGGGCGGCGATGACCGGCACGAAGGCGCGCGAGAGGGTCCAGCTGACGAAGAGCACGGTCTCGAAGATGCGGTAGTTGGCGCCGTAGACGCCGACCGCCGAGGTGCTCATCAGGATGCCGATGAGGGCGGCGTCGATGCGGAACAGGCCCATCGAGGCGATCTCGTCCAGGCCCATGACCGGCGCGGCGACCAGGATCAGCCGCACCTCCGGACGGATCTCGCGGAAGACCGGGCGGGCGCCGACGCGGCGGGCCGCGACGTGCATGCCTGCGACCCCGACGGCGGTGGCGGCCAGGTAGCCCAGCGAGGCGCACCAGGCGCTGCGGGTCAGCACGAGCGCGCCGGCGGAGAGGCCGAGCGCGGAGAACCGCTGCACGACCAGCACCAGCGCCGCGAACTGCTGCTGCTGGCGCGCGCCGCAGACCGCGCGGGAGGCGTCGCTGAAGGTCTCCAGCAGGCAGCTGGTGACGAGCAGCCACACGGCGGTCGCGTGCGGGACGGTCATCGTGGCGAACAGCACCAGCGTCGTCGGCACCAGCACCGCGACCGAGAGCACCAGGCGGATCGCCAGCAGGGCGCCGTAGCAGCGGTCGATCAGCTCGGGCTGCGCGCTGCACAGCTGCACCAGCCGGGCGTCGAGGCCGAGCGAGGAGACGACGCCGAGGAGCAGGCCGAGGCTGAGCCCGAAGGAGAGCACGCCGAACTCCTGCACGCCGAGCACCCGGGCGAGCACCAGGAAGGTGAGGAAGGTCGCGATCTTGCCGAGCAGCTCGGACGCGGCGAGGGTGACGACGGCGGACCCGGCACGGCGCAGGGAGTCGTCGCGCTCCAGGGTGGCCGTCACCTGCTCACGATCCTGCGCACGGCCGCCTCGGGCAGGGCGGCCTTCACCCGGCGCCGCAGGGCGTCCTCCCACCGGTCGATGCGCTCGACCGACGCCGAGGACGACGCCCGCAGTCCCGAGCGGACCACCTCGGCGTTGCCGAACTTCGCCTCGGTCCGCCCGCGCAGCCAGTCGAAGGTGTGCACGGCGGGGTCGTCCTGCGCGCGCAGCACCGCGTCGATGTCGCAGACCGTGCCGCCGCGGTAGGCCAGCCACTTCTCGGCCACCCGGCCGTCGTAGAGCCGGTGGGTGTCGCCGTCGACGAGGACCGTGACGAAGCCGGCCACCTCGCCCTCGACGAGCATCACGTGCACGGCGCCCCGGCCCGCGGCGAAGGCGGTGCGCAGCACGCTCTCGTGGAAGGCGAGGACGCCGGGGTCGTCGAGCTGGCTGCGGCGGCCGCTGGCGTGGTCCCGCTCGCGACGCACCGCGACGAGTGCGGGCAGCCAGCGCTCGAGGCCGACGAGGTCGTCGAGCAGCACCCGCTCGGCGCGCAGGCCGTCGCGGGCGGCATGGTTGAAGGCCCCGGTGGCCTTGCGGCGCCGGTCCCGCTTGACCCGGTACGTCGTGCCGACGCCCTCGATCCGCGGCATCGGCGCACCCGGGGTGACCACCGCGTCGGGGAGCAGCCGAACGAGCTCGGCCAGCGCCGGGTCCTCGGGCGCGAGCTGCCCGAGGTCGAGCGACCAGCGGTGCTGCTGGCGCAGCCACGCGACGAGCGCGCCGGCCAGCGCGCGCGCCGCGTCCGGGCCGTCGTGGTGCAGCTGGCCGTAGTCGTTGAGGTCACCGCCGAGCAGGCTGACGCGCAGCGCCCCTCGGTGCCGGGTGGCCGCGAGCGCGGCGAGGCCGACGACCCGGTCGCCCTCGCGCACGGTGAGCACGACCGGCTCCCCGGGCAGGTGCCGCGCGGCGGCGAGCAGCCACGAGGAGCGGGCGCTGAAGGCCTCGGCCCGGGCGTCGACGTACGACGCCAGGTCCTCGAGCACCGCGAGGGCACGCGCGCCCGTGGTCACGGGCGGCGCGCTCGGGCGCAGGGCGGTGGTCATGGCTTCTCCGGCTGGTCGGGCTCGTCCACCGCACTGGTGCGGCGAGGAGGGGGCGGTGATCCGTGCGGGCTCGGAAAGTTTCCGGGCACGCGACCGGACACCGGGGCGCTCACGCGGCGAGGTCGGGCAGGATCGCGCCGCGGGCGGCGAACCAGGCCAGGGTGTCGGCGATCCCGGTGGTGACGTCGCGCTCGGCGCGCCAGCCGAGCAGCCGGGCGGCCCGGTCGCTGCGGGTCCAGGCGCCGACGGTGTCGCCGGGGCGGCGCGGGCCGCAGCGCACCGGGACCGGGCTGCCGGTGACCTGCTCGAACGCGGCGACGAGCTCGCGGACCGTCGTACCGCGGCCGGTGCCGAGGTTGATCGCGTTGTACGACGCCCCGTCGAGGGCCCGGTCGAAGGACTCGACCGCGGCGACGTGGGCGCGGGCGAGGTCCCACACGTGGACGTAGTCACGGATGCCGGAGCCGTCGCGGGTGGGGTAGTCGGTGCCGGTGACCGGGAAGGGCCGGCCGCTGCGGTGCGCCTCGACGAGCACGCCGAGCGCGTGGCTGGGACGGGGCAGCTGGAGGCCGGTGCGCAGCCGCGGGTCGGCGCCGATCGGGTTGAAGTAGCGCAGCGAGAGCACCCGGGTCCGGCCGCTCCCGGCCAGGTCGGAGAGCATCGACTCGGCGATCGCCTTGGTCCGGGCGTAGGGACTGCCCGGCGCCCAGGCCGAGTCCTCGTCGACGGTGAGGTCCGGGCCGGGCTCGTAGATCGAGGCCGAGCTGCTGAACACCACGTCCCGCACCCCCGCCTCGGCCAGGGTCTCGACCAGCTCGAGGGTCGCCAGCACGTTGGTGCGGTAGTAGAGCGCGGGCCGCTCGACCGACTCCGGTACGACGACCCGGGCGGCGCAGTGCACGACGCGGCCGATGCCGGGGTTCTCGGCGAGCACCCGGCGGACCAGGTCGCGGTCGCCGACGTCGCCGACGTAGAGGGGATGCTCGCGCACCAGCTCGGGACGGCCGGTCGACAGGTCGTCGAGGACGACGGGGCGGTGGCCCGCATCGGCGAGGGCGGCGGCGACGGTGCTGCCGATGTAGCCGGCGCCGCCGGTGATCAGGACGTCCATCGCCGGCTCACCGGCAGCGCCCGGGCGCGATGCCCGGGGTGTCGTCGGGCAGTGGCTGCGCGAGCACCCGGCCCACGCGCAGACCCGGCGGGACCGCGTGGAAGAGCTGCATCCGGACGGTGCGTGCCGTGCCGGGCTCGAAGCAGTAGAACCGGCCGGAGATGACCTGGACCGGACGGTCCTCGTCGTCGACGAGCACGGCCTGCGCGGCGACGTACCCGCTGGAGGCGCCGCGGAGCGTGAGCGCGACGGTGACGACGGTGTCGTCGGCCTCGCGGGTGAGGACGGGACGCCCGGCCCGGACGCTGGGCTCGTCGTCGGTGGCCGGTCGCGTCTCGGCCGCGAGGTCGTCCACCTCGACGGTCCGGATCCGTCCGGCGGCGGGGGCCGGGTCGGCGAAGAGGGCGAGCTCACCGCCCGGGGGCAGTCCGGCGGCCGAGCAGCACACGTCGCCGGCGGAGCCGGTGGTCGAGAGCAGCACCGCGCCCGCGGCGTCCTTGGCGGTGATCCGCACCCGGGCGTGCTCGACGTGCCGGTCGGAGGCGTTGCGCACGAGGACCGCGAGCTGGCCGCGCGCCTCGCCCCACGAGACCACCTCGAGGCCGTCGCCGGAGCGCGCCGTGCCCGAGGGCCGGGGCGGGGTGGGCCGCTGCGTCGCGGTGGCGGACGGCGCCGGCGTGGGGCCGGCCTCCCGCGGCTCGTCGTCGGAGTCGACGACCCCGAGCAGGAGCAGCAGGCCGGACACGGCGGCGGCCAGGATCAGCGCGATGCCGGCGTACAACGGCCAGGCGGGGCTGGTCTTCTCGTTCCAGGGACTCATCGACTTCCTCTTCTCAGTCGGGCGTAGAGGTCGCCGTAGGCGGCGACCATGCGCTCGGACCCGAACTCCCGGGCCAGCAGCGCCCTCCCCTGCTCCCTCATCCGTCTGCGGAGGAGGTCGTCTCCCAGGACCTCCTCGAGTGCGGTGGCCATCTCGGAGACGGACTCCGAGGCCACCAGTCGTGCGGCACCGCCGAAGTGCTCGGCGACGCCGCGGACCCGCGAGGCGACCACGGGTACGCCCGCGCCCATCGCCTCCAGGACGCTGATCGGCAGGCCCTCCCAGCGGGTGGGCAGCACCAGCACGTCGCTGGCGGCCAGCAGCCGCGGCACGTCGGTGCGCTCGCCGAGCAGGCGCACGTCGGCGGCGAGGCCGTGCCGGGCGACCGCGGCGGCGGTGCGCGCCTCGTTGGGCCCGGAGCCGGCGAGCAGCAGGGTGCCGGGCACCCGCGCCGCGGCCCAGGCCTCGACGAGGAGGTCGTGCCGCTTCTGGTCGACCATCCGGGCCACGCACAGCGCGACGGCGGCGTCCTGGGGGATGCCGAGCTCGGTGCGGGCCGCCCGGCGGGAGTACGACGGCAGCGGCTCGATCGTGTTGGCGACGACCTCGACGCGCTCGGCCGGGAAGCCGAAGCGGACCAGCTGGTCGCGCAGGTGCGGGGAGACCACGACGACCAGGTCGCTGGTCCGGCGCAGGATCCGCGCCGCGCTGCGGGCCTCGGCGTCGGCGACGCCGTGCAGGGTGGTGACGACGGGGACCCGCCGGCCCATCGCGAGGCGGGCGACGAGCGCCGCCTTCGGGTTGTGGGCGTGCACGAGGTCCGGAGCGTCGCTGCGCCGCAGGCGGCGGAGACGGCGCAGCGAGGCGAGCAGGTCGGCGGGCCGGCGCCCGACGAGGCGCAGCGGGACGTGCTCGACACCGCGCCGGCGCAGCCGGGCGACCCGGAAGCCGGGCGTGCCGGCGACGACGACGTCGTGGCCCGCGGCGGCCGCGGCGACGGACAGCTCGACCGCGACGGCCTCCGCGCCGCCGGCGCCGAGCGCCGCGATGACGGTCAGGATCCTCATCGCGCCGTCCCCTCGTAGACGGCGAGCAGGTCGGTGACGGTCCGCTCGATGCCGAAGCGCTCGGTGACCCGGCTGCGGGCGCTGACGCCCATCGCGTGCCGCAGCGGCGCGTCCGCGGCGATCCAGCCGAGCGCGGCGCCGAGCTGGTCGGGCCGGCCGGGCTCGACGAGGAACCCGTCGACGCCGTGCCGCACGATCTCCGGCACGCCGCCGACCCGGGTCGCGAGCACCGGGGTGCCGGAGGCCATCGCCTGCAGGAGCGCCATCGGGCAGGCCTCGGCGGCCGAGCAGAGCACGAACACGTCCGCGTCCCGCAGGTACGACGCGGGCTCGGCCTGGAAGCCGGCGAAGCGCACCCGGGCCGCGGACCCCGCGGCGGCCACCGCCGCCTCGATGCGCGGACGCTCGGGCCCGTCGCCGACGAGGGTGAGGGTGATCTCGGGCAGCCGGGCGGCGGCGGCGACCAGGTCGCCGACCCGCTTGACCGGCTCCATCAGTCCCAGCCACAGCGCGTCCAGGCGCCCGCTCGCCTCGGCGACGGGCCGGGGCGGCTGCGCGAGGAGCTCGCGGCTGACGCCGTTGTAGACGGTGTGCACCCGGTCGGAGCGGACCCCGACGTGCTCCCGGGCGTAGATGGCGAGCGCCTCGCACGGCGTCACCACCGCGCTGCGCGGGCCGCTGGCGAGCAGGCGCTCGAGGCGCAGGTAGGCCAGCCGGTCCCGGGCCCGCGCCGGTGCGACCTCCAGGTTGCCGGCCACGAGCGGGGCGAGCTGGTCGGGCACCCCGTGCAGGGTGTAGACCGTCGGCACCGCGGCCTGCGCGGCGATCACCCGGCCGACGAGCCCCGCGCGGCGGTCCTGCAGGTGCAGGACGTCCGGCCGCACCCGGCGTACGACGCCCGCGACGGCCCGTGCGCCCGCCAGGTCGGTCTTGCTGGCGACCTCCGCGACGTGCACCTGCACGCCCCGGTCGGCTGCCGCGCGCAGGCGCTCGCCGGCCGGTCCGACGAGGTGGCTCTCGTGGCCCGCGCGCGCGAGCTCGACGGCGACCTCCACGGCGTGGTCGACGGGGCCGCCGCGGCCCTGGGTGAGGAGCTGGAGCACGCGCACGGTCAGGACCTCCCGCCGCGGACGGGCTCCAGGGCGAGCCCGAGGGCGGCCAGGAGCCAGACGGGCAGGTAGAGCTGCTCGCTGAGGAAGCAGGCCGCGACGAGGGTCCCGGCGAAGGCGACGAGCACGGCGTCGGCGAGCGGGCGCACCCGCGCGTCGTGCCGGGCCCGGGCGGCGCCGTGGACGCCGCAGGCCAGCACGGTGCCGAAGGCGGCGAGGCCGAGCAGGCCGAGCTCGGCGCTGACGTCGAGGTACATCTGGTGCGCGACGGTCTGCTCGACCTCCGCGACCCCGGCGGGCAGGTACGCCGCCCGGTTGGCCGCGAAGCCTCCGGGGCCCTGCCCGAGCAGCGGGCTGTCGACGGTCATCGCCGCCGCCATCGACCAGGTGGTGAGCCGCAGGTCGACGTTCTCGGCGGCGATGTGGTCCTTCTCGGCCAGCGACCGGGAGACGACCACCGCGTTGGCGGCCCACAGCACGCCGACCACGCTGACGGCGACGAGCGCGGCGGCCACGACCGTGGTCGCGCGCAGCGCGCCGAGCCAGAGCGCGACGGCCACCATGACGACCAGTCCGAGGAGTGCGCCGCGGGAGAAGGTGATGGTGATGGCGACGAGCAGGACGAGGGCGCAGACCGCCGCACCGGTCGCGGCGGCCGGGGTGCGCCGGCCCACGACGAGGGTGAACGGCAGCGCCGCGAGGAGGAAGAAGGCCAGGTCGTTGGGGTCCTCCAGCGGTCCGGCACCCCGGCCGCCGTGGGCGAGGAAGTCGCCGATGGCGACCAGGCCGGCGGCCGTGCAGGAGAGCAGGTAGGAGGTGACCAGCCTGGTCGCGAAGCGCCTCCCGTCCGGCCGGCCGCGGCGCAGGGTGTCGACCAGCACGACCACGACCAGGGCGTACGACGCGTAGCTCAGCGCGTGGTCGGCACCGGTCGCCAGGTCCGCCCCGTGCACCACGAAGGACGCGAGCAGCACGGTCATCAGGGCGCCCAGCGCCCAGATCCCGCCCTGGCGCAGGCCCGCGACCCGCGGGTCCTGCGCGAGGCGGACCAGCCAGGCGAGGAAGAGCAGCGCGCCGGCCGCCTTCACCGCCGCCGGGTGGACCTCGCGGAGCAGGTCGCCGAAGGGCTCCACGGCGACGTAGCCGATCGCGGCCCACTCGATGCGCCACACGGCCAGCACCAGCACGGCGAGGCCACCGGTGACGAGGAGGGCGGGCACCGGGGCGAGGACCGCGGCGGCACCCACCACCACGGCGGCGAGGACCACCGCGGCGGCCAGCAGCACGGCCCGGCCGGGCACCCGGGTCCGGCCCAGCACCAGCACCGTCGCGGCGTACGCCGCCGCGGCGAGCGTGCCGACGACGAGCAGCCCGGGCAGCGACACCTCGCCCCACGGCAGCACCCGTCGCGCGAGGAGCGCCGTGCCGGCCAGTGCCAGCGCGCCCACGGCGACCGGGGTGCAGCGGCGTAGCAGCGCGGACCAGGCCACGCCGTCGACGTACCGGTGGACGGCGAGGGTGGCGGCGACGAGGGTGACCAGGCCGCCGCCGAGCTGGGAGGCGGCGACGGCGGTCACGCCCAGCGCGAGGGCGGGCACCAGCAGGGCCACGAGGACGACGAGGTGGAGGGCGGTCAGGCCGAGCACCACCGGGGTGCGGCCGACCGACCTCAAGGTGACGAGCAGCAGCTCGAGCGCGCTGAGGACCAGGCCGTACGCCGCGAGCCAGCGCAGTGCGGGCACGGCCGGCTCCCACTGCTCGCCGAGCAGGCGCAGCTGCGGCGCCAGCACGATCATGCCGGCGTACAGCGGGACCACGAGGGTGTGCAGGGTGACGGCGGCATCCGTCGCGGCGGAGCCGACGGCCGCCCCACGCAGGCGGCACAGGTGGGCGAAGACGGCACCGCCGATGA
This sequence comes from uncultured Nocardioides sp., assembly GCA_964517395.1. Classification (GTDB taxonomy): domain Bacteria; phylum Actinomycetota; class Actinomycetes; order Propionibacteriales; family Nocardioidaceae; genus Nocardioides. Next base: position 1,760,291 of record CAZFEE010000001.1, on the reverse strand, counting down.
CGACGGCGACCAGCAGGTAGGGCATGTAGGCGATCCGGAAGGCCATCGCGTACACCCCGACGTCGGTCGTGCCGAGGTGGTGGGCGACGAGCAGGTAGTCGACGTTCAGGACCACCAGGGTCAGCAGGCCGCCGGCGGCGAGGCTGCCGCCGAACGACAGCAGCGCCCGGGCGTCGGTGGCGGACCAGCCCGGCAGCACCGGGCGGCGCACCAGCCAGAACGCGGCGAGCACCACGACGCCCTGCACCAGCTGGCCGTGCACGAGCGCCATCGCGCCGTGGCCGGCCTGGAGGCTGAGGAGGGTGACCACCGCACCGACGACGTTGCCGACCACGTCCGGCAGCACGCGGCGCCGGAACCGCAGCGAGCGCCGCACCAGCTCGCCGCTGACCACCGACAGCGCGGTGAGCGGGGTGCACAGCACGATGCCGCGCAGGACGTCGGCGCCGAGGTCGCCGGCCTGGAGGGTCGTGGCGAGCCAGGGCGCGCTCACCCAGACGACGGCGACCAGCACCGCGGAGACGGCGAGCGCGATCGTGACCGCGGTCCGGGCGGCCCGCTCGGCGTCGCCGCGCAGGTGCACCAGCGCTGTGCCGGTGCCGAGGTCGGCGAGCACGGTCGTCACGTTCAGCAGCGCCGCGGCCAGGGCGATGACCCCGAAGGAGGCGGGGTCCAGCACGGCGGCGAAGACCAGCAGCACCACCGTCTGGCAGGCCTTGGCGGTGACGGCGCCCGTCGCCAGCCAGCCGGCGCCGCGCACCGCCGCGCCGCGTGCGGGCACGTCCGGCACCGCCGGGGCCGTCGCCGGCCGCCGTGGGGGGATGGACATCCTCAGCGTCCCCTCGCGGCCGTCCGCAGCGCAGCGAAGGCAGGCTTGGGCGTCAGGTCCGGGCGCAGCAGGCCGAAGCCGTCGGCGTAGGACCGCGTGGGTCCGTCGACGTCGCGGTACCAGATGATCGGGCCGACGTACGGGTAGCGGCCGCGGATCAGGGCGACCGCCTCGCTGAGGTACTGCGCCTGCACCTTCGGGCTCACCGGGCGGTCCCACGGGTTGCCCTGGGAGTCGGGGCCCGAGGACCAGCCGAGCTCGGTGACCCAGATCTGCTTGCGGGCGTCACCCCACTCGTCGAGGACCGCACGCATCGCGGGCATGTGGGTGAGCCGCCAGATCTCCCCCACCGAGGGGGTGTCGGGGGCCGCGTCGCTCGGGCCGACGTAGGGGTGCACGGCGAGGGCGTCGAAGCACGGTCCCGCGCCGGCGCGGTAGGCCCGCTCGAGCCAGGGGTCGTCGTTGTACATCAGGCCGCCGAGCAGGACCGGCGAGTCGTCGTACCTCTTGACGGCGGGGTAGGCCGCGCACAGCAGCCGGGTGTACGTCGCCGGGTCGGCGCCCTGGAAGAAGGCGTCGAAGTTCGGCTCGTTCCAGATCTCCCAGGCGGCCACGTCGTCGCGCCAGCGCTCGGCCATCAGGCCGATCGCGGCGGCGTAGTCGGCGACGTCGCGCGGCGGTGCGTAGATGCTGCCGTTCGGGCTGGCCCACGCCGGCGTCTGCCAGAGCGAGACGATCACCCGCAGGCCGTGCTGGCGGGCGGCGGCGAAGACGTCGTCGAGCAGGTCGGCGTACCACCGGTCCATGCCGCCGGGTCCGCGTGACTGCAGCGCGGGCCAGCCGACGTCGACCCGCACCCAGCCGGCACCGGTACGACGCAGCGCGTCCATCACCTTGATCGCGCGGCGGGCGTCGGCGGCGTGGTGGGCGGAGAGCTGGTAGCCCAGCGCCGTGTCAGGGCCGGTGCGCACCTCGGGGGCGCGCTCCACCGGGGGCTGCACGTCCGGCGCGGGCGCGACCGGGCGGGCCGACTCGGCCGGGGTGTCGTGCTGCCAGGTCAGCACGCTGCCGGCGATCCCGATGCCGAGGATCACCGCGACGAGCAGCGCGCGACGCAGGAGAGCGGTCATCGCGAGCCCACCTCCACGCCGAGGCCGTCGGGCGACTCGCGCGGCGCCCGGCCGAGCAGGTCGTGGGCGCGACGGCGCAGGGAGGGCACCTGGTCGGAGGCCCGGCGCAGCGCCGGGAACATCCGGCGCAGCTTGAGCCGGAAGGTGCGCAGGGTGTCGGTGGCGTTGACGTCGACCCGGCCGATCGCGAACCGGTCGGCCTCGTCGTAGATCCCGAACGCGCCGGCGTAGCCCGCCTCGCGCACCGCGGCCCGGGCCCGCTCGTCATGGTGGCCGTAGGGGAAGGCGAAGGAGCGCACGGGCGCGCCGACGACGCTCTCCAGGTGGCGGCGGGCCTCGCCGACCTGGACGTCCAGGTCGGCGTCGGAGAGCCCGCGCAGGTCGCAGTGGTCGCTGGCGTGGGCGCCGATCGCCATCCCGGCCTCCCGGACGGCGCGCAGGTCGGCGGCCCCCATCAGCGGGTGCCGCAGCCCCGGCTCGAGCCAGTCCGAGGTCGCGCCGACCCGGTCCGCGGGGACGTAGAGCACGCTCGGCAGGCCGAGCTCGCGCAGCACCGGGACGGCGTGCTCGCCGACGCCGACGTAGCCGTCGTCGAAGGTGATGAGCACCGCCTTGCGGGGCAGCGGGGCGCCGTCGACGGCGGCCAGGTAGTCGTCCTCGGAGACCGGCACGAAGCCGCGCTCCACGAGCGTCTCCATCTGCTGGCGGAAGGCCTCGGGGGTGACGAACATGCCGTAGGGGTCGCGCCGGGCGCTGACCCGGTCGACGCCGTGGTACATCAGGACCCGGGCGCGGGGATGGCTCATGACGTGCGCTCCCTGATCTGGTAGAGCCCGCCTCCGAGCAGCAGCACCGCCAGCACGCTCAGCGCGGCCAGGTAGAGCGCGCGCGGCGGGTCCGAGGTCACCCCGGCCGCGCCGGCGCGGACGACCACCACGACCTTGGCGGAGGTGTCGGACGCGCCGAGCTCCCTCGCCTGCTCGGCGAGCCCGTTGGCGACGTCGACGGCGGCCTGCTTGTTGCTGGAGCTGGTGACGATCCGCACCGTCGCGGTGCCGGCGTCGCGGGTCGTGGTCACCGCGACCTCGGGCCGGTGGTCGGCGGTGGTGACGTCGGCCGTCACCGACGCCGCCGTCTCCGGGGCGCCGAGGGCGACGCTGTACTCGTGCGCCTGCATCTCGATGTTGTCCGCCGACTGCTCGGCCGTCACCGGCCGCAGGGCGATGGCGCTGGTGGCGGTGTACGTCGTCGGGATGAGCAGGATCAGCTGCACCCCGAAGGTCACCAGCAGGGCCAGACCGCCCACCAGCAGCCAGGTGTAGCGGATCCGCTCGCGGCGGCTCTGCGCGTCGCCTGCCGTGGTCACCATTGCGTTCTCACTCCTGTCGGGGGCGGGGGGTTCTGGTCGGCCCGTCCGGCCACCTCGGCGACGACCGCCATGCCGAGGAGGGTCCAGACCAGGCCGGAGACGATCGGGTTGCGCAGCGGCATGTCGAACAGGCAGTGCACGCCGACGGCCACCAGCGCGGCGACGACCGCGATCGCGCGGGTCGCCGTCTCGGCGTCCGGGGTACGACGGTCGCCGGCCTCCAGCACGCGGCGGCGGACCACCAGCAGGCAGCCGAGCAGCACCACGGCCCCGAGGCCGAGGCCGACCACGCCGCGGTCGGCCAGGACGGCGAGGTACAGGTCGTGCGGGTGCTCGGCCGGCTCGGCCGAGATGGCACTGGACGAGGTGGAGGCGGCGGCCTGGTAGCCGCCGGGACCGACCCCGAACCAGGGGTGCTCGGTGGCCTGGCGCCAGGCCTCGGCCCAGATCAGCGGGCGGTCGTCGTACTGGTTCTGGGAGGGGGCGCCGAGGGAGCGGATCCGGTCCCCGATCAGCCCGAGCAGCACGGTGCTCGACGGCACGGTCAGCGACGCGGCGCAAGTGGCGAGCACGGCGGCCCCGACCGAGCCCAGGGCGCGGCGGGTGCGCGGGGCGGCCAGGCCCAGGCAGACCAGCGCGACGACGCCGCCGATCCAGGCGCCGCGGGACATGCTCATCGCCCACGCCACGGCCAGCAGCGCGGTGGCGAGGCCGAGCACCGCGACCCGGAGGCGGGTGGTGGCGAGCACCAGGCTGGTGACCGCGATGGGCAGCAGCGCGGCGCAGAAGATGCCGAGCTCGTTGGGCTGGGCGAACGGTCCGGTGAGCCGGCCGTTGACGACGCTGCCGCCCTCCGCGGACTGCAGCGAGCCCGCGGAGGTCAGGGCCAGCGCGCCGACGACGCCGCCGGCGACGACGAGCAGCTCCAGGGCGGGCGCGGCGAGACCGGGGCGCTGGGCGAGGCCGAGCGCGATCGCGTAGCCCAGGGTGAGGAAGGAGATCACCACGAGCTGCACCGAGCGCGAGGGCTCCACGCCGAGCGCGGCCGAGACCACGCCGCCGGCCACGCCGAGGCTCAGGCCCAGCAGGATCGTCGACGGCGGCACGGGCGCCCGGTCGGTCAGCAGCACCCAGAACGCGATCGCGGCGGGGACCGCCATGGCGACGTACACGAGGGCGAGGCCGGCGCCGGGCACGCTCGTGTCGCCGAACGGCAGCAGCACGATCACCGCGGCGATCGCGACCGGCAGCGCCCGGCCGCCGGGACCGGCGGTGACCCGGACGACGCCGTGGTCGACCGGCGTCCACGCGGGGCCGGCGAGGCGGGTGGGGAGCAGGGTCATCCGTCCTCACCCCGGCGGGCGCGCACGGACAGCGCACCGTAGGCCTTGGCGAGGTCGCGCGCGGCGGCGACGGGCGGGACGAGGGCCGCGGAGCGCAGCGGGGCGGGACCCCGCAGGGCGCGCGCCAGCGGCAGCGAGAGGTACGACGCGAGCCCGGCCGCGAGCAGCGTCCGGGAGGTACGGCCGCGGCGGACCGTCACCGCACCCGCGGCGGTGTAGGCCGCCACCCGGGCGAGGTCGCGCCCGAGCAGGCGGGCGTCGCGGGAGTGGCCGCTGCCCTCGCCGTAGCGGCGGTACATGGTCAGGTTGGCCCGCAGGGTGGGTCGCTGCGCCCAGGAGACCTCGGCGTCGCGCACCAGCCGGGCCTCGCCGCCGGTCGCGACGATGCGGCGCCCGAAGAGCACGTCCTCGCCGGTGGCGAGCTCGACCGGGAAGCCACCGGCCCGGCGCCAGGCCTCGCGGCGGAAGGCGATCGAGCGGCCGGTGGGCATGGTCGCGTCGAAGCCGCGGCCCAGGTAGCGGCTGTAGGCGCGCGCCAGCGGCCGGGGCCGGGCCAGCTCCTCGACCGACGGGTAGCCGACGGCGGCCAGGGCGAGCTCCCACGGCTTGCCGGCCTCGACCCGGTAGGTGCCGGTCCACAGGTCGACGTCGGGGTGCCCGGCGAACGCGCGGCGCATCGCCTCCAGCCAGCCCGGGGCGGGCACGCAGCCCGCGTCGGTGCACACGACCTGCTCGTGCCGGGCCGCGGCGATGCCGAGGTTGCGGCCCGCGGAGATGCCGGCGCCGGGCTCGACGATCAGGCGGACCCGCGGGTCCTCCGCGGCGGCGGCGCGGACCACCTCGACGGTGGCGTCGGTCGAGCCGCCGTCGACGACGACCAGCTCGTCCCCGGCTCCCAGCTGTGGCAGCAGGTCGGCGAGCAGGGCGCGCACGGCGTCGCCGTCGTTGAAGACCGTGGTCACCACGCTCAGTGCCGGGCCGTCGCCGTCCCGCCCGATCCCGGGCCGGTGCACGCTCAGCGCGAGGAAGTCGACCAGCCGGTCGGCCGCCTCGGCGGCGTCGGGGAACGCCCGCGAGCGCCGCTGGGCGGCCTCCCCGAGCCGCTGCCGCAGCTCCGGGTCGGTCAGCCCGGCCAACGCCAGGGCCAGCGCCGTCGGGGCCCCCGGCAGCACGGCGATGCCGCCGTCGGCGACCACCTCCTGCACGGGCGGCACGGCGACCACGGGGACGCCACCGACGAGCGCCTCGAGCGCGCTCATCCCGAAGGCCTCCCGCAGCCACGGCGCCTCGGGCGTGGGCCGGGTCAGCACCGCGACGGCGTCGAACGCGCGCACGACGGCGCCGAAGGAGGGCACCGCGGGGACCAGGACGAACCGGTCGGCCACCCCGAGCTCGCGGGCGAGCGTCAGCAGCCGCGCCCGCTCGCCCGGCTCGGCCGGGTCCTCGATGCCGGCGACGACGAGCATCCACGCCGCGGCGGCGGGCTCGGCGAGCGCGCGCAGCGCGTCCTCGATGCCCTTGCTGCGGGACAGGCGGGTGCCCATGCCGAGCACCAGCATCCCGTCCGGGACCACGGCACCGAGCGCGGCGCGGGCCTGCGGGCGCGGCAGGGCGCCGGGCATCCGCGGCGGGTTCACGACCAGCGGGTTCGCCGCGGAGCGGCCGCGGAGCAGCCAGTCGCTCGAGACGACCTGGCCGTCGGTGAGCCGGTCGAGCAGCGCCACCGGCCGGCCGTCGTACGACGCGTCGTGGCGCACCCACACGACCGGGATCCCGAGCAGCCGCGCCGCGGGCGCCGCGGCGAGGGCCGCCTTCACGCCGTGGACGAGGACCAGGTCGGGGCTCTGGCGACGCAGCACCGGCAGCAGGCGGGCGAGGGTCGCCGGCAGGTCGGCGCCCCGGCGGGGGGCGGCGAGCCGGGTGACCGGCCGGCCGCGCTCGGCCCAGGCGTCCGCGGCCGGCCCGTCACCGAGGGTGACGACCGCCAGGTCGAGCCGGTCGGTCGCGTCGGCGAGCTGGAACTGCCAGCGCTCGGCGCCGCCGAGCACCCCGCCGCCCTGGACGACCGTCACCCGCAGGCGGGACCGCTGCCGGGACACGGTCGCGCTCGGGGCGGCCGGTGCGCTGGGAGCGTGCGCCATGGGGGTCCTCTGCGATGGTCGGTGGGCAGCCGTGCTGCTCTTGCGTCCCACTAGTGCGGCGATCTCCCCCCGGTGATCCATCCGCACGGGACTTTCCGTCGAGCCGGTCCGGCTCAGGCCGGGCGGCGGCGCCGCCGACGCCGGCCCGGGCGGGTGCCGAGCAGCACGCTGCCGAGCACGCGCAGCCGGATGCCGCGCAGGTGGTCCGCGGCCCGCTGCACGAAGCGCGGGTGCACCCGGCCCGCCGGGACGGTGAGCAGCATCGCGCCGTGGATCGCCATGATCCGGGCGTCCTCGGAGCCCGCGACGGGCGCGGCGTGCACGATGACGACGTCGTAGGCGTCCTCGGTGTCGTCGAGCAGGCCGCGGAAGCGCATCTCCAGCAGGCTCGGCGCGGCGAGGTGCGCCTGGCCGAGGGGCAGCACGTCGACCAGCCCGGTCGGTCCCTCGCGCACGGCGTCGGACAGCTCGCAGGCGCCGGCCAGCACGTCGTACAGGCCGGGCTCGCCGGGCGCGCTGAGCGCCGGGTGCACGGTGCCGTCGCGGTCGGCGTCGATGACCAGGACGCGGTGGCCCACCTCGGCGAGCGCGGCGGCGAGGTTGACCTCGGTCCAGCCGGCCCACGGGTCGGCGCTGCTGGCGGAGGTCACCACGAGCAGGCGCGCGGGGTCCTCGGCGCTGGCGAACTCGATCGCGATCCGCAGCGCCCGCAGCGACTGGAACTCCTCGGCGTCGACCTCCAGCGCCGGTACGCCGTCCGGGTCGGCCGGCTTCGGGATGACACCCAGCACCGCGGTCCCGGAGACCTCGCCCATCTCCTCGGGGTCGGTGACGGTCCGGAACACCCGGTCCGCGACCGCGGCCGCGGCGACCGACAGCAGCACGGCCAGGCCGAGCCCGGCGAGCGCGGTCAGCGGGATGTTCGGCCAGCTGAACGACTCGGGGACCACGGCCTGCTCGGTGACGTGGTAGTCGAAGGAGCCGTTGCTCGGGTCGTGCTCGGGGAGCGCGGCGACCACGGCGTTGGCGATCTTCGCCGCCCGCTCGGGGTCGGTGTCGGTCACCGAGACCTGGATGATGACGGTGCCCGGGACGACCTCGCCCTCGACCTCGTCACGCAGCCGGTCCGCGGAGCGGCCGACCGTGCCGGAGATGTCGGAGAGCAGCGGGCGCGACTCCGCGACGTCGGCGATGGTGCCGAGCAGGTCGGTGTAGCTCGCCGGGGAGGACTCCTGCTCGGCCACCGGGGTCGCGGCGACCCGCGCGGAGGCGGTGTACTGCCGGTCGGCGACCACCAGGCCGAGCGCCACCACGTTGGCGACCAGCGCGAACACGAGCAGCACCACCCAGCGGCGGCGCCACAGCAGGGCGCCGAGCGCGCGGAACCCGCCGCGCACCGCGAACGACGCGGTGCCGGAGTCCTCGGTGGGGGCAGCAAGAGACGACATGTTCTTCCTCAGCTCGTGATCAGTGCGGCGGTGGCACGGCCGTAGGCCACCTCGAGGCCGGCGCGCTGGTCGCCGGGCGTGTGCCGGGCGGAGAACCGCCGGGCCAGGGTCTGTGCCGCCGCCCAGGCGGCGGGGTCGTGCAGGGCGGCCAGGCCGGCCGCCAGGTCCGCGGGAGTCGCGCCGAGGCCCGGCACGTGGAGGCTCTCCAGGGTCGGGATCGCCCGGGCCACCACCGGCAGGCCGGCCGCGGCCGCCTCCAGGATGCTGACCGGAGCGGCCTCCCAGGCCGCCGTGTGGACGTAGGCCTGGGCCGCGGCGAGACGGTGCACGACCTCCTCGCGCGGCAGCCAGCCGGACACGGCGATGCCGGCCTCCCGCAGCGCGCGGGCACCGTCGTCGTCGCCGTCGCCCAGCCAGGTCCAGGCGACCGGGGCGTCGTACGACCGTTCGTGGGCCGCCTTGACCTCCAACAGGAAGCGCCAGTCCTTCTGCGCCCCGATCCGCCCGACGGTGACCGCCCGCAGCGGCCGGCCGGGCGCGGCGGGCGCGGCCTGCTCGGCCGTCGGGTGCAGCGCGCGGTTGGGCACCAGCACGACGTCGCGGTGGCCGAGCCCGGTGGCGAGCCGGGCCTCGTGCGGGGAGCACGCCACCAGCACGTCGGTACGCCGCACCAGGGCCCGCTCGACCAGGCGCACGCCGGTGCGCCCGGCCCCGCCGAGGTCGCGGCGCTCGAAGCCGAAGCAGTGCGGGCTGTAGGCCACCCGCACGTCGAGACCGGCGGCGCGCACCAGCATCCCGGCGTACGACGAGTGCGCGTGCACCACCTGCGGCGCCAGCGTGCGGACCGTCGCGCGCAGGGCACGGACGGCGGCGACGCTGCCGGCCGGGAGCAGGTGGATGCCGCCGAGGACCGCGCGCTCGCCTCCGGCGTCGGCGTGCTCGCGCCGCGGCCAGACCACCAGGTGGTGGTCCAGCTCGGGGGTGGCGTCGGCGAGGGTGAGGACCGCGCTGAGCGTTCCTCCCCCCATCGCCTCGACGACGTGCAGGACGCGCATGCTCAGGCCCCGGTGCCCTCGCGGAAGAGGGAGCCGAGCTGGCGGCCGGTGCGGCTCTCGTCGCCCTCGTCCGCGGCGCCCTCGTCCGCGGTGGCCGCGTCGGCGTCGTCCGCCGCGTCGCGGACGGCGTCCTTCTCGGCGTCCTTCTCGGCGTCCTTCTCGGCGTCCTCGACGACCGTCTCGGCGTCGGTGTCGGCGAGGCTCTCGTCCTCGGCGGCGACCTCGGCGGCCCGGCGGGTCTCCGCGCTCGGTGCGGACAGGTCGCGGCGGGTGTCCTCCAGCAGGGTGTCGATGGCGGCGAGCTGGTCGCGCACGGACGCCATGGCGACCTGGAGCGCCGCGGCCACGTCCGACAGCGAGCCCTGGAGGTCGGCGCCGAGGTCGGCCGCGCGGTGCAGCACCTCGCGGGCCGCGGCCCGGATCTCCTCGGCGTCGCGGGCACCGCGCGCGGCGGCCTCGCCGACGTAGAGCCGGGCGGTCTGCTCGGCCTCCACCATCGCCGCGCGCATCGCCTCGGCGCGGATGCCCTCGGCGTCGCGCTCGGCCTCGCGGGTCAGCGTGCTGGTCGCCTCCTCCACCCGGGTGCGCTGGCTGCGCACCCAGTCGACGGCCTCGACCCGGGTCCGCTCGGCCTCGGCCTCGGCGTCGGCGCGGAGCCGGTCGGCGACGTCGCGGGCCTCGAGCACGATCTGCTCGGCCTGCTCGGAGGCGGCGGTGCGCTCCTGGGCGGCCAGGGCGAGCATCTCCTGGGCCTGCACCTGGGCGACCCGGGTCGCGCGCAGGGTCTCGGCGTGCTCGTCGACCGACTCCTTGGTGGGGGCCGGCAGCACCGGCTTGGTCTCCTCCACGACCGGGGCCGCGGCCTCCGGCTCGGCGGGGGCGGGCGTCTCGGCCTCGGCCTCGGGCGCGGACGCCTCGAGCTCGGCCAGGACGGAGTCGAGGGTCAGGCTGGCGGTGCTCTGCGGGGTGCCCGTCGAGCGGGAGCGGTTGAACATCAGGTCTCCAAGCGGTGGTGGGTCGCGGGTCAGTAGGCGCCGCGGCCGCCGAGGACGGCGGCAGGGGTGCGGAGCAGGATGAGCAGGTCCAGGCGCAGCGAGCGGCGCTCGACGTACTCCAGGTCGAGACGGATGCCGTCCTCCCAGCCCAGGTCGCTGCGGCCGCTCACCTGGGCGAGGCCGGTGACGCCGGGGCGTACGCCGAGGCGCGGCAGCTCCTCCGGTGCGAACCGGGCCACCTCGGCCGGGCTCGAGGGGCGCGGGCCGACGAGGGCCATCGTGCCGTTGAGGACGTTCCACAGCTGGGGCAGCTCGTCGAGCGAGAAGCGCCGCAGCCACCGACCCGTCCCGGTCACCCGCGGGTCGTCGCGCAGCTTGTCGAGCGGGCCGGAGCCGTCGTTGGACTCGGCGAACAGCCGCGCGGCCTCCCGCTCGGCACCGTCGTACATGGTGCGGAACTTGAGGACCTCGAAGGTCTCCCCGCCGTGGCCGACGCGGCGGTGCCGGAAGAGCACCGGACCCGGCGAGGTGAGGGTGACCAGGAGCGCGATCACGGCCAGCACGGGCGCGAGCAGGACGAGGGCGGTGCCGGCGAGCGTGCACTCCAGGACCCGGCGGGCCCGACCGTGCGGGTGGACGGCGAACAGCGGGTCCGGCGTCAGCCGCACCGGTGCCGGGTCCGCGACCCGTCCGGTGAGGTCGCCGCCGACCGCGGGAGCGAGGTTCTCGACGCTCATGACTCCTCCTCCGCGTCCCGCCGGGCGCGACGGGCGCCGCGGGCCAGACCGGCGACGTCGCCGAACTCCGAGGCGCGGAACTCCACCCGGAACGCCTCGCGCACCGTCGACAGCAGGCGCTCGGCCTCGTCGAGACGGCTGTTGAGGGCGGCCAGCCCGGCGCTGCGCAGCGCATCGGCCTGGTCGACGGCCTCGGTGACGATGCCGCGTGCCTCGCGGTCGGCCTCGGCGAGCTTCTCCGTGGTCAGCCGCAGCGCCATCGAGCGCAGCCGCTGGGCCTCCTTGGCGACCAGCCGCAGCAGACGACCCACGTCGTCGGGATCGACCGCGACGGCGTCCTCGAGACGGGCGAGCAGGGCGTCGATCTCCCGGTGCGGAAGGTACGCCGGCCAGCCGGGGTCGTCGGTGCCACGGTCGCTGGGCTGTGCCGTGGAGGCATCGGTCGTGCTGGCCAACGCTCGCTCCTGTGCGGATCAAGGGACGGGGATGCGGACAGGCGGGCGCCGGTCACGCACCACTGGTGCGGCCAGGGGCCGCCCGTGATCCACGCAGGAGCGAGAAATTCAGGAAGCGGGGGTGAAGTACCGGAATCCGGCCCAGTACGACGGGTGCGGGTACTCCCGTGCGACCGCCCGCCGGGCCCGGCTCAGCGCCTCGCGGGGGTGCAGCCCGGCGGCCACGCCGCCGTAGAAGTGCCGCATCAGGGTGACCGTCACCGCGTCGTCGATCGGCCACAGCGCGGCGACCACCCCGACGGCCCCGGCGGTCAGGCAGGCCCAGGCGAGACCGACCGGGCGGGGCATGTTGCCGGCCGATCGTCCCGAGACGCAGGCGCTGAGCACCACGACCCGCCCGTGCAGGTCGAAGCGGCCGTCGACCAGACCGGCCGCGGTGAGCCAGCCGTCGCCGAGGCGCAGCGCCGAGAACAGCGGGTTGCCCGTGCGGAACCGGCCGTGGGCGGCGATGTGCACGAGCTCGGCGTGCCCGGCGCGGGCGGCGAGCACGGCCGCGGAAGCGTCCGCGCCGAGGTGCACCTCGGCGTCCGGGACCAGCTCGGCGATCATCGCGGCCTCGGCGGCGATGGCCGGGGCGTGCTCGTCCGGGACGGCCAGCACCAGCGTGGCGAGGGGCGCGGCCACGGGGTCGGCAGGGTCGGCAGGGTCGGCGGGATCGGCGGGTTCGGCGGTGGCCTCGGCGTGGCCCGGGATGTCGGGCAAGCCGCCGAGCCGGGTGCGCCAGGGCGCGCCGAGGTCGAGCATCCCGTCGAAGGGGACCGCGAGCAGGTGGCGGTGACCGACCACCTCGATCGGCTCGCAGTCGAGGTGGGCGAGCAGGTCGGCGAGCGGCTCGACGAGGTGGGCGTAGAGCCCGTCGAGGGAGGGCGAGGCGGCGTCCGGGGCCCCGACGGCGGTCACGAGCAGGCACTCCTGGTGCCACGAGGTCACCAGCCGGTCGGTCTCGGCGGCCACCCCGCGCAGGCGCCGCACGAACACCTGGCCCTCGCGGACGACGAAGGCGACGACGTCGCGGCCGAGCACGTAGTACTCCACCAGCGGGCCCTCGGGGACCGCGACGAGGTCGGCGGCCCGGCCGCGGGCGCCGCCGAAGCTGGTCGCGCGGGCCCGCTCGATGACGGCGTCGACGTCCTCGGCCGCGGCGGCCGCCTCGTCGACGTGCCAGCCCTCGGCGTGCTCGCGCAGCGCGGAGAACGCCTTGACCTTCGCGGCCCGCACCCGCTGCCACGCCTCGATCTGCGCGCCGTGACCGCCGTCGTCGACCAGGATGTCGATCAGCTCGTCGGTCACCCGGGCCAAGGATCCGTCGTGCATCCCGCCGCGGCTCCCGGCCTGCTGGACGACCAGCTCGCCCATCTCGGCGGCGGCCCGCAGCTCGTCGGCGGCACCCGCGGCCGCGCCGAGGCGCCGCAGGTGCCGGGCCCGGGCCAGCCGGAGCTCGAGGCGCAGCTCGGGCTGGGCGAGGCGGTCGACCTGGGCGGAGGCGGTGGCGACCAGCTGCTCGGCCTCGGCGAGGTCCTCGGTCACCCGGGCCCGCAGGATCTCGGCGTGCACCCGGCTGGCCTCGGTCGCGCCCTCCTTCTCCAGGCGCTGCGCGATCCGCAGCGCGCGCGGGGCGTCGCCCTCCTGCGCGGCCATCCGGCCGGCCAGCACCCGGGCCCGGTCGCGGGTGACGGTGTCGCCGCACTCGATGCTGAGCCGGGCGGCGGAGGTGAGCAGGTCACGCGCGGCGTCGTAGCGGCCGGTGCGCAGCGCGGCGGCCGCCGTCACCAGCTCCGTGCGGGCGCACGCCGCGATCCGGCCCTGCGTCCGGAAGGCGTCGCGGGCCACGAGCCCGCGCTGGTACGCCTCCTCGGCCAGGCCCGCGCTGAACAGCGCGACGGCGTGGACCCGGGTGCGCTCGGCGGTGTTCTCGCCGTGCCCCGTCGGCACGGACTCCAGGCGCTCCAGCAGCTCGATCGCCGACACCGGGCTGCCGGCCTGCGCGAGCGCCTCGGCGATCGGCACCAGGGTGCGGGCGGCGGCGAGGTCGGAGCCCGCGCGCAGGAAGGTCTGGCGGGCGTCGCACAGGATGTCGAGGGCGCGGTGGATCAGCCCGTCGGAGACGAGGGCGCGGCCGCGGCGCAGGCCGATCTCGGCGACCTCGTGCAGGTCGCGGACCATGATCGCCACGTCGTCGGCGATGTCGAAGTAGCGCATCGCCCGGGCCAGGTCGCCGCGCGCGGCGTGCGCCGTCCCGAGCTGCTGGTGGGCCCGCAGGTGCAGCCGGGTGGCGAGCTCCTCGTCGCTGCTGCTGTCCTCCTCGATGCCGGTGAGGATCCGGCCGACGAGGGCGATCACCTCGTCGTACTCCCCGACGTCGAGCATCACCGCCGTGCGGCCGAGCGAGGCACCGCGCGCCTCCAGCGGCCGGCCGGCCGAGAGCCAGCCCATCCGGGCGGTCTGGAAGGCCTGCAGGGCGCGCAGCGACTGGCCGCGCTCGAGCTCGATCTCCCCCCGCAGCGCGGCGACCCGGGCCTGGCGGACGTGGTCGTCCTGGCCGTCGAGGTACGCCGCGGCGGCCGCCACCAGCTCCAGCGCGTGGCGGGGGTCGCGCCAGCGCGCCGTACCGGCGTCGGTGAGCAGCTCCTCGAACCGCTCGTCGCGCTCACCCTCCACGCCGTCGCCTCAGGTGCCGAGCAGGCGCAGCGCCGCGCTCACCTGGACCCCGGCCGCGACGAAGCGCAGCTCGTCGACCGTCTCGGGCACGTCCCGCAGCTCGAACCGGCCGTCCGGTGCGACGCGCACCATCCGCCGGACCGCGCCGTCCTCGCACAGGCTCAGGTCGACGCCCTCGGCCGGGTCCTCCAGCAGGAGCAGACCGATCAGGTCGACCAGGCCGGGCCCGGAGGGCCGGACCTCGACGACGAAGCGGCCGGCGTCGCTCTGGAAGGCCAGGTGCGCGGCGTCGAGGGTGTCGGCGGAGCGCATGCCCGCGACCTTGGCCTCGCGGGTGTCGTAGAGCAGGCGCGCGCTCGACCAGCGCGGACCGGGCGCGGCGGCGCCGTCGCGGAAGAGGTCGCGCAGGCGCTGGCTCAGCTCGGCGGGCGGCCGCTCGAGACGCAGCCGGTCCGCGTCGCGCAGGAAGCGCTCGAACCACGCGGCGGTGGCCGCGGCGGCCGGGTCGACCGCGACGTGCTCGGCGACGACCTGGGCCCGCTCGGGCGCGAGCCGGCCCTCGATCCAGTCGAAGATGTCGGCAGGGGTGGGTCGGGCGCTCATCTGCTCACCATCCCCCGTCCTCGGTGAGGATCGCCTTGAGCTTCTCCAGGCAGCGCCCGCGCAGCGGGCCGATCCCGCCGATGGAGCGTCCGAAGCGCTCGGCGATCTCGGCGTAGCTGGGGCTCTCCGGGTCGAAGTACAGCGCCTCGAGGAGCTTGCGGCAGGTGCCGCCGAGCTCGGCCAGCGCGTCGTGCAGGGCCACCACGCTGTCCCAGTCGGCGAACGGGTCCTCGGTCTCCTCGGGTGCCTGCTCGAGCTGGACGTCACGCCGGCTGAGGTTGCGCACTCGCCAGGCCTGGCGCCGCGTCACCGTCATCAGCCAGGACGCGAGCCGCTCCTCGTCACGGATCCGCGACAGCGAGTCGATGAGGGTGACGAAGGTGCCCTGGGTGACGTCGGCGGCGTCCTCGTCGGAGAGTCCGTTGCGCCGCGCGACGGAGTAGACCAGCCGCTCGTAGCGCGCCACCAGCAGGTCCCACGCCTCGCTGTCGCGCTGGCGGCAGCGGGCCAGCAGCTCGGCGTCGGTGGGCTCCGGGGCCGGCTGACCGCGGTCGGGCCGGCGGAAGCGCAGCACGGTGGCAGCGCGGTCCGGTGCCGGTGCGCTCGACTCGGCGAGCGCACCATCCTGTGGGAGCGACATTCGAGATCCTTCAGCTAGCGGTTGCGGAACGAGTCACGCGTCGCCAGCAGCGGGACGAGCGCCCGCCGGATGTCCCGACGTCCCCCCCAGGTACCCACGGACCGTGCTGCGCCCGTGGGGAGCGCCCACCACGCTCGGCGCTGCGACGCCGAGTCGGTTCCTCCAACGGCGGCCCGAGTTTCCGCCGTTCACAAGAACCTACGCGACCCCAACGCGCCACGCCGGGTTCGGTCATCCATAGGTTCCCGCTATTGATATATAGGGCGCCCCCAACCTCGTGGGAGGTGGCGCGAGTCACGTTCCGTTCACCGTTCCGCCAGGTCGAGGGCCCTCCGGAAGCGCCCGTACGACGCCAGCTCGACCCGCGCGGGATCGAGCACCTGCGCCCGCAGCACCCGGCTCACCACCGCCCGGCAGGCCGCGTCGACGTCCTCCCCGCGCCGTGCCGCAGCGGCGGCGACCGCCCGCTGCCCGGCGAGGTGCGCAGCCACGGCGACGGCCACCAGGACGGCCAGGGTCGCGCCGGCCGCGGGCACCGGGCCGGGGCCGCCGAGCAGGGCGGCCAGCAGCCACAGCGCGGCCAGCAGGGCACCGGCCGCGGCGCCCAGCCGGGCCAGCCCGAGGGCGCGCGGCGCACCGGTCGGCGCCTCGGGGAAGCGCAGGGCCGCGAGCTCGGCGTCGAGGCGGTCGTCGGTCTCGGGCAGCCGGCCGGCGGCCGCCGCGCGCAGCGGCGCGCCCCAGGCGTCGGTCAGGTCCTCGGTCAGCCGGTCCGCCAGCGCCCGCACCGCGGTGTCGGTCGCGGGCCGGTCCAGCGCGCCCACCCGGAGCGCCCCCTCCGGCGCTGGCGCCGGGGACCACGGACGGGTCAGTGCCCGCCGGGCGGCGTCGCGGGTGCCGCGCTCGGCACGGGCGACCAGGGCCGGCACCCCGGCCGCCTCGACGACCCGGCGCTCCAGGTCGCCGGCCCATCCCGCGGGCAGCTCCGTCGGGGCGTCGCCCGCCGCCTCCCGCAGCCGCTGCGCGGCGGCCCGGACGTCGGCGCCCACCCGGAGGGAGGCGTTGGGCCGCTCCTCCACCCGGCGTCGTACGGCGGTGCGGAGCTCGTCCATCCCGATCCCCTCCCGCGCGCTGGTGCCGAGGATGCGCGGGTCGCGGATGCCGTCGGCGACCAGCACCCGGCGCAGGTCGCGCAGCATGGCCGGCCGGCGGTCCTCCGGGATCGAGTCGAGGTGGTTGAGCACCACCATGGTCACGTCGCGGTGACCGGACAGCGGCTGCAGGAAGCGGCGGTGGATCGCGGCGTCGGCGTACTTCTGCGGGTCGACGACCCAGATCAGCAGGTCCGCCAGCGCCACCACCCGCTCCGCCTCCCGGTGGTGGGCGGTCTCGACCGAGTCGTGGTCCGGCAGGTCGAGCAGGATCAGGCCCTCGGGCAGCCGGGTGCGCGGCGGGCGGGGATCGAGGTCGCCGCGGCGGAACCGGCGGGCGGCGGGGACCCCGAGCCACTCCAGCAGCTCCTCCACCTGCGCGGCGTCCTCGACGCTCTCCTCGGACCAGACCAGCGCGGTCGCGGTCGAGGTGGTCGGCCGCTGCGCGCCGGACACCGAGAGCTCGGCGCCGGCGAGCACGTTGAAGGTCGTCGACTTCCCCGACCCCGTCGACCCGGCGATCGCGACCACGGTGTGGTCGCCGGAGAGGCGCAGGCGGTCCGCGGCCCGGTTCCCGGCGCGTCGTACGTCGTCCAGGAGGGTGTCGTCGAGGTGCCCGCGGGCCGCCTCGACGGCCTTCGCCAAGGCATCGAGCCGGGAGGCGGGGTCCGGCGTGCGCGGCTCAGCCATCGAGCAGCGCCTCGGCGCGACGGGCGGCGGCCCGCAGCCGGGCCGGTGCGTCGGGGGCGAGGCTCCAGCCGAGCACCGGGCGGAGGTACCGCGCCCGCTCGTCGGCCAGCAGCCCGGCGACCACCCGGCGCACACCCTCCCGGGCCGCCCCGACGAGCGGAGAGGCGCCGGCGGGATCGGGGGCGGACACCGCGTGCAGGACGAGGGCGACCGTCAGCGCGCGGGCCGCCAGGTCGTCGCCGTCGTCGCCGAGCTCCGCGCGCACCCGCCCGAGCAGCTCCTGGCGCGAGGCGGCGAGCGCCTTGCGGGCCCGGGTCCCCAGGCCACGGCCGGGGCGCGCGAGGTCCTCGGCGCTCCAGGTGAGCAGGGCGTCGCCGTAGGTGCTGGCCCGCAGCGCACCGGCGGTCTCCTGCGCCGCCCGCGCCGCGTGGTCGACCACGAGGTTCTCCAGAGCCAGGTCGAGCGCCAGCCCGAGCCGGTCGACCCGGGCACCCAGCCCCGCGGGGTCGCCGGCGTCGGCGGTCAGCCGGGCGCGCAGCACCCGCATCGTCTCCGGCAACGACGGCAGGTCGTCGCGGCCGACGAAGGCGTGCCACTGCGCCAGCAGGTCCCCGCGCAGGAGCGTGCCGTCACCGAGCCGGGCCGTCAGCTCGGCCGCGCTCGCGTCGTAGGTGCCGTCGACCGTGCGGAGCAGGTCCTCCACCGCCGCGACCTGCCGGGTCGCCGCGACCGCCACCGGCTCGGCCAACGCCAGCGCACGGCCGATCGCGCCGCGAACCGCCTGGTGCACGAGCGCGGTCCGGGCGGCCTCGTCGGCGCCCAGCCCGTCCAGCCACCCGCGCACCCCCGCGACGTACGACGCCGGGAGGACGCCGTCCTCGTCCACCGGTCCGCGCCCGACGAGGAACAGCCGGTCCGCGCCGACGCCGCGGGCGTCGAGCATCCGGGCGAGGTGCGCGGAGACGGTCGCCCGGTCCTCGTCGGGGATCCGGTTCATCACCACCGCGACCGGGGTGTCGCGGGCCAGCGCCAGCTCGAGCTGCTGCCAGGGCACCTCGTCGGAGTAGCGCGCCGCGGACGTCACGAACAGCCACAGGTCGGCCGCCGCGAGCAGCCGGGTCGACAGCTCCCGGTTGCCGTCGTCGATGGAGTCGAAGTCGGGGGCGTCGATCACCGCGAGACCGCGGCGGATCCGGTCGGTGGCGACCAGGCGCAGGGCGTGCTGGTCCTCGCTCGGCCCGTCCGCGCGGGCGAAGGTCGGCAGCAACCGGTCCGGCCCGAACCAGGCCGTGTCGTCCGGGTGGTGCACCAGGACCGCCGAGCGGGTCGTGGGCCGCAGCATCCCGGGGATGGTTACCGGGTGCCCGACCAGGCTGTTGACCAGCGTCGACTTCCCGACCCCGGTCGGGCCGCCGACCACGACCACCGCGGGCGCGTCCGGCTCGGCCAGCCGGGGGCGGATGTAGTCGTCGAGCTGCTCCAGCGCGCGCAGCCGCTCGGCGCGCAGCTCGGCCATCCCCGCCAGCGGCAGCGGCAGGGCGGCGGTGCGGAGCGCGGCGTGCATCGCGGCCACCGCCCCCGAGACCTCGGTGTCGAACGGGGCGGTACGGAGCATGGGCACAGGGTAGGGAGGGTTCCCCACGGGAGCCGTGTCGCGGGGGCCGCGCGTGCCCGGATGCGATATACCCGGCCGACGAAGGCCCGCGGATCCGCCGGTGCGTCGTACCCTCCCCCGCGTGAACGCTCCGCACCTGCTTCCCTGGTCCCACCGCGACATCAGCGCCTTCGGCACCGCCCCGCACCGCGCACCGCACCACCTGCACGAGCGTCCCGAGTTCGGCGACAGCGCGCTCGCCGCGCTCCTCGACCGCCTGCCGCGCGAGTCCGTGCACCCCTACACCATGGGCGAGGACCCGGCCGACAGCAGCCAGTGGCGGCGTGGGGCGCCCACCGACCTGCCCGGCGCGACCCTGCTCGAGGTCGTCAGCCGCGGCCGGCTGTGGCTCAACCTGGTCGGCGTCAACCGGCACGACCCGCAGATGCGCCGGCTCGTCGAGGAGCTGTACGCCGAGGTCCGCGCCCTGGTCCCCGGCTTCGAGCCGCAGGAGGTCAAGGCCACCCTGCTGATCTCCTCGCCCACCGCGCTCGTCTACTACCACGCCGACAACCAGCCGAACATGCTCTGGCACCTGCGCGGCCGCAAGCGGGCCTACGTCTACCCGCGCGCCGAGCGCTTCGCCTCGCGCCCGGACCTGGAGAAGGTCGTCGCCGGCGCGACCGACGAGGAGCTGCCCTACGACCTCTCCTACGACCAGCACGCCGAGGTCATCGACCTCGAGCCGGGCCAGGTCGCCTGGTGGCCGCAGAACTGCCCGCACCGCGTCGAGAACGTCGAGGGCCTGAACGTCTCCCTCTCCACCGAGCACTGGACGGCCGCCTCCCTGCGCCGCGAGCACGTGTGGACGGCCAACTACTTCCTGCGCACCGCCGCCCGTCGTACGCCGCGCTCCACCCGGGAGACCGGCGCCCTCCCGGCCGCCAAGGTCGCCGCGATGCGCCTGGGCCGTCGCGCCGGGGTGCTGAGCATCGCCGAGAAGCGCGAGGTGCGGCCCAGCTTCACCGTCGACCCGGCCGCGCCGAGCGGCGTCGGGACGCTGGTGGTCTAGCGACCGCCGGGACTCCGGAGGTCCGCACCGAAGACGAGCGCGTCGGCCCCGTGCACGAAGGCCCGGCGCTCCAGGCGCAGCCCGACCTTCTCCGCCACCCGCTGGGAGGGGAGGTTCTCCGGCCGGATGATCGCCACGAGGTGTTCGACGCCCTCGGCCGCGGCCGTGTCGCGCACCGCGGCGGCCGCCTCCGTCGCCAGGCCGAGCCCGCGCAGGTCCGGGTGCACCCGGTAGCCCACCTCCACGAGGGGCTGCTCGTCGACGTACTGGACCGTGAGCCCGCAGTCCCCCACGAACCTGCCCTCGGCGGTCTCGACCACCCACAGCCCGAACCCGTGCTCGGCGTAGTTCCGCCGGGTCCAGGCGATCCACCGCTCGGCGTCGGCGCGGGTGCGGCGACGGCGGTCGGGCCGGAGGGGGTCCGGCGCGGACAGCACCGCCTCGACGTCGTCGAGATCGTGCTCGGTCATCTCCCGGAACCGGAGCCGGGCCGTCGGTGGCGGCAGCACGCCCGCCACGCTAGCCGGTAGCCCGCGGCAGGCCTCCCGCTGAGGACGGGAGGGGCCGCGGTCCTTCAGCTTCCCTTCGGCACCGGCAGCACGCAGAACTCGTTGCCCGAGGGATCCGCGAAGTGCCGCCACGGCAGGTCACCCCACCCGAGGTGCAGCTCCCGGCCGCCCCGGTCCTCGATCGCCCGGGCCACCGCGTCGGCGTCCTCGCCCGGCTCCAGGCGCACGTCGAGGTGCAGCGGGTTCTTGCCCTGCTCCTTCGCCGCCTCCTCGGCCACGAGCTCGAGCGCGAACCCGCGTCCCGAGGAGTGCCGCAGTCCTGACTCCCCCTGCGGCAGCCACCCCGTGAGCCAGGCCCAGAAGTCGCCGTCCCGGGCGGGGTCGGCGACCTCCAGGACGAGCGCGGCCAGCGGGCTCGGCCCCTCCCCGGCGAGCACACGGAACGGCGTGCCCTCGGGGTCGGTCAGCACCTCCGCGTCCGCGGTCCGGCGGGCGCCCAGCCCGACCAGGCGCGCCACGGTCGCCTCCGGGTCCGCACCGCCCGCCACCACGGGCCGCAGGCGGTGCCCCCGGTCCGGCTCGGCGACCGGCTGGAAGCACAGGTCGAAGACCGGCCCGTCCGGGACGGCGAGCCGGGTCTCATAGCCCCCCGCGTCGTCGGTCAGCGTCTCGGTGCCGAGCGCCGCCTCCCAGAACCGGCCGAGGGCGTGCGGGTCACGGGCGTCGGCGACGAGGTTCTCCAGGTACACGCCCTCAGCCTACGAAGTCGTCGAGGACCGCGGCGGTCGTCGTCACCCGGGCGAAGCCGCCGCCGTGCAGGTTGACGGCGGTGGCCCGCACGAGGTCGTCGGCCAGCACGACCGTGCCGTCGGGGCCGGCGAGGTCGAAGGTGCGGGTGGCGTCGAGCGGCACGACGACGTCGAACCCGAGGTTGCCACCCATCCGGGCCGTTGTCTCGACGCACATGTTGGTCTGGATGCCGCACACGACGATCCCCTCGATGCCCTCCGCGCGGAGCCACTGCTCGAGGTCGGGGGTGCCGTAGAAGGCGGAGTTCACGGTCTTGGTGACGAACAGGTCCGCGGGGGCGGCGGCGACCGGTGCGATGAGGGTGTTGCCCGGGTGGTCCGGACGGAGCGGGGAGTCGTCCCGCACGCTGTCGTGGCGGACGACCACGATCGGGTCACCGCGCTCTGTCCACGCCGCCACCAGCCGCGCGACGTTCTCCTCGCAACCCGGCCAGTTCGTCGTGGGCCCCCAGCTCTCGTCGTCGAAGCCCTGCTGCACGTCGACCACCACGAGGGCCGCCCTCCCGATCTGCGTCATGACGCTGAGTCCACCAGCGGGCCGCGACCGCCACCACTGGCTGGAATGACGGGTATCGATAAGATCCCGCCATGACCGCGGTCGGCATCCTGATCGGTCCCGGCAAGCGGGCGTTCGACATCGCGGTGGCGCGCGAGGTCTACGACGACCGGAGCGACCGCGGCCTGCCCCGCGCCGAGGTCCGGCTGCTCGCCGCGTCGGCGGTCACCGACCTCGACGAAGTGCACGCGCTGCGGCGTACCCACGCCCTCGACGAGGTCACCGGCCTCGACCTCCTCGTCGTGCCGGGCAGCGAGCGACCGCTCGTGGCTCCCGACCCCGCCGAGGTCGACGCCGTCGCAGCCGCCGCCGCGCGCGGAACGAGGATCGCGTCGCTGTGCACCGGCGCGTTCACCCTCGCGGCCGCCGGCCTGCTCGACCACCGAGCGGCCACCACCCACTGGCGCTTCGCCGACGAGCTCGCCCGTCGGCACCCGGCGATCGACGTCCGGCCGCGCGACCTCTACTGCGGCGACGGCGCCGTGTGGACCTCGGCGGGGGTCACCGCCGGCATCGACCTGCTCCTCCACCTCGTGCGCCGGGACTGGGGCGCCGGCGCCGCCGAGGTCGTCGCCCGCTCCATGGTCACCCCGGTCTTCCGGCCCGGGTCCCAGGCGCAGTACGCCGACACGGCCCTCCCCCGCGACTCCGCCCCCACGGTCGAGCAACTCCATCTGCGCGTGACGTCCGACCTGCGCCGGCCGTGGCGCGTCGACGACCTGGCCGCGCTCTCGTCGATGTCCCCGCGCACCTTCCACCGGTGGTTCGACGAGCACGTCGGCACGACGCCGATCACCTGGCTCAACGACCTGCGCGTGCGCGCCGCCCAGCGGCTGCTCGAGCAGACCGACCTGCCCGTCCGCGACGTCGCCGACGCTGTCGGCTACGCCTCCGACGACCTCCTGCGCAAGCACTTCACCGCGCGGCTGGGCACGAGTCCGACCGGGCACCGCGCCGCGTTCCGCCGTACCCGGGACCGGTGAGGCGCCGGGCGGCGCGCGTCGTCGAGGCGCACCCCTAGTCCGGATCCGAGGCGAGCCGCGCGGCCAGCTCCCGGGGACCGCCGACGTCGGGCAGCTCCCGGCCGACGACGGCACGGGCCTCGTCGGGAGCCAGGCCGAGCATGACCAGCAGCGACTCGGTCACCGTGTCGGCGAGGAGGGCGTCGTCCTCCTCGGGGTGCTCGTGGACGTGCTGGCCGAGCGCCAGTGCCGCACCGCCGACGACCAGCAGGGCGGCGGTCGGATCGGCGACGGTGAAGCGACCTGCCGCGACCGCGCCGCGGATGTCGCGCAGGGCGCGCGGCGCGAGGCCGCGGTCGGCCGTCACCAGCGCGGCGCCCTGGGACAGGATCACCTTGCTGAGCTCGGGCAGGGGGCGGTGCAGCCGGCCGACGAGCCGGAAGCTCCGGGCGAAGACCTCGGCGGGGTCGTCGAGGTCGTCGGCCAGCTCGTCGAGGAAGGCGCCCTGCAGCTCCAGGGCGTCGTCGACGGCGGCCTCGAACAGCTGCTCGCGGCTCTCGAAGTGGTTGTAGAAGGAGCCCATCCCCACGTCGGCGAGCTGGGTGATCTCCAGGATCGCGACGTTGGTGCGGTTCTCGGCGAGGAGCTGCTGGGCGGCCTTGACGAGCGCCGACCGGGTCCGTGCCCGGCGCTGCGCACCTCGGGCGCTCGCGGCCCTGGCCATCGCCTCGGACAACTGACTCCTCCTCCCCCTGCGTCGGAGCACGCCATGCTAGCCGCTCGTTCCCGTTTCTGACGATTTCGTCAGGTTTTCTTGACCGACAGCCCGCTCTTGGTTGACGATTGCGTCAGTCAAGAGGAGAAGGCATGGCGACCCACCACACGCACAACGACCTGCACAGCGAGCAGGGCGCCCTGCCCGGCGAGCACCCCGGCCGGGCGCGCAACCCGGTGATCAAGGTGCGCGACCTGGCCTGGCTGGAGTTCGAGAAGCCGGACCTGGACGGCGCCGAGACCTTCGCGCACGCCTTCGGCTTCGCCACCAGCTTCAAGGACCGCCACGAGCTGCACCTGCGCGGCACGCTCGCGGGCGCACCCGCCGTCGTCGTACGACGCGGCGCGCGCTCGCGGTTCACCGGACCGGCGTTCCTGGCGGCCGACGACGCGGACCTGCTCCGCCTCGCCGACCGGCTCGGGGTCACGGTGACGGCCCTGCCGGAGAACCTCGGCGGCCGCACCGTCGACGTCCGCGACCCCAGCGGCGCCCGGGTACGGGTCGTCACCGGCTGCCACCCGCTCGCCGCCCTGCCCGGCCAGGCGCCGCTGCCGCACAACGCCGGCGGCCGGGTGGCGCGGGCGAACGCACCCCAGCGTCCCCCGCGCGCGCCGGCGAAGGTCGAGCGCCTCGGGCACGTCGTCCTCCAGACGCCGCGCTACCGCGCGGCGCTGGACTGGTACCTCGAGCACCTCGGGCTGATCGTCAGCGACTTCCAGTACTACGAGGGCCAGCGGGCCAAGGGGCCGACGATGAGCTTCCTGCGCTGCGACCGCGGCAGCGAGCCCGCCGACCACCACACCCTCGCGATGACCCTGGGCCCGCGCGCGCGGTACGTGCACTCGGCGTACCAGGTGGCCGACCTCGACGCGCTCGCCGCCGGGGGCGAGTTCCTCGGCCAAGCCGGCTACCACCGCTCCTGGGGCATCGGCCGGCACATCCAGGGCAGCCAGATCTTCGACTACTGGCGCGACGACCGCGGCTTCCTCGTCGAGCACTTCACCGACGGGGACATGTTCGACAACACCCTCGAGCCCGGGTGGGCGCCGATGACCGCCTCCGGCCTCGCCCAGTGGGGCCCGCCCGCCTCCGCGGACTTCCTGGGCGTCAAGCCCGGCCGCGAGTCCCTCGCCGAGGCCCGCTCCCTGCTGTCCGCGCTGCGGAGTCCCGACAACGAATTCGACCTGGCCCGCCTGCGCGGGCTGCTGAAGGTGGCCACCTCATGAGCATCAACGTCCTGCGCATCGCCGACCGCTGGTACGTCGAGAAGGCCGGCGGCACCGGCACCCTCGTCGACACCGCCGCCCCCACCACCGCCGCGTTGCTCGCCGACCGGGCCGCCCTCGACCGCGCGGTCGCCGCCGAGGGGAGCGCGCTGCCCGACGGCCCGTGGCAGTCGCCGGTGACCGCGCCCTGCCGGGTGGTCGCCCAGATGACCAACTTCGTCAGCCACATCGAGGACTCCGGCTTCAACCCCGAGACCGTGCCGCTGACCTTCTTCCGCAAGACCTCCCACTCGATCAGCGGCCCCACCGACGACATCGTCAAGCCGCCCCACGTCCGCTTCCTCGACTACGAGGTCGAGGTCGGGCTCGTCATCGGCAAGGACCTCCCGGTGGGCACCGCCCCGACCGAGGAGAACGTCGCCGACCACGTCGCCGCGCTCGTCATCACCAACGACGTCTCGGCCCGCGACCTCCAGCTGCCGAAGACCCAGTTCTTCGAGTCCAAGTCCTACCCGACCTTCACCCCGGTCGGCCCGCGGCTGGTCGTCCTGGAGCCCGGCGACTGGGCGCGCTTCGAGCAGCTGCGGCTGCGGCTGTGGGTCAACGGCGCGGTCCGGCAGGACGCCGTCGTCGCCGCCGACATGCTCTACAAGCCGCTCGAGGCGCTGCAGGGGCTCAGCCGCTTCCAGCCGCTCTCGACCGGGGACCTGGTGCTCACCGGCACCCCCGGCGGCACGGCGCTGAAGGCACCGCCCAAGCCGATCGAGATCATCGGCGCGCTGCTCCCTCCGGCCACGAAGTGGAAGGCCTTCTTCAAGGCGCAGGCGAAGAACCCGTCGTACCTCGCCGACGGGGACCTGGTCGAGCTCCACGTCGCCACCGCCGACGGCGCGCTCGACCTGGGCCGCCAGCGCACGACGGTGCGGTACGCCGAGCCCGACCCGCGATGAGCGCGGCGTACCGCTCCGGCGAGCAGCCGGAGGTGGTCGTCGTCGGCGCCGGGCCGACCGGGGTCACCGCGGCGATCCTGCTCGCCCAGGCCGGGGTCCGCACGCTCGTCGTGGACCGGTACGCCGACGTCTTCCCCCAGCCGCGCGCCGTGCACCTCGACGACGAGGTCTTCCGTGCGCTCGCCCGTCTCGGGGTGGCCGAGGAGGTCGCGGCGATCACCCGGCCCGGTGCCGGGCTGCGGCTGCTCTCCCCCGCGCACGCGACGCTGGCGCAGTTCGACCGGGCCGACCCGCGCACGGGCAACGGCTACCCGCAGGCCTCCATGTTCGACCAGCCCGACCTCGAGGCGGTGCTGCGCCGGCGGATGGCCGCGCTGGACCTGGTGACCTTCCGCGGCGGCGTCGAGGTGACCGCGGTCCGCACCGAGGGTCGACACCCCGAGGTGTCGTACGTCGACCGCGCCGGCGGGGAGACGCGCGTCGTCCGGCCGCGCTTCGTCCTCGGCTGCGACGGCGCGAACAGCCTGACCCGCCGCGCCATCGGCGCGCGGATGCGCGACCTCGGCTTCCCGGCGCAGCGCTGGCTGGTCGTCGACGTCGCCGTCGACCGGGACCTGGGGCATTGGGGCGGCGTCCACCAGGTCTGCGACAGCCGCCGCGCCGCGACGTACATGCGGATCGGGGAGACCCGGCACCGCTGGGAGTTCGAGCTCCTCGACGACGAGAGCGTCGCCGACTTCGAGGACCCCGCGGCGCTGGCGCCGCTGCTCGCGCCGTGGGACCGCGACACGAGCGACTTCGAGGTGGTCCGGCTCGCGGAGTACACCTTCCGCGCCCAGCTCGCCGACCGCTGGCACCGCGGCGGGGTGTTCTTGCTCGGTGACGCGGCGCACCTGACGCCGCCGTTCATCGGCCAGGGCATGGGCGCCGGGATCCGCGACGCCGCCAACCTCGCGTGGAAGCTCGCGGCCGTCCTCGACGGCCGGCTCCCGGCCGCGGTGCTGGACAGCTACGAGACCGAGCGCAAGCCGCACGCCCGCGCCATGATCCGGCTCGCCACCCTCGTGGGGCGGCTGATGACCGGCGGCGGTGCCACCGGCGACCGGCTGCGGCGCGTCGCGGTGCCGGCCCTCGTGCACCTGCCCGGGCTGCGCGGCCGCGTGCTCGACAGCGCCACCCCGCCCCTGACCGGCTCCGCGCTCACCATCCGGCGCCGCTGGCGCCCCGGACTCGCCGGCACGCTCTGCCCGAACCCGGTCCTCGCCTCCGGCCAGCGCCTCGACGAGGTCGCCGGCCAGCGCTTCGTGCTGGTGGCGCGGGCGGACCCGTCGCGACGCACCGCCGAGCGGCTCGACCGGATCGGCGTCGTCGTCCTGCTCGCCGAGGAGGTGGCGGAGCTGGACCGGTGGCTCGGTCGTCACGAGGCGGCCCTGGTGCGTCCGGACGGGACGGTCGCCGCCGCCGGCACGGCCGAGGAGGCACTGCGTCCCCTGCCCCTGACCGCTCCGCCCGTGCTCGCGCGACGAGAAGGAATCCGATGACCCCGACCACCGACATCCCCGCCGACGGGGTCGACCTCTACTCCCGCCTCGCGATCCTCGACCCCTACCCGCACTACGCCCGGCTGCGGGCGCACGGGCCGGTCGTCTGGCTGAGCCACCACCGGGTGTTCGCCCTGCCCCGGTACGACGCGTGCAAGGCCGCCCTGCGCGACGACGCGACCTTCGTCTCCGGCGCCGGCGTCGGCCTCAACCCGGTCGCGAACCGCATGTCGCGCGGGACCGTGCTCAACAGCGACGGCGAGGTGCACCGGGAGCGGCGCAGCCTGCTCGCCCACCGGCTCACGCCGCGCGCCCTGCGCAGCATGCGCGACGAGGTCGACGCCCAGGCGGCCCGGGTCGTGGACGGCGCCGTCGCCCGGCGTCACGTCGACGGGGTCGCCGACCTCGCGCTCGCGCTGCCGATGTCGGTCGTCCCCGACCTCATCGGCTGGCCGGAGGACGGGCGGGAGCACCTGCTGCGCTGGGGTGCGGCGACCTTCGACGTCCTCGGCCCGTTCAACGGACAGTCGGCCCGCAGCGCACCCGCGAGCCTCGGCATGCTGCGCTACGCCCACCGCATCGCCC
The DNA here is from genome assembly GCA_964517395.1 of uncultured Nocardioides sp. Classification (GTDB taxonomy): domain Bacteria; phylum Actinomycetota; class Actinomycetes; order Propionibacteriales; family Nocardioidaceae; genus Nocardioides. The sequence goes on along the minus strand of CAZFEE010000001.1, from coordinate 1,732,411 downwards.
GTCGACGGGAGCTGCAGCCCGGCAGCATGGGCGAGGACCTCCTGCGCGCGGTGGACGCGGGCCGGCTCGACGCCGCCGCCTGCCCCAAGCTCCTCGTCGACTACCTCGCCCCCTCGATCGACACCACCCTCAGCGCGATCGCCAGCGCCCTCCTCCTCTTCGCCCGGCACCCCGAGCAGTGGGCACTCCTGCGCGCCGACCGCGACCTGCTGCCCAACGCGATCAACGAGGTCGTCCGCCTGGAGTCGCCGCTGCGGGCGTTCTCACGCAAGGTCGCGCAGCGCACGACGATCGCCGGGCACGTCGTACCGGAGGGGAGTCGGGTGCTCGTGCTCTACGCCTCGGCGAACCGCGACGAGACCGCCTGGACCTCCCCCGAGACCTTCGACATCACCCGCGACGCCAGCCGACAGCTCGGCTTCGGCCACGGCACCCACGGCTGCGCCGGCCAGGGACTCGCCCGCCTGGAGACCGGCGCCATCCTCACCCGCCTGCTCGACACGGTCGAGCGGATCGAGCTCGCCGGGGAGCCGGAGTGGGCCGTCAACAACATCATCCACCGCCTCGAGCGGCTCCCGCTCGAGCTCGTCCCCGCGAGGTGACCCATGAGGATCGACGTCGACCACGACCGTTGCGAGGGGCACGGGCTGTGCACCGCCCAGGCGCCCGCGCTGTTCGAGCTGGATGACGACGACCTGCTGATCTACCACGCGGAGGGCGGCGACGTACCGGAGGCGGAGGTGGACCGGGCGCGGGTGGCCGTCGCGTCGTGCCCGGTGGCCGCGTTGCGTGAGGTGGGCTGACGCGGGCACGAGGACCCACGCCGGCGGCGGGCCTCAGTGCGCCATGTCGACGAACCGGCTGTAGTGACCCTGGAAGGCCACCACGATGTCCCGGGTCGCCCCGTTGCGGTGCTTGGCGACGATCAGGTCGGCCTCACCGGGGCGGGTCGACTCCTTCTCGTAGACGTCGTCGCGGTGGAGCAGGACGACCATGTCGGCGTCCTGCTCGATGGAGCCGGACTCACGCAGGTCGCTGACGGCGGGGCGCTTGTCGGCGCGCTGCTCGGGACCACGGTTGAGCTGCGAGAGCGCGATGACGGGGATCTCGAGCTCCTTGGCCAGGAGCTTGATCTGGCGGGAGAACTCGGAGACCTCGAGCTGGCGGGACTCGACCTTCTTGCCGGAGCTCATCAGCTGGAGGTAGTCGATGACCATCAGCTTGAGGTCGTGCTTCTGCTTGAGCCGGCGGGCCTTGGCGCGGATCTCGGTCATCGTCATGTTCGGCGAGTCGTCGATGAACATCGGGGCCGCGGAGACCTTCGCGACGTGGCGGGCGAGGCGGTCCCACTCCTCGGTGCCCATCTTGCCGTTGCGGATGTGGTTGAGCGGGATGCGCGCCTCGGCGGACAGCAGGCGCATCACGATCTCCGCGCGCGTCATCTCCAGGCTGAAGAAGCAGGCCGTGAGGTTGTTGTGGATCGCGGCGGCCCGGCAGAAGTCGAGCGCCAGCGTCGACTTGCCCATCGCGGGACGGGCTGCGACGACGATCATCTGGCCGGAGTGGAAGCCGTTGGTCAGCTCGTCGAAGTCGGCGAAGCCGGTCGGCACGCCGTAGATGCCGGCCTCGCGGTTCTCGATGGCCTCGATCTCGTCGAGGACGCCGTCCATGATGTCGGACAGCGGGGCGTAGTCCTCGGACTTGTTGCGGTCGGTGACCTTGTAGATCTCGGACTGGGCCTCGTTGACGATGCCCTCGACCTCGCCCTCGCCGGCGTAGCTGATCTGCACGATCTTGGTGCCGGCGTCGACGAGGCGGCGCAGGATGGCCTTCTCGTAGACGATCTCGGCGTAGAAGCCGGCGTTGGCCGCGATCGGGACGTTGGCCGCCAACGTGTGGAGGTACGCCGCCCCGCCGACCTTCTGCAGCTGGCCACGCCGCTGCAGCTCACCGGCGACGGTCACCATGTCCGCGGGCTCGCCGCGCCCGAACAGGTCGAGGATCGCCTCGTGGATCTCCTCGTGGGCGGGCCGGTAGTAGTCGACCCCGCGGATCACCTCGACGACGTCGGCGATCGCGTCCTTGGAGATCAGCATCGCGCCCAGCACGGACTGCTCGGCGGCGAGGTCCTGGGGGGGCATCCGGCCGCCGGCGGGAGCCTCGCCGGGGGCGTACGGCGCGGGGCCGTCGCTCCAGTCCTCCGGCGGGTCGGCGGTCCAGGACGGTGCGTTGTCGGTGACGCTCACGGCTCCGTCGTCCTCCTGGCTCGGGTGCTGGCTGGGTCCTGGCGAGGTCGGGGCGACGGACGTCGCACCACCCCGCAGGCCGTACGGTGACGATGGTGCCAAGGGGGTCCGACCCAAACCCCGCGCGCCGAACCTAGGCCCGCCGGGGACCGGACCGGAAGCCGGCGCCGCCGCTTTATCCACAAGGGTTGGGGATAACTCGGCGTAGGACGTGGATGACACGCGACGAGGATGTGCACGGGCTGGGGAGGAAGCTGTGGAGGCAGAGGTGAACGACCGGACAAAACCGCCGCTGACCTGCGCAAACGCTCGTCCACACCTGTGCAGCGGAAATTGTTGCGGTGTGATCTCGTTCACCTTCCGGTCATCGGCTCGTCCCCCTCGGTCCTCCCGGGGATCCACGGCACGGCACGCACAGAAGGCGCGTTTCCACAAGTGATCACGAGTTTTCCACCGGTCCCGGGACGGGTCCGGGACCGGCGCCGATGACGAACCGTGCTCTCGACCGCGAGATCGCCCGGCTGGCGGTCCCGGCGTTCCTCGCGCTCGTCGCCGAGCCGCTGTTCCTGCTGGGCGACGCGGCGGTCGTGGGTCACCTCGGCACCCGGGAGCTGGCCGGCCTCGGCCTGGCCGGGACGGTGCTCACCACCGTCGTGGGGCTCTGCGTCTTCCTCGCCTACGGCACCACCGCCGGCGTCGCCCGCCGGCTCGGCGCCGGGCAGCGCCGCGAGGCGCTGGCCCAGGGCGTCGACGGGCTCTGGCTCGCGGTCGCGATCGGCGTCCCGGTCACCCTGCTCACCAGCCTCCTGGCCGGCCCGCTGGTCGGGCTGTTCGGAGCGTCGGGCGGGGTGGAGGACGCCGCGGCGACGTACCTGCGCATCGCCGCGGCCGGCATCACCCCCCTGCTCCTCGTGCTGGCCACGACCGGAGTGCTGCGCGGCCTGCAGGACACCCGCACGCCGCTCGTGGTGGCCGTGCTCGGCAACGCCGTCAACCTGCTGCTCAACCTCGCCCTCGTGTACGGCGCCGGGCCGCTCCCCCGCCTGGAACTCGCCGGCTCCGCGCTGGGCTCGGTGCTGGCCCAGGCGGGCATGGCGCTCGCGCTGGTCGCGGTCGTGGTCCGTGCCGCGCGGCGCGAGGGCGCCCGGCTGCGCCCGCACGGGGCGGGGATCCGGGCGGCGGGCCGGGCCGGCGTACCGCTCCTGATCCGGACCCTCACCCTGCGCGCCTCGCTCCTCGTCACCACCTGGGCCGTGGTCCTCGCCGCGGGCAGCGGGCGCGGCGACGCCGTGCCGATCGCGACCCATCAGCTCGCGCTCACCCTGTGGGGCTTCCTGGCCTTCGTCCTCGACGCGATCGCGATCGCCGCGCAGGCGATCACGGGACGTCACCTCGGCGCGGGCGACGTCCCCGCCACCCGCGCCGTGACCCGGCGGATGGTGCAGTGGGGGGTGGGCAGCGGTGTCGTGACCGGGCTGCTGCTGGCCGCCGCCAGCCCGTGGCTGGGCGCCGTCTTCACCCCCGACCAGGCCGTCCGCGACGCCCTCGTGCCGGTGCTGCTCGTCGCCGCCGTGGCGCAGCCCGTGGCCGGGGTGGTGTTCGTGCTCGACGGGGTGCTGATCGGTGCCGGGGACGGCCGGTACCTGGCACGGGCCGGGCTCGTCGTGCTGGGCGGCTACGCTCCGGTCGTGCTGCTGACGAGTGCGCTGGGCGCGGGCCTGCCCGGGGTGTGGGTCGCCTTCGGCGTGCTCTTCATGGGCGGTCGCCTCCTCACCCTGGTCCGCCGCGCCCGGGGCGAGGCCTGGCTGGTCACCGGAGCCGCGGCATGAAGCCGCTCCAGGCGATCGGGCTCGGCTTGGTCCTGCTGGCGCTCGGCCCCGTCGACGCCGAGCCCGGCACCTTCGACCCGCTGCCCGACCCGCTCGGCTGGCTGCTCGTGCTGGTGGGACTGCACGGCCTCGCGACGGCACTCGACAGCGGCCGGCTGGGCACACTGCGCTTCGTCGGCACGCTCGCGCTGGGAGTCTCGGTCGCCCTCGTCGTGCCGGCCGTCGCGCGCTGGCTGGAGACCGACCCCTCGCTGGGGTGGGCGGCCGACGTCCCCCGCTTCGGGTTCTTCGCCCTGCTCTGCCACGAGCTGAGCCAGGCCGCACTGCGCGGTCGCTCGACCGCCGGCGCGAGCTGCTTCAGCATCGCGGGGGCGGCCCTGCTGTTCGTCCTGGCCGCACCGCCGCTGGCGTTCGGCGCCGGCTGGGACGGCGTCGGTACGACGGGCGAGGCGGTCGCCCAGGCCGTGCAGATCGCTCTCGTGGTGCTCTGCTTCGTCTTCGCCGGGCGTCGGTGGGCGGGCGCCCCGGAACCGGAGACGCCCGCCGCGACGGACTCCTGACGCCGTCGTACCGGAGTCAGCCCTGGAGGCTGGCCAGCACCAGGCCGGCGAGCTGGGCGCTGCCGGCCGACGGGTCGCCGTCGTAGCTCGGGGTGGCGTAGGTGAGCGCGACGTCCACGTTCGCGTCCTTCGCGCAGGCGCGCTGCAGCGCGACGAGCGGCGGGGCGGAGCTGGTCTTCCACCACGACGTGGTGGCGCCGGCGACCTGGCTGGGCTCGACGTTGCCGTCGCTGTCGTCGGGCTGCGGGCAGGTGCCCGGGTCGGTGACCTCGACGCGCACCGTGACGGTGCCCTTGCCGACGAAGGTGCAGCCCGCCTCGCCCGCGGGCTTGCCGGCGGCCACCGTCACGCCGAGCGCCTTCGACACGTCGCCGTCGGTGAGCAGGTCGCAGGTGGCGGGCCGGTCAGCGGCCGGCGGCTCGGCGCTCGCCTCGCTGGTCGTCTCGGTCGCGCTGGGCGTGGGCGTGGGGGTCGGGGTGGGCGACGGCGCGTCCGTGGTGGGCGTGGCCGAGGTCGTCGGCTCGGCGTCGGTGTCGGGGTCGCCGTCGTCGCTGCACGCGGCGAGGACGGGGGCGAGCACGAGGACGGCAGCGGGCCAGAGGCGACGCAGTCGCATCTTCACTCCTGGGGAAGTCGGGGAAGGACGCCTCAAAAATGCCACGTGGCCGGCCCCCGGAGGGGCCGGCCACGCCGCAGAAGCGAACCGGGTCAGGCCGGGATCACGTTCAGGGTCACCGCGACGGACACCTCGTCGTGCAACTTCACCGACACGGCGTGGTTGCCCAGCGCCTTGATCGGGTTGCCGAGGACGATGGTCCGCTTGTCGATCGACTCGCCGGCGGCCTCGCCGAGCGCGGCGGCGATGTCGGCCGTGGTGACCGCACCGAACAGACGGCCGCCCTGGCCCGCCTTCACCTTGACGTCGACCGGGTTGCCCTCGAGCTTGGCCTTGATCTCGGCGGCGTGCGCCTCGTCGCGGACGGCACGCGCGGAGCGCGCGGCCTTGATCGAGTCGGCCTGCGCCTGGGCGCCGCGGGTCCAGCGGATCGCGAAGCCGCGCGGGATGAGGTAGTTGCGGCCGTAGCCGTCCTTGACCTCCACCACGTCGCCGGCGGCGCCGAGGTTCTCGACCTCCTGGGTCAGGATGATCTTCATGAGTTCAGCTCTCCTTCTCTACCGACGCGCTCAGCGGCCGCTGGAGGTGTAGGGCAGCAGCGCGACCTCACGGGCGTTCTTCACCGCGATCGCGATGTCCCGCTGGTGCTGGACGCAGTTGCCGGTCACCCGACGGGCGCGGATCTTGCCGCGGTCGGAGATGAACTTCTTCAGAAGGTTGGTGTCCTTGTAGTCGACACCGGTGGCCTTCTCCTTGCAGAACTGGCAAACCTTCTTCTTCGGCTTGCGGACGACTGCCTTCGCCATTGTGGTGCTCCTCCTCAGAGCCCGGCCGCGTCAGTCAACGGCAGCCGGAATGGTTGATGTGTTGTTGCTCAGAACGGGGGCTCGTCGCCACCGGAGACGCCCGGGGCTGCCCAGGGGTCGCCGGCCGGCGCGGAGCCGCCCTGGTTGGAACCACCCGAGCTGGGCTGGCTGCCCCACGGGTCTCCGCCCGCGGGACGCCCACCGCCGCCGCCCTGGCCACCCTGGCCGCCGTAGCCGCCCTGGTTGCCCTGGCCGCCGCCGTAGCCGCCGCCCCCGCCGGAGCGGTTGGCGCGGGTGACCTTGGCGGTCGCCCAGGTCAGCGACGGGCCGACCTCGTCGACCTGCAGCTCGTTGACCGTGCGCTTCTGGCCCTCACGGTCCTCGTAGGACCGCGACACCAGCCGGCCCTGCGCGATGACGCGCATGCCCTTCTGGAGGGACTCGGCGACGTTCTCCGCCGCCTGGCGCCAGATCGAGCAGCGCAGGAACAGGGTCTCCCCGTCCTTCCACTCGTTCGTCTGCCGGTCGAAGGTGCGCGGGGTCGACGCCACCGTGAAGTTGGCAACCGCGGCGCCCGACGGGGTGAAGCGCAGCTCCGGGTCGTCGGTCAGGTTGCCGATAACGGTGATGACGGTGTCGCCAGCCATGGTGGTCTCCTGTGAGTGGGTTCGGTGGCCCGCCCGGGTCAGTCCCGGGCAACGGCCCCCATCGTGTCTGCTGCCGACGACATTGAACAGTCGCCTTCCACAGGCACGGGTCGTGCGCCTCAGACGGTGGGGCGCAGGACCTTGGTGCGAAGCACGGACTCGTTGAGCGTCAGCTGGCGGTCGAGCTCGTCGACCGTCGCCGGCGCCGCGGTCAGCTTGATGATCGCGTAGATGCCTTCGGCGTTCTTCTTGATCTCGTACGCCAGGCGGCGCTTGCCCCACACGTCGACGTTGTCGACGGTGCCGCCGTCGTTGCGGACGACGTTCAGGTACTTGTCGAGCGACGGCTGAACCGTCCGCTCGTCGAGGCTCGGGTCGAGGATGACCACGACTTCGTAGTTGCGCAAAGCGGTCTCCACCTCCTCTGGACTGACGGCCACGGACTCTCCGCGGCAGGAGGGCTCTGCATCGTGCGCACCGGGTCTGCCGGGCACACGTCGTACGGCGCCTGTCGGCACCGGACAGGAGAGGTTAACAGCGTGCGGCGGACTGCTCCGAATCGCGGCGCCGCTCCTCGACCATCGGGACGACGCTCGCCCGCCCGAACGCCGTCGTCCCGCCCACGAGCACGCCGAGCAGGGGGTGCAGCCAGCAGAAGGCGACGAACCCCGCGACGCCGGCGGCCACCACGTGCACCCACTGCGCCCCGACGTGCCGGCACAGGAAGTGGACGGCGAGCATCCCGACGACCGCGAAGGGCGTGGAGACCACCAGCGCGCCCACGAGGAGGACGCCCGCCACGAGGGGGTCGAACGTGCGGGACCCGAGGGCCAGCAGGACGGCGAAGGTGCCGACGCTCACCAGCCACGCCGCGAGGTAGCCGCCCACGCCGGGGGTGTTGACCCGGCTCATCGCGCCGGCTCCGGGGAGAGCGGCGCGCGCTCGGCGTGCGCGGCGCGCCGCGCCCAGACCAGCGGTACGACGACGAGGCGGCCGAGCGCGGTCGACGCGGCCACCATCAGCGCCACGAAGGGTCCCAGCCAGACGCCCGCGTAGAACCCGGCGACGCCGGCCGCCGCGACGTGGACCCACTGCTGGCGGAAGCGGCCGCAGGTCACGTGCACGAGCAGCACGCCGATGGCGGCCAAGGGCAGGGAGATCCCCGCGGTCGCGCCCAGGTAGATCGCGAAGCGCGCCCACCAGCGCGCCTCCTCGGGGAAGGCGAGGGTCAGCCCGAGACCGACCGCGACCACGCTCACCCACCACGCCAGCAGGTAGCCCGCGGGTCCCGGAGTGTTCGGCACGACGCCTCCTCGTGTTTGAGCGATCGCTCAAAACCATCCCACGGATTGAGCGAATGCTCAAGACCGGCCAGGATGGCCCGATGGGCACCCGGGAGAAGCTGCTGGACGCGACCCTGCGCGTGGTGGTGCAGCAGGGGATCGCGAAGGCGTCGGCGCGCGCGATCGCGACCGAGGCGGGGGTCAACCAGGCGCTGGTCTTCTACCACTTCGGCTCCGTCGACGACCTGCTCGCGCAGGCCTGCGACCACGGCGCCCGCCAGCGCGTCGCGGAGCACGCGCCGGCCCTGGCGCAGGTGCGCGACCTCGCCGGCCTGGTCGCCCTCGCCCGGGAGATCCACGCCCGCGAGCAGGCGGCCGGGAACGTCGCGCTGCTGGGCCAGCTGCTCGCCGGCGCGTCCTCGCACCCCGCGCTGGGCCCCGCGACCGCCGCGGGCCTGGCGCTGTGGACCGAGGCGGTGCAGGCGGTGCTCGAGCGGCTGCTGGCCGACGGGCCGTGGGCGGACCTGGTCGACGTCGCCGGGCTGGCGCGGGCGGTCAGCGCCGCGTTCGTCGGCCTCGAGCTGTACGACGGCGTCGACCCCGCCGGCGCGGAGCAGGCCTTCGCCACCCTGGAGCAGCTCGCCCGGGTGCTCGGCGTGCTCGACGACCTCGGGCCGATCGAGCGGGCGGCGCTGCGCCGCCGGGTGCGTCACGGTGCCCGGTGAGCTGTCCCCGGACACTCCTAGAGTGGAGGCCATGAGCGAGCTGCGCATCGGTGCCCACGTCGACCAGACCGACCCGATCGCCGAGGCCGCGGCCCGCAACGCCCCGCTGGTGCAGTTCTTCCTCGGCAACCCGCAGTCCTACAAGGGCCCCGTCCTCGCGTACGACGGCGGCGCGGCCGCCCTCAGGACCGCCGCCGAGGAGGCGGGGGTCGACCTGTACGTGCACGCGCCGTACCTCATCAACGTCGCCACCACGAACAACCGCCAGCGCATCCCCAGCCGCAAGCTCCTGCAGCAGCACATGGACGCGGCCGCCGAGCTGGGCGCCAAGGGCCTGATCGTGCACGGTGGGCACGTCACCGACGACGACGATCCCGCCAAGGGGTTCGACAACTGGCGCAAGGCGATCGAGGCGACCGACATCAAGGTCCCGCTGCTCATCGAGAACACCGCCGGCGGGACGAACGCGATGACTCGCTACCTGGACCGGATCAAGGGCACCTGGGACGCGATCGCCAGCGCCGAGGGCGCCGACCAGGTGGGCTTCTGCCTCGACACCTGCCACGCCCACGCGGGCGGCAACGCGCTGGAGACGATCGTCGACGACGTCCTCGCGATCACCGGCCGGATCGACCTGGTGCACGCCAACGACAGCCGCGACGCCTTCGACTCCGGCGCCGACCGGCACGCCAACTTCGGCGCCGGGCAGATCGACCCGGACCTGCTGGCCCAGGTCGTGCGCGACGCGGGGGCGCCGGTGGTCTGCGAGACGCCGGGCGGGGCCGCGGAGCACACGGCCGACTTCGCCTGGCTGCGCGAGCGGCTCTGACTCAGGCGGTCAGCACCGTCAGCGGCAGGTCGCCGCACCGGATCGCGGCGCCGTGCTCACCGGGCGTGACGAGCCGCCCGGGCGGGATCCGGGGGTCCGCGGAGAGCACCACCCGGTGCGCCTGGTTGACGACGGTGACGCCGGCGTCGCGGACCGCGCCGAGCATGAGCGACTCGAAGGTGTCGAGCAGCGTGTCCGCGCCGACGACGCCGACCATCGTGTCGCCGACGTGCACGGGCGCGGTGGTGGTGAGCATGTACTCGTCGCTGCACACGTAGTCGACGAACGGCCCGGTCACGTGCGCATGCCCGGTCTCCAGGGGCGTGCGGAACCACTCGAAGCGGCTGTAGTCGAGCGGGTCGCCCGAGCCGGAGACGGTCGACTGGGCGAGCAGCTGCTGCTCCTCGCCCTGCCACCACGCGAGGTAGAGGTGGTGGTCGGCGAGGAAGCCGGGCGCGGCGACGAAGCCGCCGCCGAACAGCGGGAGGCGGCCGAGCAGGTCCCGGGTGAGCGGGTACGCCGTCTCGACGAGCTCCGCCGCGGAGAGCCGCTCGCGGGCGCACACCTCGGCGAGCCCGTCGCGCAGCCGGTCCAGCTCGGCGACCACGCGGCCGAAGTAGTCCTCGATCTCCCGGGCGCAGGCGACCGCGGCCGCCGAGGCTCCTTCGACCAGCACCGACCCCATGGCTCCACTCCTTCCGAGGTCCCGGGCGCACCGGTCCCCGTCTGCTACGGAAAGGCACGACGGCCCGGCTGTCAAGGAAGGCGCCTCATCGTTGGGACGCCCGGAGCAGGGCGAGCTCGTCGAGCGCGCCCCCCAGCTGTCGTCGTACGGCGGTCCGGGCCGCTGCCCCGTCGTGGGCGCGCAGCCCGGCGAACAGCTCCTCGTGACAGTCCCGGGTGAACTCCTGGAACGCGGGCTCGCCCAGCGGCTGGCGCAGCAGGGCGCCGAAGTCGGCCTCGAGGGCGACCACCTGGCGGGTCATCCGGGCGGACTGGCTGAGCGCGGCGAGGGAGAGGTAGAGCTCGGCGTCGGCGTGCCGCCAGTGGCCGGGGTCGGTGTCCTCGGCAGCGGGGAGCAGGGAGGCGAGCACGTCCACGTCGCCGGCGTCGGCGCGCTCGGCGGCGACCTCGGCGCAGCCGGAGAGCAGCACGACGTGCAGGGTGCCGCGGTCGTGCAGCTCGACGAGGGACATGCCGGCGAGCCGCTCGGCCTGGGCGTCGGGGTCGTGGAGGCGGGCCCGGGTGACGTAGCTGCCGCCGTTGCGGCCGCGCACGGTGCTGATCAGGCCCTGGGCGCGGAGCGCGACGAGGGCCTCGCGGGCGGTGACGGTGGCGACGCCGAGCATGGCGGCGAGCTCGGCCTCGCTGGGCAGCCGCTCCCCGTCGCGGAGCACGCCCGAGCGGATGGCGTCGGCGAGGCGCTGCTCGACGCGGGTGGCCCGCCCGACGTCCTCGAGCGGGGCGAAGATCGCGTTCCGGGTGCGGGTGCCGTGGCGTGCGGTGGTGCCCATCCCACCCCCTCCGGCCGGCCTGTCGCGGTCACAGAAACGTTACAGGGAAGGCTCTAGACATATAACCTCTGGGATCATATGTTTTCGCTGTGACCCAAGCCACCACGCCCCCGGCGGACACCTCCGCCGCCGTCACCACGACGACCCCGGCGATCCGGCTGCGCGGCCTCGTCAAGCACTTCGGTGACGTGGCGGCCGTCGACGGCGTCGACCTCGACATCGCCGACGGCGAGTTCTTCTCGATGCTCGGCCCGTCCGGCTCCGGCAAGACCACCGTGCTGCGCCTCATCGCCGGCTTCGAGCAGGCCACCGACGGCACCGTCGAGCTCGGCGGCACCGACGTGACCCGCAGCGCGCCCTTCGAGCGCGACGTGCACACCGTCTTCCAGGACTACGCGCTCTTCCCGCACATGAGCGTGCTGGACAACGTCGCCTACGGCCTGCGCGTGCGCGGGATGGGCAAGGCCGCGCGGCGGGCCCGGGCGCAGGAGGCCCTCGCCACCGTGCGCCTCGACCACCTCGGCACCCGTCGGCCCACGCAGCTCTCCGGCGGCCAACGCCAGCGGGTCGCGCTCGCCCGGGCGATCGTGCTGGAGCCGCGGGTGCTCCTGCTCGACGAGCCGCTCGGCGCCCTCGACCTCAAGCTGCGCGAGCAGATGCAGGTCGAGCTCAAGCAGCTCCAGCGCTCCCTCGGCATCACCTTCGTCTTCGTCACCCACGACCAGGAGGAGGCGCTCACGCTGAGTGACCGGATCGCGGTCTTCGACGCGGGACGGATCCAGCAGCTGGGGACGCCGCAGGAGATCTACGAGCAGCCCGCCTCGGCGTACGTCGCCGGCTTCGTCGGCACCACCAACCTCCTCGACGCCGCCGCGTCCGAGCGGGTGCTGGGGGTCGCCGCCGCGCACGCCGTCCGGCCCGAGCGGCTGCGCCTGTCCGCCTCCTCCGACACCGCGCCGCCCGCCGCCGGCGACGTGCGGCTCGACGCCGTGGTCACCGAGACGATCTACCTCGGCACCGGCAACCGGGTGCACCTGCGCACCGACGACGGCCTCGACCTCGTCGCCCTCGAGCAGTCCACCGGCGCCCTCGCCGAGAGCGACCACCGCGGCGACCGGGTGACCGTCCGCTTCGCGCGCACCGACGTCGTCGCCCTCGACTCCTGACCCCCTGCAGCTCCCGCACCACCCCCTGAGAAGAAATCGGAGATCCTCATGAAATCCACCTTCCGGCGCGGCCGCGTGGCCGTCGCCTGCCTGACCCTGGTGTCGGTCTCCGCGCTCGCCGCCTGCGGCAGCGAGGACGACAAGAAGACCGACGCGGTCGAGAAGCTCGGCGAGTTCGAGGGCCAGGTCTCGATCCTCGCGTGGCCCGGCTACGTCGAGGACGGCAGCAACGACCCGGAGGTCGACTGGGTCTCCGCCTTCGAGAAGAAGACCGGCTGCCAGGTGACCAGCAAGGTCTACGGCACCTCCGACGAGGCGCTGAACCTCGCCAAGTCCGGGGAGTACGACGTCGTGGCCGCCTCCGGCGACCTCTCCCTGCGCCTCATCGCCTCCGACGAGGCCCAGGCGATCAACACCGACCTGGTGCCGAACTACGAGAACGTCTACGACTTCCTCAAGAACACCGAGTGGAACTCCCAGGACGGCAAGAACTACGGCGTCCCGCACGGCTACGGCGCCAACCTGCTGATGTTCAACAAGGCGAACGTGAACCCGGCGCCGACGTCGTGGGGCGCGGTCTTCGACACCGCCGAGCTGGCGAAGAACAAGGGCAAGGTCACGGCGTACGACTCGCCGATCTACATCGCCGACGCCGCGCTCTACCTGATGAAGACCCAGCCCGACCTGGGCATCGAGAACCCCTACGCCCTCGACGAGGACCAGCTGGCCGCCGCGGTCGACCTGCTCAAGGAGCAGCGCAAGTACGTCGGTGAGTACTGGTCGGACTACCTCAAGGAGATCCAGGCCTTCGAGACCGGCGACTCCGTCGTCGGCACCACCTGGCAGGTGATCAAGAACAACATCAAGAACAAGGACGTCGAGGTGACCCTCCCGACCGAGGGCGCCACCGCGTGGAACGACACCTGGATGCTGTCCTCGCAGGCGAAGAACCCCAACTGCGCCTACGCGTGGATGGACTACATCCTCAGCCCGGAGGCCAACGCCCAGGCCACGGAGTACTTCGGCGAGGCGCCCAACAGCCCCGAGGCGTGCGAGAAGACGACCGACCCGAAGCACTGCGAGACCTTCCACGCCGGTGACGAGGAGTACGCCAAGCAGCTGTGGTTCTGGCGCACGCCCATCAAGAAGTGCCTCGACGGGCGCACCGACGTCGAGTGCACCGACTACGCCCAGTGGACCCAGGCGTGGACGGAGATCAAGGGCTGACCATGGCCTCCACCCATCCTGACCAGGCGCCGGCCCCCGCCCTGCGGGGGCCGGCCGCCCGGCCGGCCTCCCGGCTGCTGCACCGCTGGGTGTGGCTCCGCCTGGGCCTGCTGCTGTCCGCGCCGCTGGCGTGGATGGTCCTCGTGTACGTCGTCGCGCTCGCCGCGCTGCTGGTCACCGCCTTCTGGTCGGTCGACAGCCTCAGCAGCGAGATCGACCGCACCTGGACGCTCGACAACTTCCGCACCCTGCTGGAGAACGAGGTCTACCGCAACGTCACCGTGCGGACCGTGACGGTGGCCCTCGCGGTCACCGTGATCGACGTGGCCATCGCGCTGCCGATCGCGTTCTACATGGCGAAGGTGGCCTCGCCGCGGGCCCGCCGGATGCTCGTCGTCGCGGTCCTGACGCCGCTGTGGGCGTCGTACCTGGTCAAGGTGTTCGCGTGGCGGGTCGTGCTCTCCGAGGGCGGCCTGGCCGAGTGGAGCGGCCTGGGCACGCCCGGCTACGGGCTGACGGCGGTGGTCATCGCGCAGGCCTACATCTGGCTGCCGTACGTCATCCTGCCGATCTTCGCCGCGCTGGAGCGGGTCCCGGACTCGCTGCTGGAGGCGGCCGGCGACCTCGGCGCCCCGAGCCGCACGGTGCTGCGCACCATCGTCCTGCCGCTGCTCGTGCCCGGCATCGTGGCCGGCGCGATCTTCAGCTTCTCGCTCACCCTGGGCGACTACATCACCGTCAACATCGTCGGCGGCACCAGCCAGATGCTCGGCAACCTGGTCTTCGTCAACGCCGGCGCGGCCAACAACCTGCCGCTCGCCGCGGCCATCGCGATGATCCCGATCGTGGTGATGCTCGTGCTGCTGACCGCCATCCGTCGTACCGGCGCCCTGGAGAACCTCTGATGCGACTGAGCCCCGCCGCCCGCTGGACGCTCGCCGGCGTCACCTTCGGCGTCCTCGCGCTGATCTACCTGCCGCTGCTGGTCGTCGTGGCGAACTCGGTGAACCCCAGCCAGTCGATGACCTGGCCACCCGACGGCATCACGTTCGAGTGGTGGGACCGCGCCTGGCACAGCAGCGGCGCCCGCGACGCCCTGGTGACCAGCCTGCAGGTGGGCGCGATCGCGACGCTGGTCGCGCTGGTGCTCGGCACCCTGCTCGCCCTGGCCCTGCAGCGCTACGCCTTCTTCGGCAAGCACACCGTCAACCTGCTGGTGATCCTGCCGATCGCGCTGCCCGGCGTGGTCACCGGCATCGCGCTCAACAACGGCTTCAAGGGGATCCTCGGGATCGACCTGTCGCTGTGGACGATCGTCATCGCGCACGCGACCTTCTGCATCGTGACCGTCTTCAACAACGTGCAGGCCCGGCTGCGGCGGCTCGGCACCAGCCTGGAGGAGGCCTCGGCCGACCTGGGCGCGGGCGTGTTCACCACCTTCCGGCTGGTCACCCTGCCGCAGCTCCGCTCGGCCTTGCTGGCCGGTGGCATGCTCGCCTTCGCGCTGAGCTTCGACGAGATCATCGTGACCACCTTCACCGCCGGGGGCGGCGCGAACACCCTGCCCATCTGGATCCTCAACAACATGTTCCGGCCCAACCAGGCGCCGGTCGTCAACGTCGTCGCGGTCGTCCTCATCCTGTTCTCGATCGTCCCCGTCTGGCTCGCGCAGCGACTGTCCTCCGACGTCGACCCCGTCCGCTGACACCGCGCGCCGACCCCCGCAAAGGAGCACCCATGACCGAGTCCGTGCCGTACGCCGTCCGCAACCCCGCGACCGGCGAGCTGGTCGAGACCTTCCCGACCGCCACCGACGCCGAGGTGCGCGCCGCCGTCGACGCGGCCGCCACGGCGTACGCCGGGTGGGGGCGGCCCTCCACCGTCGCCGACCGTGCGGCGCTGCTGCACCGGGTCGCCGACCTGCACCGCGAGCGCAGCGCGGAGCTGTCCGCCGCGATGGTCGAGGAGATGGGCAAGCCGCTGGGCGACGCCGAGGGCGAGGTGGACTTCTCCGCCGCGATCTACGACTACTACGCCGACAACGCCGAGCGCTTCCTCGCCGACGAGCCGATCGACCTCGGGGAGGACGCCGAGGGCTCGGCGTTCATCCGTCGCGGCCCGGTGGGCGTGCTGCTCGGGATCATGCCGTGGAACTTCCCGGCCTACCAGGTCGCCCGCTTCGCCGCCCCGAACCTGGCGACGGGCAACACCATCGTGCTCAAGCACGCCCCGCAGTGCCCGCGCTCGGCCGCGCTGCTGCAGCGGATCTTCCTCGACGCGGGCTTCCCCGAGGGCGCCTACGTCAACGTCTACGCCACCAACGAGCAGGTCGCCGACGTCATCGCGGACCCCCGGGTCCAGGGCGTCTCGCTCACCGGCTCCGAGCGGGCCGGTGCCGCGGTCGCCGAGATCGCCGGACGCAACCTGAAGAAGGTCGTCCTCGAGCTCGGCGGCTCCGACCCCTTCCTCGTGCTCGGCAGCGACGACCTCGACGCCACCGTGGAGGCGGCCGTCGGCGCGCGGATGGAGAACACCGGCCAGGCCTGCAACGCCGGCAAGCGCTTCATCGTCGTGGCGGAGCTGTACGACGACTTCGTGGCCCGGTTCACCGACGCCCTGCTCGCCGCCTCCCCCGGCTCGCCGCTCTCCTCCCTCGCCGCCGCGGAGAACCTCGACCGCCAGATCGAGGAGGCCGTCGGCGGTGGCGCGACGCTGACCCGCACGGGTGAGCGCACCGGCGCCTTCCACCCCAGCGCGGTGCTCTCGGGCGTCACGACCGACAACCCGGCGTACCGCCAGGAGCTGTTCGGCCCCGTCGCGATGGTCTTCAGCGCCGCGGACGAGGACGAGGCGGTCGCGATCGCCAACGACACCCCCTACGGCCTGGGCTCCTACGTCTTCACCCCCGACGCCGACCAGGCGCAGCGCGTCGCCGACCGGATCGAGGCCGGCATGGTCTTCGTCAACGGCGTCGGCCTCGACGCGGCCGAGCTGCCGTTCGGCGGCGTGAAGCGCTCCGGCTTCGGCCGCGAGCTCGGCCGCTACGGGATGGAGGAGTTCGTGAACAAGAAGCTCATCCGCACCGTCTGACCGCCCCCCGAGAGACCCGACAGACCCGAGAGAGAACGAGCCCGTGCCCGACACCGCCCTGTCCCCCGAACGCCGCCTGGTCACCGCGATCCCCGGCCCGAAGTCGCTGGCGCTGCACGCCCGCAAGGAGGCCGCGGTGAGCAGCGGCGTCGGCGTGATGCTGCCCGTGTACGCCGTCGCGGCCGGCGGCGGCGTGCTGGTGGACGTCGACGGCAACTCCCTGATCGACCTCGGCTCCGGGATCGCCGTGACGACCGTCGGCAACGCGCACCCGCGGGTCGCGGCGGCGGTGGCCCGGCAGGCGCAGGCGTTCACGCACACCTGCTTCATGGTCACCCCGTACGACGGCTACGTGGAGGTCTGCGAGGCGCTCAACCGGCTCACCCCCGGCGACCACGACAAGCGCACCGCGCTGTTCAACTCCGGCGCGGAGGCGGTCGAGAACGCCGTGAAGATCGCCCGCACCCACACCCGCCGCCAAGCGGTCGTCGTCTTCGACCACGCCTACCACGGGCGCACCAACCTGACGATGGCGATGACGGCGAAGAACATGCCCTACAAGCACGGGTTCGGGCCGTTCGCCGGCGAGGTCTACCGCGCACCGATGTCCTACCCCTTCCGCGACGGCGGGCTCGACGGCCCGGGGGCCGCGGCGCGCGCGATCGACGTGATCGACAAGCAGGTCGGCGCGGCCAACCTCGCCGCGGTGGTGATCGAGCCGATCCAGGGCGAGGGCGGGTTCGTCGCGCCGGCTCCGGGCTTCCTGCCCGCGCTGGCGCGGTGGTGCCGCGACAACGGGGTGGTCTTCGTCGCGGACGAGGTGCAGACCGGGTTCGCCCGCACGGGTGCGATGTTCGCGTGCGACCACGAGGGCGTCGTACCGGACCTGATCGTGACGGCCAAGGGCATCGCCGGCGGCCTGCCGCTGGCGGCGGTCACCGGACGGACCGAGATCATGGACGCCCCGCACGCCGGCGGCCTCGGCGGGACGTACGGCGGCAACCCGGTCGCCTGCGCGGCGGCACTCGCCGTCGTGGAGGCCATCGAGGCCGAGGGCCTGGTCGCCCGGGCCGCCGCGATCGGCGAGCGGCTGACCTCCCGGCTCACCGCGCTGCAGGCGCGCGACCCCCGCATCGGCGAGGTCCGCGGGCGCGGCGCGATGATCGCCGTCGAGCTCGTCGACCCGGCCACGCTGGCGCCCGACGCGGAGCTGACCCGTCGGGTCGCGACCGCGGCCCACGCCCAGGGCCTGATCGTGCTCAGCTGCGGCACCTGGGGCAACGTGCTGCGCTTCCTGCCGCCGCTCGACATCACCGACGCCCTGCTCGACGAGGCCTTCGACGTGCTCGCCGCGATCTTCGGGGAGACCCGGTGACCACGTTCGCCGTCGACGACCCGGCCACCGGCGCGATCCTCGCCGAGCTCCCCGACGCCGGTCCGGCCGAGGCCACCGCCGCGGTCGACGCGGCCGCCGCCGCGCTGCCCGGCTGGGCCGCCACCAGCCCCCGCGAGCGGGCCGAGGTGCTGCGCCGGACCTACGACGCGATGATCGCCGCGAGCGACGAGCTGACCGCGCTCATCGCCTCCGAGAACGGCAAGTCGCAGGCCGACGCGCGGGCCGAGGTGGCCTACGCCGCGGAGTTCTTCCGCTGGTACTCCGAGGAGGCCGTCCGCGGCGACGGTGACTACGGGCTCGCCCCCTCCGGGGCCGCCCGCACCCTCGTCACCAGCCGGCCGGTCGGCGTCGCCGCGCTGGTCACCCCCTGGAACTTCCCCGCCGCCATGGCGACCCGCAAGATCGCGCCCGCCCTGGCGGCCGGCTGCACGGTCGTGCTCAAGCCCGCGGCGGAGACGCCGCTGACGGCGATCGCGGTGGGCCGCCTGCTCGGCGAGGCCGGACTGCCCGAGGGCGTCGTGTCCGTCGTACCCACCACCCGGGCGGCGGACGTCGTCGGCACCTGGCTCGCCGACCCGCGCGTGCGCAAGGTGTCCTTCACCGGCTCCACCGGCGTCGGCAAGGTGCTCCTGCACCAGGCCGCCGACCGGGTCCTCAACGCGAGCATGGAGCTCGGCGGCAACGCACCCTTCGTCGTCACCGCCGACGCCGACGTCGAGGCGGCCGTGGCCGGCGCGATGATCGCGAAGTTCCGCAACGGCGGGCAGGCCTGCACCGCCGCCAACCGGTTCTACGTCCACGCCGACGTCGCGGACGCCTTCGTGCGCCGCTTCGGCGAGGAGGTCGCCGCGCTCACCGTCGGCCCGTCCAGCGACGAGAAGAGCCAGATCGGCCCGATGATCACCGCCGCCGCGGCCGCGAAGATCACCGGGCTGGTCGCCGCGGCCCGGGCCGAGGGCGCCACCGTGGCCGCGCAGGCCGGCGCGCCGGAGGGCGCCACCTTCGTGGCCCCCACGGTGCTCACCGGCGTCGCCCCGGATGCCGCGATCCTGACCGAGGAGATCTTCGGCCCGGTCGCGCCGGTCGTGACCTGGACCGACACCGAGGAGCTGCTCGGCTGGGTCAACGGCAGCGAGTACGGCCTCGCCGCCTACGTGTACGCCGGCCGCCTCCAGGACGCGCTCCGGCTGGCCGAGCGCATCGACGCCGGCATGGTCGGGGTCAACCGCGGGGTGGTCTCGGACCCCTCGGCTCCGTTCGGCGGGGTCAAGCAGAGCGGGTTGGGCCGGGAGGGCGCCCGGGACGGCATCCGGGAGTTCCAGGAGACGCAGTTCTACAGCGTCGACCTCGGCTGAGCCCAGCCCAGGCCGCGCGCCACCTGCTCCAGGCCGGTGAGCACCGCGTCCAGCTCCGCCGGGTCCAGCTCGGCGGTGGCGCGGTCGTTCACCGCGCGCACCGGGCCCTCGCGCAGCTCGGTCACCCGTTCCCGCCCGGCCTCGGTGAGCCGGAACTCGTGCGCCTGCTCCTCCGCGAGCCCGGCATCCACCAGCGAGCGGAGCACGTCCGTGGTGGCCTCCCCGCCGGCGTACGGCGCGAGGAGGCCGGTCGCCTGCTCGCGCGCGACCGCGCCGGCGGCGAGCCGGTCCAGGACCCGCCACTGCGGGCGGTCGAGTCCGGTGGCGGTCACGGCGTCCTCGACCTGCTCCTCGACCAGGCGGCTGATCGTGCTCGTCCAGTAGGACAGGGGTCGCGGTGCGGTCATGGCCGCGCGGTACCCCCCGCCCTCGTCGACAACCACCCGATAGCCTCGACCCCATGCCGAGCGTGCGCCCGATCAGCCCGACCGAGCACCGCGACCACCTCGCCGGCCTGCCGTCGGCCAGGCGTAGCCACGGGGGAGCGGAGCGACCGACCGTAAGCTTCCTGCAGACGCCCGGCTGGGCGAAGGTCAAGAGCGAGTGGCGCAGCGAGTCGATCGGCTGGTTCGACGACGACGGCCGCCAGGTCGGCGTGGCGCTGGTGCTCTACCGGCAGCTGCCGAAGCTCAAGCGCTTCCTCGCCTACCTGCCCGAGGGACCGGTCGTCGACTGGGACAGCGAGGACCTCGGCGCCTGGCTGCGCCCGATGGTCGCCCACCTGAAGAAGCAGGGTGCCTTCGCGGTCCGGATCGGACCGCCCGTCGTGACCCGACGGTGGACGACCGCCCAGGTCAAGGAGGGCATCGCCGACCCCGACGTACGCCTCCTCAGCCAGATCGCGCCCGCCGAGCGCAGCCCCGCCGGCGCCCGCACCGTCGCCCAGCTGCACGAGCTCGGGTGGCGCCACCAGGGCGTCGAGGGCGGCTTCGCCGCGGGCCAGCCGCAGTTCGTCTTCCAGATCCCGCTGCGCCACCCCGACGGCACCCAGCGCACCGAGGACGAGGTCCTCAAGGGCATGAACCAGCTGTGGCGGCGCAACATCAAGAAGGCCGCCAAGGAGGGCGTCGAGGTCACCATCGGCAGCCGCGACGACCTCAAGGCGTTCCACGACCTCTACGTGCACACCGCCGAGCGCGACCACTTCACCCCGCGCCCGCTGCGCTACTTCGAGACCATGTACGACGCCCTGCGCGCCGACGGCGAGGAGCGCTTCACGCTCTGGCTGGGCCGCCACGAGGGCGACCTGGTCGCCGCCACCATCGCGATCCGGGTCGGCGAGCACGCGTGGTACTCCTACGGCGCCTCCTCCACCGAGAAGCGCGAGGTCCGCGGCTCGAACGCCGTGCAGTGGGCGATGATCCGCGACGCGATCGCCGCCGGCGCCGCCGTCTACGACCTGCGCGGCATCACCGAGACCCTCGACTCCGAGGACCCGCACGTCGGGCTGATCCAGTTCAAGGTCGGCACCGGCGGCGAGGCCGTCGAGTACGCCGGCGAGTGGGACCTGCCCGTCAGCCGGCCGCTCTACAAGGCCTTCCAGCTCTACCTCTCCCGGAGGGGCTGACATGAGCCTCTCCCTCACCGTCGACGGCCCGCGCTGGCGAGCGCACCTGGAGTCCGTGGCCGCCGCCCACCCGGGCATCGTGCCGGTCGCCAAGGGCAACGGCTACGGCTTCACCCTCGCCCGCCTGGCCCGCAAGGCGCAGTGGCTCACCGAGCGCGGCCACGACGTCCGCACGCTCGCCGTCGGCACCTACGACGAGCTGCCGGAGGTCGCCCAGCGCTGGCACGGCGACCTGGTCGTGCTCACCCCCTGGCGCCCCTGGGTCCCGCTGCCCGACGCCGCGCTCGCGCGCCGCCTCGTGCACACCGTCAGCCGGGTCGCCGACCTGCGCGACCTGCTCCACGCCGACCCCACCGCCCGGGTCGTGCTCGAGCGGATGACCTCGATGCGCCGTCACGGGATGGCCGCCCGCGAGCTGTGGGAGGCCGGCGAGCTGCTGCGCAAGCACCCCGGCGCGCACGTCGAGGGCCTCGCCCTCCACCTCCCGCTCGGCCAGGGCACCCACCTCGGCGAGGTCACCCGGCTCGTCAACGACTACGTCGCGGCCGACGTACCCGCACGGGGGACGCCGGTCGTGTGGGTCAGCCACCTCACCGACGGCGAGCTGGCCACCCTGCGCGGGCAGTACCCCGACTTCGCCATCCGCCCCCGCATCGGCACCGGGCTGTGGCTCGGCGACCGCGGCGCGCTGTCGGTGACCGCCACCGTCCTCGACGTCCACGCCGTCGAGCGCGGCGACGCCTTCGGCTACCGCGGCCGCACCGCCCCCAAGTCCGGCCACGTCCTCGTCGTCAGCGGCGGTACCGCGCACGGCATCGGCCTGGAGGCCCCCACCGGCGAGCAGTCCCTCAAGGCCCGCGCCGCCACGGTGGCCCGCGGCGGTCTCGACGCAGTCGGGTTCGTCCGCTCGCCGTACTCCATCGACGGCAAGCAGCGCCTCTTCGCCGAGCCGCCGCACATGCAGGCCTCGATGCTCTTCGTCCCGCACGGTGCCCGGGTGCCTGCCGTCGGCGAGGACGTCGACGTGCGGGTCCGCTACACCGCCACGACCTTCGACCGGATCACCCTCACCGACTAGTCGTCGGTGCCTGACACGGGCTCCTTCGGCGTGCCCGCCGGGCAGTCGATCTCCTCGGCCGCCAACGCTCCGTCCACGACCGTGTAGCGCTGGCAGGTGCGACCGTACCGATCCTCCCCAGCCGTCAGGTTCTTCGGCTCGGAGAAGACGTAGAGCACGGCTTCGACGCTGTCCGCGTCGTGACCGAGCACCTCGATCGTCGGGAAGCCGAGGGAGCGGTGGTCCTCGACGGGCGGGTCCTCCAGCCACTGCCGGACGTCGGACAGCATCGTCGACGCGTCGCGATCGTCACCGAACCTCAGGACCAGGAGGTCCTTCAGACCCGAGGCGGTCCCCACCGCGTCGTCGTGCGCCCGTCGCTCGTCCGCCATCGGGCTCCCACAGGCGGCGAGGCTGAGGACCAGGAGGACGAGCGTGACCGCCCGCGCGATCAACCTCGTCGGTGGAACTGGCGTGACTGAGCCAGTCGCACCGGGTCGAAGGCGTCGATCGCCCCGGCACCTCGCGCGGAGTCGAACGCGTCGTCGCCGGAGAGACGGGCGGCCAAGCGGCCCAGCGCAGCACTCCCCGGGCGCGTAGCAATTGCGAAGTAGCCCTCCATCGGGACGCTGAGATCGCCACCCCACTGCACCACTCCATCACACTCGGCGACGATGTCACGCACGACAGTGAGCTCCTCGGCGAACAACCCGCCGCCCACACCGAGCGGGTAGGAACCGCGCCGGATCTCGACCGCGGTGCCCGAGAGGAAGTTCGGCTGGGGTGCCGTCGTGACCCGGCGGTGGGTGGTGCCGCCCGCGAGGTCGCCGCGTCGCAGCCCGTCGATCTCGTAGTGGTAGCGGCGCACGACGTGCAGCAACACCACCGCCGTCGCGCCCGAGTGGAGCGCGATGCTGAGATCCGTTCCCTCGACCCGCATGTCATCGAAGCTCGCGCGCACCGGCCAGCCGTTGGCCGAGGTCGACCGCGTCCAGGGGTGCGTGGGACGAGCTCCATCGGCCCTCGCGTTCCCCGGCCGGCCCAGCACCGTGGCCGCCGTCGCTGCGGCGACGCCGCCCGCGACCACCGTACGACGGCCTACCGTCCTCTTGGTTGTCATTCCACGTCTCCTGTCATGCCACACCGGCGAGCACCCGGAGACGCTCGGCCCAGCCTTCGAGGAACGGCGTGAGCCATTCCGCGCTCATGTCCTTGGGGTGGAGGTAGAACAGCCCCGCCACCTTCACGTAGACCGCATTGCGGAGGAAGTCCAGCTGGTCGTCGGAGCCCACGTCGGTCAGCATCGTGCGCGCAGCGGCCATCGCGACGTCCGTGTCGCCGCCGAAGCGGCGAGTGAAGAACTGACCGATCCGGGTCGCGTGACCCACGCCGCCGAGGTGAGCGCGGATCCACGTGTTGAACTGCGCCCCGCCACGGCAGGCCATACCGGCCAGGTAGCCGTCCGCGTCCTCGACCAGGTCGGAGTAGCCGAAGTGCGAGGTCACGTCGCGGCGCGCGAGCTTGTCCGTGCAGTAGGCGTACCCCGACTCCCATTCCGACATCTCGTTCTGCCAATCGCCGAGGAAGGACGCGAGGTCGCCGCCCCAACCGCCGAAATCGCCACGGCTCACAGCGCCGCCCGTCCCGCTGCCCTTGAGGTAGTAGGCGTTGGCAGTGGCGGCCAGGTGGTCCAGTGCGATCCGCTCGCCGGTCGAGGGATCGTCGAAGTACTTCGGTGGAGCTCCCAGCTGGTCGTTGGCATGGTCGATCCACTCCTGGTCCCAGGAGCCGAGCAGGATGTCCCAACCCTGGTACTGCGTGGTGTAGCCGGGCGAGCGGAGGTACTCCATCACCCGGCGGTTGGTGTCGCCGCCGTAGCCGAGCGCCAGCTGCCACACCGCATCGATCTTGGTGAAGATCGCCTCGAGCGGGGTCTGGCTCGGACTTCCGATGCCCGAGCGACCAACCCCCGGATCGACCTCCTTCCGATGGACGTCACGGTCCAGGTCGATCGGTTCCGGGCTGCCCGTGACGGGCATCTTGGAGATCTCCTTGATCTGGTTGAACGCCCAGTTGTGCGGGAGCGGGAACCCGAGGTTGCCGGAGAAGCCCCAGGACATTCCGGAGACGAAGGAGGCGGCCGCGTTCGTCTCGTTGGTCACCCGGATGCAGACGTTGCGCGAGGCGTAGACGCCCGTCTTGTAGCGCCGACCGCGGGCGATCAGTGCGCCCTGGACACCACGGAAGTACGGGAGGATGTTGCTGTCGATGTCCGGGTCGGTGGCGTCGTAGTCGACGGCGAAGTAGATCACGGCGCCGGGATCGAAGCCGTAGAACACCATCCGGTCGTGGGCGAGGTTCCCGTGGTTGCGCCCGGACTCGTAGGTGAAGTTCTCCAGGTACCGGCCGACGTACTGCCAGATCGGGAACACCTTGAGGCCCGCGTCGAAGATGTCGTTGAGCTCGCCCGGTTGGATCTCCTTGTTCCACTGCCCGTTCGGAGGCTCGTCCAGATAGCGGCCCACCACGCGGTAGCCCTGATCGAACAGGGCACGGCCGACGGCGGGCGTGATGGTGAAACGGGTGTCGCACGCCGTGGCCGGTCGGTCCGGGTCGCCCATCGACACCAGGAGCTGGCACCAGGTCCGGTAGTCCGCGCTGCCCGTCGCTGTCAGCAGGGAGAACTTCTGGAACTCGCGCAGGTAGGTCTCCAAGGCCTCGTCGAAGGTCTCCTTGAAGACGGTGTGGTAGGTGTCGCCCTGGATCGTCTGCACGGTCCCGTTGAAGACGCAGGCCGCCGACAGCAGCTGGACGAAGATGCCGCTCGCCCCTCGGGAGAGCGGGTGGCTGCGCAGGCCATCTTGGGTGCCCGGTCCGAAGTTGCCCGTGCACTGACTCTCCGGAATGCCGAACTCGTACTGGAGGGCCTTCATCAGTGCCTGCTGCACGTCACGGGAGTAGTGGCCCTCGGTCGGCACGATCTTGGCGAAGCTGCGCTTCCAGTAGCGCTGGTTGAGCCACCGCTGGATGTCCCTGACCTCCGGGTTGCCGCCGGACTGGAGGACGTAGGCGTCCATTGTCAGCAGGGCCTTGACGACCTTGGTCGGCAGGTTGTCCGCGAAGGAGCCCCCCAGCCCCATGTCGTCCATCATCGACTCCGCCGCGTGGTGGGTGTTCGACCCGGTCCCGGATCCCCACTCACCGTCGATGTCGCCGGCGTGGTAGCCCTTGCAGAAGAACGCTGCCTGGACGATCTTGACGAAGTTCGTGCCCTCGTCGCCCGCACCGATGGGGCCGCGCGCATCCATCTTCGAGATCGTCGTCGGCCCGAAGGCGTCGGAGAGAGCCGTGATGCCCAGCTCGTGCTGCAGGGCGCGGATCAGCGAGTACATCGTCGACCAGCCGGTCTTGCCGGTCTCCGGGCAGGCGACGTAGCCGGTGACCGACCCGTACGTGGAATTGACCCATTTCTGGGCCTTGAGGACCATCTCGTCGGCCATGTGTCCCGCGTCCTTCCGAGTAGGTAGCGGAGGCACAGCAGACCGCACCGGGGGAGCTGCCGTCAAGCCATGACACACCTGCGCGCTGTCGCGGTCATCGGGACCGACAAACCTCTTGACGGCCCGCTCCGCGATCCCCAGGATGACGGGCGTCATCACCTCTCGGGAATGGAGTTCTCCATGCGCGCCGTCGTCCGCTTGCTCGCCGTCCTTCTCGCCGCTGTCGCGGCCCTCGTCGTGGTTCCCACAGGAGCCGCGCACGCAGACTACGGGTGTCCCGGCACGCGCGACTCGTGGCGCCCCTACAACGACAGCTCCGGCACCCTCGCGGCGGTGATGCAGAGCTACGACACCGCCGACGGCGTGTGCATCAACCTCGTGTCGAAGAACAAGTACTCGGGTGTGGCGAAGTACATGCGGTTGCGCGTCTGCGACGGCGCGCGCGCGAACTGCGTGACGGACGAGGGCTACTTCTCCAGCTACGCCGGACCGATCTACCGTCCCCTGCACTGCGTGACCGTGCGCTCGACGATGCACTCGCCGAGCGGCACCGTGATCATGGACAACTGGTCGATCGGCGGGTCCTGCAACTAGTCGGCGGCCACTCCGGCACGGACCGGTGGCCCGGCAGCGCTGACCTCGCCCCGCGACGTCACCGCGACCGGGTCCCGGTCCGGCCGGTACATGTCCCGCACGATCACCGCGGCGAGGTACAGCTCGCCCAGCACCCGGATGGCGATGCCGACCCAGTAGAACCCGGCGTCCCCACCGCCGGCGGGCTGGAGGTAGCCGCCGAGGTACCACCACACGGTGCAGAAGTAGACGACCTCGCTGGCCTGCCACACGATCTGGTCGCGCCAGCGGGGGCGGGCCAGGACGGCGAGCGGCAGCAGCCACAGGACGTACTGCGGGGAGTACACCTTGTTGACGAGCAGGAAGCCGACCACGATCAGGTAGCCGAGCTGGGCCAGCCGTGGGACGGCGCCGTCGGGGCGGACGTTGCGCCCGGCGGTCATGCCGATCACGAAGACGCCGGCGCACCAGGCGCCGAAGAGGATCCACGACCACAGGTTGATCGTGTGGGCGCTGAAGCCCACGTCGGCGGCCTGGTCGATCAGCATCCACACCGAGCCGAGATCGGCGGTGCGGTCGGAGTTGAACTCCCAGAAGTGCTTCCACTGCTCGGGTCCGCTCAGGTACGCCGGCGCGTTGGCCACCAGCCAGGCGGCGACGGCGGTGACGGTGGCGAGCGCGACGTCGGCGTACCGCTTGCGCCGCAGGCAGATCACCAGCAGGCCGCCGAGCAGGAACAGCGGGTAGAGCTTGGCCGCGGTGCCGAGTCCGATCAGCAGGCCGGTGAGGCCGGGGCGGTCCCGCGACCACGCCCACAGCGCGCCGGCCACGAGGGCGACGGCGATCATGTCCCAGTTGATGAGCCCGGTGAGCAGCAGCGTCGGTGACAGGGCGAAGGCGGCGGCGTCCCAGGGCCGCACCGGATGGGTGCGCGACAACAGCCACACCGCCAGCAGCGCGAGGGCGCCGAAGCCGAGGGCGTTGACCAGGAGGAAGACGTTCTGCTCGTCGTCGACCGCGGGGTCGCCGTACAGGTCGGCGACGGGGGTGCGGCCGCGTTCCTCGAGGTCGGGCGACCCGGTCAGCCAGTGCGTGACCCAGGCGCTGCCCCAGGCCCAGTAGGAGATCCCGACGGGGTACTCCATCACGTCGTAGCGGGCGCGGGTCTGCTCGTCGTCGGAGTAGGGCCAGGCGTGCTCGACCATGCCGCGCGGGACGTACAACGGCTTGAGGTCGGTGTAGCACATGTGGGAGTAGACCCAGTTCTGGTCCTTGCCCTCCGCCAGCGAGCACGGCGCCTTCTGCACCATCCCGAGGGCGAAGGTGAAGGCCGTCAGCAGCAGCAGCACGCGCAGCGGCGTCCACCACCGGTGCGGGCGGGCCCGCGTGCCCATCGGGCCGCCGACGACCTCGCTCAGGCCGGTGACGACGGGGTCGTCGAGGGTCGGGTGGACGTGGGGCGCCCGCTCGTCGGCCATCGCTCAGGCGGCGGTACGACGACGGCGGGTCGTGGCCCGCGGCGCGACCCGCGCCTTCGGCGTCTTGTCCGGCTTGCCGCCGCCCAGGACCGGTCCGGTCGGGTCGGTGCTCGGCCCGGTCGGCTGGTCCGTCGGCGGGGTCGTCGGCGGCCCGGTCGGCTGCGTCGGCTGCTGGCTCGGCGTCGGCGTGGGGGTCGGCGTGGGCGTCGGCGCCTCGGAGGTCTTCTTCGGCGGCTTCGGCTTCTTCGTGGGCTTCGGCGGCGGCGGCGGGGCCGGGGCGTGCCCGTCGTCGGGCGCCTCGCCCTTGACGTACGCCGCACCCGGCAGGTCCTCGACGTCCTCGCCCTCGAGCGCCTTCTCCATCACGGCGGTCCAGGTGAGCGCGGGGTAGGTGCCGCCGAAGTACTCCGGCAGCCAGCCCTTGAGCTGCTCGTTGCCCTTGCCGCGCACGTACATCACCGCGGTCGACAGCTGCGGGGTGTAGCCGACGAACCAGGCCGAGGAGACCTCGCCCTTGCCGTTGGTGGCGGTGCCGGTCTTGCCGCCGGCGGGCCGGCCCAGGGACAGGGTCTTGCGGCCGGACCCGAGCTTGACGACCTGCTGCAGGGCGTAGCCGACGTCGTCGGAGATGCCCTCGGGCAGCGCCCGGTGGTCGGTGACCTTGTGGTTGTAGCGGACCACGCCGTCGGCGTCGACGACCTTGTCGATGATGTAGGCGTCGGCGGCCACCCCGCGGTTGGCGATGGTGGCGTAGCCGTTGGCCATGTTGATCGGGCTCACCGTCTGACCACCGAGCGCGACACCGGTGATCGGCTCCAGCCCGGGCGACTTGTTCGGGATGCCGTACGGCGGGTTGGCCGGCTCCTCGGGCGGGATGCCCATCTTGTTGGCCGTCTTGATGATCTTCTTCGGCCCGTCCGGGATGCCGAGGGTGAGGTCGATGTAGGCGGTGTTGATCGAGTCCTGGGTGGCCTTGATCAGGTTGACCCGACCGTAGGGCTCATTGCCCTGGTTCTCGAACGGACGGCCGCCCCCCGGCAGGTAGTACGGCGAGTTCCCGTCGAAGGTGTCCTTGAGCTCGTAGCCCGCCTCCAGCCCGGCCGCGAGCGCGAACGGCTTGAACGTCGAGCCGGCCTGGCCGCCGGCGACCGCCCAGTTGATCTGCGACTGCAGGTAGTCCTGGCCGGCGTAGATCCCTCGCACCGCGCCGGTGCCCGGCTCGACCGAGGCGACCGCGACGTGGAGGTTCTTCCCGAAGCCCTCGGGTCGCTCCTCCTTCACCCCGTCCTTGGCGGCGCGCATGGCCTTCTTGGTGAACGTGGTGGTGACCTTGAGGCCACCGCCGTCGATCTCCTGCTCGCTGAACCCGAGCCGGACCAGCTCCTTGCGCACCATCGTCAGCACGTGGCCGCGCTGGCCGCCGTACTGCTCGGCCTTGCTGATCTTGGGGAACTTCGGCAGCGCCTTGCGCACGGCCGAGACGTCGGCGGCGCTGGCGGTGCCCATCGACTCCATCGAGTCCAGGACGTACTGGTAGCGCCCGAGCAGGCGCGCCTCGGCGTCCTCGCCGTTGGCGGGGTCGAGCGAGTAGGGGTTGTTGAGGACCGCGGCGAGGGTCGCGGCCTGGGCCAGGTCGAGCTTCTCGGCGTCGATCCCGAAGTACGACTGCGCGGCGGCCTGGATGCCGTAGGCGCCGCGGCCGAAGTAGATGGTGTTGAGGTAGCCCTCGAGGATCTTCTGCTTGCTCAGCTGGTTCTTGATCTTGAGGGAGAGGATCGCTTCCTTCGCCTTGCGCTTCCAGGTGCGCTCCTGGGTCAGGTAGAGGATCTTCACGTACTGCTGGGTGATCGTCGAGGCGCCCTGCTGCGCGTTGCCCTGGGCGTTGCTGAACGCCGCCCGGAGGATGCCCTTGGGGTCGATGCCGTTGTCGGTCCAGAAGCTCTGGTTCTCCGCCGCGACGACCGCGTCCTTGATGTCCTGGGGCATCTGGTCGTAGTCGATCGAGTCCCGCTTCTGCACCGCGAACTGGCCGACCTCGGACTTGCCCCCGCTGTAGTAGACCCGGGTGGTCTGGGTGAGGTACTCCGCGTTGGGGTCCGGGATGTCGATCGAGCGGTAGGCGATCCAGAAGCCGAGCACGCCGAGCAGGCCGAGCACGACGGCCGTGACCAGGCCCCACAGGCTGATCCGCTTCAGGCGCTGCTTCCACGTCCGCGGCGTCGCGTCACGCCCCTTCCCCCTGCGCTTCGT
Organism: uncultured Nocardioides sp.; assembly: GCA_964517395.1. Lineage (GTDB taxonomy): Bacteria > Actinomycetota > Actinomycetes > Propionibacteriales > Nocardioidaceae > Nocardioides. The sequence continues at coordinate 1,702,637 of CAZFEE010000001.1, read as the reverse complement.
GCGGGGGGAGGAGGTGCCGGCTGCCTTGCGTTTTCCCTCGACCACGCAGCACAGGGTACGGCGGTCACCTGGGTGACGGCATTCGGCGACCGCGCTTCAGGCTCCCCGAGGCCATGACCGGATCCGATACGAGCCTGGGTGATGTGCCGGGGCCGTCCCGGCGCGCGCCTAGCATTTCGCCACCGGTCGCCGAGGGCGTGGACCGGCGCGAGAGGTGAGGGATGTCGTCGTTCGAGTTCGACCCGACGGTGCACCACCCTGAGCTCGGCGAGCTCAGCAGGGCGGTCGGCGCCGACGACTGGGGCACCGTCGCGTCGTACGCCGAGCGCTGGCGGGACGCCGATCCCGCCCGCCTCACCATCGCGGCCTGGACGATCAGCGACCACCCCCGGGCCGAGGACTTCCTCGCCCGCCGCGCCGGTGATCCCCTGGGCGACGCGCTGCGCGCCCACCTGCGGGTCAAGCAGGCCTGGGACGCACGGACCCGCAGGCTCGCGAAGGACGTGTCCCCCGAGCAGTGGCGGCGGTTCCGCGCGCTCCTGGTCGAGGCCGAGCAGGTGCTGGTGGACCTGGCCGCGGCCGACCCGGGCGACGCCCTGGTGGCGAGCCTGCGGCTGACCACCGCGCGCGGCCTCAGCCTCGGGCGTGCCGAGGCGGAGCGGCGCTACGCCCGGCTGGCCACCGTCAGCCCCCACCACGTCCCCGGCCAGTCCGCGCAGCTGCAGACGCTCGCGCCGAAGTGGACGGGCTCGACCGAGGTCATGTTCGCCTTCGCCCGCTCGTGCACGGAGACCGGCGCCGGCACGTCCGCCGGGCGCCTCGTGGCCGAGGCGCAGCGCGAGCACTGGCTGGACCTCGACGACGCGGAGGGCACGGCGTTCCTGCGGCAGCCCGAGGCCCACGAGGAGCTCCGCGCCGCGGCCATGGCATCGGTCTTCCACCCCGACTACCGGCCCGGGCTGAACGGCGTGCTCGACCACTCGCTGTTCGCCATGCTGCACGCGACGGCGGGCCGGCCCCAGGACGCGGCCGTGCACTTCCGGGCCCTGGACGGGCGTGCGGACCTCGACGCGTGGAGGTACTTCGGGAGGCCGCGAGCCGCCTTCGACGAGCACGCCGCCGCCGCCCGCCGCGCCGGGGGCCGGGCATGAGCGCCGAGCGTCCCGCCGCCCTGCCGGCGGTCGAGGTGGACGGCCTCACCGTGCTGCGCGCGCCGGCCGTGGACGGGCGGAGCGCAGGCGGACTGGTGTTCCGGGTCGGCCACGCCGACGAGGCACTGACGCAGGCGGGCCTGACCCATCTCACCGAGCACCTGGCCCTGCACTTCAGCGATCCCACCAAGCTGCACTCCAACGGCATGACCGGGCCCAACCTCACGCACTTCCACAGCAGCGGGCGCCTCGAGGACGTCGTCGACTTCCTCAACCGGGTCGCCGCCGCGCTGCGATCGCTGCCCCTCGACCGCCTCGACACCGAGAAGTCCGTGCTCCGTGCCGAGGCGGCACGCCGGCAGCGGGGCACGGACCCCATCCACACCTGGCGGTACGGCGCCCAGGGCTACGGCATCGCCAGCTACGCCGAGCTCGGCCTGCACGGCGCCGGGCCCGAGGACGTCGCCGCCTGGGCCGCACGCTGGTTCACCACGGGCAACGCGGTGGCCTGGTTGGTCGCCGACGAGATGCCGAGCGGCCTGGACCTACGGCTCGCGCCGGGCGAGCGGGTTCCCGCCCCGCCGGTGCACTCGATCCTGGCGCCGGGGCCGGCGTCGTACCCGGGTCCGGACGGTGTGGTGCTCGGCTCCACCCTCGTCGCGCGGTCGTCCGCCAGCCGCATCTACGCCTCGGTCCTGGAGCAGGCGCTCTACCGCGAGCTGCGCCAGATCGGCGGCTACTCCTACTCCCCCGCGGCGACCTACGACCCGCTCACCGGCGACACCGCGACGATCTACGCCGTGGCGGACGCGCTCCCGGAGAACCAGGGCGCCGTGGTCGGGGGCCTCGTCGACGTGCTGGCCCGCCTGCGCCTCGGCGCCATCGACGAGGCCGACATCGCGGCGGCCGTGCTCAACGTGCGGCAGCAGCTGGACCACCCCGACGTGCGCTCCCTGCGCCTGCCCAGCGACGCCGGAGACCTGCTGCTCGGTCACCGGAGCGCGTCCGAGGAGGAGCTGCACGCCGAGCTCGACGCGGTGGACGCCGAGGCCGTGCGGGCGGTGGCCGAGCAGGCGCACCGCTCGATGCTGCTGCAGGTGCCGGAGGGGCGGGTGGACTGGGCGGGCTACGCCTCGGCCCCGGAGTGGAACGGCCAGTCGTACGACGGCGTCACCGCCGCCTTCGTCCGCCAGCCCGGAGCCGGCATCACCGCGGGGCCCGGGGGGCTGAGCCTGCGCTCCGAGGACGAGACGACCGGGTTCGCCTGGGGCGAGCTGGCCGCCGTGCTGGCCTACCCGGACGGCGCCCGCACCCTGGTGGGGCGCGACGGCTTCCAGGTCCACGTGGAGCCCAACGTGCTGGGTCGTGAGGTCGCGCAGGTGCTCGCCACCATCGCCCAGCGCGTGGACCCCGCCCTGCTGGTCGCGATGCCCGCACGTCACCCGGACCGGATCCCCCCGGTGCCGGACCCCAAGGCCGAGAAGCGGGCCGCCCGGGCGCGCACCGGGCGCTGGGGACGCGGCGGGCGCGGGTAGCACTCCCGCTCCACCCCGCCCGGGGGCCGGTCGCGGCCGGTCCCGGGCGTCGTACCCGCGCGTCCGCGACCCTCCCCCGCACCCGGACGACACCCTCGATCCATCGGAAGTTCACGTTCCGCGGATATATCGCTACGATAGATCGCATGGCACGGCGTGGCGACACCATCGAGTTGGCGGTCCTCGGACTGCTGCACGAGGGACCCATGCACGGCTACGAGCTGCGCAAGCGGCTCAACCTGATGCTCGGGTGGGGTCGACTGCTCTCCTACGGGTCGCTCTACCCGGCGCTGAAGAAGATGCTGCGCGGCAACCTCATCGAGGAGGCCGTGCCCTCCGGCCCGCAGAACCGCCGGCAGCGCATCGTCTACGAGGTCACCGAGCTCGGCACCGCCGAGTTCCAGCGCCTCATGTCGGAGGTCGGTCCTGCCGCCTGGGAGGACGACAACTTCGACATCCGGTTCCGCTTCTTCTCCTCCACCGACATGGAGATCCGGCTGCGCGTCCTCGAAGGACGTCGTTCCCGGCTCCAGGAGCGGCTGGACCGGGTGCAGCGGGAGCTGGCGATGACGCAGCGGGAGGCCGACCGCTACGCCGCGGAGCTCGAGCGGCACGGGGTCGAGTCGGTCGAGCGGGAGGTCCGGTGGCTCTCGGACCTCATCAACGCCGAGCGGGACGTGCAGGGCCAGGCAGCACCAGCGCCGGAGACGCCAACGTCGACGTCGCCGTCCTGACCACTCCCCGGTCAGGGCACCAACACTTCGAGATGTCATGAGTACCAAGGAAGGAAACCCCATGGGTTCGGTTCGAGTAGCGATCGCGGGCGTGGGCAACTGCGCCACGTCCCTCATCCAGGGCGTGCAGTACTACCGGGACGCCGACGCCACGAGCACCGTTCCGGGGCTCATGCACGTCCAGTTCGGCGAGTACCACGTCGGTGACGTCGAGTTCGTCGCGGCGTTCGACGTCGACGACCTGAAGGTCGGCAAGGACCTCTCCGAGGCCATCAACGCCTCGCAGAACAACACCATCAAGATCGCCGACGTGCCGACGCTCGGTGTCGAGGTCCAGCGCGGCCCGACCCTCGACGGTCTGGGCAAGTACTACAAGCTGACGATCGACGAGTCCTCCGCGGAGCCGGTCGACGTCGTGCAGGCGCTCAAGGACGCCCAGGTCGACGTCCTCGTGTCCTACCTCCCGGTGGGCTCGGAGGAGGCCGACAAGTTCTACGCCCAGTGCGCGATCGACGCCGGCGTGGCCTTCGTCAACGCCCTTCCCGTCTTCATCGCCTCCGACCCGGAGTGGGCCAAGAAGTTCGAGGACGCGGGCGTCCCGATCGTCGGCGACGACATCAAGTCCCAGGTCGGCGCCACCATCACCCACCGCGTGATGGCGAAGCTGTTCGAGGACCGCGGCGTGACGCTGGACCGCACCTACCAGCTCAACGTCGGCGGCAACATGGACTTCAAGAACATGCTCGAGCGCGAGCGCCTGGAGTCCAAGAAGGTCTCCAAGACCCAGGCCGTCACGTCGAACCTCAACGGCCCGCTGGCCGACAAGATCGATGACAAGAACGTCCACATCGGCCCGTCCGACTACGTCGCGTGGCTCGACGACCGCAAGTGGGCCTACGTGCGCCTCGAGGGCCGCGCGTTCGGTGACGTCCCGCTGAACCTGGAGTACAAGCTCGAGGTCTGGGACTCCCCGAACTCCGCCGGCATCATCATCGACGCCGTGCGCGCCGCGAAGATCGCCAAGGACCGCGGTGTCGGTGGCCCGATCATCCCCGCCTCGGCGTACCTGATGAAGAGCCCGCCGGTGCAGATCGAGGACACCGAGGGCCGCGCGCTGCTCGAGAAGTTCATCGCCGGCGAGTGAGGAGCCCCTCCGGAGGTACGCCGAGCGCCAGCGAGGTGTGCCGGAGGAAGGCACCGCAGCTCGACGGCAGGTAGGCATCGCCGGCGAGTGAGGAGCCCCTCCGGAGGTACGCCGAGCGCCAGCGAGGTGT
>CAZFEE010000001.1:986299-1697843 GCA_964517395.1 uncultured Nocardioides sp. | reverse complement strand
GCCGGAGGAAGGCACCGCAGCTCGACGGCAGGTAGGCATCGCCGGCGAGTGACCACGCCTGCCGGCGAGTGATCCCGGCCCGACCGCCCCGGTTCGTGTTCGCACGAGCCGGGGCGGTCCGCATTTCCGGTACGACGCTCAGCCGGAGCGCAGCATCCGCTGTCGATGGGCCACGACCCGCTTGAACTTGGTGAGCCGGCCCGGGTCGAAGGGCAGCACGTCGATGTCGTCGAGCCAGGAGTCGGCGGACCGCGCGATCCGGTCGAGGATCCGGCCTGCCGCGCGCTCGGGGAGCCCCAGGCCGGCCGCCAGAGCGAGGAAGCGGGCGCGCGGGATGTTCGCCTGGCGCAGCCTGTCGACCGGGAGCGCCATCGTGTGGTCGTCGTAGAAGAAGGTGCTGGGCAGGTCGTAGGCGGGGGTGGGCTGCCAGCGGCCGTCGCGGTCGCGGAGCACCGAGAAGTTCTTCGCGTGCGCGTCGCCGTTGCCGGTGAGGTAGGCGAACGCGATCTGGGCGAGGTACTCCGCGGCGGCCGGGAGCGGCGCCTCGCACACCTGGCTGAGTCGTTGGAAGAGCTCCTCAGTGGAGACCCGGTACTTCTCCGCGGGGTGCAGGCCGAGCACCTGGCAGCCGTCCTCGACCGGGAGCGCCGCGGGCGCGGCGTCGACGGTGAGCCGGTCGAAGCGGCTCACGGCGAGGGCGGGGACCCCGGCGCCGTCGTGGACCAGGGCGGCGTCGACGACCCGGATCCCCGCCCGGCGGGCAGCGCCGAGGAAGAAGTGCTCGTTGGCGACGAGGTGGGGGAACTCGGGAGGGTCGAGCTTCAGCAGGGTGTGGGCCCCGGCCGCCGTGACGGGGAGGTTGAGCATCGCGGCGCTGACCTTGTCCTGGACGCCGGGGAGGCCCACCCGGTCGACGTGGACGCCCATGGTGGCGAGCAGGTCGGCGAAGCGGACGGCGGCGAAGGTGGTCACGGCCAGGCGGGGCTCGACCGGCACGGGCACCCGCCCGTCCGGGACGACCCGGACGTCGCCGATGGTGTCGCCGCCGATGGCGAGCAGCTGGCTGAGCTCGTCGTCGGCGGAGGTCTTGACGCCTTGGCGCAGGGCGGTCAGCCGCCGGCCTTCGGGGAGGAGGCCCGCGAAGAAGGCGGGGACGGCGCCGCCGACCGTCACGACCGGCTCGGGGCGCACGGGCAGGGTGGTCGCCACGGCCGGACCGCCGCCGCTGACCCACCCGTCGGTGTAGGCGAAGACGATCGTCCCCGCCTCCCCGCGGGTCAGGTGCGCCGCGAGCTCGCCGTTCTTGAACACTGCGGCCCGGGTGACCTCCTTGAGGGACGCGAGGCTCCCCTCACTCACCCGGCTGCTCCGCGTCGAGGGCGTAGCGGGTGGCCAGCTCCGAGCCCACCTCGACCCGGGGCGTGCCCGGCGACCCGGCGCCGCGCACCACCTCGAGGTGGAGGCCGAGCGCCTGGAGCACGGACAGCAGGACGTCCAGCGACACCGCGCGCCCCTGCTCGGCCGCGACGATCGCACCGCGCCCGACGCCGGCGAGGTCGGCGAGGTCGGTCTGGGTCAGGCTCAGCTCCTGACGGCGGGCGACGAGGACGGCGGCCAGTCGGCCGCGCTGCTGCGCCCACACCGCGGCGGTGCCACGGGAACGTCGCTGCAGAGCCATGTCGACTCACCCCTTGATGTTCGAGAACACGGACATCAGCATGCTGGGGCGTCGACCCAGGACCGCCGATGTCGCAAATGTTCGATGGAAGGAACAATAGGCGACAATCACCCTGACAACCAGCCGCCGATGCCGCATTTGTACGAGAAAGCGAACAGGAAGCGCGCTCAGCCGCCGACCTTGATGCAGCCGAGCTTCTCGCTGAGCTGCATCCGCGCCCACACCGCCCGGTGGTCGGAGACGCTGGAGGCCAGCACCACCGACTGCACCGGCTGGAAGAACCCGTCGTGGAGCAGGAAGTCGATGCGCACCCGCGGCCGGGCGGCGGGGGCGGTGAAGCCGCTGCCGGAGCCGACGGCCCACACGTCACCGAGACCGGCGGAGCGCAGGGTGCTGACGGGGGCCGAGCCCGGGCCGCTGTTGAGGTCGCCGCCCACGATCTTGGGACGCGGGTCGGCGGCCATCACCTTCGCGAGGTGACGGGCCTGGGCGACCCGGGCCCCGGCGGAGATGTGGTCGAAGTGGGTGGCGTACACGCTCACCTCGGTGCCCTCGATGTCGACGACGGCGTGCACCGCGTGGCGGTCGAACCTCCCGTCGGCCTTCGGCAGCGCGACGATGTCGTGCTCCTTCACCGGGAAGCGGGAGAGCAGGGCGTTGCCCGTCGCACCGCTGCCCGCGATCCAGCTCATCCCGAGGGCGTCGCCGATCTGCTCGGCCTGGATCACGTTGCCCGAGCGTCCGCGGTTGTTGTCGACCTCCTGCAGCAGCACCAGGTCGGGCTTCCAGGAGGTGATCTCCTTGATCAGCGTGCCCGCGGCCAGGCCGCCGTGCTTGCGGATCGCGGAGTGGATGTTGAACGTCAGCACCGTGAACGGGTGCTGCACCGTCAGCGACGGGCACAGGCTCGGCGGGACGGTGAGCGGGTCGGGCGCCAGCGAGGAGTCGGCCGTCGGCACATACCCCGACGACGGTACGGCGGGCGGCGTGGTCGCCGCACTGGCGGCACCGGGCTGCCGGGGCGCCGGCTCGTCCTCACCGCCGCTGAGCACGAAGACCACCGCCAGCACGAGCAGCACCACCACGGCGCCGGCGACGGTCGCGACCTGGGTCGCGGCGCTGGCACCCGGCTTGGCCGCGGGCAGCGGTGGCCGCTCGTCGTCGCTCACGGGGGTCATTCAACCCGGTCGCGGAAGCGACCGGGCACGGACCGGGGGATCAGGCCTCGGCGGCGGCCTTGATCCGCTCCAGGGTCTGCCGGATGCCCTGGCGCAGCTCCTCGGTGAAGTCCTTCTGGCCGCCGAGGACGACCTTGGTCAGCACGAGGGAGACGTTGGAGATGCCCTGCGGGGTCTCGCGCCGCTCGGTGAGCCGGGTGCCGCCGTCGGCGGTGGGCTCGAGCTGGAAGGACCACACGGTGCGGTTCTCCCGGATCTTGAAGGCGAACTCCCCGGTGCCTGCGGCGGGCGGGGTGAACCGGACGACCTTGCCGGCGGTGGGCCAGCGCTTGATGCCCTGCTTGTTCAGGTTGGAGAACGTCGCGCCGAGCTTGACCTCGCCGCCCTTGACGGTCGACTTCACGACCTGCGGGCTCCACTTCGCCATCCGCGGGATGTCGGTGACCAGCGCCCAGACCTTCTCGGCGGGGGCGGCGATCTCGATGGAGTCCTCGAGCAGCTTCTCGTACGTGTCGACCATGGTGGAGCCCTTCGGACGGCGGTGTCGGTCCCGTGAAACTACCGGCCGGTCACCTGCGCCGGGAAGGTGACGCCCGCCACACGGCGGGGCGGCGGTTTCCGCGGGGGAGGCGTCGGGTACGACTGGACCGCATGAGCACCCGCCCGCCCCGCCTCGCCGCGCTGCTCCTCGCGCTGCCCGTGCTCGTGGCGTGCGGGGAGGACGCCGGCACCGATGCGGACCCGGTCGCCTGGCCCACCGCCGGTGCCGAGGTCGCGCTCGACGGCCTAGCGTGGGCGAGCGGGGACGGGACCATCCACCTCGGCGACGGCAGCACGCTCGACGCGGGGACGCCGCTGCGCTCGTTCGTCCTGGCCCGCGGCGGGGCGTACGTCGTACCGCGCGACGGGCAGGGGCTGCGCCGGGTCGGACCGGACCGGACCGCGGACCTCCCCGCCCGGCCGGACCCCGAGAGCCTCGCCGCCTCACCCGACGGCCGCTACCTCGCGCTCATCGACCGGACCGGTCCCGAGGACCAGTTCGACACCCCGCTCGCCGAGGCCGTGGTGGTCGACCTCGTGACCGGCAAGGAGGTCCTGCGCAGCGCCGAGGGCATGGGCGACCCGGCGAGCGACGACCTCACCGACCTCTACGAGGAGCTCGAGCCGGCCGTGCTCGGCGTCGACGACCGGCACGCCTACGTCCTCACCACCCGCGACCTCCGGGCCGTGGACCTCGACACCGGGGAGGTCGAGGTCGTGGGCGACGCGGGCACCGACCCCCGCGCCCTGCCCTGGTACGACGCGCTCCACCCGGGTCTCGTCGCCGACAGCCCCGACGGGGCGTGGTCCATCCGCGCCGGGCAGGGCGGCGTGCCCCGCCTGGTGGCCGACACCGGCCGGACGGTGACCACGACCCTGACGCCGGCCGACGTGGGCGTCGACCCGCTCGCGCCGAGCCCCGGCGAGCTGTCCTGGACCCTGGACTCGTGGCTCGACGCCACCCACGCCGCCGGCCGGGCGGTGCTGACCGATCCCTACGGAGGTCCCGGGGAGCCGATCCTCATCACCTGTGCCGTGCCGAGCGGCGCGTGCCGTGCCGTCCCGGGCACCGAGGACGGGGTGCTGCTCCCCCTCGACCGGCAGGGTGAGGGCGTGCTGGTGCCCCGGCCGCGGGAGGGGACGCCGTGACCGGCCCCGAGGAGCTCTACGAGCAGATCACCTCCGGCAACCCGGCCACCCTGACCACGCTGGTCGCCGACCTCGAGGCGGCGATGACCCACGTCCGGTCCGCGATCGACGACATCGTGCTCGCCGAGGACCGACCGAACTGGTCGAGCCCGAGCGCACGCACCCAGTTCAACATGAACGCCTGGGCGACCCGCGCCACCGCGGAGATGTCCTACGTCCGCCTCAACCGGGCGAAGCTGTCGGTGCAGATGGTCCACGGCGGGCAGACCTGGGCGACCACCGAGGCCACCCGGCAGATCACCACCTGGCGCACGCTCAAGCAGACCCTCTCCTCGGGCCTGTTGCTGATGATCTACCGGGCGGTCATCATCGGCCACCTGCAGGACATCAAGGACCAGCTCGGCGAGCGGGTCGACGAGGCGCGCGACTTCTTCCAGACCGACGGGCTCACCGCCGAGGAGCGGGAGTGGTTCGAGAACGGCCTGGCCCGCTCCATGCGCGAGGACCTGGAGGACCCGACCCAGCCGCTCGGGCCGATCATCCCCAACACCTTCGCCACCGGCAACGACGACGACGGCTGGACCCCGCAGGGCCTGGCCTACGACCCGGCCAGCGGGATGCTGGTGCAGACGTCGTACAACGAGGACGGCGAGGCGGAGCTCTCCCTCGTCGACCCGGAGACCGGCGAGCTGGTGCAGACCGTGCGCCTCGGCCCGTACGACGGCGCGGCACCCGACCACGCCGGCGGCGTCACCGTCCACGACGGCCAGGTCTTCGTCACCTCCTCCGACAAGCCGCCGCGGCTCTACACCTACGACCTCGGCGACATCAACGGAGCGACCCCCGGCCAGACCGTGCCGGTGCAGGGCAGCCCGCAGACCCTGGACGCGGGCGCCTACTCCACCATCCACGGCGGGGTGATGTACGCCGGCACGTTCACCAACGACCCCGACAAGCCCGGCGAGCTCTACACCTACGAGCAGGACGCGTCGGGTCGCTGGGTCAAGACCGGCGGTCCCTACGAGACCCCGGGGGAGGCCCAGGGTGTGGCGATCCACGACGGGCACATCGTCTTCAGCACCTCCGAGGGCCGGCAGAACCCCAGCACCCTGCAGGTCTACGACCTGAACCACCTCACCTCGACCGGACAGCTCGGCACCCGGCAGGGCTTCGAGTCCCTGCCCAACATGTCCGAGGGCGTCGCCGCGCTCCCCGACGGGGTGCTCACCACCCACGAGTCCGGGTCCTCGGCGTACGTCGACGCCAACGGCAACCCGGTCAGCTCGCTGTGGGCGGGCACCCACATGTCCTTCACGCCGTACGACGAGCTGGGCGTCGACGGCACGATCGAGGTCGAGCCGCACACGCTCCAGGAGGCCAGCACGTCCTTCCGGCACGCCGAGGCGGCCCTGGACCAGTGCGAGACGGAGATCGGCGTGCTCACCCTGCCGGCGAGCGCGATCGCCCGGGTGCCCGCGGCGACCACCTACTCCGTCGCGATCGTCAGCCACCTCGACACGACCGCCCGCTGGCTGGACGAGGGCCGGATCACCGCCGACGTCACCGCCTCCGGGCTGGTGCAGACGGCCGAGGACTACGAGAGCACCGACCAGGCGTCGGGGAGCTTCCTGGACCGGCTCACCGACAAGCTGGGGCTCATCGCGCCGCCCACCACTCCTTGAGCGCGGCGGTGGCCTCCTCCTCGCTCATCGGGCCGTTGTCGAGGCGCAGCTCGAGGAGGAACCGGTAGGCCTCGCCGACCTCGCGCCCCGGCCCGATCCCGAGGATCGTCATGATCTGGTTGCCGTCGAGGTCGGGTCGGATCGACGCGAGCTCCTCCTCGCCGGCCAGCCGCTCGATGCGGGCCTCCAGGTCGTCGTACGTGCGGCGCAGGCGGTCGGCCTTGCGCTGGTTGCGGGTGGTGCAGTCGGCGCGGGTGAGCACGTGCAGCCGCTCCAGCTGGTCGCCGGCGTCGCGGACGTAGCGGCGCACCGCGGAGTCGGTCCACTCCCCGGAGCCGTAGCCGTGGAAGCGCAGGTGCAGCTCGACGAGGTCGGCGACCGCCTCGATCTGCTCGTTGCTGAACTTCAGCGCCTTCATCCGCTTGCGGGTCAGCTTGGCGCCGACCACGTCGTGGTGGTGGAAGGTGACCCCGCCGTCGTCGGCGAAGCGGCGGGTGCGCGGCTTGCCGACGTCGTGCATCAGCGCGGCGAAGCGGGAGACGAAGTCCGGGCCGGGCGGGATGTCGCCGCGCTCCGCGAGCCGCGGCTCCAGGTCGATCGCCTGCTCCAGCACGGTCAGGGTGTGCTCGTAGACGTCCTTGTGGCGGTGGTGCTCGTCGCGCTCGAGCTTGAGCGCCGGCAGCTCGGGCAGCACCCGGTCGGCCAGCCCGGTCTCGACCAGCAGCGTCAGTCCCCGGCGGGGGTACGGCGCGCACACCAGCTTCACCAGCTCGTCGCGCACCCGCTCGGCGGAGATGATGTCGATCCGCTCCGCCATGTCGGTCATCGCCTGCCGCACGGCGGGGTCGACGGAGAAGCCGAGCTGCGCGGCGAAGCGCGCGGCCCGCATCATCCGCAGCGGGTCGTCGGAGAAGGACTGCTCGGGGGTGCCGGGCGTGCGGATCACCTGGTGCGCGAGGTCCAGCAGACCGCCGTACGGGTCCTCGATCTCGCGCCCGGGCAGCCGGATCGCCATCGCGTTGACGGTGAAGTCGCGGCGGCCGAGATCGCCCACCAGGCTGTCGCCGTACTGCACCTCGGGCTTGCGGGAGTCCGGGTCGTAGGACTCCGAGCGGTAGGTCGTCACCTCGACCACCCAGTCGCCCTTGCGGCAGCCGATGGTGCCGAAGTCGCGGCCCATGTCCCACCAGGCGTCGCCCCAGGCGCGCAGCAGCCGGTCGGTCTGCTCGGGGCGGGCGGAGGTGGTGAAGTCGAGGTCGTTGGACCGGCGCCCGAGCATCGCGTCGCGCACCGGGCCGCCGACGAGGGCGAGCTCGTGGCCCGCGTCGGCGAAGAGCGCACCGAGCTCGTCGATGACCGGCGCGACCCGGTCCAGCTCGGCGGCGACGGCCGCCTGGACGTCGACCAGGCGCAGCGGAGCGGCGGAGCGGTCGTCGTCGGTCACGGGCGAAGAGTCTAGGCGGGTCCCCGACCCGCACAGGTCGCCCCACTACCCTCGGGGGCGTGGTCGGCCGTCCTGCACTCCTGCGCGCGCTCGCGGGAGTGGTGACGGGACTGGCCCTCGCGGGCCCCGTGGTGGCCGCTCCCGCGGGCGCCGCGCCGCGCCCGGCGGCCACCCCCGACGACGACGGGTACGACGCCCCGCTGGCCGTCACGATCGACACGCTCACCCCCGCGGTGCTCCCGCGCACCGGCCCGCTGACCATCACCGGCCGGGTCACCAACGTCGACCTGGAGACGTGGAGCACGATCCGGCTCTACCCGCTGCTCAACGTCGGCTCCGACTGCGGCACCACCTGCGAGCCGGTGATGAAGACCGAGAGCACGCTGGCCGCGGCGGCCGCGTCCGACCCGGAGGCGCCGGTGGGCGTGCGCGAGCCGAGCGTGCGCTACGACGTGGCGAGCCTGGAGCCGGGGCAGTCGACGTCGTACCAGCTGACGATCCCGCAGAGCGTGCTCCGCGGGCTCTTCCCCGCGCCCGAGACCGGGGTCTACTGGCTCGGGGTGCACGCGCTCGGTGCCAGCGCGAGCACCGGCAACGACAACAACGCCGACGGCCGGGCCCGCACCTTCCTGCCCTACGTCCCGGCCTCGCAGACCGCGAGCGTGCCGACCGCGATCGTGCTGCCGTTGCGGGCGCGGATCGCCCACGCGGAGGACGGCTCGCTCGAGGACACCGCCGGCTGGGAGGACGCCCTCCAGGTCGACGGCGAGCTCGGCGGCCCGCTCGCCTTCGGCGCCGCGTCCGGCTCCGACCCGCTCACCTGGCTGGTCGACCCCGCCGTCCCGGACGCGGTCCGGGCGCTCGCCCGGGGCAACCCGGAGCGCGACGTCGCGCCCCGGCCGGACTCCGAGGGCGCCAGCCCCAGCGGGGAGCCGTCCACGTCGGAGGACCCGGACGCCGACGTACCGGACACGGACACGCCGCTGGCCCGGGCCGCGCGCAACTGGCTGAACCGGGCGGAGAGCCTGCTGGCCACCGGCACCGTCGCCGCCCTGCCGTACGGCGACCCGGACGTCGCCGCGGCCGCGGACGTGCTGCCCAGCCTCTACCGCTCGGCCCGGGAGCTGCCCGGCACCGAGCTGACCGCGTGGGACCTCGACCCGGTGCCGGTGGTGGCACCGCCGGACGGCTACCTCGACGCGAGCGGGATCGCCGCGGTGGACGACGACGCGACGCTGCTGCTCGGGCAGCGGATGTTCTCCCGGGAGCGCTTCGGGGCCCGGCCCCCGGTGGGCGGGCTGATCGGCGAGCGCCCGGTGGTCGTCAACGCCACGGCCGCCGCGGCCGGCGGACCCGGGCCGGACTCGCCCACGGCGCCGGTCGCGCTGCGCCAGCGGATCCTCAGCGAGGCCGTCATCCGGCTGCTGCGGGCCCGCGGCCAGCAGCCCGACCCCCTCGTCGTCGTGCTGCCCGCGTCGGTCTCCGCCTCCGGGGCCAGCGACTTCTGGGCCGCGCTCGACCTGCCCTGGCTGGACCTCACCGGGCTCGACGACCTGCCCACCGCCTCCGGGGCGGGCGGCTCCGACGGCGACCGCCAGGTCGACCCCGAGGAGCTGACCTACCCCCGCTCCGCCGAGCAGGCCGAGCTGGGCAGCGGCGTGCTCGCCGAGGCCGGGCAGCTCGTCCGGGCCGGACGCGCCTACCAGTCCATCCTCGGCTCCGACTACACCGTCGGCACCGACCTGGTCGGGGAGGCGCTCGCCGGGACGTCGTACGCCATGCGCGACGACGTCGGCGCCGCCGAGCGGCTCACCCGGAGCAAGGACTGGGCCCAGGAGCGGCTCGCCGCGATCAGCATCGACGCCCCGAGCGGGGTCACCCTGTCCGGAACGTCCGGCAGCTTCAACATCGCCGTGCGCAACGACCTCGACCAGCCGGTCACCGTCGAGATCGCCGCCGGCGCCGACTCCGGAGCCCGGGTCCGGGTCGCGAACCCGATCCGGCTCGCCCCGCACAGCCGCACCTCGGTCCCGGTCGACGCGGAGATGAGCCGCAGCGGGGTCCACAACATCACCCTGCGCGTCACCGACACCGACGGCACCCCGCTCGGGGCCGTCGACACCGTCCCGCTGCGCACCGGCCAGGTCGGCGTGGTGATCTGGGTGATCATCGGCTCCGGCGCCGGCATCCTCTTCGTCGCCATCGCGATCCGGCTGGTCCGCCGCTTCCGTCACCGCGGCGCGGAGCCCGACCCCGTCGGGGAGACCGGGTGAGCGAGGCGGGCTCCACGGAGGAGCGCAAGATCCTCGCCAACACGGCGGTGATGGCGGCCGGCACGGTCGTCTCCCGCTTCAGCGGGTTCATCCGCTCCACCCTGCTCGCCGCGGCCCTGGGCGTCTCGCTGCACGCCGACGTCTTCACGGTGGCCAACACCGTGCCGAACATGCTCTACATCCTGCTCGCGGGCGGCGTCTTCAACGCCGTGCTCGTCCCCCAGCTGGTGCGGTCGATGAAGCACGACCCCGACGGCGGCGCGGCGTACGTCGACCGGGTGATGACGCTCGCCCTCCTCTTCCTCGGCGTGGTGACGGTGCTGCTGGTCGTCTTCGCGCCGGCGGTGATGCAGGTGGTGCTCGGCAGCGAGTTCGACAAGGCCGCGCTCAGCGAGCAGCGGCAGTCGGCCGTCGACTTCGCACGCTTCTGCCTGCCGCAGGTCTTCTTCTACGGCATGTTCGTGCTGGTCGGGCAGGTGCTCAACGCGCGCGGCCGGTTCGGGCCGATGATGTGGGCGCCGATCGCCAACAACGTCATCTCGGTCGCGGTCCTGGTGACCTACCTGGTCGTCTTCGGTCCCGCGACCAAGGCCGAGCAGGTCGGCCCGTTCACGCCGCAGCAGGAGACCCTGCTCGGCATCGGCTCCACGCTCGGCATCGCGGCCCAGCTGCTGGTGCTGGTGCCCTACCTGCGCTCGGCGGGCATCCGCTACCGCCCGCGCTTCGACTTCCGCGGCGCCGGCCTGGGCCAGACCATGCGGCTGGGCGTGTGGACGGTGCTCTTCGTCATCGTCAACCAGATCGCCTACGTCGTGGTGGTCCGGCTCGCCTCCAACGGCACCGCGTCCGCCGACGACGGCACCGGCATCACCATCTACTCCAGCGTGATGCTGGTGGTGATGGTGCCGCACTCGATCATCACGGTGTCGCTGGCGACGGCGATCCTGCCGCGGTTGTCCGCCGCCGCCGCCAACCACGACCTGGGCCGGCTCGCGACGACCCTCGGCAGCACCCTGCGCACGGCGCTCGCGGTCGTCGTACCGTTCGCGGCGCTGCTGCCCTCGATCGCCCTACCGCTGGCCCAGGTCATCTGGGGCCACGGGGCGACCAAGGACTACTACTACCGGTTCGAGCCGTCGATGGTGCTCTTCGGCCTCGGCGTCGTGGCGTTCACCGTGCACTACCTGGTGCTGCGCGGGTTCTACGCCCTGGAGCACAACCGGACCGTCTTCCTGGTGCAGTGCGTGATCGCCGCGACCAACATCGGGCTCGCGGTGCTGCTGACCGGCCTGGTCGACCCCTGGGACACCGCGCCGATGCTGGTGCTGGCCTACACCGGTGCGTACGCCGTCGGCGGCGCCCTCTCCAGCGTCGTCCTGGTCCGGCTGCTGCGCCGCGGCGGGCACCCGGCCGGGGGCGGGGCGCGGGCCTGGCGCGGCTACGTCCTGCGCCTGGTCGCCGCAGCCGTCGTCGTGTACGCCGTCGCCCGGTTCGTCGACATCGTCGTCGGCGACACGATCGGCGAGCTGACCGCCACCCCGGGCTGGGTGTGGGCCGGGGTCGAGCTGGTCGTCGTCTCCGCGGGGGCGGGTGCGGCACTCCTGGCCGCCGCCCGGGTGCTGCGGATCGACGAGGTGAACGACGTCGTGGGCACCGTCCTGGCACGCGTGCGCCGCTGAGCCTTCCGGGGGTGCCCCCGCGCGGCCCCGGACGTGCCTAGGATGGCGATTGATCAGAGAGGGACTGGGGTGGCGACGTCGACGCGGTCGGGGGATGTGCTCGCCGGCCGCTACCGGTTGATCGACCTGCTGAGCGAGAGCGGCAGCGGGCGGTTCTGGCGTGCCCACGACGCGGTCCTCGAGCGCTTCGTCGCCCTGCACGTGATCGACGTCGACGACCCGCGGGCGCCGGGGCTGGTCGAGGCCGCGCGCACCTCCGCCGGCGTCCTCGACCCCCGTATCCTCCGCGTCCTCGACGCCGAGGAGGAGGACGGGCGCTGCTTCGTCGTCAACGAGTGGGGGACCGGCACCTCGCTGGACATCCTGGTCACCCACGCCGGGCCGCTCGGCCCGCGCCGCGCCGCCTGGCTGGTCGCCGACGTGGCCGACGCGATCGCCCGCGCGCACGCCGCGGGCGTCACCCACGGCCGGCTCAACCCCGAGAACGTCCTGATCGACCGCTACGGCGCCGTCCGGATCATCGGCATGTGCGTCGACGCCGCCCTGCACGGGCTGCCGCCGGGTGACGTCCAGGGGGACCTGGAGGACCTCGGCGGGCTGCTCTACTGCGCGCTGACCGGGGTGTGGCCGGGCCCGTCCGGCTCGATCGTCCCGGCCGCCCCCCGCGAGAACGGCGGCTTCCTGAGCCCCCGGCAGGTCCGCGCCGGCGTCCCGAAGCAGCTCGACCTGGTGTGGCGCGAGTTCGAGTGCACCGGCTTCCACGGCCGCCGCCTGCTCGGCTCGTCCGAGCACCCCGACGTGAGCAGCGCGCGCGGCATCGCCGACGAGCTGATGACCTTCGTCGGCGACCCCACCGGGATGCCCGAGTCGCTCGCCCAGGCCATCCCGCAGGTCAACGAGCTGCGCCCGGTGTGGCTGCCCGCCGTGCACGACCCGCTGCCGCACGACTCCTCCCACGACGACATCCCGGTCGTCCCCCCGGCGCCGGAGCCCGCCGCGGCCCCCGAGGCGGACGCGCCCGACGACGAGCCGGTCCCCGCCGTCACCGACCTGCCGACCGAGGCGGGGATGCCGGTGTTCGGCGAGGAGCACGAGGACGACGTGCAGTGGATCCGCACCCGGACCACCCCGCCGCCGCCCCCGCCGCCCTTCGAGGAGCCGCCGGAGCGCCCGCTGTTCGCCCCCGACGGGGTACGCCGCCCGCGACCCGACCTCGGCCCCGGACCCGCCGGCAACGGCTGGCCGCCGGGCCCGGGCGAGGACGGCGCGCCCGCGACCGGGTACTGGCCCTGGGACACCGGCTCCGGGCCCCCGCACGACCCCGACCCCGCCGACACCGGCGAGAGCGTGCCGGGCCGCAGCTGGCTGCGCCTCGCGATGGCGGTCGCGCTCGCGGTGCTGCTGCTGGTGGCGATCGCGATCGCGTTCAACCTCGGCCGCGGCCGCGACGTCCTCGGCGGCGACCGCGAGGACGAGCCCACCCCGACCGCCTCGGCGAGCGCGGGCCAGCCCGCCGTGCTGCCCGGGGTGCGGGCCAGCGACTTCGACCCGCTCGGTGCCGAGGGCGAGAACCCCGACACCGTCGGCAACCTCACCGACGGCGACGCCGCGACCACCTGGCGCACGGTGACCTACAACGACCAGCTGGGGCCGCCGCCGGGACTGAAGACCGGGGTCGGCGTGGTGCTCGACCTCGGCCGCGCGCGCGAGGTGAGCTCGGTCGACGTACGCCTGGGGGAGGGGCGGACCACCCTCGCCGTCTACGCCGCGACGAGCCGGCCCACCGCCGCGCCCACCGGCGCGCCGATCGCCACCGAGTCGGGGTCCGGCGTGGTGCGTCTGGTGGCGGCGGACAAGCAGCCGTTCGCGGCCCGCTACCTTGTGCTCTGGCTGACCTCGCTGCCCGAGGTCGACGGCGGCGGATTCCGGGGGGAGATCGCGGAGGTGGTGGTTCGTGGCGAGTGAGCCCGCCTCCGACGCCGACCTCCTCGCCGCCCACGTCGCGGGCGACGACGCCGCCTTCGGCACGCTCTTCGCCCGGCACCGCGACCGGCTGTGGGCCGTCGCGCTGCGCACCTGCGCCGACCCCGAGACCGCGGCCGACGGCCTGCAGGAGGGCATGATCGCAGCCTTCCGCCGCGCCGGCTCCTACCGCGGCGAGGCCGCCGTCACCACCTGGCTGCACCGGATCGTCGTCAACGCGTGCCTGGACCGCCTCCGCTCCGCGAAGGTACGACGCGCCGAGCCCCTGCCCGAGGACCTGGACCGGGTCGAGCCGGTCCGCCCCACCCCGGGCCGCGGCGAGGAGGCCGCCGACCCGGCGGACCGGGCGCTGGCGAACGAGCGGCGGGCCCAGGTGCACGCGGCCCTCGCCACGCTGCCGGTCGAGCAGCGCGCCGCCGTCGTGCTCGTGGACATGGAGGGCTACCCGGTCGCGGAGGTGGCCCGGATCCTCGACTGCGCGGAGGGGACCGTGAAGAGCCGCTGCTCGCGGGGCCGGGCCCGGCTGGCCGTGCTGCTGGCCGACGTGCTCGACGCCGCCGCGGAGCCGGCGGAGCCGCCCGTCGTCGTACCGCCCTCGGGAGGGAACCCCGCGGCGGGCCCGGACGTCGGATCGCTGACCCGGCGCGGGCCACCGGCCGCCGAGGCCGCCGCGCCCGCCCCGACCGTCGACTGATCCGCCGCCGCACCCCGTGCGGCACCCACCAGCAGGGACCTCCTCATGACCGAACCGACCGAGCCCGACGGCCCGCTCGAGCCCCTCGACCCCGCCCGCGAGGAGGCGCTGCTGCGCGCCCTCGCCGAGGCCGGCGGACCCGAGCCGGTGCCGCCCGCGGTCGCCGCGCGGCTCGACGGCGCCCTGGCCGACCTGGTCGCCGAGCGCGGCGTGACGGTCTCCCACCCGGAGAACCCCGGCATCGTGGTCCCCCTCGACGACGCCGCCCGGCGCCGCCGGCTGCGGGTGCGCGTCCTGCTCGGTGCCGCCGCGGCCGTCGTGGCCGTCGCCCTCGGTGCGGGCTACCTGTCCGACCACCGGGTCGGCGACGTCGCCGCCGACAGCGCCTCGGACGAGGCCCCCGCCCGCAGCGAGGACGCGGCCGCCGGCAGCAGCGCGCTGAAGGAGGAGTCGCCGCCCGCCGTGGCCGACGCCGCCTCCCCGGAGGCCGACGCCCCCGAGCTGGCCGCCCCCGGCTCGCTGCCGCTGCGCCGGGTCGTGACCGACGGGCCCGTGCGCGCCGTACGCCCCGACCACCTGCGCGAGGACCTCGTCGCCCTCCAGCACGTCTCCCTGCCCCGCCCCGCGAGCGCGGACTACGCCCGCGCCACCCTCAGCGCGCCGTCGTCGTTCCTGTGCCAGCCGGCCGACTTCGGGGCGGGCTACCTCGTCGGCGTCCAGTACGACGACCGGCCCGCCGTCGTCGCGTTCCGCGAGCCCGCCGGGTCCACCCAGGCCGCCGAGGTCCTCGCCTGCGGCACGGGCGACGTGCTCCACTCGCTGACCCTCGCCGCCGCAGGCTGAGCCGAGGTCGCCGACGGGAATGCCGGCGCCTACGATCGGGTTCGAACAGGTGCAGTTCCTTCCACCGATTTGGGGAGTCCCATGACCGAGTCCGCCGAGCCCCGCAACGTCATCATCATCGGGTCCGGACCGTCCGGCTACACCGCCGCGATCTACGCCGCGCGCGCCCAGCTGAACCCCCTCGTCTTCGAGGGCTCCGTCACCGCCGGCGGTGCGCTGATGAACACCACCGAGGTCGAGAACTTCCCCGGCTTCCGCAACGGCATCCAGGGCCCCGAGCTGATGGACGAGATGCGGGCCCAGGCCGAGCGCTTCGGTGCCGAGCTGGTCGCCGACGACGTCGTCGAGGTCGACCTGACCGGTGACGTCAAGGTCGTCAAGACCGCGACCGACACCTACACCGCGCGGGCCGTGATCCTCTCCACCGGCTCCGGCTACCGCAAGCTCGACCTGCCCGACGAGGAGCGGCTCTCCGGCCGGGGTGTCTCCTACTGCGCCACCTGCGACGGGTTCTTCTTCCGCGAGCAGCACATCGCCGTCGTCGGCGGTGGCGACTCGGCCGTCGAGGAGGCGACCTTCCTCACCCGCTTCGGCTCGAAGGTCTCCCTGATCGTGCGCCGCGACGAGCTGCGCGCCTCCAAGATCATGCAGGAGCGGGCCTTCGCCGACCCGAAGCTCGAGATCGTGTGGAACTCCGTCGTGGAGTCCATCAACGGCGCGGACTCGCTGGAGTCGCTGACCCTCAAGGACACCGTCACCGGCGCGACCAGCGAGCTGCCCGCGACCGGCCTGTTCATCGCCATCGGCCACGAGCCCCGCTCCGAGCTGCTGGTCGGCCAGGTCGACCTCGACGACAACGGCTACGTGCTGGTCCGGCCCGGCTCGACGGCGACCAACATCCCCGGCGTCTTCGCAGCCGGCGACCTGGTCGACCACGTCTACCGCCAGGCGATCACCGCCGCGGGCACCGGCTGCTCCGCGGCCCTCGACGCCGAGCGCTACATCGCCGAGCTCGACCACGCGGCCGCGACCGCGGGGAATGCCACCGTCTCCGCGTAGGTTCCACCACCAGACTTCACGTTCACCCCGATCCGAAGGAGGCCCCCGTGGCCGACAACATCTCCGCTGTGACCGACGCCGAGTTCGACGCGCAGGTCCTCAAGTCCGACAAGCCCGTCCTCGTGGACTTCTGGGCCGAGTGGTGCGGCCCGTGCCGCCAGGTCGCCCCGATCCTGGACGAGATCGCCGGCGCGCACGGCGACAAGATCAGCTTCTACAAGCTGAACGTCGACGAGAACCCGGTCACCCCGGCGTCGTACCGCGTCACCGGCATCCCGACGATCAACGTCTACCAGGGCGGCGAGGTCGTGAAGACCATCGTCGGTGCCCGTCCGAAGGCCGCGATCCTCAAGGAGCTCTCGGAGTTCATCGACTGATCTGGGCCGAGCGGGTCTCCGGCGCAGATCCGGCGAGCAAGCTCGCAGACGGCGCCTCCCGACACGCTGCCGTCCGCGCCTGAGCGTCCTTCGCGCAGCCCCCGGTCCTCAGGGCCGGGGGCTTCGTGCTTCCCGGGGCACGGGCGCCGGAGCCGGAGCGGGCCGTCGTACGACGCCCACGAGCCGCTCCCAGGCCGCCTCCACCTCGCCCCGCCAGGTGACCAGCGAGCGCATCTCCATCCGCATCCGCGGGGTCCGCGGGTGGGGGCGGTGGGTCTTGAAGCCCACCCGGGCCAGGAAGTCCGCCGGGACCACGCACGCGGCGTGCCCGCCGGGCGTCGCGCGGCCGGTGCGGGCGAACGCCTCGACCGCGCGGATCCCGTCCCGCCCGACCAGGTCGCGGGCCATCCCCTGCACGAGCAGCCGGCCCAGCCCGCCGCCGGCGTGCTGGGGGTGGATCCACGCGGTCGTCAGCAGCACCGCGTCCGCGGAGACCGGGGCGGTGGGGAACGCGGCGGCGCCGGGGACGAAGGCGGCCGGGGCGTAGACGGCGTACCCGGCCGGCGTCCCGTCCACCAGGACCACGCGCCCGCACGAGCCCCACTCGCGCAGCACCTCGGAGACCCAAGCCTCCTTCTCGCGGGCCCGTTCGGCAGGGGAGAGGCCGTCGCGGTGCACCGGCTCGCGCTCCCAGAACAGGCAGGTGCGGCACGGCGCGTCGAGGGCGTCGAGCAGGTCCAGGGTGAGCGGGACGGTGGTGCGGGCCATCACCGACGATGGTAGGCCGAAATCGGGTGGCACGGACCTGAGAGGATGGCTCCGTGCGCAAGATCCACCAGAGCAAGAAGCTCGCCAACGTCCGGTACGACGTGCGGGGTCCCATCCTCGTCGAGGCCCAGCGCCTCGAGGCCGAGGGGCACAAGATCCTCAAGCTCAACATCGGCAACCCGGCACCCTTCGGCTTCGAGGCGCCGGAGGCGATCGTCGCCGACATGGTGCACAACCTGCCCGACGCGCAGGGCTACAGCGACTCCCGCGGGATCTACTCCGCGCGCACCGCGGTCGCGCAGTACTACCAGTCGCGCGGCCTGAAGGACACCGCCGTCGAGGACGTCTTCATCGGCAACGGCGTCTCGGAGATGATCTCCATGGTGCTGACGGCCTTCGTCGACGACGGCAACGAGATCCTGGTGCCGGCGCCGGACTACCCGCTGTGGACCGGCGCGGTGTCGCTGTCCGGCGGGACGCCCGTCCACTACCGCTGCGACGAGGAGAACGGCTGGATGCCGGACCTCGCCGACATCGAGGCCAAGATCACCGAGAACACCCACGGCCTGGTGATCATCAACCCGAACAACCCGACCGGGGCCGTCTACAGCAAGGAGATGGTCGGCAAGCTGGTCGACATCGCCCGGCGCCACGACCTGGTCGTCTTCGCCGACGAGATCTACGAGAAGATCCTCTTCGACGACGCGGTGCACCACCACGCGGCGGCGGCCGCCGGCAGCGACGTGCTCTGCCTGACCTTCAGCGGCCTCTCCAAGGCCTACCGGGTCTGCGGCTACCGCGCCGGCTGGGTGATGGTGTCGGGTCCCCAGGAGCTCGCCGAGGACTTCCTCGAGGGCCTCACCACCCTGTCCAACATGCGCATGTGCGCCAACGTGCCGGCCCAGCACGCGATCCAGACCGCGCTCGGCGGCTACCAGTCGATCAACGAGCTGATCGTGCCTGGCGGCCGCTTCTACGAGCAGGCGATGCTCGCCGACCGGCTCCTCAACGAGATCCCCGGCGTCTCCTCGGTGCGTCCCAGCGGCGCGCTCTACTGCTTCCCGCGCCTGGACCCCGCGGTGTACCCCATCGACGACGACGAGCAGTTCGTCATCGAGCTGCTGCGGTCCAAGAAGATCCTGGTCACCCACGGCACCGGCTTCAACTGGTTCGCCCCGGACCACTTCCGGCTCGTCACGCTGCCCGACGTGGACATGCTGGAGGAGGCGATCGGCCGGATCGCCGACTTCCTCGCGACCCGACGCTGAATTGTTCGCGGGGAGTAGTTCCCCGCCTCCGTTCTGCGCGAGCCGCAGTCGCGCTCTCTCAGGTTGGGCTGTCAGACTCCAGCGGTGCTCGACATCACGTACCCGCCCGTCATCGTCACCGCCAAGATCCTCTTCAAGCTGATGCGCCAGCGGGTGGTGGTGTCCGGCTCAGAGTCGGTGCCGCGCAAGGGCGGTGCGCTGCTCGCGATCAACCACACCGGCTACGTCGACTTCATCTACGCCGGCGCCGGCGCGGAACCCCGCAAGCGCCTGGTCCGGTTCATGATCAAGAAGGAGATGATGGACGCCCCCGGCGTCGGTCACCTGCTGCGCTCCTTCCACCACATCCGCGTCGACCGCGCCTCCGGCGTGCAGTCGATGAAGGACGCGCTGGCCTACCTCAAGGCCGGCGAGGTCGTCGGGATCTACCCCGAGGCGACCATCTCCCGCTCCTTCGAGATCAAGGAGCTCAAGTCGGGCGCCGCCCGGATCGCCGCCGACGCGGGCGTGCCGTTGATCCCGGTCATCGTGTGGGGCGCGCACCGGCTGATGACCAAGGACCACCCCAAGGACTTCTCCCGCTCGCCCAAGACGATCATCGTCAAGGTCGGCGAGCCGCTGTACCCCACCGGCGAGGACATCGCCGCCGAGACCGAGGCGCTGCGCGAGGCGATGAAGCGGATGCTCGACGAGGTCATCGCGGAGTACCCCGAGGCCGAGAAGGCCCCCGGCTCCTGGTGGACCCCGGCGCGCTTCGGCGGCGGTGCACCCACCCCCGAGAAGGCCGACGAGATGGACAAGGCCGAGCTGCGGGAGCGGGCCGCCAAGCGTGCCGCGAAGGCGGCCGAGGACCGCGACGCGTGAGGGACTGATCCCGTGGACCGTCCGCTGGTGCTGCTCGTCGAGGACGACGACGACCTGCGTACGACGACGCGGCTGGTCCTCGAGGCGCGCGGCTTCGACGTGGTCACGGCCGCGGACGGCGAGGCCGGCTGGGCGTCGTACCGGGCGCGGGCGGTGGACCTCGCCGTCGTCGACGTGGTGCTGCCGCGCCTGGACGGGCTGCGGCTGACCGAGCGGATCCGCGCCGACGGCGACACCCCGGTGCTCCTGCTCACCGCACGCGACCTGCCCCGCGACCAGGTGGTGGGCTTCGAGGCGGGCGCCGACGACTACGTCGTCAAGCCGTTCGACGGCGACGTGCTGGAGGCGCGCCTGCGGGCGCTGCTGCGCCGACGGGCGGGCAGCGCGGCCACCACCCGGGAGGTCGTGCACGGCGCGCTGGTCGTCGACGTCGACGGGATGACCGTCCAGCGCGACGGCGTACCGGTGGACCTGTCGGCGACGGAGTTCCGGCTGCTGGCGGCCTTCCTGGACAACGTCGGCATCGTGCTGAGCCGCTCCCAGCTGCTCGACCTGGTGTGGGAGGGCGCGCACTGGGGCGACGCACGGGTCGTGGACGTGACGGTGCAGCGGCTGCGCGCCAAGATCGGCGCCGAGGAGGTCACCACGGTGCGCGGGGCGGGCTACAAGATGGCGCGCCGGTGACCTGGCGGCACTCGCTGCGCACCCGGATCACCGTCGCGGTGGTCGGCGCCACCCTCGCGACCCTGCTCGGCGTCGGCCTCGTCGTGGACCACCTGGCCGCGACCGACGCCCGTGAGCGGCTGCGGACCGAGGCGCTCACCCGCCTCGACGCGGGCATCCTGGTCTGGGAGCAGCCGCGCTCCACCCTGCGCTACGGCCTGGTCATCGACGGCGACGACGTGCCGGAGGCGCTCTCCTCCCTGGACGACGGCTCCGCCACGCTCTACACCGGCGGCCGGATGTGGGCGGCCCGCCGCCTCGACGGCGGCCGGCTCGCCAGCCTGTCCGTCTCCGACGCCCCGATCCGCTCCGCACGGGCCGACCTGCGACGCCAGATGCTGGTGGCGGCCGCGGCGGCCCTGCCTCTCACCGGGCTGCTCGGGTTCGTCGTCGCCACCGGGCTGAGCCGGCGCCTGCGCCGCGCGGCCGGCGCCGCCGCGGTGGTCTCCGCCGGCGGGGACGCCCGGCTCGCGGTCGGCGGACGCGACGAGGTCGCCGCCCTCGGTCGCGCCGTCGACGAGATGGCCACCGCCCTCGACGACCGCCTGCGTGCCGAGCAGGCGTTCTCCGCGGACGTCGCCCACGAGCTGCGCACCCCGGTGGCCGGCCTGGTCAGTGCGGCCGAGCTGCTCCCGCCCGGCGAGCCCACGGACCTGGTCCGCCGGCTCGTCGACCGGCTGCGGCGGCTCGTCGAGGACCTGCTGGAGGTGGCCCGCCTGGAGAGCGGGACGGAGGAGGTCGCCCTCACCCGCGTCCCGCTCTCCGCCCTCGTCCCGTCCGCCGACGTCGTCCGCGACGCGGAGGTGCTGGTCGACCCGCGCCGGGTCGAGCGGATCGTCACTAACCTCGTCGCCAACGCCGAGCGGCACGGCGGCGGGGAGGTGTCGGTGACGGTCGAGGGGCCCGCGCTCGTCGTAAGGGACCGGGGGGAGGGGTTCCCGCCCGCCCTGCTCGAGCGCGGCGCGATCCGGTTCCACAGCACCGGGCGCGGCAGCGGTCTCGGGCTGACCATCGTGCAGGGTCAGGCCCGGGTGATGGGCGCCCACGTCGCCCTGCGCAACCCCGAGGACGGGGGAGCGGAGGTCACCGTGACCTTCAGGCGCCCGGACCCATCTCCGGGTCGACCGGGTCGACCGTCCGCAGGGTGATCTCCTGCTCGGGGGCCATGCCCTCGGGGACGTCGCCGGTGACGGTGATGGTGAGCGTGCCGTACGTCGCGGACGCCTCCCCGTCGACGATGTCGCCGGCCACCACCCGCACGTCGGCGCGCACGTCGCTGCCCTCGGCACAGCTCGGGTCGCAGTCGTTGGCCACCACGACCCCGGTGGCGGTGGCCTCGTCGGCTCCCCAGTCGGACCACCGCAGGTCCACCAGGCTCTGGTTGTCGTCGGCGCAGGCGACGGTGTACGACGTCGGCTTCTGCACCGGCTCCCCGACGCAGTCGAGCAGGTAGGTCACCGGCCCCCGCGCGTCGATGTCGGTGTCCGTGGACGCCTGCGGGTCCGGGTGGGCCGCGACCGGGCTCGTGTCCTCGATGCCGCACGCGGCGAGGCCGCCCACGAGGAGCACGGCTCCGCCGGCGAAGGCGGCGAGGTGGCGGGGAAGGGTCACGTTCATGGGGAGATCCTGTCGTTCGCTCGTCGGCGACGTTCGCCGACGACCGTAGCCTCGGCGGGCGTCCTCACACGAGGGCGGCACCAGCATCACAGGACCGTGACAGCCGATCTTACCGATATATCGTCATGTCGTCTTGTAGGTTTGTCGACAAGTCGGCATTGCCTGGCCCTACGTCTGCTTCCGCAGCAGGCCGGTGATGCCGGCGAGGAAGAGCGCGGTGAAGATCCACGAGGCCGCACGGAGCGCAGCGAGCACCACGCCGACGCCCCCGGCGCCCGGAGTCCATGGCTGGCTGGCTGCGCTGCTGGTCGTCGGGACGGCCGTCGCGAGGGCGTAGGTCCACGGCTGGAACTCCGGAGCGTCCCACGTCTCGTTCCAGTCCCTCGCCGGGACCCGTCCCGGCACAGGCGGCGGCGTCGTGATGCCGTTCGCCTGGTGCTCCGCGACGATGGCCTGCCGAATCGTGGGGGTGGTCCCCGTGGTGAAGGCACCGGCGTTCAGGCCGGTCACGGCCCACGCCACAAGGAAGATCCCCAACAGCCACCCTACGGTCAGCGGTGCTGCGTAGTATCCGTGCCCAGTCGTCGCCCATGACACCCACCGGCCGATCCGGCTCGACGGCGGCCCGCTTCGTGTGGATCGGACGGCGGACCGGTACCTGATCCAGCGGGCGTCGGCCGGCTGCCCGATCCGCTCGTAGAGTGCGGCCACCTCCTGCCAAGGCTGGGTCGATGTCTGCGTGTCCAGCCACTGCGCGGCCAGGCGTCGGTTGGTGCGCGGTCCACCCCACAGGTCCCCGAGCTGCCACCCGGCAGCGGAGGCGAGAGCGGGGAGTTCGCCCGTCGAGGGTAGGGAGAGTCGGCCGATGTGCGCGCCGGCGAAGCGGATCGGGCCGATCAGCGCCGTGCGGGACCCGATGATGACATCGCCGTCGGCCCGGAGGTTCCGTGCGTCCAGGCTGAAACCGGCAGGGGGTGCACCCAGTCGAGCGCCCTGCAGCGTGAGCTCGCCCGCGACCTCGGCACCCTCCAGACTCACGGTGCCTGCTGTCTGGAAGCCGTGGCGCAGGATGACGTCGCTCTCTGCCCGCAATCCCTGGGCGACAAGGCTGGTCCCTTTCACGGAGCCGTTGATCCGGGCCCCGTCCATGGCGAGCTGCCCCTTGATGTGCGCGCTGTGCAGCGTCACGGCACTGTGACACTCGAACCCACAGCGCAGACCCACGTCGCTGTCGGCGCGAAGGGCTTGTCCATCGAAGCTCCACCCGTTGAGTCCCGGCCGCGGATACGCGCACGCTCCATGCTGAGCTGACCTCCGATGCGCGCGCCGTGCATCGTGATGGCACCGGCGGCGTCGAAGCCGTCATCGAGGAACGCATCGCTGTCGACATCCAGATTCTGGGCCACGAGGCTCCAGCCCTCGCTGTTGGCGCCGCCGAGCCGCGCGCCTCTCAGCACCAGTTGCCCCTTCAATCGCGACGACGACAGCGCCACGGCGCCCTCGGTGTCGATGGCACTCAAGAAGGTCCCGCTCCCGACCTCGACGTGCGTCGCCTCGATGCTCAGCCCGTCGGCATCCGTGCCGCGCACCTGGGCATCGGTCATCGTCAGCTGGCCACCGACGCGCGCGCCTGACAGCGCGAGAGCGCCCTGGCTGACGAAGTCTTGATCCAGGTCGAGACTGCTCTCCACCTGGAGGAACTCGGCGAAGATGCTCCAGCCGTCGTGGTCGACGCCGTCGACATGGCATCCCGGGAAGCGCAGCCAGCCACGGACGTGGGTCTCGGGCATGAGGACACAACCTTCGAAGCGGCAGTGTAGGAAGTGGAGGCTGTGCGGGATGCGGAGCAATCCCAGGTCCAGGTTCCCTCGGATCGCCACGCCCTGGAGGCGGAGCCCGCGAGGGTCGATGCTTGCGAGCGAACCGCTGGCGACCTCGACGAGGACGCTCCGCAGAAGGTCCGCGTCGAGAACGTGGTTGTCGGTCATCTCCGCCGTCGAGGGGCCGGGCGGCGGGAGCGAACCGTCGCCGACGATCAGCGGCGCCCCGCCCCGCAGGCTCTGTACGAGGTCGCTCCGGTCGATCATGCGCTCAGCATCGCGTGCCGCGAGCGCCTTGTCTCGACGTGTCTCACCACTGGTTTCCCGTGAAACATCGAGTTACGCCATTGTCGACATGTCGCCACATCGACAAAGCGACCTCAGATGACGCGGTCGTCCCGGTTGCGCGGATCGATCAGGTCCACGATGCGCTGCAGGTCACCGGTGTTGGCGAACTCGATGCTGATCTTCCCCTTGGCCTTGCCCAGGTCGATCTTCACCCGCGTCTCCAGCCGGTCGCCCAAGCGCTCGGAGAGCTCGGACAGGCCCGGCGCCTTGGGCTTGGCGCGGGTCGGGCGGCGCGTCGTACCGCCGACCTCGCCGACGGCCACGATCTCCTCCAGGCCGCGCACCGAGATGCCCTCGGCGACGACCCGCTGGGCGAGGCGGTCCTGCAGCTCCGCGTCCGGTACGCCGAGCAGGGCACGCGCGTGCCCCGCGGACAGCACGCCCGCCGCCACCCGGCGCTGCACGGCGGGGGAGAGCTTGAGGAGCCGCAGCGTGTTGCTGATCTGCGGGCGGGAGCGCCCGATCCGCTGGGCGAGCTCGTCGTGGGTGCAGGCGAAGTCCTCGAGCAGCTGCTGGTAGGCCGCGGCCTCCTCGAGCGGGTTGAGGTTGCTGCGGTGGAGGTTCTCCAGGAGGGCGTCCCGGAGCATGTCGGTGTCATCGGTCTCGCGCACGATCGCGGGGATCGTGGTGAGGCCGGCGGCCTGGGTGGCGCGCCAACGGCGCTCGCCCATGACCAGCTCGTAGGCGTCGGGGGCCGTCTTGCGGACCACGACGGGCTGCAGGAGGCCGATCTCCTTGATCGAGTGGACCAGCTCGGCCATCGCGTCCTCGTCGAAGACGGTGCGCGGGTTGACCGCGTTCGGCCGGATCTGCTCGACGGGCAGCTCGGCGAAGAAGGCGCCCTCGACCGGCGCCAGACCCGAATCTTCGATCTGAGCGCCTGGTACCGCACCGGTGGACCCCAGGTCCGCCGACCCGCTGGGAGGCGCTCCTGCGGAAAGGTCCGAATTCTGGGCGTCCGGGTTGACAACGACGTCCGTCGCCGGGGCGGATCCGGGCGTCGGAGCAGCGGCCGGCGGAGTCGTCGGAATCAGGGATCCGAGGCCGCGTCCGAGGCCGCGGCGGGGTGCTCCAGCGTTCACGACAGGCTCCCTCGGGTGACGATCTCGCGCGCCGCCTCCAGGTAGCTGAGCGCGCCGGGTGAACCGGGATCGTAGGTCATCACCGTCTGGCCGTACGACGGCGCCTCCGAGACCCGCACCGAGCGCGGGATCGCCGTCTTCAGCACCTGGTCACCGAAGTGCTCGCGCACCTCGGAGGCCACGCCGGCGGCGAGCCGGGTGCGGGCGTCGTACATGGTGAGGACGATGGTCGACACCGCGAGCTCAGGGTTGAGATGCGCGCGGACCATGTCGACCGTGGCGAGGAGCTGGCCGAGCCCCTCCAGGGCGTAGTACTCCGCCTGGATCGGGATCAGCATCTCCGCGCCCGCCACGAGGGCGTTGAGGGTCAGCAGGCCCAGCGAGGGCGGGCAGTCGATGAAGACGTAGTCGAAGCGGTCCTCCCCGGCGGTCTCGGCCGTGCCGATCCGCGGGTGGGCGTCGAGCGCCTTCTTGAGCCGCTGCTCGCGCGCCACGACGCTCACCAGCTCGATCTCCGCACCCGCGAGGTCGATGGTCGCCGGGACCACCCACAGGCCGGCCGCGTCGGGGCAGGGCTGCGCGAGGTCGACGATCGCGACGCCGTCCACCAGCAGCTCGTACGTCGAGGGGGTGCCCTGCCGGTGCTCGATGTTGAGCGCCGTCGAGGCGTTGCCCTGCGGGTCGAGGTCGATGACCAGCACCCGCTGCCCGAGCTGGGTCAGCGCGGCTGCGAGGTTGACCGTGGACGTGGTCTTGCCGACGCCGCCCTTCTGGTTGGCCACCACGAAGACGCGGGTCTCCGAGGGACGGCCGAGCTGCTCCTGCGGGATGCCGGCGCGGACCATGACGGTCGCCTGCGCAGCGCGGGCCAGGGGAGTGAGGTCGTCGTCGAAGCCGGTGTTCTGCTCGGCCAGCTGGGCCGCCGTCAGCACCGCCGGGCCGCGCGTTTCACGTGAAACATCAGCCGAGGCGGTCGTATCCCCCGAAGAGGCGCCCTGTGGATAACTCGGGCCCGTATGTGGATACTCACGCTCAGCACCCCCCGGTGCGTCGGTGGAAAACCCGTCCGGGGCCGTTGGGTCGCTCACGACTTCCTCCTCTTGCTCCGGCCACGGGAAGGGCGTGGTCCCCGAGGACCTCGCTGTGGCCGGGACGGCAACGATACGCGGGCCGGGTCGGCCCAGGTCACCCGCACGATGCGGATCGGA
Organism: uncultured Nocardioides sp.; assembly: GCA_964517395.1. GTDB lineage: Bacteria > Actinomycetota > Actinomycetes > Propionibacteriales > Nocardioidaceae > Nocardioides. The sequence continues at coordinate 1,671,566 of CAZFEE010000001.1, read as the reverse complement.
CGGACGCCGGACTCCGTCGTCTCGTCGGCGTCCGGATCACCGCCCAGGCTCTCCACCACCGGATCCGAGCAGCCGAGCCGGGCGAGCACGGAGCCTGCTGCCGCGATCTCGTCCGCCGCGGAGCTGCCCTTCATCGCCAGCAGCACACCGTCGGGGGCCACGAGCGGCATCGACCACTCCAGCAGCCGGTCCAGGGGCGCGACGGCCCGCGAGGTGACGACGTCGAAGTCGGCCGTGCCGTGCAGTGCGTCGGCACGCCCGCGGACCACCACCACGTTGGTGAGGCCCAGCGCGTCGACGGTCTCCTCGAGGAAGGTCGTCCGGCGCAGCAGCGGCTCGATCAGGGTGATGGTCACGTCGGGGCGGGCGATGGCCAGCACGAGGCCGGGGAGGCCCGCTCCGGACCCGATGTCGGCCACGCGCGCACCCTCGGGGAGGGCGGGGGCCAGCAGGGCACAGTTGAGGACGTGGCGCTCCCAGAGCCGGGGCGCCTCGCGGGGTCCGATGAGGCCGCGGACGACGCCGTCCGTGGCCAGTCGCTCGGCGTACGCGACGGCTGCGTCGACCCGGTCCTCGGGGAACAGCGCGGCCACGGCCGGCGGGGGAGGGGGCAGCGGGCTGCTGCCCTCAGCAACGACCCCCGGGTCCGCCGGATCCACAGGATCCGGGGACGCCGGGGGCGTGCTGGGTTCGTCTTGTTTCACGTGAAACGTCGAGCGGGGACGACGCTCAGGCGTCCGCGGGCAGGACGACGACGTAGCGTCGCGGCTCCACCCCGGCCGACTCCGAACGCAGGCCGGCGGCCGCGACGGCGTCGTGGACGATCTTGCGCTCGAACGGCGACATCGCCTCGAGGGAGACCGGCTCGCCGGACTCCGCGACCTTGGCCGCCGTCTCCGTGCCGAGCTGGGTGAGCCGCGAGCGCTTGTCGGCGCGGTAGCCGGACACGTCGAGCATCAGCCGCGAGCGCTCACCGGTCTCGCGGTAGACCGCCAGCCGGGTCAGCTCCTGCAGCGCCTCGAGCACCTTGCCGTCCTGACCGACGAGCTGGCTCAGCTCGGCGCCCACGATGGACACGGCGGCCCGGTCGGCCTCCACGTCGATGTCCAGGTCGCCGTCCAGGTCGGCGATGTCGAGGAGCTCCTCGAGGTAGTCGGCGGCGATGTCGCCCTCCTGCTCCAGGCGCGCCACGCGGTCGCTCTCCGCCGAGGCGCTGTCGCCGGCGGGGGCGTCCTCGGTGGTCTCGTCGACGTCCTGATCGAGGTCCTGCTCGACGTCCTGCTCAGCCTGGTCAACGACCTCGGTCTCGGTCTCGGCGCTCACTTCTGCTCTCCCTTGCTGGGTCCGGTCTTGCCCTCGGGACCGGAGGACCGGCCGTTCGGGTTGTTCTTGGGGGTGGTGGCGCCCTTCGTGCGCTGGGCACGGGTCTGGCGCTTCGGCTGCTGGCGGGTGCTGGGACGCACCTCGGTGGCGGTCGTCGTACCGGTCTCGGTCGACTCCTCGGTCACCGTCGCGCCGTGGCGCTGCGCCTTCGCCTTGTCCCGGTCCTGCTTGGCCTTGAAGGCCGGCGTGCCGGGGGCGGGGTTGTTGCGGATGACGTAGAACTGCTGGCCCATCGTCCACAGGTTCGAGGTGGTCCAGTACAGGAGCACACCGATCGGGAACGCGATGCCACCGAGGCCGAAGGCCACGGGCAGGATGTAGAGCAGCATCTTCTGCTGCTGGGCGTACGGACCACTCATCGCCTCGGCCGGCATGTTCTTGGCCATCAGCTGGCGCTGGGTGATGAAGGTGGTGGCGGTCATCGCCAGCACCAGCACGGCCGCGACGACCATGACGAGGGCGTGCGGGTCCTCGCCCCAGGTGCGCGAGGCCCAGAAGTTGCCGTTGATCGGCAGGTTGCCGAAGATCTTCGACTCCCCGAACTGGTGGGCCTTCTCCTTGGTGAGGAAGCCGTGCGCCTTGTCGCTCTTGGCCGCACCGGAGAGCAGGCGGAAGAGCGCGAAGAAGATCGGCATCTGAAGCAGGATCGGCAGGCACGAGGCGAACGGGTTGGTGCCCGCGTCCTTGTACAGCTTCATCGTCTCCTCGGCCAGCTTCTGCCGGTCGTGGCCGTACTTCTTCTGCAGCTCCTTCACCTTGGGCTGCAGCAGCTGCATGTTGCGGCTGGACTTGATCTGCTTGACGAACAGCGGGATCAGCGCGGCCCGGATGACCAGCGTCAGGCCGATGATCGACAGCGCCCAGGAGAGGCCGCCGGCCGGGTCGAGGCCCAGCACCGTGAAGAGCTTGTGCCAGCCGAGGAGCACCGCCGAGATGATGTAGTACAGCGGCACCATGATGAAGTGACCGATGTCGCCGATGAAACCCACGAGTCAGGCTCCTTGCTGGGAGTCGGAACCGCCGGCGGTCGCCGGCAGGAGAACGGGTTGGTGCGCGTGCCCGCGCCGGGGCGGCACGTGGTCGACGCCGCCGGGGGACCAGGGGTGGCAGCGCAGCAGGCGCCGGCCGGCCAGCCAGGTCCCCTTGAGGGCACCGTGGACGCGCAGCGCCTCGACGGCGTACGCCGAGCAGGACGGGTAGTAGCGGCAGGTGGGGCCGAGCAGCGGGCTGATCGTGAGCTGGTAGCCACGCACCAGTCCGATGAGCAGCCACTTCATGGCGCCTCCGTCAGGGGCTGGTCGGGTCGGGCGCCGGGCACTCCGACACGTTGGAGACAACGGTCGAGGTCCGCCACCAGTTCCGGGTACGACGATCCGGCGGCGGCCGCCTGGGCGCGGACCACGAGCAGCGAGCCCGGGGGCACGTCCTCGATCCGCTGCCGCACCGCGTGCCGCAGCCGCCGCTTGACGCGGTTGCGCACGACGGCGGTGCCGACGGCCTTGCTCACGACGAAGCCCACCTGCGCGGGCCCGGGCATGCCAGCGACCTGTTGCTCCTCAGGGAGCAACAGGTGCGTGACGACCGTGCGGGAACCGGCCCGATGGCCTCGCCGGCTGGCGGCCCGGAATCCTTCCGGGTCACGCAGCCGGTGGCCGGCGTCGAGCATCGCTCAGTCCCGCGGGTTCCGCGGCGCGGACACCCCCGGACGCCTGCCCGGCCTCAGACGGAGAGGCTCGAGCGGCCCTTCCGGCGACGGTTCGCCAGGATGGAGCGACCCGCACGGGTGCGCATCCGCAGTCGGAAACCGTGCACCTTGTGGCGACGACGGTTGTTGGGCTGGTACGTCCGCTTGCTCACGAATCGGCCTCTCAGGTGCGAAGATCGGGAAGGGTCCGCCGGCCGCCTGCGAGCGGCTCCGATCAGGAGCCGTGAGGCATGTCGGCCGCCACCGCGCAGCCACGAGCGCCCGGGATCGGGAGACTTCGTGGACATGCGGCACCGGTCGACTCCGGTTGACCAATCAACGGTACGCGCAGGCCGGATCGGGGGTCAAACCGGCGCCGCCCTCGCGCGAGCGCGCGCGATCTGTCCCTCTCTTTCCACGGTGCTGCGCAAAACCTGTGGATAGCGGGTTGATCGACCCCCACCCCGGCGGTTAGGTTCGACCGATCCGGGTTTCCCCGCCGGTCTCGAAGCATCCCGACGCCGTCCGTCGTCGTCCGTCCCGCCGTCCTTCGCGACGATGGCTCTGACCTGCGGAAACACTGCGTTCGTGGGCGTTCCGGACGGCCTCGGCCAGGCATCGTCGGCCCCGATGATGCAATTGTTCACAACCTGTGGACAAACTTGTGGACCAGAACCGTCCCACGACAGCGAGAGGTGTGAGGCGTGACCGGCAACCCCGATCAGCCCCCGAACGACGCCACCCCCGACAGCGCGACCGCGCGTCTCGAGCGGGAGTGGTCCGCCGTCGTCGGCGACCTCCAGGCCCACCAGCGCGCCTGGCTGCAGTCGAGCAAGCCGGTGACCCTGCACGGCACGACCGCGATCGTCGCCGTCCCCGACGACTTCACCCGCAAGCGCCTGGAGGGCCGTCTGCGCAGCCAGCTCGAGGACGTGCTCACCGAGCGCTTCGGCCACGAGGTCCAGCTCGCGGTGACCGTGGACAGCTCGCTGCACCACGAGCCCGCCTTCGAGGGCCCGGGGTACGACGACGCACCCACCGAGCCGCAGGTCGATTTGTCGACAAGTCTCCAGGTCGACACGTCGACCTTCGACGCCCCGCGCTCGAGCGCCCCCGCCTTCGACGCGGGCTACGACGCGGGCGACCGCCCCGCCGTGCTCCCCAGCCCGAGCACCCCGCCGGCCACGAGCGGCGAGTCCCGGCTGAACCCGAAGTACACCTTCGAGACCTTCGTCATCGGCTCCTCGAACCGGTTCCCCCACGCCGCCGCCGTCGCGGTGAGCGAGGCGCCGGGCAAGAGCTACAACCCGCTCCTCGTCTACGGCGAGTCCGGGCTGGGCAAGACCCACCTGCTGCACGCGATCGGCCACTACGTGCGCACGATCTACGCCGGCTCCAAGGTGCGCTACGTCTCCAGCGAGGAGTTCACCAACGAGTTCATCAACGCGATCCGCGACGACCGGCAGGACCGGTTCAAGCGGAAGTACCGCGACGTCGACGTGCTGCTGATCGACGACATCCAGTTCCTGGAGGGCAAGACCCAGACCCAGGAGGAGTTCTTCCACACCTTCAACACGCTGCACAACGCCAACAAGCAGATCGTGCTGACCTCCGACCGCCCGCCGAAGCGCCTGGAGGCGCTCGAGGACCGGCTGCGCAACCGGTTCGAGTGGGGCCTGATCACCGACGTGCAGCCGCCGGACCTCGAGACCCGGATCGCGATCCTGCGCAAGAAGGCCGCGATGGACCGGCTCACCGCGCCCTCGGACGTGCTGGAGTTCATCGCCTCGAAGATCCAGACCAACATCCGCGAGCTCGAGGGCGCCCTCATCCGGGTGACCGCCTTCGCCAACCTCAACCGCCAGGACGTCGACATGACGCTGGCCGAGATCGTGCTCAAGGACCTCATCCCCGACGGTGGCGAGCCCGAGATCACCGCGCCGCTGATCATCGCTCAGACCGCGGCGTACTTCGGGCTGACGATCGAGGAGCTGACCGGTCCCAGCCGCGGACGGCACCTGGTGATGGCCCGGCAGATCGCGATGTACCTGTGCCGCGAGCTCACCGGCCTGTCGCTGCCGAAGATCGGCGCGCAGTTCGGCAACCGCGACCACACCACGGTGATGTACGCCGAGCGCAAGATCAACCAGCTGCTCGGGGAGCGCCGTGCGGTCTTCAACCAGGTCAGCGAGCTCACCAACCGGGTGAAGATGCAGGCCCGCCAGGGCTGAGAACGTGTCGTCCGGCCCTGTGGAGAACTCACCCGGAATTGTGAGAACTACACGGGGAGGATTCCGTGGAGGCGCCGGGACGGCCCTCCACACCCGGCCGGCCGTCCCCACCCGGACCCCGTCCGTCCCCAGTCGTCCACAGCGCTCATCCACCGTCGGATCGGCCGCTGACCTGCGCGGACGCCGGTTCTCCACAGTTTCCACCGACGCTATGACCACTCCGTACCTACCCATGGATCGATCGCTCGTGGAACTCCTCCCGGCCCTCGACCTGTGGAACGACATCCCACCCCGCCCTCCGAGTGCCCGACAGGCAGTGTCACGCTCAGGACGGTCGTGGCAGGATGCAACTCCAACCGACCGCAGCTGCGCGGTCCGTCTCCGCACGGACCCGACACCGAGTGATGAGGTACGACGAACGTGAAGTTCCGAGTCGAGCGCGACGTCCTCGCCGACGCCGTCGCCTGGGCTGCGCGCAGCCTGCCGGTCCGCCCGAGCGCCCCGGTGCTCGCCGGCCTGCTGATCGAGGCCAGCGACGAGGGCCTGGTGCTCTCGACGTTCGACTACGAGACCTCCGCCCGGGCGACCTTGTCGGCCGAGGTGCACGACGAGGGCAAGGCCCTGGTCAGCGGCCGCCTGCTCGCCGACATCTGCCGCAGCCTGCCGAACAAGCCCGTCGAGCTGACCCTCGACGGCGCCCGGGTCTCGCTGACCTGCGGCTCCTCGCGCTTCTCGCTGCAGACCATGCCGGTCGAGGACTACCCGAGCATCCCGGAGATGCCGGCCGCCACGGGCACCGTGCCGAGCGACGCCTTCGCCCACGCCGTGGCCCAGGCGGTCACCGCCGCCGGCCGCGACGACATGCTCCCCGTCCTGACCGGCGTCCGGATCGAGATCGAGGGCGACACCATCGCCCTGCTCGCCACCGACCGCTTCCGGCTCTCCCAGCGGGAGCTGACCTGGAACCCCGGCACGCCCGACGCCACCGTCGCCGCGCTGGTGCCCGCCAAGGTGCTCGGCGACACCGCGAAGTCGCTGACCGCCGGCCCCGAGGTCACCATCGCGCTGTCCGCCTCGGGCTCGGGCGACGGGATCATCGGCTTCGAGGGCACCGGCCCGGGCGGCGTACGACGCACCACGACCCGGCTGCTCGACGGCGAGTTCCCCAAGGTCCGCAGCCTGTTCCCGAGCGAGAAGCTCACGGTCGCCAAGATCGACCGGGCCGAGCTGATCGAGTCGGTCAAGCGCGTCTCGCTCGTCGCGGACCGCAACACCGCGGTCCAGCTGAGCTTCCGTGACGGCGCCCTCATCCTCGACGCCGGCTCCGGTGACGACGCCCAGGCGTCGGAGTCGGTGGCCGCGCAGATCGAGGGCGAGGACCTGGTCACCGGGTTCAACCCGAGCTTCCTGCTCGACGGGCTCGGCGCGATCGACCAGGCGGTCGTCGAGCTGGCCTTCACCCAGGCCTCCAAGCCGGTCGTCATCAGTGGCACCGACGCGGAGGACAGCGAGGACGGCAGCTCGTTCCGCTACCTGCTCATGCCGAGGCGGCTGTTGAGCTGACCCGGCACGCGACACCCACCACCACACCGAAGGGAATGCACCGCATGCACATCGGACTGGTCGGACTCGGCAAGATGGGTGGCAACATGCGCACCCGGCTGCGCGATGCCGGGATCACGGTCGTCGGCTACGACCGCAACCCCGACCTCGCGGACGTCGACAGCCTCGCCGCGATGGTCGAGGCCCTGCCCGCGCCCAAGGTCGTGTGGGTCATGGTGCCCGCCGGCGACCCCACACGCTCCACTATCGCCGAGCTCAAGGAGCTCCTCAGCGAGGGTGACCTGGTCGTCGACGGCGGCAACTCCAAGTACACCGACGACGCCGTCAACGCCGCCTCGCTCGCCGAGAAGGGCATCGGCTTCGTCGACTGCGGTGTCTCCGGCGGGGTGTGGGGCCTGGAGAACGGCTACGCGCTGATGTACGGCGGCGCGGTCGAGGACATCGCCAAGGTGCAGCCCGCCTTCGACGCGCTCAAGCCCGAGGAGGGCGGGGCGGTCCACGCCGGCCCGACGCCGGGCGCCGGGCACTTCGCCAAGATGGTCCACAACGGCATCGAGTACGCCATGATGCAGGCCTACGCCGAGGGCTGGGAGCTGCTCGAGAAGGTCGACATCGTCGAGAACGTGCCCGCGATCTTCGAGTCGTGGCGCTACGGCACGGTCATCCGCTCGTGGCTGCTGGACCTGCTCACCGAGGCGATCGACGCCGACGAGCACCTCGACAAGCTGCGCGGGTACGCCGACGACTCCGGCGAGGGCCGGTGGACCGTGCAGGCGGCGATCGACAACGCCGTGCCGATGCACGTCATCGCGGCCTCGCTGTTCGCCCGCTTCACCTCCCGCCAGGAGGACAGCCCGGCGATGAAGGCGATCGCGGCGATGCGCAACCAGTTCGGCGGGCACGCCGTGCACACCGACCCGCCTCCGGGCGGGGAGGCCAACCCGGCCTGATGCGCGGGACGGGCGAGGGATGATGGTGCGGTGCACGTCGCCCACCTGACCCTCCACGACTTCCGGTCGTACGCCGACGTGGACGTCGCGCTCGAACCGGGCGTGACGGCCTTCGTCGGGAGCAACGGGCAGGGCAAGACGAACCTGGTCGAGGCGGTGGACTACCTGTCCCGGCTCTCCTCGCACCGGGTCGCCACCGACGCCCCGCTCATCCGGGCCGGCGCCGACCAGGCGATCGTGCGTGCCGCGGTGGTCCGCGACGGGCGCACCGCCGTGCTCGAGGTCGAGCTGAACCCGGGGCGCGCGAACCGAGCCCGGGTCAACCGCTCGCCGCTGCCGCGCGCCCGCGAGCTCGCCGGCCTGGTGCGCACGGTGGTGTTCAGCCCCGAGGACCTGGCGCTGGTCAAGGGCGACCCCGCGCAGCGGCGTCGCTTCCTCGACGACCTGCTGGTGCTGCGGACCCCGCGCTACGCCGGCCTGATCAGCGACCACGAGCGGGTGCTGCGCCAGCGCAACACGCTTCTCAAGACGATGTACGCCGCCCGCGGGTCCGCCCGCGAGGGTGCGCTCGCGACGCTGGCGGTCTGGGACGACCACCTGGTCGCGACCGGGACCGAGCTGCTCGAGGCCCGCGAGGCGCTGACGCGCGACCTGGCGCCGTACCTCGGCAAGGCCTACGAGGCGGTCGCCCGCGGGGCCAGCCGGGACGATGCCCGGATCGCCTACAGCGCCACCGTGCCGGAGGGCGAGGACCGCCGCGCGGCCTTCCGCGAGGAGCTGGCCCGGCGCCAGGGGGACGAGATCCAGCGCGGGGTGACCCTGGTCGGCCCGCACCGCGACGACCTCGTGCTCACCCTCGGCCCCGGCGACGAGCAGCGGCTGCCGGTGAAGGGCTACGCGAGCCACGGGGAGTCGTGGTCCTTCGCGCTGGCGCTGCGGCTGGCGTCGTACGACCTGCTGCGGGCCGACGGCGACGACCCGATCCTGATCCTCGACGACGTCTTCGCCGAGCTCGACGCGGACCGGCGCGAGCAGCTGGCCGCGCTGGTGGCCGGCGCCGAGCAGGTGCTGGTGACGGCGGCGGTCGCGGCCGACGTGCCGGACGCGTTGCGGGGAGCGACCTTCCACGTCGCCGGCGGGGAGGTGACCCGTGGCTGAGCCGGAGGACGACACGCCCACCGCCAAGCCGGACGGGGACTCGGACGAGGAGTCGGAGGAGCACCGCCCCGACGGGCTCGACCTGGCCCGCGCGCAGACCCTCGGCGCCGCCGGGTCCGCGACCACACCGGCCCGCCGCCGGCTGCCCCGCACGGGCAGCGCGACCGGGACTGGCCGGTTCACCTCCGGCCGCGGCGGCTCGCGGGGTCGCCCGGGCGAGCCGCAGCTCAGTGGTGCCCGCCCCGACGGTCGCGACCCGCAGGGCCTCGGCTCGGAGGTCGACCGGCTCGTCGGCGAGCGCGGCTGGGGCCTGGACCTCCAGGTGCGCGGGGTGTTCGCGCGCTGGACCGAGATCGTCGGTGGCGAGATCGGCGCCCACTCGACGCCGGAGACCCTCGTCGAGGGCACCCTGGTGGTGCGCACCGACTCCACGGCCTGGGCCACCGAGCTGAAGCTGCTCGCCCCGAGCCTGGTCAAGCGGCTCAACCAGGAGCTCGGCGACGGCACGGTGCGGGTGGTCGAGGTCCTCGGGCCGCACGCACCGTCGTGGAAGCACGGTCGTCTCGGCACCCGCGACGGCCGGGGGCCGCGCGACACCTACGGCTGAGTCGACCGGATTTTTGACCCGCGGCCGGGTCCGGACCTCGCTACGATGCAGCACATTCCGAGGGGGGACCGTCCCGCAGGGTGAGGAGACCGACATGAGCAACTTCGAGCCACCGGCACCGCCGCCGCCCCCGCCGCCGCCCGGCCCGCCGGGCCCGTCGTACGGCGGCCCGGGTGACACCGCGCCCTGGGAGGTCGGGCAGGCCGTCAACTACGGCTGGACCAAGTTCCAGCAGAACATGGGCCAAATGGTCCTGGCCGCGCTGGCGATCTTCGCGGCCATGGTGGTCTTCTCACTGCTCTACGTGCTCGCGATCGTGCCGGCGAGCTCGGGTGACGGCTGCAGCGTCAACTACGCGACCGGCGACCTCGACTGCGACGACGGCTGGCCGTTCCTGCTGACCTTCCTCGTCGTCGCCGTGCTCGGTGTGGTGTTCTTCATCGCCGCCCAGGTGATCGGCGCCGGCCTCATCCGTGAGGCGCTCGGCGTCACCGAGGGCCGGCCGTTCACTGCCGCCGGCGTCTTCAAGTTCGAGAATATCGGCAACGTCGTGGTCACCAGCCTGCTGGTCGGCGCCGGGACGTTCGTGGGCTACCTGCTCTGCTTCATCCCCGGCATCATCTTCGCCTTCCTGTCGATGTACTCGCTGTTCTTCGTCGTCGACAAGAAGCTGGCGCCGGTGGACGCGATCAAGGCGAGCATCGACCTGGTCCGCAACAACCTCGGCTCGGCGCTGATCTGGTACCTCGTCGCCGTCGTGATCATCTTCGTCGGCGAGCTGCTCTGCTTCGTCGGGCTGCTGGCGGCCATCCCGGTCGCCCTCGTCGGCACGGCGTACACCTACAAGAAGCTGTCGGGCCAGCAGGTCGCTGCCTGACGACGAGAGCCCCCGCCCCGTCCGGGGTCGGGGGCTCTCGCGCGTCCCGGCGTCGGTGGGGCCGCTAGGCGCGGCAGACCTTGGTGACGTAGCGGTCCACGTGGTCGAGCGCCTCGCCCACCAGGTCGGAGGCGCCCTTGAGGGTCGCGTAGTCGTTCTTGGCGGCCGCGACCAGGTAGGCCCCGACGACGTTGAGGTCGTCCTTGAGCGACGCCGGTGCCTGGGCGGTGACCTTCACCCAGTCGGTGACGAGCGCGTCCGCGCTCTTCGCGTCACCGATGTCGGACAGGTAGACCTCCGTGAGCCGGTCGCACAGGGCCGAGACGTGCGGTGCCGACGGCGTCGGCTGCTCGGGCTTGCGGTCGGCGGACCCGCCCGCGGACCCCGACGTCGTGCTGCCGCTGCCCTCCTGGCCGGTCTCGGTGACCTCGGTGGTGCTGCCCGAGGAGAAGGTGCAGCCCGAGACCAGGAGCCCGACCAGGGCCGGGGCCAGCCACGCCGTACGCCGGCTCACAGCAGGCCCCCGAGGCCGAGGTCGGACAGGTCGAGGCCAGTGGGGCTGGGCACGCCCGGGAGCCCGCTCCTGCTCGCCGCCAGCAGTGCGCTCTGCAGCTCGACGAGGCAGCCGCCGAGCGGGTTGTAGGCGAGCGCCTGGGAGTACGGCGCCAGGGCCGCCGCGAGCTTGGTCTCGCTCGCGATGAACTGCTTGCGGTAGGGACCGTAGAGCGGGGCGATCGCGTCGAGGCCGCTCGACAGCAGGGTGCCGAGGCTCGCGACGAGCGGGCTCAGGGCGGGGCCGACCGCCGGCTCGATGCCGGGGTACTGCGCGAGGATCGGGCCGAGCAGCTGCAGCTCGGGCTGGTACGCCGAGGCCAGCGCGAAGGCCTCCGCCGAGAACGGCCCGAAGGCCTTCGCGAACGGCACCAGCGACTGGAGACCACCCGTCTGCGGGGTGTCGCTGAGCTTGATCGGGCAGGGCGGGATGCTCCGGCCGGGCTCGACGCCACCCTCGTCGGGGCGTTCGGTGGTGGGCTTCCCGCCCGGCTTCCCGCCCGGGGTGGTCCCCGGCGAGGTGGGTGCGGTCGGCTCGCCGTCGCCCCCGTCGGTCGGCAGGGTGGGCAGGCTCGGTGCGTCCGCGAGGGGGACGCCGCCGGCCGGGACGGCGAGCGGTGCGCCGCCCGCGTCCGGGATCACGTTGACGGGCAGGTCGCCGGCGCCACCGGGCACCGGCACGCCCGCGGCGTCGAGGCCCTGCTCGCCGGTCTGGTCGCTCGTCGTCTGCGCGACGACGTTCTCGACCTGGACCGCCGCGGCCCCGATGACCACGACGTCCAGCAGCAGGAAGCCGGTCGCCAGCTTGCGGATGAGGGGCAGGTTCACGACGTCGCCGCCTTCCGCGCGCCGCGGCCGGCACGCCGCTCGAGGAGGCGGGTCCCGACGATCAGCCCGAGGGCGAGCACCGCGAGTCCGATGGCGGTCCCGGCGAGCGGACCGGAGACCTGCCACTCCTTGTGCCGCTGGGTGACGGTGCGGGTGCCGGGGGCCCCCGCCACCGGTACGCCGTTCGCGTCGCCCGCCGCCACGGGCGCCCCCGCGCTGGGCGCCGCACCGGGTGCGGCCCCCGCCGAGGCGCCGGAGGCCGGTGCCTGGCCCGGCGCCGGGGCGACGCCCGGAGCCGCTCCGGGCTGGGTCGCCGTGCCCGCGCCCTGGCCGGTGCCGCCCGTGGTGCCGGAGGAGCCGCCCGAGCCCGTCGTACCGGTCGATCCGGACCCGGTGCTGCCGGAGCCGGAGGTGCTGCCGGTTCCGCCGGAGCCGGCGGGGACGAAGACGCCTTCGAAGTGCCACTTGCCGGTGAACTTGTCGAAGGGTCCGCCCTGCACCTGGCTCGCCCAGTCGAGGGTGAAGCGACCCGTGGCCGGGTCGAAGGTGCCCTTGGCGGCCTTGGTGTTGCCAGGCGTGGAGCCGTCGGGCTTCGGCGAGCCCTGGTTGAAGTACTGCTTGTTCCAGCTCACGGTGAACGCGCGCAGGTCGGCGCTGAGGCTCCTGCCGCGCAGGATCACCGTCGGCACCGGCACCGAGCGACCGGTCTGCGGCTCACGGGCGGCGGTCGAGGTGGTGAAGGCGGTGCCGTAGTACTGCGCCGGGGCGGTGATCCGGTTGGCGCGGGCGTTGCCGGAGGAGTCGAAGGCGGGCTGCGGCGCGGCCTGGTAGCCGACCGTGCTGATGCCGCCGTCCTTGCCCGGGCCGAGCGGGGTGAAGGACTGGTCGCTGCAGGGCGAGTCGCCGTTGGCCATGTAGGGGCCGTCGGTGCTGCCGCTGGGCAGGATCATCCGCAGGTGGGTGCCGGAGATCTTCCCGCCCGCGCACTTGCCCGGCGTGAGCCGGAAGACCCCGACCAGGCGGGTGGCCGTGTCGGCCTCCGCAGTCGGTGCGGTCGCGGTCGCGAGCGGCGCGAAGGTGGCGAGGAGGAGTGTGGGCAGCAGGGCCGCCCACCGGCGCGGAGTGCGCAGGGGGTACGTCGTCATGGCGTCGTTTCTGTCGGGGCGGGAGCAGCCCGCGGAGGGAACGCGCCAAACTATAGTTATCTGATCTAGTAACTGAGAACCCGATCTCAGGGGTGACTGGCGACGCCGAGGGGCGTTCCACGAAAGGGCAATCACCTGAAAGTCACCTAAATTTGTGTGGTTAGATGACGCCCATCGTCTGTAGGGAACCGCGGCCTTGCCGGTCGCGGTGGGAGGCAGTCGAGAACTGCAGGTCAGGTACGGCGTGAGCCGGCGCCGGATCGCCATGGGGAGAGCGGTCCACCTTGCTCGGGTGCAGGGCGGGGAGTCGGTGTGCCACGGCGTCGTACGTGCCCCGCTCTCGACGTGTGCCGCACCGGTCACGTCGACCCCCCGTCCAGAGGAAGGCTCCCAACTCACCATGCACAGGAAAACCCGCGTCGTCCGCGGTGTGGCCGCCGGTCTGCTCAGCCTCGGTCTCCTGACCTCGGCGACCGGCACCGCGGCCGCCGACGACACGACAGGACCAGGCGGACTCCCGTTGCCGCTCGACTCGCTCGGTGGCGGCGGTCTGCCGTTGCCGGGCCTCGACGCCCTGACCGGTGGTGGCGGGCTCTCGCTGCCGAGCCTCGACGGGCTCGGAGGCGGCGGCCTCACCGGTGACGGCGACGGCGCCCTCGGCCTCCTCGGCGACCTGCCGGTCAGCGCCGAGTGGCTCGTCAACACCCTCAGCAACGCCACCGCCGTCGGCTCGGTCAAGAACAACACCGTCACCGGCGCGCTCGAGCGGCGCGACAAGGCCACCGCGGAGTGGAAGGCCGCGCAGGCGAAGTACAAGGCGGGCACGGGCAAGGCGCCCGACCCGCGGGCGAAGCCGGTGTACTCCGTGGTGTGGTCGGCCAAGCAGAACGCCGCCGACATCAACGCGGACGTCATCAGCAAGTTCGTCCAGAACGCCACCATCAACCCGCAGGGCCTGCTCGACCTGCTGAACCCGCAGTTCCTGCCGGGTCTCGACGGGTTCCAGGTCATCGACGGGCGCGCGAAGAACCTCGACGGCACCGACAACCCGGACTACGCCCGCGTGGTGAACTTCGTGCAGCTGCCGCTGCCGTGGGGCATCGAGAACGAGTCGCACCACATGCAGTACGAGTGGAACGACGGTGACCCGATCCTCGCCGGTGGTCTCTTCACCGGCACCACGCACGTGCTCGACGCCTCCGACATCCCGAACCTCAAGCTGCTCAACGAGATCCCGGTGACCTCGACGCCGGGCGGCTCGATCGCGGACGCGTACGAGAACGGCCCGGGTGGGCGCTTCTACCTGACGCTGATGGGTGGCCCGCTGGCCAACTTCGGTGGCTCGCCGGGCGAGATCGTCACCTTCAAGCCGGACCCGGTCAAGGGTGTCGTCGTCGAGTCCGAGTCGCCCGCCGGCGGCCCGCTGGGCGCCAACCCGAACGGCCTGAAGGAGCCCTGCTCGCTGCGTGAGGCCCGCCCGCTGGGCACCTGCGCCAACCCGCACGGCATCCAGTTCCGCAACGACCTCGGCGTCGGCATCACCTCCGACTACGCCGAGCCGCGCGAGATCGTGCTCGACCCGGTCAAGACGATCGACAAGTACGCCTTCCGCCCGACGGTCCGCACCTGGGACAACACGGGTGCCAACGCCGGCAAGCCGAAGCTGATCGGCGTCGCCCACGTCCCGAACGGCCCGACGGAGCCCGCCCAGCGTGCCCACGAGCAGTACGGGATCATGGAGTCGGCCAAGACCTGGCCCGACGCCGACAAGTACAAGCGGGGCCTGAACTCCAAGGGCGCCTTCTTCGGCTCGATGTGCGGTGGCGGCGTGTTCTTCGTCCCCGACCTCACCAAGGCCAAGGGCGACTTCTCCGACCAGATCGTCCAGGTCTGGAACGACGGGCTGTCGATCGTGCGCACGCCCGAGGGCCGCAAGTACGACGAGCCCGGCGGCTGCGCCGGTGGCGCCTGGCACCAGGTGTCCCCGAACAACCGCCTGCTGTTCCGCGCCGTCCAGGGCCGCAACCCCGGTTCGGACAACTACTTCGACGAGGGTGCGGCGAAGATCGTCTACGACATCGACATCTCGCCTCTCATCGAGAGTGCCGCGGACGGCAAGGTCGACTGCGACCTGTCGCGGGGCATCCACAACGGGACCCTCGACCTCACCGGGATCCAGCTGTGGAACAAGCTGGCCCAGGGTCAGAAGGTCGCGGACTGCCCGACCTTCGTCGACGCCCTCCCGGTCGCCGACGTGACGACGGGTGGCCCGCACTGGGGCGCGCTCGACAACCACACCGTCGACCAGTGGGGTACGCCGTGGCGCCTGCAGTTCACGGACTACTTCGTCTCCCGCACGGGCGTCGACGGCGACCACCGCCTGTACAACGTGAACATCACGCCGTCGGGCAAGCTCAGCTACGACGACTCGTTCCGTGACGAGAAGACCGGTGGTCTGGGCGTCAACTTCAACCGGCGCAACTGGCCGGGCAACCCGGATGCGGGCTTCTACAAGCCGCACTCCGAGCTGTGGGTGACCCCGCCGGGTGTCTCCGTGCGCAACGCGTCCGGCAAGGACCTGTCGTACCGGGACTACCGTTGATCCTCCGGCAGTTCGTCGTCGTCGCGGTCGTCGCGCTCTCCGCCCTTCTGGGCGGGGGCGCGGCGCCCGCGGCGGCGCACCCCAACGCGATCCAGTCCACGCCCGAGGCCGGCTCCGTCGCGCCGAAGGCCCCCACGGCGATCTCGATCGCCCTCAGCGAGCCGGCGGTCGCCCGCGGCTCGACGTTCCAGGTGACCGGTCCCGGCGGCAAGGTCGTCGCGACCGGCCCGGTCACGGAGAAGGCCAACGGCCAGATCCTCTCCGTCGTCCCCCGCACCACCCTGGCCAGCGCCGTCTACACGGTGCGCTGGTCCGCCCTCGGCGACGACGGTCACGTCGTCTCCGGGTCCTTCCGCTTCGGCGTCGCCGCGGAGAACGGCGACGACCCGCCCGGCGCGGCCTCGCTGACGGGTGCCGGCCAACGGCCCGACAGCAGTGCCGCCGGCGACAGCGTGATCCGCTGGACCGCCCGCTGGGCCGGCATCCTGGTGGCGTCCGTGCTGTTCTCCGGGCTCCTGCTGCTCTTCCGCCTGCGCCGCTCCGGCGACATCGCGCCGGCGGGGGAGTCCCGGCTGCTGCGCCTGGCGCCCCTCGCCTGGCTGGTGACCGGCCTGGCCGCGTTGGCGGGTGTCTTCACCTCCGCGATCGCCGGCGCGACGGGCGAGCTCGACCTCGGCCTGCTCACCGACTCCGCCACCGGCCGCGCCGACCTGGCCCGGCTGGCGTTCGTCGGCGTGGCCAGCGTCGCCCTGCTCGTCGTACGACGTCGCCCGCGGGTGCGTCCCTGGGTCGGCATCGCCGCGTCCGGCGGCGTGCTGGCGAGCTACGCCTTCTCCGGTCACGTGCTGACCGAGCCGTCGTGGCCCTACCTGGTCGCGATCGTCGTCCACGTCCTCGCCGCGGGGCTGTGGCTCGGCGGCATCGGCGCGGTCGCGCTCGCCGCGCGGGTCGGCGGCGTCGAGGTGCGCACGGCGCTGCGGCGCTACGCGGCGATCGCGGTCGCCGCGCTGGCCGTGGTCGTGCTCACCGGGGTGGCGGCGGCGATCCGCGAGGTCGCCCACTGGTACTTCCTGACCTGGTCCGGCTACGGCCGCGTCGTGATCGCGAAGGCCGCCCTGGTCGTCGTGATCGCGGTGATCGGTCTGGTGGCCTGGCGCCGCTCGCGTGGCGACCGGGAGCCGGGACCCGCCCGGGCGGTCGGTCTCGAGCTGGTCGCCGGCGTCGTCGTGCTGGCCCTCGCGGTCACCCTCGGCGCCCTGGTCCAGGGCCGCGACCGGCCGCTGCCCGCGCAGGTCGGCCGGCTGTTCGCCGGACCGGCGGCGGCGACCGCCGTCCTCGAGACCGGTACGGCCGGCGTCGGCCTGACGCCCGCGCGGGTCGGCGACAACGTGCTGACCGTCTCCCTGCCGCCCGAGGACCCGGCGGCGAAGAAGGTCTCCGTCCGGCTGACCGGCCCCGGTGGCGGCGCCGCGCGGACCCTCGAGCTGGCGCAGCACGGCGGACGGACCTGGTCCGCCCCGGTCGAGGTCACCGCCGACGGCGGCTGGCGGGCCGAGGTGAGCGTCGACGGCGGCGAGACGGCCCAGGCCGTCGCGCTGGAGGTCGGGGTGCCGAAGGCGCCCGGCGCCGCGCCGGTCGAGGTCGTCGCCGTGGCGGACCTGAGCGGGCCGGCGGCCGAGCGCTGCCGGGCTCACGTCCTCGGCGTCCAGATGGCGCTGGCCCGGCTCAACGCCTCCGGTGGGGTCGACGGCGGACGCAAGGTGTCCCTGCTGACCCTCGACAGCGGCGGGACCGAGGCCGGTGCCGAGAAGGCGGTGGCGCGCGCCGTACGGGCCGGGGGCGTCGCGTCCGCCGGCACGTGTGGCGGCGGGGGATCGAAGGCGGTCGAGGCCCTGGCCGACGCCCACCTCCCTGTCGTGGTGGGCGACCCCGCGGTCGACCCGACCGAGACGCCGGACGTGTTCCGTCTGGTGGCGGACCCGTTCGCCCAGGGCGTCGCGCTCGGGCAGCTGATCCGCGGCCGGGTGCAGCCGGTGGGGGTCGCGAAGAAGCCGGTCATCCGGGTGCTGGCGGCCGACGACCTCCAGGGCGAGCGCCTCGTCGCCGGCCTGCAGGTCGGGCTGACGCCGGAGGCCGAGCCCAAGGGCTTCGCCGAGCCGTCGTCGCGGCCGATCCCCGAGGTGGTCAAGCTGGCGCCGGGTGCCCTCGCGGCCCTCGACGACCGGTCGCTGACCAACGTCATCGACGCTCGCAGGACCACGGCGCTCGTCGTGGACCTGCCGGACGCCGGCGGACCCGACGTCGCCGCGATCGAGCGGCTCGGGACGACCAAGGGCGACGAGGTCCTGACCTCGCCGATCCTGCTGTCGGAGCGGGTGCTGTCCGAGACGGTCGTGCGTGCCTCGGGCGCGCTCGGTCACCTCGGTGCGGTGCAGGGGGTCAGCGAGGTCTCGACCTCCTCGACCGACGCGGTGCTCTACCGGATGGCCGTCCCGCAGCTCTTCCGCGGCGAGCTCGCCTCGCTCGACGGGCTGCGCGGCTACGCCGCCGGACGGGCGATCGCGGAGGCCCTGGCCACGGGTACGTCGCAGGAGGACCTCCTCGACTACCTCAGGTCGCCCGGCGTCTTCAGCTCGGCGCTGCTGGCCCCGTGGAGCCCGCGCCAGCCGGGGCTGGGGTCGACCGCGGTCGTCCCCGTGCAGCCGCAGTTCCTGGCGCCGACGCTCGTGCCCGGCTCCACCGGCGGGGAGCGGCAGGACGACTCCTACTTCCCCGAGGGGAACTGGACCGTCACCTCCACCGCACCGCTCGGCCTGGTGCCGGGGCTCGGCCTGAGCTCCCGGCCCACGAAGGCGAAGTAGCCGCACCGACCCACCCCGAGGCGGGGCGAGCCAGGCTCGCCCCGCCTCACCCCCCGACCGAGAGGCCGACACGATGACCGCCACCGCACCGGAGTCGCTGCTGCGCCGTACCTTCAGCTTCCCGCACCCGCTCAACGAGAAGGCCGCGCGCGTCGTCGCGGGCGGGGTGCTGCTCATCGCCGTGGTCATCCTGGCGCTGAGCCTGCTGGTCGACACCGACTGGCTGTGGCTGAGCCTGGTGCTGGCGCTGGGCTTCGTGGCCCGCGCACTGACCGGGCCGACGCTGAGCCCGCTCGGCCGGCTCGCCAGCGAGGTGATCGCGCCGCGCCTCGGCCCGCCCAAGCTCGTCCCCGGCCCGCCGAAGCGCTTCGCGCAGGCGCTCGGCGCCGTCTTCACGGGTCTCACCGTGCTCGCCGTAGCGCTCGGCCACCCGGTGCTCGCCCAGGTCCTGCTGGGCCTGGCCATCCTCGCCGCGGCACTGGAGGCGTTCCTCGCGTTCTGCCTGGGCTGCACGCTCTTCGGCCTGCTGATGCGGGCCGGGGTGATCCCGGAGGACACCTGCGCGGCGTGCAACGACCTGTCGCTGCGGCACTGAACGCTGCGACGTCCGCAGGGCCGTCCGGGTGGCCCTTCCGGCGTACGGGGACCCAGCCGACCCCCTGCGCGGGCCTCCGATCACCGTTTCCGGGCCGCTGAGACGGCGTTCTCAGATCCGGACCACCCACTGCGCAGGTCGCTCACGTGATCTGAGGCCCTCAGCGGGCTAGAATGGGTTCCTGGCCGAGAAACCGTCTCCGTCGACGTCGACTCGGCCTTCGCCATGCCACCGGTGCTGGCGATCCCGACGCAGAGAAGGACAGCGCGTGTCGACTGACGACCAGGCCCCCCAGCAGGAGACTGAGTACGACGCCTCGGCGATCCAGGTCCTCGAGGGACTCGAGGCCGTCCGCAAGCGACCGGGCATGTACATCGGCTCCACCGGCGAGCGCGGCCTGCACCACCTGATCTGGGAGATCGTGGACAACGCGGTCGACGAGGCCCTCGCCGGCTACTGCGACACCATCAAGGTCTCGCTCAACGCCGACGGCTCCGTCACCGTCGTCGACAATGGTCGCGGCATCCCGACCGACACCGCGCCCGGCCAGGAGCTGCCCGCCGCGACCCTGGCGCTGACGGTGCTGCACGCCGGCGGCAAGTTCGGCGGCGGCGGCTACAAGGTGTCCGGCGGCCTGCACGGCGTCGGCTCCTCCGTCGTCAACGCCCTCTCCGACCGGCTGCACCTGCAGGTCAAGAACCGCGGCTACCTGTGGGAGCAGGAGTTCTCCCTCGGCATCCCGGACTACCCGCTGCGCCAGGTCCGCCCCCTCGAGGAGGGCGAGCGCACCGGCACGACCGTCACCTGGTGGGCCTCGCCGGACATCTTCGAGACCACCGACTACACCCTCGAGACCATCTCGACCCGATTCCGCGAGATGGCCTTCCTCAACAAGGGCCTGCGCATCGAGCTGCTCGACGCCCGGCCCAAGGCCGAGGAGCTCGCCGACGCGGTCGAGGACGGCACGGGTGAGGTCGAGGGTGCCGCTGAGTCCACGGCGTCATTTGGGGAGGTCCACGCCGCGGACGTCGACGGCCACAAGGCCCTGGAGCAGGTCTTCCAGTACGAGCGCGGGCTGGCCGACTACGTCGACTTCCTCAACAAGCGCAAGACGCCGATCAGCTCGATCATCGCCGCGGAGGCGGACACGGGCGACGACGTACCGAACCCGATGAGCCTCGAGCTCGCGATGCAGTGGCAGGCCTCGTCGTACAACGAGTCGGTGCACACCTTCGCGAACACGATCAACACCCCCGAGGGCGGCACGCACGAGGAGGGCTTCCGTGCGGCGCTGACCTCGCTCGTCAACCGGTGGGGCGAGGAGTGGGGCCTGATCAAGAAGAAGGAGGACCGGCTGACCGGTGACGACATCCGCGAGGGTCTCACCGCGATCATCAGCCTGAAGATCTCCAACCCGCAGTTCGAGGGCCAGACCAAGGCCAAGCTCGGCAACACCGAGGCCAAGGGCTTCGTGCAGTCGGTCGTCAACGACCAGCTCGGCGCCTGGCTGGAGCAGAACCCCAACGAGGGCAAGGAGATCATCCGCAAGGCGCAGGCCGCCGCGACCGCGCGGATCGCCGCGCGCAAGGCGCGCGACCTGGCCCGCAACCGCAAGGGGCTGCTCGGTGGGGGAGGCCTGCCGGGCAAGCTGCGCGACTGCAGCTCGCGCAACCCGGAGGAGTGCGAGGTCTTCATCGTCGAGGGTGACTCGGCCGGTGGCTCCGCGGTCATGGGCCGCGACAACAACATCCAGGCGATCCTCCCGATCCGCGGCAAGATCCTGAACGTCGAGAAGGCCCGCATCGACAAGGTGCTGGCCAACCAGGAGGTCCAGGCGATCATCTCGGCGCTCGGCACGGGCGTGCACGAGGAGTTCGACCTCGCCAAGCTGCGCTACCACAAGATCGTGCTGATGGCCGACGCCGACGTCGACGGCCACCACATCAACACGCTGCTGCTGACGCTGCTGTTCCGGTTCATGCGCCCGCTGATCGAGGCCGGGCACGTCTACCTCGCGCAGCCGCCGCTCTACCGGATCAAGTGGAACAAGCCGGCCGAGCACGAGTACGTCTACTCCGACGCCGAGCGGGACGCGGTCATGCGCGACGGCCTGGAGCAGGGCAAGAAGCTGCCCAAGGAAGCCCCGATCCAGCGCTACAAGGGTCTCGGCGAGATGAACGCCGACGAGCTGTGGGAGACCACCCTCGACCCCGAGCAGCGGGTGCTGCTGCAGGTGACGCTGGAGGACGCGGCGCAGGCCGACGAGATCTTCTCGATCCTGATGGGGGAGGACGTCGAGCAGCGGCGCTCCTTCATCCAGCGCAACGCCAAGGACGTCCGATTCCTCGATATCTGAGTGTCTAACTCCTCCCTTAGATATCGATAGAACAGATCAGAGAGAGCAATCGTGACTGAGACGCCCACGGACACCTCCTACGACAACGGCGACGGCGGCGGCCGGATCCAGCCGGTCGACCTCCAGGAGTCGATGAAGCGCTCCTACATCGACTACGCCATGGCCGTCATCGTCGGCCGGGCCCTGCCCGACGTACGGGACGGCCTGAAGCCGGTGCACCGCCGGGTCCTCTACGCGATGTACGACGGCGGCTACCGCCCCGACCGCGGCTTCAACAAGTGCGCCCGCGTCGTCGGCGACGTGATGGGTAACTACCACCCCCACGGCGACTCGGCGATCTACGACACCCTGGTCCGCCTCGCCCAGCCGTGGGTGATGCGCAACCCGCTGGTCGCCGGCCAGGGCAACTTCGGCTCGCCGGGCAACGACCCCGCCGCCGCCATGCGCTACACCGAGTGCCGGATGGCGCCGCTGGCGATGGAGATGGTCCGCGACATCGACCGCGAGACGGTCGACATGGTCGCGAACTACGACGGCAAGACCGAGGAGCCGACGATCCTGCCGGCCCGGTTCCCGAACCTGCTGGTCAACGGCTCCGCCGGCATCGCGGTCGGCATGGCCACCAACATCCCGCCGCACAACCTGCGCGAGGTCGCCGAGGGCGCCGTGTGGGCGCTCGAGCACCCCGACGCCACCCGCGAGGAGCTGCAGGACGCGCTCATCGAGCGGATCAAGGGCCCCGACTTCCCCAACGGCGCGCTGATCGTGGGGCGCGAGGGCATCGAGCAGGCCTACCGCACCGGCCGCGGCTCGATCACCCAGCGCGCGATCATCGAGGTCGACGAGGACAAGAACGGCCGCACCATCCTGGTGATCACCGACCTGCCCTACATGGTCAACCCCGACAACCTGCTGGTGAAGATCGCCGAGCTCGCCGACGCCGGCAAGGTGCAGGGCATCGCCGACGTCCGCAACGAGACGTCCTCGCGGGTCGGCCAGCGGATCGTCATCGTGCTCAAGCGCGACGCCGTCGCCCGGGTCGTCCTCAACAACCTGCTCAAGCACACCGAGCTGCAGACGAACTTCTCCGCGAACATGCTGGCGCTGGTCGACGGCGTGCCGCGCACGCTGAGCATCGACCAGTTCATCAGCAACTGGGTCGAGCACCAGGTCGAGGTCATCCGGCGTCGTACCGAGTTCCTGCTCCGCGAGGCCGAGGCGCGGGCCCACATCCTGCGTGGCCTGGTCAAGGCGCTCGACATGCTCGACGAGGTCATCGCCCTCATCCGGCGCTCGCCGGAGGTCGACGACGCCCGCCAGGGCCTGATCGAGCTGCTCGACATCGACGAGCTGCAGGCCAACGCGATCCTCGACATGCAGCTGCGTCGCCTGGCTGCCCTGGAGCGCCAGAAGATCATCGACGAGCTCGCCAAGATCGAGGCCGAGATCGCCGACCTCAAGGACATCCTCGCCAACGTCAGCCGCCAGCGGCAGATCGTGGTCGACGAGCTCGGCGTGATCGTCGAGAAGTACGGCGACGACCGTCGTACCCAGATCATCGCGGCTGCCGGCGACATGTCGATGGAGGACCTGATCCCCGACGAGGACCAGGTCGTCTCCATCACCCGGGGCGGCTACGCGAAGCGGACGCGGGCGGACCAGTACCGCACGCAGAAGCGCGGCGGGAAGGGCGTGCGCGGCGCGTCGCTGCGCGGCGACGACGTCGTGGAGCACTTCATCGCCACGACCTCGCACCACTGGCTGCTGTTCTTCACCACCGCCGGCCGGGTCTACCGCACGAAGGTCTACAACCTGCCCGAGGCGTCCCGCGACGCCAAGGGCGGCCACGTCGCCGGCCTGCTGTCGTTCCAGCCGGACGAGTCGATCGCCCAGGTGCTCGCGATCCGCGACTACGAGCAGGCGCCGTACCTCGTCCTGGCGACGAAGAAGGGCCTGGTCAAGAAGACCCGCCTCGGCGACTACAACAGCCCCCGCCAGGCCGGTGTCATCGCGATCAACTTCCGCGACGACGACGACGAGCTGATCGGCGCCGAGCTGGTCAGCAGCGACGACCACATCCTGCTCGTCTCCCGCAAGGGCCAGGCGATCCGCTTCCCGGCCAGCGACGACCAGCTCCGCCCGATGGGCCGCGCCACCTCCGGTGTCACCGGCATGAAGTTCCGCGAGGGTGACGCGCTGCTCTCCATGGCCGTCATCCGCGCCGAGGAGGTCGCCAACGAGGACGCCGAGGGCGACGCCGAGGCGCCGGTCCAGTACGTCTTCTCGATCACCGACGCCGGCAAGGCGAAGCGGAGCCGGATCGCGGAGTACCGCGTCCAGTCCCGCGGCGGCATCGGCATCAAGGCGATGAAGCTGGAGAACGAGGAGCGCGGCTCCCTCGTCGGCGCCTTCATCGTCGTCGACGGCGACGAGATCCTCTCGATCACCGCCTCCGGCCAGGTGGTCCGCTCGCCCATCAACGACGACTTCCGGCCCACCGGCCGCTCCACCCAGGGCGTCAACTTCGTCACCCCCAAGAAGGGCGACACGGTCGCCGTCGTGGCCCGCTCCGTGGAGGCCAAGGACCCCGAGGACGAGGCGACGGAATCGCCCGATGAGGTCCCGGATGCCACAATCGGAGGAACCACCGAGCCCACGCCGGGCGAGGACGGGACCACGGGGGATCCCGGAGAGAGTGAGAGCTGATGACCGAGCGCGTCGACGAGACCGCGATCCGTCCCGCCGTGGACGGACCGTCGAGCGGCCCCTCGCCGACCCCTCCGCAGCACTCCGCGGGCCCCGTGACGCCGGCCCCGGCGCCCGCCGCGCCGGGGGCCCGGCCTAGGGCCCCCCGCCGGGCCCGCCTCCGGCTGACCCGCATCGACCCCTGGTCGGTGATGAAGACGTCGTTCCTGCTGTCCATCGCCTTCGCGGTCGTCACCGTGGTCTCGGTTGCGATGGTCTGGCAGGTCCTCGGCGCCGCCGGCGTCTGGGACTCGATCAACTCCA
This sequence comes from uncultured Nocardioides sp., assembly GCA_964517395.1. GTDB lineage: Bacteria > Actinomycetota > Actinomycetes > Propionibacteriales > Nocardioidaceae > Nocardioides. Next base: position 1,647,165 of record CAZFEE010000001.1, on the reverse strand, counting down.
CGATCCAGGAGAGCATCGGCGGCGAGGACGTCGCCGGCTTCCGCATCGAGGACTACCTCGGCACCAGCCGCGTCCTCGGCTTCACGATGCTCGTGGCCGCCATCGACGTCGTCCTGATCACCGCCGCCGCCACGCTCGTCGCCTTCCTCTACAACATGTCGGCCGCCCTCCTCGGCGGCGTCGAGATCACCCTCGCCGAAGACGCCTGACCCTCACCCTCCGCTGGTTGAGGTGCGAGGCGCGCCAGCGCCGAGCCTCGAAACCACCGCAGCGTTCAAGGCGGACTGAGCCCGGTCCGCCGGTTGAGGTGCGAGGCGCCCCGGCGCCGAGCCTCGAAACCCCCGCAGCCTCCAGGCGGACCCAGCCCGCTGATCCGGCAGCCACCTCATCCCGGTCGCTGGTCGAGTAGCCGCGAGGAACGAGCGGCGTATCGAGACCCACGCAGCGTCCAGGCGGACCCCACCGCCGGTCGAGGTGCGAGGCGCGCCAGCGCCGAGCCTCGAGACCCCCGCAGCCGCCATACGGTCCCGTTTTGTCGACCACGAGCCCGCTCCGGTAATGTCTGCCCTCGGCTTGCTGCCGCGGGGCTTCCACCCAGAGCGGCTCGCCACCCGGGCCTATAGCTCAGACGGTTAGAGCACCACACTGATAATGTGGGGGTCAGAGGTTCAAGTCCTCTTAGGCCCACGGAAAGCCCCGGCCGCGGTCTCTCGCGGTTCGGGGCTTCACTGTTCCGAAGGAGATGTTGTCGTGAAGAAGGTCGTCCTCGCGGTCCTCGCCGCGGTCGGTGTCGTCGTCGCCGGCAAGAAGCTCCAGGAGAGCAAGGCCGAGCAGGCTCTGTGGGCCGAGGCCACGGACACGCTCCCCAAGAACTGAACATCCCTCCGACTGCTGGTCGAGCAGCCGCGAGCACGAGCGGCGTATCGAGACCACCGGTCACCAGGGGCCTTGGCGCAATTGGTAGCGCACCTGCTTTGCAAGCAGGGGGTTAGGGGTTCGAGTCCCCTAGGCTCCACCACGTGAAACCGCAGGTTCAACCTGCGGTTTCCTTCTTTTCTGGAGTGTTCTGGTTCGGTTCGAGGTTCGGCGCTAGCGGCACCGTAGGGGGAGGGATCTCAGAGGGCCGACGGTGGCTACGCTCGTGCCCATGTCTGTCGACGCCTCCCTCTTCGGGGACGACCTGCCCGAGCCGAAGACGCGTCCCGCCGTCACCGCCGCCACGGTCGAAGCGCTCCCGGCGTGGCAGATCGACGGTCTGCGTGCTGCTCTCGACCGATGTGGCGTCGAGTCGATGGAAGACCGTCGGCGCCTCGTCGTCGAGATCGTCGGCCGGCCCGTCGCAGCGTTGAAGGAGCTCACCGCCGCCGAGGCTGGCGCGCCCAGGGACGAGCTTCATCGTCGCTCGCCGGAGAATACCCGCAGCGGTTCGGCCTGGGATCAGCGCGAGGGTGACACCTGGATCGATCGGCTCTGATTCGGCCCGGTCTACGTCGCCGATGTGGCGGCTCAGGAGGGAGACGTCATCAGACGCTGTCGTTCGGATGCGACGATCTCTCGGGCAACCTCGGCGTCGGAGATGTCGTACGCCTCCGGAGCACTCTCGGCGGTCTCCGAGACACGGGCAAACTCGGCGAACAGCTCACTCTTTTTGGCGAGAATCTCGGTGATCCGCAAGTCAACGCCCTCCTCCGACAACAAACGGTGGACCTGAACGGATTCGAGCTGTCCCATGCGTCGTGACCGCGCAATCGCCTGCCACTCCGTAGTGGGCTTCAGTTGCGGCTCACAGATCACGACGACAGAGGCGGCCTGGATGTTGAGCCCCACCCCGCCAGCGACGATCTGGGCCACCAGCACGGCACCGTGACCCGCGGCGGAGAAGTCGTCGACCATCTGCTGCCGCCTTGCTGCGGGAACGGATCCGGTCAGCGGGCCGAAGACCTTCCCGGGGAGGATGGCGGCCACCTCGTCCAGCACGTCGCGGAAGTGCGAGAAGACGAGTACCCGACGCTCGTTGTCCTCCGCCTCCTCGACGATGTCCAGGAGGCGTTGCATTTTCTGAGACTGCTGTCCCGCCCGAAGCGCGGCCTGACGCATGCCCATGAAGTTCCCTGACATCACTGCCGAGCGGTAGTGCTCCTCATCTGCCTTCGACATGGGCATCCACTCGTCCACCTCGACGAGCTCGGGGAGCTCGGTCAGGACGTCTTCCTGGTTGCGCCGCAGATAGGCCGGCGCGACCTGCTTGCGGAACTGTCGCGGGGCGAACTCGCTGGCGTTCACCGTCAGGTCGGGTCGGAGGTACCCCACGAGGTTGCGGAACTCTTCAATGCGGTTCTCCAAGGGCGTCCCCGTCAGGAGAATCGCTCGCTCGCACCTCCTGATGAGTGCAAGCGATCGACGGGTTCGCTGGGCATCAGGATTTTTGATGTAGTGCGCTTCGTCGAACACCAGACATGCGGGTTGCGCCTTGTCCGGGATCTGTCCGTCCAGCCAGCCGAGGCTGTCGTAGGTGGTGATCGCGGCCCCGCCGTTGCGGATCCAGGAGGTCAACGAGCCATCGCGCCCCGGCCCGTGGAGACGGTGTGCGCGAAGGTCAGACTTCGTTCGAACCTCGCGGACCCAGTTCGTGACCACGGCGGCAGGGCAGACGACCAGAAAATGGTGCGATCCTCGGGCTCGCAGGTGGGTGAGGACGGCCAGCGACTCGACCGTCTTTCCCAGTCCCATCTCGTCACCGATGATCACCTTGCGCTGGACAATCGCGAACCGCGCGCCAAAGGACTGGTACCCGCGGAGCGAGGCCTTGAGGTGCGTGGTCTCCAGCTTGAGTTCGCGGATCGCCTCGACGATCTCGGTCGGAAGATCGCCCTGACTCTTGTCATCGCCATCGGCGAGGAAACCCAGCTCGGAGAGCATCGCAAAGTAGTCGGCGGGCCTAGAGAGGAAGTCGTCCCAGGGGTCACCGCCGCTGGGAGAGCTGTCGGGCGTGAGCACAGCGCCCCCGGCCCCAAGCACCGCGAGCTGGTCCTTGAGTTGCTGGACCGACTGCTTGTGCGGCACGACGACGAGGAAGGTCGTCTCGGTTCCCAGCGAAGTGATGATCGGCCGTAACTGGTCGGCCGCGGCAAGGAGCGTCGTCTGTCGGCTGATGGACCGCACGGCATCCCACGCGCGCATCGCCATCACCAAGTTCGACGCCTCGGCGCTGCGGTTCTTGAAGTCGATCCGGACAGGCATCTCGTCCAGGGTCGTCTTCCAGATGGCGCGAGCGGCCCCGAGCATTCGAGTCCCCGTCGTCGCCCCGACCCCGGGAAGGCCGAGGATCCGATCACCGTGGCTCAGGACCTGCTGAACGGTGGTGATGCCGGCCGAAGCCAAGACTCCAGTCCGCAAGTGCCCGCTGGTCGCGTCCCGAAGCCGCTCGACCGGCATCTCTTGAACCATCCTGCGCGCTTCGGCCTGCCGCACGGCATCCGCCCAGGCGACGACCTTCTTCCGAAAGTCTTGCTCGTTGCGTTGGGCGCCGTCGATGGCTGCGAGGGCACGTTCAGCGGCTTGGAGGGAACGTCGCTCGATCAGCTCTGCACTGGGTGGAAGCATTCCGACGAAGCCCACCTCCGGTGAGAGCACGGCCGAAGCATTGAACGGCTTCGGGGGGCTCGTCAGCCACGCTTGCAAGCGTTCGATCTCGGGAAGTGCGTCAGAGTCGCCGACCGCGCGGTGCACCGTCGCTAGGATCCCCGTTGCCTCCGTCGCCGCTTCCTTGCGCTGGCTCCCGGAGAAGAACCGCTTTGCGCCGAGCATGCTGCGGGCACCGACGACCGCACCCTTGATGCGAGGCGACGACAGCTGGTCGAGACAGCAAGCAGTCTGTTTCGTCGGCGCGGGCATGGCTCGCGCCCGAGCGAGGGCAGCAACCAGATCACCATCGGCCGGGATCAGCGGAATGAACCGCCACGGTGCAGACTGACTGCGGCTCGACGCATGCAGGCGCCGGAGAAGTTCGCCTGAAGAGTGGGACCCAGCACTCTCGACGGCCCGTCGATCACTTAGTAGCTGAGTCGCGGTCTCGGACCACGTCGCGACCTGATCGGCGAGTTCGCGGACCTGCTGACGTTCTTGACGATTCATAACTCCTGCTTCGACCCGGACCTCGGCAGGCTATCGGCAGATCCCGATGGATTCAGGCGGTTCAACGATCAGGCGGAGGTGGCCGGTAGCGTTCGAACTCTTCCCGACAGGAGGTTGTCTCGTGCAGCTTGAAGAGCTGAAGCCCGGCCTGCGAATCGATGGACTCATCCCCGCCGAGGTCATCACCGTCATCGCTGCCCAGTGGCACGGCGCCGACGCACTCGAACTGACCTACAAGAACGCTGGCGGCGGCCTCGGCCAGCAGGTCGTGTTCCGAACGGACCAGGACAGCCTGAGCATCGCGAGCAGCGGCAGCAGGGCGTTCGATGCCAGCGCCAGCGACTTCAAACTTGTTGCGGAAGCCCAACGGATCTCTCTCGCTGGACTCTTTGACCCCATGCTCGCCGTCGCAACCAGCGACGTGCAGCCGCTCCCCCACCAGATCCGTGCTGTCTACGGCGAACTGCTGCCGCGCACCCCACTCCGGTTCCTGCTGGCCGACGACCCAGGTGCCGGCAAGACCATCATGGCCGGGCTCTATATCAAGGAGCTTCTGCTCCGCGATGACGTCAAGCAATGCCTGATCATCGCTCCCGGAGGTCTCGTCGAGCAGTGGCAGGATGAGCTCTTCTTCAAGTTCGGGCTGCGCTTCGACCTGCTGACCAATCAGCTCATCGACGCCAACGTCAACTTCAACGTCTTCGAATCGAATCCCCTGCTGATCGCGCGGATGGACCAGCTCTCCCGCAACGAGCAGCTCCAGGCTCAGCTCAAGGAGACCGAGTGGGACCTGATCATCGTCGACGAGGCGCATCGCATGGGAGCGCACTACTTCGGCGGGGAACTTCGCAAGACCAAGCGGTTCCTGCTTGGTGAGATCCTCGGGCAGATCACTCGCCACCTGCTCTTGATGACCGCGACCCCGCACTCGGGCAAGGAAGAGGATTTCCAGCTCTTCCTCACCCTGCTAGACCGCGACCGCTTCGAGGGCAAGCAGCAGAAGAGCGCCGATGTCAGCGGAATCATGCGCCGCATGGTCAAGGAAGACCTCCTGACCTTCGAGGGCAAGAAGCTGTTCCCCGAGCGCATCGCCGAAACCGTTCCATACGAGCTCACCGCGCTGGAGTACGACCTCTACGAGGACGTTACCCACTACGTCCGCGAGGGGATGAACCGCGCCGAGCGCATCGGCGGCAAGCGCAAGAACACCGTTGGCTTCGCCCTCACTGTCCTTCAGCGCCGGCTCGCCTCTAGCCCCGAGGCGATCTACAAGAGCCTCGTCCGTCGCACCGAACGACTGGAGCGCAAGAAGCAGGAGATCCTCAACGGCACCTACCGCGAGGTCGAACCCGACATCGACCTGAGCGAGATCGACGACGACGAGTTCAACGCCGAAGAGATCGAGGCGGCCGAAGAGGAGCTGCTCGACGCCGCCACGGCCGCCCAGACTGTCGAGGAGCTCAACGCCGAACTTATCGAGCTCGGGGAACTCGTCAAGACTGCCCGGCTGGTGCGCGAGGCCGGCACCGACCGCAAGTGGACCGAGCTGTCGACCATCCTCCAGGACAACGCGCTCGTCACCGACGCGAATGGCTGGCCGCGGAAGTTCATCATCTTCACCGAGCACCGCGACACCCTTGACTACCTTCAGGGCAAGATCGGCTCCCTCCTCGGAAAGCCGGACGCGGTCCGCGCCATCCACGGTGGAGTACGCCGCGCGGAGAGGCGACAGATCACCGAGGAGTTCACCAAGAACCGCGATTGCCAGATCCTCCTGGCCACCGACGCGGCCGGCGAGGGTCTCAACCTCCAGGCCGCACACCTGATGGTCAACTACGACCTCCCATGGAACCCCAACCGCATCGAGCAGCGCTTCGGCCGCGTCCACCGCATCGGCCAGGAAGAGGTCTGCCGCCTCTGGAACCTCGTCGCCTCGAACACCCGCGAGGGCGAGGTCTTCACTCGACTGCTGGAGAAGCTCGACCAGATGCGCGAGACCTACGGCGGTAAGGTCTTCGACGTCCTCGGCGAGGCATTCACCGAGACCCCGTTGCGCAACCTGCTGCTCGATGCCATCCAGTACGGCGAGCGCGCCGATGTGAAGGCGAAGATGCACGAGGTCATAGACGCTTCCGTTGGCGATGGGCTCAAGGACCTGCTCGACGAGCGTGCCCTCGCGTCGGATCACCTCGCTGATGCCGACCTGCACGCCCTCCGAGCCGCGATGGACGAGGCCCGCGCACGGCGCCTCCAGCCTCACTACATCGAGCTCGCCTTCAAGGCAGCGTTCACCAAGCTCGGCGGACGCATCGTCAAGCGCGAACAGGGCCGCTACGAGATCGCCAACGTGCCCCAGCACATCCGCTCGGCCGGCACCGGCCCGATCGCCACCAAGTACGACCGAGTCACCTTCGACCTCAGCCACGTCCAGCCCGACGACCTCACCCGCGCGGACCTGCTTGCCCCCGGGCACCCGCTCCACGACGCGGTCATGGGCGAGGCCATCCGCAACTTTGGTGGGGCGCTCAATCAGGGCACCGTGCTTGTCTCGTCCACGCTGGAGGAGCCGCAGCTCCTGGTCGGGGTCATCGAAGAGGTCGCCGACGCGACCGGCGAATCCGTGGCTCGACGGTTCGGATACGCGTACGTCGACAGCTTCGGCACCGTCAGCCCCGCGGGGCCGGCGCCGTACCTGGACTGCGTCGCGGCACCGCCCGGTCCGGCAACGGACGCCGCCAGGCGTCTTGGCTGGCTCGGCGACGCGGAGGAAAAGGCGACGAGCTGGATCATCGCCAATCAGTTGCCCGAATACCTCGCCGAGGTCCAGCCGCGGCGTCTCAACGAACTGACCAAGGCGCGCGACTTGGTCACCAAGCGCCTGAGCGCCGAGAGCGAACGACTCCTACTCGACGCCGCCGTCGCGTCAGAGAAGGAGCAGAAGGGTGAAAAGCCCAAGGAGTCCTCCGACAGCTTGAACCGCAAGGCAGTCGAACTCGATTCGCGCCTCCGCAAGCGACTCGCTCTGCTCGACCAGCAGCAGCTCATGTCGACCAAGCCGCCGCACATCGTCACCGCGGCGCTGGTGCTGCCCATCGGGATGCTCGAAAGCGAGATCCCGGCGACCGCCCCGATCCATGCGAAGGAGACCAAGGCGGTCGAACGTCGCGGCGTGGACCTCGTGCTCGCCCGCGAGCGGGAACTCGGTCGCAAGCCGGTCGAGCAGGCGTTCAACAACAAGGGCTTCGACATCCTGTCGACCGACGCCAACGGAGACACCTACCGGATCGAGGTCAAGGCGCGGATCGAAGGCTCGAAGGACTTCTTCGTGACCCACAACGAGGTCATGACCGGCAAGAACGCTGTGCCCCGCTACCGGCTCGCGCTCGTCCGGGTCGACCAGCACGGCGCGCAGTACGACGAGGTCCGGTACCTCGGCGACCCGTTCGCGACTACCGACCTCGGCGACTTCGAGGCCACAGGCATCCGTGGCGACTGGGCCAAGACCTGGGCGAAGGGCACCGCGCCGTTCTGACGCCCGTGGGCCCCACCATTCACTCCCGTTCCACCCAATGCGTCGGGCCCCGACGGTAAGTTCATGCACACATCACGCGCCGCATCGTCGGTGAGGTTCGCCCGTCATCTCGGGCACGGAGGGTCGAGGAACTAGTGCACAAGCGCAAGCTGATCGAGGTGGCTCTGCCGCTGGAAGCCGTTAACCGGGAGTCCGCCCGGGAGAAGTCGATACGGCACGGTCACCCATCCACGCTGCACCTCTGGTGGGCTCGGCGGCCCCTCGCTGCCGCACGTGCTGTCATCTTCGCTCAGCTCGTCGATGACCCCAGTTCAAATCCTCAGGAGTTCCCGACCGAGGAGCTGCAGCGCAAGGAACGTGAACGGCTGCACGCCCTGATCGAGCGTCTCGTAGTGTGGGAGGACGCACAGGATCCCCGGCTGCTCGCCGAGGCACGTGCCGAAATCGAGAAGTCGATGGGCACGGATCTGCCCGGCCTCTTGGATCCCTTTGCGGGAGGCGGAACTATTCCCTTGGAGGCCAAGCGGCTTGGTCTCAATGCTCTCGGGAACGACCTCAATCCGCTCCCAGTCCTCATCAACACGGTGATGCTGGAGCTGGTGGACCGGTTTGGAAACGCGGCTCCCATCTCGGGTGGCCTTCCCATGACGCCCGCCGCCGCGATGGCAGAGGACCTCCGTCACTTCGCCGAGAAGCTTGAGGCGCGGGTCGGTGCCAAGGTGGGACACCACTACCCGCAGGCGGCAGGCGGTGCCGTGCCGCTCGTGTACTTCTGGTCGCGAACCGTCACTTGCCCCAACCCAGCGTGTGCGGCAGAGGTGCCACTCGTCGGATCTTGGAAACTGAGCGACAAGAAGGGGTCAGAGACGTACCTGATCCCTCGCTACCGTGCTGCCGATCGAGTCTTTGACTTCTCGGTCGTTCGGGGCCGACCCGTCGCCGACGGATCGATGGCTCGAACGGGCGCAACGTGTCCCGCGTGTGACGCAGCGATACGCCTCGACTACATCAAGGCCGAGGGAGTCGCCGGGCGGATGGGAGCTCGCCTCCTTGCCACCCAAGTGCGTCACGGCAAGCTCAGGAGCTTCGCGGAGGCAGACGAGGCCCAGCGAGAAGCGGCCGTCAGTGTGGAGCCCGTTGAGGCCAGCTTCCTGGACCCGGAGATGTCAACTCATAGCCAGTACATGGCACCGCCCCGCTACGGGCTGACGACCTTCAGGAATCTCTTTTCGGCTCGACAGTTGGCGACGCTGATTGCGTTTGTCGAGACCCTTGATGAACTCGATCGGGAGGTCCTTGAATCTTGCCGCCGGGCAGGCCTCGCCGATGATGATGTCCGATACGCCGACGGCGGCGCGGGGGCACGGGCATACGCCGATGCCATGCGAATTCTCCTGGCACTCGGAATCGGTAGGCTCGTAAACCGCCAATCCACGCTGTGCATCTGGCATCCAGGGCGCCACACCGTGGAGCAGGTGTTCGCTCGACAGGCCTACTCGATGACTTGGCTCTACGCCGAGTCGAACCCGTTTGCCGGCGCTTCAGGCAGCTTCTCGGGCCAGATCGACTTCCTCGCCAAGTCGCTGGCGGCGCTACCTGCTGGCCGAGGCCACGTTACGCAAGGCCCGGCTCAGGTAGTTGCTCCTCCCGCTGGAGTCGTCGTGAGCACCGATCCGCCCTATTACGACAATGTGCCGTACGCCGACCTTTCGGATTTCTTCTTGGTCTGGCACCGGCGAATGTTGCGGGACACCCTGCCGATCTTCCCCACGGTGTTGTCACCCAAGGCTGAGGAACTCGTGGCCGATCACGTTCGGTGGGGAGGCAAGGCCGCGGCGAAGGAGTTCTTCGAGGACGGATTCGTCAAGGTCTTTTCGTCACTCGCAGATGTTCACGATCCTGCCGTCCCAATGACGGTCTATTACGCATTCCGCCAATCAGATGCGGAGGGATCTGGCAGCGCGTCTACGGGTTGGGAGACGGTGCTGGAAGGTTTGATCCGCGCTGGGTGGCTGATCGACGGCACTTGGCCAATGCGCACGGAGCAAGCCGGCGGGCTCCGATCGCTCGGCCGCAACGCACTCGCGTCGTCCGTCGTGGTCGTTTGCCGTCGGCGCGACCACGAATTTGGCACCACAGACAGACGCGGATTCATCGCCGCTCTTGAGCAGGAGTTGCCGGCGGCGCTGCGAAAGCTTCAGCAGGGGCAGGTGGCGCCAGTCGACCTGCCGCAAGCCGCGATCGGACCGGGAATGGCTGTCTTCAGTCGCTATGCGGCGGTATTGGAGCCTGACGGGACCAAAATGTCCGTGCGATCGGCGCTGTCTCGGATCAACGAGATTCTCGACCAAGTTCTCAACGAGCAAGAAGGCGACTTCGACTCGACGTCGAGATTCGCCATTGCCTGGTATCGCCAGCATGGTTACGGCGTCGGCAGGTTCGGAGATGCGGACAACTTGGCGCGCGCGCGTAATACGAGTGTCGACACGATGGACCGTGACGAGATCCTGACCAGCCGAGCGGGCAATGTTCAGCTCATCAAGCCGGCGGACCTGTCGTGGGACTACGACGTGCTCAAGGATCTGCACACGAGCAATTGGGAAGCACTGCACCACCTCATCAAGGTCCTGGAGCGTGATGGCATCGCACCTGCCGGTGACTTCCTTCAGGCGGCGCTGAGTCGTCCTGACGCTGCGGTCGATGCCGACCTGGTCAAGGAGTTGGCCCACCTTCTGTTCCGCATCGCTGAGAGTCACGGTTGGGTGAAGGACGCGCTGAGCTTCAACGCCTTGGTGACGAGCTGGCCCGAGATCGTGGACGTCGCGCAAAGTCCGAGGCGTTCGGCGGCCCCGCAGGGCGCCTTCGAATTCGATGAGGGAGACGAGTGACGTGGGCTTCTTGACGCCGATGTACGAGCTCGGCGAGTACCTGACGTGGACGCGATCTGGTGAGATCCAGCTCCCAGACTTCCAGCGCGGCTACAAATGGGAGGACGAGCGCATCCGCCAATTGCTCGTTACGGTGCTGCGTGGCCACCCGCTCGGTGCAGTCATGCTCCTGAAGACTGGCAACGCCCAGGTCCGCTTCAAGCCACGTGCGATCGAGGGCGTCGACCTGACCGCGGGCATCGACGCGAAGTTCCTTCTGCTGGACGGGCAACAGCGCCTGACCTCATTGACTCAGGCGCTCAGCGGCGACGGCGCCGTTGCAACGAAGGACAGCCGCGGCAAGCTGCTCGACCGCCGGTACCTCGTGCACATGGAAACCGCGCTCAGTGACTCGAACCGGGTGGATGAAGCGCTCATCAGCATCCCGGCGGACGGCGTGGTTCGCACCAACTTCGGCAAGGACGTGGTTCTCGACCTGAGCGACCACGACAAGCAGCGCGAGCACGGGTACTTCCCGCTCCACCTGCTGTATGGCGACTACATGAGCTGGATCCTGGAGCTTGAGGACCGTGAGCTCGGGAAGCGGTTCCACGAGCAGTTCATCAAGCCGGCGGCGACGTACGACATCCCGGCGATCGTGCTCGACGAGAGCACCGACAAGGCGGCCGTCGCCACCGTCTTCGAGAAGGTCAACATCGGCGGCCTCCCGCTCAACGTGTTCGAACTGCTCACGGCCGTCTTCGCCGGCGACGCCGGCTACTACGAGAAGTCGGGCGAGGACTTCCGCCTGAACGACGACTGGAAGGAGACCCAGCTCAAGTGGTCGTCCTACCCTGTCCTCGCCGCGGTCGAGAACACCGACTTCCTGCAAGCCATCACGATGCTCACCACCCGCAAGCGGAACCTGGCTGACACCTCCGACCGACCGCCCGCGATCTCCGCCAAGCGCGAAGACGTACTGAAGCTCACATTGGCGGACTATCTGGAGTGGCGTGATCAACTCCGTGAGGCGTTCGTCTGGGCGGCCACCTTCCTGGCGGATCGCCACATCTTCGCTCCGCGTGATGTGCCGTATCCGAAGCAGTTGGTCCCGCTGGCGGCGATCAAGGTTGTTCTCGGCAAGGACGCCGACCTCATCAGCGTGAGCGAGCGCCTCATCCGCTGGTACTGGTGCGGTGTCCTGGGCGAGCTCTACGGCTCCGCGATCGAGACGCGGTTCGCCCGCGACATCGAGATGGTCCCGTTGTGGGCTCAAGACGAGTCCAAGCCGGTGCCACGAACGGTTCAGGACGCGAACTTCACCGAGTCGCGGCTCCACTCGCTCCGGACCCGGAACGCCGCAGCCTACAAGGGCATCGCTGCACTGATCCTCGCGGGCGGCGCTCGCGACTGGATGGAGGACAAGGCGCTTGACAAGGTCCAGTACGTCGACCTTGCCGTCGACATCCACCACATCTTCCCGCAGAAGTGGTGCAACGACACCGGGATCGACGACGAGCACCGCGAGAGCATCGTCAACAAGACGACGATCAGCGCGCGCACGAACCGGACGATCGGCGGGGCTGCGCCGTCGTCGTACCTGACCGTGATCGAGTCGCGCGCTCAGCTGGAGTCGCCGCGCCTCGATGAGCTGTTGGGAACGCACCTCGTTCCTGCTGAACTTCTGCGTGCGGACGACTTCGAGGCCTTCTTCAAGGCTCGCCGCGAGAGCCTGTGCAAGCTCGTCGAGGCCGCCATCGGCAAGAACGTCCAGCGCGACATCGACCAAGGCTTCGCCGAGGAGGACTCGGCTCACTTCGAACTTGACGAGCTCGAAGACGACACCGTCACGGAGAACGATTGACATGGCACTGAGTAACCGCGACCGCATCGACCGCATGTTCCAGGTGCTTGCGCCGGCACTCGATGACTTCATCTCGACGGTCGTTGGTCAGGGCGATCCCTCGCTCGGCGCCGTGTGGACCAAGCTCGTGCAGGCGAAGGACAGCAAGAACGGCGCACCTTCGACGAAGACCTACGACGCGCTGGATCCCCAGGTGCAGTTCCGGATCCTCACCGAGGGCAACATCACCGCCGGGTTCAAGCCGGGGTGGTACCCCTTCAACCAGGCCATCGGCCGCACCGGCGAGACCTTTGCCAGCGAACTTCGGGAGGTTCGCAACGAGTGGGCGCACAACAAGACCTTCACTGACGACGACGCCTACCGGGCGCTCGACACCGGCGAGCGACTCCTCAAGCTGATCGGCGCGGCCAAGGAGTCCGACGAGGTCCGCGGCATTCGGCTCAACCTGCGCCGTGTCACCGCTGACAAGGACGACAAGAAGGTCCTTAAGGCCGCTGTCGACAACCCCGAGGCCGCGGGCCTGCGCCCCTGGCGTGAGGTCCTGCAGCCCCACGACGACGTCGCCACGGGCAACTTCCACGCCTCGGAGTTCGCGGCCGACCTCTACAAGGTCGCGACCGGCGGGGAGGTCGACTCCGACTACGCCGACCCGGTCGAGTTCTTCCGGCGTACCTACCTGACCGAGGGGCTCCGTGACCTCATCGGCCGCGCGGTCCGTCGTCTCGCGGGCGACGACAACGCCTCCCCGGTCATCAACCTCCAGACCAACTTCGGTGGCGGCAAGACACACTCGATGCTCTCGCTCTGGCACGTCGCTGCCGGCCTTCCGGTTGGGAACTTCCCGCAGGAGACCCAGGAGCTCTTGACCGCCAACGGCTATGTGGCCACCAAGGTCAACCGTGTCGCCATCGTCGGTAACCACTTCAGCCCGTCCGGCGTAACCAAGGACGACGGCACCCACGTCAACACCATCTGGGGCGAGCTGGCATGGCAGCTCGGCGGCTCGGAGGCCTACGCAGTGGTCGCCAAGGCGGACCGCGATCGGACCCATCCCGGCGACGCGCTCCACGAACTGCTCGCCAAGTACGCACCCGCTGTCATCCTGATCGACGAGTGGGTCGCGTATGCCCGGTCGCTCGTCGGCCGCGACGACCTGGCCGGCGGCACCTTCGACGACCAGTTCACCTTCGCCCAGTCGCTCACAGAGGCCGCCAAGGGCACCAAGGGCGTCCTGCTCGCCATCTCGATCCCAGCCTCGGAGACCGGGGACGCCAACGACAAGATCGTCGCAGGCAACGCTGAAGAGGTCGGTGGCCAGAATGGCCTGGAGGCTCTCAAGCGCCTCCAGAACGTGGTGCGCCGGGTGGCGGACCAGTGGCGTCCAGCGTCGTCTGACGAGGCGTATCACATCGTCAAGCAGCGGCTCTTCAAGCAGCCGGATGCCGCGGCGTTGGCAGCCATCGGCGCCACCGCTCGGGCGTACGTGGAGATGTATCGCAAGTTCTCCGACGACTTCCCGCGCGAGGCGCGCGACGGCGCGTACGAGGATCGGATCAAGCGGACGTACCCGATCCATCCGGAGCTGTTCGACACCCTCTACGAGGAGTGGTCGTCGCTGGAGCGCTTCCAGCGCACCCGAGGCGTCCTACGTCTGATGAGCACGGTCATCCACGCCCTGTGGACCGGCGAGGACCAGTCGCCGATGATCATGCCCGCGTCGATCCCGCTCGCCACGTCGAACGTGAACTCCGAGCTCACGCAGTACCTCCAGGATTCCTGGAAGGCGATCATCGACGCGGACGTCGACGGCGCCAACTCCGAGCCCGCCCGCATCGACAAGGAGAAGCCCCTCTTCGGCCAGCGTGCGCTGACCAAGCGCCTCGCGCGCACCGTCTTCTTCGGCGCTGCGCCGACGATCGCTCCCGGCTCGGTCCACAAGGGCATCGGCACGCAGCGTGTATTCCTCGGAACTGCGATCCCGGGCGACGTCCCCGGCAACTTCTACTCCGCGCTGACCCAGTTGGGCGACCGCGCGACGTACTTCTACTCGGGCTCGGGCAAGTATTGGTACGACGTCCAGCCCAACATCACCCGCACTGCCAAGGACCAGGCCGAGCGTCTGCACAAGGAGGACGTCTGGGCCGAGATCGTTCGGCGGCTTCAGGACCAGGGCCGTATGCGTGGCGACTTCGCCGGTGTCCACGTCTGCCCGGAGTCGAACGCCGACATTCCCGACACCGATGAGGCTCGCCTGGTCATCCTGCATCCGAAGGTCGCCCACAAGCGCGGGGCAGAGTCTGCGGCCAAGGACTTCGCCCACAAGGCCACCGAGCACCGTGGAAGCTCGAACCGAACCCATCGGAACGCGCTCGTGTATCTGGCCGCCGACGAGGCTCGTCTCGAAGAGCTGGACAACGCGACTCGCGACTACCTCGGCTGGAAGCACGTCCTGTCGAACGAGGCGGACCTCGACCTCACGCAGAACCAGAAGAACCAAGCGTCGCAACGGGCGACGCAGGCCGACCAGACGGTCACGTCGCGCCTGCTCCAGACGTTCACGTGGGCGCTCGTTCCGGCCCAGCCGGATCCCGGCGCGCCATTCCTCATCAGGGAGACCAAGGTCGAGGGACAGTCAGACTCGCTGGCGGACCGCGTCGCTCGTCGCCTCGGGAACGACGGGGACCTTTCCACCCGCCAGGCGGCGGCCACGATCCGGCTCGCCATCGGCAAGGTCCCGCAGATCTGGAAGGACGGCCACGTCTCGCTGGGGCAGCTGTGGGGGCTCTACTCGCAGTACCCCTACATGCCGCGCCTGCGCGGTCGGTCCGTCCTCGACGCCGGCATCCTCGACCTGCCGATGATCTGGCAGACGGACGCCTTCGCGTTGGCAGCTGGATACGACGAGGCGGCCGGACGCTATATCGGACTCTGGACGCCGGAGGACAAGGAGAGCGCGCCGGTGGCAACCGACTCGCTCCTTCTGGTTCGCCCGGACGTCGCGCAGAAGCAGCGCTCGGCCGAGCCCGGTCCTGCGCCCGTAGCCCGCCCCGAAGTTGAGCCCGGCCCGGGTCCTTCGCCCACCCCTCAGCCCGGCCCCGGCCCGTCGCCGAAGGTCGACATTGTCTGGCCGACGCGGTTCTACGGGGTCAAGACCCTCAACTCCGACAAGATCGCGTTGGAGTTCAAGAACGTCGCCGACGAGGTGCTCGCGCACCTTCGTTCTGGCGAAAACACGAGCGTCACGGTTCGGATCGAAATCGAGGCGACGGACTCGGAGGGCTTCAACGAGAGCCGTGTCCGCACGGTTTCCGAGAACGCCCGAACCCTGAGGTTCGACCAGTCGGGATTCGAGGACATCTAGACGGGATGGCCGACGGTTGATGTCGGTGGCGAGTCGTACGATCTGCTGGCATGTGGGACACCCTCGTTGTGCCGCTAATCGTCGGCATCACCGTGCTTTACGGAGGACACCTGCTCACGAGAGACACTCGTAGATCCCGTGCCCTCTCGATTGCTCGCCAGGAGCTTGAAACAGCCGAACTCCTGGACTGCAACTCCGACCTCGCCACGCGACTACGGGACAGCGCTAACCTGGGAATCGACCGATACCTCGATCCTCGTGGACTTGAGACGGTCGAGGGCAAGACGCGACTCGCCTCGAAGATTGTGGCCACCGCTGTGACGCTGGTCGGCCTCGCGATGGTCGTGGCGCGAACAGACGGCGACGACCCGCGAGTCTTGGAGAACGTCGTGCTGGGCGCAGCTCTCGGAGCGGCGTGGCTGGTCGTAGACGCGGCCACGAACGCGGCGACTCGCCGGATTTGGGGCTCTGGAACTCAGTGAGCGGCACATTCTGCCGGACGGCTTGAGTACGCTCCCGCCATGGCTGATCAGTCCCAGGACAAACTCTACGCTACGGCTTTGCAGACGATCGGAGCCGTCGCCAAGCTGCCGGTCGTAAGAGTCGATCGTGAGGCGTTCCTGCGGAAGCACTTTGGTAACACGCCGCACATCGATGTGATCCTGCAGCAGGGACCGCAGGCGGTGTACTCAGTTGAGACGCTGCGCGAAAAGGCAGCGGCGATCGTGAAGAGCAGTGCCAATAAAACTTCGATGGTCTCCTTCGCGTCGGGAGTTCCAGGCAACCCTTTTGTCATGGTCGCGGCGGGCAGCGCCGATGTCTTGCAGTACTTCGGGTTCGCCATCAACCTGGCGCAACAGATCGCGCATCTCTTCGGAGAGGATGCCCTCTTCGAAGGAGGAAGTGCTGAGCTTTCGGAGGAGGCGCAGCTGCGGATCATCGCCTATCTGGGCGCGATGTTTGGTGCAGCTGGCGCTGCGGCTTTGGTGGCGCAAACGTCCAAGGTGGCCGGGCAGAACCTTGGAAAGAGAGTCGCCGCGCAGGCGTTGACGAAGACCGCTTGGTATCCGCTGGTGAAGAAGGTGGGCTCGGCCATTGGCCAGAACGTCACGAAGAAGACGGTAGAAAAGACGATCATTAAGGCGGTCCCGGTCGTGGGCGGCGTGGTCTCAGGCGGTCTGACCTACGTGACCTTCCGCCCCATGGGAAATCGCCTCGCGGACACCCTCGCCCGCAACCTGACCGGCGACTTCGACGTGGACCTGCACTTGAATGAGGACTTCGCCGCTGCGCAGGAATCAGAGATCGTCGTAGGTGAGGTGGTGATCGAAGAGTCAACCGGCAGTCAGGATCACGATTCGGGCAGGTAGTTCGGCTCGCATGCGCATCGCTTCCGACCGTGAGTCGGCCGGCTTCTGAGACTACCTAGGACCGGCGAGGTCCCCAGTTGGACGCGGAAGCTGAGGTAGAGCGTCCCGTCGCTGAGCGCGATGGGGCACGGTCGCATTCCCTGCCGGCCTAGTTGAGCATCGGGAACTGCCGAATCGTTGCTGGTTGGCTGAGGTCAGGCGCTGAGAGCACAGGTCGGATCCACTCCAGGGCAGGCACCGCCCTCGCACTGGCGGCGTGAAACTCGACCACGGGTCCGCCGCCGCGGTGCGCACCAAGCGAGGCCGGCCGCGCTCGCGCCGACAGTTGCTGCTCCGGCCGGGCAGTGGCGCCGTCGAGCACTGTGAGGGGATGCGGCGGGTCGAGCAGTTGATACACGGCCCTTGAAATGCCCCTGTGCTGACCTTGCCAATGGGACACGCCCATGAAGACGCGCAGCAGACCACGCAGGACGGTTGTCGTCGTAGACGACGTGTTTCTGTGAGTCACTCCGGGGTTCTGGTGGCCTGGGCCGATCGGCAACCAAGTATCAGATCGACATCTCACTACGTCGCGCTCCAGGTTGTGTCGGACCGAACGACTCCGCCCTGGCGCCAGAAACGGCCAGTGACGCATGTGCTCGGTAAAAACCGACATCAGAGGCACACACGAACTAGGTTTGAGTCGTGATCCAGCGTGACCGCACGGCCGTCGACGAACCGGCCTTGTTCGCAGTCGACGGCGGCGTGGACGACCTGGTCGAAGCAGCGCGGTCCTTCTTCGGGTCAAAGAAGCGGGCAGACAGGCAAAGTATCTTCTCGTTCGACGATGAGTTTCTCCGTGACCCCAGCCTGGACCGGGCCCTTCGGAATCTTTTCGCCGGCCTTTGCGCATTTTGTTCCAGTCTGTTGAGACCCGACTACCTAACCCATCGGCTCCGGCCGCCCCAAGGCGCTGTAGCAAGCGATGGCAGGGTTCAGAGGGAGCATTACTACTGGCTCGCTTACGACTGGTTCAACATCTTCCCGGCGTGCAGGGACTGCGCAGCTGCTCAAGGCGCAAAATTTCCAGTATCCCGAGATCGAGCCGTGGTCGGCGCTCGGCGGTCCGAACTCGCGGGCGAGAATCCATTACTGATCGACCCATGCGTCGACGATCCCGAACAACATCTGATCTATCTATCGTCGGGTGAGGTCGTGGCAGTCGACGAGAGGGGGCGCGTTACCATCGACGTATTCGCGCTCAATCGTGCGGACCTTGTAACGGCCCGAAAGGAAGCCGTCGCGGAAGCGCTCGAGAACTTCAAGAGCATAGTTCGTGCCTATAGGCGCGAGGAGTACGGTCTATGCGCTGGATTGCTAGTCGAGGCATACTCATCAAACCGTCCCTACGCGGCAGTGCACCGCCAGTACGTGAATCAGCGGGCACAAGTCAGGTGGCGCCAGTTTTCCGCAGTCATGGACGCAGCCGGGTACAGTTTCGACGAATTGGTCGGAGATCTTCCGCGTATAACGGCAAGAAAGCAGACGGACGCTGCCGACGCCTATTTCGGTTCGACCGACAGTCCTGCTCTTTCGGTTGTGGCGGAAGTGAAATACCAGTCGGATATCGATCAAGTCGTCCGGCGCCGGACGGTTGAGGACGAGGTGGGCACCCGGTCGTTCGCCGTCGGGCGAGTGCAAATCAAGAATTTCCGTGCCATCAGAGACTTGGAGCTCGATCTCCGCGGTCAACCCGGCCATGGAAACTGGACGGTGCTGCTGGGTGAGAACGGCGTCGGGAAGACGTCGATTCTCCAGGCTATCGCATTGGCGCTGGCCGGCCCGAGTGGAGCTGGGAGAACCGGACTTCGACCGGCGGAGGTTCTCCGTCAAGGTGCGAGAGAGGGCTTTGTTCGGATCGAATTGACCGGAGTCCGCTCCGAGGTCGGACTGGATTTTCGAGCAAAAGGCGACTTCCGATTCTATTCCGACATTTCAGTTCCCCTCGCCGGGTACGGCGCGACCAGGCTCCTTTGGAGTCCGGGCGCGAAGCAGCCGAAATTCAGCACGGCCAATATTGAAAATCTTTTCAATCCCTTTGTGTCCCTGTCCCGCACTCAGCTTTGGATTCCCGAAGTTTCCCATTCTGATTTCCAAACCGTGGCCACGGCGTTAAAGAGTCTGCTGAACGCGGGGGAAGAGGTCTACATTAGCCGCTCCAAGACCGGGGAGCTGTTTCTTCATGACGACCGCACTCGAATCCAGCTCTCTCGTCTGAGCTCTGGCTATCAGGCAGTGGCCGCCCTCGCGCTTGATTTGATTCGCGTCTTTCTGGCGCGCTGGGGAAGCGTCGAAGCTGCCGAGGGCATTGTCCTGGTCGACGAGATCGAGACTCACCTTCACCCCCGGTGGCAGATGCGCGTCGTGGACTCCTTGCGGTCTGCGTTTCCACGGGTTCAGTTTGTCGCCACCAGTCACAGCCCGCTGACATTGCGCGGACTTCGCGACGGTGAGGTGATTGTCCTGCGCCGTGGAGGGAGCGGTGCGTCTGTTCAGCAGGATCTGCCTCCGATCGAGGGGATGACCGTTGATCAGCTCCTCACGAGCGAGACATTCGGCCTGCAAAGTACCTTGGATCCAGATATTGAGGCCGCTTTCGAACGGTACTACCGCTTGTTAGCCCAGGAGAATCTAAGCCAGGAGGACGGAATTGAGATTGCTGAACTGAGAGAATTCCTTGGCGTCCGAAGAATGATGGGAGAAACTCGTCGCGAACGCCTTCTTCTAGAAGCTATAGACCGCTTTCTCGCGGTAGAGGACGTATCGAGGCGATCCGATTCTGAAAGCGAAAGCTCGGACCAATTGAGAATTCGTTTGGCAGAGCTGTGGGCTTCGGAGGACGGATAATGCGTCAGATTAGGCGTGGTCCTTGTCCAGCTGTACTTGACGGGCCCGAATCGTTGGGCGGGGAGGAGCATCGCGACGCCACGACGTTCTTTTCTGACCGCGGAAATTGGGACCGCAGTTATCCGAAGTTCAACACCTATCAAGACCCCGCCGTTCGGGCGCAACTGATAGAGGATTTCGGTGATAAGTGTTGCTATTGTGAGTCGGTCTACTCGCATGTGAGTTCCGGAGACATCGAGCATTATCGTCCTAAAGGAGGGTATCGCGGCAGTGATGGTCGGTTAGCGAAGCCGGGTTACTACTGGCTGTCGGCTGATTGGCATAACCTGCTTCTTTCGTGCATCGACTGCAACAGAGCACGCCGCCATCCTGACGACTGTGGACATGAAGCGGTGACGGGAAAGGCAAGTCACTTCCCCCTCATGGATGAGTCTGCCCGTGCCGCTGGTCCTGGTGGTGAAGCGAGAGAGTCTCCGCTGCTTCTCAACCCATGCACAGATCCAGTGGAGCAGTGTTTCGAGTTCACTGCAGAGGGAGCGATACGACCAGCCAGAAATCTCGGCCCTCTGCGGCGTCGGGCCGAAGCTACGATTGAGATCATTGGACTGCAGCGACCAAGACTTGCGAAGCGGCGTTCAGATCGAATGATTCGGGTTGAAGGGCAGATCGCGAGCTATCGGCGGGCCGTGGCGCAATTCGCTGAAGACGACAGCCCAGGGACACGGATGTGGGTCGAGAGTGAGATTGCAGATCTAAAGAATTTGTGGGCCGACAATGATGAATTCAGCGTGATGGTGCGCCGAAGGATTGAGGAAGCTTGTCCGGAGGCGGTGAAAGCGCGCTAATAACTGCGGCGCGACGTCTGCTGGCGGTCTAGCGTCCACTCTCCCGCAACTGCGACCGTGGGCCTGCAGCCCTCCCTGTGGGCCGCTGGTCATTCCTGCAAGTCGCTGGTAGGCCAGGCGGCGGATATCGGACTGCATGGCCCCGACAGGATTCACACGTTGCGCGAATCTTCCCAGCGAGGGACTCACGTGCCGATCGAGGGGCGCCCGTGCTGGGGGAGAGCACGATTGCTGCCGGGCGGTATGGCGGGCTCGCACGTGAAGGTCCCCCCAGCGGGGTACTAGCTTCGCGCTGACGAGCGGAGTGAGCGGGGCCTGGCGATAGTGGTCAGCTTGCGTCGAGGAATGCCTGGTAGCGGGCTTCGAGCAGGAGCCGGTCGGGGCGCTGGTTGGGGCTGTCGGGGAGCACCATCAAGCCCTTGCCGTGGAACTCCTGGATCCCGTGGCGCAGCATCGGTCCATCGACTTCTCGGAGAACGTCGTCGTTGATCCGCACCTCGTAGTTGGGCGTGATGCCGAGGATGCGCCGGTCGTACGCCGCGTGGTGCATCTTGCAGAGGGTGAGGCCGTTCGTGACGACGGGGCGCCCGCCAGCTCCGTCCTCCTGGATGTGCGCGGCGTCGAGCAGGTCGCTGTGACGGAACGAGCAGACGGCGCAGGAGGTCCGATAGGCGCGGAGGACTGCCGCCCGGAACGGACGCTGGTGGAGCCGCATCTTCGTGAGCTGCTGGCGGTACGAAGGGTCGAGCTCGAGCTCGACCGAGGGCCAGGCGATGTCGGGTTGTGGGACGGCATCAATGTCCACGACGTACTGAAGGGCGGCTCGCTCCTCGTCCACCAGGTAGATCGGGTAGAGCGCGCTGTAACCGCCGCCCTGGACACCGAGCCACCAGATCAACGGAAGGCGCTCTATCCACGCGTTGTGTAGGGCGCGGTTCTGGTAGTGGTCAGGATCATCGCCACGCATCTTGTATCGGTAGAAGCCGTCCGCGCCGACGTTGTCGTCGTAGGGCCGATCGCTGCCTTCATGGCGGTAGACGGTGCGAATCGAGAGAGCTGCGGCGAGCTGTCCCGGCTTCCAGATGCCCTGCTGAGTAGGCATTAGCCGGATGGTTTCACCAGCCAGAGTGAGGCCGCTCGTGTCCTCCTGCGTGAACGTTTCCTTGCCGCCGGCGCGCTCGCGGTCGAGCCACGCGAAGGCGGCGTGCCTGATGGCGATCTCGCGCAGTCGCTCGGCAGGGGTCACGGCCGGATCATCTCAGCTTTGCGCCGAGCCGAAGAGACTTCGCCAAAGACGGCAGGAACCGCTCTACTCGTTGGCGCCCGCGACGTTCGCGCTGAGGTGCTCGAGGCTCTCCTTGAGCGTCGCGAACTCAGCCGGCTCCAGCGCCATGACCTCCGCGATCGCGTCCGGGATACCGACGGCCTTGGCGCGCAGGTCGACGCCGGCGTCGGTGAGGGTGACGTGGACGGTGCGCTCGTCCTCGGTGCTGCGGGTGCGCTCGACCAGGCCGGCGGCCTCGAGGCGCTTCACCAGGGGGGTGACGGTGCCGTAGTCGAGGCCGAGGCGGGTGCTGAGCTCGCCCATGGTGAGGGGGGCCGACTCCCAGAGGACCAGCATCGCGACGTACTGCGAATAGGTGAGGCCGAGCGCGTCGAGGATCGGGCGGTAGGCGGCGGTGACCAGGCGCTGCGCCGTGTAGAGCGAGAAGCAGAGCTGCTCGCCCAGGTCGAGGCTGTGCTTCGGCGTGGCCATGGTTCCAGGGTAGGGCGCAACTACCTTGCGCGAAAGATTCTTGGAGTAACGCCTTGCGCGCAAGGTAGTGGCGGCGTAACGTCTTGCGCACAAGGTAAATCGCCTTGGTCGTTCCCCCGACAACCACAGGAGCCGTTGCCATGACCGCCAACCCCAAGAACATCGCGCTGGAGCCCGCCGCCCAGGCCTTCGTCGAGGCCACCAGCGAGCCGCCCTTCCTCTACCAGCTGCCGCCCGCCGAGGGCCGCGCCGCGGTCGACGGCGTCCAGGACGACCCGATCTTCAAGCCGGAGGTCGACGAGGAGTGGATCGAGGTGCCCGGCGGGCCGACCGGCACCGTGCAGGTCCGCATCGTCAAGCCGCAGGGCGCGACCGACGACCTGCCCGTCGTCCTCTACGTCCACGGCGCCGGCTGGGTGTTCGGCGACGCGCACACCCACGACCGGCTCGTACGCGACCTCGCGGTCGGTGTCGGCGCGGCCGTGGTGTTCCCGGAGTACGACCGGGCGCCCGAGTTCCAGTACCCCCACCAGATCGAGCAGGCGTACGCCGTTGCGCAGTGGGTCACGCAGCAGGGCGCCGACAAGGGGCTGGACGGCAGTCGGATCGCCGTGGCCGGCGACTCGGTCGGCGGCAACATGAGCGCCGCGCTGACGCTGCTCGCCAAGGAGCGCGGCGACGTCACGTTCCGCTTCCAGGTGCTCTTCTACCCGGTCACCAACGCCGACTTCGACACGCAGAGCTACCACGACTTCGCGGAGGGCTACTTCCTCGCCCGCGACGGCATGAAGTGGTTCTGGGACCAGTACACGACCGACCCCGCCCAGCGCGCCGAGATCACCGCCTCGCCGCTGCGCGCCACCACCGAGGACCTCACCGGGCTGCCGCCGGCGCTCGTCATCACCGCCGAGGCCGACGTGCTGCGCGACGAGGGTGAGGCGTACGCCGCGAACCTGCGCCGGGCCGGTGTCGACGTGACCGCGACCCGCTACCTCGGCATCGTCCACGACTTCGTGATGGTCAACAGCCTCCACGAGACCGCCGCGGCGAAGGCCGCGATCGCCCAGGCGGTCGGCGCGCTGCGGGGCGCGCTCGCCGAGTAGTCCCCGCACGCGGAGCAGCCCCGGGCCGGTGGCCCGGGGCTATCCTGCCTCGTGCTCCGAGGACTCCCCGCCGTCGTACGACGACCGGCGCCGGCGACGGCAGTGGTGGCGGTCCTCCTCCTCGCCGCGTGCACGACGAAGCCCGACGCCGCCGCGCCCCCGGAGGCACCCGCACCGGAGTGCGTGACCGGCAGCCTGCGCTTCACCTGGGCCAGCGCGGAGGACGGCGACAAGCCGGACGGCCCGGTGCCGCGGTCGGGTCCGGTGCGCGCGTCGGACTGGGAGCTGTGGGCGGGCGAGGAGGTGCTCGCCACCGGTATCACCGACGGCACCGGCGCGTTCGAGGCGTGCGCCCCCACCCTCCCCACCGGTACGACGCTGCGCTTCCCCGCCTCCTCCCGCGGCCTGTGGGAGGTGGTGGACGACATCGGCGGCCCGGTCCACACCTTCGAGGTCGACGTGGACGGCAGCGGCGACCTGGGCACGGTCGACGTGCCGCGCAGGGACGCGGGGGCGTGGAAGATCGTCGACACCACCGGGGAGCTGTACGCACGGCGGGGCACGGACGCGCCCTGCTGGACGGCGCTGGAGGAGAGCGCGGAGGACTGCTCGACGCTGACGTTCGTGTGGGCGGCGCGGCGCAAGGACGGCGGGTACTTCGACGTCGACGACAGCGACGCCTCCATCCTCGCCGGGGAGGACGCGGCGTCGCGGCACACGATCGTGCACGAGGCGGCGCACTGGTGGCAGTGGCAGCTCTACGGCGAGTGGTTCCCCGAGGTCACCGACTGCACGCCGCACTACATCGAGAAGGTGACGTCGCCGAGCTGTGCCTGGACGGAGGGGTTCGCGGACGCGGTGGCGGCGTACGTCCTGGGCGACCGGGTCTACGTCCACGACTCAGGGCTGCACCAGGCCTTGGAGCCGACCGCGGACCTGCCGGTCGCCGACGGGGACGCGGTCGAGGGCAACGTCGCGGCCTCCCTGCTGGACCTCTGGGCGCTCCAGGGCGGCTGGGACGACGACATCGCCGCGATGACGGGGGAGCCGAGCGCCGACCTGGAGGAGTACGTCGCCGAGGACCGCCCCGCCGCCGGGCTCCCGCTGGAGGAGGACGTGCGCGCCGTCCTGTCCGAGCACACGATCGCCTACTGACGTTCACAGCCGACCCCTGGCCGATGTCGGCGCCCGCCCCTACTGTCGAAGCATGACCACCGCGCAGTGGACGGCCGACACCCTCCTGACCCGGTACGACGAGGTCAGGTCGCACACGGAGCGGCTCGCCGCGCCGCTCTCGCCGGAGGACCAGACCGTGCAGTCGATGCCGGACGTGTCGCCGACGAAGTGGCACCGCGCGCACGTGACGTGGTTCTTCGAGACGTTCCTGCTGGCGGACAACGAGGCGGGCTTCGCGCCGTACCAGGACCGCTACTGGTTCCTCTTCAACTCCTACTACGAGGCCGTCGGCCCGCGCTACAACCGCGCGCAGCGCGGCGTGATCAGCCGGCCGGGGGCGCACGACGTGGGGCTCTACCGCGGCAACGTGGACGAGCGGGTCAAGAGCCTGCTCGACAGCCTCGACCAGGGCACCCTCGACAAGCTCGCCGGCACGATCGAGCTGGGCTTCCACCACGAGCAGCAGCACCAGGAGCTGCTGCTGATGGACATCAAGCACGTGCTCTCCCTCAACCCCCTCCAGCCCGTGTACGCCGGCCGCCCGGCGCCCACCACGACGCCGGACGAGCTGGGCTGGGTCGAGGTCGAGGGCGGGCTGGTCGAGATCGGGCACCGCGACGCGGGCTTCTCGTTCGACAACGAGCTGCCGGAGCACCGGGTCCACCTGGAGCCCTACCGGCTCGCCGACCGCCTCGTCACCAACGGCGAGTGGCTGGAGTTCATGGCCGACGGCGGCTACCGCCGCGCCGAGCTGTGGCTGTCCGACGGCTGGGGCAAGGTCAACGCCGAGCAGTGGGGGGCGCCGTTCTACTGGCAGCAGGTGGACGGGGTGTGGTTCGAGCACACCCTGCACGGCACGTTCCCGGTCGACCCCGGGCTGCCGGTGAGCCACGTGAGCCACTACGAGGCCGACGCCTACGCCACCTGGGCCGGCAAGCGGCTGCCCACCGAGGCCGAGTGGGAGCACGCGGTGCGGGTCGAGACCGGCGACGACCGTCCCGAGGGCAACCTCGCCGACACCGAGACCTTCCACCCGCGCGCCGCGGGCCCGCGCACGGGCCGGCTGCGGCAGGTGTTCGGGGACTGCTGGGAGTGGACCTCCTCTGCGTACCTGCCCTATCCCGGCTTCCACCCGGCCGAGGGCGCGATCGGGGAGTACAACGGCAAGTTCATGTCCGGGCAGATGGTGCTGCGCGGCGGCTGCGCGCTCACGCCGGCGGGCCACGCCCGCGCGAGCTACCGCAACTTCTTCCCCCCGGGCGCCCGGTGGGCACTGTCCGGGTTGCGCCTGGCCGACGGAGGGGAGCGCCGATGAGCGAGCGCCGTGAGCCCGAGCTGTGCGTGCTGCTGGAGCCCGACTGGGCCAGCGGCAGCCTCGTCGACGACGTACGCCGCGGCCTGACCCGGCACCCGCGCACCCTCCCGCCCCGCTGGCTGTACGACGACCACGGCTCCCAGCTGTTCGACGAGATCACCCGGCTGCCGGAGTACTACCCCTTCCTCGCCGAGCGCTCGATCCTGGAGCAGCACGCGGCGGAGATCGTGGCGGCGAGCGGCGCGACGACGCTGATCGAGCTCGGCAGCGGCACCAGCGAGAAGACCCGGCTGCTGCTGGACGCCTTCACCGCCGACGGCCAGCTGACCCGGTTCGCGCCGGTCGACGTCTCCGAGGGCACGCTGCGCGAGGCGGCCGACCAGATCGCCACCGCCTACCCCGGCCTCGAGGTGGTCGCCGTCGTCGGCGACTTCACCCTCCACCTGGCCCAGCTGCCCCGCGGCGGGCGCCGGATGGTCGCCTTCCTCGGCGGCACCATCGGCAACCTCTACCTCGAGGAGCGCAAGGCCTTCCTCGGCGCCCTCGCCGACCTGCTGGAGCCCGGCGACTCCCTGCTGCTCGGCACCGACCTGGTCAAGAGCGCCGACCGGCTCATCGCGGCCTACGACGACAGCGCCGGCGTCACCGAGGCGTTCATCCGCAACTGCCTCACCGTCGTCAACCGCGAGCTCGGGGCGGACTTCGACCAGGCCGGCTTCTCCTACATCCCGTTCTGGGACGGGCACATGGAGCGGATGGACCTGCGGCTGCGCTCGGAGGTGCCGCAGCGGGTCAGCGTGCCCGGCGCGGACCTCGTCCTCGACCTCGCCGTCGGCGAGGAGCTGCGGGTCGAGATCTCCACGAAGTTCCGGGTGAGCCAGATCGCCGCCGAGCTGGAGGCGGCGGGGCTCGCGGTGGCCCGGGTGTGGACCGACGAGCCCGGCGACTTCGCGCTCACTCTTGCGGTCAAGCCCTGAGCCGTCCGCAAAATCTGCGGCGAGGGGCTGGACGCGCCCGCACCTCACGAGGCAGGGTCGGAGGGACCCGGGGCTGCCCCCGGGGTGACCTACTCGGAGGGAATGACACGTGAAGAGAGCGCTGACGATCGTGGCGTCAGGACTGGTCGGAGCGGCACTGCTCGTGCCCGCGGCCAGCAGCACGGCGGCCCCGGCCGACCGTGACCGCACGGGGGGACACGAGGCCGGCGTGCCGTCGTACACCCCTCCGGCGCCGGTGTGGGGCGAGTGCACCCTCGCGCGGCTCAAGGCCGCCGGTGCGCAGTGCGCCGACCTGGTGGTGCCGCTCGACTACGCCAAGCCGCAGGGCGAGAAGATCACCATCGCGGTGAGCCGCAAGCTGCATACCGACCCCGACTACAAGGGCATGATCGCCGTGAACCCCGGCGGTCCCGGTGGCTCCGGCCTCATCTACTCCATCCTCGGCGGCGCGATCCCGGACGGGGTGGGCGCGAAGTACGACTGGTACGGCTTCGACCCGCGCGGCGTCGGGAGCAGCACCCCGGCGCTGAGCTGCGACCCCGACTACGCCGGTGCGGGCTACGACCGCCCGAACTACGTGCCGAACCGGTACGACGACCTCCGGTGGTGGCGGACCACGACCAGGGACTACGCGAAGGCGTGCTCCGTGGCCGACGCCAAGAAGCTCCTGCCGCACCTGCGCACGACCGACGTCGCGCGTGACCTCGACAGCCTGCGCAAGGCCGCCGGCCAGCAGAAGCTCAACTACTACGGCTTCTCCTACGGCACCTACCTCGGCCAGGTCTACGCGACCCTCTTCCCGAAGCAGGTCGGCCGGTTCGTGTGGGACGGCGTGCTGAACGCCGAGAACGCCTTCTACGAGGCCAACCTCGACCAGAACGTCCAGTTCGACAAGAACCTCGACACCTACTGGAAGTGGGTCGCCGGCAACGACGCCGCCTTCGGGCTCGGCACCGACTGGCGCGCCATCAAGCGCGGCTACTACCGGCTGCGCGCCCAGCTCGACCGCACCCCCGCGGCCGACGGGAAGCTCGGCCCCGACGAGCTCGACGACGTCATGCTCAGCGCCGGCTACTACGTCTACGACTGGGTCGGCCTCGGCCAGGCCTACGCCAAGCTCGTCAAGACCGGTGACGGCAGCGACGTGCTCGCCAACTACGGCGGCCCCGGCGACGACAACGGCTTCGCGGTCTACAACGGCGTGCAGTGCACCGACGCCGTGTGGCCCGGCTGGAAGAAGACCCAGGCCGACGCATGGCGGATCCACCGCAAGCACCCGTTCCTGACCTGGGGGAACACCTGGTACAACGCGCCCTGCCTGAACTGGCCCGCGCCGTCGCGCAAGGCCGTCAAGGTCTCCGGTGCGCAGGTCTCCTCCAAGATCCTGCTCATCGCCGAGACGAACGACGCGGCGACGGTCTACTCGGGGGCGCTCGCGACGCGCAAGGCGTTCCCGACGTCGTACCTCATCGAGGGGGTCGGCGGCACCACCCACTCCGGCTCGCTGTCCGGCATCGCGTGCACCGACGACACGATCGCGCACTACCTCGACACCGGTGAGCTGCCCGCCCGCAAGCGCGGCAACCGCAGCGACCAGCAGTGCGACCCGGTGCCCGCGCCGGACGCCACGCCGGCCGCCGGCCTGCAGCGTCGCAGCATCACCGGCGACAGCACCGGCCGCAGCACCGACCGGATGCCGGCGGACCTGCGCAAGGGCCTGCAGGAGGCCCAGGCGACCGGCCGCTGAGTCGGTTCCACCCCCCGGTGGCGGACGTCGTCGACGACGGCGTCCGCCACCGGCGTCTCTCTGGCAGACTCAGCGCCGTGAAGCACGCCCGGTTCAGCGCAGCACTCGCGTGCGCGGCGCTGACGGCCATGGTGGTGAGCGGGTGCACCAGCGAGCCGAAGCCGGTCTACCAGGAGGATCCGGCGCCCGCGGCGGTCCCGACGGAGTACGACCCGTCGCTCGAGCCCTCCGCCGCCGCCCTCACCCTCGTTCCGGACAGCGCGACCCAGCTGACCGTCACCGACTTCGACCAGCTCCGCCTGGTCCTCGGGCACGGCGACCTCACCGGTGCCAGCCCCGCCGCCGACCGCGCCGACTTCTGGCGCAAGGCGCCGGGCACCGCCACCCTCTCCCTCGGCCTGCTGCGCCCCGACGACGCGCGGCTGCGCGCCGACTTCGGGATCAGCCAGGACGACGTCGCCTGGGAGGCGTCGTACGACGGCGGGTGGGTGCTCGCCTTCCACGACACCGTGCCGATGGCGTCGGTCGAGCGCGCCGTCCGGGCCGGCGTCGGGCGGCTCCGGGGCGCGGTCGTCGACGCCGACCGGCACCTCGTCACCTCCAGCGCACCGCCCGAGGTCGCGCAGTCCTGGGGAGCCCGCGCGGACCTGCTCGCCCTCGTCGGGCGGGAGGCGATCTCGACGTACGTCGACCGGTCGTGCCTGTCCTTCGACAGCGTCTTCGGCGCCGGCATGCAGGCCCAGCTCGCCGATGCCCCCGCCGCGGCGCTGCGTGCGCTCGACGAGCTCGACGGCTACTCCGTCGCCCTCGGCACCGAGCTGGTCACCGTCCAGCTCGGCCCGCGGCGCTCCGACGCCTTCGACCGGGTGCGGCTCGCCGAGGTGATGCCGCCGACCCGCCCGGAGTTCGGGCTCGTGATGAGCCGCGGCGTCGCGGACCCCTCCAGCGGACGGCTGGGCTACACCCTCACCGACCCGCCCGGCGCGGCCGAGCTGACCCGGACCCGCCGCCTGCCGTTCGCGGTCTGCGGCTAGCTAGCCGCGCAGCGCGTCGAGCTGCGCCTTGTCGTGGGCGCAGAAGACGGTGACCTCGTCGCCGTGCGTGCGGGCCAGCTCCTGCAGCCGCTCCAGGTTCTGCACCCGCGCCTTGTTGTCGATCGCCATCAGCCGCTGGAACGCGCTGAGCGCCGGCGGGCAGGACGGCGGCTCCTGCACCTGGCCGCCGCTGAAGAAGGCGTCACCGGCGTGCAGCAGCCAGTGGCCGTCGTCGCGCCGGACCGCGACACCGGCGTGCCCGCGCGTGTGCCCCGGCAGCGGTACGACGACCACGTCGTCCCCGAGCGCCGTGACCGCCGCGAAGCCGAACCAGTCGTCGCCGCCCTCGCGGTGGGTCTCCCAGCGTGGGCCGTGCGCCCACTGCTGCGGCACGTAGCGCTGCTTCTCCGCCAGGCTCGGGTGCTGGGCGGCGGCCAGCTCGGTCGCGTGCACGTGCACCCGGGCGTCCGGGAAGTCCCCGATCCCGCCGGCGTGGTCCAGGTCGAGATGGGTGAGCACGATGTCGGTGACGTCCGCGGGGTCGTGGCCCAGCGCGCGGACCTGCGCCAGCGCGGTCTCCGCCTCGTCGAGCGCGGGCCGGACAGCCGCCAGGAACGGCCGGCCGAGACGATGCTTGTCCGCCACGTCCGCCGTACCGAAGCCGGTGTCGACCAGGGTCAGGCCGTCGGGACGCTCGAGCAGGAGCACGTGGGCGACCATCCGCGGCGCCAGCGGCGGCCGCATCGTCGCGCAGTTGAGGTGGGAGATGCGCACGGGCTGATCCTGGTGGTCCGGTGCGGGGCGTGGCTACCTCCCGCGGGAGGAACTTGTCTCACGTCTCGTCTCGCCAGGTGGTCCCTCCGTTGGGCAGAAACCGCATGCCGCGGGCCCGAATTGATGCGGTTTGGTCCCCAACCGCAACATTGCGGAATCCCCGTTCCGGATTGCCGAACCCGTCATCCACAACCCACTCACAGCTCCAGGTCGTGCAGCCGCTGGACCGTCGGCGAGGTGGGGACGGTGCTGGGGTCGGGCGCGGTGCCGAACAGCCGGTCGGCGGTGCCGGCGGTCGTCACGGTGAACCAGTAGTGCTCGCTCTTGTAGTGGTGGAGGCGGTGGTTGCGCCAGACCTTGCGGTACCACGCCGACTTCGGGCGGTAGTCGCTGTGCAGCAGGTAGTGGGTCCACTCGTAGCCGGACTTGATGGCGTAGACCGCGACCAGCAGCGTGAACATCGAGGACGTGGTCGGCATGACCAGCCAGGCCAGCCCGGTCCAGGCGGGCGCGAGCCACAGCTGGGCCTGCCAGGGGATGAAGACGAGCGGGATCTCGCGCGGGTTGGCGTGGTGCAGCCGGTGCTTGCGGGCGAGCAGCGGGTCGAGGGTGACCGGGCCGAGGCGGCGCGGCTTCCAGTGCAGGATGAAGACGTGGACGAGCCACTCCACGACCGGCAGGACCGCGACCAGCCCGACGGGCACGAGCAGCTCCCACCAGGAGCCGGGGCCGGACAGCACCCGGCCGACCACGGCGGCGAGGAGCGCGGTGCCGAGCAGGTACGGGCTGGGGTGGCGCCAGAACTCCACGAACACCTCGCCCAGCGTCTGGTTGCTCCGGCGTCCGGCGGCCCGGTCGCCGACGTACCTGCCGTCCAGGCGCGCCTCGTCGGCCGCGACCCGGCGCGCGGCGTGGACCTCGCGGGGGCTCATCGCGCCTCCCCCATCGCGTCGAAGGCCGCGAGCAGCGCCGTGGCCGTGGGGGTGAGGACGCGGGCGGCGGCCGCGCGGGCGGTGGCGGCGTCGCCGGCCCGCACCGCCGCGGCGAGCAGCCGGTAGGGCTCGGCCTGCCCGACCTCGTCGGCGAGGACGGCGCCGAGCACGGGCAGGGCGGGCTCGTAGGCGGTGCGCAGGCTGTTGAACATCAGCCGGTAGACGATCGAGTCGGCGCCGTCGACGAGCAGGTCCCAGTAGTCGAGGGCGAGCTCCTGCC
The DNA here is from genome assembly GCA_964517395.1 of uncultured Nocardioides sp. Classification (GTDB taxonomy): domain Bacteria; phylum Actinomycetota; class Actinomycetes; order Propionibacteriales; family Nocardioidaceae; genus Nocardioides. The sequence goes on along the minus strand of CAZFEE010000001.1, from coordinate 1,615,191 downwards.
AGCGCACGGCATCGGTCGTCGTCCCGAGCGCGGTGACGACCTGGTCGAGCTGGACGGCGAGCGCGGGCCCGCCGCGCTCGGCGGCGAGAGCGGCGATGCCGGGGCCGACCTCGGCGCGGGCCTCGATCACGCTGCGAGCGACCGCGGCGTCGAGCCGGCCGCCGCGCACGAGCAGCCGCGGCAGCAGGTCGAGGCCGGCGGCGCGGCGGAAGTCGCGCACGGTGGTGGCGCCGCCGTGGCGCACCTCGACGAGCCCGGTCTGGGCGATCCGCTGCAGCGCCTCGCGCACCGCGGGCCGGGAGATGCCGAGCACCTCGGCGAGCCGGCGCTCGCTGGGGAGCGGCTCGCCGACGGTCAGCTCGCCGTCGAGGACGTCGTCGAGGACCTGGTCGAAGACCTGGTCGGCCACGGAGCGGCGGGTCACGGGTCGCAGTGCCATGCCCGGGATCCTACGACCCACAGTCCTGGTGGTCAAGTGGTCTGACCAGTCCCGATGCGGGACCGTGCGGAGCGGCCTCGTACCCTGAACCCGTGGTGCGGTGGTGGAGCGTGCGGCTGTGGGGCGCGCACCTGCTCGCCCTCGTCTGCGTCGGCTTCGCCGCCGGCATGGGGGCGTGGCAGTACGACGCGTGGCAGGAGCGCCGCGCCGCCGAGCAGGTCGACCTGACCCACGCCGACCCGCTGCCGATCACCGACGTGCTGGGTCCCGACGACCCGTTCCCGACCGCCGGCCTGGGCCGGCCGGTCGACGTGCGCGGCACCTTCCTCGACGCCGGCACCGTGCTGGTGACCGGGCGGGCCGGGACCGACGGCGCGGACGGCTCCTGGCTGGTGACCCCGCTCAGCGTCGGTGCGGCCGACCGGCCCGCCGTCCCCGTGGTCCGCGGCTGGGTGCCCGCCGACACCGCGATCGACGACGTCCCGCCGCCGCCCGCGGGTGAGGTCGACCTGGTCGGCTGGCTGCAGCCGACCGAGGCCGCCGAGACCGGCGACGACGACCCCGCCGACGGGACGATCGCGCACCTGCGCGTGGCGGACCTGGTGCAGCTCCTCGACGGCCAGGACCTGTACGGCGCCTACGTGGTCGCCCGGACCACCCTCCCCAGCGACGAGCAGGCCGGCGTGGTCGCCGCGAGCCTCGACCAGCTGCCGCCGGCGAGCCGGTTCACCGGCCTGCGCAACATCCTCTACGCCATCGAGTGGTGGGTCTTCGCGGCCTTCGCCGGCTTCCTGTGGTGGCGCCATGTGCGCGACGCCACGACCGAGCGCCCTCTCGAGGAGGCCGCCGGCGAGACCGAGCCGGACGACGCCGTACCCTCGACGCCGTGAAGTCGAACCTGCTCGCCTACCGCACGATGGCGACGATCGTCGGAGTCCTGCTGATCGTCCTGGTGCTGGTCGGCCTGCCGCTGCACTACGGCTACCTGGTCTCCGACGCGGCGTGGCTGGCGAAGGACTACGGCGACGGCTGGCAGCTCGGCTCCGACATCTCCGCCTACCTCGGCGTCGCCCACGGCTGGCTGTACATGATCTTCCTGGTCACGGCCTTCCTGCTCTCGCGCAAGGCCGGCTGGGACACGAAGTTCACCCTCGTCACGCTGCTCAGCGGGACCGTGCCGGTGCTGAGCTTCTGGGCCGAGCACCGCGCGACCCGGCGGGTGAAGGCCGAGCACCCCGAGACGGCGTAGCCCGGCTCGGGGACGGGCTCAGGGACGGGGCTCGGCGGACTGCCACTGCTGCTCGCCGCCGGCCTGCAGCCGCTTCGCGACGGCGGCGACGGCCGCGCCGACCAGACCGACCAGCACGAGCCTCTTCAGCGTCTTCATCGCGTTCTCCTCGGTGTCGTCGAGCGGGACCTCAGGTCCAGCATGGTCCCCCACGCAAGCCCTCGTAGGATCGGGGGTGTGCCCGGTCCACCCACGGACCGGCGGACGACGACACCAGCTCAGAGACGAGGAAACCCATGGCAGACCAGCAGGCCGTCCTGAAGACGAACAAGGGCGACATCACGGTCAACCTGTTCCCCAACCACGCGCCGCTGACGGTGAAGAGCTTCGTCGGTCTGGCCACCGGCGACCCGGTCGAGGTCACCCCCGACGGCCCCTTCACCCCCGACCGCCGCGGTGGTACGACGGGCAGCGGTCCGTTCTACGACGGCCTCACCTTCCACCGGATCATCCCCGGCTTCATGATCCAGGGCGGCTGCCCCCAGGGCACCGGCACCGGCGGCCCGGGCTACCAGTTCAAGGACGAGCCGCACCCCGAGCTCACCTTCGACAAGCCCTACCTGCTCGCGATGGCGAACGCCGGCCCGGGCACCAACGGCTCGCAGTTCTTCATCACCGTCGGCGCGACCACGTGGCTGAACTTCAAGCACACCATCTTCGGTGAGGTCGCCGACCAGGCCGGCCGCGACGTGGTCGACGCCATCGCCGGCGTGCCGACCGGCCGCAACGACCAGCCCGTCGAGCCGGTCGTCATCGAGTCGGTCGAGATCAAGGGCTGACTCCCGAGGACGACGGCGCGATGACCAACCCTCCGGTCGGGGTGCCGACCTGCTACCGGCACCCCGACCGCGAGACCTGGATCCGCTGCCAGCGCTGTGACCGGCCGATCTGCCCGGACTGCATGCGCGATGCGGCGGTCGGCTTCCAGTGCCCCTCCTGTGTCGCGGAGGGCAAGAAGTCGGTGCGCGAGGCCAGGACGGCCTACGGCGGCGTCATCTCCGCCAACCCCGGCGCCACCTCGCTGACGCTGATCGGCATCAACGTCCTGGTCTGGATCGCCATCACGGCGAGCGGCGCCAAGGACAGCCCGGTCCTCGCGTGGCTCTCGCTGCACGCGAAGGGCTTCTGCCAGGACGGCGACACGCTACTCTACACCCCGAAGACCTTCTGCGACGCGGGGATGAACACCACTTGGATCCCCGGGCTGGACGACGGCGCCTGGTGGCAGGTCGTCACGGCCTCCTTCACCCACGTGCAGCCGTGGCACATCCTGATGAACATGTTCGCGCTGTGGGCGCTCGGCCCGCAGGTCGAGCGGCTGCTCGGCCGGACCCGGTTCCTGGCGCTCTACCTGATCGCCGGCCTCGGCAGCGCCCTTGCGGTCTACGCCCTCGCCGGGGCGTACACCTGGACCGTCGGCGCCTCGGGTGCCCTCTTCGGCCTGCTCGCCGCCTCGCTGGTGGCGGGCTGGAAGGTCGGCGCCGACCTCTCGGTGTTCCGTACGACGATCATCCTCGCCGTCGTGATCAGCGTCCTGCCCGGCGTCTCCTGGCAGGGTCACCTCGGCGGCTTCGTCGCCGGCGGCCTGGCTGCCGCCGTGCTGGTGTTCGCGCCCCGCGAGCAGCGCACCCTGGTCCAGGCCTCGGGCCTGCTCCTCCTCACCGCGCTGTGCCTCGGCGGGATCGCCGTCCTCATGGCGGCCTGATTTCCCCAGGCTTTTCCACCGTTGTGGAGGAATCACATCCGTGTAGTTCTCCCCAACTGTGGAAAGGCCTGTGGAAAAGCAACGGCGCCGGTGACCCGCAGATCACCGGCGCCGTCGTACGACGGGGAGGTCACTCCCAGCGCGTGGCGAACGTGAAGCCGACCGCCATGAAGGCGATGCCGACGAAGAGGTTCTTCTGACCCAGGTCGGTCAGGACCGGCAGGTCCTTGGGGTCGTTGCCGGTGAGGAAGATGTAGAACACGCAGATCCACACCAGGCCGATGAGGAAGCAGCCGAGCATCCCGACGACCACGCCCCGGCCGCGGCCCAGCGGGGTCGAGGGGTGGGCGGAGACGGCGAGGCCGAGGAACAGCAGGACGAACCCGATGAGGTAGTTCTTGCCCTCAAGGTCGGCCAGGAAGGACGGCCCGCCCGGCTGGATCGGCTTGCCCTGGTCGTTGAGCGCGCCGAAGCCGCCCTCGGGCCGGAGCCCCACGTAGTAGTAGACGATCCACGCGATCCCGCCCAGGATCAGCAGCAGCGCGATCGCGAAGCGGATGCTCAGCACCGGGCCGCGGTCGGGGTCCGCGAACGGGTCGGCGTCCTTCTTCTTCGACAGGCGGGGCAGCTTCGCCACGTCAGGGCTCCTCGTACATTTCGCCCAGCGGTGGGCTCGGGGTGGACACTGTCAGTATGACGGGTACGCACGCGGGCGCACCGCCGGGCCATCGCTCCAGCAGGTCGCTGGCCTGGCGGATCGGTACGCCGCTCGTCGCGCTGCTCAGCGGCAGCCTGCTCGCGGTGTCCGCCGCCAACAGCGACGGGACCGACCTCCGGCCCGGACGGTACACCGATCTGGCCGGTCTGGTGGAAGCCGAGGCGCAGGACTACCAGGGCGTCGAGGACCGCTTCAACGACCTGACCGACGAGGTGGACCGGCTCGGCGCCGGGGTCAGCGACCGCGGCGTCGACAAGGTGCGCGCCGAGGCCGCCGAGCTGCGCGACCCCGCCGGGCTCACCCCGCGCGAGGGCCAGGGGGTGCGGATCACCATGTCGGACGCCCCCGACGAGCTCGTCGAGGACGCGCTCGAGCGCAACAAGGAGACCGAGGACCCCAAGCAGCGGATCAACCTCAACCGCTACGTCGTGCACCAGCAGGACATCCAGGCCGTCGTCAACGCGCTGTGGGACGGCGGCGCCAGCGCGGTCACCATCGCCGGCCAGCGGGTCATCTCCACGACCGGCATCAAGTGCCGTGGCCCGGTCGTCCAGCTGCAGGGCGTGCCCTACTCCCAGCCCTTCGTGATCGAGGCCGTCGGCGACCAGGCGAGCCTGCTCGGCGCCATCGACGCCGACCAGCTCGTCAGCGGGTTCCGGCGCGACTCCCTCGACTCCCTCATCGGCATCGGCTGGTCGCTCGAGGCCGAGGAGCGCGTCAAAGCCCCGGCGTACGACGGTCTGCTGGACCTCCAGTACGCCCGCCCCCTGCGCCAGCGCTAGGTCGCTGCGGGTCCTGGCCCGGCGGCGGGTCGAGCGGGTCGAGCGGGTCGGTCCCGTCGGTGACCTCCTGGCCGTCGCTCACGCCGTCGCCGTCGCTGTCGGAGTTCTTCGGGTCGGTGCCGGCCGTGGCCTCGTCGGCGTCGGACAGGCCGTCGCCGTCGGTGTCCACCGGCGGCGCCGGCTTCTCGTAGATCGACACGAAGATCACCACGTCGCTGCCCTGGTCGCGGGTCTGCCCCGCGGTCGGCACCTGCTCGGTGATCCGGCCCTTGGGCTGGCTGTCGTCGTCGACGGGCGCGTTGCGCACGACCGGGACGAAGCCGGCGTCCTTGATCAGCTTCTCCGCCTGCGCCCGGGTCTTGCCGACGACGTTCGGGATCGCGCTCGGGCCGTCGGAGACGCACAGCGTGATCTCGGTGTCGGTGTCGATCGCGGTGCCGGCGACCGGGGTCTGCTCGACCACGGTGCCCTTCGGGTCATCCTCGTCGCAGGTGGTCTCGGTGATGTTGGCGCGGGGGACGCCGGCGCCGGTGAGCGCCTTGATCGCCATCGCGCGCCGCTGGCCGGTGACCGAGGGCAGCGGGAAGTCGCAGCGGCCGATGGAGACGGTGAGGTAGACGGTGTCGGTCGGCGCGACGTACTCGCCGGCCTCCGGCTCCTGCTTGATGATCTTGCCGTCGTCGTAGTCGTCACTGCACTGCACGGCGCTGTGGTCGCTCTCGAGGCCGGCCTTGCCGATCTCGCTGCGCGCCACGTCGACGTCCTTGCCGACCACGCCCGGGACGGCGACGTCGGTGGGGGTGTCGTCGAAGAGCTTGGGCCACACGAGGTACGCCGTGCCGAACAGGGCCAGCAGCAGCACCGCCAGCAGGATCCACAGCCCGGCGCGGCTGCGCCGGTCGTCGCGCGGCGGGGGTACGGCGGCGCGCACCGCCGTCTCCTGCTGCGGCTCGCGCGGCACCGGGACCGGGACGGGCACCGGGGTGTGCGCGGTCGCCGGGTCGGCGACCACGGCCTGCACCGGGCGCCCGGCGAGGTAGCGCTCGATGTCGGCGCGCATCTGCGCGGCCGACTGGTAGCGGTCCTCGACCCGCTTCGCGAGCGACTTCATCACGATCGCGTCGATGTCGGGGGTCAGGTCGTGCTCGTGGCGCGACGGCGGCACGGCCGGCTCGCGCACGTGCTGGTAGGCCACCGCCACCGGCGAGTCGCCGACGAACGGCGGACGGCCGGTGAGCAGCTCGTAGAGCAGGCAGCCGGCGGAGTAGACGTCGGAGCGGGAGTCGACGGTCTCCCCGCGCGCCTGCTCCGGGGAGAGGTACTGCGCGGTGCCGACGACCGCCGCCGTCTGGGTCATCGAGGACTGCGCGTCGCTCATCGCCCGGGCGATGCCGAAGTCCATCACCTTCACGTCGCCCGAGGGCGTGAGCATCACGTTGCCGGGCTTGATGTCGCGGTGGATGATCCCCGCGCGGTGGCTGTAGTCGAGGGCCGACAGGACGCCGCTGGTGATCTCCAGCGCCCGCTCGGGGAGGATCTTGCGGCCCTCGCGGAGGATGTCGCGCAGGGTGCGCCCGGCGACGTACTCCATGACGATGTAGGGCACGACCTCGTCGCTGCCGTCGGGCTGGGTCGTGTGCTCCTCGCCGGTGTCGTAGACCGACACGATGGCGGGGTGGTTCAGCGAGGCCGACGACTGGGCCTCGCGGCGGAAGCGGGCCTGGAAGGTCGCGTCGCTGGCGAGGTCGGTGCGCAGCCGCTTCACCGCGACGACCCGGCCGAGCCGGGTGTCGGTGCCCTTGCGGACCTCCGCCATCCCGCCGCGGCCGAGCAGCTCGCCGAGCTCGTAGCGGCCGCCGACGACGGGTCCGTCGGACCCGTTCGGTGGGGTGCTCATCCTGCCTCACCTCCCGAGAGGTCGCTGACGACGTCGCTGGGGACGTCGGTCGGCTGCGTGGGCTCCGTCGGCTGCGTCGGCTCGGTCGGCTCGGTCGGCTCGGTGGGCTCGGTCGGCTCGGTCTGCTCCACGGGTCCCCAGTAGTAGACGATGATCCGGTCGCCCTCGTTCAGGGTGCCCGAGCGGGAGAACTGCGCCACGGTGCCCTCACGGCAGGAGCCGTCGTTGGGCGTGCCGTAGCGCTCCACCGACACCTGCAGGCCCAGGTCGCGCAGGTCGCGCTGGGCGTCGCGGTAGTCGGTGGTGCAGGTGTAGTCGTCCTCGCTGACCTCCACCGGGGTGTCCTCGGTGGTCTGCTCGGTCGTGGGCTCGCTCGACGGAGTGGTCGGCTCCGAGGAGGTGTCCTCGACGGTCGGCTCCTCGTCGTCGCCGCCCCCGAGCAGCAGCGCGGCCACCACGACCGCGGCGATGACGAGCAGGATGACCGCGATCGCGACCGGCCACGGCGACCTGCGCGGCTCCTCGCGCTCCTCCTCGCCGGCGTACGCCGCCGGGGTGTCCAGCCGGCGCATCGGCGCCGACGGCACGGGAGCCGGCACCGGGACCGGCGCCAGCACCTGGGTCGCGCCCTCGGCGGGCGTCGGCGGCGGGACCGCGGCGGCGGCGCTGGACGGGTTGCGGATCGCGGCGGCGAAGGCGGCCCCGTCGTCGTACCGGTCGGCGGGGTCCTTGGCCAGCGCGCGGGTGACGACCGCGGCCAGCGGGGCCGGCACGCTCGCGGGCAGCTCGGGCACCGGCTGCTGCAGGTGCGCCAGCGCGGTCGCGACGGGCGTCTCGGCCTCGAAGGGCCGGCGCCCGGTGAGGCACTCGAACGCCACCACGCCCAGGGAGTAGACGTCGGAGGCGGGCGTCGAGGGGTTGCCGCGGGCCTGCTCCGGGCTGAGGTACTGCGGGGTGCCCATCACCGAGCCGGTGCGGGTCAGCGCGACCGCGTCGGCCGCGCGGGCGATGCCGAAGTCGGTGATCTTGACGGTGCGGTCGGCGGTGACCAGCAGGTTGGCGGGCTTCACGTCACGGTGCACGATGCCGGCGCGGTGCGCGACGCCGAGCGCCTCGCCGGCCTGCGCGATGAGGTCCTGCACGACGGCGGTGTCGAGTGTGCGGCCGTTGGCGCGCGCGGTGGCGAGCAGGCTCGACAGCGGCTGGCCGTCGACCAGCTCCATCACGAGGTACGGCGGCAGCTCGCCCGCCTCGTCCGCGCCGTAGTCGTAGACCCCGGCGATCCCCGGGTGGTGCAGGGCGGCGGCGCTGCGGGCCTCGCCCTCGAAGCGGGTGCGGAACATCGGGTCGTCGGCGTACTCCGCCTTGAGCACCTTGACCGCCACCGGGCGGTTCAGCCGGGTGTCGGTGCCGCGCCAGACGACACCCATGCCGCCCGTGGCGATCACGGAGTCCAGGTGGTAGCGACCGGCCCGGTCGGCGTACTGGCTCTGGCTCACTTGTTCAACACCGCTTCCATGACTGCCTTCGCGATCGGGCCGCCGAGCTGACCACCGGCGATCTCCTTGCCCGGTGCCTCCTGGATCATCACCGCGACGGCGACCTCGGCGTCCTTGGCGGGCGCGAACGAGGTGAACCAGCCGTAGGGCGCCTTGCCCTCGACGCCGCGCTGGGCGGTGCCGGTCTTGCCCGCCACGCTGACGCCGTCGATGGCGGCCGGCGAGGCGGTGCCGTCGTCGACGGTGGAGACCAGCAGGTCGGTGAGCTGGGCGGCGGTCTGCGGGGAGATCGCGTCGCGCAGCTTCTCGGGCTCCGTGGTCTCCAGCACGTCGAAGCTCGCGGTCTGGATCTCGTCGACGAGGTAGGGCCGCATCAGCGCGCCGCGGTTGGCGATCGCCGAGACGACCATCGCCATCTGCAGCGGGGTGGCCTGCACCGAGAACTGCCCGAAGCCCGAGCGCGCGGTCTCCGCGTCGTTCAGCTCGCGCGGCTCCTGCTGCTCGCCGTCGACGGTGTCGGTGACCTCCTCGGGGAAGACCGAGCGCGCCTGCGGGCCGAGGTCGAGCAGGTAGTCGCTGTTGAAGCCGAACGCCTCGGCCGTCTCGCGCAGCTTCTCCGGGCCGACCTTCACCGCCATCTTCGCGAAGGCGGTGTTGCAGGAATTCTCCATCGCCGCGGCGAAGGAGATCTGCGCCGGGCTGCAGCCGACCCGGCCCTCGTTGTCGATGAGGTTCTGCTCGCCGCGGGTGCCCGGCGCCTGCCAGGTCGCGCCCGAGGGCACCTGGCTGTCCTGGTCGTAGTCGCCGTTCTCGATCGCGGCGGCCGCCGTGACGATCTTGAACGTCGAGCCGGGGAAGAGCCGGGTCTGGATGGCCCGGTTGAGCAGCGGCTGGCGGTCGTCGGACTCCAGCCGGTCGTAGGCCTTCTCCCGCACCTCGCGGTCGTGGGAGGCCAGCTGGTTCGGGTCGTACGACGGGAAGGACACCATCGCCAGGATCCGCCCGGTCTTCGGCTGGATCGCCACCACGGCGCCCTCGCCCTCGGGACCGACGGTGTCGCGCAGCGCCTGGTAGGCCGCACGCTGCGCCTTCGGGTCGAGGGTCAGCCGGACGTTGCCGCCCTGGTTGGTGTCGCCCTTGAGCAGATCGACGAGGCGGTTGACGAACAGCCGCGGGTCCTCACCGGAGAGCACCTTGTTCTGGCTGCGCTCGATGCCGGTCTGGCTGCCGAGCTGCAGGTAGCCGGTGACCGGCGCGTAGAGCTGCTTCTGCGGGTAGACCCGGAGGTACTTGTAGCGGTCGTCGATCGGCTGGCTGCGCGCGATCGCGGTCTCGTTGACCTGGATCAGCCCGCGCTCGCGGCTGAACGCCGCCGCGGCGACCCGGGCGTTGCGCGGGTCGGTGTTGAGCTTGTCGGCGTGCCAGAACTGCAGGTACGTCACGTTCGCCATCAGGGCGAGGAACAGGAACATGCAGAAGATGGAGACGGCACGGATCGGCTTGTTCATCGGTCGACCACCTTCACGATCTGGGTGGCTTGCTCGTCGGCGTCCTCGGTCTCGGTGAGGTCGGGCAGCGGGCGGCGGGCCTGGTCGGAGATCCGCAGCAGGATCGCGATGATCACCCAGTTGGCCACCAGCGAGGAGCCGCCGTAGGACAGGAACGGTGTGGTCAGGCCGGTCAGCGGGATCAGCCGGGTGACCCCGCCGATGACCACGAAGATCTGCAGCGCGAAGACCGCCGCGAGACCGGTCGCGACGAGCTTGCCGAAGCCGTCACGGGAGATCAGCGCGGCCCGCAGCGCCCGCTCCACGACGAGGCCGTAGAGCAGCAGCACCGCCATCACGGCGGTGAGGCCGAGCTCCTCGCCGATGGCGGCGAGGATGAAGTCGGACTCGGCGTACGGCACCCGCTCGGGCATGCCCTCACCCAGGCCGCGCCCGACCAGGCCGCCCCAGGCGAAGCCGTAGAGGGCCTGCACCAGCTGGTAGCCGTTGCCGTCGGGGTCGGCGAAGGGGTGCAGCCAGATGTCGACCCGCGACTGGACGTGGGAGAACAGCCGGAAGGCCGTCGCCGCACCGCCGAAGAAGAGCAGGCCGCCGACCACCAGCCAGCCGGGCCGCTCCGTGGCGACGTACAGCATGACGAGGAAGAGGCCGAAGAACAGCAGGCTCGAGCCGAGGTCGCGCTGCAGCACCAGGATGCCGAGGCTGACCACCCACATCATCAGGATCGGGCCGAGGTCGCGACCGCGCGGCAGGTCGATGAAGACCACCCGCCGACCGGCCAGCGCCAGCGCGTCGCGGTGCACGACCAGGTAGCCGGCGAAGGTGATGACGAGCAGCACCTTGGCGACCTCGCCGGGCTGGAAGCTGAACGGTCCCAGCGCGATCCAGATCTTCGCGCCGTTGATGGTGCGGCCGATGCCCGGCAGCATCGGCAGGATCAGCAGCACGATCGCCGCCAGCCCCGAGGTGTAGGTGAAGCGCGCCAGCAGACGGTGGTCGGGCAGCACGATGAGGGTGCCGACGAAGAGCACCACGCCCAGGGTCATCCAGGTCAGCTGCTGGCTGGCCAGCGAGGTGTCCTTCGCCAGGTCGAGCCGGTGGATGATCGCCAGGCCCAGGCCGTTCAGGGCCGCCACCACCGGCAGCAGCACCGGGTCGGCGTACGGCGCGACGAGGCGCACCGCGACGTGGGCCGCGACCACGAGCAGGGTCAGCCAGCCGCCGTACGCGATGAGGTTGGTGGGCACCTCGCCGTCCATGCCCAGGCCCACCGCGGCGTACGCGCCGATGCCCACGACGAGCGCGAGCACCAGCAGGAAGAGCTCCGCTCCCCGCCGGCGGCGGTGGACGAAGCCCATCAGGGCGGAGTTGGTGGCCATGTCAGGGGGTCACTCGATCGGTGCGAAGTCGCTGGCGTCGGAGGACGGCTCGGGGTCGGTGCCGGTGTCGGTCTCCGGCTCGGTCTGCGCGGCCTGGGTGGCGAGCTGCTCGACCTTCTCCCGGGCGGCGTCGTAGTCGTCGGCGGCGATGCCGTCCTCGACGCTGGAGCGCTGCGCGTCGGGCAGGTCGGCGGTCGCGACGTCGGAGACCTCGAAGACCGAGGACAGCCCCGGCACCTCGACGCCGCGGTAGATGACGACCTTGCCGCCGTCCTCGCCGACGTAGTACTGCCGCTGGCTCCACCAGTACGCCGTGCCGAGCACCACCCACACCAGGCCGACCAGCACCGCGAGCGCCAGCAGGCGGCGCGGCCAGATGAAGCGCGGCGGCGGCTGCGGGGCGTAGCGGATCGCCTCCGGGTCGTACGGCGGGTCGGCCTGGATGGCGTGGTCGATCCCCGGGGGGATCTCCGCCGCGACCGGCTCCAGCTCCCCGGTGTCGCCCGAGCGGTGGCCGCGGAACAGGGCACGCGGGCGGCGCTGGCGCAGGTCGGCGGCCGCACCGACCACCATCGGCTCCGTGGGCACGTCGTCCGGGCCCGCCTCGCCGACGTCGGCCACCACGCAGGTCACGTTGTCCGAGCTGCCCGCCTCGAGGCTGGCGCGCACCATCTCGATCGAGGAGAACTCCGGCGTACCGCCCTCCAGGATCGTGGTGATCCGGGCGTTGTCGAGCACGCCGCACGCGCCGTCGCTGCACAGGAACAGCCGGTCGCCCGCGACCAGCTCGAGGGTGAACAGGTCCGGGTCGACGTCCTGGTGGCCGTCGAGCGCCTTGAGGATGAGGTTGCGGTGCGGGTGCACGCGCGCCTCCTCCTCGGTGATCCGGCCCTCGTCGATCAGGCTCTGCACGAAGGTGTGGTCGCTGGTCAGCTGGGAGAGCTCGCCGTCGCGCAGCAGGTAGGCGCGCGAGTCGCCGACGTGGCCCAGGCCCAGCCGGGCGCCGTCGAAGAGGGCGATCGTGGCGGTGGTGCTCGTGCCGTTGAGCGAGGGGTCCTGGTCCACCTGGGCCCCGATCGCGACGTGCGCGTCGTGGATCCCGTCGGCCACCCGGTCCAGCAGGTCGGTGCCGGTCGGCGCCGCGTCGAGCTGACGCAGCTCGTTGACGGCCGTGCCGGAGGCGATGTCGCCGCGGGCCGCGCCGCCGACGCCGTCGCACACGGCGAGCAGCCACGGGCCGGCGTACCCGGAGTCCTGGTTGTCCTTGCGCACCCGGCCGACGTCGGAGACGGCGAAGTACTCCAGCCGCAGCGGGGCCTTCGCGGCCCGCGGCGGCGGGTCCACGGTGTCCTCGTCGAACACGCGCGGCACCTCGGCCGTCGGGTCGGGGACAGGCCGGTCCGGGCTCAGGGCGTCGTTGCCCTCCGCGGGGTCGGGCATTACTTCCTCAGCTCCACGATGGTCTTTCCGATCCGGATCTGCGAGCCGAGACCGATGGGCACGGGCTGGGTGAGCCGCTGGCTGCCGAGATAGGTGCCGTTGGTGGAGCCGAGGTCCTCGACGTACCACTGGCCGCCGGAGGACACGATCCGCGCGTGGCGGGTCGAGACGTAGTCGTCGTCGAGCCGGATCGCCGCGTCGTTGCCGCGACCGATCAGCACCGGCGCCTTCGCCAGGTCCGCCGTGATGCCCGTGTTGACGCCCTGGACCACCGCGACGTGGGTCGGCTGGCCGCGCCGCGGCGCCGGCGGCTGCTTGGGCTGGCGCGGCTGCTTGCCCGGCGCCGCCGGGGCCGGGACCCGCGCACCGAACATGTCGGAGCGGATCACCGAGATCGCCGACAGCACGAAGATCCACAGGATCGCGAGGTACGCGATCCGCACCAGGAAGAGGGTCAGCTCAGACACCGGGCGTCTCCTCGAGGAGCTTGAGGACGAGGGAGGTGTGGCCCACCTGGACCCGCGAGCCGTCGCGCAGGGTCGCCCGCGCGACCTTCTGCCCGTCGACCCGGATGCCGTTGGTGGAGCCCATGTCGTGGACCTCGACGTGCACCGGGCCGGAGCCGGGCGTGGTCGTGCCGGTCGGGGTGGTGATGAGGAACTCGGCGTGCCGTCGGCTCACGCCCGGGTCGTTGATCCGGATGTCGGCCTCGCTGCCGCGGCCCACCACGAGGCCCGGCGCCTGCAGCGGGTGCTGGGTGCCGTTGACCTCCAGCACCGCCCGCGTGCGCTGGCTGCCGCCGCGCCGCGAGTGCCCGGTCACCGCCGCCTCCGCCTGGCTGCGCACCCGGAACCGACCGGTCCCCAGGTCGTCCGCCGTCTCGAACGCGATCCGGATCGGGCCCGGGAAGACGTACGACTGCAGCTGCGCGTGCTCGGTCAGCTGCTCGGTCAGCTCGCCCTCCAGCGCCGAGTCGTACGGCGTGAGCCGCTCGAGGTCGCCCGCGGAGAGCTCCACCACGAAGCTGTTCGGCACCAGCCGCCGCTGCCGCGACAGCACCTGCGCCTTGTTGTCGAGCTCGCGCTGCAGTGCCGCCGCGATCTCCACCGGCTGCACCGCGCTGCGGAAGGTGCGGGCGAAGACACCCGAGATCGCCTGCTCCAGCCGCTGCTCGAAGCGTTGCAGTCCCCCCATGCCTCTGCCCTCCTCTCCGCGGTCCGTCCGGTGCACCCGTCCAAGGTCACTCGATCGTATCGGTGGCGGCCCCAGCCACCTCGCACCTCGTCCCCGTCGCGGGTCCGACGGCCCGGTTTTGGGACGGGAGGACGGACTGGGATAACCTTGCCGGGCTTCACGCGCGAGTGGCGGAATAGGCAGACGCGCACGGTTCAGGTCCGTGTGTCCGAAAGGACGTGGGGGTTCAACTCCCCCCTCGCGCACGTAGAGCGATATGGGCCCTGACCAGTCAGAACACTGGTCAGGGCCCATCGTCATTTTTGCCACGTACACTCCATGTACACACGGCCTCGATGCCGACCACCCGGACCGTCGTCCGCCCTGCGTTACCCAGCGACAGCACCACCGCGAGGACGACGCATGCGCACCGTGCAGACCATCGAGAACGCCGACGGCAGCACCACCTACAAGGTCCGGTTCCGCCACCCCACCCAGCTCAGCCCGCGGACGGGCAAGCCCGTCCAGACCTCCGAGGTCTTCACCAAGAGGCCCGACGCCGAGCGGTTCGCGAAGTGGCTCGATGCACTCGGCCCGGTCGAGGCGCTCGAGCGGCTCTACGCCGCCGCGGCGCCGTCCGACGTACCGACGCTCGACACCGTCGCGGCCGACCACATCCGGCTGCTGACCGGCATCGAGGAAGGCACCCGGGTCGGCTACACCCGGCTGTGGTCTCGCACCTGGGGCCCGGCGCTCGGCCACCTCCGCGCCGACCAGGTGACCGCAGACGACGTGCGCGACGCCGTCAACGAGCTGTCACGGTCCTACGCCAAGAAGAGTCTGGAGAACCAGCGCGGGCTCCTGTCCGGCGTGCTCACCCGCTGCATCGAGAAGGGCTACATCACCCGGAATCCGGCCAAGGGCATCCGGCTCCTCGAAGGCCGCCGCGTCGCGGTCGACGCCGAGCACGACGAGGACGACACCGAGATGGTGTGCCTCTCGCTCGTCGAGTGGGAGGCGGTCTACGACGCCGTCGGTACGGCGTACCGCGCGTTCGTCCGGTTCCTCGTCGGCACCGGGTGCCGGTGGGGCGAGGCCGTGGTGCTCCGCGTGAAGGACGTCGACCTCGGCGCCCGCACGGTCAAGGTCCGCCGTGCGCTCAAGTGGTCGCCCGACGGGAACCGGGTCATCGGACCGCCGAAGACGAAGAAGGGCCGCCGCACGATCGTCGCGCCGCCCGAGGTCATCGACGACCTCCGGCCGCTCCTGGAGGGCAAGGCCGGCAGCGACCTGGTGTTCGAGCAGGTCCGCGGCGGGATGATCGAGCACCGCAACTTCTGGTCGCGGTACTGGAAGCCCGCGATCTGGCGGGCCCAGCTCTGCGACACCCACCGCGCGGAGTGGGCGGCCAAGGGCTGCAAGTGCGGGACCACGACGCCGGCGCGGTGCACGCTGCACCGGCAGCCCGACCCGATCCCGTGCGGGTGCCCGGGCACCCTGACCCAGGCGCCACGGATCCACGACCTGCGCCACACCCACGCCTCGTGGTTGCTCGCCAACGGCACCCCGATCCACGTCGTGCAGGCCCGGCTCGGGCACGAGTCGATCCAGACCACCGTCGACACGTACAGCCACCTGCTGCCCGACGCGCAGCTCCTCGCGGCCGAGGCGGCGTCGATGGCCTTCGCCGGCCAGGTCGGCGGCCGGGCCTGGCTGGCCCGGATCGACGCGATGGGCGACGACGAGCTCCGCCAACTCGCGGCCGCCGTCCAGGCCGAGGCCGAGCAGCGCGGCGTCGACCTTCCCCTCGCGATCGAGGCCGGCACGGCGGCCTAGCTCCGCACGCTGGCCCTCCACACGAGCTCGCGTCCGGCCGGGTGCAACGCCTCCTCGACGTACCACCGGACCCGGCGTTCCGGAAGCTTGAGCAGCGACGCAGCCGTGCTCCAGTCGTCAGCCAGGCCGAACGCCCACTCCAGGCTCGTGATGGGCATCGCCCGACGTGCCGTCTCCCGGTCGACGCGCCGCTCGCGGACCTCGTCGGTGTGGCCATCCTCGTCGCCGTCGTCGCTGTGGACGAGCTCGTGCCAGAGGTGCCATCGCTCCTCCTCGAGATCCAGGCCGTCGCGTGCGACCACGGCGCGATCGCGGTGGTAGTAGCGGGCCGGCTCCGCGATGCGCTCGCGCACCAGGATGAGGTCCGGCCGCGCGGCGAGCGCGACCCACGGGTTCGGGACCTGCGATCGCGGCGTCCTCCACCCGTTCGCGCAGTTGCTAGTCCCGAGCCTCCAGAGCTGCGAGCCGGGCGTCGTGCTGAGCCTCAAGCGCGTCCAGGCGCTCCGAGAGACTCCGGTGTCCGGCGTCCACTCGCTCTGCAAGGTCGCGCTGTCCGACAACCAGCTGATCGACGGCCGCCGACATGGACGCGATCGCGCGCAGCACCTCGTCGTTCTGCTTCCCACCTTCGACCCGTTCCCTCACCGACGAACTGACGTATCCCGGCTCACCTTGCCCGACACCCCCGACGAAACTCGGGTCGCTCAGGGGGTCGTAGCCCTCGGTGAGCACTCGCCAGGCGGTTCCGTCTGGCCAGCCGAACGCCTGGTCGATCTTCGCCGTCATCTCAGATGGCCGGGAGCTCGACCACTTCCCGGTGGCGAGTTCCGTCTGCTTCGGCTTCGACGGCCCCCCTCGTTGCGCGATCGCTGCCTGCGACAGACCTTGGGACTCGGCCCACCCCTTGAACACGAGGCCCAGGTGGCTGAACTGGTAGTCGACTCTCACGACGGCAACGCTCCCAAAAATGTTTGGCAAACCTTGCTCCATCTTGGCAAACCACAAAGGTGCAAGTCAGCCCCACAATTCAGTTACGCCGATGTAGTTCCGCAGGTGGGAGGAGATTTGCCGCACCTCCGGCGAACCTATGGCGAATGTTTGCCGCACGTTGTACGGTCATCGACATGGCCACCTCGTACAAGCCTCAGCGAGAGCGACGGACGCCCCCACACATCTCGCTGGCTGACCTCCGCTTCGTCAGCGGCAAGACCCTCGACGACATCTGCGCCGCCGCGTCCGAGGTCCTCGACAAGCCCCTCACCCGCGGTGCGCTCTCGGCCATCGAGAACGGGCTCCGCGGCGCGTCGCCCCGCGTCCTGGCCGCGCTCGAGGTCGCCTACGGCCTGCGCGCCGGAGCGCTGACCACCAACTACGAGCCGCGGACCCGGGTGGCCTGATGACGACGGTCCACGACGAGCCCACCGACACCCTCGCCGAGGTCGCCGCCTGGCTCCGCTGCGGACGCAGGAAGGTAGCGGCCGTCGCGCGCGCCAACGGCATCGGCATCTACCTCGGCGGGAGCGCCGGTTGGCGCTTCACCGCCGCCGACCGGGTCGCCCTCAAGCGGGCCCTCGCCCCAGCGCCCCCGCCCGCGCAGACGGTGCAGCAGCGCCGGCCGCGTAGGGGGCGACGGTGACCGCGCCGCCGGGCAGCCGCCCCAACCCCAAGCCCACCGGAGGCCTCGTATCCGCGAACGTCGCCGACCAGGCGGCGGCCGCCATCAAGCGGGCCGGCTACACGCCGACCCCGGGCAACATCCGCATGGTGATCCGTGCGCAGCGCGCATCCGGTGAGGCGCCGACCACGGAGTTCGACTGGTGGGACCGGTTGATCCGTTCGATGCCGCTCGGGCTGTCGCGGCCTCGGCCCGTCCGCCGGCGCTCGTGGGCGGTGACCTCGTGACCACGGAGCCGCGCCACTCGCGCAAGGAGATCCGCGACTTCGCCGCGTGGCTGCGGAAGCAGGGCTGGACCTACGAGTCGACCGACGCGAAGGGCCACACGATCTGGTCGCACCCGAAGTCCACCAGCACGTACAAGCTCTCCGAGAAGAACCTGAACGTCCAGCGTGCTCGACACGAGGTGCTGCGGATGATCGGCCAGAAGATCGAGGGCAAGCGGCGGCCGAAGCCCCCACCGAAGTCGGTGACGTCCGAGCAACTCGGCGCTTCAACGGCTGCACGGCCGCGCCCGGCACCGAAGCGGCCCACCGCGCGGCGCCTCCCGTGGGAGGGGGCGCACCAGCCCGACAACTACAACCGCGGCATCGCCGCCCTGATGCGAGAGATCCCGCGCGGATGACGGTCGTCGGCACTGGGCGGCTCGACGAGCCCGACCTACTCGACCTGCTCGCCGACGGCCGGACTCCCCTCGGCAAGGTCCACATGGACGACTTCCGCGCCGCGTGCCAGGCCGACGCTGAGGCGCACGACGGCGACGTCCACCCGTCGCGTGTGTCCGAGCTGCTTCACCAGCGGTTCGGCGAGATCGACCCTCGATCGTTCTCGGCCCGCTGGGCGCCCGCCTGTGGGCCGAACGGCTTCCTCGACAAGACCGACCAGCTAGCGCCGATCGACCCCGAGCACTCGCGCGGCAACGGCAACAAGGAAGTCCGGCTCCGCCGCTGGCGGGGCTGGTCCAGCTCCACCCCATAGAGACGGGCAGGCGAACAGCCGTAGGACCCACCACCCCAGCGAACGGCCGGCCACCGCCCGCAACCCGGGAGGTGGCCGGCCGTTCGCGTTTCCCACCACCGAAGGAAGGCAGATGACCGAAAGCACGACCGAGGCCAGCGACGACCGCGTCGTCCGGCCGTTCGCTGACTGGCTCCGCGAGCAGTCCGGGGGCAAGTCGCACGACGAGCTCTCCGAGGCGCTCCTCGACCTGGTCGACCGGGTCAAGGACACCGGCAAGACGGGCTACCTCTCGTACACCATCAAGGTCGGCCCGATGAAGGGCGACAAGGACGTCCTCGTCCTGTCCGACGAGATCAAGCTCAAGCTCCCCGAGCACGACCGCAAGGCGTCGCTCTTCTACACAGACCGGACCGGCAACCTCACCCGGACCGACCCCAACCAGCCCCAGTTCGAGGGTCTCCGCGAGGTCGAGGGCGGTCTCGTCGTCGACACCGGAACCGGCGAGCTCCGCCAGGTCGACTGATGGGCTGGGCCGTCGGCTGGGACCCCGTCCATCGGCGTCACCGCGGCTACGGCGTCCCGGCCTACTGCGACGCCTTCGCCAAGGGCTGCCGCCAGGAGATCGACCGCGGACTCGGGTACGTCGCACAGCCCGAGCCGCCCGACGGTCTCACTGACGAGGAGCACGACGAGTTCAGCGCCGAGCGGTTCGACGACACCGCCGACGGCGTGTTCTTCGTCTGCTCCGAGCACGGCCACGAGGACGTCAACCCCGACGACCTCCCGCCCGAACACCCCACCTGGCTCAACCACGTCCTCACCGACGGCACGTGGGAGCGCTGGCGCACCGAGAACCCCGAGCTGGTCGTCGCCTTCCGCGCGGCCCTCACCACCAAGGAGAACGAGAACGCATGACGACCGACACCCAGCCCATCATCGACGC
This sequence comes from uncultured Nocardioides sp., assembly GCA_964517395.1. Lineage (GTDB taxonomy): Bacteria > Actinomycetota > Actinomycetes > Propionibacteriales > Nocardioidaceae > Nocardioides. Next base: position 1,595,949 of record CAZFEE010000001.1, on the reverse strand, counting down.
CGCCACCCGCGCGGCCGAACCCACCGCGCTCGACGAGAGCGCCCGGTTCCACACCGTCGTCTCACCCGAGGGCGACATCAAGCTCATCGACCTCAACGTCGAGCGCGACAACGCGAAGTACGCCCACACGCCGCGGCGCAAGCGGGGCACCTACCAGGTGCACGACGCCCAGTCGTTCGTCGCCTACATCGCCAAGCACGGCGACCCCGACACCGAGGTGTGGGCCGACGCCGTCGCCGCGAAGATCACCGGTGTCCTCAACGCCCACGAGAACACCGACGGCACCGTCCCCGGCGCCCGCCACGAGGACCACCAGGTGGTCTACTCCGTGCTGCTGACCGACGCCTGGAAGGCGTGGGCCCAGCACGACGGCAGGCTCCTCGGTCAGGAGGACCTCGCCGAGCACTTCGAGGACCGGTCGATCGACATCATCAAGCCCTCCGCGGCCGACATGCTGGAGCTCGCCCAGTCGTTCCACGCCACCACGTCCTCGTCCTTCGAGTCCTCGAAGCGGCTCTCCGACGGTCAGGCCCAGTTCGAGCACCGCGAGAACATCGACGCCTCCGCCGGCAAGAAGGGTCAGCTCACGATCCCGGCCGCCTTCGAGATCGCGCTCAAGCCGTTCGAGGGCGCCGACCCCTTCCGCGTCACCGCGCGGTTCCGCTACCGCATCACCAACGGCGTGCTCCGGATCGGCTACAAGCTCGACCGCCCCGAGGACGTGCTTCGACAGGCGTTCTCGACCGTCGTCGAGAACGTCTCCGAGGGCCTCGACGCGCTCACCGAGCTCGAGCTCTCCTCGCCCATCCTCCTCGGCTCCCGCTGACCGCCGGGACCGTCGCGGCCCTCGACCCCGACGCGGCGGTCCCGGTTCCAACCCCGGCGAAGGCCGGCCACCCCCTACCGGCGTGGCCGGCCTTCGCGATTTCCCAACCCATCTTCCGAAAGGAACCTCCACGTGAGCACCACCGACCTCATCGTGTCGACCGGTCTCGTCTTCGCCGACGCCCGCCGCCACGACCTCCCCGACCCCATCGAGATCCGCATCGGCCGCTCCCACCCCGATCCGGTCGTCGTCCTACTCGACAACCTCGCCGACCTCGCCCAGTGGGCGCAGTGGGCTGAGGCCACCATCGAGACCGGCACACCGACCCCGCACGTCGCCAACCGCTGGGCGGTCGTCCACACCGCCCGCGGCGCCATCAACGAGCTCGCCGTGATGCTCACCGCCGTCGAAATCGGTCTGATGCTGACCGCCGACCACTACGAGTGCCCCCGCTGCGGAGCGAAGATCAGCAGCTCGGCCGGCTTCACCCCCGTCGGCACCTACGACGACGGCTTCGAAACCACAGTCGCACGTCACCAGGGTGGCGCCTGCTACGGAGCGGCGGTGCCGGCGTGAGCCCCATGGCCTTCGGCATCGTCCTCGGCTTCGCCGGCGGCGTCTTCTTCGCGCTCGCCTGGTCGCTGATCGAGTGGGCCCGCCGGACACGCGACCAGGACCGGTGGAACGTCGAGGTCGACCAGTCGCTCAAGCTCGCGGAGTCGCCCCGGTACGCCGTCCGTCGATCCACCGACGACCGCGGGGCGGCCGCCGTGATCGGAGGAGCGGCCATCCTGCTCGTCGCCCTCGTGGTCGCCGGGATCTACATCACCGCCCGACTCTCTTCGGAGAAGACGATCACCTGCACCGTCACCGAGAAGGACCGCACGACCAAGATCACCTCCGACAGCCACGGCGGATCCAGCTCGTCGAGCGACGCCCGGATCTACACCGAGGACTGCGGCACGCTGCAGGTCGCCGACGAGGTCCTCAAGGGCGTGTGGACGTCGGCCGACACCTACGCCGCGATCAAGCCCGGCCAGCGCTACGAGTTCCGCGTCATCGGCTGGCGCAACGGCTTCTTCTCGGCGTTCCCGAACATCATCGAGGCCAACGAGGTCGGCCGATGACCTTCTACGTCCTCCGCTACAGCCCGGACGTCCCGATGGACCAACGCCCCCACGAGCCCACCGTCGGCCGATTCGCGACCTGGCTCGAGGCCGAGGACCGGCGCCTCACCCTGGGCAACCGGGACGACCTGCAGGTCGAGGAGCGAACGGAGCCGAAGCGATGACCTCCCGCCCCTACCGAAGCGGCTTCTGCTCCCCGTCGAACCCGCCGGACTCGCACGCCAGATGCGACGGCGTCTACGCCGGAGCGGAATGCTCGTGCTTCTGCCACATGGCCCCAACCCCGGTCACCGGAGCAGCGCCGCAGCCAGCCGACGAGCAGCTGCCCGCCCGCGAGCCCGGGTTCTACGACGACGTCGCCGAGGAGATCTACCACGCCGACCGTGCGAGCCTCTCGCACTCCGGCGCGAAGACGCTGCTCAAGGCGCCTGCCCTGTTCCGCCACGAGCAGGACAACCCCCCGGTCTACAAGAAGGCCTGGGACTACGGCACCGCCGCCCACGCGAAGGTGCTCGGCGTCGGCGCCGAGATCCGTGCGATCCCGGCGAGCTCGCTCGCGAAGAACGGCGCCGCCAGCACCACCGAGGCGAAGGCGTTCATCGAGAAGGCCCGCAAGGAGGGCGCGATCGCGCTCAAGGCCGCCGAAGTGCAGCAGATCGACGACATGGCCGAGCAGCTCGCGACGCACGCGCTCGCCAGCGAGCTCCTGGCCGACGGCCGTCCCGAGGTCTCCGCCTACGCCCCCGACCCTGAGACCGGGATCATGCGGCGCTGCCGTTTCGACTGGCTCGGCACCACGGTCCTCACGGACTACAAGAGCGCCGTCTCGTCGGAGCCCAACGCGTTCGCGAAGGCCGCGAAGGACTTCGGCTACCACCAGCAGCACCCCTGGTACCTCGACCTCGCCCGCGACCTCGGTCACCCGGCCGAGGCGTTCGCCTTCATCGTCCAGATGAAGGCCGCGCCCTACCTCGTCACCGTCGTCGAGCTCAAGGAGCCCGCCGTCCGCCTCGGCCGCGAGCGCAACCGCCAAGCCCTGCAGATCTACCGCGACTGCCTCGACGCCGGCACCTGGCCCGGCTACGTCCCCGACACCGAATTCGCCCGCGTCGACCTCCCCACCTACGCCTACTACGACACCGAAGTGGAGACCGCAGCATGACCACCGACCTCGCCACCACCAACCAGCACGGCTCGGCCCTCGTCCTCCAGGCCGACCAGGACCGCTGGACCCCCCAGCAGCTCGCCGCGCTGCGCCAGATGGGCATCGAGGACGCCCCCGAGGGCGATCTGGCCGTCTTCATGCACGTCGCCCAGCGGACCGGCCTCGACCCCTTCGCCCGCCAGATCCACATGATCGGTCGCAAGACGAAGAGCTGGGACCCGCAGTCCCGCCAGGAGCGGTGGGAGACCCGCTACACCATCCAGACCGGCATCGACGGCTACCGCGTCACCGCCGCCCGGGCGGCCAAGGCGGCGGGCGACACCGTCGACTACGAGGACACCGTCTGGTGCGGCCCCGACGGCCAGTGGGTCGACGCTTGGCTCGACCCGGCCAATCCGCCGACCGCGGCCCGGGTCGTCGTCATCAAGAACGGCCGCCGGTACGCCGGGACCGCGATGTACGCCGAGTACGTCCAGACCTACGTCGACAAAAAGTCCCAGGAGGTCCGCCCGAACTCGATGTGGGCGAAGATGCCCGCCGGCCAGCTCGCGAAGTGCGCCGAGGCGCTCGCGCTGCGCCGCGCGTACCCGCACGACCTGGGCGCGCTCTACGTCGACGAGGAGATGGGCCAGGCCGACAACCACGCACCCGCGCCGACCGCGGCCGCGCAGGAGGGTGGCGGACTCGCCGCTGCCCGGGCGCGGCAGCGCGCCGAGCAGGACGCCGCCACGCAGCTCGACCTCGACAGCGAGCTCGCCGGCCGCATGTTCGGTCTCATGGACGACGTGGGCATCGACCCCGAGCACCGGCTCACCTACGTCGCCGAGACCGTCGGCCGCGCGATCACGAACGGCAACGCCGTCACGGTCGGCGACGCGGAGAAGGTCATCGCCGCCCTGCAGGAGCGGCTCGAGCAGCCCTTCGCGAAGGACGACGAGCCGGTCGAGGCCGAGGTCGTCCCCGACGGTGTCGACGCGAAGACGGGGGAGGTGCGGGACTGATGGCGCACCACCAGCTCAAGACGTGGCCGCATCTGTTCGAGGCTGTCTGGACGGGCGACAAGACGTTCGAGCTCCGCCTCGACGACCGTGGCTACCAGAAGGGCGACACCGTCGCCCTCCGCGAGTGGGACCGGAACACGCCCTGCGACTGCGCGTCCGGCGACCACGCCACGGACTGCCCGAAGTACTCCGGCCGCCGCATCGAGGCCCGCGTCGGACACGTGCTCGCGTCAACGCCCCCGCGGGGTAACCAGCGCGGGTTCAACGGCAACGGCTACGTGGTGTTCTCGATCTGTGAGCCCCGCAAGGTCGACGGCCGGGCCGGCATCCTCACGCCGGCCCGGGCCGCGGCGCACATCGCGTCTGGCCCGATGCGACGGGACGCGGGCCTGTGATGCACCAGCCGAAGCACGTCGACGCGACGTTCTACGCCCAGGTCGAGCCCGAGTGGTCCACGAGCACCTACGCCGGCGAGCGGCAGCTGGTCGGCGCGAAGGTCGTCACGATCACGCAGAAGCGGCCGACGCGGCCGAGGGGCGGCACGGTCCTGACCAAGCTCACCGTCCGCGTCCCGGCCAGTGCCTTCCTCCCGCTGCGGCCGGAGGCGATCGTCGTCATCCCCGACGACATGACCGTCACGACCCCAGTCGAGGTCATCGCCGAGGACCCGACGTGAGGCCGCGGGTGCGGAACCAGCAGCCGGGCCGCGAGGCGAAGCACCCCGGCTGGTGCCCGCTGTGCCCCGACCCGATCCAGGTCGGGGACCGCATCGTCTTCCGCAAGCACCGCGCGATCCACGTCCGGTGCGCCGCCGGCGCCGACGACGGCTGACGCCGTGACCCGCTCCCGCGTCTCCGCGAAAAAGGCCGGCACCGCCTTCGAGCGGTCCATCGCCAACGCCCTCGCCGAGCACGTCGACGACCGCATCGACCGCCGGCCCAAGACCGGCGCGAAGGACCGCGGCGACATCGGCGGCGTCCGGATCAGCAGCGCCATCTACGACCAGGACCAGCTGCTCCATCCGCGCGTCGTCATCGAGTGCAAGGACGTTGCCCGCCTCGACCTCGCCGGCTGGACAAGCGAGGCCGAGGTCGAGCGCGGCAACGACGACGCCCTCGTGGGCCTCGTCGTGCACAAGCGCCGCGGCACCGCCGACCCCCTCGACCAGTACGTCACCACCACCCTCCGCGACCTGATCGCGCTCCTGAACGGACACCGACCTTGACCACCACCACGACCCCCACCACGGCGCCCGAGACCACCGGTCCGGGCGCCGTTCTCGTTCCCGACCACGAGACCGACGACCTGTGGTCCGACCTCTTCGAGGAGGTCCAGCACGCCATCACCTACAAGCCCGGCTACCGGCTCCTCCTCAAGCCGGACACCGTCGAGTTCGGCTCCCGCTGGTACTACCAGGTCGAGTCCGACCGCCCCGACGCCGTCACCGGCGAGCCCGGCACCGGCCGCGGCGGGAAGAAGTACCTCAGCCCCCACGCCACCCGCTCCGAGCTCGCGCAGACCGCCCTTGGCCTCTTCCTCGCCTACGAGGAGCACGAGGCTCGGGAGTTCTTCCGGTACGACGGCGTCCAGGTCTACGGCCCCCACATCGACGTCCTCGCGCTCGTCGAGGTCGCGCACCGCACCGAGGTCCGGGCATGACGCTGACCGTCACCGACATCTTCTGCGGCGGCGGCGGGTCCAGCACCGGCATGGTCGCCATCCCCGGTGTCGAGGTCGTCATGGCCGCCAATCACTGGGACCTCGCCATCGCCGTGCACAACCAGAACCACCCCGGCGCCGACCACGCCGCCGTCGACCTCCATGAGGAGGACCCGCGCTACTTCCCCCGCACCGACATCCTGTGGGCCTCCCCGGAGTGCACGAAGTGGTCCCAGGCGTCCGGCGGCAAGTACGCCAACGTGCCCTTCGAGGCCGACCTGCTGTCGCTGCTCGACCCCGACCTTGTCGAGGAAGACCCCGAGACCGCGATCGTCCAGCGCTCCCGCCTGCTTATGTTCGACGTACTCCGCTTCGCCGAGCACCACCAGTACCGCGCGATGGTGATCGAGAACGTCGTCGACATCGCCCGCAACCCGAAGTTCGCCGAGGCGTGGGCCCTGTGGAAGAAGAGCCTGCGGAACCTCGGCTACGACTTCCGCGTCGTCTCGCTCAACTCGATGCACGCACAGGCCCACGGCGACCCCGCCCCGCAGTCCCGCGACCGGCTCTACATCGTGTGCTGGCGCCGCGGCGATCGCGCCCCGAACATCGACCGCGTCCTCCGGCCGCTGGCCTGGTGCCCGCAGTGCTCGGCCGTGGTCGAATCCGAGCAGGCGTGGAAGAACGGCCGCACCGTGGGGAAGTACCGCTCCCAGTACCTCTACGTGCACGGCGCGTGCGGCACCACCGTCGAGCCAGGCTATCTCCCGGCCGCCGCCGCGATCGACTGGTCGCTCCGCGGCACCCGGATCGGCGACCGCGCCAAGCCGCTCGCCTACAAGACCCGCCGCCGCATCGCCGCCGGGATCGCGAAGTACTGGCGGCCGTTCACCGCCGAGGTCGCCGGCAACACCTTCGAGCGCCGCCCGGGCGTGCGGACCTGGCCGGTCACCGAGTACCTGCGGACCCTCCACACGACGGAGTCCAAGGCGCTCGTCGTGCCGCTCGAAGGCCGCGCCGGCGACCGGGTGAGGTCGACGGGCGACCCGCTCCGCACGCAGACGTCGCGCCACCTCGACGCGGTCGTGACGACCGAAGAGCACCCGGAGACCTACTGCTCCGAGTGCGCGACCTACGACCCGCGCGGAGCGTCGCCGGGCCCGTGGCACCCGTGGAGCTGCTCGATGCACGAGCCCGAGGCGCCGCCGCCGTTCATCGCCGAGCTCCGCGGTGGCGGGTCCGACGCCCGGCCGGTCGCCGACCCGCTGGCGACCGTCACCGCGTCCGGCAACCACCACGCCCTCATCACGCGGCACTTCGGCATCGAGGGCGGCGCGCCCGCACGGCACACTACCCCGGCCGACGAGTACCTGCGCACGCTCACCGCGAACGGCGGCAACATGTCGCTCCTCACGCCGTACTACGGCAGCGCGGCCAGCGCCCAGCCCACCGACCAGCCGATCGGTACCCTCACCACCCGCGACCGGTACGCCCTCATCCAGCGGCACAACAGCAGCAAGGGCGACGGCTCCGAAATGCTCACCCCGACGACCGAGTACCTGCGGACCCTCACCACCAAGGGCCACCAGTCGCTCATCACCCCCGGCGACATCGAGGCCGCCGAAGCCCAGGTCGACGACTGCCTCTTCCGAATGCTCGAGCCGCACGAGGTCGCCGCCGGCATGGCCTTCCCGGCCGACTACCAGTGGTCCGGCACCCGCCGGGAGCGCGTGAAACTCGCCGGGAACGCCGTCACGCCGCCGGCCGCGCGCGACCTCATCGCCGTCGTCGCTGAGGCCCTTGTAGGTGCCCCATGAGTGTGTTCGTCGTCATCCGGTGCGACACCTGCAACGCCAAGGTCGGGCACGGCGAATCCGTCAGCGAAGCGCGCCGGGACGCCCGCACCTACGGCGCCGACCGCATTGACGGTGCCGACCTCTGCGAGATCTGCAAGAAGGAGGAAGCATGAGCCCCGACGAGCGAGCCGTCGCCGCGCTTCCCGACGCTGCCGCGCTGGTCTGCGCGGTCGCCGACCACGACGAGAAGGAAGTCGCCCGCGTGCTCGCAGGGATCACCGACTGGCACGCGGTCGCCGTCGTGCTGGCCGGCCACATCCCCGCTGACAGCAGCCTGACCTTCGTCGGGCACCTCACGCCCGAGGCCAAGGCCCTCACCATCCTTCGCGCCGCTGCCGTCCGGTTCGGCACCACGATCGCGAACATCCGATCGGCCAGCCGCAACCGCGTTGACCTCGACGCCCGCGCGGTCGCTCAAGCGGCCATGCGGTACGCCGGCCTGTCGTCCACCTTCATCGGTCGCCAGACCTACCGGGACCACTCCACCGTGCTCCACGCCGCCGGAAGAGTTGGCGAGGACGCACGGCTGCGGCACATCGCGCTACAGCTCGCCGGACTGGTGAGCGAGCGCGGTGCGCTCGGAGACGAGCACGCCGCATGAAGTACCAGGACTTCCTCGCTCGCCGCGCCCAGCTGGCCAGCCGAGGCGGCTTCGAGCCGACACACCTGCCTGACCACCTCTTCGGCTTCCAGCGCTTCCTTGTCGACTTCGCGGTCAGGCAGGGCCGAGCCGGGCTGTTCGCGGACTGCGGGATGGGCAAGACCCCGATGTCGCTGGCCTGGGCGCAGAACGTCCACGAGCACACCGGCAAGCCGATCCTGTTCCTGACCCCGCTGGCGGTCGGCTTCCAGGTGGTCGACGAGGCCCACCGGTTCGGGTACGACGCCGCGCAGTCCCGGGATGGTCAGGTCCGCGCGCCGATCGTGGTGACGAACTACGAGCAGCTCGGCAAGTTCGACTCCGCCGCGTTCGGTGGTGTCGTCTGCGACGAGTCGAGCATCCTCAAGGCCTTCGACGGCACCACCCGCGCCCAGGTCACCGAGTTCATGCGCCAGATCCCCTACCGGCTCCTCGGCACCGCGACCGCCGCGCCGAACGACTACATCGAGCTCGGCACCTCCAGCGAGGCCCTCGGTGGGCTGGGATACACCGACATGCTGACCCGGTTCTTCACGAACAAGAACCGCACGGTCTCCGGCCGCTCCCGCTTCGCCGCCACCAGCCGGGACGTCGGTTGGAGGCTCAAGGGCCACGCCGAGGAACCGTTCTGGCGCTGGGTCGCGACCTGGGCGCGCGCGATCCGCCGCCCCTCCGACTACGGCTTCGACGACGGCACCTTCGTACTGCCCGAGCTGCTCGAGCGCGTCCACGTCGTCAACGGCTCGACCGCCGACAGCGACGGACTGTTCGGCGTGCCTGCTGTCGGCCTCCGCGAGGAGCGCACGGAGATCCGCAACACCCTGGACCAGCGTTGCGAGGCGGCCGCCTCGGCGCTCGCCGACGCCGATCACGCCGTCGCCTGGTGCCACCTCAACGACGAATCGAAGCGCCTCACCGCACTCATCGACGGCGCTGTCGAGGTCGCCGGCGCCGACTCACCAGCCGCGAAGGAGGAGAAGCTGACCGCCTTCACGCGTGGGGAGATCCGGGTGCTCGTGACCAAGCCCTCCATCGGCGCCTGGGGACTGAACTGGCAGCACGCCCACCGGATGACCTACTTCCCCTCGCACTCCTACGAGCAGATGTACCAGGCCGTGCGCCGCCTGTGGCGGTTCGGTCAGCAGCGGACCGTCGAGGTCGACCTCATCACCAGCCAGGGGTGCCAGCACATCCTCGACAACCTCCGCCGGAAGGCGGCCCAGGCCGACGCGATGTTCACCGCTCTCGTCGCCCACATGAACGACGCCCAGGCGGTGGCGGCTCACTCCTACGACCAGCCGATGCAGCTTCCGACCTGGCTAGCGTCCTGAGCCGTACCGCTTGAGGTATCGCACGACGGCGTCGCTGACGGTCTCTCCGCGGCGCGCGGCCTCGGCCTTGGCGGCGGTCCAGACCTCGTCCGGGACGCGGACCGACCGCGGCGGAGTGTGGGTCGGCTTGCGGCGCTCGGTGGCCGGCTTCGCGGGAGGCTTGGGCACCTGCCCAGTGTCCCGTGTATCGACACCGACCGCAACCGCGACAGAGACGCCAGCGCGGAAGTTCATCGCCGAGTCCGGAGACGGTCGAGCGTGATCCCGGCCTTGGCGTGCGGGGTGCGGTACGGGGCGCCGACGTGCCGCAGAGCGTCGAGGTAGAGGCCGAGCATCTGGTCCGCGTGGCGGTCGTCGCCGGCGGTGATCGCGCTCTCGGCGGCTTCGTAGAACTTCTCGGCGTCGCGGCGTGCGAGGACCTGCTCGGTGGTGGGGATCTGGAGTGCGGTGGTCATGGGTCAATCATGCAGCGTGTCAATACACGTGTCAATACACACCACGAAGAATCACGGAGGAAACGTGAGCGGCTTCCGCGCACAGAACATCACCGACCGCTGGGCCATCTACAACGGCGACAGCATGGACATGCTCACCGGGATCCCCGACAACTCGATCCACGGCACCATCTACTCACCCCCGTTCGGCGGGCTCTACCACTACTCCAGCGACGACCGCGACCTCTCGAACGCCCGCACCTACAGCGAGTTCTTCGAGCAGTACGCCTACTTCATCGCCGAGATCCTCCGCGTCACCATCCCCGGCCGGACCGTCGCCGTGCACGCCGCACTCCTGCCCTCCGGCAACACCGGCAAGGACGCCTACGTCGACTTCCCCGGCGACGTCATCCGAGCACACCAAGAACAGGGCTGGGGCTTCATCGCCCGCCACGTCATCTGGAAGGAGCCGCTCGCCGTCCGTCTCCGCACCATGGCCAAGAACCTCGCCCACAAGACCATCGTCGACGACGCAGCGTTCGGTGGCGTCGCGGCACCCGACGAACTCCTGGTCTTCCGCAAGCCCGGCGCCGACGAACCCATCACCCACCCGACCGGCCTCACCGGCGACTACGCCGGCGGCGAGCAACCACCCGAGGACCTCGAGCCGTTCCGCGGCTGGACCGGCGACCAGAAGGAGAACCGCTGGTCGCACTGGATCTGGCGACGCTACGCCTCGTCGGTGTGGGACGACATCCGAATCGACCGCGTGCTGCCGTTCCAGGACGCCGCCGACGAGGACGACGAGAAGCACGTCCACCCGCTGCAGCTCGACGTGATCGAGAGGTACATCGACCTCCGCACCCGCCCCGGCGAGCGCGTCCTGACACCGTTCATGGGCGTCGGGAGCGAGGTCTACGCCGCGGTGCGGATGGCCCGCTTCGGGATCGGCGCCGAGTTGAAGCCGTCGTACTACGTCCAGACCGAGCGGAACCTCGCGATGGTCGACCAGCTGTCCAGCACGGGCGACACCGCCCTATGGCGGGCCTGATGCCGGCCCGAATCCAGCGGCAGCGGACCCGCGGATGGCGGATGCCGATCGACGCGATCTACGTCGGCCGACCTAGCGCTTGGGGCAACCCGTTCCCCGTCGCGACCGGATCCGACGAGCTGTTCCCGCGCGCGGACTCGATCCGCATGTTCCGCGAGCTCGTCGTCGACGGCGTGACCTGGTGGGGGAGAGAGCCAGACGACCGGCACCGCTTCACCCGCCGCTCGTCCGGCCCGCTCCGGGTGCCCACGGTCGACGAGATCCGCCGCGGCCTCGCCGGGCGCGACCTCGTTTGCTGGTGCCCGCCGGACGTCCCCTGCCACGCCGACGTCCTCCTCGAGCTCGCGAACCCGTGAGCGACGACGACCGGCGCTACATCCCGCCGGGGTCCTGCACCTGGTGCGGCCACCCGCCCCACGACACCGCGTGCACACGCACCATCCGCACCGCCACCGCGGCGGCCGCCCCCTGCCCCTGCATCCGTCACATCCGCCCGAAGGAGCGCACCCGATGACCGAGACCACCCTGCATCCCACCCTCCCGCCCCTCCCGCCGATCGAGACCATCAAGGCCACCTGGGACCTCCCGGCACCGCTGGACGACATCGTCTACGCACTGGAGCGGGCATCGGCCGCCGGGAGCATCGGCCTCTGGCACCTCGCCGAGATCACCGACGTCTCCATCAGCTACCACGACGCGACGTACACCCCGGAGAACAAGCTCAGCGGCACCGAGCTGCAGCTCTACCTCGTCGCCCGGCTCACCGACGGCCGCTGGATCGGCCTGGAGGCGTGGAACGACTACACCGGGTGGGGCTGCCAGGACGGCGCCGACGCGTACATCGGCGACACCCGCGACGACGTCATCGCCAACGGCATCACGAACGACGGCCGCTCCGCCCTCGGCATGGAGACCGTGTGATGGGCCCCTTCCACTACCTCGCGATCGGCTTCATGGCCAGCGCGATGATCGCCTCGTTCCAGCACGTCGATTCCCGCTTCCTGGCTGTCACGTCGGCGCTCCTCGCCGTTGCCGCCTCCGTGCTCGCGGCTGGAGGCGCCTGATGCCGGAGGTAGACACCGCCGCCGTCCGCGCCCGCCTGGGCGCCTTCCTGGTCGCCTGGAAGAACCGGATCGGCAACGACCGGGACCGCATCTACAACCTGGACGGCGGCATCGAGTGGGACGGCGGGACCTCGCTCTTGCACTCGGACATCGCCGCGCTGCTGGCCGAGGTTGACGACCTCCGCAGCCGACTTGCGTGCGTCGCGGAGGCAACGTCCATGGATCGGCCCTACGACACCCGCATCGCCGCGATCCGCGGGATGTGCGACCTGACGACGAACGGCCTGACGCCGGCCGCCGGGGACCACCCCACCCCGAGCGACGGGAGCGGTGTTCAGGTCGTCGACGGCGCGACCGACCCGTGTCCGGCCCCGGGGTACGCCGGCCGCCACACGGCGGTGGGAGCCGGCGCGATCAGTCCGCCGTACATCTGCCACGGCTGCGGCGCGGCGTTCACGATCACCGCGAGCGACGGGATCGGGACCGATGGCTGAGCCGACCCCGCAGAACGGCACCCCGGACTGCTGCTGCCACTCCCCGAACCGGAAGTGCGAGCACGGCCACCCCGGCAAGCACGTCCACTACTGCCGCCCCCGAGGCCTCGACCTCCCCGACCCCGGCCACTGCCCGGACAACGGATGCCCCGGCCGTTGTTGGGAGACCCCCGACGCCCCGAGCGACGGCAGCGGGTCGTGAACGGCCGCGAGCAGCGCAAGAAGCGCGCCCAGCGGGCCAGGGACGCCCAGCCGATCCGACGCGGCACCCGCGACCCGTTCGGCGGCCTCTGCCCGAACGGGTGCGGTGAGCCCGGCCCGCACTTCATCCCGCCGTCGCTCGGCGACCGCGGGTTCTTCACCTGCACCCCCGCCCATCGAAGGAGCAACACCGTGAGCAACCTGCCCAGCTACGTCTACGTCGCGTCGTCTTGGCGCAACCCGATGCAGCCTGCCGTGATCGAGGTCCTCAGGGCCGCCGGCATCGACTGCTACGACTTCCGCAACCCCGACGGTGGGACCGGTTTCTCCTGGTCCGAGGTCAAGGGCCCGGATGCCGAACCGAGTCGCCCGCACTGCGAGCACTGCGGCACCGCGATCGTGCGGTCCACGTTCGCCGCGCTGGGCCGGTGGGAGCCCGACTACGACCCCGCGGACGACCTGGAGAAGTGGCGGCACGTCGCCACCGGGTACGCCGCCTGCGTCACGAACGCCAGCAAGTTCGCGATCCCGAAGAAGGGGAGCGACTGGGAGTCCCAGGCCGAGTACCTCAGCATGATCGAGCACCCCCGCGCGATCGAGGGCTACGGCGCCGACTTCGCGGCGATGCAGAAGGCCGACACCTTCGTGATGGTCCTGCCCTGCGGCAAGTCCGCCCACCTCGAGCTCGGCTGGGCCGTCGGCGCCGGCAAGCGCACCGCGATCCTGCTCGAGGACCCCGTCGAGCCCGAGCTGATGTACCGGATGGTCGATCACCTCGCCACGTCGGTGATCGACCTCCTCGGCTGGATGGGAGTCGAGGACTGATGGGCAGCGGATCCGCCTACTGCAGCTCGAACCCGGAGGTGCTCGACGCCTGGGCTGCGTACAAGGACCACGTCCTGAGCGTCAACGACCGCCGGGCCGCCGTGCGGGAACGCTTCGACGGCCGGCCGATGATGGTCCAGCGTCGCGGCTTCGGGCACGGCACCATCGTCGTCGGATTCGGGGCCCTCGACACCGACCAGCGCGGCGACCTCATCGGCGACGCTGGCGAGCTCCGGGTCGCGATCGGCGGCGAGCGGGTCGGCCAGGTGATCCCGAACCTCCGCCGCAAGGCCGGCCGGGACCTACGCGACGAGTTCGACACCCTCCGCGAGGACGGGCCCGAGCTCCCCGGGATGCCGGGCTTCGCGTTCTTCGGCCTCCATGTCGCCGTTCCGGGGCTCCACGAGCACCTCGGCGTCGTCTGGGCGTACTGGGGTGACGACGACGTCGAGGCCCACACCAACGAGATCGACGCCGAGATCTGGGAACGCCGACCGCTGTCCGCGTACTACGCCGACGTCGAGGCACGCGATGCGGCCGCCGCCACCGAAGGAGCAACCGATGCCTGAACCGCTGCTGACCGACGAGCAGGTCGCCACCCTCCCGCTCGAGGAGCGCATCGCCATCGCGCTGGACGAGGCGGGCATCGATGAGTCCGACGCCGAGACCGTGCTGGGCGTCGTGCTCCCGATGCTCGCTGCCGACCTGCGCGCCTTCGCCAAGGACGTCGAGTGGAAGCACCGCTCGATGACCTTCTACCGAACCGGGGAGGCGACTCGGGAGCTGCACCCGGTCGGCCAGGATGTCCGCGACTACGCCGACCGCCTCAGCACGCCTGAGACCGCGGGGACCGGCCGATGAGCGGCCGGCACGCCGCCCTGGAGGCGCTGCGGGACGAGTGGTTGGCCGAGCCTGCGGGGTCCGCGCTGCTGCACTCCCAGGCGGCAGTGCGCCTGATGCACCTCCTGGACGAGCACCCGCCCGCCGACCTGCCCGTGGCGACCGGCGACGCGGGGACGGAGGGCGACCCCGTGCTCATCGATGCGGTCCGGTACTACGCCGAGCGCCGGACGATGAACAACCCCAAGGGCTGGGACCACGTGCACCGGAAGGTCAGCCAGGCAGCCGCCGCGGGTGCCTACGGCGACCGACCGACCGGACCGGCTCTGGCGACCATCGCCGCACTGGCTGAGGCCGAGCGCGCCACCTCCGCCGCTGGGAGCAGCCCGGAGGACGCGGGCGAGACGCCGGCGCACCCGAAGTTCGAGGCGTTCAAGGAGCGCCACCTGGAGAACCCGGGGATCCGTGCGGCCTACGAGTCGATCAAGGCCCAGCGTGACGCTGAGGACGCGGGCGAGCGGGTCGGGCTGAGCGACGCCGAGCGGGAGTCGATCCGAGCCGCCATGGGAGACGTCGCTGGGCACCCCTTCGTCACCGTCGTGGCTGAGGTCGAGCGCATCCTCGCCGGTCGGCTCGCGGCGGTCGAGCAGGAGCGGGACGAGATCGAGCAAGAGGCCGCCGCGCTCCGGGAGCAGGTGGTGGCGGTCGGGCTGGTCGTGGAGCGCTGGATCGCCCGAGGTGTCCCAGTGCGGGGCGGCGGGGACGGCGACGAGGCGTTGTTCGAGCTCCAGGGCGCCCTCGCTGATCCCGCGTCGGTCCTGGCGCAGCGAGACGCCGAGGTTGGGGCGAAGGCGCTGGCTGCGCACCGCCTCGAATGGGCCGACTACATCAGCAACTGGAGCGCAGCCGTGGGCGCCTCCCCGCCGACCGTGGAGTCGATCATCGAAGCCCTCCGCCAGCCGAGTCCGCCGTTCGGTCGGGCTCGGGGGCCGCGGCAGGGGGTGGACCGTGGCTGAGCGGCACGAGAGCGTCATCCTGAGGATCGACTCCACCAGCTTCGCGGCGGCCATGCGGACCGCGGTCGAGGCCGTACAGGCCCTCGACCGCACCCTGCGCAAGAACCAACACATCTGGCGGCACCACCGCCGCGAGTCCCCGGTGCGCTCGGCCATGCACACGGAGTACGACCGCCGCCGGCGCGCCCGCGGACGCCGGACCCGCCGGCGAGGAGGCCGTCGATGACGACCAAGCCGGTCAAGGCGCCCCGCCGCGCACCGCACCGCCGCTTCCTCCACCTCGCCGACTACGCCCTCAACGACTCCACCGCCGGAGTCCTCCTCGCCAAGCAGCTCCGCTACCGCTGGATCGACCTCAACTTCCAGGTCACCCGCGACGGCGTCATCGTCTGCACCCACTGGTCGCAACCGCTCCGGCATGGATGGCGCGACCCGCTGGGGAAGCTCGACCGCAACACCCGGGTCTGGCAGATGACGTGGGCCGAGGTCCGACGGCTGCGCCACCGCAGCGGCCGCAGGATCTACACCGGCCTCGGCATCCTCCGGTACGCCGCCCGGCACGGCGTGGGCGTCGAGTTCGAGGTGAAGCCCTCACCCGGCTTCAAGGTCCCGAGCACCTGGGCGATGATCCGCCGCGTTGCTGACGAGACCGATCTCGACATCGAGGTGAAGGCGATCCACAACCTCGGCGACGCGGGCCTCTACCTCAAGCGCGCCCACGAAGCCGGGTTCACCACCATCGTGCTCCCGCGCGGAACCCGGCGGATCTCCACCACCTGGTGGCCGTTCCTCGACTACGTCCGCGGTCCGGTCCGCTGGGTGAAGCCGTGACGGACCGCCGTCGCAAAGGCGGCGGGGCTCAGCTCTTCGAGCTCGGCTTGCGTGCAGCCGGCGCCGCCGCAGAGGGGTACCTCGCCGCCACCTGCTTGGTGACGAATCGGCCGGACTTGGACGAACGGGTGGACTCCTTCGTCGTCGCCTTCCGCGTGATCGGCGTTGGCGCCTTAGCTGCGGCCGCGGTCGGCGGGGCCTGGGTCTCCCTCGGACCGTCTTCCGCGGACACCCCTTCCGTCAGTTGGGCAACGCGCTGATGCGAGATCCCGAGAAGGACGGCTGCGTCGCGTGTGGTGAAACCTGCCTCGAAGCGCAACAGCCGGGCGGTCTCGCGCATTGCGGCCGATGCCTTCGACTGCGCCGCGACCGCGGCGCGTCCGGCCTCAGAGGCGTCGTCCAGGGCAACCCGGAGGTGCCGCTTGAGCACAACGTCAAGCACGACGACCTCGACGTCCTCGGCGTCTACCTCCGCGAAGTCGGCCACGGCCTCGGCGGCAGCCTGGGAGGCCTGGTCGAGCCGCTTGACCTGGGTGAAGACGCCCGGCACTTCGGGCACCTCAATCGCCCACCACTCGCCCGACCGGGCGACCTTTGCGGTGACCTTCATTCGCTCGCCTCCATGTGCTTGATGATCGCCTTCGCGGTGATCTCGTTGACCTCGTTGTGCCGGGGGACCGTCGTCTGGCGGCTCCCGATCTTCACGATCGTGTGGCTGCCGCCCTCGCGGATCTCCACCGTCTCGCCCTTGCTCTTGGCGATCTTGCGGAGCCGCTTCATCAGGTCCGTCCTCTTCATGAGTGTAAGTCTAGGCCCCTAGCCATATCAAGGCAAGGGGTATTGCCAACAATCTTCCGACCAAGGAGTACGACGCCCCCATGGCGCGCATCCGCACCATCAAGCCAGAAGCCTTCACCAGCCGCGAGACCAGCGCCATGACCGACGCCGTCTTCCGGACCTTCACCGGCCTCTTCTGCTACGTCGACGACAAGGGCCGCGGCGAGGACGACGCCGACCTCATCGTCGCCGCCGTCGCACCCCGCATCAAGACCAAGACGGCACGCGTCATCGCAGGTCACCTCGCAGAACTCGCCCGCGGAGACGACGCCCCGCTGTGCCGGTACGAGGTCGACGGCGTGCCCTATCTCCACCTCGTCAACTTCCTCAAGCACCAGCGGATCAACCGCCCCACGCCGAGCAAGCTCCCGGGCTGCCCGAAGCACGACCCGGAGCACCTCTTCTGATGAGCACGCACACACCACTCAGTGAGGACGCCGTGACCGACTCACCCACGACTCACCCCCGGAAGGGAACAGGGAACAGGGAAGGGAAGAGGAAGGGTGAGCAGGTCATCCATGAACCTCACCTTCCGCGCGCGACGACCGCGCCTGTGGATAACCGCCGAGCGGGTGCAGTCACGGTCATGGATGGAGGTGCCTGATGCCGGTCTCCGACCAGTGGGCCGAACGCCTCACCGTCCTCGCCCAAGACCTCCGACCCCACGGCGCCCGACGCTGGGACGCCCCCGGCGTCCTCGCCCACATCCGCAAGGTCCAACACCTCGCCCTGGGCGACGTGACCATGGCCGTCACCCGCGCCGCCTGCGACCGCACCCTCGACACACCAGCCGCGATCAGCAACACCCGATCGTCCGCCTGGCGCGAACGCGTCGCCGAGCAACCCACCACCCGGCCCGTCATCTGCCCCACCCACGGCACCCAACACCACGGCGGCATCTGCCCGTCCTGCCGCGCCGACCAGATCGGCATCGACACCACGAAGGAGCCCGAGTGACCACCCCTCGCGAGCTGAACGAAGCCCGCACCGACCTCCGCGAGATCCGCCGCCTCGCCGGCCACCCCCTCCTCGCCGAGGCCATCACCCGAGGCACCACCACCAGCGAAGCCGCCAACCTCCGCGCCGCCACCGCCAACCCCGACGCCTGGCACCAGCGCCTCGCCCACGGCTGGACCCCCGCCCCCGAGAACGCCGACCACCACCACCCGCACTGGATCCTCGGCACCTGGGACCGCACCATCCGCCGCCACTACCGCCACGGCCCCCGCAACACCCCACCCACCATCGACACCATCGTCGCCTACATCGACGCCAACCTCACCGACCTCGCCGACGCCGACGGCTTCCCCTTCGCCGTCCTCACCAAGGCGCTCCACGACTGCCGCACCCACCTCCAGCAGGTCCTCCGCGAAGGCGAACAGATCGAGCTCGGCGCACCCTGCATGGACTGCAAGAACCCCATCCGGAAGAACACCACCGACCCCGACAACCCGACCTACACCTGCACCACCTGCCACCGCGACCTCAACGCCAACGAGTACCGCCTCGCCGTCCAAGCCGCCCACCTGCAGCACGCCGACCGGCTCAACGTCACCGACCTCGCCGACCGCCTCGACATCAAGCCCTCGACCCTCCGCTCCTGGGCCAGCGTCGTGCGGATCCAAGCGCCGGGCAAGGAGCCCACCGAGCTCAGCCCGCTGCTCCGTTCCTGCGGCCGAGACAGCAAAGGCCGCAAGGTCTACCGCGTCGCCGAAGCCCTCCGCATCCGCGACTCTGGTGGCGACACCCGACGCACGAGGAGGATGGGCGCGTGACGGACAGCAAGCCGATCTCCCCGGCCAGCATCGAGTCCGGCGACCTGCTGCGGATCTTCGACACCGACGGCACGCTGATCGGGCAGGCGATCGTTGCCAGCAACACGCCGTCCGTGGACGACCCGCGAACGTTCACCCTCGCCGTGATCGGAGACCCGGACCACCCGGACCGCGGCCCGAATCGCATCAAGGCAGCGCACATCGCAGACGAGGCGTTCATGGCCGCCCTCAACCACGACGGTTGGACGACCTGGGGCCAGCTCGTCGATCGCCTCGGGTTCCCGGCCAAGGTCGTGCTCGCCAAGGCGCGGATCCTCATCGAGCGCCGCCAGATCCTCCACGGATGCTCGTGCGGATGCAGCGGGGGGTTCCACCCCGCCGAGGGCTGCGAGGGCTGCTGACGATGACGTTGTCGATCGCCATGCGGTACTGTCAGCAACGACGGGGCGGTGCAGTGCGTCCCGAACCCAACGCCCCGAGAGCCCACCCGGCCCGGGGCGTTCGTCGTACACCAGGCCGCTGACCATGCCGAAGCGCGCATGCCTCGGCCCCGGCAAGGGCGAGCGATGCCCACACGGCGCCATCACCGCCAAGCCTCGCTGCCCCGCCTGCACACGCGTCCTCGACAAGACCCGCGGCACCAAGCAACAGCGCGGCTACGACGCCGACCACGACCGCCTCAGGGCCGCCTACCAACGTCGCATGGACGCAGGCGAGACCTTCGACTGCTGGCGCTGCCACCAGCCGATCAACCCCCACCACTGGCACCTCGGCCACGACGACCACGACCGCACCCGCTACCGCGGCCCCGAGTGCCCACCCTGCAACACCGCCACCAAGGGCCGCTGAGACCCCTGGGGGAGCCCCCTCAAGGGACCCCCGGCAGAGAACCGGTAGTGAGGTCTCTCCGAGGTGCGCAGGGTTCAGAACTTTTCGACGGCCTGACCTGGAAGGGGTTGGCCTCGTAGCGGCCCGGCGCGATGCCGGTCGCCGCTCCGTGATGCAGCGCGATGCTGCTGGAGGAGTGATCGCTATGCCCAAGGGAGGCTCTCGCGTTCGGTCGGGTCCGGCCAAGGATCCGACGTCGGCTCGTAGCGAGCGGGCGGCCCGGGCCGCGTCGAGTACGACGGCCACCGCGGTCGAGGACGCGGTCACGACGACGGCGTTCAACCCGACGGCGCTTCCTGCGCGGGGGCGGGCGGGGAACCCACCGGCGTTCCCGCTGCCGAAGAAGGTCTCGAGCGGCACGGCGGCGGACTCCTTCCGGAAGCGCGAGCTCGCGATCTGGCGCGAGGTGTGGAAGACGCCGCAGGCGGTCGCCTGGGAGCGGGAGCCGTACCGGTGGCCCACGGTCGCGGAGTTCTGCCGGCTCAAGGCGATCGTGGAGTCGGAGAGTTCGAACGCAGCGATGTTCGCCCGACTGCGGGAGTACCGCAACGAGATCGGGCTGTCGCCGGACGGTCTCAAGGCGAACGGGTGGGCGATCGCTCCTGACGAGCTGGCGGCGAAGCGCGCTGAGCGGACGACCGAGCCGGCGGAGGAGAAGCCCGCGCCGGTGCGTCGACTGCGCGGCGGGACGCAGTGACCCCGACCGCTGCCGATCTGGAGTTCCGGATCGACTTCCCGACGCTGGGAGATCTCGCCGACGCGTGGATCACCCGGCACTGCAGGGTGCCGGACGGTTTCGCCCGCGGCCGGCCGATGAAGCTGGCCGACTGGCAGTTCTGGGTCTGCGCGAACCGGTACCGGGTGAGGCCGGATGCGGTCTTCGTCGACCCGAAGGTCATCGGCGAGCTGCTGGAAGCGATCGCTGCCGGCGAGCTCGACGACGAGATCACCAACGACGACCTGCCGTTGCTCAACCAGGCCTTCTACTACCGCCGGACCCTGACCGTCGCGCCGCAGAAGACCGGCAAGGGCCCGATGTCGGCGTCGTTCGTCGCGTTCGAGGCCTGCGGGCCGTCGGTGTTCGCCGGCTGGGCCGGTCCGGGCGACGTCTACCGCTGCTCGGACAACGGCTGCGAGTGCGGGTGGGAGTACGAGTACCTGCCCGGCGAGCCGAAGGGCATGCGGCACCCGTCCCCGCTGATCCAGATCACGGCGTTCAGCGAGGACCAGGCCGACAACATCTACCGGCCGCTGCGGGGCATGATCCGCCTCGGCCCGCTGAGCAAACTGCTCGCGGTCCGTGAGGGCTTCGTGCGGGTGCTCGGTCTCTCCGACGACGACGACCTCGACCGCATCGACGTCGTCACGTCGTCGGCCAACAGCCGGCTCGGGAACCCGATCTCGGACGCCGAGCAGGACGAGGGCGGGCTGTGGTTCGCCTCCAACAAGATGCAGGCCGTCGCCGACAACCAGAACCGCGGCGCGGCCGGCATGGGCGGACGCACCCACGTCACCACGAACGCGTGGGACCCGGCGATGAGCTCCTACGCCCAGCTGCTCTACGAGTCGGGCGAGGCTGACCTCTTCGTCTTCTACCGCAACCCAGACCTCGAACCGTCGCTGCGCGACGAGCATGGTCACCCGCTGTCCTTCCTGACGAAGGCGAGCCGCCGCAAGATCCTCGAGTGGGTCTACCAAGGCTCGTGGTGGGTCAACATCGACTCCATCGAAGGCGAGGCGGTCGCCCTGATCAACAAGGGCGACCCCGCGCAGGCTGAGCGGTTCTTCGGCAACCGCCTGGTCCCCGGCGGCGGGACCTGGCTCCCGGACGGCCTGTGGGCGGCGGCGTATGCGGCCTGATCGGATCTGGTTGCCGAACCCGCCCGACGGCACCGCGGTCTGCGGCGGCTTCGACGGCTCGCTCAACAACGACTGGACCTGCATCAAGCTCGAGACCCGCGAGGGCTTCCTCTTCACGCCCCGGTACGGCCCCGACCGCCTGCCGGCCATCTGGAACCCCGCGAAATGGCCCAACCACGAGATCCCGCGGGACCAGGTCGACGAGGCATGGGACGAGATCGCGCGCCGCTACCGGCTGTTGCGGGTCTACTACGACCCGGGCTTCCAGGACGAGACCGACTGGACCACCGAGGGCGAGGCCTGGGACGAGAGGCACGGCCCCGACGTGTTCCTGCCGTGGCCCACCAACCAGCTCGGCCGGATGTACCCCGCCCTGCGGCGGTTCGAGGCCGACCTCGCACACCGCGCCATCACGCACGACGGGTGCCCGATCACCACGACCCACGTCGGGAACGCCCGCAAGCTCGCCAAGGGCGAGCGCTACACGCTCGGCAAGCCGTCCCAGGACCAGAAGATCGACGCCGGCGTGACCTCGGTGATCTGCCACGAGGCGGCCGCGGACATGCGCGCGGCGGGCTGGCCCGACGAAGAGCTCCCGCCCCTGGTCTTCGGGATGTAGCCCGAACCGAGCAACCGAAGGAGGTGGCCCAAGCACATGCCGACCGTGATGCAGTGGACCAAGCGCCTCCTCGAGAAGATCGACAAGCAGGCCGCCTACGCCGCGCCCTACGAGAAGCGCTACGCCAACGAGCACATCCTGCCGTTCCTCGCGCGCGAGTACGCCGAGGTCTACCCCGGCCTCGTCGTCGCCTCGGCTGATGGCCGGATCGTCGACTCCGTGGTGACTGGCAACCTCCACTCGATGCTCGACGTCCCGAAGTCCGGCACCGCCGGCATCGTGGTCGACGCGCTCACCGAGCGGCTCATGCTCGACGGGCTGACGGCCGAGGACGCGGACGCGGCGAAGACGCTGGAGCAGGCGTGGGAGGACAACGACCTCGACGTCATGCACCCCGAGGGTCACCGGGAGGCGTTCATCGCCTCCCGCGCGTTCATCTCGATCGACCGGGAGGTCGGCGGGACCCGGGCCGTCGTCGGGGTGGAGTCGGCGACGCAGGCGGCTGTCGTGCGGTCGCAGTCCACGCCGTACAACGTGCTGGCGTACCTCAAGATCTGGGCCGACGACTGGACCGGGAAGCGCAAGGGCCTCCTCCGGCTCACGGGCTTCGACTATGACCTGGTCGAGGGCGACACCGCGGCCTCCGACCCCGAGGGCTCCGGCGAGCAGTCCCGCTGGCAGGTCGTCGGAGAGCCCCGCGCAACCCGGCTGACCGGCGTGCCAGTGGTCGAGCTCGCCCCCCGCGCCCGGCTGCTCAAGGACCCCGTGTCCGAGATCGAGCCCATCGCGTCCCTCGTCGACGTTGTCGATCTCGTCGAAGGCCTCCTCGTCTTCGCCGGCCACTTCGGCGCCGTGCCCATCCGCTACGCCACCGGCCTCGACATCCCCCGAGACCCCAAGGACCCGCGCAAGCCGCTCCTCGGCGCCGACGGCAAGCCGATGATCGGATTCAAGCCGCGCGCCGACCACTTCTGGTCGAACAGCAACAAGGACGCCAAGTTCGGGCAGCTCGAGCCCGCCGGCCTCGCTTCCTTCGTGACCTGGGCCGAGCACGCCTCGGCCAAGGTCCGCGCGAAGACGGCGCTCGCCTCCACCTACTTCTCCCTCGACCTCAAGTCGCACATGTCCGCTGAGCTGCTCAAGACCGACGAGGCGCCCATGGTGCGCCGGATCCAGCGGATGGGGGAGCGCGGCAGCCTCAACCAGTCCTGGCGCCGTGCTGGCCAGTGGATCCTCGCGATCGAGAAGCCCGGCAGCCGCACCCGGGTCCGCCCGCGCTGGGTCGACCCCGAGACCCGCATCGAGTCGCAGCTGGTTGACCAGTTCACCAAGCTCACCGCCTCCGGCCTGGGGACCGCCGTCGTCGCCGAGCAGGTGCTCGGCTGGGACAAGAAGACGATCGAGAAGGCGGTGGAGGAGTTCGAGGCCACCCGCCGCCAGCGGCTCGCCGAGGAACAGGACCCGTTCGAGCGTCTGAGCCGGCAGTTCCTTGACACCGCGCTCGACAGCTGAGTACTACCAGCGCCAGCAGCGCATCCTCGCGGCGCTGCTCCTCGCCGTTCGCCGAGCCTGGGCGCGAATGGACGCCTCCGCCCGGTGGGATGAGCAGTACGTCGACGACGGCGTCGGCGCGCAGCTCCTCATGCTCACCGCCGCCGCCCAGGTAGCGGCAGCCCGAGACGCAGACACCTACATCGCAGCCGTCCTCGCCGAGCTCGCCCTCAGCGACTCCCCGCGGGCCGGTGTGATCGTCCCGGCCACCTTCGCCGCCGTCGCCGGCGACGGGCGGCCCGCCGAGTCGCTGCTGGCCCTCTCCGTGCCGCGCGCGGGCCAGCTCTTCACCAGCCTCAGGTCCGCCTCGTCAGCGGCGGAGCCGATCGAGCGCCTCGACTGGATGTCGGACGCCTTGTGGGAGTCCCTGAACCGCGAGCGCCAGGCGCGCCTCCGGGACGACGTCGCGCGGCAGACGGACATGGCCGCGCGCGAGGCGTTGGCCTCAGCCGGGCGGTGGCTCGAGACGGTCGCTGCGACGATGGTCATCGACGCAGCGCGCGCAGCCGAGTCGGCTGCGACCGTGGCCCATCCGGAGGTTCCCGGCTTCGTCCGCATGCTCAACCCTCCGTCCTGCTCACGCTGCGTCGTCCAGGCAGGCCGGTACTTCCGCTGGAACGCTGGCTTTCTGCGGCACCCGCTGTGCGACTGCCGCCACATCCCGGCGAGCGAGGCGATCGCGGGCGACCTCACGGTCAATCCGGCCTCGTACTTCGAGTCGCTCAGTCCCGCGGACCAGGACCGCACCTTCACCATCGCCGGTGCTCGCGCAATCCGCGACGGTGCCGACATTGGCCAGGTCGTCAACGCCCGACGTGGGATGGAACGCGCCCAGGTCTACGGGCGCGACGCGATCATCACCCGCGAGGGCATCACCCGCCGCGGGGCCTACGGCCGCTCGCGTGGAGCCTTCGAGAAGCAGCGCGGCCGCCGGTTCCAGGGCTCGCGGCACGTGCGCCTCATGCCGGAGTCGATCTACGAGATCGCGGAGGACCGCGAGGACGCCCTCCGGCTCCTCCGCCTCAACCGCTACATCACCTGAGCTTCCCGCCTCGCGAAGAGCGGAAGGCGCCCGCCCGCGCGCACCAAGCAGGCACCGACACCCCAGGAGACGCGATGTCCCGCACCCCGCTGCCGACGCACCCGACCCGCAAGCACCCGCACACCGGGCTCGCGCTGCAGGCCGTCGGCTACCGCTGCAACGGCGCCCCCATCTGGCCCATCCTCGGCGCCTCGCCCGACGACCCGCCGGCCCCCACCGACCCGCCCGAGGTCCAGCGGCCCGACGGCGTCACCGAGGCCGAGTGGAGCGCGCTCGGCGACCCCGGCAAGGCGGCCATCGTCCGGGAGCGCGAGGCCCGGCTCGCCGCGGAGCGGCAGCTCGCCGCATCGAGGGCACGGCCCACGCCGCCGAAGCCCGCCGACCCGCCCAAGCCGACCGATCCCCCGAAGCCCACCGAGGCTCCGAAGTCCGGCGAGCTCCCCGACTTTGCCGCGCTCATCAAGGAGGCCGTGGACGCGGCGGTGAAGCCGTTCGCCGACCGCGAGACCGCTCGCACCGCCCAGGAGGCTGCGAACAAGGTCCAGGAGGACGTCCTCGCCGCGGCGAAGGACCGCCTGCACGACGCCACCGACGCGCTCACCGGCATCGACCTCACCACCGTGCTGAACGAGCAGGGCCAGACCGACGCGGAGAAGGTCAAGACCGCGCTGGACGACCTCGTGAAGCGCAAGCCGCACCTGGCGAAGCCGCCGGTCCACCGACTGGCGCCTCCCGGCATCGGCGGCGGCGCCCCGGCCGGCGCGACGACCGAGGCCGACCAGGTCAAGTCCGTCCTCGCCGACATGCAGCGCTCGACCGGCGTCCGCCTGCCGACGTCCTCCACCAACTGACCCCCGGTACGGCGTAGGCGCGAGGCCACGACCACCGGACACCCCACCAGGGACACCAACCGAAGGAGATTCCCGTGTCCAACTTCGCGCCCAAGCGCACCACCTACGACACCGGCGACAACCGGTGGAACCGGGACGGCATCCGCGCCCGGGCCCACGGCGTCACCGTCACGACCGCCTCGTTCAAGCCCGCCAACATCGCGGCCGACGGCCTCGTGAAGTCGGGATCCCTCGTCGCCGGCGAGGGCCTGCTCAAGCACGACCTCGTGATCAAGGCCGGCGAGCAGCACCTCGTCGCGGTGATCCACGAGACCACCTGCGACCGCCGGTACCTGCCGGCCGCCCTGTCCGCTGCCGAGGAGGCGTCGCTCAAGGGCTTCGTCTTCATCAACGGCACCGTGCCGGCCTGACCCCGAGAGGACCACCCGACATGCAGATCATCGACCTCGTCCCCGACCTCCGCCCGACCATCCTGGCCGCGCGCGAGCTCCGGGACGCCCGCAACTCCCTGGCGCGGTTCCTGCCCTACGCGAACGTGCCGGCGATCACCTACCGGCTCGGTCGCCGCAAGCGCCTGGACCAGACCGTCGCGGTCCGCGCCTTCGGTGCGCCCGCCGTGCCGATCCGCCGTCCCGGCGTCGTCGACGTCCGCGGCGAGCTGCCCGCGATCACCCCGATCGTGAACCTCAACGAGGTCGACCTCAACAACGAGCTCGTCCTCGCCCAGCAGCTCGCCGGCCTCCAGGTCGACTGGCAGCCGGCGCTCGCATCCGCCGCGGGGACCGTCGCGCTGACCGTCGACAACACCCTGGAGGTGATGCGCGGCCAGGTGCTCTCGACCGGCGCCGTGTCCCTGGTCGCCGAGGACGGCGACGTCCACGAGGTCGACTTCGGGATCCCGGCCGAGCAGAAGATCACCGCCGCGGCGCCGTGGGACATCACGAACCCGGCCGCGGTGTTCGCCGACTACGCCTCCGCGCACGAGGTGTACATGGACGTCGCCGGCGACCGTGCCGGGGTCGCCCTGACGAGCGAGGGTCTGATCACGATCCTCACGTCGGCGCTGCAGGCGCTCTACCCGCAGCAGCCGGTGGGGGCCGACCAGCTGTCCGCGTACCTCACCAACCGACGCCTGCCCGTGCCGGTGTCCTACGACCGGAAGCTGGAGGACGCGACCGGCGCCCGTCAGCGCGTCTTCCCGGCCGGGACGATCTCGTTCCTGCCCGGCGCCGACGACCCGGTCGGTCGGACGGAGATGGGCATCACGCAGGAGGCGGTGCAGCAGGCGCAGCGCCAGCAGCCCAACGGCCGTCCGGCTCTCAGCGCCGCCGAGGTGCCGGGCATGACGATCGTGACCCTCGGCAACGAGGACCCGGTGGAGCGCGCCGTCAAGGCCGCTGCCGTGGGTCTCCCGGTGCTGCAGGACCGGGACATCGTCATCCTCGACGGGCTGGTCGAGGAGTGAGCGCCCTCAAGCGGACCGTCCTGGCCGGCGGGGTCGTGTACCCCGCCGGCACGGAGGCCACCGACGAGCTGCGGAAGAAGATCCCGAACCCCGCGCACTGGGGCGCGGACGAGGGACCCTGGGTCAGTGGCGACGCGGACGAGGACAGCGGCGACGACATCGACCGCCTCCTCGCCGACAGCCACCCGAACACCCTGCTGCTCCGCGATGTCGTCGAGTCCCTGGTGGCTCGGCACCTCGAGGACGTGGAGGTCCCGGTCGCGGACCTCATCGCCGAGGCGCAGGAGGCATGGGGACTGCTCCCGTCCACGCCCGCTGACCAGGAGCTCGACACGTCGGTCGCCACCGGAGGCGATGCCGACTCGGCCCCGGTGATCCCTGTCGACTACGACGCGCTCGACATCGACGCCCTCAAGGGCGAGATCGACCGGCGCAACGAGGGCCGGGACGACGACGCGAAGCTGTCGAAGCGCGGGAGCAGGGACACCCTTGCTGCAGCGCTCCGGGACGACGACGCGAAGGCCTGATCGCGATGGACAACCCGGCAACTCCCGAGGCGCTGGCCGACCGGGGCTACACCGGCCCGGCCACGACGACGGTGCAGAAGACGCGCCTCGACGAGGCCTGGCGTGCCCTGCAGCGTGAGCGGGAGTTGCCGGGCCTCGTCGCCCGGATCGAGGCCGGAGACCCCGATCTGGCGACCGTGGTCGACGTGATCGCGGCCGCGGCGCTGCGGGTCCTGCGGAACCCCGAGGGCGTCGAGTCCGAGTCCGGCGGCATCGACGACTACACCGAGTCGCGGAAGCTCGCCGACGCGTCGCAGGACGTCTACTTCACGAGCGCCGAGATCCGCCGGCTCCAGCCCGCCGTCGTGGCCCCGACCGGCTTCGCTGGCTCGTTCAAGTACAGCTGATGGACGCTGCAGGACTCCCGGCCCGCGTCGCAGGTCGCATCGCGCGTGGCCGCGCGGCCGCCGAGGCCTTGCACACGCTGACGCTCGCCGCGTTCTCGCCAACGGGCGGCTCGACGACCGACTCCAACGGCTACAAGGTCCTCGCCTTCAACAGCGAAGGGCTGGTCGCCGGCAAGGTCCAGGGTGGTGCGCAGGCGGGCAAGGACGGGCCGACCCGGTACGTCGACGTCGCGGGCACGAAGCGCCCCGTCAACGCCTCCGGCCTGCACATCTCGATCAGTGCCAAGGTGCCGATCGCGTCCGAGCAGCGGGGGGTGGCGTGGGAGTACGTCGTTGTCGCCGTCGGACCCGGCGACGACCCCGCGCTGCTTGGACGGCGGTTCATGGTCGTCGGTGCACCTGCGAAGTCCTTCGCCACAGCTCGACGACTCGATGTCATCGAAGTGCACGTGCCGGCTGTGTCGCCCGTGACGACGATCGAGTTCACCTTCGACACTGACGGCGACCCGATGGGATGGCTCACGGCGGCCGAGGGCGGCACCGTGGACGCGACCGGGGGCCGTCTCGTAGCAACCTGCGCGCCCCTGATCGACGACGGCAACGGCAACACCATCGTCAACGGCGGGGGAATGTACTTCGAAGGCAGCGCCACGGGCCTGGCCATCAGCGCTTCCTTCGACCTGGCCGCCGAGAGCTCGCTGGACACCCTGTGGGTCACGCTCGACGACCGCGTGACCGAGTTCGACACCGACAACGTGCCAGCGGCCGGGCTCGAGAGCCCCACCCACGTGACCCTGGGTCCGGTCGAGCTGACCGGCACTTCGTTCCGGCTGGCGGTGTTCGGCGCCCACAGCGGTGGCGAGCAGATCGCCATCGACAACGTCGTCATCACGATCACCGGAGGCTGATATGCGCGTTCGGGTTTCGCACGGCATCGGCGACCTGGCGGGAGATCTTCGGCGCATCGAGCGTCGCACGCCGAAGGCGATGAGCCGCGTCGTGCGTGATGCGGCGAAGGACGGCAACCGTCGCGCCAAGGCGTTCGCGTCTGAGCAGCACACCATGAACTCCGACGTCGACGCTGACTACCCGAAGGCCTTCACCGTCGAGCAGCTCGGGCCGACCGACTACGTCTACGGCCCCGACGACTCGCTGCCTCAGGGCACCAAGGCGACCGGCTACGAGTTCGGCTCGATCAACCAGGCGTCCCCACATCAGAACCTCGATCGCTCGTTCGACCAGGTCCAGGTCGACTATCCGGAGGCGGTCGACCGTGGGCTCGCCCGCGTGTGGGCGGAGGCCGGGTTCCAGTGACGACGATCTTCGAGCTGGACGACCGTGACAACGCCGTCGCCCAGGCGATCCTCACGGTGCTCAACGAACAGGACGGCATCGACGCGTTCGAGGCGGACGAAGTCCCGTCGCCGCGCCCTCCCGAGTACGTACAGACCTTCCTCACACGCCGCTACGGCGGCCGGCGAAACGTCGGCGGCCGACTCAGCGTCGTCGGCTATCGGCTGACCGTGACAGCTGTCTCGGAGGCGTACATAGCCAACGTCAGGCACGCCCTGAGCATCTGCGCGGCCACGCTCGAGTTCCGGCGCGTCGAGGTCGATGGCTTCACCACGACACCCATTCAGTTCGAGTCTCAGCGGACTCCCGCTCCCGACGCCGGTCGGTTCTCGGGCGCCACCAACTACACGTTCGCCATCAACTGAGGAGCCCAATCGACATGAAGCCGTACCTCGCAGCCGCCATCAACGACCAGCGTGCCCAGCACGACGCCCGCATCCGGGAGTCCGAGCCGTCGCCGGAGAAGCCCAAGCCCTTCCCCAAGTGGAAGAAGGACGACCTGCACGCCGAGATCGCGCGCCGCAACAGCGGTCGCCCCACCGAGGCCCAGATCGTCGTCGACGGCAAGGGCACGGTCGCTGATCTCGCGGCCGCGCTCGAGGCCGACGACGTCGCCCTCGGCGGAGCGGCCGGCGAGCAGGAGCCCCCCGCCGATCCGACCGGTGGCCAGGAGCCCGCCGCGCCGGCCGACCAGCCCGACAACCAGCAGCCCAAGGAGAACTGAAATGCCGCTCACCCCGCCTCCCACCGAGACCTCTCTCGGCCGCAAGGTCGTCGTGATCCTGGAGGACCCGCCCGCCGCGCCGACCGGGATCCCGACCCTCACCGAGATCAACGCCGCCTTCTTCGCGCAGTACCACATGTACACGCCCTTCAACGTGATGCCGGACCAGAACACCGGGCAGGGGCCGCGCAAGCTCGGCGCCCGGGTCCAGCCGACCAAGAAGGGCTTGGTCACCTACCCCGCGGTCGACGTCCAGTACTCCTACCTGCCGCAGCAGGTCGGCACGCCGGGGGCCGCGGGCAACGAGCTCTACGAGCTGCTCGAGGAGGACGTGATCCGGACCGCGGTGGTCTTCAACGGCCTCGACGGTGACCTGGACGCGATCCCCGCGAACGCGGTCGGCGACGTCTACCTCATCGACCCCGGTGTGAAGCGCAAGGGCGAGACCGGGGAGGGCGAGTTCGACGAGTTCTCGACCACGCAGACCTGCGTCATCGCCGGTGGCGAGCCGATCGCCAAGGACCGCGTCTTCGCCGCCTGACCCGGACCCCACAACGTCCCGCCCGCCGCTGCCGAGCCGGCGGGCGGGACACCGCTCGGCAACCCCTCGGCTCAGGAGAACCACACATGTCCAACATCCACAGCCTCTCGGCCACGGCCAGCACCGGGTCCATCGAGGACGCACGCCGATGACCAAGTCCCTCGCCGACATGCTGGCCGACAGCGGCCCCGCGCCGCTGCCGAAGGCGAGCATCGTCGTCACCCTCGTCCAGGGTCAGCACATCCTCGACGAGCTCCAGGAGATCCAGGACGAGTTCACCGACCTGGTGCGAACCGGCGGCCAGCCGGTCAACACCGAAGGCGAACGCACGGGTCCCCCGCTCAAGGCCGGCCAGCGCGGGCCCCGCGACCAGGTCGAAGCGCTGCGGAAGAAGTCCGACGACGCCTACCGGCGGCTCGCGGAGTACCAGGTCACCCTCGGACTGACCGGCACCGACGGCGGCGTGTGGCAGGCGTGGAAGGACGCGCACCCGCCGCGGCCGGGCGTGCCGAGCGACACCCACGTCACCCGGGGCTGGTGCAACGCAGCCGACCTGCTCGAGGACCTCGACAAGTACGTCACGTCCTGGGACGGCGACGACATCCTCCCCAGCCAGTGGAACAAGCTGGCCGAGAAGGTCACCTACGCCGACCGCCGCGACATCTGCACCAAGGTCGTCGACATGTTCGAGACGGGAGTCGCCAAGGTCCCTTTCTCGCTGAGCGGCTCGTCTACGACCAAGGACTCCGCGACCGACTGAGCGCCGCGTTCTCCCTCGGGATCTCCGACAAGAGATACCTGGGGTGGGAACCGACCGAGACCACGGTCCACGAGTACGACGAAGACGGCCGCCTGATCCAGTCGGTGACCACCCGCGAACCGGAGTGGGACGACTACGAGCGCGCCAAGTTCGCCGCCTGGCAGCAGTTCGAGTCCGAGATCTGCGAGTGCGGCCTCCATGAGTCGATCGCCGCATCCGACCCCGACCTCGAAAGCACCGTGCGGATCTGCCCGATCTGCAGGGACGCAGCCAAGAACGCACGCGTTCGAGCGGCCGAGGAAGAGGCCGAGCTCAAGAAGAGATTCGGCGACGACGACGTTCCCGCCTCCCACCCCAGGCCCTCCGACGGCCGCTACATCGCTTTCGCACCCCGCCGACCCCGACGACGAGCTGAGCACAGCACCAGGAGGTGACGCGTGGCGGTACGTCGCGAATCGGTCCGCCTCTCGTTGGAGGACGCGGGTTACAGCACCGGAATGGCCAAGGCCACCGTGCTCACGCTCGCACTCGACGACGCGCTGGACAAGCTCGACGGCTCCAACGTGCGGGTCCAGCGATCGACCTCGCAGACCGGCCAGGATGTCGAGCGCCTCTCCGACGCGGCCGTGCGTGGCTCCTCCTCGATCGACCAGTACAGCGGCCGTCTTCGGATCCTCGCCGAGGCGATCGCCACCCTCGGCCCGGGCCTCCTTGCAATCGGCGCGGGCGGCCTCACCGCTACCGCCGCACTCGCCGGCCTGTTCGGCGGCGTCACCGTCGGAGCCCTGGCCATGGTCGGGGCAGTGCAGGGGGTCGGCGACGCGCTCAAGGCCGTCGAAGAGGCACGGCTGGACCCGACTGTCGAGAACATCCGCAAGGCCCAGGAAGCCATGGCGAAGCTCGGCCCGGATGCCCGCGAGTTCGTTGCTCGGTTCCAGGAGATCCGGCCGATCTTGAAGGCCCTCCGGGATGAGGGCGCGGCCGGTCTCTTCCCAGGCCTCACCGACTCGCTGGACTCGCTCGAGAAGCTCGAGCCGGTGCTGACGAGGCTGATGGCCGGCGCCGGTCAGGCCGGCGGTGACGCGATCGCCGCCAGCGCTGAGTCCCTCGCGTCGGAGCGCTGGGAGCCGTTCCTCGACTTCCTCGTTGACGAGATCCCACAGGCGATCGACAACACCACACGCCTGCTCGGCTCGCTGGCGCACGCCGGCGCGGAGATCTGGCAGGTGTTCGACCCGACGAACGACAACTTCATCGAGTGGTTGAACGAGGCCGCCGAGGGCTTCGACCGGTGGTCCTCATCTGCCGATGGTCGCGAAGATCTTCGCGCCTTCCTCGACTACGTTCAGCAGAACGGCCCCAAGGTCGGCGACTTCATCGGAGCCATCGCTGACGCACTGACCCAGGTCTTCCAAGCGGCCGCTCCGCTCTCCGGCCCGGTCCTCGACACCCTGACCAACGTCTCCAAGGTGATCGCGACCATCGCGGACTCGGACCTCGGAACGCCGATCCTTGGCGGCGTTGCCGCGCTGACTCTGTACACCCGCAGCCTGCAGGTGGCGGCCACACTGCAGTCGAAGTTGTTCGGCTCGAACGCCGCCAAGAACTTCGCGAGCCAGGGAGCGTTCGCCTACACCCGCACGATGGCGAACGACAGCGTCACCGGCCTCAAGAAGGTCGGGACGGAACTCCGGGGCGTCGGCGCGAACTGGCGGTACCTCGGCACCAGCGCCGCCTACGCGGAAGCCCGGCAGTCGCGGGCGCTCGCCGGCATGGCGAAGGGCGCAGTCATCGTGGGCGGCCTGAGCTTGGCGGCGACTGGCGCCGCGGACGCCGTCGGGCTCACCAACACGTCGTCTCTCGCGCTGATGGGCACGCTCGCCGGTCCGTGGGGTGCTGCGGTCGGAGGCGCGGTCGGGTTGACGATGGACATCGTCTCGGCCAACAGCAACTGGGCAGAGTCGATGCGCCAGGTCGACGGCGCCATCGCCGCCGGCGACATCGACGCCATGAACTCGAAGCTCGTTGAGCTCCGATCGGCACTCGAAGACATCCAGAACGTGGATGGATTCGGAGACGCGATCGGCGACGGCGTGTCTGGGCTCGGCGAGGCGTTCAGCTGGGCTGGTGCACTCGTCACCGGTGGCGACTGGGAGAGCCAAGGGGCTCAGGCTCAGGCTGCGATCGAGAGGCTGGAAAGCTCGATCGCGAGCACCGAGGAAGCGAACGACCGCGCACAGCTTGCGCAGCTCGGTCTCAGCGACGCGTTGCAGGAGACGGGTCGGAGCGCTGTCGGCACCTCGGCCGACCTCATCGAGCTCGCCGGCTCAACCGAGAAGTCGAGCACCGCGGCTTGGAACGCCTTCGACGCTCAGACCCGTCTCGGATCGTCGCTCGACGACGTCGCGGCGGCAGCTCGCAAGGGTCGACGTGGCCTCGACGACGCGACCGAAGGCGGTCGGGAGAATCGGACGGTCCTCTCCGGCCTCGCCGGGGACTGGGCTGAGACCAAGGCCGCGATGGAGGCCAACGGTGCATCCGCGAAGTCCATCGAGCGTCGATACCGCGAGGTCCGCTCCCGCCTGATCGACGCGGCGACCGCCATGACCGGCAGCCGTGCCGCTGCCGTTCGGCTGGCGAACCAGTTGGCGAAGCCGATGTCGATCATCATCAAGGAGCGACACCAGGAGGCCATCAGCTCGGCCAAGGCCGCGATCGCCGAGCTCCGTAGGGCGATCGAGGGGAACCCGATTACCCAGCGCGTCGTCACCGTCAACGTCGGCGGGAAGCCCACCAAGGCGACGGTGGGCACACCAGGCGGACTGGGCGATCTGCTGGGTGGTGGCCGCGCCGAAGGCGGGTACACGGGCGATGGAGGCAAGTACGACCCCGCCGGCATCGTGCACCGCGGCGAAGTCGTCATCCCGCAGGAGGACGTCGCACGCGACCGGGACTTCCTCAAGTACCGCTACGGCCATCTACCGGGCATGGACCAGCTGCACACCGGCGGCCTCGCGGGTTACGCGGCGGGAGGCCGGGTCGGTGCTCTGGCGTTCGCCGGCCTACCCGCACTCGACCTGGCGGCGATGTCGGCCAAGGAGCTCGCCTCCGCGCTGCGCGAGTCCCAGCGGGTGTTGACGAAGGAGACCAAGGAGCGCGAGGCGCTGCTCGACAAGATCGCCGAGGCGAAGTCGACAGTCGTGAGCAACCTCCGCTCGGACCCGTTCGCTGACGCAACGAGCCTGGCCGAGGCGACCGGCGTTCTTCGCGGTGACATCGTCCGCACCGAGGCGTTCAACGCAGACCGCGCCGCGCTCATCCGGAACGGCCTGCGCGGTGACGCACTGACGGCCGTCCTGACCTCGGGCAACGAGACGCTCATCGAGGACGCCGCCGGATCGACTCGCGCACAGCTTGCCCAGTTCCAGGCCACATTCGGGCGTCGGCAGAGCGTCACCGACCGTGCTGCCGCGGCGCTCGGATCGGCAATGCGTGTCGGCAGCGACGTCGCCGCCGTCGGCCAGCTCAAGCAGCTCAACAAGCGCGTCGACCGGCTGTCGTCCGTCCTCGAGCGCCGGCACAAGGAGTCGCAGAAGGCTCGCCGTCGTGGGGCGTCTCAGGCCGCTCAACGCAAGCACAGGGGGAAGCTCTGATGGGGATCGAGCAGCAGGCGCAGGAGCTCGTGTGGGGCGCGTTCGTGCTCGACAGCGAGGCCGTGCCGGACCTGCCGTGGAAGTGCGAGACGATGGCCGCTGGTTCGGACCTGGGAAACCCTGTCCCGGTCGTTGAGGAAGTTGCCTCCATGCTCGCCGATGGCGATCTGTCTACGGTGACCTCCTACGGCAACCGCGAGATCGTCTTCCGGATCCGGATCTCCGCGCACGACGGCGAGTCCCTGGCCCAGGGTGCGTCCGCGCTACTCGCCGAGGCACTCAAGACGCTGCCGTCGCCCCTCCACTACACCCCGAAGATCCGGGGCGCCTGGACCTGCGCCTTCGACGTGGTGACCGCGAAAATCGAGGGCGACTACTCCGACGGCTGGGACGTCGACGAAGCCTACGAGCACAGCCGCTACTACGTGGTGAGCTGGAACTGTCTTCCGTGGGCGCACGACCTGGAGTCGACCGTCATCCCCGCGCTCCCCGCTCCCGAGGACCCTGAGACCCCGGAGAACTACCAGGTGATCGACACCTGTGACTCCAACCAGAACTGGGCGCGGTCGGTGTCCCCGACAACGGGATGGACCGGCTTGTCAGGTCCCGTTGCCGCGGGCGGTGCGGTTCGGGTCTCCGGGACCAGGGCCAACGGCTTCGGGTCCGGCGAGGCGTGGCTGACGGTCGAGCGGCGCAACCTCGCCGTGGACATGAGCGCGACTCCGTTCTTGGTGGTCGATGTCGACGCCACCAGCGACGCGATCGTGACCTTGGGGCCCGGCATCACCGTCAGGTACGACGACGGCACCCCCGTCCAGCCCGCAGCAATCAAGCCGCACCCGTCGGCGGCCGGCCGCTACCTGTTCTACTTCGACGCGCCGGTGTCGTTCGCGAAGGTGAAGGTCCGCGCGCGGTTCACCGAGCTGTCGCCGTCGGCGAAGTACCTCCACGTCTACGAGATCGGCCGCACCGACCGGGTCACCTCCGGTACTTCGAAGGGCTTCCAGGTTGCTCGGACAGCGGTGGTGGGCGGTAGCGCCCGCACCCAGGCAGAGATTCGGGCGATCTCCGACGAGGGGCCGCTGCTCAACTCCACGGGGCTGATCTACACGGGCGCGACGCCCGGGATCGCCCTACGTCCCCTGCTCGTGTCGTCGGCGGCCCCAGTCACCGACGACGCCGCCATGGTCTCTGGCAAGCGAAACACCCTCGCCTCCGAGACGGTCGCCCTCGTGCCGGTGAACCAGCTCGCCCACGCCAACTACGCGCTCCTCGTGAAGCTCGGTGCGCTCGGCACCTTCACCGTGTCGTGGTCGGCAAAGATTGTCGACGCCGCCGGCGCCGACATCCCCGGCTCGGAGATCGTCGAGTCCGGGTCGATGCTGTGCACCAACAACACCGGCGATGGGCACATGATCCACGAGATCGGCGACATCCCCATGCCGATCGTCGCGATCGAGGGCAGCACGACCCACTGCGTCAAGGTCACCATCAGCATGTCCTCCGGCGGGGCCGCCGTCACATTCGACGACGGGTGGCTCCTCGACACGGACAACGGCGACGTGACCGTCTTCCACCAACCGACCGCCTACGACCTCACGGCGGTCGAGCTGCAGTCCCCCCGCTTGGACGCGCCGCGTCAGGCCGTGATCGCGACATGGGGATCCCACGGTGCCCAAGACGTCATCACGCGGGGTGACATCGTCACCCGGATCGGAACCCACAATCTCAAGCCCGGTCCGCTGAACATCCTCACCGTCTTCGACGGGAAGCGGTGGCCCGCGGTCGAGCTCGAGTTCTACCGAGCGCACCACACCCACCCCGGCCCGGACTACGACCACGGCACCGACGAGGCCGCATGACCTCGCCCACCACGCACCTGCGCGTCGGAGGGGTGTGGCTGTGCGGCATCGCGGCCGTCGGCGACATCGAGGTCGCCCACCGCCGGAACGGGCCTGACGCTCTCTCGTGGACGATGCCCCTGCGGAACAACGAGCGACCCCGCTGCCTCAAGCGCAACGCGTGGACCGAGGTCTTCGCTGGTCCGCGACGGGTGTGGTCTGGCCCGTTCAGCCAGCCCGACTGGGACGCCGGCGAGTTCGCGGCCGTCGGCATCGCTCGCCAGGCGGAAGGCGCCGAATGCCTCACCGCGACCGGGGCCGTGACCTCGAAGCCCAACACGGCGATCGACCAGGCCATCGCGCGCGGCGTCGTGAACTGGGTCCGGACAGCGGACTTCGGCAACACCGACCTTGCCGGACCCGAGGGCGACTCCTCCAACGACGACCCTGACCCCGGGAAGCTCGACGAGCTCCTCAACCTATGGGCCATCGAAGACGGCCGCCAGTGGCGCGTCACCCCTGACCGACGTCTACTGACCGCCGACGAGGACGAGAGCAACCCGACCCTCTTCCTCATCCCGGGCACCGGCGAGCTCGGCGTCACGGACGAAGCCCTCGCTGACCGGGTCTTCGTCAGCTACCGCAACTCCACCACCGGCCGGATCCGCAACGTGTCCTATCCCGCCTCCACTCCGGCGGGGGGGATCGAACGGCGCACCACGATCGTGCACCGGGGGGCGATGTCCGCGGCCCGTGCGACGTCGATCGCGGAGGGCATGTGGCGCAACGCCCAGTCTGGGCGGACCAGCTGGACGAACGGCGTCGAGGCCACCGCTGGCCAGCTGCTCACCCGCGGCTCCGAACCCGCCAACCTCGCGCTTGTCCGCGGTGGCCAAACGGTGCGGATGCTGGGCGCGCCAGACCCGCGCAACGGCCGGAATCACACCGACTTCGTTCTCGGCGAGTCCATCTGGCGACCTGCAGAGAAGCGGATCCAGCTCAACCCCGTCGGTCTCGTCGCACGCACATGGGAGCAGATCATGTCCGAGTTCAACGCCAAGTCGGTCGACCGCTGATGCGGACCGCCGGCGGCCGGGTGACGACCCCGTGACCAGGCTCGCGCGATACCAGCCACCGTCGATCCCGCCGCAGGTCCTCGTGGTCCTCGTGGTCCTGTTCGCGCTGCTGTCCTTCATCCGCGGCTTCGACTACGCCGTCAACGGCGACGTCGCGCAGTCGCTCGTGGTGCTCAATGCGCTCGGCGAACTACGCGCATGGGGGGTGGCGATCATGGCCGCCGCGGCCGCCGTCGTGACCTCCTACGCCCTCCGGCGACACTTCCTGATCTGGCTCGCCCACGTGGTGATGGCCGCACTGCATCTGTGCATCGCGGTCACCGTGGCGCAGGCAATCCGGGAGCTCGGGATCGGCGGATGGTCGTCCTTCGTGCTGCCCGCCGGCGTGTTCCTGTGGCACTCCGCCCTGGCCCTCGTGACCCGCCCCTTCCCTCGCGGGGCCGGGCATGGCACCTGACCCCTCCGTCCTCGGCTCGGACATCATCCTCGGCCCGCTCGGCCTGGCCGCCTTCATCATCGCCGCGCTCGGGTACGCAGCGCGCGAGTACGCCAAGGCCCGACAGGCGCGCGTCGAGGACCACAAGGCGGAGGCCGAGCGTCTCGAGGAAGAGCGCGACGAGGCACGGACCGAACGCAACGCCGCCAACCGCCGGGTCGACGAGAAGAACGCCGAGATCATCCGGATCAAGGAGCTGCACATGCTGGAAAAGGACGCCGAGCACGCACGGCTCGTCAGGGCCCGCGAGATGCTCGTCGAGCGGGGCGTGAAGCCCGAGGATCTGCCGTGACAACGGTTGCGCAGAGCCGCCGCCGAATCGGATGGGGTATCGGGCTCGCCTTCGTCGGAGCCGTGCTCGGCATGGCCCTCGGCTGGATCGTCGCGGCACAACTCGAAGGCGAGCGCGACGCCGCACAACGCAACGCCCAGAAGCAGAAGGTCACGGCCGACTCCGCCCTGAACTACATGCGGTCGGCGTGCTCGGCTGGCGACGCCGTGGCTTGCGACTACGTCGACAAGCTCACCGCACTGCCCGACGCACCGACACCAGGAGCTGCAGGACCGGCCGGGCCCGTCGGGCCCGTCGGCGCGGCTGGCCGAGACGGACGCGACGGCGTCAATGGAAGGAACGGCCGGGACGGCCGAGACGGCCGACCCGGCGCAGACGGCGCATCTGGCACAGACGGACTCGACGGCACGGCAGGAGAGTCCGGCCCAACTGGCCCGGCCGGCCCCCAGGGCCCGCCAGGAGTCGACGGCAAGGACGGCCGCGACGGCGTGGACGGAGAGGACGGCCGCGGCATCGACCGCACCGACTGCATCGACGGCCAGTGGGTCGTCACCTACACCGACGGCACCACCCAGCCGGTCTCCGGCTCGTCGTGCGTCGTCACCCCCGGCAACCCAGGAGGAACCCCATGACCATGCAGATCCGCGGGCTCCCCGCCTGCTCCTGCCTCGCCGAGTGGATCCCGGCCTTCGAGCAGATGATCGGCCGGTCGCCTCGCCTGTTCCAGCTCGTCGGAGACGCGGAGGCCAGTGCTGGTTTCCACCGCGGCGGCGGATCCGCCGACTACGAGCCGCTGTCCGACGACGAGCTGCGCACCGCCCGCAACATGGGCGGCGCGGCGTGGAACCGGTGGTGGACGGACAACTTCCACTGCCACATCCGGCTCAACGGCTGCCCGCACAACACGATCGCGCAGCCCCAGGTCGCCGACCTCAACGCAGGCCGCGACGGCACCGGGCCGCTCTACGACAACGCCGGGGAGGCCGACAAGGGTCCCCGCAACGGCGTGCACTGGCCCCTGCGCACCTGGCGCGAGGGCATCGACTGGGCCAACAAGCAGATGGAGGACGACATGGCGAACAGCGACGAGATTCTGGCCGAGCTCAAGCGGATTCGGAAGGCGCAGGAGGCCGGGAACGCGCTGACGAAGCGGACCCGAGACCTGGTGCTCGCCCTGGCCCGGGCCGAGAAGGCTCGCGGTGCGCAGAGCCAGGCCGGGCACGACGAGAGCCACGACAAGCTCGACGAGCTGATCGCGGCCGCCGAGGCCGAGGACTGAGCCTGTGACGCGCCCCGTCGTACCCGCGCTGCCCGCGTACCTGCGGCTGCTGCTCGGGGTCATGAACATCCCGACCAAGGTCGGACCGAAGGCGTGGGAGCGGTGCTTCACCCTCCTCGTCGAGCGCGCACAGATCTTCGGGATCAACGAGGCCGGCGCGCTGCGCGCCAAGCGGCTCTACCGTCGCCTCGCGCTCGAGCTCGGGCTCGCCTACTGGGGCCTCTTCCGCGGCCCGAACCCCGTCTTCTGGGACCCCGACATCCTCCGCCTCCTGCGAGCCCGCCAGATCAAGCTCCACGCCCGCGGGACCGGCGCCAAGGCCCGCCGCTGGCCCGGGTTCAACAGCGCCCGCTACTTGACCGAGGTCGTGCTGCGGCACATCGCCACGAAGACGATCGTCGCCGTCTTGAACGCCCATCTGGTGCCGCCCGGCCCGAAGGTCGACTCCCGTTGGCGGGCGCGGCAGCGCGCGCGGTCCCTGGCCCGGATCCGCCGCCTTGTCGCGTTCCACCTCTCCATGGGCCGCGTCGTCGTGCTGATGGGTGACCACAACCTCGTCGGGAAGCTGGACATCCCGAACGTCTCCTGGTTCGTGTTCGCGGGCGTCGACAAGCTCGCGATTGCCGTGCCCGCCGGGGTCTCCCTCGACGAGTTCGACGTCGACGACTTCCTCGCCCCCACCGACCACAAGCGCGGCCACGCCGCCGACGCCCGCCTCACGATCGGAGCAACATCATGACCCAGCCCACCCAGGTTCGCCGGCCGTGGAAGGCCACCATCCGGACCGTGTTCGCAGCAGTCGTCGCGCTCGCCGCGATGCTGCCGCTGCTGGTGCAGGCGTCCGGCCTCGACGAGACCCTCGGCCCGGTCGGCGGCGCCCTCGCGATCGCCGGCGCGATCACCCGCATCATCGCGCTCCCGGCGGTCGACGCCTTCCTCGCCCGGTTCGTCCCGTGGCTCGCCGCCGACCCGCCGCCGCGGGCCACCGTCGATCACGGACTGATCTACGGCGACGCCAACCAGGAAGGCGAGTAGCACCGTGCACGCGCTGCAGGTGGCGGTCGAGGTGCCCAGGCTGTTCCTCGGCCCGCTGGTCTGCCGCCTGCTGCGCGGCCACCGCCCCTACCCCTGGCAGCTCCACGCCGCCCCGCCGCTGGTCATCTGCACCCGCTGCTGGCGCCCCGTCCCGAAGGAGTCTCGTTGAGCACGTACCACACCCTGACCGGCAGCCTCGGCACGATCGTCGGGACGAACCCCCGGTCGCCGTCGGTGACGATCCGGACCAACATGCCCGCCGGCGAGGCCCTCGTCGACCTCGACAACAACAAGGTGCTGCTCCGCGGCGCCGCACCCGTCGAGCTCTCCAACGACCTGACCTTCGAGGTCACCCTGCTCGACCTCAACGCCGCCGGGACGAACATCCCCGACGGCACCGGCCGGTACATCGTCGACGTCCAGTGGTACGAGCCGAACGGAAACCTCCTCACCTGGTCGTCAGGGGCGTTCGAGATGACCGCCGACGCCGACCTCTCCGACAAGGCCGGCTCGGCCGGCGCGCTCCCGGCGGTCCCGGGCCCCGCGCCGGCGTTGATCGACGCCGCGACGGCGAGCAACATCAGCACGCCCGGGTCGCAGACCAACGACGCGCTCAACGAGGTCCTCGGACCGCTGCGCGATATCGCCCCGAACGGGATCATCGAGGGCCGCGCGCTGTTCCAGTACGGTCCGTCGCGAGGCGTCGGAGTCACCGCGCAGCGTGTCCACTTCAACCGGCTCCGCCGCCGCCTCGGCTCGGGGTTCTACTTCAATGCCTCCGTCGGCGGCCACCAAGCGGCCGACACCGTCTCCCTGATGTACGGCGCGATCGCGACCACCAGCCGCCAGGGCGGCGGAGAGAACGAGTGGGCCCCCACCATCGGCCCCTCGACGTTCGTCAACGCCGCCGTGCAGGCCGGGTTCCTGCTCTGGTGGCCCTTCGGCAACGATGCCCTGCACGACGGCCGGCCCGACCGGAACAGCACCACCGCGAAGGCCCGGGCCAGCGCGAAGACCGCCCTCCACGCGGGGATCGCGCTCGCGCGCGCCGAGACCCGCATCGAGTCCACCCTCGTCGGCACCGGGTACACCACCACCAACGGCTCCCCGAACGTCACCGCCCAGCTCGCGTCGGCCTGGTACCGCGGAGCGCTCGTCACCGCTCCGGGGATCCCGGCGAACACCTACGTCGGCGACCTCATCAACAACGGGCTCGGCGGGTTCAAGCTATCCTCGTCCCGCACGGCCCAGGTCGACGTGAACGCCACCGCGACGGCCGCTGGCGTGACCATCGTGTTCTCCCCGGTCTACGGGGGCGTCTGGTCGACCACTGACGCGAACCCCGCGTTCTCCGGGTCGGCGATCGTGAAGACCGTCGCCAACGGCGCGACGTCCACCTACGTCATCACTCTGCCCAACGCCCGGCGGGTCCACTGGATCACCGCGGCGATCGACGACGCCGAGTACGCCGGCACGAAGGGCGCACCCTACGGCGGCACCGGCGGAGCCGGGTACTCGATCGTCGTCGACGGCGGCGCCCCGATCGTCGGCACGACCAGCAACCAGCACCGGTTCGGTGCCCTCGACCTCTGCCACTCGCAGATGGCCGTCGACCTCGGCACCCTCAGTGCGGGAAGCCACACCATCACCATCACCAGCGTCGGCGCGAACAAGCTGCTCGTCGACGACGGCCTCATCGTCGAGTCCCGCACCCCGCTCACGGTGCAGCTGATGCAGGAGGTCGAGCTCCCGGCGGCGTACTACGCCCTGCTGCCGACCTACGGCGCCTCCTGGGCCAAGACGCAGATCTACAACCAGTTCCTCGTCGACGAGCTCGCGCAGTGGCCCAACGACCAGTCCGTCCGCGTTCACGACATCGCGGCCGACGGCTGGTACGACAAGGCGGTCCACATCTCGGCCCGCGACGGCGCCTACGCCCACTTCACCGACGAGGCCGAGGCCCGCATCACCGACTCGCTCATG
This sequence comes from uncultured Nocardioides sp., assembly GCA_964517395.1. GTDB lineage: Bacteria > Actinomycetota > Actinomycetes > Propionibacteriales > Nocardioidaceae > Nocardioides. The sequence continues at coordinate 1,552,754 of CAZFEE010000001.1, read as the reverse complement.
GCGGACTGGAACACCCTCGACCCCCGGCCCGGACTGGTCTATCCGACCACCGTGTAACCCAGCAGCGGCCAGACCTGCCCTCGCTCCAATGGGAGCGGGGGCAGGTCTGGCGTTTTTGCTCCGGCCGAGGGGACCGGCTAACGGTCCTCGGTGATGGTCATGTTGAGCCCGTTCTCAGGGTGGTAGGACCAGCGATACGAGAGGCCGTCGTCCCGACCTTCCTGCGCTCCCATCATCGCTGTCGTTGAGGCGACCTGCGCACGGACGGCGGACGAGGTCCCAAGCTTGTCGAACAAGCAGGTGAGTCCCTTGAGGGCGCCCTCGTCCGATTGGGTGTCGATGATGAGCGTCGCGCCGTCGTCGGCGTCCTTGATGGTGTCGGCCTCGTCCTCGAAACCGCACGATGCGTGGGCCCGCTCGAGCCTCGTGGCGTTGGTCAACGTCTCCTTGGTCGCGCTGTCGGAGTCGTCGCCCTGGGTGAGCCCAAGCGCTAACGCGACCGTTCCCCCGACAAGGACGATGGTCATCACGCCGAGCAGCACCAGCACGGTCCGAGACGACTTCATGTGCGGCAGCGTAGACGAACCAGACCGACACCGTCAGGCGTCCGCCACTGGCTCGGCTCCCAGCGTCCTCGGCCGTCTAGCCGTAGGCCGAGCCGATGTTCGGCTGCGACTCGACCGGCCGCAGGCGGTCCTTCGGGAGCCATTCGATGGAGACCTTCCGGGTCGCCTCGACGACGTACTGCACCCGCGCGCCCGTCACCTCGCCACGCTGCTCCCACTCCTCGCTCATGATGAGCCCCTGGTGCTCGACCGCGGAGAGCTCCGGGCGGCACCACACGAACCGGGTGCTGGGCGAGTTCACGGTCCGACGAACCCGAGGCGGCGTGCCGAGCGCTGGCGCTGTCGGTCGGAGCGGAGGCGGCGCAGTCGCTTCACGAGCAGCGGGTCGTGGGCGAGCGCGGCCGGCTTGTCGATGAGCACGTTGAGCCGCTGGTAGTAGCGCGTGGCGGAGCAGCCGAAGACCTCGCGGACCTTGGTCTCCTTCGCGCCGGCGTACTTCCACCACTGGCGCTCGAAGGTCAGCATCTCGATCTCGTCGTCGGTGAGCGGCTCCATGCCCGGCAGGCTGCCACCATGGTCCGACACAATCCTGTGTACCGCGTACACACGACAACGCCCAACGACGCCGTAGGATGACCGACGACAACCAAGAAAGCGCAGGTCAGAGGCGGTTTTGGCAGGTCAGGGCTCAAGCCCGAAGGGGGTTCAACTCCCCCCTCGCGCACGTGAGAAGCCCCAGGTCGTCGACCTGGGGCTTCGTGCTTTTTGCCGGTGGGTCCGTGGGTGGGTCCGTGGGTTGGTCGTCGTACCGGACATCCCTGTCGCGATCCGGGCGAGAACACGACCGCGATGTCCGGTACGGCGGGCGCACGGGCCCCGCGGCCCGATGTAGATCTACCGTCCGTTAGACATATCGGGGATGTGCCTCTACCATCTGGTAGAGGAATGTTGAGGATCGGTCTCCCTCCCGGTGACCGATCCCGACCTCCTTGCTGTCCGGCGGGACCGGCTCGTTGCGCGCTCTGCGCAGACCGGGCGAGGTGCTCCGCCGGCCATGCGGCGCGCGGCTGACGACCTCGACATGCCGGCGCGCACCAGGTCGGCGCACGACCTGGACGACCCCCCAGTACGGGGCCCGGTCTCCGGCGGGCCGAACCTTCAGCCACGTGGACTTCCTCTGTGGTCATGGACAGAAAGAACTGCAATGCGAAAGACCCACGCCCACCCGGCGCCACCCTGGCGGAGGGCAGGCTTCCTGCTGCTCGCGCTGGTCGTGGCCGTGCTCGGCCTGGCTCCGGCCGCGGCCGCCGCGCCGCCGTACGCCACCGACGCGACGCTGACGTCGCTCGAGTTCACCCAGTCGACGGTCACGTCGGGCTCCGACGCGCGTCTCGACGGGGCTTGGTCCCTGCCGGACGACCCGGCGACCCCGGCGGGCTTCTCGGTCACCCTGCCCGCCGGTCTCCAGGGCCTCTCGGACTCGTTCAACCTGCTCGACCCGGACGGCGTCGTCATGGGCTCGTGCGTCGTGACCGCGACCGCGTTGAACTGTGACATCGACGACGACTACGTCGCGGCGAACCCACGCAACCTCCAGGGCACCTTCAACTTCTGGGCGACCGTGACCACCACCGTGACCGAGGCCACCGAGGTCACCTACGACTTCGGCGACGTCTCCTCCACGGTGACCGTCGTACCGCCGGACGGACCCTGCGAGGACTGCACGTTCGAAGGCCTTGAGAACGACAAGTACGGCGCCTACGAGCGCTCGGACAACACCATCTTCTGGGTGATCGACATCGAGGCGCCGGTCACGGGCATGGCCGGTGGCGAGACGGTCTCCGTCCTGGAGCGCCTGGGGCCGAACCAGACCCTGCAGATGGACGGTGCCCGGCCTCTCATCACCGTCACCACCACGAACGTCGTGGACGCCGAGGGCAACCTGACCGACTGGCAGGAGATCGACTCCACCCAGGTGTTGACGCCGGAGGGGTGGCTGACGACGTTCGTCACGGAGCCCGGCATGTTCTACTCCCTCGAGGTCTTCGTCGACGTCACCGACGCGGGCGCGGCGGGGATCTACCGCAACGCGGCAGAGATCACGATCGAGGGCCAGGAGACGGTCAGCGTGAGCGGCGAGGTCCGACGCCAAGGAGGTGGCGGCACCGGCTCGGGCACCGGCGTCGGCACCTTCTCCGTGACCAAGCAGGTCGACTGGAACGGCCAGCCGGTGAGCGGGCTCACCTTCGACGGCACCTACACCGTCACCGCACCCGACGGGAGCGTCGCCGTCGCCGACGGCACCTTCTCCGTCGGCGAGGGGGCGACCTGGACCAGCCCGAGCTATCCGACGGGATCGGTCATCCACCTGGAGGAGACGCTGCCAAGCGGACCAGCCGGCATCATCTGGGCCGACCCCGAGTTCTCCCGGAACGACTTCGTGGTCGGCGACGGCAGCACCACCGCCGTCACCCTGACGAACACCGCCACGCGGCTGAACCCGTCCTTCTCCCTCGTCAAGTCGACCAACGGCGAGGACGCCGACCAGGCGCCCGGCCCCGAGGTCGAGGTCGGTGGCGCCGTCACCTGGACCTACGTGGTGACCAACACCGGTGACGTCCCGATCCATGACGTGTCCGTCACCGACGACCAGGGCGTCGTCGTCCCGGTCCTCCCGGCGTCGGGCGACACCGACGGCGACGGTGTGCTCGGCGTCGACGAGGTGTGGACCTTCGAGGCCACCGGCACCGCCACCCGTGGGCAGTACCGCAACGTCGGCACGGTCGTGGGCAGCTACGACGACGACAACGACCCCGGTACGCCGAGGGTGGACCTCGACCCCGAGACGAACCCCTCGCACTACCTCGGCCTGGAGTCCGGCCTGACGCTGGACAAGCGGGTGGCGTCGGTGACCGACGTCGACGACGACGGCCTGACCGACGCGGGTGACGAGATCCGCTGGGAGTTCGAGCTGACCAACACCGGCGACGTGACGCTGACGGACCTCGCGGTCGACGACCCGCTGGCGGGTGCGGTGACCTGCCCGGCCGGTCCCCTGGCGCCGGGTGCGTCGGTGACCTGCGTCGCGGACGCGGCGTACGTCATCACCCCGGCGGACGTGGACGCCGGTTCGGTGCTCAACGTCGCGATCGCGAAGGGCGAGAAGCCCGGCGGCGACCCGGCCGACCCCGCGGACGACGTGCCGTCGAACGAGGACGAGACCGAGACCCCGACCGACCCTGCGCCGTCGCTCGTGCTGGACAAGAAGGTCGCCTCGGTGACCGACGTGAACGGCAACGGCCTCACGGACCTCGGTGACGAGATCCGCTGGGAGTTCGAGCTCACCAACAGCGGCAACGTGACGCTGACGGACCTCGCGGTGGACGACCCGCTGGCGGGTGCGGTGACCTGTCCGGCCGGCCCGCTCGCCGCGGGCGCGTCGACGACGTGCACCGCCGACGACCCCTACGTGATCACCCAGGCCGACGTCGATGCCGGCTCGGTCGTCAACGTCGCGACCGCGACGGGGGAGAGGCCCGGGGGTGACCCCACCGATCCCGCGGACGACGTGCCGTCGAACGAGGACGAGACGGAGACCCCGACCGATCGCGAGCCCGGCCTGGCGCTGGACAAGAAGGTCGCCTCGGTCACCGACGTCGACGACAACGGTCGCACCGACGCGGGCGACGAGATCCGCTGGGAGTTCACGCTGACGAACACCGGCAACGTGACGCTCAGCGACCCGGAGGTCGACGACCCGCTGGCGGGTGCGGTGACCTGTCCCGCCGGTCCGCTGGCGCCGGGCGCGTCGGTGACCTGTACGACGGACGACGCGTACGTCATCACGCAGGCCGACGTCGACGCGGGCTCGGTCGTCAACGTCGCGACCGCGACGGCCGAGCCGCCGGGCGGCGACCCGGCCGACCCGACCGACGACGTGCCGTCGAACGAGGACGAGACCGAGACCCCGACCGACCAGGAGGCCGGTCTGGACCTGGACAAGAAGGTCGCCTCGGTCACCGACGTCAACGACAACGGTCGCACCGACGCGGGTGACGAGATCCGCTGGGAGTTCGTGCTGACGAACACCGGCACGCTCACGCTGAGCGACCTGCGCGTCGACGACCCGCTGGTCGAGGCCGCCGGCATCGCGATCGTGTGCCCGGACGCACCCCTCGCACCGGGGGAGTCCGTGGTCTGCCGGACCGAGGACGGCTACGCGATCACCGCCGCCGACGTACGAAAGGGCGAGGTCCACAACGTCGCGACCGCCGTGGGCGAGAAGCCTGATGGCGACCCGACGAACCCCACGGACGACGTGCCGTCGAACGAGGACGACACCCGGACTCCGACCGGTGAGGTCGCGGGGGTCGACGACCCGCCGGGCGGGGACACCGAAGGCGGGGTGCTGCCGGACACCGACGGCGGGGTCCTGCCCGACACCGGTGGCCCCGCGGCCTGGTGGCTCGGCGGAGGACTGCTCCTGGTCCTGATGGGCGCGTTGGCACTGGTCGACTGGCGCCGTCTGCGCCGGGCGTGGGTGCGCGGATGAGGTGGCTGGCGCCCCTCGTCGCCGTTGTCGCGGTCGGCGGTCTCGCCGGCTGCGGCGACGGCCGGCCCTCGACGGAGGGCCGGCCGAGCCGGGCGTCGTCGAGCGCGGACCCGGAGGTGCCCAGCAACGTCGAGGGCGGGATCGACGAGGCCCGCGGCGCGCTCCGGGAGCTCGACGGCTTCCGGTGCACCGACCGGGGCGGCCGCTGGCACGCGAAGGGTGCGGTGAAGAACGCTTCCACCGACGCGGGGTCGTACGTCGTCACGGTCACCCTGGTGCGCCGGAAGACCTCGGAGGTGGTCAGCCGCCAGGCGCGCACCTTCGTGGTCGAGGCCGGGGAGCGGAGGCCGTTCGAGGTGGAGTTCCCGGCGCTCGACGTCGAGCCCACCGCGAGGCTGGCCTGCGTGGCCCGCGTCGTGCGGGGGAGCGCCGCGACCCCCACCTCCTGAGGGCGCCCGGCGGAGGCCCGCGCACCGCTCAGGGCAGGTCCGGTGCCACCCGGAAGACCGGCCACCCGATCTCGGTGCGCCACGCGGTGCTGTCGTCGGTGTCCCGGGGACCGACGAGGTAGCGCTCGCGGACCGGGCCCGCCACGGTCAGCGCGTTGGCGACGACCCAGGAGCCGAGCTGGCCGTAGGTCACGTCGATGCCGTCGTGCTCGCCCTCGTGGGTGGTGACGGCCAGCTCGACAGCGGGGAGCCGGACCGGGTGGACGCGTCCGCGGCTCGGCGGCTCCGCGGTGGGCCGGTAGAGCAGCAGGTGTCCGCGCCCGCGCTCGAAGAGCCCGTTGTCGTAGAGGCCTCCGGCCGGCTCCGCGCCGGCGGTCGGACCGAGCGCGGCGTCCAGCTCGGCCATCGCCCCGGCGAACCAGGCGACGACGTCGTCGGCGCTCACGTCGTCCTCGACCCCGGCGACCGTCACCGCGGGCTCGGCGCGCAGCTCGACCTGCAGCGGTGCCGGCTCCGGTGCCAGCAGCCTGCGCAGCGAGCTGACCGCCACCCGGGTGCGCGCCAGCTCGGACTCCAGCCGGCCGAGGTGCTCGGCGACCAGGGCGGCCCGCTGGCCGGGGTCGGGGGAGCGCAGGATGCGCCGGACGTCGGCGAGGGGGACCTCGAGCTCGCGCAACCGGTGGATCACCTGCGCGGTCGGGATCTGGTCGGCCGTGTAGTAGCGGTAGCCGCTCGATGCGTCCACCAGCTCCGGCTCGAGCAGGCCCACCTCGTGGTAGCGCCGCAGCGTGCGGATGCTGAGGTGCGTCACCCGCGAGAACTCACCGATCGCCAACATGGTGGAAGTCTGGACCCTCTCCCGGGGGGAGACTCCAGCCCTTGACTCTCGCGGGACCCGAGTGCCCAGGCTCGAGGGCATGGACACCCACACCCACACCGATCAGCTGCCCGCCACCATCCGCGCCTACCTGGACGCCCAGGAGGCCCGCGACGCCGACGCCGCCCTGGCCCTGCTGAAGCCCGACGCCGTCATCTCCGACGTCGGGGAGTCCTTCAGCGGCGAGGAGTCCCTCCGGCGCTTCGTCACCGAGGCGGGGGCGGAGTTCACCTACACCACGCAGGTCACCGGCGTACGCCGCGACGGGGAGACCTGGGTGGTCGGCCACCACCTCGAGGGCGACTTCCCCGGCGGGACCGCCGACCTGGACTACCGCTTCGCGCTCGACGGCGAGCGCATCGAGCGACTCGACATCGTCGTCGCGGGCTGACCCTCCGACCGTGACCCCAGGAGCGCACATGACGATCGAAGGAACCGACCCGGCGCCGGCCCGGCTCACGGGCCCGCCACCGCCGTACGACCCGGAGCTCGCTCCGGTGGTCGAGGTGCTGGCGAGCCTGCGGGCTCCGGACGCCTACCGTCTCGACAACATCGCGGAGATGCGCCAGCCGGTGCCCGGCGTGGAGGTGCCGACCGACGCGATGCTCTCGCGCGAGGGCGCCTACCGCCTCGAGGAGCGCACCGTTCCCGGGCCGCTCGGGGCGCCGGACGTGTCGCTCCTCGTCTGCCGGCCGCGCCAGGCGGCCGCGCCCACGGCCGCGATCTACCACGTGCACGGCGGCGGGATGATCCTCGGCGACAACCGGTTCGGCCTGGCCGAGATGCTGGCCCTGGCCGAGCCGTTGGGCATGGCGGTGGTGTCGGTCGAGTACCGGCTCGCGCCGGAGACCCCGCACCCCGGTCCGGTCGAGGACTGCTACGCCGGCCTGCTGTGGACGACCGCGCACGCCGACGAGCTCGGCATCGACGCGGACCGGGTCGTCGTCGCCGGGGCGAGCGCCGGCGGCGGCCTCGCCGCGGCCTTGGCCCTGATGGCGCGGGACCGCGGCGGTCCGCCGCTCCTCGCCCAGATGCTCCTGAGCCCGATGCTCGACGACCGCAACTACGCTCCCTCCACGCAGCAGATGCGCGGCCTGGGCATCTGGGACAGCGCATCCAACGAGACCGGGTGGACCGCCCTGCTCGGCGCCGGCGTGCGCGGTGGAGCGGACGTCTCGCCGTACGCCGCGCCCGCCCGTGCCACCGACCTGGCCGGACTGCCGCCGACCTTCGTCGACGTCGGCTCCGCCGAGACGTTCCGGGACGAGGACGTCACCTACGCCTCCCGCATCTGGCAGGCGGGCGGGCGGGCCGAGCTGCACGTGTGGCCGGGCGGCTTCCACGGCTTCGACGTGGTCGTCCCCCAGGCCGCGATCTCGCAGGACGCCGTCGCAGCGCGCGCGGCATGGCTGCGCCGGCAGCTGACCCCTGCCCCCTAGAACCCCACCCCACCACGACGAGGAGAAGACATGACACACCAGGATCCCGACCGCCTCGACGGTCGGAGGGCGCTGGTCACCGGCGGCTCGAAGGGCTCGGGTCGAGCCGTGGTCGACAGGCTCCGCGCGATGGGCGCCGACGTCTGGACGACCGCGCGCACCCAGCCGGAGGGCTACGACCGCCCCGACCGCTTCATCGAGGCGGACACGTCCACGACCGAGGGCGCGCAGACCGTGGCCGCCCGCATCGCCGAGCACGGCCCGCTGGACATCCTGGTCCACGTGGTCGGCGGCTCGTCGACACCACCGGGAGGCTTCGCGGTGATCAGCGACGAGCAGTGGCTGGCCGAGCTGAGCCTGAACCTCCTCGGGGCGGTGCGCCTCGACCGAGCCCTGCTGCCGAGCATGCTCGAGGCCGGGTCGGGGGTCGTCCTGCACTTCGGGTCGATCCAGCGCGACATGCCGCTGCACGAGGCCACGCTCCCCTACGCCTCGGCGAAGGCGGCGCTGCGCACCTACAGCAAGGGCCTCGCGAACGAGCTGGCACCGCGGGGCGTCCGGGTCAACACGATCAGCCCGGGCGGGATCCAGACGGAGGCCTACGAGACCTTCGTCGACTCGATCGCGAGCGGCACCGGCATGACCCGCGAGGAGGCCAAGCAGAGCATCTTCGACTCTCTCGGCGGGATTCCGCTCGGCCGGTTCGCCCGCACCGAGGAGATCGCCGACCTGGTCGGCTTCCTGGTCTCCGACCGCGCCTCGGCCATCGTCGGCGCGGAGTACGTGATCGACGGCGGCACCGTCCCGACGGTCTGAGCGCGGAGTGCGAGCGCAGCGGCGGAGAGCGTTCTCGCATCCGGCAACGGTGAGTGAACCCGGACGGACCTGGGTAGCACCCTGGTCAGCCTGGCCTCGCCGGGCCTCGGACCCCGGCGGTCGGTGGGCTATCGCACCGCCGGGGTCCTCTCTCCGGAGCGGACGGCGACCTCCCTCGGATCCGCTGGTCGGGGGTCTGGGCGGCTGACGGCGGGGTACCACGTCGTGCAAATACGGGGACGACACGCACAGGGGGAAACGTCATGCCCGCCCACAAGAACCACACCGCCCACCACGTCGACGAGGTCGACGAGCTGCCCGGGATCGTGCTCATGCTGCTCGTGCTCGCGATCGCCGCCTCGCTCGTCGCTCTGTTCGCCTGACCGAAGGGATCACTCATGTACATCGGACTCGGAATCGTGCTGCTCGTCCTCGGGCTGATCCTCGTCATGGACGTGATCACCGTCGACCTGGAGTTCGTCGACGACAGCGCGCTCGGCACCATCCTCATCGTCGCGGGGGTGCTCGCGATCGCGCTGTCCCTGCTCTACGCCCGCCCGCGCCGGCGGGACGTCGTGGTCGAGCGCCGCGACGACACCCTGCGCTAGTCGCGCACCTCCACTGGCCGGCCCCTCACCAGGGGCCGGCCAGTGCGCGTGCGGGGAGTGCCGGGCTGCGGTGCCCGTCGCGGCCGACCGTGGTCCGGGCGGCGGTGAGGGCGTTGAGCACCGCCTCCTCCGTGGCCTGGACGACGGCCTCGTACAGCGAGTCGACCGCACCCCAGGGCAGGAACTCCATCCGTTGGAGCCCGGCGCTCGTCGTACCGATGGCGCTGTCGAGGCTGCCGCGGTTGGCGGTGGAGAAGGCCAGGAAGATGTCGCCGGAGAAGTGGCTGCCCGTCGTGCCGGTGCGGGCGAGGCCGAGCGGCACCCGCCGGGCCAGGGCCTTGCACTGCCCGGGCAGCAGCGGTGCGTCCGTGGCGACGATCCCGATGCACGAGCCGGCGCCGGGCGGTGCCAGCCAGGCGGAGTCCTCCATCGGGTTGTCGTCGAGCAGCTCGCGACCGACCCGGCGACCGCAGATCGTCAGCTCGCGGCGGGCGCCGAAGTTGGCCTGCAGCAGCACCCCGACGGTGTACGTCGTGCCGCCCATCCGCACCAGGCGCGAGCTGGTGCCGGTGCCGCCCTTGAAGGCGTAGCAGTTCATGCCCGTGCCGCCGCCGACCGAGCCCTCCTCGAGCGGCCCGGAGGTCGCGGCGTCCAGGGCGGCCGCGGCGTGCTCGGGCCGGACGTGGTCGCCGTTGATGTCGTTGAGGTAGCCGTCCCAGGTCTCGCCCACGACCGGCAGGTGCCAGGCCGGCTTGAGGGCCGGGTTGGTGCGCAGCGACCAGGCGAGGACGCCGCGGTGCACGGCGCCGACCGCGTGGGAGTTGGTGATCGCGACCGGGAGCGAGAGGCTCCCCGACTCCTCCAGCCAGTGGCTGCCGGTGAGCTCGCCGTTGCCGTTGAGTGAGTGGACCCCCGCGGCACAGGAGGTGCCGACGCCGGAGCGGCCGAGCGGGAGGATCGCGGTCACCCCGGTGCGGACGGGGCCATGACCCTCGTCCAGGTCGCCGGCGCCCTCGACGAGGGTGGTGTAGCCGACCTCCACCCCTGGTACGTCGGTGAGGGCGTTCCACGGTCCGGGGTCGCCGTCCAGCGGCAGGCCGTGGTCGCGGGCGCGCTGGGTCGGGGGGTGCACGAGGCGCATCAGATCTCCTTCACGGTGGCGCCGAGGCCGAGCTCGCCGGGCAGGATCTCCTCGGGCGCGGAGGTCCGCATGGTCCAGCGGTCGGCCCGGGGCCGCAGGTAGGCGAGGTAGTAGGCGAGGCCGACGCCGAGGGCGCCGAGCGCGATGACCACCTGCCACGGGTTGGTGTCCCAGACCTCGTACGTCACGTAGGCGAGGGCGACCACGATGATCACGGGCGGGAGCGGGAAGAGCGGCATGCGGTACTCCGCCGCGTCGGTCGCCCCGCTGCGGCGCCCGACGAGCGCGGAGACCGCGACGAAGACGTAGAGCACGATCAGGGTGGCGCCGGTGCCGGTGATCAGCGAGTCGATGGGGACGAACGCCGCCAGGCCCGCGGCGACGAGGCCGATCAGCAAGGTGGCGAAGGGCGGGGTCTGCAGGGTGGGGTGCACGTAGGCGAGGGCGCGGCCGATGCCGTCGGGGAACGCCCGGTCGCGGGCGGCGCTGAACAGCGTGCGCCCGGCCTGCAGGATGATCGCGACGGTCGCGTTGATGATGGCGATCGCGATGGCGAGGCTGACGGCGACGTTGAGCGCGTGCGACCCGCGCGCCTCCATGAAGTACTCCATCGGGTTGTCCGCGCCGACCAGCCGGGCCATGTCGGGCGCGCCGAGCAGCACGGCGGCGAGCGGCAGGATCTCCGCGGCGACGGTCACGCCGAGGGCCACCAGGACCACCTTGCCCATCACCTTCCGGGCGCCGTGGGTCTCCTCGGCGAAGTAGATCGCGGCGCCGTAGCCGTTGTAGGCGAAGAGCGCGATCGCGGTCTGCCCGGCGATCAGGCCGAGGCCCACGCCGACCAGCGTGCCGTGCTCGCCGATGGTCTGGGCGTTCCACAGGGTGCTGACGGGGCGCGCGACGTCGGCGAAGCCGAGGACGCAGATGACGACGACGGCGACCATCTCCAGGGCGAGGAAGACCCCGGTGATCCAGGCGTTGGTGCGGATGTTGAGGATCGCGACGCCGGAACAGAGCACGATGACCGCGACGCCGACCCACTTCGAGTCCGCGCCGGAGAGGGCCGCGGCGAGGTACTCGCCGGTGCCCAGCGCGATGACGCCGATGATCATCGTCAGGCTCAGGGCGTTCATCAGGAACAGCGAGAAGCCGGCGGCCCGGCCCAGCACCCGGCCGGCGAAGGCGTACTCCCCGCCCGCGATCGGGAACGCCGAGGCGAGCTCGGCGTAGCACAGCGCCATGCACGCCGCGACGCCCGCGGCCAGCAGGAACGCCAGGAAGGAGGCACCTCCGACGGCCGCGATCACCGTCGGGATGATGATGAAGACGCTCGAGGCCGGCGTCACCGAGGACAGGGTGATGAGGACGTTGCCGCGCAGGGTCAGGGAGCGCGAGAGCTGCTGCTCGTAGTGCTCGCCGTGCTCGGTCGGGGCGGGTGAGGACATCGGGTTCTCCTCGGGTCGGCGATATTCTTCGACACATTCATCGAATAACGACGGCAGGTCAATCGTCACAGAGCAATGCCCTAGGTTGGGCGCCCCGATCCGTCGTCACCCACCGAGCAGGGAGGAGCGCCGCCGTGCCACGCAGGAGGGACCAGGCCGCGCGCCGGCAGGAGCTGCTCGCGGCGGCGGTCGCGGTCATCAACGAGCGCGGCCCGGCCGGCGTACGGATGAAGGACGTCGCCCGGCAGGCCGACCTGGCCACCGGGTCGGTGTACTACTACTACGACGACGTCGACGAGCTGCTCCACCAGGTCCACCAGCTCGCCTCCGACCGCTACCTCGCCGAGCGTCGTACGGCGACCGCGGCGCTCGCGGACCCGCGCGACCGGCTCGCCGCGATGATCGACCTCGGCCTGCCGCGCCCGGCGGACGAGCCGCTGTCGCTCGCGCTCTACCAGGTGGCCGTCGCCAAGGCCCGCGACCCGCGGCACGCGGCGTTCCTGACCGAGCTGTGCGGGGAGCAGCGCGATCTCTACGAGGAGATCCTCACCGAGGGCCAGGAGCAGGGGGTGCTCACGCCGGTGCTGCCCGTGCGCGCGCTGGCGGAGGGGCTGATCGCGCTCGAGGACGGCTACGGGCTCGGGATCTGCTGCGGCAAGGAGGGGTTCACCTTCGAGGCGTGCCGGCAGCAGCTGCTGGCCGTGGCGGCCGGGTGGACGGGGTGCGCGGACCTGGCGGAGCGCGCCTAGCGTCGGCTCAGCCGCCCGCCGCCCGCAGCCGGTGCTCCGCACCCAGCCACGGCTTGACCCACGTCATGTCCTCGGGCCGCAGGAGCTCCCCGCACGCCGAGCACACCTCGGTGGAGCTGGTCTCGGCGCCGCAGGCGTGCACGAGCGCCATGTGCGCCCCGCCGTCGGGCTCCTCCGTGTGCCGCTCTCCCCACCGGGCGAGCTGGTGCAGGAGGGGGAGCAGGTCGGCGGCGGCCTCGGTGGCGACGTACCGCTGGCGGGTGCGCCCGCCGCGGGTGTAGTCCACGGTCGACAGCAGGCCCGCCTCGCGCATCGCCCGCAGCCGCCGGGAGAGCACCGCCTCGGAGATGCCGAGGTTGTCGCGCAGCTGCTCGAAGCGGCCGTTGCCGTGCAGCACGTCCCGGACGATCAGCAGGATCCAGGGGTCGCCGAGGACGTCGAGGGAGCGGCGGATCGGACAGTGCTCCGTCGACCAGTCCGAGCGCAGGGGCATGGCTGCTAGCCTACCGGCGTGACTTCGCTGAAGAAAGCCAGCCGCCTGCACCCGGCATGGGTCGTGGCGGCGGTGGCCTTCCTGGCGCTGATCGGGGCGGCCGGCTTCCGTGCGGCGCCGGGCGCGCTGATGGTGCCCCTGCACGACGAGTTCGGTTGGTCGACGAGCATCATGTCGCTCGCGGTCAGCATCAACCTGGTGCTCTTCGGGCTGACCGCGCCCTTCGCGGCGGCGCTCATGGACCGCTTCGGGGTACGCCGCGTGGTGGCCGCCGCCCTCACCCTGGTGGCGCTCGGCTCCGGCGGCAGCGTGCTCATGACCGCGTCCTGGCAGCTGCTCGTCTTCTGGGGCGTGCTGATCGGGCTCGGCACCGGGTCGATGGCCCTGGTGTTCGCGGCGACCATCGCCAACCGCTGGTTCGAGCGCCGTCGCGGCCTGGTGATGGGCGTGCTGACCGCCGGCTCGGCGACCGGCCAGCTGGTCTTCCTGCCGATCGTCGCGAGCCTCGCCGAGGGGGCGGGCTGGCGGCCGGCCTCGCTGGTCGTCGCGGGGGCGGCGCTCGCCGTCGTACCGGTGGTGTGGTGGGTGGTCCGCGACCACCCCGAGGAGCGTGGAGTCCTGCCGTACGGCGCGGACGAGGACTGGACCCCGCCGCCGCGACCCGCCGGAGGGGCGACCCGGCGCGCCCTGGAGGGCCTGGCCTACGGCGCGCGGCACCGCTCGTTCTGGGCGCTGGCGGTCGCCTTCGCGATCTGCGGTGCGACCACGAACGGCCTGATCGGCATCCACTTCATCCCCTCCGCGCACGACCACGGCATGTCCACGACGACCGCGGCCGGGCTGCTCGCGGTGGTGGGCGTCTTCGACATCGTCGGCACGATCGCGTCGGGCTGGCTCACCGACAAGTACGACCCGCGGGCGCTGCTCGTGGCCTACTACCTCTTCCGCGGGCTCGGCCTGCTCCTGCTGCCCCAGCTCCTGGCCGACAGCGTGCACCCGAGCATGGTGCTGTTCATCGTGATCTACGGCCTCGACTGGGTGGCGACCGTCCCGCCGACCGCGGCGCTGTGCCGCGAGGCGTTCGGCGAGCGCGGGACGATCGTGTTCGGCTGGGTGTTCGCGGCGCACCAGATCGGCGCGGCCGTCGCCGCACTCGGTGCGGGCGTCGTGCGCGACACCTTCGGGACCTACACCTACGCCTGGTGGGCCGGCGCCGCGCTGTGCGCGATGGCGGCGGTGCTGTCGGTGGTCGTCGGCACGTCCGGCGGTACGACGCCCGCGAGTGCCGGCCGCGAGCACGAGCCCGCGACCGGCGCCGTCTGAGCGAGGCCCGCCCGGGCGCGCGGCGGCGTCAGCGCGCCAGCTCGTCGAGCAGCTGCCGCGCGGCCGTCGGGCTCACCGGCAGGCTCTCGCTCCACGCCCGGCAGCGGCCGTGGCTGGGGGAGAGCTGCAGCCGCGCGTCGAGCTCGTCGACCACCCGGCTCAGGCGCCCGTGCAGGTCGGGCGCGCGCCGGGCCAGGCCGACCAGCCGGCGCGGGTTGAGCTCGGCGACCTGCGCGCACTCGGGAAGGCGCAGCGCGAGCAGGTCGGCGGCGGTGGCCTTGCGCAGCGCCCGCTCCAGCCGCGAGAAGCCGGCGCGGACGTCGTCGCGCACGCCCGGCAGCTCCAGCACGACCAGGGCGTGGGTGCGGGTGATGTCGGCGTCGACCAGCCAGCCGTCACCGGCCGCGCGGTAGAGCGCCGCGACCTGCGACTGCACGTGCTGGATGCTCGGCAGCCCGGTCAGCGGGTCCGCACAGCTCAGGCAGTTGTAGCGCTGCTGGGTGGCCTCGGCCCAGGCGAGCGAGACCTGCCGGGTCAGCACCAGGTCCGCGGTGGTGCCGCGGACCGCCCGGCAGGCGTCGTCGAGCTCGGCGAGGCACACGTCGAGCCCCTCGCCGTCGAGGGCGTACGCCGCGCCGAAGCCGCGTGCGACGTCCTCCAGGTCGTCGCCGTGCACGAGGGCGTCGACGAGGGCGCGGGCGCGGTGGGGGACCACGGCGGTCGGGGGGTGCGTCTCGCGTCGTACCGGACGGAAGAGACCCATCAGGCGACGGCGTCGACCGGGTCGAGGACACCCGCGCCGACCCCGAGCAGGTCGGCGATCGCTTCCGCGGAGCGGCTCCCGGCGTGGCCGTCGCCGAACGGGTTGGGGATCTGCGCCATCGACCGGTAGGCGACCGGGTCGTGCAGCAGGCGCAGCGCCTCGGAGACCAGCAGGTCCGGGTCCGTTCCGACCAGGCGGGCGGTCCCGGCCGCGACCGCCTCCGGCCGCTCGGTGCTCTCCCGGACGACGAGGACCGGCTTGTCGAGGCTCGGTGCCTCCTCCTGGATGCCCCCGGAGTCGGTGACCAGCAGGTCCGCCGCGGCGAGCAGCGAGACGAACTGCGGGTAGGCCATCGGGGCGCACACGGTGATGTCGGGGCAGCGGTCGACGACCTCGCCGACGCTCGCGCGCACCTGCGGGTTCGGGTGCAGGGGCAGCACCACCTTCAGGCCGGGGGAGCGGCGGGTCAGGTCCTCCAGCGCCTCGGCGACGCGGCGCAGCGGCGCACCGTGCGACTCGCGACGGTGCAGCGTCGCGACGACCAGCCGCTCCGCGCCGGCGATCGTCGCCTGCACCCGCGGGTCGTCGATCGGGTGCGCCCGGGCGGTCGTCTCCAGCAGCGCGTCGATGACCGTGTTGCCGGTGACCACGATGCTCGCAGCGGCCACGCCCTCGGCGAGCAGGTTGTCGCGCGAGAGCGGCGTGGGGGCGAGGTGGAGGTCCGCCATCACGCCCGTGAGGCGGCGGTTCAGCTCCTCGGGGAACGGCGAGAGCAGGTCGTGGGTGCGCAGGCCGGCCTCGAGGTGCACGACCGGAACGCCGGCGTACCGTGCGGCGAGGGCACCGGCCATCGACGTCGTGGTGTCGCCGTGCACCACCACCGCAGCAGGGCGCAACCGGTCCAGCTCCTCGGTGAGGGCGAGCACGACCCGGCTGGTGAGCCCGGGCAGGCCCTGGCCGTCGGTCATCACGGCGAGGTCGACGTCGGGCTGCATGCCGAACCACGCGTGGAGCTCGGTGAGCAGGTCGCGGTGCTGCCCGGTCGAGACGAGCACCGGCCGCAGCCGGGGGTGCGCGGCGAGCGCGCGCCACAGCGGTGCGACCTTCACGGCCTCGGGGCGGGTGCCGTAGACGATCGCCACGGGCAGGCGGGTGGGTGCGGGTGCGTGCGACACGGGTCCTCCGGGGGTCAGGGGGTGGTGGGCGGCCTCCCTCCGGCCGCCCACCACCCTCCGGACACCGCTCGCCTCGCTCGCTTACGCACATCCGGGCACGGGTTTGCCGGATCCGGCAGCGCCCGAAGGTAAAGATCCGCGGAGTCGCGTGATGAAACGGCTGCTGCGGTGTCTAGGAGGTGTCGGCTTCGCCGACCCGGCCCGCACGCGCCGAAGTGCGGGCTCGCGGAACCACCAGCAGTACCGGGGACCAACAGTGGAGCATCACCAGCCCGTGACGGCGCCGTCGTCACCGCGGGAGCCTGCCCGCGCGCTCGCGGCGCGCCCGCGGCTCTTCGCGACCCCGCCGCTCCCCCTCCTGCTGTGCCTCGCCCGGGTGACCCCCGCGGCCGGCCCGCTCTCGGACCGCCCCGGCGCCACCGCGCCGACCACCACCGAAGGAGCCGTCCCGTGACCGCCCAGATGGTCGACCCGCTGCACGACGGAGACCCCGTCCTGCTCAGCCGGGTCCGCGCCGGAGACCCCGACGCCTACGCCCAGCTCTTCGAGCGCCACCGCAGCGCCGCGACCGCCTTCGCCGGCAGCCTCGCCGGGCACAGCCACGCCGACGACCTCGTCGCCGAGGCGTTCACCAAGGTGCTCGACGCGCTCCAGCGCGACCTCGGCCCGACAGTGTCCTTCCGCTCCTACCTGCTCACCTCGATCCGGAGCATCTGGAACAACACCGTGCGCAGCGAGCGGCGCTACGACCTGGTCGACGACTACGAGGCGCTCCCGCCGAACGACGCCCTCACCCTCACCGACGACCCCGACCAGCGCTTCGACAACCAGGCGGTCGCCGAGGCCTACCGCAGCCTCCCCGAGCGCTGGCAGGCCGTGCTCTGGTACACCGCCGTCGAGGGCCTCCCGCACAGCGAGGTCGCCGTCCACCTCGGCATCAAGGCCAACGCCGTCGCCGCGCTCAGCTTCCGGGCCCGCGAGGGCCTGCGCCAGGCCTACCTCTCGGCGCACCTGAGCACGGCCGCCGGCGCCGACTGCCGCACGTGGGCGCCGCTCCTTCCGGCGTACGCCCGCGACGCGCTCGACCGCCGCAAGCGACCCGGCCTCGTCGCCCACCTCGACGGCTGCCTGGACTGCTCGCTGGCGCTGGCCGACCTCGACGAGGTCAACAACCGGCTCGGTGCGCTGCTCGTGCCGATCGTGCTCGGCCCCGGCGTCCTCGGCCTGCACGGTCTCTGGGCGGGTGCGTCCGGCAGTGCGTCCGGCACGGCCCCGGCCGCGCCCGGCGCTGCGGCCCCCGGAACCACGACCGGGCTGTTCGCGGCGATGAAGACCGGCCTGGTCGCCACCGTCGCTGCCGGCGTGGTCGGCGGCGCCGTCGCGCTGCCGCTGGTGCTGACCAACGCCCCCGACCCGGGCGCGGACCGCGCGCCGCTCGCCAGCGCGCAGGCCGTCGACCCCGAGCTGCCGCTCCCGACCCATCGCCCGCTCGTCCGCCTCCCGGAACTCTCGCCCGACGCAGGTGCGACCACCGTCCCCGCGGACCCCGTCGCGCCGGCGTCCTCGGAGGTCCCCGGCGCGGTCGGCGAGGGTCTCGCCGATTCCCGCCCGCCCGTGGCATCGCCGTCGCGGGGGCCCAGGACGCCCGGCACGCCCTCGGCTCCGACGACGCCGAGCGCGCCGGTGACGCCGACGAGCCCGACGAGCCCGACCAGCCCCACGAGCCCCACGAGCCCGACGAGCCCGACGAGCCCCGCCGGGCTGTCCCCCGACGTGTCCCTCGGCCAGGTCACCACCGGCAGCGCGGTGATCCTCGGCCAGACGCTCACCCAGCTCACGATCCCGCTCACCAACGTCCGCACCGGCACGGTCGTCACCACGGTGGTCACCAACCTGGTGGGCTTCCCGATCAAGCTCGCGAGCAACGGCTGGCGCTGCCCGGGGGCGATCGGCGGCCTGCCCGGCGAGATCATCCGCACCGAGACCACGATCACCTGCACCTGGACCGGCCCCGACACGGCTGCCACCACCCTGAGCCTGGCGGCGCTGTCCACCGGGACGTCCGGCGCGCGGATCACGGTGGACCAGGTCGCCGGCGTCGTGGACCCCGACCCCGCCAACAACCTCGCGACGGTCGCGTTCGGCGGATGAGCACCCTCGCCGACCAGGCCCCCCACGCCGACCAGGCCGACGTCGCCGTGCCGGCGGACGTGCTGGCCTGCGCCACCCGGGCGGAGGCGGCCCTGCTGGGGAGCCCCCACATCCTGGTGTGCACCGACCGCACGACCGGCGTCACGACGTACGCCGGGCCGTTCGCGACCGGCCACGACGCCCTCGCCGTGCTCGGTGAGCACGAGGCGGGCCAGCAGCCCGCGCCCGGCGTACGGGCCGTCTTCTGCACGCTGGCGCCGCTGCTCGCCCTCTGACGCCCCGGGTGCCCTGGCGGTCCCGGGGCGCCCGGGGTCCCGGGATACTCGAGCCATGAACCCGGTCGACATCGCCGAACCGCTCCGCTCCCGCTGGAGCCCCAGCGTCTTCGACGCCGCGCACGAGCTCTCCGACGAGGAGCTCACCCGGCTGCTCGAGGCCGCGCAGTGGGCGCCGAGCGCCGGCAACCGCCAGCCGTGGCGCTACGTGGTCGCCCCCCGCGGGAGCGCCGCCCACCAGGTGCTCGTGCCGCACCTGAGCCGCGGCAACGCCGGATGGGTGCCGCGCGCGTCGGCGGTGCTGCTCTCCGTGGCCGTCCTCGGCACCGACGGCAACGACCTCGGCGACATCGCCATCCCCCTCCACGACCTCGGCCAGGCCTCCGCCCACCTCACCCTCCAGGCCCGGGCGATGGGCCTGCACGCCCACCAGTTCGCCGGCTTCGACCACGACGCGGTCGCGGCCGGGCTCGGCCTGCCCGACGGCGTACGCCTCGTCGCCGGCATCGCCGTCGGCATGCGCGGCAACCCCGCGGAGGTCGACGAGCGCGACGCCGAGCGCGAGCACCGGGTGCGCACCCGCCGCCCCCTCGCCGAGAGCGTGTACGCCGAGCGGTGGGGCGAGCCGTGGCCCGGCCTGCGCCCGTCCGGCCCGGAGACCGCGCCGGACGCGGGATGACCTCGGAGGTCATCGCCACCACCACCTCCCACGGGTGAGGCTTCGGGCAACCGATCCCACCCAGGAGGAGACATGACCACTCTCGCCACCACGCCGGCCACCGCTCCCCGGCTCCGCCTCTGGTTCGCCGCCGACGCCGCCGTCAGCGGCGCCAACGCGGTGCTCTACCTGGTCGCCGCCGGACCGATCGCGGACCTGCTCGGCGGCGACGCCACGGCGTACCGGGTGCTCGGCGGGTTCCTCGCCGTGTTCGCCGCCGGCGTCGCGCTCTACGCCCGCGGGCCGCTCCGCCCCGCCGCCGGCTGGACCGTCGTCGGCGCCAACGCCGTCTGGGTCGCGGCCTCCCTCGACGTCGCGCTCACCGGCGCCCTCGGGCTCGACACCGCGGGCCGAGTCTGGGCGGTCGCGCAGGCGCTCGTCGTGGCCGAGCTCGCGCTGATGCAGGCCCGCGGGCTACGCCGCCGGTGACACACTTGTCCGCATGACCAGCCTCAGCGACTTCACCGCCACCGGCATCGACGGGCAGCAGGTCGACCTGTCGTCGTACGACGGCTCGGTGGTCCTCGTCGTCAACACCGCCTCCCAGTGCGGGTTCACCCCGCAGTACAAGGGTCTCCAGGAGCTCTACGACACCTACGGCGACCGTGGGTTCACCGTGCTCGGCTTCCCGTGCGACCAGTTCGGCCACCAGGAGCCGGGGGAGGAGGACGAGATCGCGAGCTTCTGCGAGCGCAACTTCGGGGTCAGCTTCCCGCTGTTCTCCAAGATCGAGGTGAACGGCGACGACGCCCACCCGCTCTTCCAGTGGCTCAAGAAGGAGCAGGGCGGCCTGCTCGGCGGCAAGATCAAGTGGAACTTCACCAAGTTCCTCGTCGGTCGCGACGGCCAGGTCATCGACCGGTTCGCCCCGACCACCAAGCCCGAGAAGCTCACCTCCGACATCGAGAAGGCCCTCGGCTGACCCCCACCCTCGACTTGGGGTTTCCCACCGTCGAGTTGGGGTTTCCCACCCGCGAGTTGTGGGTTTCCACCGTCGAGTTGTGGGTTCTGCCCCACGCCGTACGACGAAGTCCCCCGGTCACGACCGAACGGTCGTGACCGGGGGACTGTCGTCTGTGGGGAAGTCCCAACTCAAGGGTGGGAAGGTCCAACTCAAGGGTGGGAAAGTCCCAACTCAAGGGTGGGAAAGTCCCAACTCGACGGTGGGAAACCCCAACTCGCGGGTGAAAAACCCCAAGTCGACGTCAGACGTTGGCGAAGGCGCGGTCCTGGTCGAGGTCGTCGCCCCGGTCGTCCCGGTCGTCCCGGTTGCTCCCATCGCCCCGGTCATGCCGGTCGCCGGGGGCCCGGCGCTCGAGGGACTCGCCCTCGACGTCGACGTTCGGCAGGATCCGGTCCAGCCACGCCGGCAGCCACCAGGCCTTCTCGCCCAGCAGGTAGAGCGTGGCCGGGATGAGCACGAGGCGGACGATGAAGGCGTCGAACACGATCGCCGAGGCGAGCGCGAAGCCCATCGACTGCACGATCGGCTCGCTCTGCAGCATGAAGGCCGCGAAGACGGCGATCATGATGGTCGCCGCGGCGGTGACGACCCGGGCGCTGTTGCGGAAGCCGTCGACGACCGCCTCGCGGGTGCTCATGCCGTGCACGTGCGCCTCGCGCATCCGGGTCACCAGGAACACCTGGTAGTCCATCGCCAGGCCGAACACCAGGCCGATCAGGAAGATCGGCATGAAGCTCACGATCGGCTGCGGCTCGAAGAGCCCGAAGGTGCCGTTCTGGAAGATCGCGACCGTGGCGCCCAGGGTGGCGAGCACCGAGAGCAGGAAGCCGAGGGTCGCGGTCAGCGGGACCAGGATCGAGCGGAACACCAGCATCAGCAGCAGGAACGCCAGGCCGATCACGATCGCCAGGTAGACCGGGAGGGCCGAGCTCAGGCGGTCGGAGATGTCGGTCGTGATGGCGGTCAGGCCGGTGATGCCGATGGTGGCGCCGGTCGCGGACTCGATGCCGGACTGGCCGTCACGCAGCGCCAGCAGCAGGTCCTGGGTGGCGGTCTCGTCCGGGCCGGAGGAGGGCGTCACCTGGATCAGCGCGCCGGTGCCGTCGGGGTTGGGCTGCACGAGCTGGGCGTTCTCGACGTCGTCCAGGCCACCGGCCCAGGCGGTCACGTCGGCGAACGCCTTGCCCCGGTCCGCCTCGGGTACGTCGCGCGCGTCGACGACGACCAGCAGCGGGCCCTCGCGGCCGGGACCGAAGTTCTCGGAGATCAGGTCGGAGGCCTTGCGCTGCGTCGTGTCGCTCGCGGCGGTGCTGTCCGTCGGGAACGCCAGGTGCAGGTCCTTCAGCGGCAGGGCGAGGGCGCCGAGGGCGACGACCACGACCGCGGTGAAGGCCAGCGGGTACTTGCCCACGGTGCGGGCCCAGCGCACGCCGTTGTTGAGGACCCGGCCCTCGTCGTCGCGCTTCGGCTCGTAGCGTCGTACCCGGCCGGCGAAGGCCTTGCCCTTGAGCATGCCGAGGATGGCGGGCAGCAGGGTCAGCGCGACCAGGACGGCGACGAGCACCGTCGCGGCGGCCGCGAGGCCCATCGCGGTGAGGAACGGGATGTTGACCACCGACAGTGCCGACAGAGCGATGAGCACGGTCAGGCCGGCGAAGACGACCGCCGAGCCGGCGGTGCCGACGGCGAGGCCGATGGCGTGCTCGCGGTCGTCGGTGTGGTGCAGCTCGTTGCGGTAGCGGGCCAGGATGAACAGCGCGTAGTCGATGCCGACCGCGAGGCCGACCATCGAGGCGAGCATGGTGGTCGAGGAGTTCAGGTCCATCACGGCGGTCATCGCGGTGACCCCGGACAGGCCGATGCCGACACCGAGGACGGCGGTGACCAGCGGCATGCCGGCCGCGACCAGGGTGCCGAAGGTGAGCACCAGCACGACCAGCGCGACGGCGATGCCGATCAGCTCGGAGGTCATGCCCATCTCGGGCTGGGTCTGCGACCCGGCGCCGTTGACCTCGGCGACCAGGCCGGCGTCGCGGGCGTCGTCGAGGATCTTGTCGAGCTCGTCGATGCTCGACTGCTTCACGTCGGTCGGCTTCTCGACGTCCCAGGAGAAGGTCATCAGGCCGAACCGGCCGTCGTCGGCCACCGGCGAGACCGCGGCGGCGTTCGCGCGGGCGGCGGCGACGTCGCCACCGGACTCCCGGGCGCCGTCGACGTACTGGTCGAGCTGGGCCTTCGCGATGTCGACGGGGTTGCCGAGCCGCGGGTTCGCGTCCGGGTCGTCGGACATCTGCGGCAGCTGCTTGATCTGCGCGACGAGGTCGGCGACGGCCGGGGCGTACGTCGCATCGTCGAGGGTGTGTCCCTCACGGGCGCCCAGCACGACGTTCACGCTCGCGTCGTCGAAGGCGTCACCGGACTCGGGGAACAGCTCCTTCTGGATCTGCGCGGCCTTCTCGGACGGGATGCCGGGGATGCTGAACTCGTCGTTGAACGGCTTCGCGACGGTCCCGGCGAGGGCACCGACGACGACCGCGATCAACAGCCAGGCGGAGATGAAGATCGGCCAGCGCCGGTAGGCGGTGGAGCCGAGCTTGGAGAGCAGGCGGGCCATGGTGGAGGTCTCCTGGTGGGAAGGGCCTGTCCGGGGTTCTCCAGACAGGTGGTGCGTGGGGGAGCGGTGGAGGGAGTCAGGTGAGGAGGGCGCGGAGGTCGGCCACCGTCGCGTCGAAGTGCTCGGCGAAGGTGTGCTCGACGTCGTCCGCCGTGCGCTCGAGGGCGTGGTCGAAGCAGGTCATCAGCGACCGCAGGAGCAACCGGACCCGGTCGTCGGGGAAGTCGGCGCCCTCGCGCTGCCGGACGCAGTCGCCCAGCAGGGTGGCGGCGATCTCGAAGCGCTCGTGCACCAGCCGGAGCAGGCGCGGGTCGTTCATCACGGCCTCGCGCAGCGCCGCCATCTGGTGCTCGGACGCGGCCTTCTCGCGGGTCGCCTCGTGGGCGAGCACGAGCAGGTCGTCGAAGAGCCGGCCGGTGGGACCGCCCGCGACGAAGGCGTCGAGGCGCTCCTGGTCGACCTCGGGCTCCGGGCCGAGGACGACCTCGGCCTTGCCGTCGAAGTAGTTGAACACGGTGCGGCGCGAGACGTCGGCGGCGGCGGCCAGGTCGTCGATGGTCCAGCCGTCGAAGCCCTTGTCCATGGTCAGCCGCACCGCGCACTGCTGGAGGCGCAGGGCGGTCTGGTACCGCTTGGCCTCACGGCGATTGCACAGCTGGTCCATGAGTGCATCTTTGCACTGATCCGGCTGAGGGTGCAACTTTGTGACGACCGTCACCTGGTTTCCCGCGCGGACGACGTGGATACGATCGCCGCACCTGCCGGATCCGCCGGCCTCAGTGCTGGAGCATCCGTGACCGTCTTCCTCGTCCTCGGCGTCGCCGGGATCGTCGTGCTGCTCGTCTCGCTGGTCGCCGGCGACCTGCTCGACGGTGCCTTCGACGCGCTCGAGGCCGACTGGATCTCCAGCGCCGCCCTGGGCGGCTTCACCTCGGCCTTCGGCTTCGGCGGCGCGATCGCCGACGGGGCCGGCGCCCCGCTGCCGGTCAGCCTGGCCGTCGGCGGTGCCTCCGGCGTGGTCGTCGGCTGGTTCGCCTGGTGGCTCACCCGGCTCGTCAAGGACAGCCCGAGCGACGGCACCGTCTCCATCGGTGACAGCGTCGGGCGCACCGCGCGCGTCATCACCGCCATCCCCGCCGAGGGGTACGGCGTCGTACGGGTCGTCGTGGGCGGCCACCCCCTCCAGCTCAACGCCAGCGCCCACCGGCCCATCGAGGCCGGTGCCGAGGTCGACGTGACCGGCGTGCTCTCCCCGACCGCGGTCAGCGTGACCGAGGTCTGGCAACCTCCTGCCCCCGAGTGAAAGTCGAGACCATGGATTCCGCTGTCTGGGTGCCGATCGCCGGCATCGTCGTCCTGCTGGTGCTGCTCGTGCTGCTGGTGACCAGCCGCTACAAGGTGGCCGGGCCCAACCAGGCGTTCATCGTGACCGGCCGCAAGGGCAAGGCCGTCGTGAACCCGGAGACGGGCGAGCTGACCACCGACCTGTCCGGCCAGAAGGTCGTGCTCGGCGGCGGTGTCTTCGTGATCCCGTTCGTGCAGAAGCTGGCGACGATGGACCTCTCCAGCCGCCGGATCTCGGTGCAGATCCGGGGTGCGGTGTCCGGCCAGGGCATCAAGCTCAACCTCGACGGCGTCGCGATCGTCAAGGTGGGCGGCAACGCCGACCAGATCCGGCTCGGTGCGCAGCGCTTCCTGTCCCAGCAGGCCGACATCGAGACCTTCACCCAGGAGGTGCTGGCCGGCGCCCTGCGCTCCATCGTGGGCGGCCTCACCGTGGAGCAGATCATCCGCGACCGTGCGGCCTTCGCCCAGCGGGTGGCCGACGAGTCGGAGAGCTCGCTGACCGGGCAGGGCCTGATCCTCGACGCGTTCCAGATCCAGGACGTCACCGACGACGGCACCTACCTCGCCGACCTGGGCCGGCCGGAGGCGGCCCGGGCCAGCCAGGCCGCGCGGATCGCCGAGGCCAATGCCCGGCAGGCGGCGGAGCAGGCGCAGATCGCCGCCGAGCAGGAGATCGCGATCGCCCAGCGGGCGCTCGCGCTGAAGCAGGCGGAGATCAAGGCCGAGACCGACGCCGCCTCCGCCCAGGCCGCCGCGGCCGGCCCGCTCGCGCAGGCCGACCGCGACCAGGCGATCCTCACCGAGCAGGAGAAGGTCGCCGTCCGGCAGGCCGCGCTGACCGAGCGCCAGCTGGAGACGCAGGTCCGCAAGCCGGCCGACGCGGAGCGGTACCGGGTCGAGCAGGAGGCGGAGGCGCGTCGTACCGCCGAGATCGCGGCCGCGGACGCCCGCAAGGCCGCCACCATCGCGGCCGCCCAGGCCAAGGCCGAGGAGACCAAGCTCAGCGGTGAGGCGGAGAAGGGCCGCCGTGCGGCGCTCGCCGAGGCGGAGGCCATCGAGGGCATCAAGCGCGGTGAGGCGGAGAAGGGCCGGCGTCTCGCCGAGGCCGACGCGACCCGGGCCGAGGGTGAGGCCCAGGCGGCCGCAACGCTCGCCATCGGCCAGGCCGAGGCGGAGGCGATGGACAAGCGCGCCGAGGCGTTCGCGCACTACAACGACGCCGCGGTCCTGCAGATGCTCATCGAGGTGCTGCCGCAGATCGCGAAGGAGGTCGCCGCCCCGATCGCCGCGATCGACCAGCTCACGGTCCTCTCGACCGACGGTGCGGGCGCGCTGCCCAAGCAGGTCACCGACAACGTCGCGCAGACCCTGCAGATGCTGAAGACCTCCACCGGCCTGGACATCGAGGCCCTGATCCACAAGTCGGTGCAGAGCGCGGCGCCCGACGGCAAGAGCGGTACGACGGCCGTCGAGTGAGCCGTCCCGGCCGGGCCGCTCAGGCGCGGCTCGGCCGGACCAGCCCGTTGTCGTAGGCGTAGACGATCGCGGCCGGCCGGTCGCGCAGGCCGAGCTTGGTGAAGATCCGCCCGACATGGCTCTTCACGGTCAGCTCGGAGATCACCAGGTCGCGGGCGATCTCGCCGTTGCTGCGCCCGAGCGCGATGGCCTGCAGCACCTCCAGCTCCCGGGCGGTGAGCGGGTCGGCGGCGGTGGTCCGCGGGGCGGTCGCCGGCGGGCCGGTGCGGAACTGCTGGAGGACCCGGCCGGTCACCGACGGGTCGAGCCAGTGCCCGCCGTCGGCGACGGTGCGCACGGCGCGGATCAGGTCGTCGGCCGAGGAGTCCTTGAGCAGGAACCCCGCCGCGCCGGCGCGCAGCGCGCCCGAGAGCATCTCGTCGTCGTCGAAGGTCGTCAGCACCAGCACCGGCGGTCCGTCGCCGCGGGCCGCGAGGTCGGCGGTCGCGGTGATCCCGTCGACCCGGCGCATCCGCAGGTCCATCACCACGACGTCCACGCCGCGGTCCTCCGGCCCCGCCAGGGCGTCGAGGGTCGCCGGGAGCTCGTCGCCGTCGCCGCACTCGGCGACGATCTCGAAGCCGTCGCGCCGCCGCAGGATCCGGCGCAGTCCCGAGCGCACCAGCTCCTGGTCGTCGACCAGCACCACCCTGACCTCGCTCATGCCAGCCCCGGCCTCCTCAGCGTGCGTCCGCAGGGCAGGTCCAGCCCCCGCCCCAGTCGTACGTCGACGGTCCACCCGTCCGCGTCCGGCCCCGCCTCCAGGGTCGCACCCAGCTGGGCCGCCCGGGCCTGCATCCCGGCCAGCCCCGAGCCGAGTCCGTCGCCGCGCGGCCGGTCCGCGGGCAGCGGGTTGGTGATCCGCAGGTGGGCGCCGCTGCCGTCGACCCGCAGCCGGACCCG
Organism: uncultured Nocardioides sp.; assembly: GCA_964517395.1. GTDB lineage: Bacteria > Actinomycetota > Actinomycetes > Propionibacteriales > Nocardioidaceae > Nocardioides. The sequence continues at coordinate 1,525,871 of CAZFEE010000001.1, read as the reverse complement.
GGCGCGGGCGTCGGTCCCGCCGTGGCGGGCGACGTTGGCGAGCGACTCCTGGACGATGCGGTAGAGCCCGAGGCCGGTGGCGGCGGGCAGCGCGGCGGGGTCGCCCCGTTCGTCGTACTCCACCGCGAGGCCGGCGCCGCTCATCTCCCGCACGAGTGCGGCGATGTCCGCCCCGCCCGGCAGGGCGTGCCGTTCCGGGGCGCCGTCCGCCATCGCGCTGACCGTACGACGGATGTCGGCCATCGCCCGCCGTCCCACCTGCTCGGCGTCGGAGAGCGCGGCGTCCACCTCCGCCACGGCGTCGGCGGTCTGCTGCGCGTCGCCGCCGGTGACGTCGCGCAGCGCCCGGCGGGCGCCGGTGACCTGGAGCAGGGAGATGCTCAGCGAGTGGGCGACGAGGTCGTGGATCTCGCGGGCGATCCGCTCCCGCTCGGCGGTGGTCGCCTGGTCCCAGGCGCGCTCGCGGGCGGCGCGCTCGGCGACGAGGGCGCGCATCTGCCACAGCAGCATCGCGCCGACGACGAAGCCGAGCACCAGCTCCAGGGTGTGCACCGGCGTCCCGGGGAGACCGGGTCCGAGCGCGGCGCCGACGAGGAGCACCTGGCTGATCGCGGCGACGGCTAGGCCCTCGGGCAGGCCGTCGCGGGCGGTGATCTCCGCGGTGGCCAGCGCGAGCAGGGCGGGGGCCAGGTCGACCACGCCGTCGACCGGTCGCGCCAGCAGCAGCACCGCCGCCAGCACCGGACCGGAGATGTCCACCCACCACGGCAGCATCACGTGGCTGCGGAACTGGATCGCCGAGGGCGCGACCACCAGCGGCACGCACACCAGCAAGGGGTCGAGCGGCCAGAGCGCGTCGCGGAAGGCCAGCGCACCGATCGCCGCCACCAGCTGCCCGCCGGTGCACACCAGCGGCACCCACCAGGGGTAGAGGATCTGGTGCCGTTCGAGGTTCGCCTCGATCCCGGCCCGCAACCAGCGCAGCATGACACCAGGGTAGGGAGCGGCCGCTCGCCGGTCATCCCGCCGCGGGAGGGCGCGGACGTCCTGCTCAGGGAGGAGGCCGGAGTCGCGTAAGGAAGGCCGTCCTCGGGGGTCAGGTGGGGAGAACCACCCGACCACCCGAGGGACCGATGTACGTCTGGATCTGGCGCCACCTGCCCGGCTCGCCCCGCCTCCGCCTGTTGCAGGCGGTGCTGCTGCTCGCGGTCGTGGTCGCCGTCTGCTTCACCTGGCTGTTCCCGCTGCTCGCCGAGGCGCTGCGGGGCAACGGCAACACGGTCGGCTGACCCCCCGTCGCCCGCGCGGAATTTCACTCGCGAGTCGCGTAAGTGGGCGCCCGGTGGGGTGTCCGTTCCCTGTCGGCCCTCGCTGCGACGGGGCGCCGGCATGTCCACGACGAGCGTCGGGCCCACCGGCCTCGGCGCCCAAGAGAGAGGGAGAGTAGTGCGCAAGCTGCTCACCGCCGCCGCCACCACCCTGGTGGCGGCCACGACCGTGATCGGACTGGCCGCGACCGCGTCCAACGCCGCCACGGTCGCGCCCATCGGCAAGGCCTCCGCGGTCAAGGCGACCGTGTTCGGCGTCGGCATCCAGCCGACGCCGAGCGTCCAGGGCACCGCCGCCAACAACTACACCGAAAGCGATGAGGTCTTCAGCTTCAAGCCGGCCGTCCTCGGCAGCTCCCTGAGCTTCGGCGTGCTCTCCGCCGACACCTTGGGCGACGCCTCGACCGGTGGTGTCACCAGCACCGGCGGCCTGCAGGACGCCAAGCTGACCGTCGGTACGCCGCCGTTCGGCATCCCGCAGGTCTTCTCGTTCGGCGTCGACAGCCTGCAGGCCACCTGCACGTCGACCCCGACGTCGTTCACCGGGTCCTCGACCCTGGTGGGCGGCAGCCTGTCCGTCTTCGGGTACGGCGTCATCGACGTCCCGGTCAACCCGCCGGCGAACTTCGGCGTCGACCTGGGCCCGATCGGCAAGGTCGTGTTCAACGAGCAGGTCAAGAACGCGGACGGCTCGATCACGGTCAACGCCTTCCACATCCAGATCGCGACCTCGCTGGGTGCGGACTTCGTGCTCGGCTCCGCGACCTGTGGCCCGACGACCGGCGAGAAGCCGGTCGAGGTGCCCAACCACACCGCCGTCGTCGCTGCCGGGTCCACCGGTGCGGCCGCGGCCGGGGCGCTCGCCTTCGTCGCCGTCCGGCGACGTCGGGACGAGGCCGACCTGACGGCCTGACCACCGTCCGGGGGCACCGGTGCGACCGGTGCCCCCACCTGACCGGCAGGGCGGGGCGATCCCCTGCCCTGCCGGTGCCGCCCGCGCCGCCCGACCCGCTGCACGACGTACCGATGAGGAACCATGTCCGCGACCGCCGCCCACCCGGGCACCGCACCGATCCGCCGCTTCCCGCTGCCCCGCCTCGGCCTGGCCGCCGGCCTGGTGGCCCTGGCCGTCGCCCTGCTCGCCTTCCACCACGCGCTGCGGGTCGGCGAGGCGCGGCTGGCGACGCCGCTGCTGGAGTGGACGACGGGGCACCCGGCGCTGGCCGTGAGCGGTGAGCCACTGGTCCTGGTGGGCCTCGGCACGTCGTGGTCGAGCGCGCTGGAGGTCTCGGTGATGTGCTCGGCCGCCGTGCTGTTCGTCCCGATCGTGGTCGTCTCCGCGGTGCTCGCGCTGCCCAGCCAGATCGAGGTCGGCCGGCTGCTGACCGCGCTGGGCGTGTGCGCGCTCGCGGTCCTCGCGACCAACACCCTGCGGATCCTGGTGATCGCGCTGAGCATGGAGCAGTGGGGTGCCGGGCGCGGCTACGTCCTCGCCCACGACACGCTCGGCACCTTCGTCTCGCTCGTCGGTGTCGGCATCGCGCTGCTGCTGTTCGTCCGGCTCACCGTCGGCAGGATCTCGCGCCCGAACGGCGCCGCCCGGTCTGCGACCGGTCACCACCGGGGCTGACCCCGCCCCACCACCCGCCCGCACCATCCTCCGAGGGAGACCCACCGATGTACCCCAGCTCGCTGCCCAAGACCGGCTTCACCCTGTCCGGGATCCTGGTGATGGCGCTCGCCCTGATGATCGTTGCGCTCCTGATGATGCGCTCGGTCGTGCTGAGACGGATCTGAGCGTGAGCGTCCTCATCGCGCTGGCGCAGGTCGCGACCCTGGTCGTCAGCATCCTCTTCGTCCAGTACGTCGTCGCGATCCTCGTCCCGTACCTGCGTCGCAAGCCGTCGAAGAACGCCGACCCGGACCGCTTCGCGTGGCACTTCCTGGTGCCGGCCCGCGACGAGGAGGTCGTCATCGGCACGACCATCCGCCGCCTGCGCTCGGACCTGCCGCTGGCCCACGTGTGGGTCATCGACGACGCCTCCGAGGACGCCACGGCCGCGATCGTGGAGGGCTTCGCCCGCGACGACGACCGGGTCCACCTGGTCCGCCGGGTGCTGCCCGAGGCGCGCACGGGCAAGGGGGACGCGCTCAACGCCGCCTTCCGCCTGATCGAGGACCACCTGCCGGCCGACGTGGACGCGAACCGGGTCATCATCGGCGTCGTCGACGCCGACGGCCACCTGGACCCCGACTGCCTGCCCGTCCTGGCCGGGCCCGCGGGCTTCGCGGCCCGCAAGGTGGGCGGCGTGCAGATCGAGGTCCGGATGCGCAACGTCGAGGAGGTCACGCCGCTCCCGCACCGCGGCCGGGTGCTCAACTACCTGGCCCGCCAGCTGGTGCGGATGCAGGACCTGGAGTTCCGCACCGTGATCGCGGCGATCCAGCACTCCCGCCACTACACCGGCACCGTCGGCCTCGGCGGCAACGGCCAGTTCGCCCGTCTGTCGGCCCTGCGCGACATCGACCGCGGCGAGGGCCGGCCCTGGCGCGGCAGCCTGCTGGAGGACTTCGAGCTCGGCCTCCACCTGCTGCTCGCCGGCTGGAGCAACGTCTTCGTGCAGGACACCTGGGTCTCCCAGGAGGGCCTGTTCAACCTGCGGCGCTTCCTCACCCAGCGCACCCGCTGGGGCCAGGGGGTGCTGCAGTGCGCGCGCTACTGGCCCGAGGTGAACATGTCGCGGCACTACTCCGCGCTCGGTGTCGTGGAGACCAGCTACTTCCTGCTGCAGCCGTGGACCACGGTCGTGCTGAGCCTGCTCTTCCCCCTGCCCATGGTGCTGATCGGGTACGGCGTCCTCACCGACCCCGCCGTGCACGACTGGTTCGTCAGCGCCGGCGTCTGGTACCTCGCGATCTACTACGTCGTGGGCTGCCTGCCCTACGTGATCTGGGGCCCGATCTACCGCCGCCGCTGCGCCCCGGAGGCCTCCTGGCTGGCCGGCCTGGGCTGGGGGCTGGCCTACCTGATCTACACCTACGGCTACTACGTCACCACGTGGCGGGCGTTCTTCCGGATCCTCACCGGCCGCTCGGGCTGGGCCAAGACCCGGCGCAACGCGGAGGCGGACACCACCTTCGTGGCGAGGGAGGCGTGAGCCGGCACGCCGGTGCCCGCCGCCGGCCCGACACCCGGAGGCTGGTGCTGCTGGGCACCGCGGACCTGCTGCTCACCGTGGCCCTGCTCGGCCTGCTGTACGTCGCCTGGATCCTGCTCTACGACGACGCGTCCGTGCGTGCCGAGCAGTCCCGCAGGGCCGACGGCCTGGTCGCCACGTGGCAGGACGCGACGCCCGTCGCCCGGAGCGACGGCGGCGTACCTCCGCTCGCCTCGCCCCGTCCCGGCGCCTCCTTCGCCGTGCTGCGGATCCCGCGACTGGGGGAGGACTGGCGCCGTCCGGTCGTGGAGGGGACGACCCTCGACGACCTCGACGGCGGCATCGGCCACTACCGCGGCAGCGCCCTGCCCGGCCAGGTGGGCAACTTCGCCGTCGCGGGGCACCGCCTCACCCACGGCAGCGCCCTGCGCGAGATCGACCGGCTGCGCCTCGGCGACCGGGTCGTCGTGGAGACCGCCGCCGGCTGGTACGTCTACCGCGTCACCGGCTCCCTGATCGTGACCCCCGACCGGGTCGACGTGATCGCGCCGGTGCCCGAGCAGCCGGGCGTCGCGGCCACGGCCGCGGTGCTCACCCTGACCTCCTGCGACCCGCTCTTCGGCTCCAGCCACCGCTACGTCGTGCACGCGTCCCTGGAGAGCACGCGGGCGCGGGCGGACGGGCCGCCGCGCGGCGTCTGAGCGTCCCCGGCTCCTCCCTGGGTAGGAGCCGCGATGCCTGCCGTCGACCGATGTCCGGGGCCGCGCGGGCGACGTAGGTTCGAGCCATGACCTGGAACGAGACGCACCGGCGCTGGCAGGCACTGCGCGCCATCGAGGAGCAGCTCGCGGCGTCCGAGTCCGCCGAGCTGCCGTGGAACGACGACTACGCGCTGGTCTTCGGCGACCGGGCCGGCCTGGTCACCGCGCTGCGCTACCGCTGGCAGCTGACCGTCAACGCCCAGCTCGACACCCACTTGCCCGAGGGTGAGCTCGAGGAGCACCGGCGGCGCCTGGCCCGCCGCGCCCGCGGGGTGCTGCGGGTGCTGGAGGCGGAGGACGCCCGTGCCGTCGCCTGACTCCGCTGTGCGCCGCCTGGCCGACACCCCGCGCTCCTTCGTCGCATGGGTGCTGGCGCACGGCCTGCAGCGCGCGATGATCCAGCGCGGCGCGCGCAAGGGCGACCTGATCAGCCGGATGGTGATGGACCCCGACCTGTGCCGCGACCCCTTCACGGCGTACGACGAGCTGCGTGCCGCCGGCCCGATCGCGGCCAACCCGTTCATCTCGGCCAGCGTCGACCACGCGGTGTGCAACGAGGTGCTGCGCAGCGAGGCCTTCGGGACCGCCGGCGGCCAGGGCGAGCTGCCCAAGGCGCTGCAGTGGCTGCACCACCGCACGATCGACCCGGGCGCGCTGGGCCCGGTCGACCCGCCGTCGATGCTGGCGGTCGACCCGCCGCTGCACACCCGCTACCGCAAGCAGGTCGCCCGCGCCTTCACCGCCCGCAAGGTCGGCCGGATGGGCGACCGGGTGGAGCAGGTCGCGGCGAGCCTGCTCGACGGCCTCGTCGGGGCCACGGAGTTCGACCTCGTCGACCGCTACGCCGCGCAGCTTCCGGTCGCCGTCATCGCCGACCTGCTCGGCGTGCGCGAGCAGGACCGCGACCGCCTGCTCACGCTGGGCAACGAGGCCGCGGTGACCCTCGACCCGGGCCTGTCGTGGGCACAGTACCGCCGCGCCGAGAGCGCGCTGCGCGAGATGCACACCTGGTTCCGCGGACACGTGGAGCACCTCCGTGCCCACCCGGGCGAGGACCTGCTCAGCCAGCTCGCGCTCGACGACAGCCCGGACCGGCTCGACGCGGTCGAGCTGCACCAGGTCGGCCTGCTGGTGCTGGCGGCCGGCTTCGAGACCACGGTCAACCTGATCTCCAACGCCGTCGTGCTGCTCGACCAGCACCCCGACCAGCTGCGCTGGCTGCAGGCCAACCCCGACGGCTGGGCGGGCGCCGTCGACGAGGTGCTGCGCCACCAGTCGCCGGTCCAGCTGACCCTGCGGATCGCGCTGCGCGAGACCGAGGTCGCGGGCAGGACCTTCCAGCCCGGCCACGGCATCCTGCTCTACGTCGGCGGCGCCAACCGCGACCCGGCCGTGTTCGCCGAGCCCGACCGCTTCGACGTCACCCGACCCAACGCGGACCAGCACATCGCGTTCTCCGCCGGCGTGCACTACTGCCTCGGCGCCAGCCTCGCCCGGCTGGAGGCGGCGGTCGCCCTGCGCGCGCTCTACGAGCGCTACCCCGACCTGACCGTGAGCGGTACGCCGCAGCGCCGCCCCACCCGCGTGCTGCGCGGCTACGAGCGGCTGCCCGTCACCACCGGGACCCGCGTGGCCGCCTGATCCCCTCTGCCCTCGCGGTCGGTCCGGCCCCGCCGGCCTCGGCCCCGCGTGCCCCGGCCTCCCACCGGGTGCCCGCCGCCGCCGGCGTCTCCCATCAGCCACCTGCCGGGCCGACCGCGAGCCCTTCGCCCGTGGACGGGCCGCCCTCGTGTGGCGCCCACCACTTTACAAGTCGCGCTCTCTTGTCAAAGCACCTTTACAAGTCCTACCGTTCTGTCAAGCGCCGACGGTGGCGCGCGGAAGGAAGGCACGACGATGACCGGATCGACGCAGATCGGGCAGACCGTCCCGGACGGCTCCACCGAGCAGTGGAAGGACAAGAAGCGCTACCTGTGGCTGTGGGGACTGATGGTGCCCGGCTTCGGGGTGCTCTTCGCCGTCGCCTACATCGCGACCGGCGGCTGGTGGGGCTTCACCCTGGTCGCGCCCTTCCTCATCAACTTCGCGATCCCGCTCTTCGACCTGGCGCTGGGCACCGACCAGAGCAACCCGCCGGACGAGATCATCGAGGAGCTCGAGAACGACAAATACTACCGCTGGGTCGTCTTCGCGTACGTGCCGATGATGTTCGCCCTCGTCTTCGCCGGCTACTACATCATCGGTGAGGGCAACCCGGTCGCCTGGCTGCTCAACACCGTCGGCCTCGGCGACTGGGGCGACGCGCACCTGAGCGCCCACCTGATGGCCGACCACCTCGAGCTGCCCTGGTGGGAGAAGGCGCTGTGGGCGCTCTCCATCGCCGGTGTCGTCGGCATCGGCATCAACACCGCGCACGAGCTCGGCCACAAGAAGGAGTCGCACGAGCGCTGGCTGGCGAAGATCACCCTCGCGCCGACCTTCTACGGCCACTTCTACATCGAGCACAACCGCGGCCACCACGTCCGGGTCGCCACCCCTGAGGACCCGGCGTCCTCGCGCCTCGGCGAGAGCCTCTACCGCTTCTGGCCGCGCACCGTCTGGGGCTCGTTGAAGAGCTCCTGGGAGGTCGAGGCCAAGCGCTACCGCCGCAAGGGCACGCACCCCTTCCACGTCGGCAACGACGTGCTCAACGCCTGGGCCATGTCGGTCGCGCTGTGGGCTGCCGTCATCGCCCTGAACGGCTGGAGCGTCGCGGTCTACATCCCGATCACCGTCGTCTTCGGCTTCTCGCTGCTCGAGGTCGTCAACTACCTGGAGCACTACGGCCTGAAGCGCCAGCGGGTCGGTGAGAAGCAGCGCTACGAGCGGGTGCTGCCGATGCACAGCTGGAACAGCAACAACATCGTCACCAACATCTTCCTCTACCACCTGCAGCGCCACAGCGACCACCACGCCAACCCGACCCGGCGCTACCAGGCCCTGCGCGACTTCAAGGAGTCGCCGGCCCTGCCGACCGGCTACGCCGGCATGATCAACCTCGCGCTGATCCCGCCGCTGTGGCGCAAGGTCATGGATCACCGCGTGGTCGAGCACCTCGACGGCGACGTCACCCTGGCCAACATCGCGCCGGGCAAGGAGGCGAAGTACCTCGCGAAGTTCCCGCCCCCGGCCGAGCACCACCTCAAGACCGACGACCTGTTCGCGCAGAAGTTCGTGGGCGAGGTGCTCGCCGCGAAGTGCCCCGGCTGCGGCTACACCTACGAGGTCGCCGCCGGCGACGAGCACGAGGGCTTCCCCGCCGGTACGGCGTGGGCCGACATCCCCGACGACTGGTGCTGCCCCGACTGCGGGGTCCGCGAGAAGATCGACTTCGTCCCGTTCGACCCCGAGAAGGTGCAGGCCTGAGTCATGAAGATCATCGCGGACCACGACAAGTGTGAGGGCCTCGGCATGTGCGAGGCCATGGCCAACGACTACTTCGAGGTGGACGAGGACGACGAGCTCGTCCGCGTCCTCGACGAGAACCCGCCCGAGTCCGACCGCGGTCACGTGTTCGCGGCGGTGCAGGCCTGCCCGGTCCTCGCGCTGACGCTCGAGGGGTAGATTCGAGCCATGTCGATCCTCGCGGGCCGGGCCGTGACGCGGGAGACGGCCTCCGCCGGCGCGGAGGCCGGGTCCTCCCTGCGTGACCGGCTGCTGGAGGCGGCGGTCGGCATCATGACCACCGACGGCTGGGGCCGGGTCACCATGGCCCGCCTGGCCGACGAGGTCGGGGTCAGCCGGCAGACGGTCTACAACGAGATCGGCACCAAGAACGACCTCGCCGAGGCGATGGTCCTGCGCGAGCTGGACCGCTTCCTCGCCGGCGTGACCCGCTCCTTCGACGAGAACCCCGACGACCTGATCGGGGCGATCCGCGACTCCGCCCGCCGGGTGCTGAAGTACGCCCAGGACAACGCGCTGCTGCACGCCGTCGTGTCCGCGACCCACGGCGCGGACACCGAGCTGCTGCCGCTGCTGACGACCCACTCGGAGTACCTCCTCGAGGGCGCCAAGATGGTCGTCGCGGAGCGGGTGGCGTCGTACGACGTCGACCTGCCCGAGGGGCGGCTCGAGGCGAGCATCGACATGGTCGTCCGGCTGGTGCTCAGCCACGTCATGCAGCCCACCTCGACCCCGGCGCAGACCGGTGACGACATCGCCTGGATCGCCGCCCGCGTCCTCGGCTGACCTCGGCGTTCGGGCACCCGGGCCGTTGCCACGTACTACCCTCGGAGCCGGGAGGACTGCCGGGAGGGCCGGTGGCGGGGAAGGGGCCATGGCGCTGGCGCGAGGCGCGAGGACGACGGCTGGGCGAGCCACAGGGGTGTGCGCCCTGCTGGTCGCTGCACTCCTGGCGGGGTGCGGCACGTCCGACAAGGGCACCGGCGAGAAGGACGACCCGAGCCGGGCCGCCGCCTCCACGAGCCCGATCCCCGAGAACGCGCTCGACCGTGCGCACGCGGTCGCGGCGCCGGGGAAGTTCGACGGCACGCAGTACGGCGACGACCTGCTCCTCGTCAGCGAGGAGACCATCTCCGAGGCCGACCTGAAGAAGCTGCTGGCGGTCAAGGTCAACAAGAAGAAGGCCATCGCCGCCCAGACCCGGCTGGCCTACGGCAACTTCACCGTCGACGGCCGCGTCTACAACATCGCCGGCGTCGACGCCGCGCAGTACCGCTCCTTCACCGGGACGACGAGCGCGGAGTTCCAGGAGCAGTGGGACCGCATCGCGGGCGGCGAGATCGCGGTGATGGACCGGCTGCAGAAGGACCTGCGGGTCGACGGCGAGGGCTACCTCGAGGTCGGCAAGCAGCGCATCCACGTGGGTGCCTGGTCGCCCGCCGAGGTCGACAGCGTGGACGCGATGGTCAACCGCAAGTGGGCCGAGGACATCGGCCTGCCCCGTGACAACGCGGTGCTCATCAACACCGGCATCGCCTCGCCGCAGGCGGTGCGCACCGCGATCGAGAAGGCCTTCGGCAAGTCCCGCTTCTCGATCACCGCGCTCGACATCGTCGCCCAGGCCGGCATCGACCTCGGGGCCTACCAGAACGTCATCCCGGTCGGCGCCTTCAGCGACGCCGTCGGCTTCTTCCGCTACCGCCCGATCGGCGGCGGCCGGATCGCCCCCGACCCGGAGTGGGTGCGCACCCACATCGTGACCGAGGTGGTGCCGATCCTCGGCAGGGTCACCTGCAACAAGTTCATGATGCCGCAGCTCAAGGCCGCCCTCGCCGAGGTGCAGGCGAGCAAGCTGGCCAGCAAGATCAACCCGGGCGAGTACGCCGGCTGCTACTACCCCCGCTTCATCGCCGGCTCCAACAAGCTCTCCAACCACTCCTTCGGCCTGGCCCTCGACATGAACGTCTCCGGCAACCAGCGCGGCACCGTCGGCCAGATGGACCGCGCGGTGGTGGGGATCTTCAAGCGCTGGGGCTTCGCGTGGGGCGGCGACTGGGCCTGGACCGACCCGATGCACTTCGAGCTCGCCCGGATCGTCAACCCGGGCTGAGGTCCCGCTACTGGACAGTAGCCAACCTTGACAGCACTACTGTCACGATCCGTGCCATGATCGCCCCATGACGTTCGCGCTGGGTCAGGGAACCGGTCCGCTCAAGGGCCTCAAGGTCGTCGAGATCGCAGGGATCGGGCCGAGCCCGCACGCCTGCATGATCCTCGCGGACCTCGGTGCGGACGTGATCCGCGTCGAGCGCCCCGGCGGCCAGATGCTGACCGGAGGCTCGCACGACCTGCTCAACCGCGGCCGCCCCAGCGTCGCGCTCAACCTCAAGGACCCCGAGGCCGTCGCCACCGTGCTCGACCTGGTCGAGCAGGCCGACGTGCTCGTCGAGGGCATGCGGCCCGGGGTGGCCGAGCGGCTGGGCTTCGGGCCCGAGGAGTGCCACGCCCGCAACCCGCGGCTGGTCTACGGCCGGATGACCGGGTGGGGCCAGGACGGGCCGTGGTCCCAGGCGGCCGGGCACGACATGAACTACATCGCCATCACCGGAACCCTGCACGGCCTGGGCCAGGTGCCGGAGAAGCCGCAGTTCCCGACCAACCTCGTCGGCGACTTCGGCGGCGGGTCGACGTACCTCGTCATCGGCATCCTCGCCGCGATCCTCGAGGCCCGGATCTCCGGCACCGGCCAGGTCGTCGACGCGGCGATCGTGGACGGCACGGCCAACCTCAACGCGATGACCTCCGCCTTCCTGGCGGGCGGCGGGTTCAAGGAGGAGCGCGCGGCCAACCTGCTGGACGGCGGCGCGCCCTACTACGACATCTACGAGACCGCCGACGGCGAGCACATGTCGGTGGGCGCGCTGGAGCCGCAGTTCTACGACCTGTTCGTGAAGCTGCTCGGCATCGAGGACACCGCCCCCGACCGCTGGGACCTGGAGAAGACCGGCGAGCTGCGCGAGCTGATCGCCGCGACCTTCCTGACCAGGACCCGCGACGAGTGGTGCGCCGTCTTCGACGGCACCGACGCCTGCGTCGCGCCGATCCTCAAGATCAGCGAGGCCAAGGACCACCCTCACATCAAGGCCCGCGAGATCTTCGTCGAGCACGAGGGCGTCGTGCAGCCCCAGCCCGCGCCGCGCTTCTCCCGCACGAGGGCGACGCTCTCGCACCCGCCCGCCCCCGGCGCCGGCGCGCACACCCGGGCGGCGCTCGAGGCGTGGGGCGTCAAGGACGTCGACGGCCTCCTCGAGCGCGGCGCCGCCGTGCAGCTGGAGGGCTGAGCCCGCTCAGTGGTGGAGCCGGGCGAGGAAGTCCCTCGTCCGCTCCTGCTCCGGCCGCTCGAAGACCTGCTCGGGCGTGCCGGACTCCACGATCCGGCCCTCGGCGAGGAACACCACCCGGTCGGCGACACGGCGTGCGAAGCCCATCTCGTGGGTCGCCATGAGGATGGTCGCGCCGCCCTCCTTGAGCTCGCGGACCAGGTCCAGCACCTCGCCGACCAGCACCGGGTCGAGCGCGCTGGTGATCTCGTCGAGCAGGAGCAGCTCCGGCTCGGTCGCGATGGCCCGCACGATCGCGACCCGCTGCTGCTGGCCGCCGGAGAGCCGGTCCGGGTAGTCCCGCGCCTTGGCGGCCAGCCCGATCCGCTCCAGCAGGGCCAGCCCGCGCTCCCGCGCCTCCGCCTTCGGTACGCCGAACACCTTGCGGCTCGCCAGCGTCACGTTGTCGAGCACGCTCAGGTGGGGGAAGAGGTTGTAGTGCTGGAACACCACCCCGATCCGCGCCCGCACCGCGTCCGCGTCCACCCGCGGGTCGGTGACGTCCTCCCCGCGCAGGAACACCTGCCCGTCGTCGACCGGCTCCAGCAGGTTGATCGTGCGCAGCAGCGTCGACTTGCCCGACCCGGACGCGCCGATGAGGGCGACCACGTCGTGCTCGGCGACGTCGAGGTCGATGCCCTGCAGCACCGGGGTGTCGCCGAACCACTTGTGCACGCCGCGCACCGACAGTGCCTCGCCCTGGATCTGGCTCACACCACACCACCGATCTGCTCGCGGGCCCGGGCCCGCGCGGTCAGCCAGTCACTGAGCCGGATCATCGGCCAGGACAGCGCGACGAAGAGGAGCCCCGCGACGACGTACGGGGTGAAGTTGTAGGTGTCGGTCACCACCCGCTGCGCACTGCGGATCGCGTCGACGGCGCCGAGGATGGAGATCAGGCCGACGTCCTTCTGCATCGAGACGAAGTCGTTCATCAGGGCGGGTGTCACCTTGCGGACCGCCTGCGGCAGCACGACCAGGCGCATCGTCCGTCCGTGGCTGAGCCCCAGCGAGCGTGCCGCGAGCCGCTGCGAGGGGTGCACGGCCTCGATGCCGGCGCGCAGCACCTCGGCGACGTACGACGAGTAGGTGAGCGTGATCGCGACCGTCCCCCACACCTCGGCGGGCACCCGGCCGAACAGGTTGAGCCCGGGGACGCCGAAGCCGACGAGGTAGAGCACGATCAGCAGCGGCATTCCACGGAACACGTCGGTGTAGGCCGCCGCCGCGAAGCGGACCGGCGCGAACACCGGACCGCGCAGGGTCCGGGCCAGGGCCAGCAGGGAGCCGACGACGGCGACGGCGACGGTGGCGACGGCGAGGACGCGGATGTTGAGCCACATCCCCTCGAGGATCGCCGGCAGCGCGTCCCAGCCGATGGAGACGTCGAAGAAGGACGCCTTGACGTCCTCCCAGCCGGGGCTGAGCCGCAGGGTCAGCACCACCGCGCCCACCAGGACGACCGTGCTGGCGAGCCCGGCGAGCACCGAGCGGACCTGCTTGCGCCGCCGCCAGGCGCGACGCTCCAGCTCGACCGCCGACGGCGGCGGCCGGTCCGCGCCCATTACTTCAGCACGGGCGCGTCGACCGCGTCGGAGAGCCACTCCTTCGCGAGCCGGTCGAGGGTGCCGTCCTCGCGCAGCGCGTCGACGGCCTCGCTCACCGGGCCGGTGAGCTCGGAGCCCTTGGGCAGCACGAAGCCGAACTGGTCACCGCCCTCGGTGGAGTCGAGCTGGCCGACGACGACGCCGTCGTCGAGCTCGGCGGCAGCGAGGTAGAAGGCGGTCGGCAGGTCGACGGCGAGCAGGTCGATCTGGCCGGCGTCGAGCGCCTGGACGGCGTCCTCGTTGGAGTTGAAGATCTTCACGTCCTGGGTCGGGTCGACGAGGTCCTCGACGGCCTTGAGCGTCGTGGTGCCGGTCGCGACGCCGATCAGGCTGTCCTTCACGCCCGCGAGGTCGGTGGCGTCGGCGCCCTTGTTGCCCTTGACCGAGACCAGCGCCGGCACGGTCGTGTAGTAGGCGGAGGAGAAGTCGACGCCCTTCTTGCGCTCCTCGGTGATCGAGAACTGCTGCAGGTTGAGGTCGAAGTCCTTGGGGCCGGGCGCGATCGCGGCGTCGAAGGTGGTGCGCACCCAGGTCACGTCGGCCTTGTCGAAGCCGAGCTCGTCGGCCACGGCGTACGCCACCGCCGCCTCGAAGCCCTTGCCGGACTCCGGGTCGTCGTCCTCCACCCAGGGGGAGTACGACGGGTCGCCGGTCGCGATGGTCAGGGTGCCCGCCTCCAGGGTGGGCAGCTCGCCGTCGGCCGCGGAGCCGCTGTCGTCGTTCGAGCAGGCGGTGAGCGCGAGGGTGGCCGCCGCGAGCACGGCGAGCAGGGTCCGGGTGGGACGGGTGGTCATGGTGGCTCCTTCGAGGCAAACCAGCGTAGGTCGATCCACTAACGCAACTCCCGAGTGTGGGGGACTCTACACGCGGCAGCGGCGCGCGGATGCGGTCGCCCGGGCCCCCAGCCGGTAGGCTCGGAGCACTGGTCCGGCCGGTCTTGCCCCGGACCTCGGCGCTCGATCCGTCGAGCCGCCCCTCCGCAAAGAGGCACCGCTTCGACGCTCCCGTCACCGGACGGGACAGCACGGCGAGACGCCCGTCAGGGACGCTCATGCGTGCCCGGAGAGATCAACGTGACCACCACCTTCGCCGACCTCGGCGTGCCCACCGACCTGCTCGCCGTCCTCGAGGCCGACCAGATCACCGTTCCCACCCCCATCCAGGCCGCGACCCTGCCGGACTCGCTGCGCGGTCGCGACGTACTCGGCCGGGGCCGCACCGGCTCGGGCAAGACGTACGCCTTCGCCCTGCCGCTCGTCGCCCGGCTCTCCGCCGCGCCCCGCAGGCCCGCGGCCCGCCGGCCGCGCGCCCTGGTGCTGGCGCCCACCCGCGAGCTCGCGTCGCAGATCGCGGCCACGGTCGCGCCGCTCGCGAAGGCCGCCGGGCTGAGCACGACCACCGTCTTCGGCGGTGTCGGCCAGGGTCCGCAGGTCACCGCGCTGCGCAACGGCGTGGACGTGCTCATCGCCTGCCCCGGCCGGCTCGAGGACCTGATCGGCCAGGGCCACTGCAGCCTCGCCGACGTCGAGGTCACCGTGCTCGACGAGGCCGACCACATGGCCGACCTCGGCTTCCTGCCCGCCGTACGACGCCTGCTGGACCAGACCCCGAAGGGCGGCCAGCGGATGCTCTTCTCGGCCACCCTGGACAACGCCATCGACGTCCTGGTCAAGCGCTTCCTCAAGGACCCGGCGATCCACCAGGCCGACTCGGCCCAGTCGCCGGTCGCCAAGATGGACCACCACGTGCTGCACGTGGAGCGCGAGCACCGGCTGCCCGTCCTGCTCGACCTGGTCAGCGCGCCGGGCCGCACGGTCGTGTTCACCCGCACCAAGCACGGCGCGAAGGCGCTGGCCCGCCAGCTCAACAAGAACGGCGTGCCCGCCGTCGACCTGCACGGCAACCTGAGCCAGGGTGCGCGCACCCGCAACCTCGACGCCTTCCACAGCGGGACCGCCACGACCCTCGTCGCGACCGACATCGCCGCCCGCGGCATCCACGTCGACGACGTCTCGCTCGTCGTGCACGCCGACCCGCCGGCCGAGCACAAGGCCTACCTCCACCGCTCGGGTCGCACCGCCCGCGCCGGTGCGGCCGGCACCGTCATCACGCTGATGACCACCGAGCAGCGCAGCGACGTGCGCGCCCTGACCCGAGCGGCGGGGATCACCCCGACGACCACCAAGGTCAGCAACCCCAACCACCCGCTGCTGCAGGACCTCGCCCCCGGGGAGCGCTCGCGTCCCGGTGGCATCGACCTCACCCCGGCCGCGCCCCAGGGCGGCGGCAAGGGCGGCGGCGCCAAGAGCGGCGGCGCCAACGGCGGCGGTCGCCGTCGCAACGGCCCGAAGAAGCCGGCGGCGAAGAAGGCCGCCGCGGCGAAGCCGGCCGGCCAGGGCTCCGGTGGCGGACGCAACCGCTCCCGGCGCGGCGGCAGCGGCCAGGGCGGCCAGGGCGGCCAGGGCGGCCAGGGCAGGTCGGGCGGCCACAGCGCCGCCGGCTTCAGCTCCGGCCGGCGCTGATCCTCAGCGGCTGCGGCGCGGGTTGCGTGCGGCCCGCGCCACCGCCGCTTCGTAGGCCGTCACCAGACCGCCGACCGACAGCGGCTTGAGCCGCTCCATGATCTCGCGCAGGTGCTCGGAGGTCCCGGCGTCGTCGTACAACGGCACCAGCTTGTCGTTGATGACCTCGGACAGCTCCTTGGCCATCTGCTCGCCGTGCTCCTGGTAGACCGCGGCCGCCGCGACGGCGACCTCGCGCGGGAAGCCGAGCTCGAGCAGGCGGACGCCGAGGGTGAGCTGGTTGCTCGCGACGAGGTACGACGAGCCGCGCACCCGCAGCACGCCGAGCGCCTGCAGGGTGGCGATGTCGTCGGCGGACAGCGCCCGCCCGGCCTTCCGCTCCAGGTCCGCGCGGTCCATCTCGACCGGCAGGTCGGACTGCCAGGGCGCGAGCATGGTCCGGGCGAGGGCGATCTCCTCGGGGGTGGCGTCGTCGGGGATGCCGGCGACGTAGCGCTCGATGGCCGACAGGGTGAACCCGTGGCTCTGCAGCTCCAGCACGAGCTCGATCCGCGCGACGTGCACGGCGGAGTAGTAGCCGGAGCGGCCGCGGCGGATCGGCGGCGGCAGCAGGTTGCGCGAGGTGTAGAAGCGCACGGTCCGCACGGTCAGCCCGACCCGCTCGGTCAGCTCGTCGAGGGTGAGCAGCGCCGCCTCGCCGCCGGGCGGCGGTGCGGTGTGCGTCACACCCTCCGTCGGGCCTTCGCTCTTGACCATGACAGTAATAGTGTCACAATCGTCCGTGGGGACACCCCACTCCACGCCAGGAAACTGAGCACGAAACAAGGACGGTCATGGCAGAAGCATTCGTGTACGACCACCTCCGCACCCCGCGCGGGCGCGGCAAGGCCAACGGCTCCCTCCACGAGTCGAAGCCGGTCGACCTCGTCGTCGGGCTGCTCGACGCGCTCCAGGAGCGCAACCCCGGCCTCGACCCGAACCGCGTCGACGACGTGGTCCTCGGCGTCGTCTCGCCGGTGGGCGACCAGGGCGGCGACATCGCCAAGACCGCGGCCATCGCCGCCGGCCTCCCGGACACCGTCGCCGGTGTCCAGCTCAACCGCTTCTGCGCCTCGGGTCTCGAGGCCGTCAACCAGGCCGCGAGCCGGGTGCGCGGTGGCTTCGAGGACCTGATCATCGCCGGTGGCGTCGAGTCGATGAGCCGCGTCGCCATGGGCTCCGACGGTGGCGCCTGGGCGTCCGACCCCGCGACCGCCTTCAAGGCCGGCTTCGTGCCCCAGGGCATCGGCGCCGACCTGATCGCGACGGTCGAGGGCTGGAGCCGCGAGGACGTCGACACCTACGCCGCCGAGTCGCACCACCGCGCCGCCAAGGCCTGGGCGAACGGCTACTACGACAAGCCGGTCGTCCCGGTGAAGGACCCCAGCGGCCTGGTCCTGCTCGACCGTGACGAGACCGTGCGCCCCGACACCTCCGTCGAGGGCCTGGCGGGCCTCAAGCCGTCCTTCGCCCAGCTCGGTGCCGACGCCGGCTTCGACGACGTGGCGCTGGAGAAGTACCACTGGCTGGAGAAGATCAACCACGTCCACCACGCCGGCAACTCCTCGGGCATCGTGGACGGCTCCGCCCTGACCCTCATCGGCAACGAGCAGGTCGGCAAGGACCTCGGCCTGACCCCGCGCGCCAAGATCATCGCGACCGCCGTCTCCGGCGCCGACCCGATCATCATGCTGACCGGTCCGGCCCCCGCCGCGCGCAAGGCGCTCGCCAAGGCCGGCCTCGAGGTCGGCGACATCGACCTGTTCGAGATCAACGAGGCGTTCGCCGCCGTCGCGATGCGGTTCATGCGCGACATGGGCATCAGCCACGACATCACCAACGTCAACGGTGGTGCGATCGCGATGGGTCACCCGCTCGGTGCGACCGGCGCGATCATCCTCGGCACCCTCATCGACGAGCTCGAGCGGCGCGACCTGCGCCGCGGCCTCGCCACGCTCTGCGTCGGCGGCGGCATGGGCATCGCCACGATCGTCGAGCTCGTCTGAGCAGCGGACCAGAGACTTCAGGACAGGAACGACATTGAGCACCGACACCCAGACCGCGGTCCACTACGACCGTGACGCCGACGGCATCGTCACCCTCACCCTCGACGACCCGAACGCCAGCGCCAACACGATGAACGACCTCTACATCTCCTCGATGGAGGCCGCCGTCGAGCGCCTGTACGCCGAGCAGGACGACATCACCGGTGTCGTGGTCGCCTCGGCGAAGAAGACCTTCTTCGCCGGCGGCAACCTCAACAACCTGGTCTCCGCGACCAAGGAGGACGCCCCGGCCGTCTTCCAGCTCGCCGAGACCCTCAAGAAGACGCTGCGTCGCCTGGAGCTCTTCCCGAAGCCCGTCGTGTCCGCCATCAACGGCGCGGCGCTCGGCGGCGGCTACGAGATCACCCTCGCGACCCAGCACCGGATCGTCGTCGACGACTCCAAGATCAAGATCGGCCTGCCCGAGGTCACCCTCGGCCTGCTCCCCGGCGGCGGCGGCGTGACCCGCTCCGTGCGGAAGTTCGGCCTGCAGACCGCCCTCATGGACGTGCTGCTCCAGGGAACGCAGTTCAACCCGCAGAGCGCGCTGAAGAAGGGCGTCGTCGACGAGCTCGTCGCCACCCAGGAGGAGCTGGTCCCGGCCGCGAAGGCGTGGATCAAGGCCAACCCCGAGGCCGCGCTGAGCCCCTGGGACGCCCCGGGCTACAAGATGCCCGGCGGCACCCCGAAGTCCCCGGCCCTGGCCGGCTTCCTGCCCGCCTTCCCCGCCCTGCTGCGCAAGCAGCTCAAGGGTGCGGACTACCCGGCCCCGCGCGCGATCCTCTCGGCCGCGGTCGAGGGCGCGCAGGTCGACTTCGACACCGCCTCGCGGATCGAGACCCGCTACTTCACCAACCTGGT
This sequence comes from uncultured Nocardioides sp., assembly GCA_964517395.1. Taxonomy (GTDB): domain Bacteria; phylum Actinomycetota; class Actinomycetes; order Propionibacteriales; family Nocardioidaceae; genus Nocardioides. Next base: position 1,506,726 of record CAZFEE010000001.1, on the reverse strand, counting down.
CGTCAACCAGAACGCCAAGAACATGATCCAGGCGTTCTTCTTCGACCTGCAGGCGATCAACTCCGGCTCCCTGCGCCCGCAGGGCATCGAGAAGTACCAGGCCAAGAAGGCCGTCGTCCTGGGCGCCGGCATGATGGGTGCGGGCATCGCCTACGTGCTCGCGAAGTCCGGCACCGAGGTCGTCCTCAAGGACATCTCGGTCGAGGCCGCCGAGAAGGGCAAGGCCTACTCCGAGGGCCTGCTCGACAAGGCGATCAGCCGGGGCCGCTCCACCGAGGAGAAGAAGGCCGAGCTGCTCGGCCGGATCACCGCGACCGACGACCCGGCCGCGGCCGCGGGCGCCGACATCGTGGTCGAGGCGGTCTTCGAGGACCCGGCCCTCAAGGCCAAGGTCTTCGCCGAGATCCTCCCGCACCTCGCGCCCGACGCCGTGCTGTGCTCCAACACCTCGACGCTGCCGATCACCGAGCTGGCCGCGGGCCTGGAGAACGCCGAGGACGCCAAGCGCTTCATCGGCCTGCACTTCTTCAGCCCCGTCGACAAGATGCCGCTGGTCGAGATCATCGCGGGCAAGGAGACCTCCGACGAGGCGCTGGCCAAGGCCTACGACGTCGTCCTGCAGATCCGCAAGACGCCGATCGTCGTCAACGACAGCCGCGGCTTCTACACCTCGCGGGTCATCGGCTTCATGGTCAACGAGGGCATGGCGATGCTCGCCGAGGGCGTGGCGCCGTACTCCATCGAGCGCGCCACCACCTCCGCCGGCTACCCGGCCCCGGTGCTGCAGCTCTCCGACGAGCTCAACCTGGAGCTGATGGCCAAGATCGCCAAGGCGACCATCGAGGCCAACCCCGACCTGCCGGTCCACCCGGGCCAGGCCGTGGTCACCAAGATGCTGGAGGCCGGTCGCGCCGGTCGCCTGCGCGGCGCGGGCTTCTACGACTACGAGGACGGCAAGCGCGGCTCCATCTGGGCCGGTCTCGCCGACCTCTTCCCGGTCGCCGAGGAGCAGCCGCCGATCCAGGACATCCGGGACCGGATGCTCTTCGCCGAGGCGCTGGAGACCGCGAAGACCTTCGAGGAGGGCGTCATCACCTCGGCGGCCGCCGCGAACATCGGCTCCATCATGGGCATCGGCTTCCCGCCGCAGACCGGTGGCGCCGCGCAGTTCATCACCGGCTACGAGAACAAGGCCACCGGCGAGGTCGGCATCAACGCCTTCCTCGCCCGTGCCGACGAGCTCGCGGCGAAGTACGGCGAGCGCTTCGCGCCCACCCCGTGGCTGCGCGAGCTGGCCGCGTCCGGCGAGGGCTTCCCCGCCTGACGCACCCGCAGCACCGCACCGGCCCGTCGCACCGCGGCGGGCCGGTGTGCTTTTCACCGGGCTCCTCAGGGACCGCCCCCCATCCGCGGGTCCTGGGTCGGGTCGGCGTACGGCCGGGGGCAGCCGTGCCGCACGGCGTCGGGGCGCAGCTCGAAGTGCCACGGCTCGTTGGCGTAGACCTGGCACAGCCCGTAGCGGGCGCCGTGCTCGGCGAGCCAGGACCGCGCCGCGGCCGGGCCGAGGTCGACGGCGTCGCCCGACACGTGCGGGGAGGTGTCGGGGGTGGCGACCCAGCGGGCCGCCTCGGCCCGGGAGCCGTAGCGAGCCACGGCCTCGTCGAGCAGCCGCTGCTGGTGCGCCCGGGAGCGCCAGCCGCTGGTCACCTCGATCCGCAGCCCGGACTCGGCGGCGTCCGCGGTCGCCCGGTCGAGCGCCGCGCGCAGGTCCGGGTCGAGCCGCTCGGTGGCGGGCTCGGTGCCGAGCGAGGGCCGGCTGTGGAAGGCGAGGAGCAGGAGGACGAGGACGAGGGAGGCGAGGACGCGGGAGGTGGTGCTGGGCATGCGTCCAGTCAAGGAAGGAGCGCGTTGCGAGGGCGTATCCGGTTTTCGATATGCCGGCGATACGTCCGGCCTCGTAGCATCGCGGGTGCTATGCGCGTGCTGATCGTCGAGGACGAGCCCTACCTGGCGGAGGCGATCCGCGACGGTCTGCGCCTGGAGGCGATCGCCGCGGACCTCGCGGGCGACGGCGACACCGCGCTGGAGCTGCTCGGCCTCAACAGCTACGACATCGCCGTCCTCGACCGCGACATCCCCGGACCCTCCGGCGACGAGGTCGCGGCCCGCATCGTCGCCTCCGGCAGCGGTCTCCCGATCATCATGCTCACCGCCGCGGACCGGCTCGACGACAAGGCGTCCGGCTTCGAGCTGGGCGCCGACGACTACCTCACCAAGCCCTTCGAGCTGCGCGAGCTGGTGCTGCGCCTGCGCGCGCTGGACCGCCGCCGCGCCCACAACCGCCCGCCGGTGCGGGAGATCGCCGGTCTGCGAGTCGACCCGTTCCGGCGCGAGGTCTACGTCGACGACCGCTACGTCGCCCTGACCCGCAAGCAGTTCGCGGTCCTGGAGGTGCTGGTCGCCGCCGAGGGCGGGGTGGTCAGCGCCGAGGAGCTGCTCGAGCGGGCCTGGGACGAGAACGCCGACCCGTTCACCAACGCCGTGCGGATCACCGTGTCGGCCCTGCGCAAGCGGCTCGGCGAGCCCGGGCTGATCGCGACCGTGCCGGGCGTGGGCTACCGGATCGACGTACGCCGTGCGGGCGATCGCGATGCCTAGGCCGCGCGGCCTCAGTGTCCGGCTCCGGCTGACGCTGAGCTACGCGGGCTTCCTGATGGTGGCCTCGGTGCTGCTGCTCGCGGTGGTGTGGGTCTACCTGCTGCGCTACGTCCCCGACGGCATCATCGTCGGGCCCGACGACGGGCGGCCCTGGCCGCACACCCCGAACCGCACCGACCTGGTCCGCGCGTTCGCCCCCAAGGCGGCGATGATGCTCGGCGCCGTGCTCGTCCTCGGGCTGGTCGGCGGATGGCTGCTCGCCGGGCGGATGCTCTCGCCGCTGTCCGAGATCACCGCCGCCACCCGCCGCGCCGCGACCGGCGCGCTCAGCCACCGGATCCGGCTGAAGGGCCGGCAGGACGAGTTCCGCGAGCTGGCCGACGCCTTCGACGCGATGCTCGGCCAGCTCGACGCGCACGTCGCCGAGCAGCAGCGCTTCGCGGCCAACGCCTCCCACGAGCTGCGGACGCCGCTGGCCGTCACCCAGACCCTGCTCGAGGTGGCGCGCAACGACCCGGCCCGCGACGCCGACGAGCTGCTCGAGCGCCTGCACGTCGTCAACAGCCGGGCCATCGACCTCACCGAGGCGCTGCTCGTGCTCAGCCGCGCCGACCAGCGCTCCTTCGTCCGCGAGCAGGTGGACCTCTCGCTCCTGGCCGAGGAGGCGACCGAGACCCTGCTCCCGCTGGCCGAGCGGCGCGGGGTCACCCTGGAGACGGCGGCGGACCCCGCTCCGGTGCTCGGCTCCCCGCCGCTGCTCCTGCAGCTCACCACGAACCTGGTCCACAACGCGATCGTCCACAACCTGCCGGCCGGAGGCACCGTCCTGGTCCGCAGCGGGCACCGGGCCGGCGCGGTCGAGCTCACGGTCGAGAACACCGGGCCGCCGGTCAGCGCCGAGACGGCCGCCACCCTGGTCGAGCCGTTCCAGCGCGGGACCGCGCGGGTGCGCGCGGACCACGCCGGGGTGGGGCTCGGGCTGGCGATCGTCCGCAGCATCGCCCAGGCCCACGACGGCTCGCTCACGCTGGAGCCGCTGGCCGCGGGAGGGCTGCGGGTCGTCGTACGGCTGCCGGTGGTCCCGGGTCACCCGGCCCGAACGGACTAGGCGTTCGTGCCGGTCCGGCCCTGTCGCCGGTGCCGGGCGCCGAGCACGATGAGGGGATGACGGGGAGGGAGTCCTTCCGCGGCGTCCTCGTGGACGGCCTGCGGGTGCGCTTCGGCGCGGTGGAGGCGGTGACGGCGGTCGACCTGCGGGTCGAGCAGGGCCAGGCGATGGCGCTGCTGGGCCGCAACGGTGCCGGGAAGTCCACCACGATGCGGGTGCTCGCCGGCGTGGTGCCGCCGTGCGCGGGCACCGCCCTGGTGGGTGGGTACGACGTCCGCGAGGCCACGCTCGAGGCCAAGCGTGTCGTCGGGTACTGCCCCGACGTCGGCGGCCTGGTGCCGCGGGCCACGCCCTGGGAGCACCTGCAGCTCAGCGCCCGTCTGCGCGAGCTGACCCGCTGGGAGTCCCGGGCCCGCCTGCTGCTGGAGCGCTTCGACCTCGGCGGCGTCGCGCACCGGGTGACCGCGGGCTTCAGCCACGGCATGTCCCGCCGCCTCAGCGTGGTCCTCGCCGCGCTGCACGAGCCGGACGTGCTGCTGCTCGACGAGCCCTTCGACGGGGTCGACCCGGTCGGTGTGGAGGCGACCTTCGAGGTGATCGAGGACGCCCGGGCCCGTGGCGCCGCCGTGCTGGTCTCCACCCACCTGCGCGACCTCGCGGTCGAGGTGTGCGCCGAGGTGGCGGTGCTGCGCGGCGGGACCCGGATGGCGACCATCTCGTCGGGCTTCATGGCCGGCGACGAGGGAGCCCGTGCCTACCGCGCACTTCTCGCCGGCTGAGCTGCGCCGCGCGGCGCGCGCGACCCGGGACCTGCTGGCGTTCCGCGCCGCGACCGTACGCCGCCCCGGCGTCGCGATCGCCGCGCTCGCGGCGATCGTCGTGGCGACCGGGCTCGCGGTCGTCCTGCCCGCCTCCGCCGCGCCGCACGGGGATCTCGGGCGGCTGCTGCCCGGCGCCTTGGTCGGCATCGTCCTGGCCGGCGCCGGGGCGGCGGCCGCCGGCGGCGGAGGCCGCGAGGTGCTGGGCCGGGACGCCGCCGCCGTGCACCCGGTCAGCCCGGTGGCCGACCACCTCGGCGCGCTGGTCCTGGCTCCGGTGAGCGCCGCCTGGCTGGTCCAGGCCTGGGCCCTCCTCGGCCTGGTCGCCGCCACGGCGGGGCCGGCCGCCCAGCCCGTCACGGTGGCCTGGCTGCTCGCCGCGACCGCGCTGGCCCAGGCCGTCGGCTGGGCCTCGGAGCTGCTGCGTCGCGGGCCGCGTGCCCTCGTCGTCGGGCGCGTCCTGCTGCCCCTCGCCGTCGCCGGGGCGGTCGCGCTCCCGGCCGGGCCGGTGGCGGCGGCACTGCGCTCCGGTGACCCGGCGCCGCTCGTCGCCAGCACCGTGGGACTCCTGGCCCTGACCGTCGCCCTCGTCCTGATCGGTGCCCGGCTGGCGCTCGCCGTGGCCCGGCGGCAGCCGCGCGACGAGGGCCGCCTGGAGACGCGCTCGTACCCCGTCCGGCCCGCTCCGCGCAGCGACCTCGCGGTGCTGCGCCGGCTCGACCGCGGCTCGGTGTGGCGCAGCGTCCCGTTGCGTCGCGGCACCTGGCTGCTCGCCCTCGCGCCGGGCTCCATCGCGCTGGCCGGCCACCTGGAGTGGTCGGCGCTGACGATGCTGCCCGGCCTGGTGGCCTCGGGCTGCGTGCTGCTGTTCGGTGTGAACCTGTGGTGCCTCGACGGGCGCGGGATGCTGTGGCGCGAGACGCTCCCTGTCGGGCCCGGCACGGTCGTCGCCGCCCGCGCCTGGGTGCTCGCCGAGCTGCTCACCGGCGCCACCCTCGTCGCCCTCGTGCTGGGCGTGCTCCGGGCGGGCCGGCCGAGCGCGACCGAGCTCCTCGCCGTCGTGCTGGCTCTCGTCGTGGTCGTCGGCCAGGCCCTGTCGGCCGCCCTGCGCTGGTCCGCCGCCCACCCCCACGCCGTCGACCTCCGCTCGGCCCGGGCGACGCCCGCGCCGCCGTTGACGATGGTGGGCTACTCCCTGCGCCTGGCCCTCGCGACCACCCTGACCGGGATGCTGCTCGCCGGCTTCGCCTCCGTCGGCCGCCTCGACCTCGTGCTGGCCGTCGCCGGTGCCTCGCTCCTGGTGTCCACGGTGCGGGTGCTGCGCGCGGGACGCCGCTGGTCCGATCCGGTACGACGCGCGGCGATCGTCTCGGTAGTGTCGGCCGGGTGACCGATCACCCCACTCGCGTCCTCGTCACCGGAGCGGCCTCCGGCCTCGGCGCCGCCCTCGCCTCGGCCTGGGAGCAGCGCGGTGCGCAGGTCCTGCGCACCGACCGCAGCGACGCCGACGGCATCCTCCGCCTCGACATCACCAGCGACGCCGACTGGGCCGCGGCGCGCGAGCACGTCGAGCGGACGTGGGGCGGGCTCGACGTCCTGGTCAACAACGCCGGCATCGCAGGCGGCGGCCGCCTCCACGTGTCCGGCATCGACGAGTGGCAGCGCCTCGTCGACATCAACCTGCTCGGCGCGGTGCGCGGCACGGCGACCTTCACCCCGCTCTTCAAGCGCCAGCACTCCGGCCGGATCGTCAACGTCGCCTCCCTCGCCGGCCTGGTGCACCCCGCCGGGATGGCCGGCTACAACGCCACGAAGGCCGCGGTGGTCGCCCTCACCGAGACCACCGGGCACGAGCTGGCGGCGCACGGCGTCACCGCGCACGTGGTGTGCCCGTCGTACTTCCGCACCAACCTGATGGCCGGCGTCGAGGGACGGGACACCGCGCTGCAGCACGTGATGTCGAAGCTCGTCGAGGACAGCCCGATCAGCGCCGACGACATCGCCACCGCGGTGCTCGACGCGATCGAGGAGGGCACCGAGCTGATCATCCCCGACGAGGCGGCGCGCGGGGCCTACGGGCTCAAGCAGGCCGACCGGGCGTCGTACGACGCGGTGATGCGCGCCCAGGCCCGCAAGCTCGACCAGATCGCCGAGCAGGCATGAGCGACGACTCCCGCCCGGTCCGCGCGGAGGACGCCTTCGACGTCGACGCCGTCGCCGCGTGGCTCGGCCGCGGGCCGATCGCCGAGGTGCGGCAGTTCCCCGGGGGCGCCTCGAACCTGACCTACCTGCTGCGGATGGCCGAGGGACCCGAGCTGATCCTGCGCCGCCCGCCGGCCGGCACCAAGGCGAAGGGTGCGCACGACATGGGCCGGGAGTTCCGGATCCAGTCGGCGCTGAAGCCGGTGTTCCCGCAGGTGCCGACGATGGTCGCCCACGCCACCGCGGAGGAGAGCCCGGTCGGCACCGAGCTGTACGTCATGGAGCGGCTGCACGGGCTGATCCCGCGCCGGGACTTCGGCTTCCCGCTGAGCGCCGCGCAGGCGGACCGGCTGTGCGACGCCGCCGTCGACACCCTGGTCGCGCTGCACGGCGTCGACGTGCCGGCCGTCCCGGGCCTCGCGGCGCTCGACAAGGGCGAGGGCTACGTCGCCCGGCAGGTCGGCGGCTGGACCAGGCGTCTCGACGCGGCCCGCACGGACGACACCGGCGACTGGTCGGACATCACCGGCTGGCTCGACGCCCACCAGCCCGCCGACGTCGCGTCGGCGATGATCCACAACGACTACCGCCTCGACAACATGGTGCTCGACGCCGACGACCCGACCCGGATCGTCGGGGTCCTCGACTGGGAGCTCTCGACCGTCGGCGACCCGCTGATGGACCTCGGCTGCACGCTGTCCTACTGGGTGCAGGCCGACGACGACGACTTCTTCAAGCTGACCCGCCGCCAGCCGACCGCCGACCCCGGCATGTGGACCCGCCAGCAGGTCATCGACGCCTACCTCGAGCGCAGCGGGCTCTCCCTGGACGCCGAGGGATGGCGGTTCTACGAGGTCTTCGGGCTGTTCCGGTTCGCGGTGATCGCCCAGCAGATCTGGTACCGCTACTTCCACGGCCAGACCACCAACGAGGCCTACGCCGCCTTCGGGCCCGCCGTCGCGGGCTTCGAGGCGCGCTGCCGCCGCCTGCTCGACGGCACCGGGCTCGCCGGCTGATGGGCCTGCTGCTGCTCGTCCGGCACGGCCAGGCCTCGTTCGGTGCCGACGACTACGACGTGCTCTCGGAGACCGGCTGGGAGCAGGGCCGCCTCCTCGGCCGGGCGCTCGCCGCGGCCGGCCCGGCGCCGGCGTCGGTGGTGCACGGCGGGATGCGCCGCCACCGCGAGACCTGGGAGGCGCTGGGGCTCGGCGGCCTCACCGCCGCCGTCGACGAGGACTGGGCCGAGTTCGACCACCTCGCCGTGCTCGCCCGGCACGCCGAGGTCACCGGCGTCACGATGGACCACGACGCCGACCGCCGGGCCTTCCAGGACCACTTCGAGGTCGCCACCGGGCACTGGGCCGCCGCCGGCGTCGCCGCCGGCTACCCCGAGACCTACGGCGCCTTCGTCGCCCGCGCCCGCCGCGCCCTCGCCGCCGCGGCCGCCCTGCCCGGCCCGGCCCTGGTCGTCACGTCCGGCGGGGTCATCGCGGCGCTGGCCGCCGCGCTCGTCGTACCGGAGGGCGGGGAGGTGGGTCCGGTCTGGGCGCGCTTCAACACCGTCATCGCGAACACCTCGGTCAGCCGCGTCATCGTCGGCGCGACCGGGGCTCGCCTGCTCACCTTCAACGAGCACGGGCACCTGCCGCGGGACCTGGTCACCTACCGCTGAGCGGAGGTCAGGCCCACTCCTCCGGGCCCGCCGGTGGAGCCACGCGCCCGGCAACACCGATCACCTTGATCCCCTTCTGTTCGGTCGCAGCCCCTTGACGCGGCGGATCCTGGTGGGTTGGGTGACCAGGGCGGAAAGATCTCCGCAACGACCGGTGGCAGCTCGGCGCCGGTCGCCCCTCTCGGAACCGGAGGACCCTCCATGCACGTCCTTGCCGCGGGCGCCCGTCGCGTCCGCCGTCTCCGCTCCTCGCTAGTCGCCCCGGTGGCCGTGCTGGGGATGACCGTCGCGCTGGGCGCGCCGGCGCTGGCCGATCCCAGCGACCCGGTGAACCCCGGTCCCGGCGCCGCCGACGGTGCGGGCCTGAGTGCCAAGAAGGCCGACCTGACCCGCTACAAGGCCGGGCGGTACGTCGTGATGCTGGCGGCCCCGCCCGCCTCCACGGCCGGCCAGACCCGGGCCGCCGCGGGCGAGCAGTTCGACGCGCGCGCGGCCGGCGTGGCGTCGTACACCAAGAAGCTGCGGGCCACCCACGACAAGCTGGGCCAGGACCTCGGCTTCGACGTGGAGCGGCACTACACGATCTCGGCCAACGGCTTCGTCGCGGACCTCACCGCCAAGCAGGCCACCGAGCTGGCCACCGACCGCCGGGTGCTGACGGTGCAGAAGGACGGGATCGTCTACGCCGACACCTGGAACACCCCCGACTTCCTCGGCCTGACGGGCAAGAAGGGCGTGTGGAAGAAGGTCGGCGGCCAGAGCAAGGCCGGCGACGGCGTCGTGGTCGGGGTCATCGACTCGGGCATCTGGCCGGAGTCGAAGTCCTTCCAGGGCGCCAGGCTCACCTCGAAGCCGCAGGGCCGGTGGGGCCTGAAGATCAGCGGCTCGGTGACGTCGATGAAGAAGTCCGACGGCAACCTGTTCCGCGGCCAGTGCGAGGTCGGTGAGGAGTTCGAGGTCGCCGACTGCAACAGCAAGCTGATCTCGGCCCGCTCCTACGTCGAGGGGTACGGCGCCGCGCGCACCATCGAGGAGGACTACCTCTCCCCGCGCGACGGCAACGGCCACGGCTCCCACACCGCGTCCACCTCCGCCGGCGACCCGGTCGAGGACGTCTCGACCGAGGGCGTCGACTTCGGTGACATCAGCGGCGTCGCGCCCGGCGCGAAGATCGCGGTCTACAAGGCGCTGTGGGCCACGCCCGACGGCCGCGCGTCCGGCTCCACCTCGGACCTGGTCGCCGCGATCGAGCAGGCGGTGACCGACGGCGTCGACGTCATCAACTACTCCATCTCCGGCTCGACCGACACCACCCTCGACCCGGCGGAGCTGGCGTTCGAGGGCGCGGCCGAGGCCGGCGTCTTCGTCGCCGCGTCCGCGGGCAACGAGGGCCCGGGCGCCTCCACGGTGGCGCACAACAGCCCGTGGGTGACCACGGTCGCCGCGAGCACGCACACCAGCTTCGAGAACACCCTGGTGCTCGGCAACGGCACCAAGATCGTCGGTGCCTCGATCAGTAGGACGGCACTGCCCAGCACCCCGCTGGTCGACGCGGGCGACTCCGGCAACGGCTCCACGTCGGCGAGCGACACCGCGCTCTGCGCGCCGAACAGCCTCGACCCCGCGAAGGTCACCGGCAAGATCGTGGTCTGCCAGCGCGGCACCTACGACCGGGTCGCCAAGAGCGAGGAGGTGCACCGTGCCGGCGGCGTGGGCGTGGTCCTGGCCAACATCAGCGAGGGCAGCCTCGACGCCGACTTCCACGCGGTGCCGACGATCCACATCTCCGACGCGGACGCGCCGAAGGTCTACAGCTACCTCGACTCCGCCGGCACCGGCGCGACGGCCAGCTTCGTCCTCGGCAACCAGACGGGCAAGGTGACCCCGGTCCCGCAGATCGCCGGCTTCTCCTCGCGCGGCCCGGCCGCCTCCGACGACAGCGACCTGCTCAAGCCGGACATCTCCGCTCCCGGCGTCTCGGTGCTGGCCGCGGTCGCGCCGCCGTCCAACCACGGCCGTGACTACGACCTGTACTCCGGCACCTCCATGTCGGCCCCGCACATCGCCGGCCTGGCCGCGCTCGTCCAGGGCGTGCACCCCAGGTGGTCGCCGATGCAGATCAAGTCCGCGATGATGACGACCGCCATCGACCTCAAGGCGGCCGACGGCTCGCGCTCCAAGGACCTCTTCGCCCAGGGCGCCGGTCACGTGAACCCGAAGTCCTTCCTCGACCCGGGTCTGTTCGTCCTCTCGGACTGGGAGCAGTGGTACGGCTACATCACCGGCCGCGGCATCGACACCGGCGTCCCCGCGATCGAACCCAACGCCGTCAACCTGCCGTCCCTGGCCGAGGGCCACGTGATGACCTCGGTGACCCTGTCGCGGACCTTCACGGCCGCCCGGGCGGGGACCTGGCGGGTCAAGGTCGACGTCCCCGGCTTCTCGGCCCAGGTCAGCAAGTCCACCGTCGTCGCCCGCCGGGCCGGCCAGGAGGCCAAGGTCGCGTTCAGCTTCCGCCGCACCACCGCGCCGCTGAGCCAGTGGGCCTTCGGGCACATCACCCTCACCGGCCCGACCACGGTGCGGCTGCCCGTCGCGCTGCGGCCGGTCTCGGTGAAGGCGCCGACCTCGGTCGCCGGCACGGGCACGACCGGCTCGGTCGACGTACCGATCACCGGCGGCTTCGACGGCGACCTGCAGGTCTCCACCGCCGGTCTGGTGAAGGGCCAGGTCCACGAGGGCTCGCTCGCCGTCGGCGACTACGCCCTGGAGTGCGTGACGATCGGGGAGGACAACGACCTCGCGCAGTTCGACCTGGTGGCACCCGACCCGACCAGCGACCTCGACATGTACGTCTACGCCGCGGAGTCGTGCGACCCCAGCACGATCACCGCGGTCGCGGGCGAGGTCGCGACGCCGTCGCCGGGGGAGACCTTCTCGCTCGAGGGCGCGCCGGCGGGCACCTACCTCGTCGAGGTGGACGCCTTCGCGGCCGGTGACCAGGGCGCCCCGGTGCCGTGGTCGCTGCGGGTCTACGACCTCGGCGGCTCGCCGTCGGTCGGCGACCTCGCCGCGGACCCGAACCCCGTCGCGGTCCGGACCGGGACGAACACCTCGTTCGACGTGTCGTGGAGCGGGCTGGACGCCGATGCGCACTACTTCGGCCGGCTCGGGTACGACGGCTCGCCGAACTCGACGTTCGTCTACGTCGACACCGCCACGCCGTAGCGGTCGGCGGCACCGTCGTCGAGGGGTCCGGTCGGTCGACCGGGCCCCTCGGCGCGTCCGGCGCGTCCGGCGCGCCTGGCCCGTCGTGCAAGGGATCTCCTGGAGGGTGCCAGCCGTCGCCTGCACCTGGCTCCGGGTGTGCCGCGTGCGCACCCGCCCGGTCGCGCCGGTTTCACAGCCCACCGCCCGGTATGTGAAATCACCGAACTACCGTGAGGGTACGGCTACGGCCGACGGACACAGGAAGCTCGGGGGACGACATGACGTGGGTGGGCGAACCCGGGGGCGAGAGCCTCCGGGACAGGGTGGTGCGTGCGTGTGCGGGCTCGGCGGGCCGAGGCCCCGGGCACCTGCGGGTGCTGGGCAACCTGGCGGCCGTGGTGGAGCGCGGCGCCGCGGAGGACTTCCGCCGGCTGGCGCAGCTGGTGGTCGAGCAGGACCCGGAACGGCTGGCGAGCCTGCAGCGTGAGATCGACGCGTGCCTGCGCTCCCCGGACGGGCTGCCCGTCACGACCGCCGCGATCCGCGCGATGACCGCGCGCGAGAGCATCGTCGCGCTGCTGGTCGAGGATGGCGACGGTCTCGAGGAGGCGACCGCCCTGGCCGAGGTCGTCGAGCGCCAGGCCTGGTACCTCCTGGTCTGCGGCATCGACCCCTCGGCGGTCACCGCCGTCACCCTGCCCGCCATCGGGACGTCCGAGAGCTTCGACGCCGCCCGCTGGCGGCTGCTGCTGGCGCCGCTGCTCACCGCGCCCTGGTCGGGCCGGGCCGACCAGCTGCAGCGGGAGGTCGCCGCGAGCGGGGACGCCTGGCTGGCCCGCCTGCTCGAGGGCTGCTCGGTCGTGATCCGCGACCTGCAGGCCGAGTGGGACCGGCAGGCGATCGCGCGCGAGATCCGGCGCCTCGTCGCCTCCAGCGGCGTGACCCAGCGGGACTTCTCCGCGCTGGTCGGCACCTCGCAGTCGCGCTTCTCGACCTACATCAACGGACGGGTCACCCCGTCGGCCACGATGATGCTGCGGATCTCGCGCACGGCGCGGACCCTGCGCAAGCGGGCCGCCGAGGAGACCGAGGTCAGATCAGCCTCTTGAGGACGCCCAGCGGGGCGTGCTTCATGACCGGGGCCATCACCGCCCAGGGCAGCGGTGGCACGTGCGCCTCGGCGACCTCCTTCTCGATCGCGGCGACCATGGCGGCCACGCCCTTCTCGGTGGAGGCCATGAGCGGGGTCGACTGGTCGACCTTGTCGTTCATCTCCGAGCGGATGTAGCCCGGGTAGAGCACGCTCACCTTGATCCGCTTCTGCAGGCGGGTGCCGTGCAGCTCGGTACGCAGGCCCTCGGCGAGGTGGGCGACGCCGGCCTTGGTGGCGGCGTAGGTCGTCATCGCCGACGGCATCCCGCGCAGCGCCGACATCGAGGACACCATCACCAGGTGCCCGGCCTCCTGCGCCCGGAAGATCTCCATCGCGGCCTCGGTCTGGGCGAGCGCGCCGACGAAGTTCGTCAGGGCGGTCTCCAGGTTGGCGTCGAAGCGGCCCGTGCCGAGCTTGGCGCCCTTGCCGAGGCCGGCGTTGACGACGACCCGGTCGAGGTGCCCGAGCTCGTCGCGCAGGGCGCCGAAGACCCGGAAGACCGCGGCGTGGTCGGTCACGTCGAGCGCGCCCAGCGCGACCCGCCGGTCCGGGTGCGCGGCGAGGATCTCGGCACGCAGCTCCTCCAGCCGTCCGGTACGACGCGCGGCCAGCCCCACGTCGTACCCGCGGGCGGCGAACTGCCGCGCCATCTCGGCGCCGAGGCCGCTGGACGCACCGGTGATGAGGATCGTCTTCGCCATGGCGTCAGTGTGCCGCGCGCGGGACCCGGGCGGGACGGCGGTCCGGGTGAGGGCGCCCTGGCTTGTTCTTGCAACTCAATTGCAATAGCAATTGGGTTCCAACAACCCCGACCAAGGAGCCCCGGTGGCCGTCTACGCCCTGCCCGACCTGCCCTACGACTACGCCGCTCTCGAGCCGTACATCTCCGGCGAGATCATGGAGCTGCACCACAGCAAGCACCACAACGCCTACGTCACCGGCATCAACACCGCCGTCGACCAGCTCGCCGAGGCCCGGGAGCAGGAGTCCTTCGGCCACCTCTCGACGCTGGAGAAGAACCTCGCCTTCCACCTCGGCGGTCACGTCAACCACTCGGTGTTCTGGCCGAACATGTCGCCCGACGGCGGGGACAAGCCGACCGGCGAGCTCGCGCAGGCGATCGAGGAGTACTTCGGCGGGTTCGACAGGTTCCGCGCGCACTTCCAGGCCAACGCGCTGGGCGTGCAGGGCTCCGGCTGGTCGGTGCTGACCTGGGACTCGCTGGCCCAGCGGCCCTACGTCATCCAGCACTTCGACCACCAGGGGAACGTGCCGATCTGCATGACCCCGCTGCTCATGCTCGACATGTGGGAGCACACGTACTACCTGCAGTACCGCAACGACAAGGCGACCTTCGTCCAGCAGTGGTGGAACGTCGTGAACTGGGCCGACGTGCAGCGCCGCTTCGAGGCGGCCCGCGCGCAGACGCCGGGCCTGATCGCATGACCCGCCGCGACGAGCTCGCGCCGGTCGTCGAGGCGGCGCAGCGGGTGGCCGGCGTGCTCGCCGCCCGCGGCCGGGGCGACCGCGCGGGCGCGTCCGCACTGCTGGCGAGCTTCGCCGACGAGCGCGAGCTGGCCGGCGGGGCGCTGCTGGTGGCCGAGCTCTGCCTGGCCCAGCTCGGGGCGGAGCGCGGCGAGGCCGTCGAGGAGTCGGTGCGCCGGCTGTGCGTCGACATGGAGGCCGCCCTGGGCTGAGGTCCGGTCCCCGGGCTCGACAGGACGCACGCATACCGGGTATACATATCCATACCCGGTATGTATCGCCTTGGGAGGCCCGATGTCCGTCAAGCACGCCCTGCTCGCCCTGCTCGAGCAGCAGCCGATGTACGGCTACCAACTGCGCCTGGAGTTCGAGCAGCGCACCGGCACCACCTGGCCGCTGAACGTCGGGCAGGTCTACACGACCCTGACCCGTCTGGAGCGGGACGGCCTCGCCGCCGCCGAGGGCGAGGACGCCGAGGGCCACGTGATCTACCGGATCACCGACGCCGGCCGCGACGAGGTGGCCGCCTGGTTCACCACCCCCGTCGCCCGCACCCAGCCACCGCGCGACGAGCTGGCGATCAAGCTCGCCCTCGCCGTCACCGTGCCGGGCGTCGACGTCGGCACCGTCATCCAGCAGCAGCGCAGCGCCACCATGGCCGCCCTGCAGGACTACACCCGGCTCAAGCGCCGTGCCGGCGCGGCGAGTGCGGCCGAGCCCGCCGAGCTCGCCTGGAGCCTGGTCCTCGACTCGCTGGTGTTCGCCGCCGAGGCCGAGCTGCGCTGGCTCGACCACTGCGAGTCCCGGCTGCGCCGGGCCGCGCGCGAGCAGCCCGCCCCCACCGGTACGACGAGCGCGGCGCCCGCCGCGGAGCGGAGCCCCCGATGAGCGGTCGCACCGTCCTCGACCAGGCCCGTCGCCTGGACTCCGTCGAGCGCCGCTGGCTCGCCGACGCCCGCGACCGCCTGCGCCGCACCCGCGCCGTGCGCGCCGTGCGCCCCGTCGTCCCCGGCCGCACGGGAGGTGCGCGATGAGCGACGCGGTCCTGCGGCTCAGCGACGTCAGCCGCGTCCACGGCAGCGGCGCCGGCGAGGTGCACGCCCTGCGCGGGGTGTCCTTCGCGGCGCACGCCGGCGAGCTGGTCGCCGTGATGGGACCCTCCGGCTCCGGGAAGTCGACCCTGCTCACCATCGCGGGCGGGCTGGACCAGCCCACCTCGGGTGAGGTGCGGGTCGAGGGCACCGACCTGGTGGGCCTGTCGCTGGAGGGGCGGGCGCGGCTGCGGCGTACCTCCATCGGGTACGTCTTCCAGGGCTTCAACCTGGTCCCCGCGCTCACCGCCGCCGAGAACGTCGCCCTGCCGCGCGAGCTCGACGGGGTCGGGGCCCGCCAGGCCCGGCAGGAGGCGCGCCGCGCGCTGGAGGAGGTGGGCATCGGCGAGCTCGCCGACCGCTTCCCCGACGACATGTCCGGCGGCCAGCAGCAGCGGGTCGCGATCGCCCGGGCGGTGGTGGGCGAGCGGCGGTTGATCCTCGCCGACGAGCCGACCGGCGCCCTCGACACCGAGACCGGTGAGGAGATCCTGCGCCTGCTGCGTGCGCGCTGCGACGCGGGCGCCGCCGGCGTGCTGGTCACCCACGAGGCGCGGCACGCGGCATGGGCGGACCGGGTGGTCTTCCTGCGTGACGGCGTCGTGATCGACGAGACCGGGTCCGACCCGGTGGAGTCGCTGACCGAGCCGGCCCTGCGATGAGCAGCCGTCGCGGCGGCTGGCGGGTCGCGCTGCGCCTCGCCCGCCGCGAGGCCCTGCGGCGCAAGGGCCAGTCCGTGCTCATGCTGTTCCTCATCTGCCTGCCGGTGGTCGCCGTCACCGCGGCGGCCGTGGTGTGGCGTACCCAGGACGTCTCCTCGGTGGAGAGCATCGAGCGCCGGATGGGTGCCGCCGCCGCGCTCGTGCAGGACAGTGGCACCCGCGAGGTGTTCCAGCAGGCCGACCCCGACGTCTTCGTGACGTACGCCGAGGGGCCCGGCGTCTCCGAGCCGCGCACCGTGGACGACGTGCGGGCGGTGCTCGGCGCCGACCGCCCGGTCGTGCCGCTGCTGCGCGAGTCGGGGGAGTACGAGACGGACGCGGGCCGGGCGGAGACCGAGCTGCTGGCCACCGACCTCGCCAGCCCGTTGACGACGGGCCTGCTCGAGCGGGTGCGCGGCACCTTCCCGCCGGGTCCCGGCGAGGTGGTCGTCAACCAGGCGCTGGCCGACCGCGGGCCCGGGGTGGGCGACGAGCTCACCCTGCTGCGCCGCACGGCCGAGGGCCAGGTCGAGCGCACCGTGCGGATCGTGGGCATCGCCGAGAGCACCCAGGGCCGCGGCGTGCCGCTCGCGGCCGGACTCCCGGAGACGCTCGGCGTCGCCGTCAGCGGCGGCGGGACGCTCGGCAGCTGGCTGGTCGGCGGCGGCCCGGTCGACTGGAGCGACGTGCGCGCGCTCAACGCCGCCGGGCTGAGCGCCGCGTCCCGCGCCGTCATCACCGACCCGCCCGCGGACTCGGCGGTGCCGCCCGAGGCCCGCGACACCGGCGGCGGCACCGACGAGGTCGCAGTGACCGCGCTCGGCACCGTCATCGCGATGGTGCTGCTCGAGGTCGTGCTGCTCGCCGGCCCCGCCTTCGCCGTGCGCGCCAAGGCGCAGGCCCACACCCTGGCCCTCGTCGCCGCGACCGGCGGCACCCCGCGCCAGGCGCGGCGTACCGTCCTCGCCTCGGGGGTGGTGGTCGGCCTCGTCGGCGGCCTGCTCGGCCTCGTGCTCGGCATCGGCGTCGGTGCGCTCGGCGTGCCGGTGGCGCAGTCGTTCAACGGCACGCGGTTCGGGCCGTTCGACGTCCCGTGGCCGCTGCTGGCGCTGGTCGCCCTCTTCGGGTTCCTCTCCGCGGTGCTCGCCGCGACCGTGCCCGCCTTCTCCGCCTCGCGCCAGGACGTGGTGGCCGTGCTCGCCGGCCGGCGCGGCGAGGGGCGGCCCTCGGGCCGGACCCCGCTGCTCGGCGTCGTGCTGCTCGGCGTCGGCATCACCGCCGCGGCGATCGGCAGCCGCCCCGGCGGCGCCGCACCCGTGCTGGTCGCCGGCTCCGCCATCATCTCGGTCGTCGGCATGATCCTGTTCGTCCCGGTCGCGGTGACCCTGGCGGCCCGGCTCGCCGGCCGGCTCCCGCTCCCGCTGCGCTTCGCCACCCGCGACGCCGCGCGCCACCGCACCCGCACCGTCCCCGCGGTTGCCGCGGTCGGTGCCACCGTCGCCGGGGTGATCGCGCTGAGCGTCGCGCTCGCCAGCCAGGAGGCCGCCAACCAGCGGTCCTACGACCCCCAGCTGCCGTCCGGGTACGGCTCGGTGATCCTCTCCAGCGAGGCCGACCGGGGCGCCATCGACGCCGTCCTGGCGGCGTCCCTGCCCGCCGACCGGCCCGTCGAGATCCGCGGCGTGGAGACGTCCACCGACGACGGGGGCACCGACCTGGAGTTCCGGCAGGGTGGCGACGTGCTGCAGCTGTCGTACTGGTCGAGCCTCGGCTCGCCGTACCTCGTGGCGAGCGCGGTCCCCGACTACGTCGCCGTGACCGACGCCGAGCGCGCCCGCGCCGACGCCGTGCTCGCCGCCGGAGGCCTCGTGCTCTTCAGCGACCCGCGGGCCGAGGAGGACGCCGGCGTCACCGGGCCGAGCCTCGACGGCGACCGGGTCACCGTCGACGCGCTGCGCTGGAAGGCCGCCGACCTCGAGGGCACGCCGCGCACGATCGGGTCCGCGACCGTGAAGGGGGTCGTCACCCCGGTGCTGCGCACCTCGCCGGTGATGGTCGCCCTCGCTCCCGCCCTCGCCGAGCGCCTCCACGTGCGGACCGTGCCGACCGGGCTGCTCCTGCCCGCCCCGATCGGCGACGAGGCCGAGAAGGACATCGCCGAGGGCCTGGCCGCGCTGCCGGCACCGCCGTACTTCTACGTCGAGCGCGGCTACCGCACCGGCTCCGACGTGAAGATCATCCGGGCCGTCCTCGTCGCGCTCGGCCTGGTCCTCATGCTCGGCGGCACGCTCACCGCGACCTTCCTCGCGCTCTCCGACGCCCGCCCCGACCTCGCCACCCTGGCCGCCGTCGGTGCCCGGCCCCGCACCCGGCGCCGGATCGCGTCGTCGTACGCCGCCGTGGTCGGGCTGATCGGTGCCCTCCTCGGCACCCCGGTCGGCTTCATCCCCGGCATCGCCGTCAGCCGCCCCCTCGCCCAGGACCCGGCGACCGGGACGAGCGTGATCGACGTGCCGTGGCTGGTGGTGCTGGTCGTCGTGGTCGGGCTGCCGGTGCTGACCGCCCTGGTCGTCGGGGCGTGCGCCCGGGGGCGCCTGCCGATGACCGCCCGGATCGACTGACCGGCCCGGCCACGGACCCCGAGCACTAACAGTCAGGCTTGACTGTTTGTTTGTGAGCGGCCATGCTGGCGGTATGTCCGCCACCACCCGCGTGCCGCAGGAGGAGCGCACCCGCGCCATGCGGCAGCGGTTGCTGGAGGCCACCGTCGAGCTGCTCGTCGAGCGGGGCTTCAGCGGGACGACCACCACCCTCGTCTCCGAGCGCGCCGGGGTCAGCCGCGGCGCGCAGCTGCACCACTTCCCGACCAAGAACGACCTGGTCGTCGCGGCCGTCACCCACCTGACCGAGATCCGCGGCTCGGACCTGGAGGCCGCGGTGGCGCGGCTGCCCCAGGGCCCGCACCGGACCGCGGCGATCATCGAGATGCTCGGCGACCACTTCGCCTCGCCGGTGTTCACCGCCGCGCTGGAGCTGTGGGTGGCCGCGCGCACGGACCCGGCCCTCCTGCAGGCCGTCGCTCCCCTCGAGCAGCGGGTGGGTCGCGAGACGCACCGGCTGACCGTCGAGCTGCTCGGGGTCGACGAGGCCCAGCCGGGCGCGCGCGAGCTGGTCCAGGCGACCCTCGACCTGGTCCGCGGCCTGGGTCTCGCCAACACGCTCGGCGACGACGCCCGTCGTCGCCGCAGGATCCTCACCCAGTGGGCACGCACGCTCGACGCGGCCCTGCATCCCGCCGACTCCCAGGAGAACCGATGAGTGTCCTCGACGACGTGCTCGCCGACCTGGCCGCCGAGGGCGACCAGCTCCGCGCCGCTGTTGCCCCCCTCGACGACGAGGCGTGGCGCACGGCCACCCCGGCCCAGGGATGGGACGTCGCCACCACGGTGGCGCACCTGCTGTGGACCGACGAGGTCGCGGTGCTCGCGGCCGGCGCGCTGACCGACGAGGGCAAGCAGGCGTGGGACGCGGTCGTGCTGCAGGCGATCGAGGACCCGACCGGCTTCGTCGACGTCGAGGCGCTGCGGATCGGCCAGGAGCCGCCGGCCGGCCTGCTCGCCCGCTGGGACGCCGCCCGCCCGGCGCTCGTCGCGGCGCTGAAGGGCTACCCCGAGGGCCTCAAGATGCCGTGGTTCGGCCCGCCCATGGCGCCGACGTCGATGGCGACCGCGCGCTACATGGAGACGTGGGCGCACGCCCTCGACGTGTACGACGCGCTCGGGGTCCGCCCCGAGGTCACCGACCGGATCCGCCACGTCGCCCACATCGGCGTGCGGACCCGGAACTTCGCCTTCGCCAACAACGGCCTGGACGCGCCCGCCGACGAGTTCCGCGTCGAGCTGACCGCCCCGAGCGGGGAGACCTGGACCTGGGGACCGGAGGACGCCGCGCAGCGCGTGAGCGGCGACGCCTACGAGTTCTGCCAGCTCGTCACCCAGCGCATCCACCGCGACGACACCGGCTTGAAGGCGGTCGGTGACGACGCCGAGAAGTGGCTGACCATCGCGCAGGCGTTCGCCGGACCGGCCGGCGGCGGGAGGGACCCCCGATGACGGACCAGAGTGCAGCACTGCGGATCGCCAACTGCAGCGGCTTCTACGGCGACCGCCTCTCCGCGCTGCGCGAGCAGCTCGAGGGCGGCGAGGTCGACGTGATCACCGGCGACTACCTCGCGGAGCTGACCATGCTGATCCTCGGCATGGACACCCTGCGCGACGCCGACCTCGGCTACGCCCGCACCTTCCTGCGCCAGCTCGAGGGCACCCTCGGCCTGGCGCTCGACAAGGGCGTCAAGATCGTCACCAACGCCGGCGGGCTCAACCCGTCCGGCCTGGCGACCCAGGTCCAGAAGCTCGCCGCCGAGCTGGGCCTCGACGCCAAGGTCGCCCACGTCGAGGGCGACGACCTGCGCGAAGCGCAGCTCTTCGAGGGTGCGCTCACCGCCAACGCCTACCTGGGGGCCTTCGGCATCGCCTCCGCCCTGACCCGTGGCGCCGACGTCGTCGTCACCGGGCGCGTGACCGACGCCAGCGTCGTCGTCGGTCCCGCGATCGCCCACCACGGCTGGACGCCCACCGACTACGACGCCTTGGCCGGTGCCGTCGTCGCCGGGCACGTCATCGAGTGCGGCACGCAGGCGACCGGCGGGAACTTCTCCGGCTTCGCCGACCTGTTCCGCGCCGGCGCCCCGATGGACAAGCCGCTCGGCTTCCCGATCGCCGAGGTCGCCGCCGACGGCAGCAGCGTCATCACCAAGCACGCCGGCACCGGCGGCGCCGTCACCGTCGACACCGTCACCGCGCAGCTGCTCTACGAGATCCAGTCCACGCGCTACCTCAACCCCGACGTCACCACCCGGCTGGACTCCGTCCGGCTGCGCCAGCAGGACGCCGACCGGGTCGAGATCACCGGGGTCACCGGTGCCCCGCCGCCGGAGCGGCTCAAGGTCGCGGTGAACACCCTCGGCGGCTACCGCAACCAGGTGGAGTTCGTGCTCACCGGCCTCGACGTCGACGCCAAGGCCGACTGGCTGCGCAGCCAGCTCGACCCGCAGCTGCGCGCCGCCGAGGTCACCTGGACCCAGACGCCGGCCCGCGGGGGTGACTCCGACACCGAGGAGGGCGCCTCCGTCATCCTGCGCTGCATCGGCAAGGACCCCGAGGCCGGCCCGCTCGGCAAGCCGTTCACGGGGCCCGCCGTCGAGCTCGCGCTGGCCAGCTACCCCGGCTTCACGATGACCACCCCGCCGCAGAAGCCCAGCCCGTTCGGCATCTACCGCCCCGAGTACGTCGACCGGGCCGCCGTCGAGCACACGGTCGTCCACCACGACGGCACCCGGGAGGTGATCGCCGACCCCACCGAGTTCGCCGGTCCCGAGGAGCTCGACCCGAAGCTCGGGACCCGCCCCTCGCCGTACCCCGCGCCGGCGGACACGATCACCCGCCGGATGCCGCTGGGCACCTTCGTGCACGCCCGCTCGGGCGACAAGGGCGGCAACGCCAACCTCGGGCTGTGGGTGAAGAACGACGGCTCGCCGAAGTACGAGGCGCGCGTCCAGTGGCTCGCGAAGATCGTCAAGGACCGCAAGGTCCGCGAGCTCGTCCCCGAGGCCGAGGACCTCGACATCGACGTCTACGTGCTGCCGAACCTCGGCGCCGTCAACGTCGTCATCCACGGCCTGCTCGGCGACGGCGTCGCCGCGTCCACCCGGTTCGACCCCCAGGCCAAGGGCCTCGGCGAGTGGGTCCGCAGCCGCATCGTCCACATCCAGGAGGACCTCGTCTCATGACCACCTTCGACCACGGCTGGAGCGACGAGCAGCGCGCGCTCAAGCAGAGCGCCATCGAGTTCACCAAGCGGGAGGTCACCCCGGTGATCGACCAGTGGGAGCGCGACGGCGAGATCCCGCGGGACTTCCAGAAGAAGCTGGCGCACGCGGGCCTGCTCGGTGTCGGCGTCCCCGAGGAGGTCGGCGGCGACGGCGGCGACCTCCTCGACATCTGCGCGCTGCAGGAGGGCTTCATGGAGGCCGGCTGGTCCGGCGGCGCCATGGCCAGCGCGTTCACCCACGGCATCGCGATCCCGCACATCGTCCAGAACGGCTCGAAGGAGCTGATCGACGCCTACGTCCGCCCGGTGCTCTCCGGCGACATGATCGGCTCCCTCGGCATCACCGAGCCGGGCACCGGCTCCGACGTCGCGGGCATCACGACCAGGGCGGTGCGCGACGGCGACCACTGGGTGATCAACGGCGCGAAGATGTTCATCACCTCCTCCGTCCGCGGCGACTTCGTCACGACCGCCTGCCGCACCGGCGGCGAGGGGGCGCACGGCATCTCGCTGATCGTCGTACCGAAGGGGACGCCGGGGTTCAGCGTGTCCCGCAAGCTCGACAAGATGGGCTGGCTGGCCTCCGACACCGGGGAGCTGACCTACGAGGACGTGCGCGTCCCGGTCGGCAACCTCGTCGGCGAGGAGAACCACGGCTTCTACTACATCGCCGACCAGTTCGTCACCGAGCGGATCTGGCTGGCCCTGATGGGCTACGGCCACGCGCTGCGCTGCCTCAACCTCACCCTCGACCACTGCCGCACCCGGGAGACCTTCGGCAAGCCGCTCACCAAGAACCAGGTCGTGCGCGCGAAGCTCACCGAGATGCACCGCCAGGTCGCGGTGGCCCGCAGCTACACCCTCGAGGTCGCCCGCCGGTACGTCGCCGGGGAGTCCGTCATCGCCGAGGCGTGCCTGGCGAAGCAGACCGCCGTCGACACGGCCGTGTGGGTGGCCGACCAGGCCGTGCAGCTGCACGGCGGGATGGGCTACATGCGCGAGTCCGAGGTCGAGCGGCACTACCGCGACGTCCGCCTGCTGCCGATCGGCGGTGGTGCCACGGAGGTGCTGACCGACCTGGCCGCCCGACTGCTCGGGTACGCGGACTGATGGGCCTGATCAAGCCGCTGGGCGGCGAGGTGACGGTGCACATGAAGGCGCCGGTCGAGGAGGTCTGGGCGCTGGTCAGCGACGTGACCCGGATCGGCGAGTTCTCCCCGGAGACGTTCGAGGCGGTGTGGACCCACGGCGCGACCGGCCCCGCGGTGGGCGCGCGCTTCAAGGGACACGTGAAGCGCAACGGCGTCGGCCCGGTCTACTGGACGCCCTGCACCGTGACGAGGTGCGTGGAGAACGAGGTGTTCGAGTTCGGCGTCGGTCTCGACGCGAACCCCATCAACACGTGGGGCTACCGGATGCAGCCGGAGAACGGCGGCACCAGCGTGACGGAGTACTTCCGGCTCACCCCGGCCTGGTACATCCGCGGCTACTGGCTGGTGCTGGGCCGGCTGCGCGCCAAGACCAACGAGCGCGGCATGCGCACGACCCTGGAGAGGATGAAGGCGGTGCTGGAAGAGGTGAGCGAGGCGTGACCACGACCGAGACCGAGGCGCCGGCGACGCCGGAGCAGGCGCGGCGTACGGCCATGGAGGCCAAGCTCGACGCGCTGCACGCGGAGCAGGCCAAGGCCGTCGAGGCCGGCGGCAAGTACATCGCCCGTCACAAGGAGCGCGGCAAGCTCACCGCCCGCGAGCGCATCGAGCTGCTCGTCGACGAGGGCTCGGCGTTCCTGGAGCTGATGCCGCTGGCCGGCTGGGGCAGCGACTTCGCGGTCGGTGCCTCGCTCGTCACCGGCATCGGCGTGGTCGAGGGCGTCGAGTGCATGATCATCGCCAACGACCCGACGGTGAAGGGCGGCGCCCTCAACCCGTGGTCGCTGAAGAAGTCCTTCCGGGCGGCCGAGATCGCCGAGAAGAACTTCCTCCCCTCGATCAACCTCACCGAGTCGGGCGGCGCGGACCTGCCCACCCAGAAGGAGATCTTCATCCCCGGCGGGCGCGGCTTCCGCGACCTGACCCGGTCCAGCGCCCGCAAGCAGCCCACCATCTCGGTGGTCTTCGGCAACTCGACCGCGGGCGGCGCCTACGTCCCCGGCATGAGCGACTACGTGATCATGGTCAAGGAGCAGGCCAAGGTGTTCCTGGCCGGCCCACCGCTGGTGAAGATGGCGACCGGTGAGGAGTCCGACGACGAGACCCTCGGCGGCGCCGAGATGCACTCGCGGGTCTCGGGCTCCTCCGACTTCCTCGCCGTCGACGAGCACGACGCCATCCGGCTCGCGCGCCGTGCGGTCGCCCGGCTCAACTGGCGCAAGCGGGGCGACGTCCCGACCGCACCCTTCGCCGAGCCCGACCTCGACCCCGAGGACCTGCTCGACCTCATCCCGACCGACCTCAAGGAGCCCTTCGACCCGCGCGAGGCGATCCTGCGCATCGTCGACGGCACGAGTGCCGACAACGAGGTCGCCTTCGACGAGTTCAAGCCGCTCTACGGCTCCGCGCTCTGCGTCGGCTGGGCCACGCTGCACGGCCACCCGATCGGCATCCTCGCCAACGCGCGCGGCGTGCTGATGAGCGAGGAGGCCCAGAAGGCCGCCCAGTTCATCCAGCTCGCCAACCAGAAGGACACCCCGCTGCTCTTCCTGCACAACACGACCGGCTACATGGTCGGCGCGGAGTACGAGCAGGGCGGCATCATCAAGCACGGCGCGATGATGATCAACGCGGTCTCCAACTCGAAGGTCCCGCACCTGACGGTGATCATGGGCGCGTCGTACGGCGCGGGGAACTACGGCATGAACGGGCGGGCCTACGACCCGCGGTTCCTCTTCACGTGGCCGTCGGCGAAGTCGTCGGTCATGGGTCCCGCGCAGCTCGCCGGCGTGCTCGAGATCGTGGCGCGGGAGTCGGCCGAGAAGAAGGGCCAGGTCTTCGACGCCGAGGGCTTCCAGGCCATCAAGGAGATGGTCGAGACCCAGATCGAGGAGCAGTCGCTGCCCTACGTGCTGTCCGGGATGGTCTACGACGACGGGGTCATCGACCCGCGCGACACCCGGACGGTGCTGGGCATCTGCCTGTCCGTCATCGACAACCAGCCGATCGAGGGCGCCATGAACTTCGGCGTCTTCCGGATGTGAGAGCCGCTCCCATGACCATCACCAGACTGCTCGTCGCCAACCGCGGCGAGATCGCCCGCCGGGTCTTCCGCACCTGCCGCGACCTCGGCATCGAGACGGTGGCGGTGCACTCCGACGCCGACGCCGGGATGCCCTTCGTGCGGGAGGCGGACGCCGCCGTACGGCTGCCGGGGAACACGCCCGCCGAGACCTACCTGCGCGGCGACCTCGTCATCGAGGCCGCCCGCAGGGCCGGAGCCGACGCGATCCACCCGGGCTACGGCTTCCTCTCGGAGAACGCCGCCTTCGCCCGCCAGGTCGCCGAAGCGGGCCTGACGTGGGTCGGCCCGGACCCGTCCTCCATCGAGCGGATGGGCTCGAAGATCGAGTCCAAGAAGCTGATGGAGGCGGCCGGTGTGCCGGTCCTCGGCAACTTCACCGCGGACACGGCGAGTGCCGACGACCTGCCGCTGCTGGTGAAGGCCTCCGCCGGTGGCGGCGGTCGCGGCATGCGGATCGTCCGCGCGCTCGACGCGCTGGCAGGGGAGATCGAGAAGGCGTCCTCGGAGGCCGAGTCGGCCTTCGGCGACGGCACCGTCTTCGTCGAGCCGTACGTCGAGAGCGGTCGCCACATCGAGGTCCAGGTGCTCGGCACCCCCGACGGCACCATCGTGTTCGGCGAGCGGGACTGCTCGGTCCAGCGCCGCCACCAGAAGGTGATCGAGGAGGCGCCCGCCCCCGCGCTGCCGGAGTCGACCCGGGAGGCCCTGCACGAGGCGGCCAAGGCCGCGGCCGAGGCGATCGACTACCGCGGCGCCGGGACGGTGGAGTTCCTCTACGACCCCGCCAAGGACCGCTTCTACTTCCTGGAGATGAACACCCGCCTCCAGGTGGAGCACCCCGTCACCGAGGCGGTCTACGGCGTCGACCTGGTCGCGCTGCAGATCGCCGTCGCCGAGGGCCACTCGCCCGCCGTCGAGGTCGGGGCGCCGCACGGGCACGCCGTCGAGGTCCGCCTCTACGCCGAGGACCCGGCGCACGACTACCAGCCGCAGAGCGGGCGGATCAGCCGGTTCGACGTGCCGGGTGTCGTGTCCGAGTTCGAGGGCCCGTCGTCGTACGGCGTGCGGCTGGACTCCGGCGTCGGCTCCGGCGAGGAGATCGGCACCTTCTACGACGCGATGATCGCCAAGGTCATCGTGCACGCGCCGACCCGCGAGCAGGCGCTGCGCCGGCTCGCCGGTGCGCTCGCGAAGGCCCGCCTGCACGGCCTGGTCACCAACCGCGACCTGCTCGTCAACCTGCTCCGCGACCCGGTGCTGGTGGGCGCGACGATGCACACCACCTGGCTCGACACCGCCGACCTGGCCGCGCTCGCGGCGGCGCCGGGCGGCGAGGGCACCGTCGAGCTGTCGGCGTTCGCGGCGGCCGTCGCGCTGGCCGAGTCGGCACGGCTGGCCCGGCCGGTGCAGGCCGCGATCCCCGCCGGGTGGCGCAATGTCGTCGCGGCGCCGCAGGTCACGACCTTCCTGCACGGGGACGACGAGCTCCCCGTCCGCTGGTACGGCGGCCGGGGCTTCCGCTCCGCCGACCTGCAGTCGGTGACGGTCACCGCCGCCGGCCCGGACCGGGTGGAGGTCGAGGTCGACGGGGTCGCCCGGACCTTCGAGGTCTTCGTCGACCCCGACGACACCGACCGGGTCGACGTCGAGTCCTCGCTCGGCCACGTCGCGCTGCGCCGCAAGCCGCGCTTCGTCGACCCGTCGGCGCAGGTCGCGGCGGGCTCGCTCCTCGCGCCGATGCCGGGCAGCGTCATCAGCGTGCGGGCCGCCGTCGGCGACACCGTCCAGGAGGGCCAGGCCATCCTCGTGATGGAGGCCATGAAGATGCAGCACACCATCGCGGCGCCGTACGCCGGCACCGTCACCGAGCTCTCGGCCACTGCCGGGCAGCAGGTCGAGGCGGGCACCGTGCTCGCCGTCGTCGAGCCGGCCGAGGCCGTCTCGGAGGAGGAGTGATGAGCACGTTCACCGAGCCCGACGAGCGCGTGGCGCTGCGCGAGGCGGTCCAGAAGCTGGCCGGCAAGTACGGCCGGGAGTTCGTGGAGAAGCAGGCCCGCGAGGGCGGCAAGATGACCGAGATGTGGCTCGAGATGGGCCAGGCCGGCTTCCTGGGCGTCAACATCCCCGAGGAGCACGGCGGCGGGGGCGGCGGCATGGCCGACCTGGCCGCGGTCCTCGAGGAGTCCGCCGCCGCCGGTGCGCCGCTGCTGATGATGGTCGTCTCCCCGGCGATCTGCGGCTCGATCATCGCGCGCTGCGGCACCGAGGAGCAGAAGCAGCGCTGGCTGCCCGCCATCGCCGACGGCTCCCTGCTCATGGCCTTCGGCATCACCGAGGCCGACGCCGGCTCCAACTCCCACCAGATCACCACCACCGCCACCCGCGACGGGGACGGGTGGGTGCTCCGGGGCCAGAAGACGTTCATCTCCGGGGTCGACGAGGCGCAGTCCGTGCTCATCGTGGCCCGCACCGAGGACGCCAAGACCGGCAAGCTCAAGCCGGCCCTGTTCGTCGTCCCCACCGACGCCGAGGGCTTCACCAAGCAGCCGATCCCGATGTCGTGGCAGGCGCCCGAGAAGCAGTTCACCCTCTTCATCGACGACGTCCGGCTGCCCGCCGACGCCCTCGTCGGTGACGAGGACGGCGGCCTGTGGCAGCTCTTCGCGGGCCTGAACCCCGAGCGGATCATGGGCGCGGCGATGTCGTGCGGGCTGGCCCGCTACGCACTGGAGCGGGCCACGTCGTACGCCAAGGAGCGCTCGGTCTGGAAGGACCAGCCGATCGGTGCGCACCAGGGCATCGCGCACCCGCTGGCCAAGGTGAAGATCGAGCTGGAGCAGGCCCGCCTGCTGTGGCAGAAGGCCGCGGCGCTCTACGACGCGGGTGACGACTTCACCGCGGGTGAGTACGCCAACATGGCGAAGTACGCCGCCGGCGAGGTCGCCTGCAACGCCACCGACGTCGCCGTCCACACCCACGGCGGCAACGGGCTCACCCAGGAGTACGGCCTCGGCAACATGCTCGTCGCCGCCCGCCTGGGCCGGATCGCCCCCGTCAGCCGGGAGATGATCCTGAACTTCGTCGCCATGCACTCGCTGGGGCTGCCCAAGTCGTACTGAGTCGTCGGGCGCGAGCGCGTCGCTCGTTCCTCGCGCCGCGCTGCCGCGCGCGCCGTTGCCGCCGGAGGGGGTCGAGGCCGCCTGGCGGCAGGCCGGTCGGCGCGCGGCAACGCCGATTCCTCCGCTCCGGTCGCTCGTGCCTCGCTCCCTCCGCTGCGTCGCTCGGCGTCCCCGCGTCGGCCGACGACTTGCGGCGCAGGGTGGCGAGCGCGTCGCTCGTTCCTCGCGCCGCGCTGCCGCGCGCGCCGTTGCCGCCGGAGGGGGTCGAGGCCGCCTGGCGGCAGGCCGGTCGGCGCGCGGCAACGCCGATTCCTCCGCTCCGGTCGCTCGTGCCTCGCTCCCTCCGCTGCGTCGCTCGGCGTCCCCGCGTCGGCCGACGACTTGCGGCGCAGGGTGGCGAGCGCGTCGCTCGTTCCTCCCGCCGCCGAGCGGGACACCTGTCCTATAGTCGAGTAAGTCTGTGTACTATCTCGGCTTATGACTCGGCATGACCTGCTCCCCTCCCGCCGTACCGTCCTGCAGGGAGCGGCGGTGGGGGGTGCGGCCGCCCTCGTCCCCTTCGCCGGGGCGGCCACCGAGGTGGCCGGTGCGGGGGCGCCGGCGGCGCTCACCCGGCCGGCCCGTGACCGCCCCAACGTCATCGTGGTCTCGATCGACGACCTCGGCTGGGACGAGCTGGGCTGCTACGGGAACCGCTTCAACGAGACCCCGCACATCGACCAGCTGGCGCGCGGCGGCACCCGCTTCACCCAGGCCTACGCCGCGGCGCCGCTGTGCTCGCCGACCCGCGCCGCGCTGGTGACCGGGCGCTACCCGGGACGCACCGGCATCACCGACTACCTGCGCGGGGAGGGCGCGGCCAGCGACCTGCACCTCTCGCCGCGCATCCCCGGCATCGCCTCGGTGCTCGACAAGCGGGGCTACACGACCGGCCTCATCGGCAAGTGGCACCTCACCGAGACCTACCACGGTCACTACCGCTCGCGCCCCGGCAACCCGTACGCCCACGGCTTCGACGAGGTCATCGCCTCCGAGCAGCGCTACATCGGCGGCGGCGACTACTTCTTCCCGTACCGCCACCTGCCGGGACTGCCGCAGCACGCGAGCCACGAGTACCTCACCGACAGGCTCGGCCAGGAGGCCGTCGGCTTCATCCGCCGGCACCGCAACCAGCCGTTCTTCCTCCACGTCTCCAACTACGCCGTGCACACCCGGCTCAGCGCGAAGTCGCGGCTGCTCGCGAAGTACCGCGCCAAGGCCGGCGCCGGCCACGCCGGTGCCCGCCCCGCCCTGGCCGCGATGCTCGAGAGCGTCGACGACCAGGTGGGCCGGATCGTGCGCACCCTCAAGGAGCTCGGGATCGCCCGCAACACGCTGCTGCTCGTCACCAGCGACAACGGCGGCCAGAACCGGCCCGCGAACCGGCCCCTGCGCGGCGGCAAGGGCGAGCTCTACGAGGCCGGGATCAGGGTGCCGCTCATCGCCTGGTGGCCCGGGCAGGCCCCGGCCGGCACGGTGACCGAGGAGCTGGCCAGCACGATCGACGTGCTGCCGACCGCCGCCGCCCTCGCCGGGACCCGCGCCCCCGCGGGCGTCGACGGAGTCGACCTCACCCCGGTCATCCGCGGGCGCAAGGGCAGCGGGCGCGACACGCTCTTCTGGGCCTACCCGCACCACATCGGCGCCTGGCACCCGTCCGCGGCCGTGCGCCAGGGCGGGTTCAAGCTGGTCCGCCGCCTCCGGGACGGGCGCGACCAGCTCTTCGACCTCGTCGCCGACCCGGCCGAGACCACCGACATCGCGAAGCGGGCCCCCGCCACCCGCCGCCGGCTGGCCGCGCTGCTCACGGCACACCTCGACCGGCTCGACCTCTACCCGCCCGCGTCGAGCTCCGCGGACTACCCGCGCGCCGCGTCGCTCAGCGGCTTCCGCGGCGTCTCCGGGCGTGGGCTGCGCCGCAGCGCCCAGCACGTCTCCTCCAGCCGGTTCGCGCTCACCCTCGAGACCGCACCGCTGATCGCCGCCGGGCGCCGGGCCGTCCGCCTCGGGGTGGTGCAGGACGCCGACAACCTGCTGGCCGTGCGCTACGACCACCGCCACCGCGGGATCCGCTGGGAGCTGCGCCACCGCGGCCGGCTGATCACCCAAGGCGCCGAGCCGCTGACCGGGCTCGACGGCACCCTCGACCTGTCCCGGCCCGGCGCGCGACTCGGCCTGTCGGTGCGCGGCAGCCAGGTCACGGCGTACGCCGACCAGGGGTCCGGGCGCTGGGAGATGCTCTTCCGCGCCGACGTCGGCGGGGTGCTCGACTTCGCCTCGGCCACCACGCGCAGTCGCTACCACTACGCCGCTGCCGCGACCCGGGGCTTCCGCGTGCGGACCGCCTGAGGCCGACGGGGCCCCGACGCGGGGCGGCCGGGCGCGCAGTGATGGGATCGTCGCGTGGGTGGTGTGCTCGAAGGCTTCGCGACGATCGCGATCGTGATCGCCCTCGGTGCCCTGCTCGCGCACCTCGGCATCATCGACCTCAAGGGCCAGCGCAGCCTGTCGCTGACCTCCTTCTACCTCGCCAGCCCGGCGCTGCTCGTCACCGTGCTCGAGGACTCCGACCCCACCCGGGTGCTGTCGGGGCCGCTGGTCGCGACCGCGGCGGGCGTGGTGGTCAGCGGCGGCCTGCTGGTCGCCGTCGCGGTGGCGCGCCGTCGGGACCCGGGGACCACGGTGGTCGCGACGCTGTGCTCGGCGTACGTCAACGCGGGCAACCTCGGCATCCCCATCGCGGCGTACGCCCTCGGCGACGCGGCGCTCGTGGTGCCCGCGCTGATGATGCAGCTGCTCTTCCTCCAGCCGCTCGCGCTGACCGTGCTCGACGTGGTCACGAGCCCGCAGCGGCCGTCGGTCGGCAAGATCCTGTCGCGTCCGGTCACCAACCCGCTGACGATCGCGTCCTTCCTCGGCCTCGCCCTCGCGCTCACCGACACCGACCTGCCGCGCGCCGTGCACGCGCCGCTGGAGCTGGTCGGGGGGATGGCGGTGCCCGCCATGCTCCTCGCCTACGGCGTCGCGCTGCGCCTCGGCCCGCTGCCCGGGCGCGGGGTCGAGCCGCGGGTGCTGGCCGCGGTGTCGCTGCTGAAGATGGTGGTGCAGCCGGTGGCGGCGTACGTCGTCGGGCGGTTCGCGGTGGGCCTGGAGGGACACGACCTGTTCGCCGTCACCCTGCTCTCCGCGCTGCCGACCGCGCAGAACGTGTTCGTCATCGCGACCCGCTACGAGCGCGGGACGCTGCTCGCGCGCGACGCCATCTTCGTCACCACCCTGGCGTCCGCACCGGTCGCGATCCTCATCGCCGCGCTGCTCGCCTGAGCCGGTTTCGGGCGGTGGTCCGCTGGTCGTCGTACCCGATGTCATAGGTTGCGCCTGTGGGAGTCGTCGGAGACATCGATCGTGGGCAGCGCCGCCACTCGGTGTTCGGCTTCCCGTTGGCGGTCTTCTACAAGTTCTTCGACGACCAGGGCAACTACCTCGCGGCGATCCTGACGTTCTACGCGTTCCTGTCGATCTTCCCGCTGCTGCTGCTCGCCACCTCGATCCTCGGCTTCATCCTCGACGGCAACCCGCGGCTGCAGGAGCAGGTGCTCGACTCCGCGCTCGGCCAGTTCCCGATCATCGGCGACACGCTCGGCAGGCCCGGTGGCATCAAGGGCTCGACCGGCGGCATCGTGGTCGGCTCCCTGACGGCGCTGTACGGCGCGCTCGGGCTCGGCCTCGCGCTGCAGAACGTCCAGTCGGCCGCCTGGGCGGTCCCGCGCAACAGCCGCCCCCACCCGGTGATGACCCGGGTCAACAGCCTCTTCATCCTGGCCGTCGCCGGCACCATCATCTTCACCATCTCCATCGGCTCGGCCGTGCTCACCGAGACCCGCCTCGTCGGCGAGCTGTCCCAGCACGCCTGGTTCCACTGGCTGGTCCGCCTGCTGACCGTGCTCATCCTCGGCTTCGCGATGACCGTCCTGCTGCGGATGGCCGCCGCGCGAGCCATCCACGCCAACGTCGTACGGGCCGCGCCGGGCGGGTTCACCATCGCGGTGCTGTGGCAGTTCCTGCAGTGGATCGGCACGGCGTACGTCACCAACGTCGTCGCCAGCGCCGACCGCAACAGCATGACCGGCGTCTTCGGGATCGTCCTCGGCCTGATGGGCCTGCTCTACATCGGCGCGGTCATGGGCGTCCTCGGCATCGAGGTCAACGTCGTCCTGGCCCGCCGGTTGTGGCCGCGGGCGCTGCTCACGCCGTTCACCGACTCCGTCGACCTCACCGAGGCCGACCGCCGGGCGTACGCCATGTACGCCCAGATGCAGCGCCACAAGGGCTTCGAGACCGTCGCCGTCCGCTTCGAGGGCCGCGACGGCGACACCCACGACATCGTCCTCGACCCCCGCACCGAGAAGGTCATCAAGCAGCACCTGCCCGGCATGCCGCCGCGCGCCGAGGCCGTCGACGAGCCGACGCAGCCGTTCCAGCTGCCGCCGCCTCCGGCGGTCTGAGGCGCGCCCGAGCGCCCTTGTAACTCCGTGTTCGTGCGCCGAAAGGCGTGTCACAGCGCCCGGGTAGAGGCAACAGCGCCCGGGTAGTGGTCCGAACACTGAGTTACATGTCCGCTCGGGCGGGGCTGAGCGGACCCGACGCCCGAGCCCGCATGTAACTCCGTGTTCGTGCGCCGAAAGGCGTGTCAGAGCGCCCGGGTAGAGGCAAGAGCGCCCGGGTAGAGGTCCGAACACTGAGTTACATGTCCGCTTGCGGCCCGCAGCCCAGCCGCAGCCCAGCCCAGCCGCGTCAGTCCACCCGCAGCAACCCCCGCAACCGCCCCAGCACGTCGTCGTCGAGCCCCAGCCCGTCGCGCAGGTACGACGACCGGTCGCCGTACACGTCCGCGAGCGTCGTGACGGCGGCCCTCAGGTAGCCCACGTCGACGACGAGGGTGGGCTCGAACACCTCGACGGCGTCCGGCCCGAGGTGGCGGGCGATCTCGGCCTCGGCGCGGGCGCGGCTGGCGGCGGTGCGGGCGTTGGTGAGGAGGTAGTCGGCCTCGATGGTGGCGTCGTCGACGCCGGCGACGTGCAGGAGCAGTGCGGCGACCCAGCCGGTGCGGTCCTTGCCGGCGGAGCAGTGGAAGAGCTGGGGCCCGCCGGTGGCGAGCTGGCGGAGCACGGCTCCGAAGGCGGTGAGGGACTTCGGGTGGGTGACGAAGGCCCGGTAGACCTCCTCCATGATCGCGACGGCCTCGGTGCGCGAGGTGAGCCCGGCTATCCGCTCCATGGGGATGCCGATGGCGTCGAAGTGCAGGGCCTCGGCGCCGGGGACCTCGGGGTCGGGGTGCAGGGCGATCTCGGTGGGGGAGCGGAGGTCGATGACGGCGCGCAGGCCCACTGCACCGAGCAGTCCGTGGTCCTCGGTGGTGAGCCGGAGGTCGTTGGAGCGGTAGAAGACGCCGGTACGCAGGCGGCCGCCGTCGGCGGTGGCGTAGCCGGGCCCGGCGACGTCGCGGAAGTTGTCGGCCGAGGCCAGCCGGAGGTACTCCTCGTTCTCGTGCGCGCTCACGACGAGCAGCCTAGGCAGTGCTCAGCGACGCGGCGGCAGCGGCAGGAAGCCGGACGTGCGCGCGGCGTACTCCGGGTAGCCCGGGCGCTGCATCATCGTCTGCTCCAGCAGCCGGGCGCCGGTGGCGAAGACGAGGAAGTAGGTCATCACGACGGGCGCGAGGAGGGTCGCCAGGCCGGCCACCCAGCCGGACGCGACCCCGCCGGCGAGCCAGATGCCCCACCACACGCAGGCGTCGCCGAAGTAGTTCGGGTGGCGGGTGTAGCGCCACAGCCCGGTGTCGAGCACCTGCGGGCGCTGGTCGCGCGGCCGGGCCCGGTACGACGCCAGCTGGGCGTCGCCGACGGCCTCGAAGACCACGCCGAGGAGCCACAGTGCGGCACCGACGGCGACCAGCGGGGACCAGCGCACCTCGGTGGCGACGCCGACCGCGACGGGCAGCGCGATGAAGGCGAGGGCGACGGCCTGCACGGCGAACACCTTGCGCACGGCCACGCCCATGCCGACCTCGGGGAGCGGGCCGCCGAGGACCTTCTCGTAGCGGGGGTCCTCGTCGGTGTGGGCGGCGGTACGACGCCCGATGTGCCAGGCGAGCCGTCCGCCCCAGACCACGACGAGACCCACGAGGACCACGGTCCGCCAGGCGTCGCCCTCACCGGCGAGCAGTGCGACCGTGCCGGCGGCCAGCGCCGCGACGACGAAGCCCAGGCCCCAGGCGACGTCGACGACCGCGACCCGGCCCTGCCGGCGGGCGACCAGGGCGGTGGCGGTCATGACGAGCGCGGCGACGACGACGACCGCCGCCACCGCGAGGAGCACGGGGCCCATCACCAGGTCCGGGTCAACGGCAGCCCGTGGTCGGCGCCGGGACGCACCAGGAGGAACTGGTCGACGCCCATGCGCCCGTCGCGGAAGGCCATCGAGCCGCCCACGAGGTAGAGCCGCCAGACCCGGACGAGCTCCTCGCCGACGAGCTCGGTGATGGCGTCGATGTTCTTCTCGAAGCGCTCCAGCCACCCGGCGACGGTGAGCACGTAGTGCTCGCGCAGGGCGTGCACGTCGCGCAGCTCCAGGCCGGAGGACTGCAGCAGGTCGGCGGTCTCGCCGACCGGGCGCATGTGCATGTCGGGGGCGATGAACGACTCGATGAACGGGCCGCCGCCGGGCCACTTGCCGGTGCGCGACATCTGCTGGACGAGCACCCGGCCGCCGGGGCGGACGCGGTCGTGGAGGACCTCGGCGTACGTGCGGTAGTTCCGCTCGCCGACGTGCTCGCCCATCTCCAGGGAGGCGACGGCGTCGTAGAGGCCCTCGACGTCGCGGTAGTCCTGCAGCCGGATGTCCACCCGGTCGGCCAGCCCGCGGCGCAGCGCCTCGGACGAGGCGTAGCCCTGCTGCTCGGCGGAGATCGTCACGCCGGTGACCTCGACGCCGTAGTGCTCGGCGGCGTAGAGCGAGAACGAACCCCAGCCGCAGCCCACGTCGAGGACCCGCATGCCCGGCTCGAGGCCGAGCTTGCGGCACACCAGGTCGAGCTTCGCGCGCTGCGCCTCGGCGAGCGGCTGGGACGGCGAGGTGTGGTAGCCGCAGGAGTACGCCATCGTCTCGGGGTCGAGGATGTGGGCGTAGAACTCGGCCGAGGTGTCGTAGTGGTGGCTGATCGCGCTGCGGTCGCGGTCCTTGCTGTGCAGCCGCCCGCGGATCCGCGCCTGGGTGGCGGGAGGAGCGGGCGGACGGCCGATGAGGTCCAGTCCGAAGGCCGTCCGCACCGCTCCCGTCAGGGCGCGCAGGCTGGGCCGCCGGCCGGACAGCCCGCGCTCGTGGGCGACCGCGAAGGCATGGGTGAGCGCCTGGTCGAGGTCGCCCCACACCTCCAGCTCGCCGGTGACGTAGGCCTGCGCGGCACCGAGCTCGCCGGGGTGCCACAGGAGCCGGCGCAGCGCGTCGGGGGAGCGCAGCTCGACGACGGGCGCACCCTCGGGGCCGGCGTACGTGCCGTCCCAGGCGACCAGCCGCACGGGCAGGTCGCCGCCGACGAACGGGCGCAGCACCTCGGCCAGGGTCTCCGCGACGGGAGGGGTCTCCACGGTCATCGGACCGCCTCCTTGGTGAGGGTGAGCTGGTGGTCGTCGATGTAGCCCGCCGCGAAGCCGGCGCGGCAGTACTCCAGGTAGAAGTGCCACATCCGGGCGAAGGTGGCGTCGAAGCCGAGTGCGGTGACCTCCTCGGCCGCGGCCACGAAGGCCTCGTCCCACAGCCGCAGCGTGGTGGCGTAGTGCTGGCCGATGGCGAGGTCGTCGCTCACCCGCAGGCGGGTGTGGCGTGCGGTGACCTCCTCGATCGCCCGCACCGACGGCAACGCGCCGCCGGGGAAGATGTACTTGGTGATGAAGGTGTGCGTCGAGCGGGTCGCGAGCATCCGGTCGTGCGGCAGGGTGATCGCCTGCAGCGCCACCGTGCCGCCCGGCACCAGGACGTGGTCCAGGGTGCGGAAGTACGCCGGCCAGAACTCCGCGCCGACGGCCTCGATCATCTCCACCGAGACCACCGCGTCGTACGCCGCGCCGGGCTCGGCCAGCAGCGCCCGGTAGTCGCACAGGTCGACGACCACCCGGTCGGCGTACCCCGCGGCGGCGATGCGTTCCTGCGCGAGCCGCTGCTGCTCGACGGAGAGCGTGATCGAGCGGACCCGGGCGCCGCGGGCCGCGGCCCGGACGGCCAGCTCGCCCCAGCCGGTGCCGATCTCCAGCAGGCGGGTGCCCTCGCCGACGCCGGCCTGGTCGAGCAGCCGGTCGATCTTGCGGTGCTGTGCCTCGACGAAGTCGGCCGGGCCGGCCGTGGCGGGGTCGGTGAAGAGCGCGGAGGAGTACGACAGGGTCGGGTCGAGGAAGGCCGCGAACAGCTCGTTCGACAGGTCGTAGTGGTGCGCGACGTTGGCCTGGGTGTTCTCCTGCGTGCCCCGCTGGTTGCGGGGCAGCCGCGGCACCACGAACGCCCGCAGCCGCTGCAGCGGCTCGGGGACCAGGCTCGTCATCTCGGCGGCCAGGACGGTGAGGAAGTCCCCGAGCACGCCGTCGCCGGGGACGCCGTCCTCGGCCCAGGCGCCGGTCATGTAGGCCTCGCCGAAGCCGATGAGCTGGTCCCGGCCGATCCGGGCGAAGAGCTCGGCCGGGCGGTGCACCACGATCGCGGGCCCGCCGCGGCCGATCACCTCGTCCTCCCGCCCGGCTCCCCCACGGAGCCGGACGGTGACGTCGAGACGGCCGATGGCCGAACGGAACAGCCACTCCGCGATCCGGGCCGCCACCCCGCCGGAGGGGGCCGGGTGGAGGTCGGGCCAGGTGTGGACGTCGGGACCCTTGGTGACGGTCATCGGAGGCTGCCTTCCCGGTCGGGGCTGGGTGACTGCGGGGACTGCGCGGGGGTGTGCGCGGGGGTGTGCTCCGAGATGTGCTCGGGGCGGGGCTGCACCGGCAGGCGGCGGGCCCACAGGGCGATGCCGTGGGCGCGGATCAGCAGCGCCCCCCGGATGCCGGCCAGCGGCACGAGCGGTGCCGGGGCCGGGGTGCCGGTGAGCCCGGCGTCGAAGCGCGCACCGTCCGCGGTGACCAGGCGCACGGACAGCCGCAGCCGTCCGGTCGCCGGGTCGGGCGGCGGTGCGACCACCTCGTAGTGGCCGTCCGTGCCGTGGAAGGGCGAGACGTACAACGCCTTGTCGACGCGTCCCCTCCCGGCCTCGTCGGCGTCGAGCAGGTAGGTGTGCCGGTCGCCGTAGGTGTTGTGCACCTCGACGACGGTCGCGTCGGGCCGTCCCGCGGCGTGCGGGTCGGCCCACACCCAGTGCACGCTGATCGGGTTGAAGCAGTGCCCGAGCACCCGCGGCTGTGCGGCCATGAACGCCCGGCCGCCCCGCAGGTCGATGCCGTGGGCGTCGAGGAAGCGGTCGAGTCCCTCGCGCACGCTCGCGGTCTCGCCGGCGAAGTGGTCGCGGCCGAGGAACCGGCCCCGTCCGCCCGGCACGCGGCCGTCGGCGTCGACCCGGTCGAGGTCGACCACCCAGGTCCGGGTGGCGTGCTCGAAGCGGTTCTCGACGGGTTCGCGCCGCTGGTGCACCAGCGTCGTGCGGTACGACGCGGCGGCCGGCCGCTCGTGCACGGGCGTGTCCCAGCCCAGGCCGAGCCGCTCGGCGGCCCGCAGGCCCGAGCGCGCGCCGTCCTCGTGGAACCCCCACCCGTGGTAGGCGCCGGCGAAGACCAGCCGGTCGGAGTCGATCTCCGGCAGCCGGCGCTGCGCGGCCACCGACGCGGGGGTGTAGAGCGGGTGGGCGTACTCGCGGCGCACCAGCACGCTGTCCGGGTCGACGAGGTGCTCGCCGCCGAGGGTGACCAGGTAGCGGGTGTCGGTGGGCAGCCGCTGCAGGCGGGTCATGTCGTAGGTGACGAGCACCTGCGCCCGCGGCTCGGCCGGGCGGCGGAAGTTCCACGACGCCGAGGCGTCGGCCGCGCCGGGGAGCAGCCGGGTGTCGGTGTGCAGCAGCGCGGTGTTGCTGCTGTAGGGGATCGCGGCCAGCACCTCGCGCTGCGCGGCGGTGGGCTCGGTGAGCAGGCGCAGCGCCTGGTCGGGGTGGGTGGCGACGACGACCGCGTCGTACTGCTCCGGGCCGGCGGACGTCGTCACCTCCACTCCCTCGCCGAGCTCGCGGATGCCGAGCACCGGGGTGCCCGTCCGCACCTCGCCGCCACTCCCCCGGAGCGCGGCGGCGAGGGCGTCGACGTAGGTCCGCGAGCCGCCGGTGACGGTGCGCCAGGTCGGCGAGCCGAAGACCTGGAGCATCCCGTGGTGCGCGAGGAACGAGAACAGGTACGCCGCCGGGTAGTCCAGCGCCGTGTCGGGGTCGCAGGACCACACGGCCGCGACGAGCGGCTCCATGAAGTGCCGGCGGAAGTACGGCGAGAAGCCGCCCTCCTCGAGGAAGGCCCCCAGCGTCGTGGGATCGCCGGCCGGGTCGGTGCTGGCGTCGAGCAGGCGCCGGGCCCGGCGGTGGAAGCGCGGGATGTCGCGCAGCATCCGCAGGTACGCCGGGTCGCGGTGGTTGCCGCTGCCGCGCGGGAAGACCCCGCGCCGGCCGAGCGCCCCGGCCCACTCCAGGCCGGTGCCCTGGTCGCTGATCGACATCGACATCTCCGACTCCTGGGTCGGGACGCCGAGCTCCTCGAAGAGCCGCAGCAGCACCGGGTAGGTGCGCCGGTTGTGGACGATGAAGCCGCTGTCGATGCGCAGCGCGCGACCCGAGGGGTCGCGCACGTCGTGGGTGTCGGCGTGGCCGCCGAGCCGGTCGTCGGCCTCGATCAGGGTCACCTGGGCGGACCGGGAGGCGACGTAGGCAGCGGTCAGCCCGGCCACGCCGGACCCGACCACGGCGACCCGCCGTGGACTGGGTGCGCTCATCACGCCTCCAGCGGGAAGAGTGCGATCGGCGGGCTGGTCGGCTGGTCGGAGCCGCCGTCGGGCTCGACGGTGATGCCGACCCCGGTCGCGGTCGCGGCGTCGCCGGTGAGCACGTAGGACGCGTCCGGGTCGTCGGGCATGATCCCGGCGGGGACCATCTTGCCGGCGGGCGACTGCAGCCACAGCTGGTAGTCCTTGCCCTGCGGCGCGAGCGCCATGTGCTCGGTCTGGATGAGGGCCTTGCCCTCGCTGCGGGAGAGCACGACGGTGGCCTTCGAGCCGTCGGGGAAGCCCTTGGCGACCTTCGTCGCGTCGGCGGCGGCGAGGATCCGCTGCGCGGCGGTCGGGGGAGCGATCCGCTCCTCGCCCGCCCACGGGCGCACCAGGGCGGTGCCGACGGCGAGCAGCAGGACCACCGAGGCGGCCACGAGCAGCGGGGTGCGGGTGAGCCGGTGCACGAGGCCGCGGCGGCGGCGCCGCTCGGCGAGCTCGTCGACGGGGGCGACCTCCTGCACGACGGGCGGCAGCGGCCGGATGCTCTGGATGCCCGCCAGCACGGCATCCCGTACGGCGGCGGGCGGCTCGACCGGCTCGGTGCTCAGCAGGGCGGCGGCCTCCTGGAGGCTCGCCACCTCCTCCTGGCAGTCCGGGCACTGGCGCAGGTGCGCCTCGAACCGGGCCCGCTCCTCGGCGTCGAGGGCGTCCACGGCGTACGCGCCGGACAGGGCATGGTCGAGATCGGTCATCGTCCTACTCCGATCGTGTCGCGCAGCCTGATGAGGCCGTCGCGGATCCTGGTCTTCGCTGTCCCGACCGGTAGGTCGAGGAGGGCGGCCACCTCCGTGTGCGTGTAGCCGCCGAAGTACGCCAGCTCGATGGCTTCGCGCTGGACGTCGGTGAGCTGGGTGAGTGCGGTGCGCACCCGACGGGCCTCGAGCGAGGCGTGGGCCGCCTCGGCCGTCTCGTCGTGCGGCACCGACTGGTTGCCCTGCTGGTAGGTGAGGTCGCGACGGGCCGCGGCCTCGGCACTGCGGACCCGGTCGACCGCCTTGCGGTGGCCGATGGTCATCAGCCACGCCAGGGCGCTGCCCCGGGTGGCGTCGTAGCGGCTGGCCTGGCGCCAGACCTCGAGGAACACCTCCTGGGTGACCTCCTCGGCCTGGGCCCGGTCCCGCACCACCCGGAGCACCAGCCCGTGCAGGCGGGGCGCCGTGGCGTCGTACAGCTGGGCGAAGGCGGCGGTGTCTCCTCGGGCCGAGCGGTTCAGCAGGGCACCGAGATCGGGGTCAGCGCCGGACGGCGCCCCCACGAGGGGGGCGCCGCCCGGGTCGCCGTGGACCGGATCCATGGAGACGATCCTTCCGCGTTCTGCTCTCGCTGACGAGGGGTCACTTGACCCCGGTCAGCACCTTGTCGATCACGTAGACGGTCGCGTTCGCGGTGGGGATGTTGCCACACAGGACGTTCGCCGTGACGGTGCCGTCGGTCACGGTCATACCCGACTCCGGGTCACCCGAGACGGTCAGGGTGTCGCCCTTGAGCGTGGTCTTCTCACCGGTGACGGCGTCGGCCTTGTCGTTCTCGCCGAGCACGTGGTGGGCGAGGATGCCGTAGAGGGCGCTCTTGTCGCCGTCCTTCTTGCCACCCTCGACCAGGCCGTTGAGGTCCTTCTCCGGGATCTCGGCGAACGCGTCGTTGTACGGCGCGAAGACGGTCAGCGCCGCGGCGCCGTTGAGGGTGTCGCCGAGGCCGTCGATGGCGCCGACGGCGGTGACCAGGGTGCTCAGCAGCGGGTTGTTGCTGGCGGCGGTCGCGACCGGGTCCTTGACCATGCCGTCGAAGGAGCCGGCGCCGGAGGTCGGGATCTTGGAGCAGCCCGGGCCGAAGGTGTCGGCCGCGGCGCCCTGCGCCTCGCTGCTGTCGCTCATCGTGTCGGAGCTGGTGTCGGAGCTGTTGTCCGAGTCGTTCGCCTTGGTGTCGTCCTCGCCACAGGCGGCCAGGGTGACGGACAGGGCGAGCACAGCGGTGGCGGCGCCAGCGGTGCGGCGGAGGTTCTGCAGCTTCATGGTGATGCCTTCCGTAGAGGGTGTCTGTAGATGATTCGGTGTGCCCGTCCGGGCGGATGGGACGATTTCCGGGGATTTTCAGGCGACGTTGACGAGGAGCTCCTGCAGCCCGCTGGCGCCGTCGGGGAAGGGCTCGGCACGCACGGCGGTCTGCGCCTCGCCGTTGCCGGCGACGGCGCGCACGGCGATCCGGTGGGACCCGGAGGAGGCGTCCCAGCGGTGGAACCACTGGCGCCAGTAGTCGTCGCCGCCGTCCGGCCCGAGCTGGGCGTCCTCCCAGCCGCCGCCGTCGATGCGGACCTGCACCTTCGCGATGCCGTCGCGCTCCTGGGCCCACGCGACTCCGCCGATGACGACCTCGCCCGCGTCGAGCTGGGCCAGTGCCTTCGGGGTGTCGATGCGCGAGGAGATCTTGATCGGGGCGTCGGTCGCCCACTTCCGCTCGGTCCAGTAGGCCTTCTGGTCGTCGTACGTCGTCAGGGTGAGCCGGGTGACCCACTTGGTCGCACTGATGAAGCCGTAGAGACCGGGGATCACCATCCGCACGGGGAAGCCGTGCTCGCGCGGCAGCGCGGAGCCGTTCATCCCGACGGCGAGCATCGCGTCGCGGCCGTCGGTCGCGAGGTCGAGCGGGGTGCTGATCGTCATCCCGTCGAAGTCGGTGGACAGGATCTGGTCGGCCTTCGTGCCCTTCAGCCCGGCGAGGTCCAGGACGTCCTTGAGGGGGACGCCGAGCCAGCGGGCCGCGCCGACGTACGGGCCGCCGACGCTGTTGCTGACGCAGGTCAGCGTGATGTGCCGCTCGATCATCGGCATCTTCAGCAGGTCGTCGAAGGTGAGCGTGACCTCGCGCTCGACGTCGCCGTCGATGGTGAGCGTCCAGTCCTCGCTGTCGACGACGGGGACGTCGAGGCGGGTGTCGACCCGGTAGAACTTCCGGTTCGGCGTCTGGAAGGGCGTGATGCCGGGGACCTGGTCGTCCAGCCCGCGCGGCAGGGGCGGCGCCGGGTCGGCGGGCTTGGGCAGCGTGATGTCCTCGGGGCGGCGCTTGATCGAGGAGATCAGCCGCCCCGCGACGCCGCCGGCGAGGGCGGTCGCGGAGAGGGCGGCCACCACGACCAGCACGGTGCGGCGGCTGCCGTCGGTGTGCGCGCGGTGGTCGGTGGTCGCGAGCAGGCGCAGCGCGAGCGGTCCGACGACCAGGGCCACCACGCTCGGCAGCAGGTCGACCGGCTCGGTGCTCGGACGGGTCAGCACCGCACCGGCGGCGACCACCACGAGGACGGCGAGCAACGCCATCCCTGCGGGGAGCCGGCGCCGGGCCAGCACGCCGGCCAGGGCCGCGAGCAGCAGCACCCCGAGCATCACCGAGCCGACGAGGATGGTCTTGTCGGCGCTGCCGAACTGCCGGATCGCCCACTCCTTCATCGGCGTCGGCGTCAGGTCGATGACGGTGGACCCGACCGCGAGGACCGGCGAGGAGGAGGGGTCGGTGAGGGCGGCCACCAGGTGGGCCAGCCCGATGCCGACGAGGGTCGCGAGGACGCCGTACCAGGCCCAGAGCAGTCGTGCCTTCATGGAGATGATTCGGTGCGAGGCCGCTTCCGGATGGGGCTCCGCCCGCGTCGTACCTGACGAATCTGTCGTGATTCCCCCGAATTCACGACAGATTCGTCAGGTGCGACGGACTAGCAGTGCCGCACGCGGGTGCGCTCGGCGTCGGTGGTCACGCAGACCGGACCGAGGTCCTCGGCGACCAGGCGCGGCCGCAGGTCGTCCGCGCCACCGCCCTCGCCGGGGCCGCTGACGGCCCAGCCGTACAGCCGGAACCGGCCGGTCCGGCCGGTGGCGACCTCGGTGAACATCCGCCCCGCCGCGGTGAACCACGTCCGCCGCGTCCGCCCGTCCTCGGTGAACCCGCCGCCGAGGGGCGGGTCGCCGGCCGTGGGTGCGGCGGCGACCAGGCGCCCGCCGCGGATGACGAACACCTGCAACCGGGTCGCGTCGCCCCCCTCGCGGCCGACCACCCAGCCGGCGCCGGCCTGGCCGAGCTCGAGCTGCACGTCGAGCAGGTACGGCGTGTCGGAGTCCCGCGCGAGCGGGGTCGCGGTGACGTCCGCACCGTTGCGCACCTCCAGCACGTGCCGGCCGCCCCGGGTGCGCAGGGTCGCCTCGATCCCGGTGCCGTCGGTGGCGGTCGCACCTGCCCCCGGTGCCAGTGTCGCCACCTCCAGCTCGGCGAAGTGGTCGACGAGGTCCGCCGGTCCCTCGACCACCGGCGCGGTCGAGGCAGTGGTCGGAGCCGTGCCGACGGCCGACACCGGGGCCGGGTGGTCCTGGCCGCACCCGGCGAGGACGACGAGCGGGACGAGCAGGGCGGAGGCGAGTGAGGTCTTCATGCCAGCACAGACGCGTGAGCCCCCGCGTCCGGTTGGCGGCGTCCTCAGACCGGTGTCGCGACGTGGACCAGCGCGTCGCCGGCGTTGACGATCGGCGCCCGGGTCAGCCCGATCACGATGCCAGCACGGTCGGCGTGCACCAGGCGCACCCGGCGGCCGAAGGTGTCGGAGAGCCCGCCGAGGCGCTGGCCGGCCTCGACCCACTCGCCGAGGTGCACGTCGAGGTGGAGGATGCCGGTGCCGCGGGCGCGCACCCAGCTGCTGGCGCGGGACTCGACGACGTCGAGGGGCGCGGTGTCGTCGGGCACCGGGTCGGCCTCGACCATGCCGAGCGAGGCGAGCACCCGTCGTACGCCGCGCACGCCGACGGCGATCGCGTCCTCGTCGAAGCGCAGCGCCTCCCCGGCCTCGTAGAGCAGCACCGTCGCCCCGCGGTCCCGCGCCGCCTGGCGCAGCGAGCCGTCGCGCAGCCGGGCGTGCAGCATCACCGGTGCGCCGAAGGCCTCGGCGAGCTCGCGGGTGCGCGGGTCGTCGAGGTCGGCGCGGATCTGCGGAAGGTTGGCGCGCCGGTCGGCGGCGGTGTGCAGGTCGAGACCGACGTCGCACTTGCCGACGACCTCGGTCATGAACAGGTGCGCGATCCGGCTGGCCAGCGACCCGCGAGCCGAGCCGGGGAAGGAGCGGTTGAGGTCGCGACGGTCGGGCAGGTAGCGGTCCCCGGTCATGAAGCCGAGCACGTTCACCACCGGTACGGCGACCAGGGTGCCCCGGAACGTCCGGGCCGACAGCGTCGCCATCACCTGCCTGATCACCTCCACGCCGAGCACCTCGTCGCCGTGGATCGCGGCGTTGACCCACACGGTGGGCCCGTCCTCGCGGCCGTGGACGACGCGGACGGGCAGGCTGACGTCGCCGCCGGTGACCAGGCGGGTGATCGGCAGCTCGACCTCCTTGGTGGACCCGGCGCGGACCCGGACGCTGCCGATGGCGAAGGACTCACGGGGCACCGCGG
The DNA here is from genome assembly GCA_964517395.1 of uncultured Nocardioides sp. Lineage (GTDB taxonomy): Bacteria > Actinomycetota > Actinomycetes > Propionibacteriales > Nocardioidaceae > Nocardioides. Next base: position 1,461,860 of record CAZFEE010000001.1, on the reverse strand, counting down.
ACCACCCCCCGGTTCTTGCGGCGCACGCGCCGCGGTGGCCGCCCGCCGACGTACGAGCGGCCGGAGTCGACGACGAAGCCCTGCCGCAGCGCCTCGCGGCCGATGAGCATCCGGAAGCCCATCTCGTCGCGGCGGGTCAGGGTGACCTCGGTGGTGACGGTGTGGCCGAGCAGCTCCAGCTCGGTGAGCACGACGAAGCGCTCCTGGGTGTGCCCGGTGGAGCTGCGGACGACCCGCCGGTCGTGGACGGGGCACTCGACGAGGACGGCGTCGTCGGCGGAGCGCTGCCAGGGGTGCACGGAGAACCGGACCCAGTCGCTGCCGTCGCGCTCGAAGGACTCGAGGTCGAAGGCGTGCAGCGCGGAGGTGCGCGCGCCGGTGTCGAGCTTGGCCTTGACCGGTCCGACGCCGAGCCCCGGCAGGCGCACCCACTCTCGCCAGCCGGCGACGACCGGCGGGCTGCTTGAATGGGGGCTCACCACGCCAGCAATCCAATCAGGTCGGGAATGAAGCTCGCGATCCTCTCCCGCGCACCGCGGTCCTACAGCACCCAGCGCCTCCGCACCGCCGCCCTCGACCGGGGGCACGAGGTCAAGGTGCTCAACACCCTACGGTTCGGCATCGACCTGTCCGGGGACCTGCCGGACCTGCAGTTCCGCGGCAAGCAGCTCTCGGACTACGACGCCGTGCTGCCGCGCATCGGCAACTCGATCACCTACTTCGGCACCGCGGTAGTGCGGCAGTTCGAGCAGATGGACGTCTACACGCCGAACACCGCCAACGGGATCTCGAACTCCCGCGACAAGCTGCGCGCCTCGCAGATCCTCTCCCGCCACAACATCGGCATGCCGGCGACGACCTTCGTCCGCGACCGGGCCGACGTGATCCCCGCGATCGAGCGGGTCGGCGGCGCGCCGGTCGTCATCAAGCTGCTGGAGGGCACCCAGGGCATCGGCGTCATCCTGGCGCCCGACATCAAGGTCGCCGAGGCGATCATCGAGACCCTGCAGAGCACCAAGCAGCAGGTGCTCATCCAGCGCTTCGTCAAGGAGTCCAAGGGCCGCGACATCCGCGCGCTCGTCGTCGGCGACCGGGTGGTCGCGGCGATGCGGCGGGTCGCGCAGGGCGACGAGTTCCGCTCCAACGTGCACCGCGGCGGGAGCGTCGAGCGGGTCGAGCTGGACCCGGAGTACGAGCGGGTGGCCGTGCGGGCCGCCCAGATCATGGGCCTCAAGGTCGCCGGCGTCGACATGCTGGAGGGCGACGAGGGCCCGCTGGTCATGGAGGTGAACTCCTCGCCGGGCCTGGAGGGCATCGAGCAGGCCACCAAGCTGGACGTGGCCGGCGCGATCATCGACTACATCGACAACCAGGTCGCCTTCCCGCAGATCGACGTGCGTGAGCGGCTCAGCGTCTCGACCGGGTACGGCGTGGCGGAGCTCCTCGTGCACAGCGACGCCGACCTGGTGGGCAAGTCCATCGGCGACTCGGGCCTGCGCGACCGCGACATCAGCGTGCTCACCCTGCACCGCGGCACGGCGGTGATCCCGAACCCGTTCCCGCACCACGTGCTGGAGGCGGAGGACCGGCTGCTGTGCTTCGGCAAGCTGGAGGAGATGCGCTCGATGATCCCCGCGCGGCGCAAGCGCACCCGGGTCAAGAAGCTGCCCAAGCAGCCGATCCACGAGGGCTGACCCCGTCGCGGGCGAGCGCGTCCGGACAGTCTGTCGCCCTTCGCGGCCCGGTCCTTGACGCGTCCGCGGGGGATCGCCACATTGCGGGTGAACACCGGTCCACCGCCATCGGTGCTCCCCCGACGACCGGGTGCCCGAGCCCCTTCGAACCCCGGGCACCCGGTCTCCACCCGGTCGGTCGTGCGGCAGGATGACCCGCATGACCGATGCACCCGCGGAGCTCGTCCACCTCGACGTCGCCGACGGCGTCGCGACGATCACCCTCGACTCCCCGCACAACCGCAACGCACTGTCGCGCCAGCTCGTCACCGAGCTGGTGGGCCACCTGACGACCGCGGACGCGGCGCCCGACGTGCGGGTCGTGCTGCTGCGCTCCTCGGGCCGGGTGTTCTGCTCCGGCGCGGACCTCTCGGAGGCCGCCACCACGCCGATGCAGGAGGGGGCGCGGGCGATCGTGGCGCTGCAGCGGCAGATCGTGGCGCTGAGCAAGCCGGTCGTCACCGTCGTCGAGGGTGCGGCCCGCGCCGGCGGCATCGGCATCGTCGCGGCCTCCGACGTGGTGGTGGTCGCCGAGGACGCGACCTTCGCCCTCACCGAGGTGAAGCTCGGGCTCACCCCCGCGGTCATCTCGCTGACCGTGTTCCCGCGGATGACCCCGCGCGGGGCGGCCTTCACCGCCCTCGGCGGCGAGGTCTTCACCGGTGCCGAGGCGGCGGACTACGGCCTGGCCACCTTCGCGGTTCCCGCCGCGGACCTGCAGGCGAAGGTCGACGACGTGGTCGCGAGGATCGCGACCGGTGCCGCCCAGGGCCTGCGGGAGACCAAGGGCCTGCTCGCCGCCGAGCTGCTGGAGCGCATCGACACCAAGGGCGAGGAGCTCGTCGAGCTCAGTGCGCGGCTGTTCGGCTCCGACGAGGCGCGGGAGGCGATGACCGCCTTCCTCAGCCGGAAGAAGGCCTGACCCGCGCCGCCAGCCCGGCGAGCGCGGTGTCGAGGTCGTCGGCGACGACCGCGTCGTCCAGCGCGGACTGGCGCAGGAAGCCGGCGTCGACCAGCCCCTGCAGCGCGCCCAGCAGCGGCTGCCAGAACCCGCCCACGTCGTAGAAGCAGACCGGGTCGTCGTTGAACCCGATCTGCCGCCAGCTCCAGACCTCGATGATCTCCTCCAGCGTGCCCAGCCCGCCGGGCAGGCACAGGAAGGCGTCGGCCTTCGCCGCCATCAGGGCCTTGCGCTCGTGCATGGTCTCCACGACGTGCACCTCGGTCAGGTCGTCGCGGCCCCACTCGCGCTCGACCATGCTGCGCGGGATCACCCCGATCACCTCGCCGCCCGCGTCGAGGGCACCCTGGGCGACCGCGCCCATGAGGCCGCTGCCGCCCGCGCCGTAGACCAGGCCGAGGCCGCGCTCGGCGAGCCCCTGCCCGACGTCGTACGCCGTGCGGACCAGGCGCTCGTCCTTGCCGGGCGAGGACGCGCAGAAGACGGCGACGCGGCGCAGCTCGGTGCTCATGGCGACGAGGCTAGGCCAGCCACCAGGTCGGCCGCGGAGGCGGTCGCGCCCCGGATGAGACCGAGCCCGGCCGCCTCTCCCACCACCCGTACGTCGACCCCGGGCAGCCCGGACGCCAGGGCCTCGGCCGGCGCCGGGTCGGCGACGACCTCGCCGGCGAGCACGACCGCGTCCGCGGGCAGCTCCCGCGGCGTGCCGTGGGCGGGGGTCCAGCGCACCCCGGTCGGGGTGATCGCGGAGACCGCGCAGCCGGTGTGGACGGTGACGCCGAGCCGGTCGAGCCGGTCCATGTGCTCGGTGCGCCGCTTGGCGCCGGCCTCGGGCGCGATCTCGGGCCCGGGGTGCAGCAGCGCGACGAGCCGGCCGTCGCGGGCCAGCACCTCGGCCGCCTCGACGGCCGCCATCCGGGCTCCCACCACGACCACCCGACGCCCCTCCGGCAGCCGTGCCGGGTGGATGCCCGCCACCACGTGCGGGAGGTCCGCGCCGGGCAGGTCCGGCAGGGCGAGGCGGCCGCCGGTCGCGACGACCACGAGGTCGGGCGCCAGCGCGCGGACGGTCGCGGCGTCGGCGGTGACGCCGAGCCGGGTGTCGGTGCCGGCGACCTCCCCGAGCAGCCAGTCGAGGTAGGGCCGGTTCTCCGGGTGCACCGCGCAGGCGTCGTGCAGCGCGCCGCCCAGCCGGTCGCCGGCCTCCAGCAGCACCACCTCGTGCCCCGCGTCGCGCGCGAGCCGGGCGGTCTCCAGGCCCGCGGGCCCGCCGCCGACCACCACGACCCGCTGGGGCGTGGCCGCCGGGACCACGACCCGGTCGAGGTCGTGGCCGGTGCGGGCGTTGACGGCGCACTCGGCGGCGAGCCTCTCCTCCAGGGTGTCGATGCAGTTCTCGCACGAGATGCAGCGCCGCACCCGGGCCGCGCCGCCGCCCCACCCGGCGAGCTTGCGCGGCAGGTCCGGGTCGGCCAGGAGCGGGCGGCCGAGCGCCACGAAGTCCGCGCGTCCCTCGGCCAGGACGCGCTCGGCGAGGGCCGGGTCGTGCAGCCGGCCGACCGCGATCACGGGTACGTCGACCGCCTCCCGCACCGCCGCGGCGCCCCCGACGTTGAGTCCGTCGCCGTCGTCGGCGGCGTTGACCATCCCGGTCACCAGCCGGTCGATCACCCCGCCGCTGACGTGGAAGGCGTCCACGCCGGCCTCGACCAGCAGCGGTGCCATCGCGGCGGTGTCGGAGATCGACCGGCCTCCGGCCACCCGCTCGTAGCCGGAGATCCGCAGCGTCACCGGGAAGTCGGGACCGACCTCGGCCCGGATCGCGGCCAACGCCTCGAGGACCACCCGGATCCGGCCCTCGACCGAGGTGCCGCGGTAGCGGTCGGTGCGCCGGTTGCGCTGCGGGGCCAGGAAGGACCCCAGGAACATGTAGCCGTGGGCGGCGTGCAGCTCCAGGCCGTCGTACCCCGCCTCCCGGATGCGCACCACCGCCGCTCGGTAGAGGTCGAGCACCGCACCGATCTGCTCCTTCGTGGCGGCGGCCGAGGGTCGCCCGGTGAGGTAGGAGCCGATGACCGAGGGCCCGAGCGAGGTGACCCCGAACATCTCCGGGCCCAGCCCGTCGGGTCCGGCGTGCACGATCTGCGGCTGGATCCGGGCGCCGTGCGCGTGCACCGCCTCGACCAGCCGGCGGTGCGCGGCTACGGCGTCGTCGGCGCCGATCTGCAGGCCGCCGGGCGTCTCCGGGTGCAGCGGGTCGATCCCGGTCGCGCCGACGGTGAGCAGCCCCGCACCGCCCTCGGCCCGCCGGGCGAAGTGCGCGACGGTCCGGTCCGAGGGGTGGCCCTCGGGGGTGCCGTACATCGTCTCCATCGGCGCCATGACGATCCGGTTGCGCAGCGCGAGCGAGCCGATCCGGCCGGGGGCGAGCAGGTGCGGGAACACGTGCTGAGGCTAGAACCTGTTCTACTTGCTGACTAGGGTGAGCGCGTGGACTTCGCGATGGTCACCGCCTACCAGCCGATCGAGGAGCTGGTCCCGCTCGCCCGCGCGGCCGAGGAGGCCGGCTTCCGGGCGCTGAGCATCGCCGACCACGTCGTCGACCTGGAGACGGTGGCGACGCCCTACCCCTACACCGCGACCGGCGAGCGCCGCTGGGAGCCCGACGTCGATTGGCCCGACCCGTGGGTCGCGGTCGGGGCGCTCAGCCAGGTGACCTCCCGCCTGCAGTTCTTCACCTCCATCTACGTCGCCGCGATGCGCAACCCCTTCGTCGTCGCCAAGGCCGTCGGTACGGCCGCCGCCCTGTCCGGCGGCCGGGTCGCCCTGGGCGTCGGCGTGGGCTGGTGCCGCGAGGAGTTCGAGCTCCTGGAGCAGGACTTCGGCACCCGCGGCCGCCGCACCGACGAGGCGCTCGACCTCATGCGCGCGCTGTGGGAGCCGGGGTGGACGGAGTTCGCCGGCGAGTTCTACTCCTGCGAGCGGCTCGCGATGAGGCCCGAGCCCCCCGGCCCGGTCCCGGTCTGGGTCGGTGGCCTCTCCGACGTCGCGCTGCGCCGCGCGGCCCGCCACGACGGCTGGGTCGGCGACATGGCGACGGTCGACGAGGCGATCGCGATCGCCGGCCGCCTGCGGGAGCTGCGTGCCGCGGCCGGCCGCGACCTCGCGGAGCCCTTCGACGTCGTACCGGCGCTGACGGACGCGTGGCGACCCGAGGACTTCGCCCGCGCCGCCGCCGGGGGCGTCACCATGTCCATGACGATGCCGTGGATGTACTACTGCGCGCAGGACGCGCCGCTGGCGGACAAGCTCGCCGGGGTGGCCCGGTTCGGGGCCGAGGTGATCGCGCCGGTGCGCGCGCTGCGGTGAGCCGCGCCGGGGGCCGGACCCCCTCAGCCCTCCAGGTACGACGTCAGCGAGGCCACCAGCGTCCGGCGGGCCCGCTCCACGTCGATGGCCGTGCCGAACAGCTGGTCCATCCGCAGCCCGCGCAGGGCGCTCGGCAGCACGGAGGCGACGTCGCGGCCCCGCTCGGCGTCGTACCCCTCGCCGAGGCCCTCGAAGAACCGCTGGAACGCGCGCTCCCACAGCTCGTCGCAGAGGGTGAGCGAGGCGGCCGTGCGCGGATGGGTCTCGGCGAGCACCTCGCGCGGACGCGGCAGCCCGGCCCGGATGGTCTCCACCGCAACGCCCTGCGGCGAGGTCAGCACCCGCTGGTAGAGCTCGGTGACCTCGGCGACCCGGCCCGCGACGGTGTCGCTGACGGGCTCCGCCCACAGGTCCGGGCCGGCGTCGACGATGAGGTCGACGACCGTGGACCAGAAGCCGTCGGAGTCGCCGAACAGGTTCTGCACCGAGCCCCAGCTGAGCCCGGCCTCCTTGGCGACCAGGTTGATGGAGACGGCCTCGGGCCGCCCGTCGCCCAGGAGTCGGAGCGCGGTCGACAGCAGCTGCTCCCGGGCCGCCACGCCGCGGCGGTTCGGTTTGCGGGTCGTCGACACGTCTGGCGTCGTACTCATCAGCCCCCCTAGCTGCGATGCCTGTCACCATTCTGACACCGCCTTGGCCCTGTAGAGTTGACTGCTTGCTGAGCGGAACCCGCTCGGCATCGGAACACGAGCGGACGGCAGGGGCATCGGGTCAGTGGCAGACGAGCTGACGGAGCGTGAGGTCGCGGCGGAGCAGGCCTTCGTCGACCGGGTCTACGAGCAGCTGGAGCTGGCCGGCGAGGCCGCGCAGCAGCTGGCGAAGGAAGGCCACTCCCGGGCGCACCTCGGCCACGAGGGCGGCCTGGTCGAGCGCGACGCGATGGTCTTCCAGGCCGCGAAGCGGATCGCCCAGCTCGACGCGGCCCAGGAGGGCCTGGTCTTCGGTCGCCTCGACATGGACGCGGCGCTGGACGCCGAGCCCCGGTACGTCGGCCGGATCGGCCTGCGCGACGAGAACCGCGACTCCCTCCTCATCGACTGGCGGGCCCCCGCGGCCGCGGTGTTCTACCAGGCCACGGCGGCCGAGCCGCAGTCCGTCATCCGGCGCCGGGTGCTGCGCAGCGCCGGTCACCGGGTGGTCGGCGTCGAGGACGAGCTGCTGGACGCCGACGCGCTCAGCGCCGCGGAGGAGCAGGGCCGCGAGCTGCCGATCGTCGGCGAGGGCGCGCTGATGGCGCAGCTCTCCCGCGCGCGCGACCGCTCCATGCACTCCATCGTCGCGACCATCCAGGCCGAGCAGGACAAGGCGATCCGGGCACCCTCCAAGGGCGTCGTCAGCATCTCCGGCGGTCCCGGCACCGGCAAGACGGTGGTGGCCCTGCACCGCGCGGCGTACCTCCTCTACACCGACCGGCAGCGCTACGAGCGCGGTGGCGTGCTCGTCGTGGGCCCCTCCGGCGTCTTCATGCGCTACATCGAGCGGGTGCTGCCCTCGCTGGGCGAGACCGCGGTGGCCCTGCGCAGCCTCGGCGAGGTCGTCGACGACGTGCGCGCCACCCGTCACGACGAGCCGGCCGTCGCCGACGTCAAGGGCTCCGAGCGGATGGCGGAGGTGATGCGGCGCACCGCGCGGCAGCAGGTGCCCGGCAGCCCGCGGGAGTACCGCGTCTTCTGGCGCGACGACCGCCTGGTCCTCGACCGCGGCCGGCTCGGGCAGATCCGCCGGCAGCTGATGTCCCAGGGCCTGCGCAACAAGCAGCTCCCCCGGGTCTCCCACGCGCTGCTCGACGCGCTGTGGCGCCAGGTGCGCGGCGAGCGCGGGCGCGAGCAGGGCCGGGAGAAGTTCAACGAGGAGATCCTGGGGCGCCAGGACTTCCTGGACTTCGCGCACGCCTTCTGGCCGCCGCTGGACGCACCCACCGTGCTGTGCTGGCTGCGCGACCCCGACTTCCTCGCCCGCGTCGCCGACGGCGTGCTGTCGGCCGAGGAGCAGCGCGTGCTCGCCAAGTCCTGGAGCCACCTCGACCCGCAGCGTCCGATCAGCCCGCAGATCTCGATCGAGGACGTGCCGCTGCTCGACGAGCTGCGCTACGCCCTCGGCGACGTCCCGGAGAAGGCCGACGACGAGCGCGACGACCCGCTCGCCCTCATCGAGGGTGCGGTCAACGTGCAGGAGCTGATCACCGCCTCCGACCGCGAGTTCGCCACCGGCCCCTCGTGGCGCCCGCCGACCAGCAGCATCGAGGACGACGGCTACGCCCACGTGCTCATCGACGAGGCCCAGGACCTCACCCCGATGCAGTGGCGGATGGTGGGCCGGCGCGGGCGGACCGCGTCGTGGACCATCGTCGGCGACCCCGCCCAGTCCTCCTGGCCGCTGCCCGCGGAGGCCCGCGCCGCCCGGGCCGCGGCCCTGGAGCGCAAGCAGGTGCACGAGTTCCACCTGTCGACGAACTACCGCAACTCCGCGGAGATCTACGCCCACGCGGCGGCGTACGCCGAGCGGGTGGGCCTGGACGCCGACCTGCCCGACGCCGTGCGTCGTACCGGTGAGGAGCCGCGGGTCCTCCCCGACGGCGGCGACCTCGAGAGCGCGACCCGGGAGGCGGTCCTCGACATCGCCGGCCGCGTCGCCGGCACCGTGGGCATCGTGGTGCCCGTCGCCCGCCGCTCCGAGGTCAACGCCTGGCTGGCGTCCTGGCCCGAGTTCGCCGAGGACGCCGCCGGCGCCCGCGCCGCGGTCGACTCCTCGGTCACCCCGTCGGGGGAGGATCGGGTGGTCGTGCTGACCGGCCTCGACACCAAGGGCCTGGAGTTCGACGGCATCGTGGTCGTGCGCCCGCAGGAGATCGAGGACGAGTCCGCGACCGGCCGCGCCACGCTGTACGTCGTGCTCACCCGCGCCACGCAGCTGCTGACGACGGTGGGCTGAGCGGGCTCAGACCTCCCGCGGGTCGCCGGGGACGACGTCGTCGAAGGCGATCTCGACCTGCGCGGGGCCGAGGTCGGGGTCGGGTCCGAGCAGGTCCCGCACGACCGCGAGCACCTCGGAGCGGACCTGCTCGGCGAGGTCGGGCAGCGCGACGCCGTACGCCGCGGCGAGGCTGATCCGCAGGCCCGTCAGCCGGCGCTCGTGCACCTCGAGGTCGATGCCGGTCGGCGCGTGGGTGGGCGCCGACTGCAGCAGGCGGCGCAGCGCGGTGAGCAGGATCCGGCTGGACAGGTAGGTGTGCGAGCCGGCCTCGTCCTGGTCGGCCTCCCCGGCCGCCGTGTGCACGAGCAGCGGCTCACCGGGCCGGCTCAGGGACGCCACCCGCCGCAGGACGGAGGAGGAGACGTCCACCCAGCCGGGCTCGGTCCGTCGGGCCGCTGCCAAGGCACGGGCCAGCGGGTCGTCGGGCTCTAGCGCCATCTCGCCATCCTTTCCGAGACGGTCCGCCGGGCACGGTACAGCTGTCCGCGCACGCTGCCCACCGGCAGCGCCAGCGTGCTCGCGATCTCCTCGTAGCTCATCTCCTCCAGCTCACGCAGGAGCCAGACGGCGCGCTGGTTCCAGGGCAGCTCGTCGAGGCACTGCTGCAGCGCCGCCAGCAGCTCCTCGTCGAGGACCTGGCGCAGTGCGTTGTCCTCCCCGCCGGGCACCAGGTGGGAGAGGAGCTGGTCGTCGATCGGCACCGGCTTGCGTGCCCGTTGCAGGTCCGCGGCGCGCCGGTGCACGATCCGGAACAGCCAGGTCTTCAGGCTGGAGGTGCCGGCGAAGGTCGCCAGCCCCTGCCAGGCCGAGACGAGGGCGTCCTGGGTGACCTCGGCCGCGTCGGCGTCGCTGCCGCCGACCAGGCGCAGGGCGTAGCGGTGCATGCCCGGACCGTGCCGTTGCACGAGCACTGCGAACGCCTCCTCGTCCCCCACGCGCGCGGCGCGGACCAGCGCCTCGTCGCTCGCGGCACCGCGGTGCCCGCGTCCCCCGTCTCCCCCCGACACGGGCCGTCGGTACCCGCTTCCCCGCCGGTGACACCGGTCGAGCCTCGACGGGCACTGTGGGCCACCTCACAGGCCTCCGAGCGTGACGAACCGGCGGCTCGGCACGACCAATCTGTGTCAACGACGACGACGAAGGAGAGAGCATGAGCGACAAGCAGGCCACCACCCCCGAGATCCGCCGCGACGCCGGGGCCCTGGTCTCCGAGCAGGGCCGCACCTCGATCGCCGACACCGTGGTGTCGAAGATCGCCGGCATCGCCACCCGTGAGATCTCCGGGGTCCACGACCTCGGCGGCGGCACCGCCCGCGCCGTCGGCGCGATCCGCGACCGCATCCCGGGCTCGCGCACCAACCTCGCCCAGGGCGTCGCTGTCGAGGTGGGTGAGCGCCAGGCCGCCGTCGACCTCGACATCGTCGCCGAGTACGGCGTCGCGATCGCCGACCTCGCCGGCGCGGTCCGGCGCAACGTGATCAGCTCGGTCGAGCGGATGACCGGGCTCGAGGTCACCGAGGTGAACATCACCGTCCACGACATCCACGTGGAGAGCGAGTCCGACGAGGACGCGGCGGCCTCGCGGGTCGAGTGATGACCGGCCCCGTCGCGGACGCCGAGCAGGTCGAGCCGGCCGACGCCGTCGCCGCCGCAGTGCGGGCGGTGCCGGGGGTCCTCGACCTGCACGGCGGCCTGCTGAGCGAGGTCGCGACCTACCTGCCGGGCCGGATGGTCCGCGGGGTCCGGTTGCGCGAGCCGGGGGCCGAGGTCCACGTGGTCCTCGCCTGGGGCGCGCCGCTGGAGGAGACGACCGCCGCGGTCCGCGCGGCGGCGGCCGAGGTCGTCGGCCTGCCGGTCGACGTGTGGGTCCAGGACGTCCGCGAGCCGGAGGCGTCGTCATGACGCCCGCGGAGCGCCGGGCGCTGCTGCGCCAGCACCACCCGGACCTCGGCGGCGACCCGGAGGAGTTCGTCCGGGTGCTCGCCGCCCTCGACCGGGCGGCGTCCCGGCCGGCACCGCCACCGCCGGGGCCGACGACCCTGCTGGCGCACCGACCGCTGCGCGCCGCGTGGCGTCGTCGTACCCGCCTCCTGGCCCACCGGGTCAGCACCGGCCTCCCGCGCCGCCTGCCGGGCACGCGGCGCTACGGCCAGCTCTGAGACCCGGCGCAGGACTCTCGAAAGGAAGCACCATGACCACCTCCACCCTCGGGCTCATCGCCGGGCTGCTGCTCACCATCGCCGTCGTCACCGGCGGCCTGGTCGGCCTGCTGCTCGGCGTGGTCCTCGGCGCCGCCGGCTACCTCGTCGGCGCGCACGTCGACGGACAGGTCGACCTCGGCGAGCTGCTCAGGAACCGTCGTGGCTGAGACCGCGATCGAACCCGCCGAGCGGGGCCGGCTCGACGTCCGTCACCGGGTCCTGACCCGGATCGTCGAGCAGGCGATCCGCGGGCTGGGCGCGAGCTCCGAGCGCACCTCCGTCCTCGGCGAGGGCGTCGGCCGGCTCACCGGTCAGCAGCTCCCGCGCGCCGACGTGCGTGTCGTCGGCCGGGCCGTGCACCTGCACGTCGAGGTCGGCTGTGCCTGGCCCCGGCCGGTCGCGGCCTTCGCCGAGCAGGTGCGCACCACCCTCCGCGAGGAGGTACGACGCCAGACCGGCCTCGAGGTGCGCACGCTCGAGGTCGTGGTGCACCCGCTGGTCGTCGCCACGGGCGGAGGCCGGGTCGCATGAGCACGCCCCGTGAACCCGAGCCCCGCGGGCGTCCCGCGGCCGCCACGGCCGCGCTCGTGGTGGCCCTGCTCCTGCTCGCCGCCGGCGCCGCGCTGGTCGTGGACGCCGTCGGCACGGGCGGCCGGGCCCGGTCGGCGTCCGTGCGCTGGGTGCTCGAGCAGCTCGACGGCCGGCGCGCCGACGAGGCCAGCACCGCCCTCGGTGTCGCGGTGGTGCTGCTCGGCCTGGTCCTGGTCGTCGCCGCCCTGAGGCCGCGCGGGCGCACCCACCTGGCCGCCGGAAGGCCCGGCCTGTGGCTCACCCCGCGCGCCGCCGGGGTGCTCGCCGCCGAGGAGGCCGAGCGGCACCGCGACGTGCTCGCGGCCCGCGTCGCCTCGGCCGGGCGGCGGCGGGTGGTGCTGGCCGTCGTACCCCGGGAGGTCGAGCCGTCGCCGACGCTCGCCGCGTCGGTGCGCGACACCGTCGTCGAGGCCGTGCCCGCGCTGCGGAGCAGCCGGGTCGTGGTCCGGGAGGAGGAGGGATGAGGGAGCGTCACCTGACCGACCGCGTGCTGGTGCTGCTGACCGGGCTGGCGCTCGTCGCCGGCGGCCTGGCCCTGGTGGACTGGCGCCAGGAGCGGGTGCTGGACCTGGCGCCGGTGCTGCGGACCACCTCCGCGCTCGACCTGCTCGACCGTGGCTGGTGGCCCTGGGCGCAAGGTGGTGCGGGCGCCGTCCTGGCCCTGCTGGCGCTGTGGTGGCTGCTCGCGCACCTGCCGCGGCGCGGCCCCGCCCGGGTCGCGCTGCCGGCGCCCGACGGGCCGGACCGGGTCGCGCTGGCGACCGGACCGCTCGCCGACGTGCTCGCGGAGCGGGTCGCGAGCACCGGCGCCCTTGACCACGCCCACGTCGACTTCCGCCGCCGCCGGGGGGCGACCACGGCCACGATCCGGGCGCAGGTCCAGCAGGACGCCGACCTCGCCGCCGTCGAGGAGGCGGTCGCCGAGGTCGCCGCCGAGATCGACGCCGCCCTGCCCGGCGAGGCGCTCGCCGTGCAGTTCCGCGTGACGGCGCCGCGTCGTACCGGCTCCCCGCGCCGCAGCCGCCGGGGAACCGTGCGGCTCCAATGATCCGCCGGGGGCACCGTGCCCCCGGTCCCACCCGAAGGAGGAAGCAGATGGGTTTCACCGAGAAGGCCAAGAACGCCGCCGAGGACCTCGCGGGTAAGGCCAAGGAGGCCGCCGGCAAGGTGACCGGCAACGAGGAGCTCGAGGCCGAGGGCAAGAAGGACCAGGCGAAGGCCTCCCTCAAGGACGGCGTCGAGGACGTCAAGGACGCCTTCCGCAAGTGAGGACTCCGACGAGGCCCGGCCCGCGCAGGGCCGGGCCTTCCGTCGTCGCGCACACTGGACGGATGAACGTGCGCGACCGGCTCGGCGAGGCGATCTTCCACCGCGTCGCCGGGCCCGACGGCGGCCGGCACCGCGACCGGATCCACGGGCGTCCCGGCCCGCGCTGGTTCGCCCCCGACAGCGCGATCGCGCAGGTCCACGGGGACGCCTCGATGTTCGTCGGCGGCATCCGTGCGCTCCTCCTGCAGAGCCTCCACCCGGCGGCGATGCGCGCGGTCGCGGAGCACTCCGGCTACCGCGGCGACATGTGGGGTCGGCTGGCCCGCACCAGCCGCTTCCTGGCGGTCACCACCTTCGGCACCGCCGAGGACGCGCAGCAGGCGGTCGACGCGGTGCGCGCGATCCACGACCGGATCGCCGGCACGATGCCCGACGGGTCGTCGTACGCCGCCTCCGACCCGCACCTCCTGCGCTGGGTGCACGTCGCCGAGATCGACAGCTTCCTGCGCGCCCACCAGCGCTACGGCGCCCGCCCGCTCGACGCCGCGGGCCGCGACGCCTACGTCGCCCAGACCGCCGAGGTCGCCCGGCGGCTCGGCGTCCTCGACCCGCCGACGACCGAGGCCGAGCTGGCGGCGGTGCTGGAGGAGTACCGCCCCGAGCTGCGCGGCACCCCCGAGGCCCGCGAGGCGGTGGGCTACGTGCTGCTGCGCCCCCCGCTGCCGCTGCTCGCCCGTCCGGCGTACGGCGTGCTGGCGGCCGCCGCCGTCGGCCTCATGCCCGCCTGGACGCGCCTCCCGCTGCGGCTGCCGTGGCTGCCGGTCACCGAGCGCACCGTGGTCCGGGTGCTCGGCGGTGCGGCGGTCGGCACGGTGCGTTGGGCGATGACGCCTCCGCCGGCCCGTGCGGCGACGTAGCATCAGGCCATGGAACGGGACGAGGACGAGCCGAGGCCGTGGACGCCCGGCGAGCACCTGCCCACCGACGCCCAGCGGATGGGCCTGAGCCGCAACGTGCCGGACGGTGCGCTGCTGGAGCTGGCCGGCTCGCTCGACAGCTCCAAGCTCTCGCACCGGGTGGTCGCGTGGGTGCTGCTGGTGGCGTTCGCGCTGCCGGTGCTGTTCACCCTGCTCCGGCTGATCGGCTGATCAGCTGAGCTCGGCCACCAAGGCCTCGACCCGGCGCCGGATCTCGTCGCGGATCGGCCGGACCGCCTCGATGCCCTGCCCGGCGGGGTCGTCGAGCACCCAGTCCTCGTACCTCTTCCCGGGGAAGTACGGGCACGCGTCGCCACAACCCATCGTGACGACCACGTCCGACTCCCGGACCGCCGACTCGGTGAGCACCTTGGGTGCGGCCGCGGTGATGTCGATGCCCACCTCGGCCATCGCCGCGACCGCCACCGGGTTCACCTGGTCGGCGGGTTGGGAGCCGGCCGAGAGCACCTCGACCCGGTCGCCGGCGAGGTGCTGCAGGTAGCCCGCGGCCATCTGCGAGCGGCCGGCGTTGTGGACGCAGACGAAGAGCACGGTGGGGCGGGTCATCGGACCTCCGGGGTGGACGGGTCGGGATGGAGGAGGCGGACGGCCAACAGCCCGAGCAGGCCGCCGACGAGCTGGGCGAGCACGAAGCCGGGCACCGAGCCCGGCGCGATGCCCGCGAAGGTGTCCGAGAGCGTGCGGGCCACGGTGACGGCCGGGTTGGCGAAGCTGGTGGAGCTGGTGAACCAGTACGCCGCGGCGATGTAGCCGCCCACGGCGAAGGCCACCGTCTCGATCCGCTCCGAGCGCAGTGCGCCGAACACCACGAGCACCAGCCCGAGGGTCGCCACCACCTCGGCGAGCAGCAGCCCGGAACCGCTGCGCTCGGTGCCGGCGAACGACACGGCGTCGAGGTCGAACATCAGGTTCGCCAGCACCGCCCCCAGGGCGGCACCGGCCACCTGCGCGAGGACCAGCGCGGCCGTCGTACCGGGGGAGAGGCGGCGCAGGCCCAGCTCGACCAGCGTCACCACCGGGTTGAAGGACGCCGAGACCGGTTGGAAGGCGATGACCAGGGCGACGAGCGCGGCGCCGGTGGCGAGGCTGTTCTCCAGCAGCTGCAGGCCGGTGTCGCCGGGGGACAGGCGCTGTGCGGCGATGCCGGAGCCGACGACCGCGGCGACCAGGAAGGCCGTGCCGAGCAGCTCGGCGGTGGCGCGGCGGGCGAGGTCGGGCGTCACGTCGTGACGCCTCCGAGCAGCGCGGCGAGGTCCTCGAGCGCGTGCGTCGCCACCCGGTAGTAGACCCACACGCCGCGCTTGTCGCGCTCGAGCAGGCCCGCCTCGTGCAGCACCTTGAGGTGGTGGCTGATGGTGGGCTGGGAGAGGTCGAAGGCGTCGTTGAGGTCGCACACGCAGGCCTCGCCGTCGGCGTGCGAGGCGACGAGCGAGAGCAGCCGGAGCCGGACCGGGTCGGCGATCGCCTTGAGCAGCGGCGCGATCCGGTCCGCGGCGTCGGCGGAAAGCGGCTCGCGGGTGAGCGGCGAGCAGCAGGCGACGGTCTCGACCGGCGTCAGCTCCAGGGACTTCGACATGCATGAATATTGACAGATATCGATGTACGCCGCCAGTCTTGGACATCGATGACTGTCTATGTGTGGGAAGGAGGAGCCATGACCGACGTCTGCTGCCCGGACTGCGGGTGCTGCTGAGCCGAGGACGGCGGCGGTTGTGCACGACGCCAACCGCCGCCGTCGCGCTTGTGCGCCGTGCCTGAGAGCCGGGCGTCCTCGCGGAGCCACCCTGGAGGAGCAGGACCGACCCGAGGAGGCACCCGATGACCCGGTACGTGACACGAGGCAGCGACGGCGGCGCGATCGCCTGGCGCGACAGGAAGCGCTACCTGTGGATGCTGGGGCTCGTCGTCCCGCTCACCCCGATCGCCGGGATCGCGCTGGTCGAGGCGACCGGCAGCTCGTGGTGGTTCTGGCTGACGCCGGTCGTCTTCTTCGGGCTGATCCCCCTGGTCGACCTCGTCGCGGGCTACGACGACACCAACCCGCCCGACGACGTCATCGAGGCCCTGGAGAACGACCGGTTCTACCGGTGGGTGACCTACCTCTACCTCCCGGTGCAGTACGCCGGCTTCGTCGTCGCCATCGGCTACCTCGGCACCGCCGACCTCACCGTGGCCGCGAAGGTCGGCCTCGCGATCTCCGTCGGCGTCGTCGGCGGCGTCGCCATCAACACCGCCCACGAGCTGGGCCACAAGCGGGAGTCGGTCGAGCGCTGGGCGTCGAAGATCGCCCTGGCGCAGACGTTCTACGGCCACTTCTTCATCGAGCACAACCGCGGCCACCACGTCCGGGTCGCCACCCCCGAGGACCCGGCGTCCTCCCGGATGGGCGAGAGCGTCTACCGGTTCTGGCCGCGCACCGTCGTGGGCTCGCTGAAGAGCTCGTGGGAGCTGGAGGCCAAGCGCTACCAGCGCAAGGGCACCCACCCCTTCCACGTCGGCAACGACGTCCTCAACGCGTGGGCCATGACCGTCGCCCTGTGGGGTGCGCTCCTGCTGTGGCTGGGCCTGGCCCACGACGTGAACCCGCTGAGCGTGCTGCCGTACCTCGTGCTGCAGGCCGTCGTCGGCTTCTCGCTCCTGGAGGTCGTCAACTACATGGAGCACTACGGCATGCTGCGCCAGAAGGTCGGCGCCGAGGGCCGCCGGCGCTACGAGCGGGTGACCCCGGCGCACTCGTGGAACTCCAACAACATCGCCACGAACGTGCTGCTCTACCACCTCCAGCGGCACAGCGACCACCACGCCAACCCCACCCGCCGCTACCAGACCCTGCGCGACTTCAAGGACGCCCCCGTCCTGCCCACCGGCTACACCGGCATGATCGTCGTCGCCCTGTTCCCGCCGGCCTTCCGGGCCCTCATGGACAAGCGCGTCGTCGCCCACTACGACGGCGACCTGCGCCTCGCCAACCTGCTGCCGAGCAAGCGCGAGGCGCTGCTGCGCCGCTACCCCGTGCCGGTGGCGGACGACGCCCCTCTCGCACCGGCGGCCGACAGCTCCGCGCAGAGCCTCACCGGCGAGGTGCTCGCGGCGCGGTGCCCCGGCTGCTCCTACGTCTACGAGGTGGCCGAGGGCAACGAGCTCGAGGGCTTCGCCGCCGGTACGGCGTGGGCCGACATCCCCGACGACTGGTGCTGCCCCGACTGCGGGGTCCGGGAGAAGGTCGACTTCGTCGCCGTGGAGCCGCGGCGCCCGGTGGGTGCCTGACGACACCGGGACGACACCGGGACGCTCAGCGCCGGTGGAAGAGGGCGTGGTGGCGTAGGGCGACCGCCAGCTCGGGGCTGAGCTTGGCGACCGACCGGCCGAGCAGCTCCTCGGCCTGACCGAGCCGGTAGCGCACGGTGTTGCGGTGCACGACCAGCACCCGCGCCGCCTCCTCGGCATTGCCGCCGCTGGCGAGGAAGGCGGCGACCGTCTCCCGGATCCGCTGCAGGGACTCCTCCTCGCCGGCGAGCGGGCCGAGCTGGCGGGCCACGAAGCGGTCCACCTCCGGGGTGCAGCCGAGCAGGACGGGGAGCTCGACGTCGTCGTACCGGGTCAGCCAGCCGGTGCCGGGCGCACAGACCCGCAGGGCGCCCTGGGCCTCGCGGTGGCTGGCGGCGAAGCCGGCCACGCCGGGGGTGGGGGTGCCGACGCCGACCGAGGCGGCGGCCGGCTCGAGCGCGGCGAGCGGGGTGAGGTCCAGCGGGTCGCGGGTGCCGACCCAGACCCAGAGCTGCCGTCCGCCGGGCTTGACGACGAGCGGGTTCGCGCCGCGGAGCGTCCGGACCAGGTCCTGGGCCAGCGCCTCGAGGGTGCCGACCTGCTCGGCGTCGTCGACGGAGAGCACCAGGGCGGTGTGGTGGACCGAGACGGCGTAGCCGCCGAGTGCCGCCGACACCTCCCGCGGGTCGGTCAGCTCGCCCGCCAGCACGGAGCGCACCGCCTCGTAGCGCTGGGCCGCGGCGCCGGCGAGCACGCGGCTGTGCGCGTCCTGGTAGACGTCGACCGACGCGCTGATCGAGAGGTCGAGCCAGACGCCGGCCCGGTCCCAGAAGTACAGGAGCAGGTCGGCGCGGTCGACGTCGGCGGGCGGGAGGTCCTTGATGACCTCGCGGACGTAGGCCCACACCTCCTGCTGGGCCACCCGGTAGAACCGGATCAGCGTCTCCAGCGGGAGCTGCAGCTCGGCCATCAGCGCGGAGAGCCGTCGCGCCGCCTCGACGAGGTGGAACTGCTGGTCGGGCTGCGCGAAGCCGGCGAGAAAGGCGACCCAGTGCTCGCGGACGGTGGCGCGCAGCAGGTCGGCGATCCCCTCGCCCTCGCTCACCTCGGGCATCGCGACCACGATCGCGCCGCTCACCCGCTCCACCCAGGCGTCGACCCGCGTGGGCTGGGCCTGCTCGGCGACGTACGCCAGCAGCCAGGGCGCGAGGTCCCCGGGGACGGGTCCGTTGCTCACCACGGCCCCTAGTCCGGCAGGCTCATCTCGACCTGCGCCAGCACGGGGTCCCGCAGCCCGGCCGCGTCGTGCTCCCACCACACGTCGCGGTAGACGACCCGCCCGGTCATCCACGGCTCGTGCCCGCGCAGCGCCCGCAGCTGGAACGCCGGACCGGGGATGCGGTGCGAGGGCGCGTCGATGCCGTACGACGACGCGGGGGCCCACCCGTGCCTGGCGTAGTAGCCGGGGTCGCCCTCCAGCACCACCACCGGTGCGTCGAGCCGCTCCGCCTCCGCCACGGCGGCGGCGAGCAGGGCGGCGCCGATGCCGGCGCCCTGGCGCTCGGGGGCGACGGACAGGGGGCTGAGGACGACGATGTCGAGGAGCTCGGAGCGGGCGTCGAGCCAGGCGTGGCTCAGCCCGACGTGGCCGACGAGGGTGTCCCCGTCGACGGCGACGAGCTGCGCGCGGGCGAGCCCGCGGGACACGACGTCGGCCCACACGCCGGTGACCCGGGCGCCCTCGTCCCCGAAGGCCGCGGCGACCAGCTGCAGGCTCGCGTCGGCCTCGGCCGGCTCGAGCGGGCGGACCAGGACGTCGGCGCTGCGCTCACTCACCTGCGAACTCTTGCACGTCCTCCCACCGGTAGGAACCCGCGTCCGTGCCCAGCCCCCGCGCCACCTGCGCGGCCGTGGCGCAGCCGAGGCGGGCGGCCTCGACGGGCGTGCGACCGTCGGCCAGGGCGCGCAGGAACCCGGCGGAGAAGGCGTCCCCGCAACCGGTGGTGTCGACGACCTCGACCGGGTACGCCGCCACCTCGACGACCCCCGCGGCGTCGGCCACCAGCGCCCCCTTCGCGCCCTGGGTGACCGCGACGCAGCCGACGCCGTGCGCGAGCAGCGCCCGCGCGCCCTCGGCGAGGCTCGCGGCGCCGGTGAAGCCGAGCACCTGCTCGTCGTTGGGGAGCAGGAAGTCGGTGTGCGGCAGTGCGGCCGCGATCCAGGCGAGCAGGTCGGGGTCGCCCGGGGCCAGGACGTCGACGGAGGTGGTCGCGCCCGCCGCGCGGGCCCGGGCCAGCAGCTCGCCGGCCGCCTCGCCGCCGAGGAACTCCGGGCCGCCGAGGTGGAGGTGGTCGATCCCGGCGAGGAGGTCGGCGGGCAGGTCCTCGAGCGTGAAGGCGCCGTTGGCGCCGATGCAGTGCCAGGCGGGGCGGTCGCCGTTCGGGCGCACCGGCAGGACCGAGGCGGAGGTCTGCGTGCCGTCCTTGCGGACGAGCCCGCCGACGTCGACGCCCTCGCGGCCGAGCAGCGCGAGGAGGGTGTCGCCGACGGCGTCGGTGCCGACGGCGCCGTACGACCGGACGGTGGCGCCGAGCCGGCTGAGGACCACGGCGGTGCCGCCCGCCGTGCCCGCGGGCGACATCCGGATCGTCTCGACGAGCTGGCCCTCGGAGCCGTTCGGGATGGACGCGATGCCGAGCACGTGGGTGTCCAGGACGTGCACGCCGACGGCGGCGACGGTGAGGGTCATGGGTTCTCCTTCGGAGTGCCGTAGCCGCGCTCCAGCGCGGCCCGGACGACGTCGGCCTGCTGCTCCTCGCTCAGCGCGCGCGGGGTGCCGAGGGCGCTGGCGCGGTGGTGGAGCTGGCACAGCCACTCCAGCAGCAGGGCGTTCTCGACGGCCTGGTCGAGCCCGGCGCCGAGGGCGACGGAGCCGTGGTTGGCGAGCAGCGCGGCGCTGCGCCCGGCCAGTGCGGTGCGGACGTGGGCGGCGAGGGCGGGCGTGCCGAAGGTGGCGTACGGCGCGACGCGGATCGCCCCGCCGAGCGCGAGCTGCTGGTAGTGCAGCACCGGCAGCTCGTCCAGCACGCAGGCCACGGCGGTGGCGAAGGGGGCGTGGGTGTGGACGACGGCGGTGGCGGGAGCGTCGTCGTACACGCCGAGGTGGAGGGCGAGCTCCGAGGTCGGCGCCAGGCGCCCGGAGACGATGTCGCCGGCGAGCGAGACCACGGTGACGTCGTCGGCGGTGCAGGTGCCGAGGGTGACGCCGGTGGCGGTGACGGCGACGAGGTCCCCCTCGCGGGCGCTGACGTTGCCGGCCGTGCCGACGAGCAGCCCGGCGGCGGCGAGCCGGCGGGACGCGTCGGCGACCTCGGCGCGCAGCGCGTCGGTCACCGAGGCTCGGCCGTGACCCGGCCCAGGTAGCCGGTGACCAGCTCGATGGCCTGGTCGATGAGGAAGGCGTCGCCCCGGGGGTCGCGCTCGAAGGCCAGCTGGAAGGCGCGGTCGCCCAGCTCGACGGCGAGCTCGCCGATCGCCTGGACCTCGGCCTCGGAGTAGCCGCGGCGGTCGACCAGTCCGGCGTCGACGGCGAAGGCCAGCAGGTTCTCGGTGATCCGCTTGTTGTGGTGGCGGCCGTACTCGTAGACCGCGGTGTTGGTGCGCCCGCGCATCCAGATCTGCATGAAGGCCGGGCGCCGGTGGTAGACCTTCACGAAGGCGCGCATCGAGGTCTCGACCAGCGCGGCCATGGTCAGCGTGGGGAGGCCGGCGAGATCCGCGGCGACCTGCTCGTCCATCTCTGCCATGTCCCGCTCGCAGAGGGCGAGCAGGACGGCCTCCTTGTCGGCGAAGTACTGGTAGAGCGAGGCCACCGGCAGCTCGGCCGTGTCGGCGATCGAGCGGGTGGTCAGGCCGTCGACGCCCTCGGCGACGACGAGCTCGGCCGCGGCGTCGAGGATCCGCTCCACCCGCTCACGCGAGCGCGCCTGGGTGGGCAGGCGGCGGCGGGTCGGGCCGACAGCACCCGAGGATCCCTCGGTCGTTGGACCGTCGACGGTGGCGGAAGGCATGGCGGCAGTGTAGCCTCCCAAAACCGAAACTGACACAGGTTCATGTTCTAAGGCGGTCGGGATGCTCCCCAACGACGCGACGAGAGTGGGCCGGCGCGGTCTGCTCGCCGGCGGTGCCCTCGCCCTCGGCGCCCTCGCCACCGACGCGCTCGAGGCCGAGGTCACCGCGGCCACCCTGAGCGGCCCGCTCCCGCGCGCGGTCGACGTCGTCGTCGTGGGCGCCGGGATCGCCGGCCTCGTCACCGCGGACCGGATCGCGCGCAAGGGCCGCTCGGTGCTCGTCGTCGAGGCCCGCGACCGGGTCGGCGGCCGCGTGCTCAACCACCGCCTGCGCACCGGCGGCACCATCGAGGCCGGCGGCGCCTTCCTCGGCCCGACCCAGAGCCACATCAAGGCGCTCGCCGCGGAGCTCGGCGTCGCCACCTTCGAGGAGTACGCCACCGGCAACAACGTCTACGTCTCCTCCAACCCCCTGCTGGGGCGCCAGGAGTACACCGGCACCGTGCCGCCCGACCCGCTGATCCTGCTCGACGCCGCGCTCGCCCTCCAGCGCCTCGACGCGATGGCCGCCGACATGCCCGTCGACGCGCCCTGGGCCCACCCGAAGGCCGCCGAGTGGGACGCGATCACCCTCGGCGACTGGATCCGCGCCACCACCCTCAACAGCAAGGGCATCGACGACCTCATCAAGGCCTGGACCCAGCCCGGCTTCGGCGCCGACCCCGACCAGCTCTCGCTGCTGTACGTCGTGCACTACATCGCCTGCTCCGGCAACGAGACCCACGTGGGCACCTTCGCGCGCAACTCCGACGTCGTCGGCGGTGCCCAGGAGAGCCGCTTCGTCGGCGGCTCCCAGCGGGTGCCCCTCGCCCTGGCCCGCAAGCTCGGCGACCGGGTCGCCCTCGCCGCGGCCGTCACCCGGGTGGAGCACCTCCCCGGCAAGGCGGTCGTGCACACGACCCGCGGCCGCGTGAGCTGTCGCCGCGTCGTGGTGGCCGCGCCGCCGAAGCAGGTGCTCGACATCGCCCTGCCCGGCATGCCCGCCGGGCGTCGTACCTTGCTGACGAGGATGCAGATGGGCCGCCTGATGAAGTGCGACGCGGTCTACGAGAAGCCGTTCTGGCGCACCGACGGGCTCACCGGCTTCGGGCTCTCCGACTCCGGAGCGGTCCGGGTCGCCTTCGACAACGGCGTGCGCGACACCGGGCACGGCGTCCTGCTGGCGTTCGTGGGCGGCTCCACGTGGCGGCGGTACGGCTCGCTGTCGCTCGCCGAGCGCCGCACCGCGGTGCTGCAGGGCTTCGCCTCGATGTTCGGCCCGCAGGCGCTGAAGCCGATCGAGTACACCGAGCACGACTGGACCCACGAGCGCTGGACCCGTGGTGGTCCCGTCGCGATCTGCCCGCCGGGCGTGCTGGCGGCGTACGGCCGGCACATCCGCCAGCCCTTCGGCCGGGTGCACTGGGCGGGCACGGAGACCTCGACCTACTGGACGGGCTACATGGACGGTGCCGTGCGCTCGGGCAAGCGCGCCGCGATCGAGGTCCTGGCGAAGCTGTGAGGGCGCTGGCGCTCCGCCGCGGGAGTCGGCGCTGCGGTAGCCGCTCAGGCGGCGACGGGGACGGGCGCGGGTCGTCGGGTCAGCCCGCGGACCGAGGGCGAGGCGAGGGCGGCCAGTGAGCTGACCGCCATGATCGCCGCGACCACCACGAGCCACCGCTCGGTGCCGACGACCGCGGCGACCGGGCCGGTGAGCGCGAGGCCGAGCGGGCGGCACACGAAGGAGCCGACCATGTCGAAGGCGTAGACGCGGGAGAGCTTGTCCGGGTCGACGTTCTCCTGGATGGCCAGGTCCCAGCTCACGCTGAACAGCTGCAGGCCGATGCCGTGCGCCAGCGCCCCGGCCAGCACCAGCCAGAGCTGGTCGGCCAGCGCCATCGCCAGCGGGAACGCCGCGGTCAGCGACAGCAGGACCACGCCCCACAGCAGGAGGTGGGTCGGCCGCCAGCGCAGGGCGATGAGCCCGCCGACCACGAAGCCCGCCATCAGCGCCGCCATCGCCCAGCCCCAGGCCTCCTCGCTCCAGGTCTCGCCGACCACGATCGGCCCGAGCACGCCCTGCGCGCCGCCGAAGCACAGGTGGTAGAGCAGCGCCTGGCCGATCAGCAGCCACAGCCAGGTGTGCCGCAGCACCTCGCGCGCGCCCTCGGCCAGCTCGGCGAGCACGGGTGCCCCGCCCGCCGTCGTCGGCGCCTCGGTCCGGATCAGGGCGAAGCAGCCGGCGGCCAGGCCGTAGGTCACCGCGTCCACCGCGATCGCCCAGCCGGGGCCCGAGGTCGCGACGACGATGCCGGCCAGCGCGAAGCCCACGGCGTACGACGACTGCTGGGCCAGGCTGCGCAGGATCACCGCCCGCGGCAGCTGTGCCTCGGTCACCGTGAAGCGGGTCATGGCGTTGGACGCCGGCTGCGCGATCGCGCCGAGGCAGCCGTTGAGCACGCCGATCAGGGTCAGGAAGAGGATCGAGCCGTGGTCGGTGATCAGCACCGTCGCGCAGATCGCCTGGCTGACGCAGGTCGCGGCGGCCGAGCCCTGCATCAGCAGCTGGCGGGGCAGGCGGTCGCCGAGCACGCCGCCGTAGAGCATGGTGACGACCTCGGCGAGCGAGAACGCCGCGACGACGATGCCGAGCTGCGTGGCGGAGCCGCCGAGGTGGAGCACCGCGAAGGCCAGCGCCACCGGGGTCATCGCGGAGCCCAGGCCGCTGACCGCGATCCCGGAGACCAGCCAGCGGAAGTCACGGGACGCGAGGGGGGACATGGCGCCCAGAGTAGTTCGCTAGCGAATCATTCGCCACCTAAATATCCGGAGCACTACCCTGACGCCATGGCAGAGGACTGGACCGACCGCCACGTCGAGCGGTGGCGGGACCACTGGCTCGACATCGCCTTCGACGACCAGGTCGAGGCGGCGTTCGTCCGGGTGGGCCGGATCGACCGGTACCTGCGCCAGGCCAAGCAGCGCGCGGTCGCCGAGGTCGGCCTCACCGACTTCGAGTACGACAGCCTGCACTCGCTGATGATCCGCGACACCCCCGGGTCCGCCTCGCCCACCGAGCTGGCCGCCGAGCTGGGCGTCTCCGGCGCCGGCATGACCGGGCGGCTCGACGGGCTGGAGCGCGCCGGCTGGATCCGCAGGATCCCCTCCGTCGACGACCGCCGACGGGTGATCGTGGAGGTCACCAAGGCCGGCATCGCCATCTGGCGGCGGGCGATGGACATCCGCGGCGACGCGGAGAACGACCTCGCCGACGCCCTGACCGAGCGCGAGCTGGCCACCCTCAACCGACTGCTCAAGAAGGTCGCGCTGCGCTCCGAGGAGCGCGCCGCCGGCGGCTGACGTCGCCGGACGTGCCGAGAGGTGGCCCGCCCCGGTGCGGACCACCCCTCGGGTACGTCGCGTCGGGCCCCCACAGCCCCGCGACGTCCGGTGTCGCGGCTCAGCCCGCGCGGGCCCGGTCCGCCGGTGCGGACGGGGCCTGGCGCAGGGTGAGGATCGCGAGCACACGCCGGTCGAGGTACGGCGAGGGGACCAGCCCGAGCTTGTCGAAGATCCGCGCGCACAGCTCCTGGGTGGCGCGCGGGGAGAGCCCGACCTGGCGCCCGATGGCGGCCTCGGACTGCCCGTGCGCGATCAGCCGGAGCACCCGGCGCTCCTGGTGGCCCAGCCGGTCCAGCCGGCTGGTCGCGGCGACGTACGTCAGCTCGAGCATGGTCGTCGTACCTCTCAGACGGGCAGCACGGGGCCGCCGCGCAGGGAGAACCGACGGGACCGCGCCGGGGAGGGAGTGGGGCGCGGTCCCGCCAGCGACAGGAGCTCCGTGCCGGACGCGCCGGCGGCGTCCGCGCACTGGAGGATGGCCAGCACGGCGGCCTGGGTCCGGCGCAGCCGGCCGTAGGTGTCGTGGAACTGGTCCTCGCCGGCCTGCAGATCCAGCTGGGCCTCGCACATGTGCTGCCAGCGGGACCGGAGGGCGGCGATCAGCCCGGTGGGGCCGTCGAAGGAGGCGCTCCACTCCTCCCGCCAGGGGAGGGCGCCGCTCATGTCGGCGGCCGCGGCCGCCTCCACCTCGCGGATGATGCGGATGCGCTCGTGGGTCTCGTTCCAGGTCATGTCGGGTTCCTTCCGGGGAGCTCGCGGTGGGGAGTTCACCGCTGCGTGACGGAAGGAGGAGCAGCCGGGCCGGGCCGGTGATACATCCGGATCCGCGAAATCTCCGCCGGGGGTGTACGCCGACCGGCGCGGGGCACGATGGGCGCCATGACCGATGCCGGCAGCTCCCCCTACCTCGCTCCGCCGTCCAGCGACGTCGGCCCTCCGGGCACCTACGGCGCCCCGGTGCCGACCGCGCCCCGTCGTCGCCCCATGGTGTGGCGCCACGTCGTCGGCCCGCTGGTGGCGCTCACGGCGACGCCGCTCGGGCTGGTGCTGGTCGACTACGGCGCGGGCCAGTACCTCCAGGACGTCTACCGCTTCGTCGACTCCGGGTGGTCGGCCGACCTGCTCTGGCTGTTCGCCGGCGGCCTGGCGCTCATGGTCGCGGCCCTCTCGGCGCGGCTGTCGGGGCTGGGTCCCGTCCTCGCGGCGCTGGTGTGGGGGTTCGCGCCGTTCCTGTGGTTCGTCGCCGACAAGGGCGGCTTCTACCAGCTCTCCCGCGACCTGCCCTCGACCCACCCGTGGTTCTCCTACGCACCGGTGGAGTTCCCGCTGATCGGTGCGCTGCTGCTGGGCGCGGGGATCGCGGGGCGCTGGCGCGGACGCGTCGTACCGTCCTGAGGGACGTCCGCTGAATCGACGTATCAACGGCACTGGTTCGCGGGTCTGAGATGCGGGACGATGCATCCGTGCCAGAGCCGCTGTCCACGCTCGTCCCCGCAGCGCGGGAAGGAGACCAGCATGCGTGGGACGCGATCGTCGACCGGTTTCTGCCGCTCGTGGGCGCGATCGTGCGCGGCCACCGGCTGTCCGAGGCCGACGGCGACGACGTCAGCCAGACCGTGTGGCTGCGCCTCGTCGAGCACCTCGGCGCGCTCCGCGAGCCGGACGCCCTGCCGGGCTGGATCCGTACGACGACCCGCAACGAGTGCCTGCGCCTGCTGGCCGCCCGTGGTCGGGTCCGGCCGGTCGACCCGCAGGAGGACGCCGGTGCCCGCGGTGGGCTGGACGCCGTGGCCGACGACGTCGCCGGAGACGACCTTCTCGCCGCCGAGCGTCGCCAGCTGCTGCGCGAGGCGCTCGCCGAGCTGCCGGAGGGACGCCGGGCGCTGCTCCTGCTGCTGCTGGAGGACCCGCCGGTCGGCTACGAGGAGATCGGCCGCCGTCTCGGCATCCCGGTCGGCAGCATCGGCCCGACCCGGGCGCGTGCCCTGGACCAGCTGCGCCGTACCCGTGCCCTGCGCGGGCTGGGGCCCGATCTCGTGGGAGGGGAGAGATCATGACCGAGTGGGATGACCTGGACGACGACGCCCTGATGTCCTTGCTGGGCCAGGTCGTCGCGGAGTCCGACGCCGTCTCGGAGCGCCGCCGGGCGGCCGCCCGAGGGGCGTTCACCTGGCGTTCCGTGGACGACGAGCTCGCCGAGCTGCTGCACGACTCCGCCCTCGACGCGGGCGCCCCCGTCCGTTCCTCGGGTGCCGGGCCGCGCTCGCTCGCCTTCGGCCGCAGCGGCCTGACCCTCGAGGTCGAGGTCGACGGGGACCAGCTGCTCGTCGAGGTGGTCGCCGAGGGCGCCGCCGCCGACGCCGAGGGGCCGGCCGTGGTCCGCCTCCAGCGTCCCGACGCGGACGACGTGGTCGAGACCGCGGACGCCGCCGGCTTCCTCCGGTTCGCCGAGGTCGGCACCGGAGCGGTGCGCTTCGTCGTCGAGCGGGGCGGGTGGTCGCTGACCACCCCGTGGGTGACTCTCTGAGGCTCGCTCAGGTGAGCGGGCCGACGATCTGGATCTGACCCGCCCGCGGGTCGGTCGCGCTCGTCGCCCCCGCCGCCACGTCCTGCCACGCCTGCCGCGCCGCCTGCCCGGTCTCGCGCATCCGTGCCGCGATCAGCCCCGTCACGACGGGGGTGGAGAAGGACGTGCCGCTCCACTGGGCGAGGCCGTCGAAGGTGCGCACCTGCCCGACGTTCGGCGGCTCGTAGCAGGTGTAGGTCCCCTTCGGGAACGCGTTGACGAGGTCGCGCCCCCGCGCGAACACGTCCACCCACGGGCCGACGTTGGAGAAGTCCGACGCCCCTGCGTCCGGGTCCACCGACCCCACTCCCACCACCCAGTCGAAGGCCGCCGGCCAGAACGGCTTGTCGCTGCCGTCGTTGCCGGCCGCCGCCACGATGAGGACGTCGTCGCGCTCGTGGAGCCGGTTCGCCTCCCCGAGCAGGGCGAAGCCCAACGAGGCGAAGTCGCCGCGGGTGTGCGTGCCCGCCGAGATGCTGATGACCTGCGGGTGGTCGTCGTCATTGATCGCCTCGTGCAGCTGCGCCACGATCTCCGACTCGTAGACCGCGCCGCCGTGCGTCAGCACCCCCTCCACCTCGACCCGGGTGTCAGGTGCCAGGCAGCTGATCACCCCGGCGACGAAGGTGCCGTGGCCGGCGTACGGGTGGATGGCGCTGGGGTCCACCACCTCCACGTCGCTCGGGTCGGCGACCACGTCGTTGGCTTCGAGCCACGGCGACGCCTTGCTGCCGACCGCCGCCGTCCACAGCCCGGTGTCGACGACGGCCACCCGGACCCGGTCGGCATCGCCGGTACGACGCTTCGCCTGCACCGGTGCGGGCCACGGGCGGGCGCGGCGGCCGGGGACCTCCGGCTCGGTGGCGGGGCACATGTACCCCTTGCCGGTGACGTAGACGACATGGTCGGGCGTCGCCGCACCGGACTCCAGGACGCCGTCGCGCTCGAGCTCCTCCAAGGTGCGGAGCACGTCGTCCTGCCGGTCGGTCCTGCGCGGCAGCGTGGCCAGGACCAGGCCCGGGACGCGCACCTCGCGCTCGCCGACCTCGCCCCGGAAGCGCTTGCGCTGCTCGGCGGTCGCGAACCACTCCCGCAAGCGGGGCACGTCCTCCTGCCGGACCAGCGCATGCCCGGGGCGGTACAGGTAGTGCACGTCGGCGTCGTCGCGCGGCGGCCGCGCACCCTCGACGGATGCGCCGCTGACGTCCCCGCCCGCCTCCTTGAAGGCGCGGCGGATGACACCGACCTGCACCCTGAGCCGCTCCGCGTCGACGTCCTTGCCGGGGGGACGGCCGCCGGGGAAGGGCGAGCGCAGCTTGCGCAACAGCTCCCGCAACGTGCTGAGCGGAAAGGCAGGCCGGACAGGTTCGTTCATGACCGCTCCTGGTGCGAAGGAACTGAGGGCCCGAGACCCGTCGTCGGCGCTAACGTAGACCCGCTCGGAACCCGCCGTAAAGGAGCGCCGAGCCCGGCGGGGAGGTGGGTGCGCGATGGAGGAGCTGCTGGCCCTCGCAATCGAGGACCCGGACCAGGCCCGGAGGGCCGCCGAGCGCGTGCTGGCGGCGGATCCTGGGCCCGAGGCGAGCTCCTTCGCCCACCAGTGCCTCGGCATCGTCCTGCGCGACCTCGGCCGGACCGACGCGGCCCTGCACCACCTGCGGTCGGCGCTCCGTGCCGCCCGCGCGAGCGGCTCCCCGGACCGGCTCCGCGACGTGCGGGCGACCTACGGCGCCTCCCTGGTCTTCTTCGGGCGAGGGAGGGCCGGCCTCGTCCAGCTCGAGCAGGCGTCCGCGGGCGCGACGGGCGAGCTGGCGGCGAAGATCGCGATGCGTCACGCGGCGTCCCTGGTCATCCTCGGCCGGTACGACGACGCGGCGCCCGTCCTGCACGGTGCCCTCGCGGAGATCCGCCGCGCCGGCAACCCGGTGTGGGAGGCGCGGACCCTCGTGTGGCTGGCCCACGTCGAGCGGTCCCTCGAGCAGCTCGCCCGCGCCGAGGCGGTGCTGCACCGGGCCGAGCGGGTCTTCGTGGAGGCGGGCGCGCCGATGGAGCGGCTCAGCGCCGTCGAGAGCCTCGCGGAGCTGGCCGCGCTGCGCGGGGACGTCGCGCGGGGTCTGCAGCACCACCAGGAGGCGGCGGACGGCTACCGCGCGGCAGGCCGCGAGCCGCGCTTCGAGGCGGTCCGCCTGCACGCCCTGGCCTCTCTCGCCGCCGGTCTGCCCGCGGAGGCGGTGCGCCTGCTGGCCAGGTTCGGGACGGAGGCCGAGGTCCCGCCGCACGAGCAGGCCGAGCTGCACCTCGTGCGCGCCTCGGCGCTGCTGGACGCCGGAGACGCGACCGGTGCCGCCGAGGAAGCGAGGAGGGCCCGCACTCTGTTCCGCCGACAAGGCCGGGACTGGTTCGCCACCCGCGCCCGGCTGTTGACCCTGAGGGCGAGCTCCCGGCCGCCCGCGGCGGAGTCGGCCGAGGTCGCCGCCACGCTCCACCGGGAGCGGGCCGAGGAGGCACCGGCGGCACTGACGATCGCGGGCCGGGCCGGCCGCGGCGCCGACCGCCTGGCGCTGTGGGAGGAGGCGGCGTCGTACCGTCACCACCCGAACGCGCTCGTCCGCGCCGCCGCCTGGCACGCCCGTTCGCTCGCGCGCGAGGAGGCGGGCGAGCGGGCCGGAGTCCTGCGCGCGGCCGCGGCGGGTCTCGACGCCATCGACGAGCACCGCCGCCTCATCGGGTCCTCCGAGCTGCGCGCGCTGGCCACCACGCACGGCCGCGAGCTGACCACGATCGCCCTGCGTCACGCGGCTTCGGACCCGAGAACGCTGCTCCGGTGGAGTGAGCGGACTCGGGCGACGGCTCTTGCCCAGCCTCCGGCGACGTCCGACGCGGCGACGATCCCCGCCTCGCTGGCGGCGCTGCGGGACAACGGGCGGCGGCTCGCCCAGGCCCGTCAGGAGGGGGAGCCGACCGACGCGCTCGAGCGGGAGCGGCTGCGGCTGGAGCGGGCGGTGCGCTCGGAGAGCCACACGCTGTCGGCGACGACGGCCGCCCAGCAGCGCCCGCCGAGCGTCGAGGATCTCGTCGCCGCGGTGGGCGAGGGCTGCCTCGTCGAGCTGGTGGACGTGGACGGGGTCGTTCACGTGCTCGTGGTCCACGCAGGCCGGGTACGACGCAGGGTGGCCGGCTCCACCACGGAGATCGCCGCGCTGCTGGGTCCCGCGGACATGCTGCTGCGGCGGGCCTCCCGCGGCCGGCCGGCGGACACGGCGGCGGTGGGCGCCCGCCTGCAGGCGGCGATCCTGGGCGACGCGGCGCGGCTGCTGCCCGACGGGCCGGTGGTGCTGGCGCCGACGGCCCGCCTGCACGGCCTGGCCTGGTCGCTGCTGCCGGTGCTGGGGGAGCGGCCCTTCGCGGTCGTACCGTCCGCGGGCGCGTGGCTGCGTGCCCGCGCCACCCCGCGTCCGCCCGAGCGGGACCGCCGCACCCTGCTGGTCAGCGGGCCGGGGCTCGCGACGGGTGGGGCGGAGGTGCCGCTGCTCGCGCAGGCCGATCCCGCCGCCGCCCTGCTCGCCGGCCGCGAAGCCACGCTCGAGGCGGTGCTCGGCCAGCTCGACGGCGCCGACCTCGTCCACCTCGCGGCACACGGCAGCTTCCGCGCGGACAGCCCGCTCTTCTCGGCGCTGGACCTGGCGGACGGCCCGTTGACGGTGCACGACCTGGAGCGGGTGCGCCGCGCGCCGTACCGGGTCGTGCTGTCGGCCTGCGAGTCCGGCGTCCTCGCGCCGGTGGGCGCCGAGGAGCTGCTGGGCCTGGCGGCGGCGCTGTTCTCGCTCGGCACGGCCGGGCTGGTGAGCAGCGTGGCCGAGGTCAACGACGCCGCGACCGCGGGCCTGATGGTCGACCTGCATGCGTCGCTCGCGGACGGTGCGGATCCGGCGACGGCCCTGCACCGGGTCCGGCGCGCGACGGCCGGCGACCCGGTGGCGGCGGGGACCGCGGCGGCGTTCCTGGCGCTCGGCGTCTGAGCGGGTCTAGCCTGCTGCCGTGACTCGGAGCACCGGCGTCGAGGAGTCCCCCGTCCGCGGAGGTGCCGTCGGCGTCCTCCTCGCCCTCGCCGCGACCGCCCTCGTGGTGGGCGGCTTCGCCGCCGCCGGCGGGGTGCACATGGCTCGTCACCCCGACCGCTACCCGGCCCCCTCCGGCGGCCTGGCGATGGCGCCCGAGCTCGCGGCCGGCGCGGTGCTGCTGGCGCTCTCGGTCCTGCTCGTCCAGGTCGCGCGGGCAGGCTGGTCGGCAGCGGTGGACGGCCGCACCGTGCTGCTGGCGTTCGCGGTGGCGGTGCTCCCGGCCTGGCCGCTCACGCTGGCGCTGTCCGGGCGGGTCGCGGGCCTCCTCGCCTGAGACCCGCGTCGGGTGGGAGCGGCCCGCGCATAGGATTTCGTCATGCCCGACCAGCTCAGGACCAGCCTCACCGCCCGGGAAGCCATCGCGGCCGTCCAGGGGCACGAGGCCTGGGCGATCATCCGGCGCTCCACCCGCGCGGGCGACCGCGACACCGTCGGCGTCCTCGGCGGCACCCGCTCCGAGGTCGCCTCGATCACCGACATCCCCCTCGAGACGGGGGTTCCGGAGCCGGGTCACATCTGCGACCGGCTCGTCGCCGTCCCGTTCCGGCAGGTGCGCGAGCGGGGCTTCGAGGCCCACGACGACGGCACGCCGCTCGTGGTGGTCGACGTCGAGACGGAGCACGAGTTCTCCGTCGCCGACGTGGTCGCGGCGATCGACGAGGTGCCCGTCGAGTTCACCGACCGCGGCGGCTTCGAGACCGACGACGAGGAGTACGGCAAGCTCGTCGCGCAGATCATCGGCGAGGAGATCGGCCAGGGCGAGGGCGCGAACCTCGTCATCGGCCGCAACTACCGCGCGGTCGTCGCGGACTTCGGCCCCGAGGTCGCGCTCACCGTGTTCCGGCGGCTGCTGGAGCGCGAGCGCGGCGCCTACTGGACCTTCGTCTTCTACACCGGCGACCGCTTCCTCATCGGTGCGAGCCCCGAGCGGCACGTGTCGGTGCACGGCGGCGACGTACGGATGAACCCCATCTCCGGCACCTTCCACCTGCGCCCGCCGGCCGGCGAGACGCGCAGCACGGAGGCGCGGCTGCGGGCGTTCCTGAAGGACGAGAAGGAGATCTACGAGCTCTTCATGGTCGTCGACGAGGAGCTCAAGATGATGTGCGACATCTGCACCGAGGGCGGCCAGGTGCTCGGGCCCTTCCTCAAGCCGATGACGCACCTCATCCACACCGAGTACCTCCTCGCCGGGCGCACCACGCGCGACGTCCGGGAGGTCCTGCGCGACACGATGTACGCCGCCACGGTCACCGGCTCCCCGGTGGAGAACGCGTGCCGGCTGATCAAGCAGTACGAGCCCGAGGGGCGCGGCTACTACGCCTCGGCGCTGGCCCTCTTCGGCCGCGACGAGGTCGGGGAGCCCGTGCTCGACAGCCCGATCATCCTCCGCACCGCGGACGTCTCGCCCGCCGGTGAGCTGAAGGTGACCGCGGGTGCGACGCTCGTGCGCGACTCCGAGCCGGCGTACGAGGTGGCGGAGACGCACGCCAAGGCGGGCGGCATCCTCTCCGCCTTCGGCCTGGTGGCCCCCGCCCCCGTCCCGACGACCGACATCGCCACCCTCGTCGCCGACGAGGAGGTGCTGATCGCGCTGAACGGCCGCAACAACCGCCTCTCGGGCTTCTGGCTCGCCGACCAGGCCGGCACCCCGGCCGACCCGCGGCTGGCGGGGAAGAGCGCGGTCATCCTCGACGGCGAGGACGACTTCGTGAACATGCTGCGCCACATCCTCGCCCGGATGGGGATGACGAGTGCGGTGGTCCGTCACGAGGAGTACGCCGACGGGGTGCTCGACGGCTACGACCTGGTCATCGTCGGCCCCGGTCCCGGCGACCCGCGCGACGACACCGACCCGAAGATGGGCCAGCTGCGCGCCGCGGTGTCGTGGCTGCTCGCCCACGAGAAGCCCTTCCTCGCGGTGTGCCTGGGCCACCAGGCGCTGTGCCACACCCTCGGCATCCCGCTCGCCTACAAGGACATCGTCTTCCAGGGCACCCAGGCGAGCGTGCTGCTCGGTGGCCGGCCCGAGCGGGTGGGCTTCTACAACACCTTCGTCGGCCGGGTCTCCGACGACACCGCCCTGCCCGCGGGTGTCACCGTGGACGCGGACGCCGCGACCGGGGACGTGAACGCCGTGACGGGGCCGCACTACCGCGGGGTGCAGTTCCACGCCGAGTCGATCCTGACCGAGCACGGGTTCGCGATCCTGCACGACCTGGTGTCCGGCGTCCTGCTGTGACGCGCGTTGTCCACAGGCTGCGTGATGGCGCTGGCGTGGGGTCCTCCGGGCAGGCACGATCGTCGCCATGAGTCCGCGCCACCCCGCCGGCGTGCGGCGGGCTCACTTTCGCTTCACCGGAAGGTCCGGTGAAGAGGAAGGGCGCGATGATCGTTGTCGTGTCAACCCTGCTGGCATTGCCCGGAGCGGTGTGGGCGATCATGCAAATGGTCGATCGCTTCCGTCGGAAGCCCTAGCAGGGGCGGGACGGCTCAGAGCTCACCTGTGCCGTCCCGCTTCCTTCCTTCACGATAGCCCCGCCCCCGCCGCCACGACAGCCCGCCGACGATGACCACCCCCCACGTCCTCGTGGTCGACCACCACGACTCCTACACCTGGAACCTCGTCCACCTCGTGGCCGGGGTGACCGGCGTGCTGCCGGCGGTCGTGCAGTGGGACGAGCCGGTCGACCTGGCGGCGTACTCCCACGTCGTGCTCTCGCCCGGCCCCGGCCACCCCGACGAGTACCGCTGGGACTTCGCCGCCACCCCGCCGGTGCTGGGGGTCTGCCTGGGCATGCAGGGGATGGTGGTCGCGCTCGGGGGTGAGGTGGCCCGGGTGGAGCCGGCGCACGGGACGGTCGAGCAGGTGCGTCACGACGGGCGCGGGGTGTTCGCGGGGCTGCCCTCGCCGCTGGCGGCCGTGCGCTACCACTCGCTGGCGGCGGTGCGCCTGCCCGACGAGCTGGAGCCGACGGCGTGGGCGGCCGACGGCACGGTGATGGGGGTGCGGCACCGCAGCCTCCCGGTGGAGGGCGTGCAGTTCCATCCCGAGTCCGTGCTGTCGGCGTACGGCGCCCGGTTGGTCGCGAACTTCCTAGACCGGTAGCAGCCGGCCGAGGTGCTCCTCGGCGAACTCCCGCAGCCGCGACGGCGGGAACTCCTCGGGGTCGGTCAGCACCGTGCGCCCCGCCTCGACGGCGACGGCGAGGAGCAGCCGCGCCAGCAGGGGTACGTCGCCCGGCACCGCGGCCGCGCGCAGGCCGCCCTCGAGCGCTGCCAGCGCCTCGGAGCGTGCCCGGTCGAGCCGGGCGCGGAGGGCGGGGGTGCTGCTGTCGGCGATCAGGAAGATCGCACGCCACCGGTCCGGCGCGGCGAGCACGGCGTGCAGGAACCGGTCGAAGGTGGCGGCCGCGCTGGCGACGAAGGTCCCCTCGCTGCCGTCGGGCAGCACCGTGGCCATCTGCTCCCACGCGCCGCGCTCCTCGCGGTCGAGAGAGGCGCGCAGGAGCGCGAAGCTGTCGGCGAAGTGGGCGTAGACGACCGGTCGGGTCACCCCGGCGGTGCGGGCGACGACGTCGATCGAGACCTTGTGCACGCCCTGCTCGACGATCACCCGCAGCACGGCGTCGAGGAGCTGGTCGCGGCGCTCGGCGGGCGCCATCCGTGCGGCGTAGGGCCGCTTGCCCTCGGTGGTGCGTGTCACCTCGATCGCCCTCCTCCCGCTGTTGACATCCGGGAGCAATGCTACACAGACTGTAACCTACAGTGAGTGTAGGAATGGGGGACGGGATGCAGGTGGAGGACCGCAGCGACCGGGTCTGCCTGGTGGGGGCCGGCTACGCCGGCAACGGGCTGGCGCGGGCGCTCAAGGAGGCGGGGATCGCCTACGACCAGCTCGAGGCCACCCAGCGCATCGGCGGCAACTGGTCGCACGGGGTCTACGACTCCACCCACCTGATCAGCTCGAAGGCCTCGACCCAGTACGTCGAGCACCCCATGCCCGACGACTACCCGACCTTCCCGAGCGGCGCGCAGATGCTCGCCTACCTGGAGTCCTACGTCGACCGGTTCGGCCTGCGCGAGCACCTCGAGCTGGGGGTCGAGGTGACCGGGGTCTGGCCGGTCGACGCCGACGGCACCGCCGGCTGGTACGTCGAGCTGGCCGACGGTCGCGTGCGCCGGTACCAGGCGGTGGCGCTCGCCAACGGTCACTACTGGGACCCGCGGGTGCCGGAGTACCCCGGTGCGTTCACCGGCCACCAGCTGCACTCCAAGGACTACAAGCGCCCGGCCGACTTCGGTCCCGGCCCGCGGGTCCTCGTGGTCGGTGCGGGGAACTCCGCCAGCGACCTGGCGGTCGAGGCCTCGGCGACCTTCGGCAGCGCCGACATCTCGATGCGCCGCGGCTACTGGTTCCTGCCGAAGACCATCTTCGGCATCCCGTCCTCCGAGCTCGACCGGGTCTGGGCGCCGCTGGCGCTCCAGCGTCTCGTCATGCACCCGCTGCTGCGGCTCAGCTGGGGCGACTACCGCTGGTACGGCCTGCAGCGGCCCGACCACCGCCTCTTCAGCAAGGACGTCACGGTCAGCTCGACGCTGCTCTACGCGCTGCGCCACGGCCGGGTCCACCCGCGCCCGGAGATCGAGCGCCTCGACGGCGACGTCGTGTACTTCCGTGACGGCACCTCGGAGAAGTACGACTGCATCGTGTGGGCCACCGGCTTCCACACCCGCTTCCCGATGCTCGACGACGACGTCCTCGCCTGGGAGGACGGCCAGCCGCTGCTCGTGCAGCACGCGCTGGTCCCGCGCTACGCCAACCTCTACGTCTGGGGCAATGTCGCGCCACGCTCCGGCGCCGGCCGGATCATCTCCCACGGCGCGGACTTCCTCGCCGAGGCGATCCGCGCGCAGGAGGAGTTCGACGAGCCCATCTCCGACCTCGTCGCCCGCTGGCTCCCCGCACGCTCCTCGATGCTCGCCAGCTCCGCCGACCTCGTCGGCCGGATCCGCGTCGCCCGGCTCCTCCTGCGCACCCTGCGCACCACCCGCTCCCTGAGAGGACGTCGCATGACCCTGCCCCCGCCCACCCCGTCCGGCCGCGCGGTCGTCACCGGTGCGTCCAGCGGCATCGGCGCCGCCCTCGCCGAGAACCTCGCCGCGCGCGGGCACGGCCTCGTGCTGGTCGCGCGCCGGGCCGACCGGCTCGAGGAGCTCGCCGGCCGTCTCCGGGCCGCGTACGACGTACCGGTGGACGTGCGGCCCACGGACCTCGCCGACGCGGCCGAGCGGGACCGGCTGGTCGCCGCGCTGCGTGAGGTGCCGATCGACGTGCTGTGCCTCAACGCCGGGTTCGCGACCTACGGCGCGCTCACCGAGCTCGACGCCGACCGCGAGCGGGAGCAGGTCAACGTCAACGTCGTCGCCGTGCACGACCTGCTGGTCGCCCTGCTGCCGCAGATGGTGGAGGCCCACCGGGGTGCGGTGCTCGTCACCGGGTCGACGGCCGGCAACCAGCCGGGGCCGCACAACGCGACGTACGCCGCGACGAAGGCCTTCGCCAACACCCTCGCCGAGTCGCTGCACGCCGAGCTGCGCGGCACCGGTGTGACCTGCACGCTGCTCGCGCCGGGGCCGGTGCGCACCGAGTTCGCGGACGTCTCGCACCTGGGCGCGCTCGCGGACCGGCTGCCGTCCTTCGCCTGGGTGAGCGCCGAGCAGGCCGCCGAGGCCGCGGTCACCGGCGTCAAGCGGGGCCGGCGGCGGGTGGTCCCGGGCGCGACCGCGAAGCTCCAGGACCTGGGCGGCCAGCACGCGCCGCGCCGCATCCTCAGCCCGATCCTGGCGCGCGTCTACGGGGCGATGCGGTGACGACCACCGCACCTCCGCGCCACCCGTCTCCGACCGAGAGTGCTCTGACATGACCGCGACCCTGTCCTCCCCCCTCGAGCTCCCGTGCGGGGCGGTGCTGCGCAACCGGATCGTCAAGGCCGCGATGAGCGAGCAGCTCGCGCGGCGCGACGGGACACCGAGCGACCGTCTCCGCCGGCTGTACGCCGTGTGGGCCGGCTCCGGCGCCGCCGTCCTCATCACCGGCAACGCCATGGTCAGCCGCGACGCGCTCACCGAGCCGGGCAACGTCATCCTCGACGACGACCGTGCACTCGACGCCGTCCGTGCCTGGTCGGCCGCGGCCCGGCGCGGGGGCGCCCAGGTGTGGATGCAGGTCAACCACCCGGGCAAGGTCGCGGTCACGCCGTTCGACCGTCGCCCGGTCGCGCCCTCGGCCCGCCGCAGCGCGGTGCCCGGCTACAACCTCCGCAAGCCGCGCGCGCTGACGTCGAGCGGGATCAGCGACCTCGTCCAGCGCTTCGCCCGGACCGCCGAGCTGGCCGTCGCGGGTGGCTTCGACGGCGTGCAGGTGCACGCGGCGCACGGGTACCTGCTCTCGCAGTTCCTCTCCCCGCTGCACAACCGCCGCGACGACGCCTGGGGTGGCGACCCCGCCCGGCGGCGCAGGCTGCTGCTCGACGTGGTCGCCGCCGTGCGCTCGCGGGTCGGCGACGACGTACCGGTCTCGGTGAAGCTGAACTCCCAGGACTTCGTGCACGGCGGCTTCGACGAGGGCGAGGCGCTGGACGTCGCCCTCGCGCTGGCCGACGCCGGCGTCGACCTGCTGGAGATCAGTGGCGGTGGCTACGAGCAGCCCGCGATGACCGGCGTCGCGCAGGGACAGGACCGCGCGGTCGAGGGCTACTTCACCGGCTTCGCCGCCCAGGTCTCCTCCCGGACGACGATGCCGGTGCTGCTCACCGGCGGCCTGCGCAGCCCGGAGCGGATGGCGGAGCTGCTCGCCGCGGGCACCGTCGACGCGGTCGGCCTGGGCCGGCCGATGACCTTCGTGCCGGACTACCCCCGGCGGCTGCTCGCCGGGGAGCGCCCGTCCCTGCCCGCGGAGCCGCGCCGGGTCGGCGTCCGCGCCCTCGACGGCTTCGTGGGGCTGTCGATGAGCGCCGGGCAGATCCACCGGATCGCCGCGGGCCGCACGCCCGAGCGGCGGCCCGGTGCGCTGACCCTGGCGCGGTCCGGAGCCCGGCTGGTCCGTGGGGCCGTCCAGCAGGTGACCGTCCCGGACTGACCCGTGGGAGGCTGGGCACCGTGGTGACGTCATGGTGACCCAGGGCGACCCCGTCGAGGCCTTCGCCCGCCTCCAGGCGCGGCACGCGCGGTGCGTGTGGCTGGACGGCGGCGGCGCCCGCGACTGGTCCCGGCGCCGTTCCATCCTGGGCTGGCTCGACGAGGACGACGTCTCCCTGTCGTACGACGCCGCCACCCGCGAGGTCACCCGCCACGCCGGCGGCCGGGCGGTCGTGGTCGGCGACGACCCGTTCACCGTGCTGGAGGCCGAGCTCGCCGCCGGCCGGCCCACGGACCAGTGGTTCGGCTACTTCGGGTACGCCGCCCGCCCCGACCTGCCCGCCCGCCCCGACCCCGACCTGCCCGACGCCGTGTGGCTCCGGCCCTCGCACATCCGGGAGTTCGACCACCAGCTTCCGGGGGTTTCCTCTCACTTCTCGGGCATTGCAAAGGCCGAGAAGCGCAGGAATCCCCGGTTCACCGGGGATTCCTGCAACCCCCCACCCGCGTACGCCACCGCCTTCACCACCGTCCAGGAGCACCTCCACGCGGGCAACTCCTACGAGGTCAACCTCACCTACCGCACCCGTACGCCGAGCACGCTGAGCCCCGCGGCGGCCTACCTGCGGCTGCGCGCGGCCAACCCGGCGCCGTACGCCGGCTTCCTGCAGCACGACGTCCCCGGCGCCGAGGCGTGGCTGCTCAGCTCCTCGCCGGAGCGCTACGCCCTGGTGACCGAGGACCGGGTCCTGGAGACCAAGCCGATCAAGGGGACCACCCCGCGCGGGTCCACCCCCGCCGAGGACGACGCGGCGCGCGCGCACCTGGCGGCCGACCCGAAGTTCCGGGCGGAGAACCTGATGATCGTCGACCTGCTCCGCAACGACCTGGCGATGGTCTGCGAGGTCGGCAGCGTGGAGGTGCCGGTGCTGATGGACGTCGAGTCGTACGCCTCGGTGCACCAGCTGGTCTCCACGGTGCGCGGCCGGCTGCGCCCGGAGGTCGGCACGGTCGCGGCGCTGAAGGCGCTCTTCCCCGCGGGCTCGATGACGGGTGCGCCGAAGCTGCGCACGATGGAGATCATCGAGGAGGTCGAGGCGACGCCGCGCGGTGCGTACGCCGGGGCGTTCGGCTGGATCTCCGGCGACGGCCGGGCCGACCTCGGAGTCGTGATCCGGACGCTGCTCAGCGCGGGCGGCGACTACGTGCTGGGCACGGGCGGCGGGATCACGGTCGCCAGCGAGCTCGCCGAGGAGTGGGCGGAGACGGGGTGGAAGGCCGAGCGGCTGCTGGCCGCGGTGAGCCCGGGCGACGCGCCGGGCTGACCCGGCTCACTCGTCGGTGCCGGCGTTCTTCTCCCGGGCGTGGTCGGAGAGCCGGGCGAGCGTGGCCGTCACGCCGCGCACGGCCCGCCGGGCGTCGTACGGCGCGGGGTCGACGAGGTTGACCACCTCGAAGAGCGCGCCGTTCTGCACGAAGCCGGTGACGTAGAGCTGGTCCTTCTCCGCCGACACCACGACCCGCGCGGCGTCGGCGCCCGGCACCTTCGGCTCGCGTACGTCGGCCTGCTCGGGCTGGCCCATCTGCTTCCAGAAGTCGTCGAGGGTGCCGCTGAAGAGCTGGTAGTTCGCGGTCAGGGCCGGCTCGCCGGAGTCCTTCGCCGGGGCGAAGCGGCACTCGGGGGCGGTCGCCTCGCCGTCGTACTTGGTCGTGGTCGCGCCGAACTGTGCCTTCACGAACGCCACGTCGAGGGCGTCGCAGGGATTCCACAGCGCGGGCGGGTCGCTCGGCAGGTCCGGCTTCGCACCGACCTCGTCGCCGCCGCAGCCGACCAGCGCGAACGCGGGGACGACGAGCAGCGGGGCGAGGTGGAGGCGGAGGTCAGGCATGGGGGTTCTTCTCCCGTCCGGGCAGGCGCAGCACGAGGCGTGCGCCGCCGCTGGCGTTGTCGGTGGCGTGCACGGAGCCGGAGTGGCGCTCCGCGACCTGGCGGACGATGGCGAGGCCCAGCCCCGAGCCGGGCATGGTGCGGGCGTCGGGCGAGCGCCAGAAGCGGTCGAAGATCCGGCCGCGGTCGGGCTCGGCGATGCCCGGCCCCTGGTCGTCGACGGTGAGGACGCCGTCGCTGAGCCGGACCGTGACCTGGCCGCCCTCCGGGCTCCACTTCGCGGCGTTGTCGAGCAGGTTGGTCACCGCGCGCTCCAGCTCCGCGTCCTCGCCGATCACCCACCAGGGGCGGGTGAAAACCTCGAAGGTCAGCCCGGGCGCGCGGCGGCGTACCCGCTGCACGGCGTGGTCCACGACGTCGCCCAGGTCGACCGGCTCGACCTGCACCGGGATCGGCTCGTCGCGCGCCAACGCGGTGAGGTCCCCGATCAGGGTGGTCAGCTCCTGGATCTGCGCCTGCACGTCGTCGAGCAGCTCGTCGCGGGACTCGGCCGGCAAGGTGGCGAGCCCGTCGCCCCGGGCGCTCATCGTCAGCAGCTCGACGTTGGTGCGCAGGGCGGTCAGCGGGGTGCGCAGCTCGTGGCTGGCGTCCGCGACCAGCTGACGCTGGCGGATCCGGCTCGCGTCGAGCGCGAGCAGCATGTGGTTGAACGCCGTGGCCAGGCGGGCGATCTCGTCGTCGCCCTCGACCGGCAGGGGGGTGAAGTCCTCGGTCCGGGCGATGTCCTCGACGGAGTCGGTGAGGCGTCGTACCGGACGCAGGCCGTTGCTCGCCACCGCCCAGCCCGCCAGGCCCGCGGCCAGCACGCCGAAGACGCCGAACGCCACCGTGACCCAGCCCAGCCGGGCCAGGGTGCGGTCCTGGTCCTCCAGGGGCTGGGCGATGACGAGGGCGATGCCGTTCATCTGGGTGGGTACGGCGACCACCCGGTGCCGCTCGCCCTCGATCTCCACCGTGCGCAGGCTGTGGCTGGCCTTGCCCTGCGCGACCTCCAGCTCCGGCTCCCCGAACTCGACGGTCGTGCCGCGGTCCAGGATCACCGGCGTGCCCTTGTAGTCGAGGAACGCGATCCGCACGTCGCCCGCCCCCAACGCCCACGCCGGGATGCCCGCGGAGCCCGCCTGGAGCAGGGTGTCGGACTTCGCGGCCTTCTCGGCGCGCTCGAGCAGGCCGTTGTCGAGGGCGTCCTGCATCTGCACCCGCGCGGTGATGTAGGCCCCCACGGCGACCAGGGCGACCGACATGGCCACCGCGACCGTCGTCAGCCAGATGACCCGGCTCGCCAGGGAGCGCCGGTAGTGCCAGCGCCCGTCGAGGGCCGTCACGTGTCGGTCGAGCGCAGCACGTAGCCGATGCCGCGCACGGTGTGGATCAGGCGGGGCTCGTCCTCGGCCTCGGTCTTGCGGCGCAGGTAGCCGACGTACACCTCGAGGGAGTTCGCCGTCGTGGGGAAGTCGTAGCCCCAGACCTCCTCGAGGATGAAGCTGCGGTCGAGCACCCGTCGGGGCCGGCGCAGGAACATCTCCAGGAGGGTGAACTCCGTGCGGGTCAGCTCGATGCTGCGGGTCCCGCGCACCACCTCGCGGGTGGTGACGTTCATGGTGAGGTCGGCGAAGGAGAGCACCTCCTCCTCGCCGCCGTCCTCGACCGGCGTGACCCGGCGCAGCAGCGCCCGCAGCCGCGCCAGCAGCTCCTCCAGCGCGAAGGGCTTCGTCAGGTAGTCGTCCGCCCCCGCGTCCAGCCCCTCCACCCGGTCGCCCACGGCGTCCCGGGCGGTGAGCACGATGACCGGTACGTCGTTGCCCGCGGCCCGCAGCGCCCGGGTCGCCTCGAGCCCGTCGAGCTTCGGCATCATCACGTCCATCACCACGACGTCCGGCGCGATCGCCCCGATCCCCGCCAGCGCCTCCGCGCCGTCGGAGGCCAGGTGCACGTCGTAGCCGTTGAACGCGAGGGACCGGCGCAGCGACTCGCGGACCGCACGGTCGTCGTCGACGACGAGGATGCGGGCGGGCGCAGCAGTACCGGACACGCCCCCCATCATGGCGGATGGGCCTGAGTGGTCGCTGAGAGACGCGGCACGCGCCTTGTAACTCCGTGTTCGTGTCGCAGAAGGCGGGTCACAGCGCCCGGGTAGAGGCAACAGCGCCCGGGTAGATGATCGGCACCCGCCCGGACGGCCCCTCGGACCCGGACCTCGGACCCGGACCTCGGACCCGGAGCCGGACCTCGGACCCGACCCACCGTCCCGGAGCCCGACCACGGAACCGGACCAGCGCCCCCGGGCACACAGCACGAGGCCGGAGGCGGACCGCTCGATCGAGCGACCCGCCCCCGGCCTCGTCTGCTGCGGGGGATCGGCGGGCCCGGGCGGCGCCACTCCGCCCGGACCCGCCGCGGCTCAGGAGCCGTAGAGCGCGCGCACGCCGGTGGCGTCGGACGCCTGGAACTCCAGGTCGGAGGAGCTGCCGTTGCACTGGGGGTAGTGCATGATCGACTTCGAGTCGTACGGCGTCAGCGGGCGCCAGTTGTTGTCCTCGAAGCAGGTGCCGGACTCGGGCCGGGTGTGCTCGTGGCGGAAGCCGAGCGTGTGGCCCAGCTCGTGGCCGAGGATGTCGCCCGGCTCCCAGCTGCCGGAGGTCCAGATCGAGTCGTCGATGAGCACGTTGCGCTGGCTCTTCGGGGAGCTGGGGAAGAACGCCCGCGCGATGTACTGCGTGGTGTTGACCGGCTCGACGGAGAAGACGACGTTGGTGTTCGACGTGGTGCAGTTGGAGTTCTGCGAGGAGACGTAGACGAAGTTGACCTTCGACGACGCCGCCTCCCACAGCCCGGCGCCGGCGGCCATCGCGTTGACGACGTCGGCCTGGCGGGTGCCGAACTTGGTGCTGACGCAGTAGGTCAGGTTGGCCACGCGGCTCGCGGTCCACTTGTCGTCGGCCCCGCCGACGGTGTTGACGATCAGGCCGTCGGAGCGGGTCTCGGGCGCCACGACCTTGTCGTAGAACTCCTTGAGCTGCTTGTTGCCGGAGACGATCTCGTCGCCGTTGACGACGTAGGCGCCGTCGACGTCCTGGTACGTCGACGCCTTGAACTCCTTGTACGACGGCACGTCGGTGTCGCTGCCCGACGCCGAGGCCGAGACGGTGGCGCCGGTGAAGGCGGCCACCAGGCAGGCGGTGCCGATGGAGATCCTGCTGATTCGCGAGGGAGACATCCAAGAACCTTTCTTCCGAGATTGGATCTCCTCCATCTCAGCCGCCGGATCGCCGTCGGGGCAAGAGATCCTGCGGTTCAGAAACGCGCGCTGCAGGAACCTGAGCGGCGCCGCAGACCCCGCTCAGGCGTAGCGCGCGGCGACCCGGGCGGCCCGAGCGCCGTACTGTCCACCGAAGAGGCAGGCGTGCACCAGCAGCGGGAAGAGCTGGTGGAAGCCGAGCCGGTCCTCCCAGCCCTCGGCGAGCGGGTGGACGTCGTCGTAGGCGCCCATCACCTGCGGCAGCTGGGGCAGGCCGAAGAGCGCGAGCATGGCGAGGTCGGCCTCGCGGTGACCGCCGTACGCCGCCGGGTCGATCACCACGACGCGGTCCTCGCCGGCCCACAGGACGTTGCCGTTCCACAGGTCGCCGTGCAGGCGCGCGGGAGGTTCCTCGGGCACGATGTCGGCGCCCCGGGCGACGGCCGTCTCGATGGCCGCGGCCTCCTCGGCGCTGACGATGGACTTGTCGCGCAGCACCTTGAGGTACGGCGCGATCCGGCGCTCGGCGTAGAACTCCGCCCACGTGGGCAGCGGCCGGTTGAGCAGGGGCAGCCGGCCGATGTAGCCGTCGTCGGCGGCACCGAAGGCCTCGGCGCCGGCCCGGTGGGTGGCGGCGAGCGCGCGGCCGAACGTGGCGGCCGCCTCGGCGCTCGGACGCCCCGACTCCACCCAGGCCAGGATCAGCACGTCGTGGTCGACGGCCAGCACCTCGGGGGTGGCCACCCCGCCGCCGGCGGTCGCCTCGCCGAGCCAGCGCAGGCCCGCGGCCTCACGCTCGAAGAAGTGCGGTGGTGCTCCGGCGAGGGTCTTGAGGAACGCCGTGCGCCCGGTGGACAGGCGCAGCTTCACCGCCGTGGCGATGTCCCCGCCGGCCACCGGCGCGGTCGCCACGACCGCGGCACCGAGCAGCTGCTCGGCCCGCTGGGCGACGACCGGTTGCCTCGGCATCGGCGTACCTCCCGGTCGTCCCCGCTCGGCTCAGGCCTTGCCCTTGAGGGCGCGCGGGATCTCCTTGCCCTGCTCGA
The DNA here is from genome assembly GCA_964517395.1 of uncultured Nocardioides sp. Taxonomy (GTDB): domain Bacteria; phylum Actinomycetota; class Actinomycetes; order Propionibacteriales; family Nocardioidaceae; genus Nocardioides. Next base: position 1,416,868 of record CAZFEE010000001.1, on the reverse strand, counting down.
TGGCGCGTTCGGGTGCCTTGACCTTCTTGAAGCTGCGGATGGCCAGGAACACCAGCAACCCGGCCAGCAGGACGTAGAAGCCGAACACGATCAGGAAGGCCCAGTGCAGGTCGAGACCCGAGCCGTTCCAGTGGATGAAGTAGGCGATGGCGACCGACAGCATGATCACCGCGAGCACCAGCAGGAAGAGCGCCGCACCGATCAGCCCGGCACCCACACCCCCCGCGGTGACGCTGACCTTCAGCTCGGACTTGGCGAGCTGGATCTCCTTGCGCATGATCGTGGAGAAGTCGGTCTGCGCGTCCTTGATGAGGCGCCCGATGGTCGGCTCTTCGCGGAGCGGTTCGATGGCCATGCGACCGACCTTACCGACATCGGTAGGATGGCTGCAGGTGCGCCGGGAAGTCTGGTCGGCAGGTGAACGTCCTGCCCGCGACCCGATGGAGTGATTCCGTGACCGAGCCGCCCTCCGCCCCCGACGACCTCTGGCGTGGTGGACCCGTCTGGACGGCGAGCGACCGTCCCCTGGCCCGGTACGTCGCGCGCCCGGTGCGCGAGTTCCTCCGGGTCGAGTCGGCGGGTTCGGTCCTGCTGCTCGCCGCCACCGTCGTCGCCCTGCTCTGGGTGAACCTCCCCGTCGACGGCTGGGCCTCCGGCTACGACCAGTTCTGGCACACCCCGCTGACCATCGAGCTCGGCGACTGGCGGATCGAGGAGTCGCTCCAGCACTGGGTCAACGACGGCCTGATGACCCTGTTCTTCTTCGTCGTCGGCCTCGAGATCAAGGACGAGCTCGTGCACGGCGACCTGCGCGACCCGCGCACCGCCGCCCTGCCGATCGTCGCCGCCGTCGGCGGCATGGTCGTGCCCGCGCTCCTCTACGTCGCGATCGCGGGCGGTGGCGACGCCGGCGCCGGCTGGGGCATCCCGATGGCCACCGACATCGCCTTCGCCGTCGGGGTCCTCGGGGTGCTCGGGCGCCGCATCCCGTCGGCCGCCCGGCTCTTCCTGCTGACCCTGGCCATCGTCGACGACATCGGTGCCATCCTGGTGATCGCGGTGTTCTACACCGACGACCTCGCGCTCGGCTGGCTCGCGCTGGCGCTCGGGCTGCTCGCGGTGATGGCGGTGCTGCGCGTCCTGCGGGTCTGGGCGATCCCGGTCTACGTCGTCCTCGGCGTCGGGGTGTGGTTCGCGCTGCTCGAGTCCGGCGTCCACGCCACCCTGGCCGGCGTCGCGATCGGCCTGCTCACCCCGGCGGTCGCGCTGCTGCGGCCCGAGGTGGCCACCGAGTACGCCGCCGACGCGCTGCGCGACAACGACCTCGACGCGGACGAGCTGCGCCGGCTGCGCTTCCTGGTCGGGGAGTCGGTCCCCGTCGTCGAGCGCCTCCAGGCGCGCCTGCACCCCGTGTCGTCGTACCTCGTGCTTCCGGTGTTCGCCCTCGCCAACGCCGGGGTCGCCCTCGACGGCCTCGGCGACGCGGTCACCTCGCCCGTCGGCCTCGGCGTCGGGGTGGGCCTCGTCGTGGGCAAGCCGCTCGGCATCGCGCTCGCCTGCTTCGTCGCGATCCGGCTCGGCATCGGCCGCATGCCGGCGGCGACCTCGTGGGCGCAGCTGATCGGGGTGGGCGCGGTCGCCGGGATCGGCTTCACCGTCTCCCTCTTCATCGCCGGGCTCTCCTTCGCCGACCCCGCGCTCACCGACGACGCCAAGGTCGGCATCCTGCTCGCCTCGGCGCTCGCCGCCGTCGTCGGCGTGCTGGTGCTGCTGACGTCCTCCCGGCGCGCGCCGGAGCCCGGGCCCCCCGTCGGGGAATGACGGCGGAGTCGCTCCGGCGTCTGGGAGGATCGGCGCATGGAGGGGCGGGCGCTGGACCGTGACGCCCGGCGGGACTGGGCGTGGGTGCTGCCGTGCGTCGGGATGGGTCTCGGCGAGGGCGTCGCGGCGCTCACCGGGGCCGACCGGGTGCCGTACCTCCTCACGGGGCTCGTCGCCGGCGCAGCCTGGCAGCTGCTGCACCGCCGCGACCTCGTGGCCCGGTTGACCGCCCCGGCGGCCTTCGTCCTCGTGTTCGTCGGCACCACCTTGCTCCTCGGCGGCTCCCTCGACCTCCGCGACGAGACCATCGGGCCGGAGGCCCTGCTGCTCTACGTGGGCGGCGTGCTCGTCGCGCTGGTGCTCACCGAGCAGTACCAACGGCGCCAGGACGGCCGGGCGCTCAGGCCGGAAGCACCTGGGAGGACCCGAGGAACCGCTCGACCGTGATCCGCAGCGCCACCCGGTTCGGGTTCTCGCGCGGGACGCGGTAGCGGCCGGCGTACCGCTCGCAGGCGTGGGCGACCGTCTCCGGGTCGTCGAGCACCTCGGCGGTGCCGATGATCGTCGACCACCGCGCGCGGTCGACCTGGCTGACGGCGAGCCGGCCGTCGCGGCGCAGGTTGGCGACCTTCTGCGAGCCGCCGTCGGTGATCACCCAGGCGCACTGCCGCGCGGGGTCGAGGACCGCGCCCACGGCCACCGCGTGCGGCGCGCCGTGGCGGTCCAGGGTGCTGAGCGTGCACAGGTGCCGCTCGGTCCAGAACTCCGCCAGGGTGGGCGGGAGGGCGGACCAGTCGACGTCGTGGAGCACGGGCACCCGCTCACCCTAGCCGGGCACGGGAGAAGGGAACGCGCCCGGAACGAGGCCCCAGGGGCCCCGTTCCGGGCGCGTCTTCCTTCGCTCGTGCTCAGTCCTCCGTCGAGGTGGCCTGGCCGGCCGAGATCAGGTCCATGATCGAGGCGTCGGCGAGCGTCTGGGTGTCACCGACCGCGCGGCCCTCGGCGACGTCGCGCAGCAGGCGGCGCATGATCTTGCCGGAGCGGGTCTTCGGCAGCTCGGGGACGATCATGATCTGGCGCGGCTTGGCGATCGGGCCGATCTCCTTGCGCACGTGGTCGCTGAGCTCCTTGACGATCTCGGGCCCCCCGTCGCCGGCCTCGTTGCGCAGGATCACGTAGGCCACGACCGCCTGCCCGGTGTCGGGGTCGCTGGCGCCGACGACCGCCGACTCGGCGACCTTCGGGTGGGAGACCAGCGCGGACTCGATCTCGGTGGTGGACAGGCGGTGGCCCGAGACGTTCATGACGTCGTCGACCCGGCCGAGCACCCAGATGTCACCGTCGGTGTCCTTCTTGGCGCCGTCCCCGGCGAAGTAGTACCCCTGCTTCTTGAAGCGCGACCAGTAGGTGTCGACGTACCGGTCGTCGTCGCCCCAGATGGTGCGCAGCATGGAGGGCCACGGCGAGGTCACCACGAGGTAGCCGCCGGAGCCGTTCGGCACCGGCCGGCCCTCGTCGTCGACGACGTCGGCCTCGATGCCGGGGATGGCGGTCATCGCCGAGCCCGGCTTCCCGGCGGTCACGCCGGGCAGCGGCGAGATCATCACCGCGCCGGTCTCGGTCTGCCACCAGGTGTCGACGACGGGGGTGCGGTCGCCGCCGATGACGTGCCGGTACCAGACGTAGGCCTCCGGGTTGATCGGCTCGCCGACGGAGCCGAGGATGCGCAGCGAGGTCAGGTCGAAGGAGTCGGGCACCTCGTGGCCCTGCTTCATGAACGACCGGATCGCCGTGGGTGCGGTGTAGAACAGCGTGACCTTGTAGTCCTGGATGATCTTCCACCAGCGTCCCGGCTCCGGGCTGTCCGGCGTGCCCTCGTAGAGCACCTGCGTGACGCCGTTGGCGAGCGGCCCGTAGACGATGTAGGAGTGGCCGGTGACCCAGCCGATGTCGGCGGTGCACCAGTAGACGTCGGTCTCGGGCTTGAGGTCGAACACCGCGTGGTGGGTGTACGACGCACCGGTCAGGTAGCCGCCCGTGGTGTGCAGGATGCCCTTGGGCTTGCCGGTGGTGCCGGAGGTGTACATGACGTAGAGCGGGTGCTCGCTGTCGAACGCCTCGGGCGTGTGGTCGGTCGAGGCGGTGTCGACCACGTCGTGCCACCACACGTCGACGCTGTCGTCCCAGGCGACGTCCTGCCCGGTACGGCGCACGACCAGCACCTTCTCGACCTTGTCGGTCTTGGTGCGCGCCTCGTCGACGGCCGGCTTGAGCGCGGACGGGGTGCCACGGCGGTAGCCCCCGTCGGAGGTGATGACGACGTTCGCGCCGCAGTCGTCGATCCGCGAGGCGAGCGCGTCGGCGGAGAAACCGCCGAACACGACGGTGTGGGGAGCCCCGAGCCGTGCGCAGGCCAGCATCGCCACGATCGCCTCGGGGATCATCGGCAGGTAGATCGCCACCCGGTCGCCCGTGCCGACGCCGAGCTCGGTGAGCGCGTTGGCCGCCTTGGAGACCTCGTCCTTGAGCTCGGCGTAGGTGAGGTCGCGGGTGTCGCCCTCGGGCTCGCCCACCCAGTGCAGGGCGACCTTGTCGCCCCGGCCCGCCTCGACGTGCCGGTCGACGCAGTTGTACGCCGCGTTCAGCCTGCCGCCCACGAACCACTTCGCGAACGGGGCGTTGCTCCAGTCGAGGACCTGGTCCCACTGCTTGTCCCACGACAGCCGGGAGGCCTGCTCGGCCCAGAAGCCCTCACGGTCGGCCTTCGCGGCGTCGTACGCCTCGGCCGTGACGTTGGCGGATGCGGCGAGCTCGGCGGGTGGCTCGAAGCGGCGATCCTCCTTCAGCAGGTTCGCGAGGGTCTGCTCGGTCGACGAGGTGTCGGTCACGACGGTTCCTTCCAACAGGTTGCTGCAGGTGGCTCTTGTCACAGTAGGGGGCGGGATCACTGTGCCCGCAAGGGGTTGCATGTCGGTTGCGCCGACCGGCCTTGTAACTCAGTGTTCGTGCATCCACCACGGAGTCCTGACGGGTCAGGACTCCGTGGTAGAGGTCGTAACACGGAGTTACATGACGCGGTGCCCGGCCCCGGCGGTCAGTGCTGCACCGCCTGCTCGGCACCCGCCCCGGTCAGGGCGCGGACCTCGAGCTCGGTGAACCGCTCCTCGGCGGCCGGCTCCTTCGAGGTCACCGTCCCGAGCCAGCCGAAGAAGAAGCCGAGCGGGATGGAGATCAGGCCCGGGTTCTCCAGCGGGAACAGGTGGAAGTCCACGCCGAGCGGGAAGAGGGCCTTGCTGATGGTCTCGCCGTCGGCGTTGACGCCGGTCTTGCCGGAGACGACGGGGGAGAAGAAGACCAGCGTGATGCAGGAGATCAGCCCGCCGTAGATGCTCCAGGTGGCGCCGCGGGTGTTGAAGCGCTTCCAGAACATGTTGTAGACGATCGAGGGCAGGTTCGCCGACGCCGCCACCGCGAAGGCGAGGGCCACGAGGAAGGCGATGTTGAGGTTGCGGGCCGGGATGGCCAGCAGGATCGCGACCAGGCCGAGGCCGGCGGCGGCGTACCGGGTCACCCGGATCTCCTCCGCCTCGGTCGCCTTGCCCTTGCGCAGGACGGAGTTGTAGATGTCGTGCGCGACCGAGGTCGAGGACGTCAGCGTCAGCCCGGCGACCACCGCGAGGATCGTCGCGAAGGCGACGGCGGAGATGAGGGCCAGCAGGATGGCGCCGCCGGTCGACCCGGCGCCGCCGCCGACCGCCTCGGCGAGCAGGGGTGAGGCGAGGTTGCCGTCGCTGTTGGCGACGTCGCTGCCCGCGCCGGTCTTGAGCAGCGCCGCGGCGCCGAAGCCCAGGACCAGGGTGAACAGGTAGAAGACGCCGATGAGGCCGATCGCCCAGAGCACCGACTTCCGCGCGTCGCGCGAGGTCGGGACCGTGTAGAAGCGGACCAGGATGTGCGGCAGGCCGGCGGTGCCGAGCACGAGGGCGATGCCGAGGCTGAGGAAGTCCAGCTTGTGGGTGAAGTCGATGCCGTACTTCAGGCCCGGCTCGAGGAAGCCCGGCTTGCCGGACTCCGCGGCCGCGGTGCCGAGCAGCTCGGAGATGTTGAAGTCGAACTTCGCCAGCACGAGGACGACGATCAGCGCGGAGCCCGCCATGAGCAGGACGGCCTTGACGATCTGCACCCAGGTGGTGCCCTTCATGCCGCCGACGGTGACGTAGACGATCATCAGCGCGCCGACCCCGGCGATGACGCCGCTGACGGCGAGGGTGTTCTCCTTGTCGATCCCCAGCAGCAGGACCACGAGGCTGCCGGCGCCGACCATCTGGGCGAGCAAATAGAAGATCGAGACCACGACGGTCGAGGTCGCGGCGGCGGTCCGGACGGGGCGCTGGCGCATCCGGTACGCGAGCTGGTCGGCCATCGTGAACTTGCCGGAGTTGCGCAGCATCTCGGCCACGAGCAGCAGGGCCACGAGCCAGGCGACGAGGAAGCCGATCGAGTAGAGGAAGCCGTCGTACCCCGCGAGGGCGATGGCGCCGGAGATGCCGAGGAAGGACGCGGCGGACATGTAGTCGCCACCGATCGCCAGCCCGTTCTGGAAGCCGGAGAACGAGCGCCCGCCGGCGTAGAAGTCGTCGGTGCCGCTGGTCTGGCGGCTGGCCCGGATGGTGATGACGAGGGTCAGCGCGACGACGGCGAGGAAGAGGAGCGCGGTGAGGAGCTGGTGGTCCATCAGCGCTCACCCCCCGGAGCGGTCCGCGTGGAGAGGGCGATGAAGCGCTCGTCGAGCTCACGCGCCAGGGGGTCCAGCTTGGCCGTGGAGTAGCGGCTGTAGAGCCAGGCGAGGAGGAAGGTCGTCACGAACTGCAGGAGGCCGAACACCAGGGCCACGTTGACGTTGCCGACGACCTGCTTGCCCATGAAGTCGCCGGCCCAGTTGGAGAGCACGACGTAGAGCAGGTACCAGGTCAGGAACGCGATCGTCGCGGGGAACACGAAGCCGCGGTAGCGGCGGCGCAGCTCGGCGAACTCCGCCGAGGCGTGCAGCTCGTCGTACACGGGATCGTGGCGTGCCGCCACGTCGTGCGGGTCGTGGGGGGAGAGGTCGGATGACACGGGCTGCCTCCTCGGGTTCGGTGTGACCGCGGTCACGGACATCCCGACGCTAGGAGTGACGGGGCTCACTCCGGCAGGGGTCCGGTCCGGCTGCGCGCCGAGTGGGGCGAGCTTGTCGACGAGCGGTCGGTACGACGCGACGAACGGCTGCGCGCCGTCTGCCCCCCGTTCACCGCGAAGTCGGCTCGGCTCCACGCCGGCCGGGTTCGCTGGATCGGTTGGACACCCACGACACGAACCGCAAAGGACTCCCGAGATGACCACTCGCCGATCCGTTCTCGCCGGCGGTGCTGCCGGCGTCGGCTTCGCCGTGACCGGCTCGATGCCCAGCCTCGCCCACTCCACCCCGGGCGACGTCCCCGGGAAGGGGAACGGCCACGGGCACGGCCACGCCAAGGGCCGCGGCATCACCCCCTTCCCGCCGCTCGAGGACGACCCGGCCGGCCTCCTGGCGTTGCCGGCCGGCTTCTCGTACGCCGTGGTCACCCGCGCCGGCGTCACCCGCCTCAAGGAGGGCGGCCTGACGCCGAACGGGCACGACGGCACCGCGGTCTTCTCGACCGGCCGCGGCACCTACCGCCTCATCCAGAACCACGAGCTCAAGGCGGGCACGGCGCTCGGCGTGCCCCACCTCCCCGGCACGGTGTACGACGAGGGCGCGATCGACGCCGGCGGCTGCACGGTCATCGCCACCGACAGCCGCGGCACCAACCGCGGCGAGCACGTCGCCATCTCCGGCACGTCGACCAACTGCGCCGGCGGCCCGACGCCGTGGGGCACCTGGCTGACCTGTGAGGAGACCGAGGACCGCGCGGGCAAGGCGTGGAGCGGCAACGGCAAGAGCGGGACGTACCTGAAGGACCACGGCTACGTGTTCGAGGTCTTCCACGACGGGCGCACGAACCCCAAGCCGATCAAGGCGTTCGGCCGCTACGCGCACGAGGCGCTGGCGGTGGACAAGTCCCGCAAGCACGTCTTCCTCTCCGAGGACGCGTCCGGCCCGAACGGCCTGTTCTACCGCTGGACCGCCCCGCGGGGCGTCGAGCTCGGCCCGAACCTCGCGGACCGGCTCGCCGACGACGCGGGTGTGCTCGCGGCGATGCAGATCCTGCTGCCGGACGGCTCGGTGCTCCCGGACGTGGCGTACCTGACCTCCGCCCAGCTCGGCCTGCCCTTCCCCGTCCGCTGGAAGGCCGTCCCGGACCGCGACGCGCGGACGACGTCGACCCGCAAGCAGTTCGCCGACGGCGAGGTCACCCGCGGCAAGAAGTTCGAGGGCGTCTGGGGCACCGACGAGGGCGTGTACGTCGTCAACTCGTTCGCCTTCGCCGAGGCGGACCTGCCCGCCGACGCGGTCCCGCACGACGGCATGGTGTGGTTCTACAACTACCGCCAGGAGACGATCCAGCTCGTCGCCTACTTCCCGCACCAGAAGACCGCCGTGTCCGGTGCCGCCGCGAAGTACGACGACCTGGTCTTCGACGGCCCCGACAACGTCACGGTCACCCCGTGGGGCTCGCTGGTGCTCGCCGAGGACGGCGTGGGCGCCTCGCACGTGCTGTCCGCGACGCCGTACGGCCCGGCGCAGGCGATCGCCCGCAACCAGCTCAACGACTCGGAGTTCACCGGCCCGACCTTCTCCGAGGACGGCAAGGTGCTGTTCGTGAACATGCAGACGCCGGGGCTGACCTTCGCGATCACCGGCCCCTGGGAGAAGTACCTGGGCTGAGTCGGCCCGAGGCGTCCTCGCCGCCACCGGGGGCTGTGACTCGGCCCACAGCCCCCGGGGTGGTGCCCCTCCTCCGGATCTGATTAGGTAAGGCTTACCTGATCTCGGAGGAGACCTTCCCGTGTCCCAGCTCCCGCTGCACCACGTGTTCCACCCCGACCACGCGGACCACTACGCCGACACCCTCGGTGCCGGTCTCGACCACCTCCTCAGCCACCTCAAGGGGGTGAGCGGTCCGGCCACCGGTCTCCAGCCCGAGGAGGCCGAGGCCCGGGTCGCCGCGGTCGACCTCGACCGCCCACTCGCCGGCATCGACGCGGTGCTCGCGGAGATGTCCGATCTCTGGCTCGACGACGCCGTGTGGTTCCACGAGCCGCGCTACGCCGCCCATCTCAACTGCCCCGTCGTCGTCCCGGCGCTGCTGGCCGAGCTGTTCGTGGCCTCCGTCAACAGCTCGCTCGACACCTTCGACCAGAGCGTCGGCGGCACCTTCATCGAGCGCCGCCTGATCGCCTGGACCGCCGAGCGGATCGGGTTCGGCGCCGACGCCGACGGCGTGTTCACCAGCGGCGGCAGCCAGTCCAACCTCCAGGGCCTGCTGCTCGCCCGCGGCCGGCACGAGCGCGTCGACGTCGGCCGGCTGCGGATCCTGGCCTCGGCCGAGAGCCACTTCTCGGTGCAGAAGTCCGCCCGCCTGCTCGGCCTCGGCGAGGAGGCGGTGATCAGCGTCCCGACCGACGCGCGGCACCGGCTCGACGCCGCCGCGCTGGAGCGCTCGCTCGCCGCGTGCGTCGACCTCCACCTGGTGCCGATGGCGATCGTCGCCACCGCCGGCACGACCGACTTCGGCGCGATCGACCCGCTGCCGGCGATCGCCGACCTGGCCCGGGCCTACGACGCCTGGCTGCACGTCGACGCGGCGTACGGCGGCGGGCTGCTCGTCTCCCCGACCCGGCGCGAGCGGCTCGACGGGATCGACCGTGCGGACTCGGTGACCATCGACTTCCACAAGACCTTCTTCCAGCCGGTCTCCTCCAGCGCCATCGTCGTGCGGGATCGGTCGACCCTGCGCCCGGCGACCTGGCACGCCGACTACCTCAACCCGCGCGAGTCGACGAGCCCCAACCAGGTCGACAAGAGCCTGCAGACCACCCGTCGCTTCGACGCGCTCAAGCTCTGGATGACCCTGCGCACGATGGGACCCGACCTCCTCGGCCGGTACGTCGACACCGTCGTCGAGCTCGCCGCCGAGGTCCACGCCCTGATGGGCGACGAGCCGGACCTGCAGTTCGTGGCGGCGCCCGAGCTCAGCACCCTGGTCTTCCGCTACGTCCCGCCCGGCGCGGACCTCGACGAGGCCGCGCTCGCCCTGCTCAACACCCGGATCCGCGCCGAGCTCTACGCCAGCGGCGCGGCGATGGTCGCGGCCACCAAGGTCGACGGGGTGCAGTACCTCAAGCTCACCCTGCTGAACCCGATGGCGACCTCGGCCGACATCGTCGGCGTCCTCGACGCCGTGCGCGCCCTCGGCGCCCGGATCGCCGCCGTCCCCGCGGGGGTGGCCCGATGACCCGCACCCACGACTTCGTCGGCATCGGGCTGGGGCCGTTCAACCTCGGCCTGGCCTGCCTCACCGACCCGCTCGCCGGGTCCGACGACCTCGACGGCGTCTTCCTCGAGGCCCGCGACCGCTTCGACTGGCATCCCGGCATGCTGCTCGACGACGCCACCCTCCAGGTGCCCTTCCTCGCCGACCTGGTCACGATGGCCGACCCCACCTCGCGCTGGTCCTTCCTCAACTACCTCAAGCAGAGCGGCCACCTCTACCCGTTCTACATCCGGGAGAGCTTCTACCCCCTGCGCCGGGAGTACGACGACTACTGCCGCTGGGCCGCCGAGAGCCTGCCCTCGGTCCGCTTCGGCCGGGCCGTCACGGCGGTGGAGCACGACGGGTCGGCGTACCTGGTCCGCAGCGCCAGCGGGGAGACCTTCCGCACCCGCCGGGTCGTGCTCGGCGTCGGCACCTCCCCCCGGGTGCCGGCGCCGCTCCGTCCGCTGCTCGGCGAGCCGGGCGTCACCCACTCCGCGGACTACCTCGCGCACCGCGCCGCGCTGCAGCAGCAGGACCGGATCACCGTCGTCGGCAGCGGGCAGAGCGCCGCGGAGATCTACCTCGACCTGCTCGCCGCCGCACCCGAGCACGGCTACGAGCTGGTGTGGCTGACCCGCAGCCCGCGGTTCTTCCCGATGGAGTACACCAAGCTCACCCTGGAGATGACCTCGCCGGAGTACGGCGCCTACCACCGCGCGCTGCCGATGGAGACCCGCGACCGGCTCGCCCGCGACCAGCGCCACCTCTTCAAGGGGATCAGCGGCGACCTGGTCGACGCGATCTTCGACCTGCACTACCAGCAGCGGGTCAACGGCGAGGGGCCGCGCACCACGCTGCTCACCAACACCGAGGTCCGCGACGCCCGGACCCACGGCCCGGGCTCCGAGCTCGACCTGCTGCACACCGAGACCGGGGAGGCGTTCTCGCTGCGGACCGGGGGCCTGGTGCTCGCCACCGGCTACGGCCCCACCGAGCCGTCCTTCCTCGCCGGCGTCGAGGACCGGATCCGCCGCGACGCCAAGGGCCGTTACGACGTCGCGGACGACTACTCCGTCGACGTCGCCGGCGGCGAGATCTTCGTGCAGAACGCCGAGGAGCACACCCACTCCCTGCTCGCGCCGGACCTCGGCATGGGCCCGTACCGGAACTCGGTCATCATCGCCGCGATGCTCGGCCGCGAGGCCTACCCGGTCGAGAAGCGGATCGCGGTGCAGACCTTCGGCGTGCCCGACCGGTTCCGGAAGGAGGTCGCCCGATGACCGTCTCCCTCCTCGGCCAGATCACCCTCGAGCCGCTCGACCTGGACCGCGACCTGGAGCTGCTGCACGCCTGGGTCACCCACCCGCGCTCGGCGTACTGGATGATGCAGGGCGCCACGCCCGCCGACGTCCGCGCCGAGTACGCCGCCATCGCGGCCGACCCGCACCACCACGCCTTCCTCGGCCGGGTCGCCGGACGCCCGGCCTTCCTCGCCGAGACCTACGACCCGGCGCACGCCGACGGCCTGCGGGACCTGCCCGAGCTGCGGCCGGGCGACCTCGGCATGCACGTGCTCGTCGCACCGCCCACGGGCGCGCCGGTCAGCGGGCTGACCACCGCGGTCTTCGACGCGGTGATGGCGTTCTGCTTCGCCGACCCCGCCGTGGAGCGGGTGGTCGTCGAGCCCGACGTCCGCAACGCGCCGATCCGCGCCAAGAACCTCGCCGCCGGCTTCACCGAGCTGCGGGAGATCCCGCTGCCCGGCAAGACCGCGATGCTCTCGGTCTGCCCGCGCGAGGACTGGCATGCCCCCGACCTCGTCCGCGTGGGCACCGTCGCACCTGACGAATCTGTCGTCCGCGGCGCCCGTCAGGAGCAGGTTCGTCAGGTACGACGCGACGAGGAGCACCTGACGCCGCAGCTGATGGCCCGCGCCCAGCGGCACCTGGTGGCCAAGGCGCTCGGGGAGTTCAGCCACGAGCGGCTGATCGCGCCCGTGCCCGTGCCGGGGGAGGAGCGCTGGCGGGTCGACACCGAGCACGCGTCGTACACCTTCGCCGCGCGGGTGCACGCCCTCGAGCACTGGGTCGTCGACCCGGCCTCGATCGTGCGCACGGTCGACGGCGCGCTCGCCGAGCCCGACGCCCAGGAGCTCATCGCCGAGCTGGCGCCGGTGCTGGGGATCCCGGACACGCTGCTACCGACGTACCTGGAGGAGATCGCCTCGACCCTCGCCTCCCACGCCTGGAAGCTGCGCCACCGCGCGGTCCCCGTCGCCACGCTGGTCGACGCGTCGTACCAGGAGCTGGAGTCGGCGATGACCGAGGGACACCCCGCCTTCGTCGCCAACAACGGCAGGATCGGCTTCGGGTACGACGACTACGTCGCCTACGCCCCCGAGACCGGCACCCCCGTCCACCTGGAGTGGGTCGCCGCCCGGCGCGCGCTGGCGCACCTCTCGCTCGCGGAGGACCAGACCGAGCAGGACCTGTACGACGGCGAGCTCACCCCGTCCGTGCGCGCCCGCTTCGAGGACCGGCTCGCGGAGCTGGGCCTGGCGGCGGAGGACTACCTCCTCCTGCCGGTGCACCCCTGGCAGTGGCGCAACAAGCTGGCGATCACGTTCGCGCCCGACGTCGCGCGCCGCGACCTCGTGCACCTCGGCACGGGGGAGGACGAGCACCACCCGCAGCAGTCGATCCGGACCTTCTTCAACGGCAGCCGTCCCGAGCGGCACTACGTGAAGACCGCGCTGGCGATCCAGAACATGGGCTTCGTGCGGGGCCTCTCGCCGAAGTACATGGAGGCCACGCCGGCCATCAACGACTGGGTCGCCTCGGTCGTGCACGCCGACACCGAGCTCGCCGCCTGCGGCTTCCAGGTGCTCCGGGAGGTCGCGGCGATCGGCTACACCGGCGACGCCTTCCACCGCCTGGCCGGCACCTCGCCGTACCGGAAGATGATCGCGGCGCTGTGGCGCGAGAGCCCGGTCCCGCGGACCGCCGAGGGTGAGCAGCTGAGCACGATGGCCGCGCTGCTGCACCGCGACGCCGACGGCGACGCGCTGGTGACCGCGTGGATCAAGGCCTCGCCGGTGGACGCGGCGACCTGGGTGCGGGCCTACCTCGACGCCTACCTGCGCCCCCTGGTGCACTGCCTGTACGCCTACGACCTGGCGTTCATGCCGCACGGCGAGAACCTGCTGCTGCGCCTGCGCGACCACGTCCCGGTGGGGGCGTACATGAAGGACATCGGCGAGGAGGTCGCCGTGATGGGGGACCTGGCGCTGCCGCCGGAGGTGGAGCGGATCCGCGCCGTCGTACCGGACGACACGAAGCCGCTCGCCATCCACACCGACGTCTTCGACGGAGTGCTGCGCTACGTCGCCGCGATCCTCGACGAGGACGGGATGCTCCCGGAGGCGGAGTTCTGGGCCATCGCCCGCGAGGTCGTCGAGGCGCACGCCGCCGCGCACCCCGAGCTGGCCGCGGCGGCGGCCCGCTACGACCTGCTCACCGAGCGCTTCCGGCACTCCTGCCTCAACCGCCTGCAGCTGCGCAACACCCTGCAGATGGTGGACATCGCCGACCAGGCCGAGTCGCTCATCTTCGCCGGCACGCTGGCCAACCCGATCGCCCGGGAGCCACGGTGACGGGCCGGTGATCACCCGGGATGCGTGGGGCATCCCGCAGGTCAGTGCAGGCTCGGTCCTCGAGGTGGCCCGCGAGCAGGGCCGGGTCACCGCCCGCGACCGCGGCTGGCAGCTCGAGGTCGAGCGACGCCGCGCCGAGGGCACCTGCGCCGAGCTGTTCGGGCCGTCCGCCCGCGCATGGGACGTGCTGGTACGCCGCTCGCTGCTGGCCGACGTCGCCCGCCGGGCCCACGCCGCGCTCGCCCCCGAGACCCGCGCCTTCGTCGGTGCCTACGTCACCGGCGTCAACGAGGTCGTCGACCGGCCCTGGCGAGCCTGGACGCCGCTCGGCGTCTTCGCCGTCCAGCACCTGCTCTTCTCCCGCTTCCCCACCAAGCTGTGGCAGCACCACCTCGTCCGCGCGCTCGGGCCGGACGCGGCCGACGCCCTCGCCCTGCTGCGCGCCGAGGGCCTGCCCGGCGGCAGCAACGCCGTCGCGGTCCCCGGCACCCGCACCGCCAGCGGACTGCCCATCGTCGCCGGCGACCCGCACCGCGTCATCGAGGCGGCCGGCTGTTACCAGCAGGTCCGCCTGGTCTGCACCGATCCCGACGACCCCTTCGACGTCGCCGGACTGACCTTCGTCGGCGTCCCCGGCATCCAGCACTTCGGCCACGCCGGCTCCGTCGCCTGGGGTGTCACCAACGCGGTCGCCGACGACGAGGACGTGTACGTCGAGGAGCTCCTGCGGCACGACGGGGCGGTCGTCGCCCGCGGCCCCTCCGGGTGGGAGCCCGTCGGGCGCCGGGTGGAGACGCTGCGGGTGCTGACCGGCCCCGACACCTACGACGCCGAGGACGTCGAGGTCCTCGTCACCGAGCGCGGCCCCGTCGTCGTCGGCGGTCCCGGCACCGCCGCGACCTTCAGCCTGCGCACCCCCGCGCTGGTGCTCGGCGACCTCGGCCTCGACGCCCTGCTCCCGCTGCTCCGTGCCCGGACCACGGCCGACGTCACCGCCGCCTTCGGGCACTGGGTCGGGCCCGTCGACAACCTGCTCGTCGCCGACACCGCCGGCCACGTCGAGCACCGTGTGGTCGGGCGCGTGCCGACCCGGGACGCCGCCACGGGGGCGTGGACCGGGTGGGTGGCGGACCTGCCGCGTCGTACCGCCGGGCGGGAGGTGCTCGTCAGCGCCAACGACCGCGCCACCGAGGACTTCGGCCGGATCGGCGACGACTTCGCACCACCCCACCGCGCGGCCCGGATCGCCGCGCTGCTGGCCGACGGGGTCGTCACCCCCGAGCGGGTCGCCGACGTGCTCGCCGACGACCTGCAGACCGCCGGGGCGCCCCTGCTCGACCTGGCCGCCCGCCTGGTCGACCTCAGTGCACCGGCGGCCGCCCTGCGCGACCGGCTGCTCGCCTGGGACCGCCGGATGGGTCCGGCGAGCGTCGACGCCGCGCTCTTCGCCGCCGTCCGGGCCGGCGTGGTGGAGGCGTTCGTGGCCTCGCCCGTGCTCGCGGGCGCCGACGAGTCGCCCCACGGAGAGCTGTTCGCGCCGTGGTTCGACCTGCGCGGGCGCCTCCGCCTCGCCCTCCCGGCCCTGCTGGCCGCCGAGAAGCCCTTCGCCGTCGATCCGCTCGCCGCCGTCGCCGCCGCGCTGGAGGAGGTCGCCGCGGCGCCGCTGCCCCCTCCCTGGGGCGCCGCCCACCTGGCCTACCCGCTCACCCCGCACCAGCAGTTCGGCCACCCCGCTCCCGCCGGCCACGCTCCGCCGCTGGTCGCGCTCGCCGGCGACGACGACTGCGTCCTCGCCACCCGCGCCGTCGCCGGCACCGGCTTCTGCGTGCACGGACCGGTCGCCCGGTTCGTCTGGGACCTCGCCGGCGCCAGCCGGTGGGTGGTGCCGCTCGGCGCCTCCGGAGACCCCGCCTCGCCCCACCATCACGACCAGCAGGCCGTCTGGGCCGCCGGTCGCACCGTCCCCCTGGAGGACCGATGACCGTCAACCCCAGCCCCGTCACCCTGCGCCCCGTCGACCCCACCGCCGACGCCGACCTGCTCACCGGCTGGGTCACCGCGGAGCGGGCGAGCTTCTGGGGCATGGGCGGGCTGAGCGTCGAGGAGGTGCGCGCGATCTACGCCTACATCGACGAGCAGGCGCACCTGGCGGCGTACCTCCTGCTGCTCGACGGCGCCCCCGTCGGCCTCCTGCAGACCTACGACCCCGAGGTCGACGAGATCGGCGAGTGGTACGACCGCGCGCCGGGTGACGTCGGCGTCCACCTCCTGCTCGCCGGCGACGCCCGCCGTGCCGGCCGCACGCCCGCGGTCATCGCGGCTGGCATGGAGTTCGTCGCGCGGCTGCCCGGCTGTCGCCGCCTGGTGTTCGAGCCCGATGCCCGCAACGCGCCCTCGGTCGCGCTGCTCGAACGCCTCGGCGCCGAGCGCGGCCCGCTCGTCGACCTGCGCACGAGCATCTCCGAGAAGCCGGCCCAGTTCTTCTTCCTCACCCGCCAGCAGGCGCTCGCCGTCGCCGCGGCGAGCCGGTCAGGCCAGCACGGCTGAGAGATCCAGATCCACCTCCCCGAGGTCGGCGACCGCGATCGAGCCCGTCGGCCGCTCGTCGGTCAGGGCCAGCCCGATGTCCCAGTGCTCGCCGGCGTTGACCAGGACGGTCAGGGTGCGGGCGAGGCGGTCGATCACCCAGTACTGCCCGATGCCCGCCCGGCGGTAGTCGTTCGTCTTGCGGAACAGGTCCTCGTCACGGGTGGACGGCGAGAGGATCTCCACCACGAGGACGGGCACCTCCGGTGACCAGTGCTCGTCGTCGCGGACCCGCTGGACGGCGAGGTCGGGCACCCGCAGCGAGCCGGAGGGAAGGGCGAAGTCCGGCTCCGACCGCACCGTCGCCCTCGGGAGCGCCTGCCGGAGGATCACCAGCACGGTGGCCGCGACGTCCTGGTGACCCCCGCGCGCTGGGGGGCTCACCAGTGCCACCCCCTGGACGTACTCCGCCCGGACCTCGTCGGGCAGGGCGTCGAAGTCGGCGCGGGACATCGGCACCCGCTCGAGCCGGTCGAGGGTCGGCTGTTCCATGGGCGGGTTCCTGACGGATCGACACATCATGCTCCTCCAGCGTGCATGCCTCCCCCGAGATGGAGAAGCAGGACGATGCTGCGTCAGGGGTCCGACACAAACCCCGCGGAGCGTGAGCCCGTGAGGCGTGTGAGCCCGTGAGACGGAGTTGACGCAACGACATCCGTCGAGCCGTCACGCCGAAACGAGCGCCGCCCAGGATCGGGTTCCATGACGCTCACCAGTCCCAGCAGCGACGGCCTCGTCGCCGGCCCCACCCCGCAGATGCGCCGCCGCGGCGGCCGGTGGATCGACGACTGGCGCCCCGAGGACCCGGAGTTCTGGGACTCGGTCGGCGCTCCGGTCGCCCAGCGCAACCTCATCTGGTCCATCTTCGCCGAGCACCTCGGCTTCTCGGTCTGGCTGATCTGGAGCGTCTCCTCGGCGTTCCTGGTCGCCCAGGGCTTCGCGTTCAGCCCGCAGCAGCTCTTCTTCCTCGTCGCGATCCCGAACCTGGTCGGCGCGCTGATCCGGGTCCCGTACACCCTGGCCGTCGGGAGGTTCGGCGGACGGAACTGGACGATGGTCAGCGCGGGCCTGCTGCTCGTCCCGACGCTGTCGTTCGCCTACGTCGTGACCAAGGCGGACACGCCGTACTGGGTCTTCTGCGTGATCGCCGCGACCGCCGGCTTCGGCGGCGGCAACTTCGCGAGCTCGATGGCGAACATCAACTTCTTCTACCCCGCCCGGCTCAAGGGCGCCGCACTCGGTCTCAACGCGGCGGGCGGCAACCTCGGCGTCGCGATCATCCAGTTCTTCCTGCCGGTCATCGTCGGCGGCGCGGGGATCTTCGGCATCGTCAAGGCCAGCGAGGGCGGCATCCACCTGGAGCGCGCCGCCTGGGTGTACGCCGGGCTCGCGTTCGCCGCGGTGCTGGCGGCGTTCTTCTTCATGGACAACCTGTCGAACGCCAGGACCGACACCCGGCAGCAGCTCAGCGTGCTGAAGCACAAGTACACCTGGGTGATGTCGCTGCTCTACATCGGCACCTTCGGCTCCTTCATCGGCTACTCCGCCGCGATGCCGCTGCTGATCAAGCTCAACTTCTGGCGCCAGCCGGTCCCCGCGGTCGAGGGCATCGGCATCAACTTCGCCTTCTACGCCTTCCTCGGGGCTCTCGTCGGCTCCGTCGCCCGCCCACTCGGGGGTCACCTCGCCGACCGGTTCGGTGGTGGCCGGATCACCCTGCTGGCGTTCAGCGGGATGGTGCTCGGCACGCTCGGCATCCTCGGCACGCTGAGCATGCTGGAGCCGCTCCCGCCGGCCCCCGACAAGGCGAAGCTGGCCGAGATCGCCGCGAACCCGGCCGCCTTCCAGTTCCCCGACGCCGTCCGCGCGGCGGTGGACTCCAACGCCGACGTCTTCCCGCTCTTCCTGGGGATCTTCCTGTTCGTCTTCGCCTGCACGGGCATCGGCAACGGCTCGACGTACAAGATGATCCCGGCGATCTTCCGCACCGACGCGGTCCGCGCGACCGAGGACGGTACGCCGGAGCGCGAGCTCGCCCTCCTCGACGGCACCAAGAAGTCCTCGGCCGCGGTGGGCATCATCGGCGCGGTCGGCGCCGTCGGCGGCTTCCTCATCCCGATCACCTTCGGCTCGCCCTGGGTCACCGACCCGCTGGCCGCGACGAAGACCGCCTTCATCGTCTTCACCGCGTTCTACGTGCTCTGCGCCGCCGTCACGTGGGGCTTCTTCCTCCGCCGGCCCGCCCGCGCGGAGAAGGCGGCCGAGGGCTACGCGGGGATCGGCATCTGATGAGCGAGACCGTCCCCGTGCGCACGCACTGTCCCTACTGCTCGCTGCAGTGCGGCATGGCGATCACGCGCCGGGGGCGGTCCGGCATCGAGGTGAGCGCTTGGGAGGAGTTCCCCGTCAACGAGGGCGCGCTGTGCCGCAAGGGCTGGACGGCGGGGGAGCTGCGCGACAGCAGGGAGCGGCTGACGCAGCCGCTGGTCCGCGACCGGGCGACCGGCGAGCTGCGGGCGGCGGGCTGGGACGAGGCGCTCGACCTGGTCGCCGACCGGATGCTCGCCCTGCAGGCCGCGCACGGCAAGGACGCGGTCGCGGTCTTCGGCGGCGGCGGGCTGACGAACGAGAAGGCCTACCAGCTCGGGAAGTTCGCCCGGGTGGCGCTGGGCACCAGCCAGATCGACTACAACGGCCGTTGGTGCATGAGCTCGGCGGCCAGCGCCGGCAACCAGGCCTTCGGCATCGACCGCGGGCTGCCGTTCCCGCTCGCCGACGTCGAGCGGACCGACGTGCTGGTGCTCGTCGGCTCGAACCTGGCCGAGACCATGCCGCCGGCCGCGCGCCACCTGGACCGCCTGCGCGAACGGGGCGGCAAGGTCGTCGTCATCGACCCGCGGCTCACCCCGACCGCCCAGCGCGCCGACCTGTTCCTGCAGCCGGTGCCGGGCACGGACCTCGCGCTGGCGCTGGGCGTGCTGCACCTGCTGGACGCGCAAGGCGCCGTCGACGAGGAGTACGTCGCCGCGCGCACCACCGGCTTCGAGGAGGTCCGCCGCTCGGTGGCCACCTGGTGGCCCGAGCGCGTGGAGCGCACCACCGGGGTGGCGAGCGAGGAGCTGCGCGCCCTGGCCGCGCTGCTCGCCGGGGCGCCGCGGGTGACCGTGCTGACCGCGCGCGGTGCCGAGCAGCACGCGCAGGGCACGGCGACGGTCCTGGGCTGGATCAACGTCGCGCTGGCGCTGGGGATGCCCGGCAGGCCGTACGCCGGCTACGGCTGCCTCACCGGTCAGGGCAACGGCCAGGGCGGCCGGGAGCACGGCCAGAAGGCCGACCAGCTGCCGGGCTACCGGATGATCGACGACCCCGCGGCCCGTGCCCACGTGGCCGGGGTGTGGGGCGTGGACCCGGACGACCTGCCGGGGAAGGGGAGCTCGGCGTACGAGCTGCTGACGTCCTTGGGCGAGGACGGCGGCCCGAAGGCGCTGCTGGTGCTCGGCTCCAACATCGTGGTGAGCGCGCCGCGCGCCACCCACGTGACGGCGCGCCTGGAGTCCCTGGACCTGCTGGTCGTCTGCGACATCGTGATGTCCGAGACCGCGGCGCTCGCCGACGTCGTGCTGCCCGTCACCCAGTGGGCCGAGGAGACCGGCACGATGACCAACCTGGAGGGCCGGGTCATCCTCCGGCAGCGCGCGATCACCCCGCCCGCGGGCGTGCGCAGCGACCTCGACGTGATCGCCGGCCTGGCGCAACGGCTCGACAGCCCGGTCGCGTTCTCCACCGATCCGGAGGAGATCTTCGCCGAGCTCGGCCGGGCCTCGGCCGGCGGCAAGGCCGACTACGCCGGCATCACCTACACGCGGATCGCCGAGGAGGAGGGCGTGTTCTGGCCCTGTCCCGCGCCGGAGCACCCCGGCACGCCGCGGATGTTCGCCGACGCCTTCGCCACCCCCGACGGCCGCGCGCGGTTCCTGGTGCAGGAGTTCGTGGGCGCCGCCGAGCAGCCCGACGCGGCGTACCCGGTGCACCTGACGACGGGCCGGGTGCTGGCGCAGTACCAGTCCGGCGCGCAGACCCGCCGGATCCGCTCGCTCCCCGACGAGGGTGCCTTCGTCGAGCTGCATCCCCTGCTGGCCGACCGGATCGGCGCGCACGACGGCGAGCCGGTCGTCGTGCGGACCCGCCGGGGGGAGATGAAGGCGCCGGCGCGGGTGGTCACGACCATCCGCCCCGACACCGTCTTCGTGCCCTTCCACTGGGTCGGCGCGAACCGGCTCACCAACGACGCGCTCGACCCGTCGAGCCGGATGCCGGAGTTCAAGGTCTGCGCCGCCGAGGTGCTGGTCTGACTACTCGTTGACGAGGTTCGTCACGCCGTACGACGCGGAGGCGGCCTTCGCGCGCAGGGCCGACGGCACCTTCACCACGAAGGCCACGGACTCCTCGGGGTGGCCCTCGGCGTGGTGCTCGTCCTCGGGCGGGACGAAGTCCCAGCGCGCCTCGCCGAGGTAGGTGCCGTCGGCGGCGTAGAAGCCGCCGAGGACCTGCAGCGCGAGGATCTCGCTGACGTCGCTCGTGATCGTGATCCGGCCGCGGAGCGCGCCGCCGTCGAAGCGGACGCCGGTCGCGGTGAACCGGTCGTCGAAGGGGCCGTCGAGGCGGCCGACGGAGTCCGGTGCCGGCGAGAGGTCCCGCAGGCCGGGGAGCTCGGGGTCGCCGGTCGGGGTCGGCAGGCCGAGCGAGGTCTGCACGGCCGGCCCGGTGGGGGTCTGCTCGGCGACGGGCGTGCCGTCGGAGCCGTCCATGGCGAACCAGAGGCCGGCGACGAGGGCGAGGGAGGCGGCACCGGCGGTGCCGGCGGCGACGAGGGGCTTCACGGGGTGTCTCCTGCATCAAGGGGGCGAGGGGCCCGCGCCGAAGCACGGGCCCCTCCGGTGGATCGAGTCGTCAGCGAGCGACGACCGTGAGGGTGGGCGTCTTCGACGGGAGCGTCGTCGACGACCCGGCGTACGACGCCACGAGGCGGTGCGTCCCGCGCGCGAAGCGCAGGGTCGCGGTGGCCTTGCCGCCGCTGACGCCGACGATCTTGATCGTCCGGCTGCCGTCCTTGATGACGACCTTGCCGCCGTTGGGGACCTTGCTCGCGGTGATCCGGTAGGTCACGTAGCGGCTCGGCTTCACCAGCGTCGGGCCGGTGATGCCCAGGGCGGTGGCGATCTTCCCGGGCGCCGGCGTCGCGGTGACCGTGACGGTCGGGTCGGCCGGCAGCGGGATGGTCGGGCGTACGCCGAGCGCGGAGCCGACGATGCCGAAAAGGTCGGTGTTGTCGATCTCGCCCTCGAGCAGCTCCGAGCCGGCGCCGTAGGAGAAGATCGGGACGTCCGCGCCGGTGTGGTTGCCGGAGAGGTAGGTCAGCCACAGCGCGCCGTTGGCGGTGCCGTCGAGCGAGGTGTAGTTCGCCCCCTGGTCGACCGTGCCGAAGGTCGCGGGCGCGAAGTTCTTGACGTCGGCCTGGCCGGCACCGCCGTCGTTGACGAAGTCGTGCGAGCGGGCGGCGTCCTTGGCGCCCGCGGACGGGCGGCTCGGGGTCGAGGTGTTCTTGCCGTCGTTGTTCGACGGCGGCGCGGCGGCCTCGGCGTTGGTGTAGGTGCCCTTCTCGATGATGTTGAAGCCGGCGCACTCGTGGTCGGCGGTCACGATGACCAGAGTGTGGCCGTCCTGCTTGGCGAAGTCGTAGGCGACCTTGACCGCGTCGTCGAACGCCTTGGTCTCCTCCAGGGTCTGCGCCGCGTCGTTGGCGTGCGAGCGCTTGTCGATGAGCGCGCCCTCCACCTGGAGGTAGAAGCCCTTGCCGCTGGCGGCGGACTTGGTCTTCAGCAGCTCGATCGCCTTGGCGGTCATCTCGGCGACCGTCGGCTCCTGGGCCGCGGCGTCGGCAGGGTTCTCCCGCTTGTACTTCTCGATGGTCATGTTGCCCTTCGAGAAGAGCCCGAAGACCTTGCCCGCGGTGGCGGGTACGTCGGCCAGCTGGGTCTTGGTCGCGACGGTCTGCGTGCCGGGGTCGCTGAGCACCGTGTAGCCGTTGGCCTCGAGCGTGGTCTTGTTGGCCGCGTCGAAGCGGCTCAGGCCGCCCCCGAGGATCACGTCGGCGGTCTGGTTCGTCGCGATCTGGTCGGCGATCGGCGTCACCCGGAGGTCGTCGGTCGGCAGCGCGCTGCCGCCGGTGACCTCGGGCAGCTGGCACGACGCCTCGACGTAGCTCGGGCCCTGGCAGGCGCGCTGCAGGGTGTGGCTCATCTGGCCCGCGGGGGTGGCGTCGGTGATCTCGGCGGTCGACACGTTGCCGGTGGACAGGCCCGCCTGGTGCGCGAGCTCCATCAGGGTCGGGGTGATGTTCGCCTTGGCGTCGATGCCGTTGGCGTTGTTGTAGGTCTTCACGCCGGAGGCCCACGCGGTCGCGGCGGAGGAGGAGTCGGTGACGTAGTTCGGCACGAAGTCGGCCGCGCCGGGCTGGCCGGAGTTCTTCTGGACGGCGTACGTCGCGACCTGGCCGGTCGTGCCGAGCTTCTCCATGTTCAGCTCGCCGTCGGCGCCGTAGTAGCGCTGGCGGGCGGCGGAGACCTGGGTGCGGCCCATGCCGTCACCGAGCAGGTAGATCACGTTCTTGATGCCGTCCTCGGCGTTGGCCGAGGCGGACGGGGTGGCCACCAGGGTGCTGCTCGCGGCGCCGACGAGCGCCAGCGCGGCGAGAGCCGCAGTCTTCATCCGGGGGTGCACGTGCACTCCTTCGTTGTCCCGTGCGCGTTCGCGGACCGAGCGCGCTCGCCCGGAGGCTAGGGACGCCCAGGAGCCGGAGACCGTTCGGCGGGCGTCGGGAGGATGGCTCCCAGGTGAAGGGCTGGTGGCGGACCCGCGGTAACACTCCGGACACGGCGGGACGGGGTGTGAACCCGTGAGACCGGTGAGGCCGTGAGGAGGAGTTGACCTCACGGTGCGGCTCGGGCTCCGGACGTGAAATGTCGGCCGCCCACGATGGAGCCATGTCCCAGAGCCCCCACACCGACCGGCCGCGCCCGCGGCTGGTCGTGGTCGGCTCCGGCATGGCCGCCACCCGTCTCGTCGAGGAGCTGGTGGCCCGGGGGGCGAGCAGCCGGATGGACATCACCGTCCTCGGCGACGAGCCGGTCGCGCCGTACAACCGGATCCTGCTCTCCGCCGTGCTGGAGGGCACCCACCGCGCGGAGGCACTGACCCTGCGCACCCCCGCGTGGTACGCCGAGCACGGCGTCGACCTGCGTCTGGGCGCCCGGGTGCTGGGGGTGGACCGCGACCACCGCGACGTGATGCTCGTCGACGGCACCCTCATCGAGTACGACGTCCTGGTGCTCGCCACCGGCAGCATCCCCACGCTCCCGCCGATCCGCGGGCTGGTCCGGATGGACGGCTCGCTCCACGGCGCGGTGCACGCCTTCCGCAGCCTGGCGGACTGCACGCGCCTGGTGGAGGCGGTCGAGCGCACCGACGACCGGGGCCGGCCCGTCAACCGCCGCGCGGTGGTCGTCGGCGGCGGCCTGCTCGGCCTGCAGGTCGCGCGGGCGCTGGGCGCGCGGGGTCTCGACACCGAGATCGTCGAGGGCGCCGAGCACCTGCTGCACCAGCAGATCGACACCGCCGCGGGGCGGATCCTGGCTCGTGACCTGAAGAAGCTCGGGGTCGCGGTCTACACCGGCGCCCGGGCCGTCCGGCTCGACGACGCGTCGGACGGCCCTGGTCTCTCCGGCCAGGTGCGGGTGCTGGACCCGTTGCCGCGCCACCCGGGCCGGGTCGCGCTGCGCCTGGACAACGGCTTCACCCTCGACACCGACCTGCTGGTGCTCACCGCCGGCGGCCGGCCCTCCACCGCCCTGGCGAGGGGCGCGGGCCTGGAGGTGCGTCGCGGCATCGTCGTCGACGACCGGCTGGCGAGCGTGACCGACCCGAGCATCCACGCGCTCGGCGACTGCGCGGAGCACGCGGGACGCACCACGGGGTTCGTCCCGCCCGCCTGGGAGCAGGCCGGCATCCTCGCGGGGATCCTGTGCGACGAGGCGGTGACCTACGACGGTGCCCGGGTCGTCGCCCGCCTGCGTGCCACGGACCTCGACGTCGCCGTCCTCGGCGACGCGGCGGCCGAGGTCGCGGACGGTGGCGAGGTCGTCGAGGTCTCCAACCCGATCGCCGGCTCGCACCGGCGCCTGGTGGTCCGCGACGGCCGCATCGTCGCGGCCACCCTGGTCGGCGACCTCTCGCGGGTCGGCCTGATCACCCAGCACTTCGACCGGCATACGGTCCTCGGCCCGCGCGAGCCGGGGAACCTGCTGATGCCGGAGCGCACCGCCGACGAGGGCAGCGTCGCCCTCGCCCTCCCGGACGACGCCGAGGTGTGCGCCTGCGCGGGCGTCACCGCCGGCCGGGTCCGCGCCTGCTCCTCGCTGGAGCAGGTCCGCGACACCACCCGCGCGACCACCGGCTGCGGTGGCTGCGCCTCCACGGTCCGCCGGCTGCTCGGCAGCTCCCGCGGACCCGTCCTCGCCACGAAAGGCACCCACTGATGGCACCGCACCTCCGCAAGCAGCTCGTCGTCGTCGGCCACGGGATGGTCGGGCACCGCTTCGTGCAGGCCGCGATCGAGCGCGGGCTGACCGAGACCCACGACATCGTCGTGCTCGGCGAGGAGCCCCGTCCGGCGTACGACCGGGTGGCGCTGACGTCCTACTTCGAGGTCGGCGCGGAGGCGCTGTCCTTCCTCCCCGAGGGCCGGTACGACGACCCGCGGGTCACCCTGCGCCTCGACGCCGAGGTGGTGGCGATGGACGCCGCCGCGCGGACCGTCACGCTGGCGGGCGGGGAGGAGATCCCCTACGACGAGCTGGTCCTCGCGACCGGCGCCGCCCCCTTCGTGCCGCCGGTGCCGGGCAAGGACCTGGCGAACGTCTTCGTCTACCGCACGATCGAGGACCTCGAGGCGATCCGGGAGGCGTCGCGGGGCGCCCGTGCCGGCGCGGTCATCGGCGGCGGCCTGCTCGGCCTGGAGGCGGCGAACGCGCTGCACCAGCTGGGCGTGCAGACCCACGTCGTCGAGATGGCGCCGCGGCTGATGGCGGTGCAGGTCGACGACGCCGGCGGCGCGACCCTGAAGCGGCACATCGAGGAGCTCGGCCTCACCGTGCACACGGGCGTGCTGACCGAGCTGATCGACGGCGACGCGGACGGGAGGGTCAGCGGCCTGAAGTTCAAGGACCAGGACGCGTTGCCCCTCGACATCGTGATCTTCTCCGCCGGGATCCGGCCGCGCGACGCGCTCGCCCGCGCGGCCGGCCTGGAGACGGCCGAGCGCGGTGGCGTCCTGGTCGACGAGCAGTGCCGCTCCTCCGACGCGCACGTCTGGGCGATCGGCGAGTGCGCCGCGCCGGGCGGGCGGATGTACGGCCTGGTCGCGCCGGGCTACACGATGGCCGAGGTCGTCGTCGACACGCTGCTCGGCGGTGCGGCCGGTGCCTTCACCGGCGCCGACATGTCGACGAAGCTCAAGCTGCTCGGCGTCGACGTCGCCTCCTTCGGCGACGCGTTCGGCACCACCGAGGACAGCCTCGAGCTGGTCTTCGCCGACGCCGTGGCCGGGATCTACAAGAAGCTCGTCGTCCAGGAGAACGCCACCGGCGGCGTCGAGCTGCTGGGCGGCATCCTGGTCGGCGACGCGTCGGCGTACGGCGTGCTGCGCCCCCTCGTCGGCAGTGGCATGGAGCTGCCCGCGAACCCCGAGGAGCTGATCCTCCCGGCGGGGAGGGGTGGCGGCGTCGAGATCGGACTGCCCGACGACGCGCAGGTCTGCTCCTGCAACAACGTCACCAAGGCCGAGATCGTCGCCGCGGTCTCCGACGGCGGCGGGTGCGACAGCCCGGCGTGCGTCACGAAGTGCACCCAGGCCGGCGCCACCTGCGGCTCCTGCAAGGTCGTGGTGAAGAAGATCGTCGAGGATCACTTCGCCGCCACCGGCAAGGTCGTCGACCGGTCCCTGTGCGAGCACTTCCCGATGACCCGGCAGGAGCTCTTCGAGGTCGTCGCCGTGCACGGCTACCAGCGCTTCGACGACATCGTCGCGGGCCACGGCACCGGCCGCGGCTGCGACATCTGCAAGCCCACGGTGGCCTCGATCCTCGCCAGCCTGCTCAACCACCACGTGCTCGACGGCGCCAACGCCACCCTGCAGGACACCAACGACGCCTACCTCGCGAACCTGCAGAAGAACGGCACCTACTCCGTCGTCCCCCGCATCCCCGGCGGTGAGATCACTCCCGACAAGCTGATCGTGATCGGCGAGGTGGCCCGCGACTACGGGCTCTACACGAAGATCACCGGCGGTCAGCGGATCGACCTGTTCGGCGCCCGGCTGGAGGACCTGCCCGCCATCTGGCAGCGGCTCGTCGACGCCGGCATGGAGTCCGGGCACGCCTACGGCAAGTCGCTGCGGACGGTGAAGTCCTGCGTCGGCTCCACCTGGTGCCGGTACGGCGTGCAGGACTCCGTCGGCATGGCGATCGAGCTCGAGCTGCGCTACCGGGGGCTGCGCTCCCCGCACAAGCTCAAGGGCGGCGTCTCCGGCTGCGCCCGCGAGTGCGCGGAGGCGCGTGGCAAGGACTTCGGGATCATCGCCACCGAGAAGGGCTGGAACCTCTACGTCTGCGGCAACGGTGGCGCCATCCCCGCCCACGCGCAGCTGCTCGCCGGCGACCTTTCGCGGGAGGAGCTGATCCGCTACCTCGACCGGTTCCTCATGTACTACATCCGCACCGCCGACCGGCTCCAGCGCACGTCGTACTGGATGGACGCCATCGGCGGCCTGGACCGCATCCGCGAGGTCGTGGTCGACGACAGCCTCGGTCTCGGGGCCGAGCTCGAGGCCGCGATGGCCCAGCACGTCGACTCCTACTTCGACGAGTGGAAGGCGACCATCGAGGACCCCGAGAAGCTGGCCCGCTTCGTGTCCTTCGTCAACGCCCCCGGCACGCCGGACCCCAACATCAGCTTCCGCGAGGAGCGCGGCCAGATCCAGGCCGCCAACAACGACGGGCCGGTCTCCCTCGGCACCACGATCCCGGTCGGAGGTCCGCGATGAGCCACCCCACGGAGCAGGTGACGGGCACCGCGGTGTGCCGCCTGGACCAGATCCGTCCCGAGTCCGGCGTGCCCGCGCTCGTCGACGGCGAGGCCGTCGCCGTCTTCCGCACCTACGACGACCGGGTGTTCGCGATCTCGAACTTCGACCCCTTCGGCCGGGCCTCGGTGCTCTCCCGCGGCATCGTCGGGACCGTGGGCGAGGAGGCCGTGCCGTTCGTGGCGAGCCCGCTGCTCAAGCAGCGCTTCGACCTGCGCACCGGCGTGTGCCTGGACGACCCGGAGGTGGCCGTGGCGTCGTACGACGTCCGGGTGGTCGACGGCGTTGTGGTGGTGGGCGCCCGGCAGGGGACACTGGAGCCGTGAGTGACATGCCCCTGTCCGGCTTCAGGATCGGGGTCACCGCCGCCCGGCGGGCCGAGGAGCAGGTGACCCTGCTGGAGCGCCGGGGGGCCGAGGTGATCCACGCCCCCGCCCTGTCCGTCGACCCGAACCGGATCGACGAGGCCGGCCTGCGCGCGGCGACCGAGGACGTGCTCGCCCAGCCGGTCGACATCTTCGTGGCCACCACGGGCATCGGGCTGAAGTCGTGGTTCACCGCGACCGAGCGCTGGGGGCTGCTGGACGGCCTGCTCGCCCATCTCGGCCGGGCCGAGATCCTGGCCCGCGGGCCGAAGAGCGTCGGTGCGCTGCGCCGCTTCGGGCTGCGCGAGCTGTGGGCGCCGGAGTCGGAGGCGTTCGAGGACGTGCTCGTCCACCTGCGCGGACGCGACCTCGACGGCGTGCGGATCGTCGTCCAGGAGCACGGGCAGTCGCTGTCGATGGCCGCCCACGCGCTGCGCCGGCTGGGCGCCGAGGTCACCACCGTGGCGGTCTACCGGGTCGAGGGCGCCGAGGACCCGGAGCCGATGTTCGGCCTGATCGAGCAGATCGCCGCCCGGCGCGTGCACGCCGTGACCTTCACCGCCGCCCCCGCGATCGCCGCGATGATGCAGGCCGCGACCTCCACCGGGCACCGCGACGAGATCGTCACCGCCTTCCAGGCCGACGTGATCGCCTCCTGCGTCGGACCGGTCACCGCCGCCGCCTTCGAGATGTGGGGCGTGCCGTCGATCTACCCCGAGCGCTCCCGGCTGGCGGCGATGGTCAAGCAGCTGGAGACCGAGCTGCCGTCGCGGGCCGCCGGCACCACGCTCGAGGTTGCCGGCCACACCCTGCTCCTGCACGGCGACGACGTGCTGCTCGACGGTGTCGAGGTGAAGCTCTCGCCCGCGCCCTACGCCGTCCTGCAGGCGCTCCTCGTCAACCCCGGCACCGTCGTCTCCCGTCGCGACCTGCTCGCCGCGCTGCCGTCCGGCACCGCCGGGTCCGAGCACGCCGTCGAGATGGCCGTCGCCCGCCTGCGCGCCGCCCTCGGCACCCGCTGCGTGCAGACCGTCGTCAAGCGCGGCTACCGCCTGGCGGTCTCGGCATGAGGCTGGTCACCGTCGCCCACGGCACCCGCACCCCCGCCGGCAACCTGGTCGCCGCCGAGCTCACCGCGCGCGCGGCCGAACGGCTCGGCTGGGCCGCCACCACGTCGTACGTCGAGCTGTGCGACCCGCTCTTCGCCGACGTCGTCGCCCCGGTCGCCGAGCCCACCGTCGTGGTGCCGCTGCTGCTCTCCACCGGCTACCACCTGCGCCAGGACCTGCCGCGCGCCGTGGCCGCCGCCGCTCGTCCCGAGCTGGTCCGGCTCGGCCGGGGGCTCGGCCCCAGCCCGCTGCTCGCCGCCGCCCAGGTCGAGCGCCTGCGCGCCGCCGGCGCCACCCCCGGCCAGCCGGTCGTCCTCGTGGCCGCCGGCTCCAGCGACCCGCTCGCCACCGACGACCTGGAGCGCGCGGCGTCGCTGCTCTCCACCGCGTGGGGCGCCCCGGTCCGCCTCGCCACGCTGTCGGGACGCGGGGAGCGCCTCGACCGGGTCGTGCGCCCGGGGGATGCCGTGTCGCCGTACCTGATGGCGACGGGGTACTTCGCCCGCACCGCCCGTCACGACGCGCTCGCCGCCGGCGCCTCCGTCGTCGCCGACGTGCTCGGGCCGCATCCGCTCGTCGTCGACCTGGTCTGCGCGCGGGCGCGGGCGCTGGCCTCGTCGCGGGTCGTCGCCTGACGCGTCGCCGGCGCAGCGTCGCACCTGACGAACCTGTCGCGAATGAGGCCCATCGGCGACAGATTCGTCAGGTGCGAGGCGCTCCAGGAGTTCCGCGTCGGGGTCAGTCGACCGCGACCGACCCCACGAACCGCGCCAGCCCGGCGAGCTCGGGGATGTCAGCCGCCTCGTCCAGCGTCGTGCGCAGCACCTCGTCGTGCAGCGGCCGCGCCTTCTGCAGCAGCTTCCGGCCCGCGGGGGTGAGCTCGGTGTAGATCCCGCGCCGGTCGTCGGCGCACAGGATCCGGGTGAGCAGGCCGCGGTTCTCCAGCCGGGTCACCAGCCGGGTCGTCGCGGAGGCCGACAGTGCGGCGGCGCGGGCGAGCTGCTGCATCCGCATGTGCCAGCCGTCCTGGCGGCTGAGTGCGTCGAGCACGGTGTACTCCACGACGGACAGGTCGTGCTCGCGCTGCAGCGCCTTCTCGAGGGTGCCCTCGATCATCCCGTGCACCGCGGCGAGCGTGCGCCAGCCCTGGGCGCGGATCTCGACGGCGTCGTCGGCGATTCCCATGGCCCCACTATACCTGAGTTGCGCGGATAGTCGGCGCGTGCAACTATCGATAGTGCGCGTGTGCAACTAATGCATACGCTGACTATCGTCCTACGCTACCCAGGAGAGACATGCCTGTCGCCCTGCTCGCCCTCGCCATCGGCGGCTTCGGGATCGGCCTGACGGAGTTCGTGATCATGGGCCTGCTGCCCGACGTCGCCGAGGACTTCGCCGTCACCGAGACCACCGCCGGCTACCTCATCTCCGGCTACGCCCTCAGCGTCGCGGTCGGCGCCGTCGCGCTCACCCTCGCCCTCACCCGGGTGCCCCGCAAGACCGCCCTGCTCGGACTGATGGTGCTCTTCATCGCCGGCAACCTGATCTCCGCCCTCGCCCCGTCGTACGACGTGATGATGGCCGGTCGCGTCGTCGCGGCCCTGTGCCACGGCGCCTTCTTCGGCATCGGTGCGGTGGTGGCCGCCCAGCTCGTCGCCGCGGAGCGGAAGGCCAGCGCGATCGCCTTCATGTTCGGCGGGCTGACTTTGGCGAACGTGCTCGGCGTACCGCTCGGGACGTTGCTGGGCCAGGCCGCGGGGTGGCGCTCGACGTTCTGGGCGATCACCGTGATCGGGGTGCTGGCGTTCGTCGGCATCGCCGCCCTGGTCCCCGCCCACACCGGCCGCGGCGAGGCCGTCAGCCGCGCGCGCACCGAGCTGGCGGCGTTCCGCAGCCCGCAGGTGTGGTTCTCGATCGCCATCACCGTTCTCGGCTACGGCGGCATGTTCGGCGGCTTCACCTACATCGCCTTCACCCTCACCGAGGTCAGCGGCTTCGCCTCCGGCGCGGTGCCCGCTCTCCTCGTGCTCTTCGGCGTCGGGCTCTTCGTCGGCAACCTGGTGGGCGGCCGCGCGGCGGACCGCGACCTGGTCCGCACCCTGCAGGTCACCCTCGCGGCGCTCACCGGGGTGCTCGCGGTCTTCGCCCTGGTCGCCGGCAGCCAGGTGCTGACCGTCGTGATGCTGCTGCTGATGGGCGCCGTCGGCTTCGGCACCGTGCCCGCCCTGCAGATGAGGGTGATGGCGTACGCCGACCGGGCGCCCACCCTCGCCTCGGGCGCCAACATCGCGGCGTTCAACGTCGGCAACGCCCTGGGTGCGTGGGTCGGTGGGCTCACCCTCGCCGCGGGTCTCGGCTACACCTCGCCGCTGTGGGCCGGCGCCGGCGTGACGGCCCTGGGGCTGGTCGTGCTGCTCGTCGCGGTCCGGGCGCCCGGCGGGGAGCGGCGTCGCGCGGTGGCACCCGGTGCCGAGGGGTGGGGAGAACCCCACCTCCCGCTCGGGGCCTGACCTCCTCGCGGGCGCCGCCCGCTGCGACGAGCGTGGAGCCATGACCACCACGACTCTCGGGCCCACCCGACGCAGCGAGCGTGCGCTCGCCCCTGACCTGATCCGCGGCGCGATGCTGCTCTTCATCGCGCTCGCCAACGCCGGGAACTGCGCGTTCGCCGGCCAGCCCGGCCTCGACCCCGACCCGCACGGCCTGTCGCGGGTGCTCAATTTCGGGCTCTCCCTGCTCGTCGACAGCCGCGCCTACCCCGTCTTCGCGATCATGTTCGGCTACGGCCTGGTCCAGATCGCCCGGCGGCAGGAGGCCTCCGGCGGCGATGCCCGGCGGGTGCTCGTGCGCCGCAACGCGTGGCTGGTGGGCTTCGGCCTGGTGCACGCGACCCTGCTCTACTTCGGCGACTTCCTCGGTGCCTACGGCCTGATCGGGCTCGTCGCGACCTTCCTGCTCCTCCGCCGCTCCGAGCGGTTCCACCGGGCGGTGCTGTGGATCTGGGGGCTCCAGTCGATCTACCTGGTCGTGCTCCCGATCCTCGCCCTCGCCCACGGCGGGCCCGGCGGTGCCGGTCTCGTCAACTCCCCGAACCCCTCCCTCGCCGCGGACTCCTACCGCGCCTCGATCGGTGACCGGCTCGCCGAGTGGCCGGCCCACACGCTGTCCGTGCTCCCGGCCCTCGTCATCGTGTGGCTCGGGATCTGGGCGGCGCGGCGCGGGATCCTCGAGAACGTCGACCAGCACCGCCCCCTGCTCGTCCGGACCGCCGTCATCGGTCTCGGGATCGCGGTCCTCGGCGGTCTTCCGTACGCCCTCGTCGCCGCGGGAGCTCTGCACCCGGCCGCCGGGACCGTGGACCTCCTGGCACTGCTCCACGACGTCAGCGGTGAGTACGCCGGACCGGGCTCCATCGCGGCGCTCGCCCTGCTCGGCGCCCGCCTCTCCCGCACCGGCCGGGTCGGCGCGGTGGCGGCGCTCGGCCAGCGCTCCCTGTCCGGCTACCTGTTCCAGTCGGTCTGCTGGCTGGTGCTCTTCGCGCCGTTCGCCCTGGACCTCGGCGGTCACACCGTCGTCGCGGTGCTCGCCGCCCTCGGCGTCTGGTTCGCCTCGGTCGCCGGCGCGGCCGCGCTGCAGCGCCGCGAGCACCCCGGTCCGGCCGAGCGGGTGCTGCGCGAGCTCACCTACGGCCGCCGCTGACGCTTCCCGCGCCCAGGCTCTCCGGGGTGTGCAGCCGGACCAGGAAGCGGCGGGCGTGCGCGGGAGCGCGGGACGCCGTCGCCAGCGACACCAGCACCATCACCGCGAACGCCAGCGGCACGCTCCATGCCGCGGGCTGGGCCAGCAGCGCGCCGGTCCAGCCCGCGGCGTCGACGCCCGCGAGGTTCAGCACCGCGGCACCCCCGGCGCCGAGGCCGCCCGCCGCCAGCCCGGCGAGGGCGCCGGCGTCGGTGAGCCCGCGCCACCAGATGCCCAGCACCAGCAGCGGGCAGAACGTCGAGGCGGCGACCGCGAACGCCAGGCCCACGGACTGGGCGACGCCGACCTCGCCGACGACCAGCGCCACCAGGAGCGGTACGACGACCGCGACCGCCGCCGCGAGCCGGAACGCCGTCGCCACCGACCCTCCGGCCTCCCGCTCACCGACCAGCCGGCTCGTCACGTCCTGGGTGAGCACCCCGGAGACCGCGACCACCAGCCCCGACGCGGTGGACAGGAAGGCGGCGAAGGCGCCGGCGGTCACCAGCCCGGTCAGCAGCTCCCCGCCCACCCCGTCGACCATCAGGCGGGGCAGCTCCAGCACCAGCACGTCCGCATGACCCTCGCGGACCAGCGCGTCGCCGTACACCCGGCCGAGGGCGGCGTAGACCGGCGGCCAGAGGTAGAACAACCCGAGCAGGGCCAGCACCGCGAGCGTCGTACGACGCGCGCCACGGCCGTCGGGGTTGGTGTAGAACCGCACGACGACGTGCGGCAGGCCCATGGTGCCGAGGAAGAGCGCGATGATGAGGGAGTACGTCGAGTAGAGGCCGACCGCGTCGCCGCCGGCCACCGGGTCGGACCAGCCGGTGCCCGCCCCGGCGGCGGGGCCGGGGGAGCCGTCGCCCCACCACACGACGACGAGGACCATCGCGGGGAGGAGGATCGCGGTGAGCTTCAGCCAGTACTGGAAGGCCTGCACGAAGGTGATCGAGCGCATCCCGCCGGACATCACGTTGACGAGCACGACGAGCCCGACGATCACCGGGCCCACCCACACCGGCGCACCGATCGCGGACTCCAGGGTGATCCCGGCGCCCTTGAACTGCGGGACCAGGTAGAGCCAGCCGACGCCGACCACCAGCAGCGAGCACGCCGAGCGCACCCAGCGCGACGCGAGCCGGGCCTCGGCGAAGTCGGGCAGCGTGTAGGCGCCGGAGCGACGCAGGGGAGCGGCGACGAGCACGAGCAGGACGAGGTAGCCGGCGGTCCACCCGACGGGGTACCAGAGCATGTCGGCGCCGCCCACCAGCAACAGGCCGGCGACGCCGAGGAAGGACGCGGCGGAGAGGTACTCCCCACCGATGGCCGAGGCGTTGAGCCGCGGGCGCACGGTGCGCGAGGCGACGAAGAAGTCGCTCGTCGTACGCGAGAAGCGCAGCCCCCAGGTGCCGATCGCGACCGTGGCGACGGTGACCGCGAGGACCGCGACCAGGCCGGGAAGCGCGTCGGTGCTCACGGCTCGCCCTCGACGAGGTCGGCGAAGTCCTGCTCGTTGCGCTCCACGCGGCGCACGTAGCGCCAGCCGAGCAGCAGCAGGAACGGGTAGACCACGACGCCGAGCAGCAGCCAGGCCAGCGGTACCCCGACGAGGTCCGCCTCCGCGAGCCCCGGCCAGAGGTGGAAGACCAGGGGCAGTGCCCCGAGGGTCGCGCCCAGGGCGACCAGGACGGCGAGGGCCAGGCCGAGCTGCTCGCGCAGCAGCGAGCGCAGGTAGACGTCGCCCAGCGCGGTCTGCTCGTGCACGTCGCCGAGCCGGCTCGCGGCCCGCCCGGCCGCGCTGTGCCGCGGCGGCCCGGTCACCCGCACCCGCTCGGCCATCCTCAGCCCCCGGCCCGGGCCCGGCGGACCAGCACCTCGCGCAAGGCCCGGGTGTGCCGCCTGCTCACCGGCAGCTCGGTGTCGCCGACGACCACCGTCGTCCGCCCGGCCTCGGTGCGCACCTCGGTGACGTGGGCGAGCGCGACCAGCTGGGAGCGATGGATCCGGTGGAAGCCGGCCTCGGCCCACTGCTCCTCGAGCGTCGTCAGCGGGACCCGCACCAGGTACGCCTCGCCGCCGGTGGTGTGCAGGCGCGCGTAGTCGCCCTGCGCCTCCACGTGGGTGATGTCGCCGCGGTCGACGAAGCGGGTAACCCCGCCGCGCTCGACCGCCACCTGGGTGTCCGGCACGGGAGTCGGGGGCGCGTTGGCGGCCAGCACGCGTCGTACCGCCTCGGCCAGGCGCTCGGGCCGCACCGGCTTGAGCACGTAGTCCACCGCGTGCAGGTCGAAGGCCTCCACGGCGTGCTGCTCGTGCGCCGTCACGAAGACCACCGGCGGTGGCTGCTTGAAGCGGCCCAGCACCTCCGCCAGCTCCAGCCCGCTGAGGCCGGGCATCTGGATGTCGAGGAAGACGCAGTCGACCTCGCGCTCGCGCAGGAGGCGCAGGCTGTCGGTCGCGGACTGGCAGGCCACCACTTCGCCGACGCGGTCGTCGGCCTCCAGCAGGTAGGTCAGCTCGTCCAGCGCCGGCCGCTCGTCGTCGACGACCAGCACCCGCAGCGCGGTCATGCGCTCACCCCCGGCGCGAACTTCGGCACCCGCACGATGACCTTCGTCCCCGCATCCGGCGCCGTCTCCACGACGAGACCGTAGTCGTCCCCGAAGGTCGCGCGCAGCCGTGCGTCCACGTTGCCGAGCCCGACCGAGTCGAGCTCGGCGTCGCCGGCGAGCGCGCGTCGTACCCGGTCCGGGTCCTCGCCCACCCCGTTGTCCTCGACCTCGATCACCGCCTCGTGCCCGCGGTCGTGGGCGTTGATCGTCAACAGCCCCGTCTGGTCGGCGCCCTCGAGGCCGTGGCGCACGGCGTTCTCGACGAGCGGCTGGATGCACAGGAACGGTACGACGACCGGCAGCACCTCCGGCGCGACGTTGAGCGTCACCTGCAGCCGGTCGCCGAAGCGCGCCTGCTCGAGCAGGAGGTAGCGCTCGATGGAGTTCAGCTCCTCGGCGAGGGTGGTGAAGTCGCCGTGGCGGCGGAAGGAGTAGCGGGTGAAGTCGGCGAACTCCAGCAGCAGCTCACGGGCCCGGTCGGGGTCGGTGCGCACGAAGCTGGCGATCGCGTTGAGCGAGTTGTAGACGAAGTGCGGGCTGATCTGCGCCCGCAGCGCGCGCACCTCCGCCTCGATCATCCGGTTGCGGTGGGCGTCCAGCTCGGCCAGCTCCAGCTGCCCGGACACCCACTCCGCGACCTCCTCGGTGGCCCGCACCAGGCCGGCCGTCGGCGTCGGCGAGAACGCCTGCACCGTCCCCAGCACCCGGCCCTCCACGACGAGCGGGCTCACCACGCCGGTCCGCACCGGGCACCCGCCGACCGTGCACCCGAGCTGGTCGCGGTCCACGGTGCGGGTGCTGCCCTTCTCGATCGCGAGCAGCCCCACGACCGCGGCCTGGTCGAGGTGGTGGCTGCCCAGCCCGTCCCACGCGAGCACCGCCTCGGTGTCGGTGATCGCCAGCGCGGGCGTGCCGAGCAGCGTGCGCAGGTGCCGGATCGCCCGCTCCGCGCTGCTGGTGGTCAGGCCCTCACGAAGGGCCGGTGCGGCGAGCGAGGCCTGGTGCAGCGCGCGGAAGGCGGCGCGGTCCGCGTCGCTGCCGAGGTGGCCCCGTCGCCACAGCCGTCCTGCCATCCGCCCATCCAACCTCACGGCGGTGCGCTTCGCCGAGACCGAACCGGCGCGACATCTCCTGCTGCTAGGTTCCTCGCGTCCCGAGGGGGAGGAGCCGGATGAGCCCGCTGTCGCCTGCCGAGGGGGACGCGCTGGCAGCCGCGCTGGCCGACCCTCGTCCGCGGCACGCCCTCGCGGCCATGGCGGCTTTCTACGACGCCTTCCGCGCCGACCCCCACGGCATGGTCCCGTGGGTCAGGACGCACCGGCCGGCGCTCGAGGCGTACGTCGCGCGCGTCGACCTCGCGGCCAAGCACCGCGGCGAGGTGGCTGCCTTCCACGCCCACGTGCTGCTGCTCGACCTCGTCTACCGCCATCCCGACCTGCCCGCGCACCTCGCGACCGGCGCCTCGCTCGCCACTCCGATCCCTGCCGACGAGGTCGCCGGCGCGACCCGGCTCGCCGACACCGGGCACCGCCTCGAGCCGGGCGCCGACGGGACCCGGTGGCCGAAGGCGATGGCCGACCTCCTCGCCGGCCGGGCGGAGGAGGCGGCCGGGCTGCTCGTCCTCCTCGACCCCGGCGACGCGGGCGACCAACGCGGGCTGGCCCTGGCCGTGCGCGCCCTCGCCGAGGGCCGCCGCGGCGACGTCGCCATGGCGCGACGCCTGTCCGACGCCGCCCGTCGTACGCCGGTGAGCGAGGACGTCGCGAAGGACGTCGGGCTCCTCCTCGGCGGCATCGACGGCATCGAGGCGCCGGCGCCGTCTCCCCGACCGATGCCGGTCGCTGCCTCACCCCGGCCGCGGCCCGCCGCGCCCACGCCCGTGCCGCTGTCGGCCGGGCGGTCCTGGCCGGCGGGACCCCCGGTGGCGCTGGTGCTGGCCGGTGTCCTGCTCGGGCTCCTCGCCTTCCGTCTCGCCCCGTCCGGGTCCCCCTCCGACACTCGTCCGGACCCGGGCCCGCCCAGCGCGGAGATCGCCGCGCTGGCCGACCGCATCGGGCTCACGGCGCAGGGCCGGCGGATCTTCTACGCCGCCCGGCCCGCGCTGGTGACCGCGAGCGTCGTGCGGGCGCAGTGCCGGGACGTCTCCGACCGCCCCGACGACGCGTGGGCGGGCTGCTACGGCGGCGAGAACGGCATCGCGATCTACGCCCCCAGCGACCCGCGGCTGGCGCGCTCGACCGTGCAGACGGCGGCGCACGAGCTGCTGCACGCCGTCTTCGACCAGCTCGACGCGGACGAGCGCGCGCGGGTGACCCGGTTGCTCGCCCGCGCGACGGACGGCCTGGCGCCCGGGAACCCGGTGCGCGCACGGATCGACGCCTCCAGCCGGCGCGACGAGCGGAACCGGCCGAGCGAGCAGTTCGCCTACCTCGGCACCGAGGTCATGCCCGCGGGCGGCCTCGCGCCCGCGCTGGAGGCGGTCTACGGGCGCTACCTCACCGACCGGGCGGCGCTGGTGCGCAACAGCCGCCGCGCCGTGAAGGTGCTCGAGGACGCCCGGGACGAGGTGGTCGCGCTCGAGACCCGCAACGTCCGCCTGCGGGTGCAGTACGAGCAGGACCGCGCCGACTACGCCCAGCTGCGCACGTTGTACGACGAGTACCGCAAGAAGCAGCGCGAGGTCGCGGGCGACCCGAGCCAGCAGATCGAGGTCGGCTGGGCCACCGACGGGGGG
The DNA here is from genome assembly GCA_964517395.1 of uncultured Nocardioides sp. Classification (GTDB taxonomy): domain Bacteria; phylum Actinomycetota; class Actinomycetes; order Propionibacteriales; family Nocardioidaceae; genus Nocardioides. The sequence continues at coordinate 1,378,613 of CAZFEE010000001.1, read as the reverse complement.
CAGCCGGTCATGCGACCCCTGGCGGAGGCCGTCGCCTTCCTGGCCGACGACCTCGTCCGGCGGGCCGCGGACCTGGACACGCGCCGCACCGACCTCGCCAAGCGCGACGCCCGTGCCGCCCGGCTCCGTGCCGACGCCGAGAACCTCATCGCGCAGGCGACCGGCTGAACGGCCTTGGCCGGCCTCAGCGGAAGTCGATCAGCAGCATCCCGGTGTCGTCGTCGGCCGGCGGCTCGACGGCGGGCGGGAGGGTGCTCGCGGTGCTCGCGCCGATCGGGACGGTGTCCTCGCCGACCGGCTCTTCCGTCGTACCGGTCGTCGCGATCGCGACCGGCTCGGGGCGGGCCGTCTTCGGCTGGATGCCGACGATGGCGCGGAAGCACTCGGTGACGTACGGCAGCTGCATGCCGTCCATCCCGCGCCCGAAGTCGTCGTAGAACGCCAGCACCTCGCGCAGCCGCGACTCCTGCCCGGTGCGCTCCAGCACCGCCACCTCGGGCAGCGAGCGGACCAGGTCCTGCACGGAGTCGCGGTGGATGACCTGCCACTGCTTGAAGGACGCGTTCTCCGACGGCCCGAAGTACGGCGAGGCCTCGATCTCCTCGTGCAGGCCGGCCCCCGCGGTGTGGTGGCCGATCAGGTTGCCGAGCCGCTTGACCCACGGGATCCGCTCGTCGCGCAGGTTGCGGACGACCGCGAACGTGCCGCCCCGCTTGAGGACCCGCGCGATCTCGGGCAGCGCCTTCTCGGCGTCGAAGTGCTCGAAGGCGTCGGCCGCGACCACCAGGTCGTACGACGCGTCGGCCGCCGGGATCTCCTCGGCACCGGTCTGCGAGACCCGCAGCTCCGGCAGCCGCAGCGCGAGCCGGTCCAGCATCCGCGGGTCGGGGTCGGTGGCGTGCACGTCGTGGCCCAGCGCGACGAGGTGCTCGGTCAGCTTGCCGGTGCCCGCACCGAGCTCCAGCACGGTCAACGGCTGCTCGCCCGTCAACCACGCCACGGCCTCGCGCGGGTAGCCGGGGCGGCCGCGGTCGTAGGCCTCGGCCACCGCGCCGAAGGCGAGCGAGGCCGAGGTCGGGGTGGTGTCGTCGGTAGCCATCAGGGCGAGGGTACGGCGAGCGGCGGGCCGGATCGCGGAGGCACGCCTGGGTCCGCGCCGCGCCGCCCCGCGCCCCTCAGTACCGTTGGCCCGGTGAGTGCCGATCCCCACGCCTGGCTGGTCTCCCTCGAAGGTGTGCCGTCCGGCTTCGCCGGCGCACGCGACGGGATCGACGTGCTGCTGCGCGACCGGGGGCTGCGCCGCACCGGGCCGGAGCTGACAGCGGAGTCGCTGCTGCGCGGTGCGCACGCCAGCGCGGTCCTGGAGGGCTCGTCGTCCACGCTGGAGGAGGTGCGCGACGGCGCCGGCGACGAGATCGCCACCGACGCGGTGCGCGTCGCCACCGAGCTGCTGTCGCTGGTCCCCGTGCTCCGGCGCCAGCCGCTGCAGGCCTTCGCCCGGCTGCACACCCTCGCCGCCCGCGGCGCCCTGCCCGACGAGCTGCTCGGCCGGCCCCGCGACGGCGAGGCCGCCGCCAAGCTGCGTGGCATCGCCGAGCTCGCCACCGCGCGCACCGAGGCGCCGGCGCTCGCCGTCGCCGCCGTCGTGCACGCCGAGCTGGTGACGGCCGCGCCGTTCGGGTCCCACAACGGCATCGTGGCCCGCGCCGCGGAGCGCCTGCTGCTCGCGGCCAAGGGCGTGGACGAGAAGTCGCTCGTCGTACCGGAGGCGGCGCACCTGGCGCTGCGCCGGGAGTACGAGTCCAACCTCCGCGGCTGGGCCGTCGGCGGCCCGGCCGGCATGCACGCGTGGCTGCTGTACGCCACCGAGGCCTTCGCGGCCGCTGCCGAGGCGAGCCCGCTCCACGGCTGAGGGACCCCGTACATGCAGGTGGCACCCGAGCCTTGGATCGTCTCGGGTGCCACCGCTGACACGTGAACCATGGCTACCAGGCGTGCACACACAACTGCTGCCCCGGAAGTGTTCCGGGATGCAAGCGCCCTGTTAGGAAGGGTGGATCGCCGCGTGGGTACCGGGATCACGTGTTGCTCTTGAGTTCTTGATGTCCTTTGTACGCCCACCCGGGGCCACCTTCAAGGCTTGTCTTTCGCGCCGATCCGGGGAACGCTGGGCGGTTGGGGCCACCCCTCACGACGGCCCGTCCTCAGGCGCTCAGCGTGCGCTTGCGCGCGCCGATCCAGACCGCCGCGCCGACCGCGAAGACCCCGCCCACCGCCAGCGCCGCCAGCGTCGGGCGCGGCGGCGGCAGGTGCAGCCGCGAGCGCAGCTCGACCGGACGGTTGAAGACCAGCACCGGCCAGCCCTTGGCGGCCGCGACCTTGCGCAGCTCCCGGTCCGGGTTCACCGCGTGCGGGAAGCCGACCGCCTCCAGCATCGGCACGTCGGTCACCGAGTCGGAGTAGCCGTAGCTGCCCGCCAGGTCGTAGCCCTCGCTGTCGGCGAGCGCCCGGATCGCGTTGGCCTTCTCCTCGGCGTAGGCGTAGTACTCGATCTCGCCCGTGTAGCGCCCGTCCTCGGCCTTGAGCCGGGTCGCGACCACCCGGTCGGCGCCGAGCATCCGCCCGATCGGCTCGACCACCTCGCTGCCGGAGGTGGAGACGATGACGACGTCGCGCCCGGCGGCGTGGTGCTCGTCGATGAGGCGGACCGCCTCGTCGTACACGAGGGGGTCGACGACGTTGTGCAGGGTGTCGGCCACGATCTCGCGGACCGTCGCGACGTCCCAACCGGCGCACAGCTGCGACATGAACTGGCGCATCTTCTCGACCTGGTCGTGGTCGGCGCCGCCGATCATGAAGACGAACTGGGCGTACGCCGAGCGCAGCACCGCCCGGCGTGAGATCAGGCCCCCGGCCTGGAAGGGCTTGCTGAACGCGAGCACGCTCGACTTGGCGATGATCGTCTTGTCGAGGTCGAAGAACGCCGCGGTGGGCGCCGTACCCGGTCGGGCCATGGGCTCATCGTAGGTGTCACCCGTTGCGGGGACGTCCACTTCGCCTCCACAACGGCGATTCCACGGGGGCTTCTCCCCAAGGCGACCGGTCGCGGGCGTGCACCGGTCGGGGGCGGGCGAGAAGGTCGGCATGTCCCGGAACTCCTTGCCCTCCCGCCGCTCCGTCCCCGGACCGGCGGACGTCCCTGTCCTGGTGGTGACCGCCGATGACGACCTGCTCGCAGCCCTGCTGCCGCTCGCCGCCGCGGCGGACGTCGCCCCCACCGTCGCCCGCGACCCGCTGACCGCGCTGCGGTCCTGGTCCGGGGCGCCGGTCGTCCTCGTCGGCGCCGACCTGGCGGAGGAGCTGGCGCGCCTGGTGCCGGAGACGCGTCCGCGCTGCTTCGTGGTCGTCGGGGACCGTGCCCCGGACGAGCTGTTCCGCACGGCGCTGCGCCTGGGCGCCGAGCAGGTCGTCGAGCTCCCCGGCGCCGAGGCGTGGCTGGTCGAGCTGCTCGCCGACCTCACCGAGCGCCAGCCCGGGCGGGCCCGGGTGATCGGGGTGATCGGCGGCACCGGGGGAGCCGGGGCGACCACCTTCGCCTGCGCCCTCGGCCAGTGGGCGGCGCGTGCCGCCGACGCCGTCGTCATCGACTGCGACCCGCAGGGTCCCGGGCTCGACCGCATCCTCGGCGTCGAGCGCCGCGACGGCTTCCGCTGGGACGCGCTGTGCCAGACCAGCGGCCGGCTCTCCGCCCGCGCCCTGCGGGAGGCGCTGCCGCGCACCGGCTCCCTCGGCGTGCTCTCCTGGTACGTCGACGGGCGCGTCGCCACCCTCCAGGCCTTCGCCGTCCGCGAGGCGCTGTCCGCCGCCCGCCGCGGTCACGCCGTGGTCGTCGTCGACCTGCCCCGCTCCCCGGACGCCCTCGTCGACGAGCTCGCGGCCCGGTGCGACCAGCTCCTCGTGATGACCGTCGCCAGCGTGGTCGGCGTGGCCGGTGCCGCGCGGATGCGCGCCCGGTTCGCCGAGCATCCCGACGTCGCCGTGGTGCTGCGGGGGGAGGCGTTCGCCGCCGCGGAGGTACGTCGCGCCGTCGGCCTGCCCGTGCTCGCCCAGATGCGCGACCAGCGCGGCCTGGCCGAGGCGGTCGACCTCGGGCTCGGCCCGCTGCACACCACCCGGGGTCCGCTCGCCCGCGCGGCCGCGCGGGTGCTCGGCGAGGTCGTGGTGCCCGAGGCGGGGGAGGCGGCGGCATGAGCGGTGGGGTGAGCGGTGGGGAGTTCGGGCACGCCGAGGGCCTCGGTGTTCTCCGGTCGGGCGGTGGTCCCGGACCGCTCGTCGAGGAGGTCCGCCGGCGCCTGGCGGCCGAGCCGGGCGCCCTGACCCCGCACCGGGTCGCGGACGCCCTGCGCGCGGCCGGCCGCCCGGTCGGCGACGCCACCGTCCTCGCCGTCTACGAGAGCCTGCGTCGCGAGATCGTCGGCGCCGGTCCCCTCGAGCCGCTCCTCGCCCTGCCCGACGTCACCGACGTGCTCGTCAACGGCCCCGGCCCGGTCCGCGTCGACCGCGGTCGCGGACCCGAGGAGTCGACGGTCGTGCTCGGCTCCGAGGACGAGTGCCGCCGCCTCGCCCAGCGGCTCGTCGCCGGCGGCGGACGCCGCATCGACGACGCCGCACCCTGGGCGGACGTCCGGCTGCCCGACGGCACCCGCTGCCACGCCGTCCTCGCCCCGATCGCCCGGCCGGGCACGGCGATCTCGCTGCGGGTGCCGCACCGCGGCGGCTTCTCCCTCGCCGGCCTCCACGCCGCCGGCGCCCTCACCGACGAGGCCCACGACCTGCTCCGCCGGGTCGTCGCCGCGCGCCTCGCCTTCCTGGTCTCGGGTGGCACCGGCACCGGCAAGACCACGCTCCTCGGTGCCCTCCTCGGCGCTGTCGACCCCGCCGAACGGATCGTCGTCGTCGAGGACGCCGCCGAGCTGCGCCCCGACCATCCCCAGGTGGTGGGCCTGGAGGCACGACCCTCGAACCTCGAGGGCACGGGCGCGGTGGTCCTGCGCGACCTGGTCCGCCAGGCCCTGCGGATGCGTCCGGACCGGCTGGTCGTCGGGGAGGTCCGCGACGCGGCGGTCGTGGACCTGCTCGCTGCCCTGAACACCGGCCACGAGGGCGGTTGCGGCACCCTGCACGCGAACTCCGCGGCCGACGTACCTGCTCGGGTGGAGGCGCTCGCCCTCACGGCCGGACTCGACCGCGCCGCGGCCCACAGCCAGCTGGCGTCCGCGATCGACGTGGTGCTGCACCTGGTCCGCGACCGCGGCACCGGCCGGCGCCGGCTCGGCGAGATCGCGGTCCTGGTCCGCGACGCCGCCGGGTGGGTCCGCACCGAGACCGCCGCTTCCTTCGCCCGCGACGTCGCGCTGACCGAAGGGCCCGGCGCGACGCGCCTGCTCGGCCTGCTCGACCGGCGGCAGGGATGAGCGCCCCGCTCCTGGCCGGCATCGCCGTCGCGCTGGCCGTCCTGGTGCTCCGGCCGGCGCCGGGCCGGCCGACCGGCGATGGTGGGCGCTCCGCCGTCCGCGCCACTCCGGGGACCGCGGCCCGGACGCGGAAGGTGCTCGGCCCGGTGGCAGCGGTCGTCCTCCTGGTCCTCACGCTCGGATCGGGCCGGATCCTCGTGCTGGCCTGCGTCGCGGCCGCGCTCGTCCTCGCCAGCCGTCAGCTCGTCCGGCGGGCTCGCGCCACGCGGCTCGCGGCCGACCACCGGGCGCGCGTCGTCGAGCTCTGCGACGCGCTCCAGGCCGAGCTCGCCGCCGGGCAGACCGCCGGCCAGGCCCTCGGCCGGGCCGCCGAGGAGTGGCCGCTCGTCGCTCCCGCCGCCCGGGCCGCCGCCACCGGCGGCGACGTGACCCGCGCGCTGCGCGACCTCGCCACGGCACCCGGCACGGCCTCCCTGCGCGTCGTCGCGGCGGCCTGGCTGGTCTCCCACCGCACCGGGCACGGCCTCGGCGACGCCCTTGGCCGGGTCGCCGACGACCTGCGCGCCACCGAGCAGACCCGCCGGGTGGTCGCGGGCGAGCTCGCCTCCGCCCGGGCGACCGCCCGCCTGCTCGCGGGACTGCCGCTCGTCGCGCTGGCCCTCGGCTCAGGCGCGGGCGCCGCCCCGTGGGCCTTCCTGCTCGGCTCGCCCGCGGGCCTGGGCTGCCTGGTGGCCGGTCTCGGCCTCGGGTACGCCGGCCTGGTGTGGGTCGAGGCCCTCGCCCGTGACGTCGACCGAGGAGCCTGATGCTCGCGGTGCTCCTGGTCGCCGCCTCCGTGGTGCTCCTCCTCCCCCGCGGACCCCGCGAGGTGCTGCCCGCGCCGGTCTCCGCCCCCTCCACGGAGCCGCCTCCCGATGCCGGCCTGCTCCGCCGCGGCCGCGTGGTGTGGGCCCTGGCTGCCGGCGCCGGGACGGCCGCCCTGCTCGGCGGTCCGCTCGCGCTCCCGGCCGGTCTGGCGGCCGGCACGGTGGTCGTCGCCGTCGCGGGGCGGCTCGAACCGCCCGCCGTACGCCACCGCCGGGAGCAGGTACGACGCGAGCTGCCCCACGTCGTCACCCTCCTCGCCGCCGCGCTGCGCTCCGGGGTCGCCCACGCCGACGCGGTCGAGCTCGTCTGCCGCGCCCTCCCCGGCCCGGCCTCCGCGCGGCTGGTCCCGGTCGCCGCTCGGCTGCAGCTGGGCGGGGACCCGGCCTCCGTGTGGGCCGCGCTCGGCGCCGATCCCGAGCTCGCTCCCCTCGGCCGCACCCTCTCCCGCGCCCACCGCACCGGCGCACCGGTCGTCGCCGCCGTCGAGCGCCTCGGTGAGGAGCTCGCCCGGCGTGGCCGTGCCGAGGCCGAGGACCGCGCCCGCTCGGTCGGGGTCCGCGCCGCCGTCCCGCTCGGTCTGTGCCTCCTGCCGGCCTTCCTGCTGCTCGGCATCGTCCCGCTCGCCGTCTCCCTCGCCGTCACGGTCACCGGCTGAGGGTCGTCCGCCCCGCTCGGCACTCCCGCACCACCGCCGTCCCCGGAACGGCCGGACCGCTGTGGACGAGCTCTCTCCTCCACAACCCGGCCCGTCCCGACCGCCCCGCGTCACCTCGGACCCGCACGCTGTCCCCTCACCGGCCACGCCCGTGGCCGCCGACCCAGGAGATGCCCATGACCCGCCCCACCCGCCGCCGCGACGAGCGCGGCGTCACCACCGCCGAGTACGCCGTCGCCACCGCGGCCGGTGCCGGCTTCGCCGGCCTGCTGCTCAAGCTGCTCACCGGCGGCTTCGGCGACCACCTGATCACCACCCTGTTCGACCAGGTGCTGCGCGTCATCAACCTCCGATGAGCGCCCGCACCGCCGGCACCGCCCGCGTCGACCTCAGCCGCCGCAGCCGCCGCAGCCGCCGGGCCGGCCGTCTCGGCCGCCTCGGGCATCGCGAGCGGCCGGGGGCGGAGCGCGGTGCCGTCACCGCCGAGCTCGCGATCGGGCTCCCGATCCTGCTCGTCGTCACGGCGGGCCTGGCCTGGTTGCTGGGGGTCGCGATCGGTCAGGTCCGCACGGTCGATGCCGCCCGGGAGACCGCGCGCGCCCTGGCCCGGGGCGACGACCGGGCCGCCGCGGTGGCGGTCGGTCAGCGGATCGCCCCGTCCGGCGTGCGGATCTCGGTCAGTCGTGACGGCGACCGGGTGGTCGTCCGTGCCCACGGCGAGGTCGCCGGGCCCGGCGGCCTCCTGTCGGCCGTCCCGGGCGCCCACCTCGACGCCGAGGCCGTCGCCCTGCTGGAGGACGCCGAGGGCGGAGACGGACCGTGACGGGGCTCCCCGTCGCCTCGCCGCGCGGCGCCGCAACGGTTCTCGTCGTCGCGCTGTCCGGGCTGCTCCTCCTCGTCGGCGCCGGGGCGAGCGTGGTCGGCGGGCTCGTCGTGGCCCACCGCACCGCCCAGGCCGCCGCCGACCTCACGGCTCTGGCCGGTGCGGCCAGGCTCGGCGACCGGTCCGGTCGGGACCCTTGCGCGGCGGCCGGCGAGGTCGCCGGCGCCAACGGTGCGGAGCTCGCGGCGTGCTCCGTCGAGGCGGAGGAGGTGGTCGTCGAGGTGCGCGTGCGGGGCCCGCGCTGGCTCGGCCAGGACCAGGACCTCTCGGCACAGGCTCGCGCCGGACCCGCGACCGCACCTGCCGGCGGAGCCCCGCTGCCGCCCAGGCCCGGCTGAAGGCGCGGGCCGATGCGGCCCGGTCGTTCGGCCCGGGAAGGGGTCAGTTGTTGTCGTCGTCGCGCCGCGACAGCTCGTCGCGGCGGCGGTCGAGCTCGACCTCGTCGAGCTTCTCCGACAGCTCGGTGAGCCGCTTCTGCTCCTTGCGCCGCTTCCAGCCCTGCTTGGCGCCGGTCTTCATCATCCAGAGGCCGAGGGCGATGAGCAGAGTGGATACCGCGCCCCACAGGACGAGCGTGCCAGGGGAGACGTCCCAGTTCAGGATCTCCGTCGAGCGGTGCTTGTAGTCGACGCTAGCCCCGAAGAAGCTGGCGATCAGCGCGATCACACCGACAAGGAGGACGACCAGTCCGAGGAGCAGCATGTCGGCAGGTTATGCCATCTCAGTGTCCGGCGCGCCCGCGAGCAGCGCGTCGAGCAGGGCCACCGCACCGCGCTTGTCGAGGGGGTCGTTGCCGTTGCCGCACTTGGGCGACTGGATGCACGACGGGCACCCGGCCGCGCACTCGCAGGCGGCGATGGTGGCCCGGGTGGCCCGGAGCCAGGCGGCGGCGGTCCGGTACCCCCGCTCGGCGAAGCCGGCACCACCCGGGTGACCGTCGTGTACGAAGACGGTGAGCACCCCGGTGTCCGGGTGGCGGGCTGTCGAGACGCCGCCGATGTCCCAGCGGTCGCAGGTCGCGAAGAGCGGGAGGAGCCCGATCGAGCAGTGCTCGGCGGCGTGCGCGGCGCCGGGCAGGTCGCTGACGTCCAGGTCGGCAGACTCCAGCAGGGGCGCGAGCACCGCGTCGGGCACGGTCCACCACACCGCGGTGGTCGACAGGGTGCGGGGCGGCAGGTCGAGCGGGGTCTCGTCGATGACCTCGCCGGTCCGGGCGCGCCGGCGCAGGTACGACGTCACCTGGCTCGTCACCTCGACCTGGCCCAGGGACACCCGGCAGGGTCCCCAGTCGACGTGCTCGGACTCGGCGACGATCGCGATGTCGGTGACGTCGCGGGCCGAGGTGGTGTGGTCGACCTCGGCACGCCGCAGCGTCGCGACGTGCTCGTCGAGGTCGAGCTCCTCGACGAGCCAGGTCTCGCCGCGGTGCAGGTAGACGGCGCCGGTGTGGGCGGTGCCGTGGGCGCGGCCGCCGTCGACGGTGCCGACGACCCGGCCGGTGCCGGCCTCGACGAGGGAGACCTGCTGCCCTCCCACGGAGCGGATGTCGGCGAGGTCGGCGGCGCGGGACGGGTCCGTCCAGAACCAGCCGGTGGTCCGGCGGCGCAGCAGCCCGCGCTCGACGAGCGAGCCGAGCACCTCGCGGGTGCGCGGCCCGAACAGGTCGTGGTCGGCGACGGTGACGGGGAGCTCCTGCGCGGCGGCGCACAGGTGCGGGCCGAGGATGTAGGGGTTGTCGGTGTCGAACACGGTGCCCTCGACCGGGCGGCCCAGCAGCGCCTCGGGGTGGTGGACGAGGTAGGTGTCGAGCGGGTCGTCGCGGGCGACGAACATGCCCAGCGCACCCCCGCCGTCGCGCCCGGCCCGGCCGACCTGCTGCCAGAAGGCGGCGCGCGTGCCGGGGTAGCCGGTCACCAGCACCGCGTCCAGCCCGCTCACGTCGATGCCGAGCTCCAGTGCGTTGGTGGCGGCCATCCCGAGCAGCCGCCCGCTGCGCAACGACTCCTCGAGGGCGCGCCGCTCCTCGGGGAGGTAGCCGCCGCGGTAGGAGTCCACCCGCCCGGCCAGCGACGGGTCCACCTCGGCGACCAGCTCGCCGGCCCGTCGGGCGACCGTCTCGACGCCGTGGCGGGAGCGGACGAACGCCAGCGTGCGGACGTCGTCGACGACCAGGTCCGCGAGCAGGTCCGCGGTCTCGGCCGTCGCCGGGCGGCGCACGGGAGCGCCGTTCTCACCGGCGTACGGCGTGAGCGGCGGCTCCCACATCGCGACCGCGACCTCCCCCCGCGGCGAGCCGTCGGCGGTGACCGTGGTGACGTCGAGGCCGGTCATCCGCCGCGCCGTGACGTCGGGGTCCGCGACCGTGGCGGAGGCCAGGATGAACGTGGGGGAGGAGCCGTAGTGGGCGCAGATCCGGCGCAGCCGCCGCATCACCTGCGCGACGTGCGCACCGAACACCCCGCGGTAGTGGTGGCACTCGTCGATCACCACGAACCGCAGCGATCGGAAGAACTGCGTCCACCGCTCGTGACCCGGCAGCAGCGAGCGGTGCAGCATGTCGGGGTTCGTCAGCACGTACTCCCCGTGGTCGCGGGTCCACTCCCGCTCCTCGGTCGTGCTGTCCCCGTCGTGCGTCGCGACGCGCACGTCCAGCCCCAGCCCCCGGATCGCCGCCCACTGGTCGTGCGCCAGCGCCTTCGTCGGCGCGAGGTAGAGCACCGACGCCCCGCGCTGCCCCCGCGGACCCCGCGCGCCGCGGATCGCGGACAGCGTCGGCAGGAGGTAGGCGAGCGACTTGCCCGACGCCGTCCCCGTCGAGACGACCACGTGCTCCCCCCGGTGCGCGGCCTCCGCGACCGCCACCTGGTGCGCCCAGGGCAGCCCCACCCCCCGCGACCGGTACGACGCCAGCAGGGTCGGGTCCGTCCAGGCCGGCCAGTCGCCGGTGACCGGCGGACGAGCCGCCAGCCGCTCGACATGGGTCAACCGGTCGGCCCGGTCGGGCAGCGCCGTCAGCCGGCCGAGGAGCGCGGCCGGGTCACGCCGCGCGGGCGCGCTCGGCAGCATCGTCTGGGGCTCGGCGGTCACCGGACGATTGTCGCAAGTGGGTACGACACAAGTCCTCTCCCACGCTCAGAGAGGCCTTCATGGTGACCCCTTGCCACCAGTCTTCGTGCGCGGCACCGAACGGCATGGTTTGATTGACTCCATTGCCAAGTAGGTGAGGATCCCGGGGTGAGGTCGTGAATCTGACACTGTCGACGCGCGAGGTCGGTGGTCGCACCGTCGTTGCCGTGGGTGGCGAGATCGACGTCTACACCGCCCCGAAGCTCCGCGACACGATCACCGAGCTGGTCGCCGCGGGCACCTACCACCTGGTCATCGACATGCAGGGTGTCGAGTTCCTCGACTCCACCGGACTCGGCGTCCTCGTCGGCGGGCTCAAGAAGGTGCGCGCCCACGACGGCTCCCTCGAGCTGGTCTGCAACGCCGACCGCCTGCTCAAGATCTTCAAGATCACCGGCCTCGCCAAGGTCTTCGTCATCCACGAGAGCCCCGAGACCGCGCTGGCCTGATCGGGCCGAGCGCGTCGCTCCTTCGTCGCGCCGCGCTGCCGGCCACGCCGTCGGCTCGCGGAGGGCTCGCGTCCGCCTGGCGGCAGGCCTGCCGGTGCACGGAAACGGGTCTCCCTGCGCCTCCGGGCGCTCGTTCCTCGCTTCCTCCGGCTTCGGGCCGACCCGTGCCGCGCCGACCGGCTTGATGGCGCGAGCGCGTCTTCGCTGCGCTCAGCTGCGCTGCCGCGCGCGCCGTTGGCTCGCGGAGGGATCGCGTCCGCCTGGCGGCAGGCCTGCCGGTGCGCGGAACGGGTCTCCCTGCGCCTGCGGGCGCTCGTTCCTCGCTTCCTCCGGCTTCGGGCCGACCCGTGCCGCGCCGACCGGCTGCCGGACTGGCTGGACGACCGCATCCGGCGGTCCCGGGAGTCCGACGCGGTCGCCGAAACGCCGGAAATTGGCGACGGCTCGCCGGATTGCGCTGTGACTCGCGTCACAACCTTCGTGTGCTCCAGGTCACAGTCTGCGTAGACTCCGGCCCACGATCTCAGACCTGGGTCGCTGACCCGTACCTGAACTCCTCAGGAGGCACCTCGCATGCCCCGTCCGTTGCTCGCCGACATCGAAGTCTCGGGGGGCGACCTCGCCCTCGTGATCGTCGTTGCTGCCATCGCCCTCGGCTCCCTCGCCATGGCGACCCTGTTCAGATCCGAGGTTCTCCGGGCGGCTGAGGGCACGCCCAACATGCAGCGCATCGCCCAAGCGGTGCAGGAGGGCGCGAACGCGTACCTCACCCGTCAGTTCCGCACCCTGACGATCTTCGCGGCCATCGCGTTCGTGGTGCTGCTGGCGCTGCCGGCCCACACCGCGGACGGCGCGAGCGGTCTGCAGTCGGAGTGGGCGGTGCGGATCTTCCGCTCGATCTTCTTCGTGATCGGGGCCTGCTTCTCCGGCGCGATCGGCTACCTGGGCATGTCGCTGGCGGTGCGCGCCAACCTGCGGGTCGCCGCGGCGGCCAACGAGCAGGGACGCGACCCGGCGATGAACATCGGCTTCCGGACCGGGGCGGTGGTCGGCATGGCGACGGTGGGCCTGGGCCTGCTGGGGGCGAGCGTCGTGGTGATCGTGTTCCAGGACGCCTCCCCGAAGGTGCTGGAGGGCTTCGGCTTCGGCGCCGCGCTGCTCGCGATGTTCATGCGCGTCGGCGGCGGCATCTTCACCAAGGCGGCCGACGTGGGCGCCGACCTGGTCGGCAAGGTCGAGCAGAACATCCCCGAGGACGACCCGCGCAACGCCGCCACGATCGCGGACAACGTCGGCGACAACGTCGGCGACTGCGCCGGCATGGCCGCCGACCTCTTCGAGTCGTACGCCGTCACGCTCGTCGCCGCGCTGATCCTCGGCTCGCAGGCGTTCGGCGACAAGGGCCTGGTGTTCCCGCTGATCGTCCCGGCGATCGGCGCGCTGTCGGCGATCGCGGGCGTCTACCTCACCCGGCCGCGGGCCGGGGAGAGCGGCCTGACGACGATCAACCGCTCGTTCTACCTGTCCGCCGCCGTCGGGGCGGTGGCCAGCGCGGTCGCGGCGTACGTCTACCTGCCGAGCGACTGGAAGGACCTCAACGGCGGGGGCGTCGGCCTCGGCAGCCTGGCCAGCGGCGACCTGCCGTCGGTCGGACCGGCCACCTTCGCGGCGGGTGCCGTGGTCATCGGCATCGTGCTGGCGGCGGCGATCCTCGCGCTGACGGGCTACTTCACCGGCACCGAGCACCGCCCGGTCAAGGACGTCGGCAAGACCTCGATCACCGGCGCGGCCACCGTCATCCTGTCCGGCCTCTCGGTCGGCTTCGAGTCGGCGGTCTACACCGCGATCGTGATCGGCGCCGCCGTCTTCGGCGCCGCGCTGCTGGCGGGCGGGTCGACCGCGCTCGCGCTGTTCGCGGTGGCCCTGGCGGGCTGTGGGCTGCTCACCACCGTGGGCGTCATCGTCGCGATGGACACCTTCGGCCCGGTCTCCGACAACGCCCAGGGCATCGCGGAGATGTCCGGCGACGTCAGCGAGGAGGGGGCACGGATCCTCACCGAGCTCGACGCGGTCGGCAACACCACCAAGGCGATCACCAAGGGCATCGCGATCGCGACGGCGGTCCTGGCCGCGAGCGCGCTGTTCGCGTCGTACACCCAGTCGGCCGTCGAGTCCCTGCTCGACACCGACGGCGTCAGCAGCGCCGACGGCGACGCGTTCGGCCTGGCGTTCCTGGTCTTCGACGCCAAGCTGATCGTTGGCACGCTGCTCGGCGCGGGCGTGGTCTTCCTCTTCTCGGGCCTCGCCATCAACGCGGTGGGCCGCGCGGCGGGCGCCGTCGTGATGGAGGTACGACGCCAGTTCCGCGACATCCCGGGGATCATGGAGGGCACGGCGCGACCGGAGTACGGCCGCGTGGTCGACATCGTGACCCGGGACTCGCTGCGCGAGCTGGCGACGCCGGGGATCCTGGCGATCCTCAGCCCGATCGCGGTCGGCTTCGGCCTCGGGGTCGGCCCGCTGGCGGGCTTCCTCGTGGGCGCGATCGCGACCGGCACGCTGATGGCGGTCTTCCTCGCGAACGCGGGAGGCGCCTGGGACAACGCCAAGAAGCTCGTCGAGGACGGCAACCACGGCGGCAAGGGCTCCCCGGCGCACGAGGCCACGATCATCGGCGACACGGTCGGCGACCCGTTCAAGGACACCGCCGGGCCGGCGATCAACCCGCTGCTGAAGGTGATGAACCTCGTCTCGCTGCTCATCGTGGGCGCGATCGTCAGCCTGTCGTACGGCGAGAGCGAGAACGACCTCGTGCGGATCCTGATCGCCCTCGCGGCGGCCTCGGGCATCTTCGTCGCGGTGTTCCTCTCCAAGCAGCGCTCCTCGGTGATCGGGGACGACGCCCCGGCGCCGTCTCCGGCGGAGACCGCCTAGCGGATGACCCGCCGGCCGGGTTCCTTCCTCGTCGCGCTGGCGGTGGCCCTCGTGGTCGCCGCCGGCGCGGCGCTCGCCGTGCCAGCGACGGCAGCACCGCGGTCGGCCGCGGTGGTGGCGAGCGCGCCGACGTACGTCCAGCGCACCATCCTGGTCGGCACCTCCGTGCGCGGACGGGCCATCAAGGCGTACTTCCGCGGCGACCCGAAGGCCACCCGCGTGCTGGTCGTGCTCGGCCAGATGCACGGCGACGAGGGCGCCGGGCGGGCGACGGTCGGCTGGATCTGGACCCACGTGCGTCCCCCGGCCGGCACCGGCATCTGGGTGCTGCCGACGATGAACCCCGACGGTGCCGCCCGCCACCGCCGGGTCAACGCCCGCGGCGTCGACCTCAACCGCAACTGGCCGACCAGCGGCTGGACCCGCACCAGCCCGGGCAGCCGCTACTACGGCGGACCGAAGCCGGCGAGCGAGCCGGAGACCCGGGCGATGATGAGGTTCCTGGCCGACGTCCGCCCCGACTTCATCGCCTCGATCCACCAGCCGCTGCGCGGGGTGGGCCGCAGCGGCCCGAACGTGCCGTGGGAGACGCGGCTCTCGCGCAACCTCGGCCTGCCGTTGAAGTACTTCGGCGTCGGCAACCCCACCGGCACGGTCTCGCCGACCATGACGGGTTGGTACAACCAGAAGTACGACGGCACCGCCACCACCATCGAGTACGCCGCCCGCACGACCAGCTGGTTCCGTACCATCGGCGCGGGCCGGGGCATCGCCCGCGCGGCCGCGGTGTACGGAGCCGCGTAGGGGGCCGAGGAGCCCACCACTAGCGTGGTGCCGTGCTGCCCGTCGCCCTCGCCGCCCCGCTCCGCGAAGCCCTGCTCGCCGCCGACTTCACCTACGACGCCGTCAGCGCGCTGCTCGGCCCGGAGGCCCACCAGGCGCTGTCGCGCAACGAGACGACCCCGGGCGTGCGTCGTGCGGCCGACGGGAGCCCGCTCGCGACCCTCGCCCGGCTCTTCCTGCTCCAGACCGCCGTCTCGGCCCCCGATGCCGAGCGTGCCCTGCCCGGCCTGGTCGACCGGCTGGTCAACGCAGGTGCGCTCGTGCAGAGCGTCGGCGAGGTCGCGGCCCGCCTCGACGTGCGGCCCTACGCCACCGACGAGGGCGACCTGTGGGTGGTCAGCGACCTGACGCCGGGGCTCAACGGCGTCGCGACCCGGGTGACCGGCGACTACGTGCTCGGCATCAGCCCGGCCTCCTCCAGCCTCGCCCAGCTCACCCTGCGCCACGACGTCGGCAGCGCGCTCGACCTCGGCACGGGCTGCGGTGTCCAGGCGCTGCACCTGGCCACCCACAGCGACCGCGTCGTCGCCACCGACGTCAACCAGCGCGCGCTCGCGATCGCCCGCTTCAACGCGGCGCTCAACGACGTCGACGACAAGGTGGACGTGCGCGACGGCTCGTTCTTCGCCCCGGTCGCGGGCGAGCGGTTCGACCTCATCGCCACCAACCCGCCGTTCGTGATCTCCCCTGCGACCGGCGAGCGCCTGGTCTACCGCGACTCCGGGCTGCCGGGGGACCAGGTGGTCGAGCACATCGTGCGCACCGCCCCGGACCACCTCACCGACGGCGGCTGGTGCCAGGTGCTCGCCAACTGGGTGATCGACCGGGACCGGCCCTGGGACGAGCGGCTCGCGACCTGGTTGCCGGAGGGTTGCGACGCGCTGGTCGTGCAGCGCGAGGTGCTCGACCCGGCGTCGTACGTCGAGCTGTGGCTCAAGGACGCCGGCCACCACCCCGCGACCGGGGGCGACCCCGCGGCGTACGTCCAGCGCTACGACACCTGGCTCTCCTGGCTGGAGGAGCAGGGCGTGGGCGGGATCGGGTTCGGCTGGATCAACCTGCACCGGACCGGGGGCAGCACCCGCGAGCTGCTGGAGTGGCCCTACGACGTCGAGCAGCCCATCGCGCCCGCGATCGCCGGCTGGGCCGAGTCCGCCGCCGCGGCCCGGTCCGTCGGTCCCGAGAGCCACCTCGTGCTCCGCCCCGACGTCGTGCAGGAGACCTCGGGGCCGGTGGGTGCCGAGGACCCGGCGACGATCGTGCTGCGCCAGCAGCGCGGCTTCCGCCGAGCGCGGCAGGTCGACACCGTCACCGCCGCGGTGGTCGGTGCCTGCGACGGTGACCTCCCGCTCGGCCCGCTCGTCGACGCGGTCGGCCAGCTGCTGGAGCGGGACCCGGCGAGCCTGCGCGAGGTGTACCTCCCCGAGCTCGCAGAGCTCGTCGCCGAGGGCTTCCTGGCGCCGGGTGGGGCAGACTAGGCGCCGTGACGAACGCAGGCTGGTACCCCGACCCCGCTGGCGCCCCGGACACCTACCGGTACTGGGACGGCCAGGCGTGGAGCCAGATGACCACGAGCACCCCGCCCGTGGGCAACGCTCCCCAGTCGCCGCAGCAGCCTCCGCAGTCGCCGCAGCAGGCGCCGCAGCCGTACCAGCAGCCGTCGCCGTACCAGCAGCCGCAGCAGCCGCAGCAGCCCGGCTACGGAGCCGTCCCGCCGGTCGCCCCGCCGCCGGGCGGGGGCTACGGCCAGCAGCCGTGGAGCCCGGGCCCGCAGCCCGGCGGCGGGAGCGGCGGGGGCAGCGGCAAGACGATCGCGATCGTCCTCGGCGCCGTGGTCGCCCTGCTGCTCATCGGCGTCGGCGGCTTCTTCGGCGTGCGTGCGCTCACCGGCGACGACGGTGACAAGTCGGCCGACGACGACAGCTCGGAGACGACCGACCCGACCGACAGCACCGGCGGCACGGACGAGCCCACCGACGCCACGTCCAGCACGGTCGTCCCGACCGGCGTGCAGTGCACCGGCGGCCAGCCCGACCCGGCGAAGGACCCCGGTGCGAACCCGGCCAGCATCACCGGGGGCGGGCTGACGATCCCGGTGGCGAAGGGCTACCAGGTCGACGTACGGATCTCGAGGTCGCACTCCTTCGCCGACCAGATCCTCGTCCAGTACAAGCTGGTCGAGGAGAGCTGGGTCAGCGAGTTCGCCGTGGGCGGCCTGCCCAGGTCCAACGGCTTCGACGACATCGCCGACGCCGCGGAGATCATCATGCAGTGCCTCACCACGAGCGAGGAGATCTACGACGGCTTCGAGAGCCGCAAGGACCTCAAGAACGAGGAGATCACGGTCGACGGGAAGAAGGCGCACCTCATCACCTCCGAGATCCGCGTCGACAACCCCGACGTGCAGGCCGAGGGCGACGTCACGACGGTGGTCGTCGTCGACACCGGCTCCGACGACGAGTACGGCCTGTTCATCGGTGTCGGCACCATCGGCGACCCCGTCACGATCGACCTCAGCGAGAAGATGCTGCAGTCGGTGAAGGTCGGCTGAGCTCGTCCGGCGCCGCCCAGTCTGGACGCCGCCCACGACGGCGCTGGACAGCACGCGCTACCGTGATCGGCCGTAACACCCTGCATGGCTGAGTAGAGAAGGTCCCTGTGGCACACAAGTTGGTGATCGTCGAGTCGCCGGCGAAGGCCCGCACCATCGGCGGGTACCTCGGCGACGGCTTCGTCGTCGAGTCCTCCATCGGCCACATCCGTGACCTCCCGAACAACGCGGCGGACACCCCGGCCAAGATCAAGGACAAGCCGTGGGGCCGTCTGGCGATCGACGTGGAGAACGGCTTCGAGCCCTACTACGTCGTCCCGCGCGACAAGAAGTCGCACATCTCCAAGCTCAAGAGCCTGCTCAAGGACGCCGACGAGCTCTACCTCGCCACCGATGAGGACCGCGAGGGCGAGGCGATCGCCTGGCACCTGCTGGACGAGCTGAAGCCGAAGAACATCCCCGTGAAGCGGATGGTCTTCCACGAGATCACCAAGGCCGCCATCCAGGAGGCCGCCGCCAACCCGCGCGAGCTCGACATGGACCTCGTCGAGGCGCAGGAGACCCGTCGTCTCCTCGACCGCCTCTACGGCTACGAGGTCTCCCCGGTGCTGTGGCGCAAGGTCATGTCGGGCCTGTCCGCGGGCCGCGTGCAGTCGGTCGCGACCCGGCTGGTGGTGGACCGCGAGAAGGAGCGGATGGCCTTCAAGGTCGCCTCCTACTGGGACCTCGAGGGCACCTTCGACGCCGGCTCGAAGCACGACCAGCGGATGTTCCCGGCCAAGCTGCACACCATCGACGGCACCCGTGTCGCCAGCGGGTCGAACTTCGGCCAGGACGGCCAGCTCAAGGCCAAGGCCGACGTGGTCCACCTCGACCAGCGGCGCGCGGAGGCGCTGGTGTCCGCGCTCTCCGACACGTCGTACGACGTGCGCTCGGTGGAGGCCAAGCCCTACCGCCGCTCGCCGTACGCTCCCTTCCGCACCACCACCCTCCAGCAGGAGGCCAGCCGCAAGCTCGGCATGAGCGCGTCGGTGACGATGAGCGTGGCGCAGCGGCTCTACGAGAACGGCTTCATCACCTACATGCGTACCGACAGCACCACGCTGTCGGGCAACGCGGTCGGTGCCGCCCGCAGCCAGGTGAGCGAGCTCTACGGCAGCGAGTACCTCCCCGACGCCCCGCGGACCTACGCCAGCAAGGTCAAGAACGCCCAGGAGGCGCACGAGGCGATCCGCCCGGCGGGCGACTCGTTCCGCACGCCGGCGCAGACCGGGCTGACCGGCGACCAGTTCCGGCTCTACGAGCTGATCTGGATGCGGACCGTGGCCTCGCAGATGAAGGACGCGGTCGGCCAGTCGGTCACCATCCGCCTCGGCGGCGCCGCGGCCACCGGCGAGGACGTCGTCTTCTCCGCGTCGGGCCGGGTGATCACCTTCCACGGCTTCCTCAAGGCCTACGTCGAGGGCACCGACGACAACGCCGCCAAGGACGACCAGGAGACCCGCCTGCCGAACCTGCAGGAGGGCGACCCGGTCTCGGCGGCGTCGCTGTCGGCCAACGGTCACGAGACGAAGCCGCCGGCCCGCTACACCGAGGCCACGCTGATCAAGGAGCTCGAGGACCGGCAGATCGGCCGTCCCTCGACGTACGCCTCGATCATCGGCACGATCCTCAACCGCGGCTACGTCTACAAGAAGGGCACGGCGCTGGTGCCGGCCTGGATCGCGTTCTCCGTGGTGCGGCTGCTGACCGAGCACTTCACCCGGCTGATCGACTACCAGTTCACCGCCAGCATGGAGGACGTCCTCGACGACATCGCCCGCGGCGACAAGAGCCGGGTGGCGGAGCTGACGGAGTTCTACTACGGCTCCGACCAGCTGAACGGCCTGAAGCGGCTGGTGGAGGACCTCGGCGACATCGACGCCAGGGAGCTGGCGACCTTCCCGGTGGGCACCGAGGAGGACGGCATCGACCTGCGGGTCGGCAAGTACGGCCCGTACCTCGAGGGCCCCGACGACGGCGCGGGCAACCGGGTGCGTGCCAACGTGCCCGACGACCTGCCGCCGGACGAGCTGACGGTCGCCAAGGCCAAGGAGCTCCTGGCGAACCCGGCCGGCGAGGAGATCGAGCTCGGCGTGCACCCGGAGTCCGGGCTGCCGGTGGTGGCGAAGAACGGTCGCTTCGGCCCGTACGTCACCGAGGTGCTGCCCGAGGACGCGCCCAAGAGCGCCAAGGCGCGCACCGGCTCGCTCTTCAAGTCCATGTCCCTCGACACCGTCACCCTCGACGACGCGGTCAAGCTGATCTCGCTGCCGCGGATCGTCGGTGCGGGCGAGGACGGCGAGGAGATCACCGCGCAGAACGGCCGCTACGGCCCGTACCTGAAGAAGGGCACGGACTCCCGCTCGCTGACCAGCGAGGACCAGATCTTCGGCATCACCCTCGACGAGGCGCTGAAGATCTACAGCCAGCCCAAGCAGCGCGGTCGTGCCGCCGCGGCGCCGCCGCTCAAGGAGCTGGGCAACGACCCGGTCTCCGGGCAGCCGGTGGTCGTGAAGGCCGGCCGGTTCGGGGAGTACGTCACCGACGGCGAGTACAACGCCACGCTCCGCAAGGACGACTCGGTCGAGGCGATCACCCTCGAGCGGGCGGCCGAGCTGCTGGCCGAGCGGCGCGCGAAGGGTCCGGCGAAGAAGACCGCCAAGCGGGGTGCGAAGAAGACCGCCGCGAAGAAGACGGCGGCCAAGAAGACCACCGCGAAGAAGACGACCGCGAAGAAGACCGCTGCGAAGAAGGCGGCGAAGAAGTCCTGACCTCCCGTGGTCAGCGTCGGACCCGTCTCGTAGGTTCGTCCTCGTGAGCGCCCGAGGTCCGTACGCCGACAGCGGCGTCTTCGTCTGCTTCGAGGGCGGCGAGGGCGGCGGCAAGTCGACCCAGTCGCGCCTGCTGCGCGAGCGCCTGGTGGCCGACGGCTACGACGTGGTGCTCACCTTCGAGCCCGGCGACACCCCCGTCGGCAAGGAGCTGCGTCGCATCGTGCTCAGCCCCGAGACGGGCGCGCTGGCGCACACGACCGAGTTCCTGCTCTACCTCGCCGACAAGTCCGAGCACGTGGAGACCCTCGTCCGGCCGGCGCTGGAGCGGGGCGCGGTCGTCATCACGGACCGCTACGTCGACTCGACCCTGGCGTACCAGGGCGCCGGCCGGGCGCTGGACGCCGCCGAGCTGGAGGGTGTCGCCCGCTGGGCCACCGGCGACCTGCGCCCGCACCTGACCGTGGTCCTCGACCTGGAGCCCGCCGCGGGCCTGGCCCGCTTCGAGGAGCGGGACCGCATCGAGGGCGAGTCGCTGGAGTTCCACCAGCGGGTGCGCCGCTCGTTCCTCGACCTCGCGGGTCGCGACCCCGAGCACTACCTGGTGCTCGACGCCCGCGCCTCGGTCGAGGAGATCGCAGCGGCGGTCGCCGCGCGCGTCGCGCCGCTGCTCGCCCAGGCGGTGCGCGGATGAGCGACGGCGTCTGGGGCACCCTCGTCGGCCAGCGCTCGACGGTCGAGCTGCTCCGCAACGCCGCCACCGGGCACGGGATGACCCACGCATGGCTGTTCACCGGGCCGCCGGGCTCGGGCCGCTCCAACGCCGCGATCGCCTTCGCCGCGGCCCTGCAGTGCCCGGACGCGGGGGTCGGGCCCGACTGCCCCGACCGCTGCCACGCCTGCCACACCGTGCTCGCCGGGTCGCACGCCGACGTCGCGGTGATCCGCACCGAGAAGCTCTCCATCGGCGTCGACGAGGTGCGCGAGCTGGTCCGCCGCGCCTCGCTGAGCCCGATGGGCGACCGGTGGCAGATCCTCGTCGTCGAGGACGCCGACCGGCTCACCGAGCAGGCCTGCAACGCCCTGCTCAAGGCGATCGAGGAGCCCAACGGGCGCACCGTGTGGATGCTCTGCGCCCCGACGGTCGAGGACGTCCTGCCGACGATCCGCTCCCGCTGCCGCCTGGTCACCCTCTCGACGCCGACCACCCAGGAGGTCGCGGGCTTCCTGGTGGCGCGCGGCATCGGGGAGTCCCTGGCGACGTACGCCGCTCGGGCCAGCCAGGGTCACATCGGCCGGGCCCGCGCGCTGGCGTTCGACGAGGCGGTCCGCACCCGGCGCCAGGAGGTCGTGGCGATCCCGGCCCGGTTGACGACGCTGGGGCGCTGCATGGACGCCGCGACCCGGCTCGCGACGACCACCAAGGAGGAGGCCGACGCGATCACCGCCGAGCTCGACGCGAAGGAGAAGGCCGACCTCGACGCGGCGTACGGCGTGGTCGAGCGCGGTCGCCGCCCGCGGGAGTACGGCCCGGCCCTCGCGGCCCTGGAGAAGGGCCAGCGCACCCGCGCCAAGCGGCGCCACCTCGACGTCGTCGACCGTGGCCTCACCGACCTCGTGTCGGTCTACCGCGACGCGATCGCGGTCGCCACCCGGGCGCCCGGTGCGCTGGTCAACGAGGAGATCCGCGACCAGGTCGAGCACATCGCGCAGGAGACCTCCGCCGAGCTGAACCTGCGCCGGATCGGGTGGATCTTCGCCGCGCGCGAGCAGATGCTGGAGTTCAACGTGCCGGTCGCCTTGGCGCTGGAGTCGATGATGGTGGCACTCAAGGCGCCGCAGCGCTGAGCAGGACGACGGGAAGAGGACCGCAGTGAGCAAGAAGCTGATCATCGCCGTGGGCGTGATCTGGGCCCTGGTGATCGCCGGCGCCCTCGGCATCGGCGTGGTGCTGCTCGCCGGGAACGACGACGGCGACGAGCCGGACGCGGACCCGACGACGAGCGCCCCCGTCAGCCCGACCGCGGACGGCCGGACGATCGAGGACTACTACGCGCAGAAGCTCTCGTGGAAGGAGTGCGGCGACAACGAGTGCGCCTCGCTCCAGGTCCCCATCAGCTACCAGGACCCCGGGGCCGGCGGCATCGAGCTGGCCCTGGAGCGCACCAAGGCCACCGGGAAGCGGGTCGGCTCGCTGGTGGTCAACCCGGGTGGTCCCGGCGCGGGCGGCACCTACCTCGCCGAGCAGGCGGACTCCTACTTCGCGCCCGAGCTGCGCGCGGCCTACGACATCGTCGGCTTCGACCCCCGCGGCACCGGCGACTCCTCGCCGGTCGACTGCCTGACCGACGACGAGCTGGACGCCTACATCGCCGCCGACCCCGACCCGGACACCCCCGAGGAGGTCACCCAGGGCGAGGAGAACTCCGCGGAGTTCTGGGCCGGCTGCAAGGCCAAGTCCGGTGAGGTCGGTCCGCACGTGAGCACCGTCGAGGCCGCGCGCGACATGGACGTCCTGCGCGCCGCGCTCGGCGAGGACAAGCTCGACTACCTCGGCTTCTCCTACGGCACCCGCCTCGGCGCGACGTACGCCGAGCTCTACCCCGACAAGACCGGCCGGCTGGTCCTCGACGGTGCCGTCGACCCGGCCCTCAGCGCCCGGGAGGGTGCGCTGAGCCAGGCCGCCGGCTTCGAGACCGCGCTGCGCTCCTACATCCAGGACTGCGTCGACGGCGGCGACTGCTTCCTCGGCGACGACGTCGACGCCGGCCTCGCGACGATCAAGGACCTGCTCGACTCGATCGACAAGAAGCCGCTGGAGACCACCGACGACGAGGACCGCAAGCTCACCGTCGGACTGGCGTTCTACGGCCTCATCACACCGCTCTACAGCAAGGACAACTGGTCCTACCTCGACCAGGGCCTCAAGTCCGCGCTCGACGGCGACGGCAGCACCCTGCTGCAGCTCTCGGACTTCTACGGCTCGCGGGAGAACGGCAAGTACACCGACAACAGCCTCGAGGCGATCTCCGTCATCAACTGCCTCGACGACTCCTACGCCATCACCGCCGACGAGGTGCCCGCGCAGTTCCCGGACTTCGAGAAGGCCTCGCCGACCTTCGGCAAGGTGTTCGCGTGGGGGCTCACGGCGTGCAACGGCTACCCGTTCCAGGCGACCGACGAGCCCGACCTCGAGATCGACGGCGCGGGCGCCGCGCCGATCGTGGTGCTGGGGACGACGCGGGACCCCGCCACGCCGTACGAGGAGGCGGTGGCGATGGCCAAGGAGCTGGAGTCCGGTGTGCTGGTCAGCCGCGACGGCGACGGTCACACGGCCTACAACAAGGGCAACCAGTGCGTCGACGACGCGGTGCACGCCTACCTCATCGACGGGACGGTGCCGAAGGACGGGCTGGAGTGCTGAGCCGCTGACGCTCAGGCGGGCTCCAGGATCGCCTGGATGCGCTGGGTCGCCAGGTCGATCATGAGCCGCGCCGCGGGGGAGAGCGTGGCGCCGGCGCGGTGCACGATGGCCAGGGTGTCGTAGAGCCGCGGCTTCAGCGGCACCCAGCCCGCCTCCGGCGCGAGCCGGGGGAGCAGCTGGAGCGCCGCGCTCTTGTTGGTCACCGTGTCCGCCAGGCCGCGCCCGACGAGCTCGATGGCCGTCTCGACGTCCTCGACCTCGATCCGGGTGCTGGGGTTGTGGCCCGCCTCGTGCAGCATCCGGCGCAGCACCAGTCGCGCGGAGTCCGAGTCACGCCAGGTGGTCTCGGGCATGACCAGGCTCGCCTCGGCCAAGCGCTTCGCCGTCACCGGCGCGGTCAGCCGGGCCGGGTCCGCGGAGACGTAGACCAGCTCGTCGCGGGCGATCGGCGTGATCGCCAGGCCCTCGCTCGACAGCCCCGCGACCGCGATCATCGCCGCCTCCAGCCGGCCGCGGCGCAGGTTGTCCTGGACCTCGCGGGAGTGCTGGCCGACCAGCTCCACCCGGACCCCGGGGTAGCGCTCGAGGACGTCGGCGACGAGCCCCGCGCCGCCGTAGAGCCGGGCGACCCCGAACATCCCGAACCGGATCGTGCCGGTCTCCAGGGACTTGATGCTCGCCACCGCCCGCTGCGCCTCGTCGGCCGCCGCGAGCACCTTCTCCGCGTGCGGGCGCAGCGCGTCGGCCGCCGTCGTGGGGACGACGCCGCGTCCGACCCGCCGGAAGAGCGGCGCCCCGAACTGCTTCTCCAGGTTGCGCACCTGCTCCGACACCGACGGCTGGGCGTAGCCCAGCTCCTCGGCGGCGCGGGTCAACGACTGGTGCTCGTAGGTCGCGAGGAAGCAGGTGAGCTGGTGGAGGGAGAACGAGGTCAAGGCAAATCCTTGGGCAGCGGCTGGAAAGAGAGCCTACCCCTTGGATCGGGCGCGCCGGAGAATGGGGGAGAACGATCCCCACCGTGCCGCGAAGGAGGCCACCTTGTTCACCCACACCTGCACGTCCTGCCACCGCCGCGAGCTGATCTTCCCCGACCAGATCACCGGCCTCGAGCGCCTCGACGACGCCTTCCGCATCCACTTCACCTGCTGGTGCGACGCTCCGCAGACCCACCTCGAGCCGCGCCGCGTGACGCCCGCGGTCGCCGCGAGCCCGGTCGCCGTCCCGGTCGCCGCCTGAGGCTCCCGGCGCGTCGTACGGGGGAGGATTGGGCGGCGCCCGACCCCCCTCGGTATGCTTCCGCGGTCGCCCTCGGGCGGCGCGCCGCCTTAGCTCAGTCGGTAGAGCGAGTCACTCGTAATGACTAGGTCGTCGGTTCGATTCCGACAGGCGGCTCCACAGCCCGTGGGGCCTTCCGGTTCCGCCCGTGGCGACGCGGCTCACCGCTCCTCTCCGGCTCCTGCGCCGCGCAGGCGGAGGGCGGAGACGAGGAAGAAGACGCCTCCGAGGAGCGCGTAGCCCCCGAGGCCGTCGAGTGCCGGGTCGGCGCCCGCGGCCGCCGCGAGGAACCCGCCGCCGGCCAGGACCGAGATGCCGCCGCTGAGCATCATCGGCCCCTGCCCGCCGAGCCGGCGGCGCCGGAGGGCGACGGCCAGCTGGACGGCTCCCGCCGTCACCGCCCACGCGCCCCACACGCGGAGCACGGCGGACGTGCCTGAGGTCGCCGCCACGGCCAGTCCGGCGGCAGTGAGGCCGCTGAGCGCCATGGTGAGGTGCAGCAGGCGGCCCGCGCGGATGCCGCCCGAGGCTCGCCGGTCGACGACGGCGGCGGCGAGGTCGAACAGCGGGTAGGCGACGAGGAGTACCGCGACGGGCGCGGTGACGTCGGTGCCGGCGGGGGCGGTCGCCAGGAGGGTGACCGCCCAGGCGAGCGCGAACCCGAAGCGCACGACGTAGAGCGTACGCAGCGCGTGGCGCGCCCGCGCGGCATCGGGTCCGGCGGGTGCGGGAGCGGTGGTGACGGGAGAGGGCATGGGAACGTCCTTCGGGGAGGGTAGGTAGACAGGTCTGTCTCTTTGCTGCGCCCTACGGTCCTCCGCCACCGCGACCATGTCAAGACAGACCGGTCTCTCTGCTACCGTTCCCAGGGCCGCGAGGAAGGGGAGGGCGATGTCCGAGGCACGCGATCGACTGGTCGCCACGGCGAGCCGCCTGTTCTACGCCGAGGGCATCCACGCCGTCGGCATCGACCGGGTCATCGCCCAGGCGGGGGTCACGAAGGCGACGCTCTATCGGCACTTCCCCAGCAAGGACGACCTCGTGGTCACCTACCTGGGCGTCGTCGACGACGCGCTCCGGGCCCGGGTCGACGAGGCTCGCGCGCAGGGCCTGGCGGCCGCCGACGTCCTGCAGGGGGTGGCGACCTTCATCGCCGAGGACATCCAACGGGCGGACTTCCGCGGGTGCGCCTTCCTCAACGCGGCGGCCGAGTACCCCGACCCGGGGCACCCGGTGCACGCCGCCGTCCTGCGTCACCGTGACTGGTTCTTCACGACCCTGACCGCGCTGTTCGCCGAGACGGGCAAGCCGGACGCCGTGCCGGCGGCGCGGCACTTCGTGATGCTGCGTGACGGTGCGATGGCGGCCGGCTGCCTGTCCGACCCCGTCCCGGTCGGCGACACGTTCCGACGGGGCGTCGCGGGTCTGCTCGCGTACCGCAGCGGGCTCGGCCAGGAGGGTGAGGTGCCGTCGGGACGGTGACGCGGCGAGGGGTGCCCGGCGCGACCGGAGGTGCGGTGGCCGGGCTGCCCCGGCTCCTCGGGTCCGGCCCCGGCACAATCGGGGCATGGCCTCCGAGCACCTCGTCCTGCGTCCGGGTACGCCGGACGTCAACGCCTACCGCCTGCTGACCGCGCTGGTCGTCCCCCGCCCGATCGCGTGGGTCGCGACGCTGTCGGGCGACGGGGTGGGCAACCTGGCGCCGCACTCCTTCTTCACCATCGCGAGCGCGGACCCGCCGATCGTGCAGTTCACCTCGGTCGGGGCCAAGGACACGCTGCGCAACGTCGAGGAGACGGGCGAGTTCACGGTGAGCCTGGCGAGCGAGCCGCTGATCGACGAGGTCAACGCGTCGAGCGCGCGCTTCGGGCCGGGGGTCGACGAGGCGGCGGAGCTGGGGATCGCGATGGCACCCAGCGCCGTCGTCGCGCCGCCGCGGGTGGCCGGGGCGCCGGCATCGCTGGAGTGCCGGCTGTACCGGACGCTGCCGGTGGGCGACTCGACCCTGGTGCTCGGCGAGGTCGTCGCGGTGACGCTCGACCCGGACGTCCTCGAGGACGGGCACCCGGTCCTGGAGCGGCTGGCGCCGCTGTCGCGGCTCGGGCGGGACGAGTGGGGCCTGCCCCCGGCGGTGGTACGACGCGAGCGTCCTCGCTGAGGCGTCTCGGTCCTGATAACACGTCCTGTCAGATGTTGACAGCCGTGGGCTCGACAGTGCTTGATGGTCCCTCACGACGAGGGAGCGTTGATGGAGCGGGCTGTTCTCGGGCGGTTCCGGCGGTGGCAGGGCAGCGGCACGGGACCGCGTCTGGCGTTCGTCGGCTGCGCCCTGCTGTCGAGCTCGGTGATCCTGGCCGGCTTCGCCGCCAGTGCCCCGCCGGCGCCGGCCCCGCCGGCGCTGCCGGCTGAGGCGCGCGGCCCGCAGCCGGCCGCCCCCGCCCCGGCCGTGCAGCCGGCACCCGCGCCCGACGCCGCTCCGGACGCCGCCCCGTCCGGCTTCTGGGGGCTGCTGCCGGCAAGTCCGGCCGCGACGGTGACCGGCTACCCGCTGCGCCCCGCGGACAAGGGTGCGGCGCCGCTGCGCGCGACCGCAATCCCCGCTGCCGCGGCCGCGGCGTACCAGCGCGCCGAGGCGGTGCTCCAGGGCGCCATGCCCGCCTGCAAGCTGGAGTGGACGCTCCTGGCGGCGGTGGGCCAGGTCGCCACCGACCACGCCCGCGCGTCGTACGACGGCCCGACGCTCGGCTGGGTGCTGCCCGCCCTGGTGGGTCCGGTGCTGACCGACGCGGCGGGGGCGCAGGAGCCCGACTCCGACGGCGGGAAGCTCGACCTGGACGCCCGTTTCGACCGCGCGGTGGGTCCGATGGGGCTGAGCCCGCAGCAGTGGGCGCAGGTCGGTGTCGACGCCGACGACGACGGCCGCCGTGACGCGCTCGACCTCGACGACGCGGCCCTCGGTGCGGCCGTCCTGCTGTGCGGGGGCAGCCCGGCGCTGGGCGACGACGCGGCTCGCACCACCGCGCTGGCCCGCCTCAACGCGGACCCGGCGTTCGCTCCCCGGGTGCTGGCGGTCGCGGCCGACTACCGCCGCACGGCCGCCGCGGTGCCCGCCCCGAGCGGCCCGCCTGCGACGGTCCCGACGCTGCCCGGCCTGCCCTCCGCGCCGCCTGCGGTGCCCGAGGACGACGACACCCTCGTGGCGAAGGCGCACCCGGCCCCGGGCGTGTGGGGCGCGGACCGCACGCCCTTCGTACCCTTCGACGGCCCGGACGCCGTGCCGTGGTCGGAGGGCCCGGCCGGCCCGCCGGAGGACTGGAAGGGGCATTAAGTCGCGGGCACCTGGGTACCACTCTGGTCCCCCCGTGAATGAGGAGTGATCCCCGTGAACGACGAGGTCCTGAAGGGCTATCTGCAGCACCACTGGGCCGGCTCGACCGCCGGAGCGGCGGCCTTCCGGCGCGTCGGGCGCAACCACCGTGACCCGGCGGCCGCGGCCGAGATCCGCCAGCTGGCCAGCGAGGTCTCCTCCGACCGCGAGGCGCTGCGGCGGATCATGCTGAGCGTCGGCGTCCGCCCCAGCGTCGTCGGCACGTCGATGGCGCGCCTCACCGAGCTCGCCGGGCGCCTCAAGCCCAACGGGCGCCTGCTCACCCGGCCACCGCTGACCGACGTCGTGGAGCTGGAGTCGCTGCGCCTGGCCGTCAGCGGCAAGCGTGCCGGCTTCGACGTGCTCCGGGCCGCGGCCGACGACGACCCCCGGCTCGACGCGCACGAGCTCGACCGCCTGCTGGACCGCGCCGAGGAGCACCAGCGCACCTTGGAGCGGCTGCACGTGCAGGTCTCGCGGGAGCGGCTGGTGGTCTCCGCCGCGGCGTAGGTCCCGGCCGGTCACGACCGTCCGGTCGCCGGGCCCTACCCTCTCCGGGTGCGGATCGTGTCGGTGAACGCCTGGGGCGGAGCCCTGTACGACGCCCTCGCGGCCTGGCTCCCGACGGCGGGAGCCGACGTGCTCTGCCTCCAGGAGGTCACCCGGACGCCCGGCCTGGGCGGGTGGACCCGCTTCGAGGACGATGCCCGGGTGCTGCCGCAGCGTGGCGACCTGATGGCCGACGTGGCGGCGACGCTGCCGGGGCACGACGGGTGGTTCGCGGTCAGCGACACCGGCCCGGTCGCCGACGACGCAGGCAGGGTGCACCGCCAGCACTTCGGGCTGGGCATGTTCACCGCGCCCGAGGTCGTCACGGTGCGCTCGACGGCGGCCCACGTCCACGGACGGTACGCCGACCACGGACCCGCCTGGCCGCACAGCGACCGGCCCCGGGCGGCCCAGGTCGCCCGGCTCGTGCACGAGGAGCGGTGCGTGACGATCGGTCACCTGCACGGGCTGCGGGACGAGGCGGGCAAGGGTGACAGCCCGGCCCGGCGGGCGCAGGCGGAGCGGCTGGCGGCCCTGGTCGAGGAGGTGCGGGAGCCGGGCGACCTGGTCGTCGTGTGCGGCGACCTCAACCTGCTGCCGGACAGCGAGACCTTCGCGATCCTCGGCGGGATCGGGCTGAGCGACCTGGTGGGCGAGGCCGACACCCGGACGAGCAGCTACCCGAAGCCGGTGCGGCACGCGAGCTACCTGCTGGTCTCGGACCCGGGCGCCGTGCAGGCCTTCACCGTGCTCGCGGAGCCCGAGGTGTCCGACCACCGGGCCCTCGTGCTCGACCTCTAGGCGGACGTCGCCCCGGCCACGCGCAGCGCCAGGTCGGCGTAGTAGTCGCCGATCTGGGTGGGGGTCCACTCGCCGTCCTCGCGGTACCAGCGGGCGATGTCGATGCCCATCGACGCCAGGGCGGTCGCGGCGAGCGCTGGGTCGGGGACGTCGAAGACGCCCGCGGCGACGCCCTCGCCGACCAGGGCGCGCAGCTCCCGGTCGATGCCGGTGCGCAGCTCGTCGATCTCGGCGCGGTGCTCCTCGCTGAGCGCGGCCAGCTCGTAGTTGAGCACCCGCGCCACCGTGTGGTGGTGGACGTGGAAGAGCGCGAAGGCACGGGCCACGTCGGTGAGCTGGGCGACGAGGTCGTCCGTGCCGGCCCGCGCGGTGCGCACCACGTCGAGCGCCGCCTGGTGCCCCTCGCGGGAGATGAGGTGGAGCAGCTCCTCCTTGGAGCGGTGGTGGACGTACATCGCGGCCGGGCTCATCCCGGCGGCGGCGGCGATGTCGCGGGTGGTGGTGCCGTGGAAGCCCTTCTCGGCGAACGCGGCGACCGCGGCCTCGAGCAGGCGCGCGCGGGTGGCGTCGGCGCGGGAGGGCGCGGCCATCGTCGTACCTCCTGGGTGCTTGACGGGTCGCCGGACGGCGGGCAGAGTGGGACCCTATCAACTAAGCAAGCGCTTAGTCAGGCGAAAGGGGCGGGATGAGCAGGTTCGAGGGGAAGACCGCGATCGTGACCGGTGCCAGCCGGGGCATCGGGCTGGCGATCGCCCAGCGACTGGTGGCCGACGGTGCCCGGGTGGTGGTGACCGGACGCAAGGAGCCCGCCCTCGCCGAGGCGGTGGCCGAGCTCGGCGGGCCCGAGGTCGCCCTCGGCGTGGCAGGGCACGCCGACGACACCGAGCACCAGGCCGAGGTCGTCGCGAACGCGGTCGCGACCTTCGGCAGCGCCGACCTGCTCGTCAACAACACCGGCATCAACCCCGTCTACGGCCCGCTGGTGGACATCGACCTCGACGCCGCCCGCAAGATCGTCGACGTCAACTGCATCGCGGCCGTCTCCTGGGTGCAGCAGGTCCACCGCGCCTGGATGGCCGAGCACGGTGGGGCGGTCGTCAACGTCGCCTCCGTCGCCGGCCGCCGCCCGGCTCCCGGCATCGCGTTCTACGGCGCCAGCAAGGCCATGCTGATCCACCTCACCGAGGAGCTGGCGGTCGAGCTGGGCCCCGACATCCGGGTCAACGCGGTCGCGCCGGCGGTGGTCAAGACCCGCTTCGCGACCGCGCTCTACGAGGGCCGCGAGGACGAGGTCGCCGCGGCGTACCCCCTCAAGCGGCTCGGCGTCCCCGACGACATCGGCAGCGTGGTGGCCTTCCTGCTCAGCGCCGAGGCCGCCTGGATGACCGGCCAGACCCTCGTCGTCGACGGCGGGGTGCTGCTCGGCGGTGGCGTGTGAGCGACCTGCCGGGCCTGGACCTCGACCGCCTCGCCGCGTGGCTGCCCGCGGCGCTCCCCGGAGCCGGCACCGACCTGCGGGCCGAGCTCGTCGCGGGCGGCAAGTCGAACCTGACCTACCTGCTCACCGACGGCCGCCACGACTGGGTGCTGCGCCGCCCGCCGCTCGGTCACGTGCTGGCCACCGCGCACGACATGGCCCGCGAGCACCGGGTGATGGCCGCGCTCCGGGCCACCGAGGTGCCCGTGCCCGCCATGCACGCCTTCTGTGCCGACCCCGAGGTGCTGGGTGCGCCGTTCTACGTCATGGAGCGGGTCGCCGGCACGCCGTACCGGGACCAGCGGCAGCTCGCCGCGCTCGGTCCCGAGCGGACCCGGGCGATCTCGGCCACGCTCGTCGACACCCTCGCCGCCCTGCACCGGATCGACCCCGCGGAGGTCGGCCTCGCCGACTTCGGCCGCCCCGACGGCTTCCTCGCCCGGCAGGTCGCCCGCTGGCGCACGCAGCTCGACGCCTCGCGCACCCGCGACCTGCCCGCCGCCGACGAGCTGCACGCGCTGCTCGCCGCCGACGTGCCGCCGGAGTCCGCGACCGGGATCGTGCACGGCGACTTCCGCCTCGACAACCTCCTCGTCGACCAGGACGACCGCGCGACCGCCGTCCTCGACTGGGAGATGGCGACCCTCGGTGACCCGCTCACCGACCTCGCGCTGATGCTGACCTACCACCGCCTCGGCGCCGGGCCGCTCGGAGCGGTGGTCACCGACGCCGCGCAGGCCCCGGGCTTCCTGACGGAGACCGCGATCATCGAGCGGTACGCCGCCGGCAGCGCCCGGGACCTCTTCCGCTTCGGCTGGTACCTCGGGCTCGCCGCCTTCAAGCTCGCCGCCATCCTCGAGGGGATCCACCACCGCCACCTCGCCGGCCAGACCGTGGGCGAGGGCTTCGCCGACATCGGCGAGGCGATCCACCCCCTGCTCGACGCCGGTCTCACCGCACTCAAGGAGAACTGATGGACTTCGGATTCGACGCCCGCACCGAGGAGCTGCGCGCGAGCCTGCTGGACTTCATGGACGGCCACGTGCACCCGGCCGAGCCGGTCTTCCACGAGCAGCTCGCGCGGCTCGAGGACCGCTGGGCCTGGGACAGCACGCCGGTCCTGGGCGAGCTGCGTGCCGAGGCCCGCCGTCGTGGCCTGTGGAACCTCTTCCTGCCCGGCGAGCACGAGGGCGTCGAGGGCGCCGGCCTGACGAACCTGCAGTACGCCGCGCTCGCCGAGATCACCGGCCGCAGCCTCCACCTCGCGCCCGCCGCCCTCAACTGTGCGGCGCCGGACACCGGCAACATGGAGGTGCTGCACATGTTCGGCACCCCCGCGCAGAAGGAGCGGTGGCTCACGCCGCTGCTGGACGGCCGGATCCGCTCGGCGTTCGCGATGACCGAGCCCGCCGTCGCCTCCTCCGACGCGACCAACATCGAGCTGAGCATCGAGCGCGACGGCGACGCCTACGTCCTCAACGGCCGCAAGTGGTGGATCACCGGCGCGATGAACCCGAACTGCGCGATCTTCATCGTGATGGGCAAGACCGACCCGAGCGCCGAGCGGCACCGCCAGCAGTCGATGGTGCTCGTCCCGCGCGACACCCCGGGCCTGGAGGTGGTCCGCCCGATGCACGTGTTCGGGTACGACGACCACGAGCACGGCGGCCATGCCGAGCTCTCCTTCACCGACGTCCGCGTCCCCGTCGACCACCTCGTCGGTGAGGAGGGCGGTGGCTTCGGCGTCGCCCAGGCCCGCCTGGGCCCGGGCCGGATCCACCACTGCATGCGCTCGATCGGCGTGGCCGAGCGGGCGATCGAGCTGATGTGCGCCCGTGCCGAGTCCCGGGTCGCCTTCGGTCGCCCGCTGGCGCGCCAGGGGGTGATCCGGGACTGGATCGCGGAGTCGCGGGTCCGTCTCGAGCAGCTGCGGCTGCTGGTCCTCAAGACCGCCTGGCTGATGGACACCGTCGGCAACAAGGGCGCGCACACCGAGATCCAGGCGATCAAGATCGCGACGCCGAGCACGGTGCAGTGGATCCTCGACAAGGCGATCCAGGTGCACGGGGCGGGTGGCCTCTCCCAGGACTTCGACCTGGCGAACGCCTACGCCGGCATCCGCACCCTGCGCTTCGCCGACGGGCCGGACGAGGTGCACAAGAACGCCCTGGCCCGCGCCGAGCTCGCCCGTCAGGCGGCTCGGCGCGGGGCCTGAGTCCCTCCCTGCAGATGGCCCGGACCGGGACAGGGAGCCCCCCAGCTCCCCGTCCCGG
The DNA here is from genome assembly GCA_964517395.1 of uncultured Nocardioides sp. Classification (GTDB taxonomy): domain Bacteria; phylum Actinomycetota; class Actinomycetes; order Propionibacteriales; family Nocardioidaceae; genus Nocardioides. The sequence goes on along the minus strand of CAZFEE010000001.1, from coordinate 1,344,852 downwards.
CCGGACCCGACCACGCTCCCGTCGTGGTGGTTCGTGGGGTCAGCGCCGTGGTGCGAGGACCTGGCGCGTCGCCTGCCGCTGCAGCATGCGGGAGGCCCGCTGGATGCGCAGCAGCATGGCCGCGGACGGGGTCACCGTGCCGCGGACGTAGGTGGACAGCCGGGACGGCGAGGTGCCGATCCGGGCGGCGAACTCCCGCTGCGAGGCGCCGCTGACCGCGACCAGGTGGCGGATCTCCCGGGCGACCTGGTCACGCTCGCGGTCCCGGCACCACTCCTGGCACTGCTCGATCGAGCTGGCGATCGCGGCGAGGGCCGAGGCCCGGTCGGAGGCGTGGCCGAGCTCGAGCAGCTGGTCGGCGTACGGACCCCAGGGGCAGGACGCGATCGTGCTGAGGTGGTCGCGCCACTCCACGACGGTGCCGTGGTCGAGCAGGCGGTGCAGCTCGGCGACGGTGGTGATCTCGTCGGCGGTGCGCTCGAGGTCGATGTCCTCGAAGAGCAGGTTCTGCGCGATCACCGCGCAGGTGGTGGCGACGTCCGCGGTCACCTCCTTCGACGGCTTGCCCTCCAGGCGGAACTCCAGGTCCCAGGTGACCAGCCGGCGGATGAACGTGGTCGTCCACGGCATCGCCGCGTCGCGCTCCAGGGCGACACCGGCGCGGTGCTGCAGGCGGGCCAGGCGGTCCTGGCCGAGCTGGGCGGCCAGCTCGACGGTCGCGGCGTAGTCGTCGGGCTCGTCGAAGGCGACGATCGCGACCAGGTTGGCCAGCACCGCGCAGCGGGCGGTGGCGCGCGGGTCGGTGCGGTTCTGGTCGAGCACCCGGACCAGCTGCTCCCAGATCTCGGCGTGCTCCGGGGTGACCCGGTCCGCACGGTCGAGGGTGGCGAAGAGGATGCGCCGCAGCGTCGTACCGGACTGCACGGGGATGGGGTGGCTCGCGAACTGGCTGCGCAGCTCCGGCATGGGCATGGGGGTCGTCGTCGGTGCGGCCTGCGGCTGAGCGGCGAGAGTGGGCATCGTGACGTCCTTGTGTGTGTCGGTCGGGGAGCACCGCCCCGAGGGCGGCGCCTGCACAGACCAAGACGCGGCACGACACGGAACATCACGCGTTTTCAGAACTGATTCCGAGATCTTTTCGGGCAGGGACAGATCTTGCGATCGCGATCTACGATCGTCAGGGTCGTCCTGCGTGCCCGGCACGCCGGCCGTACGCCGCGGCAGGGGACGCCACGGAGATGGGGAGCACGGTGACGACGGACGGAGCGTCGAACGAGAGCACGGAGTCCGTGCTCTCCTCGGTGACCCCGTCGGAGGACACCTTCGAGGAGCTCTACCGCGCCCACGTCGACGACGCCCGCCGTCTCGCGAGCATCCTGGTCGGGCCGCAGCAGGCCGAGGAGCTGGTCGCGGAGTCCTTCGCCCGGGTGCTCGCGCAGCTGCGCGCCGGACGCGGACCACGCGACAACTTCCGTGCCTACCTCCACGTCACCATCCGCAACGGCTTCCGCGACTCGCTGCGCGCCCCGCGCGAGGCGCCGGTCTCCGACCAGCCGTGGATCTTCGACGACGCCCAGCCGCCGGTCGAGGAGCTGGTCGAGGACCTCGAGGCCGACGCCGCCGCGAGCGCCTTCGCCACCTTGCCGGAGAGCTGGCAGAAGGTGCTGTGGCACGTCGAGGTCGAGGGTCGCAAGCCCGGTGAGGTCGCCGACCTGCTCGGCATGCGCGCCGGCGCGGTCTCCTCGCTGGCCCACCGCGCCCGGGAGGGCCTGCGCCGGGCCTACCTCGACCAGCACGTGGTGGCGTCCGCGGCGCCCGCCGACTGCCGCTGGACCCGCGACCGGCTCAGCCAGTACGTCCGCACCGACCTCAGCGCCCGCGCTGAGGAGAAGGTCAGCGCGCACCTCGGTGGCTGCGAGGACTGCCTGGCGGCGTACCTCCAGGTCGAGCGGGTCAACCGCAAGCTGGCCGCGTGGATCTTCCCCGTGGTCCTGCTCGGCGCGCTGCCCGCCTCCGGCAAGGGCCTGGCCTGGCTGGTGGGGCTGACCGGCGCCGCCGGTGCCGGTGGCGCGGGCGGCTCCTCCTCGGGCAGCGGAGGAGGTGCCGCCGGGGGTGGCCTGGGTGCCGCCGCCACCACGGCCGCTGCCGCGGCTGCCGTCGTCGCGGTCGCAGCTGCCGGGGTGACCTGGGCGGTCGTCGCCAAGGACACCGAGCCCACCGCCGCCGACGCCGCGACCTCCGCCCCCGTGGAGTCGCCGCCCGCGCCGAAGGCCCGCCCGACCCCCGGTGCCGACCCGTCCGTGCCGCGCAGCACCGACGCCGCGCCGCGGGTCGCCCCCGGGACCACCGCGCCGGCTGCGCCGCCCGCGTCCGTGGACGAGCCCGCGGGACCTCCCGCCTCGGCTCCCGCCGCCCCGCCGACCCAGCCGAGCCCGCCGACCGGGCCGCAGCAGTCGCCCACCAGTGCGCCGGACCCCATCGAGGTCGCGGCGGTGGCCCCGCAGGCGCACCCGATCACGACCTGCGACACCTACGGCAGTCTCGACCTGCCGTCGACCCGCGGGGTGCGCTACGAGCGCACCGCCGGCGACGGCCGGTCGGGGCCGTGGACGGTCGAGGCGAGCGCCCGGCCGGGCTACGTGCTGCGGTCGGGCACGCGTCGTACCTTCACCGGGGACCTCGGTGCGCACGAGCAGTGCATCGAGCTCGCCGCGGTCAACCTCGGCCCGCCACAGGGCCTGCTCGCGCCCTGGTCGCTGGAGGTCGTCCCCACCGTCAACGGCGGCCCGCCGCGGACGATCACCGCGCAGATCTCCTTCGTCGCCGGCGGCCTCGTGTTCGACGCCGGCCAGGTCACCGGCGCCGGCTGGAGCTGTACGTCGAACACCGTGATGACCTGCACCTACTCCTATGCCGGCACGGCACCCCCGCCGGTGACGGTGCACGTGCAGAGCCTGCTGCCTCCCGGCGGCACGGTGACCCTGCTGGCCGACGGGGAGACCGTCGGCAGCCTGCCCTTCCAGGGCTGAGCCAGGGCTCAGCCGTTCTCCTCGGGCAGCCCGGTTCCGGCGTTCCGGGCCCGCTTGGCCATCCGGTTGATCCGCAGCAGCATCGCTGCCGAGGGCGTGACGCTGCCGGTGACATAGGTCGAGAGGCGCGACGGGGAGGTGCCGACCAGCGTCGCGAACTCGCGCTGGGTGAGCCCGGTGGCGGCGATGGTGGTGCGGATGTGGTCGGCGACCGCACGGCGCTCGTCCTCCTCGGCGATCCGCCGGGCCAGGTCGGAGAGGGCGGCCACGCCGGCGTGCTCGCCGGGATGCCGCACCGGGTCGATCAGGCCGAGGAAGAAGTCGGTGCGCCCCGCCCACGGGTCGGCGAGCGCGGCCGTGACGAGGCGCCGCCACAGGGAGACGTCGCCCTCGTGGAACATCCGCAGCACGTCGGTCGCCGTGCGCATCCGCGGCGGGGCGCCGTCGTCGCCGTCGTCGATCATGAGCAGCCGCAGGGCGACCTCTCCGCACAGCTCGCGCAGCGCCTCGACCTCCGCGGTGAGGGCGCCGGGGGTGCGGGACGCGGCGCCCCAGGCACGCTCGCCGAGCACCCGGACCAGCCGGGTGAGCACCGGACGGCCGGGGGCGGGGTCGACCGGGCCGAGCAGCTCGTCCTGCAGGGCGGCGGTGGTGCTGCGCCCGAGCTCGGCACCCAGCCGGGCGAGATCCTGCACGTCCTCGTCGTCATCGAAGTGGACCAGGGCGAGGGCGTTCGCGAGCACGCTCAGCCGCAGGGCCTGCGGGCGGCCCTCGACCGTGCGCATCGCGGCCAGCGCCGCATGCCACAGCGAGCGCGCGGCCGTGCCCGCGGCGACGCGCTTCTCGAAGCGCGCGACAATCCCCCACATCGCGTTCGTGCCCTGTTCTCGAGGTGCAGGCCGCCGTTGCCCCGTCGTCCGGACGTGCCCTGCGTGGCGCGCACGCGACCCGAGCTGCCGGGGAGCCGCTGCCAACGGGAGGTCATGTTAGGCAGACCATGTGTCGCAGGCACGTGCCAGACACACCCTGGTATCTGATCTGAGAACCGGTGTGCGGAAGGCGCCGGTGCGGCACCGGCCGGGACTCAGGAGCGCCGGCTGCGCCACCCGCGGCGGCCGCGGTTCGGCGGCTCCGCGGGCCTGTCGGGCGCCGCGGCGGCACCGGGCGTGCCCGGGGTGTACGGCGTGATCGGCGCCGTCACGCCGGGTGCGGGAGCGACCGGTGCCGTGGGGTCCGCGGCCGGGCCCGACGGTGTCGCGGGGCTGGTCCACGTGTACGGTTCCGCGGCCCGCTCCGCGACCGGTGCGGGCTCCGGCGCCGGCTCCGGGGCCGGCTCCGGCGCCGGCTCGGAGGCCGCGGCGGCGGGGGCGACGACCGGTCCGGCCGGGATCGCCGGGGCCGGCTCGACGGGGGACAGGAAGGAGCCCTCGTAGGCCGCGTCGCTGCGGGCCGCGCTGTCGCGCACCGCGTCGCGCAGACCGTCGGTGGCCGCCTCGACCCCGTGCAGCACCCGGGTGCGGATCTCGTCCATCCGGGCCGCGTGCCGGTTGGCCTCGGCGAAGAGCTCCTCCTGGGCGGTCCGACGGATCTTCTCCAGCTCCGCGTTGAGCCGCTCGCGCTCGGCGGCGGCCTCGCGGCGCAGGCGCTGGGCCTCGAGGACGTCGTTCTCGCCGGCCTTGACGATCTGAGCGGCCTCGGCCCGGGCCTGCTCCACGATCGCGGCGGCCTCGGCCGCGGCGGCACCCCGCTGCTGCTCCAGGGTGCGCTGGGCCTCGGCCTGCAGGCTCTCCGAGGCGCGCATCGCCTCCTCGATGATCCGCGACGCCTGGGTGGTGGCCTCGCGTCGCTCCGCCAGCGCGGCGGCGGCCGACTCCTCGGCCTCACGACGCAGCGCGATCAGGTCCTGGAAGGTCTGCGCCGAGGGCGCGGCCGGCGGGCTCGCCTCCGCCGTCCCGGCCGATGCCGCCGGGGCGGGCGGGACCGGGGCGGCGCTCAGCGGGGCATCGAAGGCCGGGGCGGGCCCGTCGAGCACGTCGTGCGGCGCCGGGGCGGGCGGGTCCACGACCGGGGTCGGGAACCCGAGGTCCTCGGGGCGGTCGCTGTCCTCGCCCGGGTGGCGTCCGTCGTCGGCGGCCATGTCCATGGTGTCCCCTCAGCTGTCCGGCGGCCCCACCCGGGGATGGGGACGAGCGTGGGCCGATTCTCACACAGCCGGGTCACCCGTGGGCGGGCGTACCGGCCGCCGGCGATGACGACGGTGGAGACACGTCGACCCCTGCCGGGCCGGCGCGGGCGCCGTCCCGACAGGGGTCGTCGTCGACGCCCACGCACAGGAGGCGCCCCCCAGGCGTCTGCTGCTCGCGGACGAGACCTGGCAATGGAACCACCCCGCGTGGGGCCTCCCGAGCCGGAATTACCGCATGAGACAACGCCTGCGGAAAGTCGTGCGAGCGCCGCCGCCCCGGTCGGCTCAGACCAGCTGGTCGAGCGCGATCTCGAGAGCGGTCGCGGCCACCAGGGTGGGGTGCGGCGAGCGCTCGTGGCAGCGTTCGAGGGCCGCGCGGATGGTGCGCGAGACGTCGCCGAGGATCACCTCGTCGGACACCTCGTCGATGCCCTCCATGAGCAGCGTGAAGGTCCGCGCCATCCCGCAGTTGGCGATGAAGTCCGGGATCACCGCGACGTGCTGGTCGGCGAACTCGTACGTCGAGCCGTAGAAGATCTCCGGGTCCGCGAAGGGCACGTTGGCCCCCGCCGAGATGAGCTCCAGGCCCGCCGAGACCAGCCGCTTGACGTGCTCGGCGGTGACCAGCCGTGAGGCGGCGCAGGGCAGGAAGATCTCCGCTCCCAGGTCCCAGATTGCGTCGTCCAGCTCGGCGTGCGGGACCATCCCCTCGGCGCGCAGGGCGTTGCCGTCCTTGCCGACGAAGAGTGCGTGCACCTCCTCCGCGGTGAAGCCCTCGGCGTTGACCAGCCCGCCGTCGCGGTCGATGATCCCGACCACGCGGGCTCCCGCCCGGGACAGGTAGTACGCCGCAGCGGAGCCGACGTTGCCCCAGCCCTGGACGATCACGCGCTTGCCGGCCAGGCTCTGCCCGTCGGCGGCGCCGTACGTCGCGTAGTAGTGCACCACCGACTCGGCGACGCCCCACCCGGTGACCATGTCGGCGATGGTGTACTTCGCCTCGCGGTCCGGGGTGTAGCGCGGGTCCTCGAGGACCTTGGAGACGCCGAGGCGCAGCATGCCGACGCGTTGCACCAGCTCGCGCTCGTCGGCGGCGAAGTGGCCGTTGACGATGCCCTCCTGGGGGTGCCACAGCCCGTAGCGCTCGGTGAGCGGGATGACGTCGTGCAGCTCGTCGACGTTGAGGTCGCCGCCGGTGCCGTAGTAGGTCTTGAGCAGGGGGGTGACCGCCTTGAACCACCGGGCGAGCACGCCTGCCCGCCGCGGGTCGGTGGGGTCGAAGTCGATGCCCGACTTCGCGCCGCCGATGGCGGGCCCGGAGACGGTGAACTTCACCTCCATGGTCTTGGCCAGGGACTCGACCTCGTTGCGGTCGAGGCCGGCCCGCATCCGGGTGCCGCCGCCGGCCGCGCCACCGCGCAGGGAGTTGATCACCGCCCAGCCCTTGGCCTCGGTCTCGGAGTCGTGCCACTCGAAGACGATCTCGGGGGCCTTGGCCTCGAAGCGGTCGAGGAGGTCTTTCATCGCGATTCCTTCGTTCGTGCGGGGGTGATCCGGCCGCGGCACTCGCCGAAGCCGATCCGGGTGCCGTCGGGTCCGGGGGCGCTGGCGCGCAGGACGACCTCGTCGCCGTCGTCGAGGAAGCCCTGGCCGCGCTCGATGAGGGACCCGACCTGGTCCGCGGCCGGGCCGGAGATGGTGCCGGAGGCGAACAGGTCGCCGGTGCGGGTCGGCGCGCCGTTGACGGTGAGGTGGGCCAGCATCTGGGCGGGCGACCAGTACATCGAGGCGTACGGCGGCCGGCTGACCACCGTGCCGTTGAGCTCGACCTCCAGGTCGATGTCCAGCCCCCACGGCCGGCGGCCGGCGCCGAGCTCGAGGTAGGGCAGCACCGCCGGGTCCTGTGCGGGGGTGTCGACCCGGGCCGCGTCGAGTGCGGCCAGCGGGACCACCCACGGCGAGATCGTCGAGGCGAAGGACTTGCCGAGGTGCGGGCCCAGTGGGACGTACTCCCAGGCCTGGATGTCGCGCGCGGACCAGTCGTTGAAGAGCACCACGCCGAACAGGTGCTCCTCGGCGTCGCCCGCCGCGATCGGCGAGCCCATCGGGTTGCCGACGCCCACCACGAAGCCCAGCTCGGCCTCGATGTCGAGGCGGAGGGACGGCCCGAAGGTGGGTGCCGGCGCGTCGGGCGCCTTGCGCTGGCCGCAGGGCCGCACGACGTCGGTGCCGGAGACGACCACCGACCCGGCGCGGCCGGTGTAGCTCACCGGCAGGTGTCGCCAGTTGGGCAGCAGCGGGTCCGGGTTGTCGGGGCGGAAGAGCCGGCCGAGGTTCGAGGCGTGGTGCTCGGAGGCGTAGAAGTCGACGTAGTCCGCGACCGTGAACGGCAGGTGCAGGGTCACCTCGTCGACCCGGTGGGCACAGGCGTCGGGGAACGCGCCGCTCAGCACCTCGACCAGGCGGGCGCGGACCTCGTCCCAGCGCCGTCTCCCTTCCCCCAGGAACGCGTCGAGCGTGGGCTCCTCGAACACCGGGTCGCTCAGCAGGCGGCCCAGGTCGATCACCCGGTCGCCGAGCCGGGTGGCGCAGCGCGGGGCGGAGCCGTCGACGGAGTAGACGCCGTAGGGCAGGTTCGTGAGGCCGAAGTGCTCCATCACCCCTCCTCCGGGGTCAGCAGGCCGAGGGCGGCCAGCTCGGCGACGGGCTCGGCGATGCTGCAGGTGCCGAAGGAGCGGAACGTGCGCCGCGTCGCGGGCGCGACCTCGTGCGCGGCGAGCCGGGCGCCGTCGCGCTCGGCCAGCCAGGCGCGCACCTCGTCGGTGCCGGCGCCGGCGAGCGCGGCATCGGTGGCCGCGAGCAGGTTGAGGAAGCCGTGCTGCTCGAACCCCGTCACCGGGTCGGTGTTGCGGATCGCGTGGTGCAACCCGGCGGTCGCCTTGAAGGCGACGCCCGCGCGCACCGCCGCGATGACGGTGTCGGCCAGCTCCTCCTCGCCGGGGTACAGCTCGGCGCGCACGCCGCCGGTCCGCAGCTTCGCGAGGTACGACGTCCCGGCCAGCTCCGCCAGCAGCGGCAGCCCGCGCTCGTCGCGGGGCAGCTCGACGTAGACGGTGATCCCGGGCGGCTCCCCGACGGCGACGGTGAGCGCGGGCACCACGTCCTCGGCGCCGTGGTCCTCGGGGACGGCGACCTCGAGCGCGACCAGCTGGGCGGCCCGGATCCGGCGGACCTTGTCGAGCAGGTCCCCGGCCGCGCTCGGCGAGGGCACGGTGACCGCGAGGTCCAGGCTGCCCGCCGGCAGGCCCGCGGTCGCCTCGGCCAGCGCCGGCAGGTCGGCGAGCCCGACCACCAGCGGCCCGACCAGGGCGGCGTGCGGCGCCAGGCCGTGCGCGAGGTGGGCGCGCACCGCCTCGTCGAGGGGCAGCTCGCCGGGCGGGAAGATCGCGGCGTCGTCGAGGAGCGCGTCGTACCTCATGCCTGCCCCCGCACCCACGAGGTGACGTAGACGCCGTCGTCGACGGCCTGTCCGGCCTCGCCGAGCTCGAGGGGCCGGAAGGTGTCGACCATGACGGCCAGCTCGTCGAAGAAGTCCACGCCGATGGACCTCTCGTAGGCGCCCGGCTGGGGACCGTGCGCGTGCCCGCCGGGGTGGAGGCTGATCGAGCCGGGCCCGATGCCCGAGCCCTTGCGTGCCTCGTAGTCGCCGCCGACGTAGAACATGACCTCGTCGGAGTCGACGTTGGAGTGGTAGTAGGGCACCGGGATCGACAGCGGGTGGTAGTCCACCTTGCGCGGCACGAAGTTGCAGATCACGAAGTTGTGGCCCTCGAAGACCTGGTGCACCGGCGGCGGCTGGTGGACCCGGCCGGTGATCGGCTCGAAGTCGGCGATGTTGAAGACGTACGGGTAGAGGCAGCCGTCCCAGCCGACCACGTCGAACGGGTGCTCCGGTACGACGTGCACGGTCCCCGCGAGGCCACCGGCTCCGGGCCCCCGGTGCTTGATGTAGACCTCGACCGGGCCCTCGGTGTCGACCAGCAGCGGCTCGGCCGGGGTGCGCAGGTCCCGCTCGCAGTAGGGGGCGTGCTCCAGCAGCTGCCCGAACCGGGAGAGGTAGCGCTTGGGCGGGGTGATGTGGCTGGTGGCCTCGATCGCGTAGACCCGCAGCGGCTCGCGCCCGGTCGGCACCCAGCGGTGCGTCGTCGCGCGCGGCAACATCACGTAGTCGCCCTGGCCCACCTCCAGCGCCCCGAAGACCGTCTCCACGAGCGCGGTGCCGGACTCGACGTACACGCACTCGTCGCCGATGCCGTTGCGGTAGAGCGGGGAGGCCTGCCCGCACACGGCGTACGAGATCCGGACGTCGGCGTTGCCGAGCACCAGGCGGCGGCCGGTGACCGCGTCGGTCTCGCGCCACGACGTGTCGTCGAAGAGGTCGTGCAGCCGCAGGTGCCGCGGGACGAGCGGGTGGTTGGGGGTGGTCGCCTGGTCGGGCAGGTCCCAGACCCTCGCCTCGACGACCGCCGAGGGCAGGTGGCGGTGGTAGAGCAGGGAGGAGTCGGAGGAGAAGCCCTCCTCGCCCATCAGCTCCTCGAAGTGGAGCGTGCCGTCCTCGGCGCGGTGCTGCGTGTGCCGCTTCGGGGGGACGAACCCGATCCGCTGGTAGTGGGCCATGGCCGTCGCCTCAGAAGTTCCCGCGGCGCTCTTGCTCGCGCTCGATCGCCTCGAAGAGGGCCTTGAAGTTGCCCTTGCCGAAGCCGAGCGAGCCGTGCCGCTCGATGAACTCGAAGAAGACGGTCGGCCGGTCGCCGAGCGGCTTGGTGAAGATCTGCAGCAGGTAGCCGTCCTCGTCGCGGTCGACGAGGATGCCGCGCTTCTGCAGCTCCTCGACGGGCACCCGGACCTCCCCGATGCGGGCGCGCAGCGCGGGGTCCTCGTAGTAGGAGTCCGGGGTGGCGAGGAACTCGATGCCCTCGGCGCGCAGCCGGTCGACGGTGTCGAGGATGTCGTTGGTGGCGAGCGCGAGGTGCTGGGCGCCGGGGCCGTCGTAGAACTCGAGGTACTCGTCGATCTGCGACCGCTTCTTCGCGATCGCCGGCTCGTTGAGCGGGAACTTCACCCGGTGGTTGCCGTTCGCGACGACCTTCGACATGAGCGCGGAGTAGTCGGTGGCGATGTCGTCGCCGATGAACTCGGCCATGTTCGTGAAGCCCATGACCTTGCGGTAGAACTCGACCCACTCGTCCATCCGGCCCAGCTCGACGTTGCCGACGATGTGGTCGAGGGCCTGGAAGAGCCGCTGCGGCGAGCCCTCCCGGCGCTGGTACGACGAGGTCCGCGCGACGTAGCCGGGCAGGTAGGGGCCGTCGTAGCCGCTGCGGTCGACGAGGGTGTGCCGGGTGTCGCCGTACGTCGCGATGGCGGCCGTGCGGACGGTGCCGTGCTCGTCGCTGACGTCGTGCGGCTCCTCGAGGACGGTCGCGCCGACCGAGCGCGCGTGCGCGATGCACTTGTCGACGTCGGGGACCTCGAGGGCGATGTCGACGATCCCGTCGCCGTGCTTGCGGTGGTGGTCCAGGAGCGGGCTGCGCGGGTCGACGCCGCCCTTGAGGACGAAGCGGACCGCGCCGGACTTCAGCACGAAGGCCATGTGGTCGCGGTTGCCGGTCTCCGGGCCGGAGTAGGCGACCAGCTCCATGCCGAAGGCGGAGACGAAGAAGTGCGCGGCCTGGGTGGCGTTGCCGACCGCCCAGACGGCGGCGTCCCAGCCGGTGACCGGGAACGGGTCCTGGCGGTCGTCGTACTCGACGAGGCCGACGAGCTGCTTCAACGTGTCGAGGTCGAGCTCGGCGAGCCGCTCCTCGCTGGTCAGGGTCTCCTGGAGGGACATGTGAGGAGCACAACAGGTCTCCTCGCACCGTCACAACCTGCCTATCGGGAGGTAGGCAGATCGGGCAGTTCTGCCGACTCGGGTCGACCTCAGGTGATCAGATTGACTAGCATCGCGCCATGGCAGGCCCGCTCGCGCTCGACCGGATCGACCTCGCGCTGCTCACCGCGCTCACCGAGCACCCGCGCGCCGGCGACCTCGAGCTCTCCCGGGTCACCTCGGTCGCCCGCGCGACCGTGCAGAGCCGCCTGCGGCGGTTGCACGAGGCGGGCGTCATCGCCGACTGGGACCCGACCCTCGACGTCGCCGCGGCGGGCTACGAGGTGCAGGCCTACGTGACCCTGGAGATCTCCCAGGGGGCGCTCGACGAGGTCACCCGCGACCTGGCCGCGATCCCGCAGGTGCTCGAGGCCTACGTCACCACCGGCTCCTACGACGTCCTGTGCCGGGTCGCCACCCGCTCCCACCCCGAGCTCCAGGCGACCCTGGTCCGCATCGACCAGTCGTCCTCGGTGGTGCGCTCGACCAGCGTGATGGTGCTGTCCGTGCTCATCGCGCCCCGGGTGCTGCCGCTGCTCGCGAGCAGCGAGCCGCCGCCGAGCCGCCGGGCGCCGGCGTACCGAACTTGAAGTTTTTACCTTCTACCCCGTGACAAGCGCCCTCGCGGTCTGGCACTCTTCTGCTGCCGCCGCAGGTGACCCGAGACGCCTGCGGCGGCTCCTCATTTTTCGCCCGCCGCTCAGAGGCCGCTCTGGAAGGTCAGTGCCACCCGGTAGTCGGTGTTCATGTAGCCGACCAGGGACTGCAGCCGCTTCTCCGAGACCTTCTCCCGCGACGTCCCGATGGTCACCGCCACGACGTTGCCGTAGACGCTGGTGCGCCACTGCCCGACGGCGAACGTGTCGTCGATCGAGCCGCTCGGCAGGTCGAAGTCCTTGTTCTCCAGCCGCGCCTCCGCGGCCTTCGCGTGCGGCTGGGTGTCGAACACCAGGAAGAGGTGGACGACCCGCGCCTTGCCGCCGAGCGCGCTGAAGTTCCACTGCACGGCGTACTCGCAGCGCTGCTGGGTCAGCGCCGAGGACGCCTCGACCGGGCCGCAGCTCGCGTGGTCGTAGGTGCGCCGCAGCTTCGCCTTCTCCTCGACGTCGCCGAGCTTGAAGTTCCAGTCACCGGGGAAGTCCGACGCCTTCACCTCGACGTGGATGTCGTCGCCGGTGTCATCGGTCGGGGCGTACGGCGTGATCGGGCCGCTCGGGCTCCCGGAGGTCGCCGGGCCGTCGGCGCTCTCCGAGCCCTCCGGGGTGACCGGCGCCGGCTCGGCGGTGGCGCTGCTCGCGCTCGGGTCGCTCGGGCTGTTCGTGGCCGAGGAGTCCTGGTCGCCCGCCTTGCGGTCGCCGTCGTCGTCACCCGTGGCGAGCAGCACCGCGGTGGTCGCGATGCCGCCGACGAGGAGCACCAGCACGGCCACGATCGCGACGACCAGCCCGACGTTGCGCTTCGGCCGGCCGTCGTACGGCGGTCCGGGAGGCGGGCCCCAACCGGGCGGAGGAGTGGGGGGCGGGCCCTGCGGCGGGCCCCAGCCGGGCGGTCCCGGGGGAGGTGGCTGGGGTGGGTAGCTCATGCGCGGGTCCTACCCCGTGGCGCGTCGTACGAACCCTGGAGGGATTCGAACGATCCAATCCGGAGCTGGGTGACATGGCCCCGATCTCGGCTGGTGGCGCCGATGTGCGTCAGCGCGCGAGCGGTGTCATGGTGACTGTCACGCGGACGACGGTGTCCCCGGATCTGGTGATTCGAACCCCGGGTATTCCCGGGTGGGCTGTGGGGTAGCGTGCCCACACCTTGACAAGGACCGAAAGGCTGGCGAAGAGCATGGTTGATGTGGAGCGGGCGCTCGACGAGGCGGGGTTGACCAACCCCCACGTTCGCGAGTACGTCGCACACTGGGCCAACATCACGGGAGCAGAGCGCATCGAGGTCGTGTCCGCGGCCGACGACGCGCGTCTTGTCCAGGAGTCGCTGGACGCGGGTGAGCTGCTCCCCGCCGGCGAGGGCCTCTACTACTCGCGCTCCTACTTCAAGGACACCGCGCGCGCCGAGGAGCGGACCATCGTCGCGACCAGCGACGAGGCCGACAAGGGCGTCTACAACAACTGGAAGCCCGCCGCGGAGATGAAGCCGAAGCTCATCGAGCTGATGACCGGCGCCTCCGCGGGCAAGACCATGTACGTCATCCCCTACCTGATGGCGCCCAAGGGCTCCCCGCTGGAGAACTTCGCCGCGGGTGTCGAGCTCACCGACAACCGCAACGTCGTGCTCCAGATGATCCGCATGGCGCGGGTCGGCGTGGAGTACATCAACGACCTCGGTGACTCCTTCGTCAAGGCCGTCCACGTGACCGGCGACCTGGAGAACCTCGGCCAGGGCACCCCGGACGACAAGCGCTACTTCGTGACCGTGGCCGACGAGCGCACGATCCTGCACTTCGGCTCGTCGTACGGCGGCAACGCGCTGCTCGGCAAGATCGCCCACGGCCTGCGCCAGGGCTCCTTCGACGGCTGGAAGAACGGCTTCCTGGTGGAGCAGTTCATGCTGCTCGGCATCACCGACAAGGAGACCGGCAAGAAGTACAACATCTGCGGCGGCTTCCCGTCGGCGTCCGGCAAGACGAACCTCGCCATGACGCTGGCGCCCGACGCGCTCGGCGACCGCTACTACGTCGAGTTCTACGGCGACGACATCGCGTGGCTGTGGGTCGGCGACGACGGCAAGCTCTACGGGATGAACCCGGAGTACGGCGTCTTCGGTGTCGCCAAGGACACCAACGAGAAGACCAACCCCACGGCGATCGACTCGATCGTCCCCGGCACCGGCGCGATCTTCACCAACGTGGCCTACAACCCCAAGACCCAGGAGGTCTGGTGGGAGGGCCGCGGCGACAAGCCGGCCGACCTCGACGGCTGGGAGGACTGGAAGGGCGACGTCATCGCCGACCGGGCCCCCGAGGACGCCGACGCTCCGTGGGCGCACCCGAACTCCCGCTTCACCACGACCCTGGCCAACGTCCCGAACGTCGCCAAGGACTTCGAGGACCCCGCCGGTGTCGAGATCCACGGCATCATCTTCGGTGGCCGCACCCGTGACCGCGAGCCGCTGGTGCGCGCGATCAAGGACGTCGCCGAGGGCGTCTACGACGGCCTGACCCTGGGTGCCGAGGCGACCGCCGCGGCCGACGGCCTCGAGGGCGTGCTCCGCTACGACCCGATGTCGATGCGCCCGTTCATGTCGTACTCCGAGGCGGACTACGCCGCGCACTGGCTCGAGGTCATCGGCCGCGCGACGACCAAGCCGATCTTCGCGCACGTCAACTGGTTCCAGCGCGGCGAGGACGGCCGCTTCCTGTGGCCCGGCTACCGCGAGAACCTGCGGCCGCTGGTGTGGCTCATGCAGTACCTCAACGGCGAGGTCGAGGGCGTCGAGACCGCCGTCGGCGTCCTGCCGAAGCGTGAGGAGCTGCTGCTCGAGGGCCTCGACGAGCAGGCGCTCGCCGACCTCGACACCGTGCTCACCATCGACGTGGAGCGCTGGCAGCAGGAGATGGGCCACCGCGAGAAGCACCTCGCCCAGTTCGACGGGCTGCCCGAGGAGATCTGGGAGGCGCACCGCCGCGTCTCCCAGGCCCTCGACGCCTGACCGATCCGGTCCTCACGGCGCCCCGGCTCATCGAGCCGGGGCGCCGTGCTTTTCCAGCAGCACCTCGAGGGCCCGTTCCGGGTCGACGCCCGTCGGCTCGGTGGCCCGGCGGCTGGTCAGCGCCGCGAGCCCGTGCACGCCCGACCACAGCGCCAGCACCTCCTCGGGCGCCGGCGTCCGTCCCGGCCGGTCGCCCCGCCGCGCGAGGGCGGCACCGAGGTCGGCGAACCAGCGTCCGGTGATCTCACGCAGGTTCCCTCCAGCACCCTCCAGCAGGTCGTGCCGTGCGACGAGCGCGAAGACCTCGGGCCGGCGCCGCGCGAAGTCCAGGTAAGCCCGGGCCGCCGCCGCGACGTCATCGGCCGCCAGGGCCGGGGCGACCTGCTGGTCCAGCTCCTCCAGGGCGCGACGGGCGATCGCGGCCAGCAGGGCGTCGTACGTCGGGAAGTGGCGGCGGGGTGCGCCGTGGGACACCCCGGCGGCCGCCGCGATCGAGCGCAGCGAGATGCCCGCCAGGCCGTGCTCCTCCAGCAGCTCGGTGCCGACGGTGACCAGGCGATCGCGCGCGCTCATGTGGACAGTGTCTACGTATCTGTGCTCTGCTGATAGTAGACACTGTCTACTTCGGGAGGCCGCGCGTGTGGTTCTGGTTGCTCAAGCAGGTCCTGCTCGGGCCGGTGGTGCAGTGGTGCACCCGCCCCGAGGTGACCGGGCTCGCGCACGTGCCCCACACCGGGCCGGTCGTGGTCGCGGCCAACCACCGCGCCGAGATCGACTCGCTCGTGCTCTCCCTGGTGCTGCCGCGGCAGCCGCGCTTCGTCGCCAAGGCGGAGTACTTCGCCGGGCACGGCTTGCGCGGCCGCGTCGAGCGCTGGCTCTGCTCGGCGACCGGGCAGATCCCCGTCGACCGCACCGGCGGGGACGCGGCGGATGCCGCGCTACGAGCGGCCGCGGGGGTGCTGCGCGACGGCGGCGTCTGGGCGATCTACCCCGAGGGCACCCGCTCGCCCGACGGGCGGCTCTACCGCGGGCACACCGGCGTCGTGCGCGTGGCGCGCCTCGTTCCTGACGCGGTCGTGGTGCCGGTCGGCCTGGTCGGGACCGAGCAGGTCGACCGCCCCGCACGGGACGGCCGGCGCCGGTGGCGCCGCGGACGGGTGCGGGTCGTCGTCGGGGCACCGGTCGACGTACGGGAGGGGGAGGTGCGGGAGGCGACCGACCGGCTCATGGCGGCGATCGGCGCGCTGACCGACCAGCGACCGCTGGCGCACTACCCGCCGCGCCGGGCGGCATGATGACGCCATGCGCGCTGTCGTCTGCCACCAGGCCGAGCTCACCGTCGAGGATCTGCCCGACCTGACACCGACCCGGGGCCAGCTGCTGGTGCAGGTCGAGCGGTGCGGGATCTGCGGCTCCGACCTGCACGCGCGCACGCACTGCGACGAGACCGCGGCGGACGTCGCCGAGCTCGGCTACGACCACTTCATGCGCTCCACCGACCACGTCGTGATGGGCCACGAGTTCGTCGGCACCGTCCTCGACCACGGGCCCGGCTCCTCCCGCAAGGCGTTCCCCGTCGGCAGCCGCGTGGTCGCGCTGCCCGTGCTGCGTGCCGGCGACTCGGTGCACCTGACCGGGCTGAGCGAGCAGGCGCCGGGCGGGTACGCCGAGCAGGTGCTGGTGACCTCCTCGATGACCATGCGCGTCCCCGACGGCCTCGACGCCGACGCCGCCGCGCTCACCGAGCCGATGGCGGTCGCCCTGCACGCCGTACGACGGGGGCAGGTCGGGGCCCGCGACGTCGCCGTCGTCATCGGGTGCGGCCCGATCGGCCTCGCCGTCATCGCGATGCTCAAGGCGACCGGGGTGCGCCACGTCATCGCCAGCGACTTCTCGCCCGGCCGCCGGGCCCTCGCCGAGCAGATGGGCGCCGACGAGGTGGTCGACCCCGCCACCGAGTCCCCGTGGGCCTCCTTCGCCGCGTCCAAGCGCTACCTCACCGAGGCCATCGCGCTCGCCGAGCTGGGCCTCGACGCGATGGACAAGCTGCGCGCCGTACCCCTCCTGCCGTGGGCCCACGTCATGCGCGCCGCCGACAAGGTCGGCGCGACCCCGCGCGGCCCGGTGGTCTTCGAGTGCGTGGGCGTCCCGGGGATGATCGAGCACGTCGTCGCCAACGCCCCGCTGCTGACCCGCGTCGTCGTCGTGGGCGTGTGCATGGGCCAGGACTCGTTCCGGCCGTCGATGGCGATCAACAAGGAGATCGACCTGCGCTTCGCCTTCGCCTACGACCCCAGCGAGTTCCACCAGACCCTGCAGTGGATCGCCTCGGGCAAGGTCGACGTCCGCCCGCTGATCACCGGAACGGTCGGGCTCGACGGGGTGGCGGGTGCGTTCGCGGACCTCGCCGACCCGGAGCGGCACGCCAAGATCCTGGTCGACCCGGCCCGCTGACCCACCACCCCCCCGTCGACTTGGGGTTTTCCACCCGCGAGTTGGGGGTTTCCACCGTCGATTTGGCACTTCTGCGCGGACTCAACGGGTGGGAAACCCCCAAGTCACGGGTGGAAAGCCCCAAGTCAACCCTTGGCGATCGCGCGGCCCGCGGCCCGTCCGGAGAAGATGCAGCCACCGAGGAAGGTGCCCTCGAGGGCGTTGTAGCCGTGCACCCCGCCGCCGCCGAAGCCGGCGACCTCGCCGGCGGCGTACAGGCCCGGGAAGCGTGAGCCGTCGGGACGCACGACCTGGCTGTCGAGGTCGGTCTCGATGCCCCCGAGCGTCTTGCGGGACAAGATGTTGAGGCGGACGGCGATGAGCGGGCCGTGCGCGGGGTCGAGGATCCTGTGCGGCTTGGCGACGCGCATGATCCTGCCGGTGCGGTCCTTGCGCCCGTTGTGGATGGCCATCACCTGCGCGTCCTTGGTGTACGCGTTGGCGACCTGCCGGTCACGGTCCTCGATCTGCCGGCGCAGGAGTGCGGCGTCGAGGACTCGACCGCCGCGGGCGATCTTGTTCATCCCGGCGACGAGCTCGTCGAACGAGGTGGCCACGACGAAGTCCTCGCCGTGCTCCTTGAACGCCTCGACCGGGCTGGTCGCGCCCTTGCCGAGCCGCTCCTTGAGCATCAGCCGGACGTCCTTGTCGGTCCAGTCGGGGTTCTGCTCGGAGCCGGAGAGCGCGAACTCCTTCTCGATGATCGACTGCGTCAGCACGAACCACGAGTAGTCGGCGCCGGTGGCGAGGATCTGCTTCATCGAGCCGATCGAGTCCGCGCCCGGCACGCCCGACATCCCCCGCAGCCGGTGGCCGTCGGCGTCGAACCACATCGACGACGGACCTGGCAGGATCCGGATCGCATGGTCGGGCCAGACCGGGTCCCAGTTGTGGATGCCCTCGACGTAGGCCCACATCCGGTCCTTGTTGACGAGGTTGGCGCCGGCCGTCTCGGTGATCGCGAGCATGCGCCCGTCGACGTGGGCGGGGACGCCGGCGATCATGTGCTCCGGCGCGGGCCCGACCCGGTCGGTGGGCCAGTTGGCGCGCATCAGCTCGAAGTTGTGGCCGATCCCGCCGGAGCTCACCACGACCGCGGGCGCGCGCAGCTCGAAGGTGTCGACGACCTCGCGCGAGGACCTCTCGCCGCGCGGGAGGTCGGAGGGCGCGAGGACCGACCCTCGTACGCCGACGCACGCGCCGTCCTCGACGACGAGCTCGTCGACCTGGTGGCGGAACGCGAAGCGGACCAGGCCGGCGGCCTCCGCGGCCTCGACCGGCTCCCGGAAGACGCGGACCACCTCGGGGCCGGTGCCCCAGGTCAGGTGGAAGCGCGGGACGGAGTTGCCGTGGCCGCTGGCGGAGCCGTCGCCGCGCTCGGCCCAGCCGACGAAGGTCAGGGACTTCAGGCCGAGCCCGTGCAGGTAGTCGCGCTTCTCTCCCGCGGCGAAGTCGACGTACGCCCGCGCCCACCGGCTGCCCCAGTGGTCCTCGCCGCGCTCGGGTCCGGCATCCTCGGGGTCCGCGCCGAGCCGGTCGAAGGCGGCCGAGCCCTGCCAGTCCTGCCAGGCCAGCTCGGGGGAGTCCTTGATGCCCATCCGGCGCTGCTCGGGGGAGTCGACGAAGAAGAGCCCGCCGAGCGACCAGAAGGCCTGCCCGCCGAGGTTGGCGCGGTTCTCCTGGTCGAGCACGAGCACGCGCTTGCCCGCGCGGGTCGCCTCGTAGGTCGCCACGAGCCCGGCCAGGCCGGCTCCCACGACGATCGCGTCCGGCAAGAAGCCGGCGTCCACAGCGTTCTCGGTCGCTCCGTCGGTCACGCGGTGAGCCTGCCACATCGGCGGCTGGCCGCTGAGTAGGTCGTCGGGCTGCGGCTGCCGAGGGGGTGGGCGGGGCGACCACCTGCTGGGATCTGCTGGGGCGTGTGGGCCACCGGGCCCGGGACGTGCGGAGGTCGGGGCCGTCTACCCGGGTGCTGTGGCATCTACCCGGGGGCTGTGACACGCCTTTCGGCGCACGAACACGGTGTTACAAGGCGCGCGCCGGTTCGGCCGGCCTCTCGACCGGCTTCGGGTCGGCGTGCGGGAAAGTGCCGCGCCCCGGGCGATCTATCCGGCCGTGGCACCAGCTATCCGGGTGCTGTGGCATCTACCCGGGTGCTGTGGCATCTACCCGGGTGCTGTGACACGCCTTTCGGAGCACGAACACGGTGTTACAAGTGCCGCCGCCTTGCCACCCGTCCCGCGTGGCGCCCACCACAGTTCCTTGCCACTGGCAAGGAACGAGTTCTACTTTCCTCGGGTGAGTGGGACTGAGGGCGGCAGGATCGCGGGCTACGCCCGTTTCGCCGTACGACGAGCGGGCTGGGTCGTGGGCGCCTGGCTGGTGTTCACCGTCGTCATGAACGTGGCCGTCCCGCAGCTGGAGGTCATCGCCGGCCAGGACTCCTCTCCGATGGTCCCCGCCGAGGCGCCCTCGACACAGACCGTCCGCGCGATGGACGAGGCGTTCGGGAACGGCGGCAGCGAGAGCTTCGTCGTCGTCGCGATGGAGCGCACGGCGGGGCTGACGAAGGCCGACCGGAGGTACGCCGAGTCGCTGGTCGGTGAGCTGCAGCGCGACAAGGACGACGTCGTCTTCGTCCAGGACATCCGCAAGCCCGAGCTGCGCAAGGCGCTGACGAGCGAGGACGGGCAGGCGCGGTACCTGCTGGTCGGGATCACCGGCGCCACCGGCGCACCGTCCTCGATGCGTCAGGTCACCGCCATCCGCGACATCGTTCGCGCGAACGCGCCCGACGGGCTCACCGTCCAGGTCACCGGACCGACGGCGACGGTGGTCGACCTGACGACCGAGACGGAGCACAGCGTCGTACGGATCACCGTCGTCACGATCGGGCTGATCGCGCTCATCCTGTTCCTGATCTACCGCGCGGTGGCGGTCCCGCTGATCGTGCTCGGCGTGGTCGGCCTCGGCCTCGGCGTGGGCCGCGCCGTGGTGGCGTGGTGCGGCATGGAGGACCTGTTCGCGGTCTCCACCTTCAGCGGCTCCTTCCTGACCGCGATCGTGCTGGGGGCGGGCACGGACTACGCGGTCTTCCTGGTCGCGCGGTACCACGAGCAGCGCCGTCTCGGCGTGGAGCCGGCCCGAGCCGCGGCGCTCGCGGCGACCCGCGTGGGCGGGGTGATCGCCGGGTCGGCCGTCACCGTCGTGCTCGCGACCCTGTGCATGGTGTTCGCCGACCTCGGCATCTTCACCACCACCGGCCCGGCCATCGCGGTGAGCATCGCCGTCAACCTGGTGCTCAGCCTGACCCTGACGCCCGCCCTGCTCGCCCTCGCCGGGCGCCGTGGCTGGGCCGAGCCGCGGGAGTCCAAGGTCGCCGGTGCCTGGCAGCGGGTCGCGAACCTGGTCGCCGCCCACCCGGTGCGGATGCTGACCGCCTCGCTGGTCCCGCTGGCCGTCCTGGCTGCGCTCTTCCCTCTCGCCGACCTGTCGTACGACGTGCGCGACCCGTTGCCGGAAGACGTCGAGAGCAACCAGGGCTTCGCCCTGCTGGCACGGCACTTCCCGGTCAACGAGGTACTTCCGGACTACGTGCTCGTCCAGGCCGACCACGACCTGCGCAACACCAAGGACCTCGCCCTCATCGAGCGCGCTGCCGCCTCCGTCGCCCAGCACGACGGGGTCGCGCTGGTGCGCACGATCACGCGCCCGACGGGAGAGCCGATCACCCAGGCGTCGGTGGCCTACCAGTCGGGGCTCGTCGGCGACCGCCTCGACGAGGCCAAGGACAAGGTGGCCCGGGGCGCCGGCGGTGCGGACCGGCTGGCCGACGGGGCGACCCGCCTCGACGACGGGGCGAGCGCGCTGGCCGACGGCGCGGACCAGGCGGTCACGGGTGCCCGCAGGATCGCGAACGCCAGCGCCCGCCTCACGCGCGGCATGGACCAGCTCCTCGACGGCGCCGACAGCGCGATCACCGGCACCGGCGACCTCCGTACCGGCGCCGGTGCGTTGGCCGACGGCCTGACCACGGCGGCCGACCAGGTGCAGCTCGCCGTCGACTCCCTGGGGCTCGTGTACGACGCGCTCGCCACCAAGAGCCTGACCTGCGGCCTCGACCCGGCGTGCCGCCAGGCCCGGTCCGGACTGAAGAAGATCTGGGAGGCCGAGCGCGACCAGCTCCTGCCGGGTCTGCGCAAGGCTGCCCGCGGGGCGCGCTCCCTCGCCACCGGCACGGGCGACCTGCGCACCGGCCTCACGCAGCTACGGACCGGGCTCGCGCAGGCCCGTACCGGCAGCAAGCAGCTGAGCAGCGGACAGCGCACCTTCGCGCGCCGCCTGGACCAGCTCTCCGGCGGCGCCGACCGGCTCGCCGAGGGCACCGGCGAGCTGCGCGGCGGTACCGAGCAGGTCGCCGCGTCGCTGCCCGAGCTCGAGGACGGGCTCGCGTCCGCCGTACGCCACCTCCGGACCACGCGCCGGGACGCGGACACCCCCGCCAGCGGGGGCTTCTACCTGCCGCCGACGGCGCTGTCGAACCAGTCCTTCGCCACCGCGAGCCGGCTCTTCGTCTCCGAGGACGGGCGCACCGCGCGGATCGCTGTTCTCGGCAGCACCGACGCCTTCGGGCCGGAGGCCTCGGCGCGTTCGCAGGAGGTGCGCGACCTGGTCGCCGCGTCCTTCGCCGACACCCGGTTGGCGGACGCGGAGGTGTCGGTGACCGGCATGGCCGCCACCAACGACGACCTGCGCCGCTACTCCGTCTCCGACCTCGAGGTGATCGGCGTCTGCGCGCTGCTCGCGGTCTTCCTGGTGCTGCTCCTGCTGCTGCGCAGCCTGGTCGCGGCCTTCGCCCTGATGGCGACAGTCGTCCTGTCGTACGGCGCCGCGATCGGGCTCTCCGTCCTGGTCTGGCAGTACGGGCTGGGCATCCAGCTCGACTGGACCGTCGCCGCGATCGCGCTGGTCATCCTGGTGGCGGTCGGCGCCGACTACAACCTCCTGCTCACCAAGCGCATGCACGAGGAGGCCCCCGACGGATCCGCCTCCGGCATCGCGCGGGCCACGGCGGCGACGGGCGGCGTGATCACCTCGGCGGGCGTCATCTTCGCGGTCAGCATGCTGGCGCTGATGGCGGGCCGGGTCACCACGATCGGTCAGGTCGGCTTCACGATCGCCGTCGGGCTGCTGCTCGACACCTTCGTGGTCCGCTCGCTGCTCGTACCGGCGCTGGCCACCCTGCTGGGCCCGCGGCTGTGGTGGCCGCAGAAGCCGCGTCCGGCTGCGGCAGAATCGGGGGCATGACCCGGTCGAGCGCGGACGTGCGCGAGCGCCTGCTGCGCGCGGCCGAGCAGGAGATCGCGACGAGCGGACCGGCCAAGGCCAGCCTGCGCGCCATCGCCCGCCGGGTCGGGGTCTCCCACCAGGCCACGGCGCACCACTTCGAGGACCGGGCCGGTCTCTTCACCGCCCTGGCCGTCGAGGGATTCGAGCTGCTGCTGGAGGAGACCGTCGCCGCGGTCGCCCGCGTCGGGGAGGACGGGGTCGCCGCCGGCGCCCAGGTCGCGGCCTCCGGGGCGGCGTACGTCGAGTTCGCCCTGCGTCACCCGACGATGTTCGACGTGATGTTCCGCCCCGAGCTGCTGCACGCCGACGACCCGCGCCTGCTCGACATCCGTGCGCTGCACCGCGACCACCTCGTCCACACCGTCGCCGCCGCCCAGGCCCAGGGCTGGGGCACCGCCGTGCCCACCGAGGAGCTCGCCGTGGTCGGGTGGGCCTCGGTCCACGGCCTCGCCGTCCTGCAGCGCGACGCGCTGCTCACCGACGTGCTGCCCGAGATCGACGCCGCGCAGCTGTTGCGGCGGGTGGCCCGGGCGCTGGACGCGCTCGCTTGAGCGCACTTGTAACACCGTGTTGAGGCACCAAAAGGTGCGTCACAGCACCCGGGCAGATGCCACAGCACCCGGGTAGACGCAGACCTCAGCCCCGCGGGACCGCCAGCCGGGTCGGCGCGGAGCGACCCCGCAGTGTCGTCTCGCCGTGCGGCACCCACGCCCCGGCCTCCGGCGCGCCGGCCTGCTCGACGGTGTCCCAGGACGCGAGCACGCAGCCGGGGACGTCCTTGGCCAGGTCGGTGAGCCGGGCGGCGGAGTTCACGGCGTCGCCGATGACGGTGTACTCGAAGCGCTGCTCGTGCCCGACGTTGCCGGCCACCACCTGGCCGGTCGCCACCCCGATGCCGGCACCGACCTCCGGCACCTCGACGGCGAGCCGGGCGGCCATCGCCCGGGCCGCGGCGAGCGCCGCGCTCGCGTGGTCCTCGAGCTCGACGGGTGCGCCGAAGATCGCGAGCACCGCGTCGCCGATGAACTTGTTGACCAGTCCGTGGTGGCGGTCCACCTCGTCGACGACCACGCCGAAGAACCGGTTGAGGACGCCGACCACCTCGGCCGGCCCGTGCTCGGTGGCGTACGTCGTGGAGCCCACCAGGTCCACGAAGAGCACCGAGCACTCGCGGGTCTCACCGCCGAGCTCGATCTCGCCGGCGCCGAGCGCGGCGGCCGCCGCGGCGACCTCCTGGCCGACGTGACGGCCGAACAGGTCCCGGATCTGCTCGCGCTCGCGCAGCCCGCTGACCATGGCGTTGAACCCGCTCTGGAGCTGGCCGAGCTCGGTGCCGTCGTACACGAGGACGTCGGTGTCGAGGTTGCCGTTCTCGACGGCCCGCATGGCGTCGCGCACCGAGATGATCGGTGCGACGACGGAGCGGGCGTTGAGGTCGGTGAGCAGGAAGCCGAAGACCAGGACCACGCCGCAGACCACGATCGTGACGATCGCGAGCTGGGTGAGCGTGGCGTCGTTGCGGGGGGTGAGCGCGAGGATCGCGGCGACCAGCAGGCCGACGATCGGCGCGCCGGTCCCGAGCGACCAGAAGATCGCCTGCCGTGGGCCGACGCCGATGCCGCGCAGCCGGCCGGTGACCCGGACGTCGCTGAGCGCGCGTGCCGCGACCGGCCGCAGCGCGAACTCGGTGAGCAGGTAGGCGATACCCGCGACCACCACGGTGGTGATCCCGACCGTCAGCCCGGTCCCGAGCGTGCGGCTGGGCTGCAGGATGACCGTCAGCACGGTGAACAGCACGGTCCCGGTCGCCCACAGCGCGAGCTGCACGGAGGTGAGCACCATCGGGACCCGCAGCGCGCGCTCGCGCTGGGTGCGGTCGGGGTCGATGGCGGGGTCGGTGGCCCACCGCAGCGCGCCGAGGGAGCTCGTCGTCCCCCAGACCGTGCCGACGACGACGGCGGTGAAGACGTAGACCGGGACGGCGATGGCGAGCGCGACGACCATCCCGTGCGTGGGCGGCGGGGACGGGATCACCCAGATGTTGATGGCGAACACCAGCACCACGCCGATGACGTTGGTGGTGAGGAGCAGCACCGTGAGCAGCAGCTGGATCCGGATCCGGAGGGCGCGCGGCGCCTGGTCGCGCGGGCCGAGCAGCCGCGAGCCGAAGGGGCTCCGGCGGGCGAGTCGGTCCCTACGCGGCATGGCCGAAGCGTAGTGGGGGTTGCCGGGCTCTGATTGGATCGGCTCATGACCGTCTTCGCGGCCGAGGAGATCACCGAGGCCTACGCCGCCTTCCACGAGGAGGTCGCGGGGATCGTGGCGACCGGTGACTGGAGCGGGTACGCCGAGCTGTTCACCCCCGACGCGGTGTACGTCGAGCACGCGATGGGCACCTTCACCGGCCGTGACGAGATCCGGGACTGGGCGGTGCGCACGATGACGTCGTACCCCGGGCGGGTCATGACCGGCTTCCCGATCAGCTGGCAGGTCGTGGACGCCGCGCAGGGCCGGCTGGTCTGCGAGGTGCTCAACCCGATGCCGGACCCGGGCGACGGCACGATGCTGACCGAGCCCAACATCACGATCATGACGTACGCCGGCGACGGGCTCTTCTCCCGTGAGGAGGACGTCTACAACCCGCTCCGCTTCCACGCGATGGCCCAGCGGTGGGCCCGGATCGCGGCCGAGCACGGCAACGCCGACGACGACGTCCTGGCGTGGCTGGAGAAGTGGGGAGGCGGACGATGACCGGTACGGCCAAGCGGGTCCTGCTGGAGATCCTCGGGTGGCTGCTGCTGCTCGCGGGGATCGCGGCGCTGGTGCTGCCGGGCCCCGGGCTGCTGCTGATGGCGGCGGGCCTCGCGGTGCTGTCGCAGCAGTACACCTGGGCGGAGCGGCTGCTCGACCCGGTGCTGCTGCGCGCCCTGCGCGCGGCGGCGGACGGCGTCGAGACGTGGCCGCGGATCGTCGGCTCGTCGATCGGCGCGCTCGCGCTGGGCGGCTTCGGCGCGCTCTGGATCATCCGGCCCGAGGTGCCGTCGTGGTGGCCGATCGCCGACAGGTGGTGGCTGGTGGGCGGTCCGTGGACCGGTGTCACGCTGGTCCTGTCGAGCCTGATCGCGCTCGGCCTGATCGTCTACTCCTACCGCCGGTTCCACGGCAAGCCGGAGGCGCGCGCCGCGCTGGAGGGCGAGATCAGCGAGGCCGACGAGCGCAAGCACCACGCGGACGGGCACGAGGAGTGAGCGCCGTGGGGGACGAGCGGTCCATGAAGGAGCGCATGCTCGCGGGGGACTGGTACGTCGCCGACGACGCCGAGCTGCTCGAGGCCTACCGCCGGGCGGTGGACCTCACGACGGCGTACAACGCGACGACGGCCCGCGAGGACGACCGCAGGCGCGCGCTGCTGGAGGAGCTGCTCGGCGCGGTGGGTGAGGAGACCGTGATCCGGCCGCCGCTGCAGGTGGACTACGGCACGCAGATCCGGATCGGTGCGCGCACGTTCGCCAACTTCGGCCTGGTCGCGCTCGACGTCGCCGCGATCGTGATCGGCGACGACGTGCAGATCGGCCCGAACGTCCAGCTGCTGACGCCGATCCACCCGCTGGAGGCGGGGCCGCGGCGCGACAAGTGGGAGGCGGCGAAGCCGATCACCATCGGCGACAACGTGTGGCTGGGCGGCGGGGTCGTGGTGTGCCCGGGCGTCACGATCGGGGCGGACACCGTCGTCGGCGCGGGCTCGGTCGTGACCAAGGACCTGCCCGCGGGGGTGCTCGCCCTCGGCAACCCGGCCCGGGTGGTGCGCGACCTTGACTGAGCGCACCGCGGTCGGGCTGGTCGAGGCGCTGAGCGCGCGCCGCGACGCCGGCAGCCGCCCGGGCGCGCGCACCGACGGGCTGCGGATCGCGCTGGCCATCGAGGGTGGCGGCAACCGGGCGGCGTACTCCGCCGGGATGGCGCTCGCCCTGGACGAGGCCGGGCTGACCGACGCCTTCGACGACGTCTACGGCACCTCCGGCGGTGCGCTCAACGCCGCCTGGCTGCTGACCGGCGAGGCGCAGCGGTGGATGCGCAGCTGGGCGTGGCCGGAGGTCGCGGCCGCCGGCATCACCGACCCGCGCCGGATCCTGCGCGGCGGACCGCTGATCGACCTCGGCCGCCTGGTGCACCACGTCTACGAGTCGATCACCCCGATGGACTTCGAGGCGATCCTGGCCAACCCGATCGGCTTCCACCCGATGGCGACCGACGCCCGTACCGGCGTCGGGGTCGACCTCGCGCCGTACGTCACCGACCGCCGCAGCCTGCAGACCGCGCTGCGCGCCAGCTCGTGCCTGCCGCTGCTGGCGGGACGCCCGGTCCGCGTCGCCGGGCGGACGTACGTCGACGGCGGGCTGTCGGAGGGCGTCCCCTACCGCACCGCGCTCGCCGACGGCGCCACCCACGTGCTGGTGCTGCGCACCCGGCGCACCGACCAGCACGCGGCGCCGCCCTCGCGGCTGGAGCGCGCGCTGCTGGCGCCGTACTTCCTGCGGCACGGGTGGAAGGCCGGGCGGGCCCACGTCGAGCGCCACAAGTCGTACGCCGCCGACGACCTCCACCTCGCCGAGTCTAGCCTCGCCCCCGTGGCGACGCTCGTCGAGGTCCGCCCGCCGTTGGGCTCGCCGGACGTCGGCCGGCTCAGCAGTGACCTGGAGTCCATCGCCGACGCCATCGAGCGCGGCCGGCTGGCGATGGGCGCGGCCCTGGGCCGGGAGGATTCCGTCGGGCCCCGGGACTAGCCTCGGGCCCGACATGACGCTCCACCTGCACCGCGCCCCGCGGACCGACCTGCTCGCCGACGAGCTCGGCGGCCTGCTGGCGACCCCGCCGGACGACCCGTTCGCCAGCGAGGTCGTCGTGGTGCCGGCGCGCGGGGTGGAGCGCTGGCTGACCCAGCGCCTCTCGCACCACCTCGGCACGGGCCCGCGTGGCGGCGACGGGGTCTGTGCAGGTGTGGAGTTCCTGCAGCCGGCCTCGCTGGTGGGCCTGCTGCTCGGGCGCGCGGCCGACGACCCGTGGCATCCGGACCGCCTGGTGTGGCCGTTGCTCGCGACCATCGACGACAGCATGGACGAGCCGTGGTGCGCGACCCTGGCCGCCCACCTGGGGCGCGGGCTCGACGGCGAGGAGGGGGAGCTGCGCCGGAGCCGGCGCTGGTCGGTGGCCCGGCGGCTGGCCGAGCTCTTCTCGTCGTACGCCGTGCAGCGGCCCACCCTGGTCACCGACTGGCGCGAGGGCCGCGACACCGACGGCGCCGGCGGTGCGCTGGCGCCGGACCTCGCGTGGGAGGCGGAGCTGTGGCGTCGCCTGCTCACCCGCGTCGACGCCGAGCCGCCGGACGTGCGCCACGACCGGGTCTGCGCGGCGCTGCGGGCCGGCGAGCTCGACGGCCTGGAGCTGCCGGACCGGCTGTCACTGTTCGGGCACACCCGGCTGCCGCGGACCGAGATCGACCTGCTGGTCGCCCTCGCCGCCCACCGCGAGGTGCACCTGTGGCTGGCGCAGCCCTCGGCCGCGCTGTGGGACGCGGTGGTCGCGGCGGGCGCCGAGGTGACGCGGCGGTCGGAGACGACGTCCGCGGACCTGGCCGGGCACCCGCTGCTCGCCTCGCTGGGCCGTGACTCCCGCGAGCTGGCGACGGTGCTGAGCGCACGGGTGACGACGGGCGAGGCCGTCGACGAGGGCTCGGCCCCCGACCCCGTCGCGCCGGCCACCCTGCTCGGCTGGCTGCAGGACGACCTGCGGGCCAACGCCGCGCCGTCCCCGGAGGCCCGGGCCGCGCGGACCCTGGCCGCCGACGACCGCAGCCTCCAGGTGCACGCCTGCCACGGCGCGGCGCGTCAGATCGACGTGCTGCGCGAGGTGCTCGTCGGCCTGCTCGAGGACGACCCGACCCTGGAGCCGCGCGACATCGTGGTGATGTGCCCGGACATCGAGACCTACGCGCCGCTCATCTCCGCGGGCTTCGGGCTCGGTGAGCTGATCGCGGACGACGACGCCGACGACGGCCTGCACCCCGCCCACCGGCTGCGGGTCCGGCTGGCGGACCGTGCGGCGAGCAGCACCAACCCGCTGCTCTCCGTCGCGGTCGCCCTGGTCGAGCTGGCGGGCGGCCGGGCTACCGCCTCGCAGGTGATCGACCTGCTGTCGCGGGCGGTGTGCCGGCGGCGGTTCGGCTTCGGCGACGACGACCTCGCCAGGATCACCCGGTGGGTCGCCGAGGCGGGTGTGCGGTGGGGGATCGACGGCACCCAGCGCGCGGCGTACGCCATGGAGGCCTTCGAGCACAACACCTGGCGGGCCGGCCTCGACCGGCTGCTGCTCGGTGTGGCGATGAGCGGCGACGAGCACCGCAGCCTGGGCCGCGGCCTGCCCGTCGACGACATCGCCAGCGGCGAGATCGAGCTGGTCGGCCGCCTCGGCGAGGCGCTGGCCCGGCTGGCCGCGTGCCTGACCGCGCTCGACCGGGCACAGGCCGCCGGGGAGTGGTTCGACGCCGTCGCGACCGGTGTGCGCGACCTGTGCGAGGTCGAGGAGGACGACGCCTGGCAGCTGCCGCAGCTGGAGCGCGAGCTGGCCCGCGCCCGGGCGAGCGCCGAGCAGAGCGCTCCCGGCGTGCCGCTGCGGCTGGCCGACGTGCGGGCCCTGCTGCAGGCCCGGCTGGCGGGGCGCCCGACCCGTGCCAACTTCCGCACCGGCACCCTCACCGTGTGCACCATGGTGCCGATGCGCTCGGTGCCGCACCGCGTGGTCTGCCTGGTCGGGCTCGACGACGGCGTCTTCCCGCGCGGCAGCGGGATCGACGGGGACGACGTCCTCGGCCGCGACCCGCTCGTCGGCGAGCGCGACCGCCGCGGCGAGGACCGGCAGCTCCTGCTCGACGCCCTCCTGGCGGCGGGCGAGCGCCTGGTGATCACCTACACCGGCGCGACCGAGCACACCGGCGCGGAGCGGCCGCCCGCCGTCCCGCTCGGGGAGCTGCTGGACGCCCTCGACCGCACCGCGGCCGGACCCGTCCGGGACGCGGTCGTGGTCCGCCACCCCCTGCAGTCGTACGACGTGCGCAACCACGAGCCCGGCGCGCTCGGCGCCCCTGGTCCGTTCTCGTTCGACCGCGCCTCGCTCGCCGGAGCCCGGGCCAGCGTCCGCGAGCGCACCCCCGCACCGCCCTTCCTCGCCGGACCGCTGCCGCCCGCGCCGACGGGCGACGTGACGCTGGCCGAGCTGCGCCAGCTGCTCCACCACCCCGCGCGCACCTTCCTGCGGCGGCGCCTCGATGTCTCGACGGCGTTCGAGCCGGACCAGGTGGCCGACGCGATCCCGGTGTCGCTCAACGGCCTGGAGGTGTGGCAGATCGGCGACCGGCTGCTGCGCGAGGTGCTCGCCTCCGACGACCCGGGGGTCACGGCCCAGGCGGTCATGACGGCCGAGCAGCTGCGCGGCACGCTGCCGCCCTTCGACCTCGGCCGGGGCGAGCTGACCAAGGTCGTGCAGGAGTGCCAGGAGCTGTTCACCCGCAGCGCCGCGGTGCGCGCGGGCACGCCGCGCAGCATCGACGTGGACGTCGACCTCGGCGGCGGTCGGCGGCTGACGGGCACGGTGCCGCGGGTGCACGGCAACCAGGTGGTGTCGTTGTCGTACTCCCGGCTCAAGCCCCGCCAGCGACTCACCTCCTGGCTCGACGTGCTGGCCCTGAGCGCGGCGTACCCCGACGAGAGCTGGACCGGCCACGCCGTCGCCCGCTCCAAGGCCGGGCCGCAGCGGGCGCTGGCCGGGCCGGTCGACGACCGGGCGCTCGGGTGGCTGCGCGCTGTCGTGGACCTGTACGACGCGGGGCTGGCGCGACCGCTGCCGATGCCCCTCGAGACGGCGTACGCCTGGGCGGACGCGCACGCCAAGAGCCTGCGCGGCATGGACGTCGACCCCGCGGAGGCGGCGGCCCGGGCGTGGACGACCGACCCCTACAACGACTGGGGCATCAAGGGCGAGGACGACGACCCCGCGCATCGGCGGGTGTGGGGCGCGGACGCCCCGGTGGAGGTGCTGCTCGCGGCCGGCCTGCCGGACCTCGCGTGGCAGCTGTGGGAGCCGTTGCTCTCCGGCGCGGAGCGGGTGGGCCAGCTGTGACCCCCTTCGACATCCGCGACCCGCTGCCGACCGGCACCACCCTGCTGGAGGCGAGTGCCGGCACCGGCAAGACCTGGACCATCGGCGCCCTGGTGACCCGGTACGTCGCCGAGGAGGGCGTCCCGCTGGAGCAGCTCCTCGTCGTCACCTTCGGCCGGGCGGCCAGCCAGGAGCTGCGCGAGCAGGTCCGCCACCAGCTCGTCGAGGCCGAGCGGGCGCTGGCCGGGGACTCCGCGTCGCAGGAGGAGCCCACCGACGTCATCCGGCTGCTGCTCGACGCCGACGACGCCGAGCGCCGGCTGCGGCACCGGCGGGTGGTCCAGGCGCTGGCCGATTTCGACGCGGCGACGATCGCCACGATCCACCAGTTCTGCTCGCTGGTCCTCGACTCCCTCGGCGTCGCGGGCGACACCGACGCCCGGGCGCAGCTGGTGGAGAACCTCGACGACCTGCTGGCCGAGGTGGTCGACGACCTCTACCTGCGCGCCTTTGCCCAGTCCGACGGCCACGCGCCGACGTTCAGCCACGGTGAGGCGCTGGCGATCGCGCGGGCGGTGGTCAACGACCCGCAGGCCCGGCTGGAGCCCGCGGACGCCCCGCGCGAGGACCCGGCCGGGCGCCGGGTGGCGTTCGCGGCGGCGGTGCGTGCCGAGCTGGACCGGCGCAAGCGGCGCCTCGGCGTGCTGTCCTACGACGACCTGCTCACCCAGCTCGCCGACGCCCTCGCGGCGGAGGACTCCCCGGCCCGCGTGCGGATGCGGGAGCGGTGGCGGATCGTGCTGGTCGACGAGTTCCAGGACACCGACCCGGTGCAGTGGCAGGTGTTCGACCGGGCGTTCACCGGGCACGCGACGATGGTGCTGATCGGGGACCCGAAGCAGGCGATCTACGCCTTCCGTGGCGGGGACGTGACGACGTACCTCACCGCCGCCCAGACCGCCACCACGAAGCAGACCCTCGACGTCAACCGCCGCAGCGACGCCGGCCTCCTCGCGGGCTTCCAGGCCCTGCTCGGGGGTGCGGAGCTGGGCGACCCGCGCATCGTGGTGCACGACGTCACCGCCCATCACCAGGAGTCGCGCCTGGCCGGCGCGCCCCACCCGGCGCCCTTCCGGGTGCGGGTGGTGCGCCGGGAGACCTTCGGGCGCCGCGGCTCGACCGCGCTGCCCGTGGCGAAGGTCCGCCCGCACATCGCCGCGGACCTCGCCCACGACATCCGGGCCCTGCTCACCAGCGAGCCCACCTTCGCCGGCCGCGCGCTGCGGCCCAGCGACGTCGCGGTGATCTGCTACCGCCACGCCGACCTGGCCGCGGCCCGGTCCGCCCTGCGCGAGGTCGGTGTCCCGGCGGTGATCGCCGGCGGCGGCAGCGTGTTCGCGACCCCCGCCGCGGGGGAGTGGCTGGCCCTGCTGGAGGCCCTGGAGCAACCGCACCGGACCGCGCGGGTGCGGGCGGCGGCGCTCACCTGCTTCCTCGGGTACGACGCCGCGGGGCTCGACGCCGGCGGCGACGACCTCAGCGACGAGCTCGGCGACCGACTGCGGTCGTGGTCGGAGGCGCTGGCCCGGCGCGGGGTGGCGGCCGTCGTCGAGGCGGCGGTCTCCGGCGGCCTGCCGGAGCGGCTGCTCGGCCGGGTCGGCGGCGAGCGCACGCTCACGGACCTGCGGCACATCGGCGAGGTGCTGCACGAGGTCGCGCAGCGCGAGCAGATGGGGGCGGTGGCGCTGCTGGCGTGGCTGCGCGAGCAGGTCGTCGAGGCGCGTGAGGGCCGCGGTGCGGAGCGCACCCGCCGGCTGGACTCGGACGCGGCCGCGGTGCAGCTGGTGACGATCCACGCGAGCAAGGGCCTGCAGTACCCCGTGGTCTACGTCCCCGCCCTCGCCGACCGGCACGTCGGCAAGCCGCAGCGCCCGCTCTTCCACGACGCCGAGGGGCGGCGCTGTCTCGACGTCGGCGGGTCCGGTCCGGACTGGGCCGAGCACTGCCGCCGCTGGGCCGACGAGGAGGCCGGCGAGTGGCTGCGGCTGCTCTACGTCGCGCTGACCCGGGCGCAGAGCCAGGTCGTGGCGTGGTGGGCGCCGACCCGCAACGCCGAGGCCTCGCCCCTGCACCGCCTGCTCCTGCGCCGGCCGGCCGCGGACGGCTCCGGGCTGAGCCCGCAGGTCCTCCCGGCGCCGCCGCTGCCCGACGAGGACGCGGTGACCGCGCTCTTCGCCGACTGGCGCGACCGCGGGGGGCCGCAGCCGGAGGTCGCCCTGCCCGCGACCGACGGTGGACGGCTGCCCGCGCCCGTCGAGCCGGCGCTGGGGGCCCGGTCCTTCGACCGGGCGGTCGACACGGCGTGGCGGCGCACGTCGTACTCCGCGCTCAGCAACGTCGACGTCGCCACCGCCCAGGCGCTGCCCGGGGTCGCGAGCGAGCCCGAGGTCGCGGTCAAGGACGACGAGGAGGTCGAGCTGGCGGTGCCGGCGACCGGTCCCGGTGCCGGGACGCCGTCGCCGATGGCGACGCTGCCCGTGGGAGCGACCTTCGGCTCGCTGGTCCACGCGGTGCTCGAGCACGCCGACCCCGGCGCCCCCGACCTGCGCGCCGAGCTGCTCGCACACATCGAGGAGCAGCTGACCTGGTGGCCGGTCGAGCTCGACGTCGAGGTCCTCGCCGACGCCCTCGTCGCGGTCCTCGACTCCCCGCTCGGGCCGCTCATGGACGACGCCACCCTCCGCCGGATCGGGACCCGCGACCGGCTCTGCGAGCTCGACTTCGAGCTGCCCCTGTCCCGCGGCGACGACTGGTCCGCGGCCGACGAGACGGTGCTGCTCGGCGACATCGCCACGCTGCTGCGCCGGCACCTGCCGGAGGGCGACCCGGTCCGCGCCTACGCCGACGCGCTCGACAACCCGCTGCTCGGCGGCCAGGTGCTGCGGGGCTACCTCACCGGCTCGATCGACGTGGTGCTGCGCCTGCGCGGCGAGGGCGGGGACCCGCGCTACGTCGTGGTCGACTACAAGACCAACTGGCTCGGGCCCGTCGAGGAGCCGCTGACCGCGGCGTCGTACGACTCGGCGGCGCTGGACGAGGCGATGGGCCACTCCGACTACCCGCTGCAGGCCCTGCTGTACGCCGTCGTCCTCCACCGCTTCCTGCGCTGGCGCCAACCCGGCTACGACCCGGCGGTCCACCTCGGTGGCGTGGCCTACCTCTACCTGCGGGGGATGTGCGGGCCGGACACCCCGGTGGTCGAGGGCCGGCCGGCGGGCGTCTTCACCTGGGAGCCACCGGTCGCGCTGGTGACCGAGCTGTCCGACCTGCTCGACGGGAGGCGACCGTGATCGACCTGTTCGAGGCCACCTCGCCGCACGACCCGCGGGTGGCCCGGGGAGCCACCGGCCTGCTCGCCGACTTCAACGCGGCCGGGCTGGTCGACGCCGCCGACGTCCGGGTGGCCGAGCGGGTCGCGGCGCTGGCCGGCGAGGCCGACGACCGGGTCCGGCTGGCCGTGGCGCTGGCGGTCCGCTCGGTCCGCGGCGGGTCGGTGGGGCTGGACCTCGACGCGCTGCCCGACCTCGCGGAGCTGACCGAGGCCTCGGGGGCCCGGCTCGCCTGGCCGGAGGTGGCCGCCTGGTCCGCCGCGATCGCCGCGTCCCCGCTGAGCGAGGCGGGCGTGCTGCACCACGAGCTCGGTCTCGTCTACCTCGACCGCTACCACCGCCTCGAGCGTCAGGTGGCCGACGACCTGCGGGCTCGCGGCGCGCTCGGGCCCCCGGTCGTCGACGAGGCGGTGCTCGCGGCGACCCTGGCCCGGGTCAGCGGCGCGCACCTCAGCGCGGAGCAGGCGGCCGCCGTCGAGCATGCCGCCCGGCACCGCACGACGGTGCTCACCGGCGGGCCGGGCACCGGCAAGACCACCACGGTGGCGCGGGTGGTGCTGGCGCTCGCCGACCAGTTCGCGACCACCCACCACCGGCGGATGTCGGTCGCGCTGGCGGCGCCGACCGGCAAGGCCGCGACCCGGCTCCAGGAGGCGGTCGTCGAGGAGCTCTCGGGCCTGGGCGCGCTGGGCGAGGGGCCGGGCCAGGTCGCCATCCCGGAGTCGCGGACGCTGCACCGGCTGCTCGGGTGGCAGGCGAGCAACACCACGCGCTTCCAGCACGACCGGGCCAACCGGCTCAAGCACGACCTCATCGTCGTCGACGAGGCCTCGATGGTCGACCTGACGATGATGGCCCGCCTGCTGGAGGCGGTCCGGCCCGAGACCCGTCTGGTCCTGGTGGGCGACCCCCGCCAGCTCACCTCCGTCGGCGCTGGTGCGGTGCTCTCCGACCTCGTCGCCGGCTTCGCGGGGCACCCCGACTCCCCGGTCGTCGCGCTCACCGAGAACCACCGCTCCACCGAGGAGATCAAGGCCCTCGCGGCCGCCCTGCGCGACGACGGCCCGGACGCCGCCGAGGGCGTGCTGGCGGCGCTGCGCGCCGGGACGGGCGAGGTGGAGTACGTCGAGACCGACGACCCGCTCACGGCGCTGCGCGAGCGCTGCACCGCCGCCGCCCTCGCGGTCCGCACGGCCGCGGTCGAGCAGGGCCCGGTCGCGGCGCTGGCCGCGCTCGAGCGCTTCCGCCTGCTCTGCGCCCACCGTGAGGGACCCTTCGGCGTGCGCGCCTGGAACCGGCACGCCGAGCAGTGGCTCGCCGCCGAGCTGGGCACCTCCCTGGGCACCGCGTGGTACGCCGGGCGCCCGCTCCTGGTCACCAGCAACGACTACGCCCTCGACGTCTACAACGGCGAGACCGGGGTCGTCGTGCCGGACGCCACGGGTCGTCCGCGGGCGTGGATCGCGGGCGCGGGCTCGCCGCGGCCCTTCGCCCCGGCGCGCCTGGGCGCGGTGGAGACGATGCACGCGATGACGATCCACAAGAGCCAGGGCAGCCAGGCCCGGGAGGTGGCGGTGCTGCTGCCCGACGCCGACTCCCGCCTGCTGACGCGCGAGCTGTTCTACACGGCGGTCACCCGCGCCGAGGAGCGGGTGGTCGTGGTGGGCTCCGCGGCCGCCGTACGAGCAGCGGTGGGGCAGACCGCGCAGCGTGCCACCGGCCTGCGCCAGCGGCTCGCCGGCGCC
This sequence comes from uncultured Nocardioides sp., assembly GCA_964517395.1. Lineage (GTDB taxonomy): Bacteria > Actinomycetota > Actinomycetes > Propionibacteriales > Nocardioidaceae > Nocardioides. Next base: position 1,308,925 of record CAZFEE010000001.1, on the reverse strand, counting down.
TGAGGACCAACCGGTGGGCCCGCAACGAGCGTGAAACGCATGCGGGCTAGTGTCGAAGCATGCCGTTCCTGCTCCGTGTGCTGCTGCCCGACGTCCCCGGTTCGCTGGGTCGCGTCGCCACGGCCATCGGTATGGCGGGCGGTGACATCGAGGCGATCGAGATCGTCGAGAAGCGCGAGGACGGCACGGCCGTCGACGACGTGCTCCTCGATGTCGCGGCGGGCACGATGCCCGACTCGGTGGTCTCGGCGTGCAGCGCGATCGAGGGCGTCGAGGTGCTGTGGATCAGCCGCTACCCGGCGGGCGGCAACCTGGTCATGGACCTGGAGGCCGTCGAGGAGCTGACCGCCGCGCCCGACCAGGCCTTCGACCGCCTCGTCGACCTGCTGCCCGCGACCTTCCGGGTCGACTGGGCCGCGCGCCTGCACCGCGCCAAGGGCGTCGTCTACGGCACGAGCGCGGCGCCCGAGGAGCTCGCGTTCGTCGAGATCGAGGCGCCGGTGCGGCTCGAGGTCCCCGAGGACGAGGTCACCCTGTACGCCGCCGCGCGGCTCGACGGCAACGAGGTCGTCGTCATCGGCCGCCGCGGCGGGCCGGAGTTCGCCGACTCCGAGATCGCGCGGCTCGGCCACCTCTGCGGCCTCGCCAACACGATCGCGACCGCCAACGACTGAGCCCGCTCAGTCCTCGAGGGACTCGAGCAGGAACACCGGGATCTCCCGGTCGGTCTTCTCCTGGTACGACGCGTAGGTCGGCCAGGTCGCGACCGCGTGGTCCCACCACTGCTGGCGCTCCTCGCCCTCCGCGATCCGCGCCCGGTAGGGCTTCGGCTCGGGGCCGTCCTGGAGGTCGACGACGGGGTGCGCGACGAAGTTGGCGTACCAGCTCGGGTTGTCCGGGGCGCCGCCCTTGGACGCGATCGCGACGTACGTCCCGTCCTTCTCCACCCGCATGACGGGGTTCTTGCGGAGCTTGCCGGACTTGGCGCCGACGCTGGTGATCACCACGATCGGGTCCTTGCCGCCCTGGAGGGTGTTCGCCTCGGTGCCGCCGGAGGCTTCGTACGCCGCGACCTGGTCGCGGACCCACTGCTGGCTGCTCGGCTCGTACTCGCCTTGAAGAGTCATGCCTCCACAAGAGCACGCCGGCGGCCGCTATTCCAGTGCCGCGTCGATGGCCCGCTCGATCGCGGCCTTCGTGCGTGCGCCCGTCATCTGCAGGATCGGCGCGCCGTCACGGAAGAGGATCATCGTCGGCACGCCCATCACCCGGTGGGCGGCGGACTGGAGGGGGTTGGCGTCCTGGTCCATCTTCACCACCCGCAGCGAGCCCGCCCGCTCGTCGGCGATCCGCTCCAGCACCGGTCCGACCTGACGGCACGGCCCGCACCAGGTCGCCCACCACTCGACCAGCACCGGGGCCTCGGAGGCGAGCACCTCGTGCTCGAAGTCGGCGTCGGTGATCTCCTGCAGCATCATGCTTCCTCCTGGGGTCGATAGCTCTCGGCGTCTGCCAGCAGCCCGGACAGCTCGCCGCGCAGGCGGCTCAGCTCCTCGATCCGCCGGTCGATCTCGGTGATCCGCAGCCGGTAGGCGTCCAGCGAGGCCGGGCAGACGTCGGCCCGGTCGTTGCCGGCCCGCAGGCACTCCACGAAGGGCACCGTCTCGTCGGCGGTGAGCCCGAGGCTGAGCAGCGCGCGGATCTCGCGGACGACGAGCACGTCCGCGTCGTCGTACTCCCGGTAGCCGTTGGCCGCCCGCTCCGGCGCGAGCAGGCCGCGCGACTCGTAGTAGCGCACCGCCTTCACGCTGACGCCGGCCTGCTCGGCGAGGTCCTTGATGAGCACGGGACGACCGTAGACCTTGCCCCGGGGGTCAAGGTCAAGCACGGATCCGGCGATGCCCTAGGTTCAGGTGCCATGAGTGCGATCGAGGGCGTGAGTGAGACGTTCGACGCGAGCCAGTGGGACGTCGTCCCCGGCTTCGAGGACCTGACCGACCTGACCTACCACCGGGCCAAGGCGCACGGCACGGTCCGGATCGCCTTCGACCGGCCCGACGTCCTCAACGCCTTCCGTCCGCACACGGTCGACGAGCTGCTGCGCACCCTCGAGCACGCGCGCCAGTCGGCTGACGTCGGCTGCGTCCTGCTCACCGGCAACGGCCCGAGCGCCAAGAACGGCAAGTGGTCCTTCTGCACCGGCGGCGACCAGCGGATCCGCGGCCGCGCGGGCTACCAGTACGAGGCCAAGGAGATCGGCGCCGCCGACACCGGTGCGGAGGAGCCCAGCGTCATCGACAAGGCCAAGCTCGCCCGCCTGCACATCCTCGAGTGCCAGCGCCTCATCCGGTTCATGCCGAAGATCGTCATCTGCGTCGTCCCCGGGTGGGCGGCCGGCGGCGGCCACAGCCTCTTCGTCACCTGCGACCTCGCCCTCGCCTCCGCCGAGCACGCCCGCTTCAAGCAGACCGACGCCGACGTGGGCTCCTTCGACGGCGGCTACGGCTCGGCGTACCTCGCCCGGCAAGTCGGCCAGAAGTTCGCCCGCGAGATCTTCTTCCTCGGTCAGGAGTACTCCGCCGAGGACGCCGTGCGGATGGGCGCCGCCAACCGCGCCGTACCCCACGCCGAGCTGGAAGCCACCGCGCTGGAGTGGGGCCGCATCATCAACGGCAAGAGCCCGACCGCCCAGCGGATGCTCAAGTACTCCTTCAACCTCCTCGACGACGGCCTGGTCGGCCAGCAGCTCTTCGCCGGCGAGACGACGCGGCTGGCCTACATGACCGACGAGGCGCAGGAGGGGCGCGACCAGTTCCTGGAGAAGCGGGAGCCGGACTGGTCGCCGTACCCCTGGTACTACTGACGACGAGGGTCTGCCCGCGTCAGCGGTCGGCAGGTCACCGCAGGGGCAGCAGCGGATTCGCGAGGTACAGCACCCTGCCCAGGATGGTGGAGAGGGTGGGGATGAGCCCTCCGCTCCCGGTGTAGTTCGGGCCCGGGTTGGTCCCCACGCTGGTCCACGTCGCGACGACGGTCTCGGGGACGTAGCCGTGCCGGATGCGCTGGGGATGGTCGCCGACCGGCAGGTAGGCGAGCTCGGCGCCGGTGGTGAAGTCGATGACGGCCACCGCGTCGGAGTCGCTGAGCGAGATCCAGCAGGTGTCGTCGAGTCCCTCGGTGGTCCAGTAGGGCTTCTTGTAGCCGTGCCCCGTGGTGGTCTCGTCGTAGAGCCGGTACGTGCCGGTGGTGCGGTCGACGAGCGCCGCGTAGTCGTCCATGGTGCCGGCCGCGCAGAGCTTCGTGCCGGCGGTGTTCATGGAGAGCCCGTGGTGGGCGGAGTCGTTGACGTACTCCTCCAGCGGCATGTCCGGGACGCGGTTGGGGAGGTCGATGAGGCGGGTGACCTTGCCGACCCGGGGCTCGGCGATGCCGCCGGCGGTGTAGGTGACCTTGCCGTCGATGTCGGGTGCCTGCGTGTCGAACTCGACGATGCCGTGGAAGTAGGAGACCTGGAAGTAGATGTGGCGCTGGTCGGGGGCGACCGCCATGGGCCGGACGGCGGCGCTCATGCCCTCGTGGCCGGCCTCGGCGAGCTCCTTGCCCATGTCCCAGCGGTGCACGATGGAGAAGTCGCTGTTGTCGACGATCTGGTACCAGCGGTCGCCCTTGATCGCGTCGTGCAGCGGTCCGATCTTGATGGGGCCCACGGAGTTCTGGTCGCCCGGCAGGTACACCTTGCCGATGGAGGCGTGGTAGATCCGGGTGCCGTCGGGGGAGTAGTTGTTCTCGTGCGGGGTCTCGCCCGTCGGGAAGGTGCGCAGCCGGTCGCCCATCGCGATGGTCTTGCCGTCGAGCGTCTCGTCGACCATGGAGTACTCGATGACCTGGGCCTTGGTGGAGTCGCTGACCAGGAGGCGCCGCCCGTCGGGGGAGAGCCCCATGTGGTCGGTGCGGTAGCCGTCCATCTGCTGCTCGCGCACGATGCTGTCGGTGCGGCCGGCTGCTGCCTTGGCGAGGTCGATCCACACGACGTCGGCGAAGCTGGGGCGGGAGACGGCCACGAAGCGCCCGTCGTTGGTGGTGAACATGTCGTCGACGTATTGGTCGTGGCCCTCACCCGGGCCCTGCTGGATCAGGTAGTAGAACGCCAGCTGGGCCGGGTTCTTCTGGATGTCGGCGATCTCCTGGGCCTTGTCGGGCACGAAGTCGATGCCGGTCTTCAGCATCCGGCGGGTCTTCGCGTCGACGATGGACGCGGTGCCGGCCCAGTTGTTGCCCACGAGCATGACGTCGCGCAGCGCGGGCGTCGGGGCGGCGGCCGAGGGAGCGACCGGGTGCCCGACGAGCGTCGTGGCGGCGGTCAGGGCGGCGGAGAGGACGAGGGCGGTACGGCGCATGGTGGGTTCTCTCGGTCGTGCGGATGCGGCGGCCCGGTCGGAGGGGCCGTCTCGGCTGGTCAACGAGCGGGGAGAGGGTGGGGTCCCGGGTCGTTCCCCGGTTTTGTGAGCGGGGGCGTCTGCCCCTGTCACGTCCTCAGGTCGAGCCGGTGACGTCGCGGCCGGGCAGCCGCGCCGCCGCACCGGATTCGCCGACCCGCCGGGCGAGTCCCAGGGCGCCGCGGACCCGGATGTCCCCGCGCGCGGCGCCCTCCTTCGGGGGTGCCGCGCCGCATCCCTCCCGTCCACAGTGAGGAACCATGAGCACCACCACCACGACCGTCGTCGCCACCACCGCGCTCCGCGAGGCTCGGGACCGCCTCCTCGGGCTCCGCACGTCGTACGACGCCGCGCTCGCCGACCACGCGTGGCCCGAGGTCGGCTCGAGCTTCAACTTCGTGCACGACTGGTTCGACTCCTACGCCCGGGGCGAGCAGCGGCCCGGCCTGGTGATCGTCGAGGAGGACGGCACCCGGGCGTCGTACTCCTTCGGGGAGCTGGTGTCCCGCTCGGAGCAGGTCGCCCAGCACCTGTCCGCCCTCGGGGTGCGGGCAGGGGACAGCGTCGTGGTCATGCTCGGCAACCAGGTCGAGCTGTGGGAGTCGATGCTCGCGCTGATCCGGCTGGGCGCGGTGATCATGCCGACCACGACGGCCGTCGGTCCCGCGGAGCTGGTGGACCGGCTCGCGCGGGGGGATGCGCGGGCGGTGATCTGCAACGCCGTCGACGCGGCCAAGTTCGACGAGGTGCCCGGCGCGCCCCTGCGGCTGGTCGTCGGGGCTCCCGGTGCCGAGCCGCCCGCGGGCTGGACGTCCTACGCGGCGGCGTACGACGTGGCCGCGGCGCCGGTCGAGCACCCGGGCAACGGCAGCGACGACCGGCTGCTCCTCTACTTCACCTCCGGCACGACGAGCCGGCCCAAGCTGGTCGAGCACACGCACACGTCGTACCCGGTCGGGCACCTGTCGACGATGTACTGGCTCGGGCTGCAGCCCGGCGACGTGCACCTGAACATCTCCAGCCCGGGCTGGGCCAAGCACGCCTGGTCGAACTTCTTCGCGCCGTGGCTCGCCGAGGCCACCGTGTTCGTCTACAACTACGCACGCTTCGACGCGGCCGCGCTGCTGGAGCAGATCCGGGCCGAGGGCGTCACCACCTTCTGCGCGCCGCCCACCGTGTGGCGGATGCTCATCAACGCCGACCTCTCGGGCGGTCCGGGCGCGCTGCGGGAGGCCATCGCCGCCGGCGAGCCGCTCAACCCGGAGGTGATCGCGCAGGTCGAGAAGCACTGGGGGCTGACCATCCGGGACGGCTTCGGGCAGACCGAGATGACCGCGGCGATCGCGAACACGCCCGGCCAGCAGGTGAAGGCCGGGTCGATGGGCCGCCCGCTGCCGGGCGTGCCCGTGGTGCTGGTCGACCCGGTCGAGGGCACCGTGGTCGAGGGCGTCGGGGAGGGCGAGATCTGCCTGGACCTCGCCGCTCGGGACGGCGCCGGTCCGCTCACCCTGATGACCGGCTACCAGGGCGACGAGGCGAAGAACGCCGAGGCGATGGCCGGCGGGTTCTTCCACACCGGCGACGTCGCGGCGCGCGACGAGGACGGCTACATCACCTACATCGGCCGCACCGACGACGTCTTCAAGGCCTCCGACTACAAGGTGAGCCCGTTCGAGCTGGAGTCGGTGCTGATCGAGCACCCGGCGGTCGCGGAGGCCGCGGTGGTGCCGGCGCCCGACCCCGTCCGGCTCGCCGTCCCGAAGGCATACGTCGCGCTCGTCGCGGGGCACGAGCCGACGGCCGAGACCGCCGAGTCGATCCTGCGCTACGCGCGCGAGCACCTGGCGCCGTTCCTGCGGGTGCGGCGGCTGGAGTTCTACGAGCTCCCGAAGACGATCTCGGGCAAGATCCGGCGCGTGGAGCTCCGTCAGCGCGAGCACGACGTCGAGGGCGCCCGGCCGGCCGGGGAGTACCGCGACGACGACTTCGACCTCCGCTAGCACCGGGTGACGTGACAGGAGGCCGACCGCCGGTGGGCGATCGGCCTCCTGCCGGGCCGCTGCGGGCCGTCGAAGGCGCCGACGCCGACACAGGGGTGCGCGCCGGCCGCGCCTCAGCTCTCCGAGGCGAGGGTGAGCGTCACGGGGATGTTGCCCGTGACCGCCTTCGAGTAGGGGCACTTCCTGTGCGCGGCCTCGAGCAGCGCCTCGCCGTCCTCCGGGGAGACGCCCGGAGCGGTGACGACGAGCTCGACGGACAGGTCGAAGCCTTCGCTGCCTCCGGCGATCGTCACCCGCGCCTCGACCCGGGCGTCGCGCAGCTTGACCCGCTGCAGCCGGGCCACCGAGGTGAGCGCGGACAGGAAGCAGGCGGAGTAGCCGGCGGCGAAGAGCTGCTCGGGGTTGCTGACGTTCCCGCCGACCCCGCGACGCACGACGAGATCCGGGCCAGCGTGGAGAAGATGGCGTGCCTACCGCGACGTCCTCGACCCCGCGACGGAGATCGGCATCCACGCCCACGAGAACCTGTCGCTGTCGGTCGCCAACTCCGTGGTCGCCGTCCAGCACGGCGTACGCCGCCGCCGACCTCGTCCGCCCGCTGCAGGACCGGCCGGTCCGGGTGGACCGCGAGACCCTCACCCTGGGCTATGCGGGCGTCTACTCGTCGTTCCTGCGGCACGCCGAGCGCGCCGCCGCGCAGTACGACGTCGACGTGCGCGACATCCTCATGGAGTGCGGCCGGCGCGTACTCGTGGGCGGCCAGGAGGACATGATCATCGACATCGCCCTGACCCTCGCGGCGACCCCGGCCGCGGGATAGCATCCTGCTGCCGTTCTCGACGACTGAAGGATGATTCTCGTGGCTCTCCTCCGCAGGCTGACGATCCTGGCCGTGGGCCTGGTGCTCCTGGCGTCCGGTCCGGCGGCGCAGGCCGCCGCGTCGTACACGATCCCCGACGGCTCGGGCGGGGTGAAGGTCTACCGCTCGGTGACCTACGTGCAGAGCATCGACCTGTACAAGACGTTCTACTCCGCCAGCACCTACTCCTTCGGCCAGCAGGCGTCGATCTACTGGACCTTCCGCCGCTACCTCGAGGACTACGCGCCGGGCTACCAGTACTTCCGGGCCTACCTGCGCGGCACCGACGGCCGCGTGTACGCCGCGTCCGTCAAGGACCTCAAGGGCACGCTCCAGGTCCGCACCAGCAGCGGCACCTGGACGGGGGTGTGCGCCGGCAAGCTGGAGGTCACCGCCGGCCTCGGCAGCAGGTCGGACGAGTACAGCATGAAGTTCCCGCGCCGCTGCCTCAACAACGCCGGCGGGTTCCGGGTCTACCAGGCGTGGAGCCGCTACTACCGCGACGGCCGGCTCGCCTCGCAGGACGTCAGCAAGCCGGCGACGACGCCGTACGTCCGCTGGTGAGCGGCGCGACCCGGAGGCTGCCGCGGCGCGCCGGGTCGCGCGTGCGCTCGCTCGCGGCCTGACCGTCCTGCCGACGTGGGGCCGTCACGGTAGGTCAGCGGTCACGCGCCGGCCGCCACATCGGGCCGACGGCCAGGGCGAGGACGCCCACGTTGAACAAGGCGTTCCACGCGTTGCCCGAGGCGATGGAGCCAGCAGAGTCCATGACGAACCACGCGAGCAGCCCGGCGAGCACGCTGCGTCGCACTCCCTCGGGAGCAGTGTCGAACGCCCACTGCCTGAGGCACAGGACCATGACTCCCCACCCGAGGAGGAAGCCGCCGGTCAGTGCGGTGAGGAAGTGGGTGGTGCCGGCGAACTCCTCGGCGTCGCCACCCGGTCCGTTGAGCAGGTCCAGGGTGAGCTCGGCGGGAGCCTCCAGGGCCGAGGCGGTCGCAACGGAGAAGACCGGGCCGGCGATCGCGATCACGACGCCGGTGACGATCAGCCATCGCCGGTGTCCTGCCGTCGTGCCCAACGATCTCATCGCCACCCCTTTTGTAGTCGTTACTCGGATTGTAGCAACGACTCGGAAGTTCCCGATGTCGTAGAGTGCCGGGCAGTGGGCTACAAATACGACGAGCGGGACCTGCTGGAGGCTGCGGTCGAGCTCGTGCTCAGCGAGGGGTTCTCGCTGCTGACCTACGGTCGCCTGGCTCGTCGCCTCGGCCTCAAGGACCGAACGCTCGTCTACTACTTCCCGACCAAGGCCGACCTGGTGAAGCGGACGGTGGAGGCGTTGGGCCTCCGTGTCCAGGTCCTCCTGGCGGAGGCCTTCGGCGGATCGGAGATGTCGCCGACCGAGCTCGTCGCTCGCGCCTGGCCCACGGTCTCCTCGCCCGAGGCGGACCCGATCTTCGCGGCCTTCCTCGAGCTGGTGGGCCTCGCCGCCGCGGACCGCGAGCCGTACCGGTCCATCGCCCCCGTCGCCTTCGAGGAATGGGTCTCGTGGCTGACCCCGCTCGTGGCGGCCGACGACCCGCGTGCGGGCGCCCAGGCCGCCGTCGCCATCCTCGACGGCCTGCTCCTCCTCAGGCACGCCTCCAGCCCCGAGGCGGCCGACATGGCGAGCGTCGCGCTGTTCGGCCGGGGTAGCCGTCGATGAACGTCTCCGGGCCAGGCAGGGGTGGGGAGCGCGGCACCGTCGGCCACCCGTACGTCGTCTCGTCCGAACGAGTGCGTCGCGGCACACCTGCGAGGTGGAGCGCTCGACCTGAGAGCATCCTGAGGCCTCGCTGAGGCCTGCCTGAGCACAGCAGAACCGGGCCGTCCGCCATCGAGCGGGCGGCCCGGTTCAAGTTTCTGCAGTGCCGGATTCTGAGGCTGCGCGACCGTGGATTGTGATCGGTATTGCCTTTTACCTTGTGACCGCCGAGGCGCCTGTCTCGGAGCTCAACTCGACAGGACCGGGTGCGGCCGTCTCGGGTGCCCTGGTTCATCACAGTGAGGGGTATCGCATGACACAAGTGACAGTCGGTCAGTACAGCGAGGCGCAGCTGGCGGAGGCGGAGCGGGCGGCGAGCACGCTCGAGTCCCTCGTGGCCCGCCTCGGCCACGACGAGGCCTTCGCCAAGGCGCTCTCCGACGACCCGCGGGGCACCCTCGCGGCGAACGGTCTGGCGCTGGAGAAGGAGTCGATGGAGACGCTCATGCTCGTCGACGCGGAGCGTTTCGACGCCGCGTGCGACAAGCTGTTCGACCTCGTCGACTCGGACTTCCTGATCTCGATGAGCAACCCGTCCTGCGGATGACCATCGGTCACCACCAGGCCGGGGGTCGCTTGCCGGCCCCCGGCCGCTCACGGGAGGAGAGGCGATGAGCCGGGTCTGCCTGATCAACCTCGCCAGCCTGCCCATGCCGGGCAACCAGCCGATCTTCCCGATCGGCCTGCGGTGCGTGCAGGACGCGCTGGAGCGCGACGGCCACCCGTCCCGGCTGGTCGACTTCGTCGAGGACCCGGCCGCGCTCGACGACCTCGGCTGGCTCGACGACGACTGGGACGTCCTCGGTTTCACCATCCGCAACATCGACCCGATCGACATCACCTGCGACACCCACGTCGACCACTACGTCGCCTTCCTCGCGCGGGTCCGCGCCCGGCTCGAGGAGCACGGACGCCGTCCGGTCCTCGTCGGCGGCGGCCCCGGGTTCAGCCTCTTCGCCGCGAGCCTCGTCGAGCGCATGGGTCTCGACGTCGGCGTGGTGGGACCCGGCGAGCAGCGGATGCTGCAGGTCGCCCGGCGCCCCGCGGCGTACCTCGGCCGGGGTGTCGTGCTCAACGGCCTGCGCCACCCGGGCTTCCTGTCCGACACCCTCGCCCACCCGGCCTCGCTGATGGCGGCCTACGTCGCCGACCGGGACGCGATGATCGGCGTCGAGACGCGGCGCAAGACCTGCTACCAGACCTGCGGCTACTGCCCCTACGCCCACATCGACGGCGACAACTCCGGCGACCACAAGCCGCTCGAGGTGCTGATGGAGGAGATCCGGGGCATCCACGCCGCCGGCTTCCGGCGCATCTTCTTCACCGACGGCATCTTCAACAGCGAGCTGCGCTTCGCCAAGGAGGTCGTCCGCGCGCTGCGTGCGATGGACCTCCCCGGGCTGGTGTGGTCGGCGTACTTCACCCCGAAGCCGTTCGACGACGAGTTCGCCGAGCTCCTCGTCGGCAGCGGCGTGGAGGCGGTGGTGGTCTCGCCCGACAGCCTCGACGCGCAGGTCATGCGGCTGCTCGGCAAGTCCTTCGACACCCGGCACGTGCTGCGCTTCCTGGAGCGGGCCCGCCGCCACGAGCTGCCGGTGCGGGTCAACGTCGTGTTCGGCGGTCCCGGTGAGGACCGGGCGAGCGTGGCCGCGTCCACCGCCTTCGCGAACGAGCACCTGCGCGACGAGGAGCTGGTCGCCCACGTCGGCTTCCGGGTGCTGCCGAGCACCGCGCTCGCCGAGGACGTCGGGCTCTCCGACGACGCCCTCCTCTACCCCGTCTTCTACCCCTTCGACCCGGACCTGTTCGGGTGGGTCATGCAGGACCTCGACGACCGGTTCCTGACCTCGGGCTTCCTGTTCAACCTGATGGCGGGCCGCGCGGCCGCGCGGCGGATGACCCGGGTGCCGGTCAAGCTCGACCTCGTCGACAGCCAGGGAGGCGGGCTGTCCGCCCTCGCGCACGAGCCGAGGGCGAGCGCGTGAGCCTGACCGCCACCGGTACGACGAGCGCGACGCTGCGACCCGAGGACGCCCGGGCCGTCGCGGCGATCTGCCCCTTCGACGGTCTCGACGAGGCCCGCATCCGCTGGGAGCTCGACCGCCCGGAGCACCACGTGTGGCTGGGCCGTCGCGACGACGACGGCCGGGTCGTGGCGGCCCACCGGGGCCTGGTCTGGTCGGACCACCTGCTCCTCAAGGGTGTGTGCCTCGCGCCGGAGCTCGCGGGGACGACCGCCGCGCTCGGGCTGGGGATGGCGATGCGCACGGAGGCGCGGGAGCGTGGTCTCACCCTCGCCGCGTGGGTCGAGCCCAGCCGTCCCGAGGCCCACCTGGCCCGGCGTCTGCGGCTGGTGCCGGTGCGTCCCGACCTGGTCCACCGCTACCTGCTGCGGGGCGAGACGCCCGTCGCCGCGGACGGTCCGCACCCCGCGACGTCGGGCCGCGTGCGGCTCCCTCACCTGGCGGAGACGCCGCTCGGACCGGACCTCCTGGCCTCCTCCAGCGCGCGGACGGTCGAGGTGCGGTGGACGTGGGACCGCGGCCGGTTGGTGCTCAGCGCCGTGCCGGCCGCCTCCGTCGCGACCCTGACCCCCGTCCTGGCGGCGGTCGCCGAGGCCGCCGGCGGCTGGCCGTCCGCGGGCTTCGAGCTGCCCCTCCCCGCCGCCGACCTGGCGACGGCCCTGCTGCTGACCCGCTCGGGCGCGCACCGGGTCAGCCGCACCCCGGTCCAGCTCGCCACCAAGGTCGCGGCATGACCGTGACGACCGACCTGCGCGCGCTGTGCGTGTCCGACGGCGTGGAGGAGGCGGCCCGGGCCGTCGCGGGGCGCGACGTCGACGCGGTCGCCGCCGCCCTCGCCCGCCCGGTCCCCGCGCTGCCGCCGGGCACCCACGACCTCGACGTCGTGGACGACACCGGTGCGCCCGTGCCGACCAGGATCCACGTGCCGCTGCGGCGCCGTGCCACGGGGCCGTCCGTGCTGCTCGCCCTCCACGGAGCGGGCTCGGACGGGGAGACCTTCGCGCGCCAGGTGCGCCCGCTCGCCGAGGCCTGCGGCATGGTCGCGGTGTGCCCGACGGCGACCGCCCAGCGTGACGGCGAGGCCAACCTGGACCTGTCCGGCCTGCTGGGCCGCCGCTTCCGCGGCCACCGGTGGACCTACGGCCCCGACGAGGCGGCGATGGCCGCGCTGCGCCGTGGCTGCGCCGCGGTGGGTGCGCACACCGGTGAGGCGGTCCTCCTCGGCACCTCCATGGGCGGGATCGCGGTGTGGAACCTCGCCCTGCGCCGCGGCTGGCAGGTGGCCGCCGTCGTCGTCGTCAACGGCGCGCCCTCGATGTGGGAGGTCTTCGGCCGCGACGCGAGCATCGACGCCCTGCTGCCGAACCTGGACACCCTCCCGATGACGCTCGTGCACGGCTCCCGGGACGCGCAGGTGCCGCCCCGCCTCGCCCAGGACGCCCTGCACCGGCTCCGTGCCCGCGGCCACGCCGACGCCGCGCTCCTCGACGTCCCCGACGGCGAGCACGGGTGGGACAGCCTCGGGCTGGTGCCCGGGAGCCCGCAGCTCGCCGCGCTCGCCGCGCGGATCACCGCCGCCGCGTCCCGTCCGCGCTGGCCGCTGCGGGTGGAGCACCGGGCGGTCGCGGACGACCACGGCCGCGCGCACTGGGTGGCGCTGTCCGGGATCGCGCCGGGCGCCCCGGCGCGGGTGGTCGCCGAGGTCGTCGGACCGCGGGCGATCCGGGTGGAGACCTCCGGGGCCGCCGCGCTGCGGGTGCACCTCGCCGAGACGCTCGTCGTACCCGGCCCGGTGGACCTGCTGGTGGACGGGCGCCGGCACGTCGTGGAGTTCCGGCCCGACCCCGTCACGCTGCTGCGCTCGTGGTCCGCCGACGGGGGTGCCGGCGGCCCGGCGGCCACGTTCGCGGTCGACATCGACCTGACCTGCCGACCTGAAGGAGACCGACGATGACGGACCGCGACACGATCCTGCGGATGCTCGAGGCCCGCGGGGCCGAGCAGGAGGCGCTGTTCGCCGCGAGCCGGGCCGCGCGCGACGACGCGTGGGGCCCGGTGGCGGTGCTGCGCGGGGTGGTCGAGCTGACCAACGTGTGCCGGGTCAACTGCGACTACTGCCCGATGCGCCGCGACAACGTCGCCGACAACGACCGCTACGTGATCGACGTCGAGGACCTCGTCGAGCGTGCCCGGGCCATCCGGGACGCCGGCATCGACATCGTGCTGCTCCAGGGCGGCGAGACGCCGACCCTCCTGCCCCTGCTGGAGGAGGCGATCCCCCGCATCCTCGACCTGTACGACGGCCAGGTCGAGGTGCTCGTCAACGTCGGCAACCTGCGCCGCGAGCAGTACGCCCGGCTGCGGTCCGCGGGTGCCACCAGCTACATCATCAAGCACGAGACCAGCGACCCGGACCTGCACCGGATCATCCGCCACGAGTCGCTGGAGGAGCGCCTGGACTGCTTCCGGACGTTGAAGGACCTCGGCTTCCGGGTGGGGACCGGCCTGATCTCGAGCCTGCCCGGCCAGAGCCTCGACAGCATCGTCGACGACATCCTGCTCGCCGGTGAGCTCGACGCCGACATGTGCAGCGTGAGCCCGTTCATCCCCGCGCCGGACACCCCGCTCGCCCAGGCCGCGACCGGCGACCCGGAGCTCGCGCTGAACGTCATCGCGGTGCTGCGCATCCTCTACCCGCACCTGCTGATCCCCTCGGTCAGCGCCCTGGAGAAGGCCGACGGCGGCGGTCAGGCGCGAGGCCTGATGGCGGGCGCCAACGTGATGACGGTGAACTTCTCCGCGCCGAGCGACCAGAGCCGCTACCTGATCTACGGCAAGGACCGCTTCATCGTCCGCCTCGACCACGTCCGCCAGATCGCCGGCTCCGCCGGGCTCACCTTCCGCGGCTCCACCTTCCTCGACAGCCTCCCGGCGCTGCGCACGGCTGCCCGATGAGCACCGCCGCACCTCGCTCCGGCGCGTTCGTCCGCTTCTGGACGGCGCAGACCGCCTCGCAGCTGGGCCAGCGCTTCGGCCTGGTCGCGATGCCGGTGGTCGCCATCGAGGTGCTCGACGCCGGACCGGCCGAGGTCGGCTACCTCACCGCGTCGCTGACGGTCTGCTACCTGCTCGTGGGCCTGCCGGCGGGCGCCTGGGTCGACCGCTGGAGCAAGCGCCGCACGATGATCCGCTCGGCCTGGGTGCGCGCCGTGGTGCTGTCCACGGTCCCCGCGCTGTGGCTGGCCGACGCACTCAGCCTGACCTGGATGTACGTCGTCGGGCTGGTCGTCGGCGTGGCGTCGGTGTTCTTCGACGTGGCCTACCAGTCGCTGGTCCCCTTCCTCGTGGAGGACGACGAGATCGAGGGCGCGAACGCACGGCTGGAGGGCTCGGCCCAGGTCGCCGCGTCGGCCGGCCCCGCGCTGGCGGGTGGCCTGGTGAAGGTGGTCAGCGCGCCGCTGCTGCTGGCTGTCGACGCCGCGGCGTACCTCGTCTGCGCGCTGCTGCTCGGCACGGTCCGCGACAAGGAGCGGCGGGTCGCGCCCGAGGCGCCGACGTCGATCGCCCAGGACGTGCGGGAGGGGGTCGGCTTCGTGCTCTCCCAGCCGGTGCTGCGCCGCCTGGTGCTGACCACCGGGGTCTCCAACTTCTTCGCCACCATCATCATGACCCTGCTGCCGCTGCTGATCCTGCGCGAGCTGGACCTGGACCCGGCGGCCATGGGCATCGTGCTGGGCATCGGCACGGTCGGCGGGATCGCCGGCGCCGCCGCGCTGCCCCGCGTCCGCCGCCGCCTGCGGGCCGGGACGACCATGGGTGCCGGGCTGTGCCTGGCCGCCGCGTCGACGGCCCTGTTCCCCCTGGCCTCGTCCGTGCCCGGGGGCGCCGCCGCGGCGATCGGGGTGCTGGCGCTGGCGCAGGTCGGGATGACCTTCGGGGCGGTGCAGTTCAACATCACCCAGGTCAGCACCCGGCAGCGGGTGTGCCCGCCCCGGCTGCTGGGCCGGATGACGTCGTCGATCCGGTTCGTCGTGTGGGGCTGCATGCCCGCGGCCGCCGTGACGGCCGGCTGGCTGGCCTCCGGCATCGGCGTCGTCCCGGCGATGTGGGTCGGCGTGGTCGGCACCTGCGTCACGGTGGTGCCGATCCTGGGCATCGACCGGATCATCGAGGCCTCCACCCCGGCGGCCGCGGAGGCGGGGAGCAGGGCCCATGCCTGACCCGCGCAGCGCGTTGGCCGCCGAGGTGCTCGCCCGGGGCGGGGACACCGCGACGGGTGCGCCGCTCGCCGACCTCGTCCGCCGTCGCGCGGACCAGCTCGCCGCCGGCGGTGCCCACGGGACGAGCGGCCGGCTGCACCGCATCGAGCCACGGCCCGACGGCCAGGAGCTGGTCGACGTGCTCGCCTGCTGGAGCCTCGGCGCGGTCGCGTGGCTGAGCAGCGGCGGCGCGCCGGAGCCCGACCCGGACCTGGTCCCCGACACGGCGGCGGTCCTGCAGGAGACCTCGGGCTCGACCGGGACCAGCCGCGGCGTCGTACGAAGCGCGGACAGCCTGGTGGTCGAGGCGGCTGGCTACCAGGCGGGTCTCGATCTGCGCGCGGGTGAGCGGGTCCGGGTGCCGGTGCCCACGACGCACTCGTTCGGGTGCGGGGTGGCGCTCGCGGGCCTGCTGGCCGGGTGCTCGGTCGACGCGCGGCCGATGGTCCGCCCGCGTGGTGTCGCGGGCGACCTCGACGGCGGCCGGGTCGACCTCCTGGCCGTGACCCCGTCGGCAGCGGCGCTGGTGGCGCGCACCGCCCGCACCGGCCCCCACCGCCCCCGTGCGGTGCTCGTCGGCGCGGGAGCCGTGCCGGACGACCTCGACAGTGCGCTCCTCGAACGCTTCGGCGTGCGCGCCGTCCGCGGCTACGGCTCCACCGAGACCGGGGGCACCTTCCTCGGCACCGACGGCATCGGCCGCCCGGTCGCCGGCGTCGAGGTGCTGGCGCCGGACCTCGGCGCGCAGGGCGAGCTGGTGCTGCGCCTCGCCGCCCCCGTCCTCGGCTACGTCGGCCAGGACGCCCCCGCGTCCACCGACTGGCGCACGGGCGACGTCGTCGACCGCTCGCCCGACGGGACGGTGCGGTGGCTGCGCCGCCGGAGCGGGCCGGTGCGGCTCAACGGGCGGTTCGTGGACCCGGCCCCCCTGCTCGCGGCCGTCGCCGACGTCGCCGGTGTCGAGGAGGCCACGGTGGTGGTGACCCGCCGGCCGGGCTGGACCGGTGTCGAGGACCTCACGGTCGTGACCGCCGGCGCCACCGTCGACCCCGACGCCGTACGACGCGCGCTGGCCGCCCACGGCGACCGGGACCTCGTCGTCCAGCTGCGCGCGCTCGACGCCCTGCCGCGCACCGTCCTCGGCAAGCTCGACCGCCCGGCTCTGGAGAGGTGGGTGGCGTCCGGTGTCTCCTGACCTCAGCGCACCCGCCCGGCACCGCGCGCTCGGCCTCGTCATCGCGGCGTGCCTCGTCCCCGAGCGCCGGGCCGGCCTGGACGAGGACGCCCGGGCCCGCCTGCGGGCACTGGCCGGGGGCGACGAGGCCGACCTGGACACGCCCTTCGCCGAGCTCGGCATCGACTCGCTGAGCTGGATGGCGGTCCTCACCGAGCTCGAGGAGAGCCTGGCCACCGAGCTCGACGACGACGGCACGACGTCGTCCGGGGGCACCCCCCGCGGACTGGCGGCGCTCGTGGCGCAGGCGACCTCCGTACCGGCCGACCGGCCGGTCCGACCCATCGAGGAGACAGCATGAGCACGCTCACCCGCGGGCGCCGGTTCCGCATCATCGACGACTTCCTCCCCGAGGACGAGCTGGTCGCCCTGCGCGCGCTCGCCGCCGGGCTGCCCTACGAGCGCCGCGCCAGCGTCATCGACGCGGCGGCCGACGGCGAGGCGGAGCGCTCCCGCGGCGCGGTGCTGTGGCGTCAGGAGGTGCTCCAGGAGGCCGGCCCGGGCCCGACGCCGCCGGCGGCCTACCGCTCCGTCGTCGAGGAGCTGGACCGCCACCCCGACCTGGTCGGGCGCGGGGACGTCGACTGGGCGATGGTGGGCCTGGGCTTCTGGCGCTACGCCGCCGGCAGCCGGCTCGGGTGGCACAACGACGCCCGCGCCGACCGGCGCGGCGAGTTCATCCTGTTCCTGCACGACACCTGGATGCCGTCGTGGGGCGGGGAGCTGCTGCTGCTCGACCGCGACCCGGCGGACCTCCCGCCGGCGCCGGCGGGGCTCTCGCCGTTCGCGGCCGTCGAGCACCAGGTGGCGGCCACCCCGGACGCGCTCGTCGCCGTGGTGCCCCGCCCGAACCGCCTGGTCATCGTCCAGGAGGGCACGAGTCACTGCATCCACCGCGTGGACCGGACGGCGGGGGAGCACCTGCGCTGGACCATGACCGGCTTCGTCGGCACCGCGCTGACCTCCTCGGCCCGGCCGGACGAGACCTCCCGTGCCGAGCGGCTGGCGCCCTTCCTGGTGTCGTCGGCCCCGGCCTCCGAGCACCGCAACTGACAGGAGAAGGAACATGGAAGACCTGTGGATCACCCAGGGACCGGCCGAGCTCGACGCGTGGATCGAGCGCACGGGCGTCGAGCGTGACGCCGTCGCGCGGATCGCGGAGGGCCTGCGGATCTCCGCCGAGGGCAGGGTCGCGGAGCACGCGGACGGGCAGTCGCCCGAGGTCTACTTCCCCGGCCTGCGGTCCACGCCGTGGTGGGACGACCGGTCGTCGTTCCCGTGGCTCGACCGGCTGGAGGCCGCGGCACCGGACATCCGGGCCGAGCTGACGGCGTACCGCGCCCGGGAGGACCGCTCGGTCTCGCACCCGACCGGCCTCGCGCCCCAGGACGCCTGGCGCGCCCTGTACCTCACCTGCATCGGCAAGGCGCAGGACGACGTCCGCGCGTTCTTCCCGCGCACCGTCGATGCCCTGCGCGCGGTGCCGGGCGAGGCGAGCTGCGGGATGACGTACTTCTCCTCCATCGAGGGCGAGACCGACATCGCGCCGCACTCCGGCTTCACCAACGCCCACCTGCGCTGCCACCTCTCGCTGGTCGCCACCGAGGGCTCCTCCATCCGCGTGCACGACGAGTGGCGCTCCTGGGTGGAGGGCAAGGCCATCGTGTTCGACGACTCCTACGACCACGAGGTCCGCAACCGCGGCCCGGAGCGGCGCACCGTGCTGCTGCTGGACTTCTGGCACCCCGACCTCAGCCCGGTCGAGATCAGCGCCCTGGACCACATGATGGATGTCTGGCGGCGGATGTACTCCCGCCACTTCTGGGCCGACCAGCTCACCGGCGGAGCCACGAGCGAGACCCGTCACGTGGGGGCGGTCGTCTCGTGAGCAGCGCCGTCTGGGAGCGCACCGAGTCCTACCTCGTCGACCGGCTGCGCGTGGGCGACGCCGACCTCGAGCACGCCCGCCGTGTCAGCGCCGACGCCGGCCTGCCCGACATCGCGGTCTCCACCCTCCAGGGCCAGCAGCTCCACCTGCTGGCCTCGATCGCGGGCGCCCGCCGCATCCTGGAGGTCGGCTGCCTCGGCGGCTACAGCACCCTGTGGCTCGCGAAGGCGCTGCCCGCGGGCGGCCGGATGCTGACCATCGACAACAACCCGCTGCACACCGACGTGGCCCGCACCAGCGTGGCCGCCGCCGGCCTGGACGACCGCGTCGAGATCCGTCTCGGCAACGCCGCCGACGAGCTCGCCCGGCTCGCGGAGGAGGAGCCGGCGCCGTTCGACTTCTTCTTCGTCGATGCCGACCAGCACAACAACGTCGCCTACCTGGAGGGCTGCCTGCGCCTGGCCCGCTCCGGCAGCGTGTTCGTGCTCGACAACGTCGTACGGCGAGGCGAGGTCAGCGACGACGCCACCACCAACCCCGCCGTCGCGGCGACCCGCGAGGTGCTGGAGATGGTCGGCCGCTCGCGGGCCGTGGACGGCGTGGTGTTCCAGACCGTCGGCGCCCGCGGGCACGACGGGATGCTGGTCGTGCGGGTGCGCTGAGCTCTCACTCGGCCGGGTCGGCGACCTTCCGGCACGCGGCGCCGTGCTCCTGCCGCAGCCGCGCGCCGAGGGCACCGGTGTCGAACGTGCACTCCCCGTCGACGATCGAGGCCGCGAAGCCGTCACCCACCTGCACGTCGTACGACGCCCGGCCGGCGCCGCCGAGGAGGGCGAGCTGCCGGTCGACGACCCTCGAGGCGGCCTCCGGCGTCGTACCGACGGGGAGCAGGAGGCTGGCCCACGCGTCGTCGCCCAGCGCGATCGTGGCGCCCGCGGGCAGGCCGGCGCGGAGCCGGTCGAACAGCGCCAGCTGGTCCTGCTGCGGCAGGCCGCCGCTGGAGGTGAGGCTCCAGCCGCCGGCCTCGACGGTCCAGTCGGCGTTCGTCAGGGAGCCGTAGCGCCGGTCCAGCCCGGGCAGCGCGGCGACCAGGTCCTCGGCGCCGGTCCCGCGGGTGGTGACGGTGAGGCGGGTCCGCACGTGGGGGGCCGCCTCGACGTCCTGGGTGGTGACGTCGGCCCGCCCGGACTCGTGGTCCAGCACGCGCAGCGCGTCCTCGACGGCCGCACGCACGTCCGCGGGCTTCGCGTCGGGCTCGAAGCTGCGCAGGTGCAGGGCGTCGGTGCCCCAGGTGACCTCGAGGTCGCCCTCCTCGCCGTGGTGGGTGCCGACGAAGGCGTCGTAGGTCGTGGTGACGACCGCGAGCACGGCCTCCGGGTCGGTGCCGGCCATCGCGACCGCCAGGTCGAGCTTGCCGGAGTCGAGGGTGACGGGCGCGGTGTAGTCGAGCGTCGCCGACGCGACGTCGGGCAGGGCGGCGAGCCGCTCGCGCAGGTCGTCGGCCTCGCTCGCGTGGCTGGTGTCGGCGCACCCGGCCAGCAGGGGGAGGGCGGCGCAGGTGGTCAGGGCGAGCAGCAGCGGCGACTTCATGGCTCCACCGTTCCAGGGGGCGCCGGGGCGCACGTGAGTCGTCGTACTCATCGCGGAATTCCTGCAAGGTCGCGACCCGCCGGTGCTCCTACCCGTGAGCCCGGCGCCGTCCGGGGCAGACCACCCACCCTGAGGACACGCCATGACCATCACCCTTCGCATCGCCCAGCTCGCCCTCGCCGGGACGGCCGCCGTCGCCGGCCTCGCCGCCACCGGTACGCCGGCCCAGGCCGGCCCCGTCTGCGGCGACACCCCGACGCTCGTCTTCGCCAAGCCCGGCGTCACGACGTACGGCACCGCCTGCGCCGACAGGATCATCGGCACCTCCGGCAACGACACGATCTTCGCCCTCGGTGGTGACGACGAGGTGCTGTCCGGCACCGGCGCCGACACCGTGTACGGCGGCGCGGGGGACGACGAGATCCTCACCGGCAGCGGCAACGACCAGGTCCAGGGCGAGGCGGGCGACGACTTCGTCATGGCCGGCACCGAGAACGACACGATCAACGGTGGCGCCGGCGACGACGTCCTGCGCGGCGAGGAGGGCAAGGACGTCCTCTACAGCCACGCCGGGCCCAGCGTGCCCGACGGCTCCGACGAGCTCTACGGCGGCGACGGCAACGACTACCTCAACGGCTACGAGGGCGTCGACTGGGTCGAGGGCCAGGCCGGCGACGACGCCCTGGAGTCGCACGAGGCGAGTCCGGCCTACGACCACCTCGTCGGTGGCCTGGGCAAGGACACCTTCGCGGTGAAGGACGCCGTGGAGCACGACAGCGCCCACCGCGACGACGTGGACGTGGACAACATCGACGTCGCCGTCACGAACAAGAACGCCGCCGACACCTTCCACTGAGCCGGCTCACGCCGGCTGACGGGCCTCCACCTCGAGCGGGTGGGGGCCCGTCGCGTCGCCCGGTGCCCGCAGCAGCCGGAAGGTGGTGTGCCGGCGCAGCGCGAAGCCGAGGCCGAGGTAGACGGAGATGGCGCCGGTGTTGGTCGCCGCGGCGTGCATCAGGGCCCGCTCGCCCCGGGCGTGGATGCCCGCCGTGACCGAACGGACCAGGCTGCCGGCGAGGCCCTGCCCCCGGAACTCGGGGTCGGTGCACACCGCGCTGATCTCGGTCCAGCCCTCGGGGTGCACCCGCTCGCCGGCCATCGCGATCAGCCGGCCGGCACGGCGGATGCCGAGATAGGTGCCCATCTTCGGCGTACCGCTGAGGAAGGGGCCGGGCTGGTTGCGCTCGACCAGGGCGAGCATCTCGGCGACGACGGCCGGATCCGTGCTGTCGAGCACCTCGGCCTCGGGGTCGCGGCGCGGCGAGACGGCCGGGGTCTCGACGAGCTGGACGCCGGTCCCTCCGGCGACGAGGGTCCAGCCCGGCGGGGGAGCGGCGTCGTCCCCGCTGATGGTGACCTCCCCGCCGGGCCCGGCGAGAGCGGCGAGGTCGGCCCACGCCAGCGGGTCCCGCACGTCGGCCAGCGCGTGGAAGACGGAGATGTCGCGGCGGTAGCGACGGGCCAGCCCGTCGCCCTCGCCGAGTCCGGCATGCGGACCGGTGAGCGAGTGCCAGGCAGGATTGTCGAGAATCTCGACTAACTCAGTAGTCATAGTCCAATATTGCCTTACCGACCGAGAGGACCGCCATGAGCAGCTTCCCCGTGGCCGTGCCGGCCGCCGGCCTGACGACACCCGACGTGGTGCCGCCCGAGCTGGCGACCAAGCGCGTCCTGCCCCGCCGCCACGTGTTCCGGTGGCTCTCCACCACTGTCATCGTGCTCCTGCTCGCCTCGCTGGTGCTCGACATCGCCGGCAACGCGAACTACCAGTGGGGCGACTTCGGCGGCTTCTTCACCCGCCCCGCGATCCTCGACGGCCTGCGCCTGACCCTGGAGCTCACGCTCTACTCGGCGGTGCTGGGCTTCCTGTTCGGCACGGTCCTGGCGCTGGCCCGGCTCTCGAGGAACCCGCTCTTCAACGGCCTGGCCTGGCTCTACATCTGGTTCTTCCGGTCCCTGCCGATCACGGTGCTGTTCATCATCATCTACAACCTCTCGCAGTTCTTCCCCACGCTCGCGCTCAAGCTGCCGCTGCTCCCGGCGCTCTTCAGCCACGAGACCCCGCTGCTGCTGGCGCCGATGGTCGCCGGCGTCGCGGGCCTGGCGATCAACGAGGCGGCGTACGCCGCGGAGCTGATCCGTGGCGGCATCCTCTCCGTCGACCAGGGCCAGGTCGAGGCGGCGAACGCACTGGGGCTCTCGCCCTGGCGGCGGCTGCGCCGGGTCGTGCTGCCGCAGGCGCTGCGCTCGATCGTGCCGGGCTACGTCAACCAGCTGATCGGGCTGGTGAAGATGAGCTCGCTGGTCTACTTCGTCTCGCTGCAGGACCTCTTCGGCGTCGTCAACATCATCAAGGCGCGGCTGCCCGGCGACATCATCCCGATCCTGCTGGCCGGCTCGGCGTGGTACCTCGTCATCGCCGCCGTCCTCTCCGTCATCCAGTACTACGTCGAGCGCTACTTCGCGCGCGGAGCCGTCCGCACCCTGCCGCCCACCCCGTTCCAACGACTGCGCGGCGCCCTCGCCGCCGGCCGCCTGCGCCTGAAGGAGGCCCGCGCATGACCGGTCTCGTCGCCCTCGACCGCGCCCCCGCCGTCGAGATCCGCAACGCCCACAAGGCCTTCGCGGGCACCGAGGTCATCAAGGGGATCGACCTGTCGCTGCCCGTCGGCGGCGTCACTGTCATCCTCGGCCCGTCCGGCTCCGGCAAGTCCACGCTGCTGCGGGCGATCAACCACCTCGAGCCCCTCGACCTCGGCTACGTCGCGGTGCACGGCGAGCTGGTCGGCGTCCGCGAGCACCGCGGCCGGCTCCAGGAGCTGCCCGCGAAGGCCGTGCGCCGCCAGCGCGCCCGGATCGGGTTCGTCGCGCAGAGCTTCAACCTCTTCCCGAACCTCACCGCCGAGGAGAACGTCGCCGAGCCCCTGCTCGCGCACAAGCGGGCCGCACCCGCCGAGGCCCGGGCGCAGGCCCGCCGCCTGCTGGAGCGGGTCGGCCTGGGTGAGCGCGGGGCGGCGTACCCCCGGCAGCTCTCGGGTGGCCAGCAGCAGCGCGTCGCGATCGCGCGGGCGCTGGCGCTGGAGCCCGACCTGCTGCTCTTCGACGAGCCGACCTCGGCGCTCGACCCCGAGCTGGTGGGCGAGGTGCTGTCGGTCATCAAGCAGCTGGCCCAGGACGGGACGACGCTCGTCGTGGTCTCCCACGAGATCGGCTTCGCCCGGGAGGTCGCCGACCACGTGGTCTTCATCGACGGCGGTGTCGTCGTCGAGCAGGGCCCGCCGTCCCGGGTGATCGACCGCCCGCAGCACGCCCGCACCCGCGAGTTTCTCGGCAAGGTCCTCTGACCTTGGTTCCACCCGTACCCCGCCGGCACCCACGCCGGCGGCCAACCCAAGGAGAATCCATGTCTTCCGTCCGTCCCTTCGGCCGCGGCCTCGTCGCAGCCACTGCCGCATCCCTGCTGGCGTTGGGCCTCACCGCCTGCGGCAGCGACGACAGCAAGGCGTCCGGCAGCAACGAGGACGGCAAGGTCACCATCGCCGCGGCGGCCGGCGACTTCGAGGAGACCACCATCGAGGTCCCCGTCCAGGAGGACATCCGCAAGCAGGTGCCGAAGGCGATCCTCGACAGCGGCAAGCTCGTCATCGGCGTCGGCTCGCTGCCCGACGGCTTCCCGCCCCTGGCCTACGTCGGCGACGACGACGAGACCATCACCGGGGCCGAGCCCGACCTCGGCCGGCTCGTCGCGGGCGTGCTCGGCCTCCAGCCCGAGGTCGTCAACGCCACCTGGGACAACCTCTTCGTCGGCATCGACAGCGGCGCCACGAACGTCGGCTTCTCCAACATCACCGACACCGAGAAGCGCAAGGAGACCTACGACTTCGCGTCCTACCGCAAGGACAACGTGGCCTTCGCGGTGAAGGGCGACAACGACCTGGAGTTCACCGGCGACCCGGCCGTGCTCGACGGTCTCACGATCGCGGTGAGCGCCGGCACCAACCAGGAGAAGATCCTGGTGGAGTTCAGCGACGCCCTGAAGAAGGCGGGCAAGAAGGGCATCGACATCAAGTACTTCGCCGACAACGCCTCCCACTGGACCGCGCTCGAGTCCGGGCAGATCGACGCCTACTTCGGCCCGAACCCCGGCATCGCCTACCAGGAGTCGCAGACGGGCGACAAGTTCCGCACCGCCGGGACCTACTCCGGCGCCGGCAGCTCGCTGCAGGGCCTCATCGCCGCGACCACGAAGAAGGACGCCGGTCTCGTCGAGGCGGTCGCCGCGGCGATCAACTACCTGATCGAGAACGGCCAGTACGAGAAGTGGCTGGCGACGTACAACCTCGCCAACGAGGCGGTCGAGAAGGCCGAGGTCAACCCGCCCGGCCTGCCGCTCGACAACCAGTGACCCGGTGACGCCGTCCGGCCCTGCTCCCGGGCGGGGCCGGATGGCGGGCATCGGTGACGGTCGTCACCGGCGGGGCGAGTAGCCTCCGGACGTGCCCCAGATCGTCGTCCTGACCGGTGCCGGCATCTCCGCGGAGAGCGGGGTGCCGACCTTCCGCGACGCCGACGGGCTCTGGGAGGGCCATCACGTCGAGGACGTGGCGACCCCCGAGGGCTTCGAGCGGGACCGGGCGACGGTCCAGCGCTTCTACGACGAGCGCCGCGCCGCGCTCGCGACGGTCGAGCCGAACGCGGCCCACCGGGCGCTGGCCGAGCTCGAGCAGACCATGGGCGACGCGCTGCTCGTGGTCACCCAGAACATCGACGACCTCCACGAGCGGGCCGGCTCCCGCAACGTGGTCCACATGCACGGCGAGCTGCGAAAGGCGCTGTGCGCCGCCTGCGGGGTCGCCTCGCCGTGGGACGGCCCGCTCCTCGACGAGCCGGCCTGCCCGGGGTGCGGCGCGCACGCGCTGCGCCCGGACGTGGTGTGGTTCGGCGAGGTGCCCTACGAGATGGACCGGATCGTCGACGCGCTCTCGGAGGCGAGTCAGTTCGTCTCCATCGGCACGTCGGGTGCGGTCTACCCCGCGGCCGGCTTCGTCCAGCACGCCCGCCGCCATGGCGCGCGGACCCTGGAGCTCAACCTCGAGCCCAGCGAGGGCAGCCACTTCTTCCACGAGTCCCGGCAGGGCCGCGCCGGCGACCTGGTGCCGGTGTGGACGCGGGAGGTGCTCTGGGCGTGATGCCCAGATCCGCCCGCGCCGTATTACTGTTCCTCCCATGATCTCGGGCCGTGCACTGCTGCTTCCCCTCCTCCTGCTCGCCGCTCCCGGCCTGGCGGCGTGCGGTGGCGACGACGACGGCCCCTTCGCCGAGCGCGACGCGGACCAGATCCTCCGCGAGGCCGAGGCGGCGACCGGCGAGCTGTCGGCCGTGCGGATGAAGGGCACCATCCTCGACAAGGAGGGCGACATGGTCGTCGACCTGCGCGTCGACGCCTCGGGCGACTGCCGCGGCAACCTGCGGATCAAGGGCCAGGGCTCGCTCAAGCTGCGCGTGGTCGACGGGGTGTCCTACTTCAAGGCCGACGACCGGTTCTGGCGCTCGCAGTCCGGCGGCGACGAGGCGGCCCTGCGCTTCGTCCTCGACAAGGTCGGCGACCGCTGGGTCTACGACTCCACCGATCCCGGCGGCTTCACCGACCTGTGCGACCTCGACACCGTGCTCGACGACATCGACGCGGACAGCATGAGCGCCTCGGCCGAGGTCGTCGGCACCCGGGAGATCGGTGCCGTGGAGGTGGTCGACGTGCGGTTCTCCACCCGCAAGAGCGACAAGGCCCACGCCTACGTCGCCACCGCCGCGCCGCACCACGTGATCCGGCTCGCGGCGCCGGGGGAGGCCCAGCTCAGCTTCGGGGCGTTCGACAAGCCCGTCGCCGTGCCGAGGCCGCGCGGGAACGAGGCGTTCGACCTCAAGGACCTCGGGTGAGCCGGAGGCCCGCCGCGGTCCGCGCGCTGGTCGTGGCGTCCCTGGCCGCGCTCCTCGCCGGTCTCCTGGCCGGGTGCGCCGAGGACGCCCGGGCCGGACGCCTCGAGCCGGCGCCCTGGCTGTACGCCGACACCCCGGTCGCGCAGATCCGCGAGGACGCCGTCGCCGCGATGAGGGACCTCGCGTCGGTCCACATCGCCGGCAACGCGACACGGGACGGCGAGGTCCTGCGCATGGACCTGGCGGTGAGCGGAAGCACGTGCGAGGGCACCATCGAGCTGGCCGGATCGGGGCAGGTCCGGATCCGGGTCGTCGACGGCACGACGTACTTCAAGGCGGACGAGGAGTTCTGGGTGTCCCAGGGCGGCGCGGAGGCCGGTGCCGCGGCCCGCGACCTCGTCGGCGACCGGTGGGCGACCAACTCCGACGAGCCCGACACCAGCCTCCAGGAGATGTGTGACATCGAGGGGCTGATGGCGGACCTGGGTGTGGCCGACGTGGCCGACGACGACGACACGGTGGTCGGCACCACCGAGATCGACGGCATCGAGGTCCTCAAGATCGCCATCACCGACGACTCCGACGGCGGTCACGGCCATGTCTACGTCGCCGCCGCCGCGCCGCACCACCTGGTGAAGATGGACATGCCGGGGGAGAGCACCGTCGTCTTCAACCGCTTCGACGAGGAGGTCGAGGTCGAGGCGCCGGCGGCCGCGGACGTGTTCGACTTCGGCGGCCTCGGCCGCCGCACGACCTGACGGGTCAGCGCCGGGCCAGCTCCTCGTCGAGGATCGCGGTCAGCCGCGGGCGGTCCGTGTCGAGCCCGAGCGGCGTCAGCCAGTCGAGCAGCGTGGCCCGGAACAGCTGGCCGGAGGCGATGACCCGCGGGTCGCAGTGCCCGGTGGACTCCAGGGTGACCACGCCGTAGAGCGCGGACCAGGCGCGCATGTAGATCCACAGCAGCCCGCGCTCCTCGGCGGGGATGTGGTCGGCCTTGGCCGGGATGAGGGGTTCGAGCACGGCCTCGCGGATGACCGGGTCGAGCTCGTCGAGGCGCGGGTAGGGGAACCGGGTCCGCTCCCAGATCTCCCCCAGCAGGTCGGTGAAGTAGTGCCCGGACGTCGAGACCGTGAGCAGCTCGCGCCGGTGCGTGTCGCCCTCGGCGATCGGGTTGGCGAAGACCAGTGCGAACTCCCGCGGCTGGGCGAGCGCCCACTGGCGGAAGCGCACGCACGCCACGAGGAGCCGGGCGGCGGGGTCGTCGGCCGGGAAGCGCTCGGCCGCCGCGCGCCAGGTCGCGGTCGCCGCCCGGTCGAGCTCGAAGGCGACGAGGTCGACGAGCTGCTGGTAGCTCTCGACGTAGCGGTACAGCGCCGGCGCGGTCATCCCCATCCGTCCGGCCACGGCACGCAGGGACAGGTCGGCGCCCTCGGCGAGCAGCTGCGCGGAGACGGTCACGATCTCGTCGTACGTCGCCTCCCGCTGGCGTTCGCGACGGGTGGCGGGTGCGGGGAGATGGGGCACGAGACTCCTCGACGGTGGGTCCGAGATCACTTGACGCCGGAAGTTTACACCGTTTACGGTTAACGGCGTTAACGAAACTGACGGAGTTTCACTGACAGGCAGGGGACATGCCGATGGTCGAGCGATGGGGCGCTCTCGTCGTACGCCGGGCGGTCGTGGTGCTGCTCGTCGGGCTCGGCCTGACCGCGGCGGCCGCCGTCGCCGGGATCGGGCTCGAGGACCGGCTCGACGCCGGCGGCTTCGACGACCCGGGCAGCGAGGCGGCGCGCGAGCTCGCGCAGGAGCGGGCCACCTTCGGCAACCGCTCGGTCGACGCGATCCTGATCTTCTCCAGCCCCGACGAGGAGGTCGCCGCCCCGGCCTTCCGCGCGGAGGTCGAGCGGACGCTCGCCGCGGTGCCCGAGGACACCATCGCCGCCGCCCAGACCTGGTACGACGCCGAGGATCCCGCGATGCTCAGCCGCGACGGCCACGCGACCGCGGTGTACGTCTCCTTCGTCGGTGAGAGCCAGGACGACTTCGGCGCCGCCTTCGAGCGGATGGAGCCGGCGGTCGAGGCGAGCACCCTGGAGACCGACCTCGCCGGTCCCTACGCCGTCTACGTCGACGTCAACGAGGAGACCAAGGCCGACCTGCTGCGGGCCGAGCTGGTCTCGATGCCGGTCGTGCTGCTGCTCTCGCTCATCATCTTCCGCAGCGTCGTCGCCGCGCTGATGCCGGTGCTCGTCGGGGTGGTGGCGGTCGTCGGCGCCCGGGCCACGGTCGCCGGGCTCAACGAGCTGGTGGACGTCTCCATCTTCGCGCCGAACATCATCACCCTGCTCGGCCTCGGGCTGGCGATCGACTACGCGCTCTTCGTGGTCTCCCGGTTCCGCGAGGAGATCGCGCGCACACCCGGCGACACCCGGCGGGCGCTGGTGCGCACGATGGCCACCGCCGGGCGCACGGTCGCCTTCTCCGCGCTGACCGTGGCGGCCGCGATGAGCTCGCTGCTGGTGTTCCCGCAGACCTTCCTCAAGTCCATCGGCTACGGCGGCATCGCCGCGGTCCTCATCGCGATGGTCGCCGCGCTGACCGTCCTGCCGGCGGCGCTGGCGCTGCTCGGCACCCGGATCGACGCGCTGCGGATCCCCTTCCTTCAGCGGGCGCCGCGTGCCGAGAGCGACCACGGCGGCTGGGCCCGCCTGGCCCGCGCGGTGATGCGCCGTCCCGTGCTCGTCGCCGTCGGCGTGGTGGCCCTGCTGCTCGTCGTCGCCTCGCCCTTCCTCGGCGTGAAGTGGGGGAGCGTGGACTACCGGGTGCTGCCCGCCGACACGCCGTCGCACCAGGCCTCGGAGCGGTTGAACACCGAGTTCGGCGCCGAGCGCTCCACCGCCAACGTGCTCCTCGAGGGCGCCGACGCGACCGCGGTCGACACCTACGTCGCGGCGCTCTCGGCCGTCGAGGGCGTGGTGGACGTCCGGCCGGTGGCGAGCGAGGGCGGCACCACGCTGCTGCGCGCGGCCTGGGAGGGCAACAGCCAGAGCGAGGCCTCCCAGCAGGTGGTCCGCGACCTGCGCGCGGTCGAGGCCCCCGACGGAGCCGAGGCACTGGTCGGCGGGCTCACCGCGGACACCGTCGACCTCGCGACCTCGGTCGGCGACCACCTGCCGCTGATGGGCGCCATCGTCATCGGCGTGATGCTGGTGCTGCTGTTCCTGGCGTTCGGCTCGGTGGTGCTGCCGCTCAAGGCCGTGCTGATGAACGCCTTCTCGATCACCGCCTCCTTCGGCGTGGTGACGTGGATCTTCAGCGACGGTCACCTCGCGGACCTGCTGGGCTTCACCCCGCAGGGCTTCCTCGACCTCACCAACCCCATCGTCATGCTGGCCGTGCTCTTCGGGCTGTCGATGGACTACGAGGTCTTCCTGCTCTCACGGGTGCGCGAGCAGTGGGACGCGACCGGCGACAACGACCTCGCGGTGCAGACCGGAGTGCAGAAGACCGGGCGCATCATCACCAGCGCGGCGCTGCTGCTGGCGGTCGTCATCGGCGCCTTCAGCCTCAGCGGCGTGGTCTTCATGAAGATGATGGGGATCGGCATGCTGGTGGCGATCCTGGTCGACGCGACCGTCGTACGAGCCCTGCTGGTCCCGGCCACGATGAAGCTGCTCGGCCGCTGGAACTGGTGGGCGCCGGCCCCGCTCGCCCGCTGGTGGGAGCGCCACGGCTTCCGCGAGGAGGGGACGGGATCTGCGATTCCGCCCGCAGGAGAGGCACGCGTGGACATACTGGTCCCGTGATCAGGGTCGGTGCGATCGACGACCACCCGGTGGTGCTCGCCGGGGTGGGGGCGGCGCTCGCCCAGGTGGCGAACGACGTGTCCGTGGTGGCGATCGCCGACTCGGTCGACGCGCTGCTCGCCAAGGCGCCCGACGGGCTCGACGTGGTGCTGCTCGACCTGCACATGCCGGGCCAGCCGCACCCCGAGGAGACGGTCGCCCGGCTCACCGAGCTGGACATCGTGGTGCTGCTGTTCACGGCCGAGGAGAAGCCCGTCCCGGTACGACGCGCGATCGCCGCGGGCGCGGCCGGACTGATCCTCAAGGTGGACCCCGTGGAGCGGATCGCGCAGTCGATCCGCGACGCCGCCGCCGGCGAGCTCGCCTGCTCCGGCCAGGTCGCGGCGGCCCTGCTGACCGACGCCTCGCTCAGCACCCGGCTCTCGGAGCGGCAGATCGAGATCCTGCGCTCGGTGAGCACCGGCCTGCCGTACCGGCTGGTCGCCCGCCAGCTCGGCATCAGCGAGGTCACCGTGCGCGAGCACCTCTCCCGCGCGGCCCGTGCCTACCGTGAGGGCGGCGTCGACATCGGCAACGTGCACGGGCTGATCAGTCGCGCACGCGCCGACGGTCACCTCGACGAATGAGGGTGGCGAGGTCGGGCGGGCCGGTGAGCACGCAGACCTCGGCGTCGGCCGTCACCTGCCAGGCCACCGGCAGCAGCCGGGGGAGGCGTTCGGCGAGCTCGGGCGGCGGACCCGGCACCGCCACCACGGTGACCTCGTCGGGTCCGCCGGAGACGGTCACCTGGGTCGGCCCGGCCGTCCGGACCGTGCCGAGCGCCGCGGCCAGGGTGCGGGTCGCGGGCGGCAGCTCGGTGATGATCGTGTCGACGTGGATGCCAGCGCGGCGCAGCACGTCGATCTCGGTGCGCAGCTCCTCGTGGCCGGGACCGGGGAGGTAGAGGCAGTCCCGCACCGCCTGCGCCAGCAGCGCCGGAGCCGGCTCGCGCGGTGCGTCGGGGCTGCCGACGGTGCGCAGCGCGAGCACGATCGGCCGCAGGATCGGGCCGAGGGCCGCGGTCACGGCCGCGGCGTGCGCCGTCGCCTCCGGTCGCGCGGGCTCGGTCAGCACCCGGCCCGCGTGCCGGCAGACCGCGACGACGGCGCCGACGACGAGGGCGGTGCCCGGTTGCACGGCCAGCAGGGCGGTCCGCTCCTGGGTCAGCAGCACCGCCGCACCGGGCAGGAGCAGCAGCAGGAGCACCCGGGCCGGGACGACCCAGGCGACCGCCAGGGCCGGCAGGGCGGCGAGTGCGACGACCCAGGCGGCCCACCACCCGGTGCCGGCGGACAGCGCCACCACCACCGCCGGGACGACGGCCACCGGCACCAGCAGCGCCGGGTGCAGCGGCCCGCGGCTCATCGCGGTGGTCAGGCCCAGGGTCAGGGCGACGGCGAGCGCGGCCCCGGCCCAGGACCACGGATGCGCGGCGCCGTCACGCGCGAGCAGCAGCCCGACCGCGACGTACCCCGCCGCGAGCGGTGCGCACACCTGCCGCGCCACCCGTCCCGGGTCGTCGACCGCGGCCCGGACCAGGCGGTCCAGGTCCGGTGCCAGGCCGAGCAGC
This sequence comes from uncultured Nocardioides sp., assembly GCA_964517395.1. Classification (GTDB taxonomy): domain Bacteria; phylum Actinomycetota; class Actinomycetes; order Propionibacteriales; family Nocardioidaceae; genus Nocardioides. The sequence goes on along the minus strand of CAZFEE010000001.1, from coordinate 1,277,416 downwards.
CGGGCGACGAGGCGGGCCCGCCACACCAGCTCGACCACGGTGCCCTCACCGGGTGCCCCGGTGATCCGGGCGGTGCCGTCGATGGCCTCCAGGCGCCCCTGGATCGCCACGCGGATGCCGACGCCCGGCGTGCCGGAGAAGCCCTTGCCGCGGTCCTCGACGCGGATCCGCAGCGCGGTCGGGCGTCGTACGACGGTGACGGTGGCCTCGCGCTGCCCGCTGTGCCGGGCCACGTTGCGCAGCGCCTCGACGCTCGCCCCCACCATCGCCTCCCGCACCGCCTCCGGGAGGTGGGTGCGCGGGCCGCGGGCGACGACCCGGACGTCCAGCGGCTCCCGGGCCGCGGCGGCGCGCAGTGCGGTGACCACGTCCGCGGTGTCCTCGCCGTGGCCGGGACCGGTGAGCCGCGCGAGGGCGGCGCTGGCCGCGGCGTGCGTGTCGGGGGAGTCGGGGATGCTGCCGACGGCGAGCAGGGTCGGCACCAGGTCGTCGTGCAGGAAGGACGTCGTCTCCACCTCGGCCGCCGACAGGTGCGCGCGGTGGACCTCGCGGTGGGAGTCCAGCCGGGCCTCGGCGCGGTGCGCGGCGGCGCGCATCACGGTCGCCAGCACGAGCGCGGCGAGCGCCGTGCCCCCGACGAAGGCCGCCTCGACGAGCGTGTCGCGCAGGCCCGGCGTACCGGCCTCGGCCCACCGCACGCCGACGAACAGCGCGGTGATCGCGAGCATCGGCAGTGCCGGGCGCCGCTGACGGACCGCGACGACCAGGAGCAGCGGCTCGACCAGGTGCGCCACCGGGGCGTCCTCGCGCGGCATCGTCGCGCCGACGACCATCGCCACCGTGGCCAGCACCACGTCGAAGGCGCCCGGTCCCCGGCCCAGGCAGCGCAGGCCGGCGGTGCCGACGCAGAGCACGATCGCGAGCGCGGACAGCGAGGTGACCTCGTCGAGCCTGTCGACCGGACCGACCCGCAGCGCGAAGCACGCGGTCTTGACGAGCAGCGTGACGCCGACCGCCACGTGCAGCCCGCGCTCCACGGTGGCGCCGAACGTGCGCGCGACCGGACGACGGGGCCCCATTCGTCGCACCCTAGGGCGAAACCCCCACCGGCGGGGCGTGTCCTCCATTTCTGTGGTTTCCGCGACGGTCACGGGCCCTGACAATTGCGGTGGATCGAACCGTGGGGGAACGGTCCTTCGCGAGAGGTGCGCCGCGTCCGGCGACCACCGGGTCGACAGACGACTGACCGGGGACCGGTCTGGGGGGTCGAGGCCCGGCGAGCCGGATGCGGCGCCCTCTCCTCCCGCGTGCGGGGCGTGATCGCGCCCGCCGTCGGGTAGAACAGTCGTGTGCCTCCCGTCCCCGACCCCGCGCCCGGTGGCCGGATCGGGCGCTTCCGGCTCCTCGACCAGCTCGGTCAGGGCGGGATGGGCGTGGTCTACCGGGCCCTGGAGGAGAACCTCGGCCGGGAGGTCGCGCTCAAGGTGATCGCGCCGCTCTACGCGCACGACCCGGAGTTCCGCGAGCGGTTCACCCGCGAGGCCCGCGCCCAGGCGTCCCTCGAGTCCGCGCACGTCGTCGCGGTCTACGCCCACGGCGAGGAGGACGGGCACCTCTACATCGCCAGCCAGCTCGTCCCCGGAGGCGACCTGCGCCAGCTCATCCGGGCCGGCGGTACGCCCAGCCTGGTCGAGGCGCTGGAGATCATCGAGCAGGTCGCGAGCGGGCTCGCCGACGCGCACGCCGCGGGACTCGTGCACCGCGACATCAAGCCCGGCAACGTCCTCGTCCGGCGCCGGCCGGGCGCGCTGCGCGCCTACCTCGCCGACTTCGGCATCGCCCGGCGGATGGACGCCGCCGCCACCCGCCTCACGTCCTCGACCGCCGGCACCCCGTCGTACATGGCCCCGGAGCTGCACGCCGGCGCCGGCGCCAGCCCCTCGACCGACATCTACGCCCTCGGCTGCGTGCTCTGGGTCGCGCTCACCGGCTCGCAGCCCTACCCGCGCCGCGCCGACCACGAGGTGGTCGCCGCCCACGGGCACGACCCGGTGCCGCAGCTCGCCGGCGACAGCGCGATGGTGCACGCCACCAACCGGATCCTGCGCACCGCGATGGCCAAGCAGCCCGGTCAGCGCTACGCATCGGCCGCCGAGATGGGTGCCGACCTCCAGGCGGCGCTGCGGCTGCCGGTCACGCCCGGCACGGCCGTGCCGGAGGGACGCGGCGGGACCGTGGTGCGGCCGGTGGACCGGCCCTCGCCGTCGCCCGTCGCTCCTCCGGCCGGTACGCCGACGCCCCCGCCCGCCCCGGTGGCGTTCGCGGCACGGCCGGCGCGCCGTACCGGACGACGCTGGGCGATCGGCGGCACGGCCGCGGCGCTCGCCCTCGCGGTCGGCGTGGGCGTCGCGCTCGCGACCGGGGGGAGCACCGCGCCGCCCGAGGACGGCTTCGCGGACCTGCCGCCGAAGGACGTGCTGCGGGCCTCCGACAAGGACATGGCGGTGGTCGAGACGGCGCGCATCCGCGGTCAGTTCGCGGACCGCGACGGCGACACCCTCACCGTCGACGTCACCGCGACCACCCGCGGCGACTGCACGGGCACGATGACCTCGAAGGCCTCGGGCGGCACGGCGGAGATCCGGCGGGTGGCCGACCAGGTCTACCTGCGCGCGGACCGGGAGTACTGGAACGCCACCGGCGACTCCGGCACCACCACCATCATCCTGGCGGTGCTCGGCGACAAGTGGGTGCTGGAGAACAGCCTGCGCGACAGCACCGAGTCCTTCTGCGACCTCGACGAGCTGCTGGAGCGCGACGGCCGCGAGAACGCCGAGGCGGAGCGGGTCGGCACCGGGCGGGTCGGCGGTGAGGAGACCGTGCGCATCGAGCAGAGCGAGGGCGGGCAGAGCGAGGTGCTCGACGTACGGGTGGCCGAGCCGCACTACCTGATGCGGATCGAGGAGTCGGCGACCGACCACTTCGAGTTCGCCGACTTCGACGCCGACGTGACGATCGAGAAGCCCGCCGACGGGCAGGTGTTCCCGCTGCGGAAGTACCTCGAGCAGATCGAGAAGGGGCTCGGCGCCCTCCCGGGCGCCGAGCCGTCCGACTGAGCCCGACGCTCAGGCGTTCTCCTTCTTGAAGACCGCGGTGCCCCACCAGACCGCGAGCCCGAAGAGCGCGAAGGTCCAGCCGACGCCCCACAGCATCGAGCTGTCGAAGTCGCCGAAGAAGGACGCGCGCACCGCGTCCACGACGTGGCGGATCGGCATGAAGTCGCTGAGCCGCTCGAGCCACCCCGCACCGAAGGACATCGGCAGCAGGATGCCGCTGAGCAGCAGCACCGGCATCATCACGACGTTGATGATCGGCGCCATCACGTCCTCGCTCTTCGTGGTGAGCGCCAGCGCGTTCGAGGCCGCGGCGCAGGCGCCGCCGAGCAGCAGGGTGAGCACCACGCCGACGACGATGCCGCCCACGGAGGCGTCCATGCCCAGCACCAGGCCCAGGACGACGAGGATGACCGCCTGGACGAACAGCTGCAGCAGGTCGCGGTAGAGCCGCCCGAACAGCAGCGCGGAGCGGTGGGCGGGCGTGACCCGCTCCGCCTCGATGACGCCCTCGCGCCACTCGCCGATGAGCGAGAAGCCGGCGAAGAAGGCGCCGAAGATGCCGAGCTGGACGAGCATGCCGGGCACGAACCAGGTGTACTGGTTGCCGCCGAGCTGGGAGATCACCGGCTTCAGCAGCGGGCCGAACAGCAGCAGGTAGAGGACCGGCTGCAGCATGCCGATGATCACCCACGCGGGGTTGCGCAGGTTCATCCGCAGCTGACGGTTGAAGACGATCCAGGACTCGCGGAAGAAGGTGGTCACGCCTCGGCTCCTTCGGTGGTCGGGGCGGCGTCGGCGGCCTGCGCGGCGGCCTCGGCGTCGCGCAGCGAGCGTCCGGTCAGGGTGAGGAAGACGTCGTCCAGGGTCGGCCGGACGACCTCGATCGACTCCAGGGCGACGCCGGAGGCGTCCAGGTCGCGGAGCAGGCCCGGCACGGCCTTGCCGGCCCGTGCCACCCGGCCGCGGACGTGGTGGCCCTCGACCTCGACCTCCTGGCTGAGCGAGGCGAGCTTGTCGCGTGCGACCGCGACGTGCGCGTCGGTGCTGACCTCGAGGTCGACCAGGTCGCCCGCGACCGCGGCCTTGAGGTTGTCGGCGGTGTCGCTGGCGACGATGGTGCCCTGGTCGATGATGACGATCCGGTCCGCCAGCGCGTCCGCCTCGTCGAGGTAGTGCGTGGTCAGGAAGACCGTGGCGCCCTCCCGGCCGCGCAGGTCCGCGATGTGCTGCCACAGGTTGATCCGCGCCTGCGGGTCCAGCCCCGTGGTCGGCTCGTCGAGGAAGACCAGGCCGGGGGAGTGGATGAGCGCCATCGCGATGTCGAGGCGGCGCTTCTGCCCGCCCGACATGTTCTTCGGCATCCGCCGCCACAGCCCGTCGAGCTGCAGCTTGTCGAAGAGCTCCCGGCCCTTGGCCACGGCGGCCTTCTTCGACATCCCGTAGAGCATCCCGTGGTCGACGACCTCGTCCCCGGCGTAGGCGCCGGAGAAGGTCGACCCGACCTGCGAGCAGTAGCCGATGCTGCGGCGCACGTCGACCGGGCGGGTCGCGACGTCGTACCCGGCGACGGTGGCGGTGCCGGCCGTGGGCCGCAGCAGCGTCGTCAGCATCCGCAGCGTGGTCGTCTTGCCCGCGCCGTTGGGGCCCAGGAAGCCGACGACCTCGCCCTCGGCGACGTCCAGGTCGACGCCGCGCACCGCGTGGACCTCGCGCTTCTGCTTGCCCTGCCCGGTGTGGAAGGTCTGCACGAGCCCTCGTGCCTCGATCATCGCGATCCCCTCGTCGTCATCGCTGGACGCCGCGAGTATTCAACATTGAACACGGCGGGTCAACGCCGATTCCCGGGGGACGTCAGCGGCCGAGCAGCGCGCGGTAGCGACCCCGGTCGGCATCCATCTGCCAGCCCGCGTCGTGGGCCGGCGGGACCCACGGCTCGAGGCGCAGCCGGTCGCGCCGCAGCAGCTCGATCGTCTCCCGCAGCCAGGCCAGCTCGGCGACCGCCAGGTCCAGCCACATCACCACGCCCCGCAGCGCGTGCGGCGGGGCCTCCGCCGGTGTCGTCGGCGTGGCCAGCCGGCGCACGGTCTCCTCCAGCGCCGTGCGTCGTACGACGAGGGAGCGCAGCGCCCGCTCCGCCGGGATGAGCGGCACCAGCCCGAAGGCCGCGCTGAAGGCCGTCCGGTCCACCACGCTCACCTCCTCCAGGCCCGCCCGGACCAGCCGCTCGAGCTCCGCACGACCCGCCTCGGTCAGCTCGTAGACCGCCACCGGGCGACCGCCGTCGACGAGGTCGTGCCGCACGAGATGGCCCTGCCGGGTGAGCGTCGCCAGGCCGTTGTAGATCGAGCCCGGGTTCACGTGGGCCCAGTCCTCGACCTGCCAGGACAGCAGCTCACGGCGGATCTGGTAGCCGTTGACCGGCTCGAACAGGGCGACCGCACCCAGCAGCAGCATCCGGGTGTCGTGGCTCGCCATGGCGACTGAGTCTAGGCGCGCGGGCGCACCGCGCCGGGGGAATGCCGATTGCGGTGGCGAGGTTGCGACCGGACGTGACCTCCCCGACCGCCGCCCCGATCAGCCGAGCGAGCGTGGGGCTGCGCAGCGAGCGCGGGCCGATCCTCGCCTCGGTGATGCTGAGCGTGGCGCTGGTCGCGATCGACACCACGATCCTCGCGACCGCGGTGCCGGCGATCGTGGAGGACCTGGGCGGGTTCACGCAGTTCCCGTGGCTCTTCTCGACGTACCTGCTGGCGCAGGCGGTGACCACCCCGATCTACGGCAAGCTCGCCGACGTCTACGGACGCAAGCCGCTGATGCTGCTGGGGATCGGGCTGTTCGTGCTCGGCTCGGTGCTGTGCGCGCTGGCGTGGAGCATGGCCGCGCTCATCGTCTTCCGGGCGGTGCAGGGACTCGGCGCCGGTGCGATCCAGCCCGCGTCCGTCACGATCATGGGCGACATCTACTCCGTGGCCGAGCGAGCCGTCGCCCAGAGCTACGTCGCGGGCGTGTGGGCGACCGCCGCGGTCGTCGGGCCGACGCTGGGCGGGATCTTCTCCGAGCAGCTGTCGTGGCGCTGGATCTTCTGGATCAACGTGCCGCTCGGCGCGCTCGCCGCCCTCGTCCTCGCCCGGCGCTTCCACGAGTCCGCCGGCCACGACGCCCGCGCGGAGCGGCGCCCGATCGACGTCACCGGCGCCGTCGTGCTCGCCCTCGCCGCCGGCCTGCTCCTGCTCGGCCTGCTCGAGGGCGGCATCCGCTGGGACTGGGCCTCGCCGGCCGGCGTCGGGATCTTCGTCGCCGCCGCCCTCCTGCTCGGGGTCTTCGTCGCCGTCGAACGGCGCGCACCGGATCCCGTGCTGCCGCTGTGGGTCTTCCGCGACCGCGTGCTCAACGCCGCCACCATCGGCTCCTTCGTGGTCGGCATGCTGATGCTCGGCGTCACCTCCTACGTCCCCGTCTACGCTCAGCGCGTGCTCGGCGCGGGCGCCGTCACCGCCGGTCTCGCCGTCGCCGCGCTCGCCATCGGCTGGCCGATCGCGGCGAGCACCTCGGGCCGGTTCTACCTGCGCTTCGGGTTCCGGCCCTGCCTGCTCGCCGGCGCCGCCTTCGGCGTCCTCGGCACCGCGATCGTCGCGCTCGTCGGTCCGGACAGCCCGGTGTGGCTGCTCGCCCTCGGCTGCCTGGTGCTCGGCCTGGGCCTGGGCTACGTCGCCAGCCCCAGCGTCGTCGCCGCCCAGTCCGCCGTCTCCTGGCGCAACCGCGGCGTCGCCACCGGCAGCAACATGTTCGCCCGCTCGGTCGGCAGCGCCGTCGGCGTCGCGGTCTTCGGCGCGGTCGCCAACGCCGTCGTCGCCGCCCGGCTCGGGGCGGGGCACGCGGCCGGGGACGTCGACCTCGAGGGGCTCCCCGTCGACGTACTCGACCCGGCGCTGCACGCCGTCTTCCTCGGCGTCGCGCTCACCTCGCTGGCCCTCGTCGTGGCCGGTCTGGTGATGCCGCGCCGCTTCGAGCCCGCCGCGGACTGACCCTGTGGCCGGCATGTGACCCGCGAGTAGGATCGCGCCCATGAAGCGTGAGATCTACGACGAGGACCACGAGGCCTTCCGCACCTCCGTCAAGGAGTTCGTGGACCGATCCGTCCTGCCCCACTCCGAGGAGCACATCGCCGCGAAGGCGCTCCCGCGCGAGTTCTGGCTCGAGGCCGGCAAGCAGGGCCTGCTCGGGCTCGAGGTCCCCGAGGAGTACGGCGGCGCGGAGGCCGGCGACTTCCGGTTCAACGCGGTGCTCCAGGAGGAGCTCGCCAAGGCGGGCGCGGCGTACCCCACCTGCCACGGCATTCACGCCGACATCACCGCGCCGTACATCGTCGAGCTCGGCACCGAGGAGCAGAAGCAGCGCTGGCTCCCCGGCGTCGCCTCCGGCGAGATCCTGCTCGCGATCGGCATGACCGAGCCCTCCGGCGGCTCCGACCTGGCCGCCCTGAAGACCACCGGCGTCCGCGACGGCGACGAGTGGGTCATCAACGGCTCGAAGACCTTCATCACCAACGGCTACTCCTGCGACCTCGTGGTCACCGCCGTGCGCACCGACCCGGAGAAGGGCCCCAAGGGCATCACCCTCTTCGGCATCGAGGCGACCAAGGAGGGCTTCTCGCGCGGCCGCAAGCTCGACAAGGTCGGCATGGAGGAGTCCGACACCGCCGAGCTGTTCTTCGAGAACGTGCGGGTCACCGACGCCGAGATCATCGGCGAGCTCAACATGGGCTTCATCCACATGATGCAGAAGCTCCCCCAGGAGCGCCTCGGCTGCGCCGTCGCGAACGTCGCTCACGCCAAGCAGATCCTGCTCGAGACCATCCAGTACGCCAAGGAGCGCCAGGCCTTCGGCGCGCCCATCGGCACCTTCCAGCACAACAAGTTCCTGCTGGCCGACCTCGTCACCCGGATCGAGGTCGCCGAGGCCTACATCGACAAGTGCGTCCTCGCGCACTCCGAGAAGCGCCTCACCGCCATCGACGCCGCCAAGGCCAAGTGGTACTCCTCGCAGGTCCAGTCCGAGGTGCTCGACCACTGCGTCCAGCTCCACGGCGGCTACGGCTTCATGAACGAGTACCGCGTCGCCCGCGCCTGGCGCGACGCCCGCGTCACGAAGATCTGGGCCGGCTCGAACGAGATCATGAAGGAGCTCATCGGCCGCGACCTGGGGCTCTGACCGCCGGGTTCGGCTGGTCGTTCCGTAGGGCTGCAGGAATCCCCGGTTAACCGGGGATTCTTGCGCTTCCTGGGCATTGCAATGCCCAGGAAGCACCAGTTTCCCCTGGGTCGAGAGACGGCTGGGGCGGTTGGGGCGGTCGTGAATACGGACGCTGGAAGCGCTGCAGGAATCCCCGGTTAACCGGGGATTCCTGCACTCCCTGGGCATTGCAACGCCCAGGAAGCACCAGTTCCCCCCGGGCCGCGAGTCCCCAGGGACCCCTGGGACAGGAGTGACTACCCCGCCGTCGACGTCCGTACGACGAGCTCCGGCTCCAGCACGATGTCCCGCACCGCGGCGCGGGGGTCGGCGATGGCGGCCAGGAGCAGGTCGGTGGCCACGGACCCCATCTCCTCGCGGGGTTGGCGCACGGAGCTGAGGGGGATGGCGGCGGAGGCGGCGAAGTCGATGTCGTCGTAGCCGAGGATGGCGATGTCGTCGGGGACGCGCACGCCGGCGAGGGTGAGTGCCTGGAGGACGCCGAGCGCGACGAGGTCGTTGGCGGCGAAGATGGCGTCGGGCCGTTCCGCGGCGGCGAGGGCGAGGAGCGACTCGGCACCGAGCCGGCCGGCGCCGGCGTCCATGGTCGAGGTCTCGATGAAGCGGACGTCGACGCCGGGGTGGTCCTCGACGACGGACTCGACACCGCGCAGGCGGTGCTTGATCTGGGTGAGTCCCCGGGGGCCGCCGACGAAGGCGATCCGGCGTCGTCCGACCTCGACGAGGTGGGTGGCGGCGAGGCGTCCGCCGCGGACGTCGTCGACGGCGACGGAGGAGAACTCCCGGGACCCGGTACGACGGTCGACGACCACCACGGCCGTGCCGCGCTCCCGCAGGCGGCGCAGTCGGGGCAGCACGCGTCCGACGGGGGTGATGAGCAGCCCGCTGACGCGCTGTTCCTCGAAGAGGTCGAGGTAGGTCGACTCGCGGTCGGCGTCCTGGCCGGAGCTGCCGAGGATGAGGGGCCGTCCGTGGGCGCCGAGGCGCAGCTCGGCGCCGCGCGCGACGTCCGTGAAGAACGGGTTGCGGACGTCGAGCACGACCATGCCGACGGCGCGGTTGGTGCCGGCGCGGAGCTGGCGGGCGGCGTCGTTGCGGATGAAGCCGAGGTCTCCGATGACCCGCTGGACGTGCTCGAGGGTGGCGGGGGAGACCTTCTCGGGGCGGTTGAGGACGTTCGAGACGGTGCCGACCGAGACGCCGGCGGCGGACGCGACGTCCTTGACCGAGACACTGCGTCCCTGCTCGCTGATGGTCACCCGGCCTCCTCTGTGTCCCGTCACCCTAGGACTGCCAGGGGCCGTCGTCGGACATTTGATTCGTTTCAAGAAAGTTTCGGCGGGTGCCTTGACGCGTGTGACGCCAGTCACCTAGTGTCCCGACATCGCCTATTGAAACCTTTCAATCGACGATGCAACGAACTGAGGAGCAAGATGTCGACAGTCCGCGAGGAGCGCCCGGCGCCCACCCTCGAGCTGCGCGGTGTCGCGAAGTCGTTCGGCGCGGTCGCCGCCCTGCGGTCCGGCACGTTGGAGGTCGCGCCCGGATCGATCCACGCGCTCGTCGGGGAGAACGGCGCCGGCAAGTCCACCCTCGTCAAGATCGTCGCCGGCGTGCATCGCCGTGACGCGGGCGAGTTCCGGCTGCTCGGCGAGGACGTCGACTTCGCCTCGACCGCGGAGTCCAAGGCCGCCGGCGTCGCCGTGATCTACCAGGAGCCGACGCTCTTCCCCGACCTCTCGGTCGCCGAGAACATCTTCATGGGCCGCCACCCGCTGGGCCGCGGCCGTCGCATCGACCGCACTCGCATGTACGACGAGTCGCACGCCCTCTTCGCCCGCCTCGGTGTCGCGATCGACCCCCGCCGGGTCGCCAACGGCCTGTCCATCGCCGACCAGCAGCTGATCGAGATCGCGAAGGCCATCTCGCTCGACGCGAAGCTCCTGGTGATGGACGAGCCGACCGCGGCGCTCAGCGGCAACGAGGTCGCCCGCCTGTTCGCCGTCGCCCGCAGCCTGCGCGACGAGGGCCGCGCGCTGGTCTTCATCTCCCACCGCTTCGACGAGGTCTTCGACCTGTGCGACACGGTGACGGTGATGCGCGACGGCGCCTACGTCTCGACCGCCCGGATCGCGGAGACCACCGAGGGCGAGATCGTCGCCCGGATGGTCGGCCGCGAGGTCGCCGAGCTGTTCCCGAAGACCCCGGCGCCGATCGGCGAGGTGGTCCTCGACGTCGAGGGCCTGTCCTCGGCCGGCGAGTTCCACGACATCTCGTTCCAGGTCCGCGCCGGGGAGATCGTCGGCCTCGCGGGCCTCGTCGGCGCCGGCCGCAGCGAGATCGCCCGGGCGATCTTCGGCGTCGACGGGTACGACGCCGGGCAGGTCCTCCTCCACGGCACACCGATCCCGAAGCGCCGCCCCCGCCGGGCGATCCGCGCCGGGATGGCCTTCGTCCCCGAGGACCGCCGCCAGCAGGGGCTGGTCATCGAGGGCTCGGTCGCGAAGAACATCGCCTCCGTCATCCGTGGCGGCCTCAGCCGGGCCGGGCTGCTCACCGCCTCCGCGGAGAACAAGGCGGCCGCGCCCTGGGCCGCGACGCTGCAGGTGAAGACCAGCGCGCTGGACATGCGCGCCGCGACGATGAGCGGCGGCAACCAGCAGAAGGTCGTCATCGCCAAGTGGCTCGCCACCGGGCCGAAGCTGCTCATCATCGACGAGCCGACCCGCGGCATCGACGTCGGCACGAAGGCGGAGGTGCACCGGCTGCTCTCCGACCTCGCGGGTCAGGGGCTGGCGATCGTGATGATCTCCTCCGAGCTGCCCGAGGTGCTGGGCATGGCCGACCGCGTGCTGGTCGTGTGCGAGGGCCGGCTCACGGCCGACATCGCCCGCGCGGACGCGACCCCCGAGAACGTCATGGCTGCCGCGACCCGGTCGGCCTCCACCAAGGAGACGGTCGCATGAGCACCGCCACCCTCACCCCGTCGCGCGAGAGCGCCGCCACCCGGGCCGTGCACACCGTGCTCCGCTCGCGCGAGCTGGCGATCGTCATCGTGCTGGCCCTCATCATCGCGGCGGCGACGGCGAAGCGGCACTCGTTCGTCTTCAGTGCCGACGGCTGGCGCGACACCCTGCTGGCGCCGTCGATCCTGCTGCTGCTCGCGGTCGGCCAGATGGTGGTCGTGGTGACCCGCAACGTCGACCTCTCGGTGGGCTCCACGCTCGGCATCACGGCGTACGTCACCGGCAAGATCTTCGTCGCCAACCCGGACACCCCCGTGGTGGTGGTCTTCCTCGCCGGCCTGGCGGTCGGCGCGGTGATCGGGCTGCTCAACGGCCTGCTGGTGACGCTCTTCAAGGTGCCGGCGCTGGTCATCACCCTGGGCACGATGTACGTCCTGCGCGGCGCGCTGACCCACGAGGTCGGCAGCGACCGGATGACCGCGGGCGACTACCCCGCGCACTTCGAGCGGCTCGGCACCCAGCAGGTGCTGACGATCCCGGTGCTCACCCTGGTCGCGCTCGTCGTGGTCGCGGTCGTCGGCTACTACCTCCACACGGCCCGCGGCGGCCGTGAGCTGTACGCCATCGGCTCCGACCCGGACGCCGCGGACCTCTACGGCCTGCCGTCGGGACGCCGCGTGCTCGGTGCCTTCGTCCTGTGCGGCGCCCTCGCCGGCCTGGCCGGTGTCTTCTCCGCCGCCCGCTACGCCACGGCGTTCTCCGGCACCGGCTCGGGCATCGAGCTCCAGGCCGTGGCGGCCGTCGTCATCGGTGGGGTCGCGATCTTCGGTGGCAGCGGCACCGTCTGGGGCGCCGCGATCGGCGCCTTCCTCCTGGTCACCATCAACCGGGCGCTCCCGATCCTGGGCATCAGCGAGTTCTGGCAGGGCGCCGTCGTCGGCGCGCTGATCATCGGCTCGATCGTGCTCGACCGGGCGCTGAGCGTCCGCCGCACGAACAAGCTCGTCGAAGCGAGGGACCACGCATGAGCACCAGCGCGACGGAGACCCGCACGTACCCGGCGTACTCCCGCAACCCGCTCGCCCGCCTGCTCCTCACCCGCGAGGCGGCCGTCATCGTCGGCCTGGTCGTCGTCTACCTGTACGCGATGGGCAACGTGGCCTACTTCGACGGCCCGCTGACGATCTTCAACCTGTCGAAGGAGTACGCGCCGATCCTGCTGATGGCGCTGCCGATGACGTTGATCATCATCACCGGCGAGATCGACCTGTCGGTGGCGAGCACGCTCGGCGCGAGCGCCGCGATCACCGGCGTCCTGGTCGTCGAGCACGACCTCTCGCTGCCGCTGGCCGCCCTGGTCGCGATCCTCGTCGGCGCCCTGCTGGGCGCACTCAACGGCTTCTTCGTCGCCTACGTCGGACTGCCCTCGCTGGCCGTGACCATCGGCAGCCTCGCGCTCTACCGCGGGCTCGCCGAGGGACTCATCCAGGACAAGCGGATCGCGGGCTTCCCCGAGGGCTGGCAGGACTGGCCCACGGAGCGGATCGGGACGTCGCAGTACCCCAACATCGTGATCCCCGTGGTCGTCCTCATCGTCGTCTTCGCGGTGCTGCTGCACTTCACCAGCTTCGGCCGCGGCGTCTTCGAGATCGGTCTCAGCGACGAGGCGGCGCACTTCTCCGGCGTCAACGTCGCCCGCACCAAGCTGATCCTGTTCACCCTCAGCGGTGCGGTGGCCGCCTTCGCCGGCGTGTACGTCGCGCTCAAGTCGAACTCCGTCGCCACCGACACCGGCAACGGCTTCGAGCTCAAGGTCATCGCCGGCGTGCTGCTCGGCGGGGTCTCCATCTTCGGCGGGCGCGGAGCCCTGCACGGCGTGGTCGCCGGCGTGCTCCTCATCGCCGTCCTCAACTCGGCGCTCCAGCTCGACGGGCAGGGCTCCGAGGTCATCCAGATCATCATCGGCCTGCTGCTCGTGGGCTCGGTGATCGCCTCCAACTTCCTGCCGCGCATCCGGGCTCTGCTTCCGCGGCGGGCGGTGGCCGACACGGCCACCACACAGGCGCCGACCCCCGGCGACGACACCCGAAAGGTAGCTCAATGAGGATCAACACCCAGCGGTTCGCAGCCGGCGCCGCGCTGGCGCTGGTCGCCTCCCTCGGCCTCGCGGCGTGCGGAAGCAGCGACGACGGCGGCTCCGGCGGCGGTGGTGACGCCGTCACGGTCACCTTCCTGCCGAAGAACCTCGGCAACCCGTACTTCGACACCAGCGACGCCGGCGGCGAGAAGGCCGTCAAGGAGTTCGGCGGGAAGTACGACGAGGTCGGCCCCGACACGGCGGGCCCGGACGCCCAGGTCAGCTTCATCGACACGGCGGCCGCCCAGGGCGTGAAGGCGCTGGTGGTCTCCGCCAACGACCCGACCGCGCTGTGCGACTCGCTCAACGCCGCCCGCGACGCCGGCACGAAGGTCGTCACCTTCGACTCCGACACCGACCCGGAGTGCCGCGACCTGTTCATCAACCAGGCGACCGCCGAGGGCATCGCCAAGGTCCAGGTCGACATGATCACCGAGCAGATCGGCGACTCCGGTGAGATCGCGATCCTCTCGGCGGCCGCCAACGCGACCAACCAGAACGAGTGGATCAAGCTCATGAAGGAGGAGCTGAAGAACCACCCGAACGTCACCCTCGTCGACACCGTCTACGGCGACGACGACGACCAGACGTCCTTCGACAAGACGGCCGCGCTGCTCGCCGACCACCCGAACCTCAAGGGCATCGTCTCGCCCACCACGGTCGGCATCTCCGCCGCCGCGCGCTACCTGTCGACCTCGAAGGCCAAGGGCAAGGTCGCGCTGACCGGTCTCGGCACCCCGAACCAGATGCGGGACTACGTCAAGGACGGCACGGTCAAGGAGTTCGCGCTGTGGAACCCCGAGGACCTGGGCTACCTGTCGGCGTACGCCAGCAAGGCCCTCGTCGACGGCGACATCACGGGCAAGGAGGGCGACACGTTCTCCGCCGGTGACCTCGGCGACTTCACCGTCGGCGCCGACGGCACCGTCCTGCTGGGCGACCCGTTCCGCTACAACGCCGAGAACATCGACGACTTCGACTTCTGAGTCGTCACGTCCACCGCAGGAACAGGGAGAGGAGGTCACCCATGCCCCGCTACTGCTTCAGTCTCCAGGTCCGTCCCGACCGGATGGAGGAGTACGCCGAGCGACACCGCGCCGTCTGGCCGGAGATGCTCGCCGCGCTCGAGGAGACGGGCTGGCGCAACTACTCCCTGTTCCTGCGGGAGGACGGGCTGCTGGTCGGGTACGTCGAGGCCGACGACCTGACCGCCGCCCAGGCAGCCATGGCCGCCACCGAGGTCAACGCCCGGTGGCAGGCCGAGATGGCGCCGTACTTCACCCAGCTCGAGGGCGCACCCGACGAGGGTTTCGTCCTCCTCCGCGAGGTCTTCCACCTCGCCGACCAGCTCGAAGGCAACTGATCATGACTAGTCACCAGGGATTCGCCGCGATCGCGGCCCGGCTCGAGGGCCAGGCCATCGAGCTCCCCTCGTGGGCGTTCGGCAACTCCGGCACCCGCTTCAAGGTCTTCGGCAGCGCGGGGACCCCGCGCAGTGTCGAGGAGAAGATCGCGGACGCGGCCACCGTCCACCGCTTCACCGGCCTCGCGCCGAAGGTCGCGCTGCACATCCCGTGGGACCAGGTGGACGACTTCGCCGCCCTGCGTAAGCACGCCGAGGACCTCGGCGTCGCGCTCGGCACGATCAACTCCAACACCTTCCAGGACGACGCCTACAAGCTCGGCTCGCTGTCCCACCACGACCCGAAGGTGCGCCAGCAGGCGATCGACCACCACTTCGCGTGCATCGACGTGATGGACCAGACCGGCTCGCGGGACCTGAAGATCTGGCTCGCCGACGGCAGCAACTACCCCGGCCAGGCCGACCTCCGCGGCCGTCAGGACCGGCTCGCCGAGTCCCTGGCGACGATCTACGAGCGGATCGGCGAGGACCAGCGGCTGGTGCTGGAGTACAAGTTCTTCGAGCCGGCGTTCTACCACACCGACGTCCCCGACTGGGGTACGTCGTACGCCCAGGTCGCCGCGCTCGGCGAGCGGGCCGTGGTCTGCCTGGACACCGGCCACCACGCCCCCGGCACGAACATCGAGTTCATCGTCATGCAGCTGCTGCGGCTGGGGAAGCTCGGCTCGTTCGACTTCAACTCCCGCTTCTACGCCGACGACGACCTCATCGTCGGTGCGGCGGACCCGTTCCAGCTGTTCCGGATCCTCTTCGAGGTCATCCGCGGCGGCGGCTACGGCCCGGCGAACCCGGACGGGCACAGCGACGTGGCGTTCATGCTCGACCAGTGCCACAACGTCGAGGACAAGATCCCCGGCCAGATCCGGTCGGTCCTCAACGTCCAGGAGATGACGGCCCGGGCTCTGCTCGTCGACCGCGACGCCCTCGACGCCGCCCAGGAGGCCGGTGACGTCCTCGGCGCGCACGGCGTGCTGATGGACGCGTTCTACACCGACGTCCGGGCCGACCTCGCCGCCTGGCGCGAGGAGCGCGGCCTGCCGGGCGACCCGATGCGGGCGTACGCCGAGTCCGGCTACCAGGCCGCGATCGAGGCCGACCGCGTCGGCGGCACCCAGCTGTCCTGGAACTGACCCCACCACCCGAACGAAGGGCACCATGACCAACCCCGCAGCGGCCGCGCTGATCGCGCGCTCCAACCGCCTCGGCGCCGACCCGAAGAACACCAACTACGCGGGCGGCAACACCTCGGCCAAGGGCACCGAGACCGACCCGGTCACCGGCGAGCCGGTCGAGCTGCTCTGGGTGAAGGGCTCCGGCGGCGACCTCGGCACCCTCGAGGAGTCCGGCCTCGCCGTGCTCCGCCTCGACCGGATGCGCAGCCTGGTGGACGTCTACCCGGGCATCGAGCGCGAGGACGAGATGGTCGCCGCCTTCGACTACTGCCTGCACGGCAAGGGCGGGGCCGCGCCCTCCATCGACACGGCGATGCACGGGCTCGTCGACGCCGCCCACGTCGACCACCTCCACCCCGACTCCGGCATCGCGATCGCGACCGCCGCCGACGGCGAGGCGCTGACGAAGGAGATCTACGGCGGCAAGGTCGTCTGGGTCCCGTGGCGCCGTCCCGGCTTCCAGCTCGGCCTCGACATCGCCGCGATCAAGGCGCAGAGCCCGCAGGCGGTCGGCTGCATCCTCGGCGGCCACGGCATCACCGCGTGGGGCGACACCAGCGAGGAGGCCGAGGCCAACTCGCTGTGGATCATCGACACGGCCGCGGCGTACATCGCCGAGCACGGCAAGGCGGAGCCCTTCGGTGCCGCCCTCGAGGGGTACGACGCGCTGCCGGACGCCGAGCGGAGGGCCCGTGCGGCCGCGCTGGCGCCGACGATCCGCGGCATCGCGAGCGCCGACCGGCCGATGGTCGGCCACTTCACCGACAGCGAGGTCGTGCTCGACTTCCTCGCCAGCGCCGAGCACCCGCGGCTCGCCGCGCTCGGCACCTCCTGCCCCGACCACTTCCTGCGCACCAAGGTGAAGCCGCTGGTGCTCGACCTTCCCCCGAGCGCCTCCGTCGAGGACAGCATCGCCCGGCTGCAGGAGCTCGCGGTGGCCTACCGCGAGGACTACCAGGGCTACTACGACCGGCACGCGACCCCGGACTCGCCGGCGATCCGCGGCAAGGACCCGCTGATCGTGCTGGTGCCGGGCGTCGGCATGTTCAGCTTCGGCAAGGACAAGCAGACCGCCCGGGTGGCCGGTGAGTTCTACGTGAACGCGATCAACGTGATGCGCGGCGCGGAGGGCCTGTCGACGTACGCCCCGATCGACGAGGCGGAGAAGTTCCGCATCGAATACTGGGCGCTGGAGGAGGCCAAGCTCCAGCGGATGCCGAAGCCGAAGCCGCTCGCGACGCGGGTCGCGCTCGTGACCGGCGCCGCGTCCGGCATCGGCAGGGCCACGGCGGCCAAGCTCGCCGCCGAGGGGGCGTGCGTGGTCATCGCCGACCTCAGCCTGGAGAAGGCGCAGGCGGCCGCTGCGGAGATCGCCGGCGCCAAGGGTGCCGACGTCGCCGTCGGCGTCCAGGTCGACGTCAGCGACGAGGCCGCCGTCCAGGCCGCCGTGGACGCGGCGGTGCTGGCCTTCGGAGGCATCGACCTCGTCGTCAACAACGCGGGCCTCTCGCTCTCGCGCTCGCTGCTGGAGACCACCGAGAAGGACTGGGACCTGCAGCACGACGTGATGGCCAAGGGCTCCTTCCTCGTCGCCAAGGCCACCGCGAAGGTGATGATCGAGCAGCAGCTGGGCGGGGACATCGTCTACATCTCCAGCAAGAACTCCATCTTCGCCGGCCCCAACAACGTCGCCTACGGCGCCGCGAAGGCCGACCAGGCCCACCAGGTCCGGCTGCTCGCGGCGGAGCTCGGTGAGCACGGGATCAAGGTCAACGGCGTCAACCCCGACGGGGTCGTGGCCGGCTCCGGCATCTTCGCCAGCGGCTGGGGTGCCAACCGGGCCGCGGTCTACGGCGTGGAGGAGAAGGACCTGGGCAAGTTCTACGCCCAGCGCACGATCCTCAAGCGCGAGGTGCTGCCGGAGAACATCGCCAACGCCGTGTTCGTGCTGTGCACCGACGAGCTGAGCCACACCACCGGCCTGCACATCCCGGTCGACGCCGGGGTGGCGGCGGCGTTCCTGCGGTGAGCACACGATGAGCAGCGTCCGGGTCGCCGCGGTCGACCTCGGCGCCACGTCCGGCCGGGTGATGTCCGGCCGGATCAGCGCCGAGCGGGTCGAGATCAACGAGATGCACCGCTTCCCCAACGGGGCGGTGCCGGTGCGCGGCTCGCTGTTCTGGGACGTCCTCGGCATCCACCGCGAGACCCTGGTCGGCATCCGGGAGGTCGCCCGCACCGGTCCGCTGCACGGCATCGGGATCGACTCGTGGGCCATCGACTACGGTCTGCTCGACCGTGACGGGCAGCTGCTCGGCGCGGTGCACAGCCACCGCGACCGCCGCACCGACGGGATCGCGGAGAAGGTCGTGGCCGAGCTCGGCGCGGACCGGCTCTACGCGACGACCGGCATCCAGCAGCTGCCGTTCAACACCCTCTACCAGCTCGTCGCGGCCCGCGGCTCGGCCGCACTGGAGGCCGCGGAGTCCCTGCTCCTGCTGCCCGACCTGCTCGGCTACTGGCTCACCGGCGCCGTCGGCGCGGAGCGCACCAACGCCTCCACCACCCAGCTGTACGACGCCCGCACGGGCACCTGGGCCGCCGGGCTGTGCAAGGAGCTCGGCCTGCCGTGGGGCATCCTGCCGCCCCTGCGCGACCCGGGGTCGGTGCTCGGTCCGCTCCTGCCGGAGGTGGCGCGCGAGATCGGCGCGGCGTCCGACGTACCGGTGGTGGCGGTGGGCTCCCACGACACCGCCTCGGCCGTCGTCGGCGTGCCCGCGGACAGCACGGACTTCGCCTACATCTCCTCGGGGACGTGGTCGCTGGTCGGCCTCGAGCTGGACCGGCCCGTGCTGACCGAGGAGGCCCGCCGGGCGGACTTCACCAACGAGCTCGGCGTCGACGGCACCACCCGCTTCCTCAAGAACGTGATGGGCCTGTGGGTGCTCTCGGAGTCCCTGCGCTCCTGGAGCGAGCGGCGGTTCAAGGACGTCGAGCTGCGCTCGCTCATCACCGCCGCCGCCGGCTTCGAGCCGCTGCGCACCGTGGTCGACATCAACGACCCGCGGCTGCTGTCCCCCAGCACGGCCGCGGACCCGATGCCGGAGCGGATCGCCGCCCTGGCCCAGGAGGCGGGCGAGCTGGTGCCCGCCTCCCCGGTCGCGATCACCCGCTGCATCGTGGACAGCCTGGCCGTGGCCTACCGCCGGCACGTCCGCACCGCCGCGGCCCTCGCCGGCACCACCCCCGAGGTCGTCCACGTGGTCGGCGGCGGCTCGCAGAACGAGGTGCTCTGCCAGCTCACCGCCGACGCCTGCGGCCTGCCGGTCCTCGCCGGACCCGTCGAGGCCGCCGCGCTGGGCAACGTCCTGGTCCAGGGCCGTGCCCTCGGCGCGGACCTGCCGGACCTCGCCGCGATGCGCGACCTGGTCCGCCGCTCGTACGACGTACGCCGCTTCGAGCCGCGCGACGGGCTCGACTGGGCCGCCGCGGAGGCCCGCCTCCCCTGACCTCCTTCCACTCCTCCCACCCCTCCCGGAAGGCACATCCATGACCGACCCCTCCTTCGGCGCGCGCCTGAACCGGCGTGCCCTCTTCGGCGCCGCTGCCGCCACCCTCGGCACGGCCGCCGTCGTCGGTGCCGCCGGGACCGCCCTCCCGGCCTCCGCGGCACCCGGCTCGGCCGGACTGCCCGACGACCTCGTCAAGGCCTTTCGCAAGCCGGGGACCCGCACCGCCGCGGGCTTCCGCTGGTGGTGGCCGCACGGACTGGTCGACCCGAAGGAGATCGCCCGCGAGGTCGACCAGGTCGCCGACGCCGGCTTCGGCGTGCTCGAGGTCGCCGACGTCACGCACAGCCTCCGCGCCCGCGGCATCGACGTCGACGTCGCCACCCACGGGTGGGGCACCCCGCCGTGGGTCGCCGGCGTGAAGGCCGCCCTGGCCCGCGCGGCCAAGCGCGACGTCCGCGTCGACATCACGGTCGGCCCGTCCTGGCCCGCCGCCGTCCCCACCATCACCCCGGACGACGACGCGGCCTGCACCGAGCTGGTGCACGGGCAGGCGAACGTCCTCGCCGGCGCGACGTACGACGCCGCGCTGCCCGAGCCCGTCGTCGAGGCCGCCCCCGGCGTGACCCGCGCCGAGCTGGTCACCGTGCAGGCGCACCGCGTCACGGGCTACGTCAAGGACCGCAACGGCGTCGTCACCAGCACCCTGCTCGCCCCCGGCTCCTACGTCGACCTGAGCGGCTCCACGCACGGCGAGCACCTCACCTGGACCGCCCCGGCCGAGCCCGCCGGCGCCACCTGG
This sequence comes from uncultured Nocardioides sp., assembly GCA_964517395.1. GTDB lineage: Bacteria > Actinomycetota > Actinomycetes > Propionibacteriales > Nocardioidaceae > Nocardioides. Next base: position 1,257,038 of record CAZFEE010000001.1, on the reverse strand, counting down.
GTCGTGCTCGCCACCTGGCAGCGCGGCTCCGGCCAGGAGCCGGAGGCCGGCCCGCACACCGCCCCGCGCTCGTACGTCGTCGACCACTTCAGCCGCCGCGGCGCGCAGAAGGTCATCGACCTGTGGAACTCACGTGTCCTGGACGGCGAGCTGCGGGCGCTGCTGCGTGCGGCCGGCGGCTACCTCTTCGAGGACTCCCTCGAGATCGAGACCGACGCGACCATCTGGACCCGCGACTACCTCGACGTCTTCCGCGCCACGCACGGCTACGACCTGCGTCCGTTCCTGCCGTTCGTGCTGGAGAAGGACGAGAAGTACCAGTTCTCGCTGGCCGCGGCCGACCCGGCGACCGCCGACAGCCTGCGCACCAACGAGGTCCGCGACGACTACAACATCGTCCTGTCCGACCTCTACCGCGACCAGCACCTGCGCCCGATGCAGGACTTCGCCCGCTCCCTCGGCATGGGGATCCGGATCCAGCCCTACGGCCTGGAGACCGACACCATGCAGCACGCCGCCGTCGTCGACGTGCCGGAGACCGAGTCCCTCGGCTTCAAGAACCTCGACGACTACCGGGTGATGGCGGCCGGGCGCGACCTGGCCGGTCACACCGTCCTGTCGTGCGAGGCGATCTGCTACAACGGCGCGGCGTACAACACCACGTGGGGAGCCAACACCACCAGCCCGACCGCGCAGAACCAGGCGCTGTTCACGATCAACAGCATCTTCGTCGCGGGCGTCAACCAGCTGATGGTGCACGGCTTCCCGTACGCGAAGGCGCCTGACGTCACCTGGCCGGGCTTCGCGGCATTCTCGCCGTACTACAACAACGCCGTCGGCTTCGGTGAGGCGTGGGGCCCGCGGACCCCGCAGTGGGAGCACGCCCCGGGCATCGCGGCCTACCTCGCCCGCACGCAGCTGGTGCTGCAGACCGGCACGCCCCGGTACGACGTGGCGTTCTGGCGTCACAAGGGCTGGGCGTCCACCGGCATCGGCCCGCAGTGGATCACCAACAACGGCACCAAGCTGGGCTGGTCGCACTCGTTCGTGAGCGCCTCCCTGCTCGCGCTCCCGGGCGTGGACGTCGAGCGCGGCCGGCTCGCCCCTGACGGCCCCGCCTACAAGGCCGTGGTCGTCGGCCCGGACTCGCTGCGCAGCAACGCCGTCACCATGGACATCGCCGGTGCGGAGCGGTTGCTGGCGCTGGGCCGCAAGGGCCTGCCGATCGTGCTCATCGGCGACTGGTCGCAGGTGACCCCCGTCGGTCGCGACGACGCCGCCGCGACCGCCGAGGTGCGGGCGCTCATGGCCCAGGTCGGTGCCCTGCCCACCACCCGCACCGTGCCCGAGGCCGAGGTCGGCACCGCGCTGGCCGCGCTCGGCGTGGTCCGCGACGTCGAGCACACCGACTCCACCGTGATGCACGTGCGCCGGGTGACCGGGGACGTCGACCTCTACTACCTCGCCAACGCGCGGCACGCGGAGAACCGCCGGCTCAACCCGGTCGCCCAGGACGTGTGGCTCACCGCCACCGACCGCGACGCCGTGCCGTGGCTGCTCGACGCCTGGAGCGGTGAGATCACCCGGATCGCGGCCTTCGAGCGCTCCGGCGACCGGGTCCGGGTCCGGGTCGACCTCGTGCCCGGACAGTCGACGGTCGTCGCCCTCGCCGCCCCGGGCAAGGGTGTCGCCCGGTCGGTGCTGCCCGTCGCGACCTCCGGCCAGAGCGTCGTGCCGCGCGGCGCGAACGCCGCCCTGCGCACCACGACCGCCGGGACGTTCGACCTGCCCAAGGCCGACGGCCGCAGCGCGCGGGTCGTGGTCGGACGGGTCCGGCCTCCCGTCGTACCGACGTCGTGGCGGCTGGAGCTGGAGGACTGGCAGCCGGCGAACCCCGCCGACCCGAAGGACCTCGGCACCACCAAGACCGTCGTCAGCCGCGAGCTCGACAGCCTGCAGGGCTGGTCGAAGGTCGCCGGGCTGGAGGACGTCTCCGGCATCGGGCGCTACCGCACGACCGTCGACCTCGGCTCCGACTGGACCGACGACGACGGGGCCTACCTCGAGCTCGGCGAGGTCAACGACACCTTCGTGGTGCGGGTCAACGGCGAGGAGCTGCCGCCCTGCGACCCGATGGACGCCGTCGTCGACCTCGGTCGCCGGCTGGTGCGTGGGCGCAACGTGATCGAGGTCGAGGTGGCCTCCACACTGCTCAACCGGCTGCGCGTCGTCACCCCGTCCGTCTACGGCGTGGCCACCCGCCAGACCTACGGCCTGGTGGGCCCGGTGCGGCTGGTGCCCTACGTCGAGAAGGTCGTCCCCGCGTGATCCCGGGCAGGATGGGTGCATGCGCGTCGCACTGATGGTCACCTGCGTCAACGACGCGATGTTCCCCGGCACGGGCCAGGCCGTCGTCCGGCTGCTCCGGCGGCTCGGCGTGGACGTGGACTTCCCGGAGGCGCAGACCTGCTGCGGCCAGCCGATGGTCAACACCGGCTACCTCGACGAGGCCGTGCCCGCGGTGCGCTCGTTCGTGCGCGCCTTCGACGGGTACGACGCGATCGTCACCCCATCCGGGTCGTGCGCCGGCTCCGCGCGCCACCAGCACCGACTGGTGGCCGCGCGGTCCGGTGACGCGGGTCTGGCGACCGCGGTCGCGCGGACCTCGCCGCGCACCTACGAGCTCAGCGAGTTCCTCGTCGACGTGCTCGGCGTGACCGACGTGGGGGCCTACTTCCCGCACACCGTGACCTACCACCCGACCTGCCACTCCCTGCGGATGCTCGGCGTCGGCGACCGGCCGCGGCAGCTGCTGGAGAACGTGCGCGGGCTGCGCCTGGTGGAGCTGCCGAAGGCCGAGGAGTGCTGCGGCTTCGGCGGCACCTTCGCCCTCAAGAACGCCGACACCTCGGTGGCGATGGGCAGCGACAAGGCCCGGCACGTGCGCGAGACCGGCGCCGAGGTGCTCGTGGCCGGGGACAACTCGTGCCTGATGCACATCGGCGGCGTACTGGACCGGGGGAGGGCGGGCGTGCGCGTCCTGCACCTCGCCGAGATCCTCGCGGCCACCGAGGAGGACGCGTCGTGACCGGCACGTTCGTCGGCATGCCGGCCTTCCCGGTGGCGGCCCGCACGGCCCTCGCCGACACCCAGCTGCGCCACAACCTCGCCCACGCCACCGGCGTCATCCGCGGCAAGCGGGCCGCGGTCGTCGGCGAGGTCGAGAACTGGGAGGAGCTGCGCCTGGCCGGCGCCGCGGTGAAGGACCGGGCGCTGCGCTCGCTGGACGAGCAGCTGGTCCGGCTGGAGGAGTCGCTCACCGCCCGCGGCGCCGTCGTGCACTGGGCGCGCGACGCGGACGAGGCCAACCGGATCGTCGTCGACGTCGCCCGGGCCCACGCCGTCGACGAGGTCGTCAAGGTCAAGTCGATGGTCACCCAGGAGATCGGCCTCAACGAGGCGCTGGAGGCCGCCGGCGTCGCGGCCTGGGAGACCGACCTCGCCGAGCTCATCGTCCAGCTCGGCGGCGACCTGCCCAGCCACATCCTGGTGCCGGCGATCCACCGCAACCGGGCGGAGATCCGGGAGATCTTCCGGCGGCGGATGGGCGAGGTCGGCCGGCCCGCGCCGGAGGCGCTCACCGACGAGCCGGCGGTGCTCGCGGGCGCGGCGCGCGAGCACCTGCGCGAGAAGTTCCTGCGCGCACGGATGGCCGTCTCGGGCGCCAACTTCGCCGTCGCCGACACCGGCACCCTCGTCGTCGTGGAGTCCGAGGGCAACGGCCGGATGTGCCTGACCCTCCCCGACGTCCTCGTCAGCATCGTCGGCATCGAGAAGGTCGTCCCCACCTGGGCCGAGCTCGACCCGCTGCTGCGGCTGCTGCCGCGCTCCTCCACCGGTGAGCGGATGAACCCCTACACCTCCACCTGGACCGGCATCACTCCCGGCGACGGCCCGCAGGAGGTGCACGTCGTCCTCCTCGACAACGGCCGCACCCGCGCGCTCGCCGACACCGTGGGCCGCCAGGCGCTGCGCTGCATCCGCTGCTCGGCATGCCTCAACGTGTGCCCGGTGTACGAACGCGCCGGCGGGCACGCCTACGGCTCGGTCTACCCCGGCCCGATCGGCGCCATCCTCAACCCCCTGCTGCGCGGCACCGGCGACCCGCAGACCGACTCCCTGCCCTACGCCTCCACCCTCTGCGGCGCCTGCTTCGAGGCCTGCCCGGTGCGCATCGACATCCCCGAGGTGCTGGTCCACCTGCGCGCGAAGGTCGTCGACGGCCACCGCGACGACCGCGTCCCGAAGCCCGAGGCCGTCGCCTTCCGCGGTGCCTCCTGGGCGTTCGGCGACGGTCGTCGCCTCGGCCGGCTCGAGTCCCTCTCCGGCCTCGCCGGGCGGGTGCTGCGCCGCCGCGGCCGCACCACCCTCGGCCGCCTCCCCGGTCCCGGCGGCGGCTGGACCGACGCCCGCGACCTGCCCGCCCCACCCCCCGAGTCCTTCCGGGCCTGGTGGCAGCGCACCGGAGGCGGCCGATGAGCGCCCGCGACGACATCCTCGGCCGGGTCCGCGCCGCCCTCGGCGACCTGCCCCCCGACCGTGTGCCGGTCCCTGCCCCGCCGGGTGCCACGGCGCCGCCGCACACCGACCTCGTCGACCACTTCGCGGAGCGGGTCGCCGACTACCGGGCCACCGTCGTGCACTGCCCGCCCGACGGGCTCGCCGCCGCGGTCGCCGCCGCGCTGCCGGAGGGCTCCCGGGTCGTCGTACCCCCGGGGCTGCCGGACGCCGTCCTCGCCGGCATCCCCGCCCCCGTGCCCGACACCGGCCTGTCCGCAGCGGAGCTCGACGCCGTCGACGCCGTCGTCACCTGCGCCCGGGTCGGCATCGCCGAGACCGGCACGATCGTGCTGGACCACACCGCCGACCAGGGCCGCCGCGCGCTCACCCTCGTCCCCGACCGCCACGTCTGCGTGGTCCGTGCCGACCAGGTCGTCGCCGACGTCCCCGACGCCTTCCCCCTGCTCGACCCGCTCCGCCCGCTCACCTGGATCAGCGGTCCCAGCGCCACCTCCGACATCGAGCTGGACCGGGTCGAGGGCGTCCACGGGCCGCGGGTGCTGCACGTCATCGTCGTCGGCTGACGCGAGCGGATCCCGAGCCGGTCTGTGGAGGAGCGCGGCGGCCCGTCGTCCGCGGGGCAGGCTGATGCGGTGCATCCCGCCGAGGCGCTCGCGACCCTGGGCGGCGTCGGCTCACGGCGCCGCCTCCTCGCGCTGACGTCGCGCCGCGCGCTCGACGGGGCGCTGGCCCGCGGCGAGCTGGTCCGGGCCGGGCGCGAAAGGCGTCGAGGTGGTCCGGGGTGATCTCGGAGAGGAGACCGGCCTCCTGCTCTCCCCGCGAACCCGTTCGAGAGCCTGCTGCGCGCGCTCGCCGTCCGGGCCGGTCTGGAGGTGACGCCGCCGGCAGAGGTCACCGTGCGGGGCTTCGCGGGCGACGTACCCGGCGGCAGGTGGTGCACACCAGCCGGAGTGGGTGCTCGACTGCCTGCGACGGTGGGCACGGGTGCAGGGAAACGCCGCCTGACTCGCCGCGAGTCCGACCCCATGCGGTCTGTTTCCCTTCGCTCGGGCACAGACCACCCGGAATCGGGGTCGCATGAGACCCGCGCGGTCGGGAATCATGCAGGGGTGAGCAGCACGAACACCGAAGAGGCGATCGGCCCCCACCAGGACGAGCCGCACGAGCAGGGATTCAACGACCGACTCAACTGGCTGCGCGCGGGGGTGCTCGGCGCCAACGACGGCATCGTGTCGACCGCGGGCATCGTGCTGGGCGTCGCGGGAGCCACCACCGACCGCACCGCGATCCTCATCGCCGGCGTCGCCGGACTGGCCGCGGGCGCGATGAGCATGGCGGCGGGGGAGTACGTCTCCGTCAGCACCCAGCGCGACTCCGAGGAGGCACTGCTCGCCAAGGAGAAGCGCGAGCTGCGCGAGGACCCCGAGGACGAGCTCGCCGAGCTCGCCGGGCTGTACGTCGGCAAGGGGCTCGAGCCCGACCTGGCCCTGGAGGTCGCCAAGCAGCTCACCGCGAAGGACGCGCTCGCCGCCCACGCCGAGGTCGAGCTCGGCATCGACCCCGACGACCTCACCAACCCCTGGAACGCCGCCCTCGCCTCGATGGTGTCCTTCACCCTCGGCGCCCTGCTGCCCCTGCTCACGATCCTGCTCGTCGTCGCCGACGCACGGGTCTGGGTCACCGTCGCCGCCGTCGTGATCGCGCTCGCGATCACCGGCTGGGGCAGCGCCCGGCTCGGCTACGGCTCGTGGCGGCTCGCGGTGCTGCGCAACGTGGCAGGCGGGTTGATCGCGATGGCGGTCACCCACGGCATCGGCCAGCTGGTCGGCACCCAGGTCTGATGCGGGTCTTCGCCGCCGTCGTACCCCCCGCGGAGGTCGTGGACCACCTCGACACCTTCCTCGAGCCGCGCCGCGCCGCCGCCGACTTCCGCTGGACCCGGCCCGAGCACCTGCACGTCACCCTGGCGTTCATGGCCGACGCCGAGCCCCGCCGCGTCGACGCCTACGCCGACCGCCTCGCCGAGACGCTCGACGGGCTCCCGCCCGACGCCCTCGCCCTGTCCGGCGCCGTGGTCTTCCCCGACGTCAGCCAGGCCCGGGTCCTCGCCACGGGCGTCTCCGGCGCCGAGGTGCTCACCACCGCGGCCGTCCGGGCCCGCAACGCCGCGGTGGCGTGCGGGATCGAGGTCGACGGCCAGCGGTTCACCCCGCACGCCACGATCGCGCGCACCGGTGGCCGCTTCGTGGAGATGACGAGCTGGGTGCGCCTGCTGGACACCTACACCGGCCCGTCCTGGTCGTTCCGCTCGGTCGAGGTGATCGCCTCCCACCTCGGCGAAGGCGCCCGCCGCTCGCCCCGCTACGAGACCCTCGCCGAGGTCGTGCTGCATTGAACTGCCCGAGCGCGTCTCCGCCCAGCGGGGCAGCAAGCTGCCGGCGGTCGGCTCCCGCCGCGCTACCGGGCTGAGGACGAATGCCGGAAGGCCGGATCGAACATGTAACTCCGTGTTGTTGTTCGCTTTCGGGCGGATTCGGGCCCTTTTCGAACAACAACACGGAGTTACATGTGCCGTCGAACGCCGGAAGGCCCGGACCCCGACACGGGATCCGGGCCTTCCGAGCGGGGTTCAGCCGAGCGCGCGGACGATGTCCTCGACCCGGTCCTTCGCGTCGCCGAACAGCATCTGGCTGTTGTCGCGGAAGAACAGCGGGTTCTGCACCCCGGCGTAGCCGGCGGCCATCGAGCGCTTGAAGACGATGACGTCCTTGGCGTTCCAGACCTCGAGCACCGGCATGCCGGCGATGGGGGAGGTGGGGTCCTCGGACGCGGCCGGGTTGACCGTGTCGTTGGCGCCGATCACGAGCACGACGTCGGTCTCGGGGAAGTCCTCGTTGATCTCGTCCATCTCGAGCACGATGTCGTAGGGCACCTTGGCCTCGGCCAGCAGCACGTTCATGTGACCGGGCAGGCGGCCGGCGACCGGGTGGATGCCGAACCGTACGTCGACGCCCTTGGCCCGCAGCTTCGCGGTGAGGTCGGCGACGGGGTACTGCGCCTGGGCGACCGCCATGCCGTAGCCGGGCGTGATGATCACCGAGGACGCGCCGGCGAGCAGTTCGGCGGCGGCGTCGGCCTGGATCTCGCGGTGCTCGCCGTAGTCGACGTCGGCACCGGCGGGCGCCTCGATGCCGAAGCCGCCGGCGATGACGGAGATGAACGAGCGGTTCATCGCCTTGCACATGATGTACGACAGGTACGCACCGGAGGAGCCGACCAGCGCACCGGTCACGATGAGCAGGTCGTTGCCGAGCAGGAATCCCGAGGCGGCCGCGGCCCAGCCGGAGTACGAGTTGAGCATCGAGACCACGACCGGCATGTCGCCGCCGCCGATGGAGGCGACGAGGTGCCAGCCGAGGAACAGCGCCAGGGCGGTCAGCACGCCGAGCAGGATGTCCGCGCTCGTGTTGTCGTGCGTGTCGAGCGAGACGTAGACGGCGGTGAGGATCGCGAACAGCACCAGCGAGCCGACGTTGATGAGGTTCTTGCCGGGCAGCATCAGCGGCGCGGAGGAGATCTTCGCCGACAGCTTCAGGTTGGCGACGATCGAGCCGGTGAAGGTGACCGCACCGATGAAGATGCCGATCGCGACCTCGGCCTCGTGGATGTTGACCAGGCTGTCGAGCGACTCGTGGGAGCCGAGGATGTGGCCGTTCCAGCCGATCGCGACGGCCGCGAGACCCACGAAGGAGTGCAGCAGCGCGATGAGCTCGGGCATGCCGGTCATCTCGACGATCTTGGCGCGCCACAGGCCGATCGCCGCGCCGACGGCCACGGCGGCCAGCATCAGCACGATGACGAGGCCGCGGTTGTCGACGTACTCGCTGACGTCGATGACGCCCGCGATGGTCGCGACCAGCGCGACGGCCATGCCGACGATGCCGAAGGTCAGGCCGCTCTTGGCCGACTCGTGCTTGGACAGCCCGGCCAGCGAGAGGATGAACAGCAGCGCGGCGACGATGTACGCCGCACCGGTGATCGAGGTGATGTCCATGGATCAGGCTCCCTTGCTGAACATCGAGAGCATGCGGCGCGTGACCGCGAACCCACCGAAGACGTTGATCGAGGCCAGCAGGATCGCCACCAGCGACAGCCCGAGGACCAGGTTGTCGTTGCTGGGCACCTGCAGCAGCGCACCGACGACGACCACGCCGGAGATGGCGTTGGTGACCGACATCAGCGGCGTGTGCAGGGCGTGCGCGACCTTGCCGATGACGTAGTAGCCGATCACGATCGACAGCATCAGCACGGTGAAGTGGCGACGCAGCTCCTCGGTGGGGGCCAGCGCGTTGAGCAGCCAGAAGAGGCCGATGGCGCCGAGCACGAGGCCGACCTTGGTGCCCGCGGACAGCGGCTCCTTGGCCGGCTTCGGCTCCACCGCGGCGGCGGGTGCGGCGGCGGGCGCCGCCGAGACCTGCACGGCCGGCGGCGGCCACGTCGACTCGCCGTCCTTGACGACGGTGATGCCGCGCTGGACGACGTCGTCGAAGTCCAGCGCCAGGACGCCGTCCTTCTCCGGGGTCAGCAGCTTGAGCAGGTTGACGATGTTCGTGCCGTAGAGCTGCGAGGTCTGCGCCGCGAGCCGGCCGGCGAGGTCGGTGTAGCCGAGGATGGTCACGCCGTTGTCGGTGACGACCCGCTGGTCGGCGACGGTGCCCGCGGCGTTGCCGCCGTTGGCCGCGGCCATGTCCACGATGACCGAGCCGTTCTGCATGCCGGCGACGGTCTCGGCGGTGATCAGCGACGGGGCGGGGCGGCCGGGGATCAGCGCGGTGGTGATGACGATGTCGGCGGCACGCGCCTCCTCGTCGTACATCGCGGCGGTCGCGGCGACCTGCTCCTCGGTCATCTCCTTGGCGTAGCCGTCGGAGGACTTCTCGGCGAACAGGGCGGGGTCGAGCGCGACGAACTGCGCGCCCATCGACTCGACCTGCTCGGCCACCTCGGGGCGTACGTCGAACGCGCGCACCACGGCGCCCATCGCGGAGGCCGCACCGATGGCGGCCAGGCCGGCGACGCCGGCGCCCACGACGAAGACGCGGGCCGGCGGGATCTTGCCGGCGGCGGTCACCTGGCCGGTGAACATGCGGCCGAACTCGTGCGCGGCCTCGACGACGGCGCGGTAGCCGGCGACGTTGGCCATCGAGGACAGCACGTCCATCGACTGCGCGCGCGAGATGCGCGGCACGGCGTCCATCGCGAGCGCGGTCACGCCGGCGGCCTGCAGCTTCTCCAGCAGCTCGGGGCTGCGGGCCGGGGCGAGGATCGAGATGATCGTGGCGCCCTGCCGCAGGCGGCCGATCTCCTCCTCCGACGGGGCGTTGACCTTGACGACGACGTCGGCGGCCCACACCTCCTCGGACGTCCCGACGCGCACGCCGGCGTCGACGAAGACGCTGTCGGGCTGGTCGGCGGCGACGCCGGCACCGGACTCGACGACGACGTCGTAACCGAGGTTGGTCAGTTGGGATACGGTCTTGGCGGTGGCCGCAACCAGGGTCTCGCCCGGTTTCGACTCGCGCGGGATGCCGATGAGCACGGAGCCTCCAGCTTTCTGTGAGTACAGCGCAGGTCAACCTACACACGCCTCACCCCCTCACGGACCCCGTCTTATGTGTGACGTACGTCTAGGGGTTGGCCCCGCGGGAGCCGGTCGGAGCGCCTCTCAGCCGGCGGCGATCCCGTAGAGCCGGTCGCCCGCGTCGCCCAGGCCGGGGACGATGTAGCCCTTCTCGTTCAGCCGCTCGTCCTGGGCCGCGGTGACGACCGTCACAGGGATGTCGAGGTCGGCGAGCTCCTGCTCGAGCCGCGCGCAGCCCTCGGGCGCGACGAGCAGGCAGACCGCGGTGATGTGGTCGGCGCCCCGGTCGACGAGGAAGCGGATGGCCGCGGCGAGGGTGCCGCCGGTGGCCAGCATCGGGTCCAGCACGTAGCACTGGCGCCCGGTCAGGTCGTCGGGCAGCCGCTCGGCGTACGTCACCGCCTCGAGGGTCTCCTCGTTGCGGACCATCCCGAGGAAGCCCACCTCGGCGGTCGGCAGCAGCCGCATCATGCCGTCGAGCATGCCGAGCCCCGCCCGGAGGATCGGTACGACGAGCGGGCGCGGCGTCGCGAGCCGGGTGCCCGTCGTCGGCGCGACCGGCGTGACGATCTCGGCGTCCTCGACGCGCACGTCCCGGGTGGCCTCGTAGGCCAGCAGGGTGACCAGCTCGTCGGCCAGCGAGCGGAACGTCGGCGAGTCCGTGTCCTGGTCGCGCAGGACGGTCAGCTTGTGGGCGACGAGGGGGTGGTCCACGACGATGGTGCGCATGGGTGAACCTTAGGCGGGTCCGCACGGAAACGCCCTAGCCCCACGGCCCTTCCCGTGTCACGCTTGATCCCATGTCCGCAGCCGACGCCGTCGACTTCGCGCTCGCCGCCTACCGCGAGGAGGGGGTGTGGCAGCTCGCCGAGCTGACCCCCGACCACGCGACCGACGTGGAGACGCTCGTCGCGGCGTTGCGCCGCTTCCCCGGTGACGGTGGTGCGGTGGGCCTGGTGGCGGTCGAGGAGGACTTCTTCGTGGTGGTCCGCGTCGCGGGCCAGCAGACCCGGGTGATGCTCTCCGACATCACCGCCGCCAGCGAGTGGGAGCTCGCCGCGGAGGTCGTCGAGCACCTGGGCCTGGCCGCCGTCGAGGACGAGGACGACCCGGAGCCGGCGGGGGACCTGGAGCTGCTGAGCGACCTGGGCGTGGACGCGATGTTCCTCGCCGAGGTGCTGGACGACGACGAGCTCTACCCCGACGAGATGCTGTCCGAGATCGCCCGCGGGATGGGCTTCGGAGAGCTCTTCGACGACGTCGTCGGCCTGACCTCCGCGTGAGGTCCGCCTGGACCGAGCCGATGCGGCTCGCGCTGCGCGAGGCGTCGGCGGCCCTGGCCTCCGGCGACGTGCCGATCGGTGCCGTCGTCGTCGACCCCGCCGGGACGGTCGTCGGCGCGGGCCACAACGTCCGCGAGCGCGACGGCGACCCGACCGGGCACGCCGAGGTGGTCGCCCTGCGCGCCGCGGCGCGGGCCCGCGGGGAGTGGCGGCTGACCGGATGCACCCTCGTCGTCACGCTCGAGCCGTGCACGATGTGCGCGGGCGCCGCCGTGCTCTCCCGCGTCGAGCGCGTCGTCTTCGGTGCGTACGACGACAAGGCGGGTGCCGTGGGCTCGCTGTGGGACGTCGTACGGGACCGCCGGCTCAACCACCGTCCGGAGGTGCTGGCGGGGGTCCTGGCCGAGGAGTCGGCGGCGCTGCTGGAGGCCTTCTTCGCCGACCAGCGATGAGTCGGGCCCGCGGGCCGGGTCTGCACCGGGCATGACGACTCTCGATCTCGGGCCCGCGACCGCCACCCTCGCCGCACTGGTGCGCTCGGTCGGCGACGACCAGCTGGGCGGGCGCACGCCGTGCACGGAGTACTCCGTCGGCGACCTCGTCGACCACGTCGGCGGCCTCGCGGTCGCCTTCACCGGCGCCGCGCGTCGCGTGCCGGTGCCCGGGGCCGAGCAGGGCGGCACCGGCGACGCCTCTCGCCTGGAGCCGGGCTGGCGGGACAGGGTCGCGGCCGACCTGGCCGAGCTCGCGCAGGCCTGGCGCGACCCGGCGGCGTACGACGGCATCGCCTCGGCCGGCGGGGTCGAGATGCCCGGCGACGTCGCCGCGGCGGTCGCCCTCAACGAGGTGGTCGTGCACGGCTGGGACCTGGCCTCCGCGCTGGGCCGACCGTTCGAGGCGACGCCGGAGGACGTGGCTGCCTGCCTGACGTTCGCCCGGCCGTTCTCGACGCCGGAGGCGGCCGCGCAGCGCGGTGACGCCTTCGGCCAGGTGCAGCCGGTGCCGCCGGGCGCGGACCCGCTCACCGAGCTGCTGGCCCTGCTGGGCCGCCGCGCCTGACGACGCGACGAGGACTCAGCGCAGGGCGGCCGCCTCCGCGGCGAGCTTGCTGATCCGCTCCCCGTCGCCCGCGGCGACGGCGTCGGCCGGGGTGAGCCAGGAGCCGCCGACGCAGCCCACGTTCGGCAGCGCGAGGTACGACGACGCGGAGGCCGGCGTGATCCCGCCGGTCGGGCAGAAGCGGGCCTGGGGGAGCGGGCCCGCCACCGCCTTCAGGTACGGCGCTCCGCCGGACGCCTCGGCGGGGAAGAACTTCATCTCGGTGAGCCCGGCCTCGAGCACCGTCAGCACCTCCGAGACGGTGGAGGTGCCGGGCAGGAAGGGCACGCCGGTCGCGGTCATCGCCGCCAGCAGCGACGGCGTGGCTCCCGGCGAGACCAGGAAGCGCGCGCCCGCGGCGACGGCGGCCTCGGCCTGGGCGGGGGTGGTGATGGTGCCGGCGCCGAGCATGATCTCGGGGACCTCGGCGGCGATCGCGCGCAGGGCGTCGAGCGCGACGGGGGTGCGCAGGGTGAGCTCGATGGCGGGCAGGCCGCCGTCGACGAGCGCCCGGGCGACGGGGACCGCGGTGGCGAGGTCGTCGATGACGACGACCGGCATCACCGGGACGAGGTCGAGGACGGAGTCAGGAGCGGACAAGGGGCACCTCCGGCGCAGGGGTGAGGACGGGGAAGATCGACGCGCCCTCGTCGGCGGGCCCGACGGTGGCGCGGAAGGCGGCGAACAGCTCGCGCCCGGTGCCGGCCCACTCCGCGCCGGTGGGCGCGGCGCCCGTCGGCTGCCGGTGGGCCAGGTCGGCGGCGATCTCCAGGGTGCCGGCATCGGCGTCCAGGGTGACCAGGTCGCCGTCCTGGACCCGCGACAGCGGCCCGCCGAGCGCGGCCTCCGGGGTGACGTGGATGGCGGCGGGCACCTTGCCGGACGCGCCGGACATGCGGCCGTCGGTGACGATGGCGACCCGCTGGCCGCGGTCCTGGAGCACCCCGAGCGCCGGGGTGAGCTTGTGCAGCTCGGGCATCCCGTTGGCGGCGGGGCCCTGGTAGCGGATGACGGCGACCAGGTCGACGCCGTCCAGCTCGCCGTCGGCGAAGGCGGCCAGGAAGTCGTGCTGGTCGTCGAAGACCCGCGCCGGTGCGGAGATCCGGCGGTGCTCGGGCGCGACGGCGGAGGTCTTGACGACACCGGTGCCCAGGGCACCCCGCACCACCTTCACGCCGCCGTCGGCGGAGAACGGCGCCGAGGCGGGCCGCAGCACGTCGAGGTCGAGCGACTCCGTCGTCCCCGGTCGCCACGACAGCGCCCCGTCGACGAGGACCGGCTCCTCGGTGTAGCGGCGCAGCCCGCGCCCGACGATCGTCTCGACGTCCTCGTGCAGCAGCCCGGCGTCGAGCAGGGTGCGGACGAGGAAGCCGATCCCGCCGGCGGCGTGGAAGTGGTTCACGTCCGCGGCGCCGTTGGGGTAGATCCGGGCCAGCAGCGGGACGACGGCGGACAGCTCCGCCAGGTCGTCCCAGCTGAGCAGGATCCCGGCCGCGCGGGCGATCGCCACCAGGTGCAGGGTGTGGTTGGTGGAGCCGCCGCTGGCCAGCAGGGCCACGCAGGCGTTGAGGATGACGCGCTCGTCGACCATCTCGCCGAGGGCGGGCACGTCGGCGTACTGCGCCGTGCGGCGCACCGCCACGGCGGCCGCCTCACGGGTCAGCGCCTCGCGCAGCGGCGTGTCCGGGTTGACGAAGGAGGAGCCCGGCAGGTGCAGGCCCATCACCTCCATGACGAGCTGGTTGGAGTTCGCGGTGCCGTAGAAGGTGCACGTCCCCTTCGAGTGGTACGACGCCGCCTCGGCCTCCAGCAGCTCCTCCCGGCCGACCTTCCCCTCGGCGAAGAGCTGCCGCACGGCGGCCTTCTCCTTGTTGGGGAGGCCGGAGGGCATCGGCCCGGCGGGCACCCACACCGCGGGCAGGTGCCCGAACGACAGGGCGCCGATGAGCAGGCCGGGCACGATCTTGTCGCAGACGCCGAGCAGCAGCGCACCGTCGAACATGTCGTGGGAGAGCGCGATGGCGGTCGACATGGCGATCACGTCGCGGCTGTAGAGGGAGAGCTGCATGCCGTCGCGACCCTGGGTCACCCCGTCGCACATCGCGGGCACGGCGCCGGCGACCTGCGCCAGCCCGCCGCCGCGGATGACCGCGTCCTTGAGCACGGGCGGGTAGGCGCCGTACGGCTGGTGCGCGGAGAGCATGTCGTTGTAGCTGGTCACGATCGCGAGGTTGGGCTTCTGCCCGCGCGCGAGCTCGGCCTTCTCGGGCCCCTCCGACGCGGCGAAGCCGTGCGCCAGGTTGGCGCACGCGAGACGACCGCGCGCGGGTCCGCGCACGGCCGCCTCACGCACCCGAGCGAGGTACGCCGTGCGGGTCGCGGCACTGCGCTCGGTCAGCCGACGGGTCACGTCGGCGAGCACGGGATGGGTCATGTCACTCCTGCCAGGTGCGGCCCTCGCGCGCCAGCAGCATCGCCGCCGCGGCCGGGCCGGTGGTTCCGGGGTGGTAGCGGACGGGCTCGACGGCCGAGCGCGCCCACTGCTCGAGGACCGGCTCGGTCCAGGCCCACGCGGCCTCGACCTCGTCGCGGCGCATGAACAGGGTCGGGATGCCGCGCATGACGTCCATGAGCAGGCGCTCGTAGGCGTCGGGGCTGCGCTCGTCGAAGGCGTCGGCGTAGCTGAGGTCCAGCGAGGCCGGGTGCAGCCGGATGCCGCCCGGGCCGGGGTGCTTCGCGGTGACGTGCAGCTGCATGCCCTCGTCGGGCTGCATCCGGATCGTCAGCCGGTTCGGGGTGGTGACGCCCTCGCTGTGGGGGAACATCGCGTGCGGCGGCTCCTTGAAGACCACCTCGATCGTGGACTCCTTGCGGGCCAGCCGCTTGCCGGTGCGCAGGTAGAACGGCACGCCGGCCCAGCGCCAGTTCTGCACCTCCGCGCGCAGCGCCACGAAGGTCTCGGTGGTGCTGGGGTGGCCGATCTCCTCGCCGTACGTCGTGTACTGGCCGCGCACCGTGTCCCGGTCCACGTCCGCGCCGGTGAGCGGCTTGAGGGCGCGCAGCACCTTGAGCTTCTCGTCGCGGACCGGGTCCCCGCCGACGTACGTCGGGGGCTCCATCGCGACCAGGCAGAGCATCTGCAGGAGGTGGTTCTGCACCATGTCCCGCATCGCGCCGGCACGGTCGTAGTAGTCGCCGCGACCGGCGGCGCCGAGGGTCTCGGAGACGGTGATCTGGACGTGGTCGACCCAGCGGGAGTTCCAGATCGGCTCGAGGAAGATGTTGGCGAAGCGGGTGACGAGGAGGTTCTGCACGCTCTCCTTGCCGAGGTAGTGGTCGATCCGGAAGATCTGGCCCTCCTCGAAGACCGCGCCGACGGCGTCGTTGACGACCCGGGAGGAGGCGAGGTCGGCGCCGATCGGCTTCTCCAGCACGACCCGGCTGTCGCCGTCGACGACGCCGAGGTCGTCGAGGCGCTGGCAGATCGGGCCGAACAGGTCGGAGGCGACCGCGAGGTAGAAGATCCGGGTGGCCGGCTCCTGGTGGGGCCGGTCCTTGAGCAGGCCGTGCAGGCGGTCCCACTCGTCGGGGGCGTGCGCGTCGAGGGCGAGGTGGTGCAGGCGGCGCACGAGGCGGTGCACGGCGCCGGCCTCGAGGTGGTCCTCGGGGACGTGGTCGAAGAGCGCCTGGGTGACCAGGTCGCGGTAGCCCGCGTCGTCGAGGGCGTGGCGGGAGACGCCGATGATCCGGGTGCCGGGGTGCAGCTGGCGCTGACGCTCGCGCTCGTAGAGGCCGGGCAGCAGCTTGCGCAGGGCGAGGTCGCCGGTGCCACCGAACACGGTGAAGTCGCAGGCGGGCAGTGCGAGATCGGGCTGAGGAACACTCACTGCGACAACGCTAGTGCCTATCTGTGCTTCAAGGAAGCACAACTTCGGTCTTTTTCGGATCGAAGTGAGGATGCTTAGACTCCGCTCATGGAGTCGGCCACCGCAGGAGAGCTGCTCGCGCTGCTCCGCAGCGGCCGGGCCACCACCCGCTCCGACCTGCGCACGCTCACCGGGCTGTCCCGCACCGCCGTCGTCGCCCGGGTCAACGCGCTCGCCGAGGCCGGACTGCTCCGCCTCGGTGCCGAGCTCGCCTCCACCGGCGGCCGCCCGCCCGGCAGCCTGGTCTTCCACACCGAGGCCGGTGTCGTGCTCGCCGCCGCGATCGGCCGCTCCCGCTCCCAGGTCGCCGTCTTCGACCTCGGCGGCACCGAGCTGTCCTCCTCCGCCGTCGACCACGAGGTCGGCGCCGGACCCGACGAGGTGATGCCCACCGTCGCCGAGCAGCTGCGCGCCCTGCTGACCCCCGGCCTGCCGCCCGTGCTCGGCATCGGCGTCTCGCTGCCCGGCGTCGTCGACCCCGACCGCGGTGTCAGCGTCGACACGCCCGTGATGGCCGGCTGGGACGGGGTGCCCCTGGCGCCGTACCTCGCGGGGGTGGCGGACGCCCCGCTCCTGCTCGCCAACGACGCCGACACCCTCGCCCGCTCGGAGTACCTCGGGCACGCCACCACCATCCGCGACCTGCTGGTCGTGAAGGCCTCGACCGGCATCGGGCTCGGCGTGCTCGCCGACGGCCGCATCGTCAGCGGGTCCCGCGGTGGCGCCGGGGACCTCGGCCACACCAAGGTCCCCGAGGCCGCCGGCCGGCCCTGTCGCTGCGGCGACGTCGGGTGCCTGGAGACCCTCGCCGCCGGCTGGGCGCTCGTCGCGCGGCTGCGCGAGGAGGGACGCACCGTCGACCACGTCCGCGACCTCGTCGCGCAGGCCAACCACGGCGACGCCGAGGCCAAGCAGCTGCTGCGCGAGAGCGGCCGCCGGCTCGGCGAGCTGCTCGCCGTCGCCATCAACCTGCTCAACCCGCAGGCCGTCGTGCTCGGCGGCGACATGGCCGGCGCCTACGACGTGTACGCCGCCGGCGTCCGCGAGGCGGTCTACGCCCGGGCCTCCGCGCTGGCGACCCGGGAGCTGCAGTTCCTGCCGGCGACGTACGGCGACCGGGCGGGCCTGGTCGGCTGTGCCGCCCTCGCGCTCGACGCCGTGCTCAGCCCGGCCGCCGTCGACGCCCTGCTGGCGACGCGCAGGGGGGCGAAGGAGTAGGTTCCCGGGCATGGTCTCGGCATGGGCGGCGAACTTGCGGCTCGACACGAACTGGGTCGACTACCTCGTCATCGGGCTCTACTTCGTGTTCGTGCTCGGCATCGGGGTGATGGCCCGCCGCGCGGTGTCCAACAGCCTCGACTTCTTCCTCTCCGGGCGCTCGCTGCCCGCGTGGGTGACCGGGCTGGCGTTCATCTCGGCCAACCTCGGAGCCGTCGAGATCATCGGGATGAGCGCCAACGGCGCGAAGTACGGCATCCCGACGGTGCACTACTTCTGGATCGGCGCGGTCCCGGCCATGCTCTTCCTGGCCGTGGTGATGATGCCGTTCTACTACGGCTCCAAGGTGCGCTCGGTGCCGGAGTTCATGCTCCGCCGCTTCGGCCCCACGGCCCACCTCGTGAACGCCTCGAGCTTCGCCGTCGCCCAGCTGCTCATCGCGGGCGTCAACCTCTACCTGCTCGCCAAGATCGTGGAGATCATCCTCGGCTGGCCGCTGTGGGTCTCCCTCATCGCCGCCGCGGTGGTCGTGCTGACCTACACCACCCTCGGCGGGCTCTCGGCCGCGATCTACAACGAGGTGCTGCAGTTCTTCGTCATCGTGGCCGCGCTGACGCCGCTGACGATCATCGGCCTGCACCGCGTCGGCGGCTACGACGGTCTCAAGGACCGCATCCTCGCCACGCCCGACGGCGCCGACCAGATGTCGTCGTGGCCCGGCACGAACCTCACCGAGATCGGCAGCCCGGTGCTCTCGGTGCTGGGGCTCGTGCTCGGCCTCGGCTTCGTGCTGTCGTTCGGCTACTGGACGACGAACTTCGTCGAGGTGCAGCGCGCCATGGCCTCGAAGTCCATCACCGCGGCCCAGCGGGCGCCGATCATCGGGGCCTTCCCGAAGATGCTCATCCCGTTCATCGTCATCCTGCCCGGCATGATCGCGGGCGTCCTGGTGGCGCCGGTCGCCGCGGCGAAGGCCGACCCGGGCAGCGACTTCGACTACAACAACTCGCTGATCTACCTCATCCGCGACCTGCTCCCGAACGGCATGCTGGGCCTCGCGGTCGCCGGCCTGCTGGCGTCGTTCATGGCCGGCATGGCCGCCAACATCTCCGCCTTCAACACGGTCTTCAGCTACGACCTGTGGCAGACCTACGTCGTCAAGGACCGGCCGGACGGCTACTACCTCGCCGTGGGGCGCTGGGCGACGGTCGGGGCGACCGTGGTGGCGCTCGGCACGGCGGTGTTCGCGTCGTCGTACTCGAACATCATGGACTACCTCCAGACCCTGTTCGGGTTCTTCAACGCCCCGCTCTTCGCGACCTTCATCCTCGGCATGTTCTGGAAGCGGATGACGCCGACGGCGGGCTGGACCGGCCTGGTGTCCGGCACGCTCGCGGCGGTGGTGGTCGCGGTGCTGGGCACCGACGTGCTCGGCCCGCTCTCGCTGGGGGTGCTGGACCTCAAGGGCCAGGGGGCGAGCTTCGTCGCCGCCGGCGCGGCCTTCGTGGTCGACATCGTGGTCAGCGTCGCGGTCACCCTGGTGACGCAGCCGAAGCCGGAGTCGGAGCTGCGCGGGCTGGTCTACAGCCTCACCCCCAAGCAGGACTTCCACGACGACACCGAGGCGGAGCCGGCCTGGTACCAGCGGCCCCACGTCCTCGCCGGCATCGGACTGGTCCTGGTGATCGTCCTCAACATCATCTTCTGGTGAGGTGGCCTCGATGACTGAGCAGACCAAGCACACCGCGGGCGCCTTCGACGTGCGCACCTTCATCGCCGCGCTCATCGGGTTGTTCGGCCTGATCCTCGTGCTGGCCGGGCTGTTCGGGCCCGAGCGCACGGCTGACAGCAAGACCGACGGCTCGACGATCAACCTGTGGGTGGGCCTCGGCCTGCTGCTCCTCGCGGGCCTCATGCAGGGTTGGGCGTTGCTGCGACCGACGGTCGTCGACGTCGCGCCGGCATCCGCCGAGGGCGCCGGCTCCGAACCGGAGGCGTGAGCCCCTCCGACCGCCTCCGCGCCACGCTCGTCCACGCGAGCGCCCGCTTCGTCGTGCGCTACGGCGCCGACCTCCGGTTCGCCGGCGCCGACCTGCCGCGCCCGCGGCGGGTCCGCTTCGCCACCCGGCACGGCGAGGTGAGCGCCTGGGAGTACGACGCGCCCGGTGCGGCTCCCGGCGCCGGCCCGGCGTACGTCCACCTCCACGGCGGCGCGTGGCTGATGCGCTACCCGTGGATGGACGACTGGTGGTGCCGCTACGTCGCGGCGACGGCCGGGGTGCGGGTCCTCAACGTCGACTTCCGGGTCGGCCCGTACGTCGCCTACCCGGTCGCCCAGCACCAGTGCCACGACGTCGCGGCGGCGGTGGCGCGCTCGGTGCCGGTGGCCGTCGGCGGCTTCTCCAGCGGCGGCGGCCTGGCGGCGTCGGTGTGCCTGCAGGCGCGCGACGCGGGCAGCTTCGTCCCCCGGCTGCAGGTGCTCGGCGTCCCCGCCCTCGACGTCGCGAGCGAGGTGCCGCGGGGGCGGGGGATGATCTCGCCCGGGTTCCGCGACCTGGTGCGTCGCGTCTACTTCCCGGACCCCGTGACCCGCGCGGAGCCCGCCGCCTCACCGCTGCTGGCGCCCGACCTGCGGGGCCTGCCGCGGGCGCTGGTGCTGACCGGCGAGCACGACACGCTGCGCCCCGACGGCGACCGGTACGCCGAGCGCCTGCGCGCCGCCGGGGTCGAGGTGTGGCACGACGTGACCCCGGGGGTCGACCACTACTTCCTCACCGACGACCCGGTGCGGGCGCGCGCCACCATGGCGCGGATGGCGAGCGAGATCGCCGCGGCGCTGGCCTGAGCGGCGCTCAGCGGACGGGCGCGCGGCGTACGCCCACCGCCCACAGGGCGACGTCGCGCAGCAGCAGGGTGAGCTCGCGGGCGATCATGCGGGGACCTCCTCGGTCGTGGCCATCTCGGCGTCACTCAGCAGACGGGACCGGATCAGGAAGCGCACCCCGTGCGGGGCCTCGAGCGAGAAGCCCGCACCGCGACCGGGCACGACGTCGATGGTGAGGTGGGTGTGCGACCAGTACGCGTGCTGGGACCGCGACATCCACACCGGCACCGCGCGGTCGAGACCGACGTCGAGGTCGCCGAGGTGCACGTCGGCCTCGCCCACGAGGAACTCCCCGTCGGGGTAGCACATCGGGGCGGACCCGTCGCAGCAGCCGCCGGACTGGTGGAACATCACCGGGCCGTGGGCCTCGGTGAGGGTGCGCAGCAGCTCGGCTGCGGCGGGGGTGACGTCGACCCTGCTGGGCACGCGGTCCTCCTGTGGTCGGTGCTGCCTCGATGCCCACCGCCGGGGACGTCATACGGTCCCCGGCGGTGGGAGCCGTGTTCGGCTCAGAAGAAGCCGAGGGCGTCGGGGCTGTAGGACACCAGCAGGTTCTTGGTCTGCTGGTAGTGGTCGAGCATCATCTTGTGGTTCTCGCGGCCGATGCCGGACTGCTTGTAGCCACCGAAGGCCGCGTGCGCCGGGTAGGCGTGGTAGTTGTTGGTCCACACCCGGCCGGCCTGGATCTCCTTGCCGGCGCGGAAGGCCTGGGAGCCGTCGCGGGACCAGACGCCGGCGCCGAGGCCGTAGAGCGTGTCGTTGGCGATCTTCAGGGCGTCGGCCTCGTCGTCGAAGCCGGTCAGCGAGACGACCGGGCCGAAGATCTCCTCCTGGAAGATCCGCATCGAGTTGTCGCCCTCGAAGACGGTGGGCTGCACGTAGTAGCCCCCCGCGAGGTCGCCGTCGAGCACGGTGCGCTCGCCGCCGGTGAGGATCTTCGCGCCCTCCTCCTTGCCGATCTCGATGTAGGACAGGATCTTCTCGAGCTGGTCGTTGGAGGCCTGCGCGCCGATCATCGTGGTGTCGTCGAGCGGGTTGCCCTGCTTGATCGCCTCGACCCGCTGGACGGCGTCGTGCACGAAGTCGGAGTAGATGCTGCGCTGGACGAGCGCCCGCGACGGGCAGGTGCACACCTCGCCCTGGTTGAGGGCGAACATCGCGAAGCCCTCCAGCGCCTTGTCGTAGAACGCGTCGCGCTCGGCGGCCACCGAAGCGAAGAAGATGTTCGGGCTCTTGCCGCCGAGCTCCAGGGTGACCGGGATGATGTTCTGGCTGGCGTACTGCATGATCAGCCGGCCGGTAGTCGTCTCGCCGGTGAACGCGACCTTCGCGACGCGGGGGCTGGAGGCCAGCGGCTTGCCGGCCTCGACGCCGAAGCCGTTGACCACGTTGAGCACGCCGGCCGGCAGCAGGTCGCCGACCAGCTCGACCAGCTTGAGGATCGACCAGGGGGTCTGCTCCGCCGGCTTGAGCACGACGGCGTTGCCCGCCGCGAGGGCCGGGGCGAGCTTCCACACCGCCATCAGGATGGGGAAGTTCCACGGGATGATCTGGCCGACGACGCCGAGCGGCTCGTGGAAGTGGTAGGCGATCGTGTTCTCGTCGATCTCCCCGATGGAGCCCTCCTGGGCCCGCAGGGCACCCGCGAAGTAGCGGAAGTGGTCGATGGCGAGGGGGATGTCGGCGGCGAGGGTCTCGCGGACCGGCTTGCCGTTCTCCCACGTCTCCGCGACGGCGATCGCGGTCAGGTTCGCCTCCATCACGTCGGCGATTTTGAGCAGGATGTTGGACCGCTCGGTCGTGGAGGTGCGGCCCCAGGCGGGGGCGGCGGCGTGCGCGGCGTCCAGCGCGGCCTCGACGTCCTCGGCGGTGCCGCGGGCGATCTCGGTGAAGGGCTTGCCGTTGACCGGCGAGACGTTCTCGAACCAGTCGCCCTTGATCGGGCCGACCCACTGCCCGCCGATGTAGTGGCCGTAGCGGCTCTCGACGGTGACGAGGGAGTCGGGCTGTCCGGGTGCTGCGTAGACGGTCATGACGTGCTCCAGGTGATCGTTCGGATCCGTCCGGGATGTGACGGCGATCACGACGCTAGGAGGCGCAACGTTGCAGCGTGGTTGCGCCCGGTCAGGCCAGATCCCTGTCCAGACGGGCGATCTGGCCCTCGACGAGCGCGCGCATCGGTGCCGTGGCCGGTACGACGGCGCGCTGGGCCACCCACATGTCGTAGTCGTCGCGCCCCCACCCCGAGCGGGTCCAGGCCGACATCAGCTCGGGCGCCCCGGAGCGCAGCAGTCCCTGCCGCAGCGAGGCGGCCAGGGATTCCCGCAGCCGGACGACGCCGGGTGCGCTCGAGCGGGGGAGCACCGGTCCGGCGTACCCCCGCATGGCGGTGCGGAGGTCGCCCGCCGCGAGCTGCGCCTCGACGGCCAGCCAGTCGCCCGTGACGGGTGCGGTCAGGCGGTAGGGCCGGGAGGCGAGCAGGTCCTCGCCGAGCAGCCCGCGCAGGCGGTTGAGCTCCGCACGCAGCGTGGACGTGCCGCCGTCCTCCTCGTAGAGCAGCACCGCCAGCTCGTCGCCGGTGAGCCCGCCGGGGGAGCAGGCGAGCAGGGTCACGATCTCGCTGTGGCGGCGCGAGAGCCGCAGCCGGGTGAGCTTGCCGCGACCGTCGTCGACGGTCAGCAGCGCCTCGTCGCGGCCGAGCAGCTCGAGCAGCAGGCGCAGCTCCGTGGACCGCGCGTGCGTCGGGGGAGGGGGCAGGTGACGGGCCAGCTCGGCCTCGGCCAGGCGGGCCGCGGCCCGCACCATCGCCATCGTCTGCGGCACGACGATCTGGTCGCCGCCGGTCACGTCGAGCACGCCGAGCACCTGGCTGGTCCCGGGGTCGTGGATGGGCGTCGCCGCACAGCTCCACGAGCGGACCGCCGTGCGGAAGTGCTCCTCGCGGGTGATGAACGCGTCCCGGCCCGTCGCCAGGGCGAGTCCTGGGGCGTTGGTGCCGGCCAGCCGCTCGTCCCAGTTGCTGCCCTCCACGAACCCGATCCGCTCCGCGTGGCGCAGCCGCTCCGGCGTACCGGACACCCAGAGCAGGGTGCCTTCGGCGTCCGCCAGCGCCATCACCGCGCCGCAGTCACGCACCTCGCGGCCCAGCACGTCGTCGAGCAGCGGCAGCACCCGGGCCAGCGGGTGCGCCTCGCGCTGGCCGCGCAGGTCCGGCACGTCCAGCGTGACCGGGGCGGCCCGCTGCCCCACGTCCACGCCCGCCGCGGCCGAGCGCTCCCAGGAGGCGGCCACCTCCGCCCGCATCCGCGGCGGCGCGGGCTCCTGAGTCATGAGTCCAGTAGACAACGGCATCCCCTGTGTGACCAGCGTCTCTCGTGCCTCACGACCATGCCGGTCGAAGGTTGCAACGAGGTTGCATCCCAGATTCTTCGAACTCGGCGTATCAGGAGCAGGGGGTGGCTGCTCTGTCCGGGGAAGGTTCCGATTCCCCCCAAGGAGATTGCCATGCGCACCACCAAGAAGTTCCGCCTCTCGCCCGTCGCCCTCGCCCTCGTGGTCGTCGCGCTCCTGCTCGGCAGCACCGGCGGCGCCGTCGCCGGCGCGCTGATCACCGGCGCCCAGATCAAGGACGGCACCGTCACCCGTGCCGACATCCAGGACGGCACGCTCACCCACCTCGACATCGCCGACGAGCCCAAGGCCTGGGGCGCGATGAAGAACACCACCACGAACGACTTCGTCACCAGCTCCTGGACGCCGCTGGTGTCGAAGGCGTTCACGACCAGCCGGGCCGCCTACCTCACCGTCACCGGCACGCTGTACGCCGAGGACGACGCCAGCCTCACCGGCGTCGGCCGCCTCGCCTACGACCTGCGCATCGACGGCAAGGTCGTCAACGCACGCAAGGTGCTGAGCTTCGCCGACCCGGGTGCCGGCGAGAACGGCGCCGCCACCATCGTCGTACCGGTGGCGAAGGGCGCGCACACCGTCCAGCTCGTCGTCCGCGAGCAGGGCTCCGGCTCGTTCCTCTACGGCGGCGAGATCAGCGCCGTCTCCACCCCGACCGGCAGCGCCAGCGGCCTCGCGCTGGTCGCCGGGCGACAGGTCCACCCTCGCACCGCGAACCGGTGACCCGCTGTCGCGGGTAAAGATTCCGCCAAACCCGCGCACTCGGGAACGCTGCGTGCCAGCGTCGGGAGCGTCCCACATCTCGCGTGGGGCGCTCCCGCATCCTTTCCTGAGGGGTTCTCAACATGTCCAACTCCGAGCGCGGCCGTTTCGGTCGTATCTCCCCCGTCGCTCTCGCCTTCCTCGTGGTCGCCCTGCTGCTGGGCACCACCGGCGGAGCGGTCGCCGGCGCACTCATCACCGGTTCGCAGATCAAGGACGGCACCGTCACCAGTGCCGACATCAAGAACGGCAGCCTCACCGCCGTCGACATCGCCGACGAGCCGGCGATCTACGCCGCGTCCAAGGGCTACGTGGAGGCCCAGGAGCTCGACGACTTCACGGCCGACATCTACACGCCGATCGTGACCAAGAGCTTCAGCACCCGCAAGGGCGTCCTGTTCATCACGGGCTACCTCTACACCGAGGCCGACTCCTCGCTCGGCAGCAACGGCAACCTCGAGTACGCCATCCGCGTCGACAACAAGATCGTGAAGAGCGACGCCGAGCTCGACACCAGCTCGACGACCTTCGCCCTCAACGGCTCCATCACCATCTCGGTCCCGGTCGCCGCGGGCGCGCACACCATCGCCCTCGTCGCCAAGGACTCCGCGAACGGCTCCTACATCCGTGAGCGCTCCATCAACGCGGTCTGGTCGCCCACCGGTGTCGCCAGCGGCGCGCCGTACGCCACCCGCCCGGTCCACCCCCGCACCGGCAACCGCTGATCCGACCGAGGGCGGGGCGCCGGACTCCCGGCGGCCCGCCCCTCGTCGTACCTGGGGCGGGGCGATTTCGGCCGTCCGTCACCCTCCGGTAATCTCTCCGGCGGTGGCGTGTCCGAGCGGCCTAAGGAGAACGCCTCGAAAGCGTTTGTGGGCGCAAGTCCACCGAGGGTTCAAATCCCTCCGCCACCGCCAGTCGAAGCCCTCACCGCGCGCAAGCCGGTGGGGGCTTCGCCGTCTCCGGGACCGCACGTGCCCGTACGTCAACCTCCTCCGACAGGCCCGACCCGGGAAGCGATGGGCAGCGATGGACCAAGCACTCCTCCGCAGGGTCGCCGCCAGCGCAGCTGTGGCCGACCTGGTCGCCGTCGGCCTGACCTGGCTGCTCGTCCCAGCGCCGCGAAAGCCGCTGAGACCGCAGGAGCAGCACGAGCCGCGGAAGCCGCACAAGCCGCCAATGCAGCGAGCGAAGCCAGCACAGTCCTACTGCGCACGCCGCTGCAGCTCCAGAAAAAGTTCAAGCACGCGGGGGACTTTGGAGTCGATGGCGGCCACTCGAAGGCTAATGCGGCTAAGTTCAGCGCCGCGATTCATCGGCACATAAATGCTGCTGGCACTCAGCGAATCGTCGGCACTTGTCGCAATGCGCCAGCCGCGCACTACCTTGACCCTAAGACCGGCCTCAACGTCGTCTCGGACCTCGACGGCAACTTCATTACTGGGTTCCGTCTCGGCTCGGGTCAACTCGACGACGTTCTTACTAACGGGAGACTCTGGTGACGGGACGAAAGATCTCGATCGACTTCTCCGAAGAAGAAGTGTTGGTGCTCTTCGAGTGGCTTCATCGCCTCAACGAGAGCTCGGAGGCCCCGTTCATCGATCAAGCCGAACAGCGGGTGGCGTGGGATTTGGAAGCTGCCCTCGAGGCCGCCAACCCGGCCCTTTTCGGGGGCGACTACCTGAGGCGACTGCAGGCTGCTCGAGACCGAGTCAGGGACACGGATGGGTGACATGGACTAGGTGTAGAGGCTCGACTTCGTCAGTGGGAGCGCCAGAGTAGTCATGCCGATCGCTCCTAGCCTCGTGGTCACATACCCCTTTCGCCCGGCTGGCGGCGTCGGTATGTGCAGTCCTCGAAGCTGCCGGCATTGCCCCTCAGCCAGGGGTTCAAAATGATGAGGCAGGGTCCCGCACGAGACGGCCAACAATGCTTGTCGCGTTGGCGTCTCCAGCTACGTGGCCGGTTCACGCGACCTGCGAGATGGCGAGATGGCTGACCCCGGGGACTGCTTTGTGAAGGCACCAAGCTGCAGCTCGTCTGACAGGTCCCCAGCACCCCGGGCACGAGGAACTGCTCCAGCTATCGCTACACCGCAGTTGCGGTGGACTGGCGGCGCGTAACGACTGATTGCAACGGGCACGACGACCGTCCCGGACGGGGGTCTCGGCCGCCTCCTCGTCGCGCGTGGCGGCGACGGTCTGATCCCGCAGCAGGTCTGCAACCTGGGCGCGGTGCGCTCGCGCGGACGCTGCGCAGCTTGACTGCCATGGTCACTGACTTCGAACCGATCACGTAGTCGGAGTCAGGCGAGTGGTCACTCCTCCGCAAGCGGCGCGGCGCGTCGGAAGCGCTGACAACCAGGACGCCCGCTCGCGCGTCCTGATCGTCATGGCCCACCCCCTCACCCGCCGCCGCCTGCTCTGGACCGGTGCCGGGGTGGCGGCGGCGAGCACCGCCGCCCTGACCGCCGTCGAGCTCGAGGTGGTGCCGGGCAAGGCGTTGCTCTACCACCACCTCCGGTACGACGGACCGGACGGCACCGTCCCCACGGGCGCCCCCGCGCGGGTGGAGTCCGGGGCGTTCCGTTCGGCGGCGCGGGGGCGACGGGTCGGCTGGGCACTCGCCGTACCGGAGGGGAGCACGGGCCAGGCCCTGCCGGTGCTCGTCGCCCTGCACGGCCGCCGCCAGGACCACCGCAGCGCGTTCCGGCGGGACCGGCTGGCGCTGGACCGCTTCCTCGCCGACGGGGTACGACGCGGCGTACCGCCGTTCGCGATCGCGAGCATCGACGGCGGGGAGAGCTACTGGCACGACCGGGCGGACGGGGACCTCGCCGGGACGATGGTGGTCGACGAGCTGCTGCCGCTGCTCGCCGGGCGAGGTCTGGACACGACGCGGGTGGCGTTCGCGGGCTGGTCGATGGGCGGGTTCGGGGCGCTGCACCTGGCGGGCCGGCTCGGGCGGGGGCGGGTGGCGGCGGTGGCGGCGATGTCGCCGGCCCTGTGGCACGAGTACGACGCCACGGCACCGGGCGCCTACGACGACGCCGCCGACTTCCGCCGCACCACCGTGCTGGGCCGGCAGGGGGAGCTGGACGGGATCGCGGTGCGTGTGGACTGCGGGAAGGGTGACCCGTTCTACGCGACCACGCGGGACTACGTGCGCGGCTTCGCCGAGCGGCCGCGTGGGGCGTTCGCGCTGGGCGACCACGACAGCGGCTACTGGCGGCGGATCGCGCCGGCGGTGCTGCGCTTCGTGGGCGAGGCTCTAGCGCGCTGAGACGGCCTCGGGCTGCTTCGGGCCCAGGCACACGGCGACCAGCTCGCCGCTGATCTCGCCGCTGAAGACCGCCCAGCCACGGTCGAAGGAGACCAGCTCGGTCTCGCCGTCGGGGGTGCGCACGATGGCCTTGCTGGGCACGACGTCGCGGTCGAAGCCGGTGACCGAGCAGCGGTTGGCCTGCATCAGGTCGTCGAGCGGGCCGGCCGACATGCCGAGGCTCTCGGGCGGTGCGGCGGGGGTCGGCTCGGCGACGACGCCGAGGGCGCCGAAGCCGACGAGGAGGGTCAGTCCGGCGACGGTGGTCGCGGTGCGGAAGGAGTGCACCGCCACCCGCAGCCAGCGGGTGGGCGCAGCGTGATCGGTCATCTGCGTCCCCCCTGTTGATCGTGTCCCCGGGACCGGTGCGTCCCTGCCGAACTCAACGAACCGGCCCGGTCCGGGTCACGACCCGATCGTGTGATCTGCGACAGCCCCGTCACCACGGCGGGCGCCGTGCGGGCAGGATGGGGGCATGACCTGGTTCGACTCACCGAAGGACGTGGCCGCCCGGCTCGGGGCCGCGGGCTACCTCGCCGACGCGGCGACCGCGACGACGACGTACCTCGCGGGGGCGCTGGAGAAGCCGCTCCTGCTGGAGGGCCCGGCGGGCGTCGGCAAGACCGAGCTCGCGAAGGCCGTCTCGCGCGCCACGGGCGCGGAGCTGGTGCGCCTGCAGTGCTACGAGGGTCTCGACGAGGCCCGCGCGCTGTACGAGTGGAACTACAAGAAGCAGCTGCTGCGGATCCAGGCCGCCAACGCCGCCGGCAGCGGCGCGCAGAACTGGAACGCCACCCACGACGACATCTTCACCGAGGAGTTCCTGCTCACCCGGCCGCTGCTGACGGCGATCCGCCGCGAGCAGCCGACGGTGCTGCTCATCGACGAGGTGGACAAGACCGACATCGAGGTCGAGGGCCTGCTGCTGGAGGTGCTCAGCGACTTCCAGGTCACCATCCCCGAGCTGGGCACGGTCGCAGCGGTCCGCCGCCCGTACGTCGTGCTGACCTCCAACGCGAGCCGCGAGCTGTCGGAGGCGGTGAAGCGGCGCTGCCTGTACCTCCACATCGACTACCCCGACGCCCAGCGGGAGCGGCAGATCCTGCAGCAGCAGGTGCCCGGGCTCGACGACCGGATCGCCGAGCAGCTCGTCGCCACCGTCGCCCGGATGCGCGAGCTCGACCTCAAGAAGGCGCCCTCGATCGCGGAGTCCGTCGACTGGGCGCACACCCTGATCGCGCTGGAGATCCGCGAGCTCGACGACAAGGCGATCGTGCGCACCCTCGGCGCCGTCCTCAAGCACCAGTCCGACCACGAGCGCGCCGTCAAGGAGCTCAAGCTCAACCGGGCTTGAGGTCATCGCCGTGAACGCCGACCGATCGGGCCTCCTGGACCGCCACCTCGCCTTCGTCGAGGCGCTGCGCGGCGCCGGGCTGTCCGTCTCGCTCGCCGAGGACCTCGACGCCGTCGCCGCGCTGTCCGCGCTGCACTGGACCGACCGGGCCACGGTGCGGGACGCGTTCGCGGCGACGATGGTCAAGAAGCAGGCGCAGCGTACGACGTTCGACGCGCTCTTCGACGTCTACTTCCCCACGATGGTCGGCAACGGCGCGGCAGCCGGCAAGGGTGACGGCGACGGCGACGGCGACGGTGACGAGCAGCCCACCCAGGTCCGCGACAACGCGGCGGCGCTGGTCGACTTCCGCGACCGACTGGCCGAGCAGCTCGCGGCCGGTGAGATCGACGAGGCCGAGCTGCGGCGGATGGCCGCGGAGATGGTCGGCACGTTCGGCGCGATGCCCGGCCGGGGGCCGGGGTTGTCGTCGTGGTCGGCGTACACCGCCCTGCAGCGGGTCGCCCCGCGGGAGCTGGTCGACCGGCTCGTCGATGGGCTGATGAGCGACAGCGTCGGGGAGGAGGAGGCGACCCGCCGCGCGAACCGCCGGATCGGCACGTTCACCACGATGGTCGAGGACGACGCCCGCCGCCGGATCGCGGAGGAGAAGGGCCCCGACCACGTCGCGGAGGTCGCGATCCGCCCGAGCATCGACAAGCTCGCCTTCATGGCGGCGCGGCGCACCGACCTGGAGGAGATGCGCAAGGAGATCTTCCCGCTCGCGCGCCGGCTCGCCACCCGCCTGGCCAAGGAGCAGCACTCCCGCCACGCGCGCACCGCGCCGCTGGACTTCCGGCGGACCGTCCGGGCCTCCATCGCCACCGGTGGCGTGCCGATCACCACCCACCACCGCCCCAAGCGGCCGCACCGCTCGGACCTGGTCGTGCTGTGCGACGTCAGCGGCTCGGTCGCGAACTTCGCCTCCTTCACGTTGCTCTTCGTCTTCGCGCTGCGTGAGGTGTTCCAGTCCATGCGGGCCTTCACCTTCATCGACCACGTGCACGAGGTGACCCCGCACTTCCGCCCCGGCGCCGACCCCGTCGAAGTGCTCGCCGACCTGACGGCGAGCGCCAGCCACGCGGCGCTGTGGGGGCGCACCAACTACGGCCGGGCGTTCACGAAGTTCGACGAGCTGCACGCCGACGCGCTCACCCCCAAGACCACGCTGCTCATCCTCGGCGACGCCCGCTCCAACTACAGCGACCTGCACGAGGACACCCTGCGCCGCCTCACCGGCTCGGTGCGCAGGGCCTTCTGGCTCAACCCCGAGCACGAGCGGAACTGGGGGACCGGCGACTCCGCGGCCCCGACGTACGGTGGCATCGTGCCGATGATCGAGTGCCGCAACCTCGCCCAGCTCAGCGAGTTCGTCCACGACCTCGCCTGGTGACGGCGTGAGGATCGGCGAGGCGGCGCGCGTCAGCGGGGTCAGTGTCCGCTCGCTGCGCCACTACGAGGACGAGGGCCTCATCGTGCCGGGGCGGTGCGACAACGGCTTCCGCGACTACTGTCCCTCGACGGTCGACCGGGTGCTGGCGATCCGCTCGCTGCTCGAGTCCGGCCTGCCGGTGCGGCTGATCCGCGAGGTGCTCTCCGGCGACGGCCCGGACCCCGCCTTCCTGGAGGAGGTACGACGCTTCCGGGACCGCCTGGACGCGCGGATCGCCACGCTGAGCGAGCAGCGCGAGGCCCTGGACGCCTACCTGCGCGACGCCGGCGCTTGACCCTGCCGCAAGTGGCAGGCTCCTAGCGTCACCCGCATGAGCATGCGCGCCCTCGTCCAGCACTCCTACGACGGCCCCGGCGACCTGTCGCTCGTCGATCGCCGGACGCCGGTCGCGGGCCCCGGGGAGTACCTGGTGCGGGTCGTCGCGGCCGGGGTGAACTTCGCCGACGTCCTGCAGTCCCGCGGCCGGTACGACGGCGGCCCGACCCCGCCCTACGTCGCGGGGTTCGAGGCGGCGGGCGAGGTCGTCGCCGTGGGGCCCGGCGTCGCGGACCCGCTCCCGATCGGGACGCACGTCATCGGCACCGGACCGGGCGCCTTCGCCGAGCACCTGGTGATGCCCGCGTCCGCGGCGCTCCCGGTGCCGGAGGGGTGGAGCGACGCGGAGGCGCTCGGTCTGGTCCTCAACACCGCCACCGCCCTCGCCGCGCTGCGCACGCTCGGACGGGTGCGCCCGGGCGAGACCGTGCTCGTGCACGCCGCGGCCGGCGGGGTGGGGCAGGCGGCCGTTTGCCTCGCGCGGCACCACGGCGCCCGGGTGGTCGCCACCGCCTCACCCGACAAGCACGACGTCGTCGCGGCGCTCGGTGCCGACGAGGTGCTCGACGGCCGGCGCCCCGACCTGGCGGAGGAGGTACGACGTCGTACGGGTGGGGTGGACGTGGTCCTGGAGTCCGTCGGCCGCACCACCTTCGCGGCCAGCCTCGCGGTCACGAAGGCCTTCACCGGCCGGGTGGTCGTCTACGGCGCCGCCTCGGGCGACGCCACCGTGAGCACGCACGACCTCGTGCACCGCCACCCGGTCCAGGTGATGGGCCTGCACGTGGGCGCGCTCGCGGGCGTCCCGGAGCTCTACGGGCCGCTGCTCGCCGAGCTGCGGCGGCTCGTCGCCGACGGGGTGGTCCCGCCGGGCACGCCGGCGGTGCACCCACTGGCCGACGGCCCGGAGGTGCTGGCGCGGCTCGCCGCGGGGGAGACCCGCGGCAAGCACGCGCTGGACCCGTGGTCCTGAGGCGTCAGGAGGTGTACTCCAGCGCCGGGTCGTCGACCGGCTTGCTGAAGACCTTCAGGTCCTTGAAGTAGTTCATCTTCAGCCGCCACGGCTCCACGTCGCCCTGCTTGGGGAACTGGTTGATCGAGCGCATGACGTAGCCGGCCTCGAAGTCCAGGAACGGCTCCTCGGCGACCTTCGGGTCCCGCTTGGGTACGACGGTCCGGGCGCCCGTCTTCGCCATGTGCTCCAGCACCCGCACGATGTAGCCGCACACCAGGTCGGCCTTCAGCGTCCACGAGGCATTGGTGTAGCCGACGATGAACGCGAAGTTCGGGATGCCGCTGAGCATCATGCCCTTGTAGGCCATGGTGTCGGGCAGCTTGACCTCGGCGCCGTCGACGGCGAGCTGGGCGCCGCCGAAGACCTGCAGGTTCAGGCCGGTCGCGGTGATGACGATGTCCGCCTCCAGCTCGCGCCCCGACTTCAGCAGGATGCCCTTCGGGGTGAACCGGTCGATGTGGTCGGTGACCATGTCGACGGTGTGCTTGCGCAGCGCCTTGAAGAGGTCGCCGCGCGGGACGACGCACAGCCGCTGGTCCCACGGGTCGTACGGCGGGGTGAAGTGCTCGTCGTACGACACGTCCTTGGGCAGGCGCCGCTCGGACATGGCCCGGATCAGCTTGCGGGCCTCCTTGGGGCGGGCCCGGCAGAACTCGTAGAAGCCGATGGTGAGGGCGAGGTAGCGACCGCGGACCAGCTTGCTGGCGATCTTGTCCGGCAGGGTCTGCAGCATCCGGTACGAGATCGGGTCGGTCAGCGGCTGCGGCACGATGAACGTCGGCGTGCGCTGCAGCATCGTGACGTGTCCGGCGCCGGTGTCGGCGAGCGAGGGGATCAGCGTCACGGCGGTCGCACCCGAGCCGATGACCACGACCCGCTTGCCCTGGTAGTCCAGGTCCTCGGGCCAGTGCTGCGGGTGGATGAGCTGGCCCTCGTAGTCCTCGAGGCCCGCGAAGTCGGGGGTGAAGCCCTCGTCGTAGCGGTAGTAGCCCGAGGTCGACCACAGGAAGCTGGCGGTCAGCTCGGTGGTCTCACCGGTGTCGGTGCGCTCGACGGTCACCGTCCAGCGGGCGTCGGCGGTGGAGAAGTCGGCCTTCACCAGCTTGTGGTGGTAGCGGATGTGCTCGTCGATGCCGTTCTCGCGCGCCGCCTCCTGCAGGTAGGCGCGGATGTCGGCACCGTCGGCGATGGCCTTCTTGCCCTTCCAGGGCTTCCAGCCGAAACCGAGGGTGTACATGTCGGAGTCCGAGCGGATGCCCGGGTAGCGGAACAGGTCCCAGGTGCCGCCGAGCGCGTCGCGCATCTCGAGGATGGCGTACGAGCGGTCCGGGAAGGCCTTGCTCACGTGGTAGGCCGCGTCGATGCCCGACAGGCCGGCGCCCACGATGAGGACGTCGAGGTGCTCGGCCGCGGTGGACGATTCGGTCATGGTGCTTCCTTCATGGTGAGGAGCTGCTCGACGGGGATGTCGGGCACCTCGATGTTGCGGGTCGATGCCAAGGCCTCGATCTGGAGCCAGGTCACCTGCGCCAGCAGCTCGGTGAACACGGGCGCGGCGGGCCGGAGCTCGTCGCGGGACATCCAGCTGCGCACGCCGGCGGTGACGCCGCCGACGAGCAGGAAGACCCAGGGGGTCAGGGAGTCGCGGTCGTCCTCGCTGATCTCGACGTCGAGGATGGCGATGAAGCCGCCGATGACGAGCTCGATCTGCTCGGCGACCTGCGAGATCGCCTCGTCGAGGGGCTTGGCGGTGGCGCCGGGGACGTCGCGCTCGGCGTACCTCATCAGGGCGGTGTGGTCGACCGCCCAGCCGACGTAGGCGCCGATGATGCGCTGCACGATCTCGCGCGGGGTGCCCTCGAGGGTGACCGAGGACAGCAGCACCTCGCCGGCACGCAGGCAGATCTCGCGCTGGATGGCGAGGTCGAGGTCGGTGCGGTCCTCGAAGTAGCGGTAGAGCACCGTGCGGTGCACGGACGCCTCGTCCGCGATCTGCTGGACGCTGAGCTCGTCGCCGGGCTCCACGTCACGGGTGAGGACGACGAGGGCGGCGTCGATGACGGCCTGGCGGCGGGCGGCGTTGTGCTCCTGCCACCGGCGCTTGCGGCCGTCGGTGGCGTCACGCTTCGGCGTCCCCACGGCGACACCCCCTCGGCTGGTCACGACGTCAGCGACACGGTACGCCGACGCAGCCCGCGCCGTCGCGCGACCTGCGGTGCCGCGGACAGCGAGCGCTGCAGCGCGGGGTCGCTGACCTTGGCGCGGGGGCGGCCCACGGCCGCACCCTGCTCGCGCTCCGCGGCGTCGAGGCGCTGCCAGCCGTCGAGGCCGGTGGCCTCGGGGCAGCGCTCACGCACGAGGCTCGCCGCCGAGGCCAGCGAGCCGGCCGGGTCCGGCAGGCCCGCGTCGAGGTCGTCGAGGATCGTGTCGACCGTCTCCTGCGCGTCGGTCTTGTTGGTGCCGATGAAGCCGACCGGGCCGCGCTTGATCCAGCCCACGACGTAGACGCCCGGCTCCACGCGGCCCGCGTGGTTCGGGACCGTCGCGGTGCGCTCGTCGAAGGGCAGGTCGGCCACCGGGCGGCCGCGGTGACCGACCGAGCGGATCACCAGGCCCGCCTCGATGGTGCGGGTCTCGTCGGTGGTCACGGCCCGGACGGTGCCGTCGGGGCCGGCGACGAGCTCGTTGCGGGCGACCCGCACCCCGCTCACCCGGCCGTCGGTGCCGAGCACCTCGACCGGGGAGGCCGCGAAGGCGAGCACGATCCGGCGCCGCGTCGAGGACGGGTCGACCGGCCGCTCGGCGAGGTCGCGCAGCAGCTGGCTGCGCTGGTCCTCGCCGGTCAGCAGCGCCGGGTCGGCCTCGACGAGGACGTCGACGTCGTCGAGCGCGGCCAGGCCGATCAGCTCTGGCACGGTGAACGCCGCCTGCGCCGGACCCCGCCGGCCCAGCACCACGACCTCGCGCACCCCGCTGTCGCGCAGGCGGTCCAGTGCGTTCGGGGCCAGGTCGGTGCGCTCGAGCACCTCGACCGGCCGGGTCAGGATCCGGGCCACGTCGAGGGCCACGTTGCCGTTGCCGACGACGACTGCGCGCTCGTGGGCGAGCGGGACGTCGAGGGCCTGCTGGTCCGGGTGGCCGTTGTACCAGCCCACCACCGCGGTCGCCGGCAGCGAGCCGGCCAGGTCCTCACCGGGGATGCCGAGAGCACGGTCCGCCGAGGCGCCCACGGCGTACACGACGGCGTGGTAGCGCTCGCGCAGGTCGGCCAGGGTGATGGCCGCGCCCACCTCGGCGCCGAGGAAGTAGCGGAACCGCGGCTGCCGCTCGATGGCCTCGAACAGCCGGGTCACCAGCTTGGTCGAGGCGTGGTCGGGCGCGACGCCGTGCCGCACCAGCCCGTACGGCGTGCGCAGGCGGTCGTAGACGTCGACCCCCTCGACCTCGGGGTGCTTGAGCAGCTCGTCGGCCGTGTAGAGCCCGGCCGGACCCGCGCCGATCACCGCGACCCGGAACGGACCGGTGCGGGTGAGGCGGCGCTGCTGCGGCACGAGTGCGAGCGGCGTGCGGTCGGCGTGCGGGAACAGGTCGTAGTAGGCCGCGTTGAGCTCGACGAACGGGAGCTGCTTCGTGGTCAGCGCCGCGTCCGGGACCATCGCGCCCACCGGGCAGGCGGTGGCGCAGGCGCCGCAGCCGACGCAGCTGTCGGCGTCGACGTACACCATCTCGGTGGTGCCGAAGCCGGGCTCGCCCGGTGCGGGGTGGATGCAGTTGACCGGGCAGGCGACGACGCACGAGGCGTCGGCACAGCAGGACTGCGTGACGACGTAGGCCATGCGGGATCCGGGTCAGACCGCGGCGGACTTGGGCTCGCTGCGGAACCGCGAGGAGGTCCCGGCGATGCCCAGCGCGCGCCACACGCGACGCGACACGACGTTCATGAGGCCGAGCTCGTCGGCGAGCATGCGGACGTCACCGAAGGTGTCGCGCAGCAGCTTCTCCGAGGCGGGGGCCTTCCAGTAGACCTCGCGCATGACCGACTTGGGGATGCCGAGCTCCTTCTGCATCTGGCGGGTCGGCTTCATGATCACGTCGCACAGGACGCGCATGATGACCGGGTAGGCCAGCGACAGGCCGAAGCGCTGCAGGCGGCCGTAGTCCTTCGAGCGCTCCACCAGGTAGCTGTGGGCGAAGCTGATGTGCCGCGCCTCCTCGGCGACGTGGATCTGCATGACCCGCTCGACGATCGGGTGCAGGTCGTGGCCCGAGCGGAGCATCATCTTCTGGAGGTAGTCGATCGGCTCCTCGCCGGCGAGGATGCCGATGAAGAACACGTTGGTGAGGGGGCCACCGGCCAGGCACAGCCACGGCGCGACCTTGACGAACCACTTCGGGCCGCCCTTGACGTCGACGCCGATCCGGTTCACGGCCTCCTGGAACATCTGGGTGTGGTGACACTCCTCGGTCACCTCGTGCGTGGAGTAGCGGAACTCCGCGCGGTTGTTCTCCATGCCGATGAGGTGGGCCATCACGCCGCCGATGAGGACCTGCTCGAACTGCAGGCCGACCTTCATGATGTTGGCGTAGCGGTAGCGGCCGATCTCGAGCTGGCGCTCCAGCGGGAGCGACTGGTACCACTCGGTCCCGCCGAGCGAGTCGAGCTTCGGCAGCACCCAGCGGGGGTCGTTCGGGTCGACGGCGAACTCCGGGGAGTCCCACGCGATGTCGAGGAAGGCGTCGAAGTGCTGGTGCACGGAGGCCTCGGACAGGACGTTGAGCGTGTCCTGGAAGCTGAGCCCCTCGGTGTCCGGGAGCGTCTCGGCGGTGCGGTCAGCAGTGGCGGTCATGATCTTCCTCGATCCGTTTCATCATCGAAAGCGGGAGCATGCACTGTGTTAGCGCAACACAATGTTGCATACATTGCCCCCGGTTTTGTCAAGGAACTGATCAAGGATTTGAGTACAAAGGCCCGGTCGCCCCGCTCGCACCGTGACGAGGATCGCTCCATGACCGCTCCGACCGGCCTCCTGCCGACCGCCGCCGCCCTCGCCGAGCACACTCCGGACGACCGCAACCGGGTCGTCGACCTGCTCCGGGCCGGCGCCATCCTCGTCGTCGTCCTGGGCCACTGGCTGATGGCCGCCGTGTACGTCGACCACGACGGCGGGCTCCACCGCGCCGACCTGCTCGACCTCGCGTCCTGGACCCAGCCGCTGACCTGGGCGCTGCAGGTGATGCCGGTCTTCTTCCTCGTGGGCGGCTACGCCAACGCGCTGTCGTGGCGCTCGGCGCGTCGCCGCGGGGTCGGGTACGCCGGCTGGCTGCGCGCCCGCCTGCGCCGCCTGGTGCTGCCGGTGCTCCCGCTCATGGTCTTCTGGGCGGTGCTCGCGCCCGCCGCGCACGCCCTCGGCGCCGACCCGGACCTGCTCCGGATCGCCAGCCGCGCCTCGCTCGTGCCGACGTGGTTCCTCGCGGCGTACGTCGTGGTGGTGGCGCTCGCCCCGCTCACCCTGCACGCCTGGGAGCGGCTCGGCTGGTGGGCGGTCGCGGGCGGCCTCGCCGCCGGTGGGCTGGTCGACCTGGTGAGCGTGCGCGGCGACCTGCTGGCGGTCGGCTTCCTCAACTACGTGGTCGTGTGGAGCACGGTGCACATGCTCGGCTACGCCTGGCTGGACGGGCAGCTCGCCTCGACGGCGCGCCGGCTGGCCCTGGTCGTCGTGGGCCTGGGTGTGCTGTGGCTGCTCACCGTGCACGGGCCGTACGCCGTCTCGATGGTCGGTGTGCGCACCGACGAGATCGACAACGCCTACCCGACGCGGGTCACCCAGGGCTTCCTCGGGCTGCTGCAGGCGGGGGTGGTGCTGACGCTGGAGCCGCTCCTGCAGCGGCTGGTCGCGCGCCGTCGGGTGTGGCTGCTGACGGTGCTGGTGAACGCGCGGATCATGAGCGTCTACCTGTGGCACCTGACGATGCTCGGCGTCCTGGTGGCGGGCTCGATGGCGCTCGGTGGGCTGGGCCTGCACCAGGTGCCCGACACCGCCGGCTGGTGGGCGACCCGGCCGCTCGCCTTCGCGGTCCTCGCCGTGCTGACCGCCGGCGCGGTCGCCCTCGTCGGCCGCTTCGAGTCCCCGGCCCCCGACCCGCGGCCCGCCCCTCCCGTGCTGCGCCCGGTCCTCGCCGTCGTCGGCGTGTGCGCGGGGCTGGGTGCGCTCGCGGCGCTCGGGATCGCCAAGGACGGCGTCGTGCTGTGGTACCTGCCGCTCGTGCCCGTCGCCGCCTGCGTCCTCGGCGGCGTGCTGCGACCGCTCGGAGCGGGTCAGGCCGAGCGGAGGTAGCCGAGCGCGCGCCAGCGCGCCAGTGCCGCCACGAGCTCGGGGTGGTCGGCGCGGTCGGCGGCCCGGCCCCCGGCGACGAGCGCCGGGACGTCGGGCTCCGCGCCCGCGTCGTAGACGATCGTGAGGCGGTTGGCGGTGGCGGCGTTGATCAGCGAGCCGAGCAGCGCGACCGGGTCGCTGCGGTCCTCCAGCGAGAGCACCTGGACGTCGCCCGGCAGGGCGGGCAGCTGGGCCGCCGGCGCATGGGCGGTGACCACCTGGTCCACCACGAAGCCCGGCAGGTCGGTGCGGGTGGCGACCTCGAGCGCCGCGGCGCCGCCGCTGCCCCGGCCGACGAGCATCACCCGGGTCTCGCCGTCGTGGTCGGCGGCTGCGGCCGCCAGGGCGCGGATGGCCGCCGCGGCCTGGCCGGAGCTGTCGCCGGAGACCAGCCGCAGCCGACCGTGCGCCGGCGCGGGTGCGCCGCCGCCGGAGAGGAAGGCCAGCAGGCGGCCCGGGCCGACCCGCAGGATCCGGACCGCGCCGGCGTCGTCGCCGCCGGCCAGCAGGGTCATCAGGTCGGCCAGCCCGGCGGGGGCGGTGCTGTCGTCGTCCACGACGCCCGGCACGCTCGGCACAGCGGGCTCCGGGTCGGGCAGGTCGACGGCGACGTCGCGCAGGGCCGCGCCCCAGTCGTCGCCCAGGGGCGCAATGCCCGCGGCCCGGAGGCCGCCCGCCCGCGCTGCCCGGCCGCCGTCGCCCGACAGCACGCCCGCGGTGAGCAGGCCACGCATCTGCAGGCTGTCGAGCAGGCCGCCCCCGGTGGTGACGTGCTCCATCAGCTCGGGGTTGGCCTCGGCCAGCTCGTTCAGGTACGCCGCGACGCCGTCGCGGTCGAGCGCGTCGGTCTCGATCAGGCCGGCCGCGACGATGGCACCGCCGAGACTGACCTGCGGGGCGAGGTAGCCGATCGCCTTGCCGGCGATCGAGCCGAGGGTCTGGTACGCCGCCGCCTGGAGCTCGTCGATCCACCGGTACGTCAGCACCGTCGCCCGCAGCACGAGGGCGTCCGCGTCGAGCTCGATCGAGCGCCCGAGCAGGCCGTCCTTGCCCGAGGTCGCCGCCCGCAGCTCGTCCTCGGCGGTCGTCCAGGTGCCCTTCGAGAGCGGCGCCGACGCGGTCACCTCGGGGTCGCCGAGCACGTCCTGGCCCAGCCGGGACCACTCCCGCATCTGCGCGCCCGCGTCGTCGAAGAGGTCGGCCAGGCGCATCATCTGGTCGTACTTGTCGGCCAGGTCGGCCGCCTGGACCGCGGTCATCGGCTCCTCGGCCGGCTCCGGGGCGCTCACCGGGCCGCCTCCTCGAGCACCGGGGCGACCACGGCGGCGAGGTCGGCGGGTGTGACAGCTCGGATCTCCAGGCGCGGGACGCCGTCCTCCTGGTGCGGGCGCAGCGCCCGCCAGCCGTCGGCGAGCAGCGTCCACGACACCACGCCGACCGTGTCGACCTCGGCGCCGGACACGTCGGCCACGAGCGCGCGCAGCCGGCCCTGGGCCTCCCCGGCGAGCGCCGTCAGCACGCGCGCCACCGCGTCGTCGGCCAGCGCCCCCTCGGGACCGCGCACCGAGCCCGCGTGGCGCTGCGCGAGCACCGGCAGCAGGTCGCCCCGGCCGACCCGGGTCGCCTCGGCGGCGGCGTCGGCGAGCTCGAACGGCAGGTCGACGTACGACGGGACGGCGGAGGCGCCGAGCGTGACGTCCTCCGAGACCGCCGCGACCCGGGCCAGCTCACCGGCCCAGGCGTCGGCCGCGAACCAGCCGAGCTCGAAGACGATGCCGTCGGCGGTCGCCAAGGAGGCGACCGCGGGACCGTCCTGGCGCTGCCAGACCTTGGCCTGCACGCCCGCGACCCGGACGTCGAGGTCGAGCGCGGTGCGGGGCGCCGCGAGCAGTCCGATCGCGCCCGCGAGGCCCGGGTCGAGGGCGCCGTCGACCAGCAGGCCGCGCCGCTCCAGCGAGTCCGCGGCGTCGTGCAGGGCGGCGACCGCCGCCCGGTACGACTGGTCCTCGGCGGCCGCCGGACTGCGGCCCAGCCGCGACTGCATCGCGTCGGCCGTGGTCGGCGGTGCGACCTCGAACGGCAGCGGCGCGCCGCCGGCGAGCCTCGCGGCGTGCTGCAGCTCGGTCAGCGTCAGCCCGATCCGCCGGGGAGCGGCGTCGAGCGCGTGCCGGGGCGGCGCCTCGGCGCGCACCGCGACCGTGGTCAGGTCGATGGTCGGCATCAGCGCTCCAGCCCCGGTACGTCGACCGCCAGCCAGTCGCGGTGGCCGGCCGGCGGCGCCACGAAGCCGGCGAGGGTGACGTCGAGCGGGTCGGGGCTGATCCGGGCACCCTCGTAGTCCTCGTTGCGCGCCTCGATCGCGGCGATCCGCGCCTGCGCGTCCGCGACGAGCGCGCGCACCCGGCTCTCGGTGGCGGCGATCTCCTCGACGGTGGCGTCCACGGCGGCGGCGTGGTCGGCGAGCGCGTCGGCGGCGGAGACGTGGCGGTCCGCGGCGACGTACAGGTGGCGGGCGCGCTCGGTGACCCGCTCGCGCATGGCCTCGGCGGCGCGGCCGGTCCAGCCCAGTCCCTCGACGCGGGCGACCAGCTCGTCGGCGAGCGCACGCACGTCGGCGCCCTGGTCCCGGACCGCCGAGACCCGCCGTCGGATGACCTCGGTGTCGCCGTACATGAGTCGCGCCCTTCCCCGGATCGGTGACTCCAAACCTCTCATCCTCCGGCGCGGCTGGCGCTCACCGCCGCGCAGGGGACCCGATGTCGGCGCGCCGGCCGGTGCTCAGAGCGCGCCGTCGAGACGGTCCAGCGCGGTCACCACGTCGGCCGTCGAGCCCGCGAAGCTGAACCTCAGGAAGCGCCCGCCCTGCGCGGTGTCGAAGTCGATCCCGGTCGCCACCGCGACACCGGTGCGCGCGAGCAGGTCCCGCGCGTAGGCCATCGAGTCCTGGGTCAGGTGCCCCACGTCGGCGTACACGTAGAACGCGCCGTCCGCCGGGGCGAGGGCCGTGATCCCGAGCCGCGGCAGCCCCTCCAGCAGCAGGCCGCGGTTGTGGGCGTAGCGCTGCACGTGCCCGTCCAGCTCGGCGTACGACGCGGGGGTGAACGCCGCCAGCGCCGCGTGCTGGGCCAGCACGGGCGGGCAGATGCTGAAGTTGCCGGTCAGCACGTCCACCGGCCGGCGCAGCCGCTCCGGGGCGAGCATCCAGCCCAGGCGCCAGCCGGTCATGGAGAAGTACTTGGAGAACGAGCCGAACACGACCGCCTCGCGCGAGGTCTCCCAGGCGCAGCTGGCGCGGGCGCCGGCGTACTGGATGCCGTGGTAGATCTCGTCGGACACCAGCTGCACGCCGTTCTCCTCGCACCAGAGGGCGATCGCGGCGAGCTCCTCGGGCAGCAGCATGGTGCCGGTCGGGTTGGCGGGGCTGGCGACCACGAGCCCGTCGAGGGGTCGGCGCGCGTGGGCCTCGGCGAGCTGGTCGACCGTCGGCTGGAAGCGGGTGCCCGGGCCGGTCGGGACCTCGACGACCTCGCAGCCCAGCGCGGACAGGACGTTGCGGTAGCAGGGGTAGCCCGGCCGCGCGATCGCCACCCGCGCGCCGGTGTCGAAGGCCGCGAGGAACGCCAGCAGGAAGCCGCCGCTGGAGCCCGTCGTGACCACCACGTCCTCGGCGCCCACCGCGATGCCGTAGCGGTCGCGGTGGTGCCCGGCGATCGCCTCGCGCAGCTCCAGGATCCCGGTGGCGGTGGTGTAGCCGAGCGGGTCGCCGCTGCCGAGCAGGCGCACCGCCTCGGCGGTCACCGCCGCGGGCGCGCCGGTGCTCGGTTGTCCCGCGACCATGTTGACCAGGTCGCCGTGCGTGCGCTGCCGCTCCGCCGCGCCCGCCAGCAGGTCCATGACGTGGAAGGGCGGCACGTTCGCCCGGGTGGCGGCGGCGAGACGGTCGGTCACCCGTCCGACCCTATGCTCCGACCTCGTTCCCCCCACCGCCGATTTGGGGTTTTCCACCCGCGAGTTGTCACTTTCCACCGTTCAGTTGTGGGTTCTGCACGGCCGGGTGACACGAAGTCCCAAGTCGAGGGAGGAAAACCCCAAGTCAACGGGCGGCGTGGAGGCCTGCGCGGCGCCCGAAGAAGGAGCCCTCGCCGAGCTGGGTGCCGGAGCAGTAGCCGTTGCCGTCCTGGGCGAGGTTGGAGGCGCACGCGCCGGCGGCGTACAGGCCGGGCACCACCGACCCGTCGGTACGACGGACCTGGCCGTCCACGGTGGTCGCCATCCCACCGATGGTGAAGCCGGCGTACAGCGCGACGCCGAGGGAGAGGTCGAGCACCGCCCACGGCCCGGCGGTCTGCGGGGCCAGCCAGTCGGGGTGCTTGTGGAAGTCGGGGTCCTCGCCGCGCGCGGCGTGCTCGTTGTAGCGCCCGACGGTCGCGACGAGCGCGCCGGCGGGCATGCCGAGCCCGGCCTCCATCTCCTCGATCGTCTCGAAGCCGTCCTTCAGCGGCACCAGCGGCATGTGGTCCTCGCCGAGGTGCTCGCTGTCGACGATGAGGTAGGCGACCGCGTCCGGCTCCTGCATCACGTGGTACGACGTCCGCGCGTGGTAGCTGTCCTCGGCCACGAAGCGCTGCCCGTCGCGGTTGACGATGATCCCCTTGCACCGCGACGACGGCGGGTAGAACGGCGCCGTGATGAACGGCTCCTCCATGTTCTCCAGCGCCGCGCCGACGGACTGGCCGAGCCGGATGCCCAGCCCGTCGTCGTACGTCGAGCCGAGGGTGAACAGCTTCGAGCCCAGGGCCGGGGTGTAGCGGGCGACCATGTCGGCGTTCATCACGAAGCCGCCGGCGGCGAGGACGACGCTGCGCGCGCGGACCGCGCCGTGGCGGTCGAAGGAGCGCCAGGCGACGCCGACGACGGCGTCGCCGTCGGTGACGAGGTTGGTGGCGCCGGTCTCGTAGCGGACCTCGACGCCCTCCTTCTCGCAGTGGTCGCGCAGCAGGTCCATCACGATCCGGGTGCCCTCGGTGTCACCGGGCACGGGCACCTTGTGGCCGCGCGGGGCCGGGGCGACCTCGTCGCGGAAGGGCCAGACCTTCTCGTTGCCGGTGAACATCAGGCCCTCGGTGCCGGGCTGGATGACGGCCTTGCCGGGGAAGTAGGAGCGCTCGAACTCGAACCCGAGCGACTCCAGCCAGTCGAAGTGCGCGACCGATCCCTCGCAGTAGGTGCGGATCTTCTCCTCGTCGGGGTCCTTCGTGCTGGCCATCAGGTACGCCGCCATCGCCTCCACCGAGTCGTCGTGGCCGGTGGCGCGCTGGACGGCCGTCCCGCCGCCGAGGTAGAAGTGCCCGCCCGACATCGACGAGGTGCCGCCGTGGACCGCGGCCTTCTCCAGGAGCAGCACCCGGGCGCCGGCTCGGGCG
This sequence comes from uncultured Nocardioides sp., assembly GCA_964517395.1. GTDB lineage: Bacteria > Actinomycetota > Actinomycetes > Propionibacteriales > Nocardioidaceae > Nocardioides. Next base: position 1,212,943 of record CAZFEE010000001.1, on the reverse strand, counting down.
GCCTCGAGGGCCGCGCAGCCGCCGGCGATCCCGAAGCCGACGACGACGACGTCGTAGGTCTCGGGGTCGGGGCCGAGGGCGCCGGCCGGGAGGACCTCGGGAATGGCGAGGCCGGCCGGGAGGTTGTCGATGGTGGTCGTCACGCGTGCATTTTAGAACACGTTCTATGTGCCGGGCACGGCTTCGCCGATGCGTGGGCAGCGTGCTGCTGTGCGATCGGCTCCCGCCGCGCTCCCGGCGTGTTCTACCGATAGACTGCGTACCCGCCACCCGACGAAAGCCGAGTGACCTTTGACCTTCGACGTCCACCAGCTCGACACGTTCGTGCTCGTGGGCGCCGCCGTCACCTTCCTCGCCGTCCTGGCGGTGCGACTGTCCGCCGGCGCCGGCCTGCCGAGCCTCCTGGTCTACCTGCTCATGGGCGTGGTGCTGGGGGAGTCCGGGGTCGGCATCGCCTTCGAGGACGCCCAGCTCGCGCACGCCCTCGGCTTCGGCGCGCTGGCGATCATCCTGGCCGAGGGCGGCCTGACCACGAACTGGCGTGACGCCCGGCCGGCCATGCGGATGGGGCTCTCGCTCGCGACCGTCGGGGTGATCGTCTCGGTGGCGGTGATGGCGGTCGCCGGGCACTACGTGCTCGGGCTGCCGTGGGAGCTGGCGGTCCTGCTCGGCGCGGTGTGCTCGCCGACCGACGCGGCCGCGGTGTTCTCGGTGCTGCGGGTCGTGCCGCTGCCCAAGCGGGTGACCGGCGCGCTCGAGGCCGAGTCCGGGCTCAACGACGCGCCGACCGTGGTGCTGGTGACGCTGGTCGCCTCCGGCGCGGTCGGCGACCACGGGCTGCTCGGCACCACCGGCATCGTGGTCTTCGAGCTGCTCGCCGGTGTCGCCTTCGGACTCGTCGCCGGCTTCGGCGGCGCCTGGGTGATGCGCCGGGTCGCGCTGCCGTCCTCCGGTCTCTACCCGATCGCGATCCTCTGCCTGACCCTCATCGGGTACGGCGCCTCGGCAGCGGTGCACGCGAGCGGCTTCGCGGCGGTGTACGTCGCCGCGCTCGTCCTCGGCAACGCCGAACTCCCGCACCGGGCGGCCACCCGGTCCTTCGTCGAGGGGCTGGCCTGGCTCGCGCAGATCGGGCTGTTCGTGATGCTGGGCCTGCTGCTCTCGCCGGGCCGGCTGAGCTGGGAGACGGTCGGCCTCGCGCTCGCCGCCTGCGCGATCCTCACCCTCGCCGCGCGGCCGCTGTCGGTCCTCGTCAGCGCGGTGGTCAAGCCGATGCGGTGGAACGAGCTGGCGTTCCTGTCCTGGGCGGGCCTGCGCGGCGCGGTGCCCATCGTCCTCACCACCATCCCGCTCGCGGAGGGCGTCGACGGCAGCGACCGGCTCTTCGACATCGTGTTCGTGCTGGTGGTCATCGACACCCTGCTGACCGGCCCGACCCTGCCGCTGGCGGCCCGCCTGCTGCGGGTGACCCGGCGCTCGGAGCCGCGGGGCATCGAGGTGGAGGCGGCCCCCCTCGAACGCGTCGCCGCGGACCTGCTGCAGGTCACGATCAGTCCGGTGTCCAAGCTGCACGGCGTCGAGGTGGGCGAGCTGCGGCTGCCCGTCGGCGCGAACGTCTCGATGGTGGTCCGCGACGGACAGGCGCTGGTTCCCGAGCGTCGTACCGTCCTGCGGCACGGCGACGACCTCATCGTCGTCACCCCCCGCAAGCAGCGCGAGGCCACCGAGCAGCGGCTGCGCCAGGTCAGCTCCGGCGGCCGGCTCGCCCAGTGGCTCGGCGAGGAGCGCCCCCGCGAGTGAGCGGCCCGGCCGAGGTCAGGACAGGTCGTCGGGGTTGCTGGCGAGCGGCGGGGTGCAGACGTAGGCGTCCTTCTGCGACGTCACCGTCGCCCGGCCCTTCTGCACGCCCTTGAAGCGCTTGCCGACCACGATCGTCACGCCCGGGTAGCCGGAGGGCTGGTCGACGATGTCGACGCCCTTGCCGAGGTACGACGCCAGCAGGATCGCCGCCGGGTCGCCGGGGTCGTCGCTCCACACCTGCGCGGCCACCGGACCGGTGTCCTTCGGTGCGTTGCCGGTCTCGCCCTGCCCGAAGCCGAAGCCGACGAGCTTGTCCATCGTCGTGCCGGCGAGGCCGTTGGCGCCGCCCGCGTTGAGCACTGTCACCATCACCTGCGGCGGCGCGACCTCGTCGCCGGCCGAGATGAGCGTGTCCGTGCACGGCGCGGCCTCGACCTTCTCCGGGAACGGGTCGGTCACCCGCGACCACGCCCACGCGACCGCGGCGAGGAAGACCACGGCCAGCACCGCGAGGGTGATCGCCGAGCGGCTGCCGTCCTTGACGTCGTACCCGTCCATCGTCAGCCTTCCATCCGGATCACCCGCGCGTGCAGCACGTTGCGCTGCTGGAGCGCCGCCCGCAGGGCGCGGTGCAGGCCGTCCTCCAAGTAGTACTCACCCCTCCACAACACCACGTGGGCGAAGAGGTCACCGTAGAAGGTCGAGTCCTCGTCGAGCAGGGACGAGAGCTGGAGGGTGTCCTTGGTCGTCACCAGCTCGTCGAGCCGGACCTGGCGCGGAGGAACCGCGGCCCATCCCTTGGAGGAGAGGCCGTGGTCGGGGTAGGGACGCCCGTCTCCCACGCGCTTGAAGATCACGGCCTCGGAGTCTACGGGCCTGCCGTGCGACACCGTGTTCCGCTTAGGCTTCGAGCCATGACGCAGGAGCAGACGCCCGCACCCGAGACGCCCGCCCCCGACACCGCCGCCCCCGAGGCGCCCGCAGCGCCCGAGGCGCCCGCAGCGCCCGCAGCGCCCGACCCGGTCGAGGCGGCCGTGGCGCCGGGCTACGCCTTCGAGGGTCCGGCACTCGAGCTGGGCGGCCTGATGACCGGCCCCGACCAACTCAGCGCCAGCACCATCCGGATCCCGCTGTCGATGCTCAACCGGCACGGCCTCGTGGCGGGCGCGACGGGCACGGGCAAGACCAAGACCCTGCAGCTGCTGGCCGAGCAGCTCAGCGCGAACGGCGTCCCGGTGTTCGCCGCCGACATCAAGGGCGACCTGTCCGGCATCGCCACGGCCGGCGAGGCGAACGACAAGCTGCTCGCCCGGACCAAGTCGGTCGGCCAGGACTGGAAGGCGACGGCTTTCCCGGTGGAGTACTACGCCCTCGGCGGCCAGGGCACCGGCATCCCGATCCGGGTCACCGTCACCTCCTTCGGCCCGCTGCTGCTGAGCCGGGTGCTCGGCCTCAACGACACCCAGGAGTCCAGCCTGGGCCTGGTGTTCCACTACGCCGACAAGGCGGGCCTGCCGCTGCTCGACCTCCAGGACCTGCGCGCCGTCGTGCAGCACCTCACCAGTGCCGAGGGCAAGGCCGACCTCAAGGAGCTCGGCGGGCTGTCCGCGGCGACGGCGGGCGTGATCCTGCGCGAGCTGATCGCGTTCGCGGACCAGGGCGCGGAGGCCTTCTTCGGCGAGCCGGAGTTCAACTCCGCCGACCTGCTCCAGCAGGCCCCCGACGGCCGCGGCCTGGTCAACCTCGTCGAGCTGCCGAACCTGCAGGACCGGCCGGCGATCTTCTCGACCTTCCTGATGTGGCTGCTGGCCGACCTCTTCCACGACCTGCCCGAGGTGGGCGACGTGGACAAGCCGAAGCTGGTCTTCTTCTTCGACGAGGCGCACCTGCTCTTCAAGGACGCCTCCAAGCCCTTCCTGGAGCAGATCGCCCAGACGGTGCGGCTGATCCGCTCCAAGGGCGTGGGTGTCTTCTTCGTGACCCAGAGCCCGACCGACGTCCCCGACGACGTGCTGGCCCAGCTCGGCTCCCGAGTCCAGCACCAGCTCCGCGCGCACACCCCGAACGACGCCAAGGCGCTCAAGGCGACCGTCAACACCTACCCCAAGAGCGCGTACGACGACCTCGGCGAGGTCATCACCACCCTCGGCATCGGCGAGGCGATCGTCACCGTGATGGGCGAGAAGGGCGCGCCGACCCCGGTCGCGTGGACCCGGCTGCGGGCGCCGGAGTCGCTGATGGCGCCGAGCAGTGCCGCGTCGATGGAGGCGACTGTGAAGGCGAGCCCGCGCTACGCGACGTACGCCGAGGTCGTGGACCGCGAGTCGGCCCGCGAGATCCTGGCGAAGAAGCTCGAGGAGGGCGCCAAGGCCGAGGCCGAGGAGAAGCCCGCGCCGAAGGGCGAGAAGCCGGCGGCGAGGAAGAAGGACGAGGGCGGCGGCGCCGGCGAGATCGTCAAGGACGTGGTGAAGTCCTCGGCGTTCAAGCAGTTCATGCGCACCGCGGCCGCGGAGATCGCCCGCGGCATGTTCGGCACCGCGCGGCGCCGCCGCTGACGGCTCGGCTCAGGCCTGTCGGCGCGCGTCGAGCTCGGCGCGCGTCGGCGGGTCCGCGCCCGGCCGGGACACGGTGACCGCGGCGGCGGCGTGGGCGTGCGCGACGACCGCGACGAGCTCGGCGTCGCCGAGGGCCGTGATCCGGTGGTGTGCGTCGGCGCCGTGGATGCCGGCGAGCAGGAGCGCGTCCAGCAGCCCGGCGGTGAAGGTGTCACCGGCGGCGATGGTGTCGGCGACCTCGACGGGCTCGCCCGCGACCTCCAGGACGGCACCCCCGGCGCGCAGCACGCTGGCGCCGGAGCCGCCGCGGGTGACCACGACGACCGCGGGGCCGAGGGCGCTCCACGCGGTCGCCGCCTCGACGGGCGGGACGCCGGGGAAGTACCACGCCAGGTCCTCGTCGCTCACCTTCACCACGTCGGCGAGGGCGACGAGCTCCTCGACCCGCGCGCGGGTCGCCTCCACGTCGGGGGTGATCGCGGGCCGCGCGTTGGGGTCGAAGCTGACCAGCGCCCCGCCGTGGGTACGACGCACGAGGTCCCGCACCGCCTCGGCTCCCGGCTCCAGGACCGACGCGATGGAGCCGACGTGCAGGACGTCGGGTCGCTCGTCGGGGACCGGCGGCGCCACCCAGGACAGGTCGAACACGTAGCGCGCGGCGCCCGCGGCGTCGAGGACGGCCTGCGCGGTGCTGGTCCGGCCGGTGGCCGGCGCGGCGACGTCGAGGGTGACGTCGCTGTCGGCCAGCCACGCCCGGATCCGCCGGCCCCGCGCGTCGTCGGCGAGCACCGTGGCCAGGTGCGGGTGCCGGCCGAGCCGGCCCAGGGCGAGCGCGACGTTGGCGCAGCTGCCGCCCGGCAGCTCCACGGGCGGCTGCCCGTCGCGCTCGACGATGTCGATGAGTGCCTCGCCGACGACGAGGATCCGCGGCTCGGTCACAGCCAGGCTCCTTCCCGGACGGCGAGGGCGAGGGTCGGCGCCAGCGGCAGCCGGGGCAGCAGGGTGGCCTGCACCGCGTGGTAGAGGTCGGGCTTGCCCGGCCACACCCCCGCCGCGGGCCGGTTGTGCGCGTCGAGCTGGTGGTGCCACGAGCCCGCCTCCCGGTCCACGAACACCTCCTCCACGTGCTCCCACCACCGCTCGAACCACGCGAGGTACGACGCCTCGCCGGTCCGCCGGTGCAGGGCCGCCGCGGCGGCGAGCGCCTCCGCGGCCACCCAGTGCATGCGGTCGGCGACGACCGGGCGACCCGTCCAGTCGGTGGTGTAGACGAAGCCGGGCTCCCCGTCGGCGTACCAGCCGTCGGCGACCGCGCGGTCGAACAGCGCCCGGGCCGTCGGCAGCAGCCTCTCGTCGGGGCGCACGGCCTCCAGGGTCAGCAGCAGGCGCGACCACTCCAGGCCGTGGCCGACGGTGGCGCCGTAGGGCTTGAAGGGGTCGGCGGGCCGGTCCGCGTTGAGGTCGGGGAGCGGGGTCCAGGCGGCGTCGAAGTGCTCGGGCAGCCGGCCGTCGTGGTCGGCGGCCAGGTCGAGCACCAGGGCGGCGACCCGGGCCGCGCGGTCGCGCCAGGCGTCCTCGCCGGTGGCGTCGGCGACGGCGAGCATCGCCTCGACGGCGTGCATGTTCGCGTTCAGGCCCCGGTAGTCGTCGAGCACGGACCAGTCGGCCGACCACGTGTCGCGACAGCGTCCGGCCGGCTCGTCCCAGAACCGGTCGAGGAAGACCGCCTCCGCCTCGGCCAGCAGGGGCCCGGCGCCGTCGAGCCCCGCGACGAGGGCGCTGGAGGTGGCGAGCAGCACGAACGCGTGGTCGTAGCAGGACTTGCCGGCGGCGGTGTCCGGCCGGCCGCCGGCGTCGAGTGCACCGTGCCAGCCGCCGTGGCGCGCGTCGCGCAGCGGACCGGCGAGCCCGGCGAGCAGCTGCTCGGCTCGCGCGCGGGAGCCGGGACGGCCGGTCAGCGCGGCGAGGGCGTGCACGTGCACCATGCGGCAGGTGATCCAGGTGAGCACGCCGCGCGCGAGGTCCGGGTGGCCGTGGTCGTCGAGCCAGGCCGCGCCGCCGGCGGGGTGCACGAGCGTCGTACCGAAGCCGAGGAGGCGGTCGTACTCCTCCTCGAGCCGCTGGTCCCGGTCCGCGCTCGCCATGGTCCGGTCGAGCCTAGCGGCCCGGAAATGAGCTCGCGGCTGCTCGGCCCCCGGAGCGTGTCCGGTCGTCGAGCAGCCGCGAGCCGCAGGGAGGGAGGGAGGTCAGGCGGTCCAGCGGACGGAGTCGTCGACGAAGTCGGCGAGCTGGTGCACGCCGCGCAGGTCGGCGCGCTGCTCCATCAGGCGGGTGAGGTTCTGGGCGTGCCGGTCACGGAGGGCGGCACGGCGGGCGACAGCGCGGGCGGCGGCATCCTCGGGAGCGTCGACGAGGTGGGTGTCCACGGACTCGAGGTGACGGCCGGTCTGGGTCTCAGGGGAGGTCGTCTTCTTCATGGGGACAACTCTGGTCGGGCGAGGTTTCCGAGAACAGGCCCTTCGGTTACGACTTGATGTCACAGCGTGTGACACCCATGACAGTGCGGAAGGTGGGGGTTCGCAGCGTGCCAGGACGTCAGTCGCCGAGGGCGTCGCGGGCCGCCACCATCGCCGGTCCGTACCAGGTCAGCAGCCGCCCCGACACCAGCCGGGTCGGCACCCGCGCGAACGCCTCCGGGCCGTCCTCGGCGGTGAAGACGTAGGGCTCGTCCGGCAGCAGGACCAGGTCCACTCCCGCCCGGTCGATCGCCGCGAGCTCGACCGTCGGGTAGCGGGCGTCGCCGTCGTCGAAGACGTTCGCCCAGCCGAGCCGGCGCAGCAGGTCGCCGGTGTAGGTGCGCGGGCCGACCACCAGCCACGGGTCGCGCCACACCGGTACGACGACCCGCCCCCGCACCGGCGGCGGCGGACCCGACCACAGCGCGGTCGCCTCCCGCAGCCAGCCGGGTGCGTCGAGGGCGAGCCCCTCGTCGTACAGGCGGGCCAGCGAGGTGAGTGCCTGCGGCACCGTCTCGATGTCGGTCACCCAGACGGGGACGCCGGCGTCCCGCAGGCGCCGGACGTCGAGCTCGCGGTTCTCCTCCTTGTTGGCGACCACGAGGTCGGGCTGGAGGCCGCGGATCGCCGCCAGGTCGGGGTTCTTCGTGCCGCGCACCCGGACGACGTCGAGGTCCGCGGGGTGGGTGCACCAGTCGGTGGCGCCGACGAGCCGGTCGGGGACGTCGGTCGCGAGGGCCTCGGTGATCGAGGGCACCAGCGAGACGATCCGGCGGGGCGGGCGCGGCAGGGGGACGTCGTCCCCCAGGTCGTCGGCGGTCACCGGGGGAGCGATGCTCAGCGCAGGCCGAGCGAGCCGGTGAGCGCCGGCTCCCAGCCGAGCGCGGCGTGCTCGGCGACCCGCTTGTCCAGGCCCTCGGCGACCCCCGGCGGCCACGGCGCGGTCTTGCGCTGGTCGAGCTTCACGCACAGGAAGATCTCCTCGAACACGCACGCGACCCGCTCGTTGGTGTCGTCGAGGATGTAGACGACCGCGTGCGCGGCCCGCTCGGAGCGGCCGACGAGGCGCACCCGGACCGACATGTCGTCGCCGGTCTTGAGCTCGTGCAGGTAGGTCAGGTGGTGCTCGGCCGAGAGGCACGCGAAGCCGCTGGCGACCGGCCAGTTCTGGGAGATGCCGACGTCGTACAGGGACTCGTCGAGGCCCTCGCTCCCGATCCCGAGGTAGTGCCGCACGTTGAGGAAGCCGTTGAAGTCCTCGAAGGCGGTGGGGACCGGCTGCACCGCGAAGGCGGGCAGGCTGACCAGCTGGTCGTACGTCGGCTGCGTGCTCATGCTCGGGACCTTAGTGGACCCTCCCGGCGATTGCCGCCCGCCGGCGGCGCGACGTACGATGGGGCGTACAGATCACCTGTGTGTATCTACCTCGCGTCGGTCCGGCCGACGGTCCAAGGCGGCACCTCGACCCCTTGGACGACACCATGGCTGAGCCCGCTCCGTCGCTGCTGAAGGCGACCGGTCCGACCTACTTCCCGATCGCGCTGGTGGCGCGACTGCCCTACGCGATGATGGTCGTCGGCGTGCTGACGCTCGTCGTCTCCGGTCGCGACTCGCTGGCCTTCGGTGGCCTGAGCTCGGCGATGGTCGGCATCGGCGCCGCCTGCTTCGGTCCGCTGCTCGGCGCCGCGGCGGACCGCTTCGGCCAGCGTCCGGTGCTGCTCGCCGCGGGCGTCGTCTCGACGTCCGCGCTCGGCCTGATGGCGTGGGTCGTCTACAGCCCGCTGCCCGGAGCCGCGGTGCTCGCGGTGGCCTTCCTCGTCGGTGCCAGCGCCCCGCAGATCGCGCCGATGTCGCGCAGCCGCCTCGTGCAGATCATCGCCGCGCGGATCGCGCCGGGACGCCGGGAGCGCACCTTCGACGCGACGATGGCCTACGAGTCCGCCGCCGACGAGATGGTCTTCATCGTCGGTCCCTTCCTCGTCGGCCTGCTCGGCACCGCGCTCGACCCGTGGGCCCCGGTCGCCGCCGCCGCGGTGGTCACCCTCGTCTTCGTCTCCGCCTTCGCGGTGCACCCGACGGCGCTCGCCGCGTCCGGCGCGGAGTCCGTCGCCGCCGCGCCCGCCGCACAGCTGCGCCGCCCGGCACTGCTCGTCGTCGTCGCCGGCATCCTCGGCGTCGGCCTGTTCTTCGGCTCCATGCTCACCTCGCTCACCGCCTTCATGGGCGACCACGGCAACGCCGAGGGCGCCGGCCTGGTGTACGGCGTGATGGGCATCGGCTCCGCGGCCTTCGCGCTCGGCGTGGCGGCCCTGCCGTCGGCCTTCTCGCTGCGCGCCCGGTGGCTGGTGTTCTCGGGCGTCCTCGTCGCCGGCACCGCCGTGCTGCCGTTCGTCGGCTCGGTGGCCGCGATGTGCCTGCTGCTGCTCGTGGTCGGCACCGGGGTCGGGCCGACGATGGTCACCCAGTACAGCCTCGGCGCGCTGCGCAGCCCCGTCGGCCGCTCCGCCACCGTGATGACGATGCTCGGCTCGGCCGTCATCGTCGGCCAGGCCGGGGCATCGGTGCTCACCGGGAACATCGCCGACCGGCTCGGGACGGGGGCGGCGCTCGTCGTACCGCTGGGGGCGGCGGGGCTCGTGCTCCTCGCCGGTGTCGTCAACTGGCGGCTCTCGCCGCCCGTTCCGGTGCCCACCTCGACCGTCGCTGCGGACGACCAGGGTGTGCTCGTCGGCTAGCTAGGTCCGGTTGGCGGCGGCGCGACGCTCCAGCAGTGCCCGCTCCCCGGCGTTGCGGGTGAGCCCGGCCGCCCGCGCGAACTGCTCCGCCGCCTCCGCGCGCCGGCCCGCCCGCTCGAACAGGTCGCCGCGCACGCTCGGCAGCAGCGGGGAGTCGCGCAGCGCGTCGGGCGCGATGGCGTCGAGCACGGCCAGTCCGGCGTCCGGCCCGGCCGCGCGGCCGTGGGCGACCGCCCGATTCACCTCGACGACGGCACCGGGCGCAGCGGTGGCCAGGACGTCGTACAGGCGGGCGATGCGGGGCCAGTCGGTGTCGGCGGCGGTGCGGGCGCGGGCGTGGACGGCGGCGATGGAGGCCTGGAGGAAGTACGGGCCGACGGGCACACCGCGAGCCGCGATCTCCTCGGCGCGAGCCAGGGCGGCGAGGCCGCGACGCACGAGGAGCTGGTCCCAGCGGGTGCGGTCCTGGTCGTCGAGCAGCACGGGTGCGCCCGCCGCGTCGGTGCGGGCGGTCAGGCGGGAGCCCTGGAGCTCGAGGAGCGCCTGCAGCCCGTGCACCTCGGGCTCCTCGGGCGCGATCCCCGCGAGCAGCCGGGCCAGGCGGATGCCCTCCTGGGCGAGGTCGGAGCGGGACCAGTCGTCGCCGGCGGTGGCGACGTACCCCTCGGTGAAGATCAGGTAGACGACCGCCATCACGTCGCCGAGACGCTGCACCCGCTCGTCCCCGGTCGGCAGCTCCAGGACCGCGCCGGCCTCCGCGACGGTGCGCTTGGCGCGCGAGATCCGCTGGCCCATGGTGCTGCTCGGCACGAGGAAGCCGCGGGCGATCTCGTCGGTGGTCAGCCCGCCGACCAGGCGCAGGGTCAGCGCCGCGCGGGACTCGGGGGTCAGCGCGGGGTGGCAGCAGAGGAAGACCAGGCGCAGGACGTCGTCCTCGATGTGGTCGACCTGGGCGTCCAGGTCGGGCATCGTGCTCACCTCCTCCGCGGCGAGGGCATGGCCGAGCTCCTGGGTCTTGCGGCGCAGGTTCTCGGCGCGCCGGAAGGTGTCGACGGCCCGGCGCTTCGCGGTCGTCATCAGCCAGGCGGCGGGGTTCTCGGGGACGCCGGCGGCCGGCCAGTGCTCCAGGGCGGCGACGAGCGCGTCCTGCGCGAGGTCCTCGGCGAGCTCCACGTCCCGGGTCATCCGGACGAGAGCGCCGACGAGACGGGCCGACTCCGCCCGCCAGGTGGCGGTGATCGCGTCGGCGGTGGCGCTGACCTCGGGCATGCGGCCAGCGTAGGGCCGGCCGGTGCGGGGGTCGTGTGCCTGAGACCTCGGATGTCCGGGGTCTCAGGCACACGACTCCGCGCGGAGCGGTGGGGGCTCAGCCCTCGGCCGGGGTCGGCTGCTCGTCCGGGACCTGGCGCAGGGTGGCGACCATCGAGCACTCGGGCCAGTACGTCGCGTGCAGCTGGGCGAACTCCTCCTGCCCGGCGACGGCCTCCTCGAGGGTGTCGTACTGCAGCAGCGCCCAGCCGCCGACGGCCTCCCGCGCCTCGGCGTACGGGCCGTCCACGCGGGTGACCTCACCGGTGCGGACCACGAAGTTCACCGCGTCCTCCAGCCCGTACAGGCCGCCGCCGTCGAGGAAGTGGCCCTTGCCGGCCTGCTCCCCGATGTAGGTGTCCATCGCGTCGAACAGCGCCTGCGGGGGCTGGCCCTGTCCCTCTTCCATCCGCACGAAACCCATGAAACGCGGCATCTCGATCAGTCCTTCGTCAGTCGTAGGTGGTGATTTACGAACCTACGTCGAACGGCGCACGCGGCTTTCGACATCGACCTCGAAGAATTTCTCAGACGTTGCGGCGGTACTGCCCGCCCACCTCGAAGAAGGCCTCCGTGACCTGGCCGAGCGAGCACACCCGCGCGGCATCCATCAGTACGGCGAACACGTTCTCCCCGCTCGTCGCCGCCTCCTTGAGCCGGGCGATCGCCGCCGCGGCCTCGGTGGCGTGGCGGGCCTGGAAGTCCCGGACCCGGTCGAGCTGGGAGTCCTTCTCGGTGGTCGTCGCGCGGGCGAGCTCGATGTGGTCGGGCGTGCCGTCGCCGGCGGCCGGGTTGCGGAAGGTGTTGACGCCGATGATCGGAAGGCTGCCGTCGTGCTTGCGGTGCTCGTAGAGCATCGACTCGTCCTGGATCCGGCCGCGCTGGTAGCCGGTCTCCATCGCGCCGAGCACGCCGCCGCGCTCGGAGATCCGGTCGAACTCCAGCAGCACGGCCTCCTCGACGAGGTCGGTGAGCTGGTCGATGACGTAGGAGCCCTGGAGCGGGTTCTCGTTCATCGCCAGGCCCCACTCGCGGTTGATGATGAGCTGGATCGCCAGGGCGCGGCGCACCGACTCCGCGCTCGGGGTGGTGACGGCCTCGTCGTAGGCGTTGGTGTGCAGCGAGTTGGCGTTGTCGTAGATCGCGATGAGCGCCTGCAGCGTGGTGCGGATGTCGTTGAAGTCCATCTCCTGCGCGTGCAGGGAGCGACCGGACGTCTGCACGTGGTACTTCAGCTTCTGCGAGCGCTCGTTGCCGCCGTACTTGTTCTTCATCGCCACCGCCCAGATCCGGCGGGCGACCCGGCCGATGACGGAGTACTCCGGGTCCATGCCGTTGGAGAAGAAGAACGACAGGTTGGGGGCGAAGTCGTCGATGTCCATCCCGCGGGCGAGGTACGACTCGACGTAGGTGAAGCCGTTGGCGAGGGTGAACGCCAGCTGGCTGATGGGGTTCGCCCCGGCCTCGGCGATGTGGTAGCCGGAGATGGAGACCGAGTAGAAGTTGCGGACCTGCTGCTGGATGAACCACTCCTGGATGTCGGCCATGCAGCGCAGCGAGAACTCCGTGGAGAACAGGCAGGTGTTCTGGCCCTGGTCCTCCTTGAGGATGTCGGCCTGCACGGTGCCGCGCACGGACTTGATCGCCTCGTACGGGTCGATGCCGCGCTCGCGGGCCTGGTCCATGACGGTGTTGAGGTAGAACGCCAGCACCGTCGGGGCCGGCCCGTTGATCGTCATCGACACCGAGGTCGTCGGGGAGAGGAGGTCGAAGCCGTCGTAGAGCGCCTTCATGTCCTCCAGCGTCGCCACCGAGACGCCGGACGTGCCGACCTTGCCGTAGATGTCGGGGCGCTCGTCGGGGTCGCGGCCGTAGAGCGTGACCGAGTCGAACGCCGTGCTCAGCCGGGTCGCGGGCTGGCCCTCGGAGAGCAGCTTGAAGCGCTTGTTGGTGCGGAACGGGTCGCCCTCGCCGGCGAACATCCGCGCCGGGTCCTCGTCGGCGCGCTTGAACGGGAACACCCCGGCCGTGAAGGGGAACCTGCCGGGCAGGTTCTCCCGGCGCCAGAAGCGGACCAGCTCGCCGTGGTCCTCGAAGCGGGGGACCGCGACCCGGGGGACGCGGTTGCCGGAGAGGGACTCCCGTCCGTTGGCGGCGGTGTCCTCGTCGTACGACGCGACGACGCCGGGCCACGCGGCGAGCTCGTCGCGCAGGTCGAGCGGCAGGTCGTCGTTGGCGCGGGCGGCGGCGGCCGCGAGGTCCTCGATCTCGCCGAGCTCGTCGGCGACGGCGGCGAAGCGCTGCGCCCGCCGGGCCTTGGCGACCAGCTCCTCGGTGGTGGCGTGGTAGCCGCGCACGGTCTCGGTGATCTCGGCGAGGTAGCGGACCCGGTCGGCCGGGAGCACCTGCTGGATGCGGGTGGAGTGCTTGCCCTCGACGGGGGCGAGCAGGCCCTCGGCGGCGGGCAGGCCCCGGGCGACGAGGAGGCCGCGCAGGTGCTGGTAGAGCGCGGTCACGCCGTCGTCGTCGAAGGTCGCCGCGGAGGTGCCGAAGACCGGCATGTCGGTCGGCTGCTTGCCGAACGCCTCGCGGTTGCGCACCATCTGGCGGCCCACGTCGCGCAGCGCGTCGGCCGCACCCCGTCGCTCGAACTTGTTGATCGCGACCGCGTCGGCGAAGTCGAGCATGTCGATCTTCTCCAGCTGCGAGGCGGCGCCGAACTCCGGCGTCATCACGTACAGCGAGGTGTCGACGAAGGGCACGATCGCCGCGTCGCCCTGGCCGATGCCCGGGGTCTCCACGACGACGAGGTCGAAGCCGGCCGCCTTGATCACGTCGAGCACGTCGGTGAGGTGCTCGGGCACCTCGTGGGCGCCGCGGGTCGCGAGGCTGCGGAAGTACACCCGGTCGCGGTCCAGGCCGTGACCGGTCAGGTCGAGGCTGTTCATCCGGATCCGGTCGCCGAGCAGCGCCCCGCCGCCCTTGCGCCGGGTCGGGTCGACGGCGATGACCGCGACCCGGATCTTGTCCTGCTGGTCGATCCGCAGGCGTCGTACCAGCTCGTCGGTGAGGCTCGACTTGCCGGAGCCGCCGGTGCCGGTGATGCCGAGGACGGGGATGGTCCGGCCGCTGGTCGCCTCGCGCAGCCGGGTCAGGAAGGCCTCGTCGAGACGGCCGAGCTCGGCACCGGTGACGGCGCGGGCCAGCGCCGTACGGTCGCCGGACAGGACCTGGTCGGGGGTGACGGCGCCGGTCTCCCACAGGTCGGTGTCACAGGCCTTCACGACGGTGTTGACCATGCCCGGCAGGCCGAGGCGCTGGCCGTCCTCGGGGGAGAAGATGGTGACGCCGGAGGCGCGCAGCCGGTCGATCTCGTCGTGGACGATGACGCCGCCCCCGCCGCCGACCACCCGGATGTGGTCGGCGCCGCGCTGGCGCAGGAGCTCGACGAGGTACTCGAAGTACTCCACGTGCCCGCCCTGGTACGACGACACGGCGATGCCCTGGACGTCCTCCTCGATCGCGGCCTCGACGACCTCGGCCACCGACCGGTTGTGACCGAGGTGCACGACCTCGCAGCCCTGGCTCTGGAAGATCCGCCGCATGATGTTGATCGAGGCGTCGTGCCCGTCGAACAGGCTCGACGCGGTGACCAGGCGGACCGGGTGCTGGGGGACGTGCAGGGCGGAGTCGGACATACGGGAAGCCTCCAAGGTGTTTGGACTTCCGATAGTAGGACGTCCTAGTAATTCTGGGAAGAGGTAGGGTCACCCGCATGTCCGCGCCCCGCCTGCCCTTCGACCCGATCGACCGGGCGGGCGACCTGTGGGAGGAGCACTTCGGGGACGCCACCGCCATGCGCCTGGCCACCTCGGTGATGCGGGTGCAGCAGCTGATGATGAGCGCCCTCGACGGCGCCCTGAAGCCGTTCGGGCTCACCTTCTCCCGCTACGAGGTGCTCGTGCTGCTGCTGTTCAGCAAGCGCGGCTCGCTGCCGCTGAGCAAGATCGGCGAGCGGCTGATGGTCCACCCCACCTCCGTCACCAGCGCCATCGACCGGCTGGAGGCCCAGGGCTTCGTGGAGCGGGTGCCGGACGAGGACGACCGGCGTCGTACCTTGGCCCGGCTGACGCCCGCCGGCCGCTCGACGGTCCGCAAGGCGACCAAGGCGGTCACCGCGATCGACTTCGCCATCACCGGGCTCGACGACGGCCAGCAGGGCGCTGCCTACGACCTGCTCCGGTCGGTGCGGCAGGCGTCCGGGGACTTCCCCGGCTGATTGCTGCGCTCAGCCCGCGCGTGGTGCGTGCCGGGCGCAGGCTGAGCACGGCGTGGGCCGACCGGTCCACCCGCGCCGTCGCAGCACGGCGCCCACCCAGGCGGCCGTCCGGCAGGCGTCGCCGAAGACGAGGCCGTAGGTGAGGCGGAGGGTGACCGCGTCGGACGTGGCCGCCTCGGCGACATCGCGTCGCGCGTCCTCGTCGCGGGCCCGCGGTCCGTCGTGGAAGGCGCGCCCGTCCAGCTCGACGACGACACCGAGCTCCTCGTAGCGGACGTCCTGACGGGTACGGCGCCCCGTGGCCCCGCTCGCGCGCTGTCGCGTCGCACGGGGCAGGCCGTGGGCTCGCTCGACCCGATGGAGGTAGCCGCGTTCGAGCACCGAGCAGGCGCCGCCGTCGACGTCGTCGAGCATCCCGGCGAGAAGCGACCGGCCGGCGACCTTGGACCGGTCGGCCAGCGCGGCGCGGAGCATTCCGGGCGTGACCTCCCGCGTGGCGCAGGCCGTGCTCAGGGCGGCGTACGCCGCGGCCACGTCGCCCCGGCGCAGGTGTGCCTCCATGACGTCGAGGGTCGCGTGGGCCGGGAGGACGCGCGGGGGGCGGCGGCGCCAGTCCACGCGCGTCGCGAGGTGCGAGGAGCGATGGACCTGGATGCCCGCCACCGGTCGGAGGGTGCGGTCGTGGGCGACGCAGACGTGGACGACGCCGGGCTCCCCGCCCGGCATCGCCGACTCGTGGCTCAGCGCCGCGGGCTCGCACGCGAGGACGGCGACCCACGCGCGCTGGCGCGGTGACAGGCACCCGGTGTGGTCGACGTACACACCCGGGAGGGCGGTGCGGAGCTCGCGGCGGCGCAGCATCCGGGCGATGTCGTGGTCGGTCGCACCGAGCGCGAGCAGCTGACCACGAGCGACCACGCCGTCCTGCTCGCGCCGGAGCACGTGCTGGAGGCCGGCGTCGCTGAACTCGAGGTGGCGTGGCATGCGCCGACGATGCCTGAGCCGCGAGGTCGGCACCAGTGGGCGCGAGGGACTTGTGGATGACTGCGCTCGGCCCGCACCAGGTGCGGGCCGAGCGCAGGGATCAGGCGTAGGTGTAGAAGCCCCGGCCGGTCTTGCGACCCAGCAGCCCGGCCTCGACCATCCGGGCGAGGAGCGGCGGGGCGGCGTAGAGCGGCTCCTTGAACTCCTCGTACAGCGACTCGGCGACGGCCTTGGTGGTGTCGAGGCCGATGAGGTCGGCGAGGGCGAGGGGGCCCTGGGGGTGGGCGGCACCGCGGACCAGGCCCTCGTCGATGTCCTCGGCGGTGGCGAAGCCGGACTCGAGCATCCGGATCGCGGAGAGGATGAAGGGGATCAGCAGGGCGTTGACGACGAATCCGGCCCGGTCCTGGCAGTCGATGGCGTGCTTGCCGAGGTCGTCCTGGACGTACGCCCGAGCACGCTCGGTGGTCGCCGCGTCGGTCATCAGGGAGGGGACCAGCTCGACGAGGGAGAGGACCGGGACGGGGTTGAAGAAGTGCACGCCGAGCACGTGGCTGGGCCGGCTGGTGACGACCGCGAGCTTCATGATCGGGATGGAGGAGGTGTTGGAGGCGAGGATCGCGTCGGGGGAGGTGACGACCTCGTCGAGCCGGCGGAAGAGGTCGGTCTTGGCCTGCTCGTCCTCCACGATGGCCTCGACGACGAGCTGCCGGTCGGCGAGCACCGCGAGGTCGTCGACGACCCGGATCCGCTCCAGCACGGCGTCCGCGGAGTCGATCTTGCCGCGGCTCTCGGCGCGCTTGAGCGAGGCCTCCAGCCGGTGGCGGGCGGCGTCGACGGCCGCGGGGGAGGACTCCACCACCACGACGTCCTTGCCCGCGCGGGCGCTGACCTCGGCGATGCCCGCTCCCATCAGGCCGCCGCCGACGACTCCTACGCGCTCGATGTCCGTCATGACCGTTCCCTCCGACGTGGTTGCCCGTCCGATTGCTAGGACGTCCTAGCAATCTACGTCGAAGTCCCCGCCCCGCTCCACGAGCCACCCCACAAAGAAGGGGTGCCGGCGTTGTCAGTCGCCGACGAGCGGGACCAGGTCCGCGACGATCGCGTCGGCGGTGCGCTCGATCATCGCGAGCACGGCGCGGAAGCCGGCGTCGCCGCCGTAGTACGGGTCGGGTACGTCGCCCGGGCCCTCCGGGTCGAGGTCGCGGAACAGGCGCAGCCGCTCCCCGTCGGGTGCGGCCGGGCCGAGGGAGCGCAGGTCGCGCAGGTTCTCGGCGTCCATGGCGAGGACGAGGTCGCACTCGTCGAGCCAGGACGGGGGCACCTGCTGCGCGCGGTGACGGCTGGCGTCGTACCCCTCGGCGGTGAGCACGGCCGCCGCCCGCCGGTCCATCGGGTCGCCGGCGTGCCAGCCGCCGGTGCCGGCGCTGAGCACCTCGACCCGGTCGTCGAGACCGGCGTCGGCGACCCGGGCGTCGAGGACGACGTGCGCCATCGGGGAGCGGCAGATGTTGCCGAGGCACACGACCGCGATCCGGTAGCGGCCCGGCGTGCGCGGCGCGGGGAGCACCGCGGGCATCAGTCCTCCACGCCGACGAGGGCGTCGAGGAACCAGGTGGTGATGCTGATGATGATGGCGCCCCCGACGGCCGGCCAGAAGCCGTCGACGTGGAAGCCGAGGTCGACCGCGTCGGCGAGCCAGGCGGTGAGCCGCAGCAGCAGTGCGTTGAGCACGATGAGGAAGAGCCCCAGCGTGAGGAGGATGAAGGGGATCGACAGCAGGGTCAGCAGCGGCTTGACCCAGGCGGTGATCGCGCAGGAGATGAGGGCGACGACGAGGAGCGGGACGATCTTGTCCTCCAGCTCGGCCCGGCCCTGCGAGGCGCCCTCGAACCAGATGCCGTCGATGAGCTGCGCGGCGACGGCGAGCGCGGCGGCGGTGATGGCCCAACGGGAGACGAAGGCGAGCATGCGCCCAGTCTCGCAGGCCCGCGCCAGGCTCACTCGAGCCGCAGCGCCTCGATGACCTCGACCTCGGCCTCGTCGATGTGGCGGCGCAGGAAGGCGTACGCCCCGTCCGGCCCGTCGATGTGCCCGGCCTCCAGCAGCTCGACCAGGCCCTCGTGCGACTCCGCCTCGTTGTGGGCGTTGCGGAGGAGACGGTCGACCTGGGCCAGCGCGAGCTTCAGCTCGTCCATCAGCGCCTCCGCCATCTGGACCAGCCGCGGGCTGCCGGTGAGCTCGACGAGGGAGACGTGGAAGGCGAGGTGCCGCTCGTTGAGCTCCTCGTACGACGCCTCGCCGCTGCGGACCGCGTCGGTGTAGGCCTCCAGGGTGTCGCGGACGCGCTGGCGGCGCCCGCCGTCGGCGGCGGTCCAGGCCTGCACTCCCGCGCCCTCGAGCACCCAGCGGGCCCGGCACACGTCGCGCACCGAGTCCGCGCGCGGGGTCGCGACGGACACGCCGCGGTGCGGCTCGCGGGTCGCCAGGCCCTCGGAGACGAGCACCGTCAGGGCCTCGCGGACGGTCGGCCGCGACACGCCGAGCGACTCGGCGAGAGCGATCTCGCGCAGCGGCGTACCGCTCTCCAGCTCGCCCTCGAAGACGGCCCGGCGCAGCTCGGCCGCCACCCGGGAGACGGTCGAGGCGTGCTCCACGCTCAGGGTCGCGAACGCCTTGCGGGGAGCGGAGACGGCGGTCATGGGCCCATTCTGCCTTTCGGGGCGCTATCCTGTGCGTCTTGTCAGATTGTCTGACAATGAGTCGAGGGGTGGGAGGACGACGATGACGCTCGAGTGGGGGCGGAACTACGCGATGGTGGACCCGGCGGCGTACCGGATCGACTACGCCATCAATCCCTACATGGACCCCGCGGTCCAGCCCGACCCGGTGCGCGCCCGCGACCAGTGGCAGACCCTCGCCGGCACCCTGCGCGCGCTCGGCGCGAGCGTCGAGGAGATCCCGGCGCTGCCGCAGGCGCCGGACATGGTCTACGCGATGAACCTCGGCCTCGTCGCGCTCCGGCCGGACTGGACCGGCCCCGGGCGTCGCTCGGTCGTGATGTCCCACATGCGCTACCCGCAGCGGCGGGTGGAGACCCCGGCCGCGCGGGCCTGGTTCGAGGGTCAGGGCTTCGCCGCGTCGTACGTCGGGCGGGACGGGATCGGCGCGCACTTCGAGGCCGGCGACGCCTTCCCCTTCCGCGGCGAGCTGGTCGTCGGGCACGGACCGCGCACGGACGAGCTCGCCCTCAAGCAGCTCGCCCACGAGCTCGGCGTGCAGGTGCGCGGGGTGCGGATCACGCATCCCGGGATGTACCACCTCGACCTCGCGTTCTGCCCGCTCGACGACGACCACGCCCTGGTCTGCCCGGCGGCCTTCGACGACGCGTCCGCGGCGGCGTTGCTCGACCTGGTGCCGCAGCCGGTGATCCTCAGCGAGGAGGAGGCGATCGGCAGCTGGTGCGCCAACTCCGTCGTCGTCGGCCGGACCGTGGTGATGCCGCAGTGCCCGCGCCGGGTGCGCAACTGGCTCGACACCCTCGGCTTCGACGTCGTGCTCGTCGACGTCTCGGAGTTCCACCTCGGCGGCGGCTCGATCCGCTGCCTCACCAACCCGCTCGACATCACCCTCGGCCGCGACCTCGAGGCGGTGTCCGGCGGCTTCGTGCTCCCGGCCGGGGAGGCCGCTGCCTGATCCGGCGGTTGACCGGGCGCCGGGGTGGATACGGTGAGGGCACCCGCCTCCCGCGCCCCTCAGGAGTCCCCGTGCCCGGTCCCACGCCCAGCCAGCCCGGTTGGTACGACGACGGCGACGGCAACGAGCGCTGGTACGACGGCAACGGGTGGACCGACCACGTGCGCGGGGAGACCGCGCCGGTCTCCGCGCGCGACGACGCCCCGACGGACGACACCCCCGTCGGCGGCGTCGCGGCCGACGTGCCCCCGCCTCCGCCCACCACGCAGCTGTCCGCCCTGGAGGTCGGCGGCGGCAAGGGTCTGCGGGTCGCGATCGGCCTGCTCGGCGCGCTCGTGCTGGTGGCGGTCGTGGTGGTCGGCGTGCTCGTCGTGCTCGGCCGCGACGACGACGCGAAGGACGACGGGAAGACCGACCAGGCGGACACCGCCTCGCAGACGACGAGCGAGCGGCCCGCGTCCCCCGGCTCCTCGCTGGACATCCCGACGATCAACCCGTCGGACTTCCCCTCCGAGCTGCCGAGCGACCTCCCGTCGATCCCGACGGAGAACCTCCCGAGCAACCTGCCGACCGGCTTCCCGCCGGACTTCCCGTCGCAGTTCCCGACCGATCCCGAGGACTGGCAGTCCTGGGCGTCCGACTTCCTGGAGCAGATGAACTGATGAGCGACCCGCACCAGCCCGGCTTCCCGCCGCCGAGCGGCCCGCCCGCCGGCCCGCCCGCCGGCCCGCCCGGGTTCCCCCCGCCCGGCCCGCCCCCCGGCTTCCCCCCGCCCGGCCCGCCGGGCCCGCCGGGCGCACCGCCGTCCGGCGGCGGTCGGGGCAACGGCCTGTGGATCGCCCTCGGCGTGGTCGGCGTGATCGCCCTGGTCGGCGTCATCGTCGGGCTGGTCCTCGTCCTCACCGGCGACGACGACAAGGACGAGGACGGCAAGGACGACCCGACCTCGGCGAGCCAGGCCGCCCCGGACGAGGTGGTCGAGAGCCTCCTCGACGCGGCCGAGGACGGCGACTGCGACAAGGTGAAGACCTACCTCACCGCGACCGCGGTCGCCGCGGACCCCTGCTCGTCGGCGGAGTTCCAGCTGCTCTCCACCGAGGACGTGGACGCCGCGGTCGGCGACGCGCAGGTCGACGGTTCCACGGCGACGGTGCCGGTCACCTTCGCCAGCAGCGCGGGCAGCACCTACTACGAGTTCCGCCTCGAGCAGGTCGACGGCGCGTGGCGGGTGGCGTCGTACACCGCCGGCGCGAGCACCGACGGCCCCACCGACGCGTCCAGCCCGACCAGCCCGACGGGGACGCCGAGCACGTCGGCGACGGACGCCCCGACCAGCGGCGCCCCGAGCGGCAGCAGCACCGCCGACGCGGTCGCCAACGACCCGCGCTCGGTCGTGCAGGGCTTCATGGTCGCCTTCGTCAACGGCGACTGCGCCACCGCGGAGGACCTGGTCACCGCGGCGTACATCAAGGACGAGGGCAGCTGCGACCCCGACGACATCCCATCCGGGTTCGAGGACCAGGTCACGTACACCGTCGGCAAGGCCACGGTCAACGCGTCCGCGGGCACCGCGACGGTGCCGGTCGAGGTGACCTACCAGGGCAGCAAGGACTCCTCGACGGTCAAGCTCGTCAAGGTCGGCGACGACTGGCGGATCAACGAGTTCGACTGAGCGGGCCGGGGGCTCCGTCACGTCGGCGAAACCTGTTGTGTCGGACCCTTCCCTAGGGTGGTCCCCATGTCCATCAAGGTCGCGCTGGAGCACCGCACGACGTACGACTTCGCCCGCCCCGTGGCGGTCGCGCCGCATGTCGTGCGCCTCCGGCCCGCGCCGCACTGCCGCACGCCCATCGAGGCCTACTCGCTGAAGGTCGAGCCGGCGGGGCACTTCGTCAACTGGCAGCAGGACCCGTTCGGCAACTGGCTGGCCCGGTTGGTCTTCCCGGAGAAGGTCAGCACCCTCGACATCACCGTCGGCCTGGTGGCCGACCTGATGGTGGTCAACCCGTTCGACTTCTTCATCGAGGAGTACGCCGAGCACTTCCCGTTCACCTACGACGCGCAGCTCGCGGCCGACCTGGCGCCGTACCTGCGGCCGGTGGCGGAGTCGGAGGCGGCCGACGCGTGGCGACGTGACCTCCCGCCGCTGCCGGAGGACGGTGTGCCGACCGTGCGGTTCCTCGCGGACCTCAACGCGGCGGTGCACCGCGACGTCGCCTACTCGGTGCGCATGGAGCCGGGCGTGCAGACCCCGGACCACACCCTCGCCAGCGGGATCGGCTCGTGCCGCGACTCGGCGTGGCTGCTGGTGAGCCTGCTGCGCCAGTACGGCCTGGCCGCGCGCTTCGTCTCCGGCTACCTCGTGCAGCTCGCGCCCGACGCCTTCGCCACCGAGGGCCTGGAGGGCCCGACGGGGCCGACCGAGGACTTCACCGACCTGCACGCCTGGGCGGAGGTCTTCCTTCCCGGTGCCGGCTGGGTCGGGATGGACCCGACCAGCGCGCTCTTCGCCGGTGAGGGGCACATCCCCCTCTCGGCGACCCCGCACCCGAGCTCCGCGGCGCCGATCGAGGGGGCGACGGAGCCGGTGGAGGTGGCCTTCTCGTTCACCAACACCGTCACCCGGGTGCACGAGGACCCGCGGGTCACCGCGCCCTACACGCCCGAGCAGTGGGCGCGGATCGACGCGCTGGGCGAGGCCGTGGACGCGCGCCTGGAGGCCGGCGACGTCCGCCTCACGATGGGTGGCGAGCCCACCTTCGTCTCGCTGGAGGACTCCTCGACGCCCGAGTGGAACACCGATGCCGACGGCCCGGAGAAGCGCCGGCTCGCGACGGTGCTGGCCGACCGGCTCCGCAACCGGTACGCCGAGGGCGGGCTGGTGCACCGCGGCCAGGGCAAGTGGTACCCCGGGGAGCCGCTCCCGCGCTGGTCCATCGCGCTGCAGTGGCGTGCCGACGGGGAGCCGCTGTGGTCGGCGCCGGCGCTGCTGGCCGACCCCTGGGCGCCGGGCGCGGCGACGGCGGCCGACGCGGCCGCGCTCGGGGCGGAGGTGACCCGGCTGCTGGGGCTGCCCCCCGAGCAGCTGCGCGGCGCCTTCGAGGACCCCTTCGCCGCGGTGGCCGAGCACGTCGCCCTTCCCGACGGCGACCCGCCCGCCGCGGGTGAGGACGAGCCCGACCTGGACCGGGTGGCGCGGCTCGACGCGGGTGTCACCGAGCCCACCGGGTGGGTGCTGCCGCTGACGACCGGCGAGGAGGGCTGGACCAGCCCCGAGTGGCGGCTGCGCCGGGGCCGGGTCGTGCTGACCCCCGGCACCAGCGCCGTGGGCCTGCGGCTGCCGCTGTCCTCGATCGCCTGGACCGATCCCGAGGCGCCGGCCCAGCCGTCGTACCTCGAGGCGGGGGAGCCGGTCGTCGCCGGCCTGCCGACGGTCGTGCTCGCCGACCCCGAGAAGTCCGACCGGACGGCGCTGGCGTTCGAGACGCGGGACGGGCACGTGCACGTCTTCCTGCCGCCGACCACGCGGCTGGAGGACTACGCCGACCTGCTCCACCTCGTCGAGCGGGCCGCGACGGCGACGGGGACCGCGGTGGTGCTCGAGGGCTACCCGCCGCCGCCCGACCCGCGCCTGACCCAGCTCTCGGTCACGCCGGACCCCGGCGTGGTGGAGGTCAACGTGCAGCCGAGCCGGTCGTGGGCCGACCTGCGCGAGCTCACGACGACCCTCTACTCCGAGGCGCGGCGGTCCCGGCTCTCGACCGAGAAGTTCGACCTCGACGGGCTGCACACCGGCACCGGCGGCGGCAACCACCTCACCCTCGGCGGACGGGAGCCGGCCGACAGCCCGCTGCTGCGCCGCCCCGACCTGCTGGTCAGCCTGATCACCTACTGGCAGCGGCACCCCGCGCTGTCGTACCTCTTCTCCGGACGCTTCATCGGCCCCACCAGCCAGGCGCCCCGCTTCGACGAGGGCCGGCCCGAGGCGGTCTACGAGATGGAGATCGCCTGCGCGGAGGTGGCCCGCCTCGCCGCCGAGCACGAGCCGCGCCCGTGGCTCGTCGACCGGGCGCTGCGGCACCTGCTCACCGACCTGACCGGCAACACCCACCGCGCCGAGCTGTGCATCGACAAGCTCTACAGCCCCGACTCCACGCGAGGACGCCTCGGGCTGCTGGAGCTGCGCGGCTTCGAGATGCCGCCGCACCCCCAGCTCGCGCTGGTCCAGGCGCTGCTGGTGCGCAGCCTGGTCGCGATGTTCTGGGACCGGCCGATCGACCCCGCGAGCACGCCCCTGGTGCGCTGGGGCACCCGCCTGCACGAGGACTTCCTGCTGCCGCAGGGTGCCACCGCCGACATCGCGGCCGTGGTCGCGGACCTGGCCGAGGCGGGCATCGACCTGGACCCGGCGTGGTTCGCCCCGTTCACGGAGTTCCGGTTCCCGCGGATCGGCGTGGCCGAGGTGGGGAGCGGGATCACCCTGGAGCTGCGCCAGGGCATCGAGCCGTGGCACGTGCTCGGCGAGGAGGCCACCGGCTCCGGCACCGCGCGCTACGTCGACTCCTCCGTGGAGCGCCTGCAGGTGACCGTGCGTGGGATCGACCCGGCCCGGCACCTCGTCACGTGCCAGGGTGTCCCCGTGCCGCTGAGCCCGACCACGCCCGCCGCGGACGCCCACTACGCCGGCGTCCGCTACAAGGCGTGGCAGCCGTGGTCGGCGCTGCACCCCTCGATCCCGGTGGACTCCCCGCTGACGTTCGACGTGGTCGACCTCGACGCCGGGGTCAGCCTCGGTGGCGCGACGTACCACGTCGTGCACCCGGGCGGCCGCAGCTACGACTCCCCGCCGGTCAACGCCCAGGAGGCCGAGGCCCGGCGCGCGGCGCGCTTCGAGCCGGGCCGCCACACGGCCGGCCCGCTCGACGTGGCGGCGCTGCGGAGGCTGGCGCGGACGGCGGCCTCGGCGGAGTACCCCCACACCCTGGACCTGCGGCGCGTGCCCACGCGGAGCCGCCCGTGACCGTGCTGCGGGACTACGCCGCGGGGCTCACCCAGCCTCCGCTGGCCGGTCCGGGGGGAGGGGGTGACGACGAGGTCACCGGCCGGTACGACGAGGTGGTCGGCCCGGACGGTTCGCTGCGCGCGCCCTGGAAGCGGCTCGCCGAGGTCGCGACCCGGATCGACGCCGACGACATGCGCCGCGTGGCGGAGGAGATCGCCCGCTTCCTCGAGGACGACGGCGTCACCTACTCCCGCCCCGGGGAGCGGCCGGCGCGATGGCGGCTGGACCCGGTGCCGCTCATCGTCGACGCGGCGTCGTGGAAGCAGCTCGAGGTCGGCCTGGCCCAGCGCGCGGAGCTGCTGAACGCGGTGCTCGCCGACCTCTACGGCCCGCAGACCCTGCTCGCGGAGGGCATCGTGCCGCCGGCGGTCGTGCTGGGCCACCGCGGGTTCACCCGGATCATGGCGCGCACGTCCACCCACGACCCGCGCCCGCTGGTGCTGTCGGCCACCGACCTCGGCCGCGACGCCGACGGGACCTGGCGGGTGCTGGGCGACCGGACGCAGGCGCCGTCCGGGCTCGGCTACGCCTTGGAGAACCGGCGGGTGCTCAGCCGGGTGCTGCCGGAGCTCTACCGCGAGGCGGACCTGCACCGGATGGCGCCGTACCTGTGGGCGTTGCGGTCGGCCCTCCTGCAGTCCGCGACCGGCGACCTGCCGGACCCGCGGGTGGTGGTGCTGAGCCCGGGCCTGCACTCCGAGACCCACTACGACCAGGCGGCGATCGCCAGCAACCTGGGCTTCCCGCTGGTGCAGGGCAGCGACCTGACCGTGCGCGACGGCTGGGTGCTCATGAAGACGCCGCAGCGCCTGGAGCGGGTCGACGTCGTCCTGCGGCGCGTCGACGCGGCGTGGAGCGACCCGCTGGAGCTGCGCGGCGACTCCCAGCTCGGCGTGGCCGGCCTCGCGGAGGCCGTACGACGCGGGCGGGTCCGGGTGGTCAACGGGCTGGGCTCGGGCGTGCTGGAGAACCCCGGCCTGCTGCCGTTCCTGCCCGCCGCCTGCGAGCACCTGCTCGGCGAGCCGCTCCGGCTGCCGTCGGCGCCGACCTGGTGGTGCGGCGACCCGGACGGCCTGGAGCACGTGCTGAGCCACCTCGACGAGCTGGTCGTGCGCTCGATCGACGGCTCGGACTCGACCCTGGTCGGCGCCTCGCCGGAGCGGATCCGGCTCACCGTCCGGGCCCGCCCGCACGCCTTCGTCGGCCAGCAGCGGCTGCTGCTGTCGCAGTCGCCGACCTGGCGCGGTCGCACGGCGCGACCCGCCGAGCTGTCCCTGCGGACGTTCACGCTGCGCTACGGCTCGGCGTACCGGCCGCTGCTGGGCGGGCTCGCCACCGCCCGCGACGGCGACCGCACGGTGGCCAGCAAGGACGTGTGGGTCCTCAAGGAGGAGACCACGCAGCCGGACCAGGGGCTGACCGACGTGCTGCCGATGACGGCGGTGCGCTCGCTGCCGGCGACGGTCCCGCGCGTGCTGGACGACATGTTCTGGTTCGGCCGCTACGCCGAGCGCGCCGAGGACATGCTGCGCCTGGTCCTCGCCGCGCACGTGCTGGTCACGGACTACCGGTTCCGCCCGCGGACCACCGGCGGCGTCAGCTCCGAGGTGCTGATGTCGGCGGTGCACCGGCTGGCCGGGCGTGCCGAGGAGGACGACGACCGCGACCTGCGCTCGGTCCTGCTCGACGAGGAGCGACCGGGCTCGGCGGCGCACTCGCTGGCGGGCCTGCGGGACGCGCTGACGGGTGTGCGCGACCAGATGTCGGCCGACGCCTGGCGGGCGATGGGCTCCGTCGACCGCGCCACCGCCGTGCTGGAGGCCTCGCACCACAGCCACCAGGTGGCCGAGTCCGCCGGCCGGATGCTCACCGCGGTCCTCGCGCTGCAGGGTGTGACGGCCAGCATGATCCGGGACGCGGGCTGGCACATGGCCGCCGCCGGACGGTACGTCGAGCGCGGGCTCCAGCTGTGCCACCTGCTCCGGCTGACCACCGAGCGGCGGGGCCTCGACGTCGACCGCGAGGTCCTCGCCGCCGTGCTGGCCGCCGCGGAGAGCTCGGTGACCCACCGTCGCCGCTACCGCGACTACGTCCGTCCGGCCGGCGTCCTCGACCTGCTGCTCATGGACCCGGAGAACCCGCGCTCCCTGGTCTTCAGCCTGCACCGGCTGCGCGAGCACCTCGCCGCGCAGGTCGCCTCCACCGGCTCGACCCGGCCCGAGCGCCTCCTCGACGACCTCGTCGCCCAGGTCGAGGGCACCGACGTCTCGGCCCTCGTGGCGATCGGCGGCGTGGAGCGCCCGCACCTGGTGACCTTCCTCGACGACGTCGTCGCCCAGCTCCAGCGGCTGGCCGACGCGATCCGGGAGCTGCACTTCGCGACCGGGCCGCGTCCGCGCACCTTCGGGGTGCTGACGGCACCCTCGGAGGTGACGACATGAGCACCCCACGCCGTTCTTCTCCTCCGCTTCGCTCCCCCGAGCAACGACGCAGGGACCCCGCATGACGCGCTACCGGGTCGAGCACCGCACGACGTACACCTATGACGACGACGTCACCGACAGCCTCGGCATCGGCCACCTGGTGCCTCGGGAGCTGCCGTGGCAGCAGGTGAGCGGCTACGACATCGCGATCACCCCGGAGCCGGGCGACCAGAGCCGGGACGCGGACTACTACGGCAACACGGTGACCTACTTCCAGGTCACCGCGCCGCACACCGAGCTGGTCGTCGTCGGCGGCGGCGAGGTCGACGTGGTCCCGCCGCTGGTCGACGAGACCGCGGCCGCGCGCCCGTGGGAGGCGGTGCGCCCGCTCGTGGAGCCGCGGGCGCCCGGCGCCTGGCGGGCCACCGACTTCGCGCTGCCCAGCGCGGCCGTGCCGCTGCACGGCGGTGCCCGGGACTACGCCGCCGACTCGCTGCTGCCCGGGCGCCCGGTCGGCGAGGCCGTCACCGACCTGATGCACCGCATCCACGCGGACTTCCACTACGACCCGAGCGCGACGACGGTCACCTCGACGGTCCCGGAGATCCTCGCCAAGAGGGCCGGGGTCTGCCAGGACTTCGCGCACTTCACCCTGTCGGCCCTGCGCGCCCACGGGCTCGCCGCGCGCTACGTCAGCGGTTACCTCGCCACCGAGCCGCCGCCCGGCAAGGAGCGGGTCGTCGGGGCCGACGCCTCGCACGCGTGGGTCGCCGTCTGGCTGGGCGGGGAGGAGTGGCTGGCCCTCGACCCGACCAACGACCAGTGGCAGAACGACCGCTACGTCACCCTGGCCTGGGGACGCGACTACGGCGACGTCCCTCCGCTCAAGGGCGTGATCTTCACCGAGGCGACCACCTCGAAGCTCACGGTCTCCGTCGATGTCGCTCCGCTCGGTTCCTAGGCTGGTCGCATGCGCTCGTTCTCCTGTCGTGTCTGCGACCAGCCCCTCTTCCCCGAGAACTCCCTGTGCGTGTCCTGCGGGACCTCCCTCGGCTTCTCCCGCGCCGAGCGGGACATCGTGCCCCTCGACCCCGACGGCCGGTACGTCGACCACGCCGGCCTGGTGTGGCACGTGTGCCGCAACCTCAACCTCTCCGGCTGCACCTGGCTGGCGCCCGTCGAGGGTGGCCAGTGCTCCGCCTGCGACCTGACCCGGACCCGCCCCGCGGACGACGACGTGGAGGGCCTGGCCCAGTTCCCGGCGGCGGAGGCGGCCAAGCGGCACCTGCTCGTCGAGCTCGACGCCCTCGGCCTGTCCGTGGAGGGCCTGGTGTTCGACATGCTGTCCAGCGTCGACGAGAACGTCGTGATCGGCCACGCGGACGGGGTGATCACCATCGACCTCGCCGAGTCCGACGACGCCCGCCGTGAGCGGATCCGGCAGGAGCTCGGCGAGCCCTACCGCACCCTGCTCGGTCACCTGCGCCACGAGGTGGGCCACTTCTTCCAGTACCAGCTGGTCACCGAGGAGCACCCGGAGCGGCTGGCCCGGTGCCGGGAGCTGTTCGGGGACGAGACGGCGGACTACCAGGCGGAGATCGACCGGCACTACGCCGAGGGGCCGCCGGCGGGCTGGGAGGCGTCGTACATCACGACCTACGCCACGATGCATCCCTTCGAGGACTTCGCGGAGACCTTCGCGCACTTCCTGCACATCACCGACACCTGCGAGACGGCGGCGGCCTACGGGCTGACCACCGTCGACGTGCACGCGTTCAGCGTCTTCCACGACCTGGTCCGCGCGGTGTGGGTGCCGCTGTCGGTCGCGCTCAACCAGATCAACCGCTCGATGGGCAAGGACGACGTCTACCCCTTCGTCATCCCGCCGCCGGTGCTGGACAAGCTCGACTTCGTGGCCGGGCTGACGAGGGACGCGTGACCCGGCGCCGTCGTACGACGCTGCTGGTGGGCGCCGTCGTCGTCCTCGCCCTGGCCGCCGGCACGGTGGGCCTGGTCCTCGCGCTGCGGGGGCCGGGTCCCGAGGACGCGGCCGAGGACTACCTGACGGCGCAGTGGACGGGGGACGCCCGCACCCAGTGCGACCTGGCCACCGAGCAGTGGCAGCACGTGCTCTTCGAGGGCCACCCCTTCCCCGACTGCGCCGCCTTCGCGAGTGCCGCGAAGGAGGCCGACGGCGACGACGGCTTCCTGGCCTACGCCGACGACACCGACCTCCAGGTGGCGCTGGAGACCACCGAGGCGGGCGACGGGCAGGCCCGGGTGGCCTACGTGCTGACGTTCCGCTACCACGGCGCGGACCGGGCGGGCTTCGACGCGCTGTGGCAGGGCGGGGACCCGGTGGACCGCGGCACGGTGCTCCTCGCGCAGGTCGACGGGGACTGGCGGGTCGCGGGAGTCGACGCGGGCTGAGGGCCCCGGATGGCATGATGGCGCCCCATCGAGGGCGGACGAACCGCTCGGCGGCGCGCGCAAGGGAGTAGCCATGTCTGACCCGAACCAGCCCACCACCCCTCCCGGTTGGTACCCCGACGGCCAGGGCGGCCAGCGCTGGTGGGACGGCACGCAGTGGACCGAGCACACCCAGCCGGGCACGCCCGCGGCCCCGCAGGCCCCGCAGGCGCCCGGCCCCGGTGACCAGACGGTCGTCGCCCCGAACCGGGCTGCCGACGCCGGCCAGCAGCCGCAGCAGCCGCAGCAGCCCCCGCAGCAGCAGTGGGGCGCGCCGCAGCAGCCCCAGCAGCAGTGGGGCCAGCCCCAGCAGCCCCAGCAGCCGCAGCAGCAGTGGGGCGCGCCGCAGCAGCCCCAGCAGTGGGCGCAGCCGGGCTACGGCGGCGGTCCGGCCGGCGGTGGCGGCAAGGGCAAGGGCAAGCTGGTGGCGATCATCGGCGGCATCGCCGCGCTCGCCGTCCTCGCGGTGGTCGCGGCCGTCGTGCTCGTCAAGGTCGCCGGCGGTGGCGGCCCGGAGGGCGTCGCCAAGGACTACCTCGAGGCGCAGAACTTCGTCGACCCCGACTACACGAAGCAGTGCGAGCTGCTGTCGGAGAAGGCGCAGAAGGACCTCCTCGAGGGCGCTGACGTCAAGGACTGCGACGCGTACGCCGACAAGCAGCAGAAGAGCTTCGACGACAGCCTGGACGAGAAGCTCGACGAGGACTGCGACGAGACCTTCGAGGACATCCAGGGCGACATCGACTACGAGGTCGAGACCAAGGAGGCCGACGAGAAGGGCGACAAGGCCGACGTCGACTTCACGCTGACCTCCCGGTTCACCGGCGACAAGCAGGTCCTCGAGGACTGCGGCAACGGTGACGACGAGGAGGAGTCGACCAGCGGCACCGTCAAGCTCGTCAAGGAGGACGGCGACTGGAAGGTCGACGACACCGAGGGGGAGTGACCGGCCGATGCGGTCGTTCTCGGGATTCGTGCTGGTCGTCCTCGCGACGCTGCTCGCCCCCCTCGTGGTGGCCACGACGTGGGTGAGCGCGCGCATCGACGACCGCGAGGAGTACGTCGCCACGGTCGCCCCGCTCGCCGACGACCCCGCCGTCCGCCAGGTGATGGCGGACGCGGCGGCGACGGAGGCGGTGGCGACCCTGCAGCGCTACGTCCCGGTCGACCTGCCGCAGGCGGTCACCACGTGGGCGAACGCCGCGGCGACGGAGGTCGTGGAGAGCCCGGACTTCCCGGAGTTCTGGCGCCAGGCCAACGAGGACGTGCACCGGGACGTGCTCGCGATCCTGCGTGACCCGGACGCCTCGGGCGAGGGCTGGCTCACCGTCGACGCGCGCCCGCTGCTCGCGCAGGTCCTGCTCACCCTGGAGGAGCGGGGGATCCCGGTCGGCCTGCTGCCGGAGGTGCCCCTCGACGTCCGGGTCGTCGAGCGCGCGAAGGTCGTCGAGGCCGGGCCGGCCTACCGCGCCACCCACGGCGCGGCCCGCTGGCTGCCGTTCGCCTGGCTGGGCCTCGTCGCGCTCGCGGTGCTGGTCGCGGCGGGCTGGCGCGGCCGGGTGCGCACCGCCGGCCTCGCCCTGCTCGGCCTGGCCCTGGGTGCGGCGGTCGTGCTGCTCGCCGTGGACCCCGTCACCGACGCCGCCGTCGACCACGCCGAGGTCACCGGGCAGCCGATGGTGCGGGTGATGATGGACGCCGTGCTGGGCTCAGTGACGCCCTGGGCGAAGACCTTCCTGCTGGCCGTCCCGCTCGGTCTCGTGCTCGTCGCCGGCTCGCTGTGGCCGCGTCGCCATCGGGCGCCCGAGCCCCTGCCGGCGTACGACGAGGAGCCTCTCCACCGCTGAGCGCGGGATCCGTCGGGCCCATCGCCGGGCGAGTATCGTGGCGGTGAACTGTGGTCCGGATCACAGGCACGCCACCCCTGTGCCGGTCCGGCCCGGACGACCCCGACCCGTGCCGCGGCGACCCCGACGGCACCGGCTGCAAGGAGTGGTGATGACCGACCCCGTCTTCGGACCGGCCCCGGAGCAGGCTCCGGACCCGGAGCTCGTGCAGCTCCTGACGCCCGAGGGGGAGCGGGTCCACCATCCCGGCTTCGACCTCGACTTCTCCGCCGACCAGCTGCGCGGGTTCTACCGCGACATGGTCCTCGTGCGCCGCCTCGACATCGAGGCCACCGCCCTGCAGCGCCACGGCGAGCTCGGGCTGTGGGCCCAGCTGCTCGGCCAGGAGGCCGCCCAGATCGGCGCCGGCCGCGCCCTGCGTCCGCAGGACTTCGTGTTCCCGACCTACCGCGAGCACGGCGTCGCCTGGTGCCGCGGGGTCGACCCGGTCCAGCTGCTCGGCCTGTTCCGCGGGGTCGACCAGGGCTCGTGGGACCCGAACGAGAAAAACTTCGCGCTCTACACCATCGTGATCGGCGCGCAGACCCTGCACGCGACCGGCTACGCCATGGGCGTGCAGCGCGACGGCGCGGTCGGCACCGGCGACCCGGAGCGGGACACCGCCGTCGTCGCGCACTTCGGGGACGGGGCGTCCTCGCAGGGCGACGTCAACGAGGCGTTCGTGTTCGCGGCGTCGTACAACGCGCCGGTGGTCTTCTTCTGCCAGAACAACCAGTGGGCGATCTCCGAGCCCTTCGAGCGGCAGTCGCGGATCCCGCTCTACCGCCGCGCGCACGGCTTCGGCTTCCCCGGCGTGCGGGTCGACGGCAACGACGTGCTGGCGACCTACGCCGTCATGCAGGCCGCGCTCCAGCGGGCCCGGGACGGGCAGGGCCCGACCTTCGTCGAGGCCTACACGTACCGGATGGGCGCGCACACCACGACCGACGACCCGACCCGCTACCGGCTCAGCGACGACGTCGAGCACTGGAAGCTCAAGGACCCGATCGCCCGCGTGGAAGTGTACCTGCGCCGCAACGGGCTGGTCGAGGACGGCTTCGTCGAGCAGGTCGCGGCCGAGGCCGACGCGCTCGGCGAGCGGATGCGCCGCGAGTGCCACGCCCTGCCCGATCCCCAGCCACGCGACGTCTTCGCGCTGGTGCACGCCGAGCAGACCGCCGAGCTCGCGGCCCAGCAGGCGGCGTACGACGCCCACGCCGCCTCCTTCGAGGAGGCCTCCGCATGACGACCATGACGATGGCGAAGGCCCTCAACGCGGGCCTGCGCAAGGCGATGGAGGCCGACGAGAAGGTCCTGGTGATGGGCGAGGACGTGGGCACCCTCGGCGGGGTCTTCCGGATCACCGACGGGCTGCAGAAGGACTTCGGCGAGGACCGGGTCATCGACACCCCGCTCGCGGAGTCCGGCATCGTGGGCACCGCCGTCGGGCTGGCGATGCGCGGCTACCGGCCGGTGGTGGAGATCCAGTTCGACGGCTTCGTCTACCCCGCCTACGACCAGATCGTGTGCCAGGTCGCCAAGCTGCACTTCCGCAGCCAGGGGCGGGTCAAGGTGCCGATGGTCATCCGGATCCCGTTCGGCGGGGGCATCGGCGCGGTCGAGCACCACAGCGAGTCGCCGGAGGCGCAGTTCATCCACACGCCCGGCCTGAAGGTGGTCGCCTGCTCGAACCCGGCCGACGCCTACGCGATGATCCAGCAGGCCGTCGCCAGCGACGACCCGGTCGTCTTCCTCGAGCCCAAGCGGCTCTACCACTCCGCGAAGGGCGAGGTCGACGAGGACGCCGCGCCCGCCCCGCTGTGGCAGTCGCGGGTGGTGCGTCCCGGGGCGGACGCCACCCTGGTCGGCTACGGGCCCACCGTCTCGACCTGCCTGGACGCCGCGACGGTCGCCGCCGACGAGGGGCGCTCGGTCGAGGTGGTCGACCTGCGCACCCTCTCCCCGCTGGACCTCGTGCCGGTGGTGGAGTCGGTACGCCGTACCGGCCGGCTCGTCGTGGTCCACGAGGCCCACGTGACCCTCGGCGTCGGCGCCGAGATCGCCGCCCGCGTCACCGAGGAGTGCTTCCACTCCCTGGAGGCACCGGTGCTGCGGGTCGGCGGCTACGACACGCCCTACCCGCCCGCACGGATCGAGGAGGCCTGGCTGCCCGACCTCGACCGGGTGCTCGACGCCGTCGACCGCACGTTCGGCTACTGAGGAGGCTCCGGTGACTGCCCACGAGTTCAAGCTCCCCGACGTCGGCGAAGGCCTCACCGAGGCCGAGATCGTCGCCTGGCGGGTCAAGGAGGGGGACGTGGTCGCCGTCAACGACGTGGTGGTGGAGATCGAGACCGCCAAGTCGATCGTCGAGCTGCCCTCGCCGTACGCCGGTCAGGTGCTCGCCCTGCTCGCGCGTGAGGGCGACACCGTCGAGGTCGGCACCCCGATCATCCGGATCGGCTCGGACGAGCCGGCCGGGGCCGCGCCGGCTCCCGCGCGCGGTCCGGAGATCATCGACACCAACGTCCCGCCGACGGGGCAGGCCACCCTCGTCGGCTACGGCCCCAAGCAGCGCGCGCTCCAGCGTCGCGCGCGCAAGGCCGAGGCACCGGCCGAGGCGCTGGCGCCCGCCGTGAGCGACCCGGCGGTCGAGGAGGTCGCCGCCCCGGTGCGGCCCGCCCGGACGCTCGCCAAGCCCCTGGTCCGCCGCCTCGCCCGCGACCTCGGCGTCGACCTGGCGACCGTGCCGGCCACTGGTCCCCGCGGCACGGTCAGCAAGGAGGACGTGCTCGCCGCGGTCGACGCGCCGGCCCCGGCGGCAGCGGCGTCCGTGCCGACGGGCCGCGAGACCCGCGAGCCGGTCAAGGGCGTGCGCAAGCAGATGGCCGCCGCGATGGTCGCCTCCGCGTCCACGGCCCCCCACGTCACCGAGTGGGTCACCGTCGACGCGACCGCGACGGTGGACCTGGTCGCCCGGCTCCGCGAGCGCCGCGAGCTCGCGGGGGTGAAGGTCAGCCCGCTGCTCGTGGTGGCGCGGGCCTGCGTGCTCGCGCTGCGGCGCACCCCGCTGGTCAACTCGACCTGGGACGAGGCCGCCCAGGAGGTGGTGGTCAAGCACTACGTCAACCTGGGGATCGCCGCCGCCACCCCGCGCGGGCTCGTCGTCCCGAACGTCAAGGACGCCCACGCGCTCGCCCTCGTCGACCTCGCCCGGGCGCTGGAGGCGCTCACCGCCACCGCGCGGGAGGGCCGCACGCAGCCCGCCGACCTCGCGGGCGGGACGTTCACGATCACCAACGTGGGCGTCTTCGGCGTGGACGGGGGGACCCCGATCATCAACCCCGGCGAGTCCGCGATCCTCTGCCTCGGCGCGATCAAGGCCCAGCCGTGGGTGGTCGGCGACCAGGTGGTGCCCCGCCAGGGGATGACGCTGGCGCTGTCCTTCGACCACCGGCACATCGACGGCGCGACCGGCTCGCAGTTCCTCGCCGACGTCGCCGGGATCGTCGAGGACCCGGCCACCGCGCTGCTGTTCTGAGGCCGCGCCCGGTGCTCAGCCCGGTGCTCGGCCCGGTGCTCAGCGGCGGGCGGCGCGCTTGGCGTCGTACATCGCCGCGTCGGCGCGCCGGAACGCCTCCGCGACGGTCCGCTCGCCGGGGCCGGTGAAGGCGTGGCCGAGCGAGGCGGGCACGTCGTGCTCGGCCAGCGCCCGGGCGAACCGGTCGTAGTGCGCGGGCAGGTCGGCGACCGCGACGTTGTTGGTGAGGATCGCGAACTCGTCGCCGCCGTAGCGGGCCACCCGGTCCTTGCCGGTGGCCGCGGACCGCAAGGCCGCACCGGCACGCCGCAGCAGCGCGTCGCCCGCCGCGTGCCCCAGCACGTCGTTGGTCGCCTTGAGCCCGTCGAGGTCGACGACGGCGACGGCCACCGGGTCGCCGAAGGCGGCGATGCGCTCCTGCGCGTCGGCGACCAGGGCCTCCCAGCCGCGCCGGTTGACGAGGCCGGTGAGGTCGTCGGTGTCGGCGACGGCGGCCGCGATCGCGGCGCGCCGGCGCTCGCGGTCGGCCAGCCGGGCGATGCTCAGCTGCGTGGAGAGCAGGCCGCTCAGCAGCGCGACGAGGTCGGCGTCGACCGCCTCGACCCCCGGCAGCGGCTCACCGCCGACACCGCACAGGACGCCGAAGAGCTCCCCCTCGTCGGTGATCGGGAAGCCGACGTACGAACGCACGTCGCCCGCGTCGGGGAGGTCGGCGTAGGCCGGGTCGGCGAGCGCGTCGGGCACGACGTGGGCCGCGCCGAGGCTCATCCGCCGGCAGAAGGTGTCGTCCCACCGCACCCGCTGCCCGGTGTCGAGCAGGACGTCGTGGTGGACGTGGACGTGGACCTGCTCGCCGCCGGCGACGCGCGAGACCGACCAGTCCCGCAGCGGGGTACGACGACTCAGGTAGTCCACCACGCTCCGGGCAGCCTCGGCGAAGGCCTCCGCCCCCACCGTGGCGGAGTCCTCCCACCGCGGACGCGGCTCGAGCGGGCTCATCACGAGGACCATGCTGACTGAATCGGCGCCGCACCGCCCGTCCTGAGCAGCGCGGCCAGACGGTCCTGCTGCGCGGCGAGCGCCGCCTGCTCGCCGGCGAGCCGG
This sequence comes from uncultured Nocardioides sp., assembly GCA_964517395.1. GTDB lineage: Bacteria > Actinomycetota > Actinomycetes > Propionibacteriales > Nocardioidaceae > Nocardioides. The sequence goes on along the minus strand of CAZFEE010000001.1, from coordinate 1,176,582 downwards.
GCGCCGAGCGCGTCGAGCTCGGCGCGCAGCTGCGGGCACAGCTCGAGCGCGGCGTCGCCGACGCAGTCGAGGTAGCGCCGGATCAGCGCGGTGCCGACCCCGGCGGCGGTCATCGTGCGGACCTGCGCGGCGCGGGCGACGTCGCGCTCGTCGTACTCCCGGTAGCCGCGTGCCGTCCGCGCCGGCGCCAGCAGCCCGGCCTCCTCGTAGTGCCGCAGCGCCCGTGGGCTCACGCCCGCGCGCCGCGCCGCCTCCCCGATCCTCATGATCCCCCTCCTGGCCCTCCTGGCTTGACCTTGACGCCGGCGTCAACCCGTAGCGTCCGGCGCCATGACGACGACAACCCCGCGCCGCGCCACGATCATCCACGGGTACGGCGCCACGCCTGCCGACCACTGGTTCGGGTGGCTCGCGGAGCAGCTCGCCGGGGACGGCCTGGCTCCGACGGTACCCACGCTGCCCGACCCGCAGCAGCCCGACGCGGCGCGGTGGCAGGCGGAGGTGGCGGCCGCGGTCGGCGTACCGGTCGCGGGGGACGTGGTGGTCGCCCACAGCCTCGGCTCGCTGACGGTGCTGCGCCACCTGCTCGCCCTCCCGCCGGGGTGGCGGCTGGGCACGCTGGTGCTGGTCGCGGGCTTCGCCGAGCCGGTGCCGGGCTTCGCCGCGCTGGACGTCTTCGTGGCCGGGCGCACCGACGTGTCGCCGGTGGCGGCGCACGTCGACCGGGTGGTGGTGCTGCGCTCCGACGCCGATCCGATCGTGCCGACCGCGCTGACCGACCGGCTCGCCGCGCAGCTCGGGGTGCGCGCACAGGTCGTCGCGGGGGCGGGCCACTTCCTCGCCGAGGAGGGCGTCACCACCTTGCCGGAGGCGGCCGCGGCGATCGTCCGGTAGGGCGCGTCAGTCGCGCGCGGGGGTCTTCTCGCCGAGCAGCCAGTCGTCGAAGAAGTCGGACAGCTCCTCGCCGGTGGTGCGCTCGATCCACGCCCAGTACTCCTCGCGGTCGGCCGTGCCGTTCTCCTGCGCCGCCGGCCACTCGCGGAGCACCTCGAAGAACTTCTCCTCGCCGATCCGCTCCCGCAGCTCCTGCCACATCAGCGCCGGCCCGTAGTAGATGTTCCCGTCGCCGAACTGCGCAGGGTCGTACGACGCCGGCGGCCCCGCGCTGTCGCGGAGCTGGGCCTCGAAGCCGGCCCACTGGTCCATCTTCTCCTCGATGGAGATGTCCTCCTGCTCGGCCTCCCACATGCCCTGGAGGTACATCGCCATGCCCTCGTTCATCCACACGTCGGACCAGTCGGCGGGGGTGACCGTGTCGCCGTACCAGTGGTGCGCGGCCTCGTGGACGACGACGGCCGGAGAGAGGCTGTACTCGGTGTCGCCCAGGGTGACCATCGTCTGGGTCTCCATGCCGGACTCGTTGTCGACCACGACGATGCCGAAGGTGTCGAAGGGGTAGGGGCCGAGGATCTTCTCCAGCCAGTCGATCGCGTCCGGCGCGGTGCCGGTGCCGCCGGGCAGGGCCTCGCCGTCCGCGTCGGACCAGACCTGGATCGGCACGCCGCTGGCCGAGGTCAGGTCGGTGTGCTGGTAGTTCCCGAACGCCACCGTGACGAGGTACGACGACGCGGGCTCCGCCAGGTGCCACCGGTTGGTCGTGCTGCCGCCGGCCGTCGAGGAGTCCTTCAGCTCGCCGTTGGCGACCCCCGACCAGGGCGCGGGGACGGTGAGGGTGAAGTCGTAGAGCGCCTTGTCGGAGGGCTGGTCGTTGACGGCGTACCAGGTGAACGCGCCGTACGGCTCCTGCAGCGTCCAGGTCTCGTGGTCGTCGGTGATGCCCCAGCCGACGCCGGCGGTGAAGTCGCTGCGGGTGCTGGGCGCCTCCGCGGGGCGCGGCGTGCCGGCGTAGGAGAGGGTGAGCTCGTACTCGCGGTCCTTCTCGACCGGGTGCGCGATCCGCAGGCCGGTGCCCTCGACGGTGTGCTCGGCGGGCTCGCCGTCGACGCTCAGCGCGGAGATCCGCAGCTGCTCGTTGAAGTCGAGGGGGATCTCCTCGGCGTCGGCGGTGGCCCGGAAGACCAGGGTCTGCTTCCCGGTGAGCCGGTCCTTCTCGGGGTCCCAGGTCAGGCCGAGGTCGTAGTGCAGGGCGTCGACGAGCGGGTCGCCGATGTCGGGGTAGACGGAGTCCTCGCGGGTCTCGTTGCGCGCGATCCCGTAGCGGCCCTCGGCCGCGGCGGTGGGACTGCTGGTGGGCGTGGTCGTGCCGGCGGGTGTGTCGAGGCGGCCGGCGCCGAGGCTCCCGCAGCCGGCGAGGCTGAGCGCGGTGAGGCTGCACGCGAGCGCGCGGGCGGTGCGGTTCATCGGCGGTTCCTTCCCTGGCCGTGGCGTCATCATGCCCGCTGGACGAATCTGACAGTGGTTCACATTTCGGTGTTACTCTCCGCGGACTCGCTCGTTGGGGTGAGCGGGATCACGCGGACGAGGAGACGGCATGCAGGCACGGCGGGAGTCCGAGGCGGCACGACGGGTCGGCCTGGCGGTGCTCGCGGCCCTCACCCTGATCGGCGTCGTGGCCCTCGTGCCGGTCACCGGGCCCGGTGGGACGACCTCGCTGGCGGCCGCCGCCGAGCAGCAGAAGTCCGAGCGCGGCATCCCGCACGACGACGCCCTGCTCCCGGCGCACCGCCACGACGACCCCGCCACCAAGAACGACGTCTCCCGCGGCCTCAGCGTCGGCGAGACCGCCGTCGACCCGACCAGCGCCGCCGAGCGCAGCGCCGCCGAGGCCGCCGTGGCCGCCCAGCGCGCGCTGCCCGACCCGACGCTGGTCTCCGTGCGCGCCTACCCCGCCCGCACCAGCGTGCCCGCGAACCGCTACGCCATGGCCGGCGGCTGCTACCGGCTCACCGCGCCCGGCGGCACCTTCGGCCCCTACTACTTCAAGGCGACCCGGCTCGGCGGCTACCTCCTGCACACCCCCTCCGGCGAGCTCGCCCTGCAGGGCGACGGCACGGTCGCGCCCGCCGCGACCCCCAGTGCCGCGGCCGACTGGACCGCCACCGCCGCCAGCGGCGGCTTCCGCTTCGACGTCGGCGCCGGCAAGGCCCTGACCGTCGTCGGCGGCAGGCTCGCGAAGGGCGCGGGCACCACCTTCGCGCTGCGCACGGCGACCGGCTGCCCGTCGTACCCGGAGGCGGCGATCAACGTCACCGGCGACCCGTTCGCGGGGGAGACGACCTACCAGGAGGTGCGCGGCTTCGTCGACGCGCACACCCACGGGATGGCCTTCGAGTTCCTCGGCGGCAGCGTGCACTGCGGCCGCCCGTGGCACGCGTACGGCGCGCCGTACGCCCTCGTCGACTGCCCCGACCACACCGCCACGCAGGGCAAGGGCGCGCTGCTGGAGTCGGTGCTGTCGGGAGAGCCGTCGCACGACCCGGTCGGCTGGCCGACGTTCAATGACTGGCCGGCGCCGGAGTCGCTGACCCACGAGGGCACCTACTACCGCTGGCTGGAGCGGGCGTGGCGCGGCGGGCAGCGGGTGTTCGTCAACCTGCTCGTCGAGAACAACAAGCTCTGCCAGCTCTACCCGATCAAGCGCAACTCCTGCGACGACATGGACTCCATCCGGCTCCAGGCCGCGGACATGTACCAGATGCAGGACTACATCGACGCCCAGTTCGGCGGCCCCGGCAAGGGCTTCTACCGGATCGTCAAGGACCCCTTCCAGGCGCGGCGGGTCGTCAACAGCGGCAAGATGGCCGTGGTCATGGGCATCGAGACCTCGATCCCGTTCGGGTGCACCTACAAGAGGCTGCTCGGCAACGACGTGCCGGCGTGCACCGCGGCCGAGATCGACGCCAACCTCGACGAGATGCAGCGGCTCGGCGTGCGCCAGATGGAGCTGGTCAACAAGTTCGACAACGCCCTCGCCGGGGTCGCCGGCGACGCGGGCGTGATCGGGCCGCTGGTCAACGCCGCGAACTTCCTGGAGACGAGCTCCTTCTGGGCGATGGAGCACTGCGAGCCCGCCGACGGCGAGTCGGCGGACAACACCCAGATCGGGCTGCCCGACATCACCGCCGGGCAGCAGGACGCGCTCTTCGGTGCGGTCGCGCAGGTGCTCGGCCTGCTGCCCACGCTGCCGCTCTACGGCCCGCCGGCGCACTGCAACAAGCGCGGCCTGACCGAGCTCGGCGTGCACACCATCGCCGGGCTGGCGAAGCGGAGGATGGTCTTCGACCCCGACCACCTCTCGGTGAAGGCGCGGGCGGCGTCGATGGACGTCATCGAGGACCTCGCCTACCCGGGCGTCATCTCCAGCCACTCCTGGTCGACCCCCGACACCTACCCGCGGATCTACGCCGCGGGCGGCTTCGTCACGCCCTACGCCGGCGACTCCACCGGCTTCGTCGCCAAGTGGCGCCGCCACCTCGGCTGGGCCGACCCGCGCTACTACTTCGGGTTCGGCTTCGGTGCCGACATCAACGGCCTCGGCGCGCAGGGCAACCCGCGCGGTGCGGACGTCGCCAACCCGGTGACCTACCCGTTCACCGGCCTCGGCGGGGTGCGCATCGACCGGCAGCGGGCCGGCGAGCGGGTGTGGGACCTCAACACCGACGGCGTCGCGCAGTACGGCCTCTATCCCGACTGGGTCGAGGACCTGCGCAAGGTCGCCGACGCCCAGCACCGCGGCGACGGCGCGAAGATCGTCGACGACATGGCCCGCGGCGCCGAGGCCTACCTGCAGATGTGGGAGCGGACATACGGCGTCGCCCCCGACTCCTGCCGCAACGCGCACCTGCGCAAGGGGGTCTCCACCGTCCGCGGCCTGGTGCGCACGGGGATGAGCACCGAGGCCGTGCTGCGCGCGGTGGGCCAGCCCTACCAGCGGCTCGGGACGTCGTACCGGTTCTGTGCCCGGACCTCGGCCCGCGCGAAGGTGCCGGTCACGGTGACCTTCTCGCGCGCCGGCGTGGTCACCGGGGTCGCCTTCTCCTGAGGTCCTGGACCCATCCCTGAGGCGATCGTCACTCCCCGGGGCAAGTTACCTGCCGGTAGTATTCGGGAGTCCCCCTCGTCGGCGCCGGATCGGTAAGGCTTGCCTTCGGTTCGTCGTACCGGGGGTTGGCAATAGGCTCGGCCCGCCGCACCTGTGTGCGCACCTGATCCAGACGAGTGGAGAAGCCGCAAGATGCAGACCGTTGCGATCGTCGTTTCGCTGACCATCTCCGTCATCGCCATCGCGCTGACCGCCCGCGCGGTCGCGGCCATGCTGGGTGTGATCCGCAAGGGCCAGCCGGCCCCGGGCCGCACCGGCAACCCGGTCGGGCGCACGCTGACGATGTTCAAGGAGACCTTCCTCCACACGCGCATGCTCCAGTGGACGTGGGTCGGCATCCTGCACTGGTTCGCCTTCGCCGCGTTCATCGCGCTCTCGACGGCGGTCGCCGCGGCCTTCCCGCAGCTCTTCGACCCCGAGTGGACGATCCCGGTCCTCGGCAAGTGGTGGATCTACGAGTGGGTCGCCGAGCTGCTCGGCCTGCTCGGCACGCTCGCGATCATCCCGCTCATCATCTACCGCCTCACCCACCGCCCGGACAGCCTCGGGCGCAAGAGCCGGTTCTTCGGCTCCACCATGTGGCAGGCCTACTTCGTCGAGGGCATGGTGCTCCTGGAGAGCTCCGCGATCCTCTTCATCCGCGGTGCGGAGTACAACCTCGCCAAGGCCCACGGCGGCGAGGCCGCCGAGCACGCCGACGCACTCCACTTCCCCGTCTCGCAGTTCTTCGGCAACCTCTACCCGACCGGCCACGAGTCGATCGGCACGCTGGAGAACATCATCTTCTTCATCGCGATGGTGAAGATCACCAGCGCGATGATCTGGCTGATCGTCATCTCCACGAACCTCACGATGGGCGTCGCCTGGCACCGCTTCACCGCCTGGTTCAACATCTGGTTCAAGCGTGAGGACAGCGGTCGCACCGCCCTCGGCGCCGTCAAGCCGCTGACCTCCGGCGGCAAGGCGATCACGCTCGAGGACATCGACGACCTCGACGAGGACGCCACCCTCGGCGTCGGCTCCATCTGGGACTTCTCCTGGAAGGACATCCTCGACTTCACCACCTGTACCGAGTGCGGTCGCTGCCAGTCGCAGTGTCCCGCCTGGAACACCGAGAAGCCGCTCTCGCCGAAGCTGATGATGATGGCGATGCGCGAGGAGGCGTACGCCGTCGCCGGTGGCGCCGAGCAGCGCGCCCTCGTCGGCAAGACCGAGCACGACCAGGCCGACGGCGTCCTCGACTACTTCTACAACCCCGAGGGCGGCGACTTCGTCGTCGACGAGGACGCCCTGTGGGCCTGCACCAACTGCGGTGCCTGCGTCCAGCAGTGCCCCGTCGACATCGAGCACGTCGACCACTTCGTCGACATGCGCCGCTACCAGGTGCTCGTCGAGTCGAACTTCCCCTCCGAGCTCAACGGCCTCTTCAAGGGCCTGGAGAACAAGGGCAACCCGTGGAACATGTCCGCCACGGCCCGCCTCGACTGGGCCAAGGACCTGCCCTTCGAGGTCAAGGTCGTCGGCGACCAGATCGAAGACCTCGAGTCCGTCGACTGGCTGTTCTGGGTCGGCTGCGCCGGCGCCTATGAGGACCGGGCCAAGAAGACGACCCGCGCCGTCGCGGAGCTGCTGGACCTGGCGGGCGTCTCGTTCGGCGTCCTGGGCAACGGGGAGACGTGCACCGGTGACTCGGCCCGCCGTGCCGGCAACGAGTTCGTGTTCCAGGGCCTGGCCCAGCAGAACATCGAGGTGCTGACCGAGGCGAAGGCCAAGAAGGTCGTCTCCACCTGCCCGCACTGCATGAACACGCTCAAGAACGAGTACCGCGACCTCGGCATCGAGCTCGAGGTCATCCACCACACCCAGCTGCTCAACCGCCTCGTGCGCGAGGGCAAGCTGACCCCGGTCGCCGACGGCGCCGGCGCGCACGACCGCAAGATCACCTACCACGACCCGTGCTTCCTCGGTCGCCACAACCAGGTCTACACCCCGCCTCGGGACCTGCTGCAGATCCTCCCCGGCGCGGAGTTCGCCGAGATGGAGCGCAACTCCGAGCGGTCCTTCTGCTGCGGCGCCGGTGGTGCCCGCATGTGGATGGAGGAGAAGATCGGTGAGCGGATCAACCTGAACCGCACCGCCGAGGCCGTCGGCACCGGCGCCGACCAGGTCGCCGTCGGCTGCCCGTTCTGCCGCGTCATGCTCTCCGACGGCCTCACCAAGATGCAGGCCGACGGCGAGGCGCGCGAGGAGGTCGAGATCCTCGACGTCGCGCAGATGCTGCTCGCCTCCGTCAAGGGGGAGATGGCCACCAAGCTCGCGCCCGGTGCGGGTGCTCCGGTCCAGGCCAAGGCTGCTCCGGCCGCTCCGGCTGACACCTCGGTCGAGACGAAGGCGGAGCCCGAGGAGGGCGACGTCACCGTCACCGAGGACACCGTCGTCGACACCGAGGACGTCGGGCCGGCCGCGAAGGCCTCCGGCGGCTCGTCGATGTTCGACGACCCGGGCTCGATGTTCGACGAGCCGGCTCCGGCGGAGGCGAAGGCCGCGCCGGCCGAGACGAAGCCTGCCGAGGCGAAGTCGGCCGAGACCAAGCCGGCCGAGGGCGGCTCACTCTTCGACGACGCCGGCTCGCTGTTCGACAGCCCCGCCCCGGCGGAGGAGAAGCCGGCCGCGGCGAAGCCCGCCGAGGACAAGCCCGCCGCGAAGCCCGCGGAGGACCTGGGGTCGGGTGGTTCGCTGTTCGACGTCGCGCCCGCCGCGGAGGAGCCGAAGGCCGAGCCGACGGCCGGGCCGAAGGCCGAGGCGAAGGCCGAGGCGCCGAAGCCCGCTGACGCGAAGCCGGTCGAGGCGGAGGCGAAGCCGGCGCAGGACCTGGGTTCCGGCGGCTCGCTGTTCGACATCGCCGCCCCGGCCGAGGAGGCGCCTGCGCCTGCCGCGCCGAAGGCGGAGTCCACGGACGCGCCGAAGGCGGAGTCGCCCTCGCCCGCGCCGGCTCCGGAGGCGAAGGCCGAGCCGCAGGTCGACCTGAGCTCCGGCGGCTCGCTGTTCGACATCGCCGCCCCGGCCGAGCCCGAGCCGGCGAAGTCCGAGCCCGCGAAGCCCGCCGACGTCCCGGCCCCCGCCCCGGAGCCCGCTCCGGAGCAGGAGCCGGTCGAAGAGGACGCCCGCGAGGAGGAGGCGGAGACCGTCGCCGCCCCGCCGGCCCCGGAGCCGGTGGAGCCCGCCGACACCGCCGCCCCGGCCGCGACCTCGAGCGCGAGCGCGAGCACGCCTGTCTCGGACGTCGACATCAACGCGATGGGCTCGCTCTTCGACATCGAGGCCCCCGCGGCGACCACCGTCGCGGCTCCGGCGGCGGCGAAGTCCGAGGCGGCTGCGGAGCCGGAGGCGGCTGCGGAGCCCGAGGCTGCTGCAGAGCCCGAGCCCGAGCCGGAGCCCGAGCCGGAGCCGGAGCCGGAGGCGGCTGCCGAGCCGGAGCCGGAGGCGGCTGCCGAGCCGGAGTCCGAGCCGGAGCCTGCTGCGGAGCCCGAGGCGGCTGCCGAGCCGGAGCCCGAGGAGGAGAGCAAGCCCGCACCGAGGCCCGCGTCCTCCGGCGAGGCCCACACGCCTCGTACGGACGCCGACATCCACGGAGCCGGATCGCTCTTCGACATCTGAGCCACCGCGCACGTCACGAACGCCCCACCCGTCACACAGGGTGGGGCGTTCTTGCGCTTCTCGGGCATTGCAAACCCCCGGAAGCGCAGGAATCCCCGGTTAACCGGGGATTCCTGCAACCCCACCCCACCCCCTTTCGAGGGCTGTGACCCCGCTCACCCCCGAGGCACGATGGGCTCATGACCGAGCTGTCGTACGCCGCCGGGGAGACCTCGACGCCGCTGTTGGACGAGACCATCGGCGCGAACCTGGAGCGCACCGTCGCGCAGTGGCCGGACCGGGAGGCGCTGGTCGAGGTGGCGAGCGGGAGGCGCTGGACGTGGCGGGAGCTGGACCACGCGGTCGACCAGGTGGCGCGGGGCCTGATCGCCGTCGGCATCGACCAGGGGGACCGGGTCGGGATGTGGGCGCCGAACTGTGCGGAGTGGACGATCGTGCAGCTCGCCGCGGCGAAGGCGGGCGCGGTGCTGGTGAACGTGAACCCGTCGTACCGCACCCACGAGCTGGCGTACGCCGTCAACCAGTCGGGCCTGCGCCTGCTGCTGACGCAGACCGGCTTCAAGACCTCGGACTACCGCGGCATGGTCGAGGAGGTCACCGCGAAGGGCGAGGTGCCCGGCCTGGAGCGGACGGTGTACGTCGACACCGACGACTGGCAGGACCTCGTCGCCGCGGGGGAGGCGCTCCCCGCGGACGCCCTGACCGAGCGTCAGCGCGCGCTGCGGCCGACGGACCCGATCAACATCCAGTACACGAGCGGCACGACGGGCTTCCCCAAGGGCGCGACGCTGAGCCACCGCAACATCCTCAACAACGGCTACTTCGTGACCGAGCTGATCGGGTTCACCGAGCAGGACCGGCTGTGCATCCCGGTGCCGTTCTACCACTGCTTCGGCATGGTGATGGCGAACCTCGGCTGCGTGACCCACGGCGCGACGATGGTGATCCCGGCGCCGGGCTTCGACCCGTCGATCACCCTGCGCACGGTCGCCGAGGAGCGCTGCACGGGCCTGTACGGCGTGCCGACGATGTTCATCGCGATGCAGAACGCCCCCGACTTCGCCGACCACGACCTCGGCTCCCTGCGCACCGGGATCATGGCCGGCTCGATCTGCCCGGTCGAGGTGATGAAGAGGTGCGTGGACGACATGCACATGGGCGAGGTGTCGATCGCCTACGGCATGACCGAGACCAGCCCGGTGAGCTGCCAGACCCGCGCGGACGACGACCTCGACCGGCGTACGGCGACGATCGGGCGGGCCGCCCCGCACGTGGAGATCAAGATCGTCGACCCGGTGACGGGCGAGACGGTCCCTCGGGGCGAGGCGGGCGAGTTCTGCACGCGCGGCTACAGCGTGATGCTGGGCTACTGGGAGGACGCGGCGAAGACGGCCGAGGCGATCGACGGGGACGGGTGGATGCACACCGGCGACCTCGCGGTGATGCGCGAGGACGGCTACTGCAACATCGTCGGCCGGATCAAGGACATGGTGATCCGGGGTGGGGAGAACATCTACCCGCGCGAGATCGAGGAGTTCCTCTACACCCACCCCGATGTGGAGGACGTGCAGGTGGTGGGCGTCCCGGACGAGCGGTACGGCGAGGAGCTGTGCGCCTGGGTGCGGGTCCGTGCCGGTGCGGCACCGCTGGACGCGGCGGCGGTCCGCGAGTTCGCCACCGGGAGGCTGGCGCACTACAAGATCCCGCGCTATGTGCTGGTCGTGGACGAGTTCCCGATGACGGTCACCGGGAAGGTCCGCAAGGTGGAGATGCGGGAGCGCTCGACGGAGCTCCTCGGCCTGTGACGTCACTATGGGGTTGATTTGACGTCACGATGATGTCATGGTGATGCCATGGACATCACGCCGTACGTCGAGAGCCTCCGCCGCGACCTCCTGGCCGCCGCGGACAGCGCCGGTCCGCAGGCCCGCGAGGTCGCCGAGCGGCTGGGCTACGCCCTGGACCCCGCGACCCGGCTGGCGGTGATGGAGGCGATCAGCCAGGCGGCCGCCGAGATCACCGCGGCGATGGCCAGCGGCGGGGTCGACGTCCGCCTCGACGGGCGCGACCTCGCGTTCGTGGTGGACGCCGGCCCGGAGCCCACGCGGCCCACGCCCCCGCCGCCGCCTCCCGCGCCGGCCGCGCCGGTCGCCGAGGACGAGGGTCTGGCCCGGTTCAGCCTCCGGCTGCCGGAGTCGCTCAAGGCCCGCGCCGACGAGGCCGCCGCCGAGGCGGGGCAGTCGCTCAACACCTGGCTGGTCCAGCTCATCCGCACCGCCACCACCGACCGCGCCGTCCACGTCGACGTCGACCTGTCGAGCATCCCGTTCGGAGGGGAGTTCCCCTTCGACGGCAAGCCCGGCGGCCGGCGGATGACCGGCTGGCTCTGATCCCACCCACCACCGAGGAGCACCCCATGCGTCCCACCCACGGCGAGCCCGTCGTCCGCACCTTCGACACCCCCGGCCGCATCGACCTGTACGTCGAGAACGGCTCCGGCCGCATCGTCGTCGTCGCCACCGACACCGCCACCACCCACGTCCGTGTCGCCGGCGCCCGCGCCGAGGAGGCGACGATCACCCGCGACCGCGGCCGGATCAGCGTGCTCGCGCCCTCGTGGCGCGGCGGCCTGTTCCGCGGCGACCCGTCGCTCGACATCGAGGTCGAGGTCCCCCTCGGCAGCCGGCTGATCGCCAAGAGCGGCGGCGCCGACATCGACGTGAGCGGCGAGGTCGGCGAGACCAAGGTGAAGTCCGGCTCCGGGCAGGTCCGGCTCGACCGCGTCGCCGGCAGCGCGGTCGTCGACACCGGCTCGGGCGACATCACGATCGGTGACGTCACGGGGGCGCTCAAGGTACGCAGCGGGTCCGGCGCCGTCGCTGTCGGTACGACGACCGGCACCACCTCGATCTCCTCGGGCTCCGGCGACGTCCGGATCGGCCGTGCCACCCGTGCGGTCGTGGTGAAGACCGGCTCGGGCGACCTGGAGGTGCTCGAGTCCGAGGACGACATCGCCAGCACGACGGGCTCCGGCGCGGTCACCGTCCGCAACGCCCGGCGCGGCAGGATCAGCGCGAAGGGCGCCTCCGGCAACATCCTCGTCGGCGTCCCCGCCGGCACGCCGGTGTGGACCGACATCTCCACCATCACCGGACGGGTCAGCTCGTCCCTGCCGCCGATCGGCGAGCCGGAGCCCGGCGCGGACCGCGTCGAGGTACGGGCGACGACCGTCTCGGGGAACGTGGCGCTCGTCCCGGCGTGACGGACGCCACGGCGCGGCGTTGAACATGTTCGTGCACGCCCGCCTGATCCGTCTGCTCGCCGCGCTCGTCGGCGCCCTCCTCGCCACCGCGCTGCTGGTCCCGGCCGGCCCGGCCGCCCACGCGGCGACCGGCTGGACGCCGCGCCCCGAGCAGTACTCCGCCACCGTCACCACCCGCGACCTCGCGATCCCGATGGACGACGGCGTCGTCCTGCGCGGCGACCTGCAGCGGCCGGCGGGCGCCGACGGCAAGCCCGTCACGACCCGGCTCCCGGTGATCGTGACGATCACCGCCTACAACAAGACCGTGATCGCCGGCGGCGCCGGCGCGACGCTGGCGGGCGCGGACCCGGCCTACCTCGTCAAGCGCGGCTATGCCCAGCTCACCGTCGACGCCCGCGGCACCGGCACCTCCGAGGGGCAGTGGGCGGCGTTCAGCGCCCGCGAGGGCAAGGATGCCGGCGCGATCGTGGAGTGGGCGGCCACCCGGTCGTGGAGCAACGGCTCGGTCGGGATGACCGGCGCGTCGTACATGGGGATCTCGCAGCTCTTCGCCGCCGCCCGCCAGCCGAAGGGCCTCAAGGCGATCTTCCCGCAGGTCCCGGCGGCCGACGTCTACCGCGACGTCGTCGCCTCCGGTGGCCAGATCGACGTCGGCTTCATCCCGCTGTGGCTGGGACTGGTGACCGCGACCGGCGCGATCCCTCCGGCGTACGGCGTCCAGGAGCCCGCCGCCGGCTTCAAGATGCTCACCGACCACCTCGCGGGCGCGACCGGGTTCACCCTGCCGCTCGCGCTGCAGGCGCTGCTGGGCGGCGAGCCGGCCTACGACGGCCCGTTCTACGCCGAGCGCTCGCCGATCTCGGTGATCGACAAGGTGAAGGTGCCCACCTTCCTCGTCGGCGGGGAGTACGACCTCTTCCAGCGCGGCACCCCGCTCGACTTCGAGCGGCTGCAGCGCAACGGCGTGCCCACGAAGCTCATCCTCGGCCCGTGGAACCACCTGCAGGGCTCCTCGGGCGCCGACGTCGGCAAGGCCGGCTACGGGTCGCTCGCCGAGCTCCAGCTGCGCTGGTTCGACCAGTACCTCAAGGGTCGCGACGGCAAGCTCGACCAGATCGCGCCGCTCACCTACTACGAGCAGGGCTCGGGGACGTGGGTGAAGAAGGCGAAGTGGATCGACAGCGACCTGTCCGCACGGCAGTACAAGCTGTCCGGCACCGCCGCCGTCGGCGGCCGGTCCGGCGGTCTCGTCACCGGTACGCCCGCCGCCGGCTCCTCGATCGTCCCGCCGATCCCGGTCACCGGGCTGTGCACCCGCTCGGCCGACCAGTGGACCGCCGGCGTGCCCTCGACGGTGCTCGCCGGACTGCCCTGCTTCAGCGACAACCGGCTCAACGACCTCGGCGGGCTGACCTTCGACACCGCCCCCGTCACCAAGGCGGTGCGCCTGCAGGGTCCGCTCAACGCCCGCCTGTACGTCTCCTCGCCGACCGGCGACGGGATGCTCTCGGTGGCCGTCGAGGACGTCGCGCCGGACGGGACGGTCCACCGGATCACCGGCGGCTGGCAGGTCATCTCGCACCGCACGCTCGACACGACCAGGTCGCGCTACCTCGACGGCAAGCTCATCCAGCCCTGGCACCCGTTCACGAAGGCGACCCAGCGGAACCTCGCTGCCGGGCAGGTCGCGCCGGTCGACGTGGAGGTCTTCCCCACCGGTGCCGTGGTCCGGCCCGGGCACCGGCTGCGGGTCGCCGTGCAGGCCTTCGACGTCCCGCACCTGCTCTCGCCGCTGACCAGCCTGCTGGGCCAGCTCGTTCCCGTGACGGTGCACACCGGGGCGGCGTACCCGTCCTCGATCACGCTGCCGGTGCGTCCCTGACCGCCGCGGTCAGGAGCGCATGGAGACGCCCTCGCGCCAGTAGCCCATGAACGCGACCTGCGTGCGGTCGAGCCCGAGGTCGTTGACCAGCTTGCGGCGCAGGCCGGTGACGACCTTGGACTCGCCGGCGATCCACGCGTAGAGCCCGGCGAACGGCACGTCGTCGGTCGGGACGTCGGTGGCCTCGGCCACCTCCTCGCCCGAGGACGAGTAGACCGGGGTCTCCCACAGGTCGGGGTCGATCTCGTCGTCGCTGACCTGGACGGTCTCGGTGGGTGCGCTGCCGGTCAGGTGCGCGAGCACGGCCGCGTGCAGCTCCACGCCGCGGGCGCCGCCGTTGCGGGGCAGCCAGGTGATGCTCACCCCGGCGGGGCCGCGCACGTCGTCGAGCACGTCGCCGTCGACGGGCACCTCGAGGAAGGCGGCCCCGCTCGCATCCGCCGGCAGGTCGCGCAGGATGCCGCGGATCGCCGGGACGGCGGTCTCGTCGCCGACGAGCAGCAGCCGCGAGGCGTTGCCCGGCGACCACTCGATGCCGCCGAACTCGTGCCCGCGCCGCGGTGCCATCACGACCAGCCGCTGGCCCACCCGGGCCTGGAGCGCCCACTTGTTCCCGGCGCCGTCGAGCGGGTCGTCGTCGTGGGCCTCGTGGACGACGATGTCGACGACGAGACGGGTCGCCTCGCCCTCGCCCACGACGTCGCGCACGGTGTAGGTGCGCATCGACCCGCGCTCGTCCTCGGGGATCTCGATCCAGCTGGTCCACCACGACTCGTCGGCGCCGGCGAAGGACGGCAGGGCACCGGCGGCGTTGGGGAAGATGATCTTGAAGCGCTGGTCGAGCACCGGGCCCGGCGTACCGAACTCGGCGAGGGCGGCGCCGCCCAGCTCGACGCGGACGAACGAGGGCGAGACGCGCGCGACCGCGACCACCTCCACCTCGCTGAGGATGAGGGGGAGCGTGGCGACGTACGTGTTCTCCTCGACGGTCATGAGGTCAGGCTAACCTAACCCCGCGAACGGCCGGGGGTCAGATGGTCGTCTGGTGGAAGTTCTGGAAGGACCGCGACGGCGTCGGGCCGCGCTGGCCCTGGTAGCGCGAGCCGTACTTCTCCGAGCCGTAGGGGTGCTCGCTCGGCGAGGAGAGCCGGAAGAAGCAGAACTGCCCGATCTTCATGCCCGGGTACAGCTTGATCGGCAGCGTCGCCACGTTCGCCAGCTCCAGCGTGACGTGCCCGGAGAAGCCGGGGTCCACGAAGCCCGCCGTCGCGTGCGTCAGCAGCCCGAGCCGGCCCAGCGAGGACTTGCCCTCGACGCGGGCGGCGATGTCGTCGGGCAGCGTCACGACCTCGTACGTCGAGCCCAGCACGAACTCGCCGGGGTGCAGGATGAACGGCTCGTCGCCCTGCGTCTCGACGACCCGGGTGAGGTCGGACTGGTCCGCCGCGGGGTCGATCGAGGGGTACTTGTGGTTGTCGAAGACCCGGAAGAACCGGTCCAGCCGCACGTCGATCGACGACGGCTGCATCATCGCGGGGTCGTAGGGCTCGAGAGCGACCCGTCCGGCGTCGATCTCGGCAGTGATGTCGCGGTCGCTGAGCAGCACGACCCGCACCCTACCCGGCCGAGCCGGTGGCGAGTGGCCGCGATCACGGGCGCACAATGGCGCGGTGACCTTCCGCAAGTACGTCGCCCTGGGCGACTCGTTCACCGAAGGGGTCGGTGACCCCGACCCGGACCGCCCCAACGGCCTGCGCGGATGGGCCGACCGGGCCGCCGAGGGGCTCGCCGCCGCAGCCGCCCGCGACGGGGAGCCGTTCGGCTACGCCAACCTCGCGATCCGCGGCCGCAAGCTGCCCGCGATCATCGAGGAGCAGGTCGACGCCGCCCTCGCGCTCGGCCCCGACCTCGTCTCGATCCACGGCGGCGGCAACGACGTGCTCCGGCCCAAGGTCGACATCGACGCCCTGGCGGCGGCGTACGACGAGGCGATCGGTCGGCTGGCCGCCTCCGGCGCGCACGTCATGATGTTCACCATCGCCGACACCGGCGAGGGCGGTGTCATGCGGGTCATCCGCGGCCGCACCGCGATCTTCAACGAGTGGGCCCGCGAGATCGCCGAGAAGCACGGCGCCACCCTCGTCGACATGTGGCGGATGCGCGGCTGGAAGGTCTCCGAGGTGATGGACGTCGACCGGCTGCACCTCAACGCCGTCGGTCACCAGCAGATCGCCATCGCCGCCCTCGACGCGCTCGGGATCGAGCACGACCTGACGCCGATCCCGCCGGCCGTCGTACCGGTGCTCAGCGGGCGGGAGCAGCGTGCCGCCGACCTCGCCTGGGCCCGCACCCACCTCGCTCCGTGGGTGCAGCGCCGGGTGACGGGACGCTCCTCGGGCGACGGGGTGGAGCCGAAGCGACCCCGCCTGGCACCCATCGGGTAGCATCCTCCACGCTCCGGGAGACCGGCGCAGGCGGATGTAGCTCAGTTGGTAGAGCGTCAGCTTCCCAAGCTGAATGTCGCGAGTTCGAACCTCGTCATCCGCTCCACGGATCCACGCACCCCTTCCCAGGGGACTGTCGTATGCGATAGTCCTGTTCCAGGGAGAACGCTCGGGGAGGGTATTGCGTGCGCACCAGCTACAAGGTCGTCGTCGGCGTGGGTGTCGTGCTCCTGCTGCTCCTCGGTGGTGCGGCGGGCTACCTGCTGCGCGGTGACGACGGCACGGACCCGGCGAAGGCGGCCGACGAGATCAAGGTCGGCATCCCGACGATCGTGACCCCCGCCGAGCTCGAGGAGTTCGCCGGCGACCACGACCAGGTCTACTGGGCCGGCGAGCGCCCCGACACCCGGATCGAGCTCACCCTCACCGCCCGCAACGGCATCTTCGTGCGCTACCTCCCCGACGGCGTCGACGCCGGCGACGCGGGGCAGTACCTCACCGTCGCCACCTACTCCGCCGTCCAGGGCTACGAGAACCTCGTCGGCGCCAAGAAGAGCGCCGCCAAGGTCACCCGCACCAAGAGCGGCGCCGTGATCGCGGTCTTCAAGAAGGAGCCGCTCTCCACCTACTTCGCCTTCCCCGACGGTGCCTTCCAGATCGAGGTCTACTCACCAGTGAAGGGTGAGTCCGAGAAGCTCACCTCGGACGGGACGGTGGCACTCCTCGGGAACACGCCATGAGCCGCGTCTCCCGTTCCCGCTGGGCCCGCCAGGCCCGCCACGCCGGCCTCACCGCAGCCGCGTCCGCCGCCCTCTGCCTCGTCTGCAGCGGCCGCGTCGGCGCCGAGCCCCCGCCCGGGCCGGAGATGCCGTGGTTCGGCATCCAGCCCCCCGGCGTACGAGGACCCGTCTTCGGTGGCTTCGGGACCGACGAGGTCGGTGGCATCTCCGAGAGCCGGGTGCCCTCGTCCGACGTACCGGGGCCGGAGGGGCCGCGCGGCCTCACCGGAGCCCAGGGCTCGACCGGCTCGACCGGCTCGACCGGCTCCGCCGGGCAGCCCGGTGTCCAGGGCCCGGCCGGCGCGCGAGGCCCGCAGGGCGCCGTGGGGGCTCGGGGTGCGGCAGGCGCCACCGGCGACGCCGGCTCCCCGGGACCGACCGGTCCGTCCGGACCTGCTGGCGCCACCGGGCCCGTCGGACCTTCGGGACCGCAGGGCGCGGACGGTGCCCAGGGCGCCACCGGCGCCCAGGGCGCTCAAGGTGCCGACGGCGCGACCGGCGCTCAAGGCGCGACGGGCGCTCAAGGCGCGACGGGCGCTCAAGGCGCGACGGGCGCTCAGGGTGCTGATGGTGCTCAGGGTCCTGCTGGTCCGCAGGGTGTTGCTGGCCCCGCCGGGCCGTCGGGTCCGCAGGGCGCCACCGGTGCCCAGGGCGCTCAAGGTGCTGATGGGGCGACGGGTTCGCAGGGCGCGACGGGTGCCCAAGGTGCGACGGGTGCCCAAGGTGCGACGGGTGCCCAAGGCGCGACGGGTGCTCAGGGCGCTGATGGTGCTCAGGGTGCGGCCGGTCCGCAGGGTGTTGCTGGGCCCGCCGGGCCGTCGGGTCCGCAGGGCGCCACCGGCGCCCAGGGCGCTCAGGGTGCTGATGGGGCGACGGGCGCTCAGGGTGCCGACGGCGCGACCGGCGCCCAAGGTGCGACGGGTGCTGACGGTGCTCAGGGGGCCACGGGGGCGCAGGGTCCGGCCGGTCCGCAGGGTGTTGCCGGGCCGGCTGGTCCTCAAGGTCCGCAGGGCACCGATGGAGCTACGGGAGCGCAGGGCGCAACGGGTGCTCAAGGTGCGACCGGTGCTCAAGGTGCTGATGGCGCCACCGGCGCGCAGGGCGCCACCGGCGCTCAGGGAGCGACCGGTTCCCAGGGATCGCAGGGCGCGACGGGTGCTCAGGGCGCTGACGGTGCTCAGGGTCCGGCTGGTTCGCAGGGTGTTGCGGGGCCGGCTGGCCCTCAAGGTCCGCAAGGTGTTGATGGCGCTCAGGGTGCGACGGGTTCGCAGGGCGCGACCGGTGCTCAGGGAGCCGATGGCGCGACAGGCGCCCAGGGGGCGACGGGCGCCCAAGGCGCTCAGGGCTCGACCGGTCCGCAGGGTGTCGCCGGCCCTGCCGGGCCGACAGGTCCGCAAGGCGCCACTGGTGCCCAGGGCGCCGACGGTGCGACCGGCGCTCAAGGTGCCGATGGGGCGACCGGCGCCCAGGGCGCCACTGGCGCTCAGGGAGCGACGGGTCCCCAGGGTTCGCAGGGCGCGACGGGTGCCCAGGGTGCCGCCGGTGCTCAGGGCGCACAGGGGGCCGACGGCGTACCAGGTCCGCAGGGTGCGACGGGTGCTCAGGGTGCGACGGGTGCTCAGGGTGCCGACGGTGCTGACGGTGCTCAGGGTCCGGCTGGTCCGCAGGGTGTTGCGGGGCCGGCTGGTCCTCAAGGTCCGCAGGGCGCCGATGGAGCGCAGGGCGCGACGGGTGCTCAAGGTGCGACGGGTTCGCAGGGTGCGACCGGTGCTCAGGGAGCCGATGGCGCGACGGGCGCCCAAGGCGCCGACGGTGCTCAGGGCGCTCAGGGTGCCGACGGGGTAGCAGGTCCCCAGGGTGCGACGGGTGCTCAGGGTGCTGACGGTGCTCAGGGTCCGGCTGGTCCGCAGGGTGTTGCGGGGCCGGCTGGTCCTCAAGGTCCGCAGGGCGCCGATGGAGCGCAGGGCGCGACGGGTGCTCAAGGTGCGACGGGTTCGCAGGGTGCGACCGGTGCTCAGGGAGCCGATGGCGCGACGGGCGCCCAAGGTGCGACGGGCGCCCAAGGTGCGACCGGTGCCCAAGGTGCGACCGGTGCCCAAGGTGCGACGGGTGCCCAAGGTGCTCAGGGTTCCACCGGCCCGCAGGGTGTTGCCGGGCCCGCCGGACCGTTGGGGCCGCAGGGCGCGACCGGTGCCCAGGGCGCTCAGGGCGCCGACGGAGCGACCGGTGCCCAGGGCCCCCAGGGCGCGACCGGGGCCCAGGGTGTTGCAGGGCCGACGGGTCCGCAAGGTCCCCAGGGTGCTGATGGAGCAACGGGAGCGCAGGGCGCGACGGGTGCCCAAGGCGCCACGGGTGCTCAGGGACCGACGGGCCCCCAGGGCGCACAGGGCGCGACGGGTGCTCAAGGCGCGTCAGGCGCTCAGGGTGCCGATGGTGCTCAGGGGGCCACGGGTGCGCAGGGTCCGGCTGGTCCGCAGGGTGTGTCCGGACCCGCCGGTCCGCAGGGCGCCGACGGCGCCACGGGTGCCCAGGGAGCGACCGGAGCTCAGGGAGCAACGGGTGCTCAGGGCGCGACAGGGGCGACTGGTTCGCAGGGCGCAACCGGCCCGCAGGGCGCCAGCGGCGCTCAAGGGGCGACCGGTGCGACCGGCGCGCAAGGCGCGACGGGTGCCCAGGGTGCAACGGGTGCTCAGGGTGCGGCCGGGCCTCAGGGTGTTGCTGGGCCCGCCGGCCCTCAGGGGCCGCAAGGTGCTGCGGGTGCGCAGGGCGCGCCGGGTGCGACCGGGGCCCAGGGCGCGACAGGTCCGCAGGGGGTCGCCGGACCGGCCGGCCCTCAGGGGCCGCAAGGCGCCACCGGCGCCCAGGGTGCCACTGGTGCGACGGGTGCCCAAGGTGCTCCTGGCGCTCAGGGCGCGACGGGTCCGCAGGGTGCCACCGGCGCTCAGGGTGCGACGGGGGCGACGGGTTCCCAGGGAGCAACCGGCCCGCAGGGCGCCACGGGCGCCCAGGGTGCGACGGGTGCTCAGGGTGCCACCGGTCCGCAGGGTGCCACCGGTCCGCAGGGTGTTGCGGGACCCGCCGGCCCTCAGGGGCCGCAGGGCGCTACCGGCGCCCAAGGTGCCACCGGTGCGACGGGCGCCCAGGGGGCGACGGGTCCGCAGGGCGCCACCGGCGCCCAGGGTGCCACGGGTGCGACAGGTGCTCAGGGCGCGACCGGCGCCCAGGGAGTCGCCGGACCGGCCGGGCCGCAGGGCGCGACCGGAGCGCAAGGTGCCACCGGTGCCACAGGAGCCACCGGTGCGCAGGGTGCCCAAGGTGCCGTCGGCGCATCGGGCGCAGCCGGTCCGCAGGGACCCCAGGGTGCGACGGGGCCGCAGGGCGCCACCGGCCCGCAGGGGCCTCAGGGTGTCGCCGGCCCGACCGGACCGCAGGGCGCCACGGGAGCGCAGGGTGCGACGGGCGCCACCGGAGCCCAAGGTGCCGTCGGTACGACGGGCGCGGCGGGCCCGCAAGGCCCCCAGGGCGCGACGGGTGCGACCGGAGCCCAGGGCCCGCAGGGTGCTCAGGGCCCGTCGGTGGCCCCGACCCAGGTGACCGCGCAGCAGCAGTCGACGATCATCAGCCTCGGCCAGACGTTCACCGCGACGGCCACCTGCCCCGCCGGCAAGACCGTCGTGGGTGGCGGGTTCTTCGTGACCGACACGAGCGGGATCATCCTGCCGAGCACCTTCACCTGGTCGGTCATCCAGAACGCCCCGACGAGCGCGACGTCCTGGACCGCCCAGATCCGTCTCACCGGGATCGGCCTGAGCGGCGTCCGCCTCACGACGTACGCCGTCTGCATCTGACCCTCAGATCAGCAGCGGCCCGCCGTGGCGGACGTCGTCCTTGACGGCGATCAGGTTCGCGGCGACGTACGGGATGTCGTTGGTGCGGTCGAACTCGGTCGGGAACCAGGTGCGCAGTCCGCTGACCTGGAACCTCATCCCCGGGTACGACGGGAAGGTCCGCTCCCGCAGCACGGCCTGGGTGAGGTACCAGAAGCTGTTGGCGTTCCAGTAGGCCACGTGGGTCGGGTCCTGGAACGCCCCGCGCCCGTCGGTGCTGGGCGTCGCGGTCATCAGCAGCCCGCCGGGGGCGAGCACCCGGAAGCACTCGGCGAAGAAGCGGCCGCGGTCGGGGATGCGCTGCAGCACGTCCACCGCCCGCAGTACGCCGACCGACGAGTCCTCGTGCGCCAGCACGGGCTCGGCCGGTTCGATCACCTCGTCGCCCGGTCCGGCCCACGCGGGGACCTGCAGGTCGACGACCTCGAGACCCTCGCGCTGCGCCCACGCGACCGCGAGCCGGTCGATCCCCGCCCAGTACTGCGCGACGGTGTCGGCCTGGATCTCCCGGTTGATCCGCCCGTCCTTCTGGGTGTTCGCGGCGTGCACCCGCTGGAGGTAGAGGCAGCGCGGGATCCGCAGGAACGGCCCTTCCACGAACAGGCGCATCATCAGGTCCTGGTCGTCGAGCACCTCGAGCGCCGCGTCGTACCCGCCCGCCCGTTCGTAGGCCGTGCGCCGGAACGCCCGCACGTGGTTGGGGGCGTACCAGATGTAGGCCACGTTGTGGGGGCTCGGCTCGAGTGCCCGGCACCGGTTGACGAGCAGCCCGTCGACGTTGGCGGGGGCGTACTCCCAGCCCATCGCCAGGTTGAACGTCTCGTGGTTCGCCGAGCCGTCCTGGTCGATCTGTGCGAAGTCGGAGTAGACGAGCACGACCTCCGGGTGCTCGGCGAAGGCCGTGGTCACCGCCTCCAGGCAGTCGGAGGCGAGCACGTCGTCGTGGTCCAGCTCGAGCAGGATGTCGCCGGTGGCGAGCGTGCACGCCTCCCGCTTGGCCGCGCCGACCCGGCCGGTCGTCGTGCCACGCACCACCCGGATCCGCGGGTCGGCCTCGGCGGGCGCCCAGGTCGCGTCGCCGTTGAGGAGCACGATCCACTCCCAGTCGTCGTACGTCTGCGCCCGGAGGCTGCGCCAGCACTCGTCGAGGTACGTCGGCGCGTGGCTCGGGGTGAAGACCGACACCTTCATGGGCGGCATGCTGCCACGGTGCGGGGAGCGTTCCGGCTCGCCGTACCCTCCTGACGTGGAGTTCACCGGTTTCCCCGTCGCCGCCCTCGACTTCTACGACGACCTCGAGGTCGACAACACCAAGTCGTTCTGGGAGGCCCACAAGGACGTCTACGCCGAGCAGGTGAAGGCACCGATGGTGGCGTTGACCGAGGCGCTGGCCCAGGAGTTCGGTGCGGCGAAGGTGTTCCGGCCCTACCGGGACGTGCGCTTCGCGAAGGACAAGACGCCGTACAAGACCCACCAGGGCGCGTTCGTGGGCGTCGGCCCGGCGACGGGTTGGTACGTCGAGGTGGCCGCCCCCGGCGTCCGGGTCGGCGGCGGGATCTACGAGGCGAGCGGTGAGCGGTTGGCGGCGATGCGCGAGGCGATGGCCGCCGACAGGACGGGCAAGGCGCTGCAGCGGATCCTCCGTGACCTGGAGCGGGGTGGCTTCGAGGTCGCGGGGGAGCGGCTCAAGACGGTGCCGCGCGGCTACGACAAGGAGCACCCGCGGATCGACCTGCTGCGCATGAAGACGGTGCTGGGCATGCGCTCGTACGGCTTCGAGCCGTTCGTGCACACCGCCGACCTTCTCGATCGGGTGCGCGAGGACTGGCGCCGGCTGCGGCCGCTGATCAACTGGATCGAGTCCGCGACATCCTGACCGGTCAGCCCCCGACCCGCCCCAGGAACGCCGCGAGGTTGGTGCTGAGCCGCTCGATCCGCTGCTCGAGGGTGAGCGACTCGGGCAGCCGGCCGATCGAGGTGACCTTCTTGCCCCGGACGTACAGCGAGCACTGCAGGTCCGCGCAGATGTAGGTGCCGACCGAGTCCCCGTTCTGGCCGGCCTTCCCGGCGCGCGGGGCGACGAGCAGCCCGACGCCGCCGGCGGGGTGCGGGGTGAGGCAGAGGGTGCACAGGTTCTTCCGCGGTACGCCGGCCGAGCCGTCGGACGCGCGCAGCACCACGCCGCGCACGGTCCCGGCGATCTCGGCGACGAGGTAGGCGCGGGTGCGCGACTGCGGGTCCCGCCAGCCCAGCAGGTCGAGCTCCTCCCAGGGCTGGTCGGCGAGGTCGCGCGGCACGTTGAGACGCTTCGCCTCACCCTTGGAGCAGTTGACGAAGGACGCGCGGATCTCGGGCTCGGTCAACGGGTTCACGTGGATCCACCCTAGGACCCCCGCGCCACCCCTTTTCCGCGCGCAGGGCTCAGGCGGAGGTGAAGCTCGCCATCGTCCGGTCCGGCTCCCAGAACGCCTTCATCGACGTCACCCGGCCGGCCTCGTCGACGACGTACACCATGATCAGGTCGGTCGTGGTGTGCGAGCCGTCGGCGAAGGAGGTGCGGATCCGCCCGATGTTGGCGCAGGTGTTGCTGCCGGGGTTCGCGAACGAGTCGGTGATGGTGAACGCGAAGGTGTCGATCGGCGCGATCGCCTTCTCCCAGAAAGCGGAGATCCCAGCGTGCCCGTGATGGCCCTTGCCCTCGGGGTCGAACATCGACGGGCCGACCGGGTCCTCGAGCACGGCGTCCTCGGCGTACACGGTCAGCCACTCGGCGAGGTCGCCCTTGGCGACGGCGGAGTACGAGCGCTGGGACGCGGCACGGGCCGGGTGCGGGTCGTTCGGGGCGTTCCAGACGATCGCGTCGGAGGTGATCATGGGAGCCAGCGTAGGGCGAATCTAGAACAGGTTCTAGTGCGTGAGCGCACATGTGCCGCACGCCTGCCCGTCACCGATGGTTCACGGGACGCTCATCGGCGCGTGCGACGGTGCGAGCATGGCCAAGAAGCCCAAGGCATGGATCCACGTCGGGATGCCGGGAGCCGGCGACGTGATCGAGCCGGCGCTCGCCCACCACCACGCGGCGCTCGTCGAGCTCGGCGTCGCCTCCGTCGCGCAGACCCCGGCGGAGAGCTTCCGTGCGGCGGTCGAGATGACCCGCTCCCACAAGGAGTGGGGGCTCAAGCGCTCCGACGTCGAGGGGCAGTGGACCCGCCTGGTGCGGCGTGCGCAGAAGGCGAAGTCCGACCTCGTGTTCAGCCAGCCCCTGCTCGCCGGCGCGGCGCCCGAGCAGGTCGCCCTGCTCGTCGACGCCCTCGCCGGCCACCAGGTCAACGTCGTCGTCACGACCGGCATCGACGACGAGACCGCCACCGTCCAGCGCTGGTCCTCCGCGGTCCGCAAGCCCGAGCGCCTGCACGTCATCGAGACCGACGGTCGCGACGCGAAGGACGTGTGGAAGGCCTTCGGCAAGCTCGTCGGCTTCGGTACGTCGTCCCTGCGTCTCGACGACGTCCCCCACGCCACCCCCGTGTTCCAGTCGCTGCCCGAGGCGCTGCGCGAGCTGGAGCGGCTGGCCCGCCGCAACGCCTCCCTCGAGGTCCGTCTCGAGGAGCTCGACCGCAAGCGACGCAAGCTCAAGCGCAAGCTCGGCGAGGTCGCCTGAGGGCTCAGCCCACGCTGACCCCGAGGCCGGCCGAGGACGCGGGCGCGTAGCCCGCCAGGTCGGACAGGGTGATCGTCCAGGTGCCGCTCGCCTTCGGGTACACCTTGGCCGTGAACGTCCCGCTCACCGTCGTCGTCACCGACGAGACCAGGGTGCTCGTCGCGCTGCCTGTCGCCCGGAAGGTCACCTTGAGCCGCAGGCCGGACGCCGGGGAGGTGGCTCCGGCGTAGGTCCGGGTCGCCGAGCCGGTGAGCGTGAGCGCGCCGCCGGTGGGGACCGAGGACGCGGAGGCACTCGCCGTCACCGCGGTCGACCAGGTGCCCGCGGTGACGGCGCCGACCGTGGCGGAGGCCGCGGGCTGGCCGGTGGTGCCGGCGTAGGAGACCGCCAGCGTGCCGCTGACCTTGAGCGCCACCGACGCGGTGAACGTGCCGTCCGCCTTGGTGGTGGCGGCGCCGACCCGCACGGCCGTGCCGCCCGCGGGCGTCACCATGACCGCGACCGACCTGCTGCCCAGTGGCGTGACCGTGCCGCCGGCGTCGCGCCGCAGGGTTCCGGTCACCACGACCGCCTGCCCGTAGCCCACCGCCGTCGTGTCGACCGCCCCGGTGATCCGCGTCGCCGGCTCCTTCACGGTGATCGGCCCGGCGGTCGCGCTCGCCCCCGTGTACGCCGTGCCCGCGGGGAGGCTGACCCCGATCGTGCCGCTCGCCGTGGGCTTCGCCGCGAGCGAGAACGTGCCGTCGGCTCCCGTCTTCGCGGTGCCGAGCGCGACCACCTTCCCGGCGGCCGTCGTCAGCCTCACCGCGACGCCCACGCCGGCCGGCACCACCGCGGTGCCGTCCGCCGTGGCGGTGAGGGCGCCGGTGACGGTCACCGGGTCGCCGTACCAGACCTCGTCGGCGGCGAGGTCCGCCGTCAGGGCCGTGGTGCACCGGCCGGGGGAGGCGACGAGGGTGGCGGGGCCGGCGGCGGCGTACACGCTGCCCGCCGCGACGCGTCCCCGGTAGGTCGTCGCGACGGTCGCCGTCTGGCTCTGGGTCGCCTCGCCGGTGACCGCGGTGACCGGCGCCCCGGCGCTCGCCGGTGCCGTCATCGCAGCGGTCTGCTTGGTCAGCGTCGTGGCGAGGCCCTTGACGGGGCGACCGCTCGCCACGTCGACGACGCGTGCGGTGAGCGGGAACGCCGCACCCGTGCACACCGCCGCCGTCCCCCCGTCGGCCGGGCTCTGTCCGGCCGCGCCGAGCGCGATCGCGACCGGCCGCGCCGTGCCGGTCGCGAAGGTCAGCGGGCTGGTGACCGCCTTGGTCGCGCCGGTGGAGTCGGTGAGGGTGGCCGTCACGGTGGTGGACCCGGTGGCGGAGGCGTTGCACGCGACCTCGGTCTGCAGTGCGGTCGGCGCGGTGAAGACGCAGTCCGCCTTCGCCGACTTCCACTGCACGCTCGCGACGGTGCGTCCGCTCGGGAGGGCCGGGGTGACCGACGCCTGGGTGCCCAGGCCGGGCACGGCGGGGTTGTTGACCGCGATGCTGGCGCCGAGGACGGTGGGCGCGCCCGGCGTACCGCCGCCGCTGCCGTTGCCGCCACCGATCAGGAACCGCGAGTCGGCGGCGTTCCAGTGGCCGTCGAGCCAGCCGCCCGGGTCGGGGTACGTCGAGAAGTAGTCGTCGTTGTTGCAGTCCAGCAGGTACTCGCGCGTCGCCGGGCAGACCTGCTGCATCGCGAAGCCGCCGCCGTCGGCGTAGCACATCGTGTCCGCCTCGTCCCAGCAGTGGCCGGCGCGGGTGCCGTGCGGCGCGGTGCTGAAGACGCCACCGAGGGTGTGCAGCACCTCGTGCGCCTCGACCGAGTGCTGGGCGCCACCGTCGCCGAAGCCCCAGCAGCCGGAGTCGACCCGGGCGTACTGCGCGTAGCTGCCGTTGTTGGGGTTGCCCTGGCTGTCGGTGTCGTTGGGGTACATCGACGCCACGCCGCACAGCACGGTGGCGTCGGTCCACATGAGGTACTTGCGGCTCGCGTCGCCGTAGCCCAGCGCCTGCACCGCGGAGATGGTCGCGTTGAACGAGCTCATCGCGCCCGCCGGCACCGTGACGTTGAGGATCCGCGCGGTGCACGTGCCGCCGGCCGCGTCCGTCACGAAGCGCACCTTGCGCACCCCGCCGGTCAGCGCGGCGGACCGGTTGACGACGTCGTCGACGCCCGCGGCCCACAGCTGGAAGCTGGCCTGCAGGGCGGCGTACCGGTTGGGCTTGCCGGCCTCGACGACGTACATCCCCTGCACGCGGTAGCCGCTGCTCCCGTCCCCGTCGCAGGTCACCGCCGGGCTCGCGACAGCGGCCTGGGTCGCCGCCGGCACGCCGAGCTCCTCCGCAGCGGCGTACGCCTCCGCCCCGCCACCGTCGCGCGCCCTCAGCTCGGCGGTCGACACCGCCTCCGTGACGTCGACGCCCTCCGGCGCCTCGTCGACGTGCTGGCACGCCCCCGGCAGCACCCAGTCCAGCGACGCGCTGCTCCCGCAGCGCGGCTCGTGGGCGGGGGCCTGGGACAACCCGAACGCGGCCGGTACGACGACCGCGATCCCGAGAGCGAACGACACGAGCACACGGCGCAGGGCCACAGCCGTCACCTTCCTTGGCAACGTGGCCTCCCGGCGCGTCCTGCCCCGGCGCGCCCCGGTGGGGCACACGGCCTTCTGCCCGCCCGATCGGGGGCATTCCCGGCAGCCTGAGCCGTCAGCAGAGAATCAGGCCGGGGGTCCTAGCGCTGCCCGCTCGCGTAGGCGAACCCGCGCGCGCCGGGGCAACGTCTTGCCGCCAGACGGAGGCAGGACCTACGCAACGCGACCGCGCGCGCGGCAGCGCGGCGAGAGCCGCGTGATCAGCAGCTTGCTGCCGACCGCCGCGGCGAAGCCGCGCTCGCGCCATCGGGCACCGTCTTGCCGCCAGGCGGAGGCGGGCCCTACGCAAGCCAACCGCGAGCGCGGCAGCGCGGCGAGAGCCGCGTGATCAGCAGCTTGCTGCCGACCGCCGCGGCGAAGCCGCGCTCGCGCCATCGGGCACCGTCTTGCCGCCAGGCGGAGGCGGGCCCTACGCAAGCCAACCGCGCGCGCGGCAGCGCGGCGAGAGCCGCGTGATCAGCAGCTTGCTGCCGACCGCCGCGGCGAAGCCGCGCTCGCGCCATCGGGCACCGTCTTGCCGCCAGGCGGAGGCAGGACCTACGCAAGCCAACCGCGCGCGCGGCAGCGCGGCGAGAGCCGCGTGATCAGCAGCTTGCTGCCGACCGCCGCGGCGAAGCCGCGCTCGCGCCATCGGGCACCGTCTTGCCGCCAGGCGGAGGCAGGACCTACGCAAGCCAACCGCGCGCGCGGCAGCGCGGCGAGAGCCGCGTGATCAGCAGCTTGCTGCCGACCGCCGCGGCGAAGCCGCGCTCGCGCCATCGGGCACCGTCTTGCCGCCAGGCGGAGGCGGGCCCTACGCAAGCCAACCGCGCGCGCGGCAGCGCGGCGAGAGCCGCGCGACCAGCAGCTTGCTGCCGACCGCCGCGGCGAAGCCGCGCTCGCGCCTAATGAGGCTGCCAGGCGTCCTCGTCGGCGGTCCGCGACGTGACCGCCTCGGGCAGCGCTCCGTCGGACAGCTGCTGGATGGTGACGTCCTCGAACACTTCTCGCAGCGCGCTGCGGGCGGCGATCCACACGTGCTGGAGCACTTCGGCGGAGTCGTTGTAGTTGACGGCCTCGGGGCGCAGGCCGTAGACGGAGACGAGGGGGCCGTCGACGGCGCGGATGACGTCGGCGACGCTGACGGTCTCGGCTTCGCGGGCCATCCGCCAGCCGCCGGACTGGCCGCGCTGCGACATCACGATGCCGGCGCGGCGGAGGTCGGCGAGGATGGCTTGGAGGAAGCCGTGGGGGATGTCCTGGAGGCGTCCGAGCTCCTCGGCGCTGACGGCGCGGCCGTCGGAGCGCCCTGTCATGGCGATCAGGGCGCGCAGGGCGTAGTCGGACTTCGCGGAGACGCGCATGAGGCCAGTGTCTCAGATTGCTCGATCAGATCACTCGACCTACCCGCCGAACGACCGAAGGAACTGTGAGGCATTCGTGCGCCCGTCTGCTTGCCGGGTGTTAGCACCGCCCGTATCATGGAAGTTACTGGCGAGTAGCAGCCAACTCCAACACTCTGCGAACCCCTAGAAATGGTGGGACAGTGAGCCACTACAAGAGCAACCTGCGCGACATCGAGTTCAACCTCTTCGAGCTCTTCAACGTGCAGGAGTACCTCGGCACCGGCCTCTACGAGGAGATGGACGCCGACACCGCGCGCGAGATCCTCTCCGAGGTCGAGCGCATCGCCCGCGAGGACCTCGCGGCGTCCTTCGTCGACTCCGACCGGAACCCGCCGGTGTTCGACCCGAAGACCAACACCGCGCCGCTGCCGGCGTCGTTCAAGAAGTCCTACGACACCTGGATGGAGTCCGGCTTCTGGGGCCTGGGCCTGCCGGAGGAGATCGGCGGCACGACCGCCCCGCCGTCGCTGGTGTGGACCACCGGCGAGATGGTGCTGGGCGCGCAGGCGCCGATCTGGATGTACTGCACCGGCCCGTCGATGGGCTCGGTCGTCTTCAAGAACGCCAACGGCGTGGAGCGCGACGTGCGCATCGCCGAGATCATGGTCGAGCGCCTGTGGGGCGCCACCATGGTCCTCACCGAGCCCGACGCGGGCTCCGACGTGGGTGCCGGCAAGACCTTCGCCACCCCGAACGAGGACGGCTCCTGGAACATCTCCGGCGTGAAGCGCTTCATCACCAGCGCCGAGTCGGACCTGCAGGAGAACATCATGCACCTGGTCCTCGCCCGCCCGAAGGGCGTCGAGGGCGTGGGCGGTCCCGGTACGAAGGGCCTGAGCCTCTTCCTCGTGCCGAAGTACCACTTCGACCACCAGAGCGGTGAGCTGACCGGCGAGCGCAACGGCGTCTACGTCACCAACGTCGAGCACAAGATGGGCATCAAGGTGTCCAACACCTGCGAGCTCACCTTCGGCGACCCGCAGGTCGGCGGCGGCGAGCCCGCGAAGGGCTGGCTGCTCGGCGAGGTGCACGACGGCATCCGCCAGATGTTCGACGTCATCGAGAACGCCCGCATGATGGTCGGCACGAAGGCCATCGCGACCCTGTCGACGGGCTACCTGAACGCGCTGGAGTACGCCAAGGAGCGGGTCCAGGGTGCCGACCTCACCCAGGCCTCCGACAAGGCGGCCCCGCGGGTGACGATCACCCACCACCCCGACGTACGCCGCTCGC
The DNA here is from genome assembly GCA_964517395.1 of uncultured Nocardioides sp. GTDB lineage: Bacteria > Actinomycetota > Actinomycetes > Propionibacteriales > Nocardioidaceae > Nocardioides. Next base: position 1,146,650 of record CAZFEE010000001.1, on the reverse strand, counting down.
TGATGACCCAGAAGTCGTTCGCGGAGGCCATGCGCTCGCTGGTCGTCTACACCGCCACCTGGCAGGACAAGGTCCAGCTGGCCAAGGCCGCCGGTGAGCGCGACGAGCTCGCCGAGGCGGTCAACGACCTGCTCCTGCCGATCGTCAAGGGCTACGGCTCGGAGCGCTCGTGGGTGCTGCTGGGCACCGAGTCGCTGCAGACCTTCGGTGGTTCGGGCTTCCTGCAGGAGTACCCGATCGAGCAGTACGTCCGCGACGCCAAGATCGACACCCTCTACGAGGGCACGACCGCCATCCAGGGCCAGGACTTCTTCTTCCGCAAGATCGTCAAGGACCAGGGCAAGGCGCTGGGCCACGTCGCGGGCGAGATCAAGAAGTTCCTCGAGTCCGAGGCGGGCAACGGCCGGCTGAAGAACGAGCGCGAGCTCCTCGCGACGGCGCTCGCCGACGCCGAGGCGATCGTCGGGCTGATGATCAACGACCTCATGTCCGCCCAGGACGAGATCAAGAACATCTACAAGGTCGGCCTGAACACCACCCGCCTGCTCATGGCGCTCGGTGACGTCGTGTGCGCCTGGCTGCTGCTGCGCGGCGCCGAGGTCGCGCTGGAGAAGCTCGGCGGCGAAGCCGGCAACGACAAGGCCTTCTACGAGGGCAAGGTCGCCGCGGCCCAGTGGTTCGCGCAGCTCAACCTGCCGCGCATCTCGGCCGAGCTGAAGATCGCCCAGGACACCGGCCTGGACCTGATGGAGCTCGACGAGGCGGCGTTCTGATCGCCTGACGACTCCCGTACGACGGCCGTCCCGGATCTCCGGGGCGGCCGTCGTCGTCCTCCCGGGCTCACCCCCCGGCGACGAGGGCGAGCAGGTTGTCGAGCTCGTTGCCGCGTCCGGCGACGAGTCGCCCGGTCCACTCGGCGTCGTGCAGGTCGTCCATCGTCATGGTGACCAGCGTGCCGCCTTCGGACGCGGTCAGCTCGACAGTGGTCAGGTGGTCGTAGGGCTCGCGCCCGGGCACGAAGTCGATCAGCGAGACGTAGCCGAGGCGGGCCGGCGCGTCCACGTCGGTGAATCGCTTGCGCGAGGTCGTCGTGAGCGGCAGGCCGTGCTCCTCCATGAAGGCGACCTGGGCGGGGTCGACCGCGGTCATCGTGTACTCCAGCTCGCCGCCCTCGCGGACGTCGATGCGGGTCACGTCGGTGCGGAAGCCGTCGGGCGCCCACCACCGGGCGATGCCGGCGGCAGTGGTCCACAGCTCCCAGAGGTGCTCGGGGGTGGTCGGGATCTGGCGGGTGAGGGTCGTCATGGCAGTATCGTATGCGTGGAAACGCATATGTCAATCCTGAGAGGATGCGCCCGTGGAGGAGCAGCGGTTGCTGGCGGCACTGGCGGAGCCGACCCGGTTCGAGATCGTGCGGTTGCTCGCCGCCGCCCCACGGACCATCGGCGAGCTCGTCGAGCGCACCGGCGCCCCGCAGCCGCAGGTCACCCGGCACGTCCAGGCGCTCGAGTCGGTCGGTGTCGTGAGCGTGCACCCGCTCGGCCGCAGGCGGGTCGCCGCCCTCGACCGGTCGCGGCTGCGCGGGCTCGCGGACTGGCTGGCCGCCGTCGCCGTCGCCCATCCGGCCGAGGGCGCCCTGGAGCAGTACGAGCGCGCGATCGCCGTGGAGGAGGAGCGGATCGCGGCCGGGGACACCGAGCGCACGATCGAGCTGGGCGTGGACGTGGCCGCCTCGCCGGCGGAGACCTGGCGGGCGTGGACCGACCCCGACGTCGTCCGCCGCTGGTGGGCGCCGGAGCACTTCGAGGTCGCCGAGGCGATCGTGGAGCCGTGGGTCGGCGGACGGTGGGAGATCGTGCTGCGGGAGGGTGACGGGTCGCTGCACCGGGCTGCCGGCACGGCGCGACGGGTCGAGCCGCTGCGTCACCTCGAGCTCGAGCTGTCGCCGCTCGGACCGGACGGGGCGCCGGTGTTCCGCGTCGTCCAGGAGGTGTCGTTCACCGAGCGCGAGAGCGGCACCCGGGTGGACCTCGCGATCCGGCTCTCCGGGGTCGGTCCCGAGGGCGCGGCGGTGGCGGGCGGCGTACGCCTGGGCTGGGAGCAGACACTGGCCGCGCTCGCCGCGGTGCTTCGCTAGCATCGGCGGCGTGAGCGAGGGCGAGCTGCTGAGCCGGTACGTCGACGCCTGGTGGACCTCCGTGCAGGACCTCCTCGCGCTGCTGGAGGAGCTGGGTCCCGAGGACTGGGCCCGGGCGACCGATCTCCCGGGCTGGGACGTCAAGGCGGTCGCCTCCCACACCGCACACCTGGAGTCGCTCCTCGCGGGCGGACCGGAGGAGCAGGCCGACGTCGGCGAGGCGCCCCACATCACCGGCCCGATGGGGCAGTTCACCGAGATCGGGGTGCTGACCCGTCGCGAGCGCGAGCCCGCCTCGATCGTGGCGGAGCTGCGGGCGCGCACCGGCGAGCGGTACGCCGCGCTGCAGGCCAACCCGCCCACCGACGGCGACGCGCCCGCTCCCGGCCTGTTCGGGCTGATCGGCTGGAACCTCCGCACCCTGCTGCGCAACCGCCCGCTGGACGTGTGGATGCACGAGCAGGACATCCGCCGGGCCGTCGGCCGGCCTGGCGGTCTCGACACCGCGGGCGCGCAGCACGCGGCGGACTACCTCGTCGAGGGCTTCGGGTACGTCGTCGGCAAGCGGGTCGCCCCGCCCGTCGGGACGACCGCGGTGCTGGCCGTGGACGGCACCGACCCCTTCCCCGTCGGCATCGGCGAGGACGGCCGTGCCCGGAGGCTGGACGCGGTGCCCGCCACACCCACGGTGGGGCTGAGCATGGACCGTGAGTCCTTCATCGTCCTCGCGGGCGGCCGGCGCGCCGTCGTACCGGGGGCGGTCCGCATCTCGGGAGACCAGGAGCTGGGGCGGCGCATCGCCGACCGGCTCGCCACCACGCCGTAGGAGCCACGATGGCTGAGAAGTGGAACATCGCCGACCTGCCCGACCAGACCGGCCGCACGGTGGTCATCACCGGTCCCACGCTCGGCGGCCTGGGCCACCACACCGCGCTCGAGCTGGCCCGGCGCGGCGCTCGGGTGGTGCTCGCCGGGCGCACCCCGGCGAAGGTCGAGGAGACGGTCGCCGCGATCCGCGCCGAGGTGCCGGGGGCGGCCCTGGAGGCGCTGCACCTGGACCTGGCGAGCCTGGCGTCGGTGCGCTCGGCGGCGACGGCGGCCCGCCAGATCGGGCCGATCGACGTCCTGGTCAACAACGCGGGCGTGATGGGCACGTCGTACTCCCGCACCGCCGACGGGCTCGAGCTGCAGATGGCGACCAACCACTTCGGGCCGTTCCTGCTGACCGGCCTGCTGCTGCCGCAGCTCGTCGCGAGCGAGGACGGGCGGGTGGTGACGGTGTCGTCGATGTTCCACAACCTCGCCGGCAGGCCGCCGCTCGGCGACCCGCGCGAGCAGCACGGGCGCTACCGCACCTGGCGGGTCTACGGGCAGACCAAGCTCGCCAACCTGTACTTCACCAGCGAGCTGGACCGCCGGCTGCGGGAGAAGGACCTGCCGGTGCGCGCGCTGGCCGCCCACCCCGGCTTCGCGGGCACCCACCTGGCCGCGAACGGCCAGTACGGCCGCTCCTCCGGCGGGATCGCCTCGATCCTCGACGCGGGCGTGCGGGCGATCGCGCAGTCCGCCGCCGCGGGTGCGTGGCCCTCGCTGTGGGCCGCGACCGGCGACCTGCCGGGCAACACCTTCGTCGGGCCGAGCGGGTTCCAGCAGATGTCCGGCGCCCCCCGCCGGGTCGGGCGCAGCAAGCTCGGCCAGGACGAGACGGCCGCGCGCACCCTGTGGGAGATCAGCGAGGAGACGGTCGACCTCCGCTACCCCTGATCCGCGGCCGTTGCCTCATCCGGGAACGCGCACGTAAAGGTTCCGCCGTTCCGGTCGGGCCGCGCCCCGCTTCGTCCTACCCTCGCAGGCGGGGGGAAGGGAAAGGACGCGCCTGCAGGGGGGTGCGGGGAGCGAGGGGTGCGTGGAGCCGATCGGGGCGCGGCTGCTGGCGAGCGGCCGGATCGAGGCTGCCCAGCTGGAATGGGCGCTGGAACGTCAGCGCGCCGTCGGCGGGTACGTCGGCCAGCACCTCATCGACGCCGGCTTCATCACCCGCTCGGAGTTCTACGCCGCCCTCGCCGAGCACTGGGAGCTCACCCCGCGCGACCTCGTCGCCCACCCGCCCGCCCCGGAGCTGCTGGCCGAGCTCGACCCCGAGACCACCGTCGAGCTCGGCTGGGTCGCCTGTGAGCTGACCGCCGGCGGTGTCGTGGTCGCGACCGCCGTCCGCCCCGCCGAGGAGCTGGTCGCCGAGGTCGAGGAGCAGTTCCCGGGCCGCTCGATCACCTTCGTCGCCTGCACCCGGCGCGACCTGGACGGGGTGGCGCTCACCGTCCGCCGGGACTTCCGGCCCGTCGCGGAGGACGCGCGTCGTCCCGGTGGGGTCCGGGTGCGGCCGGTGCACTACGTCCTGGTCGCCCTGCTGGGCGTCCTCGCGCTGGCCTGCGGGATCCTGCTGCCCCTCGGCGTGGTCGCCGCGGCCGTGCTCGTCACCTCCTTCGTCTTCCTCGCGGGCGCCGCCGTGCAGGCGGTCAGTGGGCTGTCCGCCCTCGCGCCGCCACCGGAGGTGCGCCGCCGCCCGGTGCACTCCGACGACGCCCAGCTGCCCGTCTACACCGTCCTGATGCAGGTCGCCGGGGGTGAGCCGGCGGTCCGGGCGGCGCTCGAGGCGCTCGCGCGCCACGACTACCCGAGCGCGCGCCTGGACGCGGTGCTGCTCGTCTCCGACGACGACCAGGCCACCCTGGACGGCGTACGACGGGTGGGGCCTCCGGAGTGGGTGCGGGTCGCGCGGGTGCCGGCCGCGGAGCGCGACGAGCCGATCCTGGCGCTCGACCACGGCCTGACCTTGGCGCGGGGCCGCTACGTCGTGGCCTACGCCCTCGACGAGGTGCCGGCCGCCGACCAGCTCCGGCAGGCCGTGGCGGCCTTCGAGGCCGACCTCGCCGCCGGGCTCGCGGGCGGCGGCGACCAGTCGCCGGCACCCGTCGTCGGGCTCCGCGCGGCGCGGCGCGCCGACGGCGACGGGCGCTCGCACTTCTCGCGGATGACCGAGGTGGACGAGGCGCTCGACCTGGGCCGTCTCAGCGGGGACCGGGGGCGCGCGGACGAGGTCACCTCGGTGCACTTCAACATGCGCCTGCTGCGCCGTCACGGTGGGTTCGCCCTCGCCACCGACGGCGACCTGGGAGACGGGCCCCGGGTGGAGCACCTCGACTCCATCTCGGTGCGCTCCGAGGACCCCGGCCTGGTGCGCTGGACGGACGCGCGGGCCCGCGCGAACGTGCGGGCGATGCGCGGCGCCTTCTCCGGCGGACTCCCGGCCCCGGAGGTCGCGCGCCGGCTGCTCACCCCCGCGATGTTCCTGGCCTACCCGGTCACCATCGTCGGGGCGCTCCTCGCCGCCGTACGAGGCGAGGGGGAGCACAGCAGGCTCGCCGAGCGGGTCGCGTGGCTCGGCATCGGCGAGGCCGCGATCGTGCTCGGCATGGCCGTGCTCGTCGCTGCGGTGTCGCTGTTCGACCAGCGCGGCTGGCGGGCGGCCTTCGACGCGCTGGCGCTGCCCGCGCACTGGGCCCTGCACTCGGTGGCGACCTGGGTGGCCCTGCTCGCGGTGCTGACCCCGTCGCGGCGCTCCGGCGACCGCGCCTGAGCGCGGCTCAGGCGGCGATCCGGGCGCCGCCCGGCATCACCGTGGGGCGGCAGTCGCAGGTGTCGCTGCACGCGAGGTAGGTGTGCACCGCGTGCCCGCAGGCCGGGCACGGCAGGTCGTGGCTGAGGTGCTGCTCGTGGGTGGTGTTGGTCCACATCGCCCTGTCTCCTTCGGCTCGGCTGTCACTAGGACCACGAAGGAGATCGGCGGGATACGACATCTTCGAAGGACTTTCGGCGGGACCCGGACGCGAGGACGGGCGGCCCGGCAGCACCGGGCCGCCCGAACAACCCCTGCCGATGTGGTCGGACCACTGTTCACGGATCACGGTCGCCACGCAGGGTCGGAACCTGCCGTAGCCCGTCCGCCCCAGGGGTGAGGCGAGAGCACCAGGATAGGAGGGTCGGGGCCGCTCAGGCGAGCAGGTTTCCGTAGGAGACGCTGCCCCGGACGTCGTCGCCGTCCAGCTCGTAGTCGACGCACAGCGTGCGCCAGTCGAGCAGGGAGGTGCGCTCGCAGGGCTCCTCCGGCAGCCGGGCGAGGATGTCCCTGCCGCTCTCGCCGGGCGCACCGACCACGTCGAACGCGAGGTGGCAGCCGCCGGAGCCGCACTCCTCGCGCACGTTCTCGATGCTCAGCCCGCGCGGCGGCTCGGGCAGCGTGGAGCGGGAGGGGCCGGGGCCGTCCGCACCGAGGAGCAGGTTCCACGCGTTCCAGGCGGCGACGACCACGAACGCCGCGAGCAGGACGGCGACCGCGGCGCCCGTCCCGAGCAGGGCGCGTCGCACGGCGTACGTCAGCGACCGCGGGGGCCGTAGACCGCCTCGGCCTTCTTGAACGCCGCCTCGCGGGCCGCCTTGGTGTTGCGGGCGACGAGGAGGTGGGCCTGCTCGATCCGCTCCCGGGCGAAGGTACGACGCGGCGAGGCGGTCCAGGTGCCGTCGAACAGCCGCTTGGCGGCGGCCACCGCGTCGGGCGACTTGCGCGACAGCTCGTTGGCGAGCTGGAGCGCGCCGGTGAGCGGGTCGTTGTCCAGCCGGGTGACGAGGCCGAGCTCACGGGCGCGGGAGCCGTCGAAGACCTCCGCGGTCATGGTGAGGAGCTTGGCCTGGTCGATGCCGACGAGCTCCTTGAGCGCCTGGACGCCGGACATGTCGGGGATCAGGCCCCACTTGCCCTCGAGCACCGACCAGCGCGAGTCGGGGGTGGCGATCCGGAAGTCGGCGGCGAGGGCGATCTGCAGGCCGCCGCCGAGGCAGTGGCCGTGCACCGCGGCGATGACCGGCACCGGGATCCGGCGGAACGCCCAGGGCGCCTCCTGGAAGGTGTTCGTGCCGCGCCAGGGGCGCGGGGCGAAGGCCTTGGCCAGGCCGGCCGGGTTGCGCAGCACGGAGGCGAAGTCGAGGCCGGCGCAGAAGGCGTCGCCCTCCCCGCTGATGATCACCGCGCGCAGGGTCTTGTCGCGGCGCAGCCGGTGCGCGGTCGCGACGAGGTCGTCGAGGATGTCGAGGGTGAGCGCGTTGAGCTTGTCCGGGCGGTCCAGCCGGACGTGGGCGATGCCGTCGGTGGTGGTGCAGGAGACATGGCTCATGGCGCAATGCTACCCGTGAGTAACCCGCGGTGGGGCGGTCGTGTGCCTGAGAACGCGGATATCCGGGTTCTCGGGCACACGACCCGCGCGGGAGACGGTCAGGCGGCCTCGGCGTACTGCTGCTTGGCCTGGCGCTCCAGCAGCTTCAGCATCACGCGGCGCTTGCGCTTGTCCGCGGTGGTGATCTTGTAGAGCGCGACGAGCTGGGAGGGCAGGTTCTTCGGGGTCGTGGTCTCCAGCCAGCCGTTGGGGAAGGAGAGCCGCACGACGCGGTGCCAGGCGCTGTAGACCTGCGCCGGCAGGGGGGCCTGGTGGTAGTTGAGGCCGTACTTGGCGAAGACCGCCTGCACCTTCGGGGCCACCTCGGCGTACCGGCTGCTGGGCAGGTCCGGGAAGAGGTGGTGCTCGATCTGGTGGGAGAGGTTGCCGGTCATGATGTGCATCAGCTTCGAGCCGGAGATGTTCGCGGAGCCGAGCATCTGGCGCAGGTACCACTGACCGCGCGTCTCCTTCTCGGGGATCGAGTTCAGCTCGAAGGTCTCCACGCCCTCGGGGAAGTGGCCGCACATGATGACCGAGTGCGACCACAGGTTGCGCACCACGTTGGCGGTGAAGTTCGCGGCGAGCGCCGGGAGGAAGGAGCCGGTGGGCAGCGCCAGCGCGGGGTTGACGACGTAGTCCTTGGTCGCCTGCTTGCGGATCTTCTTCAGCGTGTTGGACAGGTTGCGCTTGAACTCCTCGCTGCGCTTGTCCTTCGGCTTGGCGAGGTTCTTGCCGAGCTCGAGGTCGTAGGCCGCGATGCCGTACTCGAAGAAGCAGGCGTTGATGAAGTTCCAGAGCGGCTGGGCGAGGTACATGGGGTACCAGCGCTGCTCCTCGTCCACGCGCATGATGCCGTAGCCGAGGTCGTTGTCCTTGCCGACGATGTTCGTGTAGGTGTGGTGGACCTCGTTGTGCGAGTGCTTCCAGCCCTCGGCGGTCGAGGCGTTGTCCCACTCCCAGGTGGTCGAGTGGATCTTCGGGTCGCGCATCCAGTCCCACTGGCCGTGCATGACGTTGTGGCCGATCTCCATGTTCTCGAGGATCTTGGCCACGGAGAGGCCCACGGTGCCCGCGACCCAGGCGGGCGGGAAGATGCTGACCAGCAGCGCGGCGCGCGAGGCCAGCTCCAGGCGGCGCTGGAGGTCGACCATCCGGCGGATGTACGCCGCGTCCTTCTCGCCGCGCGCCTCGAGCACCTCGGCGCGGATCGCGTCCAGCTCGGCACCGAGCGCCTCGATGTCCTCGGGCGTCAGGTGGGCGATCGGGTTGTCGGCCTTGTTCGTCACAGTGGTCATGGGGGAGTCCTCAGTGGTCGATGTGGCAGTCGCCGGCGGCGGCGCTGATGCAGGTCTGGATCTTCACGCCGTCCGGGTGCGTCTCGCCCGGGACGGCGACGGTGAGCTCGCCGTTGCGCAGGTCGCGCACGGCGCCGGACTTCAGGGGCAGCACGCAGCCCATGCAGATGCCCATCCGGCAGCCGCTGGGCATCAGGACGCCGGCCGACTCGGCGGCGTCGAGGATCGGGGTGGCGCCGTCGGCCTGGACGGTCGCGTTGGCGAAGGTGAGCGTCCCGCCCTCGGACTCGCTGACCACGGCGACCGGGCGGAACCGCTCGGTGTGCAGGGTCAGCCGGCGCTCGGCGTAGAACGCCTCCAGGGTGTCGAGCAGCCCCGCCGGCCCGCACGCGTACGCCGTGCGCTCGGCCAGGTCCGCGACCTCGGCCTCGAGGTCGGCGGTGGTCAGCAGGCCGTCGGTGTCCGTGTGCCGCTCGATCAGCCGGAGCCGGCCGGCGGCGGCGTGCGCGCGCAGCTCGGCGCCGAAGATGACCTCGTCGCGCTTCATCGCCGAGTGCACGAGCACGATGTCGTACGCCGCGCGGGCGTCGGCCTCGTTGCGGGAGTACAGGTTGCGCAGCATCCCGATGACCGGGGTGATGCCCGAGCCGGCGGTGACCAGCAGCAGCTTCTGGCGCTGGCCGGCCTGCAGCGGGCTCAGCACGAAGTCGCCCTCGGCCTGGGCGAGCTGGAGCAGCTGGCCGGGGCGGGCGGTGCGCACGAGGTGCTGGGAGACGGCGCCGCCAGGGATCGCCTTGACGGTGATCGAGATCCGGCCGTCGGGGCGCGGGCCGTGGGTCAGCGAGTAGGTGCGCCACAGCCGCACGCCGTCGACGTCGACGCCCACCCGGACGTACTGGCCGGGGATGTGCCCGGCCCAGTCCCGGCCGGGCTTGATGACGATGGTCGCCGCGTCGGCGGTCTCGGACTCGACGGCGACGATGCGGCCCTGCAGGCCGGTGGCGGCCGGGCGCAGCGGCGCGAAGTGGTCGAGGAGGTCGTCGACGGTCAGCGGGGTGACCGCCGCGTCCAGGAGGTTGCGCAGCCCGGAGGCGAGGCGCCCGGTGCGGGCCGCCGTGCGGGGAGTTGCGGTCGTCGTGCTCACAACACCAAGAGTCCCAACATCGGGCGCTAAACTCATGACCACAGTCGGTGAATCTTCCGACCTCTTTTGTTCATCAGGAGTGAAAATGCCGCGTCGTGTGCTGCGTCGGGCCCGACCCGGCGAGGGCGTGCTGCTGCCGCCCGAGACGGTCGCGGCGATCCGTACCGACCTCGCCGTCGTCGCCGACGACGTCGTCAGCCGGATCATCGAGGAGGTCCCGGCCTACGAGGACGCGTTCAGCGGGCCCATGGGCGAGACCATCCGCGGCGCCGTGCAGGTCGCGCTCGGCGGCTTCCTGTCCCTGATCAGCGACCGCCGCGGCCCCGACGCGCTGGCACCCCGCGCCTCCGCGGTCGACGGCGCCTACCAGCTCGGACGCGGCGAGGTGCGCAGCGGCCGCACCGCCGACGCGCTGCTGTCGGCCTACCGGATCGGGGCGCAGGTCTCCTGGCGCCACCTGTCCGCCAAGGCCGTCGAGCAGGGCATCGGACCGGCCACGATGGCCTCCTTCGCCGAGCTCGTCTTCGCCTACATCGACGAGCTGTCGGCAGCCAGCGTCGCGGGTCACCGCGACGAGTCCGCGACGGAGGGCCGGATCCGTCAGCGGATGGTCGAGCGGCTGGCGCGCCACCTGGTGACCGGCGCGCCCGAGGCCACCGTGCTCGCCTCCGCCGAGCGGGCCGAGTGGACCCCGCCCAGCACCCTCACCGCCGTCCTCGTCCCGGAGTCGCAGGCGGGCACCCTGCTGCGGGTGCTGCGGCGCGGCACCCTCGTCACCACCGACCTGCCCGAGCTCGACGGCTCCGCGCTGCTCATGGTCCCCGACGCCCACGGCCGCCGCCGGGCGACGCTGCTGCGCACGGTGCGCGACCGGGACGCGCTGGTCGGGCCGGCCCGGCCGTGGGCGGACGTGCGCGCGTCGTACGACCGGGTGGTGCGGGCGCAGGCCCTCGGCGTCACCGGCGACACCGAGCTGCACCTGCCGCGCCTCGTGCTCACCGCCGACCCCCAGGCGCTGGCCGACCTGCGCGCGCTCGCCCTGGCCCCCCTCGCCGAGCTCCGCCCGGCCGCCGCCGCGAAGCTGCGCGAGACCCTGCGCGCCTGGTTGCTCCACCAGGGGCGCCGTGACGAGGTCGCGGCCGCGCTGTTCGTGCACCCGCAGACGATCCGGTACCGGATGACCCAGCTGCGCGACCTGTACGGCGAGCGTTTGGACGACCCCGATACCGTCCTCGCCCTGACCCTTGCCCTCGGCGTGGAGGAGGAGGCGGGATGAGGTCGTGGCACGCACGCGCCGCCGTCGGCTGCGCCCTCGCGCTGGCGCTCGCCGCCTGCACCGCCGACGAGGACCCCGACGCCACCGGCAACCAGCGTCGCCCGGTCGAGGCCGGTGACCGCTACGTCGCGCTCGGCGACTCCTACACCTCCGCTCCCGGCGTCGGCACGCCGACCGGCCCGCCCGGCTGCCAGCAGACCGACGGCAACTACCCGCACCTGCTCGCCGCCGCCCTCGACCTCGAGCTGACCGACGCGAGCTGCGGTGGAGCCAAGACCGAGAACATGACCGCCGTGCAGCAGGCCGGCGGTGACGCCGTACCTCCCCAGCTGGAGTCGGTCACCGAGGACACCGACCTCGTCACGCTGAGCATCGGCGCCAACAACGGCGAGGTCTACGGCAGCCTCGTCATCACCTGCGCCCAGCTCGCCGCGAACGACCCCGACGGCGCTCCCTGCTCCGACCTCGCCCAGCAGAACCCCAAGGTCCTGCCGAAGGTCTTCTCCGCCACCACCGAGGCGATCGTGGAGACCGTCGGCGCCATCCTGCAGCGCGCCCCGAAGGCCCGCGTCGTGGTCGTCGGCTACCCGCAGATCGTCCCCGAGTCCGGCACCTGCCCCGAGCTCCCCCTGGCCTCCGGCGACTACCCGTTCGGCCGGCGCGTGATCCAGGAGTTCGTCGAGGCCCAGCGGGAGGCGGCGGAGACCGCCGGCGCGGAGTACGCCGACGTCTGGTCGGCCACCGCAGGCCACGACATCTGCGCCGACGAGCCGTGGATCGCGGGGGTCGTCCCGGCTAAGGACGCCACGCCGTACCACCCGTACGCCGAGGAGCAGCAGGCCGTGGCCGACCTGCTGGAGGAGACGGTCAGCTCCTCAGGAAGCTGAAGCGCACTTCGCGCTCGTCGTTGTCGACGTTGAGGTCGACCAGGCAGATGCTCTGCCAGGTGCCCAGCGCCAGGCGTCCGTCCAGCACCGGCACGGTGGCGTACGGAGGGACCAGGGCCGGCATCACGTGCGAGCGCCCGTGCCCGCGGCTGCCGTGGCGGTGCTGCCAGCGGTCGTCGGCGGGCAGCAGGTCGGCCAGCGCGGCGAGCAGGTCGTCGTCGCTGCCCGCGCCGGTCTCGATGATCGCCAGGCCGGCCGTGGCGTGCGGGACGAAGACGTGGAGCAGCCCGTCCCCACGTCCGGCCACCCACGCGGCGGCGTCACGGGTCAGGTCCAGGACGACCTCGCGGTCGCCGGTGCGGTAGGTGCGGGTCTCGCTGTCCATCCCGCCATCGTGGCACCCGCTCCCGCGGGAGTCGTGTGCCTGAGACCGCGGATATCCGCGTCGCCGGGCACACGACGGCGACCCAGGGCGGCCCGGGGCGTCCTACCGCTCGGGCGAGAAGCCTTCGGGCACCGGTACGTCGAGGCTCCACCGCGCGCGCCGCTCGGCATCCGTCTGCTCCCACCACGGCGGCCGACCGCGCTCGCCCAGGGCGACCTTCGCGGCCTGGACGCCGGCGCGGGAGCGCTGCTCCTCGGGGGTGTCGCGGGTGCGTCGTACCTCGCGGCGCCAGGCCATCAGGATCCGGGTCAGCTCGGCCCGGCGCTCCTCGGGGATCGCGGGGTCCGTGGCGCGCCAGCGACGCCCGTCGACGACGACGTACCTGCCGTCGGGGGTGTGCTCGGGCGCGGCCACGGACCGCGGCTCAGGCCTGGAGCGCCTGGATCGCCTCGTGGATCGACAGCGTGCGCTCGGCGGACTCCACGTGCAGGCTCTCGACCATCTTGCCGTTGTAGGTGACGACGCCCGAGCCCTTGCCGTCCTCCCAGGCCTGGATCAGCCCGCGGGCGTCCTCGACCGCCTTCTCGTCGGGGGCGAAGCCGGTGTTGGCGCCCTCGACCTGGCCGGGGTGGATGAGGGTCTTGCCGTCGAAGCCCATCTGGCGGCCCTGCTCGACCTCGGCGAGGAAGCCGTCGATGTTCTTCACGTCGTTGTAGACGCCGTCGATGATCACGATGCCGGCGGCGCGGGCCGCGAGCAGCGCCAGGCCGAGGCCGGTGATCACGGGCTGGCGGCCCGGGACGTGCTCGGCGTACAGCTCCTTGACGAGGTCGTTGGTGCCCATCACGAAGCCGGTGAGCCGGTCCGAGGCCTGGGCGATCGACAGCGCGTTGAGCATCCCGATCGGGGTCTCGACCATCGCCCAGAGGGTGGTCCGCTCCGGCGCCCCCGCGGCCTCCAGGGCCGCGACGAGCGTCTTCACCTCGTCGGCGGAGTTGACCTTGGGCACCAGGACGACGTCCGGGCCGGCGGCCGCGGCGGCGCGGATGTCCTCGTCGTGCCACTCGGTGCCGATGCCGTTGACCCGGATGATCAGGTGGCGGCGGCCGTACTCGCCGGACCGCACCGCGGCCGCGGCGGCCTCCCGGGCAGCGGGCTTGGCGTCGGGCGCGACGGCGTCCTCGAGGTCGAAGATGATCGCGTCCGCGGCCAGGGTCTTGGCCTTCTCCAGCGCCCGCTCGTTGGAGCTGGGCATGTAGAGGACGGAGCGCAGCGGCTTGAACTCGGTCATCAGGACTGCACCTCGCTGGTGGGGATCGCGTCGTACTGGGCCTTGAGCTCGGGGTCGATCTCGGCGAGCTTCTCGGCGAGCTCGACGAGGACGAGGCACTGCTTGAGGGAGGCGTCGTCCTCCATCTTGCCGTCGATCATCACCGCGCCGGTGCCGTCGCCCATCGCGGCCACCACCCGGCGGGCGTGCGCGATGTCCTCGACGGAGGGGGAGAAGACCCGGTTCGCGATCGCGATCTGCTTGGGGTGCAGCGACCAGGTGCCGACGCAGCCGAGCAGGAAGGCGTTGCGGAACTGGTCCTCGCACGCCACCACGTCGGCGATGTCGCCGAAGGGGCCGTAGTAGGGGTAGATGCCGTGCGTCGCGCAGGCGTCGACCATCTTGGCGATCGTGTAGTGCCACAGGTCCTGCTGGAAGATCGCGCGCTGGGCGTCGATCTGGCTGTTGCCGTCCGCGTCGCGCGGCGGGTCCTGGCGCACCAGGTACCCCGGGTGGCCGCCACCGACGCGGGTGGTCTTCATCTTGCGGTCCGCGGCGAGGTCCGCCGGGCCGAGGGAGAGGCCCTGCATGCGCGGGGAGGCGCCGCAGATCTCCTCGACGTTCGCGACGCCGCGCGCGGTCTCCAGGATCGCGTGGATCAGGATCGGCTTGCTGATGCCGGCCTTGGCCTCCAGCTGGGCCAGCAGGCGGTCGACGTAGTGGATGTCCTCCGCGCCCTGCACCTTCGGCACCATGATGACGTCGAGCTTCTCGCCGATGGCGGGCACGAGCGTGGTGAGGTCGTCGAGCACCCAGGGGCTGTCCAGCGCGTTGATCCGCGTCCAGAGCTGGGTCGGGCCGAAGTCCGTGGCCTGGGCGATCTTCACCAGGCCCTCACGGGCGGCGACCTTGTTGTCCGCCTTGACGGCGTCCTCCAGGTTGCCGAGCAGCACGTCGACCGTGCCGATCATCCCGGGGACCTTCGCGGCCATCTTCTCGTTGCTCGGGTCGAAGAAGTGGATCGCGCGGCTCGGCCGGGCGGGGATCTCGCGCAGCGGGAGCGGGGCCCCCACGGCGAGCGGTCGGAAGAAGTCCTTGGCGCTCTTGTGACTCACGGTTGCTGAACCTACCGGTGAGTCACCCCGCGAGGGTATGACGGATGTCTCGCCGAGACGCCGCCGGCGTCGTACCGTCGTCGGGTGACGCCGGAGGAGGTCGACGAGTTCGCCCGCTCCCTGCCCGGGTGCAAGCGCAAGGGGACGCCCAGCCACCCGGCCTGGTACGTCGATGACCGGCTCGTCGCCCGCCTGGTCGACCCGGGTGAGCTGGTCGTCCGCTCCGGCCTCGCCGAGCGGGAGCGGCTGGTCGCCGACCACCCGGGGACGTTCGGCGTACCTCCGCGCTACGAGCGGCACCGGAAGGTGCAGGCCCTGCTCAGCGGCGACGCCGCCGCCATCCGCCGCGCCATCCGCGCCGCGTGGGAGCTGCAGCGGCGCTGAGGCGGGCCTGGCGCGCGGCCCGGCGAGCCTCCTCGCGCTGGCGCCACGCCGCCAGCGTCGCCTCGACGTCACGCGGCATCGTGATGAGCGGCGGGCCGTCGACGGGGGTGTAGCGCGCCCGGATCACCCGCGCGTTGAAGTCCTCCACGAACGCCCGCGCCTCCCGCTCGGACGCCAGCGTGTCGAGGTGCGCGTCGAGCGCGGCATCGTCCTTGCGCAGCTGCAGGGCCGGCGGGAGCACGGTGATCCGCTCGCGCTCGACGAGCCGCTTGACCCACCAGTCCGGGTCGTGGGTCTCGCCCAGGCCCTCGATCGGCTTGCCGGCGCCCGGGAGGTTCGCGAACTCGCCGCGCTCCATCGCCTGGCGCACCTGCAGGTCGACCCAGGTCTGCTGGTGGGCGATCCGGGCGCGCGCCGCCTCCTGCTCGGCCTCGCGGGGCCGGTCGTGGGGTCGGTCGTGGGGTCGGTCGTGGGGTCGGTCGTGGGGTCGGTCCTCGGGCATCCGTGTCACCTCTCGTCCTCGACGGTAGCGCGGCGGGGGAGGGTCCGGGCTGCCTCAGAGCGAGACGTCGGCCCGCCGCGGGTCGCACCACGGCGCGGCCGCGGGCGTGCGGGAGAACTGCTCGTCGTACAGGCGCTTGTAGAGGCCGCCCGCCGCCAGCAGCTCGTGGTGCGTGCCGCGCTCCACGAGCTGCCCGTCCTCGAGCCCGAAGATCACGTCGGCGGACTGGATGGTCGAGAGTCGGTGGGCGATCGCGATGGTCGTGCGCGAGCGGGTCGCACGCTCCAACGCCTCCTGCACCAGCCGCTCGGTCTCGTTGTCGAGCGCCGACGTCGCCTCGTCGAGGATGAGGATGGCGGGGTCCTTGAGCAGCACGCGGGCGATGGCGAGACGCTGCTTCTCCCCGCCCGAGAGCCGGTAGCCGCGCTCGCCCGTGATCGTCTCGTAGCCCTCGGGGAAGCCCATGATCCGGTCGTGGATGTTCGCGTCGCGCGCCGCCCGCTCGATCTCCTCGGCGGTGGCGCTCGGCTTGGCGTAGGCGATGTTGTCGCGGATGGTGCCGTGGAAGAGGTACGGCTCCTGGGTCACCATCCCCACCGCGTCGGCCAGCGAGGAGAGGGTCAGCTCGCGGACGTCGCGCCCGTCGATGAGGACGGCGCCCTCGGTGACGTCGTAGAAGCGCGGGACGAGGTACGTCGCCGTCGTCTTCCCGCTGCCCGAGGGGCCCACGATCGCGGCGAGCTGGCCCGGCTCCACCACGAGCGAGACGTCGTCGAGCGCCCAGGCCTGCTCCCGTGGCTCCGGTGCGCCGCCGTCCTCGCCCTGGATCCGCACCCCGCTGTCGCCGAAGCGGTCGGCGTGCGGCGTACCGGACAGTTCGCGCGGCTCCGGGTAGCGGAAGCGCACGCCGCGCAGCTCCACCCGCCCGCGCAGCCGCGCCGGGTCGAGGGCGACCGCGCCGGGACGCTCGGTGATCGCCGGGCGCAGGTCGAGGTACTCGAAGATCCGGCGGAACAGCGCCAGCGACGTCTGCACGTCGAGGGTGACCCGCATCAGCTGCAGCAGCGGCATCTGCAGGCGGCCCTGCAGCGTCGTGAACGCGACCAGCGTGCCCGCCGTGAGGGCGTCCTCGCCCACCGGCATGCCGCCGGTGATGATCCAGCCGCTCGCGAGGTAGATCAGTGCCGGCGTGATCGCGAAGAACGTCTGCACCACCGCGAAGAAGGTCCGCCCCGTCATCGCCTGCTCGACCTGCAGGCGGGTCTGGCGGCGGTTGGCCTGGCGGTAGCGCTCCACCTCCGAGTCGGCGCGGTTGAAGACCTTCGCGAGCAGGATCCCGCTCACCGACAAGGCTTCCTCGGTGATCGCCGTCATCTCCGACAGCGACTCCTGCGTACGCCGCGCCAGCCGCTGGCGCACCCGGCCCACCCGCAGCTGGAGCACCACGAACAACGGCATCAGGAACAGCGTGATCACCGTCAGCTGCCACGACAGCACCACCATCGACACCAGGGCCGCCGACACCGTCACGGTGTTCTGCACGATCGTCGTCGCCGTGTCGGTCAGCACCGTCCGCACGCCCGCCACGTCGTTCGCCAGCCGGGACTGGATCGCGCCGGTCTTGGTGGCGGTGAAGAACGCCAGCTCCATCTTCTGCAGGTGCTCGAACAGGTCGCCGCGCAGGTCCGCCATCGCCGAGTTGCCGACCGTCGAGGTGAGCCACATCTGCCAGATCCCGATCAACGCCACCACGATCGGGATCGCGCACATCCCCGCGACCAGCCACGCCAGCAGGTCCAGGCGCGGCTCACCCCCGTCGAGGGGGAACAGGGCGTCGTCGAACACCGCCTTGGTGAGGAAGGGTGCGATCGCCGACAGCGCCGCCGCCGTCACCACCGCGACCAGCACCAGCGCGATCTTGCCGCGGTAGGGACGCAGCAGCCGCGCGATCCGCGGCAGCACCGGCTCCCGCTGGGCGAGGTCCTCGGGGGTGAGGTGGGTGATGACGGGGCCGGGCCTCATCGGGTTCCTCCGCTCGGGGTGGTGGCCGAGACCGGGTCGGCCCAGCCGCTGCCCCAGGTGCCGCGGTGGGCGACCTCGGTCCAGGGGGTGCGGCGGCGCCGGCTCGCGGAGCCGCGCGCGCCCGTCGTACCCCCCGCGGGGTGGCCGATGGTGATCGCCCCGATCGGGTGCGGCGCCTCCTCCACGTCGGAGTCGACGAGCCCGAGCAGCTCCTTGACCGCCTCCACGCGGTCCGGGACGAGACCGAAGAAGCACGCCCCGAGACCCGCGTCGGTCACCGACTGGAGCAGCAGCAGGGAGGCCATCGCGGTGTCGAGGTGCCAGTACGGCATCGCCCACCGGCCCTCGTCCCGCTCGTGCAGGCCCGCGCGGCGCTTGTCCGGCTCGGCGTAGCGCTCCAGGTACGACGACCGGCGGCTGCACGGCACGACCACCACCGGTGCCGACATCATCCCCGCCAGCCACCGGTCCGGGGAGCCGGTGGCGTCGCTCTGGGCGGACCAGAACGCCCGGACCGTCGCGGGGGTGTCGAGCACGATGAAGGCCCAGCCCTGCGAGAAGCCCGCGCTCGGCGCCCGGGTGGCGTGGTCGAGGGCGCGCTCGAGGACCGCGGGGTCGACCGGGTCGGGGGTGTAGGCGCGCGTCATCCGGCGTCGTCGTACGACCTCTGTGAACTCCACCCGACCTCCTCGGCCACCCATCATCCCACCCGGGCCCCGCCGGGCGCGGCCCGGCGACCGGTCCGCAATTGAGGTAGGCCGGCGCGGCACTAAGGCACTTGCCCGATGTGCGGGCCTACCTCAGAGGACGAACCTCGATGCATGAGCAACGACTACTTCATCTCCGCAGAGAACGACTACCGCCGCTCGCGCGTCGTCCGCGGCATCACCCCCAGCAAGTCCGGGCGCAGCCGCTCGTCCTGGCTGCGTCGGGTCGCGGCGAGCGACCCGACCGTCGAGCGCCGCTCCCGCTGACCCCGTCGGGGCGGTGACGCAGACGCTGTCGGCACGCGGCGCCATGATGGTGCCCGTGCCGGCACACAGCAGCCTGACGATGGTCGGGCGTGACGACGAGCTCGCCGAGGCGATCTCGGTCCTCGACGACGCCGTCCGCGCCGCCGAGGAGGACGCCCCCCAGCGGGTCGTGCTGCTCTCCGGCGACGCCGGGGTCGGCAAGACCCGGCTGCTGCGCTCGCTGCGCGATCACGCCCTCGAGGCCGGCTGGCAGGTGCTGGCCGGGCACTGTCTCGACTTCGCCGACAGCGCGTTGCCCTACCTGCCCTTCAGCGAGGTGCTCGGGCGGATCGCCGCCGACCACCCCGAGCTCGTCGACGCCGTCGCCGCGCGGCACCCGGCGCTGAGCCGGCTCCAGCCGGGACGGCGCACCCGCGGGGCCGGCGACGACGACCCCGGCGAGGGCCTCGGGCACGCCACCGACCGCGGCGACACCTTCGTCGCCGTGCACGCCCTGCTGGAGGCGGCCGCCACCGAGGCACCGGTGCTGCTGGTCGTCGAGGACCTGCACTGGGCCGACCAGTCGACCCGGGAGATGCTCGGCTTCCTCTTCACCCGGGCGTTCGCGCGGCCGGTGGCGATCGTCGCGTCGTACCGCTCCGACGACCTCCACCGCCGCCACCCGCTGCGCCGCCAGGTCGCCGAGTGGTCCCGGCTGCCCCAGGTCGGACGCCTCGCCCTGAGCCCGCTGCCCGAGGACGCCGTCCGGACGCTGGTCCGCGCGCTCGCGGACGGCCTCGACGAGGGTTCGGTGAGCCGGATCGTCGCGCGCGCCGAGGGCAACGCCTTCTTCGTCGAGGAGCTCGTCGCCTCCAACTCCTGCGCCGACGGCGACGTGCCCGGCGACCTCGCCGACCTGCTGCTGATCCGGCTCGACCGGCTCTCGGAGGAGGCCCGCCACGTCGTCCGGGTCGCCAGCGTCGCCGGCCGCCGCGTGAGCCACGACCTGCTCGCCGCCACCGCCGACGTCCCCGCCGCCGCCCTGGAGGACGGCGTGCGCCAGGCCGTGGAGATGAACGTGCTCGAGGTCCGCAACGACCGCTACCGCTTCCGCCACGCGCTGCTCGGCGAGGCCATCTACGACGACCTGCTCCCCGGTGAGCGGGTCCGCCTGCACGCCCGCTTCGTCGAGGCGCTCGACGAGGGTCTCGCGCTCGGCACCGCCGCCGAGCTGGCCCTGCACGCCCGCCGCGCCAACGACCTGGACCGTGCCGTGTCCGCCAGCATCGAGGCCGGCGACGAGGCGATGGCGGTCGGTGGCCCCGACGAGGCGGCCGACCACTTCCAGCAGGCCCTGGAGCTGCTCGCGCACAGCGACCGCGCCGAACGGCTCGGCATCGACCACTCCAAGATCGTCGTGAAGACCGCCACCGCGTTGACCACGGGCGGCAACGCGATCCGCTCGGGCCAGCTGCTCCGCGCCCACCTCGCGCGCCTCGGCCCCGACACTCCTCCCGCCACCCGCGCCCGCCTCCTCATCGCGCTCGCCGAGGTGCTGATGATCATCGAGAGCGAGCTCGACCCCGTCGACCTGGTCACCGAGGCGCTCGCCCTCGCTCCCGAGGGTGAGCACCCGCTGCGCGCCAAGGTGCTGGCGACGTACGCCCGGACCATCGGCCACAGCCCCGGTCGCGAGGACGAGGCCGAGACCCGCGCCACCGAGGCGCTGGCTCTCGCCGAGCGGCTGGCGATGTCCGAGCTCGCCTCCGACATCCGCACCACCCTCAGCGGGCTGCGGGTGCGCACCGTCGAGGGCACCGAGCAGGACGCCCTGCGACGCGCCCTCGAGTCCGCCGTCGACAGCGCCGCCCGCTCCCACGCCTTCCAGGCCGAGATCCGCGGGCGCTGGCTGCTGGGCCGGTCGTACCAGGACTCCGGCGACTGGGAGCTGTCCGCGCGCTGGTTCCGCTCGGCGATGGAGATGGGTGAGGCGGCCGGGCTGATGTGGGCGCCGTTCAGCATCGAGTCGCGCTGGCAGCTGACCTGGATCAGCTACATCCTCGGCGACTGGGACGACGTGGTCGCCCTCGTCGACGCCGTCGACGGCCTCGGCGGCCCGCCGATCCCGCGCGGCATCATCCAGCCCGCCCGGCTCTCCGCGCTCGCCGCCCGCGGCACCGACGTCCTCGACGAGCTGCTCCCGCTGCGGGCGCTGTGGGAGGACGAGGGCGCGATCGCCGTGTTCAGCGCCGGCGTCGAGATCGAGGTCCACGCCGCTCGTGGTGACGCGGGCGCCGCCCTCGCGGTCTACGACCACGTCACCGAGGTGCTCAGCCGGATCTGGCACGAGCACTTCGGTGGTCGCGTCCGGCTCGCCGCGCAGACCCTGGCCGCGCTCGCCGCCGCCCTGCCGAAGGCCAGCGCCGCCGAACGCCGCGCGCTGGCCGCCCAGGCCGACCGGCTGCGCACCGACGGCGAGGCCATCCGCGTCTGGAACCGCGAGCGCGGCACGCTCTGGGGCCCGGAGGGCCGGATGTGGGCCGACCGGCTCGTCGCCGAGCACCTGCGGGTGTGCTGGCTCGCCGGCTCGAGCCCCCAGGACCGCGACGAGCTCGTCGCGGCGTGGCAGGCGGCGACGGACTCGGCGGTGAAGCTCGGCCACGTCCCCGAGCAGGCCCGGGTCCGGGCCGCCCACGCCCAGGTCCTGCGGCTGGTCGGCGAGCCGGCGCGGGCCCGCGAGGAGGCGGAGGTCGCGCGGTCGCTGGCCGAGCGTCTGCGCGCGCCCGCTCTCGTGGCCGACCTGGTGAGCGAGAGCGCCGGAGCCCGGCCCGCGGCGGCGGCCGGTCCCGGCGCGCCCGCACTGACCGCCCGCGAGCAGGAGATCCTGGCGCTCGTCGCGGAGGGCCGGTCGAACGGCGAGATCGGCAAGCAGCTGTTCATCAGCACGAAGACGGTCAGCGTGCACGTCTCCAACATCCTCGGCAAGCTCGGGGCGGCGAGCCGCACGGAGGCGGCGGCGATCGCGCACCGCGACGATCTCCTACCGTAGGAGGCTGTCGGGCCGCCGAGCGCGGCGTAGCGTCGGTCCCGTGACGATCGAGGCAGAGCGCGCCGCGGCGCGGGACGACGACACCCGGGACCTCACCCTGCGACGGTTCCAGCACACCAGCGTGCTCGGCGGGCGTGACGTCCCGCCCGTACCGGCCGACCGGCTCCCACCCGGCCCGCGCTGGCCGGCGCTGGTGCAGACGGTCGCGCTGATGCGCTTCCGGCACCGCTTCCACCCCTGGCTCCACCGGCGCTACGGCGACGCGTACACCGTGAACCTCGTGCCCGGCGGTCGTCCGCTGGTGCTCTTCACCCGTCCCGAGGTCACCAAGGAGATCTTCGCCGGCGACCCGGAGGTCTTCCACGCCGGCAAGGGCAACGCCGTGCTGGGCCCGATCATGGGCGAGCACTCCCTCCTGCTGCAGGACTCCACCGAGCACCACCGCGCGCGCAAGCTGCTCATGCCCGCCTTCCTGGGCCACGCGCTGCGCGGCTATCGCGGCATGGTCGCCGAGGTCGCCGCGGCCGAGGTCGACGGCTGGGAGGAGGAGCGGCCCTTCCGGTCGTTGGAGCGGATGAACGCGCTCACCCTCGAGGTGATCCTGCGGGTCGTCTTCGGCGTGACCGACGAGGACCGCCTGACCCGGCTGCGTCCGGCGGTGAACCGGACCGTCGAGATCAACCCGGCGATCCTGCTCGGCTGGGCCTACCCCCGGCTGCAGAAGCTCGGCCCGTGGCGGCGCACCGTGGAGAACCAGGTCGAGCTCGACCGCCTGATGTACGCCGAGATCCGCGAGCGCCGCTCCGCCACCGATCTCGCCGACCGTACCGACGTGCTCTCGCGGCTCCTGGCGGCGACCGACCCCGAGGAGCCGGGCAGCGGGCTGAGCGACACCGAGCTGCGCGACCAGCTCGTGACGCTCCTCCTGGCCGGTCACGAGACCACCGCCTCCGCCCTGTCGTGGGCCCTGGTCGAGGTGGGACGCAGCGCCGACCTCCTCGCCCGCACCCAGCAGGCCGCCGACGAGGGCGACGACGCCTGGCTGGAGGCGGTCCTGAAGGAGTCGATGCGCCTGCACCCGATCATCCCCATGGTGGTGCGCACCCTGATGGCGCCGGCGACCGTCGGCGGCTGGGACCTGCCGGCCGGGACCACGGTCGGTCCGTCCATCCTCATGAGCCACCGCCAGGAGTCGAACTTCGCCGACCCGGAGGTGTTCCGTCCCGAGCGCTTCCTGGGCGATGACGTACCGCCGCTCAACGTGTGGATCCCCTTCGGCGGAGGCGTGCGGCGCTGCATCGGTGCCGGCTTCTCCCTCATGGAGGGCGTGGAGGTGCTCAAGGAGGTCTTCCGCCGGTACGACGTGCACGCCGTCGGCTCCGAGGTGCCGCAGGTCCGCAACATCACCAGCGTCCCTCGTCGGGGCGCGCGGGTGCGGGTCGTACGACGGGGGTGACCTCCACGGTCGCGGCGACCTCCTCGAACACGTCGCAGTAGTCGGCGTACTCGACGCGCGCCACCGATCCGGTGAGCGTGAGCCCGAGGCCGTGGGCGACCCACATCCACTGGTCGCACACCACGTCGAGCCCGGCCACCCGGTGCCCGAACCGGCGGTAGCAGGCCGCGAGTCCGGCGAGGTCGACCTCGTCGACGTCCTCGACCTCGAAGCGGTCCAGGTGGGGAGCGCGGGAGACGAGCGCCTGGCGACGCCAACGCTCGGGGTCGCCGGTGACGGGGACGGCGCGCAGCACCAGCTCCGGCGCGAACCCGCTCGGTGGCCGCCGGGGAGCCCGGGCGGCGAGCACGATGCCCTCGTCGGGGTCGGCGTGGGTCGCCCAGTGCCGGGGGACGGCGAGCGCGATGTCGTGGGGGGCGAGGGGCCCGAGATCGGTCATGGCGGAAGCGTGCGCCCGCGAGGTGACGTTCGCCCCTGGCACTGACCCGCCCTGTGGACAGGGTGCGGGAAAGACCCGCCTGTGGACGACTTCGGGACGGTTTTGGGAAGCAACAACATTGTGAAGTACATTCACGATATGGAAGCGGGCCCGGTCGACCAGGTGATGGAGCTGGTGTCGCTCCTGAACCGCGACATGCAGCTGTCCTTCGAGCGCGACGGTCTCACCGAGGCCCGCGCCCACCTGCTCTGGGTGCTCCGCGCCGGCCCCGTCACCCAGCGCGAGCTCGCCGACGCGCTGCGGGTCACCCCGCGCAACGTCACCGGGCTCGTCGACGGCCTCGTGGCCAGCGGGCACGTGCGTCGCGCCGCGCACCCCGCCGACCGCCGCGCGTTCCTGGTGACCCTGACGGACGAGGGGACGGCGCTGCTCGACGCGATGGTCGCGGGCTACGCCGAGATGCACGACGTCCTTTTCGGCGGGCTCTCCGAACGTCGGCTCCGCGACTTCAGCCGCACGCTCGGCGGCGTCGTGGACCGCCTGCGTGCCCGGATCGAGGAGGAGTGGGGATGAGCGTGGTCGTCCGGGCGGCCCGGATGGTCGCCCACGTCGTGGTCCTGGAGATCCGCCTCTACGGCGCGCTCGGCCGCTGGGTGGCCCGCCGGCCCGCCGTACCGGAAGGGGCGTCGGGGTGGGGCTACAGCCGCCTCGTCACGCCGGTCCTGTGGCTGTGGATCTTCGGCTCGGCCTGCGAGGTCCCGCTCGCGCACGTGCTCGTCCCGTGGCATGGCGCGCGGACGGCGCTGCTGGTGCTCGGCATCTGGGGGCTGCTGTGGATGATCGGGATGCTCGCCAGCCTGAAGGTCCACCCGCACCTGGTGGACGACGACGGCCTGACCCTCCGCTACGGCGTGTTCGCCGAGCTGCGCGTGCCCTGGTCGGCCCTCGCCTCCGTGCGGTACGACGACCGGGACGTCGACGGCTTCATCCGCGTCCTGCGCCCGCGCGAGACCGCCGCCGGCACTGAGGTCCTGGTGCCGGTCAACGACCGGGTCAACGTCACCCTGGAGCTGGCCGTGCCGCTGCCCGTGCGCACCTCGAAGGGCGAGGTGCGGGCCGTCGCGCTGGCCCTCTGGGCGGACGAGCCGCGCGAGCTCGTGGCCGCGCTGAGGGGTTGTGTCGGTACCCCCGCCTAACGTCAGGTCATGGCTATCGCACGCAACCCGCAGTTCGTCCTCGACTGCCCGGACCCCATCGTCCTGGCCGAGTTCTACGGCGCCGTCCTGGGCTGGACGCCGAAGATCGATCCGGACGGCTCCTGGGCGACCGTCTCCTCCGGTGAGCACCACGTGCACTTCCAGCGCGTGGCGGACTTCCGGCCACCGGTGTGGCCGGGGCAGGACGTTCCGCAGCAGATCCACCTCGACGTCGACGTCGACGACCTCGACGAGTCGGAGGGCGCGGTGCTCGCGCTGGGCGCGACCAAGCACGAGCACCAGCCGGGGGAGAGCTTCCGGGTGTTCCTGGACCCCGCGGGCCATCCGTTCTGCCTGTGCCGGGTGTGACCGGGCGGGCGGGCGCGGCGAGCGGCGCAGAGGGAGGTGGTGCGGTGCGGGATGCCTAGCGGACGAAGGCCTCGCGGACCTCGTCCTCGGTGAGTCCGTAGTCGGACAGGTCGTAGCGGTGCGAGGGTCGCCGCGGCCCGTTGCGGGACTCGTCGTCGAGCCGGTGCACGGCGTCCTGCGCCTCCTGGCTCCAGGTGAGTCCGAAGGCGTCGTAGATCGCGCCGACGGTGCCGACCGGGTCCGTGACGAAGTCGCGGTAGTCGACGTCGAAGAACTGCGCCTCGTCGTACTTGGGGCGGGCCTGCCAGAACGCGTGCCACTGCCGGGTGAGGTGGCCGAGCTGGTCGCGGCCCAGGGTCTCGCCGACGAAGGTCGTGGAATGACCGGCGGTCGCCTCGGCGGAGAGTGAGCAGGCGGAGGCGACGGAGGTGACGGGCTCGCGCTGGGTCATCACGATCAGCGCGTCCGGGTACACCTCGAGCAGGGCGTCGAGCGCGATGAGGTGCGAGGGGTTCTTGAGGACCCAGCGCTGGTCCTGGTCGTTGAGGCCGATGAGCTGGAGGTTGCGGCGGTGGCGCTCGTAGGCGTCGGTCCAGTCCTGGGTGGCGAGCCAACGGGAGTACGCCGGCACGTGCGCGAGCGACTCGAAGCCGAGGGACTTCCCGGTCTGGCGCAGCACGCGCCAGCACTCCTCGGGCTCGGTGGCGTCGGAGTAGTGGATGCCCATGAACTCCGGGTTGCTGATGTGGTGCTCGGCGAAGGCGGCCTGCATCGCGGTGAAGATCGGGTCGTCCTCCCAGCTGGCGCGCGGCGGGCGCGGCTGGGGGAACTCGGTCAGCCACATCTCGAGGCCCTGGTGGGCGGGGTCCGCGCACAGGAGGCGGCTGAGCGCCGTCGTACCGGTGCGGGGGAGGCCGAGCACGAAGATCGGCCGCTCGATGCGGACGTCGGCGTGCGCCGGGAACTCGGCGAAGCGGGCCTGGGTCAGCAGGCGGGCCACGAGGGCGCTCTTGACCTGGGTGCGCATGAAGTAGTTGCCGATGCCGGTCAGCCCGGCCTCGGCGGACCCGAGGTCCTCGACGAGCAGGCGGAAGGCCTCCTCGTGGCCGGGGGCGTCGTCGAAGCCGAAGTCGGTGAGACCGGTGGTCCGGGTGGCCGCGGCGCAGATGTCCTCGAAGGTGCCGACGTCGGCGCGCTGGCGGGGTCCCTCAGTCGACATGGAACTCACCGCAGTCCACGTTGAGCATCACGCCGGTGACGGCGGAGGCGAGGTCGGAGGCGAGGAACAGGGTCGCGCGGGCGACCTCCTCGGGTGAGGCGAGCCGCTTGAGGTCGGTGGGGTCCGCCTTCTCGGCGTACACCTCCTCGTGGGTGCGGCCGGACTCGGAGGCGAGCCAGTCGAAGTAGGCCTTGTTGACGTCCTCGTAGATGTAGGACGGCGCGACGCTGTTGACGCGGATGCCGCGCGGACCGAGCTCGGTCGCCAGGGACGACGCGAGGTGCTTCAGCGTGCCCTTGGAGAGCTTGTAGCCGCTGTACTCCGGCTGGCTGCTGTAGACGACGCACGAGTTGACCATGATGATCGATCCGCCGGGTTTGTCGGCGGTCTCGGCGAGGGCGTCGGCGAAGAGCGCGGAGAGGCGCAGCGGCGCGAACACGTTGGTCTCGTTGGCGGCGCGCAGGCCGTCGAGGTCGAGGGTGCTGATCGGGTCCATCGGCGGGATCCCGAAGGCGTTGTTGATGAGGCAGTCGACCTTGCCGAACTCCGCGACCGCGGCCTCGACGAGCTGCGCACGCTGGTCCTCGTCGGTGATGTCGGTCGGTACGACGAGCGCCCGGCGCCCGTAGGACCGGACCACCTCGGCCATCTTCTCCAGCCGCTGCGGCGTGCGCGAGGCGAGCACCAGGTCGGCGCCCATCTTCGCGGCCTCCTCGCCGAGGGAGCGGCCCAGCCCGGGGCCGACGCCCGACAGCACGACGACCTTGTCGGTCAGCAGATCCACCATGGCGGACAGACTAGAACGTGTTTCAGTTTTCGGGAAGGGTTGTGACGGGTCATTCGGGGAGGGGTCACCGGAATAGTGCGCGCCCGCGGCGGTTGCAACCAGGGTGAGCATTCCTCGGATCGAACTCAACGACCACACGTCCATCCCGCAGTTCGGGCTCGGTGTCTGGCAGGTGCCCCAGGAGGACACCGAGCGCGTCGTGTCCGACGCCCTCGAGATCGGCTACCGGCACATCGACACCGCGCAGATGTACGGCAACGAGGCCGGCGTCGGTGCCGCCATCGCCGGCTCGGGACTGTCGCGCGACGAGCTGTACGTCACGACCAAGCTCAACAACAACCGGCACGAGCCGGCGCAGGCGAAGGACTCCCTGCGCGTCTCCCTCGAGAAGCTCGGCCTGGAGAAGGTCGACCTCTTCCTCATCCACTGGCCGCTGCCGACCCGGTACGACGGCGACTTCGTCTCCACCTGGCAGGCGCTCCTGGACCTGAAGGAGGAGGGCCTGGCCACCTCGGTCGGGGTGTCGAACTTCCAGCCCGACCACCTCGACCGGATCGTCGAGGCGACGGGCGTCGTCCCGGCGGTCAACCAGATCGAGGCGCACCCGTACTTCGCCAACGAGGCGGCCCGGGCGGCGACCACCCGCCACGGCGCGGCCGTCCAGGCCTGGTCCCCGCTGGGGCAGGGTGGCGGCGAGCTGGACGACCCGGCGGTGACCGCGCTCGCGGAGCGCTACGGCAAGACCCCGGCGCAGGTGCTCCTGCGGTGGGCGCTGGACCGCGGCGACATCGTGTTCCCGAAGTCGCTGAGCAAGGACCGGCTGGCGGAGAACTTCGCGGTGTTCGACTTCGAGCTCGGCGCCGACGAGGTGGCGACGCTGGCCGCGCTCGACAAGGGCGAGGCGGGTCGCCAGGGCCCGAACCCGGACACCTTCGACTGGATCCCCGACTGATCCAGCGCCGACTGATCCAGCGCCGGCACCCGAGGGCCGGGGTCGAGGGGATGCCGAAGGGCCCCTCGGCCCCGGCCCTCGCTCCGGTGCGTGCCTGCGCGTCGCGGTCTCGCGCCAGGCACCGCGAGCCACGGACCTAGCTGATCATCCGCCGCGCCACCGCCCGCTGCCGCGCGGCGATCCGCTCGGCGTACGCCTGCGGGCTCAGCCCGACCAGGCCGGGCACCCGCGACGCCACCTCGCCGACCGGCATCACCTCGACGACCGGGCCGTCGGCGTCGGTGAGCGCGCGGCTGAGCTGCTGCCAGCGCAGCATGATCGGGCCGGTGCGGTGGCCGGTGGTCTCGAGCCAGTTCGCGACGGGTGCGGAGACCCCGTCGAGGAGGCCGGGTGGGCGCTCGGAGATGACGAAGCGGAGCAGTCCGTCGTCGGAGGCCACGGCCTGCGCCTTGGTGAGCGAGGTCTGGTGCGTCTCGTAGTCGGTCGAGGCGTACCAGTCCGAGCCGATCTGGATGGCTTGGTAGGTGCAGTCCTCGCATCGTGGCACGGTCACCACCATGGCCTCGTCCTCGCCGAGCTCGTAGTGGCCGATCGAGGAGAACTGCGAGGAGAGCCCGCCCGGCGTCGAGGCGGGAGCGGTCAGTGTGTTGACCGGTTCCTTGTACTGGAAGAAGTGGGGGAAGGCGAACCACGTCTGGATCGAGCCGGTCAGGGACCGGGCGGCGACCTCGTACTTCTTGCGCAGGGTCGCCTCCGACAGTGGCCGTCGTGCCTGCCCGAGGGTGTCGGTGCGCTCGATGGTGAGGGTGCCGCGGGACTCGGTGTCCCAGTCGTTGAAGACCTCGCGCACGATGAGCGTCTTGGCGCCGGGCTCGGCGACGTAGGTGAAGGAGAACGTGCCGTCCTCGGCGATGGTGAGCTCGCGGTCGTCGAAGGCCATCAGCGACGTGGCGGCGGAGTCGGCCGAGTAGGTCCCGCCCATCACCTGGAAGGACAGGTCGGCGGAGGTGCCACGGCGCCCGCGGACGACGTATGACACGCCCTCACGCAGGTAGGCGTGGAAGTAGACGGCGTCGGGGTTGTCGAGGCCCTGGCGGGAGAACTGGTGGGTCGGGTTGATGAAGACGGGCTGCTCGAGGTCGTAGTCGAAGGCCGTCTGCAGGGCCATCCGGATCCGGCCCGCGAGGTAGTCGTAGCCCTCCAGCCGATCCGCCTCGGTGCGGATGAAGGGCGCGTTGGCGATCAGCTCCTCCGCCTCGGCGATGGCCGCCTGGAGGGGGCCTGTGAGCCCGAGCGAGGCCGACATCAGCCGACCTTCGCGATGATGTTCTCGGCGTACTGCTCCAGGTGCTTGATCTTCGTCTCCAGCGGCTCGGTGTCGGGGCCCTTGATGTAGGGCACCCGGAAGCCCACGATGCAGTCGGTGACGCCGCGGTCCTCGAGCCGCTTCACGCCGTCGACGGTGTAGGCGTCGTACGAGATCACGTGGACCTCGAACTCGTCGGGACCGCGGGTGTCCCCCTCCTCGGCGCGGATCTCGGCGAGCCGGGTGAGCAGCCGGTCAAGCTCCTCGCCGTCGCCGCCGGCGTGCATCCACCCGTCGCCCTTGCGTACGGCGCGCCGCAGGGCCGCGTCCGAGTGCCCGCCCACGAGCAGCGGGATCCGCTCGGTCGGGGCGGGGCACTGCTGGAGCGGCTCGATGTCGAAGAACTCGCCCTGGTAGCCGAAGAAGGTCGGCTCGGGTCCCGGCTGGGTGAGCCCGCGCAGGATGTCCATGCACTCGTCCATCCGCTTGCCGCGCCGCTCCCACGGGACGCCGAGCGCGGCGAAGTCCTCGGGCCAGGGGGAGAGGCCGACGCCCAGGCCGAGCCGGTTGCCGGAGAGGAACGCCAGCGAGGAGGCCTGCTTGGCGACGAGCACCGGCGGACGGATCGGCAGCTTCAGCACGAACGGGGTGAGTCGGATCGTCTCCGTCACGGCGAAGAGGTGCGCGCAGAGGATGAAGGTCTCGATGAACTCCTTGCCGAGCAGGAACTCGCGGTCCCCGGTGTCGGTGTAGGGGTACTTCGAGTCGGACTCCTGCGGGTAGATGAGGCTGTCCGCGATCGTCATCGACGTGTAGCCGGCCGCCTCGCAGGCCTGGGCGAGCGGAGCGTAGTAGCTGGCCTGGGTCATGCCCTCGGCGAAGGAGAAGCGCATGGCGAAACACTAGAACGTGTTCTAGAGTTCTGCCAGAGTGCAGCCATGCCCGCGTTGCCCAAGGACAAGCCCGAGGGGCTCGACAAGCCGATCGTCGCGAAGATCATCAAGTACGGCGCCAAGGCGAACGTCCGGCTCTTCCGGCTCACCAACGGCCGGGTCGGTGCGACGTGGCGGATCGGCGCCGGCTGGCGCAAGCCCGTGCCGGTGCTGCTCCTCGACCACGTCGGCCGCAAGTCGGGGACCAGGTTCACCACCCCGCTGCTCTACCTCGCCGACGGGCCGGACCTCGTGGTCGTCGCCTCCCAGGGCGGCCTGCCCAAGAACCCGCAGTGGTTCCACAACCTGGTGGCCAGCCCCGACACGACGGTCGACCTGCCGCGCGAGCGCGCCCGGGCCGTCCGGGCCCGGGTCGCCGGACCCGAGGAGCGGGCCGCGCTGTGGCCCCGGCTCGTCGACATCTACGCCGACTTCGACAACTACCAGGCCTGGACCGACCGGGAGATCCCCGTCGTCGTCCTCGAACCCCGATGACATCCCGCTGACCCCCGCCGAACAGGAGCGCCCGTGGACCTGCAGGAGCTGAGCGACCGCGCCGAGATCACCGACGCGATCACCCGCTACACCCTCGCCGTGGACGAGGGGGACTTCGACCGCCTCGACACCGTCTTCACCCCCGACGCGCACATCGACTACACCGAGAGCGGGGGCGTCGTGGACGCCTACCCGGTGGTCAAGGCCTGGCTGGCCGAGGCGCTGCCGGGCTTCTCGCAGCACCGCCTGCACACGGTCGGCCAGGTGGCCTTCGCCTTCGCCGAGGGCGGGGACGAGGCCGACGTGACGGCGTACTTCCACAACCCGATGCGGATCTCCGACGGCCGAGGTGGGGAGCGGGTCGTGGAGGTCGGCGGGCTGTACCGCCACACCTTCGTGCGCACGGACGCCGGCTGGCGCTCGCGTCGGCTGCACGAGCAGGTCGTCTGGACGCGCGGTTTCTGATTTCACCACCCGACCCGGACAATGGCCGGGTGAGCGACCAGAACGAGCCCCGCTTCGACCGACCCGTGATCAACGGGCTGGTCGCGCTCGTCGCCGTGGGCCTGGGCGTGGGCCTCATCCTGGCGCTGGTCGTCCTGGTCGGCGCCAAGGTGCTCGGCATCGGCGGCGGTGACACCGACGCCGCCGGCGACACGACCGCCCACGACTCGATGTACCTCCCGAGCCCGGTCGAGACCGCGGTGTCCAGCGGACCGCTCATCACCCTCGCCACCGAGGACCCCGACGAGACCGACACCGCGGACTCCTCCGACGAGCCCTCGGACGACCCGACGACCGAGGACACCGCGTCGGAGTCGCCCAAGGCCGGCGAGATCTCCCTGCAGGCGGTCGACGGCACGGTCAGCTCCGGCGAGCGGATCTACTTCAGCGGCGTCTACCCCGGCGGCGAGGGCGCGATCCTGTGGATGCAGCGCTGGCAGGACGGCGCGTGGGCGGACTTCCCGGCGAGCGTCGGCGTCACCAACGGCACCTTCTCCAGCTACATCTTCACCGGCGTCAGCGGCCTCAACCGGTTCCGGGTGATCGACCGCGACAGCGGCACCGTGAGCAACGAGATCCGCGTCACCGTCAGCTGAGCGCCGGACGACATCTGCTCGCACCCGCCGGGAACAACCCGGCGGGTGCTGCCGTTGTGGCCTATGTCAGACTTGAGTCCATCCGGCTCAACTAACTTGAACCAGCCGCTGAGCACAGCAGGAGGAAACACACATGGCACGAGCTGTCGGCATCGACCTCGGTACGACGAACAGCGTCGTCGCGGTCCTCGAGGGCGGCGAGCCCACGGTCATCGCCAACGCGGAGGGGGCCCGGACCACGCCGTCCGTCGTCGCGTTCGCGAAGAGCGGTGAGGTGCTCGTCGGCGAGGTCGCGAAGCGCCAGGCGGTCACCAACGTGGACCGCACCATCCGGTCGGTCAAGCGCCACATGGGCACCGACTGGACCCAGCACATCGGCGACCCGGTGGACAAGGACTTCACGCCGCAGCAGATCTCGGCGTTCATCCTGCAGAAGCTGAAGCGTGACGCGGAGGCCTACCTCGGCGAGACCGTGACGAACGCGGTCATCACCGTCCCGGCGTACTTCTCCGACGCGCAGCGCCAGGCGACCAAGGAGGCCGGCGAGATCGCGGGCCTGAAGGTCGACCGCATCGTCAACGAGCCCACCGCCGCGGCGCTGGCCTACGGCCTCGACAAGGGCGACGACCAGACGATCCTCGTCTACGACCTCGGCGGCGGCACGTTCGACGTGTCCCTGCTCGAGATCGGTGAGGGCGTCGTCGAGGTCAAGGCGACCAGCGGCGACAATCACCTCGGTGGCGACGACTGGGACAACGCGATCGTCCAGTGGATGGTCAAGAAGTTCAAGGACGCCAACGGCGTCGACCTGGCCGCCGACAAGATCGCGGCGCAGCGCCTCCAGGAGGCCGCGGAGAAGGCGAAGATCGAGCTGTCGTCCTCCAGCGACACCACGATCCACCTGCCGTACATCACCCACGGCGAGAACGGCCCGCTGCACTTCGAGGAGCGGCTGACCCGCTCGGAGTTCCAGCGGCTCACGGCCGACCTGCTCGAGCGCACCAAGGCGCCCTTCCAGAACGTCCTCAAGGACGGCGGCATCGCGGTCT
The DNA here is from genome assembly GCA_964517395.1 of uncultured Nocardioides sp. GTDB lineage: Bacteria > Actinomycetota > Actinomycetes > Propionibacteriales > Nocardioidaceae > Nocardioides. The sequence goes on along the minus strand of CAZFEE010000001.1, from coordinate 1,113,661 downwards.
CCGCGATCGACCACGTCGTCCTCGTCGGCGGCTCGACCCGCATGCCCGCGGTCACCGAGCTCGTGAAGGAGCTGCTCGGCGGCAAGGAGCCCAACAAGGGCGTCAACCCGGACGAGGTCGTCGCCGTCGGCGCGGCCCTGCAGGCCGGCGTCCTCGCCGGTGAGGTCAAGGACGTGCTGCTCCTCGACGTCACTCCGCTCTCCCTCGGCATCGAGACCAAGGGCGGCGTGTTCACCACGCTGATCGAGCGCAACACCACGATCCCGACGAAGCGCTCGGAGATCTTCACCACCGCCGACGACAACCAGCCGTCGGTCGAGATCAAGGTCGCCCAGGGCGAGCGGGCCATCTGGTCGCAGAACCAGGGCCTCGGCAACTTCGAGCTGACCGGTCTCCCGCCGGCTCCGCGCGGCGTGCCGAAGATCGAGGTCACCTTCGACATCGACGCCAACGGCATCGTCCACGTCTCCGCCAAGGACCAGGCGTCCGGCCGCGAGCAGTCGATGACGATCTCCGGCGGCAGCGCGCTGTCCAAGGACGACATCGACCGCATGGTCAAGGAGGCCGAGCAGTACGCCGAGGAGGACGCCAAGCGTCGCGAGGCCGTCGAGGTCCGCAACCAGGGCGACCAGCTCGTCTACACGACCGAGAAGTTCCTGGCCGACAACGGCGACAAGATCCCGGACGAGGTCAAGGCCGAGGTGAGCACGGACCTCGAGGCGCTCAAGGGCGTCCTCGAGAACGCCGAGTCCAGCGCCGACGACCTCACCGCCGCCATCTCGAAGCTGGGCGAGTCCAGCCAGAAGATGGGCGCCGCGATGTACGCCGCCGCGGAGGCCGACTCGGCCGCCGCCGGGGGCAGCACCGGTGCGACGGGCGAGTCCGACGACGACGTCGTCGAGGCCGAGATCGTGGACGAGGACGTCGAGGGCACCGAGGGCGACACCAAGTGACCGAGGACAACCTCACCCCGGAGGGGGAGCAGCCCGATCAGGCTGCTCCCTCGCCGGAGGGCGAGCCGGCCGCGCAGGCCGAGCCGGCCGCCGAGGAGGCGAACCCCGAGGCCACCCCCGCGGGCGACGAGCTCGCGGTCACCAAGATCGCGCTCGAGGAGCGGACCCTCGACCTGCAGCGTCTGCAGGCCGAGTACCTCAACTACAAGCGCCGCGTCGAGCGCGACCGTGAGCTGCTGCGCGAGAACGCGACGTACGCCGCGCTCACCCCGATCATCGACGTGCTCGACACGATCGACCGGGCCCGCGAGCACGAGCCGCTCGAGGGCGGCTTCAAGGCCACCGCCGAGCAGCTGGAGCGGGTCGTGTCCGGGCTGGGCCTGGTGAAGTTCGGTACGCCGGGCGACGCCTTCGACCCGACCGTGCACGAGGCGCTGTCGCACATCGGCACCGACCCCGAGGTCCAGGTGACCACCTGCAAGGTGATCGCCAAGGCGGGCTACAAGATCGGTGACCGCGTCGTGCGCGCGGCGCAGGTCCTCGTGGTCGACCCCCTCGAGAGTTGAGTTGGGGTTTTCCACCCGTGAGTTGGGGTTTCTGCCCCGGCCGGTGCTCGGAAAGTGAAGATTCGATGGTGGAAACCCACAACTCGCGGGTGGAAACCGACAAGTCAAGGAAGGGAGGTGTGCGATGAGTGACGAGGGCATCCGGTCCGACTGGGCCAGCAAGGACTTCTACAAGGAGCTCGGCGTCGCGAAGAACGCGTCGCAGGACGACATCAAGAAGGCCTACCGCAAGCTCGCGCGCGCCAACCACCCCGACTCGCACCCCGACGACACCGCCAAGCACGAGAAGTTCAAGGCGGTGGCGGAGGCCTACGACGTCATCGGCGACGCCGACAAGCGCAAGAAGTACGACCAGGCTCGCGAGATGTTCAGCCGCGGCGGCTTCCCGTCGGGCTTCGGCGGCGGCGGGTACGCCGGCGGCGGCAACGTCAACGTCGAGGACCTGCTCCGCGACCGGGCCGGCGGGGGTGGTGGCTTCGGCGACCTCTTCGGCGACCTGTTCGGCGGTGGCTTCGGCGCCGGCCGGCGGGCACCGCGCCCGCAGCGGGGCGCCGACCTGGAGACGACGGCGACGATCGGCTTCACCGAGGCGCTCGAGGGCGTGACGGTCGCGCTGCGGATCAGCTCCGAGGGTGCCTGCCCGACCTGCCACGGCACCGGCGGCAAGCCGGGCACCCGCCCGCACGCCTGCCCGGTGTGCGAGGGCACCGGCATGGTGACCGCCTCGGTCGGGGGTGCGTTCTCGATGAACGAGACCTGCCCCGCCTGTGGCGGCCGGCAGCTCGTGTACGACGACCCGTGCCCCACCTGCCACGGCTCCGGCACCGGCCAGGCCACCCGGACCATCCAGGCCAAGATCCCGGCCGGGGTCAAGGACGGCCAGCGGATCCGGCTGCGCGGCAAGGGCGGCCAGGGCGTCAACGGCGGCCCGGCCGGCGACCTCTACGTCACCGTGAAGGTCACCGGGCACCGGGTGTTCGGCCGCAAGGGCGACGACCTGACCGTCGACGTACCGGTCTCCTTCCCCGAGCTCGCGCTCGGCGCGGAGATCAAGGTCCCGACCATGGGCGGTGCACCGGTCACCCTGAAGGTGCCCGCGGGCACGCCCAACGGCCGCACCTTCCGGATCCGCGGCAAGGGAGCGGCCAAGGGCGACAAGCGGGGCGACCTGCTCGCCACGGTCGAGGTCCAGGTGCCCGCGACGTTGGACGCCGAGGCCAAGGCCGCCCTCGAGGCGTACGCCGCCGCCACGTCCGGCAGCGCGCTGCGCGCCGGCCTCTACGGCGACGCGGCGGGGGAGCGGAGCGAGCGACGGCAGGACGTGTCGTGATGCCCGGCCTGCCTCCGCAGGGGCCGCCCGGTGACGACGAGTCGGTCTTCGTCATCAGCGTGGCGGCCCAGCTCAGCGGCTTGCACCCGCAGACCCTGCGCACCTACGAACGGGTCGGTCTGATCACGCCCGGTCGCACCGGCGGGGGCGGTCGGCGCTACTCCTACCGCGACATCGAGCGGTTGCGGGAGATCGCCGACCTCACCGCCGCCGGCATCGGCATCGAGGGCGTCAAGCGGATCCTCGACCTCGAGAACACCGTGACCGCGCTGCGGGCCCGCAACGCCGAGCTCGTCGCCGAGCTCGAGGCGACGCACGACGCCCTGCGGCAGGCGCTCGCGGCGCGCCCGGCGACCCCGCCGGCACGGCTGCCCGCGCTGCCGCAGCCGTCGGCCGGCCAGGCGATGGTCGTCTGGCGGCGTCAGCGCGGGTAGGTCCCCTGCTTGGCCTCGGCCCAGCAGGAGCGGTCGTCGATCCCGTCCGGGGTGGCGTTCTGGCTGCCGTTGGCGTTGAAGCCGATGTCGTCCTTGAACGGGTACACCTTGATCCGCAGGTTCGGCAGCGTGATGTTGCCGGTGACCTGTGCCTGCCACAGCTGGCCGTAGACGTTCGTCAGCGATCCGCGGGTGGCGTCGATCCCGGTGTAGCCCTGGCCGTTGACGTGACCGCCGTTGCCGGTGCCGGAGTACGCCTGGGGGCCGGTCGTGCCGGGCCCGAACCACCCGCCGTCGTACGTCGAGGGGACGCCGAACGGGTTCGCGAGATAGGGCGCGGCGCCGGGCGCCGTGGTCAGGTCGGTCGTGGCCTGGCCGAGCTGCGTGCTGCCCTGGAGGTTGATCCCCGCCCCGCGCAGGCTGGTGACGTCGAGCGCCGCGTTGGCGGCCTTCGTCTCCAGCCCCGCGCCCCCGTCGCCGGCGGTGAGCTTGAGCGTGTACTTGATGCCGCCGACGACCGTCTCCGTCTTCGACACGCACAGTCCGTCGAGGCTGGCGCTGGCGAAGCCGGCGCGCAGCAGGTTCTTCCAGGTGCCGTTGCCCAGGCGCACCGGCGCCATCCCGAAGGCGGCGTCGTCCGCGGTGATCTGGGACGAGGAGAAGGTGGCGTTGCCGTCCTGGATGACCAGGGTGGCGTCGAAGCCGAGGGCCTGGTTCCAGGTCAGCGTGGCGAGCACGCCGAGGCTGCCGAGGCCGGCGCCGAGCAGGCCGGCCATCCGGCGCCAGCGGGTTCCGAGGCGGACGTTCGTCATCAGCTCACCGAGATCGTCGTGTTGGGGAGCTGGATGGAGTTGAGCGGGTTGCCGGAGCCGTCGACCGGGATCTGCGTGTAGGGGTCGCTGGCGTTCTCCCGGTGGGTGACCAGGTAGTAGAGGTCGAGGTTGATGCCGAGCAGCGTGTAGTCCTTGCCGCCGCCGAGCCACTGCGCGAGCCCTCCGGCGAAGTCGGAGGCGCTCAGCTCGCAGGTGCCGCCGATGCCGAGGAAGCCGCCGCGGGCCGTGCCGCCGACGAGGCCGCAGGCCAGGTGGGTGGCGGTCGGCAGCTGCGCGACCGGGACCGTGAAGGAGCTCTCGCCGGTCGCGAGCACCTCGGTCCACACGCCCGGGCCGCCGATGGTGATCGCCTGGTCGGGGTCGATGGTGAGCCGGTAGTTGGCGGCCGGCTTGGGGGCGGGGGCGTCCGCGCTGTCGCCGTACAGCTGGATGTCGGTGGTGCCCGCGGCCGGGCAGGCGCCGACGGGGGTGGTGTCGCCGGTGCAGAACTGCAGCCCGCTGAACGCCACCTGGTAGAGGTCGGTGCGCGAGCCGGCCGCTGCGTAGTAGACGGTGCCGGGGAACTTGCGGCCGTACGCCGTGCGGATCTGCCCGATCGCGGCGTTCGGGTCCGAGGTGGCGACGTTGCCGGACTGCAGGTGCCAGCGCACGCCGGCCAGGCAGGGGTACATCCGCCCCGAGGCGTTGAAGTCGCCCGCGCCGTTGTCGAGCTGGATCTCCTGACGACGCTGCTGCGGGTCGGAGCTCCCGGGCTGGTCGCAGGCGAAGGGCTGGTGCGCCGCGCTCTGCGCCTGGCCGAGGGCCCGGTCGCCCGTGCGCGGGAGCAGCACGGCGGCCGCGGCGAGCGCGAGCACGGCCAGGAGCACCAGCCAGCGCTGGCGTCCGACGGAGAGCGTCACGAGGCCGTGGGGGCCGCCGCGCCGGCCCGGCGCCGACCGCCCCGGGCACGCCGCGGTGCCTTCTCGCCCCATGCCCAGACCAGCGAGCCGCCGACGATGCCGAGCACCGAGCCGACGAGGTAGCCGCCGAGGTTGGCCGCGACGAAGGCCGCCAGGGAGAGCAGGACCGCCATGATCCCGAGCAGCGAGCGGTAGTGCGGCGCGAACCAGGACACCAGGCCGAAGAGGACCAGACCCCCGCCGAGGATGTAGCCGGCGGAGTAGCTCCACCCGCCGCTGACCGCGAGCACGAACGAGAAGAACATCGAGCGGATGATCCACGCGCCGGCGGCGATGCACCACAGCCCGCCCCAGAACGGCCGGGTACGACGGAACGCGCGGAACCACCCCGCCGCGGAGGCGAGCCGGCCCAGCAGCCCGCCGGTCACTGGCCGGCCGCCTGGGTCGGGCAGTCGGCCTGCGTCTTGTGGCCCGGCACGACCTTGATCTTCAGGTTCGGCAGGGTGATCGCCCCCTGCAGGTTGATCCCGTAGGTGTCGCCCCCGAGCCCGCCGACGTTGATCCGGTCGACGGTCAGGCCGAAGTCACCCGCGTCGGGCTGGGTCTGCCCGGTGGGCCAGGTGATGCCCGCCGTCGTGCTGACGGTGTTCGCGCTCTGGCCGAGGTTCATGCCGCTGATCAGGTTGCCGAAGCCGTTGAGCGAGCGGGAGTTGATGAACAGGTTGCTCGCCGTGATGTGGTTGCCGCCGGTGAGCAGGCCGTTGGCGTCGTACGTCAACGGGTTGCCGGCGCCGTCGGTGGTGGTGTTGCTGGCCGTGTTGAAGGCGCTCTTCACCGGGACGCCGGCGAGGATCATCAAGGTCACCTCACCGACGACCGGGACCTGCTCGTGCGCGATCGCGCAGAGGCCCGCGAGCTTGGCGGAGCGGATGCCCAGCTCGGCGACGCCGTTGTCGGTGCCGGTGGCCGTGTCGTTGGTCGACAGGAAGCCGGCGGCCTGCGCACCCTGGAGGTAGTTCGAGTAGAGCTGGAACTCCTGGTTGGACGTCGTGAAGTTCACGGCCAGCACGTTGCTGCTCACGAGCTGGAACATCGCGATGAGTGCCGCGAACCCGCCGGCGAGCGGCACCAGCGCTCGCCGGCGGGTGCCCCGCCGGATCTCGGCCTGCGCGGCCATCGCAACGGCCCGGTGGGCCGCCTCCCTCCGTGCGCGCGCCAGCACGCCGAGGCTCCGGCTGGTCATCGGGCGGCCCGCCGCGCGGCGCGACGCGCCGTCCGGCGAGCGTCGCGCTCGGCGAAGCGCGCCAGCTGCTTGTCGGTGTACGGCGCCCACGCGAACACCAGCCCGGCGCCGGCGATGCCCAGCACCATGCCGACCAGCCAGCCGCCGAGGTTGGCGAGCGGCAGGGAGGCGACGGCGAGCATCATCGCGACGATCGCGGGGAAGTGGCGCTGGGCCGGGGCGACGACGGAGACGACGGCCGCCGCGGCCATGCCGCCGGCGATGAGCAGCGGGGTGATGCTGCGGACGCCGACGGTCGTGTAGAACTCCAGGCTCTCGCCCAGCAGCGGGCTGGCGATGAACCAGGAGCCGCCGAGCAGGACGAGCGCGCCCCAGAACGGGCGGGTGCGGCGGAAGCGGGCGAAGCGCACCCGGGACCGCGTCAGGAACGACGCGCGGTCGCCGGGGGCGGCCGAGGCGGTCGTGGGGGTGGTCGTGGTGGTCGTGGGGGTGGTCCCGGTGGTCTCGACGCGGGCGGCGGTGCCGGCGACGTCGACGGGTTCGATCAGGTCGGTCATGAGGTGTCCCTACGCAACAGGGGTGGTGCCCACGGAGGCGCGCAGGGGTGCGCGCGCCTCCGTGGAGCGAGGATTCATCGGCGTCGGGCGGGAGCGGACCCGGGCGCCGGGGAGCAGCGTGCGGCGATCAGTTGCCGAGCGCGACGGACAGCGACAGGTTGTCGAGGTCCAGGCTCTGCAGCGTGATCGCGTAGGCCTTCGCGTTGACGTTCGGCAGGTCCGCCGAGGAGCTGGTCAGCGCGAACGCGTCGCCGACGTAGCCGCTGGACGCGTCCTTGTTCGCGAAGCCCGCCTCGGACTGCGCGACACCGATGGTGGTGGTGCCGAGCTTCGCTCCGTCGGGGGTGGTGAGGGTCTTCGCGTTGAGCCCGACCGAGCCGAGGGCGATGGTGGTGTCGGTGGACTTCACCTCGAGGTGCGCCGGCAGGTTGAGCAGCGGGATCGTCACGTTGGGCGTGACGACCTCGATGCCGCTGGCGTTGGTGTTCGACCCCGTCTCGGCGTAGATCGTGGCCTGGTTGCCCCCGGCGACGTTGGCCGCGCCGGTGCGCGCCTTCAGGCCGTCGCTGGTGATCCGGTCACTGTTGAGCGTGAATCCGTCGGCCGACGCGAGCACCGCGCCGACCATTCCCTGCAGCATCGCGACACCCAGACCCGCTGCGAGCAGCGAGGCGGGGACGGTGACTGCGGCGAACCGGCCCAGACGGGTCCGGCCCATTCCCTTTTCGTGCATGGTGAACTTCCCTCCCAAAAGGCATCCGCCGATCCCTCCCGAACCGGCGGCGGAACGCTGGCCGCATCCCCATGCCTCTAGGCCAAGCGTGACGGAGTGTGACACATATCTCCGGGTGTGCGCGACACCTCGTCACGGATTGTTTCCTCAGGTGCCCCGGATCGCTGCCGATGAGGACCCGATCACGTACCGTTCCGGCCGTGTCCCATCGAGCCGCCCGGCGCCCCTGGCTGCGCACCGCCCTGGGCGTCACCGCGCTGGTGCTCTTCTTCGCCGCCGTGCTCGTCGTCATCGCCGCGCTGGCCTTCTCCGTGCGGGTGTCCGGGCACTCGATGGAGCCGACCCTGGCCGACGGCGACAGGCTGCTGGTGAACCCCTTCGGCAGCGACGACGTCGCCCGGTTCGACATCGTCGAGACCACCCTGGGGGACCGCGAGATCCCGCTGGTCAAGCGGGTGATCGGCATGCCCGGCGACCGGGTCCGCGCGGACGCGGACGGCACGGCGCCCGTCGTGCGGGTGCGGCCGGCGGGCTCCGACCGGGAGTACGTCGTCGACAACCCCACCTGGGCCGGCCGGGTCGGCGCCAAGACCCAGCCGTGCTGCGCCGCGGACGGGACGACGGTGCAGGGCACCACCGAGCCGGGCTGGGTGACCGTGCCGGACGGGCACTACTGGGTGGTCGGCGACAACTGGGGAGGCTCCGACGACTCGCGGACCTTCGGCTTCGTGGCGGCCGACCAGGTGAAGGCGCGGATCTCGTTCCGGATCCGGCCCTTCGGGGACTTCGGGCGCCTCGAGGACGACGTACGGCTGGTTCCTGCGACACCGTGACCTGAGATCCCTGTGCTGTTCGCCACAGGAGGCATTAACCTCAGCCCGTCGGGACCGGCTGGTGGCATGGGGGCACGGCGGTACTCACGGGACGAGAGGTGCACGTGGACGCAGCGCTGGACTGGCTCAGGGACTGGGCCGACCACGTCGACTGGTTCGCCTTCGTGTCGATCCCGTTCTTCACCGGGATCGTGGGCTGGCTGATCAACTGGTCCGGCCTGTGGATGCTCTTCAAGCCGGTCGGCTTCTGGGGCTTCCGGGTGCCGGGGCTGAAGGAGGTCGCCGGCATCCTGCCGCGCAAGCTGCAGGAGATCCCGGGCTGGATGGACGGCGGCTTCGGCTGGCAGGGGATCGTGCCGGCCCGGGCCGCGAAGATGGGCAGCATCGCCGTCGACAAGGTGATCGCGAAGCTCGGCACCCCGGCGGAGTTCTACGCCCAGCTCGAGCCCGACCAGATCGCCGAGCACATCGTCAACGTGTTCCGCCCCGACCTGCCGGCGCTCGTCGACGACGTGATGATGCGCGAGCACCCACGGCTGTGGCGCGACCTGCCGAAGCCGGTGCGCCAGGCCGTCATCGACCGGGTCCAGGCCCAGCTGCCGGGTGTCGTCAAGACGATCACCGACGAGATCGGCGTCCACATCGACCAGCTCCTCGACCCGAAGATCATGGTGATCGACCACTTCCGGGCCAACCCGGACCTCGTCGTCCGGGTGTTCAAGGACGTCGGCCAGCGCGAGCTCAACCTGATGGTCGCCTTCGGCTTCATCTTCGGCTTCCTGCTCGGCATCCCGGTCGCGATCATCGACCAGACCTGGCACCAGCAGTGGTTGCTGCCGATCCTCGGCGTCGTCGTCGGCTGGACGACCAACCTGCTGGGCATGTGGCTGATCTTCGACCCGCCGGAGGAGAAGCGGATCCTCGGCATCAAGGTGCAGGGCCTGTTCCTGCGTCGCCAGGCGGAGTGCGCCGAGGTCTACGCCCGGATCATCGCCGAGGACGTCATCACCCTCGAGCGGATCGGCGACTTCCTCATGGACGGTCCGCGCGGCGACCGCACCCGTCAGATGATCGCCACGGCCATGCGTCCGGCGATCGACAAGGCCGCCGGCCCGCTGCGCGGCGCGGTCAACGTGGCGATGGGCGGGCGGCGCTACGACAGCATCAAGGAGTCCTTCGCCCTGGAGGCGGTCGGCCGGACGATCACGCCCTTCCGGGACGCGGAGTTCAGCCGGCAGCAGTCGGAGAAGATCCGGGTGCTGATCGCGCGGCGTACCAAGGAGCTGCCGCCCAAGGACTTCGTCGAGATGATGCGGGCCGCCATCAAGGAGGACGAGTGGATGCTCTACGCCCACGGCGCCGTGATGGGGGCCGCCGGTGGCATCCTGCACCTGGGGTTCTTCAATTGGGGTTGGATCCCCGGGTTCCCCCCGTGAGCGGAAGGCTGGCATGACTGAGGACCTCGACAACGACGGGCTGCCGCGGCTGCCCGCGCTGACCGGCCCGGCCGTCGCCGAGTCCCTGCCCGGGCTGGCCCGGGTCGCGGGCTCCGCCGCGCTGCACACGGCCGGGTGGGGCGTGCGCACCACCACCCGCAACTGGCTGCGCGTGGGCAAGGCGGTCACGAACCGCGACGAGGCCGCCTCGCTGATCCGCGACGTCACGTCGTACGTCGGCGCGCTCGGTGAGGTCGCCCGCCAGGTCTCCGGCGGCGTCCCCGTCGCGACCGCGCTGCTGCGGGCGGGGGAGTCGCTGGGCGGCTCCGAGCGACGCGAGCCGCTGGCGACGCCCGTGGTCGACGGCCGGGTCACGGCCAGTCGCCCGCAGAGCCTGCGCGAGCGCGGCAACGACCTGCTCGCCAAGTCTCGCGACGTGTGGAGCCAGGACGACCGGCACCCCGCCTTCGACCGGATCCTCGACGAGCTCGCGCCCGACGAGGCCCGGATCCTGGTGATGCTGCTGCGCAACGGCCCGCAGCCGAGCGTGGACGTGCGCACCGGCGGCCCGATCGGCGTCGTCAGCAGCCAGCTCATCGCGCCCGGGCTGAACATGGTCGGGCCCCGGGCCGGCCTGCGCTACCTGGAGCAGGTGCCGTCGTACCTCAACAACCTGTTCCGGCTCGGCCTGGTCTGGTTCTCCCGGGAGCCGGTGCACGACCACATGGAGTACCAGGTGCTCGAGGCGCAGCCGGACGTGCTGGCCGCGCTGCACTCGGTGAAGTTCGCCAAGGTCGTCCGACGCAGCATCCACCTCACCCCGTTCGGTGAGGAGTTCTGCAAGCTGGCCCTCGTCGACGAGGAGACGGCCGCCAGCGACAGCCTGCCCGAGCACGAGGCGCCGCCGGACCTCGAGGGCTGAGCGCGGCCCGTGCCGCCCGCGCCGTCAGACCGGCTGGGGCCCGTGCCGCGGCCACACCGGCGGCGGGTGGTGCACCTCGTCGCCCGGCTGGTGGTGGTGGTCGTCCACGCCGTCCCACGGCGTGTGCTGCTGCTGGTCGCGGATCCGGGCCTGCAGCGCGTCGAGGGCGGCCTGCGAGGAGCTGTCCTGCGCGTTGAGGTCGGCGACGCCGAGCTGGAGGTTCTCCGCGGCGTTGCCGGTGTCCTGCTTGAGCAGGTTGACCAGGTCGATGAGCAGCCCGATCGCGTTGTCGTACGACGCCAGCGCGGTGCCGTCGTTCGAGGTCGGCAGCCCGAGGCAGTAGAACCCGGCGCGGGGGTACTCCGCCTTGGCGATCTGGGCGTTGCAGTTGGTGAGGTTCGCGACCACGTTCGGCAGGATCGCGGTCCAGATCCGCTGGACCTGGGAGAGCTGGAACGAGATTCCCTCGGCGAGCTGCGAGCCGTCGGTGACGTGCAGGCTTCCCTCGTGCACGTTCGTGGTGGCGGGGTTGTCGATCTGGTAGCGGGCCTGGGTGTTCGGGCCGGTCTCGCCGATGTTCGCGACGCTGTTGCAGTTGCCGATGATCGCGTCGAGCTCGGTGTCGATGGCCGACACCAGGTTCTGCTTGGCGCTCTCGACGGTCGACATGATCGAGGAGTACTTCGCGGCCGGCGCGGCGACGGTCGTCTTCGTCACGTCGGCGAGCACCGTGTTGGCCACGCCGAGCGCACCGAGCGCGACCCCCGCGGGGCCGCCGCTGACGAAGGCGGCGGTTCCGGCGATCGCCCACCCGGTGATCTTGAAGAACACGCTCCAGTCCGCGTTGCTGGAGGTGGTGGTCGCCTTCAGCTTGGCGAGGCTGTCCTCGAACAGCATCACCGCGGCGCACTTCTGCTCGGCCCACAGCCCCAGCTCGGCGGTCGCGGCGCCGCCCACCTTGATGAGCAGGCCCGCGATGCTGTCGCTCACCGGCCGGAGCCGGAGCAGGAACTGGGAGCGGAAGGCGTCGAAGAGACCGCCGGAGATGTCGTAGTTGTTCATGAGGGACTCGAGGTCGTCGTACTCCGCGGCGATGAGTCCGGTGCCGGTGCTGTTGCCGTTCATGACGGTGCCCTCGGCCGCGATGACCGCGTGCGCGTCGGCCAGGGCGTTGACGGCCTTCTCGGCCGTGGCCTGGTCGACGTTGTTCTGCAGCCAGCTGCTCCAGATCGCGTCGCACCGCGCGCGCACCGACGCGAACTCGCCGGTCTTGTCGATCTCCCCGGTCTGGGGGAGGTCGTTGCTCCACGTCCCGTGGCCGCCGCCCTCGCCGTCGGGGCCGGGCCGCTCCACGGTGTACGTCGACAGGGTGTCCGGGTAGGTGTAGGAGTCGCCGTCGACCACCCAGCCCGCCTCCTTCATGGCGGCGTCGATGGCGGCTCGCCGGTACTCGCCCATCCGGGCGTACAACCCGTCGAACCTCGCCAGCACGTCTGCGTCGACCATGGCCTGTCCTCGTCCCGAGTCCGTGGCGGACGCTGGGGGCGCGTCCGCATGATCGGGGTGCCTACCCATCGGGGTGGGTGTTCGAAACCGCCGGGAGCCGAAGGTGTCCTGGCGCAGCGGGAAAATGCCAAAGTTGAGTGGAACAGACTCAACTTTTCGCGCGTTGGGTCAATGACGCGATCCACCCACAGACACAGGAGACACTGACGCACATGAGCCAGTTCGGGGCCGACAAGTTCACCACGCGCGCCCGCGAGGCGATCGAGGCCGCGCAGCTCGCCGCCACCACGGCCGGCAACACCACCGTCGAGCCGGTGCACCTGCTCGTCGCCCTGCTGCTCCAGGAGGACGGCACCGCCGCCCACCTGGTCGCCAAGTCGGGCGTCGACGTGCCCGCGCTCGTGCACGCGGCCTCCGCCGCGCGCGACGCCCTGCCGCGCGCCAGCGGCGCGACCGTGCAGCAGCCGACGGGCTCCGCCGCGCTGACCCGCGTGCTCGCCGCGGCGCTCGACCTCGCCCGCTCCATGAAGGACGAGTACGTCGCCAGCGAGCACCTGCTCATCGCCCTCGCCACCGTCGAGTCCAGCGCCCAGAGCGTGCTCACCGACGCCGGGCTGAGCGCCGACGGGCTGCGTGAGTCGCTGGGCGCCGTGCGCGGCAACCGGCGGGTGACGTCGCAGGACGCCGAGTCGACGTACGAGGCGCTGGAGAAGTACTCCGTCGACCTCACCACCGCCGCCGAGGAGGGCAAGCTGGACCCGGTCATCGGCCGGGACCAGGAGATCCGGCGGGTGATCCAGGTGCTGTCGCGGCGCACGAAGAACAACCCGGTGCTCATCGGCGAGCCCGGCGTGGGCAAGACCGCCGTGGTCGAGGGGCTCGCGCAGCGGGTCGTCGCCGGCGACGTACCGGACTCGCTGAAGGGCAAGCGCGTGCTCTCCCTCGACCTGATGGGGATGGTCGCCGGGGCGAAGTACCGCGGCGAGTTCGAGGAGCGGCTCAAGGCCGTGCTCGACGAGATCCGCGCGTCCGAGGGCCGCGTCATCACCTTCATCGACGAGCTGCACACCGTCGTCGGCGCGGGCGCCGGCGGCGACTCCCAGATGGACGCCGGCAACATGCTCAAGCCGATGCTGGCCCGCGGCGAGCTGCACATGATCGGCGCGACGACCCTCGACGAGTACCGCGAGTCCATCGAGAAGGACCCCGCCCTGGAGCGCCGCTTCCAGCAGGTCTTCGTCGGTGAGCCCTCCGTCGAGGACACCATCCAGATCCTGCGCGGCATCCAGGAGAAGTACGAAGCGCACCACGGCGTCCGGATCACCGACGCCGCGCTGGTCGCCGCCGCGACCCTGTCCGACCGCTACATCAGCGGCCGGCAGCTGCCCGACAAGGCGATCGACCTCGTCGACGAGGCCGCCTCGAGACTGCGGATGGAGATCGAGTCCTCCCCGGAGGAGATCGACCAGCTCCGCCGCCAGGTCGACCGGCTCAAGATGGAGGAGTTCGCGCTCGCGAAGGAGTCCGACGACGCCTCGCGGGAGCGGCTGGAGGTGCTGCGCGCCGACCTCGCCGACAAGGAGGAGGAGCTGCGCGGGCTCGAGGCCCGCTGGGAGCGGGAGAAGTCCGAGCTCGAGGGCGAGGGCGCGCTGCGCCGCCAGCTCGACCAGCTCCGCATCGAGGCCGACCGGCTGCAGCGCGAGGGCGACCTCGGTGCCGCCAGCGCGATCCTCTACGGGCAGATCCCCGCGCTGGAGCAGCAGATCAAGGCCGTCGAGGCCGCCGAGGACTCCGTCGCCGCCGGCGAGAAGCTGGTCGGCGAGGAGGTCGGCGCCTCGCAGATCGCCGAGGTCGTCGAGGCCTGGACCGGCATCCCGACCGGACGCCTGCTGCAGGGCGAGACCGCCAAGCTGCTCGAGATGGAGCAGGTCATCGGGGCCCGCCTGGTCGGGCAGGCCGAGGCCGTGCGCGCGGTCAGCGACGCCGTACGACGGGCGCGGGCGGGGATCTCCGACCCGAACCGTCCGACCGGGTCCTTCCTCTTCCTCGGCCCGACCGGTGTCGGCAAGACCGAGCTCGCGAAGTCCCTCGCCGACTTCCTGTTCGACGACGAGCGGGCGATCGTGCGCATCGACATGAGCGAGTACGCCGAGAAGCACTCCGTCGCGCGGCTCGTCGGCGCCCCTCCGGGCTACGTCGGCTACGACGAGGGCGGCCAGCTCACCGAGGCGGTGCGCCGGCGCCCGTACTCGGTCGTCCTGCTCGACGAGGTCGAGAAGGCGCACCCCGAGGTCTTCGACATCCTGCTGCAGGTGCTCGACGACGGGCGGCTGACCGACGGCCAGGGCCGCACGGTCGACTTCCGCAACACGATCCTGATCCTCACCTCCAACCTGGGCTCGCAGTACCTCGTGGACCCCGCCCTGTCACCGGAGGTGCAGAAGGAGTCCGTGCTGGGCGTCGTCCGGCAGGCCTTCAAGCCGGAGTTCCTCAACCGGCTCGACGAGATCGTCACCTTCGACGCGCTGACCCGCGACGACCTGGCGCACATCGTGGACCTGCTGCTCCGGTCCCTGGAGTCCCGGCTCGCCGCCCGGCGGATCACCCTCGCGGTGACGCCCGAGGCGCGGGCCTGGCTGGCCGACGTCGGCTACGACCCGGCGTACGGCGCCCGGCCGCTGCGCCGGCTCATCCAGACCGCCATCGGCGACCCGCTGGCCCGCCTGCTCATCGCGGGCGAGGTCACCGACGGGGGTGCGGTGACGGTGGAGCGTGGGGAGGACGGGTTGGTGCTGGCGGTGTGAGGCCGGCGGGTGCAGGAATCCCCGGTTAACCGGGGATTCCTGCGCTTCCTGGGCAATGCAACGCCCAGGAAGCACCAGGAAAGGCCGGGTCGTGTGACGTGTGGGGCCGTCTGGTGGAATGGGGCCATGAGCGAGCAGCAGGCGCGACCTGGTCAGGCCACGCTTGCGGGGGTCCTGATCATCGCGGGGTCGATCCTGCTGGTGGCGACCGCCTGGGAGCGGGTGGCCGGCCTGCACACCCTCGAGGTGCGCGAGGGCGTCGAGCGCTGGGTGGCGCGCAACAACGTCGAGGGGATGTCGGTCGACGACATCCTGACCACGATCCGGGTGCTGTGCATGGTCGGCGCGGGCGCCGCGGCGGCCGCGGCCATCCTCGGCTACCAGGTCTTCCGGCGCTCCGCGTCGGCGCGGGTGGCGCTCGCGATCCTCGCGCCCCTGCTGCTGGTCGGGGCGCTCGTCGCCGGGACGCCGCTCGGCATCCTCGCTGTGGCGGGCGTCGGGATGCTGTGGGCCCAGCCGACCCGGGACTGGTACGCCGGGCGCCCGTGGGCCCAGCGGCACGAGGAGCGCCGTGAGCAGCGGGTCGCGGCGCTGCGCTCGGGCAGCCCGACCGCACCGCCGCAGGGCTCGGCGCCGCCCGGCCCGGCGAGTCCCGCCGAGGCCGCCCATCCCGCGGATCCCTCCCGCCCCGCCGGACCCCCTGCGGCCGGCTACCGACTGCCGCCGGACCGCCCGCTCGCCGTACGACGGCCGGGTGCCCT
Organism: uncultured Nocardioides sp.; assembly: GCA_964517395.1. Lineage (GTDB taxonomy): Bacteria > Actinomycetota > Actinomycetes > Propionibacteriales > Nocardioidaceae > Nocardioides. The sequence continues at coordinate 1,097,851 of CAZFEE010000001.1, read as the reverse complement.
GGTCTCGGCGTGCGTGCTGACCTGGGTGCTGGCCGGCATCACCGCGCTCGGCGCGGCGCTGACGGCGGTGGCGGTGGCTCTCGAGCACGAGCGGCTCTTCGCCGACCTGCGCGAGCAGCAGCCCGAGGTGATGGACTCGACGGGCCTGTCCGATGCCGAGCTGGTCACGGCGATGACGGTCGTGGCGAGCGGGGTGGTGCTGTGGAGCCTGGTGGCGCTGGTGCTGGCGGGGCTGGCCTTCGCGGGCCAGGAGTGGGCGCGCGTCGTGCTCGCCGTGTCCGGTGTGTGCGCGGGCGTGCTGTGCCTGGTGATGGCGCTGAGCCTGCCGCCGCTGCTGGTGTTCGCCCTGGCGGTCGGCACCGGCACCTGGCTGCTGCTGCGGCCGGAGGTCGCGGCGTGGTACCGGCTGCGGCGCGCCGTCAGGCGCTGAGGTCCGCGGCAGCGAGCCGCGCGACGGCCTGCGCGATCACCGCGGGCCGCTTGCAGAACGCCCAGCGGACCAGGTGGCGTCCGGCGCCCGGCGCGTCCGGGTCGTCGTAGAACACCTCCGAGGGGATCGCCACCACCCCCGCGCGCTCGGGCAGTGCGCGGCAGAACTCCCCGCCGCTGGCCCAGCCGAGGTCGCTGACGTCGGTGGTGGCGAAGTAGGTGCCCTCGGGGAGGTACGTCCTCAGGCCGGCCTCGCGCAGCCCCGCGACCAGCTCGTCGCGGCGCGCGGCGAGGTCGGCCGCGAGGCGCAGCGGGAACTCGCCCTGCTCGTCGAGCGCGGTCGCCACGGCCGGCTGCAGCGGCGCGCCCGAGGTGAAGGTCAGCCACTGCTTGGCCGCGGTGACGGCACCGACGAGGGCGGCGGGGCCTGTCGCCCAGCCGACCTTCCAGCCCGTGACCGAGTACGACTTGCCCGCGCTGGACAGGCTCAGCGTGCGCTCGGCCATCCCGGGCAGGGTCGCGAGCGGCACGTGCGGGCGGCCGTCGAAGGTGAGGTGCTCGTAGACCTCGTCGGTCACGACCAGCAGGTCGTGGCGGCGCGCGACGTCGGCGACCGCGCCCAGCTCGGCGGCGTCGAGCACCCGTCCGGTCGGGTTGTGCGGGCTGTTGAGCAGGATCAGCTTGGTCCGCGGCGTGACCGCGGCCTCGAGCTCGGCCGGGTCGAGCCGGAAGTCGGGTGCGCGCAGGGTCACCGGGCGTCGTACGCCGCCGGCGAAGGCGATCATCGCCGTGTAGGAGTCGTAGTACGGCTCGAGCACGACCACCTCGTCGCCCGGGTCGACGAGGCCGAGCAGGGCGCCGGCGATCGCCTCGGTGCACCCGGTCGTCACGGTGACCTGGGTGTCGGGGTCGAGCTCGATGCCGTAGTGCCGCTGCTGGTGGCGGGCGATCGCCTGCCGCAGGGCGGGGATGCCGATGCCGGGGGCGTACTGGTTGGCGCCGCCGTGCAGGGCGGCGCTCGCGGCGTCGAGGACCGCGGCCGGCCCGTCGGTGTCGGGGAAGCCCTGGCCGAGGTTGACGGCGCCGGTGCGGACGGCGAGGGCGGACATCTCGGCGAAGATCGTCGGGCCCATGCCGGCGACGCGTCGGGCTGCAGGAGGCACGGGCCCACCGTAGGCCACGGACCGGACGCCTTCCCCGGCGCTAGACGATCAAGTCGATGATGTTAATCGTGTTCAGGTTCCGCGTCGTCGTCCCCTTCGCGCTCACCCTCCTGGTCCTCGCCCTGCTGCCCGCCTCCGGCAGGGCCGCGGAGCGGGTCCCCGGCGAGCCGCCCGTCAACCCGTACGCCGGCCCGGTGGGCTCCTCCACGATGCACGGCGACCCGGCGTCGTCGGACACCACGCCGTACCGCGGTCCGGGCGCGAAGGCCGCCGCCGCGCCCACCCTGCCGCTGCTGTCGGTCTGCCCGACCATCCTCGCGGGCGCGGACGGCTACATCCAGGCGCTGTGCACGGAGTACTACGACCGGGGCCCGACGCTGAACATCATCGACCCGACGACGCTGCTGCCCGTGGCCCGCAAGCACCTGACGGCCGGAAGCCTGCTCGGCGGCGTCTACGCCTACCTCGACCAGCACGACCGTCTCGTCACCGTCGACGGCAGCGGCCGGCTGCTCTTCCTCGCCCACCGGCGGACCAGCGTCGGCGGCTGGGAGATCGTGGAGTCGCGCGCGATCGACCTGAAGCCCGCGTTCACCCGGGCGTGCGGGGCCGCCGCCTGCGACGCCGTGACGACGGTCGCGCCCGGCTACAACGGGCTGGTCTGGTTCGGCACCGCGCAGGGCCGGGCCGGGTACGCCGACCCGCGCACCGGCAGGGTCGCCTTCCGTCTCCTCGGCGCCGGCGAGCACGTCGCCAACTCCATCTCCACCGCACCGGCCGGCATGGTCGTCGCGACGGACCGGGCGACGTACCTCGTCCGGGCGACACGCGACGCCGCCGGCCGCCCCGGTGCGATCGGCCAGGTCTGGCGCCGGGCCTACGACCGCGGCCCCGCCCGCAAGCCCGGCCAGCTCAGCCACGGCACCGGCGCGACCCCGACCTTCTTCGGGCCGCGCACCGGGAACGAGTACGTGCTGGTGACCGACAACGCACGCCCGCGCGAGCACCTCCTCGTCTACCGCACCGGCACCGGGCAGCAGGTGTGCAAGATCCCGTTCCTCGGGACCACCAACAGCGGCACCGAGAACTCCCCGATCGGCTTCCGCAACCAGGTGTACGTCGCCAGCACGTACGGCTACCCCTACCCGGCGACCCCCGACGGCGCCGGCGCAGCGGACCCGGCCACCGCGGCCTTCGTCGGCGGCATGGAGCGCATCGACGTCACCAGCACCGGCTGCCGGTCGCGGTGGACGAACACGGTCGCCTCGGCCGCCGTACCGAAGCTGTCGGTGGCCGAGAACGTGATCTACACCGTCGAGCGCGGGGCCGGCGGACTCACGTGGCACCTGGTGCGGATCGACCCGCGCACCGGGACGGTGCTCAGCCGGACCCTCCTCGGCCTCGGGCCGGCCTCCGACACCCTGCAGATGGTCGGGACGTTCCTGCCCGACGGCACCCTGCTGCAGGGGACGGTCACCGGCTTCGCGGCGGTGCGCCCACTAACCTGAGCCCGTGACGACCACGGACACCGCCCTCGCCGCCGACATCGACGCCACCTGCCGCCTGACCGGCGAGTTCACCCTCCGCTCGGGGCAGGTGAGCAACGAGTACTTCGACAAGTACCTCTTCGAGGCCGACCCCCAGCTCCTGGCCCGCGTCGCCCGCGAGGTGGCCCAGCTCCTGCCCGGTGACGCCGAGCTGCTCGGCGGCCTGGAGATGGGCGGCATCCCGATCGCCACGGCCGTCAGCCAGCTCGTGGGGATCCCGGTCGTGTTCGTGCGCAAGAAGGCCAAGGAGTACGGCACCGCCAAGCTCGCCGAGGGCCCGTCGTACGACGGCAAGCGGATCGTGCTGATCGAGGACGTCATCACCACCGGCGGCGCCGTGCGGGACGCGACGAACGCGCTGCGCGCCGGCGGCGCGGTCGTGGAGACCGTGGTGTGTGCGATCGACCGGAGCCCGGGGGAGGCGAACCCGCTGGAGGACGTCGCGCTCGAGATCCGCGCGGTCCTCACCAAGGCCGAGCTGGACGCGGCCCGGGCGGCTGCCCAGGCCTGAGCGGGACCGTCACCTACGTCCCAGGAGTCACGCGGCGTACGCAAAACTGGCGCTTCTCGGGCATTGCAACCCCCGAGAAGCGCAGGAATCCCCGGTTAACCGGGGATTCCTGCAGCACGCGAAGAGCTCACCCCTCCGCCCGCTCCCCAGCGATGTTGACGAGCCAGTCGACGCCGTACTTGTCCTTCAGCATGCCGAAGGAGTCGCCCCAGGGTGCCTGCTCGAGCGGCTGGTGGACGGTGGCGCCCTCGGACAGGCCGTCCCACCAGGCGCGGAGGGTGTCGCCGTCCTCGGCGGGGCCGCTGATGCTGACCTGCTGGGTCTGCGGCTCGCCCGGGACGTGCTGGGGGTGGTCGGCGCCCATGAGGAGCACGGAGTCGGACACGGACAGGGCCGCGTGCATCACCCAGTCGAGCTCGCCGTCCCTCTCGGCGGCCTCCCGCGCGGGGCCGCCCATGTCGGCGAAGGTCATGACGCTCAGCTCACCGCCGAGGACGGACTGGTAGAACTCCATCGCCTCGCGGGCCTGGCCGCGCCAGTTGATGTACGGGTTGAGGTTGATGCCCATCGCTTGCTCCCTGCTGTCGTGGTGCCGATGCCGGGGAAGACCAGGGGATCAGCGCGGACTCATCGCTCGTCGACGACGGGATCCGCGGCCGCGGCCTCGTGGCGGCGCTTGGCGGCGGGGCGCTTGTGGCGCCACCACTCCCAGGCCAGCGGCACGGCGGAGAAGGCGAGGATGGCGAGGGTGACGTAGTCGATGTTGTTGCCGAGCGCCGGGATCGCGGCGCCGAGGAAGTAGCCGAGCAGGGTGATCGAGACGACCCACAGCACGGCGCCGATGGCGCTCCACACGAAGAACCGGCGCCGCTCCATCTCGGTGACGCCGGCGACGACGGTGATGTAGGTGCGCACGAAGGGCACGAAGCGGCCGATCACGAGCGCCTTGTTGCCGTGCTTGTCGAAGAACGCGCTGGTGTTGTCGAAGTACTTCTTCTTCAGGATCCGGCCCTCGCGCTCGTAGAGCGGGGGCCCGAGCTTGCGCCCGATCTCGTAGCCCGCGACGTTGCCGGCGAAGGCGGCGACGATGAGCAGCGCGATCGCGATGACCAGCTCGACGGGCTCGTTGGAGATGCCGATGACGGAGTAGCCGGTGGTGTTGCTCCCCGCGATGAACAGCCCGAGCGCGAACAGCAGGGTGTCGCCGGGCAGGAACGGGAAGAAGAGGCCGCACTCCACGAAGACGATCGCGAGTGCGATCCAGATGAAGGTGTTGCCGTATTCATGCTGCAACCACTCCGGGTCGAGCCACTTGATGCCCAGCAGCATCGGCACGACGAAGGGGGTCGCGACCAGCGAGTTCACGCCGTCACGCTACCTGTCGTCGCCCAACGAGGTGGGGGTTAGGGTGCGATCCGTGGATGGGGAGCAGCGGGCGCCGTACGACCCGATGCCGCACGGACAGCCGCCGGTGGGTGTCGGGCCCTGGCCGGGTCCGTGGCCGGAGGGCCCCGGCAGCGAGGTGTACGACGAGGAGCTGCTCCGCGACGGCGACCGCCGCAACGTCGTGGACCGCTACCGCTACTGGTCGCTGGAGGCGATCGTCGCCGACCTCGACACCCGCCGCCACGGCTTCCACGTGGCCATCGAGAACTGGCAGCACGACTTCAACATCGGCACCATCGTCCGCTCCGCGAACGCCTTCCTCGCCGCCGAGGTGCACATCGTCGGCAACCGCCGGTGGAACCGGCGCGGGGCGATGGTGACCGACCGCTACCAGCACGTGCACCACCACCCGACGGTCGCGGACCTGCGCGAGCACCTGGCCGGGCTGGCCGGCCCGGACGGGCGGGGGAGCGTGCCGCTGCTCGGCATCGACAACCTGCCCGGCTCCGCGCACCTGGAGACGATGGAGATCCCCGAGCGGGTGTGCTTCCTCTTCGGGCAGGAGGGGCCGGGTCTCTCCGAGGGGGCGCGCGAGGTGTGCGACGGGACGTTCTCGATCGCGCAGTTCGGCTCGACCCGCTCCATCAACGCCTCCGCGGCCGCGGCGATCGCGATGCACGCGTGGGTGCGCCAGCACGCCGACCTCGGCAGCGACGAGGCCTGGCGCGGCTGAGCCTCACGCCCCGGCGGCCGTCAGCGCCTCCCGCAGCGCGTCGAGGCCGCGCGAGGTGTGGCTCTTGACCGTGCCCTCGGCGATGCCCAGCTCGGCGGCGGTCTCGGCGACCGACAGCCCCACCCAGTGCCGCAGGAGCACGGTCGCCCGCTGCTGCGGGGGCAGCGTCTGCAGGGCCGCCACCAGGGAGGTCCGGTCCTCCACGCTCGTGCCCGCCGGGGCCGGCCGCTCCGGAAGGGTCTCGGTGGGGACCTCCCGGGCGGCGCCGCGCCGCGAGGCGTCGATGGCGGTGTTGAGGAGGATCCGGCGGGCGTAGGCGTCCTCGGTGCCGCGCCGCGCGACCCGCGGCCACGCGACGTACAGCTTGACGAGGGTCGTCTGCGCCAGGTCGTCGGCCCGGTGCCAGTCGCCGCACATGCCGTAGGCGATGCGGCGCAGCTGGTCGCGGCGGCTGGTGGCGAAGGCGACGTACGCCGCCTCGCGGTCCTCGCGCTTCACCGCAGCCCCTCGCTGCCGCCGGCGTCGTTGGTGGCGTACTGCTCGCGGGCGTAGGAGAGGAAGGCCGCCAGCGTGGGGACCGTGGCGTCCTTGCGGTAGGGGATGGCCTCGGTGTCGCCGTCGGCGGTGCGGCGCACCGCGAGGAAGTAGGTCACCCCGTCGCGGACCACCTCCGCGACGGCGGTCGGCTCGCCCGCGGCGGCGAAGGAGTCCCCGAGGCCGGGGTCGGGCCGGGACGTGACCAGGTCGACCCCGCGCTGGGGCCGCACCCGCGAGCGCGCGTCGATGGTGACCCACGCCAGGTCGGCGCTGCTGCCGCTCTCGTCCCGGCCCAGGTCGAGCAGCTGCCGGGCCCACTCCCGCAGGGTGAGGCCCTGCGCGGGCAGCGGCTGCGTGCTGAACCCGGTGCCGTCGACGAGTGCGTAGTACTCCTGTCCGCCCAGCCCGAGCTGGAAGATCTCGTGGACCGTGCCGTCCGCCGCCGTGAGGTCCGCGCGCTCGACGACGTCGGCGTCCGGGTTCAGCTCGACAGCCCCCTCGGCGTCCACGCGGAGCAGCTCGTCCTCGGCCCAGGCCGGTGCGGCCGGCGTCGGGGGCGCCGTCGGGGCCTTCGTGGTGGGGGTCGGGTCGGTCGCCACGGGCGCGCGCTCGGCTCCCGCGTCCCCGCCCGGCGCGAGCGTCCAGGCGAGCCCGCCGACCGCCAGCGCCACGGCCAGGGTGGCGCTCCCCGCCGCGACCCGGCGGCGTCGTACGGCGCTCCGGCCGGCTCGTACCGTCCGGTCGATCTCGAAGCCCGCGGCGGGCGCCGCCCGCAGCTCGGCGTCCAGCCGCTCGATGATGTCCTGCACGTCTGCCTCCCGGCCCTCGTGGTCGATGCTCACTCATGGGGGGATACGCAGGCCAGCGCCGGGAGGTTGTCACGGTAGGTTGGCCGAGTCGTCCACCCGACCCGTGCAGGAGCCAGCCAGCATGCCCATCGCCACCCCTGAGAAGTACGCCGAGATGCTCGACGCCGCCAAGGCGGGAGCCTTCGCCTTCCCGGCGATCAACGTGTCGTCCTCGCAGACCCTCAACGCCGCGCTCAAGGGCTTCGCCGACGCGGGCTCGGACGGCATCATCCAGATCTCCACCGGTGGCGCGGAGTACCTCTCCGGCCCGACCGTGAAGGACATGGTGACCGGCTCGGTGGCCTTCGCGGCGTACGCCGCCGAGGTGGCCAAGAGCTACCCGGTCAACATCGCGCTGCACACCGACCACTGCCCCAAGGACAAGCTGGACGGCTTCGTGCGCCCCCTGCTGGACATCTCCGCCGAGCGGGTCGCCCGCGGTGAGGCGCCGCTGTTCCAGTCGCACATGTGGGACGGCTCCGCCGTACCGCTGGAGGAGAACCTGCAGATCGCCGAGGAGCTGCTGGCGAAGGCCGCTGCGGCCCGGATCATCCTGGAGATCGAGGTCGGCGTCGTCGGCGGCGAGGAGGACGGCGTCGACGGGGGCATGGGCGAGCACCTCTACACCACGCCCGAGGACGCGCTGGCGACCGTGCGCGCGCTCGGCACCGGTGAGAACGGCCGCTACCTGACCGCGCTCACCTTCGGCAACGTGCACGGCGTCTACAAGCCGGGCAACGTCAAGCTGCGCCCCGAGATCCTGCGCGACGCGCAGGCCGCGGTCGTCAAGGAGCTGGGTCTCGCCGAGGGCGCCAAGCCCTTCGACCTCGTCTTCCACGGCGGGTCCGGCTCGACGGCGGAGGAGATCGGCGCGGCCGTCGACTACGGCGTCGTGAAGATGAACGTCGACACCGACACCCAGTACGCCTTCACCCGTCCGGTGGCCGCGCACATGTTCAGCAACTACGACGGCGTGCTCAAGGTCGACGGCGAGGTCGGCAACAAGAAGGCCTACGACCCGCGCGCGTGGGGCAAGGCGGCCGAGGCCGGCATGGCCGCGCGCGTCGTCGAGGCCTGCGAGAACCTGCGCTCGGCCGGCACGACCGTCGGCTGACGGTGTCCGGCCCGCTTCCCACGGCCGCCGACGTCGACCAGGCGTCGGGGCTGCTCGGGTCGGTCATCCCCCCGACCCCGCTGCAGCGCGCTGACCGCCTCTCCGCCCTGACCGGGCTGGACGTGTGGCTCAAGCGCGAGGACCTCACCCCGGTCCGCTCGTACAAGGCCCGCGGCGCCTACACGGTGCTCGCCGGGCTGTCCGCGGAGGAGCGCGCGCGGGGAGTGACCTGCGCGAGCGCCGGCAACCACGCCCAGGGCGTCGCCTTCGCCTGCGCCCGCGCGGGCGTGCACGCCACGATCTTCCTGCCCCGCACCACGCCCCGGCAGAAGCGCGACCGCGTGGCCGCGCTCGGCGGGGCGCAGGTCGAGGTCGTCATCGCCGGGGAGGCGTACGACGACGCCGCGGTCGCCGCCGCCGACTTCGCGGCCGCCTCCGGGGCGACCGTGCTGCCCGCCTTCGACCACCCCGGGATCATCGCCGGCCAGGGCACCGTCGCGACCGAGATCCTCGCCCAGTCCGCGGCCCTGGGCTGGCAGCCCGACGCGCTCGTCCTGCCGGTCGGCGGGGCCGGGCTGATCGCCGGCTGCCTGACCGTCCTCGCCGAGCGGCTGCCCGGCGCGGCGGTCGTCGCCGCGGAGCCGCTCGGTGCCGCCTCCCTCGCGGCCGCCCTGGACGCCGGTGGCCCGGTGGAGCTGGAGACCGTGGACCCGTTCGTCGACGGCGCCGCCGTACGACGGGTGGGGGACCTGACCTACGCCGCCGTCTCCCAGGCCCGTGCGGCCGTCGACCTCTCGGTCGTCGCGGTGCCGGAGGGTCTGATCTGCGTGGAGATGCTCGACCTCTACCAGTCCGACGGCATCATCGCCGAGCCCGCCGGGGCCCTCGCCCCGGCCGCCCTGCGCCTCGACGCCGTGGGCGGCGCGCTGCAGCCCGGCAGCCGGGTCGTGGTCGTCGTCTCCGGCGGCAACAACGACGTCTCGCGCTATGCCGACATCGTCGAGCGGGCGCTGGTCTTCGAGGGGCTCAAGCACTACTTCCTCATCGAGTTCCCCCAGGAGCCCGGCGCGCTGCGCCGCTTCCTCGACGAGGTGCTCGGGCCCGACGACGACATCACCCTGTTCGAGTACACCAAGCGCAACAACCGCGAGACCGGTCCGGCCCTGGTCGGCATCGAGATGCAGCACCGCGACGACCTGGCCGGGCTGGTCGCCCGGATGGAGGCCTCGCGGCTGCGGGTGGAGAAGGTGCCGCCGAACAGCCCGCTGTTCGGCCTCGTCCTGTCCTAGGCGACGTCGCTGGCGAACAGCCGTGCCAGCGCGAGCCCGGCCGTGCTGGCCGGGGGAGCGGTGTAGGCGAGCAGCCGGTGCCCCGAGTCGTCGGGCACCAGCAGCACCTCGAAGTCCAGCTCGACCTCCCCGATGACGGGGTGGTGGATCCGCTTGGTGCCGGACATGCAGCTGTCGACGGGGTGCTCGGCCCACATCGCCGCGAACTCGGGGCTCTTCAGGCTCAGCTCCCCGATCAGCGAGGCCAGCGGCGCGTCGTCGGCGAAGCGTCCCGACAGCAGGCGCAGCGACGCGACGGCCCGCGAGGCCTCCGTGGCCCAGTCGGGGTAGAGCGCTCGCGTCGCCGGGTCGAGGAAGAGCAGCCGGGTCATGTTCGGTCGTGCGCAGGGGTCCGCGGGGCTGTCCGGCGGCAGGTGGCTGCCCACCAGGGCGTGCCCGAAGGCGTTCCAGGCCAGCACCTCGGTGCGCTTGCCCATGAGGACCGCCGGGACGCCGCTCATCGTGTGCAGCAGCTGCACGGTGCCCGGCCGGGCGACATCGGGCCGGACCTCCGGGCGGGGCCGGGCCTGCGGCCGGTCGCGCACCCCGGCGAGGTCGAACAGGTGCTGCCGCTCGACCGCCGTGAGGGCCAGCGCCTGCGCGAGCGCGCCGAGCACGGACTCCGAGGCGTTCGTGCTGTGCCCCTGCTCCAGGCGGGTGTAGTAGGTGACCGAGACCCCCGCGAGCATCGCGACCTCCTCGCGCCGCAGGCCCGGCACGCGGCGGGTGCCGTAGTCCACGAGGCCGACGTCGGCGGGACGCAGGGAGGCGCGTCGCCGACGGAGGAAGTCACCCATCGTCGAGGCCATGCAGCGAGTATCCCCGGCCGGCGGGCGAGCGGGGTATCCCTGGCGGTGCTACCCACCGCCGGGGCTGGTCCCGGCCCGGCCGGCCGCCCACCGTGGAGAGGTCCCTCCCCCTCCCGAAAGGCCCGCGATGTCCGCCCTCCTCGACCCCTCCGGTACGACGAGCGCCCGCTGGTCCGCCCGCCAGCGACTCGTCCTCGTGCTCCTGCTGACGGCCAGCTTCACCCTCGCCATCGACTTCTCGATCCTCAACGTCGCGCTGCCCGTGATCGGCGCGGACGTCGGCTTCCGGCTGGAGTCGCTGCAGTGGGTCGCGACCACCTTCGCGCTCTGCGCTGCCGGCTTCACGCTGCTCTTCGGCCGGGTCGCGGACCTGGTGGGACGCAAGCGGCTGTTCCTCCTCGGCATGGCCGTCCTCGGCGTCGGCTCGCTGCTCGGCGGCATCGCCCAGGACCCCGCTCTGCTGCTGACCGCCCGCGTCCTCCAGGGTCTCGCCACCGCCGCCGTCACCCCGGCCGCGCTGTCGCTGCTCACCACGTCCTTCCCGGAGGGTCCGCAGCGCGAGCGCGCGCTCGGGCTCAACGGCTCCCTGATGGCCGCCGGCTTCACCACCGGGGCCGTCCTCGGGGGACTGCTCACCGACCTGCTGAGCTGGCGCTGGGCGTTCTTCCTCAACGTCCCGGTCGTGCTCGCGGTGCTGGTCCTCGGGCCGCGGCTGCTCACCGAGGGGACGCGGGTGCGGGGGACCCGGCTCGACGTACCGGGGGCGGTGAGCGTGACCGGGGCCCTGCTCCTGCTGGTCCTGGGAGCCACCCGGATCGGTGAGGCCGGTGTCCACGACCTCCTCGCCTGGGCGGCGCTGGGAGGCGGGCTGGTGCTGGGCGCGGTCTTCCTCGTGGTGGAGGGCGCATCCCCGAACCCGCTCGTCCCGCTGGGGATCCTGCGCCGTCGTACCGTGCTCGCGGGCAACCTGGCCGGCATCCTCGCCTTCGCGACCGAGACCTCGCTGGTCTTCCTGCTGACGCTCTACCTGCAGGAGGTGCAGGGGTTCAGCCCGCTCCAGGCCGGACTGTCCTTCGCGGTGCTCGGCGCCGGCACCGTGCTCGGCGGGATGCTCGCGCCCCGGGTGATCGCCGCCGGCTCACCGCGCACCGCGATCGTCGCGGGCCTGCTCGTCCAGGCCGCGGCGACCGCCGCGCTGCTCCTGCTCGGCACCTCCCAGGCGTCGGTCGGCCTGCTGCTCGTCGCCACCTTCGTCGGCGGCGTCGCGAACCTCGTCGCGATCGTCGGGTTCATGGTCAGCGCCACCAGCGGCCTGCCCGACACCGAGCAGGGGTTGGCGACCGGGCTCGCCAACATGAGCACCCAGGTCGGGATCACCCTCGGCATCCCGGTCATGGCGACCGTCCTCGCGGCGGTCCTCGGCGGCAGCACCGGCAGTGGGGCCGGCCTGTTGCACGCCGACCTGCTGCACGCTGTCCGGGTGGCCGTCGGCGTCAACGTCGCCCTGTGCCTGCTGGCCGTGCTCGTGGTGCTGGCCCTGCTGCGTCCTCGGCTCAGTGACCGCCGAAGCCCGCGTGCTTCGGCGGCTCGTAGAACATCACCGCGATGAACCCGACGAGGTACATCGCCGCGGGCAGCCACAGCGAGTCCTGCATCGCCCGGCTGAACAGGTCGGCGGCCCGCGGGTCGGCGATCCGGGCGGCACCGGCGTCGCCGTGGGCGGCGGCGCCGGGCAGGAAGTGGGCGAGACGGCTGTCCATGAGCACCGCGATGGCGGCGGCGCCGAGCACGGAGCCGACCTGGCGGGTGGCGTTGTAGACGCCCGCACCGGCGCCGGCGAGGCTCATCGGCAGGTTGCGGTTGGCGGTGGCGGCGGTCGGGGCCCAGATGGCGGCGTTGCCGACACCGATGACCGCCATCGCGACGCCGAGCTCCCACACCGCGACGCCCGGCTCGAGGCGCCAGATCAGCAGCAGGAAGCCGAGCAGGCTCACCCCGAAGCCGAAGCCGGTGATCTGGCGCGGGTGCAGCCGGTCGGTGAGCTTGCCGATGGGCTGGGCCAGGAAGATCGACATCACCGCCATCGGCACCAGCAGCAGCGCCGACTCGGTGGGGCTGTAGCCGCGGACGGCCTGGGCGTAGAGCATCAGCGGGAAGCCGAACGCGGCGCCGATCGAGCCCATGCAGGCGATCGCGACGTTGGAGACCGAGAAGTTGCGGTCCTTGAACAGGCTGAGCGGCACCAGCGGCTCCGCGCGGTTGAGCCGCTGCCAGACGATGAAGAGCACCAGCAGCACGACGCCGCCGGCGATCATCGCGATGATCCAGCTCGCCCAGTCCTTCTGGTGTCCCTCCTGGATGCCGAAGCAGAGCAGGAACATCGCCGCCCCGGACAGGGCGACGCCCAGCCAGTCGAAGCGGTGCGCGTGGGTCGGCAGCGAGGGCACCAGCCGCCAGGCCATCGCGAAGGCGATGATGCCGAAGGGGATGTTGACGAAGAAGATCCACTCCCAGCCGAGGCCGTCGGTCAGCACGCCGCCGAGGATCGGGCCGACGACCATCGCCACACCGGCCGTCGCGCCCCAGACCGCCATCGCGCTGCCGCGCTGGGCCGGCGGGAAGATGCGGGTGATGATCGCCATCGTCTGCGGGGTCATCATCGAGGCGCCGAAGCCCTGCACCACGCGGGCCAGGATGAGCGCGTCGACCGTGCTCGTCAGTCCGCACCACAGCGAGGCCAGGGTGAAGACGGTGAGCCCGATCAGGTAGAGGTTCTTGGAGCCGAACCGGTCACCCAGCCGTCCGGTGATGAGCACCGGCACCGCGTAGGCCAGCATGTAGGCGCTGGTGACCCACACGACGTCGTTCACCGACGCGTCGAGGTCCTCGATGATCGTCGGCGTCGCGACGGTCACGATGGTCAGGTCGACCAGGATCATGAAGAAGCCGATGACCAGGGCCCACAGGGCCGGCCACGGGTTCGTCACCTCGGAGGTGCTGCTCTGCTGCGGGGGAGCGCTCTGGGTCACGAACCGAGTCAACACCCGCCCACCGACATCCTGTTCCCCGGGGACACAATGAGGTCATGAGCCTGACCCCCGGCGCCGACCTCCTGGCCGGCCCCCCGCCCACGCACCTGCCCGTCGACCCGGCCGCCGAGCTGCTGGCCGCGGGCGAGATCCCCGGCGCCGTCGTACGACGTCTCCCCGCCTCGCCGCTGGCCTGGGCCACCCTGGCCGAGCAGGCTCGCGACGAGGGCGCGGACGACGTGACCGTCTACGCCTACGCCCGGGTCGGCTACCACCGCTCGCTGGACCTGCTGCGCCGCAACGGCTGGAAGGGCAACGGCCCGGTGCCGTGGGAGCACGAGCCCAACCGCGGCTTCCTGCGCGCCCTGGCGCTGCTCGCGCTCGCCGCTCGCGCGATCGGCGAGACCGCGGAGTGGGAGCGGTGCGCGGCGTTCCTGCGCGACTCCAGCCCGACGGGGTACGACGAGCTGCTCGGCTGACGTGGGCCGCCCGGGCCTGTGGGCGGCCGCCGCGGCGACGTACGCCGTGGTGGCCGCGGGCCTGTGGTGGCTCGGCGCGCCCTCGCCGCCGCTGTTCGCGGCCCTGGTCGCGTCGGTCCTGGTGGCGCTGCGGGCCCCCGAGCCGCCGGCGATGCCGGACGGTCTGCGCACGGTCGGGATGGCGGTCGTCGGCACCGCCGCGGGGGCCAGCGTGGACGCGGACGTGCTGCGCACGGTCGCCCGCGAGCCGGTCGCCGTGATCGGCGGGGTGCTGGTCACGCTGGCGGTGTCGATGCTCGTCGGCCAGGTGCTGCGGCTGTCGCGCGACGTCGACGGCACCACCGCCGTCTTCGCCTCCGTGGCGGGCGGCGCGTCGGGGGTGGCCCTGGCCGCCCGGGAGTACGGCGCCGACGACGCGATCGTGGTCTCGGTGCAGTACCTGCGAGTGGTGCTCGTGCTCGTCAGCGTTCCCGTCGTGGCGCCGCTGCTGGGCGACGCGGGCGGCGCGGCGCTGCCGGGCGGCGACGACGGCGACCCGGTCTCGCAGCTGCTCTACACGGCCTCGGCGATCGCCCTGGGCCTGGTGCTCGCCCGGCTGGTCCCGATCAGCGCGGCCCCCATCCTGGGCACACTGGTGGCGTCCAGCGCCCTCGCCCTGTCCGGGTGGTACGACGACGCGAGCGTGCCCGCCTGGGTGCTCGCCGTCGGCTTCACCGTCGTCGGCGCCAACGTCGGGCTGAGCCTGACCCGGGACCGGCTGCGTCGCCTGGCACGCCTGTTCCCGCTGGCGCTGGTGCAGGTCGTGCTCGGCGTGCTGGCGTGTGCCGGGGTCGGCATCGTCTTCGCCGACATGGTGGGCATCTCGCGCATCGACGGCTACCTCGCGACGACGCCCGGCGGCCTGCCGGCGGTGGTCGCGGTCGCGGTCGACTCCGGTGAGGAGATCGGGCTGATCCTCACCATGCAGTTCGTCCGGGTGTTCGTGGCGTTGGCGTTCGCGCCGCTGATCGGGCCCTGGCTGCGTCGTCGCGCCGGGTCCTGACGTCGCTCAGCGCCGGGCCAGGCGCCGCAGTTCGGCGAGCACGAGCGAGTCGAGCGCGGCGGCCAGCGACGGCAGCCAGAGACGCACCTCAGCCCCGCAGGGTGAGGTAGGTGGCCAGCAGCAGCAGCAGGATCCCGAGGATCGCGGCGACGGGCACGTCGCTCGTGCGGGCCGCGCGGTGCTTGCGGCGGGTCGGGCTGGCCGGGGTCACGGGGGTGACCGGGGTGACCGAGGTGGTCGGGCTGGTCGGGGTGATCGGCATGGGAGCTCCTCGTCCGGGGATGTCACGTGTCCGGACGGGATCCCTGCCCTTTCGTCACGCGATTCCACCGGGGGATCGGCCGGATCCGCGCGAGTGTCGTCAGATCCGACCTCGCCGATGCCGGCCGCGAAGCCCCGCCTAGGCGGGCGGGGTGAGCAGCGCGCGCACCTTCGCCGGCCCCAGCGCGGCGAACAGTGTCGGCAGCCGCGGCCCGCGCTCGGCGGAGACGAGCAGGTTGTAGAGCAGCCGGAAGAACGCCTTCTGGTCGGCCTTCACCTCGTCGGTGGGCGCGTCCTCCAGGGCCAGCCCGCGGCCGAGCTTCGGCACGCCGTAGATCAGCGTGGTCAGCTCGTCGGCGTCGGCGAAGGAGTCGGGCAGCCGGTCCAGCAGCTGGCGCAGCCAGAGCTCCTCGTCCTCGTCCAGCCCGGCCAGGCGGTCGGTGTCGGCGGACTCGCGCACCGTGGTGCGGTCCTCCGGGTCGACGTACGCCGTGATCCAGGTGGCGGCCTTCGTCAGGCGGGGCTCGAGGTCGGCCTCGGCGGCGCCGACGGTCTGCGCCGTGATGGCCCGCGAGCCGGCGGTGACGTCGGCGACCGACGACAGCATCCGGAACGGTACGACGACCGCCGGGGTCGGCAGCGTGCCCGCGGTCGTGGTCGCGGAGGCCCGCTCCCAGGCCAGCACGGCGGCGTCCCGCTTCTCCGGGATCGCGGCCTTCTTCGTGAGGGCGTCCCACTCGTCGTACAGGCGCAGCACCTCCTGGCCGAAGTCGACGTTGAAGGCCTGCTTGGGCTGGCGGCGGACGTAGAGCCAGCGCAGGATCGGCGCCTCGAGGATCCGCAGCGCCTCGGCGGCGGTGGGCACGCCGCCCTTGGAGGAGGACATCTTCGGCATGCCGGCGACGCCGACGAAGGAGTAGCCGACGAAGGACGGCGCGGATCCGCCGAAGACCGGGCCGACGATCTCCTTGCCGACGGTGTACGACGAGCCGGGGGAGGCGTGGTCGACGCCGCCGGGCTCGAAGTGGACGCCCTCGAAGGTCCAGCGCATCGGCCAGTCGACCTTCCAGACCAGCTTGCCCTCGTCCTGCGTCGCGACGTTGGTGACGTAGGACTCGCCGCACGTGTCGCAGGTGTAGGCGAGGTCGGTCGTCTCGTCGTCGTACGACGTGAGGGTGACGGTGTCGCGGCCGCAGCCGCGGCAGTAGGGCTTGTAGGGGAAGCGGGCGAGGTCCTCGGTGGCGCCGTGCCCGGCGTCCTCCTCGGCGGTGGACGCGCCCTCCTCGACCGGGTCGGCCTTCTTGGTGCGGAAGCGCGCCATCACGGTCTCGATCGCACCGCGCTGGCGGATGGCGGTGAGGATCTGCTCGCGGTAGGCGCCGGCCTGGTACATCTCGGTCTGGCTGACCTCGACCATGGCGCAGCCCATCTCGGCGAGCGCGGCGCGCAGCGGCGCCTTGTAGCGCTCGGCCCAGCTCGGGAACTCACCCGACGGGTCCGGCACGGCCGACAGCGGGCGCCCGATGTGCTCGCTCCACGACGGGTCGACGCCGGCGGGCACCTTGCGGAACCGGTCGTAGTCGTCCCAGCTGTGCAGGTGGCGCACCTCGATCCCGCGGCGGCGGATCTCCTCGGCCACGAAGTGCACGGTGAGGAACTCGCGCAGGTTGCCCAGGTGGATCGGGCCCGACGGGCTGATGCCGGAGGCGCAGGTGACCAGGGCGGGCAGGGTGCCGCCGTTGACCTGCTCGGCGTGCCGGAGCGCCAGGTCGGCGGTCCGGGTCACCCAGTCGCTGGGGTCCTGCTGCTGGTCGCGCTGTCCTCGTGCCACGGCGCCCAAGCCTAGGACGCTAGGACGCCGGGACCACCATCGCGTACGCCGCCGGGAGCACCCGCCACGTCCGGCGGGTCACCGGGCCGTCGATCTCCCCGTCGCTGTTGCAGTCGAACGGGGTGCCGCTGACCCGCACGGTGCGCCCCCGCACGATCGCCACGTCGTCGTGGTCGCCGTGCCGGGCGAACGGCAGCCGCAGCGCGTAGCCCAGCCGGGCCAGGGTGTGGTCCGGCGTCGCCACCAGCACGTCCACGAGGCCGTCGTGCGGGTCCGCCTCCGGGGTCAGCTCGGTGCCGCCGCCGACCGAGGCGCCGTTGCCGACGGCGACCATCAGCACGCCCTTGTCCACGTCGACGACGACCTCGCCGTCGACCTCGACCCGCAGCCGCAGGACGGGCGGGTTGAGGGCGGTCTGCAGCGCGCCGATCGGGTAGCCGACCTTGCCGAGCCGCTTCTTCCAGCGGGCGCCGTGCTTGCCCGCCTCCGCGCCCGCGCCGAGGTGGACGCTGTTCACGGTGACCCGGTCGTCCTCGTCGACGACGATGTCGGTCTGCCGGGGCGTGCCGGTGACGACCACCTGCGCCGCCTCCGCGGCGTCGAGCGGGATGCCGAGGGTGCGGGCGAAGTCGTTGCCCGTGCCCAGCGGCACCAGGCCGAGCGTGCGCCCGGCGAGCTCGCCGCGCTCGTGCAGGGCCTGCACGACCGCGTGGATGCTGCCGTCGCCGCCCGCGACGACGACCTCCCGGTCGGCCACGCCGTCCAGGACGTCCGCCAGCTCCTCGGGGGAGGACGTCGCGGCGACCTCGACCCCGGCATGGGCGCGGAGGACGGTCAGCGCCGCGTCCAGGGCCTCCTGGTCCGCCGTACCGGCGTCGGCGTTGGTGATGACGAGCATCGAGCGGTCGGCGGGCACGGGACCACCCTAGAGTTCGCTCCCATGGGAAGCACGCGCCGATGGACCGCCCGTGAGTTGATCGACCTCGTCCTCGACGAGGGCTCGTACACCTCGTGGGACCTGCCGATCGACATCAGCGGGCACGCCGACGACTACCAGGCCGAGCTGCGGGCCGCCGCCGAGAGGTCCGGCACGGACGAGTCCGTGCTGACCGGCCGCGGCACGGTGCACGGGCGGCCGGTGGCCTTCGTGGTCAACGAGTTCCGCTTCCTGGCCGGCTCGATCGGGATCGCCGCCGCGAACCGGATCGCCGCCGCCGTACGACGCGCCACGGCCGAGGGCCTGCCGGTGCTGGCCAGCACCGCCTCCGGCGGCACCCGCATGCAGGAGGGCACCCGTGCGTTCGTGCAGATGGTGGAGATCTCCCGCGCCCTGATGGAGCACCGTGCCGCGGGCCTGCCGTACCTCGTGCACCTGCGGCATCCCACGACCGGCGGGGTCTACGCCTCGTGGGGCTCGCTGGGCCACGTCACCGTCGCCGAGCCGGGTGCGCTCGTCGGCTTCCTCGGGCCGAAGGTCTACGAGGCGCTGCACGGGTCGCCGTTCCCCGACGGCGTCCAGGTCGCGGAGAACCTCGCCGCCAAGGGGGTGATCGACGCCGTGGTGCCCGCCGAGGACCTGCCCGCGCTCGTCGACCACGCCCTCGCGGTGCTCGTCGACCCGCCCGGCGACCCGGTGCTCCCGCGGCGGTCACCGGTGGCGTCCGGAACCCGGCTGGACCACCCGGTGTGGGAGGACATCGAGGCGACCCGCGCCCCCGGCCGGGTGGGCGTGCGCGACCTCCTCCGGTACGGCGGCGCCGCCACCCTGCGCCTGCGCGGCACCGACGAGGGCGAGCGCGACGACTCGGTGCTCATCGCCCTCACCCGGCTGGACGGCCGGCCCTGCGTGCTCGTCGGCCAGGACCACACCCGCCAGACGCCCGCGACCCCGATGGGCCCCGGCGCGCTGCGGGAGGCCCGGCGGGCGATGGAGCTCGCCGCCGAGCTGCGCCTGCCGCTCGTCACCGTCGTCGACACCCCCGGCGCCGAGCTCTCCCAGGCCGCCGAGGAGGGCGCCATGGCCGGTGAGATCGCCCGCTGCATCGCCGGCCTGGTCACCCTGGACGTCCCGACCGTGTCGGTGATCCTCGGCCAGGGCTGCGGGGGAGGGGCGCTCGCCATCCTGCCCGCGCGGACCGTGCTCGCCACCGAGCGCGCCTGGCTCTCGCCGCTGCCGCCGGAGGGTGCCAGCGTCATCGTCCACGGCGACACCACCCGGGCCGCCGCCATGGCCGCGCAGCAGCGGGTCGGTGCGCTCGACCTGCTCGCGAACGGCGACGTCCACGGCGTCGTACCGGAGGAGGAGGGGGACACCCCGGAGACCCTGGCCCGCGCGGTGGTCGCCGAGATCGCGGCGCGGCTGGCGGTGTCGTAGGGGCCGCCGGTCGCCGCTTGTAACTCAGTGTTCGTGCATCTACCGGGGAGTCCTGACCGGTCACCACACCCTGGTAGACGCACGAACACCGAGTTACAAGCGCGCTCGGGCGCACGACGAGCCCCTCAGCCGACGACCATGTCCTCGCCCGACCAGAACGCCCGCATGCTGGTGATCCGACCGTCGTCGTCGAAGGTCATCACGTCGATGGGCGCGAGGGTGTAGGTCTGCTCGCCCGCCTTGGTGACGAGCTCGAACGCGAACGCCGCCTCGTTGCCCGCGATCCGCACGTGCAGCAGTCTCGCGGACTGCTCGAGGCCGTCGAGCGCGCCGTAGAACTCCGCGATCTCCTCCCGGGTACGACGCACGTCGGTGCCGACCGGGTCCTCGACGGTGGCGCCGTCGGCGTAGAGCGCGACGACGTCGGCGGAGGCTCCGGTGGCGACGAGGTCGACGTACTGCTGGATGGTCTCGAGGATCGTCTCGCGGCTGGCGCCCATCGCATCTCCTGAACTAGAACGTGTTCTCGTTCGCCGAATCTAGCGTGAAGATCGCGTTTTGGTAACGTGACGCCGCAAGAGCCCCGGTCTTGCCGGGGCTTCTTGCTTGGCAGACACCAACAACAAGTGGTGCGTTGAGCAGCCGTCCCGTCAGGAGGGGCGGAGGGACTCCGTCCGTGGCGAGGAGCAACCAATGCCTGCAATCGTGATCGTCGGCGCCCAGTGGGGCGACGAGGGCAAGGGCAAGGCGACCGACCACCTGGGCAGCCAGGTCGACTACGTCGTGAAGTTCAACGGCGGCAACAACGCCGGCCACACCGTCGTCATCGGCGACGAGAAGTACGCCCTCCACCTGCTGCCCAGCGGCATCCTCACCCCCGGCTGCACGCCGGTCATCGGCAACGGCGTCGTCGTCGACATCGACGTGCTCTTCCAGGAGATCGACGGCCTCGAGGCCCGCGGCATCGACACCTCCTCGCTCAAGCTCAGCGCCAACGCCCACGTCATCGCCGACTACAACCGGCAGGTCGACAAGGTCACCGAGCGCTTCCTCGGCTCCCGCAGGATCGGTACGACGGGCCGCGGGATCGGCCCGACGTACGCCGACAAGATGAACCGGATCGGCATCCGGGTCCAGGACCTGTTCGACGAGAAGATCCTCACCGCCAAGGTCGAGGGCGCCCTCGAGCTCAAGGGCCAGATCCTCACCAAGATCTACAACCGGCGCGCGCCCTCGGTCGAGCAGACCGTCGAGGAGCTGCTGGCGCACGCGGACCGGGTCGCGCCGTACGTCTGCGACACCGCGCTGCTGCTCGGCGAGGCGCTGGACCGCGACGAGGTCGTGCTGCTGGAGGCCGGCCAGGCCACGCTGCTCGACGTCGACCACGGCACCTACCCGTTTGTCACCTCCAGCAGCGCGACCGCGGGCGGTGCCTGCACCGGCTCCGGCATCCCGCCGACCCGCATCGACCAGGTCATCGCGATCGTGAAGGCCTACACCACGCGCGTCGGCGAGGGTCCGTTCCCGACCGAGCTGCACGACGACAACGGCGAGTTCCTGCGCAAGGCCGGCTGGGAGTACGGCACCACGACGGGCCGGCCGCGCCGCTGCGGCTGGTACGACGCGGTCATCGCCCGCTACGCCGCGCGCGTCAACGGCGTCACCGACTTCGTGCTCACCAAGCTCGACGTGCTGACCGGCCTGGAGCAGGTCCCGGTCTGCGTCGCCTACGACGTCGACGGCGTGCGCCACGAGGAGATGCCGGTCAACCAGACCGACTTCCACCACGCGGTGCCGGTCTACGAGTACCTCCCCGGCTGGTTCGAGGACATCTCCCACTGCCGCAGCTTCGAGGAGCTGCCCAAGGCCGCGCAGGACTACGTGGAGTACGTCGAGGCGCGCTCCGGCGCGAGGATCTCGGTCGTCGGCGTCGGCCCCGAGCGCGAGCAGGCGGTCGTGCGGCACCCCCTGCGCTGAGCGGGGAGATTTTCCCGCTTCCGCCCGTGTGAACCCCGCGGTTCGGGATACTGCCCGCGCCGGGACATTCAGGGGCTGGAGGAACGCGCGTGTCAGGACGCCCGACGGTGGTGGTCGTCGACGACTCCGCCGAGCTCCGCGTCGTGGTGCGCTCGCGCCTGGAGGCCTCCGGGCTCTTCGACGTCGTCGGCGAGGGCGGCGACGGCGGTGAGGCGATGATCCTGGCCCACCAGCACAGCCCCGACCTGATGCTGCTGGACACCTCGATGCCCGTGCTCGACGGCCTGGAGGCGCTGCCCCTGGTGCTGGCCGTCTCGCCGAGCACGAAGGTCGTGGTGTTCACCGGGTTCGAGGGCGTGGGGCTGGCGCGCCGGGCCCGGGAGCTCGGGGCGAGCGACTTCATCGAGAAGTCCGTCCCGATCGAGAAGCTGCCCGAGCTGCTGTGGCAGCACGTGGAGGCGCCGGCCGTCCCCGAGCGGCCGCTGCGCTCGCTCGGCCTGCACGTCGCGGACCGCCTCGACGAGTCCGCGGCGCAGGACCAGGCGGCCCTCGACGAGCACCTGGAGCGCTACCGCGAGGTCTTCAACCAGGCCGCCATCGGCATGGCCACGATGACGCTGAACGGCAGCATCGTGCGCGCCAACGCCGAGCTGGCCGCGATGGTCGACCGGGAGCCGGACGACCTCGTCGGCCTGGACTACGGCGTGCTGACCCGCCAGCACGGTGACTACCTCGACGAGGCGCTGGCCCGGATCTCCGACGGCGCCGAGGACTCGGTGACCTTCGAGCACCCGCTGGTCTCCGACGACGGGGCGAGCACGCTGCGCGTCACGCTGGCCCCGATCCGTGACTCCCGGGGCCAGCCGCTCTACGTCTTCGCGCAGGTGCAGGACATCACCCCCGAGATCGCGCTGCGGCGCAGCGAGGAGATGTTCCGCCTGCTGGTGACCGCGGTGACGGACTACGCGATCTACCTGCTCGACCCCGACGGCACCGTCGCCAGCTGGAACCCCGGCGCGCAGAACATCAAGGGCTACGCCGCCGAGGAGATCATCGGCCAGCACTACCGGCTCTTCTACCCCGAGGAGGAGCGCGCCGCGCGGCACCCCGAGCGCAACCTGGAGCTGGCACTGCAGCAGGGGGCGTACGCCGAGGAGGGCTGGCGGGTGCGCAGCGACGGCAGCCGGTTCTGGGCGAGCGTGGTCATCACCGCGGTGTACGACGACGCCGGCCGCCACCGCGGCTTCGCCAAGATCACCCGCGACCAGTCCCGGCAGCGCGAGCACGAGGAGGCCCGCCGGGCGGCGGTGGAGCAGCAGGCGCACCTGCTGGCGATCACCGCCCACGAGCTGCGCACCCCCGCCGCCGTCGTGGAGGGCTCGGTCTCGATCCTGCGGGAGAGCGGTGACAGTGTCTCGAAGGACACCCGCGAGCAGCTGCTGGAGGCGATGGCGAGCAGTGCGCACCGCCTGCAGCGCCTGGTCACCGACCTCAGCGCGGCCTCGGACGTGCACGCCGACGCCCTCGCCCTGGAGCCGGAGCGGATCACCCTGCGCAGCACCCTGCTCGCGGCCGCCGACCGGGCCCGGGCGGTGCACCCGCACGACCGGATCGCGGTCGAGGTGACCGAGGACGTCGAGATCGTGGCCGACCCCGCCCGGATCGGCCAGGCCCTCGACAACCTGCTCGACAACGCCCTGCGCCACGGGCGCGCCCCGGTCCTGCTCACGGGCGAGCCCACCGGGGCCGGTGTCCGGATGTCCGTGGCCGACGACGGCCACGGGATCGACGAGCGCCTGCTCGACCGGCTCTTCGAGCGCTTCGCCCGCGCCGGGCCGACCGGCGGCACCGGACTGGGCCTGCACCTCGTGCGGGAGATCGCGCGCAGCCACGGCGGCGAGGTGACCTACCTGGCGCCGGCCGCGGATCGTCGGACGACCTTCGTGCTGGACCTGCCCAGCCAGCCGCAGGTCCCGCGGATGTGACGCTCAGGCGTCGAGGCCGGCGACCGTGCGCGCGGTGACCCGGAAGGCGGCCGCGACGTCGGTCCCGTCGAGGTAGCCGCCGACCAGCATCGCGTCGCGCAGCAGCACCAGCGCCGCGGCGGTCCCCGCGGGGTCCGGGGCCCCGGCGGCCTCGGCGAGCCCGGCGAGGGTCGCGCGGAACCAGTCCCGGTGGCGTCGTACGACGGCCCGGACCGCGCCGTCGGCGTCCGGGAACTCGGCGCTGGCGTTGATGAAGGGGCAGCCGCGCGTGTGCAGCCGGGTGGCGTCCTCGGCGACCCCGTCGATGACGAGGGCCAGCAGCTCCCGCGGCCCGGCGTCGCCGGCCGCCTCGGCGGCGGCCGCGAACAGCCCGCGGATGACCTCGTCCTCGTGCTCGAGGTAGGCGACGACGAGCGCCTCCTTGCCGGGGAAGTGGCGGTACATGGTCGCGCGGGTCACGCCCGCCTCCGCCAGCACCCGGTCGACGCCGATCCCGTGGATGCCCTCCTCGTAGAACAGCCGGGTCGCGGCCCGCAGCAGGCGCTCGCGGGGCTCGGAGACCTTGGCGACGTCGGGCACGGGACCGATCCTACGAATTCCCCTCTTGACGGAATGCATCGCGATCCTCCACAGTTGCGACCAATAGAAGAACGAACGTTCTTTCTACATTCTACAGGAGGAAGCCATGAGCACCATCACCGCCCGCGAGGCCGCCGAGGTCCGCACCGCCAACGAGTCCGGCCGCCAGCCCGTCGTCCTCGTCCACGGCCTGTGGCTGCTGCAGAGCAGCTGGGACGCCTGGAAGACCTACCTCGAGGACCGGGGGTACGCCGCGGTCGCCGTCGACTGGCCCGGCGACGAGCCCACCGTCGAGGCCGCCCGCGCCCACGACGACACCCTCGCCGGCACCTCGGTGCGCGACGTGGCCGACCACGTCCAGGAGGTCATCGAGAGCCTCGAGCGCAAGCCCGTCGTCATCGGCCACTCCTTCGGCGGCCTGCTCGTCCAGATCCTCGCCGGGCGCGGGCTCGCCGCCGGCACCGTCGCGATCGACCCCGCCCCCAGCCAGGGCGTGCTGCCGCTGCCGTTCTCCTCGCTCAAGGCCGCCCTGCCCGTCCTCGGCAACCCGCTGAACCGGGGCCGCACCGTGACGCTGAGCTTCGAGGAGTTCCGCTACGGCTTCGCCAACGCCGTTCCCGAGGAGGAGGCACGCGCCCTCTACGACACCTTCCACACCGCCGCCCCCGGCCGCCCGCTGTTCCAGGCGGCCACCGCCAACCTCAACCCGTGGGCCCGCACCAAGGCCACCAAGAGGAACGCCGACCGCGGCCCCCTGCTCGTGGTGACCGGCGAGAACGACAACATCGTCCCGTTCGCGATGGCCAACGCCGCCTTCAAGCTCCAGCGCCGGAACAAGCACCACGCCACCGAGATCGTCGAGATCCCCGGCGTCGGGCACTCCCTGGTCATCGACAGCCACTGGCGCGAGGTGGCGGACGCCGCCCTCGCCTTCCTCGCCCGGCACGGACTCGGCGCCTGAGAGCCGGCCCGCGCCGCATAGGATCGACCCCCGTGAAGACCCTCGTGATCGGCACCGGAGGCCGTGAGCACGCCCTCGCCCTCGCGCTCTCCCGCGACCCCGCGGTCACCGAGGTGCACGCCGCGCCCGGCAACCCCGGCATCGGCGCCTTCGCGACGCTGCACGCGGTCGACCCGATGGACGGCGCCGCCGTCGCCGCCCTCGCGACCGAGCTCGGCGCCGACCTCGTCGTCGTCGGCCCGGAGGCGCCGCTGGTGGCCGGCGTGGCCGACGCCGTGCGCGAGCAGGGCATCGCGGTCTTCGGGCCCTCGCGGGAGGCCGCCCTGCTGGAGGGCTCCAAGGCGTTCTCCAAGGAGGTCATGGCCGCGGCCGGCGTCCCCACCGCGGGCTCGCGGACCTGTGTCACCGCCGACGAGGTCGCCGCCGCGCTCGACGCCTTCGGGCCGCCGTACGTCGTGAAGGACGACGCGCTCGCCGCCGGCAAGGGCGTCGTGGTGACCCGCGACCGCGCCGAGGCCGAGGAGCACGCCGCCGGCTGCGGCACCGTCGTCATCGAGGAGTTCCTCGACGGCCCGGAGGTCTCGCTGTTCGCGGTCTGCGACGGCACCACGGCGTACGCCCTCCAGCCGGCGCAGGACTTCAAGCGCATCCACGACGGCGGCCGCGGCCCCAACACCGGCGGGATGGGCTCCTACTCGCCGCTGCCGTGGGCGCCCGCCGACCTCGCCTCCGTCGTGCTCGACCAGGTCGTGCAGCCCACCCTCGACGAGATGGCCCGGCGGGGTGCGCCCTTCGTCGGCTGCCTGTACGTCGGGCTCGCGCTCACCTCCGCCGGCCCGCGGGTCATCGAGTTCAACTGCAGGTTCGGCGACCCCGACGTGCAGCCCGTCCTCGCGCTGCTGGACTCCCCGCTCGGTGAGCTGCTGCTCGCCGCCGCCCGCGGGTCGCTCGCCACCGTGCCCGCTCCCGTCTTCCGCGACGGCGCCTCCGTCACCGTGGTGCTCGCCTCCGCCGGCTACCCCGAGTCCTCCTCCAAGGGCGACGTCATCACCGGGGTCGGCGCAGCGAACGGCGTCAACGACGTGGACGTCATCCACGCCGGGACCGCGCTGTCCGGCGACGCGCTCGTCACGGCGGGCGGGCGCGTGCTCGCCGTACGAGCGGTGGGCTACGACATCGCCGACGCCCGCGCCCGCGCCTACGCCGCCGCCGACCTCGTCGCCTTCGAGGGGCTCCAGCGTCGCTCCGACATCGCCGCCGAGCCGCTCGGCGTGGTCGAGGGCGCCTCCCTGACGGAGGACTGAGTGGTCCTGGTCCGCACCGCGACGGACGCCGACCTCGACCGGGTCGCCGCGATCTACGGCCGCGAGGTCCGCGAGGGCACCGCGACCTTCGACCTCGACCCGCCCCCGCGCGCCAAGTGGGAGGGCCTGCTCGCCTCTCCGCACGCCGGCGACCACTTCCTCATCGCCGCCGACGGCCCGAGCGTCCTCGGCTTCGCGTACTCCTCCGCCTTCCGCGACAAGGGCGCCTACGCCGCCACCCGGGAGGTCACCATCTACCTCGACCCGGCGGCCGCCGGGCGCGGCCTCGGCCGCCGGCTGTACGACGAGCTCCTCGCCCGGATGACCGCCTCCGGCGTCCGTACCGCCCTCGCCTGCATCGCGCTCCCCAACGACGCCAGCGAGGCGCTGCACCGCGCCTGCGGCTTCACGCGACAGGGCGAGCTGCGTGAGGTGGGGCGCAAGTTCGACCGCTGGATCGACGTCGTGTGGTGGCAGAAGACGCTCCAGGACTGAGCTCCCGGCCCCGGCCTGTGGAGGGGGCGCGGCCCCGGCCCGCCCGGATGGCAGAGTGACGCCATGGCCGAGTCCGCCGAAGATCTGTACGCCCGGGTCCGGGCCGTCGCCGACGAGCACGGCCGGGTCCCGCTGCCCTCCGTCGCGACCTGGGACGTCTTCCCCTGGGAGGTCGTCGACGGGCAGCTCGCGACCAAGCCGCTGGCCCCGCCCGCACCCGAGCAGCCACGCGAGGGGGAGGGCGGCGTCGACTGCCGGCTGTGCGCGACGGACCTCCCGGGCGTCGTGTGGACCAACGACCGCTGGCGGCTCAAGCACCTGCGCGAGCGCAGCGGCCTGCCGCTCGTGCTGAGCCTGGAGCCGGTCGCGCACCTCGACCTGCCCGACCTCGACGACGCGATGGCGGCGGAGTACGGCCTGCTCGCCGTCCGGCTCGCCCGCATCATCGAGGACCTGCCGCACATCGCCCGCTGCCACGTGCAGCGCATCGGCGACGGCGCCGAGCACCTCCACGTGTGGCTGATGGCGCGCACCGAGGGCCTGCTGTCGGTCCGCGGCTCCTTCGCCGTCGACTGGGACGACATCCTGCCGCCCGGTCCCGAGGACCTCTGGCGCGCGGACGTCCGGGCGGTGGCGAGCGCCCTGGCGGCGTACGACGGCCGGGTGGTGGACGGCGATGGCTGAGCAGGCGGCACAGCGCCGCGGGGTCGGCACGGCACGGCTCGACCTGGTGCTGTGGGACGAGGCCACGGTGCGCGCGATCCGCGAGGACGCCCGACGCCCGGAGTGGCACCCGGACTTCCCCCGCGAGGACGACCGCGGGGCCGCGACCCTGTGGCGCGACGGCGACCCCTGGGGCCCGCGCTCGATCGTCCACGACGGCCGGGTGGTCGGCTCGATCGGGTTCTTCGGCCCGCCCGAGGCCGCCGCCGACGGCACCCCGGAGGTGGAGGTCGGCTACGGCCTCGTCGCCGCGGCCCGCGGACAGGGGCTCGCGACCGAGGCGCTGGCGGCGCTGCTGGCGCGTGCGGACGCGGCGGGGGTGCGGGTGCGCGCCTCGATCGCGCCCGACAACACCGCGAGCCTGCGGGTGGCCGCCAAGGCCGGGTTCACCGGCGTCCGCGGCACCACCGAGGACGGCGAGATGGTGCTGGTCCGGCCGGTGCGCTGATCCGTGGGAGAATGGCCCACCGTGACCGTCCCGAACGTCCTCGCCACCCGCTACGCCGCCGCCGATCTCGCCGAGATCTGGTCGCCCGAGCACAAGATCGTCCTCGAGCGGCAGCTCTGGATCGCGGTGCTCAAGGCGCAGCGCGACCTCGGCATCGACGTCCCTGACGGGGTCGTGGAGGCCTACGAGAAGGTCGTCGACGACGTCGACCTCGCCAGCATCGCCGACCGCGAGCGGGTCACCCGGCACGACGTGAAGGCGCGCATCGAGGAGTTCGCCGCGCTCGCCGGCCACGAGCACATCCACAAGGGCATGACCAGCCGCGACCTCACCGAGAACGTCGAGCAGCTCCAGGTCAAGCAGTCGCTGGCCCTGCTCCGCGACCGCGCCGTCGCCACCCTCGCCCGCCTCGGTCGGCTGGCCGCCGAGCACGAGACCACCGTGATGGCCGGGCGATCGCACAACGTGGCCGCGCAGGCCACGACCCTGGGCAAGCGGTTCGCGACCGTCGCCGACGAGCTGATGATCGCCGTCGAGCGCATCGAGCAGCTCCTCGGCCGCTACCCGCTGCGCGGGATCAAGGGCCCCATGGGCACCGCGCAGGACATGCTCGACCTGCTCGGCGGCGACGCCGACAAGCTGGGCGACCTCGAGCGGCGGGTGGCCGGCCACCTCGGCTTCGAGCGGGTCCTGACCAGCGTGGGCCAGGTCTACCCCCGCTCGCTCGACTTCGACGTCCTCTCCGCCCTGGTCCAGCTCACCGCGGCGCCCTCCAACCTCGCCACCACCATCCGCCTGATGGCCGGCAACGAGCTCGTCACCGAAGGCTTCAAGGAGGGCCAGGTCGGCTCCTCGGCGATGCCGCACAAGATGAACACCCGCTCTTGCGAGCGCGTCAACGGGCTCGCCGTGGTGACCCGCGGCTACCTCTCCATGGTCGGCGAGCTCGCCGGCGACCAGTGGAACGAGGGCGACGTCTCGTGCTCCGTCGTACGACGGGTCGCGCTTCCCGACGCCTTCTTCGCCGTCGACGGGCTGTTCCAGACCTTCCTCACCGTGCTCGACGAGTTCGGTGCCTTCCCGGCGGTCATCCAGCGCGAGCTCGACCGCTACCTGCCCTACCTCGCCACCACCAAGGTCCTCATGGCCGCGGTCCGCAACGGCGTGGGCCGCGAGGCCGCGCACGAGGCGATCAAGGAGGCCGCCGTCGGCACGGCCCTCGCCATGCGCCAGGGACAGGCCGAGAACGACGTCTTCGCCAAGCTCGCCTCCGACGACCGGCTCGGCCTCACCTCCGAGCAGCTCCAGTCGCTGGTCGCCGAGCCGATCACCTTCACCGGCGCCGCCGTGGCCCAGACCCAGGAGGTCTGCCGCCAGGTCGAGGCCGTCGTCGCGGCCCACCCAGCTGCGGCCGCCTACCAGCCGGGAGCGATCCTCTGAAGCCGATCGAGGTCGTCCTCCCGGTCCCGGCGGAGCAGGCCTTCGCCTACCTCGCCGACCCCCGCAACCGCCCCGCCTGGCAGTCCTCGCTGCGCGCCATCGCCGACCGGTCGGGGGCACCCGGTGCGGCCGGCGAGACCTGGACGGACGTCACCGTCGTCCCCGGCCTGCGGCCGCGGATGCGGACCACCCTCGCCGAGCCGCCGCGCCGCTGGGCGGAGGAAGGCCGGTTCGGGCCGTTCGGAGCGCGCCTGGAGCTGCGCTTCGTGCCGGACGGTGTGGGATGCCGGGTGCGCGCCGACTTCGCGGTCACCGCGCTCGGCGTTGGGCCGCTGCTGACCCGGGCGGCCCGTCCCGCGGTGGCTGCGGACCTGCGGCGCGCGGCTGCGCTGCTGGCGCAGCGGTAGCGCGCGCGTCGTACTCAGCTCGGGCGGACGTCCAGGACGACGTCGAACTCCAGCAGGTCCGCCCCGCTGGAGACCGGCTGCCGCGGCGCCTCACCCGGCGCCTGGGCGTGCGCGGCCCGGCCCTGGCCGTCGCGCCAGGCGGCGAAGGACTCCTCGTCGGCCCACTGGGTGACGACGAAGTAGCGGTCCTCGCCGGCCGTCGGGCGCAACAGCTGGAACCCGAGGAAGCCGGGGGAGCCCTCGACGGAGCCGGCCCGGGCGGCGAACCGCTTCTCGAGCTCGGCGCCGGCGCCCTCGGGCACGGTGATGGCGTTGATCTTCACGACGGGCATGGCTGCTCCTCGGCGGGTCGGGCGGTCGCGGGCACCGTCAGGCGCGGGCGTCCCCGCCCCAGTTGGCGAGCTTCACGGCGATGTCGTGCAGGTGGTCCTCGGTGACGTCAGTGACCTCGAAGGTGAGCTGGACGTGCGCGCCGGAGATCCGGCCGAGGGTGACTCGGCCGGCGCCGGGCAGGTGCTCGATGATGCGGATCAGGCGGTTGCCGATCCGGCCGAGCTGCGAGGCATGCTCGTCGGAGAGCTGGCCGAGGGCCTCGGGGTCACGGTGGTGCAGGGTGAGGCCGAGGCGGCCGCCGGCGTCGTGGCGGGCGAGGATCCAGACCTCGTCCTCCCACACGATGGGGCCGTGGACGAGGGTGCTGTCGGGGGTCTGCGCGGACTCCGTCATGTCGACACTGTGCCATTCGCCCGCTCCGGCCCGCGCAGCGACCCCCATTGTGCAGTCGTTTGGTCGAGTAAGATCGGGTCATGAGCACCGCGACCACCCCCGTCCCGACGTACGACGACGCCCAGGTCGTCGTCCCGGCGCCCGCCGCGGGCGCGGGCAACTGGGCGGGTGCGGCGAGTGCGGTGCTGGTCGACGGCACCTTCTGGCTCACCTACCGCGTCCGCCGGCCGCTGGCCGAGGGTCGCGGGGTGAGCGTCGTGGTGGCGCGCTCCGCGGACGGCGTGCACTTCGAGACGGTGGCGGAGGTGCACCGCGAGGCGTTCGGCTGCGAGTCCTTCGAGCGGCCGGTGCTGGTGCCCGTGCCCGGCGTGGGCTGGCGGCTCTACCTGTCGTGCGCGACCCCGGGCTCCAAGCACTGGTGGGTCGACAGCCTGACCGCGGCGACGCCCGAGGAGCTGCCGTCCGGCACCCGCCAGGTGGTGCTGCCGGGCGACGACGCGGTCGCCGTCAAGGACCCGGTCGTGACCCTGGAGCCGGACGGCTGGGAGATGCTCCTGTGCTGTCACCCGCTCACCGAGACCGGCCACGAGGACCGGATGACCACCCGCCTGCTGCGCAGCCCCGACGGCCTGGCCTGGACCGACGCGGGCGAGGTGCTCGCCGGCCGCCCCGGCGCCTGGGACGAGCGCGGCGCCCGCGCCACCGCGGTCCTGCCGGACCAGCCGGGCAGCCCCCGCACCATCCTGTACGACGGCCGTCCCGACGCCGCGTCGAACTGGTTCGAGACCACCGGCGTCGCCACCTGGGACGGGCGGCGCTACGTCGCCCAGGACGCCTCGCCGATCGCCTCGCCGCACAGTGACGGCGCCTGGCGCTACGCCGCCGCCGTACCGCTGCCGGACGGGCGGGTGCGCTTCTACGTCGAGGCCGCCCGCCCCGACGGCGCCCACGACCTCGTCACCGTCGTCCGCTGACCCCTCCCCTTCACTTGGGGTTTCCCACCCGCGAGTTGGGGTTTCCCACCCGCGAGTTGGGACTTCCCCACCCTTGAGTTGGGACTTCCCCACCCTTGAGTTGGCGGTTCGCCTTCGGGCTTGTCGGTCGGATGGCGACGGCGGGGGTGGCAAAGCCCCAACTCAACGGTGGAAAGCCCCAACTCGCGGGGTGGAAACCGACAACTCGCGGGTGGGAAACCCCAAGTCGACGGGGGTCAGGGGCGGGCGTTGGCCCCGGTGCGCTCGGCGAAGGACCCGCGGTCGCGGGTGGAGAGCCAGTCGGAGAAGTCCTCCCCGGTGAGGTCGGCGAGGAGCGCGATGTCGTCGGCGAAGGCGGGCAGCAGCCGCTCGCGCTGCGCGGGGGTGAGCGAGGGGCGGTGGGCGTCGCTGGTCTGGAGGCGGGCGACGAGCGGCACGCTGAGCCGGCGCCAGATCTCGGGCGGCACGAACTGGCCGGCCCAGGCACCGCCGCGCACGGCGGGGCCGAAGACGCGGGGTCGCCAGCCGGGCGCGACGTACGGCCGGGAGTTGTCGCGGGGGATCGAGGTGACCTGCCCCTCGCGGATCCCGAGGAAGCGGCAGGTGCGGTCGACGGTCTCGACCGGCTGGTCGACGATGTCGCGGTAGCGCACGATCAGCACCCGGGCGGGGTCGACGAGCTTGTACAGGTCGCGCAGCTGCTCGCCGTAGAGGCCGAGGTCGCGGTAGCGCCAGAACGGCGCGTGCCCGGCGGCGACGCGCTCGTCCTGGAGCGCGAAGGCCCGCTCGAAGTCCGCCTCCGGCTCGAGCCCGTCGGACCACAGGTGCATCCAGTTGCTGTAGGCCCGGTCGATCGGGTCACGGACGACGGCGACCAGCTTCACCTCGGGCAGCGCGTCCGCGATCCGGCGCTGGGCGCCGCGGTGCCACAGGTAGAACGGCGTCGACTCGCCCCGGACGGCGCCGGCGGGCGCGGGGCGGAACAGGTCGGCGTACGCGTCCTCCTGCCAGACCCACTCCTGCTGCGAGTGCCGGTCGCCGGGACCGCCCCAGTGCGGCGGCGGGGCGTTCTCGCACAGCCAGAACTTCGGCTCCTTCGGGGTGGTCACGAAGACGTCCGGGTGCGCGGCCAGCGCGAGGTGCAGCGCGCTCGTGCCCGCCTTGGGCGCGCCGACCAGCAGGAAGTCGGGGCGGGGCTCGCGGCTCATGGCACTCCTCAAAGTCCGGTAAGTCAGTGTAGATAGCGCTCGAGGGCCGTGCAACGATCGTCCTCGATCCGGACAGAGGTAGGACATGAGGCAGATCTCGGGTCGCGAGGACCACTTCCGGAGCCTGTACGACGCGCACTTCGACGCCGTCCTCGGCTTCGCGCTGCGTCGCACCGACCGCCCCGAGGACGCCGCCGACGTCACCGCGGACACCTTCCTGGTGGCCTGGCGCCGGCTCGGGCACGTCCCGCCGGGCGACGGCGCCCGTCCGTGGCTGTACGGCGTCGCGCGGCGCACCCTCGCCAACCACCGCCGCGGCGAGGGCCGCCGGGCCGCCCTCGGGGAGCGCCTGCGGGTGCAGGTCGCCCGGGCGGTGGCCGACCTCGCCGACGACGTCGCGCACCGGGCGGACGTCACGGCGGCCCTGGGCCGGCTCAGCGCCCGCGACGAGGAGGTGCTGCAGCTGCACCTGTGGGAGGGCCTGGAGTCGCGGGAGATCGCCGAGGTGCTCGGCCTGCCGGGCACGGTGGTCCGGCCACGGCTCTCGCGGGCGAAGGGCCGGTTGCGGGCCCTGCTCGGCAACGATCCGCCCGCGGCCGGACAACTCCCCGGTGAACCCGCGCCCAGCCCGAAGGAGGAGGCCCGATGAGGAAGTTCGTCACCGACGCGGCCGTCGCCGCCCTCGACCTCGGGGAGGGGCGCGCCGAGCTGCTGGAGGAGATCATGAGCACCCCTGTCGCCGATCGCACCCCGTCCGCCGACGCCGCCGACCCCACCGCCGTGCACCACCGTCGGCGCTGGCTGCCGGCCGTCGCCGCGGCCGCTGCCGTGGCCGTCATCGTCGGCGCCCTCGCCGCCCTGCGCCTGTTCGACGACGGACCGCAGGTCGTCACGGAGCCGCCCTTCGCGGCGCCGGCGCGCGGCACGCTCGCGGTCCTCGACCAACCCGGCTGGGAGCTGCGGTCCGCGACCGTGCAGCCGTCGTACGGCTCGCTGTCGTACGAGAAGGGCAAGGCTGCGGTGGAGATCCGGTGGAAGGCCGCCGACCTCCACGACGAGTACGTCGCCGACCGCACCCGCATCGACGCTCCCGCCGTCGACCCGGGGGAGCCGCTGACCCTGCTCGGTGCGCCCGCGCTGCTGTGGGCCTACGCACCCGACGACCACACCGTCATCCGCCGCGCCGACGGGGACGTGTTCCTGGAGGTCCGCGGCAGCGGGCTGGCCGAGGCGGCGTACCGCACCCTGCTGACCCGGCTGGTCGCGATCGCGCCCGGTGAGCTGGACGACCACCTGCCGGCCCGGTTCGTGACCGGCCCCGAACGCGCCGACGCCGTGCAGCAGGCCCTGGCCGGGATCCCGCTGCCGGACGGTCTCGACGCCGGTGACATCGAGAGCTCCGAGTCCGACCCGTACCACCTCGGTGCGGACGTCACCGGCACCGTGGTGTGCGCCTGGATCGACCAGTACGTCGCCGCGCGCGCCGACGGCGACGCCGGGGCCGCGCAGGAGGCGCAGGACGCGCTCGCCACCAGCCCGAAGTGGCCGGTGCTGCGCCGGATGAACCCCGAGGGCGACTACCCCGAGGTGGTGTGGGAGTTCTCGGCCGACATCGGCAAGGGCACGGTGCCGGAGCAGTACCAGCAGGGGTTGGGCTGCGACTGACCCGCACGGGCGACAGCCGACCGGCGGCCCCGCGCCGCCCCCTAGGCTGTCGCCCGTGACGCTCGCGAACATCCCGCCCGCCCCGGAGCTCCCCGGCCACCGCCACCTGCACTCCGGCAAGGTGCGCGACCTCTACGAGGTCACCGAGGGCCCGCACACCGGCAAGCTGCTCATGGTCGCGAGCGACCGGCTCTCCATCTTCGACTTCGTGCTCGACACGACGATCCCCGACAAGGGCGAGATCCTCACCCGCATGTCGCTGTGGTGGTTCGAGCAGCTCGCCGCGCTCGTGCCCAACCACGTCGTCTCCACCGACGTGCCCGCGGCGGTCCGCGGCCGCGCGGTCGTGTGCGAGCGGCTCGACATGTTCCCCGTCGAGTGCGTGGCCCGCGGCTACCTCACCGGCTCCGGCCTGCTCGACTACCGCGCCACCGGCGAGGTCTGCGGCATCGCGCTGCCCAGCGGCCTTGAGGACGGCAGCCGCCTGCCGGAGCCGATCTTCACCCCCGCCACCAAGGCCGAGCTCGGCGACCACGACGAGAACGTGTCGTACGACGCCGTGGTCGCCACCATCGGTGCCGACCCCGCCGCGGCGCTGCGCGAGCTCACCCTGGGGGTGTACGCCCGGGCCGAGGAGATCGCCCGCGAGCAGGGGATCATCCTGGCCGACACCAAGCTGGAGTTCGGCACCCCCGCCGGCGGCGGCGACATCGTGCTCGCCGACGAGGTGCTCACCCCCGACTCCTCCCGCTACTGGCCGGCCGACGACTGGCTGCCGGGCCGGGCCCAGCCGTCGTACGACAAGCAGATCGTGCGGAACTGGGCGCTCTCGGCCGAGAGCGGCTGGGACAAGGCGTCCGGCGAGGCTCCGCCGCCGCTGCCGCCGGAGGTCGTCGAGCGGACCCGCTCGCGCTACATCGAGGCCTACGAGCGCCTGACGGGTGAGACCTTCTGATCATCCGGTGACCACGGTCACGACCGGCAAGTAGGTTGTGCCGCATGACGAACCTCGCCGGCTTCCTCGAGAACAGCGCCCAGAGCTACCCGGACCGCACCGCCCTGGTGCTCGGAGACACCCGCCTGTCGTACCCCCAGGTCGACGGTGCCGCCAACCAGGTCGCGAACCTGCTGGTCGCGCGTGGCATCAAGCCGGGCGACAAGGTCGCGATCAGCTGCCCCAACCTGCCGTACTTCACCATCGTCTACTACGGCATCCTCAAGGCCGGCGCGACCGTCGTCCCGCTGAACGTGCTGCTCAAGGGCCGCGAGGTCGCCTACCACCTCGGCGACTCCGACGCGAAGGCCTACTTCGCCTTCCAGGGCACCCCCGAGCTGCCCATCGGCCAGGAGGCGTACGACGGCTTCCAGGCCGCCGACGGGTGCGAGCACTTCTTCGTCATCACCGCCGACCCCACCGCCGCCTCGCCCATCGAGGGCACCGAGACCTTCGGCCAGGCGCTCGCCGGCCAGGCGCCGACGTTCGACACCGTGGACGTCGACGACGACGACACCGCCGTCATCCTCTACACCTCCGGCACCACCGGCCAGCCCAAGGGCGCCGAGCTGCGCCACCGCAACATGCGCGACAACGCGCTCTCCGGCAAGGACCTCTTCGGCGCCGACGCGAGCAACCCCGACACCTACCTGTGCGTGCTGCCGCTGTTCCACTCCTTCGGCCAGACCGTCATCCAGAACGGCGCCTTCGCCTTCGGTGGCACCGTCGTGATGCTGCCCCGCTTCGAGGCCGCGCCCGCCCTCGGCCTGATGCTCAAGGAGAAGGTCACCTTCTTCGCCGGCGTCCCCACCATGTACTGGGGCCTGCTCGGCGCGCTCGACGACACCGTCGACGTCAAGGCCCTCGCCGAGAACCTCCGCGTCGCCGTCGCCGGCGGTGCCGCGCTGCCCGTCGAGGTGCACCACCAGTTCGAGGAGCGATTCGGCGTCACCATCCTCGAGGGCTACGGCCTCTCCGAGACCTCGCCCGTCGCCAGCTTCTCCCGCCACGGCGAGCCGGTCCGCGTCGGCTCGATCGGCACCCCGATCCCCGGCGTCGAGATGAAGCTGATCGACCCCGAGAGCTGGGAGGACATCAAGGACCCCGACGGCATCGGGGAGATCGCCATCAAGGGCCACAACATCATGAAGGGCTACTACCAGCGCCCCGACGCCACCGCGGAGGCCATCAACACCGACGGCTGGTTCCGCTCCGGCGACCTCGGGCGCAAGGACGCCGACGGCTGGTACTACATCGTCGACCGCTCCAAGGACATGATCATCCGCGGCGGCTTCAACGTGTACCCCCGCGAGATCGAGGAGGTCCTCCTCACCCACCCCGCCATCTCGCTCGCCGCCGTCATCGGCGTCCCCCACGAGAGCCACGGCGAGGAGATCAAGGCGTTCGTGATCCTCAAGCCCGGCGCCGAGGCCACCCCCGAGGAGATCGTCGCCTGGGGCAAGGAGCAGATGGCGGCGTACAAGTACCCGCGCCTGGTCGAGATCGTCGAGGCCCTGCCGATGACCGCCACCGGCAAGATCCTCAAGCGCGAGCTGAGCTGATTGTCTGGCGCGAGCGCGGCTTCGCCGCGGCGGTCGGCAGCAAGCTGCTGATCACGCGGCTCTCGCCGCGCTGCCGCGCTCGCGGTTGGCTTGGGTAGCGACTGCCTCCGCCTGGCGGCAAGACGGTGCCCGATGGCGCGAGCGCGGCTTCGCCGCGCTGCCGCGCGCGGTTGGCTTGGGTAGGTCCTGCCTTTTGCCTGGCGGCAAGACGTGTTCTCGGCGCGAGCGCGGCTTGCGGAGGTCCTGCCTCCGCCTGGCGGCAAGGCAGGGTTAGTGCCTCGGGCGGGTGGGGTAGGAGCAGGTCACCGAACCCCACCCCCCAGGAGGCCGCTCGTGGAGGTCCCCACCAAGCTCGCCGAGCTCGCGCAGACCTGTCTGTCCGCGTCGCAGGACGTGGCCGACGGCTGGTCCGGTGCGCTCGGCGCGCTGCAGGTCCCGTCCGGTGCCGCCGGCAACACCCTCGGCGGCGGTCCGCTGCTGAGCGCCCACACCGACGCCGGCAACGCCGCCGCGGTCGCGGTCGGCCGGCTGGTGGCGGTGCTGGAGGCGGACGTGGACGCGGTCTACCTGTGCGCCTTCGACTTCTCCACGACCGACGAGGCCGTCGCGACGGGCTTCGCGGAGAAGACGCCGGAGCCGACGCCCGACCCGACGCCCTCCCCGTCCCCGGGGCCGGCGCCGACCCCGCCCCCGACCTCGACGCCGACCTCGACGCGGGTGGCGTGATGGGATCGGGGATCTTCGACCTGCAGGACCAGGTCGACAAGCTCGACAGCGCGGCCACCCAGTGGGCCGCCGTCGGTACGACGCTCACCGACGCCGGCGACGACCTCACGCGCGGCGCCAAGGCGGTCACCGACGCGGGTTGGGAGGGCGACACCCGCGACTCCTTCGACGACCACAAGCGGCGGCTGGTCGCCGACCTCGACGCGGGCGGCGACCTGGCCGGCAAGGTGGCCTCGCACCTGACCCTGGCGGCGGGCTCGGTGCGCGTCGCGCAGGGGCACCTCGACGCGCAGTGGGCGACCATCGTCAGCGTCCCCGTGCACTGGGGGCCGGGCGGGGAGATGATGTTCCAGCCGCGCGACGAGGACGAGCAGGCCAAGGTCACCGCCGCGCTGGGCCGGGCGCGGGAGATCCGCGACGGGCTGGACACCGCGCTCGACGAGGACCGTGCCGCGATCCGTGCGACCGTCGAGCAGTGGCGGGCGATCGCCGACCGCTGGCAGGACGTCGCGGAGGGTGAGGACCCGTTCGACCTGCCCGAGGACGCCGACGGGGTCGGTGCGATCACCGTCGGCAACCGCACGATCTTCAACACCGGCAGCGGCGACGACACGGTCACCATCACGGTCGACCCGCGGACGGGCGAGCAGATCGTCACGATCAACGGCAAGGTCTACCGGGTCCCGGCCGGCCAGGAGGTCGTCGTGCGGGTCGGCGAGGGCGACGACACCGTCACCGTGCCGAAGGGCACCCGCGTCGACGTGACGGTCCTCGGCAGCAGCGGCGACGACCTGATCGAGACCGGTGAGGGCCGCGACACGGTCCTCGGCGGCAGCGGGGACGACCGGATCAAGGGCGGCGACGGCAGCGACCGGATCTCCGGGGGCGCGGACCGCGACTACGTCGACGGCCAGTTCGGCGACGACACCCTCTCCGGCGGCACCGGCGACGACACCCTCTACGGCCTCGACGGCGACGACACCCTCAGCGGCGGCGACGGGTGGGACTACCTCGAGGGAGGGTCGGGCGACGACCGGCTCGACGGCGGCGCGGACGGTGACACGCTCTCGGGCGGCACCGGCGACGACACGATCCACGGCGGTGCCGGCGACGACACGACGTACACCGGCAAGGGCCACGACACGGTGGAGGCGGGCACGGGCGACGACACGACGTACGCCGAGACGGGCGACGTCGTGCGCGGTGGCGAGCACCGCGTGACGGTGGAGCTGCGCGACGTGCCGAGCGAGATCCAGGTGGAGGGCTCGCCGGAGTTCCAGGCGCGGGTGCGCGCCGACCTCGAGCTGCTCGCGTCCTCGCCGGCGGGGCAGCGGATGCTCGCCAACCTGGCGGGCAACATCGACGACTCGGGCTTCCTCGGCCTCAACAAGGACACCCTGGTGATCCGGGAGTACGACGACCCGAGCGACCCGGACAACAGCACCGCCAGCAACGACGGCCACGGCAACTTCGTCATCAACTACAACGTGGCGCTGGACCACCTGAGCACGCCGGGCGGCGGCGTCGACGGGCCGCCGATCGCGGTGCTGTACCACGAGCTCGCGCACGTCTACGACTACGCGAACGACACCAGCGCCGAGGGTGACTACGAGGGCGACGACGAGCTCAACCACGGCACCCCGAACGACGAGCGGCAGGCCGCGGGGCTCCCGATCGACCACGACGACGACCCCTCGACGCCGGAGGTCATCGATCCCGACCACCCCTACGAGTACACCGAGAACGGGCTGCGCGAGGAGATGGGGGCGCCGCACCGTGACCACTACTGACCGGCGCCTGCTCGCCGCCGTGGCCGCCGTGCTCGGCCTCGCCCTCGGCGGTTGCGGCGAGGACCCGGCTCCCGGCCCGAGCGGCGGCGGCGCGGGTCCCTCGGAGCCCGCCGACCCGGCCGGCGGTGCCGCCGACCCGGGCGTGGACTTCCGTGCCGACGTCGAGGTCGTCGACGGTGCGGTCCGGGTGAGCTGGCGGCTGGAGAACACCACCGACGCGGAGCTCCTCGTCGTCGACGGCGTGCCCCGGCCCGCCGGCGCCGGCACCCGGTACGACGCCGGGCTGGCCTATGTCACCGGTCGCGGGTCCGGCGTGCTGCTCTCCCAGCGGGTGTTCCCGTGGCCCGACACCGACCGGATGGCGTGGGGCCAGGCCCCCCGGGCCGGGGTGACGCGGCTCGCCGCGGGCGAGGAGCTGAGCCGGGAGCTGACCGTGCCGGAGCCGTTCGCGCGGCGCCACCCGTTCGGCGAGGACCTGGGCGACGGGCCGGTGGCGCTGCCGGCCGACCCGGACACGGTGACCTTCTGCCTGGGGGTGGTCGCACCGCCGTACCCTCCCGCGCTGGCGCTGTCCGAGGACGACGGCACCACCACGATCGCGCACGGCAACGCCGCCTGGGACGCGCAGGCCCAGCTCTGCGCGGACCCGGTCGACCTCTGAGCTCAGGCGGGTCGAGCCATCGGCACGTGCGGGATGCCGTCCTCGAGGTACTCCGGCCCGGTCACGGCGAAGCCGTGCCGTTCGTAGAGCCGCACCAGGTGGGCCTGGGCGTCGAGGACCGCGGGCCGCTCGCCGGCCTCGGCGAGCGCGGCGGCCATCAGCCGTCCGGCCACGCCGGCGCCGCGGGCGGACGGGGCGACGACGACCCGGCCGATGCGCACGACCCCGTCCGGGTCGTCGAGGAGGCGGAGGTAGCCGGTCGTGGCCCCTGCCGCCGTCAGCCACAGGTGCCGGGTGCCCGGCTCGGTGTCGCGGCCGTCGAGCTCGGGGTAGGCGCAGGCCTGCTCGACGACGAAGACGTCGACCCGCAGCCGGAGCAGGGCGTAGAGCGTGGCCGCGTCGAGCTCGGCGAAGCGCGCGACGTGCAGCTGCACCGCGCCGCTCAGCTGAACGGGTTCGGCAGCGCGCCGGGCAGGCCGGCCAGGAGCTCGCGCGCCCGCGCGGCGCCCTTGTGCTCGACGAGCACCTCGTAGCGGGTCGCCACCACCGCGCTGATGGAGGAGAAGTCGCGGCGGCCGCCGGACAGCGCGTAGCCGACGAGCGCCATGATCACCCCGAAGCCGGCGCCGAGGGCCATCGTCGCGAGGATCACCCCGAGGGTGTTCTCGTCGGTGAAGATGCTGAAGATCAGCCCGACGAACAGGCCGAGCCACAGCCCCGACATCACGCCGCCGACGGCGACCCGGCCGGTCGTCAGCCGCCCGGTGATCCGCTCGATCCGCTTCAGGTCGGTGCCGACGATCATGCACTGCTCGACGGGGAACTTCTCGTCGGCGAGGAAGTCGACCGTGCGCTGGGCTGCGGCGTAGTCGTCGTAGACCGCCAGCGACTGGGGGAACTCCAGCTTCAGGGGCGAGGTGGTGCCGAACGCAGGGCGGGACGGATTGCTCATGTCCCCAGTGTGCCCCGGTACAGTTACGCCCCGTGGCCCGAGTCGTCGTAGCTGTCATGCCGAAGCCCGAGATCCTCGACCCGCAGGGGAAGGCGGTCCAGGGCGCGCTGCCCCGGCTGGGCTTCTCCGGCGTGACCGACGTCCGCCAGGGCAAGCGCTTCGAGCTGGAGATCGACGGCGAGGTCACCGACGCCGTCCTCGCCGAGGTCGAGAAGATGGCGGAGACCCTGCTGTCGAACCCGGTCATCGAGAACTACGTCGTGAGCGTCGAGCAGTGAAGGTCGGGGTCGTCACCTTCCCCGGCTCCCTCGACGACGTCGACGCGCGCCGCGCGGTCCGCATCGGCGGCAACGAGGCGGTCGCGCTCTGGCACGGCGACGCGGACCTCAAGGGCGTCGACGCGGTCATCCTTCCGGGCGGCTTCTCCTACGGCGACTACCTGCGCTGCGGTGCCATCTCCCGCTTCGCGCCGGTGATGGACAAGGTCGTCGAGGCCGCGCGCGGCGGCCTGCCGGTGCTGGGCATCTGCAACGGCTTCCAGATCCTGTGCGAGTCCCACCTGCTGCCGGGTGCGCTGATCCGCAACGACCACCGCAAGTTCGTGTGCCGCGACCAGCTGCTGCGCATCGAGAACAACCGGACCCCGTGGACCGCGGCCTACGCCGAGGGCCAGGAGATCCGCGTGGTGCTGAAGAACGGCGAGGGCGGCTTCGTCGCCGACGCCGAGACGCTGGCCCGGATCCAGGGCGAGGGCCAGGTGGTGGCCCGCTACCTCGAGGTCAACCCGAACGGCTCGCTCGCCGACATCGCCGGCGTGAGCAACGAGCGCGGCAACGTGGTGGGCCTGATGCCGCACCCCGAGCATGCGGTCGAGGAGCTCACCGGCAGCGGCATCGACGGGCTGGGCTTCTTCACCTCGCTGGTCGAGCAGACCTTCGCCTGACCCGGGACCCCGCCCCTGACGTGGGGCCCCGGGCCAAACGGCCGGCTCAGGAGAGCCGGCGGTGGAGCCCGGCGCGCCCGACGGCGTACGAGCCGAGCGCGGCCAGCACGACGCCGATGACAGGTGGCACGCCGAGCTCGGCCTCCTTCGCGATCCAGGCCGCGCCGCTGGCGACGGCGTACACCGCGAGGTTGGGGAGGTCGAGCGCGGGCAGCCGCTCGCCCTCCGGCATCCCGCCGCGCCAGCGGGCGAGGTAGTCGCCGATGATGACGCCGCCCAGCGGCGGGATGAAGACGCCGAGCAGCACCAGGTAGTCGACCAGGTGGTTCTGCACGCCGGCCAGCGCGAGCACCGTGCCGACGACGGAGCCGGCGACGACGAAGGGCGTCTTGGACGGCTTCTCGAAGAGCTCGGCGCCCGCGACCCCGAAGGCGTACGCCGTGTCGGCGTTCGACTTCCACAGGTTCCCGAAGAGCAGGACCAGCCCCCAGGTGACGAGGCCGAGGTCGTAGAGCACGAGCACGAAGTCGCCCTGCCCGAAGGTCATCGCGCCGGTCGCGCCGAAGAAGATCATCAGCCCGTTGCCGATGAGGAAGCCGATCACACAGGCGAGCAGGGCGTGGCGTCCGGAGCGGGCGAAGCGGGTCCAGTTCGGGGCCTGGGTGCCGGCGGAGACGAAGGTGCCCACGACGGTGGTGATGGCGACGGCGGTGGTCATCGTGGCGTCCGGTCGCACGTCGGCCAACCCGGCCCAGCCGCCGACCTCGTCGAGGGAGCGGAAGAGCACCCAGAAGGCGAGGACCAGGATGAGCGGGGTGGAGATCGCCGAGACCCAGTACATCCCGCGGTAGCCGTAGCAGGCGGTCAGGCACATCAGCACGCTGGTCGCGATCATCACCGCGGCCTTGGCGAGGTCGGACTCCCAGGAGAAGGCCTGCGCGGTGAGGTCGCCGATGGTGCCGATGACGACGCCGTACCAGCCGATCTGGGTGCCCCCGAGCAGGATCGAGCCGAGCTTGCTGCCCCGGTGACCCAACACGTAGCGAGCCATCACGACGGTGGTCAACCCGGTCCGGGCGCCGATCCAGCCGAGCAACGCGACGTAGGTGCCGAGCACGAGCGAGCCGAGCAGGATCACCCGGACGAGGTCGCCGAGCGCGAACGCCGAGCCGAGCTGGGCGCCGGCCAGCATCGTCGGGGTGAAGACGGTGAAGCCGAGCAGCACCACGGCGAGCGAGACGAACGACTTGCGGGCGTGCGCGGGGACCGGGGTGACCGGGTAGTCGGGGTCGACGACGGCCGCGTCGGCGGCGGGACGGGTGTCGGTCACGACTCCTCCCCGATGTCCTCGGCCCACAGCTCGGGCTTCTCCCGCATCATGGTCGCCATCAGCTCGGTGCAGACCGGGTCGTCCGCGACGTCGACGACCACCCCGCGCGAGCGCAGCCACTCCTCGGAGGCCTGGAAGCTGGTGTTCTCCCCGACCACGATCCGCGGGATGTCGTAGAGCACCGAGGTGCCCGCGCACATGAAGCAGGGCGACAGCGTCGTGTAGAGGGTGCTGGCGCGGTAGACCTTCGCGCTCAGCCGGCCGGCGTTCTCGATCGCGTCGGTCTCGCCGTGCCGGATCGCCGAGCCGAGCTGGACCCGACGGTTGCGACCGACGGCGAGCACCTCGCCGTCGTGGACGAGGACCGCGCCGATCGGGATCCCGCCCTCCTCCCAGCCGGTGCGCGCCTGCTCGATCGCCAGGTCGAGGAACCTGCGGTCGTGGTCGGTGATCATGGGTGCCTCCGTTGTCCAAGGTGTGTCGCGGCTCACGTCACCAGAGGTCCCGGCGCCCGGCAAGGGACATACTGTCCACCATGATCGAAGATCGTCCGGACGAGATGTCCTGATGGGGGCAACTCTCGCCGAAGTCCTCGCCCTCCCGTCGTTCCGCGCTGCCCGCACCGAGGTGCTGCACGGCGACGTCGAGGGCGTCCAGGTGCGCTGGGTGCACTCCTCGGAGGTGTTCGAGATGGGCGCTCTGCTCGCCGGCGGCGAGGTGCTGCTGACCTCCGGGCTGGGCCTGCACGGGCGCACCGGCGAGCACCTGGCGTCGTACGTCGACCAGCTGGCCGACGTGGGCGTCGCGGCCCTGGGCCTGGAGCTGGGCCGCACCTTCTTCGCCGTACCGGACTCGATGCTGGACGCGGCCCGCCGCCGAGGCCTGCCGCTGCTGGTGTTCCACAAGGTGGTGCCCTTCGAGCGGATGGTCGAGGACTTCCACGAGCTGCTGGTGCGCCGCAAGGTCGCCGGTGCCGGCGGTGGCGGGGACGCCGGGTGGCGGGCACTGACCCAGGTGGTGATCGAGGGGCACGGGCTCCGGGCGCTGCTCGACGAGGTGTCCCGGCTCGCCGGCTGCGCGGTCGAGCTGCGCGACCCCGACGGGCAGACCCTCGAGCGGAGCCGCATCGCGTCGGTGGCCGAGGACGCGGAGCTGCTGACGGCCGTGCGCGGCCCGGCCGGCCCGCTCGGCACGCTGCGCCTGCTCGGTGCGGAGAGTGCCGAGCGGCTGCGGGTGGTCGAGGTGGCCGCGCACGCCGTCGCCCTCGAGCTCGGCCGGGGGAGCGGCGCCGGCCCCCGGCCCGGCCCCGCGCAGTCGCTCGTCGCCGACCTCGTCGCGGGCAACGCCGCCACGCGGGCCGAGGTGCTGCGTCGTCTCGCCGCACTCGGCTGGCCGCCGCTGGAGGGCCGTCATCTCGTCGTCGCCGCTCTCGAGGTGGACCCGTCGGTCCCGCTGACGGACGCGGTCGCGGCCACCGAGGAGGCGCTGCTCGACGAGGGGCGCGGCGACCCCGGCGTCCTGGTCGGGACCAGCGGCGGCCACGTCGTCGTGGTCCACCGCGGCGCCCGCCGCGCCGTCCCGGGGCGGGTGCGCGACGAGCTCGGCCTCGCCCGCGAGCGGCTCACCCGCCGGCTCCCGGGC
This sequence comes from uncultured Nocardioides sp., assembly GCA_964517395.1. Classification (GTDB taxonomy): domain Bacteria; phylum Actinomycetota; class Actinomycetes; order Propionibacteriales; family Nocardioidaceae; genus Nocardioides. Next base: position 1,052,939 of record CAZFEE010000001.1, on the reverse strand, counting down.
CGGCTCCTCGTCGGCGCCGCCTCGCCCGTCGCGGACCCCGGCGACCTCGCCGCCGCCGTCGGCCGGGCCCGGCAGGTGCTGCGCACCGCGCGCCGCTCGGGCCGCCGCGAGGGCGTGGTGATGGAGCGCGACGTCGCCGCGCACCGGCTGATCGGCTCCGCCGTCGATCCCGAGGTGGTCCGAGCGTTCGTGCAGGAGCAGATCGGCCCGCTGATCGACCACGACCGCGAGCACCGCAGCGAGCTGCTGCGCACCCTCGACGCCTACCTCGCGTGCTCGCTGTCCAAGGCCCGCGCGGCCGCGCTGCTCGGGGTGCGCCGGCAGTCGCTCTACGACCGGCTGGCCCGGATCGAGCGGTTGCTCGGGGTCTCCCTCGACGAGCCCGACCATCGCACCGGGCTCGGCCTGGCGCTGCTCGGCTGGCGGATGCGGACCGGGCTCGACCCGCAGGTCGGCTTCGGCGGCTGAGCCCTCAGAACCTTCCGGCCTGCAGGCTCACCCAGGTGGCCGTGTTCAGCACGCCGCCGGAGGGCAGGCCGGCGCGCTGGCGGTAGCTCTTCACGAGCGCGGCCATCGTGCCGTCGTACCGGCCGTTGACGGAGACCTTCGTGCTCGGGAGCGCGGCCTGGATGGCGCGCTGCGCCCGGCGGACGTAGACGCCCTTCGAGCCGACCTTCAGGACCGGCTTGCTGCCGACGGCGTGCAGGGTCATCCAGTCCCGCACGCTCCACACGGTGCTCGTCGCGAAGCCGCGGTTGCGCTGCCACTGGCCGGCCGCGCGCTGGGTGGCGAGGTCGAACTTCCCGGTGACGGTGGTGCGGTAGCCCCGCTCCTTGAGCAGGCACTGCAGCGCCTTCACCAGCGCCGGGTCGGGGGTGTACGTCGCGGTGGCCGGCTTGATCGCGCGGAACCGCGGCAGGTCGACGGCCACGCCGCCGCAGTGGGTCTCCGGGCCGACGGTGAGGCCGGTGCCGAGGTCGAGGAAGTTGCGGTCGATGTTGATCGTCACGCCGCCCCAGGTCTCGTCGTGCCCACCCTGGTACTGCTTGACGCGACCGCCGGGGACGTAGGCGCGGGCCGAGAGGTAGCGGGTGTCGACGGTCGTGTTCGCGACGCCGTCCCAGCGCGCGATCCACAGGGTGTCCGGGTAGTGCAGGGACGTGGGGTACTTCGCGCGGTAGTCGTCGATCATCTTGATGCCGGAGCCGGCGCTGGAGTAGAAGCCGGACTTGTAGCCGAGCTGGTGCAGGCGCACCGTCCAGGCGTCGACGAAGCGCATCGCGGAGATCTTGCACGCGCTGTTGCCGAGGTCGAAGGCCTCGAGGTCGTAGAACAGCGTGCTGGCGGGCACGATCCCGATCGCCTTCGCGGCGGCGACGGCGCGCTCGGCCTCGAGCTTGCCCTGGGCGCGCGCCTTGGCGTAGCTGCTGGTGGCGTCGGCGCTGATCGTGGGGTCGATGCGCGCGCCGTACTTCGGGTAGCGGTTCGAGCAGCTGGCCTGCGGCCCGAGGGTGATCGGCAGCAGCCGCCAGCCGCGCGCGAGCTGGGTGCTCACCCAGGTCGGGGTCAGGTTCGGCTGGCTGCGGCAGGCCCGGGAGTTGCCGGAGATGTAGATGCCGACCGCCAGGAAGGGGGAGCTCTCCAGCCAGGCGTCCATCTTGGCCTGGGTGGGGGCGAGGCACTGGTCGAAGCCGTAGCCCTTGAAGCTGCCCGGCGTCGGCTTGTTCGTGGTCGCCAGGGCGAGGTCGAGGCGCTCCGGCGTCGCGTCGCCGAGCCCGCGCACCGGCCCGAGGAGGGCGAGGGCGAGCAGCCCCGCGAGGAGGGCGGACAGGGGTGCGAACCGGACAGACATGGCGGTGGAACTCCAGGGGAAGGTGGGGCGGACCGTCGGAAGCCACGTCACGATAACCACAACTTTCACACCCGTAACAGGGTTCGGGCTGAACTACAACGTTGTAGTTCGCGGTCCACCGGAAATCCTCGCGTGCGGCGGCCCTCCGGCGGGACGGACACAGGGATCATCGGCAGGCCGAGAGCGCGATCAAGCCGCGCGCGGCGCCTACCACGACGCCGCGCACCGGGCCGTGAGCGATCCCATGGGGGAGCGGACGCGGGACCGGAGCGGCCGGGCGGATAGGATTTCGCCCCGTGGCCGACACCGCTTCCGCACCCGTTCGCTCCGCCCTCGACACGGTCGCCGTCGCGGCCGGTGACCCGGACCGGGAGCAGCCCTGGGCCGAGCTCGGCCTGAAGGCCGACGAGTACGACCGCATCCGCGAGATCCTGGGCCGCCGGCCCACCGGTGCGGAGCTCGCGATGTACTCCGTCATGTGGAGCGAGCACTGCTCCTACAAGTCCTCCAAGGTGCACCTGCGCCAGTTCGGCGAGATCCCGCAGGAGACGCCGATCGGCCCGATGCTCGCCGGCATCGGTGAGAACGCCGGAGTCATCGACATCGGCCAGGGCTACGCGGTCAGCTTCAAGGTCGAGAGCCACAACCACCCGTCGTACGTCGAGCCCTACCAGGGCGCCGCGACGGGTGTCGGCGGCATCGTCCGCGACATCATCGCGATGGGCGCGCGCCCGGTCGCGGTCGTCGACCCGCTGCGCTTCGGTCCGCTCGACGCCGACGACACCCACCGCGTGCTGCCCGGGATCGTCGCGGGCGTCGGCGGCTACGGCAACTGCCTGGGCCTGCCGAACGTCGGCGGCGAGGCGGTGTTCGACCCGACCTACCTCGGCAACCCCCTCGTCAACGCCGGCTGCATCGGCGTGCTGCGCCACGAGGACCTCCACCTCGCCAAGGCGTCCGGCGAGGGCAACCTCGTCGTCCTGTACGGCGCCCGCACCGGCGGCGACGGCATCGGCGGTGTGTCGGTGCTGGCGTCGGAGACGTTCGACGCGGACGGCCCGGCCAAGCGCCCGAGCGTCCAGGTCGGTGACCCGTTCATGGAGAAGCTGCTCATCGAGTGCACCCTCGAGCTGTTCCAGGCCGGCGTCGTCGCCGGCATCCAGGACCTCGGCGGCGCGGGCCTGTCCTGCGCGACCTCCGAGCTCGCGTCCGCCGGCGACGGCGGCATGCACGTCCACCTCGACAAGGTGCCGCTGCGCGACTCGACCCTCTCGCCCGAGGAGATCCTCATGAGCGAGAGCCAGGAGCGGATGATGGCGGTCGTCGAGCCCGGCGACATCACCGCCTTCCTCGCGATCACCACGAAGTGGGACGTCGAGGCCTCGGTCATCGGCGAGGTCACCGAGACCGGCCGCCTGGTGATCGACTGGCACGGCGAGACCGTCGTCGACGTCCCGCCGCGGACCGTCGCGCACGACGGCCCCGTCTACGAGCGCCCGTACGCCCGCCCGCAGTGGCAGGACGCCCTCCAGGCCGACGGCGCCGAGAAGCTCGCCCGCCCGACCACGGGCGAGGAGCTCCGCGCGACCCTGCTGCGGCTGGTCGCCAGCCCGAACCTGTGCGACAAGTCGTGGATCACCGACCAGTACGACCGCTACGTCCAGGGCAACACCGTCCTCGCGCAGCCGGCCGACTCCGGGATGGTCCGCGTCGACGAGGAGACCCACCTCGGCGTCTCGATCTCGACGGACTGCAACGGCCGCTTCGCCAAGCTGGACCCGTACGCCGGCGCGCAGCTCGCGCTCGCCGAGTCCTACCGCAACGTCGCCACCGGTGGCGCGCTGCCGCTCGCGGTCAGCGACTGCCTCAACTTCGGCTCGCCGGAGGACCCCGACGTGATGTGGCAGTTCGCCGAGGCCTGCCGGGGGCTCAAGGACGGCTGCCTCGAGCTGGGCATCCCGGTCACCGGCGGCAACGTCAGCCTCTACAACCAGACCGGTGAGACGGCGATCCTGCCGACCCCGGTGGTCGCGGTGCTCGGGGTGATCGAGGACGTGCGCCGTCGTACGCCCTCCTCCTTCCAGGCCGCCGACGAGCGGATCGTGCTGCTCGGCACGACCCGCGAGGAGCTGTCCGGCTCGGAGTGGGCGCACGTCGTGCACGGCCACCTCGGCGGGCGTCCGCCGGTCGTCGACCTGGTCGCCGAGCGCAGCCTGGCCCGGCTGCTCAAGGACCTCGTCGGCGTCGCGACCAGTGCGCACGACCTGTCCGACGGCGGTCTCGCGCAGGCGCTGGCCGAGGCCGCGATGGTCGGCGGCGTCGGGGCCCGCGTCGCGCTCGAGGGGGACGCCTTCGTCGGCCTCTTCGCCGAGTCCGCCGCCCGGGCGATCGTCACCGTGCCGGCCGAGGAGCTCGAGGAGCTGCGCGCGCTGGCCGCCCGCCACGACGTCCCGCTGACCGAGCTGGGGACGACGGGCGGCGACGCGCTGGTGGTCGAGGGTGCCTTCGAGGTGGCCCTCGACGAGCTGCGGTCCGCCTGGACCGCGACGCTGCCCGACGCGCTCGGCCGCTGACCTGCGGCCGGGTGGCGCTCAGCGCAGCTTGATGGTGGCCTTGTTCGTCAGCTCCAGGCTGTCGCGACCCTCGCCGCCGCCCCAGACGCTGCTGAGGGCCAGGTCGTAGGTCTGGTCCATCCGCAGGGTGGAGGAGCTGTCGCCGTCCACCGCGAAGACCAGGTGGAAGACCTTGGTGCAGCCGCCCTGCTCCTCGTCGGGGCAGGCGGTGAGCTCCTTGTCCTCGAGCACCTTGGTGGGCTTGACCTTGCCGAGCCGGAAGGACGTCTCGGCCGACGTCGCGACGTAGATCGCCCCGGAGCGCAGGTCTTCGGAGAGCAGGTCGTAGCGGCGCAGGGTGGTGCTGAGGGTGACCACGAGCCAGGTCTTGCCCTTCTCGGCCCAGGCCCCGCCGGCGTAGGGGATCCTCGCGGCCCGGGTGACGTTGCAGGCGTAGTCGGGCAGGCGCGAGCGGGCGATCGACAGCTTGAACTTGCTGTCCGTGGTGCACGACGCGGTGCGATCCTTGCGCGGCTTGAGCTTGTAGAGCGGCGTGGCGGCGCCCTCCACGCGGTCGCCGGTCGCGAGGTCGACGGTCTGGGTGACGCCGTCGAAGTCCACCGACAGCGAGGCGTCCTCGGCATCGCCGGCCACCAGGGCGTAGAACGACTCGGCGCCCTCGCCGGTGGCCTTCGGCGCGGGCAGCCGGTACGTCGCCTTGTCGGCCACGAGGTCGATCACCGGCTTGGCGTCGGTGTCGAGGTAGTCGGTGTAGTCGCCGAAGGTGCCGGCGTCGTACTGCCAGGTGATGGGCACGAAGGTGCTGCCCGCGGGCGCGTCGACGGCCTCGAGCTGGCGGGTGTCCTCGGCGGTGAGCGTGGTGGTCGGCTTGCCGGCGCTGATCTCCAGGCGGCCGATGGGCAGCGCGACGGTCGAGGCGGTGCCGCCCTCGACGAACTGGTCGTCCTGCCGGGCGTCCACCAGGTCGCCCACCGCGATCCCGGCCTCGTCGTCACCGCAGGCGGCGAGGGCGGGCAGGAGCAGGAGCAGCCCGGAGCAGGCGGCGGCGGAGCGACACAGACGCATGGGCGCCATTGTGGCAGTCAGGGCACGGGCACCGCGGCGGGTTCGGGCAGCCGGGGCCACTGGGCCGGGCGCGGGACCGAGCGCACGGCGTGCGAGAGGGTCGGGATGAGGGCCACCAGGGCGGTGAGCGCGGTGATGGCGAGCACCGCGTCGCGCCCGCCGAGCGCCGCCAGCAGCCCGCCGGCGACGATCGGCGCGAGCGGCATGGTCAGCATCGCGACGAACTGCATCGTCGACTGCACCCGTCCGACCAGCTCCGGCGGTGTGATCGCGAGCCGGTAGGCACTCACCCCGGCATTGCCCGCCGGGTTGAGGAAGAGCCCGACCGAGGCGGCCAGCGTCATCGCCCAGGGGTGGTTCCACAGGGCGAGGGGCACCGAGAGCGGCACGAAGCTCCAGGCGATGACGACGGTCAGGGTGCCGGTGCGGAAGCGCTCGATGATCCGCGGCGCGACGAGCGCACCGAGGATGCCGAAGCAGCCGATCGCGGTCTCCACGAGGCCGATCTGCCAGCCCGGGAAGCCGGCCTCGACGAGGCGCAGCAGGGCGACGAAGAAGAGTGCGTTGATGGTGAGGTTGGCGGCCGGCGACCAGATCAGCAGCACCCGCAGGAACGGCCGGGCCCACAGGAACCGCAGGCCCTCGCCGAGGTCGCGCAGGGGTGCGCTCGAGGTCTGCGGGCCGGTGCCGGGGGAGAGGTCGGCGCGGACCCGGCCGAGCAGGAGCCAGCCGGCGGCGTACGTCACCAGGTCGGCGGCGAAGGGGGCCCAGCGGGTCAGCCCGAAGAGGGCGCCGCCGAGCGGGCCGCCGACGAGGGAGGCGACGTGCTGGCGGGCCTGCTGCTGGCTGAGCGCGGTGGGCAGCTCCTCGGTGGTGACGATGGTGCGGATGGCGGAGTACTCCGCCGGTTGGAAGAGCCCCGTCGTCAGGCCGGTCACCAGCGCCACGACGAGCAGGTGCGGCAGGGTCAGCGCGCCGGCGAGGCCCGCGACCACGAGCGAGCCGTAGAGCACCGTGCCGCTGCCGAGTGAGAGCCGCATCAGCCGCAGGCGGTCGCGGCGGTCGGCGAGCACCCCGGCCGGCAACAGCATGACGACCATGCCGAGCAGGAAGACCGCCTCGGCGACGGCCGCCCACAGCGCCGAGCCGGTCATGGCGTAGGCCACCAGCGGCATCGCGAAGAGGGTCACCCGCGAGCCGAGCTCGGAGACGGTCGCGCCCACCCAGAGTGCGGTGAAGTCGTGGTTGCGGGCCAGGGACCGGTACGACGTCATATCCGCACCGTATGTTGCGCAATATCAATTGCGCAAGAACTATTGCGCAACTTGTGGTGCGCAAGGCGACTACCCTGCTCCCATGGCCATGTACGACGACCCGCGGATCCTCCGCGCGATCGCCCACCCCACCCGCAACCGCGTGCTGCAGGAGCTCTCGGCCGCCGGCTCGCTGCGGGCCGCCGACATCGCCCGCCAGATCGACGTCCCGGCCAACCAGGCCAGCTTCCACCTGCGCCAGCTCGCCAAGTACGGCCTCGTCGAGGAGGACCCCGACGGCGGACGCGACCGCCGTGACCGGGTCTGGCGGCTGGTCGACCCCGACGGGATCCGGTTCCGCACCTCCGACATGCTCGCCCAGCCGGGCGGCCCCGCGGCGTACTCCGTGTTCCGCCGCAACGCCGTGGAGTGGGGCCGGCACCTCGTCGAGCGCGCCTTCGCCGACAACGACGCCTCCGACAAGCGCAGCATCTCGGAGTGGTCGGTGCTGCTGTCGCCCGACGAGGCCGACGCCCTCGCGCACGACGTCGCCGCGGTCATCGAGCGCTACCGCGACGCCGGACGGGCCGCCGGCCCCGAGGGGCGCGTGGCCTACTCCGTCTACAACCTCATCCAGCCCTACCCCCACCTCCCGGACGAGGACTGATGCCCGCTCGCCTCAAGCCCGCCGACCCCGCCGCCGTCGCCGCCGCCCTCGCCCGGGTCGCCGACGGCAGCGCCGAGCGGGCCGACCTCAAGCTGCTCGTCAAGCACTACCTCGCCCTCCTCGAGACCCAGGCGCCCGGCCGCTCGGTCGAGGTCCGGGTCCCGCCGTACGCCGCCGTCCAGGTAATCGAGGGCGTCCGGCACACCCGCGGCACCCCGCCCGCCGTCGTCGAGACCGACGCGGCCACCTGGATCGCCGTCGCGACCGGCACGCTCGCCTGGACCGAGGCGGTCGCCGCCGGACGGGTGGCGGCGAGCGGGGAGCGGACCGACCTCACGGCGTACCTCCCGCTGGGGTGAGCGCCGGTACGATCGAGTCATGGCGGACGCGGACGGGCACCCCGACCTCGACGAGCTCGAGCTCTCGGCCGTGCTCAACGCGCTCGGCGACGACAACCGCCGTGCCGTGATCGCCCAGCTCGCCGCGATGCCGCCGGGCACCGAGCAGTTCTGCAGCGAGTTCGGCATGCCGTGGGCGCCCTCGACGCGCACCCACCACTTCCGGGTGCTGCGCAAGGCCGGACTGGTCTGGCAGCGCGACGTCGGCAACGGCCGGATGACCCGGCTGCGCCGCGACGACCTGGACCGGGTCTTCCCCGGCCTGCTCGACTCGATCCTCGCCTCCGACCGCTCAGCCGCGCGGCGCTGACGCCGGCGGGGCTCCCCGCCGGACCAGTGCGATGGCCAGGGTGAGCACGAGGAGCAGCGCGACCAGCACGCCGACCGTGGTGGCGAAGGCCGCGCGGTAGACCTCGGGGTGGCCGAACTGCCCGGCCGCGGTCTCCTCGGCGGCCACCCCGTCGAGCCGGGTGCCGACGACGAGGGAGAGCACGGCGGCGTACCCGGCCACGAAGACCGCCTCGCTGCCGATCCGGAAGAAGTTGAGCAGCCCGGCCGCCGTACCGGCGCGGGAGCGGGGGACGACCGCCAGGGCGTGGCCGTCGACCAGCCCGATGGGCAGCCCGAAGCCCAGCCCGAGCAGCACCATCGGCAGGACCAGCCAGGCCACCGAGCGCTCGGGTGCCAGCAGCAGCACGCCGAGGTCGCCCAGCAGGAGGGCGCCCAGGCTGAGCGCCACGACCAGCCCGACGGTGACTCGCGCCGCGCGGGTCACCAGCTGCGCGACGGCCAGTGGCGCGAGCAGCACCGGGACGGTCATCGCGAGCATGAGCAGGCCCGCGGCGTCGGGGGACACGTCGCGCACGCCGCTCAGTGCGGAGGGCAGGTAGGTCAGCAGGGTGACGAAGCCGACCGCGCCGGCGACCGGCACCAGGCACATCACGAGGAACTCCCGGTTGCGCAGCAGCCCGAGGTCGAGCACCGGGCCCTCCGCGGCGGCCACCGGCGGCTCCGGCAGCAGCCGGGCGCCGAGGGTCGCGGCGGCGAGGACGACCGCGTGCAGCACGAACACCCCGCGCCAGTCGAAGGCCGCCACCAGGACGCCCGAGATGGTCGGGCCGAGCGCGAGGCCCAGGCCGTTGACGGTGCCGAAGACGGCGAAGGCGTGGGTACGCCGCGCGCCGGCGAAGGCCCCCGACAGCAGCGAGGTCGACCCGGTCAGGATCGCGGCGGCGCCGATGCCGGCGACGACCCGTGCGGCGTCGAGCAGCAGCAGGCTCGGGGCGGCCGCGCTGGCGATGCTGCCGAGCGTGACCAGGGCCGCGCCCATCGTGAACGTACGACGGTGCCCGACCCGGTCGCCGACGGCGCCCCACGCCAGGGTGGCCAGGGCGAAGGCCAGGTTGAAGCCGTTGACGACGCCCTGGAGGAGGACCGGCTGGGCGCCGAGGTCCCGGGAGACGAGGGGGAGCGCGATCGCCGTACCGGCGATGGCGGTGGGGGTGACGAACTGCGCGGCGAGCACGACCGGGAGGGTCCAGCGGCTCGGGGTGGCGGTGTGCTCCGGGGCGGAGGGCTCGGTGGCGGTCACGATAGGTACTATAAACATAGTAGGTATGAATGAGTTCGTAGCACCGGCCGCTGGGGCGGCCCGCCGTGCGGGCGTCCTCTAGGTTGGCCCCATGACCGGACCTGTCACCACCACCGACCTGCGTGCGCGTCTCACCGAGCTCCTCCCGGGCGTCCGATCGGACCTCGAGGCGCTGGTACGCATCCCCTCCGTGAGCGCCGACCCCGCCCGCCTCGACCAGGTCGAGGAGAGCGCCCGCGCCACCGCCGCGCTGTTCGCCGCCGAGGGCGTCGACGTCGAGATCGTGCGCGCCTACGACGGCGCCCCGCCCGCCGTGATCGGGGAGAAGAAGGGCCCCGAGGGCGCCCCGACCGTGCTCCTCTACGCTCACCACGACGTCCAGCCCGAGAACGACCACGCCGAGTGGGACAGCCCGCCGTGGGAGCCGACCGAGCGCGACGGCCGGCTCTACGCCCGCGGTGCGGCCGACGACAAGGCCGGGATCATCACCCACATCGCCGCCCTGCGCGCGTTCGGCGACGCCCTGCCCGTCACCGTCCGGATCTTCATCGAGGGCGAGGAGGAGGTCGGCTCCGACACCCTGCCCGACCTGCTCAAGGCCTACCAGGACCGGCTCGCCGCCGACGTCATCGTGATCGCCGACTCCGGCAACTGGGACATCGGCGTGCCCGCGCTCACCACGTCGCTGCGCGGCCTCGTGCGCGTCGACGTCGAGGTCCGCACCCTCACCCACGCCGTGCACTCCGGCATGTGGGGCGGCCTGGTCCCTGACGCGCTGATCACGCTCTCGAGGCTGATCGCCACGCTGCACGACGACCGCGGCAATGTCGCCGTCGAGGGCCTGTACTCCGGCCCCGCGGCCGACGTCGACTACCCCGAGGAGCGCCTGCGCGCCGAGTCCGGCGCCGCCCCCGGCATCGAGTGGATCGGCGAGGGCTCCGCGGTCGAGCGGCTGTGGACCAAGCCGTCGCTGAGCATCACCGGTCTCGACGCCCCCAAGGTCGACGGCGCCTCCAACACCCTGGTGCCCGCCGCCCGCGCCAAGATCTCGCTGCGGGTCGCGCCCGGCGACACCACCGCCAACGCGCTCGCCGCCCTGCAGCGCCACCTCGAGGCCCACGTGCCGTGGGGCGCCCAGCTCACCGTGACGGTCGTCGACACGGGGGAGGCCACGCAGATCGAGGCCACCGGCCCGGCGTACGACGCGGCGCGGGCCGCGTTCACCGAGGCCTGGGACGGCACCGCCCCGGTCGACATGGGCGTGGGCGGGTCGATCCCGTTCATCGCGGAGTTCCTGGAGAGCTTCCCCGCCGCCTCGGTCCTGGTGACCGGTGTCGAGGACCCCGACACCCGCGCCCACGGCCCGAACGAGGGCCTGCACCTGGCGGAGTTCGAGAAGGTCCTGCTCGCCGAGGCCCTCCTGCTCCGCAACCTCGCCCGCTGACTTGGGCCTTTCCACCCCCGACTTGGGGTTTTCCACCGTCGACTTGGGGTTTTCCACCCGTGAGTTGGGGTTTTCCACCCGTGAGTTGGGGTTTCGTGCCACCCCGGTCCCCGGAGTCATCCGACCCGCGGGGCAGAACCCACAACTCACGGGTGGGAACCCACAAGTCGACGGTGGAAACCCACAACTCGCGGGTGGGAAACCCCAAGTCAACCCAAAGTCGAGTGATCTGCTAGACTTTGGGCATGACGGTGGCCGAGGAGCGGGGACAGGTGGGTGAGCGCACCCGCGTGGCGGTGATCGGCGGCGGCGCGAGCGGCGTGCTGACCGCGATCAACCTGCTCGTGCGCTCCGACGACCCCGCACTCGAGGTGGTCGTCCACGAGGCGAGCGGGATCGTGGGGCGGGGCATCGCCTACGGCACCAACGACCAGCGCCACCTGCTCAACGTCCGGGCGCGGCACATGAGTGCCTTCCCCGACTCCCCGTCGGACCTGCTCGACTGGGCGCTGCGCACCGGGCGCAGCAGCGACCCGCAGGGCTTCCTGCCGCGGGCGGACTTCGCGATCTACCTCCAGGACCGGCTGGCCGATGTCGCCGACGACCGGCTCCGGGTGCGGGCGGGCCGGGTGCTCGACGTCGTGCCGACGCCCGCCGGCTTCGAGATCGTCACGGAGCGCTCCCGCTCCACGGCCGACGCGGTGGTGCTCTGCCACGGCAACCAGCCACCGCGACCGCTGGTGGCGGCCGCCACCGGTGAGCCGCTGCCGGAGGCGCCCTGGCACGTCGCCAACCCCTGGGAGCTGGCCCGGCTGCGGGCCCTGCCGGCGGACGCGCACGTGGTCGTCGTCGGCACCGGCCTGACCGCCGTCGACACCGTCATCACGCTGTTGGAGGACGGCCCGGCCCGCCAGGTCACCATGCTCAGCCGCAACGGCCTGCTGCCCAAGCCGCACGTCGGGCAGGCGCACACCGCGTGGGTGACCAAGGTGCCGGAGGGCCCGGTCACCGCCGACGCGATCGCCGCCGCGGTCACCGAGGAGTGCCGGGCCGCGGCCGAGCGCGGCGTCGGCTGGCGCGCGGTCGTCGACGGCCTGCGACCCGCCACCCAGGACCTGTGGCGCCGGCTGCCGCACGCGGAGCGCCAGCGCTTCCTGGCGGTCTACGCCCGCGACTGGGAGATCCGCCGGCACCGGATGGCGCCCGAGGTGGCGCTGCGCCTGCAGCGCTACCGCTACGAGGGGCGGCTCCACGTCCGCGCCGGGACGGTCGACACGGTGACCGACCTCGGCGAGCGCTGCCGGGTCGGCGGCGGCACCGACCACCCGTCGTACGACGCCGACGCGATCGTCAACTGCACCGGCCCCCTGTCCGACGTACGACGCAGCGCGGACCCGCTCCTCCAGGCGCTCCTGGCGCGCGGCACCGTCGCCCCGGACCCGCTCGCGCTCGGCCTCGACGCGACCCCCGAGGGCCAGGTGCTCGACGCTGCCGGGATGCCCGTCCCAGGCCTCCATCTCGTCGGCCCGCCCCGCAAGGGCACCCTGTGGGAGTCCACCGCGATCCCCGAGATCCGGGCGCAGGCGGCCCAGGTCGCGGCGACCGTGGTGCAGGGCACGTCTCGCCGCACCGTCGTCAACTGACGCGGAGAGCGGCCCCGCCGGTAGGCTGGAAGCCGTGTGCGGAGTCTTCGGCGTCTGGGCCCCGGGTGAGGATGTCGCCAAGCTGACCTACTTCGGTCTGTACTCGTTGCAGCACCGCGGTCAGGAGTCGGCCGGCATCTCCGTCAGCAACGGACGGCAGATCCTCGTCTACAAGGACATGGGACTGGTCTCCCAGGTCTTCGACGAGAACGCGCTGGCGTCCTTCGCCGGGCATCTCGCGGTCGGTCACTGCCGCTACTCCACGACCGGGGCGAGCACCTGGCAGAACGCCCAGCCGACCTTCCGGCCCACCGAGGACGGCTCGATCGCGCTGGGCCACAACGGCAACCTCATCAACACCGCCGCGTTGGCGCAGATGGTCCAGGGCCTGCCCAGCGACGAGGGCGAGCTCGACATCCACGCCCGCAACCTCGAGGCGTCCACCAACGACACCAGCCTGGTCACCGCGCTGCTCGCGCACCACCCCGACCAGTCCCTGGAGGCCCGCGCCCTGGAGCTGCTGCCGCAGGTCGAGGGCGCCTTCTCGTTCGTCTTCATGAACGAGAACACGCTGTACGCCGCCCGCGACCCCGAGGGCATCCGCCCGCTCGTGCTCGGCCGCCTCGACCGGGGCTGGGTCGTCGCGAGCGAGGACGCCGCGCTGGCGACCGTCGGCGCCAGCGTGATCCGCGAGGTCGAGCCGGGCGAGCTGCTGGTGATCGACGAGGACGGCCTGCGCTCCCACAAGTTCGCCGAGCCGCGCCGCAAGGGCTGCGTGTTCGAGTACGTCTACCTCGCCCGCCCCGACGCCACCATCGCCGGTCGCAGCGTGCACGAGGCGCGGGTGGAGATGGGCCGCCAGCTCGCTCGTGAGTTCCCCGTCGAGGCCGACCTGGTCATCCCGGTCCCCGAGTCCGGTACGCCGGCCGCGTCGGGCTACGCGCTGGAGAGCGGGATCCCGTTCGGCCAGGGCTTCGTCAAGAACGCCTACGTCGGGCGCACCTTCATCCAGCCGAGCCAGACCCTGCGTCAGCTGGGCATCCGGCTGAAGCTGAACGCGCTGGAGCACATGATCCGCGGCAAGCGGATCGTGGTCGTCGACGACTCGATCGTGCGCGGCAACACCCAGCGCGCCCAGGTCCGGATGCTGCGCGAGGCGGGTGCGACCGAGGTGCACGTGCGGATCTCGAGCCCGCCGGTGAAGTGGCCCTGCTTCTACGGCATCGACTTCGCCACCCGCGCCGAGCTGATCGCCAACGGCCTCGACGCCGACGAGATCGCCGCCAGCGTGGGCGCGGACAGCCTGGGCTACATCTCGCTGGACGGGATGGTCGAGGCGACCGGTCAGCCGCAGACCAGCCTGTGCACGGCCTGCTTCACCGGTGACTACCCGATCGAGCTCCCCGACGAGAGCCTGCTCGGCAAGCACCTGCTCGAGGCGACGCTGACGCCGAGCACGCACGGCGAGGCGCTCCCAGTTTTCAACAACCCCTGATCGAGGAGATCGAGTCGAACCGTGGCTGACCAGGAAATCGGGGCCTATGCCCGTGCGGGCGTCGACATCGAGGCCGCGGACCGCGCCGTCGACCTGATGAAGGAGTGGGTCGAGAAGGCCCGCCGGCCCGAGATGATCGGCGGCCTCGGCGGCTTCGCCGGCCTCTTCGACGCCTCCGCGCTGCTGACCTACAAGCGGCCCCTGCTGGCCACCTCGACCGACGGTGTCGGCACGAAGGTCGCCGTCGCGCAGCTGATGGACAAGCACGACACGATCGGCTTCGACCTGATCGGCATGGTCGTCGACGACCTGGTGGTGTGCGGTGCCGAGCCGCTGTTCGTCACCGACTACATCGCGACCGGCAAGGTCGTCCCGGAGCGGATCGCCGCGATCGTCAAGGGCATCGCCGAGGCGTGCGTGGAGGCCGGCTGCGCGCTGGTCGGCGGCGAGACGGCCGAGCACCCGGGCCTGCTCGCCCCCGACGAGTACGACGTCGCGGGCGCCACCACCGGCGTCGTCGAGGCCGACGCGCTGCTCGGCCCCGGCCGGGTCCGGCCCGGGGACGTCGTCGTCGCGATGGCGGCCAGCGGCCTGCACTCCAACGGCTACTCCCTGGCCCGCCACGTGTTCTTCACCCAAGCCGGCTGGACGGTCGACCGTCAGGTCGAGGAGCTCGGCCGGACCCTCGGCGAGGAGCTGCTGGAGCCGACCCGGCTCTACACGAAGCCCTGCCTGGCGATCGCCCGCGAGACCGAGACCCATGCGATGGCCCACGTCACCGGCGGTGGCCTGGCCAACAACCTGGCCCGGGTGATGCCGCCGGAGCTCAAGGCGACCCTGGACCGCGGCACCTGGACCCCGGGCCCCGTCTTCGACCTGGTCCGCCAGGTCGGCCAGGTCGCCCAGCCCGACCTGGAGGCCACGCTCAACTGCGGCGTCGGCATGGTCGCCCTGGTCGCCCCGGATGCCACCGACGCCGTGCTGGCGCGCCTCGGGGACTTCGGCATCGACAGCTGGGTGGCCGGCGAGGTGGGCGTCGACCCGGAGCAGCAGGGCACCGTCGAGCTGGTCGGTCAGCACCCGGGCTGGTGACCTGGATCTCCCGCCCCGCGTTTCGGGCGGGCTGGCGTGCGGGAACACCCACCGGCCATGTACCGTTAGGCCCACGAGACTCTGATTCAGCAGTCCGGGGCCCGGAGGGTTCCCGGCCAAGTGTGCGAGGGGGCTGGACCCTATGGGCCGCGGCCGAGCGAAAGCCAAGCAGACCAAGGTCGCACGCGACCTGAAGTACCGCACTCACGACACCGATCTCTCGGCGTTGGCCGCTGAGCTCCACGGGGAGCCGGCGAGCCGCACCGAGGAGGTCGAGCCTGAGGTGCTCGAGAAGTGGTCGGACTACGCCGACCCGAGCGATCGGTAGGCGCGAGCGCCTCACCGCGCCTCGCGCATGACGATCACGTCGCCGTGGGTCCCGTAGCCCGCGAGCGCGCCTCCTGACGGCGTCCCGTCGAAGGTCACCAGCCGCCACTCGTCGCCCGGCACCGCCGGGTCGGGCGGCACGATCGTCGGCCACGGGATGTTCGTGGGGTACGGCGCGTCCAGCGTGCCGGTCTCCCGCAGGTCCAGGTCGAGCACCGGGAACCGTCCGCGCCGACCGCGCGGGCCCTCCCGGCCGTCGCTGGCGAGCACCCGCCAGGTGGCGCCGTCGCGGACCAGGGTGGTGCCCTCGGTCGCCGTACGACGCCCGGAGGCGGCCCGCAGCGTGAGCGCGTCCAGCGACGGACCGCTCGCGAGCACCGGGTGGAAGTCGAAGAACCGGCGCGCGCTGACGTAGCCGACCAGCCACTGCCCGGCGTCGCGGACCAGGTGCGGGTCCCAGACGCCGACGCTGGGGCCGTCGGTGGGCAGGTCGAGCGCGCGGGTGGCGAGCAGGTGCTGCCCGCGGGTGAGGTCGGCGTCGGTCTCGGCCAGGGTGACGCGCACCCGTGCGTCCGTGCGCGCCTGCTTGTCGACGGGGAAGTCGGACCAGGTGCTCGTCGCGACCAGCCAGCGCCCGCCGTCGCGGACCAGGTGGGTGGCGTGGTCGCCGTAGGTCCCGGGACGTTCGGGGCGTCGGAAGTACAGCTCGGCACCGCGCCGCCACCCGTCCCGTGCGTCGAGGGTCCAGGTCGAGGTGTGCGCCGTGCCGAAGAACCCGGGGCCGGCGCTGGTGGCCGAGAACAGCAGCGCGCCGTCCGCCGTGCGGTACGCCGACCCGTCGGCGTGCGTCGCCAGCCGGATGTCGCGCAGCCCCAGCTGCCCGAACGTCCCCGCGCTCCACGCGGTCACCGCGCCCGGCTCCGTCGAGGTCCACGACGCCGTCAGCCCGGCCAGCCAGTCGGGGTCGCGCACGTCCGGGCGGGCCGCGGCTCCCGGCACCGCCAGGTCGACCCGCGCTCGCGCCACCCAGGCACCGGCCTGGAGGGTCAGCGCCGCGACGGACGTTCCCGTCAGGGCCAGCGCCAACCGGTCCGGCGGGCGCCGGGTCCTGCCGTGGCGCCGGCTGCGGTGGACGCTCTCCGCCGCCCCGGAGCCGATGGTCAGCCGCACCCGGCCCCCGTCGAGGACCGCCGCGAACCGGGAGCCGTCCGGCCCCGTCAGCCCGGCCGCGACCTGCCCGCCACGACCCGACAGCACCACCTCGACCGCGCCGTACGGCGCGAGCAGGGGCAGCGTGCCGGTGCCCGACCGCTGAGCCCCCGGGTCGTCGTACCGCTCGGCGAGGTGGGGCGTCCCCACCACGGCGACCGGCCGGTGACGGGCGACGATCTCGAAGCGGGGCAGCACGCGCGCAGCGTCTCATGCGCGACAACCGCCGCGGCAGGGAGCACAATGCGAGCGTGATCGCGTGCTCCCCCGCCCTCGTCCTGCTGGCCTCCGAGGAGCGCGGCGACCGCTCCGGTGATGCCTTCGGGCTGCCCGTCGTGCTCGGTGGGATCCTCGCCGGGCTGGTCGTGGTCGGCCTGTTCGTGCTGTGGCTGGCCGTCCTGGTCCAGGCCCTGCGCATCCCGGAGTCGTCGTGGGAGGCGGCCGACCAGAGCAAGCTCGTCTACGTGCTCCTCATGGTCCTGCTCGGCCTGCTGGGCACCCTGCTCTACGCCCTGGTCGCCCGCCCGGCCCTGCGCCGGACGGGCGGGGTGCCGGCTCAGGCGTAGGCGAGCAGGGTCGCGTCCACGGCCTCCCAGGCGCTGCGCAGCCTCGCGAGGTCGGCGGGCCGCTTCTTGGCCAGGTCGGCCTGCTCGCGCACGTCGGCGGCGAGGTCGTAGAGCCGGTCCGTCCCGTTGATCCGCACGTACTTCAGGTCGCCGCGACGCAGCGCCCGGCCACTCCGCGTCCGCCAGAACAGGTCGCGCTCGGGCACCTCCTCGCCCTCGAAGAGGTGGCCGACCAGGCTGGTGCCGTCGAGCGGGTACGCCGGGTCGGGGCGGGCGCCGCCGAGCTCGAGGAAGGTGGCGGTCCAGTCAGTCGTGGTCACCGGGAGGTCGTCGACCTGCCGCTTCGCGATCCGGCCCGGCCACGACAGGATCGCGGGCACCCGGATGCCGCCCTCGTTCACGCCGGCCTTGTTGCCGGTGAAGGGCCAGTTGTAGCTGAACCGCTCGCCGCCGTTGTCGCTGGCGAAGAGCACGATCGTGTCCTTGTCCTGGCCGGTGCGCCGCAGCTCGGCGAGCACCCTGCCGATCGCGCGGTCGAGGTTCTCGACGAGCTCCTTGTACTTCTCCAGCGAGCCGCCGTCGTTGTGGAAGAGCGCCTGGGCGTCACCGCCGCGGAGCCGGGCGGTGAGCTCGTCGCTGACCGCCTTGTCGCCCGGGCCCTCCCACGGCCAGTGCGGGGCGGTGAAGTTGAGGTTGAAGAGCCACGGCTGCCTCTGGCGGGTGCCGGCACGGATCACCGCGGTGGCCTTCTCGGTGAGGATGTCGGTGTAGTAGCGCGGGTCCTCGACGCGGGTCTCGCCGTCGTACAGGTCGTAGAGGCCGTTGTGGGCGTACTTGCTGAAGTAGTCCAGCCCGCCGGAGTAGTTGCCGTAGAAGGTGTCCCAGCCGGACTTGAGCGGACCGAACGTCGGCAGGAAGCCGCCGTGCCACTTGCCGACCATGTGCGTGGTGTAGCCCGCCCTCTTCAGCAGCGACGCCAGGGTGGGGTGGGACGGCGGGATGCCGTCGCGGTCGTTGGCCTGGCCGATCGGCTCCTGCAGGCCGCCCGGGATCCGGCCCGGGTGCCGGCCGGTGTAGAGCGCGATCCGGGTCGGCGAGCACACCGCGCCCGCGGAGTAGCCCTGCGTGAAGCGCACGCCCGAGGCCGCCAGCGCGTCGAGGTGCGGGGTCTCGATGTCGGGGGAGCCGTAGGAGCTCAGGTCCGCGGCGCCGAGGTCGTCGGCCAGGATCACCAGGATGTTGGGCCGCGGGCGCGGTCCCTTGCGGGCGACCGCGCGGAACGGCTGCTCGGCCGCGTGGGCCGGCCCTGCCGTCGTACCGACGACGGCGGCGGCACCGATCGCGCCGACCGCGGCGCCGGCGAGACCGCGGCGGGAGAGGCCGGTCGAGGGCGACGTGCGGGTCTGGTCCGACATGGGGGAGCCTCCTGAATAGTGAACAAATCCGCTCGACATAATAGGCTTCAGGCTCAGGTACGGGAACGGAGGGGGTGTCGGATGGGACGCACGCAGGACGCGCAGCGCACCGCGCGCCAGGTCCTGGTCCGCGGCGGGACCACGACGATCGGCAGCGAGCGGCACTACCCGGAGGAGCGCCCGGTACGACGCGTCGAGGTCCCCGACCTCTGGGTCGACGAGCACCCCGTCACCAACGCGGAGTTCCGGCGCTTCGTCGCCGACACCGGCCACGTCACCCTCGCCGAGCTCCCGCCGCCGCCCGTCCCCGGCGAGCACCTCGACGAGCTCGACCCCGGCTCCCTGGTCTTCGCCCCGCCCGCGGGCCCCGTCCCGCTCGACGACTGGCGGCGCTGGTGGGCCTGGATCCCCGGCGCCGACTGGCGTCACCCCGGCGGTCCCGCCACCTCCCTCAACGGCAGGGACAAGCACCCCGTCGTCCACGTCAGCCAGGCCGACGCCGCCGCCTACGCCGCCTGGGCCGGCAAGCGGCTTCCGACCGAGGCCGAGTGGGAGCACGCCGCGCAGGGCGGCGCCACCACGACGTACCCGTGGGGGGAGGAGCTGGAGCCCCGCGGCCGCCCCATGGCCAACACCTTCCGCGGCGACTTCCCCTGGCGCCACGACGACCCCCGCGGTGCCGGTACGACGCCCGTCGGCTCCTACCGCCCCAACGGCTTCGGCCTCGTCGACATGATCGGCAACGTCTGGGAGTGGACCTCCTCGCCGTGGACCGACGACCACGGCCCGAAGCCGCTGGAGCTGGTCGCCTCCTGCTGCGCGCCCGGCGCGAGTGCCGAGGAGGCCCGCGGAGTGACCAAGGGCGGGTCGCACCTGTGCGCGCCGTCGTACTGTCGCCGGTACCGGGCCAGCGCCCGGCAGGGCCAGGCGCTCGCCAGCAGCACCGGGCACCTCGGGTTCCGGTGCGTGCGCGACGCCTGAGCTCAGCCGCGCCAGCGGTAGGACGTCGCAAGTTTCGGCCGGATCGACTACCGAGAGCGTGCAGTCGCTATCGCACTCGCGAGTTCGACCACCTGGGATGTCGGCATCGCTCCAGTGTCATCCGCGACTCCTGCAGGCGGAGGGCCCAGAACGCGTCGGCCGAAGTCCTCGTAGAGGCGATTCTTGACCTGCGTGTCGCCAATCGCCCCGAGGAAGTCCTGGAATGTGGACAGCTGAACCTCAACAGACCGCGCCCAGTCTGCGACGGTCCGATGGTTCGAGGCCAACCGTGCGCTGTATGCCGCAGCACCGCCGATCGTGGCTACGACGGCCACGTGGCCAAAGGCTTCCTGCCAGGTCGCGCCGGACGGTAGGGCGAGCGCGACCACGACGGCGAGCCCGAGGAGTGCCAGGGTGAACGCGCGGAGCACCCAGCTCGTCGCGCCCTCACGACTGCTCAACGCCGCGAACTCACCAGCGAGCTCGCCCTGCGCTCTCTCGGCCTTGGCGGAAGCGAGCTCTTCGCGCACCTGAGCGAGGTGATTCGCTGCCTGATCCGCTTCTGTGGTGGCTAGCGCGGCACTGGCAAGCATCTCCTTGCTTCGATCCTGAAGGCCGAGGAGCAGGCGCAAGGAGTCGACGCTGCCAGCCAGCATCTGTAGTTGCGCCTTCCAGGTGGCGATCTGCGCTTCTGGGTCGAGGAACCCGCCCGAATCGTTGAGGAGCTTGGGGATCTCCGCGCGCCCATCAGCGCTGGCGCGCGCAAGGTCGGTGAACTCGTTCCGCAATGCAGAGATGGAATTGAGCAGGAGCGGCAGGATCAGTTGGTCGTCGCTCAGGTCGACCCGGGCGAAGCCCAGGACGATTTCATCGACGCGCGATTGCTCCATCCGACTGACGAACGTTTCACTCGCCGCTGCCTGCTCGGTCTGTCGCGACTCGTCGTTTCCGATCAAGTAGCGCGAACCGGCGCTGATGACTTCGCCCCAAATTCGGGCCGCATCGTCCAGTAGGAACTTGCTCAGTGAGCCGCCGTCGTGATGCCTGATCTCATAGCGGACCCGGTCGAGGTGCTCGACTCGGTCGGAATCGCGTGCCGAGGTTTTCAGCATCATGGCGGTCATGAGCGGACCTGATCGGATGTCGCGTGCATCGGCTCACTCTTCCACGTGCTGTCGCCAATTCGGTCTCGAACGCACGAAGGGCCCCGCAGCACGCTGCGGGGCCCTTCGTCGCTTGTGGCCAGGGGCGGGGTCGAACCGCCGACCTACCGATTTTCAGTCGGTCGCTCGTACCAACTGAGCTACCTGGCCAAGCAGTCGCACACCTTACTAGAGCCACCCGGTTCTCACGAAAGCGGCGTCGCCTCAGGTGCGCGGGGCGAGCGGGCGGAGCCGGGATGGGCGCCCTGCCCCGGCGGCGCACTATGCTGGCCCGGCCGTCGCGGGACCTGTCCCGCGGAGGCGGGCCCCCATCGTCTAGCGGCCCAGGACACCGCCCTTTCACGGCGGGTACGCCGGTTCGAATCCGGTTGGGGGTGCTCCAGCCGGCGTGGCGCGAGAGCGAGGACGGGGATGGCGGGCGAGGTCTCGGGCGGTGACCCGCACGCTGACCGTGCCTGGATGCCGCCGGAGCCCGGTGCTCCCGAGCCGAGCACGGCGGGCGAGTCGGTGCCCGGCTACACCGACCTCGTGGAGATCGGCCGCGGCGGGGAGAGCGTCGTCTACCGGGCGCGCGACAGCCGGCTGAACCGCGACGTGGCGATCAAGGTGCTGCTCGTCGACGACGCGACGACGGTGTCCCGCTTCCAGCGCGAGGTCGAGATCACCGTCAGCCTGGGCCGCCAGCACCCGAACATCATGACCGTCCTCGCGACCGGTACGACGACCTCGGGCCGCCCCGCGATCGTCATGGACTACTACGAGCGGGGCTCGCTCGACCACCGGCTGCACGAGCGCGGGCCCGTGCCGGCGCCGGAGGTGGTGGCGATCGGGACGGTGCTCGCGGACGCGCTCTCCTTCGCCCACGCCCACGGGGTGCTGCACCGGGACGTGAAGCCGCAGAACGTGATGGTGCTGCCGACGTCGTACGTCCTGGCGGACTTCGGGATCGCCCGGCTCGTCGACTCCGAGCACACGGCCTCGGCGGAGCGGTTCACCTACCGCCACGCCTCGCCGCAGATCCTCGACGGGCACCCGCCGACGGCGGCCGACGACGTGTGGTCGCTGGGCTCGACGCTGTTCACGCTGCTCGACGGGCGGCCGCCGTTCGCCTCCGACGACCCCGACGACGACACGGCGCTGGCGTACCTGCGGCGGGCCCGCACCGAGCCGCACCGGCCGCTGCCGGTCACCGACGCCAACGCCGGCCTGGTCGAGGTGATCGGGCGGGCGCTGCGCAAGGACCCTGCCGAGCGCTGGCCGGACGCCGCGGCGATGCGGGACGCGCTGGAGGACCTGCGTGCCTCGCTGCGAGCGTGGGCACCCGAGGCGAGCCCGCCGCCCGCGCCGGCCGAGACCGCGCGACCCGACGCCACCCGGGAGCGTCCCGCCGAGCCCGTCCCGCCGCCCGTCCCGACGCCCGCGACCCCGCCCGCCGAGCCCGCGCCGGTGGCCCTCTCCGTGCTCTCCCACGCCCCCGACGCGGCGCCGGTGCGCGACGCCGAGCCGACCGCGCGCGGCGTCGACGGTGCGGCCCGCGACCCCGGCGCGGAGGTGCTGCCGGGCGACGACGAGCCGCGCCGGAGCCGTGGCCGGCTGGCGCTCGTGCTGGCGGCCGTCGCCGTGGTGGTGGGTCTCGCCCTCGGCATCGCCGGCCAGGCCCTGCGCGGCGGCGACGACAGCCCCCCGCCCCGCGCCGGTACGACGACCGACCTGCCCACGCTGGGCTCGGAGGACGCCGGGAAGGTGCAGCCCCCGAAGTACAACCCGGCGATCAGCCCGGTGCTGACGAAGTTCGACGACGGCGGCACGACGGTCGCGCTCACCTGGGCCGACAAGTCCGGCGGCCAGGCCCGGTTCCAGGTCGTGCAGACCCTGCCGACCCGGGCGATCGTGGAGCTGCTGCTCGACCCGGGCACCACGTCGTACACGATCACCGGCGTCGACCCCGACGAGAAGGAGCTCTGCTACACCGTCGTCGCGGTCAGCCTCGACGGCGAGCAGGGGGCGGCCAAGGAGGCGCTCTGCCGGCGCTGAGCGCTCAGCGCCGCAGCGGGCGCGGGTCGAAGGCCCACCAGGGCCGGCGCCAGGCGGGGACGGTACGACGTGCCGCCCGCCGCACCGCGGCCAGCGCGTCGGCGCTGGGGGCGCTGGGGGCGGCGAGGGGTTCGTCCGGCCCGAACGCGTCGCGCTCCGCGGCGGCGGCCAGCTCCTCCACCTCGGGTGTGCCGAGCGCGGCCACGGCGCGCTCGGCGACCGCCGTGGCGGACTCGTGGCCCTCGGCGGGGCGCCCGGCCAGCACCAGGTAGTCGAGCACCTCCGCCCAGGCGCCGCGGGCACCGGCCCGGCGGTGCCGTCGGGCGCGCAGGCGGCGTGCGGCGTACAGGCCGAGCAGCGGCAGCACGACGACCGCGACCGGCAGCGGCCACCAGGGCAGGGACCCGCCCGTGCCGCCGGAGGCACCCGGCTCGTCGGCCGAGGCGGGCTGCGGCTCGGGCGTCGCGGTCTCGGTCGGCTCGGCGCTCGGCGTGGGCGGCGGGGGTGCGGGCTGGGGCTGCGGCGCGGCGTCGGGGCGGGCGAACGTGTTGTCCTCCGGGGTCGGCTGGAAGGGGACCCAGCCGTGCCCGGTGAAGTACACCTCCGGCCACGCGAGCGCGTCGCGGCCGTGCACCAGCCGACTGCCGTCGTCCTGCTCGGTGCCGGGCTTGAAGCCGACCACCAGCCGGGTGGGCAGGCCCGACATCCGCGCGAGCAGCGCGAACGCCGTCGCGAACTGCTCTGACGTGCCGACCTGGGCGCCCCACGTCCCGGGCTCGCCGCCGAGGAACTGCACGATCCGCGCGCCGCTCGAGCCCGACGGCGCGTCCGCGTCGACCCGGCGGCTGCCGCGCACCGCCTGCTCCAGCGCCACCGCGGCCTCGTAGGGCGTGGCAGCGCCCGCCGTCGCCTCCTGGGCGTAGCCGAGCAGGGACAGCTGCAGCTCGGCCCCGGAGGCGCCGAAGTCCGGCACCTGCAGGTACGGCGCCGCGGCGCCGGACGCGGGCACCCCGGCGTCCTCCAGTGCCTCCGGCTCGGGTGCGTCGCTCTGCGCGGCGACGGCGTAGCGCAGGTCGCGGGGACGGTCGGGGGCGTAGACGGCGCCGGTCTCGACGTCGTACAACGCGTCGTCGACGTCGAGCTCGGTCGGCGTGCCGGGCGTGGGCAGCCACGGGCCGGCGAGGCCGAGCACCTCGACCTGCTCGTCGAGCACCGCCTGGCGGGGTCCCGGGGGCAGGGCGGGGGAGCCGTAGGTGCCGAAGCGGGCGTAGCTCGTCGGCGCCTCCCAGTTGGCGCCGTTGTGGGCGGTGAGGGTGACCAGCCGGAGCGGGTACGCCGTGCCGCGCACCCGCAGCAGCTCCGCCGCCGGGTCCAGCAGCCAGGCGTGCATCTGCGGCAGCGGGTTGGGCACCGACTCCTCGGTGGTCGGCGCGTGCACGACCTCGCGCGGGTCGAAGGCGTTGCTCGCGGGGACGGCCGCCATCCCGGCGACGACGCCCACGGCGAGGGCGGCGAGCGGCACCAGCACGCGGGTACGCCGCGCGGCGGGCTCGCCGTGCTCGTCGAGCAGCGTCCAGCCGGCCAGGGCGAGCACGAGGATCGCGGCGGCGAGGAGGCCGAGCGGGTCGCCCTGGCCGGAGGTGAGGAGCAGGCCGGCGACGTACAGGACGAGGGCGCCGGCGACCGGTGCCACGCGGGCGGCGCGCTCGGCACGCAGCCCGGTCAGCAGGCTGACGATGCCCGCGAGCAGGACCGGCGCGGCGAGCAGGCGCGCGCTGGGGGCGAGCGGCTGCGGCTCGGTGAGCAGCAGCGGCAGCGCGTCGGAGACGGTGCTGGTGAAGGAGCTGCCGCGTTCGGCGCTGAGGACGTAGGCGAGCAGCACCAGCAGGATCGTCAGCACCGAGGTGGCCGCCCAGCGCGACACGCCGAGGCCGAGCGCGAGACGCAGCAGGAGCAGGGGGACGACGGCGGCGGCGCCGATGACGAGCGGCGGCAGCCAGTGGCTCCACGCCAGGGAGAGCGAGACGCTGCCGGAGACGAGCAGCGCCGCGGTCCACAGCCCGGCGGCGAGCCCGCGGGCGCCCCCGGGGCGGAGCGCCGGGCTCATCGGGCCACCGTCCGCTCCCACGCGGCGGCGAGCTCGGCGGAGGTGCGCCCGCGCAGCAGGACCAGGCCGGCGCGCTGCTCGACGCCGCGGGCCGGGTCGGGGTCGACGAGGAGGACGTACTGGCTCTGCGCGGCCGCCGCGGCGAGCGCCAGGTCGGTGAGGTCGGCGCCGCGGCCGGTGACGGCGGTGAAGACGTCGAGGTCGCGCGTGCCGAGGTCGGCGAGCACCGGGTCCGCGCCCGGCTGGATCTCGGCGAGCAGCCACTCCAGGTGCTCCGCCTCGGCGCTGGCGTGCCCGGCGTCGCGGCCGGGGACGTCGACGTCGGCGAGTCCGCTGGCGGTGCGGAAGCGGAGCGGGTGCCCCGCCTCGACCGCGGCGCGGCACAGGGCCTGGGCGAGCTCGACGGCCTCCTCGAACTCCGTCCCCGCCCCGGGGTACGACGCGGTGCGGTCGTCGAGCAGGACGAACACGTGCGGCTCCGACGGGTCGGCGTCCTCACGCACCATCAGCGTCCCGGTGCGGGCGGAGGTCGGCCAGTGCAGGCGGCGCAGGTCGTCGCCGACGGTGTACTCGTGCAGGCCCACCAGGTCGGTCCCGCCGTGCTCGATCGCGTCCCCGCCCGCGTTGACCGCGCGCCGGTGCCCGGGCGCCATCCCGGTGAGCGGGATCCTGCGGGGCAGCACGCGTACCTGCACCACCTCGCCGGCCTCCGCCGAGCGGGCCGCCATCCCGGTGAGACCAGAGCGCCGAACGTGCAGCGGGCCGACGTCGACGAGCCCGCGCCGCGACGTGGGGATCGGGTAGCCCACGCGCTCGTCGGCCAGCGGGACGGGCACCCGCTCCCCGTCGACCTGGTCGGCGACGTCGAGGCGGGCAAGGCCGGTGCGGGGACGTCCGGACAGGGTCAGGTGGCCGTGGCAGCCGTCGCCGCGGACCACGACGCGTGGCTCGACCTCCCGGCGGACGACGACGCGGGGCGCGCGGTGGCAGGCCGCCACCTCGGCGAGGACGAGCAGGACGAGCAGGCCGCCGAGCCCGGCCAGGACCGGGTAGCGCCACCACAGCCCGAGCCCGAGCAGCACCAGCGCGAGCACCAGGGTGAGCCGGCCGCGCGGGGTGAGCGTGGCGAGCGGCTCAGGAAGGGCGCGGGGCACGACTCACCCGCGGTCCGGCTGCGGCGCCTCGACGGTCTGCAGGACGTCCTGCAGCACCGCGTCCGGGCTGTGCCCGGCCAGGATCGCCTCCCGGGTGAGCACGATCCGGTGGGCCAGCACGGGCTCGGCGAGCCGCTGCACGTCGTGCGGTACGACGTAGTGGCGGCCCTGCGCGGCGGCGTACACCTGCAGGCAGCGCACCAGCGCCCGCAGCCCGCGGGTGCTGGCCCCGAGCCGGACCCGCGGGTCCTTGCGGGAGGCGGCACCGATCTCGCGGACGTAGCGCAGGATCGGGTCGGCCACGTGGAGCTGGCGCAGCCGCGCCATCCGGGCCGCGACCTCGGCGGGCGTGGTCACGGCGGCGACGTCGCCGATCACGCCGGCGGTGCTGCCGGGGCGCAGCACGTCGATCTCGTGGTCGACGTCGGGGTAGCCGAGCGCGGTGCGCACCAGGAAGCGGTCCAGCTGGGCCTCGGGGAGGCGGTAGGTGCCGTCGAGGTCGACCGGGTTCTGGGTGGCGATGACGACGAACGGCGAGGGCACCGGGTGGGCCTCGCCGTCGACGGTGACGGTGTGCTCCTCCATCACCTCCAGCAGCGCCGACTGGGTCTTGGCGGCGGCGCGGTTGATCTCGTCGGCGAGCAGGACGTTGGCGAA
This sequence comes from uncultured Nocardioides sp., assembly GCA_964517395.1. GTDB lineage: Bacteria > Actinomycetota > Actinomycetes > Propionibacteriales > Nocardioidaceae > Nocardioides. The sequence goes on along the minus strand of CAZFEE010000001.1, from coordinate 1,026,253 downwards.
GACGGGGCCGGGCCGGAAGCGGACCGCGCCGTCGCGCGGGTCGAAGATCGTCGTTCCGGTGACGTCGCCGGGCAGCAGGTCGGGGGTGAACTGGATGCGTCGCACCGTCCCGCCCAGGGCCTGAGCGGTCGCCCGGGCCAGCGTGGTCTTGCCGGTGCCCGGCACGTCCTCGAGCAGCACGTGGCCGCCGGTGAAGGTGGCGATGAGGACGAGGTCGACGATCGGTCGCTTGCCGTGCACGGCGCTCTCGATCGCGTCGCCGACCCGCTGGTGCAGGGCGCGGAACTCCGCGATGTCCTGCTGCGTGGGCGCGGTCGAGGGGAGGGTGGCGGTCACGGGGGTGGCCTTCCTGCGTCGTCGTGGGGGGTCAGCGGCACTGCTCGCCGGGGCCGACCGGCGGGTCGGGCCAGCAGGTCCAGCGCCCGCCGGTGTTGATCGTCCCGGTCGCGTTCGCCGCGGGTCCGGTGGCGCTGCTGTTGCGGGCGCGGACGCTGACCTGGAAGTCGGTGGCGCCGTTGCCGCCCTCGCAGTCCCGGGTCGCGGTGGCGCTGCGGCCGCCGCCGTCAGTGGTGCGGGTGATGGCCGCGCCCGCGCCGTCGAAGGTGATGTCGTAGCCCTCGACCGGCAGCCCGTTGTCGGCCGCGGCACCCCAGGTCACCGTCATGGTGCAGGTGCCGTCGGCGTAGATCGGCGTGCCGGTGCGCCGGAAGTCGCCGCTGGCGGTGACGTTGACGGGTGCGCCGGGCTGGGGCGGGGCGGGGACGTCGGTCTGGTTGCTGCCCGCCGGGCCGGTGCCGAAGGCGTTGGTCGCGGTGACCGTCGCGACGAAGTCCTCGCCGAGGCTGTCGCAGGAGCTGTCGAGGTAGTTGCAGCTGAAGGTCGCCGTCGCCGTGCGCTCGGTGCCGGTGGTGGTGACGGTGCGCTGGCCGAGCCCGCCGCCGCCGATGTCCGCGGTGTACTGCGTGATCGGGGAGCCGTTGTCGGGGGCGGCGTCCCAGGTGACGGTGACGGTGACCCGGTAGATCTTGGGCGAGCTGTTGGGCGTCGCGCTGACCCGCACGTTCGTCGGTGCCCCGGGCTGGCCGGTCGTGGTCACGGCGTTCGAGGGTGCGCTGGCCCGGGACTGCGTGCCGAGGACGGCGGTGACGGTGAAGGTGACGGCGGTGCCGGGGGCGATGCCGCCGATGACCGCCTCGCGCTCGGTGCCGCCCTTGCGGGCGACCTCGCTGCCGCCCCGGCTGACGACGAACTCGGCGGCGGCCGTGCCGGAGTGGGTCCAGGTGACCCGGACGGTGCCGTCGGACTGGGCGGTCGCGGTCACCCCGGTCGGCGCGGTGACCGGGTCCGGGTCGCGTGCCGGGGTGACGGCGTTGGAGGCGGCCGAGGTCTGGCGCTCGCTGCCGTTGACCGCCGTGACGGTGAAGGTGACGGGGGTGCCGAGCGGGACGGTGACCGTCGCCTCGCGGGCGCCGCCCGCCAGCCCGGCCGACGGGGTGACGTCGCTCCCGCCGCCGGTGGCGATCGTGAACTGGCTGGCCGGGGTGCTGCCCGCGTGGGCCCACGTGAGGTGGACGGTCCCGTCGCCCAGCGGGGTGGCCTGGACGCCGGTCGGGGCGACGAGCGGCTGCGGCTCCTGCGCCGGGGTCACCGGGTTGGAGGCCGCCGAGGCGGCGCGTGCCTTGCCGTTGACGGCGATCACCACGTAGGTCACCGGGCGGCCGAGCGGGGCGCCGGTGTCGACGTAGTCGCGGTCGTCTCCGGCGAGGTCCGCCGCCAGCACCGTCCCCGAGCGCTCGACCCGGAACTGCTCCGCGGGCACCTCGCCGCCGTGCGCCCAGGTGATCCGTACGTCGCCGCCGGGTTGCGCGGTCGCGACCACGTTGCCGGGCGCGAGGAGCTTGTCCGGCTGGTCCGGGATCGTGTTGGACGGCGCCGACACGGCCCGGTCCCGGCCGTTGACGGCCGTGACGGTCCACGCCGTCGGGGTCGTCGGCACGGGGCCGTCGAGCCGCAGCTCGCGGACGTCGCCGTCGTCGAGCGAGGCGACCCGGCCGCCCCCGGCCCGGCGGACCTCGAAGGCGCGCGCGGGCGGGCGACCCGAGTGCGACCAGCGCAGCACGACCGCCCCGCCCTCGACCGTGGCGACGACGCTGCTCGGTGCGGCGAGCCCGTCGCGGTCGCTGCCGCCGGCCCAGGCGCCGGGGTCCTTCCCGCCGCGGTCGTCGTCCTCGTCGTTTTCGGGGTCGACGACGGGCGGCGGCAGCACCTTGATCGGCGGCTCGACGACGGGCGGGGGCGGCGAGGGCTCGCGGACCCGGCCCTCGTCGCGGTCCTGGGCGGCGTTCTGCTGGAAGTCCGGCACGGCGGCGTTCTTGCCGCCGCGGACCGGGGTGGCCTTGTCGCGGCGGGTGAAGTCGCGGGTGTCGCCGTTGGGCAGCACCCGGATGCCGGTGTCGGAGCCCTGGACGTTGATCAGCAGGTAGCCGTCGTCGAGCACCAGCTCGATCTCGCGGCCCTCGCTCGGCGTACGGATCGAGCCGATGACCTTGCCGTCGGGGCTGATCCGCAGCACCTTGGCGTCGCCCTGGCAGGGCACGTAGACGGAGGCGTGGAAGGCCAGCGGCGCGCCCGGGTCGGCGCAGGTCGTGCCGAGCGGCACCTGGATCACCCGGTCGCCGGAGACGATCACCACGGTGTGGTTGGCGGGGGAGGCCACCGGGACCAGGTCGCCCGGGCTCACCCCGGGCCCGCTGAGGTGGCCCTCGATGTCGAGCCCACCCTGGACCACGTCGCGTCCGGTGCCGACCTGGACGACGATGCCGTTGTCGGGCCCGAACAGGGTGACCCCCTTCTCGTGGGCGACCAGCACGGAGCCCGGCCCCGAGTGGTCGACCTGGCGGGTGTCCTCGACGATGAACTCCTCCGACTCCGCGGACCAGGTCAGCTCCGTGACGAGGCCCTTCGGGTCGAGGGTCCAGATGGTGCCCTGCTCGTCGATCTTGGCGTCGACGAGGCCGGTCTCGGAGAACCAGATCTCGCCGACCGGCCGGGTGGTGACCGCGTCGATCGCGGCGAAGGTGCCCTCCTGCTTGTCGAGCCGGAAGAACTGCTCGTCGTGCACGAGGAGCTCGACCTGGTCGCCGTTGCGGACCTTGCTCTGCCCGGTCTGCAGGATCGTGGCGAGGTCGAAGGAGGTGATGGTGCCGGTCTCGCGGTTGAGGACGACCAGCCCGCCGTCGTACTGGGCGAGCTGGAGGGGGTCGTTCGGGTCGCCGGTGTCGAGCGCGCCCATCGGCTCGCCGGTCAGCGGGTTGACCTGGAGCACCTGGCCGGACGGCTCGTCCTTGAGCCAGGTCAGACCGTCGGTGAGGTCGAGCGAGGTGCGCGCCAGGCCGTTGCCGAAGACCAGGCCGACGAGCAGCGACGCCGCGACGACGACGACCGACAGCTCGGCCGCGCCGCGCGAGGAGCGGCCGCGCAGGCGCCCCGGCCGAGGCCCCGAGATCCGCCTCATCGTCATCGTCCCTTCTGCTCTGTCAGGAGGCCTACCCTCGCACGCCGGAGAGGGTTCGCCAACGGTTGTGATGCCCTGGCCGGAACCTTCCGCAAACCCCCTCGGCCCGCGTCCTCAGCCCTGGTCGCCCGGTGTTCCCGTACCTGACACGAGCTGGACGCCGAGTGCCCCGCCGCCGGTGCACCACAGACCGCGGCCCGGACCGGTCAGCGGCTCGATCGTCTTCGTCGGCACGGTCGTGCCGAACAGGTCGCCGTCGGCCCACTCCGGCTGGAGCAGCACGCCGCGCCGGGCCCGCTTGACCGCCTCCACGATCCCGCCCGCGGCCGCCCGCTGCCGCGCCTCCGTGACGTCGGCCGTGACCACCACGCCGAGCCGGAGCCGGGCCTGGTCGGCGATCGCGGCGACGACGGCGTCCCGCGCCGCCGAGGCCGGTACGTCGAGCAGGTGGGCGTCGTCGAGCAGGAGCAGCGCCCACGCGGGGTCGCCGTCCGCGGCGGCCCGGTCGGTCCACCCGGCGAGCGCGTCCACGACCTCCTCCAGGTCGCCCCGGAGCACCGTGGGCGGCACGGTGGAGCGGGCGGCAAGCTCGGCCAGCCCGTCCAGGAAGGACGTCCGGCCGCTGCGGGCCCGCCCGGCCACGAGCACCGGCCCGGCCAGCAGGTCGGTCTCGACCAGCCCGACCCGGTCGGTGTCGACGGCGAGCGGCAGCGTGCTCGCCACCGGCTCGGGCAGGGCGGCGGCCGGCAGCCGCGCGGGCATCGCCGGCACCGGCGCGTCGGCGCGACCGGCGGTGGCGGGGAGCAGCAGCGCGGCGACCTGCCGGACGTGCTCGGCCTGGGCCGGCGTACCGGCGCCTCCCGTGGTCGCGACCTGCAGCATGCTGCGTCCCAGCAGACCGCGGCCGGGTCCGGTGTCGGCGTCGAGGACGCCGCCCGGCGCCCCGAGCATCAGGTAGTCGTCGGGGGTGGTCATCCGCAGCACCACCCGGCGCCCGAAGCTGGCGCCGACCGAGGTCGGCACGCCGGTGCGGCCGGGGGCGGTCGCGGTGACGTGGATGCCCACCCGGCGCCCGTTCTGGAGGACGGTCTGCAGCTGCTCGACGTGCTCGCGGGCCAGCCCGCCGGCCGACTCCAGCGACTCGATGAGCGCGGGCAGGTTGTCGACGAGCAGGTGCACCCGCGGCAGGAGCACCCCGGCGCGGGCGAGGTCGTCGAGGTCGGCGCAGCCGTGGGCGGCCAGCGCGTGGGTCCGCTCGTCGACGGTACGACGCAGCAGGCGGATCGTGCGCATCACCCGGCCCGGCTCGGCCGCGGTCGCCAGGGCGGCCGTGGTGGGCAGCTCCTTCAGCGGGGTGAGCCCGCCCCCGGCGTAGTCCAGCGCGTAGAGGTACGGCGCGACGCCGCTCGCCGCGTCGCCCAGCGACGCCGCCAGCGCGACCGTGCGCAGCAGCTCGGTCTTGCCCGACCCGGAGGCGCCGTGCACGAGCACGTGCCCGACCGCGGGGTAGTCCAGGACCAGGTCCGGCTGGGCTTGCTCGTCGGGGTGGTCCACCCGCCCGACGTACACCTGGCCGGAGCGGCGGCCCGCCGCGGCGACCGCGTCGGGGTCGAGCAGCAGCTCGGCCGGCAGCATCGGCAGCCACGGCCGGGGCGGCACCGGCGCCCCGCTCTTGAGGAAGGCGGCGTTGATGGTGCTCACGCACCGCTCGAGGTCGGTGCGCGGGTCCAGGCGCACGTCGTCGGCCGCGCCGGGTCCGGTGGCGGTGGCGGTGAACGGCTCGATGCGGACCACCGTGCCCGGGCCGGCCAGGGTCTCGCGGGCGCCGACCCAGGCGGACTGGACCAGCTCCGCGGTGCCGTGGCCGGTCCGCCGCACCCACGCCCGGCCCGGCGTACGACGGGAGATCCGGGCGGCCTCGGGGGAGTCGATGACGTCGTTGGAGTCGTCGGTGGAGGAGACCCGCAGCGAGATCCGCAGGTCGGTGTTGGCCTTGATGTTGCCGGTCACCACACCTGCCGGGCGCTGGGTGGCCAGGATGACGTGCATGCCGAGGGAGCGGCCGCGCTGGGCGATGTTGACCATGCCGTCGACGAACTCGGGCACCTCCGCGGTCAGCGCGGCGAACTCGTCGACGCAGATCAGCAGGCTCGGCGGGGCCACCTCGGGGTGCTCGCGCTCGAGCATCGGCAGGTCCTTGACCCCGTGCTCGGCCAGCAGGTGCTCGCGGGCGGCGATCTCGGCGCCGAGCGAGGTGAGCGCCCGGGCGACCAGCGCCGGGGTGAGGTCGGTGATGTAGCCGACGGTGTGCGGCAGGTGGGCGCACTCGCGGAAGGCCGCGCCGCCCTTGTAGTCCACGAGCAGGAAGCTGATCCGCGACGGCGGGTTGTTCAGCGCCAGCGAGCAGATCATCGACTGCAGCAGCTCGCTCTTGCCCGAGCCGGTGGTGCCGGCGACCAGCCCGTGCGGTCCGTCCTCGCGCAGGTCGATGGTGACCACGCCGTCGAGGCCGGTGCCGAGCTGGGCGCGCAGGCCGCTGCCCTGCTGCCAGCGCTGGAGCACCGCGCCGACGTCGTCGAGGTCGGCGAGGTCGGGGCTCACCTCGGGCAGCCGCACGAGGCTCGGCACGGCCGTGCTGGCGGGCAGGACCGCCGCCTCGTCGACGTTGCCGGTCATCGACCGCGCGCCGCGCCAGGCCTGGTCCAGGCCGGCGGTGTCGGGCCGGTCCAGGCGCTGCTGCCCGCCGCGGTCGGCGACCGCGACCAGGCCCGCCTCGACGTCGACGAGCAGGCTGGTCGCGGCCGGCACCCGGTCCGGGTCGGTGCCCAGCCACACCAGGTGCAGCCGGCGCTCGGCCGCGATGCCGGCGATCGCCTCCAGCGTCCGCCGCGGCACCTCGGCGCCCTCGTCGACCAGGCAGATCGTGTGCCCGCGTCCGCCGTCCTCGCTCGCGAGGTGGTCGAGCAGCGCCGTGGCGGCGCGGGTGCCGACGGCCACGGGCGAGGTCCCGCCGATGCGCGGCGCCGCGTGCGGCAGCCAGCGCAGCCAGGCCTCGTGGCTCGCCCGGCCGGGTCCGAAGCAGCCCGCCACCGTCAGGTCCGTCGGCGCGTGGTCCCACGCCAGGCGCAGCAGCAGCGCCCGGACCAGGCCGTCCACGTCCTCCGGCTTCCCGGTGACCGCGACGAGCGGGTGCTCGGCGAGGCCCACCGTGACGGGCATGTCGGCCAGCCGGTCGCGGCGCTGCAGGTCCTGCACCGTCGTCCGGCGCACCGCGCGGTCCCCGCCCTCCTTCACCTCCCCGCGCAGCAGGGCCGGCACCGTGCCGATGCCGAGACGGGTGGTGAGGAAGCCGTCGCGGTCCTCGCTGCGTGCCCAGGTCCGCGGGTCGCCGGCCGCCGCCCGCTCGCGGACCACCTGCGGCTCGGGGTAGTCGTCGTGCGCCCGCTCGCGCTGGAGCACCGCCTGGGTGTCGATCGTGGTCAGCAGCTCGTCGACGTCCTGCTGCCAGGTCGCGAGCTCCTCGGCGAACTGCTTCTCGGCCGCGCGCTTCTGCTGCCACCAGGTGCCCAGGCCCATGAAGGGCCAGACCAGGACGTACATCAGGGCGTAGCTGCTGCGGGTCGTGACGTAGAGCGCGATGCCCATCAGCACCGGCATCATCATCACGATCCACGGCACCGGGCTGGGGCGCGGCTTCGTCGGCGGGGCCGGCACCTCCAGGACGTCCTCGACGAGCGGCTCGCCGAAGCGGGGCGAGCGGAACACCGACACCGCCGGCTCCTCCGGCCCGCTCTCGCCCGGGGCCAGCACCACCGTCGTACGGCCGACGGTGACGGGGGTGCTCCAGTCCACCTCGCGCGGGCCCGACAGCGGCTGGCCGCCGACGGAGGTGCCGTTGGCGGAGCCCTCGTCGTAGACCGTCGGCCGGTTGCCGAGCACGATCCGCGCGTGCTGCTGCGACACCAGCGGGTCGCTCAGCCGCAGCGTGCAGGCCGGGCCGCGACCGATGGTCAGCGCACTGCCGCGCACCGGCACCCGGGTGCCGCGGTCCGGGCCGGTCGTCACGTGCGCGACCGCCCGCACCCGCTCGGCGGAGGAGCTGCGGCTCAGCCAGCTCGCCGGGGCGGAGACCACGTCGAGCAGGTCGCCGGTGCGCAGCCCGCACTCCGCGAGCCGACGGTCCGCCGGCCACGGGTGGCTGCCCTCGGCGGGGACCAGGAGCACGTCGTGCTGGGCCGGCGCGAGGTGGCGGCCCAGCGCCCGGGCGAGGTCGGCGACGGTCGCGTCGGGGCGGGCGTGCACCCGCACGTCCGCCGACGGTACGCCGGCCTCGGCCGAGGCGCGCAGGGACAGGGCCCAGGTCTGCATCCGCGTTCCTTCCGTCGGTCGTGCCCGCCGTGCCGGTCGGGCCCGTTCCGGTGCTCGAGCCTGCCGGGATCCGTCGCGCGGATCCCGGCAAGCTCCAGCGCCGGATCAGGCCGCGGAGACCTGCTCCTGCTCCTGGGCCTGCTTCTGGATCAGGGTCGAGAACTCCTGCAGGGCGGTGCCGACCTGCTTGAGCATCGCCAGGTAGTCGCCGTCCCAGAGGCTGCGGCTGTTGTCGGCGTCGGGGCCGATCCAGTCGAAGCCCTTGATGACCTGGGTGAGCCGCCCGGACAGCGCCTCCAGCTCCTGCATGCCCTGCGTGATCTGCGAGGCCGCCTGGCGACCGGCCTCGACGTCCATTCCCTTCATGGCCATGACTCTCTCCTTCGGTGTGGGTGCTGCTGGTGGTTGTGGTGGTGTGCTCAGTTGCGGACGAAGGTGCGGACCGAGTCCGCCGCCTCACCCGCGGTGATCCGACCGTCGCGGTTCCGGTCGAGTCCGTGGTTGTCGCCGTACGCCTCGGTGCCGCGGCTCCACAGCACGCGCCCGGGGTCGTCCTGCGGGCTGCCGTAGAGGATCGAGGTGTAGAGGCCCTCGAGGTTGCCGATGTGGCCGCGCCGCGGGGCGAGGTAGCGCTCGACGTACGGCAGCTGCTCGGTCGCCGTCATCCCCGCCAGTGCGTCGGTGGTCGTACCCAGCCCGCGCGCGGTCGAGGGCATGAACTGGATGAGGCCGGTCGCGCCGGTGTCGCCGTTGCGGACCGACGGCGAGAAGGTCCGGTTCGACTCCAGGGCCATCACGGCCATCAGGTCCTCCGGCCGGGCGCCGACCCGCTGGGCCACGCCCTCCATCTCGCGCAGGAACTCCGGCGTCACGTGGGCGTTGCCCTCGACCCCGCGCACCCGGTTGTAGTCGAAGCCGCTGGGCGAGGTGTAGCCCGTGCCGGTGCGGATCTCCAGCGGGTGGTCGGCCCGCCAGGCCTCGTAGGCGCGCTGCGTGTTCCCGCCCCACTGGCCGTCGACGCCGCGGGTGTCGTAGCCCGCCGCAGTCAGCCGCTCCTGCAGCTGGCGCACCTCCTCGCCCCGGCTGCCGCGGCCGTTGGTCGCGACCAGCCGCTCGAGGTCGGCGTCGCCGCCGCCCCCGCGCCGGGCCGCCACGGCCGCGCCGCCCAGGCCCAGGGCCGCGGCGCCACCGCCGATGCCGGCCGCCGCACCGAAGGAGCCCTCGGCCGGCTTCCCGACCTCGCCGGTGACCGGCACGGCCGCCGGGCCGTCCACGCCGCCGACGGTGCCCGTGGAGATCCGGCCGACCGGCTCGGTGGGGGTGCTGCCGTCGCCCGAGGCCGGTACGCCGGCGGGGACGCCGCCCGGCGTACCGCCGCCGAGGGTGGGGCTGCTCGTCCCGGCACCGCCGGTCCCGGCGCCCGCCGTGCCCGCCGTGACCGGCGCACCCGCGCCGCCGGGGGTGCCGCCGACCGTCCCCGTCCCCGCGCCGACGCCGGCCCCGACATCGGCCCCGGCGCCCGTGTCGACGCCTGCGTCGATGCCGGTGAGGCTGCCGGTGGCGCCGCCGCCCGCGGGGACCGCGCCCGTGGGCTGCGGGCCGGCCGTGGCGGAGACCGGAGCCGGTGTGCCGGCGACGATCGTGGGGTAGTCGCGGGTGTCGCCGGCGGGCAGGGCGGGGGAGCGGTACGTCGGCAGGCCGCCCCAGTCGACGCTCTCGCCGGCGCTGACCCGGTTCTGCGCGTCGGCGTGGGCCAGCAGCACCCGGGCGAACAGGTCGAGCGCCTGCTTGATCCGCTCCAGCCACGGGATGACGGTCGTCTCGAGGTACTGCGCGTAGGCCGCGCTCGCGCCGCCGGTGAAGAAGGACGCCGCCTTGAGGGCGATGACCAGGGCCCGCAGGTACTGGATGACCTCGCCGGTCGTCTCCGCGCCCTCCTGGCACTTCTGGCCGGCCTCCTGCAGCTCTTCGGTGTCTGCGCCGAGGAACATGGTGGACCCTCCTTCGTTTCTGGTCGTGGCCCGTTCGCCGGACCGCGGTAGGTGTGACGCCGAGGACGCTAGGTCGGTCGTTCGCGGGCCGTCGAGAGCCGCGGGGGTGGAAGGTTCCGCCTTGTCGGCGCGGTCCGTGCCGCGGTCCGGGCATGACGAAGGGCCGCCGGAACGAGTCCGGCGGCCCTTCGTCTCGAGCGGGCTGCGCGCGCTCAGGCGCTGGCGGCGTCCTGCCGGTCGGCATGGCGGGCCAGCACGCCGGCCTGCTCGTCGACGGACTGGATCGCACCCTGCGCCTGCGGCGCGAGCTGGCCGTCCCAGTCGCCCACGAACGCCTCCGCGTCCGGCCCCGTCCAACTCTCCTTGGCCCGCTGGACCACGGCGGAGACGCTGCTCATGACGCCGGCCATCTGGCCGGCGTTCTGCTTCATCCCGCGCACCATCTCGCGGGCGTACTCCGTGTCCATCCCCTGGATGTTCCTGCTCATCGCTTGCCTCCTGGTGGTCGTGGCCGGTCGTGGCCGATGCTCGGAGGCTAGGGACGTCAGGGGGTCGGGGACGAGCCCGCCGCGGGCGGAACCTTCCGGTCTGCCAGGCGCCGCTGGGCGGCCCGCTCGACCTCGTCGAGGTCGTCGGCGGTGACCAGGCGGACCTCCGCGGCCCGCCGGCCGATCGCGAAGCGGACGTTCTGGGCCCGGCCGCTGCCGGCCTGGAAGGGGTCGTCGCGCGGGCCGAAGGCCAGCCGCGAGATGGCCCGGATGGCGTCGTCGACCCGCTGCGCGCGCTCGAGGTTCCAGGCGTAGCCGTGCCAGCCCAGCACCCGCTCGAAGATCTCCCGGTTGGACGGGGGGCGCGGGTAGTCGTCGGTGCCGGTCAGCCACGGCTCGGCGAGCGCCAGTGCGACGTACCACTCCCGGGTCTGGCGGACCAGCTGCGGCGCCGGCGCGGTGACCGCGCCGTCCAGCTCCCCGTCGGCCGCGGTCCGGGGTCGCTGCACCGGCACGGGCGCGACCGGGCTGACGTCGACGACGATCGTCAGGTCGTCGTACGACGACGGGCCGGACTGCCGCCCGCGCATGACCGTCAGCGCGTTCTCGCCCTCGTCGAGGAGCAGCGACATCCCCTCGGTGACGGTGACTCGGCGGGCTCCTCCGGGCGCGTCGAACAGGCTCGAGACCTGGGTCTCCCCGGAGCCGTGCCAGCGCAGCCGGACGGTCTCCTCCCCGACGACCAGCTCCCCGAGCAGCCGGGAGACGTGGGGTGCGCAGCGGGGCAGGGCGAGCGCGGTGAGCGGCAGCGAGGCGTCGGCGTCCTCGGGCAGCACCTGGTGCGGGGCGCGCCCGAACAGCAGCGTCTCCCCGGAGCCGAGGACCACCGTCGGCAGTCCCGCCCCTCGCAGCGTCACCCGCAGCATCCCGAGCCCTTTCGTCCACCCTCGGTGCAGCATAGGCACAGCCCCGCAGCCGCCCGGTGCTCCCGATTGGGTGCCGGGGTCGGGCATGGGTTAGAGTTCCATCCGCTTCGCCGCTCCAGTGAGCGCAGAGCGTTTGGCCCCGTAGCGCAGTTGGTTAGCGCGCCGCCCTGTCACGGCGGAGGCCGCGGGTTCGAGTCCCGTCGGGGTCGCAGAAGAAGAGGACCGCTCCGGATCATCCGGAGCGGTCCTCGTCGTTTCGCCCGGTGTCAGCCGAGGCGCTTGGCGGGGTCGTGGACGATGACCGTGCCGCCGAGGCGGTCGGCCAGGGTGCGGCGGCGCTCCTCGTCGCTCAGGAAGAGCACGAAGGACACGATCGAGGCGATGCCGCAGGTCACCGCGACGACGAGGTAGTCGAGGACGTTGCGCTTGGCCATGTCGCCCCAGCCGGCGACGGCGTTGCGCTCCTGCTTCCAGGCGCGCATGCCGAGCACCTGCAGGGCGGGGCTGGTGCCCTTGCCCCACACGAGGGCACCCCAGATGAGGTAGCCGATGCCCAGGGTGACGACGGCGAGCGGGATCGCGAGGAAGTAGGCGCCCACGCGGCGCCCGCGGGAGGCCAGGACGACGCCCTCGGGCAGGGTGAGCACCGGGGCCGGAGTGGTGGAGTCATGAGTCATGGGCGACATGTTGTCAGAACCTGACTGCTGGGTGGTGTCCGGGACAATGGGTGGATGCCGGTCGAGATGAGCCCCGAGGAGTTCGACGCGATCGTCGACGCCGCCCTCGACGACATCCCCGACGAGATCGCCCGCCTGGTGCACAACGTGGTGGTCCTCGTCGAGGACGAGCCGCCCGAGGACGAGCCCGACGACCTCCTCGGCCTGTACGACGGGGTGGCGCTCACCGAGCGCGACGGCGGCCTGCTGCCCCAGCTCCCCGACCGGATCTTCCTCTTCCGCGGGCCGCTGCTCGACATGTGCGCCGACGCCGCCGAGCTCACCGAGGAGATCCGGATCACGGTGGTGCACGAGGTCGCGCACCACTTCGGCATCGACGACGACCGGCTGCACGACCTCGGCTACGCCTGAGCGGCCAGCCCGAACCCCAGCGCGCAGGCCGCCAGCCCCAGACCGATCGTCCCGGCCAGGTAGGCGCCGCCCCGGCGCGGCCCGAGGTCGCGGGTCTGCACCATCAGCGAGGAGTACGTCGAGAGCCCGCCGCACAGCCCGGTGCCCACCAGTGCGAGCAGCGAGCCGGACAGCGCCCACCCGGCGCAGGCGCCGAGCAGGAGGCTGGCCAGGGTGTTGGCGGCGAGCGTGCCGGGGTGCCACCGGGCGTCGTAGCGCTGGGCGAGGGCGTAGCGCAGCACCGAGCCGAGCGCGCCGCCGAGCGCGACGAGCAGCGCGCTCACCGCTCGTCCTCCGCGGGCAGCGGCGGCGCGGCCGCGCCGACGAGGACGACGGCGAGCAGGCCGGCGGCGAGGGTGCCCAGCACGTACGCCCCGGCGAGGCCGGCCCGGCCGTCGGCGAGCAGGGCGCGGGCCTGCTCGGAGGTCGCGGAGAAGGTGGTGAACCCGCCCAGCACGCCGGGGCCCAGCCCGGCCGCCCACACGGGGGAGCGGCGGGCCGCCGGGAGCAGGAGCAGGCCGGCGAGCAGCGCCGAGCCGAGCACGTTGACGGCGAAGGTGGTCCACGGGAATCCGCTGCCGTCGGGCTGGGCCTGCAGGGCGGCGTACCGCAGGACGGCGCCGAGGGCCCCGCCGGCGGCGACGGCGAGGAAGTGCCGCGGGCCGGGGGTCATGCAGCGATGCTAGAGCGCCCTCGACGGCGCGCCGGAGCCGGCGCTGCCCTGCCAGGACACCGGGGGAGCGCCCGCCGACTGGCGGCGGAACTCGCCCAGGAACCAGATCTGGAAGGCGCGCTGCTCGGGGGTGCGCGGGGCGGTGAGCAGGCGCTGGGCGCGGCTGAAGTCGTCGGCCGCGTCGAGCAGGTCGATCAGGCCGCCGATGTGTCGTGCGGACTCGCGCGGCATCCGCAGCCGCAGGTCCACCTCGGTGCGCCCGGCGCGGTGCGCGTCGTCGACCTGCTCGCGGCCCATGTTGGAGCGCAGCGGCCGCTCGAGCGCGTCGAAGTGCTCGGAGAGCACCTTGGCCAGGGGGTAGTCGTCCTCGTGGGCGAGCGCGAGCAGCCGGATCTCGCGGCGCAGGTCGCGGTAGTGCCGCTGGAAGTGCCCGAACGCGCGGACCGGGACGCCGTTGATCTGCACGGCCACCTCGCCGACGCGGGTGTGGTCCTCGGCGAACAGGCTGGTGCTGCGGGTGAGCTGGTACTCCGCCCCGGCCTCCTCGGACAGCTCCGGGGCCGGCTCGAACCACACGGCCTTGCCGTCCTCGTCGATCTCCGCGCCCCAGGCGACGGAGGCGCGGGCGACGATGTCGAGCCCGCGGCCGACGGTGGTCAGCGAGGCGAGCTGGTCCTCGTCGAGGGCGTCGAAGGCGTCCAGGTCGAAGGCGTCGAGGTCGAACCCGCCCGCCTGGCTCGCCGGCTGCGGGGCGATGGTCGAGGCGTCGTGCACCTCGAAGCGGGGGTGGTCGGCGGTGCCGCTCAGCTGCATCCGCACGGGCGGCTCGCCGTGCAGGACCGCGTTGGTGACCAGCTCGGAGATGGCCAGCTCGGCGCAGTCGACGACGTCGTCGCGACCGAGCTCACGGCAGGTGGCGACGACCCAGCGGCGTGCGTCGTGCACGCTGCGTGGCCCGGGGGCCAGCTCCAGGGTCTGCTGCTGCACTACGGGACCTTCCACGTTTGTCAGTGCCCGAGCTCGTCGTTACACATCGGTCGGTGAGGCCTGATCCCGAGTGCTCTACCCCGTTGAATCCGCAACCAAACCAACCTCGACACGGGTGTTTTGGTGACGGTCGGGCACGAGTGTGACCGACGAGACCGCGACCTCGGTTGGGCCACGCGGAGGAGAAGCGGAAGAATGAGCGGTGCGATCTTCGTCGCACCCGAATTTGTCGCCGACATCCGAGACGTCCATGCGCTCCAGGAGGAAGACATGACCGCAGACGACATCCAGCAGGAGACGTCCGACCGCGTCATCCTCCCCCGCTCCGACAAGCACCAGGTGGTCGTGATCGGCTCCGGCTTCGGCGGGCTGTTCGGCACCAAGGCGCTGCGCAAGGCCGACGTCGACGTGACCATGATCGCGAAGACGACCCACCACCTCTTCCAGCCGCTGCTCTACCAGGTGGCGACCGGCATCCTCTCCGAGGGCGAGATCGCCCCGCCGACCCGCGAGGTGCTGGCGAACCAGAAGAACGCCCAGGTGCTGCTCGGCGAGGTCACCCGCGTCGACCTGGAGAGCCGCCAGATCACGTCCCACGTGCTCGGGCGCGAGCTCGTCACGCCGTACGACTCGCTGATCGTCGCCGCCGGCGCCGGCCAGTCGTACTTCGGCAACGACCACTTCGCCGAGTTCGCCCCCGGCATGAAGAGCATCGACGACGCCCTCGAGCTGCGCGGCCGGATCTTCGGCGCCTTCGAGATGGCCGAGCTGGCCGCCTCCCGTGGCGAGGACGTCGACCACCTGCTGACCTTCGTCGTGGTCGGCGCCGGCCCGACCGGGGTGGAGATGGCCGGCCAGATCGCCGAGCTCGCCCACCGCACGCTGACCCGCGACTTCCGCGCCATCAGCAGCAACCAGGCGCGGGTCATCCTCGTCGACGCCGCGCCGCAGGTGCTGCCGCCGTTCGGCGCCAAGCTCGGCAAGTGGACCCAGGAGAAGCTGGAGAAGCTCGGTGTCGAGGTCCTGCTCGGCGCGATGGTCACCGACGTCGACGAGCGCGGCCTGACCGTGAAGTACAAGGACGGCACGGTGCAGCGCATCGACGCCGTCGCGAAGGTGTGGGCCGCGGGCGTCCAGGCGAACCCGCTCGGCCAGCAGCTCTCCGCCCAGACCGGCGCCCCGCTCGACCGCGCCGGGCGGATCTCGGTCAACCCCGACCTCACCCTGCCGGGCTACCCCGAGGTCTTCGTCGTCGGCGACATGATCTCCCTCGACAACCTGCCCGGCGTCGCCCAGGTCGCGATCCAGGGCGCGAAGTACGCCGCCAAGGAGATCGAGGGCCGGCTCAAGGGCAAGCCCGCCCAGGGCCCCTTCAAGTACTTCGACAAGGGCTCGATGGCCATCATCAGCCGCTTCCGCGCCGTCGCGATGGTCGGCAAGCTGCGGATCACCGGCGTGCTCGCCTGGCTGATGTGGCTGGTCGTGCACCTCTTCTACCTCACCGGCTTCAAGAACCGGGTCACCGCGGTGCTGCGTTGGGCCGTCTCGTTCCTCGGCAAGGGCCGCTCGGAGCGGACCGCGACCGAGCAGCAGATCTTCGCCCGGGTCGCCCTGCAGCGGCTCGCCCGCGGCGCGACCGACCTGGTCTCCCAGCCGGGCGCGTTCGACGACGCCGAGCGGCGCCGGGCCGAGCTCGAGGCGCAGGCGGCCGAGGAGGCCCGGCTCTCCGACGAGAACAAGCGCGGGGTCAAGGTCGGCGGCTGAGGCTGCAGGGATCCCCGGATGTCCGGGGATTCATGCGGTCGTCAGGGGTTGCCACCCCTGACAACCGTCGGAAGTGCGTCGCGGACCCTCAGCCCCGCCGCTCGCGGATGGCCCGCGGCAGGATGAAGACGCCCTCGGCCTCGGCGGTGACGCCCTCGGGTCCGACCAGCTGCGCCCGCGCCCAGGTCTTGATGCCCTCCTCGCGGTCGACCCAGGCCTCGGCCCGCAGGTCGCCCAGGGGCGTGCCCCGGCGGTAGACGATGGTCAGCGTCCCGGTCATCCCGGGGCGCCCGGCCGCGCCGACGGCATGGCCGAGCACCTGGTCGAGCACCAGCGAGACGACGCCGCCGTGGACCAGGCCCGGCGGCCCCTCGTACGCCGCGCCGCAGTGGAAGTCGCTCTCGGAGCGTCCGCTGGGGTCGCTGCGGACGTGCAGCGGGGGCGCGATGGGGTTGCGCAGACCGATCACCGGGTTGCCCCAGGGCCGTCGCCGCCCGCCGGTGAGGTGCTCCTCGCCGAGGGTGCGGGTACGCCGGACCTTCCGCAGCCGGGCCACCGCCGCCTCGACGTCGGCCTGGGCCGCGCGTACCTCGTCCTCGTCGACGTCGGAGCTCACGCACAGGTCGACCAGCTCGCGGGCGGCGTCGGTGAGGGGCTGCCAGGTGGCGGCCTCCCGCTCGGCGGCGCGGACGTCCTCGGAGTCCTCGTCGGTGGGGAGGTGCCAGTTCATGGGGTCAGGGTAGAACACGTTCTCGTTCGGCCTCCCCGGAAAACCGGTTGAGGGAGGTGATGGGATGGGAGCCATGACCGCTCTCGTGCCGCCCGACGCCGCCCGCTGGGAGTCCTGGGCGGCGATGATCGAGGACTTCGAGGGCACCGCGCAGATGCACGGCTCCGGCCACTGGCACCTCGAGGGCGACCCGGTCCCCACCGCGGCCGGCTGTGCGGCGTTCGTGACGATGACCGAGCTGACCGCGACACCCGACCTCGACGGGACCCGGGTCGCCTCGACGTACTTCTGGATCGCGGACGGCGACGGCGGGCCCGGTGACGAGCTCGTCGGGTTCTTGAACCTGCGCCACACCCTCAACGACTTCCTGCGCGAGGAGGGCGGGCACATCGGCTACTCGGTCAAGCCCTCCGCGCGCCGCCGCGGGCACGCGGGGACCGCCCTGCGGCTCGCGCTCGACGCCGCGGCCGGGCTCGGCCTGGACCGGGTGCTGGTGACGTGCGACGACGACAACCTCCCCTCGCGGCGCACGATCGAGCAGGCGGGCGGGGTCCTCGAGGACGTCCGCAACCGCAAGGAGCGGTACTGGATCAGCCTCGGCTGACGCCGGCGTAGGTGTCGTCGGTGGAGTGCCCGGGCCGCAGCTCGGGACGCAGCCGGTAGAGCGCGCTGGTGAACCAGTGCGGGTCCACCATCGACTTGTTGATCACGACCAGCGGCAGGCCGGGGCGCTCCAGCAGGACCGTCCAGCGGCGGTGCCCCGGCTCGCCGACGATGGCGATCGGGGTGTGGTGGCTGGCGATGTCGACGAGCTCGGTGCGGCCCGCGCGGGTGATGCTCAGCTGCCCGCGGCGCAGGGTGAGCCGGGTCGTGGTGCAGCCGGCCCGCACCGCCCACACCATCAGGGTGAGGAAGCCGAGCACGCCCGCCAGGCCGATCGAGGTCGGCGTGCGGTCCTGGGCGGCGACGTACCCCAGTGCGCCGGTGCCGGCCAGGGTCAGCAGCAGCACCACCGACAGCACCCGCCGTGCGCCTCCGCGCACCGGGAAGTCGACGTCGGTCGTGGCCTCGACGGCGTGCCGGTTCTCCTCCGGCTCGGTCCAGCGCCCGTGCCGCACCGCCGGTGCCGGGGCGACCGGTCCGGGAGCCGGCCGGCTCGAGGCGCGGTACGACGCCGAGGGGGCCGGTGCGCTGACCCGCACCGAGGGCGTGGGGCTGCTCGCCACCACCCGTGTAGCGGGCTCGGCGGCCGGTGCTGGCGTGCTCGCGGGCGGCGGGGTGCGCAGCGCCTCGACGATCGAGCGGCCCGCGACGCGGGTGTCGGGACCGGCGGGAGCGGTGGGTTCCGCTGGCGCGGCGGACTCGACGGCTTCGGCGGAGGGGGTGGGGGCGGCGGGGGGAGCGGTCATGGTCTCGTCCACGGGGGTCGCGGTCGCGGGGAGCGACGTCGGGGCGGCGACCCGGCCCGGGGCCCCGATGACGCGGGCGTCCTTGGCGTAGGTCGCACGTTTGGCCAACCAGGCACGGATGGTCTCCGTGTCGGGTCCGAACTCGTCATTGCTCCCCATGACGGAGTCCTCCCTTTCCCTCTCCCGCGCACGAGCGTACCGCCGCCCGACCGCCTCCGTCCCGGGTTCGTCGGACCCGGGACGGTGGTCCGTGCGGACCAGGGACCACGACCCGGACGGATGGTGGGGGACCGGGTAAATTGAGAGCGGTTCCCAACTGCTGGAGGTCCGGTGACCGACACCGACGAGCGTCCGACCGTGCTGCGCCCCACGAAGCAGCGCCTCGCCATCACGAGCGCGCTGCGCGACGCCGTGGACTTCCAGAGCGCCCAGGACATCCACGACGCGCTGCGCCAGGGCGGCGAGAAGGTCGGTCTCGCGACGGTCTACCGCACGCTGCAGGCGATGGCCGACTCCGGTGAGGTCGACGTGCGGCACAGCGCCGCCGGCGAGGCGACGTACCGGCGCTGCAGCCGCTCGCACCACCACCACCTGGTCTGCCGCTCCTGTGGGCGGACCGTGGAGATCACCGGCTCCGCCGTCGAGCGGTGGGCGCACGCCGTCGCCGACGAGCACGGCTTCAGCGACGTCGCGCACACCGTCGAGCTCGTCGGGCTGTGCGCGGACTGCACCTCGTAGGCCCCGTGGGACTCGAACCCACAACCAAGAGATTAAAAGTCTCCTGCTCTGCCAATTGAGCTAGGGGCCCGCGGTCTCGACCCGACCGGGACGCGACCCGCCTGAAGACTACTGGCGATGCTCCCCGAGCGGGGTCCCGCCCTGTCCCGCAGGGCCCGACGCGCGCCGAGGGAGGCGTCCTCCTCGGGAGTGGATGTCCAGGTCAACGGACGTCGGCGGCGTCCCCGAGGGCGACGGCGCCGCCCGTCACGACGTCGGCGTAGACGGCGATGCACATCTCGCGCTCGGCCGCGAGCGGCATGAGCCAACCCCCTCGTGCAGACGCGCCGTCCTGGTCGATGTCGACCATCCGGCAGCGCGACGCCCGCTCCACGACCGCGAGCTCGGCGCCTCCCAGGGCAAGGCGTCGACCCACCCACTCCTCCTCGGCGAACGGCACCGAGGTGGACAGGACGACGTTGACCCGGAGCCGACGCGGGTCGGCGTCGAGACCCCAGCGCCTCCTGCACCAGTCGAGCGTCGCGGTGCCGACCAGCGAGACCGCACCCCTGTCCTGATGCGGCACCTCGCTCTCCGAGCGCACGCGCACAGGCAGCCCCATCCTCTCGGACAGTGCCGCGGCGAGCGCCGGGTCCTCGGCCGCCCACGCGCCGTCGGCCCCGGTGACGACCACGGTCCCGCCGTCGGTCCTCGCGCGGTAGTCGAACACGGCGTCGCGCCGCCGGAAGCGCCGGGTGTTCTTGCCGGAGGCGAGGTGGCCGTCCTCGTCCTCCACGGCGTACCAGCGGTCGCCCGCGAGTCCACGACGGTCGAACACGGCACGCTCCAGCGCCTCGCCACCCATCGACTTCACCGGATAGCGCCGCAGGCCCACGACGGTCGTCTCCACCGCCCGAACACTAGACAAGGCCCGTGCGACGGTGCGGGCTCCGGCGGAGCCGACGGGGGGTCCCCGGCTCGGGTACGGCGTCCTCCGTTGCTCCTCGCCGGTCTCCGATGCTGACGCGTCCGCCGTCGTACGATCCGGGCGTGCGTGCTCCTGCTTGGATCGTCGTCCTCCTGCTGGCCCTCGGTCTGGCCGGCTGCGGGAGGGACGACGACGGTGAGGGCGGCGATGGGTTCCGGGGCACGGTCAGCGCCGGGTCCATGGAGCCGGCGCTGCGGGCCGGGGACGAGCTGGTCGCGGTGAGGACCGAGCCCGGTGACCTGCGGGCCGGCGATGTCGTCGCCTACCGTGACCCGGGCGGCTGGCTCGGGTCCGAAAGCGACGACGGGACGCTCGTGCACCGGGTGATCGGCCTGCCGGGCGACACCATCACCTGCTGCGACGCGCAGGGGCGGATCGCGGTCGACGGGAAGGCGATCGACGAGCCGTACCTCGCGCCCGACCCGGGGACGTGCAACGCGGCCTTGATCGACCTCTGGGTGATCCGCCCGGGGACGGCCTTCGCGGGCGAGTGCCGGTGGCGGGTCGGCCCGGTGCCCGAGGGGGCGCTGTTCGTCCTCGGTGACAACCGCGGCCACGCCGCGGACTCACGCGCCCACCTGTGCCCGGCGTGGGAGGAGTGTGCCGGGGGACCGTGGGTCCCCGTCGACCTGGTGCGTGGGGTCGTCGAGCTGCCCTGAGGTCTACGACCGCCGGCCCCGCGCCCGTGCCTTGATGGCGGTGATCACCTCGGTCTTCGCCTCGGCGTAGGCGTTCATGTCGGGCCAGTCCACCGCCACCAGCTCCCGCTTGGTGCGCTCGTAGAGCGCGCGGTCCGCGGGATCGGCGCGCAGGTGGTCGCGCAGGAGCAGGTAGTCGTCGGCCGCCGGGTCGCCCGCCTGGAGCAGGTGGACGTGGGCGTCGCGGGCCGGGGTGCGCACCATGCGGTGGCCGGGCTCGCGCACGCGCAGCAGGTAGCCCGCGGCCAGCAGCGGGTCGACGTGGTCCTCCTCGGCCGTGATGTCCTCGACGACGACGAGGACGTCGATGATCGGCTTCGCGCCGAGGCCGGGGACCGAGGTGGAGCCGATGTGCTCGACCTGCAGGGCGGTGGGGCCGAGCGCGCGGCGGATGCGGCGCTCGTGCTCGGCGTACGCCGTGGCCCAGGCGGGGTCGTGGTCGACGATGACGAGGGGGCGCTTCTCGATGCCGCCGACGAGCTCGGCCTTGGTGACGTCGGGGCGTCGGGGCGGGTGCTGGTCGCTCATCGCGGCGAGTATCGCACCGCGTGCCGCCGTGTTTCCGGAGCCGTCACGTGTGCGTAGCAGAACCTTCATGACCGAGCGCGAGATCGTTGCAGTGCTGCGGTTCCATTGCGCGTCCGGATTGGTAGGGTCGGGTTTGCAGCGGATGCAGTTTCGGAAGGTTCAACGCCTGCGGAGATCTGTGGCCGACGGCGTATCTGGTTTGTGGTGTCCCCATCACGGGTCGGAGCGACGTGTCATCGCCTTCGCTGTGGGTCGCCGAGGTGGCGGCTCTCGCCCCGACACAAGGAGTAACGAGCACAATGGCTCAGGGCACCGTCAAGTGGTTCAGCGCCGAGAAGGGCTTCGGCTTCATCGAGCAGGAGGGTGGCGGCGACGACGTCTTCGTCCACTACTCGGCGATCCAGTCCAACGGCTACAAGTCGCTGGAGGACAACCAGAAGGTCGAGTTCGACGTCACCCAGGGCCCCAAGGGCCCCCAGGCGGAGAACGTCCGTCCCCTCTGATCCAGGCCTCGCCTGGACGAGGTGACCCTCGTCTTCATCCGTGGAGCCCCGCCGGTCGGCGGGGCTCCATGATTTTTTGCTGAACTTCAGGGTTTCGGGCACCGGGTTGGGGGGAAGATGAGTTCAGTTGCCCGTTCCGGGCGCGACTGGAGGGGAGGTTCCGGTGGCCGATCAGTTCGACGTGACGCTGGAGGACCGCGACCTGTTGGTCGAGGTCGAGCTCACCACGAACCTCATCATCGCGGCGACCGCCTCCGACGAGCGCCTGCCGCTGGACGAGATCGACCGGATCCTCGGCGTGGCGCCGCAGGACTGACCGCAGCCCCTCGTCGTACGACGCGCCGCCCGCCCCGATCAGGGCTGGGCGGCTCTTCTTTGCCTTGATCTGCATAGGGTAGGGGGGTATGGTTCCTCGCATGAGCGAAGGCCACGACCACAGCCACCACTACGGCTACATCCAGCGCAAGGACGACTACCTCAAGCGCCTGCGGCGGATCGAGGGCCAGGCGCGCGGGCTGCAGCGGATGGTCGAGGAGGAGAAGTACTGCATCGACATCCTCACCCAGGTCGCCGCGATGACCAGCGCGCTCCAGTCGTTCTCCGTCGGCCTGCTCGAGGAGCACATGAACCACTGTGTGGTCGACGCGGCCCGCGCCGGTGACGCCGAGGCGCGGGAGAAGGTCGCCGAGGCCATCGCCGCCATCAACCGCCTCGTGCGGTCCTGACACCCCGATCCCAGGAGGAACCCCGATGAGCACCACGAGCACCTGGACCGTCACCGGCATGACCTGCGGCCACTGCGCCGCGTCCGTGCGCGAGGAGGTCAGTGAGATCGCCGGCGTCGAGTCCGTGGACGTGAGCGTCGAGACCGGCGCCGTCGTCGTCACCAGTGCCGAGCCCGTCACGCGGGAGGCCGTCGAGGCCGCCGTGACGGAAGCCGGCTACGCGCTGGCATGAGCACCGGGCAGCGCGTCGCCGGCTTCGCGGTCGTCGTGGTCCTCGCCTTCGTCGCCGCGATGGGCGTCGGCCGGGCGGTCGGCCCGATCGAGGGCGAGCCGGACGCCGGCCACGCGCACGACTCCCCGCACGACGCCACGCACGACGGCGAGTCCGCCGACGCGACCGGGCAGCCGGTCCTCGACCTCGCCCGCAGCCGGTACGACGCCGGCCGCCAGCGCCTGGCGTTCACCGTCCGCGGCGCCGACGGCTCGCCGGTGACGGCCTACGAGGTCCAGCACGAGAAGCTGCTCCACCTCGTCGTCGTACGACGCGACCTGGGCGGCTACCGCCACGTCCACCCCACGCTCGACGAGGGGACCGGGCAGTGGAGCGTCCCGCTCGACCTGGATGCCGGGACCTGGCGGGTCTACGCCGACTTCACCCCGCGCGGCGGCGCCGCCTCGCTCGCCGAGGCCGACCTCGTCGTCGCGGGGGAGCCCGCCCCGGCCCCGCCGGCGCCCGACGACGCCACGGCCGTGGTCGACGGCTTCGAGGTGCACCTGACCCGCGACGGCGAGGAGCTGCGCCTGCACGTGCAGCGCGACGGCGTCGACGTCACCGACCTGGAGCGCTACCTGGGGGCCTACGGGCACCTCGTCGCGATCCGCGCCGAGGACCTCTCCTACCTCCACGTCCACCCGCAGGAGGGGCCGGCCGGTCCGGAGGTCGCCTTCCACACCGCCTTCGACGAGCCCGGCCGCTACCGGCTCTTCTTCGAGTTCCAGCACGGCGGCACGGTGCACCGCGCGGACTTCGAGCTGACCGTCGCCGAGAAGGGAGCCTCCGGTGAGCACGACCACTGACGTCGACCTCGACCTGACCGGGATGACCTGCGCCTCCTGCGCGAACCGCATCGAGCGCAAGCTCAACAAGCTCGACGGGGTCACCGCCACGGTCAACTACGCGACCGAGCGGGCCCGCGTGCAGCACCCCGCCGAGGTGGACGTGGTGACGCTGATCGAGACCGTCGAGGCGGCCGGCTACGGCGCCCGGGTGCACGCCGCCCCGGACGAGCCGGCGGCCGAGCGGGGCGAGGACGCCGATCCCGAGCTGGCCGCGCTGCGCACCCGGCTGCTGTGGTCGCTGGTCCTGACGGTGCCGGTCGTGCTGGTCGCGATGGTCCCGCCGCTGCAGTTCGACCACTGGCAGTGGGCGTCCCTGACGCTCGCCGCACCGGTGGCGACCTGGGGGGCCTGGCCCTTCCACCGGGCGGCGTGGGTCAACCTGCGCCACGGCGCCGCCACCATGGACACCCTGGTCTCGATGGGCGTGCTCGCCGCGCTCGGCTGGTCGCTGGTCGCGCTCTTCCTCGGCGACGCCGGGGCGGACGGGATGCGGCACCCGTTCCAGCTCGTCACCGGCTGGGGCGAGGCGCCGAGCAACGGCCTGGGCGACATCTACCTGGAGACCGCGGCCGGGGTGACCACCTTCCTGCTGGCGGGGCGCTACTTCGAGAAGCGTTCCAAGCGCCGGGCGGGCGCCGCCCTGCGCGCCCTCGCCGAGACCGGCGTCCGCGAGGTCGCGGTGCTCCGCGACGGCCCGGACGGTCCGGAGACCGCGGTGCCGCTGGCCGCGCTGGCGGCGGGTGACCTGTTCGTCGTACGACCGGGGGAGAAGGTGGCCACCGACGGCACCGTGGTCTCCGGCAGCTCGGCGGTGGACGCCTCCCTGCTCACCGGCGAGTCCGTGCCGGTGGAGGTGGGCGCCGGCGACGCCGTCGTGGGTGCCACGGTCAACACGACGGGCCGTCTGGTCGTCCGGGCCACCCGGGTCGGCGCCGACACCCAGCTCGCGCAGCTGACCCGGCTGGTCGAGGACGCGCAGGCCGGCAAGGCCGCCGCACAACGCCTCGCCGACCGGATCTCGGGTGTCTTCGTGCCCGTCGTGATCGTGCTCGCCGTGGCGACCCTCGGCTTCTGGCTGGGGGCCGGCGCGGGTGCCCCGGTCGCCTTCACCGCGGCCGTCGCGGTCCTGATCATCGCCTGCCCGTGCGCGCTCGGCCTCGCCACGCCGACCGCGCTCATGGTCGGCACCGGCCGCGGCGCCCAGCTGGGCATCCTGGTCCGCGGGCCCGAGGCGCTGGAGTCCGCCCGCGCGGTCGACACGATCGTGCTCGACAAGACCGGCACCGTCACGACGGGCCGGATGCGGCTGGCGTCGGTCGTCGCCGACGACGAGGCAGCGGTACGACGCGTGGCCGCCACCCTCGAGGCCGGCTCCGAGCACCCCCTCGCCCAGGCGATCGCGGCGGCCGTCCCCGAGCGGGGCGTGCTCAACGACTTCGCCGCGGTCGCCGGCCTCGGCGTCACCGGCGCGGTCGACGGCGTGCCCGCCGTGGTCGGCCGGCCGGCGTTCGTCGCCGAGCAGGGGCTCCGGGTGCCCGACGCGGTGCGGCAGGCGGTCGACGCCGCCGAGGAGCAGGGCGCCACCGCGGTCGTGGTCGGCTGGGAGGGCACTGCTCGCGGTGTGCTCGCCGTCGCCGACACCGTCAAGGACGGTGCCGCGGAGGCGGTCGCCCGGATGCGGGAGCTCGGCCTGCACCCGGTGCTGCTGACCGGCGACAACGAGCGGGCCGCCCGCGCCGTCGCGGCCGAGGTCGGCATCGCGGAGGTGGTCGCCGGCGTGCTGCCCGCCGAGAAGCAGGCCTACGTCGCCGCACGTCAGGCCGAGGGCCGCAGCGTCGCGATGGTCGGCGACGGCATCAACGACGCCGCGGCGCTCGCGCAGGCCGACCTCGGCATCGCGATGGGGACCGGCACGGACGTCGCCCGCGAGGCGAGCGACCTGACGATCGTCAGTGGCGACCTGCGGGTGGCCGCGGACGGGGTGCGCCTGGCGCGTCGTACCCTCGCCACGATCAAGGGCAACCTGTTCTGGGCGTTCGCCTACAACGTCGCGGCGCTGCCGCTGGCGGCCGCGGCGCTGCTCAGCCCGATGCTGGCGGGTGCGGCGATGGCCTTCTCCAGCGTGTTCGTGGTGTCGAACAGCCTGCGCCTGCGGACCTTCCGCTAGGTCGAGGGACGCGCCTAGCAGGACGCGAAGAGGACCGGCCCGTTGCTGAGGTCGGAGAGCACCGCCCAGCCGTCGACGGGCCGCAGGTCCATCGTCACCCGCTCGCCCTCGGCGCTGACCTCCCCGAGCGTGAACCGCTCGGGGAAGGTGCCGCCCTGGCCCGGCGCCGGCCCCGCGGCCAGCTTCGAGCGGCTGCGGGCGTCGGCGCGGGCCTGGTCCTCGCTGTCCAGCGTCAGCACCACCCGGACGTCGCCGCCGGGCTCCGCCGCCATCGCGAACCCGGTCAGCGGGTGCACCCCGCCCGCCTCCTCGACCAGCTCGGCCGCGCGCACCTTGTCGGCGGCGTCCGCCTCGCTCATCGCCAGCTCGGTGCAGGCCTGGTCGCCCGTCAGCAGCAGGGCGCCGAGCGCGTCGCCCGCGCCCGCCGCCACGTCCGCGATGGTGTCGTCGCGCTCGCCGCGCGCGTCGTCCGCCCGCCCCCGCAGGTACGACGCGTCGTCGCCCGCGTAGACCACGCCCTCCTCCTCGTCGACGACCAGCGCCCCCAGCTCCGGCGTCAGCCCGAGCCGCGAAGCCAGGTCGGCGCCGCCCTGCCACACCCCGTCGGCCTCGTCGGGCTCCTCGTAGCCGAGCTCGCGCAGCCGGTCGCGGAGCGCGTCCACGTCGTACCCGTCCGGCAGGCCCATCGCGACGAGGGCCCCCTTCGGCCCCTGCGCGAACAGCTCCCAGTCCAGGCTCGCGGGGGAGAGGCCGAGGGTGGCGTGCATCCTCGGGCCGGTGTCGTCGAGACCGGTGGTGTTGCTCAGGTCGCGGTCGTAGGCCGCGAGCAGGAAGTCCTCGACCTCCGGCACCGAGGAGTCCTCGTCGACGTCGCTGCCGACCGCCTCCCGCACCGCGGACCAGTCGGTCCAGCTGAACCGCTGCGTGGAGTCGGGGACCAGCGCGAGCGCCCGCTCCAGCCGGGTCCGGTCCTCGCCGCGGACCAGCCAGACCACGACGAGCACGGCCACGACGACGAGCAGGGCGAGGGCCAGCGCGAGCCCGCGACGCGGGGACCAGCGGGGGAGGCGGAGCAACGCGGTGATCTCCTCGATCGGGCCGAGAGACGAGTGCCCTTACCCTAGGCCCGTGCCCGACATTCTCGCCGCCGGCGTGGTCGTCTTCCGTCCCGGTCGGGAGGTCCTCCTCGTGCACCGCCCCAAGTACGACGACTGGTCGTTCCCCAAGGGCAAGCTGGACCGCGGCGAGCACGCCGTGGCCGCGGCGGTCCGCGAGGTGGCCGAGGAGACGGGCGTGCACGTGCGGCTGGGCCCGCCGCTGCCCTCCCAGCGCTACCCGGTCGCGCGCCGGATGAAGACCGTGCACTACTGGACGGGCCGGGTCGTCGGCGACGACGACGTCAGCGGCTACCGGCCCAACGAGGAGATCGACGGTGTCGCCTGGGTGCCCTTCGACGAGGCGAGGGCGCGGCTGACCTACGAGCACGACCGCACCACGCTCGCCGAGGCGCTGAAGGTGCGTCGCCGGACCCGTGCCGTCGTCGTGCTGCGCCACGGCCAGGCCCGGTCGCGCAAGGCCTGGCGCGGCGACGACGCCGCCCGCCCGCTGCTGCGTGCCGGCGAGCACGAGTCGGACCGGCTGGTCCCCCTGCTCGCGGCCTACGACGTCACCCGGGTCGTCACCTCCACCAGCACCCGCTGCGTGCAGACCGTGCGTCCCTACGCCGAGACCGCCGGTCTCGACCTCGACCTGCGCCCGCGGCTCAGCGAGGAGCGGGCCACGCCGCGCGCGGTCGGCCGGCTCGTCGAGGAGCTGCTCGAGGCCGACCAGGGCAGCGTGCTGTGCACCCACCGTCCCGTGCTGCCCCTGGTGTACGACGCCGCCGGGCTCGCCGTACCCTCTCCCGCGGGGTCGTTGGAGCCCGCGGAGATGCTGGTCCTGCACGTGCGCAAGGGCGTCGTGGTGGCCGCCGAGCGGCACCGCCCGCGGGGGATGTAACCCCGGCCACGCGAGATCGCCCCCCGGACCGCCACTGTTCACCGGCCGTTCAGTTCGGCCGGTGAGTTGCGTTACCGACGCTGCCTACCTTTCCCGGTGTCCAGTACGAATCGAGGGGCATGTCCAAGGTCGCCCCTCACCTCTGAGAGGCACCTTCCTTGAACTTCAAGTCCATCCGTCGCACCGCGGTCCCCGGTGTCGCTGCTCTCGCCCTGCTGATGAGCGCCTGCGGCGCCTCGAACGAGGAGGGCGGCGACGACAGCTCCGACGGCCTCACCGGCAACCTGACCGGTGGCGGCGCGACGTCGCAGGAGAAGGCCCAGGACGCCTGGAAGACGAACTTCCAGGGCAAGAACAGCGGTCTGACCATCGACTACCGCCTGCTCGGCTCGACCGACGGCCGCAGCCAGTTCATCAGCAAGGCGCTCTCCTTCGCCGGCTCCGACTCCTACATCAAGGACGAGGACCTGGAGAAGGCCAAGGAGCGCTG
Organism: uncultured Nocardioides sp.; assembly: GCA_964517395.1. GTDB lineage: Bacteria > Actinomycetota > Actinomycetes > Propionibacteriales > Nocardioidaceae > Nocardioides. Next base: position 998,343 of record CAZFEE010000001.1, on the reverse strand, counting down.
CGGCGGCACGATCGTCGAGGTCCCGGCCTACATCTCCTCCATCGCGATCGCGTTCAACGTGCCCGGCGTGGACGAGCTGAAGCTCGACGCCGACACCATCGCGAAGATCTTCGACAACAAGATCACCAAGTGGAACGACAAGGCCATCGCCGACCAGAACGAGGGCGTCGAGCTCCCCGACCTGAAGATCTCGCCGGTGCACCGCTCCGACGACTCGGGCACCACCAAGAACTTCACCGACTACCTCGGCAAGGTCGCCCCGGACTCGTGGAAGTACGAGGCCGAGGACGCGTTCCCCGTCTCCGGTGGTCTCTCCGCCGAGGGCACCTCGGGTGTCGTCAAGCAGGTCACCGACACCGAGGGCACCATCGGCTACGCCGACGCCAGCCAGACCGGTGACCTCAAGCACGTCTCGGTCAAGGTCGGCGAGGAGTACGTCGCGCCGTCCCCCGAGGGTGCCGCCAAGACCGTCGAGGTCTCCCCGACCGTCGAGGGCCGCGACGCCACCGACATCGCCGTCGACGTGGACCGCACCACCACCGAGGCCGGCGCCTACCCGGTCATCCTGCTGTCGTACCTGATCGCCTGCGAGAAGTACGACGACGCGACCGAGGCCGCCAACGTCAAGGGCTACTTCGAGTACATCGTCTCCGACGAGGGTCAGGCCGCGTCCGCCGAGAACGCCGGCTCGGCGAAGCTCGCCCCCGCGACCGCCACCAAGGCGCAGGAGATCGTCGCGAAGATCTCCGCGAGCTGATGTCCCCGGAGGGGTGGGGGCGGGCCGAGCCCGCCCCCACCCCTCCACGGTCACGTACCCCCCGCACCATCCCGAGCACCCTGAGGTGACCCAGTGACAGCCCCCACCGCCGAGATCGAGGACGCGCCCGCCGAGTGGGCCAGCGTCCGCGGTGGCATCGGTGACCGCATCTTCTCCGGCGTGGCCCTCGCCGCCGGACTCACGATCCTGGCCGCCCTCGCGGGCGTCTTCGTCTTCCTGCTCGCCAAGGGCGCGACCGGCTTCACCAAGCCCGCGGAGGTCTACGGCCCGCACGCCGCGAGCTTCCTCGGCTACGTCTGGCCGCTGCTGGTGGGCACCTTCACGGTCTCGATCATCGCGCTGATCATCGCGGTGCCGCTGGCCTTCGGGATCGCGCTGGTGATCAGCCACTACGCCCCGAAGTGGCTCGCCACGCCGGTGGCCTTCGTGATCGACCTGCTCGCCGCCGTGCCCTCGGTCGTCTACGGCCTGTGGGGCGCGTTCTACCTGGCGAAGAAGCTCGTGCCGATGCACACCTGGCTGCACGACACCTTCGGCTCGTGGCCCGTCCTCGGTGCGCTCTTCGGCGAGCCGAACGCCGCCGGGCGCTCCTGGCTGACCGTCGGCATCGTGCTCGCCATCATGATCCTGCCGATCATCACGGCGATCACCCGCGAGGTCTTCTCCCGCACGCCGCGTCTCCACGAGGAGGCCGCGCTGGCGCTGGGTGCCACGCGCTGGGAGATGATCCGGATGACGGTCTTCCCCTACTCCCGCTCGGGCATGGTCTCCGCGGTCATGCTGGGCCTCGGCCGCGCGCTCGGCGAGACGATGGCCGTCGCCATGGTGCTCTCCGTCGGCTTCGGGCTCTCCTGGAACATCATCGCCACCTCCAGCCCGACCTCGATCGCGGCGAACATCGCGCTCAAGTACAAGGAGCGCAGCGCCGACCTGCTCAACGTCCTGGTGGCGACCGGTCTGGTGCTCTTCCTGCTGACCTTCCTGGTGAACTTCGCGGCCCGGTGGGTCATCGGCCGCAGCGAGAGGCGGATGGCCCGATGACGACGACCGCCCACGAGGTCCAGGAGCGGGCGCACATCCCGCTCGTCCAGCCGCGGCTGCCGCGCGTGGCACCGCTCATCGTCGCCGGCATCGCGATCGCCCTGGCGCTGCTGCTGATCGTGCTCGGTGTCGGCACCGTCGGCGCGGTGCTGATCGGCGCCGTCGCCTACCTGGCGGCGCTGCCCGTGTGGTCGCTCTTCATCGAGGGCCGGCGCGGAGCCACCGACCGGATGATGACCGGCCTGATCTGGACCACCTTCCTGATCGCCGTCGTCCCGCTGGTGTCCCTGCTGTGGCGGGTGATCGAGAAGGGCGCCGGCCGGATCGACGGCACCTTCCTCAGCTACTCGTTCTTCAAGACCCAGATCGACCAGCCGGTCGGCGTCTACCACGCCATCATCGGCACCCTGCTGATCACGCTCGGGGCCGCGGTGATCTCGGTGCCCGTCGGCGTGCTCGCGGCGATCTACCTGGTGGAGTACGGCAAGAAGAACAAGCTCGCCAAGGCGATCACCTTCCTCGTCGACGTGATGACGGGCATCCCGTCCATCGTGGCCGGCCTGTTCGCCTTCGCCCTCTTCACGCTGATCTTCGGGCCCGCCTACGTCTCCGGGTTCGGCGGGTCGGTGGCGCTCTCGCTGCTGATGATCCCGATCGTCGTCCGGGCGACCGAGGAGATGCTGCTGCTGGTGCCGGACGACCTGCGCGAGGCGTCGTACGCCCTGGGCACGCCGAAGTGGAAGACGATCGTGCGGATCGTCCTGCCGACCGCGCTCGGCGGCATCCTGACCGGCATCACGCTCGCCATCTCCCGGGTGATCGGCGAGACCGCGCCCCTGCTGCTCATCGCCGGCGCCACGGACCGCACCAACATGAACCTGTTCGAGGGCTCGATGACGACCCTGCCGGTGCTCATCTACGGACAGAACCTGCGCGGCGACGCGCCCGCGGAGGCGATCGCCTGGGGCGCCGCCTTCATCCTCATCATCATCGTGGTGGTGCTGAACCTCACCGCCCGCATCGTCGGCAAGATCTTCGCCCCCAAGAAGGGTTGATAGGAACCACCATGGCCAAGAGCATCGACGTCTCCGACGTCAACATCTACTACGGCGACTTCCTCGCGGTCGAGGGCGTGAACATGTCCGTCCGCGCGGGTGCGGTCACCGCCTTCATCGGCCCCTCCGGGTGCGGCAAGTCGACCTTCCTGCGCTCGCTCAACCGCATGCACGAGGTGATCCCGGGCGCGCGGGTCGAGGGCAAGATCGTCGTGGACGGCCAGGACCTGTACGACCCGGGCGTCGACCCGGTCGCCGTACGACGCCAGGTCGGCATGGTCTTCCAGCGGCCCAACCCGTTCCCGACGATGTCGATCTACGACAACGTCCTCGCGGGCCTCAAGCTCAACGCCGGCAAGCTGAAGAAGTCCGAGGCCGACGCGGTCGTCGAGAAGTCGCTGCGCGGCGCGAACCTGTGGAACGAGGTCAAGGACCGGCTCAACAAGCCGGGCATGGGCCTCTCCGGCGGCCAGCAGCAGCGGCTGTGCATCGCCCGCGCGATCGCCGTCGAGCCGCAGATCCTGCTCATGGACGAGCCGTGCTCGGCGCTCGACCCGATCTCGACCTCGGCCATCGAGGACCTGATCCACGAGCTCAAGGACGAGTTCACCATCGTCATCGTCACCCACAACATGCAGCAGGCGGCCCGGGTCTCCGACGACACCGGCTTCTTCAACCTGAAGGCGACCGGCGAGCCCGGTCACCTGGTGGAGTTCAACCCCACGAAGAAGATGTTCGCCAACCCCGACGACCCCGCGACCGAGGCGTACATCTCTGGTCGCTTCGGCTGACCGGCGTGCTGCGCTCGGGCGTGCAGCACCCGGAACCGGACGGAACGACGATGACGACACGGGACGGGCGGGACGCCCGTCGGCAGTCGGTGCGCGCCTACCTGCACCGCTGGGCCGAGACCGCGGGAGCGCAGCTCCTGGTGGTCGACCCCCGGCCCGACGAGGGTGCGCTGGCCGACGGGATGGCGGGGCACGGCGTGCACGTGACCTGGGTGGCCTCCACCCTGGATGCGCTGGTGGAGTTCGGTCGCACCGACCCGCACGCGGTCCTGGTGGCCCCCGAGGCGCCGGGCATCCCCGCGGACGAGTTCGTGGGCGTCATCCGGCGTCTCGGCTCGCCGTACGTCATCGCGGGGACCGAGGACGTCACCGGCAACGGTGTCGGCTCGCTCATGCTGGCCGGGGCGTCCGCGGTCGTGCTGCGGCCCTACGCCGCGCAGCACCTGTGGGACCTGATGTCCCACGGCCCGCGCTCGGTCTCCGAGCACGCCCGGGTCGAGGTCGGCCCGATCGAGCTGGACGCCACCGCGTTCACCGTGCGGGTGCACGGCCAGCGGATCGCGGACCTGCCGCTCAAGGAGTTCGAGCTGCTGCGCACGCTGATGCTGCACGCGCCCGGCGTCGTCACCGACGACGAGCTCGGCGAGGCGCTGTGGGGCGCCAACGGGCACCGGCCCGGGGGCAACACGATCGCCATGCACGTCACCCGGCTCCGCGCGCGGCTGGGCACGGTCGCCGTCGTACGACGGATCCGGGGGCGGGGCTACAGCCTCACCATCGACCCGGTGTGAGGGGCGGCAGCGCGGCGGGAGCCGCGTGCACCGCAGCTTGCTGCCCACCTCGCGGCGGAGACGCGCTCGCCCCATGGGCACAGCGCGCTCGGCCCCGGTGTTACAGCAGGACCAGCTTGAGGATCTCGTAGCAGCCCCACGCGGCGAGCGCGGCGGCGGGGAAGGTCGAGACCCAGGCGGCGAGGATGGTGCGCGCCATGCCCCACCGGACCGCGGAGAAGCGCTTGGTCGCGCCCGCGCCCATCACCGCGGAGGTGATGGTGTGGGTGGTGGAGATCGGGGCGTGGAAGACGAACGCCGTCGTGTAGAGCACGCCCGCACCGACCGACTCCGCCGCGAAGCCGCGCGGCGGGTCGAGGTGGATGATCTTGCGGCCCAAGGTGCGCATGATGCGCCACCCGCCGGCGTACGTCCCGGCGGAGATGGCGCCGGCCGCCGCGAGGACGACCCACAGCGGCAGGGTCTCGATGTCGTAGCTGCCCGGGTAGGCGATGACCAGGGTCAGCAGGATGACGCCCATCGTCTTCTGGGCGTCCTGCAGGCCGTGGCCCAGCGCCAGCGCGGCGGCCGAGATGGTCTGCATGCCGCGGAAGCCGCGGTTGATCCGGTGCGGGTTGCCCTTGCGGAAGATCCACAGGATCGCGGTCATCACGACGAAGGCGGCGCAGAAGCCGAAGAGCGGCGAGACGACCATCGGGATGAGCACCTTCTCCACGATGGTGTCCCACTTGACACTCACGCCGCCGGCCAGCGCCGCGCCGACCAGGCCGCCGATGAGGGCGTGCGAGGAGGACGAGGGCAGCCCGAAGTACCACGTGATGAGGTTCCAGATGATCGCGCCCAGCAGGCCCGCCATCACGACGACGAGCCCGTGGTGGACCCCGACCAGGAGCTCTCCGGTGTCGCTCTCGATCGAGATGACGTCGGCCACCGTCTTGGCGACCTCCTGTCCGAGCAGGGCGCCGATGAAGTTCATCAACGCCGCCAGGGTCAGGGCGATGCGCGGCGTGAGCGCGCGCGTGGAGACGGAGGTGGCGATGGCGTTCGCCGCGTCGTGAAAGCCGTTGGTGTAGTCGAACGCCAGGGCGATGACGATCACGGCGATCACGATCGCCAGGGTGAGGGTCACGACAGGGCCCTTCAGCCTTCCTTGACGGCGATCTGCTCGACGATGTTGGCGACCTTCTCGAAGGCGTCGATCGCGCCCTCGAGGGACTCCACGATGTCCTTGAGCTTGAGGACCTCGATCGTCTTGTACTCACCGGAGAAGAGCTTGGCGAGGGTACGCCGGTGGTTGCGGTCACCGGTGTTCTCGAGTCGGTTGATCTCGATCCAGTAGTCGTCCAGCGACTGCATCGACTGCAGCCGCGGCATCGCCGCCGCCGTCAGCTCGGCGCACCGGCGCAGCACCTCGACCTGCTCGGAGAGCTCGGCCGGGAGGGTCTGCACCTCGTAGAGCAGGATCAGGTCCACGGCCTCGTCCATCATGTCCATCACGTCGTCCAGGCCGGAGCCCAGCGCGTAGATGTCCTCGCGGTCGAAGGGCGTGACGAAGGTGCTGTTGACCTTCTTCACGATCGCGTGGGTGGTCTCGTCGGCGGCGTGCTCGGCGGCACGCATCCGCTCGGCGACCGACGCCTTGTCGGAGTTGTCCGAGAGCATCTCCGCCAGCAGCTCGGCGCCACCGACGAGGTGCTGTGCGGACTGGGTGAAGAGGTCGTAGAAAGAGGTGTCGACCGGACGCAGACGCAGACCCACATGGACTCCCGTTGAGGCGGAGAAGAACGTCCTCATGCTAGGGGGTCACAACCTCGTGAACGCAATTCCGTCGTGGCCGGGGCGGCGAGCCCCCGGCGTCGCGCCTCCCGCGGTGCTGCCGGCCCCGTCTGTTGCCGCAGGTCAGCGCGGCGAGTCGTCGCGCCGCCGCCGCTGACGCTCGATGAGCGTCTCCTGCAGGTGCTCGGTGCCGGAGTTCCGCGTCCAGTGCGCGTCCGGGCCGAGCTCCCACGCCTGGGTGGTCTCGGCGAAGGCGAGGTCCAGCAGGCGTCGTACCTCGTCGCGGGACTGCTCCGGCAGCCGGACCAGCACCTCGACGCGGCGGTCCAGGTTGCGGTGCATCATGTCGGCGGAGCCGATCCAGGCGGCCGGCTCGCCGCCGCCCTCGAAGGAGAAGACCCGGCTGTGCTCGAGGTAGCGGCCCAGGATGGAGCGGACCTTGACGTTCTCGCTGAGACCCGCCACGCCCGGCCGGAGCGCGCAGATCCCGCGGACCAGCAGCTCGACCGCCACGCCCTCGCAGGAGGCGAGGTAGAGCGCGTCGATCACCTCCTCGTCCACCACCGAGTTGGCCTTGATCCGGATCCCGGCGGGCCGCCCGGCCCGGTGGTGCTCGATCTCGCGGTGGATCTGCTCGACCAGGCCGCTGCGCACCGAGTCGGGGGCGACGAGCAGCTGCTCGTACGTCGCCTTGCGCGACCACCCCGACAGGTTGTTGAACAGGTGCGCGACGTCCTCGCCGATGGTGACGTCCGTGGTGAGCAGGCCCAGGTCCTCGTACATCCGTGAGGTCTTGGGGTTGTAGTTGCCGGTGCCGATGTGGGTGTAGCGGCGGATGCCCTCGGGCTCGTCACGGACCACCATCGCCAGCTTGCAGTGGGTCTTGAGCCCGACCAGGCCGTAGACGACGTGGCAGCCGGCCTTCTCCAGCTTGCGCGCCCAGCGGATGTTGGCCTGCTCGTCGAAGCGCGCCTTGATCTCCACCAGCACCAGCACCTGCTTGCCGGCCTCGGCGGCGTCGATGAGGGCGTCGATGATGGGGGAGTCGCCGGAGGTGCGGTAGAGCGTCTGCTTGATCGCCAGCACGTGCGGGTCGGCGGCCGCCTGCTCGATGAAGCGCTGGACCGAGGTCGCGAAGGAGTCGTAGGGGTGGTGCAGCAGCACGTCCCGGCGGCGCAGCGCCTTGAAGACGTCGACCGGCGCGGACGACTCGACCTCGGCGAGGCGCGGGTGGGTGGTGGGGACGAAGGAGGGGTACTTCAGGTCGTCGCGGGGCAGGTCGGCGATCGAGTGCAGCCCGCGCAGGTCGAGCGGCCCGGGCAGCCGGAAGACCTCCTCGCTGCTGATGTCGAGCTCCGAGACGAGCAGCTCCAGCACGGAGGGCGCGATCGACTCCTCGACCTCGAGCCGGACGGGCGGGCCGAACTTGCGGCGCAGCAGCTCCTTCTCCAGCGCGGCGAGGAGGTTCTCGGCGTCGTCCTCCTCGACCTCCAGGTCCTCGTTGCGGGTGACCCGGAAGGTGTGCACCTCCAGCACCTCCATGCCGGGGAACAGCCGGCCCAGGTGGGCGCCGATGACGTCCTCGAGCGGGACGAAGCGGGCGTTGCCGACCGCGACGAAGCGGTCGAAGTTCGAGGGCACCTTCACCCGCGCGAAGTGCTCCTTGCCGGTCTTCGGGTTGCGGACCAGCACGGCCAGGTTGAGCGAGAGCCCCGAGATGTAGGGGAAGGGGTGCGCGGGGTCGACCGCCAGCGGGGTCAGCACCGGGTAGACCCGGTCCTTGAAGAGCTTCTTGCAGACCTTCTGCTCGTCGCGGTCCAGGTCCGCCCAGCGCACCAGGGCGATGCCCTCCGCGCCGAGCGCCGGCACGATGTCGTGCTGGAACACGCGGGCCTGGCGCTGGCTGAGCTCCTCGGCTCGGGTCCAGATCGCCTCCAGCACCTCCAGCGGCATCATCCCGCTCGCCGCGCGGACGGCCAGCCCGGTCGCGATCCGGCGCTTGAGGCCCGCCACCCGGACCATGAAGAACTCGTCCAGGTTGCTGGTGAAGATCGCCAGGAAGCGGGCCCGCTCCAGCAGCGGCAGGCTCGGGTCCTCCGCCAGCTCCAGCACCCGCTCGTTGAAGCGCAGCCACGACAGCTCGCGGTCGACGAACCGGTTGTCGACGGAGGTGATCCGCGCGACCAGCTCCGGGTCGGGGGCGTACGACGCGTCGTACCCCTGGTCCGGCACGACGCTCAGCGTCTCGACGGCGTCGGAGGGGGCGTCGGCGGTGTGCGGCTCCGTGGACATGCTTCGAGTGTGGCAGTCGACGGTGAACGGGAGGTGTCCCGGCGACGACGTGGTTACGGGTGAGTAGGTTGGGCGGCGTGAACCTGCGCACCACCGTCGAGTCCGCCGCCCTGAAGTCGCTGATGGCGCTGCCCGGCCCCGCCCAGCGGGTCGTCGCCGGCCGGCCGCTCGTCCTCGACGGGCAGACCCTCGCCACCGACCTCCAGGTGATGCTGCGCCTGCAGCGGATCGCCCGCAAGGCCGACCTCGCCGGACCCGACATCGCCACCGGGCGCGCCGAGATGCGCGCCAACGCCGGCCTCGTCGGCGGCGACCAGCCGATCGGCGCGGTCCGCGAGCTCACCGTCGCCGGCCTGCCCGCGCGGCACTACCTCCCGCACGGCGCCCACGCCGCCGGCGAGGCGCAGCCGCTGCTGCTGTTCTTCCACGGCGGTGGCTTCCTCTACGGCGACCTCGACTCCCACGACGCCCCCTGCCGGGTGCTGGCCGAGGAGTCCGGCGTCCCCGTGCTCTCCGTGGAGTACGGCCTCGGTCCGGAGGCCGCCTTCCCGCAGGGCTTCGACGACGCCTTCGCCGCCCTGCGCTGGGTGCACGAGCACGCCGACGAGCTGGGCGCCGACCCCGCCCGGATCGGTGTCTCCGGCGACTCCGCCGGGGGCAACATCGCGGCCTGGACCGCGATCGAGGCCGCCCGGGCCGGCGTACCGCTGGCCTTCCAGCTGCTCGTCTACCCCTGCACCGACGCCGACCGCCAGACCGAGAGCCTGCGCCTGTTCGGCCAGGACCTCTACCTGACCGCCGAGTCGATCGCGACCTTCAACGACATCTACCTGCCCCGAGCCGAGGACCGTGCAAACGAGCGGGTCAACCTGCTCGACGTCGCGCTGCCGGAGGGTCTCGCGCCGGCGTACCTCTGCACGGCCGGCTTCGACCCGCTCCGCGACGAGGGCGAGGCCTACGCCCGCCGACTGGCCGACGCCGGGGTCGAGGTGGAGCTGCGGCGCTTCGTGGACCAGATCCACGGGTTCCTCAACATCGTCGGTGCCGGCCGCTCGAGCCGCGCCGCGGTCCTCGAGATCGCGGGCCGGCTGCGCGCGGCGCTGCGCTGAGCGTCGTACCTCACAGGGAGGGGCGGAACTCCCGCACCTTCCGCACGAACTCGTGCGGGTCCACCATCGAGGCGTCGACCACGAACGGGTCCAGGCCGCGCCGCCCGAAGTGCACCGCCCAGCCCGGGTCACCCGGCTGGCCGACCATGTCGACGGCGGTCTCGGGCTTGCGGACGTCGAAGCGGTACGACGTCTCGCCCTGCTGGACGTACACCATGCCGCGCACCACGCTGATCTCCACCGGCACGACCCGGGTGCGTGCCGCGCCCCACGCCAGCCCGATCGTCAACGCGACCATGACGAAGCCGAACGGCGTCGCGAGCTTGCCGTTCAGCAGCGCGAGCAGCGCCACCATGCCGGCCACGACCGCTGTCGCGCCGAGCACCATCGAGAGCACCCGCGGGTCGCTGCCGTCGCCGGTCAGCCGGTCGCTGCTGCTGCCGCCGTCGAAGAGGCCGAGCGGGCCGGCGTCCGCGACGTCGTAGGCCGCCAGTCGCTCGCGTGCCTGCGCGAGCTCGCTCGTCAGCTCCGCCACCCGGCGGGCCAGGGCGTCGCGCTCGGCGAGGAGCGCGGTGAGGTCGGCGCCCGCCTCCGGCGCCGGGTCGGTGTCTAGAGGTCCGGTCGCCATTGCCGCAGTGCCTCCAGGAACGAGTGCGCGTCGACCATCCGACTGTCGACCGCGACGGGGGACATGCTGCGGCGCAGGATGTTGATGCGCCAGTTGCGCGAGCCGGGCGTGCCGGTCTGCTCGATCTTGGTGTTCGGGCTGGTCAGGTCGAACGTGCTGTTGAAGTCGCCGACCGTGACCTTGAGGATGCCCTGCTCGTCGATCGCCACGGTGCGGGTGTTGCCCAGGGCTCGCAGCGCGAACAGCAGCAGGCCGGCGGCCACGACGGTCAGGGTCGCGTTGAGCGGGATGTCGTCGAGCATCCGCCCCTGGATCGCCTGCTGGCCGACGACCGCCGCGCACGCGACGGCGACCAGGAGGGCGACGAGGGCCAGGCTGACGCTGCCGCGCTTGGCGTGGAAGGGGCGCTTGGCGCCGGTCGGGTCGGGGGTGCTCGCCGCACGGGCCGCCCGCTGCGGTGCCGGGGTGCTCGCGGTCGACTCCTCCGCGAAGGCGGCGACGGCGGCGCGGCCGGCGTCGTTGGCCGAGGGGCGGTGCGCGGGCGCGGGCTCGATCTCGGGCTCGGGCTCGATCACCGCGGTGGTCGGCTCCTCCGGCGCGTCGACAGCGCCTTGGGGCTCGGGCTCCGGCTCGACGACGGCCTCGGGCTCGGGCTCCGGCTCAACGACGGCCTCGGGCTCGGGCTCCGGCTCAACGACGGCCTCGGGCTCGGGCTTCGGCTCGACGACGGCCTCGGGCTCCGGCTCGACGACGGGCTCGGGCTCGACGACGGGCTCCGGCTCGACGACGGGCTCCGGCTCGGCGACAGGCTCCTCGGCGACGGCGTCCCGCAGCGGGGCGAGCTCGGCGGCGACGTCCTCGTCCGCCTCCTCGATCGGGTCGACCGCGTCGTCCACCAGGTCCGACGCGTCGGACGAGGCTCGCCACAACGACACCAGGCTCGGCGTCGGCTCGACCGCGGCGTCCTCCTCCACCGGCTCGATCTGCGCACGCCACTGCTCGACGAGCGACGGCCCGCGCGCGATCGTGACGGCCGGCTCCCCGGCGGCGGGGGCGACGGTCTCGGGGGCGATGTCGTCAGGCAGGTCCTGCGTCCCGGTCTCCGCGGAGGAGACGAGGTACTCCTCGTCCGCCTCGACGACCCCCACGTCGGACGGGTCGTCCTCCGCCGACGAGAGCAGGTACTGCTCGCGCACCGCCGCCACCTCGTCGGCCGTGGCCGGCTCCGGCTGTGCGGGCTCGTCGGCGACCACGTCGGCCACGGCCAGGTCCTCGGGGACGGCGGCCGCCGGCGCGGGCTCGTCGGCGACCAGCTCCGGCTCGGGCTCCGGCTCGGGCTCGACGACGGCCTCCGGCCCGGGCTCGGGCGCGAGCTCCGGCTCGGCTGTGACCTCGTTCTCGGTGGCGATCGGCGCGTCCTCGACCGGCTCGTCCCGGGCGACGGGCACGGCCGCCACGGCTGCGACCGCCGGCCAGACCGGCGCGGGCGCGGGGGCCGCGGGTGCGGGCTCGGGCTGGGCGTCGAGGCGGGCACGGATCGCGGCGACCTGGTCGGCGAGGTCGGCCGCGTTGGCCTCGGCGGTGGCGCGGGCCCGGGCGGCCTCGGCGAGCGCGGCCTCGCGCTCGCGGGCGAGCTCGCGGGCGCGGTCCTCGGCGGCGGCCCGGGCGGCGGCCTGCTCGGCAGCACGGGCCTCGGCGTCGACACGGGCCTGGGTGGCCTCGGCGAGCGCCTGGGCGCGGGCGTCGGCCTCGGCGGCGGCGCGGGTCTCCGCGTCGAGGCGGG
>CAZFEE010000001.1:473668-986199 GCA_964517395.1 uncultured Nocardioides sp. | reverse complement strand
GGGCGTCGGCCTCGGCGGCGGCGCGGGTCTCCGCGTCGAGGCGGGCCTGGGCGGCTTCGGCGAGCGCCTGCTCGCGGGCCCGGGCGAGCTCGGCGGCCTGGGCCTCGGCGGCCTCGCGGGCGCGGGTGGCGTCGGCGAGGGCACGCTCGCGCTCCTGGGCGAGCTCGATGGCCCGCGCCTCGGCGGCGGCCCGTGCCTCGGCCTGCTCGGCCGCGGCGGCCTCGGCCTCGACCCGGGCACGCGCGTGCTCCAGGGCGGTCTCGCGGGCCTGGACCAGCTCGGTCTGGAGACTCTCGAGGGCGGCGACGTGGGCGGCGGCGGCCTGCTCGAGCTCGGCGAGCGCACTGGTGGCGCGGGCCTCGGCCTCGGTGCGGGCGTGGGTGGCCTCGGCCGCGAACTCGGCGGCGAGGGCGAGCGCCTCGGTCGCGGCCTTCTTCTCCTCCGCGAGGGCCGCGGCGGAGACGTGCGCCGCGGTCGCGGCGGCCTGCGCCTCGCGGGCCAGCTCCAGCTGCTCGCGGGCGGCGACCTCGGCGAGCCGGCGGGCCTCGTGGGCCTCCTCGGCGCGCTGGGCCTGCTGGGCGGCGGACTCGTCGGCGGCGACCCGGGCGGCGGCCTGCTCGGCGGCGCGAGCCGCGGCGTCCTCCGAGCGCTGCTCGGCGGCCTCGGCGGTCTCCAGGGCGATCCTGGCGAGCTCGGCCTGCTCCAGCGCGGCCTGCTCCGCGGCGGCCCGCGCCTCGTGGGCCTCCTGGGCGAGGCGAGCGTGGTCGGCGGCGGCACTCTCGGCGGCGGCGCGCTCGTCGACGGCCTGGCGGGCGAGGGCACCGTGCTCCTCGGCGCTGGCGGCGGCCTGCTCGGCGAGCAGGCGTGCCCGCTCCTCGGCGGCCTCGGCGGCGCGGTGCGCCTCCTGGGCGAGCGCGGCCTGCTGGCGCGCGGCGTCCTCGGCGAGGGCACGGGCCTGGGCGATCTCGGCGGACGTGCGCTCCGCCGCCTCGCGCTCCTCCAGCATCCGGCGCGCGAACTCGGCGTGCTCGGCGGCGCTGACGGCGGCGGCCTCGGCCATGACCCGGGCGCGCTCCTCGGCGGCGGCGCGCTCCTCGTGGGCCTGACGGGCCGCGTCGGCGTAGCTGCTGGCGGCCTCCTCGGCCTCCTGGCGCGCGGCCGCGGCGGCCGCGGCGGCCTCGACCTGCTCCTGGGCGCGAGCCTCGGCGGCCTCGCGCTCGGCGTGGGCGGCGGCGGCGCGCTCGGCCTGCTCGACCGCGTGCCGCTCGGCCTCCTCGCGCCGGGCGGACTCGGCGTCGGCCAGCTCGGCACGCTCGCGAGCGGCGCGCTCGGCGGCCTCGCGGGCCGCGGACTCGGCACGGGCCAGCTCCTCGGCCTCGGCGCGGGCGCGGTGCGCGACCTCGGCGGTCTGGGCCTGCTCCTGGGCGAGGCGGTCGGCCTCGGCCCGGGCCTCGTTGGCGCGCTGGGCGGCCTCCTCGGCGGCGAGCCGCTCGGCCGCCTGGGTGGCGGCGGCGAGCTCCGCGTCCCGCCGCAGCCGGGCGGCGAGGGCGGCCACGACCTCGGCGTTGGCGGACGGCTCGGTGACCTCGGCGTCGGCGGAGTCCGCCTCCACGGTCGGCGCGAGCTCGGCCTCGATCTCGGCACGGGCCTGGGCGAGGACCTCCTGCGGCCGACGGGGTACGTCGGCGGGCCGGTCGATGTCCGGGATCGGCTCCTCGAGCAGCGGCGGCTCGACGAAGTCCGGCAGCGCGCGTGCCTCCGGCCGGGGGGACGCCCCCGGGCCGTTGCGGCGGCGCAGCCGGGCGAGACCCTTGGGCGCGGGGGCCGGGATCGGCTCGGCGAAGCCTCCGTCGATGGCGGCCGCGATGATCCGCTGGCCGGCCTCCTCGTCGGTGGTGTGGTGGTCGCCGATCTCACCGGATAGGCCGGACGCCGGCTCCGGCTCCGGCTCGGTCGGCTCGTCGGCCGACGCCTCCGGAGCGGCCTCGGCCGCAGGGACCTCGACCTCGGGGTCCGCCGCGGGGGCCTCGTCGGCCTCGCTCTCGTGCGGCTCGTCGACGTCCGCGACCTCGTCGACGTCCGCGACCTCGGCGACCTCGGCGACCTCGTCCACCTCGTCCACCTCGGCGACGTCGACGTCCGCGACCTCCGGCTCCTCGAGCGGGTCGGTGAGCGGGTCCCGGGCCGGTCCGCGGGTCGCACGCGAGATGATCGCGGACCAGTCGTCGCTGGCGACCGGCTCGTCGGCCTCGGCGGCGGGCTCGGGGTCGGGCCACGCGGCGGGCGGCTCGCCGGAGTACTCCGCCACGGACGGGTCCTGGCGCACCCGCGCCATCCGCGCCGCCAGTCCGCCCTCCGCGGGCGGTGCGTCCTCGCGGCCCACGGCGCGGTCGATCAGCGCGGCCCAGTCCTCCCCGGTCTCCTCGCCGATCTCCTCGGTGGGCTCCTCGGCGGGCTCCTGGTCGACGCGCTCCTGGTCGGAAGGCTCCGCCGACTCCTCCGCAGGAGTCCCGTCCTCCGCGGGCCGCTCCTCGGCCGTCACCAGGGCTCCCCAGTCGACGTCGTCGTGGTCGACCTCGGGGGCCGGACCGCTGCGGGTGCCGACGCGCGCGGCGATGTTGTCCGGGTCGTCCTCGGCGAGCAGGTCGGCGGGAGGCTCGTGCACCGCGGGGGTGCTCGGCTCGGGCTCCTCGTCCTCGCCCTCGACGACGGCCGAGGTGTGGCTGCGGCGCAGCAGCTCCTCGAGGTCGTCGGCGTCGAGCTCACCGACGTCGGGGGTCTCCTTGTCGTGGCGACGCCACAGCCGACCCCTCCGCCCCTTGCCGCGCCCGGAGCGCGACTCGTCGAGCCGGGAGTCCTCGGACTCCGGCCCGTCGTCGGTGACAGAGCTCATGGGAGGTAAATCTACTCACGCCGCGCGGGGTTACGGGGAATGTTCCACAAGGTGCGCCCGGCGGTACTGCACATGGGTGTCCGCGGGAGCGTGGGTGAAGCCCAGTCCTTCGTAGAGCCGGCGGGCCGGCGCGTTGTCGGACTCGACGTACAGGATCACCTCCGCGACGCCGCGGGCGGCGAGGTGGTGCAGCCCGGCGAGGGTGAGGACCCGGCCGAGGCCACGGCCCTGGGCGTCGGGGGAGATCCCGACGACGTACACCTCCCCGGTGCGGTCGTCGTGCTGCTTGGTCCAGTGGAACCCGAGCAGGGTGCCGTCGGCGTCGACGGCGAGCAGCAGCCCGGCGGGATCGAACCACGGCTCGGCCATCCGCTCCGCCAGGCCGGTGTGGTCGAGCGCGCCCTGCTCGGGGTGGTGGGCGAAGGCGGCGGCGTTGACGGCGAGCAGGGCGTCGGCGTCGCCGTCGCCGTAGTCGCGCACCGTGACGCCGTCGGGTACCTCCACCCCCGGCAGCGGTACGACGGCGGGCCGGCGCATCACCCACAGCTCCCGGTCGCGGTCGAACCCCAGCCGCTCGCCGAGCGCACGGGCGGCGGGGTCGTCGCCGTGCGACCACGCGGTCAGCTCCCCGGGTGCCGCGACGGCGCTCCGGGCGAGGCGGCCGCCGAGCCCGGCGCCGCGCGCGGCCGGTGCCACGACCAGGTCCAGCTCGCTGCCGTGCCGGAGCGCGAAGCCGTCGGGCACGACCCAGGCCTCGGTGCCGGCGAGCCCGTGGTGGCGCAGGCGCAGCAGTGCGGCCTCGTCGAGCGGGGCGGCCCCGTCATGGGCGGCGGCCGCGGCGCACACCGCCTCGATCGCGGCGAGGGCGGAGGGACCGGTCAGGAACTCCTCGGGGGGCACCCGACGACGCTATCGCGAGCGGAAGCGCGGCATTGCATGCGACGCCGCGCCCCGGGTAGACCTGCCCCATGAGGCTCAGCCACGCGGTGGGCGGGGCGGCCGCAGCCCTGGGTGCGGTCGCGGTGCGCGACATGGTGCAGAAGCGGCACGCGCTGCAACGCAACTTCCCGGTGATCGGGCACGCGCGGTACTGGCTGGAGCGGATCGGCCCGGAGCTGCGGCAGTACATCGTCACCGGCAACGACGAGGAGCGGCCGTTCAGCCGGGACCAGCGGACCTGGGTCTATGCGTCCAGCAAGGAGGAGAACAGCTACTTCGGCTTCGGCACCGACCTCGACGTCGAGCACGTCCAGGGCCATGCCTACATCAAGCAGCGCACCTTCGCCGACGAGCTGCCCAGCGACCACGACCACAGCTGGACGCTGCCGAGCGCGAAGGTGCTGGGCGGCCCGCGGGGGCGGGCGAAGGCGTTCCGGCCGGGATCGGTCGTCAACGTGTCGGCGATGAGCTTCGGCTCGCTGTCGTCGAACGCCATCACCGCGGTCAACCGGGGCGCAGCGGCGGCGGGCTGCCTGCACAACACGGGGGAGGGGGCGATCTCGCCGTACCACCGCAACGGCGCGGACCTGGTCCTCCAGATCGGTACGGCGTACTTCGGCTGCCGCGACGAGAACGGCGACTTCTCGCTGCCCCGGTTGAAGGAGATGGTCGCCTCCGCCCCGGTGCGGGCGATCGAGATCAAGCTCAGCCAGGGCGCGAAGCCCGGCCTGGGCGGGCTGTTGCCGGCGGCGAAGGTGACCCCCGAGATCGCGGAGATCCGCGGCATCCCGGAGGGCCGCGACTGCGCGTCGCCCTCGCGGCACACGGCCTTCGGCGACGTCGACTCGATGCTGGACTTCGTGGAGCTGCTGGCCGCGGAGACCGGCCTCCCGGTGGGCATCAAGTCCGCGGTGGGGGCGATGGACTTCTGGGAGGAGCTGGCCCGGCTGATGGAGCCGCGCCAGCGCGGCGTCGACTTCGTGACGGTCGACGGGGGCGAGGGCGGCACGGGCGCCGCGCCGCTGATCTTCGCCGACTCGGTCGCCCTGCCCTACCGGATGGGCTTCTCCCGGGTCTACGGCACGTTCGCGGAGCTGGGGCTCACCGACGACGTGACCTTCATCGGCTCGGGCAAGCTGGGCCTGCCGGACAACGCGGTCGTGGCCTTCGCGCTGGGTGTCGACCTGGTGAACGTCGCCCGCGAGGCGATGCTGTCGATCGGCTGCATCCAGGCGCAGAAGTGCCACACCGACCACTGCCCGACGGGCGTCGCGACGCAGAACCCCTGGCTGGTGCGGGGTCTGGACCCGACGCTCAAGGCGGAGCGGTGCGCGGTCTACCTCCGGACGCTGCGCAAGGAGCTGACCCGGGTGTCGGCCGCCGTCGGCGTCGCCCACCCGGGCCTGATCACCACGGCGGACGTCGACATCGCCAACGGCGACTACGACGCCCGCTCGCTCACCGCGGTCTACGGCTACAAGGAGGGCTGGGGCGAGCTCGGCCCCCGGCTGCGCGAGGACATCGTGCGGTTGATGAACACCAGCGACCACTTCGACGAGCAGGGCCGCACGTCCTGACCGGACGGCCCGAGGTCGACGGCTCAGGCGTCGGTGCGCTCCGCCACCCGCGCGGCGTCGGCCTCGGCGGTGGCGTCCTTCGAGGGCAGCACGAAGCGGTAGCCGACGTTGCGGACGGTGCCGATGAGGGTCTCGTTCTCGGGGCCGAGCTTGGCGCGCAGGCGACGGACGTGCACGTCGACGGTCCGCGTGCCGCCGAAGTAGTCGTAGCCC
This sequence comes from uncultured Nocardioides sp., assembly GCA_964517395.1. Taxonomy (GTDB): domain Bacteria; phylum Actinomycetota; class Actinomycetes; order Propionibacteriales; family Nocardioidaceae; genus Nocardioides. The sequence goes on along the minus strand of CAZFEE010000001.1, from coordinate 980,577 downwards.
CACACCTCCTGCAGCAGCTGCTGGCGGCTGAAGACCCGGCCCGGGTGCTGGGCGAGGAACTTGAGGAGCTCGAACTCCTTGAACGTCAGGTCGAGCACCCGCCCGCCGACCTTCGCGGTGTACGTCGCGTCGTCGACCACGACCTCGCCGGAGCGGATCACGTGGGCCTCGGGGTCGGCGGCGTCGCGGGCGGCGGTGAGCCGGCCGATCGCCAGCTTGATCCGGGCCTCGAGCTCCGCGGGGCCGCAGGTGTGCAGCACGACGTCGTCCATGCCCCAGTCGTGGTTGACGACGGCGAGGCCACCCTCGGTGGCGACCAGGATGACGGGCACGTCGGTGCCCGTGGTGCGGATCAGCCGGCACAGGTCGCGGGACCCGGCGAGGTCCTGGCGGCCGTCGACGAGGAGCAGGTCGGCCTCGGGCGCCTCCAGCAGGGCGCTGCCCTCGGCAGGCAGGATCTTGACGTGGTGGCCGAGCAGCGCGAGGCCGGGCAGCACCTCGGCGGACGGTTGCAGGGCGCTGGTCAGAAGCAGAAGAGTGCTCACTCGGGGTCTCCTCACTGGCGCCCGCAGGTCATGCAGGGCCGTGTCGAGAGACCGAAACGCAACGCTGGGCCCCGGCCGGTTTTCGTGTGGGGGACGATACCGAAACGAACACGCAACGGGGAAGGGAAACGACGGTGAATGAGACCGAGGTCATCCGGGTCCGCTACTGGGCCGCCGCACGCTCCGCGGCGGGGGTGGCGGAGGACAGCGTCGCGACCGCCGGTCCGCTGACCCTGGCCGAGCTCCGGGCCGAGGTCGTCTCCCGCCACCCCGATGGCGGCTTCGCCGACGTCGTCCGAGTCTGCTCGGTGCTGGTGGGGGAGCGCCCGGTCTCCTCCGGGGACCCGGCCGAGGTGCTGGTGCGCCCGGGGGAGACGGTGGAGTTCCTGCCGCCCTTCGCCGGCGGCTGAGAGCCGTCGCGGCGGCACCTCGACGATCCCGGACCCGGTGGCCCCCCGCAGGCCGTAGACTCCTGCGCGATCCAGGAAAGGGGTCCCACGTGCAGCAGACGGCCGCGGCCGGACGCACCGGAGTCCTCGGCGCGGCGCCGGGCAAGGGCTGGCGCCTCACGATCGTCGTCGGGTACGCCGTGCTCACCGCCGCCCTCGTCGCGCTGGCCGCGACGCAGGGGCTCGTCGGTGTCGCCGCCGGCGTGCTGATCGCCGCGTTCATCGTGCTGCTCGCCGTGCTGGGCTCGCTGCGGACCGCGACCCTCGCGCTGATGGGTGCCTTCGCGACGGCCCCGATGTACAAGGGACTCGCTCCTGCCGGGGCGCAGGTCACGCCCACCGACGTGCTGTTCGTGATCGGCTTCGCGCTGCTGCTGCCGCACGTGATCAACCGCCGGGTCTCGATGCCGGTCAGCTACGTCTTCGGCGTCTCGGGCATCGCGATCTTCGGCGCGATCGCCTCGACGCTGTCGGAGGAGTCCTTCCTCAGCTTCTTCGCGCTCGTCCTCTGGCTGGTCGTGCTGGTGCCGCTGCCCATCGCGTTCGCACTGTGGATGCCCTCGGACCGGATCATCGAGCTGCTGTGCTGGAGCTACGTCGCCGGGCACATGGTCAGCTGGGTCGGCGGCATGGCGCGCGGCGGCGTCACCACCGACGGCCGCTACTTCGGCCTCACCACGCACCCCAACTACTTCGGCCAGGCCGCGATCATGTCGATCGGCCTGCTGCTCTACCTGCTCTTCCGTTACAAGACTCCGCTGCTGCGCCTCGCGGTGCTGGGTGCGATCGGCCTGTGCGGGGTCACGATCCTGCTCAGCGGCAGCCGCGGCGCGACGGCGGTGGCGGCCGTCCTGGTGCTGATGATCCCGATCGTCGAGCGCTCCGCGATCACCGGATTCATCTTCGCGATCGTCGGCGCGATCTTCCTGGCGGCGCTGCCGCTGGTGGTCGAGGTCGGCTCCGGCACGTCGGCGATCGACCGCATCCTCGGCCAGGGCAGCGCCTCGGGCTCCAACCAGGCGCGCACCGACGGCCTGCAGTCCGGGGTCGACCGGTTCTGGGACAGTCCGCTGTTCGGCGACGGGCTGATCGACCTGTTCGACATCCACAACAACTTCCTCGAGGTCGTCGTCGGCATCGGCCTCTTCGGGCTGGTGGCCTACCTGCTGGTCCTCTACGCGTTCGCCCGCCCCCTGCTGGGGGACAGCCCCTACCGCCGGCTCTGCTACGCCGCGTGGATCTACATCGGGTGGGGTGCGATCGTGCCCAGCCTCTACGACCGCGGTGTGTGGGCCCCGATCGCCCTCAGCGTGGTCGCGGTCGTCACCACCACGGGTCGGCGGCCCGGTGACGACGGCGGCGACCCGGTGCCCGACGGCGCGGCGGGCACCGATTCCGACGTACCTGCCACAACGCCTGTGGGCGGACCCCCACCCGTATAGCATCGGCGCGTTCCCGTGGCGCGTGATGAGAGGTTCCCGGTGTCCCTTCCCCCCCTCGGCAAGGTCGCGGCGCGTGCCCGGCTGATGCTGGACTCCCGTCTGCCGGTGAAGCCCGTCAAGCGCAAGGTGCGCGGCATCGAGATGGTGCTGCCCCGTGGTCACGCCCTGCCCTACTTCACCCACCCGGGCTCGCTGTACTTCGACAACCTCGTCGCGCTCGCCACCTCGCTCGCCGGCTCCGAGGGCGAGGTGACCCTGCTCGACATCGGCGCCAACGTCGGCGACACCGCCCTCGTCGTGCTCGATGCCGCTCCGGGACGCGCGGTCTGCGTGGAGCCCGACCCGCACTGGCACGGCTACCTCCAGTCGAACGTCGGCGCCCTCGACAACGTCGCCGTCGAGCACTCCGTGCTGGTCTCGCCCGAGACCGACCAGACGACCGGGCTGAAGATCGCCCGCGCCGAGCTGGGCAGCAGCATCGTCGAGCGCACCTCGCTCGAGGACGGCCTTCCGACCATCACGACGACCGCGCTGCGCGAGAAGTACCCCGAGCTGCAGAACGTGCGGCTCATCAAGTCCGACACCGACGGGTACGACGTCCAGCTGGTCACCGCCGTGTCGGCGACCTTCCTGCCGTCGAAGCCGGTCATCTTCTTCGAGTTCGACCCGGTGCCGACCCGCATCGTCAACCCCGAGGTCACGCCCAGCGAGCTGTGGCCGACCCTGGAGGCGCGCGGCTACGAGCGCGCGGTGCTGTGGGACAACGGCGGCGGACTGATCGGCTCGTTCGCCACCGCCGAGCTGGTCGAGCGCACCGCCGAGCTGGAGCGCACCACCAAGGAGGAGCGGGGCTACTCGTTCTGGGACGTCGCCGTCGCGCACCGCGACGACCCCGCGGGCCTGAAGGCCCTGGAGGACGCCGCGCGCGTCGGCTGACGGGGGTGGGTCAGTCCGGGTAGCCCAGCCGGGCGACCAGCCCCGGCACCGCCTTCTCGACGGCCGCGTAGTGCTCGGGCTGGAACAGGTCCCGGTAGTCCGTGCGGTCCACCCGGTAGTGCGACTCCGAGCCGGCCGCGCGCCGGGCGAGGTCCTTGGCCTGCAGGCTCTCGCGGGACGTGTCCTGCAGGAGGGTGGCGAGGTCGGCCTCGGAGAGCTCGACGCCGCAGTGGGCCAGCATGCGTCGTACGTGCGGCTCGGGGTCGGCGGAGACCTCCTCGAGCCGGAACCACGCGACGTTCGGGTCCTCGACGTCGGCCCAGGTCGCGATCTCCTGCAGCCGCGGCGCCGCCTCCTCGATCAGCTTGAGGAGGCCGGCGTCGAAGGGCATCGCGCGCAGCTCCCCGCGCACCCGCTCGACGTAGGCGTTGTAGGTGTTCTGGTGGGTGGTGACGGCCGAGAAGTAGCCCGACACCACGACGTCACGCGGGTCGCGGAACATGTAGACGACCCGGTGCGGGTAGCGGTGCGGGATCCGCCGGTACTCGTCGTAGCTGACGTAGAGGCCGGGCACGTAGCTCGCCAGCGGCAGCCCGCGCTCGGGGTGGTCCTGGTAGTCCAGCTGCGGCACCGTGAAGAGGTTCGTCCGCGCCCGCACCAGCGGGTGGTCGAAGACGGCCCGCATCCACTGGCTTCCGGCCTTCGGGGTGGACGCTGTGTAGATGTTGGCGATCGCGGGCAGCTCCCCGCGTCGCTCCAACGCGCGGCCGCGCACCTTCGCCGCCTGGTGCGCCGCCTTCTTCAGGCCGAGGCGGGCCGGGCCCCAGGAGACGGTGGCGGTGGCCCAGGCGACCGCCTTCTGCATCGAGCGGTCGGCGAACGGGGTCGCATCGGTCATGGGTGGAGCTCCCTCGGGCTTCAGCGGGCGCCCCACGCGCCCTTCGACGATGCACGCGAAACGCGCATCCTGCTGCCCCCTGGTGGGATACCTTAGACCCGCTCGAGCGGCTTTCGACAGCATCGGTGGGATTCGTGGACAAGGGTGTGTCGTCGGCCGGGCGCCGGCTGCGCGTCATCACGGTCGACCAGGCCGTCTCGGGTGCCTCGAACGTCCTCATCGCGGTGCTCGCCGCGCAGGTCCTCGGGGTCGACGCCTTCGGCCTCTTCGGCATCGTCTTCACCGCCTTCGTCACCGTGCAGGGCTGCCTGCGCTCGCTGCTGTGCGAACCGCTGCTCGTGCACCCCGAGGAGGCGGAGGAGCGCCCCGGCGACGCCATCGGCACGACCCTGCTGCTCGGCCTGGGCGCGGCCGCGCTGCTCGTCGTGACCGGCGCGATCACCCACCTGTGGCACACCGAGCTGGCGAACTCGTTCATCGTGCTCGGCCTCTGCATGCCGTTGATCGCGCTCCAGGACCTGGGCCGCTTCCTGGGCTTCACCACCCACCGGCCCGCGTTCTCGCTGTGGCTCGACATGGTCTGGCTGGTCCTCATGGTGGCCGCCATCGTGCTGCTGGCGGTGCTGGACCACAGCAGCCTGGTGTCGTTCGTCGCCGCCTGGGCCGGCTCGGGTGCCCTGTCCGGCCTGCTGGTCTTCAGCCGGTTCGGGCTGCGGCACCTCCACGTGTCGCTGAAGTGGCTGCGCGAGACGTGGTCCTTCTCCTGGCGCTACCTGATCGGCTTCGCCTCCACCCAGATGGCCTCGCTGTCCAGCTCGGTCGTGGTCGGGGTCGCGGCGGGTGCCGACGCGCTCGGCGCGGTGCGCGGCACGGTCCTCATCACCCGCCCCATCGGGCTCGTTCATCTCGCCTCCATCTCGGCCGGCACCGCGGAGATCTCCCGGCTGGAGCCCGGATCGGCGCAGGTGCGCCGCCACGTGCGCCGTACGACCGTGCTGACCGTGGTCGCCTCGGTCGTCAACATGGTCGTGCTGCTCCTGCTGCCGGACTCGGTGGGCTACGCCGTGCTCAAGGACGTGTGGGAGCCGACGCAGGCGTTGCTGCTGCCCGCGACCGTGCAGATGGTGCTCTACGGAGCCATCTGCGGCACCCGGGCCGGCCTGCTCGGCATGCGTGCCGTGCACAAGACGGTGCGCATCGACATCGCCACCACCGTCATCCTCACCGCCGCCATCTGCATCGGCGTGGTCGTCGGTGGGGTCGTCGGTGCCTACTGGGCGCTGGTGATCGGCCAGGTGATCTGCAACGTGATCTGGTGGGCGACGTACCTGCGCCACCGCCCCGAGGACCAGCTCGGCAGCCGCGCTGCCGAGGAGTCCGCGAGCCAGTCCGGCGACTCCGACTCGCAGCCCGCTCCCGCTCAGTAAGGTGACGCCCATGCCGACCCCCACGGTGACCTACTGCACCGTCCTCGCCACCAACTACCTGCCGAAGGCGCTCGCGCTCGCCGAGAGCCTGCAGCGGCACATGGGCGCCGAGCTGGTGGTCCTGCTCATCGACGCGGAGACCGCCGACGACCACGACCTGCCGGACCTGCCCGTGCGCCTGGTCGGCACCGACTTCCTCGGCCTGGACCGGCGCGAGCTGCTGGGCCTGACGACCCGCTACGAGCTGGTGGAGTTCGCGACCGCGATCAAGCCGGTGCTCTTCAAGCGTCTGCTGGAGGAGACCGAGCAGGTCTTCTACCTCGACCCCGACACCTACGTGACCGAGCCGATGGAGGAGCTCTCCGGCGAGCTGCAGGCCAGCGAGGGCGGCATCCTGCTCACCTCGCACTTCCTCCACCCGCTGCCGCCCGGGGCACCCGTCAACGAGGGCCACCAGGTGATGGTCGGCATCTACAACCTCGGCTTCGGCGGCTGGGACCGCCGGGCGATCGAGGCGCTCGACTGGTGGTGGGACCGGCTGCGCTGGGAGTGCATCGTCGACGCGCTCAACGGGCTCTTCGTCGACCAGAAGTGGATGGACATCGGCGCCGACCTGTTCCGCGCCCGCGCGCTGCGCCACCACGGCTACAACGTGTCGGTGATGAACGTGCACGAGCGGCCGCTGGCCAAGGACGACAAGGGCTACGCCGTCGTCGGCAAGGACGAGCGGCTGCGCCTGTTCCACTTCCACGCCTTCGACCCGCACCGCCCCGAGCTGATGTCGGTGCGCTGGGCCGAGTCGCCGGTGCACTCGCTGACCGAGGACACCACCATCCGCGCTCTCGCCGAGGAGTACGCCGCCGCGGTGCTCGCCTGCTCCGAGAAGCTGCCGCCCGCCCCGGCGTACCGCTACAACCACGACACCACCGGCAAGCGCATCCCGCGCCTGATCCGCCGGGCCTGGCGGGTGCAGGCCCGGGCGGGTGCCGACCTGCCGCTGCCCTTCCTGCCGGAGGAGGCCGAGGCGTGGAAGGCCTGGAAGCGCGCGGCTTGGAAGACCGTGGGCCGCGAGCTCGGCGGCGACGCCGCGAAGGGCGCCCGGATCACGCTGGTCGACGAGTTCGTCTACGTCAAGGAGCGCTTCCCCCGGCTCGTCTCCGGGGTGCGCGGCAAGATGGTCGGCAAGTCCGGCATCTGGGGCTGAGCCCTCCGCGCCGGGCTCCGGCACGCCGTCGTACCTGACATATCTGTCGGGATCTCTCCCGAAGGACGACAGATACGTCAGGTACGACGAGCGAGGGTCAGGTGCGGACGGCCTCGATGAACCAGGAGTCCTCGCGCTGCTCGACGTCCGCCAGGTGCGGCAGCTTGCCCTCGCGGAAGGTGTGCTCGCTCATGTCGGTGAAGCCGGCCTCGGCGAGCAGCGACTTGACCAGCCCGCGGGTCGGCTGCCAGCGGTGCCAGTTGGACCCGCCGACGAAGGTGACCAGGCGCTTGCCGGTCGGCTTGGACTCGGGGTGCGCCCGCAGCATCTGGCCGTACATGATGCCGGCCTTGCCCTCGGGGTCGTCGGCGGCGGCGAGCAGGTCCTTGGCGAACTGCTCGGCGTCGGGCAGCGCGAGGCGGATCAGGGCGCCGGGCTTGAGGACCCGGGCGCACTCGGCCAGGAACGCGCGCGCGTCCTCGAGGAAGAGGTGCTCCAGCATGTGCGAGGAGTAGACCGCGTCGGCGGTGCCGTTCGGCAGCGGCAGCGGCTTGGAGAGGTCGCGACGCAGGATGTTGTCGGGCCAGGTCCCCATGTGGTCGTTGGTCAGCACCCCGACCTTCTTGAGGGTCTTCCGCACCGCCGGGAAGCGACGGAGGATCATCATGGGAGACCGGTCGATGTTGATCCAGGTCTTCGGCGCGTGGTGCCCGCAGCCGAGGTTGAGGAGCACACCGTCGGGCCAGTCGGCCGGGTCGATCATCTTGTTGCTCACGAGCGTCCTTCGCAGCGATACGTCGGGAGGGAGTTCCTGCACGCGAAACCATATCGGTCGCCCCGCCCCCGTGGAGCCGGTTCCGCGGACCCGGCGCATCCGGTCCCGATAGGGTCGCGACGTGCATCTCGTCGTCGACGCCCTGGCGGTCCGGGCCGGCAGTGCCGGCATCGTCGTGGAGCACCTGCTGCACGGCTGGACCCGGCTGGCCCCCGCGGACCGGATCACCGTCCTGGCCGACGGCGACCTCGAGTTCACCCCGCCCCCGGGCGCCGTGGTGGTCCAGGTGGAGGCGCCCGCGGGCGGGAGGCTGCGGACCGCCTGGCTCCGCTCGTTCGCCGTACGACGCGAGGCGCGCCGGCTCGGCGCGGACGCCGTGCTGTCCGGGGTGCCCGCGAGCGCGCTCGTGCCGCCGGGCTGCCCGCACGGGCTGATCATGTACGACTTCCGCCACGAGCTGCGTCCCCACCAATTCCCGCGCAGCCGCCGCGCGGCGCGCCGGGTCTCGTGGGGCCTGGCGATGCGCAACACCGACCACATCTTCTGCATCTCCCGCCGCACCTACGACGACCTGCATCGCCTCCACCCGGGCCCGGCCCGCAAGGGGGTCGTCGCCCGGCTCGGTGCCGACCACGTGGACGCCTGGCCGGCGACGGAGCGTGCCCGGCCGGCGTACGCCCTGACGTTCGGGCACTTCTCCAACAAGAACGCCGGTGCGGTGCTGGCCGGGTGGGCGAGGTTCTGCGCGACGGACGCGGAGATGACCCTGCGCGTGGTCGGCCTGGGCCGGGCGGGCCGGCCGGCGGTCGAGGAGGAGCTGGCGCGGCTGGGCATCGAGGACCGGGTGGAGCTGATGCCCTGGCTCGACGACGACGCCTTCCAGCGCTGCTTCGCCGGCGCCGGGCTGATCGTGTTCCCCTCCGACTTCGAGGGCTTCGGGCTGCCCGCGGCGGAGGCGCTGCGCCTGGGCATCCCGCTCGTGGTCTCCGCCGACGAGGCACTGGCCGAGGTGACGGGCGGGCACGCGGCGGTCGCGGCGAGCACGGGCGCTGCGGACCTCGCCGACGCGATGCACCGGGCACTGGCCCGCACGCCCGAGGAGCTGGCCGCCGGTCAGGCGCACATCGCGGACTTCACCTGGCGGGCCACCGCCGCCGCGGTGCGCGACTCACTGGCCGCGGACGGGCGCTGAGGGCAGCAGGTAGTCCGCGTCGTCCTCGACGCCGCTGCGCGCTCGCGCGAGGTCGACCTGGGCCATGTGCTCGACCAGCTCGCCGAAGCCCACGCTCGCCCGCCAGCCGAGCGCCGCCGCCGCGGGCTCCGGGTCGGCGACGATGTGCGCGGTGTCGGCGGGGCGCAGCAGTGCCGGGTCCTGGCGCACGTGCGGCCACGGGTCGACGATGCCGACCGCCGCGAAGGCCGCCACGATCAGGTCGCCCAGGGTGTGCGCGACGCCGGTGCCGATCGGCAGGTCGACGGGGGCGTCGGTGCCGAGCATGCGGTGCATCGCGTCGACGTACTCCCCGGCGAAGCCCCAGTCCCGGCTCACGTCGAGGTTGCCGAGGACCAGCTCACGCTCGGTGCCGACCGCGATCCGCGCGGCGCCGCGGGTGATCTTGCGGGTGACGAAGGCGGTGCTGCGCAGCGGGCTCTCGTGGTTGTGCAGCACCGCGAAGCAGGCGAACAGCCCGTCGGTCTCCCGGCGCGCGACGACGGCCTGCTCGGCCTCCGCCTTGGCCCGGGCATAGGGGCTGTCCGCGGCCGTGCCACCGACCTCGGCGGAGGAGGCCTGGAAGAACCGGACGTCACGACCCACCCGGTCGCGCAGGCGCACCGTCGCCTCCAGCAGCGCGACGACGGCCGCTCCGTTGGTCGCGGCCGTGTCGTCCGGCTCCGACCAGCTCCGGCCGACCGAGGTCAGCGCCGCGAGGTTGTAGACGTGGTCCGGCTCCTCGGCGTCGAGCAGCGCCGCCATGGCCGCGCCGTCGCGCAGGTCGACCGGGACCACCCGGGCCCCGGGCACGTAGCGCGCGGCCCGCGCGACACCGGTGGAGCCGGGCGAGCACGTGCCGACGACCTGCCAGCCCTCGGCGAGCAGGTGCCGGGCCAGGTAGATGCCGTCCTGACCGGTGATGCCGGTGACCAGCGCGCGCGGGGACTCCACCCGAGGAGTCTGTCAGGCGACGGCGTCGGCGTCCGAGGCGGCGGCCGGGTAGGTCTGGGCCCGGAGCTGGCGCACCCGGGTCTTGCGGCCCTCGACCAGCTCCAGCGCCGCGTCGTACGTCATCGGCTTGCGCAGCCCGAACGTGATGAGCACCGTGTTGAGCAGGATCATGAAGTCCAGCCGGATGCTCGGCGTGGCGGCCGTACGACGGGCGTAGGACGCCTCGAGGTGCAGGCGCTGCGCGTCGGTGAGGTCCTGGCGGCCCACGAGCTGCGGGAGGCCGGTCAGGCCGGCCGGGGTCTCCCAGCGACCGTCGAGGTCCTCGTGCTGCTCGGTGAGCGCGTCGCGGACGACGTCGGTGAGCGGCCGGGCGCCGACGATGCTCATCTCGCCCTTGAGGACGTGGATGAACTGCGGGATCTCGTTGAGGCCGAGGCCGTCGAGGATCCGGCCGACCTTGGTGTAGAGCGGCGAGTCGGACGGGGTGTTCAGGAAGCGGCCGGCCTCGATCGGGGCGACCACCTTGTTGGCGTCACGGATCATGACGCGCAGCTTCACCATCTCGATGGCGGTGCCGGCGCCGACCCAGCGGCGCGAGCGGTAGAAGATCGGGCGGCCGGAGAAGATCAGGACGGCGAGGCCCGACACGGCCACCACCGGCATCCAGACGACGGCGGCGAGGCAGATGACGACGACGTCGAAAGCGCGCTTACGCAAGCTGCAAACCTCCTGTCGAGGACCGAGTCCGAGCTCCTGGTCACCCATCAGCGGGATGGGGGACACCCGCTCAGCAAGCCAACGAGCGAGTGCCGAAAGAGATACGTGTTACATCCAGAAGTTCGGAATCGGTTTACCGGTGCGCCGTCGCGCCGAGGAGCTGTTCGAACCGTGAGGCAAGACGAGCGAGGGCGAACTCCTGCTCCGCGAGGTCGCGGGAGGCCTCTCCGAGCTCGACCCTGAGCTCGTCGTCTGAGAGAACGCTAGCAACCCAGCGCCCGGCCGCGGGCAAAGAATCGTCGGACGGGGGGAGAACTTTGCCTCCCGCGCGGGTGACGAGCGCGGAGGCGAGGTTCTCGGCGGGCATCAGCCCGAGCACCGGCCGGCCGGCGCAGAGGTACGACAGCGTCTTGGACGGGACCGAGAAGGCACCCGCCTCCTGCTCCAGCAGCACCACGAGCAGGTCGCCCGTGCCGAGCACCTCCGGCAGCCGGTCGTAGGGCTGGAAGGGCAGCAGGGTCACCTCGACGCCCAGCCGCTCCGCCTCCGCCCGCAGCACGTCGACCGCCGGGCCGGAGTTGACCACGACCAGGCGCACCGGGCGGCCCGCGTCGATGGTGGCCTTCGCCAGGCGGACCAGCAGTGCCGGGTTGTGCTTGAGCCCGAGGGTGCCGGAGTAGACGAGGGTCTGCACGTCGTCGAGCCCGTGCTCGGCCGCCCAGTCGTTCTTGCGCTCGGTCGGGCGGATCTCCTCCAGGGGCGCCCAGTTCGGGATCACCGTGACCTTGTCGGCCGTGCCCCACGCCTCGTGCACCGGCACGAAGGAGGGCGCGATGACCACGATCGCCGCCGCACGGCGCGAGCACCAGCGCTCGGCGACCTCGAAGGCCCAGGCCACCACCGCGAAGCCCTTGGGCAGCTTGCTGCCGGCGAAGGAGCGGACCGCGACGGCGTACACGTCCTGGTGCCACAGCACCCACGGGCGGCGCAGCACGGCCATGAAGAACGCGAAGATCACCAGGGTCGGGATCTGCACGTTCGACATCATCGCGACGTCGGGGTTCACCTTGCGGACGTGGCGCACCAGCTCGAACCCGCGCTGCGTCTCGCGCACCAGGCGCTGCAGCATCCGCTGGTTGTCGATCTGCTTGCTGCCGCCGATCCCCTCGAAGGTGATCGTCTCGCCGGGGAGCGCCTCCAGCTTGCCCTTGCCCGAGACGTACCCCTCGACGTACGAGTGGGTGACCTCGTGGCCGCGCCGGGCCAGCTCGCGGCTGAGCTCGGCCTGGAAGGGATGTCCGCTGTGGTCGTGGACGAGGACCCGCATCAGCCCTGGGCGCGCTTGACCTGGTCGTAGACCCACGCGTAGGTCTTGGCCAGTCCGTCGGCCAGGCTGATCGACGGCTCCCAGCCGAAGACCTCGTTGATCTCGGTGTTGTCGGAGTTGCGGCCGCGCACGCCCTGCGGGGCGGTGAGGTCGTAGTTCCGCTTGCACGTGATCCCGGCGATGTCCTCGACGATGGAGTAGAGCTGGTTGATGGAGACCAGCTCGGCGGAGCCCAGGTTGATCGGCTCGACGTGGTCGCTCGCCAGGATCATCTGGGAGCCCTTCACGCAGTCGTCGATGTACATGAAGCTGCGGGTCTGCTCCCCGTCGCCCCAGATCTCGATCTCGTGCTTGCCGGAGATGACCGCCTCGGCGATCTTGCGGCACACGGCGGCCGGGGCCTTCTCGCGGCCGCCGGTCCAGGTGCCCTCGGGGCCGTAGACGTTGTGGTAGCGCGCCATCCGGGTGGTCAGGCCGAAGTCCTCGCGGAAGTGGCGGGCCATCCGCTCGGAGAAGAGCTTCTCCCAGCCGTAGCCGTCCTCGGGCATCGCCGGGTAGGCGTCCGACTCCTTGAGCGCGGTGACCGACGGGTCGGTCTGCTTGTCGGCGGCGTAGACGCACGCGGAGGAGGAGTAGAAGTAGCGCTCCACGTCGTACTTCTGCGCGGCCTGGAGCATGTGGGTGCTGGTCAGCACCGTCAGCATGCACAGGGCCTTGTTGTTCTCGATGAAGCCCATGCCGCCCATGTCGGCGGCGAGCATGTAGACCTCGCGCGCGCCCTGGGTCGCGGCCTCGGCCTGGTCGAGGTGGGAGAGGTCGCCGACGCTGTTCTGGGCGTCGGGGTGGACCTGGTACCACTCGTCGAGGGGCTTGACGTCGACCGAGCGGACGGTCTTGCCCTGCGCGAGGAGGTCGGCGACCAGGTGTCCTCCGATGAAGCCGCCGCCGCCGGCGACGAGGACGTCTACTGGGCCCGCGTTCATGCTGTTCTCCTCCAGAAGTGGTGTCGGTCGCCCCCCAGCGATGTGCCGGTCCAACGACTGCGTCCATCTTGCGTCACGCGACGTCTCGGGTATCGGGAATTGGTCACAATTCGAGCTGGTCGAGCGCCGTGAGCACCCGGTCCGGGTCGATCTCGATGTCCTGCATCACCGGCTCCGCGCCGGGGGTGGTGCGGCCCGGGTCGCCGTCGCCGACGAGGTAGCGGTAGCGCGCGTCGGGGATGTTGCCGACGATCGACCAGTACCCGCCGTTGACGTAGCCCGGTGCGAACAGCTCCAGCAGTCGTACGCCGGGCCGCGCGAAGCTCAGGTTCGTCAGCGCCGCACCGTGCGGGGCCACGACCACCCGCGCCGCGGCGAAGTGGTCGACCTGCTGCTGCACGCTCAGCGCACCCGGGTCGATCCGGGCGAAGCCGCGCTCGGCGAGCGCCGCGAACAGCCAGTCCTCACCGACCACGCGCCGGGTGTTCGGCACGTCGCCCCGGGTCACGTACACCCGCTCGGGCAGGCCGGTCAGGTCGCCGGGAGGGAAGCGCTCGCGCAGCCAGGCGGTCGTCCCGGGCTCGACGAGGGTCTCCACGTTCGGCAGCGAGGGCACCAGCAGCCGGTCGGCGCGCAGGGCGAAGCCGGGGCCCGGCGTGATGATCCGCGCCGGGTCGATGCCCATCAGCTCGACGTACGCCTTCTCGTAGCGGGTGCCGTGGTCGAGGACCCAGTAGTCCGGGTCCGCGCCGCCCAGCACGGTGCGCACCGCCTCCCAGCGCGGGAGCGCGTCGATGAGGAAGTGGTAGTAGTTGCCGCCCGTGCCGCGCGCCGCGAGCACGCCGACGGTGCCCTCGACGTGGCGCACCTTGCCCGGCCAGGGGTTCCAGAAGACCGGGTGCTCGCGCCAGCCGGCGATGCCCCAGTAGTGGCTGGTCTCGCTGTCGAGGATGCCGCCGGCCGTGACCGTCGCCAGGTGCCGGCCCAGGAGCAGCCCGTCGCGCAGCTCCAGCACGAAGCGCTCGGGCACCTCCTGGCGCCCGCGCGCCGCGAAGTACGGGTGCCCGGCCGGCTCGCCCGCCGGCATCGGCCGGTCCAGGGTGTAGGCCGGCGCGAGGGCGTGGAAGCGGGTGCCCACCGGCTCGCGGCGCACCGTCTCGCGTGCCGTCGGGGACGCGGTGCGGGGCAGGCCCCGGGCCGGCCCGCCGGTGTGGCGGCCGACGGCGCCGGTCACCCGGGCGCCGTACCGGTGGCCGCGCTTGATGAGCGGCCAGAACCGCTGCAGCTGCGGAGGGACGCGGCTCACGCCGCGCGGTGGAGCCAGAGGGTGCCGAGGCCGGCCTCGGTCAGCTTGTCGATCCGCTCGGGGACCAGGCCGACGCCGGCGAAGAAGTCGACGAGCTCCTGCACGTCCCGGCCCGCCACCGGGTGGTACTCCATGACGACCTTGCGTACGTCGCGCCACGACTCGGGCTTCGACTGCAGCACGAGGTCGTACTCCGCGCCCTCGATGTCGAGCTTCACGATCTGCACCGAGCCGCCCGCCTCGCGCACCGCGTCGTCGAAGGTCACCGCGGGCACGGTCACCTCGTGGCCGGAGTCCTCGGGCGCGGTCAGCCCGTTGTGGCTGCTCGCCGTGCCGCTGTCGACGAAGGTGAACTCACCGGCCTCCCCGGCGAGCGCCTTGGCGTGCACGGTGACCCGGTCGCCGAAGCCGTTGCCCGTCACGTTGCGGCGCACGTACGACGCGCTGGTCGGCGACGCCTCGTAGACGTGCACCTGCGCGCCCGGCAGCGCGTGCGCCAGCGCCATCGAGAAGCAGCCGACCTGACCGCCGCCGTCGACGATGGTCGCGTCCGGGTCGACGCCGCTGGTCAGCGCCTCGATCCGGTAGATGTCGTCGGCGAAGATCTCGTAGACCGGGAAGCGCGCCCCGTCGACGTTCGGCGTCGTGATCGTCAGCCCGTTGCGCAGGCGCAGCGTCATCTCCGAGCGGGCCAGCCGGGTCCGGCCGAGGGCCAGGTCGGCGAACACGGCCGGGAAGTTGCGGAACAGAGCGGGGGTCTGGCGGACTCGCTTGGCGAGGTAGCCGGTGCTGCGGAGCGCGGTCACGGGACGAGGATAGGACCTGGCGCCCGGCTCGGCCCCCGAAGTCGGAAGGTCGGCGCGAATCGCTCCACTCCGGCCCGGGCGTGCGCAAGGATGGAGCCATGGTGATGTACCTGCTCCGGTGGCTGAAGTTCAACCTCCTGCGCCTGCACGACGGGATCATCGGTCCCAACCAAGCGGTGGCGGCGCGGCTCAAGCGGATGGGCCGGCTCGAGATCGGCGACCACTCCTACGCGATCCCGACCATCAAGTTCTACGAGCACGACAACACCAAGCTCACCATCGGCAAGTACAGCCCGGTCTCGGAGACCGCGATCGTGATGCTCGGCGGCGAGCACCCCAACAACACGGTCAGCCACTTCCCCTTCCGCATCCACTGGGGCATGCCCGGGGCGACCGAGGACGGCAACCCGGTGCCCTCGGACGACACCTGGATCGGCTCCGACGTCGTCGTCTACCAGCGCGCGTTCATCCGCAGCGGCGTGAAGATCGGCCACGGCGCGGTCGTCGCCGCCAACGCCATCGTGACCAAGGACGTCCCGCCGTACGCCATCGTCGGCGGCAACCCCGCGCGGGTCATCCGCTACCGGGCCACCGAGGAGCAGATCGCCGCGCTCCTCGACATCGCCTGGTGGGACTGGCCCGACGAGGAGGTCAAGGCCGCGGTCCCGCTGCTGACCACCGACGACATCGACGGGTTCATCGCCTACGCGCGGGAGCGTCAGGCGGCCGGCAAGGTGCCGGTCCGCTCCTGAGCCTGCGCCGGCGCGGAGGTCAGGCGGAGGTCACTCCGCGCGGTTGCGGACCAGCCGGCCGAGCTGCTCGATGTCGGCGTCGACCATGAGCTGCGCGAGCGCCTTCGCGTCGGTCTTGGCCTCCCAGCCCAGCACGTCGCGCGCCTTCGACGCGTCCCCGATCAGGGCGTCGACCTCGGTCGGGCGCTCGTAGGACTTGTCATAGCGGACGTGGTCCTCCCAGTCCAGGCCCGCGTGGGAGAAGGCCTCCTGGCAGAACTCGCGGACCGTCGTACCGACGCCGGTGGCGAGGACGTAGTCCTGCGGCTCGTCGTGCTGGAGCATGCGCCACATGCCCTCGACGTACTCGGGGGCGTAGCCCCAGTCGCGGATGGCGTCCAGGTTGCCGAGGTCGAGGTGGTCGGTGATGCCGAGCTTGATCGAGGCGACGCCGAGGGTGATCTTGCGGGTCACGAAGGACTCGCCGCGGCGCGGGGACTCGTGGTTGAAGAGGATGCCGGAGACGGCGAAGAGGTCGTAGGCCTCGCGGTAGTTGACCGTCACCCAGTGCGAGTAGAGCTTGGCGGCGCCGTACGGCGAGCGCGGGTAGAACACCGTGTTCTCGCTCTGCGGCGGCGGGGTCGCCCCGAACATCTCCGAGGTCGAGGCCTGGTAGAACCGGCAGTCGATGCCGGAGGCCCGGATCGCCTCCAGCAGGCGCAGGGTGCCGACCGCGTCGGTGGAGGCGGTGTACTCCGGCAGCTCGAAGGAGACCTTCACGTGGCTCTGCGCACCGAGGTTGTAGACCTCGTGCGGCTCGATCGCGTGCACCAGGTTGACCAGGCTGACCCCGTCGGTGAGGTCGCCGTAGTGCAGGTGGAGGTTCTCGGTGCCGCCCAGGTGGTCGATCCGCGCCCGGTTGAGGGTCGAGTGCCGGCGGACCAGCCCGTGGACCTCGTAGCCCTTGCTGAGGAGGAGCTCGGCGAGGTACGAACCGTCCTGGCCGGTGATGCCGGTGATGAGCGCGCGCTTCATGGGCGGTGAGCCTAGTGGGCCCGAGGCCGGTTCCGCCGGGAGATCAGGACTTGGCCAGCCAGCGTCGTACCTCGGCCTCGATCTGCGCCTGCCGTCCCTCGCGGTGGAAGAAGGCCAGCCGCTCCGGCAGCTCGCGCACCGGCTCCGCCGGGTTGCCGCGGTAGAGGGTGAGCTCGGCCTTGAGCTTGGTCGCGACGACCGAGCCGGCGGAGATGATCGAGCGGGCGGGCACGTTGGTGCCGCTCTGCAGGGTGCACCCGGACATCAGCACGCCGTAGTCGCCGAGGGTGACCTTGCTGCTGCCGAAGCGGTCGTTCACCAGGTTGAGGTTGTGGGTGAGGATCGCGGAGCGGAACCCGGCGATCGCCGCCTGCTTGCCCATCTCGATCCGGTCGGTGACGTCGAGCTCGTGGCCGGTGGTGATGATGGCGTACTCGCCCATCACCAGCGACGGGTCGCGCTTCGGGTCGGGGTAGAGCCCCGAGGACGACGGCACGCCGATGATCCAGTTGCGCGAGGAGATGTTGGCGCCCTCGGCCATCCGCAGCTCGTCGAGGTCGCGGATCACGTTGAGCGGGCCGATCTGCGCGCCCGGACCCATGGTGACCTTGCCGACCAGGACCAGGCTCCGGCCGATGTGCGCCGTGGGGTGGATGTCCCACCCGAGCAGGCGGTTCGCGACCTCGTGCTTGAGCCGCTGTGGAAGGAAGATCAGGAGCAGTGCGAGAACTCGCCTCATGGAGACCCTCAGGAAGTGGTTGGATTCGGCGGGGGAGTCTATCGACCTTTGAAGGGACCAGCATGGGAACCAGCGACGCCGGGCCGTCGGTCAGCCACCAGCCCGACGCCCACTACGACCGCGTCCACGAGGCGTGGCGCCTGATCCTGGGCGAGGAGTTCCACTACGGCTACTTCCGCCCCGAGGGCATCGGCCTCGCCGACGCCGCCGCCGCGCTCACCGCGCAGATGCTGGCGCGCGCCGCGATCCAGCCGGGGGAGCGGGTGCTCGACATCGGCTGCGGCACCGGCCACCAGTCCTGCAAGCTGGCCGCGGACCACGGCGCGCAGGTCCTCGGCATCACCACCAGCGGCACCGGGGTGGCCGCCGCGACGGCGCTCGCCGCCTCGCGCGGCCTCGACAGCGCCCGCTTCGAGCAGCGGGACGGCACCGACAACGGCCTGCCGGACGCCAGCTTCGACGTCGCGTGGGCGCTGGAGTCCTCGCACCTCATGCGCGACCGCAAGGCGCTGCTGGCGGAGTGCGCACGCGTGCTCGTCCCCGGCGGCCGGCTGGTCCTGTGCGACATCATCAGCCGCCGCAGGATCCCCTTCCTGGAGGTCCGGGAGCGGCGCGAGGAGTTCGCCCTCCTCCGCGCGGTGTACGGCGACGCGCACATGCTCCCGCTCGACGACTACGCCGCGATGCTCACCGAGGTCGGCCTCACCGTCGAGGACCTCACCGACATCAGCGACGAGACCCTGCCGACCTTCGCGGCCTGGCGCGCCAACTGCGAGGAGCACGCCGAGGAGATCACCCGGCTGATCGGCGCCGACGGTCTGGACGAGTACGTCCGCTCCACCGAGGTCCTCGAGGCGTTCTGGAACGACCGCACCTTCGGGTACGGCATCCTGAAGGCCACCAAGTGACCGATCATCGTGACCTCACCCAGCCCACCGCGTTGGGTGGGTGACCTCAACCGTGTCGAAAGGATTCGAAGTGACCGTGGACCGTGCCCGGGCAGTCATCGTGGAGTTCCTCCAGCGCGCCAACAAGGAGTTCGGCGAGCTGACCGATGACCTCAGCCTGTACGGCGGCGGGCTCGAGCTCGACTCGCTGGAGGCCGCCGAGCTGTCGGCCGTCCTCGAGGACGAGTTCGGCACCGACCCGTTCTCGACCAGTGACGTCCTCCCGGAGACCGTCGGCGAGGTCCTGGCGTTCTACAACGCCGCATGACCGCGCCCATCGAGGCGCGCGTCGCCCTCGTCACCGGCGGCAGCCGGGGCCTGGGCGCCGGCATCGTGGAGGACCTGCTCGCGCAGGGCTACGCCGTCGCCACCTGCTCCCGCTCCCGCACCGAGCAGGTGGACGCGTGGGAGAAGGAGTACCCCGACCACTTCTCCTTCCAGACCGCGGACGTGTCGGTCGAGGCCGACGCCACCCGCTACGTCAAGGACGTGGTGCAGCGCTGGGGCCGCATCGACGTGCTGGTCAACAACGCGGGCGTGGCCGGCGAGGGCATGATCGCGCTCACCGACGACGGCCTCATCGACCGCGTCGTCGACCTCAACATCAAGGGCACGCTCTACGTCACCCGGGCCGCCAGCCGCACCATGCTGGCCCGCCGCAGCGGCGCGATCGTCAACATCTCCTCGGTGGTCGGCCTGTCCGGCTACCGCGGCCTGTCGGTCTACAGCGCCACCAAGGCGGCCCTGGACGGGATGACCCGTGCCCTGGCCCGCGAGCTGGGCTCGCGCGGGATCACGGTCAACAGCGTCGCACCGGGCTACCTGCGCACCGAGATGAGCCACGGGCTCGACGAGGAGCAGCTGCGCCAGATCGAGCGTCGTACGCCGCTGGGGCGGCTCGGTGACGCCCACGACGTCGCCCGGGTGGTGTCCTTCCTGGTCTCGCCCGACAACAAGTTCATGACCGGCCAGGTGCTGGTCGTCGACGGTGGCCTCACCAGCTGAGGTCCGCACGCAGCACGAAGGGCCCGGGTCGACGACCCGGGCCCTTCGTCGTACGACGGTGCGTCAGGCGGTCTTGCGCCAGTAGGCGCCGTTGCCGTCCACGTCGACGATCTCGTCGGTGATGCCGTGCTGGGCGCGGTAGTCGTGCACCGCCTTGCCGGCCTGGTCGGGCAGCGTGCCGTAGTCGTCGATGATGCAGAACCCGCCGACCGAGAGCTTCGGGTAGAGCGCGTCGAGGGCCTGGATGGTCGACTCGTAGAGGTCGCCGTCGAGGCGGATCAGGGAGTACTGCTCGGCAGGCGCCGTCGGCAGCGTGTCCTTGAACCAGCCCACCAGGAACTTCACCTGGTCGTCGAGCAGGCCGTAGCGCTCGAAGTTGTGGCGCACCGCGGCCTCGCCGACCGACAGGCCGGTCTGGAGGTAGAAGGTGTCGCCCTGGTCGGCCGGGAAGTCCTTCACGTTGGGCGCCGGGAGGCCCTGGAAGGAGTCGGCCAGCCACACCGTGCGCTTGGTGTCGCCCCAGGCCTTGAGGTTGGCGCGCATGAAGATGCAGGCACCACCGCGCCACACGCCGGTCTCGATGAAGTCGCCGGGGACGTCGTCCTCGATGATCGCCTGGATCGCGTCCTGGATGTTCTGCATCCGCTTCAGGCCGATCATCGACTCCGAGCGGGCCGGCCAGTCGCTGCCGGTCTCGCGCAGGGCGGGGTCGTAGGGCTTCTTGTAGGCGATCTCGAACCCGAAGCGCTGGGCGAGCGAGCCGGCCGCGTTGGCCGCCTTCTTCTTCAGGGACGGCGAACCGGCCGTCCGCACCCCACCCAGGATCGAGTCGTTGTCCTCCATCAAGGCACCGGTCAGGGTGCGCTTCATCAGGTCGAGGTAGAGCTCGCGAAGCTCGTCGGGGGTCGTCGTCACCGGGCGAAGATAGCAGGGGTTCTCGCCCCAAATCCGGCGTCGGCGAATATTGTCTGGACCGCCCCGCGATCCCTCTTCCGCGGTGGCCGAAAGGGCGCATGGGAATGGACAACCAGCCGAAGTTCCAGCAGGACCGGGCCAGCGAGGAGGTCGCGGGCCTGCGAGCGGAGCTGTACCCCGAGGTCGAGGCCGGAGGCTTCACCCGGTACGACGGGTTCGTCGAGTTCTACTCGCGGGTCAACGCACTGCTCGACGAGTCGAGCGTGGTGCTCGACTTCGGGGCCGGGCGGGGCGCCTGGCAGTTCGAGCCGCTCGCGCCGTACCACCGCAAGCTGCGCGCGATCGACCAGTGGGTCGCGCGGGTGGTGGGCGTCGACGTGGACCCGGTGGTGCTGGAGAACGAGTCGCTGGCCGAGGCCAAGCTGATCGAGCCCGGCGCCCCGATCCCGTACGACGACGAGACCTTCGACGTCGTGATCGCCGACTACGTGCTCGAGCACGTGGGCCGCGAGGACGCCCAGGTCGTCGCCGACGAGGTGATGCGGGTGCTCAAGCCGGGCGGCTGGTTCGCGGCCCGCACCCCGAACAAGTGGGGGATCATCGGCCTCGGTGCGCGGGCGGTGCCCAACGACCTGCACACCCGCGTGCTGACCCGCCTGCAGCCGGGGCGCAAGGCCGAGGACGTCTTCCCGGTGCGCTACACGATGAACACCCGCAAGGACCTGGAGCGGCTGTTCGCCGCGCACGAGCTGGTGCTCTACGGGCACGCCTCGGAGCCGACGTACTTCGGCTCGGCGAAACCGGCCTGGCGCGCGGCGCAGCTCGCCGACCGGCTCACCCCGCCACGCTTCGCGCCGACCTGGATGGTCTTCGTCCGCAAGGTCTGAGCAGACGCAGCAGGGGCGGGAGATCGATGATCTCCCGCCCCTGCCGCGTGTTCGTCGGCCTCAGGCCCGGCGTCGGCCGCCGGAGGAGCCCTTGCCGCGTCCGGTCGGCGCGGTCTCCTCGTAGTAGTAGTAGTAATACGAGCCGACGGCGCGCTTGGCCACCATGTTGACCACGACGCCGTAGAGGCGGGCGCCGACCTGGTTGAGACGGTTGATCGCCTCGTTGACCTGGTCCTTGGTGGTCTTCGCGTGCCGCACGACGATGATCACGCCGTCCGCGAGCTTGGCGAGCACCGAGGCGTCGGCGACCGGCAGCAGCGGCGGGGCGTCGATGATCACCATGTCGTACGACGACCGGAGGCGCCGGATGAGGTCGTGGGTGATCTTCGACTGCAGGATCTCGGTCGGGTTCGGCGGCTTCGCGCCGCTGGCGAGCACGTGCAGGCCGCTGGCCTCGTGCACCTGGATCGCGTCGTGGATCTCCGTCTTGCCGACGAGGGCCGTGGTGAGGCCGATCGCGGGGTCGAGGCCGAGGGTCGTGGCGACCCGCGGCCGGCGGAGGTCGGCGTCGATGATCAGCGTGTTGCGGCCGGTCTGGGCGAGCGCGACGGCGAGGTTGGTCGACGTCATGGTCTTGCCCTCGCCCGGCACGGCGCTGCTGATGACGAGGCAGCGCGGCTGGTGGTCGAGGTCGATGAACTGCAGGTTCGTGCGCAGCAGGCGGAAGGCCTCGGTGCGGGCGGCGAAGCCGCCCAGGTCGGTGAGCAGCGGCGCGGAGCGGATGTCGCCGTCGAAGCCGATGCTGGCCAGGACCGGGGAGTCGGTGAGCTCGCCGACGTGGTCCGCGGTGCGGATCGTGCGGTCGAGGAGCTCGCGGGTGACCGCGAGGCCGATGCCCAGGAGCAGGCCGATGAGGGCGGCGACGATGAGGTTGAGCAGCACCGTCGGGCTGACCTGGCTGGGGTTGTAGGTCGCCTTGTCGGTCTCCTTGATCAGCACGGTGGCGTCGCCGCCGGTGGCCTGCTCGAGGTTCTGGATGTAGTCGGCGAACTGCTCGGTCGTGACGTCGGCGATCTTCTGCGCCTCGCGCGGCTGCTCGTCGCGGATCCGCAGCTCGATGAGCGAGGTGCCCTCCACGACCTCCGCGTCGACCCGGGAGGCCAGCTGCTCCGGGGTGACCTTCAGGTCGAGCTGCTCGATGATCAGCTCGGCCAGCGCGGTGCTCTTGGCGACGGTCGCGTAGGTCGCGGCCCGCTGCGTGATGGCGAGGTTCGCGGCGTAGGCGTCGGTCGTGTCGCGGACGTCGACGGTGAGGAGCACCTGCGCCTTCGACTCGTACATGGGCGTACGGGTGAACGTGATGGCCGATGCGACGCCGAGCGCGAGCGCCACGATGAGCAGGACGCTCAACCAGCGACGGCGCAGCACGACCAGAAACTGCTTGAAGTCCAAGACGCAACCCTTGCTGTCGGTACCGTGTGCCACGGACAAGTGAGGTGATCCTAGTCAACAACCGGCCGCTTCCGTGGTGGAGGGCGCAAACCCGAGCAGGATGCGTCCTCGATGCCTGAGGTACGACGCCGTCGGCGATCGACGCCCACCCGCCGTCTCCTCCGGCGCCTGCGCGTGCTGCGCCGGGACCGTCCGTGGGTGCTGGTCCTCGCCGGAGCGGGCGGGGTGCTCGTCGTCGGCCTGCTCTGGTCGGCGTGGACGGTGGTGGCCGTCAACCGGGACCTCGCGGACGTGCGGGACAGCGCCACGGTGATGCGCGCCTCGCTCGTGCGCGCCGACGCCGCCGGCGCCCGGACGGCGATGGGGGACTACCAGGAGGCGGCCGCCTCCGCCTCGAAGCGGACCTCGGGGCTGACCTGGAAGGTCTTCGAGGCGGTGCCGCTGCTCGGCGACGACGCCGAAGGAGTGGCGACGGCCGCCGACGTGCTCGACGGGATCGGTCGCGGCGGCCTGCCGCCCATCGCGGACGCCGCGGACCTCGTCACCGCCGACACCTTCCAGCCCGTGGACGGGCGGTTCCCGGTGGACCGGATCGCGGCCATGGTGCAGCCCGCCGAGGAGAGCGAGCGGGCCTTCGACGCCGCCGCGACCGAGCTCGACAAGGTCGACACGTCCGGCTTCCTCGGCCCGGTGCGCGGTCAGTTCGACAAGCTGCAGGAGCTGGTCACCGACGCGCGCACGACCCTCGGGTCGACGTACCGGGCGGCGCGGATCATCCCGCGGATGATGGGCACCGACCGGCCCCGCTACTACCTGATGGTCATGCAGAACAACGCCGAGCTGCGCAGCGGCGGCGGCCTGCCGGGCGCGCTCTCGCTCGTGCGGATGCAGGACGGCAAGGTCGACATCGTCGAGCAGACCGACATGTCCGAGCTGGGCCGCAACACCGCGCCGGTGGTGAGGCTGACCGCGGAGGAGAACCGCATCTTCGGCCGGATCCTCGGCCTCGCGGCGGTCGACGCCACGCTGACGCCCGACTTCGAGCGCTCCGCCGACATCATCCGCGCCCGCTGGGAGCGGGAGCAGGGAGGCCGGCTGGACGGGATGTTCTTCGTCGACCCGGTCGCCGTGTCGTACCTCCTGCGGGGGACGGGCCCGGTCGACGTGCCCGGCTACCTGCCGGTCAACGCCGGCAACGTCGTCCAGGCCGTCGAGAACGAGATCTACCGGCTCACCAACGACCGCGACATCCACTCCGACTACCAGCAGGCCGTCGCCGAGGCGGTGTTCGACGCCTTCGCGGCCGGGCGGGGCGACACCGCGGAGTCCATCCGCGGCCTGGTCACCGCCGTCCTGGAGGGACGGATCCGGATGCACAGCTTCGAGCCGGACAGCCAGGCCGAGATCGCCGGCACGATGATCGCCGGCGAGTTCTCCGACAAGGCGAGCAACGAGCCCGGCGTCGGGATCTTCATCAACGACGGCGGCCCGACGAAGATGCAGTACTACCTGCAGTACGACGCCTCGGTCTTCGCCCGCTCCTGCGTCGGCGACCGCCAGAGCATCGCCGGGTCCATCGAGCTGTACAGCGACACCCCGGCCGACGCCGCCGCCCTGCCCACCTCGATCACCGGCGCCGACTTCCCCGGCCAGCGTGCGGACCCCGGGGACCAGCTCCTCGTCCTCTACGTGACCTCGCCGGTCGGCGGGGAGATCGACGAGCTGTCCATCGACGGCCAGCGGGTCGCCAAGCCGGTCGTCGAGGCGCTCGCCGGCCGGCAGCTCGCCCGGGTCGGGGTGACCTTGGAGCCGCAGAGTCGGCACCGCATCGAGTTCGTGATGAAGGCCGGGCCCGGCCAGACCGGCGACGTGCGCCTGTCGGTGACCCCGGGCGCCTTCCCCAGCAGCCCGAACGGCACGGTCCCCAGCTCCTGCACCGTGCGCTGAGCGCCGGTTCTTTACCTTTCCGTCGCCGCCCGGCCACGGATCAACGGCGTTGACGTCATCCGCGGTCGTGAGCATCAGGGCCCGTGCTCCCCTCCGTGGACGAGCGGCTGGTCGGACTCGTCCAGGCGCCCGGCTTCCTCCCCGCCGCCTTCGCCGTCGCCTTCCTCGCCGGCGCGGCGCACGCGGTCGGGCCCGGGCACGGCAAGTCCCTCGCGGCGGCGTACCTCGTCGGGTCGGGCGGCAAGGTCCGTGACGCGGCCTGGCTCGGCGTCTCGGTCGCCGTCATGCACACCTTCTCGGTGCTGGTCGTCGCGGTCGCCTGGACCTTCTTCTCCCTCTCCGACCTGGTCCGGCTCGAGCAGCTCACCACCGGCCTGCAGCTCGTCGGCGGGCTGCTCGTGGTCGCCGTCGGGGTGTGGCTGTTCCGGCGGCACCTCCGCCCGGGCGGGCACGGTCATGGGCACGGGCACGGTCATGGCCACGGTCATGGGCACGGGCACGGGCACGGGCACGACGCCCCGAGCCGGCCGGGCCTGGTGCTGCTCGGGATGTCGGGCGGCCTGACCCCCTCGCCGGCGGCCTTCCTGGTCCTGGTGACCGGGCTGTTCACCGGCCGCTCCGGGCTCGCCCTGCTCCTCGTCATCACCTTCGGCCTCGGCCTGGCGGCGGTGCTCTTCGGCGTGGGCCTGCTCGCCCTCGCCGGCCGCGGCGTCGTCGCCCGCGCCGCCGAGTCCCGCGCCCTGCTGACCGCCGCGACCCGGATCGCCCCGGTCCTCGCCGCGGCGAGCATCACCCTCATCGGCTGCGCGGTCACCGGCGTCGCCGTCCGCGGGCTCGTGGTCGCCGCATGATCGCCGCGCACCCCTTCGGCGACCCGCAGACCGTGGAGGTCGCCCGCGACGGCACCGACCCCGCCGTCGTCCACGTCGTGTGGAAGGTCGGTGCCGCCGACGACCTGACCCTGCTCGGCATCCACCTGGGCGTGCTGCCCCAGGACCGGGTGCTCCTCGACGGCGCCATCGCGTACGACGCCCGGGACGCCGCGCTCGTCGCCGAGGCGCCGGCGCTGGAGACCTACCTGCTGGACCACGTCGCGGTCGAGGCCGCGGGCGCGGCGTGCACCGGGACGCTCGCCACCTCCGGGGACCTGGTCGCCGAGGGCGCCGACCTCGCCTTCACCTGCCCGGCCGAGCCGACGTCCGCACGGGTCACCGTCACGACGCTCACGGACCTGCACCCGGCGTACCGGACGCTGGCGACGGGGCCCGCGGGCCAGCACCAGGTCTACGGCGCCGACGCCGACAGCCACACCTGGGCCCTCGGCAGCCGCGCCTCCACCTCCACCGCCCCGGACGCCGCCGCGGATGCCGACCCGGTCGCCTCCACCGGGCAGAGCGCCGCCCTCCAGCTCGGCGCCGTGCTCGGTGCCGTCCTCCTGCTCGCCGGTGTCGGTGCCCTCGTGGCCCGGCGCCGGCGCACCCCCTCCACCCCCACCCCCTGAAGGAGACCGTCGTGCCCGCACGACCCTCGCTGCCCTCGTGGCCCGGACGCCGGCTGCGCCGCCTCGCCCTCCCGGCGCTCGGCCTGACCGTCGCCGCCGGCAGCCTGCTGGCCGCCCCCAGCGACGCCGCCCGCCCCGACCTCGCCCGCCTCGCCGCCCCCGCCGCGGCGGCGGCGGTCGCCGCCCCGACCCCCGACATCCTCGACGTCACCTTCGAGGGCGGCCAGGCGGCCGACCGCGCGCAGTCGCTGGCGCCGATCACCTACGGCGCTCCGGCGTACGCCACCGACCCGAAGCAGGGCCCGACCCTGCGGGTCGACGGCGTCGACGACGCGGTCGGCTTCCCGTTCGCCGACCAGTGGAGCAAGCTCGCCTCCGGGGTCAGCGTGGAGTGCGTCTTCCGCGTCGACACCACGATGCCGGTCAGCGGGGAGAAGGACCTGTGCTCCGACAAGGAGTCCGGCGGCATCTCGGTCTACCTCAACGGCGCCAACCTCGGCTTCATGGCGCACGTCGGCGGGGGCTACAAGTCGGCGCTGACGCCGATCGACGGCAACCGGTGGTACCACGTCGTCGCGACCTGGGACGGCGCCCAGGTCAAGCTCTACGTCAACGGCGCGCTCGCGCAGACCACCGCCGCGGCGGGCGCGCTGCAGCCGCCGGTCGCGACGTCGCAGCGCTTCATCGTGGGCGCCGACGCGAGCCCGACGGGCATCGGGCAGGTCGCGCCGCCCAGCACGTTCGCGCACGCCGCGGTCTTCGGCCGGGCCGTGACCGCGGACGAGGCCGCCGCGCTCGCCGCGCGCTGGGACACCGGCATCCCGGTGCCCGCGGCCGACGTCCTCGACGTCGACTTCGCCGACGGCACCCCCGTCGACCACGCCCGCGGCCTGGCGGTGAAGACCTTCGGCAGCCCGACCATCGCCCGCGACTCCGCGCTGAAGCGCGACGTGGTGACCTTCGACGGCAACGACGCCTACGGCTACGCGCTCACCCCGCACTGGGGCGACATCACCACCGCGGTCAGCATCGAGTGCACCTTCCGCTACACCGGCCAGCTGCCGCCGAGCGCGGAGGCCGACGTGTGCTCGGGCAAGGAGGGCGGTGGCTACTCCATCTACGTCAACGACGACAAGGTCGGCGTGATGGCGCACATCGGCGGCGGCTACAAGACCGCGCGCGCCACGATCACCGCCAACCGCTGGTACCACGTGGTCGCCACGTGGGACGGCGCCTCCCTCAAGCTGTACGTCGACGGCGAGCTCGCCGCGACCACCGCCGCCACCGGCGCCCTCACCCTGCCGGCCGCCACCGCGCGCGCCTGGACCCTGGGTGCGGACTCCTCGCCCAACGCCGGGGCGCAGTTCTACACCGCGGCGAAGCTCGCCAACGCCCGGCTCTACGGCACGGCGCTCACCGCGCAGGAGGTCCGTGCCCTCGACATCGCGGCGCTCGGCGAGCACCCGGACGCCGGCGTCGCGCTGACCTCCTCGGTGCCGGCGAAGGGCGCCCACCTCAGCGAGCCGGTGGAGCTCGAGGTCCGGATCGCCAACGAGGACAACGCCACCGGCTGGACCTACCGGCTCGACGGCGAGCCGGTCGCCCCCGGCCAGCTCGTCGGCCCCGGTCTGAAGGCCGGCGCGCACACGCTGGCGATCACCGCGACCGACGTCTTCGGCAAGCAGGTCGCCTTCGAGGTGCCCTTCACCTCCGACACGATCCCCACCGGTGGCGGCACCGACCAGGGCGAGGGCGAGGGCGTCGTCCAGCTGTCCGCGATCGCCACCAGCCCGGACGGCAGCGACGTGACCACGACCTTCCGCGAGGCCCGGGCCGACATCGCCGAGGGCGGCGTCCAGGGGGTCGTCACCGCACCGCCGACCACCCTCGACTTCGCCTACTCCGACGGCGAGACGCTCACCGGCGCGCAGACGCCGGACGACGCGGCGTCCACCAAGAGCCCGTCCAGCGGCGACATCCCCTTCCAGCGGTACGACGTGGAGGTCGGTCCCGCCGTCTCCGGCCAGCAGGTCGTGTGGAAGGGCGTCGTCGACCCCGAGCGCGCGGTGAGCCTGCGGGCCTGGAACGCCACCGAGGCGCGCTGGGTCGAGATCGCCGCCGCACGCGGCGTCCGGGACGGCGACACCGTGCTCAACGGGATCGTCCGGGCACCGCTCGTCGACGCCGGCACCGTGCACCTGCTGGTCCTCGGCACCGACCCCTTCGCCGACGACCTCGCCCCGCGCGACGCCGCGGCCGCCGCGGACAAGGACCACTTCGAGGACCCGGCGGACTACGACTTCTCCCTCGCCCACTTCACCGACACCCAGTACCTCGCCGAGGGGGCGACGGGCGGCACCTACGACGACTGGGACGGCACCGCCGAGGCCAGCGACGTGATGCACGAGGAGGAGCGTGCGATCTGGGCGGCGGCGTACGACGCCAGCACGCGCTGGATCTCCGAGCAGGCGGGCCCGCGCAAGATCGCCTACGCCGGCCACACCGGCGACATCATCGAGAACGACTACTACAACCCGCTCGCGACCAACGCCTCCGGCGGCCTGCTCTACCCGGGCCTCGACGAGCAGGTGACCAAGGAGTTCGCGTTCACCTCCGGGGCCCAGGCCACCCTGGACCGGGCGGGCATCGTCAACCAGGTCATCGCGGGCAACCACGACAACCAGCTCGGCCAGGAGACGGGCCCGACCTCCCGCTTCAACCGGTGGTACGGGCCGGACCGCTACTACGACGCCTCCACCGCCTGGCCGGCCGGTGCGTCGTACCACGCCTGGGACGAGACGACCGACGGCCAGGGCGCGACCACGGTCCGCGGCAAGGACAACCAGAACAACTACGTGCTGTTCTCTGCCGGCGGTCTGGACTTCGTGGCCGTCGGGCTGTCGTACGGCGTGACGCAGGCGGAGGCGGACTGGGCGGACGCGGTGTTCAAGCGCTACCCCGACCGCAACGGCATCCTGCTCACCCACGCCTACATCGCGCCGTCCACGGCCCCCGACGGCCGCGGCGCGAGCTTCTCCGGCGACGGCTCGAAGCTCTACGACGAGGTGGTCGAGGCGAACCCCAACGTCTTCCTCATCCTCGCCGGCCACGAGCACGGCGTCGGGACGAACCTCAAGACCGGGGTCGGTGCGAGCGTGCACCACAACGTGGTCGAGCTGCTGGCGGACTACCAGTTCTACAAGGTCCCGGCCAAGGAGCTGTGGCCCGACAAGGTGGACGGCGCGGGCAACATCGACCTCAACGGCGACGGCACCCCGGACCACAAGGCCACCGACCTGCTGCAGTTCGGGGCGAGCTGGCTGCGGCTGCTGCAGTTCGACGTCGACCGTGCGGAGATGAGCATCGACACCTACTCCCCGCACTTCGACGACTTCGGTGCGACCGAGTACGACGACCGCAAGCGCTACAACGGCGCGGAGGACAACCTCACGCTGCCGGTGGACCTCACCACCCGCACGACGTCCTTCGCGACCGACGGGCTCACCGTGGTCACCCCGACCGACACCGTCATCGGCGAGGACACCGCCCGCTCGGGCTGGCCCGCGACCGTGCGCTGGTCGGGGCTGGAGGAGGGCAAGGTCTACGCCTGGACCGCGCAGAGCCGCACCGCGGGCGGCGAGCAGGTCGGCTCGGTCCGCCAGTTCGGCACGGTGTTCCGGGCCACGGCGGCCGGCACCGACACCACCGCGCCGACGATCTCCTTCCCCGACGACGCCACGGTCACGGTGGGGGAGGCGTTCGACCCGCTGGCCGGGGTGCGGGCGACCGACAACACCGACGGGGACGTGACCGACCGGGTCGAGGTGGTCGGCTCCGTCGACACCGCCAAGGCCGGCAGCTACGCCCTGACGTACGTCGTCGCCGACACCAACGGCAACCAGCTGGTCGCGCCGCGGGTGGTCACGGTGGTGGCCCCGGTGGACGACCGGGCCGTCACGACGGTGCGGGTCGCGAACGCCACGGCGCAGTTCGGCAAGGCGCTGCGACTCAGCGCCGGCGTGACGCCGACGAGCGCCACCGGGTCGGTGCGCTTCCTCAACGGCGAGGAGGTGCTCTGCGAGGCGCGGCTGAGCAGGGGCGGCGCGGCGTGCACGGTGAAGACCCTGCCCCCGCCGGGCTCCTACGTCATCACCACGCTCTACGACGGGGACACCCGGCACCGGCCCTCGCAGCGCTCCTTCGTGCTCACGGTCCGGCCGAAGGCGAAGGCCGACCCGCGGCTGAAGGCGGCGGCCGCCACCCCGGTGGTCGCGCGCCGGCAGGCCGCGGTGCTCAAGGCGACGCTCTCGACGGGTGCGACCGGCAAGGTGGTCTTCACCAGCGGCGGGCGCACGCTGTGCACCGCCACCATCACGGCGGGCCGCGCGACCTGCACGACGTCGCGCACGCTGCGGCCGGGCGCCTGGGCGGTCCGGGCGCGCTACGCCGGCGACGCGTCGTACCTCGCGGACACGGCGGACTTCGCCTTCCGCAAGCGGCGCTGAGGCTCCGCGCGGCGACGCCGGGCGGTGGGACCGAGGGGTCCTGCCGCCCGGCGTTCTCACATCCTGGACATACGTCTCAACATCTGGGAGATCGAATGGGATCGGCCGGGAAAGCCGCCTAGGCTCTTGCCCATGTCGACGACCCTGCTGCTGACCAAGCGGCGCGCGGTGGACAACTGCCGCGTCAGCTCGGCGCTGTGTCGACCCTGCTGACGGGTCTCTGATCCGGCCTCCGGCCGTCTCCCCGTCGCCTCCGTGGCGCCTCTGCGCCCAGGCCTCGTCCTGTGCGCCGTCGCGCTGCCCCAGCAGCAGCCGTACGTATCCACCTCCACCGCGCAAGTAAGGAAATCCCCATGAGTCGCGAGAACTCGCTCGTCACCACCCAGTGGGCCGAGGACAACATCGACACCCCCGGCGTCGTCATCATCGAGGTCGACGAGGACACCACGGCCTACGACAAGGGCCACATCCGCGGTGCCATCAAGCTCGACTGGACCACCGACCTCCAGGACCAGGTCCGCCGCGACTTCGTCAACAAGGAGCAGTTCGAGGCGCTGCTGAGCTCGCGCGGCGTCTCCAACGACGACACCGTCGTGCTCTACGGCGGCAACAACAACTGGTTCGCGGCCTACGCCTACTGGTACTTCAAGCTCTACGGCCACCAGGACGTCAAGCTGATCGACGGCGGCCGCAAGAAGTGGGAGCTCGACAGCCGCGAGCTGACCGACGAGGTCCCCACCCGCCCGGAGACCACCTACGTCGCCCAGGACCAGGACCGCTCCATCCGTGCCTTCCGTGACGACGTCGTCGCCGCCATCGGCACCCAGAACCTCGTCGACGTGCGCAGCCCCGACGAGTACGCCGGCCGCCTCCTCGCCCCGGCCCACCTGCCGCAGGAGCAGTCCCAGCGCGCCGGCCACATCCCGACCTCGGTCAACGTCCCGTGGAGCAAGAACGCCAACGACGACGGCACCTTCAAGTCCGAGGACGAGCTGAAGGCCCTCTACGAGGAGGTCGGCTTCGACGAGGACAAGGACACCATCGCGCTGTGCCGCATCGGTGAGCGCTCCTCGCTGACCTGGTTCGTGCTGCAGGAGCTGCTCGGCAAGAAGAACGTCAAGAACTACGACGGCTCGTGGACCGAGTACGGCTCGCTCGTCGGCGTCCCGATCGCCCTCGGCGACGAGCCCGGGGAGGCCTGAGCCATGTGCGGTGCAACGGTGGGAGGCCTCTCCCTCGACGGCGTGAACGTCGCCAAGGAGGCCGTCATCCAGGGCCAGGTCGTGCGCGGCGCGGGCGAGGACGCCACCCCGGTGTCCGGTGCCTACGTCCGGCTGCTCGACAAGTCCGGTGAGTTCACCGCCGAGGTGCCCACCTCGGCGACCGGCCACTTCCGCTTCTTCGCGGGCGACGGCCAGTGGACCCTGCGGACCCTGGCCCCCAAGGCCGACCCGGTCGACCGCGCCGTCCAGGCGCAGACCGGCTCGGTCGCCGAGGTCCTCATCTCCCTCTGAGGCCTGTGATGCGTGACGACGGCGGCTCCCGGAATCCGGGGGCCGCCGTCGGCGTTGAAGGACGGATGTGAACCCCGGACTCGTGATCCTCGTGCTGGCCGTCGTCGTGGCGGTCGGCTTCGGGCTGCACCGGCGCCGGGTGGACGGGCGCTTCGGCGGTGCCGCTCCGGCCGCTCCGGCCGCTCCGGCCGAGTCGGCGGAGGCCGCCGAGGCCGCCGAGGGGACCGCCTGGACCTCGGTCGCCGCCGCCCTCCCCGACGCCGCCCTGGGGGAGCGGGCCACCCTGGTCCAGTTCTCCAGCGCCTTCTGCGCCCCGTGCCGCACCACCCGGGTGGTGCTCGCCGACGTCGCCGAGCGGTACGACGGCGTGGCCCACCTGGAGATCGACGCCGAGCAGCATCTCGACCTCGTCCGGGCGCTCGACGTGCGTCGTACGCCCACCACCTTGATCCTCGACCCGTCCGGCCGCGAGCTCACTCGCGCGGCCGGTGCTCCCCGCCGCGAGCAGGTGCTCGCTGCACTCCCTCTCTCCCAGGAGTCCCGATGACCACCTCCGGCATCGACCCGCGTGGCCCGCGCTTCACCGCCTCGGTCACCCTCGTCGTCTTCACCGTCGCGCTGCTGCTCTCCGACGCCGCGACCACCGCTGCGGCCGTGCTGACCGGCGTCCAGGCCGTGCTCTTCGCGATCGGCGCCGGCCTCGGCGTCCAGAAGACCCCCACCGGGCTGTTCTTCCGCTCGGTCATCCGCCCCCGCCTCTCCCCGCCGGACGAGCTCGAGGACCCCGCCCCGCCGCGCTTCGCCCAGGCCGTCGGCCTGGTCTTCGCGGTCGTCGCGACCCTCGGCTTCGCCACCGGCGCGGTGCTGCTCGGCCAGGTGTTCGCCGGCTTCGCCTTCGTCGCGGCCTTCCTCAACGCGGTGTTCGGCTTCTGCCTGGGCTGCGAGCTGTACCTCGTCGGTGCCCGGCTGCGCAGCCGTCCGGCCTGAGGCTCACTCCTCCCCGCGACGCCTACGGGGAGTCCAGCAGCACGGTGAACGGCCCGTCGTTGACCGACGTCACGGCCATGTCGGCGCCGAACACCCCGCGCTCCACGGGAGTGCCGGCCGCCTCGAGCGCGGCGCAGACCGCGTCGTACAACGGCTCGCTGACGGGGCCCGGCGCCGCGGCGGTCCAGGTGGGGCGGCGGCCCTTGCGGGCGTCGCCGTACAGGGTGAACTGGGAGACGACGAGCACCGGTGCCCCGACGTCGGCGACGGAGCGCTCCTCGGGCAGGATTCGCAGGTCGCGGATCTTGCGGGCCATCCAGGCGACCTCGGCGGGGCCGTCGTCGTGGGTGATGCCGAGGTAGACGAGCAGGCCGGGCGCGTCGAGGGCGCCGACCACGGCACCGTCGACGACGACCGACGCGGACGAGACTCGTTGCAGGACGGCGCGCATGGCGCCATCCTGCCGCCTCAGCCCGCGGCCGGCCGGGCCCGGTCCCGCTCCTGGGCGGTCGTGGGTGCGAGCACCCCGGGCCTGCGGGCGTAGGCCTCCAGCACGATCCGCGGCGCCCAACCGCGGTCGATCAGCCGGTCGGCGGCGCGCCCGACGCCGCGGGCGGCCCGCCGGGGCACGCCCATCGACGCGAGGTAGCTGCCGGAGCTGAGGGAGTAGCGGGCTCGCGGGATCACCTCGACGTCGACGAAGCCGACCCTGCGCAGGGCGGTCGTCATCGACGCGGCGGTGTGCAGGTGCCAGTGGTGCGGGGCGATCCGGCGGTCCACCCAGTGCGACATCCGACCGCCGGCGGCGGTGGTGAGCGCGAGGGCGAGCGTGTCCACGCGGGTCCGCCGCGGGGTCTGCAGGAACAACGTCCCCCCAGGTGCGAGCAGGTCGAAGGAGCTGCGCAGCAGCGCCTCCGGGTCGGCGACGTGGGCGAGCACGCACCACATCGTCACCGCGTCGTGGGCGGGTACGTCGAGCGCGGACAGGTCGCCGAGGTCGACCTCGATGCCGTGGGTGCGGGCCGCCAGGTGCACGTTGGCCTCGATCAGGTCGTTGCCGCGGACCCGGAAGCCGCACCCGCCCGCGACGGCGAGGAACTGGCCGTCGCCGGTGCCGATGTCGTACAGGCTGCGGTCGCGAGGACCGCCGGGGAGGCGGGCGCCGAGCTCGTCGAGCACCTCCGCCTGGGCGGCCTCGGCCGCGTGGCTGCGCTTGCTCGCCACCCAGGCGGCACGCTCCTCGACGCTGATGTCCTCCAGCCCGACCGTGGCGGGCAGCACCAGGTCGGCGCGGTCGGACCAGCCGAGCAGGCCGCAGGACCGGCAGCGGAAGTTCCTGCGCCCGGTGCGGCGTGAGGGGCGGTAGGCCTTCAGGCTCGTGGAGCCACAGGCAGGGCATGCGGTGACGGACATCGCCGGGGAGCCTCCGGCCACCGTGGCGTAGACGAGGGGGGATCCACGGCGGTGCGCCCACCCTAGGCCCGCGGCCGCGGAATTGGTGAGGTGTCTCGGCAAAGATCCGTCAGTAGACGAGTGCCTGCGCGCCCTCGGCCAGGACCTCCTCGACGAACACCGCCGCCCCCGCGATCCGTACGCCGGGCAGCAGGTCCGCCTCGCTCAGCGAGCGCCGCGCCGCGCACTGCGCGCACACCGTCACGGTGCCCGCGGCGAGGACCGCGTCGAGCAGGTCGGGCAGCGGGGTGGCGAGGGGCAGCTCCAGCTCGGCGGCCCGTCCGGGGACGGCCAGCCAGGCCGCCTCGCCGGTGAGCCACAGGGAGATCGGAGCGCCGGCCGCGGCCGTCGTACCGGCGACGGTGAAGGCCTGGTTGCACCGCTCCGGCTCGTCCGCACCGCAGGTCACCTTCACCACGAGTCCACGCGCCATGCGGCGAGCGTACGGGAGCCCGCTGCGGCGCCGCCTCGGGCTGGCGGCCCGCCGGAACTAGACTTCGCCTCGTGGCCTTCGAACTCCCCGACAACCTGCACCCCGACTGCGGCCCCATCGCCTGGATGCTCGGCACGTGGCGCGGCAACGGCCACGGCGACTACCCGACGATCGAGTCGTTCCAGTTCGGCCAGGAGCTGATCTTCACCCACGACGGGCGCCCGTTCTTCCACTACATGGCACGCGCGTGGATCATCGACGAGAACAACGAGAAGGTCCGCGACGCCGCGATCGAGACCGGGTTCATCCGCGCCGTCGGTGGCGGGAAGTTCGAGATCCTGTTGACCCACAACACCGGCATCGCCGAGATCTGGGAGGGCGAGGCCGCCGACGGCAAGTTCGAGTGGACGACCGACGCCGTCGCGCGCACCGAGACGGCCAAGGAGTACGTCGCCGGCAAGCGCCTCTACGGCAACGTCGAGGGTGACCTGCTCTACGCCTTCGACATGGCCGCGATGGGCCAGGCCCTGCAGCCGCACCTCTGGGCGAGGCTCAAGCGTGCCTGAGACGACGGACTGGCGTGCGGCCCTGCGCGACAGGGGCTACCGGCTCACCCCGCAGCGCGAGCTCATCCTCGCCGCGGTCGACGAGCTGGGGCACGCCACCCCCGACGAGGTGCTCGCCAAGGTCCAGGAGACCGCGAGCACCGTCAACGCCTCCACCGTCTACCGCACCCTGGAGGTGCTGGAGGAGCTCGGCCTGGTGCGGCACGCGCACCTGTCCGACCGGGCGCCGACGTACCACTCCGTCCGGGGGCACGAGCACTTCCACCTGGTCTGCCGCGGCTGCCACCGGGTCACCTCGGTCGACGCCGCGGAGGCCGCGCCCTTCGTCGACGTGCTGCGGGCCAAGGACTTCGTCCCCGACCTGGGCCACCTGACCGTGTTCGGCCGCTGCGCCGACTGCGAAGGAGACGACCGATGACCACCGTGCTGACCTACGGCACCTTCGACCTGTTCCACATCGGCCACCTGCGCCTCATCGAGCGCCTCGCCGCGATGGGGGACCGGCTGATCGTGGGGGTCTCCACCGACGAGTTCAACGCCGGCAAGGGCAAGCGCTCGGTGGTGTCGTACGACGACCGGGCCGCCATCGTCGGCGCCATCCGGGGGGTCGACCTCGTCGTCCCGGAGCGGAACTGGGAGCAGAAGCGCGCCGACATCGTCGAGCACGGCGTCGACGTGTTCGTGATGGGCGACGACTGGGCCGGGAAGTTCGACGACCTCTCCGACGTTTGCGAGGTGCGGTACCTGCCTCGGACCTCGGGGGTGTCGAGCACGGAGATCAAGGAGATGCTCCGGACCCTGGACCCCGTCCACATCGAGGAGATGCAGACCGCGCTCGGCACCCTGACCCGCCTCCTCGAGCACTACCGGGACCTCACATGACCTCACCGCTCCTCTCCCTTCCGGGCGCCGTCGCCGGCGACGGCATCGACGCCGGCGTGGCCGCCCACTACGGCAGCCTCTTCGGCGAGCAGAAGGCCCTCGAGGCCGGCGAGGGATTCGTCGACCTCTCGCACCGCGACGTGCTGCGCATCGCCGGCCCCGACCGCCTCACCTGGCTGCACTCGCTCACCACCCAGTTCTTCGAGGGGCTCGCCCCCGGCCAGTGGGTCTCCGCGCTCGTGCTGTCCCCGCAGGGTCACGTCGAGCACGCCTTCACCGGCGTCGACGACGGCGAGGCCTTCACCGCCCACACCGAGCCCGGCCGCGCCGCCGCGCTGATCGGCTTCCTGGAGCGGATGAGGTTCATGATGCGCGTCGAGATCACCGACGTGACCTCGGAGATCGCGGTCGCCTGGCGGCCGGGGCGCTACGACCTCGTGCCGCGCGACCAGCTCACGGCGTACGCCGAGGCGGCCGGCCCCGCCGCCGGGCTCTGGGCCTTCGAGGCCCTGCGCATCGCCCGCGGCGAGCCGCGCTTCGGCGTCGACACCGACGAGCGGACCATCCCCAACGAGGTCGGCTGGCTCGACGGCCCCTCCTGGTCGGCCGTGCACCTCGACAAGGGCTGCTACCGCGGCCAGGAGACCGTCGCCCGCGTCCACAACCTCGGCCGACCGCCGCGCCGGCTCACCCTGCTGCACCTCGACGGCTCCGAGAACCGCCTGCCCGCCGCCGGCACCGTGGTGACCCCGGCCGCCGGTGGCCGCGACGCCGGCTTCGTCGGCTCCTCCGCCCGCCACCACGAGCTCGGGCCGATCGCGCTGGCGCTGCTCAAGCGCAACACCGACGTCACGGCGGCGCTGGTCGTCGACGGGCTGCCGGCCGCGCAGGAGGTCGTCGTCGACCCTGAGGTGGGGCTGCACTTCCGGCCGCAGCGCTGAGCTGCGGGCTCCGGGCTGCGGGGCTCCGGGCTGCGGGGGAGTCGTGGCGGGGAGTCGTGGCGGCCGCGCGTAGCCGACCGACTCCCGGCGTCAAGGACCTCGCTGCGCTCGGCCGCTGCGCGGCGGCCTGCGGCCGTCCTTGACCCCGGGCCCCGGTCGGTCGGCTGGGGGCGCGGAGTCGGCACGGGCTGCGCCCGCGCCGCCGCTACGCGGCCGCCGTGCGGGGGGTGTCGTGCGGGGGGTGTCGTGCGGGGGATGTCGTGCGGGGGATGTCGTGCGGGGGATGTCGTGCGGGGGATGTCGTGCGGGGTGTCGTCGATTGGTCACGAACCGCACGGATGCTGGCCCGAGACGTGCGGTCTCTGGCCAATCGATGACGCGAGTCGTCGTTCGGTCACAGACCGCAGGGATGTGGGCCCGAGACGTGCGGTCTCTGGCCAATCGATGAAGGGACTCCTCGTTTGGTCACAGACCGCACGACTCCGGGCCCGAAACGTGCGGTCTCTGCCCCATGCCTCCCCCAGCGGCGCCGCCGCCGGATCCCACCCGGAGACGCCACGAGCGCCCACCCCAAAGGGCAGGCGCTCGCGGGAGCCCGAGGATCAGCCGGAGGATCAGCCGTTGATCATGCCGGCGCCGACGGTCACGCCGGTCGCCTCGTCGATCAGGATGAACGAGCCGGTCGTGCGGTTCTTGGAGTACGGGTCCGCGAGGAGCGGGACCGTGGTGCGCAGGGTGACCCGGCCGATCTCGTTGACGGCGAGCTCCTTGGTCTCCTGGTCGCGGTGGAGGGTGTTGACGTCGAGGCGGTACTGGATGTCCTTCACCAGTGCCCGCGCGGTCCGCGTGGTGTGCTTGATGGCCAGCTTCTGCCGCTGCTGCAGCGGGTTGTTGGTCATCCAGCAGATCATCGCGTCGATGTCCTGGCTGGGCGTCGGGGCGTTCTTGACCCGGGCGATCATGTCGCCGCGGGAGACGTCGACGTCGTCCTCGAGGTGCACGGTGACGCTCATCGGCGGGAAGGCCTCGGCGATCTCCTTGTCGAACAGGTCGATCTTGGAGATCTTCGACGTCATCCCCGAGGGGAGGACGACGACCTCGTCGCCCGGCTTGAGGACCCCGCCCGCGACCTGGCCGGCGTACCCCCGGTAGTCGTGGAACTCGTCCGACTTGGGCCGTACGACGTACTGCACGGGGAAGCGGGCGTCGATGAGGTCGCGGTCGGAGGCGACGTGGACGTGCTCGAGGTGGTGCATGAGGGTGGGACCGGAGTACCACTTCATGTTCTCGGAGCGGGTGACCACGTTGTCGCCCTGCAGCGCCGAGATCGGGATGACCTCGAGGTCGGGGATGTTCAGCTTGGTCGCGAACGAGGTGAACTCGGCGTGGATCCGGTCGTAGGTGGCCTGGTCGTAGTCGACGAGGTCCATCTTGTTGACCGCGAGCACGAGGTGCGGGACGCGGAGCAGGGACAGGATCACCGCGTGGCGGCGGGACTGCTCGGTGAGGCCCTGGCGGGCGTCGACGAGCACCAGGCCGAGGTCGGCGGTGGAGGCGCCGGTGACCATGTTCCGGGTGTACTGCACGTGCCCGGGGGTGTCGGCGATGATGAACTTGCGGTTGGGCGTGGCGAAGTAGCGGTAGGCCACGTCGATGGTGATGCCCTGCTCGCGCTCGGAGCGCAGCCCGTCGGTCAGCAGCGCGAGGTCGGTGTAGTCGTAGCCCTTGGACTGCGAGGTCGCCTCGACGGCCTCGAGCTGGTCCTCGAAGATCGACTTCGAGTCGAGCAGCAGGCGCCCGATGAGGGTGGACTTGCCGTCGTCGACGGAGCCGGCGGTGGCGAAGCGGAGCAGGTCCATGTTGGTCCCGGCCATCAGAAGTAGCCCTCCTTCTTGCGGTCCTCCATGGCGGCCTCGGAGAACCGGTCGTCACCGCGGGTGGCGCCGCGCTCGGTGACCCGGGCGACGGCGACCTCCTCGATGATCTCGGGGATGGTGCTGGCGGTGGACTCCACGCAGCCGGTCAGGGTGAGGTCGCCGACGGTGCGGAAGCGGACGGTGCGCTCCTCGACCACCTCGCCGTCGCGCAACGGGTTGTGCTCGCTCTCGGACAGCAGCATTCCGTCGCGCTCGAAGACCCGGCGCTGGTGGCTGAAGTAGATCGAGGGGATCTCGATGCCCTCGCGACCGATGTAGTCCCAGATGTCGAGCTCGGTCCAGTTGGAGATCGGGAAGATCCGCATGTGCTCGCCCTCGTGCAGGCGGCCGTTGTAGAGGCTCCACAGCTCGGGGCGCTGGTTCTTCGGGTCCCACTGGCCGAACTCGTCGCGGTGGGAGTAGACGCGCTCCTTGGCGCGGGCCTTCTCCTCGTCCCGGCGACCGCCACCGAAGGCGGCGGTGAAGCCGTTCTCCTCGATGGCGTTGAGCAGGGTGCCGATCTGGTGCCGGTTGCGGGAGGTCTTGCCGTCGTCGACGACGATGCCGTCGGCGAGGGCCTGCTCGACGCTGGCCACGATCAGGCGTACGCCGAGCCGGTCGACCCAGTTGTCGCGGGTGGCGAGCACCTCGGGGAAGTCGAAGCCGGTGTCGACCTGCAGCACGGGGAACGGGATCTTCGCGGGGTAGAACGCCTTCTCCGCCAGGCGCATCATGACGATCGAGTCCTTGCCGCCCGAGAACATCAGCACGGGCTTCTCGAACTCGGCGGCCACCTCCCGGAAGATGTGGATCGACTCGGCTTCCAGCTGGTCCAGCTGGCTCAGCCGGTAGTCGCTGTGGGTCTGGGACATGGGCTGCATCGTGCCATGCGCGCCCTGTCACCGAGACATTCGGACGGGCTCGTTAGACAAATCGACGAGTTTTCGGTCGGGGCTCCCCTAGAGTCGGCTGCGTGGCTGCCGACTTCGTCGCCCGCCTGGGCTCGCGCGGGACCGTCCCTGCCGAGGTGCGCAGCACCTGGGACGTCCCCCGGTACGTCGCCGCGACGGCCCGCGAGGTCGCCGACGACGACCTGGAGCGGATCCTCGGCCGGGCCCGGTCGGTGCGCCGTACCGACCCCGACCGGCTGCGCGCGCTGCTCACCGCCCTCGCCCACCCGCTGATGGGCGAGCTCAACCACGCCCGGCTGGGCGCGGCGACCGGGATCCCGCCCACCACGCTCGGCCCCTACGTCGACGTGCTGGTGGAGACCGGCGTGGTCCGGCTGCTGCCCGGCTCCCGCTCGGCGTCGGCGAAGCGGGCGATCGGGCGCCCGCAGGTCGTCTTCGAGGACGTCGCCCTGGCCCGCCACCTGGCCGGGCACGCCCCGGCGGACCTCGCGGAGTTCAGCGGCCGCCGCCGGCTGGCCCCGCTGCTGCGCACGATGGTGGCCGGCGAGCTGCTGCGCCAGCAGGCCACGAGCGTCGTCGAGCACCGGGTGAGCCACCTGCGCGAGCGCAACGGGCTCGCCGTCGGGCTCGTCGTGGAGCTGCCCGACGACACGCTCTACGGCCTGGAGGTGGTGACGGCCGCGGGCCTGCGTCCGCACCAGTTCGACCGCTTGCGGGCGCTGGCCCGCCGGGCGGGGCCGCGCTTCCGAGGCGGGGTCGTGCTCACCACCGGGGGCGCGGGCCACCAGGTCGGGCCGCGGCTGTGGGGCCTGCCGATCGCGACCGTCTGGGCCGGCTGAGCCCGCCCAGACGTGCGTCCGCCCGTCACCCGGGCGTCATGTCGGCGCAGGCGTGCGTTCAGCCGGCCGTCCCAGCCTCGAAGCATGAAGATCACCGTGGTCGGGGCCGGGTACGTCGGCCTGTCGAACGCCGTGCTGCTCGCCCGCTTCAACGACGTCACCGTCCTCGACGTCAGCGCCGAGCGGGTGGCGGCCGTCAACGCCGGCCGCTCGCCGATCGTCGACGCCGAGCTGGAGCAGTACCTCGCGCAGGGCGGGCTCGCGCTGCACGCGACCCGCGACCGCAAGGAGGCGTACGCCGACGCGAGCTTCGTGGTCGTCGCGACGCCCACCAACTACGACCCCGAGACCAACTGCTTCGACACCTCCACGGTCGCGAAGGTCACCGCCGAGGCACTCGCCGCCAACCCGGGCGCGACCGTCGTCATCAAGTCGACCGTGCCGGTGGGCTACACCAACACGCTGCGCGAGGCGCACCCCGGCGCCTCGATCCTGTTCAGCCCGGAGTTCCTGCGCGAGGGCCGGGCGCTGCACGACAACCTCCACCCCTCACGGGTCGTGATCGGCTCCGACACCGAGCCGGGCCGGATGTTCGCGAAGCTTCTGACGCAGGCGGCGCTGGACGACGACGTACCGGTGCTGTTCACCGGCTCCACCGAGGCGGAGGCGATCAAGCTCTTCGCCAACACCTACCTGGCGCTGCGGGTGGCGTACTTCAACGAGCTCGACACCTACGCCGCCACGCACGGCCTGGCGACCCGGCAGATCATCGAGGGCGTCGGCCTGGACCCGCGGATCGGCGGGCACTACAACAACCCCTCCTTCGGGTACGGCGGCTACTGCCTGCCCAAGGACACCAAGCAGCTGCAGGCGAACTACCGCCACGTGCCGCAGAACCTCATCAGCGCGATCGTCGAGGCGAACACCACCCGCAAGGAGTTCATCGCCGACGACATCCTGCGCCGCGAGCCGAAGGTCGTCGGGATCTACCGCCTGACGATGAAGGCCGGCTCCGACAACTTCCGCGAGTCCGCGGTGCAGGGCGTGATGAAGCGGATCAAGGCCCGCGGGGTGAAGGTCGTGGTCTTCGAGCCGGAGCTGGACCAGAAGCGCTTCTTCAACTCCAAGGTCATCAAGGACCTCGACGAGTTCAAGGCCAAGGCGGACGTCATCATCGCCAACCGGCACACCGACGTCCTCGACGACGTGGCCGAGAAGGTCTACACGCGCGACGTGTACGGACGCGACTAAAGTCCCGGATTTCCCAGACGAAAAGAGGGTGGGGTCGCGAGGTGCCCGTGCCTACCGTGGAGGCATGGAGACACTGCTCGGCCTCGGCGCCCTCTGGGTCGCGGCAGCCTCGGCGCTGACCTTCGGCCTCGCCCGGTCGATGTCCCGCGACGAGTCCTTCCGGCTCGGCCACTGACCGACCGCGCCTAGCGTCGGACCGCCGGAGCCCGGCGGTCCATCCCCTCCAGCTCGCTCACCGTCGGAGCCCCGAACATCGGCAGCCCGTAGCGCCGGCGCAGCAGCCCCCACAGCAGCGGGACGAGCAGCAGCATCGCCACCCCGATCCCCGCGACCACCAGCGCCTCGAGCGTCTCGTGACCCTCGCCGAACGGGTGCAGCCCGGCCTTGAAGAGCAGCGCGACCCCCGACATCGTCAGCACGATCACGATCCCGCGCCGGATGAAGGACTGCGGGACGCGGGGCGCGATCCGCGACCCCAGCAGGGTGCCCGGCACCGACCCGGCGACGAGCGGCACCAGCAGGTCCCACTCCAGGCCGTGGATGGCGATGTTCGCGAGGGCGGCGCTGAGCACGAGCGGCACCGCCTGGACCAGGTCGGTGCCGACCAGGCGGACCGCCGACAGGCCCGGGTAGAGCATCAGCAGGGCGATCATGATCACCGAGCCGGAGCCGACGCTGGTGACCCCGACCAGCAGCCCGCCGAGCATGCCCACGGCGAGCGTCGGCAGGGGCCGGATCCGCGGGTCGTCGTCGGGCGCGCCGCCACCGCGTCGTACCCGGCGCAGGTTGATGGACAGGCGCAGGGCGTACGTCGACGCGGCGAAGAGCAGCGCGGTGCCGATGCAGAGCTTGAGGGCCTTCTCCAGCTCCCTCGGGTCGTCGGTCATCGCGTCGACCAGCCACGGGCCGAGGAAGGCCATCGGGACCGAGCCGGCCACCAGCCAGGCCGCCAGGCGCAGGTTCGGGGATCCCTCACGCGCGTGCGTGATCGCGCCGCCGGTCTTGTAGATCGCGGCGGCGGTGAGGTCCGCGGTGACGATCGCGGAGGTGTGCCCGACGCCGAGGAAGATCAGCGCCGGCGTCATGAGCGCGCCGCCGCCCATGCCGGTCAGGCCGACCACGATGCCCACGAGGAAGCCCGCCGCCGCGATGGAGAGGGCGGTGAGCGTGATCCACTCCGTCACGGTGCGGTGCTGACGGAGGTGCTGAGCCGCGGCAGGACCGCCTGCAGCAGCGCGTCGATCTGGTCGGCGGACGCCTCGGCGGCCGACCGGCCGCGGCGATAGGGGTCTCGTACGTCGTGCGCGTCGACCGCGCCCGCCCGGCGGTGCCCGACGGCGGTCACCAGCGCCGCGCCGACCAGGCCGGGGTCGACCCGCTCCACGGACTCGGCGAACTGGCCGAGGGTGAACGCCTTGCGGAACGCGCTGGGCACCTCCTCCAGGACGAACGCCCGGTGCGAGGCCTCGGCGGTGAGGACCAGGTCCGCCCCCTCGATCAGCTCGCGGGTCAGGCGGCGGCTCGCGAACTCCTCGACGAGGTCGTCGGCGATGCCGCGCTCGGCCAGTACCGTCGCCATCGTCGGGTCGACGCGGTGGGCGCGGAAGCCGTGGGTGCCGGCGCTGGTGAACTCCACGTCGGTGCGCGCGCCCAGCAGGTCCTTGGCCCGCAGCTCCATGTATGGCGAGCGGCAGATGTTGGCGGTGCAGACGAAGAGCACCCGCAGCGGACCGTCGGTCGCCGGCTCCGGCCGGCTGGACGCGCGGCGGGCGGCGGTGCGGCGGGCGGTGGCGCGGGCGGCGACCGGCGGCGGCGTACCGGGGTCGGAGGCCCGCAGGTACAGCAGCCCCGCCTCGGCCAGTCCGGCGACCACGTCGTCGAGCGCGTCCTCGATGGTGCGCCCGGTGGTGTCGACGCGGACGTCGGCGTCGTCCGGCTCCTCGTACGGCGAGGAGATGCCGGTGAACTCGGGGATCTCACCGCGCCGGGCCTTGGCGTACAGGCCCTTGCGGTCGCGCCGCTCGCACTCCTCCAGTGGGGTGGCGACGTGGACGAGGAAGAACCGGCCGCCGGCCTGCTCGACCATCGCCCGGACCTGCTGGCGGGTCTCGTCGAACGGCGCGATCGGGCTGCAGATCGCGACCCCGCCGTGACGGGCGATCTCGGCGGCGACCCAGCCGATCCGGCGGATGTTGGTCTCCCGGTCCTCCTTGGAGAAGGACAGCCCGGCGGACAGGTTGCGGCGCACGACGTCGCCGTCGAGGCTGGTGATGGTCCGCGTGCCCTGCTCGAGGATGCGATCCATCAGGGCCCGGGCGATCGTCGACTTCCCGCTGCCGGACAGGCCGGTGAAGAAGAGCACCAGGCCCTGGTCGACGGGTGCCGGCCGCTCCTGCGCCTCGATGTCCGCCAGCTCGGGCAGGGTCGTCCCGCCCGGTGCCAGCTCGACGAGGTCGTCCGCGCCGGCGTACCAGGCGAGGACGGACTCCCGCAGCGCCGCGTCCGCGGCGTCGTTGTCCGGGCCGTGGTCGGT
The DNA here is from genome assembly GCA_964517395.1 of uncultured Nocardioides sp. Lineage (GTDB taxonomy): Bacteria > Actinomycetota > Actinomycetes > Propionibacteriales > Nocardioidaceae > Nocardioides. The sequence goes on along the minus strand of CAZFEE010000001.1, from coordinate 935,709 downwards.
GAGCGGGATGGCGACCACCTCGGCGCCGATGATCGCGGCGACCCGCGTGGTCGCGCGGAGCAGCCCGACCGGGCTGACGGCGGGCGTGCCGGCGCCCACGAGGGCGGCGAGCAGCACCGGGCCGAGGCCGCGCAGCTGCTCGAGCTGGGTGTCGGTCACCAGGTCCGTGACGGGCACGACGGTGCGTCCGGCGTACCGCTCCCGGGCGACGTCGGGCGGCACGTGCAGGGTGCGGAAGGCCCCGAACTGGGCATGGGTCAGCGGCTCGACGCTGAGCCCGCGCAAGGTGCGGGCGACGCGGGCGAGGGGGAGGCCCTCGGGGTCGACCAGCTCGACCTCGTGACCCTCGTCGAGGTGGGTCTCCAGCGCCTCGGGGAGGTCGAGGGTGATCGGGCTGCCCGGCTCGTTGAAGCCGACGATGGGACCAGCCGCGCCGGAGGTCAGCAGCTCCAGGTCGTCGAGCTCCCGGGGTGTGGGGCAGTGCTGCGGCACGGAGGGACTCGACACGTCGTGATCGTACCGAGTCGAGTGAGATGGTCTCGTTCGCGCGGTGGGAGGCCCGGCCTGACACCCGCGCCGGTGATCGGATGCGCTTGTCGCGGCGTGAGGAGTCGGGTCATGTGAACGACTTCACTAGCTGAGTGCTTGCACCTTGCTAACTTTTGCTAGCACCATGGAGCCATGGCTAAGGGAAAGGTCGGGAAGACCGTCGGGTCGCTCGGTGAATACCTCAAGGAGCAGCGGGTGTCCTCCCGTCTGTCCTTGCGGCAGCTCGCCGACCAGGCGGGAGTCTCGAACCCCTATCTCAGCCAGATCGAGCGTGGGCTCCGCAAGCCGTCGGCCGAGGTGCTCCAGCAGATCGCCAAGGCGTTGCGGATCTCCGCGGAGCAGCTCTACATCCGCGCCGGGATCCTCAGCCCGGACGACGGCGTCGGTGGTTCGGTCGAGCTCGCCATCCTCGGCGACACCGGCCTCACCGAGCGGCAGAAGCAGTCGCTGCTCGACGTCTACGCCTCGTTCCTCGCGCTCAACGCGGCCGAGGAGGGCGACTCCGCGCCCGCGCCGATCCCGACCGAGATTGATCCCGACAGCGTCCAGCGTGTCACCAACGAAGGGTAAAGAAATGCCGAAGCTCGACCTCCCGAAGTTCGAGATCCCCTCGATCGACCTCAAGTCGATCGACCTGCCGGAGCTCCCCCCGGCCGCCGCCAAGCCGATCTACGCCGGTGTCGGTGCGACCGACCTCGCCGTGGAGAAGGTCCGCGCCTACGTCGCCGACGTCCAGACCAAGGTGACCGCCCGCGTCGCCGAGGTGCAGAAGGACGTCACCACCCGCGTCGCCGACGTCCAGAGCAGCGTGAAGGGCTTCGCCCTCCCCGAGCCGAAGTCCCTGCAGGACAAGGCCGTCGCCGCGCTCACCGACCTCCAGGCCGACGCCAAGGCCCTGCCCGCCAAGGTGCAGACCTCCGTCAAGGGTGCGTACGACGAGAACGTCGCCACCGCCACCGCGCTCTACGCCGACCTCGCCAAGCGCGGTGAGGGCGTCGTCGTGAAGATCCGCAACGGCGAGACCCCGGCCCCCGCCAAGAAGGCCCCGGCCAAGAAGGCCCCGGCCGCCAAGAAGGCCCCGGCCAAGAAGGCGCCCGCGAAGAAGGCCCCCGCCAAGAAGGCCCCCGCCGCCAAGAAGGCGCCGGCCAAGAAGGCTGCCGCCAACTGAGCTGATCCGCTCCCGCACCGCGACCCCGAGGCTCCCGCCTCGGGGTCGCGGTCGTTGCGGCCACCGGGGCCTGGCTAGGATCCATGCTCATGGGCGGGGGATTCGTGCCGGCGGCGAGCATGACCGAGGGATACATCAACCTCGGCATCGCCTTCGTGCTGCTCGTCGTCAAGATCTTCGCGCTGGTGAGCTCGCTGCTCTACTCCGCCGAGTCCTACGACGCCGCCGACAAGCTCAACAAGGTCACCTGGTGCTCGCTGCTCGGCATCGGCGTCCTCCTGCAGCTGCTGCCCATCCCGATCGGGATCGTCAACCTGCTGCTCACCGTCGCGGCGTTCGTGTACCTGGTCGACGTACGGCCGGCGCTGGCGGGGCTGCGGCGGCGCTAGCGAACATGTAACTCCGTGTTGTTGTTCGTTTGAACGATCCAAATCGGCCCATCCGGTGCACGAACACGGTGTTACATGTGCGCCACCCCGCCGAGCCCGGGGCGCCGCCGGCCCTCAGATGAGGTCGAACAGCTGGCCGCGGGCGTCGGAGGTGGGGACGAAGGCCTGGGCGATCTCGCCGGTCCCGGCGACGCGGAGCTCGCCGTCGGTGTCGTCGGCGTACGCCACCTCGCCGCGGCCCAGGCGGAGCACCTCGTCGCGATGGTTGACGAGCGCGACCTCGCCGCCGGTGCAGACCAGCAGGCGCGGGCCGGTGGCGGGCAGGACGACGCCGGCGGGGTCGGCGGGCGAGCTCTGGGTGACCGAGAGCGCGAAGTCGCCGCACGGGCTGAACACGTCGGTGGAGTAGTTGAACACCATCGGCTCGACCCGGGCGGCCCGCGAGGTGCCCTCCTCGAGGCAGCGCACGAGGCCGGGGGCGTCGATGTGCTTGGTGGTGAGCCCGGCGCGCAGCACGTTGTCGGAGGAGACCATCACCTCCAGGCACAGCCCGCGCAGGTGGGCGTGGATGATCCCGGTGGCGAGGTACGCCGCCTCGCCGGGCTGCAGGGTGAGGCGGTTCAGGAGCAGCGAGACGATGACGCCGACGTCGCCGGGGCAGGCGTCGGCGAGCTCGACGGCGGTCTCGAAGGCGCGCTTGACGTCGCGGCCCCCGTCGAGCGCCTTCTGGCAGGCCGCGGCGACCTCGGTGACGGTGGCGGCGGTCGGGGGCGCGGCGAGCAGGCTCTCGATGAGGCGGACGATGCCGGCGAAGCCGGGGCGCTCGACCAGGCTCGCCATCAGCTCCTCGGCGAGGGGGTGCTCGATGGCGTGCAGGACCCGCATCACCTCGGACGTCCGGCGCAGGCCGACGAGGGTGTCGAAGGTGGTCAGCGCGTAGACCATCTCGGGCTTGGGGAAGGGGTCCTTGAAGACGCGGTTCGGGGCGCCGAGCGGGATGCCCGCGGCCTCCTCGTCGGCGAAGCCGGACGCGGCCCGCGGCTCGTCGGGGTGCACCTGGATGGAGAGCGGACGGTCGGCGGCGAGCACCTTGAGCATGAAGCCCAGCTCCCCGGACACCTCGGTCAGCAGGCGGCCCTCGCCGGTTCCGTCGGCGACCCGGGCGGTGCCGAGCGGGTGGGTGCCCACCCAGACCTCGGCGACCGGGCTGCCGTCGGCCTCGGTACGCCGGAAGGTCGGGATCGCGTGCGTGGAGCCCCAGTCGTACGACTGGGTGGGGCAGGTCAGCGCGAGCACGACGTCAGCCTAGATGGGCGACGTAGTCGGCGAGGGCCTGATCGGCATCTGTGCTCGCGAACCCGGTGGCGGCGAGCTTGTCGAGGGCGAGGGTGCTGTGCAGCGGCCGCGGCGAGAGCTGCTTGCCGGCGGCGTACTCCGCGGTGGTGGTCGTGCTCACCCGGGCCGGGTCGTGGCCGGTGAGCTCGAAGACCCGGCGCGCGTAGGCGGCCCACGAGCGCGGCGTACCGCTGTTGGTGACGTTGTAGGTGCCGTACGCCGCGCCGCTCGCGACGAGGTGCTGGGTGGCCCGCGCCAGCTCGGTGGCGAAGGTCAGCCGGCCGACCTGGTCGTCGACGACGGCGGGGTCGACGCCGTCGGCGGCGAGCTTGGCCATGGTGCGCACGAAGTTGTGCCCGTCGCCGATCACCCAGGAGGTGCGCAGCACGTAGTGCCGGGGCGCGGTGGCGACGGCGAGGTCGCCCGCGGCCTTGGTCTGGCCGTAGACGCCGAGCGGGGCGAACGGCTCGTCCTCGCGGTGCCCGCCCGCGACCTCGGCTCCGTCGAGGACGTAGTCGGTGGAGTAGTGCACGAGGGTGATCCCGCGGCGGGCGGCGATCGCGGCGAGGGCGGCCGGGGCGGCGGCGTTCGCGGCCCAGGCGGCGACGCGGCCCTCCGGGGTCTCCGCCTTGTCGACGGCGGTGTAGGCCGCGGCGTTGAGGATCAGGTCGTGGTCCTGCCAGGGCCACGCGGCCAGCGCGGCGGGGTCGGTGAGGTCGAGCTCGTCGAGGTCGACCAGGGTGGCGTCGGGGAACAGCGGGGCGAGGGCGCGGCCGAGCTGGCCGTGGGCGCCGGTGATGAGCGGGCGCCGCGGCTGCATCGGGGTGACCTCGGCGAGCCGCGGGTTCGCGCGGTCCTTCTCCGACACCTCGGCCTCGGCCAGCGGGATCGGCCACGGGATGGCGGCGCCCTCGTCGGCGAGGTTCAGCGCCGGGTAGACCGTGCCGGGCACGTAGTGGTCGTTGACGAGGTAGGAGAACACCGTCCCGTCCTCCAGCGCCTGGTAGGAGTTGCCCACCCCGCGTGGCACGAAGACGGTGACGCCCTCGTCGATCTCCGTCCAGTACGTCGCCCCGAAGCTCGCACCCGCGCGCAGGTCCACCCACGCGGCGAACACCTTGCCGGTCGCCACCGAGACGAGCTTGTCCCACGGCTCGGCGTGGATCCCGCGGGTCGCGCCCCGGCTGACGTTGAGGCTCATGTTGTTCTGCACCGGCCCGAAGTCCGGCAGCCCCTGGGCGACCATCCGCTCGCGCTGCCAGTTCTCCTTGAACCAGCCCCGCGCGTCGGCGTGCACGGTCAGCCGCAGCACCACCAGGCCGGGGATCGGCGTGGTCTCGACGGTCTGCGTCATCACTGGCCCTTCGCGGCGTACGACGCCTCGGTGGCCGCCTTCGCCGGACGCCACCAGGCCTCGTTCTGCTCGTACCAGCGCACCGTCTGCTCCAGGCCGGCCTCGAAGTCGGCGTACCGCGGGGACCAGCCGAGCTCGGTGCGCAGCTTGCCGGAGTCGATGGCGTAGCGCAGGTCGTGCCCGGCCCGGTCGGTGACGTGCTCGAAGTCGTCGGCGTCGCGGCCCATCAGCGACAGGATCAGCCGAACCACCTCGAGGTTGGACCGCTCGCCGTCGGCGCCGACGAGGTAGGTCTCGCCGATCCGGCCGCGCTCCAGGATCGCCAGCACCGCCGAGGAGTGGTCCTCGGTGTGGATCCAGTCGCGGACGTTCTCGCCGGAGCCGTAGAGCTTGGGCCGCCGCCCGTCGACGACCTCGGTGATCTGGCGCGGGATGAACTTCTCGACGTGCTGCCAGGGCCCGTAGTTGTTGGAGCAGTTCGAGATCGTGGCCCGGACGCCGAAGGAGCGCACCCAGGCGCGGACCAGGTGGTCGGAGCCGGCCTTCGACGCGGAGTACGGCGACGACGGCTGGTAGGGCGTGTCCTCGGTGAAGCGCTTCGGGTCGTCGAGCGCGAGGTCGCCGTAGACCTCGTCGGTGGAGACGTGGTGCAGCCGCACGCCGGCCTTGCGGACCGCCTCGAGCAGCGTGAACGTGCCGACGAGGTTGGTCCGGACGAACGGCGAGGGGTCGTCGAGGGAGTTGTCGTTGTGCGACTCGGCCGCGAAGTGCACGACCGCGTCGTGCGCGCCGACCAGCGGCTCGACGGTCGCGGCGTCGGCGACGTCGCCCACGACCAGGCTCAGCCGCTCCGCGGGCAGCCCGGCGAGGGACTCGCGGGAGGCGGCGTAGGTGAGCTTGTCGAGCACGGTGACCGTGGCGTCGGTCGTGCCGAGGACGTGGTGGACGAAGTTGGAGCCGATGAAGCCGGCGCCACCTGTCACGAGGATGCGCTGCACGGGGAGGAGTCTATGGACGACAATGGCGCCGCATTCCCCATATCGACAAGGAGCGGGAAACGATGCGCGGGATCATCCTCGCGGGCGGCACCGGCAGTCGGTTGCACCCGATCACGCACGCGATCAGCAAGCAGTTGATGCCGATCTACGACAAGCCGATGATCTACTACCCGCTCTCGACGCTCATGCTCGCCGGCATCCGCGACGTCCTCGTCATCACCACCCCGCACGAGGCCGACCAGTTCCGCCGGCTCCTCGGGGACGGCAGCCAGTTCGGGATCGCCCTGACGTACGCCGTGCAGCCCTCCCCGGACGGGCTCGCCCAGGCCTTCCTCATCGGCGAGGAGCACCTCGCCGGAGGACGAGCCGGCCTGGTGCTGGGCGACAACATCTTCTACGGCGCCGGGCTGGGCACGAACCTCCAGCGCTTCGAGGACCTCGATGGCGCGGCGGTGTTCGGCTACCGCGTGGCCGACCCGTCGGCGTACGGCGTGGTGGAGTTCGACGACGCGGGGCGTGCCCTGTCGCTGGAGGAGAAGCCGGAGAAGCCGCGCAGCCACTTCGCCGTCCCCGGTCTGTACTTCTACGGCCCCGACGTGGTCGAGAAGGCCAAGGCGCTGCGGCCCTCGGCGCGAGGGGAGCTGGAGATCACCGACCTGAACCGGATGTACCTCGACGAGCAGCGGCTCCAGGTCGAGGTGCTGCCGCGCGGCACCGCGTGGCTGGACACGGGGACCTTCGACGACCTCAACGACGCCGGCAACTACGTGCGCGCCCTGGAGGCGCGGCAGGGCACGAAGGTCGGCGCGCCCGAGGAGGTCGCCTGGCGGATGGGCTACATCGGCGACGAGCAGCTCGCCGAGCGGGCCCAGGGCCTGCTCAAGAGCGGCTACGGGCGCTACCTGCTCGGGCTGCTCGACGAGAAGCACGGGGGCTGAGGCTCCGCCCGCTAGGGTCGGTCGCCATGAAGGTCCTCGTCACCGGCGGCGCCGGCTACCTCGGTTCGATCACCGCCAAGGCACTGGAGGAGGCCGGCCACGTGCCGGTCGTCCTCGACTCGCTGCTCACCGGCCCGCGGGCCTACGTCGGCGACCGCGCGTTCTACGAGGGCGACATCGCGGACCGCGCGCTGCTGCGGCGCATCGTCGCCGAGCACCCCGACCTGGACGCCACCATCCACATGGCCGCGCGGATCGTCGTGCCGGAGTCGGTGGAGAAGCCGTACGAGTACTACCGCGACAACGTCGCGAAGTCGCTGGAGATGTTCGACGAGCTCACCGCGCTCGGCAAGGGCCGGATCATCTTCTCCTCCACCGCCTCGCTGTACGCGCTGAAGCCGGACTTCGAGGTGTCCGAGACGGACCCGGTCGAGCCGACCTCGCCGTACGCCCGGACCAAGCGGATGATGGAGCAGGTCCTGGAGGACCTGTCGAAGGCGACCGACCTGCGCGCGATCATCCTGCGCTACTTCAACCCGATCGGCGCCGACCCGGACCTGCAGACGGGCTACCACCTGCGCGACGCCACGCACGTCGTGCCGCTCATGGCGCAGACGGCGCTCGGCTTCCGCGACACCTTCACGCTGACCGGCACCGACCACCCGACCCGCGACGGCACGGGGATCCGCGACTACATCCACGTCTGGGACCTGGCCCGCGCGCACGTGCGCGCCGTCGAGGAGTTCGACGCGGTGCTGGCGAAGGTGGACGCGACCTACACCTACATCAACCTCGGCGGCGGGGACGGCGTCACCGTCCGCGAGCTGCTGGCCGCGGTCGAGCGGGTCGTCGGCAAGCCCGTGCCGGTCACCGAGGCGCCGGCCCGTCCGGGTGATGCCGCCGGTGCCTTCGCCAACGCGGACAAGGCGCGTGAGCTGCTGGGCTGGCACACCGAGCTGTCCCTCGACGAGGCGATCGCCTCCGCGCTGGCGTGGGGCGAGAAGCGCAAGGACGTCCTGGGCTACGCATGACCGTACGCCGGGCCGTGCCCCTGCTGCTGGTCGCGGCCCTCGCCGCCGGCTGCTCGGCGAACGACCCCGCGCCGTCCCCTGGGCCCGGCGCCTCGTCCTCCCCGTCGGTGGGCCCGTCGGCGACGCCCGGCCCGGGTCGCCCGTTGGCGGGCAGGGTGGTCGTGCTCGACCCCGGTCACCAGCTGGGCAACCGCCACCACGCCGCGCAGATCGGGCGGCCGGTCGACGCGGGCGGCTTCGAGAAGGAGTGCAACACCACCGGCACCGCGACGGCCGGCGGCTTCCCCGAGTCCACCTTCACCTGGCGGGTCGCCCAGGAGACCCGGCGGGTGCTGGAGCGGCTCGGCGCGCGGGTGGTGCTGACCCGCGGGTCGGACTCCGACGACCGGTGGGGACCCTGCATCGACGAGCGCGGCCGGATGGGCAACCCGGGTCAGCCCGGACCGACAGCCGACCTGCGGGTCAGCATCCACGCCGACGGGGTCCTCGACGGCGGCGCGACCGGCTTCCACGTGATCCGGCCCGAACGGCTGCCCGGCTGGACCGACGACATCGCGAAGCCGTCGCGGCGGCTGGCGGTCGCGGTGCGGGACGCACTGGTCGACGGCGGGTTCCGCGCGTCGTCGTACCAGGGCGTGGAGGGGGTCGACGTCCGCGGCGACCTCGGGACGCTCAACCTGTCCGACGTGCCGGCGGTGATGGTGGAGCTCGGCAACATGCGCGACGCGGCGGAGGCCGCGGTGATGGAGAGCCGGTCCGGGCAGCGCCGCTACGGGCGGGCGCTGGCCGCGGCCGTGCGGGACTTCCTCAGCGGACGAGGTCCGCGGGGTTGATGATCGTCACCGGTGGCAGGTGACGGCCGCTGTCGACCTCCTCGACCTGCGGTTTGCGGCGCCGGGGGCGACGACTGTGCCGCTCGATGTGCGGGCAGCCGCGCCGCCCGTGCTTCATGAGGCAACGGACCTTGCGTCGCCACCGTCGAAATGCCATGTCGTGAACTCCAGGGGGGAGGGAGCGCCCACCGAACTTCCCGAGAGGCTTTCGACGTTAGCACCGGCTCGCCGTGTTGTGACCCGGAACACTGGCAAAGCCTCGGCCAAAACAGCAGCCGGTAGGTTGGCGGCATGGGGATCCGAGCCGCCCACTGGGACGACTGGGACCTCGAGGGACTGTTGGTGGCCAAGGGGGACCTGGGACAGCGGGTCAGCCTCGTCGTCCCGGCCCGCAACGAGGCCGCCACCGTCGGTGCCGTGGTGACCCGGGTGCGGGAGGCGCTGATGGACACCCACGCGCTCGTCGACGAGGTCGTCGTCATCGACAGCGACTCGGTCGACGACACCTACGCCGTCGCCGAGTCCGCGGGCGCACGGGTGCACCGGAGCGCGGAGATCCGCCCCGACCTCGGCACCCACCCCGGCAAGGGCGAGGCGATGTGGAAGTCGCTCTTCGTCACCAGCGGCGAGCTCGTGGTGTTCATGGACGCCGACCTGCACGACTGGGACACCCACTTCGTGCCCGGCCTGCTCGGCCCGCTGCTGACCGCTCCGGACGTGCAGCTCGTCAAGGGCTTCTACGACCGGCCCGGCGTCGACGGCCCGCTGGAGGGCGGCCGGGTCACCGAGCTGGTCGCCCGTCCGCTGATCGCCCTGCTCTTCCCCGAGCTGGGCTCCCTGGTGCAGCCGCTGGCGGGGGAGTGGGCGGTGCGTCGCTCGTGGTTCGCCGGCCTGTCCGTCCCGACCGGGTACGCCGTCGAGCTGGCCGCGCTCGTCGACACCGTCCGGGCCGCCGGCCCCTCCGGGATCGCCCAGGTGGGTCTCGGCGTGCGCGCGCACCGCCACCAGGCGCTGCGCGACCTCGGCGGGATGGCCACCCAGATCATCGCCGCCGCCCTCGCCCGCTCCGGCCTGCCGCCCGCGGGCGAGGAAGCGGTCCTGCGGCAGTACCTGCGCGGACTCGACCCCGTCGAGCACGCCGTCCCCACCCTCGAGCGCCCGCCCGCGGAGGCCCACCTGTGAAGCTCGGACGCCACTCCTTCGCCGACGACCGGCCGCTGATGATGGCCATCGTCAACCGCACCCCCGACTCGTTCTTCGACAAGGGCGCCACCTGGGCCGAGGACGCCGCCTTCGCGCGCGTCGCCGAGGTGGTCGCCCAGGGCGCCGAGATCGTCGACATCGGCGGCATCAAGGCCGCGCCCGGTGTGGAGATCTCGCCCGCCGAGGAGAAGGCGCGGGTGGTCGACTTCGTCGCACGCGTCCGCTCGTCGTACCCGGGGTTGGTGATCTCGGTCGACACCTGGCGCGCCGAGGTCGGCGACGCCGTGTGCCGTGCGGGCGCCGACGTCCTCAACGACGCGTGGGGCGGCGCGGATCCCGAGCTCGTCGACGTCGCCGCCGCCCACGACGCCGCCATCATCTGCACCCACACCGGCGGGGTGACACCGCGGACCCGCCCCTACCGGATCGAGTACGACGACGTGGTCGCCGCCGCCATCGCCGACACCACCGCCTACGCGGCACGGGCCCTCGCGGCCGGTGTCGCGCGGGAGTCGATCGTCATCGACCCCGCCCACGACTTCGGCAAGAACACCTTCCACTCCCTGGAGGTGACCCGCCGGATCGGCGAGATGGTCGCGACCGGGTGGCCCGTGCTCGTGTCGCTGTCCAACAAGGACTTCGTCGGCGAGACCCTCGGCCTCGACGTCGGCGAGCGCCTCGTCGGCACCCTCGCCGCGACCTCCGTCTGCGCGCTCGCCGGTGCCCGGATCTACCGGGTGCACCAGGTCGTGGAGACCCGGCAGACCGTCGACATGGTGTGGTCCATCGCCGGGCGCCGCCCGCCCCTGCGCGCGATCCGGGGCATCCAGTGACCGGCCCGGTCGCGCTGGTACCGGGCGTGCCGGCGCTCCTGCCGTCGTACGCCTCGCTGGAGGACCCGGTCGCCGCCCTGCGTGCCGCCTCCGTCGCCGCCGTGGGCCGGCTCGGGCCCCGGGTGCTGGTGCGAGCCTCCGGACCGTCGGGGGAGCGGGTCGCGGCCGCGCTGGTGGCCGCCGCCGGCGCGACCGTCGTGGAGGCGGGGGAGTCGGGCGTCCTCGTCGTCGGCAACGGCTCGGCCACCCGGACCGAGAAGGCCCCCGGCCACCTCGACGAGCGGGCCGCGGCCTTCGACGACGCGCTGCGGTCCTCCTTCACCGGGATCGACGCCGGCCTCGCCGTGGAGCTGTGGGCCGACACCGCCCGCCTCGGCGACCTCCCGCCGCTGTCGGAGGCCGAGGTGCTGTACGACGACGCGCCCTTCGGCGTGCAGTACTGGGTCGCCGTCTGGGCCGCGTCGTGACGACCACCCGGCCGCCCTGGCAGGTCGCGGGCGTGGTGGCGGTCGCCTTCGTCATCCTGCTCTGGGGGATCGAGCTCCTCGACGTCGCCGCCTCCCACCGGCTCGACGGCTGGGGCATCCGGCCCCGCGACGGCGAGGGCCTGCTCGGCATCCTGGCCGCGCCGCTGCTGCACGGCGGCTGGGACCACCTCGGCGCCAACACCCTGCCCGCACTGGTCCTCGGCTTCCTGACCCTCGCCACGGGACTGGCCCGCGGGCTCGCCGCGACCGCCGTCATCTGGCTCGCCGGCGGGCTCGCCGTGTGGCTGGTCGCCGGCGAGGGCTCGGTGCACATCGGGGCGTCCGGGCTGATCTTCGGGTGGATCACCTACCTCGCGGTGCAGGGCTTCATCGACCGCAAGCCCTCGGAGATCCTCATCGGCGTCGTCGTGCTCGTCGTCTACGGCAGCGTGCTGTGGGGCGTGCTGCCCGGCACGCCCGGGGTCTCCTGGCAGGGGCACCTCTTCGGCGCGGTCGCCGGCGTTCTCGCCGCCGTCGCCGTGAGCGAGCGCGGCCTCGCGGGCCGCTACCCTCACCGTCGTGACCGCTGACCTGCTCATCGACCGCGACCGCCTCGGCCCCGGCGTCCTCGAGGTGACGTTCAACCGCCCCGAGCGCCGCAACGCCTTCACCAAGGCGATGTACGGCGAGCTCCGCACCCTGTGGGAGCAGACCGCCGCCGACCGCTCCGTGCGGGTCGTCGTCCTGCGCGGAGCCGGCGGCAAGGCGTTCGCCGCGGGCAACGAGATCAGCGACTTCCTCGAAGCCGACGCGGTGGAGTACGAGAACTGGATCCGGGAGATGTTCGACCGGCTCTGGGCGCTGCCCCAGGTCACCATCGCCGCGATCGACGGCGTCTGCGTCGGCGGCGGCCTCGCCGTCGCCACCCACTGCGACCTGCGCGTCGCCACCGCCGGGTCCCGCTTCGGCTACCCCATCGCGCGCACCCTCGGCAACGCACTCTCCGGCTCCGTGCTGTACCGCTGCCAGGCGATCTTCGGGGAGTCGCTCACCCGCGAGATGCTGCTGGCCTCGCGCCTCGTCGGCGCGGACCGGGCCTACGGCGTGGGGGCACTCGCGGCCGTGGTACCGGACGCGGAGGCGCTCGACGCCGAGGTCGCCGACCTCGCTGCCGGCATCGCCCAGGCCTCCCGGGTCACCATCGAGACCACCAAGCACCAGCTGCTCACCCGGGCCCAGCCCGCCGAGGCCTCCCCGCCGGAGGAGGAGGCGCTGCTGCGTGAGGTCTACGGCGGCCCCGACTTCGCCGAGGGCGTGCGGGCGTTCCTCGCCAAGGAGAAGCCCGCTTTCGGGGGGTGAGCCGGGCGGCGTCGTACGGCGTGGCGAACATGTAACTCCGTGATTATTGCCTCTACCACGGAGTCCTGACCCGCAATTTCGAGCAATAACACGGAGTTACATGTTCGCTCAGCGCGCGGCGACCCCCCGCAGCATCTTGTTGCCGGTGGTCGTCATGGTGTCGAGGAACTTGATGCTCCGGGGACGGGCGGCCGGGGGCAGGTCGGCGCAGGCCTCGCGGACCTCGCGGGCGACGACGGACTCCTCGAAGCCGGGCTCGAGGACGATCTCGACGGCGAGCACGTGCCCGACCATCGGGTTCGGGCGGCCGTAGGCGCGTACGAGGGACACCCCGGCGACCTTGCTGACCCGGTCCTCGACGGGGATCGGGTGCACCTTCACCCCGCCGACGTTGACGACGTCGGTCTTGCGGCCGCGGAACTCGATCCGGTCGCCGACCACCTCGACGAGGTCGCCGGTGGCGCGCCAGGCGCCGTCGGGCACGGCCTCCTCGCCGTGGTAGCCCAGCATCGACGCCTTCGAGCGCACCCACAGCTCGCCGTCGGTGACCCGGAACTCCACGTCGCCGCCCGGCTCGAGCATCGAGACCGGGAGGCCGGCGCGCCCGTCGCGGACGGTGACGTTCTGCCCGAACTCGGTGGCGCCGTAGATCTGCGAGAGGTGGGCGTCGGGGAAGCGCTCGCGCAGCCGCTCCAGCAGGGCGCCGGGCACGGCCTCGCCGCCGAGGGTGACCTGCCGGAGCGCGGGGACAGGTCCGCCGTCGGAGCCCATCTCGGCGAGCAGGAAGCGCCAGAAGGTCGGCGTGCCGCTGGCGTGGGTGACGCCGTGCTCGCGCATCGCGCCGAGGGCGTCGCGGGGCTGGAACGACTCGGCGGCGACCAGCCGGGCCTGGGCGGCGAGCACGTGGATGAGGATCTGGAGGCCGCCGAACTGGTTGAGGCCGTAGGCCAGCAGCCACCGGTGGTCGGGGGCGGGCTTGATCTTGCGGACCGCGCGCAGCAGCCGGTCCCACTCGTGTCGTACGCCGCGCGGGTAGCCGCTCGTGCCGGTGGTCATCGCCATGATCGGCCGGCTCGTGGGCAGGTCCCGGAGGGGACCGGGCGCGACGGCGGTCAGCGTGCTGAGGGCGACCTTGGGGGAGGCAAGGGTGGCGCGGTCGGTGACGACCACCTCGTGCTCGAAGCGGCGCACCATCTCGTCGACCGCCTCGTCGGTGGCGGCGAGGGGGTAGACGCAGGCCTCGACGCCGATGCGTGAGCAGGCGGCGAGGACGGCGAGCACGTCGGCCGGCTCGGGCAGCAGGACGGCGATGCGGCGCTCGCCGCGCTGGACGAGCGCGGTCGCGATCGCGTCGGTGGCGCGGCGCAGCTCGGCGTACGTCGTACGCCGGGTGGGACTGGTGACGACCACCGCGTCGGGACGGGCACGGGACGCGGCGTCGAGCAGTTCGTACATGAGCGGAACTCCAGGGGGCAGGGAGCAGAATCCACGGCCCCCCGCAGTGGTAGCCGCACCCTAGCGCTGTTGAAGGCGCCCCGTCCCCAAGTCTGCGACAAGGGCGGCGATCTGTTCGGCGGGCGGGTCGTAGCCGGGGAAGTAGCAGCAGACCCGGTCCGCGACCCCGGGTACGCCGCCGAAGCGGCGGGCGATCTCGGCCGCGCAGTCCTCGGGGGTGCCGGTGACGGCGATGGTGGCGAGCATGGTGTCGTCCACCAAGCGCATCATGGCCGCGATGTCGCCGGTCTTGGACAGCCGGTTGAGCTCGGGCTGGAGGTCGCCCCAGCCCTCGACCTCCAGCACCGGCCGGTACGCCGGCGTGGAGCCGTAGAACGCCAGCAGCCCCCGCACCCCGGCCCGGGCGGCCTCCAGCTCCGCCTCGGTGCGACCCATCGCGACGATCGCCTGGGGGAAGACGGCGAACTCGGTGACCTCGCGGCCGGCGCGGGCCAGGCCGTCGGCGACGGCGGGCAGGGTGCGCTCGCGGAAGTGCCGGTGGCTGTGGAAGGGCATCACCAGCAGGCCGTCGGCGGCCTCGGCGGCGGTGCGGGTCATCAGCGGCCCGAGGGCGCCGAGCAGGATCGGCGGCGAGCCGAAGGGGTTGGGGCCGGGGACGAAGGTCGGCGGCATCAGCGTGTGGGTGGTGTGCTCGCCGCGGAAGTCGAGCCGGGTGCCCTCCTGCCAGGAGGTCAGGATGGCGCGCACGGCACCGACCACCTCGCGCATCCGCGCGGCGGGCGGGGACCAGGTCGCGCCGTACCTCTTCTCGATGTGGGGGCGGATCTGGGAGCCCAAGCCGAGCCGGAACCGGCCGCCGGTCATCAGCTGGAGGTCCCAGGCGGTGTGGGCGAGGTGCATCGGCGAGCGCGGCATCGCGATCGCGACGTTCGTCATGAGGTCCGCGTCGACCTGCCCGGCGACCGCCGCGAGCGGCAGGAAGACGTCGTGCGGACCTTCGAAGGTGAACAGCCCGGCGGCGCCGGCCTCGGTCAGCTCCCGGGCACGGGCCAGGGCGTGGTCGGGGCGGGCATCGAGCTGGAGGTCGACGAGCACGGGCCCATCCAAGCGGATCGGCCCGTGCTGTCGTGGTCGTTCACGGACTCGTGTGGGTCCCTCCGTTGGCGATGGTGAGTGCGGAGGTCTCCTCGCAGCTCGCCGGGATGTCGCGCTGGGCGGGGTTGTCGCTGTCGTACGACACCGACCACGACCACGTCCCGGAGGCGTCCTCGGGCACGGTGTTGGACGTCCCCACCGTCTGCGCCGACGGGCCGCTGACGGCGACCGCCTCGGTGTAGACCGGCGGCCCCGCGCAGCTCGCGTCCGTGTGGAGGGCGAAGTGGACCGTGCCGTCGAGGTCGCCGCCCGCGGCCGCGGAGACCGTGGCGGAGTCGTTCGGCACCCACGTCTGCGCGGTGCTCAGGGAGGAGGCGACGTCCTGCACCGTGACGTCCTCCGCGTCGTCGGTGCAGGTGGTGTTGTGGACCGCGCCCGTGGTGTTCGGCGAGGAGCCGCTGTACTGCGCGACCCAGTGGTACTCCCCGATCGCCGTCGGCCGGTACGCCGGAGCCGGGCTCCCGTAGCCCCCGTCACCGGACACGGCGACCGCGGCGCTGGTGTGCACGAGCGCGCCGCACCCTGAGCCCGAAGGCCCGTAGAGGCGGAACGTGATCGTCCCGGTGGCCGCGGGTCCTGCCGCGCCGGTGAGGTTGATGACGGGCGTGGCCGGGCGCGTCGCCGTACCGGAGAGGGTGGCGGTGTCGCTCAGCGTCGCGCCGAGCACGACGTCCGGGCCGGCGCTGGTGCTCAGCGTCGGGGTGACCGGGTGCACGGTGAAGCACTCGGCGGCGGAGGACTCGCTCGCCGGGGGGGATGCCGTTGGCGGCGTCGCCCGGCCAGGACGCGGACCAGCAGTAGTCGCCCGCGGCCGTGACGTACGCCGTCGGCGAGGTCACCGTCTTCGGGTAGCTCCCGCCCGCGACGCTCGTCGACCCCACTGCCAGGCAGGACTGCGGGTCGCCGACCTTGCACAGCTGGAAGCTGATCGCCCCCGTCGGCGGTGCGGACCCGCCGGTCAGCCCGATCGTCGCGCCGTCCTTGACCGCGACGACGCCGGTGCCGATCGACAGCCCCGCCGGCGGTACGTCGACGCCCGCGCCGTCCTTCGGGGTCGTGGTGATCGTCGCCGTGCAGTTGCTGATCGGCGGCAGCCTGTCGAGGATCGTGTCTTTGTAGTCGGCGGTGTCGGAGTTGCCGGTGACGGTGCTCGGGATGACGTTGGCGAAGGACACGCAGCCTCCGCCGGGGGTCAGCCCCTCGGCGGTGATGTTGACCGCCGCCTCGCCCTTGAACCCGTCCGGGCTGTACTTCGCGACGCCGTTGGTGATCGGCTGGCTGGCCCCGAGGACGAGGTTCGGGCCGGACTGCTGCCACACCCGCTTGGCCAGCGCGGTGCTCGAGCCCTGCTGGTCCCACAGCACGAGGAAGTCGCCGGCGTGCCGGTTGCGCCACGGGTTGCACCCGGCGATCAGCTGGGCCTCGCTGCCGGTGTAGTCGCCGCACGCGGCCGGGGCGCCGTTCGCCATGAACTCGAAGGCGATGAACCCGCTCCCGCTGTTGCTGTCGCGCTCCCACGCGAAGTACACCCAGTCGTTCGCGTCGCCGTCGCGTGCCAGGTCCAGCCACGCCCGCCGCAGGTCCACCTGCGCGTTGGGGTTGGTCTTGTCCAGCATCGGCGGGGTGGCGGTGTGGACGACGCCGATCTTCGTGCTGCTGGCGTTCTTCGGCCCGAGCTCCTTGACCGCGCCGTACGGGTCGTCGAGCTGGTCGGCACCCCCGTCGGGGATGACCACCCCGTCGATGGTGAACGGGTTCGTCGGTACGGCGCGGGCGGGCTCCGGCTGCACCACGGCCGCCGCGACGGCGAGCAGCAGGCAGGCGAGGAGGGCGAGGGGGCGACGGTGCCCCCGGAGGTGGGTTCGAGGCATGGTCGGGCTCCCGGGGTAGGCGTGACGGACGGGCCGGCGCCCCTCGCGCCCGAGTCGTCCCCCCCGCGGGTCCACCTCCATGGGACTCCTGCCCGGGACCCCTGTCCAGACGCGGATCTGAGGGTCCGCACTGGTCCGTCGTGACCAGACGGCTCCGTCGCCTCCCGCCCGTCGTACCTGACGAATCTGCTGTGGATCGCGCCCCAGCGGAGCAGATTCGTCAGGTACGACGCGGTACGGGTCGCCAGAAACGGCCCGATCGCGTATCAGGGGCCGCCCCCGGCCACTCCTCCCCGGTACCAGCGCGTGTCAGCAGGACCCGCGCGGTCCCCCTGGGAGGCTCTCGTGCTCGCCGAACTCTGCTCCTTGACCAACGCCACCGGCTGCGCCGTCGACGACGCGCGCGGACTCGTGTGGTTCGTCCAACGTGACGGGACCCTGGGCTCCGTGACGTTCGACGGGACCCGCACCGATCACCAGGTGCTGGCGTCCGCGGGCGTCTCGATCGCGCTGCACGACGACGTCCTCGTGGTCGCCCAGACCGACGGGGTGGTCGCCCACCTGGACCCGGCCGTGCCCGATGCCCCCGCGGTCTCCGCCACCGGGACCGGGCGCCGGCTGGGGCAGATCGGGCTGTCCGCGGCCTCGACCGCCGCGGTCGTCAGCAGTGCCCCGGTACGACGCCTCCCGATCCCGCCGCGGTTCCCGTTCCCGCTGCCCGGCCCCTTCCAGCCCGGCCGCCGCCTCGGCATCGCCGACACCGAGCTGACCCTCGTCGACCTCGCCACCGGTACGACGAGCCAGCGTGACCTCGACGGGCTGACGGGCCTCGCCGTGCGCGGCAAGGCGACCTATGTGGCCACCGCGGGCGTCCTGGGCCGTGGCCGGGTCGCCCTGCTCCGGGGCGCCCTCACCCAGGCCCTGGCGAGCGACCTGCCCGCGCCCGGCCGGGTCGGCCTCGCCGAAGGCAGCCGGGTGGTCCTGGTCGCCCACCCGGGGTCGGAGCGGATCACCGCGGTGCGCCCGGCGACGGGGGAGGTCGAGACGAGCACCACCAGCGTGATCGGCGCGGTGGTCGAGGCGCACGGCCTGGCGGACGGGCGGATCGCCGTACTGACGGCGGACGGGCTGTGGCTCGTCGACGTCCTGGCCGACCTCGGCAACGAGCCGACCATCGAGCCGCCGCCCGAGCCGCTCTTCGTCGGATCCTGGGTGCCGCTGGAGTTCGACCTCGGCGACAGCGGCCTGGGCCGGGACGACGTCCACTTCGAGATCCCGGACGGACCCGACGCCGGGTTCGTGTCCTACGCGCGGCACGACGAAGGAGGTGACCCGGTCGCGCTGCTGGTGGCCGGCGGCATCACCGGGGCACACCGGGTCCAGCTGGTGCAGAACGGCACCGGCACGGTGCTCGCCGAGGCGGCGTACGAGGTCACCGACCACTGGACCGACGCCGAGACGGGCCCGTCGGCGGTCTACACCTCGACGACGACCTCCTTCGACGGCGGGGGCTGGGGTGGCGGGCCGAACAGCCCCCAGAACATCGCGACGAAGCCGCACGTCGGCACCTGGCGCTCCCTGGTGCTGATGGTCGACACCGCCGACCGCCGCTGGCCCACGGCGGCCGCCGACATGGCCGCGAACCGCGCCAGCATCCTGGGGCACGTCACCGACGGCATCGCGTTCAACGGCGACACCCGCTCGGCGCGGGCCTACTACGAGGAGAACTCGGCGTTCGTCGCGCCCAGCGGCGGCAACCCGGCGAAGGGCCTGACCCTCAGCGCCCACAACAACCAGGCCTTCGGCCCGGTGAACCTGCCGAACGCGTGGACCGACTACTTCTCCCAGACCCTCGACGACGCGGGCAACGTCACCGACGACCGCTGGTGGTCCAAGGGCGGGACCTTGCAGACGATCATCAGCCGGTCGATCTCCGACGGGATCACGACGGCCGCCGACTGGGCCGCGATCGACGTCGTCATCGTCGTGGTCTTCTCGGCCGACGCCGCCGCTGCGGCGGGCGCGAAGTTCGTGTGGCCGCACGCTCAGGACCCGCAGGAGTACCTGTGCGGGACGAACCCGAGCACGGACAAGCGCCAGATCGCCAAGACGTTCGTCCCGCTCGACTTCGACGTCCACGACGGCCGCCAGATGCACACCACGCTCTCGCACGAGCTGGGGCACACGCTGGGTCTGCCGGACCTCTACGACTTCCCGGAGTACTCCGACGACATCACCGACCGGCTCACGGGCGGCTGGGACATGATGGCGGGCTCGCGCGACGCGCTGCCGCACTACAGCGTGTCCAACAAGATGCGGATGGACTGGGTCCCGGCCGCGCAGATCAAGCGCTTCGACTTCCAGGGCTCCGGGGCGGTCACCGAGCCGGTGACGCTGCACGCGGCCGAGCTCGGGGACCCGCCCGGCGGGCAGTTCAAGGCCATCGAGATCCGACTGGGCGACGGGTGGAACTACTACGTCGAGTACCGCGCGGAGCAGGCCGGCCAGGTCACCGACGACCTGCCGACCGACCGCCGGGTGGTCATCACCGACGTCACGTCGGAGACCTTCACCGCGCCCGTCGCCCGCCCCCCGATCGTGCTGGTGCGCAAGGACATCGACGGCGACGGCCCGATCCTCGACTCCGGTGCCGACCTGGAGGAGAAGGACCCCGGCACCCAGCAGGACCTCAAGGTCGAGGTGGTCTCGACCGCCGGCGACTCGGCGGTGGTCCGGGTGTCCTACGGCTCCAACGGCAAGCCCGAGCCGGGCATCCGGCCCTGGGACGGCGGCCCGACGTGGCAGAGCCCCGACATCGAGGTGCGCAACGACCGCGCCACCGCGGACCCGGCACACCACTTCAACGAGCCGTGGCTGGGCCACGACAACACGATCGTGGCGAAGGTGAAGAACTCCGGCGACCTGATCGCCAAGGGCGTGGTCGTCGACTTCTTCGTCACCGAGTACACCAGCGGCGACGGCCCGATGATCCCGCTCGGCTTCGACACCCGCGACGTCGCCGCGGGCGCCACCGTGGAGTTCACCGCGCCGTGGAACCCGCCCGCCGCCGACGGCCGGCACTACTGCGTGATCGTCCGGATCCGGCTCTACCAGGACCCCGGCAACCTCGCGATCGTCGACCAGAACATCTACAACAACGAGGCCCGCTCCAACTACACCCGCTTCGTCTCGGCCAGCGCCTCACCGTCCTCGCGCGTGGGTGCCGAGGTCCTGCTGGCCAACCCGTTCGCCGACTCCACCCACGTGTACGCCGACGTGAAGAAGACCCACCCGCAGCACCGGGTCTTCGTCGACCACCAGTGGCTGCGGGTCAAGGGCAGCGGCCAGCGCCCGATCCGGGTCTGGGACGAGGCGCTGTGGGGCACCCCCGAGTGGGACCTCGTCAGCGCGGGCCGCGACAAGGAGCGCCCGGTGCTCCTGTGGGAGGTGCCCAACCACGTCAGTGTCACCGGCTGGGCGGCGCGCCCGTTCGAGGCCGACTGCGGCGCCAAGACCCTGACCGGCGGTGTCGGGATGCGGGTCGACGCCGGGCGCGCGACTCGGATCGAGCTGCGGGGCTTCAAGCCGTCGTACGTCGCCGGGAGGGTCGTGCACGTCGACGACGACTCTCCCGTCACCACCGGCGGCACGGTCCTCGTCGAGCTGTCCGACGGGACCCGCTCGGTCACGGTCACCACGAAGCTGCACCCCGACGGCACGTTCGCCGTGGAGTTCCGCGACGCCTTCGGCCCGGACCTGAAGTGGGGTCGGGCGGACTACCTGGGCTCGTTCGGCGCCGCACCGAGCACCACCGGCGAGGTCGCGCCGCAGTAGTCCGGAGATGCCGAGAGGCCTGCCCTTCACGGGCAGGCCTCTCGGGCGCGCTGGTCTCTCGCTCCGGACCTACTTGCTGGCCTTCCGCGCCCGGCTCGCCATCTTCGCCCGCTCGTTCGCGTCCAGGTTCACCTTCCGGATCCGCACGGTCTCCGGAGTGATCTCCACGCACTCGTCCTCGCGGCAGAACTCCAGGCACTGCTCGAGCGAGAGCTTCTTCGGCGGGATGAGCTTCTCGAAGTTGTCGGAGGTGGCGGACCGGATGTTGGTCTGCTGCTTCTCCTTGGTGATGTTGACGTCCATGTCGTCGGCGCGGGAGTTCTCGCCGACGATCATGCCCTCGTAGACCTCGGTGCCGGGCTCGACGAAGAGGATGCCGCGCTCCTGCAGCGACGTCATGGCGTACGCCGTGGCGGCGCCGGAGCGGTCGGCGACGAGGGAGCCGGACTGGCGGGAGCGGATCTCGCCGGCCCACGGGAAGTAGCCCTCGGAGATGGAGTGGGCGATGCCGGTGCCGCGGGTCTCGGTGAGGAAGTCGGTGCGGAAGCCGATCAGCCCGCGCGCCGGTACGACGAACTCCATCCGCACCCAGCCGGTGCCGTGGTTCGTCATGCCCTCCATGCGGCCCTTGCGGTTGGCGAGGAGCTCGGTGATGGTGCCGAGGAACTCCTCGGGCGCGTCGATGGTGAGGCGCTCGAAGGGCTCGTGGGTCTTGCCGTCGACCTCGCGTACGACGACCTGGGGCTTGCCCACGGTGAGCTCGTAGCCTTCGCGGCGCATCTGCTCGACGAGGATGGCGAGGGCGAGCTCGCCGCGGCCCTGGACCTCCCAGGCGTCGGGGCGCTCGGTGGGCAGGACGCGGAGCGAGACGTTGCCGATCAGCTCGGAGTCGAGGCGGTCCTTGACGAGGCGGGCGGTGACCTTGTGGCCCTTGCCGCCCTTGCCGACGAGGGGGGAGGTGTTGGTGCCGATGGTCATCGAGATGGCGGGCTCGTCGACGTGGATGAGCGGCAGCGCGACCGGGTTCTCCGGGTCGGCGAGGGTCTCGCCGATGGTGATGTCGGGGATGCCGGCGACGGCGACGATGTCACCGGGGCCGGCGGACTCGCCGGGCTTGCGCTCGAGACCCTCGGTGATGAGGAGCTCGGTGATCTTGACGTTCTTGACGCCGCCGTCGCGCTGCATCCACGCGACCTGCTGGCCCTTCTTCAGGGTGCCCTGCTTGATGCGCAGCAGCGCGAGGCGACCCAGGAAGGGCGAGGCGTCGAGGTTGGTGACGTGGGCCTGGAGCGGGGCGCCCTCGTCGTACACGGGGGCGGGGATGGTCTCCAGGATGGTGCGGAACAGCGGCTCGAGGTCGCTGCCCTCGGGCAGGGCGCCGTTCTCGGGCTTGCTCAGCGAGGCGATGCCGGCCTTGCCGGAGGCGTAGACGACGGGGAAGTCGAGGGCGTCCTGGGAGTGGGAGTCGTCGAGCAGGTCCATGAACAGCTCGTAGGTCTCGTCGACGACCTCGTCGATGCGGGCGTCGCCGCGGTCGGTCTTGTTGACGACCAGGATCACCGGCATGTCGGCGTTGAGCGCCTTGCGCAGCACGAAGCGGGTCTGGGGGAGCGGGCCCTCCGAGGCGTCGACGAGCAGCACGATGCCGTCGACCATCGACAGGCCGCGCTCGACCTCGCCACCGAAGTCGGCGTGACCGGGGGTGTCGATGATGTTGATGACCATGTCCCCATCGGCCATCTCCTGCGCGGACGGCCCGCGGTAGTGGACCGCGGTGTTCTTCGCGAGGATGGTGATGCCCTTCTCGCGCTCCAGGTCGCCGGAGTCCATGACGCGCTCCGCGACGCCCTCGGCCTGGTGCGCGCTGAACGCGCCGGCCTGGTGCAGCATGGCGTCGACGAGGGTCGTCTTGCCGTGGTCGACGTGGGCGACGATGGCGACGTTGCGGAGATCGGTACGACGAGTCTGGGACACGAGGGTTCAGCCTACTGGCGCTGGACCTTCCCGCTCGCATCGTCGCGCCCGCCCCTAGACTCCCCCCATGCAGACCATCGGCCTCGTCGGCGGCATGTCCTGGGAGAGCAGCGCGGCCTACTACGAGGCGCTGAACCGCGGGGTCGAGGAGCGCCTGGGTGGCTTCCACTCGGCCCGCAGCGTGCTGGCGTCGGTCGACTTCGCCGAGGTGACCGCCCTGCAGGAGGCCGAGGACTGGGACGGCGTGGCCGCCATCCTGCGCGAGGCCGCGCAGTCGGTGGAGCGGGCGGGTGCCGACTTCCTGATGCTCTGTACGACGACCTTCCACCGTGTCGCGGAGCAGGTCCAGGACGCCGTGGGCATCCCGCTGCTGCACCTCGGCGACGTGGTCGCGGAGGCCTGCAAGGAGCAGGGCGTGGAGACGGTGGCTCTCCTGGGCACGAAGTTCGCGATGTCGCGCACCTTCTTCACCGACCGGATCGCCAGCCACGGCCTGGGGGTGCTGGTGCCGGACGCCGCGCACCACGACGAGCTGAACCGGATCATCTACGACGAGCTGGTGCACGGCAAGGTCCTCGACGACTCCCGCCGCTCGGTCGTCGCGCTGATCAGCGAGCTGTGGGACGCCGGCGCGGGCGGGGTGATCCTCGGCTGCTCCGAGCTGGAGCTGCTGGTGCGCCAGGCCGACTCCGAGCTGCCGGTCTTCCCCTCGACCGCGCTGCACGTCGCGGCGGCGCTGGACCGCGCGCTCGCCTGAGCGGAGCGCTCAGGCGGCGGGCTGCACCATCCCCTTGTCGCGCAGCTGGGCGAGGAACGCGGCGACGTCGTCGCGGCACCCCTCGGCGGTGACGTCGTACTCCTCGGCGACCAGGGCCGCGAGCCCGTCGAGGTCGTGCGGCTCCTCCAGCGCCCGCCAGACGGTGGCGGCGACGCCCTTCACGGCGTAGTACTCCCCGTGCTGCACGCTCATCATCACGTACTCCTCGCCCATCAGGACCGCGTCCCACCCGGGGGCGCGGACCCAGCGCTCGGCTCGCTCAGGCTGTCCGGACATGGTGTTCCTCCCGTGCCGGCGTGGCATCGATGTCGGCGAGGATGGCCGCGGCCGAGGCGGCCACGGAGTCCACGCCCCGGGGGCGGTCCACCCGGGTGAGCCGGGCGCTCGCGGCGAGGGCAGCACTCCTGACCAGGTGGGTACGACGGTGCGCGCCGACGAGGATCTCGTGGCGGTAGGCGTGCTCGTGCAGCGCGTTGAACACCTCGGCGCCGCGGACCGGGACCAGCCGCAGCGGCCCGTCGTGGCGGTCGAGGAGGTAGAGCCAGCGCACGGGCAGCGGGTCGAGTGCGGCCCGCTCGATCGGCAGGTGGAACTTCGCGTGCTCGGCGCGCACCCGCGCCAGCCCGTCGGACGGTACGCCGAGCCGGTCGAGGGCGTCCTGCCACAGCTTGATCCGCGCGAAGCCGGGCAGGGCGTGCCCGGTGGCGTCGACGGGCACGACGTCGTCGCTGAGCACGTCGAGGCCGCGGCGGTGCATCTCCGCGGCGAGCGTGGACTTCCCGGCGCCGGAGTGGCCGAGGACCACCGCGCAGGACGCGCCGACCCGGAACGCGTTGCCGTGCAGGACCAGGAGGCCGCGCTGCACCAGCAGGAACCCGAGGGCGGTGCCGAGCAGGAAGAGGCGCACGGTGGCGGGTGCCGCGTCGTCGTACGGCTGGACGGTGATCCGGGTGCCGCCCTCGGCGAGGAACCGCCCGACCTGCGGTACGTCGACCCCGGCCGTCTCGCCGTCGACCCACATCCCGTGCGGGAGCAGCACCGCGGTCGCGCCCGGCGTGGTGACCGGCCCCACCCGGACCACCACGTCGGGCACGCCCGCGGGCGCAGGTGTCAGCTCCGGCAGGGGCAGCTCGCTGTCGAGGACGAGGCCGTGGCAGGAGTACATGGGATCAGTGCGCTCGGGGAGCCCAGACGAAGTCGCCGACCTCGGCCCACGCGCGGGTGGAGCCACCGGTCACGGTGACCCCGCCGGCCGACACCCACACGTGCGCCCGGAGTGCACCGTGGTCGTCACGGCGCACGCCGAAGGTCGTGCGGTGCGGGACCCGTGCCGCCCGGAGCAGGAGCCGGGCGGTCAGCGCCTGCGGGTAGCAGTCGGCGCGCCACGGCACGCGGGTCGCCGCGACCTGCACCAGCCGGCCGATGCGCCGCGCCCGGTCGGTCTCCCGAGGACGGGCCGGTGGCAGCGTCGCTGCCGTGCGGGGCGCCCGGTGGTCGCCGAGCAGGTGTCGGACCGCCCGGAACGGCAGCACCGCGGTGAGCAGCCGGGACAGGCCCAGCAGCGCCGCGGTCGCCGTCAGGGCGAGCCGGGCTCGGATCGTCAGCTGCCGATGCCGAGGTTGACGTCGATGTCGACCTCGATGTCCTGCGTGGCGCGGAGGCTGAGGGACTCGAGGACGGGCGGTGCGTACGTGGGCTTCATGCGGGCTCCTGGAGGGTGTCGGACCTGGCCCGAGATCCCTGTCACAGGTGAAACGCGTCCCACTCCGCGAGGGCACGGCCCGGCCCGGAGTTTTAACTCTTCGGGTCCTCGCGTTCGCGTCCGCGCCCCTGCCGGAGCGTGCCACGCTCGCGGGATGAGCGCCGCCCTCGACCTGCTGCGGACCCTGGTCCGGGGTGCGTTGGCGGCCGAGGAGGGGCGGCCGATCCCACCCCCGCGGCTGGGCGCGGTGGGGGTGGACGAGCTCCTCGCCGTCGTACGACGTCACCGGGTCGCCGAGCTCCTGCACGCCCAGGCCGTGCCGCTCGCCCTGCCGCCCGCGGTGGTCGCGGGCCTGGCGGCCTGGCGCGAGCTCGCACGCCCCCGGCTGCTGCTGCAGGCCATGGAGACGGTGCGCGCGTGCCAGCTGCTGAGCGCCGAGGGGATCGGGGTGCTGGCGTTCAAGGGCCAGGCGCTCGCGGTGCAGACGACGGGTCGTGCCGACGCGCGCGGGCCCGGCGACGTGGACCTGCTGGTGCCGCCGGAGCAGGTGGCGGCGGCGCACCGGGTGCTGACGGCGGCCGGCTGGGCGCTGCGCGAGGACGGCCGGGTCGAGCCGGACACCTGGGCCTGGCGGCACGTGAGCCGCTGGGGCAACGCCCTGACGTACGCCGGCCGCGGCGCCGACGTCGACCTGCACTGGCGCCTGGAGGCGAGTCCCGGGGCGCACCCGGGGTTCGGGGTCCTGCACGGGCGCCGCGAGGAGGTGCTGCTGGGCACGGACGTGCTGCCCACCTTGAGCAGGTACGACGCGCTGCGGCACTCCGCCGCCCACCGCGAGGGCTGGATCTGGCTGCGCACGCTGGTCGACCTGCGGCGGCTGGCCCGCGACCCGGCGGTGCTCGACGGCGAGCTGCGGCCGGTGGCGCTCACCTCGCTGGCGATCGCCCGGGCCGCGATCGGCCTGCCCGACACCGTGCCCGCGCACGTGCACGCCCGGCTCGACCGGGTGCCGCGGGAGCAGGTGGAGCGGGTGCGGGGCTACCACCGCGCGGCCGTGCCGGCCTCCTTCGGCGGTGGCGCCGGGAGCGCGCTGAGCTTCCGGCACCAGGTGCAGGCCAGCACGACCGGTGCCGACCTGCGGCACGCCGCGGTGTCCCTCGTCCTGCCCGCGCACGCCGCGCTGCCGGTCCGCTCCCGGACCGCGTGGACCGGCGTCCCGCACGCGTTGGCGCTGCGGGTGCGCACGCTCGTGCGCAGCCGGGTCAGACCCGGTGGACCTTGTGCTGGGCCGCCTGGGCGCGCGGCTTGATGACCAGCTCGTCGATGTTGACGTGCGCGGGCCGGGTGGCGATCCAGGTGATCGCGTCGGCGACGTCGTCGGCGACCAGCGGGTCGGGCACGCCGGCGTAGACCGCGTCCGCCTTCGCCTGGTCGCCGTCGAAGCGGACCAGAGAGAACTCCTCGGTGTGCACCATGCCGGGCGCCACCTCGCTCACTCGCACCGGCTGGTCGAAGAGCTCCAGGCGAAGGGTCTGGGTGACGGCCTTCGTGCCGTGCTTGGCCGCGGTGTAGCCCGCCCCGCCCTCGTAGACCAGGCGCCCCGCGGTGGAGCCGACGTTGACGATGA
Source organism: uncultured Nocardioides sp. (assembly GCA_964517395.1). Classification (GTDB taxonomy): domain Bacteria; phylum Actinomycetota; class Actinomycetes; order Propionibacteriales; family Nocardioidaceae; genus Nocardioides. The sequence continues at coordinate 908,856 of CAZFEE010000001.1, read as the reverse complement.
CGCCCGCGCCGCTGGCGACCAGGGCGGGCAGCAGCGCCTGGGTGACGTTGAGGACGCCGAGCACGTTGACGTCGTACATCCGCCGCCACTCCTCGGGGTCGGCCTCGGCGACGGGGGCGAGGCCGAAGGCGCCGCCGGCGTTGTTGACGAGGACGTCGAGGCGCGGCCCGACGGCCTCGGCGAGGGCCGCGACCTGGGCGGGGTCGGTGACGTCGCACGCGACCGCCCGGCCGCCGATCTCGGCGGCGAGCGCCTCGATCCGGTCGGTACGACGGGCCGCGCAGACCACCTCGAAGCCCGCCCGGGCGAGGTGCCGGGCGGTGGCGGCACCGATCCCGCTGGAGGCTCCGGTGACGACGGCGATGGGGCTGCTCATGGACCCCATCTTTCCGGGTAGGGAATGCCGGGCACACTGGGAGGGTTGTCCGATCGCCAGGAGTCTGAGCCCAGGGAGGTGGCATGGGGGAGTCGCGGATCGGCCGGGTGGCCATGGTCAGCCTGCACACCTCGCCGCTCGACCAGCCCGGCACCGGCGACGCCGGCGGCATGAACGTCTACGTCGTCGAGGTGGCCCGCCGGCTCGCGGCCTGCGGCATCGACGTCGACGTCTTCACCCGTGCGACCAGCTCCGCGCTCGACCCCGTCGTGGAGGTCGCCGACGGGGTGACCGTCCACCACGTGCACGCCGGGCCCTTCGAGGGGCTCAGCAAGGAGCAGCTGCCCGGCCAGCTGTGCGTCTTCGCCCGCGAGGTGCTGCGCGCCGAGGCCGCGCACCCGCAGGGCCACTTCGACGTCGTGCACTCCCACTACTGGCTCTCCGGGCAGGTCGGCGCGCTGGCCCGCGACCGCTGGGGCGTCCCGCTGGTGCACTCGATGCACACCATGGCGAAGGTCAAGAACGAGGCGCTCGCCGAGGGCGACACCCCCGAGCCGCTGGCCCGCGAGATCGGCGAGGAGCAGGTGGTCGAGGCCGCCGACGTGCTCATCGCCAACACCGACATCGAGGCCAAGCAGCTCATCAACCTGTACGACGCCGAGCCGGCCCGCGTCGAGGTCGTCCACCCCGGCGTCGACACCTCCGTCTTCCGTCCCTTCTCGCCCGCCGAGCGCGCCCGCGCGCGCCGTGAGCGGGACCTGGCCGACGACGCGCTGGTGCTGCTCTTCGCGGGCCGCATCCAGCCGCTGAAGGCCCCCGACGTGCTGCTCCGGGCGGTGGCCGAGCTGCTGTACCGCCGCCCGGAGCTGCGCTCCCGCCTCGTCGTCCCCGTGGTCGGCGGGCCCTCCGGCAGCGGCCTGGAGCGGCCCACCGCGCTGGCGAACCTGGCCGCGGAGCTGCGCATCGACGACGTCGTGCGCTTCGTGCCGCCGGTGCCGCAGGCCGAGCTCGCCGGGTGGTACGCCGCCGCGTCCCTGGTCGCCGTGCCGTCGTACAACGAGTCGTTCGGGCTGGTCGCCGCCGAGGCCCAGGCGACCGGCGCCCCCGTGGTCGCGGCCGCCGTCGGCGGACTCACCACCGTGGTCCGCGACGGCCACAGCGGGCTCCTCCTCGACAGCCACGACCCGAGCGTGTGGGCCTCGGCGCTGGAGCGGGTCGTGGTCGACGCCGACCTGCGCGACCGGCTCGCGGCCGGCGCCCTGGTGCAGTCCGAGCAGTTCACCTGGGAGGCCACCGCCGCCCAGACCCTGGCCGTCTACGAGCGCGCGCACTCCCTGATGCGCGAGGAAGCGGGAGCGCTGCGATGACCGCGCCGCTGGAGGTGGTGCGCGAGCACCTCACCGCCAACGAGATCGAGTTCGAGGAGACCGACGGCGTCTTCAGCTTCGCCCTGCCGGGCGAGCGGAAGCTGCAGACGCCCGTCCGCCTCGACGTCGGTCCGCACGCCCTGGGGGTGCACGCCTTCGTGTGCCGCCGCCCCGACGAGGAGTTCGAGCGGGTCTACCGCTGGCTCCTGGAGCGGAACATGCGGATGTACGGCGTCGCGTTCGGGATCGACCACCACGGCGACATCTACCTCGACGCACGCCTGCCGCTGTCGTCGGTCACCCCCGACGACCTCGACCGGCTGCTCGGCTCCGTGCTGACCTACGCCGACGAGTCGTTCAACACCATCCTCGAGCTCGGCTTCGCCTCCTCCATCCGCAAGGAGTGGGAGTGGCGGATCGAGCGGGGTGAGTCGACGGCCAACCTGGAGGCGTTCCGGGGCTGGCTGGAGGCGGACGCCGACCCGCAGGCCTGACCGCCGGCTCAGGCGTCGACCGCCGGCGGCTCGTCGTGGAACGGGCGCACCTCGATCCACTCCTGCAGCGGCCGTCCACCCCGGCCGGGCGCGGCGGACAGGCTGGCCGCGGCCTCGTAGGCCCGCTCGGGGGTGTCCACGTCGATCACCATCCAGCCGGCGATCAGCTCCTTGGTCTCCGGGAACGGGCCGTCGGTGACGGGCGGGGCGTCCTCGCCGTCGTACCGGACGAAGGTGCCCTCGGGCGCCAGCGCCTGGGCGTCGACGAACTCCCCGCGCGAGCGCATCTCGTCGGCCCAGTCGCGCATGAACTGCACGTGGGCGGTGACCTCCTCCGGCTCCCACTCGCTCATCGGCACGTCGGTGCCGGGAACCGGCGCGGGGCCGTGGTTGCGGTGGTAGTGCTTCAGCAGCAGGTACTTCGCCATCGTCTCTCCTCAGGTCCGAGGCCCCATCTTGGCCGAAACTCGCGCGACGGGTGTCGGCGCCGGTCCCTAGGGTGCTGTCGTGACGAAGCGCGGCTGGTCCTTCTTCCTGGCGATGTGCCTGATCTGGGGGCTCCCCTACCTGTTCATCCGGATCGCCGTGGAGCACGTGTCCCCGGCCGGCCTGGTCTTCCTCCGTACGGCGCTCGCCGCGCTCGTGCTGCTGCCGATCGCGCTCGCCCGGGGCGACGTCGCCCCCGTGCTGCGCCGCTGGCGGCCGCTCGCGCTCTTCGCCTTCCTCGAGATCATGGTCCCGTGGGTGCTGCTGGGGCATGCCGAGCAGCGGATCTCCTCATCCCTCGCCGGGCTGCTGGTCGCCGCGGTGCCGCTGTTCGGGGCTTTGGCCTTCCTGGTGTCCAAGGACGCGGAGCGGTTCACCCCGGCGCAGGTCGGCGGCCTGGTGCTCGGCTTCGCGGGCGTCGCCTGCCTGGTCGGCCTGGACCTGCAGCACGTCGACCTGCTGGCGGTGGCGGAGATGCTCGGCGTCGCGATCTGCTACGCCGCCGGCCCGCTCGTGCTCGCCCGCTCCTTCCCCGACGTCTCCGGCCTCGGGGTGATGGCCTGCGCGCTGACCCTGACCGCGCTCGTCTACCTGCCCTTCGGCATCGCCGACCCGCCGACCGACCTTCCGGGTGAGGCCTGGGGCAGCATCGCGGTGCTCGGGCTGGTGTGCACCGCCCTGGCGTTCGTGGTGTTCCTGGAGCTGATCCGCGAGGCCGGCCCGACCCGCTCGACGATCATCACCTACGTCAACCCGGCCGTCGCGATCGTGCTGGGCGTGCTGCTGCTCGACGAGAAGGTCACCACCGGCATGCTGGTCGGCTTCCCGCTGATCCTGCTCGGCTGCGCGATCGCCGCCGGCGGACGGGCCGCCAAGGCCGACGCCACCACCGTCGCCAGCGCCGAGCCGGCCGCGGACGTGGTCGTGGAGGTCGAGTGCGACCACCCGGACGACCCGCGGGGGGTCGACGCCCGTCCGGGCGACCCTCAGACCGCCGGCTCCTGAGCGGGCACGGCCGGAGCCGCCGTGGCCGCCGGGGGACGGGGCGCCCGGCGGGCGATGCCGACGCCGAGGAGCGCGAGCACCCCGCCGATGTACGCCACCGGCGGGGGGACCTCGTCGAGGAACACCAGGCCGAGCACGATCGTGATCGGCGGCACCAGGTAGGTCGTCACGCCCAGGGCGGAGGCCGACATGTGCCGCAGCGCGAAGGCGTACGTCGTGAACGCGATGGCCGTCGGGAACACCCCGAGGTAGGCCAGCCACAGGCTCGAGGACACCGGCGCGTCCCGGGCCTGCTCGACCAGCTGTCCGGCCCACGGCAGGCAGGTGACCATCCCGATCGTGCACGCCAGCCAGGTGACGTGGACGGCGGAGAGCCGGGCGACGAGCGGCTTCTGCAGGATCACGCTGACGGCGTACACGGAGGCGGAGACCAGGCAGAGCACGACACCGACCAGGTCGCCGGTGCTCTCGCCGCCGGAGGTCGCCAGGCCGATCACCGCGACGCCGGCGAACGCCAGCGCGAGGCCGGCGGCGAGCTGCCGGGTGAAGCGCTCACGCAGGAACAGGGCGGCGAGCAGGGCGATCAGGACGGGGGAGACCTGGATCAGCATCGAGGCCGTGCCGGCGTCGACGCGACGCTCCCCGGCGTTGAGCGCCAGGTTGTAGACCCCGAACCACAGCACCCCGATCACCATGATCGAGAGCCACTGCCGCCGGTCCGGACGCGGCAGGCCCTGCAGGAGGGCGACCGGTGCCAGCGCCAGCGCGCCCACCAGCAGCCGGCCCAGGGAGAGCGCGCCGGGCGAGAAGTCCTCGCCCAGGTGGCGGATCCCGACGAAGGCGCTGGCCCACAGGACCAGCGTCACCCCGACGGCGAGCAGAGGCAGGACGGCCGGGACGCGGGGGGTTTCGGGCACGGGTCCACGCTAGGGCGCGGGCCCCGTCCGGGTCGCGCGGTTTTCGGCCGTCGTACGACGACTTCCTGCCTCAGACCTCGAGCTTGTACCCCAGGCCGCGGACCGTGACGAGGTACTTCGGCTCGCTCGGCTCCGGCTCCAGCTTGGCCCGCAGCCGCTTGACGTGGACGTCGAGGGTCTTGGTGTCGCCGACGTAGTCCGAGCCCCACACGCGGTCGATGAGCTGCCCGCGGGTCAGCACCCGGCCCGGGTTGCGCAGGAACATCTCCAGCAGCTCGAACTCCTTGAGCGGCAGCCGCTGCTCCTCGCCGTCGACCGTCACCACGTGCCGCTCGACGTCCATCCGGACCGGACCGGCCTCGAGGGTGTCGGGCAGCAGCTCCTCGCCGGCGCCGCGACGCAGCACGGCGCGGATCCGGGCGACCAGCTCGCGCGGGGAGTACGGCTTGGTGACGTAGTCGTCGGCGCCGAGCTCGAGCCCGACCACCTTGTCGACCTCGTCGTCCTTGGCGCTGACCATGATCACCGGGACGTTCGACGTCTGGCGGATGGTGCGGCAGACCTCGGTGCCGGGGATGCCCGGCAGCATGAGGTCGAGCAGGACGATGTCGGCGCCGTTGCGGTCGAACTCCTTGAGCGCGTCGTTGCCGTCGGCCGCGATCGCGACCTCGAAGCCCTCCTTGCGCAGCAGGTAGGCGAGGGCGTCGCTGTAGCTCTCTTCGTCCTCGACGACGAGTACCCGCGTCATGGGCGTTCCTCCTGGTCTTCCATGGTGTCGTGCTTGCGCCGCTCCGGGTGGTCCGGGCCGTTCGCGAGCGAGGCCAGGCCGAGGAAGGCGGAGCCCTCGTCCTGGTGGGGGTGCTGGGGCAGCATCAGGGTGAAGGTGGAGCCCTGGCCCTCGACGGACCAGACCCGCACCTCCCCGCCGTGGGTCGCCGCGACGTGCTTGACGATCGACAGGCCGAGGCCGGTGCCGCCGGTGGAGCGGTGCCGGGCCGGGTCGACCCGGTAGAACCGCTCGAAGATCCGCTCGACCTCGGCCTCGGGGATGCCGATGCCCTGGTCGATGACGGAGATCTCGATGAAGTGCTCGACCCGCTTGCGGGTGACCACGACGCGCGAGTTCGGCTCGGAGTAGGCCACCGCGTTGGCGACCAGGTTGCTCACCGCCGCGCCGACCTGCTTCTCGCTGCCGAGGACCTTGAGGCCCTCCTCGCCCTCCGCGATGACCGAGATGTCCTTCGCGTTGGCGGTCATGGAGACGAAGTCCACCGCGGAGGCGACCACGTCGTCGATCGAGACCGGCACCGGGGACTCCAGCGGCTCGTCGCCCTGGAGCCGGGACAGCTCGATGATCTGCTGGATCAGCCGCGAGAGCCGGTCGCTCTCGGTCAGCATCCGCGAGGCGAACCGGTAGACCGCGTCCGGGTCGTCGGAGGCGTCCTGGACGGCCTCCGCGAGCAGCCGCATCGCGCCGACCGGGGTCTTCAGCTCGTGGCTGACGTTGGCGACGAAGTCGCGGCGCACCGCGTCCACCTGACGCTCGCGGGTGCGGTCCTCGACCAGCGCCAGGACCAGGCGCGAGCCCAGGGGCGCGACCCGCGCCGTGACGTGGCGGGGGCTGCCGGAGGCCCGCGGCACGATCAGCTCGGTCTCCCGGATCTGCCCGTCGCGTCGTACCTGCCGGATGAGCGTGCCCAGCTCCTCCGACAGCAGCTGCGAGCCGCGCACGAAGCCCATCGCGAAGGCCGGCGCGGACGCCTTGAGGACGGTGTCGGACTCGTCGACGACCACCGCGCTGCTGCGCAGCACGGACAGCACAGCGGCGATGCCGTCGGGGAGCAGCGGCTCCTCAGGAGCCCGGTAGAGATTCTGCTGGCGGTCGCTGAGGTGCCACGCGAGCATGGCGCCACCAGCGACGACGGCGCCGAGGAGCGCAGCCAGGAAGGCTTGCGTCGTCGGATCCACGTCCTGATCGTACGGCGACCCGCCGGGCTGTCTCGGAATCGAGAAAGCCGGGCTTCGCGATGTTCACCCTGCGTTCACCGTGGGGCGCCCGGGATACACCTGTGGACCCTAGCCTGGGAACCATGCGTGACGCGTACACCGACCAGCTCGACGCGATCTTCGAGGACCTCGCCGGCATCAGCCGCCGGGTCCAGGTCGCCGTCAAGGACGCCACCCAGGCGCTGATGACGGGGGACTCCTCGATCGCCGAGCGGGTGATCAGCGAGGACGCCGAGATCGACCGGGCTCGCGAGCGGGTCGAGGACAACGCGTTCGGCCTGCTCTCGCTGCAGCAGCCGGTGGCCGGAGACCTGCGCACGATCGTCGCCGCCCTCCGCATGGTCGCCGAGCTGGAGCGGATGGGGGACCTCTCGGTCCACGTCGCCAAGGTCGCGCGCCTCCGGGTCCCCGACGTCGCCGTGCCCGCGGAGATCCGGCCCACCGTGCAGCGGATGGCCACCGTCGCCGAGGACATGGTCTCCCGGGTCACCCAGGTCATCGCCGGCCGCGACGTCGAGGCCGCCATCGCGCTGGGCCGCGACGACGAGGAGATGGACCAGCTGCGTCGTACCAGCTTCACCGAGCTGCTCTCCGACGACTGGAGCCACGGCGTGGAGGCGGCCGTCGACATCGCCCTGCTGGGCCGCTACTACGAGCGCATCGCCGACCACGCCGTCTCGGTCGCCAACCGCGTCATCTTCGTGGTCACCGGGCACAAGCCCGAGCCCGCGGCCTGACGCGCGTCCGTCCCCGGCCGAGGGCACCTCGGCCGGGGACGGGTCCCGCGCTCAGGAGGCCTCGGCCTCCACCACCGGGTCGATGACCGGGGCGGCGACGGCCCGCGGCCGGGCGAGCAGCGTGGCCGCGCCCGCCAGACCGATCGCGGCGATCACCGCGGCGGCGGCGAAGCCCGCGTGGGCGCCGACGAGGAAGTCGCCGGGCACGCTGTGGGAGGCGTACACCGAGGCGATCACGGCCAGGCCGACCGCGCCGCCGAGCTGCTGCATGGTCTGCAGCAGGCCGGAGGCGGCACCCGCGTGCTCGGGCTCGACGCCCTGCAGGGCCAGGGAGGTGATCGGCATGAAGCTCCCGCCCATGCTGATGCCCATCACCAGCAGCGCCGGGAAGACGCCGGTCCAGTAGCTCGTGCTCGCGTCGATCCGGCCGAGGAAGACGAAGCTGGCGAGCACGCCGAGTGCGCCGGCGACGATGATCGGCGGCTGGCGGAAGCGGGCGACCAGCCGCGGCGTGATCCGCGACATGGTGAACACGCTGAGCGGGATCGGCAGGAAGGCGAAGCCGGTCTGCAGCGGGCCGTAGCCGAGGTCCTCCTCGAAGTACTGGACCATCAGGAAGAAGGTGGCCAGCATCCCGCCGTACAGCGCGGCCATGGTCACCAGCGTCGCGACCCGGCTGCGGCTGCGGAGCAGGCCGAGGCGGAGCAGCGGGTGGCTGTGCCGGGCCTCGGTGACGACCAGGACGACCGCGAGGACCGCGGCCACGGCGAAGCCGATGATCGTCGGCGCGGAGGCCCAGCCGTGCTCGGGCGCCTTGATGAGCGTCCACACCAGGGTGGCGGCGGCACCGGTCGAGGTGATCGCGCCGACGACGTCGAAGCGGCCGGGGCGGCGGGGGGTGTCGGCGACGTAGCGGCGGACGGTGAGCAGCACCGCGATGCCGATCGGGACGTTGATGAAGAGGGTCCAGCGCCACGACAGCAGGTCGGTGAGGACGCCGCCGAGCAGCATGCCGAGCGCGGCGCCGCCGGAGGAGACGGCGGTGAAGAGGGCGAGGGCCCTGTTGCGGGCGGCCTCGTCGCGGGCGGTCGTGGTGATCAGGGCGAGCACCGAGGGCGCGGCGATGGCGGCACCGACGCCCTGGAGGGCGCGGGCGGTCACCAGCATCCACGGCTCGGTGGCCAGGCCGCCGAGGAGCGAGAAGAGCGTGAAGACGGCGAGCCCGACCCAGAAGACCGAGAGCCGGCCGAGCACGTCGCCGAGCCGGCCGCCGAGCAGCAGCAGCCCGCCGAAGGCGAGGGCGTAGCCGTTGAGCACCCACGACAGCGACGCGGCGCCGAAGTGGAGGTCACTGGCGATGTGGGGGAGTCCGACGTTCATCACGGCGGAGTCGAGGACCAGCATGAGCTGGGCGAGGAGGACGATGAAGAGGCCCGTGGCGGTGGTGGTCCGGGCGGCTGCCGGAGCGGTCGCGGGACCGGGTGCGGGGCGGAGCGTGGTGGAAGACAAGGGTGGTGTCCTGTTCTGGCCGGGAAGGCCGACGTACACTTATCGGAGGATGACTCCGGTTAGTCCTCCACGATACGGAGAGTGTCTCCGTTTAGCAAGGGAACAGGTGACTCGATTGCGTGCCGATGCCGTCCGCAACCGTGAGCGCATCGCGGACATCGCCCGCCAGCTCTTCCGGGAGAAGGGCTTCGAGGCGGTCTCCATGGACGAGGTCGCCAAGACCGCCGGCGTCGGCGTGGGCACGCTCTACCGCCACTTCCCGACCAAGGAGGCGCTCTACGACGCCGCCATCCAGGCCTGGGTCGAGACCGTGAACGCCGCCGCGGAGAAGGCCCTCGCCGGCGAGGGCAGCCCGCGGGAGCGGCTGCTCGCCTGGTTCGAGGCGTACGTCGAGTTCCTCACCCGCCACAAGGGCGCGGCCTGGCGGATCACCAGCGCGCTCGGCGACGAGGGCTCGCCCTTCGCCGCGAAGTGCCGCACCTACCTCACCGCCAACCAGCGGGTCATCGACACGCTCGCCGCCGAGGGCGCGCTGAGCGCCGACGTCGACGCGCTGCAGCTGTGCCGCCTCGTCGGCGGCGTCGCCGCGGTCGTCGACAACAGCGAGCTCGAGCCCGCCGCCGCCTCCGCGATGCTGGCCGTGGTGGCCGACGGGGTGCTGGCGGGCTGAGTCCCGGTCCCCTCCTGGGGGTCGTGTTCCGGAGACCTCGTGATCCCGGGGTCTCAGGCACACGACCTCGCCCCGAGCGGAGGAACGCCGAGCGCGACCAGGTCGCGGGCGACCTCCTCGGGCTCGTGGCGGACCTCGAAGGCCGAGGCGCGCACCACGATCCGGTCGGCGCCGGTCAGCCGCCGCGCCCGGCGCAGGTCGGCGGTCCACTGCGCGACCTCCCGCGCCCGGCTCGGATCTGGCGCTCGACGTGGTCCCCGTCGAACCCGAGCGGGGTCAGCTGCCAGCGCGCGAGGAGGCCGCACTGGCCGGCCGCGAGGGCGAGGATCTCGGGGTGCACCCCCGTTCCCTGCCCGCGCCCGTGGGTGCGCCGAACCTGCCCGTCCGGTTCTCCACAGATCCCGGTGCCGGTGCGGGGTCGTGTGCCTCAGACCCCGTCAGGACGGGATCTCGGGCACACGACTCTCCGGGAGGGCTCAGCGGCCCTGATTGGCGACCGCGGCCGCGGCGGCCGCGGCGGCCTCCGGGTCGAGGTAGCGGCCACCGGGGACGGTGGGCGCCAGGGTGTCCTCGTCGAGCTCGTAGACCAGCGGCATGCCGGTGGGGATGTTGAGCCCGGCGATGTCGGCGTCGCTGACCCCGTCGAGGTGCTTGACGATCGCGCGCAGGCTGTTGCCGTGCGCCGCGACCAGCACCGTGCTGCCGGCGCGCAGGTCGGGCACGATGCCGGCCTCCCAGTAGGGCAGCAGCCGGTCGATGACCTGCTTCAGCGCCTCGGCGCGGGGGAGCTCGTCGCCGAGGTCGGCGTAGCGGGGGTCCCCGGCCTGGGAGTACTCGTCGTCGTCGTCGAGCGGCGGGGGCGGTACGTCGAACGAGCGCCGCCAGAGCATGAACTGCTCCTCGCCGTACTCCTCGCGGATCTGGGCCTTGTCCTTGCCCTGCAATGCGCCGTAGTGACGCTCGTTGAGGCGCCACGACCGGCGGACCGGGATCCAGTGACGGTCGGCCGCGTCGAGCGCGAGCGCGGCGGTGTTGATCGCGCGGCGCTGCAGCGAGGTGTGCACGACGTCGGGCAGGATGCCGGCCTCGCGGAGCAGCTCACCGCCGCGGACGGCCTCGCCGCGACCCTTCTCGGTCAGCGCGACGTCGACCCAGCCGGTGAACAGGTTCTTGGCGTTCCACTCGCTCTCGCCGTGGCGGAGCAGGACGAGGGTGAACGTCATCAGTGCTCGCCCGCGGGAGCCGGCGCCTCGTCGGCGCAGTTGAAGGTGGCGTCGCCCGTGTCGTCGGCGTGCCCCTCGCCGTGGGCCTCCTCGCCCGCGGCGCTCTCCTCGGCGGACGGCTCGATCGCGGTCGAGCTCTCCTCGTCGGCGGCCGCGTCGGCGGCGTCACCCTCCTGCTCGCCCTCGCCCTGCGCGGAGGCCGACGGCGTCGGGACGGCGGTGTACTGGAAGCAGTTCTTCACGACCGGGACGTCGAGGGTCGCGGTCTCGCCGGTGCTGAAGCCCAGCTGGACGGTGATGAAGTCGCCGGCGGTGAAGTCGCCGGTCAGCTGGATCGGGTCGCCGTCGGTGAGGTTGACGCCACCGCCGCCGGGGACCTCGACCGGGGCGAACTTCGCCGCGGTGAAGACGCCGTCGGGGGAGGTCACCTCGTCCAGCGAGGCGGCGTCGTCGAGGTTGTTGGCCAGCGCGCCGATCAGGCGGCCCTCGCCCTGGGTGGTGGCGTACACGCGGATGCCGAGCGCGTCGACCGAGTGGTCCCGGTTGTTCTGGCCCGCGGCGATCGTGTTCACCCGGTCGGTCGGGTAGTCGAAGCCGCAGGAGGAGAGCGTCACGGACGACACGGCTGCCAGGAGCAGTCCGGCGATCGCAGTCGGGCGCAGGTGGGGCATGTCGGCAGGCCTCCGCTGGTCTGTCGTGGTCGGCCGCGGGGCGGCCGGTGGAACCGGGTGGTCGAGCGGCCTCACTCTAGCGGTCACCGACCGCCCGGGCTCCCCCGGGACGGATGGCAGACCGGTCAGCGGCTGAGGCCGACCTTCGCGCCCGCCACCGCCAGCAGGACGACGATGACGACCGTGTAGACCGTCGACAGCGCGAGCAGCCGGGTCGCGCCGATCTTCAGCCCCAGCTTGAGCGGCAGGTAGGTCCAGCCGTCCTCGTGGTCGGCCACCAGCCCCCACACCGCCCGGGTGAAGTGCACGCCGATGCCGAGCAGCGCCGCGAGCACCACGATGGAGGTCTCCGGCGGGTTGCCCTCCGCCTGGCCGCCCCAGCCCCCGAAGGAGAGGTACGCCGGCAGCAGTGCGAACGACGCCGCCCAGGACCACCAGGAGAAGAAGCCGGTGCGCAGCAGCACGTTGCCCAGCAGGCCGATCGCGACCGAGGCCAGGTAGAGGCAGCCCGCCTTGATGCCGGTGGTGATCGCCAGCGGCACGAGCAGCAGGGCGGCGACCAGCAGGGCGTACCAGAGCGTGTCGGTGGAGAGCCGGCCCATGGCGACCGGCTTCCCGGTCAGTCCGTGCGCCTTGTCGCGCTGCCGGTCGACGATGTCGTTGTGCCAGCCCAGGATCGTCTGGCCGACGAGCACGGTCACCAGCACGACGGCGGTCTCGCGGGCCGGGCGCCCGGAGACCGCGGCCGCCAGGGCCATCGCGAGGGCGGTGGTGATCGCCTGCTTGGCGTGGGCGGCCTGGAGCAGCTGGACCGCGACGCTGCGGTCGAGGAAGCGGGAGCGACCTGCCGCCGGCAGGGCGGGCGGGACGTCCTCGAGGTCGTCGGTCGGCTCCTCCTCGAGCTCGTCCAGCTCCTCGACCGCCTCCTCGTCCTCCTCGTCCTCCTCGTCCTCCTCGTCCTCCTCGTCGCCCTCGGTGGACTCCTCGAGGAGCTCCTCGTCGGACTCGTCCGCGGGCTCGTCCAGGTCGGTCGCCGGGTCCGGGTCGAGGTCGGCCTCGAGCGCGCCGTCCCCCGCGTCGGGCTCCTCGCCGGTCTCCGCGGGCTCGGTCTCGGCGGCCGCGTCGGTCTCCTCGACCTCCCCGACCTGCGTGCCCTCGGTGCCCGGGCCTGTTCCCTCCCCGGCAGAGCGGCCGCGCCGCCAGCGCTGCGTCTTCGCCATGGCGAGCAGTATGGAACACCGCACGCCCCGCCGGGGGCGGGCCCGCCGATCGGTCCCCTTCCCACATCGGTACGACGCGGGGGAGCCCGGTCGCGCCGTCCTCCTCCCTCCGGGTGACCTGCCCCACAGCACCACCGTGCGCCGGAAACACACCTCACCCGGGTTGTCAAGCCGCTGATAACGGCCCTGACCTGCGCAAACGCATTCTGAGAAGGCTTCGGAGCGTGGTAGGATAGGTGACCCTAGGAAGGGGTTTTGCTCATATGACTTTCACCGTCGGCGAAACGGTCGTCTACCCCAATCACGGGGCCGCTGTCATCGAGAACATCGAGATGCGGACGATCAAGGGCCAGGAACGGCAGTACCTCGTGCTTCGGATTGTCGCCCAGCAGGACCTCGTGGTCCGCGTGCCGGCCGACAACCTCGATCTCGTGGGTGTTCGGGATGTCGTGGACAAGGACGGGCTGGACCGGGTCTTCGGAGTGCTGCGGGCCGAGCACGTCGAGGAGCCGACCAACTGGTCGAGGCGCTACAAGGCGAACCTCGAGAAGCTCCACAGTGGCGACGTCATGAAGGTGGCCGAGGTCGTGCGCGACCTGTGGCGCCGCGAGCGCGACCGCGGGCTGTCGGCCGGCGAGAAGCGGATGCTCGCCAAGGCTCGCCAGATCCTGGTCTCCGAGCTCGCCCTGTGCGAGAACACCAACGAGGACAAGGCCGAGACGATTCTCGACGAGGTCCTCGCCTCCTGAGGCTGATCGACGACGTCATACGGTGGGGCTCTGATGAACCCCCATCCGTATGACGTCGTCGACATTTCGGTCCCGGTCTCCGGGGCCGTCGTCGAGGAGGGCCGCGGCGCCCTCCCCTTCCACCTGATCCACGGCGAGTCCCTGGTCGCGGCCGCCGCCTGGGCCGCCGGCGAGGCCGGGATCGAGCTCGTGGACCTCACCCTGGCGTGGTCCGTGGTCGCCGAGCGGGGTGAGGCGTTGCTGCTGCACGACCCGCTGTGCCCGATGACCCCGCCGGACTTCCTGGCACGGTGCGCGGACCGGGCGAGCGTCGAGGACGTCGTCGTCGTGGGCGTCCGCCCCGTCACCGACACCGTCAAGGAGGCCGCCGGCGACGTGCTCGGCACCACCGTCGACCGCGACGGCCTGGTCGCCGTCTGCTCGCCCGTGGTCCTGCCGCCCGCCGTGGTGGCCGACCTGCTCGGCGACGGCGGCCCGCTGCCGTCGACGGAGTTCGTGGCGCTGGTGACGGCGCTGCGGGAGCGGTACGGCGTCGACCGGGTCGTCCTCGCCGAGGCGCCCCCCGAGGCCCGCCGGGTCGCGGACGACGAGGACATCGCCGTCCTCGAGGCGCTCACCGACCCGCGCTGACGGCGCGGCTCAGCGCAGCAGGCGCTCCGCGACAGCCAGGTCCTCGGCGAAGGTGACCTTCAGGTTGCCCGGCCCCGACGCGACCGCCCGGATCGAGAGCTCCGCCGGCGCGAAGGCCTCGAAGGCAGCGGCGGTGTCCGTGCCGTCGAAGCCCGCGGCGCCGGCCGCGGCGTAGGCCGCCAGCAGCGGCGCCGCCCGGAACGCCTGCGGCGTCTGCACGCCCACCAGGCGCGTGCCGGGACCGCCCGGCGAAGGCTCGGCCGTGGGGTCGCGCGGCAGCAGGCCGGCGAGCTCGTGGGCGGGTACCGCGCCGCCGTACGCCCGGGCGGTGGCGATCGCCGCCTCGAACAGGGCGACCTCGGCGAGCGGCCGGGCGCCGTCGTGGATCGCGACCACGTCGACGCCCCCGGCGGCGACGCGGGGGGCGAGCAGGTCGAGAGCGGCCTGCTCGGAGGCCTGGCGGGTGGCGCCGCCGTCGATGAGCAGCACCTCGCGCTCGCCGACGACGGGCAGCAGCGCCTCGCCGACGGCAGCGCGCTCCCCGGCCCGGCAGACCACGACGACGGGGTCGACGCCGGGCACGGCCAGGGCGGTGCGCACCGACCACGCCAGCAGCGGGGTGCCGCGCAGGGGCAGCAGCACCTTGTTGACCTCGGCGCCCACGCGGGTGCCGCTCCCCGCGCCGAGGACGACCACGGCGGCGGTGGGGGGCGTGCTCACGGGGTGAGCGTAGCGAGACGACCTCTGCTCGCCCGGCCCCGCTCGGGCCTGCTCGGGCGTGAGGACGCCCGGAAGCGTTTTCGTGGCTGTTACACAGCGAAACCTCCCCGAGAACAGACGGACCCTACGTTCGCTGCATGACGGGTCCCGTGGCCGCGGAGGAGTGGCAGCCGGTGTGCCGGATGGTCGAGCTCGAGGTCGACCGGGGGGTGACGGCGCTCGTGCACGGCCAGGCGATCGCGATCTTCCGCACGGGCGACGACGCGATCTACGCGCTCGGCAACCACGATCCCTTCGCCCGGCACACGGCGGGCGGGATCTCCCGCGGGATCGTGGGGCGGCGGGGGGAGACGCCCTTCGTGGCCTCGCCCGCGCACCGGCACGCCTTCGACCTGCGCACCGGCAGGTGTCTCGACGACAGCCACGTCACCGTCCCGGCGTACGACGTGAAGGTGGTCGAGGGCGTCGTGCTGATCGGCGGCCGGAAGAGCGCCGCGGCCTAGCCTCGCTCAGGCCTTGGCGCGGTGCTTCCCGCGCACCCGCGCGGTGCCCGACTCGGTCACCGACGCGGTGACCGGCTGGGCGGCGATCCGGTCCAGCGCGCGGTCGACGAGCGTGCAGAGCTCGTCGGACACGAGCTCGCGGCGTTCGAAGGGCAGGTAGTGCCCGGCGCCGGGGGCGACGAGGAGGCGGGCGCCGCGGATGCCCTGGGCGATCTTGCCGGCGTGCTCGGGCGGGGTGAGCAGGTCGCGGCTGCCGACGAGGACGGTGGTGGCGATGTCGTCGAAGGCGGCCAGGTTGCCGATCCGGTCGTGCTCCATCATGTCGCGGAAGAAGCCGGACATGGTCTCGGGCCAGGCGTGCACGAGCTGGTCGACGACGTGCCCGACGTCGCGCGGGCGGGCGGGGGTGCCGAAGAGGAAGCGGCGCGCGATCTGGCGCTCGATGACGGGGTACTTCTCCCGGCGGGTTCGGCTGAGCATCCGGGACCGGTTGGCCAGGATGAACGGCAGCCGGTCGCGCAGCAGCGCGCCCGCCGCGGCGGGCAGGCCGAGGGTGACCTTGCTCAGCTCGCCGCTGGTGGTGCTGACGAAGAGCGCGCCGACGATCCGGGGCACCAGGTCGGGGCGCTCCTCGGGGATCGCGGTCAGCGTCATCCCGCCGACCGAGTGGCCGGCGACGACGAGCGGGCCCTCGGGGGCGTAGGTGTCGACGACCAGCCCGAGGTCGCGGGCCAGGTGCGGGATGGTGCACTGCGCCTCGGTGGCCCGGTCCGAGCGGCCGTGGCCGCGGTGGTCCCAGGTGATGATCCGGATGTCGCGCCCGTAACGGGCCAGCAGGTCGGTGACCTGGTAGTGCCAGTCCGACTCCTCGGCCGTCCAGCAGTGCGACAGCAGCACCGTCAGTGGTGCGTCGTCGCGACCGCGCACGGTGACGTGGACCCGGAGACCGTCCTCGGTGATCACGGTGTGCTCGCTCACCCCGCCACCCTGCCACGCCGGGCGCCGTCTGCGACAGCGTGTCGCAGTCTGGTACCCGAGATCCTCAGCCGGCGACCAGCGCGGTCGCGATCGCCGCGACGCCCTCCCCCCGGCCGGTCAGGCCGAGCCCGTCGGTCGTCGTGGCGGACACCGACACGGGGGCGCCCAGGACCCCGGACAGCGCCTCCTGGGCCTCGGCGCGGCGCGGCCCGATCTTCGGGCGGTTGCCGATCACCTGCACGGCGACGTTGACGATGGTGAAACCGGCCGCCTCGACCCGGCGCCGGGTCTCGCCGAGCAGGGCGGCGCCGCTCGCGCCCGACCACTGCGGCTCGGCCGTGCCGAAGTTGCTGCCCAGGTCGCCCAGCCCGGTCGCCGAGAGCAGCGCGTCGCAGGCGGCGTGAGCGGCCACGTCGGCGTCGGAGTGCCCCTCCAGGACGACGTCCTCGTCGGGCCACAGCAGCCCGCCGAGGGCGAGCGGCGGGCCGTCCGCGGCGCGCGGGACGAGACGGTGGACGTCGGAGCCGATGCCGACCCGGATGCCGGTTGTGTTCACGCAGCGATCATGCCTGAGGAAGAATCACCGGTGTGAGGACTCCCCGCGCCTGGTGGGCACTGTCCGGCCTGGTGGCCGGCGCCCTCGGCCTGGCCATGAGCTACGCCGCGGCCGCGTTGCTGCACGTGCGGGAGTCGCCGGTCGTCGCGGTCGCCGAGGGCGTCACCGCGCTGACGCCCGGCGCGGTCGTGAAGTGGGCGATCAACACCTTCGACCGCGACGACAAGACCGTCCTGGTGGTCGGCATCCTGGTGATCCTCGGCCTGGTCTTCGCCCTGCTGGGACGGGCGGCCCGTCGTCGCTGGTGGGTCGCCGTGACCGGGTACGTCGTGCTGGCCGGGATCGCCTTCCTCGCCGTCGCCACCAAGCCGACCCCGGCGCTGACCGACTACGTCCCGGTCGTCGTCGGGCTGCTGTGCTGGGTCGTCGTGCTCGCGGTGCTGGCCGAGTGGCTGCGCCGCTGGGAGCTCGTCGAGGGCGAGGGTCCTGGACCCGAGCCCACCCACACCCGCCGGCACTTCTTCGTCGCCGTCGGCGGTGCGGCCGCCCTCGCCGCCGCGGCCGGTCTCGTGGGCCGGGTCGCGGGCAGCGCCCGCCGCAAGGCGGAGGCGAGCCGCCGGCTGCTGCGGATCGAGGGGGTGACCGCGCCCGTCGTACCGGACGGGGTGGAGCTGACCATCGACGGCCTGGCGCCGTGGGAGACGCCGAGCGACAACTTCTACTTGATCGACACGACGTTCATCAAGCCCGCCATCGAGCCCGCCGACTGGACGATCCGGATCCACGGGATGGTCGAGCGCGAGATCACCCTGACCTACCGGGAGCTCGTGTCGCGCGAGATCACCCAGGACTGGATCACGCTCAACTGCGTGTCCAACCCGGTCGGGGGCGAGCTCGTCGGCAACGCCTGGTGGAGCGGCGTGCGTCTGGCCGGGATCCTCGCCGAGGCCGGGCCGCACCCGGACGCGGACGCCGTGCTGCAGACCTCCGACGACGGCTGGACCTGCGGCACCCCGCTCGCCGCGATGATGGACGACCGCAACGCGATGCTCGCCGTCGCCATGAACGGCGAGCCGCTGCCCATCGAGCACGGCTTCCCGGTCCGCACGATCGTGCCCGGCCTCTACGGCTACGTCTCGGCGACCAAGTGGGTCGTCGACATGGAGGTCACGACCTTCGACCGGGTCACGGCGTACTGGACGGAGAAGGGCTGGGCCGAGCAGGGGCCGGTCAAGATCGCCTCCCGCATCGACGTACCGGACCAGGGCGACGTCCCCGCCGGCGACGTGCTCTGCGCCGGCCTCGCCTGGTTCCAGCACACCGGCATCTCCAAGGTGGAGGTCCAGCTCGACGGCGGGGCGTGGCAGGAGGCGCAGCTGGCGCACGCCGCCAACACCGACACCTGGGTGCAGTGGCGCCGGATGCTGCGCCTCGACGAGGGCCAGCACCAGATCCGGGTGCGGGCCGTCGACCTGGAGGGGAACGTGCAGACCGGCGCGATCGCCGACGTCCTCCCCGACGGCGCCACCGGCTGGCACACCATCGACGTCACCGCGAAGGCCTGAGCGTGACTGAGCCCCTCGACTTCTCCCCGCTGCCCGGCGGCGCGCTCGTCGTCGGCGGCTCCGGCGGCCTGGGGAGGGCGATCGCCGAGCTGCTCCTCGCCCGCGGTGCCCGCGTCGCGGTGACCCACCGCTCGCGGCCCGTCGACGTCGGCGTGGCGTCGTACGGGCTGGACCTGGCCGAGACCGCCGAGGTGCCGCGGGTCGTCGGGCACGCCGCAGCCGAGCTGGGCGGGCTCCACACCGTGGTGTACGCCGCCGGGCCGCACGTGCCGATGGTCCACCTCTCCCGGGTCGACCCGGGCGACATGGCCGACCAGCTCGCCGTGGACGCGGCCGGCTTCTTCGCGGTCGCCCACGCCGCGCTGCCGTTCCTGCGCGAGGCCCGGGGCTCGCTCACCGCCGTCACCACCGCCGCCACCACCCGCTTCCCCGTCCGTGACGGTCTCTCCGCCGCACCCAAGGCCGCGGTGGAGGCGCTGGTGCGCGGGCTGGCCGCCGAGGAGGGCCGGTTCGGCGTACGGGTCAACGCCGTCGGCCCCGGCATGCTCACCGACGGGATGGCCGAGCGGCTGATCACCTCCGGCGAGCTGGACGAGCGGGCGCTGGAGGTGACCCGCGGCAACATCCCGTTGCGGCGCTTCGGCAACGCGGCCGACGTCGCGGAGGCGGTCTGCTTCCTCGCGTCCCCGCGGGCGGGGTTCGTGACCGGGCAGAAGCTGGACGTGGACGGCGGGTACGGCGTCTGAGCGCTCTTGTAACTCGGTGTTCGTGCCACTACCGGGGACTCCTGACCGGTCAGGACACCGTGGCAGTGGCACGAACACCGAGTTACAAGCGCGCTCGGCCCGACGATGCGCCCGCTCACCCCGCCGATCCCTAGACTGACCCGGTGAGCATCCGGCTATACGACTCGTCGACCCGCGAAGTCCGTGACTTCGTGCCCCTGCGGGAGGGCAAGGCGGGTCTGTACGTGTGCGGTCTGACGGTGCAGAGCGAGCCCCACGTCGGGCACGTGCGCTCGGCGGTGAACTTCGACGTGCTCCAGCGCTGGCTGCGCCACCGCGGCTTCGAGGTCACCTTCATCCGCAACATCACCGACATCGACGACAAGATCCTCGCGAAGGCCGCCGACCAGGGCCGGCCCTGGTACAACCTCGCCTACGCGATGAAGATCGAGCTCGACAAGGCGTACGCCGCGCTCAACGTCGCCCCGCCGACCTACGAGCCCGCGGCGACCGGGCACGTGCCGGAGATGATCGTGCTCATCGAGCGGCTCATCGAGCGCGGGCACGCCTACCCGGCGGCCGACGGCAGCGGGGACGTCTACTTCGACGTCCGCTCCTGGCCGGCGTACGGCGAGCTGACCCGCCAGGGCGTCGACGACATGGAGCCGGCGACCGACGCCGACCCGCGCGGCAAGCGCGACCCGCGCGACTTCGCCCTGTGGAAGGGGCGCAAGGACTCCGAGCCGGAGACGGCGAGCTGGCCGAGCCCGTGGGGCCGGGGCCGCCCGGGCTGGCACATCGAGTGCTCGGCGATGGCCGGCAAGTACCTCGGGGAGGCCTTCGACATCCACGGCGGCGGCGTCGACCTCCGCTTCCCGCACCACGAGAACGAGCAGGCCCAGTCGCGTGCGGCGGGCGGCGCCTTCGCGTCGTACTGGATGCACAACGCGTGGATCACCACCGCTGGCGAGAAGATGAGCAAGTCGCTGGGCAACACCTTGAGCATCCCCTCGGTGCTGCAGCGGGTGAGCGGCGCGGAGCTGCGGTTCTACATCGTCGCCGCGCACTACCGCTCGCACGTGGAGTTCTCCTTCGAGGCGCTCGACGAGGCGGCCGCGGGCTACCAGCGGATCGTCTCCTTCCTCGACCGGGCCGGTGCGCCGGCCGCCGGCGAGCTGCCGGAGGCGTTCGCGGCCGCCATGGACGACGACCTGGGTACGCCGGCCGCGGTCGCCGTGCTCTACGACGCCGTGCGCGAGGGCAACCGCCTGCTCGCCGCCGGCGAGGACGTGACCGCGACGGCCGGTGCCGTCGCGGCGATGCTGGACGTGCTCGGCGTCCACCCGGCCGACCCGGCCTGGGCGAGCGCGCGCGGCTCGGGCGCCGAGGAGCGGCTGACCGCGGCGGTCGACGCCCTGGTCGCCGGACTGCTGGACGAGCGCACGCAAGCGCGTGCGGACAAGGACTGGGCGCGTGCCGACGCGATCCGCGACCGCATCAAGGCGGCCGGCATCGAGATCACCGACACCCCCGACGGACCGACCTGGACGGTGAGCTGAGATGGCCGGCAATTCCTCGCGCCGAGGCGCGGTGCGCAAGCAGAGCAAGAAGAACGCCGGCGGCTCCGGCGGCCAGGTCCGGCGCGGCCTCGAGGGGCGCGGCCCGACGCCGAAGGCCACCGACCGGGAGTGGCACAAGGCGCACAAGATCGCCGAGGCGAAGAAGCGTGCGGAGAAGCGCGCCGGCAACGGCCCGCGCTCGCGCCGCAAGAGCGGCGACGCGGAGTGGATCGCCGGGCGCAACCCGGTGGTGGAGGCGCTGCGCGAGCGGGTGCCGGTGACGGCGGTGTACGTCGCCGAGGGTGCCGAGCGCGACAACCGGCTGCGCGAGGTGTTCCGTCTCGCCGCCGAGCACGGCATCGGCCTGCTCGAGGTCAGCCGCGGCGAGCTCGACCGGCTCACCGACGGTGCGGTGCACCAGGGTCTCGCCGCCCGCATCCCGGCGTACGAGTACGCCCACCCCGACGACCTGCTCGACGCGGCGGACGAGGCCGGCGAGAAGCCGCTGGTGGTCATGCTCGACTCGATCACCGACCCCCGCAACCTCGGCGCCATCGTGCGCAGTGCCGCCGGGTTCGGCGCGCACGGCGTGGTCATCCCCGAGCGTCGTGCGGCCTCCATGACCGCCTCGGCGTGGAAGACCTCCGCCGGCGCGGCGGCACGCTGCCCGGTCGCGCAGACGGTCAACCTGACCCGCCAGATCAAGGCGTACCAGGAGGCCGGGCTGTTCGTGGTGGGCCTCGCGGCCGACGGCGACCTCACCCTGCCGGAGCTGGTGGCCGACGACGACCTCGCGCTCGGGCCGCTGGTGATCGTGGTCGGCTCCGAGGGCGACGGCCTCTCGCGCCTGGTCGCCGAGAGCTGCGACCGGCTGCTGTCGATCCCGATGGCCGGCGTGCTGGAGTCCCTCAACGCCGGTGTCGCCGCCTCGGTGGCCCTGTACGCCGTCGCCGAGGCCCGCGCGCGCAGGTAGCCCATGGCTCCCGGACGTCCCCTCCGGCTGCTGAGGCTCGGCCTCGGCGCCGTGGTGTGGGCCGCCCTCGCGCTGGCGATCGCGGCGGTGGTGTTCGCCGGCAGCGAGCGCACCGTCGACCTCGCCAGCCACGAGGCGACGATCAGCCCGGACTTCTCCGGTGACGTGGTGCTGCGCACCGGCCCGGTCCTCCCGGACCTCCGCGCCCCCTCCGGCTCCCGCCTGGGCCTGGAGATCGAGCTCGGCAAGACCGACACCACCTCGTTGCAGGAGCTGACCGCGCGGTACGCCGCCATCGCCTCCCAGCCCGAGGGCCAGGTCGCGGTGGTCGAGCGGACGGTGCGCACGATGGCGATCGCGGCGCTGGTCCAGGGGGCGGCCCTGGCGGCGCTGCCGTTCGTGGTCGCGCTGCTGGTGGGCGGCGAGCGCTGGCGCAGCCTGCTGCGCGCCGTACCGTCCGGGCAGGGGACCATCGCCGTGCTGGCAGTGCTGCTGCTGGTCGTGGCCCTGGTCGCCCCGTTGACGTGGGGCCGGCAGGAGCCGCTGCCGCAGCGCTGGGAGTCCCTCGCGGACTTCGTCGGCGACGAGGTGCCGCTGCCCGACGAGGCCCGCGACGTGGAGATCATGGGCGACGTCACGACCGAGGAGACCCAGCGGCTGATCGCGAGCGCGGTCAGCTCCTACCAGCAGGGGCAGGCGTTCTACTCCCGCGCGGCGCAGGACGCGGCGGAGCTGGACCTGCGGGAGCCCGCCGACGACGAGACCGTCGCCCTGCTCGTCTCCGACCGTCACCTCAACGTCGGCATGGACGAGGTGGCGCGCGCCATCGGCGACCGGGCCGGGGCGAGCGCCGTCCTCGACGCCGGGGACGACACCTCCACCGGCGAGCGCTGGGAGGCGTTCTCCCTCGACTCGGTGTCCGCCGCCTTCGGCGACCTCGACGACCGGTGGGCCGTCGCCGGCAACCACGACAACGGCTCCTTCGTGCGCGAGCACATGACGGAGCAGGGCTGGCGCTACTTCGACGGCACCGTGCTCCCCGGCCCGGGCGGCTCACGGATCCTCGGCGTCGACGACCCGCGCTCCAGCGGCCTCGGCAACTGGCGCGACGAGAAGGGGCTGTCCTCCGCCGAGGTCGCCGACCGGCTCACCGAGGCCGTCTGCGACGCCGACGAGCGCGGCGACCGGGTCGGCACCCTGCTCGTCCACGACGCCGACTTCGGCGACCAGGCCCTCGCGCGCGGCTGCGTCGACCTCGTCGTCGGCGGGCACACCCACGTCCAGGACGGACCGACCGAGGTGACCGGCCCCGACGGGAAGGTCGGGTGGACCTACACCGTCGGCACGACCGGTGGCGCGGCGTACGCCATCGCGATCGGCAGCAAGCTGCGCCGGGCGGCCGGCGTCGCGCTCATCACCTACCGCGACGGACGGCCCGTCGGCATCCAGTCGGTGACCCTGCAGACCAACGGCCGGTACGACGTCGACGACTGGGTCCCGCTCACCTACTGACGAGGGTGGTGCTCGGCGTCCCAGCGACTAGGTTGCGAGCATGCCCACGAACGTCGAACGACTGCTGCCCACCGAGGAGGCCGAGGAGCTGCTCGGCCTCGCCCGCGAGCTCGCCACCAAGGAGCTGGCGCCTCAGGTCGCGGAGGCCGAGGAGCGCGCGGAGTTCCCGGAGGCGGCGTACCGGCTGCTGGGGCGCGCCGGCCTGTTGAGCCTGCCCTTCGACGAGGAGGTCGGCGGCGGGGGACAGCCCTACGAGGTGTACCTGCAGGTCGTCGAGGAGATCGCGACCGCCTGGCCCAGCGTCGGTGTCGGCGTCTCCGTGCACGCGCTCACCGCGACCGTCGTCGCGGCGAACGCCTCCGCCGACGTGCGCGACGCGTGGCTGCCCCGGATGCTGTCCGGCGACTGGCTGGGCGCCTACTGCCTGTCGGAGCCGCAGGCCGGCTCCGACGTCAGCGGCATCCGCACCGCCGCCGTCCGCGACGGCGACGACTACGTCGTCAAGGGCACCAAGCAGTGGATCTCCAACGGCTCCTGCGCCGACTACTACATCCTCTTCGCCCGCACCTCCGAGGACCCCAAGCGCGGGCTGTCCGCCTTCGTCGTCCCCGACGGCACCGAGGGCATGACCTTCGGTGCGCCCGAGAAGAAGATGGGCCTGCACTGCGACGTCACCACCCAGGTCCTCTTCGACGGCGCCCGGGTCCCGGCGGCGCAGCTCGTGGGGGAGGAGGGCGCCGGCATGCGGGTCGCCCTCTCCGCCCTCGACGCCGGCCGCCTCGGCATCGCCGCCGTCGCCACCGGCATCGCCCAGGGGGCGCTCGCGTACGCCGTCGCGTACGCGAAGGAGCGCGAGCAGTTCGGCCGCGCGATCGGGGAGTTCCAGGGGATGCAGTTCCTGCTCGCCGACATGGCGGCGGACGTGGAGCGCGCCCGCGCGTCGTACCTCCATGCGGCGCGGCTCAAGGACGCCGGCCGTCCGTTCTCGCGGCAGGCCTCGATCGCCAAACTGACCGCCACCGACGCGGCGATGCGGGTGACGACCGACGCGGTGCAGGTGCTGGGGGGCAACGGCTACACGCGGGAGTACCCCGTCGAGCGGATGATGCGCGACGCCAAGGTCACCCAGATCTTCGAGGGCACCAACCAGATCCAGCGGATGGTTATCGGACGTGATCTCCTGCGCTGACCGTGGGGGTCGGCCTGCTCTAGGGTGAGCCGACACTGCTCGAGGGTGGCTCGGAACGCCCTTCACTCGGAAAGGGACCCACCCCATGGGAAAGAGCATCCTGACCAAGCTCGGCGGCATCGGGCTGGCCATCGTGGTCGCCCTCGGCATCTACTTCGTGCGGTCGAAGGGCGAGGACAAGATCGAGCAGGCCCAGGCGCCCGACGTCGGTGAGTGCGTGCACTTCGAGAAGGACGGTGCCAACGACAAGCCGATCGACGCCACCTGCGGCACCGCCGAGTCCAGCCACAAGGTCGTCGCCGACGACGGCAACTGCGGCCCGGGCGAGACGTCGTACCGGGTCTCGCGCGGCTCCGGCGGCGGCTCGATCGTCGAGCTCTGCCTGATCCTCGACGCCAAGAAGGGCGACTGCTTCGACACCTCGGACGAGTCCAAGGTCGACTGCGCCGCCTCGAAGAACGAGTCCACGGTCGTCAAGATCGCCTCGGTCGGCAAGGCGGGGGCGAAGTGCGCGAACCCCGGGCAGCCGATCGAGTTCACCAAGCAGGACGTCCTGCTCTGCCTGGTGCCCAACGCCTGAGCCGTACGAACGGCGATCGGCAGGGATCGCATCGACCCGGTCGATGCGATCCCTGCCGATCCGGCGCCGCCCCCTAGGCTGGTGCCCGCATTCCCCGGTTGGTCTGCCGGCAGGGCCCGCCTGACTTTGAATCAGGACAAGCGACGTAGGTTCGACTCCTACCCGGGGAGCTCAGAGCTCGGCGCCGGCCTTCATGACTGCGTGTTCGTGAGATGAGGGCCCACATAACCTACGAACACCTCGGCGGAGGTGCTGAAACAGTCGAGGTAGTAGAGCCGCGGACTCACCATGCCGACCCGTCCAAGCTTGAAGTGAGCCTCCATGGTGACCCGCCCACTTGGGTGGACACGCTTCGGCACGGCGAACTGGCGTTCGCCGCCCCACCGCTCCATCGTCGCTTTGGTCTCGCCCTCACCGAACTTGCCGGGTGCGATCGCCCGGTAGCCACGTGGAGTGTTCAACAGGTATTGCTTGACGTTCGCTTCGCAGTCGCCCTCCGTCCGGGCGCGGAGGTAGTCGGCTAGGACCAGAAGCACGTCCCAGGTGGTCGTTACCAACTTGCCGAGGGTGTCGTGTTCGTCGAGTCCGAGCATCAGCGCGGGGTTGCCCGTGAAGTGCACACCGAGTGGTTCGAGCTCCTGCATTCGAGAGTGCAGATCGTCGAAGTCGGATGGGTAGGACGTGTAGGCGTGGGCCGGGACAAGCCCGTGTGCGCTGGCATGGTCGCCGCCTTCAGCGAGACGGCTCCTGAGGTATCGCGCCTCGTCCTCGAGTTTGCTCGCTCGTTCGGAGGCGATGCGCTCATCGAGCTGCATCGCTTCGTAGAGATCGCGGGCCGATTCCAGCTCCACCTTCAAAGCGTCGACCTCGCCCTGTCGATCCGCGAGCAGGCTCGAGAACTTCTCGACCGACGCCGTGACTTGCGCGGAGTGCTGTGCGCGGGCGGCGATGTCGTCAAGCGCGGCGGCCGTGACCTCCGTGACGCCGAGGCTCTTCCGGACGAGCTCCAGCAGGTCGTGGTACCGGTCGATCTCCTCCGTCGGCCGCGAGGTGACGGGCACTTCGTCGGGGAGAGCCACGGGCGAGGCAGGAAGATTCGGCTCGTCCGTCGTCGCAGGGACGAGATCATCGAGCTGACCCCAGATCGCCTCGACCAGAAGCTTGTCTTCGTGCCTTCTCAAGGCACGATCGGCGGTGAGGTAGGTCATCGGCGTCGGCATGAGCGCGGCGTGACGCCGCGCGATTCGACCGAGCAATCGTTGGATCGCGTCATCCGGCTCGTCGACCAGCCGTTGGCGGGTCAGATAGCGGTGACGCAGTCCGTCAGCCGCGATGGCCGGGTCGACATCGGGATAGAACGTCCGCAGGGTCCAGGGGCGGACGTAGTGATCAGTGCCGAGGCCGTCCCGGACCGCTTCCGTTGCTTCTGGCGTCAGGACGACGACCTGGGCGAGGCCCTTGACCTGACGACTCCACCGCTCCACCTGGCTGGTGAAACTCTTGAAGTCGATGTCGTCGTGTCGGCTGCCAGCGACGAGATAGAGGCCCTGACGGTCCGGGTCGCAGATTTCATCCAACAGCTCGTCTACCCCAGCGGGATTGACTACGCGCGTCTCTCGAGACAGAACAGTGGCGCCGTCAGCTAGTCGCAAGGACTCCAAGAGGTAGTTCGCCAGTCCGGGGACTGCGACCCACCTTCCCTCCGAGTTGGTGACGGTCAGGGCGACCCAGGACTGCCCCGCTCGCGGTTGCTGGACCGTCAGCTGCGTGCGCCACACCCCGCGGCCGGTCTGCTCAGTGAGACGCGCCCGGAACTCGATCCCATCCGAGGAGTCACGGTGGATTGTCAACAGGTCGCGGGCGCCGTCGGTGGCGAACTCGTTCCGATCAAGGCGAGGAGACCAACCCTTCTTCACCCTCAGCCACGAGGCGAGCTGGTCGGCAACCCGGTTCACCACATCTTGTTCGTCCTCGACGTGGAGGAAGAGCCTGTAGTCGTTTGCTGAGCTGGTCTCGTCGCGTACCGGTGCTGCGTTCATGGCGGGCAGGGTACGCCGAACCGAGACATCGCGAGACAGGATGTAGGGAATCGAGTCTGCCTGGCGATGTCTCGGTTCAGGTTGGAGCGCGAGTGTCTCAGCCGCGGCCGCTCAGCGGGCGACCCGCGCGGTCGCCCGGCTCGTCCGCACGGCGGTGGTGTAGCCCGCCTTGGTACCCGTCACGACCACCCGCAGCTGCTTGCCGACCTGCGCCCGGGTGGGCTTGAAGGTCCGTGCGGTGGCGCCGGCGATGGTCCGGCCGTCGGCGGTCCAGCGGTAGGTGAGCCGGGTGCCGGAGGTCCAGGTGCCCGGCGTGGCGGTGAGGGTGCGCCCGACCTTCGGGGTGCCGGTGACGACCGGGACCGGGGCGACCAGGGTGCCGGCGACGATCTTCGCGCTCAGCGCGCTGGTCACGGTGGCGGACGCGAAGCCCGCCTTGGTGCCGGTCACGGCGACCCGGACCCGGCGGCCCACGGCGCTCGCCGCCGGCGTGTACGACGACGCACGGGACACGACGGCGCCGGTGTCGGTGCGCCACTCGTAGCTGAGCGTGGTGCCCGCGGCCCACGAGCCGGTGGCCTTCGCGGTGAGCTTCGTGCCGACGGCGGTGCGGCCGGAGACGGCGACGGCGCTGGGGTGCGCGACCGGGTTGGGGGCGGTGATCGTCGTGGTGGCGGGGACCGAGGCGAACACCCCGTTGGTGGCCGTCACGCTGAGCGTGTAGGTGTGGCCGGGCAGGATGCCGTCGACCTCCTGCTCGGTGAGGAAGCCCTCGGCGACGAGCGGGTCGCCGCCGGCCTGGTCCTGCAGGGTGATCCGGTAGGTCAGCGAGTCGGCGGAGGCGCCACCGGCGTCGGTGGGGGCGGTCCAGGAGGCGACGTACGTCGCGTCGTCCCACTCCGAGACGGTCGCGGTGAGCCCGGTGGGCGCGCCGGGCGCGTCGAGGGCGTGCACCTGGGTCACGGTCGCGGTGCCGTCGGGGGTCTCCACGTCGGCGTCCTGGACGGCGTAGAAGCGGCCCGAGGGGGCGACGTCGGCGATCGAGATGAAGCCGGACCCGCCGAGGTAGGCGGAGGGGGCCGGGGACTCGTCGGTGTAGGAGTCGAGCAAGTCGGCGTCGTACGCCGAGACGCCGGTGCCGGGCAGGTAGACCGTCTCGCCGTCGGGGGAGACCTCGAGGGTGAACACCGGGCTGGAGAGCGGGATGTAGCGGTCGACGCCGGCGCCGAGCACGTTGAGTCCGTACTCCTGCGGGCCGTCCTCGACGTCGCGGCCGCTGACGACGTAGGTCAGGTCGCGCACCGGGTCCACGGCGAGACCGGTGACCCACTGGTCGGGGGTGCCCTCGTCGCCGAGGGTGACCGGGTCGCCGGCGGTGCCATCGTGGACGGTGCGCACGGTGGCGATGCTGGTGCCGCCGGCCTGCCAGTCGACCCCGGCGACGACGACGTCGGTGCCGTCGCCGGCAGGGGTGAGGGCGATCCGGGAGGGCTGGGCGTCGGCACCGAGGGCGACGCTGCCGCCGCCGGGGAGGACGACCTCGCCGCCGGACGAGCCGCTGGCGGCGAGGTAGGCGCCGCTCGCGTCGCTGGCGACGTCGAAGAGGTTGGCGACCTCCACCGGGGTCGAGGCGGTCACCTCGAGGGTGGTGGTGTCGACGGTCCAGCGGGTCGGGACGCCGCCGTTGACGGGCCCGTCGGGCGAGGTGGTGCCGACGACGGCGAGGGTGTGCCCGTCGGGGCTGACGCTGGCCGCGGTGGGCCAGGTGCCGGCGCCGAGGTGGACCTTGGTGCCGGAGCCGGCGGCCTGGACGTACCCGTCGACCTGGTCGAACTGGTAGTCGCCGTCGCTGTCGACGCCGACGTAGCCGACGGCGTAGACCTCACCGGCGCTCGCGGCGAGGTCGGTGGGCGTGAAGTCGAGGGTGCGCGGGAACGCGGACGGGACGGCGGTGGCCGGGGCCAGGCAGGAGAGTCCGGCGGTGACGACGGCGGCGGTGGCGAGACCCGCAGCGAGTCGTCGGGGGGATCGGGGCATGGGGGATCCTCAGAGAAGTGGCCACGGTGGTCGGGGCCGGCCTGAGGATTGTCGGCCGCGGGTGCGGCGACCTGTGGCCTTTTCAGGAATCCAGGATCGCCTGCACCTCGGGCAGCGACCAGAACGGCGCCAGCCGCTCGCGCACCAGGCCGTCGAGCTCGCCGGTCGCCTCGGCGGCCGCGATCGCGCGTCCGGCGAGGCTGGTCGCGTGCTCCACGAGCAGGTCGCGCTCGAGGCCGAGGTCGTCGAGGAGGACGCCGACCGGCTCGGTGCCGTAGGTGCGCAGCAGCCCGTCCACGAGGACGTCGAGGAGCGCGTGCACCGGCTCGGTGGGCGCCCCGGCGATGGCGATGTCCTGGAGCAGGCCGGCGATGCGGTGCACGTCCTCGCGCTCGACGGAGTCGCGCAGGTGGGGGACGGGCTGGTCGGCGTACAGGTCGAAGACCTCGAGGACGGCGGCCTTGGTCGCGGGGTCGCGCAACGTCTCCACGACGATCTTGTTGAGCCGGCGCATCGCGAACGCCGCGCCCTTGGCGGCGGTGTCGCCGAGCACGGCCTCGAGCTGCTTGTCGGCGGCGCCGACGACCTTCCCCGCGGCGCTGGCGCCGAAGGAGACGAGCGAGCCGACGCCGGGGATCTTCTCGGCCATCGCACGGTTGGTCTGCAGGACGTCGGCGACGATCCGGGTCACGAAGCGCGAGGCGAGCGAGGTCACCAGCGGGCTGCGGGTGAGGTCGTCGAGGACCGCCGCGAACGCGTCGGTGCCGGCGAGCACCTCGTCGGTGAGCCGCTCGACGTTCTCCCGGTCCAGGACGTCGGCGAGGGTGAAGGTCTCCGTCGGGCCGTCGTAGAGCGCGTCGGCGACCATCGCGACGAGCGTGCTCGCGCCGGTGCTGGGCGGGACGACGTCGAGCAGCGTGCGCGCCAGCGTCTGCACCGCGGCGGGGTCGATCAGCTCGGCGAGGGTGATCCGGGAGCCGAGGCCGAGCAGCGCGTCGACGTCGGCGGCGACCAGGTCGGCGAGCTCGTCGCCGGTGAGGCGGCCGAGCACCCAGGCGACCTGGGCGTCGAGGAGGCGCTGGGACCGGGAGGCGGAGGTCATGGCGCGAGCGTAGTGGCGTGGCGCTGCTCACAAGCGATGGACCGATCGGTTCATGCCCTGCTCTTATGGACCGATCAGTCTATTGGGGAGGAAGCAATGACGAGGACCACCACGATCGTCGTACGACGACGGCTGCGCGCGCGTCCCGAGGCGCTGTACCGCACCCTGGTCGACTCCCGCCGCCTCGCGCGGGTCCGCGGGGTCGCCGCGGTCCGGGTGCTCGCCGGCGGCCAGGCGGGCGAGGAGCGGGTCGGCACCCGGCGCCGCGTCGAGCTGCCCGGCGGGGCGTACCTCGTCGAGGAACTCGTCGACCTCGCGCCGCCGTACCGCTTCGACTACCGGATCCGCGAGGCCACGGTGCCCTTCGAGCACCGCTACGGGCGGATCGAGTTCCGCCCCATCGAGACCGGCACCGAGGCGCTGTGGATCTCCGAGTTCGCCGTCCCCGGCCGGCTCGGCGCGATCGCCCGGCCCCTCGGCGCCCTGGGGGCCAAGGTGGCCTTCGCCCAGGCCCTGCGCGGGATGGACCGGGTGGCGCTGGATCGCACCGGCTAGGTTCGAGCCATGGTGCAGCGCTGGGTACGACGCTCCCTGTGGGACGTGGTGCCGCGCGACCACCGCGAGAGCGACACGGCGCTGCGTCGCCGCCAGGTCGTCACCGTCACCGTGGTGCTCCTCGGTGCGGTGCTGCTCGGGGTGTCGCTGCGGATCGAGCCGGGCAGCGCCTGGTTCTACCCCGCGACCTTCGCGCTCGCGGCGACCTGGACGGTCGGCGCCTTCGCGGCCGGGCCGCTGCACCTGGGCCGGATCCGCCGGGGCGACGCGCTCGTGCGACCGGTCCTCGCGCCGGTGCTGGTGGGCCTGGGCCTGGCCGGGGTGTTCGTCGTCGGCGGCCTGGTGGTGCGGGAGATCGACTGGCTGGACCGCCAGGTCCGCTCCGTCGTCGACATCGCCGACCAGGGCTCGCTGCCGCTCCTGGTCGTGGTCACCGCCGTCAACGGGATCGCGGAGGAGCTGTTCTTCCGCGGTGCGGCCTACGCCGCGCTGCCGCGGCACCCGGTCACCTGGACCTCGATCGCCTACGTGATCGCCACGCTCGCCACCGGCAACGTCATGCTCGCCTTCGCGGCCATCATCCTGGGCGTCGTCGTCGGCCTCGAGCGGCGGGCCTCCGGTGGCATCCTCGCGCCGATCCTCACCCACTGCAGCTGGTCGCTGACCATGCTGTTCGCGCTGCCCGCCCTCTTCGGGTGAGGCTCAGACCTCGTCGCCCTCGCGCAGCCGCTCGGCGAGCGCGCGGCGTACCGCCTCCCGGTAGCTGATCGGCTCACCCGGCACCACCGTGCGGATCCGGTCGTCGGTGACGACCACCTCGGTGCTCATCGAGTCGATCAGGTTGCGCCCCGTGGTGACGTCGACGTCGGTCACCAGCGCCAGCCAGTACGACGACAGCCGCGGCGTCAGCACCGGCACGGAGATCAGCGGCACGCCGTGCCCGCTGGTCACCTCCGCCGCGACGTTGAGCATGTCGATGTAGGTCATCGCCTCGGGGCCGCCGATCTCGAACACCTCGCCGAGCGCGGCCTCGTTGTCGATGACCCCCGCCAGGTAGCGGATCACGTCGTCCACGGCGATCGGCTGGGTGCGGGTGGCGGTCCACTTCGGGACGACCATCGCGGGCAGGTTCTTCACCAGCTGGCGGGTCAGCTCCCAGGAGATGCCGCCGTGGCCGACCACGATCGCGGCCCGCAGCACCGTCACCGGGACGCCCGCCTCGCCGAGCAGGCCCTCGACCTCGCGGCGCGAGCGCAGGTGCGGCGAGAGGTCCTCGCCGTCGGCCCCGAGCCCGCCGAGGTACACGATCTGCCGCAGCCCGGCCTGTGCCGCCAGCCGCCCGAACCGGCGGGCCGCCTCGGCGTCGCGGGACTCGAAGTCGGCGTGGTCGAGGGAGTGGACCAGGTAGACCGCGACGTCCACGCCCGCCAGGGCCGCGGCGAGGGACTCGTCGTCGCCGACGTCCGCGCCGACGGGGGTGCCCTCCCCGTCGTACCGCTCGGGGTGGCGGGTCATCGCGCGCACGTCCAGACCGCGGGAGACGAGCTCGGGGACCAGCCGGCTGCCGACGAAGCCGGTGGCACCGGTCACCAGGACGGTGGGGGAGGCCATGGGGTGAGCCTACGAGAGGGATGATGGCGCCATGCCTGCACTGACCACCACCGACGGCGTCGCCGTGCTCACCCTCGGCGACGACGAGAACCGCTTCTCGCACACCTGGCTCGACGAGGTCGAGGCCGCACTGGACCAGGTCGTGGCGGCCGGTACGCCGCTGGTGAGCATCGGCGGCGGCAGGTTCTACTCCAACGGGCTCGACCTGGAGTGGGCGATGGCGCACCCGGACGAGTTCGTCGCCTACGCCCAGCGCGTCGAGGTGCTCCTCGCCCGCGTGCTCGCGCTGCCCGTGCCGACGGTGGCGGCGGTCAACGGCCACGCCTTCGGTGCCGGCGCGATGCTCGCGGTCGCGCACGACTGGCGGCTGATGCGGGCCGACCGCGGGTTCTTCTGCCTGCCCGAGGTCGACATCGACATCCCGTTCACGCCGGGCATGGCCGCGCTGCTCCAGGCCAAGCTGAGCCCGCGCACGGCCGTCGACGCGATGACGACCGGTGCACGCTTCGGTGGGACCGAGGCCGCGGCGGCGGGGATCGTCGACGGCGTCGGCACCGAGGAGGGGCTGCTGGCCGACGCGATCGCCAAGGCCGCGCCGCTGGGCGGCAAGAAGGCCGCGACGCTCTCGGCCATCAAGGAGACGATGTTCGGGACCGCCCTCGGGCTGCTGCGGGGGTAGGGAAAACCCCACCCCGCACTGGCGGAGCAGGCCCATCGCCGCGGGCTCCCGGGATTCCTAGCGTCGGAGACATCACTTCCGACGACTCCCAGGAGCGCAGATGAGCACCACCTCCCCGGCCCTCGAGGTGCAGGGCCTCACCCGCACGTACGGCGCGGGCGACGCCACCGTCACCGCCCTCGCCGGCATCGACCTCGCCTTCGCCCGCGGCAGCTTCACCGCCGTGATGGGGCCGTCCGGCTCCGGCAAGTCCACCTTCCTGTCCTGCGCCGCGGGTCTCGACCGGCCCACCGCCGGGCGGGTCCTCGTCGGTGGGGAGGACGTCACCGACTGGGACGAGGACCGTCGTACCCGGCTGCGGCGTCAGCGGATCGGCTTCGTCTTCCAGGGCTTCCACCTGCTGCCGTACCTCTCCGCCACCCAGAACGTCGCCCTCCCCGCCCGCCTCGCCGGCCGGCGCCCGGACCGGGCGCGGGTCCGGATGCTGCTGGAGCGGGTCGGCCTCGGCGACCGCGCCCACCACCTGCCCGGCAGCATGTCCGGCGGCCAGCAGCAGCGGGTCGCGATCGCCCGGGCCCTGGTCACCGAGCCCGACGTCGTGCTCGCCGACGAGCCGACCGGAGCGCTCGACTCGACCACTGCGCGGCAGATCCTCGGCCTGCTGCGCAGCAGCGTCACCGAGCTGGGGCAGACCGTGGTGATGGTGACGCACGACCCGGTCGCGGCGTCGTACGCCGACGAGGTGGTCTTCCTCGTCGACGGCCGGGTCGCGGGCCGGATGACCCACCCCACCGCGGACGCGGTCGCCGGGCAGATGGCGCACCTCGACGACCTGGTGGTGGCGCGATGAACGCCCTGGCCTGGCGCAGCCTGCGGCACCGGCCGCTCGCGGCGACCGCGACCTTCCTCGCCGTCCTGCTCGGCACCACCCTCATCGGCTCCTTCGCCACGCTCACCGAGTCCGCGTTCTCCGCCCACGGCACCGACGCCGACACGCTGGTCATCCTCGGCGCCGTCGTCGGCGGCTGGGGCGCGCTGATCGTGCTCTTCTCGGTGGCCTCCACCGTCGGCATCACCACCCACCAGCGCTCCGGCGAGATCGGCCTGCTGCGCACCGTCGGTGCGACCCCCCGCCAGGCCCGGCGCCTCGTGCTCCGCGAGACCTCCGTCGTGACCGGCGTCGCCGCACTGCTCGGTGCGCTGGTCGCCGCGGTCGCCGGCCAAGGCCTCTTCGCGTTGATCCGCTCCGGGGGGCTCGTCTCCTCCGCCGCCCGGTACGACGCCGGGCCGGCCTCCGTCGGCGCCGCCGCCCTGCTGGTCGCGCTGGTCTCCACGCTCGCCACGGTCCTGGCGGCCCGGCGTGCGACCCGCGGTCCCGCCGGCGTCCTGGTCCGCGACGCGGGCGCCGAGGGCGACCGGATGCGCTGGTGGCGGATCGCGGCCGGGGTGCTGCTGATCGGCTACGGCGTCGCCATGGCCGTCGTCACCGTCGCCGTCACCGCGCACGACGAGGACCCGTACGCCGCGATGTCCACCAGCGGGTCCAGCTCGATCCTCGTCGGCGTCGGTCTCGCCGCGCTCGCCCCGGTGCTGCTGCGCTGGCTGGCCGTGCCGGCCGGGCTGCTCGTCGGCCGGGCGGGCGCGAGCGGGCACCTGGCGTCGTACAACACCGTGCGGCGGGCACACCTGCTCGCCGGCGTCCTCGCCCCGGTGGTCGTGCTGACCTCCGCGGGCGTCGGGACCCTGCTGCTGGTCGACATCGACGCCCGCACCCTGCCCGGCGGCAACGCCGACAGCGACACGATCACGCTGCTCAACAACGTGGTGGTCGGGATGATCGCGCTGTTCGCCGCGATCATGGTCGTCAACGCCTTCGTCGCCACGACGGCCCACCGGCGCGACGAGCTGCGACGGCTGCACCTGATCGGCGCGACCCCGCGCCAGGTGGAGCGCTCGGTGGTCGCCGAGGCCGGGATCGTGGCCGCGATCGGCGTCCTGCTCGGCACACTCGCCGCGCTGACGACGGTGGTGCCCTTCGCGGTGGCCCGGCACGAGGGCGTCGTCCCCGACGGCGGGCTCTGGCTGGTCCCGGCCGTCGTCGGTGCCGTCGTCGCCATCACCCTCGGCGCCGCCCGCACCTCGGTCCGCGCCCAGGTGGTCCGTGCCCAGGTGGTCGGACGATGACAGACTTCACGACGATGGAGATGCTCGCGCCGGTCCGCCTCGGGCGGCCCCAGGACGTGACGGTCGACGGCCTCGTCGACCGGCTGCGGCTGACCCTGGTCTCGGCCGGGTACGCCCTGTCCTTCCTGCCGAGCCTGCTGCTCGCGATCGGCACCGTCCTGTGCCTGGCCCTCGGGCCGGCGCTGGGGATCGGCATCCTGCTCGCACAGGCCGTCGTACCGGCCACGGCGGGGTTGACCCGGGCGCACCGCGAGGTCAGCGGCCGGCTGCTCGGCACGACCATCGAGCCGCGCTACAGCGCCCCCGCCAACGGGGTGCGCTGGCTGCGCGACCCGGCACGCTGGCGCAACGTCGGCTTCCTGTGGTTCTCGGCCTCGGGCGGGTTCGCGATGTCGCTGCTCCCGGTCGCGCTGCTCACCGTGCCGCTCACCTGGCTGATCCTCGCCCTCACCGGTGCCGGCTGGGTCTGGCTGCTGCTGCTCGTCCTCAGCGGCCCGGCGCTGGTGGCGTGGTGGTTCGTGACGCCGCCGCTGGTGCGGGCCCGGGCGCTCACCGAGCGCGCCATGCTCGGCGGCTCGCGGGTCGCGCGGCTCGAGCAGCGCGTCGAGCGGGTCGAGGAGTCGCGCGCCGAGACGCTCGACCACTGCCGCCGCGGAGGTGCGCCGCATCGAGCGCGACCTCCACGACGGCGCCCAGGCCCGGATCGCCTCGGTCGGCATGAACGTGGGTCTCGCCGAGAAGCTCATCGCCACCGACCCCGAGGCCGCCGCGGCACTGCTGCGCGAGGCCCGGGAGACCACGATGGACGCGCTCGAGGACCTGCGCAGCGTGGTCCGCGGCATCCACCCTCCGGTGCTCGCCGACCGCGGTCTCGCCGGTGCGATCGAGGCGCTGGCCCTGGCGCTGCCGGTGCCGACCTCGGTCGCCGTCGCCGTGCCCCGGCTGCCCGCGCCCGTCGAGTCCGCCGCCTACTTCGCCGTCGCCGAGTGCCTCGCCAACACCGTCAAGCACGCGCGTGCCGGGCGGGCCTGGGTCACCGGCCGGTACGACGGCGACCGGCTCCGGATCACCGTCGGCGACGACGGCCGGGGCGGCGCCGACGCGGGTGGCTCCGGGCTGACCGGCGTCGCGCGACGCCTCGACGCCTTCGACGGCGACCTGCGGGTGCTCAGCCCCGCCGGTGGTCCCACCCTCGTCGAGCTGGAGGTGCCGTGCCGGACCGCCCCGTGACCGAGGCGCCGCTGCGGGCGGTGCTCGCCGAGGACCAGGCCCTGCTGCGGGTCGGTCTCACCCGGATCCTGGAGGCCGGTGGGATCGAGGTCGTCGAGGCGGTCGACAACGCGCCCTCGCTGACCCGGGCGTTGGCCCGCGAGGACGTCGACATCGCGGTGGTCGACGTACGACTGCCGCCGACGCACACCACCGAGGGCCTGGAGGCGGCGACGGCCGTGCGGGCGGCCCGGCCGGCGTTCCCGGTGCTGGTGCTGAGCCAGTGGGTGGAGCCGTTGTACGCACGACAGCTGCTGGCCGGGGGAGAGGGCTCGATCGGCTACCTGCTCAAGGACCGCGTCGCCGACGTCGACGCCTTCCTCGCCGCCGTCCGGCAGGTCGCGGACGGCGGCACCGTGCTCGACCCGGAGGTGGTCGCGGCGCTCGTCTCGGCCCGCAGCCGCCCGCTCGACCGGCTCACCGAGCGGGAGCGCGAGGTGCTGACGCTGATGGCCGAGGGTCGCTCCAACGCGGCGATCGCGGCCCGGATGGTCGTCACCGAGAAGGCCGTCGGCAAGCACACCAACAACATCTTCACCAAGCTCGACCTGCCGCAGGCCCCCGACGACAACCGCCGGGTGCTGGCCGTGCTGGCCTGGCTGGACGGCCGCTGACCCGGGCGGATTAGTGTGACGGGGTGACCGACCAGCTGACCGTCATCGTCCTCGCCGCGGGCGGGGGCACCCGGATGAAGTCGAAGACCCCGAAGGTGCTGCACCGCATCGGCGGCCGCAGCATGGTCGGCCACGTGCTGGCCGCGATCGGGACGCTCGAGCCGGCCCGGGTGGTCGCCGTCGTCGGACACCAGCGCGAGCTGGTCGGCCCGCACGTCGTCGGGGAGCGTGCCGACGCCGTCCTCGCCGTGCAGGAGGAGCAGCTCGGCACCGGGCACGCCGTCCGGGTCGCCCTGGAGGCGCTCGACGGCGCGCCGCGCGAAGGCACCGTCCTCGTCGCCGCCGGCGACACCCCCCTCCTCGAGGGCGCCACGCTGCGCGCCTTCGCCGAGGCCCACGCCGGCGCCGGCGCCGCGGTCAGCATCCTCAGCGGGATCGTCGCGAACCCGCACGGCTACGGGCGGATCGTCCGAGGCCCGTCCGGCACGGTCGAGGCCATCGTGGAGGAGAAGGAGGCCACCGACGAGCAGCGCGCCATCACCGAGATCAACTCCGGCATCCTCGCCTTCGACGCCGCCTTCCTCGCCGACGCGATCGGCCGGATCGACAACGACAACGCGAAGGGCGAGTACTACCTCACCGACGCCATCGGCCTGGCCCGGGGCGACGGGCTGACCGTCGCCGCCCACGCCGTCGAGGACGCCCTGCAGACCGAGGGCGCCAACGACCGCGCCCAGCTCGCCGAGCTCGGCCGCGAGCTCAACCGCCGCATCGTCACCCGCTGGATGCGCGACGGGGTCACCGTGATGGACCCCGCGACCACCTGGATCGACGCCGACGTCGTCCTCGCCCCCGACGTCACGATCCTGCCCGGCACCCAGCTGCTCGGTGCGACCGTCGTCGCCGAGGACGCCGTCGTCGGGCCCGACACCACCCTCGAGGACTGCGAGATCGGCGCCGGCGCGCGCGTCGTGCGCACCCACGGCCAGCTCGCCACCATCGGCGCCGGTGCCACCGTGGGGCCGTTCGCCTACCTGCGCCCCGGCACCGAGCTCGGCGCGCAGGGCAAGATCGGCACCTTCGTGGAGACGAAGAACGCGCAGATCGCCGACGGCGCGAAGGTCCCGCACCTCTCCTACGTCGGCGACGCCGAGATCGGCGAGGGCACCAACATCGGCGCCGGCACGATCTTCGCCAACTACGACGGGGTCAACAAGCACCGCACGGTGGTCGGCCGCCAGGCCAGGACCGGCTCCAACAACACCTTCGTGGCCCCCGTGACCATCGGCGACGGCGCGTCCACCGGGGGCGGCACGGTCGTGCGGCGCGATGTCCCCGCGGGCGCGCTCGCCGTCAGCGGAGGCCCCCAGCGCAACCTGCCCGGGTGGGTGCTGAAGAACCGCGCGGGCACCGCGCAGGCGGAGGCCGCGGCCGCCGTACCCGGTGAACGGTCCGAAAACGGACGGGGACTTGGGGACGGCCCCACGGACCGGGCAGAATCCTAGGCATCACCTCCGTCGACCCAGGGGAGTCACGCTCGTGAGCGGTCTGAAGAAGACGACAGAGAAGAACCTGATGGTCTTCTCCGGCAGGGCACACCCTGAGCTGGCGGAGGAGGTCGCGGAGATCCTCGAGCAGCAGCTCGTGCCGACCGAGGCCCGCGAGTTCGCCAACGGCGAGATCTACGTCCGCTACGACGAGTCGGTGCGCGGCTGCGACGCCTTCGTGATCCAGAGCCACACCACGCCGATCAACGAGTGGATCGTCGAGCACCTGATCATGGTCGACGCGCTCAAGCGCGCCTCCGCGAAGCGGATCACCGTGGTCATGCCGTTCTGGGGCTACAGCCGCCAGGACAAGAAGCACCGCGGCCGCGAGCCCATCTCGGCGCGCCTGATGGCCGACCTGTTCAAGACCGCCGGCGCCGACCGGATCATCACCGTCGACCTGCACGCCGACCAGCTCCAGGGCTTCTTCGACGGCCCCGTCGACCACCTGATGGCGCTGCCGCTGCTGACCGACTACATCAAGGACAAGTACGGCGACCAGCCGCTCGCCGTGGTCTCCCCGGACGCCGGCCGGATCAAGGTCGCCGAGCGCTGGTCCGCCCGCCTCGATGGCGCGCCGCTGGCGTTCATCCACAAGACGCGTCGTACCGACGTCGCCAACGAGGTCGTCGCCAACCGGGTCGTGGGTGAGGTCAAGGACCGCATCTGCGTGCTCACCGACGACATGATCGACACCGGCGGCACGATCGTGAAGGCCGCCGAGGCACTGATGGCCGAGGGCGCCGCGGGCGTCATCATCGCCGCCACCCACGCGATCCTCTCCGACCCCGCCGTCGACCGGCTGAAGAACAGCACCGCCACCGAGGTCGTCATCACCAACACCCTCCCGGTGCCGGCGGAGAAGCAGTTCGACAAGCTCACCACGCTGTCGATCGCGCCGCTCGTCGCCCGGGCGATCCGCGAGGTGTTCGAGGACGGCTCCGTCACGTCGATGTTCGACGGGCACGCCTAGCCGACCGGGTCGGCTCACTCCTCGTCGAGCGAGCGGACGAACGCGCCGAACCCCGGCAGCGTGAATCGCACCAGCCCGTGCCCCACCGGCTCGATCACGCCACGGTCGATCAGCCGCTCCCGCGGGACGCTGATGGCGCGCGAGTCCACGCCCATCCCGGCGGCGATGGCGGCCCGGGTGACGTTGCCGTCGCCCGCCGCGGCCATGGCGGCGAGGAACTGCTTGTCCAGGCGTGAGGCGGCGCCCCACCGGGCGCGGTGCATGGCGGCGAGCTGGTCGCGTGCCACGGGGAGCCCGCGCTTGACCGCGGCGAGGGTGAGCCGCTCGCCGGCGGCGGGCTCGGCGGCCTCCCAGGTGGTGCTGCCGAGGAGCTGGAGCAGGTACGGGTAGCCGTGCGACTCCTCGACGATCGCCGCGAGCGCCGCGGGCGACCAGCCCACGCCCTCGGCCTCGGCGGGAGCGAGCAGCGCGGCGCGGGCGTCGTCGTCGGAGAGGACGTCGAGGGAGACGAAGTTGCTCCGCTCGCCGAAGGTCGCGGCGCGGGTGAGGGCCTCGGGCGTCACGGGCAGGCCGGCGCCGATCACGGTGAGCGGGTTCTCGGCGCGCTCGCCGTCGAGGTTCTGCAGGGCGTTGAGCAGCACCGACATCTCGTCGGCGGACGCGGTGTGCAGCTCGTCGAGGAGGAGCAGCAGGCCCGCACCGCCGCGCTGTCGTACGGCGCTCGCGGCCTCGTGCAACAGCGACTCGAGCGCGCCGATCGCCGCGTGCGGCGGGGCGCCGTCCTCGCGGCGGGCGACCTGGGCCTGGACCTTGGCGCCCGGGATCCCGACCTCCACGGTCAGGCGCTCCAGCTGCCCGCGCCACCGGGTGCCGGCCGCCCCGGACGGTACGGCGTCCGCGCGCTCGAGCGCGCGCCCGACGCTGGTGGCGACCTCGGCGAGGACCGGCTGCTGGCGTGAGCAGGCCACCCAGGCGGTGACGAAGCCGGACTCGGCGGCGCGGCGCTGGCCGGCGCGCAGCAGCGAGGTCTTGCCGATCCCGCGCGGTGCGTGGAAGACGAGCAGGGGGCCGCCGAGCTCGCCGAAGGTCACCACGCGGGCGAGCAGGCCCTCGATGCGGCGCAGCTCGACGGTGCGACCGGCCAGGATCCGCGGGACCTGGCCCGGGGTGTAGGGATTGCTCGGCATCGGGGCCTCCGAGACGTGATACCTCTTTATACTTCCTCAAAGTATAAACCCGTATAAACCCCGCTGCGCGACGTACCGGCTCCTCGATTTTCCCGCACGGGCGCCGGTTGGGTAGTCTCTCCCGGTTGCCTCGGCGAGGGAGCTCCCGCTTCTGTGACTCCGTGATCGACTGGGCCGGTTCGTCTTGTACGACGCCGCGCGCCCTGCCGGTCATCGGGCCAGGGAAGCGCGGCGTTTCGCGTCTCCGGGGTGACACCACCCGACACGGACGAGCCAGGAGTTTCCCCATGAGCACCGAGAAGATCAAGGCCGAGCTGCGCACCGAGTTCGGCAAGGGCGCCGCCCGCCGGATCCGCCGCGAGCACAAGATCCCCGCCGTCGTCTACGGCCACGGCAACGACCCGATCCACCTCACCCTGCCGGGTCACGACACCATGATGGCGATCAAGCACGGTGGCGCGAACGCGCTCCTCGAGCTCGACATCGACGGCACCGCGCAGCTCGCGCTGACCAAGCAGGTCCAGGTCGACCCGGTCCGCCGCGTCCTCGAGCACGTCGACTTCGTCGCCGTGAAGCGCGGCGAGAAGGTCACCGTCGACGTCCCCGTCGTCACCGTCGGCGAGGCCGCCGCCGAGACCTTGGTCGTCACCGAGAACGCCACGATCCAGGTCGAGGCCGAGGCCACCCACATCCCTGAGCAGTTCGAGATCGACATCGAGGGCGCCGAGGCCGGCACGCAGTTCCTCGCCAGCCAGGTCGCGCTGCCCTCCGGCACCACGCTGCTCACCGACGCCGAGACCCTCGTCGTCAACGTGACCGCCGCGCCCACCGCCGAGGCCATCGAGGCCGAGCTGGAGGAGGCCGAGGCCGAGGCCGGCATCGAGAAGGACGAGCCCGAGGCTGCCGCCGACGAGGCCACCGAGGCCTCCGAGGGTGGCGACAGCGAGTGACCTTCAGCCGGCTCAGGTGGTTCCTGGGCCGACTGATCTCCCCGGCGCGGTCTCTCGCGCCGGGGAGTTCCGCATCTGATGCCGCCGACGACACCTGGAGCGAGGACGTGACCGACACCGACGTGTGG
Source organism: uncultured Nocardioides sp. (assembly GCA_964517395.1). Lineage (GTDB taxonomy): Bacteria > Actinomycetota > Actinomycetes > Propionibacteriales > Nocardioidaceae > Nocardioides. Next base: position 867,060 of record CAZFEE010000001.1, on the reverse strand, counting down.
CTCGTCGTCGGCCTCGGCAACCCCGGGCCGTCGTACGCCGGGCACCGCCACAACATCGGCTACCTCGTCGTCGACGAGCTGGCCCGCCGCATGGGCAGCGGCTTCCGCGCCCACAAGTCCGGCCGCGCGGACGTCGTCGAGGGTCGCCTCGGTGCCCCCGCCGCCGCCGCGCCGCGGGTCGTCCTCGCCAAGTCCCGCTCGTACATGAACGAGTCCGGCGGGCCGGTCAAGGCCCTCGCCACCTTCTACAAGGTGCCGCCCGAGCGCGTGGTCGCGATCCACGACGAGCTCGACATCGACTTCGGCACCCTGCGCATCAAGAAGGGCGGCGGCGACAACGGTCACAACGGCCTGAAGTCGATGCGCTCCTCCCTCGGCACCGGCGACTTCTTCCGCGTGCGCGCCGGCATCGGCCGCCCGCCCGGCCGCCAGGAGGTGGCCGACTTCGTGCTGTCGAACTACAGCACCACCGAGCGCAAGGAGCTGCCCTTCCAGGTCGACTCCGCCGCCGACGCCGTCGAGAGCCTCATCTCCGACGGCCTCGAGAAGACCCAGCAGCGCTTCAACTCCTGACCCCCCTCCCCCCGTCGACTTGGGGTTTTCCACCCGCGACTTGGGATTTCCCACCGTCGAGTTGGGGTTTCTGCACGGAGCCCCGGAAGCGCGGAGGTGGGAACAGCCGATCGAACATGTAACTCCGTGTTATGGCACGGAATGGGGCCGATTCGGCCCGAAAACGAGCAATAACACGGAGTTACATGTTCGATCGCCCCGCCGGGCCGCCTCGGCCGAGTACGGCGGATCTGCGCCTCCGACCCGCTCCCTCGGGCTCCGCTGTGCACGAACTCCCAACTCAACGGTGGAAACCCCCAACTCGACGGTGGGAAACCCCAAGTCGCGGGTGGGAAAGCCCACGTCGGGGGGCGTCGCTAGGGTGAGCCGGTGACCTTCGAGCCTGGTGCCCCCGCCCCCGACGTCGTCGCCGACGACCACCTCTTCGCCGCCTGGCTGGCCGAGGCCGCCGGGCGCCGGCTGCTGGAGGTCCGGGCCGAGGGCCTGGAGGGCAAGGAGCTCAAGGATGCCGGGGACCGGGCGGCGCACGTGCTGCTGACCGAGCTGCTGGCGCGGTACCGCCCCGACGACGCCGTGCTGTCCGAGGAGGCGCTGGAGAGCGCGGCCGACAAGGACGCCCGCCTGACGGCGGACAAGGTGTGGATCGTGGACCCGCTCGACGGGACCCGGGAGTTCTCCGAGCCGCCGCGCGACGACTGGGCGGTGCACGTGGCCCTGTGGCAGGACGGCACGCTGGTGGCGGGCGCGGTGGCCCAGCCGGAGCTGGGGGAGACGTTCACGACCGGGGCCCCGCCCGTCGTCCCCCCGCGTACGTCGACCCGCCCGCGCATCGCGGTCTCCCGCACCCGGCCGCCGGCGTTCGTCCAGGCGCTGGCCGCGGAGCTCGACGCCGAGCTGGTGCCGATGGGATCGGCCGGGGTCAAGATGATGTCGGTCGTGCGCGACGTGGCGGACGCCTACGTGCACGCGGGCGGGCAGTACGAGTGGGACTCGGCGGCGCCGGTGGCGGTCGCCCGGGCCGCGGGCCTGTTCACCTCGCGGGTGGACGGCAGCGAGCTGGTCTACAACCAGGCCGACGTGTACCTCCCCGACGTCATCGTGTGCCGCCCCGAGCTTTCCGAGCAGATCCTCGCGTTCATCGCCGCGAACGGCACCGACTGAGCCCCTCATGGCCGACGGTACCGATCCGGAGGAGCGCGGGAGCGGGATCGACTGGCCCGCGACCTTCGCCGGTGCCGCCGCGGCGGTCACCGTCGCCGTCCTGCTCTCCACGCTCGGTGCCGCCGGCACGCTGATCGGCGCCGCGCTGGGCAGCGTGGTCGCCACCGTGAGCGCCGCGTTCTACAAGCAGGGCATCGAGCACAGCCGCCGCCGGGTCGCCGAGGTCCAGGCGGCCGCACTGCAGCGTGACGCCGCCCGCGCCCACCGGCACGTCGCGAGTGACGAGGTCGAGGAGGTCCAGGAGCTCGCGGAGGTCGAGGCGACGCCGTCGCGCTGGGCCGCGCTGCCGTGGCGCCGCATCGCCCTGCTCGCGGCGGTGGTGTTCCTGCTCGCGCTCGTGGTCATCAGCGCGGTCGAGCTGGTCGCCGGGCGCAGCGTCTCGTCGATCACGGGCGGCACCGACGGCAAGGACCGTACGTCGATCGGCGGCGTGCTCGACGGCGACGAGGGCGACGGGCGGGGCCCGCGTCGTACGCCCACCGAGGAGTCGACGGCCCCCACGCCGAGCGGGAGCACGACGCCGACCGCCCCCACGAGCGGTACGCCGACGACCGCGCCCACCGAGCCCGCCTCGCCCTCTCCGACGGTCACGGTGACGGTGACCGCGACGCCCGAGCCCACGCCGAGCGAGGAGCCCAGCGTCTCCGCGACCCCCTGAAACCCGGTGGACGCGAGGCGAGCCGGGTGAGCAGAGTGGCGACCATGACGTCGTTCATCTCCCACACCACCGTCGACTCCCGCAACGCCTACGAGCTCTCCGAGTGGTGGAAGCCGGTGCTGGGGTACGTCGATCTGGAGGGCGACCCCAACCTGCCCGGCCACGTCGAGTGCATGATCCGCGACCCCGAGACCGGCCACCAGGTGCTCTTCATCGAGGTCCCCGAGGCGAAGACGGTCAAGAACCGGGTGCACTTCGACCTGCGTCCGCGCGAGCGCACGCGCGACGAGGAGATCGCCTGGCTCCTGGAGTACGGCGCCACGCAGGTCGCCGACCACCGGGGCATCCACGGCCCGGGCTCGGGTTGGGTGACCTTCGCCGACCCGGAGGGCAACGAGTTCTGCGTGGTGCGCTCGCTCGCGGAGCTGTCGGCCTAGAAGACGTTCAGCGGGCGGAACTGCACCGAGATCCGCGGGCCCGCGGCGGCGACCTTGGGCACGGCGTGCTCCCAGGTGCGCTGGCAGGAGCCGCCCATCACCACCAGGTCCCCGTGGCCCATCTCGACCGCGAACGACTCCGCGCGCCGCTCGGGGTCGCGGGGGCGCAGGTGGAGCCGGCGCGGGTCGCCGAGGGAGACGATCGCGACCATGGTGTCGTGGCTGGAGCCGCGGCCGATCGTGTCGCCGTGCCAGGCGACGCTGTCGCGCCCGTCGCGGTAGTAGCAGCAGCCGGCGGTGCGGAACGGCTCGCCCAGCTCCGGGAGGTAGTGCGCGGTCAGCTCCTCGCGGGCCGCGGCGAGCCGCGGGTGCGGGAGCTCCTCGCCGATCATGTACGTGTAGACCAGGCGCGGCACCTCGACCACCTTGTCGTACATCGCCCGCCGCTCCGCCCGCCACGGCACGTCGTTGACGAGGGCGGCGAACACCTCGTCGGCCTCGGGCAGCCAGTTGCGGGCCACGTCGACCCAGGCGCCCGCGCTGAGCGGACGGCGCTCGAGGGCGGCCGACCGGTCGGCCGCCGGTGCGTCGAAGAGCGAGCTCTGGAAGTCCACCGACATGGACTCATCCTAGCGCGTCGTTCGAACAGGTGTTCGGAACCTGTCGGGTCAGATCCCTGCGCTGGCGAGGCCGCCGAGCGGGGCGACGGGCGTACCCGTCTCCTCGCACACCCACTGCGGGTCCGGCCCGCCGAGGTCCGGCTCGACGTGCAGGGCGTGCACCGGTCCCTCTTCGCATCCGCGGCACACCGGCCACAGGCCGTCGCGCTGGTCGCGGCCGAACTGGTCGGCGAGCGCGTCCTGGACGTCCTGGGCGATCAGCCCCGCGATGTACGGCGCCCCCTCGGCCCACTGCTCCAGCCACCAGCGCCGCTCGGAGCAGGCGTCCTCGAGCAGGGTCACCGACGCCGGCGTGTCGAGTGCCCGGGCGGCCAGGTCGGCCAGCACCTGGGCTCGTGCTGCATAGATCACGCTGTCGTCCACGGCCCCATTGTGCGCAGGCCGCCCAACGCGGACCCCTCGCCCGCGCGGCGCTCAGTCCTGCGGGACCAGCTTCTCCAGCTCCCGGGCGATGTTGTTGCGGGCCGCGGCCTCCCAGGCGCTGATGCCGTGGTCGGTGTGGAAGAGCTGCGGCTTCGCGGCGAGCTGGCGCAGCACGTCCGCGCGGCCCGCGGCGAACACCTCGTCGGGCAGGTGGCCGTACTCCTTGCGCACCGCCGCGACGTAGGCGTCGTAGCGCTCCGCCGGGGCCGCGAGGATCGACAGGTCGGCGTCCGAGAGCGCGCACCCCTCGGCGTCGTCGGTCTGCGGGCGGTGGTGCTCCGTGAGCCGCACGAGGCGGACCACCTCCACCAGCGTCTCCTCGTCGACGTACGGCGCGAGCGCCTCCTCCGCCCACGAGGCGGAGCGCTCCTCGGCGTCCCGCTCGCCGTCGTAGACGGCGTCGTGGAACCACGCCGCCAGCTGCACCGTCGTCCGCTCGAACACCGTCCCTGCCGCGGCGAGCTCGTCGAGGCGGGTGAGCACGTCGCGCAGGTGGCCGACGTCGTGGTGGCCGCGGCTCGGGTCGGCGTACGCCGCGAGCACCTCGGCCCGCAGGTCGTCGGCGCCGGTCAGCGGCCAGGGCAGGTCGGGATGGTCGTCCTCCATGCGGACATTCAAACCGACCGCCCCGGCCGCTGTCATGCGACCCCGGCGTCAGTCGCCCTTGACGTTCACCACCTGGCGCAGCGTGTGCCGGACCTCGACGAGGTCGGCCGCGTCGGCCATCACCCGGTCGATGTCCTTGTACGCCGCCGGGATCTCGTCGATGAACGCGTCGGTGTCGCGGTACTCGATCCCCGCCATCGCCTCCCGCAGCTGGTCACGCGTGAAGGTCCGGCGGGCCTTGGAGCGGGAGTACTCCCGCCCCGCGCCGTGCGGCGCCGAGTTCAGCGCGACCGGGTTCCCGAGCCCGCTGACGACGTACGACGCCGTGCCCATCGAACCCGGGATCAGCCCCGGCCGGCCGCGCTCCGCGTTGATCGCGCCCTTGCGGGAGAGCCACACGTCCTTGCCGTAGTGGCGCTCCTGCTCGGTGTAGTTGTGATGGCAGTTGATCTCCTCGACCCGCTCGACCTCGTCGGCCGAGCCGAGGCCCATCCACTCCGCGAACTGCCGGACCACCCGGTCCATCATCTCCTCGCGGTTGAGCAGGGCGTAGTGCTGGGCCCACCGCATCTCGCGGATGTAGGCCCAGAACTCGTCGGTGCCCTCGGCGAGGTAGGCGAGGTCGGGGTGCGGCAGGTCGACGAACCACTGCGCGCAGCGGTCGCGGGCGACCTTGATGTGCTTCTGCGCGATCCGGTTGCCGACTCCGCGCGAGCCGGAGTGCAGGAACAGCCACACCCGGTGCTCCTCGTCGACGGTCACCTCGATGAAGTGGTTGCCCGACCCGAGCGTGCCCAGCTGCAGCTCCCACCGCTTCGCGTAGGTGCCGGGGTCGAAGCCCGCCCGCTCCGCGGCCTCGGTGAGCTCCACGATCCGGCGGACCGTGTGCTCGCGGGAGATCGTGCGGTTGGCGGCACCGGCCGAGAGCGGGACCGCCCGCTCGATGGCCTCGCGGACCGGTCGCCGGTCCGCGGGCAGCTGCTCGGCGGTGAACTGCGTGCGCACCGCGATCATGCCGCAGCCGATGTCGACGCCGACGGCGGCCGGGATGATCGCGCCGAGGGTCGGGATGACCGAGCCCACGGTCGCACCCAGGCCCAGGTGGGCGTCCGGCATCAGCGCGAGGTGCGGGTGGATGAACGGCATGCTCGCCGTCGTCACCGCCTGCTCGCGGGTGCCCTGCTCGAGGATCGAAGCCCAGCTCAGGAGCTTCGGGGTGATCGTGTCCATCGTGGTGTCCTGCGTCGTAGCCCTTCTCGTGAGAACGGCCCGCCGGGTGCGGGCCGACGCAGGACGCTACGGGTGCGGAAATGCGTTGCGCCTGCCATTTTGGTCGCGGTACCCGCCCCCCGGCTTCCCCCACGACCCCACCGCGGACCCGCTCAACCGCGCAGGTCGAGCCGCATCCACACGTGGCCCGGGCCGCCGTCCTCGTCGGCCGTACGGTGCGTCTCGACGAATCCCTGGCGCTCGTAGAACGCCCGTGCCGGGGCGTTCCCCGCCAGGTGCGCCAGGCGGACCGCCGTCGCGTCCGCTGCCGGCCCGTCGACCACCGCCCGCAGCAGGGCCCGGCCGACGCCGCCGCCCTGCACCGACGGCAGCACGTAGAGCTTCCACACGTCCACCACGTCGCCGTCGCGGGAGTACGTCGCCACGCCCACCACCCGCGTCCCCTCGACCGCGACCAGTGCCCCTCCCTCCGTCACCGTCTGGGCGATGCCCTTCGGCGACCACCACCGCGCCAGGCCGCGGCGGACGTACTCCGCCCCCGCCAGCTCCGTGTACGTCGCCCGCCAGGTCTCGTGCCCGACGGCGACGATCCCGTCGACGTCCTCGCTGGTGGCCGGGCGGACGACGAACGCACGACTGCTCACCTGGTCGCTCATACGCGTCCTCTCGTCCGGGGAGTCCTCTCGGATCCTAGGGACCGCACCGCGCGGGAGCGCCGCGGAGCGGTCGCGGTCGTCGAGCCGACCGACGGTAGGGCAGGATTCGGGGTGTGAGCGCAGACGAAGCCCGGGCCGAGCTCCACCGTCTCCGGTCGAGCATCGACAACCTCGACGCCGCCCTCGTGCACCTGCTCGCCGAGCGGTTCAAGTGCACCGAGACCGTGGGCCGGCTCAAGGCCCGCGCCGGCATGCCGCCCGCGGACCCTGCCCGTGAGGCGGTGCAGATCGCGCGGCTGCGGTCGATGGCGGAGAGCTCAGGGCTGGACCCGCACTTCGCGGAGTCGATCCTCAACGTGATCATCGCCGAGGTCATCCGCAACCACGAGCAGTTCGCCGAGGAGACGGACGCCTGAGCCCGCCGGCCGGCGCGGGGAGGCTCCCGCGTTCGGTCGTGTTCGGACGCCCGTGCTCGGCGTCCCTGCTGCAGGAGTCCTAGCGTCCCCGTCACGGCACTCGGGCCGAGACGAAGGAGTACGGATGAAGCTCACCTCAGCACGCGCGGCACGCACCCTCGCCGCCCTCGCCCTCACCGGGGGCATGTTCGCCGCTGTCGGCGGCACCGCCTCGGAGGCGCAGGCCGCGCCCACCACCCCGGCGGCCCCCGCCGCCAAGCCCCGCCCCGGCGCCCTCGCCACGGACACCGACGGCGACAGCCTCCCCGACAGCTGGGAGACGAACGGGTACGACGCGAACGGCGACGGCTACGTCGACGTCGACCTGCCCGCCATGGGCGCCTCGCCGCGGCGCAAGGACCTGTTCGTCGAGATGGACTACATGAGCGGCCGGCTCGCGTCGACCGCCGCCCTGGACCGCATCGTCGGTGTGTACGCCGCCGCGCCGGTCAGCAACCCCGACGGCAGCACCGGCATCACGCTGCACCTCGACGCCGGCTCGGCGCGGGGAAGCGCCTACGACCTCGGCGGCGGCAACCAGGTCACCTACGACTCCAACCTGTCGCCGGCGCTGCGCCAGACGACGGACATCAAGAGCGCGAACTTCGACAGCGACCGCGCCGGGGTCTTCTACTACATGCTCTGGGCCGACGACTACGACAGCAGCTGCAGCAGCGGCTACGCCTTCCAGATCCCGGGCGACACCTTCATCGTCACGATGGGCCCGCGCTGCCGCTGGAGCCCGACGGAGAACATGAACGTCGGCACCTTCGTGCACGAGTTCGGGCACACCCTCGGCCTCAAGCACGGCGGCACCGACCACGTGAACAACAAGCCGAACTACCTGTCGGTGATGAACTACCTGTTCCAGTTCAACGGCGTCCCGCGGGTCAGCGGTGGGGGCTACTTCGGCTACAGCAGCGTCGCCCCGCCGAGCCTCGACGAGTCGCGGCTGAGCGAGTCCTCGGGCCTGGGTACGACGGCGGTGAGCACCTGGCGCACCAGCTGGTACTGCCCCGACGGCTCGACCATCCGCACCAGCACCGGCGGGGCCGACAAGGGCCTGGACTGGAACTGCGACGGCGACACCAACGACACCGGTGCGTGGAACATCAACGCCGACAACACCCGCAGCGTCCTGTCCGCGCAGAACAACTGGGCCAGCCTGACCTTCGGCGGCGGTGCCGTCGGCGGGGGCGGCAGCACCGACGCTCGCCGGGCACTCGTCCCGGAGAAGGGTCCGCGTGAGCTGACGAAGAGCGAGTGGATCGAGCTGCGCTCGGCGACCCGGCGCGGTCACCAGCACGACCACTAGCCCGTCGTACCGGTCAGGGGGGCCGGTCAGGGGTTCAGGGGGATCGGGTCACCGCCACCTCATGCCGTAGATGCCCGGCTCCGGGTTGACGCGCACGAGGCTCCATCGGGCGGGGACCTGGTCCCCCTGCACGCGTGCGAGGTACCGGATCGGCGAGCGCAGCGTGGCGCGGAAGTAGGCCACGACCTCGCGCGGCAGGCGCTCGGGCCGGAAGCAGGTCTCCAGGACGAGGTGCTGGAGGCCTGGCTGCACGCGGGTGTCGATGTTCTGCTCCCGCGAGCCCGGCGGCTCGTGCTCGCTGAACTCCAGCAGACCCGACGCGTGCGGCCCGAGCTCCGGCGCGAGGTGCATCTCGAACGCCGCGTGCCCGGTGGCCGGCTCCCCGCGGAACCGGTGCACCCGCAGGCCGTGGGTGTCGGTGACGCGGGGCGGACGGCACCAGGGGTCGTACCTGCTCAGCTTGAAGAACCGGCTCGCCCCCTGCGCCCCGGCGACGACGACGAGTGAGTGGTCGGCCCGCACCGGGAACAGGTCGGGCCCGACGTGCTGGGAGAGCCGGTGGGTGAGCCGGTCGGGCTGGCGCGGGTCGAGGGGTGCGGAGTCGAGGGCGTGCAGCAGCCGGGAGATGCGCTGCGGCGACGGCCAGCTGTCCGCGCCCAGCAGTGGCTCGCCGCGCGCCGGGCGGGTGCGCGCCGAGCGGGGACCGAGGGCCTCCCGCAGCCGTCCGGCCGGTAGGCCGAGCACCTCCTCGAGCTGCTGGATCACCGGCAGCGACGTACGACGCTCGGGGCGGCTGGTGCCCGACTGCCAGGTGCTCAGGGAGCTCAGGCTGACCGGCGTGCCGCGCCGCGCGAGCTCCTCGCGCAGGTCGCGCAGGGTGAGGTCGCTGCCCGCGATCGCCGTGCGCAGGACGCAGGCGAACTCCTGGTCGCGCTGCACCGGCGGGGCGGTGGGAGGGTCGCTGGCCATGGGTCACTCCGAGCAGGACGTGGGGCTTCCGGCCACCTTCGCCCCTGGGGCCCCTGGCGGCAAGAGGGTGTTCACCCTGCAGGCGCTCTGGTAGCAAGGTGGGGTGGCCACGAGCGAGCAGCAGACCTTGCGGCGGTTCTTCACCCCCGAGGGGCGCCTGCTCGACCTGCCCACCCGCCACGTCAAGCGCCGGGTGGTGCTCGACCACGTCGCGCAGCGCTTCGAGCCCGGCCGCCGCTACGGCTGGCGGGAGGTCGACGCGCTGCTCAAGGAGATCCACCCCGACCACGCGGCGCTGCGGCGCTACCTCGTCGAGGACGGCTTCCTGACCCGGGAGAACGACGTCTACTGGCGCAGCGGCGGCACGTTCGAGGTCTGAGCGGAGTTCCCCGGTTCGCCCTCGGCGAACAGCGGAACATCGCCGATCGGCGATGCATTGAGCGGGCATGACGAACCCGATCAACCTCCCTGTGCTCTTCCTCTCCGACGTGGTCGTGCTGCCCGGGATGGTCGTCCGGGTCGAGCTCGACGAGCCCGCCCGTGCCGCCATCGACGCCAGCCAGCTGGCCGCGCGCGAGACCGGCGAGACCGCCCGCGTGCTGGTGGCCCCGCGGTTCGAGGACCGCTACGCGTCGTACGGCGTGGTGGCCACCGTCGAGAAGGTCGGCCGCTTCGCGGGCGGCGAGCCCGCGGCGGTCCTCAAGGCCGGCGGCCGCGCGCGCATCGGCAGCGGCGTCACCGGCCCCGGCGCGGCCCTGTGGGTCGAGGTCGAGGAGGCCGACGGCGGCGTCGTGGACGACGACGTGCGGGCCCTGGCGGAGGAGTACCGCAAGCTCGTGGTCGGCCTGCTCCAGCGCCGCGAGGCCTGGCAGGTCGCCGACCAGGTCACCCGGATCGAGGAGCCGGCCGCCCTGGCCGACACGGCCGGCTACGCGCCGTACCTCTCCGACGACCGCAAGCGCCAGCTGCTCGAGACCCCCGAGGTCGGCGAGCGGCTGCGGCTGCTGGTCGAGTGGACGCGTGACTTCGTGGCCGAGTCCGAGGTGAGCGACAAGATCGACGCCGACGTGCGGGAGTCGCTGGAGAAGAACCAGCGCGAGTTCCTGCTGCGCCAGCAGCTCGCCGCGATCCGCAAGGAGCTCGGCGAGGGCGACCCCGAGGGCAGCGACGACTACCGCGCCCGGGTGGAGGCCGCCGACGTGCCCGACCCGGTGCGCGAGGCGCTGCTGCGCGAGGTCGACAAGCTGGAGCGCTCCAGCGAGCAGAACCCCGAGGCCGGCTGGATCCGCACCTGGCTCGACACCGTGCTCGACCTGCCGTGGAACGTCACCACGCAGGACGACACCGACGTCGTCGCCGCCCGGGCGGTCCTCGACGCCGACCACCACGGGCTGGACGAGGTGAAGGACCGGATCACGGAGTACCTCGCCGTGCGCGCCCGTCGCGCCGAGCGCGGGCTGGACGTGGTCGGCGGTCGTGGTTCGGGTGCCGTCGTGCTGCTCGCCGGCCCTCCCGGCGTCGGCAAGACCTCGCTCGGCGAGTCCGTCGCGCGGGCGCTCGGCCGGAAGTTCGTCCGAGTCGCCCTCGGCGGCGTCCGCGACGAGGCGGAGATCCGGGGCCACCGGCGCACGTACGTCGGTGCCCTCCCCGGGCGCGTCGTACGCGCCATCAAGGAGGCCGGCTCGATGAACCCCGTCGTCCTGCTCGACGAGGTCGACAAGGTCGGGTCCGACTACCGGGGCGACCCGGCCGCGGCCCTGCTCGAGGTTCTGGACCCCGCGCAGAACCACACCTTCCGGGACCACTACCTCGAGCTCGACCTCGACCTCTCCGACGTGCTGTTCATCGCGACCGCCAACGACATCGGCTCCATCCCGCCCGCGCTGCTGGACCGCATGGAGCTCGTCTCGATCGACGGCTACACCGAGGAGGACAAGGTCGCCATCGCCCGGGACTTCCTGGTCCCGCGCCAGCTCGAGCGGGCCGCGCTGTCCGCCGACGAGGTGACCATCTCCGACGACGCGCTGCGTGAGATCGCCGCGAACTACACCCGCGAGGCCGGCGTACGCCAGGTCGAGCGGCTGCTCGCCAAGGCGTTCCGCAAGGCCACGGCGCGGCTGGCGTCCGGCGAGGTCGAGCGGGTGGACATCGGCGTCGACGGGCTCAAGGACCTCATCGGGCGGCCGCGGTTCACCCCCGACCTCGAGGAGCGCACGTCGGTCCCCGGCGTCGCGACCGGCCTGGCCGTGACGGGCATGGGTGGGGACGTGCTGTACGTCGAGACGTCCGCCGCCGCGGGCGAGCCCGGCCTGACCGTCACCGGCCAGCTCGGCGACGTGATGAAGGAGTCGGCCCGGATCGCGCTGTCGTGGGTGCGCTCGCACGCCACCGAGCTCGGCATCCCGGCCGCGGCGTTCGAGCAGTCGCTGCACGTGCACTTCCCGGCCGGCGCGGTCCCGAAGGACGGCCCGTCCGCCGGCGTCACGATGGTCACCGCGCTCGTGTCGCTGCTGACCGGGCGCCCGGTGCGCTCCGACATCGCGATGACCGGCGAGGTCACCCTGTCCGGGCGGGTGCTGCCGATCGGCGGGGTGAAGCAGAAGCTGCTCGCCGCCCAGCGCGCCGGCGTCGCCGAGGTCTTCATCCCCGAGCGCAACCGCCCGGACCTCGACGAGGTACCGGAGGAGATCCTGACGGCGCTGACCGTCACCCCGGTCGGCGCGGTCACCGAGATCCTGGCGCGGGCGCTGGAGGGGGCGAGCTCGGCGGAACAGGCCGCCTGAGGGGCGGTTCCCTCCACAGATCGAAGGTCCGTGCTGGCGGACTCCGTACGACGTACGGAGGATCGCCGGCATGGACCTTCTGTCGACTCGGGAAGTGAGGCACGATGGTGAGCATGGCGGCGGCGGAGATGTTGACGCGCGAGGACCTCGACGCGATGCCGGACGACGGCAACCGCTACGAGCTCATCGAGGGTGAGATCGTCGTGTCGCCCTCGCCCCGCACGCGGCACCAGCTCGCCGTCACCAGACTGGTCGTGCTGCTCGATGCCGCCTGTCCCGAGGCTCTGCGCGTCTCGCAGGCCCCCTTCGACGTGGTGCTGAGCGAGTTCGACGTGGTGCAGCCCGACGTCCTGGTGCTGGATCCGGCGGGTCTGGACGAGCGTTCTCTCACCACGGCGCCCCTGCTCGCGGTGGAGGTCCTCTCCCCGACGACCCGACGACGGGACCTGACGGTCAAGAAGCGCCTCTACGAGCAGGCGGGGGTGGGCGCGTACTGGGTGGTCGACGCCGAGACCGACGGCCTCGCCCTGACCGCGTGGCAGCTCCGGGAGGATCGCTACGAGGTGGTCGCCTCGATCGCGGGCGACGAGGAGTGGACCGCGACGGTGCCCTTCGAGGTCACCGTCGTCCCGTCACGCCTGCTCCGCTGAGGTCGACCCCAGGTCGTCGGCGTCGACGATCCGGTAGGCGTAGCCCTGCTCGGCGAGGAACCGCTGCCGGTTCTGGGCGAACTCGGCGTCGACCGTGTCGCGGGAGACGATCGTGTAGAAGTGCGCGACCTTGCGCTCGCCGTCGGCGCCCGGCTCGCCGGGGCGGAGCAGGCGGCCCAGCCGCTGCGCCTCCTCCTGGCGGGAGCCGAACGAGCCGGACACCTGGATCGCCACCTCGGCCGAGGGCAGGTCGATGGAGAAGTTCGCGACCTTCGAGACGACCAGCAGGCCGATCTCGCCCGAGCGGAAGCCGTCGAAGAGCCGCTGCCGCTCCTTGACCGGGGTCTGACCGGTGATGACGGGGGCGTCCAAGGCCGTCGCGAGCTCGTCGAGCTGCTCGAGGTACTGCCCGATCACCAGCGTCGGCTGGCCCGCGTGCCGCGCCACCAGGTCGCGCACCACGCCCAGCTTCTCCGGCGTGCACGCCGCCATCCGGTAGCGCTCCTCCGGCTCGGCGACCGCGTAGGCCATCCGGGAGGCGTCGGGCAGCGAGACCCGCACCTCGATGCAGTCGGCCGGCGCGATCCAGCCCTGGGCCTCGATGTCCTTCCACGGAGCGTCGTACCGCTTGGGTCCGATCAGGGAGAAGACGTCGCCCTCCCGTCCGTCCTCGCGCACGAGCGTCGCGGTCAGGCCGAGGCGGCGGCGGGCCTGGAGGTCGGCGGTCATCCGGAAGATCGGGGCCGGCAGCAGGTGCACCTCGTCGTACACGATGAGGCCCCAGTCGCGGGCGTCGAAGAGCTCGAGGTGCGGGTACACGCCCTTCCGCTTGGTCGTCACCACCTGGTACGTCGCGATGGTGACCGGCCGGATCTCCTTCACCGTGCCGGAGTACTCGCCGATCTCGTCGGCCGTCAGGGACGTACGACGCACCAGCTCGTCCTTCCACTGCCGGGCACTCACGGTGTTCGTCACCAGGATCAGGGTGGTCGCGCCCGCCTCGGCCATGGCCGCCGCGCCGACGATGGTCTTGCCGGCGCCGCAGGGCAGCACCACGACACCGGAGCCGCCGTGCCAGAAGGACTCGGCCGCCTCGGCCTGGTAGGCGCGCAGTGACCAGCCGTCCTGGGCGAGCTCGATCGGGTGGGCCTCGCCGTCGACGTACCCGGCGTAGTCCTCGGCCGGCCAGCCGAGCTTGAGCAGTGCCTGCTTGAGGTTGCCGCGCTCGGAGGGGTGGACCGCGACGGTGTCGTCGTCGAGCCGGTTGCCGAGCATGCCGGCGACCTTCTTGGCGCGCAGCACCTCCTCGAGCACGGGACGGTCGTTGGAGGCGAGGACGAGGCCGTGGGTCGGATGCTTCTCCAGGCGCAGGCGGCCGTAGCGCGCCATCGTCTCGGCGACGTCGACGAGCAGGGCGTGCGGGACCGGGTAGCGGGAGTAGGTCAGCAGGGTGTCGACGACCTGCTCGGCGTCGTGCCCGGCGGCCCGCGCGTTCCAGAGGCCGAGCGGCGTCAGCCGATAGGTGTGGATGTGCTCCGGCGAGCGCTCCAGCTCAGCGAAGGGCGCGATCGCCTTGCGGCACTCCGCCGCCTGCTCGTGGTCGATCTCCAGCAGCAGCGACTTGTCGGACTGCACGATGAGGGGTCCGTCGGTCACCGAACGATTCTACGGGGGCCGCGTGAGCGCGCCGTTCCTGTGCCGCCGCTCGCGCCGGGCGGTCGCCGGGGCCGTCGGCGTACGCCGGTCGCGGCCGTCGGCGTACGCCGGTCCCGGCCGTCGGCGTACGCCGGTCCCGGGTGCTCCGCGAGGGCGCTCACCCATCTACCCGGGCGCTGTTGCCTCTACCCGGGTGCTGTGACGCACCTTTTGGTGCATCAACACAGAGTTACAAGTGCCCTGTGCCCAACTGGCCGCCGGCCGTCGGCGTACGCCGATCCCGGGTGCTCCGCGGGGGTGCTGACCCATCTACCCGGGCGTTGTTGCCTCTACCCGGGTGCTGTGACGCACCTTTTGGTGCATCAACACGGAGTTACAAGTGCGGTGCGCCCCGACGACCGGCTCACCCCCCGGTCGGCACCACCCGCGTGATCCGGTGCACGGCGTAGCGCCGCTCCGCGTCGGGGTCGTCGTCGTCGGCGTCCACGTCGCGCGCGGTGAGCTGGCCGCCGTCGACCACGAGGGGGCGAACCGCGCGCTCGCTGACGACGCCCTGGTTGTCGGTGAAGCCGATCAGCACCGCCCCGCGGCGCTCGACGGCGTCGCGCAGCGCGGAGAGCACCCCGCCGCCGGGGGCCGAGGCGGAGGCGGGCCGGTTGCGGGCGTCCTCGTCGCCCTCCCGGACGCTGCGGACGGCGGCGGCGACGTGCGCGGCCTGGCGGGCCGCGGCACGAGCGGTGTCCGCGCCCTCCCGGGTGCGGGGGGTGCGGGGGGTGCGCGCCCGCAGGCCCTCGGCGGCACCGACGCGGACCACGCCGTCGGGTCCCTCGACGACCGGAGCGGTGCCCAGCTCGCGCAGGCGGGGGAGGAGCACGTCGAGGGGGAGTGAGGAGACCAGCACCGTCGGGGCGAGGCGCTGCAGACCGAGGCCGGCGGCGCGGGGGTGGTTGACGAGCTCGGCGAGCGCGACCTCGTCCTCGGAGCGGATGAACGCGGTGGCGGCGCCGACCCGGAGCCGGCCGAAGCTGCGGGCGACGTCGTCGACGAGGTACGTCAGCGGCTGGGGCACCGGCGTCCGGGAGGCGGCGAGCACGAAGGCGTGCACCTCGGCGCTCGTCCACCCGGAGTCGAGCGCGCGTCGGACCGAGTCCGGGGTGAAGCGGTAGACCGTCGCCGCGCCCTGCGACTCCACGTCCGCGACCTGCTGGAGCCGGCGGGCCAGGTCGGGCTGCAGCGGCCCGGGGGCGACCGCGGTGAGGTCGGCCTGGATGAGGACGTGGTCCACGGGCGCCGGGAGCAGGGCGGCGAGGACCGGGGTCGGGTCGCCGCCGTCGAGCAGCACCCGGGCGTACGACGCCAGCACGTCCGCGCCGGTCAGTCCCAGCACGGCCGCCTCGGCGACCGCCCACGCGACCAGGTCCGGCCGGGTGCGCGGCCGGCGCGGGCGCTCCCACGCGATCCGGGCGACCAGCGAGGGCAGTCCGGTGCCGGCGGCCAGCCCCTCGCCCTCGGGCAGGGCGGCGAGGGCCTCGAGCACCATCGTCTTCGCCTCGGGCATGCCGGAGGCGGACAGCTCGGGACTGAGGGCGTTCCACGGCTTCTGGTCGGGCCCGCGCTCGCCGACGAGCGAGGGCAGCCGCGGGCTGGCGAGCCAGGCCCGGGCGAGCACGGTCCACTGCTCGGCGGTGGGCAGGTCGTGCCAGCGGTCGAACGCGTCGGTCGGCACCCACACCTGGTTGCCGTCGGCGTCCGCCCGGGTCCCGGCGAGGCCCGCCTCCGAGGCGAGCTCGACGACCAGGGCGGCCTCGGCCTCGGACACCTGCAGGTGGGTCGCCGTCGCGCGCAGCTCCCGCACCCCGAGGCCGGAGGTCCGCAGGGCGGCGGCGGGACGGGTCGACCACCACTCGAGCAGCATCCCCACCCGTCGTACGACGTCGGTGGCCGCGCCCACCGCCGCACTCCCCGCGAGACGGGCCGGGCGGGGCTCGGCGGCCACGGCCGGCGGCCGGTCGACGGGTGCCGTCGTCGTCCGGCCTCCGCGCAGGGCGAGCCCGACCTCGCCGGGCACGATGAGCAGGCCGGGCGACAGCGAGCCCGCCGGGACGAGCAGGCGGTGGGCGATGAGCAGCTCGGCGGGTGTCTGGGCGTCCTCGGGCCGCAGCCCGATCCGTGCCGAGCCCGACTTGGCGGTGCTGCCGCCGTCGACGACGTGGTCGAGGAGCGCGCGGGCCGCGGGCGGGAGCGCCTCGACCACGGCGAGCAGCTCCGCGGCGGGCCGGGGCCGGGGGGTGCGGGGGCGCAGGCCGCTCACCCCGGCCTCCGCGCCGCCGAGCATCGTGTCGCCCACGACGCTCAGCGCCCGGAGCCCCTCGGGCGACTCCCAGGCGAGCGCGAGGTCCACCAGACGGCGTACCGTCTGCTCCACGAAGGCGGGCTCGGCGTGCACGAGCGAGACGAGTTCTGATTCGCTGGTTTGGCCGGCGACGACCAGGGCATCAAGGACGGAAAGCTCGCCTCGGGTGAGGATGTCGAGCGCGCGTGCGACCGAACTCCTCACCGCTGCGCGGGAAGCGAGTTGACCGAAGTCGTGAGGGGCGGGAGTGGCCAGGTCCGGACGATCAGTGAGCAGGCGCTGGAGCCGCTCGTCGGGCCACGACCGCAGCTGGTCGGCCAACGACCGGTGCCCGTTCGGTCCTGCTCCCACGCAGGACAAGGTACCGGGGGACCCGCGCGCATGACCGAGGTCCGGAAGGTCGAGCTCCACCACGGCGCCGCGACGGACGTCGGTCTGGTGCGCGAGGCCAACGAGGACGCCTACCTCGCCGACCCGCCCGTCTTCGTCGTGGCCGACGGCATGGGCGGCCACGACCGTGGCGACGTGGCCAGTGCGATCGTGATCGAGGAGTTCACCCGCCTCGCGAGCGAGGGCTACGACGCCAAGCACGGCGCCGAGGTCGTCGCCACCACCCTCCAGGCCGTCCAGGAGCGGATCCTGGCCTTCGACGCCGAGCAGCGGGCGGGCGGCGCGGACGCGGACTTCTCCGCCGGGACGACCGCCGTCGTGGCCCTCCTCGTCGACTCCGTCTCCGGGCCCGTCTGGCTGCTGGCCAACGTGGGCGACTCCCGGATCTACCGCTTCAACGACGGCGAGCTCGAGCAGGTCAGCGTCGACCACAGCCTCGTCCAGGAGCTCGTCGACGCCGGCGAGATCACCGAGGCCGCCGCCGCCGTCCACCCCAGCCGCAACGTGATCACCCGCGCGCTCGGGGGATCGGCGCTTCCGGGCGGGGTGAGCGGCGAGGCCGACTACTTCCTGCTGCCGCTCGCCGCGGCGGAGCGCCTCCTGCTCTGCTCCGACGGCGTGAGCGGCATGCTCCAGCACGACCAGATCGGCGCGATCCTCGCCGAGCACGAGGATCCGCGCGACGCCGCGGAGAAGGTCGTCGCTGCGGCGGTCGCGGCCGGTGGGCACGACAACGCGACGGCCGTCGTCGTGGATGTGGTGGGATTGGTCCACACCGAGCCGTACGACGCCGACGCGCAGCGGCTGAGCCTCGAGCAGAAGTTGGGAGCACTCCCATGAGTGAGACCGCCACCGGCACGGCCGGCGCCTGGTCCTACCGCACCGGTGACTGGTTCGCCGTCTTCGGTACGAACGTCACGATCCTGCTGCCGGCCTCCCAGAAGGACCAGGTCGTCGCGCTGTGGGCGCTCGTCGACGGCGGCGCCGCGTTCGACGAGGTCCTCGACGGGCTGCTCGCCTCCGGGCTGAGCCGGATCCCCGGCTTCGTGCTGGTGAGCACCGACGAGGGACCGACCCGGGTGCTGCTGCGTGGCCAGGGTGTGACCGCCTCGCTCGCCACCGGGGAGGACGACGTCGCGCTCGACGGCTCCGCCAGCCACACCTGGGTGGAGCGCTCGGTCGAGGGCGTCACCGCTCTCACCGTCGACCTGCCGGCGGCGCAGGAGCCGACCGACGAGTCCGGTGAGTCCGGGGATCCGGTCGACTTCCCGATCGTCACCGGTCTGGTCCGGGTGGGTCGCGTCGACCGTCCGGCCGTCGCCCCTGCCGCGCCGGCCGCCCCCGCCGGGGACGTCGAGGGCGCCGGGGACGCCGCCGCCGTGGTCGTCACGGACCCGCTCGCGGACGAGCCGGTCGAGGCGATCGACGTCCTGGCCGAGGAGGCGCTTCCCGCCGAGGAGCCGACCGTGCCGCCCGTCGGGGCGCCGGCCGGGGAGCCGGCCGACGAGCCGGCCGACGAGCAGGTGGAGGAGCCGGTCGAGGAGGTGGCCCTCGAGGCCGCTCCGCTCGACGACGGTACGGCGACGGAGGTGCTGGAGGTCGTGCCCGACCCCTTCGCCGAGCCCGACGCGGACTCTTTGGCGGACCCGCTGACCGACCCGCTCCCGTCCCTCCCGCCGGTCCCCTCGACCCCTCCGGTGCCGCCCCTGCCGCCGGTCCCGAACGTGCCCGCGCCGCCCCTGCCGCCGGTGCCGCCTCCGCCGGGTCCCGCGCCCGACGGCTGGGTGACGCCCTGGGACGGACCGTCCGCCGATCCCGCCGACGCCACCGCCAAGGACGCCGACGCGGACGCCCCCGAGCAGCCCGAGCAGCCCGACCAGCCCGAGGGCCCCACGGACGACGCCTCGACCGGTGCGCTCGAGTCCGACACGCCGGCCGTGCCCGCGCCGCCGCCGTTGCCGCCGGCCGGCGAGACCGAGGTGCCGCCGACGGGGTGGGTGCCGCCCCCGCCGCCGTCTGCCCCCGGCGTCGCCGACGCGCCGCCGCTCCCGGTCGGCTCCTGGGAGCCGGTGGGGGGCGTCGAGCGCCCGCCCGCGCCGCAGGAGGCCGCGCCCTTCGACCCCGACCACGACGGTCAGACCATGTCGGGTGCGAGCGCCGCGGTGGCCCCGCCGGCGCCGGGCATCCCCGGCCAGCCGCAGGCACCCGCGATCACCCAGCCGGTCGCGAAGCTCCTCGTCTCCGACGGCCAGAGCATCGTGGTGGACCGGGCCGTGCTGATCGGGCGTGCCCCGGAGGCGCGCCGGTTCACCTCGACCGAGCAGCCGACCCTGGTGACGGTGCCGAGCCGGCTGCACGAGATCTCCTCGACGCACATCGAGGTGCGTCCGGGCACCGGCGCCGACCACGGCACCGCCGTCGTGACCGACATGGGCTCGACCAACGGCACCGTCCTGGTCCAGCCCGGCCTCGGCCCCGAGGACCTCAAGCCCGGCATCGCCGTCCAGCTGATCCCGGGCGCGATCATCAACCTCGGCGACGGGATCACCATCCAGGTCACCCGGCCCTGACCGGCCGCCGCCACTCGGAGCGCTGTCCATGTCCCACGCCCCCCTGCCCACCGAACCGGTGACCTTCCCGCCGGCCGAGCTCGACCGCCGGTTCTCGGCGTTCGTGATCGACCGGCTGGTGGCGTGGGGTGTGTCGGCCGCGGTCGGGTACGCCGTCTGGGAGCTCGCCGACACCAGCGCCGCCGTCGCGATCCTCAGCGCCCTGGGCTGCGACGTGCTGCTCGGGATCGTGCTCGCGGTGCTCGTGGGCACCACCGGGCTGACCCCGGGCAAGGCCGCCGCGGGCCTGCGCGTCGTACGACGCTCCGACGGCCGGCCGATCGGGGTGCTGCCGGCGGTGGGCCGCTACGCCGTGCTCGGGCTCGCCGGACTGCCCACGATCGGGATGGGCCTCGCGACCCTGGCGTGGACGGTCGCCGCCGACCCGACCCGGCAGCGCCGCGGCCTGCACGACCGGATCGGCGACGCCGCGGTCGTGGACGTCCGGCCGCAGCCGGAGGCGGACGAGGTCGCCGACGACCGGCCGCAGCAGATCGTGAACCTCACCGCCATGCGGCTGATGCCGGTGCCGCCGCCCGACCAGGTGGTGTCGATCCCGACGCCCACCCCGCAGCCCGCCCCGACCCCGGTCCGCGCCTCGGCTCCCGTCCCCGTCCCCCCGGCACCGGCCGCCGCCCCGGCCCCCGTCGCGTCGGCTCCACCCCCGCCCGCGGCCCCCGCGCCTCCGGCCCCCGTCGCCCCGGCCCCGGTCCCCACCCCGGCCCCCGCCCCGGCCCCCGGCGCCCACCGCGCCCCGGACCCCGTCGCACCAGCGCCCGTCGCACCAGCGCCCGACGCTCCGGCGCCCGCGTCTCCCCGCCCCGTGGCGGAGCAGACCCGGGTGCGTCCGTCCAAGGAGCCGCCGGCGAGCGCTCCGCAGCCGGCCGGCGTGCGCTGGCGGGTGGCGTTCGACTCGGGGGAGTCGTTCGTGGTGGAGGGCCTGGCCCTGGTGGGCCGGAGGCCCGAGCCGCGCCCGGGGGAGCCGGTGCGCCACGTCGTCCCGCTGCGTTCCTCGGACATGTCGCTGTCCAAGACCCACGCACAGTTCCAGGTCGCTCCCGACGGCGCCCTGGTGGTGATGGACCGCGGCTCGACCAACGGCTCCTACGTCGTGCGCCGCGGGATGTCGAAGGCGCTCACCGCCGGCCGGCCGAGCACGCTGCTGCCGGGCGACGAGGTCCGTTTCGGCGACCGCACGATGAAGGTCGAGCGGGACGGCTAGCGCCCGGCCTCCCACTCGCGGCGCAGCAGCCCGTAGACGGCGGTGTCGCTCCACCCGCCCTCGCGGTCCGGGTAGTCCTCCCGCGTGTGCGCCTCGTGGCGCATGCCGAGCCGCTCGCACAGCCGCGCGGAGGCGGTGTTGCGCGGGTCGAGCCGGGCCATCAGCCGGTGCAGCGGGTAGTGCTCGAAGGCGAGGTCGACCAGCGCCCGGGCCGCCTCGGTGGCGAACCCCCGCCCGGCGTACGACGGCGAGAACACCCAGCCCAGCTCGGCGATCGAGGGCGGCAGGTCCGGTCCGTGCGCGGCACTGAGCCGCAGCATGAGGTCCCCGACGAGGACGCCCTCGTGCTCGACCGCCAGCAGCAGTGCCTCGCCGACCTCGGTGGGCGCGGTGCCGGCGACGAGGCGCTCCATGCGCTGGTCGAGGCCCTCGTCGTCGAGCGCGCCGAAGGGCAGGTACCGGGTGACCTCGGGGTCGGCGCAGTAGGCGCCGATGGCCGCCCGGTCGTCCGCGACGATGGTGCGCAGCAGCAGCCGCTCGGTGCGCAGGGGCAGCGGAGGGGCGGCGGCTCGGGTTCCCACGTGCCGAACCTAGTGCCCCGGCGCAAAGTCCTTTCCGGGCCGTCGGGAGGATGTCCTACGATGTGCCGTCGCGTGCCGAACGGCGTGCGATGCGGCAGCACCCACGAGGAAGGTCGAGCCCGTGCCGACTGGCAAGGTGAAGTGGTACGACGCGGAGAAGGGCTTCGGCTTCCTCTCCCAGACCGACGGTCCGGACGTCTACGTCCGCGCCGACGCGCTGCCTGACGGCGTGACCACGGTGAAGGCGGGCACCCGGGTGGAGTTCGGCATCGCCCAGGGTCGCCGCGGTGACCAGGCGCTGCAGGTGCAGATCCTCGACGCGCCCGCCTCGGTGTCGCGCAACCAGAAGGACGCGCGCCGCAAGAAGCCCGAGGAGATGGTCCCGATCGTCGAGGACCTGATCCGTCTGCTCGACGGCGTGGGGGAGGCCTACCGGCACGGCCGCCACCCCGAGCGTCGTACGTCGCAGCCGGTCGCCAAGCTGCTCCGCGCGCTCGCCGACGAGCTGGAGTCCTGACCCTCAGCCCACCCGCACCGGCGGTGCGGCCTGCGCCTTGGCCCGCCGGGCCGGGGTGGTGCGCAGCACGAACACCGCCCAGGCGCTGAGCAGCACCGCGGCGAAGCCGAGCCCGATCCCGTTGACGGCGGGGTAGGACAGGATCACGCCGAGGAAGCCGCCGAACACCCAGGCCAGCTGGAGCGTGGTGTCGCCCTTGGCGAAGGCGCTGGCGTGCGCGCGCACGGGCACCCAGGACTGGATGGTGGAGTCGAGGGAGACCTTGGCGAGGTACTGCATCAGCCCGACGGTCAGGCCGAGCACCACCAGCGGCAGCAGGCTGTAGAACACCGTCGCGAGCACGAGTGCCGCGATGTCGGCGAGCAGCGCCACCACGACCATCGCGGCGGGGTTGATCTTGCGCGCGAGCGAGGCGACGACGATGCCGATGGTGTTGCCGAGACCGGCGGCGCCGACGACGAGGCCGACGGTCAGGGTCGCCTTGGTCTTGGTCTCCCAGCCGTCCAGCGGCTCGGTCATGAGCACGAAGGTCATGAACATCGTCAGGAAGCCCGAGAGCAGGCGCGGCCCGCAGTTGGCGCGCAGGGCGAAGGCCACTCGCGGCGGGAGCCCGTTGCGTCGTACGCCGTCGCGGGGGGCGTCCACCGACTCCTCCCCGGTCGAGGAGTCGATCTTGCCGGGCAGCAGGATCGCGGCGACCGTGCCCACGGTGAAGACCAGGAAGGCGTAGCGGCACGCCCACTCCGGCCCGATCCAGTACGCCGCGCCCGCGAGCGGGGCCGAGGCCGCCGCCCCCACCACGCCGGCGAGCGCCACCCGGCCGTTGGCCTTGACGAGGGTGATCTCGGGGGGCACCAGGCGGGGGACCGCGGCGGCCTTGGCGACGCCGTAGGCCTTGGACGAGACGAGGACGCCGAGCGCGGCGACGTAGAACCACGGCGACCCGTCGCTGAGGGTGCCGGCCAGCACCCAGCACAGGAACGCCCGCAGCGCGAAGGTCGCGCCGATCGCCCAGCGGCGTCCGTGGCTGAACCGGTCGAGGAAGGGCCCGATCAGGGGCGCGACGATCGCGAAGGGCACCATCGTGAGCCCGAGGAAGAGCAGCACGGGGCCGCGCTGGCCGCTGGTGGCGCCGGCGAAGAACACGGTGCCGGCCAGGGCGATCGCGAATGCGGAGTCGCCGGCGGCGTTGGCGGCGTGCAGCTCGATGAGCCGGTTCAGCCCGGAGCGCTCGGCGCCCTGGGCGCCGGCGGCCTTGCGGGCGGTGCGCACCGTCGCCCGGCTGGCCCGCCCGGTCACCCGCGCGACGCCGCGGGCGCCGCGCACGGTCGCCTTGGCCGCCCGGACGGAGCCGGTCTCGGTCAAGGCCTCGTCGGGCGCGTCGGCGCCGGGCGGGCGCGGGTCCGGTCCGTCGGTGCTCACCTCTCCTATCTTGCCCGACCCCGGTGGCCCCGGCGTGACGAGCCGCGCCCTGATGAGGAATGCTGTGCCCGTGTCCACCCTGGAGCGCAAGCTGACCGACGCCGCCACCGCTGACGCGGTCGACGCCGCCCGTGCGGCGCTGCTCGACGAGGTCGACGCCGCCGACGTGGGCGACCACCTCGGCCACCAGGTCGACGGGCTGCGCGTGGTGACCCATCTCTTCGCGTGCCGCCGCAAGGGCTACGTCGGCTGGCAGTGGGCGGTCACGCTGACGCGCGCGTCCCGGCAGCGCAAGGTCACCGTCGTCGAGGTCGTGCTGCTGCCCGGCCCCGACGCGATCGTCGCCCCCGCGTGGGTGCCCTACCGCGACCGCATCCAGCCGGGCGACATGTCGCCGGGCGACCTGCTCCCGGTCGACGACGAGGACCCGCGGCTCGTGCCGACGTACTCCTTCGGCGACGACCCGCTCGACACCGACGCCAAGGCGCAGGTCCGCGAGGTCGCCAAGGACCTCGGCCTGGGCCGGGTGCGGGTGCTCTCGCCGGAGGGCCGCGACGCGGCCGCCGAGCGCTGGTACGACGGCGAGGCCGGCCCCGATGCGCCGATCGCCAAGTCCGCGCCGCACCACTGCCACTCGTGCGGCTTCCTGGTCCGGCTCAACGGGCCGCTCTCCGAGATGTTCGGCGTGTGCGCCAACGGCGACGCCAACGACGACGGCCGGGTGGTGGCCTACACGCACGGCTGCGGTGCGCACTCCGAGGTGCGGCTGAGCAAGCGTCAGCAGCCGCTGCCGCCCGCGCCGCCCGTGCTCGACACGGTCAGCTCGGACGAGCTCGAGACCCTGTGAGGATCCACACCGCGTAGTCCTCGTCCACCGGGCGCAGGTCGTAGCCGCCGAAGCGCTGCTGGACCGCCAGCCCGGCGGCCGCGACGTCGGCGGCGAAGTCCGCCGGCGGGTAGGACCGGGCGGATGCCGGACCGCCGCGCAGGTGGAAGCCGGCGAGGATCCGACCTCCGGGCGCGAGCAGCTCGCCGAGCCGGGTGAGCACGGCGACCTCCGTGCCCTCGGCGAGGAAGGTCAGCACGTTCCCGACGCACACCACGAGGTCGAAGGCCTCCGGCGCGCCGGCCTCGGCGAGCACGCCCGGGGTCAGCGCGAGGATCTCGTGGGGGAGGACCGTCAGCCCCGGATAGGTACGACGCGCCTGGTCCACCAGCGCCGGGTCCGGCTCGGCGGCGACGACCCGGTGGCCGCGGTCGTGCAGGTACGCCCCGACCCGGCCCATCCCGGCCCCGGCGTCGAGGACCCGCGCGCCGCGCGGGAGCAGCACGTCGGCGAGGCGGGCCTCGCCGTCGACGTCCTCGCCGCGCTCGATCAGCTGCGCGAAGCGCTCGCCGTACCCGACGTTGCGGGCGCCGCCCAGCGCCCACCGGGTCGGCGGAAGGGGCGGGCGGGGCTCACTCGTCGTCATCGCGCTCGACGCGGACCTGCCGGCGGCGCTTGCAGTACTCCATGCCGAGCAGGCCCAGGCCGACGCCGGTGAGGCACATCCACAGCAGCCAGGTGCGGTCGTCCTCCTCGAGGCGGCCGTAGAAGGGGAGCAGGGCGAGGAAGGCCAGCGCGAAGAGCGCGGTCCCGACCTGCACCGTGCGCACGCCGTCGACGTCGAGCGGCTCGACGGGCGCGATCAGGTAGGTCCGCTTGCCGAACTCGTGCTGGGTCGGCTGGTCGTCACGGAGCTCCACCCCTCGATCGTACGGCCGGTGTCGCCACGGCGACCAGCGCCACCGGAATAGTTGCCGAAGGTAATGACTTAGACTAACGACATGCCGACCCGGGACCAGCACGTGCGGACCAACGCGGGGCTCGCCACCGAGCTCCGGTTCTCGGTGATGCGCCTGCGCCGGCGGCTGGTGCGCGAGCGCCACCCGGACAACGACCTCAGCCTGTCCGCGATGGCCGTGCTGTGGGCGCTGAACCGCTTCGGCGACCTGACGGTCGGCGCCCTTGCGGCCCGCGAGCAGGTGCAGCCGCCGAGCATGACCCGCACCGTGACCTGCCTGGTCGACGCCGGGCTCGTCGAGCGGCAGCCGCACCCGACGGACGGCCGGCAGGTCGTCGTACGGCTGACGGACGAGGGGCGCGCGGTCGTCAACGCCGACGCCGCCCGCCGCGACCGCTGGCTCTCGCGCCGCCTCGAGGAGCTGACCCCCGCCGAGCGCGACGTGCTGCGCCAGGCCGCCCCGATCCTGCAGCGCATCGCTGCATCCGACTGAGACCCGACCGAGACCCGACCGAGACCCCGAAGGAGCCATCACGAGCCCCCGCTTCCGATCCCTCGCCCACCCGAACTACCGCCTGTACTTCGCCGGCAGCCTCGTCTCCAACGTCGGCACGTGGATGCAGCGCGTCGCCCAGGACTGGCTGGTCCTGACGATCCCCGGCAACGGCGGCACCGCGCTCGGCATCACCACCGGCCTGCAGTTCCTCCCCGTCCTCCTGCTCTCGCCCTACGCGGGCGTGATCGCGGACCGCTTCCCCAAGCAGCGGATGCTCCAGCTCACCCAGGCCGTGATGGCGCTGGCCGCGCTGATGCTCGGCGCCATCGCGGCGATGGGCGCCGCGCAGACCTGGCACGTCTACGTCATCGCGTTCGTCTTCGGCGTCGGTGCGGCCTTCGACGCGCCCGCGCGCCAGGCCTTCGTGTCCGAGATGGTCGGCCCCGACGACGTCGCCAACGCCGTCAGCCTCAACTCCGCCGCGTTCAACACCGCGCGCATGGTCGGCCCCGGCATCGCGGGCCTGCTCATCGGCATCGGCGGCGGCGGGATGCGCGCGACGGGCTGGGTGATCCTCGCCAACGCCCTGTCGTACGCCGCCGTGATCCACCAGCTGCGCCGGATGGACCCCGAGACCCTGCACTCCCCGCGCCCGGCCGGTCGCGAGCCGGGGATGCTCCGCGCCGGGATGCGCTACCTGCGCGGGCAGCCGAAGATGCTGATGATCCTGGTGCTGGTCTTCTTCGTGGGCACCTTCGGGATGAACTTCCAGCTCACCTCCGCGCTGATGGCGACCGAGGTCTTCGGCAAGGGGGCCGAGGAGTACGGCATCCTCGGCTCCGTCCTCGCGATCGGCTCCCTCAGCGGTGCGCTGCTGGCCGCCGGCCGGGCCCGGGTGCGCGTGCGGCTGCTGATGGGCGCGGCGGTCGCGTTCGGGACGCTCGAGATCGCGGCGGGCTTCGCGCCGTCGTACCTGCTCTTCGTGGTGCTGTGCCCGCTGCTCGGGCTCTCGGTCATCACCGTGCTCAACTCCTGCAACGCGCTGCTGCAGACCGAGTCCGACCCGGCGCTGCGCGGACGGGTGATGGCGATCTACATGACCATCGTGATGGGCGGCACCCCGCTGGGCTCGCCGTTCATCGGCTGGATCGGCGAGCAGTACGGCGCCCGGTGGACCCTCGTGGTCGGCGGCGTCCTGGTGCTGGTCGGGGTGGGCCTGGCCGTGCTCGTGCGCCGGCTCGCAGGACGGGACGCGCCGGTCCGGGCGGTCGCGGAGCCTGCCATGCTTCCCTCGTGAGCACGGCAGAACCCGCCCTCCCCGGCAACGTCCTGGACCGCTACTTCCGCATCTCCGAGCGCGGCTCGACCGTGGGCCGCGAGCTGCGCGGTGGCGTCGTCACCTTCTTCACGATGGCCTACATCGTGGTGCTCAACCCGCTGATCCTGGGCTACGCGGTCGACATCGACGGCAAGTTCCTCGGCGGTGGCGACGAGCCCAACCTCGCCGCGATCGCGGCCGGCACCGCATTGGTGGCGGGCGTGCTCACGATCCTGATGGGCGTGGTGGCCAACTACCCGCTCGCCCTCGCGACCGGGCTGGGGCTCAACGCCTTCGTGGCCTTCTCCGTGGCCAGCCAGATGACCTGGGCCGACGCGATGGGACTCATCGTGATCGAGGGCATCGTGATCCTGGTCCTGGTGCTCACCGGCTTCCGGACCGCGGTGTTCCGGGCCGTGCCGGCCCAGCTCAAGGTGGCGATCTCGGTCGGCATCGGCCTGTTCATCGCCCTGATCGGCTTCGTCGACGCCGGCGTCGTCAAGCGGATCCCGGACGCGGCGAAGACGACCGTGCCGGTCCAGCTGGGCTCGGACGGCAACCTCGACGGCTGGCCGGTGCTGATCTTCATCGTCGGCCTGCTGCTCATGCTCGCCCTGTGGGTGCGCAAGGTGCGCGGCGCGATCCTGATCTCCATCGTCGCCATGACCGTCGTCGCGGTGGTGGTGGAGGCGATCGGCGACCTCGGCCGCGCCTCGGAGCGGGCCGGCGGCTGGGCGCTCACCGTGCCGTCGTGGCCCGAGGAGTTCCACGCCCCGGACTTCGGGACGCTGGGGGAGTTCAACCTGCTCGGCTCGTGGGACAAGGCCGGCGTGGTCGCCGTCCTGCTCCTCATCTTCTCGCTGCTGCTCGCCGACTTCTTCGACACGATGGGCACGATGACCGCCATCGGCGCCGAGGCGGAGCTCCTCGACGCCGAGGGCATGCCGCCGCACGCCGAGCGGATCCTGGTCGTCGACTCCGTCGCGGCCATCGCGGGCGGCGCGGCCGGCGTCTCGTCCAACACGTCGTACATCGAGTCGGCCTCGGGTGTCGGCGAGGGCGCTCGCACCGGCCTGGCCTCGGTCGTGACCGGGCTGCTGTTCCTGGTGACCATCTTCCTGGCGCCGCTGGTCGCGATGATCCCGTCCGAGGCGGCCGTGCCGGCGCTGGTCCTGGTCGGCTTCCTGATGATGCAGCAGATCACCGGCATCGACTGGGCCGACCCGGAGATCGCGATCCCGGCGTTCCTGACCATCGTGCTGATGCCGTTCACCTACTCCATCAGCGTCGGCATCGGCGCCGGTTTCGTCGCCTACGTCTTCCTCAAGGTGGTCCGCGGCAAGGCCGCCGAGCTGCACCCGCTGCTGTGGGGTGTCGCGGCCCTGTTCGTCGTCTACTTCGCGATCGACCCGATCACCCGCTGGCTGACCTGATCGATGCCCCCTCGGCATTTTGACCCGCCTTTGGGCGGCCGGTAATCTCGATTCTTGTGTCTGGGGCGACCCGGCACGTCGAGCATGCCCTCGATCCAGCGCCCGGTCCGGGACTGCTGAGCAGGGGATCAACATCCGGCACGCAGCAACGCATCATCCCGAGCCCGGCAGGTCGCCGAGCCGTGACGAGAAACCGAAAGGGAACCACCAGGTGCCCACCATTCAGCAGTTGGTCCGCAAGGGCCGCCAGGACAAGGTGTCCAAGTCCAAGACGCCTGCCCTGAAGGGTTCGCCCCAGCGACGCGGTGTGTGCACCCGCGTCTACACCACCACCCCCAAGAAGCCGAACTCCGCCCTCCGCAAGGTCGCCCGTGTGCGCCTGAGCAGCGGCGTCGAGGTCACCGCCTACATCCCGGGTGAGGGTCACAACCTGCAGGAGCACTCGATCGTGCTCGTCCGCGGCGGTCGTGTGAAGGACCTGCCCGGTGTTCGCTACAAGGTCATCCGCGGCGCGCTCGACACGCAGGCCGTGAAGAACCGTAAGCAGGCTCGCAGCCGCTACGGCGCCAAGAAGGAGAAGAGCTGACATGCCGCGCAAGGGCCCCGCTCCGAAGCGCCCCATCGACGTCGACCCGGTCTACGGGTCGCAGCTGGTGAGCCAGCTGGTCTCGAAGGTGCTGCAGGATGGCAAGAAGCAGGTCGCTCAGCGGATCGTGTACGCCGCTCTCGAGGGCACCCGCGAGAAGACCGGCACCGACCCGGTCATCACCCTCAAGCGCGCGCTCGACAACGTGCGCCCCGCGCTCGAGGTCAAGTCCCGCCGCGTCGGCGGTGCGACCTACCAGGTCCCGATCGAGGTCAAGGGCAACCGCGGCACCACGCTGTCGCTGCGCTGGCTCGTCGGCTACGCCCAGGAGCGTCGCGAGAAGACCATGGCCGAGCGCCTGCAGAACGAGATCCTCGACGCCGCCAACGGCCTCGGTGCCGCGGTGAAGAAGCGCGAGGACACGCACAAGATGGCCGAGTCCAACAAGGCATTCGCCCACTACCGCTGGTGATCTCCCGGGGCGGGCCCGCCACACGCGGTGCCCGTCCCGTCACCCCATCCCAAACCTAAGGAACGCTGACTCACGTGGCAGTCGACATCACGACGGACCTCAACGTCGTCCGCAACATCGGCATCATGGCGCACATCGACGCCGGCAAGACCACCACCACCGAGCGCATCCTGTTCTACACCGGCATCACCTACAAGATCGGTGAGGTCCACGACGGCGGCGCCACGATGGACTGGATGGAGCAGGAGCAGGAGCGCGGCATCACGATCACGTCGGCCGCGACGACCTGCTGGTGGAAGAAGCACCAGATCAACATCATCGACACCCCCGGGCACGTCGACTTCACGGTCGAGGTGGAGCGTTCGCTGCGCGTCCTCGACGGTGCCGTCGCGGTGTTCGACGGTGTCGCCGGTGTCGAGCCCCAGTCGCAGACGGTGTGGCGCCAGGCCAACAAGTACGCCGTCCCGCGGATGTGCTTCGTCAACAAGCTCGACCGGACCGGTGCGGACTTCTACCGCGTCGTCGACTCGATCGTGCAGAAGCTGAACTCCACCCCGCTGGTCCTCCAGATCCCGATCGGCGCCGAGGGCGACTTCATCGGTGTCGTCGACCTGGTCGAGATGAACGCCAAGGTCTGGCGCGGCGAGACCGCCCAGGGCGAGGACTACGTCGTCGAGGAGATCCCCGCCGACCTGGCCGACAAGGCCGCGGAGTACCGCGAGAAGCTCGTCGAGACCCTCGCCGAGGCCGACGACGACATCATGGAGACCTACCTCGAGGACGGCGACACGTTCGACGTGCCGACCCTCAAGGCCGCCATCCGTCGCGCGACCCTCGCCGACAAGCTGAACCCGATCCTCACCGGCACCGCGTTCAAGAACAAGGGCGTGCAGCCCCTGCTCGACGCGATCGTCGACTACCTCCCCTCGCCGCTCGACGTGGACGCCATCGTCGGCCACAAGCCGGGCGCGGAGGAGACCGAGGAGAACGAGGTCGTCCGCAAGCCCTCGAGCGACGAGCCGCTGTCCGCGCTCGCGTTCAAGATCGCCGCCGACCCGCACCTGGGCAAGCTGACCTTCGTCCGCGTCTACTCGGGCAAGCTCGAGGCCGGCGCGACCGTGCTCAACGCGAGCAACGGCCGCAAGGAGCGGATCGGCAAGGTCTACCAGATGCACGCCAACAAGCGTGAGGAGATCGCGTCGGTCGGCGCCGGCCAGATCGTGGCCGTCATGGGCCTCAAGGACACCCGGACCGGGCACACGCTCTCCGACCCGTCCAAGCAGGTCGTGCTCGAGTCGATGACCTTCCCGGCCCCGGTGATCTCGGTCGCCATCGAGCCGAAGACCAAGGCCGACCAGGAGAAGCTCGGTGTCGCCATCGGGCGTCTCGCCGAGGAGGACCCGACCTTCGTCGTCAAGACCGACGAGGAGACCGGCCAGACCATCATCTCCGGCATGGGCGAGCTCCACCTCGAGATCCTGGTCGACCGCATGAAGCGGGAGTTCAAGGTCGAGGCCACCGTCGGCAAGCCGCAGGTCGCCTACCGCGAGACCATCCGCGGCACCGTGTCGAACCACAGCTACACCCACAAGAAGCAGACCGGTGGTTCGGGTCAGTTCGCGAAGGTCGTCATCTCGCT
This sequence comes from uncultured Nocardioides sp., assembly GCA_964517395.1. Lineage (GTDB taxonomy): Bacteria > Actinomycetota > Actinomycetes > Propionibacteriales > Nocardioidaceae > Nocardioides. Next base: position 835,926 of record CAZFEE010000001.1, on the reverse strand, counting down.
GGAGCCGAACATCGACCCCGAGACCGGCACCGGTGCGGGCTACGAGTTCGTCAACAACGTGACCGGTGGTCGCGTGCCGCGCGAGTACATCCCGTCCGTCGACAACGGCGGCCAGGAGGCCATGGAGTTCGGCGTGCTCGCCGGCTACCCGATGGTCGACGTGAAGTTCACCCTCGAGGACGGCGCCTACCACGACGTCGACTCCTCGGAGCTCGCCTTCAAGATCGCCGGCATCCAGTCGTTCAAGGAGGCGGCCCGCAAGGCGAAGCCCGTCCTCCTCGAGCCGGTGTTCGCCGTCGAGGTGACCACCCCCGAGGACTTCCTCGGCACGGTCATCGGCGACATCAACAGCCGTCGCGGCCAGATCCGCGCGCAGGAGGAGCGTCACGGCGACATCGTCGTGGCCGCCCTCGTGCCGCTGTCCGAGATGTTCGGGTACGTTGGCGACCTGAGGTCCAAGACCTCTGGTCAGGCGTCGTACTCGATGGAGTTTGACTCGTACGCCGAGGTTCCCACGAACATCGCCGACGAGATCATCAAGAAGGCGCGCGGCGAGTAGTCTCCCGCAGCCCTCGGCACCACCCCTTTAGTACGAGTCAAGTAACAACCACACCAGGAGGAGCCCCCAGTGGCTAAGGCGAAGTTCGAGCGGACCAAGCCGCACGTGAACATCGGGACGATCGGTCACATCGACCACGGCAAGACGACGCTGACCGCGGCGATCTCGAAGGTTCTGCACGACAAGTACCCGGACCTCAACGAGGCCTCGCCGTTCGACCAGATCGACAAGGCCCCCGAGGAGCGCCAGCGCGGCATCACGATCTCGATCGCGCACATCGAGTACCAGACCGAGGCGCGCCACTACGCGCACGTCGACTGCCCCGGTCACGCGGACTACATCAAGAACATGATCACCGGTGCCGCGCAGATGGACGGCGCGATCCTCGTGGTCGCCGCCACCGACGGCCCGATGCCGCAGACCCGTGAGCACGTGCTGCTCGCCCGCCAGGTCGGCGTGCCGGCGATCGTCGTCGCGCTCAACAAGTGCGACATGGTCGACGACGACGAGCTCATCGAGCTCGTCGAGATGGAGGTGCGCGAGCTCCTCTCCGAGTACGAGTTCCCGGGCGACGACGTTCCGGTCGTGCGCGTGGCGGCCTTCCCGGCCCTCAACGGCGACGCCAAGTGGGGCGAGTCGGTCGCCGAGCTCATGTCGGCCGTCGACGAGTACATCCCCCAGCCCGAGCGTGAGGTCGACAAGCCCTTCCTCATGCCGGTCGAGGACGTCTTCACGATCACCGGTCGTGGCACCGTCATCACCGGTCGCATCGAGCGCGGCATCGTCAAGGTCAACGAGGAGGTCGAGATCTCGGGCATCCGGGAGACCCCCATCAAGACGACCGTCACCGGTGTCGAGATGTTCCGCAAGCTGCTCGACGAGGGCCAGGCCGGTGAGAACGTCGGTCTGCTGCTCCGCGGCACCAAGCGCGAGGACGTCGAGCGCGGCATGGTCGTGGTGAAGCCGGGTACGTCCACCCCGCACACCAACTTCGAGGCGAGCGTCTACATCCTCTCGAAGGAGGAGGGCGGCCGTCACACGCCGTTCTTCAACAACTACCGTCCGCAGTTCTACTTCCGGACCACCGACGTGACCGGCGTCGTGACCCTCCCCGAGGGCACGGAGATGGTCATGCCGGGTGACAACACCGACATGTCGGTGGAGCTCATCCAGCCGATCGTCATGGACGAGGGCCTGAAGTTCGCGATCCGTGAGGGTGGCCGCACCGTCGGCGCCGGCCGGGTCACCAAGATCACCAAGTGATCTGATCTGCTTCGGGGGAAGCCCCGCCGCCTTCGGGCGGCGGGGCTTCCTGCTTTTTCGCCGCGCCCTCCGCGTGGGAGACTGCCGCGGTGAGCGCGCAGCCCCCGAACCCGTACCAGTCCGGGCCGCAGCAGCCCTACGGCGGCTACGCCGTCCAGCCGCCCCAGCACCCGCAGGCCACGACCGTCCTGGTCCTCGGCATCCTCGGCCTGCTGCTGTGCCAGCTGGCCTCGCCGGTCGCCTGGGTGATGGGTGGGCGGGCCCGGCGCGAGATCGAGGCCGCCCGGGGCCAGCTCGGCGGCAGCGGGATGGTCACGGCCGGCTGGGTGATGGGCATCATCGGCACGGTGCTGCTCGCCCTCTCGCTCCTGGTCGTCGTCGCCGCGGTCGTGATCGTCGTCATCGCCGGTCTCTCCTCGTCCTGAGCACGGGCCGCCCGGCATTTTCGGGTCGCGGCAGGCGAGCCGGGAGAATGGGCGGGTGAACGACGGAGTACGCCCCGCCCGACCGCACCACAAGCTGACCGACGACGGCCGGCGGGTGCGCGAGGTGCTGACCTACGCCCGGCGGGGGAGCCGGTTGACCTCGCCGCGCCAGGAGCGCGGCTGGGAGCAGTACGCCGAGCAGTGGCTGATCCCGGACGAGGCGGTCGAGGCGGACGACTTCTCCTGGGCGCGGTACTTCGGGCGCGAGGCCCCGCTGATCGTGGAGATCGGCGGCGGGGTGGGGGAGGCGACCGCCGCACTGGCCGCCGCCCGTCCGTCGGCCAACATCCTCTCGCTCGAGGTGTGGCTTCCCGGCGTGGCCGAGAGCATGTGGCGTGTGGGCGAGGCCGGCGCCGAGAACGTGCGCTTCTGCAGCGTCGACGCGGTGTGGAGCCTCGAGCACCTCTTCGGCGAGCAGGACATCGCCGAGCTGTGGACGTTCTTCCCCGACCCCTGGCACAAGACCCGCCACCACAAGCGCCGTCTGGTCACCCCCGAGCACACCCGCCTGATCGCCTCCCGGCTCGTCGCGGGCGGCACGTGGCGGCTGGCGACCGACTGGGCGGAGTACGCCGAGCAGATGGTCGAGGTGCTCGACGCCGAGCCGCTGCTGGAGGGCGGCGTGGTGGAGCGTTGGGCCGAGCGGCCGATCACGAAGTTCGAGCGCAAGGGGCTCGCCAAGGACCGCCTCATCACCGACCTGGCGTACCGACGCGTCACCTGACATTAACGTGCGCGCTGCGGCGTGGCGCCCGTTCCGGTGACGTCGCGGGCGTACCTTCCCAACCAGTGGCAGGTGGGGAAGCCGGCCACATCGGGAGGCCCGACGTGAACCATCACGACTGCGCAACCTGGTCCGTCTACAAGGGATAGGGCCGGGCGGCCCTGGCGGGCGCGCGGTCCGGTGAGGTGAATCGTGGCGAACACGAAGGCCCAGGCCAGCAGCACGCAGCGCCGTACCTATGTCCTCGACACCAGCGTCCTGCTGGCCGATCCCGCCGCGCTGCGGCGGTTCGAGGAGCACGAGGTCGTCCTCCCGGTCGTGGTGATCACGGAGCTGGAGGCCAAGCGGCACCACCCGGAGCTCGGGTACTTCGCGCGCAGCGCCCTGCGGAGCCTGGACGAGATGCGGGTCAACCACGGCCGCCTCGACACGCCCGTCCCCGTGGGCGAGGACGGTGGCTCGGTCCGCGTCGAGCTCAACCACACCGACTCCTCGTCGCTGCCGTCCGGCTTCCGCCTCGGCGACAACGACACCCGGATCCTCGCCGTCGCCCGCAACCTGGCCGACGAGGGACACCAGGTCACCCTGGTCTCCAAGGACCTGCCGATGCGGATCAAGGCGTCCGCGGTGGGCCTGGACGCGGAGGAGTACCGCGGCGAGGCGATCAGCGACTCCGACACCGGCTACTCCGGCATGGCCGAGCTCGACGTCTCCGCCGAGCACCTCGACGAGCTGTACGACGACGGCACCCTCGACCTCGCCGAGGCCCGTGAGCTGCCCTGCCACACCGGCCTCGTCATGCTGTCCGACCGCGGCACCGCGCTCGGCCGGGTCGGCCCGGACAAGCAGGTCCACCTGGTCCGCGGCGACCGGGAGGCCTTCGGCATCCACGGCCGCAGCGCCGAGCAGCGGATCGCGCTGGAGCTCCTGCTCGACCCCGAGGTCGGCATCGTCTCCCTCGGCGGCCGTGCGGGCACCGGCAAGTCCGCGCTGGCCCTGTGTGCGGGCCTGGAGGCCGTCATGGAGCGCCAGCAGCACAAGAAGGTCGTCGTCTTCCGCCCGCTGTTCGCGGTCGGCGGCCAGGAGCTGGGCTACCTGCCCGGCTCGGAGTCGGAGAAGATGTCGCCCTGGGGGCAGGCCGTCTTCGACACCCTCGGCGCGCTCACCTCCCGCGACGTCGTCGACGAGATCCTCGACCGCGGCATGCTCGAGGTGCTCCCGCTGACCCACATCCGTGGACGCTCGCTGCACGACTCGTTCGTGATCGTCGACGAGGCACAGTCGCTGGAGCGCAACGTGCTGCTGACCGTGCTCTCCCGGATCGGGGCGAACTCCAAGGTCGTCCTCACCCACGACGTCGCCCAGCGCGACAACCTCAGGGTCGGGCGGCACGACGGCATCGTCGCCGTGGTCGAGAAACTCAAGGGCCACCCGCTCTTCGCGCACGTCACGCTGACCCGCTCCGAGCGCTCGCCGATCGCGGCCCTCGTCACCGAGATGCTGGAGAACGTCGTCGTCTGACCTCGCCGATGCGTCGGGGCGTCGTACCGAGTGGGACCGGTGTGACACGTGGGACTCAGGAGGTCCGGCGCCCCGAAACGGCACGGTGAACTTGTGCGGTTCGGTTTGCACCGTGTGGAGGCGTCAGGCATGGTGGACGCTGGTCGCCGGCGGTGATGACAGTGTTGTCGGGCCCGATCGGGCGGTGACCACCCCGTCCTGCAGTCGAGCCCGAAGTCGAGAATTTTGTCGAAGCACGCCACGCCCGCGCCCAAGCACCGCGGAAAGCCGAAGCATGCCCACCTCGCCGAAGCACCTCGTAAGGCCGCCCGCAATGTCGTCGTGATGTCGTCGGTCGCCGTCGCGGTCACCGGTGTCTCCGTCGCCGCCGGCGTCCTCGGCAACGACGTCGCCGCCGCCCCCGCCGCCAGCGCCGACCTCGACGCGCTGACCGTCCCCGACGCCACCGCGGCCGCCGCCAGCACCCAGCGCCGCGACCCCGTCGTGTCCCGCTCGGACCGCCGCCCCGAGGCCGACCCCGCCAAGACCGCCAGCCTCGACGAGTCCGCCGGCCGCGCGATGACCGACGAGCGCAAGCTCTCCGACTCCGACCCGCGCGACATCGCCCGCGCCCTGCTCTCGGAGTTCGGCTTCTCCGCCGACCAGTTCGGCTGCCTCGACTCGCTGTGGACCCGCGAGTCCGGCTGGCGGGTCAACGCCGACAACCCCAGCTCCAGCGCCTACGGCATCCCGCAGGCCCTGCCCGGCTCCAAGATGTCCTCCGCCGGCGCCGACTGGGCCACCAACCCCGCCACCCAGATCCGGTGGGGCCTCGGCTACATCCAGTCCCGCTACGGCTCGCCCTGCAGCGCCTGGGGGCACTCCGAGTCGCACAACTGGTACTGAGTGGTCTGGGCCGAGCGCGTCGCTCCTTCGTCGCGCCGCGCTGCCGGCCTCGCGGTTGGCTTGCGTAGGGCCTGAGTCCGCCTGGCGGTAAGACGGCCGGCGCTCGGGACGGCGCCTCCCTGCGCCTGCGGTCGCTCGTTCCTCGCTTCCTTCGGCTTCGGGCCGGCGGCGTTCCGAGGCTGCCGGCTGCTGGATGGGCCGAGCGCGTCGCTCCTTCGTCGCGCCGCGCTGCCGGCCTCGCGGTTGGCTTGCGTAGGGCCTGAGTCCGCCTGGCGGTAAGACGGCCGGCGCTCGGGACGGCGCCTCCCTGCGCCTGCGGTCGCTCGTTCCTCGCTTCCTTCGGCTTCGGGCCGGCGGCGTTCCGAGGCTGCCGGCTGCTGGATGGGCCGAGCGCGTCGCTCCTTCGTCGCGCCGCGCTGCCGGCCTCGCGGTTGGCTTGCGTAGGGCCTGAGTCCGCCTGGCGGTAAGACGGCCGGCGCTCGGGACGGCGCCTCCCTGCGCCTGCGGTCGCTCGTTCCTCGCTCCCTCCGGCTTCGGGCCGGCGCCCTCCCGAGGCTGCCGGCTGCGTGGGACGCGCTGGCGGCCTCGCGGTTGGCTTGCGTAGGGCCTGAGTCCGCCTGGCGGCAAGACGGCTGGCGCTCGCGGCTCAGAGCGCGGGGCCGTCGGCGACGAGGAGGCCCAGGGACAGCGCGGTGACGGGGGCGCGGCGGGCCGGCACGGCTAGACCAGTCGCTTCTTCTGGACCTTGCCCATCTCGTTGCGCGGGAGCGCGTCGGTGAAGCGCACCTCGCGAGGACGCTTGTGTGCGTTCAGCTCCGCGCCGACGTGGGCGACCAGCTCCGCGGCGAGGGCTGCCTCGTCCGTGACGGGGGAGCGGGGCACGACGAAGGCGACGATGCGCTGCCCCAGGTCGTCGTCCGGTACGCCGACCACCGCGCACTCCGCGACCGCCGGGTGCCCGAGCAGGGTGGACTCGATCTCGCCGGCCCCGATCCGGTAGCCACCCGACTTGATGAGGTCCACCGAGGCCCGCCCGACGATGCGGTGGCGGCCGTCGGGGGTGATGCAGGCGACGTCGCCGGTGCGGAACCAGCCGTCCTCGGTCCACACCTCCGCGGTGGCGTCCGGGCGGTCGAGGTAGCCCGCGAACAGGGTGGGCCCACGGACCTCCAGCTGGCCGACGGACGAACCGTCGTGGGGGACGGGGGCACCCGCCTCGTCGCGCAGACGGGTCTCGACCCCGGCGACGGGGACGCCGACCCAGCCGGCCTCGCGGCGCCCGTCGGCGCGGGTGGCGACGGTGATCAGCGACTCGCTCATGCCGTAGCGCTCGGCGACCTCCAGGCCGGTCAGCTCCCGCAGTCGCTCGAAGACGGGCACGGGCAGGGCGGCGCTGCCGGAGACGAGGAGGCGCGCGCCGCGCAGGGCGGCGGCGTGCTCGGGGGAGTCGGCGATGCGGCTCCACACGGTGGGGACGCCGAAGAAGAGGGTGGCGCCGGCGCGGGCGGCCTCGGCGTAGGCCTCCGGCGTCGGGCGTCCGACGTGCAGCAGCCCGCTCCCGACCCGCAGCGGCCCGAGCACGCCGAGCACGAGGCCGTGCACGTGGAAGAGCGGCAGCCCGTGCGCGAGCACGTCGTCGGCCGTCCAGTCCCACGCGTCGACGAGGCCGTCGAGGCCGGCGGTGAGCGCGGCGTAGGTGAGCAGCACGCCCTTCGGGAGTCCGGTGGTGCCGGAGGTGGCGAGCACGAAGGCGACGGCGTCGGGCGCGACCGGCGGCGCGTCGTACGACGCGCGGGCGGCGAGGTCGACCGCGACGTGCGGCAGGCCGTGCGCCTCGGGCGGCACCGGACCCGCCCAGCAGTCGGGGGCGGCGAGGTCGAGCAGGTGGCGCAGCTCGGCGGTGCCCGCGTCCGGCGGCACCGGGACGACGGTGCGGCCGGCCAGCAGCGCAGCGGCGACCGCGACCACGGTGTCCATCGTGGGGGTCGCGTGCACGGCGACCCGCCCGCGCCCGGCGAGCGCCGGGCCGAGGGCGCTCGCGGCGCCGAGCAGCTCCGTCGCCTCCAGGGTGGTGCCGGCCACGGTGACGGGCCGGCCGGTGCCGCCGACGAGAGCGGTGAGGAGGTCGGTCACGGGCACCATCCTGCCGGGCGGCGCCGGGCCCGCGCCACGCCGGGGCGGGCGGCGCGGACTGCTCGTGACGACCCGGGGGTACATGATGTGAGAACAGAGGCGGGGCACGGGTGCCCCGCACGACGGAAGGATCCCCGCATGCTCTGGACCATCATCGTCACCCTCGTGGGCGGTACCGTCATCGGCCTGATCGGCAAGGCCGTGGCTCCGGGGGACCGCACCAAGTTCCCGCTGTGGCTGACCGTGCTCTGCGGCGTCGTCGGCATGCTCGTCGGCAGCTTCGTCTACTGGGGACTCTTCGGCAGCGACAACAAGCCCTTCGACGGCCACGAGGCCACCTGGGACAACGCCACCAACGGCATCGACTGGCTGCGCCACCTGTGGCAGATCGGCGTCGCCGCCGTCGCCGTGATCGTCGCGGCCGCCCTCACCGGGCGGCGGAGGGCCTGACGCCTACGGGCGGGTCATCGACGCGAGGTCGAGCGCGGCGTCCAGCTCCTCGAGGGTGAGGTCGCCGCGCTCGACGTAGCCCAGCGCCAGCACGGTCTCGCGGATCGTGCTGCCCGTCGCGAGGGCCTGCTTGGCGACCTTGGCGGCGGCCTCGTAGCCGATGTGCCGGTTCAGCGGGGTCACCACCGACGGCGAGGACGCGGCGTAGCGCGCCATCCGCTCGGCGTCCGCGGTGATCCCGTCGATGCAGCGGCGCGCGAGCGTGGTCGAGGCGTTCGCCAGCAGGCGCACGGACTCCAGCACGTTGCGCCCGATGACGGGCATGGCGACGTTCAGCTCGAAGCTGCCGCTCGCGCCGGCGGCGGTGACGGTCGCGTCGTTGCCGATGACCTGCATGCAGACCATCAAGGTGGCCTCGGGCAGCACCGGGTTCACCTTGCCGGGCATGATCGAGGACCCCGGCTGGAGGTCGGGCAGGTGGATCTCGGCGAGCCCGGTGGTCGGCCCCGAGCCCATCCAGCGCAGGTCGTTGCAGATCTTGGTGATCCCGACGGCGATGGTGCGCAGCACGCCGCTCAGCTCCACCAGGGAGTCCCGGGTGCCCTGCGCCTCGAAGTGGTTGCGCGCCTCGGTGAACGGCTCGCCGGTCGCCTCGCCGAGCGCGGCGATCGCGGCCGCCGCGAAGCCCGGCGGGGTGTTGATCCCCGTGCCGACGGCGGTGCCTCCGAGCGGCAGCTCCCGCACCCGCGGCAGCACCGACTCCAGCCGTTCGATGCCGTAGCGCACCGTGGCGGCGTACCCGCCGAGCTCCTGGCCCAGCGTCACCGGCGTCGCGTCCATGAGGTGGGTCCGCCCGGACTTCACCAGGTCCGCGAACTCCGTCGCCTTCGCCTCCAGCGACGTGGCCAGGACGTCGAGCGCCGGCACCAGCGTGCGTACGACGGCCAGGGTCGCCGCCACGTGCAGGGCGGTCGGGAAGGTGTCGTTGCTCGACTGGCTGGCGTTGACGTGGTCGTTGGGGTGCACCCGGACCCCGGCCCGCCCGGCGAGGGTCGCGATCACCTCGTTGGCGTTCATGTTCGAGCTGGTGCCCGAGCCGGTCTGGAAGACGTCGATGGGGAACTGCGCGTCGTGCTCGCCGTCGGCGACCGCGCGGGCCGCCGCGGCGATCGCCGTGGCCAGGTCGGCCGGGAGCACGCCCAGCTCGGCGTTGGCCCGGGCCGCGGCGGCCTTGACCTCGCCCAGGGCGTGCACGAGGGCCGGCTCGATCGGGGTGCCGCTGATCGGGAAGTTCTCGACCGCGCGCTGGGTCTGGGCCTGCCACAGGGCGTCGGCGGGCACCCGGACCTCGCCCATGGAGTCGTGCTCGATGCGGAACTGCGGGGCGTCGTTCACGCCTCCACAGTAGCCAGCAGGTCCATTCCGATCCGGTCCACCGACCGCGGCGAGGCCCGGACCACGGCGACCGCTCGCCCGGCGGCACGGTCCAGCCCCACGTAGGAGCGCCAGCCGCCCGTCCCGCCGTTGTGCCAGGTGATCTCGCGGCCCCGGACGGAGGTGGTCAGCCAGGCCGCGCCGATCCGCACGGCCGGACCGGCGAAGGGGGCGGCGGGGTCCAGCGCGGCCGCACCCGGCGCCGTGCCGTCGAGCAACGCGCCCGCGAGCACCGCCAGGTCGCCGAGGGTGCTGCGGATCCCGCCGGCCGGGCCCAGGCCCTCGCCGGTCCACGCCTCCACGACCTCGCCGCGGCGGCTGCGGCCCGCGACCGCGTGCGGGGACAGCTCGCCCGGCGTCGCGGGGACGTACCAGCTCCTCAGGCCCAGCGGCTCGGCGACCCGGTCCCGCACGAGTCCGGCGTAGGTGGTCCCGGCGGCCGCGGCCAGCGCGTGGCCGAGCAGCTCGAAGCCCAGGTTGGAGTACGCCGCGCGCGGCCGCCCGACCCGGGTGTGCCGGGTCTGGTCGAGCAGCTCGGCGAGCGTGTCGCCGTAGGGGTTCTCGTGGTGGCGCCACAGGCGCCAGGAGCGGCCCAGCATGCCCGGGACGGCCGGCAGGCGGGGCAGCCCCGAGCGGTGCTGGGCGAGCGCGGCCAGGCTCACCCCGCCGGCCGGGCAGCCGGCCAGCGGCAGGTGCTGGCCGAGCAGGTCCTCGGGCCGCACCTCGCCGCGGGCCACCGCGTCGACGTACAACAGGCCGGTGACGCCCTTGGACACCGAGCCGATCTCGACGTCGCCCTCGTCGGGCAGCCGGTGCGAGCGCAGCGTGCGCCCGTCGCGGCCGACGACGGCGACACCCCAGGGGACGTCGCCGAGGTCCATCAGTCGAAGAGCTCGGAGAGCCAGCTCTCCCGCTTGCGCTTCTTGCCGTAGCCCTGGTGGTGTCCCTTGTCGTAGCCGCGGTCGCGACGGTCGTCGTAGCGGTCGTACTGCGGGGCGGGCGGGGCGGCCGGCGCGGGCGGGGCCTGGTCGACCGAGCGGTCGATGATCTTGTCCAGCTCGCCGCGGTCCAGCCACACGCCGCGGCACTGCGGGCAGTAGTCGATCTCGATGCCGTTCCGCTCGCTCATCACCAGCGTGGTCTCGTCAACAGGGCAGCGCATGCCTGGTCAACGGACCGGGACCGGGCTCGGTTCCCGGGTCAGCTGGCGCTGAGGACGTCGTAGTGCAGGACGATGCGGAACTTCCCGACGTCGTACTGGCTGTTGTAGGCGCTCATGTAGCGCCAGGAGACGTACCGCTCGGCGTCGACGTAGCGGGGCGCCTTGACGGTGCTGCCGTAGTGCCAGGTGAGCCCGGAGGAGTTGAAGTGGGTCGAGGTGAACGTGCGAGCCGGCTCGTCCCAGTACTCGATCGCCGAGCGGCTCCCGGACCAGCCCTTCGCGGCGCCGCCGTAGGTGTCGATGCGGACGTCGACGTAGCGCTCGGCGGCGGGCACGCGCGCGACGTGCACCGTGATGACCGCGCTGGCGTCCCAGGTCTGCGTCCTGCACTTGGTGTTGGCGTAGTAGCCGTACGAGCCCGCCCAGCCGCGGCGCGAGGGCTTGCGCAGCGTGGAGCACTTGCCGACGTACTTCCAGATGGCCTTGGTGGGCAGCGCGTTCACCGTGAAGGTCTTGCGCACGAGCCGCTGCAGCGACACCCGGACCGTGCCGGTCACCGCGGCCGGCTCCGTCCCGTTGAACGCGACCAGGGTGTAGGTCCCGGCGGCCACGAGGTTGCCGGCGGCGTCGCGGCCGCTCCACTTCACGGTGTCGCTCGCGGACAGGTCGAAGGTGCGCACCACGACGTCGGCGGCGTTGCGGACCTCCAGCGACGTGACGTCGTCGGTGGTGCTGACGACGCTGATCGTGGTGGTCGAGGGCCGCTTCGTGGTGGCGATCCGCGGGTAGATCGTGCCGTGCGAGGAGGTGATGGCGGTGACCTCCGGCGGGGCCGCCTGAGCCGGCGCGACACCGACGAGCGTCGCCGCGATGGCGGCGATCAGGACGAGGACGGGCGTACGACGGGGCATCTCCAGCCTTCCGAGAACGGCGACGCCCGGATGGCGCCGGCCGTGAGTATGGCACGGCCGATGTGCCAGGAGGTGACTTTTCGTCGAACTACTGCTTCGAGCGCACCCGGATGCCGCTGATCGGCACCGTGACGGTGCCGCCGGGGTCGGTGAAGAAGTCGTTTCCCTTGTCGTCGACCACGATGAACGCGGGGAAGTCCTCGACCTGGATCTTCCAGACCGCCTCCATGCCGAGCTCGGGGTACTCGATGACCTCCTGGCTCTTGATGCAGTCCTGGGCCAGCCGTGCGGCGGGGCCGCCGATCGAGCCGAGGTAGAAGCCGCCGTGGGTGCCGCACGCGTCGGTGACCTGCTTCGAGCGGTTGCCCTTGGCGAGCATCACCATCGAGCCGCCCGCGGCCTGGAACTGCTCGACGTAGGAGTCCATCCGGCCCGCCGTCGTCGGCCCGAACGAGCCCGACGCCATCCCCTCGGGCGTCTTGGCGGGACCGGCGTAGTAGACCGGGTGGTTCTTCAGGTAGTCCGGCATCTCCTCGCCGGCGTCGAGACGCTCCTTGATCTTCGCGTGCGCGATGTCGCGGGCCACGACGAGCGGGCCGGTCAGCGAGAGCCGCGTCTTGACCGGGTACGACGACAGCTGGGCGAGGATCTCGCTCATCGGCCGGTTCAGGTCGACCTCGACGACCTCCCCGCCGGAGATGTCCTCGGCGATACCCGCGTCGGGCATGTACTGCGCCGGGTCGGTCTCCAGCTGCTCGAGGAAGACGCCGTCGGCGGTGATCTTGCCGAGCGCCTGGCGGTCCGCGGAGCAGGAGACCGCGATGGCGACCGGGCAGGACGCACCGTGGCGGGGGAGCCGGACGACCCGGACGTCGTGGCAGAAGTACTTCCCCCCGAATTGCGCGCCGATCCCGAAGGACTGGGTCAGCTTGAAGACCTCCTCCTCCAGCTCGAGGTCGCGGAAGCCGTGGGCCGACATCGAGCCCTCGGTGGGCAGGTTGTCGAGGTAGTGCGCGGAGGCGTACTTCGCGGTCTTCAGCGCGAACTCCGCGCTGGTGCCGCCGATCACCACCGCGAGGTGGTACGGCGGGCAGGCGGCCGTGCCGAGCGAGCGGATCTTCTCGTCGAGGAACTCCAGCATCCGCTTCGGGTTGAGGATCGCCTTCGTCTCCTGGAACAGGAACGACTTGTTGGCCGACCCGCCGCCCTTGGCCATGAAGAGGAACTTGTACTCGGGGCCCTTGGGGCCCTGTGCGGTGGAGTAGAGCTCGATCTGGGCCGGCAGGTTGGTGCCGGTGTTCTTCTCCTCGTACGTCGTCAGCGGGGCGAGCTGGGAGTAGCGCAGGTTGAGCCGGGTGTAGGCGTCGTAGACGCCCTTGCTGATCCACTCGCCGTCGTCGGCGCCGGTGAGGACGCCCTCGGACTTCTTGCCCATCACGATCGCGGTGCCGGTGTCCTGGCACATCGGCAGCACGCCGCCGGCGGAGATGTTGACGTTCTTGAGCAGGTCGAGCGCGACGAAGCGGTCGTTGCCGGACGCCTCGGGGTCGTCGATGATCCGGCGCAGCTGCCGCAGGTGCGCGGGCCGCAGGAAGTGGCTGATGTCGTGCATCGCCTCCGCGGTGAGCCGCTGGATCGCGGCCGGGTCGACCTTGAGGAAGGTCTGCCCGTCGGGCCCCTCGACCGTCTCGACGCCCTCGGTGGTGATCAGGCGGTAGGGCGTGTCGTCGTGCGACGCGGGGAGGAGGTCGGAGTACCGGAACTCAGCTTCAGCCACAGCAGGCGAGGATATCGCTCTCCGGGCACGGCAGAGGGGGCCGGGTCGCATCGCGACCCGGCCCCCTCGTTGCTGTGCTCAGATCAGCTGAGGCTCATCTGCGTGGCGGCGAACGCCAGCTCGACGACCGCGCCCGCGGGCAGGCCCGCCTTGGCGGTGTCGAGGGTGATCCGCAGGCCGACGATGCCGTTGATCATCGAGCTCGGCACGGCGCCGCGCACGTTGATCTCGACCTTGCCGAGCCCGGCCACGTCGATCACGGTGTTCGGCGACACGTTGACCGGGATGGCGTTGCCCGCGATGACCAGGTTGACCAGGTTCATCTCCTCGGTGTGCGTCCAGACGCCGCTGGTCCGCTTGCCGGTCGCGACCACCTCGATCGCGTCGGCGGTGATGAGGCCGTTCAGGACGTTGAGCTTCGCCGTGGCGTTGCTGTTGCGGATCTGGGCGTTGCCCGTCGCGTTGTCCCGCGAGGAGGTGCTCGTGGACTTGATCGCGCCGACCGTGAGCAGGCCCGGGATCTTCACCGAGGCGGTGCTGTTGACCAGCTCCTGGCCCTGGCTGCCGCCGAACGGGGTGTAGACGATCGCGGTCGGGTCGCTGAGGACCTTGACCTGGTTCGTCACGTTGGCCTGGATCTTGGTGGCGTAGGCGAAGCCGCCCAGACGCGGCCCGTCGGTGGCCGGGATGACCTCGGTCAGGTAGTGGTTGACCGGGTTGAGCGCGATGGTCGTGCCGACGTCGTAGCCCTCGAACTCGCCGAGGAGCTGCACGGCGAGGCCCCAGCCCAGGGTGGCCGTGAGGCCGTCCTTGGAGGCGTGGGTGACGTTGTTGAGGCTGATCGCCGCGACGCCCGGGATGGTCACGCCGTAGTTGAGCGGGATGGTGACCGGGAGGTCCACGCCGACGATCTTGAGGCCGACGAACTTCGTGCCGCCGTTGACCGTGTGCGTGCCGTCGGCCTTGGCGATCGTGTTGATGTTGGTCTCGACGGCGTCGATCTTGATCAGGCCGTTGAGGAGGCTGACCCCGGCCACGCGGCCGTAGGAGTTGACGGTGAGGTCGCGCGCGTTGTTGCGCGTGGCCGTCGTCCTGGTCTCGGCCGCGCCCACGGTCAGCAGGTCCGCGACGTTGGCGGCCGCGGTGCTGTTCTTGGACGAGGTGTCCGGACCACCGCTGATGCCACTGGCCGCCGTCAGGTCGGACGACACGGTGCCGCCCAGCGCCTTGACGTAGGTGGCGCCGGTGTTGGCCGAGAAGTACCACTCGGTGGTCGCGGCATGTGCCGGTGACGGCACGGCGACGAGGCCGACGCCCATCAGGACGAAGGCAGCGAAAGAGACGAGCTTGCGCACGGTCTGGGACCCCATTCCCATTCAGTTTTTCGGTTGGTTTCGGCTCCCTCTGGAGCCACTCTCCGCTCCGAAGGGCAGAAAGCCGAGCGATCCCCCGCAGATTTAACGAAGCATGTCCGCGGCAGTCACGCCGATGGGCGAAGGTTACCGGTTCCGGCACCGTTGCCGAGATCGGGTGACGAATGTCGCAGTGGTGCCCGGGATGGGCGAGGCCAAACGGGGCGTTCGACCGCCGTGCATGTGTACGACGCGGTGGTCATCGGAGCCGGCCAGGCCGGCCTGTCCGCGTCGTACCACCTCGGGCGGCTCGGCATCGACCACGTCGTCCTCGACGCGAACCCCCACGCGGGCGGCGCCTGGCAGCACCGCTGGGACTCGCTGATCATGGCCGACGTGCACGGCGTGGCGGACCTCCCCGACGCGCCGGCGCCCGGCGGCTCGGCCGAGCGCGCCAGCACGGTGCTCGCCGCCTGGTTCGCCCGCTACGAGGCCGAGCACGCGCTGCCGGTGCAGCGGCCGGTGCGGGTGGACCGGGTGACCTCCGAGGGAGACCTGCTGGTGGTCCACGCCGGTCCGCGGGAGTGGACCACCCGGACCCTCGTCAACGCGACCGGCACCTGGACCCGGCCCTTCGTGCCGTCGTACCCGGGAGCGGGGGACTTCCGCGGGGAGCAGCTGCACACCGCCGACTACCCGGGCGCGGCGCACTTCGACGGCAAGCGGGTCCTCGTGGTGGGCGGAGGGGCGTCGGCGGTGCAGTTCATCGGCGAGCTCGCGCCGCGCACCGACGTGCTGTGGGTGACCCGGCGCCCGCCGGTGTGGCGCGAGCACTTCGACGAGAACGTCGGACGGCACGCCATCGAGCTGGTCCAGGAGCGGGTGCGCGCGGGACTGCCGCCCGCCAGCGTGGTCAGCGTGACCGGCCTGGCGCTGCGCCCGCAGGAGCAGGAGGCCGCGCGGCTGGGGGCCTACGAGCGGCGGCGGCCGATGTTCGAGCGGATCGAGCCGGACGGCGTGCGCTGGACGGACGGGACGTTCGAGCCCGTCGACGTGATCCTCTGGGCCACCGGCTTCCGGCCCGCCGTCGGGCACCTCGCGCCCCTGCACCTGCGCAGCGAGCACGGCGGGATCGCCCTGCTGCAGAGCGGGGCCGACGTGCAGACCGCGACCACGGCCGAGCGCGACCCCCGGGTCCAGCTGGTCGGCTACGGCCCCTCGGCGAGCACGATCGGCGGCAACCGCGCGGGGCGGGCGGCGGCGCTCGCCGTACGCCGTCACCTGGCGTCTGGTGCGCGTGCGCTAGCGTGAGCCACGACCACCCACGGGAGTCCGCGGCAGCGGGCTGAGAGGGAGCTGGAGCCGCTCCGACCGTCACACCTGATCCGGATCATGCCGGCGAAGGAACGGACTGAGATGACTGCACGTGTGCTCTGCCTGGTGTCCCCTCGCGACGACCACGCCCTGCTGCCCGCCCTGGCCGACGCCGGGGTCGACGGCTTCCAGGTCCGCGCCAAGGACCTGACCACCCGCGAGCTCGTCGCGCTGACGACCGCGGTCCGCGACGCCGTCCGGCCGTACGGCGCCCGGTTGCTCGTGAACGACCGGCTCGACGTGGCGCTGGCGGCCGGCGCCGACGGGGTCCACCTCGGCGCCGACGACCTCGCCGTCGCCGATGCGCGCCGGATCGCGCCGGGACTGCTGGTCGGCGCGACCTGCCGCAGTCGGGCCGACGTGGTCGCGGCGGCGGAGGCCGGCGCGGACTACGCCGGCTTCGGGCCGCTGCTGGCGACCACCTCCAAGCCCGGCCTGCCCGCGCCGCTGGGGATCGATGCCGTCCGCGAGGCGGCGGGGGTGCTCCCGCTCGTCGCCATCGGCGGGCTGGACCCGGCGAGCGCCGCGCAGGCCCGCGCCGCGGGCGCCCACGGCGTGGCCGTCATCGGTGCGATCTGGCGACGATCCGATCCCGTGGCAGCAGCGAAGGAGCTCGTCGCGGCGGCCGGCTGATGCGCGTCGAGGTGCTCGGGGCCGGGATCATCGGGCTCACGGTCGCCGACGAGCTGGCCCGGCGCGGGCACACCGTGACCGTGGTCGACCCGCACCCGGCCCGCGGGGCGTCGTACGCCGCGGCGGGGATGCTGAGCCCCGCCGCCGAGGTCTGGTACGGCGAGGAGGAGCTCCTCACGCTCGGGCTCGCCTCGCTGGAGCTGTGGCCCGCCCTCGCCGCGCGCCTGGGCGTCGCGCTGCGCACGGAGGGCACCCTGCTGGTGGGCTACGACGCCGGCGACCTCGAGCAGGTCGAGCGGCAGGCCGGGCTGCTGGCCCGGCACGGGCGGGCCGTGCTGACCCTGGACCGCTCCGCCGCGCGTGACCGGGAGCCGTCGCTGGCCCGGGTCGCCGGCGGCGTGCTGCTCCCGGCGGAGGCGAGCGTCGACCCGCGTGCGGTGTGCGCCGCGCTGCTGGCGCGCACCGAGGTGCGGGCAGCCCCCGCAGGTGCCGACGTCACGGTGGTGGCGACCGGCGCCCGCCTGCCCGCGCCCTGGACAGGCCTGGTCTCCGGGGTGCGCGGGGAGATCCTGCGGCTGCGCTCCGACGACCCGCCGCGCCGGACCGTGCGCGGCTGGGCGGCGGGGGAGGCGGTCTACCTCGTGCCGCGTGCCGAGGGCGGCGTCGTCCTCGGCGCCACCTCCGAGCGGCACGACGCGCCGCCGGTGCTGACCGCCGGCGGCACCCTGCGCCTGCTCGCGGCCGCGCGCCTGCTGTGGCCCGCGCTCGACCGTGCCGAGCTCGTCGAGGGCACCGCGCGGGACCGTCCCGCGACCGCCGACGGGCTGCCGCTCGTCGGGCCCAGTGGGGTGGCGGACGTCGTGCTGGCGGCGGGGCACGGACGGCACGGCGTCCTGCTCGCACCGCTGACCGCGCGCCTGGTGGCCGACCACCTCGAGACCGGACGGGTCGATCCCGTCCTGGACCCCCGCCGTGCGATGGAAGGAGCACGATGACGATCACCTGCAACGGAGAGCCGCTGCGGACCGAGGCCCGCACCGTCGCCGACCTGCTGTCCGAACGGCTCGGCTCGGCGAGCCCCGACGGGGTCGCGGTCGCGGTCGACGGGGAGGTGGTGCCGCGCTCGGTCTGGTCGGCGCCGCTGCTCGCCGAGGGCGCTGTGGTCGACATCGTGACGGCGGTGCAGGGCGGATGATCACCCCACTCGATCCTCCGTCTCCCCCGCTGC
Organism: uncultured Nocardioides sp.; assembly: GCA_964517395.1. Taxonomy (GTDB): domain Bacteria; phylum Actinomycetota; class Actinomycetes; order Propionibacteriales; family Nocardioidaceae; genus Nocardioides. The sequence goes on along the minus strand of CAZFEE010000001.1, from coordinate 818,035 downwards.
GCTCCTCCGACGGACGAGTCCAGCGGGGACCCCGATGAGCGCGCTGGTCATCGACGGCGTCGAGCTCGACTCGCGGCTGTTCCTCGGCACCGGCGGGCTGCCGCGGGTGTCCCTGCTGCGCCCGGTGCTGGAGGCCGCGGAGCCCGCCCTGGTCACGGTGTCGATGCGGCGGGCGTCGTCGCTCGCGGACGGCGGGCTGCTGGCCGAGCTGCGCGCGCACGGCGTACGCCTGCTGCCGAACACGGCCGGCTGCCTGTCCGCGCGGGAGGCGGTGCTGACCGCCGAGCTGGCCCGCGAGGCGCTCGACACGCACTGGGTGAAGCTCGAGGTGATCGGCGACGAGCACTCGCTGCTGCCCGACGTGGTGGAGCTGCTGGACGCGGCCGAGCAGCTGGTGCGGCGCGGGTTCACGGTGCTGCCCTACACCTCTGACGACCCCGTCGTCGCCCGCCGCCTCGTCGACGCGGGCTGTGCCGCGGTGATGCCGCTGGGCTCGCCGATCGGCTCCGGGCTGGGGGTGCTGAACCCGCACGCCCTCGCGGGCGTGCGCGCCGCCGTGGACGTCCCGGTGGTCCTCGACGCCGGGGTCGGTACGGCGAGCGACGCCGCTCTCGCCATGGAGCTCGGCTGCGACGCGGTCCTCGCCGCCACCGCGGTCACCCGGGCGGACGACCCGGTCGCGATGGCCGGCGCGCTGCGCCTCGCGGTGCTGGCCGGCCGGATGGCCCATGCGGCCGGCCGGATCCCGCGCCGGACCGTGGCCCGCGCGTCCAGCCCGGTCGCGGGGCGGGTCGGATGATGCCGCGCCTGCTCGTGCTCACCGACCGACGGCTCGTGCCGGAGGGCCGCTCGCTGGCGGACGTGCTGCACGCGGTCGCGTCCGGTGGCGCCTCGACCGTGCTGCTCCGGGAGTCCGACCTGCCGGACGCGGCGCGCGCCGACCTCGCCGACGCCGCCCGGTCGGCCGGGCTGGAGGTCCTCGCCGCGCACCGGGCGGTCGCGGGATGCGCCGGCGTGCACGCCAGGTCCGCCGACCCGGCTCCCGCCGCCCGTCGCTGGGGCCGCTCCTGCCACGACCGTGCCGAGGTGGCCCGGGCGGCGCGGGACGGGGCGTCCTGGGTGACGCTGTCGCCCTTCGCGGCGACCGACAGCAAGCCGGGGCACGGCCCGCCGCTGCCGGCGTCCGCCTTCCGCGGCCTCCCGCTGCCGGCGTACGCCCTCGGTGGCATCACCTCGGCCAACGCCGGGGCCGCGCGCGCCGCCGGCGCCCACGGGGTGGCCGTGATGGGCGCGGTGATGCGCGCCGACGACCCGGCCGCCGTCGTCGCCGCCCTGCTCCGGGAGGTCGCGTGAACCCGCCCGTCGTCGTCACCGTCGCCGGCACCGACTCCGGCGGCGCCGCGGGGATCGCTGCCGACCTGGCGACCTTCGCGGCGCTCGGCGTGCACGGCGCCTGCGTGGTCACGGCCGTGACCGCGCAGGACACCACCGGGGTCCGGGCCATCCACCCGGTTCCGCTCGAGGTCGTCGCGGCCCAGCTCGACGCCGTGCTGGAGGACCTCGACCCGGTCGCGGTGAAGACCGGCATGCTCGCCTCGCCCGAGGTGGTGCGGCTCGTCGCCGAGCGCTGCGCCGGCCGGATCCTCGTCGTCGACCCGGTCCTGGTCGCGACCTCCGGTGCGGTGCTCGGCGGCGCCGACGTCGCCGCCGCCTACCGGTCGTGGCTGCTGCCGGTCGCCACCGTGGCCACGCCGAACGAGGAGGAGTTCGCGGCGCTCGGCCGGCCCGCCGGCGACCACGTCCTCGTCACCCGCGGCGGCGACATCCCCACCACCAACGACCACGGCACCGGCTGCACGCACAGCGCCGCCCTCGCCGCCCACCTGGCGCTCGGCGTCCCCCTCGCCGATGCCGCTGCCCGCGCCGACGCCTTCGTCGCCCGGCAGCTCCACCTCAGCAGGGACTGGACCCTCGGCCGCGGCCGCGGGCCGGTCGCCCACATCCACAACCCAGGAGAGATCGCATGACCGTGCACCCCGCCCACACCCGCATCGAGGTCGGTGACCTCCGCGTGCCCTTCACCCGGGTCGCCCTCACCAACGGCGAGAGCTTCGACCGCTACTGCACCGCCGGCCCCGGCGCCGAGCCCGAGGCCGGCCTGCCGCCCCGGCGCGCGGAGTGGATCGCGGCGCGCGGTGACACGACGTCGTACGACGGCCGGGAGACGCAGCTCGTCGACAACGGCCGTCGCGCGATCCGCCGCGGCGAGGCCCGCGACGAGTGGCGTGGCGAGCGCCGCGCCCCCCTCCGTGCGGTGCCGGGCACGAAGGTGACCCAGATGGCCTACGCCCGCGCGGGGATCGTGACCGAGGAGATGCGCTACGTCGCCGTACGGGAGGGATGCGACGTCGAGCTGGTGCGCTCCGAGGTCGCGGCCGGCCGCGCGATCATCCCCGTCAACGTCAACCACCCCGAGTCCGAGCCGATGATCATCGGCCGGCGGTTCCTGGTGAAGATCAACGCCAACATCGGCAACTCCGCGGTGACCTCCTCGATCGCGGAGGAGGTCGACAAGCTGACCCACGCGATCACCTGGGGCGCCGACACGGTGATGGACCTCAGCACCGGCGACGACATCCACACCACGCGGGAGTGGATCCTGCGCAACAGCCCCGTGCCGATCGGGACCGTGCCGATCTACCAGGCCCTCGAGAAGGTCGACGGCGAGGCCGACAAGCTCACCTGGGAGGTCTTCCGCGACACCGTCGTCGAGCAGTGCGAGCAGGGCGTCGACTACATGACGATCCACGCGGGCGTGCTGCTGCGCTACGTCCCGCTCACCGCGCAGCGCGTCACCGGGATCGTCAGCCGCGGCGGCTCGATCATGGCCGGCTGGTGCCTGGCCCACCACGAGGAGAACTTCCTCTACACCCACTTCGACGAGCTGTGCGAGCTCTTCGCGTCGTACGACGTGGCGTTCTCGCTGGGCGACGGGCTGCGCCCGGGCTGCACCGCCGACGCCAACGACGAGGCCCAGCTCTCCGAGCTGCGCACCCTCGCCGAGCTCACCGAGCGGGCCTGGGCGCACGACGTGCAGGTGATGGTGGAGGGCCCCGGCCACGTGCCGCTGAACCTCGTCGAGGAGAACGTCCGGCTCCAGCAGGACTGGTGCCACGGCGCGCCGTTCTACACCCTCGGGCCGCTCGCGACCGACATCGCGCCGGGCTACGACCACATCACCTCCGCCATCGGCGCCGCCACCATCGCGATGCACGGCACCGCGATGCTCTGCTACGTCACGCCCAAGGAGCACCTCGGCCTGCCCGACCGCGACGACGTGAAGACCGGGGTCATCACCTACAAGCTCGCCGCGCACGCCGCCGACGTCGCCAAGGGCCACCCCGGCGCGCGGGACTGGGACGACGCCCTGTCGAGGGCGCGCTTCGAGTTCCGGTGGCACGACCAGTTCGCGCTCTCCCTCGACCCGGTCACCGCGGAGTCCTTCCACGACGAGACGCTGCCCGCCGAGAACGCCAAGACCGCGCACTTCTGCTCGATGTGCGGCCCGAAGTTCTGCTCGATGCGGATCAGCCAGGACGTGCGCGAGCGCTTCGCCGCCGACGGGATGGCGCAGAAGTCCGCGGAGTTCGTCGATCTCGGCGGGACGGTCTACGTCGAGCCGGAGGCCTCCTGAGCGGCGGCCGCCGCACGGGCGACCCACTTCGGCACGTCGCCGTAGCGCTGGCTGGGGATCAGCTCGCCGGCCGCCGAGCAGGCGACGAGCTGCGCGATCCGGCGCTCGCGGGTCGCCTCCTGCTTGGCGGTGAGGACCCAGTTGATGCACAGCCGCTGGTAGGTGCGGGTCGCCGTCTCCCAGAACGCCGTGGCGGCGGGGGAGGCGGCGAGCTGCGCCGCGTAGGGCTCCGGCAGCACCAACTCCCCGTCGACCTCGTGGGTGTAGGGCGCGACGTCGCGTCGCCGCGCCTCCCAGATGGCCAGCCCGCTGGGCTGCATGCGGCCCTCGGCGGTGAGCTTCGCGACCAGGTCGGCGTTGACCCTGCTCCAGTTGCTCGTCCTCTTGCGGGGCGTCCAGCGCTGACGGGTCGCGTCCTCGTCGATGCGCTGGGCGACCGAGTCGATCCAGCCCCAGCACAACGCCTCGGGGACGGCCTCGGCCCAGGTGAGCCCCCGCTCGGGGACGTGCTTCTTGTACAGGCCCATCCACAGCTCGGTCTCGGTGTCGTGGTGGAGCGCGAGCCAGGCGCCGAACTCCGCGGCGTCCGCGAAGAAGCGCGCCGGGCGCTCGGCGCTGCCGCCCATCCGGCCCGGCACCGGGTCGTGCGGCGCGGCGCCCTGCGCAGCGGGATCGGTCGACATGGCGCCAGCCTGTCACCGAGCGCCGACACGATTCCCGGATCGGACAAGATGGCGTCATGAATTCCGCGAGGCCCACGGTGGCGATCGGTGCGCTCGGCGGCACCATCGCGTCCACGTCCAGCGTCGGCGACGGCAGCGAGATCGTGCCGACCCTGACGGCGGACTCGCTCGCGGCCGCCGTACCCGGGCTCGGGGACGTCGCCCACGTCCGCGCCGCGACCCTCGCCACCCTGCCCAGCCCCTCCCTCGACGAGCCCACGGTGCTGCGCACCCTCGCCTGGGCGCGCGACGCCGTCGACGCCGGGGCCCACGGGGTCGTGATCACCCAGGGCACCGACACCCTCGAGGAGTCGGCGTACCTCCTCGACCTGTTCTGGGACCGGCCCGAGCCGCTGGTCGTCACCGGCGCGATGCGCTCGGCCCAGGCGCCCGGCGCCGACGGACCGGCCAACCTGCTCGCCGCCGTCGTCACCGCCGTCGCGCCCGCGTCCCGCGAGCGTGGCGTGCTGGTCGCCTTCGCCGACGACGTCCACCAGGCGCGCTGGGTCGCCAAGACCGACGCGCTGTCGACCGGCGCCTTCCGCTCCCCGTCCTTCGGCCCGGTCGGACGGTGCGTCGAGGGTGAGGTGCGGTACGTCGCGCCCGCTCTGCGGGTCCCGCCGCTGACCCTCCCCGTCGGCACCGGGGTGCTCGCCGAGAACCCGCGGGTCCCCCTCGTCGCGACCTACCTCGGCGACCACGGCCACGTCCTCGACGCGCTCCGTGCCGAGGACCTCGACGGGCTCGTCGTCGCCGGTTTCGGTGCCGGCCACGTCTCGGCGCAGGCGGCCGAGGCCGTCGGTCGGCTGGCCCGTCAGGTCCCCGTCGTCTTCGCCTCGCGCACCGGCGCGGGCCCCACCGGACGGGCGATCTACGGCTACCCCGGCTCGGAGATCGACCTCGTCGCCCGCGGTGCGCTCGGCGCCGGCTGGCTCTCGCCCGTCAAGGCCCGCCTGCTGCTGTGGGCCTTGGCGCTGCGCGGTCCGGTCGCCCGCGGCGAGCTGGCCGCGGAGCTGGAGCTGCGGGGCGGGCTGGCCGCGCCGTCGTGACCTCGTGCGTCGCCGGACGGGACCGCGGTCAGCGCAGGCCGGTGGGGGAGTCCGGTGGCCGGTGCGGCAGCACCCGCTCGACGTAGTCCCGCGCGGCGTCGAAGATGTCGACCTCGTGGCCGGCCGCGTCCGAGAGCGCCCAACGGTGCTCCATCACCTCGTGGAAGTACTCCGCGGGCGCGATCCGGTCGCGCAGCTCGTCGGGCAGGAGCGCGACGATCGGGGTGTAGATCGTGCTCAGCCAACGACGCGCGACCGTGGTGCGGTCCTCGGCGTCGTACCCGAAGTGGGCGGTGTACGCCGCCAGGTCGTTGAGCAGCTTGCGGGCCTGGCTGTCCTCGACGAGCAGCCCGGTCAGGTCGCGCAGCTCGCGGCGGTGATGGCCGGCCTCGACCACCTTGGGCTGGATCCGGACCCGGTCGGAGTCGGCCTGCACGTCGAGCTCGTCGACGTCGAAGCCGAGGTCGTTGAGGCGGGCGATGCGCTGCTCGACGCGGTACCACTCGTCGGCGCCGAACTCCTCCGCCGCGGTGAGCTCGTCCCATAGCGAGCGGTACTGCTCGGCCAGGTGCGCGACCACCTCCTGGGCGTCCACCTCCACGTCGGTGTCGCCGCTGGCCTGGAGGTCCATCAGCTCGGCGAAGATGTTCTCGACCCCCACCGTCACGTCGTGCTCGCGCATCGCGTCCGAGACGCTCGCGCGCAGCTCGCCGGTCTCCGCGTCGACCAGGAACGCCGCGAAACCCCCCGCGTTGCGGCGGAAGAGGGCGTTCGACAACGACACATCGCCCCAGAAGAACCCGCCCAGGTGCAGGCGCACGAGCAGCACCACGAGCGCGTCGACGAGCGCCGGGACCTGCTCGGCGCGCAGGCCGTGCTGGAAGACCGTGCGGTACGGCAGCGAGTAGTGCAGGTGCTCGGTGAGCAGCGCCGCCGGCAGCGGCGAGCCGTCCTCGGCGACCCGTCCGGTGACCACCCCGCGGGGGACGACGCAGGGCTGGCCGAGACGCTGCAGGTCGCGCAACAGGTCGTACTCCCGCAGCGCGATCGCCGCCTCGGTCTCCTTGACCGCGAGGAACTGGTGGTTCACCTGGACCACCCGCACGACGTGGCGCGACAGGCCGAGCGGGAGCGGTACGACGTACCAGTCCTCCCACTGCGCCAACGGCCTCGACCACGGCAACCGGAACAGCGCGGGGTCGGTGCGCGCGGCGACCACATGAAGCGCCATAGGTGAAATCTACGGGGTCTGTCGAGCGTCTTCCTGGGTACCGACGCGCCACGAGGTCGTGGACAAGCACCCCACTCCTGGGGTAGCACTGGGTGACGCAGGCCACACTCGGGAGGGGTGAATCCGACAATGACGTCGAGAACAGCCAAGCCACGTCGGACGGCGGCGCTCGCCGTCGCGGGCGTGGTCGCGAGTGGTGCCCTGGCGGCCTGCTCGGGATCGGACGGCGACGGGCTCGTCTGGTACATCAACCCCGACTCCGGCGGTCAGGCGGCTGTAGCGGCCGCCTGCAGCAAGGAGCTCGGGTTCAAGATCACGACGCAGGTGCTGCCGCAGGCCGCCGGCGAGCAGCGGATCCAGCTCGCCCGGCGGCTCGCGGCCGAGGATCCGGCGATCGACCTGATGAGCATCGACCCGCCGTACACCGCGGAGTTCGCGAACGCCGGGTACCTCGCCAAGATCCCCGAGGACGAGCAGAGCCGTCTTCGCGAGCAGGCGTTCGAGGGTGCCGCCACGGCCGCGACGTGGAACGACGAGCTGGTGGTCGCGCCGTTCTGGTCGAACACCCAGGTGCTCTGGTACCGCAAGTCGGTGGTCGAGAAGACCGACCTCGACATGAGCGAGCCGGTGACCTGGGACCAGGTCATCAAGGCCGCGTCCGGGACCGGCACCAAGGTGGCGGTGCAGGCCAACAAGTACGAGGGCTATGCGGTGTGGATCAACGCGCTCGTGGCCGGAGCAGGCGGCGAGCTCGCCAAGGACACCGAGAAGGGCGCCGACGCCACGATCACGGTGGACTCCGAGGCCGGGCGCGACGCGGCGGCCGTGATCGAGGAGCTCGCCCGGTCCAAGGCAGCGCCCGCCGACCTGTCGGTCGCGCAGGAGGGTCAGGCCGGGGCGACCTTCGGCGGGCCGACCGGCGCGTTCATGGTCAACTGGACCTATATCTGGACCAACTACGACAAGACGCAGCCCGAGGTGAAGAAGGACCTGGGCTTTGCCCGATACCCACAGACGGTCCAGGGCGAGGAGTCGCGTCCGCCGTACGGCGGGATCGGCATCGGTGTCAGCGCCTTCTCCGACCACAAGGAGCAGGGGTTGAAGGCGATCGAGTGCCTCACGAGTCCCGAGAACCAGGGCCTCAACGCGAAGCTGACCGGCAACATGCCCTCGAGCGCCGCCGGCTACGACTACCCGGCGTTGAAGGAGACCTATCCGCAGGAGTTGCTCGACCTGTTCCAGGAGAGTCTCGACGCTGCCGCACCGCGGACGGTATCGCCGTACTGGAGTGACATCTCCGGTGCTCTGCAGGCCCGGTTCCACCCGCCCTCGGCCGTCGACGACAAGACGCCGGGCAAGGCGCAGACGTTCATCACGGACGTACTGAAGCAGAAGGACCTGCTGTGAGTGCGGCGACGGGATCCCGCGAACGCGGCCCGGCAACGGTCAGCGACCGGGCGGCCGGCGAAAACCGGCTGGGCCTGAAGCTGGTGGCTCCGGCCGTGGTGGTGATGCTGATCGTCACCGCCTGGCCGATGATCCAGGCGCTCTACCTGTCGTTGTTCAAGTACCGGCTGACCGATCCCGACGAGCGGGAGTTCGTCGGCCTCGCCAACTACGCGTCGGTGCTTTCCGACGGACTGTTCTGGCAGGACACGTTCAACACGCTGTTGATCATGGTGGTCACCGTCGCCGTCGAGCTCGTGATCGGCTTCGTCTTCGCCATGGTGATGCACCGGGTGATCTTCGCCCGCGGCGTGATCCGCACGGCGATCCTGATTCCCTACGGGATCATCACCGTGGTGTCGGCGTTCGCCTGGCAGTTCACCTTCAGCCTGAGCAACGGCTGGGTCAACAGCTGGTTCGGGTGGCTGCCGGGGATCTCGGAGAACACCAACTGGTTCGGTGACCACTGGCCCGCGATGTTCGCGATCATGGTCTCCGAGATCTGGAAGACCACCCCGTTCATGTCGCTGCTCCTCCTCGCCGGGCTCTCGCAGGTCTCCGAAGACATGATCGAGGCGGCGAAGGTGGACGGAGCCACCTGGTGGCAGCGGCTCTGGAAGGTGATCCTGCCGAACATGCGGGCTGCGATCATGGTGGCCGTCCTGTTCCGGGCGCTCGACGCGTTCCGGATCTTCGACAACATCTTCGTGATGACACGAGGAGCGCAGGACACGGAGTCCTCGTCGTTCCTCACCTACCGCCAGGTCATCGAGCAGTTCCAGCTCGGTCTCGGGTCGGCACTGTCGGTGCTGCTGTTCCTCAGCGTGCTCCTGCTCGCCTTCCTGATCGTCAAGTTGTTCCGGGTCGACCTGGCCCAGGCGAGGGGTGAAGGCTGATGGACTCCAAGAACAGAATCGGCACCTGGATCGGCTTCGTCGGCATCCTCGTCTGGTGCCTCCTGCCGGTCGCGTGGATCATCTCCCTCTCCTTCAAGGGGGCCGCCGAGACGGCCGCCGGGAGCCCACAGTTCCTGCCCAAGGACCCGACTCTCGACAACTACAAGAGCCTGCTCGGGATCGGCACGCTCAGCGACGGCAATGCTCCCGACCCGGCGGTCTCCGACGACTTTCTCCGGGCCCTGCTCAACTCGTTCGGCATCGCCCTCATCGCCACGCTGTTGTCGGTGGTGTTCGCGACGCTCGCTGCTTACGCCATCGCGCGGCTGGACTTCAAGGGCAAGCGGATCGTGCTGTCGATCGCCCTCGCGATCGCGATGTTCCCGGTGGTGTCCCTGGTCGGCCCGCTGTTCGACATGTGGCGCACGCTGCACCTGTTCAACACCTGGCCGGGCTTGGTCATCCCGTACATGACGTTCACGCTCCCGCTGGCGATCTGGACGCTCACCGCGTTCTTCCGCGAGATCCCGTGGGAGATGGAGCAGGCGGCGCAGGTCGATGGTGCGACCTCGTGGCAGGCGTTCCGCAAGGTGATCGTTCCGCTCGCCGCCCCCGGGGTCTTCACCGCCGCGATCCTGACCTTCTTCTTCGCGTGGAACGAATTCGTCCTGGCCATCTCGCTGACCTCGACGACGGGCTCCCGGACCGTGCCGGCCCAGCTGTCGTTCTTCGTCGGACCGGATCCGTTCAACCCGCCGTACGGGCAGCTCGCGACGGCATCCGTCGTCGTCACTGTCCCCATCATCGTCATCGTCCTGCTGTTCCAGCGCAAGATCGTCGCCGGCCTCACCTCCGGCGCAGTGAAGGGGTGAAGGTTCCATGGCTGCCATCACGATGAACAACATCGTCAAGAAGTACGGCGACGGCTTCCCGGCCGTGAACGACGTGTCGATCGACGTCGCCGACGGGGAGTTCATGATCCTCGTCGGACCGTCCGGGTGCGGGAAGTCGACCCTGCTCCGGATGATCGTGGGCCTGGAGGACATCACCTCCGGCGACATGATCATCGGCGACCGCCGGGTCAACGACCTGGCCCCGCGCGAGCGCAACCTGGCGATGGTGTTCCAGAACTACGCGCTCTACCCGCACCTCACCGTCTTCGAGAACATCGCCTTCCCGCTCCGGCTCGCCAAGACGCCCGACGCCGAGGTCGACAAGCTGGTCCGCGACGCCGCGTCCACCCTCGAGCTCACCGAGCACCTGGACCGCAAGCCGGGCAACCTCTCCGGCGGCCAGCGCCAGCGGGTCGCGATGGGCCGCGCCATCGTCCGTCAGGCCGACGCGTTCCTCTTCGACGAGCCGCTGTCGAACCTCGACGCCAAGCTCCGCGGCCAGATGCGGACCGAGATCGCGCGGCTGCAGAAGCGGCTGGGCATCACCACCGTCTACGTCACCCACGACCAGACCGAGGCGATGACCCTCGGTGACCGGGTGGCCGTCCTCAAGCGGGGCGTGCTGCAGCAACTGGCCACCCCGCGCGAGCTGTACGAGAACCCGGGCAACCTGTTCGTGGCCGGCTTCATCGGCTCGCCGCCGATGAACTTCCTGCCCGCCACGGTCGAGGGCGGTGCGGTGAAGCTGCCGTTCGGGAGCGTCGAGATCCCCGCCGACCGCGCGGCCCGCGCCGAGGGGCGCGGACTGCTCATCGCCGGCATCCGGCCCGAGCACTTCGAGGACGCCTCGCTCGCCTCCGCCGAGGGTCGCAGCGGGTCCACCTTCCGCGCCAAGGTCGACGTCGTGGAGTGGCTCGGCAACGAGACCTACGCCTACATCCCCTTCGAGTCCCCGGACGAGGTGAAGCAGCAGCTCCACCAGCTCGAGAAGGACCTCGACGGCGAGGCGATGCGCACCCAGCTGGTGGTCTCGCTCGACGGCGCCAGCCGGATCCGCGAGGGCGAGGAGGCCGAGATCTGGGTCGACGGCAGCCGTATCCACCTGTTCGACCCGGCCACCGGCGAGAACCTCACCGTGGACCGCGAGCGGGCCGGCCGGATCCCGGGCGCCGAGGTCGCCGCGGGCTGAGCCCCCGCGGGGGCGCACTGCGTCAGCGGCGTGGGCGCCCGGGTGGGGTCGCGGCGTCGTACCGCGCCCAGGCGAGCGCGACCTGGAGGGCTGCGAGGTCGCGGTACCAGGTCTCCGCCTCGGTGCGGCAGGTGGCGACGCGCAGCGCCGAGTCGTACTCGGCGCACTCGGCGGTGGTCTCCGAGAGCGTCGGTGGGGACAGCGTCGAGCCGTCGTAGTGGTGGAGGGTGAAGCCCAGGTCGGCGTCGCCCTCGACGGCGACGATGGTGTCCGGTGGCGGCTCCCAGCGAGGGGCGCGCGGTCGGCCGTCGGCGGCCGCGCCGCCGATGCCGAGGCTGCTCACCAGCGCGGCGGCCAGCAGGATCAGCAGGGCCGCAAGGGCCAGAGCCGGGCGGGGGCGTGGGGGTCGGGTCCAGCGGGTCATGGGTGCTCCTGTGCGTCCGGTCGCCGGGTGGTCCGGCGTGGAGCAGGGACGTTAGGAGGCGGAGACGTCCGCGGCGCCCCGGCGCCCGTCGGCCTGGGGAGAGCGGTGCGCGAACACCGCGTTGTGGACGGGAGGTGGCCGTTCCTGGGGCTCAGGAGGAGGCAGGGACGGCGCGGTCGGCGTTGGCGCGGATGGCGCGGACGAAGGTGGTGAACAGCGGCGCGGGCAGGTCGTGGCCCCAGCCCTCGATGAAGACCACCCGGGCCCCGGGGACGGCGGCCGCGGTGGCCCGTCCGCCCGAGATGTGCACCATCTTGTCGGCGAGGCCGTGCATCACCAGCGTGGGGGCGGTGACCCGGCCCAGGGCGCGGGTCCGGTCCGGCTGGGTCAGCACGGCGAGCATCTGCCGCAGCACGCCGGCCCGGGACACCCCACGGTCCCAGGTGTCCCCGGCGCGGGTGCGCAGCTTCTCGTCCGGCTGCGGGAAGCGGGGCGAGCCGATGATCCGCCACACGGCGAGGCTGCCGCGGACGTAGTCCTCCCGCGAGGGGCCCCGGGTGGCGAGCAGGGTGGGCAGCAGGGCGGGGTGCTGCCCGCCGACACTGCGGCGGCCGGTGGTGGACATGATGCTGGCGAGGCTCAGCACCCGCTCCGGGGCGCGGATCGCCATGGTCTGGGCGATCATGCCGCCCATCGAGATCCCGGCGACGTGCGCCGCCGGCAGCCCCAGGTGGTCGAGCAGGCCGAGCGCGTCGTCGGCGAGGTCGGCGAGGGAGTACGGCGCGCGGGTCGGCGTACCGAGGAAGGCGCGGACCAGCTGCGTGCGCCCGACCCGGCCGGTGCCGCGGGTGGAGCGGCCCATGTCGCGGTTGTCGTAGCGGATCACGAAGAACCCGGCGGCGGCGAGCTGGGTGCACAGCTCGGTGTCCCACCAGGTCATCGGGCCGCCGAGCCCCATCACGAGGAGCAGCGGCGCGTCGTCGGGGTCGCCGAAGGTCTGGTAGCAGATCTCGACGCCCGTGCAGATCGGGGCCAGCAGCTCGTCGGAGATTTCCACATCCGGCAATTCCGGGCTCACGGGGCGCGAAGGCATGCCTCCCAGTGTGCCCAATCCCGTGTAGTTGCCGTTTCAACTGGGTACCTTCTGTGATGTGAGCAACACGTTGGCGCCCTGGCTGCTGCCCGACGGCTACGGCCGTCCGGCGCTGGCCGCGCTGCTGCGCGAGGGCAGTCTGGTGACCGAGGCGGGCCGGTTCGCGGTACGACGAGGCGCGGGCCGCCGCACGCGACGGCGCACGCCGTACGCCGCCCGTCAGGCCGCACGCGTCGCCGAGCCCGTCCTCCTCATCCCCGGCTTCCTGGCCGGCGACTGGACGCTGACCGCGATGGCGGCCGAGCTGCGGGCACGCGGCTTCCGGACGTACCGCTCGCAGATCCACGCCAACATCGGTTGCACGCTCAACTCCGCCCTCACCCTGGAGGGACGGATCGAGGAGCTCGCCGAGCGGCGGGGGGCGCGCGTGCAGATCGTGGGCCACAGCCTGGGCGGGATGATCGCGCGCGGGCTGGCCGCGCGCCGGCCCGACCTGGTCGCGGGCATCGTCACGATGGGCAGCCCGATGCGGGCGCCGGCGGCGCACCACGCCGTGCTGACCCGCGGCGTGCGCGTGCTCAACCGGCTCTCCGACGTCGGGTTCTCCACCCTGATGTCGGCCGACTGCGTGGCCGGCGAGTGCGCGCACCTGAGCTTCACCGAGTCGCAGGAGCCGCTGCGCGCCGACGTCGCGATGACCAACATCTACTCCCGGCGCGACGGCATCGTCGACTGGAAGGCGTGCATCGACCCGCAGGGCGAGGCCGTCGAGGTGCGTGCCTCCCACATCGGGATGGCCCTGGACCCGCGGGTGACGGACCTGGTGGCGGCGTCGCTGCTGCGGCAGAGCGGGTCGGCGACGGTGCCGCTCAGCGTGGTCGAGACCGCCTGAAGCGGGCGTCGTACCTGACGAATCTGTCGCGCGACCCGCCGATCCGCGACAGGTTCGTCAGGTACGACGTGCGCCGGGAGCCCCCGATCAGTCGAAGTCGATCGAGGAGAACCCGCGCAGCTTCGAGAGCTGGTGCTCGGAGGTGATGGTGCGGATCGTGCCGCTGCGCGAGCGCATGACGAGCGACTGGGTGACGGCGCCGCCGGCGCGGTAGCGCACGCCCCGGACCAGCTCGCCGTCGGTGATGCCGGTGGCGACGAAGAAGCAGTCGTCGCCGGTGACCAGGGTGTCGGTGGTGAGGATGTGGTCGGGGTCGAGGTTGTGGCCGGCGTCGAGGGCGCGCTGGCGCTCCTCGTCGTCGACGGGCCAGAGGCGGCCCTGGATGGTGCCGCCCATGGCCTTCATCGCGCAGGCGGCGATGATGCCCTCGGGGGTGCCGCCGATGCCGAGCAGCAGGTCGATGCCGGTGTCGGCACGGGCGGCCATGATCGCGCCGGCCACGTCGCCGTCGGCGATGAACTTGATCCGGGCGCCGGTGGCGCGGATGTCGTCGACGAGCTGCTGGTGGCGGGGCCGGTCGAGCAGGACGACGGTGACGTCGGAGGGGTTGGAGCCCTTGGCCTTGGCGACCTGGTGGATGTTCTCGGAGACGGGGTAGCGGATGTCGACGACGTCGGCGGCCTCGGGGCCGGTGACGAGCTTCTCCATGTAGAACACGGCCGAGGGGTCGTACATCGTGCCGCGGGGGGCGACGGCCAGCACGGCGACGGCGTTGGCCATGCCCTTGGCGGTCAGCGTGGTGCCGTCGATGGGGTCGACGGCGACGTCGCACTCCGGGCCGGTGCCGTCGCCGACGGACTCGCCGTTGTAGAGCATCGGGGCGTTGTCCTTCTCGCCCTCGCCGATGACGACGGTGCCGTTCATGCCGATGGTGGAGATCATCACCCGCATGGCCTGCACGGCCACGCCGTCGGCGCCGTTCTTGTCGCCGCGTCCCACCCAGCGCCCCGCTGCCATGGCCGCGGCCTCGGTGACGCGCACCAGCTCGAGGGCGAGGTTGCGGTCGGGGGCGGGCGGCTCCACGGCGAGGGCGTCGTTCATGGACCGAACTTTATCGGTCGTACGACGGCCGCGGTGATCAGCGCGCGTACACAGACACCTCGGTCGCCTTCACCACGAAGCTGATCTCCTGCCCGGGGGCCAGCTCGAGGTCGGCGGCGGCCGCCATGGTGACGTCGGCGGCGAGGTCGCCGGCCCGCACCCGGACCACGTCGCCGAGGGGCTCGAGCTCGTCGATGCGCACGGTCAGCACGTTGCGCGGGCTGCCGCCGGGCGGCTCACGGTGCACCGCGACGGCCGAGGGGCGGAAGACGGCGACGGCGGGGGAGCCGGGGGCGGGGGCCGGGTCGGCGAGGGTGCCGTGGAGGACCGTCCCGTCCGCCCGTCGTACGCCGTGCGGTGTGGCGATCCCCCCGACCAGGTCGAGCCCGGCGAAGCGCGCGGCGAAGGCGCTCCGGGGCCGGGCGAGGACGTCGGCGGCGGGCCCGTCCTCGACGACCCGCCCACCGTCGAGGACGACGACACGGTCGGCGAGCAGGAGTGCGTCGAGGACGTGGTGGGTGACGACGACGGCGGTCCGGTCCGCGAGGACGGTGCGCAGGAGCTGGCGCAGGGCCGGGGCGACGGCGATGTCGAGCGCGGCCATCGGCTCGTCGAGGAGCAGCAGGCGGGGGTCGGCGGCCAGCGCCCGGGCGACGGCGACGCGTTGGGCCTGGCCTCCGGAGAGCTGGGCCGGGCGCCGCCCGGCGAGCTCGGTGGCACCGACCTCGGCGAGCCAGTGCTCGGCGGTGGCGCGGGCGGCGGCGCGGCCGGTGCCGCGGCTGCGGGGGCCGAAAGCGACGTTCTCCAGGACGCTGAGGTGCGGGAACAGCAGCGGGTCCTGGGCGAGCAGTGCGGTCCGGCGGGCGTGCGGGGCGACCCAGCGGCCGGCGCCGGTGAGCACGTCGCCGTCGAGCACCACCCGGCCGGCGTCGGGGCGCAGCAGGCCGCCGAGCACGTCGAGGGTGGTCGACTTGCCGGCACCGTTGGGTCCGAGGATCGCGACGGTCTCACCGGCGGCGACCTCGAAGGCCACCTCGACGTCGCGCTCGGCGACGCGCAGGTCCACGACGAGGCTCACAGCGCACCTCGCGGACGGACCAGGCCGATCACCACGACCGCGACCGCGACGAGGAGCAGGGACATCGCGACGGCGGCGTCGGCGTCGGTGGCGCGCAGGTTGTAGATCAGCAGCGGCAGGGTGCGGGTGGTGCCCTCGAGGCTGCCGGCGAAGGTGACGGTGGCGCCGAACTCCCCGAGCGAGCGGGCGAAGGCCAGCACGGCGCCCGAGGACAGGCCGGGCAGCACGAGCGGCAGCGTGACCCGGCGCAGGACCGTGGTGGGGGCGGCGCCGAGGGAGGCGGCGACCACGTCGTACCGCTCCCCGGCGGTGCGCAGCGCCCCCTCCAGGCTGACGACCAGGAAGGGCAGCGAGACGAAGGTCTGCGCCATCACCACCGCGATCGTCGAGAACGCGACCTGGACGCCCCACGCGTCGAGCTCGGCGCCCAGCAGGCCCTTGCGGCCGAAGGCGGCGAGCAGTGCGATGCCGCCGACGACCGGCGGCAGCACGAGGGGCAGCAGGACGAGGGAGCGCAGCACACCGAGCCAGCGCGCCTCGCTGCGCGCCAGGACGACAGCCAGCGGGATCCCGAGCACGAGGCACAGCGCGGTGCTGGCGGCCGAGGTGCGCAGGCTCAGCTCGAGGGCGCTGCGGGCGGCCTCGGACGTGACCAGGCCGGGGAAGTCGGCCCACGCGATCCGGGTGGCGAGGGAGGCGACGGGCAGCACGACGAACACGCCGGCCAGCGCGGCGGGCAGGTACACCCACCGCGGCAGGCCGACATGTCGCGTGCGGCTCACGACGCGGGAGGCCCGAAGCCGGCCGCGGTGAGGACGGCCTGCCCGTCACCGAGGACCAGGTCGATCCACTGCTGGGCGAGGTCGGCGTGCGCGGAGTCCTTCACCGCGACGATCGGGTAGTGGTTGACCACCTCGGCCGCCTCGGGGAACTCCACCCCCTCGACCTTGTCGCCAGCGGCCTCGACGTCGGTGACGTAGACCAGCCCCGCGTCCCCCTCGCCGGCCTCGATCTTGCCGAGGACGTCGGTCACCGACTGCTCCTCGCTGTCGGGGGCGAGCCTCACCCCGGCCTTCTCCGCCACCTGCTCGGCGGCACTGCCGCACGGCACCTCGGGGGCGCATACGACGACGTCGAGGTCGTCCTTCGCCAGGTCCGCCAGGCCGCTCACCTTGCCCGGGTTCCCCGGCGGGACGGCGATGACCAGGGTGTTGGTGGCGAACTCGGCCGGCGTGCCCGCGGCCAGGTCGGCGGACGTCAGCTTGTCCATGTTCTTGGTGTCGGCGGAGGCGAAGACGTCGGCCGCCGCACCGTCGGTGATCTGCGCGACGAGGTCGGAGGAGCCGCCGAAGGAGAGCTTCACGTCGACGCCGGGGTGGGCGTCCTCGAAGGTCTTCTCCAGCTGCTCGAAGGGCTTCGTCAGCGAGGCGGCCGCGAACACGGTGAGGGTCGCGTCCCGGCCACCGTCGCCGTCGGTGTCACCGCCGTCGTCGCCGCACGCGGCGAGGGGGAGCGCCAGCAGCGCGGTGGCTCCGGCGAGGGCGAAGGTCCTCTTCATCAGGTGTGCTTCCTCGGGACGGGTCGTTCGACGACGACGGTGGTGGACTTGACCGACGCGATGGCGCGGACCCCGGGCTCCAGCCCGAGCTCGGCCGCCGCCTCGGCGCTCATCAGCGACACGACGCGGTAGGGACCGCAGACCATCTCCACCTGCGCCATCACCGTGTCCGCGAGGACCCGGGTGACGATGCCGGTCATCCGGTTGCGGGCGCTGACCTCGCCCGAGCGGGTGCGCTCCTTCTCGGCGTCGTCGACGAGCGAGGAGGCGAGCGCGGCGAGGTCGGCCCCGGGGATCACGGTGCGTCCCTCGGCCGTCGTCGCCGGGACGCGTCCGCTGTCGATCCAGCGGCGCACGGTGTCGCTGCTGACGCCCAGCAGCTCGGCTGCCTCGGCGACCCGGTAGTCGGTCATGACGCTCACTCTGTCGCATCTGCGGCCGATCTGCATCAATTGCGACGCATCTGCGTGAATGGTGCGCCCTGGCTGCGGCGTGAGCGGGGCTGACTGGGAGACTGGGAGCGTCATGAGCAGCCAGCAGACCGAGCCCGCCGGCAAGCCCGGGCGCTACCGGCGCTCCGCGGTCGGCCTCGTCACCTCCCTCGTCGTGACGGTCGTCGCGATCGGCGGCCTGCTCTACTTCATGGGCGTCTTCCGGCCGGACTTCGAGACGAAGCCGGAGGCCATCGACTACCTCGAGACCGTGCAGTCGGCGCAGCAGGCCGGCCTCGAGCCGGCGTACCCGCCCACGCTGCCGGACGGCTGGATCGCCACCGGCGTCGACATCGTGCCGGGCGACGACCCGGTGTTCATGCTCCGCCTGCTCACCGACGACGACCGGTTCGTGGCGGTGCGGCTGGAGGACTCCTCGGTCGGCGCGCTGCTCGCGGCGTGGGTGGACGAGGACACCGCCGAGGCCGACCCGTACGTCGTCCCGGACTCCGTGCGCAGCCCGGTGGCCCGCGACTGGGAGGGCTACACCGACGAGGGCGGCGACACGGCGTACGCCGCCGAGAAGGGCGACGCCACCCTGCTGGTGTTCGGATCGGCGCCCGCCGAGGACCTGCACACGATCATCGACCGCCTGGTCACCGCCCCGGTCACGGGCGAGGAGAAGAAGAAGTAGCGGGCGGCAGGTCAGTCCTCGTCGTCCTCGGCGAGCACGGCCTCCAGCCGCTCGCGAGCGCCGTCGATCCAGTCCTGGCACACCGTGGCCAGGCGCTCGCCGCGCTCCCAGAGCGCGAGGGACTCCTCCAGCGTCGTGCCGCCGGTCTCGAGCTGGCGGACCACCTCGACCAGCTCGGCGCGGGCCTCCTCGTAGGACGGCTTCTCTGCGGTCGCGTCAGTCATGGCTCTCCTCGATGGGTTCGGTCGCGGTCGCCTCGACGTGGAGGCGGCCGTCGGCGACGCGGACGGACAGGGGGGCGCCGGTCGCGACGCCGTGGACACTGGTGACCACGTGGCCCTCGGCGTCCTGGAGCACGGCGTACCCCCGCTCGAGGGTCGCCAGCGGCGAGAGCGCCTGCACCCGCGCCCGGTGGTGTCGTACGTCGTCGGCGGCCCGGTCGAGCTGCCACTCCAGCTGGCGGCGGATCCGCGCCCGCCAGTCGTCGAGCTCCTCGGCCCGGGCGTCGAGCAGCGTGGTCGGCTCGGCGAGCACCGGCCGCGAGCGCAGCGCGTCGAGCTGGTGCTGCTCGCGGTCGAGCCGGGCGAGGACGGCCTGGCGCAGGCGGGCCCGGGCCTCCGCGACCCGGCCGCGCTCCTGGGCCATGTCGGGCACGACCCGCTTGGCGGCGTCGGTGGGCGTGGAGGCGCGGACGTCGGCGACGAGGTCGAGCAGCGGGGTGTCCGGCTCGTGGCCGATCGCCGACACGACGGGTGTGCGGACCCCCGAGACCGCGCGGATCAGCCCCTCGTCGGAGAACGGCAGCAGGTCCTCGACCGAGCCGCCGCCCCGGGCGACGACGATGACGTCGACCTCGGGGTGCGCGTCGAGACGGCGGACCGCCTCGATCACCTCGGCCGCGGAGCGGTGGCCCTGCATCGCGGCGTACGCGATCTCGAAGGTGACCGCGGGCCAGCGACGGGTGGCGTTCTCCACGACGTCGCGCTCGGCGGCGGAGTTCGGCGCCGTCACCAGGCCGACCCGGTGGGGGAGCGTGGGCAGTGCCCGCTTGCGCTCGGCGGCGAACAGGCCCTCGGCCGCGAGCAGCTGGCGACGCTGCTCCAGGCGGGCGAGCAGCTCGCCGAGCCCGACCATGCGGATGTCGCGCGCCTGCAGGGAGAGCGTCCCGCGGTTGGCGTAGTAGGACGGACGGGCGTGGATGACCACGCTCGCGCCCTCCTGCAGCGGCGCGGCCAGGCTGTCGAAGAGGACTCGGGAGCAGGTGACCGGCACCGAGATGTCGGCGACCGAGTCGCGCAGGGTCAGGAACACCGTCGCCAGCCCGGGGCGCCGGCTGATCTGGGTGACCTGGCCCTCGACCCACACGGGACCGAGCCGGTCGATCCAGCCGGAGATCGCGTTGGCGATCGTCCGGACCGGAGCCGGCTTCTCGGCGGAGGTCTCCAGGGCCACGGCTGCGAGCCTATTTCATGCCCCCGACGCAGGGCGCCCTAGGCTGCGGGGGTGCGCCTGCGGATCGACCTCGCCTACGACGGTGGTGACTTCCGCGGCTGGGCGGCGCAACCGGCCCTGCGCACCGTCGAGGGCGAGCTGACCGCCGCGCTGACGACGGTGCTGCGCTTCCCCGACGGCGCGGTGCAGGTCACCTGCGCCGGCCGCACCGACGCCGGCGTGCACGCCCGCGGCCAGGTGGTCCACGTCGACGTCGATCCCGCCGCCTCGAAGACGGCGGCCCGCCAGGTGACCCAGCTCGACGTGCTGGCGCGGCGGGTGAACGGGGTGCTCGGTCGGGACGTGCGGGTACGACGCATCACCGAGGCCCCCGACGGCTTCGACGCCCGCTTCGCCGCCCTGTGGCGGCGCTACGCCTACCGCATCGTCGACGACCCCGCGCGGGTCGACCCGCTCACCCGCAACCACGTGCTGGCCTGGCCGCGCGCGCTCGACGTCGCCGCGATGGACCAGGCCGCCGGGACGCTGGTCGGGCTGCACGACTTCGCGGCCTTCTGCAAGAAGCGCGAGGGCGCGACCACGATCCGCACCCTGCTGGACTTCGGCTGGACCCGCGCCGAGGACGGCCTCGTCACCGGGCACGTGCGCGCCGACGCCTTCTGCCACTCGATGGTGCGCGCGCTCGTCGGCTGCATGATCGCGGTCGGCGAGGGCCGCCGGGAGCCCACCTGGGCGGCGGAGATCCTCACCGGCCGCCGGCGCGACCCCAACGTGGTGGTGGTGCCGGCGCACGGGCTGACCCTGGAGGAGGTGGCCTACCCCGAGGACGCCGAGCTGGCGGACCGGGTGCGGCAGACCTCCGCGCGTCGTACCGGCACCCAGGAGGACGGATGAGCGACGAGCACTACTTCTCCGCCGACCCCTCGGTCGCCTTCCAGCGCGCGCCCGTCGAGGCCGAGGTCTGGGGCCACGAGCTGCGCCTGGTCAGCGGCTCGGGCGTCTTCGCGCAGGGCCGTCTCGACATCGGTACGTCGGTGCTCTTCCGCGAGACCGCGCCGCCCGAGGGCGGCCGGATCCTCGACCTCGGCTGCGGGTACGGCGTGATCGGGCTCGCCTGCGCGGTCGCGGCACCGGGCGCGGAGGTGACCGCGGTGGACGTCAACCAGCGTGCCGTGCTGCTCGCCAACGAGAACGCCGCGGCGCTCGGGGTGACGGACCGCTTCCGGGCCGTCGTGCCGGACCAGGTCGCACCGGAGGCGACCTTCGACGAGATCTGGTCGAACCCGCCCATCCGGATCGGCAAGGCCGCGCTGCACGACCTGCTGCTGACCTGGTTGCCGCGGCTCGCCCCGGAGGGCCGTGCGGTCATGGTGGTCGGCAAGAACCTCGGCGCCGACTCGCTGCAGCGCTGGCTCGGCGAGCAGGGCTTCCCGACCGAGCGGATCGCCAGCGCGAAGGGTTTCCGGGTGCTCCAGACACGCCGCTCCTAGAGTGGCGCCATGGTCGTCGAGCTCACCGTCCGCGGCACCCACACCGCCTTCCAGCGCCCCGAGCGCGGCACCGTGCAGGTGACCCTCGGGTTCGAGGGCCCGAAGCCGCAGCCGGTCTACGACCGGGTCGTGCAGGACCTCGAGGCCGTGCAGTCCTCCATCAAGGCGCTGCACGACCCCGAGCGCGGACCGGTGACCTGGTGGTCGACGAAGAACGTCCGCACGTGGGCGAAGCGGCCGTGGAACCAGGACGGCAAGCAGCTCCCGCTGGTGCGCCACGCGAGCGTGGGCGTCGAGGTGAAGTTCCGCGACTTCGCCGCGCTCAGCGCCTGGGTCGGCCAGCACGTGACCAGCACCCGCGGGTTCTCCCTCGACGGCGTGGTGTGGGCGCTCACGGAGGCCAACCGTCTCGACCTGGAGCGGGCCGTGCGCGCCCGGGCGGTGCAGGACGCCGCCCGCAGGGCGCAGGAGTACGCCGACGCGCTCGGGCTCGGCCAGGTCCGGCCGGTCGCGATCGCCGACGCCGGCATGCTCGGCGACGGGCTCCACCCGGCGGGAGGCGGCGGTCCCGCCGCGTTCAGCCGGATGGCCGCCAAGGACTCCTCCGGCGGCGCCGAGCTGGAGCTCGCGCCGGACGACATCGAGGTCTCCGCCCAGGTCGACACCCGCTTCGTCGTGGACTGATGCCGACGCTGTCGGAGGTCGCGCGCGTGCTCGACCGCAACGGCGGGCTCACCCACGAGCGGGCCGCGGTCCTGCAGCAGGCGGCGGCGCCCGACCGTCCCGCCCGCTACAAGTGCGCGCACCCCGAGCTCGGCGGCGCGGGCTGGTCGCACCCGTGGCCCGACGAGCCGATGGAGCCGCACGCGTGCTGCCGCGAGCACGAGCACTGCCCGGCCGAGTGGGTCAGGGAGTGACGCGGGCCCGCTCCAGCACGGCGGCGACCTCGCCGTCGGCGCGGCGCCGCCCCCACAGGGTCAGCAGCACGTCGGCGGCCGTGCCCTCCAGCAGCACCTCGGGCGCCACCACGTCGGTGGCGAGCATCGTCTCGTGGTTCGCCAGGTCACCGGCCCGCAGCCGGACCGGCGCGCTCAGCGGGTCGCTGCGCCCGAGCCGCACCTGGCGCGGGTAGAACACCGTCACCACCTCCGCGACGCCGTCCCAGGCCAGTGCCGGGTCGACGTCCCAGTCGCCGGTCGCGTCCTGCGAGGCGAGGGCGTCGTACAGGTGCAGGGCGACCTCGTGCACCTGCCGGCGGTGCCAGAAGCCCGCGACCTTGTCGGGGCCGAAGGTCCACGCGGGCGCGTCGGGGTCGGTGTCGCGCAGCAGGGCGACCAGGTCGGCGGCCGCGGCCCGGTAGCCCGCCACCAGGGCGTCGCGCTCGGGACCGGGGCCGACGGTGTCCCCGTCGGGCGTCCCGGCCGTCACGGCGTGCGCCGCCCACCGGTGGACCCAGCGCACGTGCTCGCCGAGGTCCGCGAGCGTCCAGCCCGGACAGGTCGGGACCTCCGCGGCGAGGTCGCCGGAGGCCAGGACGTCGGCGAACCGCGCCGTGCCGCGCTCGAGCGCGTCGATCCACTCCATGCCGCGCATCCTCGCAGCCGCACGGAAATCGTTCGCCCGGCCCGCCGGGAGCAGCGACAATCGTTCCTCGTGGGTCATGTAGAGGTCGCCGGCGTCCGGTACGAGCTTCCCGACGGGCGGGTCCTCCTCGACGACGTCTCGTTCCGGGTCGGCGAGGGCGCCAAGGTCGCGCTCGTCGGCGCCAACGGTGCGGGCAAGACCACGCTCTTCCGGATCATCACCGGCGAGCTGACACCGCACGCCGGCAGCGTGGTGCGCTCCGGTGGGCTCGGTGTCATGAGCCAGATGGTCGACCGCGGGCTCGGGGACGCGCCGACGGTCGCCGACCTGCTGCTCGCCCTGGCCCCGCCCCGGGTGCGTGCCGCGGCGGCCGAGGTGGACCGCTGGGAGCTGGCGCTGATGGACACCGACGACGAGGCGACCCAGCTGGCCTACGCCAGCGCCCTCGCGGAGTACGCCGACGCGGGCGGCTACGACGTCGAGGTGGTCTGGGACGTGTGCACCGTCAAGGCGCTCGCCGTGCCCTACGACCGGGCCAAGTACCGCGAGCTCGCCACCCTCAGCGGTGGTGAGCAGAAGCGGGTCGTGCTGGAGTACCTCCTCGCGGGACCCGAGGAGGTGCTGCTCCTCGACGAGCCGGACAACTTCCTCGACGTGCCCGGGAAGGTGTGGCTGGAGCAGCGGATCGCCGCATCGGACAAGACGATCCTGTTCATCAGCCACGACCGCGAGCTGCTCGCGAACTGCGCGACCCACGTGGTGACGGTCGAGCTCGGGGCCGGCGGGGGCGGCAACAGCGCGTGGACGCACGCGGGCGGCTTCACGTCGTACCACGAGGCGAGGAAGGACCGCTTCGCCCGCTTCGCCGAGCTGCGCCGGCGCTGGGACGAGGAGCACGCCAAGCTGAAGGCGCTCGTGCTGCGGCTGAAGATCAAGGCGGAGTACAACGACGGCATGTCCTCGCAGTACCGCGCCGCGCAGACCCGCCTGCGCAAGTTCGAGGAGGCCGGCCCGCCGACCGAGCAGCCGCGCGAGCAGCAGGTGACGATGCGGCTCTCCGGGGCCCGGACGGGCAAGCGCGCGGTGGTCTGCGAGGACCTGGAGCTGACCGGGCTGATGAAGGCCTTCGACCTCGAGGTCTGGTACGGCGACCGGCTGGCCGTGCTCGGCTCCAACGGCTCGGGCAAGTCGCACTTCCTGCGCCTGCTCGCCGCCGGCGGCAGCGACCCCGACGTCGAGCACCGTCCCGTGGGCGAGGCGGACATCGCGCCGGTGCGGCACACCGGACGCGCCCGGCTCGGGGCGCGGGTGCGCCCGGGCTGGTTCGTGCAGACCCACGAGCACCCCGAGCTGGTCGGCCGCACCCTGCTGGAGATCCTGCACCGTGGCGACGGCGACCCGAACGGCCGCAAGGGGATGGGCCGCGAGCAGGCCGCGCGGGTGCTGGACCGCTACGAGCTGGCGGCCAGCTCCGAGCAGGTCTTCGAGTCGCTGTCCGGCGGGCAGCAGGCGCGCTTCCAGATCCTGCTGCTCGAGCTCTCCGGAGCGACCCTGCTGCTGCTCGACGAGCCGACCGACAACCTCGACGTGCAGTCCGCCGAGGCGCTCGAGGAGGGCCTGGCGGCCTTCGACGGGACGGTGGTCGCGGTGACCCACGACCGGTGGTTCGCCCGCGGCTTCGACCGGTTCTGCGTCTTCGGCGCCGACGGCTCGGTCTACGAGTCCGACGAGCCGGTGTGGGACGAGGGACGGGTGGCACGCAGCCGATGAACATCGAGCAGCTGACGGGCGAGGACGCGCAGGCCGTGCGGGAGTGGGCCGAGACGACCGCCGCCTCCCAGCGCCACGAGATCGGCGAGGGCGCGACCGCCTGGGCCCACCAGGAGCTGCTGGCGGTCCTGCGCCGCCCGCCCGTACGCCGCCACGACGAGCTCTGGGTCGCGCGCGTCGACGGCGAGGTGGTCGGCACCGCCTGGCTGAGCCGGCCGTTGCTGGACAACCGGGAGTCCGCCTCGCTCGACGTGCACGTGCGTCCCGACCTGCGCCGGCGGGGGATCGGCACGGCCCTGCTGCGCCACGTCGAGGGCGTCGCCGCCGCGGCCGGGCGGGTGCTGGTCGACGCCGAGACGCAGTGGCCGGCCGACGGGCCGGCGGACGGCGCGGGGACCGCGGGCGTGGAGTTCCTGCGCCGGCACGGCTACGCCTTCGGGCTCGGGGACGTGCAGCGGGTCGCGGACCTGCCCCTGGACGAGGGGCTGCTGGCGGAGCTCGCGGCCGAGACGGCGCCGTACCACCAGGGGTATGCGCTGCGCTCCTGGTCCGGCCGGGTGCCCGACGAGCTCGTCGAGGGCTGGGTCGCGGTGGCGAGCACGCTGATGACCGAGGCGCCGACCGGCGCGATGGAGCGGGAGGCCGAGACCACCGACGTGGCGGCGTTCCGCGGCGACGAGGCGCTGCTGGTCGCCCAGGGCCGCACCGCCTGGCACACGGTGGCGCTGGACCCGGCCGGGGAGGTGGTGGCCTACACCCAGCTCGTCGTCCCGTCGTACGACGAGCGCTTCGTGTACCAGTGGGGGACGCTGGTGCGCCGCGACCACCGCGGTCACCGGCTCGGCACGGCCGTGAAGGTCGCCAACCACCGCGCCCTCCAGGACGGCGCGGACCTCGCCGGCCGGCGGGTGGTGACCTGGAACGCCGAGAGCAACGCGCACATGATCGCGATCAACGAGCGCCTCGGGTTCGTGCCGAACGCCCGCCTGGCGGAGCTGCAGAAGCGGCTCCCCCGCTAATTCGCTTGGTTCCGGGCGGCCGGGATGCGACGGTGGACGGACGTCACCCACCGCGAGGGAAGGACCCCCATGCCTGCCAGCGACGCGAACGACGACCTGAAGGCCAAGATGCGCGAGGCCCTGGACCGCAAGAACCGCAAGGAGAAGGGCGTCCACGAGGACGGCCCCGTGCGCGAGAAGGCGCACGGCTCCGAGGTGGTCGGCGGTGCCCCGAAGATGCACCGCCGCAAGGCCGGCGGGGGCGGCTCCTAGGCCTCGTCGGAGCCCAGCTTCAGCTCGGTGGTGTCCTGCTTGCTGCCGCGCTGGTAGGTCACCTTGACGGTGTCGCCCGGCCGGTAGGCCCGCACGGTCGCGATCAACGCCTCGCTGTCGTCGATGCGGTGCTCGTCGATGGCGGTGATGACGTCGCCCGACTTCAGGCCCGCGTCGGCGGCGGCCGAGCCCTTCTCCAGGCTCTCGATGCGGGCACCGACCAGGGTGGTGTCGGCGGACCCGGACCGGCCCTGGACGTCGCTGATCTGGATGCCCAGGCGGGCGTGCGTCGGGGTCTCGCCGGAGCGCAGCTGCTCGATGATCGGCAGCACCTCGTCGATCGGGATCGCGAAGCCGAGGCCGATCGACCCGGACTCCCCGCCCGTGGAGGAGCCGGTGGAGCGGATCGAGGCGTTGATGCCGACCAGCTGGCCGTCCATGTTGACGAGCGGACCCCCGCTGTTGCCCGGGTTGATGGCGGCGTCGGTCTGGATGGCGGGGTAGGCGGTCACGTTGTTCTGCGCGTCGCGGGCCACCTCGACCGGGCGGTTCAGCGCGCTCACGATGCCGCTGGTGACCGTGGCGTCGAGGCCGAACGGCGAGCCGATCGCCACGACCTGCTCGCCCACGTCGAGGTTGTCGGACTTGCCGACCGTGACCGGCTTCAGGTCGTCGACGCCGGAGACCTTCACCAGGGCGGTGTCGGTGAGCGGGTCGACCCCGACGACGGTGGCGCGGGCGCGGGTGCCGTCGCTGAAGGACGCGGTGATCTCGGCCTGGTCGGCGTCGATCGCGCCGCCGAGGGTGACCACGTGGTCGTTGGTGAGGATCGTGCCGTCGGTGTCGAGGACCACGCCCGACCCGCTGCCGGAGGACCCGCCGCCGCTGACCTCGAGCGCCACCACGGACGGCAGCACCTTCGACGCGACGGCCTCGACACTGCCCGCCGCGGCCGGCGGGTTGCCGTTGTCGGCGACCTGCAGCGGCGCGGACGAGCCGCTGCCCGGGTTGCCGTCGCCGGTGGCGGCGTCGTAGATCGCCGCCCCGCCGACCCCGGCCCCGCCCCCGACCAGCAGCGCGCCGGACAGCACGAGAGCCGCGAATCCCGCACGCCGGGGCCGCCGAGAGGCAGGCGGCGGGCCCGGGAGGAAGTACGGCGGTGCCGGTGGGGTCGGCGGCTGCGAAGACGGTGCCGGGGGCAGGACCTGGGTCATGTCGTCCATCGTGGGCAGCGTGGCTGTGAGAGCGCTGAGACCGGGGTGAGCATTCGCCCAGACCTTCCGCGGTCCGCCCGGGCGCACGGCCTAGGCTGACCGCCATGTCCACCCCTGCGTCCACCGCGGGCGTCGTCGCCCTCGTCCCGGCCCGCGGCGGCAGCAAGCGGATCCCGCGCAAGAACGTCAAGCCGTTCCGCGGGACCCCGCTGCTCACCCGCGTCGTCGGCACCCTCGCCGCGAGCGGCCTGTTTGAGCGGATCGTGGTCTCCACCGACGACGACGAGATCGCCGAGATCGCCCAGGCCGCCGGTGCCGAGGTGCCCTTCCGCCGCCCCGCGGAGCTGGCCGACGACCACACCGGCACCCGGCCCGTCATCCAGCACGCCATCCACGAGCTCACCGCCGCCGGGCAGTCCGTCGCCGAGCTGTGCGTCGCCTACCCCGCCGCCGTCTTCGTCACCCCCGACGACCTCAGCGGCGGGCTGGAGCGCCTGCGCGGCAGCGGCGCGCAGTTCGTGATGTCCGCGGCGTCGTACAACGCCCCGGTGCAGCGCGCGCTCAAGGTCGGCGACGAGGGCTGGATGGAGATGCTCTGGCCCGAGTTCGCGCTGACCCGCAGCCAGGACCTCGTCGAGGCCTACCACGACGCGGGGCAGTTCTACTGGGGCACCGTCGACGCCTGGCTCACCGGTCCGTCGGTGCTCGCCGCGCGCACCGTGCCGCACGTCCTGCCGCACTGGCGGGTCCAGGACATCGACACCCCCGAGGACTGGGAGCGCGCCGAGCTGATCCACCGCCTCGCGGAGACCGTCGAGCCGTGAGCCCCGCGCCCGTCGTAGTGGTCCGGGCCGACGCGGGTCCCCGGGTCGGCAGCGGGCACCTGGTCCGGCAGCTCGCCCTCGCCGAGCGACTCGCCGCGGGCGGCGCCGAGGTCGTCTTCGTGACCACCGGCGAGGACCCTCGGATCGCGGCCGCCGGCCACCGCGGGCTGCTGGTCCCCGCCACCGGCGCGGAGGGCCGGCCCTGGCCGGAGGACGCCCAGCGCGCCGACGCGTGGGCGACCGTCGAGCGGGCCGGCGGCATGGTCGACGTGGTCGTCGTCGACCACTACGGCCTCGACCACGTCTGGGAGGAGGAGGTGCGGCGCATCGCCGGCCGCGTCGTCGCCGTCGACGACCTCGCCGGTCGCCGTCGCGCGGTCGACCTCCTCGTCGACCACAACTGGTACGGCCCCGGCAGCGGCGCCCGCTACGACGCCACCGTGCCGGAGGGCTGCACCCTGCTGCTCGGCCCGCGCTACGCCCTGCTGCACCGGGAGTACGCCGCGCTGCGCCGCACCTCCGTGCCCGCCGCCCAGCCGCCGCGGCACCTGCTGGTCTCCTTCGGCGGCACCGACCCGGCGGGGGAGACCCGGACCGTCCTGGAGGCGCTGCGCGGGCGCCCGGGGCTCGGCGTCGAGGTGGTGGTGGGCTCGCCGAGCGCGGTGGACGCGGCGCTGGAGGAGCTCGTCGCCGCCGTACCGGGGGCGGAGCTGCGGGTCGCCCTGCCCTCGCTCGCCCCGAGCCTGCAGCGCGCGGACCTCGCGATCGGCGCCAGCGGCACGGCCACCTGGGAGCGGATCTGCCTGCAGGTCCCTGCCGTCGTGACCACCACCGCGCCGCACCAGTCCGGGGTCACCCGGGCACTCGCGGAGGCCGGGCTGACCACCTGGGCGGGCCTCGTCGGCGAGGTCGGCGTCGCGGGCTACCGCGACCTGCTCGACCGCGCCGCCGCCGGCCGGCTGCCGGTGCCCCCGCCCCTCGTCGACGGGTACGGCGCCGCCCGGGTCGCCCAGGCCGTGCTCCCCGGTCCCGGCCGCGCCGCCCTGCGTGGTGCCGTCGCGGCGGACGCCCCCGTCGTCGTCGCGCGCGGCGACGACCCCGCCGCCTGGCAGGCGGCCCACGCCGCGTGGTCCGCCGCCCTCGTCTCGCCGGAGGAGGAGCTGGTGGTCGTGGAGGTCGACGAGATCCCGACCGCCGCCGTGCGGGTGCGCCGCGGGAGCGGCGGGGAGGCCGTGGTGGTGCCCGTCGATCCCGGCGCCGAGCCCGCCGGGGCAAACTCGACCGATGTGCTCGACAAACGGGCCGCCGAAGTCATGGCCGTCCTGGCGGATCGGCTAAACTGGCGCCGCAGCGATGACGCAGGTGAACCGACAGACATCGGTGGGCTCGTGTTGCCAAGGCTGGACGAGTGAAAATGTCGGATGGGAAACGAGGGAGCAGGATGTCGCGGTCCGCGCTCATTCTCGGCGCGCTGCCCGGTCAGGCCGATGCGATGCATCGCCTGCGTGCCGCGGGCTGGAAGGTCTACGCCTGCGGGCACGTGCGCGAAGGCGCCGGTGTCGAGGCCGCTGACGAGTTCTTCGTGGTCGACATCCTCGACCCCACCGGCGTCGCCGAGCTGGCCGCCCGGCTCGACGTCGACGTGGTCTACTCCGTCGGCTCCGACATCGCCATGCCGACCGTCGCCGCGGTGAGCGAGCAGCTCGGCCTGCCCCTGTTCCACTCCTCGGAGACCACCGAGATCCTGCACCGCAAGGACCTGCTGCGCGGGTTCCTCGCGAAGAGCGGGCTCAGCCCGGTGGCCCACCAGGTGGTGCGCACCGCCGACGACCTGGCCGCGTTCACGACGTACCCCGCCATCGTGAAGCCGGTCGACAATCAGGGCCAGCGCGGCATCACCATCGTGCGGGACGCCGACGAGGCCGTCGCCGCCCTGCCCGCGGCCTTCGCCGCCTCGCGCAACGGCGCCGCAGTGATCGAGGAGTTCCTCGAGGGCCCGGAGTTCTCGGTCCACGTGTTCGTCCGCGACGGCGAGCCGTTCCACATCATGACGTCCGACCGGCACGTCTGGGAGGGTCCGCTCACCGGCATCCCCAGCGCCCACACGGTGCCCGCGCGCGTGCTCGACGCGACCTCCACCACGCAGGTCTGGGACCTGGTCGAGGCCTTCGTCGCCGCACTCGGCGTGACCAACGGCCCCCTGTACTTCCAGCTCATCCTCACCGCCACCGGGCCGCGCATCGTCGAGGTCGCCCCGCGCCTCGACGGCTGCCACCTGTGGCGCCTGATCGAGGTGCACACCGGCTTGGACCTGATCAGCGCCTGCTTCGAGCAGCTCACCGGCGCCGCGTGGGACGGAGCCCCCACGCAGCCCGAGGGCGTCAGCCACACCCTGCGCTTCCACCTCGGCGACCCGGCCGTCCCGTTCGACCCGGCCGACCACAGCTTCGCCGACCTCGGCGAGGTGGTCTTCGAGGAGTTCCACGTCGAGCCCGGCGAGCTGCCGCGCGACACCAACGGAGTGGTCGCGCGCCTGGGCTACGCGATCACTCGGGACAACGCTTGAGAGTCGCCGTCACGGGTGCGCGCGGCTTCCTCGGAGGTCACGCGGTCGCCCACCTGCGCGCCCAGGGGTACGACGTCGTGCCCCTCGGCCGCGCCGACGACGGCACGCTGCGCCGGCGCGACGACCCCTCCGTCGGGCTCGCCGACGCCCTCGCGGGGGCGGGTGCGGTGGTGCACCTGGCCGCACGGAGCGTGGACAGCCTGGCGACCCCGCTGTCGGCGTACCTGGGGGCGAACGTCGCGCTCACCGAGGACCTCGTCCGCGCCGCCGTCGACGCCGACGTCGCCCGCTTCGTGCTGACCTCCTCGCGGCTGGTCTACCCCGGTCACCTGCGCGGGCCGATCAGCGAGGACGAGACCGCGGCGCCCGACACCTTCTACGGCCTCAGCAAGCGGATGGCCGAGGACGTGCTCGCCCACTACGCCCGCGCCACCGGCCTCACCACCGTGTCCCTGCGCGTCGCCCAGGTCGCCGGACCCGGCGACGGCGGCCGCGGCGCGCTGCCCCGCCTGGTCCGCCAGGGCCTCGCCGGCGGCCCGCTCACCGTCGCCGGCAGCGGCGCCGTGGTCCGCGACTTCGTCGACGTGCGCGACGTCGTGACCGCGCTGGAGCGTGCCGTCGCCGCGCCCACGCCGCCGCCCGTCGTCAACATCGGCACCGGCGGCTTCTCCGTCGCCGAGATGGCCCGCGAGGTGGCCGCGCAGTGCGGGCTCGGTGAGGACGCGATCGTCTTCGAGCCGGTCGAGCGCGAGGACACCTCGGAGTACCGCCTCGACACCACCCTGGCCCGGGAGGGCCTCGGCTGGGTCCCCGAGCACGGGCTCGCGGGCATGGTCCGCGACCGGATCCACCGTGGCTGAGGCGGGGCTCGTGTCGCGCGCCGCGCCCACGTCGGTCGACGGCTACCGGCTCGGGCGTCGCCCCGCGCTCGACGGCCTGCGCGGCATCGCCGTCGCGCTCGTGCTGTGGAACCACACCGCGCTGCCCTACAGCGGCACCTCCGGCACCGTGGGTGTCACCGTCTTCTTCGTGCTCTCGGGGTTCCTGATCACCCGGCTGCTCCTGGAGGAGTGGGACGCGCGGAACCACATCTCGCTCGGTCGGTTCTACGTCCGCCGAGCCCTGCGCCTGATGCCGGCCATGGTGGCCTACGTGCTGGTCACCGCCCTCGTCGCGCTGCGCTACGACGAACCCCTCGACCAGGTCGTCTGGGCCGGGCTCTACGTCACCAACATCGCGCGCAGCCTCGGCGAGTTCGTCACCCTCACCCCGCACACCTGGTCGCTGGCGATGGAGGAGCAGTTCTACCTCGTCTGGCCCGCCCTGCTGGTGGCGCTGCTCGGCCTGGTGCGGATCAGCCGCCGCGGACTGGTCCTCGTCCTGGTCGGCCTGATCGGGCTCTCCCTGCTCTACCGGTACTGGCTCGTCGCCGGCGACGCCGATCTCCAGCGCCTGCACAACGACCCGTTCGCGGTCGCCGTGTCGCTGCTCGTCGGCTGCCTGCTCGCCGTGGTGATCGGTGCCCTGCGCTGGCGGCTCCTCGGGGGCACCGTCTTCGTCGTCGCGATCGGCCTGCTGGTCGGGCTCGGCGTGGACGAGAAGAGCATGGCGACGTACGCCGTGATGGTGCCGGTCGCCACCCTCGCCTCGGCGGCAGCGGTGGCCGTCGTGGTGCGCGACGGGCGCGGCCCGGCGTGGGTGCACCGGGTCCTCACCTGGGCCCCGCTGCGCGGGTTGGGCAGGATCTCCTACGGTCTCTACCTGTGGCACTACACCGTCTACTACGTGGTGAAGCACGAGATCACCGGCTCGGACACGACCCAGGTCGTGACCCGGGTCGTCCTGGAGGTCGTGCTCTCGATCGTGGTGGCCGTGGTCTCCTACCACCTGTTGGAATCGAAGTTCCTCAAGCTGAAGGACAGTGAACGATGGTCGACTCGCGTACTGAACTGAACGACTGGATCGGCATGGTCGACGAGCTCGTGACCGGCATCGAGTCGCGCGACCCGCTCTACCGGCCGACGAACTTCTGGGGCCCCGGCGTCGAGCGTCTCCTGGACGACCTCCGCAAGCGCGGCCTGGACACCTTCAAGGCGTGGCCGTCCTCGCGCAGCTGGTTCTACCCGCGCTACGGCGACA
The DNA here is from genome assembly GCA_964517395.1 of uncultured Nocardioides sp. Taxonomy (GTDB): domain Bacteria; phylum Actinomycetota; class Actinomycetes; order Propionibacteriales; family Nocardioidaceae; genus Nocardioides. The sequence goes on along the minus strand of CAZFEE010000001.1, from coordinate 785,334 downwards.
ACTTCCCGGGCAAGCGGATGACGCAGATGATCGAGGCGAGCAAGACGATCGCCCCCGACGTCTCGGAGGCGCGGCTGCGCACCATCCTCGGCGGGAGCCTGGAGGCGCGCCGCGACTTCCACGCGATCCAGCTCGCCTGGGACCAGGAGCGCTGGCCCTTCGACCTGCTCTCCTTCGGCGAGAACGAGCTCGGCAAGCCGCAGCGCTACCGGTTCACCAAGACCGAGATCGGCTGGAGCCGGCCGTACCTCAACTACCTGCTCTGCCTCACCGCGCTGAGCCGCCACGTCGACGCCCCGCCCCGATCCTTCCTCGAGATCGGCGGCGGGTTCGGCGTACTCGGTGAGATCGTGACCCAGCGCGACGCCGGCGCCCGGTACGTCGACGCCGACATCCCGCCGCTCGTGGTGATCACCGCCTGGTACCTCACCCAGATCCTGGGCGCGCCCGTCACCACCCCGGCCGACCTCCCCGAGGGCGGCTTCGAGATCGAGGGTCACGGCGCCATCCCGAGCTGGCGACTGCCGGACCTGCGCACCGACTTCGAGGTCTTCGTGAACTCCTACTCCTTCCAGGAGATGGAGCCGAACGTCGTCGCCAACTACGTCGACCTCGTCGCCGCCCGCGGCGTGGAGTACGCCGTGTCGCTGAACTCCCGGCACGGCAAGCGCCGCGCCGAGGAGGGCAAGAGCGGCGGTGCCATCGAGCCCGTCACCTCCCAGTTCATCGTCGACGCCTTCGCCCGCCACGGCTTCGAGGTGGCCGGCCGCTACGGCGAGCCGCTCATCCAGTCCGCCGGCGAGCTCGTCGTGCTGCGCCGCCGATGAGCACCATCGACATCGGAGGGGTCCCCGTCGGCCGCGACGCCGACCCCTTCGTCATCGCCGAGATCTCCGGCAACCACCACGGCTCGCTGGACCGTGCGCTGGCCATCGTCGACTCGCTCGCCGGGTCCGGCGTGCAGGCGGTCAAGCTGCAGACCTACACCGCGGACACGATGACGATCGACGTGGACCGCGAGGAGTTCACGATCCAGAACCCGGGCTCGCTCTGGTTCGGCCGCACCCTGCACGACCTGTACTCCGAGGCGATGACGCCCTGGGAGTGGCACGCGCCGATCATGGAGCGGGCGCGCGAGCACGGCATGCTCTGCTTCAGCTCGCCGTTCGACCGCACCGCCGTCGACTTCCTGCTCGGGCTCGACGTACCGTGCTTCAAGATCGCGTCCTCCGAGATCGTCGACACGCCGCTGATCCGGTACACCGCGGCCACCGGCAAGCCGCTGATCATCTCCACGGGGATGGCGACGCTGGAGGAGATCGAGGACGCCGTCGCCGCCGCGCGCGAGGGTGGCTGCGAGGACCTGATCCTGCTCAAGTGCACGACGAGCTACCCCGCCCAGCCCGAGGACTCGCACCTGCTGACGATCCCGGACCTGCGCGAGCGCTTCGGCTGCGAGGTCGGTCTGTCGGACCACAGCCTCGGCGTGGGCGTCGCGGTCGCGGCGGTCGCGCTGGGGGCCGTGGTGCTGGAGAAGCACATCACCCTCGACCGGAACGACGGCGCCGTGGACAGCCCGTTCTCGCTGGAGCCGCCCGAGTTCGCGCAGCTGGTCAAGGAGACGGCCGCCGCCCGGGTCGCCCTCGGCGAGGTGCGCTACACCCCGACCGAGGCCGAGCAGGGCGCCCGCGGGCGCCGCCGCTCGCTCTACCTGGTCGAGGACGTCGCCGCCGGTGAGGTGCTCACCGAGCAGAACCTGCGCAGCATCCGCCCCGGCTCGGGGCTCGCCCCGAAGCACTGGGACGCGGTGCTGGGCCGCCGGGTCAAGCAGGCCGCCACCCGCGGCACCCCCCTCACCTGGGACCTCCTGGACGACTGACGACTGACCCCCCGTCGACTTGGGGTTTCCCACCCGCGAGTTGGGGTTTCCCACCGTCGAGTTGGGGTTTCCCACCGTCGAGTTGGGCTCTTGTCCCACACTCGCGTGGGCGAAAACCCCAAGTCGCGGGTGGAAACTCCCAAGTCGCGGGTGGGAACCCCCAACTCGACGGTGGAAAGTCCCAAGTCGACGGGGAGGTCAGGAGAGGCCGAGCTCGTCCTTCATGTGGTGGAGCTCCTGCTCGATCAGCTCGGCGTACCCCTCGGCCGTCGTGGTGCGCGCCAGCACCTTCATCGCCTCGGCGCTCGGCACGATCGGGAAGGTCTCCTCGTCGAGCGTCGTGTAGTCGCGGACCGGGAACTCGCGGACCACGAAGCCCGGGATGCCGCGGGACAGGCCCTCGATCAGGGCTGAGGTGCCGACGGAGACCGACGCGAAGACCATGTTGGGCAGGTCCAGGCGTAGCGGGTGGGCGTAGACCGGCTTCCAGTCGGCGGCCTTGCCGACGGTCTGGAAGAGCCAGTGCTCGTGCTCGCCGGTGAGCCCCCGCGCCTTGAAGTAGACCTCGACCGGGTGGGTCTCGCGCAGCGCCGCCAGGTCGGCGAAGAGCCGGCGGTACAGCGCCCGGTGGGCCTCGGTGTCGAGGATCGGCATGTTGCCGAGCGTGGAGCGGCCGCCGAAGAGCACGAGCGAGACCGGCTGCTCCGGGTCGAACGCCCGCGGCGGCGACGGGGAGAGCATCGAGTCGGGGGTGTGCAGGACCGTCTTGTCAGGGAAGGCCGCGCGCCACACCTCAGCGCCGCTGTGGGTCACCGCGTGCACCTCGTCGAAGGAGTCGGCGCGCCGCAGGTCGACGTGGACCGGGTTGGTGGAGTGCGGCCAGATCACCACCCGCCCGCCGGTACGACGGACCGCGTCGCCCACGATCACGGACTCCGCGAAGAGGTGGTCGCCGATGTGGACCTCGGTGACGCCCCGGCGCTCCAGGTCGGCCGCCGCGGTGCGCGAGAGGTGGTCCAGCAGCGGCCAGGTGGCGCGGTGCAGCCATTCCGGCCAGCTGCCGCCGAGCGGCTCACCGAGCTCGATGGCGCCCTTGACCTTGGCGTCGCCGCCGGTGCCGAGGTCGCGGCCGGTGAGGCGCGCGACCCGGCTCAGGGGGAAGGAGAAGGTCGGTAGCGGGCTGTGCTCGGGGTGCAACCGTGCGGTGGCCGTGACCGGGAAGTCCTGTTCGATCGAGCGGTCGTAGGCGAACTCCTTCACCACGGACCCGGACTGGTAGACGACGAGGTCGTCGAGCTCCTGGACCAGGGGCGCGACGCGGCGGATTCCGGCCGGCACCAGGGCGCGCTGGTGAGGGGCGGGGTCGTCGAGCACCTTGACGTGCGGGATGACCGAGCGCCAGCGGGGCTTGAAGGAGAAGGTCTCGGGGGAGCGGCCGACGGAGCCCTTCTCGCGCACGCACAGGAACGCGTTGGTCCCACGCTCGAGGAGAGCGAAGTAGAGGTAGATCAGGTCGAACTCACCGGACGCGTAGCCCTCGAGGTAGTCGACGGACGCGGCCGGGATCTCGATGACGACCGGCTCGGCCCCGGCGCGAGTGGTCAGCTCGTCGGCTAGTCGCTGCATCGGCACGAACTGCGCGGACTCGTGGTAGACGTTGACCATCACCGCGTCGGCGAGCGTCTCGGCGGGCAGGTGGGGCGGGGCGGCGTACCGCTCACCGAAGCGGCGGGCCCACGCCCGCGCACCGGCGAGGAGGAGGTTGGTCTCGCCCAGCGGCTCGGGCCAGCGGTCCCGCTCGCTGATCTGCTGCACGAGCGGCCCGATCGCGGAGCGGTCGACGTAGTGCCCGGCGCGGAGCGCGAGCTCCAGCGAGGAGTGCTGCGGCACCCGGATCAGGCGGACCGGGCCGAGGCCATCGCCCGTCGGGGTGTACGGCGGCAGGGCACCGCGCACGTCCGCGATCTCCTGGTCGGTGATCGGCAGGGGGCTCCTGGTGGAGCCGCGGTGCAGGCGCAGGACGGCCAGCGCGTAGGCGAGGGCGGCGTCGTCGGGGTGCACCCGGGTGCCGCGCTCGAGCACCCGCTCCTGGTCCTCGGTCATCCCGGCCTTGGCGAGCACCTGGGCGAGGGCGAGGTGGAACCCGGGCCCGATCGGGCGCTCCAGCTGCGCGTCGGCGGCGTCGAGGTGGGTGGCGACCTCGTGCCAGGCGGCTTCGTACCAGTCGGCGTTGCCGGCGCGCCGCGGCAGCGGCCGAAGGTCGTGGGGCTGGTCGCGGACCAGCGCCCGCCAGTACCTCACCCAGCGCAGCGTCGCCTGCTCCCAGTCGCCGCGGGTCATCGCGACGTGGGCGGCCTCCCAGTGCAGGATGCGACGGAAGGGCCAGCGCTCCGAGGCGATCCGGATCAGCCGCTCGGCCTCCTCCACGTGACCGGCGCGCCGGTTGGTGTGGATGGCGCTGACCCAGCCGAGGGCGCCGATCTCGTCACCGCGGGTCTCGATCAGCACCGCCCAGCGCACGCGGGCCGCCTCCCAGTCGCCGCGCCGGGCCTCGAGGCGGGCTCGGGCGGCGTGGAAGACGACCTGGTCCGGCCGCTCGGCGAGGGCCTTCTCCAGGAGCCGCTCGGACTCCTCGAAGTCCTTGGCCTCGGTGAGGGCGGCGTTGCGGTCCAGCACGGCCCGCACGGCGGGTTCGAGCGAGTCGGCCGGGGGACGGAGGCGGTGCTTGACGCGTCGTGCGGCCGCCTTCAGGGGACGGGCCCTCCGTCGCAGGGATCGCCAGGCAGTGGGCGCCATGGTCGGGTGGGACTCCGCTCTGTGCTCGGTGGACCGGGGTGGCCGGGGGCCGCGACAGCATAACCCCGCGTCCACGTCCGGAGCCCTAGTGAACAATGTCGCGCGAGACACTGTACATTTCCGGCCCGTGTCCTCCTCCCACCCCGACGCCGTCCGTGGCCCGCGCCGCTGGCTCGGTCTCGCCGCGAGCCTCGTGCTGCTGCTCGTCGCCTGGTGGGTGGTCGCCGCGCTCGACCTCGTCGAGCCGCACTACCTGACCCCCAGCCCCCGGGAGGTGTGGGACGCCTTCGTCCGCGCCAACAGCCACCACCCCGTGGGCGGCGGCGTGGACCGGGTCGTGCGGGGCGAGGAGCACTACTTCCTGTGGGAGCACCTCGTGGTGAGCCTGCGCCGGATCGGCCTCGGACTCCTGATCGGCACCGCGGTCGGCGTACCGCTCGGCCTGGTGATGGGCACGGTGCGCTGGGTCGGCGACGTCGTCGGTCCGTACGTCGACTTCCTGCGGGCCCTGCCGCCGCTGGCCTACATCGGCTTCCTGGTCGCCTGGTTCGGGATCTACGACGCCTCCAAGGTGTGGCTGCTGGTGCTGGCCGCGTTCCCGCCGATCACGCTGGCCACCATCAACGGCGTCCGCGGGGTGCGCGAGGACCAGCTCAACGCCGCCCGCAGCCTGGGCGCCTCGGGCCTGCAGCTGACCACCCAGGTCATCCTCCCCGCGACGCTGCCGGACATCCTGTCCGGCCTGCGCGTCGCGGTCGGCTTCGCATGGACCACCGTCGTGGCCGCGGAGCTCGTCAACGGACTGCCGGGCATCGGGGGCCTGGCCTACCTCTCGGGAACGCAGAACAAGATCGCCCTGTCGGTCGCCTGCATCCTCGTCATCGGCCTCACCGCGATCGCCCTTGACGCCGTCATCCGCTCCATCGAGAAGCTCGTCGTCCCGTGGCGAGGAAAGGCCTAGACCATGAAATTCTCCCGTTGGACCGCCGGCGCCGCGCTGGCCGCCGTCGTGCTCCCGCTCTCCGCCTGCAGCCTCGGCGAGGACGAGCAGGCCACGGCCAGCGACTGCCCGTGGAAGGCTGACAAGTCGGTCGAGGGCACGGTGCGGATCGGGTACCAGAAGATCCCCAACGGCGACGTCGTCGTGAAGGACCAGAAGATCCTCGAGAACTGCCTGCCCAACGCCACGATCGAGTGGAACAACTTCGCCTCCGGCGGCGACGTCGTCCAGGCCTTCGGTGCCGGCAGCATCGACATCGGCCTCGCCGGCTCCTCGCCCTCCACCAAGGCCCTCTCCGCGCCGCTCAGCCTGCCGGTGAAGGTGATCTGGATCCACGACGTCATCGGCGAGGCCGAGTCCCTCGTCGTCCGCGACGGCGCGGCCACCGACATCAAGGGCCTGAAGGGCAAGACCATCGCGACGCCCTTCGGCTCGACCGCGCACTACTCGCTGCTCCAGGCGATCGCCGACGCCGGCGAGGACCCGGCCGACTACAAGCTCATCAACAGCGAGCCCGAGCAGATCGCCCCGGCCTGGGCCAAGGGCGACATCGACGCCGCCTGGGTCTGGGACCCCACGCTCTCGGAGCTGAAGAAGGACGGCGGGACCGTCATCCTGTCCAGCAAGGACACCGCCGAGGCGGGCAAGCCGACCTACGACCTCGCCCTGGCGTCGACGAGCTTCATCGAGAAGAACCCGAAGGTGCTCGACGTCTGGGCCAAGGCCCAGGACCACGCCGTCGAGCAGATCCTCACCGACCCCGACAAGGCCGCCGAGTCCGTCGCGGTCGAGGTCGGGGTGAGCACCGACGAGGCCAAGGCGCAGTTCGCCGGGCTGACCTACCTGCGCGCCGCCGACCAGGCGAGCGACGACTGGCTGGGACAGAAGCTCGGCACCGACCTGCTGGCGACCGCGAAGTTCCTGCTGGCGCAGGACGGCATCTCGGCGGTGGCCCCCGACGCGACGTACCGCGACGGGGTGGACGCCGACGTCGCCGCCTCGGCGGGCTGAGGGGACCCGATGAGCAAGGGCATCACCGTCGCGGGGCTGGAGCATGCGTTCCGGTCCCGCGGCGGCGACGTCCCCGCCCTCGACCGGATCGACCTCGACATCGCGCCGGGCGAGCTGGTCACCCTGGCGGGACCGTCCGGCTGCGGCAAGACCACCCTCCTGCGGATGATCGCGGGCTTCGTGCGGCCCAGCGGCGGCGCGATCACCGTCGGCGGCACGCCTGTCGTGCGTCCCGGCGTGGACCGCGGCGTGGTGTTCCAGCAGCCGACGCTCTACCCGTGGCTCGACGTACGACGCAATGTCGCGCTCGGCCCGAAGCTGCGCGGGGTCGGCAAGGCGGAGCGACGCGCGACAGCGGATCGCTACCTGGCGCTCGTCGGGCTGAGCGACGCCGCCGAGCGTCGTCCCTACGAGCTGTCCGGCGGCATGCAGCAGCGCGCCCAGATCGCCCGCGTCCTCGCCGGCGACCCCGAGGTCGTGCTGATGGACGAGCCGTACGGCGCGCTCGACGCGCTCACCCGCGAGCGCCTGCAGAACGAGCTGCTGACCCTGTGGCGCGAGACCGGCAAGACCATCCTCTTCATCACCCACAGCGTCGACGAGGCGGTCTTCCTGGGTTCCCGGGTGCTCGTGATGAGCCCCCGGCCGGGGCGGATCGTGCTCGACGAGCAGGTGCCGTTCTCCTCCGACGCGACCCGGACGCCCGACGAGGTGCGGGCGCTGCCGGAGTTCGCCGAGACCGCGGCCCGGGTGCGTGCCGCGATCGCCCACTGAGCCGGCCGGGACGGGCCGACATGACGCGCGTCGCGACGTACGTCCTCGGGGTGGGCACGCTCGCCTTCGCCGTGCTCCGCGGCAACCTCGGCGGGGCTGTCGTGATGGCGCTGGCGATCGGCGCGGTCGTGGGGCACGACCTCGCCCGGTGGCGGGCTCGGCGGCGCGATCCGCAGGGTGACTGAACGGCGCGGCCGGATCGTCTACCCGGGTGCTGTTGCCACTACCCGGGTGCTGTGCACCGGTTCCCGGTGCACGAACACGGAGTTACAAGTGCCGTCGCGCGCACTCACACCTGCCGCGCGCCCTCGTCCCAGTACGGCTTGCGCAGCTCCCGCTTGAGGATCTTGCCGGTCGGGTTGCGGGGGAGGGCGGAGATGACGTCGACGGACTTGGGCGCCTTGAAGTGGGCGAGCCGCTCGCGGGTCCACTCGATCAGCTCGGTCTCGCTGGTGTCCGCGCCCTCCTTGAGCGCGACGACGGCCTTGACGGACTCACCCCACTTCGGATCCGGTACGCCGATGACGGCGACCTCCAGCACGGACGGGTGCTCGGAGAGCACCCGCTCCACCTCGGGGGAGTACACGTTCTCGCCGCCGGTGATGATCATGTCCTTGAGCCGGTCGGAGACGAACACGAAGCCGTCCTCGTCGACGTGGCCCATGTCGCCGGTGCGGAACCAGCCGTCCTCGGTGACGACCTCGGCGGTGGCCTCCGGCTTGTTGAGGAAGCCCTTCATCAGCTGCGGGGTCTTGAGCCAGATCTCGCCGTGCTCGCCGACACCCACGTCGGACAGGGTCGCCGGGTCGACGATGCGGACCTCGACGCCGGGGACGGGCTTGCCGGCGGAGACGAGGCGCTCGGGGTGGCCGGACGCCTCGGCGGTGCGGTGGTCCTCGGGCATCAGGTGGGTGGCGACGCCGGCGACCTCGGTGAGGCCGTAGACCTGGATGAAGTCGGTCTCGGGCCAGGCCTCCATCGCGGCGCGCAGCAGCGGGGGCGGCATCGGGGCGGCGCCGTACGTGTAGGTCTTGAGGGCGCCGAACAGCTTCACCGCGTCGCCGCCGAGCTGGAGCACCTGCGCGAGCACGGCGGGCACGAGGAAGGTGCGGTTGGCGCCGGCGAGGATGGCGCCGGCGAGCGAGGCGGCGTCGGGCTCGCGGGTCATCACGCTGGGGACGCCGTCGTGGATCCCGAACAGGACGTACGACGAGCCGCCGACGTGGAACAGCGGCATCGCCACCATCGACTTGTCACCGGGCTCGAATCCCCAGCCGTCGTGGGCGTTGATGGTGTGCTGGACCATGTTGCGGTGGGTGAGCATGACGCCCTTGGGCCGGCCGGTGGTGCCGGAGGAGTACATGACGAGGCAGACGTCGTCCTCCAGCACGTCGGGCCCGTCGGCACACGCGACGGCGTCGGCGAGGAAGCGCTCGTACTCGTCGTCCTCACCCCCCTCGGGGGTGACCTCGATGATCCGCTCGACCTTGGTCAGCCGGTCCCGGATCGCCTCGATGGTCGGCATCAGCTCGCGCCCGACGAAGAGCACCTTGGCACCGGAGTCGTTGACGGCGTAGTCGATCTCGTCGCCGGCGGAGCGCCAGTTGATGATCGCGTTGGCGGCGCCGATCGAGCCGGCGGCGAGGCTGATCTCCACGCAGGCGGGGTGGTTCTTGTCGAGGAAGGAGACGACGTCGCCGCGCGCGATGCCGAGGTCGCGCAGGCCGCCGGCGGCGCGGTGCACCCGCTCGTGCCACTCCCGCCAGGTCCAGGTGCGCCCGAGGTAGGTCATCGCCTCGGCGTCGGGGGTGGCCTCGGCCCAGTAGTTCAGCCGGTCGTCGACGTACGTCGGCTCCGGCGGGTTGGCGGGCGGCCAGGCCCGGTGCTGGTCGGGGGCGGGGGACTCCGTCGTCGCGCTCACGGCCCCGATTGTGGCTCACATCACAAGGCGGCACAACGGAGGCGGCGCGGTCGGGACACCGCGCGTTCACCTGGACTCGCTTGGATGGAGAGGTGACCCTCGCTCCGTCCCCCCTGCTCCGCGGACACGAGGCGCCGCCGCCGCGCACGCTCGTCGACGTCTTCCGTCGTACGGCGGCCGGCGACCCGGACGCGATGGCGCTCGACAGCGGCAACGACACGGTGACCTACGCCGAGTTCGCCGAGGCCGCGGAGAGCGTCGCCGCCGATCTCGCCGAGCTCGGCATCGGCCCCGGCGACAAGGTCGGCGTGCGGCTCCCGTCGGGCACCACCGACCTGTACGTCGCGATCATGGGCGTGCTCTTCGCGGGCGCGGCCTACGTCCCGGTCGACGCCGACGACCCCGAGGAGCGGGCCCGGCTGGTGTTCGGCGAGGCCGACGTCGCCGCGGTCATCGGCACCGGCCTGGTCATCGAGGCCCGGCGTGCCGGGGAGCCCCGCGAGCGGCAGGACCCCGGGCTCGACGACGACGCGTGGGTGATCTTCACCTCCGGCTCGACCGGCACGCCGAAGGGCGTCGCGGTCACCCACCGCAACGCGGCCGCCTTCGTCGACGCCGAGTCGCTGATGTTCCTGCAGGACGCGCCCGTCGGCCCGGCCGACCGGGTGATGGCCGGGCTGAGCGTGGCCTTCGACGCGAGCTGCGAGGAGATGTGGCTCGCCTGGAGGTACGGCGCCTGCCTGGTCCCCGCCCCCCGCGCACTCGTGCGCAGCGGGGTCGACGTGGGGCCCTGGCTGACGGCGAACGACATCACCGTCGTCTCCACGGTGCCCACCCTGGTCAGCCTCTGGCCGGACGACGCGCTGGAGCGGGTGCGGCTGCTGATCCTCGGCGGCGAGGCGCTGCCGCCGGAGCTGGCCGAGCGGCTGGTGCGCCCGGGCCGCGAGGTGTGGAACACCTACGGCCCCACCGAGGCGACCGTCGTCGCGTGCGGGGCGCTCGTCGACGCGGAGGGCCCGGTGCGGATCGGCCTGCCGCTCGCGGGCTGGGACCTCGCGGTCGTCGACCCCGCGACCGGCGAACCGGTGGCGGAGGGGGAGCGCGGTGAGCTGATCATCGGCGGCGTCGGGCTGGCCCGCTACCTCGACCCCGCGAAGGACGCCGAGAAGTACGCCCCGATGCCCACCCTCGGCTGGGAACGGGCCTACCGCAGCGGCGACATCGTCGTGAACGACGCCGCGGGGCTGCTCTTCGCCGGCCGCGCCGACGACCAGGTCAAGCTCGGCGGGCGCCGCATCGAGCTGGGGGAGATCGACTCCGCGCTCCTGGCGCTGCCGGGGGTGAGCGCGGCGGCGGCGGCCGTGCGTCGTACCGCCACCGGCAACCAGCTGCTCGTCGGCTACCTCGCCACCACCGCGGCGTACGACGGCGCGGCCGCCACCGCCCACCTGCGGGCCACGATGCCGGCGGCGCTCGTGCCGCGGCTCGCGGTCGTCGACGACATCCCGACCCGCACCTCCGGGAAGGTCGACCGGGACGCGCTGCCGTGGCCGCTGCCGACCGCGGATCCCGCCGACGCCGGGCTGCACGGCAACGCCGCGGTCATCGCGGAGGTCTGGCAGAAGGTGATCGGCGCCGTGCCGGAGAGCCCGGACGCGGACTTCTTCGACCTCGGCGGCGGCAGCCTCACCGCCGCGCAGGTCGTGACCCTGCTGCGGGCCGAGCATGCCGAGCTGACGGTCGCGGACCTCTACGAGCACTCCACGGTCGGTGCCCTGGCCGGCTTCCTGGACGCCTCCGAGCCGACCGCGCTGGCCGAGCAGAGCCGCAAGGTGCTGCCGATCCCGCGCAAGACCCAGGCCGGCCAGGTCGTCGCGGTGCCGCTGCTGCGGGCGCTCGCCGCGCCGCGCTGGCTGGCGGGCACGCTCACCCTGTCGCGGGTGCTGCACGACCTGCTCGACGTCACCTGGCTGCCCGCCGTCTCCTGGTGGGTGCTGGTGCCCCTGCTCGTCGTCTTCGTCAGCCCGCCCGGACGGATGCTGCTCGCCGCCAAGCTGGTGCAGGCGGTGCGCGCCGGGGTGCGGCCGGGGGAGTACCCCCGCGGCGGCAAGGTGCACCTGCGGATCTGGATGGCCGAGCGGATCGCGGACGAGCTCGGCGCGACGCGGCTGGCCGGGGCGCCGTACATGACCTGGTACGCCCGGCTACTGGGTGCGCGGGTCGCGAAGGGCGCGGACCTGCACTCGCTGCCGCCGGTCACCGGGCTGCTCACCGTCGGCAAGGGCGCCTCGGTCGAGCCGGAGGTCGACCTCACCGGCTACTGGATCGACGGCGACACCCTGCACGTCGGCGGCATCCGGGTCGGCCGGCGGGCCCGCGTCGGCACCCGCTCGATGCTCGGCCCGGGCACCGTGATCGGTGACGACGCCGAGGTGGCGCCGGGCTCCGCGGTGTTCGGGGAGGTGCCCACGGGTGAGTTCTGGTCGGGCGCGCCGGCGACCCGTGCCAGCTCCGCCGCCCGCGGTCCGTGGGCCGAGCGGCCCGCCGCCTCGCCCCGCACGCTGCGCGCCTGGGCCGTCCGGTACGCCGCCGTCGCGGCCGGGCTCGCGCTGCTCCCGGCCCTGGCGGTGCTGGTCGGGCTCGTCCCGGCCCTGCTGCTCGCGGACCTCGGGGGCACGGGCGGGCCGGCCGAGGCGGTCCGGGCGCTGCTGCCGTGGGTCGTGCCGGGCGTGCTGCTGGGGGTCGTCACTCTCGCGGCCCTGGTCCTGCTTGCGGTCCGGCTGCTGGGGCGCGGCATCACGGCCGGCGCGCACCCGCTGCAGAGTCGCCCCGCGCTGTGCGTGTGGGCGACGGTGCGGGTCCTCGACGAGGCCCGCACCTGGCTGTTCCCCCTCTACTCCTCCCAGCTGACGCCCACCTGGCTGCGCCTGCTCGGCGCCCGGATCGGGCAGGACGTCGAGGCGTCCACGGTGCTGATGATCCCCTCGCTCACCACCGTCAGCGACCAGGCCTTCCTCGCCGACGACACGTTGATCGGCGGCTACGAGCTCGGCGGGGGCTGGCTGCGCGCGGAGCGCGTGAAGGTCGGCAAGCGCGCGTTCGTCGGCAACTCCGCGATGGCCGCGCCGGGCCGCAAGGTCCCCAAGCGCTCGCTGGTCGCGGTGCTCTCCGCCGCCCCGGCCCGCGGCACCGTCAAGGCCGGCGAGTCCTGGCTCGGCAGCCCGCCGGCGCCGTTGCGCCGGGCCGAGCAGGGCTCGGCCGACGAGCGCACGTACGCCCCGCCGACCCGGCTCAAGGTCGCCCGGGCCTGCTGGGAGGTGGCCCGGCTGGTGCCGTTGACGCTGGCCGTGTGCCTGCACCTCGGCGTCGTCGCGGGCACGCTCGCGGTGGCCGGCGAGCACGGCGTCGCAGCGGGCGCGCTCGCCGTACCGGTGCTGCTCTGGGCCGCCGGGCTCCTGGCGGCCGTCGTCGCGGTCGCCGCGAAGTGGCTGCTGGTGGGCCGGGTCCGCGCCGGCTCGCACCCGCTGTGGAGCTCCTTCGTGTGGCGCAACGAGCTTGCCGACACTTTCGTCGAGGTCGTCGCGACCCCGTGGTTCGCCGGCCTGGCGACCGGCTCGCCGCTGATCACCACCTGGTTCCGGGCGATGGGCGCCCGGGTCGGGCGCGGGGTGTGGTGCGAGTCGTACTGGCTGCCCGAGACCGACCTCGTCGAGCTCGGCGACGGCGCCACCGTCAACCAGGGCAGCGTCGTGCAGACCCACCTCTTCCACGACCGGCTGCTCGCCACCGACGCCGTCCGCCTGCGCCGCGGTGCCACCCTCGGGCCCAACTCGGTGGTGCTGCCTGCGGCCACGCTGGGCAAGCACGCTACCGTCGGACCGGTGTCCCTGGTGATGAGAGGCGAGACCGTTCCGGACAAGACCCGCTGGATCGGCAACCCGATCGGCCCGTGGGCGGAGTGACGCCGTGATCCGTCACCTGCCGACCGCCGATCCCTACCTCCCCGGCCACGGCGACCCGTCGTACGCCGTGCGGCACTACGACCTCGACCTGACTTACGTCCTCGAGGGCAACCGCCTGCGCGGCACCGCCACGCTGACGATCGAGGTTCTCGAGGAGACCGGCCGCCTGGTGCTCGACCTCGCCCACCTGCAGGCCGACAAGGTGCGCCTCGCCGGCGCCGGCCTGAAGAAGTGGTCCCAGCGCCACCACCGTCTCGTGCTGCAGCTCGACGGCGACGTCGCGCCCGGCACCGAGCTCACCCTCACCGTCGCCTACGGCGGACAGCCGCAGCCCGTCATCGACAAGCACCACGGCGACGCGGGCTGGGAGGAGCTCACCGACGGCGTGATCGTCGCCGCGCAGCCCCACGGCGCCCCGACCTGGTTCCCCTGCAACGACCGGCCCGACGACAAGGCGACGTACCGGATCGCGGTGGCGGCGCCCGCGGGCTACGTCGTGGTCGCCAACGGCGAGCTGGTCGCCCACCAGCGGCGGGCGAGCGTGGAGACCTGGGACTACCGGATGGACCGGCCGATGGCGACCTACCTCGCCACCGTGCAGATCGGTCGCTACACCACCACCCCGCACGGGCCGAGCGTCACCACGATCGCACCCGGCGACGCCGATCTCGAGGGCTCCTTCGACCAGCAGGCCGCGATGATGGCGTTCTTCGAGGAGGCTTTCGGGACCTATCCGTTCGACGCCTACACCGCCGTCATCACCGACGACGACCTCGAGATCCCGCTGGAGAGCCAGAGCCTGTCCACCTTCGGGCGGAACTTCTGCAGCCCGGACTGGTCGCAGGTGCGCCTGGTCGCGCACGAGATGGCCCACCAGTGGTTCGGCAACGCCGTCACCCTCGAGCGCTGGCGAGACATCTGGCTGCACGAGGGGTTCGCCTGCTACGCCGAGTGGCTGTGGTCGGAGGAGTCCGGCGGACCGCGCACGTGCGACGGCTGGGCGCGGCACCACCACGAGCGGCTGGCCGAGGCGGACCAGGACCTGCTGCTGGCCGACCCCGGGCCGGAGCTGATGTTCGACGACCGGGTCTACAAGCGGGGCGCGCTGGCGCTGCACACGCTGCGGCTCAGCGTCGGCGACGACGCCTTCTTCGAGGTGCTGCGGGGGTGGGTGGCCGAGCACCTGGGCGGCTCGGTGACCACCGAGCAGTTCCTCGCCTTCGCCTCCGACCGCACGGGCACGGACGTCGCGGGCCTGCTGCGGCCCTGGCTGCACGAGACCGACCTGCCGTCGTACCCGGAGAAGTAGGTCCAGCGACTCACTGGTGTTTGTCCCGGCGACGACCGGGGCACACCGCACTCATGACCGTCCAGATCGTCGAACAGGAAGTACGCCGATCCGCCAACCGGATCGAGGAAGCAGCCGACAGCGCCGACGGCGTGTCCTTCAAGGACGACCTCGCCACGGTCGCCGCCGCCCTGCCGGGCGGGCAGAGCGGCCCGGCCGCCACCGCGCTGGCGACCGACATCGACGCCGACCTCGACGCCTGGGCGACCGCGGCGCACGGCCACCACACCTCGACCAACGCGGCGGCCGGCGACATCACCGAGGCCGACATCCAGGTCCGGCACCACTTCACCGGCGGCAGGCAGGCCATCTGATGGTGACCTACGACGTGCTGATGAGCTGGAAGCCCGCCGACCTGGGCACCGCCGGGGACAGCCTGGACTCCTCCCGGCGCACCCTCCTCGACCTGCAGGACGAGCTCGACGACGGCCGTCCGCCCACGACCTGGATCGGCGACGCGGCGGTGACCGCGCAGGGCTCGCACACCCGCCTGGTGGCCGACCTCAACGACGTCGTGGCCCCGCTCTCGCAGGTGATCAACGCCCTGGACGAGGCCGCGGAGACGATCAAGCGGGCCCAGGACTCCGCGCGCAGCGCCATGGGCACGATCCGCGACAAGGGCCTCGAGGTCAGCTTCGCCGGCGGTCGGGTCACCGTCACCGACCCCTCGCCCGACGAGGAGGGCTCGCCGGAGGCGAGCGAGCTGGAGGGCCTGGCGAGCACGCTCGCCGACGCGCTCTCCGACGCCGACCAGGCCGACGTCGACCTGGCCACGGTGCTGCGCAACGCCCGCAACGGCCGCTACGACGGCGGCACCGGCTCGCTCGAGGACGCGGCCCTGCCGCCCGAGCTGCGCGGGCTGTCCGACCAGGCGCTCCTCGACAAGCTGCTCGCCGACCCGGACAAGTACGACGGCTACGTCGACGCGCTCTCCGACGCCCAGCAGAACGCGCTCGGTGCCGCGATCGCCGACCGCGCCGACGACCTCACCGAGGGCGACGACGACATCCCGCCCGGTGACATCAACCGGGTGACCGGCCTGCTCGACGCCTACGGCGACGACGCGGAGGTGGCCACCGGCTTCCTCAACCGCACCGGCCCGCGGGGCCTGCTCGACCTCCAGCAGCAGATCGCGGTGCGGGGTCGCGGCATGGACCTCGAGCCCGACAGCGAGCACGGCAACGCCCTGCGCGACTTCCAGCACGCGCTGGGCGCCACCCTGGCGGCCGGCACCCGGGACATCGGCGACACCGGGGCGAGCAGCCCCAGCCACGTCTCCACGGACTGGAAGTGGGACCTCATCGCCGCCGGCCGCGAGGACATCACGATGCCGGGCGAGCTCGGCGACATCCACGCCCGCGGCTACCAGCTGCTCACCCCGCTGCTCGCCGACGGCAGCGCGTTCGACCCCGACTTCCTGCAGTCGGTCGCGGAGAGCACCGTCGACTTCGAGCGCGACTGGGACTGGGACGAGCACCCCGAGGGTCCGTGGGACGTCAACCCCGGCATCATCGGGGAGGGCATCCGCTGGGACTACAGCCAGGGGTACGACGACGAACACGACCCGCTCGGCCGCGACCCGATCCCCGGCGTGCTGCGCAGCATCGGCGACAACCCGGAGGCGGCGCGCGGCTTCTTCACCTCGTCCACGACCATCGAGCCGGGCGAGGAGCCCTACAACGACCGGGTGAAGTACCTGCTCTACGACCGCGCCGACGAGCACCGCTGGTTCAACGACTTCCTGAACCCCCAGCAGCACGACGCGCCGCCGGGCCTCGCGCAGCTGGGCGACGCGCTGCAGGCCGCCACCATCGAGGGCGAGCCCGACGAGCGCTCGGTCAGCGTGGTCGAGTCGCTGGTCAACCTCGGCTACGACCGCTTCGAGGACGGCGACGACACCTTCTCCAGCACCGACGTCGTGCCGCCCTCCCTGCGCGAGGACCTCTCCGAGATCACCAGCCGCTACATCGGCTCCTTCCACCACGAGCTCGGGGTCAACCCGGGCGGGGGCGACACCACCGACGGCTACGTCTTCGACGACGCCCGGTTCGCCGACCCCGACCGGGGCTCCCGGTTCTGGCTGGCCGAGCTGGCCAAGGACGACGTGGGCCGCGAGCAGCTGCGGATCGCCAGCAACGCGTGGACGGCGGACCAGCTCACCCGCAACCTCGACGGCATCACCGATCCCGGGGAGGTGCGCGACGAGCTGGCGCCGACGATCAGTGCCAACTACAACGTGCTCGGTGCCATCGACTTCGGCGCCTCGACCGACATCGCCGAGGACGCGCTGTCGGCCGACGAGCGGCACAACGCCGGCGTCGACCTCGGTGTCGACGTGGTGTCCGGCATCCTCGGCGAGACGCCGGTCGGCAAGAACCCCGTCGGCGGCTTCCTGCTGGACCAGGTGCTCGGCGGCATCGGGGAGAGCCTCCAGCAGGACAGCACCGGCCAGATCAACCACGACGTGGGCAACCTCTTCGAGAGCAGCGACGCGACCGTCAAGCAGCTGGTGCGCGACGCCTACTGGCACAACCTGCCCGCGGACGCCTACCCGGAGGGCTTCGGCCCGGACACCAACCTCAGCGAGCTCTCTCCGACCCAGGCCGACGCCTACCAGGCCTGGCTGGAGGACAACCCGTGGGGCGAGAAGCTCGCGACCGAGCTCGCTGCCATCTCCGACAGCCACGAGGGTGCGCTGGACCGCGCCAAGCAGGAGCTCGAGCACCTGTGATCCGCGGGACGTTGACGGCGCTGTTGCTCGCCGTCCTGCTGGCCGGCTGCGGCGGCGACCCCGAGGAGCCGGAGCTGATCGGGGCCGGCGCCATCGGCGGCGACCTCGAGCCGGTCGCGGACTTCGTGCCGGAGCCGGGTCCGCCGTGCGACCTCGAGTCCGCCACCCTGCTCCACGACGCCGACCCGGACGACTTCCGTGCCTGGGACCGCGAGGTGGACGGCCACCGCGAGCGGGTCGTGGTCGGGATCCGGCGGATGGGCGAGGCCGAGGCCGACAGCGCCTTCGACGCCTTCACCCGCCGCTTCGCGGCCTGTGGCCGGAGCGCGGAGGGCCGTACGGCGCGGCTCGCGGAGGTCGCCACGGGCGGTGACCGGGCCGGCGGCTACCAGGCCGACGCCCGGGACGGCTCCTACCGGGTGGTGCACGCCTACGCGTGGGCGCAGGCGCACGAGGGCACCGACGACGGCCATCGGGGTCCCGCCCTCGACTACGGCTACCTCGTCACCGTGTGGCTCGAGCGCGACGACGACAGCGCGCCGTCCGGCGACCTCGAGGACATCCTCGACGCCCAGCTCCAGCAGGTCCCGGGCTACTAGGGCGCGCTAGGGCAGGCGCCAGGTCCGCCTCAGCGAGCGCCGGTCGCCCGACAGGGTGCCGGCCAGCAGGCGAGGCATCCCCGGCACCCGCCCGACCAGCGGGCTCAGCGCGTCGCGGGGGAGCGCGAGCGGGGTCAGGTCACTCTGGAAGACGGGCATCATCGCCCGCGTCCACCAGCGGTACCACCGCACGTGCGCGCGCCGCTGGTCGTCGTACCACGCCAGGCGCTCGGCCAGGCTGCCGCGCCGCTCCAGCGCCGCGGCCAGCGTCCAGGCGTCGGCGAGCGCGAGCGAGGTTCCGGCGCCCAGCTGCGGGCTCATCGCGTGGGCCGCGTCGCCGAGCAGCACCCCGGCGCTGCGCCCCCCACCCGTCACCCGGTACGACGCGCGCACCTCCACCGAGCGGTACGACGCCGGCAGCAGCTCCTCCACCGCGTCCAGCAGCGGCGCGTAGCGTCCCGCCATCGGCCGGGCCTCCTCGCGCCACCGGTCCGGGCCGGCGGCCAGCGCCGCGGCGTGCCGGTCCGTGCGCAGGGACCAGAAGATCGACGCCCGGTCGGCACCGGTCGGCAGCACGCCGAGGGTGCGGCGGGTGCCGTCGAGGGCCTGGTGGAGGGTGTCGGAGGTCAGGCCGGTGGGGTCGGGCACGATCGCCCACAGCGCGCCGTAGCGGTAGACCCGCTCCCGGTGGCCCAGGCCGAGGGCGCCCCGGACCTGGGATCGGCTGCCGTCGGCTCCGACGACCAGGTCGAAGCGACCCAGGTCCCGCGCCTCCGGGCCGGCGGGGTCGTCGACGGTGAGCACGATGCCGCCCGTGCGGGGCTCGACGGCCGTCACCCGTGCCCCGAGCTCGAGTGGGATGCCGCGCTCGCGCACGGCCGCGAACAGCAGCCGGAACAGGTCGCCGCGGTGCACGCCCAGGGCGGGCGTGGAGGCGGGCCGGGCGTCGTACCCCAGGTCGAGGAGGAGGCGGCCGCCGCGGCCCTCCATGCGCACCCGGGAGACCACCCGCGAGCGCTCGCGCAGGGCGGGGAGCAGGTCGAGGCGCTCGAGCACCTGCTGACCGAGGTCCTGCAGCCAGATCCCGGCGCCCACCGGGCGCGGGTCCTCGGCCTGCTCCAGGACCGTGACGTCGTGACCGCGGTCGAGAAGCAAGCAGGCCGTGGCCGCCCCGGCAGTACCGAGGCCGACCACGGCCACCCGCATGCTCAGCGCACCGGGCTCAGGCCCAGCGCTCCTCCGCGGGAACGAAGTCGAGCGTGCGCGCACCGGTGTAGATCTGCTTGGGGCGCGCGATCTTCTGCTCCTTGTCCTGCACGAGCTCCAGCCACTGCGCGAGCCAGCCGGGCGTGCGGCCGATCGCGAAGAGGACGGTGAACATCTCGGGCGGGAACTCCAGGGCCTCGTAGATCAGGCCGGAGTAGAAGTCGACGTTGGGGTAGAGCTTGCGCTTGATGAAGTACTCGTCCTCGAGCGCGATCTTCTCCAGCTCCTTGGCGACCGCCAGGAGCGGGTTGACCCCGGTGACCTCGAAGACGTCGTCGCAGGCCTTCTTGATGATCTTGGCGCGCGGGTCGAAGTTCTTGTAGACCCGGTGGCCGAAGCCCATGAGCCGCTCTTCGCCGTTCTTGACGCCCTCGATGAACGCCGGGATGTTCTCCACGGTGCCGATCCGGCGCAGCATCTTCAGCACGGCCTCGTTGGCGCCACCGTGCAGCGGGCCGAAGAGGGCGCCGATGCCGGCCGCGACGGCGGAGTACGGGTCGACCTGCGAGGAGCCGACCGAGCGGACGGCGTTGGTCGAGCAGTTCTGCTCGTGGTCGGCGTGCAGGATGAACAGGGTGTCGAGCGCCTTGACGATGCGCGGGTCGCCGGCGTACTTCGTCTCGCTCATCTTGAAGAGCATGGAGAGGAAGTTCTCGGCGTACGACAGCTCGTTGTCCGGGTAGACGTAGGGCTTGCCCTGCGCGTGCCGGAACGACCAGGCGCCCAGGGTCGGCATCTTGGCGATCATCCGCACGATCTGGATGTGCCGGTTGTCGGGATCGGCGATCCGGCTCGACTCCGGGTAGAACGTCGAGAGGGCCCCCACCGACGCCATCAGCATCCCCATCGGGTGCGCGTCGTAGCGGAAGCCCTCCATGAAGCCCTTGACGTTCTCATGGACGAACGTGTGGAACGTGATCTCGTGGACCCACGCCTCGTACTGCTCCTTGGTGGGCAGGTCGCCGTGGATCAGGAGATAGGCGACCTCGAGGAAGTTCGACTTCTCCGCCAGCTGCTCGATGGGGTAGCCGCGGTACTCGAGGATGCCCTTGTCACCGTCGATGAAGGTGATGGCGCTGCGGCACGAGGCCGTGTTGACGAAGCCGGGGTCGTAGGTCGCCAGCCCGGGCTCGTCGTCGTTGAGCTTGATCTGCCCGAGGTCCGCGGCCTTGATGGTGCCGTCGACGATCGGGATCTCGTACTCCGCGCCGGTGCGGTTGTCGCGTACGGTCAGAGATTCAGTCACCCTTGCAACCTAGTCGCCCGGGTCACACTTCGATAACCCGGTGTCCCGAAGCGTGGCGCTCCGGGACACCGGGACGGGCTCCGAGGAGCCTCAACAGGCGCGGTACGAGCGGGTCGCGGACAGCGTCCGGCCCCCGTCGACCACCACGGCGCGCAGGGTCACCGCACGGTTCTTCGGGACGCCGGTGAGGGTCACCGTGCGGGCCGTGGGCCGGCTGATCGTGGTCTTGCGGGTGTTGTCGACGTAGAGCGCCACCTTGGAGGCGCCGGCGATCGCGGAGGTCAGCTTCACCGCGGCCCGCCCGGTGGAGCAGGTGAGCGCGCTCGGGAAGGTCACGTCGGAGCGGGCGGTGCCGGTCGTCGCGGCCTTCGCGACGCCCGCGGGGGAGAACGTCAGCTTGATGCTGCTCTTGATCGACGCGCTCGGGATGCCGTACGCCGTCGCGGAGACGCCGCCGAGGGTCAGCTCGACCTCGTGGTCGCCGGCCGGCACGTAGACCCACTGGTCGGCGGAGGTGTCGCGCACCGAGAAGCCGCCGACCTGCGCCTGGATGGCGTAGCTGACGGTGTCCTGGACGTCGGCGCTCAGGACCTGGCCGCCGGTGCCGGTGCTGACGGCCTGGATCCGCAGCCAGCCGGGCGTGGAGCGGTGGATGACGGCGTAGACCCCGGACAGGTTCTGCACGCCCGCGGGACCGCTGGCGGGCAGGCAGGCGGAGTCCGCCTTGGCCGCGGTGACCGAGCTGGTCACGGCCGAGGTCGCCGTCAGCGAGTTCAGCTGGCTGCCGGAAATCGTCGAGGACACCACGAGCTTCTGGCTGCCCTTGAAGCGCAGGGTGTCGGTCTCGTCGCCGGTGGCGACCGCGGTCTGGTCGAAGCTCAACGAGCGGGTCAGCGTCGCACCGGAGGCCAGGTCGGCCGAGACCGGTGCGGGCGCGACGGCGCCGGTGCAGGCGGCGGTGTCGTAGTTGACCGACCCGCCGAGCTGGATGCCGCCGTCGGTGATGGGCTCGGCGGACGCGGGGGCGGCGGCGAGGCCGGAGAGCACCAGCGCGCCGGCCCCGGACGCGACGAGGAGACGCGTGAGGCGGAGGGGACGAAGGGGGAGCATGACGATTCCTTCCGAGGGGTGGGGGGACTCGTCATCGTGGCAGCGCAGCCTCCCGCGCGGGGGAGAATGGGTGAGGCCGGCCGCGGGCAGGCGGCCGCCGCGGTGATTTGGAGCCCGGCCCGCGCTCGCCGTACGCTGCTCGATGCGTCTCCTGCCGCTCTCCTCGCGAGGGCAGTCGCCCACCTGAAGGTGGGTGCAGTGTTCGTCAGAAGATGCCTCCGCGCAGAGCACTGGGCGGAGTCCGACACGAACGAATGGATTCCTCCATGCGTACCTATGCTCCGAAGCCCGGTGACGTCGAGCGCGCCTGGCTCGTGATCGACGCGACCGACGTCGTCCTCGGTCGGCTCGCGGTGACCGCGGCCAACCTCCTGCGCGGCAAGCACAAGCCGATCTTCGCGCCGAACGCCGACACCGGTGACTACGTCATCGTCATCAACGCCGACAAGGTCGCCCTGTCCGGCAACAAGCGCGCCGACAAGATGGTCTACCGCCACTCGGGCTTCCCGGGCGGTCTGACCGCGACGCCGATCGGCGAGGTCCTGGACAAGGACGCCCGCAAGGCTGTCGAGAAGGCCGTGTGGGGCATGCTGCCGAAGAACCGCCTCGGCCGGCAGATCATCAAGAAGCTGAAGGTCTACAACGGCCCGGCTCACCCCCACCAGGCCCAGCAGGCCGTTCCGTACGAGATCTCCCAGATCTCCCAGTGACCTCGCGACACAGCTGACCAGGACTAGGACATTCACGTGACTGAGAACACCAACGAGGTCGAGGAGACCTTCGAGACCGACGAGCAGGGTGTCGCCTACACGAGCGAGACCTCCGGCTCCGCCGCCGTCGACGCCCGCCCGGCGACCATCGCCCCCGGCGCGGCCACCGGCCGCCGCAAGGAGGCCGTCGCCCGCGTCCGCCTCGTGCCCGGCAACGGCACCTGGACGATCAACGGCCGCACCATCGAGGACTACTTCCCGAACAAGCTGCACCAGCAGGTCGTCAACGAGCCGTTCGCGGCGCTCGGCCTCGAGGGCCGCTTCGACGTGATCGCCCGCATCCACGGCGGCGGCATCACCGGCCAGGCCGGCGCGCTGCGCCTCGGCGTGGCCCGCTCGCTCAACGCGATCGACCTCGACGCCAACCGGCCGACCCTGAAGAAGGCTGGCCTGCTGACCCGCGACGCCCGTGCGACCGAGCGCAAGAAGGCCGGTCTCAAGAAGGCTCGTAAGGCTCCGCAGTACTCCAAGCGCTGACCTTGCGCCGCGTGCCGGGCGCCTCGCGGCGTTGTCGCCGCTCGACGACCCGCTCCGCTCGAAGGTCGCCTTCGCGGCTCCGCCTTGCGAGACACTCCGGCACGCGACGCATGCGCCGACAGGCGATCCAACGACGGGGCCACGCACCGCTGCTGCGGTCCGTGGCCCCGTCGCCCGTTTTCCTGCACACGAGGGAGTGAACGTGCCCCGCATCTTCGGCACCGACGGCGTGCGTGGTCTCGCCAACGCCGAGCTGACCGCCCAGCTGGCCCTGGACCTCGGCGTCGCCGCCGCGCGCGTGCTGCGCCGCGAGATCGAGGACCACCGACCGCTGGCCGTGGTCGGCCGGGACACCCGCGTCTCGGGGCACTTCCTCGAGGGCGCGGTCGTCGCCGGGCTCGCCTCGGCAGGGGTGGACGTGCTGCTGCTCGGCGTCGTGCCCACGCCGGGCGTCGCCTACCTCACCGATGCCCTCGACGCCGACCTCGGCGTCGTCCTCAGCGCCTCCCACAACCCGATGCCCGACAACGGCATCAAGTTCCTCGCCCGCGGCGGCGTGAAGCTCGACGACCACCACGAGAACCTCATCGAGGCCGCGCTCGGCCAGGAGTGGGAGCGGCCGACCGGCGCCGCGGTGGGCCGCGTGACGGCCTACGCCGGCACCGACGAGGAGTACGCCGGCCACCTGCTCCGCACCCTCGACGACCCCGACGGCAAGCCCCTCTCGGGCCTGCGGATCGTGCTCGACTGCGCCCACGGCGCGGCCAGCAGCGTCGGCCCGAAGGTGCTGGAGGCGGCCGGCGCCACGGTGATCACGATCGGCGCCGACCCCGACGGTCTCAACATCAACGACGGCGTCGGCTCGACCCACCTCGGCCCGCTGCGGGAGGCGGTGCTCGCGCACGGCGCGGACGCCGGCTTCGCCGTCGACGGCGACGCCGACCGGTGCCTGGCCGTCGACCACACCGGCACCCCCGTCGACGGCGACCAGATCATGGCGATCCTGGCGCTGGCGCTGCACGAGGCGGGCGAGCTGGTCGACGCCACCCTCGTCGCCACCGTGATGAGCAACCTCGGCCTGATCCAGGCGCTCGAGGCGGCGGGCATCACCGTGCGCCGGGCGGCGGTCGGCGACCGCTACGTGCTGGAGCAGATGAACGCCCACGGCTTCGTCCTCGGTGGCGAGCAGTCCGGCCACGTCATCCTGCGCCGCCACGCCACCACCGGCGACGGCCTGCTCACCGCCCTGCACGTGCTGCGGCGCATGGTCCGCACCGGTGCCTCCCTGCGCGAGCTCGCCGGCGTGATGACCCGCCTGCCGCAGGTGCTGGTCAACGTCTCCGGCGTCGACCGCACCCGCACCGACGACGTGGCGCTGCTCGCTGCCGTCGCCGAGGCGGAGGACGAGCTCGCCGGCACCGGACGGGTGCTGCTGCGGCCCTCCGGCACCGAGCCCCTGGTCCGGGTCATGGTCGAGGCGCCCACCGCCGAGCAGGCGGAGGCCGTCGCGCACCGGCTCGCGGACGTCGTCCGGGAGCGTCTCGCGGTCTAGGCGTTTCCGGGCCCCCCGGGGCCGGTCGGTCCTATGCTGCCGGTGAGGTCTCGGGACGACCATCATCTGGGGGATGACATGGCCCGACTCCGCGCGCTCACGCTCGGCACCACGGGAGTGCTGGCGGCACCCCTCCTCGCGGCCCTCGCGGCGGCCCCGGCCCAGGCCGCCGGGCTCTGCACGGCCGACCTGACCGGCGACCTGGCCGGGTTCACCCGCTACACCTGGACCGGCGGGGCGGGCGACGGCTACTGGGGGACGGCCGGCAACTGGGCGGTGCCCGAGGGCGCGCCCGACAGCGACAAGATCCCGATGGAGTACCTCGGCGACGGCGAGGACCACACCCAGCGCTCCATCGTCTGCATCCCCAGCGCCTCCGTGCCGATCGACATCGACGACAACACCGCCGTCCACGTCTCGGCGCTGGTGGTCGGCGAGGACGTGACGATCCGCGCGAGCGACGCCCGCGTCCTCCTGTACGGCGGCCCCGACGGCTCCCTCGTCTCCAGCCTCGCCACCGGCTCCCGCCTGGAGCTGCGGGAGAGCTACTTCGGTGGCACCGGCACGATCGACCTCGCCGGCCACCTCGAGTGGGGCCGGCTCGGCGACCCGACCGCGGCCTCGCTCGACAACGACATCTGCGACCTGGCCGGCAACGACCTCGCCGTCTGCGGCGGCACCGCTCCGCTGCCCGCCACCGGCCGGCTGCGCGTGGGCGCCGGCGGCGTGCTCGAGGTGAACGGGCGCGGCGTCAACCTGTTCGACGGCTACCGGATCGACGTCCTCGCCGGGGGCGAGGCGCTGGTGACGGGCCAGGGCTACGTCGCGGCCGACCACAGCACCACCACGACGGTCGAGGCCGGCGGGTACTTCACGTTCGCCGGCGACGGCAACGTCTTCGAGGGCTTCGACGACGGCCCGGCGCTCGCCGCCTTCGTCAACGACGGCACCGTCCGCAAGACCGGGGGCACGACCCGCAGCAGCCTCAACGTGACCTACAGCGGCGCCGGTGCGGTCCTCGTCGGCAACGGCGGGATCAGCATCAACGGCGGGACCCCGACGCCCGCCACCGTCGAGGCGAACCGGCGGATCGGCACCGGCGCCTGCCTCGGGTACGACATCTCCGACCCCACCCGCCAGTGCACCCCGGTGCCGTCCGTGGAGGACCCGCAGGCCGCCGTGGTCAGCCCGACCGCCGGCGCCGAGAAGCTGGCGGTCCAGGAGACGCCGGACACCGGCACCGGGGACCTGCAGCCGGTCGTCAAGGTCACCGCGAACGACGCGACCCGCGACGTGTGGAGCACCATCGACTTCGCCTTCGACACCTCCGTCACCCCGCCGCGCGAGGCGGTCTCGATCTTCCGCCGCCGCGGCGACCTCCAGCCCGAGCGGCTGCCGCTGTGCGGTGCCGGTGGCCGGATCCCGCGCCAGGTGACCGCCTGCGTCGTGGGGCGTCGTACGGTCGGGACGAGCGTGCGGGTGCGGGTGCGGACCTACAAGCCGTCCGGCGACTGGTCGCTGCGCCGCTCCCGGGTCGACTTCCGGCCGCTGCGCTACCCGCTCGTCGGCAGCCTGTCGGGCTGCATGGTGATGCACCCGGACTGGCCCTACGTGAACCCGTACCTGCGCCTCGACAAGTCCGGCGCCTTCGACGTCCGCTTCTCCACCACGGAGAACACCCGCGGGACGGGCGCCGACGCCGGCGGCGGCACGCACAGCGCCGGGGTCTTCAAGATCCGGGCGAAGGTCCCGCGCACCGGCTGGATCGCCGCCGTGTCCGGCGGGCAGTCCAGCGGCGCCTTCCGGGTGATCGCGACCCCGAGCCTGCGCTTCCGCAAGCGCAGCAAGGCCGCCGTCGCCGGGAAGTCCTTCTACCTGCGCGGCGTGGTCGAGCCGGGTGGCGTGCGCACCCTCACCCTGTACGCCGTGCGCGTGCCCGACGGCTCGCGGACGGGCATCCTGCGCAGCACCGGCATCCGGGTCGCCACCGACAGCGCCGGCCGGTTCACCGTGCGCTACCGCCCGCGCACCTCGGGGCGCTACCTGTTCGCGATGCTCGCCACCGGCAAGAACGGCCTGGGTACGGCGATGTCGCGCGAGGTGGTCCGGGTCGCGGTGGCGCCGCCGGCGCCCGCCCCCGCCCCGACCGTCACCCGGGACCTCTCCTCCTCGGAGAAGGTCACCGGCGGCGCGAGCGGCGGCGCGCCGTACGACCCGCTCGACAACCTCACCAACTTCTACCCCGGCCGGGCCGCGACCTGCCGGTTCCAGGCGCGCTACTGACATGACGCAGGATCCGCGGGCCTCCGACGTCATCGACGACCGCTACGAGCTGCTGGAGGTCGTCGGCGCCGGGGGGATGGGCAAGGTCTTCCGGGCCCGCGACCGGGTCCTGGACCGCATCGTCGCGGTGAAGGTGATCCGCGAGGACATCGTCGACGACGACTTCCTGCGCCGCTTCGAGCGGGAGGCCGCGATCCTCGCCCGGGTGCGCTCGCCGCACATCGTCGTCGTCTTCGACTACGGCAGCAGCGAGGGCCGGTTCTACCTGGTCACCGACTTCCTCGCCGACGGCGACCTGGCCCAGCTGGTGAGCCGTCGCGGCCCGCTGCCGCCGGCGGAGGCGGCCACGATCCTCGCCGGGCTGGCCGACGGGCTCGCCGACGCGCACGCCCACGGCGTCATCCACCGCGACATCAAGCCCGGCAACGTGCTGCTGTGGCGTCGCGCCGGCGAGCTGCGGCCGGTGCTCGCCGACTTCGGCATCGCGGTCACCGCGGACCTCGGCCTCACCGCGACCGGCGGCGTGATCGGCAGCCCGCCGTACATGGCGCCGGAGCGGCACCTGGGCCGCCCGGCGACCGAGGCGACCGACCTGTACGCCATGGGCTGCCTGGCCTACAACCTGCTCACCGGGGCGCCGCCCTTCCGCGGCACCGGCTTCCAGGTCGCGAACGCGCACATCAACGACCCGGTCCCGGCGCTCCCGCCCACGCTGGACCGGGCCCCGGAGTGGGACGCGCTGGTCGCCCGCTGCATGGCCAAGGACCCCGCCGAGCGGATCGGCTCGGCCGCCGAGCTCGCCACCGCCTTCCGGCACCTGGCGGCCCCGCCCCCGCCGCCTCCGCCGTCCCCCACGACCGCGCCCGTACGACGCGGTGCGGGCCGCCTGGTCGCGGTGCTCGCCGCACTGGCGCTCGTCGTGGCCGGCGCCGGCGGCGCGTGGTGGCTGCTGCGCGACGACGGCGGCGGCCCCGCCGGCCCGGCTGCCGAGGACCCCGTCACGTCCGGCCCCGCCGCGCCGGTCGCGCCCGGGAAGGTCTCCGCGAAGGCCGTCCCGGCGGCGCTCGCGGTGGCCGTCGCAGTCACCCTGCCGGCGGCCGAGGACGGCAGCCGCATCGTGCTCGAGCGCCGTGACGACGCCGGCGCCTGGCAGGAGAGTGCCCCGGAGCTGGAGATCGCGACCCCGCGCGGCGGGGTCCGGGCCTGCACGACCCTGCGCCTGGTCGCCGTCGCCGGAGAGCAGCGCGCCGAGGGCCCGGAGGCCGAGGTGTGCGGGAAGTCCGCACCGGCCCGGGTGGTCCTGGCCCGTTCGCTCGCCGCGTCGTGCGCCTACCCGCTCGACGCGCCCGCTCCCGACGGCGCACGCAGCACCCCGTGCACCTGGTTCGACGCCCAGCTCACCGGCTTCCCGCCCGAGGAGTTCGTCTCCGTGCGCCTGCTGTGGGTCGTCGACGGGAAGCCCCGCACCGAGGACGTCGCCGACGTCCGGGTCAGCATCGGCAAGGACGGCGCGGGCGCCGCCGGTGAGCACGAGGCCGCCTCCGTCAACGGTGGGCTGTGCCCGAAGCGCCGCTGCGACGGGGGGTTCGCCGTCCCCGACCTGATCGGCACGGTCGAGGTGCAGGCGCTGGACGGTGCCCGGAAGGTGCTCGCGCGGCTGCGGGTGGACACCGCCGACGTGACGTGACCCCTCGCGTCAGCCCGGGGCTGGGGAGGCTCGCTCAGATCTTGCGCAGCCGGACCCACTCGACCGAGTGGTCGGCCGACTTCCGCAGCACCAGCGTCGCCCGCGACCGGGTCGGCAGGACGTTCTCCTGCAGGTTCGGGCCGTTGATCGTGTCCCAGATCCGGCGCGCCTCGTCGACGGCGGAGTCGTGGCTCAGCGCGGCGTACTTGGCGAAGTAGGAGTTGGGGTCGCGGAAGGCCGTCTCCCGCAGCCGGAGGAACCGGTCGACGTACCACTCCCGGATGTGGTTGGTGTTCGCGTCGACGTAGATGGAGAAGTCGAAGAAGTCCGACAGGCCCAGCCCGGTGCGGCCGTCGCCGCGGGCCCGGGCCGGCTGGAGGACGTTGAGGCCCTCGACGATGACGATGTCGGGATGCTTGATCACGACCTTGTCCTCGGGCACCACGTCGTAGACGAGGTGGGAGTAGACCGGCGCCTCGACCTCGTCCTTGCCGGACTTGATGTCGATGACGAAGCGCTGCAGCGCGCGACGGTCGTAGGACTCGGGGAAGCCCTTGCGCTGGAGCAGGCCGCGCCGCTCGAGCTCGGCGTTGGGGTAGAGGAAGCCGTCGGTGGTGACCAGCGAGACGTTGGGGTGCTCGGGCCAGCGGGCCAGCATCTGCTGGAGCACGCGCGCGGCCGTCGACTTGCCGACCGCGACCGAGCCGGCGAGGCCGATGACGAAGGGGGTGCGCGGCGGCGTCAGCCCGTGCAGGAACTCCTGCTGGGCGCGGTGCAGCTGGGTCGCCGCGCTCACCCGCAGGCTGAGCAGGCGCGACAGCGGCAGGTAGACGTCACGGATCTCCGCCAGGTCGAGCTGGTCACCGATGCCGCGCAGGCGCAGCACCTCGTCGTTGGTGAGGGGGCTCTCGGTCTCCGACGCGAGCATCGCCCAGGTGGCGCGGTCGAGCTCGACGTACGGCGAGGACTCCCGCGGCGTCTCGTCGCCGTGGGCCCCCGGGGGCTCGGTGGCCGTGACCATGGCCCGGATTCTTCCAGCCGTCGTACGACGGGGGCGCGGGCGGTCCCGATCGCGGACGCGCCCGCGCTGCCGAGGTTCGGCGCCGACCCGGGGCTAGAGTGGGCACCCATGTGCGGGATCGTCGGATATGTCGGGCCCAGGTCGGCCACGGACACGGTCATCGACGGCCTGCGGCGCCTGGAGTACCGCGGCTACGACTCGGCGGGCGTGGCCGTCGTCGACGGTGGCGCCATCGCGGTGGAGAAGCGGGCCGGCAAGCTGGCCAACCTGGAGAAGGTGCTCGACGAGACGCCGCTCCCGGTGACCACGATCGGCATCGGGCACACCCGCTGGGCCACCCACGGCCCGCCCAACGACGCCAACGCCCACCCGCACACCGGCGGCGTGCGCCGGGTCGCGCTGGTGCACAACGGCATCATCGAGAACTTCGTCGAGCTGCGGGAGCGGGTCGAGGCCGACGACCACGAGCTGCTGTCCGACACCGACACCGAGATCGTGGCCCACCTGGTGGAGCTGCAGGTGCAGTCCGGGGTGGACCTGGCGACCGCGATGCAGCGGGTCTGCCAGCAGCTCGACGGCGCGTTCACCCTCGTCGCGATCGACGCCCAGGACCCCGACACGGTGGTCGCGGCGCGCCGCAATTCCCCGCTGGTGGTGGGCCTGGGCGAGGGCGAGAACTTCCTCGGCTCCGACGTCGCGGCCTTCATCGAGTTCACCCGGGAGGCGCTGGAGCTGGGCCAGGACCAGATCGTGGTGATGACCGCCGACGAGGTCGTGGTCACCGACTTCCACGGCCGCCGGGTCGAGCCGACGCGGTTCCACGTGGACTGGGACCTGTCGGCGGCGGAGAAGGACGGCCACGACTGGTTCATGCGCAAGGAGATCTTCGAGCAGCCCCGGGCCGTCGCGGACTCGCTCATCGGTCGTCGTACGACGGGCGGGCAGCTCCAGCTCGACGAGATGCGCCTGGCCGACGAGGAGCTGCGCGACATCGACAAGATCATCATCATCGCCTGCGGGACGTCCTTCTACGCCGGCATGGTCGCGAAGTACGCCATCGAGCACTGGACCCGCACCCCGGTGGAGGTGGAGCTCGCCTCGGAGTTCCGCTACCGCGACCCGATCATCGACGCCACCACGCTGATCGTGGCGATCAGCCAGTCCGGCGAGACCGCCGACACCCTCCAGGCCATCCGCCACGCGCGCAGCCAGCGGGCGAAGGTGCTGGCGATCTGCAACACCAACGGCTCCTCGATCCCGCGCGAGTCCGACGCGGTGATCTACACCCACGCCGGCCCCGAGATCGGGGTCGCCTCGACCAAGGGCTTCCTGACCCAGCTGGTGGCCTGCTACCTGCTCGCGCTCTACATCGCGCAGGTCAAGGGCACCCGGTTCGGCGACGAGATCGACGAGATCATGGAGCAGCTCGAGGCGATGCCCGGGCACATCGAGACCGTGCTGGAGGGCGCCGAGGCGGTCTACGAGCTCGCCCGCTCCCACGCGGGCACCCGCTCGGTGCTCTTCCTCGGCCGCCACGCGGGCTACCCGGTGGCCCTCGAGGGCGCGCTCAAGCTCAAGGAGCTGGCCTACCTGCACGCCGAGGGGTTCGCCGCGGGCGAGCTCAAGCACGGCCCGATCGCGCTGATCGAGGAGGGCCTGCCGGTGCTGTGCGTGGTGCCGCCCAAGGGCCGCGACCAGCTCCACGGCAAGATGCTGAGCGGCATCCAGGAGGTCCGCGCCCGCGGTGCCCGGACGATCTGCCTGGCCGAGGCGGGCGACACCTCCATCGAGCCGTACGCCGACGACCTGATCCGGCTGCCGAAGGTGCCCGTGCTGCTGCAGCCGCTGGTGGCGATCCTGCCGCTCCAGCTGTTCGCCTGCGAGCTGGCCACCGCGCTGGGGCACGACGTCGACCAGCCGCGCAACCTCGCCAAGTCCGTCACCGTCGAGTAGCCGCCGTGGCCGTGGTCGGCGTCGGGATCGACGTGTGCGAGATCGCCCGGTTCGAGCAGTCGTGCCGTCGTACGCCCGCGCTCGTGGAGAAGCTCTTCGTCGAGGCCGAGCGGTCCCGGCCGATCAGCTCGCTGGCCGCGCGCTTCGCCGCCAAGGAGGCGCTCGCCAAGGCGCTCGGCGCACCGCGCGGGATGGCCTGGCACGACGCCGAGGTGGTCTCGGAGGAGACCGGCCGGCCGCGCTTCGTGATCCGCGGGACCGTGCTGGCCGAGGCCGACCGGCTGGGCGTGCGCTCGGTCCACCTGTCGCTGACCCACGACGGCGGGATCGCCTCGGCGATGGTCGTGCTCGAGTCATGATCGAGGCCCACACCGTCGCGCAGGTCCGCGCCGCCGAGGCGGCGCTGATGGCGACGCTGCCCGAGGGGACGCTCATGCAGCGTGCCGCGCACGGGCTCGCCCACGCGGTGCTCGACCTGCTCGGCGGCGGCTACGGGCGCCGGGTGCTGCTGCTGGTGGGGTCCGGCGACAACGGCGGCGACGCCCTGTACGCCGGCGCGGTGCTCGCCCGGCGCGGTGCGCTCGTCGAGGCGTGGCTGCTCTCCGACTCCGCGCACGAGGGGGGCGTGGCGGCGCTGCGCACCGCCGGTGGCCGGGTCCGTGACCCGCACCCGGCGACCTTCGACGTGGTCCTCGACGGGATCGTCGGCATCGGGGGACGCCCGGGCCTGCGCCCCGACGCGGAGGCCGCCCGGGCGCTGGTCGAGGGCGTCCCGCTCGTCGCGGTCGACACCCCCTCCGGGGTGGACGTCGACACCGGCGCCACACCCGGGCCGCACGTCCGGGCCGACCTGACCGTCACCTTCGGCACCCACAAGGCCTGCCACCTCGTCGATCCCGCCGCCCTGGCGTGCGGTGCGGTCGAGCTCGTCGACATCGGGCTGGGCCCCTTCCTGCCCCCCGCGCCGGTCGAGGCGCTGCAGCCCTCCGACGTCGCGGCGCTGCTGCCGCGCCCGGCGCCGGACGCGCACAAGTACACCCGCGGCGTGGTCGGTGTCCGGGCCGGCTCCGCCGCCTACCCCGGTGCCGGGCTGCTCAGCGTCGCCGGCGCCTCCTGCGGCCTGGCCGGGATGGTCCGCTACGACGGCGACGACGCCGTGCGCGACCTCGTCCGTGCGCAGCACCCGGAGGTGGTCGGGCCGGGCCGGGTGCAGGCCTGGGTGGTGGGCTCCGGCAGCGACACCGCGGCGGAGCGGGCGCTGCGCGCGGCGCTCGCCGACGACGTACCGGTGGTGGTGGACGCGGACGCGCTCGCCTTCGCCGACCTCGCGCACGGCCGGCCGGCGGTGCTGACGCCGCACGCGGGTGAGCTCTCGCGGATGCTCGGCGTCGCCCGGGAGGCCATCGAGGCGGAGCCGCTGGCGCACGCCAGGGCCGCGGCCGAGCACTGTGCCACCGTGGTCCTGCTCAAGGGTCGCCACACGGTGGTCGCCCGCCCCGACGGGCGGGCCCGGGTCACGACCGCCGGCACCCCCTGGCTCGCGACGGCCGGTGCCGGCGACGTGCTGGGCGGGCTCGTCGGCGCCCTGCTCGCGACCGGGCTCGACCCCTTCGCCGCCGCCGCCGCGGGCTCGTGGCTGCACGGCGCCGCCGCGACCCTGGCGGCGCGGCACGGGCCGATCGTCGCGACCGACGTCGCCGCGGCGCTCCCGGCCCTGCTGGCGACCCTGACCGTGGCGTGATGGGACGATGAGAGGCATGTCCCGACCGCCGCTCGGCCGCGCCGAGATCGTCGTCGACCTCGACGCGATCCGGTCCAACGCCCGCCTGCTCCGCGCCACCGCGGGGGTGCCGCTGATCGCGGTGGTCAAGGCCGACGGCTACGGGCACGGCATGGTCGAGAGTGCCCGCGCGGCCCAGCAGGGCGGTGCGGAGTGGCTCGCGACGGCGACCGTCGAGGAGGCCCTCGCCCTGCGCGGGGCCGGCGTCGAGGGCCCGCTGCTGTGCTGGATCACCGCTCCCGGCGCGCCGTACGCCGCGGCCGCCGCGGCCGGCATCGACGTCAGCGCCTACTCCGTCGCCGAGCTCGACGAGATCGAGGCGGCCCTGGCCGGTGCGGGCCACGAGGAGCCCGCCCGCGTCCAGCTCAAGGTCGACACCGGCCTGTCCCGTGGCGGGGCCCCGCGCGCGGCGTGGGCCGAGGTCTTCGCCCGGGCCCGGGCGGGGGAGGAGCGGGGGACCTGGCGGATCACCGGCCTGTGGTCGCACTTCGCCTGCGCCGACGAGCCGGCGCACCCGGCCAACGACGCTCAGGAGGCGGCCTTCCGCGACGCCCTCGCGCTCGCGGAGGAGGCCGGGCTGCGTCCCGAGCTGCGCCACCTCGCCAACTCCGCCGCCGCGATCCTGCGTCCCTCCGCCCGCTTCGACGCGGTCCGCTGCGGGATCGCGGTCTACGGCCTCGACCCGGCACCCGGCGAGGCCACCGACATCGGTCTCGTCCCGGCGATGACGGTCCGTGCGCCCCTGGTCATGGTCAAGGACCTCGCCCCGGGCGACGCGATCTCCTACGGCCACCGCTGGACCGTCACCGAGCCGACCACCGTCGGCCTCGTCCCGACCGGCTACGCCGAGGGCGTCCCGCGGCACGCCTTCCGCGCCGACGCGCCCGAGGCCGCCGCCCGGGTCGGGATCGAGGGCCGGCTGCGCCCGATCCGCGGCACCGTGTGCATGGACCAGGTCGTCGTCGACCTCGACGGCGACCGGCCGCCGCTCGGCACCGAGGTGGTGCTGTTCGGTGCGCCCGCACCCGGCGTCCCCACCGCCCAGGACTGGGCCGTGGCGTGCGGCACCATCAACTACGAGATCGTGACGAGGATCGGGGGCCGGATGACCCGGCGCTACGTCGGCGCGGAGGCTGACGGATGAGCCGCCGCAGCCGCGTGCTCGGCTCGCTCGCGGGCGCCTTCGGGCTCGCCGCCGGCACCGCGGCCGTCGGGATCGTGCGCCAGCAGCGCCAGATCAGCCGCCGGGCGGGGGAGTCCATCCCGTTCGGGACGCTGCGCTCGGACCCGCTCAGCGTGGTCGCCGACGACGGCGTCCGGCTGCACGTCGAGGTCGACGAGCTGGAGGCGCCGGTGCCCGGCGGGGCGGTCGACCGCTTGCTGCGCCGCAGCCACCAGGGCGCCCCACGGGTCACCGTCGTCTTCGTCCACGGCTACTGCCTGAACCTGGACTGCTGGCACTTCCAGCGCGCGGCCTACCGCGGCCTGGTCCGCACGGTCTACTACGACCAGCGCTCGCACGGCCGCTCGGGCAGGTCCGACCGGGACCACGCCACGATCGAGCAGCTCGGTCACGACCTGCGCGCCGTGCTCGACGCGACCGTCCCCGACGGGCCCGTCGTGCTGGTCGGGCACTCGATGGGCGGGATGTCGATCATCGCCTTCGCCGAGCTCTTCCCCGAGCTCGTCGGCACCCGCGTCGTCGGCGTCGGCCTGATCTCCACGACCGCCGGCGGACTCGATCCCGGCCGCATGCTGCTGCCGCTGCTGCCCGCGCGGCTCACCGGTCCGCTCGCGGGCCGCGCCATGCGCACCCTGCACGTCGGCCACCGGGCCGTCGACGTCCTGCGCCGGGCCGGCTCGGCCGTGGCGACGGTCGCGACCGACCGCTTCGCGTTCGGCCAGGAGGTCCCGCAGGGGTACGTCGAGTTCGTCGACCGGATGCTGGCGGCCACCCCCTTCGAGGTGGTCGCCGACTTCTTCCCGAACTTCGCCGGCCTCGACAAGTTCCACACCGTCGGCGCGCTCGGCACCATCCCGGTGTCCGTCATCTGCGGCACCGCCGACCGGCTGACCTCGATCGGCCACTCCCGCAAGCTGCGCTCCCTGATCCCCGGCTCCCGGCTGCTCGAGTGCGAGGGCGCCGGGCACATGGTCATCATGGAGCGCCACGAGCTGGTCAACGCCGAGCTCGACCAGCTGATCACCGCCGCCACCACCAGGACGACCGCTTCGTGACCATCGCCATCCAGCCCGTCGGCCCCGAGCGCGCCGCGGACGTCCTCGCCGTCGTCCGCGCCGCCTTCGCCGCCCGCCCCGTCCTCGACCCGCCGACCGACGCGCTCGCCGAGACCCCGGAGTCCATCGCCGCGCTGCTCGCCCCGGGCGGCGGCCTGCTCGCGCTCGACGGCGACCGGCCGGTCGGTGCCGTCGTCCTCGACCCGGTCGACGACGCGCTCTACCTGCGCCGCTTCGGCGTCGACCCCGCGGCCCAGGGCCAGGGGGTGGCCCGCGCGCTCGTGCGGGCGGCACTGGCCGAGGCGGCCCGCCGTCCCGGCGTACGACGCGCGGTGATCCTCGCCCGCCAGGAGCTGCCCCGCACGGTGCGGTTCTGGCAGGAGATGGGCTTCGTCGAGAGCGCCCGGCACGCGCCCTTCGTCGAGATGGCCCGGCCGGTCCCGGTCACCGCGGAGGTGCCCGGCGCCGAGGACATGCGGGCGCTGGGGCAGCGGCTGGCGTCGTACCTGCGGGCGGGGGACGTGCTCGTCCTCACCGGTGAGCTGGGCGCCGGCAAGACGACCTTCACCCAGGGCCTCGGCGCCGGGCTGGACGTGCGGGGCGGGATCACCTCGCCGACGTTCGTCATCGCCCGGGTGCACCCGCCGCTGGGCGAGGGGCCGGCCCTGGTGCACGTCGACGCCTACCGGCTCGGCGGGCGGGCCGAGCTCGACGACCTCGACCTCGACACCGACCTCGACGCGGCGGTGACCGTCGTCGAGTGGGGCGGTGGGCTCGCGGAGAGCCTGGCCGACGACCGCCTGGAGGTCCGCATCGTGCGGGCCACCGCCGCGACCGACGTCGACCCGGAGGCGGACCCCCGGCTCGTCGAGATCGACCCGGTCGGGCTGCGCTGGCTGGGCGTCGAGCTCGACGTCTGACCCTCCCGGGACCCCCGTCCCGCGGACCCCCGTCCCGCGGACCCTGGTCCCCGCACGCGTGGTCCTGCGGTGCGGCAGGTCCGTCCGCGCGCAGGTGCCGCCGACCCGGCCCGGATTCCTAGCCTCGAAGGGCAAGGAGATGGGGATCCGGAGGGGGTCGGAAGATGCGTGTGCTCAGGTGTCTGCTGGTGGTGGTCGTGCTGGCCGGGCTGTTGCTCGGCGGGGTGCCCGCCGCGGAGGCGAAGCAGTCCTCGGCACCGGTGCTGGACCGTCCCACCACGTCGTCCCGGGCCGTCGCCCTGTCGGGCCGGGCCAAGGCCCGCTCGGTCGTCTACGTCCAGGTCCGCACCAGCCGGTGGGTGACCGTGCGCAAGATCCGGGCGACCCACGCCGGCCGCTACCGCTCCGTGCTCCCGCGGCCCAGCGTCGCCCGCTCGTTCCGGGTGATCGTCGGCGGCCGGGCGAGCACCGCCCGGGTGGTGCCGGCGAAGGCCAAGCCGAAGCCGCCCGTCGTACCGGCTCCGGACGGGTGCGGGGCCCGGCCCGCCAAGCGGGACGGCGGGTTCTACGCCTGCACCTTCCGCGACGACTTCGAGGGCACCAGCCTGGACCGCACCCGGTGGACCGGGCACCAGTTCTTCGGTGAGGGCAACCGCTGCGTGCTCGACAACGCCGACACGGTCGCGGTGGCCGGCGGCTCCCTGCGTCTCAGCGCCGTCCCGGCGACCGGCGACAACGCCTGCCCGGTCCGCCCCGACGGTACCCGTGGCACCTACTCCTCCGGCTGGGTCTCGACCCACGGCGCCTGGAGCCAGCAGTACGGCCGCTTCGAGGCCCGGATGAAGGTCCAGGCGACGCCGACCCCCGGCCTCCCGGGACTGCACGAGGGCTTCTGGATGTGGCCCGACGCGCGCTACGGCTCGGACACCAACTGGCCGATCACCGGGGAGATCGACATCGCCGAGACCTATTCCGAGAAGCCGAACCTGGTGGTTCCCTTCCTGCACTACAGCGACGACGCGAAGGGACCGGTCAACGGGCTGAACACCGCGTGGGGCTGCACGTCCTCGCGGGGCGAGTGGCACAACTACGCGCTGGAGTGGACCGCGAGCCGGCTGGAGATCTTCGTCGACGGCAAGAGCTGCCTGGTCAACACCGCGGGGGCGCCGACCTTCCGCAAGCGCTTCATCATCGCCTTCACCCAGCTGCTGGGCGGCAACACCAACGACTACGACGGCCGGATCCCGCTGCCCGCGACGATGGAGGTCGACTGGGTCAAGGCCTGGCAGTGACCGCCGTCGGCCCGAAATGCCGCGCCGTCGGCGCGAGGTGACTACCTTGGCCGACGATGCGTCCCTCCCGTCCCGTGCTCCTCGTCGCCGCACTGCTCCTGGTCCTGGTGGCCGGCGCGGTCGTGTGGTGGGTGGGTCGTGGCCCGGAGCGGGACCGCTGCGGTGAGCTGCTGACCAAGCCCGACGGAAGCACCTGGACCTGCACCCTGGCCGAGGAGTTCGACGGCGACGAGCTCGACGGCCGGACCTGGACCGCGATGGAGCAGGTCGGCAGCCAGGACCTGTGCCTGGTCGACAGCCCCGCGACGGTGGCGGTCTCCGGTGGGCGGCTGCGCCTCTCGCTCATCGCCACCGACGCGAGCACACCCTGCCCGCTGCGCCCCGACGGCACCCGAGCGGTCTACGCCGGCGGCCAGGTCAGCACCTACGGCCGCTGGAGCCAGCAGTACGGCCGGTTCGAGGCCCGGGTCCGGGTCCAGGAGGCCGACGGGCCCGGCCTCCATGAGGCGTTCTGGCTCTGGCCCGACGTCCGGTACGGCGCCGACCAGCCCTGGCCGCAGACCGGGGAGATCGACGTCGCGGAGACCTACTCGGTGCGGCCCGACCGGGCGATCCCGTTCCTGCACTACAGCGCCGACGCGGGTGGGCCGGTCGAGGGGCTGAACACCTCGACGGGCTGCGCGGCCGAGCGCGGTTCCTGGCACACCTACCGGCTCGAGTGGACCGCGGACCGGCTGGAGATCTCCATTGACGGGAAGCGCTGCCTGGTCAACACCGCCGGTGCGGCGACCTTCCGCAAGCCGTTCATCGTCGCCCTCACCCAGTTCATGGGCACCGGGGACAACCTGCGCGACCCGGCCCGGGTGCCGCTGCCGGCGACGATGGAGGTCGACTGGGTGCGCGCCTGGCGCTGACGTCGCCCGGCGAACGTCCCGCCCGGTCTGGTCCCAACGAGCCATCTCCGACGATCTTCCAGGCACATTCGCTCCGTGCCCCTGTCCCGGCAGGTGCCCGCGCCGCTAGGTTGCGGGCCGTAGGGAGCCACTCTCGGGATCTCGCGCACTCAGGGGGAGTCATGCGTCCGATCCGTCATGCCGTCGTGCTCGCCGCGGGCCTGCTGGCCGCGGCACTCGTCGTACCGCTGTCGCCGGCGGGACCGTCCGCCTCGGCCGCGCCGCCGGCGGCGTCGAAGCCGGACTGCGGGAACCGGGTCGCCAAGCCGGGCGGCGGCAGCTGGACGTGCACCCTGGCGGACTCCTTCTCCGGCACGTCCCTCGACGACCGGTACTGGACCGGGATGGACCTCTACGGCTCCGGCGCCCTGTGCGTGCGCGACACCCCGCGCACCGTCTCCGTGTCGGGGGGCGTGCTGCGGCTGACCGTGCTGCCGACCGACGCGAGCGTGCAGTGCCCCGAGCGCGAGGACGGCACCCGCGGGAGCTACGCGGGTGCGTGGGTGAGCTCTTACTACCGCTTCAGCCAGCAGTACGGCCGTTTCGAGGCCCGGATGCGGGTGACCGCGGTCGACGGCCCCGGCCTGCACGAGGGGTTCTGGCTGTGGCCGGACGTGCGCTACGGCTCGGACGCCGACTGGCCGGACTCCGGGGAGATCGACATCGCCGAGACCTACTCCTCCGCGCCCGACCTCGCCATCCCCTTCCTGCACTACAGCGACGACGCCAAGGGACCGGTCGACGGCCTCAACACCGCCTGGGACTGTGCGGCCACACGGGGCCAGTGGCACACGTACACGCTGGAGTGGACCGCGACCCGGTTGGAGATCCTCGTCGACGGCACCAGCTGCCTGGTCAACACCGCCGGCGCCAGCAGCTTCCAGAAGCGCTTCATCATCGCCTTCTCGCAGGTGCTCGGCGGCGGCGACAACCTCTACGACGGCGGGGTGCCGCTGCCCGCGACGACCGAGGTCGACTACGTGAAGGTGTGGCGCTGAGACCCGCGCACGATCCTGTGGCAAACCTGTGGACTGATACCTGTTCCACTTCGGGTCGCCGATCGCTAGGTTGAGTCCCCTCGGGGGGACGCTCCCTCTCCGAACCACCGTATGTACGGACATTGGGGGTCCCCATGCGCTCGCTGAAGTCTGCCCTCGTCGCGGTGGGCCTGCTGGCCGCCGCCCTCGTCGCGCCGCTCGCCCCGCCGACACCGGCTGCCCCGGCGAGCGCGGTCACGGCCGACGCCTGCGGCGCCCGCCTGCTGCGCAGCACCGGTGGCTACTGGAACTGCACCTTCGTCGACAACTTCTCCGGCACCAGCCTGGACCGCACGAAGTGGCTCGGTCTCGACCAGTACGGCGCCGGCAACATGTGCGTCCTCAACAACGCCCGCACGGTCGGGGTCGCCTACGGCGTGCTGCGCATCTCGGCCGTCCGCGCCCAGGGCACCAGCACGCCGTGCCCGGTGCGCGCGGACGGCACCCGCGGCACCTACGCCGGCGCCACCGTGAGCACCTACGGCCGCTGGAGCCAGCAGTACGGCCGGCTCGAGGCGCGGATCCGGGTCCGCGACACCAGCCTGCCGGGGCTGCACGAGGCGTTCTGGCTGTGGCCCGACGTCCGCTACGGCGCCGACGGCCCGTGGCCGGCCTCCGGGGAGATCGACGTGATGGAGACCTACTCGGTCCGGCCGTCCATCTCGGTGCCCTTCCTCCACTACTCCGCCGACAGCCTCGGCCCGGTCGACGGCTTCAACACCTCGTGGAGCTGCCGCTCGCAGCGCGGGCTGTGGCACACCTACGTGCTCGAGTGGACCGCGTCGCGGGTCGCGATCTCCGTCGACGGCCAGACCTGCCTGGTCAGCACCGACGCGGCGCCGAGCTTCCGCAAGCGGATGATCGTCAGCCTCACCCAGTACATCGGCCACGGCGACAACGCCTACGACGGCCGGATCAGCCTGCCCGCCACCGCCGAGGTCGACTGGGTGAAGGCCTGGCAGTGAGCCCTGCCGAGTAACCTCGCACCCGTGCTGCTCGCCCTCGACACCGCGTCCCCGACGGTGACCGTCGCCCTGCACGACGGCCGCGACGTCCTCGCCGCGGCGACCGCCTCGGCCACGATGCGCCACGGGGAGCAGCTCGCGCCGCTCATCGAGCAGGTCCTCGCCGGGGCCGGGGCGCGGCCCGCCGACCTGACCGCGATCGCGGTCGGCGCGGGGCCCGGCCCGTTCACCGGGCTCCGGGTCGGCCTGGTCACCGCGCGCACCATGGGCCACGTCCTCGACGTCCCCGTGCACGGTGTCTGCTCGCTCGACGCCCTCGCTGTCGAGGCGGTCGAGACCGGGGCGGTCGAGGGTGACTTCCTCGTCGCCACCGACGCGCGGCGCAAGGAGGTCTACCTGGCGTCGTACGACGAGCGGGGGGTGCGCACCTCCGAGCCGGTCGTCGACCGGCCCGCCGCGCTGGCCACCGACCGGCCGGTGGTCGGGGAGGGGGCGGCGCTCTACCCCGCCGCCTTCCCCGACGGACGTGCGCCGCTGCGCCCCGACGCGGCCTGGCTGGCCCGTGCGGTGGCGGGGGAGCGGGTGCGCTTGCTCGACCCCGAGCCGCTCTACCTGCGCCGCCCCGACGCCGAGATCCCGCACGCGCCCAAGGCCGTGCTGCCCGACGTCACCCCGACGCCGTGACCGTGGTCCGGGCCGCCGGTCCGGCCGACGTCGCCCCGATCGCCGAGCTCGAGGCCCAGGCCTTCCCGCTCGACCCGTGGTCGCCCACCCTGCTGGCCCAGGCGGTGGACGGCACCGTGCCCACGATCGGGATCCTGGTCGCCGAGGGCGAGCGGGGCTTCGCGGGCTACGCCGTCGTCAGCGTGGTCGACGTGGACGCCGAGCTGCAGCGGATCGCGGTGCCGGAGGACCTGCGTCGTACCGGTGTCGCGGGGGCGCTGCTCGCCGCCGTCCACGTGCACGCCGCCAGCCTCGGTGCCCGGCGGCTGCTGCTGGAGGTGCGCGAGGACAACCTGTCGGCGCGCGCGTTCTACGACCGGCGCGGCTTCGCCGAGCTCGGCCGGCGGGCGCGCTACTACCGCGACGGTGCGACGGCGCTGGTGCTCAGCGCGCCCGTCACAATGGACCCATGACTCGCGACGAACCGCTCGTCCTCGGCATCGAGACCTCCTGCGACGAGACCGGTGTCGGCATCGTGCGCGGGCACACCCTGCTGGCCGATGCCGTCGCCAGCAGCGTCGAGCAGCACGCGCGCTTCGGCGGCGTCGTCCCCGAGGTGGCGAGCCGGGCGCACCTCGAGGCGATGGTCCCCACCCTCCAGCGGGCCTGCGACACCGCGGGCGTGACGCTCTCCGACGTGGACGCGATCGCGGTGACGCACGGTCCCGGCCTCGCCGGCGCGCTGCTCGTCGGCGTCGCCTCCGCGAAGGCCCTCGCGCTCTCCCTCGGCAAGCCGATCTACGGCGTCAACCACCTCGCCGCGCACGTCGCGGTCGACCAGCTCGAGCACGGCCCGCTGCCCGAGCCCTGCCTGGCGCTCCTGGTCTCCGGCGGCCACTCCAGCCTGCTGCGGGTCACCGACATCACCGGGACCGACGCCGGCGTCGACCCGATGGGCGCGACCATCGACGACGCCGCGGGTGAGGCCTTCGACAAGGTCGCGCGCCTGCTCGGGCTGCCCTTCCCCGGCGGCCCGCACATCGACCGGGTCGCGCGGGAGGGGAACACCGTCGCGATCGACTTCCCGCGCGGGCTCACCAGCCGCCGCGACCTGGAGCGGCACCGCTTCGACTTCTCGTTCTCCGGGCTCAAGACCGCCGTCGCGCGCTGGGTGGAGGCCCGGGAGCGCTCGGGTGAGCCGGTCCCCGTCGCCGACGTCGCGGCCTCCTTCCAGGAGGCCGTGTGCGACGTGCTCGTGCGCAAGGCGCTCGACGCCGCCGCCGCCGAGGGCATCGAGGACCTCATGATCGGCGGCGGTGTCGCCGCCAACTCCCGCCTGCGGGCGCTCGCCGAGGAGCGCGCCGGCAAGCTCGGCATCCGGGTCCGGGTGCCCCGGCCGGGGCTGTGCACCGACAACGGTGCCATGGTCGCCGCGCTCGGATCGACCATGGTCGCCCGAGGTCGTACGCCGTCCTCGCTCGACCTGCCCGCCGACTCCAGCCTGCCCGTCACCGACGTGCTGGCGGGCTGAGGTCCGCAGACCGCCAGACCGCCAGGCCGCCAGGCCGCCAGGCTCGACGCGGGTCAGGCGAGGACGCCCGGCCCGGCGCCCTCGTCGTCGAGCCAGTCCTGCCCGTCGTCGTAGAGGTCCCGGTCGCTGCCGCGCTCGTCGTCCTTCTTGCCGCGCCCGCGACCCGTCGGTGACCCGGCGCCGCCACGACCGCCCCGGCCACCGGCACCGCCGCGGCCGCCACGCCCGCCCTGCGAGCCCGGCGTACCGCTGCCGGCGCGGCCGCTGCCGCCGCGCGAGGTCGGCGACCCAGGAGTGCCGCCACCCGTGCCCGAGCGACCGAGCGAGCCCGGGCCGCCGGCCCGGCTGCTGCTGCCGATCGAGCCGACGCCGCTGCTGGCGCCCGCCCGGTTGAGCAGGCCGCTGATGCCCTTGAGCGCGCCCGGCGCGGCCAGGCCGCCCGCGAGCAGCCCGCCGCCGACCAGGCCGGGGTTGATCCCGCCGCCGCTGCCGGAGCCGCCCGGGCCGCCCGGAGTCCCGGGGGTGCCGGGCTCGCCCGGCGTGAGTCCGGGGCCCTCCCACACGGGGTCCGGGTAGCCCTTCTCGGGCCCGTCGTCGCGACCACCGTCGTCTCCGTCGCGGCCACCACCGTCGTCGTCACGACCGCCGGTGTCCTCGCCGCCGATGATCGAGCCGATCGGCCGCACCGGCTTCGCGCCGACCGGGGCCGGGCGGGAGCCCGTCGGGCCGCCGGGGTTCGCGCCGTCGTCGGTGCGCTCCTCGATGTACGGGTCGCCGTGGATCTTGGTGAAGACGGCGATCGCCGCGGCGTAGGACTTGTCCAGCTCGGCCAGGCGCTTCCCGGCCTCCTCGTCGGACTTGTTGTAGGCCGCGACGTCGGCGTTGTGCTGGGCCTTGGCGACGGCGAACTGCACGTCGGCGATCAGGGGGATGCCCGGGAAGTTCTCCTGCTGGGGCTCCGGGCCGGGCACGGTCACCGGCTGGCCGTGCGTCGTCTTCGCCTTCGCCATGTTCTGGCGGACGTCGCTGAGGGCCTCGGCGGCCTCCAGCAGCGGAGCCTGCTGCTCCTGGAGGCGCTCCGCGGTCCGGCGGAAGGCGGCCGGCGCCGTGCGGGAGATGTCGGAGTCGCCGAACCCCTCGGCGAGGTCGGGGGCGGAGTCGGTGAGCGCGCCGCGCACCGCGTCGAGGACG
This sequence comes from uncultured Nocardioides sp., assembly GCA_964517395.1. Lineage (GTDB taxonomy): Bacteria > Actinomycetota > Actinomycetes > Propionibacteriales > Nocardioidaceae > Nocardioides. Next base: position 741,378 of record CAZFEE010000001.1, on the reverse strand, counting down.
TTGGAGACCTTGCGCCAGGACTGCTGCGAGGTGAGGACGTCCTCCTCGTTCATGCCCTCGACCCAACGGGCGAGCTCGGAGAGGTGCTGTCCGGCCATCAGTGCTGGTCCTCCGTTCCGGTGGAGCCCGTCGTACCGGTCGGGACCGGCTCGTCGGTGGCGACGTCGCCGGCGTGCTGGATCTGCGCCTCCGTGCGGGCCTGGGTGCCGAGGTCGAGGTTCTCCGTGCGCTGGAGCAGGGTGAGCGCGTCGTTCTTGGCCTGCTCGTCACGGTCCTTGAGGAGCCGGCGCGCCTCCTGGATCGCGGTGCGGAACGCGACCAGGTCGCTGCGCAGGTCCGTCAACGTCGTCGCGACGACCCCGTGCGCGCGGGCGTGGTGCTCCGCGAGCGTGGCGGGACGGCCGCCGCCCCCGAACGAGCCCTTGGCGATGTGGCCGTTGGTGGGGAAGTCGACCTCGTCGAGCTTGTCGGTCTGGACGTCGATCGTCTTGATGACCGCGCTGATGCGCTCCTCGACCAGGGCCAGGCCTTGCGGCGACGCCTTGGCCAGCGCGGCTGGCGTGTAGCCGGCGAGCTCCGGAATCATCGTGGAACCTCTCCGAGAGAACCTGTGGGTGGACGTCAGAGCCTTGCCCCGCCTCGACGCGGCTGAAACAGGCGAGATGACCAGGGGTGAGAACGGTCGTACGAGCGGTCGTGGCCCGTCGTCTAGGGTAGGCGCCGTCGAGATCTCGGGTGAAGGGACGGCCGCGCCATGCGGGTTCGCCGGTTGGGTTCGCTGATCGCCGCTGCCGGCCTGGCCGTGGCCCTCGTCGGATGCTCGGACAAGGGCGAGGACCCGGAGCCGGCGCCGTCGCCGTCCGCCGGGTCGACCAGCCCGGGCGGCACGGGCTCCGAGGCGACGTCGGAGCCGTCGGCCTCCTCGGAGTCCTCGGCCTCCGTGGCCCCGGCGACCGGGCAGCTGGTCACCCTGGAGAGCACGGTCACCTTCCGCCTCCCCGACGGGGTGGAGTGGGGCGTCTACGACGACAAGACCAGCGCCGTCGTGATCGACACGGTCGACATCCCCGAGGGCGCCGACGACTTCGTGCACATCGACGCCACCGAGTTCCCGCAGATCACCGACGACCTCGCGCAGATGGCGAAGGGCGCGCGCACGAGGCAGCAGGAGCGGCACAAGATCCCGCTCGAGCTGACCGGCTACCGCACCATCGGGGGAGTCTCCGGCTTCGTGCTCGAGGGCACCGGCGACAAGGGGCAGTTCTACGAGTGGGGCGGCCTGGACGCGAACAACGTCCTGACGACGCTCGTCTTCATCGTCCCGGCCGGGCTGGATGTCGCGGAGTGGGTCGAGCCGGTCCTGGCCAGCGTGCAGTGGCAGTGATGGCCGTCTCACCGGCCTCCCACTAGATTGGCGGCGTCCGAGGGAACCCCCGCCCCAGGAGGCACCGTGCAGCAGGTCCAGGCCGTCATCGCTCGCTCCGAGGGAGCGCCGGTCGAGCTGGTCACCATCAACGTGCCGGACCCCGGTCCGGGCGAGGCGGTGGTCAAGGTCCTCACCTGCGGGGTGTGCCACACCGACCTCCACTACCGGGAGGGCGGGATCAACGACGAGTTCCCGTTCCTGCTCGGCCACGAGGCCTCCGGGATCGTCGAGGCCGTCGGTCCGGACGTCACCGAGGTCGCGCCCGGGGACTTCGTCGTCCTCAACTGGCGGGCCGTCTGCGGCGAGTGCCGGGCCTGCAGGCGCGGCGACCTGCAGTACTGCTTCAACACCCACAACGCCACCCAGCGGATGACCCTGGAGGACGGCACCGAGCTGTCCCCGGCCCTCGGCATCGGCGCCTTCGCCGAGAAGACCCTCGTCGCCGCCGGCCAGTGCACCAAGGTCGACGCCGAGGCCCGGCCCGCCGCCGTCGGTCTCCTCGGCTGCGGCGTCATGGCCGGCATCGGCGCGGCCATCAACACCGGCGCCGTCACCCGCGGCCGCTCGATCGCCGTCATCGGCTGCGGCGGCGTCGGCGTGGCCGCCGTCGCGGGTGCCGCGCTCGCGGGTGCGTACCCGATCATCGCCGTCGACATCGACGCCAAGAAGCTGGAGAAGGCGACGGCCCTGGGCGCCACCCACACCGTGGACTCCTCGACGACCGACCCGGTGGAGGAGATCAAGCGGATCTGCGCCGCGACGTACGACGGTGCCGAGGGTGCGGACGTGGTCGTGGAGGCGGTCGGTCGCCCGGAGACCTGGAAGCAGGCGTTCTACGCCCGCGACCTCGCCGGGACGCTGGTCCTCGTCGGCGTACCGACCCCCGACATGAAGGTCCCCGACCTCCCGCTCATCGACGTCTTCGGCCGTGGCGGCGCCCTCAAGTCCAGCTGGTACGGCGACTGCCTGCCCAGCCGCGACTTCCCGATGCTGGTCGACCTCTACCGCCAGGGCCGGCTCGACCTCGACGCCTTCGTCACCGAGGAGATCGGCCTGGGCGACGTGGAGGCGGCGTTCGAGCGGATGCACGGCGGCGACGTCCTGCGCTCGGTCGTGGTCGTCTGATGGCCGGCCCGCTGCGCGTGGACCACGCCGTCACCAGCGGCACCTTCTCCCTCGACGGCGAGACCTTCGACGTCGACAACAACGTCTGGGTGGTCGGAGACGACGACGAGTGCGTGGTCATCGACGCCCCGCACTCGGTCGAGGACATCCTCGCGGTGGTGGGGGAGCGCCGGGTCAAGGCGATCGTGTGCACCCACGCCCACGACGACCACGTCCGGGTCGCCCCGGCCCTCCGCGAGCGGGTCGTGGCACCGATCCTGCTGCACCCCGACGACCGGCCGCTGTGGGAGCTCACCCACACCGACCACCTGTGGGACCTCGACCTCGCCGACGGCCTGGAGTTCCCCGTCGCCGGCACGGTCCTGCGCGTCCTGCACACCCCCGGGCACGCGCCCGGCGCGGTCTGTCTCTACGCCCCCGACCTCGGCTGCGTGTTCACCGGCGACACGCTCTTCCACGGCGGCCCCGGCGCCACCGGCCGCTCGTTCAGCGACCGGCCGACCCTGGAGGCGTCCATCCGGGCCGCGCTGTTCGCGCTGCCCGAGGACACGGTGGTGCACACCGGGCACGGCGAGGACACCACGATCGGCGCGGAGGCCGCGGCGCTGGGCCGCTAGAACGGCTCGACCAGCAGCGCCGTGCCCTCACCCGCGACCCGGGTCAGCACGATCGTCGCCTCGGCGTCGCCCTGGAGAGCGAGCCGCTTGCGCAACGCCTCCGGCACGACGTCGACGCCCCGCTTCTTGATGGTGAGCCGGCCGATGCCGCGCTCCCGCAGCGCGGCCTTGAGCGGCTTCTCGCGGTAGGGCAGCGGCTCCAGCACCCGGTACCCCCGCGCGAACGGGCTGCGGAACGCCCGGTCGCCGGTCACGTAGGCGATCTTCGGGTCGACCAGCGCGCCCTGCAGGCCGGCCGCGACCGCGGTCACCAGCCCGGCGCGGATCACCGCACCGTCGGGCTCGTAGAGGTAGCCGCCCACCGGCCGGATGCCCACCGCTGCGAGGCCGGGGTCGTCCTCGTCGGTGAGCGTCGCGAGGCCGCCCTCGCCGATCACGGTCGCGCGGCGGGCCACCGTCGCGGTGCGGCCCGACCACAGGGCGGCCTCCTTGACCTCGCCGTCGTCGCTGACCCACTCCGCCTCGACGCCCGCCGGGACCAGGTCGTGGGGGATGCCCGGGGCGACCTTCACGCACGCGTCGCGGGCCAGCAGGCCCTCGACCCACGACCAGGGCGGGCTCCAGTCCTCCACCCGGAACGTGCGGCCGGCTCCGCTGCGGCGTGCCGGGTCGGCGTACGCGAGGTCGAAGCCGCGGTGGTCCACGGTCGTGGCATCGGCGACCTGGACCGCGCCCGGGAGGCCGAGGGCGGCGAGGTTGGCCTCCGCGACCGCCACCCGCACCGGGTCGAGGTCCACCCCGGCGCAGACGATCCCGGCGCGCGCGGACGCGACGAGGTCGCCGCCGATCCCGCAGCCCAGGTCCACCAGCGTCCGGGTGCCGAACGCCGCCGCCCGCCCCGCACGGTGGGTCGCCACCCGCAGGCGGGTGGCCTGCTCCAGCGCCTCCGGCGTGAAGTACATCCGCGCCGCGTCCGCACCCAGCTTCGCCACGGCCCGCCGGCGCAGGTCCACCTGGGTGAGCGCCGCAGCGGCACGCTCCCCGGTCGTCGTACGACGAAGGGCGGAGCCGACGCTCAACGCGTCCGCTCCGCCCTCGACGAGCGCGGTGGCCTCGGTGAGGAGGGCCTGGCCGTCGTCGGTCAACAGCCACCGGAAGGTCTCGAGGTCCACACCCCGATCCTGTCAGGCGGCCGCCCTCACGGCGTGGGGGCCACCGGGTCGTGGTCCTCCTTCGCCTCGTCGGCGTGACCCGGCCACCAGGCGGCGTGGCCCAGGAGCGAGGTGAGCGCCGGCGTGAAGAACATCGACATCACGAAGGACACGATGAGGATGCCGACCGCGAGCGCGAAGCCCATCGAGACGATGAGCGTGTTGCCGCCGAGCATCAGCGAGGCGAACGTCCCGGCGAGGATGACACCCGCGGCGGCGATGGTCGGGCCCGCGTGGGTGACCGCCCGGGACGCGGCGGTGTGCGGGTCGTGGCCCTCGCGTGCCTCCTCGCGCAGCCGGGCGATCATCAGGATGTTGTAGTCCGTGCCGAGCGCCGTGACGAACAGGTAGATGTAGATCGGCAGCATGAAGATCAGCCCCGGCTCGCCCCCGATGTGCTGGAACGCGATCACCGTGATGCCCAGGGTGGCCGCGAAGCCCAGGCCCACCGCGGCCATCAGGAACCACGGGGCCACCAGGCTGCGCAGCAGCAGCGCGAGGATCAGCAGGATGACGAGCGCCGCCACGGGGAACACGACCTTGTAGTCGCGGGCCATGGCCGAGGACATGTCGGCGAAGATGCCGGGCGTGCCGCCGACGTACGCCTCGGTGCCCTCCGGCGCCGCGGCGTGGGCGGCGTCGCGGATCGGCCCGGCGACGTTGTCCTGGGCGGCGTCCGAGACCGGGTCGTCGGAGAGCGTCAGGTAGTACTGGTAGGCCTTGCCGTCCGAGGAGGGCAGCGGGCCCGCGACGGAGTCGACGCCCTTCGCCTTGCCGAGCGCCGTCCCGAAGGCGGTGAGCTGGTCCGGGGTCGGGGTGGCGTCCTTCGCGTCGACCAGCACCGGCACCGGCTCGGCGGCGCCGGCGGAGAAGTGCTCCTGGAAGGTGTTCATCGCCTCGGTCGACTCCACGCCCTTGGGCAGGCTGGAGTTGAAGTCGAACGACGGGTTGAAGCCGAGCGCGAAGATCGCGAGCACCGTCATCGCGCCGCCGGAGACCAGGGCGGTGAGGCCCGGGCGACGTCCGACCTGGTTGCCGAGCTTGACGAAGGTGCCGTGCTGGGGCTCCTTCTGCCACGCCTTCGAGGGCCAGAACAGCGCCTTGCCGAGCAGGGAGACGATGGCCGGGACCAGGGTCAGGGCGGCGACGAGGGTGACGAAGACCGCGATCGCGAGGGCCGGGCCGATCGCCCGGAAGATGCTGAGCGAGCTGAGGATCAGCGCCATGAAGGCGACGATCACCGCGCCGCCGGCGGAGGCGATCGCCTCGCCGGCCCGGTCGAGGCTGTGCACCACCGAGTCCTTGACGGCCGCACCCTGACGCAGCCGCTCACGGTGGCGGAACAGGAAGAACAGGATGTAGTCGGTGCCGACGCCGTAGAGCACGACGACGAGGATCTGCTGCACCGAGGCGTCGGCCTTGAGGCCGAACAGGTCGTTGGCCCACGCGATCGCGCCGGTCGCGATGGTGGACACGATGCCCACCACGACGAGCGGCAGCAGGCAGATCAGCACGCTGCGGAAGATGAGCGCGAGCAGGCCGACGATGAGCACGACCGTCGCGATGCCGACGATGAGCAGCGTGTCCTCACCCGACTCCTGGGAGTCGAGGCTCTGCGGCACGGCCCCGGTGGCCTTGACGTCGAGGTCGCCGCCGTCGGTGAGCTTCTTGATCTCGGCGCGCAGGTCCTTGCCGTCGTCGATCGCCTGGGTGTCGTAGCCGGTCGCGCCGTCGGCCAGGGGGATCACGGCGAACATGACGGTGCCGTCCTCGGAGAGGTTCGGCTTGCCGTCCTCGCCCTGGGCCACCACCGCCTGCTGGAAGGTCTTCTTGCCCAGCTTCGGGGCGAGCTCCTGGGCGAGGGTGCCCACCTCACCCTGGTCCGCGGCGGTGAGCTTCTTGCCGTCCTTGCGCTCGATCACGAGGATCGCGCCGGGGGAGAAGGCGTCGGAGAAGGAGTCGGACTGGAGCTTGGCCGCCTTGATCGACTCGTAGTGGTCGGGCAGGAACTCGGAGTTGTCCTGGGTGGACTGCAGGGCGGGCGCGAGCGTCGCGACCACACCCGCGAGCACGATCCACGCGGCGATGATGAACCAACGGAAGCGGGTCACGAAGCGACCGAGCGCAGCGAACATGGCCGCAACGCTGCCGTGGCCGGCCGGTGGGGGTCAACCGACTTTGGTAGGGCACGGCGGAGTCCCGGGGAACGGGGCCCTCTGGCACTCCCTTGCGGTGAGTGCTAGTTTCATCACTGGCACTCTCGCATCGAGTGTGCCAGCGCCGGCCTCCGGCCGGCCCCCCGGAACAAGTAGCAACCAACGTCTCAGCCCTAGAAAGTGGAGGTCGACATCGTGTCGGTCAACATCAAGCCGCTCGAGGACCGGATCGTCGTCAAGGCCGTCGAGGCGGAGCAGACCACCGCCTCCGGCCTGGTCATCCCCGACACCGCCAAGGAGAAGCCCCAGGAGGGTGAGGTCCTGGCGATCGGCCCCGGCCGCATCGACGACAACGGCAACCGCGTCCCGCTCGACGTCGCGGTGGGTGACAAGGTCATCTACAGCAAGTACGGCGGCACCGAGGTGAAGTACGCCGGCGAGGAGTTCCTGATCCTCTCCGCGCGCGACGTCCTCGCGGTCCTGGCCTGATCTTCGACTCGCCGTCCGCCCGGGCCGTCCCCGTCGACGTCCCGGGCGGACGCCTTTCCACCCCAAGGAGCAAGCAGTGCCCAAGATCCTGGAGTTCGACGAGAACGCCCGCCGCGCCCTCGAGCGCGGCGTGGACGCCCTCGCCAACACGGTCAAGGTGACCCTCGGCCCCAAGGGCCGCTACGTCGTCCTCGACAAGAAGTGGGGCGCCCCGACCATCACCAACGACGGCGTGACCGTCGCGCGTGAGGTGGAGCTGGACGACCCGTTCGAGAACCTCGGTGCGCAGCTCACCAAGGAGGTCGCGACCAAGACCAACGACGTCGCCGGTGACGGCACGACCACCGCGACCGTCCTCGCCCAGGCGCTCGTCCACGAGGGCCTGCGCGCCGTCGCGGCCGGCGCCAACCCGCTCGGCCTCAAGCGCGGCCTCGACGCCGCCGCCGGTGCGATCAGCGACGCGCTGACCGCCGCCGCCCGCGAGGTCGACGACGAGAAGGACATCGCCTCCGTGGCGACGGTCTCCTCGCGCGACAGCCACATCGGCGACCTGCTCGCCGAGGCGTTCGGCAAGGTCGGCAAGGACGGCGTGATCACGGTCGAGGAGTCCAACACCCCCTCGACCGAGCTCGAGTTCACCGAGGGCATGCAGTTCGACAAGGGCTTCAACTCGGCGTACTTCGTCACCGACGCGGAGCGCCAGGAGGCGGTCCTCGACGACCCGTACATCCTCATCAACCAGGGCAAGATCTCGGCCATCGCCGAGCTCCTGCCGCTGCTGGAGAAGGTCATCCAGACCGGCAAGCCGCTCTTCATCCTCGCCGAGGACGTCGAGGGCGAGGCGCTGTCGACCCTGGTCGTCAACAAGATCCGCGGCACCTTCACCGCCGTCGCGGGCAAGGCCCCCGGCTTCGGCGACCGCCGCAAGGCGATCCTGCAGGACATCGCGATCCTCACCGGCGGCGCGGTCGTCTCGCCCGAGGTCGGCCTCAAGCTCGACCAGATCGGTCTCGAGGAGCTCGGCCAGGCCCGCCGCATCGTGGTGACCAAGGACAACACCACGATCGTCGACGGCGCCGGCGACGAGGCCCAGGTGGCCGGCCGCGTGGAGCAGATCAAGCGCGAGATCGAGGCATCGGACTCCGACTGGGACACCGAGAAGCTCCAGGAGCGGCTCGCGAAGCTCTCCGGCGGCGTCGTGGTGATCAAGGTCGGCGCGCACACCGAGGTCGAGCTCAAGGAGAAGAAGCACCGGATCGAGGACGCGGTCTCCGCGACCCGCGCCGCGATCGAGGAGGGCATCGTCCCCGGTGGTGGCTCGGCCATCATCCACGCCTCGTCGGTGCTCGACGACGACCTCGGCCTCACCGGTGACGAGGCGGTCGGCGTGCGGATCGTGCGCAAGGCCGTCGAGGAGCCGCTGCGCTGGATCGCCGAGAACGGTGGCGAGAACGGCTACGTCGTCACGCACAAGGTCCGCGAGGGCGGCCAGGGCGTCGGCTACAACGCCGCCACCGGCGAGTTCGGCGACCTGCTCGCGCAGGGCGTCATCGACCCGGTCAAGGTGACCCGCTCGGCGCTCGCCAACGCGGTCTCCGTCGCCGGCATGCTGCTCACGACCGAGACCCTCATCGTGGACAAGCCCGAGGAGGAGGAGCCCGCCGCCGCGGCCGGCCACGGCCACGGGCACGGCCACTGAGCCGTCGTACCTCTCACCGGCCCGTCACGCCTCGTGCGTGGCGGGCCGGTGGCGTTCCCGGGGGCTTTCCGGGGGTTGCAGGAATCCCCGGTTAACCGGGGATCCTGTCGCTTCTCGGGGGTTGCAACGCCCGAGAAGCACCAGTTTCCCCCGGGTCGTGCGACTCCTGGGGCGGGTGGGACCGCCTCAGTCCCGCCCGCGCAGGAAGCTGACCCGCATCGGCCGCAGCTCGGGCGTCATCAGCCCCCCGGTGACGGACGGGTCGGCGAGCATGATCGCCCGCGCGGCGTCCTCGTCCTCGGCCTCGAACACCGCGATGCCGGTGTTGACGTCGCCGAAGGTCGGTCCGGCGAGGACGAGCACCCCGTCCTCGAGCAGCTGGGCGAGGTAGCCCGCGTGCACCTGCATGAGCGCCGCCTCGTCCTCGGTGATGGTGGCGACGAAGCGCTCGCGCGGCGGGTGCAGGAGGTAGATCCACTCGGCCATGGGCTCAGCGTCGCACGCCCGCTCCGGAAACATCGGCGATCGCGGCGCGTGACCTGACTCCGGCATAGTGGACCCATGTTGTGGAGAGTGCGGGCACGACTGGCCGATCGACCGGGGGCGCTCGCCGAGCTGGCGGCCGGGTGCGGCCGGGCCGGCGTCAACATCCAGACCGTCCAGGTCTTCCCCGACGGTACGACGGTCACCGACGAGCTCGTGCTGCAGGTGCCTCAGGGCTGGACCCGGGAGCAGCTCGCCCAGCTGGTCGACGGGGCGGGCGGGACGACCGTGTCCGCCGTACCGGTGACGACCGCGGCGCTGGAGGACCAGCCCACCCGCTACGTGCAGGCGGTGCGGGCGATCATCGCCCAGCCGGCGACCTTCCCCGAGGTGGCGGCGCAGCTGTTCGACGCCGACATCGCGCCCCAGGCGGGCGAGGAGGACGTGCTGGAGATGACGGTGGGCGGTTCGGCGACGATCCAGGTCCGGCGGGACACGCCCTTCACCGCGACCGAGCGGGCCCGGGCCGGCGCGCTGGCCGAGCTCGTCGGGGAGGTGCTGGGGGCGCAGGCGCCGCCGGCGCCGCACCAGCCGGGTGCGGGCGACCCGGAGTTCGTGACCTCCGGTGCGGTGGTGACCGCACTGGCCGGCGGGAAGGTGGCGGGGCGCGCGGAGTTCACGACGACCGAGGGCGGCGAGCCGTGGCCGGTGGACCTGTGGGTCGACCCGGCCTGGCACCGTCGCGGGGTCGGCACGCGGCTGCTCGCCGACGTGGCCCGCGCGGCCCGGTCGGCGGGGGCCGACGAGATCGTGCTGACGGCCCCGTCGGACACCAAGGCGGTGCTGCCGATGGTGCTGGCGGCCGGCATGCGGGGGCGGATCCGGATGGCCGGCGACACCCTCACGGTGCGGATCGCGATCACCGACCTGCGCGGCTCGTGAAAAGATTCACAAAGTTCGCGGACGGCGCCTGAGCAGGCGTACGTTCGAAGGGTGCTGAGCGCCGACCTCCTCACCCTGGTCACCTCCGAGCCCGCGGGCCTGATGCCCGCACGTCAGCAGATGGCCCTGTCCCTGGGGTGGCACATCATCCTGGCCTGCTTCGGCGTGGCCTTCCCCGCGATGATCTTCGTGATGCACCTGCGCGGCATCCGCCGCGACGACCCGGTCGCCCTCGGCCTCGCCCAGCGCTGGGCCAAGGTCTCCGCGGTGCTCTTCGCGATCGGCGCGGTGTCCGGCACCGTGCTCAGCTTCGAGATGGGCGTGCTGTGGCCCGGCCTGATGGGGACCTACGGCGACGTGCTCGGCCTGCCCTTCGCCTTCGAGGGTCTGGCGTTCTTCCTCGAAGCGATCTTCCTCGGGATCTACCTCTACGGCTGGAACCGGATGCCACCGAGGCGCCACGTCCTGATGGTGCTGCCGATGGCGATCACGGGGATCATCGGCGCCTACTGCGTGCTCGCGGTCAACGCCTGGATGAACGTGCCCACGGGCTTCCGGATGGTCGACGGACAGGTCACCGACGTGGAGCCGTGGAAGGTGCTCTTCAACCAGCACGCCTTCCTGCAGTTCGCGCACATGTGGGTCGGCGCCTACATGCTGGTGGGCTTCTCCATCGCCGGCGTGTACGCCGTCGGCATGCTCCGCGGCCGCCGCGACGCCCACCACCGGCTGGGCTTCATGGTCCCCTTCGTCTTCGCCTCCGTCGCCGCGGTCACCCAGCCGTTCGTGGGTCACGTGCTCGGCTTCGGCCTCGACGAGCGCCAGCCCGCCAAGCTCGCTGCCTTCGAGCTCGCCGACACCACCGAGAGTCCCTCGCCGCTGCGGCTGGGCGGGGTGATGGTCGACGGCGAGGTGAAGTACTCCCTCGACATCCCCTACCTCGGCTCGCTCATCGCGATGAACTCCCCCGACAAGCCGGTGCCCGGCCTCGACACCATCCCCGAGGAGGACCACCCGCCGGTCAACATGACCCACCTGGCCTTCCAGACGATGGTCGGCATCGGCACCCTGCTCGCCGCGGCCGTCGTCCTGTTCTGGGTGCAGCGGCGTCGCGGCCGGGACCTGCTGGAGAAGCGGTGGTTCCTGCGCTTCGCCGCCGTCGCCGGACCGCTCGCCGTGATCGCCCTCGAAGCCGGCTGGATCGCGACCGAGGTCGGCCGTCAGCCGTGGATCGTCTACGACGTCATGCGCACCACCGAGGCGGTCGGCGATTACACCGCCAGCCTGTGGTGGCTGCTCGGCATCAGCACGGTGGTCTACACCGGCATGACGGTGGGCGCGGTCGTCGTACTGCGCTCGATGGCACGGCGCTGGCGGGAGGGGGCGGTGGACCTGCCGAGTCCCTACGCCCCGGCCACCGCGGAGGACCAGCGGTGAGCCTGGAGCTCGCGGTCGCCGCCGCCCTCTTCGTCGGCGTCATCGCGTACGCCGTGCTCGGCGGGGCCGACTTCGGCTCCGGGTTCTTCGACCTCACCGCCGGCAGCGCGCGCCGCGGCGCCGAGCTGCGCACCCTCGTCGACCACAGCATCGGCCCGGTGTGGGAGGCCAACCACGTCTGGTTGATCTACGTCCTCGTCATCTGGTGGACCGGCTTCCCGGAGGCCTTCGCCGCCGCGATGTCGACCCTGGTCCTGCCGCTCCTGCTCGCGCTGCTCGGCATCGTGCTGCGGGGGGCGAGCTTCGCCTTCCGCAAGTACGCCGAGACGCTGGGCCAGGCGCGCCTGTTCGGCGCGGTCTTCGCGACCTCCAGCATCATCACGCCGTTCTTCCTCGGCACCGTCGCCGGGGCGATCGCCTCCGGCCGGGTCCCGCTCGACGGCACGGGGGACCGGTGGTCGTCCTGGGTGAACCCGACCTCGCTGTTCGGCGGCCTGATCGCGGTCGGCACCTGCGCGTTCCTCGCGGGCTCCTTCCTGGTCGCCGACGCGGAGCGCAGCGGGCAGCACCGGCTGGCGGGCGAGATCCGCGTCCGGGCGCTCGCGGTCGGGGCGGTGACGGGTGCTCTCGTCTTCGCCGCGCTGCTCCCGCTGGAGCACGACGCGCCCACCCTCTCCGACGGCCTGGAGGGGCGGGCCGCGCCGCTGGTGGTGCTCTCGGCAGTGGCGGGCGCGGCGACGATGTACCTGCTGTGGCGCCGCCGCTACGCCCTCGCCCGGCTCACCGCGGTGCTCGCTGTGGCCGCGGTGGTCTCGGGGTGGGGCGTGGGCCAGTACCCCTGGCTGCTCGTCGACGAGGTGACCATCGCCGATGCTGCCGGTGCCCGGGCGACCCTGCAGGGGCTGCTCGTGGCGGTCGGGCTTGCGGCCGTGGTCGTCGTACCGCCGCTCGTCTACCTGTTCCGGCTCACCCAGTCGGAGGAGTGGACCCGCCACTGACCCGGGTGTCGGGCGCGTGGTTGCCCAGCCGCCAGCCGCCGAGCGGCAGGTCGAGCGCGGCGGCCGGGCCCCAGGTGCCCGGCTCATACGGCTGCGTCGGGGGCCGCCGGTCGAGCACCGGCTGGAAGATCTCCCACAGCCGGTCGACCTCCTCGGCGCTGATGAAGAGGGTGCGGTCGCCGCGCATCACGTCGAGCAGCAGCCGCTCGTAGGCCTCTAACGGGTCGGCGCCCGGGACGTCGCACGCCAGGTCCAGCCGGAACACGCCCTCCACGAGCGCCATGTCCGGCCCGGGCCGCTTGGCGCGCACGTCGATGGCGATCCGCGGCTCGTCGGCGAGCTCGATGACCAGCTCGTTCGGCTCCGGCACGCTGCCGTCCTCCGGCTTGAGCCAGCGGTGCCGGGGGTCGCGGAAGCGCACGGTGATGGTGCGCCGGCCCTCGGCGAGCGCCTTGCCGGTGCGCAGGTAGAACGGCACGTCGCGCCACCGGTCGTTGTCGATCCACATCTCGGCGGCGACGAAGGTCTCCACGGTGGAGTCCTCGGCGACGTCGGGCTCGGCGCGGTAGCCGTCGTACTGGCCGAAGACGACGCGCTCGGGATCGATCGGTCGGACCGCCGAGAAGGTCGCGGCCTTCGCGGCCCGGATGGCGGAGGCGCGGAAGGCGTGCGGGTCCTCCAGGGCCACGAAGCCCAGCAGCTGGGCGAGGTGGGTGGTGACCATGTCGCGCAGGCAGCCGGTGCCCTCGTAGAAGGAGCCGCGCCCCTCGACGGTGAGCTTCTCCGGGACGTCGATCTGCACCGACTCGATGGAGTGGCGGTTCCACGCGGGCTCGAAGAGGCCGTTGGCGAAGCGCAGCGCGAGGATGTTCTGCGCCGCCTCCTTGCCGAGGAAGTGGTCGATGCGGAACACCTGGTCGTCGTCGAACGCCGAGCCGAGCACGGCCTGCAGGTCGCGGGCGGTGGCGAGGTCGACGCCGAACGGCTTCTCGGTGACCAGTCGCGAGCGGGTCACCAGGTCCTCGCGGTCGAGCATGCCGACCATGCCCTTGACGGCGCCGGGCGGCACGGAGAGGTACAGCAGGCGTCGTACGTCGCCCAGCAGGCAGCCCGCCTCCTCCAGCAGCCGGTCCTCGGCCTCCCGCACCGCCTCGCCGAGCTCGCTGCCGTCGTCGGCCGACGACGCCACGAACCGGATGCGCTCGAGCAGGTGGTCGGCGACCTCGGCGTCGACGTCGCCGACGAACTCCTGCAGCGCCGTGCGGACGGTCTCGCGGAACTCCTCGTCGGATCCGGGGGAGTGGCGCCCGCTGCCGATCACCGCGAAGTGGTCCGGCAGGCGACCGGCCGCCGAGAGGCGGTACAGGCCGGGGAACAGCTTGCGGCTGGCGAGGTCGCCGGTCGCGCCGAAGAGGACGAGGACGTGCGGGGAAAGCTCGGAGCTCACGCCCCCAGCCTGCCCGGCCCGTCAAGGGCGTGACCCCGGACACGCACTACGATGGTCGAGTGGAGGTCCCGGACAAGTTCGCAGCCCTTGGTCTCACCTACGACGACGTCCTCCTGCTGCCGGGTCATTCCGACCTGGCGCCGGACGACATCGACACCACCTCGCGGCTGACCCGCGGGATCTCGCTGCGCTCGCCGCTGATCAGCGCCGCCATGGACACCGTGACCGAGTCGCGGATGGCCATCGCGATGGCGCGGCAGGGCGGGATCGGCATCCTGCACCGCAACCTGTCCGCCGAGGAGCAGGCCTACCAGGTCGACCTCGTGAAGCGGACCCAGACCGGGATCATCTCCAACCCGGTCACCATCGGCCCCGACGCGACGCTGGAGGAGCTGGACCGGATCTGCGGTGAGTACCGCGTCTCGGGCCTGCCCGTCGTCGACGCCGACAACCACCTGCTCGGCATCTGCACCAACCGCGACCTCCGGTTCACCCCGGTCGCGGAGTGGGCCACCACCAAGGTCGACGAGGTGATGACCCCGATGCCGCTGTTCACCGGCGACGTCGGCATCTCCCGTGACGACGCGACCGCGCTGCTGCGCAAGCACAAGCGTGAGCGGCTGCCGCTGATCGACGCCGAGGGGCGTCTCGGCGGGCTCATCACGGTCAAGGATTTCGTGAAGTCCGAGCAGTTCCCGCTGGCCTCCAAGGACGCCGACGGCCGCCTCCTCGTCGGTGCCGCCATCGGCTACTTCGGCGACGCGTGGGAGCGCGCCACCGGCCTGATCGAGGCGGGCGTCGACGTACTCGTCGCCGACACCGCCCACGGCCACGTCACCCTCCTGCTCGACATGGTCCGCCGGCTCAAGTCGGACCCCGCCACCAAGCACGTCCAGGTGATCGGCGGCAACGTCGCCACCCGCGAGGGCGCGCAGGCCTTCGTCGACGCCGGTGCCGACGCGGTCAAGGTCGGCTTCGGCCCGGGCAGCATCTGTACGACGCGCGTGGTCACCGGCTGCGGCGTCCCCCAGATCACCGCGGTCTACGAGGCCTCCCTCGCCGCCGGGCCCGCCGGCGTCCCGGTGATCGCCGACGGCGGCCTCCAGCAGTCCGGCGACATCGCGAAGGCCATCGTCGCCGGCGCCGAGTCGGTGATGATCGGCTCGATGCTCGCTGGCTGCGAGGAGTCGCCCGGCGAGGTGGTCTTCCACCAGGGCAAGCAGTACAAGGCCTACCGCGGCATGGGCTCGCTCGGCGCGATGTCCTCGCGCGGCAAGAAGTCCTACTCCAAGGACCGCTACTTCCAGGCCGAGGTCACCAGCGACGACAAGATCGTGCCCGAGGGCATCGAGGGCCGGGTCGCCTACAAGGGCCCCCTCGCCGGTGTCGCCCACCAGCTCCTCGGCGGCCTGTCGCAGTCGATGTTCTACGTCGGTGCCCGCACCATCCCCGAGCTGCAGGAGAAGGGCCGGTTCGTCCGGATCACCTCCGCCTCGCTCAAGGAGAGCCACCCGCACGACATCGAGATGACCGTCGAGGCGCCCAACTACCACCGGTGAGCGTGCTCGTCCGGCCCTACGACGAGGCTGACTGGCCGGTCGTCGCCCGGATCGTCGCCGAGGTGCTCGCCGCCGGCGAGACCTACGCCATGCCGGTCCTCGACGACGCCGCCGCGCGGGACTTCTGGCTGGGCCAGCCCGGTGCGGTCGTGGTGGCCGAGATCGACGGCACGGTCGTCGGCACCGCCAAGATGGGCCCGAACCGCCCCGCCCAGGGCAGTCACGTCGGCACGGCGTCGTTCATGGTCGCCGGTGTCGCCCGCGGCCGCGGCGTCGGCCGCGCCCTCGGCGAGCACGTCGTCGCCTGGCACCGCGCCGAGGGCTTCGCGGGCATCCAGTTCAACGCGGTCGTGACGACCAACACCGCCGCCGTCGCCCTGTGGCGCAGCCTCGGCTTCGAGGTGGTCGGCACCGTGCCCGGCGCCTTCCGTCGACCCGACGGCTCGTACGCCGGGCTGCACGTGATGTACCTCGACCTCCCCTGACCCGCCGTCGAGCGCCCTTGTAACTCCGTGTTCGTGTCGCGAATTGCGGGTCACAGCGCCCGGGTAGAGGCAACAGCGCCCGGGTAGATAGTTCGGGCGCTTCCTTCGCTGCCGGGGAGCCCGAGCCGGGAGCGGTACGGCGCGCGGGTCGCCCCCGACGCAACTACCCGGGTGCTGTTGCCTCTACCTGGGCGTTGTGACCCGGGTTTTGGAACCTCAACACGGAGTTACAAGGGCCGGCGGCCGCATGGCGGGCCGAACGGCTCACCCCGCTGGGCTCCACCCCAGCGCCGGCCCCAACCGGGTCGCGAGGTCGGTGACGATCTGCTCGTAGTCCGCGTCTCCGAAGGTGAACGGAAGCGCGAACGCGACCTCGTCGACGGCCTGGTAGCCGGGGTGCGCTCGCAGCCGCTCGGCCAGCTCGTCGCTGGGACCGACCAGGTCGGGCGCGAACAGCAGCCGCCCCGGGCCCTGCGGCTGCCGGGTGCGCTCCAACCGGGAGGCGGCGTAGGCGGCGTACCGCTCGCGCTGGTCGGGCGTCGCCGAGTCGGTCGGGATGACCACCAGCCCCTGGGAGACCCGGGCGCGCTCGCCGTCGGGGTGGGCGGACCGGAAGGCGTCGATGTGGAGGCGCTGGATGCGGCCGAAGTCGCCGTCGCCGGTGAGCTCGTGGTCCTCGGCCTTCACCACGCTGCTGGTGAGCAGGTTCAGGCCCTGGGTGCCGGCCCAGCGCGCGGAGGCGACCGACGCACCGCCGTACCAGCAGCGGGAGATGAGGTCCGGGGAGTGCGGCTGCACGCGTTCGGAGAAGGTCTCGATGCCCTGGGTGCCGGCGAACGACGACGCCCGGTCACCACGGAGGAGCGACAGCACGCGCTCGACGCGCGCGTAGGTGAAGTCCTCGATGTCGGCGGTGTCGGGGTACAGCGCGTCGCGCACGTGCTCCCACTGCATCGGCGGCCCCACGCTGAAGCCGGGGTTGAGCCGGCCGTCCGACAGTACGTCGACGGTGGCCCAGTCCTCGGCGACCCGCAGCGGGTTCTCCCAGCCCAGCGGCGTGACCGCGGTGCCGAGCTCGATGCGGCGAGTCCGCTGGCTCGCGGCGGCCAGTACGGCGACCGGTGAGGAGATGCCGTGCTGCAGGTGCCGGTGCCGCAGCCACGCCGAGTCGAGGCCGAGCCGCTCTCCGAGCTCGATGAGCCGCAGGGTGCTCTCGTGCCCGGGCCGCGGGTCGGCGGGGTCGAAGAGGCCGATGGTGAGGAAGCCGAGCCGACGCAGGGGACGTGCTGTCATGGCTCCATCGTGCCGGGGGAGCCGAAGACGCGCGTCTCCGCCGCTCCGACCGCCGACGTACCGCTCGGCGAGCACGGCACCGTCACGATCGACCTCGGGGCCGTCCTGCGCTGAGGCCCGAGGGTCGCTCTCGGTACCCTTCTCCGGTGAGCGACATCGAGATCGGCCGGGCGAAGCGGGCCCGCCGCGCGTACTCCTTCGACGACATCGCGATCGTGCCCTCCCGGCGCACGCGCGACCCCGAGGAGGTCAGCGTCGACTGGCAGATCGACGCCTACCGCTTCTCGCTGCCGATCCTGGCCGCGCCGATGGACTCGGTGATGTCGCCGAAGACCGCCGTCGAGTTCGGCCAGCACGGCGGTCTCGGGGTGCTCAACCTCGAGGGCCTCTGGACTCGGTACGACGACCCCGAGCCGCTCCTCGAGGAGGTCGCCGGCCTGCAGGGCGTCGAGGCCACCCGTCGGCTCCAGGAGATCTACGACGAGCCGATCAAGGCCGAGCTCATCACCGAGCGACTCCGTGAGATGCGCGAGGCGGGCGTGACGGTCGCGGGCTCGCTGTCGCCGCAGCGGACCAAGGAGTTCGCGAAGACGGTGACCGACGCGGGCGTCGACCTGTTCGTCATCCGCGGCACCACGGTCTCCGCCGAGCACGTCTCCAGCCAGGCGGAGCCGCTGAACCTCAAGGAGTTCATCTACGAGCTCGACGTCCCCGTCATCGTCGGCGGCTGCGCGACCCACCAGGCCGCGCTGCACCTGATGCGCACCGGTGCGGCCGGTGTCCTGGTCGGCTTCGGCGGCGGCGCGGCGCACACCACGCGCACGGTGCTCGGCGTCGCCGTACCCATGGCGAGCGCGGTGGCCGACGTCGCCGCCGCCCGCCGTGACTACCTCGACGAGTCGGGTGGCCGCTACGTCCACGTCATCGCCGACGGCTCGATCGGTACCTCGGGCGACCTCGCCAAGGCGATCGCGTGCGGTGCGGACGCGGTCATGGTGGGCTCGCCGTTCGCCCGCGCGACCGACGCTCCGGGCCGCGGCTTCCACTGGGGTGCCGAGGCGCACCACGCGGACCTGCCGCGCGGCCAGCGGGTGCAGTTCGAGCAGGTCGGCACGATCGAGGAGATCCTGTTCGGGCCCTCGCGCGTCGCCGACGGCACGATGAACCTCGTCGGTGCCCTGAAGCGCTCGATGGCGACCACGGGCTACACCGAGCTCAAGGAGTTCCAGCGCATCGAGATCGTCGCCCACTGACCAGGTGGTCACGATGCGCCTCGCCGCGGCGCAGGCCGGGGCCCGTCCGGGCGATCTCGCCTCCAACGTCGCCACCGCCGCCCGGCTCGTGCGGGAGGCGGCGGCGCGGGTGGTCGTGCTGCCCGAGGCCTTCCTGACCGGGTACGACGCGCGCGTGTTCGCCGGCGTCCTGCCCACCCCCGACGACCTGGCCGGCCCGGTGCTCGACCCGCTCCGGGCAGCCGCGGCCGCGGGCGGGACCACGGTGGTGGCGTCGGCCGCGCTGCGGCGTCCGCACGGCCGGACGCTCGCGAGTGTGGTCGTCGAGCCGGACGGGACCACCAGGGCGCCGTACGACAAGCAGCATCTCGACGGGGACGAGCCGACCTGGTTCGTGCCGGGGACGGGCCCGGTGCTGCTCGACGTCGACGGCCACCCGCTCGCGCTGTCGGTGTGCCGCGACGGGAGCGTCCCCGCGCATGCTGCCGAGGCCGCGGCGGCCGGTGCGGTCGGGTACCTCTGCTCGGCGGCGTACTTCCCCGGCGGCGCCCGCCGGATGGACGTCACCTACGCCGCCCGCGCCCTCGACCACGGCTTCCCGGTCGTCGTCGCCGGGCTGGCCGGCCCGGGCTTCATCGGCTGCTCGGCGGTCTACGGCCCCGACGCCACGCCCCTCGCCCGGTTGGGGGACGAGGAGGGCGTGGCCGTCGCCGACGTCGAGTTGGGGTTTTCCACCCGCGAGTCGTGAGTTTCCACCGTTGAGTTGGTGGTTCGTGCACGTGCGGAAGACCCCAACTCAACGGTGGGAAACCCCCAAGTCGCGGGTGGAAACCCCCAAGTCGCGGGTGGAAACCCCCAAGTCGCGGGTGGAAACCCCCAACTCAACGGTGGGAAACCCCAAGTCGAGGGGAGGGGCTAGAGGGGCTAGAGGGCGTCGGGGTAGAGGGTCTTCGCGATCGTCTCGACGGCGCTGATGTTGCCGAGGGTGCCGGGATACATGTCCGACGCCGGTACGGCGACGAGCCGGTCCTCGGCGACGGCGGTGACGGCGGGGAAGGTCTTCCTCAGGTAGGCCCGGACCTGCTTCTCGTGGGCCGCGCCGGTGACCCCGAAGACGATCGCGTCGGGGTTGCGGGCGACGACCTCCTCGGGCGAGATGACGGCGGCGAAGAAGTCGTCGAACAGCGGCTCGTCGGGCGAGAACACGTTGTCCCCGCCGGCGACGTCGATGATGTCGTGCTCGACGCCGGCGCCGATCGCGGAGACGGAGCTGCCCTCGACGTACAGCTGGGCGACGGTGGGCCGGTCCTCGCCCTCGATCGCCTCGGCCACGGTGGCGAGCCGGGCGCGGCCCTCCTCGGTGAGCCGGTCGGCCTCGTCGGTGGCGTCGAAGAGGGTGCCGAGGGCGGCGATGTCCGTGAAGAGGTCGTCCACCGTCGCCGTCGTACGACGATCGGGGCAGCCGCCCGCGGCCACGTAGCCGACCGCGCCGGCCGCACGGAGCTGCTCGAGGGTGGCGAAGCCCTGCTCGGCGGTGAACTCGTACATCGTCGGCGCGACCACGACGTCCGGGGCGACGGCGAGCAGGTCCTCGCGGGCGGGCGGGGTGGTGGTGCTGAGCACGGGTACGTCGGCGACCTCGTCCGCCACGTCCGCGGGCAGGTCGTGGGTGGCGGTCTGCGCCTGGCCGACGAGGCGGTCGGCGAGACCGAGCCGGACGAGCAGCTCGGTCTGCGAGGGCATCAGGCCGACGATCCGCTGCGGGGCGTGGTCCAGGCGCAGGTCGGTGCCGCAGTTCTCGACGGTGACCGGGTAGCCGCCCGAGGCGGCGGCCGGCTCGGTGTCGTCGGCGACGCCGCTGCCGCAGCCGGCGGCCAGCCCGCCGACCAGGACGGTGGCCAGCGTGGAGGAGAGGGTGAGGGTGAGGCGGTGGTTCATGAGCTTCCTTCGTGGTGGGTGAGCAGGAGGTGGTTCCGGCCGGTGGCCGGGTGGACGGTCGGGGTGGCGTGCACGCGGAAGACGTCGCGCACGAGGTCGGGGGTGAGCACCTCGGCGGGCGGGCCGGCGGCGACGAGGCGGCCGGCGGTGAGGACGGCGACCTGGTCGCAGTAGGCGAGTGCGAGCTCGAGGTCGTGCAGCGCGACGACGGCGGTGACGCCGAGGCCGGTCACCAGGCGCATCAGCTCGAACCGGTAGGCGAGGTCGAGGTGGTTGGTCGGCTCGTCGAGCAGGAGCAGGCCGGCCTGCTGGGTGACGGCACGGGCCAGCAGCGCGCGCTGCCGCTCGCCGCCGGACAGCGTGTGCACGAGCCGGTCGGCGAGGTGGTCGACGCCGACCCGGGCCATCGCGTCCGCGGCGAGCCGGCGGTCCTCGGCGCTGTCGCGGCCGAAGCCGCGCTGGTGCGGCGTACGACCGAGCAGGACGGTGGCCGCGACGCTCAGCCCGACCTCGTCCGGCGGCTCCTGGGTCATCACGCCGATCCGCTGGGCGATCAGCCGGCGGGAGAGCCCGGCGAGGTCGGTGCCGTCGACGAGCACCCGCCCGGACGCCGGCCGCAGGGCGCGGAAGCAGGCCCGCAGCAGGGTGGACTTCCCGCTGCCGTTGGGGCCGAGCAGGCCCACCACGCTGCCCGGAGGTACGTCGAGTGACACGTCGCTCACGACGGGCCGCCCCTCGCGGGCGACGGTGAGCGCCTCGACGGTGAGCCTCATCGGCCGATCCCCTGCGCGTCGGCGTCGTGGCCGCGCATCAGCCACAGGAAGAAGGGGGCGCCGACGAGGGCGGTGACGATCCCGAGCGGCACCTCCGCGGGCGCGCTCGCCGTGCGCGCGACGAGGTCGGCCGAGCACAGGAAGAGTGCGCCGCCGGCCACGCTGAGCGGGACCAGGCGCCGGTGGTCGGGGCCGACGAGCAGCCGGGCGACGTGCGGGACGACGAGCCCGACGAAGCCGATGCTGCCGGCGACCGACACGACGGCGCCGGTGAGCAGGGCGGCGGTGAGCAGCAGCACCGTGCGCACCAGGTTGACGGGGATGCCGAGCGCGAGCGCGGACTCGTCGCCGACGGCGAGGGCGTTCATCGCCCGCAGCGTGCAGCAGGCGACGACGATCCCGACGGCCAGGGCGACCGCGGGTGCGACGAGGCTGGACATCGTCGCCGCGGAGACCGAGCCGAGCAGGAAGAACATCAGGCTGAAGACGTTCTGCGCGTCGGTGGTCAGCGTGAGGTATGACGTGACCGCGCTGAACAGCGTGCCGAGCGCGACCCCGGCCAGGATCAGCCGCTGCGGCGCGATCCGCCCGTTCTTCTGTGCGAACAGGAAGACCGCGACGGTCGCGACGGCGGCGCCGGCGAAGGCGGCGGTGCTGATCGATAGGGTGCCGGCCGCGCCGAGCACGACGACGCCGACCGCACCGACGCTGGCGCCCGAGGAGACGCCGAGGATCGTCGGCTCGGCCAGCGGGTTGCGCACCGAGGTCTGCAGGAACACGCCCGCGAGGCTGAGGCCGGCACCGGCCAGCGCGGCGAGGAGTGCCCGCGGGAGCCGGAACTGCCAGACCACCTGGTCCTGCAGCGGGGTGTAGCTGCCGTCGCTCATCCACGGCATGCCCGGCAGCAGGTGGCCGAGGGTGAGCCGGGCGGCGTCGGTGGCGCCGAGGTCGACGGTGCCGGTGGACGCGGAGGTCATCAGCACCGCGACCAGCGCGAGCGCCGATCCGACGGTGAGCAGCGGCGCCCGGAGGCGATGGCGGCGGTTCATGGGGCTCCTGTGCGGTCGAGCGGGCGGTCGAGGGTGCAGTCGAGGGCGAAGTCGAGGACGGATGCGGCGAAGGCGTGCACGTCGTCGAGGGCGTTCCCGCCGTGCCCCATCGCCGGGCGCCGGACCCGCTCCACCGCCGCGCCCCGTGCGGCGAGCACGGCGGCCAACCGGTCGGTGGGGCCGGGGGAGACCCGGGCGTCCTCGTCGAAGGTGGTCAGCAGGAAGCGCGGGTACGGCGCCCCGGCGGCCCAGCGCGCGGCCCGCAGGTGCGGCGCGTAGTCCTCCATCGCGGCCCGCACCGCCGGGTCCGCCGGGTCGCCGACCTCCTCGGCCCAGGCCGCTCCGAGGGGGTGCTCCGCGATCCGGAACGGGTCGAGCGGGGCGGCCGTGCAGGCCACGCCCGCCACCAGGCCGGGCTCGGCGAGGGCGGCGGAGGCGGCGACCAGGCCGCCGTGGGAGGCACCGGCCAGGACGACCGGGTCGCCGAGGTGGCGCGCGACGCGCACCGCGTCGGCCACGGTGCCGGCCTTCGCCGCGCCGGGTGCGCTGCGGACCCGCGCCGTCACGTGCTGGCCGCCGAGGGCGCACCAGGCGGGGACCGAGGGCTCGTACCCCGCGAGCTCGACCAGCCCGAAACCGCCGTACACCTCCACCAGGCGCGGCCCCTCGCCGGTGACCACCAGCTCGATCCCGTCGACGCGGACCAGCCGGCTCGGCCGGGGCGGTTCGGGCAGGTCGCCCACCTCCGCCAGCGGTACGACGACGGGCGGCTCCGCCGGTCCCTCCACCCGCACCCAGGCGACGCCCGCGTCCCAGGCGAGCCCGGTGACGGTGCGCACGCGGGTGTCGGTGCTGACGGGGATGCGTCGGCGGAGCCGGTGCTCGGTGTCGAGGTCGAGCAGCACGGAGTGTCCGGCCTCGACCGTGTGGGCGAGCACACCGTCGGCGGTGGTGACGGCGTGCACCGCCCCCGGCACCCGCCGCGCGGGCTCCGGCGCGGCCGGCGGCTCGGCGGGCTCGGCGTCCCCGTCGGGACCGACCCGCCAGTGGCGGCCGTCGGTGTCGGTGAGGTGGAGGTGATCGTCGACCCAGCGGTGGGCGGCGTACCGCAGTCGGAGCGGGACGTCGCGCACCGCACCGCCGCGCACGAGGACCAGGCGCCCCCGCTCGGTGCCGTCGTCGGCGACCTCCAGCGCCAGGGTCCGGCCGTCGGGCGCTGCGCTGGCGCGCTGGATGCGGGCGCCGGGGTCGTGGACCAGCCGCCCGGCGGCGTCGAGGACGACGGGCAGCCGGGCGCCCGCCGGGCGGGAGACCCGGAAGCCGCCGAACGGCAGGCCGGGGCGGGCCACGGCCTCGGCCCGGGCGAGGGCGGCGGACGACCGGCTCACCGGCCGATCCCGTCGACCTCGGCGGGCGGTGCCGCCGCGAGCGCGGCGAGGTGGCCGCCCTCGTCGAGGGGGCTGCCGACGGCGACGGTCCGGGTGATCCCGCCCGGACCGACGAGGTGCAGCTCGCCGTCGCCGCCGCGCGTGACGGCCGCGGTCGCGGCCCCGAGGAGCGCCACCGCGCGACGCTGGGCGGGCCGGCCCTCCACCGCGTCCCAGGGCGTCGCGCCGGGCCGCGGCCCGGCGCTCATGGCGGGCAGCTCGGTCTCGCGCGTCCCGTCGGGGCCCGCGACGACCAGCCGGTCGCCGTCGGGGTGCACGACGGTCCAGGCCAGCGTCCCGGCGTGCACGTCGGGCCGGAAGACCAGGCCGTCGCCGGTGGCGGCCACGTCCGGCGTGCCGTCCGGCGCCCAGGTCGCCACGTGGTTGCGCCAGGTGTGCCAGGCACGGGGGTCGTCGCCGGCGCGCAGGGCCGCGGCGACGCGCCGGGTGGCAGGGTCGAAGCGCAGGAAGTACGCCCGCCCGGGCGCCGGCCAGGGCCAGGTCTCCTGCCGGCGCGGCGTGCCGTCGGCGACGACGAAGCGCTCGATGCCCGCCTCGGTCGCCAGGTGCACGACGCCGGTCACCGGGTCGACGGCGTCGCCGTGCCCCAGGTCGCCGGTCGTCGCGAGCCGGGCGCCGCGCACGACCGGGCAGTGCGGGCCGGCGGCGAGCACGGCGGGCACGGGGATCGCCTCCACCTCGCCGGGCTCGCGGTGGCGGAGCACGACGGTGGGGACGCCGGTCTCGACGTCGCGGACGACCGCGACGCCGGGCTCGCCGACCCGGACCCGCACCCGGGTCACCGCGCCCGTGCGCAGGTCGGCGACGGTGAGCAGGTCGCTCCACGGTGTGAAGGACGCGCCGAGGCCGGTGCTGCAGGCGACGTACCGGCCCTCGGGGTCGGCGGCCAGGTGCTCCGCCGGGATCGCGACCGGTACGGCGAGCGCGCCGCCGACGCCGACGAGCGTGCCGGCGCGGTCGTCGGCGAACAGCGCGCGCAGGCCTCCGGGCGCGGTGCCCGGGAGGCGCAGGACGCCGGCGTGCTCGGCGAGGTGGGCGGGTGCCGGGTCGGTCAGCGGTTCGCCGTCGTCCGACAGCACGCGCCACCACCCGGCGCGGTGGTCGGCGAGGAGCAGCGGGGAGGTCATGGCGGGAGACCCTACTAGAGAATGAGAATCATTATCGTCTAGGGTGGGCGCCGCCCGCACCCTGCGGGCCGGCCTCTCGGGGCCGGAAACCCCATCACAGAAGGAGATTCGTCATGAACGACGCGATCGTCAGCGACATCCAGGAGACCGAGCAGCTCGCCCACCTCTCGGCCTCGCACTCCAACGCTCTGGTCGAGAACCCCTTCGACTGAGCCCCCAGGCGGTACGCCGGGCCGCGCCCTGCGGCCCGGCGTACCGCCGCTCGGCCCCTCACCTCTCGGAGCCCCGATGACCCCCACTGCACCCCGTCCCCTGCGACGCGGCGGCCACGTGCTGCTCGGCGAGCCGCCCGCCCTGCGCACCCCCGAGGGCCGGTTCCTGCGGCTGCACCAGGTGCCGGACGGCCGCGGCCGGGCCCTGCGCCGCTACCTCGGCCGGGTCGGCGACGTCCTCGCCGAGCGGGAACGCGCGGCCGCCGCGACCCGGTGGCCCGCCGGGCGCCGCCGGATCGCCGTACCGGGGCGGGACCGGCTCAGTCGCCTGCTCGCCGCCGAGCTGCGCCGCAGCGGCGCCGAGGTCTGCGCCGACGGCGCCGACCTCGTCCTCGACGTGCGTGACGCTCCCCGCGACGACGACCGGTGGCCGCACTCCGCGACGCCGGTGCTGCGCGGACACCGCGAGGGCGAGCAGTTCCACCTGCTGCCGCTGGCGCTGGACGGGAGTGAGCCCACCCCCGACCAGGTACGACGCCGACGGCTCGCCGCCGCGCCCGCCGCCCCGGAGCTCGCGGCCTGGTTGGCCGCCCCGGTGCGGACCCGGCCGCTGCGTGCCCCGCTCCGCGCGGTCGCGGCCGCGCGCTGCCTCACGGTCCTCGCGGACTGGGCGGCCGACGCCCCCGAGGTCGCCGCCCACCGCCGCACGCTGTGGATCCTCGAGCCCGACCTGCGCGCGCACGCGCACACCGTCCTCGGATTCGACGAGCCCGCGCCGCGGGAGCCCGCGTGAGGTCCAGCGACCTCGTCCGGGCCGAGGGCGAGCGCCGCGGTCTGGTCCTGGTCCGCACCCCTTACGACGCCCGGCGCCACCACGACCTGGCCCGCTCCCTGGCGCGCCGCGGCCTCGACTGCATGGTCGAGGACGTCCGCGGGCGGCACCGCGCCCCCGGTGCGTGGGTGCCCTACCGGCACGAGGCCGAGGACGGCGCCGCCACGCTGCGCGGCCTCGCCGCCGCCGGGATCCCCGGGCCGTACCTGCTCTACGGCGCGTCCTACGAGGCCCACGCCGCGCTGGAGGCGGCCCGCACGGTGCCGGACCTCGTGGCCGGCGTCGTCGCCGCGGTCCCCGCGCTGGGGCTGCACGAGACGGCCCGGTCGCGGGCCGGCGTACCCCGGCACCGGGACCGGATCGGGTGGTGGACGATCCACGGCTTCACCCGCACCGACGAGCCCGCGCTGGCCCCGGCGCGGCTCGCGGCGGCCACCGCGGTCGCCGATGCCGAGGGCCCGCTCGCCGTCCCCGCCTTCCTCGGCTGGGACGCGGTGCGCCGGGCCGCCTGGGAGCGGCTGTGGGCCGCGGACCCCGTCGACCTCGACCGCTACGCCGGCGTCCCGTTGCTCGTCGTCACCGGCGACACCGACCCCTTCGACGACCACGCCCGCGCGCTGGCCGCCGCGACCGGTGCGGACCTGCTGAGCGGCCCCTGGGGGCACGACCTCGGCATCGGCACCGGCTCCTCGCCCGGCCCGCGGATGCTGGCCTGGCTCCGCGACCGCACGGAGGTGCCCGCATGACCACCGCCTCGCCCGTCCTCGACGCCGAGGAGCTCGTCGACCCCGTCACCGGGGTGATCCGGCGGGTCCGCGAGGTGCTGCGCCCCGACCGCGCGCCGCACCGCTACACCTCGCTGACCGCCGAGGTCGCCGACGCCCGCTGGCTCGGCGACTGGCCCGCCGACCGGGTCTCGCTCGGCACCACCTTCGGCGACCCCGCGGGCGCCCGGATCGCCGCCATCGCCGAGGGCGTCGAGCGCTACTGCGGCAACTTCGTGCCCGGCGAGCTCGACCCGGGGGAGTACCGGACCGGCACCCACGCCGAGCTGAGCGCCGCCGGCCTGCCGGTGGTGGGGCTCGACGAGCTCCCGCGGTGGAGCGCCGCGCAGCTCGCGCGGGAGGCCTTCCCGTACGTCGAGCTGCGCGCCGACGTACCGACCCTGTGGTCGCGGTGCACCGAGCGTCCCCTCGACGGCGAGCCGCGCGACCTCTGGGCACCGCACTCGCTGGTCGGGCTCAACTGGCGGCAGCGCCGCTTCCGCCACCTGCCACGGGTGCACCACCTCAACTACGCCGGGATCGCGACCGGCCAGGGTGCCGAGGACGCGCACGACCGCGGCCTGCTCGAGGTCGTCGAGCGGGACGCGCTGGAGGTCTGGTGGCACCACGGCGGGCCGGCGACCGGGATCGACCTGGCGTCCGTGCCCGGCCTCCTCGACGACCTCGCCGGTGCGCCCCTCGACGTGCACCTGGTGCGGATGCCGAGCGAGCTCGCGCCGGCGATGGCGGCGCTGGTGCGGGACCGCGAGACCGGCGTCTTCGCCGCCGGCTTCTCCGCCTCCACCGACCCGGTGCGCGCCGCGCGCAAGGCGGTGCTGGAGGCCGTGCACACGTGGATCTACACCCTCGGCACCGTCGAGGCCGACGGCTGGGTCTTCCAGGCCGTCGGCGCCGGGCTGATGGCGCAGGGCCTGATGCTGGAGCACCGCCCGGCACGGGACTACCTCGACGTCGCCGGCCCCGACTTCGCGCGGGTGCGCGACCTCGGCGCGCACGTGCAGGTCTGGCTCGACCCCCGCACCCACCGGCTCGCCCGGCGCTTCACCGAGCCGGGGTCGTGCGTCGCCGTGGACGAGGTCGAGCCCACCGACCTCGCGGCGGTACGCCGCGCCCTGCACGCCGGCGGCCACCGCGTCCTCACCCGCGACCTCACCACCCGCGACGTCGCGCAGACCTCGCTCCGCGTCGTCCGCACCCTCGTCACCGGGCTCGTGCCCAACGCCCCCGCCGCCTTCCGCTACCTCGGCATGGAGCGCTTCGACGACGCCGCCCGGCGCCGCGGGTGGCCGCTCGCCGACCCCACCGACCCGCTGGCGCTCTGCCCGCCGCCGCACATGTAGGAGCCCCGTGCCCGTCCCGTCCCTGCTCGCCCGCGCCTTCACCGCCGAGGTGCCCGGTCCGCCGCTGCCGCCCGGCCCGCGGACCAACCCCTGGGCGCGGGCCGGCGCCGTGCCCGCCCCACCCGGCAGCGCGGAGGCCGCCCTCCTCGCCGACCTCTGGGGGGCCCGCGGCCACCACCTCCGTGCCGACGGCACCCCGAGCGCGGTGCCGCGCCGCGCGGTGCCGTCCGCGGGCGCGGCGTACCCCGTCCAGTGGCACGTGCTCGTTCCCGCCGGCACGGACAGCGCGCTGCGTCCGGGGCGGTACGTGCTCGGTGCCGACGGGCTGCTGCGGCGCCCGGGTGAGGTGCCCGACGGGCCGCGGGTGGCGCTCGTCGTCAGCGTGCAGCCGGGCCGGACGTTCGGGCGCTACCGGCACCGGGCCTGGCCGCTGTGGGTCGCGGACGCGGCGTACGCCGTGGAGGCGGTCCGCTTCGTCGTCCCCGGGGCCGAGCCGGCCACGACCGAGATGGGCGCCGTACGGAGCGACCTGGGTGTCTCCCGGGCCTCGGACACCGCCTGGTGGCTGCGCCGGGGGCTCGTGCCCGAGCTGGCCCTGGCCCGCGTCGACCTGCCGCCGGGCTGGGCCGTCGATCCGCTCCGCCGCGCCGTTCTCGGGGCGCGGCGGAGTCCTTCCCTCGCCCGGTTCGCGGCCGGTGCCGGCTGCCCCGAGGCCGCCGCGCCGGCCGCCCAGAGCGGCCAGGACTGGGTCCGCGGCGCGACCGCCGTGCGCTGCTGGGAACGCCCCGCGCTCGCCGACTACACCGGCTTGTGGCGGGCACACCGCGAGGCGGCCCGCGCGTGCTACGACGCGGTCGCGTCCGGCGTCGGCGTACGCCCGGTCTCCGGCTTCGTCCTGCCCTCCGGCACGCCCCCGCTGCTGCACGCCCTCGCCCTGCTGGAGGACGCCGCATGATGCTCGACCGGACCCTGCTCGAGGTGGCGCGGTGGCACCGGCGGTCGTGGCTGGTGACGGCCGGACTGCAGCTGGCGATCGGGGCGTCGTACCTCCCGCAGGCGTGGTTCCTCGCGCACGCCCTCGCCGCCGTCGTGTCCGGCGACCGTCGTGGCGCGGTCACCGCCGCGCTCGCCGTCACCGCGTTCGTCGCCGCGCGCTGGCTCCTCGTCGCGGGCCAGGCCCGCGCCGCGGCCCGGCTCGGTGGCGCGGTCCGGGTCGACCTGCGCGACCGTGCCCTCGCGGGGGCCCTCGTCCCCGCCGCCCTGCACGACCCGGCCCGGCGCGACGGGGCCCTGCGCGCCACCCTCGTCGAGGGTGTCGACGGCGTCGACGCGTACGTGACCCGCTACCTGCCCGCCCTCGCGCAGGTCCTCGTGCTCGCGCCGGTCGTCGTCGTCCTGCTGGTCCTCGTGCACCCGCTCGCCGGCCTGCTCGTCGGGATCGCCCTGCTCGCCGCCGTCCTCGGCCCCCTCGGCTGGAAGCGGCTCATGGCCCGCCGCTCCCTCGACCACTGGGACTCCTACGAGGCGCTCGGCTCGGACCTCCTGGAGGCGCTGCGCGGGATGACCACTCTCCGCGTGCTCGGCGCGGTCGGCGCCACCCGCGCACGGATCGCGGCCCGCACCGCCGCCCTGCACCGCGCCACCGTGCGGGTCATGCGGGTCTCGCTGCTCGACACCGCCCTGATCGACCTCGCCGTCCAGGGCGGCAGCCTCGCCGCGGTGGTGGTCGCCGTCGTCGACGGGGGCACGCCCACCTCGACGTACCTCGTGCTGCTGCTGGCCGGTGAGGCGTTCCGGCCCGTGCGCGAGCTCTCGCGGGCCTGGCACGCGGGCTACCTCGGTACGTCGGCCACCGCCGGCCTGCGTGCGCTCGGCGCCGACGCGGCGCCACCCCGGCCCGGCGCGGACGACCTCCCGGTCCTCGCTCCCCGGCCGTCCGCCCTGGTGCTGGAGGACGTCGCCTTCGCCTACACCGCGGGAGCGCCGGTCCTCGACGGGGTCGACGCGCGGTTCGAGCGGGGGACCGTCACCGCGCTGGTCGGACCCAGCGGCGCGGGCAAGAGCACGCTGCTCGACCTCGTCCTCGGCCACCTCGCCCCGGACCGCGGCCGGGTCCACTGCGACGGGCGTCCGGTCCGCGCCGCCGACGTCGCCGTGGTCACCCAGCGACCCCTGCTCTTCGAGGGCACCGTGCGCGACAACGTCGCCGCCGGGCGGCCCGACGCCACCGAGGCCGAGGTGCTGCGCGCCTGCGCCGACGCCGGCATCCTCGCCGAGGTCCAGGCCATGCCGCAGGGCATCGACACCCCCGTCGCCGCCGCGGGCGCCAACGTCTCCGGCGGCCAGCGCCAACGGCTCGCCCTGGCCCGCGCGATCGTGGCCGACCGGCCCGTCGTCCTCGCCGACGAGCCCACCAGCGCCCTCGACGCCGTCTCCGCCGCGACCGTCACCGCCACCCTGGCCCGGCTCGCGCAGGACCGGATCGTCGTGGTGGTCGCCCACCGCGAGGAGTCGCTCGACGGTGTCGACCGCGTGCTCGAGCTGCACGACGGCCGCCTCCGGCCCGCGCTGGGAGCCGCGCGATGAGCGCCCTCGGTGCCCTCGGCGCGGAGCTGCGGCACGAGCGGCGGCCGATCGCGACGACCGTCGCGGTGGTCACGCTGAGCCTGGTGACCCTCGGCGGGCTGGCCGTCGGCTCGGCGTACGTCGTCGGGCACGCGGTGGTCCTCGGCACCACCCCCGGCGTCGCCGGCTGGCTGCTCCTCGCCGGACTGGTGCTGCTCCGCGCGCTGCTCACCTGGGTCGAGATGGACGCTTCGCACGCGCTGGCCTTCCGGGTGCTCGCGCGGCTGCGGACCGCCCTGTTCGACCGGTACGCCGTCGCGCTGCCCACCCGCCGTCGCGAGAACACCGGCCACGCCGCCGCCACCGCGCTCACCGACACCGAGCGGCTGGAGTTCTTCTACGCCCACACGGTCGCCCAGCTCGTCGCGGCCGTCGTCAACGCGCTGCTCGGAGTGGTGCTGCTCGCCCTCGTCGACCCCGTGCTCGCCGGCGTGGTGCTGCTCGCGCTGCTCGTCGTGGCGGGGACCTCCTGGCTCGGCCGGGCCCGGCTGCGCGCCCTCGGGGCCGAGGCGACCGAGCTGACGAGCGACCTGTCCGGCCGCGTCGTCGACGTGCTCGGCGGGCTGCGCGAGGTGCTCGGCTACGGACTCGGCGGCCGGGTGCGCGACGAGATCGCCGCACACGGCGCCGCCGCCGCCCGCGCCGCCGGACGCGTCGAGGTGCTCACCCGCCTGCTCGGCGGGCTCCGCGAGGCGGTGACGATGCTCGCGGCGGCCGCCGTGCTGGTGGTGGTCGCGCTCGGCGACGTACCGGCCGAGGGGGCGGCGGCCCTCGTCGTCCTCGCCCTCGTCACGATCGCCCCCGCCGCGGACGCCGCCGCCACCATCGCCCAGCTCCAGCCGCTCGTCGCCAGCGCCGAGCGGGTGCGCACCGAGCTGGTCCGGCCGCCGGTCGTCGTACCTGTCGTCGATGCCGTCGCCCTCCCGGACGGACCGCTCGGCCTGGCCTTCCGTGCCGTCGCCTTCCGGTACGACGCCCGCCCGGTCCTCGACGCCCTCGACCTCGTCCTCGCGCCCGGTGAGCACGTCGGGCTGACCGGCCCGTCCGGCGTCGGCAAGTCCACCGTGGTCGCCCTCGCCGGGCGGCTGTGGGACCCGGACGCCGGGGTGGTCGCCCTGACCGCCGGCGGACGCGACGTCCCGCTCGACCGGATCGCCGACGCCGACCTCCGCGCGGCCGTCGCCGTCGTCGAGCAGGATGCGGCCCTCTTCGCCGGCACCGTCGCCGACGGCCTGCTCGCCGGCACCGGCGCGACGCCGGCCGACCTCGACCGGCTGCTCGACGCCGTCGGCCTCGCCGGGACGATCGGGCCCGACGACGTGCTGGGCGAGTCCGGCGTACGGCTCTCCGGGGGGCAGCGCGCCCGCCTGCGCCTGGTCCGCGCGCTGCTCCGCCGGCCGCGGGTGCTCGTCGTCGACGAGCCGACCGCCGACCTCGACGCCGCGGCCGCGGGCCGGGTCGAGGACCTGCTGCGCTCCTACGAGGGCACCCTCCTGGTCGTCTCCCACCGTCCCTCCACGCTGGCCGCCACCCACCGCACCCTCGACTTGGGCCTTTCCACCCGCGACTTGTGACTTTCCACCGTCGACTTGGGGTTTCCCACCCGCGAGTTGGGGGTTTCCACCGTTCACTTGGGGGTTTCCACCGGTGAGTTGTCACTTTCCGTCCGTGCGGCGTCCGCTCCGGGACCAGCCGGTGGCAGAAGGTCCCAAGTCGAGGGAGGGAAACCCCAAGTCGAGGGAGGGAAACCCCAAGTCGCGGGTGGGAAACCCCAAGTCGACGGTGGGAAACCCCAAGTCGGCGGGGGAGGAGGTTGGCGGGCGAGGTCAGGGGTGGAGGCTGCGGACCAGGGTCGCCGTCAGGCGGTCGGCCCAGCGGTCGTCGAGGGCGCCGGGGGCGTCGGGGGTGAGCAGCAGCCCGGCGATCACCGCCCCGATAACCAGGCGGAGCAGGTCGTCGGCGCGGGCGTCGGGGTGGGCATCCCCGGCGGCGACGGCGACCCGGAGCCGCTCGTCGAGGGCCGCGAACACGCCGGCGAAGCGTTGCAGCATCGCGGCGTGCAGGTCGGGGAAGGTGCCGATCTCGGCGAGCAGGCCGGGCAGGGCGGCGGTGGCGACGGGGGTGCAGAGGGCGTCGCGGGCGCCGCGGACGACGCCGGCGAGGTCGGTGGCGAGGTCGGCGCCGAGGCTGAGGTCGAGGGCGAGCTCGCCGGGGAAGACGGCCTCGTGGACGAGGTGGGGGAGGGCGGGCCAGCGGCGGTAGAGGGCGGCCTTCGTCGTACCGGCCCGGGCGGCGACGGCGGCGCCGGTGACGGCGGCGTACCCGCCCTCGGTCAGCAGCGACCGTACGGCGGCGCGGGCCTCGGTCTCGATCCGCGGGTCGCGGGGGCGGCCGGTCGCGCGCGGGTTCCCCATGGCCTCTTCCCCTCTTTCGATACCGGGAGTACCGTAACGCCTCGTTGACAAGTAGAACACGTTCTAACAGGCTGTTGCCGCCCCAGGAGGTCGCCGTGACCCAGTCACCCCCACCCGCCGACATGACCCTGCAGCGGTCGAGTCGCGACGCGGCCGACCTGCGCGCCCGGCTGACCGCGTGGCTCGGCGAGGTGCTGCCCGACGGGGCCCACCCTGAGGTCGTCGTCCACGAGGGCATCCAGACCAACGGCATGTCCAGCGAGACGGTGCTGCTCGGCGTCACCAGCACCGAGGGCGGCGTCCGCACCACCCAGGAGTACGTCGCCCGCGTGGCCCCCGCCCCCGGCGACCTGCCGGTGTTCCCGGAGTACCGCCTCACCGACCAGTACGACGCCATGCGCCTGGCCGGCGAGCTCGCGGGCGTCCCGGTCCCGCCCGTCGGCCTCAACGAGCCGACCGGTGCGGTGCTCGGCACGCCGTTCTTCCTCATGGAGCGGCTCGACGGCGCGGTGCCGCCGGACGTGCTGCCCTACCCCTTCGGCGACAACTGGCTCTACGACGCCTCGCCCGAGCAGCAGGCGCGGCTGCAGCGCACCAGCGTCGAGGTGCTGGCGAAGCTCCACGCGATCCCGGACGCGGCGACGACTTTCGGCTTCCTCGACCCCGGCGTGACCGGGCACCCCGGCGAGACCGCGCTCGCCCGCAACCTCGCCAAGACCCGGGCCTGGTACGACTACGCCCGCACCGCCGACGGCGGCAGCCCCGCCTCGCCGCTCATCGAGCGCGGGCTGGCCTGGCTGGAGGCGAACCTGCCGGCCGACGAGGGCACGCCGGTGCTGGTCTGGGGGGACGCCCGGATCGGCAACATGATGTACCGCGACTTCGCGCCCGTCGCCGTCCTGGACTGGGAGATGGCGACGCTCGGCCCGCGCGAGCTGGACATCGCCTGGATGGTGTTCGCCCACCAGGTCTTCCAGGAGATCGCGACCATGCTGGGGCTGCCGGGGATGCCGGACTTCCTGGCGCCCGAGGACGTCGTGGCGACGTACGCCGAGGTCAGCGGCGTCACGCCCGGCGACTTGACCTGGTACCTCGTGCACGCCGCGGTCAACTGGGGCTGCGTCTTCCTGCGCACCAGTGCCCGTCAGGTCCACTTCGGCGAGATCGAGGTGCCGTCGGACCCGGAGTCGGTCTTCCACCACCGCCCGCTCTTCGAGCGCCTGCTCGAGCAGGTCGGCGGATGAGCCTCCACGACGAGTACGTCGGCCTGGGGCCCCTCGACGAGTTCCCGATCCACCAGCTGCCGCGCCCCGTCGCCTGGGCCGGCAGCAGCGACCGCAACTTCTACGACCGCTGCTACCTCAACGCCCACGACCGCACCGGCGAGATCTTCCTCATCACCGGGCTGGGCTTCTACCCGAACCTCGGCACCAAGGACGCCTTCGTGCTGCTGCGTCGCGGCGACGAGCAGACCGCCGTGCACCTGGGCGATGCGGCCGACCCGCGCGGTGCCGACCGGATGGCCCAGCAGGTGGGCGCCTACCGGATCGAGGTCACCGAGCCGCTGCGCCGCCTGCGGATCGTGCTGGAGGAGACCGAGGGGGTCGCGCTGGACCTGTCGTGGGAGGGCTCCTTCGACGTCGTCCAGGAGCTGCCGCACGTCATGCGCCAGGGCAGCGGTACGACGCTCGACGCGCAGCGCTTCGCCCAGGTCGGCACCTGGGAGGGCACGATCAGCGTCGACGGCACCGACATCGCGGTGACCCCGGACCGCTGGGTCGGCTCGCGCGACCGGTCGTGGGGGATCCGCCCGGTGGGCGAGGCGGCGCCGGCGGGCAAGCCGGCGGACCCGGCGTTCGAGGGCATGTGGTGGCTCTACGTGCCGATGCGCTTCGAGGAGTTCTGCGTCGTGCTGATCATCCAGGAGACGCCGGACGGCTTCCGCACGCTCAACGACTGCACCCGGGTGTGGCGCGACGGCCGGGTCGAGCAGCTCGGCTGGCCGCGGGCCGACATCCGCTACACCCCGGGCACCCGGGTGCCCACCGGCGCCACGATCACCTGCACCACGCCCCGCGGCGAGGAGCTGGTGCTCGAGGTCGAGTCCCGGCTGGCGGTGCCGATCCACGTCGGCGGCGGCTACGGCGGCGACTCGGACTGGACCCACGGCATGTGGCGGGGCGCGGGGTTCACCGAGCGGCTGACCTACGACCTCACCGACCCGGCCGTCGCCGGCCGGGTGATGTTCGGCGTGATCGACCACGTGGGTCGCGCCACCGTGCACGGCCCCGGGGCCGGCGTACCGGACGGGGCGGAGGGGTGGGGCCTGTTCGAGCACGGCTCCCTCGGCCGCCACGACCCGTCCGGCTTCTCTGACTGGTTCGACCTTGCGAAGGAGACCCCATGACCCTCGACCGCGACGCCCTCTTCATCGGCGGCACCTGGGCGAAGCCCGCCACCGACGCCGTGCTGGAGGTGGTCTCGCCGCACTCCGAGGAGGTGGTCGCGCGGGTCCCCGAGGGCACGGCCGCCGACATCGACGCGGCCGTGGCCGCCGCCCGGAGGGCGTTCGACGAGGGACCGTGGCCGCGGCTGGCCCCGGCGGAGCGGATCGAGGTCGTCCAGAACCTCTCGCACCTGTACGCCGCGCGCCTGGAGGAGATGGCGACCCTCATCTCCACCGAGATGGGTTCGCCGATCTCGTTCAGCAACCTGGCCCAGGCGCCCGCGCCGTGGATGCAGATCGAGGCCTTCCTGGCGATCGCCCGGGAGTTCCCCTGGGAGTCGACCCGCCCGGGCGCGCTCGGCGCGGACGTCGTCGTACGGCACGAGCCGGTGGGGGTGGTGGCGGCCATCCCGCCGTGGAACGTCCCGCAGTTCACGGTGCTCTCGAAGCTGGTGCCGGCGCTGCTCGCCGGGTGCACGGTGGTGGTCAAGCCGGCGCCGGAGAGCCCGCTCGACTGCTACCTGCTGGCCGAGCTGCTCGTCGAGGCCGGCGTGCCCGAGGGGGTCGTCTCGATCGTGGCGGGAGGCCGCGAGACCGGCGAGCACCTGGTCCGCCACCCCGGTGTCGACAAGGTGGCGTTCACCGGCTCCACCGCCGCGGGGCGCGCGATCGGCGCGATCTGCGGCCAGCAGCTCAAGCGGGTCTCCCTCGAGCTCGGCGGTAAGTCGGCGGCGATCATCCTCGACGACGCCGACGAGGCGACCGCGATCGAGGGCCTGAAGTTCCTCGGCGTGATGAACTCCGGCCAGGCCTGCGTCGCACAGACCCGGGTGCTGGTCTCCCGCGCGCGGCACGACGCCTTCGCCGCCTCGCTCGCCGCCGCGATCGGCGCGATGAAGGTCGGCGACCCGCTCGACCCGAGCACGGAGATCGGGCCGATGGTCGCCCAGCGCCAGCAGGAGCGGGTGGAGAAGTACATCGCGCTCGGCCAGGAGGAGGGCGCCCGGCTGCTCACCGGCGGCAACGGCCGGCCCGACGGTCTCGACCGCGGCTGGTACGTCCGCCCGACGGTCTTCGCCGGCGTCGACAACCGGATGCGGATCGCGCAGGAGGAGATCTTCGGTCCCGTCCTCTCCGTGATCCCGTACGACGACGTGGCCGACGCCGTGCGGATCGCGAACGACTCGGAGTACGGCCTCGCCGGCACGGTGTGGACCGCGGACCCGGAGGCGGGCCTGGAGGTGGCCCGCGGGGTGCGCACCGGCACCTACGGCATCAACACCTACACGATGGACTTCGCCGCCCCGTTCGGCGGCTTCAAGGCCTCGGGGCTGGGCCGGGAGTTCGGTCCCGAGGGTCTCGCGCAGTACACCGAGGCGAAGTCGGTCTACCTCTCGGCGACCCCGATGTGACGCCGAAGTGACCCTCGGGTCACTCCGCGGACGGCGGCTTGACACGAGAATGGGATGTGTAAAGCAGCACATCTGCTACCGATCGGTAGATTCGGTGACGGCGGTCACCTACGCTCGTACCCATGAGCGAAGCGATCTCCGGTTCCGGCGCCTCCGAGGGGCCCGTCGTGGACGGCCCGCACGACCCCGAGCACGACCCGCGGGCGTCGTACGCCCTGGAGCCGGAGCACGTCGCCCGGCTGACCGAGCGGATCCTGGCGACCACCGGCACCACGGTGCAGGTGCACTCGCCGATCAACGGCGCCCCGGTCGCCAACATCCCGCAGTCCAGCGAGGCCGACGTCGCCGAGGCGTTCCGCCGCGCGCGGGTCGCCCAGGCCGCGTGGGCGCGGGTCTCGATCGACGAGCGGGCGCGGATCCTGCACCGCCTGCACGACATCGTGCTGGACCGCCAGGCCGAGATCATCGACCTGATCCAGCTCGAGTCCGGCAAGGCCCGCAAGCACGCCTTCGACGAGCCGATCCACATCGCCCTTACCGCGCGCTACTACGCCCGCACCGCCCACCAGCACCTCGACACCCAGCGCCGTCCGGGCGTGGTCCCGGTGCTCACCCAGGTCGAGCTCAACCGGGTGCCCAAGGGCGTCGTCGGCATCATCTCGCCGTGGAACTACCCGTTCACGATGGCGCTGTGCGACGGCCTCCCGGCCCTGCTCGCGGGCAACGCCGTGGTGACCAAGCCCGACGCGCAGACGATGCTGTCGGCTCTGCTCGGCGCGCAGCTGCTGGAGGAGGCCGGCTTCCCGCGCGACCTGTGGCAGGTCGTCGCCGGGCCGGGCCGGGTGCTCGGGACGCCGATCATCCAGCGCGCCGACTACATCTGCTTCACCGGCTCGACCGCGACCGGCAAGATCATCGCCCAGCAGGCGGCCGAGCGGCTCATCGGCTGCTCGCTCGAGCTCGGCGGCAAGAACCCCATCCTGGTGCTGCGCGACGCCGACATCGAGCGCGCCGCCGAG
Organism: uncultured Nocardioides sp.; assembly: GCA_964517395.1. Classification (GTDB taxonomy): domain Bacteria; phylum Actinomycetota; class Actinomycetes; order Propionibacteriales; family Nocardioidaceae; genus Nocardioides. Next base: position 703,359 of record CAZFEE010000001.1, on the reverse strand, counting down.
GGCGCCGTCCGGGCGTGCTTCTCCAACGCGGGCCAGCTGTGCGTCTCGACCGAGCGGATGTTCGTCGCGGACGCCGTCTACGACCGCTTCGTGGAGCGCTTCGTGGCCCGTACCAAGGCGATGAGCCTGGGCGCGACCCTCGACTGGGACGCCGACATGGGCACGCTGATCTCCTCCGACCAGCTCGAGACCGTCACCGCCCACGTCGACGACGCCGTCGCCAAGGGTGCCCGCGTGCTGGCCGGCGGCAAGGCGCGGCCCGACCTGGCGCCGTACTACTTCGAGCCGACCATCCTCGAGGGCGTCACGCCGGAGATGACCTGCTTCGGCAACGAGACCTTCGGCCCGGTCGTGTCGGTCTACCGCTTCCACGACGAGGCCGACGCGATCGCGCGGGCCAACGACGGGGAGTACGGCCTCAACGGCTCGGTCTACACCCGCGACACCACCCGCGGGCGCGCCGTGGCCCGCCAGATCAAGTGCGGCACGGTCAACGTCAACGAGGCCTTCGGCGCCACCTTCGCCAGCATCGACGCCCCGATGGGCGGCATGCGCGAGTCCGGCATGGGTCGCCGCCAGGGCGCGGAGGGCATCCACCGCTACACCGAGACGCAGTCGGTCGCCGTCCAGCGCCTGCTCCGCTTCGGGCCGGTGCTCGGCATGTCGGACGAGACCTACGCCAAGGTGATGACCGCATCGCTGCGCGTCATGGACAAGCTCGGGAGGGCCTGATGACCGACTTCGACTACGACGTCCTCGTCATCGGCTCCGGCTTCGGCGGCTCGGTCACGGCCCTGCGGCTGACGGAGAAGGGCTACAAGGTCGGTGTCCTGGAGGCCGGTGCGCGCTTCGAGGACGACGACTTCGCCGACAACTCCTGGGACCTGAAGAAGTACCTCTACGCCCCGGCCGCCGGCTGCTACGGCATCCAGCGCATCGACATGGTCAAGGACTGCCTGATCCTCGCCGGCGCGGGCGTCGGCGGTGGTTCCCTCGTCTACGCCAACACGCTCTACGAGCCGCTGGAGCCGTTCTACAAGGACCCCTCCTGGGCGCACATCACCGACTGGAAGGCGGAGCTGGCGCCCTACTACGACCAGGCCAAGCGGATGCTGGGCGTGACGACCTACGCCAAGATGACGCCCTCGGACGAGGTCATGAAGGCGGTCGCGGACCGGATGGGCCGCGGCGACACCTTCCACCCCACCCCGGTCGGCGTGTTCTTCGGCGGGCCCGAGCAGCGGGCCGGCGACGAGGTCGCGGACCCGTACTTCGGCGGCGCGGGCCCGGCTCGTCGTACCTGCACCGACTGCGGCGAGTGCATGACGGGCTGTCGGCACAACGCCAAGAACACCCTGGTCAAGAACTACCTCTACCTCGCCGAGCAGAACGGCGCGACGGTCCACCCGCTCACCACCGTCACCCGGGTCCGCCCGCTGGCCGGCGGCGGCTACCGGGTCGACACCCGCTGGACGAAGGCGAAGCTCTCCCGTCGTACGGCGACCAAGACGTTCACCGCCGAGCAGGTGGTCTTCTCGGCGGCGGCGCTCGGCACCCAGAAGCTGCTGCACCGCCTCAAGTCCGAGGGCGACCTGCCTGACGTCTCCGACCGGCTCGGTCACCTGACGCGCACCAACTCCGAGTCGCTGCTCGGTGCCATCGCCCCGGCCGGCGACGCGACGGACTACTCCCGCGGCGTGGCGATCACCTCCTCGTGGCACCCCGACGAGCACACGCACATCGAGCCCTGCCGCTACGGCCGCGGGAGCAACGCGATGTCGCTGATGCAGACCGTGCTCACCGACGGCGACGGCGACCAGGCGCGGTGGAAGGTGTGGCTCAAGGAGCTGTGGAAGCAGCGCCGCAACGTGCGCGACCTCTACGACGTGAAGCACTGGTCCGAGCGGGTCGTGATCGCCCTGGTCATGCAGTCGGTCGACAACTCCATCACCACCTTCCCCAAGCGGGTCGCCGGCAAGTGGATCCTGTCCTCCAAGCAGGGCCACGGCGCGCCGAACCCGACCTGGATCCCGGTCGCCAACGACGCCGTGCGCGAGATGGCGGACGTGATGGGCGGGGGCACGGCCGGAGGGACCATCGGCGAGCCGTTCAACCGGCCGCTGACGGCCCACTTCATCGGCGGCTGCACCATCGGCGACAGCCCGGACACGGGCGTGGTCGACGCCTACCAGCGCGTGTTCAACTACCCCGGCCTGCACATCGTGGACGGCTCCACCATCTCCGCCAACCTGGGCGTGAACCCGTCGCTGACGATCACCGCGCAGGCGGAGCGGGCGATGGCGTACTGGCCCAACAAGGGCGAGGAGGACGCCCGTCCGGCGCTCGGCCGGGCCTACGCCCGGATCGAGCCGGTCGCGCCCAAGGCGCCCGTGGTGCCCGCCGACGCGCCGGCCGCCCTGCGGCTGCCGATCGTGGGCGTCAGCTGAGCGGCACGTGAGCCCGGGACGGGGCGGTCGGGGACTCCCCGGCCGCCCCGAACCTTTTGTGCAGAACTTGTGCCGTCGCGGCGTAACCCGCCCTCCGCGCCCTCGTTGAACTCACCGAGCCCGGGAATCACGCTCCCTCCCGAAGCCCGGGCTCGGTCCAGGCACTGTCCATCAGCTGCGTGGACAATCAGGACCCGGCCACCCTCCCTCCCCGGCCGGGTCCTGGTGCGTTTTCCACATCCGGTCGGACAGACGTTGACATACCGGGATTGCCATACCAGTATGTGGCCGCCGGCGACGGTCGCCGGCATCGTTCTCGGGGGGTTCCTCATGCTTGCTTCGACCCGTTCGGTCGCCACGTTGCTCGTCTCGACGCTGGTGGCCCTGCTCTTCCTCGCCACCGCGGCGCCGGCGCTCGCCACCGATCCGCAGCCGTGGTACTCCTCGTCCTCGCCGCTGACCGCCAGCGACGACGGCACGATCCGGGCGAAGGCGTTCGGCACGGCGTACGAGAAGGACGGGTACCTCAAGAACCACACGTTCTACCGCGACCCGCACGGCTACAACCGCGGCGCCTACACCGAGACGTCGTACTCCTACAAGGAGAGCAGCCCCAACGGCGAGCAGTGGAGCGCGAAGATCGGCAAGGACCAGAGCGCGCGCAACACCACCAACGACTGGGTCGACCAGTACGACGCCAACGACTACTCCAGCCGGAGCGCGTCCTACGGCCGGGTGCACGTGAAGACGTGCGAGGACCAGTACCTCAGCCCCGACCCGTGCAGCCGCCAGCCGTACTTCACCTTCAACATCTGAGGTGAGCATCGCCGTCACGGACTTGCGCTGCGCCTACGGGCGCGGCGCGAGCCCCGTCGTCGCCATCGACGCGTTCGGCGTCGACGCCGGGGTGTGTGGCCTGGTCGGGGTCAACGGGGCGGGGAAGTCGACACTTCTCCGGACCCTGGCCGGCTGCCGTCGACCCGCCGGGGGTCGGGTCACCGTCGACGGCGTCGATCTCTACGGTCGGCGCCGTCGCACGGTCGTGGGCCGCATCGGCTACATGCCGCAGTCGCTCGACCTGCCGGGGGAGCTGCGGGTGGCCGATGCGCTCGGCTACGCGAGCTGGGTGCGCGACGTGCCCGCTCGCGTGGCCGGGGCCCGCAACCCCGCCATCCTGGAGCGGGTCGGCCTCGCCGACCGCGACCGGGTGCGTCAGCTGTCCGGCGGCATGCAGCGCCGGCTCGCGCTCGCCGTCGCCCTGGTGACCGAGCCCGAGGTGCTGCTCCTCGACGAGCCCACGACCGGTCTCGACCCGGAGCAGCGCGCGGGACTGCGGGCGATCCTCGACGACCTCGGCACGAGCACGGTCACCGTGCTGAGCAGCCACGTGATGGAGGACGTGGTGCTGATGTCGGACGAGGTCGCGGTGCTCGAGGCGGGGCGGCTGCTCCACGTGGGTCCGACCGGCGCGTTCGTCGACGCCTACGGCGGGCCCGAGCACTCCGCCGAGCAGGCCTTCCTCGTCACGATCGCGCGGGCCCGGTCATGAGCGTCGCGCGCACGTGGCTCGGCGGGCCGCGGATCCTGCTGCTCCAGGTGGTCGCGCTGCTGGCGGCCGCCGCGGCGTACGCCCTGGGCCGCACCGAGTGGATCGGCTCGTGGAAGCAGGCGCTGGACTGGGGTGCGGGCAGCACCGCGCTGGTCGGTCCGGTGGCGGCGGGCTGCGCCTGCCTCGCCTACGCCCGCCTGCGGGCCTCGGCGATGCACGAGGTCCTGCTGCAGAGCCGCTACGACGCCCTGCGCTGGCTGCAGCCCTTCCTCGGCGTCTGGGCGCTGGCCTGCGCGGCGCTGCTGCTGCTCAGCCTCACCACGACCACGCTCGCCGACCTGGCAGGGGTGCCCGCCTATCCGCAGTACGTCTGGGTGCTCCTGCCCGCCTGCCTGGTCCTCGGCTGCCAGACCGCGATCGGCGCGGCGATCGGCTGGGGGAGCGGGCGGCCGTGGGCGGCGCCCGCGGCGGCGGTGCTGGTGTTCCTGCTGTTCCTGTGGACCGTCGTGGGCCCGATGCCCGCCGCCTTCGTCACCGGCGGTGCCGGCTCGCTGGCCGGCGCCACGTTCCAGGTGCTCCCCACGCTGGGGCGCGGGGTCCTCGCCGTGGGCCTGGCGTGGTGCGTGCTGGCGCTGGCGCACCGGCCGCTGGTGCTGGCCTCCTGGCCACGCCGGGTCCTCGGCGGCGCGGCGCTGGTCCTCCTCGCCCTCGGCTGGGCGTGGACGCCCGGCGACAGCGACGGTCACTACGCGCCGGTGGCACATCCCGCGGTCACCTGCGCGGGCCGCACGCCGGAGGTCTGCGTCTACCGGGAGATCCCGCGCCCGCTGGCCGATCTCAGCGCCAAGGCCGAGCGGCTGTCCGCGCCGCTGCGGGAGATCGGGGTGACCCTGCCGCCCCGCTTCTCGCAGACCGCCGGGCTGGACGGTGATGCGGCCGAGGGCTGGGTCGGGCTGCTCGCGCACGAGGAGTCCAGCACCACGGTGAGCGACCAGTCGGTGTTCTGGAGCCTGCTCAAGCCGCACCGCTGCGCGCCGGACTTCTCGGAGGACGGCGCCCCGCCGCCGTTCGAGGCCCGCCACCTGATCAGCCGGTGGATCGGGGTCCGGCTCGGCGACGTGACGCCCGACCCCGCCGACGGGGACTACGCCTGGCTGACCAGCGACCTTGCGGTCCAGGCGCCCTGGGTGCGCCGTACCTACCACCAGCTCTCGACGTGCGACTTCGCCGCGATCCGGATGCCCGACGGTGTCGGCTAGGCGGGCGCTCGCCGTGGGCCGTGCCTGGGGCCTCGGCGGCGGGCTGGCGGTCGCGGGGGCGCTGGCCGGCGTCGCCCTCGTCGCCGGGGACGTGTACGTCGAGCTGCCCCTCGTCGAGAACCGGACCACCGTCCTGCACGCCCTCCCGGTGCTCACCGCGACCGCGCTGGGCTACCCGATGGTGGACCGGTGGCCCGACCTGAGCCTGGTGGCCGGTCGCCCACCCGCACGGCTGTTCGCCCTGCGCCTGCTCGCCGTGGTGGTCCTCTCGGTGCCGGTGCTCCTCGCCCTGGTCGCGGCCGGCTGGACCGTGCCGGCCGCCACGGTCGTGCTGGCGGCCACCGGCGTCGCCGCGCTGCTCGTGGCGGTGCTGGGGCTGTGGTACTGGGTGCCGATGTTCGGGGTGCTCGTCGCGTGGGTGCAGCTCCGGCCGTCGTACCTGCTGGAGGGGAGGGGCCCGGTCGTGCTGGCCGGCACGATGCTGGTGCTGGCGGCCGGGGGAGCGGCCTACGTCGCGATCGGGGCCGGACGGGTGCGGCGGGCCGTCCGTGCGACCGGCGCGGAGTCGGAGGTGGGGGCCGATCTCGCTACGATGCGGCCATGACGGAGGCCCAGGGGACCCATGCCGAGCACGACCTCGTCCTGGTGGTGGACTTCGGGGCGCAGTACGCCCAGCTGATCGCCCGCCGGGTCCGCGAGGCCCGGGTCTACTCCGAGATCGTGCCGCACACGATGCCGGTCGCCGAGATGGTCGCGCGCCAGCCGAAGGCGATCATCCTTTCCGGTGGCCCGTCGTCGGTCTACGAGGCGGGCGCGCCCGCGCTCGACAGCGCCCTCTTCGACGCCGGCACCCCGGTCTTCGGCATGTGCTACGGCTTCCAGCTGATGGCCCAGGGCCTCGGCGGCACGGTGTCCGCGACCGGCGCCCGGGAGTACGGCCGCACCCACGTCCGGGTCGGCCACGCCGGCACCCTGCTCGGCGGCATCCCCACCGAGCACACGGTGTGGATGTCCCACGGCGACTCCGTCACCGCCGCCCCCGCTGGCTTCGAGGTGCTCGCCTCCACCGAGGGCACCCCGGTCGCCGCCTTCGAGAACGTCGACCGCGGCTTCGCCGGCGTCCAGTGGCACCCCGAGGTGCTGCACACCGAGCACGGCCAGAAGGTCCTCGAGCACTTCCTGTGGGACATCGCCGGCTGCCGGCAGACGTGGACGATCGGCAACATCGCCGAGGAGCAGATCGAGCGGATCCGCGAGCAGATCGGCACCGAGGGCCGGGCCATCTGCGGTCTGTCCGGCGGCGTCGACTCCGCCGTCGCCGCAGCGATCGTGCAGAAGGCCATCGGCGACCGGCTCACCTGCGTGTACGTCGACCACGGCCTCATGCGCAAGGGCGAGACCGAGCAGATCGAGCGTGACTTCGTCGCCTCCACCGGCGCCAAGCTGGTCGTCGTCGACGCCGAGAAGCAGTTCCTCGACGCCCTCGCCGGGGTCACCGACCCCGAGACCAAGCGCAAGATCATCGGCCGCGAGTTCATCCGCACCTTCGAGGCCGCCGAGCTCGACATCATCAAGGACGCCCCCGAGGGCACCTCCGTCGGCTTCCTCGTCCAGGGCACGCTCTACCCGGACGTCGTCGAGTCCGGCGGGGGAGCGGGCACCTCCAACATCAAGTCCCACCACAACGTCGGCGGCCTCCCCGAGGACCTCGAGTTCGCGCTCGTCGAGCCGCTGCGCACCCTCTTCAAGGACGAGGTCCGCCTCGTCGGCGAGCAGCTCGGCCTCCCGCCCGAGATCGTCTGGCGCCACCCGTTCCCGGGCCCCGGCCTCGGCATCCGGATCATCGGCGAGGTCACCCGCGAGCGCCTCGACATCCTCCGCGAGGCCGACGCCATCGCCCGCGCCGAGCTGACCGCCGCCGGTCTCGACCGCGACATCTGGCAGTTCCCGGTGGTGCTCCTCGCCGACGTACGAAGCGTGGGGGTGCAGGGCGACGGCCGCACCTACGGCCACCCCGTCGTGCTCCGCCCGGTCACCTCCGAGGACGCGATGACCGCCGACTGGGCCCGCGTCCCCTACGACGTGCTGGAGCGGATCTCGACCCGGATCACCAACGAGGTCCGCGAGATCAACCGCGTCACCGTGGACATCACGAGCAAGCCGCCGGGCACCATCGAGTGGGAGTGACCCGCGGCTGAGCGCCGCGCGCAGGGGTACCCCGAGGTCGACACCGACCGACGACCCAGGGAGCCCCATGACTGCCGACGCCGACCAGGACAAGCTCGTCGAGCTGCTGAAGGACATGCCGATCGGCATGCTGACGACCTTCGGGGCGGAGGGGCCGCGCAGCGTCCCGATGGCGCGCCAGGAGGTGGACCCGAGCGCGGAGCTGTGGTTCATCACCGCCCGTGACACCGCGCACGTGCGCGCCCTGCAGAGCGAGCCGACGGTCGCGCTGACCTTCTCCGCGCGTGACTCCTGGGTCGCGCTCAGCGGGCGGGCGAGCGTCGTGGAGGACCAGGCGAAGCTCGAGGAGCTGTGGACCACCTTCGCGGAGGCGTGGATGCCGGAGGGGCCGCAGGACCCGAACGCCGTGCTGTTGCGGGTCGACGTGGAGCAGGCGGAGTACTGGGACACCCCGGGCGGCAAGGTCGCCTCGTTGCTCAGCTTCGCCAAGACCAAGCTCACCGGCGAGACGTACGACGCCGAGCACGGCACCGTGCGGCCGGACTGACGGACACCGGGCGGTCACCCGCCGGCCCGCCCGCCCTTCACCTGCCGTTCGCCGGGGCGCACGACGCTCCGGCCCATGTCACCGCTCTCTCGGGCGCGGCTCGCCGCCCTCACCGCGCTTCCCGTCCTCACTGCCGCTCTCGCGGTCCCGCTGCTCACCGTGCCGGCCGGTGCCGCGGCGAGCGACGTCCACCTCAACGAGGTGGAGTCCAACGGCGACAGCGCGGGGGACTGGGTCGAGCTCCTCAACACCGGCACGACCGCCGTGGACGTCTCCGGCTGGGGCGTCCTCGACGACGACTCCTCCCACACGCCCGCGCGGGTGCCGAGCGGGACGGTGCTGCAGCCGGGTGGCTACTACGTGGTGACGGTCGAGCCGGGCTTCGGTCTCGGCAGCGCCGACCAGGCGCGGCTGCTGACCGCGTCGGGCACCGTGGTGGACTCCACCAGCTGGACCGCGCACGCGAGCACGACGTACGGCCGCTGCCCGAACGGCACGGGTGCGTTCACCACCACCCAGGCACCGACGAAGGGCGCCTCCAACGCGTGCCCGGTGGCGGCGCAGCCGTGGCCGGGAGGGAGCGCGGTCGCGACGGCGGACGGCACCGACGTCTTCGGCAGCGACCTCAGCGGACTGGCCTACCAGGGCACCGGCGTGCTGTGGGCGGCGCAGAACAGCGGGAGGCTGTGGCGGCTGGTGCCGAACGGCAGCGGCGGCTGGAAGCCGGACGCGGGCTGGACGAGCGGCCGGACCGTGCGCTTCCCAAATGGCAGCGGTAGCCCGGACGCGGAGGCGGTCGCGCTGACCGGGGCCGGCCCGTCGGCGGGGGTGTTCGTGGGCAGCGAGCGGGACGGCTCGAGCAGCACGAGCCGTCTCTCGGTCCTGCGGTACGACGTGGGCGGCTCCGCCACGAGCCTGACCGCCACCCGCGAGTGGAACCTCACCGCGGACCTCCCGGCGGTGTCCGCGAACGGCGGCATCGAGGCGCTGACCTTCGTGCCGGACGCGGCGCTGACGGCGGCCGGGTTCCGCACGAGCGCGGGCGCGACGTACGACCCGGCGAGCTATCCGGCGCACTTCGGAGGCGTCTTCCTCGTCGGCGTCGAGACCGGGGGTGCGGTGCACGGCTACGTGCTGAACGAGGCGGGCGGCTTCACCCGGGTCGCGTCGTTCGGCAGCGGGCTGGCGGGCGTGATGGACCTGGAGTGGGAGCCGGCGCTGGCGACGCTGTGGGCGGTCTGCGACGACACCTGCGCGGGGCGGGCGGCGACGTTCGAGATCGTCGGCGGCAGCTTCACCGCGAGCGCGGTGTACGACCGGCCGAGCGGGATGCCGGCCTACAACAACGAGGGCTTCGCGGTCGCGCCGCAGGGGGAGTGCGTGGGCGACCGCAAGCCGGTGGTGTGGGCCGACGACGGCAACGACGGCGGCCACGCGCTGCGCACCGGGACGGTGTCCTGCTCGGGTCGCTGACCGGATGGGGGGCGGGTGAGGGTCGGGCGCCCGGGTAACGAGGGGCATGGACACCGAAGAAGTCGTCTGGATCGTCGTCGCGGTCGTGGTCGTCGTGGCCCTGGTCGCCCTCCTGGCGGGGCTGCTGAGCCGCAAGCGCAAGCGCGACGAGGAGCACCGGCGCCTGCGCGCGGCCGAGCTGCGCTCCGAGGCCGACCAGCACGGCCAGTCCCTGCCGGACGCCGAGATCGCGGCCCGGGAGCAGCGGCTGGAGGCCGAGCGGCTCCGGGTCGAGGCCGAGCGCGCCCGGGAGCGTGCCGAGGAGGCCGAGACGGGCTACCTCCAGCAGGCCGCCCAGCGCGAGGACCGGCTGCGTGAGGCCGAGCGGATCGACCCCGACGGTGGCGGCACCCACCGCCGCGACGGCTGAGGCGCGTCGTGGGCGGCGCGGGCCTGCCGTGGCATCGTGGTGGTGGTCGGCGTGCTCGCGCTCGCGGGCCTGCTGGTCTTCGCGCCGTGGCTGCGTACCCGCCGGCAGCGGGCCGACGACCTCGCCGAGCGCCGGTACGACGGCGACGTGATCGCCTACGAGGTCCCACCCGGCCAGGACCCGGTCGCGGTGCTGACCGCGCTGGGCGAGGCCGGCCTGCACGCGGAGCCGGACCCCGACCCGGCCCGCCAGCGGGTGCTCATCGACGCCCGGACGATCGAGGCGCGGGAGCAGGCGCGCGAGGCGATCGCGGACGCTCCCCTCAACACCCAGGGTGACCCCGGCCCCGAGCGGGCGGTGGTGTTCGCGGACGAGTAGCCGCGAACCCTCCCCAAAATAGAACACGTTCCAGTACGCTCCCCGGATGAGCAAGTCGGCCTCGCTGGCCCGTGTCGGCCTGGTGTACCTGATCGCGTTCGGCGCCGCCACGGCGTACCTCGTCCTCGGTCCGGACACCGACCACCTGTTGCTGGACGGCCTCCTCGCCGACCTCCTCGCGACGGTCCTGGTCTTCGTCGGCAGCCGGACGCTGAAGAACTCCAGCTGCTACGACCCGTACTGGAGCGTCCTGCCGCCCTTCCTGGTCGTCTTCTGGTTCCTCGCCGGATCCGACGTCGTCGGCGTCGACGACGGCCGCGCGGTGCTGCTGAGCGTCGTCGTGCTCGTGTGGGCCGTCCGGCTCACCGGCAACTGGCTGCACGACTGGCCCGGCCTGCACCACGAGGACTTCCGCTACGCACCCCTGCGTGACGGCGCCGGCCGCCTCGAGCTCGTCGCCGACTTCGTGGCCATCCACCTGGTGCCCACCCTCATCGTCTTCCTGGGCCTCGTCCCGGCGTACGCCGTGCTCGCCCGCCCCGGCGAGCCGCTCGGCTGGCTCGACGTGGTCGCCACCGTCGTCGGGATCGGCGCCCCCGTCCTGCAGTACGTCGCCGACGCACAGATGCGGGCCTTCATCAAGGTGCGCCAGCCCGGCCAGGCCATGGACCAGGGGCTGTGGTCGTGGTCGCGGCACCCGAACTACTTCGGCGAGGTCGCCTTCTGGTGGTCGCTGGCGCTCTTCGGGATCGCCGGGTCGCCGGAGGACTGGTGGTGGCTGGTCGTCGGCGGGATCGCGATGACGGCCATGTTCCAGGGCGCCAGCATCCCGATGATGGAGAAGCGCAGCCTGGAGCGGCGCCCGACGTACCAGGACGTCATCGACCGGGTGCCCCGGCTCGTCCCGCGCCCGCCGCGCCGCGCGTGAGCCGCCCCCGCGTCGTCGTCGCCGGCCTCGGCGACAGCGGCCTGCTGACCGCGATCCACCTGGCCCGCGCCGACGTCGACGTCGTCGGCATCTCCAGCAAGCCCGGCCTGGTCAGCGGCCAGGAGCTCGGCCTGCGGCTGGCCCGGCCCGAGGACTGGCAGCGCGACTACCGCATCGGCTTCGACCGCTTCCGCCGCCTCGACGGGGCCGAGGTCGTGCACGCCGAGCTGACCGGTCTCGACCTCGAGCGCCGGACCGTGCACGCCGGCCGCCCCGTGCCGTACGACGTCCTGGTGATCGCGACCGGCGTGAGCAACGGCTTCTGGCGCCGCCCCGGGTTCCAGACCGACGCCGAGGTCTCCGCCGCGCTCGCCGCCGACCACGCCCGGCTCGCCGCGGCGGGCTCCGTGCTCGTCGTCGGCGGCGGCGCCGCGGCCGTCGGCACCGCCCTGCAGGTGGCGACACGCTGGCCGGGGACGCAGGTGCGCCTGGCCTTCCCGGGCCCGCGGGCGCTGCCGCAGCACCATCCCCGGGTGTGGGCCGTCGCCCGCCGCCGGCTGCAGCGGGCCGGGGTCGTCCTGCTGCCCGGTCATCGAGCCGAGGTGGCGCCCGGCTTCGCCGCCGACACCATCACCAGCGGTCCGGTCGCCTGGTCCACCGGGCAGCCGTCGACGCCCGCCGACGCCGTCGTGTGGGCGATCGGGCGGGTCCGGCCGAACGCGGGCTGGCTGCCGGAGCAGCTGCTCGACGACGACGGCTTCGTCCGGGTCGCGCCGACACTCGAGGTGCCGGGTGCGCCCGGGGTGTTCGCGATCGGCGACGTGGCCGCCACCGATGCCCTGCGCAGCTCCGCGCGCAACCGGGCCGACGGGCTGCTGGCCCGCAACGTGCGGGCGCACCTCGCGGGGGAGCCGTTGGCGTCGTACCGCGGGCGGGAGCGGCGATGGGGCTCGGTCCTCGGTCCCGAGGCCGACGGGCTGCGGGTGTTCGCGCCGAGCGGGCACCCGTTCCGGTTCCCGGCGTGGTCGGTGCGGCGCGTGCTGCAGCCGTGGGTCGTGCGGCGCGGGATCTACCGCGGGGTGCGCGAGCCCTGAGAGCACGACGCGGCGTGCCCCTGCGCGAGGGGCACGCCGCGAAGTCTTGCGGTGCGCGTCAGGTGAAGATGCTGACGCCGCCCGGGCCCACGAGGAGTCCGACCACGATCAGCACGATGCCCCACAGGAGCTCGCCGCGCACGAGGCTCACGATGCCCGACACCACGAGGATGACGGCCAGGATCCACAAGATGAGTGCCATTGTTCCCTCCAGATTCGTTGCGGGCCTTCCGGCCCGGGAGGTCAGTACCCGGGCTCGAGGCCCTCAGACGGGTCAGGCGGGAGTCCGCAGGTCCGTCCCGTCGGAGGCCAGCAGCACCGCACCGACCAGGCTGGCCCGCTCGCCGAACTCGCTGGCGCGCAGCGGTGTGTGGGTCGCGGAGTCGAGGGCGTGCCGGCGCAGGCCCACCCGGGCGGGCTCCAGCAGGTGGTCGCCGGCCTTCGCCAGCTCACCGCCGATGATCACGATCTCGGGGTTGATCAGGTTGACGATCGTCGCGATCGCCCAGCCGAGGTGGAGACCGGCGTCCTCGAGCGCGCGCCGGGCGGCGCCGTTGCCGCCCTCCGCGGCGTCGACGACCTCGTCGAAGCTGGCGCCGGGGAGCTGGTCGGCGAGCATCTCGGTGACGACCGTGGTGGAGCTGTAGGCCTCCAGGCAGCCGCGGCTGCCGCACCGGCACAGCGGGCCCTGGTCGTCGAGGGTCAGGTGGCCGATCTCGCCGGCCGTCCCGTGCGCGCCGTGGAAGACCCGGTCGTCGAGGATGAGCCCCGCGCCGACGCCTGAGGAGACCTTCACGAAGACAGCGTGCCGCGCGCCCCGCGCCACCCCGGCCCGGTGCTCGGCGAGGGCGCCGAGGTTGGCGTCGTTCTCGACCAGCGCTGGTACGCCGAACACGCTGGTCGCCAGCGAGCGGGCGTCGATGTCGTCCCAGCCCGGGAAGATCGCCGGCGTGCCGATGGTGTCGTGGATGACCGGCGCCGGCAGGCCCAGCCCGATGGTGCGCACCGCCGCGCGGTCGGGGTGCAGCCGCTCGGCGATCTCACGCGCCCGCTGCAACGCCTCCAGCGGCGGCAGCGGGGTGCGGACCACGAGCCGCTCCTCGGTGAGGACGTTGCCCGTGAGGTCGCCGACGGCGACGGAGAGGTGCGAGTGCCCGAAGTCGATGCCGAGGACCACGCCGACGCTCTCGGACAGCCGTACCGAGGAGCCGCGCCGCCCGGCGCCGGCCTTCGCCTCGACCAGGCCGCGGGCCGACAGGTCGCGCACGATGTTGGAGACCGTGGCCCGCGCCAGCCCGGTCGCCCGGGCGATGTCGGCCTGGGTGTGCGGGGCGTGGCCGTCGGCGTCCCCCTCGCCCGGCTGGCGCAGCACGTCGAGGACGCGCTGCTCGTTGGCCCACCGCAGGGCGCCGGCGGACCGCGCCGGCTGCGCATCTGCGTCGCTCATGGGGAGCACCCTGCCCGTCGTACCGAGAATGGTCAAGTGGCATCCATTAATCGCTTCCAGAACTGACATTGAGCGATTTTGTGTTCAAGTCTTGACCATTAACGTGTGAGCCACGACACTCGGAGTCGCAACGATGCTCGCATCTGGGAGTCCCAGACGCCTCGCCGAGGAGGAACATGTCCATCCACTTTCGCCGCCCCGCGATCACGCTGGTCGCGGCCCTGACGGCTGCCGCCGGCCTCGCCGCGTGCGGTGGCAACGACGACAGCAACGACGGCGGTTCGGGCTCCGCCAAGGTGACCGCCGCCTGCTCGCTGGACAACCCGCCGAAGAGCGGTGCCGCCGCGCCCACCGACCTGGACCTGGGCAAGGCCGAGGGCAAGGTCGGCGTGATCCTGCCCGACACGACCTCGTCGACCCGCTACGAGCTCTACGACAAGCCGCTGCTCGCCAAGGCGCTCTCCGAGGCCGGCGTCGACGCCGACATCCAGAACGCGCAGGGCTCGGTGCAGAAGTTCGCCTCGATCGCCCAGAACATGATCGGCGACGGCGTCGACGTCCTCATCATCGACTCGATCGACGCCGCGTCCGGCGCGAGCGTGGAGAAGCAGGCCGCCGCGGCCGGCATCAAGGTGATCGACTACGACCGGGTCAACCTCGGCGGCTCGGCGCCCTACTACGTGTCCTTCGACAACGAGGACGTCGGCAAGCTCCAGGCGCAGACGATGCTCGACTGCCTCGAGCAGCAGGACGTCAGCAACCCGAAGGTCATCATCATGAACGGCGGCACGGACGTCGACAACAACGCCGTGCTGTTCTCCAAGGGCGCCCACGAGGTGCTCGACCCGCTGAAGAAGGACGGCAAGGTCGACATCGTCGGCGAGCAGACCGTCCTCGGCTGGAAGAACGAGAACGCGCCGCAGCCCTTCGCGCAGACCCTCACCTCCGCCGACGGCGTGGTCGAGGGTGTCGTCGCGGCCAACGACGGCATCGCCAACGCGATCATCGGTGGCCCGCTCACCGACAACGGCCTCGCGGGTCACGTCGTGATCACCGGCCAGGACGCCTCCGTCGAGGGCCTGCAGAACGTGATCACCGGCAAGCAGAGCATGACGATCTTCAAGGACGTCAAGCTCGAGGCGCAGGCCGCGGCCCAGCTCGCGATCGCGCTGATCCAGGGCAAGGACCCGGCCTCGGTCGGCCTCACGCTGTCGGACTTCTCCGACCCGGAGGACAGCGCGCACAAGATCCAGGCGCTGCTGCTGCCCGCGCAGGTCATCACCCAGGCCAACGTGAAGGACGTCGTCGACGCCGGAGCGCTGACCCAGGAGGAGCTGTGCAAGGGCATCGAGGACGCCTGCTCCAAGGTCGGCCTGTCCTGATCCGTCCCGTGGCGGTGGCCGGCCCTGCCGGTCACCGCCACGCGGCTGCCCGCCCTCACCCGTGTCGACCGAACGGACTCCCGTGACCCAACCGATCCTGCAGATCAGCAAGCTGAACAAGAGCTTCGGCCCCGTGCACGTCCTGCGCGACGTGGATCTCTCCGTCTACCCCGGGGAGGTCACCGCCCTCGTCGGAGACAACGGCGCCGGCAAGTCGACGCTGGTGAAGTGCATCGCCGGCATCCACGGCATGGACTCCGGCGAGGTCACCTTCGAGGGCACGCCCGTCAGCCTCGACGACCCGCGGGTCGCGACCGGCCTCGGGATCGAGTTCGTCTACCAGGACCTCGCGCTGGCGGACAACCTCGACATCACCCAGAACATGTTCCTCGGCCGGGAGATCCGCCGCTTCGGCTCGTTCCTCGCCGACGGCGAGATGGAGAAGAAGGCCCGCGAGACCCTCGAGGGCCTCTCCGTGCGCACCGTCTCCTCCGTCCGCCAGAAGGTCGCCAGCCTCTCCGGCGGCCAGCGCCAGACCGTCGCGATCGCGAAGGCCGTGCTGTGGAACAGCAAGGTCGTCGTGCTCGACGAGCCCACCGCCGCGCTCGGCGTCGCCCAGACCCGCCAGGTGCTCGACCTCGTCCGCCGCCTCGCCGACCAGGGCCGTGGGGTCGTCCTGATCTCGCACAACATGAACGACGTCATGGAGGTCGCGGACCGTGTGGTCGCGCTGTACCTCGGGCAGGTCGCCGCCGAGGTGAAGACCGCCGACAGCAGCACCACCCAGATCGTCGAGCTGATCACCGCCGGCCGCAGCGGCGACATCGGCCTCGCGCCGGCCGTCGCCAACCAGAACATCTGAGGAGCCGAGAGATGACCACCTCGCCCACCACCGAGCCCGCGACCAACGCGCGCGGCGGCTTCTCCCTCGACGTGGAGGAGCGCACGATCGGCGTCGCCTTCCGCGACTGGATCGCCCGGCTGCGCTCCGGCGACCCGGGTGCGCTGCCCAGCGTGCTCGGACTCGTCGTACTCGCACTGATCTTCTCGCAGGTCAGCGACAAGTTCCTCGGCCTCTACAACGTCGGCAACCTGCCCGGCCAGGGCGCCTACATCGCCGTCATCGCGATGGGCCTGGTGTTCGTGCTGCTGCTCGGCGAGATCGACCTGTCCGCCGGTACGGCGGGCGGCGCGGCCGCCGGCATCGCCGCCGTCGGCATCTTCCACGGCCAGCTGCACGGCCAGCTGCCTGCCTTCATGTACTGGAGCCTCGTGGTCGGCCTCGCCCTCGCCACCGTGCTCGCGGCCTGGCTCAAGGCCTGGACGGGCGCCGTGGTCGTCGCGCTCGGCTTCGTGCTGGTCGTCACCAACCTCACCCAGCACCTCATCCCCGGCCTGATCGCGGCGGTCTGCATCGGTGCCGCGATCGGCACGCTCAACGGCTACCTCGTCGCCAAGGTCGGCATCCCCAGCTTCGTGGTGACCCTCGCGCTCTTCCTCGCCTGGCAGGGCGTGGTCCAGTTCGCGCTGCAGGGCCAGCCGATCAACGTCTCCGAGTTCGACCTGTGGCACGACCTGACCTACGGCACCCTCAGCGTGCTGTGGAGCTGGGTCTTCGTCATCGTCGTGATCGGCGGGTACATCGCCTACAGCGTCCTCGCCTCGCTGCGCGCCAAGCGGGCCGGCCTCGCCCGGGACGGGCTCAGCCTCGTGCTCCTGCGCGGCGGCGTCCTCGCCCTCGCCGGCCTCGTCATCACCGCCCTCGCCAGCGGCAACCGCAGCCTCAACCCCTACCGCACCATCGAGGGCATCCCGATCGCCGCGGTCGTGGTCATCACCCTGATGATCGCCTGCACCCTGCTGCTCACCAAGACCACCTGGGGGCGCCACCTCTACGCCACCGGCGGCAACGAGGAGGCCGCCCGCCGCGCCGGCATCGACGTCGTGCACATGAAGGTGACCGCGTTCATCCTGTGCTCGGCCTTCGGCGCCTTCGGCGTGATCATGCTGGTGTCCTTCCAGTCCTCGGCCTCCCTCGACCTCGGCGGCGGCAACACCCTGCTGTTCTCGGTCGCCGCGGCCGTCATCGGCGGTACGTCGCTCTTCGGCGGCCGGGGCCGTCCGCGCGACGCCGTCATCGGGGCCCTGGTCATCGTGATCATCCCGAACGGCCTGCTGCTGCGCCCCAGCCTCGACCCGCAGTGGCAGCAGGTCGCGACCGGAGTCGTGCTGCTGCTCGCGGCGGCCGTGGACGCGATCTCGCGGAGGCGGGCGCGGACCCGGTGACACCGGTGACACCGGCCCGCTGACGGCGTTCACCGAGTCTTCATCGTCGTACGGGGTGCGTTGCGTCGGACCCGGCGCCTAAGGTCGGTCGGGTCCCGCACCCCTGCTCGGAGGAATGCTCGTGCGACGTCTGCCCACCACCCTGGCCGCCCTGGTCACCCTGGCCGTGCTGGCCCCGCTCGGCGTACTGCCGCCTCCCGCCGAGGCGCAGCCGCCCGGCGGGGGCTCCGGGCACGGGCAGGGTGAGCCGATCCGGTTCGCGACCTTCAACGCCTCGCTCAACCGCGGTGCCGAGGGCGAGCTGGTCGCCGACCTGTCCACCCCCGACGACGCCCAGGCGCGCAACGTCGCCGAGACGATCCAACGCGTCGACCCGGACGTCGTGCTGGTCAACGAGTTCGACGACGCCCCGGCCGCGGTCGACCTGTTCCGCGACAACTACCTCGAGGTCGGGCACAACGGCGCGGCTCCGATGCACTACCCGTACGCGTTCATCGCGCCGTCCAACACCGGCGTCCCGAGCGGCTTCGACCTCAACAACGACGGCAAGGTCGGCGGTGGCGACGACGCCTTCGGCTTCGGTCTCTTCCCGGGCCAGTACGGCCTGGTCGTCTACTCGAAGTACCCCATCGACACCCGTGCCGTGCGCACCTTCCAGACGTTCCGCTGGAAGGACATGCCCGGCGCCCTGCTGCCCGACGACCCGACGACCACCGCCCCGCGCGACTGGTACTCACCCGCCGAGCAGGCCGTCCTCCGGCTCTCCTCGAAGTCGCACTGGGACCTGCCGATCCGGCTGCCCGGACGCACCGTGCACTTCCTCGTCGCCCACCCCACGCCGCCGACCTTCGACGGACCCGAGGACCGCAACGGCCGCCGCAACCACGACGAGATCCGCTTCTGGGCCGACTACGTCGCCGGCCCCGCCCGCAGCCGCTACATCTACGACGACCGGGGCCGCCGCGGCGGCCTGACGCCCGGCGCGCAGTTCGTCATCGCGGGCGACCTCAACGCCGACCCCGACGACGGCGACTCCGTCGACCACGCCGTACGCCAGCTGCTCGACCACCCGCGCATCGACACCCGTCGCGCCCCCTCCTCGCCCGGTGCCCCCGAGGCGGCCGTGCTCCAGGGCGGTGCCAACCTCACCCAGACCGGCGACCCCCGCCTCGACACCGCCGACTTCGCCGACAGCACGCCCGGCAACCTCCGGGTCGACTACGTCCTGCCCTCCCGCGGGCTGTCCCCGGTCGGGGGCGGGGTGTTCTGGCCGGCCGCGGCCGACCCCCTGGCCCGGCTCACCGGGACCTACCCCTTCCCGACCTCCGACCACCGGCTGGTCTGGCTGGACCTGCGGCGCCGGCGCTGACCCCCCACCTCGCGGCGCTCCCGGCCTGGGTGGTGCGGGGTGGATCGGCGCGTTCGCGTGCTGCAGGAATCCCCGGTTAACCGGGGATTCCTGCGCTTCCGGGGCATTGCAATGCCCGAGAAGCACCAGGAAACCTCCGACCGTGGTGCTGGAGGGACAGCAGATGCGGCGCAGGCCGAACTCCTGCTGACCAGCTGTCTCCGTTTCGCCCCGAACCGGGCGGGACGCGTGGAGGCTGCAGGAATCCCCGGTTAACCGGGGATTCCTGCACTCCCGGGGCATTGCAACACCCGAGAAGCACCAGGAAACCCCCGACCCCGGTGCCAGTGGGACGGTTGGTACGAGCGCCGAGCAGACCCCGCCCCCGCGCTAGTCGCCCAGCCCCAGCTCGTCCTCGGACACCACGTGCATCGCCGCCTCCTCCGCGCTCGCGGCGGCGCCGTCGATCCCGACGTCCTCGGCGACCAGGTCCTTCTCGGTGTCGTCGCCGAACCCCTCGTCGGGGGCGACGAGTCGCCCGGCGCGCGCGTCGCCGACCTCCAGCCCCTCCTCCTCGGCGTCGTGGGGCAACCCGTCCTCGTCCTCGCTGTCCTCCTCGGCGAGGGTGGTGGGGTCGGGCTCGGGCACCTCCTCGGCGAGCCGGTCGTCGAGGGGACGGTCGTGGGCCTGCTCCCAGGGGGTGGTGCCGTACTGCTGGGCGGGGGAGTACTTCTCCGGCGGCGAGTAGCCGCGGTCCAGCTCGTCCTCGACGTCGTCGCCGACCAGGGTGTCCTCGGGCTGGAGCTGGTCCTCGTCGTCGATGCTGTAGCCCTCGTAGTGCTCCGGGTCGCTCTCCGGGACGTTGCTGCTCATGAGACCTCCTCGGGTCGTCGGTTCGCGGGTCCGGTACCCGAACCTCGCCGGGACCTACGCTGTGCGGGTGGAGTCACTCGCCCTCGCCTTCTCCTCGGGCTGGGCCAGCGGGATCAACAGCTATCTCGTGGTCCTCGTCCTCGGCGTGGCCGAGCGCGTCGGCGGCACGGCCGCGATCCCGGACGTGCTCGGGCGGTGGGAGGTGCTGGCGGTGGCGGCCTTCCTGTACGCCTTCGAGTTCGTCGCCGACAAGATCCCGTACGTCGACTCCGCGTGGGACGTCGTGTCCACGGCGATCCGCCCCGTGGTCGGCGGCGTCGTGGGGGTGCTGATCGCGGGGGACTCGGCGAGCTTGGACGAGCTCGTGGGTGGGCTGGTCGGCGGCGGTAGCGCGCTGGTCTCGCACTCGGTGAAGACCGGCACCCGGATGGCGGTCAACACGGTGCCGGAGCCGTTCACCAACATCGGGATCAGCCTCGGTGAGGACGCTGCGGTGCTGGCCGTGGTGTGGTTCGCCGTCGAGCACCCGGTCGCGGCCGCGTCGGTCGCGCTCACGCTGCTGGTCGTGGGGCTGGTGCTGCTGTGGCTGGCCTGGCGACTGGTACGACGCGGGTGGGCCCGCCTGCGGGCATGGCGTGTGCGGCGTACCGGCCCTCCGGCGGGCCTGGGTCAGTCGCGCACGGGGACGCCGTAGAGCGTCGTCCGCTCCCGCACCGGCCGGTCGATCCCGGCACCGATCTCGACGAGCTCCTCGACGGTCTTGGCGGAGCCGTGCTCGGAGCCGGCCATCCGGGAGATGGTCTCCTCCATCAGGGTGCCGCCGAGGTCGTTCGCGCCGGCGCTGAGCATCGCGCGGGTGCCTTCGACGCCGAGCTTCACCCAGCTGGTCTGGATGTGGGGGACCCGGCCGTGGAGCATGATCCGCGCCATCGCGTGCACGGCGAGGTTGTCGCGCAGGGTGGGGCCGGGGCGGGCGACGCCGGCGAGGTAGATGGGGGCGCTGGTGTGCACGAACGGCAGCGGCACGAACTCGGTGAAGCCGGTGCCGCCGTTCTCCAGCGCGGTGTCCTGGACGCCCTTGAGGACCTCGAGGTGGCCGACCCAGTGCCGGGGGTTGTCGACGTGGCCGTACATCATCGTGCTCGTCGTCGGCAGCCCGATCCGGTGGGCGGTGGACACGATCTCGATCCAGGTCCGCGCGGGCAGCTTGCCCTTGGTCAGCACCCACCGGACCTCGTCGTCGAGGATCTCGGCGGCCGTGCCGGGCAGGGAGCCGAGGCCGGACTCGCGGGCCTTGATCAGGAAGTCCTCGATCGAGAGCCCGGTGCGGGCGGTGCCGTTGACGACCTCCATCGGGGAGAACGCGTGCACGTGCATCTCGGGCACCCGCTGCTTCACGGCGGCGGCGATGTCGAAGTAGGCGCTGGCCGGGAGCTCGGGGTCGATGCCGCCCTGCATGCAGACCTCGGTGGCGCCGAGCTCCCAGGCCTCCTGGGCCCGGTCGGCGACCTCGTCGTAGGACAGGGAGTAGGCGTCGGCGTCGGTACGACGCTGCGCGAACGCGCAGAAGCGGCAGCCGACGTAGCAGACGTTGGTGAAGTTGATGTTCCGGTTGACGACGTAGGTCACGTCGTCGCCGACGGTGTCGCGGCGCAGCGCGTCCGCCAGTCGTACGACGGAGCGCAGCAGCTCGCCGTCGGCCGTCATCAGGGTGAGCGCGTGCTCGGGGGAGAGGTTGCCGGGGTCGCGCTCGGCGGCGCGCAGGGCGTCCCCGCCCTCGGCGTGCAGCACGGCGGGGGCGCCGTCGATCAGGCGGGTGACGGCGGCGGCCTCGCCGACGGCGTCCCAGTCGCCGTAGACGGACCCGAAGTCGCTGCGCCGGTCCTCGGTGCGGCCCTCGCTGTCGACGGCCGCGAACAGGTCGGTGCGTCCGGAGGACTCCAGGACGACGTCGGGCTCCTGCCAGGGCAGGCCGCTCGGGCGGACCTCGGGGATCGCGAGCCCGTCGGGCCCGGCGAGGGCGGCGACGTGGGCGTGCAGCCGGGGGTCGATCCAGGCCTGGCCGTCGCGGAGCGTGCCGACGACGTACTCGGGGTGGACGGTCAACCGGGCCCGCAGCTCGAAGCCGCAGGTGGCGGTGATCGAGCGCAGCCGCTCCAGCGAGGGCCAGGGGCGCTCGGGGTTGACGTGGTCGGGGGTGAGCGGTGAGACGCCGCCCCAGTCGTCGACGCCGGCGTCGAGCAGGGCGCGGCACTCGTCGAGGTCGACGAGGTTGGGCGGGGCCTGGACGCGGGCCTTGGGGCCGAGGACCAGCCGGGTGACGGCGATCGCCGCGCGGTACTCCGCGAGGTCGAGGTCGTCGACGTGCCGCATCGCGGTGTCCGGCTTCGCGCGGAAGTTCTGGACGATGACCTCCTGCACCGCGCCGTAGGCCCGGGCGTTGGCGCGCAGCGCGAAGATCGTCTCGGCGCGCTCGGTCAGCGTCTCGCCGATCCCGACGAGCAGGCCGGTGGTGAACGGGATGGCGTGCCGTCCGGCGTCCTCCAGCACCCGCAGCCGGGCCGCGGGGTCCTTGTCGGGGGAGCCGTAGTGCGCCTCGCCCTTGGTCTCGAACAGCCGCCGCGAGGTGGTCTCGAGCATCATCCCCATCGACGGCGAGACCGGCTTGAGCCGGTTCAGCTCCTCCCACGACATCACGCCGGGGTTGAGGTGGGGCAGCAGCCCGGTCTCCTCGAGGACCCGGATCGCCATCGCCCGGATGTAGGCGATCGTCGAGTCGTAGCCCTGCTCGTCGAGCCACGCCTGCGCCTCGGGCCAGCGCTCCTCGGGACGGTCGCCCAGGGTGAAGAGCGCTTCGAGGCAGCCGAGCGCGGCGCCCTGGCGGGCGATGTCGAGGATCTCGTCGGGGGAGAGGTACGGCGCGCGCCCCTCCCGTGCCGCCTGGGCCGGCGTCTCGACGAAGGTGCAGTAGTGGCAGCGGTCGCGGCACAGCCGGGTGATCGGGATGAACACCTTCGGCGAGTACGTCACCACGCCCGTCCGACCGGCCGCGACCAGGCCCGCGTCGCGGACCTTCGCGGCGGCCGCGGTGAGCCGGTCCAGCTCGTCCCCGGTGGCGGCGAGGAGGGCCTCGGCCTCCGCCACGTCGAGGGCCGCTCCGCGCTCGGCGCGCGCGAGCGCGCGGCGGATCTGCTGGGGGGTCGGGCGGTCCGTCATAACGATCCTCAGGCTACCCGGTCCACCCCGAAACTAGAACGTGTTCCAGGAAGGGGCGGACCGGTCGCCGTCAGTTCGGGATCTTCGCCTTGAGGCTCCCGGACTTCGCCACGAAGCTGCCGCGGTAGGACCCCGGGAAGCTCCACGTCACCACGGTGCCCTTGCCGCCCGGGACGACGGTGATCCGGTCGCTGCACCGCCCGCTGACGGCCATGCAGTCGCCGCCGTTGCTCGTGTAGGTCGCGGTCAGCGAGGCGAAGTCCTTGAAGCCCTCGTACTGCAGCTTGAAGGCGTAGCACCCCGGCTGGGCCGTGCACTTCTTCACCTTCGTCCAGAAGATCCGCTTCGGCTTCGCCGTACCGCAGAACTCCTTCTCGCTGGTCGCCGAGGACCCCCACGGGTACGTCGTCTCCGCCTGCGCCTCCACGCACGCCTTCGCGCCGCCCTCCTCGGTGCTCACCTCGGTCGTGCGGCCCGACAGCGGGCTCCAGCTGCCCTCGCCGCCGGTGTTGATGGTGACGTCGCCGGCCTCGGAGCTGTCCTGGGTGAAGGTGAAGGTCACCGCGCGGTAGCCCGGGCTCGCCGTCGCCTTCGGTGCGGCCGGCGTCTTCAGGTAGCACTCGTCGAGCTTCTCGACCGCCTTCTTCCGGTCGTCGTCGGCGGCGTCCTCACCCTCGGACAGGGTGAGCCCCTCGGCGGCGAAGAAGGCGCCGATCGTGGAGGTGCCGATCTCCTCGAGGCAGTCGGAGTCCTCGAGCTTCCACTCCTTGCCGACCTGGTCGGCCCAGTCGTCGGTGCAGTCGAGCAGGCTCTCGTAGAACGCCGTCGCGTCGTCCCCGCGCCACTTCGCGGTGTAGCTCCAGTCCTCACCGTCGCGCTTCACCACGCCGCGCTTCTCCAGGTCGCCGGAGCGGTGCTCGTGCACCAGCTCGTCGGCGGCGCACGCGACGTCGTCGTCACTCGCCCAGGCGGGCTTCTCGACGCCGTCGCTGATCGCCTGCGCGGCAGCCTTGTCGGACGCGCTGAGCGGGCCGATGCCGAAGCGCCCGGTGAAGTACAGCCACCCCGTGACCCCCAGGCCGATGACCAGCACCAGGGCCAGCGCCGAGGCGACGATCAGCCCGACCCGGCTCTTGCGCGGCGGCGGCGGGCCGTAGCCCGGGGGGCCGCCCCAGCCCGGCGGGGGACCGCCGTACGGCGGTGCGGGCGGGCCCTGCGGCGGACCGTGCGGCGGACCGTGCGGAGGCCCCTGGGGCGGACCCTGAGCCGGACCCTGAGCCGGACCCTGGGGCGGTGGGGCGCCCCACTGCGGTGGCAGCGCCGTCGGGGGCTGCGCGGGCGGCGGGCCCGCGGGCGGGGGTGCGCTCGGGCGCTGCTGCCCGTGCGGGTTGGTCGGCTCGTCCGCCGGCCAGATCGGTCCGTTCCCACTCACCAGTCGACCCCTTAGCTCCCACGGCCCGCCCGTTCGGGCCGTGGGAGCATGGTAGGCAACGCTCAGACCTGTGCCGGGACTTTGTCCGGTTCCGCCGCCGGCGGTTCGGCCGTGGCGTCGCCCGCGTCGAGCTTGCTGGGCCACCAGATCCTGCCGCCGAGGTCGAGGTTGAGCGCGGTGACCAGCACCGAGCGGACGATGATCGTGTCGAGCAGGACGCCGAGCGCGACCGTCGTGCCCAGCTGCAGGGTGAAGGTCATCGGCATCGTCCCGAGCATCGCGAAGGTCGCGGCGAGCACCAGCCCCGCCGAGGTGATCACGCCACCGGTGGAGGACAGCGCGATCAGCGATCCCTTGCGGGTCCCGTGGACCGCCGCCTCCTCCCGCACCCGGGTCATCAGGAAGATGTTGTAGTCGATGCCCAGGGCGACGAGGAACACGAACGCGAACAGCGGGAAGCCCGGGTCGGTGTGCTCGCGTCCGTAGAGGAAGTCGAACACCAGCCCCGAGATGCCCAGCGCCGCACCGAAGGACAGGATCACCGTCCCGATCAGCAGCACCGGCGACACGATCGAGCGCAGCAGCCCGATCAGGATCAGCAGCACCGCGGCCAGCACGATCGGGATGATCACCTTGTTGTCCCGCTCGGAGGCGTCCATGACGTCCACGCTCACCGCCGACATGCCGGTGGTCAGCGCGTCGGCGTCCGGTACGCCGTGCACGGCCTTGCGCACGTCGTGCACCGCGTCGAAGGCCGCATCGGAGTAGGGGTCGCTGGTCAGCTCGGCGACGATCAGCGCGACGCCGTCCTTCTCCGCGACCTGGACGGGCGCGGCGATGCCCTTCACGCCGGACATCGCCTCGATGACCCGGGCCGACTCGTCGGCATTGGCGACGACCTGGATCGGCGTGCTGGCGTCACCGAGGCCGTGCTCGACGAGGATCTTCTGGCCGGTGACGGAGTCCTGGGCGGTGGTGTACTGCTCGTCGCTCGGGATGCCGCTGGTGTCGAGGCGCAGGAAGCCGAAGCAGAGCACGACGAGCGCGGCCGCCGTACCTACCCAGACGATGCGGGCCCGCGGTGCGATGCCCCGGCCGACCTTCGCCCACAGGCCCGAGGAGGTGGGCTCGTCGCTGCCGAAGCGGGGCACGAAGGGCCAGAACACCCACCGGCCGCAGATGACGAGCAGCGCGGGCAGCAGGGTCACCATCACCACGAAGGTGACCGCGACGCCGACGGCGTTGGCCGGGCCCATGCCGGCGGTGGAGTTGAGGTCGGCGAACATCAGGCAGAGCAGGCCGACGACGACGGTGGCGGCGCTCGCGAGGATCGCGGGGGCGGCACGGTGCAGCGCGAAGGCCATCGCCTCGTGCCGGTCCTCGTGGCGCCGGAGCTCCTCGCGGTAGCGCGCCACGAGCAGCAGCGCGTAGTCGGTCCCCGCCCCGATCACCAGCACGGTGAGGATGAACTGGGTCTGGCCGTTGACGGTCAGGCTGGTGTTCTTGGCGAGGAAGTACAGCAGCCCCATCGAGGCGCCCAGGCCGACGACCGCGCTGATGATGGGCAGCAGCCACAGCACCGGGCTGCGGTAGGTCACCAGCAGGATCAGGATGACCACGCCGAGGGTGATCATCAGCAGGTTGCCGTCGCCGGAGGAGAAGACCGTCGCCGCGTCGGCGTTCTGGCCGCCCGCACCGGCGAGGTAGGAGTCGACGCCGTCGATCCGGATGATCTTGTCGATCTCGGTCTTGAGGTCGGGCAGCTCCTCCCACAGCTTGTCGCCGTAGTTGACGGTGAACTCGAGCTTGGCGACCTCGCCGTCCTCGGAGACGAAGGGGGCCGGGACGCCGGCCGCCTTCGCCTGCTCGGGCGAGATCACCTTGCTGATCCCGTCGAGCCCGGCGATCTCGGTCGCGTCCTTCTCGATCGCCGCGAGGTCGCCGGCGGTCAGGCCGGACGCGCGGTGGTAGACGACGGTCGTGCCGACGTCGTAGGGGTCCTGGAAGGCCTCGAGCTTCTCGAAGGCACGGGTGGACTCCGCGCTCTCGGGCAGCCAGGACTCGGTCTCGTTGTTCTGGACGTCGATCAGCTTGCCGGCGAACGAGGCGAGGCCGCCTGCGATCAGCACGACCGCGACCAGCACGATCCACTTGGTGACGGGGCCGGTCAGCTTGCCGGCGATCTGACGGTGCATGGCGGGAACTCTTCTCCTGGGGGGCCGACGCGGGCATCGGGACTTCTCCCGATCCGACCCTGAGATCGCCCCTGAGTCATCGCCCAGCGGGAACTTTTTGCCGTCCCGCCGCCCACTGGACACCGCAGCGCCCCGGGACGTGACGTCCCGGGGCGCTGTCGTGGTCGCGGAGGAGGGCTCAGAGGCCCAGGAACCGGCCGATGATCTCCTTCTGGATCTCGGTGGTGCCGCCGTAGATCGTCTGGATCCGGGTGTCGGCGTACGCCTTGGCGATGGGGTACTCCAGCATGTAGCCGTAGCCGCCGTGCAGCTGCAGGCCCTGGTCGACGATCTTCTTCTGCAGCTCGGTCGTCCACCACTTCGCCATCGAGGCGAGCGCGGTGTCGACGTCGCCGGCGTTGAGCCGCTCGATGCAGTGGTTGACGAACACCCGCGCGATGTAGGCCTCGGTGGCCATCTCCGCGATCTCGAAGCGGGTGTTCTGGAACTTGCCGATCGGCTTGCCGAAGGCCTCGCGGGTCTTGGCGTAGTCGAGGGTCAGGTCCAGCACGTGCTCGATCGCGGCGACGGCGATGGTGGCGATGGAGATCCGCTCCTGCGGCAGGTTCTGCATCAGGTAGATGAAGCCCTGGCCCTCCTCGCCGAGCAGGTTCTCCTTCGGTACGACGACGTTGTCGAAGCTCAGCTCCGCGGTGTCCTGCGCCTTCAGGCCGAGCTTCTCCAGGTTGCGGCCGCGGGTGAAGCCCTCCATGCCGCGCTCCACGACCAGCAGGCTGATGCCGTGCGCACCCGCCTCGGGGTTGGTGCGCGCGACGACGATCACCAGGTCGGACAGGATGCCGTTGCTGATGAACGTCTTGGAGCCGTTGAGGACGTAGTGGTCGCCCTTGTCGACGGCCGTGGTCCGGATGCCCTGGAGGTCGGAGCCCGCGCCCGGCTCGGTCATCGCGATGGCGGTGATGATGTCGCCGGAGACGGTGCCGGGCAGCCAGCGCCGCTTCTGCTCCTCGTTCCCGATCGTGATCAGGTACGGCACGATGATGTCGGTGTGGACCGCGAACCCGGGCCCGCTCGCGCCGGCCCGGGCGGTCTCCTCCGCCACGATCGCGTTGTAGCGGAAGTCCTTGATCCCCGGGCCGTCGTACTCCTCGGGGACCTCGAAGGAGAGCAGGCCCGCCGCGCCGGCCTTGCGCCACACCTCGCGGTCGACGACGCCGTCCTTCTCCCACTGGTCGTGGTACGGCATCACCTCCCGCTCCATGAAGGCGCGCACGGTCGCGCGGAAGTCCTCGTGCTCGGTCTCGTAGATGCTGGGACGCTCGGGCATCAGCTCACCCACTCCTTGATCTGCGCGATGGTCGCGGCGGGGTCGTCCGAGGCGGGGGCGACGGACAGGTTGGTCACGCCGGACTCCTTGAAGGCGGCGATCCGCTCCTGGACGTACGACGCGGGGCCGACCAGGTTGCCGGCCTCCAGCCATGCGAGGGGGACCAGTGCCTCGGCCTCCTTCTTCTTGCCCGAGAGGTAGAGGTCCTGGATCTCCTTGGCCTCCTTCTCGAAGCCGTACTCGCAGGCGAGCTGGTTGTAGAAGTTCTTGTCGCGCGCGCCCATCCCGCCGACGTAGAGGGCGTAGAGCGGGCGCATGAAGTCCAGCAGCGCCTTGGTCTCGGGGCCCTCGCCGATGGCGACCATGCCGCCGGCGGAGATCTCCAGCGGCTTCAGGTCGGCGGAGCGCTTCGCGGCGCCGCGGGCCAGTGCCTCGCCCCAGACCTCCTGGGCCTTCTCGGGGTAGTAGAGGAAGGGCAGCCACCCGTCGGCGACCTCGGCCGTCATGGCGACGTTCTTGTCGCCGAGTGCGGCGACCCAGATCGGCAGGTCCGCCCGCTCGGGCTTGTTGAGCAGCTTCAGCGGCTTGCCCAGGCCGAGGCCCTGGCCCTCGGGGAGGGGGACCTGGATGGTCTTGCCCTGGAAGTCGAGGCGCTCGCCGCGCAGGCCGGCGCGCAGCACCTGGATGACCTCGCGGGTGCGGGTCAGCGGGCGGTCGTACGGCAGGCCGTGGAAGCCCTCGATGACCTGCGGCCCGGAAGCGCCGAGGCCCAGCACGGCGCGGCCGCCGGAGACGTTGTCGAGGCCCGCGGCGGTCTGCAGCAGCGCACCGGGGGTGCGCGAGTAGACGTTGAGGATGCCGGCGCCGATCTCGACCGTCTCGGTCTTCGCGGCGAGGTAGCCCATCAGGGTCGGCGCGTCGAAGCCGTACGGCTCGGCGACCCAGATCGTGTCCAGGCCCGCCTTCTCCAGGGCCACCACCTGGTCGGCCGACTCGCGCGGGTTGCCCGCGTAGACGAGGGGCATCGAGAGCTTCATGGAAATCCCTTCCGGCCCGCGGGCCGAACTCGACGGTGAGGGGGAGCGGGCGCGACCCCGCCAGCGCAACTGTGACAGTAATACTGTCACAATGTCCATGGTCTCCCAGGGCGAGACCGCCGCCCCGGGCTCCGGGCCGGGCCGTGATAGGAGGAAGCGTGACTACTGAGACCACCACCCACACCGTCGCCGTGATCGGGGGCACCGGACCGCAGGGCAAGGGGCTGGGCTACCGGTTCGCCCGCCACGGGCACGACGTCGTCCTCGGCTCCCGTGCCGCGGAGAAGGCCGAGGCCGTCGCGGCCGAGGTCACCGAGCGGCTCGCCACGGTGTCCGGCGCCGGTACGACGCGCGGCGCCACCAACGCCGACGCCGTCGCGGCCGCCGACGTCGTCCTGCTCGCCGTGCCCTACGACGGCCACGACGAGCTCGTCGCCTCCCTCGCCGACGCGCTCGCCGGCAAGACCGTCATCTCGTGCGTCAACCCGCTCGCCTTCGACAAGCGCGGTGCCCACGGCCAGGTCATCGACGGCGGCGAGGGCTCCGCCGCCGAGTCCGCCGCCCGGCTCGCGCCCGAGGCCACCGTCGTCGGCGCCTTCCACAACGTCTCCGCCGTCGGGCTGTGGGGCGAGGACGACTATCTCGACGAGGACGTGATCGTCGTCGGCGACACGGTCGAGGGCAAGCAGGTCGCCATCGACCTCGCCGCCGCCGTCACCGGCCACCCCGGCATCGACGGCGGCAAGCTCCGCCTGGCCCGGGTGCTCGAGCCGTTCACGGCCGTGCTGATCTCGATCAACCGGAAGTACAAGGCGCACTCGGGGATCCGGGTGACGGGGCTCGGCGAGCACTGAGCGCGCTTGTAACTCGGTGTTCGGGCGACTACCTGGGTGTCGTGACCGGTCACCACCCCCCGGCAGTTGCCCGAACACCGAGTTACATGTCCGGTGCGGACTCAGCCCGCCAGCCCCTCCACCACCTCGGCCCCGGGCAGCCGCACGAGCAGCCGGCCCGGCACGAGGAGCTTCGAGCGGCGCAGGCCCGAACCGATCACGGCGACCTCGATGTCGGCGACCCGGGTGTCGACGAGCAGCCGCCACCCGGCGGGAAGGCCGACGGGAGTGATGCCGCCGTACTCCATCCCGGACTCGGCGACCGCCCGCTCCAGCGGCAGGAACGACGGCTTGCGTACGTCGAGCAGCCGCTTCACCGTGTGGTTGACGTCGGCGCGGGTGTCGGCGCGGACCAGGCAGGCGGCGATCCGCTCCTCGCCCTCGCGCTTGCCGGCGACCAGGACGCAGTTGGCGCCGGCCTCCATCGGCAGGTCGTAGGCCGCGCTCATCGCCGCCGTGTCGGCCAGGGCGGGGTCGATCTCGACGACCGCCACGCCCTCGGCGTCCGGCCAGCCGGCCAGGACGGCCGCGACGGGCGCGGCGACGAGCTCGGGGTGCTCCCGGGCGGGGAGCGAGGTCAGGCCGGGGAGCTGGGGGAGTGCTACTGCCACCCCTGCATCGTGCCCGAGGGGCGGTGATCCCACGGGTCCCGGTGGTCGGCGGGGTCGCGCGGGCGCCGCAGGACGGTGGCGACGAGGCCGGCGGCACCGGCGGCCAGCCAGGGCAGCCCGAGGATCCACCCGGCGTCCTCGAGCTGTACGACGTCGCCGCGCACCAGCGCCCACACGACGACCAGGCCGACGAAGGCGATGCCCATCACCAGGTGCCCGACGTTGACGGAGTGCCACCCCGTGGGGCGCCGGTCGACGCCCTCCTCGCGGGGTCGCTCGGGCTCGGTCAGGTCGTACTCGGAGGTGCTCATGCCGCTTCCTTCTCGGTCAGGACCTCGATCTGGCCGAGGACCATGTCGGCCTCGATGTCGAGGGTGGGCTCGTTGCCGTTCCCGTGGGTGGCCTTCGCGGAGCTGTCGGACTTCTCGCCGAACAGGACGACCTCGCCGACCTCGAGGTCGGCGTCGACGGCGACGCGCAGGCCCTCGTCGGGCACGATCACCCGGATGTGGCCGACGTCGAGGTCGACCTTGACCGTGCGCTCGTCGAGCTTGGCCAGCTCGGCGGCGTCCATCCGGGTCAGGTCGAGCACGATCTCGCCGACGCCCAGGTCGTAGCCGTCCTGCAGGGCCTCCGCCGTCGTCGGGCTCGACGTCCTCTGGCCTGCGGTGACGTCGTCGACCGCCGTGGTCGCCGCGGTCGCCAGCGCCGCGACCAGACCGAGGAAGATCAGCCCGCCGGCCCGGCCGTAGAACGCGCCGACGAGCAGCATCGTGCCGATCACGCCCAGCGCCGTCGCGGGGTACGCCGACGGGGTGACGTCCACGCCCGCGAGGTGCAGTGTCGCGACCACGCCCAGGGCCAGGGCGGTCAGGGCCAGGGTGAAGGGGAGGAGCAGCGGCCCGCGCTTGCGGGGGTCGCGCGGCCGGGGCGGGGGCGGCGGCCCGGGCCGGTAGCCCGGGTACGTCGGGCCGGTGGCGCCCGGCGGCGGGGGTGGCGGCGTGCCGAGGCCCGCCGCACGGTTCTCCTTGGCCTGCTTGCCGCCGAAGACCACCAGCAGGACGAGACCGGCGAGCATCAGCGGCCACGGGAAGTCGAGTCCGCCGAAGGAGTCGCCGACCACCGAGGCGACGGCGAGGAGGCCGGCGACGACGAGGGCGACGGTCCGCACGCCGTCCTCGGTGCGGATCACCGTGTCGCCGGTGTCCTCCTCCGGGACGAGGATCCACGCGACGCCGTACAGCACGATGCCGCCACCGCCGAAGAAGGTGAGGATCACGAACGCGATGCGCACCAGCAGCGGGTCGATGTCGAGGTGACGGGCGATCCCGCCGGCGACGCCGGCGACCTTGCGGTCCGTGCGGCTGCGGCGCAGCCGGGCGAGGTCCTTGACGTCGTCACGGGTCACCCGGGGGCCGTCGTGCTCCGGCGGTGGACCCGGCTGCCCGGTCTCGGTGTCGTGCGGTGAACTCATGCCTCAAGCCTGCTGTCGGGTCGCGCCCCGCACCATCGGGGACAGCCCTGATCCTGCCGCATCCACCCCGGGCCCGGCTCAGGGTCGGACCAGGGTCGTTCCCCCTGCTCGCGCGCGGTCCGCTGTGTGACGATGGAGGCACCATGACGAGCACTGTGACGGCGAGCGCCCCCGCGCCGGCGCCCGCGCCCCGGGAGACCCGGCGCGCCTGGCGCGACCTGCGCGAGCCCGTGCTCGGCGGGGTGGCCTCGGGGCTGGCCGCCCACCTCGCCGTCCCCGTGCTGTGGGTGCGGGCGGCCTTCGTCGTGGCGACCTTCATGGGTGGCTCCGGAGTGGCGGCGTACGCCGTGCTGTGGGCGATGCTCCCCGCCGGACCGCCGCCGTCGGTGCTCGCCCCCGGTCTGGAGAGCGCGTCCCGGGACGGGCGCCGGCCCGGGCGCGGCCGCCGGCTGTCCGACATCGGTCCGGTCATCACCCTGTCGGCGCTGGGTGTCGGCGCGATCTTCGCGGTCGGCGTCGTGCTCGGCACCGGCTGGTGGGTCTGGCCGGTCGGCATCGCCGTCGCCGGTGTCGCGCTGCTGTGGCGCCAGGCCGACGAGGCCCAGCGCGAGCGCTGGCTGGACGCGACCGGCAAGGTCGACCCGGTCCGGGTCTTCCTCGGCGGCGGCGGGTGGGCGGCCTGGGCGCGGATCGCGGCCGGCGTGGCTCTCGTGGTGGTGGCGTTGCTGCTCTTCGCCCTGCGCGACGGCTCGCTCTCGGTGGCGCGCGACGCCGGGCTGGCGATCCTGCTCGGGATCGGCGGCATCGCCATCGTGGTGGGCCCGTTCGTCTACCGCCTGATGACCGAGCTCAGCGAGGAGCGGGAGGAGCGGGTGCGCACGCAGGAGCGTGCCGACGTCGCCGCCCACCTGCACGACTCGGTGCTGCAGACCCTCGCCCTCATCCAGAAGAACCCCGCCGACGCCGCCCGTCTGGCCCGGTCGCAGGAGCGCGACCTCCGGGCGTGGCTGTACGCCGGGGAGTCGCTCGACGAGGCCACCGTCGCCAGCGCCCTGCGCGCCGCGGCCGCCGAGATCGAGGACGCCTACGGCATCACCGTCGACGTGGTCGCCGTCGGCGACGCCGACCACGACGAGCGCACCCGGCCGATCGTGATGGCGGCCCGCGAGGCGACCACGAACGCCGCCAAGCACGCCGGCGTCCCGCGGGTCGACGTGTACGCCGAGATCACCGCTGCCGGCATCGACGTCTTCGTCCGCGACCGCGGCGCCGGGTTCGACCCCGACGCGACCCCCGAGGACCGGCTCGGCGTACGACGCAGCATCATCGACCGCATGGAACGCCACGGTGGCCGCGCGGAGGTCCGCTCGGCGCCCGGTGAGGGCACCGAGGTGCGGCTGCACCTCGACCACACCCCGAAGGAGACAGATGACTGAGCCGGTGCGCGTGGTGGTCGTGGACGACCACGCCATGTTCCGCCGCGGGGTGAGCGCCGAGCTCGGCACCACCGGTGCCGGGCGGGTCGAGGTCGTCGCCGAGGCCGCCGACGTCGACGAGGCGGTGGCCGCGGTGACGCAGCACCGCCCGGCCGTCGTCCTCCTGGACGTGCACCTGCCCGGTGGCGGCGGGGTCGAGGTGATCCGCCGCGTCAACGACAGCGACGTGCGCTTCCTCGCGCTGTCGGTCTCCGACGCCGCGGAGGACGTGATCGGGACGATCCGCGGCGGCGCCCGCGGGTACGTCACCAAGACCATCACCGGCCCCGAGCTGGTCGACGCCATCGCCCGGGTCGCCGACGGGGACGCGGTGTTCTCGCCGCGGCTCGCCGGCTTCGTGCTCGACGCGTTCGCCGGCGCCGGGCTCTCCGCCGACCTCGCCAGCGTCGACGAGGACCTCGACCGGCTCACCGAGCGGGAGCGGGAGGTGATGCGGCTGATCGCGCGCGGGTACTCCTACAAGGAGGTCGCCAAGGAGCTCTTCATCTCCATCAAGACCGTGGAGACCCACATGTCCTCGGTGCTGCGCAAGCTGCAGCTCTCCTCGCGCCACGAGCTGACCCGGTGGGCCTCGGACCGGCGGCTGCTGTGAGGCGGCTCGCCGCGGTGCTGTGCGCCGCGGTGCTGCTCGCCGGCTGCTCCGGGGGCGCGGAGCCGACCGGTCGGCCGGCCGCCGAGCCGAGCACCGAGCCGACCTCGGAGACACCGGCCTCGGAGACACCGGCCTCGACGAGCGCGACCCCCGGACCGGCGTACTCCGACTGGGAGCTCGGCGTCCACGTCCTGCCCCGCACGCCCGCCGGCTTCGGCGAGATCCGGCCGACCCCGAAGGCGCTGCGGCACCGGCTGTTCCGGACCGTGGACCTCCTGCCGCCGCCCGCCGACGGGCGCTTCCGCTCCACGATCGGCCCGGTGACCGCGGCGATCCGTGAGCGGATGGGGGAGACCTGGTCGCCGGCGTGCCCCGTGGGGCTGGCGGACCTGGCCTACGTCACCGTCAGCTTCCGCGGCTTCGACGGCGGCGCGCACACCGGCGAGCTGGTGCTCGCGGCGCGGGAGGCGCGGGACGTCGTCTCGGTGTTCCGCACGCTCTTCGCCGCCGACTACCCGATCGAGGAGATGCGGCTGCCGACCACCGCCGACCTGGAGGCCGAGCCGACCGGTGACGGCAACGACACCGCCGCCCTGGTGTGCCGTGCCACCCGCGGGGCGACGAGCTGGTCCGCGCACGCCTACGGGCTCGCGATCGACGTCAACCCGTTCCTCAACCCCTACAGCAAGGGGGACGTCGTGCTGCCGGAGCGCGCCTCGGCGTACCTCGACCGGAGCCGGACGCAGCCCGGGATCATCCACGACGGCGACCTCGTCGTCCGCGCCTTCGCCCGGATCGGCTGGTCCTGGGGCGGGGCGTGGAGCTCGTTGAAGGACTACCAGCACTTCAGTGCGACCGGGCGCTGACCGACCACTACAGTGCGGCCATGGAGACCCTGCGCCTGATCCTGCTCATCGTCCACATCCTCGGGTTCTCGGCCCTCATCGGCGGTCTGCTGGCGCAGGCGGGCCCCGGCGACAAGCGGGTCACCGGCGTGATGCGCGACGGCATCGGCACCGCCTTCCTCGCGGGCCTGCTGCTCGTCGGCGTGCTCGAGGGCGGCGACGAGCCCGTCAACCACGCCAAGATCGGCGTCAAGCTCACCATCGGGCTGGTCCTGCTGGTGCTGGTGATGGCCAACATGCGCAAGGCGAAGATCCCCCAGGGGCTGTGGGCCGGGCTGCTCGTGCTGGCCGTCGCGGAGGTCTGCGTCGCGGTGCTCTGGTCGCCCGTCCACAGCTGAGGCGACCGGGGAGGCCGTCGTCGGCGCGGCGCCGTAGGCTGGTCGGAGCATGTCTGAGACCACCGCCGCGCCGCCCGCCCTCACCGCCGAAGCCCTCCTCGACGGGCTGAACGAGCCCCAACGCGAGGCGGTCCGGCACGAGGGCAGCCCCCTGCTCGTCGTGGCCGGGGCGGGATCCGGCAAGACCCGGGTGCTCACCCGGCGCATCGCCTGGCTGATCGCCGTCCGCAAGGCGCACCCCGGCTCGATCCTCGCGATCACCTTCACCAACAAGGCCGCCGCCGAGATGAAGGAGCGGGTCGCCGACCTCGTGGGCAACCGCGCCCGGATCATGTGGGTCAGCACCTTCCACTCGGCGTGCGTGCGGATCCTGCGCAAGGAGGTCGAGCACCTCGGCTACGAGCGGTTGAAGTCCAACTTCTCGATCTACGACGCCCAGGACCAGAAGCGGCTGATCACCCTGGTCTGCAACGACCTCGAGCTCGACCCGCGCAAGTTCCAGCCCGGCCCGGTGCTGCACTGGATCAGCAACCACAAGAACGAGCTGCGTGAGCCCGACGAGGTGGCCGCGGCGGCCCGCAACAGCATCGACGAGACGTACGCCGCGGCGTACAAGATGTACCAACGGCGGCTGCGCGAGGCCAACGCGATGGACTTCGACGACCTGATCCTGGAGACCGTCCGGCTCTTCCAGCTCAAGCCGGAGGTGCGCGAGACCTACCGGCGACGGTTCCGGCACCTGCTGGTCGACGAGTACCAGGACACCAACCACGCGCAGTACGCCCTCATCCACCAGCTCGCCGGCCAGGACCTGGAGGAGCACGACCCGACCACGCTGGACGGCGTACCGGCCGACCGGGTGCCGCCGGCCGAGCTGATGGTGGTCGGTGACGCGGACCAGTCGATCTACGCCTTCCGGGGCGCCGACATCCGCAACATCATGGACTTCGAGAAGGACTTCCCGGACGCGCGGACCGTGCTGCTGGAGCAGAACTACCGTTCGACGCAGACCATCCTGAGTGCCGCCAACGCGGTCATCGAGCGCAACGAGAGCCGCAAGCCCAAGCGGCTCTGGTCGGATGCGGGCGACGGCGAGAAGATCGTCGGGTACGTCGCCGACGACGAGCACGACGAGGCCCGCTTCGTCTCCGGCGAGATCGACAAGCTCACCGACGAGGGCGGGCTCAAGCCCTCCGACGTCGCCGTCTTCTACCGGACCAACGCGCAGTCGCGGGTGTTCGAGGAGATCTTCATCCGCACCGGGATGCCCTACAAGGTCGTCGGCGGCGTCCGCTTCTACGAGCGCCGGGAGATCCGGGACGCGCTCGCCTACCTGCGGATGCTCGTCAACCCCGACGACCAGGTGTCCCTGCGCCGGATCCTCAACACCCCCAAGCGCGGCATCGGCGACCGTGCGGTGCTCGCCATCACCACCTTCGCCGACCGCGAGCGGATCACCTTCTGGGAGGCGCTCCAGCGCGCGGGCGAGGCGCCGGGGCTCGCCACCCGCAGCCAGTCCAACATCGATGCCTTCGTCGCGATGGTGACCGACCTGCAGCAGATGGTCGAGGCCGACGAGCGGCCCGACGTGATCCTGGAGACCGCCCTCGACCGCTCCGGCTACCTCGCCAGCCTCGAGGACTCCGACGACCCCCAGGACGCCACCCGCATCGAGAACCTCGGCGAGCTCGTCGCGGTCGCGCGGGAGTTCGCCGAGGACCCGGCCGCGGGACCCTCCGCCGACCCCGCCGACGTCGACGCCGGCACCGTCGAGGTCGGCCTCGGGGACTTCCTCGAGCGGGTCGCGCTCGTCGCCGACGCCGACTCGATCCCCGACGCACCCGACCCGGACGACCCGGACGCCCCCGAGGACACCGGCGTCGTCACGCTGATGACCCTGCACACCGCCAAGGGCCTGGAGTTCCCCGTTGTCTTCCTCACCGGCATGGAGGACGGGATCTTCCCCCACTCGCGTGCGCTGGGGGACCGCCCGGAGCTGGAGGAGGAGCGCCGCCTCGCCTACGTCGGGATCACCCGCGCCCGCCAGCGCCTCTACGTCTCCCGCGCCCTCGTCCGCTCCGCCTGGGGCGCCCCCTCGATGAACCCCGGCTCCCGGTTCCTCAACGAGCTCCCCGTCGACCTCGTCGACTGGCGACGCACCGAGGCCGACCAGACCCGCTGGTCCCGGCCCGCCTACGGCAACGCCGGCCGGTACGACGGGGGCGGGTCGTCGTACGGCAGCGGCTCCTCGGGCGGCCTCGGCGCCCCCACCGCCGCCGGCCGCCGCAACTTCAGCTCGGCCGCCGCACGCGCGGACGCGGCCGCCAAGTCCAAGCCCGCCCGGGCGATCCCCGTGCTCGCCCCCGGCGACAAGGTCACCCACGACTCCTTCGGCCTCGGCACGGTGGTGTCGGTCGAGGGCGCGGGGGAGAAGTCCGTCGCGTCGATCGACTTCGGGTCGGACGGCGTGAAGCGGCTGCTGCTGCGGTACGCGCCGGTGGAGAAGCTCTAGCTCGCTCGGGGCTCCGTCCGGGGGCTCCTCGTCCCGGGGCTCCTCGTCGTCGTACCTGACGAATCTGTCGCGTTTCGGCCCGTCACACGACAGATTCGTCAGGTGCGACGCTCACCGGGGCGGGGTAGGAGCCCCACTGTGCCACCGCAACCCGACCCAGCGGTCGGGAACGCGTCAGGGAGTGACGCCGTGCTGCCGCAGCGCGGCGTCCGGGTCGACCGGGTCGCCGCCGCCGGGACGGACCTCGAGGTGCATGTGCGGGCCGGTGACGTGGCCGGTGGCGCCGACGTAGCCGATCAGCTCACCGGAGCGGACGGTGTCGCCGGGGGAGACGTTGAAGGCCGACTGGTGGCAGAACCACAGCTCGGTGCCGTCCTCGAGGGTGAGCACCGTCTTGTTGCCGTAGGCGCCGTCGAAGCCGGCGGAGGTGACCTTGCCGTTGGTGACGGCGTAGATCGGGGTGCCGACGGGGGCGGCGAAGTCGAGGCCGGTGTGGTAGCTGGACCACAGGCCGTACTCGCCGAAGGTCGCGGTGAGGCGGTAGTTGCGCAGCGGCAGCACCCAGCGGTTGAGGGCGATCTCCGCGGCCTCCTTCTCGGCGGCCTTGGCGAGGTCGTCGAGGGCGGTGTTGCGCTCCTCGGCGGAGCGCTCGGCCTGGGCGACGAGGTCGGTGCCGTTGGCCTGGGCGAGCGCGTCGCGGTCGGAGTCGCGGCTCACGGTGGCGGTGCGCTCGGTGATCGAGCCGTTGCCGAAGGAGCCGGTCATCGCGTTGGCGGCGGTGACCCGGTCGCCGGCGGAGGCGAGCTGCGGGTCGGCGGAGACGACGGCGCCGCCGATCGCGACCGCGAGGGTCGCGACGCCGACGGCGACGGGCAGGGTGGGCAGGCTCTTGAAGAGCGGGCCGCGGGAGCCGGCGTGCTTGACCGCGCGGCGCTTGCCGGCGGGCTGGATCGCCTTGAGCTGCGTCGTCGAGGAGTCGGTCAGCGGGTCGAGGAGCTGGATGTCGCGCAGCGCGGGCAGCTCGACGGTGGGGGTCCGCTCGAGGCCGCGGACGGCGACGGGACCCACCTCCACCGCGGTCGGTACGACGAGCGGGGCGACCTCGGGAGCGATCGGCTCGACCGGGCGGGCGACGCGCTTGCCGACGTACGTCGAGGGGGCCTCGGTCTCCGTGCGGCCGGCGACCCGCCTGCCGACGTAGGGGGAGGAGGCGTCGGGTCGCGGCGCGCGGTTGTCCGCTCGGTGGCTACCCATCGACTGCTGACTCCTTGGGGGACGATCGTGCAGGCCCGTTTCGACCCTGCACCCGTCCGAGTCGCCCGATGTGGCTCGGAGGCCAGGTGGCCGTCGTGCGACGGCCGGGTGAAACATGCGTGCCGACCATAGCCGATGGCGGCACAGGCTTGAAATCGTAGGTGCTGGGCACTGGGGATGGTCGCGAATGCGCAGATCGGTCGTGACCCGTGTCACGTCGTGCGGCCCGGACTCGTCCTACTGGTGGGTCAGGACTAGTGTGCCCGGGGGTGCGGCAGGTGTGCGCACCAACCTCTGACCCAGATGTGAGGACGTATCAGTGGACCTGATGGAGTACCAAGCGAAGGAGCTCTTCGCGAAGCACGGTGTGGCCACGACGCTCGGTGTGGTCGTCGAGACCGCCGAGGAGGCCAAGGCCGCCGCTGAGCAGCTCGGCGGCGTGACCGTCATCAAGGCGCAGGTCAAGGCGGGTGGCCGCGGCAAGGCGGGCGGCGTCAAGATCGCGAAGACCCCCGACGAGGCCTTCCAGCACGCCACGGACATCCTGAACCTGACGATCAAGGACCTCCCGGTCAACCGGGTCCTCGTCACCCCCGCGACCCCGCCGGAGGAGGAGTACTACTTCTCGTTCCTGCTGGACCGGTCGAACCGCCAGTACCTCTGCATCGCGTCCGTCGAGGGTGGTGTCGAGATCGAGGAGGTCGCGAAGACCAACCCCGACGCCGTCAAGCAGATCGCGATCGACCCCGGCACGGGCGTCGACGCCGCGAAGGCGCGCGAGATCGCCACCGAGGCCGGCTTCCCGGAGCCCGTCTTCGAGCAGGCCGTGGAGCTCATCGAGAAGCTCTACAAGGTCTTCGTCGAGGAGGACGCCACCCTCGTCGAGGTGAACCCGCTGGCCCGCCTGGCCGGCGACAAGCTGGAGGCCCTCGACGGCAAGGTGTCGCTCGACGACAACGCCTCCGAGGTCCGCCACCCCGACCACGAGGCCTTCGAGATCCGTGAGGAGGCCGACCCGCTGGAGGCGAAGGCCAAGGACCTCGGTCTCAACTACGTCAAGCTCGACGGCCAGGTCGGCATCATCGGCAACGGCGCGGGTCTCGTGATGAGCACCCTCGACGTGGTCGCGTACGCCGGCGAGAAGCACGGCGGCGTCAAGCCGGCCAACTTCCTCGACATCGGCGGCGGCGCCAACGCCCAGGTGATGGCCAACGGCCTCGACGTGATCCTGAACGACGAGCAGGTCAAGTCGGTCTTCGTGAACGTCTTCGGCGGCATCACCGCGTGCGACGAGGTCGCCAACGGCATCAAGGGCGCGCTCGAGCTGCTCGGCGACAAGGCCACCAAGCCGCTGGTCGTCCGCCTCGACGGCAACAACGTCGACCAGGGCCGCGCGATCCTGAACGAGCTGAACCACCCGCTCGTCACCCAGGTCGACACCATGGACGGCGCGGCCGACAAGGCCGCCGAGCTGGCGAACGCCTGAGCCCGGCGAGATAGAGAGCAGAGAAGATGAGCATCTACCTCAACAAGGACAGCAAGATCATCGTCCAGGGCATCACCGGCGGCATGGGTGCCAAGCACACCGCCCTGATGCTCGACTCGGGCGCTGAGATCGTCGGCGGTGTCAACGCCCGCAAGGCCGGCACCACCGTCACCCACAAGGACGCCCAGGGCGCCGACGTCGAGCTGCCGGTCTTCGGCACGGTCGCGGAGGCCATGAAGGAGACCGGCGCGAACGTGTCGGTCCTCTTCGTCCCGCCGGCGTTCACCAAGGACGCCGCGATCGAGGCCATCGACGCCGAGATCCCGCTGATCGTCGTGATCACCGAGGGCGTCCCGGTCCAGGACACGGCCGAGGTCTGGTCCTACCTCCAGGGCAAGTCCACCCGGATGATCGGCCCGAACTGCCCCGGCATCATCACCCCGGGCGAGTCGCTGGCCGGCATCACGCCGCACACCATCGCGGGCAAGGGCCCGGTCGGTCTCGTCTCGAAGTCGGGCACGCTGACCTACCAGATGATGTACGAGCTGCGGGACTTCGGCTTCTCGACCGCCATCGGCATCGGCGGCGACCCGATCGTCGGCACCACGCACATCGACGCCCTCCAGGCCTTCGAGGAGGACCCGGAGACCTCGGTGATCGTGATGATCGGCGAGATCGGTGGCGACGCGGAGGAGCGCGCCGCGGCGTACATCAAGGAGAACATCACCAAGCCCGTCGTCGGGTACGTCGCGGGCTTCACCGCCCCCGAGGGCAAGACCATGGGCCACGCCGGCGCCATCGTGTCGGGCTCCGCGGGCACCGCCCAGGCGAAGAAGGACGCTCTCGAGGCCGTCGGCGTCAAGGTCGGCAAGACGCCGTCCGAGACCGCTGCGCTCGCGCGGGAGATCCTGCAGTCCCTGTGAGCACGACGAAGGCCCGCCACCTCGGTGGCGGGCCTTCGCTGCTTTTGCGGCTACCGCCCCAGCCGGGCGGCGGCCTTCGGCAGCATCCGGGTGACCGGGGTGCCGCCGTCCTCGTCGAGGAAGTTGTAGTCCTGGCCGACGATCACCGAGGTCAGCACGGTGATCCGGTCGCCCTGGCGCAGCAGACCGGTCTCCATGATGTAGGCCATGTCGCCGGTCGGGTCGAGCTCCTTCGGCACCGGCCCGTAGGTCGCGTCGACGATCTGCGCGGTGGCGCCGTCGACCTGAACCCGGCGCGGCTCCTGGGACTTGTACTCCGTGAACTCCTCGGGGCGCGAGGAGCAGTCGCCGAGCCAGTCGGTGATCTGGTCGTACGCCGTGGTGGCGGCCTCCTCGTCGGCGTACTGCCCGACGACCTGGACGAAGAAGTCGCCCTCGACCTCGGGTGCCTCCGCGGCGCTGGCGCGCAGCTCGTAGTCGCCGCGCACGACACCGGTCGCCCCGGTGCCCTCCAGGCTCTTCTGCGTGCAGGGGTTGAACACGTCCTGGCCGTCGCCCTCGGCGGCGCTCGTGCGGAACCAGTCGGCGCCGTCGCTGTAGACGGTGTCGGCGTCGGTCAGCAGGGCCGCCGTGGTGAGCGGCTGCTGCGGCGGGGCGGAGGTGGCGGTGCCGTCCGGGCTGCCGGGGCTGGTCGGGGCGTCGCTCGTGGGCGAGCTGCCGGTCCGGTCGCCGTCCGCGGGGTCCTCGCCGCAGGCGGCGAGGAGGGTGGCGGCCGCGACGGCGACGGCGGCGAGGCCGAGGCGGTGGTGCATGGCGGTCTCCTGGGGTCTCGGGGTGGTCTCTCGCTAGGGGAGACGTCGGGAGGGTCAGGTTGGTTGCGGAAAGTTTCGCGCGCTCAGCAGCCGGCGACGGTCCAGGCGCACATCCGGGCCACGACCGGCGCCGACTCCGCCACGATGTCGTCGATCGCCTGCTGCTCACGGCCCTGCGGGTTGCCGGAGTGGCCGGCGTGGGCGACGACGAGCACCGCGCTGCCGAGTCGTACGACGAGCAGGGTGTCGCCGAACGTGGTGGCCGCGCCGTCGAGCTCGTCCCAGCCCAGCACGGCGAAGGACTCCCCGCCGACGGCGGTGTCGCGCACCGCCCAGTGCGGGGTCATCCCGTCGTCGCGCACCTTTCCGACGGGGCACGCGGCGTACAGCTCCCGGATCGCGGCGACCGCGGCGACCGCCTCGTCGGCGGTGGCGTAGGTCGTGAGCTGGCGGGCGCGGTAGTCCTCGGCGTCGTCGTAGCGGGCGAGCAGGCGCTCGGCGTGCGGGGCGTCGGGCAGGGTGGTGTCGCAGGCCTGGAACGACAGCGCCTCGAGGTCGGGGGAGGGCCCCTCGATCCCGGTGCCGTCCCCGGGCTGCGTCGGCCAGCCCTGGGCGAGCGGCAGGTCGGCGGGGATCGCGGGGTCGACGGCGTCCGCGCCCGGGTCGGCGGTGACGGTCTCCCGCGGTGTGCTCGGTGCGTCGTCCGGGCCGGGGCCGGGACGCAGCCGGGCCGCGGCGGTGGGCAGCATCCGCTCGACGGGGGTGGAGCCGACGAACGTGGAGTCCTGGCCGATGACCACCGACTGCAGCACGGCGATCCGGTCGTCCTGCAGGAGCAGGCCGAGCTCGCCGAGGTAGCCGGCCGTCGGGTCGGGCGAGGGCGTCCAGCGCGCGTCGTAGACGACGGCCTCCGCACCGGGGACGTCGACGGAGCGGGCCGGCTCGTCGACGGTCACCCGGTCGGCGCCGGGGATCTCGCAGGCGGCCGTCCACGCGGTGAGCGTCTCGTAGGCGGCGCGGGCCGCCTCCGCGGTGGGGAACTGCGCGACCGTCTCCACGAGGTCGTCGGTGGTGAGGTCGCTCTCCGGCACGTCACCGGCGCTCGGGTCCGGCACGTAGTCGTAGGTCCGGGTGAAGCTGGTCTCGGCCCCCAGCGCGCCGAGCTTCTCGCGCTGGCAGCGGAAGGACACCGCCTGGCCGTCGCCCACGGACGTGTCGGTGGTGCGGAAGGCACCGAGCCGGCCGGGCTCGTACTGCGTGTCGGCGTCGCGGAGCAGGTCGCCGGTCGCCAGCACCGGGCTGTCGGTGAATCGATCCTGGTCGCCGCGCGGGTCGCCGTTGCCGACGATCGCGAAGACCGGGACGGCGACGGCGGCGACCGCGAGGGCCGCCCCGCCGACGACCAGCGCGGTACGCCGACGGCGGATCTGGTCCCCCCGGCGTCGTACGTCGGCCGCGGAGAGGGGCATGTCGCCTCCTGGGGTCGCGGAGCCGAGGCCCGCCCCGAAGCGGGCGAGCTCGTCGATGGGGTCGTGGTGCTCAGGCATTGGTCAGCCCTCCTCCCGCGCGGCCGGGCTCGTCGGCGAGCAGCACGGCGAGTGCGGCGCGGCCCCGGCTGAGCCGGGCCTTGACGGTTCCTTCGGGGACGCCGGTCTCGGCAGCGACCTGCTGCACGGGGAGGTCGGCGATGTGGTGGAGGACCAGCGCCTGGCGCTGGGCCTCGGGCAGGCGGCGCAGGGCCGCCACGAGCGCGACGTGGGACTCGTCGACGGCGGCCGCGTCGCCGGCGCCCTGGAGCGCCCGGTCCGGCGAGCGCTCGCCGCGCTTGCGGCGCCGCCAGCGGCTGACGGCGAGGCGGTAGGCGGTGGTGCGCACCCACGCCTCGGGGTAGGCGGCCCGGTCCAGCTTGCGGCGGTGCGCCCAGGCGCGGGCGAACGCCTCCTGGGTGCACTCGGTGGCCTCGTCGAGGTCGCCGATCATCGCGTAGACCTGGCCGGTCACCCGGCGGAACGACGCGGCGTAGAACTCGTCGAACTCACTGGCCTCCACGGCGACCTCCTCTCGAACCGATCCTGGGCCCCGGTGCCGGGGCTGTCGAGGGTTCTACGCCCGGGCGGGGAGGCCGGTTGCACCGAGGTGCGAGGAGATTCTCCGGAGTCAGGAGGCGGGGACGGCGCGCAGCCGGTCGAGGGTGCGCCGCG
Source organism: uncultured Nocardioides sp. (assembly GCA_964517395.1). Classification (GTDB taxonomy): domain Bacteria; phylum Actinomycetota; class Actinomycetes; order Propionibacteriales; family Nocardioidaceae; genus Nocardioides. Next base: position 659,048 of record CAZFEE010000001.1, on the reverse strand, counting down.
CGAGCGCCACGAAGTCCTCGTCCGCGATCCGCGCCTTGGGCGCGGCGACGTAGACGACGACGGCCAGCGCGGTGCCGCGGCGGACCACCGCGACGTCGTACTCCACCGTCTTGTCGCCGGGCAGCGCGGTCGTCAGGTGCCACGCCGACAGCGCGGTCGCGCCGTCGCCACCGGAGACCAGCTCGTCGACCTCCGTGCCGGCGGTCGCGTCGGTCTTCGGGCAGGCCGCGACCTGCTCGCGGAAGCGCTGCACGAAGGCGCGGGCGGTCGGGGTCGGCAGGGTGCCGACGGTCTGGGTGAGGCCCACCTCGGGCGGCAGGTTCGCCGCGCTGAGGACGAAGGTGCGGAACCGGTTGCCCTGGACCTTCTGGTCGCGGAAGGTCCCGAACAGGTGCACGGTGTCGCAGCCGACCGCGCCCGAGTCGACCCGGTCCTTGGTCAGTGCGGTCGGCGGGGTGCCCACCCAGGGGCCCTGGTCGCGGCTCAGCGGCGGCAGGTCCACCTCGGAGAGCATCCACGGCACCTTCCCGACGGCGTACGGCGCCCGGTCGGCCACCTTCGGCTTGGCGGTCGCGCACGCGCCGCCGTCGGCGAGCCCGCACAGGCGTCCCACCGCGGCCGACAGCAGCCGGGCCACGCCCGCGCGGTCCGCCTTGCCGACGGGGATCCTGGCGGCGAGCGAGGTCGTCGAGGTGAACTGCCCGGTGCGGGCCAGCCCGACGACGTACAGGGTGCGGTCGGCGCGGGAACGCAGCACCATCAGGCTGGCCTGGTCGCCGACGCCGGGGAGGTCGGCGGTGCTGACGAGCTGGATCCGCGGGACGGCGGAGGCGTCGTCGGGGGGCGTGGGGCAGCCGGTGAACCAGCCCAGGGCGCGGCGGTAGGTGCGCTCGGCGTGCGCCTCGGAGCGCGAGGCCTCGGCGAACTGCACCAGCGTGCGCTCGGTCTTCGTCCCGGAGGTGCGGAAGGTGCGGGCCCAGGCGGCGGTGCCGCGCGGGTCGGCGTACCGGTCGGGCTGGCAGGGCAGCACCCGGCCGTTGCCGGCGGAGTTGTCGGAGGTCGCGCCCTCGCGCCAGCCGCGCCCGCCGAGGGCGGTCTGCACGCCCTCCAGGGTGAGCAGCGAGGTGTCCGGGAGCGTGTTGACCGCGGGGCCCGAGGAGGCGGGGGAGGAGGCCGACGGCAGGCCAGCCCGGTCCAGGGTCGGCCGGGCGCCCGTCGCGTCGGTCGCCACCGCACCGCCGGCGACGAGGGCGACGACGGCCGCGGTCGCACCCACGACGGTGTGCGCGCGGCGCCGGGCGCTGCCGGCGCGGCGCAGGATCGTGACGCGCGGCCAGGTCACGCTGCGGGTGACGTCGCCGAGCGCGCTCAGCGCGAGCGGGATCGCCGACGTCGGGATGTCGAGCTGCATGGCGAGCTGGGCCGCGCCGAGCTGGAGCTCGCGCTCGGCGGCCTCGAGCGGAAGGCCCACCTCGTGGGCCATCTCCTCCATGGTGACGGCCGCGAGCTGGGTGAGCAGCAGCGCCTTGCGCTGGTTGACCGGCAGGGTGCCGAGCGCGTCGAGGATCGCCCGGCTCTCGGCGTCGAGGTCCTTGCGGCGGTGCCACGGCCGGGTCGAGGCCCGCCGCAGCGCGGTGCGCCAGGCGTGCGGGCGCACCGACATCTCCGGGTCGTCCAGGCGCGAGGTCTTGCGCCAGTGGTGCCACGCCACCACGAAGGCCTCGCGCACCGAGCTGCGGGCCACGGCGAGGTCGCCGGTGAGGGCGAAGGTCTGCAGCAGCAGCCGGTCCCGGGCGTCCTTGTAGAACTCGTCGAAGCCCGACGCGAGGTCGGCCGTGCTGGCGTACCCCTGGTCCGGGGAGGCGGTGCGGGGGGTGGTCATGGCCGGACCACCGTACGACGACGGGGCGACCCGGCTCCAACCCGACCGCCCGGTCGGGCCGCCGTTTCAGGGGATTCTCAGCCCCGAACCGGGCACCCGTCGGCGTGGCGGCCCGGTGCGGCCCGGGCCCGGCGTGAAGATGGACGGACCATGACGTCGCTGCAATCCTCACCGGTGCGCCGTGCCGCCGGCCGGTCCGGCAGGGGCGCGGCCCGCAGCGACGCCGACCTGCGCCGCGAGCTCGCGACCAGCCGCCCGCTGGTGCCGACCGCGACCCTCGGCGGCGCGATCGCCGCCGGCGGTCCGCTGCTGGTCTGCCTGGCCGTCGCGGTCGTGGGCTGGTTCCTCACCGACGCCGGCGGCGCCGGCAGCCCCAGCGGCGCGCTGCGGGTCGGCGCCCACGGCTGGCTGCTCGCGCACGGCTCGACGGTCGCCGTCGAGGGCGTCCGGATCACCGCGATCCCGCTCGGGCTCACCCTGATCTGCGCCTGGACGGCGTGGCGGGTCGGTCACCGGGTCGGGGAGTCGGTCTCCGGGCACGGTCCCGACGCGGACCGGATCGCCGACGGCGCGCGGGACGCGACGGTCCCGCTCGCGGCCGCCCTCTTCGCCACCGGGTACGCCGTCGTCGGCGTCCTCACCTGCTCCCTGGCCGCTACCGCGGCGACGTCGCCGGAGCCGGCGCGGGTGGTGCTCTGGTCGGTCCTGCTCGGCGGGCTGGTCGGGGGGACCGCCATCGCCTTCGGCTCCGGGCGTGCGGCGATCTGGCTGCCCGTCGTACCCGTCGCGGTGCGGGACGCGGTCCTCGTCGCCGGCCGGATCCTGCGGCTGTGGTTCGCGGCCGCCCTGGTCGCCCTGGTGGTGGCCTTCGTGCTGGACTTCTCGACCGCCGCCAACGTGGTCTCCCAGCTGCACGCCGACGCGGGCGCGGTGCTGCTGATGACGCTGGTGACGCTCGGCGTGCTGCCCAACGCGGCCCTCTTCTCCAGCTCCTACCTGCTCGGCCCCGGCTTCTCGGTCGGCGCCGGCACCACGGTGTCCACGGGCGCGGTGGTGCTCGGCCCGCTGCCGATGTTCCCGCTGCTCGCCGCCTTGCCCGACCAGGGCCCGCAGCCGTGGTGGACCGAGCTGCTGATGCTCGTCCCCGTCCTCCTCGCCGTCTACGTCGCCGGCCGGGTCCAGCGCGACCGGCCGGTGCTGGCCTGGGACCAGGCCGCGATCCGGGGCTGCGCGGGCGGCATCCTCGCCGGTGTGGTGCTCGCCGCCCTGACCGTCCTCGCCGGCGGTGCCGTCGGGCCCGGCCGCATGCAGGACGTCGGGCCGTACACCTTCGAGGTGCTGCTGCACGCCATCACCTCCTTCGGCATCGGCGGCGTCGTCGGCGCGGTCGCGGTGTGCTGGTGGCAGCGCGACGGCGACGACTGGGTGCGCACCCGGCTCGGCGCCCTGCGCGACCGGCTGCCCCGCCGGTCGTAGACTCCCCGCCGTGACCGCCCGCCTCGTCGTCCTCGTGTCGGGCTCCGGCACCAACCTGCAGGCGGTCCTCGACGCCGCCGCCGACCCGGCCTACGGCGCCGAGGTGGTCGCTGTCGGCGCCGACCGCGACGGCATCGAGGGCCTGGCCCGCGCCGAGCGGGCGGGCGTGCCGACCTTCGTCGTACGGGTCAAGGACCACGAGGACCGCGCGGCGTGGGACCGCGCGCTGGCCGAGGCCGTGGCTCGGCACGAGCCGGACCTGGTCGTGCTGGCGGGCTTCATGAAGCTGGTGGGGGAGTCCTTCCTCGGCGCCTTCGGCGGCCGCACGGTCAACACCCACCCGGCCCTGTCGCCGTCCTTCCCCGGCATGCAGGGTCCCCGGGACGCGCTCGACTACGGCGTCAAGGTCACCGGGGCGACGCTCTTCGTGGTCGACGCCGGGGTGGACACGGGCGCGATCGTGGCCCAGGTCGTCGTACCGGTGGAGGACGACGACACCGTGGAGACGCTGCACGAGCGGATCAAGGTCGCGGAGCGCTCGATGCTGGTCGAGGCCGTGGGGCGGATGGCCCGCGAGGGCTTCCGGGTCGACGGCCGGCGGGTTCGGCTGGGAGGCTGAACGCCGGTACGATGAGCGCACACGACTGGCGCAGGTGGGGGACCACCGGGGAGTGACGAGTCGGCATCGACCGCCTGGGTGCCCTCATCGAGATGCAACCACCGATGAGGAAGTGACCCCCGCCGTGACCGACCGGATCCAGATCAAGCGCGCGCTCGTCTCCGTCTTCGACAAGACCGGCCTGGAGGACCTCGTCCGCGGCCTCCACGACGCCGGCGTCGAGCTGGTCTCGACCGGCGGCTCGGCCGCCCTCATCGAGGGTCTCGGCCTGCCCGTCACCAAGGTCGAGGACCTCACCGGCTTCCCGGAGTGCCTCGACGGCCGGGTCAAGACGCTCCACCCGCGGGTGCACGCCGGCATCCTCGCCGACCGCCGCCTGCCCGAGCACGTCGCCCAGCTCGAGGAGCTCGAGGTCGCGCCCTTCGACCTCGTCGTGGTCAACCTGTACCCCTTCGCCGCGACCGTCGCCTCCGGTGCCGGCGTCGACGACTGCATCGAGAAGATCGACATCGGCGGCCCGTCGATGGTCCGCGCCGCCGCGAAGAACCACCCCTCGGTCGCGATCGTGACCGACGGTGCCGACTACGCCCGCACCCTGGACGCCGTGCGCGCCGGCGGGTTCGGCTACGAGGAGCGCAAGGCGCTGGCCGCCAAGGCATTCGTGCACACCGCGACGTACGACGTCCAGGTCGCCTCCTGGATGGGCAGCGTCCTCACCGACTCCTCCGAGGGCACCGGCTTCCCGGCCTGGATCGGCGCGACCTGGGACAAGTCCGCGGTGCTGCGCTACGGCGAGAACCCGCACCAGCCGGCCGCGCTCTACCGCTCCGGCCACGGCCCCGGCGGTCTCGCTGCGGCCGAGCAGCTGCACGGCAAGGAGATGTCCTACAACAACTACGTCGACACCGACGCGGCCCGCCGCGCGGCGTACGACCACGGCGACGCCCCGACCGTGGCGATCATCAAGCACGCCAACCCGTGCGGCATCGCCGTCGGCGCCGACGTCGCCGAGGCGCACCGCCGGGCCCACGAGTGCGACCCGGTCTCCGCCTTCGGCGGCGTGATCGCCACCAACGTGCCCGTCTCGAAGGAGATGGCCGCCCAGGTGGCGGAGATCTTCACCGAGGTCATCGTCGCCCCGGCGTACGACGACGGCGCGGTCGAGCTGCTCCAGGCCAAGAAGAACATCCGCATCCTCGTCGCCGAGCCCCTCGCGGCCGGCGGCGTGGAGACCCGGCCGATCAGCGGCGGCCTGCTGGTGCAGCACGCCGACCGGTTCCAGGCCGACGGCGACGACCCGGCGCAGTGGACGCTCGCGACCGGCGAGGCCGCCGACGAGCAGACCCTCGCCGACCTGGCGTTCGCGTGGCGCGCGGTGCGCGCGGCCAAGTCCAACGCGATCCTGCTCGCCTCCGACGGCGCCGCCGTCGGCATCGGCATGGGCCAGGTCAACCGGGTCGACTCCTGCAAGCTCGCCGTGGGCCGCGCGGGCGTGCGCGCCGCCAGCTCGGTCGCCGCCTCCGACGCCTTCTTCCCCTTCGCCGACGGCCCGCAGATCCTCCTCGACGCCGGGGTGAAGGCGATCGTGCAGCCCGGCGGGTCGGTGCGCGACGAGGAGACGATCAAGGCCTGCGAGGCGGCCGGCGTGACGATGTACTTCACCGGCACCCGCCACTTCGCGCACTGAGCCGTGGTCGTCACGGGTCGGCACGACGACGGGGAGCACCGCACCCGCGTGCTCGTCGAGACCGACGGGCGCGAGGTGCGCTTCGACGTCGCGGACATCCCGGACGACACCTACGGCTACTCCCGCGCCGACCGGGTCCTGGTCCGGGCGGACGCCCCGATCGACCCCCGCGCGCGGGTCGGCCTCTGGCAGCGGCCGGAGGACTACCGCTGGCTGGTGCGGCTGTTCGCCGAGGCCGGCGTCGGCGACGCCGAGGTCGGCCGGGTGCTGGCCGCGGTCCGGGCCGGCATGGGCACCAAGGAGTTCCGGTTCGTCTACTGACGGACCGCTACTGAGAGGATGAGCGCGTGAGCGCACAGAAGCTGGACGGCAACGCCACCGCGGCCGCGATCAAGGACGAGCTCAAGGTCCGCATCGCGGCGCTCGCCGAGCAGGGCATCACCCCCGGCCTCGGCACCGTGCTGGTCGGGGACGACCCCGGCTCGCGCTGGTACGTCAACGGCAAGCACAAGGACTGCGCCGAGGTCGGCATCGCCTCGATCCGGGTCGACCTGCCCGAGGTCGCCACCCAGGAGGAGATCGAGGAGGCGGTGGCCGGCCTCAACGCCGACCCCGCCTGCACCGGCTACATCGTCCAGCTCCCGCTGCCGCGCGGCCGCGACGAGAACCGCGTGCTCGGCCTGATCGACCCCGCCAAGGACGCCGACGGGCTGCACCCCACCAACCTGGGCTGGCTGGTGCTGGGCAACGAGGCGCCGCTGCCGTGCACGCCGTACGGCATCGTGGAGCTGCTGCGCCGCCACGACGTACCGATCGCGGGGGCGGAGGTGGTCGTCGTCGGTCGCGGCATCACCGTGGGCCGCCCGCTCGGGCTGCTGCTCACCCGGCGCTCGGAGAACGCCACCGTCACCCTGTGCCACACCGGCACCGTCGACCTCGCCGCCCACGTGCGCAAGGCCGACATCGTCGTCGCCGCGGCCGGTGTGCCCGGCATCGTCACCGGCGACATGGTCAAGCCCGGCGCGGCCGTGCTGGACGTCGGCGTCAGCCGGGTCGACGGCAAGATCGCCGGCGACGTCGCCGCCGACGTGTGGGACGTCGCCGGGTGGGTCTCGCCCAACCCGGGTGGCGTCGGGCCGATGACCCGCGCCATGCTGCTGGCCAACGTGGTCGCGATGGCCGAGAAGAACGCGGGCGGGAAGGCAGCGCACTGAACGAGCAGGCGCAGGTCCCGGGGGAGGACGACGAGGAGGCACTCGCCCCGCGTCGCTACCCGTCGACCGTCGGCGGTGCGTTCTACCTCGGCATCCTCATGGTGGTGCTCGCCGGGCTGATCGTCACCGGCGTCTCGGACTGGCGGCTCGGGCTGCGTCTCGTCTCCGGCGGGCTGGCCCTGGCGGCCGTGCTGCGCCTGGTGCTGCCGGACCGGGACGCGGGGATGCTCGCCGTACGCCACCGGGTGCTCGACGTCGCGCTGCTCGTCGTCCTGGCGGTGGCCCTGTTCGTGCTCGTCGCGACGATCCCGGACCAACCCGTCTGAGACCACGCCGCGACACTTGCTACACGACTGTAGTAAGTTGCGGCGCATGAGCATCCCCGCACCCAGCGACCGCACCACCGCGGTGGTCACCGGCGCCTCCAGCGGCATCGGCGCCGCCCTCGCCCTCCAGCTCGCCGAGCGCGGGCACCACGTCACCGTGGTCGCCCGCCGGGCCGACCGGCTCGAGGAGCTCGCCGACCGGGTCCGCGCCCAGCACGGCACCGGCGTGCGCGTGCTCGCCTGCGACCTGGCCGACCCCGCCGAGCGGGCCGGCCTCGTCGCCGCGCTCGACGACGGGCGCCGCCAGGTCTCGGTGCTGGCCAACAACGCCGGCTTCGCCACCGGCGGCCACTTCGCCCGCACCGACGTCGACCGGGAGGTCGAGCAGGTCCGGGTCCTCGTCGAGGCCGTCGTCCACCTCACCGGCGCGCTGGTTCCCTCGATGGTCGCCCGCCACCGCGGCGCCATCCTCAACGTCGCCTCCACCGCCGGCTTCCAGCCGCTGCCCTGGTCCGCGGGCTACGCCGCCGCCAAGGCGCACACCCTCGCCTTCTCCGAGGCCCTCCACCACGAGCTCGGCCACAGCGGCATCACCGTCACCGCCCTGTGCCCGGGCCCGGTCCGCACCGAGTTCTGGCAGGTCGCCGGCGACCAGCCCATCAAGCGGGCCATGCCCCGCCCGATGTGGGTCGCCACCGAGGACGTCGCCGCCGCCGGGCTGCGCGGGCTCGAGAAGGGGCGCCGGGTCGTCGTACCGGGCGCGGCGGTGCGACTCTCCGGCCTCGGCGCCCGCTGGGCTCCGCACGGCATCCAGCTCAAGGTGCTCGGCCGCGCCATGCGCCCCGCCCGTTGACTTGGCCTTTTCCACCCGCGACTTGGGGTTTTCCACCCGTGAGTTGGGGTTTCCCACCCGTGAGTTGGGGGTTTCCCGCCCGTGAGTTGGGATTTTCGCCACGGGGTGGGCGGCGTCGATGCGTACGAAAAGCACCGCACCCGCGTCCTGGTGGACGCGGGTGCGGTGTGAAACTCACAAGTCGAGGGAGGAAACCCCCAAGTCGAGGGTGGAAACCCCCAACTCGCGGGTGGAAAACCCCAAGTCGACGGGTCAGATGAGGCCGAGCTCGGTGACCGCGGCCTTCTCGTCGGCGAGCTCGGCGACGGACGCGTCGATCCGGCCGCGCGAGAAGTCGTCGATGTCGAGACCCTGGACGATCTCCCAGTCGCCGTTCGCGGTGGTGACCGGGAACGACGAGACCAGGCCCTCGGGGACGCCGTAGGAGCCGTCGGAGACGACCGCCATGGAGACCCAGTCGCCGGCGGGGGTGCCGTTCAGCCAGTCGCGGGCGGCGTCGCAGGTCGCCGACGCGGCCGAGGCGGCCGAGGAGGCGCCGCGGGCGTCGATGATCGCCGCGCCGCGCTTGGCGACGGTCGGGATGAAGGTGTCGGCGATCCAGGCCTGGTCGTTCACGACCTCGGCGGCGTTCTTGCCGGCGATCTCGGCGTGGTAGATGTCGGGGTACTGGGTCGCGGAGTGGTTGCCCCAGATGGTGATCTTCTTGATGTCGGTCACCGCGGCGCCGGTCTTGGCGGCCAGCTGCGAGATCGCCCGGTTGTGGTCGAGGCGGGTGAGCGCCGAGAACCGGTCCTTGGGGATGTCCGGGGCGTTGCTCGCGGCGATGAGCGCGTTGGTGTTCGCCGGGTTGCCGGTGACGCCGATGCGTACGTCGTCGGCGGCGACCGCGTTGAGGGCCTTGCCCTGGGCGGTGAAGATCGCGCCGTTGGCCGAGAGCAGGTCGCCGCGCTCCATGCCCGGGCCGCGCGGACGCGCACCGACGAGCAGGGCGAGGTTGACGCCGTCGAAGATCTTCTCCGGGTCGGAGCCGATCTCGACGCCGGCGAGGTTCGGGAACGCGCAGTCGTCGAGCTCCATGACGACGCCCTCGAGGGCCTTGAGAGCCGGCTCGATCTCGAGCAGGCGCAGCTCGACGGGCCGGTCGCCGGCGATGGCACCGCTGGCGATGCGGAACAGAAGGCTGTAGCCGATCTGGCCGGCTGCGCCGGTCACGGCCACCTTGAGCGGGGTGGTGCTCACAGGGTCACTCCTCAGTGGGTCTGGCGGACCCTGTGGACGCTAGCAGCGCCCGGGCCGCCGCGGGGAGGCGGGCAGGGGTGCGAGACGATGCCTGCCATGCGGAACCCCGCCCGGTCGCTCGTCGCGGCCCTCGCCGTGCTCGCGCTCGCCGGCTGCGGCTCCGCCTCCGAGCCCAGCGACCCCGCCGGCGTCGACGCGCTCGTCATCCCCACGCCCGACCCCGACCCCGCCGACTTCGTCGACCGCGTCGACAACCCGTGGTTCCCGCTGGAGCCCTCCACCACCCGCCGGTACGACGGCCCGTCGGCCTCCTCCGTCTCGATCTCCACGACGGTCGAGCCCGGCGGCGAGGTCGACGGCGTCCCGACGACCGTGCTGGTCCGGACCGTGCGGGGTGAGGCCCCGGTGCGCGACCACTACGCGCAGGACCGGGCGGGCAACGTCTGGTGGTTCGGGCGTGAGGGGGAGTGGGCCGCGGGCGTCGACGGCGCGGAGGCGGGGCTGCTCATGCCGGCCCGGCCGCGGGTGGGCGACGGGTACCGGACGGTGCTCGCCCCCGGGTTCGACGAGGTGGCGCGGGTGACGGCGGTGGGGGAGGCGGTCGTCGTACCGCTGGGGGAGTATCAGGACACCGTCGTCCTGGAGCGGACGATCGGCGGGGTGACCCGTCAGGAGGTGTACGCCCGGGGGATCGGCCTGGTCCGGACAGGCGAAACGGGGCTCGCCGTGGTCGACGAGCCCCGTTCCTAGGGGTTCCTGGTCGGCAGCGCGCCGGAGACGCGCGACCACGTAGCTACTGCGGCGGGCGGACCTGGGTCTGGTCGCCCGGCGGCGGCGCCCAGCCGCCACCCTGGCCCGGGTCCGGCGCCGGTGCGGCGGCCGGGTCGGGAGCGGCCGGGGCGACCGGCTGCTGCTGCGCGGGGATCCACTGCTGCGCGGCGGGGTCCCACTGCCACCCGTCCTGGATGATCGGCTGACCGGGCTGCTGGTGGGGCTGGCCGAAGCCACCCTGCTGCTGGTTCCACTGCTGGGTGAAGCCGGGGTCGGAAGAGCCGCCGCTGCCGAAGCTGAGGCCGGAGCCGACGACCGGGTCCTTGTCGCGGCCGAAGAGGACCGGGTAGAGCACGCCGGCGATGGCGGCACCGATGAGCGGGGCGATGATGAACAGCCAGAGGTCCTGGATCGCGTCGCCGCCGGAGAAGAAGGCCACGCCGATGGAGCGGGCGGGGTTCACCGAGGTGCCGGTGGCGGGGATGGCGACGAAGTGGATCGCGGCCAGGGCGAGGCCGATGGCCAGCGGGGCCTGGGCGGCGATCGCGCGGTTGCGGTCGTCGGTGACCCCGAGGATCACGATCAGGAAGATGAAGGTCAGCACGATCTCGATGAGGAGCGCGCCGCCCCACTCGACCGCACCGCCCTCGCCGAACCCGTTGCTGCCCAGCGGGTCGCCGAACTCCCAGCCGACGTCGCTGGCCAGGATGGTGATGGCGAGCACGAAGCCGCCGACCAGCGCGCCGGCGGTCTGCGCGGCGGCGTACAGGCCGGTGTCCTTCCAGGAGATCCGGCCGGCGAGCGCGGCGCCGACGGAGACGGCCGGGTTGAAGTGGCCGCCGGAGATCCGGCCGAAGGCGTAGGCCATGATCACGATCGCGATGCCGAACGCGAGCCCGGTGGCCGCGATGTCCGCGCCGGTGGTGACCGCTGCGCCACAGCCGACGAAGACCAGGACGAACGTGCCGACGAACTCGGCGAGCAGCTTCTGGGTGGTGGTGGGCGGGGTCTCGGCCGTGTCTTCGGCCGTCACTTCTTGCGTCATGTCGGTCTCTTTCCTCGGTCCGGCCCGAAACCAGCCGGGTTACAGCAACCACCCTAGTCACTAGGGTGGCCGTGGAGGGGGACCCGTCGCCCTCCATCAGGTATCTTGACGTCAAGAATCCCCAACGGCTCAGGAGTGACGCCCGAACATGTCGAGCATCATCTACACCCACACCGACGAGGCGCCGCTGCTCGCGACGTACTCCTTCCTGCCGATCGTCGAGGCCTTCGCGGCCAAGGCCGGCGTTGCCTTCGAGACCCGCGACATCTCCGTCGCGGCGCGCATCCTGGCCCAGTTCGGCCTCGCGGACGACGCGCTGACCGAGCTCGGCGAGCTCGCCAAGACGCCCCAGGCGAACATCATCAAGCTCCCCAACATCTCCGCCTCCATCCCGCAGCTCAAGGCCGCGATCAAGGAGCTGCAGGCGCAGGGCTTCGACCTGCCGGACTACCCGGAGTCGCCCTCGACGCCCGAGGAGCAGGAGATCCGGGCCAAGTACGACAAGGTCAAGGGCTCCGCGGTCAACCCGGTCCTGCGCGAGGGCAACTCCGACCGCCGTGCGCCGGCGTCGGTGAAGAACTACGCCAAGACCCACCCGCACCGGAACAAGCCATTCGCCGACGGCTCCAAGACCGACATCGCCACGATGGGCGCGCACGACTTCGCCAGCAACGAGAAGTCCGTGACCGTCCCCGCCGACGACACCCTCTCGATCGTGCTGGAGAAGGCCGACGGCGAGACCGTCGTTCTCAAGGACGGCCTGAAGGTCCTCGCCGGTGAGATCGTCGACGCCACCAAGCTCGAGGTCGCGCACCTTCACGCGTTCCTGCGCAACGCCCTGGCCAAGGCCAAGGCCGACGACGTCCTCTTCTCGGTGCACCTCAAGGCGACGATGATGAAGGTCTCCGACCCGATCATCTTCGGCCACGTGGTGAAGGCCTACTTCGCCGACGTCTTCGAGAAGTACGGCGCCGACCTCGCCGCCGCCGGCCTGTCCGCGAACGACGGCCTCGGCGCGATCCTCTCCGGTCTCGACGCGCTCCCCAACGGCGCCGAGATCAAGGCCGCCTTCGAGGCCGGCCTCGCCGAGGGCCCGCGCCTGTCCTACGTCAACTCCGACAAGGGCATCACGAACCTGCACGTCCCCAGCGACGTCATCATCGACGCCTCCATCCCCGCCCTGGTCCGCAACGGCGGCAAGCTCTGGGGTGCCGACGGCGGCGAGGACGACACCCTCGCGGTCATCCCCGACTCGTCGTACGCCGGGGTCTACAAGGCCGTCTTCGACGACGTGAAGGCCCACGGCGCGCTCGACCCGGCCACCATCGGCACGGTCCCGAACGTCGGCCTGATGGCCCAGGCGGCCGAGGAGTACGGCTCGCACGACAAGACCTTCGAGATCCCGGCCGCCGGCACCGTGCGGATCCTGGCCTCCAACGGCGACGTGCTCATCGAGCACGACGTCGAGGCCGGCGACATCTGGCGCGCCTGCCAGACCAAGGACATCCCTGTCCAGGACTGGGTCAAGCTCGCCGTCACCCGGGCCCGCGCGTCGCAGACGCCGGCGATCTTCTGGCTCAACGAGTCGCGTGCCCACGACGCGGAGCTCATCAAGAAGGTCAACGCCTACCTGCCCGAGCACGACACCGAGGGCCTGGAGATCCAGATCCTCGCGCCGTCGCTGGCGACGTCGTACTCCCTCGAGCGCATGCGCAAGGGCGAGGACACCATCTCGGTGACCGGCAACGTGCTGCGCGACTACAACACCGACCTGTTCCCGATCCTCGAGCTCGGCACGTCCGCGAAGATGCTCTCCGTCGTCCCGCTGATCGCCGGCGGTGGCCTCTTCGAGACCGGCGCGGGCGGCTCGGCGCCGAAGCACGTGCAGCAGCTCGTCGAGGAGAACTACCTGCGCTGGGACAGCCTGGGCGAGTTCTTCGCGCTGGTGCCCTCGCTGGAGAAGTACGCCGAGCAGGCCGACGCCCCCGCGGCGCAGGTGCTCGCCGACGCGCTCGACCGTGCGACCGGCACGTTCCTCAACGAGGACCGCTCGCCGGGCCGCAAGCTCGGCACGACCGACAACCGCGGCTCGCACTTCTACCTCGCGCTCTACTGGGCCGAGGAGCTGGCGAACCAGACCGAGGACGCCGACCTGGCGGCCGCGTTCAAGCCGCTGGCCGAGACGCTGCGGGCCAACGAGGAGAAGATCGCCGGCGAGCTGATCGCCGTCCAGGGCAGCCCGGCCGAGATCGGCGGCTACTACCGCCCCGACGCCGAGAAGACCTCGGCGGTCATGCGCCCCAGCGCCACCCTGAACGAGGCGCTCGCCGCGTTCTGATCGAGGCGCTTCACCGGACTCCCTGGGCCTCGGCCCGGGGAGTCCGGCAGTTTTCCCGGCCGTACGACCGGTGGGCCGGAAATTCGGAGGCGAAGTGTCGGACCCGGAACCTACGGTGGACCCGATGACCGAGACGCTGACCCGCAGCCCCGCTCCCACCCGGACCGGCGTCGCCGACGACCCCGCACGCCGGGTCGACTGGCGCCGGCTGCGCACCCGGTCGGCGGGCTTCGCGGTGGCCGCCGTGGCGACCGCGGCCTTGGGCCAGGCGCTCGGCACCGTCGTCGCGGGCCGGATCGCCGACCACCCGACCGCCGTCCTCGTGGGCTGGCTGGCGTTCTTCGTCGTGGGCGCCGCCGTGGTCGACACCGCGGGCCGCGTCGTGTGGGCCGGCGTGGTCGACCGCGCGGAGGGGCGGCTGCGCGGAGACCTGCTGAGCGCGGCCCTCCAGCAGCCGCTGACGCACCTGACGGAGCAGGCGGTCGGTGAGGTTCTCGACCGCGTCGACGACGACACCCACGAGGTCGGTACGCTGCTGCGCCAGCAGATCTGGATGGCGATGCGCACCGGCTTCGCGGCGCTGCCGATGTGGCTGGTCGCGGGCTTCACCTGGTGGCCGGCGTTCCTGCTGTTCCCGGTGGTCGGCGTGCTGACCGTGGCGGTGATGCGTCCGGCGCTGGTCACCATCGCCCGGCGCAAGGTGGTCGAGGAGGCCGCGTGGACCGACCACGCCGCGGCGCTCGAGGAGGGGATCGCCGGGCGCGACGACCTCCGGACCAGCCTGGGCCAGGCCTTCGCCGTGCGCCGCCTCGCGCAGCTGTCGGCCGACGTGCACGAGAAGTTCCGCCAGGTGCTGGTGATCGAGGCGCGGCTGGCGGTCAAGGTCGGTCTGATCCTGCACGGCCTGCTCTCGGCGATCGCGATCTCCGGCGTCGCGCTGGTGAGCGGGGACCACCTCGGGGTGGCCCGGTTGGTCACCCTCTTCCTCGTCACGACGATCTTCGTCGGCCAGATCAACAACCTCGCCCACCAGCTTCCCGACATCCAGGCCGGGCTCGGTGCGGTGCTCCGCCTGCGCCAGCTCCTGGCCGTCGAGGCCGAGCCGGAGGGCGGCGAGGCCGTCCCCGGCGGGGCGCTGGACCTGCGGATCCGCCACCTCGACTTCGCCTACGACGAGGGCTCGTTCGCCCTCGAGGACGTCACCCTGTACGTCGAGGCGGGCCACACGCTCGCCCTCGTCGGGCGCACCGGCTCCGGCAAGTCCACGCTGGCCTCGCTGCTCTCGCGTGCCGCCGAGCCGCCGCCGGGCACGATCTTCCTGGGCGGGGCCGACATCACCACGCTCGACCTGCACGAGCTGCGCCGACGGGTCGGCGTCGTCACCCAGCGCACCGAGATCCTGGCGGGCACGCTGGCCGACAACATCACCCTCTTCGCGCCCGTGCCCCGCGCCGAGGTGGAGGCGGCGGTGGAGGAGCTCGGCCTCGGCGAGTGGGTCTCCGGCCTGCCGGACGGCCTGGACACCCTCCTCGGCCCGGGCGGCACGACGCTGTCGGCCGGCGAGGAGCAGCTGGTCGCCTTCGCCCGGCTGCTGGTGCGTCACGTCCAGGTCGTCGTCCTCGACGAGGCGACGGCCCGGATGGACCCGGTCACCGAGGCCCGGGTGGTGGCGGCGGCCGACCGCCTGATCAGCGGTCGCACGGGCATCCTCGTCGCCCACCGCCTCAGCACCATCGAGCGGGCCGAGGCGGTCGCGGTGCTCGACCACGGCCGGGTGATCCAGCACGGCCCGCGCGACGAGCTGGCCGTCGTCGAGGGCCCCTTCCGCCGCCTGCTCGACGCCAGCGACACGGAGGGCTTCGCGGACGCGGACCCCACGGCGGGCGCCGACGAGGAGGGTGACCTCGCGGGCGTGGGCGGTCGCCGTCGTACGGGTGAGCCGCCGCAGCGCCCCGAGATCGGCTCCGGCTCGTCGCTGGCCCGCGGGACATGGAACGCCTTCTGGGTGCGGCCCTGGTGGGGCGCCTGGTCCGTGCTGCTCTTCCTCGGCGGCACGATCTTCGCGCCGCTCGGTGCGATCACCGGCTTCGTGTGGGGGCGGATCGTCGAGCGGCTCGAGGCCGGCGAGTCGACCACCGCGCTGGTGGCGGTGCTGGTCGGCACCCTGCTGCTCGCTCCCTTCCTGCTCGCCGACGCGTTCCGGCGCTACCCGCGCTGGTGGATCGAGGTGATGCTCCGGGTGCGGATGTCGGTGCTGCTCGGCCAGGTCCGCGGTCATCGCCTGCCCCGCACCCCACCGGGCGAGGTGGTCGCCCGGTCGATGGACGCCGACCGCTACGCGCGGTACGCCGACCGCTGGGTCGACTTCGTCAACGGCCTGCTCATCGCCGCGGTCACCATGGTGGCCGGCGGCACGTGGCTGGCCGGCGCGGTGCTGCTCGTCGTCATGGTCACCAGCGCGGTCGCGTCCTCGATCGGCCGGCCGATCGCCGGTCGCTCGGCGGCGCGGTCCTCGGCCGCGCGGGCCCGGTTCGGGCGCGCGGTGGTCTCGGCCGTGGAGTCGGCGCGCACCGTCAAGCTGGCCGGCCGCACGCCGCAGGTCCACGCGCACCTGCGCCGGGTGGACGCGGGCCGGGTGGAGGCCGCGGTGTTCGAGCACCGGGTCCAGGCGGTGCTCGACGGCGTCCCCATCGTGATGGTCCAGGTCGGCGTGGTGGCCGCGTGGGCGCTGTACCTGTGGGACGTGTGGGGTCTGGCCACCGCGCTGCTCGTCGCGACCGCGGTCAACGGCTTCGACTGGTTCGGCCGGGTCGCGGGCGCGGTCGTGACCGAGGCTCCGGGCGTGCGCGCCTGGCAGCAGGCGACCACCGACTTCGCGGGCGGCACGGACCTGATGGCGCTGCCGCCGGGTGTCGACCTGGTCTCGGGTGCCGCGCCGGAGCCGGCGACGCCGGCCCGGGTGCCGTTGGAGCGGCTGGAGCTGCGCGGCTACACCGCCGTGCACGACGACGGGACCCTGGGCGCCACCGGTGTCGACCTGGTCGTCGAGCGCGGTGAGCTGGTGCTGCTCGTCGGGCAGGTCGGCTCCGGCAAGTCGAGCCTGTTGTCCTCGCTCGCCGGGCTGATCGACCACCGGGGCTCGTTGTCCTGGAACGGTCGTCCCGTCGAGGACGCCGAGAGCTTCCTGCGCCCCAGCCAGGTGGCGCACGTCGCGCAGGTGCCGCGGGTGCTCTCGGGGACCTTCGCCGACAACATCCTCCTCGGACACGACCGGGCCCTCACCCAGCCGGTCGCGACCGCCCGGCTGGCCGAGGACGTCGCCGATGCGGGCGGCCCCGACGCGGTCATCGGGCACCGCGGCGTGCGCCTGTCCGGCGGACAGGTCCAGCGGTTGGCGCTGGCACGTGCCCTGGCGACCGACGCGGAGCTGCTGCTGGCCGACGACGTGTCCAGCGCCTTGGACGCCGCGACCGAGATCGAGCTGTGGGCGGCCTTGCGCGAGCGCCACACCACGGTCATCGGGGCCACCTCCAAGCGGGCCGCGCTGGCCCAGGCGGACCGCGTCGTCGTCCTGGTCGACGGGGAGCTGGCCGCGGTCGGACCGTGGTCGGACCTAGCCGGCGAGTGGGGCCACCTCGCCGGCTGACGGTGCCGGCGGGGCGGTCCCGGTGGGTAGCGTGCGGAGCATGCCGATCAAGCTCGAGAACGTCGCCATCGCCGTCCGTGACCTGGAGGCCACGATCGCCTTCTTCACCGACCTCGGCCTGACCGTCCTCGGCCGTGACGAGGTGAGCGGTGAGTGGACCGACACCGCGGTCGGGCTCGACGGCAACCACGCCAAGATCGCGATGCTGCAGACCCCGGACGGCCACGGGCGCCTGGAGCTGTTCGAGTACCTCCACCCCGACGCGATCGAGACGTCGCCGACCCTGCCCAACGAGATCGGCATGCACCGGGTCGCCTTCTCCGTCGACGACCTCGACGCGGCGCTGGAGATCGCGGCCCGGCACGGGTGCCACCCGCTGCGGGGTGTGGGGACGTACGAGGACATCTACCGCCTGACCTACGTGCGCGGGCCGAGCGGGATCATCGTGATGCTGGCGGAGGAGCTGCGGAAGGGCTGAGCCGCCTCGCACTCCTCGCGGCTCTCAGCCCGAGAACCGAGGGCGCCCGAGCTGGGCCAACGTCCGCAGCGGGTTCACGACCGCGCGGAACCGCCAGGCCAGGGCGAGGGAGTCCACCGGATGGCGGTAGACCCATCGCGGGTCGATGATGAAGCGAGCCGTCGCCTGACGCGCCCAGTCACTGCGCGGGTCGTCAATGGAGGGGACCAGCCCGCGGAGCTGCTCGACGACCTCGGCGACCGGCCGTCCGCGACCGGAGCGGAACAGCTCCTCGAAGGCGTCTTGCCGATGCGCCTCCTCGACGGAGTGCCGCTGCACGTGGGCCTGCTGGTCGCGCAGGTCGTCGCGGACCGGAGCCGGCCACTGGTCGACGTACCGCTGGACCCAGGCCTCGTGCCAGCCCTCGTTCTCGAGGAAGGCGATGGCCACGCAGTTGGGGGCGTAGGTCGGCGATTCCTCGTCGAGCGCGGGCACCATCGCCGTCACGATCCGCAGGCCGGCGGCCGCGTCGCCGTTCCGGTACGCCTGGAGGGCGACCCCGGCGGCGGCACGACAGACGTCGAACGGGCGAGCGATGCCCCACCGCCGCGCGGACTCGGCGAGGGCGCCCTCCAGCTCCGGGACCTGGCGCAGGTGGTCGAGGAACCGGTCCTCGTTCGTCTTCTCCGCGGGAGGGGCCGGCAGCCTGTGCTGGTCGCCGTTCCAGTAGGTGTCCCGCCAGTAGTAGAGCGCCTCGAGGTTGACCGGCCACTGGTCACCGTCGAGCGTCGGGTTTGTCCAGTCCGTCGCGGGATCGAAGGGCCGCCACCCTGCGTCGAGCGGCTCGTCGTGACGAGGCCGACGGACCTTGCGGCGGAAGCCCGGATGCATCGCGCCGTACCGGGCGTACGCCTGCTGCGCCTCCATCAGACTGACGCCGTTCGCGCCCTCCGGGCTCATCGGGTAGCGGAGCTGGTGGCTGTCGTCCTCCCAGAGACAGATCGGACACAGCTCGTAGTCGCCGGGCCCGCCGGTGATCGTGAGGTGACCGCAGCAGGGACAGGGGAACCGCTTCACCTCTTCATTCTCGTTCAGTCCTGCTCTGCCGGAGGTCTGCCCGCCCAGATCGGGGAAGCTGAAAACGGATTGAGGCCGGTCGACGGGTCCTGGATGCTTCCACGGTGAAGCCCAGCAAGGTCCGCCGACGGCTCGTGGAGGCGCACGCGTCCGGTCGTGTCGTCCGGGCGCGCCGCGAGGCGTACGACGCGGAGCCCACCGACGGCATCGTGATCGCCCTCGCCCGTGACTGGGTCGTCCTCCACGTCGTCGCGGACGGCGTCCACCTCGACGGTCTCGTGATGTGGCGGATCCGGGACGTCGACACTGTGAGGGACGGCGAGGACGACTACGTCCGACGTGGCCTCGCGGCTCTCGGCACACCGGTCGCGACGTTCGCCTGCGAGTCCGACGCGACCACGCGCGACCTGGTCGCCGCGGCCGCCGCGCTGCACCCGCTCTCCGCCTTCGCGGTCGGGGACGAGGGCAGAGAGGCGCTGATGATCGGCACCCTCGTCAAGCTCGGCAGGCGACGGATCCGCCACCGGTTCGTGCACCCCGACGGCACGTGGGCCGACGAGGACGACAGGTGGAGGTACGAGCAGATCTCCGCGATCCAGGTCGGCGGCCGGTACGTCGACGCCCTGGCCCGTTTCGGCCTCCCGTCACCGGTGTGAGCCCGGATCACACGGGCCGGGTCAGGTGTCCCGCTCGGCGTCCAGCTGCTGGTCCAGCTCTCGCCGCCGCTGACGGATCCGCTCGCGGTCGAGGCGGGTGAGCCGGCGGACCTGGAGGTCGAGCACGACGGTCGCGGAATCCTCGTCCACGCCGAGGTGGGCGGCGAGCGCCGCGCGCGCCGCGTCGGCGTCCTCGGCGGCCAGCACCAGCTCGCTGACGGCCGGCCAGTCCTGGGCGGCGCGCGAGATGACGTCGAGGAGGCGGATCTCCCCCTCCAGCTGCTCGATCACCGTCGGATCGGGCTCCGGGTCGGGCCGGACCAACGGCTCGCGATGGCGGGGCTCGAAGAACGCCGGGCCGAGGTCGGGCTCGATCCGCAGCTCGCTCCAGGTCTCCGCCATGTCGCCCGCCGAGATCTCCAGAGGGATCCCGAGCTCGGCGTCGACCGTGACCGTCGCGTTCCTCCCCTTGGCCTCGGGGGCGGTGAACCGCCACGCGAGCCGGCCCTCGTAGGTGGTCGGGTGCAGGCTTCCCGTCACGGTACGACGGTCGCTGGTGAGCCACCCGGTCCAGAACTCCCGAGGGTCGAGCAGGCGCAACACGTCCAGGTCTGCGCTGTCGGGGTCGCGCAGCTCCCACCGCTCCTCGGAGAAGTCGTCTGCGGCGCACCACAGGGAGTGCTCCCCGGCGAGCACCCGCGTGTGGCCGGGCGGCTCCTCCACTCGCGCCATGTGCCGCAGGCGCCACACGCGCCGTCGCCGGACGAGCTGCCCGCCCGCCTTCTCGGTGAAGACCCCGCTGTAGCCGACGGCGGGGTCGTTCCCGGCGATCAGCAGCTCGACGAGCTCCTCGAAGGTCGGGGGAGTGAGGTCATCCATCGCGATCTCCTGGTGACGTCAGGCTCGCCGCGGGCAGCCAGTCCGCCCCGAGCAGCGCGGCCAGGTCGGCGAGCCCGGTGGTGTCGCTGCCGACCGTGTCGGACGCGGCGGCGATCCGTTCGACCATCACCTTGCCGACCTGCTCCTCGACGGTGCCCTCGGCGTACGCGATGTGCCAGGGCGAGACCTGGTGGTCGCGGTGGGTACGCCCTGTCACCTGGCGCCCGGCGATGCCGGAGAAGCGGGCCTGGTGGAACACGCCGACCCGCGGCTCGGTGCTGGCCTGCCGGCCGTCGGCGAGGGTCTCCCCGGCGTGCAGGCTGATCGAGGCGACGGTGGTGAAGACGCACACCTTCGCCTCCCCGGTCTGGAAGCGCAGCCGCTCGGCCTCGACGTCGAAGCGGTCGCGGCCGTAGATCGTCGCCACCGCGATGCCGGCGTCGCGGAGCCGGTCGGTGATCGGGTCGGCGGCGGTCGCGACGAACTCCACCGAGCACGCGACCTGCCGCTCCGCCCGGACCTGCTGAGCGATCCAGTCGACGGTGGAGTCGACCCGGATCAGTCCGGCCTTCTGGCGGAAGCGCAGCAGCGCGGCCCGCCCCTTCGCGACGTTGCGGCCGCGCCGGGCGATGTCCATCTCGCGGCAGAACTCGCCCCATTCCGCGTCGTACGCCGCGCGCTCGGCCGGGGTCAGCGTCACCGGCATCCCGGTGATCGGTACCGGTCCCCAGGGTGCGGCCCGGTGCAGCATCGCCGCCGGTCGTACGTCGGCCAGCCAGCCCCGCACGAGCTTGAGGTCGGCGGCCCGCCGGCCGGGGTCGGTGGTCCACGTCGCGCCGTACCGGCCCTGCTCGACGCCCACCCCGTGCCGGTCGAGCGCGTCGGCGAAGGTGGCGGCGGGCTGGGTCGCCGATGTCCAGTCGTTCATCGGCTCGCCGAGCACCTGGGCGTATGCCGGCGCGAGGTACGGCAGCTCCAGCGGCGTGTGTCCCGGCGTCGCGGTCGTCGCGATCACGAACGGCGCCTTGTCGTGGGCCTTGCCGTGCCCCGAGACCCGCGCCCAGAGCTTCCACCGCTTGGTGGTCGTACGACGCAGGGCGTGCGCCTCGTCCGCGATGATCACGTCCCAGGAGTGGCCCACGACCTTCTCCAGCCGGTCCCAGGTGATGACGACCCACTCCAGGCCGCCGTCGCCGAGCGCGGTGATCGTGCGGCACCAGTGCCCGATGGTGATGGCCGCGGGGCGGTCCGCCACGACCAGCACCCGCTGCGCGCCGCGCAGGTCGCCCACCGCGCACGCGCCGAGGACGGCCGCGATGGTCTTGCCCACGCCCGGCTCGTCGGCCAGCAGGAACATCCGTCCGCCGGCCTCCGCACGGGCCGCGATCGCGTCCGCCGCCTCGAACTGGAGTCGTCGTGGCTCGAGGGTGTCGGCCGGCTCCGGGTTCGGTGCCGGGTCGTCGGGATTGAGGGTGTTCTCGACGAACCTGCCGAGGGTGTGCGGTCCGGGCGCGTAGGGCGCGAGGTGCGCGGGGAGCGCCCGTCCGACGTACAGGTGGGTCTTGACGGCGGGGTGCCAGGTGGCGCCGTCGACCTGGGTGCCGTACGGCACGTCGAGCACCCAGAGCCGCTCGCCGGGCCCCGCGACCGGCAGCGGTCGAGGAGCACGGGATCGGCGGGTTCGGGCCACCCCCGGACGCTAGCGGGGACTGCTGCCCGCGACGTGGCGGCTCGCCACCGCGCCCTCCTCCGGCGTGGAGTCCAGGTCCGGCAGGAGCCGGTCCAGCCACCGCGGCAGCCACCAGTTCGCGTCGCCGAGCAGCTTCATGGTGGCCGGCACCAGCACGAGTCGGACGACGGTCGCGTCCAGGAGGATCGCGGTCGCCAGGCCGACGCCCATCATCTTGATCGCCGGGTCGCTGCCGAGGATGAAGCCGGAGAAGACGGCGACCATGATCAGCGCGGCCGCGGTGATGGTGCGCCCGGTGCCGGCGATGCCCGCGACGACGGCGCGGGCGTTGTCGCCGTGGCGGCGGTACTCCTCGCGCACCCGCGACAGCAGGAATACCTCGTAGTCCATGGAGAGCCCGAACAGGATCGCGAACAGGAACAGCGGGATGAACGACACCACCGGCACCGTCGACTCGACGCCGATCAGCCCCGCGCCCCAGCCCCACTCGAAGACCATGACCAGCACGCCGTACGCCGCGCCGACGCTCAGCAGGTTCAGCACCACCGCCTTGAGCGGCACCACCAGGGAGCGGAAGAGCACGGTGAGCAGAAGGAAGGAGAGCAGCAGGACGGCGACGACGAAGCGCGGCATCCGCTCCTGGACCCGTTCGCCGAGGTCGGCGAAGGTGGCGGTCTGGCCGCCGACGTGGGCGGTCACCGCGGTGCCGTCGAGGACGGCCGGCAGGACCTCGCCGCGCAGTCGCGCGACGGTCTCCCGTGTGGCGTCGTCCTGGGGCGAGGTCGCCGGCTGCGCCACCACGCTCGCCACGCCCGCCTCGGCGTCGACGATCGGCTGCTCGACCGCGACGATGCCCGGGTCGGCGGCGACCGCCGCGGCCAGGGGCGCCATGACGGAGGCGTCCCGGGAGATGTCGACGGCGATCACCAGCGGGCCGTTGGCGCCGGGGCCGAAGCCGTCGGCGATGAGGTCGTAGGCCCGCCGCTCGGTGGTCGACGTGGGCTTGGCGCCGTCGTCGGGGAAGCCCAGGTTCAGCGCCAGCACGGGCGCGGCCAGGCCGACCATGAGCACCGCCCCGCCCAGGAGGTACGCCGTCGCGTGGCGGGTCACGTGCGTGCCCCACCGGGTCCAGCCGGCGCCCGGGCGGTGCGGCGTACGACGTCGGCCGTTGATCCGGTGCCCCGCCAGCCCCAGCAGCGCGGGCAGCAGGGTGACCGAGGCGAGCACCATCACCAGCACCATCGCGGAGATCGCGACCCCGCCGCCGGTGACGAACGGGATCCCTGCGACGAGCAGGCCGAGGATCGCCACCACGACCGTGCCGCCGGCGAAGATCACCGCCTGCCCGGCGGTCGCCAGCGCCCGGCCGACCGCCTCGGGCACCGGCATCCCGAGGGCCAGGTTCTCGCGGTGCCGGGTGACGAGGAAGAGGGCGTAGTCGATGCCGACGCCGAGCCCGACCATCGCCGCGAGCTGCGGTGCCCACGCGGGGATGTCGACCAGGTAGGTCACCAGCTTCATCGCGGTGATGCCGACGGCCAGGCCGAACAGGCCCATCCCGATCGGCAGCCCCATCGCGACGAGGGAGCCGAAGGCGACGAGCAGCACGACCATCGCGACGACGATCCCGCCGACCTCGCCGAGCCCGGTCGGCGCCTCCTCGAAGGCGAAGAACAGGTCGCCCCCGGCCTCCACCGTCAGGTTGTCGTCGCGCAGGTCGCCGACGGCGGCCTTGAGCCGGTCCAGGTCCGAGGCGTCGAGCTGCTCGACCGCGGGGTACTGCACGCGCACCAGCGCGATCCTCCCGTCCGGCGACACCTCCCCGGCCGTCCCGACGACGTGGGGGAGCGCGTCCAGGACGGCTTCGACCGACGGCAGCTCGGCCGCGGCGTCCTCGGCCTCCAGGACGACGTGCGCGGTCACCCCGCCCTCGTCGGCCTGGGCGTCGGCGAGCAGCTCCGCGGCCTGGTACGAGTCGAGGCCGGGCGCCTCGAAGCTCTCCTCCAGGTCGCGCCCGAAGGCCGCGGAGGAGGCGATGACGACGACGGCGAGGACGAGCCAGGCGCCGATGGCGACCCAGGGCCGGGTGGCGGCGGACCGGCCGAGCCGGTGCAGGAGATGCGACATGGCACCACCGTGGCGTGGCGGCGCGCGTCGTACATCGGGCGCGGGACCGGTCTGCTCCTCAGCCGAAAGGACGAGCCACGGCTCGTGCTCGAGGCCGGTACGACGAGGGCCGCCGCTCTCTAGGCTGGGGCGGTGCTCGCCGCCTTCCTCCGCTCGGTCCTCGCCGAGCCCCGCGCCGCGGACCCGCCGGCGCGGCGCTGGTGGGACGGAGCGCTGGTCGGCGGGCTGCTGGTCGCGGCCGCCGGTGAAACGGTCTTCCGCGACGACCTGACGATGCGGCCGCTCGCGGTCGCGGTCGCGCTGGTCGTGATCCCGGCGCTGCTGTGGCGCCGCACCCACCCCCTCCTGGTGACGGTGATCGGCTTCGGCGGCGCGATGGTGCTGCTCGTCCCGACGGTCCTCGCCGACGCAGGCGACGTCGGGCTCGACACGATGGTCTGCGTCCTGCTGCTGCCCTACGCGCTGTACCGCTGGGCCTCCGGCCGCGAGGCGCTGGCCGGCACGGTGGTCGTCGCCGTCCCCGCCGGCATCGGGCTCGCCGCCAGCGGCCGCCTCGGGGACGTCGTCGGCGGCATCACCGTGCTGGTCGCCTCCTTCGCCCTCGGTGCCGCGATGCGCTACCGCGCCGTCGCCCGCCAGCGCGAGGTGCAGCAGGTCCGCACCCTCGAACGCGGCGAGCTCGCCCGCGAGCTGCACGACACCGTCGCCCACCACGTCTCCGCCATCGCCATCCAGGCCCAGGCCGGCCGCGCGGTCGCCGCCGCCGACCCCGCCGCGGCCGTCGCGGCGTTGGCCGTGATCGAGGCCGAGGCGTCGCGGACCCTGGCCGAGATGCGCACGATGGTCCACGTGCTCCGCGACCACGACGCGGCCGACTTCGCCCCGCAGCGGGGCATCGGCGACCTGGACGAGCTGGCCCGGACGAGCGCGCTGGTGCAGGTACGACGCAGCGGCGACCTCGACGGCCTGCCGCAACCGGTCGAGGCGGCGGCGTACCGGATCTGCCAGGAGGCCGTCACCAACGCGATCCGGCACGCGGTCCATGCCACGAGGGTCAGCGTCGACGTGACGGGTGACCCTCGCGTCGTACGGTTGCGTGTGACCGACGACGGAGAGCCCGCCCGCGCCGGGGCGGGCGTGGGCTACGGCCTCCTCGGCATGGCCGAGCGCGCCAAGCTCCTCGGCGGCTCCTGCCACGCCGGCCCGGACCCCGCCGGCGGCTGGACCGTCGAGGCCACCCTCCCGCGGGAGGTACCCCGATGACTGGCCCGATGACGGCCCCCGCGACCATCCGCGTCGTCGTCGCCGACGACCAGCACCTGGTCCGCACCGGCCTCACCACGATCCTCAACGCCCAACCCGGCATCGAGGTCGTCGGCGAGGCCGCCGACGGTCACCAGGCCGTCGCCGTGGCCCGCGACCTGCGCCCCGACGTCTGCCTCTTCGACATCCGCATGCCCGGCATCGACGGCGTCGAGGCCACCCGCCAGCTCGCCGGCCCCGGCGTCGAGAACCCCCTCGCCGTCGTCATCATCACCACCTTCGACCTCGACGAGTACGTCCACGGCGCCCTCAAGGCCGGCGCCCGCGGCTTCCTCCTCAAGGACGCCGGCCCCGACCTCCTCGTCCAGGCCATCCAGGCCGCCGCCAACGGCGACGCCCTGATCTCACCCGACATCACCCGCCGACTTCTGGCGACGCTCGCCGGTCTGTCTCGCTCCGCTGCGCCGGCCCAGCCGTTCGAGCCGCTCACCGAGCGCGAGGAGGAAGTCCTCCTCACCGTCGCCCGCGGCCGGACCAACGCCGAGATCGCAGAGGAACTCCACATCACCGTGAGCACGGTGAAGACGCACGTGGCTGCGCTGATGACGAAGCTCGGAGCGCGGAACCGGGTGGAGGTCGCCATGTGGGCGTACGAGACCGGGCGGGTGAGGGGATAGTCGGTCGGCCAGCGACACGATGCAAGCCTCAATCGCGGCGATGGGACGCACCTCGGAAGCGACACGATTCGCGGCATGAGCGGGCGATTCGTGGCACGGTGCGCCATGTGAACGCCTGAGCGGCTGTTGGCAGCCTTGCGAGCCAGGTGAGGCTCGCGGAAGCGCGGTTGGCTGGGAACGCCCGCGGCCGCACTCGTATGGCGTCGCCCGGGTCGAGATACTGGTTGGACGATGGATCTGGTCGATGAGAGGGGACCGTGCATTGAGTATCCGCGTAGCTGACAGGAAGCTTCTGTGGGGCCGCTCGCGCAATCGATGTGCGTTTCCCGACTGCTCGCAACTGCTGACCGTCGACCTACACGACCCCGAGTCGGAGGTGCTTGGTGAGGCTGGCGTAGTTCTCGGGGAAGAGGCGCACATTCGTTCCAGTCAGGACGGCGGCCCGCGCCACGACAGCGAGTACCCCCCGGAGCGCCTGGACTCCTATGCGAATTTGATCTTGTTGTGCCCGACACACCACACCCTCGTCGACAAGGACGGTGGTCGCGGCTTCACCGTCGAAGACCTGGAGAAGATGCGGTCGAATCATGAGGGAGCGCTGCAGCAGCAGGAGAGCGCTCCGGCCGAGCGGCAGCGGGTCGCGGACGAGCGGCTGGCCGCGGCGATCCAGGTTTGGGAAGCGAAGGCGATGCTCGACGAGTGGCAGAACCTTACGTGGTCATTGAACACGCCAGTCCCCTACATCAGAGAGCCGCTTCGGGACGGGCTCTTCGAGCTTGGGGAGTGGCTACTCGCCCGGGACTGGCCGCAAACTTCACCGCACGTGCGCGAGGCATTCGATCGCTTCCTCGACGTCGTGCGGGTGTTGACCGCTCACGTTGCTAAGTCATTCGTCCGAGTGGGCGAGTCCAATCGATGGCAACTCGAGCCGGAGTACAAGAAGCTTGAGTCATGGAATCCGTCCTTGTACGAGGAGTTGATCACTGAGCACCGGGTCCAATGCATGATGACGTACTTCCTCGCGATTGAGCTGACTCGTGCCGCGAACCGAATCATCGCCGCGGTGCGCGAGGAAGTTGACCCGCTGTATCGCTTCGACGAAGGCGTCCTGCTCCTCCGCGAGGGCGACGGCATCTTCGAGCACAACATCGTGCGCATCGAGTACCAGGAACGCGACTGGGGCGACCCCTTCCCGCCGCTCTCGCTGCAGATCCTGCGTACAGCCGTCGAGGAGAAGGCCGCAGAAGACCGTATCGACGCGGACGAGGTCGACCCCTATCGCCTATTCGATCTGTAGTGCACAAACCCGTTCGCGCGGGACCGGGTTTGCGTCGGAGCTCCACTTCCCCGATCCCGACATGACAGCACCCGGCTCAGCCCTCTAGCAGGGTTTCGCATCCGGACGTGGGCCGATGTGTCGTCTCTTGCGCAGACAGGCGGCGGAGTGACGGGGACCCACGGAGAACCACATCATCCGGCTGCGCCGCGAGCGCGACGTCAGGATGGCGGTGCCCCGCAAGACCTCGACCGCTACGCCCGCCCTGCTCGGCGTCCTCGTTAAGGACGTGGAGGTCCGCCGGGAGGCAGCTCGGAATCGCTCACCGCAAGCGAGGTCACGCAGAGCCAGTCGACGGATCCCCGCGCTGCGAATCCGACTCACCTGATCCGTAGCGGGCCGTCCCGTTCTCGCGCTCACAGGGTGCGATAGCGGCGTTCGACGCAGGTGCGAGGTTCGGAATCCATATTTGCTGGCAGGGAACGTGCATGGGTACATGAGTAGGTGCAGGTCAGAGGGCATTGAAGGCGTATGGGCATGGCACTGAGTTCCTATGGTTAGTGAGTATCGCACCTGCATCGAACATCGCTAGCGCACTATGTCGGAGACGGAAGGGGATGGCCCGCTAGCGCGGTCCCTCTGACCGGCTGAATTCCGCTGCAACTGCCAGCAGCGCGCACAAACCGTTGACGACTGGCTCCCGGCGCGTACTATGGGTGACCTGAGACACCCATAAGGATCTGTACGGGAACGGAACGAAGATGACTGATGCAGTTGCTACGGAAGACACCGGCGACGAGGTCCGTCAGGCTGCAGCAGCGGCCCTGGCGGACGTCAACGCGCTCGGAGCCACCGGCGAGGATCGCACGATCCTGCTAGAGGCGCTCCTGCAAGCAAGACTAGGCGGATTTGCCCCCACCAGAGTGCCCGCCGCGCCGGTGGACAGCCAGCCGGTGACGACCAACTCGGCGAAGGTCGCCGCGCCGGTCGCTGACGGCGACGTACTCGGCATGATCGAGGTCGCCACTAAGGTCGACCGCGACACCCTCGAGTTGATCTACGCGGTCGAGAACGGTACGCCGCAGGTCGTGGTCTCGGCCAAGAAGGTCCCTGCGAACAAGTCGTTGGCGGCCCGGCACCTCGCCCAGCTCGTGGCCGCCGCCCGGCAGGCAGCCGGCCTGGAGGAGTGGACGTCCGTCGGCACGATCCGCACCGTGGTCCAGGAGTACAACAAGCTCGACTCGAGCAACTTCGCGGCCAGCATCAAGGAGATGGACGAAGTGTGCCTGATCCGCGGGAACGGGCAGAAGCGCGAGGTCAAGGTGACGAAGCCGGGGTTCGAAATGACGGGTGACCTCATCCGTCAGATCGCTGGGGTCGAGAGTTGAGTCCCGCCAGCCGCCGAGGCGCTACCCGCGGAGACGGCATCCGCCTGCGCCTCCAGCGGCTCTCCGGTCCGCTTCAGGTGCTCGCGCTCGGCCGGCTGGCGGCCACGAGGTCAGAAGCCGGGGTCTTCACGACTCGTGAGGTGAGGGATCTCCAGTCCGACCTTCGCTTGCCGGCGATCGCCAACCCGAGCGCCACCCTTAGTCGACTCGGCAGCCAGGGCCTGGTCATGCGACCGGGCAAGGACGTGTGGGCGTTGACGCCGCTCGGCGAGGCCGAGCTCACGGAGAAGGCCTCGCACGTCTCGAATCACGCCCTTGCGGTCGAGCTCGCCCAGGCCGATGGCACTGAGTTCGGTGAGCACCGGCACAACACCATCCCGCCGTTCCTCGGTCCGCTCGGCGCCGAGTCCGGGCTCGCTCGGGTCCTCGACGGGTCTCCCTTCGAGGAGAACGTCATGCTGATCACGCGCTTCCCAAGAAGCCCTGAGGACCACTTCACGCAGTTGATCCCGGCGTTGCGGGACGCCGTCGCGGGCCACGGCCTGACCCTCCAGGTCGCGAGCGACGGCATGGCCGAGGACACCCTCTGGTCGAACGTGAACACCTACATGTGGGCGTCGAAGTACGCCATCGTGCTGATGGACGCCGTCAAGCGGGACGAGGAGTCGCCTGAGACTCTCAACCACAACGTGCTGATCGAGATCGGCGGTATGTTGATGACGGGCCGTCGGTGCGCCATCCTGCGCGACAAGAGCGTGCCGGAGATGCCATCCGACCTCGTCGGCCATATCTACAAGCCGACCGAGCTGTCGGACCACGACGCGAGCGTCGCCGCAATCCACCGCTGGATCCGCGACGACCTTGATCTCGGAGGGTGCTCAGCGTGTCCCGAGTGATCCTCGTCCGGGGCCGCGGATCACCGGAATCCACGACGCCGGAATCAAACTACAACGGTGTCGTTGCCAGCAAGTATCATCAGAGAGCCCAATTGCCGCAAGACCTCGGTCGAAGCGGGTGGCTCCGGCCGAGGTCCAAGCGATGTCAATTAGGCCTGACACGCTGAACAATACTCACGCCGGGCTCGGTGGCAAGAACCGGGCTCGGATTGCGTCGGAGACTTCCGTGGCGTCCGAGGTCAAGCGGCCCCCCTTCTAGTTCCTATTAGGAGTCTCCGTTATGGCATCGCAGGACCCGAACAAGCAGGACCCCTTCGAGCGTTTGCTCGACAACAGTTCCGAGATCACGGAGTTCGTGAACTCCTTCACGTCCGAGAAGGTGCAGGTGAGGGCGTTTGCCGCTCTCGTCGGCTCCCTCGGTCTTTCCGGGGACGTAATCCAGGCGTCGCCCGTCCAGCCGCTCCGTGTCGTCCGCGAGCCCGACACCGATGACCAGGGTCAGGACTCCAGCGACGAGGAGCAGCCCACCCGAAACGACGCGTCGGATTCTCCTCGCAAGAAGCGAAGCCGGAGCGGCACGAAGAAGACGTACACGGTCCCCCGTGGCCTGAACTTCGCGCCGGATGGCCAACTCTCCTTGGAACAGTTCGCCTCGGAGAAGCAGCCGCGAACGAACGACGAGAAGAGCCTTGTCGCCTGCTACTACCTGAGCAACATGATGGGCATTGAGGACGTGGAGATCGGTCACATCTTGGCCGTCTTCCAGGCGGCCGAGTGGAACGCCCCGGCACACCCGGACAGCGCGCTTCGCGGCTGTGCTCACCGCACGGGCTGGATCGACACGGCCAACACCAAGTCGATCAAGGTCGTCTGGAAGGGCGAGAACTACATCGTCAACAAGATGCCGACCGAGCCCAAGAAGGCCGGCTGACCGACCCGGCTAGGACGCGCGGCCCCTGGAGACGCCTCCAGGGGCCGCGCGCTTGTCAGGGCCTACCTCCTCGGTCCTAATCGCCGGCGGCAACATCTCCTGGTACGGCGGCCCCTCCACAACCGGGTTGACCGGGTGGCCCGTGCTCGCAGCCACATCATGACCAGTGCCGGAACTCCGGCCCGGCATTCGGGATGAAGCGCCCCGCGTGGTAGATGAACACCCCAGCGCGATGAGGACGAGCCTGAACGCCGCGGCCCAGGCCGATGCGTTGCCTAGCGCGTGGTGGTCATAAGCGTCACCGTAGAAACGCCCTCAAGGTGGAGAAGCTGTCACGGGATCTGGCCGTGTGCTCGACACCGGTCATCAGGGTGTCGCGCACCGTAGCCGACAAACACTAGCGTCCTAGTGGGCGGATTGACGCGCTAAGGGTCACGAGTCCCTCAGGCGTACAACCCCAAGAACCCCCGACTCGCCGTCTCCACGACCTCCTCCGGCGTGGCGTCCAGCGCTCCGTCCAGCCACGCCGTGACGACCTCCGCCATCCCGCCGATGAACAGCAGACCGGCGAGCTCGTCCTCCCGGCGGCGTTCCCCGTGGGTCTCGTGCGCCTCCTCGGCGGCGAGGTGGGCGAAGTGCCGCAGGAGCTGGGTACGACGACCGCGGAGTCCCGCGATGGAGCCGGCCTCGACGATGGCGACGCGGCCCTTGCGGGGGTCGGCGACGAGGAGGTCCATGAAGGCGGCGACGGAGGCGTGGATGCGCGCGGCGGGGTCGGGGCCGGCGGCGTCGGCGGCGGCCAGGGTGACGGTCTCGATCTCGGTGGCGACGGACTCGAGGACGGCGGTGAGGGCGTCGTCGAGGCCGGTGAAGGACTCGTAGAAGTACCGCTCGGTGAGGCCGGCCTCGGCGCAGACGGCGGTCATGGTGGTGCGGGTGTCGGGGTCGGCCCAGACGGCGAGGGTGGCGTCGAGCAGGCGGCGTCGGCGCTCGGCGGTGCGTTCCGCCGCGCTGACGCCCTTGTAGACCCCGGACTGCACTGCCACGCCCCCAGCCTGTCATGAGACCCCGCCGAACAGAAGGTTGACAGGACGCCCTTTCAGAATCCACGCTGGGGTCTGTGAGAGAGCTCCCCGCAGTCCTCCCTGGCGACAAGGGTCTTCCGCTCCTGGGTCGGGTCACCGACTACGCCCGCGATCCGGTGGCGTTGATGAAGCACCAGTACGACGCCTACGGGCCCGTGTCGCCGTTCCCCTTCCTCGGTCAGACGTTCGTGATGATGCTCGGCCCGGACGCCTGCGAGGAGGTGCTGCGCAACGGCGACAAGGCGTTCGCCAACGGGCCCGCCTGGGGCCGCCTCGTCGGGCCGTTCTTCAACCGCGGGCTGATGCTGCTCGACTTCGAGGAGCACCACGGGCACCGGCGGATCATGCAGGAGGCGTTCACGCGCCAGCGCCTCGCGTCGTACGTCGCCCCCATGCATCCCGCGATCGCCCGTGGGATCGACGAGTGGCAGCCCCAGCGGGACTTCCGTTGCTACCCGGCGCTCAAGCAGCTCACCCTCGACATCGCCGCCGACATCTTCATGGGCGGGGCGCAGGACACCTCGCGGGCCGAGATGGACCGGGTGAACCGGGCGTTCGTCGACTGTGTGCAGGCGGCGAGCGGGGTGGTGCGGGCGCACGTGCCGTTCACGCGGTGGGGGCGGGCGTACAAGGGGCGCAAGGTGCTGGAGGAGTTCCTGCGGCACTACCTGCCGGCGAAGCGGGCCGAGCGCACCGACGACCTCTTCTCCGTGCTGTGCCACATCGAGACCGACGACGGGGAGCGGTTCTCCGACGACGACGTCGTCAACCACATGATCTTCCTGATGATGGCCGCGCACGACACCTCGACCATCACCACCTCCACGATGCTCCAGCACCTCGGCCAGCACCCGGAGTGGCAGGAGCGCTGCCGGGAGGAGTCCCGGGAGCTCGGCGACGAACCGACGCTGGAGGAGCTCGAGCAGCTCACCTCGCTCGACCTGGTGATGAAGGAGTCCCTGCGCCTGCGCGCGCCCGTGCCGATGCTGGCGCGCAGCGCGGTCAAGGACACCGTCGTCCAGGGCGTCCGGGTGCCGGCGGGCTCCCACGTCGCGGTCGGCGTCCAGCTCTCCCACCTGCTGCCCGAGCTGTGGAAGGAGCCGGAGGTGTTCGACCCCGACCGGTTCGGGCCGGAGCGGCGTGAGGACAAGTCGCACCGCTACGCCTGGTCGCCGTTCGGGGGAGGGGTGCACAAGTGCATCGGCCTCTACTTCGCCGGCGCCGAGGTGAAGGCGATCATGCACCGCCTGCTGCGCACCCACCGCTGGAGCGTCGACCCGTCGTACGTCGCGCCGCTCGACAACCACTCGCTGCCGTTCCCCAAGGACGGCCAGCCCCTCGACCTCGTCCGTCTCTGACCGAAGGAACCAGCATGAGCCGATCCGACCTGTCCGGCCTGTCCGTCATCGTCACCGGGGGTGCGCGCGGCATCGGCCGCGCCACCGTCGAGCGCTTCGCCCGCCAGGGCGCCAAGGTCGCGATCGGCGACCTCGACCTCGCGCTGGCGAACCAGGTCGCCGACGAATACGACGCCAAGGTCGCCGCCGCCCGCCTCGACGTCACCGACGTGGACTCCTGGACGGCCTTCCTCGCCGAGGTGGCCCACCTCGGCCCGTGGGACGTGCTGGTGAACAACGCCGGCATCATGCCGCTCGGCTCGGTGCTGAAGGAGCCGGAGAGCGTGGCCCGCACGATCATGGACGTCAACGTGCACGGCGTCATCAACGGCACCAAGGCGGTCGCACCGGGGATGGTCGACCGCGGCCGGGGGCACGTCGTCAACGTCGCCTCGGCGGTGGGACGGGTGGCGGTGCCGCACGGTGCGACGTACTCCGCCTCGAAGTTCGCCGTCGTCGGCTTCAGCGAGGCGATCCGCCAGGAGCTCGCGCCCGCGGGCGTCGAGGTGACCGTGGTGCTGCCGACGGTGGTCCAGACCGAGCTCGCGGCAGGCGTGCCGGCGGCCCGGGGCATCAAGCCGGTCACCGCCGAGGACGTCGCGGAGGTGATCGAGCGCGCGGTGCGCAAGCCGAAGGCGGAGATGTGGGTGCCGCGCTGGACCCAGGGGCTGAGCAAGCCGACGCTCGCGCTGCCGCGGTTCGTGCAGGACGCGATGTCGCGTGCCACCAAGGCCGGCGACGTGCTCAGCGCGGCCGACCCGGCCGCCCGCGCGGCCTACGAGGAGCGCGCCCGACGCGCCGCGGAGACATCCGACCTCTCGGAATAGCGTCCGGGGCGGCCCGGTTACCATCCCTCGTGACCTCCTCGCCGACGACGACCTCGACCGAAGGCCGCCCGGCGGTGCACCACTCCCGACCCGCGCTGGCGATCCTGGCGCTCGCGGTCGGCGGGTTCACCATCGGCACCACCGAGTTCATGACCATGGGTGTGCTGCCCGAGGTGGCCGAGGGCGTGGACGTGTCCGTACCGACGGCGGGGCACATCATCTCGGCGTACGCCCTGGGGGTCGTCGTCGGCGTCCCGATCCTCGCGTTCTTCGGCGCCGCCCTGCCGCGGCGGGGGATGCTCGTCGGCCTGATGGGCGGGTACGCCGCCTTCAACCTCCTCAGCGCCGCCGCACCGTCCTACGAGGTGCTCACCGTCGCCCGCTTCCTCGACGGGCTGCCGCACGGGGCGTACTTCGGTGTCGCCAGCCTCGTCGCGGCCAGCCTCGTGGCGCCCGAGCGCCGCGGCCGGGCGGTCGCCGCCGTCATGCTCGGGCTGTCGGTGGCGAACGTCGTCGGGGTCCCGCTGGCCACCTTCCTCGGCCAGCAGGTGGGCTGGCGCTCGACGTACCTGCTCGGGGGGCTGCTCGCCCTCGTCACCGTCGTCGGCGTGCTCGCCGCTGTACCCTCGCAGCCCGGCGACCCGGAGGCGAGCGGCCGCAAGGAGGCGCGCGAGTTCTTCGGCAGCCTGCAGGTGTGGCTGACGATGGCCGTCGGCGCGGTCGGCTTCGGCGGGATGTTCGCGGTGTACTCCTACATCGCCAAGACCGTCACCGAGGTAGGCGGCCTGAGCCGCGGCACGGTGCCCTTCTTCGTGCTCGCGCTCGGCCTCGGCATGGTCGTCGGCACGTGGCTCGCCGGCGAGCTGGCCGCGTGGTCGGTCTACCGCAGCCTGATCCTGTCCGGCTCGACCGGCATCGTGCTGATGCTCGTCTACTGGCTCGCCGCTCCGCACGGGTGGCTGCTGCTGCCCGTCGCCTTCCTGGTGACCGCCACCGGCTCGGTGCTCGTGGTCAACCTGCAGCTGCGGCTGATGGACGTCGCCGGGGGAGCGGTGACGCTGGGAGCGGCGATGAACCACGCCGCCCTCAACATCGCCAACGCCCTCGGCGCCTGGCTCGGCGGGCTCGTCATCGCCGCGGGCCACGGCTACCGGGCGCCCGCGCTCGTCGGTGCCGGGCTGGCCGCCGTCGGCGTCCTGGTCCTGCTGGTCTCCGCGACCGTGCACCGGCGCGACACGCTCGCCGCGGCGTAGCGCGGCCCGCCTGCCGGGGCCGTGACGGCGTTCGGGGCCCGCCTGCGACAATCGGTCCATGTCTGCCACCACCGAGCACACGCCCGTGCCGGAGACCGCGCAGCCGGCCGCACCCGAGGGAGCCGCGCGCCCGCGCGTGCTGTCCGGGATCCAGCCGACGTCGGACTCCTTCCACCTCGGCAACTACGTGGGCGCGGTGCGACAGTGGGTGGACCTGCAGCGGGACCACCAGCCCTTCTTCTTCATCGCCGACCAGCACGCGCTGACCGTCGAGTGGGACCCGAAGCTGCTGCGCGAGCGGACCCTGCGCGGCGCCGCCCAGCTGATCGCCGCGGGCGTGGACCCGGCCAAGTCGGCGATCTTCGTGCAGAGCCACGTGCCCGCCCACGCCCAGCTCGCCTGGGTGCTCAACGGCATCACCGGCTTCGGCGAGGCCCGGCGGATGACCCAGTTCAAGGACAAGTCGGCCAAGGACGGCGAGGGCGCGGCGAGCGTCGGGCTGTTCGCCTACCCGGTGCTGATGGCCGCCGACATCCTGCTCTACCGCCCGCACTACGTGCCGGTCGGCGAGGACCAGCGCCAGCACCTGGAGCTGACCCGCGACCTCGCGCAGCGCTTCAACAGCCGCTTCAAGAAGACCTTCCGGCTGCCCGAGCCCTACATCCTCAAGGCCACCGCGAAGCTCTACGACCTGCAGGACCCGACCCGGAAGATGTCGAAGTCGAGCTCCTCGCCCGGCGGCATCATCGACATGCTCGACGACCCCAAGGTCACCGCCAAGAAGATCCGCTCGGCGGTCACCGACTCCGGCAGCGAGGTCCGCTTCGACCTCGAGGAGAAGCCCGGGGTCAGCAACCTGCTGACGATCTACTCCGCACTGACCGGCGAGGCGATCCCCGCGCTGGAGGAGCAGTTCGCCGGCCGGATGTACGGCGACCTCAAGAAGGAGGTCGCCGACGTGGTGGTCGACTTCGTGACCCCCTTCCGCGACCGGACCCTGGAGCTCCTGGACCACCAGGACCACCTCCAGCAGGTCCTCGCCCAGGGTGCGCAGACGGCCGGCGCGGTCGCCGAGGCCACCCTGCGCGACGTCTACCAGCGGGTGGGCTTCGTCGCTCCGGCCGCACTGCGGGCCACGGAGTCCTGATGCCGGTGATCGGCGTCGCCGTCGCGATCCCGGAGCCGTGGGCCACCGAGCTCTACGACTACCGCCTGCGCATCGGCGACCCCACCGCGGCCGGCGTACCGAGCCACATCACGCTCATCCCGCCGACCGAGGTCGAGGGCGACCTCGGCGCCATCGAGGAGCACCTCGCCGAGGCGGCGACCAAGGTCGCGCCCTTCGAGGTGCACCTGCGCGGCACGGCCACCTTCCGCCCCGTCTCGCCGGTCGTCTTCGTCGGCCTGGCGGAGGGGATCTCGCAGTGCGAGCAGCTCGCCGACGCCGTACGACGCGGGCCGCTCGCCGTCGACCTGGACTACCCGTACCACCCGCACGTCACCGTCGCCCACCACCTCGACGACCCCACCCTGGACCGCGCGTTCGAGGACCTCGCGGGTTTCGAGTGCCGGTTCGGGGTAACAGAGTTCCATCTGTACGTCCACCACGACGAGGAGGGCTGGAGGGCGACCCGCACCTTCGCACTGTCATGAAGGCTGTCGACCGCGCCAAGGAGCGCCTGGCCGAGCTGCGCGCCCGGTCCCCGTTCGTCGACCACGTCCTGCGGATGCAGGAGCACTTCGGCGAGGTCAAGGGCAGCCAGCAGGCCGGTGGCGTCACCTACTTCGGCTTCCTGTCGGTCTTCCCGGTGCTGGCGCTGGCGTTCTTCGCCGTCGGGTACGTCGCCAAGGTCTTCCCCGACGCCCAGGACGCCCTGCTGAAGGCGCTCGAGGAGGTGCTGCCCGGCCTGGTCGGCAACGGCGAGGGCCAGGTGCCGCTCGACGACATCCAGAGCGCTGCGGGCGCGGTCGGGCTGATCGGTCTCGCCGGCGTCCTCTACGCCGGCCTGGGCTGGCTCTCCTCGCTGCAGACCGCCCTCATCGTGCTCTTCGAGATGCCGGAGAGGCTGCAGCCGAACTTCGTCATCGGCAAGCTGCGCGACCTCGTGTCGCTCGTGGTGCTCGGCGTCGTGCTGATGGTCAGCGTCAGCGCCTCCAGCGTGCTGACCCGGATGTCGGAGCAGATCCTCGACTGGCTCCACCTCGGCTCCGGGCTCGGCTGGCTGGTGACGATCCTGGCGCTGGTCTTCGGCCTCGCCGCCTCCGCGCTGCTGTTCTTCCTGATGTTCCGCATCCTCGCCGAGCCGCCGGTGCCGTCGAAGGCGCTGTGGTCCGGTGCCTGGCTCGGCGCGATCGGCTTCGAGGTCCTCAAGCAGCTCTCCGGCGTGCTCCTCGTCAGCACCCGCGGCCAGCCCGCCTTCCAGGCGTTCGGGATCGCGCTGATCCTGCTGGTCTGGATCAACTACTTCTCCCGCGTCGTCCTCTACGCCGCCTCCTGGTCGTTCACCCACCCGCTGGCCCGGGCCGAGCGGGACGCGCGCCGCGCCGTACCCATCGCGGTGGCGACGGTCGCCAGCCCCGACGACGAGCCCGCCGCGGGCGGACCGGCGTGGGCGACGCCGCTCGCCGTCGGCGCCGCCGTCGGCACCATCGTCGGCGCGAGGATCGGCCGGGGCCGTCGTACCTGAGGGCGTCTGGGAGGATGGCGAGGTGAAGTTCGAGCGCAAGCACGCCCTCCTGCTCCTGGCCGTCGCCGCCTGGAACGTCCTCACCTTCGGCAACTTCGCCAAGAACCTCTACCAGGCCTACGACGCCGGCGAGGACCGCGCGGCCGGCTACTGGATCGCCCACACCGTGCTGATCGTGGTCAACTTCCTCATCGCCGCCGTCCTCGGCTCGCTCGGGTGGAAGGCGCTCAAGGCGTCGAAGGCCGACGCCTCGGTCTGAGCCTCCGGGCTCACGGCCGGGGGGTTGCGCGCGGCCTACGGTCGTCGTATGCCTCGTGCGACGCTGCCCGCCCTCGTCCTTCTCCTGCTCGCCGCCGGCTGCGGCACCCGGAGCGCCTCGGCGGACGACGGCCCCGCGCCGCTGCCCGAGGAGACCTACCAGCGGGTGCTGAGCCAGGGCGTCGACCCCGCGCTCGTGTACGTCGTCGCGCTGCCCGGCTTCGCGCTGGCCGAGCAGTCGGCCGGAGTGCTGGGCGACGCCGACTACGGCGCGACGTACGTGCCGGTCGACCCGCCGCCCGCCGTCCAGGTCGGCCTCCGCGTCACCCGCGGCGACTACGACGCCGCGCACTGCGCGAGCGAGCCGCTGCCGGCCGGTGGCGCCGTGTCGTGCGCCCCCGACGACCGCGGCTGGTACCGCACCGGCGGCGGCTGGCAGGAGTACGTCGTCGCTGCCGACGGTCACGTGCTGGCGCTCAGCGCCCCCGCGGACGCCGTGGACCGGGCGGACCTGGTCGCGGCGGCCCTCGGGGCCCGGCACCAGGACGGCACCGCAGTGGCGCCCGTGCCGCCGCCGGTGACCCGCGGGGACCTGCCGAGCACGGGCGACGGGGCGCCGCTCGACCCCGGCGGCAGCGACGCACCCGGCGGCTGAGAGCGCCTCAGGACGCCCCGAGCAGGAAGTACGTCGTCATCGGGCCCTTGCCCTTGACCTCGATCGTCTGCGGGTCGCTGAACGCGTAGCGCCCCTCCAGCAGGGCGTGCGTCGACTCCGAGACCTGGATCCGGTGCGGCCGCCCGTGCGACTCCATCCGGCTCGCCGTGTTCACCGTGTCGCCCCACAGGTCGTAGGTGAACTTCCGCCGCCCGATCACGCCGGCGACCACCGGGCCCGACGCGATCCCGATCCGCATCGCCACCGGGCTCGGCCAGGCGGGGGAGAGGCGGGTCAGCGTGCGCTGCATGTCGAGCGCCAGCTCCGCCATCGACGCGGCGTGGTCGGTGTCGGGCACGGGCAGCCCCGCCACCGCCATGTAGGCGTCGCCGACCGTCTTGATCTTCTCGATGCCGCGCTCCTCGCACAGGGCGTCGAACTCGCGGAACATCGTGTCGAGCAACTGCACCAGCTCCTCGGGGCTGAGCACCTCCGAGACCGGTGTGAAGCCGACGATGTCGGAGAAGAGCACGCTCGCGTTCGCCGCGGAGTCCGCGATCGCCCCCTCCTCCGTCCGCAGCCGCCGCGCGATGGCGGCGGGCAGCACGTTGTGCAGCAGCTCCTCCGACCGCGCCTGCTCCATCTCCACCTCGCGCTGCCGCAGGTAGTCGGTGCGGCGCAGCTTCTCCAGCGCGTAGGCGATGAGCAGGCCGATCGCCGCCAGGCCCGCCGTCGGCGCCACGTTGCGGGCCAAGGTGTCCACGCCGCCGAGCACGCCGGGAAGGGTGAGGCACACGGCGACGTACACGGCGGTGAGGGCGGTGGCCGCGTGCATCCGCAGCCGCAGCAGCCCGACCGCGCCCAGCAGGGTGACCGTGGCGGAGGTGCGCAGGTACTCCGGCGGGAAGTCGGCCAGCCGCGCGGTGACCGTGCCGAGGCCCAGCAGGATCACCGTCAGCAGGCCCAGGGAGGCCAGCTGCAGGTGGCGGCTGACCCAGATCGAACGCGTCACCAGGACGCCGGAGAGCACGAAGAACGCCGCCCCGGCGAGCCGGACCAGGATCACCCCGACGGGGGCGTCGTCGAGGATGAGGACGTCCACCACGCCGTACACGAGGGTGAAGGCCATGCCGATCGCCACCGCGAAGCGGGCCTCGTTGAGGCCGCGCACGTCGTCGTAGACGACGAACTCCTCCTCGGCGTCCTCGTCGTCGAACTCCAGCATCCACGGCGCCATGTGCAGCTGCGCATGGCGCTCCTGCACCCAGGTCCGGATCGCCAGCGAGCCCACGGACCGCATCGTCCCACACGCCGACTTGGGGTTTTCCACCCTCGACTTGGGGTTTCCCACCGCCGACTTGGGGTTTCCCACCGTCGAGTTGGGGTTTCCCACCGCCGAGTTGTTGGTTCTCCACCCCGAAATGCACAGTTCCCACCGGCTGTGCCGGTGGGAACTGCCAACTCGAAGGAGGAAAACCCCAACTCGCGGGTGGAAACCCCCAACTCGCGGGTGGAAAACCCCAAGTCGAGGGGTCAGTGGCCGCTCTTGAGGGCCGTGCGGAGGTCCTTGTTGAGCTGGGAGATCACGTCGAGGGGGATCTCCTTGGGGCAGGCCGCGGCGCACTCGCCGATGTTCGTGCAGCCGCCGAAGCCCTCGTGGTCGTGCTGGCCGACCATGTCGACGACGCGCGACCAGCGCTCCGGCTGGCCCTGCGGGAGCTCGCCGAGGTGGGTGATCTTCGCACCCATGAACAGCGAGGCCGAGCCGTTGGGGCAGGCCGCCACGCACGCGCCGCAGCCGATGCAGGTCGCGACGTTGAACGCCCGCATCGCCTTGTCGCGCGGCGCCGGCACCGAGTTGGCCTCGGGGGCGGAACCGGTGTTGGCGGAGATGTAGCCACCCGACTGGATGATCCGGTCGAAGGCCGACCGGTCCACGACCAGGTCCTTGATGACCGGGAAGGGCTCGGCGCGCCACGGCTCGATGGTGATCGTGTCGCCGTCGCTGAACGAGCGCATGTGCAGCTGGCAGGTCGTGGTGACCTCCGGGCCGTGCGCCTCGCCGTTGATCATCAGCGAGCACATGCCGCAGATGCCCTCGCGGCAGTCGGAGTCGAACGCGACCGGCTCCTCGCCGCTGGTGACGAGCTGCTCGTTGAGCAGGTCGAGCATCTCCAGGAACGACATGTCCTTCGAGACGCCGTCGAGCTCGTACGTGTGGATCGCACCCGTGGAGGCGGCGTTCTCCTGCCGCCAGATCTTGAGAGTGAGCTTCACTTGTAGGACCTCTGCTTCATCTCGATGGCCGTGTAGATCAGGTCTTCCTTGTGCAGGACGGGCTGGCCACCCTCGTTGGAGTCGCCACCCCACTCCCAGGCCGCGACATAGGCGAACTCGTCGTCGTGGCGCAGCGCCTCGCCGTCCTCGGTCTGCGACTCGGCCCGGAAGTGGCCGCCGCAGGACTCGCGCCGGTTGAGCGCGTCGATGCACATCAGCTCACCCAGCTCGAGGAAGTCGGCGACGCGGCCGGCCTTCTCGAGGTCCTGGTTGAGCGAGTCGGCCGAGCCGAGCACCTTGACGTTCTTCCAGAAGTCGTCGCGCAGGGCGCGGATCTTCTCGATCGCGGTCTTGAGGCCGTCCTCGGTGCGCTCCATGCCGCAGTACTCCCACATGATGGAGCCGAGCTCCTTGTGGTAGCTCTCGACGGAGCGGGTGCCGTTGATGGACAGGAACTTGTCGACCCGCTCCTGCACCGAGGCGAGCGCCTCGGCGACCGCCGGGTGGTCCTCGGCGACCGGCTCGAACGGACCGTCGGCGAGGTACTCGCGGATGGTGTTCGGGAGCACGAAGTAGCCGTCGGCCAGGCCCTGCATCAGCGCCGAGGCGCCGAGGCGGTTGGCGCCGTGGTCGGAGAAGTTGGCCTCACCGGTGACGAACAGGCCCTTGATGTTGGACTGCAGCTCGTAGTCGACCCACAGCCCGCCCATCACGTAGTGCACCGCGGGGTAGATGCGCATCGGCACCTCGTACGGGTTCTCACCCGTGATCCGCTCGTACATGTCGAGGAGGTTGTCGTACTTCTCCTCGACGCCGTGCTTGCCCAGGCGCTCGATGGCGTCCTTGAAGTCGAGGTAGACGCCGCGGCGCACCCGCTTGGTGGTGCCGTCGGGCTGGAGCTCCTCGACCTCGGGACCGACGCCGCGGCCCTCGTCGCACATGTACTTCGCGGCCCGCGAGGCGATGTCGCGGGGGACCAGGTTGCCGAACGAGGGGTAGATCCGCTCCAGGAAGTAGTCGCGGTCCTCCTCGGGGATCTGGCGCGGGTCCTTGTCGCAGTCGGCGACGTTCTTGGGGACCCAGATCCGGCCGTCGTTGCGCAGCGACTCCGACATCAGGGTCAGCTTCGACTGGTGGCCGCCGGAGACCGGGATGCAGGTCGGGTGGATCTGCGTGTAGCAGGGGTTGGCCATGTAGGCGCCCTTGCGGTGCGCGCGCCACGCGGCGGTGACGTTGGAGCCCATCGCGTTGGTCGAGAGGTAGAAGACGTTGCCGTAGCCCCCGGAGGCGAGTACGACGACGTCGGCGAGGTGGGTCTCGATCGCGCCGGTGACCATGTCGCGGGCCACGATGCCGCGGGCCTTGCCGTCGACGACGATCAGCTCGAGCATCTCGTGACGGGTGTAGTCCTTGACCGTGCCGGCCGCGACCTGGCGCTCCATCGCCTGGTAGGCGCCGAGCAGCAGCTGCTGGCCCGTCTGGCCGCGGGCGTAGAAGGTGCGCGAGACCTGGACGCCGCCGAAGGAGCGGTTGTCGAGCAGGCCGCCGTACTCACGGGCGAAGGGGACGCCCTGCGCGACGCACTGGTCGATGATGTTCGCCGACTCCTCGGCGAGGCGGTAGACGTTCGACTCGC
This sequence comes from uncultured Nocardioides sp., assembly GCA_964517395.1. GTDB lineage: Bacteria > Actinomycetota > Actinomycetes > Propionibacteriales > Nocardioidaceae > Nocardioides. Next base: position 616,560 of record CAZFEE010000001.1, on the reverse strand, counting down.
GGGCGCGGTAGTCGCCGCCCTTGACCGTGTCGTAGAAGAGCCGGTACGTCGAGTCGCCGTCCTCCTTGTAGTTCTTCGCCGCGTTGATGCCGCCCTGGGCGGCGATCGAGTGCGCCCGGCGCGGGGAGTCCTGGTAGCAGAACGACTTCACGTTGTAGCCGGCCTCGCCGAGCGTGGCCGCGGCGGCGCCGCCGGCCAGGCCGGTGCCGACGATGATGATGTCGAGCTTGCGGCGGTTGGCCGGGTTGACGAGACGGTTCTCGAACTTCCGGGTGGTCCAGCGCTCACCGATCGGGCCGGTGGGGGCCTTCTCGTCGACCAGCTTCTCGCCGAGGACGTAGAAGCCCGCGGCGTCGTCGGACTTCTGCACCGACGGCTCGTTGGTCGGGGTCAGACCGGGGAGGTAGTGGGTTCCTGCAGCCATGTCGTTGGCCCCTTACTTCTCGATGATGCCGACGAGCACGGACAGCGGGACCAGCGAGAAGCCGCCGGCGACCACGATGGCGACGACCCAGCCGGCCGCCCGCGCCCGGGCGCGGGAGGTGGCGGAGTTGGTGAAGCCGAGGGTCTGCAGGGAGCTGAACGTCCCGTGGTGGAGGTGGAGGCCGAGCGCGACCATCGCGACCAGGTAGATGATCGTCATCCACCAGGTGTCGAAGGTGTCGACGACCAGGGCGTACGGGTTCTCCCCGCCGGTCTCGCCGTTGCTCGGGTTGATCTTGACGATGGTGAAGTTGAGCAGGTGCCACACGATGAACAGCAGCAGCGTCAGCCCGCCCCAGCGCATCGTGCGCGAGGAGAGCGAGGAGCCGCGGTTCTTCTTGGCGACGTACTTCACCGGGCGGGCTTTGGCCGCCCGCTGCCACAGCGCGACCGCGCAGGCGACGTGGACGACCAGCGCGACGATGAGGCCCACGCGCAGGATCCAGAGGAAGCCCTCGTAGGGGAGCATCGGCTCACCGAGCTCGCGCAGGTGGTGCGCGTACTCGTTGAACTTCTCCTCGCCGGCGAAGGCCTTGAGGTTGCCGTACATGTGCCCCAGAACGAAGGCGATGAACAGCAGACCGCTCAGGGCCATCAGGATCTTCAAGGCGATGGTCGTGCGGGCTGCTCGAGAGCCCTTGACCAATTCAGGTCGCGTCGTCGTTGCCACGGGGGGCCACGCTACTCCCGCTACCGGCCGGTAGGTGACCGGGATCATGTGAGATATGCACGTAAGGCAAGCCTTACCCGCCGATCGACGTGCTCGCTTTGACCGAGTTGGGCGACAGGAGCAGGCTGGCAGCATGCGGTCGAACGACGATCCCCAGGACGACCTGAAGGTCAGCGCACCGAAGGACTGGGCGGCCGGGGTGCCGGCCGTCGCCCACGCGATGGAGTACTCCCTCGCGCAGGCCGGCCCGCGTCGTACCGCCCTCACGCTGCTCAGCCTCAACCAGACCGAGGGCATCGACTGCCCCGGCTGCGCGTGGCCCGACCCGAAGCACCGGCACGCCAACGAGTACTGCGAGAACGGCGCCAAGCACGTCAGCGACGACGCGACCACCCGGCGGGTGACCCGGGAGTTCTTCGCCGAGCACGCCATCGCCGACCTGGCCGAGGCCTCCGACATGTGGCTCAACCACCAGGGCCGGCTGACGGAGCCGATGGTGAAGCGGCCCGGCGCCACCCACTACGAGCCGATCGGGTGGGACGAGGCGTTCGGGATCGTCGCCGACGAGCTCACCGGCCTCGGTACGCCGGACGAGGCGATGTTCTACACCTCCGGCCGCCTCAACAACGAGGCCGCCTTCCTGCTGCAGCTCTTCGCCCGCGCCTTCGGCACCAACAACCTGCCCGACTGCTCGAACATGTGCCACGAGTCGTCCGGCTCGGGCCTGGGCGAGAGCCTCGGCATCGGCAAGGGCAGCGTCTCCCTCGACGACATCCACGCCGCGGACCTGGTGCTCGTCGTCGGGCAGAACCCCGGCACGAACCACCCGCGGATGCTCACCGCGCTGGAGGAGACCAAGCGCAACGGCGGCAAGGTGGTCGCGGTCAACCCGCTGCCCGAGGCGGGACTGATGAGGTTCAAGAACCCGCAGAAGCCGCGCGGGGTGATCGGCAAGGGCACCGTCATCGCCGACCAGTTCCTCAAGATCCGCCCCGGCGGCGACCTGGCGCTCTTCCAGATGCTCAACAAGCTGCTGATCGAGGCCGAGGACGCCGCCCCCGGCACGGTGCTGGACCGGGAGTTCATCGAGACCCACACGACCGGGTACGACGCGTTCGCCGCCCACACCCGCACGCTCACCTGGGAGCACGTGCTCGCCGCCACCGGCCTCGCGCGGATCGAGGTCGAGGAGCTCGCGCGGCTCGTCATGGCCAGCGACCGGATCATCGTGTGCTGGGCGATGGGGCTGACCCAGCACCGCCACGGCGTGCCCACGATCCGGGAGGTCGCGAGCTTCCTGATGCTGCGCGGCAACATCGGCCGCCCCGGCGCCGGCGTGTGCCCGGTGCGCGGGCACAGCAACGTCCAGGGCGACCGCACGATGGGGATCTGGGAGCGTCCGCCGGCGTGGTTCCTCGACGCGCTGGCCGACGAGTTCGGCTTCGAGCCGCCGCGCGAGCACGGCCTGGACTCGGTCGAGGGCGTGCGGGCGATGCGCGACGGCCGGGCGCGGGTCTTCATGGCCCTCGGCGGCAACTTCGTGCGGGCGATGTCGGACAGCCTGGTCACCGAGGCGGCGCTGCGCCGGTGCTCGCTGACCGTGCAGGTCTCCACCAAGCTCAACCGCTCCCACATGGTCGTCGGGGAGACCGCGCTGATCCTGCCGACGCTGGGCCGCAGCGACCGCGATGTCCAGGCCTCCGGTGAGCAGTTCGTGACCGTCGAGGACTCGATGAGCGAGGTGCACCAGTCCCGCGGCCGGCTCGACCCGGCGTCACCGCACCTGCTCAGCGAGGTGGCGATCATCGCCCGGCTGGCCCGCCGGGTGCTCGGCGCGGACGACCCGATCCCGTGGGAGGACTTCGAGGCGGACTACGCCGTCGTGCGGGACCGGATCGCGCGCGTCGTACCCGGGTTCGAGGACTTCAACGCCCGGGTGGCCGTGCCCGGCGGCTTCCGGCTGCCGAACCCGGTCAACTCCATGACGTTCCCGACGCCCAGCGGCAAGGCCGTCTTCGTGCCCAACGACCTGGACATGATCAGCGCGCCCCCGGGGCACCTGGTGCTGCAGAGCCTGCGCTCGCACGACCAGTGGAACACCATCCCCTACGCCCTCGACGACCGCTACCGCGGCATCCACGGCGCCCGGCACGTGGTGCTCGTCAACCCTGCGGACCTCGACGACCTGGGGCTCGCCGACCGCGACCTGGTCGACCTCGTGAGCGTGTGGACCGACGGCTCGGAGCGCCGCGCCGAGGGCTTCCGGGTGGTGGCCTACCCGGCCGCGCGCGGCTCCGCGGCGTCGTACTACCCCGAGACCAACGTCCTCGTCCCGCTCGACAGCGTCGCCGCGGTCAGCAACACCCCGACGTCCAAGGGCGTGATCGTGCGGCTGGAGCGCCGATGGGACGGGTGACCGTACGACGCCCGGTGCTCCGCATCCGCGACGGGGCCGTGGACCGGCGCCCGGACACGCTGGCGGCCGAGGAGCCGATGGAGATCCGCGTGGGCGGGCGGCCGCTGACGGTCACCATGCGCACGCCGGGCGACGACTTCGACCTCGCGGTGGGCTTCCTCGTCAGCGAGGGCGTGGTCCGCGCGGCGTCCGACGTGACCGGGGTGCGCTACTGCGCCGGGGTCGCCGAGGACGGCCGGAACACCTACAACGTGGTGGACGTGGAGCTGGCGCCGTCGGTGCCCGCCCCGGAGGCCTCGCTGACGCGCAGCTTCACCACCACCTCGGCCTGCGGGGTCTGCGGCAAGACCAGCCTCGACGAGGTGCGCACCCAGGTGACCTGGCCGGTCGCCGACGACCCGCTGCGGATCGACCCCGCCCGGCTCGCGGTGCTGCCGGACCGGCTGCGCCGCGCCCAGCGGGTCTTCGACCGCACCGGCGGCCTGCACGCCGCCGGGCTCTTCGCCGCCGACGGCGAGCTGCTGCACGTGCGCGAGGACGTCGGCCGCCACAACGCCGTCGACAAGGTCGTCGGCCAGGCGTTGCTCGCCGGCTCGCTGCCGCTGCGGGAGACGATCCTGGTCGTCAGCGGGCGCGCGTCCTTCGAGCTGGTGCAGAAGGCCGTGCTGGCCGGCATCCCCGCCCTCGCCGCGGTCTCCGCGCCCTCCTCGCTGGCCGTCGACCTCGCCGACGAGCACGGGCTGACCCTGGTCGGCTTCCTGCGCGGCACCTCGATGAACGTCTACGCCGGAGCGGAGCGGGTCGCCGTAGGGTGAGCGCGATGAAGCGCCCCGCCCTCGTGCCCTCCGCCTGGCCGCGACTGCTCGCCGCCGTCGTCGCCGGGGCGCTCGCCGCCCTGGCCGGGCCGCTCGTGGGCATCGCCGTCGCCGCCGGGGTGTTCGTCCTCCTCGGCTGGGCGGTGCTGTGGCCGATGGACGCCGACGCCACCCGGGAGCGGGCCACCCGCGAGGACCTGCGCCCCGCCGTCGACGAGCTCGTCGTCGCCGCGGCCGCGCTCGGCGGCCTCGGCGCCGTCCTGGCCCTGCTCGTGGACGGCGGCGACCACGCCGCGCGGGCGGACGCGGCGGTGGGCCTTGCGGCCGTCCTGCTGTCGTGGGCGTCGCTGCACCTGATGTACGCCGCGCGCTACGCCCACCTCTACCACTCCGACCCGCCGGGCGGGATCGACTTCAACGGCACCGAGCCGCCGGCGTTCCGGGACTTCTTCTACTTCAGCTACAACCTCGGGATGACCTACCAGGTCTCCGACACCGCCGTGCAGAGCTCGGTGGTGCGGGCCGTGGTGCTGCGGCACTGCCTGATCTCGTACGTCTTCGGCGCCGCGATCCTCGCGACCGCGATCAACCTCGTGGTCGGGATCGTCTCCCGCTGACGGGCCGCGCGCCCTTGTAACTCGGTGTTCGTGCATCTACCGGGGACTCCTGACCGGTCAGGACTCCGTGGTGGATGCACGAACACCGAGTTACAAGCGGCGTGTGGCCGGCGTCAGGCGTGCGCGGGCACCGGCAGGTGCTCGGCGACCAGCTCGTCGACCGCGTCCGTCCAGGTCCGGCCGGCGACGCGGGTGCGGGCGGCGGTGCCCATCAGGTGCCGGTGCGGGTCGGCCGCCACGGAGGCGACCGCCCGGACCAGGTCGCGCGGGTCGCGGGGGTCGTAGAGCACCCCCGTCTCCAGGTGCGCCACCACCGCGCGGGCGCCGCCGGCCCGCGGTGCCACGACCGGTACGCCGGACGCGGCCGCCTCGCGCAGCGCGTGGCAGTCGGTCTCGTGCTCACCGGGGTGGACCAGCAGGTCGAGCGTCGGCACCGCGACGGTCAGGTCGCCGATCGAGAGCGGGCCGGTGATGCGGGCGCTCGGCACCCGGCGGGCCAGCCACTCCCGCTCGGGGCCGTCGCCGATCACCACCAGGCGGATGCCGGGGACCTTCGCCAGGTCCGCCAGGCGTCGTACGCCGGCGGGCTTGTGGAGACCTCCGACGTACCCGACGACCACCCGGCCGCCCTCCCGGGACTTGGCCTTGGACCACGAGGCGTGCAGCCAGGGGTCGCGCAGGGTCGGGTTGAACGCGCGGCTGTCGACGCCGGGCTCCCACAGGTGCGCGGTGACCCCGAGCTCGGCGGCGCGCTCGACCATCCACGGCGAGGTCACCAGCACCCGGTCGGCGCGCTCGGCGATCTTGGCCCGCCAGTAGTCGGCCGCGAGGTCGAGGACCGCGGACTGCTCGACGGCCAGCGTCGGCACGCCCAGCCGCGCGGCGTGCTTGAGCGCCTTGCGCCCCACGTTGCGGGGGGAGTGGACCTGGACCACGTCCGCGCCGAAGGACTCGATCGCGTCGCGGACCTGGGCGCCGGTCGGCTCCAGCGGCCGCACCCGCACCACGTCGCAGCCGCGGTAGCTCGCCAGGCCCGGGCCCGGGGCCACGATCCGCACGGCGTGGTCGAGGTCGATCAGCCGGTCGGCGGTCGCCTTGAGCGTCGTGGTCGTGCTGTCGACGGCCGGGTAGAAGGTCTCGGTGGCCAGGACGATCCTCATGCGTCCACGGTGGGCGTCGTACCTTGCCGGAGTCCGAGATGCCGGTGTCCGGCGGGTGAATGCCCGGCGGCGGTCAGTCCTCCGTCCCCACCGTGCGCGGCGGGAGCTCGCCCTCGGCGATCGAGCGGGCGACGGCGCGGATCCGCTCGCCGCTCTCGCGCCAGTCGCCGGACGGCGCGTCCCACCAGATCGTGAAGCCGCGCCGGGCCTCGATGGTCCAGTGCCGGCCGAGCAGCACCCGGGCGAGGACGGCGAACGGCAGGAGCAGCAGGAGGAGCAGCAGCTCGGCCGCGACGACGAGGGAGAACGCGATGAAGGGCAGCGCCAGGATCACCAGGACGATCGCGATGACCGCGCTGATCGGGTCGTCGCCGAGGCCGGAGACCAGGTCGAGCGGGCCGCTGTCGACCCCGCGCAGTCGGCGCCGCCACGGCACCCAGCGCCGGGTCACCCGCCACCGCTGGCCCTGGGGATCGCGCACCTTCACGGCACGGAGCCTACGGCCGGACTACTGCCCGGTAGTCGGACATATCTCACAGCCTCGGTGACAGTGGTCATGTCACGGATAGGCTTGGCGCTCGTGACTGACTCGCCCCTGACGCTGGCGCAGCCCGAGGACGCGCATTCGCGCGCCGACTGGGAGGCCGCCACCGCCGCCGTGCTGCGCAAGACCCGCAAGCTCGGGGACAACGACCCCGACAGCGCCGTGTGGGAGAAGCTGACCCGTACGACGCTCGACGGCATCGGGATCACCCCGCTCGGAGAGCCTGGAGGCCCAGCCACGCCGGTGCGCCCGAACCGCCAGGGCGCCTGGGACGTGCGCAGCCTGGTCAGCGGCCCGGACGCGAAGCTCGCCAACGAGGCCGCCCTCGTCGACCTCGACGGCGGCGTGACCAGCCTCTGGCTGGCCGCCGACGAGAGCACCGACGTCGCCACCACCCTCAAGGACGTGCTGCTCGACCTGGCGCCCGTCGTCCTCGACGCGCCGTCGGCGACGACCGCGGTGGCCGAGGCCTTCCTCGACCTGCCGGGGGACAAGCACCCCGACACCAACCTCGGCGTGGACCCGCTCGGCGCGATGCTGCGCGAGATCCCGCTCGCGGTCGACGACGCCGTCGCCGAGCTGCAGACGCTGGTCCGCAAGGCCCGCCAGCACGACCTGCGCGCGATCGTCGTCGACGCGACCGCGGCGCACGACCTCGGCGCCAGCGACGCGCAGGAGCTCGGCTGGTCGATCTCGGTGGGCGTGGCGTACCTGCGCTGGCTGACCGACCACGGCCTGTCCGTGGACGACGCGGCAGACCAGGTCGACTTCCGCTACGCCGCCACCGACGAGCAGTTCCCGACCATCGCCAAGCTGCGCGCCGCCCGCATCCTGTGGGCCCGCGTCCTCGAGCTCAGCGGTGCCGCCGACGGCACCCAGCGCCAGCACGCGGCGACCAGCCGGCCGATGCTCAGCAAGTACGACCCCTACGTGAACATGCTGCGCGGCACCGTCGCGGCCTTCGCCGCCGGTGTCGGCGGTGCGGACGCGGTGACCGTGCTGCCCTTCGACAGCGCCAACGGCCTGCCCGACGGCTTCGGGCGCCGCATCGCGCGCAACGTCAACCACCTGCTCATCGACGAGTCCCACGTCGCCGCCGTCGCCGACCCGGCCGGTGGCGCGTACGCCGTCGAGAAGCTCACCGCCGACCTCGCCGAGGCCGGCTGGGCGGAGTTCCAGCGGCTGGAGCAGGAGTGGGAGGGCGGGCACGACTTCGACGCCTTCCGCGCCCGCATCGAGACCGTGGTCGCCCAGCGGGAGAAGGACATCGCGCGCCGCAAGCGCCCGCTGACCGGCGTCAGCGAGTTCCCGAACCTCGCCGAGACGCTGCCCGAGCGTGCGCCCGACCCGCTCAACGACCGGGTACGCCGCTACGGCGCCTCCTTCGAGGCGCTGCGCGACGAGCCGGCCGCCCAGCCGGTCTTCCTCGCGACGCTGGGCACCATCGCCCAGCACACCGCCCGGGCGACCTTCGTCAGCAACCTGTTCGCCGCCGGCGGCATCGGCGTCGAGGTCGCGGGTCCCACCGCGGGCGTCGAGGACCTGGTGAAGGCCTACGGCGGCCAGCGGGTCGTCTGCCTCGCCGGCACCGACACGGCCTACGAGGAGTGGGGCGCGGACGCCGCGGCCGCGCTCCGGGAGGCGGGCGCCACCCACGTCATCGTCGCCGGCAAGCCGGCCGACTACGTCGACGACAGCGCCGCGATGGGCGTCGACGCCCTGGAGTTCCTGAACCGCACGAGGGAGAAGCTCGCATGACCATCCCCGACAGCTTCGCGGGTCTCCCGCTCGCCGGCTCCGCCCCGGCGCCCGCCGCCGCACCCGCGGAGGCCGAGCCCTGGAAGAGCCCCGAGGGGATCGACATCAAGGCGTCGTACGGCCCTGAGGACCTCGAGGGCCTCGACGCGCTCGACACCTACCCGGGCCTGAGCCCGTTCCTGCGCGGGCCCTACCCGACGATGTACACCACCCAGCCGTGGACCATCCGGCAGTACGCCGGCTTCTCCACCGCCGAGGAGTCGAACGCCTTCTACCGCCGCAACCTCGCCGCGGGCCAGAAGGGCCTCTCGGTCGCCTTCGACCTCGCGACCCACCGCGGCTACGACTCCGACCACCCGCGGGTGCGCGGCGACGTCGGCATGGCGGGCGTGGCGATCGACTCGATCTACGACACCCGCACGCTCTTCGACGGCATCCCGCTGGACCAGATGTCGGTGTCGATGACGATGAACGGTGCCGTGCTGCCCGTGCTCGCGCTCTACATCGCCGCGGCCGAGGAGCAGGGGGTGAAGCCGGAGCAGCTCTCGGGGACCATCCAGAACGACATCCTCAAGGAGTTCATGGTCCGCAACACCTACATCTACCCGCCGGCGCCGTCGATGCGGATCATCTCCGACATCTTCGCCTTCACCAGCCAGCGGATGCCGCGCTTCAACTCGATCTCGATCTCCGGCTACCACATGCAGGAGGCCGGAGCCACCGCCGACCTGGAGCTGGCCTACACGCTGGCCGACGGCGTGGAGTACATCCGCGCCGGGCTCGAGTCGGGCCTCACCATCGACCAGTTCGCGCCGCGGCTGTCCTTCTTCTGGGCGATCGGCATGAACTTCTACATGGAGGTCGCGAAGATGCGCGCGGCCCGGGCGCTGTGGTCGCGGCTGGTGCGCCAGTTCGACCCGCAGAACCCGAAGTCGCTCTCCCTGCGCACCCACTCGCAGACCTCCGGCTGGTCGCTGACCGCGCAGGACGTGTTCAACAACGTGGGCCGCACCGCGATCGAGGCGATGGCCGCGACCCAGGGGCACACCCAGTCGCTGCACACCAACGCCCTCGACGAGGCGATCGCGCTGCCGACGGACTTCTCCGCTCGGATCGCGCGCAACACCCAGCTGCTGCTGCAGCAGGAGAGCGGTACGACGTACTCCATCGACCCCTGGGCCGGCTCCTACTACGTCGAGAAGCTGACCCACGACCTCGCGGAGCGCGCCTGGGCGCACATCCAGGAGGCCGAGGCCGCCGGCGGCATGGCCGCCGCGATCGAGCAGGGCATCCCGAAGATGCGCATCGAGGAGGCCGCCGCCCGCACGCAGGCGCGGATCGACTCCGGCGCGCAGAAGGTCATCGGCGTCAACACCTACCGGCTCGCCGTCGAGGACAAGCTCGACGTGCTCAAGGTCGACAACGACGACGTCTACCGCCAGCAGGTCGCCAAGCTGGAGCGGCTGCGGGCCGAGCGCGACGCCGGCGACGTCGAGGCGGCGCTGGAGGCGCTGACCCGCAGCGCCGACACCGGCGAGGGCAACCTGCTCGACCTGGCCGTCGCCGCCGCCCGATCCAAGGCCACCGTCGGGGAGATCTCCGACGCGCTGGAGAAGGTCTACGGCCGCCACCAGGCGGTGATCCGTACGATCAGCGGCGTGTACCGCGACGAGGCCAACGAGGCCGGTGACACCCTGCTCGGCCAGGTCCGCCAGGCCACCGACGAGTTCGCCGAGGCCGAGGGCCGCCGCCCCCGCATCCTGGTCGCCAAGATGGGCCAGGACGGCCACGACCGCGGCCAGAAGGTCGTCGTCTCGGCCTTCGCCGACATGGGCTTCGACGTCGACGTGGGCCCGCTGTTCTCCACCCCCGAGGAGGTCGCGCAGCAGGCGATCGACGCCGACGTGCACATCGTCGGTGTCAGCTCGCTGGCCGCCGGCCACCTCGCCCTGCTCCCCGCGCTGAAGAAGGCGCTGGCCGAGCAGGGGCGTGACGACATCATGGTCGTCATCGGAGGCGTGATCCCGCCCGACGACGTACCGACCCTGAAGGAGATGGGCGCCGCGTCCGTCTTCCTCCCGGGCACGGTCATCGCCGAGTCGGCCCTCGACCTCCTCGCCAAGCTCCGCGCCGAGCTCGGCCACTGATGGACGCTGCCGGGCTGCTCGAGGGCATCCGCGCGGGCAGGCGCGCGCAGATGGCGCGGGCCATCACCCTCGTCGAGTCGACGGCGCCACGGCACCGTGCCGCCGCCCGCGAGCTCCTCACCGAGCTCGCGGGCGACGACGGCCCGAGCGCCGTGCGGGTCGGCATCTCCGGCGTGCCCGGGGTCGGCAAGTCGACCTTCATCGAGGCGCTCGGCAGCCGGCTGACGGCCGCCGGGCACAAGGTCGGCGTGCTCGCCGTCGACCCGTCCTCGGTGCGCACCGGCGGGTCGGTGCTCGGTGACAAGACCCGCATGGCCCGGCTCTCCGCCGACCCGAACGCCTTCATCCGGCCCTCCCCGTCCGCGGGAACGCTCGGGGGCGTGGCCCGCGCGACCACCCAGGCGATGAGCGTCCTGGAGGCGGCGGGGTACGACGTCGTGCTGGTCGAGACCGTCGGCGTCGGCCAGTCCGAGGTGACCGTCGCCGGGATGGTCGACACCTTCCTCTTCCTCACCCTCGCCCGCACCGGCGACCAGCTCCAGGGCATCAAGAAGGGGATCCTCGAGCTCGCCGACGTGATCGCCGTCAACAAGGCCGACGGCGACCGCGAGCAGGAGGCGCGCGGCGCCGCCCGCGAGCTGGCCGGCGCGCTGCGCCTGGTCCGCGGGCACGCCGAGTGGGCCACGCCGGTGGTGACCTGCTCCGGGCTGACCGGCACCCGCGTCGACGAGGTGTGGGACCAGGTGCTCGCCCACCGCGCGCACCTCGGCGAGGCCGGGCTGGCCCGCAAGCGGGCCGAGCAGCAGCTCGACTTCACCTGGGCGCTCGTCCGCGACGAGCTCGCCGAGCGGCTGCGCCACCACCCCGGCGTGCGGTCCGTGCAGGACGAGGTCCGTCGCGCCGTGCTCGCCGGCGACCTCACCGCGCCGCTGGCCGCCGACCGGATCCTCGCCGCCTACGACGGCGAGGACGGTGGCGAGTAGGTTGGAGTCGTGACCGACACCTCCGACCTGCTGGCGCTCGTCGCCTCCGTCGTCGACAAGTACGACGACGAGCTGGTCGGCCTGCGTCGCGCGTTCCACCGCCACCCCGAGCTGTCCTGGCACGAGCAGGGCACCATCGACCGGGTCGTCGAGCAGCTCGAGGGCACCGCCTGGCGGCTCACCCGGATGCCGCGCAGCGGCCTGGTCGCCGACCTCGGCGACCACGGGCCCCGGATCGGCCTGCGTGCCGACCTCGACGCGCTGCCGGTCCAGGACCTGACCACCGACGCCTGGCGCAGCGAGCACGACGGGGTCGCGCACGCGTGCGGTCACGACGTGCACGTCGCCGCCCTCGTCGGCGCCGCCCACGCGCTCGCCGAGCTGCACGAGCAGGGCCTGCTGCGCGGGCGGGTGCGACTGCTCTTCCAGCCCGCGGAGGAGGTCATGCCGGGCGGTGCCAAGCACATGGTCAGCCACGGCGCGCTCGAGGGCGTGGACCGGATCTTCGCGCTGCACTGCGACCCGTCGGTGGACGTGGGCGCGGTGGGCCTGCGCTCGGGTCCGATCACGAGCGCGGCCGACCGGATCGACGTACGGCTGGAGGGGAACGGGGGGCACACCTCGCGCCCCCACCTGACCGGCGACCTGACCTTCGCGCTGGCGAAGATCACCAGCGAGCTGCCCGCGGTGCTGAGCCGGCGGATGGACCCGCGCGCCGGCGTGAGCGTGGTGTGGGGGATGCTCCAGGCCGGTTCCGCGGCGAACGTGATCCCCGACCGCGGCGTCGCCAGCGGCACGGTGCGGATCCTGGAGGCCCAGGCCTGGGCGTCCTGCGAGCCGGTCGTGCGCGAGGCCGTGCACGACATCGTGCGGCCCTACGGCATCACCGCCACCGTGGACTACCTCCAGGGCGTGCCGCCGGTCGTCAACGACGCGCGCTGCACCGCCATGGTCGCCGCGACCGCCGACCAGCTGCTCGGCCTGCACCACCGCACCGAGGTGGAGCAGAGCCTGGGCGGGGAGGACTTCGGCTGGTACCTCGAGGAGGTGCCCGGCTCGATGTTCCGGCTCGGCACGCGCACCCCCGGCGGGCCGCGCTTCGACCTCCACCAGGGTGACTTCGAGGTCGACGAGCTCGCCGTGGGTTTCGGCGCGAAGATGCTCGCCGGCGTCGCGGTCACCGCGATCGCCGCGGGCTGATCCGCAGCCCCTCCTGGACGACGGGGGAGGGGCCGCGGAGCGTCAGCCCTTCTTGTACGGCACCCCGTCGGCCGCGGGGGCCCGCGAGGCGCCGACCAGGCCGGCGACGGCGACGATCGTGACGACGTACGGCAGCATCAGCATGAACTGGCTGGGCACGGGGGAGCCGAGCACCGCCAGCACGCCGGACAGGTTCGTCGCGAAGCCGAAGAGGAGGGCGGCCAGCGTCGCGCGGACCGGGTCCCAGCGGCCGAAGATGACGGCGGCGAGCGCGATGTAGCCGGCGCCGTCGGTCATCTCCTCGCCGAACTGCGGCACCGAGACGAGGGTGTAGGTCGCGCCGCCCGCACCGGCGATGAGACCGGCGATGAGCAGCGTGGTGTAGCGGGTCCGGTTGACCTTGATGCCCACCGTGTCGGCGGCCTTGGGGTGCTCGCCGACGGCGCGCACGCGCAGCCCCCACTTGGTGCGGTAGAGCGCCCAGGCGACGAGGACGACGGCGGCGTACATCAGGTAGACCAGGATGGTCTGGCGGAAGAGCACCGGCCCGACGATCGGGATGTCGCCCAGGAGCGGGATCGAGATCCGGTCGAAGTGGGGCGGGGAGTTGAGGCCCTCGGGGTTCTCGGCGAGCACCTGGCCGAACAGGAAGCTGGTGAGGCCGATGACGAGCACGTTGAGGACCACGCCGACGATGACCTGGTCGACGAAGTAGGTGATCGCGAAGAACCCGAGCACCAGGGCCACCAGGGCGCCGGCGCACATCGCGGCGACCAGGCCGCCCCACGGCGAGCCGATCATGGTGCCGAACATGGCGGCGGCGAACGCACCGAACAGCAGCTGGCCGTCGATGGCGATGTTGACGACGCCGGCCCGCTCGCCGAGGACGCCGCCGAGCGCGCCGAAGACCAGGGGTACGGCGAGGGCGATCGAGCCGCCCAGCAGGCCGATGACCGGGACGGTCTCGCCGGCGGCCGCCCAGCTCAGGAAGCCCGTCATGGCGAGCACGGCGAACAGGCCGACCAGCCAGGTGGGCGTACGACGCCCGCGGCTGACGGAGAACGCGGCCGCCGCCGTGCACACGGCCAGCAGCACGACCATCGTCGCGATGCCGGCGGTCGAGGGGACCGTGATCTCCGGCAGCTCGAACAGGTCGGAGTCCGTCGCGAGCCGGAAGGTGGTGTCGCCGGAGCGGCCCTTGAACGCGGCGAGGAGGGCGACCAGCACGGTCACCACGCCGAGCACGATGGGCGCCTTGAGGGCGCCGCGGTTGGTCACGGCCGGGGCGTCCGGCGGCGGGACCATGGGGGTCTTCTCGGTCAGCGTGCTCACGCCGTCGCCTCCTTCGCGGGCAGGCGGAAGATCGCGCGCACCAGGGGTGGGGCGGCGATGAACAGGACGATGAGGGACTGGATCACCAGCACGATCTCGACCGGGATGCCTTCCGCGGCGGCCATCGAGAAGCCGCCGGCCTTGAGGGCGCCGAAGAGCAGGCCCGCGGCGAGGATGCCGAGCGGGCGGCTGCGGCCGAGCAGGGCCACGGTGATGGCGTCGAAGCCGATGCCGGCGTCGAGGTCGACCGTGACGCCGCTGGTGGCCGTGCCGAGCACCTGGTTGACGCCGGCGAGGCCGACGAGCGCACCCGCGATGACCATGACCAGGGTGTAGGTGCGGCCCACGTCGATGCCCGCGGCTCGCGCGGCGTCGGGGTTCTCGCCGACCGCGCGGAAGCGGAAGCCCATCGCGGACTTGTTCAGGATCCACCACACCAGGGCGACCGCGAGCAGCGCGATGAGGAAGCCGATGTGCAGGTTGAACTTGTCGCCGAGCAGCTTCGGCATGATCGCCGACTCCGGCATGGCCTCCGACTTCGGGTTGCCCGAGCCGGGCGCCTGGAGCAGGCCCTGGCGGGAGAGGGCGTAGAAGACGAGGTAGTAGCCGACGTAGTTGAGCATGATCGTGACGATCACCTCGTGCGCGCCGGTGCGGGCCTTGAGCACGCCCGCGATGCCGGCCCAGAAGGCGCCGGCGGCGGCGCCGACCAGGATCGCCAGGGGCAGGTGCAGGGCCATCGGCAGGTCGACCGAGACGGCGACCCAGCCGGCCGCGGCGCCGGCGAGCAGCATCTGCCCGCGCCCGCCGATGTTGAACAGCCCGGCCCGGAACGCCAGGCCGACGCCGAGTCCGGCCATGATCAGCGGGGAGGCGTACTTGAGGGTCTCGGTGAGCGGGCGGATCCGGCCCTCGAAGCCCTCGACGTTGGTGTTGTAGACCGACCCCTGGAAGAGCGCGGTGTAGGCGTCGAGGATCGCGTCGCGCACCGCGGTGAAGAAGTCGCTCGGCCGGGCGCCGATGTAGCCGGCGCTGTCGCGCACGGTCTGGTCGGTCAGCAGGATCATCAGCGACCCGACGACCACCGCCAGCAGCACCGACAGCACCGACACCATCGCGCTGCCGGAGGCGATCTCGCGGGCCACCTCGCGCCAGCGGCTCGGGTCGTCGCGACGCTCCGGCTTCGCGGGCTGCTCCGGCTCCTGCGGCTTCTCCGGCTCGGGCACGGTCTGCGTCTCCTCGCTCACGCGACGACTCCTTCCGGCCGCTCCCCGGCCATCATCAGGCCGAGGGTCTCGCGGGGCGTGTCCGCGGGGACGATGCCGACCACCTCGCCTCGGTAGAGCACCATGATCCGGTCCGACAGCGCCGCGATCTCGTCGAGCTCGGTCGAGACCAGCAGGACGGGGACGCCGCGGTCGCGCGTCGCCACGATCTGCTTGTGGATGAACTCGATGGAGCCCACGTCGACGCCGCGGGTCGGCTGCGCCGCGACGAGCAGGCGCAGGTCGCGGGACAGCTCGCGGGCCACGACGACCTTCTGCTGGTTGCCGCCGGAGAGCTGGCCGGCGGTGGCCTGGATGCCGGAGGCGCGTACGTCGTACTCGACGAGCTTCTCCTCCGCGAAGACCTCCAGCGCCCGCCGGCGCACGGTGCCGAGGCCGACGAAGGGCTCGCCGTGGCTGCGGTTGAGCATGAGGTTCTCGGCGATGGTGAAGTCGGTGACCAGGCCGTCGACCTGGCGGTCCTCGGGGATGAAGCCCACGCCGGCGTCGAGCACCTTGCGCACCGAGCGGCCGACGAGCTGGTGCCCGTCGAGCTCGATGCTGCCCTTCACGTGCGCCTGGAGGCCGAGGACGGCCTCGGTCAGCTCGGTCTGGCCGTTGCCCTGCACGCCCGCGACGCCGAGCACCTCGCCGGCGGCGATGGTGAAGCTGATGCCGTCGAGGTGGACGTGGCCGGTGTCGTCGAGCACCCGCAGGTCCTGGACGACGAGCGCGTCCGGGCCCGGCGTGGCGGGGTCCTTGTGGACGGTCAGCTCGACCGGGCGGCCGACCATGAGTGCGGCCAGCTCGGCGTTGGTGGCGGTGGGGCTGGCCTCGCCGACGACCGCGCCGCGGCGGATGACGGTGATCCGGTCGGCGATCGCGCGGACCTCGCGCAGCTTGTGGCTGATGAAGACGATGGCGGTGCCCGACGCGCGGAGCTGGCGCATGATCTCCATCAGCTCGTCGGTCTCCTGCGGCGTCAGCACCGCGGTGGGCTCGTCGAAGACCAGGACGCGGGCGTCCCGGGAGAGCGCCTTGATGATCTCGACCCGCTGCTGCACGCCCACGGGGAGGGTCTCCACGACGGCGTCCGGGTCGACGTCGAAGCCGAAGCGCGCGGAGATCTCGCGGACCCGCTCGCGGGCCGCGTCGATGTCGAGGGTGCCGGCGAAGCCGGTCGCCTCGTTGCCGAGCATGACGTTCTCGGCGACGGTGAAGACCGGGATGAGCATGAAGTGCTGGTGCACCATGCCGATGCCCGCGGCCATCGCGTCGCCGGGGCCGGAGAGCCTCAGCTCCGCCCCGTCGAGCAGGATCTCGCCCTCGTCGGCCTGGTAGAGGCCGTAGAGGACGTTCATGAGCGTCGACTTGCCGGCGCCGTTCTCACCGAGCAGCGCGTGGATCTCGCCCTCCTCGACGGTGAGCGAGATGCGGTCGTTGGCGACCAGCGGGCCGAAGCGCTTGGTGATGCCCCTGAGTTCGAGCGTCATGGAGGCGATCCTCTCCGAGCGGGTGGACAGATGCCAAGGCACGCACCGTGAACGCTGCGCGTACCGGCCGGGCGGCACCTGCCGTGCCGGCCCGGGAAACACAGTCCGGGGGAGGTCGGCGTGCGGCCGACCTCCCCCGGATGGCTGTGCGGGGAACTACTTGGTGAGGTACGACGTCACCGGGATGGTGCCGTCGATGATGCCCTTCTTGACCTCGTCCAGCTCGCCCTGCAGCGTCGGGGAGATCTTGGACTCGAAGTTGTGGAAGGACGCGATGCCGACGCCGTCGTTCTCGAGCGTGCCGATGTAGGCCTCGGGGTCGAACTTGCCCTCACCGGCGGCCTTGACGGCCTCGATGGTGGAGGTCTTCATGTTCTTCAGGATCGAGGTGAAGACGATGTCCTGCGTCTTCGGGTCGGTCTCGTAGAAGTCGGCGTCCACACCGACCAGCGCGACGTCCTTGCCGGACTCGGAGATGGCGGTCAGCGCGCCCTGGTAGATCGGGCCACCGACC
Organism: uncultured Nocardioides sp.; assembly: GCA_964517395.1. Taxonomy (GTDB): domain Bacteria; phylum Actinomycetota; class Actinomycetes; order Propionibacteriales; family Nocardioidaceae; genus Nocardioides. Next base: position 599,163 of record CAZFEE010000001.1, on the reverse strand, counting down.
GGCAGGATCACGTCGGCGTTCTGGTCGAGGATCTGGCGCGCGGTGTTCGTGGCCTTCTCGTTGGCGTCGAAGCCACCGGTGAAGACGCCCTTGTCGCCGCCCTCGTAGCCGACGAGCTTGACCTTCTTGCCCTTCTCCTTGGCGTAGTAGTCCACGCCCTGCTTGAAGCCGTCCATGAAGATCGTGACGGTCGGGAACGGCTGGCCGCCGTAGGTGCCGACGACGTTGGTCTTCGTGTAGTCCGCCGCGGCGTAGCCGGCCAGGAACGCGGCCTGGGCGGTGTCGTAGAGGATCGGCTTGATGTTGTCGGCGTCCTTCTTGCCGTCGAAGTCGTTGTCCGCGGCGTCGTCGATCAGGACGTACTCGATGTCCTTGTTGGCCTTGGCCGAGTCGACCGTCGCGGCGGAGAGGGCGAAGCCGACGGTGACGATGAGGTCGCAGCCCTGGGCGACGAAGTTCTCCAGCGCGCCCGCGTAGTCGTTCTCGTTCTTGGACTCGAACTCCTTGTAGTCGCTGTTGAGCTCCTTGGCCGCCTCCTTCACGCCCTCGTAGCTGAGCTGGTTGAACGACTTGTCGTCGAACCCGCCGGCGTCGGAGAGGATGCAGGGCAGGAAGTCGATCTTCTCGCCGGCCTTCTCCTCGGGGGCGTCGCCGCAGGCCGCCAGGCTCGCGCTCGCCGTCAGTGCCACGGCGATGGCCGCCGACGTCCTCTTCCAGGTCTTCACAGATGTCCTCCAGATCAGCGCCCGGCATTCGAGGCAGGGCAGGGGGATGGCGGTGGTGCTCGGTGCATCCTCACCCACAGCCCGCGCGACGGGAAGCACATTCGGCGAAACGGTTACCAACTTGGGACATTTGCTCCGGCAGGCCCGGTTCGCCGCCGATCCTCGCGCGGACGTGGCGCGATGCCCTAGGTTGGCCGCGTGGCCGACTGGGAGTCCCTGCAGCGTGCGGCGATCGAGATCGCGGAGCGGGCCTACGCGCCCTACTCCCGCTACCGGGTGGGCGCCGCGGCCTTCGCCGACGACGGCCGGCTGCTCGTCGGGTGCAACGTCGAGAACGCGGCCTACGGCGTCACGCTGTGCGCCGAGTGCGGGCTGGTGTCCCAGCTGCACGCCACCGGCGGTGGTCGGCTGACGCACTTCGTGTGCGTCAACGGCACCGGTGAGGTGATCATGCCGTGCGGCCGCTGCCGCCAGCTTCTTTGGGAGAACGGCGGCCCCACCCTCCAGGTGCTCACGCCGCTGGGCGTGCGGGGGATGGACGAGGTGCTGCCGCAGGCGTTCGGCCCGGAGAACCTCGCCTGAGCCGATCCGGTCTCAGCCCGCGGGCCAGGTGAAGCGGAGCTCGGTGTCGCCGAGCGCCACCACGTCGCCGTCGGCGAGCAGCCGGGGCGCCGTGAGCGGCACGCCCCCGACGCGGGTCCCGTGCGTCGACTGGAGGTCGGTCAGCACGAAGCCCCCGCCGGTCGCGCTGATCGCGCAGTGGTGCCTGCTGACGAGCGGGTCGGCGAGCACCAGGTCGTTGTCGGGGGTGCGCCCCACCCGCAGCCCGTACGACGTCAGCAACACCCGCTGCCCGTCCGCGGTCGTGAGCAGGGCGGGTGCCACCTCGAGCCCGCTGCGCACGGTGGAGGGCACCGCGGCGGCTGCCGCGGCGTCGCCGGCGGCGGGGGTGCGCACCGGCGGGAAGGCGCGGCGCAGCCCGGGGCCGGTGACCTGGAAGAGCCGCTCGGGCGCGGCGAGGTCCTTGAGCGGGTGCTGCCCCAGGTCGACGGCACGCACGTCGGGCTCGCCGGCCAGGGGCAGGGCGTCCGCGACCGGCGCGGAGACGAGCACCTGCCCGCCGTGCGCCGCGGCCCCGATCCGGGCGGCGCGGTGCACCTCGTAGCCGAGGTAGCTGCCGTCGTACGTCGTCACGGGGCCGTGGTGCACGCCCATCCGCACCCGCAGGTCGGCACCCTCGGGCCAGGTCGCGGCACTCAGCGCCCGCTGCGCCTCGACGGCGGCGGCGAGCGCGGCGGGGGCGTCGGGGAAGACCAGGAAGAAGCCGTCGCCGGCGGTGTCGACCTCCTCGCCGTCGTAACGGCGCCAGGTGGTGCGGCACAGCTCGCGGTGCGCGCGCAGCACACCCGGCCACGCCGGGCCGAGGGCCTGCACGAGCGCGGTCGAGCCCTCGATGTCGGTGAAGACCAGGGCGCGCTCCAGCACGGCGCCATTGAACAGCAGATTGACCCCACGCCCTAGGGTTCGGGCATGGCTGAACTCCACGACGCGGTCGAGGTCATCCTGACCAAGCGGGACCGCGGCACCCTCTCCACGAGCCAGATCGACTGGATGGTCGACGCCTACACGCGCGGCGCGGTCGCCGACGAGCAGATGTCGTCGCTGGCGATGGCGATCCTGCTCAACGGCATGGACCGCCGCGAGATCGCGGACTGGACCGCCGCGATGATCGCCTCGGGGGAGCGGATGGACTTCTCCGGCCTCTCGCGCCCGACGAGCGACAAGCACTCCACCGGCGGCGTCGGCGACAAGATCACCCTGCCCCTGGCCCCGCTGGTCGCGGCCTGCGGCGTCGCCGTGCCGCAGCTCTCCGGGCGCGGCCTCGGCCACACCGGCGGCACCCTGGACAAGCTGGAGTCGATCCCCGGCTGGCGGGCGCTGCTGTCGAACGAGGAGATGCTGGCCCAGCTGGAGGAGGTCGGCGCGGTCATCTGCGCGGCGGGCGACGGCCTGGCGCCGGCGGACAAGAAGCTCTACGCCCTGCGCGACGTCACCGGCACGGTCGAGGCGATCCCGCTCATCGCCTCCTCGATCATGAGCAAGAAGATCGCCGAGGGCACCGGCGCGCTGGTGCTCGACGTCAAGGTCGGCAGCGGAGCCTTCATGAAGTCCCCGGACAAGGCCCGCGAGCTGGCGGAGGTGATGGTGGCGCTGGGGACCGACGCGGGCGTGCGCACCGTCGCCCTGATCACCGACATGGACACCCCGCTCGGGCTCACCGCCGGCAACGCGATCGAGGTCGCCGAGTCGGTCGAGGTGCTGGCCGGCGGCGGCCCCGCGGACGTGGTCGAGCTGACGGTGGCGCTGGCGCGGGAGATGCTCGCCGCCGCCGGGCGCGACGACGTCGACCCCGCGGCCAAGCTCGCCGACGGCTCCGCGATGGACGTGTGGAAGGCGATGATCCGGGCCCAGGGCGGAGACCCCGACGCGGCGCTGCCCGTCGCGCGGGAGAGCCACGTCGTGGCGGCGCCCGCCGACGGCGTGCTCACCCGCCTCGACGCGCTCTCGGTCGGCATCGCCGCCTGGCGCCTGGGTGCGGGCCGCGAGCGCAAGGAGGACCCGGTGCAGGCCGGGGCCGGCGTCGTGTGGCACGCCCGGCCCGGCGACGAGGTGCGCGCCGGCGCACCGCTGTTCACCCTGCTGACCGACACCCCGGACCGCTTCGACCGGGCGCTGTCCTCGCTGGAGGGCGCCTACGACATCGCGCCCGCCGGCACCGCCTTCACCCCGCGTCCGCTGGTGCTCGACCGGGTCGGCTGAGCCGGTGGCCGTCTCCCGGACGACGCTGACCGTGGTGCGGGGCGCGACCGTGGCCGACCTCGCCGCGGCGTACACCCTCGACGGCGACACCACGACGGCCGAGCAGGCGGTGGCGGCGGGTCTGCGGGAGCGGCTGTGGCTGGTCGAGCACGGCGGCGACCTGGTCCTCCTCGGCCGGGGGAGCGACCCCCGCCTCCCGCACACCCTCCACGAGACCACCGGGTGCGAGGTCGTGCAGGCGCTCTTCATGGGCGGCGTGGACTACTTCACCTGGACGGTCGTGCACGCGGAGGGCCACCGCAGCTGGGCCTGCGGCGAGGGCGAGGTGGTCGTCGACGACGGCACGCCCCTGCCCGAGGAGGCCGGCACCCGGCTCCTCGACGCCGCCACCCTGGCCCGGCTGCTGACCGCCCGGACCGGCATCGAGCCCACCGACCTGCGCGGCGCGACCGCGCAGGGGCTCTCGCCGGCCACGGGGCCCGCGAGGAAGAGGCGCTGGTTCGGCCGCCTGCGGTAAGAATGCTGCATGGAGCTCACCGCCGACGAGATCAAGGCCGCCCCCAAGGTCCTGCTGCACGACCACCTCGACGGCGGGCTGCGCCCGGCGACCATCGTCGACCTCGCCGCCGAGGTCGACCACGCGCTCCCGACGACCGACCCCGCCGCGCTCGCCACCTGGTTCGCCGAGGCCGCCGACTCCGGCTCCCTGGAGCGCTACCTGGAGACCTTCGCGCACACCGTCGGCGTCATGCAGACCGCCTCCGCGCTGACCCGGGTGGCCCGTGAGTGCGTGGAGGACCTGGCGGCGGACGGCGTGGTCTACGCCGAGATCCGCTACGCGCCCGAGCTCCACGTCGAGCGCGGGCTCGACCTGCCGGACGTGGTGGCCGCGGTCCAGCAGGGCTTCGAGGACGGCATGGCCGCGGCGGGCGGGCGGATCGTCGTACGCCACCTGCTGACCGCGATGCGCCAGGCCGCTCGTGCCATGGAGATCGCCGAGCTCGCCACCGCCTGGCGCGACCGCGGCGTCGTGGGCTTCGACATCGCCGGCCCGGAGGCGGGCTACCCGCCGACCCGCTTCATCGACGCCTTCGAGTACCTCCAGCGCGAGAACTCCCACTTCACCATCCACGCCGGTGAGGGCTTCGGCCTGCCGTCCATCTGGGAGGCCGTGCAGTGGTGCGGCGCCGACCGGCTCGGCCACGGGGTGAGGATCGTCGACGACATCACCCTGGACGAGGACGGCACGCCCCGCCTGGGGCGGCTGGCGTCGTACGTCCGGGACAAGCGGATCCCGCTGGAGATGTGCCCCTCCTCCAACGTGCAGACCGGTGCCGCCGACTCGATCGCCGAGCACCCGATCCGGCTGCTCGCGTCGCTGCGCTTCCGGGTCACCGTCAACACCGACAACCGGCTGATGAGCGGCACCTCGCTGAGCAAGGAGCTCGGCCTGCTCCACGAGAGCTTCGGCTACGGCTGGGCGGAGCTGGAGTGGCTCACCGTCAACGCGATGAAGTCGGCGTTCATCCCCTACGACGAGCGCTACCGGCTGATCACCGAGACGATCAAGCCGTGGTACGCCGCACGGCAGGCCTGAGGTCTCAGACCACGAACCAGAAGTGGTCCCAGCCGGCGATCCCGACCCGGTGCTCGCTCCACCGGGCCCGGCCGACCGTCAGCACGGCACCGGCGGCGGGGTCGAAGACCTCGACCGCGTCCTCGCCCACCGCGGCGGTCGCGAGAACGACGTGGCGGGGCAGCCAGCGGCTGCCGACGTAGACCGCGACCGGGCGGGTGGCAAGGTTCTCGCGCAGCACGTCGAAGCCGATCACCGGGCGCGGCCGGACGTGGACGGTCGCGATCCGCTCGCCGGTGAGCGCCCGCAGCGCGTTGGCGACCGCCCACGGCGGGGTGCCGAGACGGCGCGGCCACGGCAGCTGGAAGCGGTCGCGGGGGCTGCGGGTGGAGGTGAGGAGGCGGTGCTCCTCGTGGATGTGGTCGGCGGGCGCCGTGGGACGCCAGTCGCTGAGCAGCACCCGGGCGGCCAGCACCGACGCGGCGCCGCAGCTCACCCGGTCCGGCTGGCGCAGGTCGCTCGGGGCGAGGTCAGCGGGCCACCGCATGGTCGCCCTCCGCGGCGAGCTCGCCGAACGCCCGGTCGCCGGTCGCGACCCGGCAGCCGACCGCGACGGCACGCCGCACCACCTGGCGCTGGGCGCGGGCGAGAGCCAGCCCGCGTCGTACCAGCACCAGGGGCGGCTTGCGGTGCTCGCGCAGGTCGCGGGTGAGCCGGCGCCAGAACGTGACGGCCGGGTGCTGGGTGATGCAGTACGCCGCCGCGAGCAACCCCTCCGCACGGCACTCCTCCACGATCTCCGCCGCGAAGATGCCCTCCGCGCAGAACCGGGTCGCCCCGCCCAGGTCGAGGTGCTGGGCGCCGGTGCGGCGGCTCTCGGAGATGGAGTAGACGGGGATGTCGGCCGCACCGGTGCGGCACAGCGAGCGCAGCGCCGCGAGCGCGTCCTCGTGGTGCCAGGTGCCGGGGTGGTCCCAGTCGACGAGGCCGGCGTTCGCGCCGTCGGTGATCCGCGGCAGGTCCGGCTCGTCGCCGTCGCGGTAGAAGTCGTCGAGGCGCAGGGTGGGCCATCCGCGCGCCCGGCCCAGCCGCTCCGCGAGCCTCGACTTGCCCGATCCCGACGGGCCGGCGAGGACGATCACACGAGCGGTCATGGGCGCCCAGTCTGCCGCAGCGGCCACCAAAACCGGCAATGTCCCGCGCGGCTGCCCCGCGCTGGGGGATTCTCGGGGCGTGGACTGGCCGTTGCTCCGCAGCCTCACCGACGCCGAGCGTCACGAGCTGCTCTCCCTGGGACGCCGGCGACGCTTCGGCCGCAACGAGGTGATCTGCCACGAGGGCGACCCCGCCGACTCGCTGCACCTCGTCGCCTCCGGCCACCTCACCATCCGGATCTCGCTGCCCTCCGGCGACGCCGCGACCGTCAACGTGCTCGGCCCCGGCAGCAGCTGGGGGGAGCTGGCCCTGCTCCGCGCGGACGGCACCCGCACCGCGACGGTGACCAGCCTGGAGCCCGCCGAGACGATCGCGATCCCCGCCTCGGCCTTCCAGCAGCTGTGCCGGCGCCGGCCCGAGGTGCAGCGCACCCTCGCGGTGATCCTCGCCGAGCGCGTGGACGAGCTGAGCCGCCGCCTGCTGGAGATGTCGTACGTCGGCCTGGACCGCCGCGTGCACCGGCGGCTCCTCGAGCTCGCCGAGTCCTACCCCGACGCGGTCGTGCCGCTCACCCAGAGCCAGCTCGCCGACCTCACCGGCGGCACCCGGCCCACCGTCAACCAGATCCTGCAGCGCCTCGCCGACCAGGGCATCGTCGAGATCGGTCGCGGCCGGGTGGCCGTCCGCGACCTGGCCGCGCTGCGCCGCAAGGCGGGGACCTCGTGAGCGACGTCGCGCCGCGGGTCAGCGGCTACGAGGTGCTCGCCCGGGTCGGTGCCGACCCCGACGGACCGGTGCTCCGCGCCCGCGAGACCGCGACCGACCAGGTCGTCGCGCTGCGCCGGATGACCCGGGCCGAGGGGGCGGCGGTCGCCTCCCGGGTGGCCGACCTGGTCCGCCTCGACGGCCCGCACCTGGTCGCGGTCCGCGGACTGGTGCGGGAGCCGTCGGCGTCGTACCTCGCGATGGAGTGGGTGGAGGGCGCCACCCTCGCCGAGGTCGTCGCCTCCGGGGAGCGGCTGGTCGTCGGGCAGATGCTCGCCATCGCGCGCGGGGTGCTGCTCGGCCTGGTTCCGGCCCACGAGCGCGGGCTCGCGCACGGACGGGTCACCCCCACCCACGTGCTGCTCGACACCGAGGGCCGGGCACGCCTGATGGACTTCGGGCTGGCGGGGGAGCGCACGCCGGCCGACGACGTCCGCGACGTCGCCGCCCTGCTGGTGCACCTGCTCACCGGCCAGCCGGTCACCGAGCGCACCGCCACCGACAAGCGCGGCCTGCGCCGCGTCGACGCCGCCCTGCGCCCCGTCCTGACCCGGGCACTGGCGGCCGACCCCGCCGCCCGGCAGCCCGACGCCCGCACGCTGCTCGCCGAGCTGGGCAAGGCGGCCCGCCGTGCCTACGGCAAGACCTGGTGGACCGAGGCCGGCCTCGCGGCCCTCGTGGGCCCCGCCCTGCCGCCGCTCGTCCCGCTGTCCCCGCCCGCCGCCGACAAGCCGGCGGCCGAGGGGGCCCGGCGGCTCCGCTCCGGCGTGCGACGGCTCGCCCTCGGCACCGCCGCCCTCGCCCTCGTCGCCGGCGGGATCACCGCAGCGGTGCTGCTGCTCGACGACGACGCCCCGCCGCAGCCGGCGTCCTTCCGCACCGACGAGTTCTGCGGCGAGCTCGACGACGCCGCCCGCGACGTCGTCGGGACCGATGCCACGGCCCGCTCCGACTCCTCGGGCTCCCGGCCCGCCGAGGAGCGCTCCGGCGCGGGCCGCGCGACCGTCTCCTGCTCCTGGGGCGGCGGTGCGGACGGTGCCGTCGTCAGCGTCACCGTCGGCGCCCGGGCCGCCGTCGACGAGGCCCGGACCGGGTCCCTGGAGTACACCCGGGCCCTGCTCGACGGGGCCAACCAGAAGGTGCTCGCCGCGGCGAAGGGGACCTGGCGGCCGTCGTACGGCACCCGGTGCACGGCGCTCCCCGGCACGTCGTACGACGTGGCGTTCTCCTGCACCGAGCCGGTCATGCCGCTGCCCGGCACCACCACCGGCACCGCCGCCGCCACCGACCCGGGATCGGTCCGGGTGGTGCTCGTCGCCACCGCCCGGGACCAGGCCCTGGTCTGCGGCGGCAACCGGGCGCTCGCCACGAGCGCCGAGGCGGGCTCCTCGGCGGCGCTGGTGGGCGAGGTCGAGGACCTGTGCGGACAGGTGCTCGCCACGGTGCGCCGCGGGGGTTGACGGGCCGCGGCCGCGCCGCGGGGTACGGTCCGCTGATGAGCTGGATCAACCGCCGCCGGGTGCGGATCACGCTGCTGGTCGCGACCGGCCTCGTCCTCGTCCTCGCCGTCGGCTTCTTCTCCCTCGCCCCCGCCAAGATCGAGTCGATGCGCAACCGCATCGAGCCGGCCGACCTGCCGTCCGTCACCGCGGACACCCAGCGGCTGCACGACTCGCTCCAGGTCGTCGACATGCACTCCGACACCCTCATGTGGGACCGCGACCTGCTCGAGCACGCCGACCGCGGGCACATGGACCTGCCGCGGCTGGAGGAGGGGAACGTCGCCCTGCAGGTGTTCTCGTCGGTGTCGAAGTCCCCCAAGGGGCAGAACTATGACTCCAACCCCACCGACGCCGGCGACAACATCACCCTGCTCACCGTCGCCCAGCTCCAGCCGCCGCGCACCTGGCGCTCCCTGCTGCAGCGCTCGCTCTACCACGCCCAGAAGCTGCGCGACGCCGCGAAGGACTCCGACGGCCGGCTGCGCCTGATCCGCACCCGCGGCGACGTCGACCGGCTCGTCGCCGACCGCACCGCCGGGGAGGAGGTGACCGGTGCGCTCTTCTCCGTCGAGGGCCTGCACAACCTCGAGGGCGACATCGACAACCTCGACGAGCTCTACGACGCGGGCATGCGGATGGCCGGCTTCACGCACTTCTTCGACAACGAGGTCGCCGGCTCCATGCACGGCGAGGACAAGGGCGGGCTCACCGACCTCGGCCGCGAGGTGTTCGCGGAGATGGAGCGCCGCGGCATCATCGTCGACATCGCCCACGCCAGCCACGCCGCCGTCGCCGAGATGCTGGACCTCGCCACGAAGCCCGTGGTCCTCTCCCACGGCGGTGTCCAGGCCACCTGCGACGTCAACCGCAACCTCACCGACACCGAGATCCGCGGCGTCGCCGCCACCGGCGGGGTCGTCGGCGTCGGCTACTGGGACGCCGCCGTCTGCGACCTCACCACCGACGCCGTCGTCGACGCCATCGACCACGTCGTCGAGGTCGGCGGCATCGAGACCGCCGCCCTCGGCAGCGACTTCGACGGCGCCACCACCACCGGCTGGGACACCTCCCAGCTCGCCGCGGTCACCCAGGAGCTCGTCGACCGGGGGTACGACGACGCGGAGATCGGGTTGGTGATGGGGGGGCAACACGTTGCGGGTGCTGCGGGCGGTGCTGCCGGAGTGAGCGCGGGGTCGTGTGCCTGAGACCGCGGTATGCGGAGGTGTCGGGCACACGACTCGTCGTCCGGCCGGCCCACGGCCGAGCGGAGCGGGTCAGCCGTCCCCGCCCCGCGACCCCCGGTTGGCGAGCACGACGGCGACGGGCGGGATCACCGCGGCGACCAGGCTCATCCCCACCGCCAGCGGGGTGGAGAACAGCCGGACGACGTTCCAGGCGAGCACGATGAGGACCAGGCAGGTCCCCATCAGCCACAGGTAGACCCGCCGACGGCGCCTCAGATCCCCATCGGGTGCCACACCGTCTTCGTCTCCACGAACGCGGTCATCGCCGACAGGCCGGGCTCGGCGGCCCAGTCCGGCTCGGCGAGCGGCGCGCGTCGTACCCGCTTCAGGTTGTCGGCGGCCGCGACCTCCAGGGAGGTCGCGAGCTCGGCCGAGCCGGCGACACCGGCGAGGTCGATGGCGTTGACGTCCATGTGCGCGGCGAGCCAGGGGCCGAGGGTGGTGGCGTCGCCGGTGAGGATGTTGACGACGCCACCGGGGACGTCGGAGGTGGCGAGCACCTCGGAGAAGGTGACGGCGGGCAGCGGCCGGGCGTACGACGACACGACGACCGCGACGTTGCCGGTCACGACCACGGGGGCGACCACGGACACCAGGCCGAGCAGCGAGGACGCCTGCGGCGCGAGGACACCGACGACGCCGGTGGGCTCGGGGGCGGAGTGGTTGAAGAAGGGGCCTGCGACGGGGTTGGCGTTGCCGACGACCTGGGCGAGCTTGTCGGCCCAGCCGGCGTACCAGACGAGGCGGTCGACGGCGGCGTCGACCTGGGTGCGCGCCGCGGCGGCGGAGACGCCCTCGGACTGGCGCACGGCCTCCTCGAACTGCGGGCGACGGTCCTCCATCACCTCGGCGATCCGGTAGAGGACCTGGCCGCGGTTGTAGGCGGTGCGCGCGGACCACGGGCCGAAGGCCTTGCGGGCGGCGACGACGGCGTCGCGGACGTCCTTGCGCGAGGCGAGGGCGGCGTTGGCCACGAACTTCCCCTTGCTGTCGGTGACCTCGTAGGAGTGGCCGGACTCCGAGCGCGGGAAGGCGCCGCCGATGTAGAGCTTGTAGGTCTTGCGGACGTCGATGCGCGCGGCCATCAGATCTCACCCTTCAGGTACGCCGCGAGGCCCTGGCGGCCACCTTCGCGACCGTAGCCCGACTCCTTGTAGCCACCGAAGGGGCTGGCCGGGTCGAACTTGTTGAACGTGTTGGCCCACACCACGCCCGCGCGCAGCGCGGAGGCCATGTGCAGGATCCGGGAGCCCTTCTCGGTCCACACGCCCGCCGAGAGGCCGTACGGCGTGTTGTTGGCCTTCTCCACGGCCTCGGCCGGGGTGCGGAAGGTCAGCACCGACAGGACCGGGCCGAACACCTCCTCGCGGGCGATCCGGTGGGCCTGGGTGACGCCGGTGAAGATCGTCGGCGGGAACCAGAAGCCCGACGACGGCAGGTCGCAGGCGGGCGACCAGCGCTCGGCACCCTCGGCCTCGCCGACGGCGGAGAGCTCGCGGATCCGGTCGAGCTGCTCGCGGGAGTTGATGGCGCCGATGTCGGTGTTCTTGTCGAGCGGGTCGCCGACGCGCAGCGTGCCCATGCGGCGCTTCAGCTTCGCCAGCACCTCCTCGGCGACCGACTCCTGCACCAGCAGGCGGGAGCCCGCGCAGCAGACGTGCCCCTGGTTGAAGAAGATGCCGCCGACGATGCCCTCGACCGCCTGGTCGATGGCGGCGTCGTCGAAGACGATGTTGGCGGCCTTGCCGCCGAGCTCCAGGGTGGCCTTCTTCTCGGTGCCCGCGATGGCCCGGGCGATCGCCTTGCCGACCGCGGTCGAGCCGGTGAAGGCGACCTTGTCGACGTCGGGGTGCGACACGACGGCCTGCCCGGTCGCGCCGGCGCCGGTGACGATGTTGACGACGCCCGGCGGGAGGTCGGCCTGCTGGCAGATCTCCGCGAACAGCAGGGCCGTCAGCGGCGTGGTCTCGGCCGGCTTGAGCACGACGGTGTTGCCGCACGCCAGCGCCGGGGCGACCTTCCACGCCAGCATGAGCAGCGGGAAGTTCCACGGGATCACCTGGCCGGCGACGCCCAGCGGCTGCGGGTTCGGGCCGAGGCCGGCGTACTCCAGCTTGTCGGCCCAGCCGGCGTAGTAGAAGAAGTGCGCCGCCACGACGGGGACGTCGACGTCGCGGGCCTCCTTGATCGGCTTGCCGTTGTCGATGGACTCCAGCACGGCGAGCTCACGGCCGCGCTCCTGGATGATCCGGGCGATCCGGAAGAGGTACTTGGCGCGCTCCTTGCCCGAGGTCCGCGACCAGCCGCGGAAGGCCCGCCGGGCGGCGCGGACCGCTAGGTCGACGTCGGCCTCGGAGGCCTCGGCGACCTCGGCGAGGGTCTCCTCGGTGGCGGGGTTGATCGTCTTGAACGACGAGCCCCGCCCGTCGACGAACTCCCCGTCGATGAACAGGCCGTAGGACGCCTTGATGTCGACGATGCTCCGCGACTCCGGAGCCGGTGCGTACTCGAACGCCATGAGTCCTCAGTCCAGGGTGAAGTAGTCGGGACCGCTGTAGCGGCCGGTGGTCATCTTCGTGCGCTGCATCAGCAGGTCGTTGAGCAGCGTGGAGGCGCCGAAGCGGAACCAGTCCGGGTCGAGCCAGTCGTCGCCGGCGATCTCGTTGACCATGACGAGGTACTTGATCGCGTCCTTGGCGGTGCGGATGCCGCCGGCGGGCTTGACGCCGATCTGGACGCCGGTGGCCTCGCGGAAGTCGCGGACGGCCTCCAGCATCACCAGGGTGACGGGCAGGGTCGCGGCCGGCTGCACCTTGCCGGTGGAGGTCTTGATGAAGTCGGTGCCCGCGAGCATCGCCAGCCAGGAGGCGCGGCGCACGTTGTCGTAGGTCTGCAGCTCGCCGGTCTCGAAGATCACCTTGAGGTGCGCGTGCGTGCCGTCGGGGCGCACGCACGCCTCACGGGTGGCGACGATCTCCTCGAACACCTGCAGGTAGCGGCCCGCCAGGAAGGCGCCGCGGTCGATCACCATGTCGATCTCGTCCGCGCCGTTGGCGACGGCGTCGCGGGTGTCGGCCAGCTTGACCTCCATCGAGGCCCGGCCGCTGGGGAACGCCGTGGCGACGGCGGCCACGTTGACGGCGTCACCGACGATCGCCTTCACCTCGCCGACCAGGTCGCCGTAGACGCACACCGCGGCGACCGAGGGGCACGACGGGTCGGCCGGGTCGGGGCGCAGCGCCTTGGCGGCGAGCGCGCGGACCTTGCCCGGGGTGTCCTGGCCCTCCAGGGTGGTCAGGTCGACCATCCGGATCGCGAGGTCGAGCGCCCACGCCTTGGCGGAGGTCTTGATGGAGCGGGTCCCGAGCCCGGCGGCCCGGGCCTCGGCGCCGACCTGGTCGACGCCGGGCAGGCCGTGCAGGAACCGGCGGAGCGAGGCGTCGCTCGCCGTCACGTCGGCGTACGCCGCGAGTCCCGGGACGGGATCGGTGGGGGCGGTGGTCGGCATCTGCTCAGCATAGGGTTGGAAGCGTGCAGAGCGAAGGTGACGAGAAGGCGGAGCGCTACCGGTCGGGGGGCTTGTTCTCCGGCGTGGTCGGGCTGCTCGTGGTGGTCGCGCTCCTCGTCTACGGGCTGGTGTCGGAGACCGACGGGTTCGGGGCGTGGGTCTACCCGCTGCTGCTCCTGGTCGGGGTGCTGTGCTGGGCGATCCTGCTGCGCCCCGCGGTGCTCCTGCACCGCGACGAGATCGAGCTGCGCAACGTCCTGCACACCCGCTGGATCCCGTTCGGGCGGATCGACCAGGTCCAGGTCGGCCAGGTGACCAGCGTGCACGCCGACGAGCGCCGGTACGTCGGCAGCGGGTTCGGCCGCAGCCGGCTGACCATCAACCGCGACGCCCGCGCGGGCGAGGACTCCAGCACCGGACGGCACTCGCTCGGCTGGCTGGTCGAGGAGAAGATCCACCGGCGGATGCGGGCCGAGGGCGCGGCGACCGGGCCGGTGCGTCGTACCTGGGCCTGGCCGGAGATCGTCGCCCTCGTCGTGCTCACCCTCGCCACGCTGGTGACGGCACTGGTCGCCTGAGCGTTGCCCCGCGCTCGTAGGCTGCACGCCATGCAGACCCCTGCCCGGCTCGTCGCAGCCGCCGTCCTGTCCCTGGCCGTCCTCGCCACGAGCGCCTGCGGCGACTCCGGCGACGACAAGGCCTCCGACTCCCCGTCCGGGTCCACCGCGCCGACGACCTCCCCGTCGGCCGAGGGCACCACCGAGGCCGCGGGCCCCGCGTGCACCGCCGACGACATCGAGGTGGAGGGCGGCTTCGGCGACAAGCCCACCATCACGATCCCCGACGACTGCTCGCCGCCGACCACCCTGCTCACCAAGGACCTGGTGACCGGCAGCGGCCCGAAGGCCGCGGAGGGCGGCTCGGTGGAGACGAACTACCACCTGGTCACCTGGTCGGACAAGCAGGTGCTGGACAGCTCCTTCGACCGCGGGCAGACCTTCACCGTCGAGCCGCTGGGCCAGGCCCAGGTCATCACCGGCTGGAACCAGGGCCTGGTCGGGATCCAGAAGGGCACCCGCCGGCTGCTCGTCGTCCCGCCGGACCTGGGCTACGGCCAGGGCGGCAACGGCGTCGCGCCGAACGAGACCCTCGTCTTCGTGATCGACGCGGTCTCGGTCAGCTGATCCCCGCGGCGTCCGCGATGTCGGACCGCAGCCCGGCCAGCCGCTCCGCGGCTCTCGCCCGGGCTGCGGCCACGTCTCCGTCCGCGACGGGGACCACGACCTCCAGGTAGCACTTGAGCTTCGGCTCGGTGCCGCTCGGGCGCACCACGACCCGGCTGCCGTCGGCCGTGCGGTAGCGCAGGCCGTCGGTCGGCGGCAGGTCCGCCGAGCCCTGGGTGAGGTCGTCCGCGCTCGTCACCTCCGCGCCGCCGAGGGTGGCCGGGGGAGCGGTCCGCAGCCGCTCCATCGCGGCCGCGATGAGGGAGAGGTCGGTGACCCGCACCGAGAGCTGGTCGGTGGCGTGCAGGCCGTGCGTCACGGCGATGTCGTCGAGCAGGTCGAGCAGCGAGCGCCCGGCGGCCTTGGCCTCGGCGGCGATCTCGCACAGCAGCAGCGCCGCCGAGACGCCGTCCTTGTCGGCGACGTGGACCGGGTCGACGCAGTAGCCCAGCGCCTCCTCGTAGCCGAACACGAGGTCCGGCAGCCGCCCGATCCACTTGAAGCCGGTCAGCGTCTCGGCGTACCGCTGCCCGGCGGCCCGGGCCATCGTCCCCAGCAGCGAGGACGACACGATCGAGGTGGCGTAGACGCCCTCGCGGCCCGCGCGCAGCAGGTGGTCGGCGAGCAGCGCGCCCACCTCGTCGCCGCGCAGCATCCGCCACCCCTCCGGACCGGGTACGGCGACCGCGCACCGGTCCGCGTCGGGGTCGTTGGCGACGACCAGGTCGGCGTCGGTCGCCTCGGCGAGGGCGATGGCGCGGTCGATCGCGCCCGGCTCCTCGGGGTTCGGGAAGGCCACGGTGGGGAAGTCCGGGTCCGGCTGCTCCTGCTCGGTGACGACGGAGGGCGCGTCGAAGCCGGCGGTCTCCAGCACGGCGGGCAGCGCGCTGGCGCCGACGCCGTGCAGCGGCGTGTAGACGATCGCGAGGTCGCGCGGGCCGTCCCCGGCGATGCCCGCGACGGTGTCGAGGTAGGCGTCGACGACGCCCTCGTCGAGCACCCGGCCGCCGGTGGTCTTCAGCGGCACCCGGGGCACGGAGCCGAGCGTGCCGACGGCGTCGATCCGCGCCGCGATCCCGGAGTCGGCCGGCGGCACGATCTGGCTGCCGTCACCGAGGTAGACCTTGTAGCCGTTGTCCTGCGGCGGGTTGTGGCTCGCCGTCACCATCACCCCGGCGACGCAGCCGAGCTCGCGGATCGCGAACGCCAGCAGCGGCGTCGGCAGCGGTCGCGGCAGCAGCAGCGGTTTGAGCCCCGCCCCCGCCATCACCTCGGCGGTGTCGTGGGCGAAGACGTCGGAGTCGTGCCGGGCGTCGTAGCCGATGACGACGGGGCTGCCGGGCTCGGCGCCCTCCGCGAGGAGGTACGCCGCCAGGCCGGCCGCCGCGCGGATGACGACCACCCGGTTCATCCGGTTCGGCCCGGCGCCGAGCGCCCCGCGCAACCCCGCCGTACCGAACTCCAGGGTGCCCCGGAACCGGTCGGCGAGGTCGGCGCGGGCGTCGGCGTCCCCGGCCTCCACGGCCGCGACGACGCGGGTCAGCTCGTCGCGGGTGGCGGGGTCGGGGTCCTCGGCGAGCCAGGAGCGCGCGCGGCCGATGAGGACGTCGGTGTCAGGCGTGGTCACCGGGCCACGGTAGCGCTCCGGGTCAGGCGTCGATGGTGCTCATGTCGCCGTACCGCTCCCCGGCGACCGCGCCCTTCGGCACGGCGGCCTCCAGGGCGGCCAGGTCGTCGGCGGTGAGCTCGACGGAGGCGGCGGCGACGTTCTCCTCGAGGTACTTCACCCGCTTGGTGCCCGGGATCGGGACCACGTCGTCGCCCTGGGCGAGCACCCAGGCGAGCGCGAGCTGGCCGGGGGTGACGTCCTTGGCGGCGGCGAGCTCCTTGACCTTGTCCACGAGCGCGAGGTTGGTGGCGAGGTTGTCGCCCTGGAAGCGGGGGAAGCGGCCGCCGGACCGGGCGTCGTCGTCGCCCGCCTGCGGGACGGAGCCGGTCAGCATGCCCCGGCCCAGCGGGGAGTAGGGCACCAGGCCGATGCCGAGCTCGCGCAGCACGGGCAGGATCTCGTCCTCGATGTCGCGGGTGAAGAGGGAGTACTCCGACTGCAGCGCGGTGATCGGGTGCACCGCGTGGGCGCGGCGGATGGTCTCCGCGGAGGCCTCGGACAGGCCGAGGTGGCGCACCTTCCCGGCCTCGACGAGCTCCTTCATCGCGCCGACCGTCTCCTCGATCGGCACGGTCTTGTCGACGCGGTGCTGGTAGTAGAGGTCGAGGTGGTCGACGCCGAGCCGCTCGAGCGAGGCGTCGGCGGCCCTGCGGACGTAGTCGGGACGGCCGTTGATGCCGACCCAGCTGCCGTCGGGGTTGCGCTCGTTGCCGAACTTGGTGGCGAGCTGGACGCCGTCGCGGCGACCGGCCAGGGCCTTGCCGACGAGGCGCTCGTTGGTGAACGGGCCGTACATGTCCGCGGTGTCGAGGAAGGTGACCCCGAGGTCGAGCGCGCGGTGGATGGTCGCGATGCCGCCGGCCTCGTCCGGGCTGCCGTAGAACTCCGACATGCCCATGCAGCCGAGGCCGAGGGCGGAGACGGTGAGGGACGAGGTGGTGCCGAGAGTGCGGGTGGGAATCGTCATGGCACCCAGCCAACTCCTTGGAGCGCGCTCCAGGTCAAGCGCTGGCCGCGAGATTCTCCAGGGTGTGCTCGTAGATCCCGATCTTGTGGTCGATCGCGCCGAGGTGGGCGGTCACCTCGGCAAGCTGGCGCAGCACCTCCTCGCGGTGCGCGTGCAGCAGCGCGAGACGCGCCTCCTCGTTGCCCGCGCCGTCGCGGACCAGCGCCGCGTAGCGGCGGACGTCGCGGATCGGCATGCCGGTGGCGCGCAGGCAGGTGACCAGCTTGATCCAGCGCAGGTCCGGCTCGTCGTACTGGCGGTGGCCCGACGAGCTGCGCGGCACCGGGCGCAGCAGCAGCCCGTCCTTCTCGTAGTAGCGCAGGGTGTCGGCGCTGAGGCCGAGCTCGTCGGCGGCGGCGGCGATGGGAAGTCCGGTCACCTGTCGATGATGCCTCTTGGAGTGCGCTCCAGGTCAAGGGGGCCGCACGGCATGATGGGGAGGTGCCCCGCGCCTTCGAGTTCGCCGACACCTGGCAGGTCGCGGCGCCGGTCACCGCGGTGGCGGCGGCGCTGGTCGACCTCGAGCGCTACCCCCGGTGGTGGCCGCAGGTGCGCGCGGTCGCCAAGCTCGGCGAGGACACCGCCTGGGTGTGCTGCCGCTCCGCCCTGCCCTACACCCTCGACCTGGTCCTCGACGCGGTCTCCCGCACCCCACCGGTGGTGGAGGTCGCGATCAGCGGTGACCTCGACGGCTACGCCCGGTTCACCCTGACCGAGGTCGACGACGGGACCCGGCTGGACTTCGCCCAGCGGGTGACCGTGCGCGGCTGGCTGGCGGCGGCGTCGTACGTCGGGCGGCCGGTGCTCACCTGGAACCACGCCCGGATGATGGCCGGCTGCCGAGCCGGGCTCGGTGCCGCCACGGCCGCAGCACGATGACCAGCCCGAGGCCGACCGCGGCGCCGAGCAGGGCGCCGGTCACGTTGTCGACGACGTCGGTGACGTCGCAGGCACGGTCGATGCGGGCCAGCTCCAGCTGGGTCTTCTCGATCAGCGCCGAGTAGCCCGCCAGGCCCAGGATCCCCAGCGGGGCGAGCACCCAGCCCGCGCGCCAGCGGGCCACCGCGAGCACCAGCAGCGCCCCCGCGGGCACGAAGAGCACGGTGTTGAGGGTGCGCTGGCCGGACTCGAAGATCCAGAATCCCTCGGGTGCGGGACCGCCGATGTCCCACGAGCAGGTGGACAGCCGGCCCTCCGCGGCGACGATGCCGGTGTGCGCCGAGGTCGGGACCAGGGTGACCGCGCCGATGACCGCCAGCGACCACAGGAAGCCGCCCACGGCGAGCGCGGAGACCCACCCCAGCGAGCGGGTCAGCAGCAGCGCGAGCGCCCCGCAGACCAGCCCCGCGACGGCGATCACGAGCAGCATGGCTCCGGTGCCGCCGTACTCGACCATGGGGCAAGAGGCTAGCCACCACGGCCAACGTCAGCCGACGCGGGCACGTTGCCGGGCGATGAACTTCGTGGCCATCCGGTTGACGAGAACGGGGGAGAGCCGCCCCAGCCGCCAGGCGATCCGGGCCTGGCGCGGCTCCACCACGATCGCCTCGTCCGCGGCGACGGCGGCGAGCACCCGCCGGGCCAAAGCGTCGGGGTCGACGGGTCGCTTGACGCCCTGGCCCTCCAGGTAGAAGTCGCGGCCCCGGAACGCACCGATCTCGCCCTTGTCGAGGATCGGGGTGTCGACGGCGGCCGGGCACACGACGGTGACGCCGACGCCGTGCGCGGCGGCCTCGGTGCGCAGCGCGAGGGAGAGGCCGACGACCGCGTGCTTCGTGGTGACGTACGACGTCATGAGTCCGGCCGCCATCAGGCCGCCCATCGACGCGGTGTTCACGATGTGCCCGCCGCCCTGGGCGATCATCCGCGGGTACGCCGCGTGCACGCCGTGCACCACCCCGCGCACGTTGACGTCGATGATCGCGTCCCACTGGGCCAGGGTGAGGTCCTCGGTGTGGCCGAGGAAGGTGATCCCGGCGTTGTTGAACATCAGGTCCAGGCGGCCGTGCTCCGCGACGACCGCGTCCACCGCGTCCTGGACGGCGGCGGCGTCGGTGACGTCGACCCGGCGGGCCACGGCACGCCCGGGCCCCGCCGCGCCCTCGGCGACGGCCGCGGCGGCGCCCGCGTCGAGGTCGGCGCACAGGACGTATGCCCCGTCGCGGACCAGGGCCCGCACGAGCGCGGCGCCGATGCCGGACCCGCCGCCGGTGACGATCGCGGTCCTCATGCGAACGCCTGCTCGACGAGGCCGACGAGGTCGGGATAGCGCTTGAGGTGCGCACCGCCGTTGATGTCGAGGGTCTCGCCGGTGATCCACGCCGACTCCTCGGAGAGCAGGAAGCGGATCGCCGCGGCGATCTCGTCGGGCTCGCCGGAGCGGCCGAGCGCGGTGTTGGCGAGGTAGTCCTCGCGCACGCCCGGGATGTCCATCGCGGGTGCGGTGAGCGGGGTGACGACGAGGCCGGGGGCGACGGCGTTGACCCGGACGCCGCGCGGCCCGAGCTCGAGCGCGGTGACCTGGGTGAGGGCGACCAGGCCCGCCTTGGCCGCGCAG
The DNA here is from genome assembly GCA_964517395.1 of uncultured Nocardioides sp. GTDB lineage: Bacteria > Actinomycetota > Actinomycetes > Propionibacteriales > Nocardioidaceae > Nocardioides. Next base: position 579,413 of record CAZFEE010000001.1, on the reverse strand, counting down.
TACGCCGCGAGGCCGGTGCCCGGCTGCCGGGCGTTGAGTGAGGAGAGCGAGACCAGCGACCCGCCGTCGGCGACCCGCAGGCCGGCGTGCTTGAGCACCAGGAAGGCACCGGTCAGGCAGACGTCGACGACCCGGCGCCACTCGGCGGCGTCGTGGTCGACGACCCGGGCCAGCGTGCTGACGCCGGCGCAGTTGACGACGCCGTGGAACGTGCCGGCGGCGTCGAGCAGGGCGGCGACCGAGGCCTCGTCGGTGACGTCCACCTCCGCCGCAGCGCCGGTGCCGGGCAGGTCGGCCACGAGGACGTCGTCCCCGCCGGCGGTGAGCAGCGCGGCGGTCGCGGCTCCGATCCCGGAGGCGCCTCCGATGACGACGATCCTGGGCATGACACTCTCCTGACGCTCATCGGTTTCCATTGACACGTGTCAAATGGCGGGCCTAACGTGACGCCCGTCACCCCCGCTTGTCAAGGAGATCCGGATGGACCGACCGACCGTCGCCGTGATCGGAGCCGGCATCAGCGGGCTCACCACGAGCAAGATGCTCGCCGACTACGGCCTGGACTTCACCACCTTCGAGTCGTCCGACCGGGTCGGCGGCAACTGGGCCTTCGGCAACCCCAACGGGCACAGCAGCGCCTACCGCTCGCTGCACATCGACACCTCCAAGCACCAGCTGTCCTTCAAGGACTTCCCGATGCCCGAGGACTACCCCGACTTCCCCCACCACACCCAGATCAAGGACTACCTCGACGCCTACGCCGACGCCTTCGACATCCGGCGCCGCATCGAGTTCGAGAACGGCGTGCTCGCCGCCCGGCCCGTCCCCGGGGGCGGCTGGGAGCTGGACACCGCCCGCACCGGCACCCGCCGCTTCGACCGCCTGGTCGTGGCCAACGGGCACCACTGGGACCCGCGCCTGGCCGACAAGCCGGGGGAGTTCACCGGCCTCACGATGCACTCGCACGCCTACATCGACCCGCGTACGCCGTACGACCTGACGGGGAAGCGGATCCTCATCATCGGCCTCGGCAACAGCGCCGCCGACATCGCGGTCGAGCTGTCCAGCAGGACGCTGGGCAACGAGGTCGTCATCTCCACCCGCAGCAGCGCGTGGATCGTCCCGAAGTACTTCGCCGGGAAGCCGGCCGACAAGTACTACCGGACCTCGCCGCACATCCCGTTCGCCTGGCAGCGCAGGTTCGTCCAGCTGATGCAGCCGATGACGGCCGGGCGGCCCGAGGACTACGGCCTGCCCACGCCGAACCACAGGTTCTTCGAGGCACACCCGACCCAGTCGGTGGAGCTGCCGCTGCGGCTGGGCTCGGGCGACCTGCGCGCCAAGGGCGACATCGAGCGGTGGGACGGCGCGACGGTGCACTTCGCCGACGGCACGAGCGAGGACTTCGACGTCGTCGTGCACGCCACGGGCTACAACATCACCTTCCCGTTCTTCGACCCCGCGTTCATCAGCGCGCCCGAGAACGAGATTCGGCTCTACAAGCGGATCTTCAAGCCCGGCGTCGACGACCTCGCGTTCGTCGGCTTCGCCCAGGCCACGCCCACGCTCTTCCCGTTCGTGGAGTGCCAGGCCCGCCTGGTCGCGGCCTGGCTGGTGGGCCGCTGGGCGCCCCCGCCGGTCGCCGAGATGGAGCGGGTCATCGACGAGGACCAGCACAAGTACACCGCCCACATGGTCCAGCGCCCCCGGCACACCCAGCAGCTCGACTTCTTCCTCTACGAGCACGACCTGCGGGTCAAGGAGGTCCCCGCGGGACTGGCCCGGGCCGGCGCCCGATGAGCGAGGAGCGCTCCTGGGCCCGGATGGTCGACCGGCGCAGCGTCAACCGGGGCGACGTACGACGCGCGGCGCTGCTCACGGCGTTCGACGAGCTGCTGCGCGAGCAGAGCCTCGAGGAGGTGAACGTCGCGGAGATCTCCCGGCGGGCCGGCGTCACCCGCTCGGCGTTCTACTTCTACTTCGAGTCCAAGGCGGCCGCGGTGCTCGCGCTGATGGCCGACCTGTACGACGACGCCTCCGACGCCACCGACCTGCTCGTCAAGGCCGAGGGCGAGGTGGAGCCGCGGATCCGGGCGGTGATCGGCGCCCTCTTCGACTCCGTCGACCGCACGCCGCACACCTACCGGGCGCTGCTGGAGGCGCGGGCGACCAGCCCGTCGGTGCGCGAGCTGTGGGACGCCGGTCGGGCGGAGTTCGCCGGGATGGTCGCGGAGATGGTCGAGCGGGAGCGGGCCGTCGGCCGTGCCGTCGCCGGTCCGCCCGCCGCCGCGCTCGCCGCGACCCTGCTCGACCTCAACGACCACGCCGTCGAGCGGCACGCGCTGGACGCCGGGCCGCCACGCGCCGAGCACATCGACGCCCTCACCCACATCTGGATCCAGAGCATCTACGGGAGCACCCGATGAGCACCTTCTCCTTCGCCTCCGGCGGCGTGCGCTGCGCCGCCACCCACGTCCCGGGCAGCGACGGCGCGCCCGTCGTGGTCCTCGCCCACGGCCTGGCCGGCACCCAGGACTCCGGGCTCGCGCCCTTCGCGGAGGCCTTCGCCGCCGCCGGGCTGCACGCGGTCACCTTCGACTACCGCGGCTTCGGTGCCAGCGCCGGCTCGCCCCGCCAGACGGTGTCGCTCGCCGGGCAGGTCGCCGACCTGCACGCCGCCGTCGACGCCGCGCGCCAGCTGCCCGGCGTGGACCCCACCCGCGTGGTGCTGTGGGGCATCTCGCTGGGCGGCGGGCACGTGGTGTCGGTCGCGACCGAGCGCACCGACGTCGCCGCGGTCGTCTCCGTGGTGCCGATGGTCGACGGCCTCGCGGCCGCCCGGCTCGCCACGAAACACCACGCACCCGCGACGCTGCTCGCCGCCACGGGCCGGGGCGTGGCGAGCGCCCTGGCGCGTCGTACCGGACGGGAGGGGAGGACCATCCCCGTCGTCGCCCGCCCCGGCGAGGTCGGCGCGCTCACCCTCGACGGCGCGCTGGAGGACTACCTCGGGATCGCCGGGCCGACCTGGCGCAACGAGGTCGCCGCCGACGTCGTCCTCGAGCTCGGCACCCGCGCCCCCGCCAAGGCCGCGGCCCGGCTGGGCGTGCCGTGGCTGGTGCAGGTCGCCGACTTCGACCGCAGCGCGCCGCCGCACGCCGCGATGAAGGCGGCCTTCGCCGGGCGGGCCGAGGTCCGGCACTACCCCGGCGACCACTTCGACCTGTTCCCGGGAAAGGCATTCCACGAGGCGGCCGTGGCGCATGCCGTGCATTTCCTGGGCCGGCAGTTCCCCGAGGTCGTCGCGAGCGCCGAGGAGCAGGCATGTACGACGTCGTCGTGAGCAACGGCCGCTGGTTCGACGGCACCGGTGGACCCTCCGCCGTCCGTCACCTCGGCATCCGCGACGGCCGGGTCGCCGCGGTGAGCGCCGAGCCGCTCGACACCGCCGGCTGCCCGCGGGTGATCGACGCCGAAGGGCACTGGGTGCTGCCCGGCATGGTCGACATCCACACCCACTACGACATCGAGGTGCTCCTGCAGCCCGCTCTGCTGGAGTCCCTGCGGCACGGCGTGACCACGACCTTCCTCGGCTCCTGCTCCCTGTCCACCGTGCACACCTCCCCCTCCGACGCCGGCGACCTCTTCGGCCGGGTCGAGGCGATCCCGCGGCCCTTCGTCGTCGCCGCGCTCGAGGAGCACCGGACCTGGACCACGGCGGGGGAGTACGTCGCCGCCCTCGAGCGGCTCCCGCTCGGCCCCAACGTCGCCGCGTTCATCGGCCACTCCGACATCCGCGCCACCCGGATGGGTCTGGAGCGCGCCACCGATCCCGCCGTGCGTCCCACGGCCGCCGAGCTGGCGCGGATGGAGGCGGACCTGGCCGACGCGCTCGACGCGGGCTTCATCGGCATGTCGTCACAGGAGCTGCTGTTCGACAAGCTGGACGGGGAGGCCTGTCGCTCGCGGACCCTGCCGTCGACCTACGCGAAGGGGAGGGAGCGGCGCCGGCTCAACCGCCTCCTGCGCGCCCGCGGCCGTGCGCTCCAGGGCGGACCGGACGTCTCGCACCCGCAGACCCTGGTGCGGATGGCGTTCAGCAGCGCTGGCTGGTGGCGCAAGCCGGCGCTCAAGGTCAGTCTGCTGTCGGCGGCCGACATCAAGGCGATCCCGTTCGTCGCGCACCTCTTCCCGTTCCTCGCCCGCCTGGTCAACCGCTGCGGCGGGAACCTGCGCTTCCAGCACCTGCCGGTCCCCTTCGAGGTGTACGCCGACGGGATCTCGCTGGTCATCTTCGAGGAGCTCGGTGCCGGTGCCGCCGCGCTGCACCTCTCGGACCGGATCGAGGAGCAGCGCGCACTCCTGCAGGACGAGGCCTACCGGCGGCGCTTCCGCAAGGAGTACGACCAGAGGTACGGGCCGCGGGTGTGGCACCGCGACTTCTTCGACGCCGAGATCACCGCCTGCCCCGATGCCGCAGTCGTCGGGCGCACCTTCGGCCAGGTGGGGGTCGAACGCGGCGGCCTGCACCCTGTCGACGCCTTCCTCGACCTCGTCGTCGAGCACGGCGACAAGCTGCGCTGGCGCACCACCATCTCCAACCACCGCCCCCGGGTGCTCGACAAGCTCACCGCCGACCCCGGCGTCCAGCTCGGGTTCTCCGACGCCGGCGCGCACCTGCGCAACATGGCGTTCTACAACTTCGGCCTGCGGCTGCTTCGCCGAGTCCGCGACGCCGAGCGCACCGGCCGCCCGTTCCTCACCGTCGAGCAGGCCGTCCACCGGCTCACCGGCGAGCTCGCCGACTGGTACGGCATCGACGCCGGCCACCTCCGGGTCGGCGACCGTGCCGACCTGCTCGTCCTCGACCCGACCCGGCTCGACACGTCGCTCGACGCGTACGCCGAGGCCCCGGTCCCCGCCTACGGCAACCTGTCGCGGATGGTCAACCGCAACGACGCCACCGTCGCGGCCGTGCTGGTCGGGGGCGAGGTGGTCGTCGAGCACGGGGTGCCGAGCGAGGTCGTCGGCGTACGACGGACGGGGCGGTTCCTGCGCGCCGAGGGGTGATCGGCAGGGATCGCGTCAACCCGCTTGATCGAGCCCCTGCCGATCCGGGACGACACAGCCTCTCGCGGCGCACGGGGTGGGTGCGCCGGACCAGCCGCGGTCCTGGAGCAGCCGGGCGACCTTGAGCGCCGTCGAGCACGGCCGGCCGACCACCTGACCCCAGCCGAGCCGGATCGTGCCCGCGCCGTCGAGGGCGGCGTCCAGGTCCCGCTCGAGGTCCCGGTCGCGCTCGCGGGCGGAGTCGTGCCCGAGCCGGCCGTCCAGCTCGACGACCTGGCGCCAGGGCGGCCGCGCGCCGGCATAGACGACGTCGCGGTACAGCCGCCGGCCCCAGCTGTCGGTGTCGGCCACCTGCCGGGCCCCGAGCGGCAGGCCGTGCGGCCGCTCGACCCGGGTCAGGTACGCCTGCTCCAGCACCGAGCAGGAGCCCGCGGCCACGTCCCTCAGGACCGCGGTCAGCCACGCTCGTCGCCGCAGCCGGGGGACGGCGTCGACCGCGGCGAGCAGCCGGCCCGCCGTCGTACGACGGCTGCCGCACGCCTCCGCCAGGACGGCCACGGCGGTGAGCTCGTCGCGGGCCCGGTCGGCCAGCTCGACGACCGCGTGGTCGTGGCGCTGGCGGGGCGGGTGGAGGTTCAGCTGCACGGTCGCGTCGAAGTGCCGGGACTCGCGGGCGCGCACGCCGTCCAGCCGCGGAGGGCGACGGCCGTGGCGCACCACGACGTCGATCGGACCATCGTCGCGATGGCTTCGGCGCCCGGGGCCCTCGTGCGCGCGCAGCGCGGACCACCCCGCCAACGCCGCAGGCCAGCAGGCGAGCACCGCCGCCCACGCCCGCTGGTGCCAGGTCAGGGGGCCGGTGTGGTCGACGTACACGCCCGGGTGCACGACCACCCACTCCCGGCGCCGCAGCCGCCGGGCGACGTCCGTGGCGGTGAGACCGGCCGCGAGCGCCTGCCGGCGCCCGATCACGCCGTCCTGCTGGTCGAGGAGGTCGGTCACGAGGTCCATGCCGCAGATCTGCCCGGGCGGCGGGGCCGTGACACCCGGGTGCGCAGCGCCTGTGGACAACGCGCTCGGCAGGGATCCGATCAGTGGAGCTGACCCGATCCCTGCCGATGCGCGGAACCGCGTCAGGCCGCGCGGTAGCGGTCCAGCTGCCCGCCGAGCTCGTCGAAGAGCGCCTGGTTGAGCCCGAAGACGACCTTGACCTCCTCGACCACGCGGTCCACCTCGGCGGGCGTGAGCCCGAGGCCGTCCAGCCGGGCGCGGTAGGCGTCCTTGTACGGCTTCGGCTTGGGGATCTCGGGGAAGGCGTAGAACGCGACGCCGGTGTCCGGAGGCAGGTCGAAGGTGCGCTGCAGGACCCGGCCGATCACCTGGCCGCCGGAGAGGTCGCCGAGGTAGCGGGTGTAGTGGTGGGCGAGCAGGAGCCCGCCCCAGTCGGCGCCCGCGCGGATCCGGTCGACGTACGCCGACGCGGCGGGGGACTCGATGCCGGCCGGGTCCACACCGGGGGCCCAGTGGGCGAGGTCGGCGTCGATGGCGGCGAGCCGCTCCAGTGCGGTGTCGTGGACGGCGGCCACGATCGGGTCGGCGGACCGGGCGGCGACGGTGGACTCGAGCGCGGCGTAGACGTGGCGCAGGCGGAGCAGCAGGTCGGCGTACGCGGTGGCGTTGAGCCGGCCGTCGAGCAGCTCGGCCATGAAGCTCGAGCCCTCGGCGGCCTCGTGCTCGGCGCGGGAGCCCTCGCGCATCGCGGCGGAGAGCGTCGGGGTGGTGTCGCGGGTGGTGGTGCCCACGGACATGGGTACTCCTCGGGAGGACGGGTTTGCTGACTAAGTGTCAGGAAACGGGAGTGGCGGTGTCAAGCCCGCGCGGAAGAATTCCTTAGGGTGACCTAAGGGACGGTCAGGCCATGTGCCCGAGGCCGCGCAGGACGAACTCCTCGACGGCCGCGACCGGCAGCTGGCGGGTGGCCAGGGCGGCGTGCAGCAGCGACATCGCGGCCTTGCGGTCGGTGACCCGGAAGGCGCCGGAGGCGATCCCGTCGTCGAGGATGTGCTCGAGCACCTCCTCCACCGCCGCCACGTGGTCGTGGATCTTCTCCATCGCCTCCTCGGAGAGGAGGTGGTAGAGGATCCCGCCCATGCCGGTGTGGAACTGCTGGCCGGCGCGCAGCTGGTGGCGCAGGTAGACCCGGATCTGCGCGACCGGGTCCGGGACCAGGTCGAGGTCGCGGCGCAGGTCGGCGAGGTAGTGCTGGGTCTCCTCGGTCGCGAAGGCGACGACGACGGCTTCCTTGTCCTTGAAGTGGTGGTAGATCGCGGTCCGGCCGATGTCGGCACGGGCGGCGATCTGGGCCATCGTGATCGCGTCGAAGGAGCGCTCGTCCATCAGCTGCGCGAACGCGTCGAAGATCCGCCGGCGCACCTGGTCGCGGTGGGCGGGGAGGGTCTCGGCGGCGATCTTCGGCACGATGTCGATTCTAGGCGCGGGGGACGGGGGGACAGGTCGTGCGGCGCGCGCGGCCGGGGCCCCGGAGGGCCGCCGGCCGCGCGCTCCGCGCTCGCCGGGTCAGCGAGCGGCGGTGGTGAACTTCAGGCTGTACGTGCCGGCCAGCACCTGGCTGTTCCCGGCGTACGACGCGCGCAGGGTGTAGGTGCCCTTGGCCAGCCTCGGCAGCGCGAAGGTCGCGGTGCCCGCCGACGTCAGGTTCAGCTTCGCCGACTTCACGGTCTTCCCCGCGGCGTTCTTGACCGCGATGGTCACCGCACCCGTGGGCTTGGCCGCGGTCGCCTTCACGGTGATCCTGACGCCTCCGGTCGCGGCGCCGGTGGGCTTGCGCGGCGACCAGGCGCCGGCGACCTTCGCGGCCACCTTGGCGACGTTCAGGCCCACCGTCCGCGTCGAGGCCGTGAGCTCGGCGTCGCCGAGGAAGCGCAGGGTGACGGTGTAGGCGCCCGGTGCCCGCTTGGCGAGCGTCAGGTCGGCATAGCCGGCGGCGTCGAGCGGGCCGGAGGTGGTCTGGACCACCGCACCGCTCGCGGACTTCACCTGCACCTGGACCTCGCCGGTCGGGACCACGCCCGGCGTCGCCGGGACCACGCCCACCCGGACGGTGCCGGTCGCGCTCGGGGTCGGGGCCTTGGTCACCTTGACCGCACCGGTCGAGCCGAGCTTCGCGACCGAGAAGGACGCGGTGGCGCTCGCGGTGGTGATGTTGGCGTTGCCGTTCTCCGCGCCGTCGTACGACGCGGTGAGGGTGTAGTCGCCCGCGCCGTCCTTCGGCAGGGTGATCGAGGCGGAGCCGTCGACGAGCGCGGCGGTGCCGGAGGCGGCCACGGCGTCGCCGGCGTCGGAGACCTCCCAGGCCACCGAGCCCGTGCCCGGGGCGCCGGCGGCGTCGGCCACGGTGAGCGTCGCCGCGCCGTCGGCGGCCTGGGTCGGCGCGGTGTCGACGGTGGCGCTCGCCGTACCGGGGGCGGCGGCGAAGGTCAGCGGCGTGGCGGTCTCGAAGGACGGCTCGACCGCGCCCGAGCCCGGGTAGGTGAAGATGCCGTAGGTGACCAGGCCGGCCGGGTCGGCGGTGCTCGCCACGGCCGCGTCGATCGTCGCCTTGTCGACGGTGAAGGTGGTCGTGAAGGTGCCGTCCGCCTTCAGCTCGAAGCCGCCGCCGTTGGCGATCGCGGGCTGGCTCAGCTCCGCGGCCGGGACGGCCCACTTCTGTGCGACGACCTTGCGGGCGCTGCTCGCCGCGCCCTGCGAGGGGCGCCAGGTCGAGGCGAACTTGCCGAGCACGACGTAGGCGCCCGCCGGGCGGCCGCTGATCGGCTGCCGGGTGCCGACGGCCAGCGACGGGTCGAAGCCGGAGCCGGTGACGGTGACCTCCTGCGCGCCGCTCGGGAGGAGCGTGGTGTCGGAGACGCTGACCTCCGGTGCGATGGCGAGGTCGACGTCGACCGGCAGCGCGGGCTTGTTGTCCTGCATGCCGCCGCAGCCGGTGGAGTAGAAGTGCGGCCGGACGCTGGCCGGGATCGCGTTGATGAAGGCCTGCGGCCACGAGCCCCACCAGCCGGTCGCGCCGCCGTCGGTCGTGCAGGTGGTGTTCTGCGCGCTGCCGTCGGGCACGGTGACCGTGACGCCCTGGTAGTCCGGCACCGCCCGGAAGGAGTCGAGGCTCGTCGGGGTGAGCGAGCCGTCGCTGAACTCCAGCAGCGGCAGTCGGCCGAAGTCCTGGGCCTCGGTCGGGTTGCCCGCCATGTCGACGCCCGCGCCGAGCGCGAAGTTCATCGTCAGTGCGCCGTCGCCGTCGGCGTCGAGGACGAGCTCGGGGTCGGAGTAGATCTCGTTGGGCGCGTTGAAGTTCGCCGGGTAGGCGTTGACGGTGTACGAGCCGTCCCAGGACACCGCGACCGCGCCGTCGGCGGCCTTGGTGCCGGTGCCGCCGGTGAACCGCACCGCGTTCGGGGTCTTCGGCGGGCTCGAGACCGGCATCGAGGTGGCCGGGACCGGGTCGACGGCGTACTCCGTCTGCGAGCCGCCCGACACCGAGCCGGTCAGCTGGCTGACGTCGCCGGTGAGGTCCTTGAAGGTCCACGGGCCGAAGATGCCCTTCTGGGCGTAGCCGCTGAGGCCCCAGGTCAGGGTCGCGGCGGACACGGGGGTGCCCGCGGGCTCGTCCGCATGGGCGGCGGGTGCCGTGGTCACGGTGAGGACGGAGAGTCCTGCGGTGGCGAGCGCGGCGGCGGCGAGGCCGGCGACGCTACGACGTGCGGTTGTCATCGGGTTCCTTTCGGGCGGTTCAGGACGGGGTGCAGCAAGGTGATTCCGACCGCCCCGAGCAGCAGGAGGAATCCGAGTGCCCACTCCCACGCCCGCGCCGGCCGTGTCGGCCGGTCCGGGTCCGAGGGGGAGGAGGCGAGGGCGTAGGCCACCGGCGGCCGGTACGACGCCGGGGGGCCGGCCGCGACGGGCGCGGCCACGTCCGCCGCCGGGACCGGCAGGGCCGGTCCGGCGGGCTGGACGGGGGTGGACCGCGGTGGCTGCGCGGTCGGCTGGGGCGCCGGCGGGGGCTCCGCGCCGGCGGGGTTCGTGGGCTGCTGGGCCGGGGTGGTCGGCGTGACCGGCGGCGGTGTCTCGGGGTCGATCGCGCTCGTGGCGTCCCAGCTCACGGTCACCGGCTTGGTGACCTTGAAGCGGTCGCCGCTGCCGCCGGAGGAGTACCAGTAGGGCGCCATGCCGACCTTCTCCAGGAAGGCGAGCAGGCGGGCCGGGACGGCGCCCCAGGCGGCGCCGGTGCGCACCTGCGGGGTGCCGGAGGCGGGCGCGTCGTACCGCACGCCGCGGTAGCGGGTCTCGGCGGTGAAGCCCTTCTCGGCTCCCAGGTCCGCGGCGTCCACCCCGTCGAGCTCGGCGAGGGTGATCGCGGTCGCCGGGACCGGCGACCACTTCGTCATGTCCTCCATCGAGCTGGCGTAGCCGGAGCCGGTGGCGGTGATCCGGGCACCGGCCGGGGTGACCTCGAGGACCGGGTCGGTGACCGAGAAGAAGGTCATCCCGGAGTAGTAGAAGACGGTGAACGAGCCCTTCCAGCGGATCGTCGCGGTGCCGGCCGCCGGATCCACCTCGCCGGTGCCGCCGCCGATGACCACCTGGTGGCCACTGAAGACCTCGACCGTGGGACCGCCGAGGGACTGGCCGTCGGGACCGGTCCTCAGGCCGGCGTACGTCGCGGGCACCGGGCCCGCGGAGGTCACCTTCTCGATCCGGACCGCGCCCGCGCTCGCGCGCCAGGCGACAGCGCCGGTGCTCGGCCAGCGGGCTTGGTCGTCGATCACCTGGCCGCCCTTCCCGGGGTCCGGGGCCTTGCCGGCCCCGGGGAAGTTGAAGGTGCCGGGCGCGAAGGCGTTGTTGTTGCTCTCGTCGTTGATCCCCCAGCGCAGGACCGCGTCGGTGACGGTGAACGGCTCGGACTCCGCGGTCCGGGTCGCCGCGGCCGTCGCGGGGACGGCCGGCAGCACGAGCAGGAGCCCGAGGAGGGCGAGCAGGCGGCGCGTCATGCCGGCGCTCCCGTCGCACGACGCCGGCGCAGCAGCAGCCGGAGCCCCAGACCGACGACCGCGAGCGCGAACAGCGCGCCCGCGACGACGAGGAAGACCCGTGCCGCGTCGGCGCCGTCCTCGGCGCCCTCGTCGGCGCCCTCCTCGGCGGTGGGCCCGGTCGCCGGCCGGTCCGCCGCGCGGACCGCGAACCGCTCGCTGGCCTGCCCGCCGGACGCGGCGCCGGTGAGCCGCAGCTCGTGGGTGCCCGCGGGCAGGGTCGCCGGCAGCGGCAGGATGCCGGCGACCTCGCCCGACGGGCCCGCGACGAGCGGGCCGATGCCGGCCGCACCGTCATCGAGCACGCCGACCACCTGCTCGCCCGGCGAGAACCCGGTGCCGGTGAAGGCGAGGGTGTTGCCGACCTTCGCGGTCAGGCGGTCGGTGACCACCTTCGGGACGCCGCTCCTGGCGGCCCGCTTCGGGGTGGCGGTGGCGCCGGTGCCGGCCGCGTCGGTCGCGTCGCCGGTGGTGGCCGCCAGCTCCTCCTCCGGCGCGGCGTCCTCGGCCTGGCCGGCGGGCGCGGCGTCGTACACGGTCGTGAAGCGGACGGGGGTGAAGGACTCGTTCGCGGGGTTCTTCACCCCGTGCGCGCCGATCGTGATGACGCCGCAGGTGACCTTGCGGCAGTCGACGGAGACGACCTTGCCGTCGCGGTCGACGCTCTGGAAGGTCGGGCCGGGGACGGTGAGGGAGAGCGAGAAGCGCCCTGCGGCCGACAGCACCGCGTTGGCCTCGGAGGCCGTCGAGCTGCCGGGGAAGGCGATGAACTTCAGGTAGCCCTGGTTGGCGGCGGCGTTCTCCGCGTCCGGGACGTAGCGGTAGTCGGTGCCGGTGACGCCGCCGCGCGAGGGCTTCCAGGAGCCGCCGCGCGGGTCGTCGACCCAGCCGAACATCAGGTACACCCCGCCGAACCCGCCCGTGACGGTCTGGAAGCCGCGGCCGGTGATGGTGAGCTTCGTGGGGTAGCGCACGTCGGCGCTCGCCGAGCCGCGGTCGTTGACGACCGAGATCCGGGGCGCCGCCGAGGCGGGCGGGGCGGTGGCGACCCCGGCGGTGAGCAGCCCCGCCAGCAGGGCCAGGGCGAGGACGCGGTGGGTGGTCCGGGTCATGCGGTCTCCTCCCGGGACAGGGACGTACGACGGTCGGGGAGCACCAGCAGCTCGCCGGTCGCCGGGTGGGCGAGCACGTCGATCGGGTGGTCGTAGACGAGGCTCAGCAGGGGAGCGGTGAACACCTCGGCGGGCGTGCCCTCGGCGGCGACCCGGCCGTGGTGCAGCAGCGCCACCCGGTCGGCCCAGGCGGCGGCCAGGGACAGGTCGTGCAGGACGACCACGACGGCGGCGCCCGACATCGCCTCCTCGCGGGCCCGGGCCAGGACCGCCTCCTGGTGGCCGATGTCGAGGGCCGCGGTGGGCTCGTCGAGCAGCAGGATGCCGGTGCGCTGGGCCAGCGCGCGGGCGAAGGAGGTGCGCCCCTTCTCCCCGCCGGAGAGCAGGCTGAACGGCTGGGCCGCGAGCCGCTCGACGTCGGTGCTGGCCATCACCTCGGCGACCACCCGGTCGTCGAGGTCCTCCTCGGGCCGACCGCGCCAGGGCGCGCGGCCCATCCGGACCACCTCGGCGGCAGGGAAGGGGAACGAGATCCGGTGCTCCTGGGTGAGCACGGCCCGCTCGCGCGCCATCGCCCGCAGCCGCCACGCGGCGAGCGGCCGGCCCTCCAGCTCCACCGTGCCCGCGTCGGGGGTGACGTCGCCCGCCAGCACGCCGAGCAGGGTGGACTTGCCGGCGCCGTTGGGGCCGACGAGGGCGAGCACCTCGCGGCGTCGTACGTCGAGGTCGACGGCGTCGAGCACGGGACGGCAGCCGTAGGACAGGCTGACCCCGCGGGCGGCGAGCGCGGCGTTCACGCCCAGCCTCCCGCGGTCGTGCGGGTGCGGCGCAGCAGCCAGAAGAAGAAGGGGCCACCGACGAGGGAGGTGAGCATGCCGAGCGGCAGGTCGGTGTAGGCGACGGCGGTGCGCGCGACGGTGTCGGCGCAGATCAGCACGAGCGCACCGGCCAGCGCCGAGGCCACCAGCAGGGTGCGGTGGCCCGGGCCGGTGACCATCCGGACCAGGTGGGGGACGACGAGGCCGACGAAGGCGACGATGCCGCAGAAGCTCACGGCGGCGGCCGTCAGCAGCGCCACGACGACGATCAGCAGGATGCGCAGGCCCTCCACGTTCACGCCGAGGTGGCGCGCCGAGCGCTCCCCGAGCGCCAGCAGGTCGAGGCTGCGGGCGCAGGCCAGGGCGACGGCCACGCCGACGACGGCGAGCGGGGCGACCACGACGACGTACGACCACCGGCTGCCGTTGAGGCTCCCCAGCTGCCAGAACACGATCGACTCCCGGGCCTGGGTGTCGCCGAGGAACATCAGCAGGGCGAGCAGCGCGCCGGCCACGGCGTTGACCGCGATCCCGGTCAGCACCAGGGTGACCACCTCGGTGCGTCCCTCGGAGCGGGACAGGGCGTAGACGAGGAGCGTCGTGACGAGGCCGCCGGCGAAGGCGCAGACTGGGATCGACCAGTCGCCCGCGAACCGCAGGCCGAAGACGATCGCGGCGCCGGCGGCGACGGCGGCGCCGGAGGAGACGCCGACGACGCTGGGCTCGGCGAGCGGGTTGCCGAACACCCCCTGCATGGCCGCGCCCGCCACCGCGAGCGAGGCGCCGACCACGACGGCCATCGCGATCCGGGAGAAGCGGACGTTCCACAGGGTGTACTCCCCGCGCGGGTGGCTCGGCATCGGCCCGACGTCGAGGCCGACCCGGTGCGCGATCGAGCCGAGGATCTCGTCGAGGGGGATCTGCAGCTGACCCGAGCCGCCGGCCACCAGGGTGACCACGACGAGGGCGAGCACCAGGGCGACGTGCAGGACCACGGTGCGGCGCCGCCGCCTCCGGTCCTCCATCGGTACGCCGACCGCGGCCGCCGCCGCGGGCAGCACCGCGGTCACGAGCCGTCCCCGGAGGGCAGGCTGTCGGGGGCGTAGAGCGCGACCGCGAGCGCGTTGAGCACGTCCGCGGTGCGCGGGCCGTAGCTGAGCACCTGCGCGTCGTCCATCGCGATGACGCGCTCGTTCTCCCCGGCGGGGGTCTGCGCGAGGGCGGGGAACTGGTCGAGCAGGCCGTCGATCCCGCCGACGGAGTCCAGGCCCTTGGTCATCATCAGGATCGCGTCGGGCTGGGCCTTGATGAGGCCCTCGTCGTTGACGGGCTTCATGCCGTCCCAGCCGATCTCGCTGCTCACGTCGTACCCACCGGCGGCGGTGATGAGCGCGTCGGCCCCGGAGCCCCGGCCGAACATGTAGTAGACGTTCGCCTGCCCGCGGACGTAGAGGAAGACCATGCGCAGCTTGCCGGTGACGTCGGCCGGTGCGACCCTCGCGATCTCGGCGCGCACGGCGGCGGCCTCGTCGACGATCCGCTTGCCGAGCGCCTTGCCCTGCTCGGGTACGCCGAGCGCGTCGGCGACCTCCTGGGTGAGCGGCGCGAGGTTGTCGAGGTTGCGCTCGGCGTCGACCACGACGACCGGGATGCCGGCGTCGCGGACCTGGAGGACGACGTCCCAGGGGCCGAGCGAGGTGTCGGTGACGAGCACGGTCGGGTCGAGCTCGAGGATCGCCTCGGCGTTGAGCTCGTGGCCGTTCTGGGTGACCAGCGGGCGGTCCTCGATCTCGGCGTAGGCCGAGGAGACGTCGCGGCCCACGATGTTGTCGCCCAGGCCGAGCCCGAAGACGGTCTGCGACAGCGTGCCGTAGATGTCGAGGGCGAGGATCCGGCTGACGTCGGTGACCTCGACCTTCGTGCCCTGCGCGTCGGTGACGGTGGCGGGCAGCCGCGGCGTGGGGTCCTCCTCGACCGGGCGGATGTCGGGCTCGGGGAGGTTGATGTCGACCTCGCCCTTCCAGGAGCGCGGGTCCGCGATCGGCGTGACGTCGGCGATCGAGGGCACGGCGGTGTCCGGGCCCTCGCCGCCGTGGCCGCCGCCGGCCCCGTCGAGGACGGGGCCGCAGGCGGTCGCGGTCAGCAGGAGGGCGAGGGCCGCGGCGGCGCGGCGCAGGCGGGGGTGAGGGGACACGGCACGGTGCTCTTTGCTGTCAGAGTGTCAGGAAAGCCGAAGCAAGGGAACCCTAACATGCTGGTTAGGTCTCCCTAAGTTCGCCGTCTCAAACACGCTCTGACGTGCGACGATGGAAGAGCGTGCCGCGACCGCTCTTCTTGACAGGAAGTCAGTCGACGGCGGCGGCGTGGCGTCGCGTGAGCCGGGTCAGCAGGTCCGTCAGCTCCGCCGGCTCGGCCACCCGGAAGTCGCAGTCCAGTCCCGCCAGCACGAGCACCGGCCAGTCCAGCGTGTCGGTGTCCATCGTCATCCGGCACCGGTCCGGGCCGAGGGCGGCGACCTCGGCCCACCGGCCGACGGCCGCCTCGGCCGTCGCGGCGGGGACCGCGAGCTCGACCACCACCCGGTGCTGGCGGGGGCGGGTGCGCAGGCCCTGGCTGACGTACGCCGCCGCGTCGCCGCCCGGCACCTCTCGCGGCCGGAAGTGCTGGCCGGTGGTGGCGGGCGGCTCCGCGATCCGGTCGACCCGGAAGGAGCGCCAGTCGCCGCGATCGCGGTCCCAGGCGGCGAGGTACCAGCGGCGGCCGAGGTTGACCAACCGGTGCGGCTCGACCCGACGTGTCGTCCCGCTCCCGTCGGCGGCGGTGTAGGCGAAGGAGACCGCCTCGCCGTCCCGGCAGGCCTGGGCCAAGGTGGTGAGGACGGCCGGGTCGAGCACCGGCCCGCCGCTCCAGGCCAGGCCCTCGGTCTGGGTCTGCAGCGCGGCCATCCGCCGGCGCAGCCGCGGCGGCATCAGTGCGATCACCTTGGTGAGCGCCTGCAGGGTGGTGTCCTCGAAGCCCGGCACGCCGCCGTTCGCGGCGGCGCGCAGGCCGACCGCGACGGCGACCGCCTCGTCCTCCTCGAGCAGCAGCGGGGCCATCGCCCCACCGGCCCGGAGCTGGTAGCCGCCCGCGGCGCCCCGGACCGCGTCCACGTCGTACCCGAGGTCGCGCAGCCGCTCCACGTCGCGGCGCAGGGTGCGCTCGCTGACCTCCAGCCGGCCGGCGAGGTCGCCGCCGGTCCAGAAGCGGTGGGTCTGCAGCAGGGACAGCAGACGCAGCATCCGGGCGCTCGTGCTCATGTTCTCGAGACTAGTTCGGAATCAGGACAGAAGTTGACCTAAAGGCTTCCTAGCGTGGGAGTCATGGAGATCAACAAGCCCACCACCGACCGAGGGCCGGTGATCCGCACCGTCGGACTCACCCGCCACTTCACCCGCAACAAGGAGACGATCGAGGCCGTGCGCGGCCTCGACCTGGAGGTGGCGGCCGGGGAGCTGGTCGCCTTCCTCGGCCCCAACGGCGCCGGCAAGTCCACCACCCTGCGGATGCTCACCACCCTGCTCGCCCCGACCTCCGGCACCGCCGAGGTCGCCGGCTTCGACGTGGTCCGCGACCGGGCGGCGGTACGCCGCTCGATCGGGTACGTCGGGCAGGGCAACGCCGCCGGCCACCAGTTCCGCGGCCGCGACGAGCTGGTGGCGCAGGCCCGCGCGCACGGGTTGACCCGGCGCGAGGCGCGGGACCGCGCCGAGGAGCTCCTCGACGCCTTCGGCCTCACCGAGCACGCCGACCGCCCGGTCGCCCGGCTCTCCGGCGGCCAGCGCCGACGCCTCGACGTCGCGATCGGGCTGGTGCAGGAGCCGCCGATCCTCTTCCTCGACGAGCCGTCCACCGGGCTGGACCCGCAGAACCGGGTCAACCTGCAGGAGCAGGTGCGCCGCCTCAACGCCGAGCTCGGCACCACGATCGTGCTCACCACGCACTACCTGGAGGAGGCCGACGCGCTCGCCGGCCGCGTCGTCGTCATCGACCACGGCCGGGTCATCGCCGACGACTCCGCCGCCGCCCTGAAGTCCGCGCTCGGCGACCTCGTCGCGATGGACTTCGCCACGGCCGACGCCGCCCGGTCCGCCGCCGAACGGGCCGACCGGGTGCCCGGCGCCCAGGTGGTCCTCGCCGGGACGCACGTCGAGCTGCGGGCCGCCTTCGGCCGCGACGCCGCCCCCGGCCTGGTCGCCGACCTCGCCGCCGCCGGCACCCCCGCCACCCGGATCGAGGTCGTGGGGCCCACCCTCGACGACGTCTTCCTCCACCTCACCGGGCGCAGCCTGCGCGAGGACCCCACGACCCGCCCCACCGAAGGAGCAGCGGCATGACCATCTCGACCCCCACCGTGAACCCGTCCGTCGCGGCGGCCCCCGCCCGTCGTACCTCCGTCGGGGGGCGGCCCGTGGGCCTCCTGCCCGACATCGCCAACGTGCTGGTCCGCGAGCTCCAGCCGGTGCTGCGCCAGCCCGCCTCCGTGCTCTTCGCGATGGTGCAGCCGCTGGTCTTCCTCGGCCTGTTCGCGCCCCTCCTCCCCGACACCGGCGACGGCTCGGCGCTGCAGTGGTTCGTGCCCGGCATCGTCGCCATGACGGCGCTGATGAGTGCCTCCTTCACCGGAGCCAACCTGTCGGAGGAGATCGTCAGCGGCTCCTTCGAGCGCCTGCTCGTCTCGCCCGTGCGCCGCTCGTCGCTGATGGTCGGCAAGGCCCTGCGCGAGATGGTGCCGCTGGTGCTGCAGACCCTGGTGATCGTCGCCGTGGTCACGCCCTTCTCCTTCGACCTCCACCTCGGTGGCGTGGTGCTCGGGGTGGTCGTGCTGGTGCCCTTCAGCGTCGGGCTGGGTGCCCTCAGCCTGGCGCTCGCCATCGCCGCCAAGGAGCAGGCCTGGATCTTCTGGACCGTCCAGCAGACCGTGATCTTCCCGCTCCTGCTGCTCGCCGGCGTCCTGCTCCCGCTCGACGGCGCCCCGGGATGGCTGCGCTTCCTCGCCGACCTCAACCCGCTGAGCTACCTCGTCGAGACCGAGCGGGCGCTCTTCGCCGGCTCCTACGCCCTGGACACGATCGCCTCGGGCTTCGCCGCCTCGCTGGTCGTCGGCGTGCTCGGGCTGGTCGTCGGGGTGCGGACGATGAACCGGGCCAGCTAGGGCGCGCCCTCCTCGTCGAGCAGGTCGTGCGGGGTGATCGTCACCGCGAACGGCGCCGTGGCCGTCCAGGTCTCCTGGGCGGCCACGTCGGCCGTCCGGACATACCGGTCACCGTCGAGCGACCAGACGGTGAGCCGGGGTCCCGCGGGGTCGATCGTCCAGTACGACGGGCAGCCGGCCGCGGCGAGCAGGTCCTTCTTCGGCCCGAGGTCGTAGGCCCTCGTCGAGGGCGAGAGCACCTCGACGGCCAGGAGCGGCGCTCCCGACAGCCCGCGCTCGGTCGTCTGGCTCCGCCGTGCGACGACGACGTCCGGCTGGACGGCGGTCCGACCGTCGAGGACGACGTCGAACGGCGCGACCAGCACGTCCATCTCGCGCGGCGCAGCGGACCAGAGGAGCCGGTGGAGCGAGCCCACGACGCGCTGGTGCCGGCGTCCGGCTGCCGGCGACATCACCAGCACCCCGTCGAGCAGCTCATGCCGGTAGCCGTTGTCGGGGAGCGCATCGCGCTCGGCGACCGTGAACGGTCCCTCGCGCACGATCACGTCCCCGTGCTCCAGGGCCGGCGGCCGGACGAGTGTCATGACTCCCATGGTGCCTCCTGCGGTCCATGGCGACCAGCGTGCCCGACCGGGCGGTTCTTCGCGCCGGTCATCCACAGGCCTCAGCCGAGCCACTCCAGCCAGCGTCCGTGCCCGTGCGTGCGCGCCACCATCCGCCCGTCGACCCCCAGCACGAACCCGGGCTCGCCGCCCTCGTCCGCCCCGGCCGGCCCGGTCGCGGTCACCGACGGCAGCACCCGGGGCGCCTCGTTGCTGACCCAGTGGCAGCGGCCCTGGGCGACCAGGCGGCGCATGAGCTCGTCGTACTGCTGGCGCAGGGGCGGGGGCAGGTAGGCGATCACGGCGCTGTGGAAGACCACGACCGTCCCGTGCGGCGCGGCCTCCTCGACCAGGTCGGGCAGCGCGGTCAGCAGGTCGCCGCGGACCAGCCGCGGCGGGTCCCGGCGGGCGACGGCGACTGCCTGCCGGAGCCGGGTACGACGCTCGTCCTGCTCCGGCCAGACCAGGGTCTCCAGCCAGTCGGTGGCATCGGGGTCGGTGACGTCGAGCGGGTTGAGGTCGATGCCGCCGCGCCAGGCGACCTCGGGCAGCGCGGCCGGCAGCGGCGCGGGGCCGCGGACCGCGCAGGGCAGCCGCGGCTCCTCGCCGAGCAGCACCTCGCCGTCCGGCGTCGACCAGGCGTAGCCCCAGCGGTCGGGGTACAGGCACAGCCCGGCCGACGCGCCCACCTCCAGCAGGGCCAGGGGGCCCTCGATCCGGGCGAAGGCGGGGACGAGTGTCGCCAGCCGGCCGACCTCGTTGGTCTGGGTGGAGCGCTCCAGGATGGTCGCCCGGATCGCGCCGTCGTCGGCGAGGAGCGCGGTGCGCAGGCGGTCGTACGGACCCGGGGCCGGTACGCCGTGGTGGCGGGCCGCCGCGAAGACGAGGTTCGGCTGCTGCTTGAGCTCGGGCAGGGAGCCCACCCAGGCGCGGACCTCCGGGTCACCGGCGACGCCGCGCGCCCACGCCGCGAACGTCGGGGACTCGGCGGCCTCGACGGCGAAGCGGAGGTAGCCCGCCTCCACCTCGTCGTACGGCTCCATCAGATGCGGGGCACGATCCGGCCGAGCAGGTCGCCCATCCGGGTCGCGGCGGCCCGGCCCGCCTCGAGGACCTCCTCGTGGTTGAGCGGCTCGCCGCTCAACCCGGCGGCGAGGTTGGTGACCAGGCTGATGCCGAGAATCTCCATGCCCGCCTCGCGGGCGGCGATCGCCTCGAGCGTGGTGCTCATCCCGACGAGATGGCCGCCGAGGATGCCGGCCATCCGCACCTCCGCCGGGGTCTCGTAGTGGGGGCCGGTGAACTGGACGTAGACGCCCTCGTCCAGGTCGGGCGCGATGGTGCGGCACAGCTCCCGCAGCCGCGCGGAGTAGAGGTCGGTGAGGTCGACGAAGTTCGCGCCGACCAGCGGCGACTGGCCGGTCAGGTTGATGTGGTCGCTGATCAGCACCGGCGTGCCGGGCGTCCAGGTCTCCTTCAGCCCGCCGCAGCCGTTGGTGAGCACGATCGCGCGACAGCCTGCGGCGGCGGCGGTGCGCACGCCGTGCACGACCGCGGCCACGCCCTTGCCCTCGTAGTAGTGGGTCCGGCTCAGGAACGCCAGCAGGTGCCGGTCGCCGTCCTCGCCCGGCACCCGGATCGAGCGGACCTTGCCGGAGTGCCCGGCGACGGCCGAGGCGTTGAAGCCGGGCAGGTCGGTCACCGAGATCTCGGTGGTGTTCTCACCCGTCGGGTCGAGCGCCTCAGCGGCCGGGAGCCAGCCGGAGCCGAGGACGAGCGCGACGTCGTGGCGCTCCACGCCGGTGAGCTCGGCGAGGCGGGCGGCGGCCTGGGCGGCCAGGTCGTACGGCGTGGGGGAGTCGGTCACGGACGCGACACTACTCAATCGCCAGGCGGCGCCACCGGGTCGGGCAGGGCCGTGCCGGACCCGCTGCGGCCCCGTCAGAGGCCGGTGGAGCGGCAGTCGCGGCGGCGCAGCGCCTCGACGTAGTCCGCCGGTGCGTCCGCGGCCTCGGCCGCGTCCGCGATCACCCCCAGGTACGACGCCGAGGGCAGCCCGCCCTCGTAGGCGTCCAGCACGTAGGTCCACGCCACGACCTCGCCCGCCATGGTGGAGATCCGCACCTTCGTGCGCCGGTACAGCCCCGAGTCGGCCGACTCCCACTGGTCGAGGTTCGGCTCGTCGAGCGGGCTGACGTCGTAGACCGCCACGAAGACCTGCTCGAAGGGGTCCTGCACGATCGTCGCGAGCGCGCCGTCCCAGCCGTGCTCCTCGCCGCCGAAGGTCAGCCGCCAGCCGCTCAGCCAGCCGGTGGTCTGCAGGGGCGAGTGGGGA
This sequence comes from uncultured Nocardioides sp., assembly GCA_964517395.1. Classification (GTDB taxonomy): domain Bacteria; phylum Actinomycetota; class Actinomycetes; order Propionibacteriales; family Nocardioidaceae; genus Nocardioides. The sequence continues at coordinate 558,181 of CAZFEE010000001.1, read as the reverse complement.
CACCGCTCGCCCATCCGCACGGGATCGAGGTTGGTGCCGTAGGCGGCGTACGACGTCACGGGGGTCAGGCTAGTGGTTGACCCCGCGGGATCAGCGCGCCACGTACAGCAGGTCGTCGTTCGGCGTGCCCGCCGTGCAGAACAGCAGCACGCACTGCTGCTCCGTGCCGCTCACCTTGCCCTTGCTGGTGTTCTTCAGGATCTGGCTCTGCACGGTGCTCGGCCTGGCCGTGGGGTGCAGCGAGAGGAAGAGCGCCACCGCGCCGGTCACGTGGGGGGTCGCCATCGAGGTCCCGCTCAGCGTGCGGGTCCTCCCGTCGCGCCAGGTCGAGACGATGTCGACGCCGGGGGCGAAGAGGTCGACGCAGGAGCCGAAGTTCGAGAAGGACGCCCGCGCGTCGGACCGGTCGCTGGCCGCGACCGTGATCACGCCCGGCACCCGCCCCGGCGAGGAGCTGCAGGCGTCGGCGTCGTCGTTGCCCGCCGCCACCACGACGCTGACCCCGTCGGTCATCACGGCACGCACCGCGGCGTCCATCGCCTCCGAGACGGGGCCGCCGAGGCTCAGGTTGACCACCGCGGGCTGGCCGGCCCGGTGGTGGCGCACCACCCAGTCCAGCCCCTTGACCACGGCGCTGGTGTCGCCGGCGCCGTCGCAGCCGAGCACGCGCACGGCGACGATGCGCGCCTTCTTCGCCACGCCGTAGCGCGTCCCGCCGGTGGTCCCGGCGACGTGGGTGCCGTGGCCGTTGCAGTCCTGGGGGACGCTGTCGTCGTCGATGGTGTCCTTGCCGGGACGGACCCGGCCGCCGAAGTCGGTGTGACCGCCGTAGACGCCGGTGTCGACGACGTACACGTCCACGGTCGAGGCCGTGCGCGTGTAGACGTAGGACCGGTTGAGCGGCAGCGAGCGCTGGTCGACCCGGTCCAGGCCCCAGCTCGGCGTCGGGGTCTGCGTGGTGCTCGCCCGGTAGGTGCGCTCCGGCTCCACCGAGCGCACCCGCGCGTCGCCGCGCAGCACGGTGAGCAGGGCGTCGGGAAGGGTGGCGGCGAAGCCGTCCAGCGCCTGGGTGAACAGCGCCGTCACGGTGCCGCCGCGGGCGCTCACGAGCGAGCGGGCCGCGGAGGCGGCGTCGGTGCCGGGCTCCAGGGTGACCACCACGTCGAGGAGGCCGGCGGCGGGCGCGGCCGCCGGTGCTGTCGCACTCGCCGGTGCCGGGGGCGCGACCAGCGCCTGCCCACCCAGGGCGAGCACGCTCGCCAGGACCACGCTGCCGATGCGGCTCATCTTCGGACCAACTCCTCTGCCGGGTCGACCCCCCGTCGTCCCCGAGGGATCAACGCGGCTGCCCGCCGGGAGTGACGGCCGGCGGGTCGGACGCACCCGTCGGGAGCCGCGGGGCAGCGCGTGGCCGGGTCCGCGCGAGGCCGCGGGCAGGCACGAGCACCACCGGACTACGCTGGCCTTCGTGACCCACTTCGATGTCCTCGTCCTCGGTGCCGGCCCCGGTGGGTACGTCGCCGCGATCCGCGCCTCTCAGCTCGGCAAGTCCGTGGCCGTGATCGAGAAGAAGTACTGGGGCGGTGTCTGCCTCAACGTCGGCTGCATCCCCTCCAAGGCGCTGCTGAAGAACGCCGAGCTCGCGCACACGCTCACCCACGAGAAGGCCAAGTACGGCATCGAGGGCGACGCGACGATGGCCTTCGGCCCGACGCACAAGCGCTCGCGCCAGGTCAGCGCCGGCATCGTCAAGGGCGTCCACTACCTGATGAAGAAGAACAAGATCACCGAGGTCGACGGCTGGGGCACGCTCACCGGCCCGAAGACCGTCTCGGTGGCGCTCAACGACGGCTCGACCGCGGAGTACACCTGCGACGACCTCATCATCGCCACCGGCGCCACCGTGCGCACGGTCCCCGGCGTGGAGGTCAACGGCAAGAACATCGTGAGCTACGAGGAGCAGATCCTCGACGAGAACGTCCCCTCCTCGATCATCATCGGCGGCTCCGGCGCGATCGGCGTCGAGTTCGCCTACGTGCTGAAGAACTTCGGCGTCGACGTCACCATCGTGGAGTTCCTCGACCGGATGGTCCCCACCGAGGACGCCGACGTGTCCAAGGAGCTCGCCAAGCACTACAAGAAGCTCGGCGTGAAGGTGCTGACCTCCACCGCCGTCAAGGGCGTCGAGGACACCGGCTCCGGCGTCAAGGTCCGGGTCGCCCCCGCCGCCGGCGGTGAGGAGCAGGTCCTCGAGGCCGACAAGTTCCTCGCCGCCTTCGGCTTCGCCCCCCGGGTCGAGGGCTACGGCCTCGAGGCCGCCGGCGTCGCCCTCACCGAGCGCGGCGCGGTCGCCATCGACGACTACGGCCGCACCAACGTCGACGGCGTCTACGCCATCGGCGACTGCACCGGCAAGCTCATGCTCGCCCACGTCGCCGAGGCCCAGGGCATCGTCGCCGCCGAGACCATCGCCGGCGTCGAGACGATGCCGGTGGAGTACGACTTCGTCCCGCGCGCGACGTACTGCCAGCCCCAGATCGGCTCCTTCGGCTACAGCGAGCAGCAGGCCAAGGACAAGGGCTACGACGTCAAGACGGCCACCTTCCCGTTCTCCGCGAACGGCAAGGCGCAGGGCCTCGGCGAGGGCGTCGGGTTCGTGAAGATCGTCGCCGACGCGGAGTACAACGAGATCCTCGGCGCCCACCTGATCGGCCCGGACGTCACCGAGCTGCTGCCCGCGCTGACCCTGGCGCAGAAGTGGGACCTGACCGCGGACGAGGTGGGCCGCAACGTGTTCGCCCACCCGACGCTGTCGGAGGCCGTGAAGGAGGCGATCCACGGGATCGCCGGCCACATGATCAACCTCTGAGCGGAGCCGCTCTCAGTCGTCGAGCAGGTCGTTCGGGGTGATCGTGACCTCGAACGGCCGCTCGGCGGTCCAGCTCTCGGCGCCGCTCACCCGCGCCTCGACGGCGTAGGCGCCGTCGACCAGGCGCCACGCGGTGAGCTCGGGACCGGTGGGCGTGTCCGGCTCGACCGTCCAGTACGACGGGCAGCCCGCCTCCGCCAGCAGGTCCTTCTTGCGGCCCAGGTCGAGGATCCGGGTGGACGGCGAGGCGACCTCGACCGCGAGCAGGGGTGCACCCTCGAGCCGCGTCGCGCCGAGATCGGCCCGACGTGCGACGACCACGTCGGGCTCCAAGGACGTCCGGATGCCGAGCCGGACGTCGACGGGTGCGAAGAGGACCTTGCAGTCCTTCGGTGCGTGGCGGTGCAGCAACCGGTAGACGGCACCGGTGACGTCCTGGTGCCGGATGCTCGGCGGCGGGCTCATCACCAGCACCCCGTCGAGCAGCTCATGCCGGTAGCCGTCGGCCGGGAGCGCGTCGCGCTCGGCGAGCGTGAACGGGCCGTCCCGGATGATCAGGTCGCCCTGCTGCAGGCGCGGCGGGCGGGTTGCGGTCATGGTGCCCATGGTGCCTCCTCGTGGTCACGCCCACCACTATGCGCGCGCCGGGCGTCCCGCTCCCGGGTTATCCACAGCGCCCCCTCCCGCCGCCGTCCGAGCCCGGTCGCGCGACTGCAAGAATGACCCCCATGACCCGTGTCGTGATCCTCGGTGGCGGACCCGGTGGCTACGAGTCGGCGCTGGTCGCCGCGCAGCTCGGCGCGGAGGTCGTCGTCGTCGACTCCGACGGGGTGGGCGGCTCGGCGGTGCTGACCGACTGCGTGCCCAGCAAGACCCTGATCGCCACGGCCGAGGTGATGAGCGAGCTCGGCGAGGCCGGCGAGCTCGGCATCGAGGTCGCCCCGCCGCGGGTGGACCTGGCCCGGGTCAACCAGCGGGTCAAGGCGCTCGCGCTCGCGCAGTCCGCCGACATCGGCAGCCGCCTGGCCCGCGAGGGCGTCACGGTCGTGCGCGGCCGGGGTCGCCTCGACGGTCCCGCGCGGGTGGTGGCGAGCCTGGCCGACGGCACCGAGGCGACGTACGACGCCGACGCGGTCCTCGTCGCGACCGGCGCCGCCCCCCGGGTGCTCCCGAGCGCCCAGCCGGACGGCGAGCGGATCCTGACCTGGGAGCAGGTCTACGACCTCGCCGAGCTGCCGGAGCACGTGATCGTGGTCGGCTCGGGCGTGACGGGGGCGGAGTTCGCGAGCGCGTACCAGGTGCTCGGCGTACCGGTCACCCTCGTCTCCTCCCGCGACCGGGTGCTGCCCGGGGAGGACCAGGACGCCGCGCAGGTCCTCGAGGACGTCGCCACCCGGCGCGGCATGACGGTCCTGTCGCGCTCGCGGATGCAGTCGGTGACCCGCGACGGCGACGTCGTCACGGTCACCCTCGCCGACGGCCGCGAGGTCACCGGGTCGCACTGCATCCTCGCCCTCGGCTCGGTCCCGAACACCGCCGGCCTGGGCCTCGAGGAGGCCGGCGTCACCCTCGACGACGGCGGCTTCGTGAAGGTCGACCGGGTCTCGCGCACGTCCGCGACCGGTGTGTACGCCGCCGGCGACTGCACCGGCGTCTTCATGCTCGCCTCGGTGGCGGCCATGCAGGGCCGGATCGCGATGGCGCACGTGCTCGGCGACGCGGTGCAGCCGCTCGACCTTTCGGTGGTCGCCTCCAACGTCTTCACCTCGCCCGAGATCGCGACCGTCGGCGTCACCCAGCAGCAGGTCGACGCCGGCGAGGTGCTCGCCGAGGTCGTCGTCCAGCCGCTCGCCACCAACGCCCGCGCGAAGATGCAGGGCATCGTCGACGGCTTCGTGAAGCTCTTCGTCGCCCCCGGCTCGCGCAGCGTGCTCGGCGGCGTCGTCGTCGGCCCCCGCGCCTCCGAGCTGATCCACCCGGTCGCGCTCGCCGTCACCGAGCGGCTCACCGCCGACCAGGTGGCGCAGACCTTCACCGTCTACCCCTCGATCAGCGGCTCGATCGCGGAGGCGGCCCGGCGCATGCACCGTGCGTGAGTTACAAGCGGCGTACGAGCCAGGCCCGTGCCCCGGCCCCATCCGGGCCTGAGACAATCGACCCATGCGCGTGCACCTCGGCTGCGACCACGCCGGCCTCGAGCTCAAGTCCCACCTGACCGGCTGGCTGACCGACCACGGCTACGAGCCGGTGGACCACGGTCCCTTCGTCTACGACGCCCTCGACGACTACCCGGTGTTCTGCATCCGCGCCGCCGCGGGCGTGGCGGAGGACCGGGCGCAGGGCCTCGACAGCCTCGGCGTGGTCATCGGCGGCTCGGGCAACGGCGAGCAGATCGCGGCCAACAAGGTGCGCGGGATCCGGGCGGCGCTGGCGTGGTCGGAGGAAACGGCGAGCCTGGCCCGCGAGCACAACGACGCGTGGGTGGTGGCCGTCGGCGGCCGGATGCACACGCTGGAGGAGATGACCCGCCTGGTCGAGGTCTTCCTGACCACGCCGTTCCCCGGCGACGAGCGGCACGTGCGCCGGATCGGCCAGATGGCGTCGTACGAGACCACCGGCGAGCTCCCGCCCCTGCCCGCCTCTGCTCGGCGAGAGGGGCAGCTCGGGCACGGCGATGCCTGAGGGCCACACCCTCCACCGGCTCGCCGACCAGCTGACGGCCGTCTTCGGCGGCCACCGGATCCGCGCGAGCAGCCCCCAGGGGCGCTTCGCCGACGGCGCCGCGCGGGTCGACGGCACCCGGCTGCTCGACGCGGACGCGTGGGGCAAGCAGCTGTTCGTGCGCTTCGAGGGCGAGCTGTTCGTGCACGTGCACCTGGGGCTCTACGGCACCTTCGACGTGCACGACGACGTGGCCGACGTCCCGGACCCGGTCGGCCAGGTCCGGCTGCGCCTGGTCCGCCCGCCCGCTCAGCAGCGGCCCGAGGCGGGGTACGCCGACCTGCGCGGCGCCAACCGCTGCGCCCTGGTCACCGCCGAGGAGCGCGATGCCGTGCTGGCCCGGATCGGGCCGGACCCGTTGCGCGCCGACGCGGACCCCGACCGGGCGTGGGCGCGGATCAGCGCGAGCAGCGCACCGATCGGCACCCTGCTCATGGACCAGTCGGTGCTCGCGGGGGTCGGCAACGTCTACCGCGCCGAGGTGCTGTTCCGGCATCGGATCCACCCACTTCGGCCGGGTCGCTCACTTCGGGCCTCACAGTGGCGCGCGATCTGGGACGATCTGGTCGTGCTGATGACCGAGGGCGTGCGCACCGGACGGATCGACACCGTCCGGCCCGAGCACCTGCCCGAGGCGATGGGACGGGACCCGCGCGTGGACGACCACGGGGGCGAGGTCTACGTCTACCGCCGCACCGGCCAGCCCTGCCACGTCTGCTCCCGACCCGTGCGCACCGAGGTGCTCGGTGGGCGGAACCTGTTCTGGTGTGCCCGGTGCCAGCCGGTCTTCCGCAGCCGGGCGGCCCGATGATCGAGGGCTTCCGCCGCTGGACCTCCAGCGACCGAGGCATCGCGGTGGCGCTGGGCGTGTTCTCCGCGGCTGCGCTGGTCGGCATCGGCTTCCAGCCGGACGAGGTGCCGATCACGCTGGCGTTCCTGCCGCTGGTGATCGCGGTGCTCATGCTCAGCAGCCGCGCGCTGCCCTGGTTCGCGGGGTACATGCTGATCGTCCTCACCGGCGCCGTGGTCCTGCAGGAGTCCTGGATGGCTCGCACGGTCGTGTCGGTCGCGGTGATGTACGTCATCACCCTCGCGGTGATCCTCATCGCCCGCAGCCGCCGGGGCCTGAGCGTGGCCCGGATGCGCGGGGAGTCGATGCTGGTCGACCTGCGCGACCGGATCCTCGCGCAAGGCGAGATCCCGGCCCTGCCGGACGGCTGGCTGGTCCAGTCGGCGCTGGCGTCCGCGGGCGGCTCGGCCTTCGCCGGCGACTTCTTCGTCGCCACCGGCAGCGACCAGGGCGGGCGCATCGAGCTGGTCGTCGTCGACGTCTCCGGCAAGGGCGAGGGCGCGGGCACCCGTGCGCTCCAGCTGTCCGGCGCGATGGGCGGTCTGGTGGGCGCGCTCACCTCCGACCGCTTCCTGCCGGCCGCCAACGACTACCTCCTCCAGCGCGCCTGGGAGGAGGGCTTCGCGACCGCGGTGCACGTCTCGGTCGACCTCGGCACCGGAGCCTTCGAGCTGCGCAGCGCCGGCCACCCGCCCGCCGTCCAGCGGCACGCGGGGTCGGGGCGCTGGCAGGTGCTGCGGGCCGAGGGACCGGTGCTGGGCATCGTCGAGGACGTCCGGTACGACGCCTACCAGGGCCGCCTCGCCCCGGGCGACAGCCTGCTGCTCTACACCGACGGGATGGTGGAGGAGCCGCGGCGTGACATCGAGCTCGGCATCGACCACATGATGGGCGCCGCGGAGGGGCTGCTGCGCCACGGCTGGGACGGCCTCGCCGGACGGCTCGTCGGCGCGGTGGGCTCACCCGACGACGACCGTGCCCTGCTGCTGGTCCACCGGCGCCCCTGAGTTACGGCGCGGAACCCCTCGTGTGGCACGATTGCCCGTGCCTTTCGGCGCGTGCGAGCGCGCCGCGGAGCAGCCGGGGATGTAGCTCAATGGTAGAGCCTCAGTCTTCCAAACTGATTACGCGGGTTCGATTCCCGTCATCCCCTCGAAGTGCGGTCCACCGCCCGGCGGCGGTCCGCTCGACGGGGCGTAGCGTAGTGGCTAGCGCGCCTGCTTTGGGAGCAGGAGACCGCAGGTTCGAGTCCTGTCGCCCCGACAGATCACCCGATCGAACCAGCGGGCCCCGGCCCGCGACCATTTCTCAGAACCAGTAGGAGATCACCTGTGAAGAGCGCCGTCGAGACCTTGAGCCCGACCCGGGCCAAGCTGACCGTCGAGGTGCCCTTCGAGGAGCTCAAGCCGAGCCTCGACGCGGCGTACCAGAAGATCGCGAAGCAGATCAACGTGCCCGGCTTCCGCCGCGGCAAGGTCCCGCCGCAGGTGATCGAGCGCCAGTTCCCCGGCGCCGCGCGCGACGAGGCCCTCAACGACATCCTCGGCAGCAAGTACGTCGAGGCCCTGGAGGAGAACAACCTCACCCCGCTGGCCCAGCCCGAGGTCGAGGTGCTCAAGTACGACGACGAGGGTCCGCTGGAGTTCACCGCGGAGGTCGACGTCAAGCCGGAGATCACCCTCCCGGCGTACGACAACCTGACCGCCTCGGTCGAGGACCTCGCGGTCACCGACGAGGACGTCGCCGAGCAGGTCGACGCGCTGCGTGAGCGTTTCGGCACCCTGATCGACGTCGAGCGCGCCGCGCAGGACGGCGACTTCGTCGTCATCGACCTGGTCGCGACCCAGGACGGCGAGGTCGTCGAGGGCGCCGAGATCGCCGGCTTCTCCTACAAGGTCGGCCAGGGCGGCATGATCGACGGTCTCGACGAGGCCCTGGTGGGCGCGCAGATCGACGAGGAGAAGACCTTCACCACCCAGCTGGTCAGCGGCGAGCTGGTCGGCCAGGACGTCGAGGTCAAGGTCAAGGTCACCCAGGTCCAGGAGCAGGAGCTCCCCGAGCTGGACGACGAGTTCGCCCAGGAGGCCTCGGAGTTCGACACCCTCGAGGAGCTGCGTGCCGACGTGCGCGAGCGGCTCACCCGCGGCAAGCGCCTGGAGCAGGCCGCGGCCGCCCGGGACGCCGTGCTCGAGGCGCTGCTGGAGAAGGTCGAGGTCCCGCTGCCGGAGACGATGGTCACCGAGGAGCTGAACGCGCGCCGGGCCAACCTGGAGCAGCAGCTGCAGTACGCCGGCATCACGCTGGAGAAGTACCTCGAGGACGAGAAGCAGACCCAGGAGGAGTTCGAGGCCGACCTCGAGCGCCGGGTCCGTGACGCGGTCGCCGCGCAGTTCCTGCTCGACGAGATCGCCGACAAGGAGGAGCTGGGCATCGACCAGGCCGAGCTCACCCAGCACATGATCCGTCGTGCCCAGCAGTCCGGCCAGGACCCGCAGGAGTTCGTCAACCACATGTTCGAGCACAACCACGTGCCCGAGCTGGTCCAGGAGATCCGCCGCGGCAAGGCGCTGCAGATCCTGGTCGAGGGTGCCGAGGTCAAGGACGGCTCCGGCAACGTGCTGGAGCTGAAGAACCTGCAGGCCGACGGCAGCATCGGCGAGCCGGCCGCGGAGGGCGAGGAGCCCGCCGAGGCCGAGGAGACCACCGAGGGCTGAGCCTCATCTCACTACCCCGTTGAGTGTACGACTGTGCACTCAACGGGGTAGCCTCGTTTTCCATGAGGAAGGAAGCCACCCTCGTCGACGCCGCGGCGCTCGCCACCTCGGTGCTCGACGACCTGGTCGTCGCCACCGCGCGGGAGACCCACACGGCCATCTCCCGACGCGCCCACGGCCTGGCCCGGCTCGGCCTGGGCCGGGCCTCGCGGCCCGCCGAGGTGCTCCACCACGGCATCGCCACCACCGTGTACGGCGCGCTCGGGCTCTCCCTGCGCGGTGCCAGCGCCGGGCTCTCCCGGCTGGCCGACGCGGGGATCGGCGGCCCGGCCCTGGAGGAGGGGCCCCGGGGCCGCTTCGTCAGCTCCGCGGTCAACGGCCTGATCGGCGAGGAGCTGCGCCGCGAGCGGCCGCGGCTGGCGATCGAGATGGGCGTGCGGCGCGAGGGCCGCGACGTCGTCCTCACCCCCGACGGCGTCGCCGCGGCCTTCCCGGAGGCGACCGGGCAGCTCGTGGTGTTCCTGCACGGGCTGTGCGAGACCGAGGACTACTGGCGCCGGCACCGCGACCGGCTCGGCTCGACGTACGGCGAGACCCTGGGCCGCCGGGGCTGGACGCCGGTCTACCTGCGGGCGAACACCGGGCTCCCGCTGCGTGAGAACGGTGTCGTGCTCGCCTCCCTGCTGCAGCGCCTCGTCGACGCCTGGCCCACCGAGGTCACCCGGATCGCGCTGGTCGGGCACTCGCTGGGCGGGCTGATCATCCGGGCCTCGTCCGCGGTCACCGCGCAGGGCGACGCCCCGGCGGCCTGGACCGGGCTCGTCAGCGACGTGGTCACCCTCGGCACCCCGCACCTGGGCTCCTGGTTCGCGGTGAGCGCCGACCACGCCAGCCGGACCCTGGCCCGGCTGCCCGAGGTCGCGGCCTTCGGTAAGGTGATCGACCGGCAGGCGCCGGGCATCCACGACCTCATCGAGGGGCTCGCCCACGACGTGCCCCCGCTGCCGCACGCGCGCTACCGGCTGGTCTCGGCGACGCTGACCCGCTCGCCGCGGCATCCCGTCGCCAGCGCCGTCGGCGACCTGCTGGTCACCCCCCGCTCCGCGGTCGGCCGGGACCGGCGCGGCACCGAGCTGTTCCCCGGCGCCGAGGTGCTGCACCTGGGCCGCACCGACCACTTCGGCCTGCTCAACCACCCCGACGTGCACACCGCCCTGGTGCGCTGGCTCGTCGAGGACTGAGCCGCCCCCTCAGTTGTTCCGCTCGTCGGGCGCGCCCCGGTCGGTGTTGGCGTCCGGGTCGCCGGTGGTGGCCAGGCGCTTGGCCCAGCAGTCGCCCGCGCCCCAGCCCTCGTCGGTGCACCAGTCCAGCACCGGCGCGGTGGTGGCCTCGGCCTGCCCGCTGAGCGTCACCCAGTAGCCCCGGCTGGACGGCCCGAAGCTGCCCGGCCACGCGGTGCTGAACACCAGCAGCGCGTCCGGGTACCGCGCTCGGTGCCGCAGGTGGAGGGCCAGGATGTCGTCGTAGGAGTCGTAGACGATGCCGTCGTCGGCGGTCCCGGGCTTCTTCGACGACAGCTGCGCGGTCCACCGGGTGCCGAGCGCCTCGACCGCCGCGCGGTCCTCCTCGGCGATCCGGCGCAGCGCCTCCAGGGCGGTCTCGTCGCGGTCGGCGACGGACTCCTGGTCGGGGGCGCCGTCGGCGACCGGCGGCTCGTCGCCGTCGGCCCCGTCGCGCGGGTCGGCGGGCACCGGGCCGCCGGTGTCGTCCGGGCCCGGCTCGCAGGGCACCTGGACGACCTTCCCCGACCCGCCGTCCTCCTCGATCGCCTCCGCGATGTCGGACTCGGGCACCTGGGTGTTCTCGAAGGGGTAGACGAGGTCCAGCTCGGTGCCGTCCTCGGGGATCCAGTACGGGTCCTCGCTGAAGTCGAACCACCCCGAGGCGTAGGCGTAGCCCGCGACGGTGAACGGCACGCTCAGCTGGCTGCCGTTGAGCCACTGCCCGCCGTCGCAGACGGCCCGCACCCGGTAGGTGATCGTCACCCCGCCGTTCGCGGTGCGCGAGGCGGTCGGCACGAACTCCGGGGCAGCCCCGCAGGCCGTGGCGTACGCCGTGCCGTCCTCGCCGGCCCCGCCCGACCGGTCGCCGCGCTCGGCCGGGAAGTCGGTCAGCACCACCAGGCCCGAGGACCCCACGACGACCACCGCGTCGCCGGCCGCGACCACCGCGTCGTACTCGCCCGGCGCCGGACGGCTCCACGCCTGCTCGCCCGTCGCCGCGTCGTACGCCGCCACGGTGCCCTCGCTCACCGCCACGACCGCGTCGTCGGTGCGCAGCATCGGCTGGCCGGTGTCGGCCAGGGCGAGCACCGTCTCCCCGGTGGCGCCGTCGAGCAGGGTGCCCTCGCGGGACCCGTCGTCGCTGTCGTAGCCGGCGCCGTCGACGATCACGTCGCGCCGGTCGAAGGCCCATGCCCAGCGGTACGTCGTGCCGTACTCGTCCGCACCGGCCAGGTCCGGCCGGGTCCACACCGCCTCACCGGTGTCGAGGTCGTAGACCCCGGACCCGGCGCCGATCCGGCCGTCGCGGATGTAGCCGCCCGAGCCGTCGTCGTACCAGGCGTCGCCGTCGACCTCCAGGACCAGCCGCCCGGACGCGTCACGCACGGTGGTGCGGTCGTCGCCGGTCTCGACCCGGTAGCCGTCCTCCTCCGTCGTTCCCTCGCCGGCCCGGCTCTCCGCCTGGCCCAGGACGGTCCGGGTGGCCGGGTCGACCCGCCACTCCAGCGGCCCGTAGCCCGCGACCAGCTCGCCCCCGTCGGTGCTCAGCACCACGCCGCCGTCGAAGTCGTTGTTGCCGTCGTCGCCGATGCCCAGGGAGTCGTCCAGCGGCAGCGTCCACCGCTCGTCGAGCCCCTCGGCGTCGTACGCCGTGAGGAGGGCGGGATGGCGACCCTTGCCCGGCCCGCCGGCGGAGAGCGCGTAGAGCACGTCGCCGTCGATCTGCAGGGACACCCAGCTCGCGGAGTCGTGGGCGCCGAGGACCGAGCCGTCGGCGGGGTCGAGGTGGGCGAGCCGGCCCTCGCCGTCGACGCAGTAGAGGTGGCGGGTGTCGGGCAGGAAGCAGTCCGAGCCGTACTCCGCCAGCGGGAACGTCCAGGCGACGTCCTCGCTGTCGATGTCCACGCCGACGAGCGTGCTCGCCCCCTCCTCGGCGGTGACCTGGACGACGAGGAGGTCGCCGAAGCGCAGCACGTCGTCGATGCGCTGGTAGGAGATCGGGCTCATCGAGCCGAGGGTCGCGCCCGGGGAGACGACGTCGGGGGAGAAGTCCCACACCCGGCCCGGCTCCCCGAGCACGGACACGCCCTGGTCGATCCCTGCCGGGACCACCTCCAGACCGCCGGTGCGCCCGGCCCGGGACGTGGAGTCGTCCTCGCCACGGGTCAGCAGCCACGCGCCCACGCCGCCGCCGGCGAGGACCAGGGCGAGCACCGCGGCACCCACCACGACGCCGGTACGACGCCGCCGGGGTCGCGCCGGCCCGGAGCGCGCAGGCGGCCCCGACGGCCCCGACGGCCCCGACGGCGGGGGCGGCGGAGGCGGCGGGGGCGGGAACCCCGGGGGCGGCGGGGGCGGGGAGCCGGCGGACACGGGACCTCCTGGACGCGGAAGAGCGGAGGTGGACCCGGACCCCCACCGCGACGACGCGGGCGACGCTATCGCGTGTCCCGCCCGGGCGGGGGCGGTTGCCGAGATGTCCGCCGTGCCCCGGGCCCGCTTCCGCTGTCGGCGAACAGCGGCGCGCAACGCGTGGATCTGCCTCGGCGGACGGCTAGTGTCGCTTGCGTGACTCAGACTCTTCCCGGTGGCCACGAGCGTGGTCATGAGATGAACGGCGGCGCGGGGATCAGCTTCCTCGACGACAACATCTACAGCCGGCTGCTCCGCGAGCGGATCGTGTTCCTCGGCTCCGAGGTGCGCGACCAGAACGCCAACGCGATCTGCGCCCAGCTGCTCCTGCTGTCGGCGGAGGACCCCGAGGCCGACATCTTCCTGCACATCAACAGCCCGGGTGGCTCCGTGGACGCCGGCATGGCGATCTACGACACCATGAACTACATCCCCAACGACGTCGCGACCGTCGGCATGGGCCTGGCCGCCTCGATGGGGCAGTTCCTGCTCTGCGCCGGCGCCAAGGGCAAGCGCTACGCGCTCCCGCACGCGCGGATCATGATGCACCAGCCGTCGTCCGGCATGGGCGGCTCGGCCTCGGACATCAAGATCCAGGCCCAGCAGTCGCTGCACATCAAGAAGGTGCTCCTCGACCTCATCGCCGAGCACACCGGCCAGAGCGTCGAGCAGGTCACCGGGGACGCCGACCGCGACCGCTGGTTCACCGCGCAGGAGGCGCTGGACTACGGCCTGGTCGACAAGGTCATCAAGAGCGCCAAGGACGCCGTCGACGAGGGTCGTCCGGCCCACAAGAAGGACTGAGTGATCGAGGCATGAACTACTACATCCCGCAGTGGGAAGAGCGCACGTCGTACGGCATCCGCCGGATCGACCCCTACACGAAGCTCTTCGAGGACCGCATCATCTACCTCGGCACGCCGATCTCCGACGAGGTCGCCAACGCCGTCATCGCCCAGCTGCTGTGCCTGCAGTCGATGAACCCCGACCAGGACATCAGCATCTACATCAACTCGCCGGGTGGCTCCTTCACGGCGCTGACCGCGATCTACGACACGATCCAGTTCATCAAGCCGGACGTGCAGACCGTGTGCATCGGCCAGGCGGCCTCGGCGGCGGCGATCCTGCTCGGTGCGGGCGCCAAGGGCAAGCGCCTGGCGCTGCCCAACAGCCGGATCCTGATCCACCAGCCCTACACCGAGGGCACCTTCGGCCAGACCTCGGACATCGAGATCCAGGCCAACGAGATCCTGCGCATGCGCGAGCTGCTCGAGAAGATGATCAGCGACCACTCGGGCAAGTCGATCGACGAGGTCAGCCGCGACATCGAGCGCGACAAGATCCTGACCGCGCAGGGCGCGATCGAGTACGGCCTCATCGACTCGGTGCTCGAGTCGCTGAAGACCCCCGCACTGGTCTGATCCGGACCAGGGCTGCCGAAGAGAACGACGTACGACGATGACCTCCCCGATCCCGACCCGGTCTCCCTCGTGTCACGCTCCCCTTGGGGCGTGCCAGGGAGTACCGTCGGGGAGTTCACACCTGAGGAGGACCCGTGGCACGCATCGGTGACGGTGGCGACCTGTTGAAGTGCTCGTTCTGCGGCAAGAGCCAGAAGCAGGTCAAGAAGCTCATCGCTGGTCCGGGTGTCTACATCTGCGACGAGTGCATCGACCTGTGCAACGAGATCATCGAGGAGGAGCTCGCCGAGGGCTCCGACGTCGACCTCGCGGAGCTGCCGAAGCCGAAGGAGATCTTCGAGTTCCTCAACTCCTACGTCATCGGCCAGGAGCAGGCGAAGAAGTCCCTCGCGGTGGCGGTCTACAACCACTACAAGCGGGTCCAGGCCGGCGTGCAGCCCGTGTCGGGCAAGCACAGCAAGGACGAGGCCGTCGAGGTCGCGAAGTCGAACATCCTCGTCATCGGCCCGACCGGCTGCGGCAAGACCTACCTCGCCCAGACGCTGGCCCGGATGCTCAACGTCCCGTTCGCGATCGCGGACGCCACGGCGCTCACCGAGGCGGGTTACGTCGGCGAGGACGTCGAGAACATCCTCCTCAAGCTGATCCAGGCCGCCGACTACGACGTCAAGAAGGCCGAGACCGGCATCATCTACATCGACGAGATCGACAAGGTGGCCCGCAAGGCGGAGAACCCCTCGATCACGCGCGACGTCTCCGGTGAGGGCGTCCAGCAGGCGCTGCTGAAGATCATCGAGGGCACCACCGCCTCGGTGCCGCCGCAGGGCGGCCGCAAGCACCCGCACCAGGAGTTCATCCAGATCGACACCACGAACATCCTGTTCGTCGTCGGCGGCGCCTTCGCCGGTCTGGAGCACATCATCGAGCAGCGCGTCGGCAAGAAGTCCCTGGGCTTCACCGCCGAGCCGCGCGGCGAGGCCGAGCGGGCCGCGGACGACCTGCTCGCCCAGGTCCGTCCCGAGGACCTCACCAAGTTCGGCCTGATCCCCGAGTTCATCGGCCGCCTGCCCCTGATCGCGAGCGTCAGCCCGCTCGACCAGGACGCGCTGGTCCAGATCCTCACCGAGCCGCGCAACGCGCTCACCAAGCAGTACAAGAAGCTCTTCGACCTCGACGGGGTGGAGCTGGAGTTCACCGACGACGCCATCGCCGCGATCGCCGACAAGGCGCTCGAGCGAGGCACCGGTGCCCGTGGCCTGCGCGCGATCATCGAGGAGGTACTCCTCCACGTGATGTACGACGTGCCCAGCCGCGGCGACGTGGCCCAGGTCGTGGTGACCAAGGAGACCGTCGAGGACGACGTCGCACCGACCCTGGTGCTGCGCGAGTCGAAACCGAAGAAGAAGTCTGCCTGACCACTCGGTGACGACCGGCGACCGGGGGCGCGTGCGCCCCTAGGGTCGACCCGTGCGTCAGCTCGTGCGATGGCGGTGGCCGGTCCTCGGCGTGGTCGGGGTGCTCCTCGTGGGTGCCGGGATCGCGGTCTACCGTCACGGCGACACCGCCGGCTGGTGGGCCCGCCCCAGCGTCCACGACGTCCCCGAGGTGGAGCCCGCCTCGGTGGAGACCGTCGCGAAGGGTCTCGCCGTCCCGTGGGACCTGGCCTTCCTGCCCGACGGCTCTGCGCTGGTCACCGAGCGGGTGACCGGCCGGCTGCGGAGGATCGCGCCGTCCGGCCGGGTCTCCGAGGTGCGCACCTTCGACGAGATCGACCCCGCCAGCGCCTCGATGGGCGGCCTGCAGGGCCTGGCCCTCTCGCCGTCGTACGCCGAGGACGGCTGGGTGTACGTCTACTACACCGGCCGCGACGACAGCCGGGTGGTGCGCTTCCGGCTGGATGCCGCCGCCGAGCCCGAGCCGGTGCTCACCGGGATCCCCGCCGGCAACATCCACAACGGTGGCCGGATCCGGTTCGGCCCGGACGGGATGCTCTACGTCACGACCGGCGAGGCGGACCGGCGCGCCCCGGCGCAGGACCGGGGCGACCTCGGCGGCAAGATCCTCCGGGTCACGCCCGAGGGCGCGCCGGCACCGGGCAACCCGGACCCCTCCTCGCCCGTCTACGCGTGGGGCTGGCGCGACCCGCAGGGCCTCGCCTGGGACGAGGAGGGCAGGCTCTACGCGACCGAGTTCGGCTTCAACAAGCTCGACGAGCTCAACGTGGTCGAGCCCGGCAAGGACTACGGCTGGCCGGAGGCCGAGGGGCCCGCGGACGACGACGACCTCACCGACCCGATCGCGACCTGGAGGCCCAAGGACGCCTCCCCGAGCGGGATGACCTTCGCGGGCGGCAGCATCTGGATCGCGTGCCTGCGCGGGGAGCGGCTCTACCGGATCGACCCGGACGGCTCCGCCGACTCCGCCGAGCAGCTGCTCACCCACCGCTACGGCCGGCTGCGGCTGGTGACCGAGGCGCCCGACGGCTCGCTGTGGGTGCTCACCAACGACCGCAAGGACGCCGACGGCGACCTGGTCCTGCGCCTGGTCCCCTGAGCCTCAGCAGTGGTCGGCGACGTAGTCGTCGAGCACCTGCCGGTCGCCGGGGACCTGCTCCCGGCCGTGGTCCAGGTGGATCAGGTAGCGGCGCGCCTGGAAGGGGAGGTTCGCCGGCGTCCCGTGCTCGCGGATGAGCTGGTCGACCCCGCTCTCGCTGAGCTGGATGCCGGTCATGTCCGTGCAGAACGTCGCCGGGTCCCCGTCCGAGGGCCACACGGTCGGGGCGCAGCCCGCGCCGAGCGCCAGCACGGCCAGCACGGCGGCCGCGGCCCCTGACCGCATCACTCCGCGGGCTGCTCGGCGATCTCGGCGGCCACGCTCAGCTCGGTGGCGTCGGCGACGACCGTGAAGACCAGGTCCCCGGTGATCTTGCCGGCGGCGACCAGGTCGGCGGAGGCCGACTCGGCGTCCCGCACGGCCTTCTCCGGACCGGAGACCTCGACCCGCGCGAGCGGGGTCTTCATGGTGACCTTCGCCTGCGACTTCGCGCCCCGGATGCCGGCCAGGGCGGCGGCGACCGCGTCGATCGCGGTGCCGTCGGAGGCCGCGGGGGAGCCGAGCTCGGTGGCGGTCGGCCACGACGCGCGGTGCACCGAGCCCTCCTGCCACCAGGACCAGACCTCCTCGGTGACGTAGGGCAGGAAGGGCGCGAGCAGCCGGAGCTGGACCTGCAGCGCACCGGCCAGGGTGGCCCGGGCCGAGTCGGAGGCGTCGCCCGCGTCGGCGTACGCCCGCTCCTTGACCAGCTCCAGGTAGTCGTCGCAGAACTCCCAGAAGAACTTCTCGGTGACCTCGAGCGCGGTGGTGTAGTCGTAGGCCTCGAACGCCTCGGTGGCCTTGCGGACCACGCCGGCGAGGCGCCCCAGCAGGGCGGTGTCGACCGGCTGGCTGACCCGCGCCGGGCTGAACGAGGAGGCCCCGACGCTGCCGAGGACGAACTTCGAGGCGTTGAGGACCTTCATCGCCAGCCGTCGGCCGACCTTCATCTGGGTCTCGTCGAAGGGCGAGTCCAGGCCGGGGCGGGCGATCGCGGCGCGCCAGCGGACGGCATCGGCGCCGTACTTGTCGAGGATCTCGTCGGGGACGACGACATTGCCCTTGGACTTCGACATCTTCTTGCGGTCCGGGTCGACGATGAAGCCGGAGATCATCGCGTGCGACCAGGGCGCCGCGCCGTTCTCGAAGTGCGCGCGGACGACCCGGCTGAACAGCCAGGTCCGGATGATGTCGTGGGCCTGGGTGGCCAGGTCCATCGGGAAGACCCGCGACCACAGGTCGGGGTCGGACTCCCACCCGCCGGCGATCTGCGGGGTGAGCGAGGAGGTGGCCCAGGTGTCCATGACGTCCGGGTCGCCGATGAAGCCGCCGGCCTTGCCGCGCTGGTCCTCGGTGTAGCCCGCCGGCACCTGGGTCGAGGGGTCGACGGGCAGCTCCGCCTCGGTGGGCAGCAGCAGCCGGGTGTAGTCGGGCTCGCCCTCGGCGTCGAGGGGGTACCAGACCGGGAACGGGATGCCGAAGAAGCGCTGGCGCGAGATCAGCCAGTCGCCGTTGAGGCCGCCGACCCAGTTGTCGAAGCGGTGCTTCATGTGCGGCGGCAGCCACTGGATCTCGTTGCCGCGCTCCAGCATCTGGCTGCGGATGCCGGCGTCGCGCCCACCGTTGCGGATGTACCACTGGCGGGTGGAGACGATCTCGAGCGGCTTGTCGCCCTTCTCGTAGAAGTTGGCCATCCGCTGGGTCGGCTTCGGGTCGCCGTCGAGGTCGCCGGTCTCCTTCAGCTTGGCGACCATCGCCTCCCGGGCGGAGTGGACCGTCTTGCCCTTGAGGTCCTCGTACGCCGCCGCGGCCTGCTCGGACGCCAGCCACTCCGGCGTCTCGCGGGTGAACCGGCCGTCGCGGCCGATGACGGTGCGGACCGGCAGCTGCAGCTCGCGCCACCAGGTGACGTCGGTGAGGTCACCGAACGTGCAGCACATCGCGATGCCGGCGCCCTTGTCCTTCTCCGCAGCCGGGTGCGCCAGGACCGGGATCTCGACCCCGAAGACCGGCGAGGTGACGGTCTGGCCGAACAGGTCGGCGTACCGCTCGTCGTCAGGGTGCGCGATCAGCGCGACGACCGAGGGGATCAGCTCGGGACGGGTGGTCTCGATGTGGACCGGCGCGCCGTCGGCGCGGTGGAAGGCGACCCGGTGGTAGGCGCCGGCGTAGTCACGCGCCTCCAGCTCGGCCTGCGCGACGGCGGTCTGGAAGGTGACGTCCCACAGGGTCGGCGCCTCCTGGAGGTAGGCCTCGCCGCGGGCCAGGTTGCGCAGGAAGGCGCGCTGGCTGACGGTCTGCGCCTTCGCGCCGATGGTCGTGTAGTTGATCTTCCAGTCGACGCTCAGGCCGAGGGTGCGCCACAGGTCCTCGAAGACCTTCTCGTCCTCCTCGACGAGCTGCTCGCACAGGGCGATGAAGTTCGGGCGGCTGATCGGGACCTGACGCTTCGGGTCCGGCTTCTCCGGCGGGGTGAAGTCGGGGTCGAAGGGCAGCGAGGGGTCGCAGCGCACGCCGAAGTAGTTCTGGACCCGGCGCTCGGTCGGCAGGCCGTTGTCGTCCCAGCCCATCGGGTAGAAGACGGACTTGCCCTGCATCCGCTGGAAGCGGGCGATGAGGTCGGTGTGGGTGTAGGAGAAGACGTGCCCGACGTGGAGGCTGCCGCTGACGGTCGGCGGCGGGGTGTCGATGGCGTAGACGTTCTCCCGGGGCTGGGTGCGGTCGAAGCCGTAGGTGTCGTCGTTCTTCCACCGCTCGGCCCACTTGGACTCGAGGCCCTCCAGGGCCGGCTTGTCCGGTACGGCGACGGCGCTGGCGTCGGCGCTCGTCGGGTCCGGGGTCTGCTGGCTCTCGAGGTCGGTCATAGTCATCAATCCTAGTTCGGACGACTGTCAAGGCTTGAACCGCGGGCTACTCTCGGACGATGCGTCTGCTGGCCCGCACCGTCGTGACCGCGCTCGCAACCGTCGCCGGACTGGCGGTGGTCCCGGGCCCGGCGGAGCCGCCGGCGGCGGCCGCGGCGGCGTCCTTCCCCGTGGAGGGGCGGGGCTGGGGCCACGGGATCGGCCTCTCCCAGTACGGCGCGCAGGGCGCTGCCACCCGGGGCCTGACCTACCGCCACATCCTGTCCTTCTACTACCCGGGCACCACCGTCGGCACGGGTAGCGGCGCGATCCGGGTCCTCATCACCGACGAGACCCGCAACCAGCTCGTGGTCGGCGACCGCACCGGGCTCAGCGTGCGCTCGCCGAGCACCGGCACGTCGTACCCGCTGCGGCGAACGGGGGCGCGGTTCTGGCGGATCACCGCCTCCGCCGACAACGCGACCAGCCTGGTCTCGGCCTACGTCGACGGCGGCTGGGTCCTGGTGCGCCGGATCGCCGGGCAGGCGGAGTTCGCGGCGAGCTCGCTGCGGCTCTACCTGCCGGAGGGCTCGGCGGTCTACCGCGGCCGGCTCCGCTCGGCGATCGCGGGCGGGCAGCGCGACGTGGTCAACGTGGTCTCGCTCGACGTCTACGTGCGCGGCGTGGTCGCCCAGGAGATGCCGGCGCTGTGGAAGACCCATGCGCTGCGCGCCCAGGCGGTCGCGGCGCGCAGCTACGCCGTCCACGAGCGCGACACGACGGACCGTGGCCACTTCGACGTCTACGACACCACGAAGTCGCAGGTCTACGGCGGCGCGAGCGCGGAGACCACGCAGACCAACGCCGCCGTCACTGCCACGGCCGGCGAGGTCCGCAGCTACGGCGGCGCGGCGGCGTTCACCCAGTTCTCCTCCAGCAACGGCGGCTGGACGGTGGCCGGCAGCAAGCCCTACCTGCGGGCCCGCCAGGACCCCTACGACCCGGTGCGCACCTGGACCGACAGCGTGACCGCCGCCGAGGTCCAGCGGGCCTGGCCGGCCGTCGGCGTGGTGAGCGCGGTCGCCGTCGTCAAGCGTGACGGCCACGGCGCCTGGGGCGGCCGCGCGGTGACGGTGCGGATCAAGGGATCGGCGAAGACCATCGACGTCGCGGGCACCGACTTCCGCTCCTACCTCGGGCTGAAGTCCACCTTCTTCCGCTTCTCCTGAGGCGATCTCGGCGAGCGTGTAACGCCGGGCCGGGTCCGTGACAGGTATCGGTCATGAGCGCGAGGTTGCTGGCCCTGCTGTCCGGGGCGTCACTGGTCATCGCCGGTGTCGTCGCCGGTGTCCCCACCGCGGCCCACGCGGCCACGCCCACCTGTCGCGGGCTGACCGCGACCATCGTGGGCACCGCCGGTGACGACGACCTCGACGGGACGCCGCTCGCGGACGTGGTCTGGCTGGGCCCCGGCAACGACAAGTTCCGTGGCGACAGCGGCGACGACGTGATCTGCGGCGGCTCGGGGCGCGACTCGATCAACGCGGGCTACGGCGACGACATCGTCAACGGTGAGGGCGGTGCGGACAAGATCGCGGGCGGCCCGGGCAAGGACTACCTGCTCGGCAGCACCGGTGCCGACGCCTTCGCCGGCGGCGAGGGCGACGACCGGATCAACGGCGGCCGGGACAAGGACCTGCTGACCTACCTCACCTCGCTCCACCCGATCACCGTCGACGGCGCCGCGGGGACCGTCGACGGCGACGGCCACGACGTCTACGTCCAGGTCGAGACGATCCAGGGGACGGCGGACGCCGACCGGATGGTCGGCGGCCCGGGCAGCGACCACTTCGTCGGCGCCGTGGGCGACGACATGCTGATCGGCAACGGCGGCGACGACATCCTCGAGGCCGGCGGCGGCCGGGCCTACGGCGGCGCGGGCGACGACCTGCTCATCGCCAGCCGCAGCATCGTGCGGGGCGACGCCGGGCGCGACGTCTTCCAGCTCTCGCTGGGTGCCCGCGGCTACGGCGGTGCGGGCGACGACTCCTTCCGCCTCGGCATCGGCAAGTCCTACGCCTTCGGCGAGGACGGCCTCGACTCCTTCCTCGTCCAGACCCGCCGTGCCGGCCCGTACGCCAGCGGCGGTGCGGGCGACGACCAAGTCAGCTTCGAGACCTTCGACCGGCGGGTCAGCATCGACCTGGGCCGCGGCAAGGCGCGCTGGGACAGCAGCCGGGTGGCGGAGCTGCGCTCGATCAACGTCGCCTACGGCACCCGCTACGGCGACCTGATCCGCGGCACGTCGGGCAACGACTACCTGGCCGGCAACGCCGGGCCGGACACGCTCTACGGACTGGCGGGCACCGACATCCTCGACGGCGGCACCGCCCGCGACATCGGGTACGGCGGGTCCGGCGGCGACATCTGCTCCACCGAGGTCCGGCGGGGCTGCGAGGTCTGATCGCCCCGGCCGGTGCCGGTGCCGCGGCCGCTCAGGTGGTCGCCGGCCGGCGCAGCACCGCGCGGCAGCCGAGGCCGACGACGAGCGCCCAGAAGGCCGCGCCGATGCCGAGCACGGTGACGCCCGAGGCGGCGACGACCAGGGTGGCCGCCGCGGCCTCGCGCTCGCGCGGGTCGGCCAGGGCGTCGGCGAGCGAGGTGCCGAGCGTGCCGAGCAGGGCCAGCCCGGCGGCGGCCTGCATGAGGCCGTCCTCGGCGGCGGCGACCATCGCCGCGAGCGCGCTGCTGGCGACGGCGAGCACCAGGTAGGTGACCGACGCGCTGACCGCGGCCACCCACCGCCGCTCGCGGTCCGGCCCGGCCGCGGGACCGGCGGCCAGCGCCGCGCTGATGGCGGCCAGGTTGATGGCGTGCCCGCCGGCCGGGGCGCCGACGACGGTGCCGATCCCGGTGACGGCGAGCGTCTCGCGCCACGGCACCCGGTAGCCGAAGGTGCCCATGACCGCGACCCCGGGGACGTTCTGGGAGGCCATGGTGACGACGTATAGCGGGAGCGCGATGCCGACCAGGGCCGACAGCGTCGCGTGGGGAGTGGTCCAGGTCAGGCTCGGCGCGAGCGCGTCGGCGGGCACGTGCGCGGTCGCCAGGACCGTCACGAGGGCGACGGCGAGCGCCGCGGGGACCGCCCAGCGCGGAGCCAGGCGCAGCAGCACCAGCCAGGTGAGCACGACGGGCGCGACCGCGACCGGGGCGTCGACCAGCGCGGTCACGGGCGCGACGCACAGGGGCAGCAGCACCCCGGCGAGCATCGCCCGGGCCAGGCTCTGCGGGATCGCGGCGACCAGGTCCCCGAGGCGGGGGACGAGGCCGGTGAGCACGATGAGGACGCCGGTCGCGACGAAGGCGCCGACGGCGGCGGGCCAGCCTCCCGCGACGCCGGCCGAGGAGGCGAGCAGCGCGGCGCCCGGGGTGGACCAGGCGAGCACGAGCGGGGTGCGGTGGCGCACCGAGAGCCACAGCATGCCGAGCGCCTGGGTGACGAGCAGCGTCAGCAGCCCCGAGGCGGCCTGGGCGGGGGAGGCGCCGACGGCGACCAGGCCGGCGAGCACGACGACGAAGGAGCTGCTGAAGCCGACGACGGCGGTGACCACGCCCGCCAGGACCGGGCCGTGGGTACTCTCCTCGGACACGTCGCCTCCTGCCGAACGCCGGCGGCGTTCTGTATACAGAACACTCTAGGGGAGAGGCGCCGATGACGCGAGCGGCCGGGGTCGGGGCGCGGATCCGTGCGCTCCGCGAGGCCCGTGGGCTCTCCCTCTCTGCGCTCGCCGGGGAGGCCGGCATCGGCAAGGGCACGCTGTCGGAGCTCGAGACCGGGCAGCGCAACCCCACCCTGGAGACGCTGTACGCCGTCGCGACGCCCCTCGGCGTACCGATGGCCGCGCTGATGGACGACCACGACGGCGCGATGCTGCTCGACGAGGGCATCGTGACCGTGCGCCTGCGGGTGGTCCGCGAGCCGGGGCGGACCACCGAGGTCTACCTGCTCCGGCTCGCACCGGGTGTCGTGCGCTCCTCGCCGGCCCACGTCCCCGGGGTGACCGAGCGGCTGGTCGTGCTCACCGGCTCCGGCGAGGTCGAGCACGACGGCGAAGTCGTCGCCTTCGGGCCGGGCGAGCACGTGCACTTCCCGGCCGACCGGCCGCACGCCTACCGCGCGGGCCCGGAGGGCTTCGAGGCGGTCGACGTGATCGTCACCCCCGGCTGACCAGGGCCGCGACGCGGCTCAGAAGGGCGGCGTGCCGGTGCCGGTCACCCGGAACCGGCCCCACGGGTCCTGGTCGGACAGCCGGGCGTCGGCCTCGCCGACCGGGGTGCGCAGCCGGACCGTGCTGCCGCTGCGGACGGCGGGCAGCGGGGTGGCCCCGTCGATCCGGCCGTACCAGTGGAAGTGCCCGTCGACGGGCTGGAAGGCGCCCCGCAGGCGGACGCCGACCGGGTGCTCGACCCCGTCGGCGAGCACGGTGGCGGGGCCGTCGTACGCCTCCCGGGGCTCGTGGAGGCTCACTCCTCGACCTCGAGGTGCAGGGTGTGGACGGTGGCCATGCCAGCGTCGGGGTCGAGGGCGCTGAGGTCGACCCCGTGCTCGGCGGCGGCGCCGGACAGCGCGTGCCAGACGAACTCGCCGAGGTAGCCGGCGGCGGCCGCCCGGGACAGGGTGCGCCGCTCGAGCCACCACTGGCCCACCGAGCTGCCGAGGCCGACGACGGCCTGGGCCCACGGCTCGGCCGCGCCGGTGTCGCCGCCGAGCATCCGCAGCACGTCGCCGAGCATCCGGGAGAGCTTGCCGGCGATCAGCTCCTTGCCCTCCGCGAGCGGGTCGCCCCCGGTGTGCTGGCGGGTGAGCAGGAGGAAGGCCTGGGGGTGCTCGGCGATCGTCGACAGGTACGCCTCCACTCCGGCGGTGATCCGCTCCCGCGCGGGCGCCGGCTCCGCCAGGGCGGCGAGCACCCGGGTGAGCACCAGCTCCGAGCCCCAGGCGCCGACGGCGGCGTGCAGCTCGGCCTTGTCGGAGAAGTAGCGGTAGAGCACCGGCTTGCTCACCCCGGCCTCGGCCGCGATGTCCGCGACCGACGCGTCGGGGCCGACGCGGTCGATGGCGCGGACGGCGGCCTGGACGAACTCCGCGCGCCGGGTGGCGCGGTGGTCGTCCCAGCGGGTGGTGCGCCCGTCGCTCTTGACGTTGGAGGCCATGGCGCCCACAGTACCGTTATCCGTTACTGATGGTTGCATCTAGTTTCAGAGAGGCCTCGTCGCGATGACCCTGCTCGACCCGGCGCCGGACGCTCCGACCGAGACGTCGGCGGCGTCGTCGGAGGCCCTGGCCCAGCGCCTGCTGCGCTCCGCGGCCCGCCAGTCCTACGACCCCGAGGTCGACCTGGACTGGTCCGCGCCGCCCGTCCCGGGGCTGTGGTGGATGCAGCCCGAGCGGATGTCCCTCTACGGCACCCCGCTGTGGCGCGGCCTGAGCGAGGAGCAGCGGATCACCCTGTCCGCCCACGAGCTCGCGAGCATCGCCAGCGTCGGCATCTGGTTCGAGATCGTGCTCATGCAGATCCTGCTGCGCGACGCCTACAGCGCCGACCCGCGGGCGGCCCGCACCCAGTTCGCGCTCACCGAGGTCGGCGACGAGACCCGCCACACGGTGATGTTCGGGCGCGCCATCGAGGCGATGGGCGTGCCGGCGTACGGTCCCCGGGAGACGTCGCGGCGCCTCGGCCGGCTCGGCCCGCTGGCCCTGCACGGGGCGAGTGCGTACGCCGGCATCCTCATCGGCGAGGAGCCGGTCGACCGCTGGCAGCGCGAGCTGATGCGCGACGAGCGGGTCCAGCCGCTCGCGCGGATGGTCGCCCGGATCCACGTCACCGAGGAGGCCCGCCACGTGACCTTCGCCCGCGACGAGCTGGCACGCGCCGCGCGCGGCCTCGGTCGCGCCCAGCTGCGCTGGCACCAGACGCTGACGGCACGCGTCGCCTACGTCACGATGCGCTCCCTG
This sequence comes from uncultured Nocardioides sp., assembly GCA_964517395.1. Lineage (GTDB taxonomy): Bacteria > Actinomycetota > Actinomycetes > Propionibacteriales > Nocardioidaceae > Nocardioides. Next base: position 532,457 of record CAZFEE010000001.1, on the reverse strand, counting down.
GTCCACCCCGAGGTGTACGCCGCCGTCGGGCTCGACCCGCGCGAGGCCCGCCGGCAGGCCCTGGGCAACGAGGCCTATCGCGAGACGATCGCCTGGATGGGCGAGAAGGTGATGCCCGTGCTGGCCGAGCACGGGATGGTCTCCGAGCGCGATCGCCGGATCTGGCGGGCGTCCCTCCTCATGCGCTGAGCCGGTCCCGCCACCACGCGACGGTCGCCCGCACGCCGTCCTCGATGCTCGTCGGCTTCACGCCGAGCCGCTCCTCGCTGCGCCGGGAGTCGAGCTCGAAGGGGGCGGCGAACTGGAACGCCAGCTCGGCGAGCTCGCGGGTGTCGCGGTGCACCAGGCCGACGGTCCGCAGCAGCCCGGCGGGGATCGCCCCCACCCGCGGCACCGGGACGTCGCCGGCCGCGGCGAACGCCGCGACGAGCTCGCGCTGGGTGAGCGCCGGTTCCGTGGGTGCGTGCAGCACCTCGCCCCACAGGGCGGGGTCGGCCGCGGCCCGGATCATCGCGGCCGCGAGGTCGGGCACGTAGGTGAAGGAGTGCGGCTGGTCCGCGCTGCCCACGACCCGCATGGTCCGCCCGGCCAGGACGGTCGGCACCATCCGCTCGCCGGCGTGCGAGGTGAGCACCCGCGGCCCGTAGAAGTCGGAGGCGGCGACGCTGACCGTCGCGGTCGCGGAGGCGGCCCGGGCGGCGAGCAGCGCGGTGCGGACCCCCGGCTTGCCCTGCCGCGCGGTGCGCGGGGTGTCCTCGGTGATCGGGCCGGTCACCGCGCCGTAGGCGTAGAGGCTCTCGGGGAAGACCACCACGGCACCCACCCGGCCGGCCGCGTCGAGGACCGCCTGCTCGGCGACCGGCAGCTCGCGACGCCAGGTCGCGGCGTCGTACCGGGAGGCGTGGATGCAGTGGTGCACGGCGCGCGCGCCGGCCAGGGCGGCGTCGAGCACGTCGGCGCGACCGGCGTCGCCCGCGCGTCGCTCGACGAGGGGGTGCTCGGGGCCGCTGCCGGAGCGGGTGAGCAGGACGACCCGCTCCCCGGCCTCGGCGAGCTGGAGGGCGATGGTGCTGCCGACGGGGCCGGCGCCGGTGACGACGTGGTGCTGGTTCATGGGCGTGCTCCTGGAGTCGAGGGAAACGAGAGCAGTGCTCTCTGTTTTCGAGTATGAGCCCGCGCGGCTTCGCAAAGCAAGAGCACTGCTCACTTTTTCTGGCAGACTGCGGTCATGACCGGCACACCCCGCGAGCAGGCCCGGGCCCGGACGATGGCCGACATCACCCGGATCGGCCGCGACCACCTGGCCCGGTACGGCGCCGCGGCGCTCTCGCTGCGCGCCGTGGCCCGCGACCTCGGCATGGTCTCCTCAGCCGTCTACCGCTACGTCGCCAGCCGCGACGAGCTCCTCACCCTCCTCCTCGTCGACGGGTACGACGCCCTGGCCGACGCCGCCGAGGCCGCCCTCGCCCAGGTGCCGGACGCCGCACCCGGGGAGCGCTTCGCCGTCCTCGGGCGCGCGGTACGGGCGTGGGCGCTGGCCGAGCCCGCGACCTACGCCCTCCTCTACGGCGCGCCGGTCCCGGGCTACCAGGCGCCCGCGGAGCGGACGACCGGGCCGGGCACCCGGGTGGCGCGCCTGCTGCTCGACATCGCCGCGCGGGCGCACGCCGCCGGCACCCTGTCCGAGCCCGAGGAGCCGGCGCCGACCCCGGCGCTCGCGGCCGGGCTCGAGGGCGTGCGCGAGCAGTTCGACGTCGACCTGCCCGACGCCGTGCTCACCCGCGGCGTGCTCGTGTGGGCGGCGCTGTTCGGCTGCGTCAGCTTCGAGGTGTTCGGCCAGTACGGGCCCGACCGGCTCGGCGACCCGGACGCCCTCTTCGAGCGGCACCTCGCGGCGCTGGCCGCCGACCTCGGGGTGTGAGTCAGCGGGCGTACCTGGCCCGGGCGGCGATCACTGCGGCGTACACCGCCGGGTCCAGCGCCGCGCCCTCGCGGCGCACGGTGGCGGCCACGATCACCAGCAGCCGGTTGAGCCGGACCTCGCTCGGCCGCCCGCGCGGGTCCCAGGCGCCGGTGCCGACGTCCATCCAGAACCGGCCCGCGCGCGCCTCCTGCTCGGCGTCGCGGTCGTGGTCCTTGCTGGTCATGACCAGGCAGTGGAGCAGCTCGCCGTCCGGGCCGTCGACGCTGCCGATGACCAGGACCGGGCGGTCCTTGCCCTGCTGCGGGTCGTCCTCGTAGGGCACCCACGCCCAGACCACCTCGCCCGGGTCGGCCCGGCCGTCGGCCTGCGGGGCGTAGCTGCCGTCGGGTGCGCTCATCGGGCCTCCAGGAACTCGTCGAGCAGGCCGGGCGTCGCCGCGAGGGCGAGCGCGACCGCGTCGGGGGCGGGTACGTCGAGCACCTGCACCTGCCCGCCCCCGCCGGCGGTGGTCGCGGCGAGGGTGACGAGGCCGGCCCGGCGCTGGAACCAGGTGGCGCGCAGGTTCCAGCCGATCACGTGCGGGTCGGCGAGCGCCTCCCGGCGACGCAGCACCGAGCCCGACCGGGCGACCACGTGCCCGGCCAGGTGGGCGTGCCCCAGGGCGCGCACCCGGTCGGTGGCCAGGGCGAGCGCGCCGGCGGCGGCGACCACCGCGACGACGACGAGAGCGGCCGGTGCCCCTGCCAGCACCGCGACGAGCACGCCGGCGACGACCGGTGCGACGCCGAGCAGGGCCCGGCTGTAGCGGCGGGTGACGGCGGCCCGGCCGTGGCGGCGCAGCGGGCCGGTGACCGGCGCGGGCGTGCCGAGGACGGCGCTCGCGGTGGTCACGGCGGTGCTGCGCGGCGCGGGGGGCAGCAGCACCGTCGCGCTCTCCTGGCTGCCGCCGAGGCCGGTGACGATGGCGTTCACCCGCCGTCCGCGGGCCAGCCGGAGCACGGCCGGCTCGCCGATGCTCGCCCCGGCGAGCCGGGCCACGTCGATGCTGGTCTCGCGCTGGGTCAGCAGCCCGCGCCGCACGTGCCAGGCGGCGCCCTGCCGGGCGAGCACGAAGCCGCCGTTGACGACCAGGTAGCCCGCCACCGCCAGCCCGGCCACGAGCAGCAGCGCGCCGAGCGCCAGGGCCGCGACGACAGCGGGGGACAGGAACGCCAGGTCGTCCTCGGACACCCGGATGTCGATCGACTCCAGCAGTGGCGCGGCGGTGCCGACCAGGGCACCGGCGGCCACCAGCACGGTGCCGGTGAAGGGGGCGTACCAGAGCCAGCGCGGGGAGAACCGGGCCACCACCGCCTCGGGCGCCGGGGGCACACCGGGATCGGCCGTCGCGGCGGTCAGGGCCGCGAGCAGGTGGTGGCGCAGCGCGTCGGCCTGCTCCCGCGGGAGCGCGTCCAGGCTCAGCTTGTCGTCGGCGTCGGTCGCGACGCTGCCGGTGCCGATCACGACGGTCGCCAGGCCCAGGACCCGGTGGATGGGCGAGGCGGTCAGGTCCACGGTCCGCACCCGGTCCAGGGGCGTGGACAGGGTGTGGCGCTGCAGCAGCCCGCGGCGCAGCTCGACCCGCGCCCCGGTGACCCGGAAGGTGGTCGTCAGGTAGCGCACCACGCCCAGCGAGACCGGGATCCCCACGCCGAGCAGGGCCCAGGGCCCGCTGCCGGAGGCGCCGCCCGCGACGAGGAGCCCGACGAGCACCGGCAGGAACTTCACCAGCTCGGTGATCGGGTGCACCAGCAGCATCCGCGGGTCGAGGCGCTGCCAGGGCGCCTCGGGGGCCGGGCCGGTGCTCACGTCGCGTCGCCCTCGACCAGGTCGGCCTTGCGGGTCAGCTCGTCCACCAGGCGCAGCGCCACGTCGCGGTCCAAGCCCTCGATCTGCAGCGGTCCCGCCGCCGACGCCGTGGTGACCGTGACCGTCGCCAGCCCGAACACGCGCGCCAGCGGCCCCTGCGCGAAGTCCACCGTCTGCACCCGCGACATCGGCGCGATCCGGCGCTCGCGGGCCCACCAGCCGCGCTGGGTGTAGACCGCGGTCGCCGAGACCTCCCAGCGGTGCACCCGATAGCGCCACAGCGGTACGACGAGGGCCGCGCCTCCCGCCGCCAGCACGGCTGCCGCGACCACCGCCCAGCGCCAGCCGTCGGGCAGCCACACGAGAGCCGCGACGACCGCCGCGGCCACCGCGACGAGCGCCTCCAGAGCGGCCTCGAGCTGCCACAGGGTGCGGGCCCGGGGGCTGACCCGGTGCCGGGGGTCGCGCAGGTCGTTCACGCGCAGAGCCTACGGCCGGGACGGGCGGGACCTTGGTCCCGGCCGTCTGGTCCTCCTGGTGGGTCCCGAGGGGTAGCCCGTTCCGGCACTGTTCCCGCATCCGGGTACCTCCGTCACATTCGCGTGCCGCACGCCCGCGCGCCTGCCTAACCTGGACGGGTGCTGGACACGTTCACCCTCCGCGTCGCCTTCGGGCTCGTGGCGACGTGCGTGCTCGTGCTCTTCTACTTCGCGACCTACCGCAACACCCGCTCGGCCTACAGCGGCTGGTGGTGCTTCTCGCTGGCCTGCTTCGTCGTCGGCGCCTCGCTGTACCTCGGCAACGGCACCCCGGTCCAGGTCGTCGCCAACCCGCTCGGCAACACCATCGGCGTGCTCGGTGCCGGGGGCGTGTGGGCGGCCGCCCGCTCGCTCAGCGACCGCCCGGTCCGGCTCCGCCAGCTGCTCCCCGTGCCGACGGTGGTGCTCGTGGTCTCCGTGCTCGACGACCCGGCCCACGACGTGTGGACCGGCGGCGCGGCGTACCTGCTCGGGATGGCGGGGCTCGTCGGCTGCTCGTCGTGGGAGCTGCGCTCCCTGCTCCGCGAACGCGCGGCCGAGCCGGACGTGGGCCAGGCGCCGGTCGACTTCGCCGTGCGCTCGATGGCGCTCACCTCCGGTGCCATCGCGGTGTTCTACCTGCTGCGTGCTCTCGTCTTCATCGCCGTCGGTGCCGAGCACCCGGTCTTCGTGGCCGGGTTCGGCCCGCAGCCCACCACGCTGCTCACGCTATTGCTGCTCGTGGTGGTGACCTTCAGCATGGCCACCCTCGGTCACGCCCAGCAGACCTCCGACCTGCGGGTGCGCGCCACCCGCGACGGCCTGACCGGCCTGCTCAACCGCGAGGAGTTCCTGCGCACCGCCCAGCGCGAGATCGACCGGGGCTGGCACGGCGGCCCGATGGCGGTGCTGGCCGCCGACCTCGACGACTTCAAGGCGCTCAACGACGGCCACGGGCACGCCGCCGGTGACGAGGCGCTGCGTCACTTCGCCGAGGTCTGCGAGGAGGTCGTCGGCCCGGAGGGCCTGGTCGGCCGGCTCGGCGGCGACGAGTTCGTGCTGCTGGCGCCCGCCGGCGAGGCGGACCGGGTGGCCGCGGCGGTCGGGGAGCGGTACGCCGGCGCCGGGTCCACCGTCAGCCTCGGCATCGCGCCGGTGCGGGCGCGCGACGACATCGAGGTCGCGATCGCGCGTGCAGACGAGGCGCTCTACCAGGCCAAGGCGCACGGGCGCGCCCGCGCGGTCCGCTGGGACGAGGTCGACCCGGGGCGTCGTACCGCCTGACGGGGCGCTCAGCCGTGCGCCGGCACGTGCCGGGCGAGGAAGGTGAGCTGCTCGGCGACGTTGCGCTCGAAGTCCTCGCCGACGTAGATGTCGAAGTGGCCGCCCGACTGCATCCGGATCTCACCCCGGGGCGCCTTGGCGGCGTGGCGCAGGGTCGCCTGGGTCGGCGCGACCGCGTCGTCCTCGCAGACCGCGAAGTGCACCGGCGCGGTGATGCGCCGGGCGTCGCGACCCGGGAAGTACCGGACGATGTCGAGCGCGAACCGGGCGGCGACGTCGGAACGCACCTCGAGGCCCGCGGGAATGAGTGCCTGGACCCCGGGAGCGGAGTCCGGCGACGTCATCAGGGCCGTCGCGCCGGGCGGGCCGTAGGTCGCCACCATCAGCGGTGCCCGGCCCCGGCGGGCCCCGACGACGTCGCGCAGCGCCAGCGCGGTGACCTTCGCCGAGGTCGTCGGCGCGATGGCGAGGGTCGAGGCCAGCCCGTCGGTGAAGGGGCACTGGGAGACGACCGCCGCGACCCGGGGGTCCCGGGCCGCGGTGCGCAGCACGTGACCGCCGCCGAAGGAGGTGCCCCACAGGACCACCCGGTCGGGGTCGACGCCGTCGAGGGTCCGGGCGTGGGCAACGGCGCTGCTCCAGTCCTCGAGCTGCCGTCCGATGTCGAGCAGCTGGCGCGGCTCACCGCTGCTGGCGCCGAAGTGGCGGTAGTCGAAGACGAGGCACCGGTAGCCCGCCGCGGCGAAGCGCTCCGCGAAGGCGTCCAGGCGCATCTCCTTGACGCCGCCGAGACCGTGCGCCAGGACGACGACCGGACCCGGCGTCGCCGCGTGCGCCGGCGTGTAGAGCCAGCCGCTGCAGGTGCCGTCGCCGGAGGGGAAGGCCACGTCCTCGCGCGTCATGGCCTCCACCCTAGGCAACGGAGCCGGGGCTCAGTCCTTGATCTCGGCGACGACCTCGCCGTTGCCGACGGTGGCGCCGACCTCGGCGGTGAGCCCGGTGATGGTGCCGGCCTTGTGGGCCTTGAGCGGCTGCTCCATCTTCATCGCCTCCAGGACGACCACGACGTCGCCCTCGGCGACCTCCTGGCCCTCGGTGACGGCGACCTTGACGATGGTGCCCTGCATCGGGCTGGTGACGGAGTCGCCGGACGCCGCGGCGCCGGCCTTCTTGCCACCGGCGCGCTTCGGCTTCTTCGCTCCGCCCGCGGCGGAGCCGGCCGCCCCGGCACCCAGGCCGCCGAGCCCGGCGGGCAGGACGACCTCGATCCGCTTGCCGCCGACCTCGACGACGACCTTCTGCTTCTCGTCGGGCTCCTCGGCCTCACCGGCCGTTCCCTTGTAGGGCTCGATCTGGTTGTCGAACTCGGTCTCGATCCACGTCGTGTAGACGTCGAAGGAGCCCTCGCCGGTCGGGTTGGACGCCGCGACCCAGGCGGGGTCGTTGACGATGACCTCGTCGAAGGTCAGCGCGGTGGGCATGCCGTCGACCTCGAACTCGGCGATCGCGCGACGGGAGCGCTCGATGGCCTGGGTGCGGTCGCGACCGGTGACGATCAGCTTCGCGATGAGGGAGTCGAACGCGCCGGGGATGGTCTCGCCGTTGACGTAGCCGCCGTCGACGCGGATGCCGGGGCCCTGCGGCGGGTTCCACTTGGTCAGCGTGCCCGGGGCGGGCATGAAGTTGTTGCCGCCGTCCTCGGCGTTGATCCGGTACTCGATGGAGTGGCCGCGGATCTCGGGGTCGTCGTAGCCGAGCTCCTCGCCGGCCGCGATGCGGAACATCTCGCGGACCAGGTCGATGCCGGTGACCTCCTCGGAGACACAGTGCTCGACCTGGAGGCGGGTGTTGACCTCGAGGAAGGAGATGGTGCCGTCGGCGGCGACGAGGAACTCGCACGTGCCGGCCCCGACGTACCCGGCCTCCTTGAGGATGGCCTTGGAGGACTCGTAGAGGCGCTGGTTCTGCTCGTCGGTCAGGAAGGGGGCGGGGGCCTCCTCGACGAGCTTCTGGTGGCGGCGCTGCAGGGAGCAGTCGCGGGTGGAGACGACCACGACGTTGCCGTGGGAGTCGGCCAGGCACTGGGTCTCCACGTGGCGGGGCTTGTCGAGGAACTTCTCGACCAGGCACTCGCCGCGGCCGAAGGCGGCGATCGCCTCGCGGGTCGCGGACTCGTAGAGCTCGGGGATCTCCTCGAGGGTGCGCGCGACCTTGAGGCCGCGGCCACCGCCGCCGAAGACCGCCTTGATGGCGACGGGGAGGCCGTGCTCCTTCGCGAACGCGACGATCTCGTCGGCGCTCTCGACGGCGTCCTTGAGGCCGGGGGCCAGCGGCGCGCCGGCGGCGAGGGCGATCTGCTTGGCCTTGGCCTTGTCGCCGAGACCCTCGATCGCCGCGGGCGGGGGGCCGATCCAGATCAGCCCGGCGTCGAGGACGGCCTGGGCGAAGTCGGCGTTCTCGGCGAGGAAGCCGTAGCCGGGGTGGACGGAGTCGGCGCCGGACTTCTTCGCGACGTCGATGATCTTCTCGATGACCAGGTAGGAGTCGGCCGGCGTGGAGCCGTCCAGGGAGTAGGCCTCGTCGGCCAGCCGTACGAACAGTGCGTTGGCGTCAGGCTCGGCGTAGATCGCCACGCTGGCGATGCCGGCGTCCTTCGCGGCCCGGATCACCCGGACGGCGATCTCGCCGCGGTTCGCGATGAGGACCTTGCGCAGCGGCTGCACGGACTGGGTCACGGTTACTCCTGTCGGGCGGTCGGTGGCGACGGATCGCACGCCAACAGCGGAGTCTAGGACGTACCTCTCGCGACCCCCGGACCGCGTCCCGCCCAGCGGTCAGCCGCCGCCCGTGCCCGCCGCCCCCTCGAACGTGGTTAACAAACGCTAACCTCCGGGCCTAGGATGGGCGCCATGACCCCGTTCGAGCTGTCCCGTGAGCACGAGGAGTTCCGCCGCACGGTGCGCGACTTCGCCGAGGCGACCATCCGCCCCCACGTCGCGGAGTGGGACAAGTCACACCACTTCCCGACCGACGTCGTGCAGCGGATGGGCGAGCTGGGCCTGTTCGGCCTGACCGCGCCCGAGGAGTACGGCGGGGCCGGGCTCGATGCCGCGGACGGGCCCTTCACCTCGCTGTGCCTGGCCATCGAGGAGCTCGGCCGGGTGGACCAGTCGATGGGCATCACCCTCGAGGCCGGCGTCGGCCTCGGCATCAACCCGATCCTGACCTACGGCACCGCGGAGCAGAAGGCGCAGTGGCTGCCGGACCTGGTCGCCGGGCAGCGGCTCGCGGGCTTCGGGCTGACCGAGCCCGGCGCCGGCTCCGACGCGGGCGCCACCAGGACCCGCGCCGAGCAGGACCCGGCCTCGGGGGAGTGGGTGATCAACGGCGGCAAGCAGTTCATCACCAACTCCGGCTCGGCGATCACCTCCCTGGTGACGGTCACCGCCCGCACCGGCGTCTCGGAGGCGGGCAAGCCGGAGATCTCCACCATCGTGGTGCCCGCCGGCACGCCCGGCTTCGTCGCGGAGCCGGCGTACGACAAGCTCGGCTGGCACATCTCCGACACCCACCCGCTGACGTTCACCGACTGCCGGGTGCCGGAGGCCAACCTGCTGGGCGAGCGGGGGCGCGGCTACGCGCAGTTCCTCGCCACCCTCGACGACGGCCGGGTCGCGATCGCGGCGCTCGCCGTCGGCCTGATCCAGGCCTGCGTGGACCTCAGCGTGGAGTACGCCCTCGACCGCCAGACCATGGGCGGCCCGATCGGGCGCAAGCAGGGCGTCGCCTTCCAGATCGCCGACCTCGAGGTCATGCTGCACGCCTCGCGGCTGCTGACCTACCGCGCCGCGGCCATGAAGGACGCGATGCTCGGCGGCGGCGGGCCCTCGATGAAGGAGTTCAAGCAGGCCGCCTCCGTCGCCAAGCTCTACACCTCCGAGTCGGCGGTGACCGCAACCCGGATCGCGACCCAGGTCTTCGGCGGCTACGGCTTCATGGAGGAGTACCCCGTCGCACGCTTCTACCGCGACGCCAAGATCCTCGAGATCGGCGAGGGCACCTCGGAGGTCCAGCGGATGCTCATCGCGCGGGGTCTCGGCCTGCCCGTGGAGTGACCGCGCGCCACCCCTGACTTGCCCAGGTCTGTCCCAACGGGCAGTCTGGAGGTGGGACAACCCGACCCGGCGGCGGTGTGTGGGGCACCTCGCCGGGTCACCTCCGCGGCCCCGGGGTCGCTAGCCGCGGTGCCGGCCGCCGGGATCGTGCCGGCCCAGCGGACGCCCGGCGCCGGCGTGCGGATGGCCACGGGTGCGCCGCCGCAGCAGCACCACCGCGAGCACCAGGACCGCTCCTGCCGCACCACCCGCCAGGACCCGGCGATCGGGTCCGGAGCCGTCGGTGTCGTCGCTCGCGTCCTCCTCCGGTGCGCTCGCCGGAGGCGCCGTCAGCGTGCCGTCGACCAGCCGGGAGGCCGGCTGCGGGCCGACCAGCCCGTCCACCGGGGTGTACGCCGGCACGCCGTCGCCCGGCGTGCCGCTGGTCCGCAGGGTGAGGGTCGCCGGGACGGCGAGGTCCGCGGCGGCGCCCTCGGTGCCGGTCCAGCCCACCAGCACGTAGTGGATGCCCGCGAGCGATTCGCTGGTCACCGCCACGTCGTAGGAGTCGCGGTTGGCGTACGCCACCACCTGCGTCTGCGCGCCCAGCCGCAGCGCTCCGCCCTCCGGGCCCGGCACCCGCCAGCTGCGCGGCCGGTCGGTCGTGAACGGAAGCTGGCTCGTGCCGAGCAGCGGCGAGACGACGTCGACCGCGACGCCCTCGGGCGCCGGCGCCCCGGCCGGCAGCCGGGCGTCGAGCTGGACCTGGAAGGTCTGGTCCCAGTCCAGCGGTACGGCGAGCACGCGGGTGCGTCCCGGCCGCAGGCTCACCCGGTAGCTCCCGTCCGCCACCACCGGCGCGTTCGTCGGCGTCGTCCCCGCGGTCACGCGGCGCGGGCGCGGCGCCGGACGCGCGCTCGTCCAGGGCACCGGCTCGGGTGACGGCAGCAGGTCCAGGTTGAAGTCGGTGAGCGGCGGCTCCTCGTAGACCAGGATCTCGAACCTGCGCCCGGCGTCCGCGTCGTCGTCGGGCGCACCGACCGTGAGGTGGAGGGTGGGCGCGACCGCGCAGGGGTGGTCGTCGACATCGGTCCAGGAGGTCACCGAGGCGAACAGCACGGGGTCGGTCTCGCCGAGCGTCGGGCGGAACACCCCGCCGCTGCCGCACCCCTGGTCGCCGGCCGTCGTCCCGACCTGGATCCGGATCCCCTCGCCGACCGAGTCGCCGACCCCGACGAAGAGCACCGCGACGTGGAACGTGCTCCCGGTCGCCGTCCGCGGCAGCCGGTAGTGCAGCGCGCCCGTCGCGGGCAGGCGGTCCAGGTAGCGGCCGGTGCGCAGCGGCGGCGCCTTCGCACCGCTCGGCGACCCGGTGACCGGCGTACCGGCCAGGGCAGGACCGGGATCGGCGGCCGCTGCCGGGACGCCGGCGCCCGCGGCCAGCAGGACGGCGAGTGCCGCGGCGAGGCGGCTCAGCGTGCCCAGAGGTCGGTCCACCGGTGGCCGAGCTCCTGGACGAGCCCGCGCAACAGCGGCAGGCTGACGCCGACCACGTTGTGGTGGTCTCCCTCGATGCCGGTGACGAAGCCGCCGCCGAGGCCGTCGACGGTGAACGCGCCCGCGACGTGCAGGGGCTCGCCCGTCGCGACGTACGCCGCGATCTCCTCGTCGCTCACGTCGGCGAAGTGCACGACGGTCGACGCCGTCGCCGCCGCCTGCCGCCCGGCCGCGACGTCGCGCAGGCAGTGCCCGGTCTGCAGCACCCCTGATCGCCCGCGCATGGCCTGCCAGCGGCGTACCGCCTCCTCCGGGTCGCCCGGCTTGCCGAGCGCCTCCCCGTCCAGCTCCAGCACCGAGTCGCAGCCGAGCACCAGCGGCTCGTCCGGCAGTCCCTCGCCGTCCGCCACCGCGGCACACTTCAGCTCGGCGAGGCGCAGCGCCAGCTCGGCCGGCGGTACGCCGCTCACCTGCGACTCGTCGACGCCCGACACGATCACCTGCGGGGCGAAGCCGGCGCTGCGCAGCGTCGCCAGCCGGGCGGGGGAGGCGGAGGCCAGGACGAGGTTCGGCACGCCGCCACCCTACTGAGCCGGCCCGTCCGGGGTTCGTGCGCCGTCACGCGGGGCAGGGTGGCTGGCGTGACCCGCACGAAGGTGGCCCTCCTCTCCGGCGTGGTGAGCGCCGGCGCCCTGCTCCTGGTCCTCGGCGTCGTCTGGCTCGGGCTCAAGGCCGCCGACGGCTGGGGCCGCGACGAGCTGTGGAAGGACTGCGCGAGCGACGCCACGCTGTCCGGTCTGCAGGGCTACTGCGTCGTGGTCAGCCGCTACCCGGCCACGCCCGCGCACTCCGAGCGCACCTACCTCGAGATCGCGCCGGTGCGCGACGGACAGGCGGACGACTACCGTTTCGTGGCGGCCTACCCCTTCAGCGCGAGCGCCGCGGGCGACCGGCTCGAGGTCGACTGGTCGGCCGTCGAGCGCCAGGTCGTGGTGACCGACCCCGCGACGGGATCGAGCATCACCTACACCGCGGAGCAGTACGCCGGCGGGCGCTAGCGAGGCGTCGGCCAGGGGATGTCGCTGTCGGCGAGGTCCCTGATCCATTGCGGCGTCTCGGTCCCTCGGCGACGGTCGATCTTCACCTGGAGGCGTGCGGCCGCGCGTGCCTCGGAGCGCGTGACGTCGCGGTAGCGCTCCGGCAGCGTCTGGGCCGGGTGCTGGTCAGCCATCAGCGTCACCTCCGTCGGTGTCCCGTGACGGTCGACCGTCCCGGGATGTCCAGTGTGCCTCACGAGGCGGGTCCGGGCCAGGAGCGTGCGGGAGGGCGGCGAGGAGCGTTGGGCGGATGGCGGCCTCGACGAGGTCGACCTCGTGCTCGTCGGCGAATTCGCTGCTGCCCAACGCGTCCAGCACGCCGATGCCGACCTCGCGGCGCAGGCTCTCCTCCGACAGCGTCAGGTCGAGCGCCCACCGGGCCCGGTCCCACCACTGCTGCTTGCGCGCGGTCTCCCGCTGCCCGCGCACGGAGCGGGACGCCGCGAGGAACGCGATGCAGGCGGCGACCACGGCCGCCGTCCCGCCGAAGCCCGACGAGGTGAGCCAGGTGCCCCAGGTCAGGTGCACGAGGTGGGTCCCGAGAGTCATGCGCGCAGCATGCGCCCGACCCCCGACACAAGGTGCCCGGACCCTAGCCGCGCACGACCTCGAGCCCCAGCCAGCCGCCCAGCGCCTCGATCTCCGCCGCCACGGCCTCGCCGGTCTCCGGCGACCACACGCCGTCCTCGTGCACCGCGTGCACCCGCAGCACCCCGGCCCTGCGGTCGGCCTTGGCGTCGAGCTTGCCCACGAGCCGGTCCCCGTGCAGCACCGGAAGCGCGAAGTAGCCCCACCGCCGCTGCGCCGCGGGCTTGTACATCTCGAGCACGTAGGTGAAGCCGAACAGCTCCTGCACCCGGTCCCGGTCGGACACGAGCCGGTCGAACGGCGACAGGAGGGCGCACCGGCCCGCGAACGGCGCGTCCACGGCGGCCAGCGCGTCCGGGTCGGCCCGCCAGCGGCCGGGCAGGCCCAGCACGGTGACCGGGACGCCGGCCGCACCCGCGCCGGCCTCGCGGGCCAGGCCGAGCGCGGCCAGGTGCCGCTGGTCGAGCAGCGCCCTCGCCTCGTCGTACGACGGGACGGCGAGGTCCGCCGGGTAGACCCGCTCGGCCAGGTCGTAGACCCGCAGCCGTCCGCGCCGCCCGCTGACGGCGACGTCGCCGACGAGGGTCAGCAGCTCGAGCAGGCGGTTGACGTTCTTGTCGTTGTTCCAGCCGCTGGAGGCCCAGGGCACCTGGCAGGTGTCCGGGACCTCGGCGGCGGTCCGCGGACCCTCGGCGGCGAGCAGCGCCAGCACGTCGGCGCGGAAGCCCGCGTTGGCGGCCAGCCACTCGTGCACGCGGGGGTGCAGCTCGCTCGGCAGGGTGGCGAGCACCAGGCCGATGTCGTCGACGGGCCGGACGTAGGAGGAGTGCTCGACCAGGGCGCGCTCGGTCTCGATCGCGAAGGTGAGGTCCGAGGGCTCGTACTCCGCGCCCAGCCGCGACCACAGCACCAGGTCCACGCTCGGTGCGATCGCGGCGGTCGGGTCGACCTGGAGCAGGGTCAGCTCCTCGACGACCTCCGCGACCGACCGGCCGGGGGAGGCGTCGAGCAGCTGCGCGCGGACCGCGATCCGCCGCGCCTGCTCCGGGTCGAGGGTGGTCACAACCGACCGAGCGCGGCCTTCAGCGGGTCCAGGCCGATCGAGCCGAGGTTGAGCGCGGCGGTGTGGAACGCCTTGAGGTCGAAGGCGTCGCCGTGCCGGGCCCGTGCGTCGGCGCGGGCGTCGAGCCAGATCCGCTCCCCGACCTTGTACGACGGAGCCTGGCCCGGCCAGCCGAGGTACCGGTTCACCTCGAACCGCAGCGAGCCGTCGTCCATCCGCGAGTGGGCCCGCATGAACTCGAAGACCCGGTCGGCGTCCCAGACCTCGCCGGGCCGCCAGCCGAACGGGTTGTCGCGCGGGACCTCCAGGCCGAGGTGGACGCCGATGTCGACGATGACCCGCGCCGCCCGGAAGCCCTGCATGTCGAGGAAGCCGAGGCGCTCGCCGGGGTCGGCGAAGTAGCCGAGCTCGTCCATCAGCCGCTCGGCGTACAGCGCCCAGCCCTCGCCGTGCCCGCTGACCCAGCACAGCAGCCGCTGCCACCGGTTGAGCAGCTCGGCCTGGTGCACGACCTGGGCGCACTGGAGGTGGTGGCCGGGCACGCCCTCGTGGAACACGGTGGTGGTCTCGCGCCATGTCGAGAAGTACTTGTTGTCGTCGGTGAACGAGAACCACATGGTCCCCGGACGGGAGAAGTCCTCCGAGGGCGGGGAGTACCAGGCGCCGCCGTCGTTGACCGGTGCGACGCGGCAGCTGAGGGTGCGGATCGGCTCGGCGATGTCGAAGTGCACGCCGTCGAAGGCGCGCAGGATCTCGTCGGAGCGGCCCTGCATCCACTCCTGGAAGGCCTCGCGGCTGCCGAGGTCGCGGGCCGGGTCGGCGTCGAGGGCGGCGACCGCGTCGGCGACGCTGCCTCCGGGCACGATCCGCTGGGCGGTCGCGGCCATGTCGTCCTCGATCCGCTTGAGCTCCTCCCAGCCCCAGGCGTAGGTCTCCTCGAGGTCGACCGTGGCGCCGAGGAAGTAGCGGGAGGCGAGCGCGTAGGTCTCGCGGCCGACCCCGTCGACCTCGCGACCCTGCGGCTGGAGGTCGGTCTCCACGAACCGCCCGAACTCGGCGTACGCCGCGGACGCCGCCTCCGCCGCCTTGGTCAGCCCGTCGCGGACCGGCTCGGGGGCCGCGGCCACGGCCCGCAGGAAGTAGTCGCCCGCGGTGCCCTCCTGGCCGGTCCAGCCACGGACCTGGGCGGCCACCTCGGCGTACTGGCGCCGGGCGGAGAGGCGACCGTGGTCCGCCTCGTCGAGCAGCGTGGTGCGGTAGCCGTCGAGGGCGGCGGGGATCGCGGCCAGGCGCGAGCCGATGGCGTCCCAGTGCTCGGCGGTTTCGGTGGGCATCAGGTCGAAGACCTCGCGCACGGCATGGATCGCGCTGCTGATCACGGAGAACTCGCTGCGCTCGACACCGGCCTCGGCCCGCTCGACGGTGAGGCCGACCCGCTCCAGGAAGGCGTCCTTGGCGACCTGCTCGCGCTCGTCGGACGCCTCCAGCGCGGCGACCTCGGCGAGGGCGGTGCGGTGCAGCTCCTCGCGGGCGGCGAAGCCGTCGGGGGAGAGGTCGGGCAGCTCGCCGTCGCGGCCGGCGATCCCGGCGAAGGTCGCGGTGATCGGGTCGAGGGCGGCGAGGTCCTCGACGAACTGGTCGGTCCGGGCGTCCACGGGTCGCGTCATGGCACCGACCCTAGGACGCGGACCCGACGACGGCACCCGCATATCGCTCGGCGAGGACCCGCAGGTGGTCCACGAGCGCCGGCGGCGACTCGACGGTGAAGTCGATGCCGAGCATCCCGATCCACACCGCGACGACCTCCAGGCTGTCGCCGCCGGTGACCAGCACGCTGCGCCCGTCGGGGCGCGGCTCGACGACGCCGACCGCGGGGTTGATCCGGGCCAGCACCTCCTCGGCGGGCGCGTCGATGACCAGGCGGGCGTGCACCGACCAGCCGGTCCGGGCCACCTCGCGGACGACGAGCTCGGTGAGGTCGCCGGGCAGCGCGGCCGGGGTGAAGGTGCGCCCGCCGGGCAGGCGCAGCGTCAGCCAGTCCACCCGGTACGGCGCCCACGCCCCGGACTCCGGTGAGCGGCCCACCACGAACCACCGTCGCTGCCAGGCCACCAGGCGGTACGGCTCGATCTCGATCCGCTCCCGGTCCTCCTCGGGGCCCGCGCCGTAGAACGCGCGCAGGCCGCGGTGGTCGCGGACGGCGGCGGCGATCTCGGTGAGCACCCCCGGGTCGACCTCCGGGTCCGCGACGTTGGAGTCGGTGTTGGCCGGGCCGGCCTCGGTCGCCTCCCGCAGGCTCGCGAGGTGGCGGCGCAGCCGGTCGGGGAGCACGTGCTCGAGCTTGGTGAGCGCCCGGCCGCCGCTGTCCTCGAAGCCCGCCACCCCGGTCACCGTGCGCAGCCCGACGGCCACGGCGACCGCCTCCTCGTCGTCGAGCAGCAGCGGCGGCAGCTTGGCGCCGGCTCCGAGCCGGTAGTGCCCGGCCCGCCCGCGCGCGGCCTCCACCGGGTAGCCGAGGTCGCGCAGCCGGGCCACGTCGTTGCGCACCGTCCGCTCGGTCACCGCGAGCCGCTCGGCCAGCTCCGGAGCGGTCCACTCGACCTTCGACTGGAGCAGCCCGAGCAGGGCGAGGACACGTCCCGAAGTTTTCTGCACAGGGTCGTTCTAACAGGAAAGAACCGTTCCGGTATGGCTCCTAACGTCCGTGGCATGAACCAGATCACGCCCTTCGTCATCGACATCGCCGCCACCGACCTCGAGGACCTCCGTGCCCGCCTCGACCGCACCCGCTTCGCGCCCGCCGTGCCCGGCGACTCCTGGGACTACGGCACTCCCGAGTCCTACCTGCGCTCGATGGTCGAGCAGTGGAAGAGCTTCGACTGGCGCGCCGTCGAGGCCCGCCTCAACGCCTACGACAACTTCGTCACCGAGATCGACGGCCAGCGCATCCACTTCCTGCACGTCCGCTCCGCCCACGCCGACGCCACGCCGCTCCTGCTCGCCCACACCTACCCGGGCTCGGTGCTCGACTTCCTCGACATGATCGACCCGCTGGTCGACCCCGAGGCGCACGGCGGCAGCGCCGACCAGGCCTTCCACCTCGTCATCCCCTCGATGCCCGGCTTCGGCTGGTCGACACCCGTCGTCGACACCGGCTGGACGATGAAGCGGGTCGCGGCGGCGTACGACGTGCTGATGCGGCGCCTGGGCTACGACGCCTACGGCATCCACGGCAGCGACGGCGGCGCGATGGTCGGCCGTGAGCTCGCGGTCGCGGACCCGGAGGGGTTCCGGGGCGCGCACGTGCTGCACCTGTTCTCCTTCCCCTCGGGCGACCCGGCGGAGTTCGAGGGCTTCGGCCCGAAGGAGTACGCCGCGCTCGAGCACATGCAGTGGTTCCAGTCGGTCGGCGGCTACAACTCCATGAACGGCACCCGCCCGCAGACGGTCGCCGCCGGCCTCGCCGACTCCCCGGTCGCCGTGCTCGCCTACAGCGAGCTGTTCGAGAGCTTCGGCAACGGCACCAGCCTGGTGACCCCCGAGCAGGTGCTCGCCCAGGCCACCCTCTACTGGCTGACCAACACCTACGGCTCGGCCGCCCGCTACCACTACGAGGAGCAGCACTCCGGCGCCGAGCCGGTCGTCAGCACCGGCCGGATCGGCGTGGCGGTCTTCAAGGACGACTTCCAGACCATCCGCTCGCTGGCCGAGCGCGACAACGCGAACATCGCGCACTGGTCGGAGTTCGGCAGGGGCGGGCACTTCGCCGCCCTGGAGGTGCCCGAGGACGTCGTCGCGGACCTCCGGGTGTTCTTCGCCGAGAAGTGATGCAGGTGATGCGCCGCAGGTGATGCTAGCGTCATCACATGCGGACGACGGTCAACGTGCACGACGGGCTCCTGGAGACGGCGAAGCGCCGCGCCCACGAGCGCGGGACCACCCTCGGCGACCTGGTCGAGGAGGCCCTGCGCCGCTACCTCGTCGCCGCCGACGACCCGATGCCGGCCGGCCCACCCCTCCCCGTTTTCCGGGGGAGGGGTGGTCTGCGTCCGGGGATCGACCCCACCAGCAACGCCTCGCTCTACGACGCGATGGACGCCGAGGAGGACGCGGCCACCGCCGCGCTGATGCGTCGTGAACATCCCTGACGTCAACGTCCTGATCCCGCTCTTCCGGTCCGACCACACCCTCCACGCCGCTGCGGCCGACTGGTGGGAGAGGTCCACGGACGCGGGGGAGCCCTTCGCCGTGCCGGACCTGGTGTGGATCGGGTTCGCCCGGATCGTCTCCAGCCAGCGCATGTTCGGCGAGCCGGCCGCCTTCGACGAGGTGTGGGCCTTCATCGACGCGGTCAGGAGCCAGCCGCACCACGTGAGCTGGCAGGCGCACCCGCGCACCTTCGAGGAGTTCGCCCGGATCGGCGCGGACGCCTCGGCCCGCGGCGACCTGGTCACCGACGCCTACGTCGCCGCCTGTGCCGCGACGTACGGCGCCACCGTGGTCACCTTCGACCGCGACTACCGCAGGTTCGACGGGCTGCGCGTGCGCGAGCTGCGCGCCTGACCGCTCCGGTGCGCCGCGCACCTGACGAACCTGTCGTGCAGCGTGCGGATCGGCGACAGATTCGTCCGGTGCGCGGCGTGCGGTGCGTCAGCGCGGCAGGCCGCTCGCCCGCCAGGCGCCCCGGCCCGCGTGCAGCCCGCGGCCGGGGAACGAGCGCACCCCGCGCTCGGGGGAGGCCCACTCCGAGCGCGGCGGCTCGGGGGCGGGCGCGCCGCCACCCAGCGCCGCGAACACCGCGACGATCGCGGCGATCTCCTCGGGCGTGGTGTCCGGGGTGACGATCCGGAGCAGCGGCGCCTCGGGCGCCGCCGCCTCGGTCTGCTCCTCGGTGCTCACAGCGGGATGTTCCCGTGCTTCTTCGGCGGCAGCGACTCGCGCTTGGTGCGCAGCAGGCGCAGCGCCTTCACGACCTCGGCGCGGGTCTCGGACGGCTTGATGACGCCGTCGATGTAGCCGCGCTCGGCCGCGATGTAGGGGTTGGCGAGGGTGGTCTCGTACTCGTCGATGAGCTCCGCACGGCGGGCCTCGACGTCGCCGCCCTCGGCCTCGACGGCCGCGAGCGTCTTGCGGTGCACGATGTTGGCCGCGCCCTGGGCGCCCATGACCGCGATCTGGCCGGTGGGCCACGACAGGTTGATGTCGGCGCCGAGGTGCTTGGAGCCCATCACGTCGTACGCGCCGCCGTAGGCCTTGCGGGTGATGATCGTGACGAGCGGGACGGTGGCCTCGGCGTAGGCGTAGATCAGCTTCGCGCCGCGGCGGATGATCCCGAGGTGCTCCTGGTCGACGCCGGGCAGGAAGCCGGGGACGTCGACGAAGGTCAGCACGGGGATGTTGAACGCGTCGCAGAACCGCACGAACCGGGCGGCCTTCTCCGAGGCGTCGATGTCGAGGGTGCCGGCGAACTGCATCGGCTGGTTGGCCACGATGCCGACCGGGCGGCCCTCGACCCGGCCGTAGCCGGTGATGATGTTCGGGGCGAACAGCTGCTGGACCTCGAGGAAGTCGCCCTCGTCGACCACGGCGCCGATGACGTCGTGCATGTCGTAGGGCTGGTTCGGGGAGTCCGGGATGAGGGTGTCGAGCGCCAGGTCGGTCTCGTTCGCGACCAGGTCGGCCACCTCGTCGTACGCCGGGGCCTCGTCGAGGTTGTTCAGCGGCAGGAACGACAGCAGCGCCTTGACGTACTCGATGGCGTCGTCCTCGTCGGAGGCCATGTAGTGCGCGTTGCCGGACTTGGTGTTGTGCGCCCGGGCGCCGCCGAGCTCCTCCATCGTGACGTCCTCGCCGGTGACGGTCTTGATGACGTCGGGGCCGGTGATGAACATCGCCGAGGTCTGGTCGACCATGATCGTGAAGTCGGTGACCGCGGGGGAGTAGACGTGGCCGCCCGCGCAGTTGCCCATGATCAGGCTGATCTGCGGGATGACGCCGGAGGCGTGCACGTTGCGCTTGAAGATCTCGCCGTACAGGCCCAGGGAGACGACGCCCTCCTGGATGCGGGCGCCGGCGCCCTCGTTGATCCCGATGATCGGGGAGCCGGTCTTGATTGCCAGGTCCATGACCTTGGTGATCTTCTCGCCGTAGACCTCGCCCAGCGAGCCGCCGAAGACGGTGAAGTCCTGGGAGAACACGCAGACCTGGCGGCCCTCGACGGTGCCGTAGCCGGTGATCACGCCGTCGCCGTACGGCCGGGTCTTCTCCAGCCCGAAGGCGGTGGAGCGGTGGCGGGCGAACTCGTCGAGCTCGACGAAGCTGCCCTCGTCGAAGAGCAGCTCGATCCGCTCACGGGCGGTCTTGCGCCCCTTGGCGTGCTGCTTCTCCTGCGCCTTGGCGGCGGGAGCGTGCACTGCCTCGTCGGTACGACGCTCCAGGTCGGCGAGTTTTCCTGCCGTCGTGTGAAGGTCGATCTCTGCCGGCTGCGGCTGGGCGGTCAAGGGGGCCTCCTCGTTCTCCAGCACCCCGGGGTTTCCTCAGGGCGCCTGCTGCGACAGGGTAGTGCCCGTGACTCTCGGCTCGACCCAGCACCCGGACCGTGGACCCCTCGACGGGGAACGGATCGCCGCGGCCTTCGCCCTGACGCCCGGCCTGAGCCTCGAGCTCCTGCCCGTGGCCCCCTCCACCAACGAGGTCGCCGGCGAGCGCGCCCGCGCCGGTGCCGCGGAGGGCCTCGTGGTCGCCGCGGACCACCAGGCCGCCGGCCGCGGACGCCTCGACCGCACCTGGGAGACGCCACCCGGCACCGCCGTGACCTTCTCGCTCGTGCTGCGCCCCAGCGTGCCCGCCGCGCGGTGGCCCTGGCTGCCGCTGCTGGTGGGGCACAACGTCGCGAAGGCCCTCACCGCCCTCGGGTACGACGCCCGCGTGAAGTGGCCCAACGACGTCCTCCTCGACGGGGACCGCAAGGTCGCCGGCATCCTCGTGGAGCGGGTGGACACCCCCGACGGCCCGGCGGCGATCATCGGGGTGGGCATCAACGTCACCATGACCGCCGAGGAGCTCCCCGTCGCGACCGCCACCAGCCTGGCCGTCGCCGCGCCCGGTGCCCCGGACCGCACCCAGGTGCTGCTCGAGGTGGTCGCGGCCATCCGCGAGGGCTACGACGTGTGGCAGGCGGGCGGCGACCTGGGCACGGAGCGGCTCGCGACGTCGTACCGCTCGCACTGCGCCACGCTGGGCCGCGAGGTGCGGGTGGACCTGCCGGGCGGCGGCGAGCTGACCGGCCGTGCGGTCGACGTGGACCCCGACGGACGGCTGGTCGTGCAGACCGCCACCAGCCAGGAGCGGGTCGGCGCGGGCGACGTCGTGCACGTACGGGCCACGGACTGACGTCCGAGGTGGGATGATCTGCCCGTGGCCATCTCCAAGAAGCTGCTCAACCCCGGCGAGCGACTGATCGTCAGCACCCGCCAGCACCCCAAGGCGCTGTTCGTGCCGATCCTGGTGCTGGTCCTCCTGCTCGCCGTCGCGGTCTTCGCGCAGGTGAAGCTGGAGAACGACGGCTTCCAGGAGGTGCTGGGCTGGATCGTGTGGGTGCTCGCGATCCTCGGCATCCTGTGGTTCACGGTGCGCCCGTTCTTCATCTGGCTGACCACCGTGCACGCCTTCACCGACCGCCGGCTGATCACCCGCAACGGCATCCTGACCCGCCGCGGGCACGACATCCCGCTGGCCCGGGTCAGCGACATCTCGATCGAGATCAACCTGATCGACCGGCCCTTCGGCTGCGGCAGCCTGCTCATCGCGGACGCCTCGACGTTCGGCATGGTCCGGCTCAACGACATCCCGCACGTCGAGGCCACCCAGCGCCAGCTCAACGAGCTGCTGCACGAGCTGCACCAGGGCCCCGGCACCACCACCCGCCGCGACGAAGGTGTCTGACAGCGACCCCGGGCTGACCTTCCTCGGGGAGGAGCCGCAGCTCACCGCCGCCGAGGTCGCCGAGCGCGCGGGACTGCCGCTCGGCCAGGCGCGGCGGCTGTGGCGCACCCTCGGCTTCCCCGAGCACGGCGAGGCCCGGGCCTACACCGAGGCCGACGTCGAGGCGCTGCGGCTGATGGCGGACCTCCTGGGCCAGGGCGTGATCGGCTTCGACGTCGCCCTCAACGTCGCCCGCGGCGTCGGCCTGTCGATGGCCC
The DNA here is from genome assembly GCA_964517395.1 of uncultured Nocardioides sp. Taxonomy (GTDB): domain Bacteria; phylum Actinomycetota; class Actinomycetes; order Propionibacteriales; family Nocardioidaceae; genus Nocardioides. Next base: position 510,343 of record CAZFEE010000001.1, on the reverse strand, counting down.
GGCTCGCGGACTGGGAGGTCGGCGAGCTGGTCCACCACGTCGACGACGCCTTCGCCCAGCAGGGCGGGGAGGAGGGCGGCGACGCGACCGCGTGGGTGCTGGAGCGCTTCGGCACCCGCTTCGAGGAGCTGCTGCTCTACTCGTGGCGCCGGCACCTGGCCGCGGCGGTGGCCCGCATGCAGTCGGTGCGTGCCGTCGACTCCGACCCGCACACCACCGACCTCAGCGTCGGCTTCGCCGACATCGTCGGCTTCACCGCGCTGTCGAACGAGGTCACCCGCGAGCGGATCGGCGAGCTCGTGGAGATCTTCGAGGCCCGCTGCGGCGACGTGATCGCCCGGGAGCAGGGCCGGCTCATCAAGAGCATGGGCGACGCGGTGCTCTACGTGAACGACGACCCGCTCGCCGCCTTCCGTACCGCCGAGGGGATCATCAACGTGATCGGCCGCGACCCCCGGATGCCCGACGTCCGGGTCGGCCTCGCCTCCGGCGGCGTCGTCCTGCGCCTCGGCGACGTGTTCGGCCCGCCCGTGAACCTCGCCGCACGCCTCACCCAGGTCGCCCGCCGCAACCGGATCATCGTCGACCACGCCACCGCGGACCTCCTGCCCGCGGACCAGATCGAGTCCCGGCCGCTGCCCCCGCGCCCCGTGCGCGGCTTCGGCGTCGTGGAGCCGGTTGCGGTACGCCGTGCCTGACCTGAGGCGTCGCTAGGCAAAATTCTCGGCATTTCCCCTCCTTCGGGGGGTCGCCGTCCCTACCTTGACCCTGTGATCGAGGTCCAGGACGTACGGGTCGACCCCTCGACCCGGCGCGCGTGGAGGGGGGACCGCGAGGTCCTGCTGTCGCGCAAGGAGTTCGACCTCGTCCACGCCCTCATCGCCCGCGCCGGCTCGGTCGTCACCCGCGAGGAGCTGATGCGCGAGGTGTGGGGCGTGACCTTCTGGACGTCCTCGAAGACCATCGACGTCCACCTCGGCTGGGTCCGCCGCAAGCTCGGCGACGACACCCGCCAGCCGCGCCTGATCACCACGATCCGCGGCCAGGGGCTGCGCTTCGAGGCCGACGAGGCCGACCTGAACGGCGCCGCCACCTCCTTCTAGAATCCGGCGGGTGACCGAACGCTCTCCCCGCATCGCCGTCATCGGCGGCGGCCAGCTCGCCCGGATGATGGCCCAGCCCGCGATCGCGCTCGGCGTACCGCTGCGGCTGCTCGCGGAGGCCGAGGGCGTCTCGGCGGCGCAGGTCATCCCCGACCAGCAGGTCGGTGACTACCGCGACCTCGCCACCCTGCGCGCGGTCACCGCCGGCTGCTCGGTCGTCACCTTCGACCACGAGCACGTGCCCACCGAGCACCTGCGCGCCCTTGCCGCCGACGGCGTCGTCGCCCACCCCGGCCCCGAGGCCCTGGTGCACGCCCAGGACAAGGTCGTGATGCGCGAGGCGATGTCCCGCCTCGGCGCGCCCCAGCCGCGCTGGGCCGTGGTCGCCTCGGTCGCCGAGGTCGAGGAGTTCGGTCTGCCCTGCGTGCTCAAGACCTCCCGCGGCGGGTACGACGGCAAGGGCGTCTGGTTCGCCCGGACCCCCGCCGACGCGACCGCCGCGCTCGCCGCCGCCGAGCAGGCCGGGGTGCGCCTGCTGGCCGAGGAGCTCGTGGACTTCCGCCGCGAGCTGTCCGCGCTGGTGGCCCGCTCGCCCAGCGGGCAGGCGGCGGCGTACCCGGTCGTGGCGACGCTGCAGGTCGACGGCATCTGCGCCGAGGTGGTGGCGCCCGCCCCCGAGCTCGACCCGCGGCTCGCGGCCGAGGCCCAGGAGCTGGCCCTGCGCATCGCCGGGGAGCTCGGCGTCACCGGCATCCTCGCGGTCGAGCTGTTCGAGACCGCCGACGGGATCCTGATCAACGAGCTCGCCATGCGCCCGCACAACACCGGACACTGGACGCAGGACGGCGCCGTCACCAGCCAGTTCGAGAACCACCTGCGCGCCGCGCTCGACCTGCCGCTCGGCTCGCCCGAGCCGCGCGCCCGGTGGACCGTGATGGTCAACATCCTCGGCGGCCACAACCCCGACGTCGGCCGGCTCTACGACGGCTACCCGCACGCGCTCGCCCGCGACCCGCGGCTGCGGGTCCACCTCTACGGCAAGGACCTGCGCCCCGGCCGGAAGGTCGGGCACGTCAACACCTACGGCGACGACCTCGAGGACTGTCTCGAGCGGGCCCGCCACGCGGCGGCCTGGTTCCGGGGGGACCTGGGCAACCACAGCGAGTAGCGGCCGCGGCCCCTTGTAACTCGGTGTTCGGGTCACTGCCAGGGACTCGTGACCGGTCACAGCACCCAGGTAGTGACACGAACACCGAGTTACATGAGCCGTGAGCCGTGACAGCCCCCGCGCGCCCACTCACTAGGATCCCGCTCATGACTGCGCGCGTGGGCATCGTGATGGGCTCCGACTCCGACTGGCCGGTGATGCAGCTGGCGGCCGAGGCGCTGGAGGAGTTCGGCATCGCCTACGAGGCCGACGTCGTCTCGGCGCACCGGATGCCGGAGGAGATGCTCGCCTACGGCAAGGAGGCGGCCGGTCGCGGCCTGTCGGTGATCGTCGCCGGCGCCGGCGGGGCCGCGCACCTGCCGGGCATGCTGGCCGCGGTCACCCCGCTGCCGGTGATCGGCGTCCCGGTGCCGCTGAAGTACCTCGACGGGATGGACTCCCTGCTCTCGATCGTGCAGATGCCGGCGGGCGTCCCGGTCGCCACGGTCGCGATCGGCGGGGCGCGCAACGCGGGCCTGCTCGCGGTCCGGATCCTCGCCGCGACGGACCCGGCGCTGCAGGAGCGGATGACCGCGTTCCAGGCCGAGCTGAAGGCCGCCGCCGAGGCGAAGGGCGCGGTCGTCCGGGGCCGGTGATGCTCCGCCCGGGCCGCCTCGTCGGGATCGACCTGGCGCGGACCGTCGCGCTGGTCGGCATGATCGCGACCCACGTCCTCGACCCGCGTACGACGACGGGCGAGCTCACCTTCACCGAGCAGCTCGCCGGCGGGCGGGCCTCGGCGCTGTTCGCCGTGCTGGCGGGGCTCAGCATGGCGCTGATCAGCGGTGGCCGGGAGCCGGTGGTGGGGCGCGAGCGGGTCCGCACCAGTCTCGGCCTGGCGGCGCGCGCGGTGCTGGTCGCGCTGGTCGGCCTGGCCCTGGGCGGGCTGGAGACGGGCCTGGCGATCATCCTCGTGTACTACGCGGTGCTCTTCCTGCTCGGCCTGCCGTTCCTGGGCCTGCGGGCGCGCACCCTGGCGGTGCTGGCCGCGGTCTGGGCCCTGGCGGCGCCGCTGCTCTCCCACCTGGTCCGGCCCGCGCTGCCGCCCCGGACCCTGGGCAGCCCGGACTTCGGCTCGCTGGCCGATCCCGGGCAGCTGGTCGGTGAGCTGCTGCTGACGGGCTCGTACCCCGCTCTGCCGTGGCTGGCCTACCTGCTCGCCGGCATGGCCCTGGGCCGGGCCGACCTCCGTGGCTGGCGCACTCCGCTGCTGCTCGCGGTCCAGGGCGCCGCGCTGGCCCTGCTCGCGACGGCGGTCTCCCGCCTCGCCACGTCACTGCCCGAGGTGCGCCACGCCCTGGTGCCGTGGCGTCCGACCACCGAGGACGAGCTCCTCGCGATGCTGGCTGGCAGCCAGCACGGCACGACCCCGGCGGACGGCGCCTGGCAGTGGCTGCTCGTGGTCGCGCCCCACTCGGCCACGCCGCTCGACCTGGCCCAGACCATCGGCAGCGCCCTGGTGGTGATCGGGGCGTGCCTGGCCCTGGTCGCGGTCGTGCCGCGCCCGGGGCGGGTCGTCCTCACCCTGCTCGCCGGCGCCGGGGCGATGCCGCTCACGCTCTACACGCTGCACGTGGTGATGCGCACCCCGGACGTGTGGCCCGCCGAGCGTGCCGACACCTTCGGCCTGCACGTCGCCGTGGTGCTGGTGGTGGGTGCGGCTTTCGCCGCCGCCGGGCGGCGCGGACCGTTGGAGTGGCTGGTCGGCTGGCCCGGCCGCCGCCTGCGTGCGGGCTAGCTAGCCGCGCTTGCGCCACTCGATGGCGGGACAGGTGTCCATGACCATCGGTACGCCGGCCGCCCGGGTGCGCTCGAACGCCGCCTGGTCGACCACGCCGAGCTGGAACCACACGCCCTTGGCGCCGATCGCCACCGCCTCGTCGGCGAACTGCCCGGCGTCCTCGGAGCGCCGGAAGACGTCGACGACGTCGACCGGGAAGGGGACGTCGGCCAGTGTCGCGTAGCCCTGCTCGCCGAGCACCGTGGGCGCCGAGGGGTGGATCGGCACGATCCGCTTGCCGCGTCGCTGGAGCAGCTCGGCGATCTGGTACGCCGTGCGCCCCGGGTTGCCGGACAGCCCCACGACGGCCCAGGTCTCGGTCTCGTCGAGCATGAGGTCGATCGCCTCGGGGGACAGGTGCGCGGGCGCGGAGGTCATGGGGACCCAAGGCCGCCGCGGCCGGGATTCTTCCCCGGGGCGAGCGCCTCGCGCACCTGTCGCACGACCTGCTCGACGTCCGCGCCACCGCCGGTGATGACGACGGTCGGGGCGCTCGGGGTGCTCGGGACCGGGTCGTGCAGCAGGGGCAGCGCCAGGGTGAGGGCGTGGTCGAGCAGGTCCTCGGGACGGTCGGTCTCGCCGCGCAGCCAGCGGCGCAGGACGTGGTTGTGCGCGATCACCACGGAGGAGGCGACGAGCTCGGCGCGCAGCGGGCCGTCGCTCTCGGGGTCCAGCCAGGGGTGGATGTGCTGGGAGAAGAGGCGCACGTAGCGCTGCACGCTCGCGATCTCGCGGTCGCGGATCGCCGGCACCGTGCTCGCCAGCCGGTAGCGGGCCCGCGCGGTCGCGCCCTCGGCGAGGTAGTGGGCGAGCACCAGCCCCGCCGCCTCGCGCAGCGCGAGCTCCTGGCCGACCTGGCCGCCGCTGCCGGCGGTCGCGAGCCGGTCGCCGACCCGGCTGAGCAGGGCGTCGTGGTCGGGGAGGACGACGTCCTCCTTGCCGCGGAAGTGGCGGAAGAAGGTGCTGCGCCCGGTGCCGGCCCGGGAGGCGATCTCGTCGACCGTGGTCGCGTCGTACCCCTGGCCCTCGAAGAGCTCGAAGGCGGCGGCGACGAGGCGGTCGCGGGCGGTGGTGGGCACGCCCCAGGCTAACTCGACGGAACGGAGTCTCATAGTTACGATACTGAGTACCAACGCCGAAGGAGCCCGCCGTGAGCGACCACCCCATGTACGCCCTCTCCGAGGAGCACCAGGCCATCCGCGAGGCCGTGCGCGCGATCTGCGACGCCAAGGTCGCGCCCTTCGCCGCGCAGGTCGACGAGGAGGCGCGCTACCCGCAGGAGGCGCACGACGCCCTGCAGGCCGCGGACTTCCACGCCCCCCACGTCCCCGAGGAGTACGGCGGCGCCGGGGCCGACGCCCTCGCCACCGTGATCGTGATCGAGGAGGTCGCCCGCGCCGACGTCTCCGCCTCGCTGATCCCGGCGGTCAACAAGCTCGGCTCCCTGCCGGTCATGATCGGCGGCGGTGAGGAGATCAAGAAGAAGTACCTCTCCCGGCTCGCCGCCGGCGAAGGTGGGTTCTCCTACTGCCTCTCCGAGCCCGACGCCGGCTCCGACGCCGCGAACCAGAAGACCCGTGCGGTGCGCGACGGCGACGACTGGATCCTCAACGGCACCAAGCGCTGGATCTCCAACGCGGGGGAGTCGGAGTTCTACACCGTCCTCGCGACCACCGACCCCGACGCCCGCACGAAGGGCATCTCCGCCTTCGTGGTCGAGAAGTCCGACGAGGGCGTCTCCTTCGGTGCGCCGGAGAAGAAGCTCGGCATCAAGGGCTCGCCCACCCGCGAGGTGTACTTCGACAACGTGCGCATCCCCGGCGACCGCATCATCGGCGAGGAGGGCAAGGGCTTCGAGTACGCCATGAAGACCCTGGACCACACCCGGATCACCATCGCGGCGCAGGCCGTCGGCGTCGCCCAGGGCGCGCTCGACTACGCCCTCGGCTACGCCAAGGAGCGCCAGCAGTTCGGCAAGGCGATCGCCGACTTCCAGGGCCTGCAGTTCCTGCTCGCCGACATGGGCATGAAGGTCGAGGCCGCCCGCCAGCTGACGTACGCCGCCGCCGGCCGCTCCGAGCGCGGCGACAGCGACCTGACCTTCTTCGGCGCCGCCGCCAAGTGCTTCGCCTCCGACGTCGCGATGGAGGTGACCACGAACGCCGTCCAGGTGCTCGGGGGCTACGGCTACACCCGCGACTACCCGGTCGAGCGGATGATGCGCGACGCCAAGATCACCCAGATCTACGAGGGCACCAACCAGGTGCAGCGGATCGTGATGGCCCGCCAGCTCCTCGCCGGGGTCCAGAGCGACCTGTGAGGGGCGTCGCGGGCCGCGGAAATGTGGGTTGCATCACGCCCGCTACCGGATCCGAGAAGATTTCACAGGTTCAACTTGCGCGTTCTGCGTAACTCCACCCCCCGAGTCGTGGTTGTCTGGATGTCCGGATCGCCGTCGAGGGCGCTCCGGGTGCACTGATTCGACCTCTTCGGAGTTGGGGGCCCACCGATGCGACGCATCCTCACCGTGCTGTTCCTCGCGGGACTGCTGGTCGCGCCTGTCGCACCGGCGCACGCCGACGACAGCTACGCGCCCTCCATCCCCACCAGCTGCCACATCGGCGCCCCGACCATCAAGGTCGGCCAGCGCGTCGTGCTCACGATCGAGGTGTCGTCCAACAGCAGCTCGCCCGAGGTCGGCTCGGTGAAGCTGGCGATCTCGACCGCCGCGACGCGCACGGCCACCCGCTCGGCGGCCCGCGTGGCCGCTCGGGGTGTGGTGTGGACCAAGACGGTGCGCTACGCCGGCACGCCGCTCGAGGTGCGCGGCCCCAAGCTGCCGCGCGGCAGCTACGTGGTCTCCATGGCCTTCACGCCCGATGGCGGTGAGCTGGTCGGCTGCCGCAACTCCGCGGCCTTCCGCGTCGGTGCCGGCGGGGACGTGGGCGGCGAGGACGACGACAACGGCTCGGGGGGCCTACCCAACACCGGCGGCCCGCACCTGTGGATCCTGCTCGCCGGTCTGGCCCTCGTGGTCGGCGGCGGTGCGCTCGCCGGCGGCAGTCGCCGCCAGGGCGCGACCGCCTGAGTCCTGCGGGTTCGCACGTTCCCGGGACGGCCGGGGGCCTTCGGGCGTGGAATGATGGCGTGCCGGCCGACCCCAGGGACCGGCTGAGGAGGGACACCCATGGCGGAGGAGCACGTCGACGAGGCCGAGGGCAGCGTCGCCACCGAGCGGGTACGCCGCCGCCGGCGCCGCCCCGACGCGGGCACGCCGACCGAGAAGCCCTCGACCAAGCGTCGGGTCTCGTTCTGGCTCGGCTGCGGCCTGATCGCCGCCGGCCTGGCGATCCTGGCGTGGGTGGCCTGGCAGTTCTGGGGCACCAACTGGCAGTCCGAGCGCCGGCAGGGCGAGGTGCGCTCCTCGCTGCGTGACGGCTGGGCCGACGGCCAGGACGTCGTCCGCACCGACTTCGGCAACGCCAGCGCGCTGCTGCGCGTGCCCCGCTTCGGCAAGGACTACGAGGTCCCCGTGCTGGAGGGGTCCACCCCCGACGTCCTCGCGGCCGGGATCGGGCACATGGAGAACACGGCGGAGCCGGGCGCGCAGGGCAACTACGCGCTGGCGGCGCACCGGATCACCCACGGCGAGCCGTTCGCCGAGTTCCCCAGCCTGGAGGCGGGCGACAAGGTCTACGTCGAGACCCGCTCGGCGACCTACACCTACGTCCTCGACACCGGCGGGGAGGACCTGATCATCCCGTTCACCCAGACCTGGGTGCTCGACGAGAAGCCGCAGAACCCGAAGGCCGACGGGGTCCAGCCGCCGGCCGAGATCGACGGCGCGCCGAACGACCACATCCTCACCCTGCTGACCTGCTCGGAGATCTTCCACACCGACAACCGGTCGGTCGTTTTCGGACACTTGGTCGAGACGACTCCCGTCGAAGGGCAGTGACCCACTACAGTCATCCCTGAATGCACCACTCAAAGCACCTCCCGTCACTTGACGACGAGCCGGGACGTTGCATGGGGAGAGGGCTCTAGGAGGATGTTGTGCTGAGGAAGCTTGCCGCGCTGGCTGCGCTGTCTGCCGCGGTCGTGGTCGCGCCGACCGGGTCGGCCGTGGCCGAGCCGTACACGCCGCAGATCCCGACGGTGACCCACATCGAGGTCCTGGTTGCCGAGCCGGGTGAGCCGGTCGTGCTCGCCGTGAGCGCGAGCGCCAACTACCCGACGCCGCCGGAGGGGGACATCGCGGTCTCCCTGTCCGCCGCGTCCGGCACCGCGCGGGGCGCCCGTGCCGTCCAGGCCGCGCCGCTGCTCACCACCACCGTGCACTTCGTGGACGAGCCGGTGAAGGTGACCGGCCCGGTCCTGCCGCGCGGTCGCTACACCGCCTCGGCGGCGCTGACGCCCGCCGACGGCGACCTGTTCCTGCCCTCCGACACCACCATCGCGTTCCGGATGGGCGCCGGCGGCGAGACCGGTGGCGAGGACGACAGCGACAACGGCGGCCTGCCGAACACCGGTGGCCCCAACGTGCTGTGGCTGATCCTGGGCTCCGGCCTGGTCGCCGCGGGTGCGGGCAGCGTCGGCTACGCCCGGCGCCGTCAGGCGGGCGTCCCGGCCTGACCGGCACCCCGCGTCCCTGACCGCAGCGACGGCCCCGCCCCCTCCGGGGCGGGGCTGTCGCCGTTCTAGAACGAGTTCTAGGATGGCACCCTCACCGAGAACCCGGAGGTACCGATGCCCTCACTGCGCTGTCCCTGCGCGACCACCCTGCGCGGGGCGGACGACGACGAGCTGGTCGAGAAGGTGCAGGAGCACCTCGCGGCCGAGCACCCGGGCCGGGAGTACAGCCGCGAGGAGATCCTGCTGATGGCGATGTGAGCCGCGCGCTCACTCGATCCGCGGCAGCTCCGTCGCGGTGCCGGTGAACCGCGGGGCCCGCTTCTCCAGGAACGCCGCGACACCCTCCTTGCCGTCGCCGACCGAGGTCCAGTACATGGCGAGGGAGTCGGTGAGGTGCGCCTCCAGCGGCTCGGCGGCCGCGCTGTTGCGGTAGAGCAGCTGCTTGGCCAGGCCGAGCGCCACCGGCGAGCGGTCCGTGACGAAGGAGCGGGCCAGCTCCAGCGCGGCGGGCAGCAGCTCGTCGGGGGCGTGCACGCTGCGCACGAGGCGGCCGGCATGGGCCTGCTCGGCGGTGAGGATCTCGGCGGAGTAGACCCACTCCAATGCCTGCTGGATGCCCACGATCCGCGGCAGGAACCAGCTCGAGCACGCCTCCGGCACGATGCCGAGGCGCCCGAACACGAACCCGATCCGGGCCTTCTCCGAGGCCAGCCGGATGTCCATCGCCAGCGTCATCGTGGCGCCGATGCCCACGGCGGGGCCGTTGATCGCCGCGATCACCGGCTTGGGCAGGGCGTGGATCGCCAGGGTGACCTTGCCGCCGGTGTCGCGCACGCCGGTGTCGTACGGCGCCTCGTCGTACGACGCCCGGAACTCCTCGGGCGTGGGCCGCAGCGTCTCGTCGAGCCCGAAGACGTTGCCCTCGGCGCTGAGGTCCATCCCGGCGCAGAACGCGCGGCCCGAGCCGGTGACCACCACGGCCTTGACCGCGTCCTCGCGCGCGTCGGTGAGGAACACCTGCTCCAGCTCGCGGGCCATCGTCAGGTCGAAGGCGTTGAGCGCGTCGGGGCGGTGCAGGGTGAGCAGGGCGACGCCGTCGGCGTCGACCTCCCAGGTGAGGGTGTCGTACACGGTCGTCCTTCGGTTCAGCCGGCCAGGCCGGTGGCGGTGCAGAGGTTGGCGGTGATGTCGTCGGTGCGGTCCTCGGCGACGATGTCGAAGAGCTTCTTCGCCCGCGGCCGGTCCCAGCGGGCGTCGGCGCCGGCGAGCGGCACCGTGCAGGACTTGCCGGTGTCGGTCATCGCGAGCGCCCACTGCGACGCGTCGTAGGGACCCATGCCCTCGCCGAAGCGGAAGAAGTCCGGCACGGCCGCGTTGAGCTGCCAGTAGCGCACCGGGTTGATGACCGACCACGGCGAGAGCACCTTCTTGCCGACCGCGGCGACCACCTCGCGCTGCTGCTGCACGCGGGCCAGGTCGGAGATCGGGCTGTACTTGCGGGCCCGGGCGTAGGCCAGCGCCGTCGCGCCGTCGACCTCCTGGCAGCCCTTCTTGATGTTCAGCCCCGACGGCTTGTCGCGGATCCGCTTCTTCGGGCAGACCTCGATGCCGCCGACGGCGTCGACGACGCCGACCAGGCCGCCGAACCCGATCTCGACGTAGCCGTCGATGCGTAGCCCGGTGGCCTTCTCCAGGGTCTGCACGAGCAGCGGCGTGCCGCCCTTGCTGAACGCCGAGTTGACCTTGGACACCCCGTGCCCGGGGATGTCGAGGGGGGAGTCACGGGGGATGGAGACCAGCGTGGTCGGGCCGTCGCCGGTGTGCAGCAGCATGATCGTGTCGGTCAGCTCGCTGGCGGCGTCCCCGGTGTGCAGCTTCTTGCGCTCCTCGGGCGAGAGCCCGGCGCGGGAGTCGCTGCCCACGAGCAGGTACGTCGTGCCGGGCTGGTCCGCGGGACGCTCGCCCTTGGGCTCGTAGGCCACCTTGTCCACCTTGCTCCAGGTGAACAGCGGGACGGCGACCAGGAAGGCCAGCCAGACGACCAGCAGCAGGACCACCAGGCGCACGTAGGTGCCGGGCCGTGTCCAGCGGCTGCGCCGCGGCGACCACGCCGGAGCGTCGGGGCGGCCGCCGGGCTCGGGCGTCGCGCCGTACTGCTGCGGCGGGGGGAGCCGGTCCGGCCGGCGGGGCGGGGACACGCCGGGTCGCGGCTGGACCGGGATCCGGCGGGTCGGCTCGGGGTCGTCGCCCCGGGGGGAGGGGGAGCCGGTGCCCGAGCCGGAGCCGTAGATCCAGTCGTAGCCCGAGTCGTCGTCCCCGGTGCCGTCCTTGCCTGCCATGGGAGGGACGCTACCGTCAGGGGGTGAGCGAGATCGTTGCGGCACGCACGCCGTCGTACTCCCGGATCGAGCTGGCGTCGGTGACCTCGCGCGCCCAGGCCAACCTGCTCGGCAACATCCACGGCGGCGAGGTCATCAAGCTGGCGGACTCCACCGCCGGCGTGGTGGCCCAGCGGCACAGCGGCGGCCCGGCCGTCACGGCGGCGCTCGACGAGATGGCGTTCCTCGAGCCGGTGCGGGTGGGCGACATCGTGCGCACCTTCGGCCAGATCAACTGGGTCGGCAGCTCCTCGATGGAGATCGGGGTGCGGATCGAGACCCAGCCGTGGGACGCGACCACCGAGCTGCGGCACGTCGGCTCGGCGTACTTCGTCTTCGTCGCGATCGACGGCGCCGGCCAGGCGCGCCCGGTGCCCGCGCTGGAGGCGGAGACCGAGGAGGACCGCCGCCGGATGCGCGAGGCCGAGATCCGCCGGGCGCACCGGTTGGCCAAGCGCCGCGAGATCGAGGCGGTCAGGCTGGCCTGAGCGCCACCTCGCCCAGCGCCGCGGCCACCGCGTCGACGGCGGCGGGGCGCGGCGGGGCGCCGTAGGTCGAGAGCTGGATACGGCGGTGCGCGGCCAGCGGGCGTCGTACGACGCCGGGGTGCTGGTGCGCCCGCAGCGCCAGGCCCGGCAGCACGGTGACCCCGAGCCCGGCGGCCACGAGCGACTGGACGGCGACGTAGTCGTCGCTGGCGAAGGCGATCGCCGGGGTGAACCCGGCGTCGGCGCACAGCGCCAGCAGCTCGCGGCGGCAGCGCTCGCAGCCGGTCACCCAGGCCTCGTCGGCGAGGGAGGCGAGGTCGACGGGCTCGGTGACGTCCGACCCGGTGCGGGTGACCAGGTGCAGCGGGTCGTCGAGCAGCGGTGCCGAGGTGATCTGCTCCGGCTCCGGCTGGCCGGGGTAGGCGAAGGTCAGCGCCAGGTCGACGCTGCCGGCGCGCAGCAGCTCGTGCGCCTCGGGAGGCTCGGCCTCGGTGAGCTCGAGGGCGATGCCGGGGTGCCGGGTGGCGAGCAGCGCCAGCGCGTCGGGGACGAGGGTGGCGGCGCCGGAGGGGAAGGCGGCGAGCCGGACCCGGCCTGCCTGCAGGCTGGTCGCCGCCGCGAGCTCCTCCTCGGCCCGGGCGAGCAGGCCGAGCACCTCCTCGCCGCGGCGGGCGAGCAGGACGCCCTCGGGGGTGAGCCGGACGCCGCGGCCGACCCGTTGCAGGAGCACGGCGCCGGTCTCGGCCTCGAGGCGGCGCAGGTGGTGGGAGATGGTGGGCTGGCCGTAGTGCAGCGACGCGGCCGCGGCCGACACCGAGCCGGTCCGGTGCAGCGCGACGAGGGCTTCGAGGCGGCGCAGGTCGATCACTGATCGATGGTATCGATCAATGGGTCCGACAAGAACTATTGGACCGATGGGTTCTTGGGCCGCGACGATGGATGCATGCCGCGCGACCTGCCCGACCCGACGTACGACGACGTGGTGCGCGCCGCCGCGCTCGTGGCCCGCGAGCTGCCGGCCACGCCGCTGCAGTCCCACCCGCTGCTCGACGCCGCGGTCGGCACACCGGTCCTCGTCAAGCACGAGCACGTGCTGCCGACCGGCTCGTTCAAGGTCCGCGGCGGGGTGCACCTCGCCGCCACCCTCACCGACGCCGAGCGCCGCCACGGGCTGGTGACCTGCTCGACCGGCAACCACGCCCAGTCCGTCGCCTACGGCGCCCGGCTCGCCGGCGTGCGCGCGACGATCGTGATGCCGGCGAGCGCACCGGCGGTCAAGCGCGACGCGGTGGCCGCGCTCGGGGCCGAGGTCGTCGTGCGTGGCGGCACCCTGGGGGAGGCGGCCGCGGCCGCCCGGGAGCTCGCCGCGGAGACCGGCGGCTCCTTCGTCTGCCCGACGGACCGGCGGATCGTGCTGGGCCACGCCACGGCGTACCTCGAGCTGTTCGGGCAGGCCGAGCCCGGCACCGTCTACGTCCCGATCGGCAGCGGCACCGGTGCCGCCGGCGCGTGCCTGGTCCGCGACGTCCTCGCGCCGGGCTGCCGGGTCGTCGGCGTCCAGGCCGCCGCCGCCCCCGCCGGCTGGCGCTCGTGGCGCAGCGGCGCGATCGAGACCGCGCCCGCCACCACCCGCGCCTCGGGCCTGGCCACGACGACCGGGTACGCCCTGCCGCAGCGGATCCTGCGCGAGCGCCTCGACGGGTTCGTGCTGGTCGCCGACGACGCGATCGACGCCGCCGCCCGGTTGCTCGCCACCCGCGCGCACACCCTCGCCGAGGGTGCCGGGGCCGCCGCCCTGGCCGGGCTGCTCGCGCCGAAGGAGGACGCCGGCGTCCGTACCGACCGCTCCGGCACGGGACCGGTCGTCGTCATGTGCACCGGCGCGAACGCCTCCGCCGACGAGATCGCCCGGCTCGCCGCCGCCTGAGCCCCGGACCCATCGGCGCGTCGCGCCCGGTGGGGCCCGTGTGACTGGTGATACTGGGCGGGTGCCTGAGGCTGCCGAGCGGATCGCTGTCGACGAGCGGGCCGCCAAGGTGCGGTTCCGCCGGGCGCTGACCCTGATGGCGTTCACCCTGGTCGTGCCGGGCTCGGCGCAGCTGGTGGCGGGTAACCGCCAGGTCGGGCGGATCGCCGTACGGGTCTGGCTGACGACGCTCGCGATCCTCGCCTTCCTCGGGCTGCGCCTGCTCATCGACCGCTCCTTCGCGCTCGGTCTCGCGCTCAACCCCACGTTCCTGCTGGTGCTGCGGCTCTACCTCATCGGCGGGGCGATCGCCTGGGCCGCGCTCTTCGTCGACGCCTGGCGGATCGGCCAGCCGCTCAGCCTGCGCCTGCCGCACCGGCGCGCCGTGGTCGGCGTCAACGGCGTGCTCTGCTTCTCGGTCGCCGGCACCCTGCTCTTCGGTGCGCACCTCGCCGGCGTGCAGCGCGACTGGCTGACCACCTTCGCCGACGGCGAGCTCGGTGCGGCGCACGCCGGCCGCTTCAACATCCTGCTGCTCGGCGGCGACTCCGGGGCGGACCGCTGGGGCCTGCGCCCCGACTCGATGACCGTCGCCTCCATCGACGCCACCACCGGCAAGACGGTGATGATCGGCCTGCCGCGCAACATGCAGAACTTCACCTTCCGCAAGGGATCGGTGATGGACAAGCAGTTCCCCCAGGGCTTCGGCGGCGAGGGCCGCTACCTCAACGGGGTGAGCACCTGGGCCGAGGACCACACCGACCTCTTCGACTCCGACACCCCCGGCATCGACGCCACCGTGATGGCGATCGAGGGCATCACCGACCTGAAGATCAACTACTGGGTCATGGTGAACATGAAGGGCTTCCGCCGTCTCGTCGACGCCTTCGGCGGCGTCACCCTCAACGTCCGCCAGCGCATCCCCGTCGGCGGTCTCGGCAAGGACGTCACCGGCTACATCGAGCCGGGCGAGCGCAAGCTCACCGGCTTCCAGGCGCTGTGGTTCGCCCGCTCCCGTGAGGGCAGCGACGACTACTCCCGGATGGCCCGCCAGAAGTGCGTGATGACCGCGCTGCTCACCCAGGTCAGCCCCAAGCAGGCGCTCACGAACTTCCAGGAGATCGCCGCCGCCTCCAGCGCGATGATCAAGACCGACGTGCCCGGCGGGGCGCTCGACGACTTCGCCCAGCTCGCGATGCGGGCCCGCGACCAGAAGGTCTCGACCGTGTCCCTGGTGCCGCCCCAGGTGAACACCGCGAACCCCGACATGGACAAGATCCACGCCATGGTGAAGAAGGCCATCGACCGGGCCGAGGGCCGCAAGCCGGCGACCACCACGCCGAAGAAGAAGCCCGCCAGGACCACCGGCGGGTCCCTGGGCTCGCGCAACGACGGCTACGTCGCCAACCAGACCGACGACGTCGCCGCCGCCTGCTGATCGGCCGAGCGTCCTGGCCAGGGGCCCTCAGACGGGCAGGGCCGCGACGACCGCGTCGTAGGTGTCCTGGTCGGGAGCCGCGACGATGCCGCCCTCGAGCCGGCGCGGCACCAGCGGGCCGCCGTCGTGGCGGCCGATCACGCCTCCGGCCTCGGTGAGGATGAGTGCCCCGGGGAGGTGGTCCCAGGGCATCGAGCGGCTGTAGACCAGCGCGGCGGCGTCCCCGCCGATCAGGTGCGGGTAGTCCACCCCGCAGCAGGCCCAGGTCAGCTCCAGGGTGCCCAGGGTCCCGAGCTCGCGGCCGACCCACTGCCGTCGCGCGGTCCGGTACGGCGCCGCCGAGCCGGTCGTGACGTCCAGCCGCTCGCCGTCGAGCCAGGCGCCGGCGCCCCGCTCGGCGACGTACGACCGCCCGTGCTGGGGCTGCCAGATCCAGCCGCGGGTGGTCTCCCCGCCGATCACCTCGGCCACCATCACCGCGTGGTCGGGGGAGCCGTGGACGAAGTTCTTGGTGCCGTCGACCGGGTCGACCGTGAAGGCGTGCTCGGCGGCGGCGAACCGCTCCAGCAGGGAGGCGTCGGCGGCCATGGCCTCCTCGCCGAGCACCACCGCGTCCGGGTACGCCGCCCGCAGGGCCGCGGTGATCAGCTCCTCGGACTCGTGGTCGGCCACGGTGACGAGGTCGCCGGGGTTCTTCTCCGAGACCTGCTCGTCGGCGAGCGCACGGAAGCGGGGGTTGATCACCTCCGCGGCGACGTCCTGCAGGAGGGTCAGCACGGCGGCGGTGTCCACGACCACCACGGTAGTGGGCGCCCGGGGGCGTCCGTCATGCTGGGGCCATGCGGTTCACCGAGCACGAGCTGACGGCGGCGGTCACCGGGGCGGCGAAGCTGGTCCTCGGCACCGACCGGCGGCTGCGCAAGAAGGGCGTCGACGCCGAGACCACCTGGCAGGAGATGGACCGCTACGCCCGCTTCAAGATCCTCGACGCCGTCGGCGACCAGGTGCTGCCGGTGCTCGTCGCGCTGCCCGACGTCGACGTGGAGCCCGGCGCCCGCCCGTCGTACGACGACAAGACGATCGCCGCCACCGTCGAGGGCCTCGTGGGCGACGGTCTCGGCCGGCTGCGGCGGGCGGTGGAGGTCCGGGCCCGCACCGCGCTGGTGCAGGCGGCGCTCGCGGCGGTGCCGCCGCGGCTGGACCCGGACGCGCTGATCACGGAGGAATGACGGCGCGTCGGTAGGGTGACCGCCGTGCGTGTGCAGGCGGTCGTGGTGACCTTCAACCGGTTGGCGATGCTGCAGCGCCTCGTCCCGCGGCTGCAGGAGACGCCCGGGCTGGAGCGGATCCTGGTGGTCGACAACGCCTCGACCGACGGCACGGGGGAGTGGCTGGCCGGCCTCGACGACCCGCGGGTGCGCCACGAGACGCTCGCCACGAACACCGGCGGGGCGGGCGGCTTCCACCACGGCCTGGGCTGGGCGGTCCACGAGGGCGCGGACCTGGTCTGGCTGATGGACGACGACGGACTGCCGGCGCCCGACTGCCTGGCGCTGCTGCTGGAGCGGGTCGCCCGTGACGGGCTGGAGTTCTGCGGCCCGGCGGTGCTGGCCGAGCAGGATTCGAGCCGGCTGTGCTTCCCGATCCGGCTGCCCGGCGGCACGAAGGTCGTCCACGAGATGGCCGCGGTCGAGGCCGCCGCACGGGACGGGCTGATCGACGACGTGGTCATCCCCTTCAACGGGGTGCTGGTCACCCGCGAGCTGGTGGAGCGGATCGGGCTGCCCCGCGAGGAGTTCTTCATCTGGGGCGACGACGTGGAGTACCTGTGGCGTGCCGAGCGGGCCGGCGCCCGGATCGCCACGGTCGTCGACGCCCACTTCCTGCACCCGGCCACCGACGACCTGGGGACGCCGATGATGTTCGGGCGTACGACGTACAACCACACCCCGAGCGACCTCAAGCACTACTGCATGGCCCGCAACAACACGCTCAACCTGCGGGCCTACCGCGGGTGGGTGCACGTGCTGCTGTTCTGGCTGAAGACGGTGTGGTTCTACCTGTTCACCAAGCCTCGGCCGGCGCGGATCCCGCTCAGCGCGCGGGCCGCCGTCGCGGGACTGCGCGGCGACTTCAGCGGTCACCGGAGGTTCCTGAGGTGAGCGAGAAGGTCGCCGTCGTCGTGGTGACGTTCAACCGCGCCGACCTGCTGGAGGGCATGCTCGCCGGGCTGGGGCGGCTCGACCGGGCGCCGGACACCGTGCTCGTGGTCAACAACGCGAGCACCGACCACACCCGCGAGGTGCTCGAGCGCAGCACCCTGCCGGGCCTGGTCGCGATCCACACCACCGAGAACCTCGGTGGTGCCGGCGGCTTCCACCTCGGGCTGAAGACGGCCTACGAGCAGGGTCACGACGCGATGTGGCTGATGGACGACGACGTGGTCCCCGCCCCCGACTGCCTGACCCGGCTGCTGGCCGCCGAGGGCTCCTGCCTGATCGCGGTCCGCGAGGACCGCACCGGCGCCCTGGTGGAGAAGGCCGCCGTGCGCTTCGACCTGCGCAACCCGCTCGCGATCCGGCCGAAGACGGCGAGCATCGACTCGGCGTACCGCTCCCGGGCGGCGATGCCGGAGACCGTCGAGGTCGAGAACGTCGCCTTCGAGGGCTTCCTGGTCCGCCGTGAGGTGGTCGACGCGATCGGCCTGCCCGACCCGTCGTACTTCATCTTCTACGACGACGTGGACTACGCCCTCCGCGCCCGCCGCGCAGGCTTCGGGATCCGGGCGGTGCGCGACGCCGTGCTGGTGCGCCAGCTCGACTTCGACCAGCAGCACGACCTGTCCGGGTGGAAGGGCTACTACATGTACCGCAACCTGTTCGCGGTGCACTTCCGCTACGGCGAGAACGCCGCCGTCCGGCTCAAGCCGTGGCTGATCTGGCTCGGGGTGGTGCTGCTCAGTCCGCTGCGGGGTGGTCGGGCCGAGGCACGGAACGTGTCGCGAGCGCTTCGGGATGCACGGGGGATGCGGACCCCTCCGGCGTAGCGTCCGGCACCAGCTGGACCCGCCAGCCGATCCGGTTGCCCGTCGCGACGCCCGCGATCCACACCGCGAACGCGCCCAGTGCGGCGCCGGCGATGACGTCGACGAAGAAGTGCCAGCCGAGGTAGACCGTCGCGAGCACGGTCAGCGCGAAGAAGGTCCACGCGCTCACCCGGATCCACCGGGCCAGCTTGATGGCCTGCACCACCAGGCAGATCGTCATCATGATGCCCACGTGGAGCGAGGCGAAGGCCGCGATCGTCTGCAGCCCGGACTCGCCGCGGGTGGCCAGGGTGGCGACCCGGTCGTCCCACATCGAGGCCGCCAACCGGCTGACGTAGGTCTCCGGCAGGTCCGCGAAGGTGCCGCGGTCGGAGTAGATCGGGCCGACCGTCGGCAGCACGACGTAGAGCACCGCGCCGAGCGCCCAGTCGACGGCGACCGCGGTGACGTACCACTCGCCGGCGCGGGTGTGCCGCGTCCAGACCAGGGCGATCGCGATCGAGACCGGCACCAGCGCGATCCACACGATGTAGACGGAGGAGAAGAAGTGCGCCGCGATGCCGGTGCCGAACCAGGCGTGCAGGGTCGCGGCCGGGTCGTGGCCGGCGAAGAGGAACTTGTCGATGTCCGCGAGCGGCTCGTCGTAGATCTTCTCGTGGACGAAGGGCGCCATGCTCTTCACGTTGCGGAAGGCGGCGTAGCAGAGGTACCAGGCGGCGACGCCGTTGAGCGCGAACTTCCAGTGCGACCTCGGCCACCGCTCGCGCATCACGCTCCGGGCGGTGGTGCGCAGGCGGGAGCCCCACCCGCTGCCGGGCCGCCCGGCGGCGTACAGGATCCGGGGGCCGACGTCGATCGCGATCGCGCCGAGCACGATCGCGGGGAACCGGATGTAGCCCGGGATGAGGCTGTCCGGGTCCTCGATCGGGATGTCCTCGAGCTGGGAGAAGAGGACGGTGAGCGCTGCGAGCCCCAGGCCGGCGACCCAGGCCAGGGCGAACGACGGCGCTCCGCGGCGTCCGTCCTGGTGGTCATTCACCAGAACAGGATATTGGTCACGTTCTCCGATGTGACGGCGCGTGCCAGATGTGTCTGGCGGGCGCCTGATCCGTAGACTCGCCCTCCGTGACCCTCACCTCGTCGAACCCCGACCTCGTCGTCGTCGGATCGGGCTTCTTCGGCCTGACCATCGCGGAGCGGTGCGCCGTCGACCTCGGGCTCCGGGTGCTCGTCATCGAGCGGCGCTCCCACCTGGGCGGCAACGCCTACAGCGAGCCCGAGCCGGAGACCGGCATCGAGGTGCACAAGTACGGCGCGCACCTCTTCCACACCAGCAACGAGCGGGTCTGGGAGTACGTCAACCGGTTCACCTCGTTCACCGGCTACCAGCACCGCGTCTACTCCACGCACAACCAGCAGGTCTACCCGCTGCCGATCAACCTCGGCACGATCAACCAGTTCTTCGACGCGGCGTACACCCCGGCC
This sequence comes from uncultured Nocardioides sp., assembly GCA_964517395.1. Lineage (GTDB taxonomy): Bacteria > Actinomycetota > Actinomycetes > Propionibacteriales > Nocardioidaceae > Nocardioides. The sequence goes on along the minus strand of CAZFEE010000001.1, from coordinate 490,817 downwards.
GAGGCGCGGGCGCTGATCAAGGAGCAGGCCGCCGAGCTGGGGGACAAGGAGCCGGAGAACTTCGTCGAGAAGGGCGTCTCGCTCATCGGGCGCCCGCTCTACGAGGCGTTCATCGCGCACTACACCGCCAAGCAGTGGCAGACCTCCCCGGAGGAGCTGTCGGCCGACATCATCAGCCGGCTGCCGGTGCGCTACAACTACGACAACCGGTACTTCAACGACAAGTACGAGGGCCTGCCCACCGACGGGTACGCCGCCTGGCTGGCGAAGATGGCCGACCACCCCAACATCGAGGTCGTCCTCGACACCGACTTCCTCAGCGACGGCGTGGCCGAGCAGTTCAAGGGCAAGGTGCCGATCGTCTACACCGGCCCCGTCGACGAGTACTTCGGCAACCGCGAGGGCCGCCTGTCGTGGCGTACCGTCGACCTGGTGCCCGAGGTGCTCGACGTCGACGACTTCCAGGGCTGCTCGGTGATGAACTACCCCGACCCGGACGTCGACTTCACCCGGATCCACGAGTTCAAGCACTTCCACCCCGAGCGGGACTACCCCGAGGGCAGGACGGTCATCGTCCGAGAGTACAGCCGCTTCGCGGAGGACACCGACGAGCCGTACTACCCGGTCAACACCGCCGAGGACCGCGAGAAGCTGCTGAAGTACCGCGACCTCGCCGAGCGTGAGCCGATGGTCCTCTTTGGCGGCCGGCTCGGCACCTACAAGTACCTCGACATGCACATGGCCATCGCCTCGGCGCTGTCGATGTTCGACAACAAGCTCAAGCCGCACTTCGCCGACGGGGCAGAGCTCAAGAGCGGCGGGGTGGACGCATGACCGAGGCAACTGTGACCCGCCTCCTGCAGCGCCAGATCCTGCCGCTGGACCGCGACCCCGACGTCTTCCCGCTGTACGTCGACCTCGCCGAGCCCGACCTCGACGAGGACAAGTACGTCGTCGGCGGCAGCCGCGCCGCCCAGGAGATCAACAACACCAAGATCCGCCAGGGCACCACCGGCGGCGCCAAGCTGCGAGCCGACCAGATCCTCGACCGCACCCGGCTGCGGGTCGACGCCAGCCAGTCGATCAGCCTCGCGTCGTACTTCAACGCCTTCCCGGCCAGCTACTGGCGGCGGTGGACCATCGTCGACCAGGTCCGGCTCACCGTGACCGTCGAGGGCGCCGGCGCCACCGTCGTGGTCAACAAGTCGCTCGCCAACGGCAACAGCCAGCGTGTCGACGCCGCGACCACCACCGGGTCCGGCCCCCAGGCCCTCGTCTTCGACCTCACCCTCAAGCCGTTCATCGACGGCGGCTGGTACTGGTACGACGTGCAGGCCGGCGAGGAGCCGGTCACCGTCTCCGCCGAGTGGACCGCCGACGTGCCCGCCGACCGCGCCGAGCACGGCACCGTCGACGTCGCCATCACCACGATGAACCGGCCGGAGTTCTGCTCCGAGCTGCTCGTGCAGTTCGGCAGCGAGGACCTCGCGCCGTACCTCGACACGGTGTTCGTGATGGAGCAGGGCACCCAGCTCGTCGCCGACGCCGAGGCGTTCCCGGCCGCGCAGGCCGGGCTGGGGGAGAAGCTGCGGATCATCGAGCAGGGCAACCTGGGCGGCTCCGGCGGCTACGCCCGCGGACAGCTCGAGTCGCTGCGCAAGGGGACGGCGACGTACGCCCTGATGATGGACGACGACGTCGTCTGCGAGCCCGAGGGCATCATCCGCCAGGTCACCTTCGGCGACCTCGCGCGGCGCCCCACGATCGTGGGCGCCCACATGTTCAGCCTCTACTCCCGCTCCCGGCTGCACAGCTTCGGCGAGATCGTGCACCCGTGGCGGTTCTGGTGGAAGACGCCGGAGGACGGCTACCAGCAGTGGGACTTCGGGACCCGCAACATCCGCTCGGCACGGTGGCTGCACAAGCGGGTCGACGTCGACTTCAACGGCTGGTTCTCCTGTCTCATCCCGCGTGAGGTCATCGACCGGATCGGGCTGTCGCTGCCGCTGTTCATCAAGTGGGACGACGCGGAGTACGGCCTGCGGGCCAGTGCGCACGGCTTCCCGACCGTCACCTTCCCGGGTGCCGCGGTCTGGCACGTGCCGTGGACCGACAAGAACGACGCCCTGGACTGGCAGTCCTACTTCCACCTGCGCAACCGCCTCGTCGCCGCGCTGCTGCACTCGACCTTCCCGCGCGGCGGCCGGGTGATGCGCGAGCTGTTCAACAACCAGCTCGCCCACCTCGTCGCCATGCAGTACTCCACCGCCGAGCTGCGGCTGCAGGCGATGGAGGACGTGCTGCGCGGCCCGCAGGCCCTGCACGAGATGCTCGCGACGCGACTCCCCGAGATCAACGCGACCCGCAAGGAGTTCAGCGACGCGCAGCTCGTCGCCGACGTCGACACCCTGCCGCCCCCGCGGATCGAGAAGCCGATCAAGAAGGACCTCACCCAGGTCCCCAGCCGCCGGTCGCAGATCATCAGCGCCGGCCTCGCCCCGCTGCGCCAGCTCAAGGCGCCGCGGGCGCTCTCGCGCACCAACCCCGAGGTGGTCATCCCGGCCATCGACGCGAAGTGGTACCGCCTGGCCGGGTTCGACTCCGCCATCGTCTCGATGAACGACGGCACCTCGGCCGCGCTCTACCGCCGCGACCCCGAGCTCTACCGGTCGCTGCTCAAGCGCACCCTCGAGCTGCACGCCCGCTTCGCCCAGCAGTGGCCGGAGCTGGCGCGCCAGTACCGCGACGCGCTCGGCGAGATCACCTCGCCCGAGGCGTGGGAGAAGACCTTCGCCCCCTGGACCGGAGGAAGTGAGGGGAGCGCCGAGTGAGCGACACCGTGGACGCCACGCAGGTCCCGTCGGAGGCGCGCGAGGAGAAGCCCCTCAAGTCGCCGTCGCCGCCCAACGGCCTCTTCGCCGTCTTCAAGCAGCGCTACCTCCTGCGCCTGCTCGTGCAGCGCGAGATCAGCGCCCGCTACCAGGGCTCCTTCCTCGGGCTGATCTGGTCCTACATCAACCCGCTGACCCAATTCTTCATCTACTGGTTCGTCGTCGGCTTCCTGTTCCAGCAGCACCGCGACCTGCCGCACTTCCCGATCCACCTGTTCGCCGGGCTGATCCTGGTCCACTTCTTCAACGAGACCTTCAACGCCGGCACCCGCTCGATCATGCGGAACAAGGCGCTGGTGGTGAAGATGGCGATGCCGCGGGAGATGTTCCCGGTCGCCACGATGCTGGTGTCGCTGTACCACGTCGTACCCCAGGTGATCGTGCTGCTCATCGCCTGCCTGATCACCGGCTTCACCCCCGACCTGGTCGGCGTGGTGTGCCTGGTGCTCGCGGTGCTCATCATCGCCGCGATCGGGCTCTCCGGGGCACTGCTGTTCAGCGCCGCCAACGTCTTCTTCCGCGACTTCGGCAACATCGTCAACGTGCTGACGAACTTCGTCCGCTTCGGCGTCCCGATGATGTACCCCTACGCCATCGTCGAGGACCGCTTCGGCCGCTTCGCGCCGTACTACCTGCTCAACCCGCTCGCCGACGCCGTCGTCCTGTTCCAGCGTGCCTTCTGGGTGCCGACGCTGAGCGACGCGGACCTCGCGAAGCTGGACGCCAAGGGCACGGTGATCATGCCCGACCACCTGATCCTGCACGGTGTGTTCGCCCTGCTGGCCTGCCTGGTGATCCTGGCCTTCTCCCAGTGGGTCTTCACCCGGCTCGAGAACAAGATCCCGGAGCGCCTCTGATGCCCGCCTCCATCGTCGCCGAGAACATCACCAAGGAGTTCACGCTCCGCTACCACCGGACCTTCAAGGAGGTCACGGTCGCCAAGGCCCGCGGGGTCAAGACGAGCGACAAGTTCAACGCGCTCGAGGACGTCTCCTTCACCGTGGAGGAGGGCGAGTCGATCGGCCTGATGGGTCTCAACGGCTCCGGCAAGTCCACCCTGCTCAAGCTGATCAACGGCGTCATGCGGCCCGACCAGGGCTCGCTGCTCACCCGCGGCCGGATCGCCGGGCTGATCGCCACCGGCGCCGGCTTCCACCCCCAGCTCAGCGGCACCGAGAACCTCGTCCTCAACGCCGCCATCCTCGGCATGTCCGAGAAGGAGCTGAAGCGCAAGTACGACTCGATCATCGAGTTCGCCGACCTCGGCCGCACCATCGAGGCCCCCGTCGGCCACTACTCGTCCGGGCAGCGTGCGCGCCTCGGCTTCGCCGTCGCCGTCCACGTCGACTCCGACATCTTCCTCGCCGACGAGGTGCTGGCGGTCGGCGACAAGCCCTTCCGCACCAAGTGCATGCGCAAGATGATCGAGATCCGCGACTCCGGTCGCACCCTCGTCTACGTCAGCCACTCGCCGGCCTCCGTCGAGAAGATGTGCAGCCGCGTGCTCGTGCTGGAGAAGGGCAAGCTCGGGTTCGACGGCGAGCCCAAGGCCGCCATCCACTACCTCGAGTACGACAAGCCGGACGACGACCAGGAGCTGTCGGACGACGAGGTCGGCAACGACATCTAAGTCGGCGCGAGCGCGTCGCTCGGGGCTCGCGCCGCGCTGCCGCGCGCGCGGTCGGGTCCGGGAGATGGCCCGGTCCGCCTGGCGGCAGGCCTGCCGGCGCGCGGGTCGCTGCCTCCCTGCGCCTCCGGGCGCTCGTTCCTCGCTTCCTCCGGCTCCGGGCCGGCGGCGTCCCGCCGCAGCCGGCGGGTGCGTCGCTCGGGGCTCGCGCCGCGCTGCCGCGCGCGCGGTCGGGTCCGGGAGATGGCCCGGTCCGCCTGGCGGCAGGCCTGCCGGCGCGCGGGTCGCTGCCTCCCTGCGCCTCCGGGCGCTCGTTCCTCGCTTCCTCCGGCTCCGGGCCGGCGGCGTCCCGCCGCAGCCGGCGGGTGCGTCGCTCGGGGCTCGCGCCGCGCTGCCGCGCGCGCGGTCGGGTCCGGGAGATGGCCCGGTCCGCCTGGCGGCAGGCCTGCCGGCGCGCGGGTCGCTGCCTCCCTGCGCCTCCGGGCGCTCGTTCCTCGCTTCCTCCGGCTCCGGGCCGGCGGCGTCCCGCCGCAGCCGGCGGGTGCGGTGGCCCGGCCCGCTCGGCGGCGGGCCCGCCCTTTCCGGTCGGCGCCCGGTCCGCGCGAGGCTGGCGCGGACCGCTCAGTCGCGCGCCCTCCGGGCCGATCGACAAATCTGTGCGCACTCGGCGTGTCGAGTGGAAATTACAGCCTTGTAGTTACTCACGGACCCTTCCCAGGCCCCTGTGACGCATGTGAAAGTTGCTACTCGTGTGACAACTTCCCCGCACACACGTCTGGAGCAGAGCCATGTCGTCGTATCCCCCGGAGAGCCCTGAGAAGGCCCGCCGTCTGCGGTTCGTGACCCTCAGCCAGCAGTTCCTGGCGCTGGCGGTCGTGGTGGCCGTGCTGACCCCGGCCGCGCGCACCGTCACGATGGACGTGCGCCCCGTCGAGCCCGTGGACGTGGTCCCCGGCGACGTCTCGCTGCGCGCCGCGCCGACCGAGGTGCCGACGACGCCGGTGGAGGCGGAGGTCGAGCAGTACTCCCTCACGGCGGCGAAGGACAAGAAGTCGTCGAAGAAGGACCTGCGCAGCACCAAGCGCTGGCGCACCGACGGGGGAGAGGTCGTGGACAGCGACGTCGTCCCCGTGGAGGGCTACGGCACCGTCGGTGTCACCTGGGCGCCCGGCTCCGAGGTCTCCGACGACGCCATCGAGGTCGCGGTACGGACCAAGACGGGGAGCGCGTGGTCGGACTGGACCGCGGCGGAGTACCACGACGAGCACGGACCGGACCCGCGCACCGAGGAGGGCAAGAAGGCCCGCCCCGGCACCGACGCGCTGCTGATCGGCGAGGTCGACGCGGTCCAGGTGAAGGTGACGACCGAGGACGGTGCGCCGGCGGACATGAAGCTCGCCGTCATCGACCCGGGCAAGGCGGCCAGCACCGCCAAGGAGGGCCCGGCGATCGACACCGCCAAGCTGGCCACCGACGCCGACCCCGACAGCACCACCGAGGACCCGGCCGCCGACCCCGTCGACGAGCCGCTGACCGACGGCGGCACCGACGACCTGTCGATGCAGGCCGGCAGCTACACGCCGAAGCCGAAGATCTACTCGCGTGCCCAGTGGGGCGCCGACGAGAGCCTGCGCGACAAGCCCTCGCTGAGCTACTACGAGGTGCACGCGGGCTTCGTCCACCACACGGTCAACGCGAACAACTACACCTCCGCGCAGGTGCCCGGCATCATCCGCGGCATCTACAACTACCACGTCAAGACGCGGGGCTGGAGCGACATCGGCTACAACTTCCTCGTCGACAGGTTCGGCCGGATCTGGGAGGGCCGGTACGGCGGCGTGGACCGCCCGGTCGTCGGTGCCCACACCCAGGGCTACAACCAGTACTCCTTCGCGATGTCCGCCATCGGCAACTACGACATCGCCAAGCCCAGCAGCGCCATGATCGTGGCCTACGCGCAGCTCTTCGCGTGGAAGCTCTCCCTGCACGGCGTCCGCGCCTCCAGCACCGCGCAGAAGGTCGGCAGCAAGACCTTCCAGGCGATCAACGGGCACCGCGACGCCGGGCAGACAGCCTGTCCGGGCAAGTACCTGTACGCGCTGATACCGAACATCCGGGCCAAGGCGGCGGCGCTGCAGGCCAGCTGGGCCGGGCGCGAGCTCGAGTCCGACATGGGCGGCGCCGTCCAACCGGACATCGTCGCCCGGCGGATCTCGGACGGTCGCGGCATCGTGCTGCCGATCCGGGCCAGCGGCGGTCGGTACATCTTCGGCAACCCGGTCTCCACCGGGCAGAGCTTCAAGGGCCTGAAGAAGATCTGGAAGGTCGGCGACTGGGACCGCGACGGCAAGGTCGACGTGATGGGCATCCGCTCCAGCGACAACATGCTCCTGCTCTACCGCGGGCTCGGCTCCGGCAAGCTCGCGGCGCCGAGGACGGTGAAGGCGAACGCCGGAGCCATCCCGATGCTCGCCCCCGTCGGCGACGTCACCGGTGACGGCTGGCCGGACTTCATGGGCCAGCCCAAGGGTGGGGTCATGCGGATCTACCCGGGCTACGGGTCGAAGAACTTCAAGTCCAGCTTCCCGGCGTACTCCGCCATCCCCAGCGGCGTGCACATCGGTGTCGGTCGCTGGAACGGCGACGGCGCGCCCGACAGCATGATCCGCACCGGCAGCAAGCTCACGATCTACTACGGCAACGGGCCGGGCGGCTGGACGTCGAGCAAGACCCTCGCCCAGACCGCGGCGGGCTACGACTGGTTCCTCGGGGTGTCCAGCCTCGACTCCGCCGGGCACACCGACATCCTCGCCCGCAACGCCACCAACAAGAACGTCTACTCGATCCTCGGCACCTCCGCGGGTCTGCGCGAGCCGGTGATCGTCGGGAGGATGACGAACTACGACCTGGCCGGCTGACGCCGGCCGACCCAGGCTCGTCCTGGTCGCCTAGGCGGGGAAGCGGGCAGTGGCACGCTCGGCGGCGTACGTCGCCTCGAGCTGGTCCTGCTCGGCCCGGGTGACCAGGACGAGGGAGCCGCCCTGCAGGAGCGGCTCGCAGAAGGTGGCGGGCTCCGTGACGGGGTTCGCGACCGAGAGGAGGCGGCCGCCGCCGACCAGCGTGCCGGCGGCTGCCTCCCTCCACAGCTCGGCCTGCGTGGGGCCCGGGTCGAGCGCCGGGTCCGCGCCCGACGGCGGGTCGTAGGGGAGGAAGGCGTCCGGCTGCGACCAGATCTCCACGCCGATGTCGTGCACGCCGGCCGGGACGGCTTCCTGGAACCGGACGCCGAGCGGGAGCAGGGCCGAGGCCAGCACCGTCGTGCTCGCCACCTGCTCGGCCCACGCCGCCACGCTGGCGGGGCCGCAGACGACGGCCTCCAGGCCGGCGCCCGGCACGGGCGTCGGCACGACGGCGAGCCCCGCGCTCCACGCCGCGCCCAGGAAAACCGTCCCCAGCCAGTGCGGTGGCAGGTCGATCCCGAGCCGGTCGCCGCGCTCCAGGCCCAGCTCGTCGACGAGCAGCGAGCCCGCCTTGGCCACCCAGTTGGCCCAGGTCGTCACCGACAGCTCGACCCGCTCGCCGGTGCCGTGGTCGTAGAACGTCACCAGCGGCTGGCCCGGGTCCTGCCGGAGCCGGCTCGCGAGGACGTCGGGAAAGGTGGTCTCGGCCCCGGTGGTCACCTCCCAAAGATAGGGTGCGCCGCATGGTCGCTGACGAGATCCCCGGCTTCTGGGCCGTCGTCCCCGCGGGCGGCGCCGGCACCCGGCTCTGGCCGCTGTCGCGCTCCGGCTCCCCGAAGTTCCTCCACGACCTCACCGGATCCGGGCGGTCGCTGCTGGAGGAGACCTACGACCGCCTGGCGCCGTACGTCGCCGACCGGGTCCTGGTCGTCACCGGGTCCGCCCACCGCGACGCCGTACGACGCCAGCTGCACCAGCTGCCCGAGGACGCCGTCCTCGCCGAGCCGTCGGCGCGCGACTCGATGGCCGCGATCGGCCTCGCCGCGGCCGTGCTCGAGCGCCGCGGCGCCGAGGTGATGGGCTCCTTCGCCGCCGACCACGTGATCGCGGAGACCGAGCGCTTCGGCAGCGCCGTCGCCGACGCGGTGGCCGCCGCCCGCGACGGCTGGCTGGTCACCATCGGGATCGAGCCGACCTTCGCCTCCTCCGCCTTCGGCTACATCCACCAGGGCGACGTGCTCGACGGGCACCCGTCCGTGCGGCGGGTCGTGGAGTTCGTGGAGAAGCCGTCGGTGCCGGTGGCCGAGGAGTACCTCGCCACCGGTCGCTACCGCTGGAACGCCGGCATGTTCGTCGTACGCCCCACCGTCCTGCTCGACCTCCTGGCGGAGCAGGACCCGACGTTCGCCGCGAACCTGCGCGCCATCGCCGCCGACCCCTCGCGCCTCGCGGAGCTGTGGGACAGGCTCCCGCGGATCGCGATCGACCACGCCATCGCCGAGCCGGCCGCCGCCGCCGGACGGGTCGTCACCGTCCCCGGCACCTTCGGCTGGGACGACGTCGGCGACTTCGACTCCCTCGCCACCCTGCTCGGGGAGCAGGAGGCGCTCACCGTGCTCGGCGACGAGACGCTGGCCCACGTTCGCGGGGCGAGCGGCATCGTCGTACCGGGGTCGGGCCGGGTGGTCGCCGTCATCGGCCTCGACGACGTGGTCGTCGTCGACACCCCCGACGCCCTCCTCGTCACCACCCGCGCCCGCGCGCAGGAGGTCAAGGCCGTCGTCGCCGCCCTGAAGGACCAGGGCCGGTCCGACCTCACCTGACCCCGACCTGGTTCCCCCCACCGTCGAGTTGTGGGTTTCCACCGTTGAGTTGGTGGTTTCCACCGTCGAGTTGGCGGTTGTCACCGTCGAGTTGTGGGTTTCCACCGTTGAGTTGGCAGTTGCCGCCACGCGACATGCGCAGAAGCCCCAAGTCGCGGGTGGGAAACCCCAAGTCGCGGGTGGAAACCCCCAAGTCGACTGAGCGGGCCGGTCGCCGCGCCCGCGCCAGACGACTCAGTAGACGAAGGGCTCCGGGGCGTCGGTGAAGGGGTACTTCTCCATGAAGTCCTTGAGCGCGGCGCCACTGGCCTCGGAGCAGTACTGCCACACGCCGTACGACTTGCTGTTGGTGGCGTCGTTGCGCCAGTGCGTGAAGGCGATGTGCTGGCCCTTGGGGAAGCCCTTGCCGGTTTCCTTGGTGTCCGCCTTGGTCCAGGGGGCGGCCTTGAACTTCAGCCGCTGGTTGGTGTCGTTGGCGTCCAGGGTGGCGGCCATCGCCTTGATCGCGGCGATCTCGCCGGAGTCGTCGGCGGCGGTGTCGTCGTACCAGAGGATGGTGTAGCCGTGCTCGAGGTTGTGCACGAGCGACTCGAGCTCGGGGCGGCTGCCGGCGGTGTAGTAGCGGTCCGTGATCGGGGCGGGCGCCAGGCCGGCCTCGTTCCAGTGCTTGCCGAAGGCCGGCGGCGCGTGGTCGTACTTGACCTGCTCGGACTTGTCGACGTGCTCGCCGCTGCCCGTCGCCTCCTCCTCGGTGATCTTGCCGCACACGCTGGCGGGGGCGCCGATGTCGGCGAGGTCCTTGCCGGAGTAGCGCGCCTTCTCGATGGCGGTCTTCACCGGGCTGTACGCCGCGGCGCCGACGATCAGCAGGGCGACGAGGACGCACACCCCGACGATGGCCCGGCCCTGACGCTTCTCGGCGCTCTTCTGCTTGCGCCGGATCTCGTCGATGACTTGACGGCGGTCCGACTTCTCGGACTTGCTGGACTTGGCCACGGTGGCGGGTACCTCGTCTTGGTGGGTGCGCGGAACGCGGGCAGTCTACGGAGTGTGTGGGCGAAGTCGCAGGTCGGCGTCGTCTTCGTCCACGGACCAGCCGTGCGCGAAGGCCACGATGTCGACCGCGGCACGCCGGTCTGACCCACACCGTACGTCGTCCGGGCCGGCCTCGCGCGCCTCGATCCCGGCTCGGCGCAGCGCGGCGGCGAGCTCGGTGGCGGGGACGGCGGTGCCGAAGGGGGCGCGGTCCTCGGGGGCACCGCCGACGGCGCGGATCACGGCCTCGCGCGCGCCGTACCCGAACAGGTCGGCGCCCTCGGGGCGGATCAGCGCGGCGGCCCCGGGCCCGTCGTCGCCGGCGGGCAGCACCAGGTCGGCCCGGCCGCGGACGAGGGCGCAGGGCCGGGCGCCGAGCTTGCCCTGGGCGAGCTCGACGGCGCCGGCGATCTCGTCGGCGACGGCGGGGGCGGTGACGGCGAGCTCGTTGCCGTGGGCGTCGACGCGGCCGGCGAAGGACTCCAGCACCCGCAGCCCGGCGGCGCCGATGGCGATGTCGGTCTGGCCCTCGCGCCAGGCCCGGCCGGCGGTGTCGGTGACGACGACGCCGACGTTCGCGCCGGTGCGCTCGGCGACGGCGCGGCGCAGCGTGCGGGCGGAGGCGTCGGGGTCCTCGGGGAGCAGGACGACGGACCCGGAGGCGACGTTCGAGGCGTCGATGCCCGCGGCGGCCATGGTGAGGCCGAGCCGGTTGCGCACGATCCGGGTGAGCCCGCGCAGGGCGACCAGGCGGACGGTCTCGCTCTCGATCCAGTCGTCCCGCTGCCCCGCGACGACCCGGCCCTCGGCCTTGCTGACGATCTTGCTGGTGACGACGAGGACGTCGCCGTCGGTGACCTGCTCGGGCGCGAGGGCAGTGAGCAGGACGGCGGCGAGGTCGTCGCCGGCCGCGACCTCGGGGACCCCGTCGGGGGCGAGGACGGTGAGCGAGCCGGGCATCAGGGACGGACCAGCGCGATGGCCGCGGCCGCCATCGCGGCGGTCGCGTCGTGGTCGGTCATCATCAGCGGTACGGCGGCGGCGGCGAGCCCTGCGGCCTCCAGCCGGGCGACCTGGTCGGTGTCACGCTCGTCGACGAGCCACCCGTCGAGCACGCCGCCGGCGGAGCGGGCGCCGTAGTTGAGTCCGACCCCGGCGGCGCTGACCTCGACGCCGATGGAGGTCAGCATCTGCGCGGCCATCCCGCGCACGTGGGAGGAGCCGACGATGGGGGAGAGGCCGACGACGCGGGCCTCGGTCGCGCGGACGGCGTCCCGCAGGCCCGGGACGCCGAGGATCGTCCCGACCGACACGACCGGGTTGGAGGGCGGCAGGACGACGAGGTCGGCGCCGGTGATCGCCTCGAGGACGCCCGGGGCCGGGGTGGCCTGGTCGAGACCCACGAACACCACGGTCTCGGCGGGCACCTCCGCGCGCAGGCGCACCCAGTACTCCTGGAAGTGCACGACCCGCCTCCCGCTCGCCGCGTCGGGGTCGGCGATCGCCACGTGGGTCTCGGCGCGGTCGTCGGTCATGGGCAGCAGCGTCAGCCGGTCGCCGTACGTCGGGGTGAGCCAGCGCGCGCACAGCGCCTGGGTGACCTGGGAGAGCGGGTAGCCCGCCTCGAGCAGCTGGGTGCGGACCAGGTGGGTGGCGATGTCGCGGTCGCCGAGGCCGAACCAGGTGGGCTCGACGCCGTACGCCGCCAGCTCCTCCTTGGCGCTCCACGTCTCGGCGCGCCGGCCCCACCCGCGGTCCAGGTCGATGCCGTCGCCGAGGGTGTACATGACGGTGTCGAGGTCGGGGCAGACCTTGAGCCCGTGCACCCACCAGTCGTCGCAGGTGTTGGCGACGACGGTGACCCGCGCGTCGGGCGCGACGCCGGGCAGGGAGCCGGCGGAGATGCCGTGGAGGAGACCCTGGAGGAACCTGGCGCCGCCCATGCCGCCGGACAGGACGGTGATGGCGCTGATCGGATCCGGTGTCGTCGTGCTGGCTTCCACGGACGACAACTGTGCCCTGTAGGCAGGGACGATCGTCCTGCGGGGCCGCGTATAGCAGACTCGGCCTTGACTCCTGGGGTATGACACATATGTAATTCCAACGGTGTCGTTCGGGCACGGGTCGAGTCGTAAGGGGCGAAATCGTGAGGGAACTGTTCCTGGTCGAAGCAGAGACCGACGAGCTGGGGTGGCAGGAGCGCGCACTGTGCGCGCAGACCGACCCCGAGGCGTTCTTCCCGGAGAAGGGAGGATCGACGCGCGAGGCGAAGAAGGTGTGCCAGACGTGCGAGGTGCGCTTGGAGTGCCTCGAGGCCGCGCTGGGCAACGACGAGAGGTTCGGCATCTGGGGCGGCCTCTCCGAGCGCGAGCGGAGGAAGCTCAAGAAGCGCGCCGTCTGAGGCCGGGGTCAGGCCCACGGGTGACGGTTCGCCCCCTTCGGACCGTCCCACGTAGGGTCTGACCTCGTGTCGCAAGAAGTACGGGTCGCCGTCCTCCTGGTGAGCCACGACGGCGCCTCGTGGCTGCCGGCCGTCCTCGACGGCCTCCGGGCCCAGACCGCACCGCTCGACGCGGTGGTCGCAGTAGACACGGGCAGCAAGGACGGCAGTCCCGAGCTGATCCGCGACGCCCTCGACGGGCACGTCCCGCTCGCCGTGCGGCGGATGCCCGGCAGCACCGGATTCCCCGACGCCGTCGCCGACGGCCTCCACGCCCTCGCCGAGGCCGGCCGTACGCCGGAGTGGATCTGGATCCTCCACGACGACGCGAACCCCGCCCCGACCGCGCTCGCCGAGCTCCTGGCCGTCGCCGCCAGCCGCCCCGAGGCCGACATCCTCGGCCCGAAGCTGCGGGAGTGGCCCTCGCTGCGCCGCCTACTCGAGCTGGGCGTGACGATCAGCGGCACCGGTCGGCGCGAGACCGGCCTGGAGCGCGGGGAGTACGACCAGGGCCAGCACGACGAGGTCCGCGAGGTCTTCGCCGTCAACACCGCCGGCATGCTGGTGCGGCGCACCGTGCTGGAGGAGCTCGGCGGCTTCGACGCCGCGCTGCCGATCTTCGGCAACGACCTCGACCTCGGCTGGCGTGCCGCCTCGGCCGGCCGGACGACGCTGGTCGTCCCGAAGGCGGTCGTCTTCCACGCGGAGGCGGCGCACCGCGGCGTACGACGCACCCCGCTGACCGGCCGCCACACCCACTTCCAGGAGCGCCAGGCCGCCCTGTTCACGCTGCTGGCCAACGCCCGCGGCGCGACCCTGCCCTTCCAGGTCGTCCGGCTCGTGCTCGGCACGCTGCTGCGGATGATCGGCCTGCTCTGCGTGCGCGCGGTCGGCGAGGCGCTCGACGAGGCCGCCGCCCTGGTGGCGGTGCTGCGCCACCCGGGCCGGGTACGGGCCGCGCGGCGGACCCGCAAGGACGCCGTCGCGGCGCTGCGCGGCGCCGAGGGTGCGGACCGGGCGCGGGTACGACGCCTCCTCGCGCCCTGGTGGCTGCCCTACCGCCACGGCCTCGACTTCCTCGGCGACCTGCTCGCCGCCGCGACCAACCAGGCCGCCGACGTCGCCGAGCGTCGCCGCGCGGCCGCCGCCGAGCGCGACGCCGGCACCGCGCCGCCCGCCGCCCGGCACCGCGACGAGGAGGAGGACTACGCCGACACCGGCTGGGTCGTTCGCTTCCTCACCAACCCCTACGCCGTCGTCACCGCTGTCGTCGTCATCGCGCTGCTCATCGGCGTGCGCGACGTCTACGGCGGCTTCAGCGGCGGCGCGCTCTCGCCGACGCCCGGCTCGGCCGGCGACTGGTGGCGGCTGCACGTGGAGTCCTGGCACCCGATCGGCTTCGGCTCCGAGGTGCCCGCGCCGCCGTACGTCCTCGGGCTGGCGGTGCTCGCCCTCCCGTTCGGCCCCGCCACCCTGGTCAGCCTGCTCATGGCGCTGTCCGCGCCGGTGGCGCTGTGGGGGGCGTGGCGCTTCCTGCGCGTGGTGGGTCGCCTGGTCACGCCGTACGGCGCGCCGCGGTGGCTGCTGCTGTGGGGCTCGGTCACCTGGGCGCTGGTCCCGCTCGCCTCGGGCGCGTGGGGCGGCGGACGCTGGGGGATCGTGGTCGCCGCGGCGGTGCTGCCGTGGATGGCGCACGCGGCGCTGGGCTTCGCGGACCCCGACGCGGCGCACCGCTGGCGGGCGGGCTGGCGCACCGGCCTCCTGCTGGCGCTGCTCACCGCCGTCGCGCCGCCGGCCTGGCTGGTCCTCGCGGTCCTGGTCGTCACGCTGCTGGCCTTCGCCGTCCGGCTCGTCCCGTCCGAGGTGCGCGAGCGTTCGGTCTGGGGGCCGCCGGTCGTGACGCTGCTCGTCCCGCTGCTGGTCCTCGTGCCCTGGTGGCTGCCCGCGCTCCTCGAGGGCGCCGCGGGTGGGCTGCTGCTCGACGTGGGCCGGTGGCCGACCGAGGCGAGCTCGGGATGGGACCTGCTCGCCGGGCGCTTCGGCGACCTCGGCGCCCCGGCCGCCGTCGGGCTCGTGCTGCCGGTGCTCGCGTTGCTCTCCCTCGTGCCCAAGGCCACCCGGATCCCGGTCGTCGTGTGCTGGATCGTGGCCGCGGTGACGGCCGCGGTCGGCGTACCGCTCGCGATGGCGTCGATCGACCTCGCCGGCGGCGCGGGCCAGCAGCCCGGGCTCGGCGCGGTGCTGCTCGTCCTCCAAGGGGCGTGGCTGACCGCCGCCGTCCTCGGCGGCCTCGCGCTGCACCACCTCGGCGACCAGCGCCGCCCGGTCCAGGCCGGGCTCGCCGTCGTGGGCCTCGCCGGACTGGTCGCACCGCTCGTCGGGCTGGTGTGGTTCGCCGGCTGGGGTGGCGAGGACCTGAGTGACGACCCGCCCTCCGACGTCCCCGTCTACATGGCCCAGCGCGCCGAGGGCGCCGACCAGGACGGCATCCTGGTGCTGCGCGGCAGCGTCGCGGACGGGATGAGCTACGAGGTGCATCGGGGTGACGGCACCACCCTCGGCGAGGACGAGATCGCCGCGCTGACCCCCGAGGACGCCGACGTCACCGCCGCCATCCGCAGCCTCGTCACCGCCCCCGACCCCGACGCCGTGGCCGCCCTGTCGGAGCGCGGCATCCTGTACGTCGTCCAGGCCGAGCCGGCCGACGGCGCGGTCGCCGCGAGCCTCGACGCGACCAGCGGCCTGGACCAGGCCAGCTCGAGCCGCGGCACCCGCGCCTGGCAGGTCGACCCCGCCCCCGGGCCGCTGCCCCAGCACTCCTCGTGGGGCCGCCTGCTGCTCCTCGTGGTGCAGGGCCTGGCGATCCCGGTGCTCGTCGTGCTCGCCCTCCCGCCGCTGCGAAGGAGCCGGAATGACTGACACCTCCCGCCCCGGTCGGCGCGCGTCGGTCACCCCGCAGCGCCGGGTGGACCTGCTCGTCGCCCTCGCCGTCGTCGCGCCCGCCGTCGTCGCCATCAGCGTCGGCCTCGTCGGCGGCGAGTCGAACCCCACCGCCGGCCCGCAGGCGCCCACCACCGCCGCCCTCACCTCCTCGACCGTCGTGTGCCCCGCCGGCCTCAGCGGCGCCGACGGCTCCGTCCGCGTCGCCCGTGCGCCCGACGTCGCCGGCGGCGAGCTCGCCGTCGCCAGCGCGCCCGTCACCCGCGGCGACGCCACCACCAGCCCCGGTGACGCCGTCGCCGTCGAGCAGGGCCGCAGCATCGTCGTCCCCCGCAGCGACGGCGCGACCGTCCTCGACGGCAAGGGCGCCGCGGCCCCCGGCATCGCCGCCGGCCGCGACGGACGGCTGGCGCTGCCCGAGTGCCGCGCCCCCGGGTACGACGAGTGGCTCGTCGGCGTCGGTGCCTCGGCCCGCTCCGCGACCACCGTCGAGCTGGTCAACCCCGACGACGGGGACGCCGTCGTCGACCTCGTCCTGCACGGCGACGCCGGCCCCGTCGACGAGCCCGCGCTGCGCGGCCTCGAGGTGCCCCCGCACGGCGTACGACGCATCGACCTCGCCACCCTCGCCCCCCGCGAGAAGGCGACCGCCGCCCACCTCACCGTCGTCCGCGGCCGGGTGACCGCCACCGCCCGGACGACCTACGACCCGCTCGGGCGCGGCCGCGTCACCACCGACTTCCTGCCCGCCGACGCCGACCCGGCCACCGACGGCCTCATCCTCGGCGTGCCCGCGAAGCCGGTCCGGCCCACCCTCCACCTCGCCAACCCGGGCGACGACGAGGTCCGGGTGACCCCTCGCTTCGTCACCGAGGACGCCGTCTTCACCCCCTCCGGCGCGCCCGAGATCACCGTCGCGCCGCAGTCGATCCGCTCCGTCGACCTCTCCTCGCTGCTGAAGGGCGCGGCCGCCCAGGGCGTCGTCGGCATCCAGGTCGAGGCCACCGCTCCCGTCGCGTCGTCCTTCGAGGCGCTCGTCCAGGACGACCTCGTCCTGCTCGCCCCCACCCCGGAGGTCCGCGAGCCCACCGCGGTCGTCGTCCCCACCGGCGCCAAGACCCTGGTCCTCGGCGGTGCGCTGCGCACCGGCGTCGTCCACGTCGCGTCGTACGACCCCGCCGGCAAGGAGCTCGCCGACGAGCGCGTCGAGATCGGTCCGGACCGCGCCGCGAGCGTCAAGCTGCCCTCCGGCGCCGTCGCGGTCACCGTCGAGGCGCGCAACACCCGCATCCGCGGGGTCGTCGCCCTGCCCACCGCGGGCCGCACGCCCGGGCTGGCCACGCTGCGGCTGCGGCCGGCGGAGCTGCAGGCCCAGATCCCGTCCGTGCGCCCGGAGTAGCGCGCGGATCAGCGCGGCTGCGTGGTGGGAGGCA
>CAZFEE010000001.1:0-473568 GCA_964517395.1 uncultured Nocardioides sp. | reverse complement strand
CCTCGACGGCAGCTTGCTGCCCGCTGGTGGTGCCGGAGACACGCTCGCGCAGGTGGATGGGCGCGGCAGCGTGGTGGGAGGCACCTCGACGGCAGCTTGCTGCCCGCTGGTGGTGCCGGAGACACGCTCGCGCAGGTGTACTCAGTCGTCGTCGGTGGGGTAGCGGGGGTCCACCTCCGCGGGCTCGATGCCCAGCAGCTCGGCGACCTGCTCGACGACCACGGTGAGGATGATCGCCTCGAGCTCGGCCCGGTCCTGCGCGCGGTGCTCCAGCGGCCGGCGGAACACCACGAGCCGGGTCGGTGTCGTCCCCGAGCCGCGGACCAGCGACGACAACGGGACCCGCGCGGCGTCCCAGTCGTCGGGCAGCTGCGGAGTGTCCTCGACGGCGTACTCCACCAGGCCCAGGTGCTCCGACCACCGCTCGTCGAGCTCGGTCACCACGTCGAGCAGGATCCGGTCGAACACCTCGCGACGGCCCCGCGGCGGCCGGTGGTCCCGCGACGGCCAGGTCAGCGGCAGCACGGCCGGACCACGCATCCCGCGCCCGCGCCGGTCCCGCCGGGGGCGGGAGGTCGGGGTGCCGTCGTCCTGCGTCATGATCCGCGAGCCTATCCAGCACACGGTGCCCGGAGCGGTACCGTCTGCCGCGTGAGCGCGATTCCGGCACCGCAGGGCCTTCGTACCTGCTCGCGCACGGCGTGCTCGCGCCGCGCGGTCGCGACCCTCACCTACGTGTACGCCGACTCCACCGCCGTGCTCGGCCCGCTGGCGACCTTCGCGGAGCCGCACGCCTACGACCTCTGCGACCAGCACAGCGAGCGGCTGTCCGCACCCCGCGGCTGGGAGGTCGTGCGCCTGGCGCTCGGCACCCAGCAGACCGGCCCCAGCGGCGACGACCTGCTCGCGCTCGCCGACGCCGTCCGGGAGGCCGCCCGCCCGGTGGCGCGGCCGATCGAGCAGCAGCCGCGCGAGAGCGGCCGGGAGATCGCCCGCAAGGGCCACCTCCGCATGCTGAGCACGGATTGACCGTGCGCTCCCGCTGCTCTGCCCGTGGGGTCCGGCAGCCCGTCCACTAGGGTTCCGGTCATGGCCAGTGCCACGACCTCACCGGACAACCTGAGCAAGGTCTTCAAGGCCTACGACGTGCGCGGCATCGTCGGCGAACAGCTCGACGAGGACCTGGCCCGGGCCACCGGCGCGGCGTACGTCGAGGTGCTCGGGGTCGACGCCCTCGTCATCGGCTACGACATGCGGCCGAGCTCGCCCACGCTCGCCGGCGCGTTCGCCGACGGGGCGACCAGCGCGGGCGCGGACGTGACGATGATCGGGCTGGCCTCGACTGACCAGCTCTACTTCGCCTCGGGGCATCTCGGACTGCCCGGGGCGATGTTCACCGCGAGCCACAACCCGGCGCAGTACAACGGCATCAAGCTGTGCCGCGCCCACGCGCAGCCGGTCGGCATGGAGAGCGGGCTCGCCGAGATCCGGGACCGGGTCGCCTCCGGCGCGCCCAGCGGCCGGGTCGGGTCGATCTCCTCCCACGACGTGCTGCAGGCCTACGCCGCGCACCTGCTGTCCCTGGCCCCCGTCGAGGGTCGCCGGATCAAGGTCGTCGTCGACGCCGGCAACGGCATGGCGGGGCACACCGCGCCCGCCGTCTTCGACCGGCTGGCCGACCGGGTGGACATGGTGCCGCTCTACTTCGAGCTGGATGGCACCTTCCCCAACCACGAGGCCAACCCGATCGAGCCCGCCAACCTGGTGGACCTGCAGAAGCGGGTCCTCGCCGAGGGGGCCGACATCGGCCTGGCGTTCGACGGCGACGCCGACCGCTGCTTCCTGGTCGACGAGCGCGGCGAGCTGGTCTCGCCCTCCACGCTCACCGCGCTGATCGCCGCGCGCGAGCTCGCCAAGGAGCCCGGCGCCACGGTGATCCACAACCTGATCACCTCGCGG
Organism: uncultured Nocardioides sp.; assembly: GCA_964517395.1. GTDB lineage: Bacteria > Actinomycetota > Actinomycetes > Propionibacteriales > Nocardioidaceae > Nocardioides. The sequence goes on along the minus strand of CAZFEE010000001.1, from coordinate 471,609 downwards.
GCCGTGCCCGAGATCGTCACCGAGCTCGGCGGCACCCCGGTGCGGACCCGGGTCGGCCACTCCTTCATCAAGGCGCGGATGGCCGAGACCGACGCGATCTTCGGTGGCGAGCACAGCGGCCACTTCTACTTCCGCGACTTCTGGCGCGCCGACTCCGGCATGCTCGCCGCGCTGCACGCGATGGCGGCGCTCGCCGAGGCCGACGTGCCGCTGTCCGCGCTGCTCGCGACGTACGAGCGCTACCCCCTCAGCGGCGAGATCAACAGCACCGTCGCCGACCAGGAGGCCGTGCTCGCCGAGCTCGAGTCCGGCTGGGGTGCCCGCGAGGGCGTCAGCATCGACAAGCTCGACGGCCTCAGCGTCAGCCACGCCGACTGGGCGTTCAACGTGCGCGCCTCCAACACCGAGCCGCTGCTGCGGCTCAACGTCGAAGGGAAGGACGAACCCACCATGGCCCGAGTCCGCGACGAGGTCCTCGCCACCATCCGGGGCGAGCAGTGAGCGCCCCCGAGCTCTCGCCGGAGCTGCTGGCCATCATCGTGTGCCCCGCCGACCGCGGCGAGCTGACGCTCACCCCGTCCGGTGGCGCCGAGGAGCTCGTCTGCGGCAGCTGCGGCCTGGCCTACCCCGTCCGCGACGGCATCCCGGTGCTGCTCGTCGACGAGGCCCGCAAGCCCGCCTGAGCGAGGTCGTCCGATGGTGTGGTTCGACGAGTCCCGGCTCGATGACGAGGTCGCCCTCGGCACCGCCGACCTGCGGCTGCGCACGCTGGCCGAGTCCGGTGCGCGGGTACGACGCGAGGTCGGCGCCTCCGCCGAGGCCATCGCCGAGGCGGTGGCCCGGGCCAGCGACACCCGCCCGCGCGCGGTGATCGCCGCCGGCCCCGACTCCCGGCTGCTGCGCGCCGTGCTGGAGCCGTTCTGCCCGGTGCCCTTCGTGGCCTGGCCCTCGCCCGCGCTGCCCGGCTGGGCCGGCAGCCTCGACCTCGTCGTCGTGCTCGCCCCCGAGGGAGGCGACCCCGGCACCGCCCTCGCCGTCGCCGAGGCCGCGCGCCGCGGCTGCCAGCTCGTGGTCGCGGCGCCGCCCGACTCCGTGGTCGCCGAGCACGCCACCGGCCGGTGGGCCACGCTGCTGCCCACCAGCACCGGCGACCAGCTCGCGACCGCCGTGGCGGTGCTCGCCTTCCTGGACCAGGTGCAGCTCGGCCCGTCCGCGGACCCCGAGGCCGTCGCCGAGGCCCTCCAGGACGTCGCGATCGCCTGCTCCCCGCACCGCGACATCTCGATCAACCCCGCGAAGATGCTGGCCATCTCGCTCGCCGACGCCAGCCCGGTGATCTGGGGTGGCTCCGTGCTCGCCGCCCGGGCGGCCCGTCGGGTGGCGGAGTCGATCCGTCGTACCTCCGGACGCACGGCCCTCGCCGGCGACGCCGAGCACCTGCTGCCCGTCATCGAGGCCGCCCGCCCGCGCAACGTCTTCGCCGACCCGTTCGCCGACGACGCGGGGGAGCGGCGCCCCGTGCTCGTCCTGCTCGACGACGGCGCCGACGACCCGGTCGTGCGCGACCAGCGGCTGCGCCTGGAGGAGGCCGCCCGCGCCCACGACGTCCGCATCGAGCACGTCTCCTCCGAGGCCACCGGCGAGGTGGCGCGCTACGCGTCGCTGCTGCTGCACGGCACCTACGCTGCGGAGTACCTCCGCCTCGGCCTCGTGGACGACTGAGAAGTTCCTCACGGTCTTTCCTCAGGTTGAGCGGGTAGCAACGGGGGATGGCCGTCTCCCGCGACCCCTGGCTCGACAACGCGAAGATGGGGCTGATCGTCCTCGTGGTCCTCGGACACACGTGGGCGCTGCTGCCGTCGGACGCGGTCGTGGCCTGGCACCTCTACGACTTCGTGTACCTGTGGCACATGCCGGCGTTCGTGTTCCTGTCCGGCTACCTCTCCCGCGGCTTCGCCTACAGCCCCACCCGGCTGTGGCAGCTGGTCACCACGCTGCTCGTGCCCTACGTGATCTTCGAGGGCGCGCTCGGGTGGTTCCGCCTGCAGTTCGGCGGGGAGCGGCTGCAGGACCTGTGGCTCGACCCGCACTTCCCGATGTGGTACCTCCTCGCGCTCGTCGTCTGGCGCCTCCTCACCCCGCTGTTCCGGCCGCTGCCGGGTGCCTTCCTCGTCGCCGTCGGCATCGCGGTCGCCAGCGGCTTCCTCACCGGTGAGTGGATGGCCTGGCTCGACCTGCCCCGGATCCTGGGCTTCCTGCCGTTCTTCGTGCTCGGCCTCAAGACCACCCCGGAGTCCCTGGAGTGGGTGCGCGGGCGCTTCCCGATGGTCCTCGGCGCGCTGACCTTCGCCGTCATCGCGGTGCTGGCCGTCAACATCGAGGACTGGGGTGCGCGCTCCTACCTCTACGCCCGGCCCTTCGAGCAGATGGACGTCTCCGACTCCACCGCGATCCTGACCCGCCTGCTCGTCGTCGGCATCGGGCTCGCCGGCACCTTCGCCTGGCTGGCCCTGACCCCGCGCGTCGGTGGCTGGTTCGCCCGGATGGGGGCAGCCACGATGACCGTCTACCTGTTCCACGGGTTCGCGGTGAAGGGCCTGGAGTACGCCGGCTTCCCGGCCTGGACCGAGGGCCACCCCTGGCTCGGCCTGCTCGCCGCCACCGTCGTCGCGCTGACGGTCGCGCTCGGCCTGGCCGCCCCGCCGGTGCAGCGTCTGCTGCAGCACGTGGTCGACCCCTTCGGGATCGCCGAGCGGCGGGTCCGGGCCGCGGTGGACCTCGCGGTCGTCGTACGCGAGCACGAGGAGGCTGCCGAGCCCGCCCCGGCGTCCCGGTAGCCTTCGGCCCATGAGCGCTGGTCTCTTCGGACTCCTCGACGACGTCGCCGCGATCGCCAAGATGGCGGCGGCCTCGATCGACGACGTCGGCGCGGCGGCCGGGAAGGCCACCACGAAGGCCGCCGGCGTGGTCATCGATGACACCGCGGTGACGCCGCAGTACGTCCACGGGGTCGCGGCTGAGCGCGAGCTGCCGATCGTCAAGCAGATCGCCGTCGGCTCGATCCGCAACAAGCTGCTGATCATCCTGCCGGCGGCGCTGCTGCTCAGCGAGTTCCTGCCGGACCTGCTGCCGATCATCCTCATGGTCGGTGGCACGTTCCTGGCCTACGAGGGCGCGCACAAGGTGCTGCACCTGTTCACCCACGACGAGCACCACGACACCCCGGTCGCCGAGATCGGGCCCGAGGCGGAGAAGACGATGATCGCCGGCGCGATCCGCACCGACCTCATCCTCTCGGCCGAGATCATGGTGATCGCGCTGGCCTCCGTCGAGGACGAGAGCTTCTGGGCCCGCCTCGCGATCCTGGTGGTGGTCGCGATCGTCATCACCATCGCGGTCTACGGCGTGGTCGCGCTCATCGTGAAGATGGACGACACCGGCCTGCTGCTCGCCCAGCGGCCCTCCGCCTTCGCGCAGCGCCTCGGCCGCGGCCTGGTCGCCGCCATGCCGCGCCTGCTCGCGATCATCTCGATCGTCGGCACCGTCGCGATGCTCTGGGTCGGCGGGCACATCCTGATCGCCAACCTCGACGAGGCGGACTGGTGGCACGCGCCGTACGGCTGGGTGCACGACATCGAGCACGACATCGAGCACGCCGTGCATGGCTTCCTCGGCAGCATCCTGGCGTGGCTGGCGAACACCGGGATCTCCGCCGTCGTCGGCCTGGTCGTCGGCTCCGTGGTCGTGGCGGTCGTCCGGGTGCTGCCGTTCACGGGTGACAAGGACCCCGTCGAGCGGTACGACGCCGACGAGCCCGTCGCCTGACCGAGCCCCCGCGGCCCGGGACCGGGTCGCGCCCGGCGGGTTCTCCTGTGATTGCCCGCGCGTCGGACGGCGCTTGTAAGGTGTCAGGTGTCATGCGCGGGAGATCCCGGCGTAGCGCAGATGCGCCGCATGGACGACGACACTCGAACCTCGAGGATCACTTTCATGGACTACAAGGTTGCCGACCTGAGCCTGGCCGAGTTCGGCCGCAAGGAGCTCACCCTCGCCGAGCACGAGATGCCCGGCCTGATGGAGATGCGCCGTCGCTACGGCGCCTCGCAGCCCCTCAAGGGCGCGCGCATCGCCGGTTCGCTGCACATGACGATCCAGACCGGCGTGCTCATCGAGACGCTGACCGCGCTGGGTGCTGACGTCCGCTGGGCCACCTGCAACATCTTCTCGACCCAGGACCACGCGGCCGCCGCGGTCGTCGTCGGCAAGGGCACGGTCGAGGACCCGCAGGGCACGCCCGTCTTCGCCTGGAAGGGCGAGACCCTCGCGGAGTACTGGGACGAGGCCGAGAAGGTCTTCCAGTTCAAGGACGCCGAGGGCAACCCGATTGGCCCGAACATGATCCTCGACGACGGCGGCGACATCACGCTCCTCGTCCACAAGGGCACCGAGTTCGAGAAGGCCGGCGCCGTCCCGAGCCAGGACTCCACCGACAACGAGGAGTACAAGGAGGTCCTCCGGGTCCTCGCGCGCTCCCTCGACAACGACCCGACGTACTGGACCAACATCGGTGCGGGCATCAAGGGCGTGACCGAGGAGACCACCACCGGTGTGCTCCGCCTCTACGACCGCTTCAAGGACGGCTCGCTGCTGTTCCCGGCGATCAACGTCAACGACTCGGTCACCAAGTCGAAGTTCGACAACAAGTACGGCTGCCGCCACTCCCTGATCGACGGCATCAACCGCGGCACCGACGTGATGATCGCCGGCAAGACCGCGGTCGTCTGCGGCTACGGCGACGTCGGCAAGGGCTCCGCGGAGTCCCTGCGCGGCCAGGGCGCCCGCGTCATCATCACCGAGATCGACCCGATCTGCGCGCTGCAGGCCGCGATGGACGGCTACGAGGTCAAGCGCCTCGAGTCCGTCGTCGAGTTCGCCGACATCTTCATCACCACGACCGGCAACTTCGACATCATCCGGGTCGAGCACTTCGAGAAGATGAAGCACCAGGCCATCGTCGGCAACATCGGCCACTTCGACAACGAGATCGACATGGCCGGGCTCGCGAAGATCCCGGGCATCGTCAAGGACGAGATCAAGCCGCAGGTCCACCAGTGGATCTTCCCCGACGGCAAGAAGATCATCGTGCTGTCCGAGGGTCGCCTGCTCAACCTCGGCAACGCGACCGGCCACCCGTCGTTCGTCATGTCGAACTCCTTCACCAACCAGGTGCTGGCGCAGATCGAGCTCTTCACCAAGCTCGAGGAGTACCCGATCGGCGTCTACGTGCTGCCGAAGCACCTCGACGAGGAGGTCGCCCGCCTGCACCTCGACGCCATCGGTGTCGAGCTGACCGTGCTCAACCAGGCGCAGGCCGACTACCTCGGCGTCCCGGTCGAGGGTCCCTACAAGTCGGACCACTACCGGTACTGAGCTGATCGGCGCGAGCGCGTCTCCGGCGGCATGAGCGGTCAGCGAGCTGCCGTCGGGCCACCTCCCGCCGCGCTGCCGCGCTGAGTTGATCGGCGCGAACGCGCTGACCGCATCGGAGCCCCCGCACCCGTCAGGGTGCGGGGGCTCCTGCGCGTCCGCCCTAGGATGGGTGACATGACATCTGCCGCCGGCGCGTCGTACCCCACCCGGGGACGCGTGCTCGTCGTCGACGACGACGCACCGCTGGCCGAGATGCTCGGGATCGTGCTCGGCCAAGAGGGCTTCGAGAGTCGGGTCTGCCCGCGCGGGGACATCGCGCTGGCGGAGTTCCGCGACTACCGGCCCGACCTCGTCCTGCTGGACCTCATGCTGCCGGGCAAGGACGGCATCGACGTGTGCAAGGAGATCCGGGCCGAGTCCGGCGTACCCATCGTCATGCTGACCGCCAAGGGCGACACCGTCGACGTCGTGGTGGGCCTGGAGTCGGGCGCCGACGACTACGTCGTGAAGCCGTTCAAGCCCAAGGAGCTGGTGGCGCGCATCCGGGCCCGAGTACGACGCACCGAGCCCGTCGCGGCCGAGACCCTCGCCATCCGCGACCTCCAGATCGACGTCGCCGGGCACGCGGTGGCCCGCGGCGGACGGGAGATCTCGCTGACGCCGCTCGAGTTCGAGCTCCTGCTCTGCCTGGCCCGGCGTCCGGGACAGGTGCTGAGCCGCCAGGAGCTGCTGGAGGAGGTCTGGGGCTACCAGCACGCCGCCGACACCCGGCTCGTCAACGTGCACGTGCAGCGCCTGCGCTCCAAGGTCGAGCACGACCCGGAGCACCCCGAGATCGTGCTGACCGTGCGCGGGGTCGGCTACAAGGCCGGCTCGGCGTAGCGTGCTGCGCGACCTGTGGAACCGCGTCGCCCCCGCGGTACGACGGGCGCTGACCTTCTGGCGCCGGTCGATCCAGGCCCGCGTCGTGGTGAGCACGGTCGTGCTGTCGGCGGTGGTCGTCAGCGGGGTCGGCTGGATCCTGCTGCAGCAGACCCGGGAGGGCCTGCTCGACCACCGGGTCGAGGTGGTGCTGGGCGAGGTCGACGCGGAGGTCGCCGACGCCAGCGACCGCCTGGAGGCGGCGTCGGGGCGTGAGGTGAACGCCGGCCGGCAGCAGCGCGACCTCGTCGACCCGATCATCGAGCGCGGGGAGAGCCGCGGCTACAGCGTGGTGCTCGCGGGTCCGGAGGGCGAGGACCCGCCCCTGCGCGAGGGCGGCGGGGAGTACACCAGCGGGCTCCAGCTGGTCAGCGTCCCGGAGAACCTGGAGGCCCACTTCGACGGCACCCAGCGCACCACGGCCTGGACCTACACCGACATCGTCAGCGTCCGCGACGACAAGGAGACCCGGACGCCCGGGATCATCGTCGGCTCGCAGCTGCAGCTCCCCGCGGACGGGAAGACCTACACGCTCTACTTCCTGTTCCCGCTCACCGAGGACCAGGAGACCCTCGCGCTGGTCACCCGGGCGCTGCTCACCGCGGCCGGCCTGCTGATCGTCCTCGTCGCCGGCCTCACCTGGCTGGTCACCCGCCAGGTGGTGACGCCGATCCGGTTGGCCCGCCGGGTCGCGGAGCGGCTCGCCGCCGGTCGCCTGCAGGAGCGCCTGCAGGTCACCGGCGAGGACGACATCGCCCGCCTCGCGTACTCCTTCAACCAGATGGCCACCAGCCTCCAGCGCCAGATCCGGCAGCTGGAGGAGCTGAGCTGGGTGCAGCGCCGGTTCGTCTCCGACGTGTCCCACGAGCTGCGCACCCCGCTGACCACGGTGCGGATGGCGTCGTACGTCCTGCACGACGCGCGGGAGGACTTCGACCCCGCCACCGCTCGCGCCGCCGAGCTGCTGCAGGACGAGCTGGACCGCTTCGAGAGCCTGCTCGTCGACCTGCTGGAGATCAGCCGGTTCGACGCCGGGGCGGCGATGCTCGCCCCCGAGGAGGCCGACCTCGACGAGCTCGTCGACCGGGTGGTGATGGCGGCCCAGCCGCTGGCGGACCAGCGCGGTGTGCGAGTCGTGGTGGAGCACCCCGAGGAGGCGGTACGCGCGGAGGTCGACAGCCGTCGCGTCGAGCGGATCCTGCGCAACCTGGTCACCAACGCGATCGACCACGCCCTCGCCGACGATCCCACGGAGGTGGTCGTGGTCCGGCTCGCCTCCGACGACGACGCGGCGGCGATCACCGTGCGCGACCACGGCGTCGGGCTCGCCCCCGGCGAGGCCGCGATGGTGTTCAACCGGTTCTGGCGCTCCGACCCGGCCCGGGCGCGGGTCAGCGGCGGCACCGGGCTCGGGCTCGCGATCGCCCAGGAGGACGCGCACCTGCACGGCGGCTGGCTGCAGGCGTGGGGACGGACCGGGCAGGGGGCGCAGTTCCGGCTGACCCTGCCCCGCCGGGCCGGAGCGACGCTGCGGCACAGCCCGCTGCCGCTGATCCCCGAGGACGCCGCGTCCACGGAGGCCGCGGTCGTGACGGGGCCCGCGGCCGTCGTACGGTCGGCGGAGGGGGAGCGATGAGACGCCTCCTGGTGCTCGCGCTGAGCGTGCTCGCCCTCCTGCTCGCGGGCTGCGTCTCGCTGCCCAGCGACGGGCCCGTCGTCGACAGCGAGGTGGCCGACTCCGGGGACACCCGTCGGGCCAGCGACATCGACGCCCGGCCGCCCGCGGAGGGCGCCAGCCGCTCGGACGTGGTCGGCGGCTTCCTCGACGCCATGACGGCGTGGCCGGTGCAGATCAACGTCGCGAAGAAGTACCTCACCGAGGAGGCGGCCGCCGGCTGGGACCCCGAGCGGCGCACCATCGTCTACAGCGACGTGCAGCCGGTCCGCGAGTCCGGCGGGAGCGTGCGGGTCCAGCTCACCGCCGCCGACGCGCTGGACGAGGCCGGCGCCTGGAGCGGGGCGCTGTCGGGCGCGGGTCTGAGCCTGGCGTTCCGGCTGACCGTGGAGGACGGGGAGTACCGCATCGTCGACCCGATGGACGCGCTCGTCGTCCCCGCGACCTGGTTCCAGCAGCGCTACCGCCAGGTCTCGCTCTACTACTTCGACCCGATCGCCCAGATCCTCGTCCCCGAGCCGGTGTTCGTGCCGCAGGGCGACCAGCTCGCCACCAGCCTGGTCGCCGGCCTGCTCGAGGGGCCGCCCCCGCGGGCGCGCGGCGTGGTCCGCTCCTTCGTGCCTCCCAACCTGTCCGTCGGGCTCTCCGTGCCCGTCGACGACAAGGGCGTCGCGGACATCGACCTGGTCGGCGACGCGCCGCGGCTGACCGCGGAGGAGTCCGAGCTGATGCTCGCCCAGCTCGCGTGGACGCTGCGCCAGGACCCCAGCATCACCGCGCTGCGCGTCACCGTCGGCGGCGAGGACCTCTCCATCGCCGGTGGCGCCTCCCAGTTCCCCGTCGACGGCGGCCAGGCCTTCGACCCGGCCGGTGACAAGGCGACCGGACTGCTCTTCGGCGTCAGCGGCGGCCGGCTGGTCTGGGGGAGCCCCGGTGCGCTGGCCCTCGCGACCGGTCCGTTCGGGGAGGCGGGCGCGGGGCTGGTGTCCGTCGCCGCCCGGCCCGACGCCACCGAGGTCGCCGGGGTCGACGACGGCGGACGACGGGTCCGCCTCGCGCCGCTGCGCGACAGCAAGGGCACCGCCGTCGCGCGCACCGTCCTCGCCGGCGGCAGCTATGCCCGGCCGTCCTGGGACTTCGCCGGCCGGCTCTGGGTGCTCGACCGGCGGCGCGGCGGCGCGCGGGTCTGGCTCGTCGAGGGCGGCCGGGCGCGCGTCGTACCGGTCCCGGGCGTGACGGGGCGCCCGACCCGCTCCCTGATCGTCTCCCGCGACGGCACCCGGCTGCTCGGCATCGTGCGCACCGCGGCCGGCGACGAGGTCGTCGGGGCCCGGGTGGTCATCAACGGACGCGGGCGGGTGGCGGAGGTGCGGGCGCCGTTCGTCGTACGACGGGCGGAGGGGACGCAGATCGACGACCTCGCCTGGACCACACCGGTGCGGGTGGGACTGCTGACCACGACCGCGCCGGACGCGCTCTACGAGGTCGACGTCGTCGCCGCCGACGGTGCCTCGGTCGGGGGCGACGTGCTCTCGACGATCGTCACCGGACGGGTGCTCGGGCTCGCCGGTGCGCCCTGGGAGGGCACCCCGATGCTCGCCGTCTACGCCGACCGGTACGTCGACATGGTCGACCAGGAGCGGTACGCCGCCGGCGCGCTCGTCCTCACCCAGCTCGACTTCGCGGGCTGACCGCACGGGTTCTCCACAGGCGGGGTCACCTTGTTTGGTGATCCGCCGATCGCTTGGTGGAGTGGCCCCATGACCGTGCACCGGGAGCTCGCGGACGGGTTCGGCGACCTCGTCCTCGGCGCTGCCTGCGTGGGCTGCGGGCGGCCCGGGCGCGCGCTGTGCGGCGGGTGCGCGTCCCGGTTGCCCGCCACCGCGACTCCGCGGTGGCCGACGCCGACGCCCGTGGGGCTCGTCCCGCCCTACGCCCTCGGCGACTACGACGACGTGCTGCGCGCGCTCGTGCTCGCCCACAAGGAGCACCGGGTGCTCGCCCTCAGCCGGCCCCTCGGGGAGCTGCTGGCGCGCTCGCTCGTCGAGGCGCGGGCCGGTCCCGCCGTGCCTCTCGTGCTCGTCCCCGTGCCGTCCCGGCCCCGGGCGGTGCGGCAGCGCGGGCACGACCCGACCCTCGCCATGGTGCGCGTGGCGGCGCGCACGCTCGGTCGCGGGTCGACGCACCTCGCTCCGGTCGTGGTCGCGCGACTGCTCCGGGTGCGCCCGGGCCTGGTCGACCAGGCGGGCCTCGACGCGGCGGCCCGCGCGGCCAACCTCGCCGGCTCGATGGCGGTCTCCTCCTCCGCCGTACGTCACCTCGGGCGGCGGCTGCCCCGTGCCCACCTGCTGCTCTGCGACGACGTCGTGACCACGGGCGCGACCCTGCGCGAAGCCCAACGCGCGCTGGAGGCCAGCGGCCTCCCCGTGCACGCCGCGGCCACCGTCGCCGCCACCCGGCGCAAGGTCGCGGCGGCCAACTTGGGTTGAAGCCTTTCGTCGCCACCACCGACGGACTAACGTCTCTGCATGGAGTCCGTCCGGGTCCGTGGTTGCGTCACCCCGGCGGGGCACGCGCCCAGCCGGCGGTGGCAAGCCGATGCCAGTCGCAGGCGAAACGGTCCACGTAAGCCGACCTCCGGGTCGGTGATCACGGTGCGGCTTAGTCGTAAGACCTGCCTCGGAACGGACGTCAGATACGTCCGCCTCCGGGAGAAGGCCGGGAGTGGCAGCAAGCTGCGGAAGCCTCAGCAGGCGGGTGTGGGGACGAAGACCAGGTCGGCCGGGCGGACTCCTCTGATTGGCCGAGCGAGTCTCCGGCGCGTGAGCGGGCAGCAAGCTGCCATCGGTGCGCCTCCCGCCTCGCTGCCGGCCTGGGCTCTCGCCACGCCGCCGCGCACGCAGACGCGTATGACGAGCCCGACGCCCGGGCACCCCCGAGTTTGTGCACACGTCCCGTCCAGAAACGGCGGGAGAAACCCCATCACCGACAACCCTTGGAGGTACTGATGGACGTTGTGGTCACCGGAAGGCACTGCGAGATCTCGGACCGTTACCGAGAGCACGCCGCCGAGAAGCTCGCGAAGCTGGAGAAGCACGACCACCGGATCATGCGGGTGCATGTGGAGGTCGACTGTGAGCCGAATCCCCGCCAGCACGACCAGGCCGTCCACGTCGAGCTCACCGCCTACTCCAAGGGGCCCGTGATCCGGGCCGAGGCGTCCGCCGACGACAAGATGGCCGCCCTCGACCTGGCCCTGGACAAGATGGCCACCCAGATGCGGCGCGCCGCGGACCGGCGACGGGTGCACCGCGGACGGCGTACGCCCGTGTCGGTGGGCAAGGCCCTGTCCGACGTCCCCGTCGACGGGTACGCCGACACCGCGGTCGAGGACGACATCGCGATCGAGCGTCAGGTCGGCCCGATCACCGTGACCGGCGACGGCCCGCTCGTGGTCCGCGAGAAGACCCACCCGGCCACGCCGATGACCCTCGACCAGGCGCTCTACGAGATGGAGCTGGTGGGACACGACTTCTACCTGTACGTCGACAAGGAGAGCGAGCGCCCGGCGGTGGTGTACCGGCGGCGCGGGTACGACTACGGGGTCATCTCCCTCGAGGTCGACACACAGGAAGAGTGACCCGCCGATGCTGCGACGGCCGCTCGGGCGGCTGGCGGGACCGGACGGCGGGCGACGGGCCGGGCACGGCGGTTCTGGTCCGTGCCCGCGCCTGCCGCGCGAACGTGCCATGATGCCGCTGTGGCGAGTGGGACGACGGCGGGAGCCGCGGGCCGGGGACACCTGGTGAGCGAGCCGGTACGTGTGGTCGTGGTGGACGACCAGGAGCTGTTCAGGCGCGGCCTGACGATGCTGTTGGGCATCGAGCAGGGCATCGACGTGGTCGGCGAGGCGAGCAACGGCGCCGAGGGCGTGGCGCTGGTCGTCAGCACCGTCCCCGACGTCGTACTGCTCGACGTCCGGATGCCCAAGCAGTCCGGGATCGAGGCCTGTGTCGCGATCAAGGAGGCCGTCCCCACCACCAAGATCATCATGCTGACGATGTCCGACGACGAGGCCGACCTGTACGAAGCAGTCAAGAGCGGCGCCTCGGGCTACCTCCTCAAGGACTCCTCCATCGAGGAGGTCGCCCAGGGCATCCGCGTCGTCGCCGACGGCCAGTCCCTGATCAGCCCGTCGATGGCGGCCAAGCTGATCGACGAGTTCAAGACGATGTCGAAGCCCGAGCGGACCGCCGGCCCGGCGCTCAAGCTCACCGAGCGCGAGCTCGAGGTGCTGCGGCTGGTCGCGCGCGGGCTCTCCAACCGCGACGTCGCCTCCCAGCTCGCCATCAGCGAGAACACCGTCAAGAACCACGTCCGCAACATCCTGGAGAAGCTGCAGCTGCACTCCCGGATGGAGGCCGTGATGTACGCCGTTCGCGCCAAGCTGGTCGATCTCGACTGAGCGCCGGCTGGGTTGCAGGAATCCCCGGTTAACCGGGGATTCCTGCGCTTCTCGGGCATTGCAATGCCCGAGAAGCACCAGAAAACCTCCGACCCCGTGACCACCGGGGCCGATGTGATCACGCCGCCCCGCCCCGCCCCGCCTCGCCCCGCCCCGCCCCACCCACCCGCCTCACCCGACTGTCGGCGGACCTCCCTAGGCTCCGCGGTGTGAGCAGCACCCAGACCCTGACGCGGGCCCAGGCCCGCCGGATCGCGTTGGCGGCCCAGGGCTTCCTCGACCCGCCGCACGCGGTGCCGACGCTGCGCACCTTCGACCGCACGCTGCGCCGCACCGGCGTGCTGCAGGTCGACAGCGTCAACGTGCTGCAGCGCGCGCACTTCATGCCGCTGTACTCCCGGATGGGCCCCTACGACCTCGACCTGCTGCACCGCGCGGCGTCGGGACGGGACCGGCGCGTGGTGGAGTACTGGGCGCACGTGCAGGCGTTCATGCCGGTCGACCTGTGGCCGGCGATGAGGCACCGGATGGATCACTACCGCGAGCGCCGCGGCAAGTGGTCCTTCGTCGCCGAGGACGACGAGCTCGAGGCGGCGCTCCTCGCCGAGATCGGGGACCGCGGCCCCAGCACCGCGCGCGAGCTCGACGACGGGCTGCCGCGCACGAAGGACCACTGGGGCTGGAACTGGTCGCGCACCCGCCGTGTGCTCGACTACCTGTTCACCGTCGGCGACCTGGCGATCGCGGGGCGCAACAGCCAGTTCGAGATCCGCTACGACCTGCCCGAGCGCGTCCTTCCCCGCCGGTACGTCGACGCGCCGGCCCTGCCCGCCGCGGAGGCCCACGTGGAGCTGATCCGCCGGGCGGCGCGCTCCCACGGGGTGGCGAGCGGACCGTGCCTGGCCGACTACTACCGGCTCAAGGCGCCGGAGGCCCGTCCCGCGATCGCGTCGCTCGTCGAGGCGGGGGAGCTGGAGCGGGTGAGCGTGGAGGGCTGGTCCCGCCCGGCGTACCTGTACACGGGGGCGCGGCTGCCCCGTCGGGTGGGGGCGCGGGCGCTGCTGAGCCCGTTCGACCCGGTCGTGTGGGAGCGGGACCGCACGCAGGCGCTGTTCGACTTCTTCTACCGGATCGAGATCTACGTCCCGGCGGACCAGCGGGTGCACGGCTACTACGTGCTGCCGTTCCTGCTGGGCGATCGGATCGTGGGCCGGGTGGACCTGAAGGCGGACCGGTCGACGGCGCGGCTGCTGGTCCAGTCGGCGTGGGCGGAGCCGGACGCGCCGCCGGAGACGGCGGCCGAGCTGGCCGCGGAGCTGCGCCGGCTGGCCGGCTGGTTGGGCCTGGACGCGATCGAGGTGCTGCCGCGCGGGGACCTCAGCGCCGCGCTGCTCGCCGAGGTCAGCCGGGCGGTCTGAGCGCCACGTCGCCGGTGGTGAGGTCGCCGACGTACGTCGGAAGTCTGTCGTCCAGCGGCACCAGCTCCACCCGGGTGGCGTCGTCGGGCAGGAGCGCGGTCACGAGGACGCCGCGGTAGCGGTGCAGGTCCGCATTGCCCGGGTCCTGGGGCAGCCACCGTGCGGCGGCGGTGCTGCACACGACGGTGAAGACGGCAACCGGGGAGGCCGAGCGCGACCAGGCGAGCAGCCGGTCGACCACGGAGGCCTCCGTGGGCAGCTCGTCCGGCACCAGACGTTCGGCAGACATGCTCAGTCCCATGTCAGGTGAACGCCGGGAACCGCCCGGGGTGACGCCGGGAGGCGTGTCGGTCCCGCTTCCGATACCTCTCAGGCGAGCTGAGCGCGGGCGAGGGCCGCGAGCTGGGCTGCAGCGTGGTCGAGCGGTTCGGGGGAGAGGGTCGCGCGGGCCTGGACGAGCGCGCCTTCGAAGACGCTGACCACGACGCTGGCGAAGGGCCGGGCGGCGTCGGCGGCGAGGCCGAGGGCGGCGAAGACGTCGGTCAGCTCCTCGACCCAGCCGGCGAGGGCGTCGGCGGCGGTCCGGACCGCGGCGGGGTAGTCCGGTCCGGCGAGGGCGCCGGCGGCGACGGGGCAGCCGTGGAGGTAGCTGTCGGCGACGAGGGCGTCCCGGGTCACCTGCATGATCGCGGTGACGGCGGCGGCGGGGTCGCCGAGCGCGCTCAGCGTCGCGAGGAGGTCCCGGCCCTCGCTGCCGGCACCGGCGACGGCGGCGGCGACCAGGTCGTCCTTGCCGCGGGGGAAGTGCTGGTAGATCGAGCCGCGGGCGGTGCCGCTCTCCTTGAGCAGCTCGCTGAGACCGGTGCCGGCGACGCCGCGCTGCCGGATCAGCGACACGGCCGCGGAGAGCAGGCGATCGCGGGGACCGGACATGCGGTGACTCCTCGGCTCGACGTGGACTGATCAGTCTAGACGCACCGCGCTCCGGCCGGTCCGCAGGTGGTCGACCCCCGCACCCGTGGCTGCGGACCCCGGCCGGGTGCTCGTTGAGAATGACAGTGGAGCCGTCTCCCTCCCGGATCGCGCCCCCGGCCGAGGGGCGGTCCTGGGCGACGGGCGTCCCGAAACCCGCTCGGACGTCGCCCGGGCGCGCGTCGTACCGCTCTTTGCGTGCCCGCGATGACAGTCCGTACTGTGACAGTCATGAGCGCCGCAGCGGAGTCCGTTCCGGGCGCGGACTCCGACGGAAGCGCCCTGCGCACGGTCGACGAGCTCGCGGCCGCCGCCGGGCTGACCGTGCGGACCACGCGCTACTACGCCAGTCTCGGCCTGCTCCCGCCGCCCGCGCGCCGCGGCCGGATGGCGTGGTACGACGACACCCACCTCGCTCGCCTGGAGATGATCCGCGCCCTCCAGGGCCACGGCTTCACCCTGCAGGCCATCGAGAAGTACCTCGCCTCGCTGCCCGCGGACGCCGGGGTGGAGGACCTCGCCGTCCAGCGCGCCATGCTCACCTCGTGGACCGTGGCGGAGCCGATCGAGCTCACCCGCCGTCAGCTCGACCAGCACGCCGGGCGCAGGCTGACCGACGACGAGGTCGCCCTCATCGAGGAGTTCGGCCTGCTCCGCCGGACGGGGGAGGGAGCCGCCGAGCGCTTCACCCCGGTGCACGGCTTCGACGTCGCCGTCGACCTGCTCCAGGTCGACATCCCGGTCGCGGGCATGCGCGCCGCGGGGGAGGCCATCGAGCGCCACATGTCGGCGCTGGCCGAGGAGCTCACCTCCGTCCTGCACCACGAGGTCGTCGAGCCGTGGCGCCGCGAGCGCAGCCACGCCCACCACGCTCGCGAGGACGCCGCCCAGCTCGAGAACACCATCGCCACCCTGCGCCGGCTCACCCTGGAGGCGATCGTGCGCGGCTTCCAGCGCTCCGCCAACAAGCTGATCGCCCGCTCCCTCGACCGCAGTTGACTTGGGGTTTTCCACCCGCGACTTGGGGTTTCCCACCCGCGACTTGGGGTTTCCCACCCGTGACTTGGGACTTGTGCACGCTCCGCCGTGCAAAAACCCCAACTCGCGGGTGGAAACCCCCAAGTCAACCCGCGGGAGCGAGGGGGAGGCGGGATGGCCTAGGGTCACCCGCGTGACCCAACGCACTCTTGTCCTCCTCAAGCCCGACGCGGTCCGGCGCGGCCTGGTCGGCACCGTGCTGGCGCGCTTCGAGGCCAAGGGCCTGAGCATCGTCGCCCTGGAGCACCGCCACATCGACGCCGCGCAGGCCGACGCCCACTACGCCGAGCACGTCGAGCGCGACTTCTACCCGCCGCTGCGCGACTTCGTCACCAGCGGCCCGCTCGTCGCGCTGGTCCTCGAGGGCGACGAGGCGATCGAGGTGGTCCGCGCGCTCAACGGCGCCACCGACGGCCGCAAGGCCGCCCCCGGCACCATCCGGGGCGACCTGTCGCTGTCGAACCGCGAGAACCTCGTGCACGGCTCGGACTCCCCGGAGTCGGCCGAGCGCGAGATCGCGCTCTGGTTCCCGGGTCTCGCCTGACCCGGCGCCATGACAGTCCGCCTCGACTGGCGCGGTCTCCAGCGCGCCATGACGGACCGTGGCTGGGGCGACACCCGCTGGGAGCTGCTGGTCGACGACGGCCCGCCCGGTCGTTGGGCGGTCGTCACCGAGGTCATCGGCGAGGTCAACGCGATCTACAACCCGCCCGGCAGCCCGGGCGGTCCGGTGAGCGAGGACCCCATCGAGACGACGCGCGGCACGGTCGCGTACTTCATGCCCGTCGGCGAGGACGAGGAGCTGCGCGGCTGGTTCGAGGAGCTGGTACGACGGCTCGGCGACCGCGGCTTCTCCGGCCTTGCCGGCCCGGCCCGGCCCGATCCCAGCCCGGCCTGGTTCACCGCGGCGGTCGAGCGCCGGGACCTGGTGCTGTCAGCGGTCCTCGGCCTCGAGCTCCGGGACGGACCGCCCTCGTCGGCCCTGGAGTGGGGGGTCGGAGAGCACGCCACGACGGCCCTCCTCGACGTGGTCGTGCCGTGGTTGGCTGAGGATGCGGGCCGCCTATTACTCGTCCAGGAGGCTTACGTCGAGGAGCTTCCCGGCTCCGAGGATCTGACCGCGCTCCTGCTTCGTGCGGCCGAGCGCGGCGTCGCCGCCTCCGTGGTCCGCCTGGGTGAGGAGAACCAGGCCCGGGTCGTCAGTCTGACCCGTCTCGGAGTCGTCACCGTCCAGCTGGCCGGCGCTCCCGGGCAGTGGGCCTCGCATGTCGCACAGCTGCTCGAGGTGGTCCGTGGGCTGGGGCAGTGGACCGACCTCGGTCTGGTGCGCCGGCTGCCGCTTTTGGCTCAGGGATGGGCAGATGGCGGTGGTCTTCCGCCGCCGTCGCCCTTCGCGACCGTCCGCCGTCCCTCAGGCGCCGAGCACCTGATCCAGCGGCGAGCCTCGTTGCGTTCCACCCATGTCGTCGACGTCCACGGCGTGCAGGTGCTCACGGACGCCCACCTCCTCCGCCTCCCGGGCCTTCCCGCCGAGCGCTGGGAGGTCGTACCTCTCGGCGCCGGTCGACAGCTCGTGGCGGCGCGCGCGCCCGGGGCATGGTACGCCGCAGAGGTGCCCCAGCAGGCCGCCCTGGAGCAGGGCCGCCTGGACTTCGGCCCGGTGCTGCTCGACCCCGCTGACCAAGGCTGACAGTTCCTGGTCCTGCCGGGCGGGCAGATGCTTGACGAAATTCGTCGGAGCGTGGTCCGATTCGCCTGCTCGAAGGAGGGTTCGGGCTGAGGGTAGGGAGAACCTGATGCGCGTCGTGCGTTCGATTGTTGTCATGCTTGTGGTCGTGCTGGCCGCGGTGTCCGTACGCCTGCTGCCCGAGCCTGCCCGGGCCGAGGCGGCGCTCGCCGCCGCGGCAGCGGCGGTGGAGGACTGCTCACCCAACTCCGAGGACACGAGTACGGGCAGCGCCCAGCGCTGTGTCGCCGAACGTCGCCGGTCCACGCGCGCTTTCATGTCGGAGACCTGCCCTGTCGAGCCCCGCGCGCTCGTGCGGGGCTTTCTCTACGGCCCCAACGACTGCCAACGGGGTAGTGGGGATCGGATCGAGGCCATCGCTCATATGCGCGCGGTCGCCCGCATCAACGCGGCCGGTTTGAACGGTCGGGGTGCCCCGCCGGTCGGGATCTCAGCCGACCTCCAGTGGGAGGTGGGTACGGGCGGTGGAAGGCGCGCAGACCTGATGCTGTACGACCGCACCTCGTCAACCGGTGTCGTTGAGGTCGGGGAGGTCAAGAACAACACCGTTCCGGCCGCCGACGTGCAGAGGCAGCTGTCGGGGTACTTGGACGCGCTGAGTGGTGGGCCGAAGAACCGCCGAACCGAGCCGGAGTTCTTCGCGGCCTACTCCGACTACTTCCGCGTCTGGACTAAGCGGTGCGGTGACCCAAGGGTGCGCAACCAGGTCATCGACCGGTACGACGTCTTTCCCGACCCGACGGTCGCCGGAGTGCTTCGCTTCAGGAAGCTGGAGCCGGACACGAAGCCGTGCTCGTCGAACCCGGGTGCGCCGGCCGCCGTGGAGGACGACGAGGATGCACACGACGAGGAGGACGACCACCACTTCTGCGAGACCGGGTGCTCGCTGCCTCGGCCCGGTCGCGACGACGACCACGACGACAAGGACGACTTCCTCGAGAAGGTCTTGGATGAGCATCCGGAGATCGACGACTTGCCGGAATGGCCCAAGATCCCGACCCCGTCGACGAAGGAAGTCGTGATCGCTGCTGGAGTCGCGGCCCTGCTCGTGGCGGGGGTCGTCTTGTTCTGCGCGTCGACCGCTGGCGGGTGCGCCGGGCTTCTGGCGACCATCGAAGGTACTGGCACCACGCTCAATGCCTCGGGTGCCATTGCAGCGCTGCTCGCCGCACTCGGGCTTCAATCGCAGGGGTACGTGCATGGCGAACCGCACTTCGTGACGCTTGACGGCAGGTCCTACGCCCTCCAGGCGGTCGGTGAGTTCCACCTGATCGACATGCCGAGCCTGAACCTGGACGTCCAGACGCGCCTGGTGCCCCTGCGGAACCTGAAGAGCGTGTCGACGGTGGGACCCGTAGCAACGACGGTCGGTGACGAGGTCGTCGAGCTGCGCGAGGACGCGGCCTTAGTGAACGGGCAGCCAGTCTCGATGTCACTTGGCTCGGTGAAGGTGCTCGACGGTGAGGGGTCACTGTTGATCCGCAAGGTGGATGGCGACTTCGCCGTCATCAATCTTGGGACCGACCGTCCCTTTGCGATGGAGCGCACCTGGCGCACCGTCGAGTTCGTGCTCCCCAAGGACGTGCGGACGGCCGGCCTGCTCGGCAATCACGACGGCAGCAGTACCAACGACCTCACCTTGCCCGACGGGTCCGTCGCCCCATCGAGCGGCCAGTCCACGTGGCTGCACGGCACATTCGCGGACGCCTGGCGCATCGATGACGACGAGTCGCTCTTCACCTACGGGGAGGGCCAGTCCACCGAGACCTTCACCGACCGAAGCTTCCCGGAAGACGTGGTCACGCTCGGAGACCTGTCCAGCGCGGTGATCGCGGCAGCGTCGGCGAAGTGCACCGCGGCCGGTGTGCTGCCCGGCCCTCAGTTCGATGCCTGCGTCTTCGACCTCGGGGTGACCGGTGATGACGACTTCGCGGCCGGTGCCGCGATCCTGGACGAGGTGTTGGTGACTGACGGAGAGCGGTCGTTCGCCGCTGACGGCACACTGACGGAGGGCTTCGAGAGCGAGGTCTCGCCGAACCTCCGAGCTGCGCAGTACTCCCAAGACACTGCGACCGGACGCTATGCGGGGCCTCTTTTCGACACCCCGGCCTACCGGTTGTCTAAGGCGAAGCTGCCTCGTCACGATGCCATATCCGTAGGTTTCGACCTGTACGCCTTCGGCCCGACACTGACAGACGCGGCCGAGCAGGAGATCGCTTTGCGGTGGGGCGACGGCAAGCTGTCGGTGCTCGACCTCGATACTCCGACCCCCGGAGTCTCGGGGACGCGCGCAGTGACGGCCGCACCAACAGGGAGCGGCACGCTCGACGACGGGACCGCTTTCCACCGTTACCGCGTAGCGACGACGCTGTCCGGCACAGCCGACGAGGTCAGCATCGACTTCGCTCCGAAGAACTTCCGAGGTGTGCTCGGCACGGCCTTCGGTGTCGACAACGTGGCCTTGGAGGTGGAGGCACCTGCTGCTGACACCTTCGCCGTCTCCTTGCCGGTGCGGGTTCCGGGGGTGGCCGGCAGCGGCGTGGAGATCGTCGACGGCGCTGGTCGTCTGGAGAGCAACGGCGCCCTCGACTCGTACTCCCTCTCCCTGTCCGCGACGACTTCCCTTGTGATCGAGGCATCCTCCTGCGACGTGTCGACGACCTTCGAGCTCGTCCGCGCGGCCGACGGTGCGGTCGTGAAGTCCCAAGGTTGCTCGGCCCAGGCGGCCAGGGATGTACCGGCGGGGCAGTACCGCTTGGAGGTCACGTCCGCCGACAACAGGAGGCACGGCGACTACGAGGTGGCAGTCGCTGTGCTGCCCGATCCACAGACGTTCGAGTACACACTGGGCTCGACGGTCGCCGACGGCGTCCCGGCGCCCGGCGCTGGGAAGCTTGAGACGGCTGTGTCCGTCGACCGGTACGAGTTTGATGTGCCCTCGGGAGGCCGCGCGCTCTACTACGACCGACTTCTGGGCGGGAAGCGAGCGACCCTGCTTGACAGCAGTGGGAAGGTCGTCGCGGACTTGGCTTACGGCGGCGTACGCCTCGACCTCGCGCCGGGACGCTACACCGTGGAGTTCCGGGGGCAGAGCGCCGGCTCCTTTAGCTTCCGGCTGTTCGAGATCCCCGCGCCTGAGCAGTTCGCTTACACGATGGGCTCGACGGTCGCCAACGGGTCCCCTGTGATCGGCGCGGGCAACCTGGAGACCCCCGCCTCGTTGGATCGCTACACCTTCTCCGTGCCTTCGTCCGGCATGCGCGCGCAGTACGAACGGCTCTCTGGGGCCAAGAAGGTGCGCATCGTCGCCGCGACGGGCGCGGTCGTCCTAGAGAGCACGAACTACAGCAACTTCCAGGTCGACCTTCCGGCGGGCACCTATGCCGTGGAGTTCCCGGCACAAACGGCGGGCACGTACAGCTTCCGGATGTTCGCCGTGCCCGACGCCCAGTCGTTCGGGTACAGCCTGGGGTCAACGGTCAGCAACGGATCGCCGGCGGCCGGCGCGGGCAACCTGGAGACCGTGGGCTCGGTCGACCGGTATCCCTTCACCGTTCCACTGGGTGGGCTGAAGCTTCAGTACGAGCGTGTGTCCGGGGCGCAGAATCCGCGAATCCTGGACGCCACGGGTGCGGTGGTGGCTCAGAGCACTGGGTACGCTAACTTCCAGTTCGAGGCTCCGGCAGGCGACTACGTCGTCGAGTTCCCCGCGGGCAAGGCGGGAACCTATGGTTTCCGGCTGTTCGAGGTACCCCTGCCGCAGTCGTTCGCCTACACGCTGGGCTGGACGGTGTCGAACGGAACGCCGGCCGTGGGTGCCGGCAACCTCGAGACTGTGGCGTCGATCGATCGATACCCGTTCACGGTGGCCAGCAACGGCACGCGCCTGCAGTACGAACGTGTGTCCGGGGCCAAGAAGGTGCGCATCCTGGACTCGACGGGCGCCGTGGTCGTCCAGAACACGAGCTACGCGAACTTCCAGGTGACCGTCGACGCCGGCCAGTACACGGTGGAGTTCCCCGCAGGTGAGAGCGGCACCTATGGGTTCCGTCTCTTCGAGGTCCCGCCGCCGCAGTCGTTCGCCTACACGTTGGGAACGACGGTCTCCAACGGCGTTCCGGCCGCAGGCGCCGGCAACCTGGAGACGGTCGCTTCGGTCGACCTCTACCCGTTC
The DNA here is from genome assembly GCA_964517395.1 of uncultured Nocardioides sp. Classification (GTDB taxonomy): domain Bacteria; phylum Actinomycetota; class Actinomycetes; order Propionibacteriales; family Nocardioidaceae; genus Nocardioides. The sequence continues at coordinate 449,769 of CAZFEE010000001.1, read as the reverse complement.
ACCGTCCCCTCGGGCGGGCGGCTGCTCCAGTACGAGCGCGTCTCGGGGGCCAAGGCCGTGCGAATCCGTGACGCCTCAGGGGATGTAGTGGTTCAGAACATCAGCTACTCGAACTTCCAGGTGGATCTCGACGGAGGCCAGTACACGGTCGAGTTCCCCCAGGGGGAGAGCGGCACCTACGGCTTCCGGCTCTTCGAGGTTCCTCCCCCCCAGTCGTTCGTGTACACGCTGGGGACGACCGTCTCGAACGGGGTGCCCGCGGCGGGAGCAGGCAACCTGGAAACGGTCGCCTCGATCGACAGGTATCCCTTCAGTGTTCCGTTGGGCGGTCGGAAGTTGCAGTACCAACGGGTCTCGGGAGCGAAGAAGGTCCGCATTCTCGACGCCAGCGGCGCCCTCGTGGTGCAGAACACGAGCTACACGAACTTCGAGGTCACGGTGCCGGCCGGCGACTACACGGTGGAGTTCCCGGCGGGCGAGAGCGGGACCTACAGCTTCCGGCTCTCAGCCGTGGCCACTCCGTGAGGACTGTCTGAGGGAGCCGCGCCACGCCGTACCGGCGTGGCTCCCGGGCAGAGCGCACCCCACTGCCTACGCTCGCAGACGGAGACGGTCGGTCCGTGCGCCCGTCCGTCGCCCCGGCGCACTCCTCGCAGGCTGAGGGGGAGCGGGTCGGCTTCCCCGAATGCGCACGAGGGCTTGGTCGACCTCGGCCGAGTCCGGCGACGTCTTGCGAGGAAGCGTGAGGGCGAACTCCATCATCGGCCGGGACATGGCCGTCGACCTCGGCACCGCCAACACGCTCGTCTACGTCCGCCGCCGTGGCGTCCTGCTGGACGAGCCGAGCGTGGTGGCGCTCAACGACAGCACCGGCGAGGTGATCGCCGTGGGCCACCAGGCCAAGCAGATGCTGGGCCGGACCCCCGACAACATCACCGCGCTGCGCCCGCTGCGCGACGGGGTGATCGCCGACTTCGAGGCGACCGAGCAGATGCTGCGCCACTTCATCGCGCGCGTGCACCGCCGCCGCTACTTCGCCAAGCCGCGGATGGTGATCTGCGTGCCGAGCTCGATCACCCCGGTCGAGCAGCGCGCGGTGAAGGAGGCGGGCTACCAGGCCGGCGCCCGACGGGTGTACGTCGTGGAGGAGCCCATGGCCGCGGCGATCGGTGCCGGGCTGCCGGTCCACGAGGCCACCGGGAACATGATCGTCGACGTCGGCGGCGGCACCACCGAGGTCGCCGTGATCTCGCTGGGCGGCATCGTGACGTCGCTGTCGATCCGCACGGCCGGCGACGACCTCGACGCCGCGATCATCGCGTGGATGAAGAAGGAGCACGGCGTGATGCTCGGCGAGCGCACCGCCGAGGACGTCAAGGTCACCCTGGGCTCGGCGTTCCCGCGCCCGGGCGAGCCGGAGGGCGAGGTCCGGGGCCGGGACATGGTCACCGGCCTGCCGCGCACCGTCACGGTGAGCAGCGCCGACATCCGGCACGCCCTGGAGGAGCCGCTGCACGCGATCGTCGACGCGGTGCGGGTCACCCTCGACCAGACGCCGCCCGAGCTGGCCGGCGACATCATGGACCGCGGCATCGTGCTGACCGGAGGGGGTGCGCTGCTGCGCGGCCTCGACGAGCGGATCCGCCACGAGACCGGGATGCCGGTGCACGTGGCGGAGGACCCGCTGGTGTCGGTGGCGATGGGTGCGGGGCGGTGCGTGGAGGAGTTCGAGGCGCTGCAGCAGGTCCTGGTCACCAACCCGCGGCGGTTCTGAGCCGATGGCCATCGACACCCGCCCGATCCGCTCCACGACGAGCAGCGGCCGCCGCCCGGCGCCGCAGCGCGAGCCCGACGACGACCGCGGCCGGCCCTCGCGCTCCCTGGTCGTCGCGCTGCTGCTGGCGTGCGCGACCCTGATGGTCCTCGACAAGGCGGGCGGCGAGGACTCGCCGGTCGCCGCCGTACGCCACGGCGTCGGCGAGGTCGTCGGCCCCGTCCAGGCGGGGGTGGCGACCGTGGTCCGGCCCGTCGCCGGGCTGCCGGACGTCTTCCGCACCAACGACTCGCTGCGCGACCAGGTGAAGGACCTGGAGGCGGAGAACGCCGAGCTGCGGACCCGCGTCGATAAGGCCGGGTACGACGACGCACGGCTCCGCGACCTGCAGGGCCTGCGCAACCTGGCCCGCGACACCGGCTACGCCCTGGTCCCGGCCCGGGTGATCGCGATCGGCTCGGCGCAGAGCTTCTCCAGCACCGTCACCATCGACGCCGGCGCCGACGCGGGCCTGCACCCGGACATGACGGTCGTCGCCGCGCAGGGCCTGGTCGGCCGGATCACCTCCGTCACCAGCCACACCGCGACGGTGCTGCTCATCGTGGACGAGTCGTCCAACGTGGGCGGGCGGATCGGCGAGAACCGCGAGCTCGGCTTCGTGCGCGGCAACGGCACCCTCGGCACCGACGACCGCCTGGAGATGGAGCTGGTCGACGGCACGGTCGTGCCGAAGGTCGGCCAGTCGATCCTCACCTGGGGGAGCAAGAACAACGCGCCGTACATCGCCGGGGTGCCGATCGGTCGGATCTCGAAGGTCTACGAGTCGCTGCGCGAGACGACGTACCGCGCGGTGATCGTGCCGGCCGTCGACTTCACCTCGCTCGACCTGGTCGCGGTCATGGTGGCCTCCGGCGACAGCCACGCGACGATCGAGGCGGACGGGAGCATCGCGCGATGAGGACCAGTCCCACCGGCCGCCTGGTCGCCGTCGTCCTGGCCCTGCTGGCGGCCCTGCTCGTGCAGGTCACCGTGCTGCCGCACTTCGCCTGGGAGGTCGGCGGCCTCGGCGTCGTCCCGGACGTGGTGCTGCTCGTCGTGGTCGCGACCGCATTGGCGACCGACACCCGCTACGGCACGCTGACCGGCTTCTTCGGCGGTCTGCTCATCGACCTCGCCCCGCCCGCCGACCACGTGGCCGGGCGGTGGGCACTCGCGCTCATGGCCGTCGGGTACGTCGTCGGGCGCCTCGCCCACGACCACACCGCCGACGTCGGCCGGATGGAGCTCGACGGCACGCGCCGTCCGCCGCTCGGCCTGGTGGTGGCCGCCGCTGCCGGCGGGTCCTTCGTCGGCACCTCGGTCTACGCGTTGAGCGGGCTGTTCCTCGGTGACTCCACCGCCGCGGTGGGCGACCTGCTCGAGGTCGCGCTGGTCGCGCTGGTGCTCGACACCGTCGCTGCGCTGCTGGTGGTGCCCGCGACGTACTGGCTCTTCCGTCGGCTCGGCCGCCACGGCGCACCCCAGGCGCGGTGGGCGCAGACGTGAGCGCCGCCTCGCACCGCAGCAAGCTGCGGCTGGTCGTCATCCAGACGCTCGTCTTCTCCCTCCTGGGCACGCTGGGCGCCCGGCTGTACTACCTGCAGGTCATCTCCGGCGAGGAGTACCAGGGCCAGGCCGCGTCCCAGTCCGTGCGCGAGATCGTCGTGCAGCCCCAGCGCGGGCTCGTCGTCGACGCGATGGGCCGCCCGCTGGTGTCGAACCGGCTGACCTGGGTGGTCTCCCTCGACCGCACCCTCATCGGGCGGATGTCCGCGGCCGACCGCACCGAGCTGCTGCACCGCACCAGCCGCGCGATCGGCATGAAGGTGCCGGCGATCGAGGCGAAGCTGCTGCTGTGCGGCGACGACGGCGCCGTCGCGGGGGAGTGCTGGAACGGCTCGCCGTACCAGCCCGTCCCGGTCGCGCAGGACGTCGAGGAGACCGCCGCGCTGCGGATCCTGGAGCAGCCGGAGGACTTCCCGGGCGTGGTCGTGGACCGGCAGAGCGTGCGCCAGTACCCCGCGCCGTACGGCATCAACGCCGCGCACGTGCTCGGCTACCTCAGCCCGATCACCAAGGAGGAGCTGGAGGATGCCGAGGACGGCGGCGACAGCTCCGTCAACGGCGCCTCGGTGGTCGGCCGGGCCGGCGTGGAGAAGCAGTACGACGAGTACCTGCGCGGCCAGCCGGGCTACCAGCAGGTCGCCGTCGACTCCCAGGGCCGGGTCCGCCAAGACGTCTCCGACCTCGCCGCGCAGCCGGGCGACACCCTCGTCACCTCCATCGACGCGCAGGTGCAGAGCGTCGTCGAGAAGCAGCTGCACCGGATGATCAAGACCCAGCGGGCCACCCTCGACCCGGTGACGAAGCGGAACTTCGAGGCTGACTCCGGCGCCGCGGTGGTGATGGAGGCCAAGACGGGCCGCATCATCGCGATGGCCAGCCAGCCGACGTACGACCCGTCGGTGTGGGTGGGCGGCATCACCGAGAAGCAGCTGACCCGGCTCTACTCCGAGGCCGCGGGCACGCCGCTGCTCTCGCGGGCCTTCCAAGGGCAGTTCGCGCCGGGTTCGACGTGGAAGCCGTTCATGACGGCGGGCGCGCTGACCCACGGGTACTCCCCGGACACGATCCTGCCGTGCTCCTCCGCGGTCCAGATCGGCAACCGGGCGTTCCACAACCACGAGTCGTCGGCGTACGGCCCGATCACCTTCGCCCGCGCGCTCGAGGTCTCCTGCAACACCTTCTTCTTCCAGGTCGGCATGCACTTCTGGCAGACCCTCGGCTCCGACCCGGACGACGTCAACGCCAAGGACCCCCTGGTCACCCAGGCCGAGCGCTTCGGCTTCGGCGAGCGCAGCGGCGTCGACCTGCCGGGCGAGGCGTCGGGCCGGGTCGCCGACCGCAAGTGGAAGAAGTCCTACTACGAGTCGATGAAGTCCTACTACTGCGGCATCGCCGACAAGCCGCAGGACGCGAAGACCTCCGACTTCGTCTACAAGTTCGCCCGCGAGTTCTGCGTCGAGGGCTGGAAGTACAAGATCACCGACGCCGCGAACTTCGCGATCGGCCAGGGCGACACGATCGTGACGCCGCTGCAGCTGGCCCGCGCCTACGCCGCGCTCTCCAACGGCGGCACGCTGTGGGAGCCGCGGGTAGGCAAGGCGATCGTCTCGCCCGACGGCAAGACGATCCGCGAGATCGCGCCGAAGAAGGAACGCCAGCTCAAGCTCCCCAAGTCCGTGCTGCGCTACGTCGACGACGCGCTCCAGGGCGTCGCGTCCCGGGGCACGATGTCGTGGAAGCTCGGCGGCTTCCCCCTCGACAAGGTGAAGATCCGGGCCAAGACCGGCTCCGCCGAGGTCTACGGCAAGCAGTCGACCGGCTGGGTGGCGTCGTACACCAAGGACTACGTCGTGGTCATGATGATGACCCAGGGCGGCACCGGCTCCGGCGCCAACGGTGACGGCATCCGCAAGATCTGGGAGGCGCTGTACGGCGTGAAGGGCGACCAGGTCCGCGAGGACAAGGCCGCGATCCCCGGCGTGCAGGCGCCCGCGTCGCTGCCGATCTTCGGCGACGACGGGTCGATCCTGCCGCCCGCCCGCGAGGAGGACCGATGAGCAACCGGATCCAGGTGGCACGTGCCGCGGGTCGCCCGACCCGCAAGACCTCCTCCCGCCGGGTGTCCTTCCCGCTGTGGGCCGACGTCGACCGGATCCTGCTCGGGGCCGTCGTACTGCTCTCGTTGATCGGCTGCGTGCTGATCTGGTCGGCGACGCTGGAGCGCGAGGACCTCACCGGTGGCGACTCCCGTGCGTTCCTCGTCAAGCAGGTCGTCAACCTGGTCATCGGGCTGGGCCTGATGGCGCTGGTCGTGCTCACCGACCACCGGTGGGTGCGGATCCTCGCGCCGATCGCCTACCTGGTCGCGATCGTGGGCCTGGTCCTGGTGCTCGTGATGGGCTCCACCATCAACGGGTCCCGCTCGTGGCTGATCATCGGCGGGATGTCCTTCCAGCCCTCGGAGCTCGCCAAGCTCGCCGTCGTGGTCGGCATGGCGCTCGTCGTCGCCGAGCGCAGCGAGGGCCGGTGGCGCGACCGCGTGGGCACCACCGACGTGGTGCTGATGCTCGCGGTGGCCGGCCTCCCGGCGATGCTGATCCTCGCCCAGCCCGACCTCGGCACGATGCTGGTGCTGACCGCCACCGTCTTCGGCGTGATCGCGGCCTCCGGCGCGGACCGGCGCTGGCTGGGCGGCCTCGCCGCGGGCGGCGTCGCCGTCGCCGTCTTCGCGGTGGTGAGCGGCTTCCTGAAGGAGTACCAGGTCGACCGCTTCCTCGCCTTCACCAACCCCGACCTCGACCCGAAGGGCGCCGGCTACAACGTCGAGCAGGCCCGGATCGCTGTCGGCAACGGCGGCACGTTCGGCCAGGGCCTCTTCCACGGCTCGCAGACCCAGTCCGGCTTCGTGCCCGAGCAGCACACCGACTTCGTGTTCACCGTCGCCGGCGAGGAGCTCGGCCTCGTCGGGGCCGCGGTGATCGTGGCGCTGCTCGGCGTGATCCTGTGGCGGGCCCTGCTCATCGCGACCCGCACGGACGACGTCTTCGGGCGGATGGCGGCCGCCGGCATCGCCTGCTGGTTCGGCTTCCAGGCCTTCCAGAACATCGGGATGTGCCTGGGGATCATGCCGGTCACCGGCGTACCGCTGCCGTTCGTGTCGTACGGCGGCTCCTCCATGTTCGCCGGCATGCTCGCCGTCGGCCTGCTGCAGAACATCCACCTGCGCACCCTCACCTCGCCCGCCTCCCGGCTCGCGCCGCAGAAGCGGGTGCTGGTCCGGGCGTGAGCGCCGACGACTTCCGCCGGGACCGCGTCGGCAGCGCGCTCGCCGGCACCAACCCGACGGTGCTGGCCCGCCTCGACGCCGGGTTCGCGGTCATCGGCGACGTGCAGCACCTGCCGGGCTACTGCGTGCTGATCACCGACGACCCGCACGCCGACCAGCTGGTCGACCTGCCGGTCGACCGGCAGCTCGCCTTCCTCGCCGACATGGCCCTGTTGGGGCGGGCGGTGGCGACGGTGTGCGCGCGGCGGGACCCGGCGTTCCGGCGGATCAACCTGGAGATCCAGGGCAACACCGACGCCTTCCTGCACGCCCACGTGACCCCGCGCTACACCTGGGAGCCACCGGAGCTCGTGGGCTGGCCCGCCGCCCTGCACCACTGGGAGCAGCGGGTCGACGTCGCGCGGCACGGCCTGGGGCCCCAGCACGACGACCTGCGCGCCGAGCTCGTCGCGGAGATCGCCCGGGAGTCGGCGCTCCGAGCGGCTGGTTGACCAGCGTCGCGGGGCCGGTCCTCGGGCGCGTGCGACCGGCGTCCCCGGACAGCTACCCGGGCGCTGTTGCCTCTGCCCGGGAGTCCTGACGCCGCTTTCGCGGCACGAACACGGTGTTACAAGCGGCGTCGGGCCGATCCTCGCGCCCGCCCCCGCGTCGGCGGGCGACGGACGGGCCCAGGCCCCGCCGGGACATCTACCCGGGCGCTGTTGCCTCTACCCGGGAGTCCTGACGCCGCTTTCGCGGCACGAACACGGTGTTACAAGCGGCGTCGGTTGCGTCGATCCCTACCATCGTCGTCATGGATCAGCCTCGAAGTCCCTTCCGTCCACTCTCGCGCACGCTGGAGGGTGGACGGGCATGATCGACACGCAGACGTTCTTCAACCTCGGCCTGGTGGTCGTCTTCGTGCTCGTGGGGGGCGTGTTCGCGGCGACCGAGCTGGCGTTGGTCTCCCTGCGCGAGACCCAGGTCAACCAGCTCGCCCGGCGCGGTGGCCGGGGCGAGCGGGTCGCGGCCATCGCGCGCGACCCGAACCGCTTCCTGTCCGCGGTACAGATCGGTGTGACCGTGGCGGGCTTCTTCTCGGCGGCGTACGGCGGCTCGACCCTCGCCCCCGACGTCGCGCCGTACCTCGTCGACCTCGGCCTGGGTGACGAGGCCGCCGACACCACCGCGCTGATCGTGATGACCCTGCTCATCGCCTACCTCTCGCTCGTGCTGGGCGAGCTGGTCCCCAAGCGGCTCGCGCTGCAGCGTGCGGCGGGCGTGGCGATGACGACGGGCCCGGTGCTGGACCGGTTCGCGACGCTGATGCGGCCGGTGATCTGGCTGCTGTCGGTCTCCACGAACGCGCTGGTGCGGCTGCTCGGCGGCGACCCGAACGCCACCTCGGAGGAGGTGTCCACCGAGGAGCTGCGCGACATCGTGACCAGCCACGAGGGTCTCGCCGCGGAGGAGCGGCGGATCCTGACCGACGTGTTCGCCGCGACCCGCAGCAACCTCAAGGAGGTCATGCGTGCGCGGCCGGACGTGACGTTCGTGCGCGGCTCGCTGCCGTTGGCCGATGCCGCGACCTGGGTGGCGGACCAGCCGTACTCCCGCTACCCCGTCATCGGCGACAGCTTCGACGACGTCACCGGCTTCGTGCACGTGCGCGACCTGATCGCGCCCGCCCCGAGCGCGCGGACGGTCGCCGACGTGCAGCGGGAGGTCCCGCACCTGCCGGGCACCAACCACCTCCTGCCGACGATCGTGCGGATGCGTGAGGAGGGCGTGCACCTGGCGGTGGTCGTCGACGAGTTCGGCGGCACCGACGGGATCGTCACCCTGGAGGACCTGGTCGAGGAGATCGTCGGCGACATCCGCGACGAGTACGACGAGGAGCCCGACGCCGTGCCGGCGGGATCCGGCCTGACCGGAGCCGTCGTGCTCTCCGCGGGGCTGACGATCGAGGACTTCGCCGAGGAGACCGGTGTGGTGCTGCCCGACGGCGACTACGAGACGGTGGCGGGCTACGTGCTCGCCCGGCTGGGCCGGGTGGCCGAGGTGGGCGACGAGGTGCGCCTCGACGGTGCGCTGCTGCGGGTGGTCGCGATCGAGGGCCGGCGCCTGACCGAGGTGGAGGTCGTGCCGCCCGCTGCCGCCGACTGAGAGGGCCTCGGGCAAGATGGTGCCCGTGCTGACCGTTCGCCGAGCCCCGCGCAGCAGCGTGGCGTTGCCGGCGACCCTCGGCAGCTTCGAGAGCGTCACCGCGCTCGTCCTCGCCCACCTGGCTGCGGGCGGCGACGTGCCGCACCCGCTGTGGCTGACCGCCTTCGCCGTCCTGTCGTACGCCGCCGGGCGACCCGTGCTGCGCCGCCGGGCGGGCATCCGGGTGGTCCTGCCGGTGCTCGTCGCGGCCCAGGTGCTCGGTCACGCCTGGCTCGTCGCGCTCACCCCCGGTGCCCACGCGGGGCACCTGGGCCACGCCCACGGTGGCGGGAGCGGGGTGCTCGGGCTGACCCCGGGCATGTTGCTCGCCCATGCGGTGGCGGCGGTCGTCATCGGCGTCATGTGGGGTCTGCGCCGTCGGGCGGTCGACGTCCTGGTCGGCTGGTCCGACCTCGGCCTGGTCGCGGCTCCGGCCCCGGCCCGCGTCCGCGCGCTGGCCCGGCGCGCCGTCCCGCACCTGCGCGCGTGGGTCGCGGGCGCGCCCACGCGCGGCCCGCCGGTGCTCGCGCCGACGACCGCCTGAGCCTCCTGTCGCGGGTGCCGGGCCGGGTCGTCGACCCCTGCCCGTACCCCCCCTCCGACAGAGAGAATTCCCATGCTGAACCGACGCTTCACCCTGCCCACCCCCGTCCGCGTCGCCGGTGCCGGCGCCGCCGCCCTCGCGGTGGTCGCGCTCAGCGCGAGCGCCGCGAGCGCGCACGTCACCGTCACGCCGAGCACCACCGCGGCCGGCGCCTACACCGTCCTCACGTTCAGCGTGGGGCACGGCTGCGAGGGCTCGCCGACCACGAAGATCGCCATCCAGCTGCCCGAGGAGATCCCGTCGGTGACTCCGACGATCAACCTGGGCTGGAACGTCCAGAAGGTCACCGAGAAGCTCGCCGAGCCCGTCAAGGACGCCCACGGCAACGAGCTGACCGAGCGGGTCGCCCAGGTCGTGTACACGGCGAAGACCCCGTTGGCCGACGGCTTCCGCGACACCTTCCAGCTCCAGGTCCAGATCCCGGAGAAGGAGGGCGAGACGCTCACCTTCCCGGTGGTGCAGACCTGCGAGAAGGGCGAGACCGGGTGGATCGAGACCCCGGCCGACGGTCAGGACCCTGAGGAGCTGGAGGCGCCGGCGCCGGCGTTCGCCATCACCGCGGCCACCGGTGAGGACCACCACGGCGGCGCGGCCGCCGAGGAGGACGGCCACGAGTCCGAGGACGGCGACACCAAGGCCGACGCCTCCGACGACGACTCCGACGGCAACGGCCTGGCCATCGGCGGTCTCGTCGCCGGTGTCGGCGGCCTCGCGCTGGGCGGCCTGGCCCTGGCCCGCTCCGGCAAGAAGGCCTGATCCTCCGATGCTGAGGCGTGTGCCGACGCTGCTCGCCGTCGTCCTGGTCGCCGCCGCGGCGGTGGTCGGGCTGGCGACGCCTGCGTCGGCACACGCCACCCTCGTCTCCACCGATCCCGCCGAGGGCGCCGTCCTGCCGACCGCCCCCGGCGGGGTCACCTTCACCTTCGACGAGCCGGTCCAGCTCGTCCCGAAGGGCCTGCTCGCCTTCGACGCCTCCGGCGACCCGGTCGACATCGAGGCCTCGGCGAGCGGCACCGAGGTGGAGGGCGACCTGCCCGACGGCCTCGACGACGGCACCTACGTCGTCACCTGGCGGGTCGTGTCCGCCGACGGGCACCCGATCGCCGGCTCGCTCACCTTCCACGTCGGAGCGCCCAGTCCGAAGGTGGAGGCGCCGAAGCTGGAGGCTCCCGACCCCGGTCCCGTCTCCACGGTGCAGGCGGTCGTGCACGCCGTCGACTACGTCGCGCTGCTGCTGGCCGGCGGACTGGCGATCTTCCTGGCGTGGACCAGCCGCGGGGTGCGCCTGCCCGAGCCCGTACGACGCCGGCTGGTCCGCACCCTGCGCGGCGCCTCGGTCGTGGCCGTGCTGGCGGCGGCGCTCGCCGTACCGCTCGCGGGGGCCTACCAGCTCGGCTCGGGCCTCTCCGGCCTCCTCGACCCCGACGCGCTCGACCCCTCGCTCGTCGGCCAGGACCTGCAGGTGCTCGCCCTCCAGGTCGCCGGCCTGGGCGTGGCGTCCTGGGCGGCGGGCCTGCAGCGCTCCTCGCTCGTCGTCGACCTGGTGACCGCGCTCGCGGTCTGGTCGCCGGCGCTGGTCGGGCACACCCGGGCGTACGAGCCCGCCGCCCTGCTCGTCGTCACCGACGCCCTCCACCTCAGCGCCGGCGCGGTCTGGCTGGGCGGCCTGGTCGGCCTCGCGCTGACCCTGCCCGCCGTCGCGGGTCGCCCGCGGGACGGCGCCCTCCTGCTCAGCCGGTTCTCCACGCTCGCGGGCGGCCTGCTGCTCGCCCTGTCGCTGACCGGCGTCCTGCTGGGCTGGCGGATCGTGGGCTCCTGGGACCGGCTGTTCGGGGAGACCTACGGCCGCCTGCTGCTGGTCAAGGTCGCGCTCGTCGGCGTGGTGGCCCTGATCGCCGCCTGGAACCGCTTCCGCCTGGTGCCCCGGGTCACCGACGGCGTCGGCCACGACGACCGCCGCCGGGGGAGCGGCCTGGTCCGCCGCGCCGTGGTGGCCGAGGCCGCGCTGCTCGTCGCGGTCCTCGGCGTCACCGGCTTCCTCACCCAGAAGCCCCCGGGTGGTGAGGCCGCCGCGGCGCCGGCCACCGCCGACACCGGGGTCGCCAGCGGCATCGCCGGCGAGGACCTCAAGGTGCTCGCCGTGCTGGACCCCGGACCCGGCCTGCAGCGTCGTCTCATCGTGCAGGTCCAGGACCTGGCCGGCGACCCCCTCGACCTGTACGACGCCCCCGCCGTCGCGCTGCGCAACGACGACGTCGACCTCGGCGAGGTCCCGGTGGTCCCCGACGGTGCGGGCACCTACGTCGCGGACGTGGTGTTCCCGACCGCCGGGCGCTGGCAGGTGCAGGTGAGCGTCCGTCAGGACGAGTTCACCAGCCCGGTGACGAGCCTGGACCTCGACGTCCGGCCCTGACCCCGTCCCGGGCGGGTGGCTCCGAGGTGGCTCAGCCCTTGTCGAGGCCCAGGTCGGCCGGGGTGACGGTCTCGCTGTCCTTCGGCACGGTGACGCTGATGTCGGCGCCGTAGTCGAAGTACTTCTGCTCCGAGGTGGACGTCGTGCCGCCGATCTCGAAGGTCGTCGTCATCTTCACCGGGCGGTTCTCGCCGTCGACCCACACGTCGAAGGGCAGCCGGGCCGGCAGCTCCTTGGCGACCTCGGCCGGCAGGTTGAGCGCGTCGGCGAAGCTCTTCGTGGTCATCACGGCCTCGTAGTGGTCGGCGTCCACGCCGTCGACCTTCTCCGAGCCGACCTTCTCCAGCTTCTCCAGCTCGCCGGCCGCACGCAGGGTGGCCTCGGGGTCGGCGGCGGCGGCGAGGCCCGCGAGCGGGCTGTCGGCGTTGGCGGGGTCGTTGGAGTCGAGCTTGAGCCACTTGCCGGCGGGCACGCCCAGGCCCTCGCTCTTGAGGTACAGCACGCCGCCGGCGACCACGGTCTCCATCGGCTGCGCGCTCTTCGGCCCGCTCTTGGCGTGGCCGAGGAGCTTGCCGCCCTCGAAGGTCGCCTCGCCCTCGAGCACCATCGAGGCGCCGGTCGAGCTCGTGGTGGAGGTGGAGCGGTAGCTGCCCGCCTCGCGCTGGGCGGCGATGATGGTCTCGTAGAAGTCGGCCTTGTCGAGCGTCGCGCCGCCGCTCGTCGTACCGGACGAGGAGGAGGGGGAGCCCGCCGCCGAGGGGGAGTCGCTGGTGGTGGCGCTCGAACCGCCGTCCGTGGGCTTGTCGTCGCCCTTGTCGTCCCCTCCGTTGCAGCCGGCGAGCAGCACGGAGGCGGCGGCCAGGGCGGCGAGGGAGGCGCGGGTGGAGGTGCGGTTCATGGGTCTCCTCATTCGTTCGTGGTGACGTCGGTCGTCACGGCGAGCTGGTGGAGCATGCCGTCGACCCGCACCTGCACAAACATCCGGTACTGCCCGGGTTGCGTGAACGCCGTGTGGAAGGTCAGCACGGTGCCGTCGTCGGTGACCTCCGGCGCACCCAGCGGGTGCACGTGGACGAAGCCGCGGTTGCCGACGGCGAAGCCGGTCAGGTGCGCGGTGGCGCCGAGGTAGCTGCCGAGCTGGAGCGGCTCGCCGTCCGGCGTGGTCACCGCGATCCGCACCCGGCCGTTGGAGCCGACCTCGCCCTGGTCGAGCAGGCGGGCACGGACGACGCCGTCGTCACCGGTCGCGGCCTCCGGGCCCTCCGGCACCGGCTCGGCCCGCCAGCTCCCGGGCACGCGCAGGACGGTGCCGAGGACCACCGGGCGGTCGCCGCCCTCGGGGATGAACTCGGCCACCACCCGCCACCGGCCGGGGGTGCCGAGGTCGACCCGGCCGCGCCAGGTGCCGTCGTCGCCGAGCGTGGGGTGCACGTGCCGGAACTGAGCGAGGTCGTCGCGCACGACGTACAGGTGCAGGAGCTTGGTCTGCTCGGGCTGGTAGTCGGTGAGCGCCTTGCCCGTCGCGTCGGTGATCCGGAAGGACACCTCGCCCGGCCGGTCCGCTCGGGGCAGGCGCACCGCGCCCATCGTCCAGCCGCTGACGGTCGCCGCGGTGCCGTCGCCGACCGGGTTGCGCGTCGTCTGCGCGCCGTCGGCGGCGGGGGTGAGGACGATCCGGTCGTCGTCCGCGGGCTTCTCCGAGGAGCAGCCGGCGAGGGCCAGCAGGGCGACGGCGAGCGCGGCCGTCGTACGACGGACGAAGGGACTCACGGCGCCACCGTCAGCAGCAGGAAGGCGGCGAGCAGCATGAGGTGGACGATGCCGTTGAGGGGCTTGGCGCGGCCCGGCACGACGGTCAGCACGCTCACCACGGCCGACAGGGCCAGCAGCACCAGCTGCAGCGGCTCGAGGCCGAGCGCGAGGTCACCCTCGAGCCAGATCGAGGCGATCGCGATCGCGGGGATGGTGAGGCCGATCGAGGCCATCGCGGAGCCGTAGGCCAGGTTGAGGCTGATCTGCACGTTGTCGAGCAGCGCCGCGCGGACGGCGGCGATCGTCTCGGGGAGCAGCACCAGCATCGCGATCACGACGCCGACGACGGCGTGCGGTGCGCCGGCCCACGAGACGACGTCCTCGATGGAGTACGACTCGACCTTCGCCAGGCCCACCACCGTCAGCAGCGAGAGCAGCAGCAGGACCACGCTGGTCCAGGTCTCGCGGTCGGTGGGCGGGTCGGCGTGGGTGTCGCCGTCGGCGTCGTCGCCACCGGCCCACGAGCCGGGCGTGGTCGTCGGCACCGGCAGGAAGAAGTCGCGGTGGCGCACGGTCTGGGTGAAGACGAAGGAGCCGTAGAGAGCGAGCGAGGCGAGCGCCGCGAAGGTCAGCTGCTCGCCCGTCAGGACGGGTCCGGCCTCGCTGGTGGTGAACGTCGGCACGACGAGGGTCAGGCCCGCGAGCGTGATCACGGTCGCGAGCGCGGAGCCGGTGCCCTCGGGGTTGAAGGTCGCCAGGTGGTGGCGCAGCGCCCCCACGGCGAGCGCGATGCCGACGATGCCGTTGACGGTGATCATCACCGCGGCGAAGACGGTATCGCGGGCCAGGGTCGCGGTCTCGCCGCTGCCGGAGACCATGAGCATCACGATCAGGCCGACCTCGATCACGGTCACCGCGACCGCGAGCAGGAGCGAGCCGAACGGCTCCCCGACCCGGTGCGCGACGACCTCGGCGTGGTGCACGCCGGCGAGCACGGCACCGATCAGGGCGATCCCGATGAGGGTCGCGGCGAGCGGCCCGGGGTGCGTGCCCCAGCTGATCGCGAGCACGACGGCGGCGATCGGCGGCGTGAAGACCGTCCACCCCAGTCGTCCCGAGGTGGAGGCACTCATGACCCGAATCCTACGGGGCGCCCGTGCGACGATGCCGCCCGCACCCGTCGCCCCTCGTAGAATCGCGCTCATGTCCGTCGAGTCCGTCTTCCCCCGGCTGGAGCCGCACCTGCTGTCGGTGTCCAAGCCGATCCAGTACGTCGGCGGCGAGCTGAACTCCGTCGTCAAGGAGTGGGACGACGTCGAGGTCCGCTGGGCGCTGATGTACCCCGACGCCTACGAGGTCGGCCTGCCCAACCAGGGCGTGCAGATCCTCTACGAGGTGCTCAACGAGCGCGAGTGGATCCTCGCCGAGCGCACGTACGCCGTGTGGCCCGACATGGAGAAGCTGCTGCGCGAGCAGCGGATCCCGCAGTTCACCGTCGACGGGCACCGCCCGGTCGGCGCCTTCGACCTGCTGGGCGTGAGCTTCTCCACCGAGCTCGGCTACACCAACCTGCTGACCGCCCTGGACCTCGCCGGCGTCCCGCTGCACGCGGTCGACCGCGACGAGTCGCACCCGCTCGTGATCGCCGGCGGCCACGCCGCGTTCAACCCCGAGCCGATCGCCGACTTCCTCGACGCCGCCGTCCTCGGCGACGGCGAGGAGGTCGTGCTGAAGATCTCCGAGGTCGTGCGGGAGTGGAAGGGCGAGGGCCGGCCCGGTGGTCGCGTGGAGCTGCTGCGGCGCCTCGCGGTGTCCGGCACCGTCTACGTGCCGCGCTTCTACGACGTGGCCTACGACGCCGACGGCACCATCGCCTCCGTCGTGCCCAACCACCCCGAGGCCCCCGACCGGGTCCGCAAGCACACCCTGATGGACCTCGACCAGTGGCCCTACCCGCGCAACCCGCTGGTGCCGCTCGCCGAGACCGTCCACGAGCGCTTCTCGGTGGAGATCTTCCGCGGCTGCACCCGCGGCTGCCGCTTCTGCCAGGCCGGGATGATCACCCGCCCGGTGCGCGAGCGCTCCATCGAGACGATCGGGGCGATGGTCGAGAACGGCGTGCGCAAGACCGGCTTCGAGGAGGTCGGCCTGCTCTCGCTGAGCTCCGCCGACCACACCGAGATCGGCGACGTCGCCTCCGGTCTCGCCGACCGCTACGAGGGCTCCAACGTCTCGCTCTCGCTGCCCTCCACCCGCGTCGACGCCTTCAACATCACCCTCGCCAACGAGTTCTCCCGCAACGGCCGCCGCTCCGGGCTGACCTTCGCGCCCGAGGGCGGCAGCGAGCGGATGCGCAAGGTGATCAACAAGATGGTCACCGAGGACGACCTGATCCGGACCGTCGCCACGGCGTACTCCCACGGGTGGCGCCAGGTGAAGCTCTACTTCATGTGCGGCCTGCCGACCGAGACCGACGAGGACGTCCTGCAGATCGCCGAGCTCGCCAAGCGGGTCATCGCGACCGGCCGCGAGGTCTCCGGTCGCAACGACATCCGCTGCACGGTCTCCATCGGCGGCTTCGTCCCCAAGCCGCACACCCCCTTCCAGTGGGCCGCGCAGCTCGACTCCGCGACCACCGACGAGCGCCTGCGCCAGCTGCGCGACACCGTGCGCGCCGACCGCAAGTACGGCCGCGCCATCGGCTTCCGCTACCACGACGGCCAGCCCGGCATCGTCGAGGGCCTGCTCTCCCGCGGCGACCGCCGCGTCGGGCGGATCATCGAGCAGGTCTGGCGCGACGGCGGCCGCTTCGACGGCTGGAGCGAGCACTTCTCCTTCGAGCGGTGGGCCGACGCCGCCGCCCGCGCCCTCGAGGGCACCGGCGTCGACCTCGACTGGTTCACCACCCGCGAGCGCGGCTACGACGAGGTCCTGCCCTGGGACCACCTCGACTCCGGTCTCGACAAGGACTGGCTGTGGGCCGACTGGGAGGACGCCCTCGCCGTGGGCTCGGGGGAGTCGGACGTCGAGGTCGAGGACTGCCGGTGGACGCCGTGCTACGACTGCGGGGTCTGCCCGGAGATGGGCACGGAGATCCAGATCGGGCCGACGGGGCAGAAGCTGCTCCCGCTCAGCGTGGTCTGAACCGTCCGGTCGTCCCGGGCGCTACCGCGCGACCACCGTCTTGGAGTACGCCGACGCAGGCGAGGATCCCTTCACGTTCGAGGCGACGACCCGGAACCGGTAGGACCCCTTGGCGAGCCGGAACACGTACGAGCGAGCGCTCGCCGACAGTGCCCCGGACACCTTGGTGCCGACCACCTTGCCGCCGACGATCTTCGAGGCGATCACCTTGTACGACGTGACGGCGGCGCCGCCGTTGCTGGTGGGAGCCGCCCAGCGCGCGGTCGCGGTGACCGACCCGCCGGCCGCCCCCGAGGAGGCGGTGCCGATGCGCGGGGCCGACGGCTTCACGGCGACGAGGACCTTGACCGTGCGCGCGGGCGGTGTCCCGGGGAGCTCGGCCTCCATCTCCGGCGCGAGCGTGACGGTGTGGGTGCCGTAGGCCGAGAACGTCGTGGCGTAGCTGCGGGTCGGGCCGATCTGCGGGACCGGCGCGCCGTCGACGGTCAGCAGCCAGTAGCGCAGGAAGGCGTTGCCGGGGTTCGCGGCCGGCGTCCAGCGGATCGTCGCCTTCAGCCCGCTGGTGGTCACCGAGACGGTGGGGGCCGTCGACGGCACCCAGGAGGCGATGTGCCGGTTGAGCGTGATCGGCTCTCCGGCACCGGCGGCGTTCAGGGCGGCGACGGCAACGTTGACGTCGTAGCCCCCGGGCACGGTGATCGCCTTCGTGGTGGTGCCGGCCGGGACCTCGACCGGTCCGTCCGGGATGCCGCTGATCCGGTAGCCCGTGGGAGCCGGTCCGCCAGCGGGGGCCGACCAGGTGAGCGTGCCGCTGCCCTTGCTGGTGGTCAGGTCGATCGAGGCGGGGGCGTTCGGCGTGCTGCCGTTGGCGACGGCGCAGCCGTCGACCGACAGGGTGTAGGTGCCGACGCTGCCGTAGTCGGAGTAGCCGGTCGTCAGCGGGTTGCCGTTGCCGACGCCGCGGACCTTGACGTAGTAGGTCCCCGCTCCGCCGCTCGGCGAGATGCGGGGAGCGTCCAGGCCCGTCGCGGTGCGGTGGGCGAGGCCACCGACGACGACCTCCGCCGAGGCGGGGTCGGAGTACGCCACCAGGCTGTCGTCGGCCTTCCGCAGGTCCACCCGCAGGTCCAGGGCGCTGCCGTCGCCGTTGCCGAGGGCCTCCACCGAGGGGGCCGCGGTGCACGGGCCGACCTTGTAGTAGTCGACGTCGCGGCTGGTGATGACGCCGTCGACGACGTAGTCGGTCCGGGCGCCCAGGGTGGTCGCCGTGGCGGCGGTGTTCCCGGCGTCGTCCGGGAGCAGCGGCAGGCCGGTGGCGACCATGCTCGCGAAGTCGTCCTGCTTGTTGGTCGCGTCGGCGTAGTCGCCGTTGCTGAACTGGAAGATGCCGTGGAGGCCCGAGCCCATGATGGGCGTCCACGCCCCCTGGCCGCCGTAGTACTCCCGGGACTGCGCGGTCGAGGCGGTGGTGACGCCGTCGTGGTTCAGCCCCAGTGTGTGCCCGATCTCGTGCGCGGCGACGGTCGCCGCGAAGAAGGCGTTCGCCTGCTTGCGCACCCAGGCCGGCTCGAGGCTGTTCGTCCCCTCCTCCGACGGTTCGCCGAAGGCGCCGAAGACGGCGACCCCGGAGCAGCCCGTGCAGACCGGACGCGAGTCCGGGTCGTCGCTGAAGAGGACGTGGTCGCCGTACGTGTCGTCGGCGATGCCGTCACGGTCGTACGCCGCCGGGCCGGCGTCCTCGGTCGTGACGTCGACGTCGAACGCCGCGAACATCTCGGCCAGGATCCGCCAGGTCTCCTGGATGTAGGCGTGCTCGGCCTCGCTGAAGGTGGTCAGGTCGTCGTCGATCGAGAACCCGTCGTAGTGGCCGTTCGGGATGCCGGTCTGGAGGTTCCAGTAGGTGTCGCTGACGTCCGCACCGTCGAAGTCCAGGAAGATCGTGTGCTTCGACGTCGGCCGGCTGTGCAGCGTGAACGTCGACGCCGTAGGCAACGGTGCGGCGGTGGCCTCGGCCGTCGCGGCGCGGGCGTCGGTGGGTGCGTCCGGGAACGTGTCGGCGTACACGAGCCGGCCGCCCGAGGCCACGTGCGCGGACTCGTCGGTCGCCAGGATCCCGCGCAGCGCGCGGGTGCTCAGCCCGGAGCGCCCGGCGATCTCGGGGAGCTCGTCCCCGAGACGGTCGAGCGCCGCCCTGCCGTGCAGGCCGGGGCCGGTGTCCGAGGACCGCGGCGACGCAGCCGCCGTCGCCCCGGCCGGGGTACCGGTGGAGATCGAGCCGAGAAGCAGGACGGACAAGGACGCAGCGGCCACGAGCCGCACGGGGAGCACCAGGCGAGTCTGTCCCGTCCGGTGCCGGCGCGCAGTCGTTTGGGCAAGTCCGCCGTCGGCCGCGCTCGCCGGCGGGCAGACTCCACTGCGTGAGCCGCGTCCTTGTGTCCACCACGGCCGACCAACCCGTCGACGCCCCGCCCGAGACGGTGTGGGCCGTGATCGCGGACCCGGCGTGGCACGAGCGGCTCGACCCTCGCACCCGCGCGGTCGAGGCGGTGGGGGAGCCCGGCGCCGTCGGTTCGGGCTACGTCGTGGTCCTCCGCGCCTTCCCGGTGGTGCGCTTGCGGCTGACCTACCGCATCACCGCGGCCCAGCCGGGCGAGCTCCTGGTCGCCGAGGTCACCCGGCGCGGCCGGTGGGTCGCGGAGCAGCGTGCCGAGATCCTTCCCGCGGCAAACGGGGTCGTGCTGCGTTGGACCGTGGCCACCCGGGTCCGTCCCCGCACCCGCGCCCGGTACGCCGTCGTCGCGCTCCGCGAGCTGCGCACCTGGCTGGCGGCGCTGGCCCGGGAGGCCTCGACCCTCTAGCCGGGACGGGTGTCGGTGCGCAGGACGCTGTAGACGGCCATGTCCCGGCGCTCGGTGCCCACGACCTGCCAGGAGCGCAGGACGCCCTCCCGCTGGTAGCCGCACGCCTCGGCGGCCCGCCACGAGCCCTCGTTCCACGGCTCGACGTGCAGCTGGACCCGGGCGACCTCCTCGAGGGTGAAGGCCCAGGCGGTGACGGCGGCGAGCGCGGCGCTGGCGTACCCGCGGCGGCGCCGGTCGGGGGAGATCCAGTAGCCGACGGTGGCGCGACCGGCGGCGATGTCGGCGGTCCACAGGCCGATCTGGCCGACCGCCTCGTCGGTGGTGGCGTCGGCGACGGCGAAGGAGTAGCCGGCACCGGTCGCGAGGCGGCTGTGCTGGCGCTCGACGTACGCGAGCAGGGCGGCCGGGTCGTCGGTGGTGGGAACGGTGGTGACGAGCGGGATGAGCGGGTCGCGGGAGGCGGCCGCGACGGCGGGCACGTCGCGGTCCTCGAAGGCACGCAGCACGACGGGCGGGCGGTGCAGGCGCGGCAGGCGCGTCGGGATCACCGCGTCACCGTAGGCCGTCAGCGGCGGTGGTCGCGCAACGTCCCGCTGACCTTGCCGTCGGGGTCGAGGACCGAGCAGGTGATCGTCCGGTCGCCCTGCCGCTCCCAGGTCTCCTGGACGGGGTAGACGGAGACGTAGTCCAGGCGCGAGTCGTCGTAGGGGATGCCCACGAACTTCTCGAACCGCGCCCGGCAGCCGCGGGCCGCCGCCTCGACCGCCGCGTCCCCGGGGTAGTCGTCCCCCTCGAGGGCGATCACCGCGTAGAGCTGGAGGTCGTGCGGGCGGGCGCAGGGCGTGCGGGTGACGACGCTGGCGTCCACGGTGTCGTCCCCGTCGTCGAGGCCGGCGATCTCGGCCGAGTCGTAGCAGTCGCCGACCCGGAGTCGCGTCAGCGCGACCTTCTCCGGCTCGGCGGCCCGCGGCTGCGGCGCCGGGGCCGCTCGCGAGCCGGGCTCGGAGGCCACGGGGCCGGTCAGCTTCTCGCCGTCGGCGCGCACGACGTAGCAGTAGAACCAGTCGCCGGCCTCGGGATCGGACTCGTCGAAGGAGTCGATCGCGATGATGACGTCGTAGCGCTCGTTCGCGAGCGCGGCGTCGTAGCCCGCGCCGACGGTGGCGACGTCGGTGCAGAAGTCCTCGGTGGAGAGCTCGCCGAACCGTTCGACGAGGTCGTCGTCGAACTGGTCGACCGCCACGATCTCGCCGTCGTGCGGCTCCGCGCAGTCGGCCTTCGTCTCGTCGTCCAGGAAGTCGAGGTCCAGGCACTGGCCCACCCGGGCCTCGTCCTCCCAGACCGTCTGGCTGACCGACACCGCCAGGAACACCCCGAGGGCGATGCCCGTCAGGGTCATCAGCACCCCGAACGCCAGGCCCGTGACCGCCGCCCAGCGTCCACCCCGGCGACCGTCCTTGGTCCGCACGATGCCGGCGATGCCGAGACCGACCGCGACCGGCGCGGCGCAGCAGGTCAGCGCGCAGACGAGCGCGGCGATCGAGACGCCGTCGACCCTCGGTGCGCTCCCACCGGGGGAGTAGACCGAGGAGCCGGCGTACGGGTTCGGCGGCTGGCCGGGGGTCTGCGGCCACTGGCTCATGGCGCACCCCCCGGCAGCACGACGGTGACGACGCTCAGAGCAGCGGCTTGTCGAGCTTCTCGCCCGGCTCGACGTAGCAGACGAGGTGGTCGCCCACGGAGACGTCGTCGGGGTCCTCGATGACCGCCTTGAAGCCGGAGGAGTACTCCGCGAGCTTGGCCAGGTCCTCGGCCGGTACGACGGTCGCGCAGTAGCCCGCGAGCGACGACTTCAGCTCCTTGATGTTGTCGTCGGTGACCTTCTGGACGCCCACGATCTCGGCGTCGTGGTCCTCGGTGCACTTCTTCTTGTAGAACACGACCGTGTCGTCGTCGTCGCTGACGTCGACGCACTGGCCGACCTCGGCGTTGCCCGGCGTGACGACGTTCTTGGCGATGAAGACGCCGAAGACGACGACACCGGCGACCACGAACAGCGACAGCACGCCCAGCACGATGCCCGCGATCGCGAAGCCGCGACCCTTGCGCTGCCCACCCTTGGTCCGCTTGAGGCCGACGAAGCCGAGGATCAGCCCGATCAGTCCGGTGCAGCACAGGAGGCTGAGGACGAAGGAGGCGATCGACACGCCGTCGGTCTTCGGCGGCTGGGGCTCCGAGCCGCCGGGGAAGCCGCCGTACGGCGCGCCGTAGCCCCCGCCGGAGCCGTAGGGGTTGGGCTGGGGCGGCGGCGGGGGAGGGTTCTGCCCGCCGTAGGGGTTGCTGCCGTAGGGATCGCTCACGGGCGTCACCCTAGTGCGCGAGGATGGTGCGCGTGGAGAGGTTCTCGGACGCGGAGCGGCGCCGTCGTCTCGCCCACCGCCACGGCCTGCTACGCCCCCACGGCTCCGTGCCCGCCGCCACCGCCGCGATGGCCGCCCTCCACGCCACCGAGGCGGCGACGGTGCACCTGGCGCTGTGGGCGCGGGTCGAGGGCGTCACCGTGGCCGACGTCGACCGGTCCCTCTACGACGAGCGCAGCGTCGTCAAGCAGCTCGCCATGCGTCGTACCCTCTTCGGCTTCCCGCGGGAGCTGTTGCCGGCCGCCTGGGGCAGCGCCTCGGCGCGGGTGGCTCGTCAGCAGCGGGCCCAGCTCGCCAAGAACATCCTCGCCGCCGACCTCGTCGCGAGCCCGGAGGCCGCCGAGGACTGGATCGAGACGGTCGCCCGCGCCGTGCTGGCCGTGCTCGCCGACGGCACCGCCCGCACCACCCGCGAGATCCGCGCCCTGGTCCCGGTCCTCGACGGCCGGATCAGCGTCGGTGGCGGCCCGGAGCGGAAGTGGGGCGGCGAGTTCCCCGTGGGGGCGTGGGTGATGGGCACCCTGGGGGCCGAGGGGCGGGTGCTCCGTGCCGCCAACGCCGGGCACTGGCGGCTCAACAAGCCGGCGTGGACCACCGCCGAGCACTGGCTCGGCGAGGTGCCGGACCCGCTGCCGGAGGCGGAGGGCTACGCCGCGCTGGTCGCCCGGTGGCTCGAGACCTTCGGCCCCGGCACGGAGGCCGACATCGTGTGGTGGCTCGGCGCGACCAAGACCGCCGTACGCCGTGCGCTCGCCGACGTGGGCGCCGAGCCGGTCGCGCTGGAGGCCGGCGGCACGGGGTGGGTGCTGCCCGGGGACGCCGGGCCGGAGGAGGAGGTCGCGCCGTGGGCGGCCCTGCTCCCGACGCTGGACCCGACGGTGATGGGCTGGAAGGAGCGCTCCTTCTACCTCGACCCCGCCGACACGCCGTACCTCTTCGACAGCAACGGCAACGCCGGCAACACGGCCTGGTGGGACGGCCGGATCGTGGGCTGCTGGGTGCAGGACGACGCGGCGCGGGTGCACCTCGTGCTGCGTGACGACGTGCCCGCGGCCGGGCGCCGCGCGCTGGCGCACGAGGCCGAGCGGCTC
Source organism: uncultured Nocardioides sp. (assembly GCA_964517395.1). Classification (GTDB taxonomy): domain Bacteria; phylum Actinomycetota; class Actinomycetes; order Propionibacteriales; family Nocardioidaceae; genus Nocardioides. The sequence continues at coordinate 426,635 of CAZFEE010000001.1, read as the reverse complement.
AACGCCTGGCTGGACGGGGTGCGGATCACCAACGTCTACGCCTCGCCGCAGATGCGCGGCGCCCGCCTGCCCTGACCTACGATGCGCTTCCGTGAGTCGTCAGCAGCCCGAGCAGCAGGCACCCCCGGTCCAGAAGCTGCGGATCCGGTACGCCAAGCGCGGCCGGCTGCGGTTCACCAGCCACCGTGACGTCGGCCGCGCCATCGAGCGCGCCGTCGTCCGGGCCGGGATCCCGATGGCCTACTCCTCGGGCTTCCACCCGCACCCCCGGATCTCGTACGCCGGCGCGTCGCCGACCGGTGCCGCCAGCGAGTCGGAGTACGTCGAGCTCGGCCTCGCCGAGGTCCGTGAGCCCGCCGAGGTGGCCGCCGCGCTCGACGCGGTGCTGCCCGAGGGCCTCGACGTCGTCGCCACCGCCGACGCCGCCGACACGCTGCCCGGCTCGCTGGCCGACCTGCTCACCGCCAGCCACTGGCTGATCTCCCTCGGCGACCTCCCCGTCGCCGACGCGGAGGCGGCCGTCGCGGCCTTCCTCGCCACCGACGCGGTCACCGTGGAGCGGATGACCAAGAAGGGGATGCGGTCCTTCGACTGCCGCGCCGCCGTGGTCCGGCTGGCCGTCACCGAGGACGGCAGCCTCGACCTGCTCCTGGAGCACACCGTGCCCGCCGTCCGGCCCGACGACGTGCTCACCGGACTGCGCGAGACCGGCGGGCTCGTCGTACCGCCGACGGTGTTGCTGACCCGGCTCGCCCAGGGCGTGCTCGACCGCGCCGCGGGGAGCATCGGCGACCCGCTGGCGACCCGGTGATGCCGGTCACCTGACCGGCGTGTGCGATACTCGCCACAGATCACCCCGGCGCGTCCTACCGGACCGCGCCACACGATCTGACGACGTTCTCGCCGCCCGGCAGGAGACTGACCGGACGGCACGGTGGAGGTCGGACACCCGCTAGACGCGACGCACACGGCGACCGCGGCAGGCGAGGGCCCGGACTCCAGTGACGCTCCGCGGAGGGTGTCGTCCCACGAAGGCTTACGGCACCCGCGGGTGCCGATGACACCCCGGCCGCAGCGCGGCCGGGTGGAGGAGAAGCGCCATGACTGACGCGCCCACCGACGACCCGATCGAGACGCCCGCTCCGGAGGAGCCCGCGAAGCCGGCCAAGAAGGCGGCCGCGAAGAAGGCGCCGGCGAAGAAGGCCGCGGCCAAGAAGACGGCCGCGAAGAAGGCCCCGGCGAAGAAGGCCGCCGCCGTACCGGCCGCCGAGGGTGAGGCCGAGTCCGCCGAGGCTCCCGCGAAGCCGGCCAAGAAGGCCGCCGCGAAGAAGACGGCGGCGAAGAAGACCGCCGCCAAGAAGACGGCGGCGAAGAAGACCGCCGCGAAGAAGGCCGCAGCACCGGCTGCCGAGCCGGCCTCCGAGCAGCTCGTGCTCGGCGCCGACGACGAGACCGCCGCGCCCGAGGCGCCCGCCTCCGCGGCCGTGCTCTTCCAGACCCCGACCGCGCAGAAGCCCGCCCGGACCCGGACCAGGGCCAAGGCCCCGGCCGAGGCGCCCGTCGAGACCCCGGTCGACGCGGAGGACGAGGAGGAGACGGACGAGACCGCCGTCGAGACCGCCGTCGAGGGCGCTGTGGAGACCGCTGTGGCGGGGGAGCAGCCCGCCACGGACACCGACGAGACCGCCGCGACCGACGACGACGATGCCGAGGGCGACGACACCGACGGCACCGACGACACCGACGACACCGAGGACGGCGAGGGTGGCTCCGGCCCGGCCCGCCGGCGCCGCCGTCGGGGCGGCCGCCGCCGCCGCAAGCCCGCCGGTGCCTCCCAGAACGGTGGCGAGGACGGCGAGTCCGGCTCCGCGTCGGACGACGACAGCGAGACCCCGGCCGCTGAGGCCGAGGGCAAGGACTCCAAGGAGTCCCAGGACGACGACGAGTCCGGCGAGTCCGGCGAGTCCGGCGAGTCCGGCGAGTCCGGCGGCGGCCAGGGCAGCAGCTCCTCGCGCCGCCGTCGCCGCCGGCGCCGCGCCGGTGAGGGGGGCGACGAGGGCGGCGACGACCCGGAGAACACCGTCACCCGGGTCCGCAAGCCGCGCTCGGCCGACGACGAGATCACCTCGATCTCCGGCTCGACCCGCCTGGAGGCCAAGAAGCAGCGCCGCCGCGAGGGCCGCGAGGCCGGCCGCCGCCGCGCGCCGATCGTGAGCGAGGCGGAGTTCCTCGCCCGCCGCGAGTCGGTCGAGCGGGTCATGGTCGTGCGCCAGCGCAAGGACCTCACCCAGATCGCCGTCCTCGAGGACAAGGTGCTGGTCGAGCACTACGTCGCCCGCGAGTCGCAGACCTCGCTGATCGGCAACGTCTATCTCGGCCGCGTCCAGAACGTGCTGCCGTCGATGGAGGCCGCCTTCATCGACATCGGCAAGGGCCGCAACGCGGTGCTGTACGCCGGTGAGGTCAACTGGTCCGCGCTGGGCCACAAGGACGGCCAGCCCCGCAAGATCGAGTCGGTCCTCCAGTCGGGCCAGACCGTCCTGGTCCAGGTCAGCAAGGACCCGATCGGCCACAAGGGCGCCCGGCTCACCAGCCAGGTCAGCCTGGCCGGCCGCTTCCTGGTCTACGTGCCGGACGGCACCACCTCCGGCATCTCCCGCAAGCTGCCCGACACCGAGCGGGCCCGGCTGAAGGCGCTGCTGAAGGAGGCCGTGCCGGCCTCGGCCGGCGTCATCGTCCGCACGGCTGCCGAGGGTGCCTCCGAGGACGAGCTCACCCGCGACATCGAGCGGCTCAAGGCGAAGTGGGAGGCGATCGAGGCCAAGGTCGCCAAGGGCAACGCCCCGCAGCTGCTGCACGGCGAGCCCGACCTGACCCTCAAGGTCGTCCGCGACCTGTTCACCGAGGACTTCGCCAAGCTCGTCGTGCAGGGCGACGAGGCGTGGGCCTCGGTCAAGGAGTACGTCGACCAGATCGCTCCCGACCTCGCCGACCGCCTCGAGCACCACGAGCCGTCCGACGGCGACCTGTTCGCGACGTACCGGATCGACGAGCAGATCGCCAAGGGCCTGGACCGCAAGGTGTGGCTGCCCTCCGGCGGCTCGCTGGTCATCGACCGCACCGAGGCGATGACCGTCGTCGACGTCAACACGGGCAAGTTCACCGGCTCCGGGGGCAACCTCGAGGAGACGGTCACCAAGAACAACCTCGAGGCGGCCGAGGAGATCGTGCGCCAGCTCCGGCTGCGCGACATCGGCGGCATCATCGTCGTGGACTTCATCGACATGGTCCTGGAGGCCAACCGCGACCTCGTCCTGCGCCGCCTCGTCGAGTGCCTGGGCCGCGACCGGACCCGGCACCAGGTCGCCGAGGTGACCTCGCTGGGCCTGGTGCAGATGACCCGCAAGCGGATCGGCACCGGCCTGCTGGAGGCGTTCAGCGAGAACTGCTCCCACTGCCAGGGCCGCGGCATCGTGGTTCACGACCTGCCGGTCGAGCCCAAGCGTGGCGGCGGCAACGGGGGCGGCAACGGCGGCGACCAGGGCGAGGAGTCCCGGCGGGGCAACCGCCGGCGCAAGGGCCGGGGCCAGGGCGGCGAGAACGCCCCCGAGGCCGCGCCCAAGCCGGTGCCCTCGCCCAAGGACGTCGCCGCGATGGCCAAGCACCACGACGAGGAGCCGGCCGACGAGCCCACGCCCGTCGAGCCCACGCCCGTCGAGGACGCCGCGACCGCCGTCGAGCAGCCCACGCCGGTCGAGCAGTCCACGCCGGTCGAGCAGTCCGCGCCCGCCGAGGAGCCGGCCGTCGTCGAGCAGTCCGCGCCCGTGGAGGAGCCGGCCGCCGTCGAGGAGCAGGCCCCTGAGGCCCCCGCGGCCGAGGAGCCGGTCGCCGAGGAGCCGGTCGCCAAGACCACCGTGGTGACGAGGACCCGGACCCGCGCGGCGACCCGCGTGGTCACCCCGGCGCCGGCCGCCGAGCCCGTGGTCGTCCCCGAGCCCGTGGCCGCCGCCGAGCCCGAGCCCGAGGGGGCCGAGCCGGCTCCCGAGCCGGTCGCGAAGACGACCGTGGTGACCCGGACCCGCACCCGCGGGGCCAAGCCGGTGGTCGCCGAGCCCACCGAGCCCACCGAGCCCACCGAGCCCGCCGCGGAGACCGCGAGCGAGCCCGGTGCCGAGGAGCCGCACGTGGAGCACGTGCCTATCAAGAAGAAGGGCGGCGCCCGCAAGCGCTGACGCGGAGGGCACCGGGGCCTGCGGTTTTGGCGGAAACCGGTGCCACCCGTAGTATTGACGGTCGGTGCGCTGCCGAGGCGCGCCGTTCTGCTGGCACCCGGCGTCCCGCCGGATTGCTGTGTGTGCCGCAGCCGAGACTTTCGGACCAGACGTTGACGAGTGAGGAGCCCGCGGTGGTGTACGCGATCGTGCGCGCAGGCGCGAAGCAGGAGAAGGTCGCTGTCGGCGACGTCATCGAGATCGACAAGGTCTCCACGCCGGTCGGCGACACCCTGACCCTGCCGGTCGTGCTCGCGGTGGACGGCGAGACCGTCACCGCCACCGGCCTGGACAAGGCGACGGTCACCGTCGAGGTCCTCGGCGCCACCAAGGGCCCGAAGATCATCATCCAGAAGTACAAGAACAAGACCGGCTACAAGAAGCGCCAGGGTCACCGCCAGAAGTACACCCAGGTCAAGGTCACCGACATCTCGCTCTGACGTCTCGCGACGCAGGCAACTCCTCCGAAGGACTGAAACATGGCACACAAGAAGGGCGCGGCGTCCACCAAGAACGGCCGCGACTCCAACGCCCAGCGCCTCGGCGTCAAGCGCTTCGGCGGCCAGCTGGTCAACGCGGGCGAGATCATCGTCCGCCAGCGCGGCACCCACTTCCACCCGGGCTCGGGCGTCGGTCGCGGTGGCGACGACACCCTGTTCGCGCTGGTCGCGGGCAACGTCGAGTTCGGCAAGAAGCGCGGCCGCAAGGTCGTCAACATCGTCCCGGAGGCGTGAGCTGACGCTCACCCATCTGGAAGCGAAGGGCGTCCCGGACGGGGCGCCCTTCGTCCATTTCTCCTGAAAGACTGATCCCATGGCAGTGCCCACGTTCGTCGACCGCGTGACCCTCTCCGTGTCTGCCGGTCGAGGCGGCAACGGCGTCGCGTCGGTGCACCGGGAGAAGTTCAAGCCGCTGGGTGGCCCCGACGGCGGCAACGGCGGCCCGGGCGGCTCGGTGATCCTGCGGGTCGACCCCGACGTCACCACCCTGCTGGACTACCACCACAGCCCCCGTCGCAAGGCCGAGCACGGCGGCCACGGCGCGGGCGACCGCCGCAACGGCTCGCACGGCGCCGACCTGGTCCTCGCCGTCCCCGCGGGCACCGTCGTCAAGCAGCGCAACGGCGAGGTGCTGGCCGACCTGGTCGTCCCCGGCACCGAGATCGTCGTCGCCCAGGGCGGCCGTGGCGGCCTCGGCAACGCCTCGCTGGCCTCGAAGTCCCGCAAGGCGCCGGGCTTCGCGCTGCTCGGGGAGCCCGGCGAGGAGCTGGACGTCGTCCTCGAGCTCAAGGTCGTCGCGGACGTCGGCCTGGTCGGCTTCCCCAGTGCGGGCAAGTCCAGCCTGATCGCCGCGATCTCCCGGGCCCGGCCCAAGATCGCCGACTACCCCTTCACCACGCTCGTCCCGAACCTCGGCGTGGTCACCGCCGGTGACACCACCTTCACCGTCGCCGACGTCCCCGGCCTCATCGAGGGCGCCGCGGAGGGCCGCGGCCTCGGCCACGACTTCCTGCGCCACATCGAGCGCTGCGCCGCCCTCGTGCACGTCCTCGACACCGCCACCCTGGAGCCCGGGCGCAACCCGGTCGACGACCTCGACGTGATCGAGTCCGAGCTGAGCCGGTACGGCGGCCTGGACGACCGTCCGCGCCTGGTGGCCCTCAACAAGGTCGACGTCCCCGACGGCCGTGGCATCGCCGAGCTCGTCACCGAGGAGCTGAAGGAGCGCGGGCTGCGGGTCTTCGAGATCTCCGCGGTGTCGGGGGAGGGCACCCGCGAGCTGATCTTCGCGATGGCCGAGATCGTCGCCGAGGCGCGCCGGGCCAAGGCCGCCGAGATCCCGGCGCGGATCGTCGTACGCCCGCGGGCCGTCGACGATGACGGGTTCACCGTCAAGCGCACCGGCGCCGGCTGGCGGGTGCGCGGTGCCAAGCCCGAGCGGTGGGTGCGGCAGACCGACTTCAGCAACGACGAGGCGGTGGGCTACCTCGCCGACCGGCTCAACCGGCTCGGTGTCGAGGCCAAGCTGCTCCAGCTCGGCGCGGAGGAGGGCGACGCCGTCCTCATCGGCGACGTGGAGAACGCCGTGGTGTTCGACTTCAAGCCCGGCATCGACGCGGGCGCGGAGAACCTCTCGCGCCGTGGCGAGGACGACCGCTTCCACGCCGAGCGCCCCGCCGCCGCCCGCCGCCGCGAGATCCAGGAGCGCATGGACGAGCGGGCCGAGACCGAGACCCGTGCCGACGTGGCGCGCCGTCTCGACCGGCCCGACGAGTACGGCCCGGTGGCCTACGAGATCGGCTCGGAGGAGGACCCGGACGTCAAGCCGCCCACCGACGAGGGCGACTGGCTCGAGGACGACCCCGGTGAGTGAGCGGGCGGTCGTCACGGGCGCCCGGCGCATCGTCGTCAAGGTCGGCTCGTCCTCCCTGACGACCGCCACCGGCGGCATCGACCCGACCAGGGTCAGCGGCCTGGTCGACGTCCTGGCGACCGCGCGCGCCCGCGGTGCGGAGGTCGTCCTGGTCTCTTCGGGCGCGATCGCCGCGGGCCTCGCGCCCCTCGGGCTCAGCAAGCGGCCGCGCGGGCTCGCCGCGCAGCAGGCGGCGGCCTCGGTCGGCCAGGGGCTGCTGGTGCACCGCTACACCGAGGAGCTGGCCCGGCACGGCCTGACCGCCGGCCAGGTGCTGCTCACCCTGGACGACGTCACCCGGCGCTCGCACTACCGCAACGCCCACCAGACCTTCACCAAGCTGCTCGAGCTCGGCGTCATCCCGATCGTCAACGAGAACGACACCGTCGCCACCACCGAGATCCGCTTCGGGGACAACGACCGGCTCGCGGCCCTGGTCGCCCACCTGGTCCACGCCGACCTGCTGGTGCTGCTCTCCGACGTCGACGGCCTGTACGACGGCCCGCCGTCCCGCCCCGGCACCCGGCTCCTCGCCGAGGTGCACGGGCCCGAGGACCTCGACGCCGTGAGCATCGGCTCCGTCGGGTCCGCCGGGGTCGGCACCGGCGGCATGGTCACCAAGGTGGAGGCCGCCGCGATCGCGACCGGCTCCGGCATCCCGGTCGTGCTCACCTCCGCCGACAACGCCGCCGCCGCGCTGGCCGGAGAGCCGGTCGGCACGCTGTTCCACACCACGGGCAAGCGCCGCCCGACCCGCCTGCTGTGGCTGCGCCACGCCACCGAGGGCAAGGGTGCGCTGGTGCTCGACGCCGGGGCGGTGCGTGCCGTCGTGGAGCGCCGCGCGTCCCTCCTCGCGGCCGGGATCACGGCCGTGCGCGGCGAGTTCACGGCCGGCGACCCGGTCGACCTGCAGGACCCCGACGGCCGCGTGGTCGGGCGGGGGCTGGTGAACTTCGACGCCGCCGAGATCCCCGCCCTGCTGGGCCGGACGTCGAAGGAGCTCAAGCGCGAGCTGGGTGCCGGCTACGAGCGCGAGGTCATCCATCGCGACGACCTCGTGCTGCTCTGAGGTCCAGGTTCCCCGCCGGGTTGGGTACGCCGCCCGGGGGCGCCGTAATCTTGAGGACGTCATGAACTCCGTGCCCACGGTCTACCTCGACCACGCCGCGACCACCCCGATGGTCCCCGCGGCGATCGAGGCGATGACCGCCCACCTCGGCGCGGTCGGCAACGCCAGCTCGCTGCACGCCTCGGGTCGCCGAGCGCGCCGGGTCGTGGAGGAGTCGCGGGAGACCGTGGCGCAGGCGCTCAACTGCCGGCCCGGCGAGGTGGTCTTCACCTCGGGCGGCACGGAGGCGGACAACCTGGCGATCAAGGGCCTCTACTGGTCGCGTCGCGAGCAGGACCCGCGCCGCCTGCGGGTGCTGGCCTCGGCGGTCGAGCACCACGCCGTGCTGGACCCGCTGGAGTGGCTGGAGGAGCACGAGGGCGCGGCGCTGAACCTGCTGCCGGTCGACCGGCTCGGCCGGCTCTCGACGGAGGGCCTGCGGGCCGCGATCGAGACCGAGCCGGTCTCGGTCGCCGCGGTCACGGTGATGTGGGCCAACAACGAGGTCGGCACCGTCCAGCCGCTCGCCGAGGTGGTCCGGCTGGCGGCCGAGCACGGCATCCCCGTGCACACCGACGCGGTGCAGGCGATCGGCGCGGTGCCGGTCGACTTCGCGGCCAGCGGGGTGGACGCGCTGTCGGTCTCCGGGCACAAGGTGGGCGGTCCGCAGGGCGTCGGTGCGCTCGTCGTACGACGCGAGGTGGACCTCACCGCGCTGCTGCACGGCGGCGGCCAGGAGCGCGACGTGCGCAGCGGCACCCTCGACGTGCCGGCGATCGCGGGCTTCGCGGCGGCGGTGGAGCTGGCGGTGAAGCAGCAGGCGGACCTGGCGGCCCGGCTGACGGTGCTGCGGGACCGCCTCGTCGCCGGCGTACGACGCGTCGTGCCGGACGTCGAGCTCAACGGCGACCCGGTCGACCGCCTCCCCGGCAACGTGCACCTCAGCTTCCCGGGCTGCGAGGGGGACTCGCTGCTCATGCTGCTCGACGCCCGCGGCATCGAGTGCTCGACCGGCTCGGCCTGCTCGGCCGGCGTGCCCCAGCCTTCCCACGTGCTGCTCGCGATGGGCCGCGACGCCGCGGAGGCCCGCAGCTCGCTGCGGTTCAGCCTCGGCCACACCAGCACGGAGGCGGACGTCGACGCCGTCGTCGAGGCGATCGCGCCGTGCGTCGAGCGGGCCCGCGCGGCCCGCGCCTGAGGTGTGCCGATGAAGGTCGTCGCCGCCATGTCCGGGGGAGTGGACTCCGCCGTGGCCGCCGCGCGCGCCAAGGAGGCCGGCCACGACGTGACCGGCATCCACCTGGCGCTCTCGCGCAACCCGAAGTCCTACCGCTCCGGCGCCCGGGGCTGCTGCACCATCGAGGACGCCAACGACGCGCGCCGGGCGGCCGACGTCATCGGCATCCCGTTCTACGTCTGGGACCTGTCCGACCGCTTCCACACCGACGTGGTGGAGGACTTCATGGACACCTACGCCGCGGGGCAGACGCCGAACCCGTGCCTGCGCTGCAACGAGAAGATCAAGTTCGCCGCGGTCCTCGACCGCGCGCTGGCGCTCGGCTTCGACGCGGTCGCGACCGGCCACTACGCCACCGTGCGCACGGCCGCGACCGGCCAGATCGAGCTGCACCGTGCGGTCGACGGGGCCAAGGACCAGTCCTACGTGCTCGGCGTCCTCGACGAGCAGCAGCTGCGGCACTCGCTGTTCCCGCTCGGCGACACCCCGAAGCCGCAGGTCCGTGCGGAGGCCGCGGCCCGCGGGCTGCTCGTCGCGGACAAGCCGGACAGCCACGACATCTGCTTCGTCGCCGACGGCGACAACGCCGGGTGGCTGCGGGAGAAGCTCGGCGACCGTGCGCCCAACCAGGGCGGGGAGATCCGCGACGAGGCGACGGGTGCGGTGCTGGGCCACCACGAGGGCACGTTCGCGTTCACGATCGGCCAGCGCCGCGGGCTGCGGCTCGGGCACCCCGCCCCCGACGGCCGTCCCCGCTTCGTGCTCGACATCGAGCCGGTCAGCGGCACCGTCACCGTCGGCCCGCGCGAGCGGCTCGCGGTGGAGCGGATCGCCGGCGACCGGCTGCGCTGGTGCGGCCCGGCCCTGCCGGCCGGCTCGGTCCTCGACGGCCCCGGCGTCACCGTCCAGCTGCGCGCCCACGGCGCCGAGCACCGGGCGGTCGTCCGGGTCGGCGACGGGTCGCTGGACGTGGAGCTGCTCGACCGCGCCGAGGGCATCGCCCCCGGCCAGGCCGTCGTCGTCTACGACGGCAGCCGGGTCGTCGGCTCGGCCACCATCACGGCCGCCGAGCGGGTGCCCGCGTGAGGGCGACGGGGATCGGCTCGTTCCCCGGCACCACCCAGCAGGCGTACGACGAGGCGCTCGCGGTCGTCCTGGGGGAGCTCGCCGAGGACCTGCCGTACCTGCCCGAGGTGCCCGGCCGGGGTGCGATCGCCGCGATGACCGGCCGCACGCTCGGCCTGGTCGGCGAGCTGGACGCCGACCTGCAACCCGGCGGCTGGCGGCTGACCGGCACCTCCGGCGCACCGCCGCTCGACCAGCGCCGTGCCCGCAGCCTGCTCGCCCAGGACCTCGACGCCCTGGAGGAGCGGGCCGCCGGCCACGCGGGTGCGTTCAAGGTCCAGGTGGCCGGCCCCTGGACCCTGGCCGCCACCGTGGAGCGCCCGCGCGGCGACAAGCTGCTCGCCGACCACGGCGCCCGCCGCGACCTGGCCCAGGCTCTCGCGCTCGGCGTGGGCGAGCACGTCGCGGACCTGCGCCGGCGACTGCCGGATGCGACCGAGCTGGTCGTGCAGCTCGACGAGCCGGCCCTGCCCGCCGTGCTCGCGGCCGCGGTCCCCACGGCGTCGGGCTTCGGCCGGCACCGCACGGTGCACCCGCCCGAGGCGAGCGAGGCGCTCGAGGACGTGCTCGGCGCGGTGCGTGCCGCCGGGGCGACGCCCTGGGTGCACTGCTGCGCCCCGGACGTGCCGGTGGCGCTGCTGCGCGGTGCCGGGGCGCGCGGGGTGCTGGTCGACGCCGACCTGCTGGGACCGGAGGCGATGGACGCCGCCGCCGAGGCGCTGGAGGCGGGCGACACGGTCGCCCTCGGCGTCGTACCCACCGCGGGTGCGCTGCCCAGCGACAAGGCCGTCGTGGAGCGGGTCCTGCGCTGGCTGGACCTGCTCGGCCTCGACCCGGCGGTCGTGGGGGAGCAGCTCGTGGTCACGCCAGCCTGCGGCCTGGCGGGCATGGCGGCGTCGGACGCCCGTCGGGCGACGACGCTGGTCCGCTCCGCCGCGCGCTCCTTGGGCTGACCGACTGCCCGGCGAGGGGCTGGGTAACAGCAGGGTCCCCCCGACCCGAGGAGAGCCCATGCCCGACCTGAGCGGCAAGCGCGTCGCGATCATCGCCGGTGACTACGTGGAGGAGCCCGAGCTCACCGGACCCCGCGACCGCCTGCGCGAGGCCGGGGCCGAGGTGCAGGTGCTGTCCCGCGACGGGTCCCCGATCCAGGCCGCCGAGGGCGACGTGAACCCGACGCAGAAGATCGAGGCGGACGGGGCGTACGCCGACCTCGACGTCGACGCGATCGACGCGCTCGTCGTCCCCGGCGGCACGGTCAACGCCGACCACATCCGCCTCGACGAGCGGGCGCAGACGCTCGTGCGCAAGGTGGCGGCGGCGGGCAAGCCGCTCGCGGTCATCTGCCACGGTCCCTGGCTGCTCGTCTCGGCCGGGCTCGTCGAGGGCCGCCGGCTCACCAGCTGGCCGAGCCTGCAGGACGACATCCGCAACGCGGGCGGGGACTGGGTCGACGCCGAGGTCGTCGTCGACCGCAACCTCGTCACCAGCCGCAAGCCGGACGACATCCCGGCGTTCGTCGAGGCGCTGGAGAAGCTGCTCGCCTCGAGCTGAGCGGGCCCGAGAACGGGACAGGGCCCGCCGGAGGATCGCTCCGGCGGGCCCTGCTCGTCGTGACGGGTCAGCCGACGTGGATGCCCTCGGGGGCGTCGGTGGCCAGCTCGGTGTGCTTGACGTTGAGGAACGTCCAGATCACGGCCGAGGCGGCGAGCATCAGCAGCGAGGCCACCAGGAAGGCGTGCACCGCACCCTCGGGGAAGCTCGAGCCGAAGATCGCACCCTCCAGGAAGGTCAGGTCGGTGCCGGGCACCTTCGCGGTGGGGTCGCCACCGCTGGCGACGATCGCGTCGGCCATCGGCTTGGCGATCTTGTCGGCCTGGCTGTTGGAGAAGTGCAGGGCGACGGTGCTCAGCGTCGCCAGACCCAGCGCGCCGCCGACCTGCTGCATCGTGTTGAGCACGCCGGAGCCGATGCCGGAGTCCTCCGCGCGGACGTGGTGCACCGCGGTGAGGGTCATCGGCACGAAGACCAGGCCCATGCCGACCGCCATCAGGACGATGTAGGGGAACAGGTGGGTCCAGTAGTTGATGTCGGCGCCGCCCTCGCCCAGGGCCGTCAGCACGGCCTTCGGCGACTCGTCGACCGGGATCCGCGAGAACATGAAGAGCGCGGCGGCCGCGAGCAGGGTGCCGGTCCCGGCGAGGAAGCGGGCGTCGACCCGGGCGACCAGGTTGGACGCCAGGCCCGCGCCGATGACGATGCCGAACGAGAACGGCAGGAACGCGAAGCCGGCCTCGAGCGGGCTGAAGCCCATGATCTGCTGGATGAACAGGCTGAGGAAGTAGAACATCGCGAACATCGCGGCCGGGGCGATCATCATCGCCGCGAAGCTGGTCGCCCGGGTCCTGTTGGCGAAGATCCGCACCGGCAGCAGCGGGTGGGCGACCCGGGACTCGATGACCGCGAAGGCCACCAGGAGGACGAGGCCGGCGACGAGCGCGACGATCGTCTGCGGGTGGTCCCAGCCGTAGGCCTCCTCGCCCGCGCGGGACAGGCCGAAGACGATGCCGAGCAGGCCCAGGGTGCCGGTGATGGCGCCGGGGACGTCCATCTGGCCGGGGTGCGACTCCGACTCCGCGAGGATCCGCGGAACGGCGGCGGCGGCGATCAGGCCGATCGGGACGTTGATCAGGAAGGTCATCCGCCAGCCCTCGACGTCGAGGCCGACGAAGGAGTCGAGACCGGTGAGCCAGCCGCCGAGGATCAGGCCGATCGCGGCGCCGACACCGGACATCGTGGCGTAGGCCGCCATGGCGCGGTTGCGGGCCGGGCCGGCCGGGAAGGTGGTCGTGATCAGCGCCAGGGCGGCCGGCGCGGCCATGGCGGCGCCGATGCCCTGCAGCGCCCGGGAGCCGAGCAGCATGGCCTCGTTGGCGGCGAGGCCGCCGAGCAGCGAGGCGACGGCGAAGGTCACGAGGCCGATGGTGAACAGGCGGCGGCGTCCGTAGAGGTCGCCGAGGCGGCCGCCGAGGAGCAGCAGTCCGCCGAAGGCGAGCGCGTAGCCGGTCACGATCCAGGTCAGGTTGGCCTGGGAGATGTCCAGGTCGGTGCCGATGTAGGGCAGCGCGATGTTGGCGATGGTGGAGTCGAGCACCACCATCAGCTGGGCGGTGAGGATCAGCACGAGCGCGAGGCCGGCGTGCTTGCTGGGGGTCACCTCGGGCTCTGCGGACGAGGTCGTCCCCGCAGGGTCGAGTGATTCGACGTCGGTCATGAGGGTTCCTTCGGTGGAGAGGAGGGGCGGTCAGCCGCGGGTGGCGGCGGGGAGGATGACCTGGTCGACGACACGGGCGATCAGGTCGGGGGTCGGCGGGTCGCCGAGGAGGAAGCCGCGGTGCAGCACGATGCCGGGCAGTGCCGCGGTGAGGATGTCGAGGTCGATGTCGGGGCGCAGCTCCCCGCGCTCGCGGGCCCGCTCGTAGACCTCGCGGCCGACGGCCACCTTGGGGGCGATGAACCGCTCCCGGAACGCCGCGGCGAACTCGGGGTCGCGGCCGATCGCGGTGACCACGCTGCCGAGCAGCGCGGTCTGGTGCCGGTCGGTCAGGCCGCCGTGTCCGCAGAACATCGCGAGCAGGTCGCCCCGCAGGCTGCCGGTGTCCGGCGGCACCTCGACCGGGGACTTCTCCGACATCAGGGCGTCGATGACGAGCGCGGCCTTGCCGTCCCACTTGCGGTAGAGCGTCGCCTTCGACGCCTTCGCCTTGGTCGCCACGGCGTCCATGGTGAGCCGGTCGTAGCCGACGTCGACGAGCACGGCGATCGTGGCGTCGAAGATCTCCTGCTCGCGGTCGCCCTCCACGCGGGGTCGGGCCGGCGCCTCACGGCGGCTGATGCGGGGGACCACGGGCACCTCCTGGGGCTTGGATAGAACGGAACGGTTTCGTTCCAAGTAGATGGTACGGAACCGTTTCGTTCTGTCAAGCGGGTTCGCGCCGGATCTGTTCCCGAGCCTGCCGGTCGCCACCGACATCCGGCGGGCGGTCGTCGGTGGCGACCGGCAAGATGTCCTCCATGAGCCAGGCCGACCTCCCCGTCGTACCCCCCTCGGCGCGCGACGAGCACGCCACCCTTGCCGACGAGGTAGAGGAGGCGCGCTGGCGCTACTACGTGCTGGACCAGCCGACCCTCTCCGACGCCGACTTCGACCGGCGGATGCGGCGGCTGGAGGAGCTCGAGGAGGAGTTCCCCGAGCTGCGCACCCCCGACTCGCCCACCCAGAAGGTCGGCGGTGCGGTGTCCACCGACTTCACCGCCGTCGACCACCTGCAGCGGATGGAGAGCCTCGACAACGCCTTCTCCGCCGAGGAGATGGCGTCCTGGTACGCCCGTCTCGGCCGCGAGGGCGTGGGCGAGCCGGCGCTGCTGTGCGAGCTCAAGGTGGACGGCCTGGCGATCAACCTGCTCTACGAGAAGGGCCGCCTGGTGCGGGCCCTGACCCGCGGCGACGGCCGCACCGGCGAGGACGTCACCCCCAACGTCAAGACCATCGCGGCCGTCCCGCACCGGCTGACCGCGACCGACGCCTACCCGGTGCCGGACCTGATCGAGGTCCGGGGCGAGGTGTTCCTGCCCGCGGAGGCGTTCGAGGCGCTCAACGTCGCGATGACCGAGGCGGGCAAGCCCGCCTTCGCCAACCCGCGCAACGCCGCCGCCGGCTCCCTGCGCCAGAAGGACCCGCGGGTGACCGCGACCCGGGCCCTCGGCATGGTCTGCCACGGCATCGGCGCCCGGCAGGGCTTCGAGCCGACCGCCCAGTCGCAGGCCTACGAGGCGCTCGCCGCCTGGGGGCTGCCGGTCTCCGAGCAGGTGAAGGTGCTCCCGACCCTCGCCGACGTGGAGGGCTACATCGCCCACGCGGGCGAGCACCGGCACACGATCGTGCCCTACGAGATCGACGGCGTCGTGGTGAAGGTCGACGATGTCGCCCTGCAGCGCCGGCTCGGGTCGACGAGCCGGGCGCCGCGCTGGGCGATCGCGTTCAAGTACCCGCCCGAGGAGGTCAACACCCTGCTCCGCGACATCGCGGTCAACGTCGGGCGCACCGGCCGTGTCACGCCGTACGGCGTGATGGAGCCGGTCAAGGTCGCCGGCTCCACCGTGGAGAACGCCACCCTCCACAACTTCCACGAGGTCGAGCGCAAGGACGTCCGCCCCGGCGACACCGTCGTGCTGCGCAAGGCCGGTGACGTGATCCCGGAGATCGTCGGCCCGGTGCTGCCGCTGCGTCCCGAGGGACTGGCGCCGTGGGTGCCGCCGACGACCTGCCCGGCCTGCGGGACCGAGCTCGTCGAGCAGAAGGAGGGCGACAAGGACCGGCGCTGCCCCAACCACGAGCGGTGCCCCGGCCAGGTCCGGGAGCGGGTGTTCTTCGTGGCGAGCCGCAACGCCTTCGACATCGAGGGCCTGGGCTACGAAGCCGCCGTCGCGCTGCTGGAGGCCGGTGCGATCACCAACGAGGGCGACGTGTTCGACCTCGACGCCGACAAGCTGCGCTCGGCCCCGCTGTTCACCCGGGCGCCGAAGAAGGGCGAGGAGGGCCCCCAGCTCAGCGCCAACGGCGAGAAGCTGCTCGCGAACCTCGACGCCCGCAAGGCCGTCGCGCTCTGGCGCGTCATCGTCGCCCTCTCCATCCGGCACACCGGGCCCAGCGCCTCCCGCGCGCTGGCCCAGGAGTTCGGCTCGATGGAGGCCATCCGGGCCGCCACCGAGGAGGAGCTCGCCGCCGCCGAGGGCGTCGGGCCCACCATCGCCCGCGCGGTCATCGAGTGGTTCGAGGTCGACTGGCACGTCGCGATCGTCGAGAAGTGGGCCGCCGCCGGGGTCGCCATGGCCGACGAGCGCGACGCGTCCGTCGCCCGCACCCTGGAGGGCCTGACCGTCGTGGTCACCGGCTCGCTGGAGGACTTCTCCCGCGACTCCGCGAAGGAGGCCATCCTGTCCCGCGGCGGCAAGGCGGCCGGCTCGGTGTCGAAGAAGACCGACTACGTCGTGGTCGGCGAGAACGCCGGCTCGAAGGCCGACAAGGCCGAGCAGCTCGGGCTCCGGATCCTGACCGAGGACGAGTTCAAGCGGCTGCTCGAGGGCGGCCCGGACGCGGTCGGGTGAGCCGATGAGGACCGGGGCCGTCGTCGTGCTGCTGGCGCTGCTGCTGAGCGCCTGCAGCGGCACGCCGGAGGCGGACCCGCCCGCCGACCCGAGCCCCGCGAGCTCCTCGAGCCCCGCCGCGACGTCCCGGCCTCCGACGCCGAGCCCCTCGGTCGCCGTACCGGACCCGGTGTCGCTGCCCGCGCTGGCCGGCACGACCTTCGACGGCGGACGCCTGCGGCTGGGGGAGGAGGTGCTCCGCACGCCCCGGCACCGGCAGTACCGCGTGACCTACCGCGGCGGCGGCCTCACGATCTCCGGGCGCCTCGCGGTGCCGGTGGGCCCGGGGCCCTTCCCGGCGGTGGTGCTGGCGCACGGCTACATCGACCCGGCGGTCTACGTGAACGGGCAGGGGATGACCCGGGAGCGCGCCTGGTTCGGCGAGCACGGGTACGTCGCGCTGCACGTCGACTACCGCGGCCACGCCGAGTCCGGCCCCGACCGCAGCGGCGGCCTCGACATGCGGATGGGCTACACCGAGGACGTCGTCAACGCCGTACTCGCGCTGCGTTCCTGGGACGGGCCGGTCGACGACGAGCGGATCGCGCTCGTGGGCCGCTCGATGGGCGGCGGCATCGTGCAGAACGCCCTCGCCGCTCAGCCCGGCCTGGTGCGCGCGGGCGTTGCCTTCGCGTCGGTGAGCTCGGACGCGGCCGAGAACTTCGAGCACTTCGTCCGCAGCGACGGCGACCGCACGGCGGCCGTGCGCGCGATCCTGCGAGCCCACGGCGAGCCGGCCGACGAGCCGGCGTTCTGGGCCGGGATCAGCGCCCGGACCTACTTCCGCGACATCACCGAGCCGGTCCTGCTGCTGCACGGGACGGCCGACGACACCTGCCCCGTGGCGTGGAGCCGGCGTACGGCGCGGCTGATGCGGCGCGCGGGCGTGGACGTCACCCTGCGGACCTACGCCGGCGAGGGCCACGCCTTCGGGCCGCGGTTCGAGGCGGCCATGCAGGAGACCGAGCGGTTCCTGCGCCTCAACCTCTGAGGCCGGCGAGCCAGGCGTCGACGGCCTCGCCGCCGACCAGGCGCACCACCGCGGCGTCCGGGTGCGTCCTGGGCAGCAGGTCCACCCAGCCCAGGTCCGGCTCGGGGCCGTCGGCCCGCATCCGCCGGACGGTACGACGCACCAGCCCCCGCAGCGTGCCCGGCTCCTCGCCCAGCACCACCACGACCAGCTCGGCTCGGGGCAGCAGCACCGCCCGGTCCGCGGGCCGCTCCGCGGTGCTCACCCAGCCCTCGAAGGCCGCGAGGCGCGCGACCTCGGCGGCCCCGGCGAGCTCCCCGGCGGGCACGAGGGGCACGTCGAGGGCCGCGGCGAGCCGCTCGGCGAAGGCCGTCGGCAGCGGGCCGGCGCCGCCCGCGACGAGCGCGCGCTGCGGGATCCGTGGCGGTGAGGGAGCAGGGGCGTGCACCCGCCGGATTCTAAAGACCCGGTCTGTCCATAGGATGACCCCCATGGCTCAGATCTCCCGCGACGAGGTGGCCCACCTGGCCGACCTCGCCCGGATCGACCTCGATGACGCCGAGCTGGACCACCTTGCTCCGCAGCTCAACGTCATCCTCGAGGCGGTCGCTTCCATCAGCGGTGTGGCCGGCGACGACGTACCGCCGACCTCGCACCCGATCCCGCTCACCAACGTCTTCCGCGAGGACGTCGTGGTGCCGGGCCTGACCGCCGAGCAGGCGCTCTCCGGTGCGCCCGAGGCCGAGGACCAGCGCTTCCGGGTGCCGCGGATCCTGGGGGAGGAGCAGTGAGCGAGCTGATCCGCAGGACCGCCGCCGAGCTCGCCGACGCGCTGGCCGCGGGCGAGACCACGTCCGTCGAGCTGACCCAGGTCCACCTGGACCGGATCGCCGCCGTCGACGGCTCCGCCGAGTCCGGCGTGCACGCGTTCCTGCACGTCGACCCCGAGGGCGCGCTCGCGCAGGCCGCGGCGTCCGACGCGCGCCGTGCCGCCGGCGAGACCCGGCACCTGCTCGACGGGGTGCCGATCGCCGTCAAGGACGTGCTGGCGACCGAGGGGCTGCCCACGACGTGCGGCTCGAAGATCCTGCAGGGCTGGGTGCCGCCGTACGACGCCACCGTGGTGCGCCGCATCAAGGAGGCGGGTCTGCCGATCCTCGGCAAGACCAACATGGACGAGTTCGCGATGGGCTCCTCCACCGAGCACTCCGCCTACGGCCCGACCCGCAACCCGTGGGACCAGACCCGCATCCCGGGCGGCTCCGGCGGCGGCTCGGCCGCGGCCGTCGCCGCCTTCGAGGCCCCGCTCGCGCTCGGCACCGACACCGGCGGCTCGATCCGCCAGCCCGGCGCCGTGACCGGCACCGTCGGCGTGAAGCCGACCTACGGCGCGGTCTCGCGCTACGGCCTCGTCGCGCTCGCCAACAGCCTCGACCAGGTCGGCCCGGTGACCCGCACCGTGCTCGACTCCGCGCTGCTGCACGAGCTGATCGGCGGCCACGACCCGCTGGACTCGACCTCGGTCGACGTACCGGTCGGCGGGTTCGTGCAGGCCGCCCAGCAGGGCGCGACCGGCGACCTCGCCGGGCTCAAGGTCGGCGTCATCAAGGAGCTCGCCGGCGACGGCTGGCAGCCGGGCGTGATGGCCCGCTTCGCCGAGACGGTGGACCTGCTGAAGGAGCTGGGCGCGGAGGTCACCGAGATCTCCTGCCCGACCTTCGTGCACGCGATGGCGACCTACTACCTGATCCTGCCGGCCGAGTGCTCCTCGAACCTCGCGAAGTTCGACGCCATGCGCTACGGCCTGCGGGTCGTGCCGGACGGCGACCCGAGCGCGGAGGCCGTGATGAAGGCGACCCGCGACGCCGGCTTCGGCGACGAGGTGAAGCGCCGGATCATGATCGGCACCTACGCCCTGTCGAGCGGCTACTACGACGCCTACTACGGCCAGGCGCAGAAGGTGCGCACCCTGATCTCCCGCGACTTCGCGGCGGCCTTCGAGCAGGTCGACGTACTGGTGTCGCCGACCTCGCCCACCACCGCCTTCCCGCTGGGGGAGAAGCTGGACGACCCGCTGGCGATGTACCTCCAGGACCTCGCCACCATCCCGGCCAACCTCGCCGGCGTCCCTGGCATCTCGGTCCCCGCCGGCCTCGCCGACGAGGACGGCCTGCCGGTCGGCTTCCAGGTGCTGGCGCCGGCGCTCGCCGACGACCGGCTCTACCGGGTCGGCGCGGCCGTCGAGACCGCCCTCGGCGCCCGTTGGGGCGGCCCCATCCTTGCGAAGGCCCCGGACCTGGGAGGTGCGCGATGAGCGACGTGCTGGTCGACTTCGACGACGTGATCACCCGCTACGACCCGGCCCTCGGGCTCGAGGTCCACGTCGAGCTGAACACGAACACCAAGATGTTCTGCGGCTGCCCCATCGCCTTCGGTGCCGAGCCCAACACCCAGGTCTGCCCGACCTGCCTGGGCCTCCCGGGCGCGATGCCGGTCGTCAACGGCAAGGCCGTGGAGTCGGCGATCCGGATCGGCCTGGCGCTCAACTGCTCGATCGCCGAGTGGTGCCGCTTCGCCCGGAAGAACTACTTCTACCCGGACATGCCGAAGAACTTCCAGACCTCCCAGTACGACGAGCCGATCGCCTTCGACGGCTGGCTCGACGTGGACGTCGACGGTGAGACCTTCCGGGTCGACATCGAGCGCGCCCACATGGAGGAGGACACCGGCAAGTCCACCCACGTCGGTGGTGCGACCGGTCGCATCCACGGCGCGGACTACTCGCTGGTCGACTACAACCGCGCCGGCATCCCGCTCATCGAGATCGTGACCCGCCCGATCCTGGTGCCGGCCGAGAAGGCGCCGGCCGTCGCGCGCGCCTACGTCGCCCAGCTGCGCGACCTCATCGTCGCCCTCGACGTCTCCGACGCCCGGATGGACCAGGGCTCGATCCGGGCCGACGTGAACCTGTCGCTGGCGCCCAAGGGCTCCACCACGCTGGGGACGCGCTCGGAGACCAAGAACGTCAACTCGCTGCGCTCGGTCGAGCGCGCGGTGCGCTTCGAGATGTCGCGGCACGCGGGCATCCTCGACGCCGGCGGCTCGGTCCTGCAGGAGACCCGGCACTTCCACGAGGACACCGGCACCACCTCCTCGGGTCGGGAGAAGTCCGACGCCGAGGACTACCGCTACTTCCCCGAGCCCGACCTCGTGCCCGTCGCGCCCTCGCGCGAATGGGTCGAGGAGCTGCGTGGGACGCTGCCGGAGAACCCCACCCAGAAGCGGGCCCGGCTCCAGGAGGAGTGGGCCTTCTCCGACCTGGAGATGCGCGACACCGTCGGCGCCGGTGCGCTCGACCTCGTCGAGCAGACGGTCGCCGCCGGCGCCGCACCGCAGGCCGCCCGCAAGTGGTGGCTGACCGAGCTGGCCCGCCGCGCCAACGACGCCGGTGTCGAGCTCGCCGAGCTCGCCGTCACCCCGGCCCAGGTGGCCGCGGTGCAGGCCCTCGTCGACGCCAAGACCATCAACGACAAGCTGGCCCGCCAGGTCTTCGACGGCCTGCTGGCCGGTGAGGGCACCCCCGAGGAGATCATCGCGGCCCGCGGGCTCGCCGTGGTCTCCGACGAGGGCGCGCTCTCCGCCGCCGTCGACAAGGCGATCGCCGAGAACCCCGACATCGCCGACAAGATCCGCGACGGCAAGGTCGCCGCCGCCGGTGCCCTCATCGGTGCGGTGATGAAGGAGATGCGCGGTCAGGCCGACGCCGGCCGGGTGCGGGAGCTGGTCCTGGAGAAGCTCTCCTAGACCCGACGGTCCCGACCGGCGCCGGCGGGTCTCAACCGACCAGCCGAAGGTTGGTCGCCGAGATCCAGCCCCGGTTGCCGTTCGGGGTCTCCACGGCGATCCACCTGCGGTTGCCGTCGACGGCCTGACCCCGGGTGGTGTACCAGCGCGTGCCCACCTCGGTGCCGCGCGCCAGCGAGCCGATCGCGGCGTCCGCGGTGCTCGGGCCGCGGCGGATCCGCGTCCCGACCGCCACCTCGTACGCCCAGTCGCCGCGCGTGCACGCCACCGGTGTGGGGCCGACGTTGGCGACGTACCGGGCGGAGATCCAGGCGTCGCGGCCGCGGATCTTGTACCAACGCTGGTTGCCGCCCACGACGGTGCCGTTGAGCTGGCAGTCGATGCCGACGACGGTGCCCCGGCGCAGCGCCGTACCGGCGGCGGGGAGGTGGGTGCTCGGCGCCACCCGCTGGACGAGGCTGGTGCTGCTCACCACCCGTCCCTGGTACGTCGGTGCGGCCGCGCCGGCCGACGCGGGGACGGCGCCCAGGGTGGCGGTGCCGATGCCGGCGGCGAGGAGCGCGGCAGCGGTGCGACGGATCGCGGTTCGGTTCATGGTGGACCTGCCTTCCGAGAGGGTTGCTTGCCTGAACAGATGCAGCGGATCGGCAGAAAGTTGCGGGCTACCGTGGCCCGGGTGAAGCGCCGCCTGTGCCTGCTGCTCGGCCTGGCCGCGGTCCTGCCGCTGGTCGCGGTCGACCCGGCCCTGGTCGTGCTGGTCTTCGACGCGGAGCTGCTGGCCCTGCTCGGGAGCGTGGGACTGGGCCTGGTGCGTGCGGACGTCCGGGTCTTCCTGACCGGTGCCGTGGGCGCCCTCGCGACCAGCCTGCCGGTGCTGGAGATCCGCGCCGGATGGCGGCTCACCCGGGAGGAACCGCGCTCCCTGCTGACGGCCTGACGGTTCTCCACAGGCGGGGTCACCTTGTTTGGTGATCCGCGGATTCGGGCGGAGAATTGGGGCATGGATCTCGGGCCCGCCTCCTCGTCGTCGACGGCAGTTCTGCTGTCGTCGATCGGTGCTGAGGTGACGGCTCGCCAGGGCTCGCTGGTGCGGGAGTGGCAGGCCATCGTGGCGTGGGCCGAGCACAACACCGTGACCTCTCCGGAGGGTGCCGCGACGTTGGGTGAGGGGTTCCTCGACACGGGTGTCCCGGTCGCGGGCGATGGTGGCCCGTTGGTGTCGGAGTTCGCCTTGATGGAGCTCGTCGCGGTGTTGGGCCGTTCCCCGGATGGTGGGCGGGTCTACGTCGGTCGGGTGTTGTCGTGCGCGTGGCGGCTCCCGCGGTTGTTCGCCGCGGTCGTGTCCGGGTCGGTGGCGTCGTGGCGGGCCGAGCGGGTCGCGGAGGTGACGATGTCGCTGCGGTTGGATGCGGCGGGGTTCGTGGACCGGCACCTGGCGGCTGCGGTCGGTGGTGTGGGTGGGGTGTCGTGGGCGCAGGTCGAGCGGCTGGTCGCTGAGGCGGTGGTGCGGTTCGACCCGGAGCGGGCTGAGGCGGAGCGGTTGGCGGCGGCGGATCGTCGCCGCTTCGACATCGGCGAGGTGGGTGAGCACGGGCTGGTGTTCGTCGATGGTGTCCTCGACGCCGCGGATGCCCGGGACCTGGATGTGGCGGTGGCCCGTGAGGCCGAGCTGCTCGCCCGGTTGGGTGACGGATCGTCGTTGGATGTTCGCCGCTCGAAGGCCGCGGGTGCGCTCGCACGTCGGGACCTCGCGCTGGACCTCCTGATCGCGGACGAGGAGACGGGGGCGGTGCTGGCCCAGGCACCCGGTCGTCGGGTGACGTTGAACGTGCACGTCACCGACACGACCCTCACAGGCGACTCGGCTGGCGGCAATCCGGTGGCTCGGTGGGAGGAGGGCCGGTGTCCGGTGAGTGCGGAGCAGGTTCGTGAGTGGCTCGCCGTTCCGGGCACGACTGTGACGGTCCGCCCGGTCGTCGACCTGGCCGACTGTGTGCCGGTCACGGCGTACGAGGTCCCGGACCGGCACCGGGTCCGGGTCGGGTTGCGGGACCACACGTGCCGGTTCCCGTACTGCACCCGCCCTGCGTCAGCGTGCGACCTGGACCATGCGGTCCCTCATGCACGGGGCGGGGCGACGTGTCCGTGCAACCTGGTCCCGTTGTGCCGGCGTCATCATCGGGCGAAGACCCACTCGCGGTGGTCCTACGAGATCACCCGCCCTGGCCACTATCGGTGGGCCAGTCCGCATGGGCATGTGTTCGACGTCGGTCCGACCGGCACCCATCCGGTCGGCACCCACCCGGTCGGGGCGAGCCCACCGCTCGCCCCCGTCCCTGACCGTTAGCGACCTCGCCCCGCACCCCGCCGACGGCGGGGCCAGCGGCATGCCCGGCGCCTCGTCGCGGCGGCGAGCCGGCTCCCGCCGCCGCTGCCTGGGCGAGGCTCGCAGGTCGGCCTGGTCCGCGAGCCCGCCTGGTCCGCGAGCCCGCCTGGTCCGCGAGCCCGCCTGGTCCGCGAACCCGCCCGTTCCACGAACCTGCCCGTTCCACGAACCTGCCCGTTCCACGAACCTGCTCGCACCTGACCCACCCCGCGACGCCAGGTCCGAGGAGCGGAGCGAGCCCCAGCAGGCCGGGGAGCATCTCCGCGGATAGCGCCGAGGAGCGCGCCGAAAGGTACGCTGCCGGGGAAACTCACATCCACGTACGTGACGGGGGAAGCCGGTCGAAGTCCGGCGCTGACCCGCAACCGTAGGCCGCCTCGGGGTGGCGAGCCGGAGCACCTGCCGCGCACGTCCTGACACGCACGCTGTCGTGGAACGCAGCGGGTCGCCGGTCACTCGGTCCCGCTGCCTGCAGCGGGAAGGAACCTTCATGTCGATCCGTACGCGCGCCCGTCGCGCCGGAGTCCTCCTCGCCGGAGGCGCGCTCGCGGCCTCCGGTCTCAGTGCCGGCCTCGGCCTGGCCGGCCCCGCGCCGGTGGCGCACGCCGCCGACGTCCCGTCGCCCGAGGCGAAGGCGGTCTCCGCCTGGCTGCAGGCCCAGCTGGCCGACGGGTTGCTCGCGGGCAACATCGCGTGGACCGCGGACCTCGGTCTCAGCGCCCTGGCGAGCGGGACCGACACCCCGGAGCTGCTCGCGCAGCTCAACACCGGCCTCGACGCCCGGCACGCCGACATCCTCTCCGGCGCACCGGTGACGGCCGCGGAGGTCGTCGCCTTCCAGGCGGAGTCGCAGGCGGAGGGCGCGGACGCCGACCTGGTGCAGGTGGTCGCGGACGCGACCGACGACACGACGGGTGCGTTCACCGACGGCCAGGCGTGGAAGCAGGTGTGGGCGGTCTCGGCGCTCCAGGCCGCGGGCAACGCGGAGGCGGCCAAGGCGGCGGCCTTCCTGCGTGCCGACCAGTGCGCGACCGGCGCCTGGGGCTGGGGGACGGCGTGCGACGGCGGCACGGACTACGACACCACCGCGCGGGGCGTGCTGGCCCTGCTCCCGTTCGCGGACGAGGACCCGGCGGCGCAGACCGCGGTCGACGACGCGGTGACGTGGCTCGAGGGCGAGCTCGCCGCCGACGGCGGGATCGGTGAGTCGATGTACACCCCGATCAACACCCAGAGCACCGGTCTGGTGGCGTGGGCGCTCGGTGCGGCGGGCAGCGCCCTGGCGCCGAAGGCGGCGTCGTACGTCGCGGGACGCCAGCTGGTCAAGCTCACCGGGTGCGCGTCCCCGTTGGACGTCGAGCACGGCGCGATCGCCTACAGCGACGACGACGTCACGACCGCGCGCAAGGACGGCAAGATCGACGCCGCCGACCGCGGCTACCAGTGGATCTGGCCCAGCGCGCAGGCGCTGGCGGGCCTGGCGTACCTCAGCAACCCCGTCACCGGCCGGGTCACCGGCCCGACCGGCTACGTCCACGCCGGCACCACCGTCGCGGTCAAGGTGACCGGCCTGCGGTCGAGCCAGCCGGCCTGCCTCTCCGGCTTCGGTACGACGCGCCGGGTGGCCGGCCCGCTCAGCACGACCGTGAAGCTGCCGGCCTCCACCGGCAACCGCGTCCTCGCGCTGCGCTGGCTCGGCGGCACGACCGCGACGACGACGATCAAGGCCCTGGCGGCGAAGACCTTCCGCCCGGTGCTGCGCAGCACCACGGTGGCGCGCGGCGGCACCCAGGTCGTCGCCGTGAGCGGGCTGGCGCCGGGGGAGAGGTTCGTCGTGGCGTACGCCGGGCGCCAGGTCGGCGCCGGGACGGCGACCTCGAAGGGCGCGATCCGGGTGACCTTCGCCGTCGGCCGCACGGCCGGCGTCAAGAGCGTCGTGGTGCGCGGGCAGTTCAGCGACCGGCGCGGTTCGACCACCTTCCGGGTGCGCTGAGCCGTGCGGGTGACCGGGTACCTCGGACCGGTCGCCGCGGGCCTGCTCGCGGCGGCCGGGCTGCTGCTGGCCCCCGCGCCGGCCACGGCCGCGGAGCCGGCCGGCTGCCCGGGTGCGAGCGGCGTCACCGTGGTGGTCGACTTCAACGAGCTGCCGGCCGGCGAGGAGCTGCAGGCCGGCTGTGACCCGACGCCGGGCGGCGCGGCGGCCAGCAACTTCGCCGACGCCGGCTTCCGGCTCACCCAGGCCACCGGCGACCCGGGCTTCACCTGCCAGGTCGACGGCCGGCCCGCGGACCGCGACTGCACGGCCAGCGATGCCTTCTGGAGCCTGTGGTGGTCCGACGGGAAGTCCGGGAAGTGGGTCTTCGCGACCCGCGGGGTGACCACCCTGCGCGTGCCCGAGGGCGGGTACGTCGCGTTCGCGTGGCACGAGGGCGCGGGCACCGCCCAGGCGCCGGACGCCCGCCCCGCGCCGCGGGTGCCGACCAGCACCGCACCGCCGACGAAGAGCGCGGCGCCGAGCAGCGCCGGCACCACGAGCGGGACCAAGGGCTCGGGCAGCACGCAGGGAGGCGGCACGAAGGGCGGTCCGTCGGCTCCGAGCGCCGGAGGGAGCGTCGCGGCCACGCCCAGCGCGTCCTCGGCCACCCCCTCGGGCACCGCGAGCACCTCCCCGTCCTCGCGGCCGACCACGGCGGCCCCGACCGAGGCGTCGACCGACCCGACCGGCAGCGCGCTGCCGGACGTCGGCGAGATCACCGCGGGCCCGGAGCAGGGCCGGGGTCATGCCGAGGACGAGGGCTCCTCGCTGGGCACGTGGCTCGGCGTCGGGGCGGGCGTGGGCGTGCTGGGCGCGGCGGGCGCCGTCCCGCTCATCCGGCGCCGGCTGGGCTGACGAGACGGCGATGAGGATCCCGCGGGACCTGCACCCCGTCGCCTGGTGGGTCTGGGCGCTCGGGCTGGCGGTGGGGACGTCGTTCACGACGAACCCCTTCCTGCTCGGGCTCCTGCTCGGCGCGATCACCCTGACGGTGCTGACCTGTCGCTCGGACCAGCCGTGGGCGCGCTCGTTCCGGCTGTACGTCTGGCTGGGCGTGGTGCTGGTGGTGGTGCGGATCCTGTTCCGGGTCCTGCTCGGTGGCGACGTGCCGGGGCACGTGCTGTTCACGCTGCCCCGCGTCGAGCTGCCGGACTGGGTGGCGGGCATCGACCTGCTGGGACCGTTCACCCGCGAGGAGCTGCTCGCCTCGGCGTACGAAGGGACCCGGCTGGCGACCCTCGTCATCGCGGTCGGTGCGGCCAACGCGCTGGCGAACCCCAAGCGGTTGATGAAGTCGCTGCCGCCGGCCCTCTACGAGATCGGTACGGCGATGACGGTGGCGATCAACGTGCTGCCACAGCTCGCCGACAGCGCGGTCCGGGTGCGCGCGGCGCAGCAGCTGCGCGGGGGCGCCGAGGGCCGGGTCCGTGGGCTGCGCCGCCTGCTGGTGCCGGTGCTGGAGGACGCCTTCGACCGCTCGCTGGCCCTGGCGGCGGGCATGGACGCGCGCGGCTACGGCCGAAGCGGTGCCGCGACCCCGGCCCAGCGCCGCACCACCGGCACGCTGATGGTGGCCGGTTTGTTGGGCGTCGTCGTCGGGGTGTACGCCGTCCTCGACGCCTCGGTGCCGCGCCTGCTCGCGGTGCTGCTGCTCGCCGTGGGCACCGCGCTCGCGCTCGCGGGCTTCGCCTCGGCCGGGCGCCGGGTGGAGCGCACCCGCTACCGCCCCGACCGCTGGCGTCCCGCGGAGGTCGCGGTCGCGCTCTCGGGCGTCGCGACCGGAGCGGGGCTGTGGGCGCTGGATCGCTGGGACGTGACGGTGGCGCACCCCGACGTGCTCGGCGTCCCCGCGCTGTCACCGTGGGCGGTGGCCGCCGTGCTGGTGGCCGTGCTGCCGGTGTGGGTGGCCCCGCCGCCGCTGACGGCGCGCAGCCGGGAGCAGGCGCGGGAGCAGGTGAGCGTGCCGTGATGGAGCTGCGGGAGGTCCGCTTCGCCTACGCCGAGCAGGCGACGCCCGTCCTCGACGGCGTCGACCTGCGCATCGACTCCGGTGAGCTGGTCGTCCTGGCCGGCCCGACGGGCGTCGGGAAGTCCACCCTGCTCGGGGTGGTGGCGGGTCTGGTGCCCGCCTTCAGCGGCGGCGTGCTCCGCGGCGAGGTGCTGCTCGACGGCGCGAGCGTGATCGACCTGCCGGCGCGCGAGCGCGCGCACGCGGTGGGCTTCGTGGGCCAGAACCCGCCTGCCTGGTTCGTCACCGACACCGTGGAGGAGGAGCTCGCCTTCGGCATGGAGCAGCTCGGCCTGGCGCCGGCGACGATGCGGCGGCGGGTCGAGGAGACCCTCGACCTGCTGGGCATCGCCGACCTGCGGCACCGCGACCTGCGCACCCTCTCGGGCGGCCAGCAGCAGCGGGTCGCGATCGGGTCGGTGCTCACCACCCACCCGCGCCTGCTCGTCCTCGACGAGCCGACGTCGGCGCTGGACCCGACGGCCGCGGAGGACGTCCTCGCCACGCTCACCCGCCTGGTGCACGACCTCGACGTGTCCGTGCTGCTCGCCGAGCACCGGCTGGAGCGGGTGGTGCCCTTCGCGGACCGGCTCTGCGTGCTGGAGGCCGGTGGCCGGCTGCGGGTCGGCGACCCGGCGGAGGTGCTGCGGGACGCGCCGACCGCGCCGCCGATCGTCGAGCTGGGCCGCCTCGCCGGGTGGGACCCGCTGCCGCTCACCGTCCGCGACGCCCGGCGCCGCGCTCCCGCCCTGCGCGAGCGGCTGGCGTCGCCGCCGGCGCGCCCGGTCCCGCCCCCCACCGATCCGGTCGTCGAGGTGCGGCGCCTCGTCGTCAGCCACGGCCGTACCCCGGTGCTGCGCGAGGTGGACCTCGTCCTGCGGCCCGGCACGGTCACCGCGCTGATGGGCCGCAACGGCGCGGGGAAGTCCACGCTGCTGTGGACGCTGCAGGGCCGCCACCCCGCGGCCGCGGGCACGGTCCGGGTGGCCGGGCACGACCCCGCGGCCCTGCGCCCCGAGCAGCGTCGTACGACGACCGGGTTGGTGCCGCAGAGCCCTGCGGACCTGCTGTACCTCGACACCGTCGCGGAGGAGTGCGCCGCCGCGGACCGGTCCGCGGGCGCCGCCGACGGCACCTGCCGCGCGCTCCTGGACCGGCTGGCCCCGGGCATCGAGGAGGACCAACACCCGCGTGACCTCTCCGAGGGCCAGCGGCTCGCGCTCGCCGTCGCGATCGTGCTGGCCGCGCGGCCGCCGGTCCTCCTGCTCGACGAGCCGACCCGCGGCCTGGACTACCCGGCCAAGCACGCCCTCGCCGCGATGGTCCGCGAGCTGGCCGCCGAGCGGGCCGTCCTGGTGGCCACCCACGACGTGGAGTTCGTGGCCCAGGTCGCCGACGAGCTCGTCGTGCTCGCGGACGGCGAGGTCGTCGCGCACGCGCCCGTCGCCGCGGCGATCGCCCAGTCGCCGGCCTTCGCCCCCCAGGTCGCCAAGGTGCTCGGTCCCGGGTGGCTCACCGTCGCCGAGGTCGCCGCCGCCCTGGAGGACTCGTGAGCGACGGCGTCGCGGTCCCGCTGGCCGCCCGCTCCCGCGTCGTCCTCGCCCTGACGAGCGTGATCGGGCTGCTCATGCTCGCCTGGCCGCTGCTGCTCGAGGCCGACCCGGCCGCGCAGCGCGTCGACCCGCCGTTCCTCTTCCTCGCCCTGCTGCCGCTCATCCTCGCCGTCGTCGCGGCCGAGCTCAGCGAGGGCGGGATGGACGCCCGCGTGCTCGCCCTGCTCGGCGTCCTCAGCGCCGTCAACGCGGTGCTGCGCCTGCTCAGCGCCGGCACGGCCGGCCTGGAGCTCGTGTTCTTCCTGCTGATCCTCGGCGGCCGGGTGTTCGGCGCGGGCTTCGGCTTCGTCCTGGGGTGCACGTCGATGTTCGCCTCGGCGCTGATGACCGCCGGCGTGGGCCCGTGGCTGCCCTTCCAGATGCTCGTCGCCGCATGGGTGGGGATGGGCGCCGGGCTGTTGCCGCGGCGTGCGCGAGGCCGGGCGGAGATCGTCCTGCTCGCGGCGTACGGCGTGCTCTCGGCGTACCTCTACGGCCTGCTGATGAACCTCCAGGGCTGGCCCTTCATCGCGGGCGTGCAGGTGC
The DNA here is from genome assembly GCA_964517395.1 of uncultured Nocardioides sp. Lineage (GTDB taxonomy): Bacteria > Actinomycetota > Actinomycetes > Propionibacteriales > Nocardioidaceae > Nocardioides. Next base: position 396,934 of record CAZFEE010000001.1, on the reverse strand, counting down.
CGGGGCAGGACTCGAGCGAGCTGTCGTACGTGCCCGGGGCGCCGGTGCTGGAGAACCTGCACCACTTCCTGGTCTACACGGTGCTGACGTCGACGGGCGGCTGGGACACCGGCCGCGCGATCACCAACGCGGTGGCGATCGCGCTGCTCGGCCCGGCGGTGCTCACCACCCTGCGCCGGGCGTCGCGGCGCGCGCGGATCACCCGGACGCCCGCCCCGGATCCGGCCTAGGGGTCGACCAGCAGGATCCGGTCGTCGTCCTTGCCGACCGTGCCGCGCCCGTCCTTGTTGCTGGTCGACAGCCACAGCCGCCCGTCGGGTGCCGCGACGACGGTGCGCAGGCGACCGTACGTCCCGCCCCCGGCGCCGGTCGGTCCGAAGTACGCCGTGGGGTCGCTCACCTGGCCGCCGGCGACCGTGACCCGCCAGAGCCGCTCGCCGCGGAGGGCAGCCATCCAGAGGTACCCGCCGGCGTACGCCAGGCCGGAGGGCGAGGCCTCCTCGGGCTTCCAGGTCAGCTGGGGCGCGGTGAACCGCTTCGGGCCGCGGAAGCCCTCCGCGGCCGGCCAGCCGTAGTCCTCGCCGGGGAGGATGCGGTTGAGCTCGTCGGCCGTCTTGTCGCCGAACTCCGAGGCCCACAGCGAGCCGTCGGTGTCGAAGGCCAGGCCCTGCACGTTGCGGTGGCCCCACGACCACACCAGCGTCCCGAACGGGTTGCCCGGTGCGGGCTGCCCGTCGGTGGTGATCCGCAGGATCTTGCCGGCGAGCGAGTCCCGGTCGCGGGCCAGCTGCTCGTCGCCGATCTCGCCGGTGGAGACGTAGAGGTAGCCGTCCGGGCCGAAGGCCAGCCGGCCGCCGTCGTGGCGCAGGCCGTTGGGGATGCCGGTCAGCACGGGCTCCGGGGTGCCGAGCCGGTCGCCGTCGAGGCGGGCTCGCACCACCCGGTTGTCCTTCGCCGTGCAGACGTAGAAGTAGACCAGCCCGTCGCTCGCGAAGCCGGGGGAGACGGCGACGCCCAGCAGGCCGGCCTCGCCCTGCGGGTCGGTCTCCGGGATCCGGCCGAGCTCGACGACCTCGCCCTGCTCCTCGCTCGTCCCGCCGCTCAGCTCCGGCGCGGTGACCCGCAGCACCCGGGCGGAGTCGCGCTCGGTCACGATCGCGCTGCCGTCGGGGAGGAAGTCGATGCCCCACGGGGCGGCCAGGCCGGTGGCGACGGTCGCGACGACGTCCGGGACGCCGTCGATCACCACCGTGCTGGCGCCGTCGGCCGAGCTCGCCGTCGGCGTGGAGGAGGCCGCCACCTGGATGTCGGACTCGTTGCCGCCCTGGCCGCACCCGGCGGCGAGCAGCCCGGCGGCGAGCAGCACGGCCGCCGAGCGGCGGGTCACTTCAGGCCCTCGAGGAAGTCGAGCAGCAGCTGGTGGACCACCTGCGGCTGCTCCAGCTGGACGAAGTGGGAGCCGCGCAGCTCGACGTACGACGTGGGGACGCCGCGCTCGGCGAGCCGCCGGGAGGCGCTGGCCATGTCGCGTGCCCCCGCGAGCACGTCGTACGTCGCGGAGACGAACAGGGTCGGCACGTCGATCTTGCTCAGCCGCACCCGCGCGTGGCGGGAGGTGCCGAGGGCGAGCCGGGCGTACCAGTCCACCGGCGTGGTGATGAACTCCTGCAGGCCCAGGGCGGCGGCGTCCGGGTCGGGCACCGGGAACATGAAGCCGGTGTACCCGAGCAGCTTGACGGTGCGCGGGCCCATCGGGAGGCGGCGGACGACGGGGTTGGCGACCGCGCCCGCGTGGGCGGCGACCCGGCAGGCGTTGACGGTGAGCGCGCGGGCCACGAAGCGGGGGAGGTGGAACGGCGCGAGCATGGTCGCGAAGGTGTCGCCGGGCACCCCGCACATCGCGAAGATGCCGCGCACCCGCTCGGGGTGCCGGTAGGCCAGCTCGAAGGCGGTGTTGACCCCCATCGACCAGCCCATCAGCACCGCGTGGTCGATCCCGAAGTGGTCCATGACGGAGAGACCGTCCTGCACGAAGTGCTCGATCTCGACGTGCTTGCGGTCGCGGGGCCGCTCGGAGCCGCCGACGCCGCGGTGGTTCCACGACACGATCCGCACGCCGCAGTCGGCGTCGAGCAGCCAGGGCCACAGGTACGGGTTGGTGCCCAGACCGTTGCACAGCACCACGGTCGGGCCGTCGATGACCCCGTCGGGGTCGTTGGTCCAGGCGCGGACGTGGGTGCCGTCGTCCGAGAGGATGTCGCGGTAGGCGAGCGATGCCGACCGGACGACCTGTTCGGGGCGGGGAGCAGGGGTCGCCATGCCCCGATTCTGCCCGAACGCCGCCGGGGGCGGCGCGCTAGTCCGCCGCGACGTCCGGGTGGATCGGCCGGCGGGTGGCCCGCGTCGCGCCGACGCTGGCGACGACCACGCAGCCGATCGCCAGCCACTGCACCGGGGCCAGGTCCTCGTCCACCACGACCAGGCCGGCCAGGGCCGCCGCCGCGGGCTCCAGGCTCAGCAGCACGCTGAACGTCGCCGCCGGCAGCGTCCGCAGCGCCACCAGCTCCGCGCTGTAGGGCACCACCGAGCTCAGCAGCCCGACGGCCGCGCCGATCAGCAGGATCCTGCTGTCGACCAGGTCGCCGCCGTCGACGGTGACCAGCAGCGGGGAGAGCAGCCCGACGGCGACCAGCGCCGCCACGGCCAGCCCGTCGATGCCCTCCCAGCGGGCGCCGGTCGCGGCGCTGGAGAGGATGTAGCCCGCCCAGGCGGCGCCCGCGAGCAGCGCGAAGGCCACCCCGACGGGGTCCAGGTGGCCGCGCTCGAAGCCGAGCAGCAGGACGCCCACCGCGGCGAGCAGCACCCAGGCCAGGTCGCGGGGCCGCCGGAACCCGATCGCGGCGAGCACCAGCGGACCGATGAACTCGATCGTCACCGCGACCCCGATCGGGATCCGGGAGAAGGACTGGTAGATCGCCCAGTTCATCAGCCCCAGGCAGGCGCCGTACCGGACGGCCACCAGCCAGTCCTCCCGGCTGCGGCCGGTGAGCCGGGGACGCGCCCACAGCAGGAGGACCACGGCGCTGGTGGCCAGCCGCAGCCAGACCACGCCGTTCGGCTCGACGTCCTCGAAGAGCAGCTTCGCGAACCCCGCCCCGAGCTGCACCGAGGCGACCCCCACCAGCACCAGACCGACCGCCGCGGGCAGCGACGGTCGGTGCTGGTCGGAGGTCACCGGCTCAACGTAGACGTCCGGTGCTACTTGGCCACCACCAGGCCGTCGATCCGCACCCGACGGCCGTCGGCGCTGAGGACCTTGATCGTCACGGTGCCGGTGTGCAGGCCGCTCCAGGTGATGATCGGCAGCACCTGCCGAGCGGCGGTGGTGCCCTGGAGGCTGATCTTGCGGAGCAGGGTGCCGTTCCAGCGGACCTCGACCTGGCCGCCGTCGGGGAACCGGTTCGCGACCAGCGCCAGGCGCTTGGCCCGGACCCCGGGGCGGCTCAGCGTCCGGCCCTTCGTCGTGGTCGAGGTCCAGGTCCCGTTGAACTGGCCGGCCTTGGCGCTGCGGGTCCATCCCGACCCGAGCAGGGCGGTGTCGTCGAGCGGCACGGCCGTGCAGCGGCGGGCCGAGCGCGGGCCGAGGTTGCCGGCCTTGTCGACCGACTGCACCTCGAAGCAGTAGGTCCGGCCCAGGCCGCCGTCGACGTGGTGCTCGCCGGTCGTGACGTCCTCGCCGACGAGGGCCGGGGTGGCGAACTCGCCGCTGTTCCAGGCGGCGGAGGTGCGGTGGACGTCGGAGCTCTTCGCCCCGGAGAGCGCGTCGGCCACCTTCCAGGTCACGTCGAAGGACGTCGCGAGGACCTGGGGGCCCGGTGCGGTCACCGCGGAGGTGGGGCCGGCGACGTCGAGCCAGTCCGCCTCGACGTACGACGAGAAGCCGTTCTCCACGACCCCCGCGACCACCACGTCGCCGCGGTCGTCCATGGCAGCGGCGAACGGGCCGTTCGTCGCGCCGGCGTCGTAGGTGGAGAACGTGAGGATCGGGTTGCTGCGGTGGCGCAGGGTCAGCCGGTCGTCGTTGCGGTGCGCGACCACCTGCACGCCGGCGTCCGAGACCAGGCTCACGTGGTCCTGGGCGGAGTCGAGCGAGCCCTGCGCGAGGCTCGGCGCGGTGAAGTCCTTGCCCGGCAGCGCCCGTGCCACCCGGATGACGTTGCCGGGGTTCTCGAAGGCGCTCCAGGTCGCCTGCAGCACGCCGTCGGGGCTCATCCCCAGGTGGCGGTGCGCCGCGTCGCTGCCCGGCGGCGAGACGATCTTGGCCGCGCCGAGGCTGCCCGCGGCCGACACCCGGACCACGGCGGCGCGCAGGTCCGGGCCGTCCCAGCCGCCGATCGCGACGGCGCCGCGGCCGTCGTCGGCCAGGACCGCCTCGCTCGCGCCGACCACGCTGTCCGGCCACGCCACGGGCGTGGGGGCGAGCCAGCCGAGGCTCGCGGTCCGGCGGGTGACCTGGATCTTGCTGCCGTCGTAGTAGGAGAGCAGCACCTGGCCGGACGGGTTGACGTCGAGGGAGGGGAACCAGGTCCAGTTCGCCAGCGCGTCCAGCACGGGGGCGGCACCCTTCTTCCAGGACGCCGTGCGGACCCGCGGGGTGCCGGCGTACGCCGCCTTGTAGGCGACGTGCACACGACCGGCGTCGTCCATGCCGGCGTCGAGGTCGGTGACCGTGGTGACGTCCACCGCCGGGCTGAGCAGCGTCGAGCCGTCCCAGCCGCCGCCGGCGAGGTGGCGCGCGCCGCGTACCTTCTGCTCGCCGCCCGTGGTCTGGTTCCACACCACGGCCAGGTCGCCCGCGTCGTTGGCGACGGCGCGCACGTCGTGGGCGTCGGTGACGGCCGCGGCGGTGACCGCCTTCGGGGCCGCCCACACGCCGTCGGTCGCGATCGCGGCGTACACCTTGGTGCCGCCCGGCACCGGCCTCGACCAGGCGGCGACCGCGTCGCCGCGGCCGAACGCCGCCACGTCGACCGAGGTGGGTACGTCGCCGGAGCCGCTGATGTTGCCGCCGTCGATCCCGCCGACCGCGTCGGAGGGAGCGGCCGGGCCGAGGGCGAGGGCGCCGGCGGCGAGGGCCGCGGCGGTGAGGGTGAGGAGCGGGGTGCGCATCGGATGCCTTTCGTCGGGGGTGTGCGGGTAGGAGCGCCCCGACCGGCGGACCTTGCAGGAATTCGCCGATGAGTTCTCGCGGCGACCCGGGTCACAGTGAGGAGAGGCGACGCACAGGAGGCTGGGATGACGACGATCCTCATGGTCGGCACACGCAAGGGGCTGTGGGTGGGCACCTCCCCGGACCGGGAGGAGTGGGCGTTCACCGGGCCGCACCACGACATGGAGGAGGTGTACTCCGGCCTCGTCGACACCCGCGGCGCGACGCCGCGGATCTTCGCCGGCGCCTCGTCGAGCTGGCTCGGCCCGCAGCTGCGCTGGTCCGACGACCTCGGCGCCACCTGGCAGGAGACGCCCAACGGCGCGATCCGCTTCCCCGAGGGCACGGGCGCGTCGGTCGAGCGGATCTGGCAGGTCGTGACCGGCGCCGAGGACGGCGTGCTGCACGCGGGCACGGAGCCGGGCGCGGTGTTCACCTCCCGCGACGGCGGCGCGACCTTCGCCCTCGAGGAGGGCCTGTGGAACCACCCGCACCGGACGCAGTGGGGCGAGGGCTTCGGCGGGCAGGCCTTCCACACCGTGCTGCCGCACCCCACCGACCCGTCGTCGATGACGGTCGCGATCTCCACCGGCGGCGTCTACCGCACCACCGACGGCGGCGCGACCTGGGAGCCGCGCAACGACGGCATCCGTGCCGACTTCCTCCCCGAGGACCAGCGCTACCCGGAGTTCGGGCAGTGCGTGCACAAGGTCGCCCGGCACCCCTCGCGACCCGAGCGGCTCTACCTGCAGAACCACGGCGGCGTCTACCGCTCCGACGACGAGGGCGGCTCGTGGACCTCGATCGGCGACGACCTGCCCAGCGACTTCGGCTTCCCGATCGTGGTCCACCCGCACCGGCCCGACACGATCTGGGTGTTCCCGCTCGGCGGCGGCGAGCGGCGCTACCCGCCCGAGGCGAAGGCCCGGGTCTGGCGCTCCGACGACGCGGGGGAGTCCTGGTCGCCGTACGGCCAGGGGCTGCCGGACGCGTTCTACGTCGGCGTCATGCGCGACGCCCTCTGCGTGGACTCCCACGACCCCGCCGGGCTCTACCTCGGTGCCCGCAACGGCTCGGTGTGGGCCTCCGCCGACGACGGCGAGAGCTGGCGCCCGATCGCCACCGACCTCCCGGACGTCATGTCGGTGAAGGTCGGCGTCGCCTAGGGTGCGGGCATGCCCGCGTTCTCGCACACCTACGAGACCACCGTCGCCGCCCCGCCCGCGGTGGTCCACGCGCTGGTCGACGACTTCCACGAGTGGGTGAAGTGGTCGCCCTGGGAAGGCCTCGACCCCGCCCTTCAGCGCACGTACGACGGGGCCGGCGTCGGTGCGCGCTACGCCTGGTCCGGCAACAGCAAGGCCGGGCAGGGCTCGATGACCTTCACCGAGATCACGCCCGAGCGGATCACGGTGGACCTGGAGTTCCTCAAGCCGTTCAAGGCGCGCAACGAGGTCGTCTTCACGCTCACCCCCGCGGGTGCGGGCACGCACGTCGCCTGGACGATGCGCGGGGAGCGCAACGCGGCCTTCGCGGTGCTCGGCCGGCTGTTCTTCGACAAGGCGATCGGCAAGGACTTCACCCGAGGCCTGGCCTCCCTCAAGGCGGCCGCGGAGGCCTGAGGGTCCCACGCTCCAGCGGTACGTCGGCCGGGTGCCCGGCACCGGCGTAGCCTTGACCCATGCCCACCCTCCGTTCCGCGACGTCCACCTCGGGCCGCAACATGGCCGGTGCCCGCGCTCTCTGGCGCGCGACCGGCATGACCGACTCGGACTTCGGCAAGCCGATCATCGCCATCGCGAACTCCTTCACCGAGTTCGTCCCCGGACACGTGCACCTGCGCGACCTCGGGAAGATCGTGGCGGAGTCGGTCGTGGCCAACGGCGGGGTCGCGAAGGAGTTCAACACCATCGCGGTCGACGACGGCATCGCGATGGGCCACGGCGGGATGCTCTACTCCCTGCCGAGCCGCGAGCTGATCGCGGACGCGGTGGAGTACATGGTCCAGGCGCACTGTGCCGACGCGATCGTGTGCATCTCCAACTGCGACAAGATCACGCCGGGCATGCTGCTGGCGAGCCTGCGGCTCAACATCCCGGTGGTCTTCGTCTCCGGTGGCCCGATGGAGGCCGGCAAGACCACCGCCATCGACGGTGTCGTGCACAGCAAGCTCGACCTGGTCGATGCGATGGTCGCCTCGGCCAACGAGGCCGTCAGCGACGAGCAGCTCGACGTCATCGAGCGCTCGGCGTGCCCGACCTGCGGCTCCTGCTCGGGCATGTTCACCGCGAACTCGATGAACTGCCTGACGGAGGCGATCGGCCTGTCGCTGCCGGGCAACGGCTCGACGCTGGCGACGCACGCCAAGCGCCGCGCGCTCTTCGAGGAGGCCGGGCGGGTCGTGATGGACCTGTGCCGCGCCTACTACGAGAACGACGACGAGTCGGTGCTGCCGCGCAACATCGCCAACCGTGCGGCGTTCGAGAACGCCGTCGCCCTCGACGTCGCGATGGGCGGCTCGACCAACACCGTGCTGCACCTGCTGGCGGCCGCGCGCGAGGCCGAGCTGGACTTCGACGTCCACGACATCGACGCGATCTCGCGCCGGGTGCCGTGCCTGTCGAAGGTCGCGCCGAACTCCCCGAAGTTCCACATGGAGGACGTGCACCGCGCCGGCGGGATCCCCGCCCTGCTCGGTGAGCTGCGCCGCGGCGGCGCCCTCAACGAGGACGTCCACTCCGTGCACTCGCCCGACCTCGACACCTGGCTCGGGAAGTGGGACATCCGCGGTGAGGACCCCTCGCCGGAGGCGCTGGAGCTGTTCCAGGCCGCGCCCGGCGGCGTGCGGACGACCGAGCCGTTCTCCACCGAGAACCGCTGGGGCACCCTCGACACCGACGCCGCCGAGGGCTGCATCCGCGACTTCGAGCACGCCTACTCCGCCGACGGCGGGCTGGCCATCCTCACCGGCAACATCGCCGTCGACGGCTGCGTGGTGAAGTCCGCCGGCGTCCCGGAGGAGTCGCTGACCTTCCACGGCACCGCGATCGTCTTCGAGTCCCAGGACGCCGCGGTCGAGGGCATCCTCGGCAAGAAGGTCCAGGAGGGCCACGTCGTGGTCATCCGCTACGAGGGCCCCAAGGGCGGGCCCGGCATGCAGGAGATGCTCTACCCGACGGCCTTCCTCAAGGGGCGTGGTCTCGGCCAGAAGTGCGCGCTGATCACCGACGGCCGGTTCTCCGGCGGCACGAGCGGGCTCTCCATCGGGCACATCTCGCCCGAGGCGGCCGGCGGCGGACTGATCGCGCTCATCGAGGACGGCGACCCGATCTCGATCGACATCCCGAACCGGACGATCCACCTCGACGTCGACGACCACACGCTCTTCGAGCGCAAGATCCTGCAGGAGAAGCGCGAGAAGCCCTACACCCCGGTCGACCGGCAGCGGCCCGTCTCGGCGGCGCTGCGGGCGTACGCCTCGATGGCCACCGCGGCCTCCGACGGCGCCTACCGCCGCGTCCCGGACTGAGCCGGTGGCGAAGGTCCACGCCCGGGTCGAGGGCCGGCTCCGGGAGTTCGTCGAGCGGCAGCGGATGTTCTTCGTGGCGTCCGCGCCGCTCGCCGACGACGGCCACGTCAACCTGTCCCCGCGCGGCATCCCGGGCACCTTCGGGATGCTCGACGCCACCACCTTCGCCTGGCTCGACACCAGCGGCAGCGGCAGCGAGACCATCGCCCACGTGCGGGAGAACGGCCGGGTCGCGGTCATGTTCTGCGCCTTCGAGGGCCCGCCGAACATCGTCCGCTTCCACGGTCGCGGCCGGGTCGTGACGATCTACGACGAGGAGTACGCCGCGCTCGCCGCCCGCTTCGCCGACCTGCCCGGTGCCCGAGCGGTCATCGTGGTGGACATCGAGCGGATCTCGGACGCCTGCGGCTACGGCGTCCCGCTCATGGAGTACGCCGGCGAGCGGGACCTCCTCGCGCCGTACTTCGACCGCTTGGGCGTCACCGGCTCCGCCGACTACCGCCGCCGCAAGAACCGCGCCAGCATCGACGGGCTCCCCGCCTTCGACTTCGACCCGGTCGAGGAATGACGAGCGGCCTGCCCGTCGGCCCCGAGGTCCCCGGCTGGGAGCCGCGGCCGCGGCCCGAGCCGGTCACCCTCACCGGCCGGTACGTCGAGGTGCGCCCCCTCACCTCGGCCCAGTACGCCGACCTCCACGCCGCCACCTGCGGCCCGGACGACGACGGCCTGTGGACCTACCGGCCGATCCCTCGCCCGACCACCCTGGCCGGGCTGTGGATGCACCTGGCCGCGCACCTCGAGGACCCCGCGCTGGTGACCTTCGCGCTGGTGCCGCGGGAGGGGGAGCGCGCGGGGAGGGCGACCGGCATCGCGTCGTACACGAGGATCGAGGAGGCGCACGGCCAGGTCGAGGTCGCCGGCGTGCTCTTCGGCGCCGCGCTCCAGCGGACCCGGGCCGCCACCGAGGCGATCCACCTGCTGATGGCGCACGCCTTCGACGACCTCGGCTACCGCCGCTTCGAGTGGAAGTGCGACAGCCTCAACGAGCCGTCGCGCCGGGCCGCGCTGCGCCTCGGTTTCGTCGAGGAGGGCCGCTTCCGCCAGCACATGGTCACCCAGGGGCGCAACCGCGACACCGACTGGTTCTCCGTCACCGACGCCGAGTGGCCCGCCGTCGCCGCCGCGCACCGGCGGTGGCTGGACCCCGCCAACTTCGACGCCGACGGGCGTCAGCTGTCCGCGCTGCGTGCTTGACTCGGTCCATGGACCAGCGGATCAGCTTCGTCACCCTCGCGGTCGCCGACCTGCTCGCCTCCCGGCGCTTCTACGTCGACGGCCTCGGCTGGGTCCCCGAGATCGACGTCCCCGGTGAGGTGCTGATGTTCCGTGCCGGACCGCAGCTCGTGCTGTCGCTGTGGGACCGCGCCCACTTCGAGGCCGAGGTCGGGCCGGTCGCGACCGGGCCCGGCGTCGCGCCGCTCACCCTCGCGCACAACGTCGCCTCGCCCGAGGCGGTCGACGCCGTGCTCGCCACAGGCCGGGCCGCCGGCGCGACGCACGTCCAGGACGCCGTACGACGCGACTGGGGCGGCTACACCGGCTACGTCGCCGACCCCGACGGGTTCCGCTGGGAGATCGCGTTCAACCCCGACCCGGCGCTGGCCGCGATCGTGCTGCCGGACTGAGCGTGGACAGCGCCGGCACGCTCCTGCGCGCGGTTCTCGCCGACCTGGCCGCCGAGGCCCGGGTGAGCCGGGCGGCGGCGCTGCTGGACGAGCCGGACGCGGTCCACCACCTCCGCACGACCGTACGACGCCAGCGGAACCTGCTGGCCGCCTTCCGCCGCTGCTTCGAGCCCACCGCGGCGGCCTCCTTCGCGGCGGCCCTGGCGGCGTACGGCTCCCTGCTGGGGGAGTGTCGCGACCTGGAGGTCCGCGCCGAGGACGCGACCGCCGCGCTGGCGGCCCTCGGCCTGGAGGAGCTCGCCGAGCCGGTGCTCGCGCCGTTGCTGGCGGGCCATGCGGTGGCCCATCGGGCGCTGGTGGCCTGGCACGCCGGGCCGGGCGTCGAGGGGCTGGACGCGCTGCTGGACCGGTGGGCGGACGCGCCGCCGCTGACCCGCCGGGCCCGCGGGCCGGCCGACGAGGTGGCGGCGGCGGCCGTGCGTCGCCAGGTGCGCCGGGTGCTGGCGCGGGCGGACGAGGCGGTGGCGGGCACGGAGGAGGCCCGCCACGGACTGCGCAAGGCGGCGCGGCGGCTGCGGCACACCGCGGACGCGGTGCTCGTCGTCGACCCGGGCGCGGCCGTGCCCGGCCGGCTGGGGCACCGGGTGCAGAGCGCGCTGGGGGAGCACCGTGACGCGCTGCTGCTGGCCGCGCACGTGCGGGACAGCGGGGTGGGCGCGTCGTACGACCGGGTCGTGGCGCTCGCCGAGCAGGCTGCCGCCCGCGCGCTCGAGGGGCTCGCCGAACCGCTCGTCGCGCTCCGCGGAACAGCCGGTTCGTGAGACAGGCGTCTTGCGATGTGGGACGGGGTGCGACACTTATTCGACGGCACCTAGGGGGACGGCGTACGGTGGGCTCATGCTCGACCAGCTTCTCGTACGCCCCGGACGCGCCGCCTGACCTCGTCAGCCGACGCGTCCCGCCCCTCGTTGCCCGGCAACCGAGGGGCTTTTGCTTGTACGACGTACCACAGCCCTCCGGGGAACAGCACAGACAGGAATGAGTGGGATGACTGAGCAGCAGGGCTCGGGCGGGACCATCACCGGCGCGCAGAGCCTGGTCCGGTCGCTCGAGGCGGCCGGGGTGACCGACATCTTCGGGATCCCGGGAGGCGCGATCCTCCCGGCGTACGACCCGCTGATGGACAGCAGCATCCGGCACATCCTGGTGCGCCACGAGCAGGGTGCCGGTCACGCCGCCCAGGGCTACGCCTCGGCCTCCGGCCGGGTGGGCGTGTGCATGGCGACCTCCGGTCCCGGCGCGACCAACCTGGTCACCCCGCTCGCCGACGCGCACATGGACTCCGTGCCGATGGTCGCGATCACCGGCCAGGTCGGCGCCTCGCTGATCGGCACCGACGCCTTCCAGGAGGCGGACATCCGCGGCATCACGATGCCGATCACCAAGCACAACTTCCTGGTCACCGACCCGGCCGAGATCCCCACGAAGATCGCCGAGGCATTCCACATCGCCTCGACCGGCCGCCCCGGCCCGGTCCTCGTCGACGTCACCAAGTCGGCGCTGCAGTCGGACACGTCGTTCCGCTGGCCCAGCGAGATCAGCCTCCCCGGCTACCGCCCGGTGACCCGCCCGCACGCGAAGCAGATCCGGGAGGCCGCCCGGCTGATCCTGGAGTCGCGCAAGCCGGTGCTGTACGTCGGCGGCGGCACGATCCGCTCCGGCGCCGCCCGCGAGCTGGCGACCCTCGCCGAGCTCACCGGCATCCCCGTCGTGACCACGCTGATGGCCCGCGGCGCCTTCCCCGACAGCCACCCGCAGCACCTCGGCATGCCGGGCATGCACGGCACCGTGGCCGCGGTCGCGGCGCTGCAGAAGAGCGACCTGATCATCAGCCTCGGCGCCCGCTTCGACGACCGGGTCACCGGCAACCTGGACTCCTTCGCGCCCGGCGCGAAGATCATCCACGCCGACATCGACCCCGCCGAGATCGGCAAGAACCGCTTCGCCGACGTCCCGATCGTGGGCGACGTCCGCGAGGTCCTGGTCGACCTCATCACCGCCCTGCGCACCGAGGCCGAGGCCGGCCGCACGGGCGACTACGAGGGCTGGGTGGCCTTCTGCGCCGGCGTCAAGCAGCGCTACGCCCTGGGCTACGACAAGCCCGCCGACGGCGGCCTCGCCCCGCAGTACGTCATCGAGCGGCTCGGCGCGATCTCCGGGCCCGGCACGATCTACACCGCCGGCGTGGGCCAGCACCAGATGTGGGCCGCGCAGTTCGTGAGCTACGAGACGCCCAACACCTGGATCAACTCCGGCGGCCTGGGCACGATGGGCTTCGCGGTCCCCGGCGCGATGGGCGCCAAGGTCGCGATGCCCGACCAGACGGTGTGGGCGGTCGACGGCGACGGCTGCTTCCAGATGACCAACCAGGAGCTCGCCACCTGCGCGATCAACGACATCCCGATCAAGGTCGCGATCATCAACAACGAGTCGCTCGGCATGGTCCGGCAGTGGCAGACGCTGTTCTACAACAGCCGCTACTCCAACACCGACCTGCACTCCAAGCGGATCCCCGACTTCGTCAAGCTGGCCGACGCCTACGGCTGCGTGGGCCTGGCCTGCGAGTCGCCCGACGACGTGGACGCCACGATCGCGAAGGCGATGGAGATCAACGACGTGCCCGTCGTCGTCGACTTCCGGGTGCACCGCGACGCGATGGTGTGGCCGATGGTCGCCGCCGGCACCAGCAACGACGACATCAAATACGCGCGCGACCTCGCGCCCCAGTTCGACGAGGACGATCTGTGATGGCCCAGCACACCCTGTCGGTCCTGGTCGAGGACAAGCCCGGCGTCCTGGCCCGGATCTCCGCGCTCTTCAGCCGCCGCGGCTTCAACATCACCTCCCTGGCGGTCGGCCCGACCGAGCACCCGGAGATCTCCCGGATGACGATCGTCGTCAACGTGGACTCCTCGCCGCTCGAGCAGGTCACCAAGCAGCTCAACAAGCTCGTCGAGGTCATCAAGATCGTCGAGCTCGACCCGGCCGCCTCGGTCACCCGCGAGCTGGTGCTGGTCAAGGTCGGCGCCACCGCCGAGAACCGCAGCCAGGTGCTCGACGTGGTCCAGCTCTTCCGGGCCAAGGTCATCGACGTCGCCGCGGACGCCATCACCATGCAGGTGGTCGGCAACGCGGACAAGATCAACGACTTCCTGCGCGTGCTGGAGCCCTTCGGCATCCGTGAGCTCGTGCAGTCCGGCATGGTCGCCATCGGTCGCGGCTCGCGCTCCATCTCGGAGCGCGGCAAGCCCGTCGCCGTCCCGGTGCCGCCCGCCGCCCACGCCTGAGATCCCCCATCCCCAACCCACAAGGAGAGGCCCCAGTGGCTGAGATTTTCTACGACGACGACGCCGACCTGAGCCTGATCCAGGGCAAGAACGTCGCGGTCATCGGTTACGGCAGCCAGGGCCACGCCCACGCGCTCAACCTGCGCGACTCCGGCGTCGACGTCCGCGTCGGCCTCAAGGAGGGCTCGAAGAGCCGCCCCAAGGCCGAGGAGGAGGGCCTGAAGGTCCTCTCCGTCGCCGAGGCCGTGGAGGAGGCCGACGTCATCGTCATCCTCGCCCCCGACCAGCACCAGCGCACGATCTACGCCGAGTCGATCGAGCCGCACCTCGCCGCGGGCGACACCCTGGTCTTCGGCCACGGCTTCAACATCCGCTTCGGCTACATCAAGGCGCCCGAGGGCGTCGACGTCATCATGGTCGCCCCGAAGGCCCCCGGCCACACGGTGCGCCGCGAGTACGTCGCCGGCCGCGGCATCCCCGACATCATCGCCGTCGAGCAGGACGCCTCCGGCACCGCGTGGGACCTCGCGAAGTCCTACGCCAAGGCCATCGGCGGCACCCGCGCCGGCGTCATCAAGACCACCTTCACCGAGGAGACCGAGACCGACCTGTTCGGTGAGCAGGCCGTCCTCTGCGGTGGCGTCTCGCACCTGGTCCAGGCCGGCTTCGAGACCCTCACCGAGGCGGGCTACCAGCCGGAGATCGCCTACTTCGAGGTGCTCCACGAGCTCAAGCTGATCGTCGACCTGATGTGGGAGGGCGGCATCGCCAAGCAGCGCTGGTCCGTCTCCGACACCGCGGAGTACGGCGACTACGTCTCCGGCCCGCGCGTGGTGACCCCCGAGGTCAAGGCCTCGATGAAGGCGATCCTCGCCGACATCCAGAGCGGTGCCTTCGCCGAGCGGTTCATCGGCGACCAGGACAACGGCGGCACCGAGTTCCTCAAGCTCCGCGAGGAGGAGGCCGCGCACCCGATCGAGGCGACCGGCAAGGCGCTGCGGGCGCACTTCTCGTGGAAGCAGTCCGACGACGACTACACGGAGGGCTCGGCCGCGCGCTGACCCCCCGCCCGTCGTACGACGAGCGCCCTCGGATCCGCAGGGTCCGGGGGCGCTCGTGCGTCCCGGGCCGCGCTCACGGCGGCGCGCCGAGGAGGGCGAGCTGCCGGCCGAGCTCGTCGAGCAGCACCCGGGCGGACTCCTCGGTGAGCACCAGCCGCGGCTGCCGGGCCTCGGCGCTCTCCACCGCCACCCAGGTCAGCGGCGCCCCGAGGTGGCGCCCGAGCCGGACCCCCAGCGTCATCGGACGCAGGGAGGCGGTGACCGGCACGGTGTCCGCCGCGGCGGCGACCGCGGGGAAGAGGGCCGGCTCGCTCTGGTGGTAGCGGTCCTCGGGGTGGTCCTCCTCCCGGTGCGTGCGGGCGCACCAGGCAGGGCACCTCTCCGTCAGCCAGGTCGGTGCGTCCGCTCCGGTCATGAGTCAGCCCCCAGGATCTTGATCGTGCGGGTGACCCTAGGAGGGGGGTGCGACACAACCCCTCCTCGTGCCCCCGGTTGTCCACAGCCCCGCCGCACGCGTGCGATCATCCCATACCAGTATGGTCGTCAGGACATGCCCATACCAAGATGATGGAGGCATGGCACAGGCGGACTACGGGTGGCAGGCCTACGGCGTGGAGCTGGGCCGCAACCTCCAGCGGGCGCGCACGGCGCGCGGGCTGAGCCAGGAGGCGGTGGCGCACCGCACGGGGATCGCCGCCAACACCTACCAGCGCTACGAGCAGGGCCAGTCCAAGCCGGGGGAGCCGATGAACCCGACCATGGTCAACCTGCTGTGGCTCAGCCACGTGCTGCGGGTCCCGCTCGCCGACCTGCTGCCGGCCTTCGAGCCGGCCCTCGAGCCGGACCGGGCGGCGGACTGAACGGGGACGGGGCTGCGCCGCCGCGGTGCGGGTACCCACTCCGGTATGGTCGTCAGCGCGTGGGCATACGCGGATGATGACGCCATGGCCACCGATCGCTCCTGGCACGCCTACGCCCGCGCCCTCGGGCTCAACCTGCAGAAGGCCCGCACTGCGCGCGGGCTGAGCCAGGAGCGGGTCGCGCACCTGGCCGGGATCGCGGGCTTCACCTACCAGAAGTACGAGAAGGGGGAGTCCCGTCCCGGGACGCCGATGAACCCCCAGCTGCTCACCCTCGTCTCGCTCGGCCAGGTGCTGCAGGTCCCGCTCGCCGAGCTGCTGCCCGACTTCGAGCCCGAGCTGGACGGCCTGCGCTGATGGGCCACCCGCGGCTGCGCAGCGTCGTGCTCGACACGACCGACGTGCCGCGGCTCGCCGAGTTCTACCGGCTCCTGCTCGGCTGGTCCTATCCCGAGGGCTACGACATCGACGCCTTCACCGACTGGCGCGTCGTCGTCGGGCCGAGCGGGGAGCGGCTGGCCTTCCAGGAGGTCGCCGAGCTCCCGCCGACCACCTGGCCCACGGCGGAGGTGCCCCAGCAGGTGCACCTCGACCTGATCGTCGACACCCGGGCCGACCTGGAGGAGAGCCACCGGCGCGCGCTGGAGCTCGGCGCCGTCGTACGACTCGACCGCAGCGAGGACCCCGAGGAGCCGCTGCGGGTGTACGCCGACCCCGCCGGGCACACCTTCTGCCTCTTCACCCACGACGTGGGCTGAGCGTCAGCCGCCGAGCACCAGCACCACGCTGAGCTTGTCGACGGGCGCGACGAGCGAGGCGTCGCCCACCTTGAGCGCGCGGAAGTAGCAGACTCAGGACGCGCCCGTCGCGAGACCGGAGAGCACCAGGAAGAGCCAGGTGTGCCCCCCGACCTCGCCGGGGGAGTGGAACTTGCCCAGCGCCAGCAGGATCAGCCCGAGGGTCACCAGGATGACGACGGTGCGCACGAAGGTCGCGACGTCGGAGTCGATCTCCTTGACGCCGACCTTCGCGAAGATCGCGGTGAGCGCGGCGAAGACCGCCGACAGCAGCGCCCAGAACCACCAGGCCGAGGTCAGCTCCACAGGCACCTCCGCTGCGCCGGAATGTCACCACGGCCCGGCCGCTCGCGCGACCGGACCGTGCCGACGGTAGCGCTACTTGACCTCGGAGCGGAGGACCAGCCGCGTGCCGACGAGCAGCGGCAGCCCGATCCACAGCAGGGAGGTGACGCCGAGCTGCACCCAGTCCTGCCCGGAGACGGCACCGTCGAAGAGCAGGAAGCGGGTCTCGTTCAGGTCGAACCACGCGGCGTTGTCCGCCCACCACTGCTGGGCCGCGCCGAGCGCACCGGACAGGCCGGGCAGCACCAGGCTGACCACGAAGTAGCCCACGATCGCGGCCGGGGAGCTGCGCAGCAGCAGGCCCAGCGCGAAGCCGACCATCATGCCGAGCTCGTTGGCGAGGATGATCTGCAGGAACGCCGACAGGCTGATGTCCCACTGCGCGTCGTAGCCCGTGATCATCGAGGTGACCACCGTGCCGAGCGCACCCACGCCGAGCGCCACGAACATCGCGACCAGGCCGATGGCGAGGGTGTCGAGGATCTTCGCGGCCAGCACGCGGGGGCGGCTGGGCACGAGCGTGAAGGTCGTCAGCGACGTGCGCTGGCTCCACTCGCTCGTCACGGCGAGCACCCCGATCACCGGCAGGATGACCGACATCGGGCTGCCGATGGCGGCTGCGAAGGACTCGAAGGTCAGCGTGTCCCGGTCGCCCAGCAGCACCGTCAGGGCGGTCGCGATCGCGGAGACGATGACGATGCTGGCCATCAGCCAGAAGCCGGAGCGGGTGTCGAACATCTTGCGCAGCTCGACGTGCAGCACCCGCCGGAACGGGGTGGGTGCGGGTGCGGGGCGTGCCGCCCGGGTCGTGGGTACGACGGCGGCGGGCGCCGCCTCGGTGGTGGTGGCGCTCATGCCGCCGCTCCTTCGGTGCTCGTGCTGGTCGTGGTGGTGGACTCGCGCTGGCTCTCGGCGGTCAGCGCGAGGAACATCTCTTCCAGGCCCGCGCCCTCGGCGGCGCGCAGCTCGGTGACGGCGATGCCGGCCGCGAACGCCGCCTGGCCGACGCGGGCCAGGTCGGCCTCGGCCAGCACGGCGCCGCCGGAGGTGGGCCGCGCGGGGATGCCGGCGGCGTGGAGGGCGGCGGCGAGCGTCGTACCGTCTCCGGCGCGTACCAGCGTGCCGGCACCGGCCAGCAGCTCCTCCTTGGTGCCCTGCGCGACGATCCGCCCGTTGCCGATGACGACGATGTCGTCGGCGACGACCTCGATCTCGTGCAGCAGGTGCGAGGACAGCAGCACGGTGCCGCCGTCGTCGGCGAAGCCGCGCAGCAGGTCGCGCATCCACCGGATGCCCGCCGGGTCGAGGCCGTTGGCGGGCTCGTCGAGGATCAGCACCTCCGGGTCCCCGAGCAGGGCGGTGGCGATGCCGAGGCGCTGGCGCATGCCGAGGGAGTAGTTGCGGACCCGGCGGCTGGCCTCGTCCGGGGTCAGACTGACCCGCTCCAGCATCGCGTCGACCCGGTCGCGGGGCAGGCCCATGGTGAGCGCGGCGATGGTGAGGATCTCGCGGCCGGTGCGGCCCGCGTGCTGCGCGGAGGCGTCGAGCAGGACGCCGACCTCGCGGCCCGGGTCGGGCAGGTCGCGGAAGCGGCGTCCGAGCACGCGGACCTCGCCGCTGCCCGGGGTGGTCAGGCCGACCATCACCCGCATCGTGGTGGACTTGCCGGCACCGTTGGGCCCGAGGAAGCCGGTCACCCGGCCGGGGGCGGCGGTGAACGACACGTCGTCGACGGCCGTGAAGCTGCCGTAGCTCTTGCTGAGGGACTCGACTGTGATCATGTCCCGAAGCCTCGCCGCCACCGGCCCCGCCGCGCTTCCGGTGGATCCCTTGACCCGCCCCTGAGTCGCCCCTGAGGGGTCTCGGGGGAAGCAATCAGGGGGACGCCGTGTTGGGCCCCTCGTGCGTATCGAGATCTGGGCCGACGTCGTCTGCCCCTGGTGCTACATCGGCAAGCGACGCCTGGAGAAGGCCATCGCCGGCTTCGAGCACGGCGGCGAGGTCGAGGTGGTCTACCGCTCCTACGAGCTCGACCCCTTCGCCCCCGAGGTCGGCACCGAGTCGACGGTCACCGTGCTCGGGCGCAAGTTCGGTGCCGACGAGGCCGCCACCCGCGAGATGATGGGCCGCGCCGACGAGGTCGCCGCCGCCGAGGGCCTCACCTTCGCGCACGCCGACGCCCTGCACGCCCGCACCCTCAACGCCCACCGGCTCATCCACCTCGCCGCCGCCTCCGGGCGCCAGCAGGCGATGGTGGAGGAGCTGCTCGCGGCGTACTTCACCCGCGGTGAGTCGCTCGGCGACCCCGCCGTGCTCCGTGCCGCCGCCGAGGCGGCCGGGCTCGACGCCGGCCGGGTGGAGGAGGTGCTGGCGAGCGAGGAGTACCGCGACGAGGTGATGGCGGACGTGGCGCAGGCGCGTGCCTACGGCTCCACCGGCGTACCGTTCTTCGTCCTCGACGGCCGCTTCGGCATCTCGGGCGCACAGCCCACCGAGCTGTTCGAGCAGGCGCTCGCGCAGGCCTGGGAGTCCCGGGAGGGCTGAGGGGGTCGGGTGTCTGCATGAATCCCCGGTTCACCGGGGATTCCTGCGCTTCTCGGGCTTTGCAACGCCCGAGAAGCACCAGGAAACCTCCGGCTACGGGGCGGGTGGGGCTCCTGATGTCTACGAAGGTGGGACCAGGGCCACTGTCTTCGCGAGACCGGGCTGAGGGAGACGCGGGTCTGCATGAATCCCCGGTTCACCAGGGATTCCTGCGCTTCTCGGGCATTGCAACGCCCCAGAAGCACCAGGAAACCCCCGACCGCGAGGCCCGTGGGGTTCCTGAGGCTTACGGGAGCAGCAGGACGACCGTCTCCGCCACGCAGGCCGGCTTGTCCTCGCCCTCGATCTCGACGGTGTGCTGGACGGTCAGCTGCTTGCCGCTGGGGATGTCGACGACCTCGCCCATCTTCACGTGCAGCCGGATCCGCTTGCCGACGAGCAGCGGGTTCGGGAAGCGGACCTTGTTGACGCCGTAGTTGAGCTTGGCGCCGGGGGTGCGCAGGGTGAACACCTGGCTGCCGAGCCACGGCACGAGCGAGAGGGTGAGGTAGCCGTGCGCGATGGTGCCGCCGAACGGGCCCTCCTTGGCGCGCTCCAGGTCGACGTGGATCCACTGGTGGTCACCGGTGGCGTCGGCGAACTGGTTGACCCGGCGCTGGTCGATCGTCACCCACTCGCTGGACCCGAGCTCGGTGCCGGCCGCCTCGGCGACCTCTTCGAACGTGGTGAACACCCGCATGGCCATGGACTCCTTCGTCGTCGGGGAAGCCGGTCCGCCCGACCTTAGGGCACTGCGGGTACGTCGGGGGCGCAACGCCGCACCGTGGGCGGACGGCCGGAATTGGACCACTGTTTAGGTGAGGCTAAGCATATCGGCGTACATTGGCCGATCGTGCTCGCCAATTTCCTCATCGGACTGCGTGAAGGCCTCGAGGCCGCGCTGGTGGTCAGCATCCTCGTGGCCTACCTGGTCAAGTCCGAGCGCCGTGAGCTGCTGCCCCGGATCTGGGCCGGCGTCGGTCTCGCCGTCGCCGTCGCGCTCGCCTTCGGGGCGGTGCTGACCTTCGGTCCCCGCGGGCTGACCTTCGAGGCCCAGGAGGCCATCGGCGGCACGCTGTCGCTCGTCGCGGTCGTCTTCGTGACCTGGATGATCTTCTGGATGTCCACCGCCGCCCGCGGTCTCGGCGCGGAGCTGCGCGGACAGGTCGACAAGGCGGCGGACGGGGGACGGTGGTCGCTCGCCCTCGTCGCGATGCTCGCGGTGGGCCGCGAGGGCCTGGAGACCGCGCTCTTCCTGTGGGCCGCCACCCAGGCCGGGACCCGCGAGAGCGTCGGCTCGGTGACCCCCACCTGGGAGCCGCTGCTCGGCGCGCTGCTCGGCATCCTCGTGGCCGTCGTGCTCGGCTACCTGATCTACCGCGGCGCGGTCCGGCTCAACCTCAGCGTGTTCTTCACCTGGACCGGCGCCTTCCTCATCGTGGTCGCCGGCGGGGTGCTCGCCTACGGCGTCCACGACCTGCAGGAGGCGGGCATCCTGCCCGGCCTGCACGACCTCGCCTTCGACGTCTCCGCGGCCATCCCGCCGTCCTCGTGGTACGGCACCCTGCTCAAGGGCGTCTTCAACTTCTCCCCGGCCACGACCAAGCTGGAGGCCCTCGTCTGGGTGCTCTACGTCGTCCCGGTCGGCGCGCTCTTCCTCCTCCGGACCCGCCTCTCCCGCCCCCGTACGACGACGCCCGCGTCGTCCTGAACCAGGAGCACCACCCATGCGCAAGACCCTGCTCACCGCGGTCGCGTCCCTCGCCGTCGTACCGGCCCTGGCGGCGTGCACCGAGAACGCCACGGACAGCGGCGACAAGGGCGGCGACGCCCGCGCCCTCACGGTCACCTCGAGCGACGACGCCTGCGAGGTCTCCGCGGTCGAGGCGCCGGCCGGGACGCTCACCTTCGACGTGACGAACACCGGCAGCGACGTCACCGAGTTCTACCTGCTCGGCAGCGACGGCCTGCGGATCGTCGGCGAGGTCGAGAACATCGGCCCGAACCTGACGAAGAAGCTCACGGTCAACGCCCCCGAGGGCGCGTACTTCACCGCCTGCAAACCGGGCATGGTCGGCGAGGGCATCCGGGCCGCGTTCGCGGTCAGCCCCTCCGCGGACGAGCCGAAGGTCAGCGCGTCCGACCAGGAGCTGATCGACCAGGCGCAGAACAACTACCGCGCCTACATCCAGGACCAGTCCGGCCAGCTGCTGGAGAAGACCCGGCAGTTCGTCCAGCTCTACAAGGACGGCAAGGACGACGAGGCGCGGGCGCTGTACCCGGTCGCCCGGGAGCACTGGGAGCGGATCGAGACGGTCGCGGAGTCCTTCGGCGACCTCGACCCCAAGACCGACGCCCGCGAGGCCGACGTGGACGTCGCGGCCGGCGAGAAGTGGACCGGCTGGCACCGCATCGAGAAGGACCTGTGGCCGCAGGACGCCCCGGGCTACACCGCGCTGAGCACCGCCGAGCGCGCGACGTACGGCGACGACCTCCTCGCCAACACCACCGAGCTCGACAAGCGGATCCAGGCCACCGGCCCGAAGGCGCTGACCTACCCGATCGACGCGATCGCCAACGGCTCGATCGGCCTGCTCGAGGAGGTCGCCAACGGCAAGATCACCGGTGAGGAGGAGGCCTGGTCGCACACGGACCTGTGGGACTTCCAGGCCAACGTCGACGGTGCCCGGGTGGCCTACGAGGGCGTGCAGCCGCTCCTGGAGACGAAGGACCCGAAGCTCGCCGAGGAGCTGACCGCCAAGTTCGCCGCCCTGCAGAAGCTGCTCGACACGCACCGTGAGGGCAAGGGCTTCGTGCTCTACACCGACCTCACCAAGGACGAGGTCAAGGCGCTCTCCGTCGCCGTCGGCGCGCTCTCCGAGCCGCTCGCCGACCTCACCCCGGCGGTGACCTCCTGACCGGCCGGGTCAGCAGGCGGGGCCTGCTCGGCGGGGGTGCGGCCGCCGCCGGGGCGGCGGGTGCCTTCGCCGCGGGGCGATGGACCGCGCCGGAGAGCGCGACGGCGGCGGGCCCGCCCGCGTCGTACCCCTTCCACGGGGAGCGTCAGGCCGGCATCGTCACGCCCGCCCAGGACCGGTTGCACTTCGTCGCCCTCGACGTCACCACCGAGGACCGCGACGAGCTCGTCGCGCTGCTGAAGGAGTGGACGGCGGCCGCCGAGCGGATGACCCGGGGCGCATCGGCCGGGCCGGTCGGCGCGGTCGACGGCGCCGCCAACGCGGCGCCGGACGACACCGGCGAGGCGCTCGACCTGTCCGCCAGCCGGCTGACCATCACGTTCGGCTTCGGTCCGGGCCTGTTCCTCAAGGACGGCAAGGACCGCTTCGGCATCGCCGAGCGCCGCCCCGAGGCGCTGGAGCAGCTGCCGCGCTTCTCCGCCGACGTGCTCGACCCGGCCCGCAGCGACGGCGACATCTGCATCCAGGCCTGCGCCGACGACCCGCAGGTCGCCGTCCACGCGATCCGCAACCTGGTCCGCATCGGCTTCGGCACGACCGCCGTGCGCTGGTCGCAGCTCGGCTTCGGTCGTACCTCCACCACCTCGACCAGCCAGTCCACCCCGCGCAACCTGTTCGGGTTCAAGGACGGCACCGCCAACATCAAGGCCGAGGAGCACGCCGCCCTCGGCCAGCACGTGTGGGTCGGCGCGGACGACGACCCGAAGGCCGGTTGGCTGGCCGGTGGCTCCTACCTCGTCACCCGGCGGATCAACATGACCATCGAGGTCTGGGACCGGCAGTCCCTCGACGCCCAGGAGCGGTTCGTCGGCCGGACCAAGGGCAGCGGCGCGCCGCTGTCGGGCGGGGAGGAGACGAGCGAGCCGGACTTCGAGATGAAGGGCAGCACCGGGCCGGTCATCCCCGTCGACGCGCACGTGCGGGTCGTGCACCCCGACCTCAACGACGGCGTGCGGATCCTGCGCCGGGGCTACAACTTCGTCGACGGCAGCAACGACGTCGGCGGGCTCGACGCGGGGCTGTTCTTCATCGCGTACCTGCGCGACCCGCGCACCCACTTCATCCCGCTGCAGCGCGCGATGTCGAAGCAGGACGCGCTCATGGAGTACCTCCGCTTCACCGGCCAGGCGCTCTTCGCCGTTCCGCCCGGCATCGCCGAGGGGGAGTACGTCGGCCAGGCGCTCTTCGCCTGAGAGGGCACCCCGACCGCGGGTCTCGTGCCGTGTTCACAAGTTCGAAACAAGGGCGAGCGAACCGGTAGTCTCGGTGCCACGCACAGCGCCGTGCCACCGCTTCTTCCGCACCACCTCGCGAAGGACCTCGCTGTGACCGCTCGCCCCGTCGTACTCATCGCCGAAGAGCTCAGCCCCGCCACCGTGGAGGCGCTCGGGCCGGACTTCGAGATCCGGACCACCAACGGCGCCGACCGGGCCGCGCTGCTGCCTGCGATCGCCGACGTGGACGCGATCCTGATCCGCTCCGCGACGAAGGTCGACGCCGAGGCGCTGGCCGCCGCGAAGCGCCTCAAGGTCGTCGCGCGCGCGGGCGTCGGCCTCGACAACGTCGACGTCAAGGCCGCCACCCAGTCCGGCGTCATGGTGGTGAACGCCCCGACGTCCAACATCGTGTCCGCCGCCGAGCTCGCCGTCGCGCTCATGCTCGCCGCGGCGCGGCACGTCTCGCCCGCCCACGCCGCGCTGCGCGGCGGGGAGTGGAAGCGCTCGAAGTACACCGGCATCGAGCTGTTCGAGAAGACCGTCGGCATCGTCGGCCTCGGCCGGATCGGCGTGCTGGTCGCCCAGCGGCTCGCGGCCTTCGGCATGTCCGTCATCGCCTACGACCCCTACGTCCAGCCCGGCCGCGCCGCGCAGATGGGTGTGCGCCTGGTCGACCTCGACACGCTGATGGCGGAGTCGGACTTCATGTCGGTGCACCTGCCCAAGACGGCCGAGACCGTCGGTCTCATCGGCGCCGAGCAGCTCGCCAAGGCCCGCCCGCAGCTGGTGCTCGTCAACGCCGCGCGCGGCGGCATCGTCGACGAGACGGCGCTGTACGACGCGCTCAAGACCGGGCGCATCGGCGCCGCCGGGCTCGACGTGTTCGCCAAGGAGCCCTGCACCGACAGCCCGCTCTTCGAGCTGGAGAACGTCGTCGCCACCCCGCACCTCGGCGCCTCCACCGACGAGGCCCAGGAGAAGGCCGGCATCGCCGTCGCCAGGTCCGTGCGCCTCGCACTGTCCGGCGAGCTGGTCCCCGACGCCGTCAACGTCCAGGGCGGGGTGATCGCCGAGGACGTGCGTCCCGGCATCCCGCTGACCGAGAAGCTCGGCCAGGTCTTCACCGCCGTCGCCGGCGAGGTCGCCCAGAGCCTCGACGTCGAGGTCCGCGGCGAGATCGCGGAGACCGACGTCAAGGTGCTCGAGCTCGCCGCGCTCAAGGGCGTGTTCAGCAGCGTCGTGGAGGACCAGGTGTCCTACGTCAACGCCCCGCTCCTCGCGGCCGAGCGCGGGCTCGCCGTACGCCTCGTCACCGAGAGCGACAGCCCCGACCACCGCAACCTGATCACCCTGCGCGGCGCGCTCGCCGACGGCACCCAGGTCTCGGTCAGCGGCACCCTCGTCGGCATCCACCAGCGTGAGCGGCTGGTCGAGGTCAACGGCTACGACATCGACATCGAGCCCACCGACCACCTCGCGTTCTTCACCTACGTCGACCGCCCCGGCATGGTCGGCACCGTCGGCCAGGTCCTCGGCCAGGCCGGCGTCAACATCGCCGGCATGCAGGTCTCGCGGGAGACGAAGGGCGGCGAGGCGCTGGTCGCGCTGTCGGTCGACTCCGCCATCCCCACCGAGATCCTCGCCGAGATCGAGTCCGCCATCGAGGCCACCTCCATCCGCGCCGTCGACCTCTGAGTCGACTTGGGGTTTCCCACCGTCGAGTTGGGACTTTCCGCCTTTGAGTTGGGACTTCTCCTCGTACGACGGGCAGCGACGGTGACGTCAAATCCCAACTCGCGGGTGGAAAACCACAAGTCGCGGGTGGGAAACCCCAACTCGCGGGTGGAAAACCCCAAGTCGCGGGTGGAAACCCCCAAGTCGCGGGTGGGAAACCCCAAGTCGACTCAGGCGACGAGGAAGGGCTCGGAGCCGGGGGTGGGGGTCCCGGTGGCCGCCCCGGTGCCGCCGCGGCCGGAGCGGACGACCGCCCAGGCGTCGGCGATGCGTTCGACCGCCTCGACGAGCTGGGGCGCGGCGAGGGCGTAGGGCAACCGGAGGTAGCGGTCCAGCCCGCCCTCGGGCGCGAACGACGGTCCCGGCGCCAGCAGGACGCCGTGCCGCTCGGCCTCGGTCGACAGCGCGGTCGCGCCGGCGGCCGGCAGGTGGCACCACAGCGCCATCCCGCCCGCGGGCGGGCGGAACGTCCAGTCGGGCAGGCGTGAGCGCAGGGCGGCGGCCAAGGCGTCGCGCTGCTCGCGCAGGCGCCGACGCTGCACCTCCACCAGCTCGTCGTACCCGTCGGTGAGCAGACGGGTCAGCACCAGCTGCTCCAGCACCGGTACGCCGAGGTCGAGCCCGACCCGCGCCCGGGTGAGCCGGTCGACGAGGGCGTGCGGCGCCCGGACCCAGCCGAGCCGGAGGCCGCCCCACACGCTCTTGCTGGCGCTGCCGACACAGATCGCGTCCTTGCTGTACGACGCGAAGGTCCGCCCCGCGCGCACGTCGTCCAGGTGCAGCAGGTGGTGCGCCTCGTCGACGACGGCGGTGGCGTCGTGGCGGGCCAGCAGGGCGGCGTACGCCGCGCGCTCGTCCTCGCCCATGACGAGCCCGGTCGGGTTGTGGAAGTCCGGCATCACGTGCACCAGCCGCGGCCGGTGCCGCGCCAGGGCGCTGCCGATCGCGTCGAGGTCCCAGCCGTGCGGGTCGAGCGCGAGGGTGGCGAGACGGCCGCCGCCGGTGCGCAGCGCCTGCACCGCGTTGGGGTACGTCGGCGCCTCCATGAGCACCCGCTCGCGGGGCCCGGCGAGGGCGGAGCCGACGACGGCGGTCGCGGCGAGCGCACCGGGGGTGACGATGATCTGGTCGGGGTCGGTGGGCAGCCCCCGGGCGTCGTACGACGCGGCGATGGCGGCCTGGAGGGCGGGCATGCCGGCGGGGAAGTACCCGTGCCCGCCGAGGTGGGCGGGCAGCTCGGCGGCGGCCTCGGCGTAGCGCGCGGCCATGCCGGGCGGCGCCGTCGCCGCGGCGCAGACCAGGTCGATGACGCCGTTGCCGACGTCGCTGGGCCACAGCGCCCGGTCGAGGGCGCGGGTGCGTCCGCCGGGGAGGCGGGTGAAGGTGCCGGCGCCCCGGCGGGCCTCGGCGTACGCCGTCTCGCGCAGCAGCGCGTAGGCGCGGGTCACCGTGGTGCGGGAGACGGCGAGCGCGTCGGTGAGGTCGCGCTCGCTGGGCAGCCGGACGCCGTAGCCGATCCGGCCGTCGCCGATCAGCTCGCGCAGGGCGTCGGCGAGGCCGGCGTAGGCGGGGGAGCGGTCGAAGCCGTCGACGAGGGTCGCCAGCCGCGCGGCCGACAGGGTGGGCGACGGAGTGGACTGCGACATGCAGGCCACTCTCTCACGATTGGCTATTTGGCAACAGTCCAATCCGCTCCACCATGGAGTCATGACCACGCTCGCCGACCTCGGCCCGATCGCCCAGCTCCGGGCCGGCCGCCTGCCCCGCCGCCTCGTCCAGCTGTACGTCGGCCTGTGGCTCTACGGCGTCAGCCTCGCCCTCATGGTGCTCGGCGCCATCGGCCTGGCCCCGTGGGACGTGCTGCACTCCGGCGTCACGAAGCACGTGCCGATCACCCTCGGCCAGGCGGTCATCGTGTTCAGCTTCGTGGTGCTCCTGCTGTGGATCCCGCTGCGCGAGAAGCCCGGCCTCGGCACCGTCTCCAACGCGCTCGTCGTCGGTCTCGCCGCGGACGTCACGTTGGCGGTCTTCGACGCGCCGGAAACGCTGCTCGCGCGGATCCCGCTCATGGTCGGCGGCATCGTGCTGTGCGGTCTCGCGACCGCGCTCTACATCGGCGCCCAGCTCGGCCGCGGACCGCGCGACGGGCTGATGACGGGGCTCGCGCGTCGTACCGGGCTCTCCATCCGGCTGGTCCGCACCGGCATCGAGATCACCGTCGTGCTCATCGGCCTGGTCCTCGGCGGCACGCTCGGCATCGGCACCATCGCCTACGCGCTCACCATCGGACCGATCGCGCAGTGGATGATGCCGTGGTTCCTCGTGGACCTGGCGCCGCGTCCCGGGGTTGCCCCTGATCCGGTCCCTGATTTGGCCTGCTGAGCCTGCATAACGGGTGGCGTCCCTGGATAGGCTCCGGGTCATGACCACCGACGGTTCCCAGGCCGCTGCCCCCGAGCCCAGCCCGCTCGCACCCCCCGAGCCGGTGCTGACCCTCACCGCGCCCGAGGCCCCGGCCCCGGTCGTGGAGACCCAGGCGCCGAAGATGGCGCCCCAGGTCGACGCCGCGGTCGTGCCCGAGCTGGACGCCAAGGTCGACAACTTCCTGACCTCGCTGACCTCCACGAAGGCCGGCAGCCCGGAGTTCGCGGCCCAGGCCGAGAACGTGCGCACCATGGGCGACGCCGACATCCGCAAGGCGGCGGAGACCTCGAACCGGATGCTCGACAAGCCGGTCAACGCCCTCAAGGAGGGCGGGATCGCGCAAGGCTCCACCGTCGGCAAGACCCTGCTCGAGCTGCGTCGTACCGTCGAGGACCTGGACCCCGGCCAGGCCACCGGCGTGAAGAAGTGGTGGGACAAGCTGCCCTTCAACGACAAGGTCGAGGACTACTTCCGCAAGTACCAGTCCTCGCAGAGCCAGCTCAATGGCATCCTGCACTCGCTGCGCAGCGGCCAGGACGAGCTCACCCGCGACAACGTCGCGCTGAACCTGGAGAAGACCAACCTCTGGGGCGTGATGGGCCGGCTCAACCAGTACATCTACGTCGCGGAGAAGCTCGACGCCCGGCTCTCGGCGAAGATCGCCGAGCTCGAGCTCAGCGACCCGGAGACCGCGAAGACGCTGTCGCAGGACGTGCTCTTCTACGTGCGCCAGAAGCACCAGGACCTGCTCACCCAGCTCGCGGTGTCGATCCAGGCCTACCTGGCGATCGACATCATCATCAAGAACAACATCGAGCTCATCAAGGGCGTCGACCGCGCCACCACGACGACGATCTCGGCGCTGCGCACGGCCGTGATCGTGGCCCAGGCGCTGAACAACCAGAAGCTGGTCCTGGACCAGATCACCGCGCTCAACACGACGACCTCGGCGATGATCCAGCGCACCTCGGAGATGCTGAAGGAGAACTCCGCGGCCATCCAGGAGCAGGCGGCGTCCTCGACGATCGGCATCGAGCAGCTGCAGGCGGCCTTCGCCAACATCTACGCCACCATGGACTCCATCGACGAGTTCAAGCTCAAGGCGCTCGACAACATGTCGACCACCATCGGGGTGCTGGAGAACGAGGTGCAGAAGTCGAAGGCCTACCTCGACCGCGTGCAGCAGCACGACGCGCGCAACGCCGCCGGCACGCTCGACATCGGCTGAGCCGGATCGACGGGAACGGGTTCGGGTGGGGCTGAGGTCGTGGTGGCGCAACCGGGGCGGCGCCGCGCAGGAGACGGGGTACGTCGTACCGCCGGCGCCGACGGAGCAGGACATCCGTGCTGCCCTCAACCAGGTCAACGCTCTCCTCGACAGCCAGAACGCGCCGCCGGTGGTGCGCTCCCGGGTGCAGCGGATCGCGCGCACCATCAACCAGACGCTGCCGCGGCTGAGCCAGCTCGGGCTGGGCAGTGAGGAGAGCTACTCGGTCGTGGCGACCGCGACCGACTACCTCCCCGAGGCGCTGCAGTCCTACCTCCGGCTGCCGCGCGACTGGGCGGACACGCGGCCCATCGACGGACCCAAGACCGCGCTGATGGTGCTCATCGAGGCCCTGGAGCTGCTCGGGGTGACCATGGACCAGATCCTCGACGCCGCCAACCGGGCCGACGCCCAGGCCCTCATCGCCCACAGCCGCTTCCTCGACGCCAAGTTCGGCCACGCCTCTGACGGTGGCCCCGACCTCACCCTGGGAACGCCATGACCACGCTCGCCGCCGCCCTCGACGCGCTCGTCGCCACGGCCCGCGCCGCCGGCCTCGACGAGGCCGCCGCCCGTGCCGAGGGGGAGGCGGTCGCCGCCACCGTCTCCGAACGCTCCCGCGGCGCCTTCGTCGGCTGGTCGGAGCAGACCGGGCGCGCGGTCTCGGCCGAGGAGCACCAGCTCGCCGCCAAGCGCGGCAACCGCTTCCGCGCCGGTCCGACGCCGCTGATGGCCCAGCTCCTGCTGGCGAAGTCCGCCGCCTCGGCGGACTACGCCGGTGCGCTGGCCGACGTCGCGCTCGCCGGCTCGCGGCTCGGCGAGCCGGGCCCGGACGCCGTCGGCGCCGCCACCACCGTCACCACGGCCCAGCTCGGCGGCGGTGCCGCGCTGACCCCGTCCTCCACGGCACCGGGCGCCTTCGACCTGCCGACCCGCCAGCCGGTCCCGGGCATCGGCACCGAGGTCCTCGACCAGGTACGACGCGTCGGCGACCAGGTGCGCCGCCAGCTCAGCGCCCTCAACAACAGCACGGCCGCGCCCGCGCAGCCCGGGCCGGCCGACACCGCGGCACCGGTCGCGCCGGAGCCCGGCGTACCTGCCGACGGCGTGCAGACCCAGGCGGCCGAGCCGCCCGCGCCGGCGGCCGAGGAGCCGCAGCCCGAGGAACCGACCAAGACGGTCGAGGAGCTCCTGGCCGAGCTCGACGCGCTCATCGGTCTCGCCAACGTCAAGGGCGAGATCCACCGCCAGGCCGCGGTCCTGCGGGTCGAGGGGCTGCGCAAGAAGGCCGGCCTCGACACCCCGACCATCACCCGGCACCTGGTCTTCAACGGCAACCCGGGCACCGGCAAGACGACGGTCGCCCGCCTGGTCGCGGGGATCTACCGCGCGCTGGGCCTGCTCAGCAAGGGCCAGCTGGTCGAGGTGGACCGCTCCGAGCTCGTCGCGGGCTACCTGGGGCAGACGGCCGCCAAGACCGCCGAGGTGGTCGCCTCCGCGAAGGGCGGGGTGCTGTTCATCGACGAGGCGTACTCCCTCTCCGGCGACCAGTACGGCAAGGAGGCCATCGACACCCTGGTGAAGGAGATGGAGGACAACCGCGACGACCTCGTCGTGATCGTCGCCGGCTACCCGCTCCCGATGGCCGTGTTCATCTCCGAGAACCCCGGTCTGGAGAGCCGCTTCCGCACCACCATCGACTTCGCGGACTACACCGACGACGAGCTCGCCGCCATCTTCGGCTCGATGGTGGCCGGCGCGGACTACGACGCCGGCGAGCCGGTGCTGGAGCGGCTGCGCGCGATCCTCGGCGAGGCCCAGCGCGGGCCGTCCTTCGGCAACGCGCGGTTCGTGCGGAACCTGATGGAGGCCGCGATCGGCCGTCACGCCTGGCGCCTGCGCGACATCGCCGAGCCCACCCTCGAGCAGCTGCGGACCCTGGAGCCCGAGGACCTGGTGGTCGACCCGAACGACCAGGCCGACCCGGAGCCGCCCCCCGACGGCGAGGTCGTCCCGCCCGCGCACGTCGAGCCGGCACCGCCGGTCGAGCCGTTCGCACCGGCGGCGCCGCCCGAGCCCGAGCCCCAGCCCGAGCCCGAGCCTCAGCCCGAGCCTGCGACCGAGCCCGGGCCGCTCGGCGCCGAGCCGACGCTGATCGTGCGCCCCGGTGCCGTCGCCCCGCCGCCGACTGCGCCGACTCCGCCCGAGCCGGCCGGCCCGTTCGGCACCGAGACGACACTGCCCCAGCACCCGCCCCGCTCCGCCACGAACGACCGATCGGGGAACTCGCGATGAGTCAGACCGCCACCCCCCAGGCGGCGCCGCCGCCCGCCGCCTCCGCCGCCGGCGCCGTGCCCGCGCCGGCAGCCGCCCCGCAGGGCGACGCCACGCCCGCCCACGTCGACACCCCGCGCCTGCTCAACCGCTGGCAGCTGGTGGGGATGAGCGTCGTGATCGTCTTCGGCCTGGTCAGTGCGCTCGTGCAGCTGCTGAGCTGGCAGGCCGACGGGCGCGCGGCCGACGACACCGCGCAGCTGGGTCGAGTCCAGAAGATCCAGTCGTCGCTCCTGCACGCGGACGCCCTCGCCACCAATGCCTTCCTGGTCGGCGGCCTGGAGGACCCCGACACGCGCGCCGACTACGACAAGACCATCAACGAGGTGCTGGAGCAGATCGCCGCCGCGGCCAAGGCTCAGCCCCACGACCAGAAGGTGCTGCGGGATCTCAATGTCGCGGTCGCCGCATACGCGACCTCCGTCGCCCAAGCGCGCGCCAACAACCGCCTGGGCTACCCGATCGGCGCGGAGTACCTCAGCGGGGCGAACAGCCAGCTCGACCAGAAGGCGCTTCCGATCCTCGACGCGCTCGTGAAGGCCAACACCGAGCGCGCCGAGGGGTCGATGGCGGGCCAGCACCCGTTCTGGTTGCTGCTGGTCGGCATCGTCGCGTTGGCCGTGCTCTTCTGGCTCAACCGAGGTCTTGCCCAGGCGTTTCACCGTCGCTTCAACAGGGGCCTGGTGGTTGCCGCAGCCATCGTGCTCGGCGTGACGGTGGTGTCCGTGGCTGGTGCTGCGATCCGCGACAGCTCGAACGACGGCCTTCGCGACAAGGAGTTCGCCGCGGCGAAGTCGCTCGCGCAGACCCGCACGGCCGCCAACTCCGCCAAGTCACTGGAGAGCCTGCGGTTGATCAAGCGTGGCAACGGAGCTTCCTTCGAGGAGCAGTGGCAGGCCGCGGCCGACCAGGTCGAGAAGGGGCTCGCCCGCACCGACGCCGTGGCCGACTGGGACGCCTACCGCCAGCGCCACGAGGAGGTCGTGCGGCTCGACGACGCCGGGAAGTGGAACGAGGCCCGCACGCTGGCGACGGCCACCGGCGCCAAGGGTTCGACCGCCCCGTTCACGGCGTTCGACGACGCGGTCAAGGCCGACGCCGAGAAGCAGTCGAAGCTGGTGACCCGGGATCTGCGCAGCTGGCGGTGGCTCGCTCTGGTCCTCGGCCTGGCCACCGTCCTGTTCGGGATCGCCGCCGCTGTCGCGGTGGCGCGAGGCATCGGCGAGCGCCGGAGGGAGTTCTCATGAGGTCGCGACGACAGACTCAGCGCGTGGCGGCAGTCCTCGCCGCCGGCGTACTCCTGCTCGGCGCCTGCGGCTATAACGACACCACCGTCCCCGGCTCGCAGGACGACGCCACGAGCGAGGCCCCGCCGGCGGCCGCGCCCGTCGAGTGTGACAACGCCACGCAGTCGTACACGCCGAACCCCGACCGGGCGGCAGCGCGCAAGCAGCTGAAGCGGAAGGGGCTGCTCGTGGTCGGCGTCTCGGCCGACACCATCAAGCTCGGCTTCGCGAACCCGTTCGAGAAGTTCGAGATCCAGGGGTTCGACATCGACGTGGCACGTGACATCGCCGAGGCGCTCGACGTCGACCTTCGGCTCGAGGTGATCACCGCCGCCCAGCGGATCCCGCTGCTCGAGAGCGGTGACGTCGACATCGTCGTGCGCAACATGACGATGAACTGCACCCGCTGGGAGCAGATCGGCTTCTCCGCCGTCTACTACCAGGCGGCCCAGAAGGTGCTCGTCCGCAGCGACGACGTCGCGGACTTCGAGCAGCGGGGCGTCGCCTCGCTCGCGAAGAAGAAGGTGTGCGCCCCCACGGGCTCGACCAGCATCGACAACATCACGACCATCGAGCCGGAGGCCGAGGCGGTCGGGGCGCCGAACCACACGGGCTGCCTGGTGAAGTTCCAGCAGGGCGAGGTGGACGCGATCACCGGCGACGACACGGTGCTCGCCGGCCTCGCCGCCCAGGACCCGTACGCCAAGGTGCCCGAGCAGAAGAACCTCAGCACCGAGCCGTACGGCGTGGGCGTGGCCAAGGACAACCGCGACCTCATCGCGTTCATCAACTCCGTGCTCGACGAGCGCCGTGAGAACGGCGCGTGGCAGAGGTCCTACGACACCTGGCTCGAGGCCTACCTCGGCGACGCGAAGCCCCCGAAACCGGTGTACGGCCGGTGACCGTGCAGCAGACCACCACCTCACCCACCGCCCCCGGCAGGCTGGGGGACGCGCTGGACCCTGCGGCGATCCAGCAGTACCTCGGCGAGCTCGACACCTGGCTGCGGGTACGACGCTCCGAGCTCGACGAGCTCGACCAGGCCGCCATCGGGGCGGGCCGCGGGGGAGAGCTGGCCGGGGACATGTCCCTCGCGCTGGCGCTGTGGAAGGCGATCTCCGACCGGTACCAGCTCGTGTTCGCGACCTGGGACGGCGGACGCGTGCTCCAGCAGGAGCGTGAGCGGATCTCCGCACTCATCTGGGGGCGGCTCGACGGCGCCACCGAGCTGCCCGGGGGACTCGCGGTCTCCCTGCCCGAGGCGGGCCGGCTGTGCGACGCGCTCACCGGCCAGCTGCGCACCCGCCTGGCGCTGGTGCCCGGCGCGGACCGTTCCGCGGCCCGGATCCGGGAGCTGCGCGCCCAGCTGGAGCGGATCCGCGACCAGGTCGGCCTGGAGCCGGCGAACTCCCGCGACGCCGCGATCGGCACCCTCGCCGCGCTGCTCTCGCGGCTGGAGGTGATCACCGCCAAGGCCGAGCGTGGCGGCGACGTCGGCGGCCTGCTCGGGCCGATCGAGGCGGAGGCCACCACCTTCGAGCGCGACCTCATCGTCGGCAACGCCCGGCGCCGCGACGCCCGCAGCAAGGTGCTCTCCGCCCGCGAGCTGCGCGCCGACCTGGAGGCCCGGGAGGCGGCGCTGCACAAGCTCGCCGCGACCTGCGTCGCGACCGTGGACCCCGCCCCGCGCTACGCCGTACCGGACGTGGAGCTGCTCGGCCCGGTGCCGGTGACGCCCGACGAGATCGAGCCCTACCTGCAGCGCCTGGACCGCGTGTCCCAGGCGCTGGAGGTCGCCCAGCACGCGTACGCCGCGGCGCTGGAGGAGCACACCCGGCTGACCGGCCTGCTCGACGGCTACGTCGCGAAGGCGCGCGCCGCCGGGCTCGCCGACCACCCCGACCTCGTCGAGAGCGAGCGGGCCGCCCGCGGCCTGCTCGCGCGCCGGCCGTGCCCGATGGCCATCGCCCAGCAGCTCGTCACGACGTACCAGACCTGGCTCACGAAGGAGACGCCATGAGCGCACCCGCCTGCACCCAGCCCGGCTGCACCGGGAGCATCCTCGACGGCTACTGCGACGTGTGCGGGATGGCGGGCGACAGCCCGGCGCCCGGCGCGAGCGCCCCGGCGGCGAGCGCGCCCGTGAGCACCCCGGGTGCCTCGCTCGGTGCCCCTGCAGGCGTCGCGCCCGCCGCGACGTCCAAGCGCGCTCGTGCCGCCAACGGCGACCCGTGCCAGCAGCCCGGCTGCACGGGCAAGATCCTCGACGGCTACTGCGACGTGTGCGGCTCGCCCGCGCTGCCCGGCGCCCGCGTCGCGGAGGCCGCCGCCATCGCGGAGTCGCAGCCGCTGTCGGGCCGCGAGGGCACCTCCGCCACCGCCGCGAGCCGCGTGCAGTCGGCGGCGATCGGCTCCAAGCGGGCCGGTACGTCCGGCAGCTACGCCACGCGTCGTACCCGCACCGGGTCGCAGCGGATGCGCTCGGCCCGGCTCGGCGCCGGTCTCACCGTCGTCCCGCCCGCACCGCCGGTGGACGCCGCCAAGGCGATCATGGCGAACCCGCAGGTGCCGGAGGAGAAGCGCTCCTGCTCCAAGTGCGGGCACGCCGTGGGGCGCAGCATCGACGGCCAGCCCGGACGCAGCGAGGGCTTCTGCCCCAACTGCGGCCAGCAGTTCTCCTTCACGCCGAAGCTGCAGCCGGGCGACCTGGTCGCCGGGCAGTACGAGGTCGCCGGCGCCCTCGCGCACGGCGGCCTGGGCTGGATCTACCTCGCCCGCGACCGCAACGTCTCCAACCGGTGGGTGGTCCTCAAGGGCCTGCTCAACTCCGGCGACCCCGACGCACTGGCCGCGGCGATCGCCGAGCAGCAGTTCCTCGCCCAGGTCGAGCACCCGCTGATCGTGGAGATCTACAACTTCGTGACGCACGAGGGTGCGGGCTACATCGTCATGGAGTACGTCGGCGGGAAGTCCCTCAAGCAGATCCTCAAGCAGCGGATGAGCGCCAACAACGGCGAGTACGACCCGCTGCCCGTCGACCAGGCGCTGGCCTACATCCTCGAGCTGCTGCCGGCCTTCCAGTACCTGCACGACCTCGGCCTGGTCTACTGCGACTTCAAGCCGGACAACATGATCCAGGTCGGCGACGCGATGAAGCTGATCGACCTCGGCGGGGTGCGCCGCATCGACGACGAGGAGTCGGCGATCTACGGCACGGTCGGCTACCAGGCGCCCGAGGTCGCCGAGATCGGCCCCTCGGTCGCCTCCGACATCTACACGATCGGGCGCACCCTGGTGGTGCTGACGATGGAGTTCCGCGGCTACCAGGGCACCTACCTGCACAGCCTCCCGCCGGTCGACGCGACCCCGCTGTTCCAGCAGTACGACTCGCTCTACCAGCTCGTCGCCAAGTGCTGCGCGCCCGACCCTGCCGACCGCTTCGCCTCCGTCGACGAGATGCGCTCGCAGGTGCTCGGCGTGCTGCGCGAGGTGGTCGCCCGCAAGCGCCAGGGCACGGCGACGACGTCGGCGGCCTCGGTGCTCTTCGCCTCGCCCGCGACCGCCCGGCCGATCACCGAGTGGAGCCAGCTCCCGGCGCTGCGCGAGGACACCACCGACCCGCAGTACGCCTGGCTCTCCTCGATCGGCACCGACGACCTCAAGCAGCGTCTCGTCGACCTGCAGCAGGCGCCCGAGGACAGCGCCGAGGTCTGGCTGGCCCGGGCCCGCACGGCCCTCGACCTGCGCGACCCCGTCACGGCCAGGGCGCACGCGCAGGCCCTGCTCACCGACGACCCGTGGGAGTGGCGGGCGCTGTGGATCGAGGGTCTCGCCGCGGTCCAGGCCGAGGACTGGGAGACCGCCAAGGCGTCGTTCAACGCGGTCTACCAGCAGGTCCCCGGTGAGCTCGCGCCGAAGCTGGCGCTGGCCTTCGCGTGCGAGCGCGGCGGACTGCCGGAGGTCGCGGAGGGGCTCTACCAGGTGTGCGCGTCCACGGACGCGGCGTACGTCCCGCCGGCCGCCTTCGGCATGGCCCGGGTGCGCGCCGCGCGCCGGGACACCGTCGGTGCCGTGGCCGCGCTCGACCTGGTGCCGAACACCAGTCGCGGCTACACCGAGAGTCGCCAGCAGCGCGCCGAGGTGCTGCTGTCCGGCGGCGTGCACGACCTGGCCGTCCTCGACCAGGCGATGCGCACGATCGAGGGCTCCAGCGTCGACGGCCAGACCCGGCAGCGCTACACCGTGCGGATCCTCAACGAGGCCCTGCCTGTCGTCACCTCCGGCACGAAGCTGCCCGACGGCGCGCGGATCGGCTCGGTCGCGGCCACCGAGGTCGGCGTGCGCGACGGGCTGGAGAACGCCCTGCGCGCGCTGGCCCGCGACACCATCGACCTCGAGGAGCGGGTGTCCCTGGTCAACCAGGCCAACGCCGTGCGGAACTGGAGCCTGACGTGACCTGTCCGACCTGCGGAGCGGCGGTCGCCGAGGGCGCGCGGTTCTGCGAGAACTGCGGGGCCCAGCTCGGCGCCGCGCCCGCCCCGGAGGCACCCGCGGTCGCCGCCGTGTCCGCCGACCACCCGCTGGGCGACGCCCCGATCAGCGCGCCCACCCGCAAGCCCGCGGCCGCCCTGCCCGACCCGCCCGCCCCGCAGGGCCGCCGTCCCTGCACCGAGTGCGGGGGAGAGGTCGGCCCCGACCTCTACTGCCTGGAGTGCGGCACCAAGGCACCCAGCGAGCGCGACCACTTCCGCGAGCAGCCGGCGTCGTGGGTCGCCGGCGTCTGCGACAAGGCGCTGCGCAAGAACCGCAACGAGGACGCCATGGCACTCCTCGCCGGCGAGGCCCCGGGCTCGCGGGCCGTCCTCGTGGTGATGGACGGCGTCTCCAACTCCATCGACTCCGACGTCGCCTCGCTCGCCGGCGCCCGTGCCGCCCGTGAGGTGCTGCGGATGCCGCTGCCCGCCGGGATGGGTACGCCGCAGAGCCGTGACGCCGCCGTGCGCAAGGTGTTCGCCGACGCGGCCGCCGCCGCGAACACCGCCATCGTCGCGGTCACCGACCCGGACTCGCCGAACCCCGCCTCCGCCACGTTCACCGCGGTCGTCGTGGAGGGCGGCCGGCTCACCTGGGCCAACATCGGCGACTCCCGCTCGTACTGGATCCCCGACGCCGGCGTACCGGTGCAGCTGTCGGTCGACGACTCCGTCGCCCAGGCACAGATCGCCAGCGGCGTGGACCGGGTCGTCGCCGAGACCGGCCCGCAGGCGCACGCGATCACCAAGTGGCTGGGCCGCGACTCCGAGGACATCGTGCCGACCGGCGGCGTCCTGGAGGTCGCCGAGCCCGGCTGGGTGCTGGCCTGCTCCGACGGGCTGTGGAACTACGCCTCGACCCCCGAGGCGATCGCGGCGCAGGTCCACG
The DNA here is from genome assembly GCA_964517395.1 of uncultured Nocardioides sp. GTDB lineage: Bacteria > Actinomycetota > Actinomycetes > Propionibacteriales > Nocardioidaceae > Nocardioides. The sequence goes on along the minus strand of CAZFEE010000001.1, from coordinate 358,857 downwards.
GCGCCGGGACGAGCGACCCGCTCGCCCTCGCGCTCGCCCTCGTCGCGTTCGCCAACGGCGCCGGCGGGCACGACAACATCACCGCCGCCCTGGCCCGGGTGGACCTCGGGCAGAATGACAGGACGCCGACCCCAGGAGGAGAGCCGAGCGATGGCTGAGTTCAGCGCCGCCGTCTACCAGAACGAGTTCCTGCCCGACGGCGGGACCGACGTCAACGCGATCGTCACCGTCACCTGCACGGGTGCGGGCACCGCGGGCCAGTCCGGCTCGGGGGCGGCCGGCGAGATCATCATCGTCGACACCTCCGGCTCGATGGGTCCCTCGACGATGGCGGCCGCCAAGGAGGCCGCGCAGGCCGCGCTCGCGGAGATCGTCGACGGCACCTGGTTCGCCGTCATCGCCGGCGCGGACCGGGCCATGCTCGCCTTCCCGCAGGTCTCCAGCGGCCCCGGCATGGTGCGCATGGACGCCAGCTCGCGCCAGGCCGCGGCCGCCGCGATCGGCCGGTTCGTCGGCAGCGGCGGCACCGCCATCAGCACCTGGCTCGACCTCGCCGGCCAGCTCTTCTCCTCCGTCCCCGAGGTCACCCAGCGGCACGTGCTGCTGCTGACCGACGGCGAGAACCGGGAGCGCCCCGGCCGCCTCGACGACGCCATCAACCGCGCCACCGGCTACTTCCAGGCCGACTGCCGCGGCGCCGGCACCGACTGGCAGGTCGCCGAGATCCGCCGGATCGCCCAGGCCCTGCTCGGCACCGTCGACATCATCCCGAGCCCGGCCCAGATGCGCGCGCAGTTCGAGGAGATCATGCGCAACGCCATGTCCCGCGGCGTCGCGGACGCCTCGCTGCGGGTGTGGACGCCGCAGGGCGCGGAGGTGCTCTTCGTGCGCCAGGTCTCGCCCACCGTGGAGGACCTCACCGCGCGTCGTACCGTCGTCAACCCGCTGACCGGCGACTACCCGACCGGCGCGTGGGCCGACGAGTCGCGCGACTACCACGTCGCCATCCGGGTGCCCGCCAAGGCGATCGGCCAGGAGCAGCTCGCCGCGCGGGTCCAGCTCGCGATCGGCGACGACGTCGTCACCCAGGGCCTGGTGAAGGCGACCTGGTCCGGCAACTCCGAGCTGACCACCCGCATCGACCAGCAGGTCGCGCACTACACCGGCCAGGCCGAGCTCGCGCAGATGATCCAGGAGGGTCTCGCGGCCAAGGCCGCCGGCGACGAGGCGACCGCCACGACCAAGCTCGGCCGGGCGGTCCAGCTCGCCGCCGAGACCGGCAACGACGAGGCCACCTCCAAGCTGCGCAAGGTCGTCGACGTCGAGAGCGAGGAGACCGGCACGGTCCGGCTCAAGCGTGCCGTCGACAAGGCCGACGAGATGGCCCTCGACACCGCCTCCACCAAGACGACGCGGATCCGCAAGGAGTCCTCGTGACCAGCACCTGTCCGGCCGGTCACGACTCCGCGGCCGACGACTACTGCGACGTCTGCGGGCTGCCCATCGCGGCCGGCGCGAGCCCGTCGCCGGCCCCCGCTGCCGAGCCGCAGCCGGCCGCCGAGCCCGAGCCGACCGCGACCGCGTGCCCGAACTGCCAGGCCGCGAATCCCCCGAACGCGTTGTTCTGCGAGGCGTGCGGCTACGACTTCACCACCGGCTCGATGCCGCGGCCGGTCACCCCCTCGCCGCTCGACCTGGACAGCCCGGCCGTCGCCGCACCGGAGCCGGCCGCCGCGCCGGAGCCGGTGCCCACGCCGGTGGCCCCGGTGGCCCCGGTGGCCCCGCCGCTGGCCGAGGCGTGGGTGGCGGAGGTCTGGATCGACCCGGACTGGTACGCCGACCAGGAGTCGAGCGACCCGCTGCCGTCCGCGGGCGTGCCGATCGTCGTACCGCTGCGGGCGACGTCGGTGCTCGTCGGCCGCACCTCGCGCAGCCGCGGGATCCACCCCGACATCGACCTCACGACCGACAACGGCATCAGCCGCCGCCACTGCCAGCTGACCACCGACGGCGCGCGGTGGTGGGTGGAGGACCTCGGCTCCTCCAACGGGACCTACCTCGGCACCACCACCGGTGCCCTGCCGAAGGACCCGATCCCGGCGGGGGAGAAGCGCGAGATCGGTCCCGACGCCCGGGTCTACCTCGGGGCGTGGACCCGCATCGTGGTGCGCCGGGCCGAGCCGGGCGAGATCTGAGTGCTCCGGTCCGCCGCCTGTGACACGATCGCCGCATGGCGATCAACGACCAGGTCATCCTCATCACCGGCGGCGCCCGGGGCATCGGCCTCGAGACGGCGAAGGCCTTCGCGGCCCGCGGCGCCCGGCTCGTGCTCACCGACCTCGACAGCCCCGCGCTCGACGAGGCCGTCGCCGCGATCGGTGCCGACCAGGCCCTCGGGGTGGTCGCCGACGTCACCGACCTCGCCGCGATGGAGGCCGCCGTCGCCGCCGCGGTCGAGCGCTTCGGCCGGATCGACACCGTGCTCGCCAACGCGGGCATCGCCAGCTACGGATCGGTGCTCGCCATCGACCCCGCCGCCTTCCAGCGCACCCTCGACATCAACGTCGTCGGCGTCTTCAACACCGCCCGCGCCGCGATCCCCGAGCTGGAGAAGACGAAGGGCTACCTGCTCGTCGTCTCCTCGCTGGCGGCCTTCGCGGCCGCGCCCGGCCTGGCGGCGTACAACGCCAGCAAGGCCGGCGTCGAGCACTTCGCGAACGCGCTGCGCCTCGAGGTCACCCACCTCGGCATCGGTGTCGGCTGCGCGCACATGTCGTGGATCGACACCCCGCTCGTGCAGGACGCCAAGAGCGACCTGCCGACCTTCCAGGAGCTGCTGAGCAAGCTCCCGCCGCCGCTCAACAAGACCACCGACGTCGAGTCCTGCGTCAAGGCGTTCGTCAAGGGCGTCGAGAAGCGCTCGCGGCACGTGTACTGCCCCGGCTGGGTCCGCGGCGCCGGCCTCAACCGGAACGTCATCAACTCCGCGGTCGGCAACCTGCCGGTGCTCCGCCTCGTCCCCGACATCCTGCCGCGGATGGACGCCGAGGTCCGTGCGCTCGGCCGCTCCACCAGCGCCCGCAACGTCGCGAACGACGCGCGGAAGGCGGCGGGGGAGGACTGAGCCCCCGGCCTGTGGCCTCCCGGCGCGGCGTCCGCGTCAGCGCCGGGTGGCGATGAGGGCCGAGGCGTCGGGCGCCACCATCACCTCGACGGTGGTGAAGCGCTCGTCGGTCAGCCACTCCTCGCGCAGCGTGTCGACCCGGCCGCCGGTGATCGGGGGCCACATCTCGCAGGGGACGAAGTCGTCGAGGACGACGATGCCCCCGGGCTCGACCAGGTCGGCGATCTTGTCGACGCGGACCGCGGACGGGTCGCCGGAGTCGAGGAACAGCAGCGAGAACGGGCCCTTGTCCATCAGGGTCGACCAGTCGGCCTCGAGGACGTCGACCTGCGGGTCGTCGGTGTAGATCTCCTTGGCCGCCGCCGCGAGGCGCGGCTCCAGCTCGGCGGTGATGATGCGGGCCTTGTCGTTGCGCACGCCGGAGCGCAGCCAGGCCGTACCGACGCCGCAGCCCGTGCCGAACTCGGCCATCGTGCCCTCGCGGGTCGCGGCGAGCGCGGCGAGCAGGCGGCCGGTCTCGTTGCGGCAGAACGAGACGTAGCCCGCGCGGCGGGAGACGTCGAACGCGCGGGTGACCACGGCAGGCAGATCGGGGGGCGCGCTCATGGTTCGAGTCTCACCCTCCGTTCAAGGGGCGGGACCGCGATCTCGGATGGCGAACACGCACGACACGCCCGCATCGTGGGACGTCCCGGGACAGGAGCGCCCGCACGGCGTACTGTTGCCCCATCATGCGGAGCGCTCTTCTCGTAATCGTGCGCCGCGGCGAGGCCTGAGAGAGGCCACCTCGCCGCGGTGATTGCGGCGTTTCCCGATACCGCGTCGGGCTTCTCGATCCAACTGAAGCCCTGGCGCCTCTCCGACGCACCGCGGCGGGACCACCGATCGGCACTGTTCCCGGACAGTCTCGGCGCGATCCGCCTCACCGACGCAGTCGACTCCACGTGAGACCCACGAGCTGACGCCCACCCGCCGCGGTGGGAGAGGTCAGGGCACGCACCACCCGCTTCACCCCGCACAGCCCGCCCTGCACCCGCTTCCCAGCTCACCCAGGAGAGACCAGCGATGTTCAGCACCGACCGTCGTACCAACCCCACCGGCTACGCCAGCCTCACCGCCGGCTCCTCGGAGTGGGGGCCCGCCCGCCACGACCCCGAGCAGCCCTTCCTGCGCGACGCGGACCTCGCGTTCGGGACTGACCTGCGAGACGGCGACGACGCCCTCCCGGACGACAACTAGCCTTTTGCCATGACCGACGCCACCCCCTTCACGCCCGCGACCGGACAGGTCGACCTCGCCGTCATCCCCGGAGACGGCATCGGTCCCGAGGTCACCGCCGAGGCCCTCAAGGTCCTCGAGGTCGCCGCCCCCGCGGAGCTGAAGTTCGCCCGGACCCAGTACGACCTGGGCGCCGAGCGCTACCTGGCCACCGGCGAGGTGCTGCCGGAGTCGGTCCTCACCGAGATCAAGGGCCAGGACGCGATCCTGCTCGGCGCGGTCGGCGGCAAGCCCAACGACCCGAACCTGCCGCCGGGCATCCTCGAGCGCGGCCTGCTGCTCAAGCTCCGCTTCGAGCTCGACCACTACGTCAACCTGCGTCCCTCGCGGCTCTACCCCGGCTCGGTCGCGCCGCTGTCGGACGCCGTGCTCGGCAAGGGCGAGATCGACTTCGTCGTCGTGCGTGAGGGCACCGAGGGCCCCTACACCGGCAACGGCGGCGCGCTGCGCGTCGGTACGCCGGCCGAGGTCGCCACCGAGGTCTCGGTCAACACCGCCTTCGGCGTCGAGCGGGTCATCCGCGACGCCTTCGCCCGCGCCCAGAAGCGCCCGCGCAAGAAGCTCACCCTGGTCCACAAGACCAACGTGCTCGTCAACGCCGGCTCCGTCTGGTGGCGGCTGTTCCAGGAGGTGGCGAAGGAGTACCCCGACGTCACGACCGACTACAGCCACATCGACGCCGTGATGATCTACCTCGCCACGGACCCGCAGCGCTTCGACGTCATCGTCACCGACAACCTGTTCGGCGACATCGTCACCGACCTCGCCGCCGCGATCACCGGCGGCATCGGCCTGGCCGCGTCCGGCAACGTGAACCCGGACCGCACCGCCCCCTCGATGTTCGAGCCGGTCCACGGCTCGGCCCCCGACATCGCGGGCCAGCTCGTCGCCGACCCGACCGCCGCGATCCTGTCCGGCGCGCTGCTGCTCGACCACCTCGGCCACCCCGAGGCGGCCGCCCGCATCGAGGCCGCCGTGCTCGCCGACCTGACCGAGCGGGACCCGGCCACGCAGCGTCGTACCCCCGAGGTGGGCGACGCGATCGCGGCCCGAGTAGCCGGCTGATCCACGCCTACGGACCTCCGGTGGCGTGGGTCACGTCGTCAACTCGTACCCACGCCCCGAGAGGACTAGATTCTTGACCATGCAGATCACCACCACGCTCTCTGCGCACCCCACCGACGACGCCCGGCTGGCAGAGATCCTGACCAACCCGGGCTTCGGCACGCACTTCTCCGACCACATGTTCACCGTCGAGTGGACTCCGGAGCAGGGTTGGTACGACGCGCGCATCACGCCCTACGGACCGATCACCCTCGACCCCGCCGCGGCCGTCCTGCACTACGCGCAGGAGACCTTCGAGGGGATGAAGGCCTACCGCCACGCCGACGACTCGCTGTGGCTGTTCCGCCCCGAGGCCAACGCCGAGCGGATGAAGCGCTCCAGCCACCGCCTCGCCCTGCCCGTGCTCGAGGTGCCCGACTTCCTCCAGGCCGTCGAGGAGCTCGTCAAGGTCGACGCCCGCTGGGTGCCCGGCAACCCCGACGGCGGGGAGAAGAGCCTCTACCTGCGGCCCTTCATGTTCGCCTCCGAGAAGTTCCTCGGTGTGCGTCCCGCGCAGCACGTCACCTTCATGGTCATCAGCAGCCCCGCCGGCGCCTACTTCAAGGGCGGCATCAAGCCGGTCACCCTGTGGCTCACCGAGGAGTACACCCGCGCCGGCCGCGGCGGCATGGGTGCCGCGAAGACGGGTGGCAACTACGCCTCCTCGCTCGTCGCCCAGCAGGAGGCCTACGCCCAGGGCTGCGACCAGGTGGTCTTCCTCGACGCCCAGGAGGGCAGGTACGTCGAGGAGCTCGGCGGGATGAACATGTACTTCGTCTTCGACGACGGCTCGATCGTCACCCCCGAGACCGGCACCATCCTGGAGGGCATCACCCGCTCCTCGATCATCGAGCTCGCCGGCAAGATGGGCCACCAGGTCACCGAGCGCAAGTTCGGCATCGACGAGTGGCGCGAGGGCGTCGCCAGCGGCCGGATCACCGAGATCTTCGCCTGCGGCACCGCCGCGGTGGTCACCCCCGTCGGCTCGCTGAAGTACGACGGCGGCGAGGTGCCCGCCCCCGCCAGCCAGGACCTCACCATGCGGATCCGCGAGGCGCTCGTCGGGGTGCAGCTGGGCCGCAACGAGGACACCTTCGGCTGGATGCACCGGGTCTCCTGACCCCTTCCGCCTGACGCGTGGCCGTTCCCGGTTCGGGGGCGGCCACGTGTGCGTCTCCGGCGCCCGTCCGGGGCACCGCTCGGCGGCGGCCACGTGTGCGTCGACAGGCGCCGCGCGGGGCACTGCTCGCCGGCGCCTCGGGGTGCCGCCGGCTCGCGAGCGAGGTCTCCGTCGCGCAGCAGGCCGACGCCGGCGGTGGGGTCCCCGTCGAAGCCGCCGAGCAGTGCCCCGCGCGGGGCCGGAGACGCGGACGTGGCCGCCCACGTGACCGCCCGGCCCCCGGTGAAGGTCCGGTGAAACCACCGTGAAACCGCCCGGGGCCACGCTCCTCCCATCAGCCGGGTCGATCCCCGGCGAGAAGGAGCGACCATGACCACGACCCACGCGGTGCGGGCCCAGGGTCTCGTGAAGACCTTCGGCGACGTCAACGCCGTCGACGGCATCGACCTCGAGGTGCGCCCCGGGGAGATCTTCGGCGTCCTCGGCCCCAACGGTGCCGGCAAGACCACCACCCTGCGGATGCTCGCCACGCTGCTGCCGATCGACGGCGGCGAGGCGGAGATCTTCGGGGTCGACGTACGACGCGAGCCGCACAAGATCCGCCAGCTGGTCGGCGTCACCGGCCAGTACGCCTCGGTCGACGAGAACCTGACCGGCGCCGAGAACCTCATCCTGTTCAGCCGCCTGCTCGGGCAGTCGACGCGCCAGGCCCGGCGTACGGCGGCCGACCTGCTCGGACGCTTCGGGCTCGAGGAGGCGGCGGACCGCCAGATCCAGAACTTCTCCGGCGGCATGCGCCGCCGCCTCGACCTCGCCGCCTCCCTCATCGCGCGGCCGCCGCTGATCTTCCTCGACGAGCCGACGACGGGGCTGGACCCCCGCACCCGCGGCCAGATGTGGGACACCATCCGGGAGCTGGTGGCGCAGGGCTCGACGATCCTGCTGACGACGCAGTACCTCGACGAGGCGGACCAGCTCGCCGACCGGATCGCCGTCATCGACCGTGGCCGCAAGGTCGCGGAGGGGACGCCGGACCAGCTCAAGGCCGGCGTCGGCAGCTCGACCCTGCACCTGAGGATGGCCGAGCGCGAGCAGACCGGGCGGGCCGCGGAGATCGTCGAGCGAGTGCTCGGCGAGGCGCCCGCGCTGACCCCGGAGGCGGGCGGGCTCACCATCGCGCTGAGCGACGCCAACCAGACGGCGGACGTCCTCATCGCGCTGCGCCAGGGCGCGGTGGACATCACCACGGCCGCCGTCCGCCAGCCCACCCTCGACGAGGTCTTCCTGACCCTCACCGGCCACCACGCCGAGGACGAGACCCACGAGAAGCACGACGACCAGGAGGTGGCCTGATGACCACGCTGCTGCCCGAGACCACCGCGGCCCCGGCCGCGACCACCGTGGACCGTCCGCTCGCCGCGCGGCCCTCGCTGCGCGACACCGTCGACCAGACCCTCGCCATGGCCTGGCGGGCGACGAAGAAGATGCGCCGCAACCCCGAGCAGTTCTTCGACGTCACCCTGCAGCCGATCCTGTTCACCGCGATGTTCGCCTACATCTTCGGCGGCGCGGTGTCGGGCTCGGTCGCGGACTACCTGCCGCTGATCATCCCCGGGATCCTCGCCCAGACCGCCCTGACCGCCTGCATGGCGACGGGCACGCAGATGCGCGAGGACATGGACAAGGGGGTGTTCGACCGCTTCAAGTCGCTGCCGATCGCCCGGATCGCGCCGCTGGCGGGGCCGATGCTGGCGGACCTGATCCGCTACGGCACGGCGGCGACGATCACGATCCTGGTCGGCCTGGCGATGGGCTACCGGCCGGGCGGCGGTGTCGGTGGCGTGCTCGCCGGCTGGGCGCTGACGGTCTTCGCCGGCTGGTCGCTGTCGTGGATCTTCTGCTGGCTGGGCACGGTCGCCCGGTCCGCCCAGGCGGTGCAGGGGATCGGCATGATGATCATGTTCCCGCTGACCTTCCTGTCCAACGCCTTCGTCCCGATGGACACCCTGCCCGGCTGGCTGGAGGCGTTCGTGAAGGTCAACCCGGTCTCGCACGTCGTCACCGCGGTGCGCGACCTGATGAACGAGGGCAGCCTCACCGGCGAGGTCGGCTGGGCACTGCTCGGCTGCGCCCTGGTGGTGGCGCTCTTCGCCCCGCTGGCCGTGCGGACCTACGCGCGCAAGATGTGACTACAGCAGGCGTCGTACGGCGGCGCGGGCCTCGACCAGCAGGTCGGGTCCGCGCCGTTCGTCGTACTCCGCCTCGACCGACGCCCGTACGCCGGGCGCGCGCTCCTCGCACAGCCGGCAGGCCTGCTCCCACTGCATCGTCGGGGCGAAGCGGTAGTAGGCGAAGCGGTCGGCGAGGACCAGCCCCCGCACCGCGTCGCCGGCGGGGCGGTCGGTGCGCAGCAGGGCCCAGAGGCCGAGGGCGAAGAGGACGAGCCCGCCGATCGGGTAGTCCATGAAGGGCCGCTCGGGGTCGAGGGCGTCGAGCGCCTTGGCGGCCAGCGCGTCGTGCAGGTCGGCACCCTCCTCGCCGCTGCCGTGGAGGGCGAAGGCGGACACGGCGACGGCCTCGCCGGAGAGCGCCCACGGGGTCGCCCCCTCCTCGGAGCCGGGCAGGCGCAGGGAGCGGCTGGCGGCGGCGGCGCGGCGGTGCAGCGCCAGGCCCGTCGCGACCTCGCCGGTGGCGAGGGCGAGCTGGGCGCGGCTGGTGAGGATCGCGACGTCGCCGCCCGGCAGGCCGGTCGGGGCGAGCGTGCTGATCTCCTCGACGATCGCCGTGGCGGCGGTGAGGTCGCCGGCGATCATCGCCGCCATGGCCAGGATGGACCGGCTCTGGATCGCGTCGTCGGAGGCGCCCAGCCGGTCGAGCACCGGTAGCGCGGCCTGCGCGTGGGCGGCGGCCAGCGCCGGGTCGCCGAGTTGGGCGTGCAGCTCCGCGAGCTGGGCGTCGATCATCGCCCGGCGCCACGGGCCCTCCTCGGCGCGCACGAGCGGCAGCGCCTCGTGCAGGGCCGCGACCGCGCGGCGCGGGTCGCCGGTGTTCTCCCACTGGTGGGCGGCCCACTGGAGCGTGAGGCAGTGCACCCAGGGGTCGGGGTCGTCGAGGAGGGGGGTGAGGTCGGTGGCCATGCCCTCGGTCTGCGCGAGCGTGACCCGCACCAGGGCGGCGAGCGAGCGGGCGCCTTCGCCCGGGCCGAGCGCCGCGAGCTGGCCCACGAGCTGCTCGGCGTCGGCGGAGCCGGTGAAGCGGGCACTGAACAGGGCCACGCACAGCGCCGCGCGTGCCGTGTCGGCCAGCGCCGGCGGGGGCTCCCAGCCGTGCAGCGTGCTCGCGATGGCGGAGGTCAGGGACATGCTGCGGAAGTGGTCGCCGCTGATGGACCAGTAGCCGCCGAGGGTCGCGAAGAGCACGGCGACGGCGTCCGGGTCGCCGGCCGCGACCGCGTCGCGCAGGACGTCGGCGAGGTTCGTCTCCTCGGTGCGCAGGTGGGCCATCGCCTCGACCTGGTCGGGGCTGAACAGGCGCGCACCCTCCCGCGCGGCGAGCTCGACGGCCCACGCCTGCAGCGCGGCAGCCACCTTCGACGACTCCCCGGTGGCCTCCCGCTGGAGGCGGCCGAACTCGCGCACCGTCTCCAGGGCGCGGTAGCGGGTCTCCTCGCCGGTGGCGGTCACCACGAGCAGGGACTGGTCGACGAGGTCCTCGACGGCGTCGAGGGCGTCCTCCCCGAGCACGGCGCCGGCCGCGTCGAGGGTGAACCCGTCGTGGAAGGCGGACAGGTAGCGCAGCGCCCGCCGCTCCCGCTCCTCCAGCAGCCGCCAGGACCACTCGATCACCGCGAGCAGCGTGCGATGGCGGTCGGGGGCGCTGCGGTCACCGCCGCGCAGCAGCCGGAACCGGTCGTCGAGGCGGCGCGAGATCTCCGCCGGGCTCATCACCCGGACCTTCGCGGCCGCCAGCTCGATGGCCAGGGGGAGGCCGTCGAGCCGGTCGACGATGGCCCGGACCGCCTCCTCGTCCAGAGGTACGCCGGGCCGGGCGGCCTCGGCGCGGGTGCGGAACAGGTCGACCGCGTCCGTCGTACCCAGGTGGGGGAGCAGGTGCACCCGCTCCGCGGAGATCGCCAGCGGTGCCCGCGTGGTGGTGAGCACCCGCAGCTCGCGGGTGGTGGCGACGAGGAAGGCGACGAGGTCGGCGACCGCCGCCACGATGTGCTCGCAGTTGTCGAGCACGAGCAGGGTCGGCGCCTGGTCGAGCTGCTGGGCGATGCGGGCGCGGACATCGGCGCGCTGCTCGGGGGTGAGGGTGCGACGCCCGGCCACCGAGTCGCGCACGCCGAGCGCGGAGCCGATCTCGCCGACCAGGTCCTCGGGCGCGGTGACCCCGACGAGCTCGACGAAGTGCACCACCGGCTGGGTCGCGGCGCGGGCGACGCTGTGGGCGAGCGTGGTCTTGCCGAGACCGCCCGGGCCGACCACGGAGACGACCCGGGCGGTGGTCAGCAGTCCCTCGACGGTGCGCAGGTCGTCGTCGCGGCCGAACAGGGGACCTGTGGCGTAGCGCAGCCCCTCCCGGACCGGGCTGTCCATCGCGAGCAGCTCGCCGTGCACCCGTTGCAGTGCGGGACCGGGGTCGCTGCCGAGGCGATCGCGCAGCCCGGACCGGTAGGCCGCGAAGCGCTCCAGCGCGGCGGCCGGGCCGCGCACGGCCGCCTCGGCGCGGAGCAGGTCGACGAGCAGCCCCTCGTCCCCCGGTACGGCGCGGGCCGCCTCCTCCAGGCCCGCCAGCCCCTCGGCGGGTCGTCCGGACCGGGCCAGGGCGCGGGCGCGGACGACCGCGGCGTCGCGCAGGTCGTCCTCGGCGGCGTGCCGCAGGTCGGCCAGCGGACCGGGCGCGGGCTCGGGCACGCCGGCGGGGGCCAGGGCGAGGGCCTGCTCGGCGAGGGTGGCCGCCGCGGCGGGATCCGTGGCGAGCGTGCGCGCGGCCTGCCGGGCCAGGGTCCGCAGCTGCCGTGCGTCGACCTGCTCGGCGGCCAGGGCCAGCCGGTAGCCGTCCCCGTCGGTCAGCAGGACGTCGGCGCCGAGGACCGACCGGACCCGGGAGACGAGCACCTGCAGCGCCTTGGCGGGGTTGGCGGGGACGTCCTCGCCCCACACCAGGTCGACCAGCCGGTCGGTGCCGACGGTGCGCCCGGCGCCGGCGAGCGCGGCGAGCAGTGCCTGGGGCCGCTCGCCCGCGACCGGCGTGCCGTCCCAGCGCACGCCGTCGAGCAGCGTCAGCAGGATCGGCACGTGGCGCAGTCTAGGAGCGCGGGGGCGGGGCCTGTGGAGAACGGGCCGGGAGGCGGGCGCGATGGGGCAGCATCGGGCCATGACATCTCTCGGGAGGGTGGGGCACGATGGTGGACATGACGTTGGAGTCGGACCTGGATTGGGCGCCGCAGGGGAGGCCGTTGACGGTCGCCGACCTGCTGGAGCTGCCGGTCGAGGGCCCGCGCTACGAGCTGATCGACGGGCTGCTGATCGCGATGCCGCCGGCTGAGCTCAGGCACGCCTACGTCGCCTCGCAGCTCTGGCGACTTCTGAACGACGCGTCGCCGCCCGGGCTCTGGGCGATCCAGGCGCCGGCGGGAGCGATCATCGACGACCACACGTGGGTCGAGCCCGACGTCTTCGTCGGGCGCCGGGTCGAGGATCGCTACTTCGAGGGCGCTCCGCTGCTCGTCGTCGAGGTGCTCTCGCCGTCGAACCGGCTCTACGACCTGACCACGAAGTTCAGCCGCTACGAGCGGGCCGGCGTGCCGTCGTACTGGGTCGTCGACCCGTTCGAGCTGCGCCTGCTGGCCTGGGAGCTGGTCGGCGGTCGCTACGCCCAGGTGGCCGACGTGGCCGCGGAGGAGACCTGGACGGCCCGCGCGCCCTTCCCGGTCACCGTCCGGCCCGGCGCTCTCGCGGACTGAGGCGACGCGATGGCCCACCCGATCGTGTTCAGCGACGACGACCCGGGACTCGCCGAGCTGCGCCGGATCTGCCTGGCGCTGCCGGGCGCGCAGGAGCGGGTCAGCCACGGGCGGCCGAACTTCTTCGCGGGCAAGGTGTTCGCCGTCTTCGGCGGGAGCGAGAAGATCCGGCCGGGGGAGCACCGGATGGTGCCGAGCGCGCTGATCTTCACCCCCGACCCGGTCGACCTGCCGGCGCTCGACGCGGACGAGCGCTTCTTCGTGCCCGCCTACTACGGCCCCTCCGGCGGACGGGCCCTCGACCTCGCCGACCCCGCGACGGACTGGACGGAGGTGGCGGAGCTGGTGGACGCGTCGTACCGGCGGATCGCACCGAAGCGGCTCCTGGCCGAGCTCGACGCGCGGACCTGAGTATCCCTACCCTCCCGAGCCGCCTCCCGGCCCGCGAGCATCCGGCCATGAGCACTTCCACCCTGGTCCTGCCCGCCCGTCTCCTCGCCGCAGCCGTCGTGCTGTCCTTCGCCGCCCTGGTCGCGCTTCCGCGCGCCGGGGACCGGGTCGTCGTCGCGGTCGCCGCCGTCCTCGCCGTCGTCCTGGTCGTCCTGCTCGGCACGGCGCTGCGGCGGGCGGAGGTCCGCCGCCCGGCGGCCCTCGCGACCGGCCTCGGTGCGCTCGCCGTCGCGGGCGCCGAGGCGTACCTGCTGAGCCTGCCGGCCGACGGCGCCGACATCCCGCTCGCCGGCGTCGGCGTCCTCTTCCTGGGCCTGGTCGTGGTGGTCGCGGGCACGGTGACGCTGGCCCGACCGCGCGCCCGCTGATTCCGCGGGGCCGGCGCGGGTAACCTCGCTGCGTGACGATGCGACCCGACAGCGGCGTCCCCACCCGGGTGGGCGACTACACGCTGCTGACCCGCCTGGGCGAGGGCGGCATGGGGATCGTGCACCTGGCCCGCGGCTCCGACGGGCGCCGGGTCGCGCTCAAGGTGCTGCGCCCGCAGATCGTCGGTGACCAGGAGGCCCGCGGCCGCCTGGCCCGCGAGGTCAGCTCGCTGACCCGCATCCGCAGCCCCTGGGTGGCCGAGATGCTGGCCGCGGACCCGTGGGCGGACGTGCCGTACGTCGTGACCCGCTACGTCCCCGGCCTCTCGCTGCACGAGCACGTCGCGACCGAGGGACCCGTCGAGGGGCCCGACCTGAGCTGGCTGGCCGGCTGCCTCGCCGAGGGGCTCGCCGCCGTCCACGCGGTCGGCGTGCTGCACCGCGACGTCAAGCCCGGCAACGTGCTGATGGAGGGGCGCACGCCGATCCTCATCGACTTCGGGCTGGCCCGGGTCGCCGACGACATCCGGATCACCCAGACCGGCTGGCTGCTGGGCACGCCGGGCTACCTCGCCCCCGAGATCCTGTACGGCGACGAGGCGACCCCCGCCGCCGACGTGCACGCCTGGGCGGCGACCGTCGCGTACGCCGCCACCGGCCGTGCCCCCTACGGCCGCGGCCCGGCGATGGCCGTCATGGACCGGACCCGGCGCGGCGAGCACGACCTCAGCGGGATCGCGCAGCCGATGGCCGACGTGCTCGCCGCCGCGCTGCACCCGGACCCGCTGGAGCGGCCGCTGCTCGACGAGGTGCTGGCCTGGCTGCGCCCGTTGAGCACCCGTCCCGACCTGCCGCCGGCCCCGCCGCCGGGCGCGCTCTTCGAGGCGCCCGCCGCGGCGGAGGACGACTTCACCCTGCCGCTGGCGCTCGCCGCGCAGGCGGGACCCGCCGGGGTGTCGCCGCCCGCACCGGCGGGCCCGGCCACGCCGCGCACCGTGCCGGAGTCGCTGGCGCCCCCGCCGCCTCCGCCGCCGCCGACCCTGCACCAGGACCCCGCCCCGCCGACCGTGGCCCCGGACGCGCTGCGCCGGATGGAGGCCGACTGGGACCAGCAGCACGGCTTCGACCCGGACGCCCCCTTCGGCCAGGAGCCGCCGGTGCCGCTGCCCGAGCGGCTGCGCCGCTGGACCGCGATCGGCGCCGGCGCGCTCGCCCTGGGGGCGGCGTTCGCGGCGGCGCCCTGGGTGGCGACGGCGCTGGTGGTGCTCGCCGTGTGGCTGCTGCGCGCGGGCTCGCTGGCCGCGTCGGCGGTGGCCGAGCGTCGTACCGTCCGCGGGGCCAAGTGGTACGACGGCCTGCGCCTGGTGACCTCCAGCCCCTGGCACCTGCTCCGTGCGGTGACCGGCACCGTCGTGCTGGTCACGTGGAGCGTCGGGCTCGGGGCCGCGGCGGGCCTGATCTGCTACGCGCTGGCGCTCGACGTGCCGAGCACCCTGATGGCCTGCGGTGCCACGCTCGGGGTGGCGCTGTGGTCGGGCCCCGGCAGCAGCCGGTTCCGGTCGCCGGTGTCCCGGGTGCTCGTCCCCGCCTGCCGCAGCACGCTGCCGTGGCTGTTCGCCTGCGCGGGCCTGCTGGCGGTGGCCGCGGTGCTCGGCGTCCTGGTCGCGGGGCGCGGCGTGAGCTGGCTGCCGTGGGCCGAGGGCCCTTTCGGACTCTGAGCCGGACCGGTGCCCGGACGTGGCACACTGAGCCTGTGACCACCGGCACGTCCCTCATTACCTAGCGCGTCCGCCCGCCCCGGACGCGCCAGCCTCTCGTTGCCCGGGAGGCTTTTGTTTTGCCCTGTGACGCCCACCCGAGAGATCCCCGATGAACCAGCAGCTCGATCTTCACGGCTCCTTCCACGTCTACGACACGACCCTGCGCGACGGCATGCAGCAGGAGGGGCTCAACCCCACGGTGGCGGACAAGCTGGCGATCGCGCGCCAGCTCGACGGTCTGGGCGTGGGCTACATCGAGGGCGGCTGGCCGGGGGCCAACCCCAAGGACACCGAGTTCTTCCGCCGCGCCGCGGCGGAGCTCGACCTGAAGCACGCGCGGCTGACGGCCTTCGGCGCCACCCGCCGCGCGGGCGTCCGGGCCGCCGACGACCCGCTGGTCGCGGCGCTGCGCGACAGCGGTGCCGGCGTGGTGACCCTGGTGGCGAAGTCGCACGTCGGGCACGTCGAGAAGGCGCTGCGGACCACGCTCGAGGAGAACCTCGCGATGGTCCGCGACACCGTCGGGCACCTGCGGGCCGAGGGCCAGCAGGTGTTCCTCGACGCGGAGCACTTCTTCGACGGCTACCGGCTCGACCGGGCCTACGCCCTCGAGGTCCTCCGCACGGCGTACGACGCGGGGGCGGACGTCGTCGCCCTGTGCGACACCAACGGCGGGATGCTGCCCGGCTGGGTCTCCGACGTGGTCCACGACGTGATCGAGACGACCGGCGTGCGGGTCGGCATCCACTGCCACAACGACACCGGCCTCGCCGTCGCCAACACCCTCGCCGCCGTCGAGGCGGGCGCGACCCACGTGCAGGGCTGCATCAACGGCTACGGCGAGCGCACCGGCAACGCCGACCTCGTCAACGTCGTCGCGAACCTCGAGCTCAAGCTCGACCGGCAGGTGTTGCCGCCGGGCCTGCTCACCGAGGCGACCCGGATCGCGCACGCGGTCGCCGAGGTCACCAACGTGCCGCCCGCCGCCCGCCAGCCCTACGTCGGCACGTCCGCCTTCGCGCACAAGGCGGGCCTGCACGCCAGCGCGATCAAGGTCGACCCCGACCTCTACCAGCACATGGACCCGGCGGGCGTCGGCAACGACATGCGCCTGCTCGTCTCGGAGATGGCGGGACGCGCGTCGATCGAGCTGAAGGGCAAGGAGCTCGGGTTCGACCTGTCCGACTCGCCCGACGTCGTCAACCGGGTCACGGCGCGGGTCAAGGAGATGGAGTCCCGCGGCTACACCTTCGAGGCGGCCGACGCCTCCTTCGAGCTGTTGCTGATCGAGGAGGCGGAGGGGCGCCGTCCGTCGTACGTCGAGGTGGAGAGCTGGCGCGTCATCACCGAGACCCTCACCCACGCCCAGCCGGGCGAGGAGGCGGTCTCGGAGGCGACGGTCAAGCTCACCGCGGCCGGCGTGCGCTACGTCGTGACGGGGGAGGGCAACGGCCCGGTCAACGCGCTGGACCAGGCGCTGCGGACGGCGATCGTGCAGGCCTTCCCGGAGATCGCGAAGTTCGAGCTGATCGACTTCAAGGTGCGCATCCTCGACCAGGGCCACGGCACCGACGCGATCACCCGGGTGCTCATCGAGACCACCGACGGGGAGTCGAGCTGGGTGACGGTCGGCGTCGGCGCGAACATGATCGAGGCGTCCTGGGAGGCCCTGGTGGACGGGCTGACCTACGGCCTGCTCCGCCACCACGTCGACTGACGGCCCGCGGTCCGCTCAGCCGACGACCCGGGCGACGAGGTCCTGCCACCCCGCCAGGATCTGCTCCTCGCTCATGCCGTGGTGGAGCTGCTGGCGCAGCACCGGCACGCTCAACGGCGCGATCAGCGCCGTCGAGAGGTAGGTGAGGTCGCCCTCGACGCCGAGCTCGGTGAGCAGCAGGCGCACGTGCATGCTGGCGAAGCCGAGAACGGCGTGGTTCTCGCCCCAGGTCCGCCCGGCGGCCTCGATGAGGGCGGCCTGGTCGAGGTGCAGGCGCATCCGGGAGGCGCCGAAGGCGTGCAGCCGCTCGCGTGGGGGCGCGCCCGGGCCCAGGGGCGGGGGACCGCTGATGACGGCGGCCTGCCAGGCGGCCTCGCGGTGGTCGAGCAGCGAGGCCATCAGCCCCTCGCGGCTGCCGAAGCGCCGGAACACCGTGCCCTTGCCGACCCCGGCCTGCGCGGCGAGCGCGTCCATCGTCAGCGCCTCGACGCCACAGCCGCCCATCAGCTCGGCCGCCGCATCGAGCAGCGCCTGGCGGTTGCGGGCCGCGTCGCGGCGCTCGGGGGGCGCCGCGGTGAGCAGGGGGAGGTCCTTCGGCATGGTCCCGCCAGCCTAGGCGGGCCTGCCGACAGCCGTCCTCGAAAATCTTTCCCGCGATCGGGGAATGGAAGCGGACCGCGGTCCGTTTCGACCACCATGACTGACACCACCGCCACCCGCGTCGCCGTGCTCGTCGGCAGCCTCCGCGCCGACTCCCTCAACCGCAAGCTCGCCGAGATCCTCCGCGACGAGGCTCCCGAGGGCGTGACCCTCGACATCGTCGAGGGCCTGGACCAGGTCCCCTTCTACAACGAGGACATCGACGGCCCGACCGCCCCCGCCGCGGCCGCCGCCCTGCGTGAGCGCGTCGCCTCCGCCGACCGCGTCCTCGCCGTCACGCCCGAGTACAACGGCACCATGCCGGCCGTCCTCAACAACGCCATCGACTGGATCTCGCGCCCCTACGGCGCCGGCGCCATCGTGGGCAAGCCCTTCGGCGTCATCGGTGCGACCCCGACGCCGTACGGCGGCAAGTGGGCCCACGGCGACACCGCTCGCTCCGCCGGCATCGCCGGTGCCGTCGTCGTCGAGGACGTCACCGTCTCGCAGCCGGCCGTCGAGGTCGACCCGCTGACCGACCCCGAGGTCCGCGCCAAGCTGCTCGCCGCGCTGAGCACGCTGGTCGAGTTCACCCCCGAGGTCACGGCCGCCTGATCCGGCCGCCCGCCCAGGGACTACGGTCGGGTCGTGGCCGAACTCCACGACCTGACCGCCCTCGAGCAGGGTGCCCTGATCCGCTCCGGCGAGGTCAGCCCCGACGAGCTCACCGAGCACTACCTCGAGCGCGCCGCGCGTCTCCCGCAGGAGTACGTCGACGGCGCGTTCGCCTTCCGTGACCCCGACGCCGCGCGGCGCCGGGCCCGGGAGGTGGCCGCCGTCGGCCCGGTCGGGGACGGCGCGTCGCCGCTGGCCGGCGTACCGACGGCGATCAAGGACCTCAACCTGACCCGGGGGGTGCCGACGGCCTTCGGCTCGCCGGCCTTCGCGGGCTTCGTGCCCGAGGTCTCCGACGCGGTGACGCTCGCGATCGAGGAGGCCGGCCTGGTCAGCCTCGGCAAGACGAGCACCCCGGAGTTCGGCTCGCCCTGCTACACCGAGCCCGAGGGCCGGCCGCCGGCCGTGACGCCCTGGGACACCACGCGGATGGCCGGCGGCTCCTCCGGCGGTGCGGCCGCGGCGGTGGCCGCCGGCCTGGTGCCCGTCGCGCAGGGCTCCGACGGCGGTGGGTCGATCCGGATCCCCGCCTCCTGCTGCGGGCTGGTCGGCCTGAAGCCCACCCGCGGCCGGATCAGCGGCTTCCCGACGTACGGCGACCCGGTCGGTCTGGCCACGTCCGGCTCGATCGCCCGCACGGTCGCCGACGCGGCCGCCCTGCTCGACGTGCTGGCCGGCCGTCGTGCCGGTGACCCGAGCTGGGCACCCGAGCCCGGCGGCACCTTCCTCGCCGCCACGGACCGCGAGCCCGGCCGTCTGCGGATCGCGTGCTTCGACCAGCCCGTCATCGCCGAGACCGAGGTGCACCCCGAGGTCCGGGCGGCCTACGACGCCGCGACCACCCTGCTGACCTCGCTCGGCCACACGGTCGTCGACATCGGCGTGCCGATCCCACCCGAGGCGGTCCCCGCCTTCGAGACCTGCTGGGCGGTGCTCACCGGCATGTCGACCGCGCCGCTCTCAGCGGAGCAGCGCGCCGGCCTGCGCCCGCTCACCCGCTGGCTGGGGGAGCGCGGCGAGGCGGTGTCCGGGCCGGAGTTCGGCCTGGCCGTGGGTGCGCTGCGGCGGCACGCTGCCGAGGCGCTGGTCGCCCTGGCGCCGTACGACATCGTGCTGACGCCGACCCTCGCCGCGCCGCCCCTGCCGGTCGGCGCGATCCGCGACGACGCCGACCCGGCCGCGGACTTCGAGGCGCAGAAGCGCTTCACGCCGTGGACCTCGGCGTGGAACGTCACGGGCATGCCGGCGATCTCGCTGCCGCTGCACCAGACCCCGGACGGCCTGCCCGTCGGGATCATGCTCGCCGCCCGGCCCGCGGAGGAGGAGCTGCTGCTCTCCCTCGCCGCGCAGGTCGAGGCGGCGGCCCCGTGGAGGGACCGCCGCCCGCCGATCTGGTAGCCCACGAACCGCGGCTCCTGGCACCACGAGCCGTGGCACGCGGTCGCCACCGCCCACGGTTCGTGGGTCAGGCGAGGTACTTCCGGATGGTGTTCTGCAGCGCCGGCAGGTTCTGCTGGGTCACCGTCACCCGGTCCCAGGCGGTCATCGCCTGCGCGAGTCCCCAGGCCGCCTTGGTCTGGATCGAGAACCACTCGCTGGTGCCGACCGGACCGATGCCGAGGCCGATGATGAACTGCTTGAGGCGGGTGCCCAGCGCCGGTGCGGCGAACGCCTGCGAGTCCATCACCGCGGAGACCCCGATGTCGGGGTTGTGGGTGAGGTACGCCGCGCGCACGCCCGCCGTGGTCACGTGGTCCGCGCTCGCGTCGCCGAACTTGATGTAGTTGCCCAGCCGGCCGTCGGGGTAGAGCACGGCCGTGTCCACGTCGTAGCCGGGCGAGATGATGAAGTAGGTGAAGTTCGCCATCTCACTGCCCTCGCGGGGTGGGGTAGAGGGTCGCGTCGACGTAGTACCAGACGATCGACCACGAGTAGCCGCGGTCGTAGTCGCTCTTCACGTACACGTCGGCCGTGCCCCGGCCGATGACCTGGTCGCAGGCCTTGTGCCAGTCGCCCCCGGTCCCGTCGGTCCAGTTGCAGATGACGTCCCAGCCGACGAGCACCTTCGTGCTGTCGCGGAAGTTGAACGTGTGCTCGCGCCACCCGATCTTCCAGTCCTGCTCGACGTGGTCGCTGGTGCTGGCCACCGAGACGCCGGGGAGGTTGGAGCTGTTGAAGCCGTAGTTCCAGCGCACGGTGCCCTTGTCGGCGTCGAAGTTCTGGTCGCGCGCCGGCTCGTTCTTGGCGGACTCCATCACCTGGGAGAAGAACGTCTGCCGGTTGAGGATCCCGGTGAAGGTGCCGAGCAGCTCGTTGGTGTCGCTGGTCAGCAGCTCGATCTGCTTCTCGTCGTGCGGGAGGGAGGCCTGGTAGGCCTCGATCTTCTTCTCCAGCTGCTTGTACGGCTGGTCGACCAGCGACCGGCCGAACGGGGGACAGGTGGTGTAGCGGGCGCGCGCCAGCCAGAACCGGTCGTAGAGGAAGGCGAGCTGGGCGAAGACGTCCGGGCTGACCGGCACCTCGCCGGAGATCGCCGGGTCGATCACCCGGTAGTGCATGAGGTAGGCCTCGAGCGGCTTGGGCGCCATGTTCTCGTTGAACCACGGCAGCAGCACCGACAGGATCGTCGCCGGCGTCCAGCCGTCCGGCGGCGTGGGGATGTTCGTCTTCACGCCGTCGGCCGAGACGGTGATGTTCACCGACGCGTGGCACTCCGACTTCGCCTTCTCGAAGGCCGTGCTGCCCTGCGCGGTGAAGACCTGGGGCACCTCGGCCGACAGCGTGGCGGTGAACTTGCGGCGCTCCTCGACGCTGGTGAACGTGCACTGGTACATCGCGTAGAGCTGGGAGGAGGAGCGGTAGCCGGCGACGAAGTAGTCGCCGTACTTGTCGCGGAAGTCCGGTCCGGGCTCGACGGCCAGCCGGTAGTCGCCCTGCGGCGCGAGGCTGTACTGGCTCCGGTTGACGCTGACCTCGGCGACGAGGGTGACCGACAGCTCGGAGACCGACAGGTTCTCCAGGTACGACGTGCCGGCGCTCACCGTCACGCCCTCCATGTTGTACGAGCCCTGGGCGGACGCCGAGATCATGCTCGACATGTCGCTCTCGGACTGCACGAGGGAGTAGGTGAACATCGGGCTCAGGATCGGCGACTCCTGGACCTCGAAGTCCGCGACGGCCTTGGCCCGGACCTGGCCGGTGACGGCGTCGACGCCGAGACCCGGGCGGTAGTCGTCGTGCCAGGGCTGGCCGACGATCGTGGTGTTGAGCAACGTGCTGACGGCGGGATCCGCGACCTGCTTCATGGGGTGCCTCTCGGAGGTGGGGGGTACGTGCCCGGCCAGCCTGCGGGGACGGGATCACCGGCGGATCACCCCGAGCGGCGGTGGATCACGCGCGGGTCACCGCAGGCGTCGTACCTGCTCCAGGGCGCTGTCGAGCCGGCCCCACACCAGCGCCAGGTCGCGGCGGGCCTGGGTGAGGTCGGCCAGCAGCGCGCTCACCTCCTCGCGGGCCAGGGTGCTCGGCCCGGTGAGCCGGCGGAGGAGGTCGAGGGTCTGTGGCATCGGGTCGACGGCGAGGGTGTGGTGCAGCCCGGTCCGGCAGCGCTCGAACTGGCTCTCCACCAGGTCGCCGCGCCCCGCGTCGGCGTAGGCCTGCATCAGCGCCCGGTGGATGTCCTCGCGCAGCGGCTCGACCTCGAGCGCGAGCTCGCCGCAGCGCGCGACGGACGCGACGTCGCCGACCGTGCCGTAGTGGCGCACGAGATGGCTGAGCGCGACCAGGTAGAGGTTCTCGACCCGGGCCCGCTCGCCGAGCACCCACTCGTCGTCGACCGCGGGCGCGAGCCGGCCGGCGTAGAGCGCGACCGCCCGCTCCAGGCGGTCGACGTCCGCGAGGGTCACCGTGCCGGGGCGCAGCCGGACCACCCCGCTGACCAGGTCGGTGAACGCCCACACGTCCACGCTGACCGGCGCCGTCTCGTCGATGCCGATCGTCTGCGCGCCCGGTGGGGTGACGATCAGGTCGTTGCCGTACGCCGCGCGGATCTCGGAGTTCAGCCGCCACGCCGCCGTGTTGAGCCGCCGCCGGGCCAGCGGTGGCGGCGAGTCGGGGTAGAGCTGGGCCGCCGCGAGCGAGCGCAGCCGGCCCGACCGCGGCCCCAGGGCGAGGTACGTCGAGAGCCGGGCCGCACTGGACGTCAGCGGGTGCGGGTCGCCCCCGACGTCGATCGAGGGGATGCCGAACAGGCACAGGGAGATGCCCGAGACCGGCATGACGCCCCCATCCGTGGCCCATCGACGGTGGTGCCCCGCTCGTGCGGTCAAGCGGGGATGACAGAGTCTGGCAGGGGCCGGTGCGGCCGTACGCCGCTTTGCCGCAAATCCGTCAGGCTGTCGGGAACCAGGCGGGCGCGGCCGTTCGGAAGTCGCCGGCCGAGCCGGCGCCCTCGGGGAGGACGGCGAGCACGGGCACCCCGGTCACCCGGGGCAGGTCGTCGCGGTTGCAGCGCTCGGCGAGCCCGGGGGTGGCGGGCCACGAGCCGATCACCAGGCCGGCCGGCTCGATGCCGCGGTGGCGCAGCGCCGCGACCGTGAGCTCGGTGTGGTTGAGCGTGCCCAGGCCCGCCCGGGCGACGACCACGACCTCCGCACGGAGCAGGACGGCGAGGTCGAGCAGGGTGCCGCCGGCACCGTCGATGCGCACGAGGAGGCCGCCGGCGCCCTCGACGAGGACCAGGTCGTAGCCCTCGGCGAGCTCCCGGACCCGGGCGGCGTGCTCGGCCACGTCGGGGATCGCGACGCCCTGGCGGCGGGCGGCGGTGTCGGGTGCGAGCGGCTCGTCGAGGGCGGTGAGCTGGACCGCGTCGACACCGGTCAGGGCGCGCACGGTGTCGACGTCGGGGACGTCGGGCTCGGCGCCGCCGATGCCGGTCTGCACGGGCTTGACGACGAGCACCCGGTCCCCGTCGGCCGCGGCCCGGGCGGCGAGCGCCGCGGTGGCGACGGTCTTGCCGACCCCGGTGTCGGTGCCGGTCACGACGACGAGCCGGGTCACTGGTGCTCCTTGACGAGGGCGACGAGCGTGGCGACCGCGCGCTCCCAGGCCGCGGGGTCCACCCCGGCCGTGACGGTGATGCGCAGCCGGGAGATGCCGTCGGGCACCGACGGCGGTCGGAAGCAGCCGACCCGCAACCCGGCCTCCAGGGCGGCGGCCTGGGCGGCGACCGCGGCCCGGGGCGAGGACATCGGCACCGAGAGCACGGCACCCGCCGGCGCGACCACGCCGAGGGCGTCGGCCAGCGCCGTCACCCGGGTGCGCACGGTCGCGCCCAGCTCGGGGCGGGACCGGACCTCGCGCAGCGCCGCCAGGGCGCCGGCCGTCGGGGCGGGGGCGAGACCCGTGTCGAAGATGAACGGCCGCGCCCGGTTGACCAGGTGCTCGCGCAGGGCCGCAGGGCCCAGGATCGCGCCGCCCTGGCTGCCCAGCGCCTTGGAGAGCGTGGCGGTGACCACCACGTGGGCCAGGCCGGCGAGCCCGAGGCTCGCCACCAGGCCGGGGCCGTGGACGCCGAGACCGTGCGCCTCGTCGACGACCAGCAGGGCGTCGTACCGCTCGCAGAGGGCGGCCAGCTCGGCCAGCGGGGCCGCGTCGCCGAGCACCGAGTAGACGGACTCGACGAGCACCAGCGCCCGCTCGCCGTCCTGCTGGGCGGCGACCAGGCCGGCCTCGACCGCCGCCACGTCGCTGTGGGGGACGACGGTGAGCCGGGCCCGCGACAGCCGCACGGCGTCCACCAGCGAGGCGTGGATGTGCGCGTCGGAGATGACCCGGACCGTACGGTCGGCGAGGGCGGTGACGACCGCGAGGTTGGCGTGGTAGCCGGTGGAGAGGACCAGTGCGGACTCCTGGCCCAGCCAGTCGGCGAGTTCCTGCTCCAGCTCGGCGTGGAGGGCGAGGGTGCCGGTCACCAGCCGGGACGCGCTGGCGCCGGCGCCCCAGCGCAGGGCGGCGTCGGCGGCGGCCCGTCGTACGACGGGATCGCGGGCCAGGCCCAGGTAGTCGTTGCCGGCCAGGTCGATGCTCGGGTCCTCCGCGGGCCGCGAGCGCAGCCGGCGGGTCAGCCCGGCCTCCTCGCGCGCGGTCGCCTCGGCGGCGAGCCACTCCTGCCAGGTGCTCATCCCGCCCTCACCGCCGCCTCGATGCCGCCCACGAGGCGCTGCAGCGCCTGGGGTCCCGTCGGGTACGGCGGCATGGCGTAGACGAGGTCGCGGAACGGGCGCAGCCAGGCGCCGGCCGCCAGGGCCGCCTCGGTCGCCGCGGGGACGTCCACGTCGTGGTCGAGCTGGACGACGCCCACGGCCCCGATGGTCCGCACGTCGCGCACGTGCGGCAGCGCGCGCAGGGGGGCCAGGCCGGTGGCGAAGGTGTCCTCGATCCGGGCGACCCGGCCGCGCCAGTCGCTCTCCAGGAGCAGGTCGATGGACGCCGACGCGACGGCGCACGCCAGCGGGTTGGCCATGAACGTCGGGCCGTGCATGACGACGCCCGCCTCGCTGGCGGAGATCCCGCGTGCCACGGCGTCGGTCGTCAGCACCGCGGCGAGGGTCAGGTAGCCGCCCGTCAGTGCCTTGCCGAGGCAGAGCACGTCCGGGGTGACGAGCTCGCTCGCGAACAGGTGGCCGGTGCGCCCGAAGCCGGTGGCGATCTCGTCGAAGACCAGCAGCAGGCCGTGCTCGTCGGCGACCTCGCGGAACACCCGCAGGCAGGCCGCCGGGTAGGGCCACATGCCCCCGGCGCCCTGCAGCAGCGGCTCGACGACGATCCCGGCCAGCTCGTGGGCGTGCTGCTCGGCGACGGCGCGGAAGGCGCCGGCCCACGCCTCGACCTCCTCGCTGCCGGCGTCGGCGGCCGGGGGCCGCGGGCCGAACACCTGCGCGGGGAGCGTTCCCCTCCACAGCGCGTGCATCCCGCCGTCGGGGTCGGTGACGCTCATCGGGTGGAAGGTGTCGCCGTGGTAGCCGCCGCGGACCGTCAGCATCCGGGTCCGCTCGGGGCGACCGGCTCCGCGCTGGTGCTGCAGCACCATCTTCAGCGCCACCTCGACGGCCACGGAGCCCGAGTCGGCGAGGAACACCTTCTCCAGCGGCTCGGGGGTGATCGCGACCAGCCGCCGGCCGAGCTCGACCGCGGGCTCGTGGGTGAGCCCACCGAACATGACGTGGCTGAAGCGCACCGCCTGGTCGAGCAGCGCGTGGTCGAGCCGGGGGTGCTTGTAGCCGTGGATCGCCGCCCACCACGACGACATGCCGTCGACGACGGAGCGGCCGTCCACCTCGAGCTCGCAGCCGCGCGCCTTCGTGACCAGGCGCACCGGCGCCGGGTCCGTCATCGAGGTGTAGGGGTGCCACAGGTGCTCGCGGTCGAACGCGAGCAGTGCGGCGGGGTCGGCCAGGACGGCCGCCTCAGGCGTTGGCGGCAACTTCGGTCCCCGCGCCGCGGGTGCGGATCACCGGCTTGGCGTCGCTCGCGGCCACCGAGCAGCCGCCGCAGCCGTCGCCGCAGCCCGACCCGGCCGAGGAGCCGCAGGGCGTCGCCGCGTGCGCGCGGTGGGTCACGCCGGCCTCGTGGGCGGCGATCAGCTCGTCGAAGGCGCGCTCGTCCATGCCCAGGATGGTGAAGCCGTTGTCGCGCAGCATGCGCAGGTCCGCCAGCGCGTCCTGGCCCTCGGAGGTGAGGTAGTCGCCGAGGAAGATCGAGTTCGCCACGTGCAGCGCCGTCGCCTGCAGGCTGCGCAGGTGCAGCTCCCGGCCGCCGGCGATCCGGATCTCCTTGTCGGGGCACACGAAGCGGGCCATCGCGAGGATCTTCACGCAGCGGGTGGGGGAGAGCTCCCAGGTGTTCTCGTACGGCGTGCCGTCGAAGGGCATCAGGAAGTTCACCGGGATCGAGTCCGCGTCCAGCGCCTTGAGCGCGAAGAGCGCCTCGACGAGCTGCTCGTCGCTCTCGCCCAGGCCCGCGATCAGGCCGCTGCAGGGCGACAGGCCGGCGGACTTCGCCTTGCCGATCGTGTCGACCCGGTCGTCGTAGGTGTGGGTCTGGACGATGTTGTCGTGGTTCGACTCGGCGGTGTTGATGTTGTGGTTGTAGGCATCCACACCGGCCTGCTTGAGCCGCTCGGCCTGGCCGTCCTTGAGGAGTCCGAGGCAGGCACAGACCTCCACGCCGTCGTACTCGTCCTTGAGGGCCTCGGTCATCTCGACGACCTTGTCGATGTCGCGGTCCGAGGGCCCGCGGCCCGAGGAGACCATGCACACGCGCGTCGCGCCGCCGCGCAGGCCGGCGCCGGCCTGCTTGAGGGTCTCGTCCTTGGAGAGGTAGGAGTACTTGAGGATCGGCGCCTCGGAGCCCATCGCCTGGCTGCAGTAGTTGCAGTTCTCCGGGCACAGGCCGGACTTCAGGTTGACCAGGTAGTTGACCTTGACCGTGCTGCCGAAGTGCGCGCGGCGCAGCCGGCCGGCCGCGGCGACGAGGAACATCAGGTCGACGTCCGGCGCCCGCAGCACGGCGAGCGCGTCGGCCTCGGTGGCGCTGCCGCCGTCGAGGATGCGCGTGGCGAGCGCGTCGAAGTTCGTGGTCATGGTGCTCCTCGGGGCAGACGGCGAGCCGAACTGAACGGTGTTCAGGTCGCTCAGGGTAGCGCGTCCGCGGCGCACCGGACATCCCCGTCCCGGATCCGGCCGCTCTGCGACGAATCCGTCCGGTACGACGCCCGAGGAGTCAGTCGTCGCCGATGCCGCGCGCGTGCAGCGCGTCCCCGGTCGCCCGGGCGTGCGCGACGACCCGGATCACCAGCGGGGTGAGGTAGGCGCGCGGGCTGCGCTCCAGGCCGCGGGCGCGCGCGGCGTCCCGGGTCTCGGCGGCGATCTCGAGGGTGAGCGGGATGCCGCGGATCATCAGCGAGAAGGCCAGCGCCACCAGCTCGGGACGGACGCCGAAGCGACGCCACGGCTCCAGCCAGCGGGTGATCGCGTCGATCATCTGCTCCACCGACGTGGTGGTGGTGAACACGGTCGCCAGCAGCACCAGCGCGACCAGTGCGCCGACGACGACGAAGGCGCGCTCGGGCCCGTTCTGCCAGGTCTGGTACGCCGCGAGCAGCGCCATCGCGACCAGCACGCCGCGCAGGCTGCGGGCCGCCCGGCGCAGCGGCACCCGGCCCACCATGCAGCCGAGGACGGCCAGGGCGATGGTCGCCGCGGTCGTCGGCACCCCGCGCAGCACCACCGCCACGAGACTGATCGCGAACAGGCCGAGCAGCTTCGCGCCGACGGGGAGCCGGTGCAGCACCGTGGTTCCGGGCCGGTACTCCCCGAGCGGGCTCACCGCCACCGCTCAGCCCGCCGTGGCGCGGTAGTGCGCGACCACGTCGGCCGCCGGGCCGTCCGCGACGACCGCACCGTCGTCGACCAGCAGGGCGCGGTCGCAGCGCACGGCGAGGTCGAGGTCGTGGGTGGCGAGCACGAGCTGCTGGGGGAGGCCGAGGAGCAGGTCACCGATCGCCCGCGCGTTGCGCAGGTCGAGCAGGGTCGTGGGCTCGTCGGCGACCAGGATCGCCGGCTCCGTCGCCAGCACCCCGGCGACCGCGAGGAGCTGGCGCTGCCCGCCCGACAGGGTGTGCACGCTGCGCTCCGCGAGCTCCGCCAAGCCGTACGACGCCAGCACGCCCCGTGCCGCGGCCGTCCGCTCCTCGCGGCCGCGGACCCGGTGGCGCAGCGAGAGCGCGACGTCCTCGACCACCGTCGGCATCACCAGCTGGGCGGTGGGGTCGGTGAACACGAAGCCGACCCGGCGGCGCACCTCGCGGCCGCGCTTGCGCACGTCGAGCCCGTCGACGGTGACGGTGCCCGACGTCGGCTCGACGAGGCCGTTGACGAGGCGCGCCAGGGTGGACTTGCCGGAGCCGTTGGGCCCGATGAGGGCGATCCGCTGCTCGGTCAGCTCGAGCGTGGTCTCCCGCAGGACGGTGACCTCGGGCGCCGGGCCGCCGGGCGTGGCCGCCCGGACGACCACGCGGTCCAGCTCGATGCGGCTCATGCGTGCTCGGCGGAGGGCTCCTCGGCGGGGGTGCCGGTCGTCGTACGACGGGTGATGAGGTCGGGGAAGGCGCGGTGCACGGCGGAGGCGACGAGGGCCATCACGACGTTCTTGGCGATGTCGCCGGGGAAGTAGACGGTGTCGGCGGCGAAGGCGGCCTTGATGCTGAGGTCGGCGCGCCAGGCCAGGTTGAGCGGGCCGAGGGTGTGCACGACGAGGAAGCTGCTGAGCAGGCCGCAGGTGAAGACGAACGCGAACTGGGTGGCGTTGCCGCGGTTGCGGTAGACGAGGAAGCCGCACAGCGCGGCGGCGATCGGGAACGCGACCAGGTAGCCCGCGGTGGGGCCGCTGTAGTGCCCGATGCCCGAACTGCCGCCGGAGTAGATGGGCAGCACCAGGCCGGCGACGAGGTAGAGGGTGACCGACAGGAAGCCGCGGACCGGACCGAGCACGGCGCCGGTGAGGAGCACCCCGAAGGTCTGCAGGGAGTAGGGCACGCCCACCCCGGTCTTGATGTCGGGCAGCAGGGCGCACACGGCGATGAGGGCGGCGAAGCCGGCGATCAGGGCGACATCGGTGGTGGGGGTACGACGCGTCATGGGTCACTCTCGGGGGGAGGGAGGCAGCGCCCGCGGCGCCAACTGAACGATGTTCAGGTTAGGGTGGGGTCGCCAAGAGGTCAAAGCAGGCGGGGGATCAGGTGCGCTACCGGCGGACGGACGTGGTGGAGCGGGCGATCGACGTGCTCGACGAGCACGGCCTCGACGCGCTGTCGATGCGCCGCCTCGCCGCCGACCTGGGCGTGCAGCCCGGCGCGCTCTACCACCACTTCGCCAGCAAGGACGCGCTGCTCGCGGCGATCGCCGCGGAGATCCTGCGCCGAGGGCGCCGCCCCGCCGAGGTGGTGACCTGGGACGCCGAGCTGCACCTGCTCTGCCTCGGGCTGCGCGACGCGATGAGCCGCCACCGCGACGGCGCCCAGCTCATCGCCCTCGTCCACCGCTCCGACGCCGAGGCGCTCGAGGCGCCGTTGCGCGCGGCCCTGGAGCGGGCCGGGGCCGACGCGCACCTGGCCCGCGTGGGCGCGCGCACCCTCGTCCGCTTCGTGCTCGCCCAGGAGGGCGACCCCGCCGAGGACTACCACCTCGGGCTCTCCCTGGTGCTGGACGGGCTCCGCGGGCGCCTGGCCTGAGCCGCTCCCGCCACCTCTCGTTATCGTGGAGGTAACACCGAGGAGGCACTGTGGACGACATGGCGACGAAGACCCAGAAGCCGGTGACGGTCGTGCTGTTCGGCGCGACCGGCGACCTCGCCCGACGCAAGCTGCTGCCGGGCCTGCTGCACCTCTTCGAGACCGGTCTGCTGCCGCAGCTGCAGATCATCGGCACCTCGCTCGACGAGCACACGACCGAGTCCTTCGTCGCGTTCGTGCACGAGGCGGTCAAGGAGTTCTCCGGCGACGACAACGACATGGACGCCTGGCCGGCGTTCGCCCAGCTGCTCCACTGGGCGCCCGGCGCCGAGGGCCCGGCCGGGCTGCGCGCGGCGGTCGAGAAGGCCGAGTCGGCCTGGGACGGTGACCGGGTGCGCCTGCACTACCTGAGCGTCCCGCCGAAGGCGGCGCTGTCGGTCGTCAAGACGCTGGACGACGCTGACCTCGCCGAGGGCAGCCGGATCATCATGGAGAAGCCGTTCGGGGTGGACCTCGCCACCGCCCGGGCGCTCAACGCCGAGCTGCACAAGACGTTCGCCGAGTCGCAGATCTACCGGATCGACCACTTCCTCGGGAAGGAGGCCGCGCAGAACATCCTCGCCTTCCGGTTCGCCAACGGCCTCTTCGAGCCGATCTGGCACCGCAACAACATCGACCACGTGCAGATCGACGTGCCCGAGGAGCTCGGCCTCGACCAGCGCGCCAACTTCTACGAGTCGACCGGCGCCTACAAGGACATGGTCGTCACCCACCTCTTCCAGGTGCTGGCGTTCACCGCGATGGAGCCGCCGACCTCGCTCGCCCCGGACGCGATCCGGGAGGAGAAGGACAAGGTCTTCCGCTCGATGCTGCCGATCGACCCGGCGAACGTCGTGCGCGGGCAGTACCAGGGCTACCGCGACATCCCCGGGGTCGGCGCGGAGTCGGAGACCGAGACGTTCATCGCCCTCAAGTGCTTCATCGACAACTGGCGCTGGGCCGGCGTCCCCTTCTTCCTGCGCACCGGCAAGCGGATGGCCGAGGGCGCGCGGATCATCTCGATCGCGTTCAAGGAGCCGCCGCGCTCGATGTTCCCCAAGAACTCCGGCGTCGGCGACCACGGCCCCGACCACCTCACCTTCGACCTCGCCGACAAGGCCAAGATGTCGCTGTCCTTCTACGGCAAGCGGCCCGGTCCGGGCATGAAGCTCGAC
Organism: uncultured Nocardioides sp.; assembly: GCA_964517395.1. Classification (GTDB taxonomy): domain Bacteria; phylum Actinomycetota; class Actinomycetes; order Propionibacteriales; family Nocardioidaceae; genus Nocardioides. The sequence continues at coordinate 328,150 of CAZFEE010000001.1, read as the reverse complement.
AAGCTCTCCATGCAGTTCGCGATGACCGACACCTCGTGGGCGGGCTCGGTGCTGGAGGCCTACGAGCGGCTGATCTACGACGCCGCCCGCGGCGACCAGACCCTCTTCACCTCCGCCGAGGGCATCGAGCGGCTGTGGGAGGTCTCCGCGCCGCTGCTCGACAACCCGCCGGTGGTGCGGCCCTACCGCCAGGGCAGCTGGGGCCCGAACCAGGTGCACCAGCTGATCGCGCCCTACGCCTGGCGGCTGCCCTTCGAGCGGCAGTGGCGCAACCCCAACGCGCTGGGCGGCTGAGCCTCAGTCGACGACGCCGGCCTCGCGGGCCAGTCGGACGGCGTGCACGCGGTTGGTGGCGTGCAGCTTGCGCATGGCGTTCTTCAGGTACGACTTCACGGTGCTCTCGACGAGCCCCAGCGCCTCGGCGACCTCGCGGTTGCTCCGGCCCAGCGCCACCTGGGCGAGCACGTCGATCTCGCGGGCGGCGAGACCGGTCGGGGCCTGCGCGCGGGGGAGCGACGGTCCGCGGCCCCGCTCGACGCGGGTGCGCAGGCTCTCCAGCCGTGCGCGCAGCGCGTCGTCCTCGACCATCCCGGCCAGGTCGGCCAGCTCGCGGGAGATGTCGCGGAGGTCCGAGCCGCTGAGCCGAGCCCCCGACGGGTCGGCCGGCGTGGCCGTGGCGAGCCGCCTTCGGACCTCGTCGTCGACCGCGATCTCGCGCTCGATGCGGCGCACGAGGGGGAGGAAGGCGTCGTACCAGACGTCGCCGAGGACGACCTGCGTGCGGTGCGCCAGGTAGACCACCATCCGCGGCACCCGGTCCACGACGATGGGCAGCGCGGTCACGGTCTCCAGCTGCTCGGCGCGCACCGGGCCGTCGTACTGGTGGGTGATGCCGCGGGCGTCGTAGTAGTTGCTGACCGAGACCGGCCGGGCGATGGTGAGGGCCTTGCCGCCGAGGCCGAAGCCGGCGCGGACCCGCAGTCCCTGCAGGGAGCGGGTGCTGGTGCCGTGGAGGCCGGTGATGTCGAGAGCGGTGCCGCCGCCGACCACGGGTCCGCCGAAGGCGACGTCGCTGCGACCGACCGCGCGGAAGTCGGCGAGCGCGCGCAGCAGTCGGCTGCCGTCGTACGGCGCCTCCGGGGCGAGCTCTGCCATGGCCCCACGGTAGGTGAGCGCGGTCACACCGGGCAACGGGCCTACCTCCTTAGGGAGGTGCTCCCTCCTTCGGGGGGTCCGCGGGGGTGTGGCCCGGCTCACACTCCTCGCCACGTCCCATCCCGAGGAGTGATCCATGACCGACCGACCGACCCTGATGCGCCGCGTCGCCTTCGCGAGCTGCGCCGGGACCACCATCGAGTTCTACGACTTCTTCATCTACGGCACCGCGGCGGCGCTGGTGTTCCCCACCGTGTTCTTCCCCGCGCTGGGCGACTCGGCGGCGAGCGTGGCGTCCTTCGCGACCTTCGCGGTGGCGTTCGTGGCACGCCCGCTCGGCGCGATCGGGTTCGGCCACTTCGGTGACCGGCTGGGTCGCAAGCGGACGCTGATCAGCACGCTGCTGCTGATGGGCGCCGCGACCGTCGCGATCGGCCTGCTGCCGAGCGCCGCGTCGATCGGCGTCGCCGCTCCGATCCTGCTCGTCACCCTGCGCTTCCTGCAGGGCCTCGCGGTGGGCGGGGAGTGGGCCGGCGCGACCCTGCTGGCGGCGGAGTACGCACCGCCCGGCAAGCGCGGGCTGTACGCCGCGTTCCCCCAGCTCGGCCCCGCGATCGCCTTCGCGCTGTCCAGCGGCACCTTCCTGCTCATCAACCGTGTGGTCGGCGAGACCAGCCCGGCCTTCGTGGAGTGGGGCTGGCGGGTGCCCTTCGTGATGAGCGCCCTGCTCGTGCTGGTCGGCCTCTACGTCCGGCTCAAGGTCGAGGAGACCCCGATGTTCCGGGAGAGCACCCGCACCCGGGCCAGCACCCAGGGCCCGCTCGCGGCGGCGCTGAGGAACCAGTGGCGCGAGATCCTGCTCGGCGGCGGCTCGCTGGCGATGCTGTTCGCGTTCTTCTACATCGGCACGGCGTTCCTGACCTCCTACGGCACCACCGTGGTCGGCCTGTCCCGGGCCACCGTGCTCACCATGGGCGTCGTGGGCGCGGTCGTGTTCGGCGCGCTGATCACCGTCTCCGCGGTCTTCAGCGACCGGGTCGGACGCCGCAAGGTCGTCCTCGCCTCCTGCCTGGTGGCGGTCCCGTGGGGCTTCGCCCTGTTCCCGATCCTCGACCACGGCACGGCGACGTCGTTCGCCATCGGCCTGTTCGGCACGCTCGGCATCTTCGCCGTCTCCTACGGCCCGGCCGGGGCGATGCTGCCGGAGATGTTCCGCACCGAGTACCGCTACACCGGCGCGGGCATGGCCTACAACCTCGCCGGCGTCATCGGAGGAGGTACGGCGCCGTACCTCGCCTCGGACTTCGTGGAGGCCGGCAACACCGCGGCCGTGGGCTGGATGCTCGCCGCCTTCGGTGCGCTCAGCGTGGTGTGCGTGCTGCTGATGGCCGAGACCCGGCACCGCGCGATGAGCGCGGCACCGGGTCCGGTCGAGGATCAGGCGTTGCTGAACGCGTAGTCCTCCAGCGGGAAGCCGACCGCCTCGCGGTGCGCCGACAGGGTCGAGGTCGGCCGCAGCAGGACCGCCTCGCCGTGCTGGTTGAAGTAGTAGCTGCGCGCGGTGGAGCACTCGCCCGCGTTGAAGACGGAGTTGCCGAGGAGGCCGGTCATCCGGTCCAGGAACTGGGTGTTGGCCTCCTCGGTCACCTCGAAGACGCTGGCGCCCTTCGCCGCCATCCCCGTCAGGAGCCGCTCCATGTGGGCCATCTGGGTCTCGATGGTGGTGAAGTAGGAGAGGCCCGAGTAGGAGTACGGGCTGTTGAGGGAGAAGAAGTTCGGGAACTTCGGCACCGCGATGCCCTCGTAGGCGCTGAACCGGGTCGCGCGCCACCACTTGCCGAGGTCGCGGCCCTCGCGGCCGATGATCTCGATGGCGGGGAAGTTGGTGTCCCACAGGTTGAATCCGGTCGCCAGCACGAGGACGTCGAGGTCCGCGCGGCCGCCGTCGACGGTCACGATCCCGGTCGCGTCGACGTGGTCGATCGTCGTCGTCTCCAGGTCCACGTGGTCCTGGGTGAACGTGGGGAAGTAGGTGTTGGAGAAGGTCGGCCGCTTGCAGCCGAAGTCGTAGTCGGGCCACAGCTTCGCGCGCAGCTCGGGGTCCTTCACCTGGCGCTTGAGGTGCGCCGCGCAGACCCGCTTGCCGATCTGGTTGGCGGCCGGGAGGTCGCGGAAGTGCAGGACCCCGGCGACCATGAGCAGCTCGAGGATCGACGTACCGACCAGCCGGGTGGCCTTCTGGGTCAGCGGCACCTTCGCGAACGCGCCCCGCACGACGCCGGGCACGGGTCCGTCCAGCTTCGGGCTGACGTAGATCGGCGTGCGCTGGTAGACGGTCAGGTGGTCGGCGACCTTCGCCAGCTCGGGGATCAGCTGCACGGCGGTCGCGCCGGTGCCGATGATGCCGATCCGCTTGCCCTCGAGCTCGATGTCGTCGTCCCAGCGGGTGGTGTGCACGACCGTGCCGGCGAAGTCCTCGATGCCCGCGATGTCCGGCAGCCTGGGCTGGGAGAGGAAGCCGGTCGCGGTCAGCAGGAAGCGGCCGGCGACGGTCTCGCCGCCCTCCAGCGTGACCTGCCAGGTGGAGGACTCCTCGTCCCAGCGCGCACCCTGGACGACGGTGTCGAAGCGCATGTGGCGGCGCAGGTCGTACTTGGCGGCCACGTGCACGGCGTACGCCTTGAGCTCCGGGCCGGGTGCGAAGAGCCGCGACCAGTGGGGGTTCGGCTCGAAGGAGTAGGAGTACGTCGACGACGGGATGTCGACGGCCAGGCCGGGGTAGCGGTTGACGTGCCAGGTCCCGCCGAGGTCGTCCTCGCGCTCGAGGATGACCAGGTCGTCGTACCCGAGGCGCTTGAGCTGGATGGCGGCGCCCATGCCGCCGAAGCCGGCGCCGACGATGACGGCGTCGTGGACGTGGGTGCTCATGAGGTGCTCCGTTCGGTGGCGGCGTCGAGCCGGGCGGTGTACGCCGCGCGCGCGGCGTCGTCGGGGTGGAGGGCACGGTCGCCGCGGACGACCTTGCGGACCCGGTCCATCAGCGGGACCGGGACGAGCGGGACGGTGGCGGCGAGCGCGCCGACGTAGCGGGGGACCGCGATCTCGGCGGCCCGGTGGCGCACGGAGCCGACCACGGCGTCGGCGATGTCGCTCGGCTGCACCTTCGGGATGGGCTTCATGTCGAAGCCGGACGCGAGGTCGGTGTCGACGGCCGACGGCAGGACCGCGCTGAGGGTGACGCCGTGCTCGGCCATCTCCAGGCGGGTCGCGGCGGTGAGGCCGACGACGGCGAACTTGCTCGCGTTGTACACCGCGAGCCCCGGCACCGGGAACTTGCCGGCCAGCGAGGCGATGTTCACGACGTGACCGCGGCGGCGCTCGACCATGCCGGGCAGGACGCGCCGCATCCCGTTGAGCACTCCCTGGACGTTGACCTCCAGGGTGAGCCGGTCGGTGGCGGGGTCCTGGTCGAGGAAGGCGCCGCTCGGCATCACGCCCGCGTTGTTGACCAGCACGTCGACCGGGCCGTGCTCGGCCTCCGCGGCGTCCACGAAGGCGTCGTACGACGCCCGGTCGGCCACGTCGACGGGATGGGCCGACGCGCCGATCTCCGCGCCGGTCGCCTTGGCGGCGGCGAGGTCGAGGTCGCCGAGGGAGACCTTCGCCCCGCGGGCCAGGAAGGCCTCGGCGGTGGCGCGGCCGATCCCGCGGGCGCCTCCGGTGATGACGACGTGGGCGCCGTCGAGGGCGATCGGGGTGGGCTTGGTCATCGGATGATCTCCAGGGTGCGCAGCCGGCGGCTGACGAGGGCGGGGGCTTGGCGTCGTGCGGTGGTGCGGACCTCGGGCAGGCGCTCGGCGTCCATGAAGTTGGCGCCCATCGCGGCGAGGTCCGCGCGGGTGGGCTCGATCCGCGAGACCCGGGCGCCGGCCGCCCGGAGCGCGGCGATCTCGCGGTCGACGCGACGGGTCATCGGGTGGCGCAGCAGCCGCTCGGCCCGGGCCGCGCCACGGGCGGGCGCGCCGCCGTGGCTGGACATCGGAGGGACGATGACGACCTCGTCGATGCGTCCGCTCGCGACCTCCGGCAGCAGGAGGTCGGCGGAGGTGGGGGAGACGGTGCCGCCGTCGAGCAGGCGCCGGCCGTCGATCTCGACCGGCGGGAACCAGCCGGGGATCGCCCAGGACGCGGCGATCGCCTCGCCCAGACGGGCGCGCGGGCTGCCGGCCCGGCCGAGCGGCAGCCGCTCGCCGGTGCGGGCGTCGGCGGCGACCAGCCAGGTGTCGGGGTGGGCGACCCAGCCGTCGTCGCCGGCGAGGCTCTCCCCGAGGTCGTGGAGCCACCGCGGGTCGCCGCCGCCACGAGGCAGCAGGCCGGCCAGGCCGGCGAGCAGGTCGACCCGGCGCCGCAGCGCCGCCCGGGTGAGGCCGAGGCCGGGGAGTGCGGGACGGGGCAGGCCGGGCAGCCTCCCGGGTGCCGCGGCGGACGAGAGGTGGGCGGCCACCCGCGGGTCGGACCCGGCGTCGATGGCGGCGCCGCTGACGCCGGCGCCGAGCAGCGCGACCAGCTCCGCGCCCGCCGACGTACCGACCAGGACGTCGGCGGAGCGCGGGTCCCAGCCCTGTCGTTCGAGCTCAGCCAGGACGGCGGCCGTCCAGGCGAAGCCCAGGGTGCCGCCGCACCCGATGACCAACGCGCGTCCCACGGGACCCCCCAGTGAAAACGGAATGGAATGTCAGTTCCGGAACGTATCGTCATTCTCGGGCCGCTGCAATAGGCTGGGGAACTATGACGGCGGCGGTGACGGGACTCTCACGACTGGAGCGGCGCAAGGCCGAGACCCGGCGGGAGATCATCGAGGCCGCCTTCACCTGCTTCGCCGAGCAGGGCTACCACGCGACCGGCATCGCCGACATCGCCGCACGCCTGGGCATCGGGCACGGCACCTTCTACCGCTACTTCGAGAACAAGCGGGACATCGTCGAGCACGTCGTCGACGACCTCATCGGCCGCATCATCGAGGCGCTCGGCGCCGAGAACGCCCCCGACGCGGTGAGCACGCTCGAGGACTACCGTGCGCAGACCGAGCGGATCGGCACCGTCCTGTCGCGGATCTTCAGCGACGACCCGCGGATGGCCCAGCTGCTGGTCTCGGCGGTCGGCATCGACGACGCGATGCGCGAGCGGATGCTCGAGCTCTTCGAGGCGACCACGCCGATCACGGGGGAGTACCTCGCGCACGGTGTGCGCCTGGGCTACCTGCGCGCCGACCTCGACGTCGAGGCCACCGCCTTCGCCATCAACGGGATGATCCTCGGCTCGCTGCTGGCCGCCCTGCGCGACCCGTCGCCGGCCCGCCAGGCCCGGCTCAGTGCGGGCATCCGTGCCGTGATGTACGACGGCATCGCGGCCCGCTGAGCGTCGTACTCCCTGCAAGGTCCGGCTGATCGGGCCATCGGCCACGCCGTGGTCGGAGGTGACCCGGATCTCTGGCGCGCTCCTCGAAAGTCAATAAAGTCAGTCGAGAAACATTGGCTGGCTGTGAAGGGGGGCCGCGATGATCGAGATCGCCGGGCTCACGAAGTCCTACGGGAGCACGACCTTGCTCGACGGCATCGACCTCACCGTGGGCGAGGGGCGCATCGCCGCGGTCGTCGGCCCGAGCGGTGCGGGCAAGAGCACGCTCGCGCGCTGCATCAACCTCCTCGAGCGGCCGACCAGCGGCACCATCGCCGTCAACGGCCAGGACCTCACCCGGCTCTCGCGCCGCGACCTGCGCCAGGCCCGCCGCCAGATCGGCACCGTGTTCCAGTCCGCGAACCTGCTGCGCCGCCTCACCGCCGCCCAGAACGTCGCCCTGCCGATGCGCCACGCCGGCCTGTCCGACGGGGAGATCCGCAGCCGCGTCGCCGACCTGCTGGAGCGCGTCGGGATGCTGCACCGCGCCAACCACCACCCCTCGCAGCTCTCCGGCGGCCAGCGCCAGCGGATCGGGATCGCCCGCGGGCTCGCCCTCGAGCCCGCCGTCCTGCTCGCCGACGAGGCCACCTCCGGCCTCGACCCCGAGAGCACCCGCGCGATCCTCGACCTGCTCACCGAGCTGCGCGACGACCTGGGTGTCACGATCCTGGTGATCACCCACGAGATGGACGTGGTGCGCTCCATCGCCGACCTGGTCGCCCAGCTCGACCACGGCCGGATCGTCGAGCAGGGCGCGGTCGCCGACGTCGTACGACGCTCCGACTCCGCGCTGTCCCGGGCTCTCCTGCCGATGCCGCCGGTGCCCGCCGGCGCGGCGCTGCGGACCTGGACCGTGCGCTACGAGGATGCCGCCGTCTCGCCGGTCTGGCTGGCCCAGGCCGGGCGCGAGCTCGACACCGACATCGCCGTGCTCGCCGCGCTCGTCGAGGCGGCGGGGGAGAGCCCCGTCGGGCGGCTCACCCTCGGCCTCGACCCGCGCCTCGACGACCGTCGCGTGGTCGACGTGCTGGCCCGCCACGGCGTGGTCGCCGAGCCCGCGGACCGTGCGGTCCTGCGCGCGGTCCCGGCCGCCGCCGGTGCGGAGGGGGCGGCATGAGCGCGCTGCTCGCGACCCCGTGGCCCGACGTACCGGACCTGCTGCTGCCGGCCCTGGGCGAGACCTTCCGCCTCGTCGGCGTGGTCATGCTCGTCGTCGTGCTGCTCGGCGGTCCGCTCGGGCTGCTCATCTTCAACACCTCGCCCCTCGGCCTCTTCCCGAACCGGGCGGTGCACGTGTCGATCAGCTGGGTCTCCAACCTCGGCCGCTCGCTGCCCTTCCTGGTGCTGATGGCGGCGCTGATCCCGGTGACGAAGCTGGTCTTCCAGACGACGATCGGATTCAAGGCCGCACTGATCCCGATGGCGGTGGCGGGGATCGCGTTCTTCGCGCGGCTCACGGAGAACGCCGTCCGCGAGGTGCCGCGCGAGCTGCTCGACGTCGGCCTCGCCGGCGGCAGCAGCAAGGCCCAGATCGTCGGCTCCATCCAGCTGCGCGAAGCGCTGCCGGGTCTCGCCGCCGGCCTCACGCTCAACCTCGTCGCGATGATCGAGTACTCCGCCATCGCCGGCGCCATCGGCTCCGGTGGGATCGGCTATCTCGCGGTCAACTACGGCTACCGGCGCTTCGACGACAACATCATGATCGCCTGCATCGTGCTGTTGATCGCGCTGGTCCAGCTCATCCAGTTCTCGGGCGACCGGATCGTCCGGGCGCTCACCCACTGAGCGCCCGCCCTCCTCTGCTCCCCTCTCGAAAGGAACCACCATGTCCACGACCCAGCAGCCCGGCAAGGCGTCCACCGACGACGCGAAGGACGCCATCGACCTCGGCGGCGGCCGCAGGAAGTGGCTGTGGCCCGCCGTCGCCGGCATCGTCGTCCTCGCCCTCGCGGTGTTCCTCGTGCTCCGCTTCACCGGCGACGACGAGAAGGCCGTCGACGGCAGCCACTTCGGCAACGACTTCAAGATCGCCTACCAGGCCAGCAGCGCCTCGGAGAAGGCCTTCCTCGACTACCTCGACAAGGAGGTCGCCCCCGACTACGGCGTCACCATCGAGGGCGTCGGCATCGAGGACGGCAACCAGCTCGACCAGGCGACCGCCGACGGCCAGTACATCGCCAACATCTACCAGCACAAGCACTGGCTCAAGCAGGTCACCGACTCCACCGGCATGAAGCTCACCGCCCTCGGCGAGGTCTTCCAGTGGTCCTACTCCGTCTACTCCACGAAGCACGCCTCCCTCGACGACCTCCCGAAGGGCTCGACCATCGCGCTGCTCAACGACCCCGCGAACACCGCGCAGGCGCTGTGGATCCTCGAGCGCGCCGGGAAGCTGACGTTCAAGGACGGCGTCGACCCGTGGGCCGCCACCGAGCAGGACATCGCCGACAACATCGGCGGCTACAAGTTCACCTACATGGAGTACGGCGCCGGCCCCCGCACCCTCGACTCCGTCGACGCGGTCATCGACTACAACATGTCCTTCGTCGACGCCGGCACGCCCGAGAAGTACCGCATCTTCGAGCCCGACGCCCCCAAGGAGTTCGCCGGCCAGCTCGTCGTCGGCACGGCGTACGTCGACGACCCGCAGGTCGAGAAGCTCAAGGAGGTCTTCTTCGACAAGCGGGTGCAGCCCTACCTCGCCGAGAACACCGACCCGAACCTGAAGGGGCAGCTGGCGCCGGTGTCGGCCGACTAGCGTCTACGCTGCCGCCCATGGGCAGGAGGGCGCGGGAGCCGGTACGGCGGTCAGGGGAGAACCTCTGGCGGCCGAGCCTCGGATCCCGCGTCCTCACGGCCACGCTGGCTCTCCTGCTCGGGGTCGGCTACGTGTGGTCGCTCTCCGAGGGGCTGACGCTGGGCAAGCACCTCTACTACGGCGCACTCGCGACCTTCGGTGCCGTGACGGTGCCTGTCGTCCTCTTCCGCTGGCGCCTCGTGCTCGAGCCCGACGAGCTGATCCGGGTCTTCCTGCGGGTGCGACGCGTGCCGATCCGCGACATCGTCGCGGCCAAGGTCGTGCCGCGCGAGGGCTTCGTCTTCGTGTGCGCGGACGGCTCCGAGCTCTCCTTCGGCGCCCTCGGCAACAGCCCCTGGTCGTACCGCAGGGCCGAGCCCACCCGAGCCGACCTGGTCGCGCGCGCCGTGCTCTGCGCGGCCGCTCGCCAGCGTGGTGAGGAGCCCCCGCTCGACTTCCGCCTCCCGCCGCCGACGGGATTCGTCCGGGCGGCGATCGAGGTCGGGATCTGGGCGGCCGTCATCGGCCTCGTCACGGGCGGCGACTGACCGGGCCGCATCTCCGTGGTCAGCCACCAGCCGCCGTGCGAGGATCCCCGGATGGAGAGCATCGGTTCAGACTGCCGGCACGTGTCGCTCGCCAACCCTCGGGGCGGGGAGCACGAGACCGACCTGTCGCACCTGCTCCGCAGGATGGCCGACCTGATCGTCGAGTCCGAGATCACCGAGAACGGGCCGTGGTGGTCTGCCACCCTCTACTGGTCGCCCGACGACGAGCGGCCCTCAGTCGAGCGCGAGTAGCCGCTCGCACTCCTGCGCCAACCGCGCCCGCAGCGGAGCACCCCGCTGCGCGAAGCCCCGCTGCGCCTCGGCGTACTGCGCCTTGCCCTCCGCCGTCTCGATCCGCACCGGCTCGAAACCCAGGTCCGAGAGGTCGTACGGCGCCGCCCGCATGTCGAGGGTGCGGATGTCCCAGGCCAGCTCGAAGCAGTCGGCCACGAGGTCGGAGCAGATGAGCGGGGAGAGCCGGAAGGCGTGCTTGTAGAGGTCCATGCCCGCGTGCAGGCAGGCGGGCTGCTCGAAGTCCGGCCGGTCGTCGCGGCCGGGGGAGAGCGTGTTGAGCGGCCGCGCCGGGGGCGTGAAGAAGCGGTAGGCGTCGAAGTGGGAGCAGGCGATGCGGTGGCCCTCGACGACCTCGTCGGTGCTGGCCGGGCCCAGGCGCAGCGGCCAGTCGGCGTGGCGGGTCTCGTCCTCGGCGAGCCGGTAGACCATCGCCCACTCGTGCAGCCCGAAGCAGCCGAAGTGCGGGGTGCGGGCGGCGGTGGCGGTGAGCAGGCGATGGAGGGTCTCGAGGAGCACCCGCTGCGAGGCGACGTACGACGCCGCGACCCGGACGCCGCCGTCGACGCTCTCGTAGCCCTTGAGCCCGGCGTACTCGGGGGCGTCCTCCAGCACCACTCCGTAGCCGGGGTGCCAGCGCCGCAGCTGCGCGGGGCGGTGGGAGTAGTAGGTGAAGAGGAAGTCGAAGACGGGGTGCTTCTCGTGGGTCTCGCGCCGGGCGAGGTGCGGGGCGACGTACGCGTCGATGCGCTCGGCATGCTCGGCGGCCCGCTGGCGCAACGTCTGCGCATTCACGACGAGCAAGCGTAGGTGGATAGGCTCGGTGGGTGCGCATCGTCAGATTCACGACCGGCGACGAGCCGGCGTACGGCATCCTGACCGGCGACCTCGACGAGTACGGCCAGCCCGCCGACGACGCCGTCGTCGTGGGTCTCGCCGGAGATCCGTTGTACGTCGGGATCAAGCTCCTCGAGCAGGAGCACCGGCTGGAGGACATCCGCCTGCTGGCGCCCGTCCTGCCGCGCAGCAAGGTCGTGGGGATCGGCAAGAACTACGCCGCCCACGCCGCCGAGATGGGCGGTCCGGTGCCGGACGAGCCGCTGATGTTCCTCAAGCCGAACACCAGCGTGGTCGGCCCGGGCGACGCGATCCAGTACCCCCGCCAGACCCAGAACCTGCACTACGAGGGCGAGCTCGCCGTCGTGATCGGCCGGATCTGCCGCGACGTCCCGCCGGAGCGGGCCACCGACGTCATCCACGGCTACACCATCGCCAACGACGTGACCGCGCGCGACCTGCAGAAGTCCGACGGCCAGTTCACCCGCGCCAAGGGCTTCGACTCCTTCTGCCCGCTGGGCCCGTGGATCGAGACCGACCTCGACCCGCACGACTTCAGCACAGGCCGCCGGGTGCAGACCTTCCTCAACGGCGAGGTCGTCCAGGACGGCACGACCGCCGACATGGTCTTCGACATCCCCGCTCTCGTCGCCCACGTGTCCAGCGTGATGACGCTGCTTCCGGGCGACGTCATCCTCACCGGCACCCCCGAGGGTGTCGGCCCGATGCAGGTCGGTGACGAGGTGGAGATCTCCATCGACGGCCTCGGGACCCTCACGAACAAGGTGGAAGCACGCGCATGACCTCCAGCAACGTCCGCGTCCGGATGGCCCCGTCGCCGACGGGCAGCCCGCACGTCGGGATGATCCGCACCGCCCTGTTCAACTGGGCCTTCGCGCGCCACCACGGCGGCACCTTCGTGTTCCGCATCGAGGACACCGACAAGGAGCGCAGCACCGACGAGTCGCTGCACTCGATCCTCGACCTGATGCGCTGGCTGGGCCTCGACTGGGACGAGGGCCCCGAGGTCGGCGGCCCGCACGCGCCGTACTTCCAGAGCGAGCGCAGCGAGCTGTACGCCGACGCGCTCGCCCGCCTGAAGCAGAGCAGCCGCACCTACGACTGCTACTGCACCAACGAGGAGGCCGCCGCGCGTCGCAAGGCCGCCGGCTCCAAGGTGCAGGGCTACGACGGCTTCTGCCGCGAGCTCACCGACGAGCAGGTCGCGGCCTTCCGGGCCGAGGGCCGCCAGCCCGTCGTACGGTTCCGGATGCCCGACGGGTCGATCACCTGGAACGACCTGGTGCGGGGCGAGGTGACCTTCGAGACCGAGTTCGTCCCGGACTTCGCGCTGGCCCGTGCCAACGGCGACCCGCTCTACACCCTCGTCAACCCGGTCGACGACGCGCTGATGGAGATCACCCACGTGCTGCGCGGGGAGGACCTGCTGTCCTCCACGCCGCGCCAGATCGCGCTCTACGAGGCGCTGATCGAGGTCGGCATCGCGAAGGTGACGCCCGAGTTCGGCCACCTTCCCTACGTGATGGGCCAGGGCAACAAGAAGCTCTCCAAGCGGGACCCGGAGGCGCACGCGCTGGCCTACCGCGACCAGGGCTACCTGCCGGAGGGCCTGCTCAACTACCTGGCCCTGCTCGGCTGGGCGATCGCGGCCGACCGCGACATCTTCAGCCTCGAGGAGATGGTCGAGGCGTTCGAGATCGGCGACGTCGTCGCCAACCCGGCGCGCTTCGACCTGAAGAAGTGCGAGGCCATCAACGCCGCGCACATGCGCCTGCTCTCCCTCGACGACATGACCCACCGCGTGCTGCCCTTCCTCAAGGAGCAGGGTGTGGTGAGCGACCCGGTCAGCGACGCCGACGCGCAGCTGCTCGAGCTGGCGATGCCGCTGGTCGCCGAGCGCATCAACAAGCTCACCGAGGCGGGCGACCTGCTGGCGTTCCTGTTCGTCGACGAGGACGCCTTCGAGGTCGACCCCGACGACGCCGCGAAGCAGATCGGCGAGGCCGGCATCCCGGTCCTCCAGGCGTCGTACGACGCCCTCGAGGCCCTGCCCACGTGGTCGACCGAGGCGATCCAGACCGCCCTCCAGGACGCCCTGGTCGAGGGTCTGGGGCTCAAGCCGCGCAACGCCTTCGGTCCGGTCCGGGTCGCCGTGACGGGCCGCCGGATCTCGCCGCCGCTGTTCGAGTCGCTGGAGCTGCTCGGTCGCGAGCGCAGCCTCGGGCGGCTGCGGCGTGCCCTCGGCTGACGCCGGGGAGCTGCGCTACGAGCGGCTCCAGGAGCGTGGTCCGGCGGGGGAGTGGCGCCCGCTGGCCGGCGTCGTCCTGCTCCTCGTGCTCTTCGTCGTCGGCCAGTTCGTCCTCGTCAACCTGGTCGCGCTCGCCCTCGCCGTCGGCGGGGACAGCGCGTCCGAGGTCAGCGACAAGCTGTCGGGCGACACCGCGACCCCGTCCTTCCTGGCCGCGGTGAACCTCGGCTGGGCGGCCGCCATCCCGGCCGTCCTCCTCGTCGCCTGGCTGCTGCACCGGATGGCGCCCGGCTGGGTGGTCTCGGTGGCCGGCCGCCTGCGCTGGCGCTGGCTGCTCGCCTGCTTCGGCCTCGCGCTGCTCGCCCTGGCGCTCACCGTCGCGGTCTCCTCCGTCCTGCCGGACCAGGGCACCGGCTCGGTCGACCTCGGCGGTACCACCAACCCGTGGACCAGCACGGTGCGCGACTTCGTGCTCGTCGTGGTCCTGCTGACGCCGTTGCAGGCCGCGGGGGAGGAGTTCGTGTTCCGGGGCTACCTCGCGCAGGCCTGCGGCGGGCTGACCGCCCGCTTCGGGGCGGTGGTCAGCGGCACGGTCGCCGTCGCCGTCCCCGCGCTGCTCTTCGGCCTCGCCCACGGCCTCGGCCAGGGCCTGCCGATCTTCCTCGACCGGTTCGCCTTCGGCGTCGTCGCGGGCGTGCTCGTGCTGCTGACCGGCGGCCTGGAGGCGGGCATCGCGATGCACGTCCTGAACAACTTCCTCGCGTTCGGCATGGCGCTGGCGTTCGGCGACATGACCGAGGCGCTGACCCCGACCGACGGCACCTGGTGGGCGCTGCCGGTCACGCTCACGCAGTCGTTGTCGTACCTCGCGCTGACCCTCTGGGCGGCCCGCCGGCTCGGCGTACGGAACCGGACGAGGGGGGTCATTTTGGAGGCGCGGGAGCCCCGCGTGTAATGTCTACGCCGCAGACGCAGCGCCGTCAGCGATGGTCTATGGTGTAATTGGCAGCACTAGGGATTCTGATTCCCTCAGTCTAGGTTCGAGTCCTAGTAGACCAGCCAGTGCAGGGAGCGAAGCCGGGCAGAAGCCCGGCTTTCGTCGTTTTCGCCGGCCCCCGGAGGGGCTGTTGGCCCTGTGGACACCGTCACGTCGACCCGATTTGGTGCCCCCGGAAGACATCCTCTAGAGTTCTCTTCGTTGTCGAGGCCACGGCCGAGACAAAGTTGCCCCCGTCGTCTAGCGGCCTAGGACGTCGCCCTCTCACGGCGGTAACGCCGGTTCAAATCCGGTCGGGGGTACAAACCCTGAGCGAGCCCGGTCCACCAGGACCGGGCTCGCTCGCTTTTTCGCGAGGCCGCGCCCGCCGTCGGGCCCGGACGACGTGCCCGGTAGCGTCCTCCCCATGGCCCAGGTGAGCGCAACCGTCGACGTGACCATCGCCGCTCCGCCGGCCGACGTGCTGGCAGCGCTCGCGGACTACGTCGACGTACGCCCCGCGATCCTGCCGGCCAGCTACAGCGCCTACGACGTGCTCGAGAACGGCACCGGCGACGGCACCGTCGTCACCTGGCGGCTCCAGGCCACCAAGAAGCGGGTGCGGCACGTCGTCGCCGACGTGACGGTGACGCCGGACTCGGTGGTCGAGACGGACCGCAACTCCTCCATGGTGACCACCTTCGAGGTCGCGCCCGACGGCGCGGGCACCAAGGTGACCGCGCGGACGACGTGGGACGGCGCGGTCGGCATCGGCGGGTTCTTCGAGAGGACCTTCGCGCCGATCGGGCTCGGCCGCATCCACACCGAGCTGCTGACCAACCTCGCCGCGCGCGTCGGCTGACGCGGAGGCCGCGAAGGCCGCCGGGTTCCCGAGATCCGGTTCATTTTCTTGCATTGCCGTTTTGCGAACCATGCCTTCCCTTGCGAGCGGATTCCGCCGCGCACGAGGTTGACTCCTGACCTCCTCGGCGCGCATCTCGCCCGAGTCGGTCGATCGGCCGGCTCGCTGACTCGCTCAACCCGTGGGAGAGCGGCGAGCCCGACTCTCATGAGGAGTGTGGGTAGACGTGAAACGCAATCTGGTGGGTGGCCTGGCGGCCGCTCTGGTGGCGGCCTCCGGGCTCGCCTCGTTCTCCCTGGCGACGAGCCCCGCGCACGCTGACCCGGTGGTCAAGGTCAGCGCGGCCAAGGACGGCCCGCGCGACAAGGCGCACCGCTCGGCGAACGCCCTGGTCAAGAGCCGCGCGCCCCAGCTCAAGGCGAGCAGCGCGGACACCTTCGCCGCCGCACCCGTCGTGAGCGGCGGCGGCGGGCTGCAGTTCGCGTCGTACGAGCGCAGCTACAAGGGCCTCGACGTCCGCGGCGGCGACTTCGTCGTCGTGACCAACAAGGACGGGCAGATCCTGAGCACGTCGGTGGCGCAGAAGCGGGCCATCGGCAACCTCTCCGTCACCCCGCGGCTGAGCGCCGCCGCGGCCTCCGCCAAGGCCGGGGCGAACCTCACCAAGACGGTCGTGCGCGGCACGCCCGAGCTCGTCGTCCACGCCAGCGAGACCCCGCGGCTGACCTGGAAGGTGCGGGTCAGCGGACTCGTCCACCAGGGGGAGCGCTCCGTCCGCGACGTGTACGTCGACGCGCGCACCGGCGCCGTCGTGGAGTCCCAGGAGCTGCTGAGCTACGCCTCCGGCACCGGCACCGGCCACCACAACGGCCCCAACCCGCTGCCGATCGAGACCACGCAGGTCTCCTCCACGTCGTACAACCTCACCGACCCCAACACCCCCGGCGTCAACTGCGGTGTCGAGAACAACAGCACCGCGACCGTGCCGGCACTCTCCGGGCCGGACAACGCGTGGGGCGACGGCACCGGCACGAGCAAGGAGACCGGCTGCGTCGACGCGCTCTTCGGCCTGCAGACCCAGGACAAGATGCTCGCCCAGTGGCTGGGCCGCGACGGCTTCAACGGCAACGGCGGCGGATGGCAGGTGCGCGTCGGTCTCAACGACACCAACGCCTTCTACTGCTCGCCGGGTCTCGTCGAGCCGGGCTACTGCACCGGCACCGAGTGGGTCCGCATCGGCCACAACCAGGCCAACACCAAGTGGGTGACCAACCTCGACGTGATCGCCCACGAGTACGGCCACGGCATCGACCAGAACACCCCGGGCGGTATCTCCGGCAACGGCACGCAGGAGTTCGTGGGTGACGTCTTCGGTGCGCTGACCGAGGCCTACGCGAACGAGGCGGCGGCGTACGACCCGCCGGACTACCTCGTCGGCGAGGAGGTCAACCTGGTCGGCACCGGCGAGATCCGCAACATGTACAACCCCTCGGCCAAGGGCGACCCGAACTGCTACTCCAGCTCGATCCCGAGCACCGAGGTGCACGCGGCCGCCGGTCCCGGCAACCACTGGTTCTACCTGCTCGCCGAGGGCACCAACCCCGCGAACGGTCCGACCAGCACCACCTGCAACAGCGGCGGCACGCTGACCGGGATCGGCATCCAGAAGGCCGGCAAGATCTTCTACAACGCGATGCTGATGAAGACCTCGTCCTCGAGCTACCTGAAGTACCGCACCTGGACGCTGACCGCGGCCAAGAACCTCTACCCGGGCTCGTGCGCGGAGTTCAACGCGGTCAAGGCCGCCTGGAACGCCGTCTCCGTCCCCGCCCAGAGCGCCGACCCGACGTGCACCACGGCCGGCAACACGGTCACCGTCACCAACCCGGGCAACCGCACCGGCACCGTCGGCACCGCGACCTCCCTGCAGCTGACCGGCTCCTCCTCGGGTGCCGGCCAGACGCTGACCTGGTCGGCCACCGGCCTGCCCGCCGGGCTGTCGATCAACGCCTCGACCGGCCTGGTGTCCGGTACGCCGACCACGGCGGCCACGTCCAACGTCACCGTCACCGCGACCGACACCACCGGCGCGAGCGGCTCGACGAGCTTCACCTGGACGATCAGCGGCGGTGGCACGCCGTCGGCCAACCTGCTGAAGAACCCGGGCTTCGAGTCCGGGGCGGTCGACTGGACCGGCACCAGCGGGCCGATCACCACCAACACCGGTCGCCCGGCGCGCACCGGCACGTGGAAGCTGTGGCTCGGTGGCAACGGCAGCACCTCGACCGAGACCATCAACCAGTCGGTCGCCGTCCCGTCCAGCACGGGCGCGGCCACGCTGAGCTTCTGGGTCGCGATCGACACCGCGGAGACGACGACGTCGACGGCGTACGACACGGCGAAGGTGCAGGTCGTCAGCGGTACGACGACCACCACCCTGGCGACGTACTCCAACCTCAACAAGACGAGCGGCTACGTGCAGAAGACGCTCGACCTGTCGGCGTACAAGGGCAAGACGATCACCGTGCGGTTCCTGCTGAACGAGGACTCGTCGCTGCAGACGAGCTTCGTGGTCGACGACACGTCGTTGACCGTGGGCTAGGCCCTCCTGCGGCGGGCGGTCACCGGGAAGCCGGTGGCCGCCCGTCGGCCTTCGCGGCCGCCGTCTTCTTGGCGGCCCGGGTCTTCGGCGGCGTCGGGTCGGTGCCGACGATCGCGAACACCGGCGCGGTGACCTTCTCCAGGGCGGCGACCGCCTCCGCGTGCCGCTCGGCGAGCTTCGCGACCACGCTCGCCAGCTCGGCCTGTGCCTCGGCGAGGGTGTGCACGGTGTCGGCGAGCTCACGCTGGCGGACGATGAAGTCCTGCAGCGGCTGGGCAGTCGCGCCCGCGATGCCGGTCACCGCCGTCGCCATGCCGGCGACCGCGCCCGCCAGCTCGCCGACCTGCTTGGCCAGCTCGTCGGGCTGGGTGACGCCGGTGACCGCGGTGTCGCGGACGGTGCGCAGCACGTCGGTCGTCAGCTTGAGCGCGGCCTGCTGGGACTTCACCAGCAGGTCGAGAGGGTTCAGCGAGTCCGCCATGGCGACAGCGTGGCAGAACCGGCGGGCCACGGCGAGAGTTCCCGCGGTGTCCGATTTCCGCCAGTCCTGGTCGATGGGAGCGGGCAGGATGGAGGACATGGAGACGAGGACCGAGCCGGCGCAGCTGGAGTTCAGCCGGTGCTACACCGCCGTCCAGTCCCGCGACCGCCGCTTCGACGGGGTGTTCTACACCGCCGTCCGCACCACCGGGATCTACTGCCGCCCCTCGTGCCCCGCCCGGACGCCCGCCGCCGCCAACGTCTCCTTCCACCGCACCGCCGCCGCGGCGCAGGCCGCCGGCTACCGCGCCTGCAAGCGCTGCCTGCCCGACGCCACGCCCGGCAGCCCCGAGTGGGACGTCGCCGCGAGCGTCGCCGGCCGGGCGATGCGGCTGATCGGCGACGGGGTCGTCGACCGGGAGGGCGTCGAGGGCCTGGCCGCACGGCTCGGCTACACCGCGCGCCACCTGTCCCGGTTGCTCACCGCCGAGCTCGGTGCGGGCCCGCTCGCGCTGGCCCGCACTCAACGCGCCCAGACCGCACGGGCGCTGGTCGAGAGCACCACGCTGAGCCTGACCGACGTCGCGTTCGCGGCCGGGTTCTCCAGCGTGCGGCAGTTCAACGAGACGATGCAGGAGGTGTACGCCGCCACGCCCAGCCAGCTGCGCGGCCGGCGCGGCACCCCCCGCGGCGCCGCCGGCGGGATCGAGCTGCGCATCGCCGTCCGCACGCCCTTCCTCGGCTCGGGACTGCTGCGCTTCCTGGCCGACCGGGCGATCCCCGGCGTCGAGGTCGCGGAGGTCCACGACGACGGCTCCGGCTGGTACGCCCGCACCCTCGACCTCCCGCACGGCCCGGGGACGGCGCGCGTCGAGCTCGCCGACCTGACCGGCCCCGGGACGTCGTACGTCGCACTGCGGCTGGTGCTCGAAGACCTCCGCGACACCGCGGCGGCCGTCGCGCGGATGCGGGCGCTGCTCGACGCCGACGCCGACCCGGTCGCCGTCGACGCCCACCTCGGCGCCGACCCCGCCCTCGCGCCGCTCGTCGAGCGACGTCCCGGGCTGCGGGTGCCCGGGCACGTCGACGGCGCCGAGCTCGCCGTGCGCGCGGTGCTCGGCCAGCAGGTCACCGTCGTCGCCGCCCGGACCGCCGCCGCCCGCCTGGTCGCCTCCCACGGCCGCCCGCTGTCGACGACCGTCGACGGCCTGACCCACCTCTTCCCCGACGCGGCGACCGTGGCGGGGATGGACGCGAGCGACTTCAAGATGCCCCGCGCCCGCGGCCGTGCCCTCGTCGGGCTCTCCGCGGCCCTGGCGACCGGGGAGCTGGTGCTCGACCGTGGGCCGGACCGCGCCGACGTACGCCAACGGCTGCTCGCGCTGCCCGGCATCGGCCCATGGACCGCCGACTACATCGCGCTCCGCGCGCTCGGCCACCCCGACGTGTGGCTGCCGACCGACGTCGGCGTGCGCAACGCCCTCGCCGCGCTGCCCGCGGGCGGCGACGCCGACCCCGACTCCTGGGCGCCTTGGCGCTCCTACGCCCTGCTCCACCTGTGGACCTCGCTGGAAGGATGAACCAACCATGTGGACCGTCATCGACTCACCCATCGGCCCGCTGCGCCTCGTCGAGCAGGGCGGTGCGATCAGCGCGATCGAGTTCTCACCGTTCCGCGACCACGACGGCCGGCCCCGGGGCGAGCGCTCCGACGACGCGCCGGTGCTCGTGGCGGCGGCGCGGCAGCTGGGGGAGTACTTCGCGCGGCGTCGTACCGACTTCGACCTGCCGCTCGCTCCCGTCGGCACCCCCTGGCAGCGCCAGGTGTGGGACCAGCTCGTCGGCATCGAGTACGGCGAGACCGCGTCGTACGGTCAGATCGCGGCGCGGCTCGGCAAGACCAACGCCGCCTCCCGGGCGGTCGGCGTCGCCAACGGCGCCAACCCGATCCCGATCGTCATCCCGTGCCACCGGGTGATCGGCGCCAACGGCACCCTCACCGGCTACGCCGGCGGCCTCGACCGCAAGCAGGCCCTCCTCGAACTGGAGCAGGACGCCCTCTTCTAGCGCGAGTTGGGGTTTTCCACCCGCGAGTTGGGGTTTTCCACCCTCCACTTGGGGCTTTCCACCCGTGAGTTGTGACTTTGCGTCATCGCCGACGGCAAGAAACCCCAAGTCAGCGGTGGAAAGCCCCAACTCAAGGGAGGGAAACCCCAACTCGAGGGTGTGAAACCCCCAAGTCGCGGGTGGAAAACCGCAACTCGCGGGTGGAAAACCCCAAGTCGACTATTCGGCGGCGGCGCGGCGCAGGGACTCCGAGAGCCGCTCGGCGGCGGCGAGGACGGCGGGGGCGTGCATGCGGCCGGGCTGGCGGGAGAGGCGCTCGAGCGGGCCGGACACCGACACCGCGGCGATGACCTTGCCGCCGGGGGAGCGCACGGGGGCGGACACCGAGGCGACGCCCTGCTCGCGCTCGCCGACGGACTGGGCCCAGCCGCGGCGGCGGATGGCCGAGAGCTCCGCGGCGGAGAAGGCGGCGTTCTGCAGGCCGCGGTGGATCCGCTCGGGGTCGTCCCAAGCGAGCAGCACCTGGGCGGCCGAGCCGGCGCGCATGGTGAGCTGCGAGCCCACCGGGATGGTGTCGCGCAGGCCGGAGGGGCGCTCGGCGGCGGCGACGCAGACGCGGTGGTCGCCCTGGCGGCGCCAGAGCTGGGCGGACTCGCCGGTGATGTCGCGCAGCCGCGCGAGCACCGGGCCGGCGGTGGCGAGGAGGCGGTCCTCGCCCGCGGCGGCGGAGAGCTCGGCGAGCCGGGGGCCGAGCACGAACCGGCCCTGCATGTCGCGCGCCACGAGCCGGTGGTGCTCCAGGGCGACGGCCAGGCGGTGCGCCGTGGGGCGTGCCAGCCCGGTGCCGGCCACCAGGCCGGCCAGGGTCGCCGGGCCCGACTCCAGTGCGGTGAGCACCAGGGCCGCCTTGTCGAGTACGCCGACGCCGCTCGAGTTGTCCATATGGCAATACTGCCGTCTCAGATCATGGGATGCAAGGGGTAAGGTGGGTGACTCAGGTCAAACAGGCCATCGAACGAGAGGAACGAGTCATGGGCAGGACCCTGGCGGAGAAGGTGTGGGACGAGCACGTCGTCCGGTCGACCCCGGGGGAGCCGGACCTCCTCTACATCGACCTCCACCTCATCCACGAGGTGACCAGCCCGCAGGCCTTCGACGGTCTGCGGCTCGCCGGACGCCGGGTACGACGCCCCGACCTCACCCTCGCGACCGAGGACCACAACGTCCCGACCGTCGACTGGGACCAGCCGATCGCCGACCCGGTGAGCAAGACCCAGGTCGACACGCTGCGCAAGAACGCCGCCGAGTTCGGCGTCCGCCTGCACCCGCTCGGCGACGTCGAGCAGGGCATCGTGCACGTCGTCGGCCCGCAGCTGGGGCTCACCCAGCCCGGCATGACGATCGTGTGCGGCGACTCGCACACCAGCACCCACGGCGCCTTCGGCGCGATCGCCTTCGGCATCGGCACCTCCGAGGTCGAGCACGTGCTCGCCACGCAGACCCTGCCGCAGGCCAAGCCGAAGACCATGGCGGTCACCATCAACGGCAGCCTCCCCGAGGGCGTCACCGCGAAGGACCTGGTGCTCACGCTCATCGCGCACACGGGCACCGGCGGCGGCCAGGGCTACATCGTGGAGTACCGCGGCCAGGCGATCCGCGAGCTCTCCATGGAGGGCCGGATGACGGTCTGCAACATGTCCATCGAGTGGGGCGCCAAGGCCGGCCTGATCGCGCCGGACGAGACCACCTTCGCCTACATCGAGGGCAAGCCGGAGGCGCCGAAGGGCGCCGACTGGGACGCCGCCGTCGCCCACTGGCGCACGCTGGTCACCGACGACGACGCGGAGTACGACGAGGAGATCGTCCTCGACGCCTCCACGATGACGCCCTTCGTCACCTGGGGCACCAACCCCGGCCAGGGCGTGCCGCTGGGCGCGAACGTCCCCGACCCGGCGGACTTCGAGGACGCCAACGACAAGATCGCGACCGAGAAGGCCCTGGAGTACATGGGTCTCGAGGCCGGCACGCCGATGCGCGACATCAAGGTCGACACGGTCTTCGTGGGCTCCTGCACCAACGGCCGGATCGAGGACCTGCGTCTCGCCGCCGAGATCATCAAGGGCCACAAGGTCGCCGAGGGCACCCGCCTGCTGGTGGTGCCGGGCTCGGTGCGGGTGCGCCTGCAGGCCATGGAGGAGGGCCTGGACCAGGTCTTCACCGAGGCCGGTGCGGAGTGGCGCGGCGCGGGCTGCTCGATGTGCCTGGGCATGAACCCCGACCAGCTCACGCCGGGCGAGCGCAGCGCGTCCACGTCCAACCGCAACTTCGAGGGCCGGCAGGGCAAGGGCGGTCGCACGCACCTGGTCTCCGTGCCCGTCGCCGCCGCGACCGCGATCCGCGGCACCCTGTCCTCGCCCGCCGACCTCGTCCCCGCGACGGTCTGAGAGGAGTCCGCAGCCATGGAGAAGTTCACCAGCCACACCGGCGTCGGCGTCCCGCTGCGCCGCAGCAACGTCGACACCGACCAGATCATCCCGGCGGTCTACCTCAAGCGGGTCACCCGCACCGGCTTCGAGGACGGGCTCTTCGCGGCCTGGCGCAACGACCCGGAGTTCGTGCTCAACCAGGAGCCGTACGCCGCCGGGTCGGTCCTCGTCGCCGGACCGGACTTCGGCACCGGGTCCTCCCGGGAGCACGCCGTGTGGGCGCTGCAGAACTACGGCTTCAAGGCGGTCCTCTCGGCCCGCTTCGCCGACATCTTCCGCGGCAACTCCGGCAAGGCGGGGCTGGTCGCCGGGCAGGTCGACGAGAAGGTGATCCAGAAGCTCTGGGACTACCTCGAGGAGCACCCCGGGGCCACGGTCACGGTGGACCTGGAGTCCAAGACGGTGCGCGCGGGCGAGGGCCCGGACGCGATCGAGGACTCCTTCGACATCGACGACTACACCCGCTGGCGGCTGCTCGAGGGGCTCGACGACATCGGCATCACCCTCGGTCACGACGCCGACATCGCGGCGTACGAGACGCAGCGGCCGAGCTGGAAGCCGGTCACGCAGGGCGCCTGAGACCAGGGGAAACCCTGAGGTGAGGACACGAGGCGGACACGTAGAGTTCGCCTCGTGTCCTCTTCCGTCCGTGACGACAGGACGACGGAGGAGCCGCCCGCGGATCCAGCACCGGCGTCCGGCCCGCCCCTCGCGCGGGTGCTGCGCCGCGGGCTGACGGGCAGCCTCCAGGCGGCCCTGATCGCCGCCCTGGTGCTGGAGATCGGCACGCTCGGCATCTTCTCGCCACGCTGGGCCAAGGACCTGTTCCTCGACAGCGGGGCGTTCTTCCTCGACACCCTGGTGCTCTGGACGGTCATCGGCTTCCTGTGGGCGGTGCTGGGCCGGCTCGCGTGGTCGATCGCACTGGTGCTGGTCACCAGCGTGGTCGTCGCGATCGCCAACCTGGTGAAGATCCAGTACCGCGAGGAGCCGGTCTACCCCAGCGACACCGACTTCCTGCGCGAGCCCGGCTTCCTGACCTCGATGGTCTCGCCGCTCCTGCTCGTCGCCGCCGCGCTGCTCGTCCTGGCGATCCTCGTCGGGGTGCTGCGCCTCGTCGGCCGCATCGAGCGCCGCTACCCGCGACCCCGGCTGCGTGGGCTGACCCGTGACCACGTGCTGCTGGTACTGGGGCTGCGCCTCGGGGTGGGCGTGCTCACGGGCGTCCTGCTCGTGCAGGCGGCCCACTTCAACCACCCCGGCAACCTGTGGCGCGGCCTGTACGAAGTGCGGGGCAACGACTGGCGCTACTGGAACCAGAAGACCAACTACCGCTCCAACGGCTTCGTCGGCGGCTTCCTCTTCAACATGCCGGTCGCGGCGATGGCGAAGCCGCAGGGCTACGACGCCCGCACCATGGCCGGCATCGCGGACCGCTACGAGCAGGTGGCCGCCCGGATCAACGCCGAGCGCACGGGGAGTCTCGACGACACCAACGTCGTGCTGGTGCTGAGCGAGTCCTTCACCGACCCCACGGACCTGAAGGGCTTCGAGCTCGGCCGCGACCCGATCCCGCGCACCCGCGCGCGGATGGCGGGCACGACGTCGGGCCACATGCTCGCCCAGATGTACGGCGGCGGCACCGCCAACATGGAGTTCGAGACGCTGACCGGCCAGTCCCTGGGCCTGTTCCGACCGCAGATGCTCTCGCCGTACCAGATGCTCGTGCCCGAGCACGACGACTATCCCTCGGCCGTCGGGTGGTTCCGCGGCCAGGGCCACGACGCGATCGCGGTGCATCCCTACAAGGTGGGGATGTACAAGCGCGAGCAGGTCTACGACCGCTTCGGCTTCCAGGCGTTCGTCCACGACACGACCATCGGCGAGACCGACACGATCGACGACAACCCCTACATCTCCGACCGTGCGGCCTTCGACGAGGTGCTGACGCAGATCGACGAGCACGAGAAGCCGTTGATGGTGAACCTCGTGACGATGCAGAACCACATCCCGGTCGACGACAACTACCGCGACCCGGTGCCGGTGAAGGGTGCGAGCGGCGGCGAGCGGAAGCGGATCGGCCAGTACGCACGGGGGCTCGAGCACACCGACGAGGAGCTCGCCGACTTCCTCGACCAGCTGCAGCGCGGGCCGGAGAAGACGATCGTGCTCTTCTACGGCGACCACCTGCCCGGCATCTACGGCTCGTCGGTGAAGCACGCCAACAAGGGACTTTCCCTCTACCGCACGCCCTTCTTCATCTGGAGCAACCAGCCGGGGCACAACGTCCCGCGCGTGCTGCCGACCACCAGCCCGGCGTTCTTCCTGCCGTTGCTGTACGACGTCGCGGACGCGCCGGTGCCGCCGTACCTCGCGATGCTCGACACCGTGCGCCGACACGTGAGCGCCCTCCAGCAGGGGCGTCTGCTCGACGCGGAGGGTGAGCAGGTCGAGGAGTCCGCACTGGACCCGCAGAGCGCGAGGCTGCTCGCCGACATGCGTCTGGTGCAGTTCGACTTCTCGATCGGCGAGCGGTTCGCGTTGAACCGGATGTGGCCCGGCGCGGTCGTCGAATGACCGGAATTGGCCCGAATAGCGGCATTTCCGCGAAAAAACCTGCGATAAAGCACGGCGTGGTGATTGTGAGCGTGCCCACTAGTGCCTAGCGTTCGCTGGAAGGACGGCTGGGCGAGGGCTCGGCCGCAAGCCCAAGAGACGCGCTCGACGGTGCGTTTCGAAAGGACAGGTAGTGAACAAGTCTCAGTTGATCGATGCGCTGGCTGACCGGTTCGAGGGCAGCCGCAAGGACGCGGCCCACGCGCTCGACGCCGTTCTCGACACCATCACCCGCCAGGTCGCCAAGGGCGAGAAGGTCGCCATCACGGGCTTCGGCTCCTTCGAGAAGGCCGTCCGCAACGCCCGTTGGGTCCGCAACCCGCAGACCGGCGAGCGCGTGAAGACGAAGAAGAAGGCGGTCCCGAAGTTCAGCGCGGGTGCCGACCTCAAGAACGTCGTGTCGGGTGCGAAGAAGCTCGCGCCGCTGCCGAAGCCCGCCAAGAAGGCCGCGGCCGCTGCCGCCGCTCCGGCGAAGAAGGCTGCGACCACCGCCAAGAAGGCCGCCGCTCCGGCCGCCAAGAAGGCCGCCACTACCGCGAAGAAGGCGGCTCCGGCGAAGAAGGCCGCCCCGGCGAAGAAGGCCGCTCCGGCCAAGAAGGCTCCGGCCGCCAAGAAGGCCGCTCCGGCCAAGAAGGCCGCTCCGGCCAAGAAGGCTCCGGCCGCCAAGAAGGCCGCCCCCGCCAAGAAGGCCGCTCCGGCCAAGAAGGCTCCGGCCGCCAAGAAGGCCGCTCCGGCCAAGAAGGCTCCGGCTGCCAAGAAGGCGCCCGCGAAGAAGGCGCCCGCCAAGAAGGCCTGACCCTTCCTGCGCACCGTCGACCGGGCCGTCCTCCTCACGGGGGGCGGCCCGGTCGGCATTTGCCCGTCAGTGCGGCGGTCTGACCGCGGTGAGCGCCGCTGTGGTGGCGGGCCCCAGGCCGAGGACCCTCGCCGCGTCGAGGTCGTCGAGGTCGTCCACGTCGCGGCGCAGGCTCGCCCAGGCACCGTCCAGCGCGACCGCCCCCGAGGCGCCGTGAGCAGCGGCGGAGCCGGGCCCGAAGCGGGGCTCGAAGGCGTCGTACGGCGCGGTGTAGAGGGTGGTGCCGGTGCCCTCCGCGTCCGCGACGAAGGCCGCACCCGGGCCCACCTCGCCGAGCGCGGCACCGAGGTCGGCGGACGTCAGCGCGGGCAGGTCGGCGAGCAGCGCGACCGGACGCAGGTCGGGACGCGCGGCGTGCGCCACCGCGGCGCCGTGGCGCAGGGCGGCGTTGAGACCGGCCCCCGGATCACCCGTCGGTACGACGCCCGGCCCCGCCAGCGACGCCGCGAACTCCGCGTCGTCGCTGACCACGACGACCAGCCCCACGAGGGGGACCGCCGTGCACGCCGCGACCGCGTCCACGGCGAAGGCGGCGGCCAGCCGGCGCCGGTCGGCGTCGGGCAGCGCGGCGAGCCGGGACTTGCCGGTGCCGGGGGACTTCACCGGCACGAGCACGGCGAAGGAACCGGGACGAGCCACCACGCCGCCCATCCTCCCAGGCTCGGGCCGCGCGCCCGCGGAGTGGTCACGGTCACTGACGGGTAGCCTGCTTCCTCGTGACGGTGCGCAAGCTGCAGGAGAAGCGGGGGTGGGCGTGGAACATCGCGGTCCCCATCATCAAGCCGCTGCTCCTCGCGACGACGAAGCGTGAGTGGATCGGCGGCGAGAACATCCCCGCCTCCGGCGGCTTCATCATCGCGCTCAACCACATCTCGCACGTCGACCCGCTGACGGCCGCGCACCTGGTCTACGACCACGGGCGCAAGCCGAGCTACCTCGCCAAGTCCGGGCTCTTCGACAACAAGGCGCTGGGGTACTTCCTGCGCAGCGCCGGCCAGATCCCGGTCAAGCGGGAGACCAAGGACGCCGTCGGTGCGTACGCCGCCGCGGTGGACGCCGTCCGGGCGGGGCGCTGCGTGGTGATCTACCCGGAGGCCACGATCACCCGCGACCCCGGCCTGTGGCCGATGAAGGGGAAGTCGGGGGCCGCCCGCATCGCCCTGGAGACGGGCTGTCCCGTCATCCCGGTGGGCCAGTGGGGCGCCCAGGAGCTGCTGGCGCCGTACACCAAGCGGCCGCACCTGGTGCCGCGCAAGCCGATCGTGATGCGGGTCGGGGAGCCGGTCCCGCTCGACGACCTGCGCGCCGCGCCGCGCTCGGCCGCCGTGGTGGCCGAGGCGACGGAGCGGATCATCACCGCGATCACCCACCAGCTGGAGCTGGTGCGCGGCGAGCAGGCGCCGGAGCAGCGCTACGACATGGCCGTGCAGGGCGATCGGTTCAAGAAGAGGAAGGCGGAGTGAGCATGGGCAAGAAGGTCGCGGTGCTCGGCGCCGGCTCGTGGGGGACGGCGTTCTCCATCGTGCTCGCCGACGCGGGCAACGACGTGTCCATCTGGGCGCGCCGTGAGGAGGTCGCGGCCTCCATCAACGAGCGCCACGAGAACGTCGACTACCTCTCCGGCATCGAGCTGCCGCGCACGATCACCTCGACCCACGACCCCGAGGAGGCCCTGGCCGGCGCCGACATCGTCGTCCTGGCCGTGCCCTCGCAGTCGCTGCGCGACAACCTGCCCACCTTCCTGCCGTACGTCGAGAGCGACGCCGTGCTCGTCTCGCTGATGAAGGGCGTCGAGCTCGGCACGCTCAAGCGGATGTCGGAGGTGATCGCCGAGGTCGGCGACGTCCCCTCCCACCGGATCGCCGTCGTCAGCGGGCCGAACCTCGCTCGCGAGATCGCCCGCCGCGAGCCGGCCGCCTCCGTGGTGGCCTGCGCGGACGAGGACGTCGCGACCGCCCTGCAGCGGCGGGTGCACTCGCCGGCGTTCCGGCCGTACACGAGCGTCGACGTCCTGGGCTGCGAGTTCGGCGGGGCCTACAAGAACGTCGTCGCGCTCTGCGTGGGGATGGCCGTGGGCCTGGGCTTCGGCGACAACACCACCGCCTCCCTGATCACCCGTGGCCTCGCCGAGACCGCCCGGCTGGCGATGAACCAGGGCGCGAACCCGCTGACGCTGATGGGTCTGGCCGGCCTCGGCGACCTCGTCGCCACCTGCTCCTCGCCGCTCTCGCGCAACCGCACCTTCGGCGAGAAGCTCGGCCAGGGGCTGAGCGTGGAGGAGATCTACGCCTCCACCCGCCAGGTCGCGGAGGGTGCGAAGTCGTGCTCGTCGCTGCGGGTCCTCGCCCAGAAGGCCGGCGTCGACGCTCCGATCGTGGACGCGGTCGACGAGGTCGTGCAGGGCCGGCTGACGACCGCGCAGCTGATGGAGGCGTTCATCAACCGCGACACCAAGGCCGAGCTGTCCTGAAGAGCGGCGAGCGCGTCCCTGCGCCGTCGCACCTGACGTTTCGGTCGTGAACCGGCCGGATCGAGAGCAGATACGTCAGGTACGACGCGCCCGTCCGACCCGGCCGTTGCTCCGCCTGAGGCTCAGCCGGCGGTCCGCGCTCAGGCGCTGATCCGGTCCAGCGCCTGACGCAGGTCCTCCCACAGGTCCTCGACGTCCTCGATGCCGACGGACAGCCGGACCAGTCCCTCGGGGATGGTGGCGGGCTCCAGCTTCCACCGGCGCCGGCGCTCGAAGGTGGACTCGACCCCGCCGAGCGAGGTGGCGTGCACCCACAGCGAGGTCGCACGGACCAGGAAGTCGCCGGCGTCGGCACCGCCCCGCAGCACCGGCGCCACGATGGCACCGAAGCCGGGGTAGCGGACCTCCTCGACGGCCGGGTGCGCGGCGAGGCGGGCGGCGAGCTCGACCGCGTTGGCGGCGGCCCGCTCCAGCCGCACGTGCAGGGTGCGCAGGCCGCGCAGCGCGAGCCAGACCTCGAACGGGCCGGGCGTCGAGCCGGCGAGGGCACGACGTGCCTTGAGCGCGTCGTACACCTCGTCGTCGGTGACGACCAGGGCGCCCATGAGGACGTCGCTGTGGCCGGCGATGTACTTGGTCGCGGAGTGCAGCACGATGTCCGCGCCGAGCGTGAGCGGCTGCTGCAGCAGGGGAGTGGCGAAGGTGTTGTCGACGACGACGAGGATGCCGAGCTCCCGGGCGGCCGCGGCCAGGGTCGCGATGTCGGCGACCTCCAGGGCGGGGTTGGTGGGCGACTCCAGCCACAGGAAGGCGCAGTCCTCGTCCTCCTCGAGGGCGCGGACGACGGCGGCGGTGTCGGTGATGTCGACGAGGTTCGCGCGCAGGCGCCCCCGCGCCTCGGCGTCGGCGAGGGCGGAGACGGTGCCGTTGTAGGCGTGCCGGGGCGCGATCACGCTGCTGCCCTGGCCCACGAGGTCGAGCAGGGTGGTCACGGCGGCCATCCCGGAGGCGAAGGACAGCGCCCGGCCGCCCTCCAGCGCACCGAGGGCGTCCTCGAAGGCGGTCCAGGTCGGGTTGCCGAAGCGGCCGTACTCCAGCTCGCCCGTCGCGACGTACGTCGAGGTCATCGTGATCGGCACGTTGAGCGGGGCGTCGGGGTCGTGCGGCGGTCGTCCGGCGGTGACGGCGACGGTCGCGGGACGGAGCGGTCGGGGTGCGGAGTCGGGACCGGGCATGTCCCAAAGGTAGGGTCATCCGCGATGAACGCTCCCACCGGCCGCCGTGTCCGCGTCGCCGTCGTCTTCGGCGGCCGCTCCAGCGAGCACGCCATCTCGTGCGTGACGGCGGGCAGCGTGCTGCAGGCCCTCGACCGCGACAAGTACGACGTGGTGCCGGTCGGCATCGCGACCGACGGCCGCTGGGTGCTGGAGGCCGACGACAGCGAGAGGCTGCGGATCACCGGCCCCGGCCAGCTGCCCTCCGTCGACGGCGACCGGGCCACGGTCGCCCTGGCGCGCACCGCGGACGGGACCGGCCTGGTCGTCAGCGAGGCCGCGGCGCCCCCGCGCGAGCTCGGCGACGTCGACGTGGTGTTCCCGTTGCTGCACGGCCCGTGGGGTGAGGACGGCACCATCCAGGGCCTCTTCGAGATGACCGACGTGCGCTACGTCGGCTCGGGGGTCCTCGCGTCCGCGCTGTGCATGGACAAGGCGGCGATGAAGGTCGCCCTCCAGGGCGCTGGCCTCCCGGTGATGCCGAGCGTGACCGTCAGCGCCCGGGCCTGGGCGAAGGACCCGCAGGGCGTGCGCGAGCAGCTCGCGGCGCTGGGCTACCCGCTCTTCGTCAAGCCCGCCCGCGGCGGCTCCAGCATCGGCATCGCGAAGGCGCACACGCCCGAGCAGATCGACGACGCGATCGAGGGCGCGCTGGCGCACGACCCGAAGGTGATCGTCGAGGTCTCCGCCGAGGGCGCCCGCGAGATCGAGTGCGGCGTGCTGGAGAACCTGGACGGCGGCGTCGACACGAGCCTGCCCGCGGAGATCCGGATCACCGGGGACCACGAGTTCTACGACTTCGAGGCCAAGTACCTCCCCGAGGAGCACACCGAGCTCGACGTCCCGGCCGTGCTGCCCGACGGGGTGCAGGAGCGGATGCGCGAGCTGGCGGCCCGCGCGTTCACCGCGCTCGGCTGCGAAGGCCTGGCCCGCGTGGACTTCTTCCTGATGCCCGACGGCTCGCTGGTCATCAACGAGCTGAACACGATGCCGGGCTTCACGCCGCTGTCGATGTTCCCGCAGATGTGGGCCGCCACCGGCGTGCCCTACCCTGAGCTGGTGGACCGGTTGCTGACGCTGGCGCTGCAGCGGGAGACCGGCCTGCGCTGAGTCGTCAGCGCCCGGCGTGGGCGAGCAGCCGGGCTTGCGCCGAGTCGTCGGCGGGCGCCGTCGGGTCGGCGTAGAACCCGGCGTGCCGGAGCCGGTCGACGGAGCCGGCCCACAGCGCGAGCACGTGGGCGCACAGGGACTCGTCGAGCGTGGTGTCCCCGCCGGTGGACACGGCGACGTCCCAGGCGTGCACGGTCTGCTCGATGAGGCTCATGCCGAGCAGCTCCTCGCCGCCGACCGCTCCCGCCCGGTGCGCGGCGGTCCGGGCGAGGGCCCCCGGCCGGGCGAACAGGGCACGCAACGCGCCGGCATGGTGGTCGAGCGCGTCCAGGGCGCCGTCGGCGACGTAGTCGTAGGCGTGCGTCGGCTCCAGCAGGCCCGGTGCCGCGCCCCGCATCAGCAGGGCGTAGCGCTCCGTCGTGCCGATCACGTGGTTCGCGAGGTCGCGCACGCTCCACCCCGCACAGCTGCTCGGCAGCGCCCACTGGGCATGGCCCACCGCGGCCAGCCGCGACCGGAGCAGGGCGGTGGCGGTGTCGAACGCCGCGAACGGTTCCACGGTCTAGTCGCAGGCCTCGACCAGCGTGAGGTGCTTCTTGACCAGCGGCGCGAGCACGGACATCGCGGCCGCGCCCCCGGCGGGCCGGTACCGCGCCGGCACGGTGACCTCCACCCGCGGCCGGTAGCCGGCGGCGGTGATGGTGAGGTCGAGGTCCTGGTCCTCGTACTGCTCGTCGGGGATGAAGTAGCCCACCCCGTCGGCGGTCTCGCAGGCGGCCGTCAGGTCGAAGCCCTCCGGCGCGGGGACGCCGCACCGCACCACGATCGCCGGGTCGCCGTACGCCGCGGCGGGGGCGTCGGCCGGCTCGATCTCCACCTTCTGCTCGCCTCCGAGGGTGGCCGGCAGGTCGGCGGCGAAGGCGTCGCAGGTGGCGCGGTCGGCGGAGGAGAGGTCCGGGACGTCGACGTCGACCGGGCCGCCGCAGGCCGCGAGGGCGGGCAGCAGCAGCAGCAGCGCCGCTGTCCGGCGCATCCTCAGATGTGGACGACCGGGCAGGTCAGGGTGCGGGTGATGCCCTCGAGGTTCTGCACCTTCGAGACGACCAGCTTGCCCAGCTCGTCGACGTTGCGGGCCTCGGCGCGCACGATGACGTCGTAGGGGCCGGTGACGTCCTCGGCCAGCGTGACGCCCTTGATGTTGCCGACCTCGCGGGCGACCTCCGCGGCCTTGCCGACGTCGGTCTGGATGAGGATGTAGGCCTGAACCACCATGGGTCACGCCCCCTTCGTTGGGATGGTCGGGTGTGGAACGCCTCAACCTACCGCGATCCGGCGGGAGTCGATAACCGGCGGAAGCGCCCGGGGAGGCGGTCTGGTGGGATGGACCCATGACTTCGGGGACCGACCGTGACGCGACCCTCGCCGACGTGGGGGAGTTCGGCCTGATCCGCAGGATCAGCGAGCTGGTGGCGGCGCACGCCCCCGGTGAGGACGTGCTGGTGGGGCCGGGCGACGACGCCGCCGTCCTGCGGGTGCGCAAGGGGCACGTCGTGGTGTCGACCGACGTGATGGTCGAGGGTCGCCACTTCCGCCGCGACTGGGCCGAGGCCGCCGACGTGGGCGCCCGCGCCGCCGCGCAGAACCTCTCCGACATCAACGCGATGGGCGGGCGCGCGCAGTGGCTCACGGCCGCCCTCGCCGCGCCCGCGGACCTGCCCGCGCAGTGGGCGCTGGACTTCACCCGCGGCTTCGCCGAGGAGTGCGCGAAGGTCGGTGCGGGCCTGGTCGGCGGGGACCTGAGCCGGGCCGACCAGGTGGTGGTCTCGGTGACCGCGATCGGGGCCTGCACGGTCTCGCCCGTGCTGCGCTCCGGTGCGCGTCCCGGTGACGTGCTCGCGCTGTGCGGCCGTCAGGGGTGGGCGGCCGGTGGTCTCGCGGTGCTGGGCCGCGGCTTCCGCTCGCCGCGGGTGCTGGTGGAGGCCTACCGCCGCCCCGCGCCGCCGTACGACGCCGGGCAGGTCGCCGCCGAGGCCGGCGCCACGGCGATGGTGGACGTCTCCGACGGCCTGCTGGCCGAGGCACTGCACCTCGCCGACGACTCCGGGGTGAGCATCGACGTCACCACGGACTCCTTCGACGTGCCCGAGCCGCTGCTCGCCGTCGGCCAGGCCACGGGTGCGGACCCGCTGCAGTTCGTCCTGGGCGGCGGTGACGACCACGCCCTGCTCGCGACCTTCCCCGCCGAGCTCACGCTGCCGCGGGGCTGGACGCGGATCGGCACGGTGACCGAGCGAGGCGAGGAGGCGGTCACGGTCGACGGCGCGTCGTACGACGGTCCGACCGGCTGGTCGCACTTCTGACCGCATCGAGGCGACGGCGGTGGGTATCGCCGCTGCATGGACCACACCCGCCTGGACCTCGCTCCGCGGTCCGCGACCTTCGGCCCGCTCCGGATCACCTACGACGACCGCGTGCTCGCCCCGCGTCCGTGGACGGTGCTGCAGTCGGAGTGGGCGCACGAGCTGCTCGCGACGGCACCGCCCGGGCCGGTGCTCGAGCTGTGCAGCGGCGCCGGGCACATCGGCCTGCTCGCCGTGCACGGCACCGACCGGGGCCTGGTGTGCGTCGACGTCGACCCCGTGGCGTGCGGCTACGCGGAGGCGAACGCCCGCGAGGCGGGCCGCGCCGACCTGGTCGAGGTCCGCAACATCGGGATGGACGAGATCGACGAGGCCGAGCGGTTCCCGGTGATCGTGGCGGACCCGCCGTGGGTGCGCAGCGAGCAGGTGCCCTGCTTCCCGGGCGACCCGGTCGGGGCGATCGACGGCGGCGTGGACGGCCTCGCCCTGGCGCGCCTGTGCGTGGCGACCATCGACCGCCACCTGCACGACGGCGGATCGGCGCTCCTGCAGCTCGGCTCCCTGGAGCAGGCCCGCACGCTGCGCGAGGAGCTGCCGCCGACCCTGCACGCCCCCGATGCGCGGGCCGAGGCCGGCTGCGGCCTGGTGCTCCTGCTCCAGCGTCCGGGGGCGTCGCGATGAGCGAGGACCTGCGCAAGGGCGACCGGGTCAGCTGGCAGAGTCACGGCGGTACGGCGCACGGGGAGGTGCTGCGCAAGGTCACCTCGGACACCGAGCTCGCCGGCCGCCAGGTGCGGGCGAGCGAGGACGAGCCGCAGTACCTCGTGCGCAGCGAGAAGAGCGGCGGCGAGGCGGTTCACAAGCGCTCCGCGCTGCGGAAGCTGGGCTGAGTCGTGAGCGGGAAGGCCGAGGACGCGGTCGCGGAGGTCTGGGACGAGTGGCGCGAGGCCGTGAACATGAGCCCCGGCGAGCTCGAGGACTTCCTGGAGACGGACGAGTCCCGCTCGGTCGGCGACAAGTCGGGCGGTGAGTCCACCGGCCACCGCTCCGGCCGGCGGATCGTCACGCTGCTGCGCACGAAGAAGGCCGAGCTCGACGCGGACGACGCCGCGCACATGCGCAAGGTCGTGGGCTACGTGCACCGGCACCTCGCCCAGCGCCCCTCCGGCGACATCGGCGACAGCGCCTGGCGCTACTCGCTGATGAACTGGGGTCACGACCCCCAGAAGGGCTGAAAACGCACCGACCCGCCGCGCGGACGCGGCGGGTCGGCGGGAAGAGACGTCAGGTCAGCGGGTGACCTTGCCGGCCTTGATGCAGCCGGTGCAGACGTTGAGGCGCTTCGGCGTGCCGTTGACGACGGCGCGCACACGCTGGATGTTCGGGTCGAAGCGGCGCTTGGTGATCTTGCGCGACCACGGCCGGTTGTTGCCGAAGATCGGCTTCTTGTCGCAGATGTCGCACACGGCGGCCATGGGTAACTCCTGAGATCGCGGTCTGTTGCAGAGGTGGTGCAAAGTTCGGTCGGCCCGCGCGCGGACGGCGCTTCGGGCAACCGGAAGAGAATAGCCGAGGAACGGCACACGGCTGAAATCGACGACGGCCCACTAGGGTGACCCCGATGGACGAGGGGACGACGGCTGGCGGCGCCGCGGGCGGCATCGTGCTCGACACGGTGGCCCGCTTCGTCGACATCGCCGTGGACGCCCTCGC
The DNA here is from genome assembly GCA_964517395.1 of uncultured Nocardioides sp. Classification (GTDB taxonomy): domain Bacteria; phylum Actinomycetota; class Actinomycetes; order Propionibacteriales; family Nocardioidaceae; genus Nocardioides. Next base: position 292,921 of record CAZFEE010000001.1, on the reverse strand, counting down.
CGAGGCGCGCGAGGAGATCGACGCCCTCAACGTCTACCCGGTGCCCGACGGCGACACCGGCACGAACATGTACCTCACGGTCGTCGCCGCCCGCGACGCGCTGCGCGCCGCCCAGGCCGAGGGCGCCGACCGCGCGGAGGTGCTGACCGCGCTGGCCCGCGGCGCGCTGCTCGGCGCGCGGGGCAACTCCGGGGTGATCCTGAGCGAGATGCTCGGCGCGACGGTACGACGCTTCGCGACCGCCGCGCGCGAGGAGACCAACGCCGTGGTCGTCGCCGACGCGCTGCGGCAGGCCTCGGTGGCGGCGTACGCCGCGGTGGGGGAGCCGGTCGAGGGCACCATGCTCACCGTCCTGCGGGCCGCGGCCGACGCCGCCGTCGAGCGCGCGGGCAAGGAGCGCGCCCGCAGCAGCGACGTGCTGGCCGAGGCGGCGGCCGCCGCCCGCCAGGCGCTGGGCCACACCCCCGAGCAGCTCGCCGTGCTGGCCCAGGCGGGCGTGGTCGACGCCGGCGGCCGCGGCGTCTCGGTGATCCTCGACGCCGCCGAGACCGTGCTCACCGGGCGCCGGCCGATCCCGGTGACCGCGCCGCTGGGCAGCCACGCGATCCCGGTGCCGGTGCTGGCGAGCGCCGGGGCGGACCTCGACGAGGACGGCCCGGCCTACGAGGTGATGTACCTCCTCGACGCCCCCGACGACGTGGCGCCCGCGCTGCGCGAGCGGCTCGGTGAGCTCGGCGACTCCGTGGTCGTCGTCGGCGGCGCGGGCCTGTGGAACGTCCACGTCCACACCGACGACGTCGGGGCCGCGATCGAGGCGGGGCTCGAGGACGGCCGGCCCTACCGGATCCGGGTCACCCACTTCGCCGAGCAGATCGCGCGCCAGGCCGGCCAGGCGGAGGCACCCGTGCTGCCCACCCTCGACGGCCGCCGCGTGGTGGCGGTGGCGGCGGGCCCCGGCCTGGCCGGCCTCTTCGAGGAGGCGGGGGCGGTCGTCGTACCGGGAGGACCGGGGCGGCGCCCCTCCACGGGCGAGCTGCTGGAGGCCATCACCGGGTGCGGGGCGCGGGAGGTCGTGGTGCTGCCCAACGACGAGCCGAGCGTGCGCGCCGCGCTCGCCGCCGCGAGCACCGCGGAGGCCGACCACGGCGGACGGGGGCTGCGGGTCGCCGTCATCCCCACCCATGCGCAGGTCCAGGGGCTCGCGGCGCTCGCCGTCCACGAGCCGGGTCGGGCCTTCGACCAGGACGTCACCGAGATGACCGCGACCGCGCGCCACGTGCGCCACGGGGCCGTCACCATCGCGGCCAAGCAGGCGATGACGATGGCCGGGCCGTGCGAGCCCGGTGACGCGCTCGGCGTGATCGCGGGCGACTTCGCCGTCGTCGGCGACGAGCTGGGCGGGGTGGCGCTCATCGTGCTGCACCGGCTGCTGGCCGCCGGTGGTGAGCTGGTGACGCTGGTCAGCGGCGCGGAGGGCGGCGACCTGGCCGAGCGCGCCACGGCGTGGGTCGAGGAGTTCCACCCCCATGTCGACGTCGTGGTGTACGACGGTGGCCAGGAGCGCTACCCGCTCCTGATGTCTGTCGAATGAGAGAGCAGCCGTGGCGATCACCCTCGACTCCCCGCTGACCGCGGTCCTCGGCGCGGCCACGCCCGCGCAGCGCAAGAAGTTCGAGGACGGCCTCGGCCTGCGCACCGTCGGCGACCTGCTGCGGCACTTCCCGCGCCGCTACCTGGAGACCGGCTCGCTGACCCGCGTCTCCGACCTGCGGATCGGGCAGCTGCTGTGCGTCGTCGGCGAGATCGAGGAGTCCCGCACGCACCGCTACACCGACCGGAGGACCGGGCGGCCGGCGTACCGCGTGGAGGCGACGCTGCGCACCGGCGGCCCCAGCCTGTCGATGACCTTCTTCGCCAAGTCCCAGCACATGGCCGACTGGCACGCCGGCCGCGTTGCCGTCGGCAACCGCGGCGTCTTCCTCGGCAAGGCGGGGCGGTTCCGCGACCAGTGGCAGCTGACGAACCCGCAGCTCAGCATCTTCGGGATGAGCGACGCGGGGGAGGAGGACAGCGCCGTCCAGGAGGTGCTGGAGTTCGGTGCGCTCTACCCCATCTACCCCCTCACCAAGGGCCTGCAGACCTGGGACGTCGCCCGCGCGGTGAAGTTCGCCCGCGAGGTCGTCGACGAGGTGCTGGAGATCCTGCCGGCACCTCTGCGCACGGCCTACGACGTGGTCGGCATCGAGGAGGCGTACGCCGGCGTGCACCGCCCCGAGGACCGCGACCAGGTCGAGCGGGCCCACCAGCGCTTCCGGTTCGAGGAGGCGCTGGTCACCCAGCTCGTGCTCGGCCGCCGGCGCCGCGCCCGCCGGGCCGAGGGCGCCACCGTCCGCACCGGCGGGGACGGCGCCCTGCTCGCCGCCTTCGACGCGCGGCTGCCCTTCGAGCTCACCGCGGGCCAGGCGTCGGTCGGCAAGGAGATCGAGCACGACCTCGCCCAGCCGCACCCGATGAACCGGCTGCTCCAGGGCGAGGTCGGCTCCGGCAAGACCCTCGTCGCCCTGCGGGCGATGCTCCGCGTCGTCGACTCCGGCGGCCAGGCCGCGCTGCTCGCCCCGACCGAGGTGCTCGCCCAGCAGCACCACCGATCGATCGTCGCGATGCTCGGCGAGCTCGCCGAGGGCGGCACGATCTTCGGCTCCGGCGTCGGCACCCGCGTCGAGCTGCTGACCGGCTCGATGACCAAGACCCAGCGCACGGCACCGCTCTCGCGGATCGCCACCGGCGAGGCCGGCATCGTCATCGGCACCCACGCCCTGCTGCAGGACCAGGTCCTCTTCGCCGACCTCGGGCTGGTCGTCGTCGACGAGCAGCACCGCTTCGGCGTCGAGCAGCGCGCCGCGCTCACCGACAAGGCCGTGCACCCGCCGCACCTGCTGGTGATGACGGCGACGCCCATCCCGCGCACGGTCGCGATGACGGTGTTCGGCGACCTGGAGACCTCCACGCTCAGCGAGCTGCCGGCCGGTCGCGCACCGATCCAGACCAACGTCGTCCCGCTCGCCGAGCAGCCGGCCTGGCTCGGCCGGGTCTGGGAACGGGTCCGCGAGGAGGTCGGCAAGGGCCACCAGGTGTACGTCGTGTGCCCCCGCATCTCCGGCGACGAGACCGAGTCCGGCCAGGTCGACGTGGTGGACCTGCCCGACGAGGACTCCGGCGAGGAGGAGCGCCCGCGTCCGCCCGCCGCCGCCGTCGAGGACGTCGTCGCCCGGCTCGGCGAGGGTGCGCTCGCCGGGCTGCGGATCGCCCGCCTCCACGGCCGTCTCCCCGCCGACGAGAAGGACGCCACCATGCGCGCCTTCGCCGCCGGCGACATCGACGTGCTGGTCTCCACGACGGTGATCGAGGTCGGGGTGGACGTCGCCAACGCCACCGGCATGGTGATCCTCGACGCCGACCGGTTCGGCGTCTCCCAGCTGCACCAGCTGCGCGGCCGGGTCGGCCGGGGCGGCCTGCCCGGGCTCTGCCTGCTCGTCAGCCACGCCGAGGCGGCGTCGCCCGCCCGGGAGCGCCTGGAGGCGGTCGCCTCCACCACCGACGGCTTCGTGCTCAGCCGGGTCGACCTGGAGATGCGCCGCGAGGGCGACGTCCTGGGCGCCTCCCAGGCGGGGCGCCGCTCCAGCCTCGTCAACCTGCGGGTGCTGCGCGACGAGGACACCATCCTCACCGCCCGCGAGGCCGCGGAGGGGCTCCTCGACGCCGACGCCGAGCTCGGCCAGGCCCCCGCCCTCGCGGGCGCGGTGCGCGACCTCGAGCTGTCCCAGCAGGCCGACTTCGTGGACAAGTCGTGAGGGGCCACCGATGACCCGGATCATCGGCGGCACCGCCGGCGGCCGCCGCCTGCAGACCCCCAAGGGCGACGCCACCCGGCCCACCAGCGACCGGGTGCGCGAGGCGCTGTTCTCCGCGATCGAGTCGTGGGCCGGCTCCCTGCACGACCTCCGCTTCCTCGACCTGTACGCCGGGTCCGGCGCCATCGGGCTCGAGGCGTGGTCGCGCGGCGCGGGCGCCGTGACGCTCGTGGAGTCCGACCGTCGTACCGCCGAGGTGGTGCGGGGCAACGCCCGCGACCTGGGCTGCACGGTCGCCGAGGTGGTGGCCCGCCCGGTCGCCTCGGTGCTCGCCGGGCCGGCCCCGACGCCCTTCGACCTCGTGTTCTCGGACCCGCCGTACCCGCTCCCGGAGGAGGAGCTCGCGGGCGACCTCGCGCTCCTGGTCGAGCACGGCTGGCTCGCCGACGGTGCGCTGGTGGTCGTGGAGCGCTCGCGGCGCAGCCCGGAGCCGACCTGGCCGCGGGGGCTGGCGCCGTTGGCCGGCAAGCGCCGCCAGAAGAAGTACGGGGAGACGAACCTCTGGCTGGCCGAGGCCGCCCCGGCCGCTCCCGCTAGCGTGGAGCCATGACCCGCGCGGTGTGCCCCGGCTCCTTCGACCCGGTGACGAACGGCCACGTCGACATCTTCCGGCGGGCGTCCGCGCTCTTCGACGAGCTGGTCGTCGCGACCGGCACGAACATCTCCAAGTCGCGGCTCTTCGACCCCGAGGAGCGCCTGGAGATGCTGCGCGAGGCGGTCGCGGACCTGCCGAACGTCAGCGTGATGGGCTTCACCGGCCTGATCGTGGACTTCTGCCGCGAGATCGACGCCCAGGCCATCGTCAAGGGCCTGCGCGGCGGCAACGACTACGAGTACGAGCTCCCGATGGCCCAGATGAACGCCCACCTGACCGGGGTGGAGACGGTCTTCGTCCCGACCACCGCGAGCCTGGGCTACGTCTCCTCCAGCCTGGTCAAGGAGGTCGCCTCGCTCGGGGGGGACGTCTCCGCGCTGGTCCCGCCCGCGGTGCAGGCCCGGCTCACCGCGCGCCTGGCGGAGCGGTGAGTGATTTGGTCGCGTCCCACCCACCCCACTACAGTTGCTCCGATGTGTTGTGCCCGGACCTGGAAGTGATCATCTGAACGGCCTGGACCCGAGAGCGCCGCTCGTGCTCGATACTCGCGAGCTCGGCCGCCGCCCGGGGTCCCAGCGTGAGGTGTCGCGGACAGTGCCGGCCCCAGCAGATCTGGGCATCGAAGTCCTCTCCGTCCCCGAGGGCGCGCCGGTCGAGCTCGACCTGCGCCTGGAGGCGGTCATGGAAGGCGTGCTCGTCACCGGGACGGCCTCGGCCGTGCTGGAGGGTGAGTGCGCACGGTGCCTGGAGCCGATCCGCGACGAGCTCGCGGTGACGTTCCAGGAGCTGTTCGTCTACGACGACATCCGGGACTCCGCGGACGCGGAGGAGGACGACGAGGTCAGCATGCTCCAGGACGACCTGGTCGACCTGGAGCCGCTGCTGCGGGACGCGGTGGTGCTCGCACTGCCGTTCCAGCCCTTGTGCCAGGACGACTGTCCCGGGTTGTGCGTCGAGTGCGGCGTACGACTGGCGGACGAGCCGGACCACACGCACGAGGCTGCGATCGACCCGCGCTGGGCAGCACTGACCGAGCTCACGCAAGACCCCACGGACTGAAGAGGCGCTCACCCGAGCGCACCCGAACCAAGGAGAAGACAGTGGCTGTTCCGAAGCGGAAGATGTCGCGCAGCAACACGCGTCACCGTCGCTCGCAGTGGAAGGCTGTCGCCCCGTCGCTGGTGACCTGCGCCAACCCGGCCTGCGGCGCCAAGCACCTCCCGCACCGCGCGTGCGGCACCTGCGGCCAGTACGGCGCCCGCGCCGACCGCCGCCAGGTCCTCTGAGCCGGCCGTCCCGGCTGACCAGGGCGCTGGCATCACCGTCTACGACGAGCTGCGGCGAGCGCTCGGGGACCCCACGTTGGACCCCGAGCTGCTCGACCGTGCCCTGACGCACCGCTCCTACGCCTACGAGAACGGTGGTCTTCCGACCAACGAACGGCTGGAGTTCCTGGGTGACTCGGTCCTCGGAGTCGTCGTGACCGAGACGCTGTACCTCACCCACCCCGACCTCTCCGAGGGTCGCCTCGCCAAGCTGCGCGCGGCCGTCGTCAACGCCCGCGCCCTCGCCGGCGTGGCCCGCGACATCGGCCTCGGCGCCCACATCAAGCTGGGTCGCGGCGAGGAGGCGACCGGGGGTCGCGACAAGGCCTCGATCCTCTCCGACACGGTCGAGGCCGTGATCGGCGCCGTCCACCTCAGCGGCGGCATCGAGGTCTCCGCGCAGGTCGTGCACCGCCTCTTCGACCCGCTCATCGAGGCCGCCTCCGCGCTCGGCGCGGGCCTGGACTGGAAGACCTCGCTCCAGGAGCTCGCCGCCGACCAGGCGCTCGGCGTGCCGGAGTACGTCATCGAGGACGACGGTCCCGACCACATGAAGACCTTCACCGCGCAGGTCCGGGTCGGCGAGAAGCTCTACGGCAACGGCCGCGGCCGCTCCAAGAAGGAGGCCGAGCAGGGCGCCGCCGAGACGGCGTACGGCGAGATCGCCGGTGCCCTCGGCCTCGACCACCACGGCCGGCCGGTCGCCGGCAGCTGAGTTGCCCGAGCTCCCCGAGGTCGAGGTCGTCCGCGCGGGCCTCGAGCGCCACGTCTCCGGCGCGACCATCACGCTCGTCGACGTCCTCCACGACCGCCCCGTACGACGCCACCCCGGTGGCGCGTCCGGCTTCGCCACCGCCCTGGTCGGTCGCCGGATCGAGGGCGCCCGTCGCCGCGGCAAGTACCTCTGGCTGCCGCTCGACAACGGCGACGCGATCCTCGGCCACCTCGGGATGAGCGGCCAGCTCCTCGTCCAGCCCGTCGACGCTCCCGCCGAGCGGCACCTGCGGGTGCGCTTCGCGCTCGCAGGCACCGAGCACGGCCGCGAGCTGCGCTTCGTCGACCAGCGGATGTTCGGCGGGCTGTCCGTCTCCGAGGGCGGCGCCGAGCTGCCCCACGAGATCGCGCACATCGCCCGCGACCCCCTCGACCCGGCGTTCGACGACGACGCCTTCGTCGCCCGCCTGCGCAAGCGCACCTCCGGCGTGAAGCGGCTCCTGCTCGACCAGACCCTGGTCTCCGGCGTCGGCAACATCTACGCCGACGAGGCCCTGTGGCGCGCCGGCCTGCACGGCGAGCGCCCGGGCGACCGGCTGACCCGGGCCCAGGGGATCACCCTGCTCGGCCATGCGCGCACGGTGATGGGGGAGGCGCTCGCCCAGGGCGGCACCTCCTTCGACGCGCTCTACGTGAACGTCAACGGCGAGTCCGGCTACTTCGACCGCTCCCTGCACGCCTACGGACGTGAGAACGAGCCGTGCGACCGCTGCGGCACCCCGATCCGCCGGGTGGCGTTCATGAACCGCTCCTCCTACTTCTGCCCGACGTGCCAGCCGGTGCCGCGCCGCCGGCGCGCGGGTTAGGTTGCCCGCGCAACCATCTCGGGGGGAGTGGCAGATGCGTGGTCGGCATGTCCTGACGGCGGCGGTCCTCGTCGTACCCGCACTCGTGGCGACGGCGGCTCCTGCGCACGCCGCGGACGACCGGTACGTCGCGACGACGGGCAGCGACGCCAACAGCGGCACCAGCAGCGGTGCCGCCTGGCGGACGCTGCAGAAGGCCGTCGACACGGCGCCCGCGGGCGCCATCATCCACGTCGCCTCCGGCACCTACGCCGGATTCAGCGTCGCCGCCGGCCGCACCGGCCTGAGCATCGTCGGCGCCAGCCGCAGCGACGTGGTCATCATCCCGTCGGCCCCCGCGCGCGACGTGGTCGCGATCCGCGGTGCGGGCACCACCCTGCGCTCGGTGACCGTCAGCGGCTGTCGCCCGGCCCCCACCCCGTCCTCCCCGGAGACCGCCGGCACCGCGAGCGTGCGGGTCGCCGCCGCCGACGTCACCGTCGACCAGGTCACCATCCGCGACGCGACCGCCGGGGGCGCCTACCCGACCGGTTGCTACGGCGTGCTCGCGGTCGACGCCGACCGGACCACCGTCAGCGGCAGCGAGATCACCCGCACCGGCACGGGCGTGATGATCAGCGGCGGGGGAGCGGGCACCCAGGTCCGCGGCAACACGATCCACCACAACGACGCCCTGATCCGCAACAACCCCGCCGCCGACACCACCGGCGAGGGCGACTTCGGGGCGACGGGCATCGGGTTCTACCTCGTCGCCGCCACCCCGGGGCCGGTCGCCGACGCCAACACCGTGAGCGACAACCGCGCGCCGTCCTACGACTACGGGTGGGACGGCAGCGGCATCGAGATCTTCGGCGCCTCCCGGCTCACCCTCACCGGCAACAAGCTCGCCAACAACGACACCGCGTTGGAGAGCGTCACGTCCGGTCCCACCGGGCCGGCCTGCCTCGACAACGTCTTCCGCGGCAACCTCGTCACCGGCAACCCCGACCGGAGCGCCGGGCACCAGGTGTCCAAGGGGCTCATCCTGCGCTGCGGCAAGGAGATGCAGGTCACCGAGAACACCCTGCGGCTCACCGACTGGTTCGCCCTCTCCCTCGTCGAGGAGGACCCGCTGTTCGGCGGAACCGACGCACAGGTCGAGGGCACCGACATCTTCGGCAACGACATCACCCAGTGCTGGGACCGGTTCCTGTACTCCGGGCGCAACCCCTCCCACATCTCGGCGTACTGGATCGACGGGAACGACTACCACGGCATCGCCCGCGGACCCGGTGCGCCCGAGTTCGCCCGGATCGGTACGACGGCGTACGCCACCCTGCCGGCGTGGCGCGCCGCCACCCCGCCGTTCGACGTCGCCAGCACCTGGAGCGACGTCCCCGCGGGCACCTGCTAGCACGGTTTGACCGCGGGCCGGTGAAGTGGGACTCTTGGAGACGGCCCCCTCCCGGGCCACGACCTCACGAACGGGAAGGCTCAACTTCATGGCCAAGGCGCTGATCGGTCACCTGAACAGCGACCTCCGCGATCCCCGTCTCGCCGTCGAGAACGCTCGTCTGCGCAACCGGGTCGCCGAGCTGGAGTCCCTCGTCCTCCGCCTCTCGGAGGAGAACGACAAGCTGATGTCGGCACGCGCTGCCGAGATCCTCACGGGCGACGCTGCGGAGATGCAGCCCGCCTGAGTCGCCGACTCCACCAGGTGCGAACACACGGACCACCTCGCCGCTGAGGCGACGGTGGTCCGACCTTTTCCACAGGCTGACTGGCCGACTGTGGAGAGGGACGGCCCGTTTCACCTTCCCGCCGCATCATGAGCGCGCTGTTCCCCAGGGCGGGAACGCGTGCCACGATGACGAGGAGAGGGAATGTGCCCACGAGCACGGGAGTCCGCATGCCGATGTCCGCAGAGCCGGCCTGGCCGACGCGCCTCGAGCGGGTGCCGATGCCGCTCGAGGAGTACCTCGGACTCGGTGAGCGGCCGAAGGCCGAGTACGTCGACGGGACGGCGATCGTGACCCCGCCCGCGACGGCGGGTCACAACCGGGTCCAACGCCACCTGGCCCACCTGATCGAGCAGGCGCTGCCGCCGGAGCGAGACGTCCGGACCGACGCCGGTCTGCGTCACGACGGGCGCTACCGGGTCCCCGACATCGCCGTGTTCGAACGCCGGGACCCTGAGGTGGTCTGGTCGGACGACGTGCCGCTCCTCGTCGTGGAGGTGATCTCACCGTCCACCGCGAGCGAGGACACGGTGCGCAAGTCGGTCGAGTACCTGCGCGCGGGCATCGCGCACTACTGGCTCGTCGACCGACCGAACCGCGTGCTGGTCGCCTTCGACAACGTCGGCGACGGCTGGGAGCTGGTCCTCCGCCTCGACGACGACCTGCCCGCCGGAGAGGTCGAGGTCACGGGCCACGGGACCGTGCCGCTCGACGTGCGCGCCCTCCTCGACGCCTGAGTCCGATATCCGCTTGGCGCGGCGCGGTGGCGCGGCATAGCGTCTCGTCCTTGTGAGCCGGGTCCTGGAAGCAGTCGCGCCGGCCCGCCTCGGACCGGACTTCCGCCGCCTCCTGGCCTCGACCTGGGTGAGCAACCTGGGCGACGGGATCGCGCTCGCGGCCGGTCCGCTGCTGGTGGCCTCGCAGACCCGCTCGCCGGCGCTGGTGTCGTTGGCGCTCCTGCTGGTCGGCCTGCCGTGGCTGCTGTTCGGGCTCCTCGCCGGCGCGGTCGCGGACCGGGTGGACCGCCTGCGGATGGTGCTGGTCGCCAACGGGCTGCGGATCGTAGTGCTGGTGGTCCTGGCGACCACGATCCTGACCGGGGTGGTGAACATCGTCGCGGTGCTGGGGGCGATGTTCCTGCTGGGAACGGCGGAGGTGTTCGCGGACACGGCGTACCGCACCTTCCTGCCGATGCTCGTCGACAAGCGCGACCTCGGCATCGCCAACGCCCGGCTGCAGGCGGGCTTCATCACGCTCAACCAGGTCGTCGGAGCGCCGGTCGGCGCGGCCCTGTTCGCGGTGGGGATGGCGGTGCCGTTCGGGGTGCAGATCGGCTGCGGGCTGCTCGCCGTCGTCCTGGTGTCGCGGATCGCGCTGCCGCCCGGGCCGGTCCGCGGCGAGGTGGACACCCACGTGCTGCGCGACATCGCCGACGGGGTGCGCTGGCTGATGGGCCACGCCCCGGTGCGCACCCTCGCGCTGGTCATCGTCACCTTCAACGTCACCTGGGCCGCGTCCTGGTCGATGCTCGTGCTCTGGTCGCTCGACGTGCTCCACATGGGTGCGGTCGGCTACGGCCTGCTGACCACCGCCTCGGCGGTCGGCGGTCTGGTCGGGACCTTCCTGTACGGACGCCTCGAGCGCCACGTCCCGCTCGCCACCCTGATGCGGGCCTGCCTGAGCCTGGAGGTGGTCATGCACCTGGGGTTCGCGGTGACGACGGCGGCGTGGATCGCGCTGCTCATCATGTTCGGCTTCGGGCTCTACGCCTTCGTGTGGGGCACTCTGTCGCAGGCGGTGCGGCAGCGGGCGGTGCCCCGGGAGTTCCAGGGCCGGGTCGGCTCGGTCTACAGCGTCGCGATCTACGGCGGCGTGGTGATCGGCAGCGGCCTCGGCGGCCTGATCGCCGAGCACGGGGGAGTGACCGCGCCGTTCTGGTTCGCCTTCGCCGGCTCCGGGGTGACCCTGGCCCTGGTGTGGCGCCAGCTCGGGCACATCGCGCACGCGGACGACGACACACGGGTGCAGCCATCGGACCCGGCCGCGGGGTAGCCTGAGACCTGCCGAGCTTCCCCCGCGTCGGACCGGACCTCACCCGACCCCGAAGGGAGCCTGCGTGTATCTGAAGAGCCTGACCCTCAAGGGGTTCAAGTCCTTCGCGTCCGCCACCACGCTCCAGCTCGAGCCCGGCATCACCTGCATCGTGGGCCCCAACGGCTCCGGCAAGTCCAATGTCGTCGACGCCCTCGCCTGGGTCATGGGCGAGGCGAGCGCCAAGAGCCTGCGCGGCGGCAAGATGGACGACGTCATCTTCGCCGGCACCTCCGGCCGCCCGCCGCTGGGCCGCGCCGAGGTCGTGCTCACGATCGACAACTCCGACGGCGCGCTGCCGATCGACTACTCCGAGGTCACGATCAGCCGGACGATGTTCCGCACCGGCGGCTCGGAGTACGCCATCAACGGCACCACCTGCCGCCTGCTCGACGTCCAGGAGCTGCTCAGCGACTCCGGCATCGGCCGCGAGATGCACGTCATCGTCGGCCAGGGCCAGCTCGACCAGATCCTGCACGCGACCCCGGAGGACCGGCGCGGCTTCATCGAGGAGGCCGCCGGCGTCCTCAAGCACCGCAAGCGCAAGGAGAAGGCGCTGCGGAAGCTGGACTCCACCGACGGCAACCTCAACCGGCTCAACGACCTGCTCAGCGAGATCCGGCGCCAGCTCAAGCCCCTGGGCCGCCAGGCCGAGGTCGCCCGGCGCGCGGCGACGGTCCAGGCGGACGTACGGGACGCGCGGGCCCGGCTGCTCGCCGACGACCTCGTCACCGCCCGCACCGCGCTGGAGCAGGAGCTCGCCGACGAGAGCGTGCTGCTGGCCCGCCGCCAGGAGGTCGAGGCCGCGCTCGCGCAGGCGCGCGAGCAGGAGGCCCGGCTGGAGGCCGCGCTGCGCGAGGACCTGCCGGCCCTGTCGGCCGCGCAGGAGACGCTGTCCTCCCTCAACGCCCTGCGCGAGCGCTTCCGCGGCACGCAGAGCCTGGCCGCCGAGCGGGTCCGCAACGCCGCCGGCGTCACCGAGGCCGAGGTCGAGCAGGGCCGCGACCCCGAGGAGCTGGAGGCCGAGGCCACCCGGCTCGCCGCCCAGGAGGCGGAGATCACCGCCCAGGTCGCCGAGCAGCAGACCGCGCTGGAGCAGGCGGTGGGCGCTCGGCGTACGGCCGAGGAGGCGGCGGCCACCGAGGAGCGCCGCGTCGCCGGGCTGCTGCGCGCGGCCGCCGACCGGCGCGAGGGGCTCGCCCGCCTCCACGGCCAGGTCAACACGCTGCGCTCGCGGGCCACGTCCTCGGAGGAGGAGATCGGCCGGCTGGAGGCCGCGCGCACCGACGCCGTCGCCCGGGCCGACAAGGCGCAGCGCGACTTCACCGCGCTGGAGACCCGGGTCGCCGGCCTCGACGCCGGCGAGGAGGGCCTCGACGCCGAGCACGAGGGCGCGGTGTCCGCGCTCGACGACATCGAGGAGCGCCTCGCCAAGGTCCGCGAGGAGGCCCAGCAGGCCGACCGCGACAAGGCCGGCCTGACCGCGCGCAAGGAGGCCCTCGAGCTGGGCCTGTCCCGCAAGGACGGTGCGGGCGCGCTGCTCGCCGCCACCGACACGGTCTCCGGGCTGCTCGGCTCGGTCGCCGCGCTGGTCACGGTCCGCTCGGGCTACGAGAGCGCGGTCGCCGCCGCGCTGGGCGCCGCCGCCGACGCGGTCGCGGTCACCGACGCCGACTCCGCGGTCGCCGCGATCGACCACCTCAAGGCCGCCGACCTCGGCCGCGCCGGGCTGCTGCTCGGCGGTGGCGAGACCGAGGCGGTCGGGTCGTGGCCGGCGCTGCCGTCCGGGACGTCGTACGCCGCCGACGTGGTCGAGTGCCCCGCCCAGGTCCGGCCCGCGCTCAACCGCCTGCTGCGCAAGGTCGCGGTCGTCGACGACCTGCCGGGTGCCCGGACGCTGGTCGCGGACCTGCCCGACGTCGTCGCCGTGACCCGCGACGGCGACCTGCTCGGCGCGCACTTCGCCTCCGGCGGGTCCCACGCCACCCAGAGCCTCATCGAGGTCCAGGCCGCCGTCGACGAGGCCACCGAGGCCCTCGCCGAGGCCGTCGCGGCCTCCGAGCGGCTCTCCTTCGACCTGTCCCGGCTGGAGAACGAGCGCGCCGAGGCCCAGCAGCGCGTCGACGTCGCGCTCGCCAAGCTGCACGAGTCGGACGCCACCCTGGCCGCGGTCGCCGAGGAGCTGGGGCAGTACGGCTCGCTCGCCCGGGCGGCCCGCGCCGAGGCGGACCGCCTCACCGACGCCATCGCCCAGGCCGAGACCTCCCGCGAGCAGGCCCTCGTCGGCCTCGCCGAGCTGGAGCAGCGGCTCGCCGCCGCCGAGCAGGACGGTGGCGAGGAGGAGCCCGACACCACCGAGCAGGAGCGCCTCGTCGAGGCCACCCGAGCGGCCCGGCAGGCCGAGATGGAGGCCCGGCTCGCGCTGCGCACCTCCGAGGAGCGGGCGCGTGCGCTGCACGGCCGGGTCGACCAGATCCGCAAGGCCGCCGAGGCCGAGCGGGTCGCCCGGGCCCGCGCCGCCGAGCGCCGGGCACGGCTGATCGCCGAGGGGCGGGCCGGCCAAGCGGTGGCGGGCGCGGCGTCGTACGTCCTGGCGCGGCTGGAGATCTCCGTCGCCCAGGCCGCCGCGCGCCGCCAGGAGGTCGAGGACTCCCGCCGCGGCCGCGAGCAGGAGCTGATGGGCGTGCGGCAGGCGCTGCGCGACCTCGGCAAGGAGCTCGAGGAGCTGGTCAGCTCCGTGCACCGCGACGAGATGGCGCGGGCCCAGCAGCGGATGCGCATCGAGCAGATCGAGACCAAGGCGCTGGAGGAGCTCGGCCTGGAGCCGGACGGGCTGGTGGCCGACTACGGCCCGGACCAGCCCGTGCCGCTGCTGGAGCCGCCCGCCGAGGGCGAGGCGGAGCCGGCCGAGGACGCCGAGCCGCGCACCGTCCCCTACGTCCGCGAGGAGCAGGTCAAGCGCCTGCGCAGCGCGGAGAAGGCGCTGAGCATGCTCGGCCGCGTCAACCCGCTGGCGCTGGAGGAGTTCTCCGCGATGGAGGAGCGCCACCAGTTCCTGTCCGAGCAGCTGGAGGACCTGCGCCAGACCCGCAAGGACCTGCTCGACATCGTCAAGGACGTCGACGCCCGGGTGGAGCAGGTCTTCACCGAGGCGTACGCCGACGTGACCAAGGCCTTCGACGCGACCTTCGCCCGCCTGTTCCCCGGTGGCGAGGGCCGGCTGGTGCTCACCGACCCGAACGACATGCTCACCACCGGCATCGAGGTCGAGGCCCGCCCGCCGGGCAAGAAGGTCAAGCGCCTCTCGCTGCTGTCGGGAGGCGAGCGCTCGCTCGTCGCGGTCGCCTTCCTCGTCGCGCTGTTCAAGGCCCGGCCCTCGCCGTTCTACATCCTCGACGAGGTCGAGGCCGCGCTCGACGACACCAACCTCGGCCGCCTGCTGGAGATCTACGAGGAGCTGCGCGAGAACTCCCAGCTGCTCGTCATCACCCACCAGAAGCGGACCATGGAGGTCGGCGACGCGCTCTACGGCGTCACCATGCGCGGCGACGGCGTCTCCGCCGTCATCAGCCAGCGGCTGCGGCAGGAGTCCGCGTGAGCGAACCGTTGGTCGTGCGCAACAGCGCGGTCAACTGGGGTCTCCACCTCGCCGGCGGCCTGCTCTTCGTGGGCCTCGTGCAGGTCATCGCGCCCGGTTGGTTCCTCGGCTACCTCCCCGCCGCCCTCGTCGCCGTGCGCGGCCTGCGGCTGGCCACCCAGCCCTGCATGGTCCTCACCGACGAGCAGCTCGAGGTCCGCGACGGCCCGCTGCTGGCCGGCGCCCGGCGGATCCCGGTCCACGGCCTCGACGACCTCCGCGTCGACGGCACCCGGCTGCGGGTGGTGAGCCGCCCGCGCGAGCTGGTCCACCTGGACTGGCGCTACGGGGGCCGCCAGGAGGACCTCGACCGGCTGCGGGATGCTGTGCTGGCCCACCGAGGAGGAGAAGCATGAGCGAGCCCGACCGCAGCCGGCCCACCCGCGCGTCGTACCAGGTCTGGAGGACGGCGACGACGCGCTGGTCCGACGACGACGTCTACGGCCACCTCAACAACGCGCGGTACTTCGACCTCATCGACACCGCCGTCAACGCCCACCTCCACGACGCCACCGGCAGCGACATCCGCACGCTGCCCGCGATCGGCGTGGTGGCGGAGGTGTCGTGCCGGTACTTCGCCGAGATGGGCTACCCGCGCCCCATCGAGCTCGGTCTCGCCGTCGAGCGCCTCGGCACGTCCTCGGTCGTCTACCGGGTCGGCCTGTTCCAGGGCGACGGGGACGAGGCCTGCGCGGAGGGGCGCTTCGTCCACGTGTACGTCGACAACACCGACCCCGCGCGGCCCACCACCCCGATCCCGGACGCCGTCCGCGCCGCCCTCGCCCCGCTCGTGGTGTGACCTCGGCCTCGTCGTGACCGGTTCCGGTCATGTCGGTGCCGGGATCGTTGGGGCGCCGAGGCAGGATGGGAGCAGAAGGGCCGATCCCTACTCGGAGGAGTCGAAGTGCTGTTCGTCGCGCTGGCCATCCTGCTCAGCCTCGTGGTCTCGGGCGCTGTCGCGCTCTACGTCGCCTACCCGCACCGGGGGGAGGCCGTGCCCGGCGTACCGTGGATCGGTGACGCGATGGCCAAGGCCGCCGACGCCGCGCCGGTCATCGAGGACGAGGAGCGCGACCTCCTGCGCATGCAGTAGTCCCCGCGTGGTGGGATAGAGCCATGGAGTGGCTCTACCTGATCATCGGGATCGCCGTCGTCGGCGTGCTCGCCGTCGCCGGCTTCGTCACGACCCGGGTACGACGCCCCGGACGCCTCCCCGAGCAGGCGCCCACCGACGTCATCACCCCCGCACCGCCGACCGTCGAGGTCCCGGTGGAGGAGCCTGCGGTCGAGGAGCCCGCCGCCCCTCCCGTCCCCACCGTCGAGCGGCCCGAGAAGCCCGCCTCCCGCCTGGTCCGCCTGCGCCAGCGCCTCGCCGGCTCCAACGCCCTTGGCCGCGGCCTGCTCAGCCTGCTCAGCCGCGACCAGCTCGACGAGGACACCTGGGAGGCCATCGAGGACCTCCTCATCGCCGCCGACATCGGCGTCCAGCCCACCCAGGAGCTCGTCGAGCGCCTGCGCACCCGCCTGCGGGTCGAGGGCGGCCAGGTCGCCGACGCCCGCACGGTCCTGCGCGAGGAGCTGATCAACCTCGTCGACCCGTCGATGGACCGTGCGCTGCAGGTCAGCGGCAGCGACGGCGCCCCTGGCGTCGTCCTCGTCGTCGGCGTCAACGGCACCGGCAAGACCACCACCGTCGGCAAGCTCGCGCGCATCCTCGTCGCCGACGAGCGCACCGCCCTCCTCGCCGCCGCCGACACCTTCCGCGCCGCCGCCGCCGACCAGCTCTCCACTTGGGGCGAGCGCGTCGGCGTCGAGGTCGTCCGTGGCCCCGAGGGCGGCGACCCCGCCAGCGTCGCGTTCGACGCCGTCAAGGAGGGCATCGACCGCGGCGTCGACACCGTCGTCGTCGACACCGCCGGACGCCTGCAGAACAAGGCCGGCCTCATGGACGAGCTCGGCAAGGTCAAGCGGGTCCTGGAGAAGCAGACCCCGGTCACCGAGGTGCTCCTCGTCCTCGACGCCACCACCGGCCAGAACGGCCTCATCCAGGCCAAGGTCTTCTCCGAGGTCGTCGACGTCACCGGCATCGTCCTGACCAAGCTGGACGGCTCCGCCAAGGGCGGGATCGTGGTCGCGGTGCAGCGCCAGCTCGGCGTACCGGTCAAGCTGGTCGGGCTCGGCGAGGGTCCCGACGACCTGGCGCCGTTCGACCCGGCGGCGTTCGTGGACGCGCTGCTGAGCTGACCTCGTATCGGTTGCGGCAATTGCGGGCGCGCTTCGGCGCGCGATTGCCTAGGGTTGCCTCGTTGGAGCACGGCCTTCCGTGGCCGTGCCGGAGAGGGAGCCTGCGATGCGTCGAGGATCGATCGGTGGCGTCCGGACGTGGTCGACGCGAGGAGTGCTCGCGCTGACCATGGCCCTGGGACTCGGGGTGGTCATGCCGGCGGGGGTGCCCGCCGACGCGGCTCCTGCCGTGGCCGTCGCGAGCATCCCGGCTGACGGTGCGGCCGAGCAGGCGATCGCGCGTCGTACCGGCAGGCCGGTCGCTGTCGAGGCACTCTCGACGGCGACCACGAAGGTCACGGCCCTGCCGACCGGAGCGTTCCGAGCAGCCATCACGCCCACCCGGGTCCACCGCCGGGGCTCGGTCAGCGCCAGTGGCCCCCTCTTCGGCTGGACGGGGGTGTGGCGCCACCTGCCCACCCGGGCGTTCTGGCAGAACGAGCTGGCTCTGGGCGCGGGATACGGCGGCCCTCAGCGGGACGTCGTGCGTTCGTACTTCCGCTTCGACGTCCGCGCCATCCGTGGCAAGCGGATCCTCGGCGCCGAGCTGAACCTGCGGCAGATCGACGCCGCGAGCTGCAAACCGCACCGCACGTACGTCTTCCGCACCGGCAACGTCAGCGCGGCGACCACGTGGAACCACCAGCCCACCCGTCACGCCTCGCAGTCGTACAGCACGTCGACGACCGGCTGCGGCACCGAGAAGGGCATGGTGGGCTGGGACGTGACCGAGGGAGCGACCAGCTTCGCGGCCGGGACGGCCGGCACCGGGACCTTCCTGGTGCGCGCGCAGTACGAGCGCGACGCCGCAGCGTGGAAGAGGTACGACGACGACTACGCCGGCTTCTACGTCACCTATGTGAGCGCGCCCGAGACCCCCACGGACATCCGTCTCCGCGGCGGGTCCGCCGCCTATCCGTGCGGGACCGTCGAGCAGCCGGTCGCGGTCGGGTCGACGCAGCTGACGGTCGGCGCCGTCCTCCGCAGCGCCGACGCTGGGTCGGCCGCTCTCACCGGGATGTTCGAGCGGCGCGACCTCGCGCTCGCCGCCGAGGAGCCGGTCAAGGAGGGTACGTCCGTGCCGAGCGGGTTGACCTCGACCCTCTCGTGGACGGTGGCGGACGGTCACGTCTACCGGTTCCGGGTCAAGAACCGCGTGACATGGTCGTACGACGGCGTCGAGGACTCGTGGGACTCGGCGTACAGCCCCTGGTGCTACTTCCGCGTCGACCTGTGAGGCACTCGTGAAGGACGGTCTACCGGCCCGAGGTCCTGGCGCAGGCGTCCGCGGTGGCTGGTCGAGTTCGGGCGGGAGCACGGACGTCCGTGCCCTGCGAGGGCCGACGGCCGACATCGCGCCGTAACGCACTTCAGGAACTCGTTACACCGGCGAAACACGCCCCCGCGCCGACCGAAACCAACGCCGACCAGCCTTCGGGGCATGGAAAACGGCTACTACACCTGGATGCTGGTGTCGGCCTCGCTCGTCCTCTTGATGACCGCCCCTGGCCTGGCGCTCTTCTACGGCGGCATGAGCCGGACCAAGTCGGTCCTCAACATGCTGATGATGTCGTTCAGCGCCCTCGGCGTGGTCGGGATCGTCTACGCCCTGTGGGGCTGGTCGATGTCGTACAGCACGACGTTCGCCAACATCGACGAGAAGCCCGGCAAGGAGATCGCGAAGCTGTTCTCCGACCCGTTCAACCAGTTCGGCCTCGAGAAGACACTGCCGGACAACTACGTGTTCGTGGCCTTCCAGCTGACCTTTGCGGTGATCACGGCGGCACTGATCAGCGGCGCGGTGGCGGACCGGCTGAAGTTCTCGGCGTGGCTGGTCTTCCTGCCCATCTGGGTGACGCTGTCGTACTTCCCGCTCGCCCACATGGTGTGGGGCGGCGGCTTCCTGAGCGGGGTCGAGGGCGGCCTGGCCGACCTGCTGTTCTCCGGTCCTGAGGGTGCGGAGGTCGCGCCGATCGACTACGCCGGCGGCACGGTCGTCCACATCAACGCGGGTGTCGCGGGGCTGGTGCTCGCGCTGCTGCTGGGCAAGCGGATCGGGTTCGGCAAGGAGCCGTTCAAGCCGCACAACCTGACGCTGACGATGATCGGCGCGGGCCTGCTGTGGTTCGGCTGGTTCGGGTTCAACGTGGGCTCGATCGTCAACCTCGACGCCTACACCACCGAGACCGGCCTGGTCTGGCTCAACACGACGCTCGCGACCTGCGCGGCGATGCTGGGCTGGCTGCTGGTGGAGAAGCTGCGCGACGGTCACGCGACCTCGCTCGGCGCGGCGTCGGGCATCGTGGCCGGTCTGGTCGCGATCACCCCGGCCTGCGGCAACCTGGTCCCGTGGAGCTCGATCGTGCTCGGGCTGGTCGCCGGCGGCGTGTGTGCGCTGGCGGTGGGCCTGAAGTACAAGCTCGGGTACGACGACTCGCTCGACGTCGTGGGCGTGCACCTCGTCGGCGGGCTGGTCGGCACCATCGGCGTCGGCTTCCTGGCGTCGAACGACGGCGGCCTGCTGACCGGCGGCGGCGCCAAGCAGCTTGTGGTGCAGGTGGCGGTCGCGCTCTTCGCGATCGTGTGGTCCGGCATCGCGACCCTCCTCGTGGGCCTGGCGATCAAGTACACGATCGGCCTGCGCCTCGACGCCGACGACGAGGTCGAGGGCATCGACTTCGTGGAGCACGGCGAGTCCGCCTACGACCTCGGTACCGGCGGCGGAGCCCGCCGGGCATCGGTCCTCACCCCCTGAAGCGAGAGGCAGAGCGCATGAAGCTGGTCACGGCGGTCATCAAGCCGCACAAGTGGGAGGACGTCCGCGAGGCCCTCGAGACCTTCGGCGTCACCGGGATGACGGTGAGCGAGGTCAGCGGCTACGGCCGCCAAAAGGGGCACACGGAGGTGTACCGGGGCGCGGAGTACGACATCGCCCTGGTCCCGAAGATCCGGATCGAGATCGTGGTGGACGACGCCGACACCGAGGACGTCGTCGGCATCGTCACCAAGACCGCGCACACCGGCCGGATCGGTGACGGCAAGGTCTGGGTGAGCCCGGTGGACACGGTGGTCCGGGTCCGCACGGGCGACAAGGACGCCGCCGCGATCTGACAGAGGCAGAAGCCATTCACCGCCGTGTAACGCGTATCGGGAGACGCGTTACACGGCGGTAACAAAGCGCCCGCAGAGTAGCCGGATGCCTGAACCGCTCCTGGCGTCCGCCGCCGCTGCCACCGCCTCCGGTGACACCGCCTGGCTCCTCGCCGCTGCTGCTCTTGTCCTGCTCATGGCGCCCGGACTGGCGTTCTTCTACGGCGGCATGGTCCGCTCCAAGAGCGTCCTCAACATGATGATGATGGTCTTCGGCGCCCTCGCCGTGGTCATGGTCGTGTGGGTGCTCGTCGGCTACTCGCTCGCCTTCGGCGACGACCTGGGCGGCGGCCTGCTCGGCGACCCGACGCAGTACGCCGGCTTCAAGGGCATGCTCGAGGCCGACCCGGACGCGGCGTACCCGATCACGATCTTCGCCGCCTTCCAAGGTCTCTTCGCCGTCATCACGGTCGGCCTCATCGCGGGCGCGATCGCCGACCGCACCCGGTTCGGCACCTGGCTGGTCTTCGCCGGTCTGTGGACCGTGCTCGTCTACGCCCCCGTCGCCCACTGGATCTTCGACTTCTCCTCCGGCGACCACGTCGGCGGCTGGATGGCGAACAAGCTGGGGGCCCTCGACTTCGCCGGAGGTACGGCGGTCGAGATCAACTCCGGCGCCGCGGGACTCGCCGCCGCGCTGGTGCTGGGCCGGCGGGTCGGCTTCGGCCGCGACCCGATGAAGCCGCACAACCTGACCCTCGTCATGGTGGGCGCGGGTCTGCTGTGGTTCGGCTGGTTCGGCTTCAACGCCGGCTCCGCGCTGGCGGCCAACAACACCGCGGCCATCGTCTTCGTCAACACGCTGCTCGCCGGCTGCACCGGCCTGCTCGCCTGGCTGGGCGTGGAGCGCTTCCGCGACGGCCACGCGACCTCCTTCGGCGCGGCGTCCGGCGTGGTGGCCGGCCTGGTGGCGATCACCCCGTCCTGCGGCTCGGTCACCCCGATCGGCGCGATGGTCGTCGGTGTCGCCGCCGGCGCGATCTGCGCCCTCGCGGTCGGCCTCAAGTACACCTTCAAGTACGACGACTCCCTCGACGTCGTCGGCGTCCACCTCGTCGGCGGCCTCGTCGGCACGATCATCATCGGCCTGCTCGCCTCCTCCGACGTGACCAGCGTCGACGGGCTGCTGTACGGCGGCGGCGCGGACCAGCTCGGCAAGCAGCTCGTGGCGGCCGGCGCGACCCTGGCGTACTCCTTCACGGCGACCGCGATCCTGGTCTGGGTGCTGGAGAAGACGATCGGCTTCCGCGTCGACCCGGAGCACGAGGTGGCCGGTGTGGACCTGGTGATCCACGCGGAGACGGCGTACGACCTGCACGTCACCGGCGGTGCTCGCCCCCATTTCGGCCCCGGTACTGGAAGCATGCACTCATGAAGCTGATCAGCGCGGTCGTGAAGCCGCACAAGTGGGAGGACGTCCGGCAGGCGCTCGAGGCCGTCGGGGTCAACGGGATGACCGTCAGCGAGGTCAGTGGCTACGGCCGCCAGAAGGGCCACACCGAGGTCTACCGCGGCGCGGAGTACGACATCGCGATGGTGCCGAAGGTGCGCATCGAGATCGTCGCCGACGACCACGACGTCGAGCAGATCGTCGAGACCATCACCAAGGCCGCCCAGACCGGCAAGGTCGGCGACGGCAAGATCTGGGTGACCCCGGTCGAGTCGGTCGTGCGGGTGCGCACCGGCGACACCGGCCCCGCCGCCGTCTGACGCCTTCGTGACCGCCGCCGACCGGGCCGTCCGCACGGAGGCTGCCGACGCGCTGTGCGCCAAGGCGTACGACGACGCGGGCGGGCCCGACACCGGGGTCGCCCTGGTGGCGGTCGGCGGCTACGGACGCGGGGACATGGCGCCCTTCTCCGACCTCGACCTCGTGCTCGTCTCCGACGAGGGCGTCGCCGAGGAGCGGGGGGAGTGGTGGCCGGAGTTCGCCGGCCAGGTCTGGTACCCCCTGTGGGACACCGGGATGAAGCTCGACCACTCCGTACGGTCGCTCCCCGAGATGCTCACCGCCGCAGGGGCCGACGTGCGCGTCGCCTCCGGGCTGCTCGACGTGCGTCATGTCGCGGGCGACCCCAGCCTGACGCTGCGGCTGCGGACCACGATGCTCGCCCAGTGGCGGCGCCAGGCCCGGCAGCGGCTGCCCGAGCTGCACGAGATGGTGCGCAGCCGCCACCGACTGCTCGGCGAGCTGGCGCACCTGTCGATGCCGGACCTCAAGGAGTCCGAGGGCGGGCTGCGCGACGCCACCGTGCTCAAGAGCCTCACCGCGACGTGGCTGGTCGACGTGCCCGCCGCGGACCTCGAGCGTTGCCGCGTGCAGCTGCTGGACGTGCGCGACGTGCTCCACGAGGCCGCCGGACGGGCCACCGACCGGATCGCACCGGAGCACTGGGGCCCGCTCGCCGAGGGGCTCGGCCTGCCCGACGAGCTCGCGGCGCAGCGCCACGTCCGCGAGCTCGGACGCCGCCTGACCCACCTGTCGCGGCTCGCCTGGCGCCGAGCCGACGACGCGCTGCGTCGTACGCCGGCCGCGAAGCCGCGACGCCCCGAGCTCGACCGCATCGCCCCCGGGGTGGCGCTCTCGCAGGGCGAGGTGGTCCTCGACAAGGGCGCCCGTCCGGCCACCGACCCGGTGCTGCTCCTGCGCGCGGCCGCGGAGGCCGCGACCCGCGACGTCGTCCTCGCACCGTCGACGGCGGCGAGGCTGGCGCGGGAGGCGGCGCCGCTGCCCGAGCCGTGGCCCGACGAGGCACGCCAGCAGATGGTGCGCCTGCTCGCCGCCGGGCGCGGCCTGCTCGGCGTGTGGGAGACCCTGGAGGAGACCGGCGCGCTGTCGCGGATCCTGCCCGAGTGGGAGCGGATCCGGCTGCTGCCGCACGCCTCGGTGATCCACCGCTTCACCGTCGACCGCCACGTCGTGGAGACGTGTGTCGAGGCGTCCGCGCTGATCCGCGAGGTCGCGCGGCCCGACGTGCTCGTGGTGGCCGCGCTGCTGCACGACATCGGCAAGGGCGGTCTCACCGAGCACAGCGTCGCCGGTGCGCCCATCGCGCGCGGGATCGCCGAGCGGATGGGCTTCGCGTCCGAGGAGGTCGACCTGATCGGCCAGCTGGTCCGCTGGCACCTGCTGCTCGCCGACCTCGCCACCACCCGCGACCCGGACGACCCGGCCACGATCGACGCCCTCACCGAGCACGTCGGCACGCCCGAGGCGCTCGCCCTGCTCACCGCCCTCACCGAGGCCGACGCCAAGGCCGCCTCCGCGAAGGCATGGTCGTCGTGGCGCGCCGGACTCGTGCTCGACCTGTCCCGCCGCGCCCGCGCGGCGCTGCAGCAGGGGAGCGTGCCGCCGGCCTTCCCCGTGGACGAGATCGACATCCCCGAGCTCGCCCTGCGCGGCGACACCGCGATCACCGTCGAGCCCGTCGTCGACGGCTCCCGGGTCACCCTCGTCGCCCCCGACCGGGTCGGCCTGCTCGCCGACGTCGCCGCCATGTTCGCGCTGCGCCGGGTGTCGGTGCGGGCCGCGCGGGTCTGGTCCCAGGGGGAGTTCGCGGTCTCGGCGTGGGACGTCGCCGACGAGTACCTCGACCCCGGCGCCCTGCGCGACCAGCTCGACGGCATCACCGCCCGCCGCGTCGACCCCGCCACCCGCCTCGCCCCGCGCCCGGTGCCCGAGGGGGAGCTGGCGCCCACGGTCGTCGTACGGCCGGAGGCGAGCGACCACGCCACCGTCGTCGAGGTGCGCGCGGCCGACCGGCTCGGCGTCGTCTACCAGGTCAGCGCCGCCCTCGCCGGCCTCGGGATGACCGTCCGCTCGGCCCACGTGTCCACCCTCGGACCCCAGGCGGTTGACGTGTTCTACGTGCAGGAGGAGGCCGCCGGCGCGTTGTCCGAGACCCGGGCCGCCGAGGCCGCCCACGCCGTACGGGCGGCGATCAACGAGGCCTGATCGGCGGCCGAGCGCACTTGTAACTCCGTGTTCGTGTCGCAAACTGCCGGTCACAGCACCTCGGTAGATGCAACAGCGCCCGGGTAGTCGTGTGCCCGCATACTTCCGCCGCTGTCCGTCGCTGCCCACCGCGGCGAGGTCCGGCAACGGCACCGAATCCATCTACCCGGGCGCTGTTGTATCTACCCGGGTGCTGTGACACCACTTTCGTGACACGAACACGGAGTTACAAGTGCGCTCCGGCGCCGCGGCGTCAACAGCAGCGCGACTGCGGGGAGTGCTCCTTCAAGTCGGTCCGGTGACGCTCCCACGCGCGCCGTGACAACGGCTGGGTGCCGGACGCGGCGCAGTGGGCGACGTACTCGTCCCAGCGGGCCTCGCCGGTCGCCTCGCGGACGTACCAGCGCAGGCCGCGCCAGGCGCGGACGACCGCGCTCACCGGGGGCTCCTCGAGAGCCGCGACTCCTCCCACTCTCGCACGGCCTCCTTCTCCTCGGCCGTGGCGAAGAAGTCGGCGGGGGCGACGATCTGCGAGGGGGTGGGCGGCACCTCGGTGGTCGGCAGGCTCCCCGCCCGGATCGCGCGGACCCAGACCACCACCGCGTTGGCGATGACGACGAGAACCAGGATCGCGAAGGTCAGCTGCAGGATCCCGTTGGTGGTGGAGTTGGTGATGACCTGGTCCATCTGGCCGGCGTCCTTCGCGGGGGCGAGGACCTGCCCGGCGTCGCGGGCGTCGCGGTAGCGGTCGGCCTGGGCGAAGTACCCGATCGCGGGGTTGTCGGAGAAGACCTTCTGCCACGACGCGGTCATCGTGGCGACCAGGTCCCAGGCCAGCGGGACGAGCGGCACCCAGACCCACCGCGCCTTGCCGTGCTTGAGCAGGAGGGTGACGCACAGGCACAGCGCGATGGCGGCGAGCAGCTGGTTGCTGATCCCGAACAGCGGGAAGAGCTGGTTGATCCCGCCGAGGGGGTCGGTGACGCCGACGTACAGCATGTAGCCCCAGGCGGCGACGACCAGTGCGCTGGCGCCCCACGCGGCGGGCTTCCACGACGTGTCGCCGAAGCGCGGCCAGAAGTTCCCGATGGTGTCCTGGAGCATGAAGCGACCCACGCGGGTGCCGGCGTCGACGGCGGTGAGGATGAAGAGCGCCTCGAACATGATCGCGAAGTGGTACCAGAACGCCGCGAGACCGCCGCCGAAGGCGTCGGTGAAGATCTGGGAGATGCCGACGGCCAGGGTCGGTGCGCCACCGGTGCGCGAGACCAGGCTGGGCTCCTGTACGGCGGCCGCGGCCTGGGTCAGCACGTCGGGGGAGACGGTGAAGCCGAGGGTGCCGACGAACTCCGCCGCGCTCGCGGCGGTGCCGCCCGTGGCACCGGCGGGGCTGTTCATCGCGAAGTAGAGGCCCTGGTCGATGACGCAGGCGGCGATGAGGGCGCTGATCGCCACGAAGGACTCCATCAGCATCCCGCCGTACCCGATCATCCGGACCTGGCTCTCCTTGGCGATCATCTTCGGCGTCGTGCCGGAGGAGATCAGCGCATGGAAGCCCGACAGCGCGCCGCAGGCGATGGTGATGAACACGAACGGGAAGAGCTTGCCCGCGAACACCGGCCCGTCGCCGTCGAGCGCGAAGGAGGTGACGTCGTCGTTGGCCAGCACCGGGCGGGCCAGCACCAGCCCGACGGCGAGCAGCAGGATGACGCCGACCTTCATGAACGTCGAGAGGTAGTCGCGCGGCGTCAGCAGCATCCAGACCGGCAGCACCGACGCGACGAAGCCGTAGACGATGAGGCAGATCGTGAGGGTCTCGTGGGACAGGGTGAGGGTGTCGCCGAGACCGGTGTCGTCGATCCAGCCGCCGACGACGATCGCGGCCAGCAGCAGGACCACGCCGATCGCGGTCGTCTCGCTGACCCGGCCCGGACGCAGGTAGCGCAGGTAGAAGCCCATGAACAGCGCGATCGGGATGGTCAGCCCGATCGAGAACACGCCCCACGGCGACTCGGCGAGCGCGTTGACCACGACCAGCGCGAGCACCGCCAGGATGATGATCATGATGGCGAAGACCGCCACCAGCGCCGCGGTGCCGCCGACGACGCCGATCTCGTCGCGCACCATCTGCCCCAGGCTGCGCCCGTCGCGGCGCATCGAGAAGAAGAGCACCATCATGTCCTGGACCGCACCGGCGAGGATGACCCCGACGATGATCCAGATGGTGCCCGGCAGGTAGCCCATCTGCGCCGCGAGCACCGGCCCCACGAGGGGGCCCGCGCCGGCGATCGCGGCGAAGTGGTGGCCGAAGAGCACGCGACGGTCGGTGACGTCGAAGTCCTGGCCGTTCTCCAGCCGCTCCGCCGGGGTCGCCCGGGT
This sequence comes from uncultured Nocardioides sp., assembly GCA_964517395.1. Lineage (GTDB taxonomy): Bacteria > Actinomycetota > Actinomycetes > Propionibacteriales > Nocardioidaceae > Nocardioides. The sequence continues at coordinate 266,297 of CAZFEE010000001.1, read as the reverse complement.
GTCGTCGACCTCCAGCACCCGGTTCGCGATGAAGCGGGCGTAGAACCGGTAGGCGATGGCGTACGACGCCAGCGCCGCGAACAGGATCCACAGGGCCGACACCTCCTCCCCGCGAGAGAGGGCGAGCACCGTCCAGCAGACTGCGCCGACCAGGGCGATCCCGCCCCAGATCAGCGCCTCGGCGGGGCTCGGCCTGCGGCGCGGGGCGCCGGGACGTCGTACGGGTGTCGTGGTCGCCATCTGGATCCTCCTTGACCCTGGCGGGGTGCCCCCGGTGGCACTCCCGACCACCGCGCGGGTGCCGGGCACCGGCGCAGTACCCTCGAACGTCCACCGCAGACGCGGGAGCCTGGGCTCCCGCCGGTTACGATCGGTGTTCGAGGAACCCACTTCTACCGACGAATCCCACGAGGACGCAACGCTCTTGTTCGCCACACTTTCCGACCGCCTCTCCGCGACCTTCAAGAACCTGCGCGGCAAGGGACGGCTCTCCGAGGCCGACATCGACGCGACCGCCCGCGAGATCCGGATCGCGCTGCTCGAGGCCGACGTCGCGCTCCCGGTCGTCAAGGACTTCGTCGCCGCCGTCAAGGAGCGTGCCCGCGGCGAGGAGGTCAGCGGTGCGCTGAACCCCGCCCAGCAGGTCGTCAAGATCGTCAACGACGAGCTCGTCACGATCCTCGGCGGCGAGACCCGCCGGTTGCGCTACGCCAAGACCGGCCCGACCGTCATCATGCTCGCCGGCCTCCAGGGCGCCGGCAAGACGACGCTGGCCGCGAAGCTGGCGCTGTGGCTCAAGGAGCAGGGCAAGACCCCGCTCCTGGTGGCCTGCGACCTCCAGCGTCCCAACGCCGTCCAGCAGCTGCAGGTCAACGGCGAGAAGGTCGGCGTCCCGGTCTTCGCCCCGGAGCCGGGCAACGGCACCGGGGACCCGGTCTCCGTGGCCCGGGCCTCGATCGAGGAGGCCAAGCGCAAGCTGCACGACGTGGTCATCGTCGACACCGCGGGCCGCCTCGGCGTGGACGCGGAGATGATGGCCCAGGCCGCCGGCATCCGCGACGCCGTCCAGCCCGACGAGGTGCTCTTCGTCGTCGACGCCATGATCGGTCAGGACGCGCTCACCACGGCGCAGGCGTTCCTCGACGGCGTCGGGTACGACGGCGTGGTCCTCACCAAGCTCGACGGCGACGCCCGCGGTGGCGCCGCGCTGTCGATCCGCCAGGTGACCGGCAAGCCGGTCATGTTCGCCTCCACCGGCGAGAAGCTCACCGACTTCGACGTCTTCCACCCCGACCGGATGGCCTCGCGCATCCTGGACATGGGCGACATCCTCACCCTGATCGAGCAGGCCGAGAAGGCCTTCGACCAGGAGGAGGCGATGCGTGCCGCCGAGAAGCTGACCGGCGGCGACTTCACCCTCGACGACTTCCTGGCGCAGATGCAGCAGCTGAAGAAGCTGGGCTCGATGACCAGCATCCTCAAGATGCTGCCGGGCATGGGCCAGATCCGCGACCAGATCGAGAACTTCGACGAGCGCGAGATCGACCGCGTCGAGGCGCTGATCCGCTCGATGACGCCGGCCGAGCGGGCGAACCCGAAGATCATCGACGGCTCCCGCCGCGCCCGCATCGCCAAGGGGTCGGGGCGCACCGTCTCCGACGTCAACACCCTCGTCGACCGGTTCTTCGAGGCGCGCAAGATGATGCAGCAGATGGCGCGTGGTGGCGGGATGCCCGGCATGCCGGGCATGCCCGGCATGGGTGGACCGGGCGGCGGCAAGCGGGTCAGCGCGAAGCAGAAGGCCAAGCAGACCAAGGGCAAGGGCGCGCGCAAGTCCGGCAACCCCGCCAAGGCGGCGCAGGAGGCCGCGGCGGCGAAGGCGAAGGCCGCCGAGGCCAAGCCGAACCCGTTCGGCATCGGTCAGGACATCGACTACGAGGCCGCGGCCGAGAACCTGCAGCTGCCGAAGGACTTCTCGAAGTTCCTCAAGTGAGCCCGGCGTGAGCTCGGTCCTCGTCGTCGACGCCGCCAACGTGGTCGGGGCACGCCCCGACGGGTGGTGGAAGGACCGTGCCGGCGCCGCGCTGCGCCTGCACGAGCAGCTCCTCGTCGCCGACGTGCCGTACGACGTGGTGGTGCTCGTCCTCGAGGGCCAGGCCAAGGGCGGGGTGCGCGCCGGCAAGGACGCGCACGTCCGCACCGTCCACGCGGCCAAGGACGGCGACGCGACGATCGTGGCGCAGGCCAAGCAGGCCGCGGAGCAGGGGCACCGCGTCGTGGTGGTGACCGCCGACCGTGCCCTCGACGCGCGGGTGCACGGGGTCGGGGCGACCACCCTCTCGCCGAGCTGGCTGCTGTCCTACCTCTGAGCCCGGCGCCGGTTGGTAGCGTCGCCCGGGTGAGTGCGTTGCGGTTCTCCGGTCCGGTCCTGCCCGACGGCGAGGTCCGGGAGGTGTTCGTCCTCGACGGCCGGGTGACCTACGAGCGGCCCGCCGGCGCGGAGAGCGCCGCCGAGGGCTGGATCGTGCCGGGCCTCGTCGACGCCCACAACCACCTCGGCCTCGAGGACGGGGGAGCGGTCTCCGACGAGGAGATCGAGCGCACCGCGATCGCCGACCGCGCGAACGGCGTCCTGCTGACGCGCGACTGCGGCTCGCCCGCCGACACCCGCTGGGTGCAGGAGCGGGAGGACCTGCCGCGGCTGATCCGGTGCGGCCGCCACGTGGCCCGCACCCGCCGCTACCTCAAGGGGTACGGCGCCGAGGTGGAGCCCGACGCGCTCGCCGACATCGTCGCCGAGCAGGCCCGTGCGGGCGACGGCTGGGTGAAGCTCGTCGGGGACTGGATCTCGCGCGACGAGGGTGACCTGGCGCCGTCCTTCCCGGCCGACGCGGTCGCCGCGGCCATCGAGGTCGCGCACGCGCTGGGCGCGAAGGTCACCGCGCACTGCTTCGGCGAGGACTCGCTGGGCCCGCTCCTCGACGCCGGCATCGACTGCATCGAGCACGGCACCGGGCTCACCGAGGCGCACATCGAGCAGATGGTGGCCCAGGGGGTGGCCCTCGTGCCGACCGTGCTGCAGACCTCGAAGTTCCCGGGCTTCGCCTCCGCCGGGCGGGACAAGTTCCCGGCGTACTCCGCCACCATGGACCGTCTCTTCGCCCGTCGCCGCGAGGTGCTGATGCAGGCTCACGAGGCGGGGGTCCCGCTCTACGTCGGCAGCGACGGCGGCGGCTCGGCCCGGCACGGCGTGCTGCACGAGGAGATCCGCGCGATGGCGGAGATGGGGTTGTCCGGTGAGGAGGTCCTGGGCGCCGCGTCCTGGCGCGCCCGCGCCTGGTTGGGCTGGAACCCCGGCCTCGACGAGGGCGATCCGGCGGACTTCGTGGTGTACCCGCGCAACCCGGTCGAGGACCTCTCGGTGCTGCAGGAGCCCACGGCGGTCGTGCTGCGCGGGCGGGTCTACGCCTAGACCCGCCCGTCGCGGCTAGTCGTCGGACGGGTCGTCGCTCGGGTCGTCGCTCGGGTCGTCGGTGGAGTCGTCGTCGAGGTCCGCGACCAGGTCCCGGACCTGCTCGAAGGCCCGCTTCGCGGCCCGCAGCACCGTGCGGCCGTTGGTCGCGGTGACGGTGAGCGTCGTGGCGACGGCGGCGTCGAGCGCGGCGGCCACCTCGGGCACGTCGCCCGCGACGGTGCGCAGCGCGGCCGCACCGCGCAGCAGCGCGGCCGCCACCAGGTAGCTCTCGACCCGGTAGGTCTTCATCGTGGCCCGCGCGGACCGCGCGCTCGTCGTCCCCGCGCTGACGGCGGCCGCGAGGTCGGCGAGCGCGGCACGGTCGGCGGCGATGGAGGCGGTGAGTGCCGCCTCCTGCTCGTCGGCGAGCCGGGTGATCGTGCGGGAGGCGGCGATGCGGGCCAGAGCCCGGTCGGCGACCTTGACCTTCTTCAGCGCGGCCTTCACCTGGGAGGAGGAGACGTGCGCACTGTGAGAGGAGGAGCCCTTCGAGCCGTGCGGGGCGGCGGCCTCGGCGGCGGCGACGGGAGCGATCGTGAGGGCGGCGGCGGCAAGGGCGGCGACCGCGGAGCGACGGAGGTTCAGCATGCTCCGATGCTCCCCGCCGGGACGGGTCGGCGCCCACCTCCGCGCGGACCGACCCGGACCACCCCGACGGGTGGTGGGGCCGGGCCAGGGTCCCGGTCGCGGCTAGCGAGGGACGCGGCTGCGGCGCACGACCGTGACGACGAGCAGGACCAGCCCGCCCACCCCGAGCAGGCCGGCCAGGCACAGGCCACCGAAGATCGCGCCGACGAGACCGCCGATGCTCGGCAACGGCCCCAACCGGACCTCCGCGTCCGGGGCCGCGGAGGTGCAGGTCACGGTGAGGTCCCCGTCGCCCGTCTCGAGCTCGCGGTCGGCGTACCACTGGTTGACCTCGTAGGACCCGGACACCGGCCCGAGGTCGACCTCGCGCCCGCCGGCGTCGCTCACCGTGCACGTCGCGGGGCGGGTCTCGGTCAGGAACACGCCGTAGGTCTCGCCCGCCGGCAGGGTGACCTCGTGGGGTGCCCCGTCGGCGTCGACCACCTCGGCGTCGCCGCTCAGCGAGCGCCAGAAGATCACCCCCGCGGCGACCAGCACGAGGACCGCGGCGAGCATGAGCGCGAGGCCGATCCAGATGCCGGATCGGCCGACCGGACGGGGCGCGGCAGGGTGGCTCATGGCGCCGATCGTGCCCGATTCGGCAGCGACCGACACATCTGGCAGACTTGGCGGCTGAGTTCTGCGCCTTCCGGTCCCTCTCAACCGGTGGGTGCAGCGCCCTGGAGTCCGGCCCCCGGTGTTCCCCACCTGGTGGTTCGCGCCTCACCCACACTAGTTCTCAAGGAGACACCACAAACGTGGCCGTCAAGATCCGTCTGAAGCGCCTGGGCAAGGTCCGGGTCCCGCAGTACCGCATCGTGATCGTCGACTCGCGCAAGAAGCGTGACGGCGCCGTGATCGAGGAGATCGGCAAGTACCACCCCAAGGAGGACCCGTCGTACATCGACGTCGTCTCCGACCGGGCTCAGTACTGGCTCGGTGTCGGCGCGCAGCCGTCCGAGGCCGTCGAGGCGATCCTCAAGGTCACCGGCGACTGGCAGAAGTTCAAGGGCATCGAGGGCGCCGAGGGCACCCTGAAGGTCAAGGAGCCCAAGCGCGACAAGCTCGAGATCTTCAACGAGGCCCTCAAGGAGGCCGCCAACGAGCCCAAGGGCGCGGCGGTGACCAAGAAGGCCGACAAGAAGAAGGCCGAGAAGGTCGAGGAGGCGCCGGCCGAGGCCGCCGCCGAGGAGACCCCCGCCGAGGCGCCCGCCGCCGAGGCCGAGGCTCCGGCCGCCGACAGCACCGAGGCCTGAGCGCATGCTCGCCGACGCGCTGGAGCACCTCGTCCGCGGTGTGGTCGACCACCCCGACGACGTGGTCGTGCGCGACAAGCAGCTGCGTCGCGGCTCCATCCTCGAGGTCCGGGTGCACCCCGACGACCTCGGCAAGGTCATCGGCCGCGGTGGCCGCACGGCCACCGCGTTCCGCACGGTGGTCTCCGCGATCGCCGGCAACGGCAACACCCGGATCGACTTCGTCGACACCGACCGCCGTTGAGCCGCAGGTCCTGAAGCAGCCGAACGGGCGTCTCCCTCCGGGGAGGCGCCCGTTCGTCGTTCCCGGCCCGACCTTCTAGTCTTCGGGGCGTGGAGAGCATCGAGGTCGTCGTCGGCCGGATCGGCAAGCCGCACGGCATCCGCGGCGAGGTCACCGTGGACGTGCGCACCGACGAGCCCGAGCGGCGGTACGTCGACGGGGCGGTCCTGCTCGCCGAGGCGCCCCGCGGCTCGGCGTTCGCCGCCCGCACCCTCACCGTGGCCCGGACCCGGTGGCACCAGGGCGTCCTGCTCGCGACCTTCGCCGAGCTGCCGGACCGCACCGCGGCGGAGGCGGCGCGCGGGGTGGTGCTGCGCGCCGTCGTACCAGCCGACGAGTCGCCGGCCGACCCCGAGGAGTTCTACGACCACCAGCTGGTCGGCCTGGCCGCCCACGACGTCGACGGCCGGCACCTCGGGGAGGTCGTCGGGTTGGTCCACGGCGCCCAGGACCTGCTGCGGATCAGGACGCCCGAGCGGCGCGAGGCGCTGGTCCCCTTCGTCAGCGCGCTGGTGCCGGAGGTCGACCTGGCCGGGGGCCGGGTCGTCGTCGCCGACCGGCCGGGACTGGTGACACCCTTCCCGGACGACGAGGTCGAGCAGTGAGGCTCGACTACCTCACGATCTTCCCCGACTTCTTCGCCCCCCTGGAGCTCTCCCTGCCGGGCAAGGCGGCCGCGAGCGGTCTGCTGGAGTTCCACGTCCACGACCTGCGCCAGTGGGCCACGGACCGCCACCGCACGGTCGACGACACCCCCTACGGCGGCGGCGCCGGCATGGTGATGAAGCCCGAGCCGTGGGGCGAGGCGTTCGAGGCGCTCGGCGTCGACGCCGCCACCACGGTCGTGTTCACCACGCCCTCGGGGAAGCCCTTCGACCAGCGCCTCGCCGAGGAGCTGTCGGGGCACGAGCGGCTGGTCTTCGCGTGCGGACGCTACGAGGGCATCGACCAGCGCGTCATCGACCACGCCCGCGAGGTGGCGCAGGTCCGCGAGATCAGCCTCGGCGACTACGTGCTCAATGGCGGGGAGGTCGCGGCGCTCGCCGTGACGGAGGCCGTGGTGCGCCTGCTGCCGGGATTCATGGGCAACGCCGACTCCCTGGTCGAGGAGTCGCACGCGGCCGGCTCCGGCGGGCTGCTGGAGTATCCCGTCTACACCAAGCCGCGCACGTGGCGGGGGCGCGCCGTCCCCGACGTCCTGCTCAGCGGGGACCACGCCCGGGTCGCGGCCTGGCGGCACGAGGAGGCACGTCGTCGTACGGCGCTGCGGCGGCCGGACCTGCTGCACCCCTCCGTCCTCGACGACGGCAGCCCCCTCGTGCGGGCCACTCCAGCCGACGCCGGCGAGCTGCTCACGCTCCAGCGCGCCTGCTGGCTGCAGGAGGCGCTCGCGAACGACACCCTCGACATCCCGGCCCTGCACGAGTCGCTCGACGACGTCCGTGAAGGGCTGGCGACCTGGGAGACCTGGGTCGTGCGGCGTGCCGGCCGGCTGGTCGGGTCCGTCCGCGGCCGGCTGGAGGACGAAACCACCTGGGACATCGGCCGGGTGATGGTCGCCCCCGACCTCCAGGGCAGCGGCCTGGGCCGGGTGCTGCTGGAGCACATCCAGGCGGTCGCGCCGGACGCCGTCACGTCGTACGTCCTGTTCACCGGTGCCGCCAGCGCACGCAACCAGCGGCTGTACAAGAAGGCCGGCTTCCGGCTGCGCCCGGACCTCCCCGGGCCGCCGCACACGGTCACCCTCACCAAGCGGCGATGAGCGTTCACGGGGGCGACACACTCCCGGCGAACCTGTAACAACTCGGAAACGAACGCCTGCGCTCGGCGAAATCGTGCCGGGTCAGAGTTCGGGGCAGATCGTGTTGCCAACGACGGCGACCTCTGTGGGTCGAGGTCTGGCCCGTCCCTCCCGAGGAGATTGTGTCCATGAGTCTTGCTGTCCTGTGGCTGCTGATCGCAGCAGCCCTCGTCCTCTTCATGACGCCAGGCCTGGCGTTCTTCTACGGCGGCTTGGTGAAGTCCAAGTCCGTGATCTCGATGATGATGCTGAGCTTCGGCTCCATCGGCCTCGTCGCTGTGCTGTGGATCCTCTTCGGGTTCAACCAGGCCTTCGTCGACGGCACGTCGGAGACCGACTGGATCCCCGAGATCCTCGGTAACCCGTTCTCGGACTTCGGCCTGCAGGACGCCGCCAAGGCCGCCTTCGGCGGTGACGCCAGCGCGGGCGTGGTCCTCGCGAGCGCCATCTTCGGCGCCACCTTCGCCATCATCACCGTCGCGCTGATCTCCGGCTCGATCGCGGACCGGGCCCGGTTCTGGCCCTGGATGCTCTTCGTCGGCCTCTTCGCCACGCTCGTCTACTTCCCCGTGGCCTCCTGGGTCTTCGCCTTCGTGGTCAACGAGGACGGCTCCGCCACGTTCACCGGCTGGGTGGGGCAGCTCGGTGCGCACCTGGGCTACGACACGAGCACGATCGACTTCGCCGGCGGTACGGCGGTCCACATCAACGCCGGCGCCGCGGCGCTCGCCCTCGCGCTGGTCCTCGGCCGCCGCAAGGTCGGCTTCTCCAAGGAGGAGGCGCAGCCCCACAACGTCCCGCTGGTGCTCATCGGCGCCGCGATCCTGTGGTTCGGCTGGTTCGGGTTCAACGGCGGTGCCGCCACGGCTGACGGCCAGATCGGCCTGATCTTCGTCAACACTCTCGTCGCCCCGGCCGCCGCGCTCGTCGGCTGGATCGTGGTGGAGCACTTCAAGGAGGGCAAGGCGACCGCCGTCGGCGCCGCCTCGGGCATCGTGGCCGGCCTCGTCGCCATCACCCCCTCCTGCGCCAACCTGACCCCGATCTGGGCCATCGTCCTCGGCCTCGTCGCCGGTGCGGTCTGCGCCTTCGCCATCGAGCTCAAGTACAAGATCGGCGTCGACGACACCCTCGACGTCGTGGGCATCCACCTCGTCGCCGGCTTCATCGGCACGCTCTACCTGGGCTTCTTCGCCATCGACACCGGTCTGTTCACCGGCGGCAACCTCGAGCAGCTCGTCGTCCAGGCCATCCCGGCCTTCGCGATCGCGGCGTACTCCTTCACGGTCGCCTACGTCATCGGCACGGTCATCGAGAAGACGATCGGCTTCCGCGCCAAGGAGGAGGACGAGGTCGCGGGCATCGACCTCGCGCTCCACGGCGAGGGCTACGCCATCAACTGACGCTCGTTCGCAGCAGGCCCGTCCCGTACGCCGGGGCGGGCTTGCCGCGTTTTTGGGGGGGCTGTGCGGTTGGGCTGTGCGGTTGAGCGGTCGGGCGGGCGGTCGGGCGGTCGGGCGGGCGGTCGGGCGGTCGGGCGGTCGGGCGGTCGGGCGGTCGCGGCATCTACCCGGGCGCTCTTGTATCTACCCGGGCGCTGTGCCACCCGTTTTCGAGCACGAACACGGAGTTACAAGCGAGCTCAGGCTCGCGCGTCCGCCGGCCGGTACGTCCGGATCCGCTCGCTGCGCCTGCCGCCGGGCCGGGCCCGCCTGGTTGGCTCGAGTCGGCGCTCGGGTCGGGCAGTTGGGGCGGCCGCGGCATCTACCCGGGCGCTGTTGTATCTGCCCGGGTGCTGTGCCACCCGCTTTCGAGCACGAACACGGAGTTACAAGCGCGCTCAGGCGTCCCGCATCCGCCGGCTCGACACCTGGATCCGGTCGCTCAGGTCGGCCACCTCGTCGAGCACGGCGCCGGCGAGCCAGACCGGCGCCCGGCGCGAGCGGGGGGCGCGGCGCAGCACCCCGGCGTCGGTGAGGCGGCTGATCACGGCGGCGGCCTCGGCCTCCTCGACGTCGATGCGCTGGGCGACGAGCGCGGCGTTGACGATCGGCTCCTCGGTGAGCAGGTCCAGGGTGCGGTGGACGGGCGTGCCGGGGCGGGAGCCGCCGAGCGTCGTCCCCCAGGCGTCACGGACCTCGCGCAGGCGGGTGGCGGTGACCCAGGACTCCGCGGTCGCGATCCGCACCGCGGTGGCGAGCATGGCGATCATGGTCCGGGCCCGGCCGTCGCGATAGTCGCCGAGCGCGGCGAAGTAGCGCTCGCGGTGGGCCACCAGCGCGGATGCGATGGGCACGGTCAGGTGCCGGGTGGCGCGTCGCCGGCGAAGCACGGCGTGGATGAGGGTCCGCCCGATCCGGCCGTTGCCGTCGATGAAGGGGTGGATCGACTCGAACTGCGCGTGCACGACGGCCGCCTGCACCACCGGCGGCAGGTCGTCGCGGGCGGCGAATGCGAACAGGTCCTCGAGGTAGTCCGGCACGGTCTCCGGCGGTGGCGGCACGTGCAGCGCTCCAAGCGGGGAGTAGTCGCTGCCGCCGACCCAGTTCTGCGTCGTCCGGAAGGTGCCGGCGCGGTGCTCCTCGTCGGGGTTGCGGCGGAACAGGTCGTGGTGGGCCTGCAGGATCGCCTCCGGCCGGATCGCGCGCCGCTCGTCGGCGTCGCGGATCATCCGGGTCAGCGCGGCGGTCGCCGAGGCCATCGACGTCGCTGACGCGTTAGCGCCCACGCCGAGCAGGGCGCGCCCGTAGTCGGCGAGACTGGCGTCGACGTTCTCGATCTTGGAGGAGTCGACCGCCTCGGTGCGCAGCTGCAGGTGGTTGAGGGCGCTCAGCGTCCGCCCGTGCACCAGGTCCAGGTGGCTCAGGTCGCCCGCGCTGGCGGTGGTCATCGCCGCCAGGGAGCGGTCCAACGGCACGTCCAGGTTACGGATCCTCGGCGGCAGGCTGACCCGCACCTCGCGCAGCGCCCGGTCCGCGCGCGGTCCGCGAGGGACGCGCTGGCGCCAGGGACGGACCTCGCTGCCGTGCGGCTCCAGGTCGCGGTCCGTCATGGGACCTCATTGTTCCTCAGCCGAGGGCGTCGGCGTGCTCCAACAGGGCGTTCTGGAGCGGCGAGATGAGGTCGAACAGCGATGTCGCCCCCGAGCCGAAGGCGTCGAGCAGGGGCGTGAGCGCGGGCTCGAGGACGGGTGCGAGCTTCGGGTACTGGCTCAGGAGGGGCCCGATCAGCTGTAGGGCGGGCTGGTAGACGGCGGCCGCGGCGAAGGCCTCGGCCGAGAACGGACCGAACGCCGGCGCGAACGGGATCAGCGACTGCAGGCCGCCGGCGTTCTTCTCCGGGCCGCCCTCGACGACGTCGATCGGGCAGGGCGCGATGTCGGTGCTCGACTCGTCCGGCCCGCCCGGGGTGCTCGGCGTGGGCGTCGGGGTGGGGCGCGGCGCCGGTGCGGGCGGCGCGGCGGGGGCCGCCGTGCTCGGGACGTCGACCGGGACGTCGGCGGCGACGGGGACCGCCGGCGCCCCCGCCAGCGGTACGCCGGCCGGGGCGGGGGCTGGTGCCGCGGACGGCGTCGCGCCGGGCGGGGCGGCCTGCACCTGGCCGCCGGGCGTGCCGGCCGGGTAGCTGGTCACCTGGGTGCGCTCGCCGAGGCGGACCGAGAAGGCGGCGAGCACCAGCACGTCGAGCACGAGCAGGACCAGCAGACCTGCCCGCAGGCGTCGGTAGGGGATCCCGAGGACGGTCATGACGTCTCCCGCGCCGCGCGCCGGTTCAGCACGGACAGGGCGACCAGGGCGGCCAGGGCGAGCAGACCGACGAGCGCGGCCAGCCCGATCACGGGCCGCGAGACGGACCACACCGGCTCGGTCGTGGTGGTGGTCGTCGCAGCGCCGGGTGCGCCGGCGGGTGCGCCCGCCTGGGCGGCGGCGACCGCGTCGGGCGCGGCCGCGCCGCTGGCCCCGGGGGAGGGGACGGCGCCCGGCGCGGCGGCCGCGGGTGCGCCGGCGGTCGTCGTACCGGGGACGGCGGGGGCGGTCGCCCCGCCCGTGCCGGTCCCGCCGCCCGTCCCGGTGCCGGTCCCGCCGCCCGTCCCACCGGTGCCACCGGTGCCACCGGTCCCGGTGCCGCCCGAGCCGCCCGTGCCGGTGCCGCGGGCCGGGACGAAGACACCCTCGAGGTGCCACTTGCCGGTGAACTTGTCGAACGGGCCGCCGACCACCTGGCTCGTCCAGTCGAGGGTGAACCGGCCGCTGGCGGCGTCGTAGGTGCCGGTGGGCCGCGTGGTGTTGCCGGGGGTGCCGCCGCCGGGCTTGGGGGCGCCCTGGTTGAAGTGCTGCTTGTTCCAGGTCACCGCGAAGGCGCTGAGGTCGCCGCTGAGCCGGCCGCCGTCGGCGCGGATGACCGGGACCGGCGCGCTGCGCCCGGTCTGCGGGTCCTTGCCGTTGGTGGCGGTGGCGAAGCTGGTGCCGTAGTAGGCCGCTGTGGCGGTGATCCTGCGGGCCTTCGCGTTGCCCTGGCCGTCGAAGGCGGGGGAGGGTGTGGGCTGGTAGCCGTCGGTGCGCAGGCCGCCGTCGCTGCCGGGCTGGAGCGGAGTGAAGCTCTGGTCGCTGCACCGCGAGTCGCTGTTGGCCATGTAGGGGCCGTTGGCGCTGCCGCTCGGCAGGATCATCCGCAGGTAGGTCCCGGTGACCTTGCCGCCGGCGCAGGAGCCGCCGGTGAGCCGGAAGGTGCCGACGAGGTCGACGGGTGCCGCGGAGGCGGCGGAGGCCGCCGAGCCGCTACCGGGCGGGGAGCCGAGGACCGGACCGAGCAGCACGCTGAGGCCGGCCGCGGCGAGGGCGGTGGACGCCGGGAGCAGGCGTCGCCGAGGACGGGTGTGAGGGAGCACCTGCCCAGCATAGGGGATTTTGCATTAACTAGACTGAGTTTATCCACTATGCTGCCGTCCGCCTCCCGTCCGCTCCCGTCAGAAGGCACTCCCTTGGCCCTGCCCACCCCTCCTGCTCCCGTGCCCCGCAGGCCCGCGAGCCTCGTCGCTCTCGTCGTCCTCGGCATCGCGCTCGTGCTGGCCCCGGTCGTCTTCCAGATGTTCGAGCGCGCCCCGAAGGGCGCCGAGATGATCGGCGACTTCGAGCCGTTCATGACCGAGCAGCGGTTGTCCGGCTTCCAGGCCGACATCGGCAAGATCCGTGCCGCCGTCGCCGAGGTGGACGCCCAGGCGCCCCGGGACGGGGTGGAGCCGCCCTCGTCGTACCAGGCGCTGAGCGAGCAGTGGCCCACCATCGACGAGGACATGTCCGGCCTGCTGGACGACGTGAGCGCCAACCGCGAGAACTACGAGGCGGTCGCCTCGCTCCCGCCGTTCGGGCTGTTCCCCTGGTTCTTCGTGGTGCCGGGCGTGCTGGTGGCGGGCATCGCCGCCTGGGCCCTGGTACGACGCCCGGACGCCCGCGGGCCCCGCGTCGCGCTGGCCCTGATCGGCGTCGGCCTGGTCGCCGCGCCTGCGGTCTTCGGGATGTTCGCCAAGGCGCCCAAGGGTGGCGAGATGATGGGCGCCTTCGAACAGATCGAGACCCGCGAGAACGTCGCGACGATCCAGGGCTACTTCGCCACGATGGCCACCGGCCAGGGCGCACTCCGTCTCGACGTCGTCCCGGCGCTGGAGAAGCAGGGCCTGAGCCCCGCCGAGGTCGCCGCCCGCTACCCCGCGACGACCGCGCTCAACGAGGACTGGGTGCACGTCCTCAACGACATGACGCCGATGATCGGCGCGATGAGCGACAACGTCGACAACTACGAGGCGGTGCGTTCCCTGCCGCCGTTCCCGCTCTTCCCGTGGTTCTTCGTGGTCCCGGGAGTCCTCGTCGTCGTGCTGGCACTCGCCGGCCGCCGCAACCGAACCCAGGAGGTCGGCCGATGAGCCGTCGCGTACGTTCCCTGCTCCCCGTCCTGCCCCTCGTCGCGGTGGCGGCGCTCGTCGCCGGCTGCGGAGGCGGCGACGACGAGCCCGCCGCCAAGGGGGAGCCGCTGCGCGGCACCTTCAAGCTGACGCCGGGCACGTGCACGGCCGACGCGGCGAAGGGCTCCTACTTCCGGATGATCACCGCCGGCGGCACCGTGGAGAAGGGCGGCTACTTCGCCAACCCGGACTCCTCCTGCCCCGACCAGTCCTTCAGCGTCCAGGCGCCGGGCACCGACGGAGGGCTCGTCAGTGGCGACTACCAGCCCGGCAAGGGCAAGGCGTTCGACGCCAAGGGCAACGCCCGGGCCGGCCAGATCACCGTCCCCGGGAGCTTTACGGCCATCGACTTCGCCGTCTCCACCAACGAGAAGGACCCGCAGACGGGGGAGAAGGTCGCGGCCCCGCAGGTGTACGTCGACGAGGACGGCCGCATCAGCGGCCAGATCTCCGCCTGGTCGGCCGCCTGGAACAACCTCTACTTCAACCAGGGCGCCCCCAAGCCGGACGGCTCCACGCCCGGCATCACCACCGACGGCATCACCGGCACCTACGACGAGAAGACCCGGCACTTCGAGATCGAGTGGGTCAGCTCCATCGTCGGCGGCCCCTTCGACCGGTTCTCCGGCTACTGGCACCTCGAGGGGACCTTCGAGCCCGCCGGCTGACGATTTCCGTCCGCTCCACCGGCTGTGGGAGGATTCTTCGTCGGTGTCACGGACGCTTCTGCCACAGGGGAACCGTCGACCGGGCACCACTTCCGATCCATCACCAGTTCCGCGGCTGACCTGTGGCATTCGCGAGGAGAATCATGAGCAACGTCAGCCCCGCCCTCGTCACCGAGCTCGGCAACGCCGTCAAGCGTGACGACGTCCCGGACTTCCGCGCCGGCGACACCGTCAAGGTCCACGTCAAGGTCGTCGAGGGCAACCGCTCCCGCGTCCAGGTGTTCCAGGGTGTCGTGATCCGCGTGCACGGCTCCGGCGTCGGCCGCACCTTCACGGTCCGCAAGGTCTCCTTCGGCGTCGGTGTCGAGCGGACCTTCCCGCTCCACTCGCCGATCTTCGAGCAGATCGAGGTCGTCACCCGCGGTGACGTGCGCCGCGCGAAGCTCTACTACCTGCGCAACCTCACCGGCAAGAAGGCGAAGATCAAGGAGCGTCGCGAGGCGTGAGCCTTGGGACTGGGCCTTGATCGGCGGAGCGCAGCGACGCCCGATGCGCCCAGTCGCGAGGCCTGAGCCTCCCGCGTCCCGACGAAGGGCCCGACCGGAAGGTCGGGCCCTTCGTGCATTTCCCCAGGCCCCCGTGCCTAGACTCGGGCACCGTGACGACCGACGAGACGGCAGACGGCGCGGCCGACGGCGCGACCGGGCGGCCCGACGAGAGCGGGCCTGCCGACGACGGTCCGCGACACGCCGACAAGCCCGCCCGCAAGCACCTGCCGGTGTGGCAGGAGAGCATCCTGCTGCTCGCCGTGGCGCTGGGCCTCGCGGTGGTCATCAAGGCCGTGCTCGTCCAGGCCTTCTACATCCCCTCGGAGTCGATGGAGCCGGGCCTGGTCAAGAACGACCGCATCCTGGTCCAGAAGGTCTCCTACTGGTTCGGCGGCAAGCCCCAGCGCGGCGACGTGATCGTCTTCGAGGACCCGGGCCAGTGGCTCGGCGTCACCGACGCCCAGGGCCCCACCGGCTTCGCCAACGTGCTCTCCAAGGTCGGGCTGTACCCCACCGGCGGGCACCTGGTGAAGCGCGTGATCGGCACCGAGGGCGACATCGTGGTCTGCTGCGACAAGGAGGGCCGGATCTCGGTCAACGGCAAGGCCATCGACGAGAAGGACTACCTCGGTCCCGACCCGGGTGCGTGCAACGCCGAGCTGCTCGACGACTGGCCGGTGCGCAAGGGCTCCGCTTTCGGCGGACGCTGCAACTGGACGATCGGTCCCGTCCCCGCCGGCAAGCTCCTCGTCCTCGGCGACAACCGCGGCCACTCCGCCGACTCGCGCGCCCACCTGTGCAACCCCGACGACGACCCGTGCACCCAGAGCCCCTGGGTGGACACCGACCTGGTGGTCGGCAAGGTCTTCACGCTGATCTGGCCGCGTGACCGCTGGCGCTGGATCAGCCGCCCCGAGGTCTTCGCCAAGGTCCCCGACGAGCCGTCGGACGAGCTGCGGGAGAAGGCAGAGAAGCTCGACGCGATCCCCGGGAGCTAGATGTCCACCCTGCCCCGAGGAGCGACGGTACGACGCGACGCCGGCATCTACGGCTACGAGCGAGCCCTGCGCCGCCACGGCCTGGAGCCGATCGCCGGCGTCGACGAGGCCGGCCGCGGCGCCTGCGCCGGCCCGCTGGTCGCCGGTGCCGCCATCCTGCCGCCGGGCAAGGCCGGGATCATCCCCGGCCTCGCCGACTCCAAGCTGCTCACCGCCGCGGCCCGGGAGCGCTGCTACGAGCAGGTCGTCAAGCGCGCCCTGGCCTGGTCGGTCGTGGTCGTCTCGCACGAGGAGTGCGACCGGCTCGGCATGCACGTCGCCAACGTCGAGGCGCTGCGGCGGGCGGTGGCGAAGCTGACCGTCGCGCCGTCGTACGTGCTGACCGACGGGTTCCCCGTCGACGGGCTGGGCGTGCCGGGGGTCGCGGTCTGGAAGGGCGACCGGGTCGCAGCCTGCGTCGCCGCCGCGTCGGTGCTCGCCAAGGTGACCCGGGACCGGCTGATGGTCGAGCTCGACGACGCCTGGCCGGCGTACGACTTCCGGACCCACAAGGGCTACATCACCGCCACCCACACCGCCGCGCTGGAGGAGCACGGACCCTCGCCCGTGCACCGGATGCGTTTCGTGAACGTGCGCCGCGCGGCCGGTCTCGAGCCGCTGCCGGGCGGCGAGGGCTAGAGTCGCGGTGTGAGCGCCGAGGACCTCGAGAAGTACGAGACCGAGCAGGAGCTGAACCTCTACCGGGAGTACCGGGACGTCGTCGGGATCTTCAAGTACGTCGTGGAGACCGACCGGCGGTTCTACCTGTGCAACTCGGTGGACGTGAAGGCCCGCTCCGAGGGCACCGACGTCTTCTTCGAGGTGACGATCGCTGACGCGTGGGTGTGGGACATGTACCGCCCGGCGCGGTTCGCTAAGAACGTCAAGGTCCTCACCTTCAAGGACGTCAACGTCGAGGAGCTCGCGACGTCGGACCTGGAGCTGCCGAAGTCCTGAAGAACCGGGACTTCGTCCTGATTCGGCGCTGACGGCTTGCGCCGTGCCCGGACGCTGCCGACCAATGGTCGAGGGGTGCGACACGGCAGCGGGGAGGGCGCCATGGGCCAGCGGCGTCGACAGGGCAGCGACGAGCGGGGCGCCGTCACGTTGGTGATGGTCGTCGTGCTGACCATGCTCATGGTGGGTTCGGCGTTCGTCGTCGACCTCGGCCTCCAACGGGTCGCGCGCTCGGACATGCAGGCGATCGCCGACCTGGTCGCGCTCGACCTGGCGCGCGAGCTGGACGGCCGCACGGTCGACCAGCTCAAGCCCGCGCTCGACGCCGCGCTCGAGGACAGCAGCGCCCGCAACGCCGACGCGATCGGTGCGGACGACCCCGAGCTCGCCTACCAGGTCGGGCAGATGCGCAGCACGGGGTTCACCGTGCTCACCTCCGGCGTGCCCTCGGCGGTGCGGGTCTCGGCCCGCACCGAGGTGGACTTCGCCTTCGCCGCCGTCACCGGCGCCGACTCGGGCGCCGCCCAACGCTCGGCCGCGGCCGAGAGCTCCGCGACCGCCTGCTTCCGGCTGGGGTCGTTCGTCGCGGCGATCCGCTCCGGCGACAGCACCGTGCTCGCGCCCCTCGGCGATCTGCTCGGCGCGAAGCTCGACCTGGTCAGCTACCAGGGACTCGCCGTGGCCGACCTGCGCCTGGAGCAGCTGGTCGCGACGTCGTACTTCGGGACGCCGGAGCAGCTGCTCACCGGCTCCATCAGCTACGCGAACCTGATCCGCGCGATGATCGACGCGCTCGGCCGGGAGCCGGCCAACAACGGCGTCGCCATCACCGCGCTCACCAAGATCCTCAACACCACCGTGACCGCCGGTGTCGGCTCGATCCGGCTGAGCGACGTGCTGCACGTCGCGCCGACCGACGCCGCGGCGCTGAAGGTCGACCTCGACGTGCTCGACCTCGTCGCCTCCGCCCGTCTCGCCGACGGCAAGCACTTCCTCGGCGTGCCCAACATCCAGGGCCAGGTGCCCGGCGTGGGCTACCAGTACACCGGCGGCATCAACCTCATCTCCGCCGCGGAGCTGGCCTGCGGCGTCCCCAACTCGGCCACCGCGACGGCCGACACCTCCCAGCTCAACGGCTCCGTCGGCGTGCTGTTCACGAACATGCCGAGCATCAGCGTCCCCGGCCTCGGCACCCTGCAGACGCCGAAGGGGAGCGGGCTGCTGCAGATCACCGCCGGCGGCGGCACCGGCCAGCTGGTCGCGCCACCCGCCATCCACTGCGGCAGCCGTACGGCGAGCGACCCGTCGACGATGAGCGTCCAGGTCGCGACCAGCCTGGCGACGTACCAGCTGTACGCCGACGTCACCATCGCCGCCGACGTCAGGCTCACCGACCTCGTCGGACTCGGTCTCACCTCGGTGCTGACCAACCTGCTCGGCAGCATCCTCACCCTGCCGAGCAAGGTCTCGCTCGAGGTCGAGGTGCGGCTGACCATCGGCACCTCGAACTCCGGCGGCACCACGCGGGCGGACCTGAAGATCCCGCCGAACGACACCACCCCGGTGTCGACCGGCTCCTCGATCTACCTCGACACCGCCTCGATCGTGCCGACCGTGAAGTCGGTGAAGCTGAACACCAAGAGCGCCACGCTGAGCACCGTCACGGCCATCACGAACCCGATCGTCGACGTCCTCGTCACCAGCGGGAAGGGCTTCTTGGAGAAGACGCTCACCCCGTTGGTCGCCAACATCAACAACGACTTCATCGGCCCCGTGGCCCGGATGGTGGGCCTCCGCCTCGCCGGCGCCGACGTCTACGGCGTGGGCATCACCTGCGCGCATCCGCGCCTCGTCGGATGAGCGCCCGCGCCCGGCGTAGTCCGAACGGACTAGGCCTCCTCACTCGTCAGGGCAGAATCACCCGGGATCCGTTCCCCCGCTGTGACGAGCGGCACTATCCTGCGAGGACCGCCACTCGGGAGGCGTCATGGGAGCGAGGGCGGGGAGGCCGGCCGATGGGGCGACGAGTGCTGAGGACGTGCACGCACGCGGTGTGGAGACGACGCGGCCAGCGAGGTGCGGCGGCGGTGGAGTTCGCCCTGATCATGCCGGTGCTGCTGCTCCTGGTGTTCGGCATCATCAGCTACGGCTACATGCTCAGCTTCCGTCAGGCGATCAGCCAGGCCGCCGCCGAGGGTGCTCGCGCCGCGGCGGTCACGCAGCAGACCTCCAACCAGGTGCCCGACGCGGTCCGCGCGATGAACCAGGCCCTCGACAGCTACGGCGTCACCTGCACCAGCGGGACGCTGCGCCGCGACGGAAACAACGTCGGCACCTGCAGCGTCTCGGTCGCCACCTGCGCCGGTGAGCCCGTCTCGGTCAAGTGCGTCACCGTCACCATCGACTACGCCTACGACGACCACCCGCTCCTGCCCGTGCCGCTGGTCGGCATCGTCCTGCCCGACCGGCTGCAGTACTCCGCCGTGGCGAGGGTGAGCTGATGCTCCACCGGCCCGTGCGCGGGCGCCGCCCCGGTCGGGGCCGGAATGAGCGGGGCGCCGCCGCGGTCATCATGGGCGTCGGGCTGACCCTTGTCCTGCTGCTCGTCGCCGCCTTCGCGGTCGACCTCGGCATGCAGCGCACCGCGCGGCGCGACATGCAGGCCCTCGCCGACGTGGTCGCGCTCGACCTGGCCCGCAGCCTCGACGGGCGCACGGCCAGCCAGCTCGCGACCACGATGGACAGCGAGATGGCCAAGAGCGTGGCCCGCAACGCCGACACCGTCGGCGACACGCCTGAGCTCGACTGGGACCTCGGCGAGATGAGGAACGGCGCCTTCGCCGTGGTGACCGGCGCCGTCGTACCGACGGCCGTGCGGGTGCGTGCCGACACCAGCGTCGACTTCGCCTTCGGCGGCGTCACCGGGGTCGCGACCGGGGACGCCAGCCGGCGGGCCATCGCGCAGTCGGAGGAGTCGGCCTGCTTCAAGGTCGGGTCCTTCATCGCCTCGCTCGACAGCAGCCAGGGCACCCTGCTCAACCCGCTGCTCAACGCCCTGCTCGGCAGCAGCCTCAACCTGGACCTGGTGGGGTACAAGGGGCTGGCCAACGCCAACATCTCCCTACTGTCCCTCGTCGAGGTCGGCGGTCTCGGCGTCGGATCCGTGGAGGAGCTGCTCGAGCTCGACGCCGTGAGCATCGGCCCGCTCTTCGTCGCCGCCGCCAAGGTGCTCGACTCCCAGGGCAAGCTCGCCCAGGCCAACGTGCTGCGCGCCATCACCATCGCTGCGAACACACCGAAGATCAGCATCGGCGATCTCATCAACGCCTCGCCGACCGACTCCTCGGCCCTCGACTCGCAGATCAACGTCCTCGACCTGGTCACCGGGGCCGCGCTCATCGCGAACGAGGGCCACGCCGTCAACGTGCCGAACCTCGGCATCACCCTGCCCGGCGTCGCGAGCACGACGACCACGCTGACCGTCATCGAGTCGCCCCAGCAGAGCTGCGGCCGCAAGGGGACGACCGCCTCGACCGCGCAGATCCGGCTCCGGGTGACCGCCACGATCCCCGCCAGGTCGATCAACGTCGCCATCCTCGGCCTGGCGAGCGTCGGGGTGAACCTCGACGCGACGACGGTCGTGCTCGACCTCGACGTCGGCAAGGCCATCGCCAAGCTGACCGCCGTGCACTGCAACGCGACCGGACCCGACTTCATCAAGGTGGCGCTCGCCTCGGCCGTGGTCGGCTCCATCAACGTCAACGCCTCGCTCGGCGCGCACGTCAAGGTCACCGTGCCGCTGCTCGGCAGCGGCGGGCTGCTCGGCCAGATCCTCAGCGTGCTCGGCCTCGGCAGCCTGCTGAACCCGCCCGAGGTCCAGCTCGACACCGGCCTCGCGGTGAACGCCAGCGCGCCACCGACCGGCACGTACGACAACGAGGTGACGTTGCCCCTGCCCGGCTCGTACACCGCCCCCGCCGGCAGCGGCAGCGGCGTGATCCTCGGGCCCTCCACCGCGCAGACCACCGGCACCACCCAGATGTCGATCCACTACGGGCTGCTCGGCAACCAGGTGAAGACCGTCCTCAACGCCGACCCGCTCTACAGCACCGTGCTGAACCCGGTCCTCTCCGGCGTCGTCGCCTCGCTGAACCCGCTGCTGACCGCGTTGCAGAACGCGATCATCACGCCGCTGTCCAAGATGCTCGGCCTCCAGGTCGGCGGCGCCGACGTGTTCGCCGTGCCGACGCCGACGTGCCAGGGGGTCCGGTTGGTCGGCTGACGGGCGCGGACCCTCCAGCCTCACCGGCCACGCCCGTCACCTGGCGGACCGCCTGCGGGCGCCTGCCCTGGGGAACCCGTTCCTCCTCCACAGGTGGTCTCGCGGACGGCCCGTCCGGGCGCCCACGACCGGCACCGTGGTGCGCATGACGACGACAGCACGGGCCCGGCAGGCCATCGGGGCGTACGGCGAGGAGCGCGCCGCCCGCCACCTCAGCGACCTCGGCATGGTGGTCCTCGAGCGGAACTGGCGCTGCGACGAGGGCGAGATCGACCTGGTCCTGCGCGACCGCGACGTCCTGGTCGTGTGCGAGGTCAAGACCCGCACCAGCCTGGTCGCCGGCAGCCCCCACGAGGCGATCACCGACGCCAAGCTCGACCGGCTCCGGCGGCTCGGCGAGCGGTGGGCCGCAGAGCGGGGGATCCGGCCGGCCGGCGTACGGGTGGACCTGGTCGCGGTCCTGCGTCCCCGGCGTGGAGCACCGGTCGTCGACCACGTGCCGGGGCTGTGCTGATGCCGTTCGCGACCGCCCACGGCGTGGCCCTCGACGGCGCGCGCGGCCACCTCATCGACGTGCAGACCGACGTCTCGCCCGGGCAGGCCACGGTCACGGTCGTCGGTCGTGCCGACGTCGCACTGCGCGAGGGTGTGGACCGCGTGCGGATGGCGATCGTCAACAGCGGGTCGACCTGGCCGGCCACCAAGCGCACCACGATCCTGCTCTCGCCGGCCGACCTGCAGAAGTCGGGCACCCAGTTCGACCTCGCGATGGCCGTCAGCGTGCTCGCGGCGGACGGCCAGGTCGAGGTCCCCGAGATCGTCGACACCGTCTTCATCGGCGAGCTCACCCTCGCAGGCGGGCTGCGTCCGGCTGTCGGCGTGCTGCCGATGAGCCTGGCCGCCGCCGAGCGTGGCGTACGCCGCATCTACGTCCCCGAGCCGCAGGCCGACGAGGCCGCGATGGTCCCCGGAGTCGACGTCATCGGGGTCCGCTCGCTCGCCCAGGTCGTCGCCCACCTGCGCGGGGAGTGCCCGCCCGAGGCGCCTCCGGTCGCGGCCGGCTCCGGCAGCCGCGTCCTCACCTGGCGCGGCGACGAGCCCCACGACGACCTCGACCTGGCCGACCTGCGTGGCCTGGAGGACGAGAAGTACGCCGCCGAGGTCGCCGCCGCCGGCGGCCACGCCCTCCTGCTCTCCGGGGCCAAGGGTTGCGGCAAGACCAGCCTCGCCGAGCGCATCCCCTCGCTGCTGCCGGACCTCTCCCGGGAGGAGTCCCTGGAGCTGACCGCCCTGCACTCGCTCGCCGGCGTCCTCGACCCCGGCGCCGGCATGGTCGTGCGCCCACCCTTCGTCGCGCCCCACCACGACGCCAGCAAGGCGAGCATCGTCGGCGGCGGCACCGGCCGGGTGCACCCCGGTGCGCTCAGTCGCGCCCACTGCGGGGTGCTGTTCCTGGACGAGTTCCCGCTCTTCCGCGCCGACGTGATCGAGGCCCTGCGCCAACCGCTGGAGAGCCGCGCCATCACCATCGCCCGCCGCGACGAGCTGGTCACCCTGCCCGCCGCCGGGATGCTCGTGCTGGCCAGCAACCCGTGCCCCTGCGGGGCCTGGACCGGCTTCGCGGGCACCAACCGCTGCGCCTGTGCCGAACGCGTCCGGCGCGCCTACCAGGCTCGGCTCACCGGACCCGTGGCCGACCGCATCGACATCGTCCGCAACGTCCAGCCCGCCTCGCTCGCCAGTCAGGACCCCTTCCGCCCACCCGAGGCCTCCGCCGCGGTCCGCGCCCGCGTCACCGCCGCCCGCGACCGCCAGGCCCTGCGCTACGCCGCGTGCCCGTGGCGTCTCAACGCCCACGTCCCCGGTCCGCGCCTCGAGGACGCCTGGCCGCTCACCGCCTCCGCCCAACGGCTCATCGCCGACGAGGCCCGCCGGGGACGCCTGTCCGCCCGCGGCGCCGTCCGGGTCCAACGCCTCGCCTGGACCGTCGCCGACCTCCGTTCGGTCCGGGACGGGCGCGACCACGAGCCCGGGCTCGCCGACGCCGAGACCGCGCTGCGCCTGCGCGCCGGGCTCCCGCTCGACCTCGCCGTGGTGCGCGCCAGCCAGGGAGGGGTCGCGTCGCCGGCCGCGCCCGGCGCCGCCCTCGACGGCCAGGGCGTCGCGTGAGCGCCGACGACGAGCGGCTCGCCCGCGCGACCATCAGCCTGGTGACCGAGCCGGGCGACGTGCGCTGCCTCGGCCTGACCCGCGAGCTGGGGCCGCAGCAGTTCCTCGGCGTGCTCCGCGAGCACCCCGACCTGCGCGAGGAGTTCGCCGCCGCCGCGTCGCGGCTGGCCGGGGCCGAGCCCGGACGGGTGCTCGAGGACGCCGAGCGCCGCGGGATCCGGTTCGTCGTACCAGGGGACGAGGAGTGGCCCCTCCAGCTCGCCGACCTCGATCGGGCCGGCGTCCTGCACGAGCGCGCCGGCACACCAGCCGGGTTGTGGGTGCGCGGCCCCGCGCGGCTCGACCGGCTCGGTGAGTCGGTCGCCGTCGTCGGCGCACGTTCCGCCACGACGTACGGCGTCCAGGTGGCCGCCGAGCTCGCCGCGGCCGTCGGCAGCGCCGGCCGGCCGGTCGTCAGCGGTGCTGCCTTCGGCATCGACTACGCCGCCCACCGGGGTGCGCTCAGCGCGGGTGCCCCGACCGTGGCGGTCCTCGCGTGCGGGGTCGACCGGGCCTATCCGGCCCAGCACCGCGACCTGCTGCGCCACCTCGGGGAGTGTCACGCCGTCGTGTCGGAGGCACCGCCCGGCGCCGCGCCGTTCCGGATGCGCTTCCTGGCCCGCAACCGGCTGATCGCGGCGTTGAGCCGGGGCACGATCGTGGTCGAGGCGGCGCTGCGCAGCGGCGCGCTGAACACGACGAGCTGGGCCGAGCGGCTCAACCGGGTGGTGATGGGCGTCCCTGGCCCGCTCACCAGTGCGGCGTCGCAGGGCGTCCACCAGCTCCTCCGGCGCGGTGGTGCCACCCTGGTGACCTCGGGAGAGGAGGTCCTGGAGCTCGTCGGCTTCGCGGGGGAGGACCTCGCGCCGGAGCTGCGGGCGCCCGAGCGGCCGCGCGACGGTCTCTCGGTGCGGGCGCGTCAGGTGCTCGACGCCGTGCCCGTCGCCTCACCGGTGCCCACCGAGTCGGTCGCGCACGTCGCCGGCCTCGCTGCGACGGAGGTACGACGCCTGCTGCTCGCCCTGGCCGAGAGCGGCCTGGTGGAGCCGACCCCCACCGGCTGGCGACTCTCCGAGCGAGCCCGCGGATGAGGCGGACCCGCACACCTACGATGACGGCGTGGGCGACGTCGCGCAGGTGCCGGAGGTGCTGCCGGAGTGGGCCGCCGTGGTGCTGGCGGGCTACGAGCGGCATCTCGTCTCCGAGCGCGACCTCGCGCCGCACACGGTCACCGCCTACCTCGGCGACATCAGCGGCCTGCTCGACCATGCCGCGCGGCTCGGCCTCGGCGGCCCGGCCGAGCTCGACCTGCGGACCCTGCGCAGCTGGCTGGCGCGCCAGCAGTCCTCCGGCCTCTCGCGCACCACGCTGGCGCGGCGGGCGACCGCGGCCCGGGTCTTCACCGGGTGGCTCGCGCGGACCGGCCAGGCGCCCTCCGACGTCGGCGCCGGCCTGGGCTCGCCGAAGCCGCACCGCACGCTGCCGGACGTGCTCCGGGTCGACGAGGCGCGGGAGCTGATCGCGGCGGCGACGGAGCTCGCGGACGACGGCAGCCCGGTCGGGTTGCGGGACGTGGCGATGCTGGAGCTCCTGTACGCCACCGGGATGCGCGTGGGGGAGCTCTGCGGGCTCGACGTCGACGACCTGGACCGCGACCGCAACGTCGTGCGCGTGTTCGGCAAGGGCCGCAAGGAGCGGACCGTGCCCTTCGGCCACCCGGCGGCCGCGGCGCTGGACCGGTGGTCGGTGGGCGGACGTCCCCAGCTGGTCCGGCCGGGCTCGGGGCCGGCACTGTTCCTGGGCGCCCGGGGCGGCCGGATCGACCAGCGCGCGGTGCGGACCCTGGTGCACCGGCGCCTGGCCGACGTGCCCGGGGCGCCGGACCTCGGTCCGCACGGCCTGCGCCACACCGCGGCCACCCACCTGCTCGAGGGTGGTGCCGACCTGCGCTCCGTCCAGGAGTTGCTCGGGCACGCCTCGCTGGCGACGACCCAGCGCTACACCCACGTCACCACCGACCGACTGCGGCGGGCGTACCAGCAAGCGCACCCGCGGGCCTGACCCGCGGCCGCTCCGGCCTCGGCACGGGCACCGGGCCACCGAGGGCCGGGCCACCGATCGCCGGTCCGGGGTGCTCGGCGGGCCCCGGAGTCCCGGCTGGACTGTCGCGCCACAGGGGCAGCAGCCGCACCGGTCCGCCGCCGACGAGCCGCAGCGGGTCGAGGTAGGTCTCGCCGCGCACCCAGCCCCAGTGCAGGCAGGCGCGGGGGAAGCAGTGCGACCCCGCGAGCTCCAGCCGCCCGAGTACGTCGCCCGCCTCGACCCGGTCGCCGACCTGGACCGCCGCGGCGACCGGTTCGTAGGTGGTCCGGGTGCTGCCGTGCCCGACCACGACCACGCCGCGGCCGGCGATCCGGCCGCTGAACCTCACCTGACCGGGCAGGGCCGTGCGGACCGGCTGCCCGGCCTGACCGGCGAGGTCCACGCCGCGGTGCCCGGCACCCCACACGACGTCGGGCGGGTCGAAGGCGGCGACGACGGCGGGGCGCGGGCGCAGCGGCCACACCCCGACGGGATCGGCCCCGGCGTCAGCCCGGGGGCCGGCCCGAGCGGGCAGGGGGGCGGCCGACGTCATCGCGAGGGGCAGGATCAGGGCGAGGAGAAGCAGGCGCATGCGGCGATGGTGCGCCGTCCCGCCGTCGACCACCCTCGGCCGCGGACCTGCCTGGGGAGAACTCGCTGAGGCCGGCCACCTGGGGAGAGCAGGTGGCGGGTCCCGGGGCGGGTGGGTCGGGATTGGGTGCGCAGGCGCGAACGCCGTAGGCTGAGCGGTACCGGTCCGCCCTGGACCGGAATTCGCTCGTCCGCAGACCACGAGCGGGTCCCTCCGGGCCCGCATCGCCCGTGGGCGTCGATCCTCGGTCCACCCGAGCCGGCCGGTTCCACCGGAAGGTCGAGGGTGGTGGGACGGCGCGCAGACGACAGGACCAACTGAAAACCACACAGGAGAGAATCACCATGGCTGTCGTGACCATGCGCCAGCTCCTCGAGAGCGGCGTCCACTTCGGACACCAGACCCGTCGTTGGAACCCGAAGATGAAGCGATTCATCCTCACGGACCGCAACGGCATCTACATCATCGACCTGCAGCAGTCGCTGGCCTACATCGACCGCAGCTACGCCTTCGTCAAGGAGACCGTGGCCAAGGGCGGCACGATCATGTTCGTGGGCACCAAGAAGCAGGCCCAGGAGGCGATCGCCGAGCAGGCGACCCGCGTCGGCATGCCCTACGTCAACCAGCGGTGGCTGGGCGGCATGCTCACCAACTTCTCGACCGTGCACCAGCGGATCAACCGCCTCAAGGAGCTCGACGAGATCGACTTCGACGACGTCGCGGGCAGCAGCCGCACCAAGAAGGAGCTGCTGCAGATGCGCCGCGAGCGCGACAAGCTCAACAAGTCGCTGGGCGGCATCCGCGAGATGACCCGCACCCCCTCCGCGGTGTGGATCGTCGACACCAACAAGGAGCACCTGGCGGTCGAGGAGGCGCGCAAGCTGCGCATCCCGATCATCGCGATCCTGGACTCCAACTGCGACCCGGACGACGTCGACTTCCCGATCCCGGGCAACGACGACGCGATCCGCGCGGTCGGCCTGCTCACCCGGGTCATCGCCGACGCCGCCGCCGAGGGCCTGATGGCTCGCTCGGGTGCGGGCTCGTCGAGCACCGCCGCCCAGGAGCCGCTGGCCGAGTGGGAGCGCGAGCTGCTCGAGGGTGACGCCGAGAAGGCCGCCGTCGAGGCCACCGGTGGCGACGCCGCGACCGACGACACCCCGGCGTCCGAGGCGACCGGCGCGTCCAGCGAGGCCGCCGAGGCCCCCTCCGCCGAGGCCGAGGTCGCCGAGACCCCCGCCGCCGAGGAGACCCCCGCCGCGGCCGACGCCCCGGCCGAGGCCTGAGCGACACCCCCACTCCATCCAGAAAGCGATTGAGGATTCATGGCATTCACTGCTGCTGACGTCAAGAAGCTCCGCGAGCTGACCGGCGCCGGAATGATGGACTGCAAGAAGGCGCTCGACGAGACCGACGGCGACTTCGACAAGGCCGTCGAGCTGCTCCGCGTCAAGGGTGCCGCCAAGGCGGCCGCCCGCGGCGCCGAGCGGGAGACCTCCGCCGGCCTGGTGGCCAACGCGGGTGGCGCGCTCGTCGAGCTGAAGTCGGAGACCGACTTCGTCGCGAAGAACGAGGAGTTCATCAAGGCCGCCCAGCAGATCGCCGAGGCGATCAACGAGGGCAAGGCCAACGACGTCGAGACCGCCAAGGCGCTGCCGCTGGGCGACAGCACCGTCGGCCAGGTCGTGGAGCAGCTCGCCATCACCATCGGCGAGAAGATCGAGCTCGGCAACGTCGCCTACTTCGACGGCACCACCGCGGTCTACCTGCACAAGCGTGCGGCCGACCTCCCGCCGGCCGTCGGCGTGCTCGTGGAGTACGACGGCGACGAGGCTGCCGCCCGCGGCGCCGCCATGCAGGTGGCGGCCCTCAAGGCGCAGTACCTCACCCGTGACGAGGTCCCCGCGGACATCGTCGCCGCCGAGAAGGACGTCCTGACCAAGAAGACGCTCGAGGAGGGCAAGCCGGAGGCTGCCGTCGAGAAGATCGTCGAGGGTCGCCTGGGCGGGTTCTTCCGCGAGATCGTGCTGCTCGAGCAGGAGTCGGTGTCGGAGAGCAAGAAGACGGTCAAGGCCGTCCTCGACGCCGCCGGCACCACGGTGAAGCGGTTCGCCCGCTTCGAGGTCGGCGCCTGACGCCGCCCCCGCCGTACGACGGCCGGTCCGACCTCGTGTCGGGCCGGCCGTCGGCATTTCCGGGACCTCGATTTCACCGGTCGGCGCACCGAGGCCCGGTGTAGGTTTGCGCTGCCCGGCCCTCGGAGAGAAGTCGGTCAGCGCACCCGCACCCGTGAGTGCGCCCCCAGGTGAAGGAGACGTTCGGTGGGACTCATTCAGGCGGCGATCGGCGCGATCGGCGGCACCCTCGGTGACCAGTGGCTCGACTTCTACGGCGTCCCGGACGGGATCACCTCGACGGTCGCGATCTTCCCCGCGGTGCCGAAGGGCCAGAACGCCGGCCGTGGCTCCAACACACACGGCTCGGACGGCATCATCACCAACGGCTCGAAGATCGTCGTGCCGGAGGGCTACGGCCTGGTGCTGCTCGAGGACGGCGCGTTCACCGGCTTCGCCGCCGAGCCGGGCGCCTACATCTGGAACTCCGACGAGCCGGCGTCGCAGTCGGTCTTCTCGGGGGGCGGCCTCGTCGACTCGGTCGTCAAGCAGAGCTGGGAGCGGTTCAAGTTCGGCGGGCGCCCGTCGGCGCAGCAGACCGCGGTCTTCGTGACCCTCAAGGAGCTGCCCAACAACAAGTTCGGCACCCAGTCGGAGATCTACTGGGACGACGCCTTCCTCAACACCCAGGTCGGCGCGATCACCCGCGGCACCTACACCCTGAAGATCACCGACCCGCTGACGTTCATCCGCAACTTCGTGCCCGCCGAGGTGATCGGCGGCCGCGC
Organism: uncultured Nocardioides sp.; assembly: GCA_964517395.1. Taxonomy (GTDB): domain Bacteria; phylum Actinomycetota; class Actinomycetes; order Propionibacteriales; family Nocardioidaceae; genus Nocardioides. The sequence continues at coordinate 237,581 of CAZFEE010000001.1, read as the reverse complement.
GCAGTTCGACTTCACCGACATCGACAACCCGGCCGGTGAGCAGCTGTTCAACGAGGTCGTCGGCTCGCTGGCCCCGGCGTTCTCGATGTACACCAACGACCCCGCCAAGGGGAACCGGATCGCGAAGCTGCAGCAGGACTCCATCGGCTTCGCGCAGTCGCTGTCCGCGGCGGTCGAGCAGAACTACCAGTGGAAGACCGACCGCGGCCTGGAGATCGTCAAGACCGCGATCATCTCCATCGAGTACGACGCCAACACCCGCGAGCTGCTCAAGAACGTGCAGCGTGCCGACGCCCTGTCCGGCGCGCGCGGCAACTCGAACCTGCAGGCGTCGGTCGCCGCGGGCATCGAGGCGGCCGGTGAGAACGCCGGCCCCGGCGGCCTGATCGGCATGGGCATGGGTGTGGGCGGTCTCGGCGTGGGCGGTCTGCAGCAGCCGGTCCCGCCGGCGGGTGCGCCCGCGCCGGCCCCCGCCGCCGCGGCCCCGGCGGCGCCCGCCGCGCCGGAGGGCACGCCCAGCCCGGCCGCGTCCGGCGCGGAGGACCCGATGGCGGTGCTCAAGCGGGCCAAGGAGATGCTCGACGCCGGCCTCATCACGCAGGCCGATTACGACGCGGCAAAGGCGAAGGCGCTCGGTCTCTGACATGGCGCAGGAGCCCGTGGAGCCCCCACCGCCGCCCCCGCCGCCCCCGCCTCCGCCGTCCGCGGGGGAGGGGCAGCCGAAGCACCCCACCTTCGACGGCCCGCCGCTGTCGCTGGAGGAGAAGCTGGCCGCGGCCAAGGCCGAGCCCGAGGCCGGGCCGAGCATCGAGACCGTCAACGAGTCGCTCAAGGACGGGCTGAACCGCTGCCCGAAGTGCGGCTCGACCGACGTACGACTGCGCGGCTCGACCGGGATGCTGATCTGCCTCTTCTGCCGTAACGAGTGGCAGGAGGCGCGGGTCGAGGAGGAGTTCGGTCTCGGTGAGGGCATCGACGACCTCCAGGGCACGGTGATCGCCAGCGGTGCGCAGGACATCGCCGCGGACGCCGACCAGATGGTGACGTTCAAGTGCGAGGCGTGCGGTGCGGAGGTGGTCGTCGACACCGCGCACCAGCTCAACGCGCGCTGCCACTGGTGTCGCCACACCCTCAACGTCAACCAGCAGATCCCCAATGGCGCGGTCCCGGACGCGGTGCTGCCGTTCCGGCTCACGAAGGACGAGGCGGTCGAGAAGATCCGCGAGTTCGCCTCGAAGCGCCGCCTGTTCGCGCACAAGCGCTTCAAGAGGGAGTTCGTCCCGGAGAACGTGCTGGGCGTCTACCTGCCGTACCTCGTCGTCGACGCCCGCGCCAGCTCCGAGTACTGGGGGCAGGGCGAGGTGGAGACCCGGCGCTGGACCGAGAAGCAGGGCGACAACCGGGTGACCTACTACGCCGCCGACGTGTACGACGTCGCCCGTCAGGTCTCCTTCACCGTCGACGACCTCACGATGGAGGGCTCCGCGCAGCGCGCGGACTTCAGCGACGGCAACACCAACAACATCGTCAACACGATCCTGCCGTTCGACACGAAGAACGCCGTGAAGTGGAACGCCAGCTACCTGGTCGGCTTCACCAGCGAGAAGCGCGACCTGAATGTCGAGGTGCTCAAGCCGGTCCTGGAGGACCAGCTGCTCTCCATCGGCCGCGCGCAGGTGCATGCCTCGCTGGGTCGCTTCGACCGCGGCGTGCGGTGGGAGCAGGAGAAGGTCGACGTGGGCGGTTCGCGCTGGATCTCGATGTACCTCCCGGTCTGGCTCTACTCCTACCGCCAGGAGAGCAACGGCCTGCTGCACTACATCGCGGTCAACGCCCGCACGGGGGAGACGATGGGCAGCATCCCGGTCTCGCAGCCCAAGCTGATCCTCGCGGCGCTCACCGTCGGCACCGTGCTCGAGGGCGCGGCCGGCGCGATCCTGGTGGCGATGGCATGAGCGGGCTGAGCATCGAGCTGGTCACGGCTCTGGTGGCCCAGGCCTCCGACGACGGCCCGCTGTGGCTCCTGGCGGCGGGGCCGGCGGGCGGCGCGGCGACGTACTGGGCGTTCTACCGCTACTACCGCAACACCGACAAGTCCCACCAGTACGAGCGCGACACGATCATCGACGCGCAGCCGGTGCAGGGCGGCGAGCAGCAGGTGGGGCGGATCGACCGGACGCGGGACTCCGACATCGACGGGGACAACAGCGGTGACTACCGCCGGCGCGTGCAGCGTCGCACCTGACCGAGCCGTACGACGCCTGCCGGTCCTGTTGCTCGCGCTGCTCCTCGTCGCGGGCTGCTCGGCCACGGGCTCGGACCCGCCGGCCGGCGAGCGGGAGGACGCGCGCGCCGCCGCGCCGTACGCCGTCCGGCCGGGAGCGGTCCTCGGCACACCCGTCGCCGACCCGGAGACCCAGGCCTCCGAACACCCGGTCGTGGCGCGCCTGCTGGAGCTGGTCGCGCACACCCCGCGGGGGGAGCGGATCCGGGTCGTCACCCGGTCCTTCTCGCTGCATCCGCTGGCCGACGCGCTGGTGGACGCCCACCGGCGCGGGGTCGACGTGCAGGTCATCGCCAACTGGAGGGTGTCGAAGGACTTCCGGGCGATCGCGAAGCTGACGAAGGAGCTCGGGACCGACCGGGGAGAGGACTCCTTCGTGTTCTTGTCGAAGGGCTCGCGGCGCGGGGTGCAGATCCGCGGCGACGGCAAGGTGCACCAGAAGACCTGGACCTTCACCCGCGTGGGAGACTCCCGCCATGTCGTGATGGCGGGCTCGGCGAACCTGTCGTACTACTCGACCCAGCAGTACAGCGACATGTGGACCTTCGTGGACCGCACCGACGTGTGGCGCGCCTTCGACCGTGACTTCCGGGAGCAGACGGGTGAGCTGAAGCGACGGGGTCGGGGGTTCGCCCCCCGGCTCGGCTCCGACCGGGCCTGGTTCTTCCCCGGCTGGGACGAGCGCACCGACCCGGTCGCGGCGCTCCTGCGCGGGCTGCCGGCGCGGGGCACCGTGCTGCGCTTCGCGATGTACGCCTGGCACAGCGACCGCGGCCGCAACCTGGCCCGGATCGTGGCCGACAAGGCGCGAGCGGGTGCGCGGGTGCAGGTGATCTCGCTGCACATCGGCAAGGACATCGTCGCGATGCTGCGCGAGGCGGGCGTGGAGGTGCACGGCGCGAAGTTCGCGAACGGCAACGACGTGCACAGCAAGCTGAGCCTGCTCGCCTGGACCGGGCCGGACGGCGTACGCCATCGCCGCGTGGTCACGGGCAGCGACAACTTCGGCTCCGACTCCCTGCCGCGCGACGAGCTCGCGATGTCGATCGACGCGGACCGGGGGCCGTCGTGGCGCCGCTACGTCCGGTGGTACGACGCGCTGATCGCCCGCGCCGCCGCGGAGGGGCACTGATAGCCTCGGACCGCTCCCCTCAACGACTGGAAGGACCCTGGTGCCCGGTTACAAGCGAGTCCTCCTGAAGCTCTCCGGAGAGGTGTTCGGCGGCGGCAAGGTCGGTGTGGACCCCGACGTCGTCCAGGCGATCGCCAAGGAGGTCAAGGAGGTCGTCGACGCGGGCGTGCAGATCGCGGTCGTGACCGGTGGCGGCAACTTCTTCCGGGGCGCGGAGCTGCAGCAGCGCGGCATGGACCGGGTCCGGGCCGACTACATGGGCATGCTCGGCATCGTCATGAACTGCCTGGCCCTGCAGGACTTCCTCGAGAAGCTCGGCGTCGAGACGCGGGTGCAGACCGCGATCACGATGGGCCAGGTCGCCGAGCCCTACATCCCGCGGCGCGCCATCCGGCACATGGAGAAGGGCCGGGTCGTCATCTTCGGCGCCGGCATGGGCATGCCGTACTTCTCCACCGACACCGTCGCCGTCCAGCGGGCGCTGGAGAGCCGGTGCGACGTGGTGCTGGTGGCCAAGAGCGGTGTCGACGGCGTCTACAGCGCCGATCCGAAGGTCGACCCCACGGCGACGAAGTACGACGAGCTGACCTACGACGAGGCCATCGGCCAGGGTCTGCGGATCATGGACCAGACCGCCTTCGCCCTGTGCGGCGAGAACAAGCTGCCCATGATCGTGTTCGGCATGGAGCCGGAGGGCAACATCCTCCGCGTGGTGCAGGGTGAGAAGATCGGCACGCGGGTCAGCGCAGGCTGAGACCCGCCGAACCAGCGCGAGAAGGAGATCCGGTGATCAACGACATCCTCAACGAGGCCGATCAGAAGATGGGCAAGTCGGTCGAGGCGACCCGTGAGGAGTTCGCCGCGATCCGGGCCGGCCGTGCGCACCCGAGCATGTTCAGCAAGATCCTCGTCGACTACTACGGCGCGCCGACGCCGATCCAGCAGCTGGCGTCGTTCAGCGCGCCCGAGCCGCGGGTGATCCTGGTGTCGCCGTTCGACGTGGGCGCGAAGGGCAACATCGAGAAGGCCATCCGCGACTCCGACCTCGGCATCAACCCCTCCGACGACGGCCAGGTGCTGCGCTGCGTCTTCCCCGAGCTGACCGAGGAGCGCCGCAAGGAGTTCATCAAGCTCGCGAAGGAGAAGGCCGAGGGCGGCAAGATCGCCGTGCGCCAGGTCCGCCAGAAGTCCAAGCAGGGCCTGGAGAAGCTCGAGAAGGACGGCGAGGTCGGCAAGGACGACGTCACCGGTGCCGAGAAGCGGCTGGACGGCCTGACGAAGAAGCACACCGACGCCATCGACGAGCTGCTCAAGACCAAGGAAGCCGAGCTGCTCGAGGTCTGATCCTCGACCCGCTCCGCATCCGTATGTCGACGACGCCCGACGCCGCGCCGAAGAAGGACCACGGCCGCGCCGGCCGTGACCTCAAGGCCGCGGTCGGCTCCGCGGTCGTGCTCCTGAGCGCGATCGCCGCCTCCCTGCTGTTCTGGAAGCCCGCCTTCATGGTGATCGTGGCGATCGCCGTGGTCGTGGCGGTCTGGGAGCTGCGCAAGGGCCTGCTCGCCAAGGACATCGACCTGCCCGAGCAGCCGTTGATGGTCGGCGGCGTGGTCATGGTCGTGGTCGCCTACCTCTACGGCTCGGCGGCGCTGGTGACGGCGACCGCGGTGAGCGCGCTGGTGATCATGCTGTGGCTGCTGCGCCGCGGCGTGGACGGCTACGTGAAGAACGCCACCGCCTCGGTGTTCGCGCTCGTCTACGTGCCCTTCCTCGGCTCGTTCGTCGCGCTGATGCTCGCCGAGGGCGGGCGGGGCGGTGGTGGCCTCGACGACAAGGGCGTCCAGGGCATCCTCACCTTCATCCTGGTGACGATCGCCTCCGACATCGGGGGGTACGTCGCGGGCGTGCTCTTCGGCAAGCACCCGATGGCGCCCGTCATCTCGCCCAAGAAGTCCTGGGAGGGCTTCGCGGGCTCCGCCCTCGCCACCGTCGGCGCGGGCGTGGCGCTGGTCGTGTACCTGCTCGAGGGCGACTGGTGGATCGGGGTCGCGCTCGGCCTCATCACGGTCGTGATGGCGACGCTGGGCGACCTGTGCGAGTCGGTCATCAAGCGCGACCTGGGCATCAAGGACATGAGCCAGGTCATCCCCGGCCACGGCGGGCTGATGGACCGGCTGGACTCACTGCTGGCGACGATCGCGCCGATCTGGCTGCTGCTCCACTACGGCGTCTTCTAGGGCGCTCATCGCGGCGACGAGCTGCTCGTCGAGGAGGTACGGCGCGGGGCCGAACCGCAGGTGCTGGCCCCGGCTGTCCACGGTGACGCCCCGGCGGGCGAGCGCGTCGCGCAGCGCCGGCCCGTACGGCGTACGCAGGGCCAGGAAGCCGCCGAAGCCCTCCGCCGGCGTCTCCCGGTCGCGGGTGACGACGTCCGGCGGCAGGTCGAGGTCGTCGAAGGTGCGCGCGAGCAGGCCGCGCTGGCGCAGCGAGATCTCACGCAGGACCGGCGGAGTCAGCCCCTGCTCGGCGAAGAAGTCGAGCACCCTGGCCGCCCGGTAGTGGCTCGTCGGGTCGTACGTCGAGCCGGCGAAGCGATCGCCGTCGTGGGCCCACCAGCCGGTGACCACCGGCCGCGTCCCAGCGGCGTGGGGCGGGAGCCGCAGGAAGCAGCAGCCCTCGCCGAGCTGGAGGTACTTGTAGCCACCGCCGACCACCCACGCCTCGGCGAGACCCTCGGCCTCCCAGGGGAGCACGCCCAGGTGGTGGTAGGCATCGAGGAACAGCTCGGTCCCGACCCGCGCGCAGGCAGCGGCGACCGAGGCGAGGCCGGGCACCCGCCGCGACGTCTCGTACAGCACCGAGGACACCAGCACGGCGGCGGTCCGGTCGTCGACCGCTGCGGACAGCCGCGCGGACAGGGTGGCGACGGGCTCGGCGGGCACCCGCACGACCTCCACGCCCACCTCGCCGAGCCGGTCGAGCTGCCGGCTCACGGAGAGGAACTCCGCGTCGGTCGTGACCAGCCGCGGCCGGGTGCGCAGGTCGAGGGTGGAGAGGAAGCGGACCAGCAGCTCGTGGACGTTGGCGCCGAGCGTGACCTCGGCACCCGGCTCGCCGAGCAGGGTGCGCACCCCCGCGCGCAGCCGCTCGGCGCGGGTCTCGGCGCGCTCCCACTTGCCGCCGAGCGCGAGCGCCGCGTCGTCGTACGCCTCCAGCACGCCCTCGCGCGCCACGTCCGGCCAGGCCTGGTGGGAGTGCCCCGTCAGCAGTAGCCGCTCGGCGACCCGGAACCGGGTGTAGTGCGCGGCCAGGCTCACATCCGGCTCCGGATCGCCCACAGGTCGGGGAAGAGCTGGTGGGTGACGGTGCTCCACAGGTACGTCGCGCCGGAGGAGCCGCCGGTACCCATCTTGGCGCCGATGGTGCGCTCCACCATCTTCACGTGCCGGTAGCGCCACTCCTGCAGTCCCTCGTCGAGGTCCACCAGCCGCTCGGCGACCTGCGCGGCACCGCCCTCGTCGGCGTAGGCCCGCAGCAGCAGGTCCTGGACGTCCTCCGAGGGCTCCCACGGGGTGGTCAGGTCGCGGTCGAGAGCGGCGGCGGGCACGTCGTACCCCTGGGTGGTGAGGTAGCGCAGGAACGAGTCGAACACCGACGGACGGCTCATCGCGGCGGCGATCCGCTCCCGTCCCGGCGAGCCGGCGGGGTAGTGCTCGAAGACCCGGCGGTCGCGCCGGCCCAGGGTCGCCTCCAGCTCGCGGAACTGCTCGGACTGGAAGCCGCTGGAGGCGTCGAGGCGGTCGCGGAAGCTGGAGAACTGGCGCGGCGTCATCGTCTCCAGCACGTCGACCTGCGCCACGGCGACCTTGAGGATCGCGCGGACCCGGCCGAGGGTCTGCAGCGCGCGCGGGGTGTCGCCCGCCCCGAGCCGGTCCTGCAGGCCGGTGAGCTCGTGCAGCATCTGCTTGAACCACAGCTCGTAGACCTGGTGGATCACGATGAAGAGGAGCTCGTCGTGCTCGTCCGAGCGGGGGTGCTGCGCGGCGAGGACGTCGTCGAGGGCGAGGTAGCTGCTGTAGGTCAGCGACGGGTGCTGGTCGGTCACCGGCCCACTCTCACAGGTCGGTGCGCTCGGCTGCCAGTACGACGCGCTGAGGTCGATCCGGCTACGATCGCCCGGACATGAACCAGGTATTCGAGGGCCGCGCGGACGCGGGCGACACGGACGACGCTCCCGAGCGGTCGCGCCGGCCCGACTGGTTCCACCGCGAGCACCCGGTCTTCTTCCCGCTCGCCGGGTTCTTCACCGGGATGGCCTCGATCATCGTCGTGCCCGGTCTCTACGGCGCGATCCTCAAGGGGCTGCTGGGCACCGACCGTGCCGAGGAGCTGTTCCCGTTCGTGCTGCTCCTGCTCGTCGTACCGATCGGGCTGCTGGTGCCCCGCCACACCCGCCGGTTCGCGAAGTACATGCTGATCGGGATGGTCGGCACCATCCTCGTCGTCGGCCTGGTCGCCGCCGCCGTCCTGTGGTTCCTGCTCAACAAGGACGGCTGAGCCAGCGTTTGGGCGTCCCACCCGGGGAGGTGGGACAATCGGGGGGATGTCCGACGAGCCCCGCACGCTGCCTCTCGTCCTCGCGGAGCCGCGAGGACGCAAGAAGCCTCCCCGTCACCTGGCGGACCTGACGGCGGACGAGCGCAAGGACCTCCTCGTCGAGATGGGCCTGCCCGGCTTCCGTGCCAAGCAGCTCTCCACGCACTACTTCGGCCGGCTGGTCCACGACCCCGTCGAGATGACCGATCTGCCCGCCGCACAGCGCGACGAGCTCGTCGGTGCGCTGCTCCCGGACCTGATGTCCCCGATCCGGGAGCAGAGCGCCGACAAGGGCAAGACGGTCAAGACGCTGTGGAAGCTCTTCGACGGCTCCCTGGTCGAGTCGGTGCTGATGCGCTACAAGGACCGCGCCACGATCTGCATCTCCAGCCAGGCCGGCTGCGGCATGGCGTGCCCGTTCTGCGCGACCGGCCAGGGCGGCCTGCAGCGCAACATGTCGACCGCCGAGATCGTGCACCAGGTCGTCGTCGGCGCCCGGGCGATGGCCAACGGCGACGTCGCCGGCGGTCCCGGGCGGCTCTCGAACGTCGTGTTCATGGGGATGGGCGAGCCGCTCGCCAACTACAAGGCCACCGTCGCCGCCGTACGACGCCTCACCGACCCGGCCCCCGCCGGGCTGGGCCTGTCCGCGCGCCACGTGACGGTCTCCACCGTCGGGCTGGTGCCGCGCATCCGCCAGCTCGCCGACGAGGGCGTCCCGGTCACCCTCGCCCTGTCGTTGCACGCCCCCGACGACGAGCTGCGCAACGACCTCGTCCCGATCAACACCCGCTTCTCCGTGGCCGAGACCGTCGACGCGGCGTACGAGTACTTCGCCAAGACCGGCCGCCGGGTCTCCATCGAGTACGCCCTCATGCGCGACATCAACGACCAGGGCTGGCGTGCCGACCTGCTCGCCGACGTGCTGTCGGCCGAGGGTCGCGGCACCGGGTGGGTGCACATCAACCCGATCCCGCTCAACGAGGTCCCCGGCTCGCAGTTCACCCGCTCGCGCGAGGAGGACATGGACGAGTTCGTCCGTCGCCTGGAGGCGAAGGGGATCGCAGCGACCATGCGGGACACGCGGGGGAGCGAGATCGACGCCGCCTGCGGGCAGCTGGCCGCCGCGGAGTAGCGCCTGCCTGTGCGGCGCGCCCGGCGCGCGCCCGGCTCGTGCTTGGCTGGGACCATGCAGCCCTCTCGGGACCGCGTCCTCGCCGCCAGCGCCGCGTGGGCCTTCCTGCCGCCTGACGCCCCTCGGGTGGAGACCGAGGAGTACCTCCTCGTCCGCTACCCCGACTGGACCGAGCGTCCCCTGCAGCTCGTCCGCTTCCACCCGCGACGACCGGCCGGCGAGGTGCTGCCCGAGGTGCTGGCGCACGCGCGCGAGCTCGCCCCGCAAGGGGGCCGGGCGGTGGAGGACGTCGCGTGCTGGGTGCGGCTGGACGCGCCGGACGACGTGGAGCCGGCGTTGCGGGCCGCGGGGGCGCGGTTGGACGAGACCGTCGACGTCCTCGCTCTCGGGCTGGACCGCACCCCCGACCTCGGCGACCTCCCCGGCGTGGTGCTGCGCTGGAGCGCGGACCTCGAGGTGTTCGCCGACGCGGTGCGGCTCAGCGCGGAGGTGTTCGGTGCCGGCCCGACCGACCGGAGGGACCTGGAGGCGGCCCACCCGGGCGAGGTCGCGAAGGTGCGCAGCGGGGGTGGTGGCGCCGTCGTCGCGTACGACGGCGACCGACCCGTCGGCTCTGGAGGGCTCACCATGGCCGGCCCGGACGCGCGGCTGTGGGGCGGGGTCGTGCACCCGGCGGCGCGCGGGCGCGGGATCTACCGGGCGGTGCTGGCGGCGCGGCTCGCCTATGCCGTGGACCGGGGGGCGGACCTGGCGCTCGTGAAAGGGCGGGTGGAGACGTCCGGCCCCGTCCTGCGGCGGGCGGGCTTCGTCCCGCACGGCCAGGAGCGGTCCTGGCTGCTGGCTCTGGGAGCGTGACGGTCGGCCCTGGCGTCGTACCGCGGGCGACCGTGCTTGTAACTCCGTGTTCTTGCACCTGGAGGCGCGTCACAGCGCCCGGGTAGAGGCAACAGCGCCCGGGTAGATGGGCGGAGGCCGCCAGAGCGACCTCCGCTCCGGGGATGGTGGACTGCCGTCGGGTTCATCGGCCCGGGAGGGCATCGACCCGGGTGCTGTTGCCTCTACCCGGGCGCTGTTGCCACTACCCGGGCGCTGTGACACGCAATTCGGTGCCTCAACACGGAGTTACATGTGCGCTGTGCCGCTCACGCGAGCGGGTGGTCCACGAGCAGCTCGACGTTGCGGTCCTCGGGGGCACCGGAGCCGTCGAGGTGGGCGTGCCAGTCGTTGGCGGACAGCTCGCGGGCGAGGCCGGCGAGCTGTTGAGCGTTGGCGGTGCCGGCGCCGGCAGAGGCGGGGCCGGCGTGGTCGACCATGGTGGTGAAGATCGACAGCGTGCCGTCGCCGTTGTCGGCCACCTCGATGATCCGGGCCTGCTGCGGCCAGTCGATGTGCGAGGCGGTGGTGATCTCCCAGAGCCCGCCGCCGCTGGGCCGGGGGCGCGGGGTGATCTTGTTGCGGTGGGTGTGGCCGTTGATCCAGGCGACGACGTTCGGCCGGGCGAGCAGGGCGTCGAGGACGGTGCCGCCGGTGACCCGCTGCTCGAGGTTGCCGCCGGTGACGACGAGCGGGTTGCCCATCGTGTCGGAGGTGTGGTGGCTGAAGACCATCACGATCTTGTCGGCGGACGCGTCGAGGAGGGCGGTCAGCCAGGCGAACTGGGTCTGGTCGAGGGAGCCGTCGGCGTACCCGTTGGGGTTGACGGTGTCCATCACGACGAAGCGGAAGTCGCCCTTGTCGAAGGAGTAGTACGCGGTGCCCTTCTGGCGGTTGGCGTCGGTGAAGCCGTGCCCGAAGGGTGCGCCGCCGAGGGCGAAGTGCTGCTCGACGACCTGCTGACGGGTGAGCAGCCGGCGGTTGAGGTCGGGCTGCACGACCCGGACGACGGTGTTGAGCGCGCCGCCGAGCAGGTTGTTCAGCAGGCCGGCCGGGTTGCTCATCAGGTCGTCGAAGAGCTGCGCGGGGTTGACGCCGAGCGGCGGCGAGATGATCTTGAGCGCCCCGAGCGCGAGCAGGTTGAGCTGCAGGGTGCTGGTGGGGAAGTTGCCCTGGACGAGGCCGTCGTGGTTGCCGAAGACGGAGTACCACGGGATGTCGAGGCCTTCGGCGGTGAACGGGCGACGGGCGGCGTCCAGCAGGCCGGGTACGACGGGGAAGCCGTACTCCGCGCGCGGGCGGTCCACCGGCTTGCCCGCCGGGTTGCCGTGCGGGTGCCAGTAGGCGGTGTCGTAGGTCGCCGCCGTGCTGTCGGTCACGCCCTCCCACTTGTTCAGGTTGCCGGAGTCGACCCGGACGGTCCCGCCGTTGAGGACCCCGATGTTCCACCGGACCTCGTTGAGCTGGGAGTTGTCGGAGTTGTCGCCGGTCTGGATCGCCAGCGCGAGCGGCTTGCCGGTGACCGGTCCGGTGGCGATCTGGTTGATGGCGCGCACCATCGAGTCCGCGACCTGCCCGGTCAGCATCTCCCCGGGCCGGTACGACGACGTGAACAACCCGGTCGCGGGCAGCGGGCTCGGGTCGTCGAGCCGGTCGGTCCACTCCAGGCGCAGCGGCGACTGCGCGTCGACGATGTGCACGTCGCTGAGCTGGACGAAGGCGAGCAGTCCCTGGCGGGCACGGCCCGGCGCGGCGGCGACGCCGAGGCCGGGCCGGACGCTGTGGGCCTCGCCGGCGACGGCGATGACGGGGCGGTAGCCGCCCGCGCCCGGCGTACCGACGGTGTAGGTGCCTGCGAGCGTGCTCCCGGTCGCGGCGCTCGCCGCGGAGGAGCGCAGCACGCCCGGCAGGGCGGTGGCGGCGGCAGCGAGGCCCCCGGCGGCGATGGCGTTGCGGATCAGGTCACGGCGAGAGATCTCCACGCCGGAGCAACGACCCTTCTATGAAATGGGTCACGTCCCCGACACGACGTACCCCAGCCGTTCACGTGGCGGTCGCCGGACACGCCCGGTCGCGTGACGGAGTGTTGTCGCGCCGTGCCTACCGTCGTCGGCATGACCAAGCTGCGCGTCCTGGTGGTTGCCGAGTCGTTCCTCCCGCAGATCAACGGCGTGACCAACTCGGTACGCCGTGTCCTGGAGCACCTCCAGGCCGAGGGTCACCATGCCGAGCTGGTCGCCCCGACGGGCCCGGAGAGCTACGCCGGGTTCCAGGTGCAGCGGGCCCGCGGTGCCAACCTGCCGTTCTACCCGGACTTCCGCCTGGGTCTGGAGACGCGCCGCCGGCTGCGGGCGGTGATGAGCCGCTACCGCCCCGACGTCGTCCACATCGCCTCGCCGGCGACGCTCGGCTACCAGGCCGCCCGGGCCGCTCACGAGCTCGGGATCCCGACGGTCGCGATCTACCAGACCGACCTCGTCGGCTTCGCCGAGCGCTACGACCTGCCGGGCGGTGCCCGGGCGATGGCGGGGCTGACCCGGCGCATCCACCTGCACGTCGACCGTACGCTCGCGCCGTCGACGGCGAGCATCGACCAGCTGCGCCGGCTCGGCGTCCCCGAGGTCTACCGCTGGGGCCGCGGCGTCGACCTGGCCGCCTTCCACCCGCGGCACCGCGACGAGGCGCTGCGGCGGCGGATCGCGCCGGACGGCCGCCTGCTGGTGGGGTACGTCGGCCGGCTGGCCGCCGAGAAGGAGCTGGACCTGCTGCGCCATCTCGCGGACGACCCGCGGTACGCCCTGGTGCTGGTCGGCGGCGGCCCGGACGAGCCGCGCCTGCGCCAGCTCCTGGGCGAGCGGGCCACCTTCCTGGGCCTGCTGCACGGCGACGACCTGAGCCGGGCCTACGCCTCGCTCGACCTGTTCGTGCACACCGGCCGCTACGAGACCTTCTGCCAGTCGGCCCAGGAGGCGCTCGCCTCCGCGGTGCCGGTCGTCGCCCCGGCGGCGGGCGGTCCGGTCGACGTGGTCGCGGACGGCGCGACCGGGCTGCTCTACCGGCCCGGCGACGGTGCCGACCTGGCGGCGAGCGTGGACCGGCTGGCCTCCGACGCGGCGTTGCGGGCCACGATGGGCGCGACGGCGCTGCGCGCGGTGCAGGAGCGGTCGTGGTTCGCGATCAACGAGCAGCTGCTGGAGCACTACCGCGCGGTGCTGGGCCGGCGTACGGCGTCGCGGCCCGCGTCCGAGGCCGCCTGACTCCGCCGACCGCCCGCCCGGCTCAGCCGAACAGCGCCGCGGCCTCCTCGACGCTGTCGACGAGGTGCACGTGCCCCTCCATCGCCCGTCCGCGGGCGAGCGCCTCCAACAGCGGCCAGGCCGGCAGCGTCTCGGTCCAGTAGGTGCGTCCGACCAGGACCATCGGCGCGACGTCCTGCTCGCTGGCGTAGTAGTTCTCGCACGCGTCCTGGAAGATCTCCTGGACGGTCCCGCCGGCTCCGGCGAGGAAGACGATCCCGGCGTCGCAGACCTGCAGCAGGATCGCCTCGCGCAGGGCGTTGCGGAAGTACTTCGCGACGGCCGTCGCGAACAGGTTGGGCGGCTCGTGCCCGTAGTGCCAGGTCGGTACGCCGAGCGAGGGCCGCGGCGTCGTACCGAGCTCCAGCGCCGCACGGGCCGCGTCCACCCAGGCGTCGATCGAGGGCCGGAAGGACGGGACGGCGCTCACCCGTCGCAGCGCCTCGGCGAGCACCTCCTCGCCCAGTCCGGCGAGCCGCCCGCCCAGGTTGGCGGCCTCCATCGCACCGGGACCGCCGCCGGTGGCGACCACCTGACGGGTTCCGAGCAGGGTGCCGAGGCGGGCCGCTTCGGCGTACGCCGGGGTGCCGCGGTCGGCGGCGTGCCCGCCCATCACGCCGACCAGGCTGCGCCCGTGCACCCAGGCGCCGAGGGCGGTGTCGATGGCCTGGTCGTGGAGCACCTCGGCCAGCGCCTCGGCGGGACCGGAGGCGGCGCGCCCCCAGGCGTAGGCGCGAGCGTCGAAGGTCTCGGCGTACGGCGTGCGGTCGTAGAGCTCGGCGGGGGAGTAGAGGGTGCTCCGCTCGATGTCGAGGCCGGCGAGCCGGCTCGCCGCGGCCTGCCCGGCGCCGGCCTGCCACTGCCGGTCGTCCGCGGTGCGCGAGGCGACGACGAGGTTGCGGCTGCGGGTGGTCCTCACGCGGCCGGACGCTACCCGACGCCTCCGTGTCCGAAGCCTGGACGAGCACTCTCGTGTTTCTTGATCGACTCACTACAGTTAACGCCACCAGCACGCCGCGCGCCGGCGATCCCTCGAAGGAGACACCGATGACCTACCGTCCCGAGACCCTCGCCGTGCACGCCGGTCAGGAGGAGCCCGACCCGGCCACCAACGCGCGTGCGGTGCCGATCTACCAGACCACGTCGTACGTCTTCAACGACACCGAGCACGCCGCCAACCTCTTCGCGCTCGCCGAGCCCGGCAACATCTACAGCCGGATCATGAACCCGACGCAGTCGGCCTTCGAGGAGCGGGTCGCCCAGCTCGAGGGCGGGGTCGGCGCGCTCGCCGTGGCCTCCGGCTCGGCCGCGATCACCTACTCCGTGCTCAACCTGACCTACGCCGGCGACAACATCGTCGCGATCTCCACCCTCTACGGCGGCACCTACGCGCTCTTCGCCCACACGCTGCCGCAGTACGGCATCGAGGTGCGCTTCGTCGACCCGAACAAGCCCGAGGAGCTCGCCCAGCACGTCGACGACAAGACCAAGCTCGTCTTCGCCGAGACCATCGGCAACCCCAAGATCAACGTCGTCGACACCCGCGCCTGGGCGGACGCGGCGCACGCCCTCGGGCTTCCGCTCGTCGTCGACAACACCGTCACCACGCCGTACCTGGAGCGGGTCTTCGACCACGGCGCCGACATCGCGGTGCACTCCGCGACCAAGTACATCGGCGGCCACGGCACCTCCATCGGCGGCATCATCGTCGACAGCGGGAAGTTCGACTGGGCGGCGCACTCCGAGCGCTTCCCGGGCCTGACGAGCCCGGACTCGGCGTACCACGGGGTGGTCTGGACCGACGCCGTCGCCGAGCTCGCCTACATCATCCGCGCCCGTACCGTGCTGCTGCGCAACACCGGCGCCGCGATCGCGCCGCTCAACTCCTTCCTGTTCCTCCAGGGCCTGGAGACGCTGCACCTGCGCCTGGAGCGGCACAGCGAGAACGCGCTGGCCGTGGCGACGTACCTGCAGGGTCACGAGGCGGTCGCGTGGGTGAACTACCCCGGCCTCGAGGGGGACCCGTCGAAGGAGATCGCCGACCGCCTCTTCACCGGCAAGGGGTACGGCGGCCTGGTGTCCTTCGGCCTCAAGAGCGGCCGCGACGGGGGCAAGCGCTTCATCGAGTCCCTGGAGCTGTTCAGCCACCTGGTCAACATCGGCGACGCCAAGTCGCTCGCGGTGCACAACGCCAGCACCACGCACTCGCAGCTCACGCCCGAGGAGCTGGAGCTGGCCGGCGTGCCGGAGGACCTGGTCCGGCTCTCGGTCGGCATCGAGAACGTCGACGACATCATCGCCGACCTCGAGCAGGCGCTCATCGCCGCCAAGTGAGCGCACGTGACTGACTCCGTCGGGGTCGTCGCGACCCAGCGGGCCGTGCTCACGCAGCACGGCCCGCTGGTGCTGGCCTCGGGTGCCGAGCTGGCGCACGTCGAGGTGGCCTACGAGACCTACGGACGGCTCTCGCCGACCCGCGACAACGCCGTGTTCGTCTGCCACGCGCTCACCGGTGACGCGCACGCCGCCGGGTGGCACGAGGGAGCCACCCGCCCGGGATGGTGGGACAACCTGATCGGGCCCGGCAAGGCCCTCGACACCGAGCGCCTCTTCGTCGTCTCCGCCAACCTGCTCGGCGGCTGCTCCGGCACGACCGGTCCGCAGTCCCCCGACCCGGCGACGGGCCGTGCCTACGGCCCCGACTTCCCGGTGCTCGACATGGCGGACCTGGTCGCCGTCCACCGCGGCCTGCTCGACCACCTCGGCATCGAGCGGTTGCACGCGGCCGTCGGCGGCTCGCTCGGCGGGATGCAGGTGCTGGAGTGGGCGCTGCGGGAGCCGGAGCGCATCGACCGGGCGGTCCTGGTCGCCGCGAGCTCCCGGCTCACCCCGGAGAACATCGCCTTCTCCTCCGTCGCCCGTGCCGCGATCCTCGAGGACCCCGACTTCCACGGCGGCCGGTACGCCGAGCACGGCACCAGCCCGCGGCACGGGCTCAAGGTCGCCCGCATGATGGCCCACATCACCTACGTCTCGCCGCAGTCGCTGGAGGCGAAGTTCGGCCATCGGCGGGCCACCTCGGGCACGGCCAAGCGGCTGGAGGCCGACTTCGAGGTCGAGGAGTACCTCCAGCACCAGGGGGAGTCCTTCCTGCGCCGCTTCGACGCGCTGTCCTACCTCCACCTGACCCGGCCGATGGACTACTTCGACCCGTTCGGCGACCACCCGGACGTCGTACCGTCGACGCGCTTCCGGCTGCTCTCCTTCGACTCCGACTGGCGCTTCCCGACCGCGCACTCGCTGCGGATCCGCGACGAGCTGGCGGCGCGCGGCGTGGCCGTGGACCACACGGAGATCAGCTCCCCGTGGGGCCACGACTCGTTCCTGTTGGAGCCGCCCGGCTACCACGACCGGGTCCGCGCGTTCCTCGCCTAGTTCCCTGATCGCTGGCCCCTGGTCCCTCGCCCCTCAGAAGGCGTGCGCCATCAGGTCGCCGAACAGCTCCTGCGGGTCCACCTCCAGCCCGCGCCGGGCGAACCACCCGCAGACGTTCGTGCAGTCGCGCAGCAGGAAGTCGAAGCCCTGGGCGTTGGCCACGAGGTCGACGAGCTGGGGCAGGTCGATCACCACGAGCCGGTCGCCGGCCGCCAGGATGTTGTACGGCGACAGGTCGCCGTGCACGAGACCGGCCTGGACCAGCGTCGCCATCGCCTCGCGCAGCTGCTCGAAGTACGACGCCAGCAGCGCCGGCTCCGGCCGGGTCTGGGCCAGCCGGGGCGCGGTGTCGCCGTCGACGGAGATCCACTCCATGAGGATCTCCGTGCCCTCGATCTGCACCGGGTAGGGGACCGGCAGGCCCAGCTCCCAGCACCGGTTGAGCGCCGACCACTCCGAGACCGCCCACTCGCCGGCGGCGACCTCGCGGCCGAAGGTGGACTTGCGCTTGAGCGCGCGCTCGTCGCGGGAGCGCTTCATGCTGCGCCCCTCGGTGTAGCTCGCCGCGCGGTGGAAGGTGCGGTGCTCCGGTGCGCGGTACCGCTTCGCCGCCATCACCACCGACTGCGTCGGGTCGTGCGGGTCGGTGCGGTCGAGGAGGAAGACGTCGGCCTCCTTGCCGGTCTTGAGGATGCCGAGCTCGGTGTCGACGGCGCCCTGCGAGGTCACCACCCAGTCCGGGCGGGGCTCGGGGCCGCGCGACAGCGGCTCGACGTCGAGCCAGGTCGACCAGCGCTGGCCGGGCTCGAGGTCGTCGTAGGCCCGGAAGTCGAAGACGAACCGGGGGTCGAGGTCAGGGGAGGAGTTCTCCTGGGACAAGACGGGTGCTCCTGGGGATCGAGAGGAATCGGTCTGAAGGCAGGCCGAGGACAGTCATGGACATGTCACGCTCCTCTCGATCGGTCCGCGGGCACGCGGACGGCGTACCCGATGCTCCCCGAGGACCGTTCCGCCCGACAACTGCTTTTCCGTCGGGCCGCTGACGTACGGTGCTGCCATGCGTTGGCGGATCGTTCTCGTGGTGCTCCTCGTCCTGCTCGTGCCCGGTCTCTCGGGGGCGGCGGCACGCTCCGCCTCGCCCGGCACCCCCACCGGCCCGGACGCCTACTGGAAGTACGACGGCAACGGCGGCACCGACGCCCTGCGCTACGACGTCAACGTCGTCTACGACTTCCCGACCGGCAAGCTGCGCGGGCGCACCACCGTGCTGATGCGTGCCACCCAGGACCTCAGCAGCTTCACCCTGGATCTGCTCCTGCCGGTCTCCGCGGTGAGTGTCGACGGCCGCGCCGCCCGCTTCGCCCGGCTCACCGCCCACGAGCTGAAGATCGCGCCGACGGCGCCGATCGCGAAGGGCAAGGCGTTCAAGGTGACGGTCGCCTACGCCGGCAGGCCCGGCAGCTACTCCTACGCCGGGGAGCGCAACTGGCTCGCCGACGGCAGCGAGGTCGTCACCATGAACCAGCCGCACATGGCGCCGTGGTGGTTCCCCTCCAACGACCACCCCAGCGACAAGGCGACCTTCGACATCCGCGTCAACGTCCCGCGCTCCAAGGAGGTCGTCAGCAACGGCACCCGCGTGGCCCGGGTCGTCAACGGCACCCGCGCCACCACGCACTGGCGGATGACCGACCCGATGGCGACCTACCTCGCGTTCTTCGCCGCCGGCGACTACCAGGTCGAGAGCGGCCGCAGCAGCCGCGGCATCCCCTACTACAACGCGGTCTCCCAGCGCCTGCCCAGCGGCGACCGGTCCGTCGCCCTCAAGGTGCTGCGGCGCACCGGTGCGATCACCGACTGGCTGGAGACGTGGCTGGGGGACTACCCGTTCACCTCGAGCGGCGGCCTGGTCACCGGCTTCGACGTGGGCTTCGCCCTCGAGAACCAGACGCGGCCGACGTACGGTCCGTGGATCTACACCGGCGTGGTCGTCCACGAGCTCGCCCACCAGTGGTTCGGCGACAGCGTGGCGGTCCAGCGCTGGCGCGACATCTGGATCAACGAGGGCTTCGCCACCTTCGCCGAGGTCGCCTACGACGCCGCCCACGGCGGTCCCTCCATCGGCGGCTGGCTCAACCGCGCCTACGACCAGCAGTGCCGGCAGTCCGGCTCCGACTTCTGGCGCCTGAACCTGGCCAACCCCGGCGCCTCCCACCTCTTCGACGGCCCTGTCTACGACCGCGGCGCGATGGTGCTCGCCGCCTTGCGCAACCGGCTCGGCTCGACCGCCTTCAACGGCCTGCTCCGCGCCTGGGTCGCCGCGCACCGCGACGGCAACGCCACCGTGGACCAGTTCGAGGCCCTCGCCGAGGCGCGCACCGGCCAGGACCTCGACGGCTTCTTCGACGCGTGGCTGCGCGACGGCACGGTGCCGGCCGGCACGAGCGCCAACGGGCTCGACCACACCTGCCCGTAGCCCCGGACGCGCGCCCGTGACACCGCCGGCAGGTGGCGGGGGCGCCGGGACCTGCGGTTCGTGTCACCGACTCCTCCGCGTTCGCGGGCTGCCCGCTGAGCGCGCCTCCCGCGTGACACGTGGTGTCTTTGGTACGAATGTGTCGAACTGTGTCGCTCCGGCACGCCAGGACCAGTAGGGAGACACCCACTCATGGACGCCAAGAAGCTGATCGCCCTCGTGGTGATCGTGTTCCTCGGGTTCTGGATGTTCACCGACCCCGCCGGCCTCGCGGACACCTCCAAGAGCGCGGCGAGCGGCGGCTGGGACCTGACGACGCAGGCCTTCGACGGGGTCATCGACTTCGTCGGCGCGATGGACTGAGTCTGGCCATGAGCTTCGTCGCGGGCGTGGTGCTGCGCCTCGGCGACCCGAAGATCGGCAAGCACCTCCTGCGCGACGAGGGCGAGGTGGTGGTCGACGAGGTGACCCACCACTGGTTCGCCTACCTCCGGCCCGGCGCCGAGGCGGTGCTGGCGACCCTGCTGCTGGTGGCGAGCTGGTTCGTCTCGGTCCAGGTGGCGTGGTTCCTCCTCGTCGTCGCGGTCGTCCTGCTCACCCACGCCGCGTGGGGCTGGCTCGCCGTCCTGCGCGACCGCTTCGTCATCACCAACATGCGGGTCTTCCGGGTCCACGGCGTGCTCTCCCAGAGCCTGGCGACGATGCCCCTGAGCCGGATCCTCGACATCTCCGTGCAGAAGCCGCTGCACGGGCGGATCCTCGGCTTCGGCCACTTCTGCTTCGAGTCCGCCGCGCAGGAGCAGGGTCTGCGCGACATCCGGTACGTCGGGCGGCCCGACGAGCGCGACCTCGCCATCCAGCGCGTGGTGCAGCGCTCCGGCCTCCGCGGCCCCCGCGTCCCGAACTAGCGGGGACGGGCCGAGCGCGTCCTCGCTGCGCTCGGCCGCGCTGCCGGCCGCGCCCGGTGCCACCCGGGTCCGGCTGGCGCCAAGCCCTCGGCGACCGGTATCTGATCGCCCGTCGTCCACGGCTCCACCGCGGCTTCGTAGGATTGCGCCATGACGCAGCAGCCGTTCTCCCGTCCCGGAGCCATCGACCTCTCGGCGCTGAAGCGGCCCGCCCCGGCCCCCGGCGGCGGTACGCCGAGCGCAGCCCCGACGGGCGGACAGGTGTCCGGCTCGGCGTACGCCGTGGCCGTGGACGAGGCCAACTTCCAGAACGTGCTCGAGGCGTCGATGACGGCGCCGGTCGTGCTGGTGTTCCACTCGCCGACGCAGTCCCCGGAGAGCGAGCAGCTGGCGCGCGACGTGGCGACGGTGGCGGGGGAGTACGACGGCCGGTTCCTCGCGGCGAGCATCGACGTGGACGCGGTGCCGCAGATCGCCCAGGCGATGCAGATCCCGCAGGTCCCGCTGATGCTGGTGATCCTGGACGGGCGGCCGGCGACGCAGCCGATCCCGGGGGCGGCGCCGATCGACGACATCCGGGCGCTGTTCAACCAGCTCGCCCAGCAGCTCACCGCGCAGGGCATCGCGGGCCGCCACCAGCCCAACGCCTTCGGGGCCGCCCGGGCGGCGGAGCCGGGCCAGGCGGGCGAGGAGGCGGAGATCGACCCGCGCTACGCACCGGCCCAGGACGCGCTCGCGGCGGGCGACATCGACGCGGCGGTGGCGGAGTACCAGAAGCTCGCCGACGCCAACCCCGCCGACCACGAGGCCGCGGCCGGGCTGGCGATGGCGAAGGTGCTCCAGCGCACCCAGGGAGTGGACCTGCAGGCGGCCCGGGCCGCGGCGGCCGCGGCACCCGACGACCTCGACGCCCAGACCCTCGTCGCCGACCTGGACATGCTGGGCGGGCACGTCGAGGACGCGTTCGCGCGGCTGGTGGAGCTGGTGCGTCGTACCGCCGGCAAGGACCGCGACCGTGCCCGCGAGCACCTGCTCGGCCTGTTCGGCGCGGTCGGCAACGACGACCCGCGCGTGCTCAAGGGCCGGCAGGCCCTCGCCTCCGCCCTCTTCTGACGCGGGGGCGCGGCGTGCCGAGCGGCATGGGTTTCGGGCAGGGCGCCGGGTTCCTGGTGCGCGGGCTGCGGCTGTGGCGTGAGCGGCCGCGGCTGATGCTGCTCGGGATCGTGCCGGCGCTGATCGTCGGGGTGCTGCTGGCGGGGGCCTTCGTGGCGCTGGCGGTGTACGCCGACGACCTCATCGACTGGGCCACGCCGTTCGCCGACGACTGGGCCGACGCGGTGCGCTCGCTGTTCCGGCTGCTGCTGTGGCTGCTGGTCCTCGTCGGTGCCGCGATACTCGCGATCGTCACCTTCACCGGCCTCACCCTCGCGGTCGGCGACCCCTTCTACGAGAAGATCTGGAAGGAAGTCGAGCTCTCCCTCGGCGGCGACGTGCCGGACCGGGGCGTGGGCTGGCTGCGCGGCGCGCTCGACGGCGTGGTGCTGGTGCTCATGGGCCTGGCGACCGCGGTGCTGGTCTTCCTGATCGGGCTGCTGCCCCTGGTCGGCGCGGTCATCGGGTTCGTCCTCGGACTGGTGCTCGCCGGGCGGCTGCTGGCGGGCGAGCTGGTCTCCCGCCCGCTCGAGGCGCGCGGGATGGACCGGGTGCAGCGGGCGGCCCTGATGCGCCAGCACCGCGGTGCGATGCTCGGCTTCGGGGTGTGCGTGCAGGCCTGCTTCCTGGTGCCGCTCGGTGGCATCGCGGTGATGCCGGCGGCGGTGGCCGGGGCGACGTACCTCGCCCGGGAGGCGCTGGAGCGCGCCCCTCGCTGAGCGGGAGACGCCTCGATCTGATCAGATGCGGTAAGCATCGGCCGCAATCGCGACGTCGGCCGTAAGACCTCCTGCCTGACGGTGTCCGGAACCGGGGACAACGTCGATCGAGGGAGTAGTACCGATGCCATCCGGCAGCGCCGTCGCGCGCAACCGCACCACCACCCACCGCGCCCGGCGAGGGCGCCTGACCCGCTGGCTGTCGGCCGTGGCCGTCGTCGCCGCGGGCGTCGCCGTGCCGACCGTGGTCAGCGCACCGGCCGAGGCGCTGAGCATCGGCAACGTGACCGGCGCCGTCTCCGACGTCCGGGGCGTCGACGGCACGACCGTGCAGTGCATCCGCTACGCCCCCGGAGCCGGTACGCCGTCGCCGGACGAGGTCGACGTGTCGTACGGCATCCCCTCCGGGGCGGGCGGGTGCCCGGCGAGCCTGGACCTGACCCGGCAGAGCGGCGTCGGCTTCGACGCCCACGCGCCGGGTGACGTCGCCGCGGGCGAGGCGTTCCTGCTCGCCTCGATCATCCACTACAACAACCCGATCCAGGGCCTGAGCTACTCCGGTCGCTCGGCGTACATCGGCGGCACGCTCTCCCTGCGCCTCGGCGACTTCCAGGGCACGCCGACCGTGGACTACCCCTGGCGCCTGGAGGAGACCCAGAACACCGCCGGCCAGTGCCCGTACGGCGCCACCGGCGGCGTCCCGTGCGACGACCGGCTCAGCTTCACCGACCCCAGCGGGTCGCGCACCGTGACCGACGCGGCGGGCCAGCGCTACCGGCTCACCATCACCTCCGTGGCGAAGGCGCCCGGCGCGAGCTGCCCGGCGACCCCGCCGGCCAGCGCGACCGACGCCTTCGTGACGCCCGAGCGCCAGGCGACCACCGGCTGCGTCTACGGCATCCTCGACCCGGTCCGCCAGGTGACCATCGAGAAGCAGACGGTCCCGCAGGACGCTCCGGACCGCTTCACCTTCGACCTCGACGGCACGACCGTGGACGGGCCGCTGCCGGCGACCACCACGCTCGGTGACGACGACACCGCGACCTACGAGATCAACGGCGACGCGACCTTCGGCGAGCGCGAGACGGACAGCTGGACGCTGGCCGACCTCGCCTGCACGGGCGACACCTCCGGTGTCCGCACCGACCTCGCGGCGGGCACCGTCGCGGTCGGCGCCGAGGGCGGCGACGTGCACTGCACGTTCACCAACAGCCAGGGCGGCGCGGTCGTGGAGAAGCGCGACGCCGACGGCGGTGCCCTGATCGGCGCGGCCACCTTCCGCTTCGAGCACGCCGGCCGCCCCGCGATCGTGGTCACCGACAACGAGACGCCCGATGCCGACCCGACCCTGGGTCGGGTCGAGGTGCGCGGCCTGGTGCCCGGCGCGTGGACCGTCACCGAGACGGCGGCCCCCGACGGCTACCGGATCGACGACCCCCGTCCCGTCGCCTTCACCGTGCCGGCCGGCGACGCCACCCCGGTGCGGGTGCCGGCCTTCACCGACACCCGGCTGACCGCGGAGCTCGCCGTCATCAAGCACGAGGCCCGACCGGACGGCACCAGCACCGGCACCATCGTCGCCGGTGCGACCTTCCAGCTGTGGCGCGAGTCGAACGGTCGGGCCGGTCTGCAGCCCGGCGACGACACCGCGGTCGGTACGCC
The DNA here is from genome assembly GCA_964517395.1 of uncultured Nocardioides sp. GTDB lineage: Bacteria > Actinomycetota > Actinomycetes > Propionibacteriales > Nocardioidaceae > Nocardioides. The sequence goes on along the minus strand of CAZFEE010000001.1, from coordinate 213,913 downwards.
GTGCACGACCACCGGTACCGCGCCGTGCTCGGTCGAGGACCTCGCCTGGGGCACGTACTACTGGCAGGAGACGCAGGCGCCCCAGGGCTACCAGCTCCCGGCGGACGCGGTCTCCGGGCCGACCGTGGTCGACGCGACGAACGCCGGCAGCGACTTCCCGGTGACCGTGATCGGCGACCCGCAGAAGCGCAGCGGTCTCGCCGTCGTCAAGCGCGACGCCGTCACAGGCGAGAACCTCGCCGGGGCGACCTTCGCGCTCCACCGCGAGTCCGGCGCCACCAGCGGGCTCCAGCCCGGAGAGGACACTCTCGCGGGGAGCTGCGTGACCGACGCGGCGGGCGGCTGCACGATCGGCGACCTGCCGTTCGGGGAGTACTACTGGCGGGAGACCGCCGCGCCCACCGGCTACACCCTGCCGGGCGACCCCGTCGTGGGGCCGGTCCGGGTGCACGCCACCAACGCCGGGACGGTCATCGCCCCGTCGGAGGTGTCCGACCCGCAGATCCTCTCCGAGCTGACGGTCCTCAAGCGTGACGCGAGCACGGGCGCGCTGCTGGACGGAGCGGTCTTCGACCTGCGCCGGATCGCGCCGGACGGCACCGCGACGACGTACGGCTCCTGCACCACCGTCGCCGGGCGCTGCACCGTCGGCGGCCTGGAGTTCGGCACCTACTCCTGGCGCGAGCGGACCCCGCCGGTGGGCTACGACCTGCCTGCCGACCGCGACTCCGACCCGATCGACGTCGGCCCCGCGAACGCGGGCGGCGAGCTGACGGTGACCACCTTCCGCGACCCGCAGACCTCCACCGAGCTCGCGGTGCTCAAGCAGGACCAGGAGAGCGGTACGACGCTCGACGGCGCCACCTTCGCCCTCCACGCCGAGAGCAACGGCACCCCGGGCCTCCAGCCCGGTGAGGACCGGCTGGTCGCGGAGTGCACCACCTCCGGTGGCGTGGCGTGCGTGCTCGACGGCCTTCCGCACGGGACCTACTACTGGCTGGAGACGGTGGCGCCGCAGGGCTACGACCTGCCTGCCGGCGCCCAGTCGGGGCCGATCGTGGTGGTCGCGGAGAACGCCGGGACGACGTTCCCGGTGACGGTCATCGGCGACCCGCAGAAGCAGAGCACGCTGAGCGTGGCCAAGCACGACGCCGACACCGGTGCCGTGCTGGCGGGGGCGACCTTCGTGCTGGTGCGCGACGCCGACGGCGACGGTCGCTACGACGCGGCCGTGGACACCCGGCTGCAGAGCTGCACCACGACGGCGGAGCCGTGCGGCACCGGGCCGGTCGGGTTCGGCACGTACTTCTGGGTCGAGACCGCCGCGCCGGAGGGCTACCGCCTGCCGGAGGCCGCCGTGTCCGCGCCGATCGTGGTGACGGCCGCCAACGCCGGGACGACGTTCACGCCCGTGCCGGTCGCGGACCCGCAGGAGCGCAGCCGGATCGTGCTGCGCAAGAGCGACGCCTTCACCGGTGACGCCCTGGCCGGCGCGGTCTTCCAGCTCTACGTCGACACCGACGGCGACGGTGTGCGCGACCCGGGCGAGCCGGTGGCCGGCTCCCCGCGGACGACCGACGCGAAGGGGCGGATCACCTGGGACGACCTGCTCATCGGCGGCTACGTCGCCGTGGAGACCAAGGCGCCGAAGGGCTACCTGCTCCCGAAGGACGCCGCGGCCGAGCACCCCGTGGAGGTGACCACCGCGAGCGCCGGGACGACGCTGACGATCGCGGTCACCAACGAGCGGGACGGCTCGATCGGCGGGATCGTCGAGGACCAGCCCGACAGCGGCCCGTCGGACGTGCTGCCGAACACCGGTGCCCCGGCCCACGCCGTCGGCCTGGTGGGGCTGGCCGCGCTGCTCCTGCTGCTCGGCGGCTGGCTGCTGCGGGCTCGGCGCGCCACGGCCTGAGGGGGCGCCTCGGTCCGGGCGGTGCTCGCTAGCGTTCGCGGAACGCGGCGAGCACCGCCTGCACGGCGGGGGAGTCGGCCATCGTCCGGCGGTGCAGGGCGTCGACGAGGCGCACCGGCTCCGGGTCGACCACGCGGACCGCGACCAGGTCCTCGCCGAGCGGTGCGCGGCCCATCCGGGGGACCAGGGCGACGCCGAGCCCGGCGCGGACGAGCGCCAGGTGCGACTCGAACTCCGCGCTCACGTGGGCGATGCGCGGTGGGCGCCCGGTGCCGTCGTACATCCGGGCGAGCCACTGGCGGCAGATCGTGCCCTCGGGGGTGGCGATCCAGCCGACGTCGACGAGGTCGTGCGGGGTGACCCGCCGGCGCCGGGCGAGCGGGTCGTCGCGGTGCACGATGAGCTCGGCGAGGTCGGTGGCGACGGCGGTCGTCACGACGTGGTCCGGTACGGCGAGCGGGACGCCGCCCCAGCGGTGCACGATCCCGAGCTCGACCTGGCCGGAGGCGACGAGGTCGACGACGTCCCACGGCTCGCGCTCCTCGAGGGTGAGCGAGAGGTCGGGATGGGCGTCGCGCAGGGCCCGGGCGATCGGGGCGATCAGGCCGCGCATGGCGGTCGAGAAGGCGGCGAGCCGGACCCGCCCGGCGACCACGCCGGCGCGTCGCTGGAGGTCGGCCTCGAGCTGCTCCAGGTCGGCGAGCACCCGCTCGCCGGCGTCGACGAGGTGCTGGCCGTGGCTGGTCAGCATCACGCCGCGGCCGACCCGTTCGAGCAGCGGGACGCCGGTCTGGCGCTCCAGGCGCTTGACCTGCTGGGAGATCGCGCTGGGCGTGAAGCCGGTGGCGGCGGCCGCGGCGACCACCGATCCGTGGGTGGCGACGGCCCGCAGGCCGGCGAGGGCGTCCAGGTCGATCATGCAGCGACGCTACATGAAACCGAGCAGATCTATTCGCTGGTGCTTCACGATTCTCGCCGCCACGATGGTCAGGTGACCCGCCGCGACCAAGCCCTCGCCGCCCTCGTCGCGGTGATCTGGGGCTTCAACTTCGTCGTCATCGACTGGGGGATGGGCGAGGTGCCGCCCCTGCTCTTCCTCGCGGTGCGCTTCCTCGCGGTGCTCGTGCCGGCCGTCTTCCTGCTGCCGCGCCCGCCGGTCCCGTGGCGCACGATCCTCGCCGTCGGCACCTTCATGTCCCTGGGCCAGTTCGGCTTCCTGTACGTCGCGATGGACGCCGGGATGCCGCCCGGCCTCGCCGGGCTGGTGCTCCAGGCGCAGGTGGTGCTCACGATCGGGCTCGCCGCCGTGGTGCTCCGCGAGCGACCGACCCGCCCGCAGGTCGCCGGGGTGCTGCTCGGCGCGCTCGGGCTGGTGGTGGTGGGCCTGGGCCGGGGCGGGCACGTCCCCCTGCTCGCGCTGGGCCTGTGCCTGGCCGCCGCGCTGATGTGGGCGATCGGCAACGTGGTCTCGCGCGCCAGCGGGGCGACCGGCGGGCTGAGCCTGACGGTGTGGTCGGCGCTCGTCGTGCCCGTGCCGCTCGTGCTGCTCTCGCTGGTCCTCGACGGTCCCGCGGCCGTGGGCGACGGCTTGGCGGCGTTCGGCTGGCGGGCGGCGCTGTCGACCCTCTACACCGCGGGGCTGGCCTCGCTGGTCGGCTACGGCGTCTTCAACGGGCTGCTCGCCCGCAACCCGTCCTCGGCGGTGGTGCCGTGGATCCTGTTGGTCCCGCCCGTCGCGATCGGCTCGGCCTGGGCGCTGCTCGGCGAGGTCCCCTCGCCCGGTGAGGTCGCCGGCGGCGTGCTGCTCGTGCTCGGCGTCCTGGTGGCGCAGGTGCGGCTACGGCGGGTCAGCGACCGGACTCGGTGTACGCCGGCCCCTCGCCCGCGAGGTGAGCCAGTGCCGCCCGCACCCGCCGTGCGGTGAAGTCGGCCGCGCGCTCGTCGACCTGGTCGAGGGTGAGGAACTCCGCGGACCGGATCTCCCGGGCCTGCGGCACGATCCGCTCGGTGATCGACGCCGGGTGCACCCCGCCGTCGAAGACCAGGCACAGCGCGTCGTCCCAGCCGCCCCACGGCGGGAGCCAGTCGGTGAGCAGCAGGCGCCCGGCCGGGATCTCCAGGGCGAGCTCCTCCTCGACCTCGCGGGTGACCGCGACGGACGGTGACTCGCCGACCTCGACCACGCCGCCGGGAAGGTCCCAGTCGCTCTTGTAGGTCAGCTCGCACAGCAGCACCCGGGGCTCGGGTGCGTCCTCGCGCACCAGCATCTGCGCGATCCCGCGCTTGCGGGGCAGGAACGAGTTGAGCAGCGCGCGGAACCCGCCCGGCTCGTGCACGGGGGTGTCGTCGACCAGCCGTGCGTAGACGACCACGTCGCCGCTCCGGCCGCGCTGCACGCCCTCGCGGCGCAGTCCGGACCAGGTGGCGATCCGCTGCGCCTCCGCGTCGTCGACCCCGACCTTGACCTCGACCCGCTCGTGGTCGGTGAGCGCGGCGGCCACCTGGCGTCGTACGACGTCGACGGCGGCCTGCCAGCCCCGGTCGGTCAGGTCGGAGGTCCAGCTCAGCCGCGCGATGCCGTCGTCGACGGTCGCATGGGTGATCTCGGGCTGGTCCGACACGCCCTGAACCCTAGTGGACCGCTGGTCATTGCGAGTCCGTGGTGTGTCAGCAGGCCGACACTGCGCACGTCCGCTGCCGGACGGTGCCGGGGGCCGCGCCGCGGGAGTCTCTTCCCATCAGCCCGATCCACTCCGGAACCGAAGGAAGTGCCACCATGAACCGCTTCAGCCGCAAGCTCCGCACCCTGCTCGCCGCCACCGTCCTGGCGGGCGGTGCCACCGCCGGGCTCACCGCCGTCTCGGCCACCCCGGCCTCGGCGGCGAGCTACGTCCAGAGCTGCTTCGTCTACTCCAACGGCGCCCGCTACACCGGCCAGCCGGTCTACCTCCAGGCCTCCACCACGGGTGGCTGGGTGAACATCTGGAAGGGCAACAGCGACATCAACGGCTGCGTCTACGTGAACATCGGCAGCGGTCACCAGGCCTACTACCTGCGCACGGTCGCGCAGACCCAGGTCGGCACCCGTTCGTACTGGATCGGCACCTCGCCGCTCTACGCGAACCCCGGCACGGCGCGGGTCAGCCTCGGGACCGGCGTGGTGCGGAACTACTGGTACTGACCGGCGCCCGCAGCCACAGCGTCGCCAGCGGCGGCAGCACGAGCGAGGCGTACGCCGGACTCCCGCCCGGTGCCCCCGACTCCAAGGAGCCGGCGGGCACCGCGTGCACGGTGCCGAGGTTGCCGACCCCGCTGCCGCCGTACGACGCGGCGTCGGTGTTCAGCAGCTCGTCCCACGCGCCCTCGACCGGCAGGCCGAGGCGGTAGTCGTGGGGGACGGCCGCGAAGTTCGCGACGCAGACCAGGTCCGGGACACCGGGCTCGCCGGAGCGGCGCAGGAACGAGAAGACGTTGTGGCCGGCGTCCTGGCCGTCGATCCAGGCGAAGCCCTCGGGGTCGTTGTCGCGGCGCCACAGGGCCGGCTCGTCGCGATAGCGGGCGTTGAGGTCGCGCACGAAGTCGTGCACGCCCCGGTGCTCGGGCTTGGCCAGCAGCCACCAGTCGAGCTCCCGGGCCTCGGCCCACTCCGACTCCTGGGCGAACTCGCTGCCCATCATCAGCAGCTGCTTGCCGGGGTGGGCCCACATGAAGGCGAGGTAGGCGCGCAGGGTCGCCAGCTGCTGCCAGCGGTCGCCGGGCATCTTGCGCACCAGCGAGCCCTTGCCGTGCACGACCTCGTCGTGGCTCAACGGCAGCACGTAGTTCTCGGAGAAGGCGTAGACGAGGGAGAAGGTCATCTCGCCGTGGTGGTAGGCGCGGTGCACCGGCTCGTGCTTGAGGTAGCCGAGGCTGTCGTGCATCCAGCCCATGTTCCACTTGAAGCCGAAGCCCAGGCCGCCCCCGGAGGTGGCGCCGGTGACGCCCGGCCACGCGGTCGACTCCTCGGCGATGGTGACGATGCCCGGCACCCGCTTGTAGGCGGTGGCGTTGAGCTCCTGCAGGAACTGCACCGCCTCCAGGTGCTCCCGCCCGCCGTACCGGTTGGGGTGCCACTCGCCGTGGCTGCGGCCGTAGTCGAGGTAGAGCATGGAGGCCACGCCGTCGACGCGCAGGCCGTCGACGTGGAACTCCTCGAGCCAGTAGAGCGCGTTGGCGACGAGGAAGTTGCGGACCTCGGGACGGCCGAAGTCGAAGATGTAGGAGCCCCACTCGGGGTGCCAGCCACGCTGCGGGTCGGGGTGCTCGTAGAGCGCGGTGCCGTCGAAGCGGGCCAGTGCCCACTCGTCGGTCGCGAAGTGCCCGGGGACCCAGTCGAGGATGACCGAGATGCCCGCGGCGTGCAGCGCGTCGACGAGGCGGCGGAAGCCGTCGGGGTCGCCGAACCGCGCGTCCGGGGCGAAGTACGACGTCACGTGGTAGCCCCACGACCCCCCGAAGGGGTGCTGCATGACCGGCATCAGCTCGACGTGGGTGAACCCGAGGTCGGCGAGGTAGCCGGGCAGGTCCGCCGCCAGCTCGTCGTAGGACCAGAAGGTGCCGTCGGGGTGCTTCTTCCACGAGCCGAGGTGCAGCTCGTAGGTCGCCATCGGCTCGTTGACGGGCTGCTTGCGGGCGCGCTCGGCGAGCCAGGCCTCGTCGGTCCACTCGTGGGTGCTCGCGAAGACCCGGGAGGCGGTCGCCGGGGGCTTCTCGGCGTAGAAGGCCATCGGGTCGGCCTTGTGCCGCCAGACGCCGTCGGCGCCCTCCACGACGTACTTGTACGACGCTCCGGAGCCCACGCCCGGCACGAACGCCTCCCACAGGCCGGAGCCGATGGACGTCATCCGGTGGGCGTTGCCGTCCCAGTGGTTGAAGTCGCCGATCACGCTCACGTTGCGCGCGTTGGGGGCCCACACCACGAAGCTGGTGCCGGGCTCCGGCTCGCTGCGCACGTGGGCGCCGAGGGCTTGCCAGAGCAGCTCGTGGCGGCCTTCCGCGACGAGGTGCAGATCGATCTCTCCGAGGGTCGACGGCACGTGGGGCGGCATCCTCTCGATGGTAGCGGCTCGCTGAACGGGGGTCCGCGCGGGCGGTACCCGGCGGGTGTCCGGTCAGTCCGGCCTCACAGCGGATGACCGTGATCGATTGATTTTCGATAGATGATGAGCGATAGTCAATGCATGACTCTCGTTCGTCGAGCGGTTCTCCCGCTCCGTGCCGTGCTCGTGATGGCCTTCGCCCTGCTGGTCGTGTTCCAGGTCCTCTCGATGCCGGGGCAGTTCCGCCACCAGGCCGAGCAGCACCCCGAGGACGCCGAGCTGCGCTGGCCGCTGACGATCGTCGCGATCCTGGTCATCGCCTGCGTCCAGGTCGTCATCGTCTGCACCTGGCGCCTGCTCACCCTGGTCGCCGAGGACCGGATCTTCACCGCCGCCTCGATGCGCTGGGTGGACGCCATCGTGGTCGCGATCGGCGTCGGCTGGCTGCTCCTGGCCGGGGTGCTCCTCGGGCTCGCGGGCTACTGGGACGACCCGGGCGCGCCGCTGCTGCTCACCCTCCTGCTGCTGTGCTCGGGGGCGCTCGGCCTGCTGATGGTCGTGATGCGCGAGCTGCTGCGCCAGGCGACCGACCTGCGCACCGACCTGGACGCGGTGATCTGATGGCGATCGTCGTACGGATCGACGTCGAGCTCGCGCGGCGCAAGATGAGCGTGGGGGAGTTCGCCGAGCGGGTCGGTCTCACCCCCGCCAACGTCGCGGTGCTGAAGAACGGCCGCGCCAAGGCGGTGCGGTTCAGCACCCTGGAGGCGATGTGCCGGGTGCTGGAGTGCCAGCCCGGCGACCTGCTGGAGTTCGTCGAGGACTGAGTCTGGTGTGATGGACCGGTGACGACGGACGGCGAACGCCTCGGGTGGCGGCTCACCGTCCTCGTGCCCGCGGTGCTGGGAGCGCTGTCGATGATCGGCCCGTTCAGCATCGACACCCCCTTCCCGGCGTTCCCGGAGATGGGGCGGGACCTCTCCGCCGGCACGGGCGAGCTGCAGCTCGTCGTCACCGTCTACCTCGCCGCCTTCGCCGCGATGAGCGTGCTGCACGGACCCCTCTCGGACGCTCTCGGACGCCGTCCGGTCATGCTGGTCTCGCTGACCGTGTACGTCGCCGCGTCGGTCGCCTGCGCCTTCGCGCCCACCCTCGCCTGGCTCCTCGTCGGGCGCGCCCTGCAGGGGCTCAGCGCGGGCGGTGCGACCATCGTCAGCCGCACCGTGATCCGCGACCTGTTCGACGGCGCGAGCGCCCAGCGGCTGATGAGCCGGGTCGCGGTGATCTTCGGGATCGCCCCCGCCATCGGCCCCATCCTCGGCGGCCTGGTGCTCCAGCTCGGCGACTGGCCGCTCATCTTCGTGTTCCAGGCCGGGCTCGGCGTCGCCCTGGTGCTGGCCGTGGCGCTGCTGCTGCCGGAGACCCATCCGCGTGAGCGGCGTACCCCGCTGCGGGTGCGCGACGTCGTCGGCGGCCTCGCCGCCGTCGCCGCGCGTCCCGCCTTCCACCGGCTGGCCTGGTCCACGGCGCTGATCTTCGGCGCGCAGTTCCTCTACATCGGCGGGGCCGCGATCTTCGTCGTCGACGTGCTCGGCCAGGGCGAGCTCGACTTCTGGAAGCTCTTCGTCCCGATGATCGGCTGCATGATGCTCGGCTCGTGGCTGTGCGGGCGGGCCGCCGGCCGGATCACCGCGCGGCGGCTGACGTCGTGGGGCTGCACCACCTCCTTCGTGGGCGGCGTCGTCGGCGTCCTCGTCGCCGCCTCGCCGGTGGCCACCGACCTCCCGTGGGCCGTGGTCGGGGTCAGCCTGATCGCGCTCGGCAACGGCATCACCTACCCGACCATGCAGCTCCTCCTGCTCGACCTCTTCCCGGGCCGTCTCGGTGCGGTGGTGTCGATGTCGTCCTTCCTCGCGCTGTTGCTGAACGCGGTCACCGCCGTCGCGGTCACCCCCTTCATCGGTCACTCGGCGCTCGGCTTCGCCACCGCCGCGCTCGTCGGGGTCGGCGCCGGCCAGCTGTGCTGGGCCTGGCACTGCGCCGTCGAGGACCGTGACTGCGAGGTCGCCCGGATCCACGAGCGCGAGCCCGTCGAGCTGGTGTGAGCCGGTGACCTCCGCGCTCGAGCGTGCCCGCGCCGACCTCGCCGCCGGTCGCGCCTGGCTCGCGCGCGACCGGCTGACCGGCCTGCTCGACCACCGCCAGGACGACGAGGTGCTGGCACTGCTCGTCGAGGTCCACCTGGCGATGGGCGACCTTCCCAAGGCGGGCGCCCTGCTCGTCCTGCTCGGCGGCGAGGGCCCGGACGTCGAGGCGGCCCTGGCCGCCTGGCGCCACCGGTACGGCGACCCGGAGGCCCGCTGGCGCAGCATCCCCGCCCCGGTCCGCGTCGCTCGCGGTCCCGAGCTCGCCGCGCTGCGGGTCGCCGAGGCCGACCGGCCGCCGGGGGAGCGCGACCTGCCACCGGATCAGGTCGAGGGAGGTGAGGGCCCCGGCGTCGGCGCCGCCCTGGGCTGCCTGCTCGCCCTCGCGGGGGTCCTCGCGGTCCTCGCCCTGGCGCTGGTCGGCGCGGCGACGCTGCTCCGCTCGCTCTGAGCCGGGTGGTCCGAGCGCGCGCCACGCGGGGCGAAATGCCGCCGCAGCCACCCGGGGCTCGGACATGATGCCCGCATGGGAGCCAAGTGCTGGATCGTGGTCTACGCCGACGGCCCGGTGCCGGCGCTGCTGCGCGCCGCGGGCGAGCCCGACGAGGAGGCGACCGAGGCGCTCGTCGCCCGGCTGCACCCCGGGGCCCGGCTGACCGAGCTCGGGTACGGCGACATGCTCGACCACGGCAACCCGCCCCAGCGGGAGGTCTGGGCGGCGGTCCACGACGGCGTGGCCCTGGTGTGCACCTCCCGGGTCGCGCTCGACCGGCCGAGCGAGATCGACCCTTCCCTCGTCGGGGCGGTCCCGGGGCGCACGACGTACGTCGTGGCGATGCACAGCGTCTCCGACTGGTTCGCCTACGCCGTGTGGAGCCCCACCGGCGAGCTGGTCCGCTCGCTCAGCCTCTCGCCGGACGACGGGATCATCGAGGACCTGGGGGAGCGGCAGGCCTTCGAGGCGCCGTTCTGGGCGGGGGAGCGCGCCGAGGAGGACGACTACCCGCTGCCCTTCCACCCGCTGGACCTGGCGGAGGAGGCGCTGGGGAGCCTCCTCGGGTTCGTCTACGAGGGCTCTCCGCCTCCGGACGCGGTCGACGTCGAGGACATCGACCTCGTCGGGTTCCGCGTCGGCTGAACGGCCCGTCCCTGGCGGGGTCGCGTGCCTGAGACCCCGCCTGGACGAGGTCTCAGGCACACGGCTCGCCTCGACGAGACGCTGCCGGACGGATCGGCTCAGCCGACCAGCCGCGCCACGCCCTCCAGGGGGATCGAGAGCCAGTTCGGGCGGTTGCGCGCCTCGTAGAGGCACTCGTAGACGGCCTTGTCGACGACGTACGCCGTGAGCAGGGTCCGGTCGGCGGGGCCCAGTCCGCCCTCGCCGCAGTACGACGCGAGGAACGCCTTGCGGTTGCGCCGCGCCCACTCGCCGGCCCGGATGGCGCGCTGGTGCAGCACGTCCGGGTCGTCCTCGGGCAGCGACGCCGCGACGGCGTGCGGGGCGTAGTCGAAGGAGCGGGTCATCCCGGCGACGTCGCGCCAGGGGGAGTCGGGCAGCAGCCGCTCGGCGAGGGTCTTGGCGGGCTCGCCCTCGAAGTCGACGAACTTCCAGCCGGCGACGGTGCGCAGGGTCTGGCCCAGGTGGAGGTCGGCGTGCACCCGCTGGACAGGGATCTCGCCGAGGCCGGCGACGGCGGCGAAGACGTCGCGTGCGCCGTCGGCGTGCTCGGCGAGCTCCGGGACGACCCCGACGGCGGCGTCGAGACGCTGGGTCATCACCTCGGCGAGGACGGATGCGGACATGGTGGAGGTGGGGAAGGCGTCGCGGAGCTGGGCGTGCACCTCGGCGAGGGCCTCACCGAGCCGGGCCGCCTCGCCGGCGAAGTCGCCGCCGACCTCCTCGGCGTGCAGGTCCGCCTCGGCGAACAGGTCGCGCACGCTGGCCAGCGCCTGTCCCCAGCCGTCGGAGGCGGTGCGCAGGAACTGCTGGAGCATCCCGAGCTGCAGGTCCTCGTGCTCGATCCAGCCGTAGAGCGCCGCGACGTACGGCGAGCCCGCCTCGGTCAGCGCACGGTGGGTCGAGACGTCGGGGTTCTGCCCGAGCGTCACCTTGCGGAACAGCTTGAGGACAGAGTCCTCGCCGAAGAAGACCGAGGAGTTCGACTGCTCGCCGCTGAACGGGCTGGCGGTCGCCTCCAGGTCGAGGTCGTGGCCCTCGAGGCGGACGAACCGGATCGGCCCGTCGGGAGGCGTGCCGAACGCGGTGAGGTAGACCGCCATCGCGTCCCGGTCCTGGACGGCGTCGTAGGCGGGGCGACCGCTGCCGGGCGGCCAGCTGCCGACGTGGGCGTGCTCGATCCGGTCCTGCTGCTCGTCGTACAGGGCGAGGGGGACCTGGTAGATCTCGACGTCGCCCTCGGCGTAGGTGACCTCGACGAGGAGGACGACGACCTCGGGGCCCCGGCCGCCGGTGCCGAGGGTGCCGGCCTCCGTCGTCCCGGTGACCTCGAAGGTCCGCCCCTTGCCGCCGAACCAGCGGCTGTGGGTGAGGAGCTGCTCGATCACAGGACGGGCCTTCCCGTGGCGTCGGGGTCGGTGAGACGGAACCAGTAGAAGCCGTGCCCGCTGAGCGTCAACAGATACGGGAGCTCGCCGATCCGGGGGAAAGGTACGCCGCCGATCAGCTCGACGGGGACGCGTCCTTCGTACTTGCGCAGGTCCAGCTCGACGGGCTGCGGGAAGCGCGAGAGGTTGTTGACGCAGAGGATCACGTCGTCGCCCTCCTCGCGCGGCAGCTCGCGGACGTAGGACAGCACGGTCGGGTTCGAGCCGCCGAGGTCCTCGAAGGTGCCGAGCCCGAAGGCGTCGTGCTGGCGGCGGATGTGGATCATCCGGCGCGTCCAGTGCAGCAGCGAGGAGGGGTTCTCCAGCTGCGCCTCGACGTTGACGCTCTGGTAGCCGTAGACCGGGTCCTGGATCGCGGGCAGGTGCAGCTTGCCGGGGGTCGCCGCGGAGAAGCCGGCGTTGCGGTCGGGGGTCCACTGCATCGGCGTACGGACGCCGTCGCGGTCACCGAGCCAGATGTTGTCGCCCATCCCGATCTCGTCGCCGTAGTAGAGGACCGGGGAGCCGGGCAGGGAGAGCAGCAGCGCGGTGAAGAGCTCGATCTGGTTGGTGTCGTTGTCGAGCAGCGGCGCCAACCGGCGGCGGATGCCGATGTTGGCCTTCATGCGGGGGTCCTTGGCGTACTCGCCCCACATGTAGTCGCGGTCCTCGTCGGTGACCATCTCCAGGGTCAGCTCGTCGTGGTTGCGCAGGAAGATGCCCCACTGGCAGCCCGCCGGGATCGCCGGCGTCTGCTCCATGATCTCCGAGATCGGGAAGCGCGACTCGCGGCGCACGGCCATGAAGATGCGCGGCATGACGGGGAAGTGGAACGCCATGTGGCACTCGGTGCCGACGATCTCGCCCGACGCGTCCTCCTCGGGGCCGAAGTACTCCACCACGTCGGTCGGCCACTGGTTCGCCTCGCACAGCAGCACTCGGCCGGGGTAGTTGTCGTCGACGAACCGGCGCACCTTCTTGAGGAAGTCGTGCGTCTCGGGGAGGTTCTCGCCGTTGGTGCCCGGGCGCTCGTACAGGTAGGGCACGGCGTCGAGACGGAAGCCGTCCAGGCCCATGTCGAGCCAGAAGGCCATCGCCTCCAGCATCGCGTCGTGGACCTTGGGGTTGTCGAAGTTCAGGTCGGGCTGGTGGTGGAAGAAGCGGTGCCAGTAGTACTGGCCGCGAGTCTGGTCCCAGGTCCAGTTCGACGGCTCGGTGTCGACGAAGATCACCCGCGCGTCCTGGTAGAGCTCGTCGGTGTCCGACCAGACGTAGAAGTCGCCGTAGGGCCCGTCCGGGTCGTTGCGGGAGGCCTGGAACCACGGGTGGGCGTCACTGGTGTGGTTCATGACGAAATCGATGATCACCCGGATCCCCCGGGCGTGCGCGGCGTCGAGGAAGGCGTGGAAGTCCTCCACCGTCCCGATCTCCGGGAGGATCCCGGTGTAGTCCGCGACGTCGTAGCCCCCGTCGCGCAGCGGCGAGGTGAAGAACGGCGGCACCCACAGGCAGTCGACGCCGAGCCACTGGAGGTAGTCCAGCTTCTCCGTCAGCCCGCGGAAGTCACCCGTCCCGTCGGCGTTGGCGTCGCGGAACGAGCGCACCAGCACCTCGTAGAACACCGCCGTGCGGAACCACTCCGGCTCCTGGTTGAGCACCATGGTGTCGGTCGTGGCCTCGCTCATGCACCTGCTCCCTTCACGACCAGCACGTGCGCCGGCTCCGACGGCGCGAGCCGGACGTAGTTGTCCTCACCCCAGGTCCACTCGCTCCCGGTGAGCTCGTCGTGGACGGTGTACGACGACCCGGGGGCCAACCCCAGCGCGGCCAGGTCGAGGTGGACCATGCTCTCGTGGGCCTGGTGCGGGTCGAGGTTGATCACCACGATCAGCCGGTCGGCGCCGGCGACCTTCGAGAAGCACAGCAGGTGGTCCTCCTCGGTCGGGTGCACGGTCAGGTTGCGCAGCAGCTGCAGCGCGGGATGCGCGCGGCGGATCGCGTTCAGCCGGGTGACGTACGACGTCAGGTCGGCCCCGACGGTGCCGGGCGCCGTCGCGGCGGCCCAGTCCCGCACGCGGATCTGGTACTTCTCCGAGTCGAGGTACTCCTCGCTGCCCGGACGCACGGCCACGTGCTCGCCGAGCTCGTAGCCGGCGTACACCCCCCACAGCGGCGAGGACATCGCCGCGAGCGCGGCCCGGATCTTGAAGGCCGGCGGGCCGCCGTACTGCAGGAACTCGTGGAGGATGTCGGGGGTGTTGACGAAGAAGTTCGGCCGCACCCGATGCGCGGACTCGGTGCTGACCTCGCGCAGGTAGTCCTCGATGTCGACCTTGTCGGTGCGCCAGGTGAAGTACGTGTAGGACTGGTGGAAGCCGATCGCGCCGAGGGTCTGCAGCATCGGCGGCTTCGTGAACGCCTCGGAGAGGAAGACCACGTCGGGGTCGGTGCGGCGCACCTCCGCCAGCAGCCACTGCCAGAAGGCGACCGGCTTGGTGTGCGGGTTGTCGACGCGGAAGGTGCGCACGCCGTGGGACATCCACAGCCGCACCACGCGGAGCACCTCCGCGGCGATCCCCTCGGGGTCTTTGTCGAAGTTGACCGGGTAGATGTCCTGGTACTTCTTGGGCGGGTTCTCCGCGTAGGCGATCGAGCCGTCCGCGCGGGTGGTGAACCACTCGGGGTGCGCCGCCACCCAGGGGTGGTCGGGCGCGCACTGCAGCGCCAGGTCGAGCGCGACCTCCAGGCCGACCTCGCCGGCCGCAGCCACGAAGGCGTCGAAGTCGGCGAAGGTGCCGAGGTCGGGGTGGATCGCGTCGTGCCCGCCGTCCTTGCTGCCGATCGCCCAGGGCGAGCCCGCCCAGTCGTCCGGCGTCTCCTCGCCGTCGGGCAGCACCGCGTTGTTGGGCCCCTTGCGGTTGACCTCGCCGATCGGGTGGATCGGTGGCAGGTAGATCACGTCGAAGCCCATCGCCGCGACCGCGGGCAGCCGCTCGGCGGCGGTGGCGAAGGTGCCGGACACGACCGCGCCGGTCTTCGCGTCGTACGTCGCGCCCTCCGAGCGCGGGAAGAACTCGTACCAGCTGGCGAAGCGGGCGCGCGGGCGGTCGGCGTACACGGGGTAGGGGCCGGAGACCGTCAGCAGGTCGCGCAGCGGGTGGGAGAGCAGCACGGCGTTCAGCTCGGGGGACTCCAGCTGCGCGAGCCGCGCCTCGGCGGGCCGGCCGGTGTCGCAGGCGGCCTTGATCGCGGCCTGCACGGTCGCCTTGTCGGCCTTGCCCAGGCCCTCGGCGAGGATGCGCTCGAGGAGCAGCACGCCCTCCGCGAACATCAGCTCCACGTCGACGCCCGCACGGATCTTGATGCCCGCCGCGTGCTGCCAGGTGGCGACCGGGTCGGACCAGGCGTGCACCTCGAAGGCCCAGGAGCCGACGGCGTCGGGGGTGACCCAGGCTTCGTACCGGTCGACGGTGTAGCGGTCGCGCGTCGGCAGCGGGATCATCCGCACCGGAGGCCGCCGCTTGCCGTCCGGGTCGACGAGCACCACCTCCGCGCCGAGGCGGTCGTGGCCCTCGCGGAACACCGTGGCGCTGACCGGGAACGGCTCGCCGGCACTGGCCTTCGCCGGCAGCGGTCCCTCGGTCGGCCCGGTGTCCAGCACCGGCTGTACGTCGATGACGGGGATGCGTCCGACCATGTCTCCGAACCTATCGATGAGTCCTAACCGTTGGCCAAGTCCCACACGTCGACCGTGTCGCCCGGCGCCAGCGCGGCAGTACCCGGAGTCAGGTCGATCAGTGCGTCCGCGCCGGCGAACCATCCGAGGAAGCCCGAACCGGCCGGCCCCCAGGGCGTCACCTCGCCGCGTGCGCGGTCCAGCCGGGCCCGCCGCCACTGCCGCTTCGCGGGCAGCGGGGTCAGCGCCTCGGTGAGCCGCGCCCGGACCACCGGGCGGTGGGGGAGGGGATGGCCGTACGCCGCCCGCAGGGCCGGGCGCACGAACACCTCGAAGGAGGTGAGCGCGCTCACCGGGTTGCCCGGCAGGCAGACCACCGGGACGTCGGCGACCAGCCCGGAGCCCTGCGGCATGCCCGGCTGCATCGCGACCTTCGTGAACTCCACCCCGCGCGGGCCGAGCGCGTCCTTGACCACCTCGTAGGCGCCGGCGCTCACGCCGCCGGAGGTCAGCACGAGGTCCACGTCGCCGCTCGACAGCTCGTCGTCGATCCGGGCGAGGAAGCCGCCCACGTCGTCGGCGACCCAGAGGCGTCGTACGGCGACCGCGCCGGCGTCCTCGACGGCGGCGGACAGCAGCATCCCGTTGGCGTCGCGGATCTGCCCCGAGCCGGGCTCCGGCTCCTCGGCCAGCTCCGAGCCGGTGGAGACGACGAGCACGCGGGGGCGACGGCGTACCTCGACCTCGTCGACGCCGAGCGCGGCCAGGACCCCGAGCTGGGCCGCGCCGAGCACGGCGCCCGCGGCGAGCACCTCGTCGCCGACCGCGACGTCGCCGCCCGCGGGGCGCACGAAGCTGCCGTGCTCCCGGGCCGCGGTGATCGTGACGGTCTCGGTGCCGCCGTCGGTCACCTCGACCTCCACCACCGCGTCCGCACCGCGGGGCACGGGGGCACCCGTCATGATCCGCACCGCCGTGCCCGGGGCGAGGTCGCCGACGGGCGCCCCGGCCGGCACGTCGCCCGCCACCGGCAGCCGGACCGGGTGCTCGGCCGACGCGCCCGCGACCTCGGCGGCCCGGACGGCGTACCCGTCCATCCCGGAGTTGTCGAAGGACGGCAGCTGCTCGGCCGCGGTGACCGCGGCGGCCAGCACCCGTCCGCGGGCCTCGCCGAGCGGGACCCGCTCGGTCGGCCACGCGCCCGGGCGGGCGAGCAGCGCGGCGACGTGGTGCTGGTGGTCGGCGACGGAACGCAGTGGGGTGCTCATCGCGGCTCAGCCTAGGCCCGCGGGGAATGCGGGAGGAGAAAAGTCAGGACGGGCGAGGAAGCCCCCATGACCCGCCTCGCCCGTCCGCTGCCAGGTACAACCCGGCCCGCGTCCCGGGGTTACGCCGGATCTGCAACCAGTTCTGGTCCCGAATCATTGGATCGTTCAAGTCGGCTTCGCTAACGTCGGACCCATGCGTGCGATCCGGAGGTTCACGGTCCGCCCCGTCCTGCCCGACGCGCTCGCCGGTCTCGGTGAGCTCGCCGCCAACCTGCGCTGGTCGTGGCACCCACCGACCCAGGCGCTCTTCGCGGAGATCGACCCCGCGCTGTGGCAGGGCGTGGGCCACGACCCGCTGCGCCTCCTCGGCGAGGTGCCCGCGCAGCGGTGGGCGGAGCTGGCGGCCGACGAGTCCTACGTCGCCCGGGTCGCGGACGTGGGGGCCGACCTGGCGTCGTACCTCACGGGGGAGCGGTGGTACCAGCGCGCCTCCGCTGCCGCGCCCGAGGAGACCTGGCCCGCCTCGATCGCCTACTTCTCCCCGGAGTTCGGCATCACCGCCGTGCTGCCGCAGTACTCCGGCGGTCTCGGCATCCTCGCCGGCGACCACCTCAAGGCCGCCAGCGACCTCGGCGCGCCGATCGTCGGCGTCGGCCTGCTCTACCGCCACGGCTACTTCAAGCAGGCCCTGTCCCACGAGGCGTGGCAGGTCGAGTCCTACCCGGTGCTCGACCCCGACGGGCTGCCGATCTCGCTGCTGCGCGAGGAGTCCGGCGAGCGCGCCACCGTGTCCCTGCGTCTGCCCGGCGGGCCCGAGCTGCTCGCGCAGATCTGGGTCGCCTCCGTCGGGCGGGTCCCGCTGCTGCTGCTCGACACCGACTTTGAGGCCAACCCCGAGCAGTACCGGCTGATCACCGACCGGCTCTACGGCGGCAACACCGAGCACCGGCTGCGCCAGGAGCTGCTCCTCGGCGTCGGCGGGGTCCGCGCGCTGCGGGCCTACGCGCGGATCACCGGTGCCCCCGCCCCCGAGGTCTTCCACACCAACGAGGGCCACGCCGGCTTCCTCGGCGTGGAGCGGATCCGCGAGCTCACCTCCGGCGGCGAGGTCGACTTCGCCACCGCGCTGGAGATCGGGCGCACCTCCACGGTCTTCACCACCCACACGCCCGTGCCGGCCGGCATCGACCGCTTCCCGCGGACGCTGGTGGAGCAGTACCTCGGCGACCAGGGCGCCACCCCCGGCGTACCCGTCGACCTGGTGCTCGGCCTCGGCGCCGAGGACTACGACGGCGGCGACCCTGGCGTCTTCAACATGGCTGTCATGGGCTTCCGCCTCGCCCAGCGCGCCAACGGCGTCTCCCAGCTGCACGGCCACGTGAGCCGCGGCATGTTCAACGGCCTGTGGCCCGCCTTCGACGAGGCCGAGGTCCCGATCACCTCCATCACCAACGGCGTGCACGCGCCCACCTGGGTCGCCCCGGAGGTGCTCGCCCTCGGCGCCGCCCAGGGTGCGGACCCGGAGGCCGACGACACCGAGGCGTTCTGGGCCGCCTTCGACAAGGTGCCCGGCCCCGACGTGTGGCGCACGAAGCGGATGCTGCGCGAGCGCCTCGTCGCCGACGCCCGCCGCCGGCTGCGCAAGTCGTGGGAGAAGCGCGGCGCCGCACCCGCCGAGCTCGGCTGGATCGACGAGGCCCTCGACCCCGACGTGCTGACCATCGGGTTCGCGCGGCGCGTGCCGTCGTACAAGCGGCTGACGTTGATGCTGCGCGACCCCGCCCGGCTGAAGTCCCTGCTGCTGCACCCCGAGCGTCCGGTCCAGCTCGTCGTCGCCGGCAAGGCCCACCCCGCCGACGACGGCGGCAAGCGGCTGATCCAGGAGCTCGTCCGCTTCGCCGACGCCGAGGACGTGCGCCACCGCATCGTCTTCCTGCCCAACTACGACATCGCCCTCGCCCAGCCGCTCTACCCGGGCTGCGACGTGTGGCTGAACAACCCGCTGCGCCCCTACGAGGCGTGCGGCACCTCCGGCATGAAGGCCGCGCTCAACGGCGGCCTCAACCTGTCGATCCTCGACGGCTGGTGGGACGAGTGGTACGAGCCCGAGTTCGGCTGGCCCATCCCGTCCGCCGACGGCCTGGAGGACTACTCCGACAAGCGCGACGACCTCGAGGCCGCCGCCCTCTACGACCTCATCGAGAACGACGTCGCCCCGCGCTTCTACGACGTCGACTCCGAGGGCGTGCCCACCCGTTGGGTCGAGATGCTGCGCCACACCTGGTCCGCCCTCGGCCCCAAGGTCCTCGCCACCCGCATGGTCCGCGACTACATCGACCGTCTCTACGCCCCCGCCGCCGCCTACTCACGGTCCTTGGCCGCCGTCCCCGACGGGGCCCGCTCCCTGGCCGAGTGGAAGACCCGCGTCCGCGCCGCCTGGCCCGGCGTCCGCGTCGAGCACGTCGAGGCCCACGGCGTCGGCGACGTCACCGAGGTCGGCGCCGGCCTCGACGTCCACGCCTACGTCGCCCTGGGCGACCTCCACCCCGACGACGTCGAGGTCCAGCTCGTCCACGGCCGCGTCGACGCCGAGGACGACCTGCGCGACCCCGCCGTCGCCCCCCTGCGCCTCGTCGAGTCGTACGACGGCGGACGCCACCGCTTCGACGGCGACCTCGCGCTCGGGCGGCCGGGGCCGTTCGGGTACACCGTGCGGGTGCTGCCGAAGCATCCGTTGCTGGTCGCGCCGGCGGAGCTGGGGGTCGTGGCGCTGGCCTGAGCGGTGCCTCAGCGTGGCTAGTTGTGATGTCCAGGGAGGTTGGTCATCCGGGTGATCGGTGGCCGGCCTCCGATCGCGGTGTCGGGCAAGGCTGCTCGGCGGGCGGTTTCTGAGTCGTAGAAGCGGGCGTAGGCCCAGCCGTCGGCGAGGGTGCGGTGGCGTCGATCTTGCCGTTGGTCTGGGGCCGGTACGGACGTGTTCGTTCCGGTATCACGCCCAGGCAGCCAGGCCTCGCGCCAAGCGTGGGAGCGGTAGGCCGAGCCGTTGTCCGTCAGCACACGCTCGACCGTGACGCCGTAGTCGGCAAACCAGGCGGCTGCCCTTTGGAGGACTCCGATCGCGGTGGCGGCCTTCTCGTCGGCGTGGATCTCGGCGTAGGCCACGCGGGAGTGGTCGTCGATCACGGTATGCACGAACGCGGTCCCCATCAGTGGCCCGCGTACATAGCCCTTGCGACGCTGGGTGTCGGTTGCCGCGCGGTTGCGATCGCCCTGCTGCTTGCCCAGGTAGCGCCAGCCGCCACCGTTAGGGATGTTTCCGAACTTGGTGACATCGACCTGGATCAACGACCCCGGGTGTGGGTGTTCTTAGCGGCGCAGCGGTTCGCCGGTGACGCGGTCGATGTGGGATAGGCGGTCGACCCGGCAACGGACCAGCACGGCGTGCACTGTCGATGCCAGCATCCCGAGCTGGCCGGCGATCTGGACCGGCCCGAGCCGGTGCCGCCAGCGCAGTCGCACGATCCGCCGGACCAGCTCCGGGCTGGTCATCGTCGGACTTGAGTGCGGGCGCGAGCTGCGGTCGTTCATGCCAGCAGCACCTTCGGCGCGATACCGCTCAGTCCACTTCTTCGCTGTGCGTGGGGCGACCATGAACATCTTGGCCGCCGCGGCGTGTGTCCAGCCGTGGTCGACGATGAGCTGAGCGACGCAAACGAGCGCGTGGGGTCAGGGCAGCGTTAGCGTGGGACATGAGGGCCTTCGGTCGGGTGAAGCGGTTCTTAGACAGCTCCACTTCACAACCGGAGGCCTTCTTCTGTCAGACAGGCTGACCGACGCCGGGCGGTACAACCTCCCTGGACGTCACAGCTAGTGAGGCAACTCCTGATTGCGACGAGCGGGGGACCGGTCCCGCTCTTGGCAGCGCGACCCGTCGTTCACAGATTGGGCCATTCGGAGTGGTACTGAGACAGGCTCGGACTTCGGCCAATGGGTAGACAGTGCTGCCGCTGGTTGCGTGACCTACGGGCGACCTCGTGCTCCACGACTTGAGCGGCCCGTCGCGCACGTGGCGGAGCTCCTCCACGCTCGTCGGTGGCCCAGTAATCGAGATCGATTAGATGCCCGTCATTGAGGGATCGCGGCCGTCGCTGGGGGCCATGTCGGTGATGTCCTGTTGCCCATTCATTGGCTGGCTTGTCGTTCCGAGCGAATACTGAGTTCGCTCAGTCAGTCCTTGCTTCGGCCTCCGCGTGGGCGGGCTGGAAGATCGCAGACCGCCCCGACTGATAGGCGCTTTCGCGGTGCTGGCGGTACCTGTGCCGGGGTTCGACCGGCACCGGCGATTCTCTGCGCCCTGACGAGCGATCCGAAGACCAACTGATCTCGCAGTCCGAGCTCGTAACCGTCAGCAGATCGGCCGACACAAGTCTCACCACCCTGCGGCGGCCAAGCCGCAAGCGGCTACTCCGGCAGGCTGGTCTCCCGCAGCAGATCGCGAACCTTCGATCGAAGCGCCCGAGCCTCTTTCGGTGAACTGCCAAGCCTTGGACCGAACTCCCAGTCGTCGACTGCTTCCAAAGCCTCGTTGAGTCCGTTTGCGAGTAGCACGAGCTCTTCACGCGTGGCGACGAAGACGATCTCGTCGTCTAGGATCTCTTCGTCTCCAACCCAAGACGAGTTCGGATGTAGGCGCTTCATGTCAGCACCAGCCTAATCCAGGCCGAGGAAGTAGTCGTGGCCGTCGACACCGCTGCGGCGACCTCGGGACGCCTCTACCAACCGATGGGTGGCTATGACCTGGAAGCGGACCGGGACTACAAGGTCAGGATCGCCTTCCCGGACGCGACGGCGACCGCCCCGCAGACCGTGAAGCTCGACTACCTGACCGTCGCGAAGATCCAGGAGGGCTCGTACGGGCAGCCCGGTGCGACGATCCAGGAGAACCTGGCGGCGGCGTTCAACAACAACGGCATCGCGAGCGAGGGCGGAGCTGCCGCTTCCCTGGAGCCGGGCACGACGAAGGCTCTCTCGGCACAGAAGCTCGCTGCGGTGGGCATCGTCCCCGGCGGCAGCTTCACGCCGACCTTCCGGAACGCCGACGACACCAAGGACGTCACCACGACGTTCGTGATCCCGCAGGTGACACAGGGTGTCTACGACAACGTGATCGCCGCCGGCCAGTCCATCGTGCTGCCCTCCGGCACGGTGACGGACCACGTGGACTTCCTGGTGGCCGCATCCTGTGCGCCGGTGGCGCCGACGCAACGTCGGCTCTTCGACCTGGTGCACCAGGTGCCGGGCACGACCGCGACCGTCACGACCAATCCCGAGCTGAGCGGGCCCGTTCCTGTGTGGTCGGCGTCATCGACCACCACGTTGACGCCGATCGCGATGCCGGCCTATGCGAGTGGTTCACCAGCGGCCGTCGTGAATGGTGAGACGAAGCTCTACGTCATGGAGGTCGACGTGGCGCAGGCCCACCGGGGCAAGGTGCTGAAGGAGGTCGGGCTGCCGAGCACCGGGACCAGCCTGCTGCGCGGCTGCTCCGGGGTGCCGCGTCTCCACGTGCTGGCGATGGCGACTCGCAACGACTGACGTCGCTCCGTCCCCGCCCGGTCGGACGACCGGCCGGGCGGGGACGCTGGATCAGCGACCGGGCGGGCGCAGGTAGTCCGGCGTGCGGTCGAGCCGCGCGTTCCGCACGGGCAGCCCGTCCCGGGCGATCGCCTTCGATGCCTTGTCGGAGGTGCCGAGCCCGGCCCAGTCGAGGATCTGCGCGGTGACCTTCAGCCGCTCGGCCTCGGGGAGCTGGGCGATCCGGGCCCCGTGGGTGCCGCCGGCGACGACATGCACGGAGCACTCACGCCGCTCCGCGCGCTTGCCGCAGGTGAACTGCTCGGCGCCCCAGGGGTCGTTGCCGCCGTACACGTAGAGCATCTCGGTGGAGCGGGTGCGGACCCAGCGGTCGATGTCGGGCATCGCGCGGCGGTCGAAGCGGATCGGCTTGAGCTCGTCGGGCACGAAGTTGGCGCCGCCCCAGCCGCCGGGGAAGTGCAGGACGTCGGCGAGCGGCGCCTCGTAGGCCTCGTACCAGCCGAGCTGGTAGGCCGCCTGGTAGTAGTACGGCAGGGTGCCGAGGAGCCCCTGGTCGAGGTACCCCGTCAGCGGTACGACGCCCTGGGTCCAGTCCCAGACCTGCTCGTTGGTCGCCGCGGCCGTCGGCACTGATGCGCAGGCCGACTGCGGCGAGTACTGCCAGAAGGTGAAGTACAGGTCGACGACCGCGGTCTCCATGCCGCGGTCCAGGCTGCCGAGCACGTTCCACGTGTCGCCGGTGGCGAGCGCGTCCTGCCGGGTCCGCTCGAGGAACCAGGCCCGGTCGGGGCCGAGGATCCGGCGCTGGACGGCGGTGAGCGCGGCCCGACAGGCCGGGTCGGTGCCCACGTTGGCGAGGAACTCGTTGTAGGAGTCGCGGTCGTTGTCGACGTCGTTGGGCGCGACGTAGGGGATGGTGCCGTCGACGTCGCCGGGGAAGAACCGGCGGTGGTACGTCGCGGTCATGCCGCCCTTCGAGCCGCCCGTGGTCAACCAGTGCGCCCGGTAGAGCCGCTTGAAGGAGCGGATGATCGCGTGCTGGTCGGCCGCGGCCTGCCAGATGGTGAGCTGCTTCGGCCAGTCCGGGCGGGTGGGGATGGAGGGCTCGAAGAACCGGTACTCCATGCTGAGCTGGTTGCCGTCGACGATCTGCGTCGGCTCGCTGCGGCTGGGGTTCGAGGACAGGTTGTAGCCGCTGGTGTACATCACCATCGGCCGCGCGGCGTCCTTGTGGAGCAGCGAGAGCCGCTGCTCGAAGGTGCCGGCCCGCGGGTTGCGATGGTCGACCTGCTGGCGGAACGTGATCTTGAAGAACCGGTAGCCCGCGGGCGCGGTCGCCTCGGTGACCGACGAGACGCCCGGCAGGGCGGCGACCTGGTCGCGGAGGTCGGCGCTCGCCGTCGGCTCGCCGGCCACCGCCGGTACGACGCCGGGGGAGTCCGCGACAGGTGGTGCCGACGCGGCGGGACTGAGGGTGAGGCTCGCGGTGAGCCCGGCGGCGACGGCCGCGGTGAGGACGGCGCCGAGGGCGGACCTGGGGCGGGGCATGGGTGACCTCCCGAGAAGGATGTGCAGTGGGTCACGCCAACCTAGTCGGCGGCCTCCTGCATCACCACCACGCTCCGCGGCCCGAGGGTGATCACCTCGCCCACGCCGACCTGGTGCCCCACCGGGAGCCCGGCCTCGGTGGAGAGCACGACCCGCCCCGAGGACACCCAGTCGTTGTCGGGGAGGTAGACCTCGACGGGCTCCGCCCCGGCGTGGAACCACAGCAGGAAGGACGTGTCGATCTGCTGCTCCCCGCGCGGGCCGGGGGTGCGCAGCGGCCGCCCGGAGACGAACATCCCGATCGTGCGCTGCCCGCCGTCGTACCAGTCCTCGTCGGTCATCTCGCGCCCGCTGGGGTGCAGCCAGGCCAGGTCCTTGGGCCCGCCGACGATGGTGGGCCGCCCCTCGAACCAGTGCCGCTGGCGCAGCGCAGGGTGCTCACGCCGCAGGCGCAGGGCCTGCTTGGTGACCTCGTAGACGTCGAGCCACGCGTCGTCGGGACGCCAGTCGACCCAGGAGATCTCGTTGTCCTGGCAGTAGGCGTTGTTGTTGCCGCCCTGGGTGCGCCCGCGCTCGTCGCCGGCGGTCAGCATCGGCACGCCGTTGGACAGGCACAGCGTCGCCATCAGGTTCGCCGCCTGCCGTCGCCGCAGCGCGACGATCTCGGCGTCGTCGGTCTCGCCCTCGACACCGTGGTTCCAGGAGCGGTTGTTGTCGGTGCCGTCGCGGTTGTCCTCGCCGTTGGCCTCGTTGTGCTTGTGGTCGTACGACACCAGGTCCCGCACCGTGAAGCCGTCGTGGGCGGTGACGAAGTTGACCGAGTTGTACGCCGAGCGGCCGTCGTCGGCGTACAGGTCCGAGGAGCCGGCGAGCCGGGTCGCCACGGCCTGCGTGCCGTGGCTCTGGCCGCGCCAGAAGTCGCGGATCGTGTCGCGGTACTGGTCGTTCCACTCCACCCACGGCGGCGGCATGCCGCCGACGAGGTAGCCGTCCATCGACACGTCCCACGGCTCGGCGATCAGCTTCACGTGACGCAGCACGGGGTCCTGGCCGATGGCGGTCAGCAGCTTGCAGGCCATGTCGACGCGCACCACGTTCACGCCGGCGGTGCGGGTCAGCGCGGACATGAGGTCGAAGCGGAAGCCGTCGACGTGCATCTCGGTGACCCAGTACCGCAGGGAGTCCAGGATCAGCCGCAGCGCGAGCGGGTCCTCGGTGTTGACGGTGTTGCCGCAGCCGGTCACGTCCCAGTACGTGTCGTCGTACTCCTGGTGGGTGCCGGGCGGGATGCGGCGGTAGAACCCGCGATCGTCGAAGCCCCGGAAGGAGTACGTCGGCCCGTCCGGCCCCGCCTCGGCGGTGTGGTTGTAGACGACGTCGAGGATCACCTCGATCCCGGCGGCGTGCAGGTTGCGGACCATCTCCTTGAACTCGGTGACCTGCTGACCCCGGTCACCGCCCGCGGCGTAGGCGCCGTGCGGGGCGAAGTACCCGATCGAGTTGTAGCCCCAGTAGTTGACGCTGTCGCGCTCGACGAGGGCGGGCTCGGAGAAGAACTGGTGGACCGGCAGCAGCTCGACCGCGGTGACGCCGAGGTCGCGCAGGTAGTCCGTGACGACCGGGTGGCCCAGCCCGGCGTACGTCCCGCGGACCTCCTCGGGGATCCGGTCGTGCAGCCGGGTGAACCCCTTGACGTGCAGCTCGTAGATCACGGTGTCGAGGAAGCGGCGGCGGATCGGGGTGTCGCCCTGCCAGTCGAACGACGGGTCGACGACGACGCTCCACGCGGCGCCGGCGTCGCCGCTGACGGCGAGCGCGTAGGGGTCGAGCAGCAGCACGGCGGCGTCGAAGCGCAGCCCCTGCTCGGGGTCGTCGGGGCCCTCGACGCGGTAGCCGTAGCGGGTGCCCGGCGCGATGTCGGGCAGGGCGCCGTGCCAGATGCCGAGCGACTGCTCGCTCAGGGCGTAGCGCCGCTCCGCCTCGCCGGGGCCCTCGAGAGCGACGCAGAGCCACACGCCGGTCGCGTTGGGGGCGTACACGGCGAAGTTCGTCGACGTCTCCGACCAGGTCGCACCGAGGGGCCAGTTGCGGCCGGGCCAGACCTCGGCCTGCTCGCCGAGAGCTCTCCACAGGCTGGGGGTCACCGGGCCATCATGCCGGGTCCGGTCACGCCGACCCGCCCAAGTGGCGGGTTCGTGTGACCTGCACCGCGGGGTCACGGCAGAATGCGGGACGGGGGGCCCAACCCTGCATCGACCAGTGAGAGGGAGCAGATGACCAGCGAGTTCGTGCGCCTGGAGGTGGCCGACGGTGTCGGGACCATCCGGCTCGACCGAGCCAAGGCGATGAACGCCATCAGCATCCAGGTCCAGGACGAGCTCCGGCTCGCCGCGGCCGAGGCCACCGACCGGGCCGACGTCCGCGCCGTCGTCGTGTGGGGTGGCGAGAAGGTCTTCGCCGCCGGCAACGACGTCAAGGAGATGGCCGACATGTCGTACACCGACATGGTCGACCGGGTCGAGAAGCTCCAGGGCGCGGTCAACGCCGTCGCCCGCATCCCGAAGCCGGTCGTGGCGGCCGTCAACGGCTACGCCCTCGGCGGCGGCTGCGAGCTGGCGCTCGCCGCGGACGTCCGCTTCGCCGCCGACAACGCCGTGCTCGGCCAGCCCGAGGTCCTGCTCGGCATCATCCCCGGCGCCGGCGGCACCCAGCGCCTGCCCCGCCTGGTGGGGCCGGCCAAGGCCAAGGACCTGCTCTACACGGGCCGGTTCGTGAAGGCGGAGGAGGCGCTCGCGATCGGGCTGGTCGACCGCGTCGTCCCCGCCGCCGACGTGTACGACGAGGCGCGGGCGTGGGCGGCGAGGTTCGCCACCGCGGCGCCGTACGCCCTGCGCGCGATCAAGGAGTCCGTGGACCGCGGCACCGAGGCGGACCTCGAGACGGGCCTGCAGATCGAGCGCCAGCACTTCTCGGCGGTCTTCGCCACCCAGGACAGCAGGACCGGCATGCAGTCCTTCATCGACAACGGGCCGGGCAAAGCCACCTTCGAAGGACGGTGAGCAGTGATGGCGGAGGACGACAAGGCAGTCGAACCTGCTGAGGCGACCGGCAAGGGCTCGGGGAGCCGGAGCCTGGTCGCGACGCGCGTGCGCGACAACGTGGCCCGCACGATCTGGATCGTGTGCGTCACCCTGGCCCTGATCCTGGCGGCCGCGGCGTTCTCGTACGCCCTGGAGGCCAACGAGGACAACGGGCTGGTCCAGCTGGTGCGGGACCTGGCCAACAGCTTCGACCTCGGCTTCTTCGACCTGGACAACCCGGTCAAGGCGTTCGAGGACCCGAACGGCGCGGTCAAGACGGCGCTGTTCAACTACGGCATCGCGTGCGTGGTCTACCTCGTCGTGGGGCGGATCCTCGAGCGGCTGGTCCGCCCCTGACGCGACGCCCTGGCGCAGCACCGGGCCCGACAGGGCCCGATAGAGCCCGGTAGCGCTCGATGGGGCTCGGTGGGTGTGAGGTAGTCCACTGAGACGCGGTTCCCGCCGCTGGTGACCGGGCGGTAACCTGCGAATGTTGCCCTCAACGGCAGAAGTTGCTCCCTGCGCGGACCCCGCGGCAGGGACCCACGAAGCACAGGAAGGGGCCGGTCCGGCCACAACCATGACTCTCTCCAACATTGTCGTCCTTGTGAAGTACGTCCCGGACGCGACGGGCGACCGCAAGTTCGAGGCGGACAACACCGTCGACCGCGTCGGCGTCGACGGCCTGCTGTCCGAGCTCGACGAGTACGCCGTCGAGCAGGCCCTCCAGATCAAGGAGAAGCGCGCGGACGAGGAGATCACCGTCACCGCGCTGACCGTCGGTCCGGCCGAGGCCGAGGCCGCCGTTCGCAAGGCCCTGCAGATGGGTGCCGACAAGGCCGTCCACGTCTCCGACGACGCGATCGCCGGCTCCGACGCTGTCGCGACCTCGCTGGTGCTCGCCAAGGCCATCGAGAAGATCGGCGTCCCGGAGCTCATCGTCGGCGGCCTCGCGTCGACCGACGGTGGCATGAGCGTCGTGCCGGCCATGCTGGCCGAGCGCCTCAACCTGCCGCAGGTCACCCTCGCCGCGGTCGTCGAGACCCAGGGCGACCAGGTCCGCATCAAGCGCGACGGCGACACCGCCACCGAGGTCATCGGCGGCACGCTGCCGCTGGTCCTGTCGGTGACCGACCAGTCGGGCGAGGCCCGCTACCCGTCGTTCAAGGGCATCATGGCGGCCAAGAAGAAGCCGCTGGAGACCCTCTCGCTGTCCGACATCGGCGTCGACGCCGGTGAGGTCGGGCTGGACGCCGCCTGGACCACGGTCGAGGCCACCGCCGCCCGCCCGCCGCGGACCGCCGGCGAGATCGTCAAGGACGAGGACGGCTCGGGCGCCACCGCGCTGGTCGACTTCCTCGCGTCCAAGAAGTTCATCTGAGAAGCGCCGAAGGGAACGAAGCGAAAATGTCTGAAGTTCTGGTTCTCGTCGACCACGTCGACGGCGCGGTCCGCAAGCCGACGTACGAGCTGCTCGCGATCGCCAAGCGGATCGGCTCCCCGTCGGCCGTGTTCATCGGTGGTGCCGACAAGGCCGACGCCGCCGCCGAGGCGGTCAAGGGCTACGGCGCCGACAAGGTCTACGTCGTCGACGACGCGGAGATCAAGGGCTACCTCGTGGCCCCGAAGGCCGAGGTGCTCCAGCAGCTCGCCGAGCAGGCCTCGCCCGCCGCGATCCTGATCCCGGCCTCGGCCGAGGGCAAGGAGATCGCCGGTCGTCTCGCGATCAAGCTCTCCTCGGGCCTGATCACCGACGCCGTCGACGTCAAGGTCGAGGGCGACACGATCGTCACCACCCAGTCGGTCTTCGCCGGCAACTTCACCGTCGACGCCAAGGTCGTCAAGGGCACCCCGATCATCGCGGTCAAGCCCAACGCCGCGGCGCCCGAGCAGGGTGACGGCGCCGGTGCGGTCGAGCAGTTCTCCGCGACCATCTCCGACGCCGCGAAGACCGCCCAGATCGTGGCCGCCCAGCCGCGCCAGGCGACCGGTCGCCCCGAGCTCACCGAGGCCGCCATCGTGGTCTCCGGTGGTCGTGGCACCGGCGGTGACTTCACCGCCGTCGAGGCCCTCGCCGACTCCCTCGGTGCCGCCGTCGGCGCCTCGCGTGCCGCCGTCGACTCCGGCTGGAAGCCGCACACCTTCCAGGTCGGCCAGACCGGCAAGGTCGTCTCCCCGCAGCTGTACGTCGCCAACGGCATCTCCGGCGCGATCCAGCACCGGGCCGGCATGCAGACCTCGAAGACCATCGTCGCGGTCAACAAGGACGAGGAGGCGCCGATCTTCGAGCTCGTCGACTTCGGCGTCGTGGGCGACCTGCACTCCGTGCTGCCCGCCGTGACCTCGGAGATCGAGAAGCGCAAGGGCTGAGCGACCCGGGCCTCCGGGCCCGGCTCCGGCTCCGACGAGGGCCGCGGTGACCATGTGGTCGCCGCGGCCCTCGTGGCGTTTGGGGGCGGAAGGCGGGCGGCGGTGCTGCAGGAATCCCCGGTTAACCGGGTATTCCTGCAGCCCGCGGAGACCTGCCCGCCCGCCCGGTCTCCCGCCGCCCACCCGACCCTTGGATCGGTCGAATGGGCACAGACCGCACGTCCCAGCCCCGAATTGATGCGGTTTGGGACCAAACCGCATGCCCCCGGTCCGCAGGCCGGCGGGTGGCGGGGGAGCCCTCAGTGCTCCTCGTCGTCGATCCCGTACCCGTGGTCGTCGACGAGCCCGACCTTGTAGGAGGTCACCTTGCGGTGCCCGGGCGTCCCGCTGATCCGGATCTTGCGCAGGGCCCGGTTGTTGCCGGTGCTGGCCTCGACGAGGTTGCGGTTGGGGTTGGCCTCGACGGCGATGTAGTAGTCGCCGTTGGGCAGGTTGTCGATCCGGAAGGACTGGCCGGCGCGGAACTGCTGGTAGGTGTCGCCAGAGCCGGGGGAGAGCACCTCGCGCAGCGAGATCGAGCCGCGGTCGCCGCAGGAGGTGTGCAGGTCGGTGTTCTCCGGCTGCCAGTCGGCGCCCGGCACGGTGTAGTCGACGGCGTCGGTGTTGGCCAGGCAGAACGACTCCTTGCGGGACACCACGACCTCGGTCTTGTCGGCGCGCAGGAGGGAGTACTTGGCGAAGTCCTTGAAGTGCCAGTGGTTGTGGGTGGGCGCCTTGTGCCAGATCATCGTGCCGACCTTGCGGTAGCCGGTCTGGTTGCCGTCGCTGTCGATGAAGTACTGGTAGGCGTCCATCACGTCGGTGGTGCCGCGCCGGAAGCCGTCGACGACCATCGGGCCGTCGCCGGCGTTCCACACGGTGGCGGAGAACTGCAGGTAGCGGCTGTCCTCGGAGATCTGCATCCCGAAGGCCGGCAGCGACCGCAGGTCCGGTACGGCGTCCGTCGGGGCGCCCGCGCGCTCGGTGCGCGGCTTCGTGGCGGGCCGCGCCCGGGTCACCGTGTCGTCCCCGGAGGTGCGGGGGCGGGTGCGGTGGGCCCCGGGCCGTTCGACGCCCTCCTCGGTCTCCTGGCGCACGACCAGCTTGTAGGTGCGTGCCGCGTCGGTGGAGGTGACGCCGAGCGCGTCGGCGTAGGGCCGGGCGATCCGGGCGACGACGGTGTAGGTGCCGGGCGCCAGCCGCAGGGTCGGGTCGTTGGCCTCGACGTTGCTGACCCACCCCTGCTGGATGCCCTGCACGGAGCCGCGGGTGAACGGGTTCCCTGGGCAGCCCTGCGGGTAGGGCGAGCGCAGCGGGGCGTCCGGGCGGGTGCGCTGGGTGTTCCAGGCGTTGAGGCAGATGTCGAGGTGCCGGGTGCGCACGACCTTGCCGTCGGAGGCCCGCTTCACGGCGAGGTTGATGAACCCGTCGAGGGAGTCCCAGCGCTCCTGGACCGGCAGGGTCACCGGCCCGGACGGGGACTGCCACACCGTCCGGATGGGCGTGGTGTACGACGGCCGCTGGGAGCGGATCTCGAACGCCCGGTCGCGGGCGACCAGGTTGAGCCCGAGGTCGCCGTACAGGGTGCCGTCGTAGGTCGTCAGGACGACCGTGCCGGGTCCGGTCAGGGCCACCGGCGAGCCGGGTGCCGGCTCGGCCTGGGCGGGTGCTTCCACGACGGCGGGCGCGGCGAGCGCGGTCGTCGTGAGGACTGCGGCGATGGCGCCGAGACGCAATTTCACGGGTTCCTCCTGGGTAGACGGGTGTTCCCCCGCTAGTCCTGACGCTCGTCGTCGGCATTCGGTTGCGTGTCGTTTGGTGGATGAAACTCGACCGATATACCGTGCTTTGGTGAGCCAGCAGACCTCGAAGTCCCGGATCGCCCCGACCGTCCTCGTGGCGGTCGTCGCGACGGTCCTCGCCCTGGTCGCCGCCGGCTGGCAGCCGGCCCAGGCCGCGCCGAAGGGCACCGTGCAGCCCGCGAAGGCCGCCGCCGCCTGGTCCCCCTACCTCGGCGTGACGTTCAACAACCCCAACGGCACGAGCGAGCAGCAGGCCCGCATCGTGCGCCGGGTCAACGAGGCGATCGACCACACCCCGGCGGGGGAGACGATCCGGATCGCGACCTACAACCTCGCGGTGACCGCGACGGCGGACAAGCTGCTCGCGGCCCACAAGCGCGGGGTCAAGGTCCAGGTCATCGTCAACTCCAACCTGCTGGGCAACCTGGAGCGCCGGATGCAGGGACGGCTCGGCACGAACCCCTACAAGTCGAGCTTCCTGGTCTACTGCAAGAACGCCTGCCGCAACGGCAGCGCCTACGGCAACATGCACCTGAAGATCTCCTCCTTCACCCGCACCGGCACGGCCAAGCGCCTGTTCATCAGCAGCTCCTCCAACCTCGGCGGCGCGGCGATGTACGGCCAGTGGAACGACTCGGTGGCCATCGCCGGCGACGTCGGCCTGTTCAGCGCTTGGTGGAACCTCTTCGACGAGCTCCGCAAGGACCAGACCGCCTCGCCGCGCCGCGTGACCTACGTCGGCGACAAGATCAAGGCCTTCTACCAGCGCCCGGTCGCGGGGTCCACCACGACGACCGAGAACCGGGTGGCGACGACGCGGGCGGCCGTCGGCGACGCGCCGTACGTCCGGCTCAGCAAGGTCAGCTGCAACGCCCCTGCCGGCTTCGGCAACTCCTCGGGCAAGACCGTCATCACCGTCAACATGCGGGCGTGGTACGCCGCCCGCGGCGAGCGGCTCGCCAAGCTGCTGGCCCTGCGCAAGAGCTACGGCTGCCAGGTCCGGGTCATCGGCTCGCTGATGAGCAAGGAGGTCGTCGGGATCCTGACCCGGGCGAAGATCCCCGTGAAGGCGGCCGACTGGGACTGGGGGCCGCGCCCCTCCACCTCGGACGCGGACGTCGAGGTCTACGGCCCCAGCTGCTACTCGCACCTGAAGTACGTCACCGTCAGCGGCGCCTACAACGGCCACGGCGACCGGCTGGTCTGGACCGGCTCGGAGAACTGGTCCCCGCCGGGGCTCAGCAGCGACGAGGTGACGCTCGAGATCCACGACGCGAAGACGGTCAAGGCCTACAACGACCAGTTCACCGCGATGTGGAACAGCGCGCGGGTCACGCACCGGGTGGGCATCGAGCCGAAGTACCGCCCCTGCGCCCGCGCCTGATCACCTGCCGCTGAGCGCCCTATCCTTGGTGCCATGAGTGCCGAGGTCGCCGTTCGTGAGGTCGCCCAGCGGGCGCGGGTCGCCAGCCGTGGGCTGGCGCTCGCCACCCGCGCGCAGAAGGACGCCACGCTGCACGCGATGGCCGACGCCCTCCTGGCGCGCGCACCGGAGGTGCTCGCGGCCAACGCCGAGGACGTCGCCCGCGCGGAGTCCGCGGGGACCCCGGCCAACATCATCGATCGCCTCCGGCTGACCGACGAGCGCCTCGCGGGCATGGCCCAGGGTCTGCGGGACGTCGCCGGCCTGGCCGACCCGGTCGGCGAGGTCGTCCGCGGCGGCGTGCTCGCCAACGGCCTGGAGCTGCGCCAGGTCCGGGTGCCGTTCGGGGTCGTCGGGATGATCTACGAGGCTCGGCCCAACGTGACCGCCGACGCGGCCGGCATCTGCCTGAAGTCCGGCAACGCCGTGCTGCTGCGGGGCAGCTCCTCGGCCCGCTCCAGCAACGCGGCGATCGTCGCGGTGCTGCGCGACGCGGTGGTCGCCTCCGGTCTCGACGCCGACGTCGTCCAGCTCGTGCCCGGTGACACCCACGACAGCGTCAAGGCCCTCATGCGCGCCCGCGGCCTGGTCGACGTGCTCATCCCGCGCGGCGGCGCCGGGCTGATCCAGTCGGTGGTGAACGAGTCCACGGTCCCCGTCATCGAGACCGGCGTCGGCAACTGCCACGTGTACGTCGACAAGGGCGCCGACCTCGCCAAGGCGCTCCCGCTGGTGCTCAACGCCAAGACCCACCGCACCAGCGTGTGCAACGCCGCCGAGTCGCTGCTGGTGCACGCGGACGTCGCCGAGGAGTTCCTGCCCGAGGTCGTGGCGGCGCTCCAGGGAGCCGGCGTGACCATCCACGGCGACGACGCCTTCGGCTCCTACGACGACGTGGTCGCGGCGACCGACGAGGACTGGGGGAGCGAGTACCTCTCCCTCGACATCGCCGCTCGCGTCGTACCGGACCTGGATGCGGCGCTGGAGCACATCCGCACCTGGTCCAGCGGGCACACCGACGCGATCGTCACCGAGGACCAGGGCGCGGCCCGGCGCTTCGTGGCCGAGGTCGACTCAGCGGCGGTGCTGGTGAACGCCTCCACCCGGTTCACCGACGGCGGCGAGTTCGGCTTCGGTGCCGAGATCGGCATCAGCACCCAGAAGCTGCACGCCCGCGGGCCGATGGGGCTGCCCGAGATGACCTCCACCAAGTACGTCGTCATCGGCGACGGGCACGTGCGCTAGCCGCCACAGGCCCCACGCCATCGCGGCCAGCGCTGCCACCGAGACGCTCGCGGAGCCGACCGTGTGGTCCGGCACCTCGTGGAACACGCCGTGCGCGAAGGCCAGCGTCAGCAGCACGTTGACGACGTTGAGCACCGGCATGGAGGCCGAGAGGCGCGCCGAGCGGTAGGCGAGCTGGTTGACCGAGATGCCGCCCAGGCCCGCGGCGAGGAGGGCGTAGGGCAGCCACGAGGTGGCGAGGCCGAGGAGCCCGTGCGCGTCGTACCGGAGCTGGCAGGCCTCGATCAGCACGGCCATCAGCCCGAACA
This sequence comes from uncultured Nocardioides sp., assembly GCA_964517395.1. Lineage (GTDB taxonomy): Bacteria > Actinomycetota > Actinomycetes > Propionibacteriales > Nocardioidaceae > Nocardioides. The sequence continues at coordinate 179,818 of CAZFEE010000001.1, read as the reverse complement.
GCACGCCCGAGGAGCAGCCCAGCAGGAACGCCCGGGGGGTGGGTCCGCGCACGGCGCCGGCCACGGCCAGGGTGGCGAGGGCGAGCACGAAGGAGCCCGCGGTGGCCGCGATCATCGTCAGGGCCGGGGGCGGGGTGTTCACCGAGCGCACGTCCGAGGCCAGCAGCAGGGCCGCGATCGCCAGCGCGGTCACCGCGACCGCGACCAGCTCGGTGCGCGCGGGCCAGCTCCGCGCGAGGGCGGCCCGGATCGGCACCGCGAAGACGATGCCCATGATCGCGATCGGCTGGACCAGCGCGATCGGGCCGTTGTCGAGGGCCAGCACGTGGAAGGTGAACCCGACCGGGCCCAGGCACAGCGCGAGCAGCCACTCGGGGCGTCGGACGAGGAAGCGCATGAGGTCGACGACCCCCGCGCCCGCGGGCGCCCGGCCGGTCGCCAGGTGCTGGGTGGAGGTCGACAGCGCGGTCGTCGCGGCGCTCGCCAGGGCGAAGGCGACGGCCAGCCAGATCACGCCCGCGACGCTAGGACGCACAGGTGGACGCAGAGTGAATCCCGCGTACTCCTGGGGGGATGTCGTCGGGCCACTTCCCGGCGCGCGGTAGGTTTCGCCGCATGGCAGGCTCCCCGGACCGGATCTACGCCGATCCCTCCGTCGAACGGCTCTTCACCGGGGCCACCATCATCACCTTCGTCCGCACGGTCATCACCCTCGCGATCGCCGTCTGGGCGGCGTACGACGAGAGCCTGACCTGGATCGTCATCGGCCTGGTGACCTACTGGGTCGGCGACAGCATCGACGGCGAGTGGGCGCGCTGGCGCGACTGCGAGACCCGGATGGGCGCGGTCGTCGACATGATGTGCGACCGGCTCAGCTGCGGCGCGCTGTACGTCGGCCTGGTCTGGCTGCAGCCCGGCGGCTGGATCGACGACGACCCGATGACGTGGATCGGCATCCCGATCGCGATCTACCTGTTCGAGTTCATGGTCATCGACATGTACCTCTCGCTGGCCTTCCTCGCCTGGCCGATCCGCAGCCCCAACTACTTCCACGTCGTCGACCGCCGGATCTACCTGTGGAACTGGTCGCGCGTCGGCAAGGCCGCCAACTCCGGTGCCTTCGCGGTGATCCTCCTGGTGAGCGGCTGGGTCTGGCTGGGCACGATCATCGCCGTGGGCCTGCTCGTGCTGAAGTGCGTGTCGCTGCGCTGGCTGCTGCAGCTCGGCATCCCGGTCCCCGAGCGTGAGGCCGCGGTCGCATGATCCTGTGGCTGACGACGTTCGCGTTCAGCGTCGCGTCCGCCCTGCTCCCGTTCCTGCCGATCGAGGTCTACATCCTCGGCGCCGGTGCCGCCGAGGGCGGTACGGCGACCGCGATCTCCCTGGGCATCGCCGCCGGTGCCGGCGCCACCGTCGGCAAGGTCGTCGTCTACGAGGCGGCCCGCCGCGGCTCCGAGTCCGCCTGGGCACAGAAGAAGCTCTCCGGCCCCAAGATCAAGGCCAGCTACGACAAGTGGATGGGCCGCATGCAGGGCCGTCCCTGGTACGCCGCCGCGATCATGTTCCTCGCCGCCTCCGCCGGCATCCCGCCGCTGCTCGCGATGGCGGCGATCGGCGGCATCCTGAAGATGCCGATGTGGGCCTTCATCCCGACCGTCTTCCTGGGCCGGACCCTGCGTTTCACGCTGTTGTTCCTGGGCGTCGACTTCGCCATCCACTGACACTGGCCGAGCGCGTCTGCGGCGTCATGAGCGGTCAGCAAGCTGCCGTCGGGACGCCTCCCGCCGCGCTGCCGGCTGACGTTGGATACGATGCCGCCATGCTGAGCCAGATCAACCTGACCGCCCTCGCCGTCGTCCGCGCCGCGGAGGAGCACGGCGAGCCCGCAGTGAACCCCTGGTTCATCGGCGGCGGCGTGCTGGCCTTCCTCCTCTTCCTGCTGCTCGGCCTGGTGTGGTTCGGCGGCGGCCGCGACCACAGCTGATCCCGTGCCGGGACCGGACGGCCGCACCCGCATCGGCGTGATGGGCGGCACGTTCGATCCCATCCACCACGGTCACCTGGTGGCCGCCTCGGAGGTGCAGGGCTGGTTCGACCTCGACGAGGTCGTCTTCGTGCCCACGGGCCAGCCGTGGCAGAAGGCGGAGCGCAACGTCTCGCCGGCCGAGCACCGCTACCTGATGACGGTCATCGCGACCGCCGCGAACCCCCGGTTCACGGTCAGCCGCGTCGACATCGACCGCGCCGGCCCGACGTACACGGTGGACACGCTGCGGGACCTGCGCGCGCAGCGGCCCGAGGCCGACTTCTACTTCATCACCGGTGCCGACGCGCTCACCGACATCTTCAGCTGGCACGACGCGGAGGACGCCTTCGAGCTGGCCCACTTCGTCGGCTGCACCCGGCCCGGGGCGGACATGGACCCCGCGACGTTGGCGAAGATCCCGTCCGATCGTGTGACCATGGTGGAGGTGCCGGCGCTGGCGATCTCCTCCACGGACTGCCGGGAGCGGCAGCGGGCCGGCCAGCCGGTCTGGTACCTCGTGCCCGACGGCGTCGTGCAGTACATCACCAAGCACGGGCTCTACGCGGGCCCCGACCACTGACCTCCACCTGATCTCCACCCAGAACGGACACTGAATGACCGCCTCCGACCACGCCGTCGAGCTGATCCGCGCTGCCGCGGTCGCGGCGTCGGACAAGCTCGCCACCGACCAGCTCGCCTTCGACGTCAGCGAGCAGCTAGCGATCACCGACGCCTTCCTGCTCGCCTCCGGCGGCAACGACCGCCAGGTCCGCGCCATCGTGGAGGAGGTCGAGGACAAGCTCCGCGAGCTCGGCGCCAAGCCGATCCGCCGCGAGGGCCACCGCGACGGTCGCTGGGTGCTGCTCGACTACGGCGACGTGGTGATCCACGTCCAGCACACCGAGGAGCGCGAGTTCTACGCCCTCGAGCGGCTCTGGCGGGACTGCCCGCTCATCGAGCTGCCCGCGGAGATCACCGCCCCGGCCGGCTCCGCGGGCGAGTGAGCCCCCGCCGGATCGTCCTCGTCCGGCACGGCCGGACCGCCTGGAACGCCGCCCACCGGGTCCAGGGCCAGCTCGACACCGAGCTCGACGAGGTCGGCCTCGAGCAGGCCCGCGCCGTCGCGCCCCTCGTCGCCGCCCTCACGCCGGCGGCGGTCGTCTCCAGCGACCTGGCCCGCGCCGCGGTCACCGCGCAGACCATCGCCAAGGAGTGCGGCCTCGAGCCGTCGTACGACGAGCGGCTGCGGGAGTTCCGCCTCGGCGCGTTCCAGGGGCGCACCCACGCCGAGCTGGAGGCCCAGGACGCCGACGCCTTCGCGCGCTTCCGCCGCGGTGCGTGGGACGACATCCCCGGCGCCGAGACCTCCGCGGAGGTCGCCGGGCGCTTCGTCGCCGCCCTGCACGACCTCGTCGCCGCCCTCGGGCCGGGGGAGTGCGGCGTCGCCGTCTCCCACGGCGCCGCCACCCGCACCGGGCTCGTCGCCTTCCTCGGCTGGCCGCCGCGCGTCGCCCACGACCTGCGGGCGCTGGGCAACTGTGGGCGGGTGCTGCTGGAGCAGCGCCCGTCGGGGGAGTGGGCCCTGGCGGCGTACAACCTCTGAGCGAAACCGACCCCCGGATTTCACCTCCGGGACCAGGGTTGGCTAGTATTCCGCAGGTTGCTCCGCTTCGGCGGGGAGCACAACTGAATGGGGCTGTGGCGCAGCTGGTAGCGCATCTGCATGGCATGCAGAGGGTCAGGGGTTCGAGTCCCCTCAGCTCCACCGAAGTCGAAGGCCGGTCACCACAGGTGACCGGCCTTCGTGCTGTGCGGACGCGTGGGACCGCGCTAGGCGACGGCGGAGTCGCGCGCGACCAGGTCGAGCACGGCCTGACGCAGCACCGCGGCGCCGTCGACGCTGAGGACCGACTCCGGGTGGAACTGCACGCTGAAGATCCCGTCGGCGCGCACGGCGTACACCTCGCCGGTCGTAGGGTCGCTGGCGACCTCGATACCGGCACGCTGCGTGCCGTCGGCGTAGGCGCTGAAGGAGTTGTAGAAGCCGACGCGGACACGGTCGCCGAAGAGGGGGATGTCTCGCTGGCTGCCCTGGTTGGGGCGCGGCAGCCGGCGTACCTCCAGTCCGAGCTCGCGACACACCAGCTGGTGGGACAGACAGACCGCCAGGGTGGGTACCCGGCGTGTCTCGACGACCCACCGAGCCAGGTCGCGGGCGGCGACGATCCTCGGGTCGAGGGCGTCGTTCGGGTCGCCCGGCCCCGGCCCCAGGACGAGGAGGTCGGCGACGGCCAGCTCCTCGGCGGTCGGGCGGCCGGTGACGACCGAGACCTCGAGTCCCAAGGACCTGAGGTGCGCCGCCAGCATCCCGGTGAACCGGTCCTCGTGGTCCACGACGAGTGCGCTGAGCCGGTTCGGGAGCAGCACGTCGAGGTCGCGCCGGTCACCGCGCTCCCAGAACGTCGCCACGTCGGCGCTGCGCTCCTCCAACAACTCGCTGGCCAGCTGGTGGAGCGGGTCCCGGGGACGCTCAGCGAAGGCCGCGAGCACGCCGGCGGCCTTCGCCGCCGTCTCGGCCGCCTCGAGGGTGGGCTCGGAGTCGCGCACGATCGTCGAGCCCACGGGGATGGAGACGTCTCCGGACTCCTCGATGCACGCCGTGCGGATCAGGATCGTGGAGTCGAAGCTTCCGCGACCTCCGGGCGTGACGTGGGCCAGGACGCCGCCGAAGTACCCCCGAGGACTCGCGTCGTTGCGGTACGCCATCCGGTACGCAGACTCCAACGGGCTCCCGAGCACGGTGGGTGCGACCAGGGACCGGCTCAGCGCCGTGGCCCACGGCAGCGAGCTGCAGCCGTGGATGAGGTACTCGGTGTGCGCCAGGCGTGCCATGAAGCGCAGCTGCGGTGCGGAGATCCAGGGTCGTTCGTCGCAGAGGTCGGACATGATCTTCAGCTCCTCGTCGACCACCATGTAGAGCTCGTTGCGCTCCTTGGGGTCCTGGAGGAATGCGCGCAACGAGTCCTCGTCGGGGCCGCTGCGTGGGTAGCGATAGGTCCCTGAGATGGGGTTCATGGTGGTGATCCCCGCGGCATCGCGACGTAGGTGCAGCTCGGGGCTGGCGCCGACCAGGCTGTGGTCGGGGAAGTGCACGAGGAAGGTCCAGTAGGCACCGGACTCCCGCCGGAGCAGCGCTTGGTAGAGCGAGAGATCCGATCGGACGGTGCGCGCGGGGATCCGCCCTCGATAGGTGCGGTGAAGCACGAAGTTCGACCCGTGACCGGTCCGGATCTCCTCATCCACGACGACGGCGACCCGCCGGGCGTAGTCCTCGTCGTCGATGTCGAAGTGGCCGTCGGCGAGGTGGACCGGCGAGGCGTCGCCGCAGCTGTCGCTGCCCAGGAAGTCGGCGAGGCTGATCTCCTCCCGGTGGCGGACGCGGATCGCCGAGACGTGGGCCCGGGCGGACCTCTCGACGGGTGAGGCCGGTCGGCCGCTTCTCAGCGCCTGGCGGAACGGCACGGCGATGACCAGTTCTCCCGGCTCGGACCGCGCCTGGTCGAGGTCCTCGAAGATCACCGAGTCACCGACGTAGCGGTGCACCATCCCGTCCTTCATGATGAGGGCGAACGCGTCGCCGTCCCGCCCCCTCATCGCTCGTCCCATTCGGCGAGGAGGGTCCCGGTGGTCGTCACTCGCGCCGAGGTTCGTGCGACGTAGTCCAGGGCCTGCAGGTGCTGGGTACGGTCGAAGTCGGCGACGGCGTCGGCGAGGACGAAGGTCTCGATGTCGCGGGAGTAGGCGTCCAGTGCGGTCGCCAGCACCCCGACGTGGGCGTAGATGCCGCAGAGCACGAGCTGGTCCCGCCCGGCTTCCCGGAGGTGCGACTCCAGTGGGGAGCGGACGAAGGCCGAGTAGCGCCACTTGTCGAGGACCACGTCACCCGCGTGGGGTGCGAGCCGGTCGACCACGCGGCGGTGCTCGGGCGATACGGTCATGCCGGCTCCCCAGAAGTCAGTGAGGAGGCCACGCTGGTCGGGCGTCATGCCGCCCGGCTGAGCGGTGTAGAACACCGGTACGCCGGCACGCCGAGCCGCCCCGATGGTTCGGTCGACATTGTCGACGAGGTCCGCCGCAGGGGGACTCGCGAGGTCGAAGCGCGCCAGGAAGTAGCGCTGCATGTCGTGCACCAGGAGCGCCGATCGGGAGGTGTCGGCCCGCCAGGAGACGACGGGCGGGGCATATTCGCCGGAGTGGGGGATCTGGTACCGGATCGCCTGCGCCCGCTGCCAGTGCACGTTGGCGCCGCTCATGCCGCCGCCTCCCAGTGTGCGAGCACCTCGGCGGCCTGTTCCGTGGTCAGGCGGGGGTCGCAGAGCGTGGTGTACCTGTCGCCGGCATCGCGTTGGTCGAGCGGGTCGCGCAGGCATTCCCTGACGTCGTCGACCGTCGTCTCCAGGTGGACTCCGCCCGCCACCACCTCCGCCGAGCGAGCGGCGCGCTGGAAGGCCACCAGCTCGGCGGCGACGGCATCGAGATAGCGGGTCTTGCGCCCGTCGGCCGCGGTCATGGTGTTGGCGTGCATCGGGTCGCACATCCAGATGACCGGGTGACCCTTCCTCTTGATCGCCTCCATGAGGCCGGGAAGTCGGTCGACACGCGAACCCATGCGAGCGATGAGCATCAGCCGACCGTGCTCGCGGTCCGGGTCGACCGTCTCCACGATCGCAGCGAGATCGGCCGGCGTGGTGGTCGGTGAGACCTTGAGGCCCACGGGATTGGTGACCCTGGCGGCCAGCGCGATGTGAGCGTGATCGCGCTGAGCCGTCCGTGCCCCGATCCACACGGTGTGCGCGGAGCTCAGCATGGCCCTGCCGTCGGAGGTCGGCCGCACCTGCGGGAGCTCGTAGTCGAGGACGAGCGCCTCGTGACTCGTCCAGACCTGCTCGGGGGCGAGGCAGCGGAGCTGGCGGGTGATCGTCTCCGCGGCGGTGTGGGCACGCAGGAGGCGCTGGGGCTCGTGGGCCCGTGCGCGCACGGAGGGGAACGGATGGTTGACGAGAGCTCCGCGGTAGGTGGGGATGGAGGAGCCTCCGACGGTCTCGTGCGTCTGCGAACGCGGCTTGGCGTACTGTCCGGCGATCCGCCCGATCCGCACCACCGGACGGTGGGTGCGTTCCTCGAGCACGAGGCTCATCGTCCGGAGGGCGCGCACCTTGCTGCCCACCGTCTCGCTGTCGGTGTCGGCGATCGGTTCGGCGCAGTCACCCGCCTGGAGCACCAGGGCGTGGCCGGCCGCCACGCGACCGAGCTGGTCCTTGAGCTCGATCACCTCGGACTCGGTGACCAGAGGCACCGAGCGTTCCAGGATGGAGAGGGCCTCGTCGCGGTCGCGGTGCAGCGCCCAGCCGGGTTGCTGAAGAGCGGGCAGCGCCCGTACGGCGAGGCGGGTGTCGGCAACGGTCTCGCACGAGACCGTGTCGTTGCTGATCATGCGGGTCTCCTTCAGGGGTCACAGGGGAGAGGCGGCAGCACGGAGCCACTGCCGCGCCGCGACGCGGGAGCGCACGCCGACGGCCCGTCCTGGTGGGGTCAGGACGAGTTCAGAGGCCGGTCAGCGAGCCACCGGCTTGGGGATCCAGCGCAGGGCGAGGAGGCCCAGAGCCGCGCAGACGACGGCCGCGACGACGGCGACGGTGTGGAAGCCGGTGAGGAACGCCGACTGGGCGTCCAGGAAAGCGTCCGAACCGGCGCCGTGGCGGTCGACGACCTCGCTGATACCGGTCTCCTCGCCGTCGTAACCCGCGCGGAAGACGATGGTCAGCAAGGAGCCCAGCAGCGCGATGCCCAAGGCATTGCCGACCTCGTTGCTCGTCTCGGCGATCGCGCCCGCGGCTCCGGCTCGCGACTCGGGGACAGCGCCGACCGCTGTGTCGGCCACCAGGCTGAAGGAGATCCCGAAGCCGATCCCGGCCACCATCGTCGAGGCGATGTAGAAGCCCGCACCCGTGGCGTCTCCGGTGAAGAGGAGCAGGAGGAGGCCCAGAGCCATCGAGAAGTGGCAGATGACCAGCGACCTGCGGGCGCCGACCCGCTCGACGAGATGCGGGGTGAACACACTGGAGAGGGTGAGGACGACGGCGCCGGGCACCGCGAGGAGGGCCGCGGACAGCACCGACAGGCCGAGCACCGACTGGAGGTAGGTCATGCTCGTGTAGGCCGCGGCGGACCACACGAGGAGCGAGAGCAGGCCCGTCAGGATGGCGACCGCGAAGACCCGCTCCTTGAACAGTCCGATGTCGAGCAGCGGCAGCTCGAGGTGCCCCTGGCGTACGAGGAAGACGACGAGCACGGCGACGCCCACGACGATGAACGCCGAGCTCATCACGCCGAAGCCGTAGGTCGCGGTGTGCTTGATCCCGTAGATCGCGAGAAGCAGCCCGACCGCCGACAGCACCACGCTGAGCAGGTCGATCCGTCCTGGCCGGCTCCCCTCGACCTCCTTGAGGAGAAGGGGCGCCGCGATCAGGAAGGCGATCACCACGGGGATGTTGACCAGGAACACCGAGCCCCACCAGAAGTGGTTCAGCAGGATGCCGCCGATGATCGGTCCGATCACGAAGCCTGCCGCGAAGGTCGCCGCGAAGATGCCGATGGCACGGGCGCGCTGGCCGGGATCCTCGAAGAGCTCGCTGATCACGGCGAGGCACGAGGGAAGCAGGGTCGCGCCACCGAGACCCATGAGCGCCCGCGAGGCGATCAGCATCTCGGCGCTGGGGGCGAAGGCGCCGCTGAGGGAGCCGATCCCGAACACGGTCGCGCCGACGAGGAGGAGGCGCTTGCGTCCGAACCGGTCTCCCAGGTTGCCGAAGGTGATCAGGAGCGAGCCGACCGCGAAGCCGTAGATGTCGAGGATCCACAGGCTCTGGTCGGTGGTCGGGGCGATGGCCTCGTTGATGCTGGGCATCGCGAGGAACAGGATCGAGCCATCCATGGCGACCACGAGGACCGGGCCGAGGGTGGCGATGAGTCCCCACCATGCTCGGGCCGACGCGGGCGTCGTACGGGCGTTGTCGGTGCGCTGGTGAACATCCACTCCTCGAATGTTTCGTGCCTGCACGTGTCCGACAAGGGTGCCGACGTGAGTACTCCCGGGCGTGGGCACCCCACGCGTGGGTATCCGCGGCGGGTGTACCCAGAGGTCGCAGGGTGCACCTGACGGGGGTACCTTCGCCCCTCGGGTGGCGGGTTCGCGGCGGTTAGCCTGGCTGGGTGGAAGGCGAGACCCTGGGCAGTTTCCTCAAGACACGTCGTGACAGGACCGATCCGGCCGCGATCGGGCTGGACCCCGGCTCGGCGCCCCGGCGGGTGCCGGGGTTGCGGCGGGAGGAGCTGGCGCGTCTTGCGGGTGTCAGCGTCGGCTACTACACCCGCATCGAGCAGGACCAGACAGGCACGGCGTCGGTCCAGGTCCTCGATGCGCTGGCAGCGGTGATGCGGCTCGGTCCGGCCGAGCGCACGCACCTGTACAACCTCGCCAACTCGCCGACGCCGTCGCGCATGGTCCGGGAGGCCCCGGAGCGGCCGCACCGGCGGGTCCTCTCGCTGTTCGAGTCCCTCCACGAGACGATTCCGGCGGTGGTGCTCGGGCGACGCGGAGACATCCTCGCCTGGAATCGCTGCGGGCACCAGCTGCTGTTCGAGCACCTCGCGTTCGACGCGCCGCTCGACATCTACCGCCGCCCTTCGGTGCCGCTGTTGTTCTTCCTCGACCCCTTGACGCGTGACCTCTACAGCAATTGGGACGAGCTCGCCTCCATCCACGTGGCCTACCTCCGGCTGACCTCCGGGCGCTACCCGACGGATGCGCGCCTCGCCTCGCTGATCGGTGAGCTCTCGATGAAGAGCGAGGAGTTCGCACGGCTCTGGGCGCGCGGCGACGTCGCCGACTGCACGGTCGGCACCATGCGGCTGTCCCATCCCACGGTCGGTGCCCTCGACGTCGACTACCAGGTCTGGCTCCAGCCGGAGTCGCCCGATCACCGGCTCGAGGTCTACACGCCGAACGACGACCCGACGCGGGACGCGCTGAGCCTGCTGACGCAGCACTACGAGGTGGCGGCACCGGCGGACGACCGCGTCGCGCGTCGCGCGCGCGTGGAGCTCTGATCCGGTGCGCCTCGGATCCGTCATGGTGGCCGCGTTCGAGCGGTACGCCGACCGGCCGGCGCTGGCCGAGCGTCGCGCGGTGCCCCTCGGCAACGTCGAGCAACAGCGGGCGCAGAGTCGGACCCTGGACGCCTATCGGGTGGTGACCTACCGCGATCTCGGCGCCCGGGTGGCGTCCGTCGCCCGGCAGCTTCGCGACGGCACCAGGGACCTGCCCGCGGTGCGCGAAGGGGAGCGTCTCGCGATGCTGGGCTACGCCGGCATCGACTTCACCACGGTCGACTTCGCCTGCAACGTCACCGGCATCGTGTCGGTACCTCTGCAGACGAGTGGCACCCATGAGCAGCAGAGCGCGATCCTCGCGGAGACCGCTCCTCGGGCGTTGGCCGTCACGGTCGGTCTGCTCGAGCGGGGTACGCGCCTGGCGCGCGAGAACCCGTCGATCGAGAGGCTTCTCGTCCTCGACTACCGAGGTGGGGACGACACCCACCGGCAGGCGGTGGAGCGTGCCGGCGCCGCGCTGGGGCGGCACCCCGAGACCCTCGACCTCGACCGGGCCGGGGACGACCCCGGTCGGGGAGCCGACCTCGCCGGAGGGACCGCCGAGGGACGCGAAGTGCCGGCGATGCTCCTCTACACCTCGGGCAGCACGGGATCCCCCAAGGGCGCGATCTACACCGAGCGCCTCATCTCCGAGATGTGGGGCGGCCAGGGATGGTCGGAGTTCTTCGCCGAGGACGCTGCGGTGGTGAGCTTCCACTACATGCCGATGAGCCACGTGGCCGGGCACTCGTCGGTGCGGAGCACCCTGGCGCGTGGGGGCCTCACCGCGTTCGCCTCCTCCCCGAACCTGGCCGGGATCTTCGAGGACCTGTCACTCGCCCGGCCCACGGAGCTCTCTCTCGTGCCACGCGTGTGCGAGCTCCTGCGTGAGGAGTACCAGCGCCGCCTCGACCTCTCCCGCAGTGAGGCGAGGCCCGCGTCCAACGGATCGCCCGGCGTCATCGAGGCGATGCGCGAGGACGTGCTCGGGGGCCGGGTCCGGTGGGCCAGCTGCACCTCGGCACCGGTGTCCCCGGATCTCAAGGCGTTCACGGAGAGGTTGCTCGGGATCGAGCTCCACGAGCTCTACGGCACCACCGAGATCGGCGGCGTCCTCGCCGACGGGCGGTTCCTCAGCCCGCCGGTCCTCGACTATCGGGTGCAGGACGTGCCGGAGCTCGGCTACTTCACCTCCGATCTGCCGCGGGCGCGGGGCGAGCTCCTCGTCAAGAGCACGTCGACCGTTCCGGGCTACTTCAACCGCCCGGAACTCAACCGCGAGATCTTCACGTCGGAGGGCTACTACCGCACCGGGGACATCGTCGCCGTCGAGCCGGATGGCCGGGTGCGCATCATCGACCGCAAGAACGCCATCATCAAGCTAGCGCAGGGCGAGTTCGTCGCGCTGCCCTCGCTCGAGGCCGCCTATGTCGCGGGAAGTCCACTCGTGCGGCAGGTCTATCTCCACGGCCTGGACGACCATTCGGCGATCGTCGGTGTCGTGGTGCCGTCGGACGCCTTGCGAGACGAGCTGGGCGACGACCTCGCCGGGATCCAGCGACGGCTGCTGGAGGACCTGCGCCGGGTGGCGGCCGAGGAGGACTTCGCGTCCTACGAGGTCCCGGTCGCGATCCTCGTCGAGCCCGAGCCGTTCAGCGAGGCCAACGGCCTGCTCTCCGACCACCGCAAGCCGGTGCGCCCGCGGCTCGCGGCCGCCTACGGCTCCCGACTGGCCGCGCTCGCCACCCAGCTGCGCTCCGCTCGCGAGGACCTGCTGGACCACCTCCGCGCCCATGGCGCCGAGGACGACCCGGTGCTGACGGTCCGACGCGCCGTCGCCGTGACGCTGCAAGCCGATCTCGAGGACGTCCCGGCGACGGCGAGGTTCCGGCATCTGGGCGGCGACTCCCTCTCCGCCGTCTCGCTCTCCCGGTTGCTGGAGCAGATCTACGGCGTGAGGGTGTCGGTCGACACGGTGGCGAGTGCGTCGTACACCCTGACGGACCTGGCTGCCCAGATCGTCCTGCGTCGGTCCTCGAGCGGGGTGACGCCGTCCTTCGAGGACGTGCACGGCACCGCACCGGATCGTCTCCTCGCGAGCGACCTCACCGTGCCACGGGTGCTCGGGGAGGACCTCACCCCAGCCGGACGCAGTGCGTCCGAGACGTCGGCGCGTGTCGTGCTCGTCACGGGGGCGAACGGCCACCTCGGTCGGACCCTGTGCTTGGAGCGGCTCCGCGCTGCCGCAGGCACCGCTGCACGGGTCGTGTGTCTCGTACGAGCCGGTGACGACGCCGCGGCGCACGACCGACTCCGCGCGGCGTACGCCACGTCCGAGCGCCTTGTGGCTGAGTTCGACGATCTGTCGCCGCACCTGGAGGTCCTGGCCGGCGACCTCTCCTCGCCGCGGCTCGGCCTGTCCGACGACACGTGGCACCGACTCGCCGGGGAGGTGACGGAGATCGTGCACGCGGGGGCGATGGTGAACCACGCCCTGGGCTACCGAGAGCTCTACGACGCCAATGTCGTCGGCACCGCGGAGGTGGCGCGTCTCGCCGTCACCGGGCACCTGAAGCCGGTGACGTTCTTGTCGAGCATCGCGACCGCGCTCCTTCCGGGTGCCGAGCGTCCCCTGGACGAGATCGCCGACATCCGCAGGGAGCTGCCGGAGGTGGCCGTGACCGACGGGATCGTTGACGGGTACGCCGCCACCAAATGGGCGGGTGAGGTGCTCCTGCGCGACGCCCACGAGCGCTTCGGCCTCCCGGTGACCGTCGTGCGGGCCAGCATGATCTTGGCGCACACGACGGAACCGGGGCTGATCAACGTCCCCGACACGTTCACCCGCCTGCTCTACAGCGTCGTCCGCACCGGCCTGGCGCCCGCATCGTTCTACCGGCGCGACGGCCACACTGCGCACTACGACGGGCTTCCGGTCGACACGGTCGTCGCTGCGCTGGAGGCCGTGGTCGTGCACGACGGTTCGTCGGGCTTCACGACCTATCACCTGGTCAACCCGTTCGACGACGGCGTCTCTCTCGACCGGATGGTCGACTGGCTCACCGAGCTGGGAGTCCCGCTGACAAGGATCGCATCGCACGGTGAGTGGTGGCGCCGATTCGGATCGGCTCTCCGCCAGCTCGGCGAGGAGGATCAACGAGCCTCCGTGCTGCCGCTGCTGGACGCGTTCGCGCGAGCCGAGGAGCCCGCCCGCGGATCCCTCATCCCCTCACCCCGCTTCGTTGCCGCCCTGCTGTCCGGAGGAGGTCAGCTCACGAGCCTCACGCCTGCGTTCCTGCGCAAGTGCGTGGGAGATCTCGAGCTGCTCTTCGACCAGTCGCTCCGTGCCGCCCCGGCGTCGGTGTCCGACAGCTGAGGAACCCGGCTCCCGCGTGGCGTTCCTGGCGTAGCGGGCCGGGAACGACCTCGAACTGTCAGATGACTGACAAGTCGTGGCGCGAAACTCTAGAGTCTCTCGGGCCGTCCGCAAGGCGTGCCAGGCGAGAGGAGTGCTCATGGGGAAGGCTGCGAGAGGTGAACCTCAGCCCGGGTGGCGCGAGCGGCTGGTCGACGCGACCTGGTCGACCGGGACCAACGTCGCCAGCGGCATCCTCATCCTCGTTGCGGCGTGGGGGTTCGGCGAGGTGACGGGCGTGACCGACCGGATCCTCGACAGCCGTTGCTCGGACTATGCGTCGCAGCGCGATGCGCAGGCCGAGTTCGACGACAACGAGGCGGCCCTGGTGGATCTTGACCGCGACGGCGACGGCATCGCATGCGAGGCACTGCGCTGAGCTCGACCCGGGTCTAGCCTGAGGCCATGGGCACGGGCGACGCCGCCTTCACCGGGTCGATCCCCGAGGTCTACGAGCGCCTGATGGTGCCGATGATCTTCGCGGAGCCGGCCGCGCTGCTCGCCGCCACCGTGGCTGCGGCGCGGCCGGTCGACGTGCTGGAGGTGGCGGCCGGGACCGGCGTGCTCACCCGGCTGCTGGAGCGGGTCGAGGGGGTCCGGCTGGTGGCGACCGACCTCAACGAGCCGATGCTGCGGGCGGCGCGGGAGCGCAGCCCGGCGGGCGCGGTGCGGTGGCAGGTCGCGGACGCCACCGACCTGCCGTACGACGACGGGGGCTTCGACGCCGTGGTGTGCCAGTTCGGCGTGATGTTCTTCCCCGACCGTGTCCAGGGGTACGCCGAGGCACGGCGCGTGCTGCGCCCGGGCGGCCTGCTCGCGTTCAACACCTGGGACCGGATCGAGCGGAACGCGGTCGCGGAGGCGGTGACGGATGCGCTGGTGGCGGCGGTGCCGGGGGCGGACCTGGGGTTCATGAGGCGCACGCCGCACGGGTACTTCGAGCCGGCGGAGGTCGCCGCCGACGTCGCCGCGGCGGGCTTCGGGGACGTCGTGGTCGAGGAGGTCGACGGCACCAGCCGGAGCACCCCCGCGGACGCGGCGGTGGCGTTCTGCCAGGGCACCCCGCTGCGGGGGGAGATCGAGCGCTGCCCGGGTCTCGACGTGGAGCGGGCGACCGCGATCGCCGCCGCCGGGCTGGCCCGGCGGTTCGGGGACGGCCCGTTCGCGGTGCCGATGCGGTGGCTGCAGGTGACCGCCCGGCATTCTCTGGACAGTTGTCACAAGAATCCTTGACAACTGTCCAGGAGTGAGTAGCGTCACTCCCCGTGATCGTCGCCGCCCTCCCCGCCGCCCGTGCCGCCGAGGCTCCCCACGCCCCCGCCCTGCGTGACGACCGGCTCGAGCTCGACAACGCCGCGCTCGACGCCGCCGTCACCGCCGCGGCGGCCCGGCTGCGCGACCTCGGGGTCGGTCGCGGCGACGTGGTCGCCCTCCTCCTGCCGAACCGGGCCGCGCTGATCATCGCTCTCTTCGCGTCCTGGCGGCTCGGTGCCGCCGTCACGCCGATCAACCCCGTGCTGACCGGTGCGGAGGTCGAGCACCAGGCCACCGACGCGGGCGCCACGGTGCTCGTCAGCACCGACGGGACCTCCCCGGTCGCGGGCATCACCGGCGTCGCGGTCGACGACCTCGGCATCGGCGGCCCGGCACCCGCGGACCCGCCGCCGGCCGTCGAGGTCGCGCCCGGCGACCTCGCGCTGCTGATCTACACCGCCGGCACGACCGGCAAGCCCAAGGGCGTGATGATCAGCCACGGCAACATCGACGCGATGACGGCGTCCTTCATCGAGCACTTCTCCTTCACCGCGGACGACCACAGCCTGCTGGTCCTGCCGCTCTTCCACGCCAACGGCGTCGTGCTCGGCACGCTCACGCCGCTGCGGGCCGGCGGCCAGGCGACGATCGTGGGCCGGTTCAAGGCCGACACCTTCTTCGACGCGGTCGAGAGGTACCGGCCGACGTACTTCTCCGCGGTCCCCGCGATCTACGCGATGCTGACGGCGCTGCCCGAGGACGTGCGGCCCGACACCAGCTCGCTCCGGCTGGTCGTGTGCGGCGCCGCCCCGATGCCGGCCGAGCTGATCGGCCGGTTCGAGCAGCGGTACGGCGTGCCGCTCGTCGAGGGCTACGGCCTCTCCGAGACGACGACCGCCTCGTCCATCAACCCCGTCGCGGGCCCGCGGAAGGCCGGCACGGTCGGCACGGTGCTCCCGGGCCAGGAGATCCGGATCGTCGCCGAGGACGGCACGGACGTGGCGCCCGGTGCGGCGGGGGAGGTCCTCATCAAGGGGCCGGTCGTCATGCAGGGCTACCTCAACCGTCCCGAGGACACGGCGAAGGTGCTCGTCGACGGATGGCTCCACACCGGCGACGTCGGCAGGTTCGACGACGACGGCTACCTGGTCCTGGTGGACCGGGTGAAGGACATGATCATCCGCGGCGGGGAGAACATCTACCCCAAGGAGATCGAGGCCGCGATCTACGAGAACCCCGACGTCTTCGAGGCCGCCGTCGTCGCGCGTCCCCACGACGTCCTCGGTGAGGTGCCGCTCGCCTACGTCTCCCTCAAGGCGGGCGCGACGACGACGCCGGAGAGCCTGCTGGACGAGCTGACCGGCAAGCTCGGCAGGTACAAGCTGCCGGTCGAGATCCTCGTCCTCGACGAGATCCCGAAGAACCCGGTCGGCAAGATCGACAAGCCGACCCTGCGTCGACGGCCCGCGACGGCGGGGCGAGGCTAGCCCGCGACCTCCGCGCAGAAGGCCGCCGCCGCCTCGACCAGCTGGTCCAGGCCCGGCTGCTCCAGCGGGTAGTGTCCCGCGTTCTCCAGCAGCACCGTGCGCACCGGCACCCGGGTGATCCCTGCGAGGAAGGGCTCGGAGAGCTCCAGCGGCGTCCACCGGTCGGCCGCGGGCTGGGTCAGCAGGACCGGGCAGACCGCGAAGTCGGCGGGCTCGGTCGCCGGCACGTGGTTGAGGTAGGAGTCGAGGAAGGCGACCGACGCGCTGTTGCCCGCCGAGGTGCGGTCGGCGTAGCAGGCGCGCTGGGCGGCCCGGTCGTTGACGAGGGTGCGCATCTTGCTGACCCAGCGCATCGGTAGCCGCAGCCGGCGCAGCGGGGTGCGGGCGAGCAGCGCCATCAGCCGGGCGCCGACGAGCCCGGTCACCGGGTCGAAGGCGGTGCGCACCCGCACCCGCCGCGAGCGCTGGTCGAGGAAGGTCATCCCGATGATCCCGGCGACGTCCCCGTTGACCGAGGCCACGTGGTAGGTCTCCATCCCGCCCGCCGACAGGCCGTAGAGCACGACCGGCCGGCCGTCGGCACGCTCGCGGTCGACCAGCGAGGAGCCGAGCCGCACCCAGTCGTCGTAGGTCACCAGCGCGCCGTCCGCGACCTCCGTGACGCCGTACGTCGGCATGTCGATCGCGATCGTCTCGTACCCCCGCGCGGCGAGCGGCCGGCCCAGCACCAGCGACATCTGGCGCCCGTTCGTGCCGACCCCGTGCAGCAGGATCACCTTCACCGGCGCGTCCGGGTCGCGGTAGGTGTCGAGGTGGATGCGGTGGCCCTCGACCTCCCACCACTCCTCGGCGGGCTCGGTGCCGGGGGTGATCCGGTAGTCCGCGGGCAGGAACTCCTGGATGGCGCGCCACTCGCGCTGGTTCGCGTAGCTCATGGTGCGTCCATCCCCGCACGGATCACGGGGCGGTGGCAAGGGCGCGTTCCCAGGTGTGGTCAGGCGTCCTGCGCGGCGCGGGCGAGGCCGAGCAGGCCGGCGCGCAGCAGGGCCAGGCCGTCGGCGGTCCACGGGTCGAGGCCGACGAGCTCGGCGACCCGGCGCAGCCGGTAGTCCACGGTGTTGGGGTGCACGCTGACCCGCTCGGCGGTGCGGGTGCGGCTCTGGCCGGTGGCCAGGTGCGCCTCCAGGGTCGCGACGAGGTCGGGGCGGGCGGCGAGCGGCGCCAGCCGGGCGCGCAGCGCGTCGGCGACGGGACCCGGCCGCGAGAGCTGGTAGTCGAGGAGCACGTCGTCCATGGCGTAGGTCCCCGCCGGCCGGGAGGTACGCCGCACCAGGTCGACGATCTCGCGGGCCAGCGCCACGGCGTCCGGTACGCCGGCGACGGTCCCCGCCGTCGTACCGGCCCAGGTCTCGGCGTCGGCCGCGGTCGCCAGCCGCTGCACGAGGGCGCCGACGGCGGCGGCGTCCCACGCGTCGTCGGCACCGTGCGGGTGGGGGAGCAGCACGATGCCGCCGTAGGGGTCGAGCTCGAAGAGCGGGATGTTGACCCGGTCGCCGGCGAGCTCGGTGCGCAGTGCGCGCAGCCGCCGGCGCGCCGCGATCGCGGCGGGCGGGGTCCAGCCGCCCTCCGGCCGGGGGCCGCCGATCTGCAGGGCGACGACGGTGTAGCGCTCGGGCAGGGTGACGCCGAGCGAGCTGGCGACGTGCGCGACGTCGGTGCCCGACACCAGGGCCGCGACGAGGGAGGTGCGCACCGTCTCCGCCTCGTCGCCGCTCATCCGCAGCTCCTCGAGGTAGGCGTCGGTGACGGCGAGCAGCACGTCGGTGAGGTGCTCCAGGGCGGCGTGGCCCAGCTCCCGGAGGGCGGCGAGGTCCTCGGCCTCGGCGAGGGCGGCCACGGCGTCCCAGGCGCTGGCGGTGCCGGTGAGGTAGGCCCGCTGGACGAGGGCCAGGGGGAAGCCCTCCTCGGCGCGACGGTACGCCGACGAGGAGAGCCGGCCGAGCAGGTCCTCGCCGGGTGGGGTGCCGGTCAGCCGGGACTCGAAGAGCAGCAGGTTCTCCCGCACGACGCCCCGCACGTCGACGCCGAGGAGGTCGGGCAGCTCGGCGTACATGGCCACGTTGGTGGCGATGTCGCCGAGGATCGACTCGACCAGCTGGTGGCGCAGCGCGGGCAGCAGGTCGTCGATCGGTCGTCCGGCGAAGATCAGCGTCACTTGTGAAGAATCACAAAGCGCGGCCCGGAATTCCAGAGGCCCCCCACTCGCCGGACGCGTGCCCCTCGTCAAGGATTCCTGTGAGCGACGCCACAGTCGCTCCAGGGAGGAGAGCACAGATGAAGCAAGCAACAGGCCGGCGCCGGGCGCGCTGGCTCACCCGGGTCCTGGGAGCGGGCCTGGTCGCGCTGGGCCTGGCGGTGCCCGTCGCCGCCGGTGCGCCGGCCCAGGCGGCCGTGCCGTCGAGCGGGTGGAACGACTGGTCGTGCAGGCCCTCGGCCGCGCACCCGCAGCCGGTCGTGCTGCTGCACGGGCTGGGGGGCCAGGCAGTGAGCAACTGGTTCTACCACGGCACCAAGCTCGCCGCCGCGGGCTACTGCGTCTTCTCGACGACCTACGGCCAGGGCGCCTTCGGCGACCTCGTCGGCGGTCTCGGCTCGATGCGCACCAGCGCCGTCCAGGTCGGCGCCTTCGTCGACAAGGTGCGCGCCGCCACCGGCGCCGCCGAGGTCGACCTGGTCGGGCACTCCGAGGGCAGCACCGTCTCGGCGTACTACCTCAAGTACGAGGGCGGCGCCGCCAAGGTGAAGGACTACGTCGGCTTCGGCACCAACTACGAGGGCTCCACCCTCAACGGTCTGTCGGTGCTGATCAAGGCCGCCATGCCCGTGCTGCCGAGCATCACCGCGTTCGTGCAGTCACAGTGCGCCTCCTGCCTGGAGTTCCTGGCGCCCAACGACTTCCTCGACGACCTCCAGCGCGGCGGCGTCAGCGTCCCCGGGGTGGCCTACACCAACATCATGTCGCGCTACGACACCGTCGTCACGCCGTACACCAGCGGCCGCATCGACGAGCCCGGCGTCACCAACATCGTGCTCCAGGACCGGTGCGGGTTCGACCTCTCCGGGCACCTCGCGATGGCGGTCGACCCGAACGTCAACCTGCTGATCCGGCGTGCGCTCGACCCGGAGGACCCGCCGGCGATGAGGTGCAGCCTGAGCCTGCCGGCGCCCTTCTGAGCCTCGCCGCCGAGCCGGGTGGCCCGCTCCGGGAGGGAGGCGGGCCACCCGCGCGGGCGGGCATGGTGCCACCGCGCCGGCCCGCCCGCAAGACTCCTTCTTCTCATTGCCCGCTGCCACGACGTGCCCGAGCCTGTTGTCAGGGGAGGACCGAACCGAGCAGAGGAGTCGTCATGGTGGAGAAGGAAGTACGAGGAGCGGGCCTGCGGCACGTCCGGCTGGCCCCGGAGCCCGACACGGGCTTCGACGAGATCGTCGAGATCCTCAAGGAGACGCTGACGGTGCGCCTGCCGAAGGGCGGCTGCGCGCCGTGCCTGAGCGGGCTGGACCGGCTCTCGATCGACAGCGTCGTCTTCGAGCGGCTGCAGGCCGCGCGGGTCGAGCGGTTCTGAGGGCCGGGCCGTGCTGGGCGTCGGACTGATGGACCAGCCGGCCTGGCGCGACCTCGTCCGCACGGGTGCGCTGCCGGTCGACTACCTGGAGGTCATCCCCGACACCCTGTGGCGCGACCGCGGGGCTGGGGAGCTGCCGCGGTTCACCTCGGAGCCGGACGACCTCCGCTTCCTCGAGCAGGTGCGGGAGCGGATGCCCGTGCTGCTGCACGGCATCGGGTTGTCGATCGGCAGTGCGCGCCCCCTCGACCAGGGGTACGTCGACCAGCTGGCCGCCTGGGTCGCCTGGCTCGACCCGCCGTGGGTCAGCGAGCACCTGGCCTACTGCTCGGTCGACGAGCACGACCAGCCGGTGAGTCTCGGGCTGACCCTGCCGCTGGCCCTCGACGAGGCGACGGTGGACCTCGTCGGCCCCCGGGTCCGGGAGCTGGCCGAGCGGTTCGCGCGGCCGTTCCTGCTGGAGAACAACGTCACCTACTTCGCCACGCCCGCCGAGGAGCTGACCGAGCCGGGGGTGCTCAAGGCCCTCAGTGCCCGCTGGGGCGGCGGGGTCCTGCTCGACCTGCACAACCTGTGGGTGAACGTCCGCAACGGCATGGCCGACGCCGCGTCGTACCTCGCGGAGCTCGATCTGGGCGCGGTCCGCGAGATCCACGTCGCCGGAGGGATGGAGCTGGACGGCTTCTACCTCGACGCGCACTCCGGTGCCCCGCCCGAGGAGGTCTGGGCGCTGCTGGCCGAGGTGGCCGGCGCCTGCCCGCAGCTGGGCGGGGTGACCTTCGAGCTGCTCGGCTCGTGGGGCGAGCAGGTCGGCGTCGACGGCATCGCGGCGGTGCTGGAGCGCGCCCGCGCCGTGCTCGGGGCGGTGCGATGAGCGCGGCGTCGTACCAGCGGGTGCAGGCGCGGATGGTCCTCGACCCCGCGCTGGCCCGCCGGGTCGCCGCGGGGGAGGAGCTGGAGGAGGAGCTGAGCGCCGTCGAGGCCGCGCGGCTGCGCGCCCAGGCCGCCGACCCCGGTCTCGCGCTGTGCACCACGCTCCACGAGGGCTGGCGGCTGACCAAGCTGCTCACCCTGCTGCCCCTCGTCTTCGAGGTCGGCGATCCCGACGAGCTGGCGGGCCTGGTGCGGGAGTACTGGACCGGCCACCGTCCCCGCGGGCTGCGCTTCGAGCACGAGGCGGCCGACTTCGCCGACCTCGTCGCGCGGCGTGCCGAGCCCGGATCGGCGCTGCGGGCCGCCGCGCTCGTGCAGGCCCGCCACCTGCGCGGTGGCCGCGACGTGACCGTCGGATGAAGACTGCGTACGTCGCCGTCCGCGACCCCTCCCGCAGGTCCGCGCGCCCCTAGCCTCGGCCGGGTGGACACCCGCACCGCGCGTCGCCTGATCGCCGTCCTGGCCCTCGCCGTGGGCCTGTGGTGCGCGCTGCTGGCGTGGCGCTGGGACTGGTTCATCGACCTGCGCGTCTACGAGCTCGGCGCCGGCGCCTTGTTCGGCGGCGACCTCTACGGCGTGCGCTTCCACGTCGCGGACCTGCCGTTCACCTACCCGCCGTTCGCGGCCGTGCTCCTGCTGCCGCTCGCGGTGCTGCCGATCTGGCTGAGCGCGTTCCTGTGGTCGCTCGCCTGCGTGGTCGTGCTGGCCTGGGTCCTCGACCTCACCCTGCGCGCGTGCGGCGCGGCACCGCGTGCGTGGGTGCTGCCGGCCGTCGTCGCGGCGGCGCTGCTGGCCGAGCCGGTCTGGTCGACCCTCTCCTTCGGGCAGGTCAACCTCTTCCTGACGGCCGCGATCCTGGCGGACGTGCTGCGCCCCGAGCGCCGCCACGCGGGCTGGCTGGTCGGCGTCGCCGCCGGCGTCAAGCTCACCCCGCTCTTCTTCGTCGCCTTCCTCCTCGTCACCGGCCACCGCCGCGCCGCGGGCACCGCCGTCGGCGCCTTCGCCGCGACCGTGCTCGTCGGCGCGGTCGCCGCACCGAGCGCGTCGTGGGCCTACTGGACCGACGTGCTGTGGGACCCGGGCCGGGTCGGCGGCGTGGAGTACGCCGGCAACCAGTCCGTGCTCGGCATCCTCAGCCGGCTGCTGGGGCACGAGGCCCCGACCGCGCTCTGGTTCGCCGTCGCGGGGACGACGGCCCTGGTGTCCCTGCTCGCCGCGCGGCTGCTGTGGCGCTCGGCCTCACCGGCGGCCCGTCCGCTGGCGGTGTGCACGGCGTCGTACGGGATGCTGCTGGCCTCGCCGATCTCCTGGGACCACCACTGGGTGTGGCTGGTCCCGACGGTGGTGGCGCTGTGGGTCAGCGAGCTGCCGCGGGCGCGGGTGCTCGCCACCGTCGTCGCCGTGGTGGCGTTCTCCCGCGCGATCTGGTGGGCGCCCTTCCGCAACGGCAAGGAGTACGACTGGAGCCCCGCGGAGTCGGTCGCGGGCAACGCCTACGTGCTCCTCGCGCTGGTGCTGCTCGCGGCCGCCACGACCTGGGGGGTCCAGGCGGCGCGTCGTACCGGCTCAGGGGCCGGGCGTGGGCTCCGCCTCTTCGCGTAGCCGCGGCTCGGTGCGGTTCTCGGGCTTGATGCCGTGCTTGTCGGCGTAGAACGCGCGCACCCGGTCCATGTCGGCGCGCACGTCGCCGGTCGGGTGGAAGGTCGGGCCCATGCCGAGTGTGCGGGTCGGGCCGTCGACGAAGCCGAGACTGATCGGCAGGCCGGTCTGCTGGGAGATCCGGTAGAAGCCGGGCTTCCAGAACTCGCCCTTGCTCCGGGTGCCCTCGGCGGCGATGACCAGCTGGAAAGCGTCGTCCTGCTGGGCGGCGAGGAGCAGGGCGCGGATGGTCGCGCCGGGGCTGGACCGGTCCAGCGGGATGCCGCCGGTGCGGCGCAGGATCCAGCCCACGACGCCCTTGAAGTAGCGGTCGGCCACGAGCACCCGAGGGCGTACGCCGTGCGCCCACGCGATCATCAGCATGGCCACCCAGTCCCACTGGGAGGTGTGCGGGGCACCCACCAGGATCCCGGCCTCGGGGACCTCGCCGACGAGGCGCCAGCGGGTCAGGCGCAGGACGCTGCGGGCGATGGTGCGCCGGACCCTCATGGGATGTGCCATGGCGCGACCGTAGCGCCTGGGCTCCGCCGGGCCGACGCGGGCCGGTCAGCCGCCGTGGCGGTCCGAGGGGTTGGCCGGCGGGGTGGTCGGGTCGGGGTCGAGGCGCTCGGTGTCGTTGGCGACGTCCTCGTTGCGCCGGCGGTCGGCGACGAACGCGAAGAGCAGCCCACCGGCGATGAAGACGATGAGGACGACGCCGAGGATCGCGAAAGCGGGGATGTCCATGAGGGCGCGGTACCCGGTGGGCGGCGGTTCAGACCCCGACACGCGTGCGGAGTCAGTCTTGACTCATTCAAGAAAAGTGGCAGGATGGTCGGCATGGACCAGCCCGACTTCTCCCAGCAGCTGCGGGAGGTCGCGCTCCGGGTCACCCGGCCCCGGCTGGCGGTGCTGGCGGCGGTGCACGCGCACCCGCACACCGACACCGAGTCGGTCATCGCGGCCGCCCGGGCGCTGCTCCCGGACGTCTCGCACCAGGCCGTGTACGACTCGCTGCACACCCTCACCGAAGCAGGCCTGGTGCGCAGCATCAAGCCGGCCGGCTCGGTGGCGCGCTACGAGACCCGCACCGGCGACAACCACCACCACGTCGTGTGCCGCACCTGCGGCGCGATCGCCGACGTGGACTGCGCCGTCGGGCACGTGCCGTGCCTGACCGCCTCGAACTCCCGCGGCTTCGTGATCGACGAGGCCGAGGTCATCTACTGGGGCACCTGCCCCGAGTGTTCCGTCCGCAATTCCTGACCATCAGTGCACCGAAAGGCTGACGCATGACCGACAACCAGGACCAGTCGCCCACTCCCGTCGACGGGAGCCCCCAGGGCGTCGACCGCAAGGCGGAGGGAGGCTGCCCGGTCGCCCACGACGGCGTGACCGCTCAGGGCAGCGAGAGCGAGAACCCGGCCCTGGACTCCCCGACGCCCAAGGCGCACGGCCCCCGCTCCAACAAGGACTGGTGGCCCAACCAGCTGGACCTCTCGCCCCTGCACGTGCACAACCCGGCCGGCAACCCGCTCGGCGCCGACTTCGACTACGCCCAGGAGTTCCAGAGCCTCGACGTCGACGCCGTCAAGGCCGACGTGGTGCAGGTGCTGCGCACGTCCCAGGACTGGTGGCCCGCCGACTTCGGCCACTACGGCGGCCTGATGATCCGCCTGAGCTGGCACGCCGCCGGCACCTACCGCCAGTACGACGGCCGCGGCGGCGCGGGCGACGGCGCCCAGCGCTTCGCGCCCCTCAACAGCTGGCCCGACAACGGCAACCTCGACAAGGCCCGCCGCCTGCTGTGGCCGGTCAAGCAGAAGTACGGCCAGAAGCTGTCCTGGGCCGACCTGCTCGTCCTCGCCGGCAACGTCGCGCTGGAGGACATGGGGTTCAAGACCTTCGGCTTCGCCTTCGGTCGCGAGGACGTCTGGGAGCCCGAGGAGATCTTCTGGGGTCCCGAGGACACCTGGCTGGGCGACGAGCGCTACAGCGGTGAGCGCGACCTCTCCGAGCCGCTCGGCGCGGTCCAGATGGGCCTCATCTACGTCAACCCCGAGGGCCCCAACGGCAACCCCGACCCGCTGGCCTCGGCCCGCGACATCCGGGAGACCTTCGGCCGGATGGCGATGAACGACGAGGAGACCGTCGCCCTCATCGCCGGTGGCCACACCTTCGGCAAGACCCACGGTGCCGGCAACCCCGACCTCGTCGGTCCCGAGCCCGAAGGCGCGCCGCTGGAGGAGCAGGGCCTGGGCTGGAAGAGCGCCTACGGCACCGGCAAGGGCGCGGACGCCATCACCTCCGGCCTCGAGGTCACCTGGACCGACAAGCCGACCCAGTGGAGCAACCGCTTCTTCGAGATCCTCTTCGGCTACGAGTGGGAGCTCTCCGAGAGCCCGGCGGGCGCCAAGCAGTGGGTCGCCAAGGACGCCGAGGCGATCATCCCCGGCCCGGCCGCGGACTCCCCGAAGCGCAAGCCCACGATGCTGACCAGCGACCTCGCGCTCCGCTTCGACCCGGCCTACGAGAAGATCTCGCGCCGGTTCCTGGAGAATCCCGACCAGTTCGCCGACGCCTTCGCCAAGGCCTGGTACAAGCTGCTGCACCGCGACATGGGCCCGGTCAGCCGCTACCTCGGCCCGTGGGTGCCCGAGGCCCAGCTGTGGCAGGACCCGGTGCCGGCCGTCGACCACGAGCTGGTCGACGAGTCCGACGTCGCGGCCCTCAAGGCGACGCTGCTGGAGTCCGGCCTCAGCGTCAGCGAGCTGGCGTCCACCGCCTGGGCCTCCGCGGCGAGCTTCCGCAAGACCGACAAGCGCGGTGGCGCCAACGGTGCGCGGATCCGCCTGGAGCCGCAGCGCGGCTGGGAGGTCAACAACCCCGCCCAGCTCGCCACGGTGCTGGAGCGGCTGGAGGCGATCCAGGCCGAGTTCAACGCCGCCCAGACCGGCGGCAAGCGGATCTCGCTGGCCGACCTCATCGTCCTCGGCGGCTCCGCTGCGGTCGAGAAGGCCGCCCGGGACGCCGGCGTGGAGATCACGGTGCCCTTCCACCCCGGCCGCACCGACGCGAGCCAGGAGGACACCGACGTCGACACGTTCAAGTACCTCGAGCCGCGCGCCGACGGCTTCCGCAACTACGCCCGTCCGGGTGACAAGCTGCGGCCCGAGGAGCTGCTCGTGGACCGGGCGTACCTGCTGGACCTGACCGCTCCCGAGCTGACGGTGCTCGTCGGTGGTCTGCGGGCCCTCGGCACGAACACCGGCGGCACCGCCCACGGTGTGCTCACCGAGCGCCCCGGCGCGCTGACGACGGACTTCTTCGTCAACCTGCTCGCCTCGGGGACGCAGTGGAAGGCCTCGGAGAACGAGGAGAACGTCTTCGAGATCCGCGACGCCGCCACCGGTGAGGTCCGCTGGACCGCCACCGCGGTCGACCTGGTCTTCGGCTCGCACTCGCAGCTGCGGGCCCTCGCCGAGGTCTACGCCAGCGACGACGCGAAGGAGAAGTTCGTCCAGGACTTCGCCGCCGCCTGGGTCAAGGTCATGGACGCGGACCGCTTCGACCTGCGCTGACCCGCACCGTCCCCTGCAGGAGGCCGCCCGGTACGCCGGGCGGCCTCCTCGCATTTCCGGGATGCGGCAGGATGGCGCCATGAGCGACGCCGGCATCACCTACGTGCACGCGCCCGAGCAGCACCGCTACGAGATCCGCGACGGCGAGACCCTCGCGGGCTTCACGCAGTACCGCCTCCCCGACGACGTCCACGTCGACTTCGTCCACACCGAGGTCGACGACGCGTACGGCGGCCAGGGGCTCGCCGGTGGGGTGGTCGAGTTCGCGCTCGCCGACGTGCGGGCCCGGGGCAAGCGGATCATCCCGCACTGCCCCTACGTCGCGAAGTGGATCACCAAGCACCCCGAGTACGCCGACATCACCGACTGGCCGGCATGAGCGAGGCTCTCAGCCAGCCCGCACGACGGCACGTCTTCCTCGACAAGGCCCAGCCGGCGTCGTACAAGGCGGCGGCGGGGCTCTCGGACCAGGTGGGTGCGGCCGCGGAGGCCGCGGGCCTGGACCGGCGCTTCGTCGAGCTGATCAACCTGCGCGTCTCGCAGGTCAACGGCTGTGCCTACTGCCTGGACCTGCACCACCGCCGCGCGATCGAGGCGGGGGAGTCCGAGCGCCGGATCGCGGTGCTCGACGCGTGGCAGGAGACGGCCCTGTTCGACGAGCGGGAGCGTGCGGCGCTGCAGCTCGCCGAGTCGATCACCCGGCTGCCGGAGCCGTTGGAGCGTGCCTACGTCGAGGACCACGCCCGTGCGGTGCTCGGCGACGAGGCCTACAGCGCGGTCGCCTGGGTCGCCATCACCATGAACGCCTTCAACCGGATCTCCATCACCAGCCATCACCCCGTGAAGTAGCGCGCGACGCCCACGGCGGCGCCGACGGCGATGAACCACGCGCTGTTGAGGCGGGTGCGCCACAGCGCCAGCAGGGTGAGGCCGAAGAGGGCCACGGTGAGCACGTCGACGATGCCGGTCCGCGCGAGCTGCAGCGAGACGCCGGCCATCAGGGCCAGGGCGGTCGCGTTGACGCCGTCGAGCAGGGCGGAGGTCCAGGCCCGCGCGCGCAGCCAGTCGGCCAGCCGGGTGAGCAGGCCGACGAACACGAACGACGGCAGGAAGATCGCGACCGTCGCGAGGAAGGCGCCCGGCAGGCCGGCGATGACGTAGCCGAGGAAGGTCGCGGTCGTGAAGACCGGTCCCGGCGTCACCTGCCCGACCGAGACCGCGTCCAGCACCTGCTGCCGGGTCACCCAGCCGAGGCGGTCGACGAAGTCGCCCTCCAGGAACGCGAGGATGACGTACCCGCCGCCGTAGAGCACCGCGCCGATCTTGAGCATCGTCCAGAAGAGCTCGGCCAGGCGGTCGTGTCCCTCGCCCGCGACGACCAGCGGCAGCGCGAGCAGCTCGTGCCGGCCGGTCCCGGCCAGCGACCGCACGCCCCGGACGGCGGCGGCGACCGCCGCGCCGCCGAACAGCACGACGAGCTCGTTGATCCCCAGCAGGTACGCCGCGAGGGCGACCGCCGCGAGCAGGGCGAGCCACGGCGAGGACAGCACGGTGCGGCCCAGGCCGAACAGGGCCCAGGCGATGATCGCGACGACGACCGGCACCACGCCGTACAGCAGGCCCTCGACGGCGGGGGTCTCGCCGTGCTCGACGTACGCCCAGGCGAGGAGGGTGACCATCACCGCCGCCGGCACGATGAAGCCGAGCCCGGCCACGAGGAGGCCCCGCCAGCCGGCCCGCTCGTGGCCGAGGTGGATGGCGAGCTCGGTGGAGTTCGGCCCGGGGATGAGGTTGGTGGCGCCCATCAGGTCGGCGAAGCGCTGGTCGGTGACCCACTTGCGGCGGCGGACCAGCTCCTCGCGCATCATCGCCGTGTGCGCGGCCGGACCCCCGAACGCGACCAGTCCCAGCCGCAGGAAGACCGCGGCGACCTCGCGCACCACCGGGTCAGGTGATGGTCATGCCGCCGTCGACCGCGAGGGTCTGCCCGGTGACGTAGCCGGCGGCGTCGGAGGCGAGGAAGACCACGGTGGCCGCGAGCTCGCGCGGGTCGCCCTTGCGGCCCGCGGGGATCCGCGCCTGCTGCGACTCCAGGTAGCCCGGCGGGTAGCTGTCGGTCATCTCGGAGGCGAAGAAGCCCGGTGCGATGGCGTTGACGCGGATGCCCTTGCGTCCCGTCCACTGCTGGGCGAGGTCGCGGGTCAGGCCGATCACGCCTGCCTTCGAGGCGGCGTACGCCGCCTGGGGGAGGCCCGCGGTGGTGATGCCCAGCACCGAGGAGATGTTGATGATGCTGGAGCCGGGCTGCATGACCCGCCCGCAGGCCTGGGCCATCCAGTAGCTGCCGTTGAGGTTGATGTCGATGACCTGGCCGAACTGCTCGGGCGTCTCCCGGGTGGCGGGGACCGCGGTGCCGACGCCCGCGTTGTTGACCAGGATGTCGACCCGGCCGAGCTCCGCGACCGTCGCGTCCACCAGGGCCTGGCAGGACGCCGGGTCGGCGACGTCGGTCTGCACCGAGAGCGCGCGACGGCCGGCGGCCTCGACGAGTGCGGCGGTGTCGGCGAGGCGCTCGACCCGGCGTGCGCCCAGGGCCACGTCGGCTCCGGCCTCGGCGAGGGCCTTCGCGAAGTCGACGCCCAGCCCGGAGCTGGCGCCGGTGACGACGGCGACCTTGCCGTCGAGTCGGAACAGGTCGGTGACGGTCATGGGCCGAACGGTAGCGGCCCCGGGCGACCGTCCGGTGACGCGGCCTTCTAAGGTATGCCTAACTTCTGGCCCCCGAGGAAGGACCGCCGTGGACCCGGTGACCCAACGCCCGCTCGGCGCGCTGTGGGGGCGCTACCGCCGCTACCGCGGGCGGTTCCTGCTCGCCATCGCGATGTCGACCCTCAACAAGGTGGCCGACGTCGTCCCCGAGCTGCTGATCGGTGCCGCGGTCGACGTGGTGGTCCGGGGCTCGGGTTCCTTCGTCGCCGACCTGCTCGGCGTCGAGTCCCGTCACGCCCAGCTGGCCTGGCTGGCGGCGATCAACGTCGTGGTGTGGGTCGTCGAGTCCGCCTCGGAGTACGTCGCCGCCGTGCTCTGGCGCGGTCTCTCCCAGGGCATCGAGCACGACCTGCGCGTCGAGGCCTACGACCACGCCCAGCACCTGGACCTCGGCTGGCACGAGTCGCGCCCCTCCGGCGCCACGCTGGCCACGCTGAACGACGACGTCAACCAGCTCGAGCGGATGCTCGACATCGGCCTGCCCGCGATCCTGCAGACCGCCCTCAACGTGCTCCTCGTCGGCATCGTCTTCGCCGTGGCCTCCTGGCAGCTGCTCCTCTTCGCCTTCCTGCCGATCCCCGTCATCATCGGCGGCTCCCTCGTCTTCCAGCGCCGCCTGGAGCCGCTCTACGCCCGGGTGCGCGAGTCCGTCGCCGACCTCTCCGGCGCGCTCAGCGCGAACCTCGCCGGGATCGCGACGATCAAGTCCTTCACCGCCGAGGACCGTGAGCGCGACCGGATCGAACGGGTCTCGGCGGCCTACCGTGAGACCAACCTGCGCGCGATCCGGTCCTCGGCCGCCTTCGTCCCGCTCGTGCGGATCGCCATCCTGGCCGGCTTCACCTGCACCCTGCTGCTCGGCGGCTGGGCCACCCTGGACGGCGACCTCGAGCTCGGCCTCTACTCCGTCCTGGTGTTCATGACCCAGCGCCTGCTCTGGCCGATGACCGATGTCGCGGAGGTGCTCGACCTCTACCAGCGCGGCCGGGCCTCGACCGCGCGCATCCTGGCCCTGCTCGCGGAGCCGGTGACGGTCCCCGCCGGCTCGGCCACGCTGGAGCGGCCCGTGCGCGGCCGGGTCGAGCTGCGCGGCGTCCGGGCCGGGTACGCCGACGGGCCGGACGTGCTGCACGAGGTGGACCTCGTCGTACCGGCAGGGGAGACGCACGCCGTCGTCGGCTCCACGGGCGCCGGCAAGTCCTCCCTGCTGCGCCTGGTGCTGCGCTTCGACGACCCCCGCGCCGGTGCGGTGCTGCTCGACGGCACCGACGTGCGGGAGCTCGACTGGGACTCGTTGCGCGGGTCGGTGGGCTACGTCGCCCAGGACATCTACCTCTTCTCCGGCACGATCGGCGACAACATCGCCTACGGCCGTCCGGGTGCGACCCGCGCCCAGGTCGAGGCGGCCGCCGAGGCCGCGGCCGTCGCGTCCTTCGTCGAGAGCCTGCCCGACGGCTACGACACGTGGGTGGGGGAGCGCGGGGTCACCCTGTCCGGAGGGCAGCGGCAGCGGATCGCCTTGGCCCGCGCGCTGCTGCGCGAGCCCGCGCTGCTGGTCCTCGACGAGGCCACCAGCGCCGTCGACAACGAGACCGAGGCCGCGATCCAGCAGTCGCTGCGCCGGGCGGGGGAGAAGTGCACGACGATCGTGGTCGCGCACCGGCTCTCCACGGTCCGTCACGCCCATCGGATCTGGGTGCTCGACGCGGGTCGCGTCATCGAGGCGGGCACCCACGACGAGCTGGTCGCCCGCGACGGCGCGTACGCCGCGCTGTGGCGGGTCCAGACCGGTGAGGCCGTGGCCTGAGGCACCGTCCGGGACGGATATCCTCGGGGGGTGAGTGAAACGGTCGCGCCCTCCGAGGTCCACTACGACGTCCATGCCGTCGAGGAGAAGTGGCTTCCCGTGTGGGAGCGGCTCGACGTGTTCCGGGCGAGCGACGAGGCCGTCACCTCCGGCGAGCGGGAGAAGCGCTACGCGCTGACGATGTTCCCCTACCCCAGCGGCGACCTGCACATGGGGCACGCCGAGGTGTTCGCGATCCACGACGTGATCGCGCGCTACTGGCGCTTCCGCGGCTACGAGGTCCTCAACCCGATGGGCTGGGACTCCTTCGGGCTGCCCGCCGAGAACGCCGCGATCAAGAACGACGAGCACCCGGCGACGTACACCTATGCCAACATCGAGACCCAGTTCGGCTCGATGAAGCGCTACGGCACCAGCTTCGACTGGTCGCGCCGGCTGCACACCTCCGACCCGGAGTACTACCGCTGGACCCAGTGGCTGTTCCTGAAGTTCCGCGAGCGGGGCCTGGCCTACCGCAAGAACTCCCCGGTCAACTGGTGCCCCAACGACCAGACCGTGCTCGCCAACGAGCAGGTGCTGGCCGACGGCACCTGCGAGCGGTGCGGTGCCGAGGTCACCAAGCGCGAGCTGACCCAGTGGTACTTCAAGACCACCGACTACGCCCAGGAGCTCTACGACGCCCTGGACGAGCTGCAGCCCACCTGGATCGACAAGGTCGTCAACGCCCAGCGCAACTGGATCGGCCGCTCCGAGGGCGCGCACGTGACCTTCGACGTGGCCGGCCACGACCCGATCACCGTCTTCACCACCCGCCCCGACACCCTGGTGGGGGCCACCTTCATGGTGGTCGCCGCCGACGCCAAGCTGGCCCAGCAGCTGGTCGCGCCCGAGCGCGCGCAGGCACTGGAGGACTACCTCGCCGAGGTCCGCAAGGCCTCCGACATCGACCGCCTCGCCACCGACCGGCCCAAGACGGGTGTCGACCTGGGCGTCACGGCGACCAACCCGCTGACCGGCGAGCAGATCCCGGTGTGGGCGGCGGACTACGTGCTCGCCGACTACGGCACCGGCGCGATCATGGCCGTCCCCGCGCACGACGAGCGCGACCGGGAGTTCGCCGAGAAGTTCGGCCTGCCCATCGTCCCCGTCTACGACGACGAGCAGCCCTACGACAAGGCCGCCGAGGTCTCCAAGGCCATCGCCGCGCTGGAGGCGAACGGCCACGGCCAGGGCACCGTCAACTTCCGCCTGCGCGACTGGTTGCTCTCCCGCCAGCGCTACTGGGGCGCGCCCATCCCGGTCATCCACTGCCCCGTCGACGGCGAGGTCCCCGTCCCCGAGGACCAGCTGCCCGTCGAGCTGCCCGAGCTGCGCGGCGCCGACCTGAAGCCCAAGGGCACCTCGCCGCTGGGCGCGGCCCGCGAGTGGGTCGAGGTGACCTGCCCGACGTGCGGCGGCCCCGCCGAGCGCGACACCGACACGATGGACACCTTCGTCGACTCGTCGTGGTACTTCTTCCGCTTCCTGTCCCCGAACGACACCACCCAGGCGTTCGACCCCGCGCTCGCCAAGGCGTGGGGGCCGATCGACTTCTACCTCGGCGGCGACGAGCACGCCGTGCTCCACCTGCTCTACGCCCGCTTCTTCACCAAGGTGCTGCGCGACATCGGGCTGATCGACTGGGACGAGCCGTTCTCGTCGTACCTCTCGCAGGGCAAGGTCATCAACAACGGCGCCAAGATGAGCAAGTCGCTCGGCAACGGCGTCGCGCTCGGGCCCCAGCTGGAGGAGTTCGGCGTCGACGCGATCCGGCTCACGCTGGTCTTCGCGAGCCCGCCGGAGGACAACGTCGACTGGGCCGACGTCTCGCCCAGCGGCGCCGCGCGCTTCCTGCAGCGGGCCTGGCGGCTCTCCGGCGACGTGACCTCCGCACCCGGCGTCCCTGCCGCGGGCGGTGACGTCGCGCTGCGCAAGGTGACCCACAAGACGGTGCACGAGGCCGGGCAGCTGCTCGACTCCTACCGCTTCAACGTCGTCATCGCGCGCACCATGGAGCTCGTCAACGCCACCCGCAAGGCCATCGACTCGGGCTGCGGCCCGGCCGACCCGGCCGTGCGCGAGGCCGCCGAGACCGTGGCGATCCTGCTCTCCCTGGTGGCGCCGTTCACGGCCGAGGAGATGTGGGAGCGCCTCGGGCACGAGCCGTCGGTCGCGCAGGCGGCGTGGCCCACCGTCGAGCAGGAGCTGCTGGTCGAGGACGCGGTCACCGCCGTGGTCCAGATCCAGGGCAAGGTGCGCGGGCGCCTGGAGGTGTCCCCGGACGTGTCCGAGGCGGACCTGGAGGCGCTGGCCCTGGCCGACCCCGCGGTGCAGAAGGCGATCGACGGACGGCCGGTCCGCAAGGTGATCGTCCGCGCGCCCAAGCTCGTCAACATCGTGGTGTGATCTCCCTCGTGGGGACCACCGCTCTCGTCACCGACTCCACGGCGCACCTCCAGCCGGGGGTCGTCGAGGCGTGCGGCGTCACCGTCGTCCCCCTGCAGGTCGTGATCGACGACGAGGTCCACGACGAGGGCTCCGCGGAGGCGACGCCCGAGCGGGTCGCGGCGGCCCTGCGCGAGAAGCGCGCGGTCAGCACCTCGCGGCCCGCCCCCACCGTCTTCGCCGACCTGTACGAGCGCCTCGCCGCCGAGGGGGCGTCCTCGATCCTGTCCGTCCACCTCTCCGCCGAGGTGAGCGGCACCTTCGAGTCGGCGCTGGTCGCGTCCCGCACCGCCCCCGTCCCCGTCACCTGCGTGGACACCCGGCAGGTCGGGGTCGCGACCGGGTACGCCGTCGAGTCCGCCTTCGCCGTGCTCTCCTCCGGCGGCACCGTCGCCGAGGCGGCCGCCGCCGCCCGCGAGCGCGCGACGACCGCGACCTCGCTCTTCTACGTCAACACCCTGGAGTACCTGCGCCGCGGCGGCCGGGTCGGCACCGCCGCCGCCGTCTTCGGCGGGGTGCTCGCCGTCAAGCCGCTGCTCGGCATCGTCGACGGCGTCATCGCCCCCCGCGCCAAGGTCCGCACCGCCGCCAAGGCGATCGCCCAGCTGGAGGCCATGGCCGTCGAGGCCGCCGGTGAGCATCCGGTCGAGGTCTGCGTCGCCCACCTCGCCGCCGAGGAGCGCGCCCTCGCCCTGGCCGACCGGCTCGCCGAGCAGCTCGGCGAGCGCCTCGTCCCGGGCCGCGACGGCGACCCGGTGCGTTGCCTCGAGCTCGGCGGGGTCCTCGGCGCCCACGTGGGACCGGGGATGCTCGCGATCTGTGTGGCGCCGGTCCTCGGCTCCTCCGACGCCTCCTCCGGCTCCTCGTCCGACCCAGCCGACGCCTGAGCGTCCACTCTCCCTCCCCAGGCGGTCTCCCGCGCCCGCTCCTCCACAGGCCGTCGCCCGCTGAGGCCTCCCCGACGGCTGCGCTGCCTAGCGTCGCGCCATGCCCTCCCGTCGTACCTCCGCCGGGGCGCGGTCCGACGCCGCCGCCCTCCGGCTCGCCCAGATCGCCGCCGGCGTCGCCGGCCCCTCCCACGCCCCCGGCCCGGAGCCCGCGCCCGAGGCCGCCGTGCCCGAGGCCGTCGTCTCCGACGACTGGTGGGCCGACCACACCCGGATCGCGCCGGCCGTCCGGGAGCGCCCCGCGCCGGATCCCGCTCCGCCCGCGGTGGTCCCGGCCATCCCCGTGCCCGGCCGGCACGCGGCGCGCCGCCGCCTCCTGCCCGACCTCCGGCACGTCGCCGGCGCCCTGCCGGCGCTCGCGCCCGCCCACCTGGCGGTCGTCGCGCTCGTGGTCGCCCTCGGCCTCGCCGTCACCACCTGGTGGGTGGTCCGGGCCGACCCCGGCCCCGCCACCGCGCCGGTCGCCGCCGAGCCCGCCTCGCCGCTCGTCGGCGGGCCGGCCTCCGATCAGCCCGGCACCGGGTCCGCGCCGGACGCCGCCACCTCCGGTGCCGGGACCGCCACCGAGGGTGCGAGCCCGGCCGGCTCCGTCACCGTCGACGTGGCCGGCAAGGTCCGCCGCCCCGGCATCGTGGTCCTGCGTCCCGGGGCCCGCGTCACCGATGCCCTCCACGCCGCCGGCGGCCCGCGGCCCGGCGTGGACCTGACCTCCCTCAACCTCGCCCGGGTCCTCGTCGACGGCGAGCAGATCGTCGTCGGGGCACCCGCCGCGGCTCGCCCTGCCGGGCCCGTCCCCGGCTCCGCCGCTCCGGGCGCGCCGGCCGCTCCGCCCGCGGGCGCCCTCGTCGACCTCAACCACGCCGGCCAGGCCGAGCTCGAGTCCCTGCCGCAGGTCGGCCCGGTCACGGCGCAGGCGATCATCGCCTGGCGGGAGCAGCACGGTGGCTTCACCAGCGTGGAGGAGCTGCTCGAGGTCGAGGGCATCGGCGAGAAGACGCTCGCCCGGCTCACCCCCTACGTCACGGTCTGACCCGATGCCGCGCACCCCCGTCGCCGACCGCCCCGGCCCCCGCCGCGCGACCCGCGCCGACGCGCGCCCGCACCGCAGTGACCAGCCGCCCCCCGACCGGGCGACGAGCGAGGCCGCGGCCCGCGCCACCCCGAGGCTGCGCCCGCACGACCTCCGCATGCCCGTCCTCGGTGCTGCCGCGTGGCTGGGCGGCATCGCCGCGGCCCGCCTGCCCGGCCATGCCGGCTGGCTCCTCGCCACCCTGCTGGCCGGCGGCCTGGTGCTCGCCCTCCATCCCCGGGCGCGTCACGCACCGCGCCGCGCGGTCCTCCGCCTCCTCCTGGCCGCCACCCTCGTCGCCGCCGCGGTCCTCGCCGTCGCGCTGCTGCGCCAGCAGGCGGTCTCCGGGAGTCCGCTGCACGAGCACGCGGCCCGACGGAGCACGGCCACCCTGCTGGCCACGGTCGTGTCCGACCCCCGCCGCATCCCCGGCAC
Source organism: uncultured Nocardioides sp. (assembly GCA_964517395.1). Taxonomy (GTDB): domain Bacteria; phylum Actinomycetota; class Actinomycetes; order Propionibacteriales; family Nocardioidaceae; genus Nocardioides. The sequence goes on along the minus strand of CAZFEE010000001.1, from coordinate 144,136 downwards.
CTGGGGCGACCGAGTCGTGCTGCGCGTCCGCGTCGCGGAGCTCACGGCCCGCGGTGAGCGCCGGCGCCTCGGCGGCACCGTGGTGGTCCTGGGCGACCCCGCCTGGCAGGACATCGCGCTGGGGGAGCGGGTCCGCGCCCAGGGCCGGCTCGCGCCCGCCGACCGGCCCGACGTCGCGGCGGTCCTGCTCGCCTCCCGCGCCCCTGTCCGGATCCGCGGACCCGACCCGTGGTGGCGTGCCTCCGGGGCGTTGCGTCGCTCGATCCGCGACGCCGTCGCCGCTCGCCCCGCCGCCCAGCGCGGTCTGGTGCCGGCGCTCGTCGACGGCGACGACTCGGCGCTGCCGCCGGAGCTCGAGGCGGACTTCCGGACCACGGGCCTGACCCACCTGACAGCGGTCAGCGGCACCAACCTGACGCTGGTCGTCGGCGCCCTGCTCGTCGCCGCGCGCGCCTGCCGGGTGCGCGGGCGCTGGCTGACCGTCGTCGGCCTGGTCGGGATCGCGGGGTTCGTGCTGCTCGCCCGCACCGAGCCCAGCGTGCTCCGGGCCGCGGCGATGGGGGTCGTGGGACTGTTCGCGTTCGGCCGCGACGGCCGACGTCGGGGGGCGCGGGCGCTGGGTGTCGCGCTGGTCGCCCTGGTCCTGCTCGACCCCGGTCTCGCCACCTCGGCGGGCTTCGCGCTGTCGGTCCTCGCGACGGCGGGGATCGTCCTGCTCGGGCCGCCCCTGACCGACGGCCTGAGCAGATGGCTGCCGCGCAGCCTGGCCGAGGCCGTCGCGATCCCCACCGCCGCCCAGCTGGCCTGCACGCCGGTGATCGCGGTCCTCTCGGCCCAGGTGAGCCTGGTCGCCGTCCTCGCCAACCTGCTCGCCGGCCCGGCTGTCGGCCCCGCGACCGTCCTCGGCCTGCTCGCGGGCCTGGTCGGGCTGGTGGCGGACGCCCCCGCCCGGGTCCTCGGCACGACGGCCGGCTGGTGCGTCGGGTGGATCGTCGAGGTCGCCCACCGGGGTGCCGTCCTGCCCGGCGCCGCGGTCGCCTGGGGGAGCGGTCCGTGGTGGATCGGGCTCCTGGTGGTGCTCTGCCTCGCGACCGCGCTGGTGCTTCCGCGGCTCACCCGGCACCGCGCCCTCGGCATCGTCCTCGCGCTGCTGCTGGTCGCCGTCCTGCTCGGCCTCCCGGGCCGGCTGTGGCGAGGTGGGGGAGGGGGAGTTCCACCGGCGGGCTGGGTGCTGGTGGCGTGCGACGTCGGCCAGGGCGACGCCCTGCTGGTCCGCACGGGACCGGGCTCGGCCGTCGTCGTCGACGCCGGGCCGGACCCGCGCGCGGTGGACGCCTGCCTGGACCGGTACGACGTGCGGGTGGTGCCGCTGGTGGTGCTGACGCACTTCCACGCCGACCACGTCGACGGACTGTCCGGGGTGCTGCGGGGCAGGCGGGTCGCGGCCGTGGAGACCAGCCTGGTGCAGGACCCGCCCGGAGGGGTGGAGCTGGTGCGCCAGGCTGCGGCACAGGCCAGGGTACCGGTGCGGACCGCGCCCTACGGCGCGACGAGGAGGTTCGGCGACGCCACCCTGCAGGTGGTGCACCCCGACGTCGCCCGGCCGGTGCCGGGGGCGGGCGACGGCAGCTCCGCGAACGACGCCAGCGTCGTGCTCGTGGTCGACGTGGGCGGGGCCCGGCTGCTGCTGACCGGGGACCTGGAGCCACCGGGTCAGGCTCGGCTGTCGCGGCTGCTCCGCGGCCTGGACGTCGACGTGCTCAAGGTGCCGCACCACGGCAGCTCCCACCAGGACGAGCGCTGGCTGGCCTCGCTCCACCCGGAGCTCGCCCTGGTCAGCGTCGGCGCGGACAACGACTACGGCCACCCCGACGCCCGCCTCGTCGACCGGCTCACCGGCGCCGGCGCCGAGGTGCACCGGACGGACGAGGAAGGAGACCTCGCCGTCGTACGACGCCCCGACGGCACGCTCGCCGTCGCCACGCGGCGATGACGTCGGACCCGTGTGGGAGGGTGTTCCCATGCGGGCGGCGGACGTGTTGGGACGGGTCATCCTGGTCACCGGCAAGGAGGAGTTCCTCGGCGCCCGCACCGTCGACGACGTGAAGGCGGCGGTGCGCGAGCACGACGCCGAGGCCGAGTTCTCCGACGCCTCGGCGGCCGACCTGACGTTGGCGACCCTGGGGGAGATGGCCGCGCCGTCGCTGTTCTCCGCGGTGCGCTGCGTGGTCGTGCGCAACCTGGAGAACCTGCCCGAGGAGTCGGTGGAGGGCCTGCTGGGCTACGCCGCCGCGCCGGTCGAGGACGTCGCGCTGGTCCTGGTGCACGGCGGCGGCCAGAAGGGCAGCGGCGTGCTGACCAAGCTGCGCAAGCTCGGCCCGGTGACCGAGCAGAAGTCCGAGGAGCTCAAGCCCTCGGACTTCCCGGCGTTCGTCGCCAACGAGGTGCGCCGCCACGGCGCGACCATCGAGCGGGAGGCCGCCGACGTGCTCATCGAGGCGATCGGGCGCGACCTGCGCTCGCTCGCGGGAGCGGCCCACCAGCTGACCAACGACTTCCCGGGGGAGCGGATCAGCGAGGCGCAGGTCCGTCGCTACTTCGGGGGCCGTGCGGAGGCGAAGTCCTTCGCGGTGGCCGACGCGGCCTTCGCGGGCCGGGACCGGGCGGCGTTGGAGGAGCTGCGCTGGGCGCTCGACGCGGGCACGGCGGCGGTGCTGATCACCTCGGCGTTCGCGGGCAGTGCCCGCGGGCTGGCCCGGCTGGTGAGCGCGCCGCGCGGGATGCGCGATGCGGACCTGGCCCGGGAGGTCGGTGTCCCGCCGTGGAAGCTGCGCTCGCTGCGCGACCAGGCCCGCGGGTGGACCGAGGCGGGTCTGGCGCGCGCGATCCGCGCGGTGGCCCAGGCGGACGCGGACATCAAGGGTGCGGCGAGCGACGCGTCGTACGCCCTGGAGCGGCTGGTCCTCACCGTCACCGCCCTGCGCCGCTCCTGACGGTTGACCGCCGGCCCGCGGGACGGCGGGTGAAATCACGAAGGGAGCCCCCGCGGACGGGGACTCCCTCGACGTGATGGCTCCGGACCGGAGCCAGGGCCGGGCCTCAGAGAGAGGCGGCCTGCTTCGCGATCGACGACTTGCGGTTCGCGGCCTGGTTCTTGTGGATGACGCCCTTAGAGGCGGCCTTGTCGAGCTTCTTGTTGGCCTCGGCGGCCAGCGCGACGGCGGTGTCCTTGTCGCCGGCCTCGGCGGCCTCGCGGAACTTGCGGATCGCGGTCTTCAGGCCCGACTTGACGGCCTTGTTGCGCTCGTGGCGCTTCTCGTTCTGCTTGTTGCGCTTGATCTGGCTCTTGATGTTGGCCACGGGTGTGTACGCCTTACGTGTGAAGTGGATGCTGGTCTGGTCCGGAGCGCGCCGCGTGCGGCCCGCCGCGAGGGCAGGCGCGTGCACAGGGATGACGCGACCAGCAAGGCTAACAGTGGGCGAACACCGCTCCCAAATCGCGACCGGGGAGGAGACGGGAGCGCTCAGTCCCGCCAGCCGCGCCGCTCGGCCAGCCAGTCGTCGATCACGTCGCGCTGCCAGGCCTGCGCCATCCGCAGGTACGGCGACGTGGGCGGGACCCGCTCGGCGGCCGAGGTGGTGAAGTAGGCCAGCACGAGGGCCAGCACGATGTCGATGTGCTCGGCGGGCACGGCGGCGAGCAGGGGGTGGGCGGCGATGTGGGCCTCGACGTCGAGCCCGTCGCCGCGGGGGCCGATGAGCAGCAGCAGCGAGTCCATCCAGGCGGCGCCGACGACCGGCCAGTTCCAGTCGCAGAGCACGGCCCGCTCCTCGTCGAGCACCAGGATGTTGTCGTCGCGGATGTCGGTGTGCACGAGGGTGTCGCCGTCGACGACCGCGGCGTAGCGCTGGGCCAGCGCCCCGATCTCCGCCGCTCGCGGGTGGTCGATGACCTTCCACAGCGCCGGCCAGGCGGCGAACTCCTCGATCGCCGTCCCCAGCGCGGCGGCGGCGGGGGCGGGGGTGAGCTCCTCGGCCATGGTGAGCGCCATCGTGGAGGCGAGCGCCAGGTCGGCCTCGGTCCAGGGCCGGTGCGGGGCGCGGCCCTCGACGTACTCGCTCCCCAGCACGAACCAGTCCTCGACCTCCTCGGTCCACAGCAGCCGGGGCGCGGGTACGCCGACCGGCAGCGCCGCGAGCTTGCGGGCCTCCTCGCGGTACGACTCCGCGAACGTGCGCTGCGCCTTGGTGGAGGCGGCCTTCACGAAGTGCCGGCCGCCGTCGGCACACGTGAGCACCGACGCGAAGCCGGGGGTGAAGCCGCCTCCCTGGGAGGCCGCGTCGACCACCGGCGCGCCGAGGCGGACCTCGACGGCGGTCCGCACCCGCGGCGGCAGGTGCGTCCACGCGACGCGGCGAGCGGTACGGCCGTGGGGGATCCGGGTCGGGAGCACGCGGCCATGATGACGGACCTCCCGGTCGTCCCGCGCGCCCATTACCCTTCCGGCCATGCTCTCTCGCCTCGTGGTCGTTCCCCTCGCCCTCGCCACGCTCGCCCTCGGTGGCTGTGGCGGCTCCGACGAGAAGCCCGACGCCCCGTCCTCAGCCGGCCCGGCGGCCGACGGCTCCGCCGGCGCGAGCACCGACCCGAGCGCCGCGCCGGTGGCCGGCGAGCAGGACGCGAAGCCCACGGGCGAGGTCCCCGACCCGTGCACGCTGGTCGACACCGAGCAGCTGACGGACCTGCTCGGCTCCGACCCGGGCGAGGGCACCGGGGCCGGGCCGGTGCCGGACCAGCGCAAGATCTGCACCTTCTCCAGCGGTGTGATCCTGGCCGTCGAGGTCGCCGAGGACTGGGACCGGACGCTGCAGCAGTTCGAGGAGAACGTCGGCAAGGACGCCCTCGCGCCGGTGCCGGGCGTGGGCGAGGAGGCGTACTGGCAGGAGGTCGGCCGCCAGTTCATCGTCCTCGGCCAGCACTACTTCGTCGGTGTCACCGGCGCCGACCAGGCCGCGGGCCAGGCGGTCGCCGAGGCGATGCTCGCCGCGCTCTGAGGGGCGCAGGCGCCGCGGGTCAGCGCCGCGCGGGGTCGAGGGTGCGTGTGTAGAGCGCCGCTCCGTCGACGTCGCGCAGGGTCACCGTGAGCCGACCGCTGCGACCGTCGACCTCCACCTCGCCGAAGAACTGGTAGCCCGCGGCCGGTGAGGCGTTGGCGGCGGTCGGGGCGGCGACGAAGTCGGCGACGGGGCCGAAGGTGCCGTCCAGTCTGTTCGGGCCGAAGCCGCCGGCGTTGAGCGGGCCGGAGACGAACTCCCAGAACGGGTCGAAGTCCTGGTAGGACGCCCGGTCGGGGGAGTAGTGGTGGGCGGCGGTGTAGTGCACGTCGGCGGTCAGCCAGACGTGGTTGCGGATGCCGGCACGGGAGAGCGCGGTGAGCACCTGCGCGATGTCGGCCTCCCGCCCGAGCGGCGCGCCGGGGTCGCCCTGGGCGAGGCCCTCCTGCAGCGCCCCGTCCGGTACGACGAGGCCGAGCGGCAGGTCGTTGGCGATCACCTTCCAGGTGGCCCGGGAGCGCTTCAGCGCGTCGATCAGCCAGGCCGTCTGCCGCCGCCCGAGCACGCCGCCGTCGCGGGTGGTCTCGGTGTTCGCGGTGTTCGGGTCCTTGTGGGTGCGCATGTCGAGCACGAACAGGTCGAGGTGCGGGCCGTAGGGGATGACCCGGTAGACCCGGCCGTCGGGGTCCGGCGAGATCGGGGCGACCGGCGTGTACTCGTGGAAGGCGCGCCGGGCCCGCGCGGCCAGCACGTCGACCCGCTTCTCGGTGTAGCGGGCGTCGTCGAGCACCTCGCCGGGGTACCAGTTGTTCGTCACCTCGTGGTCGTCCCACTGCACGACCTGAGCGGTCTCGGCGAGGAAGGCGCGCCAGTTGTCGGCGAGGAGGTTGTAGCGGTACTGCCCGCGGTACTCCGCGAGGGTCTCGGCCACCTTGGTCTTCTCCGGGATGACCAGGTTGGTCCAGGTGGTGCCGTCGGGCAGCGGCACCGAGGACTGGACCGGCCCGTCGGCGTACACGTTGTCGCCGCTGCACAGGAAGAAGTCGGCCCCGCGGGCCCGCATGGCGTGGGCGATCCGGAAGCCGCCGTACGACGGGTTGACGCCCCAGCCCTGGCCGGCGATGTCGCCCGACCACAGGAACCGGACGTCGTCACCGCGCCCCGGTGCGGTGCGCAGCCGCCCAGCGATGGGTGCGCTGACGGCGCGGTGGTCGTCGAGGGAGACGGCCCGGATCCGGTAGTGCAGGTCGGTGCCGGCGGGCAGCCCGTGCAGGTCGAGCTGACCGGTGAAGTCGGTGGCGGCGGTGACCACCGGACCGCGCACGGTCCGTGCCCGCCGGAACGACGGGTCGCGGCTGATCTCGGCGACCAGGCGGGAGGGCCGGTCGGCCTTGGTCCACAGCACCGCACCGCCGGCCCGCACGTCGCCGGACTGCACGCCCAGCGGTAGCAGCGGCCGGTCGCGGCGGACCAGCAGCGGGGCGGCGGAGGCGCGGCCGGCGAGGAGCCCGGAGGCGGCCGCGCCGGCGCCGAGGGCGGCGCCGCGCAGGACGGTACGACGGGAGGCGGGTTCGGGGGAGGCCGAGGTCATGCCGGCCAGCCCAGCGCAGGCCGGCGAACGCGGGTCGACGGATGCGCGAAGACGGCCCCAACCGGCGGCGACGATCGGTTCGTGTGCCCGGCGGGGAGATGGGTAGCCTCGCGCACGTGAACGACCAGCAGCCGCCGTCCCCGCGGCCCACGCCGCCCGTGGTCTACCTGCCCGTCGAGATGGGTGCCGACGGCCAGGTGAGCGACTTCAGGATGCTCCGGCTCGGCGACGGCCGGATCGCGCTGGTGGCCTACACCGCGCTCGACCGCCTGCTCGACGCGTGGGGCGACCAGCAGCCCTGGCTGCTGTTCGAGACCGGCAAGGTCGACGACATCAAGCAGGCCAAGCACTTCGACCTCAAGCTGCTCGACGTCGAGGTCCCCGAGCACGTGCGGTCCGCTCCGCCGGCGGGAGGCCCGGCATGACGCTGCGCCTGGACGCGGGGGCCGCGGAGGTGATCGCGGGCGGGCACGACGACGCCGCCGCGAAGATCGACGAGGCGGCGCCGACGGCACCGACCAAGGTCGACGCGGGGTACGGCGCGGAGCACATCGCGAACATCCTGGCCGCGGTGAGCGAGACGGCCGGCGAGATCGCGCTGATCAACACCGGCATCGCCGCGCTGGTCCGCGACTGTGCCGACGACCTCGGCCTCACCGAGCAGGCCATCGCCGCGGAGTTCGACCGGATGGGCCGGCTCGCGTGAGCCTGGACACCAAGGTCGAGGGCTCCTCGGTCGCGGTCACCGGTGCCGCGAACTGGCTGCGCGACACCCTCAAGGACCGGGTCGGCAAGGCCAGCGACGAGCAGCAGGACGCCCGCAACTACGCCCAGGGCTCCTGGGAGGGGGAGACCTATGCGTCGTACCGCAACGTCTCGGGCGACATCCTGCGTGCCTGCGACAAGCACGAGGAGCGGGTGGGGCGTGCGGCGACCGCCCTCGACGACTACGCCGCCAAGCTGAAGCGGCTCGAGGACGCGATGACCTCGATCCGCACCCGGGCCGCCGAGGGCGGGCTGTCGGTGGCGGGCACGGTCATCGAGGAGCCGGCGGCCGCCCCGACGACGCCCTACGAGGTGGGCTCGCCGGAGGAGGCGACGTACGAGGCCGCGGTCGCGAAGATCCAGCTGTGGAACACCCTCGTCGAGGACGCGGCCGAGGACTACCAGACCTTCGTCGACTGGGTCGACGCCCACCTGCCCGCCGACGTGGCGGACGCACGCAAGAAGGACGCGTCCGACACCCTCTTCGAGGCGATCGCCGGGCTCTTCCCGAACTTCGCCAGCGGCGCCGGTGCGGGCCTCGCGGGCTGGGGGCTGCTGAACAAGGCCAAGGACTACAAGGCGGAGGCCGCGGAGTTCCGCCGCAAGACCCGGGCCTCGCGCAACCCGGCGGTGCGCAACCGGCTGAAGACGCCGGCGGGCCGGGCCCAGCTGGACGACCTGCTCAAGAAGGCCGACCTGTTCGGCAAGGGGGCGAAGTTCCTCGGCGGCCCGGCCGGCATCCTCATCGATGTCGGGTTCGGCATCTACGAGGGGACCCAGACCGGCGACTGGACGCGGGTCGCGGTCACCACCGGGACCAGCATCGCGGTCGGCGTCGGGGTCGGCCTGCTCGTCACTGCCGGCGTCGTCACGGCACCCGCCTGGGCGGTGGTCCTGGCCGGCGGTGCGCTGGCCGCGGGCGCCTCCTGGCTGGCGGGCACGGTCTACGACAACTGGGACGACATCACCGACTGGACCGGAGACCGCTGGGACGACGCGACGGACGCCATCGGCGGTGCGTGGGACGCGGTGACCCCGTGGTGAGTCCCGCGCGGCTCGTGCCGCGCTGGTGGTCCGCGACCGTCGTGCTCCTGCTGCTGGCCGGGACGGTGGTGGGCCTGGTGATGACGCTCGTCGCCGACGGCGCCCTGGCCTGGTCCGGCGCCGGCCTGCTCGTGGCGTTCGCCGGCCTGCTCGTGGCGGCCGGCTCGGCGCTGGTGCGCCCGCGCCGGCCCCGGGAGCCCGAGGTCGCCGGCGACGGGACCCGGACCTTCCGGGCGCCGGCGCCCACCGTCGCGGGGCTCCTCCTCGCCTGGGCGGCGCTGCTGGTCGTGGCCGGGCTGTGGGCCTGGTTGGCCGTCGCCGACTTCGGCGCCCTGGAGTCGCCCGGCTTCGCCCTGCTGGCGATCGCCGGGGGGCTGGCCTCGGTCCCCGACCTGGTCCGCCTGTTCACCGGCCGCCTGCACCGGTGGACCCTCGAGCTGGGGCCGGCCGCGCTGACCTACCGCGGCTACCGGACCGCCGTGACGGTGCCGTGGCGCGACGTGAAGGGCGCCGCGGTCCAGCGGCGCAACCCGGCCGGGGTGCGCATCGACCTGCGGGCCGCGCAGGAGGACGTGGTCGTGCCGATCACCGCCTTCGACGTACCGGCCGAGCAGCTGGTCGAGGAGGTCCACCGGGCGCGGAAGGCCGCGACCTCCCGGTAGGGCGCCGCCACGCGGCAGTGGGGCCCCGGTGGCATCTGGGCGAATTTCGGTGGGGAATTAGCGAACCCGCCGCGCTTTGCGAGAATGGCGGGACCATGTCAGCCGCCGCACCGAAGCCGGGTCACACCGACCCCGCGATCATCCGCAACTTCTGCATCATCGCTCACATCGACCACGGGAAGTCCACCCTGGCCGACCGCATGCTGCAGCTCACGGGTGTGGTCGACGAGCGGGCCGCTCGGGCGCAGTACCTCGACCGGATGGACATCGAGCGCGAGCGCGGCATCACGATCAAGTCCCAGGCCGTGCGGATGCCGTGGACGGTGAAGCCGGACAACGCGGCGGGCGCCGAGCCGGGGACCTACGTCCTCAACATGATCGACACCCCGGGCCACGTCGACTTCACCTACGAGGTGTCGCGTTCGCTCCAGGCGTGCGAGGCCGCGATCCTGCTGGTCGACGCGGCGCAGGGCATCGAGGCGCAGACCCTGGCGAACCTCTACCTCGCCATGGGCGCCGACCTCCACATCATCCCGGTGCTCAACAAGATCGACCTGCCGAGCGCCAACGTCGAGAAGTACGCCCTCGAGCTGGCCAACCTCGTGGGCTGCGAGCCCGAGGACGTGCTGCTGACCTCCGCCAAGACCGGGGTCGGCGTCGAGGCGCTGCTCGACGAGATCGTCCGGCAGACCCCGGCACCCGTCGGCGACGCGGACGCCCCGGCGCGCGCGCTCATCTTCGACTCCGTCTACGACACCTACCGCGGCGTGGTGACCTACGTCCGGGTCGTCGACGGCAAGCTCACCCACCGCGACCGGATCAAGATGATGTCCAGCGGTGCCGTGCACGAGATGCTCGAGGTCGGCGTCATCAGCCCCGAGCCGCTCAAGGCGGGCGAGCTGGGCGTCGGCGAGACCGGCTACCTCATCACCGGCGTGAAGGACGTGCGCCAGTCCCGGGTCGGCGACACGGTCACCAGCCAGCACCACGGCGCCTCCGAGCCCCTCGGCGGCTACGACCACCCCAACCCGATGGTCTACGCCGGGCTCTACCCGATCGACGGCGACCAGTACCCCGAGCTGCGCGACGCCCTCGAGAAGCTCCAGCTCAACGACGCCTCGCTGACCTACGAGCCGGAGACCTCCGGCGCCCTGGGCTTCGGCTTCCGCTGCGGCTTCCTCGGCCTGCTGCACATGGAGATCACCCGGGAGCGGCTGGAGCGGGAGTTCAACCTCGACCTCATCTCGACCGCGCCGAACGTGGTCTACGAGGTCGTCATGGAGGACCGCACGCAGCTGACGGTGACGAACCCGAGCGAGTACCCCGACGGCAAGATCGCCGAGGTCCGCGAGCCGATCGTCAACGCCACGATCCTCAGCCCCAGCGACTACATCGGCACGATCATGGAGCTGTGCCAGAACAAGCGCGGCAACCTGCTCGGCATGGACTACCTGTCCGAGGACCGGGTCGAGATGCGCTACACCCTGCCGATGGGTGAGATCGCCTTCGACTTCTTCGACCAGCTGAAGTCCAAGACCAAGGGCTACGCCTCGCTGAACTACGAGTTCGCCGGCGACCAGGCCGCCGACCTCGTCAAGGTCGACATCCTGCTGCAGGGCGAGCCGGTCGACGCGTTCTCCGCGATCGTGCACAAGGAGGCGGCCTACGCCTACGGCGTGATGATGGCCTCCAAGCTCAAGGAGCTCATCCCGCGCCAGCAGTTCGAGGTCCCGATCCAGGCCGCCATCGGCGCCCGCGTCATCGCCCGCGAGAACATCCGGGCGATCCGCAAGGACGTCCTCGCCAAGTGCTACGGCGGCGACATCACCCGCAAGCGCAAGCTCCTGGAGAAGCAGAAGGAGGGCAAGAAGCGGATGAAGATGGTCGGCCGCGTCGAGGTCCCCCAGGAGGCCTTCGTGGCCGCGCTCTCCACGACCGGGCCCGCGGGCGACAAGCCGAAGAAGTGAGCATCCGCCCGGTCGCCGACGACGAGTGGGACGTCGTCGCGTGGCTGTGGCAGGACTTCCGGCACGACCTGGGTCCCGTCGTCCACGGCTTCCCGTACGCCGACGGCCGCTACCAGCACGCGTGGCTGGACGAGTACCCCGCGCCCGACCGGTGCGGTTACCTGGTGTGGCGCCCGCACCCGAACACCGGTGAGGACGCGCCGGTGGCGTTCGCCCTGGTGCGCGGGCTGGACGCGCCGGCCCGCGTGATCCAGGCCTTCTTCGTGGTCCCCGCGGCCCGTCGTACCGGGCTGGGGCGCGAGGTCGCCCTCGGTGTGCTCGCCCGGCACCCGGGACCGTGGGAGATCCCGTTCCAGCACGACAACCCGGCGGCCGGGGTGTTCTGGCGCGCGGTGGCGAGCGCCGCCTGGGGTGGCGGCTGGACCGAGACCGAGGAGCCGGTGCCGGGCAGGCCGGACGTCCCGCCGGACCACTGGATCCGCTCGGCCTAGGGGCGCCACTCGGTCCGGTCGTGGGCGAAGACCACCCGGCGCGGGTCGAGCTCGAGGATCCGCCGCATCCACGGGCTCGGGTCGTCGGCGGCGGCGTGCGCCGCCCAGTCCGCGGCGGTGTCGTGGGCCTGGCCGGCGAGCACGACCGTGCCGTCGGCGGCGCGCACGACGAGGGACTGGTGCCCGTCCACGTGCCCCGGCGTCGGTACGACGAGCACCCCGGGCGCGATCGCGGTCTCCCCTTCGAGCAGCTCGTAGCGGGCGCCGGGGAAGTCGACGAGCGCGGGCACGGTGTAGTCCGGTCCGCGCGCCGTCTCCAGCTCGCCGCGCTGGGCGAGGATCGGGCGTCCGGCGAAGAGCGGGTTCGCGCCGATGTGGTCGAAGTGCAGGTGGCAGTTGACCACGAGCGCCACGTCCTCGACGGCGACGCCCACGCGCTCCAGCGCCGCGGGCAGCGCCACCCGGGCCGGCCGATAGTGCGCCTCCGTCTCCGGGCCGGCGTCGCCCATGCCGGTGTCGAGCAGCACGAGCCCGGCGGCCGAGCGCACGACGTACCCGAGCACGTGCTCGACGCGGTCCGCGCCGGTGCCGGTCTCCTCGGCGGGACGCACGAAGGTGCCGAGCTCCACGCGTCGTACGTCCGGGGACCGCATGGGCGCACGCTACGTCCTTCCCCGCTGTGCTGGGATGGAGGCGTGCGCGTGACCGTCCCTCCCGAGCTGGACGTGCAGCGCCGGCTCGGCCCGCAGTGGGCCACCTGGCTGGACCGGTTGCCGGCGACCACCCAGGACGTCCTCGACGCGTGGGAGCTCACCCCCGAAGGCGAGAGCTGGTACGGCTTCTGCTCCCTGGTCCTGCCGGTCCGCACGGCGGACGGCACCCCCGCGGCCCTCAAGGTCGGTCTGCCGGACGAGGAGTCGGAGCACGAGCACCTCGCCCTCCAGCACTGGCACGGCCGTGGCGCGGTGCGCCTGCTGCGCGCCGACCCCGGTCGCCGCGCGATGCTGCTGGAGCGGCTGGGCCGCGAGGACCTCACCGAGCAGTGGGACGTCGAGGCCTGCGAGGTGGTCGCAAGTCTGTACGACGTGCTGCACGTGCGGCCGCTCCCGCAGCTGCGCTCCCAGTCGTCGTACGTCGAGCGGTGGCTCGCCGCGCTGCGCCGGGACGCCGCGACGGTGCCGGTGCCGCGCCGGCTCGTCGAGCAGGCCCTCGCGCTGGGGGCGGAGCTGACCGCCGAGCCCGCCACCGCGGTGCTCCACGGCGACCTCCACTACGCCAACGTGCTGCGCGGCGAGCGTGGCGGCGAGCCCACCTGGCTGGCGATCGACCCGAAGCCGACGAACGGCGACCCGCACTACGAGCTCGAGCCGATGCTGCGCGACCGCTTCGAGGAGTACGCCGCCCCCGGGGCGTCCGGCTCCGTCCGCGACGGCGTCCGGCGGCGCTTCCACACGCTGGTGGACGGGGCCGGCTTCGACGAGGACCGGGCCCGCGGCTGGGTCGTGGTCCGCTCGGTCCTCAACGCGCACTGGGCGTTCGAGGACGCGGTCCGCGCGGCCCGCCCGCTCGACGCCGACGAGCGGGCGCACGTCACGGCGTGCATCACGATCGCGAAGGCCGTCCAGGACTGACGGCGACCGACGCGACGAGCTGGTCGAACACGGCCCGGTGGTCGCGCCACCACTGCGGGGTCGCTCCCCACCGGACCCGGACGCCGCCACCCTCGACGACGACGATGCGCCACGTCCCGGCGGGCTCGTAGCTCTCCGTCTCCTCGGTGCGCACCACCTCCCAGCTCAGCCGGTCGGCGCGCTCGCCGCCGAGCACGGCCGCGCCACGCTCCAGCCGGACGCCGGACGCCTCGGGGTCGCGCCGGACCCGGGCGGCGAGGGCGTCGATCCCGGACGGAGCCGGGTCGACCTCGCCGCCCTCGAGGGTGGTCGGGGACCCGGCGACGTAGATCCGGCAGCGGTGCGCCTCGCTCTCGACCCAGCCCAGGTCCTTCGGCGGCGCGAAGGTGAGGGTCCGGCCGCCGGCGGCGCCCAGGTCCGGACAGGTCGCCCGGGTGCCCGGGACCACCGCGACCGAGCGTCGTACGACGTCCAGGTCCCTCGCGGGCAGGGGATCGCCGTCCGGGACGCTCCAGGTGAGGCGGACCCCCGCGGCGAGCAACGAGACGACGCGCGTGGGGGAGCCGTCGCTGAAGGAGTACCACCGCAGCTCCTCCGCGGCGGCTCCGTCGAGCCCGGGGGCGTCGGTGCGGTAGGTGACGTCGCCGACGGCGTCGTCCCCGTCGTCGGCCACGTAGGGGTCCAGCGAGGTCGTGCGCCACCGGGCCAGGGACTCGCCCGGCCCGATCTGGACGGACAGGGCGCGGCGGGGGTCGGAGCCCAGCGTGAAGGCGCAGCCGTCTCCCTCACGGTGGGAGCTGGTGACCTGTCGGGGGACGACGAGGCGGACCGTCAGCCCGGTCCCGCCACTGCGCAGGTCGGGACAGAGCACCTCGCGATGGCCGGCCGGCACCCCGGCCGCGGCGGCGGGGAACGGGTGCGGGGCGACGAGTGCCGGGGTGCTCGGGCCGGCCGCGCCGTCCTCGTGGCTGCACCCCGTGGCCGCGACGACGACGAGCAGAAACAGCAGGAGGCGCGGCATGCACCGACGGTAGCCTCAGCGCATGCAGCACGTGCGCACCATCAGTGCCGGCCGGCCGCAGGCCCGGGACTGGGCCGGCATCGGTCACACCTCGATCGACAAGCGCCCGGTGAGCGGTCCGGTCGCCGTGCACGTGCTCGGCGTCGAGGGCGACCAGGTCTCCGACACGCTGCACCACGGCGGCCCGGACCAGGCCGTCTACGCCTACGCCCGCGAGGACCTCGCCTACTGGGAGGAGCAGCTCGGCCAGCCGATCCGCGACGGCCAGTTCGGTGAGAACCTCACCACCGAGGGCATCGACCTGAACGCCCTGGAGCTCGGCACCCGGCTCCAGGTCGGCTCCGTCGTGCTGGAGGTCGCCCACGTGCGCACCCCGTGCAACGACTTCAAGGGTTGGATGGGGGAGACCGGCTTCGACCCGACCGCCTGGGTGAAGAGGTTCGCGCTGGCGCTGCGCCCGGGGCCCTACCTGCGGGTGCTCCAGCCCGGCGTCCTCACGGCGGGCGACGAGATCGTCGTGCTCGACCGGCCGGGGCACGGGGTCACCGTGCGCGACCTGTTCGTCGCGCTCAACCTCGACCGCAGCCGCCTGCCGGAGCTGCTCGTGGTGGAGCACCTGCCCGCCAAGGTGCGTGCGAAGGCCGAGTCCTTCGTCCCGTAGTGCGAGGCACTCCTACCGGGGCTGGGGTCGGTGATCTAGGTTACTCATCAGTCAGCCGGTCTCGGACGAGCATGAGGAGCGTCATGCCCATCAATCACGACACGAACTTCCTCCAGAACCTGCCGAGGAACTGCGCCGTGCAGTTCCTCGACCGGGTGGAGCAGAGCGCCAACCGGGAGGCCTTCCGGTTCCCCCGCGGGGAGGCGTGGGAGTCCGTGACGTGGCGTCAGGCCGGTGACCGGGTACGACGCCTCGCGGCCGGCCTGCTCGCGCTGGGCCTGGAGCCGGAGCAGCGCGTCGGCATCGCCTCCTCGACCCGCTACGAGTGGATCCTGGCCGACCTGGCGGTGATGTGCGCCGGCGGCGCCACCACGACCGTCTACCCGTCGACGGGCGGCGAGGACACGGCGTACATCGTCGGGGACTCCGAGTGCCGCATCGTGTTCGCCGAGGACGACGCCCAGCTGCAGAAGCTGCGCGACCACCGCGAGGAGCTTCCGGTCCTGACGAAGGTGGTCTCCTTCGACGCCGCGCTGGCCGACGGCGACTGGGTGATCTCGCTCGACCAGCTCTCCGAGCTCGGCGACGCGCACCTGGCCGACAAGCCGGACGCCGTCGACGAGGTGGCCCGTGCCATCGAGCCCGACCAGCTCGCGACCCTGATCTACACCTCCGGCACCACCGGCAAGCCCAAGGGCGTGCGCACGCTGCACAAGGCGTGGGTGTTCGAGGGCGAGGCCATCAAGGCGCAGGGCATCCTCACCGAGGACGACCTGCAGTTCCTGTGGCTGCCGATGGCCCACTCCTTCGGCAAGGTGCTGCTCTCCACCCAGCTCGCGTGCGGCTTCGCGACCGCGATCGACGGCCGGGTCGACAAGATCGTCGACAACCTGGGCGTGGTGAAGCCGACCTTCATGGGTGCCGCTCCGCGCATCTTCGAGAAGGCCCACGCCCGGATCGTCACCATGCAGGCCGCCGAGGGCGGCGCCAAGGAGAAGATCTTCAAGAAGGCCTTCGAGGTCGGCAGCCGCGTCGACCAGCTCACCATCGAGGGCAAGTCCGTGCCCCTGCTGCTGAAGCTGCAGCACGGCCTGTTCGACAAGCTGGTCTTCAGCAAGGTGCGCGAGCGCTTCGGAGGCCGGGTGAAGTTCTTCATCTCCGGCTCCGCCGCCCTCAACGCCGACATCGCGGCCTGGTTCCACGCCGCCGGCATCCTCATCCTCGAGGGCTACGGCATGACCGAGAACGCCGCGGGCGCGACGGTCAACCACCCCGACGCCTACAAGCTCGGCACCGTCGGCCAGCCCTTCCCGGGCACGGAGGTGCGCATCGGCGAGGGCGGCGAGGTCCAGCTCAAGGGGCCGCACGTGATGGCGGGCTACCACAACCGCCCCGAGGCCACCGCCGACGCGCTGACCGACGACGGCTGGCTGCGCACCGGCGACAAGGGCGAGCTCGACGCGGACGGCTTCCTCACCATCACCGGCCGGATCAAGGAGCTCTTCAAGACCTCCGGCGGCAAGTACATCGCGCCGCCCGCCATCGAGGCCAAGTTCAAGGCGATCTGCCCCTACGCCAGCCAGTTCATGGTCTTCGGCGCGGAGCGCAACTTCGTCTCCGCGCTGGTCACCCTCGACCCCGACGCGCTCGCCGGCTGGGCCGCGGAGAACGGCAAGGAGGGCAAGACCTACACCGAGCTTGTCAACGACGAGGCGGTCACGGCGATGGTCGGGGAGTACGTCGACCAGCTCAACGCCCAGCTGAACCGCTGGGAGACGGTGAAGAAGTGGAAGCTGCTCGACCACGACCTCTCCATCGAGTCCGGTGAGCTGACCCCGTCGCTGAAGGTCAAGCGCAGCGTCGTCGAGGCCAACAACTCCGACCTCATCGCGAGCTTCTACGCGGGCGCCTGAGGCTCGTCGCGCACCGACAGGGTTCGCACAGGAGGCGCACAGCGGAGCCGGTGAGACTCGGGACATGAGCCACCGCCACGCGAGCACCGAAGAGACCGAAGAGCACGACCTGGGGCTGTCCCACGACCTGCCGAGGATCATGGCGCGTCGGGGGCTGCTCGGGCTCCTGGGCGGCGTGGGCGCCGCGGCGGCACTCACCGCCTGCGGCGCCGACGACACCACGTCCGCCTCGTCCGGTGCGTCGTCGAGCGGCTCCGCCGCGCCCGCCGGCCCGGGCGGCGAGCCCCCGAGCGGCGGCGGGGCGATGGGCGGCGACAGCAGCGTCGAGGTCGCCGACGGCGAGATCCCCGAGGAGACCGCGGGCCCCTACCCGGGCGACGGCACCAACGGGCCCAACGTGCTGACCGAGTCGGGCGTCGTACGACGGGACATCACGTCCAGCTTCGGGGACGCCTCCGGGGTCGCCGCGGGCATCCCGACGACCGTCACGCTGAGGGTCTACGACCTCAACGGCGACGAGGTCACCCCGCTGGCGGGCGCCGCGGTCTACCTGTGGCACTGCGACCGCGAGGGCCGCTACTCGATGTACGACGACGAGATCCTCGACGAGAACTATCTGCGCGGGGTGCAGGAGGCCGACGCCGACGGCAACCTCACCTTCACCACCATCTTCCCGGCCTGCTACTCCGGACGCTGGCCGCACATGCACTTCGAGGTCTACGAGAGCCTCGCCAAGGCCACCTCGGGGGAGAACAAGCTGCGCACCTCCCAGCTCGCGCTGCCGCAGGACGTGTGCGACGACGCCTACGCGACCCAGGGCTACGAGCAGAGCGTCACGAACCTGTCGCAGCTCTCGCTCGAGACCGACGGCATCTTCAGCGACGGCTACTCCCTGCAGCTCGCCAAGGTCACCGGGTCGGTCGACGACGGCTACACGGTCGCGCTCAACGTCCCGGTGTGAGCCTCAGCGGGCGTCCCCGTGCTCGTCCATCCGGAGGCCGGCGGCATCCACCGCGTCGGTGAACTCCCGCGGGGTCACCGGGTGCAGGCCCGCCAGGAAGGCGTCCAGCCCCGCCCGGTCGAGGGACGACGCCCGCAGCTCCACGAACGCGTCGCCTCCCACCGCGCGGAGCACCGTGTGGTCGTCGGGTGCGTAGGTGAAGAGGCGGGCGGGGGCGCCGAGCACGGTCGCCGCCTCGGCGGTGCTGACGTCGCTCCGGTCGGCCAGGTAGTCGTCGTACTGCGCGGCGGGGCGCCAGGTGATCGTGACCTCGCCGCGACCGGCGTCGACCTCGTACTCGCCCTGCACGTCGCCGAAGGCGGTCACGTCGCTGATCGTCCAGCCCGGCCCGGGCAGCAGGCTGCCGACCCGGTCGAGGGCCGGCGCGGTGGCGACCCGCGCGGCGGGTGCGGGGTCGTCGGCGGTGAGCTCGGCGGCGCAGCCCGTGAGGACGGGCGGGAGGAGGAGCAGGACGGCGAGGGCGGGGCGTGGACGCATGGCCCGAAGCCTCGCGCCGGGACGGGGGAGCGGGATGCGCATGCGTACTCACCTGCGAGACTTCTCCCGTGCCGTCCGCATTGCCCGAGGGGGACCCCGCCCCGACCGACGGGTCGCTGCCGGAGGCCGCGCTCGCGGAGCTCGGCCGGGGGCCGTTCGGGTTCTACGTCCACGTGCCCTTCTGCACGGTGCGCTGCGGCTACTGCGACTTCAACACCTACACCGCCGAGGAGCTCGGGCCCGGCGTCTCCCGGTCGTCGTACGCCGACCAGGCCGTCGCCGAGGTCCGGCTGGCCCGCCGCGTGCTCGGTGAGCGCGCCCCGCAGGTCGACACGGTGTTCCT
Organism: uncultured Nocardioides sp.; assembly: GCA_964517395.1. GTDB lineage: Bacteria > Actinomycetota > Actinomycetes > Propionibacteriales > Nocardioidaceae > Nocardioides. The sequence continues at coordinate 125,494 of CAZFEE010000001.1, read as the reverse complement.
GGGGGGCGGCACGCCCACCCTGCTGCCGCCGGCCGACCTGGCCCGGATGCTGCGCGCGATCGACGACGAGCTCGGCCTGGCGCCGGACGCGGAGGTGACGACGGAGGCCAACCCGGACTCCGTCGACCTCGCCTCGCTGAGCCGGCTGCGCGAGGCGGGCTTCACCCGGGTCTCCTTCGGGATGCAGTCCGCGGTGCCCTCGGTGCTCGCCGTGCTGGACCGCACGCACGACCCGGAGCGGGTGCCGCGGGTGGTCGAGGCGGCCCGTGCGGCCGGCTTCGAGCAGGTCAGCCTGGATCTGATCTACGGCACGCCGGGGGAGAGCGCGGAGGACTGGGAGACCACGCTCGAGGCGGCGCTGGCCTGCGCGCCCGACCACGTCTCGGCGTACTCCCTGATCGTGGAGGACGGCACCGCGCTGGCCCGCCGGGTGCGCCGCGGCGAGCTGCCGATGCCGGACGAGGACGACCTGGCCGACAAGTACGTCCAGGCGGACGAGCGGCTCACCGCCGCCGGGCTGGGCTGGTACGAGGTGTCGAACTGGGCGCGCGACGACGCCGCCCGCTGCCGCCACAACCTGGGCTACTGGTCCGGTGCCGGCTGGTGGGGGATCGGACCGGGGGCGCACTCGCACGTCGGTGGGGTGCGCTGGTGGAACGTCAAGCACCCGGCGGCGTACGCCGGGCGGTTGGCGGCGGGCCACAGCCCCGCCCATGCCCGGGAGCTGCTCGACGCGGAGACGCGCCGGGTGGAGCGGGTGCTGCTGGAGGTCCGCCTGCGGGAGGGCCTGGACGTCGCGGTCCTCGACGACACCGCGGCGCTGCCCGGCCTCGTCGCGGACGGCCTGGTCGAGGACCGCCCGGACCGGATCGTGCTGACCCACCGTGGCCGGCTGCTGGCCGACGCGGTGGTCCGGATGCTCCTGGACTGAGCCGGTCCGGTCTAGGCTCTGCGCCATGTCGGACATCCCGCCGCCCCCCGACCAGGGCCAGCAGCCGCCGTACCAGCCGTACGGCCAGCCGCCCGGCCCGGCCTACGGCACCCCGGCGTACGGCGCCGGCCCCGGCGCACCCTGGGGCGTGGACCCGCGGACCGGCGTGCCGTACTCGGAGAAGCAGAAGATCATCGCCGGCGTCCTCCAGCTCGTGCTGCCGCTCGGCATCGGGCGCTTCTACATCGGCGACACCGGGACCGGCATCGCCCAGCTGCTCGTGACCCTGCTGACGTGCGGAATAGGCGCCATCTGGCCCTTCATCGATGGCATCCTGTTGCTCGTGGGGAACCCGACCGACGCCGACGGACGACCGCTGCGCTGAGGCCGTGACCGTGCTGAGAATTCATTTCGAGATTAACTCTAGTGATACAGTAGTTTTAAAGCGTCGAAGGTCGGCGCCGTGGAGAAGGAGGCTTCGATGGGTCCCGTGATCGGCTACGTGCCGGGTGCCTTCGACCTGTTCCACATCGGTCACCTGAACGCTCTTCGCCAGGCGCGGCAGTGGTGCGACGTGCTCGTGGCCGGCGTGGTCGCCGACGACGTGTGCCTGGAGACCAAGGGCGTGCAGCCGACGGTCCCGCTCGCCGAGCGGCTCGAGATCGTCGAGGCGATCGGCATCGTCGACGCGGTCTACGCCGAGGAGACGACCAGCAAGACCGACTCCTGGCGCGACGTGGGCTTCCACCGCATCTTCAAGGGCGACGACTGGAAGGACACCCCCAAGGGCCTGCGCCTGGAGCGGGAGATGGCGGCGCTGGGCGTCGAGGTCACCTACTTCCCCTACACCCTGCAGACCTCCTCGACCGCGCTGCGCAAGGCTCTCGCGCACCGCGGCGTGTCATGACCGCCGTCGTCTCGGACGACGGCATCCTCCTCCCGGCGACGGCGCGCCCCTTCCTCGTCGAGATCGACGGGCACTACGTCTGGTCGCTCACGCCCGAGCGTGACGGCGTGCGCCAGGGCGCGGACGTCCTGGTGCCCTGGCCCGGCGTGCTGCGCCCCTACCTCTCGGGCCGCGGCCGGGTCCGGGTCGCCGACACGACCGGCGACGAGGTCATCTACGACGACGAGGCCGTCCTCGGTGACGGCAAGGGCCTGCTCGCCGTCGTCGACCGCGCCGGCAACCGCCTGTGCGTCGACAAGGTGGGCCACCTGACCCGCTCCTTCGAGGCCACCGCGGAGTCGGTGCGCGAGGAGATCCTCGCCGGCACCCAGCGGGCCATCAACGACCTCCAGGTGCACGCGGGCGTCAAGGCCTACCTGAACTACGGCGCGCTGCTCGGTGCGGTCCGCGAGGGCGGCATGCTGGCCCACGACTCCGACACCGACCTGTGCTACCTGTCCGACCACAGCTCGCCGGCCGACATCATCGCCGAGTCGTACCGGATCTCCCGGGCCATGCGCGAGCGCGGATGGAACCTGCTGCGCATGTCCGGCGGCGACATCAAGCTGCTGCTGCCGCTCTCCGACGGTCGGCTGTGCCACATCGACGTCTTCGTGGCCTTCCACGTCGGCGACACGTTCTTCCAGCTCGGCAACCGCAGCGGCGACCTGCCGCGCAGCGCCATCGAGCCGTTCTCGACGATCGAGCTGCACGGCTTCTCCTTCCCCGCCCCGCGCGACCCGGAGGCGATGCTCGCCTTCCTCTACGGCCCGCAGTGGCGCACCCCGGACCCGTCCTTCCGCTACGCCGACCCGCCGGAGGGCGTACGCCGTCTCGACGGCTGGCTGCGCGGCTTCCGCACCGAGATGGGCCAGTGGACCGGCTTCTTCAACGGCCCCGCCGCCGGCGAGGTCGCGACCGGTCCGTCCGCCTTCGCCCGCTGGGTCGAGCCGCAGCTCGGCGACCTCGGCGTCGTCGACCTCGGCACCGGGACCGGCCGCGACGCGCTGTGGTTCGCCCAGCGCGGGCACCGCACGGCCGCCCTGGACTTCTCCCGCGGCGGCCTGGGCCAGGTGCGCCGCAAGGCCAACCGGCGCGAGCTGAAGATCGACGTCGACCAGCTGATCCTGGGGGAGCTGCGCTCCACCCTGCTGCACGGGACCCGGCTGGCGCGCGACCCGCGCCACCTCTACGCCCGCCACCTCGTCGGCTGCCTCGACGACGCCGCCCGCGACCAGCTGTGGCGGCTCGCCCGGATGGCCCTGCGCCCCGGCGGCGGCAAGCTGTTCCTGGAGTTCTCGGCCGCCCACGACCAGGCCGGCGGTGCCGCCGGCACCCCGGGTGCGCCCGAGGGCCTGGTCCGTCGGGTCGACCCGGAAGCGGTCCGGGCGGCCATCCAGGCATCCGGGGGCGTGGTCGAGCAGCTGCTCGTCGTACCGGGTGAGGACATGCTGGACCAGTTCGACCCCGTCGTGTGCCGGATCCGGGCCTCCTGGCCCGCGGTCACGACCCGTTCCACCGAGGAGAGCCGATGAGCACCCACGAGATCAGGACGCGCCTGCGCGAGCAGGCCAAGGACCGGCTCCCCGCACCCGTCGTGGAGCGGATCCGCAACCGCGGCAGCCGCAGCAACCTGGCGGAGCGGGTGCGGGTGCTCGAGGCGGAGGTCCAGGAGAACCGCCAGCTCAACCGCCGCATCGCCGAGCTCACCGACGTCGTCGCCGAGCTGCTGATCCCGCTCGAGGCGCGCGACCAGGCCAAGGTCGACGAGGTCCTGGCCCGCTACCAGCAGGGTCTGTGACCCTCCGGCGCCCCGGTCTCGGTCAGGGCGTCGTCACGAAGTCGATCAGCTCCTCGACCCGCCCGAGCAGGGCCGGGTCGAGGTCCTGGAAGCCGCGGACCCCGCCCAGGACGTGCTTCCACGCCCGGGCGATGTCGGCCTGGTCGCGGTGCGGCCAGCCGAGCTGCTGACAGGTGCCCTTCTTCCAGTCGATGCCCTTGGGCACCTTCGGCCACTCCTCGAAGCCGAGCCGCTCGGGCTTCACGGCCTGCCAGATGTCGATGAACGGGTGGCCGACGATCAGCACGTCCTTGCCGACCGGCGACTTCATGATGCCCTGCGCGATCCGGCTCTCCTTGGAGCCCGCGACGAGGTGGTCGACGAGGACGCCGACGCGGCGGTTCGGGCCCGGCTTGAAGTCGCGCAGGTGGTCGGCGAGGTCGTCGACGCCGCCGAGGTACTCCACCACCACGCCCTCGATCCGCAGGTCGTCGCCCCACACCTTCTCGACCAGCTCCGCGTCGTGACGGCCCTCGACGAAGATCCGGCTGGCGCGCGCCACCCGTGCCTTGGCGTCGTGCACCGCGATCGAGCCGCTGGCGGTGCGCGTCGCCTTCTCGGGGCCCTTCCGGGTGATCGGCGCGGTGAGGATCACCGGCCTGCCCTCCAGCAGGAAGCCCGTCCCCAGCGGGAAGGTCCGGCGCTTGCCGCGCCGGTCCTCCAGGGTCACCGTGTGCAGGTCGCGGTCGACGGTGACGATCTCGCCGCACCAGTCGGTGGTGACCTCCTCGACCACCAGGCCGAGGTCCGCCGGCGTCTCCACGGCGCGTCCCCGCTTCGGGGCCTTCCAGTCTCCTGACAGCACGTCGGTCCCGTAGCGATCCACGACGCACCAGCCTAGGCGGCGGGCCGCCGCGCAGGGGCTCCTGACACACCTCGCACCTGACGCAACTGTCGTGAATTCGCCGCTCCGACGACCGATTCGTCAGGTACGACGAGCGCCGGGCTAGACGAGCGGGAGCTGGCGGCGCGTCCGGGGGAGCTGGGCGTAGCCGCGCGGGATCGCGTGGTGCAACGCCTCCTCCGGGAACGGCCACGCCGCGGCGCCCAGGGCCTCGGCCTCGGGGACCCCGCGCCCCGCCAGCTCGCGGATCGTCTCCGCCACCGCTCGCAGGTCGTCGCACTGCCGCTCCACGAATGCCCGGTCCACCACGCTGCCGTGCCCGGGCACCACCACCGTCGCGGGCGTGGCCAGGCCGAGCACGAGGTCGAGGGTCTGCGGCCACTCCAACGGCCACGAGTCCGAGCCGAGCGCCGGCGGAGCGGACTCCTCCACCAGGTCGCCCACCAGCAGCACGTCGGCGTCGGGGACCCGCACGACCAGGTCGCCTGCGGTGTGGCCCCGGCCCGGGTGCACCAGCTCGACCTGGCGGTCGCCGAGGTCGACCACCGCGGCGCTGGAGAAGGTCCGGTCGGCGGGCGGGGCCGCCGGGTCGGTGCGGGCGGCCGCCTCCTCGGTGGCGTGGACCGGCGGGTCGTCGTACCGCTCCCGGAAGGTGGCGTTGCCCAGCACGTGGTCGAAGTGGTCGTGGGTGTTCACGACCGCCACCACCGGCCCGGCGCCCAGGTCGCCGATGGCGGCGATCGCGGCGCGGGCCTGGGCGGCGCTGGCGAGGGTGTCGACCACGACCAGCCCGCGCTCACCTCCGACGACGGTCAGGTTCACGTCGTACGACGGCTCGCGGCGGACCCAGACCCGGTCCGCGACCTCGGTGAACGGCATCCGCCCACCGTAGCGACCCCGGCGCTCGGGATCAGGTCAGCACAGGCCGGGGTGGAGCTGGGAGCGGAGCAGCTCGCCGAGCTCGGGCGCGGTGCGCGCGGGGTGGCCGAAGCGCAGCTCGGCCTGGTGGGAGCCGCTGACGTCGACCCACTGCAGGACCACGCCGGCGGCACTGAGGTCGGTCAGCTGGACGCCGACGACCTCGCCGAGCCGGGTGCCGGTGCGGGTGGCGACGGCGCGGCGCAGCTCGTCCTGGTGGCACTGGTTGGCGTGCTCGGTGGAGCGCTGCAGGAAGCCCCGGTTGAGCTCGTGGGCGGGGGAGGTGAAGGCGGCGAGGGGGACCCGCAGGCGTGCCTCCTCAGGGCCGTGCCCGGGCCGCGCGAGCAGGGCGAAGTCGAGGTGCAGCACGACGCGCATGCGCACCTCGGCGCAGCACGCGCACTCCTCCAGGCCGCCGGCCTCGAGGCGCCCGGACAGGGTGAGGGTGGCGTCCCGCTCGGGGGAGCCGGGCCGGCCCAGGCCGCTGTGCAGGGTGAGCAGGGCGCCGCGTCCATCGGTGGCGGCGACGGCCAGCGCGGCGTCGGCGGGGCAGGAGAAGAGCGGACGGCCGCCGTGCTCCTGCATCTCGAGGTGGGCGTCGGCGAGACCCTCGGTGACGTCGTCGATCCCGTCCACGACCAGCCGTACGTCGGACGGGCAGGCCAGGATGCTCCGGGCCGCCGCAGCGAGGCGCTGCACGTCGGCGCGGCCGGTGTCGATGCCGGGGTCGAGGGACATGCCGTCTCCCTTGGTCGTGGCGGGAACTCTCTTAGGTGAGCCTAACCTACTCCTTCGGCGGACGCGAGGGAAGCCGCGGGCTCGCCGGTCCTGCCGATCGGGGTGGCGGTGGGTAGGATTGGCACTCCGGTTCGTGGAGTGCCAGTGCCCACCCGAGCCGAAGGGTCCCGAGGTCGTCAGGAGGTGGCATGCAGGAGGAGCGTCGGCTCGCCGTACTGCGCGCGATCGTCGAGGACTACGTGGCGACCGAGGAGCCGGTGGGCTCCAAGGCCCTGGTCGAGCGGCACAGCCTCAACGTCTCGCCCGCGACGATCCGCAACGACATGGCGGCCCTGGAGGACGAGGGCTACCTGCACCAGCCGCACACCAGTGCGGGCCGGGTGCCGACCGACAAGGGCTACCGGCTCTTCGTCGACCGGCTCTCCACGGTCAAGCCCACCACGACAGCGGAGCGGCGGGCGATCGCCAGCTTCCTCGACGGCGCCGTCGACCTCGACGACGTGGTCCACCGCTCGGTGCGCCTGCTCGCGCAGCTGACCCGGCAGGTGGCCGTCGTCCAGTACCCCACCCTGTCGCGCTCGACCGTGCGGCACGTCGAGATCGTCGCGCTCACCCCGACCCGTCTGCTCCTGGTGCTCATCCTCAGCACCGGGCGGGTCGAGCAGCGCCACGTCGAGCTCGACGCCGACCTCGCCGACGAGGACCTCGCCGCCCTGCGCACGCGGGTCAACCTCGCCGCCACCGGCGAGCTGATCGGCGACGCCGCGACCGCGCTCGGCGACCTCGTCCGCGCCCCGGAGGGCCAGGACGCCCCGGCCGCCACCCGCCCCGTGGTGGAGGCCCTGGTCGAGGCGATGAGCGACCACCGCTCCGACGAGCGGATCATGGTCGCCGGCACCGCCAACCTCGCCCGCTTCGGCGACAGCTTCGAGACCTCCGTGCGGCCGCTGCTCGAGGCGCTGGAGGAGCAGGTCGTCCTGCTCAAGCTCCTCGGCGAGGCGACCACCGGCGGCGCCGTGACCGTCCGGATCGGGGCCGAGGGGCCCTACCAGGAGCTGTCCTCGACGAGCGTCGTGGCGACCGGCTACGGCCCCGACGACGCGCTGGCGTCGCTGGGGATCGTCGGCCCCACCCGCATGGACTACCCAGGAACGATGGCGGCGGTGCGCGCGGTGGCGCGCTACGTGTCGCGCATCCTCGACGAGAGCTGAGAAGAAGAGAAGTGAGCCAGGACCTCTACGAGCTGCTCGGTGTCGCCCGCGACGCGGACGCCGACACCATCAAGAAGGCCTACCGCAAGCTGGCCCGGCAGCTCCACCCCGACGTCAACCCCGACGAGGAGAGCCAGGAGCGGTTCAAGCAGGTCACCGCGGCCTACGAGATCCTCTCCGACCCGCAGAAGCGGGCGGCCTACGACCGGGGCGGCGACCCCTTCGGCGGCGGCTTCGGCGGCGGCCAGGGCGCCGGCTTCTCCTTCACCGACATCATGGACGCCTTCTTCGGCGGCCAGGGCGGTCCGGGCGGAGGCGGTGGCCGCGGTCCCCGTCCCCGGGTACGACGCGGGCAGGACGCCCTCATCCGGATCGAGGTCGACCTCGCCGAGGCCGCCTTCGGCGTATCCCGCGAGCTCAAGGTCGACACCGCCGTGCGCTGCACCACCTGCGGCGGCGACGGCGCCGCGCCCGGCAGCCACCCGGTGCCCTGCGAGACCTGTCGCGGTGCCGGCGAGGTGGCGCACGTCCAGCGCTCGTTCCTCGGTGAGATCCGCACCCTGCGCCCGTGCGCGGCCTGCCGCGGCTACGGCTCGATCATCCCCGACCCGTGCCGCGAGTGCGCCGGCGACGGGCGGGTCCGGTCGCGTCGCTCGCTGACCGTCAAGATCCCCGCGGGCGTCGACACCGGCACCCGCGTCCAGCTCAGCGAGCAGGGCGAGGTCGGTCCCGGCGGCGGCCCCGCCGGCGACCTGTACGTCGAGATCCAGGTCGCCCCGCACCCGACCTTCTCCCGCCACGGCAACGACCTGCACTGCACCGTCTCGGTGCCGATGACGGCGGGCGCGCTGGGCACCACGATCCTGCTGCCCACCCTCGAGGCCGACCTGCCCGACGCCGAGGACGCGGGCCTGGAGACCGCCTTCGAGCTGCCGATCCCGGCGGGCACGCAGTCCGGCCACGAGGTGCTCCTGCGCGGCAAGGGCGTGCCCGGCCTGCGCGGAGGCCGCGGCGACCTGGTCGTCGCGATCGCCGTGGAGACCCCGACCCGGCTGGACCCGCGCCAGGAGGAGCTGCTGCGCGAGCTGGCCGCGATCCGCGGCGAGGAGCAGCCGAGCGGCGACGTCCGCCCGGCGCACAAGTCGGTCTTCGGCCGGCTCCGCGACGCCTTCACCGCGCACTGAGATGACCCTCCCGCAGCACCTCGTCGCGACGCTCGACGGCATCGTCGCGGGCGACGCGGTGACGGTGGAGGGCGACGAGGCCCACCACGCCGTCGTCGTACGACGCCTGCGGGTCGGCGAGGCGCTGCTGCTCACCGACGGCGCGGGCCGGCTGGTGACCGGCGAGGTCAGCGCGACGAGCAAGCGGTCGTTCACGGTGGTCGCGACGGCGGTCGAGGACGTCGCCGAGCCGCGCCCGCGGGTGACGGTCGTGCAGGCCCTGCCGAAGGGCGAGCGCGGTGAGCTGGCCGTGGAGGTGCTGACCGAGGTCGGCGTGGCCCGGGTGGTGCCGTGGGCGGCGGCGCGCAGCGTCGCGGTCTGGAAGGGCGAGCGGGCCGCGAAGTCGCTCGCGAAGTGGCAGGCCACGGCCCGCGAGGCGGCCAAGCAGTCCCGTCGCGCCTGGCACCCGGAGGTGGTGCCGCTCGCGTCCACCGACGAGGTCGCCGCGCTGGTGACGGGTGCCGACGTGGCGGTCGTCCTGCACGAGGACGCGACCGAGCCGCTCGGTGCGCTGGCGCTGCCGGCGGACGGCGAGATCGTGGTCGTGGTGGGTCCCGAGGGCGGGCTCACCGAGGACGAGGTGGCCCGGTTCGTGACGGCGGGTGCGGTCGCCGTACGACTCGGCAGCGAGGTGCTGCGCACCTCCACCGCCGGCGTGGCCGCGGTCGCCGCGCTGCTGGCGCGCACGCCGCGCTGGGGCGGCTAGCGCCGCGGGTCAGCGGGCGAGCAGCGCCTCCACCCGCTCGACCTCCTCGTCGAGCTCGGCCCGTTCGCCCTTCGAGAGCGGGCGCAGGATCTCGCCGAGCACGACCCGGCCGTCCTCGACCCGCCACAGGCCCTCCAGCCAGCCGTCCGCGAAGAGCGCGTTGGACTGGGCGCCGCTGACGCCCATCCAGGTGTTGCGGCGCTCGGGGGCGGTGACCCGGTCCCGGCCGGCGTGGGAAAGCCAGACGTTGTCGTAGGTGCCGAGGAGGCGGACCGGTGCGGCGGCGTCCTCGTCGGCGACGGGAGCGCCCTCGACGTCGTACAGGGGCTTGCCGTCGGGGCCCTCGTGCCGGACCAGGTCGTCCATCGCCTTGAGCACCGGCACCAGCCGGGTGATCCCCGACCAGGTGGTCACGTCGGCCGCGGTGGCGGGGCCGAACGCGCGCAGGTAGCGGCGGACCAGCGCGGGGACGTCGGGCTCGCCGAGCGGCTCGCCGAGCCAGCGGTCCGCGAAGTCGTAGGCGACCGCGGTCGACGCCGTCGGCTTCCAGCAGCCCCGCGGCGGCAGCTGCACCAGGACCTCGGCGACCCGCGCCACCTGGCCGAGCTGGGCGGGGGTGTACTCCGGGAAGTGCGTCGCCAGGCCCGCGGCGAGCGCGCGCTGGGGGAGCGGGCCGTCGGCGAGCACGGTCCGCACGGCGGCGGCGAAACGGTCCTTGTCGACCTCGCGCGCGGAGCCGATCGTCTGGCTCATCCGCAGCTCGCGGTCGCGCACCGGGGCCGCCCAGACCGGCAGCGTCAGCGCGTCGGCCGGCAGGTGGAGGTGGACGGTGTCGCGCAGGCTCAGCACCCGCGCCATCGTCCGCTCCTCCAGGGCGGTGCTGACCTCCCACGGGTCGAAGGCGGTCAGCCGTGCCGCCAGCGAGAGGTACGGCGGCATCGACTCCTGCGCCTGCAGCCCGACCAGGTGCTCGACCATCTGCGCCGGCGTGCGCTCGACCCGCGCGAGCAGGTGCTGGCGCAGCAGCAGCGTGCGGTTGAGCCGCCGGTGGGAGAACCTCACTCGACCGTGATCCGCTTCGTGTCCTCGGTGGGGCCGCCGCCCTCGCCGTTCGACGGGTCGTCGGTGCGCGCGACGAACGTGTAGCGGCCCGGGGCGAGCGCGCTGACGTCGATCGTCGTCGTCCACGGGTAGAGCTTGTCCATCCAGCCCTCCGCCGTCGCGAAGCCGTCCAGGACGACCTTGCCGGTGCTGTCCTCGATCGTCCAGGGCACCGTCGCCTCGAACGAGCTGGCCCGCCCGGCCGCGGTGATCTCGTCGCCGACGACGGTGCCCTCGGCGGGCTCGGTGACGTTGACCAGGGCGGCGACGTCGAGCTCGGGTCGGGCCGTCAGGCCGGCCGAGGCGTCGACGCCGAGCAGGGTCGGCGCGGGCCGGCCGTCGAGGGTGACGGTGAGCGGGAGGCGTTCCTGGGCGGCGCCCTGGAGGGTGTAGACGAGCTGCTGCACGGCGAGCCGGGCCCGGCCCGCGTCCAGCCTGCCGCGCTCCAGCCAGGAGCGGTCCGGCACCTCGACCACGATCGCGTCGGCGGTCTGCGTGACCGAGGCGAAGCGCCCGGTCGGCCACAGCGTGCGGTAGTCGGGGTCGACGGGGTCGCCGGTGGTGACCGCCGCCGCGGCCGCGACGAGGGGATCGGTGCCGGAGGACTGGGTGAACTCCCGGAACAGCCGCTCGCCCTGGGGTGTGTCGCCGACGTAGTAGACCGGGATCACGGCGGGGTCGCCGGGCGCGGCCGAGGGGGAGCCGGACGGGGCGTCGGACGACGCGGGGTCGGTGGCACCGGTCGACGCCGGCTCGCTCGCGGCCGGGCTGCTGTCGCCGGCGGCGGGAGCCGGCTCGTCGTCGCCGCAGCCGGCGAGCAGGCCCGCGGCCAGGGCGGCGAGCCCCACGGCGGCGGCGGTACGACGGTGGGGGATGCGCATGGGGACGATCCTTCCGTGGGCGGCGGGCGGGTCAGCGGACCGTGACGGTCCGCGTGTCGGTCGCGGTGGCCCCGTCCGCGCCGAACGCGGCGATCACGTAGGTGCCCGCCGCGAGCCCGGTGAGGTCGAGGGTCGTCGACCAGGCGAGGTCGGTGACCGGCGTCGTCCCCGCCTGGATGGTCTCGCCCGCCGCGTCCCGCAGCTCCCAGGCGACCCGGCCGGGTCCGCGCGGGGCGACCCGTCCGCGCACCGCCAGCGCGTCGCCGACCTCCAGGCCCTCGACGGGGTCGCTGATGTTGACCGGCGCCACCACCGCGTTGTCGCGGGCGACCGTGGCCCGCACCGGGCCGCCGGGCCCGGTGAAGGTGACCGGGTCGGTCGCCTGCAGCACGCCCTGGACGGTGTGCACGGCCTGCTGCACGGCCAGCCCGTCCGGGGTGGCGTCCACGCCGAGCCGGACCTCGATGCCCCTGTCGTCGCGGGTCACGGCCTCGAAGGCGCCGTCGGGCCACGCGGTCGTGTAGTCGGGGTCGTCGGGACCGGCGTCGACCTCCAGGCGCCGCAGGGCGGCCAGCGCGCGGTCGGTGGCGGGGCCGGCGTCGACGACCTGGAACTCGCGGTACAGGCGCGGTCCGGCGGGCGTCGTACCGGTGAAGTAGGTGCCGACCACCGCCTCCGCGGGCCGGGAGGCGACCGGTGCGTCCTCGCCGGGCAGGCCGAGGCCCCCGAGCACGGCGACCCCGCCCACGACCGCGGCGGTCGCCAGGCCGGCGCCCAGAGCGACGAGGGGGCGGTGCCGGGAGCGGCGGGGGACGTGGGTCGTACGACGCCGGATCTCGCCGAGCCGGTCGTGCGGCTCGACGTCGGCGACGGCGTCGCCGAGCAGGCGCCGCAGGTCGTCGTCGGAGGGGGACATCACAGGCCGTCCTTCAGGTCGTGCGTGGCGAGCAGCGGGCGCAGGGCGGCCGCGCCGCGCGAGGCGTGGCTCTTCACCGCACCCCTGCTGATGCCGAGGGTCTCGGCGATCTCCGCCTCCGAGAGGTCGAGGTAGTAGCGCAGCGCGAGCACCTCGCGCTGGCGCCGAGGCAGCTGCTGCAGCGCGTCGAGCACCGCGCGCCGGCGGCTGTCGGCGAGGACCGGCTCGTCGGCGGGGGCCGCGTCGTCGAGGCGGTGCTGCCGGGCGAGGTGACGCTGGACGACACCGCGGTGGCGCAGCGCCGAGCGGGAGCGGTTGACCACCGTCTGGCGCAGGTAGGCCGGGGCGCGGTCGGGGTCCTCGAGGCGCTCCCAGCGCCGGTGCAGCTCCACGAAGGCGTCCTGGACGACCTCCTCGGCCTGGCCGAGGTCGCGCACCAGCAGCACGGAGAGGCGCACCAGCTGGTCCCAGTGGGCGACGTACAGGCTCTCGAGGGCGGTGTCGGCGTCGCTCATGGCCGGTCCCGCCGCACCGGCGAGGCCGGGCGGGAGCAGGGAAGCGCCGAGCACCGCATGGATCGTCACGGTAGTTGCACGCGCGAGGCCCGGTCCCGGTTGACACGATCTGCGTCGCTATCAGTTCTGGCAATAGATTTGCGCTATAGGCCCGATCCCGGTGTCGGACCCGCCTCGTCGGGGGAATCATTCGCGCCGTGGGTGGGAGAGAGCGGTTCCGCGAGGTCTTCGACGCCGCGCTCACCCGACGAAGAGTCACCCTGAGCGAGGTGCGCGAGCGGTTGGCCGCGCAGGGACACACGATCTCGCTCACCACCCTGTCGTACTGGCGCGCCGGGCAGCGCGTCCCCGCCCGCCGGGCCTCCCTCGACGCCCTGCCGAGCCTCGAGGCGATCCTCGGCCTCCAGCCCGGCGAGCTCAGCGACCGGTTGGAGGAGGCGCCCACCACGCCGTACGACGAGCTGATCGGGCTGCCCGTCGACGGGTCGACCCACCCCGCCGAGCCCCTGGTCCGGCTCACCGCCCAGGTCGTCGTGGACGTCGGGGCGGACGGGGAGATCGTGCGCGCCACGGCCCGCCAGGTCGCGCTCGCCGAGGAGGACGGGGTCGAGGGGACGGTCGTGCACGTGCGGCGCGAGGGGGACAGCGAGCCGCGGATCCGTGCGCTCGGCGGCTGCTCGGTCGCGGAGACCTGGGAGCAACCGACCGGCACCCGCAGCGCCCGGCTGTGCTTCGACCGGCCGCTGCGCCGCGGCGAGGAGACGCTGTGGGAGGTCGAGGTGACCTGGTCGGAGCCGATCCGCCCGACCGACTTCCCGCTCGTGACGAGCCAGCGCCTCGAGGAGGCGCTGCTGTGGGTGCGCTTCCACCCCGACCGGATCCCGGCACGGGCCTGGGTGGACTTCGCCGAGGGTGGCCTCGGCCAGGAGGACGAGATCCGGGTCGTCGGCGCGGCCGGCGTGCACCACCGCCAGACCGGCTTCGGCCCCGGCACCTTGAAGGTCCGGTGGGAGTGGTGAGGACTAGGCTGCAGGCCGTGACTGCCGACCCCGACTGCCTGTTCTGCAAGATCGTCGCGGGGGACGTCCCGGCGGACGTCGTCCACACCGGCGAGCGCACCGTCGCGTTCCGCGACATCAACCCGCAGGCGCCGCTGCACGTGCTCGTCGTACCCCGGGTGCACGCTCCGAACGCCGCCGCGAGCGCCGAGGCCGACCCGGCCGGGTTCGCCGAGGTCGCCGTGACCGCGCGCGCCGTCGCCGCCGCCGAGGGCTACGACGACTACCGGCTCGTCTTCAACACCGGCGCCGGGGTCGGCCAGACCGTGTTCCACACGCACTGCCACGTGCTGGCCGGTCGTCCGCTCACCTGGCCTCCCGGCTGAGCCGGCGATGTCGGGGGACACGTTCGGCTTCGGGGAGGCCCTGGCCGCGGCGATGAGCCGGCGCCGCCTCTCGCTGAGCGAGCTGCGCGACCGGCTCGCCGGACGCGGCCACCAGGTGTCCCTCACCGCGCTGTCCTACTGGCGCTCCGGCCAGCGGATGCCCGACCGCAGGTCCTCCATCGAGGCGATCGCCGAGGTGGAGGCGATCCTCGGCCTCAAGCAGGGCGACCTGCTGCACCGCCTGCCCGGCCCGGGCCGCCGCAAGGTGGGCGACCCGGTGCCCTTCGACGAGCTGCTGCTCGGCTTCGCCTCGGCCGAGCCCGCCGTCACCGACGGCGACGTCTACCGGGTCGTCGTGCACCTCACCGCCGACATCAACGAGCGGGGCGAGTTGCATCGCGGCTGGCTGCGCCAGCTGTTCGTCGCCGACCGGGACGGCGTCACCGGCTACACCCTGTTCCACGGCCCCGCCGAGGAGGACGTGAACACCACCGTGGTGTTCCCCGTCGCCGGCTGCACGGTCGAGGACCTGCGTGACTTCGAGCACGGCATCCGCTCCACCCGGATCGCCTTCGACCGCCCGCTGCAGATGGGGGAGTCCACCCTGACCGAGGTGGGGATCCGCAACGCCGACGACGCCCCGCCGGACCTCGACCGCGAGTGGGCGCTCGCCGCCGAGCAGCGCCTGGAGGAGGCCGTCGTGTGGGTGCGCTTCCACCCGGACAAGGTGCCCGCCCGGGTCTGGGTGTTCTTCGCCGAGGCCGGCCTGCGGCACGAGTGGGAGATGCCGCTCGACGGCGCCAGCCACCTGCACTACCGCCAGACCGACTTCGGGCCGGGCACGCTCGGCGTGCGCTGGGAGTGGTGAGCGGGCGCGGCGGGAAAGGAGGTGGGCCGGCGCGGCGGTCTCCCGTAGCATGGAGGGGACCGTTCGTCGTACTGAAAGGCCGCCCGCACGGGCATCCATGACCGACTCGACCCCCACCCCCATCAGCTCCACCCGGCACACCGTCGTGGTGCCCAACAGCATCGACATGGTCACGCTCTTCGGCCCGGGCGACGAGCACCTCGGCATCATCGAGAAGCAGTTCGGCGTGCAGGTGCACGTCCGCGGCAACCGGGTGACCCTCAGCGGCGACCCGCACGAGCTCGAGCTCGCCGAGAAGCTCATCGAGGAGCTCGTCGCGATCCTGCGCACCGGCCAGGGCATCACGCCCGAGGTCGTCGAGCGCGTGGAGGCGATGCTGCGCGCCCAGACCTCGACCTCCGAGCGTCCCGCCGACGTGCTCTCGGTCAACATCCTGAGCAACCGCGGCCGCTCGATCCGGCCCAAGACGCTCAACCAGAAGCGGTACGTCGAGACCATCGACAACCACACGATCACCTTCGGCATCGGCCCGGCCGGCACCGGCAAGACCTACCTGGCGATGGCCAAGGCGGTCCAGGCGCTGCAGGCCAAGCAGGTCAACCGGATCATCCTGACCCGTCCCGCGGTCGAGGCCGGCGAGCGGCTGGGCTACCTGCCCGGCACGCTCAGCGAGAAGATCGACCCCTACCTGCGCCCGCTCTACGACGCGCTGCACGACATGCTCGACCCGGAGTCCGTGCCGAAGCTGCTCGCCGCCGGCACCATCGAGGTGGCGCCCCTGGCCTACATGCGCGGCCGCTCGCTCAACGACTCCTTCATCATCCTCGACGAGGCGCAGAACACCACGCCCGAGCAGATGAAGATGTTCCTCACCCGGCTCGGCTTCGGGTCCAAGATCGTCGTCACCGGCGACGTCACCCAGGTCGACCTGCCCTCGGGCACCAGCTCGGGGCTGCGGGTCGTCGAGCAGATCCTCGACGGCGTCGACGACCTGGCGTTCGTGCGGCTGACCAGCCACGACGTGGTGCGCCACAAGCTGGTCGCCCGGATCGTGGCGGCCTACGACGACTTCGACGCGAAGAAGGAAGCCCAGCGCGAGGTCCGCCAGAACCGCCGCTTCGACACGGCGAAGGACGACGCGGAGTGAGCATCGAGATCCTCGACGAGGCCGGCGCCGGCCTCGACGTACGCCACTTCGCGCGGCTCTCGCGCTTCGTGATGGACCAGATGCGCGTGCACCCGCTGGCCGAGCTGTGCATCAAGGCCGTCGACGAGGACACCATCGCCGAACTCAACGAGAAGTGGATGGAAAAGGAGGGCCCGACCGACGTGCTCGCCTTCCCGATGGACGAGCTGCGGCCCGGCCTGGTCAACGAGGAGCCCGAGGAGGGCGTCCTCGGCGACCTCGTGCTGTGCGTGTCCGTCGCCGAGCGGCAGGGCGAGGCGGCCGGCCACGGCACGCAGGCCGAGCTGGAGCTGCTCACCACCCACGGCATCCTGCACCTGCTCGGCTACGACCACGCCGAGCCCGAGGAGCACAAGGTGATGTTCGGTCTGCAGGACCAGCTCCTCGCGCAGTGGCGCGCGCTCCCTCGATGATCGGCGACAGTCTCTGGCCGCTCGCCGCAGCGGCCGTCCTCGTCGTACTGGCCGGGCTGTTCGCCGCCGCGGACGCCGCCCTGTCCGGCTTCTCCCGCGCCCGCGCCCTCGAGCTGCTCGCCGAGGGCCGCGGCGGCGCCAAGCGCCTGGTCGCCGTCCTGGAGGACGCGCCGCGTCACCTCAACACCGCGCTCCTGCTCCAGCTGCTCTGCGAGATCGCGGCGATCGTCGTGGTCACCCTGTACGTCGACGACCGGCTCGACGCCTCCTGGTGGGGACGCGCCGGTCTGGCCCTGGCCGTGATGCTGGTCGTCTCCTTCGTCGTGATCGGCGTCGCGCCGCGCACCGTCGGGCGCCAGCACGCGGAGAGCGTCGCGATCTGGTCGGCCTGGCCCCTCTCGGCGCTCACCACCGTCCTCGGCCCGGTCCCGCGCCTGCTGATCCTGGTCGGCAACGCGATCACCCCCGGCCGCGGCTTCCGCGAAGGTCCCTTCCAGACCGAGACCGAGCTGCGCGAGCTCTTCGACATCGCCGAGGCCAGCGAGCTGATCGAGGCCGAGGAGCGGAAGATGATCCACTCCGTCTTCGACCTCGGCGACACCACGGTCCGCGAGGTGATGGTCCCCCGCGGGGACGTGGTCTACATCGAGGCCCACAAGAACCTGCGCCAGACCAAGTCCCTGTTCCTGCGCTCCGGCTTCTCCCGCGTCCCCGTCATCGGCGAGAACCTCGACGACGTACGCGGCTTCGCCTACCTCAAGGACGTCGTCCGCCGCGACTTCGAGGACCCCGACATCGAGGTCACCCAGAAGGTCGAGGAGGTCATGCGCCCCGTCCACTGGGTGCCCGAGTCCAAGCCCGTCGACGACCTGCTCCGCGAGATGCAAGCCCGCCGCCAGCACGTCGCCATCGTCGTCGACGAGTACGGCGGCACCGCCGGCCTCATCACCATCGAGGACCTGCTCGAGGAGATCGTCGGCGAGATCACCGACGAGTTCGACGAGGCCGAGGTCGAGGTCGAGCACATCGGCGGGGCCGCCGACGGCATGGTCCGGGTCTCCTCGCGCTACCCCGTCGACGACCTCGACGAGATCTTCGGCTTCGACATCGAGGAGGAGGACGTCGACTCCGTCGGCGGCCTGCTCGCCAAGCACCTCGGCCGCGTCCCGATCCCCGGCTCGGTCGTGGAGGCCCACGGCCTGCGCTTCGAGGCCGAGCAGGCCGCCGGCCGCCGCAACAAGATCGGCACGGTGCTGATCTCGCGGGTGGTGGAGGTGCCCGTCACCGAGGGGTGACGGGCGACGACCCTTGTAACTCCGTGTTCGTGCGCCGAAAGGCGTGTCACAGCACCCGGGTAGAGGCCACAGCGCCCGGGTAGATGGGGTTGCGCGACGTGGCGACGAGCGCGGCGGGTCCGCCGCTGCGGCGCGAGACCGCACGCTGATCCGGTGGCGGCGGGGACGCCGGGTCGCGAGCGGGGCGCGGCCCCTTGTAACTCCGTGTTCGTGCGCCGAAAGGCGTGTCACAGCGCCCAGGTAGAGGCCACAGCGCCCGGGTAGACGCCGCCCCGCCCTACGGAACAGCACCCCACGGAACAGCGCCACCGCCCGGCACACCACCGCCCGGCACAGCACCCCACGGCACACCACCCCGCGGCACACCACCCCACGGCACAGCACCCCGGAACCACGCGCCGGAGCACCCGGCTCAGCCGAGCAGACCCCAGGGGTCCTCGCGCCGCCACACCGTCGGCAGGTGCAGCCCCACTCCCTGCTCCGCAGCCAGGGCGCCGAGCACCCGCATCGTGACGTCGAGGTCGTCGCCGGCGTACGGCAGCGCGCGCAGCGGCTGGTCGAGGGGCCGGAAGAAGTCGTCCCAGTGGGTCAGCACGACCTGGCGGACGCCGAGGGTCTCGACGGTCTCGGCCCAGTAGGTGCGCAGGTACTCCTCGCTCTGCACCCCCAGCTGCCCGACACCGAGGTAGGCGACGTCCGCCCTCCGACCGGCCAGCGCGCCCGGCCGGAAGCCGGCGCTGCCCTGGAGCAGGGCGCTGCGGCCGGAGTCGTGCTCGACGAGGATGGACCAGGCCTCGCCGCAGCGGTAGGCCGTCGTCCGCACCGGAGGTACGACGGGCGCGTCGATCGTCCCCGGGAAGCGGTCCGGTGGGCAGTGCTCGGACTCGATCCAGGTGACGGTGAAGGCGCCGAACGTCTCGGCGACCCCGGGGGTCACGACCCGGATCCGGCCGGCGGGCAGTCCGCCGCCGTGGCCGACGTTCGCGGTGGAGGTGCCGCCGGCGAGGACGGCACCGGTGCGCGCCGCGACGACCGCGGAGTCCAGGGCGTGGTCGAAGTGGGTGTGCACCGGCGCGACCAGCGCGAGCCGGTCGATCCCGGCGCGCGCCAGGACGCTGTCGATGCGCGCCTCGTCGGGGGAGATCCGGCCGAGCAGGACCTTCGCCATCGACGGGCGGGAGAAGTACCCGTCCGTCAGCAGGGCGGTCTCGCCGTCGTCGAGCAGCAGGCTGGCGACGCCGAGGAAGGTGGCGGCGAAGGGCCCGGTCGCCTCCGGCACGTCGAAGTGGTGGGCGTACCGAGCGATGTCGGGACGCCCGGGCTTGAGCCGCATCAGACTCCCGGGACGATCCGGATGTCGCGCACCGCGCCGTCGCCGAGCGCGTCGAGCGCCTCCTGGTAGCCGGGGCTGTCGTGCGCCGCGACCGCCGCGTCGACGCTGTCGAACTCGATGACGACGGCGCGCTGCTCGATCCCGGCCTCGTAGACCTTCTCGGGCAGGCCGCGGACCAGGAAGCGGGCGCCGGCGGCGGTGAGCGCGGGCCCGGCCAGCTCGGCGTAGGCCGCCAGCTTCGTCTCGTCGGTGACCTCACGGTAGGTGCTGATCCAGTAGGCAGGCATGGTCCCATCCTGCCGGACCGCCGGTCGTGCCGCGCTGCCACAATCACTCCATGACCGACCTCTCCGCCGAGGACAAGAAGCTCGTCACCCTCG
Source organism: uncultured Nocardioides sp. (assembly GCA_964517395.1). Taxonomy (GTDB): domain Bacteria; phylum Actinomycetota; class Actinomycetes; order Propionibacteriales; family Nocardioidaceae; genus Nocardioides. The sequence goes on along the minus strand of CAZFEE010000001.1, from coordinate 105,865 downwards.
CCCGCGCCACCCGCGCCCGCATCCAGGCCGCCGAGGGCGCGGCGGTGCGCGACACCGACGGCCGGACGTACGCCGCCGCGACGGTCGATCTCCCCTCGCTGCGGCTCAGCGCGGTCCAGGCGGTCGTGGCGATGGCGGTCGCGGGCGGCTCGTCGGGGGTGGCGGCGTGTGTGGTGCTGGGGGACGCGCAGGAGCTGACGGAGCCGGACGCGGCGGTGCTGCGTGACGTCGCGGGCCCGGGCGGGGTCACGGTGCACGGCGGGGACGCGCGCGGGACGATCACCATGACAGATGTCATGGCGCGGTCGTGACGGGCGAGCGAGGGTCCGCCGCCTAGGAGCGGCCACGCTGGTCGCATGACGACGCATGCGACCCCGGCCGTGCGGCTGGCGGGCGTGACCAAGGACTTCGGCAGCGTGCCGGCGGTCCGCGGGATCGACCTGGAGCTGAAGCCCGGCGAGATCGTGGCCTTCCTCGGCCCGAACGGTGCCGGCAAGACCACCACCATCGACATGGTGCTCGGCCTGACCAGGCCGACGACCGGCACCGTGGAGGTGCTCGGCCTGGACCCGCGCAAGGCGATCGCGCGGGGGCTGGTGTCGGCGGTGATGCAGACCGGCGGCCTCCTCAAGGACCTCACGGTGCGGGAGACCGTGGCCTACACCGCGAGCCTGTTCGCCGAGACCCGTCCGGTGGACGAGGTGCTGGCGAAGGCGGGCATCACCGGCATCGCGGGCCGCAGGGTCGGCAAGTGCTCGGGCGGGGAGCAGCAGCGGCTGCGCTTCGCGATGGCGCTGCTGTCGGACCCGGCGCTGCTGCTGCTGGACGAGCCGACGACCGGGATGGACGTCGAGGGCCGTCGGGCGTTCTGGTCCGCGATCCGCGACGACCTCGACACCGGCCGGACGGTGCTGTTCGCGACGCACTACCTCGAGGAGGCCGACCAGTACGCCGACCGGATCGTCCTTGTCAGCAAGGGCAAGGTCGTCGCCGACGGCTCCGGGCCGGAGATCCGGGCGCTGGCGAGCGGGCGCACGCTGCGCGCGCACCTGCCCGGCGCCGACCGCGCGGTCCTCGAGCGGATCGGCGGTCTCGGCGGCGTCGAGAGCGTCGAGACCCGGGGCGAGGTCGTCCTCGTCCAGGCCAAGGACAGCGACGCCGTGGCCCGCTACCTGCTCACCGAGACCACCGCCCGGGACCTGGAGATCACGGCCAAGGGCATCGAAGAGGCGTTCCTCAGCCTGACGGGAGATCACCGATGACCAGCCTGGACCCCTCGACCCGCCGGGTGCCGCCGCTCGGCGGCTTCAACCTCACCGTGCTCGGCATCGAGCTGCGCCGGATGCTGCGCAACCGCCGCACGATCGTGTTCACGCTCATCTTCCCGGCCGCGATGCTGCTCGCCTTCGGCGGGCAGTCCGGCTGGGACGAGAAGGCCGGGAGCGGGAACGTCGCGGCCTACATCCTGGCCTCCATGGCGCTCTACGGCGCCGCGCTCACCGCCGCCGCGGGCGGCTCGATGGTGGCGCTGGAGCGCTCACACGGTTGGTCGCGCCAGCTCCGGCTGACCCCGCTCAACCCGGTCGTCTACATCCTGATGAAGGCGTTGGTCGCCCTCGTCATGGGCGCGCTGGCGATCACGGCCGTCAACGTCGTCGGGGCCCTGGAGGGCAAGGCCGAGATGCCGACCCACATCTGGGTCGAGTGCGCGATCGTCACGCTGTTCTGCACGCTCACCTTCGCCGCCCTCGGGGTCTTCGTCGGCTACGTCGTGCCCGGCGAGAACGCCATGCAGATCCTCGGCCCCGGCCTGGCCCTGCTGTCCTTCCTCGGCGGGGTGTTCATCCCGCTGGACCAGTACGCCGAGGCGGTGCGCCAGGTGGCCTACTGGACCCCGATGTACGGCGTCGCCGAGATCGCCCGCTGGCCGCTGACCCACGAGCTGCCGTGGTACGCCGTGGTCAACGCGGTCGCCTGGTTCGCGCTCTTCGTCGCCGGTGCCGCCTGGCGGATGAGCAAGGACACGGCGCGGGTCTAACGTGACGCTCGTGGAGACCGCCGGACCGCCGCCCGCGCAACGCCCGCTCGGGCGGCTCGGGCCGCTGTTCGCCGCGGTGTGGCTGGTCTTCCTGATCGACCCGCTGCGCGCCGCCGCCGGCGACCTGCCGGCGGCGCGCGCGGAGGTCGGCCTGGTCGCGACGCTGGCCTTCGCCGCGTCGTACGTCGGGCTGTGGGTCGCGCTGCGCGCGGGCCGGGCCGAGCTGCGGTTCGCCCCGCCGCTGCGGACCCGGCTCGGCTGGACGGCGCTGCTCGCGGGGCTGGCGGTGGTGATGGTGGCGGCGCTCGGGCAGGTCGGCACGGCGAGCGTGGTCTACCTCGCGGTGACCTTCGTGATGCTGTACCCGCTCGTCGTCTCCGCGCCGGTGGTGCTGGCCCTGGCGGCCGCGGTGGTGGTCTCGGGGGTCGTCGTCGACGGCTGGGAGCACAGCCCGTGGCTGGCGTTCTCGGTGGTCGCGGCCTCGCTCGCCGTCTTCGGGGTGCGCTCGATGATCGCGCGCAACATCGAGCTGCTGCGTGCCCACGAGACCAACGCCGAGCTGGCCGCGGAGCAGGAGCGCACCCGCCTGGCCCGCGACCTCCACGACATCCTCGGCCACTCGCTGACCGTCATCACCATCAAGGCCGAGCTGGCCGGACGCCTGCTCGACGTCGACGTGGACCGCACCCGCGCCGAGCTCGCCGATCTCGAGCGGCTCAGCCGCGACGCCCTGGCCGACGTACGCCGCGCGGTCCAGGGCTACCGCGACCTCAGCCTGCCCGGCGAGCTCGCCCGGGCCCGGACCGCGCTGGCGGCCGCCGAGATCGAGGCGAGCCTGCCGGGCAGCACGGACGACGTGCCGAGCGACCTGCGCGAGCTGTTCGCGTGGACGGTGCGGGAGGGAGTGACCAACGTGATCCGCCACTCGGGCGCGCGCCGCTGCGAGGTGGTCCTCGCGCCCACGCACGCGGAGGTCCGCGACGACGGCCGCGGCCCGACCGTGGACGGGCCGCCGGGCTCGGGTCTCACCGGCCTGCAGGAGCGCGCCGAGGCGCTCGGCGCCCGGCTCGTGACCCGGCGTCTGGACCCGGGCTGGTCGCTGGCGGTGGTGCGCGAGTGAGCGCCGCGATCCGGCTGCTGCTGGCCGACGACCAGGCGCTGGTGCGGGGCGCGCTGTCCGCGCTGCTGGGCCTCGAGCCCGACCTCGACGTCGTGGCCGAGGTCGGCACCGGCACGGACGCCGTCACCGTGGCCCGCGACCTGGCGCCCGACGTGGCGCTGCTCGACGTGGAGATGCCCGGCCTCGACGGGATCGCCGCCTGCGCGGAGATCCGCACGGCCTCGCCCGGCACGCGGGTGCTCATCGTGACCACCTTCGGCCGCCCCGGCTACCTGCGCCGGGCCCTGCAGGCGGGCGCCTCCGGCTTCGTGGTCAAGGACACCCCGGCGCCGCAGCTGGCCGACGCCGTACGACGGGTGCACCAGGGTCTGCGCGTCGTCGACCCGGCGCTGGCCACCGACTCGCTCGTCAGCGGTGAGTCGCCGCTCACGGCCCGCGAGAGCGACGTCCTGCGGGCCGCCCGCGACGGCTCGTCGGTCGCGGCGATGGCGGCGCGGCTGTTCCTCTCCGAGGGCACGGTGCGCAACCACCTCTCGGCCGCGATCGGCAAGACCGGCGCGAGCAACCGGGCCGAGGCGGTCCTCGTCGCGGAGGGGAATGGATGGCTGTGAGCCGGAGTTGCCCCGAAACCCCACCGACATCGAGCAGGAGTAAGTTGCGGATCGTGGCAGATCGAGGCTGGCACCAGCACACCGAGGCCGTGGCGCGGCTCGCGTCGTCGTACGCCGCCATCCCGGCGGGGGAGACCGTGCGTCTCGCCAAGCGCACCACGAACCTGTTCCGCGCCCGCACGGCGACGACGGCCCCTGGCCTGGACGTCTCGGGCCTCGACGGCGTGATCGAGGTGCTGCCCGACAGTCCGGACGGGCCGGTCGCCGAGGTGCAGGGGATGTGCACCTACGAGGACCTCGTCGACGCGACGCTGCCGCACGGCCTCGTGCCGTACGTCGTCCCGCAGCTGCGCACGATCACGCTCGGCGGCGCGGTCACCGGTCTCGGCATCGAGTCGACGAGCTTCCGTCTCGGCCTGCCGCACGAGTCGGTGCTGGAGATGGACGTCTTCACCGGCGCGGGCGAGGTCGTCACCACCCGCCCCGGCGACGAGCTCTTCGACGCCTTCCCCAACTCCTACGGCTCGCTCGGCTACGCCACCCGGCTGCGGATCCGGCTGGAGCGCGTGCCGTCGTACGTCGCGCTGCGCCACCTGCGCTTCGACGACGCCGAGCTGATGGTCAAGACCCTCGCCGAGGTCGCCGCCACCGGCGAGCACGACGGCGAGCCGGTCCACGGTCTCGACGGCGTCTCCTTCGGCCCGGGCGAGCACGTGCTCACCCTGGCCCGGTGGACCGACGAGGCCGGCCCGACCTCGGACTACGCCGGCCAGGACGTCTACTACCGCTCGCTGCAGCGCTGCGACCGCGACCGGCTCACCGCCTACGACTACCTGTGGCGCTGGGACACCGACTGGTTCTGGTGCTCGGGTGCCTTCGGTGCGCAGAACCCCAGGATCCGGCGGTTCTGGCCCCGCGCGCTGCGCCGCTCCGACGTCTACATGAAGCTCCTGCATCTCGACCGCCGCTTCGGGATCGCGGACCGGCTCGACCGCCGGGCCGGCCGGCCGCTGCGCGAGCGGGTGGTGCAGGACATCGAGGTCCCCGTCGAGCGGCTGCCGGAGTTCCTGGCGTGGTTCGACGAGGAGATCGGGATGCGCCCGGTGTGGCTGTGCCCGCTCGTCGCGACCCGTGCCTGGCCGCTCTACCCGCTCGAGCCGGGGAAGCTCTACGTCAACGTCGGCTTCTGGGGCACCGTCCACGTCGGCGCGGACGCCCCGAACGCCCCGAGGAACCGGGCGATCGAGGCGAAGGTCACCGAGCTCGGCGGCCACAAGTCGCTCTACTCCGAGGCGTTCTACGACCGCGAGACGTTCGACGCGCTCTACAACACCACGCACCTCGCCGCCGTGAAGCGGCGGCACGACCCCGACGACCGACTGACCACCCTCTACGACAAGGCGGTGAAGAGCCGATGACCACCAAGGGCATCGCACCGACGATCGCGTCCCTGTTCCCCGGCGGCCTGCCGCTCTGGCTCAAGGCCTACGACGGCAGCGAGGCCGGCGCCCTCGACCAGCCCTACGGCCTGGAGCTGGTCAACGAGCGCGGCCTGTCCTACATCATGACCGCGCCGGGGGACCTCGGCCTGGCCCGGGCGTACGTCGCCGGCGACCTGGTGCTGCACGGCGCCCACCCGGGTGACCCCTACGAGGCGTTCTCGCTGCTGAAGGACAACACCGACTTCGGCGTACCCAAGCCGGCCGAGCTGGTCGGCATCATCCGTGCCCTCGGCGTCAGCCACCTCGTGCCGCCGCCCCCGCCGCCGCAGGAGCACCTGCCCGCCTGGCGGCACCGGCTCGAGGGACTGCGCTCGCTGAGCATCCCGTTCGGCAAGTGGAGCCGGCACTCGCAGGAGCGCGACGCGGACGCGATCCACCACCACTACGACGTCTCGAACACCTTCTACGAGTACGTCCTGGGCCCCTCGATGACCTACACCTGTGCCGTCTTCCCGACCGAGGACGCGACGCTGGAGGAGGCCCAGGAGCACAAGTACGACCTCATCTGCCGCAAGCTCGGGCTGAAGGAGGGCGACCGGCTGCTCGACATCGGCTGCGGGTGGGGCGGCATGGTGCGCCACGCGGCCAGGCACTACGGCGTGAAGGCGCTCGGGGTGACCCTCTCGCGCGAGCAGGCCACCTGGGCGCAGGAGGAGATCAAGCGCCAGGGCCTGGACCACCTGGCCGAGGTGCGGCACTCCGACTACCGCGACGTGGAGGAGGGGGACTTCGACGCGGTCAGCTCGATCGGGCTCACCGAGCACATCGGGACCGCCAACTACCCGGCGTACTTCTCCTTCATCAACGGCAAGCTCAAGCCCGAGGGCCGGGTGCTCAACCACTGCATCACGCGCCACGACAACATCGACAAGAGCACGGGCGCGTTCATCGACCGTTACGTCTTCCCCGACGGCGAGCTCGCCGGATCCGGCACGATCGTCGAGGCGGTCGAGAACGCCGGGCTCGAGGTGCAGCACCACGAGAACTTCCGCGTCCACTACGCCAAGACGCTCGCGGGCTGGTCGAAGAACCTCGCGGACAACTGGGACGCCTGCGTCGCGGAGACCGACGAGGGCACCGCCCGGGTGTGGGGGCTCTACATGGCCGGCTCCCGGATCGCGTTCGACCGCAACGAGATCCAGCTGCACCACGTGCTGGCGACCAAGACGGTCGACGGGGTGAGCGGCTACCCGCTGCGCCACGCGTTCTGACCGGGCCTGACCGGGCCTGACCCGGCGTCTTGTCACGACTTTCGCGATTCTGGCCCGCGCGCCTCCCCGGCCTGCCACAGTGGCAGGCGGGGGAGGGGCGTCGAGCGGCGTCCTTACGTATCGGGGCCGTGGGGACGGAACGACGATGGTCAACTCTCGGAGAAGCTGGGTCGTGCGAGCGACGATCTGGACGGGCATCGCGGTGCTCGGCCTGTCCACGGGGGCGGGCTCCGTCCCCCTCGAGCGGGCCGGCGCGGTCGTGCCCGCCTGCACCATCGTCGGCACGTCCGGCAACGACCTGCTGGTCGGCACCGCCGGCCGGGACGTGATCTGCGGCGGCGCGGGCCACGACCGGATCTACGGCCGGGGCGGCGACGACGTGATCCGCGGCGGGTACGGCAACGACCTCATCCTCGGCGAGGCCGGTGACGACCGGGTCGACGGCGGCTTCGGCAACGACAGGATCCTCGGCGGCGCCGGCGACGACTGGCTGCGCGGGCAGGCCGGCAACGACACCATCGCCGGCGAGGAGGGCGACGACGTCGTCTTCGGAGACTCCGGGGACGACCTGATCTCCGGCGGCGCGGGCACCGACAAGCTGATCGGTGGCGCGGGCGTTGACGTCCTGCGCGGCGTCGACTCGGCGAAGCTGCGCGAGCTGCTCGACTGCGGGACCGGCCAGGACCGGGCCTACGCCAACGAGCGCGACCTGCTGCGGGGCTGCGAGTCGCAGGCCATCACCCCCGACCCCGCGCCGCACCCGCCGACCCAGCACGCTCCGGTCGCGGTGGACGACCAGCTCACCGGGACCGAGGACACCGTGCTGTCCGTGCCGGTGACCGGTGCGGGCAGCCCCGCCGCGAACGACACGGACGCCGACGGCGGCACGCTGACGGTGGTCGCCGTGTCCGGTGCCACGGGCGGCACCGTCGCGATCGTGTCCGGACAGATCGAGCTCACGCCCACCGCCGACCTGTGCGGTACGGCGGCCGCGGGCTTCGACTACACCGTCGAGGACCCGACCGGCCGGGACGACACCGGCCACGTCACCGTCGACCTGACCTGCGCGCCCGACGAGCCGGTCGCCGTCGACGACGAGGTCACCGTCACCGAGGACGCGGTGAACGCGGTCCTCGACGTCCTCGCCAACGACAGCGACGCCGACGGCGACCCGCTCGTGCCGACCGTGGTCACCCAGCCGGCGCACGGCAGCGCGGACGTCTCCGGCGGCCAGGTCCGCTACACGCCGGACGCGGACTACTGCACCACCCCGCCGGGCACCGACCCGGACGCCTTCACCTACCGGCTCAGCGCGGGCTCCGCACCGGCGACGGTCACCGTCGCGGTGACGTGCGTCGACGACGCGCCGGTCGCGGTGGACGACAGCTTCCTGCTCGACGAGGACGACACCGCCACGGCGCTGACGGTGCTCGCCAACGACACCGACGTGGACGGGGGCGCGATCAGCATCGACGCCGTCACCCAGCCCGCGCACGGCACGGTCACGGTGACCGGCGGCGGCACCGGCCTGACCTACGCCCCGGCCGCGGACTACTGCAACGCGCCCCCCGGCACCGACCCGGACACCTTCACCTACACCCTCGCCCCGGGCGGCTCGACCGCGGACGTCGACGTCACGGTGACCTGCGTCGAGGACGCGGCCGTCGCGAACGACGACGACCTGACGGTCAGCGAGGACGCCGCGGCCACCGTGGTGGACGTGCTCGACAACGACGTCGCCGGCGACGGCGGCGCCCCGAGCGTCACGGCCGTCACCGATCCGGCCCACGGCAGCGCGACCCTGGTCAGCGGCGTGGTCCGCTACCAGCCGGACCCGGACTACTGCGCCGCGCCGCCCGCCGTCGACACCTTCGACTACACGATCAGCGGCGGCTCCTCGGCGACGGTCAGCGTCACGGTCACCTGCGTCAACGACGCCCCGACCGCGACCGACATCGCCTTCTCCAGCGCCCGGGCCGCGGTCGGCAACACCACCCTGGTCATCGACGATCCCTCCGACGCGGCACCCGGGGTCGCGACGCCGCACAAGACGGTCCTCGGCGACGTCCTCGCCGGTGCCTCCGACGTGGAGACCCCCGGCTCGGTGGTCCTCGTGGAGGAGACGGTCACCACCGCGCTGGGCGGCACCGCGACCATCGAGGCGGATGGCGACATCACCTACCGCCCGCCGGCGGGCTGCAGCGGCACCGACGACACCTTCACCTACACGGTGAGCGACGGGGACGCGACCGGGACCGCGGTCGCCACGATCGCGTCCGCCGACTGTGTCTGGTACGTCGACAGCGACGCCAGCGGCGACAGCGGCACCTCGGCGGCGCCCTTCGACACCGTCGCCCAGGCCGTCGCCGCCGGCGCGCCGAACCACACCCTCTACGTCGCCCAGGGCTCCGGCTCCTACGACGCCGCTGTGCCGCTCAAGGCCGGCCAGCGGCTGGTCGGCGCGGCGGTCGACCTCGACGTCGCGGGCTCGGTGCTGGCCTCCGGCGCGGCCGGGGAGCGGCCCACGCTGACCCGGTCCGGCGGTGACGTCGTCACCCTGGCCACGGGCAACCTGGTGACCGGGGTCCAGATCGACCCCTCCGGCGCGGGCAGCGGCATCGCCGGCGCCGCCGGAGCCGGGACCGCCACCGTGAGCGACGTGCGGATCGTCGACACCGGCACGGCCGGCACCGACGCCCTGCTCGACCTGGACGGCACGTCCGGCACCACGAGCATCGCGGACCTGTCGGTGGACAGCTCGGGCGCCTCCGGGGCGACGAGCGGGTCGGTCGGCGTCCGTCTCAACAACGCCGGGACCGTCACCTTCGCCCCGTCCAGCACGGTCGCCATCACCACCAAGGGCGCCCGGGGCCTCGCGGTGACCAGCACCGCGCTGGGAACCAGCACGTTCGACCAGGTCACCGTCACCGGCTCCGGCTCGGGCGGGGTGGGCCTGTCCGGGGCCGCCGGCACGATCACCTTCGGTGGGCTGTCACTGACCACCACCAGCGGCCCGACCGCGGCCTTCGCGGTGACCGGCTCCGGCTCGGTGACCGTCGCGAGCGGCGGCACCGCCGTCGTCGACGCCACCGGCGGCCCCGCGGTCGACGTGACCTCGACGCCGGCGCCCTCGCTGAGCTTCGACGCCGTCAGCTCGACGAACAGCGCGAGCGACGGGATCAACCTGGACGGCCTGACCACCGGCACCTTCGGCGCCACGGGCGGCACGCTCTCCGGCGCCGCGGGCATCGCGTTCGACGTCAACGCCGGCTCGGGCGACATCACCTTCGGTGGTGCCGTGGCCGACGGCAGCGGCGCCAGCGCTGAGGTCACCGGCCGTACCGGCGGCACGGTCACCCTCTCCGGCACCGTCACCGACGGTGCCGACGCGGGCGGCGGCATCAGCGTCAGCGGCAACACCGGAGGAGCCACCGTGCTCAGCGGCGCGTCGAAGACCTTCTCCACCGGCGCGAGCACCGCGGTGGCGATGGCCTCGAGCGACGGGCACGCCCTGCGCCTGACCGGCGGCGGGCTGTCGGTCACCACGACCAGCGGCAAGGGCGTCGACGCGGCGGCCAGCGGCACGCTCGTCGTCTCCGGCGGCGGCAACCAGATCACCAGCACCACCGGGCGAGCGCTCGGGGTCGCGAGCACCGACATCGGCGCCGCCGGGCTGACCTTCGCCAGCATCAGCAGCGACGGCGCGGCGAACGGCATCGTGCTCGACGGGACCGGCTCCGCGGGCTCGCTGCAGGTCACCGGCTCCGGCGGCACCTGCACGGCGGCCGTCACCTCCGGCTGCACCGGCGGCGAGATCGCCCACGGCACGGGTGCGGACAGCTCCTCGCTGGTCCCCGCCGGCACGGGCATCGTGCTGCACGACACCCAGGCGCCCAGCCTGACCCGGATGTGGGTGCACGACCACAGCAACTACGCGATCCGCGGCAGCGGCGTGCGGGGGCTGACGATCGCCGACAGCGTCGTCAACGGCGCCAACGGCGACAACGGCACCACGCCGTTCGACGACTCCAGCATCCTGCTCGCCGACCTCACCGGCACCGCCTCGATCAGCGACACCCACGTCAGCGGCGGCCTCGAGGACAACCTGAGGGTCGTCAACGCCGCAGGTTCCCTGGACCGGCTCACCCTCGACACGGTGGACTTCGCCGCGAGCGGCACCCGGCCGGCGAACGACGCGGTGTCGCTGGAGTCGACCGGGACCGCGTCCGCGCTCAAGGCCACCGTCACCGGAAGCACCTTCCGCAGCGCGGCGGGCGACCTGCTCCAGGTCACCCATGGCGGTGCCGGTGCCGGCGACCTGGTGCTGACCGGCAACACCTTCAGCAACAGCCACCCGGCGATCGCGACCGGTGGCGGCGGCGTCACCGTCGTGCAGTCCGGCACCGCGGGGGCGACCACCCTGGCGGTCACCGGCAACAGCTTCCGCGACGCGGTCGGCCCGGGCCTGCTGTTCGTCAAGGACGCCGGCACCAGCCGCCAGCAGGGGACGTTCAGCAACAACACGGTCGGGGCGTCCGGCGTGGCGGACTCGGGGTCGGTCTCCGGCTCCGGCCTCAAGCTGCAGCTCGTCGGGGGCGGGTCCTCGGAGTGGACGGTCGCGAACAACCAGATCCGCGGCTACAACAACATGGGCATCGAGGTGGTCGCCGGTGGCGGCGCGAGCGCGCAGAGCGGCACGGTCAACACCACCATCACCGGCAACACCCTGACCGAGCCTGGTACGGCGCCCGGCACGATCGGCCTCGCCAAGCAGGCCATCCACTACAACATCGGCACGCAGCCGGGCGACACCTTCCTCGCCTGCGCGGTGGTGAGCGGCAACCAGCTCGCCACCGGTGGCGCCGACTCCAACCCGCCGACGATCGACGCAGACATCCGTCTGCGCCAGCGGCAGGGCACCACCATCCGGCTGCCCGGCTACGCCGGAGCGAACAACGACAACGCGGCCGTGCAGTCGTTCGTCGCCGCCGCCAACGCCACCGGCGGACCCACCGTCGCGGCCTCCAACACCGTGGCGAGCGGGGGCGGCGGGTTCACCGGCGCCGCCTGCCCCGTCCTTCCCTGACCCGAACAGGAGCATCCGTGGCCGACCCCTTCCTCGCGGAGATCCGCCTGATGTCCTTCGTCTACCCCCCGCAGGGCTGGGCGTTGTGCAACGGGCAGCTGTTGCCGATCAACACCAACCAAGCGCTGTTCTCGCTCCTCGGCACGACGTACGGCGGCAACGGGACGACGAACTTCGCCCTGCCGGACCTGCGCGGACGGGTGCCGATCCACGAGGGCGCCGGGCACAACCTGGGCGAGCGGGCGGGGGAGCAGGCACACACCCTCACCGTCAACGAGCTGCCGACGCACACCCACCGGGTGCGTGCCGCGACGTCGGCGACCGGCGGTACGGCCGCGCCCGCGGGGCAGTACCTCGGCGGCGGCAACAACGTCTACCGCGACTCCGGCGGCACGGTGTCGCTCAGCCCGGACACGGTGACCAACGTCGGCGGCAGCCAGGCGCACCTGAACATGCAGCCCTTCCTGACCGTCAGCTTCTGCATCGCACTGCAGGGCATCTACCCGAGCCAGACCTGAGGAGCGGCACCGATGGCACAACCCTATGTCGGCGAGATCCGGATGTTCGGAGGCAACTTCGCCCCGGTGGGCTGGGAGTTCTGCGGGGGTCAGCTGCTGCCGATCAGCGAGAACGAGGTCCTGTTCAACCTGATCGGCACGACCTACGGCGGCGACGGTGAGTCCACCTTCGCGCTGCCCGACCTGCGCGGGCGCCTCCCGATCCACCAGGGCAACGGGTTCATCCTCGCCGAGACCGGTGGCGTCGAGGAGGTCACCCTGACGGCCAACCAGATCCCGCAGCACACCCACCCGCTGCAGGTCGTCAACGGCCTGCCCGGCAACCAGGTGAGCCCGGCCGGCAACCTCCCGGCGATCTCCTTCAACGTGGTCCCCTACATCAACGACGCGACGACCGGGAACCTCGCGGCCGCCGCGATCACGCCGGTCGGCGGCAGCCAGCCGCACACGAACCTCCAGCCGTACCTGTGCGTGAACTTCATCATCTCGCTCTTCGGCATCTACCCCTCCCCGAGCTAGGAACGAGCCCATGGCAGACCCGTTCGTCGCCGAGATCAGGATCTTCGGCTTCAACTTCGCCCCCCGCGGCTGGGCCTTCTGCGACGGCCAGCTGATGCCCATCTCGCAGAACACCGCCCTCTTCTCGCTGCTCGGCACGACGTACGGCGGCGACGGGAAGTCGACCTTCGCGCTGCCGAACCTGCAGGGCAGCGCGCCGATGCATCCGGGCCAGGGCCCCGGCCTGAGCCAGCACTACCTCGGCGAGCAGAGCGGGGTGGAGACGGTGACCCTGCTGGAGTCCGAGATCCCGTCGCACAACCACGGTCTCCGGGCGAACACGATCGACCCGGCCGACACCAGCGCGCCGGGCACGAGCTCGACCTTCGCGCCCTCGACCGGCGGCACCCTCTACCAGGCGGCGGCCGACACCGAGCTGGGGTTCGGTGCGCTCGCCGTCACCGGCGGCGGGCTGCCGCACAACAACATGCAGCCCTACCTCACCCTGAACTTCTGCATCGCCCTGCAGGGCGTCTTCCCCGCCCGGCCGTGAGCATGGCGACGCCCCTGCGGCCCGCTGTCGCGCTGCGCCCGGTGGTCCCCGCGGACCGCGACGCGCTCCTCGCCGTGTACGCCGCCGCCCGCGCACCCGAGCTCGACCAGGTCGCCTGGCCGCCGGGCCTGCGCGATGCCTTCGTCGCGATGCAGTACGACGCCCAGGACGCCCACTACCGCGCTGCCAACCCGGACGCGTCCTTCGACGTCGTCGAGGTCGACGGCCGGCTGGCCGGGCGGCTGACCGTCGACCGGCGTCGCACCGACGTACGCGTGGTCGACCTGGCGCTGCTGCCCGAGCAGCGTGGCCGCGGCGTGGGGACCCTGCTGCTGCGGGCGGTCCAGGCCGAGGCCGCGGCGAGCGGCCGCACCGTGAGCATCCACGTCGAGCGCGACAACCCGGCGGCGCGGCTCTACGAGCGGCTCGGCTTCCGGCAGGTCGAGGACCGCGGGGTGCACCGGCTGCTGGAGTGGCGGCCCTCAGGCGAAGGCGGCCTCGTAGCGGCCGGGACCGATCGGCACCAGGAAGAGGGCGAGCTCGCCGAGCTCGTCGTGCCGGGCCTCCCAGGTGCCCTGGGGGAGTCCCGCCGGCCCGTCGAAGACGAGCGCGAACTGACGGCGGGTCTCGCCGTGGGGGCCGCGGCCGCCCTCGTCCCGGCCGAGCACGGCCTCGCTGAGCACGAGCGTGTGCGGTTGCCCGCCCGGCAGCCCGACGGTGAACGGGGCACCGACCAGGGCGGCGAAGTCGTCGTGGGTGAGCCAGCGCACCCGACTACCGTAGACCCCGCGGGCGTTCCCGCCGACCTCAGCAGGAGGCCCTGATGACCGACCTGACCCGCCGTACCGTGATCGGTGCCGGCGCGACCGGGCTCGCCGCGGGCGTCGCCGCCGGTGCGCTCGAGCCGGCGGCGGCCGCCCCGGCCACCCCTGCCGCGGTCCGCTTCACCCGGACCGAGGGGCTCTACCGTCGTACCCGCTTCGCGCGGCGCCGCGGCCTGTCGTTCACCGCCACGGGGAGCGGGGTGCGGATCGGGCTGAAGCTGGTCAAGGTCGCCGACATCCCCGGGGCCGGCCGCGGCTCGGCACGCAGCTTCGAGCTCACCTTCACCGCGCCCCGCAAGGGCCCCGAGCAGGGGACCTACACGCTCACCCGGACCGGCTTCTCCGCCACCTCGCTGTTCCTGGTCCCCTCCGACGCCGGCCGGCGCACCTACCGAGCGGTGGTCAACAACCGCTAAGCACTAGCCTGGGCCGGTGAGCACCCGGGCCCAGCAGTACGCCGCCGACGTCGTCGCGCGGGAGCAGGTGACCCCGCACCTGGTGCGTCTCACGCTCGACGTCCCCGGCTTCGTCTCGACCGGCATCGCCGACGAGTGGGTGGGCCTGGTCGTGCCCGGGCAGTTCCAGAGCCGCTACTACACGGTGCGCTCGATCGAGGGCACCCGGATCGTGCTCGACGTGGTCGTGCACCAGGTCGGTCTCGTCACCGAGTGGGCCTCCGGCGACCCCGTCGGCCAGCAGGTCACGATCACCGAGGCCAAGGGCTCCTTCCTGCCGCCAATCGACGCCGGCTGGCTGCTGCTCGTCGGCGACCTGACCGCGCTGCCCGCGATGGCACGGATCGCGACCGAGCACGGCTCCGCGACCCCGACGCGGATCGTGGCCGAGGTGCCCACCGACTCGCGCGTGGAGGGCTACTTCGGCGACGGCGTCGAGGTCACCTGGCTGCCGACCGACGGCGAGAGCCGGCTGGCCGAGGTCGTCGAGTCGCTCGACTTCCCCGACGGTCCCGGGTACTTCTGGATGGCGGGGGAGTCCGCGCAGATGCGCGCGATCCGCAAGCACCTCATGCGGGAGCGCAAGCTCCCCAGCACGCACTACGACGTGATGGGCTACTGGCGCTCGGTCGCCCAGCGCCAGCCCCGCGCGGTCGACCCGGGCCCGATCTGGCGCGCGGGCAAGGCCGCGGGCAAGTCCGACGAGGAGATCTGGGCCGACTACGACGCCGCACAGGAGGCGAGCCGATGACCGAGCCGCACGACGAGGACGTGGAGCTCGACCTCGACGACGAGGACGACGACGACGAGTTCGACGAGGACTTCGGGGCGCTGCCGCCGCCGGCGGCGCCGGTCTTCTCCTCGGGTGAGGTGCCGGAGGGCTACCGCAGCGGCTTCGCCTGCTTCGTGGGCCGCCCCAACGTCGGCAAGTCGACGCTGACGAACGCGATCGTCGGGCAGAAGATCGTCATCACCTCCGACAAGCCGCAGACCACCCGGACCGTCGTGCGCGGCATCGTGCACCGCCCCGACGGCCAGCTCGTGCTGGTCGACACCCCGGGTCTGCACCGTCCCCGCACCCTGCTCGGCGAGCGCCTGAACGACCTCGTGAAGACCACGTGGGCGGAGGTCGACGTGGTCGCCGTGTGCTTCCCCGCCGACGAGAAGATCGGCCCCGGCGACCGCTTCCTCGTCACCGAGCTGGCCAAGGTCCGGCGCACGACCAAGATCGCGGTCGCCACCAAGACCGACCTCGCCACCCCCGAGCGGATCGGCGAGCACCTGCTCGACATCGCCGAGCTGGGCCGCGAGACCGGCACCGAATGGGCTGAGATCGTCCCCGTCTCCTCGGTCGCCGGCGACCAGATCGACCTGCTGTCGTCGCTGCTCGTCGGGCTCATGCCCGAGGGCCCGCCGCTCTACCCCGACGGCGACCTCACCGACGCCCCCGAGGAGATCCTGGCCGCCGAGCTGATCCGCGAGGCCGCGCTCGACGGCGTGCGCGACGAGCTGCCCCACTCCATCGCCGTGGTCGTGGAGGAGATGGGCCTGCGTGAGGACCGCCCCGAGAACAAGCCGCTGCTCGACATCCACGCCAACCTGTACGTCGAGCGGGACTCCCAGAAGGGCATCATGATCGGCAAGAAGGGCGCCCGCCTGCGCACCGTCGGCACCCAGGCCCGCCAGCAGATCGAAGCCCTGCTCGGCGTCCCCGTCTACCTCGACCTGCACGTCAAGATCGCCAAGGACTGGCAGCGCGACCCGCGCCAGCTGCGCAAGCTCGGCTTCTGAGCCCGTCGCACCTGACGAATCTGTCCCGATCCCGCCCGCATCGCGACAGATTCGTCAGGTGCGTCGCTGGTTCGGGGTGCCGGAGCGCTCGAGCGGTCCAGCTCAGTCGGGTGCCCAGCAGCGCCCGAACATCTGCCCCATCGCCCACTGCTCCTTCGTGGGCCACTCGTAGCCCCACTCGAAGGTGAGCGGGTCCTCGGCGGCGTCGGCGCCGGCGTCCTCGCACCGCGTGCGCCCCGCGGCGCGCACCGACTTCTCGCCGGGGTAGGCCCCCTCGGGGAGCACGACCACGTCGATGGCGCGCCAGGAGTGCTTCGCGGAGCACAGCACCCGCTCGAACTTCTTGTCGTCGGGCGCGGCGGTGCCGCACATGGCGTAGCGGTCGCGGGTCGAGGCCTTGGCGAGAGCGCCCTTGAGGCCGGTCTTCAGCTGGGCCAGCGTGGAGGTGCCGGCGAGGACGACGGCGTCGCAGCGGTACCAGTCGGCCCCGGCGTCGGACTCCTCGACCGTCGGGGTGAACCAGACCGGCCGGATCATCGACAGCCGCAGCCGCTCCACACTCCCGCCGACGTACGCCGTGAGGGCCTTCGGGCACGCGGAGGCGACCTGCTGCTGGACATGGTCGGAGTCGACGGCCAGGAGGTGCCCGTCGACGAGGGCGTCGATGCGGCCCACGGCGACGGTCTCGGTCGTGTGCGCGCTGCCGCACGCGACCGGCTCGCTCTCCGAGGTGGGCGCGACGGCGGTCTCGAAGGGCAGCTGGTAGCACGCGCCGACCTTCGGTGCGGCGGGCGGCGCGGGTGCGGGGGTCTGCGTGGCGGCGGGCGGCGCGGCCTTCTCCTCCGGCTCGTCACCGCCGCTGCAGGCGACCAGCGAGGTGGCGAGGCCGAGGGTCAGCACGGCGAGCAGGGCCCGTCGTACCGTCGGGAGGTGGGGGGTGGTGGTGCGCATTCCTCGGCTCTGCCTACTTCGTGGTCTTCGCCCAGCACACGGAGCGGCGGATGCCGGCCTTCCACTCCGCTTGGTGGAAGAACGTGAATCCGTACTCGAACTCGGCCGGGTAGTTCAGCCACGCCTTCACCGACGCGGCGCAGAAGGAGCGGGTGCGGCTCTCCATGACGCGGTCGCCGGGGTAGGCGTCGTCGGGCTGGCCGAGCTTCACGGTGGTGACGGCCCGCCAGGCGTGCTTCTGCGAGCAGGGGACCTTCTCGCCCTGCGCGACCGACGGCCCGTCGGCGCAGGCGAGCCAGCTGTCCTTGGGACGCCCCGACAGCATGCCGCGGGCGGTCTGGGGGAGCGCGCGGTACTCGGGGCTGGCGGAGTTCCCGCCGATCACGTCGCAGCGGTACCAGCGCGCCCCCTTGCCCCACGCCTTGGCCGACGGACGGAACCAGGCCCAGCTCACCGTGGTGCGCAGGACGAGGCTCTCGTCGGCGCCGACGAACTCGGCGAACTTCGTCGAGCAGGTGCGGTAGGCGTAGGTGCCGAGCGTGGTGTCGTCGTAGTCGGCGTCGTCGAACTGGTCGGGGAGCTCGCCGACGGCGTACGTCTCCGCGGTGTGACGGCTCGTGCAGGCGACCGTCTTGGTCGCGTTGGCGGCCTTGGCGACGTCCTCGGGCGTGAGCTCGCGGCACACGCCGGTGGCGGGCGCCGCGACGGCGTCGGTGAGCGAGGGATCGGTGTTGCCGCCCTGGTCCTCGGTGCTGCAGGCGGTCAGCGCGCTGCCCAGCAGGAGCGCGCAGAGGACGGCGACGGCATGCCGCAGCGTCATCGCGCGTCCCCTCTCGTCCCGTGTCCCCCCGGACCTGCCGTCATGTCAGCAGTGCGGCGATCGTAGCGCCCAGCTCATAGGCACGGGTCCGGGCCGCGTCGTCCACCTCGCCGAGGACGCCCAGCACGTCGTACGACTGTCGCCAGCGGAGGGCGCCGACGATCGACTGCACGGAGCGCTCGGCACCGGTGAGGTCGTAGCGGCCGTGCAGCCAGAGCCCGTACGGACGCCCGGCGGTCGCGCCGGCGCCGTCGGCGGGTGCCCCCGAGGGGTCGAGCGCACCGCCGACGGCGAGGAAGGTCGCGTCGAAGAAGTGCTTGAGGGCACCGCTCATGTACCCGAAGTTGGCGCTGGTCCCGAGCAGGTAGCCGTCGGCACCGAGGACGTCGTCGGCACTCGCCTCCAGGGCGGGCCGGACGACGACCTCCACGCTCCCGGCGGCCTGCACGTCGGGGTCGTTCGCGCCGGCCACCACCTGCTCCAGCAGCGCCTTCAGGGAGCCGCTGGGGGAGTGGTGGACGACGAGCAGGCGGGCCATCGCCCCAGGCTAGACCGGGCTACACCGCCGCGGGGAAGCGCTCCCAGGCGCGGTGCGTGCCCATCAGCGCCTGCACCTCCTCCAGGACGGTGGCGCCCTCGCTCCCGGTCACCACCCCCGGTACGTCGTCCGGGATCCCGGCCGCGGCCAGTGCGTCGAGCCCCGGCCCCCAGGCGCCGATCACCTTGGCGTGGCGGTAGGTCTCCTCGAGCAGCAGCACCACGCGCGGGTCGAGCAGGACGCTGTCGGCGGCGCCGGCCTTCGCGTCCCGCGCCGGGAGCGCGTCCGGCGCCGGCGGCGGGCTGCCCGCGAGCAGGACGACGTCGAACTCCACGGAGCGGGCGGTGGCGAAGGTGCGCTGCACGGCCAGTCCGTCGATCTCCCCGCCGTGCGGCCCGATCAGCAGCGGCACCATCCCGGCCCCGAGCACCGCGGTGCGCACCGCCGCCACGTCCGGCAGGTCGCCGGCCGGGTCCACGACGATGCCCACGACCCGGCCGTCGCCCGGCCAGGGCCCGCCGGTCAGCTGCGACAGTGCCGGGCTGGGCACCACCTCGGTGGACTCCTCGGTCGGGGCGGGCGCGGGCAGGCCGAGGGCCGTCGCGACCTCCGCGCACAGGCGCTCGTCGATGTTCGCCAGCGCCAGGAGCTGGCGCTCCTTGATGGCCTGCTCGTAGCACTTGCCGAGCTCGAAGGAGTAGGCCCGGATGATGTGCTCCTGCTCGACCGGGCTCATGCTCGCCCAGAACAGCCGGGCCTGGCTGTAGTGGTCGTCGTACGACGCCGGGTTGGCTCGCACCTTCGCGCCGCTCACCGCCTGGGCGACCTCGACGAAGGCGCGGCTCTGCTCGTCGGAGAGGTCGGCACCGGCCGCGAACGGGCACCCGCCGTCGAGGGAGTTCGGCCGGTAGGGCGCGACGCCGGTGTGCACCGCGTGCTGGTGGAAGCCGTCGCGGAGCATGTCGTTGACGGGTGCGTGCGCGCGGTTGACGGGGATCTGGTTGAAGTTGGGTCCCCCCAGCCGGCTGAGCTGCGTGTCGACGTACGAGAAGAGGCGGGCCTGGAGCAGCGGGTCGTCGGTGACGTCGATGCCCGGCACGAGGTGGCCGACGTGGAAGGCGACCTGCTCGGTCTCGGCGAAGAAGTTGGTGGGGTTGCGGTCGAGCACCAGGCGGCCGATGGGCTGCACGGGGGCGAGCTCCTCCGGCACGATTTTGGTGGGGTCGAGCAGGTCGATGCCCTCGAAGGTCTGCTCGGGGGTGTCCTCGAAGACCTGGATGCCGAGCTCCCACTCGGGGTGCGCGCCCGACTCGATGGCGTCGGCCAGGTCGCGGCGGTGGAAGTCGGGGTCGAGGCCGCCGATGAGCTGGGCCTCCTCCCAGGTGAGGGAGTGCACGCCGAGCTTCGGCTTCCAGTGGAACTTCACCAGCGAGGTCGCGCCCTCGGCGTTGGTGAGCCGGAAGGTGTGCACCCCGAAGCCCTCCATCATCCGGTAGGAGCGCGGGATGCCGCGGTCGGACATGTTCCACAGCGTGTGGTGCTGGGCCTCGGTGTGCAGGGACACGAAGTCCCAGAAGGTGTCGTGCGCGCTCTGTGCCTGCGGGATCTCGCGGTCCGGGTGCGGCTTGCCGGCGTGGATGACGTCGGGGAACTTGATGCCGTCCTGGATGAAGAAGACCGGGATGTTGTTGCCGACCAGGTCCCACACGCCCTCGTCGGTGTAGAACTTCGTGGCGAAGCCGCGGGTGTCGCGCACCGTGTCCGCCGAGCCGCGGCTGCCGAGGACGGTCGAGAAGCGCACGAACACCGGCGTCCGCTTCCCCTCCGCGAACAGGCCGGCGAAGGTCACCGTGTCGGCGGTGCCGTAGCCCTCGAAGTAGCCGTGGGCGCCCGAGCCGCGCGCGTGCACGACCCGCTCCGGGATGCGCTCGTGGTCGAAGTGGGTGATCTTCTCCCGCAGGTGGTGGTCCTGCAGCAGGGTCGGGCCCCGCTCACCGGCCTTGAGGGAGTGGTCGGTGTCGCGCAGCCGGGTGCCGGTCGAGGTCGTCAGCCAGCGGCCCTGCTGGGCGCGGGCGCGGGGCTCGGCGCCGGTCTCGGCCGCGGTGGCGGTGCGCGTCGCGGGTGCGTCCTGGTCGGGCTTCGGGGGGAGCGGCTCGACCGGCTCCCCCGGCTCGGCGAGGCTCGGCGGCTGCGGCCCGGGGGCGCCCGGGATCGGGGGTGCGCCGGCCTCCGCCGCCTTCTCGGCGACCGTCTCGGCGGCGTCGGCCACCTTCTCGATCGCGTCCTTTGCTGCCTTCTTCGGGTCCATGCGGGGGTCTCCTCGAGGTGGGGGTCACCGCGTGGTACCCGTGGCCCCGCGACGGAGTCCGGGTCCTGTTAGAGTGATCTCGTCATGATGCGAGCCCTGCTTCTTAGCGGCCGCAGCGAGGTCTGACCAGCCGGACCCCCTCGCTGCGGAGGAAGTTGCGCGCCCGGCGCCCCGTTCACGCACACGAACCAGCCGAGGAAGTCATGACCAACCAGCGCGTCACCGTCCCGCAGCAGACGCCCAGCGGGATGCCGTTCCACCGCTACACCGCCTTCGAGCCCGTCACCGTCCCGGACCGCACCTGGCCCGACCAGAAGATCACCCGGGCCCCCCGGTGGCTCTCCACCGACCTGCGCGACGGCAACCAGGCGCTCATCGACCCGATGAGCCCCTCGCGCAAGATGAAGATGTTCGAGCTCCTGGTGAAGATGGGCTACAAGGAGATCGAGATCGGGTTCCCGGCCGCGAGCCAGACCGACTTCGACTTCGTGCGGCAGCTCGTCACCGAGGACCGGATCCCCGACGACGTACGGGTCTCGGTGCTGACGCAGGCCCGCGAGGACCTCATCGCCCGCACCGTGGAGTCGCTGCAGGGTGCCGACAAGGCGACCGTGCACCTCTACAACGCCACCGCGCCGCTGTTCCAGCGCGTCGTCTTCAACGTGACCGAGGCCGAGTGCATCGCGATCGCGACCCGCGGCACCGAGTGGGTCATGAAGTACGCCGAGCAGCTGCTCTCCGGCACCGACTTCGGCTACCAGTACAGCCCGGAGATCTTCACCCAGACGCCCACCGACTTCGCGCTCGAGGTCTGCGAGCGGGTCTCCGACGTGTGGCAGCCGGAGGAGGGCCGGGAGATCATCCTCAACCTGCCCGCCACCGTGGAGATGTCCACGCCGAACACCTACGCCGACCAGATCGAGTACTTCGGGCGCCACCTGACCCGGCGCGCGCACTCGGTGATCAGCCTGCACCCGCACAACGACCGGGGCACGGCCGTCGCCGCGACCGAGCTGGGCCTGATGGCCGGCGCGGACCGGGTCGAGGGCTGCCTGTTCGGCCACGGTGAGCGCACCGGCAACGTCGACCTGGTCACCCTCGGCATGAACCTGTTCAGCCAGGGCATCGACCCGCAGGTCGACTTCTCCGAGATCGACGAGATCCGCCGCACGGTGGAGTACTGCACGCAGCTGCCCGTGCACCCGCGCCACCCGTGGGCCGGCGACCTCGTCTACACCGCCTTCTCCGGCTCCCACCAGGACGCCATCAAGAAGGGCCTCGAGGACCTCGACCGGATCGCCGCCGAGCAGGGCAAGCCGGTCAACGAGGTCCCGTGGGAGGCGCCGTACCTGCCCATCGACCCCAAGGACGTCGGCCGCACCTACGAGGCCGTGATCCGGGTCAACAGCCAGTCCGGCAAGGGCGGCGTGGCCTACGTCCTCAAGGCCGAGCACAGCCTCGACCTGCCGCGCCGCGCGCAGATCGAGTTCAGCCGGGTCATCCAGCAGCACACCGACGCCCAGGGCGGCGAGGTGACGCCGGAGGCGATCTGGGACATCTTCCGCAAGGAGTACCTCGACCGCGAGGAGCCCTACGCACTCGTCGCCTTCTCCTCGACCACCGACACCGACGGCGACGACCGGCAGGAGGTCCGGCTCGGCGTCCGCGGCGAGGAGCGGACGTTCACCGGCATGGGCAACGGCCCGGTCGCGGCGTTCGTCGACGGGATGCGCCAGGCCGGAGCCGACATCCGGGTCCTCGACTACGCCGAGCACGCGCTGTCCTCGGGCGGCGACGCCCTCGCGGCGGCGTACGTCGAGGCGGAGATCGCGGGCGAGATCGTGTGGGGCATCGGCATCCACCACAACATCGTGACCGCCTCGCTGCGGGCGGTCGTGTGCGCGGCCAACCGGGCGCGGGCCACGACGATCCCGGCGCCGCCGGTCGAGCCGATCGGCTGATGGTGGGACGGGCGGCCCTCGCCTCCGAGCAGGTGGGCGCGTACTTCCTGGAGAGCCGGCGCGGTCGTGACCGCCTCGAGTTCACCGCGTACGGCGCCGGGGAGGCCTGGGTCGTCCTCGTCCCGCCGCTCCTGGTGCCGCGCAGCGTGCACGACCACGCCGCCCGCACCCTCGCCGCCGCCGGGCTGCACGTGCTGGTCCTCGACCCGCTCGGGCACGGCGGGTCCGACGCGCCCGCCGACCCGCTGTCGTACTCCGTGGACGCGTTCGCCGAGCAGGTGGTGGCACTGCTCGACCACGTCGGCGCCGCGCGGGCCGTCGTCGGCGGCAGCTCGCTGGGCGCCAACGTCGCCCTCGAGGTCGCTGTGCGCGCCCCCGACCGGGTCGCCGGGCTGCTGCTCGACGGCCCGGTCCTCGACAACGCGCTCGCCGCGCAGCTCGCCGTGCTCGCCCCGGCGATGTACGCCGCCCGCTTCGTCCCGCTCCCGCTGCGCCTCCTGCGGCTCGCCTCCCGGCCGGTGCCCCCGCGGGTCCTCCCGGAGTGGCTGCGCCTGGCCCGGGAGACCCTCGACCAGCGGCCCGCCGTCGTCGCGGCGGTCATCCACGGCGTGCTCTTCGGCCGGTTCGCACCGACCGCGCAGGAACGCGAGACGATCACCGCCCGGGCGCTGGTGCTCTCCCGCCCCCGCGACCCCTTCCACCCGGTCGGCGACGCCGAGCAGCTCGCCTCCGAGCTGCCCCACGCCACGCTCGAGCGCGCCGCGCTGCCGTGGGAGTGGCGGCGCCGGCCCGAGCGGCTCGACCTGGTGGTCACCCGGTTCGTCCGGGAGTGCTCGCGCGGCACGCTGCGCGGGCGTCGTACCCGCTCCGGGTGAGCGGGATGACCTGATCCGAGAACCGTCCCGCCGATCGCCGAACAGGCGGCCGGCGGCTGGCTAGTGTCGCGCCCATGATCAGCGTTCGTCGCCTGGTGGCGACCCTCGGACTCAGCACCGCCCTCCTCCTCTCCTCCGCCGGTGTCGCCGCGGCGGAGAGCTGGCAGTACAGCGACCCCCAGCGCGACGTGCTCACCATCACCGACGACGACACGGTCGTCGCCGCGCCGGACCAGGTCGCGGGCGACGTGGTCGCCACCTCGATCAGCTACACCCCGCGCCGGGTCGTCATCAAGATCCGGATGCGCGCGGTCCCGCGCGAGAGCTGGGGCGTGTTCGCCGTGATCCGCACGCCGCGCACCTCCTTCGACCTGACCTACTTCAAGCTCGGCCAGCTCGGGTTCTACGACCTCACCAAGTCCAGCAGCGGCGACGACGTACGTTGCCGCGCCAAGTCCTTCCGCGTCCAGGGCAACGCCGTGGTCCTCACCGTCTCGCGCCGCTGCCTCGGCAAGCCCAGCGCCGTCCGGGTCGGCGCCGGCGTCGCGGTCTACGACGGCGACCTGTTCACGGAGGAGGACGAGGACGTCGCGGTCTTCGCCGACGACGCTCTGCGCCGCGCGATCGGCGAGGACCTCCGGCTCTCCCCGCGCATCCGGCGCGGCTGACCGCCGGGCGGGGCAGCGAACATGTAACTCCGTGTTGTTGTTCGAAAAGGGGCTGATTCGGGCCGATTTCGAACAACAACACGGAGTTACATGTTCGCTCGCCCGCGCGGGGCGCCTCCCGGATCCCCCACCCGCGGACGGCACAATGGGCAGGTGGTTCTCTACCGTGACGAGGCGATCGTGCTCCGCACCCACAAGCTGGGCGAGGCCGACCGCATCATCACGCTGCTGACCCGCGACAACGGCCGGATCCGGGCGGTGGCGAAGGGCGTACGTCGTACCACCTCCCGGTGGGGGTCGCGGCTCGAGCCGTTCACGCACGTCGACCTCCAGCTCGCCGAGGGCCGCAACCTCGACACGGTCACCCAGGCCGAGACCCGCGGGGCGTACGCCGCCGCGATCGGCTTCGACTACGACCGCTACACGGCGGGCACCGCGATGCTGGAGACGGCGGAGCGGTTGGTGGTGGAGGAGCGCGAGCCCGCGCGTCAGCAGTTCGCGCTGCTGCTCGGCGGCCTCAACGCGATGGCGGCGGGGGAGCGCAGCCCCGGGCACGTGCTCGACTCCTACCTGCTGCGCGCGCTCGCCATCGCCGGCTACGCCCCCGCCTTCGTCGACTGCGCGCACTGCGGGCGTCCGCCGGTGACCGCCACCGGCGAGCTCGTCCACCACCGCTGGTTCAACCCGTCGATGGGCGGTGTGCTCTGCTCCACCTGCCGCATCCCCGGTTCCGCCGCGCCCGCGCCGGAGACCCTGGTGCTGCTGGGCGCCCTGCTCGCCGGCGACTGGCCGCGCGTCGAGGCCGCCGATCCGCGGCACGTCCGCGAGGCCAACGGCCTGGTCGCGGCGTTCGTGCAGTGGCAGCTGGAGCGCGGTCTCCGGTCGCTGGCGTACGTCGAGCGCTGAGCCGCCCGGCCACGCCGGCTCTCCCCGCCTCCTCCTGACAGACTGACGCCCGTGAGCCGCTCCTCCCGTCGTACCCGCTCCGCCGCGCCGACCCCGCCCCGGGCGGCGCCCCTGCCGCCGACGCCGCACCCCTCCGGTGCGCGTCCGCCGGCCCTGCCGCCGGAGCTGGTGCCGCACCACGTCGCGATCGTCATGGACGGCAACGGCCGGTGGGCCAAGGAGCGCGGCCTGCCGCGCACCCAGGGTCATCTCGAGGGCGAGTCCAGCCTGTTCGACGTCGTCGAGGGCGCGATCGAGATCGGCGTGAAGGCGGTCTCCGCCTACGCCTTCTCCACCGAGAACTGGTCGCGCAGCCCCGACGAGGTGAAGTTCCTGATGGGCTTCAACCGCGACGTCGTACGCCGCCGGCGTGAGGAGATGCACGAGCGCGGCATCCGGGTGCGGTGGGCCGGGCGGGCGCCGAAGCTGTGGAAGTCGGTCATCGACGAGCTGCGCACGACCGAGGAGCTGACGAAGCACAACGACGTCCTGACGCTCACGATGTGCGTCAACTACGGCGGCCGCTCCGAGCTCGGCGACGCCGCCAAGGCGCTGGCCCGCGACGTCGCGGCGGGCCGGGTCAACCCGGACCGGGTCGACGAGCGGACGCTGGGCCGCTACCTGTACGTCCCCGAGCTGCCCGACGCCGACCTGATCTGGCGCACGTCGGGGGAGCAGCGGCTGTCGAACTTCATGCTCTACCAGGCGGCGTACGCCGAGTTCGTGTTCAGCGACGTCCTCTGGCCCGACGTCGACCGGCGGCACCTGTGGCAGGCGATCGACGAGTACGCCCGCCGGGACCGGCGCTACGGGGGAGCGGTCCCCAACCAGGTGTGACTTCCTGACGCCTCTCGGGGAAGCGGCCGACGCACGCGAGGCAAGGAGAGGCATTGACTGCGGACAGATGCTGTATGGTGCTCGAACGGCAAGTGCCGCCGCTCTTGTCGCACAGGCGACACGCAGTGCGAAGTCGTCGACGATCGCCATCCGTCTGAGTTTGTAGAGGTGAAGAGATGTCTCGGAAAGTGTTCGTCCGCTTGTCGTCCGCCACGACGGCTGCTCTGGTGACCATCGTGGGTTCCGTGGTGACGTCGAGTGCTGCCTCCGCGGCTCCCGCAGACGGAAGAACGGTCTTCGCCGTGTCAACGGGCACCACGACGGTGGCGCACTACCAAGGCGGCTACAAGCGCGGAACCATGTCTCACACCGATGACGGCGACGTCTTCCGTGTCTGCGACACCAGGGCGGACGGTCATGGAGTAGTCGGCCTTCTCTATGCCTCCGAGCCGATCACGAACGACTGGTCGCTCCTCCGCGCCGAGGACGACGGTGGCGACTCGGGCTGTGATTCGTTCACGTACGACATCAAGGGCGGAAACACGTACCGGATGCGGATCTGCTGGAAGGGCGCGGGTCTCGCGGACGACGACTGCACGGACAAGCTCATCTACGAGTGATCGTCGCAGCGCCCGCGAGCGTATGCGCCCCAATTCGCCACGGCCAGAAGAGCTCGAGGCGGGGACGGCGGCGGCGAGCCGCCCGTCGGGGGTTGACCGTGGCGATGACCGGTTCCTCGGCTACCTCGTTCTCGTCGAAGATCAGTGTTCGTCGTAGTGACCGTCGTGCTCGGCGTGCCGATGGCCGTCGTGGACGTAGTCGACGTGGTCATCGTGTGACACCGCGAGATGGCCGCACTTCGGTCCGTGTTGGTGTGGGTGTTCGTCGGCAGTCTCGTGCTCCCTCGGTCGACAGTCGGGGAACGGTTCGCGTAGTCGAGCGCGACGGCGGGTCCAGATGCCCACCGGCCATGCCACCACGAAGCCGGCAAGTGCCAGCAGCACGATGGTCGGGCCGGTGGCTGCGTTGACTCCGTAGGTCGACGCGATCGCCGCCGTCGCAAGGCCGCCGACGGAGGCCAGGGTGCCGAGCAGTGTCGCTGCCGCAATCGTCGCCCGAAAGGAGCGCGTGAGCTGCTGGGCCGTCGCCACCGGAACCACCATCAACGCAGAGACGAGCAGAAGTCCGACCGTGCGCATCGCGACCGTCACGCTCACCGCAGCGAGCACGGCGACCAGCACGTTGTAAGCACGGACTCTGAGGCCGGCAACCTGCGCGAACTCCTGATCCTGCGCGACCGCGAACAGCTGCGGGGCGAGCCCGCAGCACAGAGCAAGTACTGCGGCGGCGAGCAGCATCGTCACGACAACGTCATTGACCGAGAGCGTGGTGAGTGAGCCGAAAAGGAACCGGTTGAGTGAGGCGGCGCTCTCACCGCCGAGGCTGCTCAAGAAGATGCCACCTGCCAGCCCGCCGTAGAACAACAAGGCCAGAGCGACGTCTCCACTCGTTTGGCCTCGTTCGCGAATGACTTCTATGAGAACGGCGCCCACGACGGCGACGATGACGGCTGTCCACACGGGCGAGGTGCCGGTGAGCAGTCCGAGTGCGACGCCGGTCACCGCAACGTGCCCGATGCCGTCGCCCATCAAGGCCAGTCGGCGCTGCACGAGGAAGGTGCCGACGGCGGGCGCGGCGAGACCGGTCAGGAGTGCCGCGATCAAGGCGCGTTGCATGAAGGGCTTGGCGAACAAGTCCGCCAGTTCAGCGGGATTCAACGGCTCGCCCCGTCTGCTCGATCGAGGGGTGAAGCGATATGAGGGGCATGATCGGAGTGCGGCACTCGGGGGTGGTGTGTGTGCCGCTCGCCGAGCCACGGCTGGTGCACCTCGTGGTCGAGGAGCGGCGCGCCGTCGTACACGATCCGGCCGTCGCGCATCACGACGGCACGGTCGACGAGGGGCGCCAGCGGGCCGAGCTCGTGGGCGACCAGGACGATGGTGGCGCCGCGGTCCTTGAGCCGGCTGAGCGTGTCGGCGAGCACCTGCTGGTTGGGCAGGTCGACACCGGCCGTGGGCTCGTCGAGGAAGAACAGCTCGGGCTCGCCGGCGAGCGCGCGGGCGATCAGGACACGCTGCTGCTGGCCGCCGGAGAGGTTGCTGACGGCGTCGCGGCGGCGGTCGGCGAGGCCGACCACCTCCAGGGCGTCGTCGATGGCGGCCCGGTCGGCGCGGGACAGGGGGCGCAGCAGGCGACGGCGGGTGAGCCGACCGGCGGCGACGACCTCCCACACCGACGCCGGTACGCCGGCCGCGGCGGTCGCGCGCTGGGGGACGAAGCCGACCCGGAACCACTGGCCGAAGTCGTCGAGGGGGGTGTCGAAGAGGCGCACCTCCCCGGCGAGCAGCGGGCGCAGCCCGACCAGGGCGCGCACCAGCGTGGACTTGCCGGAGCCGTTGGCCCCCATCAGCGCGACGAACTCGCCGGGCTCGACGGCGAGGTCGATGCCGCGCAGGATCGGCCGGCCGCCGAGCGCGACGGTCCCGCCGGTGACGGTGACGGCCGTCGTCATCGGCACCCGTTGGCGGTTCGCAGGGCCGTCAGGTTGGCCTTCATCAGCGACAGGTAGTCCTCGTCGGAGGTCGCGTCGGACAGTCCCTCGATCGGGTCGAGGGTGCCGTTGGTCAGGCCGAGGTCGGAGGCGATGCTCTCGCCCAGAGCGGGCTTGAGCGGCTCGCTGAACACCGTGGTGATCCCCTCCTTCTCGATCAAGTCCTGCAGCTGCCCGAGCGCACCGGCCGTCGGCTCGGCGTCCGGGGACAGGCCCACGATCGAGGCGATGTGCAGGTCGTACTTCTCGAGATACCCGAACGCGTCGTGCGACACGACGATGGTGTCACGCTCGCAATCGGCGAGGCCAGTCGTATAGGAAGCGTCGAGGTTCTCGAGGTCCCTGCGCAAAGCCTTCGCGTTGGATTCGTAGGCGGCCGCGTTCTTCTTGTCGAGGGAAGAGAGTTCGCCCGCGACAGCGTCTGCGACCGCGGCCACTCGAAGGGGGTCCTGCCAGAAGTGGGGGTCGAGCTCGCCGTGGTCGTGCCCATGATCCTCCTCCTCGGCGTGCTCGTCGTGCTCCTCGGCCGACTCGTCCACGGGGCGCAGGTCGGCGAGCGCGGCCACGTCGAGGGTGTCGCCCGAGGCGTTCTGAGCGACGGTGTCATCCACTGCCGGCTGGAAGCCGGCTTCGTAGACGACGAGATCGGCCTCGGCCACCTGGGCCGTCTTCGCGATATCGATCTCGAGGTCGTGTGGCTCCGACCCGGGAGTGGTCAGCAGATCGACTCTTGCTCCGGTGCCGTCGGCGACGCGCTCGGTGAGCCAGGCCAGCGGGTAGAACGCCGCAACGACGGTCGGCCCGCCGGAGCCGCCGCTGGCGGACCCCCCGTCCTCACTGAACGCCGAGCAGCCCGTGGCGAGGACGGCGAGGGCGGACAGGGCGGCGAGACCGGTGAGCGAACGCATGAGAATGATTCTCAACTGCGCTCGGCTCGCCGGTCAAGTCGGCGACCACCTCCGCTGCGTAGAGTGCGGGCGTGCTCGTCGTCAACCGCTTCCGTGCCGGCGAGGACCCCGCCGCGCTCCGTGCCGACCTCGAGCGGGTGCATGCCCTGCTCGCCGCCCAGCGCGGGTACGTCGACGGGCGGCTCGGCCGCAACCTCGACGACCCCGACCTGTGGGTGCTCACCACCCGCTGGGAGCACGTCGGCGCCTACCGGCGGGCCCTCTCGTCGTACGACGTCAAGCTGCACGGCGTGCCCGTGCTGAGCCGGGCACTGGACGAGCCCAGCGCCTACGAGGTCGTCGAGCCGAATACCGTGCTGAACGTGGCCGGGTCTCGCGTAACCTAGGAGACTGCTCCCGCGAGTCAAGACACACCACGCCCGGCAGCCAGCCGGGCTCGTCCCATAAAGGATCCTTCCGTGGCCAAGCCGCCCCCGTCCACCGTCGACCACGTCGTCTCCCTCGCGAAGCGCCGAGGCTTCGTCTACCCGTGCGGGGAGATCTACGGCGGCACCCGCTCGGCCTGGGACTACGGCCCGCTCGGAGTGGAGCTGAAGGAGAACATCAAGCGCCAGTGGTGGCGCTCGATGGTGCAGAGCCGCGACGACGTCGTCGGCCTCGACTCCAGCGTGATCCTCCCGCGCCAGACCTGGGAGGCGTCCGGCCACGTCGCGACGTTCAACGACCCGCTGACCGAGTGCCAGTCGTGTCACAAGCGCTACCGCTACGACCACCTCCAGGAGCAGTACGCCGAGAAGAAGGGGATCGCGAACCCCGACGACGTCGACCTCAAGGACGTCGTCTGCGCCAACTGCGGCACCCGCGGTGCATGGACCGAGCCGCGCGAGTTCTCCGGCATGCTCAAGACCCACCTCGGTGTCATCGAGGACGAGTCGGGCCTGCACTACCTGCGCCCCGAGACCGCGCAGGGCATCTTCCTCAACTTCACCAACGTGGTCACCTCGCAGCGGATGAAGCCCCCGTTCGGCATCGCCCAGATCGGCAAGAGCTTCCGCAACGAGATCACCCCCGGCAACTTCATCTTCCGCACCCGCGAGTTCGAGCAGATGGAGATGGAGTTCTTCGTCAAGCCGGGTGAGGACGAGGAGTGGCACAAGTACTGGATCGAGACGCGCACGGCCTGGTACGTCGACCTCGGCATCAACCCCGACAACCTGCGCCACTACGAGCACGCCAAGGAGAAGCTGAGCCACTACTCGAAGGGCACCACCGACATCGAGTACCGCTTCAACTTCGCCGGCTCCGAGTGGGGTGAGCTCGAGGGCATCGCCAACCGCACCGACTTCGACCTCTCCACCCACGCGCAGCACTCCGGCAAGGACCTGTCGTACTTCGACCAGGCCAACAACACCCGCTACGTGCCCTACGTCATCGAGCCGGCCGCCGGCCTCTCGCGCAGCCTGATGACCTTCCTCGTCGACGCCTACGCCGAGGACGAGGCGCCGAACACCAAGGGCGGCGTCGACAAGCGCACCGTGCTGCGCCTCGACCCGCGCCTGGCGCCGGTCAAGGTCGCGGTCCTGCCGCTGAGCCGCAACGAGGACCTCACGCCCAAGGCCCGCGCGGTCGCCACCGAGCTGCGCGCGCTGTGGAACATCGAGTTCGACGACGCCGGCGCGATCGGCAAGCGCTACCGCCGCCAGGACGAGATCGGCACGCCCTACTGCGTGACGATCGACTTCGAGACCCTCGACGACCAGGCCGTCACCGTGCGCGACCGCGACTCCATGGGCCAGGAGCGGGTCTCCCTCGACAAGCTCACGTCCTACTTCGCCGAGCGGCTCGTCGGATGCTGAGGAGCCGCGCCCGGCTGTGCGTCGCCGCGGGCCTCGCGCTCGCCGTGGGCGTCGGCGTGGCCGGGTGCGGCTCCGACGACGGGAACGGTGCCAAGGCGAAGCCCAGCCCGACGGCGTCCTCGAGCGCGCCCTCGGCGTACCTCGAGGTGCCGGACGACGTCACCCTCACCGAGCCGGGCACCGCCCTCGCGCTCGGTGACGTGGGCACCGTCGCCTTCGAGCGCCGACAGGACGAGGTCGGCGTGCTCGCCGTGAGCGTCAAGCGGATCGAGCGCACCTCCTTCGCGGCCTCCTTCAAGGGCTGGAACGTCGACGACGTCACGGCCGCGCGGACGCCGTACTTCGTGCGGGTCAAGGTCGCCAACGCCGGCGACACCGACCTCGGCGGGATGCGTCTGGACAACGTGCTGTGGGCCGACGACGGCCGCACCCGGGAGGCGCCGAACTACTACACCGCCCAGCAGCAGCCGCTGTGCAACGGCGGCCCGCTGCCCGCCGCCTTCCCGGCGGGCACGACCGCTGAGCTGTGCCAGGTCTACTTCATCGCGCCCGGGCAGGACCTCGAGCACGTCTCCTTCCTGCCCTTCGGCGGGCTGGACGCCATCACCTGGAGTGGTGCGGTCAGCCCGGTCACCAAGCCGACGAAGAAGAAGCCGCCGGCCAAGGGCGCCAAGCCCACCGCGAAGCCGACCGTGAAGCCGACCGTGAAGCCGACCGCCACCCCCTCCGCGTCGTGACCGGCCTCCGCCTCGGCTCGCTGGAGGTGCCCACGCCCGTCGTGCTGGCGCCGATGGCCGGCATCACCAACGCGGCCTACCGCCGGCTGTGCGCCGAGCACGGCGCCGGGCTCTACGTCTGCGAGATGATCACCAGCCGCGGGCTCGTCGAGGGCGACGAGACGACCAAGCGGATGCTGGTCTTCGACGAGCTCGAGACGGTCCGCTCGGTGCAGCTCTACGGCACCGACCCGACGTACGTCGGCCAGGCCACGAAGATCCTCTGCGAGGAGTACGACGTCGCCCACGTCGACCTCAACTTCGGCTGCCCGGTCCCCAAGGTCACCCGCAAGGGCGGCGGCGGCGCGCTGCCGTGGAAGCGGAACCTGCTGGGCCGGATCCTCGAGGAGGCGGTGGCCGCTGCGGCGCCGTACGACGTGCCGGTGACGATGAAGACGCGCAAGGGCCTCGACGACGACCACCTGACCTACCTCGACGCCGGCCGCATCGCCCAGGAGTCCGGCGTGGCGGCGATCGCGCTGCACGGCCGCACGGTCGCGCAGGCCTACTCCGGCGCGGCCGACTGGGACGCGATCGCGGCGCTCGTCGACAGCGTCGACATCCCGGTGCTCGGCAACGGCGACATCTGGGAGGCCGCCGACGCCGTGCGGATGGTGGAGCAGACCGGGGTCGCCGGGGTCGTCGTCGGCCGGGGCTGCCTGGGCCGGCCCTGGCTGTTCCGCGACCTCGCCGCCGCGTTCTCCGCGGAGGGGCCGGGGGAGACCACCCTGCCCACGCTCGGCGAGGTCGCCGCGATGATGCGCCGGCACGCCGAGCTGCTGAGCGAGCACATGGGGGAGGAGCGGGGCTGCAAGGAGTTCCGCAAGCACGTCACGTGGTACCTCAAGGGCTTCCGTGCCGGTGGTGAGCTGCGCCGCTCGCTGGGGCTCGTCGACTCCCTCGCGGCGCTCGACCGGCTGCTCGCCGAGCTCGACCCGAGCGAGCCCTTCCCGGTCTCCGAGCTCGGCGCACCGCGCGGTCGGCAGGGTGCGCCGCGGCACAAGGTGGTGCTCCCCGAGGGCTGGCTCGACGACACCGACGGCCTGTGCGAGGGCGGCTCGATCGTGCTGGAGGACGCGAACGAGACCACCGGAGGGTGAGCCGTCTCACCCCTCGGCGCGCCCTGTTGATTCGGGACCGGCCACCGGGGTGTGCTTCACTCGCACGATGCCCCGCCTCCGGGCGGGGTTCTCTCGGGACGACCTGCAAGCAACAGCAAAGGATCAGCGCGTGGCCACCAGCCACAAGCGGGAAACCGCGCGACGTACCCCTCGAGCCGCCGTCCTGGCCGGTTCGCTCGCCGTCCTGGCGACCGGTGCGGTCGTCTCCGCCGGCGTCATCAGCTCCCCGGCCCCCCAGGCCGACCTGCTCGCCGTGGACGACAACAAGGCCGCCGCAGCGAGCTCCGTCGAGAAGGCCGCCACCCGCGAGATCCCGGTGATCTCGCGCGGCAGCGGCCGCTCGGCCGACGCCATCGGCACCCGGGTCGACCGCCTGGTCGCCCGGAGCGCGACCGCCAAGGCCGTCGCCGGTGCCGACGCGAAGCGGTGGACCACCGCCGCCCTCAACCTGTGGACCCGCCCCGACAAGGCCGGCAAGAAGGTCGGCGAGATCGACGAGGGCGAGAAGGTCCTGCTCACCGGCCGTCGCTACGCCGACCGCGAGGAGATCGTCGTCGGCGGCAAGGCCCGGTGGGTCACCACCGGCCACCTCTCCGACGAGAAGCCGCTCAGCATCGCCGCCTCCTGCACCAACGGCACGAGCGTGCCCGCCGGGGTCAGCCCGAACATCAAGAAGGTCCACCAGGCCGTCTGCGCGAACTTCCCCGAGGTCTCGACCTACGGCACCTTCCGCGGCGACGGCGAGCACTCGCAGGGCCTCGCGGTCGACATCATGACCTCGGGTGCCCGCGGCTGGGAGATCGCGGAGTTCGTGCGCGCCAACTACGCCGCGCTCGGCGTCAATTACGTCATCTACTCCCAGAAGATCTGGTCGGTCGAGCGGTCCGGCGAGGGCTGGCGGGGCATGTCCGACCGCGGCTCCACGACGGCCAACCACTACGACCACGTGCACGTCACCACCTACTGACGCCCACCGGCCCCGATAGGGTCGCCGAGTGGACCAGGTGGAGCGGCTGTACGACGAGCACGCCCGCGAGCGCGTCGTACCCGAGCCCCCGAAGCGGGTCGAGGCGCCCGAGCGGCTCCCGTTCGAGCGAGACCGGGCCCGGGTGGTCCACGCGGCGTCCTTCCGGCGGCTCGCGGCCAAGACCCAGGTGGTGGGGCCGCAGAGCGATGACTTCGTGCGCAACCGGCTGACCCACAGCCTCGAGGTCGCCCAGATCGCGCGGGACCTCTCCCGCGCCCTGGGCACCCACCCCGACATCACGGAGACGGCGGCGCTGGCGCACGACCTCGGGCACCCGCCGTTCGGGCACAACGGCGAGCGGGCGCTGGCGGCGCTCGCGGAGGGCTGCGGCGGCTTCGAGGGCAACGCGCAGACCCTGCGGCTGCTCACCCGGCTGGAGGCGAAGACGACCGATGCGGGCCTGAACCTGACCCGGGCGACCCTCGACGCGTGCACGAAGTACCCCTGGGGGCTGCCCGAGGCGGGCGCCGACGGCAAGTTCGGCGTGTACGACGACGACCGGCCCGCCTTCGACTGGACCCGTCGGGGCGCGCCCGCCGGCCGCCGCTGCGTCGAGGCCCAGGTGATGGACCTCGCCGACGACGTGGCCTACTCGGTCCACGACGTCGAGGACGGCATCGTGGCCGGCAAGGTCGACCTCACCCGCCTCGACACGGCGGCGGTGTGGGAGACGCTGCGCTCGTGGTACCACCCCGACGCCACGGACGCCGCGCTGGACGAGGTCCTGGAGCGGCTGCGCTCGGTGGGCAGCTGGCCCGGGGCGTCGTACGACGGGCGGCGGGCCGGGCTCGCGGCGCTGAAGAACCTGACCAGCGACCTCATCGGCCGGTTCTGCGGGGCGGTGCAGCAGGCGACCTTCGCCGCCTCGCCGGGCCCGTTCGCCCGCTACGCCGCGGACCTGGTGGTGCCGGGGGAGACGTGGGCCGAGATCACGGTGCTGAAGAGCATCGCGGCGCACTACGTCATGCAGGACGCCTCCCGGGTGGCGCTGCAGGTCCGGCAGCGCGAGCTGCTGGCGGAGCTGGTCGCGGCCCTGCTGCGCACCGAGGGGACGGACCTCGACGAGGCCTTCGCGGAGGACTGGAAGCAGGCGGCGGACGATGCCGCGCGGACCCGGGTCGTGATCGACCAGGTCGCCTCGTTGACCGACGCCAGCGCCGTCGCCTGGCACCGGCGTCTCGTCGGCGCCGGGTCCCCGACCTCCTGAAATGCGACGACCGGCCGCAACCCGAGGGTTGCGGCCGGTCGGTTGCCGACAAGCTGTCCGGCGAAGGGTCAGCCGGTGACCGGGACGTGCGACTCGACCGGGGTCGGGGTCGGCGCGTCGGACTCGGTCGGGGTGGTCGGGCCGCCGTCACTGGTGACCTCGCCGCAGGTGGCGGAGGCGACCGTCAGCTCGACCTGGTCGAGCAGGTTGACGTAGAGCGCGTCGACGGTGAAGGTGCCGTCGGCGTTCTTGGTCTGGCGGTTGGCGGTGATGGTGAGCAGGCCCGGGATCTCCACCGAGGCGTTCGGCTCGTCCACGTCGATGTCGACGGGCAGGCCGAGCGCGGTCAGGTCGGTGAGCTGCGTGGTGCCGGTGTCGCCGTTGCACTCGGCGATGACGGCGCCCGCGCCGACGAGCTGGTCGTCACCCGCGAGGACGCTGCACAGGCCGGCCAGGTCGAGCGGGGCCAGCTCGGACAGGTCGATCGCACCGAGCAGGCCCAGGTCGAGCGGGGTGCCGTCGGTGCTGTCGCTGATCTGCTGCAGGGCGTCGCCGAGCGCGCCGATGAGCGGGCCGAGGGCGGTGTTGACGGCGCCGGTGACCGGGTCGATCGCGTCGACGATGGTCTCGCACGCCGCACCGAGCTGCTCGGTCACCTCGGCCGGAAGCTGGGAGAGCAGGCCGTCGCCGACGCCGAGGTCGGTGACGCTCGAGCTGGCCTTGCCGTTCTCGGCGCTGACGTTGATCACGCCGCCCTTGGCGACCGGGTTGTCCGGCAGGCCGATGAGAGAGTCGGTGACGACCTTGCCGTCGGTCGACTCGACCGTCGGGAGCGGCTCGATCACGGCGTTGCCCGCGATGCTGAGCTCCAGGCCGAAGGCGGAGGACGGCTCGCCCGCTGCGGTCGCGGTGCCACCGCCTCCGAGAACGGCAAAGGCGGTGGCGCCGGTGACCAGCACGACCGCGCCGGTGGCCGAGGCCAGGGTCCTTGTCTTCTTCATGGGGTTTCCCTTCATCTTCATCACTTGTCGGCAGAGCGAGTCTGGCGCCTGGTGTCAGGTCTTGTCGACCATGACCGGGGTTCCGGTCGGGATCGTGCGGAGCCGGGCGAGCGCGTCATCGGGCACCCGCACGCATCCGTGGCTGATGGATCTCCCGAAGACCGACGCGTCGGTCCACCCGTGCAGGGCCACCGTGCCGGGGCCGCCGCCGTAGGAGTCGAGGGTGTCGCTGTGGCTGCCCAGCGGCAGGATCACCGGCGAGAACGGCTGCTTCTCGTCGACGATCTGGCCGAGCACGAAGGTCCGCCCGACCGGCGTCGGCGTCGCGGGCGCGCCGATCGCCACGGTCCAGGTGCCGACCGTGCGCCCGTGCTCGAGGAGCTCCAGCTCGTGCCGGCCGAGGTGCACCTTGACGAGGAACCGGCTGTGCGCCTCGGTCAGGTCCTGCGAGCGCAGCCAGCCGGTGGAGCCGTTGGGCTTGGAGGGCAGGAGCACCTGCACCCAGTCCTGGTTGCGGGTGATCACCGGCAGCCAGGTGTCGCCGAACTGCTTCGGGCCGATCTTCGCGAACGGCGTGCCGTCCGGCTCGTCGTACAGCGCCTGCATCCGCTTGGGGTGCACGACGGTGCCCTTGGGGACGCGGTTCGGCCGCGGATCCTTGGGCGCGGCCTTGATCACGGTCTTGGTCGAGCTGAGGCGCAGCGCCTTCAGGTCGACCTTCTCCGCGACGGGCGCGGTCGGCGTCGTCGGCGCCGGGTCCTTGTCGTCGTCGCGGAAGACGACGAAGAGAGCCGAGATCGCCAGGAGCGCGGCGATCGCCGGCACGGGCCA
The DNA here is from genome assembly GCA_964517395.1 of uncultured Nocardioides sp. Lineage (GTDB taxonomy): Bacteria > Actinomycetota > Actinomycetes > Propionibacteriales > Nocardioidaceae > Nocardioides. The sequence continues at coordinate 68,417 of CAZFEE010000001.1, read as the reverse complement.
GCTGGTGCGCGTGCGCGCAGACGGCTGCTCCACTCCCGGTTCCTCCCCGAACTCCCCGAACACTCATCAGATGGCTCCCACTGTTCCGGCTGCCACACCGCTCCCGAGGTGACAAACGACCGAGTGGGACCAAGGTCACGTATCAGAATAAGGAAACCCGGCCACGTCTTGGTGACGGGTCTCAGGGATGGACGCCGGGGTGTCGTCAGTAGGATTCCCCGCATGGTCGGACGGATACGTGACGAGGACATCGCCGCGGTCCGCGAACGGGTCCGGATCGACGAGGTCGTCTCGGGCTACGTCACCCTCCGCAACGCCGGCGGCGGCTCGATGAAGGGGCTGTGCCCCTTCCACGACGAGAAGTCGCCGTCCTTCCACGTCACCCCTAGCCGGGGCTTCTTCCACTGCTTCGGCTGCCAGGAGGGCGGGGACGTCTTCACGTTCCTGATGAAGATCGACGGGCTGAGCTTCGGCGAGGCCGTCGAGCGGATGGCCGACAAGTACGGCGTGCAGCTGCGCCGAGACGAGACCGGCCAGGACGACCGCCCCAAGGGCCCGCAGCGGCGCCGGCTCGTGGAGGCGCACGCGGTCGCCCAGGAGTACTACGCGGAGCAGCTCGGCACGCCCGAGGCGCTCGCGGCCCGGCAGTTCCTCGCCGAGCGGGGCTTCGACCAGGACGCCGCCCTCCACTTCGGGGTGGGCTTCGCCCCGCGCGACGGCGAGGCGCTGTGGCGGCACCTCAGCGGGCGGAAGTTCAGCTCCGAGGAGGCGATCGCCTCGGGCCTCGTCGCCTCCGGGCGCTCCCTCTACGACCGCTTCCGCGGCCGGCTGGTGTGGCCGATCCGCGAGACCAACGGCGACACCATCGGCTTCGGGGCCCGCCGGATCTTCGACGACGACCGGATCGACGCGAAGTACCTCAACACCCCCGAGACCCCGATCTACAAGAAGAGCACCGTCCTCTACGGCATCGACCTGGCCCGCCGCGACATCGCGATGAGCTCCCAGGCGGTCATCGTCGAGGGCTACACCGACGTGATGGCCTGCCACCTCGCCGGCGTCACGACGGCCGTCGCCACCTGCGGCACCGCCTTCGGCGACGACCACGCCCGGGTGCTGCGCCGCTTCCTCGACGACCACGCCGAGCTGCGCAGCGAGGTCGTGTTCACCTTCGACGGCGACGAGGCCGGGCAGAAGGCCGCGCTGCGCACCTTCGAGGGCGACCAGCGCTTCGTCGCCCAGACCTACGTCGCCGTCGCCCCCGAGGGGATGGACCCCTGCGAGCTGCGGATCAAGGAGGGCGACGCGGCGGTGCGTGAGCTCGTCGCCACCCGCCGACCCCTCTACCGCTTCGTGCTCGAGAACGTCGTCGGCCGCTACGACCTCGACCGCGCCGACAGCCGCATCGACGCCCTGCGCGCCGGCGCCCGGCTCGTGGCGAGCGTGCGCGACAAGTCCAAGGTCGACGCCTTCGCCCGCGAGCTGGCCGGGATGGTCGGCGTCGACATGGAGCAGGCCCGCGCCGAGGTACGACGCGCCGCCGCCCGTGGCAGCGCGCCCGACCGCGGCAGCCCGCGGGACCGGGCACCGGAGGCCGCCGCGCAGGCGCCCGCCCCGCGCACCAACGTCCCCGACCTGCGCGACCCGCGCTTCGGCATCGAGCGCGAGACGCTGAAGCTCGTCCTGCAGCACCCGATCGCGATCGGTCGCACCAGTGCGGACATCGGCGGCAACGACTTCACCCACCCGACGTATCGCACGGTGTGGGAGCTGATCGCCGCCGCCGGAGGGCCCGCCGCGGGCCAGAGCGACCCGGGCTGGGTGTCGAAGGTGCGGGCCGGGGCGAGCGACCCCGCCGTGTCCTCGGTGATCAGCGCGCTGGCCGTCGAGCCGATCCCGGCGACCCGCGACGTCGACGCGGGCTACGTCGCCACGCACCTGTTCCGCCTCCAGGAGCTGACCGTGCTGCGTCGCATCGACGCGGTCAAGTCCCGCCTGCAGCGCACCAACCCGGTCGAGAACGAGGCGGAGTTCAACCGGATGTTCGGCGAGCTGGCGGCGCTGGAGCAGCACCGGCGCACCCTCCGCGAGAAGATCGTCGGGTCCGGGCCGTGAGCCCCTTCGCACGTCGTACCACCGTCCGGGTCGCGCCGGGGGAGCGGCTGCTCGCGAGCTCGGGGCCGGTCGGGGGCACCCGGGACGCGCTGTACCTGCCCGAGCGCCTCGCGTGGGAGCAGGTCGCGGCCGCCGACTGGGACGCCGAGGAGCGCACCCTGACCGTCACGGAGGTGGGTCGCTTCGGCGAGCCCGCGCCGGTGCACGTCGTCCGCCTCGACGACGCCGGGCGCCTGCTCCAGCTGGTCCGCGAGCGGGTCACGGCGAGCATCGCGCTCCAGCGCCACGTCCCCGTCCGCGGCCGTGCGTCGGTCCGGGTGCTCGCCCGGCAGGCGCCCGCCCGGCGCGGCGAGCTCGCCTGGTTCGTGGAGTACGACGACGCGCTCGACCCCGCCGACCCGGAGGTCGACGCGGTGGTGCAGGCGGCCCTGGCGACCGCCCGCGCCGACATCGGCGCCTGATCCCACCTCGATTTCGGCGAGTGCCGTGGCCTTGCTAGTGTTTCCCCGCTGCACGACCCCCGGGTCGTCGCCCAGCATTCCCCCGTAGCTCAACTGGCAGAGCATGCGACTGTTAATCGCAGGGTTATTGGTTCGAGTCCAATCGGGGGAGCCAACGGAGAGAGCGCGGACTGGTTGTCCAGCCGCGGCATGAAGAGGGAGCCCCCGCCGGCAGCGCGCCGGCCGGGGGCTTCGTCGTTTCGGCCCCGGGTAGTCCGCAGCGCCTCGGCTGCGGCGTCCTCAAGCGGGCGGCTCCGGTCGTCCGTCAGGCCCATCAGGTAGGCCACCGACGTGCCGAGCGCCTCCGCGAACGCCGGCAGCTCGTCGACGGGAACCGGCTTTACGCCCGTCTCGCGGTCCGACATCCCACCGCCCGACAAGTTCATGCCAGCGCGGGCGACTAGCACCTTCTGGCTCCAACCAAGTTCGGACCGAAGCCCTCGGATTCGCCGACCCGCGATGTCGCTGAGGCGAGGTGCGACCGCCTCCGTCGTTGCTGCCGTCATGCCTACGAGAGTACCGGATTTTCCCGAACCTGCGTAGATCAAGCCTGAGCGCAAGGGAGAACGCGACACGCCGAGGTTTGTGGAAATGTCGCGATGTTCGGGATTTTCCCTGAACTCTTTGCTTCATGACGAACCCAGGCCAGGCGACCATCGCTGAGAACCTGCGCGTCCTCAAGGCGCGCCGGCGTGTCTCCGACGCCACCATCGCCGCTGGCACTGGCCTGACGCCCTCCGCGGTCAACGATCGGCTGAACTGCCGTGCGCGCGTCCAGGCCGACGAACTGGCCAGGTTCGCGGCCTTCTTCGGCGTCTCCGTCGAGCAGCTGCTCGCTCCGACGACCACCGAGGCCGTGTCGTGACCCGGCGGACCGCCCTGCCGGAGGCAGCAGCAGCCTTCGCCGCTGGCGCAGCGGCGGCCGCCATCGCTGTCCGCCGATTCGGTGTACAGGCGAACGACCTCGCCGCCGAAGTTGCCGAGATCCTCGATCGCGTCAACGAGATCGCCGCCACCCTCGGCGACATCCGGACGCAGTTGTCGAAGGCTCCGACGGTCGTCAAGCTCTCCGGGGGCGGCGTCGCCGGCGTCCGACCTCAGGCGCCCGCGCCGCGCCCGGAGCCGACCGCACGCCGGAGGACGTGGTGATCGCCCGCGTCGCCGGCGTTCTCGTCGACATCGTCAAGGCGGCGGGCCCGCCTCTGTTCGTGCTCGCCATCGGCCTCGCTGGATTCGGAGCCGCGGTGCTCCTGACCCGAGGTGCGTCGTGACGCACTCGCCCTTCGACATCTTCGACGTGCGCGCCTGCCAGGGCTGCCGATGCACCGACGACAACGCCTGCGTGACCGACCTCGGTCCCTGCTGGTGGGTCGCCGAGCTGCTCTGCTCCGCGTGCACCCCACAGACGCCGGCGCCCGCGTCCGAGACTGCGCGCGCGTCGGCCCGGGAGCCCCGGACGGGGAAGACGGTGCCCTCGCGCCGGCCAACCGGGGCTCCCACCCAAGCACTGGCCCGTGGGTTCGCCGTACTGCGGCGGCTTCCCTGGCTCACGGTCCAGTCGAACGTGCAGCGGCCGCGACGACCGGCAGACGACAACCACAACCAGCGCGGTCCGAACATGCCGCGCAACTTCCTCCGGTCTGCTCCGGCGTCCGATCGCGGTCGCTGCACCCCCACGAGACGCGACGGCACCGGGCCCGCGTCTCAGCCCGCCGCGGTGACGGCCGCCGCGGCGGGCCCCGGATCCCACCCCTAGAGAAGGCCGGCTGGGCACCCGGCGCGCGTCACCGGAGGACGAGGTCCTGCAGTACCGGTCCGCGGCACAACTGCCCCCACAACACCCACAGCGGCACCCGAGCCAAGGAGGCACCCTTGACCGCAACGCTCCACCCCGTCGACCACCCCGACGACTACCAGGGTCGGCGCCGCCGCCCCGTCGAGGTCGACTCGCCCTCGCTCGTCCACCGCTGGCAGCACGGCGAGCTCGCGGTCGTCAGCCACCAGTCGCCCGACGGCGTCCGGCGCAGCCTCGCATCGCGCAACGTGGGCGGCCGACCGCTCTGGAAGCTGATCGACGGCACCGACCTCCCCGACGGCGACGTCATCGCCGCGGTCCCGCTCGTCGACGCGGTCGTCGATGTCCTGGCGCCCGCCCTCGTGCTCGACCAGCAGGTCCAGGCGCGGCACCTCCTGCAGCCGTTCATCGGCGACCTCATGTTCCCCCGTCGGGGGCGCCGCCGTGGCTGACGGCCGCGCCCCCATCGCGGAGCGGGTCGCCGCCGGCGAGGCCGCCAGGGACGAGGGGCTCGAGACGGTCCGGCATGCGGCCGACCCCCGCGTCATCCTCGCCATCGACGCCGAGATCCAGAAGGCCATCGACTCCGGCCGGCGGTTCTCCGCGAACGACATCCGTGACCGCCTCCCGGTCTCCGACGAGCACTTGGTCGGCGACCGCGTCCGAGCGTTCGCCTGCAAGCGGGTCGACGGCCACCCCGTGATGGTCGCCGTCGGCCGGACCCCGTCGTCGCTCAAGTCAACGCACGCCCACGAGATCAAGGTCTGGCTCGGCTGGGAGGCCCACCAGACCGTCAACCGCCGCCGCACCTCCGCGGCCTCCTGAACACGAAGGACACACCATGACCGACCAGCACTTCACCGTCGACGAGGCGCGCTCCGTCGTGACCGACGCGCTGCGGGCCCACATCGAGAAGCTCGGCGCCGAGGGCGGCCCACAGCGCGACCTGGCGCTCGCGAAGGCGATGGCCGAGAACGTCACCGCCTGGACGCACACCACCCGGGTCCGCGACTTCGTCCGGCGCACGCCGGTGCCGCTGATCGCGGTGCTCGAGAACGCGGAGGCGTAGCTCGATGACCACGGCCTTCCAGCCCGCCACCGAGCTCGACCTGATCGAGCGCGTGACCCACGCCGAGTGCGCTCAGTGCGGCACCCGCAGTCCCGTCGACGCGAGCGACCTCGTCGCCGGCGGCAACGAGGACATCAACGACCTGCTCTCGCTCGAGGGGGACTGCGGGTGCGACGACCCGCTCCCGAACTTCCTCATCGTCACCGAGTCGCCGCTGTTCGACGACGCCGAGATCGACGGCGACCACGAGATCCGCGACGGCTCGACCGGCCGCTGGGAGTACCAGGTCGACCACGACTTCGCAGCCCGCCTGGGGGTCCTGGCATGAGCACCGACACCACCACGAGCACGGACGCCCTGGTGCAAGCCACGTCGGGCGCGATCGCCGTGCTCCCGCTCGAGCAGATCCATCCCCACCCGAAGAACATCCGGCACAACGCCGTCGCCGACGACGAGATGGTCGAGTCGATCCGTTCGCAGGGGCTCATCCAGCCGCTCGTCGTCGCGCCCATGCCCGGGGTCGAGCTCGGCAACGACCCGGGACCCGCGTACCGCCTGATCGCCGGACACCGCCGTCTCGACGGACTGCGCCGCGCCGAGGCCACCCACGCCACGGTCATCATCCGCCGCGACCTCGTCGACGAGGCCGACCAGGTCGCCGCGATGCTCGTCGAGAACTGCCGGCGCACCGACCTCACCCCGATGGAAGAGGCCGAAGGCTACGGCCAGCTGCGCTTCGACTTCGGCTGGAAGCCCGGTCAGATCGCCAAGGCCGCTGGCCACAACGTCGACACCATCAACAAGAGGCTCAGGCTCCTCAAGCTCGACAAGAAGGTCCAGAAGACCGTCGACGACGGGCAGCTCTCGCTCGACGATGCCCTCGCCGTCGCAGCGCTGCCGACCACCGTCCAGAAGCAGGTCTCGAAGCACGCCGGCACCTCCAACTTCAAGTGGGAGGTCTCGAAGGCCAAGGAGAAGATCGCCGCGCAGGCCAAGGCCGACAAGCTGATCGCCGAGCTCGAGGCCCAGGGGATCCCGAAGCTCAAGCTCCCGCCGGGCAAGACGTGGACCACCCACCTGACCCACGCCGAGCACGGCATGACCGCGCTCGGTCAGACGTTCTCCCGCGACCGCGACCAGCACGCCGGGTGCCTGGCGTTCGTCCTGACCAAGGACCACCGCGGTGCCGACGTCGTCGAGTACGTCTGCACGAACGTCCCCGGTCACGACGAGCAGCTCGACGAGGAGCGCCGGGCAAAGCGCGCTGCGGAGGAGGAGAGGGAGCGACAGCGCGGCGAACACGAGGCCGCGGTCAAGATCGCCCGCGGCCTGCGTGCTGACGCGGTCCTCGAGTCGGTCAAGCCCGGCGCGAAGGTGGACCCGAAGCTGCTCGCGCTGGTCGCAGTCAGCCTGCCGAGCCTCATCGTCAGCATGGGCACCCTGCAGCTCAACCACTACTTCGACCTCGCCGGCGTCCACGACGACCAGCGATGGCGCGGAGGCCTCTACCAGTTCCGCCAGGAGGACGCCGAGCGGTTCAACGCCTACGCCGAGTCGGTCGCGACCGGCACGCCGCGAACGATCCTGCGTGCCCTTACGGCGTACCTCGTCGTCCAGGCCGAGGGAGACCAGGTCGCCGGCGCGCTGCACCATGTCAGCCTCGGCGACCGGAAGGTGACCAACACCGACCGTGCTCGGCTCCCGGAGGCGCTGCGCTGGCTGCAGCACACCGAGGACATCGGCCACCACCTCACCGACACCGAGGTCGAGCTCCGCGACGAGGTCCTCACCGACCTGGCCGGCGCCGCCGAGAGCGGCGGCCAGCCGTGACGATCTACGCCTACTTCATGCTCTTCGTCGCCCTGGTCGTCGTCCTCCTGGTGATCGAGGCCGTGGCGCAGGCCCGGCGCGAGGCAGGCGAGCAGTGAGCGCGTACACGGTGCGCCCGCTATCGGACCGCACCTGGCTCCGCCCGGCCAGCGCGAGGACCCCAACCCGCTTCTCCTCGAAGTGGGTCGACACCGAGGAGCTGCTCCTCGCCGAGGTCGACCACCTCGACGGCCGCAACCTCGTCGTGGAGGTCGACGTCCGCGAGCAGGACCTCCGTCTCGACGGCACCCTCAGGGCCAACGCCCGCGAGGCCGCAACCCCTGCCGTCGTGGTCGCGTTCGAGTCCAAGCACGGACCGATCCTGCACCGGTGCGACACCTTCATCGCGCCGTACACCCACCAGGGGAAGCACTGGCAGCACAACGTCCGCGCGATTGCACTGACGCTGCAGGCGCTGCGCGCCGTCGGTCGGTACGGCGCAGCTGAGACCGGTCAGCAGTACACCGGGTTCAAGGCGATCGGCGGCGGCACCCCGTTGCCGGCGGCGCCGCAGCGGATGTCACCCGAGACCGCCGCCGAGATCCTCCGCGGCTACGGCGCAATCGGCGCGCCCATCGCCTCGGCGTACAAGGCCGCGATCCGGGCCACCCACCCCGACGCCGGCGGCAACCGTGCCGACTTCGACCGCATCCAGCAGGCCGCGCGCGTCCTCGACCTGGCGCGCTGACAACGACTTCCCCGAGCCCGCACCACCAACCACCAGGAGTCTCACCATGACCCAGCCCGAACCGCACGTCGACCACGTTCAAGCCGCCGACGGCGAGACGATCACCCTGCACCACGCCGTCGACGACGGCGCCGGCCAGCTGGTGCTCGCCATCACCGACCCGGCCGACCAGATCGTGTCCGAGCCCCGCCTCGACCCGGCCACAGCACGCTCCCTCGGCAGCGCGCTCATCGCCTTTGCCGACAACGTGGACCGCGCGAAGCTCGGCCCCGTCACTGACGGCATGCCTGCCGACCCGGAGCGCGTCGACCGGCCTCGCCCGACCCAGGATGAGCTCGAGATGTTCATCAAGTTCTACTGCTCCGGCTTCATCTCCGGCGCGGCGACCCTCGCGGGGAACAACGGGATCCCGAACGGCCCCGCCGTCGCGATCGGGCAGCACCTCAACGCGATCGCCCTCAACGACCCGGCCTACCGGCACACCCTCGGCGAGGACCTGGCGAGGCTCTGGTCTGAGGGCGACTTCGTCCCGAAGGAGACCACTATGGACGTGCACGCCGTGGTCGCGAAGCGGGGGAGCGGATCGTGACCAGCCCGACCGTCGACACCGTCCCCCTCGCGTGCGGCCACGCCCGCGTGGTCGTCCCCGCCATCCTCGAGATCGCGGAGCGCACCGGCGACAACCGCCTGTGGTGCGAGCGCTGCAGCGCGCAGCGCGACATCGCCGGCATGCCGCGCCAGCGCCCCCGCTACGTCTACGTCGCGTCGTCCTGGCGCAACGACATCCAGCCGGCCGTCGTCGAGCTGCTCCGCGCCAACGACATCGCCTGCTACGACTTCAAGAACCCCGAGGGCAGCACCGGGTTCTCCTGGTCCGAGATCGACCCCGACTGGCAGACCTGGACCGCCGAGCAGTACGTCGGCGCCCTGCAGCACCCCCGCGCGATCCGCGGCTACGAGTCCGACTTCCACGCCATGCAGCGCGCCGACACCTTCGTCCTCGTCCTGCCCTCCGGTCGCTCCGCCCACCTCGAGCTCGGCTGGGCCGTCGGCCGGGGCAAGCGCACCTGCATCCTCACCCGCGACGGCGAGGAGCCCGAGCTCATGGCCCGCATGGTCGACCACATCACCACCACGGGCGAAGACCTTCTCGCCTGGCTGGGGGTCACACGATGAGCACGGCGGAAGACACCGTCAGCATCACCGACGCCGACCTCCTGGACCGAGCGCCGGCAGACGAGCTCGGCCGGCGCATCCGCGTTGCCCGCCTCGCCCGCTCCCTCAGCCAGGCGCAGGTCGCAGAGCCCAAGTGCTCGGCCGCCTACCTGTCGCGGATCGAGGACGGGCAGCGTAAGCCCTCCGTCGACGTGCTCGCCCACATCGCCCAGCGGCTCGGCATGACCTTCCGCGACGTGGTGCTCGGCATCGACGAGTCCGACGTCGGCGACCGGCTCCTGGCCTACCTCAGCCGCCACGTCGCGGTCGCCACCACGGCCTGGCTCAAGGACTCCGCGAACCCCGACGCCCACCGCCGGATGACCTTCGCCGCGTCCGAGTGGGAGCGCGCCGCGGCCGCGGAGGCCACACCGCCGGCAGACGTCCACCCCGCCACCTCAGCCCTGCTCGAGGACATGGTCGCCGCGGTCCTCAAGGCCGCCGAGGACAGCGACGACCGCCCACCGAGCCAGGAGACCTGGGACCGCGTCCGCGACGATCTCCGCCACGTGCTGCCCATCATCGACGCCGCGATGGCCGCCACCAGGGCGGAGGCACGGGCCGCGATCGAGCGCGCCCTCGAGGCGTTCGATGGTGCAGGGGCAGGGTCGTCGGAGGTGCGGCGGCCGTGAGGTACCGGAGCAGGGATGGCCTCATGCACTCGTCCACCGCTGGCGGAGCAGCGCTCTGGGACCGGATCACCGCTGAGCATGCGACGGCAAAGGACCTCGCGCGCGTCCACCTTCGGTCGATCGGCGTCAAGTACGCCCATCCTGACGACGGGTGGGTACGGCGAAATCCCGACGGCTCTGGTCGCCACTCTCGGTCCTGGTACCCGCTGTTCGACGACCATCCGGAGGCTGGCGACCTGGTGGCCTTCGGCTACCCACCGACGGCGGAACACGCACAGCTGGAGTACACCGCCGAAGGCGGCTTGCGGGCCGCCGAGGGCTACCGGATCGTGAGGCTCACGAGCATCACCAGGAAGCCGACGATTCTCGCGCACGGCCTGAACGTCGACATGGAGTTCGTCTTCGAAGGCCAGACCTGGCCGGCCGAGGAACGCACATGGCTCCGACGGCGACCCGTCCGAGGTCGCAAGAAGGTGCGCCGTGGGTGACGGCTCTCTGCCTCCTCCGAGCAGGCCGCCGGCATCTCGGCGCGGGGTGAGCGAGCGCCAGATGCTCGACCTGCTCCGCAGGCGGTACACCAAGGACGGCGGCAACGGGCCTCGCTACGTCCTGGCCGAGCACGTCCGCAACGAGGCTGGGTTCGGCGGCTACGACCCCGCCCTGTCGGCCGTCAACGGGAAGCGCAGCACCCTTCGCACGATCGACGCGGTGGCGGTCGACCTGTGGCCATCCGGCGGCAACGCCATCCACGGCTTCGAGGTCAAGGTCAGTCGGTCGGACTGGCTTGCCGAACTGCGCGACCCGACGAAGGCGGAGGCCTTCATGCGGTACGTCGACCATCTGTGGCTCGTCGTACCCGATGCCGCGATCGTCCGAGACGACCTCCCTGACGGCTGGGGCCTGCTCGCCGGCGTCGGCAGCCTCCGGGTCCGCCGACGAGCGCCGCGGCTCGACCCCGAACCAATGCCGCGCTCGATGCAGGCGGCGCTCGCCCGGGCGATCGCGAAGACCGCGGTGCAGGAGGTCGGCAGTGCCAACACGAGCTAGCCCACGCACCACCGACACCCGCAGCTTCCCCCACGCCCCCCGCAAGGAGTCGCCCTCATGTCCGGGCACCTGATCGGCTGCACCAAGCCGACGAACCTCCCCGCGAGCCACAAGCTCGCCCTCGTCGCCTACGCCGACTCGGCCGACGACCGCACCCACATCGGCTTCGCCGGCTACGCCGGCGTCATGGAGTGGGCCGGCGTCTCCCGATCGCGCGCTGCCGAGCTCATCAAGGACCTGGTGACCTGGGGCTACCTGCAACCCCACAAGGCCGCCAGACGTGGCCAGCGAGCCGAGTACGTCGTGTTCCCGCACGGCTGCTGCGACCTGCACCGCACGCCTGCTGAGGAGCCTGCCGTCGACGCCGGGCAGCTCGCGGTCGCGGCGGGGATCTCCCTCGACCAGGCCCGCGACGTGCTCAACGCCTTGTCGATCGACGCCGTCGTACCGGACGCAGCCCAGGACGCTCATCCCCAGGGCAGCGGGTCCGGTGTTCTGGACACGTCCCCGCCTACAGGGTCCGAAGCACCGGACCCTAACGAGCCCGTCGTACACCGATCGACCGCTGAGCCTGTGGATAACGGCGCCGATGGGGTCCAGCGGGTCCAGATGGGGTCCAGTGCGTCGGACCCCTTCACTACTTCAAAAGCAACTACCCCCCTTCCCCCGCAGGCCGTCGACGGCCTGGCGGTCGTCGACGGCCAGGTCTACGTCGACGGCGTCGCCGTCCGTTGCCCGGCGCATCCGACCGGCCACCGCCGCTGCCGGTTCTGTGGGACGACCCCCAAGGCGCTCGCCGCCTCCGGTGCCCGGCAGGCGAAGCGCGCCGAGGACGAGCGACGCCGCGCCGGGCAGATCGCGATCCGTGAGCGTGAGCGGACCCTCAGCAGCCAGTCCGCGCGGCGGCGTGATCCCGCCAAGGCCGCTGAGAGCCTTCGTGCCGCGAAGGCCGGTGTCGCCGCCGCCCGGGCGGCGGGCAAGAACGGCAGCAGCCGATGACCGGAAACGCTCGACACCAGGCCGCAGCCGAGCGCACAGCGGACGCCGTCTCCCAGCTGCGCACCGACATCCGCGAGCAGCTCGCCGTCCTCCTCGAGCTCGCCCGGCACCTCGGCGACCTCCTCGACACCCGGCAGTCCGTCGGCCTCGGCTTCATGACCCCTCAGGCCAAGGTGCTCGCCGGCGAGCAGGACCGCCAGGACCGCGCTGCCGCCCGCGGCCAGCTGCACCGGCGCGACGTGCTCGGTCAGGCGTGGATGAACCCGCTCGGCTCGTCGGGCCCCGGCCAGAAGCCCGCCCCGGTCGCGGTCACCGCCGTGAGCGCCGCAGCCGAGCTGACCTTCACGCTGCAGCACCACCTCCGCCGCCTCGCGCCAGCAGCAGTCGCCGCAGCCGCGAGGACCGTGCCTGGCCACGGCGGGCGACAGCCCACCCACCCACCGACCACCGACGGCACCTTCATCGAGCTCGTCGACCACCTCGCGGACGTCGTCGACGTCTACAGCAGCCGCCCCGGCCTCGAGGCACTCCTGCGCGACCTCGAGCACCTCGAGAAGGTCGCCTCGAACGTCGTCGACGGTCCCGCCAAGACCAACCACCCCGAACCCTGCCCCTGGTGCGGCCACGCGTCCCTCGTGATCTACCACCGCGCCCGCGGCCGCGACGCCGCGTTCGTGCGCTGCGAGGGCGAGCACCCGTGCGTCTGCAACGACCAGTGGTGCGGGTGCCAGCACCACCCGGTCAAGCACCGCCACGAGTGGGTGAACTCCGGCCGCGCCACCAACACCTGGCACCAGCTCGCACGCGAACAGCAACACCGAAGGGACACCATCGTGCTCGAGACCAGGGCGCTCGACGCCCTGCGCGAGATCGCCGCGCTCCACCAGCCCACCTACCTCGACAGCGAGGGCAACGAGCACCGGCTCTACGTCCTCGTCAGCAACCCGCCCGAGGGCCACGTCTGCGTCATCGACGGGCACGACCGGTGCGACCCCGAGCTCGAGGAGCACGCCGTCCTGGCGTGCACCGAGTGCCAGTGGACCGACCCCGAGACCTCGATCGCCGGTTACCTGCTCTGGCCCTGCCCGACCTTCCGCGCCACCCAGCTCGACACCGCGGCGGCGCAGCCCGCCGACCCCACCACCAAGGAGAAGCCCTGATGCGCCAGTTCCCGATCAACCTCGGCGGCTCGGACACCGAGCAGCCCGCGCAGCCCGACGACAACGACCAGGTGCTCGCCGCCCTCAAGCGCTCCGACGCGATCGCCAACTTCTTCGACGGCCTGAACGTCGTCCTCCTGGTGCTCGTCGTCCTCGCCATCGTCACGTTCCCCGCCCTGGTGGTGGCCATCTACCGGGCGGCGTTCTGATGGTCGACCACCGCGACATCGACCGCGACACCAAGATCCGCGTGCTGCGCTCAGCCGCGACCCACGTCACCGGCAACGAGGAGAGGGCCCTGCGGCTCCTGCCCGACATCGCCCACCGCGTCGGCCTCACGCTCGAGCAGGTCAAGGCGATCGTCGAGGCGCACGGCTGGCCCCGGCCCAAGTCGATGATGCGAGCAGCCGACATCCTCACGGCGGGCAAGGAGGTACAGGAAGGGGATCTCCCCGAGGTCCCGCAACCCGCCGGCCCGCGGCCGACCGCGGCGCCGGCGGACGACCGACTCGTCATGGTCGAGACCGCCCACCTCACCCCCGACCCCGACAACATCCGTGACGACCTCGGCGACCTCAGCGAGATGGTCGCCTCGATCGAGGACATGGGGATCCTGCAGCCGATCGTCGCCCGCCGGCACCAGGGCAAGCTCATGATCGTGATGGGCCACCGTCGGCACGCCGCGGCCAAGATCGCCGGCCTCAAGCGCGTCCCCGTCATCGTCCGGGCCGGCGCGATGAGCCCCGACGAGGTGCTCGCTGCGATGATCCTCGAGAACGGCCAGCGGCGGGACCTCGACCCGATCGAGGAGGCACGCGCCCTCTCCCGGCTCAAGGCCGCCGACAAGACCACCGACGACCTGCTCGCCGAGCGGATCAGCAAGTCGCAGGCCTACGTCTCTGGCCGCCTGGCGCTGCTCTCGCTCACCGCCCAGCAGCAGGCCGCAGTGCGGGCCGGCACGCTGTCGCTGGCCCGCGCGATCAAGCTCGGCCGAGAGCAGGGCGGGATCACCCGTCCCCGCGGCCCCGAGCACAAGCAGTCGACGGCCCACCTGTCCTGGGACCACCCCCTCGCCGAGCGCGTCGCCGTCCAGTGCGAGCGGCTCGGACACCACAAGAACAAGCCCGGCCGGCCCGGCGGCGTCGGCTGCGGCTCATGCTGGGAAGCCACCATCCGCGCCGACGAGCGCGCCCAGGTCGCCGGACGAGCCGAGGCCGCCGATGCCTGAGCTCACCGAGTACGACACCACCCTGACCCGCGTCGGCCGCCACGGCCTCAGCGAGCGCGTGCCTCTGACCCCCGACGTCCCCGGCGCCGACTCCACCACGGCGATGTACCTGGTCACGGCGCCGAGCTACCACCCGGTCTGGAAGCAGTACGCCATCGTCGTCGTCGACCTCACGACCGACCGCCCCGACGTCGGACCGCCCACGCTGCACTTCGACGGCGCCACCCACGAGCTCCTGGTGCTCGCCATCAACCCTGCCGACGGCCCCGTCAGCCCGATCGGACTGTGCGAGCGGGCCAAACGGCCAGCGCCGCAGCTGTACCTCCACCCGCCCAACGTCGGCCACCAGTTCACCGCGACCGACCAGGAGATGACCACCGTCGCCTGGCTCTGCGGGCGAGCCGTCGTCGGCGGTGACCTCAACCCGGAGACCGGAGACGCCCCTGACCTCCTGCGCGAGCAGTGGCTGCAGGCCTGCGTCCTGACGCTGGCGCACCTCCGCGGGGAGGAGCACGCGGGCCATGCCAGCTGACGCCTCGAGCAGCTCGACGACCGGACCGACCGTCGCCTACAGCGAGGAGGGTGGCGGCGTCCTCGCGACCTGCAAGGACTGCGGCTGGCTGACCTGGACCTCGACCAGCCTGCGCACCCGGGCCGCCGGCAAGAAGCACAAGTGCAAGAAGGCCAGCTGAGTGCCAGCGACCACGTCCTGCACCCACCGCCTCGCCGGCGGCCCCCTCGTCTGCACGCGCGTGACCCCGCACGAGCCCGGCCACGGCTGCACCTACGAGTCGACCAGCGGCGTGCACACCGCGTCCGACGAGGAGTAGCGCCGTGCGCGACCGAGCCCGCTCGGGGCCGCCCCCGACCTACTCCGCGAACCAGGCCGCTGCCCTGCTCGAGGTGCCCGCCAACACGATCCGGAAATGGCGCCGCACTGGCCGCGCTGCCGCCGCCGGGCAGCTCCCCGTGCCGGGCGGCGTAGAGTACCTCTTCACCCTCGACGAGCTACGACCGCTGGCCGAGGCCTACCACGCAAGACGGGGGCGCACGCAGTGAGCCGGTCGCGGACCCACGGACCCACCGACGGAGTCCTCGTCGCCCAGCTCTGCGGAACCGCGAGACGTCTCGGCCAAGCGGTAGACGACCGCGACGCAGCGATCGCGGAACTGCGGGCGATCACCGATCGGGTCGACCTCCTGAGCAGAGCCGCCGGTGTCGAGCTGGGCAGTGCCCGGTACGACGCCGTTATCTACCACGGTGCCGCCGCCGCAGGCGCGCTGCTGCTCGCGGCGGGTGCCGACCAGGCTGCGGCCGAACTGGAAGCGCAGACCGTGCTTGATCGGCTGCGAACTCGACACCCGCCCCGCCACCCCTAGCGCGCCTCGTTGACACCCTCTCCGTCGTCAGGGAACATCTGTGCCAGCGGATCACGTGTATCCGCAGCACGAGCCCCGAGGCGCCACCCTGGCCCGGGGCTCTCTTGGTTTCCGGGCCAGGGTCGAACGCCGCGCAGGTGTGCCTACCTGCGCACGGCGAGGCCGCGGCCCTCGCCCGGATCACACCTCGCACTGCCGTCCAGAGGGGGAGTGCGATGCCGCTGCGTCCCTGCCTAGGCGGCTGCGGCCGGATCACCTCGGGCACCCGGTGTCCGGACTGCACCTCGCAGCGGAACCGCCAGCGTGACCAGCGCCGCGGGTCGTCGACCGCCCGTGGCTACGGCGCCGAGCACCAACGGGAGCGCGACGCGTGGGCACCCATCGTCGCGGCCGGGGGAGTGCGGTGCCGACGCGCCGACGCCGGCCTCTGCGTAGCCGACGACCCGGTCATCGACCCGACCGAGCCGTGGCATCTCGGTCACCCCGACGAGCAGTGCAAAGCACCAAAGGCGCCCGAACACGAGATCTGCAACGGCGGCGCTCCGAGGCGAAAAAATCGGCCCACGGGGGGTGTAGACCCAGGGGGCAGGTGAAATCTCTTCTGTACGGGTTCGGGCGCTGTTTCATGTGCGCCGCCCTTCGGATTTCGCAGTTGCGGTCGACCTAGGAGGTGATCGCAGATGCCCGGACCCGCTGGCAACCCGAACGCTCGACGGCGGAACGCTCGAGTCGGCCCGGTGGTCCTCCCGGCCGAAGGTCGCAAGGGCCGGACGCCGAAATGGCCCCTGCCGGCCAACCCCAGGCTCACCGCGCGGATCAACCTCCTGCAGGACGCGATCGACGAGCTCGAGGAGCGCGAGCTCGCCGACGGCAAGCTCGACCGGACCTCGCGAACCGCGCTGACGCGGAAGCGCGAGTCGCTCGCGATCGCCCTCGAGGAGCGCCGGGTGATCGAGGCCACCGAGAAGGAGCTCTGGTCCGAGCTCTGGCACACGCCCCAGGCGGTCGAGTGGGAACGGCTCAAGTGGACGCGCGAGGTCGCGCAGTACGTGCGCTGGAAGGCGGCCGCCGAGGTCGGCGACCTCGACGCCGGCAAGGAGTCCCGGCAGTACGCCGACCGACTCGGCCTCTCCCCGAAGGGCCTGCGGCTGCTCATGTGGACGATCGCCGTCGACGAGGTCAAGGAGAGGCGCGACGAGCGACGCGCCTCCACCGGCACCGACGGCCCGACACCCGCGCGCCGGTTCCGGGTCGTTGCAGCGGACGAGGACGGGAGCTGACCGGTGCCGTGGCGAGGCCCTGAGGTCCCCGGGGAGTTCCCCACGCTCGGCTATCTCGCCGCGAGCTGGATCGAGGACACGCTCCGGTTCACCGACGGACCCAAGGAGGGCGAGCCGGTCCGGCTGTACGACGAGCAGGTCCGGCACCTGCTCCACCGGTACCGCCTCCGGCCCGACGCGGTGGAGGTCGACGGGAACGACGGCTACGTGCGCTCGGGCTCGATGATCATCCGCGGCCAGAAGTGGGGCAAGGACCCGCTCATCGCGATGATCGACCTCTTCCACGCCTTCGGTCCCTGTGACTTCGCAGGCTGGGACGCCAACGGTGACCCGGTCGGCCGGCCGCACCCCTCGCCCTGGGTGTTCATCGCCGCGCTGAACGACCGTCAGACCGACAACACCTGGCTGCCGCTCAAGGCGATGGTCGAGAACTCCGAGCTCGCCGACCTGGCCGGCGTCGAGATCAACCTCGACATGATCCGGCTGCCGTGCGGCAACCCCATCGAGCCTCTGACCACCACCGCGTTCGGACGTCTCGGCGGACGTTTCACCGCTGGCTCGCTCACCGAGAACGGGCTCATGACCGACACCATGCAGAACGCCGCCACGGCCGGCGCGCGGAGTCCGCTCTCCTTCGCCCGCACCCTGATTCGATCGGTGCTCGGCATGCGCGGGATGTGGGTCGCCGCGACGAACACCTGGGACCCGACTGCGAAGTCGCACGCCCAGCGGGTCTTCGAGTCCAAGCCCTCGCGGGTCTACGTCGACGCGAAGATCTCGCGGAAGCGGGTCGACCTGGCCGACGACGAGCAGCTGCGCGAGGAGCTGCTCTACCTCTACGGAGACTCCGCCAAGGAGGCCGGCGGACACGTCTCCGTCGGCAAGCTCATGGAGGACTGCCGCGACACCGAGCTGCACGGTGAGGCCGAGATCCGCCGCTTCTTCCTGTCCGAGATCCTCGCCGGCGACGAGCCTCTCTGCACCCCCGAACGGTGGGCGGCGCTCTATCGCGGCCCTGGCCACACGGACGCGCGGCCGCTCGAGGCTGGCGAAGCGATCACGCTCGGCTTCGACGGATCCCGGTCGCGCGACCGGACCACTCTCACGGCCACCAGGATCAGTGACGGCCGCGTCTTCCATCTGCGGACCTGGGTTCCCGAGTGCCTATGCGGGCCGGATGCCGACCACGAGCCGAAGGCCTGCAAGGACCGCAAGGTCCCACGCAACGAGGTCGACCAGGCCGTCACCGACGCCTTCGACGGCTATGAGGTCTGGTACCTGTTCGGCGACCCCTACAAGTGGGGCGAGTACCTCGCGCTGTGGGCCGCACGCTGGCCCAACCGAGTCGTCGAGGTGCCGACCAACGTCGAGAGCCGGATGGACGACATCCTCGAGCTCTTCGAGACCGCCAGGAACCGTGGCGAGATCACCCACGACGGCAACCCGGACCTGACTGAGCACGTCCGCAACGCCGCGATCGCCAAGGGCCGGCGCAAGGCCTCCAAGCCCCGCATCGACGACGCCGGCAACGTGATCGACCACTACCGCAAGGTCGTCAAGAAGGCCGAAGGGGTCTTCATCGACGCGGCGATCTCCATGCTCCTGTCGTTCGCCGCTCGCGCTCAGGCCATCGAAGACGGAGCCGCGCAGAACGACCCGCCACCCAGCCCGATTGGGATCTCCGGCAGCGAGATCTCCGGCCTCGAGCGCGAGGACGGCGACATGGGCGGCGTGCCGGACTGGAACAACATCCCGCTGTGAGGAGGTGCCCATGGTCGACGAGGAGGCACCGGCACCCGCCAGCCCTTTGATGACCCAGGTTCCCCAGCGCGAGCTCGGCGTCGGCAACACCGGCGCGCCGACCGACTGGTGGAACTCCCTCACGCTCGAGAAGGTCCCCGAGCTGCGGTGGCCGACCGCCTACGGCGTGTACGACGACATGCTCACCAGTCCGCAGGTCGCCGGCGTGTTCTCAGCCGTCGTGCAGACCATCCTCGGTACCGGCTGGCGCCTCGACGGCACCGGGTGCGACGACGAGATCACCCAGCACTGCGCCCGCGACCTCTCAGTGCCGGTCGTCGGGTCAACGGACGAGGATGACGACAGCAGCACCCTTTCGTTCGAGGACAAGTTCTCCTGGGACGAGCACGTCGAGATCGCGATCGACGAGTACCTCCGCTACGGGCACTCGATCTTCGAGCAGAAGGCGCAGTGGGGCGAGGACGGCCTGTGGCACCTGTCCAAGCTCGGCTGGCGCTCAGGCCGCACGATCAGCCGCTTCAACGTCGCTCGTGACGGCGGCCTCATCTCGCTCGAGCAGAGCCAGAGCACCGGTGGCTCCCTCGTCGTTTCGGCTGCATCGGCCAAGCCGACCACCCTCCCCGTCTCGCGCGTCGTCGTGTACGTCCGCAATCGCCGCGGCGGCAACTGGCGCGGCGAGTCGCTCCTCCGGCCGGCCTACGCCCCCTGGATGATGAGCAGCCGCGCCCAGCGCATCGAGCTGATCCTCGGTGAGCGCACGGGCAGCCCCGTCGTGGTCTACGAGGGCGCCCAGGGGGAGAAGGACCTCTCCAAGGGTGAGGCGATCGCCAAGGCCGTCCGCGTCGGGCGAGAGGCCGGCGTGGCCGTGCCCTACGGCGCGAAGATCCTGCTCAAGGGAGTCGACGGCACGCTGCCCGACCTCGACAAGACCATCCGTCGGCACGACGAGCGCATCGCCGGATCCGTCCTGGCCAACTTCCTCAACCTCGGATCACAGTCCGGCACCGGCTCCTACGCGCTCGGGAGCACCTTCTTCAACGCCTTCGTCCTCGCGCTGCAGAAGATCGCGAAGGACATCGCCCGCACCGCCTCCCGCCACGTCGTCGCCGACCTGGTCCGCTGGAACTGGCCCGGCGAGCGCGCACCCCGCCTCGTCTTCGACGAGATCGGCGCACGGCGCGACGCGCTCGTGCAGGCCCTCGCGACCCTCGTGCACGCCGGCGTCCTCACCGCCGACCAGGACCTCGAGGAGTTCGTCCGCGCCGCCATCGGCATCCCCGCCCGCAAGCCGGGTGCCCCGACAGTCCGCCCCGCCCAGGAGGAATCGTGACCAAGCCCGCCGGCGTCCGCGCCCGCACCCGCACCGCCGCGGCCCTCAAGGCCGACGCCCGCCTGCTCTCGGGCGAGAAGTCCCGCGTCGCGCTCGCCGCAGCTGACGACGACACGACCGCGGCCCCCGACACCGGCACCGTCGGCGAGCTCTGGCTGTACGGCGTCGTCGGCGGCTGGTGGCGCGGCTTCGACGCCGAGTCCGTCAGCAACGCCATCCGCCAGCTCGACGTCGACACCATCTACGTCCGCGTGCACTCGCCCGGCGGCCGCGCCTCCGACGGCGTCGCGATCAGCAACCTGCTGCGCAACCACCGAGCCAAGATCGTCGTCGTCGTCGACGGCCTGGCCGCCTCCGCGGCCTCCGTGATCGCGATCGCCGGCGACGAGATCGTGATGTGCCCCGGGTCGCAGATGATGCTCCACGACGCCTCGATCGGCACCTGGGGCAACGCCGCCCAGCTGCGGCGCGACGCCGACTGGCTCGACGGCCAGAGCAACAACTACGCCGGCGTCTACGCGCACAAGGCGGGCGGCACCCCCGAGAGCTGGCGTCAGGTGATGCTCGCCAACGACGGCGAGGGCACCTGGTACACCGCGGCCGAGGCGGTGGCCGCCGGCCTCGCCAACGAGGTCGGCGTCCGCATCGCCAACGGCAGCCCGCCGGTCGCTCCCGACGACGAGATCGACGAGGACGACGACGAGCTGCTCGCCCGCATCGAGCACGACCTGGCGATCCTCGAGCACGACGTCCACGCCGCCGCCCGCGCCGCCTGGCAGGGCCAGCAGCCCACCCAGCGCCCGGCGCTCCCCAAGCCCCCGACCGCGTCCGCGGGCGGGTCCACCCACACCGAAGGAGGATCTGCCGTGGCATTCAGCGACGCGCAGCTCACCACCCTGCGGGACACGCTCGAGCTCCCCGCGGACGCGGACGAGGCGGCCATCGTCGCCGCCGTCACGACCGTCGTCGCGGAGTCGCTCGAGGAGCGTCCCCCGTCCGACAGCGGCGTCCCCGAGGACCACGTCGTCGTGCCGAAGGCCAAGATCGCTGACCTCGAGACCGGCGCGGCCGCCGGCCTCAAGGCCGCCGAGAAGCTCCACGTGATGGAGCGCGAGGCCTTCCTCGACGCGAACAAGTCCAAGTTCGCCGCCACCAACCGCGCCGCCTGGGCGAAGGAGTTCGACCGCGACCCCGAGGGCACGCGCAAGCACTTCGCCGAGGCGCCCGACCTGGTCCCGACCAACGAGCTCGGCCACCAGGCCGACGGCGTCAACCGTGACGACGCCAACGCGGGCACGACCCTCGAGGACGTCCGCAAGAGCCCCGCCTACCAGAACTGGAGCATCTGACATGCCGGCCATCCCGCAGGTCCGCCAGACGGGCCCCAAGTCCTACCCCGCCGCGGAGACGATCGTCGGTGGCCAGCTGGTCGAGGGCCGCACCGCCGGTGGCGGCAGCGCCGGCGTCGCCGCCGCCGGCTCCGTGAAGGTCCTCGGCGTCGCGCTCAACGACGCCGTCGCCACCCTCGTCACCGAGCCGGTCAACGGCGTGCTCGACCTGGCCCCGAAGGGGACCCGGGTCAACGTGGCCAAGAGCGTCGAGGTCCCGGTGAAGTACGCCGCGGCCGCGGCCTTCGGCGACAAGCTCGTCGCCGCCTCCAACGGGCGCGTCACCCCCGCCGGGGCGACCCCCGACGCCCGCACCATCGTCGGCGAGTGCACCCAGGTCGGCGGCGTCGCCGCGGCCGACACGGTCGCCCTGGCCTGGATCTACTGAGGAGAGACCTGATGACTCAGCTCACCCTCGACGGCGGTCGCAAGACCACCGTCGACGACATCCGCAACAACCCGCTGATCCTGCCTGCCCGGATCCTCGAGCTGCTCGACGGGCAGTTCATCGACGACGTGCTGCTGCGCTACGAGGGCGACGCCAGCACGATCGCCTTCGAGGAGGGGACCTCCCTGTTCCTCGACAGCGAGGTGCAGGAGCTCATCGAGTTCGAGGAGATCCCCGTCGCCGGCATGCAGCGCGGCCTGCAGCGCCTCGCGATCGCGACCAAGAAGGGTCTCGGTGTCCGCGTCTCGGAGGACATGCGCCGCGAGAACAACATGGCCGCGATCAACCGGCAGGTCACCGCCCTGGTCAACACGCTGATCCGGGCCCGGTTCGTCGCGATGCGCCAGCTGGTGCTCAACCCGGCCATCCCCTCGATCCCGGCGTCCGCGGCCTGGGACACCTCGTCGGGCCGTCCGCGCCGCGACTTCGCCGCCGCCCAGGAGGTCATCGCCTCCGCCGGCGACGACACGGCCGGCACGACCTTCGGCTACGAGGCCGACACCACGGTCGTCCCGGGCAGCATCACCCCGGTGCTGCTCGACAACGAGGACTTCCTCAAGGTCTACCGCGGCAACATCGCCGGCGAGAGCATCGCCTACACCGGCAAGCTGCCGCAGGACATCCTCGGGATGCTCGGCCTCAAGGCGCGGTTCTGGCCCAGCGACCGGGTGCTGGTCTGCCAGCGCAAGACGCTCGGGTTCTACACCGACCCGCGGCCGCTCGAGGTCACGCCGCTCTACCCGGAGGGCAACGGCCCGAACGGTGGCCCGACGGAGTCGCACCGGACCGACGCGACGATGAAGCGGGGCGAGGGGATCGACAACCCGCTCGCCGCGTGCTGGATCACCGGGGTGGTGACGCCCTGATGGACCTCAACGACGTGACCGCGGGCAAGTACCAGCTCGTCTCCCCGCGGTGGGACCAGATCACCTCCAAGCCGGGCGAGCCGCTCGACTACATCCGTCACCGCCGCGGCGACATCGTCGAGCTCAACGCCGAGGACGCGAAGCGCCTCGTCGCGGCGGGCGCGGTCGTCAAGCCGGGCGCCCTCGAGAAGGCCAAGGCCGAGCAGGCGCGCGAGCTCGCCGAGCGCGCGGCAGCCGACTACCGGGCCATCCTCGCCGGCCTGCCGGAGGACGTCCGGTCCGAGGTCGCGCCCGAGACCGTGCCGCAGACCCCGCAGGGCGGGGACGGCGGCGACAACGGCGGCGGTGACCGGGTCGAGGACGTCCTGGCCAGCGTCGGCAACGACGCCGACAAGGCCCAGGCCGCGCTCGATGCCGAGAAGGCGAAGGACAAGCCGCGGAGCACCCTCGTCGCCAAGCTCGAGGACATCGTCGCCGCGGCGGCGGGTGCCTGATGTTCACCACGACGACGCTGACCTTCGTTCGCACCAAGACCGGTGTCGTCAAGGTCGCCGCTGGGGAGCGCGTCCCGACGGACGCGCTCCCCAGCGCGATCGAGCGGCTCCTGTCCCTCGGCGCCATCGTCGAGGAGCAGGGGCCCCCGCCGGCCACGGCTGACGAGATCCTCGCCGCGGTCGGTGACGACCCGCTCAAGGCACAGGAGTACCTCGACGCCGAGCGCACTCGGTCGAAGCCTCGCGCCGGCCTGATCGCCCGGCTCGAGGCGATCTTGGCCGCCGCCCAGGCGTCCACCGACCCCGAGGTCGAGGACCCCGAGGCCTGAGCGTGGCGCTCGACGGCATGCTCGACGAGATCGACGAGACGAAGATCAAGGGGCTGCTCCTCCGCCGTGAGGACCCCATGGTCTTCGAGGAGACGGATGTCTTCGAGGCCCGCGTCAGGGGCGCCGCCGTCGAGGTGGTGCTCCTGACGGGGGACGACCCCGACGACCTGGCCATCCGCGCCCTTGCGGTCGAGGCGATCGCCGTCCAGACCGCCTCGGCGATCGAGTACGCCGAGTTCCCCGAGCAGCAGGCCCAGGGAGACACCGGGCGCGGCTACCACCTCCACCAGCGCTACCTCGAGCTGCTGCAGCGCCTGCAGAGCCTCGTCGACGCTGGCCACGGCCCGGACGACGGGGAGGCTCTCCCGACGACGCCGGCGCCGGTCGGCAGCTTCCCCCCGGCGTACCGGCCGATCTTCGACCCCGCGGTCCCGGAGCCCTACCAGGAGCCGTGGTGCGGCTACTGATCGACGTCGAGGTCGACGCAGCCGCCGGCCTGCTCTCGGAGATCCGCGAGCGGCTCGACGACCCGCGCGAGCTCCTCGTCGTCCTCGGCGAGGACCTCGAGGAGTACGAGCGCGACGTGTTCGAGAGCCGTGACCACGGACAGTGGGCCGAGCTCGACCAGGTGACCATCGACGCGAAGCACTCCAACAGGGTGCTCGTCGACACCGGCCACCTCCTGCAGGAGCTCACCCGCTACAAGATCAGCGGGGAGGCCGTCGTGGTCAACCAGGGCACGGCGTACTACGGCCGCTTCCACCGCGACGGCGACCGCGGCATGGAGAAGCGCAACCCTGCACCCAAGCCCGACCAGCCGGTGCTCGCCAAGTGGAGCCGCGACCTCCTTGGGTTCGTCGTTACGGGACGTCGACCGTGACCACCATCATCTCCGTCGACCAGCTGTGCACGGCCGCCGAGCGGCTCCTGGTGGACCGGCTGCCGGCGGTGCTCGAGCACCCGAACGTCGTCGAGCTCGTCGGTGACGACGCCCGTCACTACGAGCAGGACAAGATCTCGACCTGGCAGCAGCTCCCGAGCATCGAGGCGCTGTCGGAGGCCAGGCTCCCCGCTGGCGCGATCGCGTCTGCCGGACTCGTCGAGCCGCCGCGGTACAGCCGCGCGAAGTACGCCTGGGAGACCACCTGGCGCATCGCGATCGGCGTCTACGTCCGCGGCCGCGACCACGACAACACCCAGGCGCGCGTGCGCAACTGGCTCGCGATCACCCGGCTGGCTCTCCGCACCGACCCCAGCCTCGGCGGCATCGCTACCGGCCTCGAGTGGGCCGGCGAGGAACACCGTCTCCTGCCCAACCGCAACCAGGCCCGGACGATCGCCGCCGGCGCGCTGGCCATCAACGTCTCGGCCGACATGGTCGGCGACCTCATCCCCACCGACGGCACCTGGCCGCCGGTGACATCCACCCATCCGACTCTGTCGGTCAAGCAGTAGGAGGAACCGTGGCGCGACCCCAGATCGTCGTCAACGTGGCAGCGGCGCTCCAGCGCCGAGGTACCCCCACCGACACCGGCGTCGCCTTCCTGGTGTACGCCGGTGCCACCGGGCCCAGCGACCCCATCCAGTGCTACTCCAAGGCGGACGCGCTGGCCGCGGCCGTCCCCGAGACCCAGGCGACCTGGGTCGGCGACTGTCTCAACCAGGGGGCGCCCAGCGTGTGGGTCCTCCGCGCGGCCGCCGCCGACGCGAGCGCGGTCACCGAGGCCGAGTGGACCACCGCCCTGAGCAAGATCGGTGCGGGCTTCGGGCCCGGCCAGGTCTTCATCCCCGGAGTCTCCACCGCGGCGGCGCACGCCGCGCTCCTCGACCACGCGGACCTCTTCACCCGCTGCGTGCTCCTCGACGTCGCCGGCGACGCCACCGCCACGGCGATCGCCACCACGGCGGCCGGGCTCGCGGCTGCGCCCGGTTCCGAGCGCGCGACGATCCTCGCCGGCTGGCCCACCGTGACGGGTCCCGCCGGCACCACCCGAGACATCCCCGGCTCGGTGGTCACTGCCGGCCTGGTCGCCCGGGGCGACGCCGCCGCCGGGCACGCCAACAACGCGCCGGCCGGCAGCCAGGGACGCGGCGCGGGCTTCGTCGCCGGAGCCGTCGCGATCTCGACGGCCTTCACCGACGCCGAGCACGACACGCTCCACGACGCCGGCGTCTCGGTGTTCCGGACCATCAACAACGTCGTCCAGCTCTACGGCTGGGTGTCGCTCTCCGACGAGCCCACCTTCCGGCAGCTGAACTGCGGCCGCATGGCCATGCAGCTCACCGCCGGCATCCGGGCGCTCAGCGAGCAGTTCCTCTTCCGGCAGCTCGACCCCCACGGCCACCTCTTCGCCGAGGTCGAGGGTGGCCTCCGCGGCTACCTCAACCCGCTGTGGCGCAGCAACGCCCTGTTCGGCGACACCGCCGAAGACGCGTTCGACGTCGACGTCGCCGGCGTCAACACCCCGACGACGATCGCCGCCGGCGAGCTCCACGCCGCCGTCGCCGCGTCCCTGAGCCCGCACACCGAGAAGGTCGTCATCGACGTGACGACCTCCGTCGCCGAAGGAGTCACCGCATGAGCACCCAGTCCCAGTACCTCGTCACCGTCACCGTCGACGGTCGACCGATCGGCGTCTTCGACACGCGCTCCGGCGGTGAGGTCGAGGCCGACGTCCAGAAGCGGAAGGTGGGCGGCGGTCGCACCCAGACCTACCCCAGCTTCGCCACCCCCGCCGACCTCACCGTCTCCCGCGGGTACGAGCGTGAGCGCGACCACGACCTTTCGAAGTGGCTCGAGCGCCGGTGCGGTCTCGGCCAGATGGTCGTCACCGAGCAGCCGCTCGGCACCGACGGCGCCGCCTGGGGTACGCCGAAGATCTTCACCGGGGTGCTCAAGACCGTGAACACCGGCGAGGTCGACTCCGACTCCAACGACCCCCGGATGCTCGAGCTCGGCATGGTCACGGCGGACGCCACGTGATGGGCGACGAGATCACGCCCGGCATCGACGAGCAGCCGGGCGAGCAGTCCGCTGCGGCGGTGACCTCGCACCTGACGAGCCTGCGCGACCGGCGCGCCAAGGTCCGCGAGGAGCTCACCGTCGACTTCGCCGTACCGCGGTACGACCCGCCGATCTACGTGCGCTACCGGCCCCTGACCCAGGGGCAGATCACGGTCGCGAACAAGCGCGCCGAGAAGTCCAAGGACCCCAGCACCGCGGTCACTGCCAACGCGGTCCTCCTGGCGGACGCCTGCATCGGCATCTTCCAGGTCGTCGGCGGCCGCGAGCTGTCGGTCGACATCGAGCACCTCGACGGCGACTGGCCGCGCTTCGACGACAGGCTCGGCCAGCTGCTCGGCGAGCGCGTCAACAACGCTTCGGACGCCGTCAAGGCGCTGTTCCACACCGACGGCGACATCCTCGCCACCGCCGGCAAGCTCGCCGAGTGGTCCGGCTACTCCACCGAGGACCTCGAGCGGGAGTACCAGGGAAACTGAGGGGCGACCCGGCCGTCGAGACGGCCGCGGTCGCAGCAAGCCTCGGTCTCGACCCGCTCCGCTTCCTGGCGCTCGGCTCGGACGACGCCGCGATCTACGCCGTCGCGCTCGAGAGAGCGACCAAGATCCAGGCCGACCGCGACAAGTGGTTCGTCGACGCGATCTCGACCAAGACGGCCGGCCTCACCGCGCGCTTCATCACCAGGTGGCTCGCGCGCGCGCTGAAGGGCTGACCGACATCCCGAGGGGGTGATTCGTGGCTGAGGAAGAGGTGGGCCTCCGACTCTCGCTCAAGGATCGCCGCGAGACCGCCGCCGGCCTGCAGGAGGTCGAGGGTGGCCTCGACGACGTCGGCAACGCCGCCGACAACGCCGGCCGGAAGGCAGAGTCCTCCGGCCGGCGTTTCGCTGGTCTCCGCGGGGCGCTCGGTGCCGTCAGCCGTGGGGTCGGCTTCACGGTCAAGGTCGTCGGTGCACTCACGGTCGCCGCCGGCGCGCTCGGACTCAAGACGGCCGCTGGCATGGAGCAGGCCCGGATCGGCTTCACCACCATGCTTGGCTCTGGCAAGCGGGCCCAGGCCTTCCTCGCCAGCCTCCAGCGGTTCGCCGCCGAGACGCCGTTCGAGTTCCCGGACCTGCAGACCGCTGCCTCGTCCCTGATCTCCGTCGGTGTGCGGGCGAAGAACGTCGTGCCGATCATGCGGAGCCTCGGCAACGCGACCGCTGGCATGGGCACGGGGTCCGAAGGCATCAAGCGGGCCACCGTCGCTCTGCAGCAGATGATCGCCGCGCAGAAGGTCAGCGCGGAGGACCTCAACCAGCTGCGCGACGCCGGCATCCCGGTCTACGACCTGCTGACCCGGGCGCTGGGCAAGAGCCGCAGTCAGATCGCGAAGCTGATCCAGGACGGCGAGCTCGGCGCAGACGCTGTCCAGGGCATCCTCAAGGCGCTCCGGACCGGACAGGGGCTCGAGAAGTTCAACGGGATGATGGAGGCGCAGTCGCGCAGCCTCTCCGGCGTCTGGTCGACCCTCAAGGACACCGTCTCGATGGGGCTCGCTAAGGCGATCCAGCCGGCACTCCCCATGGTCAAGGACCTCGTGATCGGCGCGTCCGACCTCGCCACCAAGGCCATGCCCCGGCTGCGCGCCGGTGTCCAGTCGTTCGTCACCTGGCTGCAGAAGATGATCGACGCCTACAAGGCCGGCGGCGTGCGGGGCATCCTCGACGAGGTCAAGGGCGCCAGCGGCGAGGGGCTGTCTCGGGTCGGGTCCGCCTTCTCCAAGGTCGGCTCGGCCCTCGCCACAATCGACTGGTCCGCCTTCGGGGACGCGCTCAGCCAGGGCGCCTCCGACACCGTCAGTGTCTTCGCCGTCGTCATCGGGTTCCTCGCCGACCACGTCGACGAGCTCGCGAAGGCCATGCCCTACCTGGTCGCCGGCTTCGTCGCCTACAAGGCCGCCCAGGCCGCCGCCAACGCGCTCGCAATCCTCGCGGTCCCGATGAAGATCGCCGAGACCGCGGCCACGATCGCCCACACCCGCGCCCTCAAGGCCAACTCTGCCGCCGTGGTCACCAACCGCGGCGCCACCGCGGCGTCGGCGGCCGCCACCGCGACCAACACGGCCGCCACCAACGCCGGCGTCATCGCGAACACCCGCGCCCGCGTCGCGACGATCGCGAAGACGGCCGCAGAGAAGGCAGCGGCGGTGGCGAGCAAGGCCTGGGCTGCAGCGCAGTGGCTCCTGAACGCGGCCATGTCCGCCAACCCGCTGATGCTCGTCGTGATCGGCATCGGCCTCCTCATCGGCGCCGCGGTGTTGGCCTACAAGAAGATCGCCTGGTTCAGGGTCGGCGTCGACGTCGCCTTCAAGGCCATCGGCGCCGGAGTCGGCTGGGTCGTCGGCTTCGTCAAGCGCAACTGGCCGCTCCTCCTCACGATCATCCTCGGCCCGCTCGGCCTCATCGTGGCGCTCGTCATCCGCAACTTCGACCGGATCAAGTCCTTCGTCTCCGGCGCGATCGAGGGCACCAAGAACGCCGTCGGCCGAGGGCTGCAGTTCATGAAGACCGCCTTCTTCCGGTTCAGCCCCGTCGGCCTCGTGATCTCGCAGTGGAGCCGCATGAAGGCGGCCGCGGCCTCCGGCGCCAGCTGGCTCGTCGGCCAGATCACGTCACTGCCGGGGCGCATCGCCGGCGTCGCGGGCAAGTTCGCCGGCGCAGGGCGAGCACTCGTCGAGGGTCTGATGCGAGGCCTCCGCAGCTTCGGCAAGTCCGCCGCCGGGCTCGCCGGTGACATCTGGTCGGGCATCAAGGACCTCATCAACGGCGGCATCAACAAGATGAACGACGCGATCCCCAACAGCATCGGCAAGGGCCCGGTGAGCATCGACCTACCCGACAACCCGATCCCTCGTCTCGCACGAGGCGGTCCGGTCGAGGCGGGCGAGTCGTACATCGTCGGCGACCGCGGGCCCCGCCACGCCTGGGAGCTCTTCACCCCGACTACCGACGGCTACGTGCACCCGCGGGTGCCGAGCGTCAGCCCTCCGGCGATGCCAAGCACCCTCACGCCCTCCGAGGTCGAGGCCGGCGTCCTCGGGCCGGACACGGACGTCCGCGTCGGCCGGAGCCACCCCGGAGGCCCCACGGTCATCCAGCTGGTGGTCGACGGCAAGGTCCTCGCCGAGACGGTCGTCGACGACATCGAGGACAAGAGCGCACGAGCATGACCCGACGCCTGGTCAACCCCGTCACGATCACCCCTACGAAGCCGGCCCTGCGCGGGCTCACCTTCGACCTCACCGACGACGAGGAGATCTCCGGCGGCGTCGGCGGCTGGGAGGTCCTCGACCGACCGCGGCGCACGCCCGTCCTCGGGTGGACAGGCACGCCGACGCGGACGCTCACCATCCCGCTTGTGGTGTCGGGAATCGACGCAGCTGGTGTCGGCGTGCACACCGCCGTCGACGGCTACTGCCAGATCATCGAGTCCTGGGGGAAACCGCACCGCCTGACCCAGGAGCCCCCCGTCCTGATGGTCGCCGGGCTCGCCCGCGTGCCGACCTCCGACCGATGGGTCATCCAGGGCATCACCTGGGGGACCTACCTCATGGGACCCGCAGCCGGGACGAACGGTCACCGGTCCACGCGGCGCGTCTACCAGGAGTTCAGCCTGCAGCTCGAGCGCTACACGGCGCCGAGTCTCACCCCTGGCCCTGCAGCGCGCGCCAGGCAGCGGACCAAGGCGACCAAGGCGACGAAGTCGACCAAGAAGAGCAAGAAGTGACCTTCGACCCGCTCTCGGTGCTCGATGAGCTCGAGCTCGTCAACGCTGGTCGCCGCCGCGGCCAGACGCTCGACATCGTCCAGGCGCTCGTCGGCCCGCCCGAGCTCTCGCTGACCACGGACGGCGCCTCCACCCTCAAGCTCACCGTCGCCGACCACCAGCGCAAGCTCCTGCGGTACCCCTACCTCAACGAGCGCTCCTGGGCCGCCGTCGCCGGCGTCCACTTCGAGCTCGTCGCCCTCAGCAAGTCCGGTCACAACCTGACCCTCACCTTCGAGGACGCGATCGTCGCAGCGCTTCGCCGGCGCACCAAGCCTCTGTCCGTCCCGGCCGGCACCGTCACCCGCCGGCAGTTCGCTATCCGGCTCGCCCGCGAGGCCGGCGTCCCCTACCTGGTCGACCCCACCCCCAGGCCCAAGGTCCGCACGGCGCTCAAGCGGTCAGCGGGTGGGAAGAAGACCAACTCGTGGGAGATCCTCGGATCCGACATCGCCGAGCCCATCCGCTGGCGCCGGTTCTCCAACGGCAAGCAGCTCATCGTCGGCGGGGACGACTGGCTCACCACCCGCGTGTCACCGATCCCGATGCGCGAAGGCGTCGCCGGCGTGCAGTCGCTCGACTTCGACCTCGACGTCGGGAAGCGCGCATCGACGGCCAAGGCAGTCGTCGACGCCAAGCTCTTCTCCGTCCTCCCCGGCCACCCCGCGCTGCTCGGCGACGTCGGCCCCGCCAACGGCCTGTGGGTCGTCTCCGGAGTCAACCGCAAGCTCACCAGCCCCCGCGCCGACGTCGACCTGATCCGCGGCACTCACGCGCTCGCCGAGCCCAAGCCCAAGCGCGACACCAAGGGCCGCAGCGGCAAACGGGATCGAGGCGACAACGACTACGTCCCCGGCCGCGGTGGCAAGGACGGCGGCGGCCGATCGGGCAACGCCGCCCGCGAGCGGATGGTCAACTTCGCCCTCAGGCAGAGGGGCAAGCCCTACGTGTGGGGCGGCAGCGGGCCCAGCGGCTACGACTGCTCAGGGCTCGTGCAGGAAGCCACGCGGGCCGGCGGCAACACCCTCGGGAAGCCCTCGCGGTCGCAGTGGCAGACCTGCGTGTCGCGCGGAAAGACGATCGGAGTGCGAGACGCGCTCCATACCCGAGGCGCACTGCTCTTCCGGATCGGCGTCGGTGAGTACGACCACGTGGCCATCAGCCTCGGAGACGGGCAGCACACCGTCGAGGCAATGGGCTCGGCGTACGGATGTGGCGTCTTCGGAGGAGCCAACACCCGCACCTGGACCGGAGGAGCGATCTGGCTATGAGCCTCGGACTCGACACCCTGTTCGGCAAGCCCCCATCGACCCCCGACGAGCCCGTCACCGCACGAGTAGTCCGCCTCGACGGCGGCGCCTGGGTCGCCGTCCTCGACGGGGACCAGCGCGTGCCCATCGGGCCGTGCCGGGGGCCGGCTGGCCTCGAAGTCGGCGACGTCGTGCTGGTGCTCTTCACCAACGAACGGCCGTGGATCGCCGCCGTCGACCAGATGGGGGAGTCGTGAAGCACCTCGCGCTCCCGATCCGGGTCACCGCCAGCGGCGCACTCGCCACCGTCGACCAGGACAGCGCCGAAGACATCGCACAGTCGGCCGCCCTCCTCCTGAACACCCGCCCCGGCGAACGCCGCTCCGTTCCCGACTACGGCCTGCCCGACCCCCTATTCGGCCATCTCGACATCAGCGACGTCGTCGAGCGCATCACGACCTGGGAACCCCGCGCAGACCTCACCGACGCCGAGCAGATGGCCGCCGGCGCCCTCGCGCAGCTGCAGATCCACGCCGACAGCACCGGACCCGACGGGCTCGAACCTGTCGCCGACACCGAGGGGGACTGACCATGCCCTGGGACCCGCCCGAGATCTCCACCGACCCCGACGAGGTCACCGCGACGATCCTCGACGGCCTGGCCTCCAGGCTCGTCGGCTGGGAAGCCACCGAGGGTGCCCCGGAGGTAGCGCTCGCCGAGGAGGTCGGTCGCGAGATCGCGATCCTCAACCAGACCACGGCCGAGGTCCTGCAGTTGGCGGTCGCAGGCATGGGTGAGACCGTCTTCGGCTTCCCGGCGTTCACCGGCACCGCGGCAAGCATCGTCGTCGAGCTGGCCGTCAACACCTCCCTCGGCGACACCGTCCCGGACGGATTCACAGTCGTCGGCGTCAACGGCGACGGCACCGACGTCGCCTTCGAGCTCGCCGACGCAATCGTGGTCTCTCCCGGGACGACCACGCTGGACGTCACGATGCACGCAGCCGAGGCCGGCTCCGACGGCAACGGAGTCCCCGCAGGCACCCTCGTCGTGGTCACGGCGACAAGCCTCGTGCTCGCCGCGACCGCCACCACCTCGTCGTCGGGCGGCGTCGAGCCCGAGAGCCTCGAGCAGTACCTCGAGCGACTCACCAGCTACCTCGGCACCCTCCGCCCTGGCGGCGTCAGGGCCGCCGACCTCGCGGCGCTCGCGCGCAGCGTCCCCGGCGTCGAGCGGGCCCTCGGCGTCGACCTCTTCGACCCCTCGACGCCTGGCACCCCTCAGGAGCGGACTGCCACGGTCTTCCCGATCGGCATCGACGGCATGCCGGTCGACCCGACCGTAGCCGCGCAGGTGCAGGCCGTGCTCGAAGAGGCCCGGGAGGTCAACTTCGTGCTGCACGTCGCGGAACCGACCTACACCGCCCTCAGCATCACCTACACCGCCGTCGCGGAGTCCGGTGCCGACGGCGTCATCCTCCAGGCCTCGATCAACAACGCGATCGCCGACTGGCTCCTCGCTTGGGGAGCAACTGCCGACGACCCTCAGTCCTGGGTCGACACCACCACCGTCCGGTACCTCGAGCTCGCCCGCGTCGCCGGCGGCGTCGACGGCGTGGCCTACCTTTCCAACCTCGAGGTGAACGGAAGCACCGGCGACGTCACGATCCCCGGGCCCGCAGCTCTCCCGGCGCCGATCACGCACCCGACCACCCCGTCGACGATCGCCGGGAGCATCACGTGATCCCAGGTCCGAGCCTCACGCCGGCGCTCGTTGCCCTGCGCGTCCTCGAGGCACTCGGCCAGGCCTTCCGCGACCGCGCCGGCGAAGCGCTGCCCGACCTGGTCCAGGCGTACACCGACCCGGTCGAGCTCGCGAACGCCCACCTCAGCGAGACCGCTCGCGGTTGGGCCGGCGCCTTCGACCTCGCAACGACGCCCGACCCGCGATGGCTCGGGAAGGCCACCGGCACCGACGTCCCGGCCGACCTCGATCAGGAGAGCGCGCGAGAGTTCATCCAGCACCGCGCGCACTGGCGTCGCGGCACCACCGCCGCGCTCGCCGCCGCGATCTCCTCCCGCCTCCAAGGCTCCCGAAGGGTCGACATCTACGAACGCGACGGATCGCCCTGGCGCGTCCGAATTCGCGTGCAGAGCGGCGACCTCGGCGACGCGACTCTGGCCGACCTCGCGGCCGCGGCGGCCCCACAGAAGCCGGTCGGGATCGTCCTGGTGTTCGAGGTCGGCGGCTCGAGCTACGACCACCTCGCGGCCGAACACGGCACCTACGAGGAGCTCGCAGTGGAGTTCCCGACCTACGACGCCCTCTTCGCCCACACGCCCGAGGAAGGAACCATCCCCTGATGCCGATCGAGACCACCTCCCGAGGCGGGTTCCCGTACCCCAAGCCCGGCAGCGGCCAGGCCAACAACGTCCCGGCCGACTTGAAGGCCCTCGCCGACCGAATCGCAGCGGTCGGCGCGCTCTACATCCAGGTCAACTACCTCGCCGACATGCCCGCCGCCGGCGTGCCCGGGCTCCTGTGCAACGTGCTCGCCGACGGCTCGATCTGGCACGACGACGGCACCCAGTGGCGCCGCCTTCCCCGGATGACCGACGGGCGCATCGTCGGCCTCGACAACGGCGTGGCGGCGACCGACGCCGCCACAGTCGGCCAGGTGCCCACCCTCGCGGCTGCAGTTCCAGCAGGCCGCATGCGAAAGACGACCGCCCAGAACCTTCCCAATCTGCAGTCGACCGGCATCTCCTTCAACCAGACCACCTACCTTCGCGGCGGCGTCACCGCATCGACCGGCGGACTCACCGTGCCGGTCGCAGGCATCTACGAGGTGCACGCCCAGGCGTCCCTCGAGACCACCAGCAACGCCGGGATCATGCACGTCTCCGTGACCGGTTCGACCTACGGGTCGGTCGTCGTCGCTCGCGGCGACAACGCCCGAGAGGGCGGCGTCACCACGATGTCCGGATCGACGGAGATCCCCTGTGCCGCCGGCAACCGAATCGGCCTCACGGTCTTCCACAGCAACGACTCCACACGTCCTCTCGCCGAACCGCCCTACGAGACGGCGCTCTCCGTCCGCTGGACGGGTCCGCAGTGACGCGGCTCGCGCGGTACCAGCCGCCGTCGATCCCGCCGCAGGTCCTCGTCGCGCTCGTCGTGCTCTTCGCGGTCCTGTCCTTCGTCCGCGGGCTCGACTATGCCGTCAACGGCGACGTCGCCCAATCGCTCGTCGTGCTCAACGCGCTCGGCGACCTTCGCGCCTGGGGGATGGGGATCATGGCCGCCGCGGCGGCCGTTGTGGCCTCCTACGCCCTCCGCCGGCACTTCCTGATCTGGATCGCCCACGTGGTCATGGCGGCCCTGCAGCTGTGCATCGCGGTCACCGTGGCGCAGGCGATCCGCGAGCTCGGCGTCGGCGGGTGGTCGTCGTTCGTGCTGCCCGCCGGCGCGTTCCTGTGGCACGCCACCCTGGCCGCCTTGACCCGCCCCTTCCCTCGCGGGGCCGGGCATGGCACCTGACCCGAGCATCCTCGGCTCAGACATCGTCCTCGGGCCGCTCGCGTTCCTCGCCTTCATCGCGGCCGCGCTCGGATACGCCGCACGGGAGTACCGCAAGGGCCGCGAGCAGCGAGTCGAGGACGCCGTCGCGCAGCGGGACCAGGAGCGCGACGACCACGCAGCCGAGAAGCGCCGCCTCGAGCAGGACCTCGACGAGGCGCGCGCCGACGCCGTCGAGGCCAACACCCAGCTCCGAGAGAACCAGGAGACCAACATGCGCAGCAGCAACGTCATGTTCGCCCGCCTCGTCCGAGCTCGCGAGATGCTCGTCGAGCGCGGCGTCCTGCCCGAGGACCTCCCGTGACGACGGTCGACCAGCGCCGCCGTCGCATCGGGTGGGGCATCGGCCTCGCCTTCGCCGGTGCCGTGGTCGGCATGGTGATCGGCTGGCTCGTCGCGGCCCAGCTCGAAGGCGAGCGTGACGCGGCTCAGCGGAACGCGCAGGAGCAGAAGGTCACCGCGGACTCGGCGCTGAACTACATGCGATCGGCGTGCTCGGCCGGTGACCCCGTCGCCTGCGACTACGTCGACAAGCTCAAGGCAGTGCCCGATCCGCCGACACCCGCCGCCGGCCCAGCAGGTCCTGTGGGGCCGGTGGGTGCCGCCGGTCGCGACGGCAGGGACGGCGTCGACGGCAGGGACGGCCGCCCCGGCAAGGCCGGCCGTGACGGTGCCGACGGTGCCGACGGTGCCGACGGAGACACCGGCGCCGAAGGTGCAGCCGGCCGCGACGGCCAGAACGGCAAGGACGGCGCGCCCGGCAAGGACGGCCGCGACGGCGTCGACGGCGTCGACGGCGTCGACGGCGTCGACGGCAAGGACGGCGCACCCGGCCGCAGCCTCGACCACCTCGAGTGCGTCGACGGCCAGCTCGTCTCGATCTTCACCGACGGCACCA
This sequence comes from uncultured Nocardioides sp., assembly GCA_964517395.1. Lineage (GTDB taxonomy): Bacteria > Actinomycetota > Actinomycetes > Propionibacteriales > Nocardioidaceae > Nocardioides. The sequence continues at coordinate 32,270 of CAZFEE010000001.1, read as the reverse complement.
GCGCACCGGTCGCCGGCGCCCCCGTCCCCAACCCGGTGTGCGTACCCCGCAACCCCACCCCAGGAGGAACCCCGTGAACTACCCCGCGCCCGCACCCAAGATGATCGCGGCCCGTCACAAGGGCGGCCGCCAGACCCCCCGCGCGATCGTCATCCACGCCACCGTCTCCCCGGACAACCCCGGCACGGCGGAGGCGATCGCGAAGTGGTGGGCCGGGCCCAACAGCCCGGTCACGTCCGCCCACTACGTGCGCGACCCGAAGGTCACGTTCCAGTGCGTCGGCGACCACACCGTCGCCTACCACTGCGGCTCGAACCAGGACACCATCGGCTACGAGCTGTGCGACGAGCAGATCGGCGCTGCGTCCCGCTGGAAGGACGCCGACTCACAGGCCATCATCCGCGGCGCCGCGCGCGACGTCGCGCAGCTGTGCCTCGCCTACAAGATCCAGCCCATCCGGCCCACCGTCGCCCAGCTCAGGGCCAAGGGCAAGCACGGCATCTACGGACACGACGACAGCCGACGCGCCTTCGGCCGCACCACCCACACCGACCCGCGCGACTTCCCCTGGGACCAGTTCCTCGCCCTCGTGCGCCAGCAGATCGACGCCATCAAGAAGGCGGCCGCCGGCGGCCCGAACTACCCCAAGCTCGCGGCCGCCGACTTCGCCGTCTGGAACGCCAAGGTCGGCGACCGGCCCACGTTCGGTGCCGAGCTCGAGGCCGTCATGAACGGCCGCCGGTTCGGCGCCATCCTCGAGACCGGCGGCAACCGCGACGTCATCCGCGAGTACGCCGGCGACATGAAGTACTCCATCTTCACCGGCAAGGGCGACGTCGGCGCCTCGACGATGATCCTCGCCAAGCACGGCAGCGGGATCACCCGCCACGGCCTGATCGACGTCGACACCGTCTGGTGGGGCCCGAAGGGCAAGGCGATCCCCGGCCGCGCGTTCCCCTGGTTCCGCTGGGTCGAGGACGGCCGCCCGTCGATGTTCATCGCCCCGCACATGCCCTGGGGCCCGACGCGGCCGCGCAACGTCAAGGCCTGGGTCGACTGCTCGAAGATGCTGCGCCACTACGCCGCGGTCTCCACTGGCTACGACCTCCTCATCGCCGGCGACCTCAACCAGCTCGCCAGCGTCCGCCTCCCGTACTCCATCCGCGGCACCGCGACCGCGATCGGCGCGCAGATCATCACCACCGGCGAGCCCCTCGACTACGCCCTCTGGCGCCCCGCGACCCGGCCCGTGCCGGCCGCGGCCAAGCGCCCGGTCCCGAAGGTCCGCGCCACCACCAGCGACGCCTACGAGGGGGACCACCCCGCCGTCGCCTACTCGATCGGAGCTGCAGCATGAGCATCGTCCCCGCCCGCACCAGGACCGCCGCGAAGCGCGGCTTCATCCGCACCACCGCGCAGGCCTACGCCGCCACCCTGACTACCGGGCTGTCCGCGTCCGTCGTGCTCGGCGTCGTCACCGGCGAAGTGCAGCTCATCCCGACGCTCGTCACCGTCGGCATCTCGCTGGCCTCCCCGCTGCTCGCCGGCGGCGCGTCGTACCTGTCGATCCTGTCGTCGGGCATCCCCGACGACTACCAGGCCAACGCCGACGAGCGCGGCCTGATCTACGGCGACACCGCCCTCGACGGCGCCGAGGGGGAGTGACGTGGCTCGAGCCCGCTTCGGTGGCACCGCCGCCGACTACGTCTTCGGCATCGGTACCGCCGGCAGCCTGCGCGCCCAGCGTGCGCAGGTGACCTTCTGGGACGCCGCGACCGGCGGCGGGCGCTACACCGACCTCCTCGTCGACGGCGACCCGGCCGACACGGTCACGACGGACACCGACGGCGGCATCCCTCTCTTCGAGGGGCCCGACGGCATCGGGGAGATGTGGGCCGACGCCGGCGGCGATCGCCGAACCCGGATCCTCTCCGGGCACACCGGGGAGACCCTCGCCTCGGACGACTTCGTCGCCACGCTACTCAGCGGTCCGTCCTCTACCCGGGACCAGCTCGATGCCCGCGTCGGCGACCAGGTCGAGGCGACCGTCGGCGACCAGCTCGACACCGTCACCGCAGCCATCGCCACGGTGGGCACCGAGGTCGACCAGGTCGGCAACAAGGTCACCATGCTGCTCGAGGACGTCCTGCCGAACGAGATCATCGAAGGACGGGCCATCTTCCAGTACGGCCCGTCCCGCGGCGTCGGCGTCACGGCACAGCGGATCCACTTCAACCGGCTGCGCCGCCGCATGGGGTCCGGCTTCTACTTCAACGCCTCTGTGGGCGGCTTCCAGGTCACCGACACAGCGGCGATCGCGTTCGGCACCATCGCGACCACCTCCCGCCAGGGCGGGGCGGAGAACGAGTGGTCGCCGTCCGTCGGCCCGTCGACCTTCGTCAACAAGGACAACCAGGGCGCCGTACTCGTGCACTGGCCCTTCGGCAACAACGCCCTGTACGACGGGCGCAGCGACCGCAACAGCACCCCGGCGAAGGCCCGTGCCTCAGCCGTCAACGGCCTGCACGCGTTCACCGCCCTGTCCCGAGCTGAGATGCGCATCGAGGCCGCCTCGAACGTCAGCTACACCCTCACCAGCGGTTCCCCCCTCGTCACGAACAACATCGCCTCCCCGTGGTACCGCGGGATGCAGGTGCAGGGTCCCGGCATCCCGGCCGGCACCTACGTCGGCGAGATGATCAACGGCGGCTTCGGCGGCTTCAAGCTCTCCTCCAACAGGACGAGCCAGGTCGACGTCGCCGCCACCAGCTCGGGCACGGTGCTGCTGACGTTCAGCCCGGTCCACACCGGCACCTGGTCGTCGGCCAGCAACACTGCTCTGTCGGCCGGCCTGGGAGTGAAGACCACCACCGCCGGCGACGCCATCTCCTGGGTGTTCAACCTGCCCCAGCCCAGGCGGATCCACTGGTGCACGGTCGGCGTCGACGACGCCGAGTACGTCGCCGGAGGAGCGCCCTTCGGCGGCACAGGGGGCGCGGGCTACTCCATCGTCATCGACGGTGGCTCCCCGATCGTCGGCACGACGTCCGACCAGCACCGATTCGGATGGCTCGACCTCCGGTTTGGCAACCTCGCCGTCGACCTCGGCACTCTCCCGGCCGGGTGGCACGAGGTCGTCGTGACCAGCTCCGGGGCGAACAAGATGCTGATGAACGACTGCCTGCTCGTCGAGTCGCTCACCCCCCTGACGACGGTGCTCATGAAGGAGGTGCACCTGCCGGAGGCGTACTACACCGCCAACGCGGCCACGGGAGCCTCCTGGGCCAAGACCCAGCTCTACAACGACCTCATCGACGCCGAGGTCGGCCGCTGGCCGGCCGACCAGTCCGTGATCGCTGTCGACATCGCCGACTACGGCTACGACCGCGCCCTGCACATCTCCAACTACGACGGCGCGAACGCCCACGGCAACGACGCCTTCGAGGAGCTCGTCACCAACGCCGTGCTGCACGAGCTGAACCAGCTCCCGCGCCGGCCCGGCCTCGTCTGGACCTGAGCGTCCTCCCACCAGCGTCTCGGGACCAACCACCCACCCGAAGGAGAACCGCATGACCCACGCCGTCCTCACCGGCCCGATCGCGGGCCACGTCGCCCTGGCCGACGGCACCAAGGTCGACGTCAGCCCGCAGGTCGTCATCGTCGACACCCCCGAGCAGGCCGCCGAGGTCGCCGACCTGATCGCCCGGGAGTACGCCGCCAACGGACACCCCGACGTCGACGGCGACTTCGAGTACGTCAAGGACGCCGACGTCGTCGTCGCGCACCAGCTCGAGCAGGAGAGCTGACATGCCCAACATCGGCACCACGGCCGCCAACCAGGCTCTCGACGGCATGGCCAACGGCACGGTCAAGACGATGGACTTCGTCACGCTCAACTCGGCCGCCCCCGGCTCGACCGGCGCCAACGAGCTCGCCGGCGGCGGGTACGCCCGCCAGGCCTGCACGTGGAACGCGGCCTCGGGTGGGACCAAGACCAACAGCGCGTCGATGACGTTCACGACCAACGGCACCACCCAGGTGACCCACTTCGGCACCAGCTCCGCCTCCGCCGCCGGCACCTACGGCATCGGCGGCGCTCTCGCGTCCGGGGTGACCGCGGCGACAATCACGGTGGCCGCGGGCGCCCTGACGGTCTCCGCCACCTGAGGCCGAGCGGGCGCCGGTGGTCGTCAACGTCCAGTCGTACACCGTCGGCGACATCGCCACCCTCAACCCCAACGCGGTCGCGAACCGCCCGGCCGGAACCGCTGCAGGAGATCTCCTCGTCGCGATCGCCACCACCTTCGGCGGCACACCCAGCGGGGTCTCCTGCAGCGGCTTCACCAGCACCCAGATCTCGGGGGCGAACGCCTGGGTGCTTACCAAGACCGCCGGCTCTTCGGAACCGGCGAGCTACACCTTCGTGCGCGCCGGCTTCAACGCCTCCACCTTCTCGGTGATCCTCCTGCGGATCGCCGATGCAGACCCCGGCACGCCCATCGACGTGCACGCCGCGGTCCTCGGGTCCGGTACGACGGCCGCCGTCCCTTCCGTCACCGCGACACGGGGCGGCCTCCTGGTCAGCGTGCTGCTCAAGGACGGCAACATCGCACCGTCGAGCACCCCGCCCGCGGGCATGGCGCTCGGGGCCGACGACTCCGCGGGGGCGAACAGCGCGGCCGCCTACGCCACGCAGGCCATCGGCACCGGCGCGACAGGTACGAAGACCTGGACGTCTTCCTCGAGCAACGGGTACGCCGGCGTGCACGTCGTCATTAACTCCGCGCCGGCGACCGCGTCCGCGTCGGCCTCAGTCACCCTCACCGCAGCCGCGGCCGCGGCCGGCCGAGGCTCAGCAGCCGGCGCGGTCACGCTCAACGCCACCGCCGCGGGCGCTGCTGGCGCAGGCGGCGCCGCGAGCACCACCATCTCGGCGTCGGGCGCCGGGCGCGCGACCCCCGCCGCGGCGGCCCTCCTCGAGCTCACCGCCAGCGCTCCCGCCCGCGGCGTCGGCGCCGGAAGCGCGACCGTCGTGGTCGGCGCCTCCGGTGAGTCCGCCGCCCCGGGCGACGGAGGTGCGATCGTCCTCCTGCAGGCGGCAGCCGTCCCACAGGCCTCCTCGGCTGGCAACGCCGCGGTCGACGTCCTCGGCACCGCAGGACCGCGCGCCGGTGGGTCTGCGGGTGCGTCCGTCGACGTCGCCGCCTCCGGAGGTGCTCGGGCCGTCTCCGCCGGCGGTGCTGTGGTCGCGCTGTCAGCCGCCGGCGACGCCGGCCGCGGGACCGCTGGGGCCGCCGGCGTCAACGTCGCGGCGGGCGCCTCCGCCACCGCGGCGGCCGCGGGGATCACCGCGCTCACCCTGACGGCGGCGGGTGGCGCGACGGTGCGGCCATCCGGGTTGGCTATCGCGGCTCTCACCGCGACAGCGACCGCAGGAGTTCCTCCGTCGGCTGGCGGCGCCGGCACCCTCAGCCTGTGGGCCGTCGCCGGCGCGACCAGCCAGGCGGCGGCAACCGCCAGCCTGCTGCTCGCCGCGACCGGGATGGCCCGAGACGGCGCACCGCGAGACAACCCCTTCGTCAATACCGCCGCCGGCGTCGTACCGACACGACGCCGCGCCGAGACCCTGCCAGCTGCACGAGGCGCCGACCTGCTCCCACAACTGCGAACAGCCCGAATCGAGGTACCCATGGCCAGCGACCGCCGAACCCTGCGCCGCGGCGACACCGACCTCCTCGAGGTCCGCGTCGCCAACAAGACCGACCTCGTCGACCAGGAGGTCCTCATCGGCTTCGACGACGCTGGCCCGTGGCACCCCGCGACCTGGTCCGGCATCCCGGGCCCCAAGCGGATCGCCACGCTCCTCGTGAGCACCGACAACATGCCGGCCCCCGGGCTCCACGACGTCTTCGTGCGCCTCGTCGACGGCGACGAGAGCGTCACCCTGCACGCCGGGAGCGTGACCGTGCGCTGAGAGTAGCCGTGCGGCGTCCCGCCCGCCCCCGCCTCGCCTCCCGACGGAGGCTGGGCGGGGGCGGCTTTCGTCGTACCGGTGCCGTCAGGCGCCCGGGCCGCACATGGCGATGCGGGTGCCGTCGCTGGCCACGACGCGCACGACGTCGACCTTCGGGTAGTCGAAGGCGATCGTCGAGTAGCCACCGCAGATCGGTTGGGCGGCAGCCTCGGCGTCGCCGTCGTTCGCGATCTTGGTACGCACCTCGAGCCAGAGGTCGGTCGGTACGACGTCGGTCACCAGGCCGGCCCAATCGCTGCTGGCGATCCCGTTGTCCTTCTCCCACTTCGCGAGCTGCTGCGCCGTGATCGGCGCGGCCGCCTCGGTGGTCGGCTCGGCGGCCTCTGAGGTCGGGGCCGGCGTCTTCGTCTTGGGGTCGTCGCCTCCGTCGTCGCTCGAGCTCGAGCAGCCGGTCACGGCCAGAGCGGTCATCAGCGCGCCGGCGAGCAAGGTCTTCCTCATGGCCGCGACCCTAGACGGCGGCCGGTCGAAACAGACGGATAACGGTAGTTATCCGTATCCGCACGGCGCGGCGCACTGGGGACCGTCGCGCCCGGGCGCCACGATGGACCCATGTTCACCACGCAGTGACCACCCGAGGCGCCCGCGGCCCGTCCGCCGGCGCGAAGCCCGACGAGCACGCCCTCTGGCGCGCGGTGGTCGCCGGCCAGCTGCCGCGCGACGCCGGCCGCCGACTCGGCATCCACCGCAAGCGCGTCACCTACATCTGCGAGAAGTGGGCGCTCCGGCGGATCTACAACTACGGCGTCAGCGCCGACCTCGGCTGGGTCGAGGTCGGCGGGCGCACGGTGCCGGTCGACCTGGCCGAGGCCTTCCGGGAGATCCAGCAGCTGACCGACCGGTTGATCGGCGGCGCGCGGTGATCCGGCCGTCCGGGCGCCTCCACGATCTCCCGGTCACCTGGGACGGCCACCCGGTGACCTGGCGAGGCTGGGAGAGCGACCGGACATCGCTCGACTACCACCTCCCGCTCGACGAGCTCGCCTGCCGCACCTGCGGTTCGGTCGAGGGCCAGCTGGTCAACGCCGGCGTCGTGCACCAGCACGGCGCCCGGGACCAGCTGCGCCTCTTCGCCTTCCGCTGCGCCGACTGCCAGGTCGACCAGGTGTACGACGTCGACAGCGATCGTCTCTGGGACCTCGACGACACCGACTACGGCCCGGCCGGCTCCGTCGACCCCGGCCCGAGTGACCCGCTCGACGCCGAGCTCGAGCCCCAGGCCGAATCCGCGCCCGAGCGGCCGGCGGCGTCGTCGACGACCGGAGACGGCCTCCGCGAGCTCCCGGCCGCGCCGATCGCGCGCAGCACCTGCCACGGGTGCGGAAGGCCGATCGTGTGGGCGACCACCGTCGCCGGCCCCAACGGCCCGGGCAACAAGCTGCAGCCCTTCGACCCGCGCGAGGACCTCGCCGGCCGCATCGCCATCACCCAGCCCGTCGCCCGCGGCCGCCTGCTCGCCCGCGCCCTCCACAAGGGAGAGAACATCGACCGTCCGCTTGAGTACGCCGGCATGACCCACTTCGCGACCTGCCCCGTCGGCGCGCACCCGGCGCCGCCCATCGCCCTCCTCGAGCACCAGACCCGCCACCTCTCGCGCCGCAGCGGTCGCCGCCGATGACGCGCCACGCCGAACCGCTGACCGACCCCATCGCCAGCGACTACCTCGACTGGTGCGAGAGAGAGCGGACGCCGAGGAACACCATCAAGCGCCGGCGAACGGTGCTCCGTGCCGTCGGCAACCCGGGCACGATCAGCCGCGAGGACCTCGAGGCCTGGTGGGACGGCCGGCAGCACCTCAAGGACTCCTCGCGCGCCAACGAGCTCGCGGTCCTGCGCAGCTTCTACACCTGGTGCCAGGTCTGGGAGCGCCGCACCGACAACCCCACCGTCCGGATCTCGACCCCGAAGGCCGGCGCCGGCGCGCCCCGACCTGTCACCCGTCGCGAGTGGGACCTCATCATCGCCCACGTCAAGGACGACGGCCCGATGCGCCGGGCGATGTACCTCGCCGTGTGGGCCGGCCTCCGGCGCGAGGAAGCCGCCCGGCTCAGCTGGTCCGACATCGACCCCGACACCCGGGTCGCGCGCGTCCTCGGGAAGGGCCGCAAGACCCGGCTCGTGAAGTTCTCCACCCGCCTCATCGAGGAGCTGCTGCCCGACCACGGCGGCAACGTCGTCACCGGCACCGAGCAGGCCTGGGCGCCCGACACGCTCGGCCGGAAGGTCAACGCAGCCATCCGTGCCGCCGGCGTCGACGCGACGTACCACAAGCTGCGGCACAGGTACGGCTCGCTGGCCTACCAGCGCACGAAGGACCCGAAGGCGCTCGCAGAGCTCATGGGCCACGCCTCGGTAGCCACGACGATGAGCTTCTACGCCGCGGCCGCGGACGACGCCGCCGACGCGATCGCGGACGCGGTGGTCGACGAGTGACCGGCGCCAAGGACCTGCAGGCCGAGGCCCGCTGGTGGCGCGCCGAGTACGAACGCCTGGGCCGGGAGCTCGAGCTGCTCACCGCGGCGCACGCCGCGGCGATCGGGCCGGCTGCGGTACGACGACTGCAGGTGGACCACGAGACCGCGCTGCAGCTCGCCCGGGAGGTCGAGAACCGTCTCGCGACGCTGCATCCGGACCTGTCGGTCGAGACCAGGCAGGACGGACCGACCCTGTTCTGACTAGGGTCTGCGACGTGAAGATCTTCATCAGCTGGTCCGGGCCGCACTCGCGCGCGATCGCGGAGGTGGTGCGAACCTGGCTGGACGACGTCTTCGACGCCGCCGAGCCGTTCATGTCGCAGTCCGACATCGTCGGCGGGACCAGGCCTCTGCAGCGCATCGAGGACGAGCTCGCCGGAGCGCGGTTCGGCGTCATCATCGTCACGGCTGCCAACCAGCACGCGCCGTGGATCACGTTCGAGGCCGGCGCGCTCAGCAAGGTCATCGACGACGCCGTCCAGTACGTCATGCCGATGCTGGTCGACCTCCGGATCTCCGACCTCACCGGGCCGCTCACGCAGTTCCAGGCCGCGGTGCTCGACGACGCCGGGGTGAAGAAGATGGTGACCTCGATCGGACACGCGCTCGGCATGGACAAGGCCGTCTCCGGGCGAAAGTTCGAGACGTTCTGGCCACGACTCAGGGACCAACTTCAAGAGATCCAGCCCGAGGCTGACGCTGCCGCGGTGCCGACCCGAGGGCTCGAGGAGGTCGCGGAGGAGATCCTTACCCACGTCCGGGCGCTGCGCCAGGAGAGCGCGTCCGAGCTGCGGACCCTATCCGGGCGGACGCTCTCGTCGAGGCGGACACCCTCGGGCGGCTTCTTGACCTTCGGCGATACCGCGGTCAACCGGGACCAGGCCAATCGGAAGGTCGTGGAGCAGCTGGACCTGCTGGGCATCAAGGTCACCGCCATTCAGCACACCCTCGGCGGCGGCGCCACGGTCTTGGTGTCGGGCGATGGCAGCGAGGAGACGGCCCGCGTGGTGCAGAGGGTCGCAGCGGAGAACTTCGGGAGCGAACCCACCGTGCTGTTCCCCGCTAACGGGACCAGGTTCGACCCGGGCGCCCCGCCGGGTGACGAGCCCCGGCTAGACCTCGTCTAGGCAGCGAGGCTCGAAGCCGCGGCCGCGGCGGCCCGCACGCGCACCCCGGGCACCTTGGTGTACCGCATCGTCGTCTCGGGGCGGGAGTGACCGAGCAGCTCCATGAGGGCGAACAGGTCCCCGGTGCCGGCGTACACCGACGTCGCGTAGCGGTGCCGCAGCGTGTGGGCCGTCCACTTCTCCGGGAGGCCCTTCGAGAGCAGGAAGCTGACGTAGCCAGGGGTGATGTGGTTGCCCGTCCGGGGGTTGGGGAACGCCCACCCCTTGACCTCGAGGAGTCGCTGGAGGAGATCTCCGGCGACCGGGACGAACCGCTCCTTGCGGCCCTTGCCGAGCACGTGCAGCGAGTGCCCGACGAGGTCCTCGACGAGGTGGTCGCGGTGTACCCGAGCGATCTCGCACGCTCGCAGGCCTCCGAAGGCGGCGAGCATCAGCATCAGCTCGAGGCGGCGGTCGGCGCCGTCGAGCGCGCCCCGCACGACCCGTTCGGGCGCGGGCCGCGGCAGGGTGGTCGGGACGTTCATCCGGGGTAGCGCGAGCACGGGGTTCACCGGTACGACGCCGGTCCGGTAGGCCCACGAGAAGAAGCACGACCAGGCGCCGCGGACGCTCTTCTTCGTGCTGGGCGCCCACTCCTGGTGCTCGGCCAGGATCGCCTCGAGGTGCTCGGTCGTGATCGACGCCGGCGTGGGGAAGGCGTCGGCCAGGTCGCTGAGTCGGTAGGCGTACAGCCGGACGGTGCCGGGGGAGTAGGTGCCCGCGCGCTGCCACGTCTGGAAGCGGCGCAGCGCCGGCGCCCATGCGACCGCCACGCTGGTCTTCCCCGTGGCGCTGTCAACAGCGTCCGAGATCGACATGCCGGAACCTTGCTGGCTCCCGAGAGGTTGCGCCAGAGCGAGGTCGGACATCACGACCATGGTCCCGCCTTTCCGGGATCAGGCGCCCGGCGGCAGGGGGGAAGGCCGCGGGGCGGGGTGGTAACAGGTGTCGGGAGCATCCCGGAGCGCGGCCGCTTCTAGCCGCGCGACAATTCTAGGCACGACGTGACCTCCGTCGCAGCCCGGATTTTGTCTATCCGGCGAGTCGCTCGATCACGGGGAAGTCGTCCTCGCCGGACCACCCCCACGTCACGACCGGCGTCACGTGCACTGAGCACACCTGCGTCGGCTCCTGGTGCGGCAGCGACACGCGGTAGTCGGCCGGCTGCCGGCACAGCGCGAACTCGCAGCCGCTGCCGTCTGCGTCTTCCACCAGGCCGACCACGGGGAACATCACCGCACCGCCTCCTTGATGCGCTGCAGGGCGGCGATGAGGTCGTCGATCACCTCGACGTGCAGCGTCGCTTCGCCGACGGCGAACCAGTCGCTCACGGCGTCCGGCAGCCCAGGCCCCGAGACGAGCGGGAACGGGCCGCACACCACCCCGTAGGGCCGGCCGTCGTCGGTGCACAGGTCGACGTGCACCGGATCCACGCGCCGCCACAGGACCGAGCCGCAGCGGGCGCACTGCGCGCCGCTGGCCTCGAGGTCCTCGGTGCGCGGGTCGACCGTGCCGCAGGCCCGGCACAAGGTGCCGGTGAGGCTCGTCGCGGTGCTCACGATGCACTCTCCGTGAAGGCGGGCGGGACGGCCCAGATCGTCACGCGATAGCCGGATCGGATCATCACGGCGGCGTAGCCCTCGGCGCAGTAGTCGCACCGAGCCGCCTCGATGAGGGTCGGCGATGTGTCCGGCATCCCCTCGGTCGGTCGGACGTCGATGTGTCGCGTCACCGGGACCCGCGCGCCGTCGTGGTCGCTGGACGGGCAGACGATGGCCCTGCTCGAGCTGCTCACGATGCGCTCCTCGGGGTCGGGGCGATCGCAGTCGGAGTACCGCGCCGACGCACCCGCTCAGCGTCCAGATCGACGACGACGCGGGCCGCGGCGACGTCGGTAGCAGGCCCCTGACCTGCGATTACAGCAAAGCGCAGGGTTATTGGTTCGAGTCCAATCGGGGGAGCCACCAAGCCCCGTCGGTCCTCACCGGCGGGGTTTCGTCGTCCCGGCGACCCCGGACGCCGTCCCTCGGGTGCCGCGCGCCGGCGGCCGGGGGCTCCGGTGACCCGCGCCACCGCGCGGATGCAACCAAATGCGGGCTCCGAGCGTCAGGACGACCGTAGGGTGGCGACTTCGCCATCGGGAGAGGAAGTCCATGCGTGCGTCGGTCGTGAGGACCTGGGGAGCGGCCGTCGGGATCGGGGTGGTCCTCTGCCTGGCCATCGCGCTGCTCGCGCACGCCGGGCGGTCGACGCCCGCGGGCAAGCCGCCGGAGCCGGCGTTCTCCGGCCCGGAGCCGACGGCCGTCGCGACCGAGGGCGATGCGCAGCCGACGACGCTGCCGAAGCGGCCCAACGTCGTGCTGGTCATGGCCGACGACATGCGGGTCGACGACCTGGCGTTCGCGCCGAACCTGCGCCGGCTGATCGCCGAGCACGGCGTCACCTTCGAGAACTCCTTCTCCCCGTTCCCGCTGTGCTGCCCGGCGCGCGCGTCCTTCATGACGGGGCAGTACGCCCACAACCACAAGGTCTGGTGGCACGACCCGCCCTACGGGTACGGCGCGTTCGACGACTCGCGCACGATCGCCACGTCCCTGCAGGAGGCGGGCTACCGCACCGGCTTCATCGGCAAGTACCTCAACCGCTACGGCCTGGCCCGCTCCAAGGTGACCGACGAGCCGTCGGCCACCTACGTCCCCAACGGCTGGGACGACTGGCGGGCGGCGGTGGAGCCGCCGGGCGACTCCGACATCCACGGCAACACCTACGACTACATGGACACCCCGTTCAACGTGAACGGGACGATCGACAACGGCTACCGCGGCGTCTACCAGAGCGACGTCATCGGCGACTTCTCCGTCGCCATGGCCCGGCGCTTCGCCCGGCGTGCCGACCCGTTCTTCATGTACGTCAACTACGTCGCCCCGCACCATGGCATCCCCAACGCCGCCGACGAGCCGCAGGACGTCAAGGACGAGGACGGCCACCAGATCAGCGTCGTCACGCCGGCCGTGCCGGACTGGGTGCGCGGCAAGTTCGACGACCGGATCACCCGCGCCTCCGGCATCGCCAAGACCGGCGAGGAGGTCGAGAGCGACGTCAGCGACAAGCCCACCGCGCTCCAGCAGCGCTGGCAGCCGGAGGGCGAGGAGGCCAAGGACGCCCTGCGCTACGCGACCCGGCGCCGGGCCGAGGCGGTCTACGTCATGGACCGCAACATCGCCCGCCTGGTCGCGGAGCTGCAGCGCTCGGGGGAGTGGGAGCGCACGGTGTTCGCGTTCACCTCCGACAACGGGATGATCATCGGCGAGCACGGCCTGGGCATGACCAAGGTCCGTGCCCAGGAGCCGTCCCTGCGGGTGCCGATGCTGGTCACCGGTCCCGGCCTGCGCACCGCGCAGAAGAGGTACGACCCCATCACGACGGTCGACCTCACCGCCACCATCCTCGACCTCGCCGAGGCGAAGGCGCCGCTGCTCGCGGACGGCACCAGCCGGGTCCGGACCCTCGTCCGGGGCGACCAGGGCTGGTCCACGCCGGTCGTCACCGAGGCGGTCTTCACCGCCCGCGGGCGCGACCCGGAGTTCACCGACCTGCGGACCACGATCGGGATCCGGGTCGGGCGGTACTCCTACACCCGCTACCGCGGCGGGGAGGCCGAGCTCTACGACCTCGTCACCGACCCCCGCGAGGACGACAACGTCGCCGACGACCCGGCGTACGCCGCCGTGCGCACCGCGCTCGACGACCTGTGGCCGCGGGTCAAGGACTGCAAGGGCCGCGGCTGCGTCCCGCGGCTGCCGAAGGTGCTGCTGGCCGCGCCGGGGCAGAACGCCCACGACACCGCGGCGTACTGGAAGGCCATCGACGCGGCCTACGGCTGGTAGGTCAGCTGGTCGCGCCCTCGCTCTGGTCCTGCTGCGGCGCCTGCTGCTGGTCCGGCTGGCCGGGTCGGCCCGGCTGTGGCGGCGGGAAGCCGCGACCGCCGTCGCGCCAGCCCGGGAAGTCACCGCGACGCCCCGGCCCCTCCTCCAGCCAGTGCCGGCCGGGTCGGTCGCCGTGGTCGTCGTCGACGAGCAGGGCGGTGCCGACCCCGGCTCCCGCGCCGACGACCAGCCCGGCGAGGGCGACGGCGAGCACGGAGCGCAGGCCGTAGGCGCGGTCGCGCCAGCGGACCTTCGTCGGGACGGGTCCGGCCGCCGGCAGCGGGTCGGCGGGGGCGGCCGTCGCTGCCGGCGGGGCAAGGGGCGCGGTCTCGGCGGCGGGCTGCGCCGGGTCCGCGGGCGAGCCCGGCGCGGGGTTCTGGTTCTCGCTCATGTCCGGGAGCCTGCCGTGCGTGGCTGTGCGCAGCCTGTGGTCCACCGATGGAACTCCTATCCCTGCCCACAAGGGATCCACAGCGAGGTCACAGGTTGGTGGCACAGTGTGAGGGTCATGACCGAGACCGCCACCCGCCCCGACGGAACCCCGTTGCGTGCCCTCGTCGTCGACGACGAGGTCAACATCGCCGAGCTCGTCGCGATGGCGCTGCGCTACGAGGGCTGGGCGGTCGAGACCGCCCACACGGGCGGGGAGGCCGTGGCCGCGGTGCGCGGGCAGGGCCCGGACGTGGTCGTCCTCGACATGATGCTGCCCGACTACGACGGCATGGAGGTGCTGCGGCGCATCCGTGCCGACGACCCGACGGTGCCGGTGCTCTTCCTCACCGCCCGCGACGCCGTGGAGGACCGGGTGGCGGGGCTGACGGCGGGCGGCGACGACTACGTCACCAAGCCCTTCTCCCTGGAGGAGCTGGTGGCCCGCCTCCGTGCGCTGGTACGACGGGCGGGCACCGCCGTCGAGCAGAGCCGCTCCACGCTGGTGGTGGGCGACCTCGTGCTCGACGAGGACAGCCACGAGGTGACCCGCGCGGGGGAGGAGGTCAACCTGACCGCCACGGAGTACGAGCTGTTGCGCTACCTCATGCGCAACCCCCGGCGGGTGCTGAGCAAGGCGCAGATCCTCGACCGGGTCTGGAACTACGACTTCGGCGGCCAGGCCAATGTCGTCGAGCTCTACATCTCCTACCTGCGCAAGAAGATCGACGCCGGCCGGGAGCCGATGATCCACACCATGCGCGGCGCGGGCTACGTGCTGAAGCCGGCGGGCTGATGCGCGGACTGCTGCCGCGCTCGCTGACCTCACGCCTGGTCGTCACCGCGGTGACGCTGGTCGCGGTGGTGACCCTGCTGATCGGGGCCGTCACGACGCTGGCGATGCGGTCGTACCAGATGGACCGGCTCGACCGGGACGTGACCGAGGCGGCGCACCGCTTCGACGGACCCGGTGGCGCGGGCTTCCCGGTCGTCCCGCCCAGCGGCGGCGAGGTGCGGCCCCGCTTCGGCCAGCCCGGCCAGGTGACCTTGCTCTACGACGACGAGGTCGCCCGCGGCTGGTACGTCCCGGCCGGTGACGACACCGACGAGACGCTGTCGACCGCGGTGGCCGAGCTGCTCCGCACGGACGGTGCCGAGACGCCGCACACCGTCGACCTGCCGGGCCTCGGCAGCTACCGGATCGCCTCCGAGACCACCCGCTCCGGCGCGACCGCCGTGGTCGGCCTGCCCACCGAGGACGTCGACGACGCGACCGCCTCCCTCGTCCGCTGGGAGGCGGCGCTGGCCCTGCTCGGCATCCTCGTCGCGGGCGTCGTCGGCACCGCTGTCGTACGACGCCAGCTGCGCCCGCTGACCGAGGTCGCCGCGACCGCCCACGCCGTGGCCGAGCTGCCCCTGGAGTCGGGGGAGATCGGGGTGACCGAGCGCGTGCCGGAGCGTCTCACCGACCCGCGCACCGAGGCCGGCCAGGTGGGTCTGGCCCTCAACCAGCTCCTCGCCCACGTGGAGTCCTCGCTGTCGGCGCGGCACCGCAGCGAGCAGCAGGTGCGGCAGTTCGTGGCCGACGCCTCCCACGAGCTGCGGACGCCGCTGACGACGATCGCGGGCTACACCGAGCTCGCCCGCCGCCAGGGGGATGCCGAGACGGCCGCGGTGGCGCTCGCGAAGGTGCAGGAGGAGGCGGGCCGGATGACCACGCTCGTGGAGGACCTGCTGCTGCTCGCCCGGCTGGACGCCGGCCGTCCGCTGGCCGAGGAGCCGGTCGACCTGACCCGCCTGCTGCTGGAGGCCGTCGACGACGCGCGGGTGGTCGACCCCGCGCACCGCTGGCAGATCGTGCTGCCCGAGGACGGCGAGCCGATCGAGGTGCGGGGCGACGGCCACCGACTGCACCAGGTGGTGACGAACCTGCTGGCCAACGCCCGCAAGTACACCCCCGCCGGCACCACCGTCACCGTCACCGTCCGCCCCGACGGCTTCGACGTCCACGACGACGGTCCGGGCTTCCCCCCGGACCTGGTCGGCACGGCCTTCGAGCGGTTCACCCGCGGCGACGCGGCGCGCCACCGCTCCGACGGGATCGGTCTCGGGCTCGCGCTGGTCCAGGCGATCGTCGCGGCGCACGGCGGCACCGTGGCGCTCGCGAGCGTCCCGGGCGACACCGTCGTCCGGGTCCGGCTCCCGCGCCGCTGACCCTCACAGGCAGCTCATAGGGCACCCAGACGGACGGCACAGTCCGGACCGCCAGGGTCCGTGACGTGATCCGAAAGCTGCTGACCCGGGTACGCCGTCCACGGCGTCTCGTGCTCGTCCTCTCCGCCCTGGTGCTGCTGTCCGCGGCCGCCGGCGCGTGGCTGCTGCTGCGCGACGACGAGCCGGCCGCGGCCGCCTCCACGACCGCGACCGTCTCCACCCAGACCCTCAAGCAGACCGTCACCGCGAGCGGCACCGTCGCGGCGCGCACGACCGAGGAGCTGTCCTTCGGTGCGAGCGGCACCGTCACCCAGGTGTACGTCCAGCCCGGTGACACCGTGAAGAAGGGCCAGAAGCTCGCGGCCATCGACGACGACGTGCTCCAGGCCGAGCAGGAGGCCGCCGAGAGCGCCCTGACCGCGGCCCGGACGGCGCGTTCGGAGCACCTCTCCGACGGGGCCTCCGACGAGCAGGAGGCCGCCGACGACGCGGCGGTCCTGGCGGCGGAGTCCAGCCTGGCCGAGGCGGAGGACGCCGTGGACGGTGCGGTGCTGCGCTCCACCATCGCGGGCACCGTCACCGACGTCGGCCTGGAGGTCGGCGACACCGCCGGCTCCGGCGGGGGTGGCGCGAGCCAGCCCGGCACGGGGACGGACACCTCCACCTCCAGCACGTCCAGCGGCACCGTCACCGTGGTGTCCACCGGCCACTTCGTGGTCGACGCCACGGTCTCCAGCAGCGACGTCGGGAAGGTGAAGAAGGGCCTGCAGGCGGAGATCACGGTGAGCGGCATCGACGAGACCGTCTACGGCACGGTCGCCGAGGTCGGCCTGGTCGCGGAGACCGACTCCTCCGGTGCGGCGGCCTTCCCGGTGACCGTCGAGGTGACCGGCACCCGCGACGACCTCTTCGCCGGCACCTCCGCCGACCTCGCCCTCGTCGTCAGCCAGCGCGCCGACGTCCTCACGGTCGACAGCCGTGCGCTGCGGACCGACGGCGACACGACGTACGTCGACAAGGTCACCGACCCCGCGACCGGCGCCACCACCCGTGCCGTGGTGACCACCGGGGAGGCCTCCGGGATGGTCACCGAGGTGCTCACCGGCCTCGCGGAGGGCGACGTCGTGAAGGTGCCCGGCTTCGCCGGCCCCGGCGGCTCGGGTGGAGACCAGGACATGCAGCAGTTCCAGCAGCAGATGCAGGAGCGGATGCAGAACGGCGGCGGCTTCCCCGGCGGCGGTCCGGCCGGCGGCTTCCCCGGAGGTGGCGGCCAGTGAGCGCGATCATCGAGCTCGAGGGCGTCCGCAAGACCTACCGCTCCGGGACGGTGGAGTTCGAGGCCCTGCGCGGCATCGACACCAGCGTGGCGGCGGGGGAGTACGTCGCCGTGATCGGCCCCTCCGGGTCGGGCAAGTCCACCCTGATGAACCTCCTCGGCTGCCTCGACGTCCCCACCGAGGGGCGCTACGTGCTCGCCGGTGAGGACACCTCCCGCCTCGACGAGACCGCGCTCGCCGCGATCCGCAACCGGCGGATCGGCTTCGTGTTCCAGCAGTTCCACCTGCTGCCGTCGATGACCGCGCTGCGCAACGTCGAGCTCCCGCTCGTGTACGCCGGCGTGAGCCGCTCCGAGCGCCGCGACCGCGCTGCCGCCGCGCTCGCCAAGGTGGGTCTGGCGGACCGCCTCGACCACCGGCCCGGCGAGCTGTCCGGGGGGCAGCAGCAGCGGGTCGCGGTCGCCCGGGCCCTGGTGACCGAGCCCGCCCTGCTGCTGGCCGACGAGCCGACCGGCAACCTCGACTCCCGCTCGACGGCCGACGTGCTCGCGCTCCTCGACGAGCTGCACGCCGCCGGCCGCACGATCGTGCTGATCACCCACGAGCCGGACGTCGCCGCCCGCGCCGGGCGCAACCTCGTCATCGACGACGGCCTCATCACCGAGGACCGTCCCACCGCCGCGGTGGGTGTGCGATGAGCTGGTGGGAGACGGTCCGCTCCGGGCTGGCCGCGATCCGTGCGCACCGGCTGCGCTCCTCGCTGACCGTGCTCGGCATCGTCATCGGCATCTCGTCGGTGATCCTGACCGTCGGGCTCGGCCAGGGCGCGCAGCAGGAGGTCGAGGACCAGATCGACGCCCTCGGCTCGAACCTGCTCATCGTCTCGCCCGGCAGCAGCACCGACAGCGCCGGCCAGCGCGGCGGCTTCGGCTCGGCCTCGACGCTGACCTTCGCCGACGCGACGGCGATCGCCGACCCGTCGGTGGTGCCGGACGCCGCGGCCGTCGCGCCGACGACGTCCTCCTCGGTCTCCCTCGTCAACGGCGGCACGAACTGGACCACCTCCCTCGTCGGTACGACGACCGCCTGGCTCGACGTCCGCAGCCGCGACCTGTCCGCCGGCCGGTTCTTCACCGCCGACGAGGCCGCCGCGGGCAGCCCGGTCACGGTGATCGGCGCGGACACCGCGTCGGAGCTGTTCGGGCGCCGGAGCCCGGTCGGCCAGCAGGTCACCGTCAACGGCACCCGGCTGACCGTCATCGGCGTGCTGAGCGCCTCGGGTGCCTCGTCGAGCGGGACGAGCGAGGACGACCAGGCCGTCGTCCCCGTCGGCACGGCCAGCCGGCTCACCGGCAGCACCGCCGACACGGTCTCCACGATCTACGTGGAGGCCGCGAGCGAGGAGACCCTGGCGGCGGCGTACCAGGAGGTCCAGGCGCTGCTCGCCAACCGCCACGACGTCACGACCGCCTCCGCGGACTTCTCCATCGCCACCCAGGAGTCGCTGGTGGAGACCGCGAACGAGACCAACCGGACCTTCACCGTGCTGCTCGGCGGCGTCGCCGGCATCTCGCTGCTCGTCGGCGGGATCGGCGTCATGAACATCATGCTGGTCTCGGTCACCGAGCGGATCCGCGAGATCGGCCTGCGCAAGGCGCTCGGCGCCGCGCCGCGGGTGATCCGCCGGCAGTTCCTCGTCGAGGCGTCCCTGCTCGGCCTCACCGGCGGTGTCGTCGGTGTGCTGGTCGGCGTCGTGGGCGCCCAGATGCTCCCGCGGCTCATCGACCAGACCGTGGCGATCTCGGCGCTCGCCACCGTCGCCGCGCTCGCCACCTCCCTCGCCCTCGGTGTCGGCTTCGGGGTCTACCCCGCCGGCCGCGCCGCCCGTCTCACCCCGATCGACGCACTCCGCAGCGAGTGACGCAATGAAGGAGAACCCCATGACCCTCACGTCCCTGACCCGGCCCGCCGGCACCGTGGCCTGCGGGCTCGCGCTCGCGGCCCTGCTCGTGGGCTGCGGCTCCGACGACGCGCAGGACGACACCGCTGCCCAGGCCGCGCCGTCCGCCGCAGCGCCCGGCAACGGCGGTCCCGCTGGCGGGATGCCCGGGGCCTTCGGCCTCATCGCGGCCGTCGACGGCAAGGTCCTGCAGGTCCAGAGCCCGATGACCGGCCAGGTCGCCGTCACCGTCACGGACCGGACCGAGGTCACCGACCAGGCCGCCGCGACCCTCGCCGACGTCGCCGCCGGCGTGTGCGTCGTGGTCCGTACGACGGACACCGGCTCCGCCTCCGCCGGCACCGACAGCGCCCCCACCGCGGTCACGGCGTCCTCCGTCGCGGTCTCGCCCGCGACCGACGACGGCTGCACCGGCGGGTTCGGCGGCGGTCCGGGCAACGGCGATCGCCCGAGCGGCATGCCGACCGACATGCCCACGGACATGCCCACCGACCTGCCGTCCGACCTGCCGTCCGACCTGCCGTCCGACTTCCAGGGCCGCGGCGGCGGACGGCCCGGCGGCTTCGGCACGGTCGGCGAGGTCACGTCGGTCTCCGGCACCGGCTTCGTGGTGGAGGGGCCGAACGGCGACGTCACCGTGACGGTGGACTCCGCGACGACCTACACCCAGCAGGTGGCGGCCACCTCCGCGGCGCTCACCCAGGGCCGCTGCGTGCAGGTCCAGGGCGATGCCGACGACACCGGCGCCGTCACGGCGTCCACGGTCCGGGTCAGCGATGCGGAGGACGGCCAGTGCGCACGCTGATCCGCTCCCGCCGCATCGCCCTCCCGCTCGCCGCGCTGGCCCTGGCCGGAACGGGCGTGGCGGCGTACGGCGCGGTGGGCGACGACAGCCCGTCGTACCGGACCGTCCATGCCACCGTCGGCTCGGTCGAGCAGGAGCTCACCGTCTCCGGCGTCATCGAGCCGGCCGGCAGCTCCGACCTGGCGTTCGGCACGGGCGGCACGGTCGCCCGGGTCGCCGTGGCCCAGGGCGACGAGGTCGAGGAGGGAGACGTCGTGGCGGTGCTCGACCGCGCGTCGCTGCGCGCGGCCGTCGACAAGGCGCGCTCCGGCCTGGCCTCCGCCACCGCGCAGCTCGCCGAGGACCGTGACGCGCAGACCAGCGCCGTCACCACCGCCTCCGACGCGACGACCTCCTCCGCCGCGACCTCCCCGGCGAAGTCGGCCGCGAAGACCTCCACGAAGACCTCCACGAAGGCCCCGGCGAGCGCCGTCGACGTCCGGCAGCTCACCGCCCAGCAGGACGCCGTGGTGAAGGCCCAGAGCTCGGCGTCCCGGGCCCTCTCCGCCGCGCGGACCGCGCTCACCGCCCAGCAGGAGGCCTGCGCCGACCCGGTCACCACGGAGCCCACCCAGCCCACGCAGCCCGTGGAACCCGCGGAGACCGCCACCGACGGCGCCACGACGGAGCCCGCGGCGAGCGCCGTCCTCAGCCAGGACTGCACCGACGCGCTGGCCGCGGTGCAGTCCGCGCAGTCGACCGCGTCCGAGGCGCAGACCGCGCTGCAGACCGCGCTGGAGACGCTCAGCGGCACGCTCACCGAGGCACTCGCCGCGGTGCAGGACTCCGCGACGGCGAGCCCCTCCGCCGCCTCGACACCCGCCGCGTCCACCCCGACGGCCCCGGAGGCCTCGGGCGGCACGGGTGGCACGGGTGGTGCCGGGCCGACCGTCACCGCCGCCACCCTGGCCCAGGACCAGGCCTCGATCGACAAGGCCCGGGCCGAGCTCGCCTCCGCCCGCGCCGACCTCGCCGGCGCCGTGGTCCGCGCGCCCGCCGACGGCACCGTGGTCGACCTCGCCGTCGCCGCCGGGAGCACGGTCGCGGCCGGGGACACCGTCGCGACCGTCGTCGCTCCGGGCCTCACCACCGTCGCCGCCGAGGTGAGCGCCACCCAGGCCGCCCGCCTGAAGGCGGGCCTCGACGTCGAGGTGACCCCGGCGGGCGCCACCGACGCGTTGAAGGGAGCGGTCAGCCGGGTGGAGCACGTGCCGACCAGCACGACGAGCGAGGGCGCCGACCCGACGTACCTCGTCCAGGTGGTCCTCGACGACCGCGACCTCGGCCTCGCCGACGGCATGCCCGCGACGGTCGCCGCCGTGGTGGGCGCCGCCGAGGACGTCGTGGTGGTGCCGGCCTCCGCGGTGCACGACGGCTCGGTCACCGTCGTCGAGGACGGCCGGGCACGGCAGGTGCGGGTCACCACCGGCATCGTCGGCGCCACCGCGATCGAGGTCACCGACGGTCTCGACGCGGGCGACGAGGTCGTCCTCGCCGACCTCGACGCCGACCTCCCCAGCGGCGACAGCGAGCAGGGACCCGGTGGCTTCGGGGGCGGCGGCTTCCCCGGCGGCGGTACGCCGCCCGCGGGCTTCCGGATGCGCGGCTGAGAAACCGCTGGCGCCGGACCGGGCCGGTGGGTCACCCTGCGAACGTGAGCACGTGGACGAGCGCGGTCTGGTCCGGCGAGGAGTTCCTCGCCGGCCTCCGTGCCTTCGTGTCCGACGCCGTCGGCGAGGACGCCACGGTCGAGCCGGTCGGGCGGCAGCCCTGGTCCGCGGTGTGGCGGGTGCATGCGGCGTCGGGAACGTCGTACGCCAAGCAGAACTGCCCCGGCCAGGCCCACGAGGCACGGCTCGTCGCCGAGCTGGCCCGGCTGGCCCCGGACCAGCTCGTCCCGGTGCTGGCCGCCGACCCTGACCGCGACCTGCTGCTGACGGCCGACCTCGGCCCGACCCTCGACGTGCGGGGCTGCGGCGGCGACGTCGCGACCTGGTGCCGCGTGGTCGCCGAGGCCGCGGCGCTCCAGCGCCGCCTGGTCGCCACCGGTCTCGCCACCCGGCTCACGGTGCTCGACCCCGCCGACGCCTCGACCTACGTCGCCGACGCCGTCGGCCGCCTCGCCGCCCTGCCCCCGGAGGACCCGCGGCGGCTGGCGCCGGACCTCGCGCACCGCCTCGAGCGGCTGCTGCCCACCGTCGACCGCTGGGCGGACCAGGTCGAGGAGCTCGACCTGCCGCTGACCCTGGTGCACAACGACCTGCATGCCGCGAACGTCGTCCCGTCCGAGGGGACGCTCCGCTTCTTCGACTTCGGCGACGCGGTCGTCGGCGACCCGATCGGCAACCTGCTCATGCCCCTCGTCGCCGCGCAACGCGCGCTCGGCGCACCCGACGACGACCCGCGGCTGCGGCGCATCGCCGACGCCGGGCTCGAGGCCTGGAGCGACCTGGCGCCGCTGCCGGCGCTGCGTGCCGCGCTGCCCGCCTCGCTCCAGCTGGCCCGGCTCGCGCGGGTGGAGTCCTGGCGGCGCTGCGTGGCGTCGATGACCGCGGCCGAGCGCGCCGAGCTCGGCTGGGCGCCCGCCCGCTGGCTCGCGATGCTCCTCGACGCCCCGCCCGTCGGCGCTACGCCGACCGCGGCGCGTACATGATCACCGCGACCCCGACGAGGCACACCAGCGCGCCCACGACGTCGTACCGGTCCGGGCGGAAGCCGTCGGCGACCATGCCCCACACCAGGGAGCCGGCCACGAACACCCCGCCGTACGCCGCCAGGATCCGCCCGAAGTGGGCGTCCGGCTGCAGCGTCGCCACGAACCCGTAGGCCCCCAGCGCGAGGACGCCCGCCCCGATCCAGAGCCAGCCGCGGTGCTCGCGGACGCCCTGCCAGACCAGCCAGGCCCCGCCGATCTCGGCGACGGCCGCGGCGAGGAACAGCGTGATCGAGCGCAGGGTGTCCATGGCGTCATGCTCCCAGAGCGACTCGTAGGATCTGGCCCGTGCGCGCGCGGGGAACGACGTCGGCCGCCGGCAAGGCCGGCACCGTGGTGCTCGTCCTGGCCGCGCTCGCCGGCCTCGTCGGTGCCTTCGCCGTCGGACGCGTGGCCTCCGACGCCCTGGCGGCCGGGGTCTACGGACTGACCGAGGGCCGTGAGACCTGGTCCGTCGTCCTCACCCTGCTGCTGGCGCTGCTCGCCCTGCTCGCCGGCCTGGGCCTGCTCCACCGCGCCCGGGGCCGGCGGACCTGGACGTGGGCCGGCGGGATCGTGCTCTTCGTCCTGTTCGTCGTCACCATGAGCGCCATCCCCGGCAAGCGGGACAACGGCGACCGTGCCGCGCGCTACGACGACGCCATCGGCACGTACGGCGCCGGCGACCTCTTCGTCGGCATCGGCTGGTCCCTGCTGCTGCTCCTGCCCCTCACCGCCGTCCTCCTCGCGACCTTCGGCGTCGAGCGTTCGACGCGCGGGTGGGTGGTGCGCGGCGGTGTCGTCGCCGCCCTCTGGCTCGGCCTCGGCGCGCTCGTCGTCACCCTCGTCGACACCCCCGTCCCGCGCAGCGACTGGCTGCCCGGCACCGCCGCCCACCTGCGCGAGGGCGAGGCCTTCTACGACGACTGGGAGCCCGGCCTGGACGCCGACGTCGCCTCCGTCGTCTCCTGCCGCGCGGCCTCCGAGGTGCTCCGCCTCGACGGGCGCGTCCCGCGCCTCGACGGCTGTCGTGAGGCGCTTCTCGTCCACGCGACCGGCCGCTCCGGCGCGCGTCGTACCACCGTCGGGGAGCTGACCGCCGTCGTCGTCCGGGTCCGCGACGAGGGCGCGCTGGACGCGCTGGACGCCGCGCTCGACGACGTCACCCTCACCGCCGCCCACGGCCTGCCCGCCACCCCGGACCGGGCGCCGCTCGTCACCCGGGCGAGCGCCGCCCTCTCCCTCGTGGTCGCCGCCGAGGACCCGGACGGCATCCCGCGTGACGCGACCGGCGCCGGCGCCGCCCCGCTGACCCGGGCCCTCGCCTACACCCTCATCGGGGAGGCCCAGGGCTTCCACCTGATCCCGGACTCGCCGCTCGACTAGCATCCGGCCATGGCACGCGCGCAGGGCACCGTGGTCAGCCGCCACCTGCCGTGGCTGTTCGTCCAGGCCGGCGTCTTCCTGCCTGCGGTCCTCGGCCCCGACTTCTGGGAGGTTGCCGACCGCTCGCTCGCGGTCACGGTCCTCGAGGTCCTGCTCGCCGTCTGGCTCGGGTACTGCATCGTCCGCAACCTGCGCCTGCTCCTCGCCGCTCCCGCGCGCGAGACCTTCCGCACCCACGTGGTCCTGCTGGCGGGCGCCGGCCTCCTGCTCGGGCTCCTCAGCGCCGGCCGCCTGACCGAGGGACCGCCCGACAGCCGTCCCGTCGCAGCGATCGCGGCCGCGATCGGGGTGGTGCTGCTCGCACTCGCCGTCCGGGAGGTGCGACGGCTGCGCTCCGTAGGGCGGGTGGGGCTCGAACCCACGACCCAAGGATTATGAGTCCTCTGCTCTGACCGACTGAGCTACCGCCCCCTGTGCGCCCACACCCTAGAGCCTCCCGCGCTCGACGGGCGGCAGCGGTGCCGGGCTCAGACCCCGAGCGCGACGAGCAGCGTGCCGACGACGAGCAGCACGAACGTGCCGCCGTGGAGCTTGATCGCGAGGTCCGGGATCTGCTTCTCCGCGACCCGGATCTCGGCGGGGGAGCCGGGCTCGAGCACGCCCTGGTGCTTGCCGGGCCGGTCGACGTACGGCCCTCCCTGCCGGGTCTTCAGCGCCATCACGGCGCCGCCGGACGCGGTCACGAGCAGCGCGACGAGGGTCGCCCAGGCGAACCCGGTGCGGTCACTGACCATGTGGCCCACCCAGATCGCCAGGGTTACCACCGCGGCGAGCGGGTGCGCGAACGCCACCAGGTCGGGGATGCGCGTGGCCCGCGCGTTGCTCGACCACTGTCCGGCACCCAGCACCGACCCGTACATGTAGCTCCCGACGAGCAGCTGGAAGACGAAGAGGAAGGTGACGAGGACGGCCATGCGCCGGGCAGTACCCGAGCCGGGTCAGGTCACCCGGCGCAGCAACCCGACCGCGTCGTGCGGCGCATGCCCCTCGGCGTCGTTGTCGAAGTACACGAAGACGTCGGCCTCCCGCGCCCACGCCCGGCAGCGCTCGGCCCACCGGTCGAGCGCGTCCGGTGTGTAGCCGGAGTGGTAGAGCCGCGGCGAGCCGTGCAGCCGCACGTGCACGACGTCGCTGGTGACCGCGTCGGCCTCCGGCCACTTCCCGCCGGTGTCGGCCACGACGCAGCCGATGCCGTGCTCCCGCATCTGCTCCAGCGCGCCCGGCGTGCAGAAGCCGGGGTCGCGGAACTCCAGCACGTGCCGCACCGCCCCCTCCACCTCGTACGACGTCACGACCCGGTCCTCGGCCAGCCGGTCGTCGTGCCGCGCGGCCAGGGCGGCCGCCTCGGCGTGCGTGCGCGGCAGGAGGTCGTAGAAGTCGCGCAGGAGCGCGGCGTCGTACCGCAGGCTCTCGGGCAGCTGCCACAGCACCGGCCCGAGCTGCGGGCCCAGCGCGAGCACGCCGGAGGCGAAGAAGTTGGCGAGCGGCGCCTCGACGTCGCGCAGCCGCTTGAGGTGGGTGATGAAGCGCCCGCCCTTGACGGCGAGCACGAAGTCGTCGGGGGTCGCCTCCCGCCAGGCCCGGTACGACGAGGGCCGTTGCAGCGCGTAGAACGACCCGTTGACCTCGACCGACGTCAGCCGGCGGGAGAGGTAGGCCAGCTCCTCGCGGCGCGGCAGGTCCGCCGGGTAGAAGTCACCGTGCCAGCCCCGGTAGGACCAGCCGGACGTGCCGACGCGGATGCTGCCCATGGCCCCGCGGTGCCCGGAGGCCCCGGAAAGCACACCACCCCGGCCGGGCTCACGTGGGCCGGCCGGGGCGGTGACGGGGGAGCAGGCGAGGTCAGCGCCAGACGACGGGCTTGCCGTCGAACTGGTCGTAGCCCGCGTCGTCCGGGCCGCCGCTGAACTGCACGCCGTCGACGACCGAGCCCTTGGTCGCGAGCGCGGGGACGCAGCCCTTGGCGGTGTCGCCGGCCTTGGAGTCGTACTCGAAGCCCTCGCTGTCGCACGGCGCGAAGTCGCCGATCACGATCAGGCTGCCTGCCTTGGTCTCGCCGGTGAGACCGTCGAAGTCGCTGCCGGGGGTGTAGCCGCCGAAGCCCTTGTCGCCAGTGGACAGGATCTTCAGGTCCAGGTTGATGTAGAACGGCGTGAAGTCGGCGGCGTTCTTGACCTTGGCGGCCTCGAGGTCGGCGCTGCTGCCCTCGGTGATGCCGGTGACGGTCACCTCGACGGTGGCGGTGCCCTCGGTGCCGTAGGTCAGCGGCAGGACGGCGGTGTCGCCGATCTTGAGCTCCGTGCCGGGGGCGGTCACGTCGCCGGCGGGCGCGGTGCCCTCGGACGCGGACTCGGTCGCCTCGGTGGACTCGGTCGGGGTCTCGGTCGGCGACTCCGACTCGGTGGCCTCGGTGGTCGGGTCGTCGGAGCCCGTGGTGGGCTCGTCGTCCTGGCAGGCGCTGAGCGCGAGGACGGCGAGCAGGGCGGCGGGCATGGCGAGCTTGACGGACATGGGTTCCTCTCCCGGAATGACTGGACGGGGGGCTGCCTTCCCGCGGCGTGGCGCGTTCACACCTCGCCTGACCGGATGTGGTCCGTGCCACCCGTACGCTGCGGTCCGTGATCAAGTACCTCGGCTCCAAGCGCACCCTGGTGCCGGCGCTGGGGGAGATCGCCGTCGCTGCCGGTGCGCGCACGGCCGTCGACCTGTTCACCGGGACGACGCGGGTCGCGCAGGAGTTCAAGCGCCGCGGACTGTTCGTGACCGCGGCCGACCTGGCGTCGTACTCCACCGTGCTGAGCGACTGCTACGTCGCCACGGACGCCGACACCGTCGACCACCGCGCGCTCGACGCCGAGCTGGCGCGGCTCGCGGCACTGCCCGGGCGCCGGGGCTACTTCACCGAGACCTTCTGCGAGCGTGCGCGCTTCTTCCAGCCCCGCAACGGCGAACGGGTCGACGCGGTGCGGGACGCGATCGAGCGCGACCACCCGCCGGGCAGCCCGCTGCGGCCGCTGCTGCTCACGAGCCTGATGCTGGCCGCGGACCGGGTGGACTCCACGACCGGCGTGCAGATGGCCTACCTCAAGGAGTGGGCGCCGCGGGCCTACGCCGAGCTGGACCTCCGCGCGCCGGTCCTGCTGCCGGGTGCGGGTGCCACGGTGGCCGGCGACGTGCTGGCCACGGTGGACGCGCTCCCACCCGCCGACCTCGTGTACGTCGACCCGCCGTACAACCAGCACCGGTACTTCTCGAACTACCACATCTGGGAGACCCTCGTCCGCTGGGACGCCCCCGAGCACTACGGCATCGCCTGCAAGCGCGTCGACGCCCGCGAGAGCCGCAGCGTCTTCAACAGCCGTCGCACGATGCCGGCGGCCCTGGCGGACCTGCTGTCCCGGATCCGCGCGGAAGTCGTCGTGGTCTCCTACAACGACGAGTCCTGGGTCAGCGCCGAGGAGATGACGACCTCCCTGCGCGACGCCGGGCACCGCGAGGTCGCCGTCCTGGCCTTCGACCGCAAGCGGTACGTCGGCGCGCAGATCGGCATCCACGGCCCCACCGGGCAGCGGGTCGGCGAGGTCGGGCGACTGCGCAACGTGGAGTACGTCTTCGTCGCCGGCGACCCGGACCGGGTGGAGGCGGCCGTAGCGGCTACGGCCGGCGAGCCGATGCGCCTGCGATGAGCAGCCGGTCGCCGCGCTGCACCAGGCGCAGCGTGATGTCCTCGGTCCGGCGGACCCCGCCGGGCAGCGAGTAGCGGTAGGTGTAGCTCACCGACAGCGCCTCCGGGTCCGGGGTGACGGCGAGGATCTCGGGGTCCTGGATCGCGGTCCACACCTCGCGGTAGCGGGGGCTCTCCTCCTGGTAGGTCCGCGTCAGCATCCCGAACCCGCGGTCCGGGTCGTCGCTCGCGGTCCGGACGTAGTCGCGGGCGAAGTCCTCGAGCTCCTCCGCGCTGACCGCCTCCGCCGAGCGGGTCGCCGTCGGCTCCGGCTCGTCCGGGCTGCTGCTCGCCCGGCTCGTCGGCTCCTGCGCCCGCGGCGCGCGGTCGCCGTCCTCGGAGCCGTTGAAGAGCAGGGCGGCACCGAGCAGGCCGAGACCGGCGATGACGGCGGCACCGGCGATCGCGAGCACCGGACCGGACGGGCGGCGGCGCGCGGCAGGGGTTTGGACCCGGGCCCGCAGGTAGTCCGCGACGTCCGCCATCGTGGGCCGTTCCCGCGGATCGGTGACGAGCGCCAGCTCGACGAGGGGCGCCAGCCAGCCGGTGTCCCGGGCGCGGCCCGGCAGCGTGGAGCGGGTCGTCACGTAGTTCAGCACCGCCGCCAGGGCCCACACGTCGTCGGCCTGGGGCCGGGCGTGCAGGCCCGCGCTCGGGTCCGGGGCGACGTACGACGGGTCGGGGGCCAGCTCGGCCCGGTCGATCAGCGTGGCCCTGCCCTCGGCGTCCACCCGCACGGCGTCGGGGGAGAGCGCGCCGTGGGCCTGTCCGCGGGCGTGCAGCGCCGCGACGGCCTCGGCCACGGGCAGCAGGAGGCGGGCGGCGTCGTCCGGGGTGAGGACGCCGCGGGTCCGGACCCGGTCCGTGAGCCGGGCGTCGTACGCGCTCACGGGGTCAAGGTAGCCCAGCCGGAGCGGTGGTTAAGAGGGTTCGCCAGTTCCCGCGATGAGGAGCTCGCCGTCCTCACGGACCAGCTGCAGGGTGACCGTCTCGGTGCGGCTTCCCTGCTTCGGGAAGTGGTAGCGGTAGGTGTAGGTCACCGTCATGGTGTCGGGGTCGGCGCTGATCTCGAGGATCCGGGGCTTGCTCATGGGGCCCCAGAACTCGGCGTACTCCGGGCTCTTCTGCTGGTAGGCCGGCGTCAGCATCGCGAACCCCGCCTGCGGGTCCTTGTCGGCCGTGCGGACGTACTGCTCGGCGAAGTCCTCCATCTCGGCCGCCGTCGGCACCCGGTCGGCCGAGGCGGCGGTCGTCGAGCTGGAGGCCGAGGGCCGCGCCTCCGGGTCGCCGCTTCCGCCGCTCCCGTCGTCGCCGCCCTGCAGCGCCAGCGCCGTCACGACCGCGATCGCCGCCGCGGCGCCGAGGACGGCCGCCGCGACCCGCACCGGGAACGGGCGCCCCGCGCTCCGTGCCGCGACCGCCACCCCTGGCGGCGGACCGGTGGGCGGTCCTGCGGGGGGTCCGGCGGGTGGTCCGATGGGCGGGGCGAGCGGCGGCAGGGCCATCGTCTGCTGGGCGAGACCGCCCTTGAGCTCGAGCTGGTCGCGCACGGCGGCCATGGTGGGCCGCTGGGCGGGATCGCGCGCCATGGTGCTGGCCAGCAGCGGTGCCAGCCACCCCGCCTCTGGCACGACCGGCGGACCCTCGTGGACGATCCGGTAGACCACCGCGAGGGGGCCGTTGTCCGCCCCGTCGCGGTGGTACGGCGGCCGCCCCGTCAGCAGGTGGACCAGGGTCGCGCCGAGGGCCCACACGTCGCTGGCGGGGTTCGCCTGCTCACCGGTCGCGACCTCGGGCGCGAGGTAGGCCGGCGATCCCGTGATCAGCCCGGTGCGGGTCAGCGTGGCGTCCTCCGCGCCGCGCGCGATGCCGAAGTCGGTGAGCTTGGCCCCGCCGTCGCCGGCGGCCAGGATGTTGGAGGGCTTGACGTCGCGGTGCACGATCCCGAGCGCGTGCGCCTGCGCGAGCGCGTCGGCGACCGGCGCCAGCAGCCGGGCGGCGTCGTCGGGCGACAGGGGACCGGCCTCGCGCACCACGGTGGACAGCGCCGGGCCGTCCACGTGCTCCATCACCAGCCAGGTGCCCTCGTCGTCGGTGACCAGGTCGTAGACCGCCACCACGTGCGGGTGCGCGACCTGGGCGGCGAGCTTCGCCTCCCGCTCGGCGCGCACGCCCTGCTGGTCCAGCCCGGCGCTGGCCACGGTGCGCTTCAGCGCGACCGACCGGCCGAGCACCTCGTCGTGCGCCAGCCACACCGCGCCGCTGGCCCCCTGGCCGATGGCACGCCGCAGCACGTACCGGTCGGCTACCCGTCGTTCTTCCATGGTGCTTGCAAGGTACCCGCGAACCCCGCGGTGAACCCATTGGAGGGCGCGCCCTCCGATGCGGCACCCTTGGACGCGGGAAAGTCCCAGCAGCACCTGAACAGAGAGGTACGACGTGTCCGTCGACCCCACCCTCCTCGACGACCTCGAGTGGCGCGGCCTCCTGGCCGAGTCCACCGACCGCGACGCGCTCCGCGCGGCGCTCACGGAGGGCAGCGTCCGCTACTACGTCGGCTTCGACCCGACCGCGCCGAGCCTCCACATGGGGAACCTGGTGCAGATCGTGACCGCCATGCGGCTGCAGCGGGCCGGGCACACGCCGTACCCCCTCGTCGGTGGCGCCACCGGCATGATCGGCGACCCGCGTGACTCCGGGGAGCGCACGCTCAACTCGCTCGACACGGTCCAGGAGTGGACCGCGCGGGTGCGGCGCCAGATCGAGCCGTTCCTGTCCTTCGAGGGCGAGAACGCCGCGACCATGGTCAACAACTTCGACTGGACCGAGGGCCTGTCGGTCATCGACTTCCTGCGCGACATCGGCAAGCACTTCCCGGTCAACCGGATGCTGGCCCGCGAGACGGTGAGGCGGCGGCTGGAGTCCGGCATCAGCTACACCGAGTTCTCCTACGTGCTGCTGCAGTCGATGGACTTCCTGACGCTCTTCCGCCGCCACGGCGTGACCCTGCAGTTCGGCGGGTCGGACCAGTGGGGCAACCTCACCGGCGGGGTCGAGCTCATCCGCCGCGCGGAGGGCGGCACCGCCCACGCCTTCGCCACGCCGTTGGTCACCAAGGCCGACGGCACCAAGTACGGCAAGACCGAGGGCGGCGCGCTCTGGCTGGACCCGGACCTGATGGCGCCGTACGCCTTCCACCAGTTCTGGCTCAACGTCGAGGACGAGAAGGTCGGTGAGCTGCTGCGCATCTTCACCTTCCTGCCGCGGGCGGAGATCGAGGCGCTCGAGGCGCGGCACGCGGAGAAGCCGTTCCTGCGCGAGGCCCAGAAGGTGCTCGCCGACGAGGTGACCACCCTGGTGCACGGCGCGGCCGAGACCGAGAGCGCCAAGGCCGCCGCCCAGGCGCTGTTCGGCGGGGGAGACGTGACGACCCTGTCGGACGCCACCTTGGCGGCCGCGCTCGCCGAGGCCGGGACCTACGACCTCGACGGCTGCGCCGGCCTGCCGGACATCGTCGAGCTGCTCACCCTCAGCGGGCTCGCCTCGTCCAAGGGCGAGGCGCGTCGCACCGTCGCCGAAGGGGGTGCGTACGTCAACAACGTGCGCATCGACGACCCCGCCCACGTGCCCGCCGCCGGCGACCTCATCGCCTCGTCGTGGCTGGTGCTGCGGCGCGGGAAGAAGCGGTTCGCAGGCGTGCGCGTGCGCTGAGCGGACGCTCCGGGGAGGCCGCCACGTGGCCTCTCCGGAGCGCTCCAGCACCCCTGTCGGAGCGGTGTGGCCCGGGTCACGTCGTTCCGATTTGTGCTTCTGCGGGAGTGTGCGTAATGTTCTCTGTGTCGCCGGGTGCGGCGGGAAGCAAGACGGCGGTCAGCCGGAGGGCTTCCGGCCCCGCGACCACAGCTCTGGACCGAGGTTCGAGTGCTGGTCAGAAAAGCAAGCCTTGCAGGTTTGGCACAGACCAGGACGAACAGCTAAGGTTTCGGCGCGCATCAGCTCGAAGAAGATCCGGCAACGGTGAACTTCGCGGCGTGTGATGTTTGAGAACTCAACAGTGTGTCATGCATAGATTGTTTGTGACGTT